>OZ242223.1:0-2995000 GCA_965206685.1 Sediminibacterium sp.
TATCAAGGTGGGTAGGCCACTCATCATTCATTAAAAGGTCGGAATAGAATTCTTTTAATACGTCTTCATCAGTTTCGTCAATTATCAGTTTCTCACAGCCTTTATGGGGAGATTCAAATGGATATTGAACGGATGCTTTTATTTTAGCCAAAGCATCATCTTCCTGTTTGTCAAAGGTAGCAAATACCGTTTTACCCAGGTTGGTGAAATACCTCCCATAGGCTGCAATCGCGGATTCAGATTGTACATCAAAGACTGCTACACCCATCGCTTCCAGTGAAGCATATTTACCACTTGACATCTCACTTAACCTGCGGGCAGCCGCAGCATAAACTTTTGCTTCTGTTGCACCTTCTGTCAATAGTATTCTCTTTGCAAGAAGTGCCTCAGAAAAGCGAAGCCTGAACTCAACATTGTAATTTTTAGCTTTGATGCCTGAAGGAAGAATAACAGGTTGCGAGCGCATGGCCCCCTTGTTGTCCCGTTGCACCAATATGATCTGCGAAGGTGGAAATTCTTCGAGCACAAAGGGAGAATGTGAAGTAAAAACTGCCTGCGTTGATTTTTTCCGGATGGAGTCGATAATCCTTTTTTGTGTATATGGAGGTATGGCAATTTCAGGTTCTTCCATTGCAAAAATGACATTCTTTTTTGCATCGGCAATCATGGAAAGTAATGCTAATACCATCGTGTTGATGGTTCCGGTTCCCTGATGTTGAAAAGGTGCGTGGTAACTGTCTTCGCCAGTTGACATAAATACGGTCAGGGTCTTTCTTAAATGTTCCCGCGTGAGATCCGAAATTTTCAGGTGTGGTTCCGTTCCCCAATCGGATGGCACGAACTCGCGTAATGCTTCCTGTACTCCAGTTAAGATATCCTTGATTCCGAGTGAGGGATCGGATGCAACTTCTGTATCACGCACTTTACTTAATATATCTTCCCACATCTTAGGGCGTATATCACGTATGCGGAGAATGATGTCGAGCAGGGACCCTCTTTCCATACTGAGCGCCCTGGTTCCTGTACGCAATGCGCGTAAATATAAGAAGCCACATTCGCGTTTATCCCCTTTGCCGAATTTTGCCATTGAGCCATCTTCTTTCTGTGGAAAGCAGAAGCATGTATCACCTTCAAAATCATCTTCCTCCGAATTGTATTTGCCGACGAATTTTACGCGCAGCGCTTCGACAATGTTTTTATCGTCGACTTTATCAATACTTCCAGCTGGTAGTATAGTCCTATCTTCCGTATTCCAGAATTCAATGTGATACATAAAACGATCACGCTGGTCGCCGCTAAGGTCGGTTACTAGTACTTCAATTTCGATCTCAGGACCTGGTTGACCTTCTTTATAGTATTCGCCATTGTAAAAATCATGTTCATCGACCACTGGGAGCCTACCCATTCTATCAGGACCGAGTACGAGATCTATCGCCTCAAAAATGGTCGACTTTCCGGCGTTATTGTCCCCGATAAGGACGGTATGACCCTCTAAATAGATCCTTGCACTGGAAATTCCTCTAAACCTCTTAATATCAATATACTGAATCTGCATTTTTCTGTTTTTTTCGCCTTTAATATGAAATAAATATACTCTTTCACTTTAGCTATTACAAGTTTTCATAATTTTTGACTGATTATCAATAGTTAAAAGACATGAATGAACGAACACCCGAGAGGATTTTCAATCTTTTTTACTATGCCAATATGGAAATTATCGGATCGGTGGGGTACGTGGAACACCTGCTCGGCGGTACCGACGAAATGAAAATCGCTTTTTTGAAACTGGCTGTAAACGAAGATTTCAAGGCTGCTGTAAAAATGGAGTTGCCGGACAATTTCCAAATCAAAATTGATGGGGTGGTACGAAAGGGAATTGATTTTCCTTCCTATCGAAATCTTTCCAGCATGGGGCACGATACTTTGATCTTCGATAATATTTATCGAACGCTTGATATTCCGAATAACGCATTAGTGGTAATTACGCCTGTAAAAAACGGGGAAGTGTTGATAGAAGGAAATGACCAGATAAAACCGGCACAGACACCCCAACCAAAATTTGTACACGTGGATAAACAAACCGATTGGGTGACGACTTACATCGACAAAGATGGCTTTCATTTTGATCAGATGATGAATGACGATTTCATTGCGGCTGTCCGAATTTTATTTAATGCCAGGCATTATGTTTCGGCAATGAAACTATTAATGATCGCTGTCGATACGATCGCCTTTCTTGAATGCGGCGACGTACCAAGGAATTTTCATACATGGCTGGATACTTATGTTGATCTTGCCAAACTGGATATTACATCGACTGAGCTTTGGGAGTTCAGAAATTCAATTCTGCACATGACCAATCTGGATTCCCGCAAAGTAAAAAACAGCGAAGTAAAACGCCTGATGTTTTATATTGCTGCACCCGGCACGCAATATGCGAAAGAAACAGAAGAAGGCAAGTATTTTGAATTTATGGAAATGCTAAAAACAATTGCTGAAGGAATATCTATGTGGGCCAAAAGCTATGATACCTATAAAGAAAAATTCGATTCATTCGTAGAAAGATATGACCGGGTTATTTCTGATAAGAGAATGACCAACACCTATTATAACCAGCAATTTTAGGCAAGCAACTTGTCGCCGAGCCTGGTTTCAGCGCAGCTTTTTTCTCAGAGCATTATCCAGGTAATACGGATAACGTGAGTTTTCCGGACTCTTTTCGTCATAATGGCCGCCACGACCGTACCTGATTTCTTCGTAAGGGGTACCATCCTTTGCGTACTCAACATAGATTGTCGGCAAACTGTAATAATCATCCGGGTCCATATCGTAGTCTACAATATACTCATAAGGAATCCGCAGAAACGCATGACAACTTAGTTTTGAATAGGCAGGATTGTTTTCTCTTTTGTCTTTCGGCCAGTCCATCAAATCCCAGTTACCCTCTTCATCTACCAACACGTAACCTCCATGGGTGATTAATTCGATTCCATTTTCATACAGGTTGTAAAACTCTCCTTTAATCCAACTGCTCATCGGGGTATCTTTTGCTTCATCAACGTTCGGCCAGCTCTTATCGTCAACGGAACGTATGATCACGTTGTGGTAGACAAATTTCCAAAAAGGTTCATACCGGAGCCTGTTCCAATCCTTTTTGTCCACTTCCAATATGAAATCCTTTTGTATCTTTTTTTTCAGCGATAATTTTCTTTTAATTGCTGCAATGTTGTTTGTTCTTTTCTTAACGGATGGTTTAACATTTTCGCGATCGAGAAGCGCAGCGATTTTTTCAATCCTGTTTAATGGTAGTTTAGCAATGATCCTCAACAGCGACTTAAAATCGAGAATATGTTCATTGGTGTCAAATGAAAAATCACTGGATACGCCAAGTGGGGAATAAGATTTTTGTTTTGTACCCAGTATGACGATCAGCAGTTCATCGTATTTGAGGTACAGTTTTTTTTCAACGAACTTGTTGAGAGTGCTTTGCATTTTGTCTTTCGTCTTCGTTGAAGTTACCTGTATAGCAACCTTGTTCTTTCCATCGACCAGATCGACTGCTGGAAAGTTGGACTGCAAAAGATTTGCGTTTACGAGTTTATAATCAAAGACAAGGTTTAGCAGTTCGCACAGCGTATGTTCTGAAAATATATTCGCATCGTACAGGTTCAGCGAGTTCAGGTTCTCAATCTGGACCTGCCACTTCGCAAATTCATTGGAAATCAGTTTGATCTTCAGTTCCCGGTTATTCATTCTTTAAGATACTGCATTTATGAAATCTGTCATTATAGCCCAATATCAATCTTTTCGGGTGTTTTCACGGTTGAAAATCAGGTATAAGCCGCATTTTTTTTCTAACTAGTGTTGTAATTACTAAATTAACTAACTAATATTTTATTTATCTTTGGGTTATGTCAAGAATAGCCCAACCGATAACGGCGACAGCTGAGCAATATCAGGAATTACTGGTAATGAATCGTTCTTTGAAAATAGAGAAACGCTATAGCCAGCGGGCCTTTGTTATACTGCTTAGTCTGCAAGGCAAAAGCCTGGAAGAAATCATTGATAGCACCGGCATGAGCAGGCCTGTTGTAAATAAATGGCGTCAACGCTTCCGTCAACATGGGTTGGATGGATTGAATGATGCTGCACGCAGCGGGAAGCCGTCGGTTATTACAGCTAAACAGAAAGCAATGGTTATTCAAAAAGCTTGTGAGAAACCTGGGGGCGGATATACAAATTGGTCACAAGAACGAATCGCCGAACAAGTTGGTATTAGCCAAAGTAAAGTACATCAGATACTAAAACAGGCCGATTTAAAACCTCATAAAATTGATTACTGGTGTGGTAAAAGCCCAGACCCGGAATTTGAATCCAAAATGATAAACATCGTTGGATTGTATATGAATCCGCCGGAAAATGCCATTGTATTATGCGTAGATGAAAAGACTCAAATCCAGGCACTTGACAGAACACAGCCTATATTAGCATTGAAAGAAAAAGCGCCTAAACGGCTTACCGCCACTTACAAAAGAAATGGGACTATTGCACTGATAGCAGCATTGGCTGTTCATAGCGGTGAGATAACAGCAAAGACCATAAAAAGTAATAATGCAGACAACTTTCTGGCTTTTTTGAAAAAATTAGACCGCACCTACAGAAATAAAACTCTACATATTGTTGTCGATAATTTATCTGTGCATAAAAATCAAAAAGTGAAAGAGTGGCTTGCCAGTAAAAGAAAAATAAAAATTCATTTTACACCTACTTATTCCTCCTGGCTAAACCAGGTTGAGATATGGTTCAATATTCTAACCAAAGATGTCCTGAAAGGAGGAGTTTGGAAATCAGTCGAGCAATTGTCTTCACAGTTGCTTGAATATATTGATACCTACAATCAAACAAGAGCTAAGCCCTTTGCATGGACATATACAGGAAATGCATTGACGATTAGTTAGCTTTCTTTGTAATTGTAACACTAGTGCAGCCATTTCCCCTTTTTGCTACAAGATTAACTTTTCTGCACAAAAAGTAATTAAAATACAAGTTTCTGAATATTGAGCAAAGTAGTTTGATGCACTTTTAAGAATGTAGATTGAGATTGTCAAATTAATATTCAACCATTACTATCTTCTACTAAGTTACTTCATTAAGATCCATCCGGTGATCTGCGTTGAAACGTACAATGTGAAAGCAGTGAAGAATAAATAAGGCCATTAAATTACCCCAATCAATTAAGCATGTAATATCGATTGGGAAAGATGATTACCTGTCAAGCAGGTAGTTGTTTTCGGGGTAGTAAAACGTTCAATCGATTGCGCAAATAAGTGTATTGCCATGAAACAAATGTAATTTTCATTCCCGGATGATCCTCGATAGCTATTGAGCCGTTTTTTTTTGCCATTTGCAGTCATATTAAATTGATTTCAAATAGCTTGGAAGTTTAGGCAAAGAATCTAAGCCCCTGGCCAATCAAACGTTTGGCTGATGTAGTTTCTGTAATTGATGGTCGAGGAATCACGGGTTATTAAGGTAATTAAAGATTGTTCTCATGCTTGCTGACGCTGTTTTATGGAATGGCTTAAAAAAAGGTGATAGGGAGAAGTTCCTTACACTTTATCAAAGATATTACCATAGGCTATTGTTTATTGGTATACGCGAGATAAAAGATCCTCAACTTGTAAAAGACGTAATACAACAGCAGTTTTTATACTTATGGGAAAAAAGGGAAACGCTGCGTGAAGCAAAGAGTGTTCAGGCGTACCTGGTCTCCTCTTTCATGCGGAGGCTGTCGACAGATTGGAAAGAAGCTGGTAACAACAAACTAAGTGTGATATCCGAAATAGAAAATTGCATTTGTGAACAAGACACGCCGGAAGAGCGTTTGATACAGAAGGAACAGGATTTACAGTTGACTACTTTACTATTGCGGCATATTGGTGCCTTACCGCCCCGCCAGCGAGAATTAATGATATTTAAATTTTATAACGGTTTTAGCTATGAAGAAATTGTAAAGAAAACCGGATTGTCTCACCGCACCGTTTATAACAAAATCCACGAAGGCTTAAAAAAAATCCGCATGGACTTTGAGTCTGAAAAAAGCCAAACAGGCATCCTGGCTTATCTTTCTGCCCTGCTGCTTATCGCTGGGCATTATTCATTTTTATAAACAATGCACTATACCTAAGCTCGTAAAATTACCTATTTCTAGTTGAAAATTAACCGGCTTGAATTATTTGCCGGATTATCGGGTAAAAATCTTGCTCGAAACTCTCTTATTATACAAAGTACCCACGGAGGAGTTTCATGACTGAATATTTTGAAGACTTATTAGCAGACGAATCTTTTGTCAACTATTGCAGGCAATCTTCCGAAGCAGATATTGCTAAATGGGAACATTTTATTCAGACCAACCCTGAACAGGAAGAGAACATAGCGAACGCGAAATCTAAATTTCTGGAAATTATTAATGCGCTGTCTGTTGAGGATCTGCAGGAGCAGGAGCGCCTTTTGATAAAAGAACTTGAAAAGCTTGAAGCAGTTTCCATTCCAATGGCGAATAGCAGTGGGAGGGGGAGAAAAATATATCGGTTATGGCCCCAATTTGCCGCAGCTGTGGTTATCATTTTTTTTGCGGGGTATATATTGATCGGAACTAATATTCAAAGACCAGTACCGGAAACATTTAAGCATTTCATTACAGGTTATGGGGAAAAGAAAAGTTTTCAGTTACCCGACGGATCGCAGGTAATGCTTAACGCAGGAAGTGATGTTAAAATCACACAGGATTTCGGTATTTCCAGTCGGGATATCTATCTCGAAGGCGAGGCCTTTTTTGACGTTAAGCATAACCAATCCTTACCGTTTATTGTTCATACAAAAGCCATGGAAGTTCTGGCTATTGGAACGGCTTTTAATGTTAAAGCGTATGAAGGGGATAGACGAACAGAAGCATCCCTGATCAGGGGAGTGGTGGAGGTTACCTTACATGATCCAAACAGAAGAAAGGTAATCCTGAAACCTAATGAGAAAGTTGCATGGGAAATACTACCTGAAAACAATACAAAGTCTCAAGCCATTGTGGAGAAAACAAATAACCAGACCATTTCAGTTCCCGAGTCAATGAACCAGATAGTTGAGCAGCTTACTAAAACTGAAAATGGTGATATTGAAGAAGTGGCCTGGAAAGACAACAAGCTCGTTTTTACCGACGAGCCATTCGAAACGATAGCGGTTTTGTTAGAGAGGTGGTATGGTGTTAAGGTTGTTTTTGATAACGAGAGCATCAGGCACTTTCGATTTACCGGCACTTTTGAAAAAGAGCAATTAAGAATGGTTTTAGAAATCCTTAGCGAATCAAAACCTTTTAAATACAAATTGTCAGATAGCGAGGGAGTACCTAAAGTAACCTGTTATTAACTGAAAAAAGGCGGCGCTGAAACACCGCCCTTTTTAAATAAAAATGCTCGAAACAGCGATTAGGTGTGGAAACCGGAACTGTTTCTATTTTTTAATTAAACCAAAACTAAGGTATGAAAAAAAATCACGCCGATGGGTGGGAATCCAGTAATCCACCACTAACCAAACTGCTTAAAATTATGAAACTGACCACAGTCCTTTTGTTTGCGGCCGCACTGAGTGTAAGTGCCGCAGGTCATTCACAAAACAAGAAGGTTTCATTCTGCCTGAGCAATGCAAAGTTTGCACGGTTGTTTACACTACTCGAGCGAGAAACAGGGTATCGCTTTGTGTTCAGTAACGATATTTTGCCTAAAGACAAGTTGTTAACTGTAACGGTACATGAAAAAACCGTTGCTAACATATTACCTGAAATATTGGGCAAGGAAGGTCTAAAGTATAGATTTATAGAGGAAGCAGGTATTATCGTGATCTCGACAAAGGAGGAAGTAAATACGGGAGCTGACAGGACAGTGACCGGTCTGGTTACCAATGAAAAAGGCGAGCCACTGTCCGGCGTTACTGTACAAGCCAAGGGAGGAACTGGTATAGCAGTTACCAATTCTGCAGGTTTTTTCAGTATTAGTGTTGGAGAAAATGCTAAAATTCTGGTATTTTCTTTCATAGGCATGGACAATCGGGAGATTGGCATTGATGGAAAATCATCCGTACAAGTTGCAATGATTCCTTCTGAAAGGGCATTGGATGAGGTTGTAGTAGTAGGATATGGGACGGAAGTAAAAAGAAAGCTGACCAGTGCCGTCTCATCTGTTAAAACCAAAGATTTACAAGGAATTCCCGCAACATCCCTTAGTAATCTTATTGGCGGACGTGCACCCGGTGTTGCCGTTTCAACGGTGGGCGGTCGTCCCGGTACCACATCTTCTATCCGTATCCGCGGTGCCAGTATAGGGCCCTTCGCTGGCACTACTGAGCCGTTATATGTAATTGATAATATAATCGCCACAAAAGAGTTATTTGATTTACTTGATGTGAACGAGGTTGATGAATTATCCTTTCTGAAAGATGCAGCAGCAACCGCCGTATATGGTGCCAGGGCATCTAACGGAGTTGTATTGGTAACGACCAAAGTAGGAACTAAAGGCAAGCCTGTCCTGCAGTTTACGGGTACTTATGGCACTTCATCAGAAGTACGGAAACCAGTATACACTACTACCTATGAGCATGCTCTGCTTATTAATCAGGCAATTAAAGCCGCACTTGACCCGTTGATACCCAACTCCAATCAGGGAACCACTCCTATCCCAGACAATCAATTACAATATCTTCGTGATAACCCTAACCCGAATTTTCAGGATGCGGTAAGGGTAACCCCAGAATTCAAGCGTTATGCCTTGAATGCTTCTGGTGCAACCGATGTGGTTGATTATTTTATTGGCGGCAGTTATGTAGACGAAGGTGGTACGCAACCCAATCTTAATTATAAGAAATACGGGTTGAGGGCCAATGTTGGTGTAAAGCTTACCGATAACCTGAAAGCGACAATGAATGCTAACATTGGTAATGATAAGGACTACCAGTATTATTGGCCGTTTGACCCTGAAAGCATTTCTGACTCTTATCGCCAGGCAGGCCGCAGGGGTAACTGGGTGCCTGCGTTCATCAATGGATTGCCAGTTGCCAACTTTAACGCGTTTAATCCAGCCGATTTTGCATTAAACAATGGCAATGGTAATAGAACGCGCACTACTGGTTTAACCAATTATATCCTTTCCCTGGATTATAAGGCCCCTTTTGTAAAAGGATTAAGCGCAGGGCTCACTTATAATAGCAGGGTACTGATCAATAATAACACAACCTGGCAAAAGCCTAACGTATCTTATACTTTCGAGGCGGATCCCAGCAACCCGTTCAAGCTTACAAATAAAATTGTAGGCACAAGAACTCGTGTTGAAACAGCGGATGGAAACTCACTTACCAAATCAACACAAACGGATAGATCATATCAGTTGAACGCACGACTGAATTATGATCGAACTTTTGGTAAACATTCTTTGAAAGCAACGTTTATATATGAGCAGGCAGAAGCTAATAGGGATTTTTTTAGCGGCACAAGAAGAAACCTGCTTTCTCCCGATGTGCAACAGTTATTCGCTACCTCACCGAGGGTAGAAGACAGAAACTTTACTGGCTCGGCCCAGGAAGTTGGTAGATTGTCTTATATCAGTTCTGCCTCCTATTCCTATAATGACCGCTACTATCTTAATGCCTCATTAAGGGTTGACGCTTCGGTTGCTTTTAGCCCTGGAAAACGGTATGGTACTTTCCCATCAATATCTGGAGGCTGGATCGTTAGTGAAGAAAACTTCTTTAAGAAACAACACATTATTGACTTTATGAAGCTAAAGGCATCTTACGGTAAAACAGGAATCGACAATATTACCGGAGGCTCTGAATATCCCGCTTACTCCTATCTTGCAGGCTATTCGGTACAGGCACCCGGTAGTTCATTTGTTTTTGGTGATGGAAATACCAGCGCCAATGTAATTAGTGTGGGTGGATTCCCTTCTGTAAATGCTACATGGGACAAAACAACAAGTTACAACTTAGGCGCAGATTTCGGGTTTCTAAGAAACAAATTGATGGCATCGGTTGAGATATTCAAGAACCACAGATACGATCTTTTTGCACAAAGAATATCAGTAGTTCCTGTTGAACTGGGTGCAGCGCCTCCTCGCGTAAACTATGGAATTATTGATGTTAAAGGAGTTGAATTATCCCTAAACTACAAAGGGAGCGGAAGAAATTTTACCTATAATGTAGGGTTCAATTTAGGATATGCTCAAGATAAAATCCTACAATATGATGAAAATCCGGTGAGGGAATTTAATAAGGCAACAGGCTATAATTCTGATCGCGTTTTTGGATATATTGCCGATGACATAGTACGTACACAAAAGCAATTGGATGACCTCATTGCCAAAGGTTATAAATTTAACAACCAAAGCCCTTTTCTAGGAATGGTTTTGATAAGGGATATACGTGGTAACTCCACTGTTGATCCTGACGGAAACAAACCTGATGGTGTGGTGGATGATAATGACAGGACATGGATTGCATCGCATAGCTCACCGCCCCTTAACTATGGGCTTTCACTTGGGTTCAATTATAAAGGGTTTAGTGTGCAGGCTTTTATACAGGGGCTGGAAGGATTTAAGAAAATGGTCCCAGCAACCGGAAGGTTTTATTTTGATGTTGTCGGTGAAGGTGCATGGGCCACCTGGAACGATGCATTTGAACCTGATGTTAATCCTAACGGAAAAATGCCAAGGTTTGTTCCTTTTGGCACAAATGGTGACCCCTCTTTTGAGGAATCTACTTTCTGGTTAAAAAATGCCGGCTTCGCTAGGTTAAAAAACCTGAATGTCTCTTACCAGTTGCCTGCGGGTTTGGTAAAAAAAGCAGGCATTAAAGGTGCATCTATTTTCTATAACGGCACTAACCTTTTCTTTATCTACAGCCATATCAAAGAGTTTGATCCGGAACTGCAGGGCGAAGGTATTCCTATCAACCGTACACACAGTATCGGTATTCAATTGTCATTCTAAAAAGAGAAAAATGAAAAAAGCAGCAATAAAAAAATACCTCTTATACGCTTTGTTGCCACTAATGTCGGTACAATGCACCAAGGTCTTGGATAAAACTAATTTATCTAACATCACAAGTGATAAAGTGTTGAACGACCCTTTATTGGCAACCGCCAACCTCAACCGCCTTTACCGAAATAGTTCCCCGGGATGGCCTGTGGGGGCTTCCTCAAATTCAGACGAAGGTGCCGGAAGAAATGGGTTGATGTATGGTCAGTTATCAGATTTTTCCCAAACTGCATACGCGGGAGCCTATTCTCAAATCCGTGAGGTAAATATTTTTTTGGAATCGGTAAAAGCAGGAAAAATAGACAAGGCTTTGGTAGACCCTATGATTGGACAGGCGTTGTTTTTTAGGTCGCAGATCTATTGGCAACTGGCAACTACTTATGGCGGCGTGCCGCTAGTAACTAGCACTGTTGAACTTCAGGACGAATATAACCTGCCAAGAAATTCAACAACCGAAACGGTTACCCAGGTTATTAAAGACCTTGATGATGCGATCGCCTTATTGCCCAATAGTTACCCTTCTGAAGAGTTCGGGCGGATAACCAAAGGCGCGGCAATGGCGGTAAAAGGAAGAGTTCTAATGCATTATGCCAGCGAACAATTTGATCCCACCCAAACCAAAAACCGTTGGCAGGCTGCATATGATGCATTGACTGCAGCCAAAACCAACCTAGATGCAAATGGAAAAGGTCTTAATACAAGTTTCACCAATTTGTGGTTCGACGATGGATCCGGTAACAAGGAAATTATTTGGGTGAGGTTGTATAATACAGATATATTCCACAGCAGGGATGCATCTGTTCGCCCTTTTCAACCGGGCTTCGGCGGCGGACGTATTGATAATGCCACCAAGAGCCTGGCGGATGCATTTCCAATGAAAGATGGTAAAAAGATTACAGATGTTACATCTTCCTATGTTTACAGTCCAGTTGTCTTATGGAATAACAGGGACCCCAGGTTTGCGGCTACCCTTGCATGGAATGGGGCTAATTATGCTATTAAAGACCCAGAACCTTTTAAAACTAGTGCTATATACTGGTCGTTTCAAAAAAATGCTACCAATGGCGAAGCTGATAATGCGATCACTTATACCAGTTTTCAATGCAGAAAAGCAGTAAAACTTGATTATGACCAAAATCAGGCAAGGCAAAGCACCGTTCCCTGGATAGAAATGCGTTATGCAGAATTGCTCTTGAATTTAGCAGAAGTTGCCAACGAAATTGGTAAAGGAAACGAATCGCTTACCTATTTGATGGCTATCCGCCAAAGGGCAGGACTAGACAACGGTAATGGGCGATATGGGTTAGATGCCGGTATTGAAGCCAGTAAAGCTGCTATGCGAGATGCAGTTCTGCTGGAAAAAAGAATTGAATTGGCATTTGAAAATAAGCGCCCTGTAGATATGCGTAGACGCAGATTGTACAACACAATCAATGGCACAGAACGACAAGGGTATTACATTTCCAAAACCCCTGCCTTTGACAATCTCGTTACAAGCGATGGAACTATTTTAAGTGATCGTAAAGCACTCGAAAACCTTGTTCTTGCGGGAACAGTTGATTTGAATAATGCATCTGTATATCAAAATTATTTTACAACCCAGATTTACAGTGTAGAAACCGGCTCCGATTTGCCTGGCCAAATAGGAACCAAAATCAATTATCTGGATAAATATTATTTCTTTGATATTCCTCAATCCGTATTAACTAGGAATTTAAAATTAAAACAGACCAGTGGATGGCCTGGTGGTACGTTCGACCCACTTCAATAGTATTGTACACTTCATTCCAAACGGGGGTGGCAAAGCTGCCCCCGTTTATAACTTACAGCCGGAGGAAAGGCTGGTCTTTATTATTTTAAATCTTTAATGAATATGTTATCGAGAATTCTTTGCTTACTACTAGTAGGATGTACATCACGTCTGCCCGTAAAGGCACAGGTTGTACTTACTTCCGGTGAACTGAAAATATCTGTAAACGCAACAGGTAGCGTTACTGAATTTACCAATACGAGAACCGGGCTGAATTATCTAAGCAAAGACACATCTGCCGCATTGTTAACGGTCGTTAGCGGCAGCAAGAGCTACATTCCTTCATCACTTGATTTTTCCAAAAAAGAAAATAAAATAACGCTCGGTTACAAAGAGGCTGGGGTGAAAATAACTATCGCTGTTCGGCAAAAAAATACACATCTGGTATTGGAAATTAGTACCGCCGAGCCCACCGGCAAAATTGACGCCGTAATATGGGGGCCTTATCCCATCGTCATCAGCAAAACAATCGGTGAAATAATCGGCGTGGTACGTGACGGAAGTACAGCAGTTGGCATGCAGGTATTAAACATTAAAACATTGGGAGGTAACTATCCAAATAGGGAAGGTAGTACATGGAAAAGAGGGATCGCCGCAGAAATCCGCCCATGGGGAAGTATCATACAGGCGTATTCCATTAACCGCGACAAAGACCGGTTTGTTGATGCATGGGGTGGTATATACAAAAATATGCCAGTGGCTGCCTTACATGGTGAGTCGGTAGTTGGAAGTAAAATTGCTTTGTTTACATGCGAAGAAGCGAAAACATTAGACAGGCTCGAACAGATTGAATTATCCGAAAACCTCCCACATCCCACCATTAACGGGGTCTGGTTCAAAAAATCAAATTTATATGGGAAATCCTATCTTATTTCATCATTTAATGAAAGCAATGTTGATGAAATGATTGCTTACACAAAAAAGGCCGGGCTTATATCTCTTTATCATGAAGGCCCTTTCAAGAGTTGGGGGCATTTTATATTAAACCCCTCACAATTTCCGAGCGGAAAAGCCGGTTTGAAAACATGTGTAGATAAAGCACATGCCGCCGGATTATTAATGGGTGTACACACCCTCACGAATTTTACCAACACCAACGACCCTTATATAACTCCCATTCCTGATGAACGATTAAGCGTTACGGGAGCCTCTCTACTCGAAAAGCCGATCGATGATTCTGAAAAAGAAATTGAAATAGCCTCGCCGGAATATTTTAACCAGAAAAATGGCAATCATTTACACGCTGTAAAAATCGGTAGTGAAATTATACGATACAAATCGGTAACCGCATCAGCGCCATACAAGTTGCTCGACTGCCAGCGCGGTGCCTACGGTACCCGTGCCGCTGCACACGCAAAAGGATCAGTAGTGGGAAAGCTGTTCGACCATTCATACAATGTTTTTTTTCCAAATATTGAATTACAAAGGGAAGAGGCCAGGAATATAGCAGCACTAATGAATGAGACCGGGGTTGACCACCTTGATTTTGACGGGCATGAAGGTGGGCTTGCAACTGGCCAGGGAGATTATGCAGTAGACCTTTTCGCAAAAGATGTATATGATAACGTAAAACATGACTTCATCTGCGGTACAAGTATCAGTAAAACATTTTTCTGGCATATCGGCTCTTACTACAACTGGGGTGAGCCATGGTATGGAGGGTTTAAGGAAAGTATGCAGCAGTACAGGATAGACAACCAGGGATTATTTGACAGAAATTATATGCCCCATATGCTCGGCTGGTACCTGCTGGCCGAAAATACTACGCTACCAGAAATGGAATGGATGCTGGCAAGAGCGGCCGGCTATAACGCCGGTTTCGCGATGGTGGCCAACCCGAAGTCTTTAAAAAATAATCCCCATACGGGCGAATTACTGGATGCTATACGTGAATGGGAGGAAGCCCGTAATACAAAGGTATTTACAACGGAACAGCGGGAAAGGCTAAAAGACCCTTCAAACGAGTTTCACCTGGAAAAGAATACAGGTGGCGGATGGAACCTTTCTCAATATGCCTCATCAAAGCCACTGACCAGGGAGCGTTTTATACGCCAGCCTGGTGAGCCTGTTTTTACTACCTGGAATTATGTTCAGGAATGGGACGGGCAACCTATCCAGTTTAAGTTAACGGCGGTTGGAAACGAAGGCAAGCTTTCAAATATTAAACTTCAGATCGATAGTTATGTAGAACTGATCATTCCTGTTGAACTGAACGCGGGTGAGACAATCATTTGCGATGGTACCATTGACGTTAAGTTATATAGTAAAAACGGGAAATTAAAAAGCGTTCATAAACTGGGCTCAATACCCCCGCTACTGCAAAAAGGCGCGCATATCATTTTGGCAGATTGTAGTTTCAGCGGAGACGAGCCACCAAAAATCGAATTGCAGTTTAAAGGCGTTGTGAGAACGGAAACCTGTAAAAGCAGTAAATAGTTTTTTTCATACGCAAGCAATGGGGTGGGGAGCAGCCGACATCACTGACCTCACCCTTATTTTTTAGCCCGGATTCACTTATTAAACACGACTGAAAAATAGCTTTTGCTTGAAGAAAAGACTTATCAATCAATACCCCCATGAATGAAATAAACAAACCGGCATGAAAAAAATAAGATCAGGCACCTTGATTCTTACTGTTATTTTTTTTTGCAAACAGGTAGTAGGCCAACTATCCACAACGATTGATTTTTCAGCGTATACTAAAAACTGTGGTGTAACTGCTGGTATTGTACCGAAGGGGTTGAGGATAGAATGGTCTACGCGAGATAATAAGAGAAACAGGCTTGTATTGAACGCAGAGCAACAAAAAAACATTATCAGGGAGTTCAGTCTTCAAAACAAAAAGGGCGGCCCGTTCGAAGCGATCACAAAAGATGCAACGCCGGTTTTCATTGTTTCTGTTGGCAAAAGGGAGATGACCTATGGTTGGAATATCTTCTTCGACAACGTATATCGGAAACCCTATGAAACCTACCGTCTTCAATGGCACATCACCCGAATCAAGGTCAGCAGTGAAGGAAATCGCTGTTATATCACTATTGACTCGGTTTTTGCCGGCCCTTTTACCGGGGCACTGAAATTTACTGTGTATAATAACAGCAACCTGGTATATGTGGAAGCCGTTTTGTCTTCGGCAAAAAATGCTCAGGCAATTGTTTATGATGCCGGTTTAACCAGTTCAAACCCCGGCTGGAAAAATATAAGCTGGCTGGATAATACGGAAAACTGGCAGCAGCAGGTATTTAATGAAAATGCCGACGCATCCCCTATTGCAGTAAAATACAGAACTGTAATGGCAGGCGGAAACTCGGGAACGATGGCCATTTTTCCTTCCCCGCACCAATATTTTTATCCGCTTGACTTTACAGAAAATTATAAATTCAACTGGTTCGGGAAAAATTACCGAGACCATACCAACCAGTATGGCATAGGTATCCGTTTGCCATTAAATGGAGACGAACGCTATGTGCCTTGGTTTAATGCGCCGCCTGATACAAAACAGCATCTGGGTTTTTTTATATTGATAAGCGATACCAATGCCCAGGCAACGCTGGAGGAGGTAAAACGCTACACCCGCAACGACCATTATGAAAAACTGGAAGGGTATACAACATTCTCCAGCCATTACCATATTGAACATACGATGGATGTGGTTAATAGCCGGGTACAGCCTAAAGGAACAGATGATGAAAACATAAAGCAAAAGGAAGCGTTACTTAGCCCAGGCTTTGTAAAAACCTTTAAGGAACTGGGAATTGACATAGTACATCTTGGGGAGTTTCACCTGGGAGAAACGCCGGGGCTTACTGCTAAGGACAGGTTGCCTTTACTTCAGCTTTTACATAAAGAGTGCGAGCGTTTATCAGATAATGATTTTTTATTGCTTCCCGGGGAAGAACCCAATGTTTACTTCGGCGGACACTGGCTTAGCTTTTTTCCGAAACCTGTTTATTGGATTTTAAACAGAACTGGGAATTTGCCCTTTGTACAGGACGATCCCGTTTACGGAAAAGTTTACCACATTGGAAGTAAAGAAGATATGCTCGAGCTATTGAAAAGGGAAAATGGTTTGGCATGGACGGCCCATCCCCGCATCAAATCATCTTTTGGTTTCCCTGACAGATACAATAAAGAACCTTTTTATTTGTCGGACCGGTTCTTGGGAGGCGCCTGGAAAAATATGCCTGGTGATTTATCATTAGACAGGTTGGGAACCCGGGTGCTTGACCTTGCAAACGATATGGCCAACTGGGGTCAAAGAAAATATGTGCTTGGGGAAGTGGATGTTTTTAAAGTTCAACCTTCACATGAACAATACGGCCATTCCAATGTCAACTACCTGCGCCTCGGGGAAAAAATAAATTTCAGGGATGGCTGGCAACCCGTATTGGACGCACTCCAAACGGGCAGTTTTTTTACAACTACGGGCGAAGTACTGATAAAAGAATTTACGTTGAGTGGAAAAAGAAGCGGAGAGGAATTAAAATTGGATGCCCCTTTTCTTGTAACGGTTGATATTGATATAGCGTGGACATTCCCATTGTCTTTTGCTGAAATCGTATATGGTGATGGAGAAAAAACCTACCGTAAAAGAGTAGAACTGTCAAACACTAATTCATTTGGCAGCAAACACCTGCAATACAGCATAAATCTAAAGGGCCAGAAGTGGGCCAGGGTAGAAGTATGGGATGTGGCAAAGAATGGTGCCTTTACACCACCGGTTTGGTTAGAGTAATAACTATAACGAATCAAATTAATTCAAAAGATTTGTTAGTTATCCATTTGAGTGGGTGCATCGTTTTAAAAAATAAGTCAGAAAATGAAAAGGCATTTAATCATTTTATTTTTATTGTCTTCAAGGTTTAGCTTTTCGCAGCAAAAAAACATAGTACCATCGAAGCAACAATTGCAGTGGTCGGATATGGAAATAGGCGTACTTATCCATTTCGATATGCCTGTGTTTAAACCCGATTATGTTTGGAACCGTGATTTTGGAAAGCATCCCGATGCATCGGTATTTAATCCCACACAATTAGACACTGACCAATGGATACTGGCGGCCAGGGCATCAGGGGCAAAATATGCGGTATTGGTTGCCAAACATTGTTCCGGCTTTAGTTTATGGCCAACCCAGGCGCATGAATACAGCATAAAAAACAGTCCATGGAAAAATGGTAAAGGCGATATTGTAAAAGACTTTATTGCCTCCTGCAAAAAATATGGATTGAAACCCGGCATTTACGCCAGCACTGGTGCCAACGGTTATCTACAGGTAAATAACCCCGCGGCAACATTAACCAAAGACACCGCTAAAAGAAATTTTTACAATGGTATCCTAAAAAAACAATTAACAGAACTGTATTCCCAATACGGGTCTTTGTTTGAAATATGGTTTGATGGTGGCGTTGTTCCTGTAAAAAATGGAGGACCGGATGTACTTTCCCTTCTAAAAAAATACCAGTCCGGTGCTATCGCTTTCCAGGGTCCGGCAGACTATGACAACAACATACGCTGGGTAGGTAACGAAGAAGGTGTGGCTCCTTATCCCTGCTGGGCTAGAACAGACACAACGATAAGTGCTAATGGAATGGTAGAGATCAAAAAATTAAACGGAAGTCCCAATGGTTTGTTCTGGTGCCCGGGGGAAGCAGACTTTCCATTGAGAAGAACCAACACTTTTCAGGGAGGCTGGTTTTGGCACGAGGGAGATGACGATAAATTATATTCCATGGGAGAACTCATGGATAAATACACCAAAAGTGTTGGCCGCAACACAAACATGTTGTTGGGGATGGTAGTAGACAACAGGGGGATGGTACCTGAGGCCGATGTAAAACGGCTGAGAGATTTTGGTAATGAAATCAAAAAAAAATACGGGAAACCCCTGGCTAAGACTTCAGGAACTGGAAGGACCTACATTATAAAACCAGGCCATTCAGCCAGGCCGCATGCAATAGTAATCATGGAGGATATCAGCCTGGGTGAAAAAGTCCTGTCCTATGAAATCTCCGGATTAAAAGACGGAGAATGGGAAAAACTGGCTACAGGAACAAGCATAGGGCACAAAAGAATAGAATTAATCAGCGGCGACTATGCCTCTTTTAAATTGGGAATAACGAATTCAGCGGGTATCCCTCATATTAAAGAGTTTGCCTGCTACTAAAACACCAGCGATTCAAAGAAACCAGGACCCTGTCATGTCGGTTGACTATGACAAATTCCCTCGGCGATTTTGGGTTGCCTAGTTTATTTTTTAACGACCAGATCAATTTCTAACAAAACCAGGCCATGAAAAAAACAGCACTCACCTTCTTTGTCCTATTCACCTTTTTGCGCACCGGGCAAAGCCAAACGGTAACTATTGCATCTTTACTCAAGGAAATGGCTGACCGCAACTCCCTGGCAAAATTTCCTCAACTGCATTATCAATCCCTGCAGGCAAGCAGTTATAACCGTGCCTCCAAATCAAGGGATGCTGCGGGATGGTTCGCTGATAGTGATGGGGTGGGTTTTATACGGGAAGAAAATAATAATGGCAGAAAAGAATGGGTAGTGATGGAACATGACGGCCCCGGCGTGATTACTAAAATGTGGGCACCTTATTTTTATTATGGCGGACTTGATGATCTGGTCGGCCCAGATATCAATATTTATTTTGACGGAGCAACTGCCCCTGCTATCAGTGAAAATTATTTTAAGCTCATTACCGGTATGGGATCAGTGCCTCCCCCTTTTGCGCAAAAAACCGCCAGGGCCGGAGACTGTTATTTTCCCATACCCTTTGCTAAAAAATGTAAAATAACATTTAACAAAAAACCTTTCTACAATATCATCAATTACCGCGGTTATGAAAAAGGTACTACTGTAAAAACGTTTACAAAGCAGGACCTGAAAGCATCATTTCCGTTAATGAACAAAGCCGCAGGGTCATTGCTATCCACTTATAGCAATATTTCCGGAACCGGCATTGTTAAGAAAGGTATGATTCTTCCCGGGAAGGAGCTGGAAATAACCAGTGGTAGCGGAGGTGCTGTGGCACAACTGGAAATTTGGGTTGACCCAAAAGAGATAGAACAACATCCCGAGTTGTTACGCTCCGTTGTATTAACGGGAAAGTTTGATGATGAACAAACCATATGGGTACCACTTGGAGATTTTTTTGGCAGTGGCAATGAAATCAATCCATTTCAAACATTTACCCGAACAGTAAATGCTGCGGGTCAATTATTATGTACCTGGGTGATGCCTTATAAAAAAACTGCTTCAATCGCATTAAAAAATCTAAGCAAAACACCACTCAGTATCGAAAAATTTTCGGTTACAAAGACCAGTTTCAAATGGGATGCAAACACCATGTATTTTCATGCCAACTGGCGCAGCGATGACCTTGTACAAGGATCTACTTTCAGCGACTGGAATTTCATCGACATAAAAGGAAAAGGTGTTATAGTGGGGGATCAATGGACCACGCTAAATCCTGATTATGGCTGGTGGGGAGAGGGGGATGAGAAAATTTATGTGGATGATGCATGGGATAAAAAGTTCCCAACGCATTTCGGCACTGGCACTGAGGATTATTATGGCTGGGCAGGAGGGGAAAACCCCTCCAAGGACGATCACTTTTCGCATCCTTTTTTATCTAACATAGAAGTCGGGTCAGCCACCAAAACCAGGAGAAACGTAAGGGGCTTTAACATATGCACCAGGGTAAGGGCCCTGGATGCCATTCCTTTCAATAACCGTTTGGTATTTGACATGGAAGCTTCCCCCGGCGTAGATATCCGAAATCCATGGGACTACCTCGCGTACTCGTCCGTTGTGTTTTGGTATGCATATCCCGGGGCCGAACACAACCGCCCGGCGTTACCTCAGCAGGCGGCTAAACCTATTGTAACATTGAAGGAAATTGACGACCTGGAAGCGAGCATCAAAAAAGATAAAAACGCCGTACCTGGTGCAATAGAAGCCCAGAGCATTAAAATGATGTTTTCGTCAGATAAAATAAAAGCTGCAGAAGAAAACCCGGTAGAAGGCTCCAATGCAAAATACTGGAACAGGGGCAACCATTTACTGGTAACATCCGCCAATATTGGAGAGTCCGTAAGTTTTATAATCACCGAACAATTTCGGCCGGCTGCTATAAAACTACAGTTAACAAAACAACCAACTTACGCCATGGTTCAATTCTATGTTAACGGAGTTAAGGTGGGTGGTCCACAGGATTTGTCCGGCACAGAAAAAATAACAACTGCTTTAATGGAATTGGGAACGCATGGCCCGCTTAATAACGAAATGGTTATCAAAATGGAATTTGTGGGCAAAAATGAGAAAATAAAAGCAGGCGGATTTTTTGCCGGACTGGATTATATAAAAATTATTGCAGACTAGAAATTGCAAATTTAACAGTAAACTATTGCGTTATGAAAAAGCACTTTTCCATTTTGTTATTTGTTTTTTTTATGAATAAAGCCAGCATACAGGCACAAACACTTTTCCAGTCGCCTTCTTCCACGACTCATACAAGATGGATAAGCCCGGAGAATCCAAAAGGAGAAAAAGGTGCCGCGGCCAAATTAAACAAGGGAGCCAAAGGCGCCGCTTTTGTAAATGTATTGGCTGGTGATAAATTGGTGATGATGGACGTTAAAGGTGCCGGTATCATACACCGGATGTGGATCAGCGGTACTATACCCCGAAGTGAGGAGCAGCGCAGGATGATCAAAATCGAAATGTTTTGGGACGGCTCATCTAAGCCAGCCGTCTCGGTACCAATTGGTGATTTTTTTGGAATGGGCCTGGGACTGGCAACCCCTTTTGAGAATGCCTTGTTTTCAAACCCCGAAGGAAAGTCCTTCAATTTTACCATACCGATGCCCTACCGGAAAGCTGCAAAAATTGTGATCACAAATGAATCCTCTTCTCATGCATTGGTATGGTTTGATATCAATTATTCGGTAATGGATAAGATGCCGGAAGATGCCATGTATTTTCATGCCTATTGGAACCGGATTACCGCTACAGAATTGGGCAAAGACTATGTGATACTTCCTACAGTAAAAGGTAAAGGCCGTTTCCTGGGAACGAACGTGGGAGTAATTGGCGACAGTGCCTACCGCGGTACCTGGTTTGGCGAAGGGGAAGTGAAAATATTTTTGGATGGAGATGATTTACTACCCACCCTGGCAGGAACGGGTACAGAAGATTATATTGGCAGCGGATGGGGACAGGGACAATATCATAACCGCTACCAGGGGTCACTAATTTCCGATAACAGAAATGATATTTACGCATTCTACCGCTATCACATTTTGGACCCTGTTTATTTTCATACAGACTGTAAAGTAACGTTGCAGCAAATAGGAAATACATCAGTGGAAAGAATCCGGGAAATGCTGGCAAAGAACGTGAAATTGATACCGACCTGGTATTTGAAACAGGGCACCAGCAGCGATATCTTCAATTTAAAAGGGGAAGCCCCGGAACAGATGTTATTGCTCGATAAGAAAGGAGATGAAGGTATTTATGATAAAAATCTTCCGGCAGTGATGTCGGCAAGTTTTTACCGCAGCGACGATGTATCAGCCACGGCCTATTTTTATTTAGACAAACCTTATAGTAAACTACCTGCTCTGGGAAGCAAAGAACTGCGGGTAGTAAATATGAAAGAAAAAGTTTGGGTCAATACAATTAAAAAATGAGAATCCAGATATAACATGAAAAGATTATTGATATCATTATTGTTTGTCATCCCATTGATGAAGGTAGATGCGCAGCAACGCAATACAATACAGGTGGGCGACTGGTTGGTACAGCCGGTTACGGCTAAAGCTTCCATAACAGAAAAGGAGAATAAAATAATACTGGACAATAGCCTGGTAAGGCGGGTGTTTGTAAAAGCAGCAAACCTTGCCTGTATCGACTATACCAATCTTTCCAATAACCAGCAGTTGCTCCGTTCTGTAAAGCCCGAAGCGAAAATTACCATTAATGGCAAAGAGTATAATGTGGGGGGGCTGACCGGGCAAAAAGAAAATGCCTATTTCCTAACAGGCTGGCTGGATAAGATGCAGGCTGGTAAAGAAGATTTTGTAATGGTAAAATATACAGTGGAACCACTAAAGCCCTTTATTAACTGGAAAAACAATACATGGGCCATGAATAAAAAACAAGCCACAGGCAAGGTCATCAGTTTTGAATATGCTTCGCCACTGCCCATATTAAAAGGCATCATTGTAAACGTAAATTATGAATTGTACG
Organism: Sediminibacterium sp.; assembly: GCA_965206685.1. GTDB lineage: Bacteria > Bacteroidota > Bacteroidia > Chitinophagales > Chitinophagaceae > Sediminibacterium. The sequence goes on from OZ242223.1 coordinate 23,143, forward strand.
ATGGTATCCCATTAATCGTGAAATGGGTTTCATTACGAAACACATCCGGCTCATCTTTTACATTAACCAGGGTGATAAACGAAGTGCTTGGATTAGTGGAAGAAGAGAGCGCAGTAGTGGGTAAGCCGGAGGAGATGAAAAAACAGCATGGCATTTATGTCGAGACCAACTACGCGTTTAATAATGCCATGCGTTATGATATCAGCGATCAAACAACCCATTGGAAGATCGATAAGGAATACACTTCGCAGGTGAATTATGACTTTCAAACTCCCTGTCTTTTAGAAATTTATCCTGAGAAAGCCCCTGGTGTAGAATTGCAGCCGGGTGAAGTTTTTAAGTCAGTACGCACTCATGAATTATTAATGGACGGTTATGATAGGCAGCGCAGGGGACTGATGATAAAAAAAATGTACAGCACCGTTGCGCCGTGGACAACACAGAACCCCATTTTTATGCACCTTGTTAGCAGAAATGATGAGCAGGTGCGCAATGCAATTGACCAATGCGCGGCCACTGGGTATGAAGCGGTGATATTAAGTTTCGGCAGCCATTTGAATATGGAAGACAGCAGTGCAAGGAATATTCAGCGGTGGAAAATGCTGACTGATTATGCGCACGGCAAAAAAATATTGCTGGGTGGTTATTCCTTATTCAGCAGCCGCCGTATAAGCGACGAACATGATGTGGTGGATCCCAAAACAGGAAAACCAGGCGGAGCTTTTTTTGGCAACGCCCCTTGTTTTGGCAGTAAGTGGGGTCTTGCCTACCGGGATAAGATAAAATACTTTTTTACACAAACAGGATTTGATATTTGGGAAAATGACGGCCCATACCCGGGCGATGTATGTGCATCCACTACCCATCCCGGTCACAAAGGATATGATGACTCGCAATGGAAACAAATGGAAATTCAAAAAGAACTGTATCATTGGCTAAACGAAAGAGGGGTTTATATTAATGCCCCTGACTGGTATTTTTTTGACGGCACCCATAAAATAGGTATTGGATACAGGGAAGTGAATTTTTCATTGTCCCGTGACCAGCAGAAAATTTTAAACAGGCAGAATATTCACGATGGCACGATGGAAAAAACAGCTTCCATGAGCTGGGGATTTGTTCCATTAACCAAATACCAGGGAGGCGATGAATCAGCTGTTTTGGAGCCACTGAGCGAACACCTGCAAGATTATGAGCAACTGATGGTGCAGTATTATGGTGCCGGTGTACAAGCCTGCTATCGCGGACCAAGATTGTATGATACGGAACTAACAAAACAAACCGTAAAGAAAACAACAGACTGGTATAAGAAATACAGGAATATATTGAATTCGGATATGATACAGTTGCGCCGGGCGGATGGCCGGGATTGGGATGGATATATTCATGTAAACCCCTCATTGCAGCAAAAGGGGTTTGTCATGTTATACAATCCAACTAAAGAAAAAATCACCCGCACAATTAAACTGCCATTGTACTATACAGGATTAGCCACATCCGCGACCGTAATAGATATGAGCGGAGCGGTAAAAAAATATACGATAAACCGCAATTATGAAATTGATTTCACTTTCAGCATAGCCCCGGATACTTATACATGGTTTGTAATAGAATAGCAATAATAGGATTAGATAGAAAATGCACGTCGTTTTTACACCTGGTACGGGCGAGGCATTTGCTGCATCGTTTTGTCAATTACCTTTTTGAATATTATTTGTAAAAGACAGAAGGTGTTGAAAGAGAAAGTCCGGGATAAAAATTTAAGAAGCAATAACAGACCATGCAATATTCAGAAAGGTGCCGCATGATGAATTCAATAAGTAACCACAAAATCAACAACAACAAATATGAAGAAAAAAGGATTATTATTATTACTGTTAACCGTTTCACTGATCAGCCTGTTTTCCCAAACATCAGGCAGGTGGCCGGTGGAAAAAGCTAATACATGGTATGCAAAGCAGCCGTGGTTGGTCGGCGCTAATTTTGTTCCCAGTGATGCGATTAACCAAATCGAAATGTGGCAGGCAGATAGTTTTAATCCTGCATTAATAGACAAAGAACTTGGCTACGCTGAAGCAATTGGAATGAATTGCATGAGGGTATTTTTACACGATTTGGTATTTCAGCAAGACCCCAAAGGCTATTTAAAACGTATTGAACAATTTTTGCAGATTGCTGACAAACACCATATTAAAATTATGCTGGTTTTTTTTGATTCTGTTTGGGATCCTTACCCATATTTGGGTAAACAAAGAGATCCGCGTCCGGGTGTGCATAACAGTGGATGGGTTCAGGGCCCCGGTTTACATGCATTACGTGATAGCTCGCAGGATGCCCGTTTGGAGAAATACGTAAAAACCATTGTGAAGAAATATGCCAACGATAAAAGAGTTTTTTGCTGGGATATCTGGAATGAGCCAGATAATATGAATGGAAAAATTTATAATGATTATGAACCTGCAAATAAAGTAGATTATGTGTTGCGTATTATTAGAAAAGCATTTCAATGGGTTCGTTCACAAAACCCGACTCAGCCGTTAACTACTTATGTATGCGGCAGTGGTTGGGCAGATGTTGAAGTTGCTCCCATTCCTAATGTAGCTGAATTGGTTCATTTTGTTCTTGATAATTCGGATATCATCAGTTTTCATAATTACAGTGGCACAGGTGCATGGGAAGCAATGGCAAAGCGATTTTTAAAACACCAGCGGCCTGTATTGTGCACTGAATTTATGGCCCGTAACGGATGTACCTTTCAATCTACCCTGCCTTCGGCCAAAAAAATGAATATCGGCGTTATGTGCTGGGGGCTGGTTGCAGGAAAAACCAATACCATTCATGGCTGGCATACATGGGATAACCCCGATAAAGGAGAACCCAAAGTATGGCACCATGATGTGTTTAGAAAAGACGGAACGCCTTATTCGCAGGCAGAGATTGACCTCATAAAAAAAATGACAGGTAAGAACTAATTATGTATCAAAAGATTGCTAATCATGCAGACTAAGAACATTTTTGTATTTGTATTAGTGCTATTTTCTCAAGCCATCTCGGCGCAAAGTAAAACAGCGGTCACCACAAGGGATTTGCGGAAGGATAGCGGTAATAAAATGAAATTTAATATTGCCCGGGCCCCAGCACCCTTATTCAGAGACCCGGTTTTTGATGGAGCCGCAGATCCCACCGTAATTTGGAATGAGCAGACAAAAGAATGGCTTGTTTATTATACTGCAAGAAGGGCCTCGCTTGAATTAAAGAATGTCGCCTATTGTTATGGTACAGCCATCGGAATTGCAGCATCAGCCGATTTTGGTAAAACCTGGTACTACAAAGGCACAGCTCAATTGGTACAACCTGATACAGGTTTGAATTCTTTTTGGGCGCCACAGGTGTTTCAAAACCCCGATGATAAAATGTATCACATGATGGTTACCTACATAAAAGGGGTATATGAAAACTGGGGTGGGCAATCACAGGTGTTTCATTATATAAGCAAGGATTTGGTGAACTGGAAATGGCTTAATCCAACAGGCCTTTCAGGATTTATTGATGCTTCTGTTTTCCGCATGCCCGATAATACCTGGAAACTATGGTATAGTAAAGGGGTTACCTATTCTGCCATCAGTAAAGATTTAATTACATGGAAAGCAAATGATGTGGCAGAAGTAAAAAACCGAGGACATGAAGGGCCGGTTGTATTTTATTTTGATAAATCGTACTGGATGATTACCGACCCCACTTACGATGACTATACAGGGCTCGATGTATTCCGTTCCTCCGATGCCACACACTGGGAATACAACAATACCATTTTGAAAACGCCCGGAGTGCGCCCGGATGATATTGACCAGGGGCGCCATGCGGATGTGAAAGTAGTAAATGGTAAGATGTATATCTTCTATTTTACACACCCCGGCAGGGTTTACCCCAATGAAAAGGCAGAAGATCCGGATAAAAACCGCTGGCGTTACCGCCGTTCATCATTGCAGGTGGCGGAGTTGGAATTGAAGAATGGAAAGATGACATGCGACCGGAATAAATATGCATTATTACAGCCCGCAGTACCTTTAAAAATTCCGCAGTAATTGTATAATTGAAAAACATTGATGCTTTTTTTAATCTTACCGGTTTATGTATTTTGATTGTTAATGGGCTGCCGGTATGTAAAAAGTACGGCACCCGATTTTTCCGTTTTATACTGCCCGATTTTCGATGGGCGTGCTTTTTAGCACAAATGTTCTTTCGGAGAACTGAACTTTCTGTAGCCACAAAACTGTCTGCGTAGCACGAAACCCCGCCTATTGCAAATGTGCTTTTAGCGGTAGTTTTATTTCTTTTCAGTTTTTGGAAGTTCTCTCCAAGCGTAACTCTTATGCACTACTTGCTTTTAGTCGCTAAAATGGAACTTAGCTTGTTGTGTTCTAAAAATTAAATTAAGAAAGTTTAAGTAAAGTGAAAGATATAACGTCTTTCCATATATGTTTTCTCATAGCCGCCAAGGAAAACTTATGTTAATGAAGAGAGTCAAAAAGAACAAATAGTTCAACTGTCGTGACTAGTTTTTATTTATACTATTTGTCAAATTGCACAATCCAATCAAACTGACCCACTCATTCCGGAGCAAACTGACCCAGTATTTTGCTGGCGTAAAGTTGCATAACGCTTGCTCCTTTCTTTCTTCCATTGCTGCATAGTATAAGATCTAATACGTTACCGCATCTCTCTTCAATATAATAAAGACTACGATCCCTGGCAACAGTTCAACATGATCGTTCTGTAATGCTTACAGATCAATAGTTTGATGATCCTATACTTTGTTCGTTGTTATCAATAAAGGGAAGGAACAGGATCTAAATGCTGCAGCAATTAGATTTTAAATGCGATCACTCTGCGTTATTGGGATCATAAAAGGTGGGTCAATTTAAGCCGGATAAGATGGGTCAATATCAATCGGACTAAGTGGGTACTACTAAATCGGACAAACTGGGTCTATGCAATCGGATTTTGCACTCTGATTGCTATTTCTTACAAAATGAACATATATGAAAAACCATTTGAAATATTGTTTGTTGTCTTTTTTTTGTATATCTCAGGTAACCGTATGGGCGCAACAACAACCCTTAAAATTATGGTATAAACAATCGGCGGCTGTATGGGAAGATGCCCTGCCGGTAGGCAATGGCCGCATTGGCGCCATGGTATTTGGGAATAACAACACTGAGCGAATTCAAATAAACGAGGAGAGCCTTTGGGGCGGCACCGCCAGAAATACCAATAACCCCAAAGCAGGAAAATACCTTGACACTGTCCGACAATTAATATTCGCCAATAAAATGGAAGAAGCCTATACCCTTGCACAGGAAAATTTATTGGGCATTCCCGCAACGGTAAGGCCTTACCAGCATTTTATGAATCTTTTTATCCACTATGCAGCTGAGGATATTATAAGCGGCTATAAAAGAGAACTGGACATTATCAATGGGATCGCCGCCACAACGTATCAAAGAAACGGGAAACTGTTTACCGAAAAAGTTTTTTCATCCGTAAAAGCCAACCTTTTAATTGTAAGAATTGAAACGGCTGATTTAAAAGGTATTTATTGCAGACTGCAGTTGGAGCGGTCACAGGATGCTGAAGTTACTGCTGACGGTACTGTTATCACTTTAAAGGGGCAGATAAGAGATACCACAAACGAAAAAATGGGTCCTGGCGGCGATCATATGAAATTCTGTGGCATGCTTAAAGCTGTAAATGACGGTGGAACCATTGCTGTAAATGGAAATCAGCTTGAAGTGCGCGGAGCCAGATCACTTACTATTTATATTAATGCTGTTACCGACTACGACGCTGAAACAATGATGTTGAACAGGAAAATTAAGGTTAGGGACAATTGTGCAAAATTGTTAGGGTCAATTGGGCGGCAAACCTATGCCACAGTACTGGAGACACACAGGCAGGAACATAGCGCGGTGATGAATCGTATGAGTTTGTCTTTTGGCGATGAAGAAAAGAATAAACAACCTACTGATGAAAGGCTGGACGCTGTTAAGAGCGGGGTGCAAGATAAGGCGTTGGATGTTTTGTTTTTTCAGTACGGCAGATACCTGCTGAAAAATTCCGGGGGCGGGCGGGCCATGCTTCCGCCCAATTTACAGGGTATATGGTGTTACCAGTTTGATCCCAAGTGGCGAAGTGATTTTCATACGAATATCAATTTGCAAATGAATTACTGGCCAGCTGAAGTTTGTAATCTGACTGAAACAACAAAATCACTTTTTCATTTTCTGGAAGGGCTGAAAAGGAACGGAAAGGTAACCGCCAGGGAAATGTATGGTGTCGATGGATGGGTGGTTCATCATAATACCAGTGCATTTGGGGAAACTTCTGTCAGGGATGGTGCTTTCGCTGGCATGTATCCCATAGCAACGGGATGGATGTGTTTGCATGAATGGGAACATTATTTATTTACAGGTGATAAAAAATTTCTCGAATACACAGCTTATCCTATCATGAAGGAGGCAGCGCTGTTTTTAAAAAACGTAATGATAAAATCACCTGAAGGGTATCTGGTAATTGCACCCTCGTATTCGCCTGAAAATTCTTTTATTCATCCTGTAACCGGAAAACCAACGAGAATGAGTTACGGCGTTACAATGGATGTGCAAATATTGCAGGAGTTTTTTAATGCTTGTATTAAAGCGGCTGAAATTATAAAAACAGACAAGGCATTTGTTGACAAATTAAAAAGTGTATTGCAACAGATGCCTCCGGTAAAGGTCAATAATTATGGAGGTATACAGGAGTGGATAGAAGATTACCAGGAATATGAAGCCGGGCACCGCCATATTTCTCATTTGTTTGGATTGTATCCCGGTACTACCATTAATCCTCAAACACCCGTTTTATTTGAAGCGGCGAAGAAAACATTGGCTCATCGCCTAGCGAGCGGCGGGGGACATACAGGATGGAGCCGTGCCTGGGTCATCAATTTTTATGCGCGCCTGACGGATGGTGAAGAAGCGTATAAGCATTTACAATTGTTGTTTAGAAAATCAACACTGAAAAATTTATTCGATGATCATCCGCCTTTTCAAATCGATGGTAATTTCGGCGGAACAGCAGGTATGGCCGAAATGTTGCTTCAATCCCATGGGGGCATGCTTCACTTGCTGCCGGCACTACCTGCAGCATGGAATGAGGGAAGGGTTAAAGGAATTTGTGCAAGGGGGGGATTTGTGGTAGACATGCAATGGATAGATGGCAAACTGGTTGCTTGTAACATCTTGTCTAAAAAAGGGGGTACCTGCAAAATTTTGTATAAGCAAAAGTCAACAGTCTTGAAAACAGTCCCCGGTGGCAGATATACTGTTAGCGGGATACTAACTAACCCTTAATGTTATCTCTGAAACTCAAGTGCTGAATGAGTAGTCCCGAAAGGATCTGATGGAGAGGCGGTTAACCACATAAATATTGTTTTCCTAAATGGGCAATCGGCATTTTTACCCGGCAAGATTATGTATTTCGATTTTATCGGTCATCCAGGAACCTGTTCTCTGCCTGTAACGAACATCACCAAATACCGTGGCTCCGGTTGTGACTGTTGGAGAAGCGCAAAATTATATCGAAACATCACTCACGGAGATCGCGCAAACTGTCTATGCGGCAATAATATCAGCGTAAAATTGGATAATCGGGAAGTAGTAATGCCTGCCAATGCATATTTGAATGAAATTATTTTTGCTATAATCAATTTGGCGTAAGGAACATTTCATACATACCGTACTGTAACTTCTGTCGGGATGAGTTTGATGATTGCCATGTACATGTGTATGAAACACGTATAAGAACATGTAAAACGGTCAGGCTAGTCATTGGTCCCGCTAAAGTCGGAGTACGTTGATAAATGATAAAACTGTTTTTATGAATGGAGAGAAGCCGGGTTAGTTGTATATGGCACCCGCATTACAAGCTCAACAAAGTTGACGGCGTTTTCTTCAAATGTTTCAGCCATACCGGGAATATCAAATTAAGGACCAGGAAGGAAAAAGTTCGGAAAAAGTACGGCGGACTCAATATAAAAATTAAGGCATCCACGGGGTACAGACTCATAGATAAAAAGTGAACAGACGTTTGAAAACTGCTGACTGATGCACCTTTTTTGAAGTTAGTAAATAGCGTGTCCGGGGTTTAATTTATCACAAGGATTCTGCAAAAAAAGAAAAACAATGAAAAAAAACTTATTGATCGCTGTTTCACTGCTCACAATAAATGTAGTAGCCTGTGCACAGAAAAAAAACGGGCGTTTTGAATTGGGAGACTCGGCATTTTTAATTGATGGGAAACCCATTCAATTAATTTCCGGGGAAATGCATTATCCGCGCATTCCTAAAGAGGCATGGAGGGATCGGATGAAAATGGCAAAAGCGATGGGTTTGAACTGCATAGGTACCTATGTTTTCTGGAATATTCATGAGCCTGAAAAAGGTAAATTTGATTTCAATGGTAATAATGATGTAGCCAGCTTTGTAAAGATGGCAAAGGAAGAAGGGTTGTGGGTGGTTATGAGACCCAGTCCGTATGTGTGTGCTGAATGGGAGTTTGGGGGCTATCCCTATTGGTTACAAAAAGAAAAAGGGTTGGTGGTCCGAAGTAAAAACCCGGAATTTTTAGCAGCCTACAGAAATTATATTTTGCAGGTTGGCAAACAGCTCGCGCCCTTTCAGGTCAATCACGGGGGGAATATCTTAATGGTTCAGATCGAAAACGAATATGGGTTTTATGGTGCCGATAAGGATTATTTAGAGATCAACCGTAAACTCTTTATTGAAGCCGGTTTTGACGGGTTATTGTTTACCTGTGATCCACCCGGAACGATGCAAAATGGCCACCTTGCAGGATTGTTACCCGCTGTTAACGGGATTGATAAACCTGCTGAGGTCAAGACGCTGATCCGCAGTTACCACAACGATAGGGGGCCGTTTTATATATCAGAATGGTATCCTGCCTGGTTCGATTCATGGGGAATTGACCATCATACCGTTCCCGCCGCAAAATTTTCTCCAAAACTGGATTCTGTACTGGCAGCGGGAATCTCCATCAATATGTATATGTTTCATGGAGGCACGACAAGGGGGTTTATGAATGGCGCGAATGCAGACCCGGGTCTTCCATTCCAACCGGAACTCAGCAGTTACGATTATGATGCTCCATTGGATGAAGCGGGAAATGTTACATCTAAATTTATCGAATTCAGAAAGGTGATAGAAAAATACCTTGCTCCGGGAACCAACTTACCGCCAGTTCCTGCGCCGAAGCCCTCGATGGCTATTGCACCTTTTGCATTAAAACAGGTTAGCGGTCTGATGGATATTTTGCCGTTGCCTGTAGCTACCCTCAAACCGTTAACGTTTGAGGATCTGAGCCAAGCATACGGCTTCCTGCTTTACAGGACACAAATCATGGAGCCGGGGCAGGGCTGGTTAAAAATCAAAGGGTTGAGGGACTACGGCATCGTTTGGGTCAATGGTAAAAAACAGGGAGAGGTGTATCGCCGCTTTGATAAAGACAGCTTGCCAGTCACAATTCCCGATGGTGGCGCAACCGTCGACATACTGATAGAAAATCTAGGCCGAATCAATTTTGGCACATGGATCACTGATAACAAAAAAGGCATTACCGATAAAGTTTTATTTAATGATAAAGAATTGCATCACTGGCTGATCTACAAACTCCCTTTTAACTCGGTTCCTGATTTAAAAACGAAGTTGCAGCGCGACGCGCAAACTTATCCGGTGTTGAGAAAGGGCGTTTTTAGGCTGACTAAAGTAGCTGATACCTATTTGGATATGAGCGCATGGGGCAAAGGTATTGTATGGGTCAACGGGCATAACCTGGGCCGCTACTGGGAAATTGGCCCCCAGCAAACCCTTTATTTGCCTGCAGAATGGTTACGTAAAGGTAGAAACACCATCGCAGTATTTGAAATGCTCAAGCCACAACAGGAATGGATGCAGGCTTGCGAAAGACCTGTTCTTGATAAGCGTAAATAATAAACCGGTTTGGGTTGGATTGTCTTGAGGTATTTTCAGGTGAATCAATGCTTTACACGTTTATTGATATTGTTTTTCAACACGTAGATAAGATGGCTATATTTCCCGCAACGATTTTAAAAAAAGATTAAATTTTTTCTTTCATACGCATGGTGCCCAGTAAAGGCAAACTACTTCGATTTTCCCTGCTTTTTTACTTTTTTTAACATTAAGACATTTCTATGCAATTATTTGCAGATGTTTATTGACTAAGAAAGCAGGGGGGCGCTTATCCGGTTTCTATAAAATGCTCGTCTCTAACGGCATCGATAAACCGGGTACGGTCGACGACTAACATAGATTGAGAACGATTGCTATAAATATTCAGGCCATATGAATCATGAGCAACTAATTGCCTATTACAGAAATGAATTTGATACCCTGATGTCCGTAGGTTCACGCTATGGCTGTGAACCTGAGGAAACCAAGGATATCATCCAGCAGTTATTCCTACAGTTTGCCGAAAAGCATACCGATCTTGACGCGCTCACCAATCCCAAAGCTTATATCATTACGAGTTTTAAAAGAAAACTGATTGATCAGCACAGAAGAATTACCCGAATGGCCAGGTATAACATACCTGTCATCCGCGTCATTTCCGATGAATCGATAGATGTGTTACTGATCGAAAAAGAAGAATCCGAAGAGAGAATAAAAATATTGACCAAGGGTTATCACAATCTGCCTTCGCGGTGTCAAAAAGTGATTTACCTCAAATATATGCAGGGATTAACCAATGAGCAGATTGCCGAAAAAACAGGCCTAACATTACGAAGTATTTACAATAATCTTTCAGAAGGCATTAAACAGTTAAGATCCGAAGTAGTCGGTGCTTCCGGTGTTTTGGACGGAAAAAGGGTTGCGCTGGGTCTCATTTTGGCATCACTAATAGGGCTGTAACTTTTTTTCAGAAATAGTTGGTAAAATAGAACGCTCTTGTCGTCTTTGTATAGATACAAAGCACGAAATATGTCAAATCTGTATTCGACAGAGGACCTTATCATAAACGATTCCTTTATTAATTATTGCCTCCAGGATTCACCTGAGGATATAGCTTTTTGGGAAAGCTATCTTTTGCAGAATCCACAGGAAGCAGACAAAATTCAGGCAGCCAGAATTTTTATATTCGATCTGCGTTCCATGATGCGCAAAGCGGATAAGGAAGTTGCGATACAGAATTTTAAAGCGGCTTTGGGAGTAACAGTAGTTAAACAGATCCCCAGATCAGATAGACCCTCCTTTACAATTACTACTTTGCAGCGGATTCCGTTACGTTTAAAAAAATGGATGGGTTGGTCGGTTGCGGCCTGTTTTATTTTGCTGCTGATATTTCAAAGCCGGATAGTTTACCGCCAACCGTCAAATCAGCAGCCAACTGCCGTAATCTCTGCCGCTCAGTCTCCCGGGAAATTTGCAGCCCCTCAGTTATTAGCGAGTGGAGGAAACGGTCAAACTGGGAAAAAAGAAAAGAAAATTTTTATCCTTCCGGATGGCACGAAAGTGTCTCTCAATTCAGAAAGCACACTTGCCTTAGATAAAGCGTTCGGTGCGAATACCAGGCAGATTTACCTGACCGGAGAAGCTTTTTTTGATGTTGCCCATAATGCAGCGAAACCCTTTGTTGTACACCTGAAGGATTTTGATGTAAAGGTATTGGGAACAATGTTTAACGTGCGTTCTTACAAACTGGATCGGAATAGCGAAACTTCGCTTGTAAAAGGGAAAGTGGAGATACTAATTCATAATAATCCCGACAAACCGCTTTTTCTCAAGCCTAACCAAAAGTTAATACTATCCAATGAAGAACCGGCTGACTCAAATTCTGCTCTTTCCACAGTCGTGTTTCCTAAACCGATAGCCCCCCCGGTTATTCTTAAGCCGCTTACCATATCTTCTGACGGAAATTCCATTGTAGAAACTGCCTGGATCCACAACCGTCTTGAAATAAATGATGAATTATTTGAAAATTTAATACCCAAATTGGAACGATGGTTCGGGGTCAAAATAGCTTTCACCGGAAATGATGTGAAGAATTATCGATTTACCGCAACTTTTGAGAACGAAACCATTGAACAGGCTCTAAAAGCATTACAACTGTCTTACCGGTTTAATTATGAGATATACAATGATAAAATTATGATCAGAAAATAGTGAAAGGGAGGAAACTCCCCCCTTTCTTTTTTGTAAAATATACAGTTCAGGATTCAATTGCGTTGGCCCTGGTACTGTACTAAAACCTAACGAAAGTATGAAAAAAACAAACCTCTTTCACCGCACCTTCCTTGCGAGGAAGGTGTTCAAAACGATGCTTCTTATGAAACTAAGTTTTGTAATTATGTTGGCAACTTCTCTCCAGGTTGCCGCGAAAACCTTTTCACAGGAAAGGGTTACAGTCAACTTCAAAAACACTAGTGTTGAAAAAGCATTAAAAGAACTCAAATCAAAAAGTAATTACCGATTCGTATACAGCAGTTTGAAGTTGCCGGCAGATATGGTGGTTACGTATAAGGCAACGGATGCGCCGGTCAAAGATGTATTGGATGTCATCTTTACCAATTCCGGGCTTACGTACCAGGTGCTTGAAAATAACCTGATAGTAATCTCCCGGGTTGAAGCGCCGGTTCCTCCACGAACAGTGTCGGGAAAGATAACCAATGAAAAGGGTGAGCCGATAGCGGGTGCCAGTATTCTTGCAAAAGGGGGCAATGTGTTAGCCACTTCGGGAAATGATGGGTCTTTTTCTGTGACGGTAGATGATAAAGTAAAATTGCTTGTTGTTTCTATCGTTGGTATGGAAACGCAGGAGATAAATATTACTGGTAAATCAGAGCTGGCGATACGGATGCGTTCTGTTGAAGTCGCACTGGAAGACGTTGTGGTTGTCGGTTATGGCACCAAAACAAAAACAACAGTTACAGGTGCTGTTTCCGTTGTGAGTGCTGGGCAGTTGGCAAACAGGCCGGCAGCCAATGTCGTAAACTCACTTCAGGGCCTGGTACCCGGGCTGGTTATCACCAGAGGTAATGTTGGGCGTGTAGGCCGGGAAGCTGATAATCTCGGAGTTCAGATCCGCGGTGTATCCTCACGCTCAAACCCCGGTACATTGTTTGTGGTAGATGGCATCCCTCAACAATCAGGTGGTGCATTTTCCCTCAATAATATTAATCCTGATGATATTGAGAATATTACTGTGCTGAAAGATGCCCAGGCAGCTATTTACGGATCCAGAGCCGCCGGTGGTGTAATCTTGGTTACGACAAAATCAGGGAAATCAGCAACACCTGTTGTTAGCTTTAATAGTAATTTCAGTATCAACACGCCAGGTATTGTGCGCAAGCAAGCTAATATCATTCAGGCTATAGATATGTGGACGGAGTCTTATGAAAATGATGGTGTAGCCAATAATTATTACTCGCACCTGAAACCCTTCCTTACCTCACCGCCTGACCTGAATAAAATTACGGTAGCAAAAGGACCTTTCCCAGATACAAAGGATATTACCTTAAGTAATAATGACTGGATGAAGATTATGTGGGGCTCAGCTCTACAGCAGCAACATTCGGTTTCCGTTTCAGGTAAGAGTGCAAAATCGTCATATTGGTTTTCACTGGGTGTTCTTGATCAGCAATCCATGCTACAATATGGCACGAACTATAACAGGAAATATAATGCCAGGATGAAATATGATTTCGATGTTACGGATTATCTGAAAATAAGAACCAATTTCTCCATACAAACCCAAAAACTTGTTGAACCAACAGATTATGACAATATCGAAAATATAACGGCTTTCAGCTACGCCGGTAAAGCCAAATATACACAGTCTGGTAAGTATTACGGATTTGGGGGATATTTAAGTACAATTGGCTGGGCCGAACAGGGCGGTAACAGAGAGGCCAAAAACACACAGATACGTGGCCAGATCGAAGCCGTACTTACGCCGATAAAAAATCTTGATATTACAGCGCAACTGGCTTTAAACAGGGATCAGTTTGATGAATTCTCACTCAGAACAGGATTTCTTAGTTATACCTATGATGATGATGTCATTTTTAATTCGAATGCATATTGGGGTGGCAGAGATCAGGTTACAGCGGGTTATTCCAAAAACGACCAACTGGTAGGTAACCTGTATGCTAATTACAGGTATAACTGGAAGGATCATCATTTCGGTTTACTGGCAGGTCTTTCGCATGAAGAAGTAGAAACGCGTGCGTTCAGCGCTTTCCGGAACGGTAATCCCTATTTGCTTAACAATAATCTCTCGTTTCTTGGTAATGGTGCGTTGACGGAACAATTTAACAGTGAATCACGTGGTCAATATGCATTGAATTCTGACTTCGCAAGGCTCAGCTACGATTTCAAACAGAAGTATTTTTTTGAAGGTAACTTCAGGTACGATGCCTCATCGAAGTTTGCTCCGGGTCATCAGGGTACAGCCTTTTTCGGTGCATCAGCCGGATGGGTTATCACGAATGAGAAATTCATGCAGCCCTTGGCAACAGTATTTAATTATGCAAAAGTTCGTGTATCCTATGGAGAGTTAGGAAATCAATCGGGTATTGGCTTATATGATTATGTACAGGCTATTGCATTTGGTGGTCAGTATCCCTTTGGGCCACAAAATTCTCCTCTCAGGTCGCTTAGTACTGTAGTGCCATCACTGGCGAGTCCTGACAGATCCTGGGAGAAACTGGGTATTCAAAACCTTGGCCTTGATATGCGATTCCTGAAAAACAGACTTAGTGCAAGTGTAGATGTTTTTTCAAAAACCAATAAGAACCTGTTTTACTCCAAAGAGTTCCCCGCAATCCTGGGTATCACACCTCCACAAATCAATGGTGCCAGCCTAAGAACCAAAGGATGGGAACTTTCACTTACGTGGAAAGACAAAATTGGAAAGAATTTTGAATACTTTACTAATGTAGTGATTAGTGATAATACCAATAAAGTACTTACACTGGCTGATTCGCGGATCCCTGGATATGGTTTTAATGAATTTGTTGAGGGCTATTCTTATGGAACCTATTTTACTTATTTGTATGATGGCCTTATTCAAACTGATGCTGAACTTACTGCCTATAAAGCCGCGGTAAAAAGCGGTATTCCTACCAATATCAGAACGGGTGATGTGAAATTCAAGGACCTGAATGGTGACGGCAAATTAACACCACAGTTATATAACGCCGCAGATCCTAGTAAAGGAGGAGATATAATGCCGATCGGAGATAACAATACAAGATATAGTTACAGCATCAATCTTGGCGCGAGTTATAAAGGATTTTACTTTAGTGCCATTCTGCAGGGAGTGGGCAAATGGCAGGTAATGGATGGTAATGTTGCAGCGGTTGAGTTCTTCAGGAGCCCGTTGGCTTATCATTATGGGAATACCTGGAAAACAACAAACACCGGTGCTTTATATCCAAAAACATCTCAGGATGGTGGTATCTATGGATATAATTATCAAACATCTGACGCTCCGTTTAAAAGCAGGAGTGCTGCCTACCTTCGGTTGAAAAATATTCAGATAGGATATAATTTTTCGCCTGAATTATTAAAGAGGCTTCATGTAAGATCTGCACAGCTGTTTTTCAGTGGAACCGACCTGGCAGAATGGAGTGCCATACCAACCGGATTTGATCCTGAAAAGCCATTCAGTATTGTTAACACACCCTACCCAAGAACCTTTTCTTTTGGTCTAAACGTTTCACTCTAAAAACACTTTTATGAAAAGCAGATATTTATATATAACCCTATTGTTTTCAGTTTTTTTATCCTGCGAGAAAAAACTTGATCTGGCACCGTTGGACACGTTAAGTGAAGCCACTTATTTCAAAACTGAAGATGATTTTCAAACATTTGCCAACCAGTTTTATACCGGATTGCCTGATCTAAGCAGCGGTGATGACAATTCTGATATTTCGGTAGCAACTGGCTTTTCTTCCATCAGTAACAGCTCCTACGCGCCTGCCGAAGCGAGTGGAACATGGAACAACAACTATGCACGGATTTGGCAAACATCTTACCTGATACAGAAAATTGCCAATGCACCCGCCAGTCTTAAAACTGGTATCGAGGTATATGAAGGTGAGGCACGCTTTTTCAGAGCCCTTGCACATTATAACCTGCTAAAGGATTTTGGTGGTGTGCCGATCGTTGACAAAGCTTTGGGAGTAAGCTCAGACGACATTCTCTATGGAGTACGCAACACCAGAGCAGAAGTTGCCAATTTTATCATGGCAGAACTTGATAAAGCTATTGCGGTTTTGCCTAATAAAGGGCCGGTTGATGATAATGGCCGCGTAACCAAATGGGGCGCCCTTGCTTTGAAAGCGAGAGTTGCCTTATTTGAAGGAACCTGGCGTAAATTTCAGGAAGGAGGAGCTAATGCAACAGAAATGTTGGATAAAGCTATTGACGCTTCGTCGCAGATAATGGCAAGTGGGAAGTTCAATCTTTTCGACAGAAAGGATGTTCTTGGCGATTCAAGTTACCGCTTCTATTTTCTGCTTGAGGGAAACCGGCAAACTAACCCTGCCGGTCTTACCAAAGCGAATCAGACAGAAACTATCTTGGCAAGGAGGCACGACAAGGATATTTCACCTTCAGCTACCGTTAACATCGGGCAGAGTGCATTGTCGCCTACCCGGAAATTGGTTGATATGTTCCTGTGTAAAGATGGGTTGCCAATAGATAAATCGCCATTATTCCAGGGATATTCAAAAATTGCTGATGAATATCAGAACCGCGACCTTCGCATGAAAAATTTTCTGCTTACGCCTTTTCAGCGTTATTGGTTGTTTACGCAGCCGGCTTATACCCGCAACTGGTCAAGTCCGAATAGCGGGGGTTTAATTTTTGATATCGCTTTTGGAATTCTTACACAAACCGGTTACTCTACGCAAAAACTGCAACAAGAGCTTGCGAATCCGCAGGGCAATGATTACCCTTCCTTCCGTTTGGCGGAAACCCTGTTGATTTTTGCAGAAGCAGTGTTTGAAAAAGGAGGTGTTATCTCAGACGCGGATCTTAATAGGTCCATTAATTTATTGCGCGCGAGGTCGGGGATGCCGAACCTCACCAACGGTTTTGTAACGGCTAATGGATTGGATATGAGAACAGAGATCAGGCGCGAAAGAACAATAGAGCTTTTTGTAGAGAACTTCCGTTATGATGACTTGAGAAGATGGAAAACAGCTGAAGTGGAAATGTCTCAGGCGGTTCGGGGAATTAAATGGAAAGGAACTGAATTTGAAACCAAAGCTCCATGGAAAGATTTGGTTTTCAATCTTGATGCAAATGGTTTTATTGTATTGGAAAGTGCTGCCAAAAGAACTTTTCTTGCAAAGCATTACTTAAGACCCCTGCCTTTGCGCCAATTGTTGCTGAATCCAAAACTTACACAAAACCCTGGCTGGTAAATATTAAGGAATGTATATAATGTTCGTCCTCTCTTATAATGCCTGCTGCTGCTAACAGCAGGCATTATATTTTAGTCTTTGTTACTCTTTAAATGCGATAACTCTTTAGAAAGGGTTATTACATACATCATAGTTACCAATTCTTAAGGCTTCTTGTTTAATCTACAGATTCAAAAAAAATACCAATACCCCGTTGCTGATTATATTAACTAATTAACCAAAATAATTCAAATACCATAAAGCTATTATGTATACACTATCACTGAATGAAGTTGGTATTAACGATATTGACAAAGTAGGAGGAAAAAACGCTTCGCTGGGTGAAATGCTGCAACACTTAACTTCCATGAGAGTAAAAATTCCTAACGGGTTTGTAATTACGGTAGCCGCATATAAAACCTTTATTGACTACAATAACCTCGAGAGTACAATCCGGCATATAGTCAACACCATTGAATATGACAATATTGAATCACTTCGTCGCGGAGGATCGCAGGTGAGACTACTGGTGAAGAACGGACGTTTCCCAAAAGAAATGAGTGAGTTGATTATTGCGGAATATGAAAAACTCTCCAAAACTTATGGGCAGGATTATACCGATGTAGCTGTGCGATCATCAGCGACTGCGGAAGATCTGCCAGATGCATCGTTTGCCGGCCAACAGGAAACTTTTTTGAATGTAAGAGGACCTGCGGCAATAATGGATGCTGTGCGAAACTGCTTCTCCTCTTTATTTACAGACAGGGCCATCAGCTATCGCCAAACTTTTGGCTACGATCATTTTAATGTAGGTTTAAGTATCTGTGTACAGAAAATGGTACGTAGCGATTTAGGGGCATCTGGGGTTGCATTTAGTTTAGATACGGAAAGTGGGTTTAAAGACGTTGTGGTAATTAATGGCGCCTATGGCCTTGGAGAAATGGTAGTACAAGGCTACGTGTCACCAGATGAGTTTATCGTATTTAAACCAGCTTTGCAAAAAGGGTTTAAATCCATTATCGAAAAAAAATTGGGCAACAAGGATAAGATGATGGTGTATGGCGACAGGGCCGATGAAAGAGTAAAAATTATCCCAACCGAAAAAGGTTTCCAGCAACGTTTTTGTTTAGATGATGAACAGGTGCTGAAACTGGCTACCTGGGTTACAAATATTGAAACCTATTATACCGGTATAAAAAAAACGTGGACACCCATGGATGTGGAATGGGCTGTGGATGGGCTAAGCAAAGAATTATACATTGTACAGGCAAGACCGGAAACTATTCATTCCAGAAAAAATCATGATAAAATTATAGAATACAGTTTACAGGATGGTGATACTGAAAAGGAACTGCTTGTAAAAGGAATTGCCGTTGGTGATAAAATAGGTTCTGGAAAGGTAAACATACTTTTTTCATTAGATAAACGTGTAATAGAAGGCCACGAATTTAAGGCAGGTGATGTGCTGGTAACCGATATGACGGACCCCGATTGGGAACCTATTATGAAAAAAGCATCCGCAATTATTACGAATAAGGGAGGCCGCACCTGCCATGCCGCTATTGTAGCACGCGAATTGGGTGTACCAGCTATTGTTGGCTGCGGCGATGCAACAGAAATTTTACAGGAAGGGGCAAAAGTAACCGCCAGTTGTGCCGAAGGAGAAGCAGGTTTTGTATATGCTGGGTTAATACCTTTTTCAAAAAACGAATACGATTTAAGCGGGTTGCCACAAATAAAAACCCCATTAATGCTCAATGTAGCATCTCCCTCAATGAGTTTCCAGTTTTCGCATTTGCCCAATAAAGGGGTGGGATTGGCAAGAGAAGAATTTATCATCAATAATTATATACAGGTGCATCCGATGGCTTTATTAAAACATAAAGAGCTAAATGATGTTGCCTTAACAAAGGAAATACAGAAACGGATTTACGGATATGAGAATGAAGAAGATTTTTTTATCAAACGCCTGTCGTATGGTATCGCGAAAATCGCGGCTTCGTTTTATCCCAATAAAGTAATTGTACGGTTCAGCGATTTTAAAAGCAATGAGTACTTTAATTTATTGGGGGGTAACCATTTTGAGCCTCACGAAGAAAATCCCATGATTGGCTGGCGTGGGGCATCCAGGTATTATGCAGAAGCATATAAACCTGCCTTTGGATTGGAGTGTAAAGCCATCAAATTAGTAAGGGAAGAAATGGGTTTGGATAATGTAGTAGTAATGATCCCTTTTTGCCGCACCGTGGGGGAATTAATAAAAGTAAAAGAAGTGATGAAAGAGTTTGAACTGGAGCGTGGTAAAAACGGGCTGGAACTCTATCTGATGGCCGAACTCCCATCCAATGTTATTTTGGCGGATGAATTTGCCAAACAAATTGATGGTTTCTCCATTGGCTCAAATGATTTAACACAGTTAACACTTGGCCTAGACAGGGACTCATCCTTAGTGGCGCATTTATACGACGAAAGAAACGATGCCGTAAAAGCGATGATTTCACAATTAATCGCATCAGCAAAAAGAAATAAAGTAAAAGTGGGCATTTGCGGACAGGGGCCATCAGACTTTCCCGACTTTGCACAGTTTTTAGTGGAACAGGGAATTGATACTATTTCAGTAACCCCTGATTCAATTATTAAAACGATAAAAGCAATCGCTTCTATTGAAAACAAAATCAACAACTGATACCCGTATTGTGAATTTTTAATTACAATAACAAAAAAATGAAAAACAAATACCTGAAACTCGCATTACTTATTTTTTTATCAACTAATATTTCTGCCCAAACACTTAATAAAACTTGGCCAGTTTTAAAAACATACAAAGGCGATCAATTAACAGAAGTGGCTATGCCATTGGGCGGTATTGGTACCGGTACTATTTCTATTGGTGGGCGGGGCGATTTAAAAGATTGGGAAATGGGCAATAGGGGGGCGTTGGGGTGGGTGCCGGCAGTAAAATTAGTGGAACCAACGATTGCCAATGGCCCATTCTTTGCCATGTATTATAAACAGCAAGGCCAACCTAAAGGGGAACTTCGTTTACTCGAAGGGCCCATTGCCGCGAAGAATTCTTATGGCGATTGGGGCAGTGATGTATTAAATGCAGGTTTCCCCAGATTTGATGAAACAGAATTTAATGCAGCCTATCCATTGGCACAGGTACAATTCAAAAAAAGCAATTTGCCTTTAACAGTAAGGCTAGAAACATTTAACCCTATGATACCGGGTGATGTAAACAATAGCAGCCTTCCTGTTGCTGTATTAAGATATGTTGTAAAAAACACTTCCAATAAAACAATGGAAGTATCCGTTTGTGGCATGATACCCAATTTTATTGGCATGGACGGATGGACATCCAAATTAAGAAACAATAAAAACGAATTCAAACAAAAAAACGGTCTGCAGGGTCTGTTTATGTATTCCGACAGTTTGGATAAATCGGACGTAAACTGGGGTACCCTTGCACTTACCACTACCTCGCAAGGTAAAATAACGTATCGCCGCACATGGGCCAAACTGGGCTGGAACTGGACCTTTCGTGAATTTATTGACGATTTTACCAATGATGGGGAATTGTCTGAGGCTTTCGCCGAAAAAAACAAAAAGAACCGGGTGTCAGGCACCATAGAAGATTTAATGGGAGGCGCCAAAAGAGATGATTTGGCTACGCCACCAGCGACCTTAGCCGTAAAAGAAACATTGGCCCCCGGTGAAGAAAAAGCCATAACTTTTTTTATAACCTGGCATTTCCCCAATCGCCGTGGATGGGACTCAGGTAACGGCGCGTACTCATGGGGCTATGGCACAAAAGAAATTGTAGGGAATTATTACACCAATAATTTTATAGATGCATGGGATGTAGCTGTAAAAGTGACGCCAGAGATGCCATTACTGGAGAGAAGAACAGTAGATTACGTAAGTGCTTTTTGCAAAAGTAATATACCGGAAGTGATTAAAGAAGCCGCGTTGTTTAATTCCGTAAATATGCGCTGCCAAACCTTGTTCCGAACCAAAGATGGGTATCCTTTTGGTTTTGAAGGTACAGGAAGCGTAAATGGAACATTGCTTGGTGGCGAAAAAAGTTCAGGATGGGGCTTTGGCACCTGCTCCCATGTATGGAATTATGAATCCGCAATTCCATTTTTGTTTGGCGATCTGTCGATGAAGTTTCGGGAAGTAGAATTTTTATATACTGTAAATGACAATGGTGGGCAAAGTCATCGGGTAGGTTTACCATTGTCTAACAATTCAAAAAAATTCAATCACTGGGCTGCTGACGGACAAATGGGAACTATCGTAAAAATATACAGAGACTGGCAGCTGTCGGGCAAAGACGATGAGTTAAGCAAGATGTGGCCAAATATAAAAAAATCAATGGCCTTTGCATGGACTGGGCCATGGGACACTAATAAGGATGGCGTAATGGAAGGTCCGCAACATAATACGATGGATATTGAATACTATGGTCCTAATCCACAGATGTCTGCATGGTATTTAGCGGCACTAAAGGCAGCAAAAGAAATGGCACTGTATATGAAAGACGAAAATTTTGCAAACGAATGTGCCTGGCTTTATGAAAAAGGAAGAGCATGGGTTGATAAAAATTTATTTAATGGAGAATATTATGAACAGATAATCCCTAAAGACAATAACCGTATTGCACAATTAGGCAAAGGTTGTTTGGTTGATCAGTTAGTGGGGCAATACCTCGCACACACAGCCGGGCTTGGTTATGTACTCGATAAGCAGCATGAACAAAAAACACTACGCAGTATAATGAAGTATAACTGGGTAGGCGATTTTAATAACCATACCAATACGTTTAGAAGTTTTGCATTAGGCAAAGAGCAGGGGTTAATTATGGCATCTTATCCACACGGCGAGTTGCTTGATTTCCCTTTCCCATATTATACAGAGTTGATGACGGGATTTGAATACAGCACAGGTGTACACATGATGTATGAAGGACAAAGGAAAGAGGGGCTAAAAGTATTTGAAGCCATTCGCAATCGTTTTGATGGTAAAAAAAGAAACCCTTTTAATGAAGGTGAATATGGCCACCGATATGCAAGGGCCATGGCATCGTGGGCAGGGGTATTGGCCTGGACGGGATTTCAGTACTCTGCTGTTGCCAAAACATTGAAATTTAATGATATGCCAGGTACCTACTTTTGGTCAAATGGGTATGCTTTTGGTACAGTTACTATCAGCAAAAAAAATAAAGCTACCAACGTAACAGTAAAAGCAATTGAGGGAAAACTGGAGATGGCGCAATTTGAATTAAACAACAAAGGAGTGTATCATTTTACAACCAATGCAATTGTTGTACCCGGCAACGCAATAAATTTTGTTTTGTAGCAGGTATAAGAGATGGCAAGGTTTTGTAGTAGCCTTCTCCCCTTTTTGGTTTAATAGTATCGTGCTATGATTTTGAGATAAGCTATTGGGTTATGGGAGAAGCGTTTTCAACACAAAAAGTTGGTTTATTTAAAAAAGATGGTTAAAAAGTGAATGGGAAAATGAAAATAGCTCTTTTGCAAACAATACTTCTATTAACGATCCCGGCTTTCGCGTTTAAGCAAAGGGCTACTGTCATTAATTTTTATGGTGACAACGGGTTTCGGCATAATTCGCAACAGGCGGGTGTTAGGATGGTTGAAGCCATAGGCAAAAAGAATCAGTGGAAAGTTATTTCTACAGCCAACCCGGAAATTTTTAATGATAAAGCACTGGCATCTGTCCAACTGCTTGTTTTCAATAACAACTGTGGCAATGATGGAAAAATATTTAACCGGCAGCAACAGGCAGCTATTAAAAAATTTATTGAAAGGGGCGGGGCTTTTGCAGGAATTCATTGTGCCGGCACTATTTGGAATGAAGAGGAGGGCTTTCAGCGATGGCATGAAGCATTGATAGCGGCGAGAATGGTGGCACACCCAGCCGTACAAAAAGCTACGATGGTTATAGAAACACAAAGTCATCCCGCTACCGCACATTTGCCAGCCTATTGGCATATAACTGATGAGTACCATACCTTCACATCCAATCCCCGCAATAAAGTAAATGTGTTAATATCTGTTGATGAAGATTCATATACAGGTTCTCCAAAAATGCAAGGCGACCATCCGATGGTGTGGTGTACGGAAAATGGGAAGTCAAGTATGTTTTTTTCAGCGCTTGGACATACCGAAAAAATCTATTCAGATAGCGATTTTCAACGATTGATGGAAGGTGGCTTGCAATGGGCAATGGATATAAATAACAATTACATCGATTTGCCCGTTAAAGAGGGGTTGCTTGTAGACCTTAATGCAGACAAAGGCATGTTTTTGGATGATTCGGCAAGAATAATAAAATGGGAAAACCAGGCACCATATAGTAAAGCGCGGTTTTTTGAAAAAAGAGATGAAGGAAGAAAAATACCAGGCTCCGGGTGCCCCGCTTTAATAAAAAACCTATCTGCTATTAACGGGCATAACACGGTAGTATTTCGGGAGCAGGAATTGCTAAACAATCATGAAGATGCCTTTGACCATTTAATAACCGGCAAAGGATACACTTTTTTTTGCATAATTAAACCCTATAAACAGGAAGGTAAACTGAAAGATGTGAATTCTTTTTTTGGCAATCTTAAAAATGGTGGAATGTATGAAGGGCTATGGGGTGGTTTTGCAGATGATAACCGGGTTTGGGCGGCGCCAAGAAATGCAATAACTATTGGCAGGTGGGATGGCAATAACCCATTTCTCTGCACTAAACAAGCGTTAAAGGAAAGCCAATACTACCTTGTGATGGGTAAGATGGAAGCGGGTACCGACTCTGCCAACGTTTACCTGATGATAAATAAATGGGATGAAAAAAGTCTTGTACAAAAAGTAAAAATCAATGTACATGCCAATGCTTCAAAACTTGCCATAGGCCAGGAAAGAGATGCTGTAAATCACCCTGGGTTTGAATCATTTGATGGGGAAATTGCCAGGTTTCTTTTGTATGAAAGACCATTGGATAAAAAAGAAATGCAGGCGGTGATAAAAAAGATAAATAGGGTGTATAGGATAGGTAGATAGAATGTAATCTTATATGGTAGGATCCAGGGCAGTCGCGAACTAAGGACGAGGCCATGCGGCCTTAGCAAAAGAAATTATATCCTGCGATAAAATTTATTTCATTGGCCAATACGGAAATGCTGCAATGAATTTTAACAGCAGCTAAAATGCTAATCTGAAAAATTACCGAAACATTGTAATATGAAAATATTTTTATTTATCGTTTATTTAGCAGCAGGTTGTAGTATAGGTAAGTGCCAATTACTGGTGACAAGTAAAGTCGGTAATTCAGGAGTAGAAATCAGCAATGGCCTTGTAAAAGCAAAATTCTATTCCGACAAAAACAAAATCCGCCAGGAATATTTTGCAAAACATGGAGATGGATGGCAGTTGGTTGTAGCATCTTTTTCAAGTCCCGGCGAATATCCAAAAAATGCGGTACAACTATTTAATACAAAGCTGGATGAAACTCACCGGCTTTTAGTAGCCGATATCGTTCAGGATATAAAAGTGGAAAAAGAAGAAAATGATGTGGTGGTTATTAAGCTCAGTAACCGTGATAATTCGCTCGTGCAGTATGTAACATTAAAAAATAGAGAAGATCATTTTCATTGTACAATCGAAGCTTCACTCGCAGGCAATCCGGTGCAGTTGGATTACCTGTTATCCGGGTTTACATTTAATTTGGATAGGGCCCCGGAATTCGTACATACACCCGGGCTGAAATATGATAACAACGATTCAAAACAAAACCGCTTTAAGCTATTGCCCGGACAGGACCAGGTAATAGGCGACAGGGCTTTTCACTCGCCAGCCATCATCCTGCAGGATAGAGAAATGTTTGCGGCATTGGTACCAGACCTGAATGCTATAAATAATTATGCTGTTGTTTCATCCGATGCAAGAAGAACAAGCGACATTGCCAGGAATATGTTTTCTGTTCCCATCATTGAGAATAAATATACCATGCCTACGGGGCTAGACCTGAATGTGAAAACAGGGTTAACCTCAAAACCCGTATTCACGTTTGGTTTTATGGACAATATCATATCGCATCACATGCATTACCAGCGCACGAATGATAAAAAGATGATAAGAACATTGGCATCAAACAAATTGCGGTATGAGTTTGATTTGTTTGTAAGTGCTTCAGAAAAAAGAAATAGTGGCTTTCAAAAAATTAGCGCTTTTCAATGGAAAAAATATGGGCACGATGTATTTATCTCTCATCCCCATTTAAGTATGCCATTTGAAGAATACTTTAGAATTGTTGATTCTATTACATTTCATCCTAGCAGATATAAAGACATTGATATACCCTTGAAAGGATATGAAGACCATGGTTCCTGGCTACAGTTTGAAATGAATGGGGTGCCTGTTGGTGGTTACCGGTCGGCTATTAACTGGTGGAATGATGTGATACATAACTCCACTTTTTGGAATAATGCAAGAGACGCGTCGGGTTTTTGGTTTTGGGGTAAGCAAACCGCGAGACCTGATATGATTGATAAAGCAAAACGGATTATCAATTTTTGTTTGCAGGCTCCACAAAATAAAGATGGTTTGTTTGCAACCTTGTATAATGCCAATACAAAAAAATGGGGCTTGCAGTTCTCCGACCCGCAACATGGAAAGAATCAGTTTTTTTTACGCGAAAGCGAATCCTATGAAATTCCCGCCATGAGTAAAACAGCCGCTCATCTGCTGGATTATTATACACGCTGTGAAAGAGACGAAAGAATAATTAAATACTTAAAGCCCTATGCTAATTGGTTGATTACTGCAATTGATGAGAGGGGCGCCGTTCCATCATATGTGTCGGTAAATATGGAAGCGGCTCCACAGCTGAAATACAGTGCGCAATCGGCTGCCAGTATGTGGTTTTTAGCTTGTATGTATAATATCACCAAGGAAAGTAAATACAAGACGGCAGCGGAAAAAATTGCGGCTTTTATACAAAAAGAAATTTTGCCCGAACAAAAATGGGTCGACATGGAGCAGTATTATTCCTGCGGGGCCAAACCATTGGAATTCGAAAGAGATCTCTGGCAAAATCAGGTGGCAAGGGGAAACTTGACTACCATCTGGGCCAGTGAAGGGTATGCGCAACTTTATACAGCTACCGGGAACAAAAAATATCTGCAACAGGGTGAATCCTGTATTGATTACCTGTGTTTTTCCCAGTGTTCATGGAATCCCCATTATATCTATACGGCTTTCCCCTTCGGCGGATTCACCGCAGATAATTCAGACAATGCAACCTATCTGGATGCAAGGCAGGCCGAAACCGTAAAACCTTTTATTTGGTACGGGAAAATATTAGGAAGGCAGGATTTACTGGAGCGCGGCGTTGCGGCCGCAAGAGCCTCCTGTGTTTTGTTAAATCTTCCCGAGCATCATGCCAATGGAATTTATGCATATACCAATATTTATCCATACGGGCTCGGGCCTGAAAATATCGATCATGAGGGCCATCCACAATCTGCCATGCGTACGAGCCCGAGCTGGGGAGAAGGGTCTGGTGTTTTTACAGGACTGGCCGAAGCCTACCGGGAATTAAACGGAGGCTTTGTTGATTTTAATAAAGGAATTAAGATAGGAGTGAATGGAATAAGAATAGACCATGCAAGTATTTCAGGTAATCATATTTATTTAACGATTAGAGGATTATTTGGATACCTGAAAATGAATTGGCATCAGTCATTTGAGTTATCGCTGATGTTACAGGGATTGAACCAAAACGAATACCTATTGTCTATTAATAATGGGCCTGCCAGTAATGTAAAAAAAGACGAACTGGATAAATTATCCATACATGTTTACCCTAATGGAAGTATAATCCGATAAAAATGGGTAGTTCTATAAATTATTTGATAGTCCAAACCGAAGGCAAAATCGACACAGTTTAATTGATAGGAGCTGTATGATGACCATTAAAAAATAGGTCTTGATATTCAAGACCTATTAACCAACTTGCTATAAGCTTCTGCCATTGAAGATTATGAAATAAAGGTCTATCGAATAATTGTAAATTACTGACTTAGAATTATCTGAAAACAAGCTTAAATTATCTTAGTTATTCAATACTTATATCTAACACCTAAGTATGATGTTTCATAGCCGATCTGAATAATTTTGGATTTTTGTGATTGATCTCTTTGAAAAGTTTATTGAAATTTGACACGGTTTTAAATCCGCATTGGTACGCTATTTCAGAAATACTTAGGTCAGATTCGATAAGAAGTTTACAGGCATTATCGATCCTTAGTTGGTTTAAATAATCTATAAAATTCTTTCCTGTTCTGCGTTTAAAAATCCTGCAAAAAGATTGTGGGGTAAAATTGGCAATCGTTGAAATTTTTTTCAGGCTGATGTCTTCCTTATAATTTTCTTTCAGGTACCTGTATACGTCGGAAAGCCTGTCGGATTCCGTTCGGAATGAAGACCCGGTGTTCACTTCCGATAAGATATACTCGTAATCTTCGCACTGCGCCAGGATATTTAAAATCTGGAACAACAGGATAATTTTTTCAAAATCTTTTTTTGTAACAAGTAACTCAAGTTTTTCGGCAATTATTTTATTTGTTTTGCCAGTTATTTGAATACCTCTTTGAGAGCGCTTAAAAAAATCAATGACCTCCTGTGCTTCCCTCAGATCATAAAAAGCCTTTCCAAACACATCTTTGTTAAAGTAAACAACAACTGATTTGGCACGGAGTGTGGGGTTTTTCTTGTAAAATGCCTCATCGTTAAGCCATACATGCGCCAGGTTCGACCCAATAAAAACCATATCACCCGCTTCAAAGGGATCAATTTTATTTCCTATTATCCGGCGACCATAACTTTCCTTGATATACACCAGCTCCAATTCCGGATGATCATGAAAGGGCGCATTAAAGAACGATTCGTCCCTTTCAATAGCAGTAATATGACTGTTCAAGCTCGTGGTGATTTCGGTGTGTAAGACTTTCATAGCTTTTGTCTGTTAATTTTCATTTATAAACAGATAATTCTTAAAAAGAAAATTAGGGGTGGCTGAGCGATCTTGCAAGTAATTGATTGCGGCTACAATATCGGTTGTATTAAGTAAATAACTGCCATGGAAATGAAAAAAAAAGCAAACGGTAAAGGTGCGTCCGAAAAACTTGTTATTTCCCTCTTTTTCTTATGGGCGGTAACCGCGAACCTTTTACCGGTGTTAATACCTCATTTGAAGAAAGCAACCGGAGTTAACAATTTGCAGGCGTCACTGGTTGATTCAGCTTATTGGGTGGCTTATTTCCTGCTGGCCATTCCGGCTGGGTTGGTAATGCGAAAATTTGGGTATAAAGCAGCAATAGTTTTAGGCCTGCTCATGGCAGCTACCGGCGCCTTTTTGTTTCCTTTAGCTGCTGACGCGCGATCGTTTAATTTTTTCCTATTGGCTTTATTTGTTGTGGCGTCGGGAATGACTTTTCTGGAAACCTCGGCTAATCCTTATATTAAAGAACTGGGTAGTGCTGATACCTACACGCGGCGGTTAAATTTTGCCCAAGCTTTTAACGGGATGGGTGCAGTAGTGGCTACCAATATTTTAAACCAATTGATCCTTCCAGAAAAACTGGTAAAAACAAAGGAGGAAATAGCCGGCATGAATGTGTGGCAAACTGATCAATATTTTGAGGCACTTTTTAGCAGCATCAAGCTGCCCTATATACTCATTGGTATAGTTTTACTACTGTTCTCACTATTCTTCATTCTCAACAGATCGGGAGTTAAATCATCTAATGACGGCGGGGGAAAGGTGTTATTTAATCCATTTGTCATACCCAGTCTCAGGCAAGGCTTGATAGCACAGTTTTTTTATGTAGGCGCGCAGGTATGTATCTCTAGTTTTTTTATACTCTATGCCGAAAATAATGCTGGCTTATCACTAGGGAAGTCAAATCTTTTCCTGGGATTTTTACTGATCAGTTTTATGATGGGTAGATACTCTGGTAGTTTCCTTATGAAAAAAATTGAAGTACCCACGCTTTTTTTATGTTTTTGCGCAGGATCTGTGTTGTTTTGTTTGATAATAGTATGTGTTGGAGGTATTGCAGGGGTTGTTTCATTTCTATTTGTGGAATTTTTTATGTCTATAATGTTTCCCACTATTTTTTCGACGGGGATCAAAGACTTGGGTGATAAAACAAATATTGGTTCATCATACATGGTAATGATGATTGTAGGAGGAGCAATTGTTCCTCCTGTCTTGGGCTTGGTTGCAGATAAGACCAATATCGCTTTTGCCTTCATAGTGCCGCTTACCTGTTTCTTGATTGTTTTAAGATATGCATGGCTTCAATGGAAAAAAAATAAAAAATAAGATAAAAGGTTTAATGGAAAAAGTAATTAGAATTCATCCCGGAGATAATGTGCTTGTAGCACTTGCAGATTTGGATAGTGCAGAACCTGTACTAAAGGACGGGAATTATTATCGGCTTAAAGAAAATATTCCCGCAAAACATAAATTCTTCTGTACTGATATGCGCAGGGGTGAAAAAGTGATTATGTATGGAGTAACAGTTGGTATACTTCAATGCGATGTGAGTGAAGGGCAAAGGGTTAGTACAGAAAATACCAAGCATGAAGCTGAACCTTTTGCTTATCGCCCATTTCAGTACAAATGGACTCCACCTGATATAACAGCTTTTGAAGGACGCCCATTTTTAGGGTATGTAAGAAGTGATGGAAAGGTTGGCACAGCCAATTACTGGCTATTTATCCCGACTGTTTTCTGTGAGAACAGGAACCTGGACGTAATAAAAGATGCTTTGCAAAAGGAACTTGGATACGATACAAGCCAAAAGTACAGGGTATATGCAAAGTCGCTTGTAAAAGCTTATCAGGAAGGTACTGATTTGAGTATTGCCAAAATAGATGCATTCGAAAAAGACGCTGCTTTTGAAAGGGTTTTTAAGAATATAGATGGAGTTAAATTTCTCAACCACCAAGGTGGCTGTGGCGGAACAAGGCAGGATGCTGAAACCCTGGCAAACCTGCTTGCCGCCTATGCAGATCACCCAAATGTTGCTGGTGTTACTGTTTTAAGCCTGGGTTGCCAACATTTGCAAATACCGCTTTTTGAAAAAGCCTTAGCAAAGCAGAACCCCCTGTTTTCCAAACCTATTATTCTTTTTGAACAGCAACAAGCCACAAGTGAAGAAGCGATGATAGCCGATGCTATTCATAAAACATTTAATGCTTTAATAGAAGCCAACAAGCAGTATCGGCAACCAGTTCCTTTAAGTAATCTTTGTGTCGGAGTAAAATGTGGTGGTAGCGATGGGTTTAGTGGTTTGTCTGCTAACCCCGCGGTTGGTTATGCAGCAGATCTTATCGTGGCACTGGGGGGGAAAGTACTTCTCGCAGAATTTCCGGAGTTATGCGGTGTTGAGCAAAATCTGATTGACCGGTGTATATCAAAAGAGAAAGCGGAGAAATTTGTTAACCTCATGAATGAGTATAATCAACAGGCAAATGCCGTTGGATCAGGGTTTCATATGAACCCATCCCCTGGAAATATACGCGACGGACTTATTACAGACGCTATGAAATCGGCAGGTGCGGCACAAAAAGGAGGAACTGCTCCTGTTAGCGATGTGCTAGATTATACTGAACCTGCGCGGATGCCCGGTCTTAATCTGGTTTGCACGCCTGGCAACGATGTTGAAGCTACCACCGGAAAAGCTGCCGCGGGTGCTAACATTATTTTATTTACAACTGGATTAGGTACACCAACGGGCAATGTGGTTTGTCCTACAATCAAGCTTGCTACGAACTCAGGTCTGGCCCAAAAAATGCGTGATATTATTGATATTGATTGTGGGCCTGTTATTGAAGGCAGCAAATCCATCGAGGAAATGGGTAAGGATATCCTGGAGTTCTGCATTAAGGTTGCTAGCGGAATAATAACACCAAAAGCAGTTTTATTAAACCAGGATGATTTCATCCCATGGAAAAGGGGGGTTAGCTTATAACAGTAGCAGTTATAGTAATCAGTAGTACGATTATTGAGTTGATATTTTTTTCATTTTAAAATGATTGTATGTTTTCTTTATCAAAAAAGAAAGTAGTAGTAACGGGTGGCGGTAGCGGTATTGGTAAGGCGATCGCAAAATTGTTTGCAAGAAATGGGGCGGATGTATCCATTCTTGAAATGGATATTGAACTTGCTCAAACGGTTGCCGCTGAAATAAGGTTGGCAGGTTTAACAGCACAGGCCTATGCCTGTGACATCAGTAACTATGCCAACGTTGCTGATGTAATGCAGCAAATCGGTAATTTTCATATCCTGATTAACAATGCCGGAATTGCTCACATTGGCAAGGCTGATAATACCGAAGAAGATGATTTCAGGCGTCTTGTAAATGTAAACATCATGGGTGTATACCATTGTCTGCACGCTGGTATCCCTCAATTAAAAAAATCCGGAGGTGGTGTGATCTTGAATATGGCATCCATTGCAGCATGGGTGGGTATTTCTGAGAGGTTTGCCTATTCAGCAACCAAAGGAGCCGTGATTGCTATGAGCCTTAGTGTAGCAAAAGATTATCTGAAGGAAAATATCCGTTGCAATACCATTTCCCCTGCAAGGGTACATACTCCTTTTGTGGATGGGTTTATTGGGAAAAATTATCCTCATAACCAGAAGGAAATTTTCCAAAAATTAGCAGAGTCACAGCCAATTGGAAGGATGGCCAAACCGGAAGAGGTTGCTGCATTGGCTTTGTATCTCTGTAGCGATGAAGCATCTTTCATCACAGGTTGCGATTACCCTATTGATGGCGGATTTATTAAACTTAACAACTGATCATGGTAGCAGCGTTATTTATTCCTTGTTATATTGACCAGTTTTACCCACAGGTTGCAGTATCAACAATTCAATTGTTGGAAAGGTTTGGTGTAACTGTGGTTTATCCGCTACAGCAGACCTGTTGTGGGCAACCGCTCGCCAATTCAGGATTTCAATCATTCGAATCCGGGTGTGATACGAATTTTATCAACAATTTTATTGGTTTTGATTTTATCGTTTGTCCTTCCGGAAGCTGCGTATTGCATATCAAGGAACACCTGGCTCATTCAGGTAACAAAGCAGCCAAACGAATCAGTCAAACCATTTATGAATTAACCGAGTTTCTTGTTGATATAATAAAAGTTAAACATCTCGGTGCCTATTTCCCATATACAGTAGGCTTTCATCATAGTTGCCACGGTCAAAGAGGTCTTGGTCTTTCATCTATGTCAGAAATTGTTGGAGCGCCGTTTTCAAAACCTGGCCAACTGTTGTCAATGGTGGAAGGCATAAAAATGCGAGAAACAACGCGCAAGGACGAATGTTGCGGCTTCGGGGGCACTTTCTGCATTTTTGAAGAGGCCGTCTCTGTACAGATGGGAAAGGATAGAATTACAGAACATGAAACGGAAGGAGTTGACTTTATCACAGGGGTAGATATGAGTTGCCTGATGCATCTGGAGGGTACTCTGAAAAGAAGCAAAAGCAAAATAAAAGTGATTCATATTTCAGAGATCTTAAATGCTTCAAATGTATAAGTCAACACATGCCGCGGCAGCAGATGTTTTCCTCCAAAACAAAGAACGAGCTGGATGGCACGACGATACGTTATGGTTTATCCGACAGAAAAGAGACCGGGCTGCTAAATCAATTCCTGAATGGGAAACATTGCGCACTTACGCTTCTCAAATCAAAAAGCATACATTATCTAATCTTGCTTTTTACCTAGAAGAATTTGAAAAAAAGGCCAAGGAAAACGGTGTTGTTGTTCACTGGGCTGCAGATGCTATTGAACACAATTCCATTGTGTTTGATATAATCAAAAAATCAGGCATCAGGTCGGTTGTAAAGAGCAAGAGTATGTTAACAGAAGAATGTCACCTGAATGCATACCTGTCGCAACGCGGAATAGATGTAGTTGATACTGATCTAGGAGAAAGAATCATCCAATTACGGGAAGAAACACCAAGCCATATTGTCTTGCCAGCTATTCATTTAAAAAAACAGGAAGTAGCCCAAACTTTTGAACAACACCTAGGAACTGAACCCGGTAACCAGGATCCTTTCTATTTAACAGCTTCGGCCCGAGCAGATCTTAGAAATAATTTTATCAAAGCAAGAGTGGCAATGACGGGTGTAAATTTCGCGATAGCGGAAACTGGCGGCTTGGTAGTTTGCACCAATGAAGGAAATGCAGACCTTGGGGTTAACTGCGCCGATATACATATCGCCTGCATGGGTATTGAAAAAATCATACCTGCTTCGGGCCATCTGGCTGTTTTTTTGCGTTTGCTTGCAAGAAGTGCTACTGGGCAACCGATTACTACTTATTCTAGTCATTTTATTCGGCCTGTGAGTGGCAAGCAAATGCATGTTATTATCGTCGACAACGGACGCAGCAGACAACTGGCAAGACCTGAGTACCGGTCGGCATTACAATGTATCCGTTGTGCGGCGTGTTTTAATACCTGCCCTGTATACAGGAGAAGCGGCGGACATAGTTACAATGCCGTTATAGCAGGTCCTATCGGATCTGTCCTTTCTCCTAACGCTGACCTGGAAGCTCATAAAGACCTGCCATTTGCATCCACGCTATGCGGTTCCTGTTCCAATGTCTGCCCTGTCAAAATCAATATACATGAACAACTATGGCAGCTTCGGCAAGATGTTGTTTTGGCTGGCAAAGGCGGTTGGGCAAAAACGATAGCTATGCGGGCGGCAGGATTTATACTGTCGCGTGCCGCACTATACAGGTTCGCCGGCCGTGCAGGGCGTATGCTATTGCGAACAGCGCCTTTTATCGTAAGGTCAAAAAAAATCAATCCATGGTTTAAACAGCGCGAAATGCCAAATGCTCCAAAACAGAGTTTCAGGGAATGGTATCTAAAAAATAGGAAATGAAAGCAAGAGAAAGCATATTACAATCCATTCATTCGGCGCAGGTTGATAAACAGGAATTGCCGGAAATGAACTTTGATCATGATAGAATAACCGATAAAACGACATTATTCAAAGCAATGGCTGAAAGTGTGGGTGCTGAAGTGAATATCATAACTGCTGCCACTTTAAAAAATCTACTTGCGAATTCGGTTACCCCTAACAACAAGGTGATAAACAGGATTGCCGAACTAGGCTATGTTGACCCTGAAATTCATAGGCATTGCAGCTATGAATTGGAGGACACCGATCTGTGTTTGATCAGGGGACAGACCGCGGTTGCAGAGAACGGTGCAATCTGGGTAACTGAGGAGCATATGGGCAACAGAATGCTACCATTTATATGTAAAAGCCTGGTGTTGGTCATAACAGAAAAAGATATTGTCTGGGATATGCACCAGGCATATGGAGTGATTGACCTGGCAAACTGCGGCTATGGTGTATTTATTTCAGGTCCCTCCAAAACAGCTGATATCGAACAGGTACTGGTAATCGGTGCGCACGGGGCTTTGAAAACTACAATTTACATCGTCGAAGGCTGGGAATAGTCAGAACAATACTATGCTAAGATAACAACATCAAATAACGCGCATATGAAGTTAATAAGGTTTGGAATAAAGGGAAAAGAGAAGCCAGGTGTATTAGTCCATGGTGAAATTATTGATCTCAGTGGCTTTATCCAGGATTATGACCAAGTTTTCTTTGAGTCTGGTGGATTGGATCAGATCAATGTTCTTTTAACGGAACAACCCGATCTGCCAAGAGTAGCACAAGGAACAAGACTTGGATGTCCAATTGCCCATCCTTCCAAAATACTTTGCATTGGTTTAAATTATGCAAAACATGCCCGGGAAACCAATGCCCCAATACCGCTGGAACCCATTCTTTTCATGAAATCTACCACGGCCATTACCGGCCCGAATGATCATATCATGATTCCAAGGAACTCTTTTAAAACAGATTGGGAAGTGGAACTGGCCTTTGTGATCGGCAAAAGAGCAAGTTATGTTTCTGAAGAAGAAACCATGGACTATGTGGCCGGATATTGTTTGCATAATGATGTAAGTGAACGCGAATTTCAATTAGAACGCGGAGGTACATGGGACAAAGGTAAAGGCTGCGATACTTTCGCACCACTTGGCCCATGGATGGTAACAAAAGATGAGATCCCTGATCCACATAAACTTCGGTTGTGGTTAAAAGTAAATGACAATATGATGCAGGATGGAAATACGGATGACCTTATTTTCAATATCCCGCATCTGGTTTCTTACCTGAGTCAATTCATGACCTTATTGCCTGGTGATATTATTTCTACAGGAACGCCGGCAGGTGTGGGGCTGGGTTTTAATCCAGCTGTATATTTAAAACCGGGAGATATTGTTGAGTTAGGGATTGACGGATTGGGAAGTTCGAGACAAAACGTTGTTGCCTATGCGCGTTATTGATTCGCACCAACATTTCTGTAAGGTCTAGCCGGACCTTCTTATGAGAAAGCGATAGATATTGTAAAAAATTCCTTCTTTCAGCGATACGGAATAGGGTATAATAGCGGCTTGGAACGCACCCTGGTTATAGGGATTGTAATTTTGGCGAATATTGGATAGCTTAAAATAAAACATACTATGAATCTGCAACTTAAAGATAAAGTAGTGATCGTAACCGGCGGTGCGCGCGGGATCGGCGAAGGAATTGTAAGGGCACTTGCAGATGAAGGAGGAATTCCGGTTATCGTTGGAAAGAGTGAGACCGATAACATGAAATTGCTACACGAGTTGGAGAGTTTGGGTGTTCCTGTCATGCAGGTAACTGCAGAACTTACCAATCCCCGTGCTATTTTGCCCATCGTAGAATCCGTGTTACGAAGATTTGGGAGGATAGAAGGATTGGTTAATAACGCCGGAATCAATGATGGGGTGGGTCTGGAAAGCGGCAGTTATGATACTTTTATGGAAAGCCTTCACAGAAATGTTGTTCATTATTACCTGATGGCCCAGGCCGTATTACCTGAATTGATAAAGACCCGAGGCGCTATTGTTAATATCACGTCTAAGACATCACTAACAGGCCAGGGAGGTACCTCTGCTTATGCTGCTGCAAATGGTGCTAGAAATGCACTGACAAGGGAATGGGCGGTCGAATTGCTGAAATACCAGATTCGGGTAAATGCGGTCATGGTAGCAGAGTGTTATACACCGCTCTATGAAAACTGGATCAACACTTTTACAAACCCGGTGGAAAAATTAAAATCCATTACTAATAAAATACCATTGGGAAAACGTATGACTACAACAAGGGAAATAGCTGATATGGTCATTTTCCTGTTATCTGAAAAATCCTCACATACCACCGGGCAGATTATGCATGTAGATGGGGGTTATGTACACCTGGACCGGGCTTTAAGTGACGAGATTCAATAGCAAACAAGATATTTACCATTTTCCCGGGTGATCAAGAATGCATTAAATATTGCGCAAACGATTGAACGAAATGCAGTGTACAGAAACTGCTATCTTATAGGGTAAGAGAGTACAATCACTGAGATCAAAATAATAATTATGGAAAGAAGATTCTTTTTGAAAGCCAGCGGGATATTTACGGCGGGTTTTTATGTATCTAGGTACAAAGCCATTGCAGGCCCCTTTGCCCCTGGTGAATTGGGATATCAGATACCTTTTGATAAGAAGCTTGATCCCAAATGGGTAAAATCTTTATACGAAAGAGGGAATATTACAAGATATGTTAAGTCGAAAAATGAATTAAACTTTATAGGCATGCCGGTTGGCGGAATTTTTACAGGCACGTTATATGTTGGCGGTGATGGCAGATTATGGTTATGGGATATTTTCAATTCTAATCAGGAGGGAATAGAACCTAAAACTGTGAACTGGGGGACTGAACTACATGTTGGGAAGAAGGTTAGATCGCGCGATGGCTCGGCCTATGTGGCACCTGCAAAACAAAATGATCTGCGACTTGTTGAACAAGGTTTTGCATTTAGATTTAAAACAAAAGGCGAAACAATCGTAAAAAAAATGGAGGCATCCGATTGGGACGAGATCGTTTTTGAAGCCGGCTATCCTCTTGCTAAAATTCATTACATTGATAAAAGCCTACAGGTAAGTGTTACTGCCGAAGTATATTCTCCTTTTATCCCTCTTGATGAAAATGATTCGGGTCTGCCGGCAACTGTTTACCAATTTCAATTCATCAATAATACAAAGACTGATATTTCGGTTTCTGTAATAGGCTGGCTTGAAAACAAGGTTTGTTTACGTAAGGGTGCGGCAACTGATTACCGTATGAATCGTACGATCTACAAGCCAACACAGCACATAGTTGAATGTTCCATGAAAACTCCTGTTGATGAAAAACTACAAACAGCAGCAGATTTTGGCACAATGGCGATCACTTTGCTCAATGAAACTAAAGCCGCAAACATACAAACGGATTTCAGCCTACCACTTACCCACGATACTTTTGAAAAAGGAGCGAACGGCGGCACAGAAAAACCAATTGGGCAAACATTAATAGGGGCTATTGCCCACACGATTAACCTCGCGCCTGGAAAAACAGGCAATTTTGATTTTGCAATTGCCTGGTATTTCCCCAACCTCCGTCTACATAAAAACATCCAGGATTCGGGAAGGTTCTATACTACCAGGTTTTCCTCTGCGTCCGATGTGCTGAGTTATCTAAATAAAAATTTTGATAAACTCTCAGCGCTAACAAAACGATGGCATGAGACTTGGTTCGACTCAACCTTACCTTCCTGGTTCCTTGAACGGACCTTTCAAAATATTTCCACACTGGCTACGACTACGGCGCACCGTTTTACATCCGGCCGGTTTTATGCGTGGGAGGGTGTAGGGTGTTGCGAGGGGACCTGCACGCACGTCTGGCAATATGCACAGGCGATGGGACGGATATTTCCCGCTGTCGAAAAGGATACCAGGAGCAGCGTAGATCTTGGTCTTTCTTTACAGGAAAACGGGATGATCTGGTACCGAGGCGAAGTGGTGAAAACGCCTGCTATCGATGGGCAGGCAGGAACGATACTTCGCATATACAGGGAACACCAGATGAGCAAGGATAAGTCGTTCCTGCAAAACAATTGGGAAAAAATTAAACGCGCTATCCAGTTTGTAATAAACCAGGACAAAAACAAAGACGGGATGGAAGATACCCCGATGGAAAACACTCTGGATGCAGTATGGGACGGTGAAATAGCCTGGTTGGTAGGGTTGTGCATAGCCGCGGTAAAAGCCGGAGAACTGATGGCAAAGGAAATGTATGATACAGCTTTTGCCCAAGCCTGCGCAGATTACGTAGAGAAAGGGAAAATGAACATGGAAGAGAAATTATTTAATGGAGAGTATTTCATTCACAAGCCAGATGAACAAAAAGGGAGAAGTAAACTCGGGTCGTACAATACCTGTCATATAGACCAGGTGTACGGCCAGTCATGGGCCTGGCAGGTAGGCCTGGGTAGGATCTTGAATCGGGAGAAAACACTTTCTGCACTCCGTGCATTGTGGAAATACAATTTCACACCGGATGTTGGTCCTTACATAAAAGAACACACAGGCGGGAGGCCGTATGCGCTGGAAGGGGAAGGCGGGATGGTAATGAATACCAATCCCAAAAACGAATCAAAACCCTACGGGGATAATGTTACCTGGCAACTCGGTTATTTTCACGAATGTATGAGCGGTTTCGAACACCAGGTAGCGGCTCACATGATGGCAGAGGGTATGGTTGAGGAAGCACTGGTGTTGACGCGGATGATCCATGACAGGTACCATGCAGCCAAAAGAAATCCGTTTAACGAAATTGAATGCAGCGATCATTACGCGCGCGCGATGGCAAGTTATGGGACGTTTATATCAGCCTGCGGTTTTGAATCGAATGGACCATCAGGGTATATTCGATTCGCGCCAAAGATCGGGGCGGATAATTTCAAGGCGCCTTTCACTGCTGCAGGATGCTGGGGAAGTTATTCACAAAAGAGGACGAATACCTTCTTAAATGCAACTATTAAAGTTAAATATGGAGTATGCCACATCCGGACCTTCGGCTTAGCGCCCATGCATAAAATCCGGAAGATAACTGTTATAGCCGATGGAAAGAAAATAAACGCTGAATTTAAACAGGAAGAAAATAACTGTACCGTTACCCTACAAAATGAAATTACCATCATAGCTAACAAAGAAATGCAAATTCATGTTGAATAAACCCCATGTATTCCTGGTTGGAGGTTTTCTGGGAGCCGGCAAAACCACTGCAATAATCGAGGCTTGCGCGTACCTGGAAAAACAGAAAATTAACGTAGCGGTTATTACCAACGATCAGGGACGGCAATTGGTTGACACAGCATTCATCCGTTCCCATAAAATCCTTGCTTCTGAGGTAACCGGCGGATGTTTTTGCTGCAACTATGTAGAGTTAGCTGAGGGTATTGACCTGTTCGAACTTTCCGGCGCGGAGGTCATTTTCGCTGAAAGTGTCGGATCGTGCGCCGATATTGTTGCTACTGTGGTCAAGCCGCTTCTGCGTGCGAGGCCAGACATCCATATTTCCTTCACTGTTTTTGCAGAAGCTACAGTATTGTATTCTCAATGGCATTCCCGGCAGTTTCTTTTTCAAAAAAATGTTCATTACATCTATGATAAACAGCTGGAAGAGGCGGATATGATTGTGATCAGCAAAGCCGACCTGCTGGATGCTGAAAAGATTGATAAAGTGTTTAAACTTGCCCAGCTAAAATATCCTGGTAAACCGATACGTTTTCAAAACAATCTCCTTCAAAGCGATATTTCCGATTGGATCTCTTTTATGACAGGCCAGTCCCTCACTCCCCGAAAATCACTGGACATCGATTACCTGATTTATGGAGATGGTGAAGCAGAATTATCATGGCTCGATGCAACATTGCAGTTAAAAGGTGTGCGGGCTTTCTATGCCTGCGTTGAATTGGTAGGTGGGTTATGCAACCATGTGACCGAGTCGCAATGGGCCATTGGGCATTTGAAATTTTTTATTGACGATGGGCTGCATCAGGTGAAAATCAGCTATTTTACCGGGGGCAATTTACCGGTTTTAACTGGTATCCCGGAAGAGGGACAAACCATGATAAGTATCATGATCAATGCCCGTATTCAATGCACACCTGATGAAATCCAGGGTGCAATTCTTTCATGCATTGACATGGTCGGGCAAAAATTTGAAACAGCGGTAACTATAACTACTTTGGAATGCTTTACGCCCGGTTTCCCTAGGCCAACCCACAGAATTTTCGAATGATGATACAACGCGGAAAAATCGGTGCCATTACATTTACCTTATGGGACGAATCAGGTGAAGAAATTGATTCCAACGAGGGATATGATCCACTTGAATATTTGCATGGGGCAGGAAATGTACTGCCTGCTCTTGAGAAGGAAATTGAAAAATTGCAGGCAGGTGACTCATTTGAAAAACATCTGATGCCTGATGAAGCCTATGGAATAAGAAATGAAGAGCTTATCTATATCTTACCACCCAATTCAACAATCTCCGAAAGCAATATTGGCGACCCCTATCAATTATCTACTGGGGAGGAAGGAATAATTACTCGTGTTTCGGCAGACAGTATTACCATAGATGCCAATCATCCCTTGTCAGGCATGCGGTTACATTACAGGGTCACACTTCATTCAGTTCGGGATGCAATCCCCGAAGAAATGGAACAAGGTTATCCGCTCTTGCAGGGTATCAGATATTGTAATGGGGAACCAGGTTGTTGTTGATCGGTTTATCAGATTTCCGCTGGATTTATTAAATTGATTACCAAAATAGAAAAAATGCGGAACGAAAAGAAGACCGGTGTCATCTTTAAATAGTGTACAGAGCATTTTGTTCAATTCAAGCGAATTATAACTTTCACTCTGATCAATTTAAGTAGTCAGTTAGGGTTGCGGCCTGTCCCCTACAGACTCATTTAGTTAAAAGACTAATTACGGAAGGTAGCCCAGAGTTTCTACAGTTGATAGAGAAAATTCGTCTGTCTAATATTAAGCAAGCTTTTGTTGGCAGTTTCTTTATTTTTCACCTCACTTATTTTTCCCCTTGAATGTCATATAAATTGCCATGGCGTGTCCATGACCCAATTCAAATTCTTCTTTTAGCCAGTTCGTAATTTCGGTGGCTTTAACCGTTTTTATAATTTCTCCTTTTTTTAAAAAACCCTTTTTCTCTGCAAGTCGCTTGAAGTCGTCAGGAGTTTTACCTGTTTTGCTTTTGATATTGTCAATATAGGCTTGAAATGACATTATTTTATTGTTTTTTGAGTAAAAAAATGTATTTGATTTTTGTACTAATTAGAAGTTCTGCCACACAAGTAA
The DNA here is from genome assembly GCA_965206685.1 of Sediminibacterium sp. Classification (GTDB taxonomy): domain Bacteria; phylum Bacteroidota; class Bacteroidia; order Chitinophagales; family Chitinophagaceae; genus Sediminibacterium. The sequence continues at coordinate 65,035 of OZ242223.1, forward strand.
TGAATGCAATTTTTATTGCAAAAAAAGTAATGCGACGGAAATTATTTATCTTTTTTATTAAAGATTTATAAAGATTAGTGAAATAATAATGTTGAAAGCCACATAAACTAAAACTAATAGCCGATTTGCAAAACCATTTATTCCAATTACACTTTTAGGAATTTCTGTTAATGGCTCTCGATTAGGTCCGAATGGAATACCAGCTTTTTTAAGACCTGCGAAAAACAATCCCATTGACACTGCCATTAATACTAAACTAACCCAAACGCTATGAGCAGAAATCAGTAATTCATTTTTGTAAGGGAACCAACTATTTTGATTGCTTAGGTTATAAGCAATTAATAATGCACCAATAGGAAATGTGGGAACTCCAAGAGTAAACGAAAGTCCGTGTAATTTGTGCTTCATACCTAACAGCCCACCCATTAAAGCACCTATTCCTGAAATGAAAACAAGGATTGCACCGAAGATTGCCCACTTTGTTGAAACGATAGCAAAATAAAAACAAGCTGCTAACACGTTGTTGATACTCCAAAAAATAAAGAATGAAGTAAGCAACCATTTATATTTCCCTAAGGCATATTCACTTACCATTCGCCAACGGGGTTCGAATTCAGGGCTTATAAAATGTAGAATAAGTAAACATAGTAGTGATATTACTCCGCTTGTAATAACTAATGTTGCAATTGTTGAAATATTCTCCATATAGTTACTTTCTCTTTAAGGTTGCTAATAATTGTTGTAAATAAGTTACCGTCATTGTAAAGCCTTCTTGAAATCCCATTTGTATAATTTGTTCCAATGAAGCAAGCGTTCTATGTTTTATCGAAATTGTTACTGTTGTAACACCTTCGGTTTCGCCAAAACTCAAATCCCATTCAGAGATTGGCATTTCAGTATTGATGTTTCCATTTTTGTCAGAAAAGGCATCATCAAAGCTGAATTTTGTTGTTGCTGAAATAGCCGTATACTTCTGGATTGACCAATGTTCTTCTCCTTCCGGGCTTACCATTGCATAAAATCGTCGCCCGCCCACTTCAAAATTCATAGATTTTGTTTTTGATCCCCAAGGTTTGGGTGCCCACCACTGGTCAAGAATTTCTTGTTTGGTAAAGGCATCCCAAAGCAATGATTGTTCAGCATCAAATTCCCTTTTTACAAATACCGTATTTTTGGATTTATCAACCGTAAAATCAAATAGTAAACTATTTTTCATTTTTTATTTTTTAATTGCTAATAATACGTTGTCTAATTGTTCAAATCGGGTTTCCCAAATCTTCCTGAATTGTTCTAACCATTTATCAATCTCTTTCATTTTGTTTGCGCTAATGTGATAATAAATTTCTCTTCCTTTTTGTTCTTGTTTTACGAGTTCACATTCTGTGAGAATTTGGATGTGTTTTGAAACGGCTTGCCTGCTGGTGTGAAACTCATCTGCAACGGCATTAGGTGTCATCGCTTGTGAGGCAAGTAATAATAAGATTGCTCTTCGTGTTGGGTCGGCAATCGCCTGAAATACATCTCGTCTTGTTTCCATAAAATTATAATTGTATACATTGCGCAATTATATGGTTGCAAATATAAGCGCAATGATTTAATTGCGCAAATTTATTGCCAACTATTTTTTAAGAGAGGATAAAAGTGAAAAAAGATGTTGATGGGATAGGGGGCGTCATTCAAGTCCGACTAACGTCAAATTTTGGCGTTGAAATTCAATGGTTTAGAATTTATACAATCCTCTATAAATTTAACGATTTTGTCCACCCGTTAGCGTCGGAATTTATTTCTGCCTGCCGGAAAAAGGGGACCGCTAACGAGCTAAAGCTTAGCGCAGGTGTAGGATGATAATTACAATAGTAAAAAAAATCTAACAGACAGTCGTCCGCGGGAACAAAAAATCCCATGCTGAAGTTGAAGTTACAACGCCATGCCCTAATAACGCCAAACCTCATGGCGGTTCGTTGTTTTGTCATATGGGGAAAGTCATTACATATCTTCTTTGTCCAGCTTTGTGTTTGAACTCAAAACCCAGTTTATCAAATATTGGTTTAAAGCCCATAAATCTATAACTTGGGGAGGCAGGGTCAACTGGGTATGCTTCTACAAATTTGGCTCCATTATCTCTGGCATATTTCATTGCTTGTTTGATTAGTTCTTCGGTAATTCCTTTTTGGCGATATTCTTTTTTTATAAAAAAACAAGCCAATGACCACACATTAGTTAATGAACTGTCACCTGATAATTCGCGGTAACTTTCTCGTGGTGCGATAGAGCACCAGGCAATTGGTTCGGAATTGTTGTAACAAAGTAGTCCAACCGGGTTTTCATTAGTCACATAGTTTCTCAAGGATTCTTTCTTGTCGCTTTTGCTTGCTCGGTCTGTTCCCTCATTCATATTACGCCAAACCATACACCAACAATTATGAGGCCCACCTTTACATTCAAAAAGTTTTTCTAAATCTGTCCAATTGGATTTGTTAACAGGTGTGTAGCCAAATTCTGTCATCAATTTGAATTGTTTGATTTCTGTTTTGGAGTACTTCGTTACAAGCCTTGCAGTAAGTCAAGTTAGCGGCTGTATTTCGTCACTCATATCCATACTTTTTCAAAAAATTTTTTCTAATTTCAGATACTTTTCTAGAAAAACGCATATCATACCAGATATAGTGATGGGCTCCTTCCAAAGTTTGAAATTCAATATCGTTACCTAATCTTTTCATTTCATCTGTGAATGATTTTGCTGAGGCATAATCTACGCTTTGGTCATTAGTTCCGTGAACAATTAGCGTAGGAGGAAGTCCTTTTTTTAATAATTGTTGTGGAGATATTTTTTTGACATAATTCTTGTCATTTAATCCCTTGCTAATCCATGAAGTACCACCATCTGCAGTTATATTAAAAACGCCAGAATTGATCAATAGAATATTTGGACAAGCACTATAATTCAGATTATCCGTTTTTTCATTTATCTCCTCAGCCATAGCTGTTGTTAGGACCAGATGTCCACCAGCAGAATTACCTGAAGCCACAATTCTTGTGGTATCAATATCATACTGTTCTGCATTCATTCTTAACCAGCGAATTGCACTTCTTGCATCTTTTACAGCTTCAAATGGCGTTGTTTCATACCTGTCTGCAATTCTATATTCAACAGCAATGGCAACCCAACCTTTCTTTGCATAATTAGAACAATTGTAAAAATCCCATTCAGGTGTGCCCTCTGTCCAACTGCCTCCATGAAAATACACGATAGTAGATCTTTTAGTTTTCCAGCTTGAAGAATCGGGAAGAAAAATATGTAGGTCAAGATTAAAGCCATTTACTGTTTTATATGGTTTTATCAAATGACCTTTATAGGAGTTGGCACTTTCTGTATAAATGCTATCAATGACTTTGGTGTAATTTATGTTTTTGCAAGTGGACAAAAAAGACTTTACCCATTTTCCTATATTTTTACTTCCGAAATTGTCAAGATGTGCAAACAAGTAATGATGTTGCCAGAATTCCCTACACTCTTTATCTATAAAATATTTTGGGATTATACTTAAATACGCATCTAGCCTTTTATTATCAGACTTTTTATATTTTTCTTTTTCTATTTCAACGGTCGTTGCATGTCTTAAAAAAGCTTCCAAATAATCTTTAAAATCTTTACTCGATAAAAGTTCAGGATTATTAAAGTCCTTTGAATGGATATCTAACTTGTTCTGGGCTGACTGTGATAATTTTATTTTATTACCAGTATAGTTTCCATGAAAATATGGATAATCAATTATCATTCTATCAAAAAAATATTCTATGTCCCTGCGTTCTGCAGCAATGAATTTAGCGTCAGACTTATGATACAGTTTTTTATAATTATTCAACCCTGTAAGAAAAGGGGCTTTCAGTGAGTCAATCTTTCTTAAGAATCTTTTTTCGTCGAGAGAATAAAGCTGTGGCCGGTTGGGGTAATAATCACTGGCAAATTGGTTGCTTATATTTTTTTGGCTGGTGTAATATTCTTTTCTCAAGGAATCGAGCTGAACAGCGCTTTGCGAAATGCCGGTTATTGATACCAGTAGGAATGTGAAAACAACTGCATTTTTCATTAAACCAGGTTTTATAGTTGTCAAAAGTTATTTTATTAAGATGCAAAAATGGATGAGATTGAAGTATGTTACAGATTTGAGCATTGTTGAAAAATTTCTAATGGGTTGATAGCCCAAATTTTTTGTTCCTGGTGTCGAGTACTAAAATATATCTTAAAAACAACTTATTCCCCGTCATTCCACCCATGCCCAGTTTCATCATCTGTTCTATTTGCGAATTGCTGACACCTTCAATATAAGTGGCTTTGTTCAGTGGCATTTTGGTGAAAGCGATTTCCACACTGTCTCTAGTACTAAACGTATAAGCTGTAAGAATCCGGTCCCATGATTTTACCTGGTATTGAACCCTTACAGGATTTGGTTCCGCAAGTGTCGTTGCGGTTTCTTTGTTTGTCAGCAGTTCATAGGCACTAGATCCGGTGTCAAAGTACAACATGGTTTTCTTTCCTTTGATAACTGCAGGCAGCAAGATGCTGCTTTTGACAAACATAAAATCGCTCAAAGAAAGTTGGGGAGCTAATGATGCCGGAATGCTATTGGTGATGAGTAGTTTTTGACCAGGATAATCAATAATTGCTACCCTATTCTCTATAAAATCCACGCCAATCGTCCCGATGATTTCAATACTGTTTTTATCCTGCCAGTCTATTTCAGGCTTGCCAAATTTCTTTACAAAGATTTTTTGGGCTATAATTTTTTTATTGCCCACTTCAAAATTCAGATTGATAATATGGGTTGTGGAATCGTTAAACTGACCAATATGGGGATACTTTGACTTGATTGTTTTTATCTTGTTTGAATAGAATAGTGTGATGGGCGACCCCAGGTCAAACTGCATGTAAAACTGTTTAGGGCAATTTGCAAGTTTTACAGGAATGAGAAGAGCGGAATGAGGCTCCCAATTATTGTTAACAGAATCGCCCTGCCACTTCAATTCCATCTCATGGTCATCAACTGGAAGTTGTAATTCATTTTTGGGCAATTGTGTTTGGCCTGTTTGTGCCGCAGAATCATTAAAATGAAAGCAAAACAGGAGAATTAAAACAAGTAATAACCTGTTAGAAATTTTGAGTGAACTAAGCATAATGTTTTTTTAGGTACAAAAGTAGAAGGCGAATGCATTTTGCTGTTACGGCCTTTACCCGTCATTTGCCCGACATTACCTATAATTCGCCCGGGTTCAACGTGGCTATGTGTGTGAAACAGACTTAACCTCTTTTAAATTTATAAGGATAATTACTGCATTTGTAAAGTACATTATAAAAAAGGGCACTAGGTAATTTACCGGATATGAGAACCCCAATTGCTTTACAAAATATAGATTATAGGCGAGTATGATTAAGAATACAAAAATGGTTGTTACCATCCAATGAACTTGAGTTCGAATAACTCTTTGAGTAAAACGGAGGCTGTTCGGACTTAATTTATCTTTCTTTTTAACAAGGTATGCCGGTATAAGAAAATGGACATAGGGTAATATGATATACGAAAAACAAGAAAGGCAAAATATTCTTAGAAAATGTTCTACATTATCTTTTTTAGATATTAAGTCGTTCGATAATTCAACTACAGTGTCTTTTGATTGAACTTCCGTTGTTATCAAATTTTCAAAGGGCATGTCTAATGCAACTGCAATGGCTTTTAATGTAAAATTCCGAGGAACGCTTTCGCCGCTTTCAATTCTTTGAATGGTCCTGGGAGTGATTTTGGTCAGCTCTGCTAATTCTTCCTGAGTGAATCCTTTATTTTTCCTGGCAGCTATAATTTTCTGTTGAAGTGTCATTTTGCTTTGGGGATTTATTTTTGTCCTTACGGTGTTTTCTTAAAAATGAATTTACAATATTATAAAGTGCTGAGGAGATACCCGTGTAGCTAATCAAATGTAAATACCCGGGTCTGCTTTCAACTGTTATTAGATTGGGGTTTCTGCTTGCAAAACCTCTGGCAGCCAGAAAATACCAGTTATTGATTTCAGGACAAGACACAGTTTATGCAGGTATTAGGGGGGCGATTTGCGTGGATTTTCCAGCCAGACAGCAAAAAAGAACGAAGCCTTGTTGAAATTCTGATAATTAGAAAAAATTGCGCAAACGTTTGTTCGAGACTTCCGGAGGGATCATTGCTTTCATTATTTGTCGCATTTTGTGGCAGTTGAACTCAATGTTTTGCCTAAGAGAGTTCTTTTTTTGTGGCGGTAAATAAAATCATTTTTTTTCTTGTAAACGGTTGAGATTTAATTTGTAATCACCGGAACCCGCTCTGGTAATGACTTTCAGGACTTTTAGATTTCCTCGGAAGAGGCGTTCTATTTTATTTTTTTAGATAAAATTTGCCCAACAAAAGTATTGAATCTGTAATACAAAGGGAATTTTCTTTTTCGTTTTTTTAGCAGGTAGAAAAACACCAGACGGAATGCTAGTGCAGCGCGTTAATGAACACAATTGTCTTTCTGCTAGGTTTTGATTTATCTTGATAAAGATTGCATTGTGTTTCAGTTTGCCAGCCGGTATAACTGGGCATCATTACCTTTATAACAATTGATTAGCCATTATGAAAAGTTTGCCCCCAAAAGAGACTTACGATGAAAGCGTTCATATATGGGGCCGCATACGGGAAGGGCAGCCTGATGCATTACGTGACCTATATGTTAGCAATTACATTCCCTTGATGAATTATGGTATCAAGTTGTCAGGTAGTAGGGATCTCGCACGAGATGCTGTGGTGCAGGTGCTTCTCTATTTGTGGGACAGATGCTATCAATTACCAGAGGTGCAAAATGTACGATCCTACCTGATTACCTGTATTCACAGGGAAATACTGGATCAACTTGAAAAAACCAAAAAAAGACGGACGCATGATCATCTGTTTCAGTATGAAATATTTGAAACCGAGCATTCTTATGAAGATATGCTGATACAACAAGAAGTTGACGAAGAATTAAATCAAGAGCTTGTCAATGCTTTGTTGACATTGACAGAAAGAGAGAGGCAACTGATCAGATTGCGGTTCTTTGATGGACTCTCATACGATGAGATTGCGGATGTGTGTAATATCACTCGTCGAACTGCTTACAATATCATATGCCACTCCTTAGTGAAGCTAAGACAGGCTATGATAAGAAAAAAAAGTGCTCCATTGCTGAATGCTCAGCGTCTCTCCCTTCTCATAGTGTCGGTTTTACACCTTATCCCGCCATCTGGCAGATAAAATAAAATCAAAATTTTCATAGTAAATCCGCAGGTCGTTGTCCTCTATAGTATGACAAAGTTGATATTATGGAAATATTGCCCATGAGCGTGGAAGAATTGTTGTTAAATGACTCGTTCGTGAATTATTGCATGTGGCAGAATGAAGAGGATATAATTTTCTGGGAAAGATGGAAGGCGGCAAATCCAGTCAGGGAAAGAAATGTAGCTGAAGCCCAGGTTTTATTTCATCTATTGAATGGAGGGCATTCTGCGGAAAATCTGCATAAAGATCTGGCCTTTTTTACCGAAGCTTTTGAAAAGCACCGTTCAACTGGCGATTCGGAGGCAGAGATGCGAGAACTGGCCTGTGAGGAGGATCTGAATATTGAGGATCTGAATGTTGGAGCTAGGCCAACATTGAAAAAAGCGTGGGTATGGACAGCTTCGATTGCTGTTGGTCTGATAGTAATTTTCCTGGTATACATGGGCGATTTTAGGGCTGCAAAAACGATGCCCATTGCCTCGGAGAACAAACTTCAAAAAAGTTTACCGGCTGAACGTAAGTCGTTTCAACTACCGGATGGTAGCACTGTGATGCTCAATTCTGGTTCCACGTTAGAGATCCTTGATGGTTTCAATACCCATACCCGGGAAGTTAAGCTAAATGGAGAAGCATTTTTTGACGTAACCCACAATGCAAATGTTCCTTTTGTGATTCATACTTCATCAATGAAGGTTAAGGTTTTAGGAACAGTATTCAATATAAAGGCTTTCCCTGGGGAAACACTGTCAGAGACAACCCTCATAAAAGGTTCGGTTGAAGTAACACTCCTGAATAAATCCGGCAAGAAAGTAATTCTTCACCCCAATCAGAAAATAATAGTACCTAATAGACCCGTCGGCGAACTTGTATCAGAAAAAGCATTGGCAATTCTGAAGGGGGGCGATTACATGATCAAAGGTCTTTCCTATAGGGAGGCGGATAGTTCGATGGTGGAGACAGAATGGACCGATAACAAATTGGCTTTTGACGACAAGTCGCTGGAAGAGATAGCTTCTCAACTGGAAAGATGGTATGATGTCAAAATTACAATTGAAAATGATGCCGTTAAGTTGTTGCATTTTTCAGGAATGTTTCACCAGAAAACCCTTACCCAGGTGCTAAATTATTTACAGTTAACCAGTAGGTCTTTTCAATACAAAATAACAGAGGATAGGCGAGTTATTATCAGTAAATGAAAAGTTATTATCAGTAAATGAAAAAAGAGAGATGCGCTAACATCTCTCTCAATCAAAAATAATGAAACAGGCGATACTGTTTCTATTGTTGAATTAAACCAAAACAAAGGTATGAAAAAAAGGAACCCATGCCGGGAGCCGCTAACTCCCAGGCGCACACCCAAATTGTTGCTTATGAAACTGACAATTGCAATCGGGTTATCTGTTTGCCTGAATGTGGCAATGGCAAGCGGATACTCGCAGGATGCCAAGATTAGTCTTAGTCTGAAAGAGTCCAGTATTTCCAAGGTACTGAAAGCCATTCAGAAAAAGACGCACTACAAGTTCGTTTATGCAAATAATGTGCTCGATGCGTCGCCTAATGTGTCGGTCGACGTAATTGAAAAGCCGGTTGCCGATGTGCTAAACACGCTTTTTGAACATACGGGGTTAACGTTCAAGCGCGTGGACGAGGACATGATCATTATTACACCTTTGGAGGCAGAAATGGCCCCTCAGACAAGGAAAATCACAGGTAAAGTCACCAACGAAAATGGTGAACCCCTGGCCGGAGTTACGGTCCAGGGCAAGGGAACTTCGACGATCACGGCAACTGCCAATGATGGTACTTTTTCAATCAACCTGGATGACAAGGTCAAAACCCTGCTATTTTCTTTTGTGGGAATGGAATCCCAGGAAATTGCAGTGGCAGGTAATAATACTGTAAACGTTCAGATGATCTCAACTGAAAAAGCACTCGGCGAAGTGGTGGTTGTTGGTTATGGAACCTTGAAGAAGAAGACAGTGGTAGGTTCGATCGCATCTGTCAAGAGCGAAGACCTGGTAAAAAATACTGTGCCCACGCTGTCTGGTGCTTTGGTAGGGCGGGTACCTGGTTTAATCGCCCGTCAGTCCGATGCACGACCCGGTGCTTCCACTACAATCCAGATCCGGAATTTCGGAACCCCGGTTTATGTGATAGATGGCGTACCGAAAGATGAAGGACAGTTTAACAACCTGGATGTCAACGATGTAGAAGATATTCAAATACTTAAAGATGGCGCCGCAGCAGGTGTATATGGAATTGGTTCTGCCAATGGCGTTGTATTGGTAACCACCAAACGTGGCAAAAGAAACGAAAAAAACAAGGTGGATTTTAGGTTTTACAAATCGTATAAGGACTGGACCCGCTATCCCAAAGTAGCTAATGCCGCTCAGTATTATGAAGCGCAGGTGGAATCGGATATCAACCGTTTTGGTACCACCACACGCACCAAAGCGGAATTGGACAAATGGGCTGCCGGAACTGAAGAAGGCTTCAGGGGTTTTGACTGGGCCTCATTTGGCATTACCAGATGGTTCCCTATGATCAATGGGAATTTAAGTACTTCCGGCGGTTCTGATAAGATCAACTATTATATCGGCATTAGCCATACTAATGAGGATGCTGCTATCAAGGATTTTAACTTTAGGCGAACAAACCTCCAGGCCAATGTGGATGCTTCAGTATCAAGTTCACTTAAAATTAGCACACAGATCAATGGAAGGGTAGAACGTAGGCAAAACCCGGGATTGCCGGGTGGTGATGACTTGGGTAATCCTTTGCTTGGAATTTTTAGGAACATTCCAACGCTCCGCCCCTTTGCCAATGACAATCCTAATTATCCAAGGAATAACGGTATCTATACACAGTTCAATCCTGCATTATACACTTATGACAAAACCGGGTACCTGGACCAAACATGGCGGGTACTGCAGACCAACCTAAGTGCAGATTATACATCGCCCATTAAAGGGTTAAAAGCCAGGGTCACATACAATTATTATATGGCAAATTACCTGGGAGATGTTCAGGAGTTCACCTATTATTCATATGATTATGACAAGGCCACCGATAAATATATTCCTGTATTCAGTAATCCTAACCCCTATAAGGAAAAGCAAAATACCCTCATTACAGAAAGTATCGTGCAGGCGCAGGTTAACTACGACCGAACCTTTAACAAGCATAATGTTAGTGCCGTAGTGGGTTACGAACAACAACAACGAACTGAAAAAGGTACTTTTAACCGTACGTCACCTACCACCGACTTTATTACGTTGTTGGTGCTGGCGGATTCCCGCGACATCGTAGACACACGTACAGAAGCCGGCAAACTGGGCTATTTTGGTCGTGTAAACTATAGTTATGCCGGAAAATATTCTGCGGAAGTGTCTGGTAGATACGATGGGAATAGCGCGTTTAATAGTTTTGTGAAATATAAGTTCTTCCCGACTTTCGCGGTCGGATACCGCATTTCAGACGAGCCGTTCTTTTCCCCAGGTCTTAAAAAGATAGTCTCCGATCTGAAATTGCGTGTTTCTTATGCCCATCTTGGAGATGCCAGTGGCATTAATGCTGCCAGCTATATAACAGGATATAATTTTGGAGCAGGTAATTCTATTTTCAACGGAGCAAACAGTATCGGCCTGACCATCCGGCAGACACCCAGCATCAATTTATCATGGATAGACGTAATATCTAAGAATCTTGCACTCGATTTCTCCCTTTTTAATAATAAATTGTCCGGAACGTTTGAAGTATTTGAAAGGGAACGTACAGGCATCCCCGGCGTACGTGCGGGTGTTTTACTGCCTGCTGAGCTAGGCGTAGGACTACCTGCTGAAAACCTGAACAGCGAATTACAGAGAGGTTTTGATTTTATGTTAAACCACAGCGGAAAAATCGGGCAATTTCGGTATTCAGTTGGCGGAAACGTGACGTTGTCAAGAAGAAAACAATTGTCAAACCTGAATATCATCTCTACCAGCCAGGTTGACCAATACTTTGGTTTAATCAATGGCCGTGATAATACGAACCGGTTTACTGATTTCACCTTCGGCTATGTGGCCTTAGGGCAGTTTCAAAGCATGAAAGAAATTGCAGATTGGAAGGTTGATCAAGATGGACAAGGTAACCGGACCCTGCTTCCTGGAGATATCAAATACCAGGATTTAAATGGTGACGGTGTTATCACTGCCTATGATCAGCAGCCTATCGGATGGGGTACAGGATTGCCACTAACCACTTTTGGTCTTAATGTAAGCGCTTCCTGGAAAGGGTTTGATTTTTCTATGCTGGCACAAGGGGCAACACAGTATCGTATCAACCTCAATGGTGTCTTAACCCAACCCTTTGTAGGTAACGGTAATATTCCGACATTTTTGCTGGATCGTTGGCACAGGGTTGATCCTTTTGATAAGAACAGCGCCTGGGTGCCAGGTAAATACCCATCAATCCGCCAGGATGGCAACGCAAGCAATAATCTCAATGGAAATGTTTCCACCTTCTGGAATTATAATGTGAATTACCTGCGAATCAAGTCACTCGAAATCGGTTATACGCTGCCTGAAAAATTAACCAAAAAAATTGGCCTGCAGAAGCTGAGGGTATACGCCAATGGTTACAACCTGTTCACATTCGACAATATCAAGATCATTGATCCGGAAGTAAATGCAGGTTCTGGACGCCAATATCCACAGCAAAAAATACTCACTTTCGGGGTTAATGTAACCTTGTAGCGCAACCGAGAATGAATAATTAACTTATAAATTTCATACAATGAAAAAATATATTTTCCTTTTATTTGCCCTGACCTTTACCCTGGCCGGCTGTAACAAGGTATTGGATAAACAAGCGTCATTCAGCATCATACAGGATGCCGATGTATATAAATCAGAATTGCTTTCAACCGGGATCCTGGCCAACCTTTATAACAGGTTGCCGCATAACGAATTTACCAACAATTCAAGTACGTTTGAATACGCAGACGAAGTGATGTGGAGCGGATCAGGTGACGGATTAAATAAGCAAAGAAACATTCCGGTTGCCCAGCAGACTTATTGGGATTATGGCTTCCTGCGCGAGATTCACCTGTTTATGAAGAACATACAGGCCTCCGCATTATCCGATGCATTTAAGGCAAGGGTAATCGCCGAAGCCAGGTTTATCAGGGCATTCTTTTATTTTGAGGAAGTAAAACGTATGGGCGGTGTGCCATTGGTAACCGATGTATTGTCATATTCTGATCCAAAAGATTTGCCTGCCTTACAAGTACCGAGGGCAAAGGAATCTGATGTATACGATTTTATTAAAAAGGAACTTGATGAAATTGCCGGGGTTTTACCAGTAGCGCCAACAGCTGATAATCCTATATTGGGCTTTCAAACAAGGGCAAACAAATGGACTGCTTTGTCCCTTAAAGCAAGGGCCATGCTGCACGGGGCTTCGGTCGCTAAATACAATAATGCCTCCGCAAAACCAATTACCCTGTCAGGCGGAGAGGTGGGTATGCCTGTGTCAAAAGCAACGGAATACTACACAGCAGCCTTGGATGCGGCACAGCAGATCATTGCGAGCGGCCAGTATACACTGATGTCAAATTATTACGCGGTATTCAATACGAAGGGGGCTTCCAATACTGAAGTGATCTTTGCCAAAGACTTCAAGCGCCCTGAGAAATTGAACAATTTCACTTATTTCAACTCATCACCTTCCGCAAAAGAAGACAATGACCAGGGTGGCAACTCTGTACCGGTTTTGGATATCGTTGAGGCTTTTTCTTATAAAGACGGCAGCGACGGCGCGCTGAAATACACAAGCGGCGGTAACCCTGTATATTATAATTTTCCGGAAGACATCATGAACAACAAGGATAACCGTTTGGCCGCTTCCGTTTTATATCCTTCGGTGAATGCACCTGTTTTCAGGGGCAAAACAACCAGCGTTCAGACAGGACTGATCAAATGGAACGGTACAAAGTATGACACGCTTACAAGTGGAGCCCCTGGAACTAAAGATCCGGCGACTGGTCAGTTCATCTCAGGCATAGATGGTCCATCAAACGTAACCTTTATATCGAATACAGGATTTTATTTCAAGAAGTTCATGTCAGATTTTACAGGAGCGGGTTCTCGTTCTACTCATGGCGACAATTGGTGGCCGGTTTTCCGCTATGCAGAAATACTTCTGATTGCATCTGAAGCTGCATTTGAATTAGGCAATAGCGGTGTGGCTTTACCTCTCATCAACCAGGTGAGGTCTACACATGGAGGAATTACGGTGCCTCTGACCACCTTATCCTTAAATGATTTCGTAAAGGAAAGAAGAGTCGAGCTTGCCTTTGAGGGCGGCGGCGGCTTTAGGTATTATGACCTCGTAAGATGGAGAATGGCAGACCAGGTATTTAACGGTATTAAGTTACTTTCCGCGCTTAACCCTTACCTGGTGTACAATCCCAGCGATCCTTCAGTTCACCTGAAATGGGTTTTTGTAAAGAAGATAGCGACGAGACTTGCTGATCCAAGATTCTTTAATGCAAACAGTAATTATTATTCAGAAATATCTGCTTCGGTGCTGTCGGCCAACCCTAAGCTTATCAAAAACCCAGGTCAGTAATATAAAAGAGACAACCATGAAAAAAAATACATATTTTAATAAGGTATGGCTGTTTATGTTAACAGTCGTTGTTTTCGGAGCGTGTAAGAAAGATAATTATGCACCGCCTTCGTCCTATATAACGGGTAAACTTACTTACAACGGTAAGGCTGTGCCTTTTAAACTGGCTGATGTTCAGGTCGATTTTTTTCAATACGGATATAAGGGTGGATTGGGAGCCCTCAATACACGCATACAGCAGGACGGTTCATACTCTAATGCACTTTATGACGGCGATTACAAAATGGCTTTCAGGCAGGGAGTAGCACCTTTCGTTGACAGGCCGGATACCGTTTCAGTAAGTGTAAAAGGCAATACGACCCTGGATCTGGCCGTTACTCCCTTTTTCTGGATCGACGAACCAACCTATGCGATTTCGGGAACAAATGTTACCGCTACTGTAAATATTACAAAAGTGGTAAGCACCAAGAACCTCGAAAGTGTGAGTATTCTGGTAGGTAGCACGCAGTTTACCGACTTTACCAATAATCTCAGCAAAACAACTTACACTGCTGCATCTATTACAAACCTGGCTGCGGTTCCTGTAACGGCAAGCCTTACAGCTCTGGGCACACAAAAATTCTTTTACGTTAGGATCAGTGCAAAAACAACTGGCCTTACCGCACAGAATTATTCCCAGGTGGTAACAATGACCCTACCATAAGGAGCTTTTTATACTCGTTAACATATAGTCGTGATTTCCCGTTATCCCGCAGGATAACGGGAAATTTTAAAAGGCTGCTCATGCCCAAAAGCACCAAATGTGAATATGATGTTCGATGTATATGGATGATCGGAATTGTTGAATAGGTTAATCGGCAGGGATTGGGGGCTGACGATTTATCTGCTTTTTTTTGTTTAGTCAGGGTTCTGCGTGTAAAAATGCATTGGTAAATAACTCTTTGTATTTCGTTATATCATTAACCGATAATAATTCTTTGGTATGGCCTTCAGAAAATTATGGATAAGCGTTGTTTTCCCGTTTGTAATAATAGTTAGCTGTTATTCGCAAGAAGGCAGTAAGTGGAGTTTAGAAAGAGCAAATGCCTGGTATGCTAAGCAGCCATGGTATGTGGGGTGTAATTTCATTCCCAGCACTGCGATTAACCAACTGGAGATGTGGCAGGCAGAAAGTTTCGATACCGCGACCATCAGCAGGGAACTTGGATGGGCTTCAGCGGCAGGGATGAATTGCGCAAGGGTATTCCTTCACGACCTTTTGTACCAACAAGATCCGGCCGGTTTTCTAAAACGAATGGATTTTTGCTTGCGTATCGCTGACAGGCACGGGATCAAAATCATGTTTGTATTTTTTGATTCTGTCTGGGATCCTTACCCGTATCCAGGGAAGCAGCGCGACCCTAAACCAGGTGTACATAACAGCGGGTGGGTGCAGTCGCCTGGGCTTCATGCTTTAAGGGATTCAGGGCAGGATAAAAGATTGGAGGTGTATATAAGATCGGTTGTGAGACGTTTTGCAATGGACAACCGGATATTTTGCTGGGACGTTTGGAATGAGCCCGATAATATGAATAGTGAACCCTATCGAAGTTATGAACCCATCAACAAGCCTGATCTCGTAACCCGCCTCATGGAAAAAGTATTTGGATGGATACGGGCCGAAAAACCATCACAACCTTTAACTTCCTGTATCTGGGACACAGAAAACTCTACGAATGAAGCCGTAAGGCGAATGCAGAAAGTACAGATAAACAACTCTGATATCATCACCTTTCATTCATACTCTCCACCGGACGGTTTTAACAAACTCGCAGATAAATTATCGCTGTTGAACCGGCCTTTAATCTGTACAGAATTCATGGCAAGAGGCAATGGTTCAACCATACCTGCTATTTTACCGGAAGCCAAGAAAAGAAATATTGGCATCATGTGCTGGGGCCTGGTTGACGGCAAGACAAATACCATACATGACTGGGGAACCTGGCGAAGGCCCGACAAAGCTGAGCCCGCCGTTTGGCATCATGACATTTTCAGAAAAGACGGGCAGCCTTTTTCGGTCGAGGAAATTTTGGTGATGAGAAAACTCACCGGAAGGTTAGAATAATCAGATGTTTATGATCAAATCACCTTTAATACAAAACCATTTAATGAAAAATGTATCCTGCCTGATTCTATCGGCCTTTCTCTTAGGTAGTAGTGGCTGTAACAGCCACGGCGAGAAACAAACTGCCTCCGGCAACCCCGTTAAGGGCAGTTTCGGCTACGATCTTGCCTTTTTAAAAAAGCATCATAAAGATCTGATCCTGTTGGGTGAGGACAGCCTGGGCGCACAATTAATAGTACTGCCTGCATACCAGGGACGTGTGATGACCAGCACCGCCGAAGGTTACAGAGGCAGTAGTTTTGGCTGGGTGAACCACGAGTTGATCGAATCTGGCAAACCGCAGGAACATATCAATGTATTTGGAGGGGAGGAACGATTCTGGCTGGGACCGGAGGGCGGGCAGTTTTCCCTGTTTTTCAAAAAAGGCACCAGCTTCGATTTTGACCATTGGAACGTGCCTAAGGAATTGGATACCGAACCTTTTACTGTTGTGTCATACTCTAAAAGCGAAGCCAGCTTTGAAAGAGAAATGCATCTTGAGAATTATTCCGGAAACAAATTCGATTTACTGGTAAACCGTACCATCCGCCTTTTAGGTAGATCCACTGTTGACAGCGCCCTGGGTTTGGCTATTCCCTCCGGCATACGGTCAGTCGCATTTGAGTCTGAAAACAGGGTTACTAATAAAGGGGCTACGGCATGGGACAAAAAAACGGGGATGCTTTCCATCTGGGTGTTGAGTATGCTGAATGCAACCGACAAAACCACCGTTGCTGTACCCTATAAGCAGGGGGATTCTGTCAAATTGGGAAAGATTGTAACAGATGATTATTTCGGCAAGGTTCCCGGCAACAGATTGCAGGTAAAAAATGGAATGATATTGTTTAAAGCTGATGCAAACTACAGAAGTAAAATCGGGATATCACCTGCCCGGGCTATACCAATTGTACTGAGTTACGATGACGTGAACAGTGTTTTGACTATCGCGCAATTTGATTTACCCGCAGGAGCTGCGGACTACGTAAATTCTTTATGGAAGATGCAGGACAAGCCTTTTGCCGGTGACGCGGTAAACTCATACAACGATGGCCCGGTTAATGGCAAACAACTGGGTAAGTTTTATGAACTGGAAAGTTCATCACCTGCCGCGGCGCTGCTCCCCGGGAAAACCATGGAACATCGGCACCGCACGATACATCTGAAAGGTTCTAAAGTTGATTTAAACAAAATCTCCATGCAATTAGTAGGGGTAACTGTTGATAAGATTGCGCTTTAAATAAGACATTTTTGTCTGAGAAAAAATGACAAGTAATATGAGAAAAAAAATCGCAGGCGGTATGTTACTCTTGACAGTGGTTCTGTTTTCCTTTATTTCAACAACTGAGAAAGACGTTACAACCGTTACTGTTGTGGAGAAGCCAGGTAGCCAGTCAAAAAATAAATTTTACATAGGCAATAGGTCGCCACTTATACAGGAAGCGTTTATCAAATTGCCTGTTACCGCCATTAAACCAAAAGGTTGGCTCAGGGAATACCTGATCAGGCAAAAAAACGGACTTACAGGTAATTTGGGAGCGATAAGTGCCTGGCTGCAAAAAAATAATAACGCATGGCTTTCAAAAGATGGAAAGGGTGAATATGGTTGGGAAGAAGTTCCATACTGGTTAAAGGGATACGCCAATATCGGGTATATTTTAAACGATACCCAAATCATTGATGAATCAAAGATCTGGATCGAGGGTGTTTTAAATAGCCAGCGGCCGGATGGCAATTTTGGACCTACGACGCTGGATAAAAATGGCGCAGAAGATTTCTGGCCCAAAATGCTGATGATGTATTGCCTGCAATCGTATTATGAATACAGCAATGACAAAAGAGTGATTGGGTTTATGCAAAATTTTTTCCGCTACCAGTTGTATTACCCTGAAGGAAAATTTATTAAACAATATCATTATTGGCAGGGGCTTCGTAGTGGCGATAACCTGTACAGCGTACTTTGGTTATATAACATAACGGGCAGTGACTGGCTGCTTGATCTTGCCAAAAAAATACATACACATTCTACACTTTGGACTAAAAGAGATAAGGACTGGACGCGCGGTTATTATGGCATAAAGCAAGTACCTGAATGGATGTCATTGTTGCCCGATTGGCACAATGTGAATGTTGCCCAGGGCTTTCGCGAACCTGCCACGTATTACCAGTTATCGGGTGATAAAAAAGACCTGCAGGCCAGTTACGAAGTCTTTGATATCGTAAGAAAATATTTCGGACAAGTACCCGGTGGGTTATTTGGAAGCGATGAAGTGGCCAGGCCGGGTTACGCGGATCCACACCAGGCGATGGAAACATGCGGAATGGTAGAAGAAATGAATTCTGATGAACACATGCTGCGTATCTGCGGTGATATCCGTTGGGCAGACCAGGCGGAAAACGTTGCGTTTAATTCTTATCCCGCGGCAGTGATGCCCGATTTTAAGTCACTGAGGTATTTAACCGCACCCAATATGGTTGCCAGTGACTCAAAAAATCATAGCCCGGGTATATACAATAAAGGACCATTTCTAATGATGAACCCTTTTAGCTCGCGCTGTTGTCAACATAACCATGCACAGGGATGGCCTTATTTTAACGAAAACCTTTGGATGGCAACTTCCGATAATGGCGCCGCAGCTGTAATGTATGCTGCCAGTACAGTAACCCTGAAAGTAGGAGATGGAGCGGAAGTAACATTTGATGAAACTACCAACTACCCTTTTGACGACAAGTTAAGTTTTGTTTTTCATGGTACGAAGGCTGTTAACTTCCCGTTTTACCTCAGAATTCCTAAATGGGCCAAGGAAGCTACAGTGCTGATAAATGGAAAAAAGGCAACAGTCTTTCCCGAAGCAGGAAAGTATGTAAAAATAAGCCGGAACTGGAGGGAAGGCGACGTAATCGTACTTCAACTCCCGATGAAAATTTCTGTAAACGAATGGAAGGACAATAAAAACAGTGTAAGTATCAACTACGGCCCGCTGAGTTTTTCACTAAAGATCAGGGAAGATTATGTACGCAAAGAGAGCGATCAGACCGCAATCGGCGACTCCCGGTGGCAGAAAGGGGCTGATACAAAATCATGGCCATCTTTTGAAATACTTCCTGGTACCGCATGGAACTACGGATTGGTATTAAACGAAAAAAATCCAGCTGCTTCATTTACTGTTGAGAAAAAAGAATGGCCGGTTGATAATTTTCCGTTTACCAGTGAATCGGTTCCTATTGTGCTTAAAGCAAGAGGGAAACAAATATCTGCCTGGCAGATGGATAAAGACGGTTTGTGCGGTGTGTTGCAAAACAGTCCGGTGAAAACCGATCAACACGAACAGCGCATCAACTTGATACCAATGGGTGCTGCAAGATTGCGGATCAGTGCATTTCCGGTTATAGGTTACGGAACAAATGCTACTGAATGGCAATAATAAAACTGACCTGAATTTTACAATTTAACATCGCGATAAATTATATGAATAAAATAAAAACACTTGCTTTCGCTTTGAGTACCCTAATTCTGTTGCAACGTCTACAGGGACAGCAACTCTCGTTCCCAAAAACAGGATACGACTTATCGTGTAAATTTCGGTAAGAATAACAAAATACTATTGTCTTCACCAAGTGAGGGTCTTTGGTCGATCGCTACCGGTTGGGATAACAATTGGCCTTCAGACTGGAAACACATACAGGCAACCAATATCAGCAAGCTAGACGATTGGACCATAGTAACGGGTAAGCTCGTTTTGCCGGAAGGGGAATGGTTGTTAAAGGATTATTACCGGGAAGAATCTGGTAAAGTTAAATGCATCCGCCGTTTTGAATGGCGCGGTAAACAGGTATTAGAAAAAATAACTTTATCAGTTCGATGGCAAGTTCCCTCTACGGCCGCCCGCCCGTTTTTGCCAGGTATCCTATATTATGGAAACCCCTCAGGCGAAAAACATGGAAAAAATAATGTAGCCTGGTATCATGGAGAAGCCGGTGAGGAGGCAATGTTTGAAGAGCATCGTTTTCCAATGCCTTTTTCCAGCGTGGAATGGAAGGAAAATGATGGCACATATTATGGCGCAGCACTTCATACCATCCCAAGCCCGGTATACAGGGCCAATCATTTTGACCAATGGTGGTCGTTGGGTTTAAAATCAAATACTGATAACACCGAACTGGAATTACTTTCAGGTCCTATCTGCTACAATAAACAGAAGAGTATCGCTAAAGCGCTACAGTCTAGGGCCATGCCGTATGGCGATACCTATTTGAAAGTAACTCCTGGAACAGTGAGTGAGAAAACCTACTATATTGAGGCCTACCCCGTTTCCGCACAGGGAGAAGGTTTTCAAACGCCGTTGTACACCTCTATAAACCTTTTTAAACCTTTTTATACAGATGATCTTCCTTCCTACAATGATATTATTGCCTTAAAATACCGGTTCACAAAATCGAGATGGATGGAGGGTAAAGATTACGCTGGATTTAATATGTACCCCAACGGGCGGAGAAACCAGGTGGTTATTGGTTGGGCCGGCCAGTGCGAGGCACCCGGTTACGCGTTGCAAGTACTAGCCAGGGAATTAAACGATGCAACGGTTTGGGAGAAGGTTCAACGTTCACTGGATCATATTTGCACCTCACCTGTGGAGGCCGACGGCTTTTCTGTGATATATGATGTTACAACCAATAAATGGTCCAGGAAAGATCCGGTTTCGCAAGGCCAGGCTATGAACAGCATCGCACTTGCAATACGTGAAGGTCGAAAAAACAGGAAGGTTAATACGGCCACCTGGGAGGTGTTTCTGAAAAAAGCGGCGGATGTTTTTACGAAACGTATTGCAGACCCATCCTGGAAACCGGTGAATACAGCAGAAGCTTTTTTTGTTGCCCCACTTCTGTTGGCATCGGAACTATTTAGAAATAAAGCCTATAAAAATGCTGCACTCAAGGCCGTTGATTACTATGGTGCCCGGCACCTCAGCATGGAAGAACCCTATTGGGGAGGAACACTGGATGCTACCTGTGAAGACAAGGAAGGGGCATGGGGCGCTTTCCAGGCCTTCCTTGCCGCCTATGAAAATACAAAAGATGCCAGGTACCTGCAATGGGCCAAACATGCCTGCGATGTTACCATCAGTTACACGGCAGTATGGGATATCCCTATGCCAGCCGGCAGGTTGGCTGATCACAGTTTCAAGAGCAGGGGTTGGACAGGCGTGTCGGCGCAAAACCAACACCTTGATGTATATGGAGTATTGATTGCCCCGTCTGTATATAAAATGGGAACCTATCTAAAAAATGAATCCTTGCAGAAACTGGCGAAAACCATGTTCCTCAGTTGTGGGCAGTTAACTGACCCTACTGGGTCGCAGGGTGAACAGGTACAGGAAACCAAATTTCGCGCAGCAGGGGGATATGAATGATGTTTTCAAATTGAGAGGTGGTTATTCGGAAAACTGGACGGTGTATTGGATTACAGCACATTTTCTTCACGCGGCGGCGCAATTCCGTGAAATGGGCGTTGACTTGTCAAGATAATAACGGCTTTACTTTTTTGTAAGCGGTTTCACGTAGTCGATGATGTATTAAAAGTATTGAATTGAATAAAAAAAAAACGATAATGAGGTTAATGCTGGTAGGAGCTTTGATTGTTTCCTTTATTACCTGTGGTGCTCAGGCACCAATATCAATAATTCCATTGCCTGTGAATTTGCAGAAAGCTACTGGATACTTTTCCTTGGATTCACAAACGGCCATACAAATCGCTTCAGTGGATAGAATCTCACTTGAAACCATCCATTTTTTTGCTGCTTCAATCCAAAAGATTACCGGTAAACAATTGCCCATAAATAAAAAATCCAAAAAGCAAATTCGGTTCACGATCGAAAAAACGGAAGGGATCGGGAACGAAGGCTATCTGTTGTCTGTAACACCCGATCACATTCTTGTTAAGGCAAACACAAGTGCCGGTTGGTTTTATGCTATTCAATCAATTCTGCAAACAATGTCTTCAATACGCACTAATCATTTAGCGCAGATTCCCTGTATGGAAATCATTGATTATCCTAGATTTCCCTGGCGCGGATTGATGCTTGACGTAAGCCGTCATTTTTTTTCTCCTGAATTGGTAAAAGAATTTATCGATCTGCTGGCAGCTTACAAAATGAACGTATTCCACTGGCATCTTGTTGATGGTGCGGGTTGGCGTATAGAAATTAAAAAATACCCGCGGCTTACTCAATTAGCAGCGTGGCGCGTGAACGAGGGCAAACCCTGGAACTGGGGTGAAATCCAATTCAATTCAGATCCTGAAAAAGCCAACTACGGTGGCTATTACACGCAGATGCAAATAAAAGACATTGTATCTTATGCGCAAACACGGCATATTACCATTGTACCGGAAATAGAAATGCCAGGCCATTCTGAAATAGCCATGGCTGCTTATCCCGAATTGTCCTGTAATCCAAAAGATCATTTCGGGAAGCCAGGAAACTTTTTTGCCAAGGATGTGGCAAGCAATTATTGCGCGGGTAACGATAGTGCATTTATTTTTTTACAGAATGTATTAACCGAAGTAATGGGGCTTTTTCCATCCACCTATATACACGTTGGTGGCGATGAGGTAGACAAGTCAGATTGGAGAAAATGCCCGAAATGCCAGGCAAGGATAAAAACAGAAGGATTGAAGAATGAGAACGAATTGCAAAGTTATTTTATCCGAAGAATTGAAAAATTCCTGGTTTCTAAAAAGCGGAAGTTAATAGGATGGGACGAAATACTGGAAGGAGGGTTGGCTCCGGAGGCAACCGTAATGAGCTGGCGTGGTGAGACAGGGGGAATTGCTGCCGCTAAAATGAATCATGATGTGATAATGACACCGGAATCACCATGTTATTTTGATCATTACCAGGGAGATCCCCTTACCGAACCACCTGCAATTGGAGGCTTTAATACCCTTCAAAAAGTGTATAATTACGAGCCGGTTCCAGCGGTATTGTCCAACGAGGAGGGGAAGCATGTTTTGGGGTCACAAGCAAATCTGTGGACGGAATATATACCATCTTATGAACAGGCTGAATACATGGTACTGCCGCGTTTGCCTGCCTTGGCAGAAGTGCTCTGGACGCCCAAAACTCAACGTAACTGGAAAAGCTTTACATCACGCCTGCAACCGCATCTCTTTGCTTTTGAGCAAAAAGGCATGCATTATTCCAAAGGTAATTTTAAAGTGGATATTAAACCTGAAACGAAAGATGGGAAATTGTTTGTTTCGCTGGAAACAGAAAACCCTGATGCAACTATTTTTTATACTACTGATGGGGGCACCCCGACTACCGGAAGTGAAAGGTACACAGCTCCCATATCAATAAATAGTTCTTTAACCTTAAAGACTGTGATGGCTTTGGATAATGTTGTGGTTAGTACCAGGTATGCCGAACGCATGTTTTCAATGAATATGGCGACAGGGAGAAATGTAACATATAATACGCCCTATAGCCGTTACTACCCGGCAAGTGGACCAAATGCTTTAACAGATGGCATACGTGGTACCAGCGACATCGGCTCGAACTGGCACGGGTTTAATGGAAGGGATATGACTGCCACCGTTGACTTGGAAAATGCAGTACTTGCAAGTAGTATTGGACTCGGCTGCCTCCAGAATTGGGCACGCTGGATATTTTTTCCGCACTCGGTGATGTTTGAGATATCAGAAGACGGAACCAGTTTCAAAGTAGCAGGTTCCCGGCTTAACTCCATTTCAATGGCAGACCGCAATGTCCAGACAAAAGAATTTGCTGTCAGCTTCCCGCAGCAAAAGGTAAAGGCTATCCGTATTACAGCTAAGAATCCAGGGCCTTGTCCTGCAGGGCACCCTGGTGCCGATCAACCCAGCTGGATCTTTGCTGACGAGATCATACTGAAATAAAATGTTCGTTAGTGATTAGTGAAATACATGACGTGTGAGATCAAAAATCGAATTACTGTTATGATATTATTATAATACCACAGTTATACATTTTTAGCCGATACTGGCAAGTTGGTGCTGAATCCTTATCCCTCTCTCCTATATCAGGAGAGAGAAGGATAACGGATGAATAGTGGTTGATCTGGAGATCCATTGCCGTATTTTGTTCGATGAAAACTGGATTAAGGCACCACTATATCTTGAGAGTTGCAGCGAGCGTTGCCATAATAAACTGCGCAATCGTTTGATTACTTGCCAAGCAATTATTCATGTTAAATTGTTAACCTAAATCACAAATACAATTTTTTTCGCAAGCTTGTATGTAGTCAAGTACATACCTGTAAAAAATCAACTCGCTGAAATAAATCAATAGTTATGAAAATATTTTCTGAAACTGTGTCAAGGCATTGCATTTGGTTTGGTACATTAATTCCGATACTGCTTTTCTTTTCAACTGCTTCTGCATCACAAAAAAAAACCGGTGAGCAGTTGCCATTTCATGATGGTCAACAGGTAGTCGGTGTAAGAAAAATAGATGCTACCTCGGTTGAGTTATCCCTTGCAGGTAATGAAAAACTCATATTTGATTTTTATGCTGACAATATATTCCGGCTTTTTCAAGACAATTCAGGCGGACTGATCCGGGACCCTGACGCTAAGCCACTGGCCAAAATATTGACTGAGAACCCGAGAAAGGCAGTGGTATTGAGTCTTACCAATGCAAAAGACATAGTTACCCTGTCTACCGGAAAAATAAAGGTCCTGATCGATAAGAATAATGGGTTGTTAAAAGTAATTAATGCGGCCGACAATGCTATTATCCTACAACAGGCTGCTCCTATCCGTTTTGGGAAGGATGTGGTTGCGCTTACACTAAAGGAAAGTTCTGGTGAATATTTTTATGGCGGAGGTTTACAGAACGGGCGTTTCTCACACAAGGGAAAAGCAATTGCTATTGAAAATCAAAATCGTTGGACTGATGGAGGTGTTGCATCTCCAACGCCATTCTATTGGTCCACTAATGGCTACGCATTTATGTGGCACACTTTCAAGAAAGGGAAATATGATTTTGGGTCCAAAGAGAAAGGGCTGGTAAAACTCACACATGAAACTGATTATCTGGACGTTTTTTTTATGGTAGGGAATGGTGCATCAGCATTGTTGAATTGTTATTATCAACTAACAGGTAATCCCATTTTGCTTCCCAAATTTGGTTTTTATGAAGGCCACCTAAACGCCTATAACAGGGATTTCTGGAAGGAAGATACAACCGGTATATTATTTGAAGACGGCAAACGTTACAAAGAAAGTCAGCGCGACAGCACGGGAATAAAAGAATCGCTTAACGGTGAAAAAAATAATTACCAGTTTTCCGCCCGGGCCGTGATTGACCGGTATAAGACAAACGATATGCCACTGGGCTGGCTGCTCCCCAATGACGGTTATGGAGCCGGGTATGGACAAACAAGTTCGCTGGACGGTAATATAGAGAATTTGAAAAATTTAGGCGATTACGCCCGAAAGAACGGGGTACAGATTGGGCTATGGACTCAATCGGATCTTCATCCCAAGCCCGAAATCAGCGCCCTGTTACAAAGAGATATTTTAAAGGAAGTAAAGGACGCGGGGGTACGGGTATTAAAAACCGATGTTGCCTGGGTAGGTGCGGGGTACTCATTTGGACTCAACGGGGTGAGTGATGTGGCACAAATCATGTCGAATCATGGCGATAATGCAAGACCCTTCATCATATCTTTGGACGGGTGGGCAGGAACGCAGCGTTACGCGTCGGTCTGGTCAGGAGACCAGACGGGTGGGGTATGGGAGTATATACGTTTTCATATTCCGACCTATATAGGTTCAGGATTATCAGGGCTTCCCAGTATCACTTCCGATATGGACGGTATTTTTGGCGGCAAGAACCCGGTGGTAAACACGAGGGATTTTCAATGGAAAACCTTTACACCGATGCAATTGAATATGGATGGCTGGGGAACCAATCCAAAATACCCGCATATATTAGGAGAACCAGCCGCTTCTATGAACCGGAATTATCTAAAACTGAAATCAGAATTAATACCATATACCTATAGTATTGCCAGGGAAGCTATAAATGGCCTTCCAATAATGCGTGCAATGTTTTTGGAATACCCGAACGAATATACACATGGCACGGCCACCCAATACCAGTTTCTGTATGGACCTAATTTCTTAATTGCTCCGATTTACCAGGGAACCCGGCTGGATGAAAAAGGAAATGATATCCGGAACGGAATATACCTGCCAAAGGGAACCTGGATCGATTATTTTACAGGTGAAAAATATACGGGAAACTGTATACTGAATAATTTCGACGCACCGTTATGGAAACTGCCCGTATTTGTAAAAAGTGGTGCCATTATCCCCATGGCTAATCCCAATAACAACGTAGGGGAAATTAATCGTAATGTACGCATATATGAGATTTACCCAGCTCAGAAAAGTTCCTTTACCGAATACGATGATGATGGTGTAACGGAGCAATACAAGGTAAACAAAGGTGCTGTCACCATAATTGAATCGGCAGTAAATGAAAAGAATACTGCACTTATAACTGTGCATCCCACAAAAGGTGATTTCTATGGCATAGTGAAAGAAAAAAGTACCGAGTTCAGAATAAATGTATCCGCTAAACCCAAAACTGCAACAGTCAAAATTGGAACACGAGATATTTTATTAAAAGAAGTAAATAGTTACGAGGCCTTTTTGAAAAACGAGAATGTGTATTTCTACAATGCTGCTCCCAACTTAAACAGGTTCGCTACCAACGGAAGTGATTTTGAAAAAATACCGATCACCAAAAATCCCCAATTTTTGGTGAAAGTAGAACCAACGGATATCATGGCAAACCCTGTTATACTCAGCATTGAAGGGTTCAGATTTACACCTGCTGATAAAAGACGTGTTACGAAGGGAACATTACTGCCCCCGGCAAACGCCGTGGTTACTGATAAAAATACGGAAGCCTATAGCCTGAAACCGGGCTGGAATAAAGTTGATCATGCAGACTTCTATGAAATTGATTTCAATGGGATGCATTACACAACAATCACAGACACGGCTCTATTATTTGACGGATTGACGCCCGAGACTTTTTATACTTTTAAATTACGGGCCGCTAATAAAGATGGATATTCCAACTGGGTAGAAATTAAAGCGACTACCAAAGCAAATCCGCTGAAATTCGCCATCCAGGGAATCGTAGCTGAAACAAAAGCTGAAAGTCAACGTGGCTCAGGGCTCGATCGGTTGTTTGACTTCGATGAGGCAAACCTATGGCAAACAAGGCGCGGCACAAAATCAGTTCCCTTTGATTTGGTCCTTGATCTGAAATCTTATAATCAACTGGATAAATTTCATTACCTGCCCCCACGTATCGGGAGAGGGATAACCAATGGTATTTTTCTAAAAGGAAAGGTATTTTATGGAAACAATAAGGATAAATGGACAGAGGCAGGCTCATTTGATTGGGCGGGCAATGATGAAATCAAGGTATTTAGTTTTAGCAGCCAACCCTTAGCCCGTTACTTAAAGATCACTGTGACTGAAGCATCAGGTGATGCAGGTTCAGCACGTGAACTGTATGTCTTTAAAGCCCCGGGAACTGAAAGCTATCTTCCTGGCGACATCAACCACGATCGTGTAATTGACAAGAACGACTTGATATCTTATATGAATTATACAGGCTTGCGAAAAGGTGATGCAGATTTCGATGGGTATATCAGTAAAGGTGATATCAACCAAAACAACCTGATTGATGCCTACGATATTTCTGTGGTGGCAACGCAACTCGGCGGCGGAGTAGATGCCAGCCAAGCTGATACGCTTGCTGGAAAACTTGAGATCGGCGCGGCGACACAGACATACAATAAAGATGACATTATTGAAGTAATGGTAAAGGGAACTGGTTTAAGATCTGTAAACGCTTTAAGTATTGCTTTGCCATATGATGCGAGTGAATATGAATTTATTGACGTACGACCTCTCAATATGAAACAAATGGAGAACCTGAGTAACGACAGGCTGCACACAAACGGAAGTAAAGCATTGTACTTGAATTTTGTAAACATTGGCATAAAGGAAGCGCTTTCAGGAAACATTGACCTGTTTTTGGTGCGTTTTAAGGCAAGGAAAAAACTGAACTTTGATCTTAAGCCGATTGACGGTTTATTGGTGAACAAGAACCTGCAAAGTATTTTGCTGGATAAGTAGGATTTCCTGGTAAAACTTTAAACGTATAGTGGTCTAACCGTTATAGTCGCGTCGAATATGGTTAAATATAAAATTCAGGAAAGCGCGGTGATAAAAACTGACCGTTGACGGGCATTCACTATTCATTCTTAAACTTATGGAACCTAAAAAAGGCAAAACAATATTGGTAACGGGCGGACTGGGTTATATCGGATCCCATACTACTGTGGAACTGATCAAGGCAGGATTTGATGTTGTGATCATTGATAATCTGAGTAATTCAGAAAAAAAGATGTTGGACAGAATTGAAGCAATTACTTCAGTCAAGCCAAAGTTTTACGAAGCGGATATTTGCGACAGGGCAACCCTTCAATTACTATTCTTGTTATCCAAACCTGAACTGGTGATTCATTTTGCCGCTTTTAAATCGGTAGCCGAAGCTGCACGTTATCCTGTAAAATATTTTCAAAATAATGTCGGGGCACTGTTGACGCTTCTTCAGGTAATGGAAGAACATCGTATCAGTAAACTAATATTTTCTTCCTCAGCAACCGTATACGGTCATGCAGAAAAATCGCCTGTCAGCGAGGATTCTGCTTTTCAAAAAGCTACGACAGCCTATGGGGCTTCCAAACAAATAGGAGAAGAAATACTGGAAATGGTAGCAATCCAGGGGCATCTGCAAAATATCTCTCTACGGTATTTTAACCCGGTTGGAGCCCATTCTTCCGGGCTTTTGGGGGAACTTCCCAAAGGAATTCCTAACAATCTTTTCCCTTATGTTTTACAAACGATCGCCGGAATACTTCCCCAACTTACAGTTTATGGCGGCGACTATGACACACCTGACGGCAGTTGTGTGAGGGACTATATCCATGTTGTTGATCTTGCACTGGCGCACGTTGCAGCTTGTCGCCGCCTGATGGAAAAAAATAATCGTTCGAATTTTGAAGTGTTTAATCTGGGAACAGGAACAGGGAGGTCGGTATTAGAAGTGATCAGCAGGTTTGAGCAAATTACAGGGCAAAAGATCAACTACAGGATCGGGCCAAGACGCGAAGGCGACCTGCCCGCTATTTGGTCTAACCCTACAAAAGCCAATCATATTTTAGGATGGCATGCCACCTCTGATCTGGATACAATGATTCAAACCGGCCTGCGCTGGCAGTCCTCCTATTTGCATAGCTAAGAACATTACCTAAAAAATTGCATTAAAATTCAAGAAAACCGAAATAAACCGGCAAATGAAAATCGGGTTCTTGCGACAATATATTTGTCCAGGAAATATAATGCGGTTCAGGCAGTCCATCCCCGCATTTGAAAAAATTAGCCCGGCAGGAGTTACCCTTAATAGAAAGGAGATTATGATGGAAAAAAACGCCAATTGGTATTTTTACTGTCATTTCCCAATAGATTTCCGGTCCATTATTTTTGATTACCGATTGGAAGGTTATCGCTTTGACAATGTCTTGCGGTAATAATTCCCTTGATTCCCTGTTCTTTCCATAGCCTACCAAAGCGGTACCGATGCAGTTAAATTCAAGGTTATAATAGTTTTCATCAAAAGCCAGAAAAAATTCAACACAACTATCTTCCCATACCTTCCCATTGATGCTGCCTGAAGATGCCTTGACAAATTTTTCGGCTACATAGTATTTCAGAAAAACAGCATCGCTACAGCAGGCTATCGCAAAATCAACCACTGGATGATAGGGATATTGTGGCCACGGTACATAGGTAAGCTGGTGGCGCGACAGTTTGTCCATTCGGAGGGATAACGTTTCGATAGGCATTACTGAACAATTGTCTTCGAAACATGGAACCTGTATTTTTTTCATTCTGCTAATATGATAGGAGGACAGGAATGTTTGGCTTTTCCATCAGAGATTTGCATTAACGCCACCGGACAAAAGCCTCTATGGCTTCATATTCAGCAAGGCCAAGTTTATTATACAAATCAGCTGTTTTCCTATTACGTATTTCTGCCCGTTGCCAGAACTCGCGGTTATCCATTCCCTGAAACATGGCCCCGTCTTTTTGTGATTGATGCTTAAAAATGCCGTTTCTTTTTTTCAATACTTGATCCGGGCTCATAGGAACCGCCATTTCAATCTGTTGAATGTCCCATTCAGCCCATGCACCTTTGTACAACCAGATCCAGCAGTCTCTCATATAAGCACGGGCGTTAAGGCTCTTAACTGATTCTAAAATGGCATCGAGGCATACCTTATGCGTTCCATGCGGGTCCGCGAGATCACCGGCAGCATACAATTGATGAGGCTGTATGGACTCAATCAGACTGGTGATCCGTGCGATGTCAACCGGGCCGAGAGGGTTTTTCACTACAGTTCCTGTGTCATAAAACGGAAGATTCAAGAAATGTACCCTGTCCATAGGTATGCCCACAAATCGGCATGTATTGACCGCTTCGCTCTTCCTGATAAGCCCTTTCACCGTTCTTAGGTCAACGCAGTCCGGCTCGCCATCTTTTTTCTGTGCAAGGAATTCTAATATAACCTGATAGATATTCGCTGACTCCGGTACCCCGATTTTAAAATGTCTATTGAAATCATTTGTAAATTCTATGAACCTAAGCGCTTCATCGTCTGCAACGGCGATATTTCCAGAGGTTTGGTACGCTACATGCACTTCATGACCCTGGTCAACCAGCCGCTGAAATGTGCCCCCCATTGAAATGATGTCATCATCTGGATGTGGACTGAAAATCAAGACCCGTTTTTTAGCAGGCAACGAACGCTCCGGACGATTGGAATCATCCGCGTCCGGTTTGCCTCCCGGCCAGCCTGTAATAGTGTGTTGCAGCCTGTTAAACACATCGATATTGATGTCATAAGGTTGTCCAAACAGCGCAAGCAAGTCACTTAAACCGTTCTCGTTATAATCATTACCCGTTAATTTTAAAATCGGTTTATTAACAGTCAATGCTAAGTGGATCACAGCTTTTTTAACCATTTGCTCGTTCCAGTTGACTTCTTCGGTAAGCCAAGGCGCTTTTCTTCTGGTTAATTCAGCTGCTGCGGCTTCGTCAATAATACATTCAACGTTTTTATGGCCCTGTAGGTATGATGCCGGCACAAATTCTGTTGAAGGGCCCTCAATTGTTTGTTTAATAATGCCGGCTTTATTTTCTCCAAAGGCCAGCAAGATGATCCGTTTCGCATTTAATATTGTTCCAACGCCCATGGTGATGGCTTTCCTCGGTACGCCAGCCAAACCGTCGAAGGCAAATTGTGCATCTGACCGGGTATTTTGATCGAGGGTGATCAACCGGGTTATAGAATTGATATTAGATCCAGGTTCATTAAATCCGATATGACCATTCCTGCCGATACCCAGGATTTGTAAGTCTATACCGCCATAGTCGGCAATCTTTTTTTCGAATGCCTCACAATGTCTTTTTATCAATTCTCCGGGTATATTACCATGCGGAATAAAACAGTTGTCCCTATCGATGTCTATATGGTTAAAAAGGTTTTCCTCCATAAAGCGCGCGAAACTCTGCAATGATTCAGTATTCATCGGGTAATATTCATCAAGATTAAAAGCAATAACATTTTTAAAGCTCAAATTTTCTTCCCGGTGCAGCCGCACCAGTTCCGTATATATTTTCTTTGGCGTTGAACCCGTTGCGAACCCTATTACCGCTTGTTGATTCGTTAATAATTTTTCCCTTACGAGTTGTGCAATTTCATATGCAACTTTTTTGCAGGCATTGTCCTGTAAACTGTAAATCGTTGTTGGGATCTTTTCGTAAGAAAGTGCATGCAGAGGCATTACTATTTCAGTTGTCATAGCAGTTACTTTTATTTCAAACTTATTAAAATGCGGATGTAACAATCAGGACAATCGATTGACCATTTTATTTGCAATAAAAAGCGCCCAATTTCCTATAGGTAGAATTTCATGAGCACCATTTTGATCAAACGATTGCACATTTGATGGAGAATAAGTCTTTGTAAGTTTGATACAATCCTTTGTTACCGATGAAAAAAAAGATCGTTTGTTAATTCTTGTAATCGGCATTTTAAAGGTTATTAAGCAAAGAGAGTGCTGAGGCAGTCAGCGCTCTCTTTTAATGCAATTGTTGTAAATACAAAGCCTCGTGACATATTGTTTGTTGTTGTTCGGTTGAGAGCGACGATATAAATGGGTAGAGCGTGATTTCTGCGCGTAGAAATGCTGCCTATTAATTTGCGCAACCGTTTGAACTGGGAAAGGCCGCAAAGTATTTTTAGCTTCAGGAGAATCAGATTTTCATTTTATGTCAGAAAAAAATAATTCAGGAGCCCTAGTTATTATAGGGGTATTGTTTTTTGTATTTGGTTTTGTAACCTGGCTCAACGGTCCCCTAATCACTTACGTGAAACTAGCATTTGGTTTGAATACCGATTCCAAGGCCTTCCTGGTGACAACAGCATTCTACATGGCTTATTTTTTTCTCGCACTCCCCTCTTCCTGGATACTAAAAAAAACAGGGATGAAAAATGGTATGGCGATAGGTTTGATGGTGATGGCCGCAGGTACTTTTGTTTTCGGGCATTTTGCTACACACCGGAATTATTCCCTTTCATTGGCGGGCCTTTTTATAATAGGTTCCGGGCTTTCTTTATTACAAACTGCATCAAATCCTTATGTTAGTATACTAGGTCCCATTGAAAGTGCAGCGAGACGCATCAGTATCATGGGTATATGCAACAAGGTAGCAGGCATCATCAGCCCGATGCTTATCAGTGTTTTTATTTTGAAAAATGTAGACCAACTTGAAGCCCAGGTAAGCAATGCGGTAAGTACTATCGAAAGGGAGGCAATTCTGGATGAATTTGCGTCCAAAATTTATGTTCCTTATATCATTATGGCACTTTGCCTTTTGATCCTTGCACTCTGGATTTTCCGCTCACCTTTGCCTGAAATAAATGCAGGCGAGGTAAATAAAAGAAACCATAAGGATAAAGGCGATAAGAAGGATAACATTTTTAATTTCCCCCATTTATGGTTGGGTGCACTTTGCATTTTTGTTTACGTAGGGGTGGAAGTTATGGCAGGTGACGCAATCGGTACCTACGGACGCGGTTTCCTGATCCCGGCTGATCAAACCAAATATTTTACCTCCTTCACATTGGTTGCCATGTTATCTGGTTATATTATCGGGATCATTGTGATACCAAAATATATTTCCCAACAGACTGCTTTATGGGTCTCTGCCGCTCTAGGGATATTATTTACATCGGCAGCTTATGTAAGTCAACAATACGTGTCGGTAGCGTTCGTTGCACTGCTGGGGCTTGCCAATGCGATGATGTGGCCGGCCATTTTCCCATTGGCGATCAGCGGGCTGGGGAGGGCAACGGAAAAAGGGTCTGCTATACTTATTATGGGAATAGCAGGTGGGGCCATCATACCGAAACTATTCGCAGGCCTCAAAGAACATTACCATTTTCAATCTGTTTTTTTTGTATTGATGGTACCCTGTTATTTGTATATCTTGTATTATGCTGTTTGGGGACATTTGGCAGGTAAAAAAAACTCAGTTAGCCCAGTTTCGGGCGCCGTGTAGAATAAGCAAATACGTATTGCATGTTTGTTAACCGACCTATTAGTTTACTTAAGTAATTGTGAGATCGTTATGCTGAACAAATTACCTACGATCAAAGAAATTGCCAAGCGTTTGAATGTTTCCATTTCGACCGTTTCCCGGGCATTGAGTGATCATCCACGAATAGGGCTGCGTACAAAAATGCGCGTACAGGAACTAGCTAAAGAGCTTAATTATGAACCCAATGCGAAAGCCATTTCCTTTAAGCATAAAAAATCCTTTGTAATCGGAGTAGTCGTTCCTTATATTATTGAAGAATTTTTCTGTCAGGCCATCTGTGGCATAGAATCTGCGGCGATTGAGCACAATTATACCATATTATTTGGCCAGAGTTATGATGACCCAGGGAGGGAGAAAATGGTCGTGGAAGCCATGAAAAAGCAAAGGGTCGACGGCCTGATCATTTCATTATCCAAACAAACCAGCAAATTTGACCATCTCCGTGAACTGGAAAAATATAATATTCCCGTGGTTTATTTTGACAGGGTGCCGCCCTTGGACAATGTCAGTAAGGTATATTGTAATCTTTATAAGGGTACAATTGACATGATAAACTGGCTGCTAAGCAGGGGGTACAGAAGAATCGCCCTTATCAATGGCCCAGATGGATTAGGCGCCTGCAAGGAGCGTCTAAATGGCTACATCGAAGGTCTCTCGAAGAAAAAAATAAAAGTAGATATGAGAATGGTTGAAAAAACAGATCTCTCCAGGGAAAGTACACAGAATGCCATTTCCAATCTTTTGAAATTGAAAAATCCACCCAATGCTATAATTACTTTTAATGATTATGTGCATATGGACGCCGTACAATTTGCCCATCAGAGAAATATTGCCATCAATTCAGAGATCGTTTTTGTGAGTTATGCAAACCTTAGAATTACAAGCTATACGGCTTTCCCGCCCCTTGTGTCCATTGAACAATACCCATATGGGCAGGGGGAAAAGGCCATGGAAATTATGATCAAAATGATCGATGACCGCTCTGGCGATGAGGGAGAAAATAAAGTGTATGCCGAAGAGATGGCGACAACCCTTGTAATGCATCAAAATATGCGGTTATAAACGAAGCCAGTGCCGTCTTGTTTTATTTCAAAAATGCAATCCTTGTAAATCAAATAGTGTTAAACAAAATTATGCGAAGAAGCGATGACCATTCCATTCGCTGGGGGATGATCGGATGCGGTAAGGTAACGGAAGTGAAGAGTGGCCCCGCGTTTGCCAAGGTGCCACATTCAGAATTACTTGCCGTAATGAGCCGAGATTCAGTGAGAGCAAAAGACTATGCAGCCCGTCACCAGGTAGCTAGCACCTATACAAATGTTGCTGACCTTATAAATGACCCAGCTATAAACGCGGTTTATATAGCAACACCGCCAGCTTCCCACGAGGAATACGCGGTGGCTGCTATGAACGCAGGTAAATCGGTTTATGTAGAAAAACCTATGTCTATCGATGCTGCGTCGTGCCTGCGGATGGTGGAAATTTCAGAACAGACCGGTACAAAATTATGTGTTGCACATTACAGAAGGGCCTTACCTATGTTTCTCGATATTAAAAGGTTTCTGGATGAGGGTACAATAGGCAAGGTGCAGACTATTCAAATGCATTTGATAAAGCCGCCGTCGCTGCCCGATCCCAACAATTGGCGCGTGGATCCCGGTATTTCCGGTGGAGGTATTTTTTATGACCTCGGACCTCACCAATTAGACCTGATGTTATATTTCTTTGGTTCATATCATAAGGCATCTGGTAACTCTGCAAACCTGGCTGGCTTATATGTGCCCGAGGATGTTGTTACGGGGATGATTCATTTTGCTCACGGCCCACTCTTTTCTGGTTTGTGGAATTTTATTTCGCCGGCCGGCACATACGAAGATCGATGCGTAATAAGAGGATCTGCAGGTACGATTTCATTCCCGGTATTCGGAGACAGCATTACAATTGAAAATGGAACACGTAAACAAACACTTTTTTTTAAACACCCTGAACATATCCAGCAACCAATGATCGCAAAGGTTGTAGAATATTTTTTAGATAAAGGATCTAACCCTTGTTCAGGAATGGATGGCAGCCGAACAATCGAACTGATGGAAAGTATACTATTGTAAAATCATGTACCCGTAATGCCAGACCATTATTCGAGCCAATTGAGAATGGAGAAGGACACTCCGTAATTGCGCAATCGGTTGAACGATTTTTTATAAAAAAATCGGATTAGTTTGTCATGAAAATCGTCAGGCAGTTTTGCATGTAATATGTTTTTTGCCCCAACTTCTATGAAGCGCAGAGATGTATTTAAATTGTTTTTTTCTCCTTCCTCAACACATATCCTGCCCGAAAGGGCAGAGGATGTGTCACGATATCCAGAGGATAACAACCTGACAACCGCCAACGAGTACCAGAGTGCTGGGTACTTTGCTAATACCCAACATAGTACAGTTATTGTGAAGGAAACACCGATTGGCTACCGAAGGAATACAAAAGCACTGCCCGTTTTGAAGGAAGCTGAGAAAGCATTTCAACTGTTGCCCTTGAAGTTAAACACCCTAAACCAGAGAATTTCCCTAACAGTATCGTTGAAATATCCAACTTCAACATCACTTATTAATGACCGAAGTGATTATGCCTTTGTACAGTTCGGTATTGATGAGTCTACTATTCGAAGTTGTGATTCAGAAGCAAGAATTGGTATTACCAGGGCTGGTGTTGCATTCATAGGTAAAAAGAAACACGTAATTCCGGACGCGGATACGACTCTTCGCGGAGGAATAAGGTTACGTATTTCAATATGGTTGCGATCGGGAAACAGTTTTGCAAAGCTTTCTTGTCTTGATAGATATGACAACACTTTGTGTCTGTTAACTACAGAGGAATACAGTAGTAATAACTGGTTGGGTTCTGTTGCTCTAGTAAGCAAATCCTGGAACGGAAAAACGAGAAAATCGGGAGCTGTTTTTAACAATTTTGAGTTTAATAATGTATCAATATAAAGATCATGCACAGGAAAATGTTTATTAAAAATACCGGGATGGTAATTGCTGGCCTATCGGCTTTCCCGAAGAATAACCTGTTTGCCAATTCCTTGCAGAGTAAAAAAGTCCGGATGGGCATCATCGGCGTAGGGCTTCGTGGCCAGAGTCATCTCAATCTTGCCCTAAAGAGAGATGATGTGGATATTGTTGCAATATGTGACATCGATGATGAAATGTTGAGGCGGTCCAAGGCACTTATTGCAAAAGCCGGTAAAAGAATGCCTGATATCTTTTCAGGTGATGACAATGCGTGGCGAAAAATGACAGATCGTAAATATCTGGATGCTATACTGATTGCCACTCCCTGGGAATGGCATAAGCCTATGATCATCGGCGCTGTAGAATCGGGAATCAAGTATGTGTCCACAGAGGTAGTGCTGGGGATTACACTCGAAGATCATTGGGATGTAGTTAAAACCGCCGAAAAACATCAGGCTCATGTGATGATGCTTGAAAATGTTTGTTACAGGAGAGATGTAATGGCGATATTGAATATGGTGAGGCAAGGCATTTTTGGAGAGTTGATACACCTGCAGGGTGGTTATCAACATGATCTACGCGAAGTAAAATTCAGTGGCGGCCCGAGTGGCGGAGCAGGAGCGGAGTTTGGTGAAAAGGGTTTTTCCGAGGCCAGA
Organism: Sediminibacterium sp.; assembly: GCA_965206685.1. Lineage (GTDB taxonomy): Bacteria > Bacteroidota > Bacteroidia > Chitinophagales > Chitinophagaceae > Sediminibacterium. The sequence goes on from OZ242223.1 coordinate 102,574, forward strand.
TGGAGAACCAATCACTCCGTATACAGGAATGGAGACCTATATCCGACACATGGGGTAGGTCCACTCGCTCATTATTCAAATGTAAACCGGGGGAACAGGTTTATCAGTTTATGTTCCTTCGCAACTAAATCAAGAGGGCTTCATAACTACGTGGTTAAGCAGGGAGGAACCAACCATGCAAATGCCAGTATCAATTTTAAACTCGCAGATGTGGTGACGACAACGCTACAATGCGCTAATGGTGAAACTTTTTTTCTACAGCATGATACCAACCTTCCGCGGCCCTATTCACTGGGCTTCAGGGTACAAGGTACAAACGGGTTGTGGATGGATGTTAATAAGGGCATCTATGTAGAAGGGAAATCGCAAAAGGCGCATCAATGGGACGATCAGAATGAATGGATGGACAAATATGATCACCCTCTGTGGAAAAGATTCAGCAATGATGCCCAAGGTGCAGGGCATGGTGGCATGGATTTTTTCGTCCTGAATGCCTTTATCGAAGCGGCCAAGCGCGGCGCACCTACGCCTATGGATGTTTATGATGCCGCAACATGGAGCGCCATTTCTCCTTTGAGTGAAAGGTCAATCGAGTTAGGTAATCAGACGGTTGAATTTCCTGATTTCACAGGAGGGAAGTGGATGGCAAGGAAACCGATTTTTGCTTTAAATGATGAGTATTAATAAAATCTTTTATCAGTTTCATTATTTTTTTTGGCAGAACCCGCTCTCTAAATATTAATTATCAGCCATGAAAGTGCCTCTATCAGTTTTACCTGCATACGGAATAGATGAAAAATCAGCTACTATTACGACATTCGGAAAAGGACTGATAAACCAAACGTGGAAGGTTGTGACCGATAACAAGGAATACATTTTACAAAGGGTAAATAGCGAGGTATTCACTAAACCTGAAGATATAGCCGTAAATATCAACCAGATCTCGGCTTATCTCAAAAGTACCCAGCCTGACTATCCATTTGTAGCACCTATAGTTTCAACCACAGGTACGGAAATGGTGTTTAGGAAAGGTGAAGGGTTTTTCCGGTTGTTTCCTTTCGTTACAGGATCTCACACCAAAGAAGTTGTTGAAACTCCGGAGCAGGCCTATGAAGCAGCCCTTCAGTTTGGAAAATTTACCAAATTGCTATCAGGCTTTGATGCGAGACGCTTGAAAATAACGCTTCCTTCTTTCCATGATTTATCTTTGCGGTATGAACAATTTTTAAGAGCTGTAAATAGCGCGAACACGGTGCGTATCAATAAATCAAAAGTATTGACAGATTACCTATTTCAGCACATCGACATCGTTAATGAGTATAAAAGTATTAAAACAGATTCTGAGTTCTTATTGCGCGTTACCCACCATGATACAAAAATCAGCAATGTCTTATTTAGCAGGGCGGATAAGGGGATATGTGTTATCGATCTTGATACTATCATGCCGGGATATTTTATTAGTGACATAGGTGATATGATGAGAACCTATCTCTGTCCTGTAAGCGAGGAGGAGAGTGATTTTAGCAGAATTGTTGTTAGAGATGATTTTTATAAAGCGATCAAGGAAGGTTACCAGTCAGAAATGGGTAATGTTTTGACAATTAAAGAAAGCAGTCATTTTTTTTATTCCGGTAAGTTCATGATGTATATGCAGGCCCTTCGCTTTCTGACTGATTATCTTAGCAATGATACTTATTACGGAGCTAGCTATGAGGATCATAATTTTGTAAGGGCCGGAAATCAAATCGCCCTGTTGCAACGTTTTAATGAAAAGAAGCATGTATTTGAATAGAGAAATCATGCTAATCATAAAAGATGATGTTCTGTGACGGATAAATGAAACGAGTATTGTGTAGATATTTGAATTGTATCGGCTCAAGAAAAGAAGTGAAGAGTAAAATAGAATTCAGAATGAAATTTATTTTATCGATGTCCTTTTAGTAATACAAGCAAGAAGGCTACTATGTTAGGGTTTCCATATCTGTTTTTCATATTGACAAAAAGCAAGTTTTTTGGTTTTTCAAGCATTACAGTTTTCCCATGTTCAAGTTAACATGCAGGCGGGATGTTTTTACATCCTGCATTTATAATACAGGGGAAACAAAAGCGGAACAAAATGACAATTTCTCATGTTGTAGTTTTTAGTTTTTGGAAACAAAGCGTGACTATTAACAACGGCCTGTATGTTTATACCGGGCCTCATTTATGATAAGTGATTTGAAGACTGGACGATTGCGGCGGACTAGGAATATGATTTTATGAACGGATCAAGGCAGTAATGAATTGAAGCCCGGTGCTATGCGCTGGGTTTAAAGGATCCCTGGCTTACCTGTATGTGGTTGTCGCGCGATAACCAATACTGGCGCTACGCGAGCGCCGGGAAGGCAAAGCCGAGGGGTGGGTAGCTTGCTACCTACCCTTTTTTAATCCCTATCCCGTTTGGACAAACTGCTTGCCCCAAGCGAATGGTTATGGAATGTCTCCCGGCGAAAAGTATTGGCATGAGTCATTTCACCAATACCCTTTCATACTATGAAAAGAATGATGATCATTTTTTGTGCCTCGCTCCTGCTGTTTTCATGCAGGAAAAATTTAATTTCCACTGATCCCGCATCTGAAACGATGAGGACCATTTTACAAACACAGCTTTCCGAGAAGGATCTTGGCGCTGTTGATTTTTCTTCTGTGCGAACGGCTAAACTTTCCAACGGGCACACCGTGTATCTCGCCACCATGCAAAAAGAAAACATTATACTCGATGTTGATGGCAATGGCGCATTTGTCAAAGGAAATATTTACAAGGTCTCGGGCAGTGTTGCCAAGGTAAAAGGTGCGCCGAAGTATAGCGGCGTGTTTAGCCGTTCTTCCCTGCAACGCGGACATACAGTGCATTATTCCATTGAAAATGGCGTGATAAAAGAGCTGCATACTTTTACCGGCGTAAGTGTCAACAGCGTCGGCAGCGGACAGCGTTTGAATTATGAATGCGCGGATTGTACTTTACCGGAAGTTGTGGTGAGTTCATCCTATTCCAGCGGTGGTGGTATTTCATGGTCCACCTGGATGAGCCTGCTTGCCATGTTAGACATGGGTACGCAGTTTGATTACCTCTCCTTTGATTTCGGCGGAGGCGGTGGGGGTGGTTCTTCTACTCCACCTGTTGTTACTATCGATCCGGATGCACCCGAAAATAAAGACAGGATCGAACCCAAGAAATATACAGATTGTTTTGGTACGATTCCTGATAACAGCACTACGCTTTACACGGTGACGATCTCAGCAGACCTCCCGACTGATGGACACCCGGAAATATTTTACAACTGGGACGAACGTTTTCCCGGTCATGCATTCGTCGAACTATCCAAGTCCACACCTTATGGTGGCGTTACCCAGGATGTTGGGTTTTACCCGACCAGCAGTTATAAACTCATTACGCTTGAAAATCCCACCATCGGTTCCAAACTCGTTGATGATGGTGGTCACGAATACCAGGCGCGATATACGATTTCAGTAACACCGGCACAGTTCCAGGCGGCCATCAACGCGGTTAATGCCGCGCGTGACAGCTATAATGTAGGCTTGTATAACTGCACGGATTTTGCGCTGGATGTGTTCAATGCTGCAGGCGCAGGATTCTCTATCCCGCGACATTCCATACCCGGTTTTGAAGTGGATGGCGGCAGCAATACACCGCAGGGTTTGTATGAAAAAATCAACCAGATGAAAAATAATGGAACTGCGGGTACGACTACTACTAATAATAAAGAATACGCGGGTTCAAGCAAAGGACCCTGCAATTAAAAATCAAACCTATGAAACAGACATGGTCATTCAAGGCAATGAGCCACCCGGTAATGCAACTGATCAGCTTTTCGATTATTATGATCGGTGGAGAAATTTTCGCGGCACCGTATCTATGGTATGTACGGTATGCATCTGCCGATGGACAGGTGTTTGCAATAGTAGGCGTGATTGCAATGATGGTTTCCCTTGTGAGTATTCCCGTGCGTCGATATGGTTTGCAGCTATTGGGTCTTACGATCATGTGGGTGTCGCTGATTATTTTCTTTGCACAGGCGCATCATAAAGCGAGTATGTTTCAGTTTCCTATCACCGAGATAACGCTGCTGCTTTTTATTGCCGTGTCTGTTTCTGTTTTAATAAAGTATAAACCATGGAAGAGTTATTGAAGTTGCTGGAGAGTTTTCATCCTGTGGCGCAAGAGTTACAGATATTTTTATTACATCATTTACCCAAAGAAACACATAGAGCGAATAAGATCATTTTGCATGAGGGAGAAGTTTGCGATTGGGTAGCGTTCGTGGAATCGGGTCTCTTGAAAATATATTATGAATGCGAGGATGATTCAGAAAGGATCGTATGGTTTCATCGTGAAGGTGAGGTGATCGGTTCGATGAAATCGTATTATTCAGGGCTTCCCTCAAAGTTGACGATACGCACTATGGCGGAGACTTCGATCCGTAAAATCCGGAAAGTGGAACTGGAGGCGCTGATGCAGAAGTTTCCTGAGTTCAATATCAACGCGCGTAGAATTACGGAGACATATTATTCAATGAGCGAGGATCATGTGATACTGCTGGCGATGCCGCCGAAGGAACGGTATAAGAAGATACAGGACGAGTATCCGTGGATATTGAAGGATCCGCGGATCAAGGATTATATGCTCGCGGCATATTTGGGCATGGATAATTCTACTTTGAGTAAATACCGCAAACTGGGATAAAGTTCATTTACCGGGGGGATTTGCAAAATTCAATATATCATTGTATTTTGTCATATCCCCCCGGCTTTTTATTACCCATACTACCTGTTTATGAAAAATGTTTTAATCCGCAGACTTTGCGGTAGCGCTTGCCTTATTAGTGCGCTGACTGCTGTTTCTGTTTACGGGCAGGCACCGGCTCCTGCCCCGCCAGCGCCTATTAACCCTCCTTTCCCGCTTACGAGGGGTGAGATTAAAAAAATTACCAGCTGGTATTTCGGCAACCTGGTGACTTCGCAAACAAGCTCAGGTACACTCGGTAATTTCGCGAGCCTTGATCCGGCCGGTGGGAGTTTTAAGTTCCAGGGAACCGCTTTCCTGGGAAAGGATGAAGCAAAGGCAGATAAGGCATTTATTTCTTTCCTGAGTTTTTCTGCCAAAGGCGACCTGATCGGGGAAAGTGCCGCATCGCTATTCTCCAATTCATCTCTTAATACCGGTATTTCCATTAATGCCAGCTATCATATACTGATCGGAATTCCAAAAGTTACGCTTGATTACGCTGAATACGCATTTTATGAAATGTCGAAAAATGCTGCACAGAAAAAGTATGACAGGGCAGCTGTTATTGCCAACGAGCCATTGGCTGTTATCAATGAGAGGTTAACTATTGTCGCAAAGGAATTAGCCGTAACTAAGGCATCCATCGATGAATGCCTCGCCAACAGAACAAAGACTGCTGCAAACTTCGGTGGCGATCAAACAAAATGGCAGGCAATGGTAGATGCTTCAAAGACCAATGAAGACAATTTACTGAAGTTTGAGAAGTTATACACCGAATTCACTTTGCGCCAGGATTCATTAAACGTTGCATTGAAATTTTTCCCGGGAGCCAACAATTATCTGGCAGAATACAAAAAAGGAAAAGCTGACGATGAAAGGCAAGCTGTTCAGGATTCTCTATTGATTCATTTTCCATTGATAAAACACGCTTTTCACTGGATCACTTTTGCAGGTGGTGGCGGTAAACAAAATTATGCCGTGTATGATGCTACTGCGGCTTTTGACAACCAAATCAGCAAACCGGAATTCAATACCTATAATCTTGGACTCTCTTATAATTATTTTCGCAAAAACACGCTAAACAACCGCTTAACTTATTTTAATGTAGGGTTTTCCAGGGAGCGTACAAATAACATAGAACTGCTGGCTACAAAAGCCATCACCGATACCAAGAAAAACGTAAACAGTGCGGGCGATGTCACAAGAGTCGTAGAGAAAAAATACAACGCTTACACAGATCCTATTGTTGAAGATGAAGGATGGAAATTATTTCTTAACAGTTATTTTATGTATGGCAAAAAGCCATCGGGATTCCATGTCTTCCCGGAAATCCATTTTCTTGACAGCAAAACAACAATCGCAAATGTTGGAATCGGCTATATCGTATCCTTTACAAACACGAAGAAAGACCAGCCAGTAATCAATACTGAAATTTATTTCAAATGGAAAGATCTTACCGATCAGGGAAACAGCGGAATTACTGGGGTCTGGAACAGAAATGATATAGGAATCAGTTTTACCCTGCCAATAAATTTCTTCAATAAATAAACATACCTATGGCACCTGTAAAAAAAGCAGAGAAAAAGGCTACACCGAAAAAAGCAGTGAAAAAAACTGCCCCGAAAAAAGCAGCCAAAAAGGTTGCAAAAAAATCAGTAAAAAAAGCAGCACCTAAGAAAGCCGCCGCTAAAACACTAAAAGGTGCTGGCCCAAAGACAACAAAGTGGCAGGCCTATTGTAAAACAGAAAAGAAACTGTTAGGAAGCCCCACTTCTGACTTTAACAAAGCTGACGGCATTGCTGGTGCACATAAAGTTGGGGCAAGCGCCAATCATGCGGTCACGGTATTACCCAGCAATTAATTTTGATTGAATTTGATACTTGAATGAGCAGGCAATAGCCTGCTTTTTTTATATCAGAAAAAAACTGTGAGGATTTTGATTAATCAAATAATTTCCTATTGCTGTTTGATAAGTCAAATAACATGCAGGTTACAGGGTGGTAGTTTTGTGTAATCAAATTCAATCATCCAAAACAATCGTTATGAAACCTTTTGTTTTTTCGTTTGTGGTGTGTGTACTGGTCCTTGTGAGAGTGAATGCAAATGCGCAAAGCATAGGTCTCAGGCTGGGTCATACACTTACTCCTTCTGATCATGTATCGCTTAAGTACGAGCACTGGACCAATGGTGCGGTCAATTTTTCTCTTGCCGGTTTCTTTGAGCGGTCGAAAAGAAATGCATTAAACTATTCCTGTTATGGCGCGGATCTGCTGGCCGAATATTCCCCCCTTGAGGCGGGCGATCCGTTGCCGCTATTGTCGTGGCGCGCTGGCCTGGGCGCAACGTGGCAACTGGTATCCGAGCCGTGGCTATACAAGGGGCTTTCTCCTTCCCAAAGAATGAACTACGGACTTGCTGGTGAAGCATCCGTCGAATGCAACCTTACGGATGTGTTCCGGCTATCGCTTTTCGGGCAACAGAAATATTTGCTACGAAGTTCACTAGGTTCCACGCGGTTCTGTTACGGGCTGGGGTTAGCGTATCGCTTCACTTCCTATTAAACTACTATTCACTTTTTAATCTTTTCACATGCGAACAATACTACTATTGTGTGCAGGGCTCTTCGCGTGCCTTTGCGTGAGCGCGCAGCCTTACTCGCTGTCAGGGAGCGTAGATAAATTATTTTATTGTACACCGACTTCGAATATCAGGATGTACGGGAAAGTAACCAACCCGACACCGAATATGTACAAGGGCATCCGTTACAATTATTATTACTACAACAGCTTTTCCAATTCTTACGATATGATCGGCTGGTACCAGATCATCTGGTCGGGATCTACACCTTTGCAGACCTATATTAATTTGCAACCTGCGTATTTTGATGGCTCGCGGTTTACCAACCCTGTGAATATCCCGCAGGGACCGAATACCCTTTGGATGTCGCTCGATGTAAACTACCAGGCGTTTCCGAATAATAATACAGGGCAGCAACTTGCTCTGGATATCGAAGCGATCGACCAGGGAAATAATACCACTACGCGCAGTTCGAAAATATTATTCAGCGTGCCTTTGTTGTATACGAATCCTGTGACGTTGTCTTCTGCGCCTATTACGGCATCTGCCACGACTGTGTGTGGTGACAATGCACTGCTTAGCGGTTCGCCGAATTATGCTTCCTATGGGTTTCGGTATGACTGGTACAAAGATGGATCGCCTGTTTTGTTATCAGATAATACAGGAACCGTTTCAGTAGGTGCTGGGGGAAATTATTACGCGATCGTAAGTGATGCCTGCCAGACGGCGACTTCGAATACGATTGCGATCTCTTCGGGTTCGGCTCCTGCCGCTCCAACACTTTCGTCTTCTGCCGGAACCTCTTTGTGTAACGGTGGATCAACAACACTTACTGCAACGTCTACGGGTGGGACGATCTATTGGAACACGGGGGCGACGGGTACTTCGATCACGGTGAGTGCAGCGGGTGATTATTACGGGTGGGAAGTGAACGGCTGCGGGCAGAGCGCGAACAGTTCGACGGTGCACATTACTACGGGCGGTTCGCCTGCCCCACCGGTGATCAGTTCAAACAATGGTACCCTGTTGTGCAATGGCGCTACAACAACGCTTACTGCATCGGGCGTGGATGGAACGGTGACCTGGAGCACAGGCGCAACCGGTAATTCGATTACAGTAAGCGGTTCGGGTTCGTATTATGCGAGCCAGACAAACGGTTGCGGTACCAGCGGCAACAGCAATACGATCGCAGTTACGGTTGGTGCTTCACCTGCTGCGCCTTCGGTTAGTTCCAACAATGGAAGTTTATTGTGTAACGGTGCTGCGACAACTTTAACTGCATCAGGGATTGATGGAACCGTTAACTGGAGCACCGGGCAAACGGGTGGAAGTATTTCTGTTTCCAATGCGGGCAGTTATTATGCGACCAATACCAATGCCTGCGGAACAAGCGGCAACAGTAATGCGGTTGTGATCACCACGGGAAGTACGCCTGCCGCGCCATCCATTTCTTCCTCTAATGGTACACAACTATGTAACGGTTCTTTAACTACGCTTGCAGCATCCGGTGTTACGGGTTCTGTTACCTGGAGAACGGGGCAAACGGGCGGAAGCATTTCTGTTTCCAATCCAGGAAATTATTATGCGTACCAAGCGAACAGTTGCGGCACGAGCGGCAACAGCAATACGGTTGTGATCAGCACAGGCGGCACACCAGCGGCTCCAAACGTATCAAGCAGCAACGGTACTTTTTTATGCAACGGATCTTCTACGGTTCTTTCTGCATCGGCGTCCGGTGGCGGAACGATCAAATGGAGCACGGGGCAAACGGGGAATACGATCACGGTTACTTCACCCGGCAATTATTTCGCGTGGGAACAGAACAGTTGCGGGAATTCTGCGAACAGCAATACGGTTATTATTACAACGGGTAGTGTTCCCGCAGCGCCTACTGTTACACCGGGATATAACCAACTTTTGTGCAATGGTGCCACTGCTAATTTGGTGTCCACGGGATCGAGCGTGAGCTGGTCAAATGGCGCAAGTGGAAACAATTTAACTGTTTCTGTTGCGGGCACTTACTACGCAGTTGATCACAATGCGTGTGGTAAATCGTCGCCTTCTAATCAAATCGTTGTTACAACTGGTTCCTGTCCTTTGCCAACACCCGGCACATCGTATACGATCTGTCCCGGCACTTTGAAAACACTGGACGCGGGTGCTGGATTTGATTCGTATGCATGGAGCAATGGTGCGACAACAAGGACTGTGAATGTTGGACCAGGAACTTACAGTGTGACAGTTACGAAGGAAGGATGCACCGCGTTGTCCGGTTCTGTTACGGTAAATTATTTTACGGTTGTCGCACCGGTGATCTCTGCATCGGGTTCCACTACTTTTTGTTCGGGTGGAAGTGTTACTCTTACTTCCACACCAGCTGCGGCTTATTTATGGAACACGGGTGCCAGCGGATCGGCAATTAATGTTTCGACTGCGGGCAGTTTCAATGTCACGGTTACTGATAACAACGGTTGCCAGTCGACTTCGAATACCATTACGACTTTTGTCAAAGCATTGCCTGGCGCTTCGATTTCTGGTAGCAGTTCGGTTTGCCAGAATGGTGCTTCGCCTTCGGTAACCTTTAGCGGCAGTGCGGGTACTGCGCCTTATACATTTTCTTATCGTGTAAATGGTGGAACTGTACAGACGGTAACTACGACAAGCGGTAGGAGTGTGAGTGTGAATGTTCCGACTTCTGCTGCGGGCAGTTTTACTTATTCATTGGTTATTGTTTCTGAATCGAGCAGCACGGGTTGTTCTGCTGCTGCCAGCGGATCTGCAACAGTCGTGGTGAATCCACTTCCTACGGCTTCTGTTGCAGGTACGACAACAGTTTGTCAAAATGCTACTGCGCCTTCCGTTGTGTTTACGGGAGCAAACGGGGTTGCGCCGTATACCTTCACGTATCGCATCAACGGTGGCGCTGCGCAAAGCGTTGCTACATCAAGTGGAAATTCTGTTTCAGTTGCGGCACCGACCGGTAGTGCGGGAACATTTACTTATGCCCTTGTGAGTGTTAGTGATGCAAGCAGTACCTCATGTAGTAACAGTGCATCTGGTTCTGCAACGATCACGGTGAATACATTGCCAACGGCCACGATAGCTGGAACCACATCTGTGTGTCAGAATGGTACCTCCCCTGTTGTTACGTTTACCGGTTCGCTGGGTACGGCTCCATATATATTTACTTATTCTATCAATGGTGGTAGTGCAAAGACAGTTACCACTTCAGGCGGCAATAGTGCTTCGGTTTCTGTTCCTAATAATGCGTCAGGATTGTTTTCGTATACATTGCTCGGTGTGCAGGATGCAAGCAGTACAAGCTGTTCTGCTGTGGCTGGCGGAAGCGCGAACATCCGCGTAAATGAATTGCCGGGCGCTTCTGTGAGTGGAAGCACTTCGGTATGCCAGAACAGTGCATCACCTTCAGTTGTGTTTTCTGCAACGGGTGGAACTGCACCTTACACTTTTGTTTACCGTATCAATGGCGGTGCGAATGTTTCAGTATCTACTACGCTTGGTAACAGTGTTGGAGTGCCTGTTGCGACCTCTACTCCCGGCAGTTTTACTTATACACTCGTGAGCGTAACGGATGCAAGCAGTACCGCGTGCGGTAATACTGCTACGGGATCTGTAACCGTGAATGTGAATGCATTGCCTTCTGCATCGATCAGCGGGACAACAGCTGTTTGTCAGAATACTTCTTCACCATTTGTTGTATTCACAGGATCACTCGGAACTGCGCCGTATACTTTCACTTACCGTATCAATGGTGGTGCCAATCAAACTGTAACGACAGTAACAGGCAACAGTGTAAGTATCGCAGCACCTACTACCACTTCCGGAAGTTTTGTATATACGCTCATCAGTGTGCAGGATGCGAGTTCGACTGCGTGCGCCGCGAATGTTCCCGGTGATGCGACTATTACAATATACTCTTTACCTGATGCAGCGGTGATCGCTGCTGATAATTCCCATCTCTGCAATGGTTCGAGCGGTGCGATTAAAATACTCAACTATACGAGCGGGTATTCTTACCAGTGGAACTTCAATGCAACCCCACTTCGTTTGAGTACAAAGGATACGATCGTCAACAGTCAGCCTGGAAAGTTCACTGTTCAGGCGATCAATGCACAGGGATGTAAAGCCGCAGCCATTTCCATTGAAGTGCAGGTCACGATCGGCACTGTGCCTGTGCCGGTGATCCTCGGATCACGCAAAGTATGTGAAGGTGGTAAAACAGAACTCGTCGCAACCAATGCGGGGCAACCCTTTGAAGTCTGGCGGTGGACTGATCCACCAGAAAGTATTTCATCGAGAAAAACATTTGGGTGGGACAGCAATTTTTTCGCGGGCGCCGGGCAGTATCAGGTTATGGTGATGGCGCAAGGATGCTATGACAGCACAACAGTGACTGTTACAGCTGATGATACTGAGTACCCGGCGGGCAGGTTGATGATCACACCAGATTCTATTGTATACGGAGGACAGGTAAAAATGATTGCAGAAGTATCGCACACAAATGAATTCAGATGGGATTTCGGTGATGGTACCAAAGCTGTAACAAGTGACAGTGTTGTAATGCAGCATTATTACCTCGCAAAAGATTCGGTGCATGTTGGTTTAGACGCAGTGAGTAAGCGGAACTGTATCACGCATTTCGATGCATGGGTGAAAGTCTTACCACAGGCGGCATTACCCAAACCACAAACATTTGTGCGGGGGAATTTAAAAGACTGGAACGTGTTCCCGATCCCTTTCCATGATCACTTAAAAGTATCGGTAATACTGGAAAGAAAACAGGAGATCGTGATTCAGTTATTTGCCGGCGAAGGAAAGCTGGTGCGCAACTGGCGGAAGACGGCTGAGAAAGGTGAGAATCTTTTTACACTCGACGGGCTGGATGGATTAACGCCGAACGTGGTCTATTTCATTACAGCGATTTACAACGGACAAAAACATTTTGATAAAGTTTTTAAATACTGATCTATGAAAAAAATAGTATTCGGTTTGCTGTTGGGCGCTCTTGCTTCATGCAGCAACCAGAAAGATGTGATCATGCAGACTGCCTCAAAGCCTGTGATACAATTCAGCAAGGATACGTTGCATGTGCGCGAGAAGGACTGGACGAATGTGCGGGCAACAGGGAATGGAAACGTAACTGTATATGTAAGTAATCCGAGACATGAAATGAATATCCGGATTGACAGCGTGCCTGCAGCGGTACACCTGTTATATCGCGGAACAGAGATAAGTAGCGGTGCGTCAATACCGGTAATGGACAGCGTGCAACTTTTTTGCGTGGTGGATCTGCAGGGGTTGTACGAGATAGCTATTTATTTAACCGACCGGCTCGGGCGCGGTGAAACAAAAAAATTATTCGTGCGCTGCGTTCCAAGCACTATGGCCAGCCCAAGTTTTTTTTGGCGCGATCTCGGGAGCGAACAAATGCAAAGCTGGAACTATGTGTTCGATGCTTCGAATACCAGTAAACCTGATGGCACGATCAGCGAATATCATTACTCTATCAACGGCCAGGAAATCAGTACCAATCAACCTGTGATATACTGGACCTTTCATGCGAAGGGAGATCATAAAATCGGGCTTTATGTCGTGGATGATCTTGGGAACAAATCAGTAACGCTTTACCAAACACTCGCTATTTTATGAGAACGATATTATTTCTGATATGGATACTATGCGTGACTATCCTTCGCGCCCAGGTGGTTACAACATTTCCTTCTTTAGCCATACATGCAAGCAGCAGGGGCATGGGAATGGGAGATGCGGGGATCGCGTCCGCAGAAGGCACACAGCAATTGTTATACAATCCTGCCAAGAGTGCATTCACGCAATACTTTCACCAGGTGTCTGTCGGCTACATGCCCTGGCTCACGGGGATTTCCCCTGATACGCGTATGATGAACGTGGGTTATATCGCGAGCGTTAACACGGCAGCCTTCAGCCTTTCGCTTAATTATCTAAACCTCGGTGCTATGGACACGCGCGATGAGAACGGCGCAACACTCAGCTCTTATACGGCGCGTGAATATAACCTGGGTGGATCCTTTGCATTGCAACTAAACGAACACCATGCCTTAAGCACAACCTTACGTTTCCTCGCGCAGAACGCGTATGAACCTAACCCCGTGAAGAGGTACACGGTTAGCGGTGATGTGGGTTACTATGGTTTTACACAGATCGGCGAATCAGCGAGCCGACTGGAATGGGGTGCAACAGTAAGTAACCTTGGTTCGAAAAAATATAATCTTCCTGCGTCGGCGGCACTTGGTGTTGCTTACAAACAGCAGATGGAATTCCATTCAGTGCAGGTATCTGTTGATGCAGCGCGATTGCTGAAAGACAATTTCAGCGGCACGCGTTACACGGCAGGAGTCGAATACGGGTACGTGGATCAATTCTTCCTGCGGGGTGGTGCATCGATTGAAAAAGCAAGCGCGGGCAACCGGAAATATTTTTCACTTGGCGCGGGATACAAAGGATTCGTGGATGACCAGGGCTGGCAGATCGACCTGCATTACCTGGTACCGTTTGGTGCAAGCGGTGGTATATCACCTTACCAGGGATCATGGGGACTTACGATCGGTTTTAACCTTGGCAATTTTCAATAGCAAATTATGTTCTACGGGATCGGCTGGATACAATACATCAGGACCATTGCGCTGGTGGTGATTGCTTACTACCTCGTGATAGGCTGGATGTACAGAAAAGAATTGTTGCAATGGTGGCGTGAGAAAAAGAAGCCGTGAGTGAAGAACACCGGCGCAACACACATGCCCTGCCGGTACGGTGCAGGAGAACCAATTGCGAGAGACAAGTGTCGGCGGGCATGTTTATAAGATAAAATAAAAACGTGAAGGATGAAACAGTGGAGAAACATAATAAAAATACTGGCAGCGATGTTGATCGTTTCGCTTGCAGCTAATGCACAAGATGGTAATGCCGGTATACTCGATGCGAACCAGAAAGTGCGCAGCTATTTCGCTTCGGGCACCCAACTGATGTACGCGGTCGGCGCGATCGTGGGACTAATCGGTGCAGTGAAAGTATTCAACAAGTGGAACGCGGGTGATCATGATACAGGCAAGGTTGCTGCTGCATGGTTTGGCAGTTGCGTGTTTCTGGTGGTAGTAACTACGGTGATCCGTGCATTCTTTGGAATTTAAAACATTCGAGTATGTGGGAGCATTGGCCGGCGAGAGAATTACCGAAGATCGATATCGGGGGGGCGCAGTTCTTTCTTGACTTACGATTATGGGAGATGCGAGATGTTGATGATTTTATGAATAGGTTTTCGATTGATGATTTATTCGAAACAGAAACGGGATTCAAACTCTGTTTTGATCCGAAAACGAAAAATCTTTTCAATGGTTCGGCTGAACAATATGACTTAAGAAAAGATGAACTGAAAATCATTGACCTGCCATCCCTGGGCGAAATGGATCCTGTTGGTTGGGATGCGTACGTTAAAACATGGAAGGATGAGAACCCGGTATTGGCAGCGATGATCGAGCGGATACCGGAGGTGATAAATGAGATGCCGCACCCAAAGAAAAAAGGAATTACCGGCAAAGACCTTTTACCGAAGAAACTAAACAGGGAACCTCTCTTGCCGAAGAAGCGGTTACGACAAGGAAAAGGAAGAAGATTATGACAAACGTGTATTCAATTAATAAAGGAGTAAACAGGCCAGTTGTATTCCGTGGGTTGAAGGCGCAGTATATCTGGTGGCTCGCGGGAGGGTTGCTTTGTGCGCTGTTATTGTTCGCCGTGTTGTATATAGTAGGCGTACCGATGATCGTGTGTGCGTTGCTGGTCGGTGTTTCCATTACACTGCATGTGATGCGGGTATACCGGCTCAACCGATTGTATGGTGAACATGGATGGATGAAACAACAGGCGAAACGCGTAACACCTAAGAGAATTTATTGTGATCAACTATTTGCAAAATGAAAAACCTCTCAGAACATATTCCTTTATACGGTGTCGAGAATGATATGATCCTCTCGAAGATGGGTGACCTGACGATTGCGTATCGGTTAACGCTGCCTGAAATATTTACCTTGTCAAACAACGATTATGTATCTCTTCATCAAAGCTGGATCAAAGCCATCAAGCTGCTCCCGGTCGGTACTTATCTACATAAAACGGACCGGTTTATTCAGTTGCCGTACCGCGGTGATTACGGATCCGCAACGTCGTTTCTTTCACATAGCAGCGATCGGTATTTCCATGAACGTCCTTATCTCGAACATTCCTGCAGACTGATGCTGACCATGACTGCGCAGACTCGCAAACAGGTGAATTCATTATACTCTTCGTTGTTAAGGAAACATTTGGTTCCTGTTGAAACCATTGATCCCGCATTCTTAAAAAGTTTTGAAGGTGTGTGTTCTCAGTTTGTGCGCATACTAAGTGATACGGGAATGATCACGTATGAGCGGTTGAAGGATGATGAACTGGTGGCGTTAGTGAATGAATATTTGTTACTCGATAATGATGGCGTGCGGCGCGATTTGGATTTTTCTGATGGTGTGCGAATAGGAGAAAAATATTGCAGTATGTTTTCATTTGCTTCTGCGGATGAGATGCCAGGTGTATGCGGCCCCAGGATCACACACGAGAAATATTCTACTGATACAGTTAAATTTTCCATTGATTTGGTTTCACCCGTTGGGCAATTGCTTGGTGTTAATCATTTGTACCAGCAGTTCATACGGATCGAGGACAACGATACCGTGATCAAGGAACTTGAAAAGAAAAAGCTTCGCTTAAGATCATTGTCGGCTTATTCGCGTGATAACGCAGTGGCGCATGACGCTACTGATGAATACTTACGTGAAGCGGTTGCAGAACAACGGCAATGTGTGCGTGCGCATTTTCATGTTTTGGCGTGGACAAGTGATGTGAGTAAGGTGCAGGAAGTAAGAAATGCGTGCGGTGCCGCAATGGCTGCGATCGATGCTTCACCTAAACTGGAAACGGTTGGTGCGCCGCAACTCTTTTGGGCGGGGATTCCTGGCAATGCTGCTGATCTTCCAAGCAATGAAATGTTTTTAAGTTTCCTTGAACCCGCAGCATGTTTTATTGCGACAGAAACGGGGTATCGTTCTTCCGCCGGATGTTTCGGTATCCGGCTTGGCGACAGGCTCTACGGGCAGCCGCTGCTGGTGGATATTTCGGATGAACCGATGGCGAAGGGTGTTACTACCAACCGGAACAAATTTATCCTCGGCCCTTCGGGAAGCGGTAAATCTTTTTTTACCAATCACCTGGTGCGTTCCTATTACGAACAGGGTACGAATATCGTGCTGGTGGATGTGGGTCATTCCTACAAAGGTCTGTGCGAACTCCTGAACGGCTATTACTTCACGTATTCGGAAGCCAAACCGATCTGCTTTAATCCTTTTTACGGGGGCGTTCCTGACAGCGAGAAAAAAGAAAGCATCAAGACGCTGCTCGTGGCACTCTGGAAAAAAGATGACGAGCGTTTTACGCGCAGCGAATATGTCGCGCTCTCCAACGCATTGCAATTGTATTATGAACAACCCACAGCGTTCAGGTGCTTTGACAGTTTTTATGAATTCCTGCAGGGTGATTTTACCATTGCATTGCGCGCGGATGCCGTGAAGGACAAGGATTTTGACCTAGCTAATTTTCTCTACGTGCTTCGACCATTTTACAAAGGTGGTGAATATGATTATTTGCTGAACTCCAGTGAAAATCTTGAATTGCTGGATGAACGGTTCATTGTTTTTGAACTGGACAATATCAAGGATCACCCGATTTTGTTACCGGTTGTTACGATCATCATCATGGAAGTGTTTCTTTCCAAGCTGCGCAGGCTCACGGGTGTACGGAAAATGATCCTGATCGAAGAAGCGTGGAAAGCTATTATGCGGGACGGCATGGCGGAGTATATTAAATACCTGTATAAAACTGTACGTAAATATTTTGGCGAAGCGGTGGTGGTGACGCAGGATGTTGAGGATCTCATCTCTTCTCCTATAGTCAAACAGGCCATCATCAACAACAGCGAATGCAAGATCCTGCTGGACCAGTCGCGGTATGAAAACAAGTTCCAGGTGGTGCAAGAACTGTTGGGGCTTACGGAAAAAGAAAAGACGCTTGTGCTTTCACTGAACAAGGCCAATGATCCCTCACGCAAATACAAGGAAGTGTTTATCTCGCTTGGTGGCCGCGTATCAAAAGTGTACCGCGTGGAGGTTTCACCGGAAGAATATTTGACTTATACAACGGAAGAAAAAGAAAAACTAAAAGTCACCCGTGCTGCTTCTGAACATGGAAGTATGGAAGCGGGTATCAAATCATTAACGCTATGAGAGAAAGATTATTATGGTGCGGTGTTGCTCTTATCTGTATCGCTGTTATGGTCTACGGGATCTGGTGGTGCTCCCATTCGAGGAAGCAGATCGTGGATGCTGTTGTTAACCTGTACATCAAAATATTTTGTGAAAGATGAAAAGGCTAATTGTGATTTTGGTTTTGTGTGGATGTTTTTTTCACGCCGGTGCGCAAAGCATCGATCCTGTTTCACTGGTGATCGCTAAAATAATCAAAGCTATCGACCTGCAGGTACAAAAACTGCAGAACCAAACCATCTGGTTGCAACAGGCGCAGCAGGTGGCGGAACATGAGCTGTCGAAACTGAAACTTTCGGAGATCGCGGACTGGCAAAGGAAACAACAACAATTGTATGCTGGTTATTTCCAGGAACTGCAAACCGTTCGCAGCGCGGTGAAAGCATTGCCGCAGGTGAAGCAGGTCCTATCCCTGCAATCAGAATTGGTGGTAACCTATAACCGGATTGCAAAAGTTAATGTATCGCGAAGCGCGGCGGATGCACTGCTGGATTTGTCAAGGGATGTTGTTTCTTCTTTGAAGGAAGTGACAAGTGGTAATGGGTTGGTGATGAAAGATGCTGATCGTGTAAAGATAATCAGTTCCCTGCGTGATGCGATGCAGGATTGTTTAGATAATATGAGAGAACTGGATAAGCAAACTAACAGGCTTGCATCCAGTAAACAACAAATGCAAACAGACATGAAAAGTTTACAACGATTAAAACAGTGAGTATGAAAACGGTGATGGTGTTCATAATGGGATTATTAAGCTTTATGCGGCTGTATGCGCAGGCACAGGAACTGCAGCAATTAAAACTCGATCTTGAAAAACTCGCACAGTTCAAACTGATGTTGTCTGAAATGAAATCGGGTTACCAGACTTTGCAGAACGGTTACAACGGGATACGCGATATCGGAAAATCGAATTTCAACCTGCATCAAAATTATCTCGATGGCTTGTTACTGGTCAATCCTTCGGTTAAAAACAATCCTGTTGTTGGACGCGTGTACAACACGCAAACAAAGATTGTTTCGGACAGCAAAACATTGTTGTGGGATTTACAAAAGAGTGGCGTGTTTACAGCGGGTGAATTAAATGAAGTAACCATCGCGTGTAAAAATATTACGGATGTTGTCGGTGTAGATGCAGAACTGTTATTGTCTGTTTTGACACCTGGAAAATTTCGGATGAGTGATGGTGAACGCACGGAGATCATGGGAGCAATGGAGCAATCGGTGCAGAAGCAGGCGGCGAAATTAAAAGTTTTAAGCGATGCTTATACGAAGCTCATGATGCTGCGCGGGCAGAACAGGCGTGATATGGAATCATTGAAAGGATTGAGTAAAAAATAAAGACCAAGTGATGAAGCGAATAGTGTGTGTGATTTTGGTGATAATGCCGATGGTTGTAAGTGCGCAATCCATTTCCAACGGGGAGGGTTTGCAGTTTGTGCTTGATCAACTGTACAATAACATGATGCCGATGTGCAGCCAACTGATCGGCGTGGCGCGGGTGATCGGCGGGCTGGCGGCGCTTTGTTATATCGCGATGCGTGTATGGAAAAATATTGCGGCGACAGAGCCTGTGGATGTGTATGGTTTAGCGCGGCCCTTTGTGATAGGGCTATGCATTGGTCTTTTTCCACAAGTTATCGCGCTGTTTAACGGCATCCTTCAACCGGTCGTGATGGCTACTGCCGCGATGGTGAAGAACAGTAATGCCGCCATGGAAAAATACCTGGCGCTGCATGACAGCAGTACGATGGGCATGGGTGCGCTCAATCCTGCAAACTGGATCCGTGAAGGGATTAAGCAAATACTTGAGTTTGTGTTCCAGGCGGCGGCGCTGATCATAGATGTGATCCGCACTTTTTACCTGATCGTGCTTGCGATAATCGGGCCGGTAGTATTCGCGCTTTCTATTTTCGATGGGTTTCAGCATTTGCTGACTATATGGCTGGCACGGTACATCAACGTCTATCTCTGGCTGCCGGTTGCCAATATTTTCGGTGCGATCATCGCGAAGATCCAGGAAAGCATGATGACGGACACCATGCCCAATATTCCGGGCCAGCCGTTTTCAACCACCGATTGGGCGTATATCGCGTTTCTGTTGATTGGGATCATCGGGTATTTCACGGTGCCTTCCATTGCGAATTATATAGTCAATGCCGGTGGTGGCAATGCGCTTCTTCATAAGGTTACTACCATGACAGTGGGTGCAGGCAAGCAGGCAGCGACAATGGCAACAACGGGTATGTCAGCGGATGCGTATGGCGGCGCTGCCAACAAGATGAGCAGCAATATGAGTGATGCAGCCGCAAGCGGCGGTTATTTTAAGGACAAAGTAAGTGGCAAATAATATGTTTAAACCTACTCAAAATATTGACACTGCTTTCCGCGCGATGCGTGGCTTTATGATCATCGTTGTGATCGGCAGTTTGTGTGTCAGCGTGTACGCGATCTACAACAATTCACAGCTTGCAGCGCGTATGCAGGAAAGGGTTTATGTACTCGCCAACGGCAAAGCAGCGGAGCTGCTGGCGGGAACGCGCAAAGAAAATATAGGTGTGGAAGCGAAAGATCATGTGGCGATGTTCCATACCTGGTTCTTCTCACTTGACCCGGATGAAAAAGCGATCGCGGCATCTATCAAACGCGCCTTGTATATGGCAGATGGATCGGCGAAAAAACAATACGATGACTTGCAAGAAACAGGTTATATCGCTGGAATCATTTCAGGCAATGTGAGCCAACAGGTAGTGATCGACAGCGTGAGCGTGAACACCGTGGCCGAACCGTATTTGTTCCGCTGTTACGCGACACTGAAAATCATTCGTTCCACCAGCATAGTAACACGCAGCCTTGTTACACAAGGCAGTTTGCGCAGTGTTGCGCGCAGTGACCACAACCCGCATGGCTTCCTGATCGAGCATTGGGAAATCCTGGATAACAAGGACCTTAAAATTGAAACGAGATGAACAAGCAGTGCAAGTTTTACCTGTGCCTTCCTGTGTTGGCAATACCGTTTATCACGGTTGCTTTTGCCTGTATGGGTGGCGGAAAAATAAAAACAGATAATGCAGCAAAACGTGGTGGAATGAATATGCGGTTGCCGGATGCGCAGATCGCGAAGGACAGTGCGAAAGATAAAATGAGTTTTTATGCGCAGGCGGTAAATGATTCGGTGCGGCATGAACAGCAATTGAAAAATGATCCTTATACAAATCATGCGGAGGATAAAACTGTTGAAGAGAAAATTACTGCGATACGGGAGCGGATACATATGCCGCAACGAAGCAGCTCTCCTCCTGTGCGCGATGAACCGCCTCTGTACACGCCGCCTGTTTTGACTGCAAAAGAGCGCAGCGCTGACCCGGACCTGGAAGCGATCAACCAGACGATTGAAAAACTTGCGGCTTTGCAGAATCCTGTGAAGTCTTCGAAAGAAACAGCCAAACAAGATGCAGCGGCGTTGGGTGTGCAGGCGGCAACAAACAATGAAGAAAATTATTTTGGTAAGACGCGCGCGAAAAATGCGAGTGGATTTTATGAAGAGCAGTCTGCAGCTTCAGCCGGTGGTTCGATGACTGCGACGATACCGGTTGCGCAGGTGCTGCAGGCGGGGTCGGTGGTGAAAATGGTTTTGAACAACGCTGTTACGATTGGGGGGCGAATACTTCTAGCAGGAAGTATGGTGTATGGAACTGCAGCTATAGAAAATGAACGGTTACTGATCCGTGTGCCATCCGTTCGACTTCGTGATGAAATACTTCCTGTGGAATTAAGTGTCTATGATCTCGATGGCATGGAGGGGATTTATGTACCGGGATCCATTTCAAGGGATGTTTTGAAATCCACTGCTGAACAGTCGATGCAATCGATGAATGTGTTATCGCTTGACCCGAGTATTAAAACACAGGCCGCGATAGCGGGTATCGGGGCGGTCAAATATATGTTGTCTAAAAAAGTAAAAGCCGTGCGCGTAAGTGTAGCGGCGGGCTACCAGGTTTTTTTACGTGATAACCATTCAAAATAGAGACGTGATGAAAAGGATAGTGTGCATAGTGTTTTTATTTTTTGTTATTGCAGTGAAGGCGCAGGTGGCAGTGGTAGAAGTAGCCACGAATAAAACAACCAGTTTACTTTTTCCTTCGGGGATTCTTTCGATCGACCGCGGCAGTGAACATATCCTTGTGCAGAAATCAACTGCGCAGGTTTTGAAAGTAAAAGCAGATTCTGTTTTTACTGATACGACCAACCTTACCGTGATCACAACTGATGGGAAACTGTATTCATTCCTTGTTGTGTATGCTTCGTCGCCCGCTGTTCTGACATTCGATCTTGGCGCGGGAAAAAATATTTTAAGCGATACAGTCCTTACTGCGCTTGCACAAAGGGTGCGGGGTATGGATCACCGCTTGTATGGTGTGCGGTATTCGTCCGGCCTGGTACTCCTGCGTGTGCAGGGAATCTATACCAATGGTAACGTGATCGCTGTCAAGCTGCGGATCGATAACCGGTCAACACTTTCTTACGAGATCGGTGGTGTGACTGCGCTTCTCTCGGGCGGAAGTTCTGCGAAGCGGCGCGCTGTTCAGGATCGAGAGGTACCCATATTAGTAAATGATAAAACGACCAACACGGTTCGAGAAAAACAAAGCCTGGTGGTCGTGGTCATTGTTCCCAAAGCGGGACTTGTTCCAGGGCAAACCCTGCAGATCCATGTGCAGGAAAAAGGCAGCGACCGGCAACTGCACCTCGACCTCCCCAACAAATATATTCTTAACGCAATCCTGCTTAACTAAAGTTTTATGCATGTAACTACTTCGCATTTACCTAAGCTGTGCAAATCCTTAGAGGATGCACTACGCAACGAAAAAGAATGGCTGGCTTTCGACAGCGAGATCCAATTGCTTTCTGTCTATGCCCTGCATTATTTTGATTCTCCTTCTGCCGCTGCGGATTTTCAACTGTTCAATCACCACAACGAAAAAGAAGTGGTGCTGCTTCCGGTAGATGCGCTGCTTGGGTATGTGCAGGATACGGCGCGCGAACAATTGAAAGAAGGTAAACCGTTTAACCATATCGAGATCGATGACGAGCGTGTGCTGGGTTATTATTCCGATATGAAGTTTAATAAAACGGTTGCGGAACTGGAGGAAATGCTGGACCAGCACAACTGGAAAAATGCAGTATACCAGCCAGTGCAGGTGCCCGCGGAAGGAACTGTTTTGGGCGACATACTACAAATGATTCATCAATCTTTTGCGGTGGAAAGTCTTTCGCGTTTGGCTTTGACCGAAGAACGGGCGGCCGAACGCGTTGCGGAAATGGTTGGACGGCACTGGACAGGAACGCCGATGGAAAAATTTATTCCTGATGTGTTGTCCGGAAAAATTCTACAGCAATCTATTAATCATGAATATAAAACAACGAGTATGACACAGAAAAACCTGGAATACCTGCAGAAACAACTGAAGGATGCGGGATTCAACGAATCGATTTTCCCCGAGCTGGAAAAGAACATGACGGAAGGAAAAGAAAATTTCGAACTGAAAGACAAGGTAAGTTTCGGGAAAGATGAACTTTCCGCTACGCCGCATTTCGCGCGTTCCAAACAGGAAGGAAGCGATATGTATTTTTTCAACAAGTATGATGCGTCCTTAAAAAACCAGAGCGTCAACACGACGCAGACTTTTTTCATTAACAACAAGGGACAGAGCATTGACCTGAACGAAGCGAAGAATCTGTTGAATGGGCGCAGCGTGTACAAGGAACTGACGCCGAAGGAAGGCGATAAGTATCGCGCCTGGCTGAAGCTTGATTTCAGCGAACGTGATGAGCATAACAATGCAGCTATGCGTTCGTACAACCGCGGTTATGGTTTCGACCTGAAAGAAGCGGTGGGCAGGATCCAGTTAAAAGAAATGGGAGACCCTGCGCAGATGGAGCAGTTGTACAAAACGCTACAACAGGGTGAACTGGTAAACGCCACGCTGATCAAGGGTGGAAAGGAAATTCCTATTGAACTGACAACAGATCCGAAACACCATACCTTAAAAATGTGGGATAAGGATGGGGTTTCGCTGTTTATGCCGGGGCCGAAAAAGGAAGTGAAACATGGTGAGGCGCCGGTGGACCAGAAACGCATTGAAGATGGCACGGAACTGAAGGCCGGTGATGCGTTGGTTAATTCGGCGAACAGTGTGCAACAGGGCGAAGGGACCACTGCGAAGGCGGAGAGCGTGACCAACCAGATTGATAAAAAAAAAGACCTGCTTCCAAAAAACACACGGCAGAATAGCCTACTTCCTAAGAACCGTGTTCGCCAGGGTAAGGGGCAAGGAATCGCTTAAACCTAAACTATGAACCAGAAAAATATCGATCAGCTCGCAACCCGCCTGGAGGCATTGGGTTGCGGGCCTGCGATCCGGCAACAGCTTATTGCATTTGCGTGCTTCGGGCCTGCGGCTTTTGAGATCACACATACGACTTCGCTACCCGATGGCGATTGTGATTTTATCATTCACTGTTCGAAGGGCGACCAGGCTTTGTATGATGCATTATATTATACGGCTGTCTTGAAAAGGCGTCCTGCGATTCCTGTTGGAATGGAAGGACTGGATCAGTCTCTTGGCGCTGTTAACTGGGAGCGCCTGTTGGCGGCGCGGGAACATGCGGTGGAGGGTTCGGACGGTGATGCGGTGAAAGCAGCGGAGCTAATCAGCCAGTTAAATGAGGTTGACGCGGGCGGCGTGTTGCGGTTCAGGCACTGGGCGGGGACGGCATTGGAAAACGCTGTTCCCAATTTGGCGGCGCTGAAATCGCAGCAAGAATTGACGCAGCGGTTTTACCTCGTGCCTGACCAGCCGCCCATCCGGTTCGATGAGGCGCAGCGTTTCCTGGCCAGCCGGTGGATGGAAAAAAGGATCAACGCGGACAGGAAGCTGCTGGTAAAAAATGACCGGGCGGAAAGTGCCAATACCGGGGCGAAAGGTGGTAAACTTCTCACCAAGCGGACCAAGGCCAACCGTAAACCTGGCTTGTTTAACAGATGAGCATCGAGGCTTTTTTTGAAACGATCAGCGAGGACCCGCGCATTACGACAGCGCACGTGAGTATTTACCTCGCCATGCTGAGCGAGTTTCAAAATGAGCAGCGTGAAATGTACCTAGTTAATAGAACGAGGATCATGCAGCTTGCGAAGGTGAATGCAAGATCGACTTATGATAAAGTGATGAATGATCTTGCCGACTTCGGTTACATCAAATATTTTCCGGCATTTGGCCGAAACAGTAAAATAAAATTCAATAAACTGTAAGGAGGGTTTATGAGTATAGATATTGTGACGAAGGATGACCTTCTTGTTTTCAGAAATAATTTACTAGCTGATCTAAAAACAGTGATCAGTGAAGTGGTGCAGAAAATACCGGAATCACCGGAAGGATATAAAACAAAACATGTGCGTGCGATACTCGGCTGTTCGGTGAACAAACTGGTTGCGCTCCGCATTTCAAAAAAGATCCGTGTGAAAAAAGTCGGCGGCACGCTTTATTACAACAAGGAAGATGTGAAGATGCTGGTTCAGGAGGGTTATTAAAACACTCAACTACTTAAAATGATAAAAGCCCTCCGTAGAGGGCTTTTTATACTAAAGGCTTGCAGGGTGAGTGGTAGGGTTCTTTGACATTGCTGGATAAATTACAGTTACATTATTTTTCATAATGGCCTCCTTTCTTTGGTTTTGTATCTGTGTTACCACAGAGTTGTTTTTGAATAATTGGTGTACTAACTCTTTTGCCTCCAATACATGCCAAACAATAAAAATCAAAATCAGCAATAACTTAAAGAACTGAATGTCTACTCTCTTTCCCTGTGCAAGACCACTTGCGTCGAATTTGAGGACGCAGGTTGTCATCTCTGCGCCGGTTTACAAAGATAAGCTACAATGAAAAAGTAATGAAAAGTGATTGCCTGATACAGTGGGTTTTGTACCTTTACAATAGCTCTTTTAAAACACATTTTCTACCTGTGAGACAAGGCTTGAGTTCATGCCGGATATTGTCTTAAAGTGTTGAAAATTAATATATTGTAAGTCATTTCGAATCCTGTCTTCCCGACGAAAAGAGTCTTTCATTTTGAGGGACTCTTTTTTTATGCACCATTCCTAAATACTAAAGCCCCTCATTGCTGAGAGGCTTCCTATCCTGATGATAGTTGGGGGGAAGATATTGGATCCTAACTATACATCTTTTTAACTGCTGATATCCTGCTTTATTTCCTTTCTGACAACAAAGTAACGATGGAGTAAAAACGCGTACAATAGAGTTTACGCCCAAAAACAGTAGAAGTATTACTAAAGGATGGGATCAATTGGTAGAGTAAAAATCGAGGTCTGAGAGTATATTATGCGAGATCGCATAACGTGTTGCCTCAGAAGTGGAATTCATATTGAGTTTATGCAAAATTCTTGTTCGGTAAGTACTCACAGTTGCCATGGCCATTGACAGATGTTGTGAGATTTGTGTAACTGAATTGCCTAAAGCCATCATTTTAAATATTTCCAGTTCTTTATTGGTTAATGACTGATGCGGTTCTTTTTCCAGATTAATACGTTGCAGTAATTTTTCGGCCATTTCTTCACTGATGTATTTCTTGCCGGATAAACAACGTTGCACTGCTTTGATCAGCTCTTCAGGCGCTGCATCTTTATGTAAATAACCGGAAGCACCTGCTTTAAACATCCGCACGGCATATAATTCGGGGTTATAAATGCTCAGTATAAGAAAGGAGGTCTCCGGACGAAGGGATTTCAGTTTTCTGATGGATTTTATGCCATTGAAACCGGGCAGGTACAGATCGCAGATTACGAGATTCCATTTTCCGGTAAGAACCTCGTTGATTAAAGATTCACCATCTCCCAATGCCATGATCTCGGCGTGTGGATATTGGATCTTTAAAATGTGTGACAGCCCTGTTCGGATCAGGCTTTGCTTATCTGCAATCAATAGCTTTTCCATAACGATAGCAAAGCTCTTCTTTATCAGCAGTGTCTGAAATAGAATGAAGAACTGAACTTGTGTAGTACAATGACTAAACAGTTAGGGAAGGCCACCACATATTATTGATCAATATCAGAGATAATATGGTGTGAAATTGCATAACGCGTAAGTTCTGAATTGGTAGTGAGTGAAAGTTTGTGCATGATCCTGCTGCGGTGTGTGCTAACTGTAGTTAATGCCAAAGATAAAGAGTCTGCGATTTGTGTAATGGTTTTACCAAGGGCCAATAATTTGAAGATCTCAAACTCTTTATTGGTAAGAAGTTCGTGAGGTTTTTTATCGGTATCAACCTGTATCAATAGTTTTTCTGCGATTTCGGGAGTGATATATTTTCTTCCGAGCGAAATGCGTTGTACAGCTGTGATCAGTTCTTCGGGTGCTGAATTTTTATTGAGATATCCTGATCCTCCTGCTTTTAAAACCCTTACAGCATATAACTCTTCAGGATAAATACTCAGGATCAAAACGGGTAAATTCGGCTTAATCAGTTTGATCTGTTCCAATGCTTCCAAACCGCTTCTGCCGGGCATATCCAGATCGGAGATCACAAGATCCCAATCGTGAAGTGTCACTTCCTTTATGAGTGATTCGCCATCGGCTACCTCCTTGATCTCTGCAGATGGATATTCGTCTTTCAGGATCTGGATAAGTCCTCTTCTGATAAAGCTATGATCGTCGGCCAGGATTATTCTTTTCATAGAATATACAATAAGCGTTAGTATTATAAAGGTAGGCTAATATTAATGCATGTTCCTTTTCCTATTTCTGATACAAGTTCAAAACTGCCGTTAAGCGCCCGCACTCTCTCTTTCATCCCAAGAATTCCGAAGGGCTGTCTTGACTTTGGTTGTTCAGAGCCGGTGTCAAACCCTTTTCCGTCATCTGTAATCTTTATGTTTATGATTTTATCTTTTACTGCAATGCTGGTAATTACTTTGGTTGCTTCTGCATATCGAGAAATATTCGTAAGCGACTCCTGAAATACGCGGAAAACACAAGTAGCAATCTCATCTTTTACTCTAATCTCTTTTTCTGATGTGATCAGTTCAAGCGGAACATTGGTGGTTGACGTAAATTGTCTTGCCTGCCATTGTAATGCATCCAGCAATCCATGCTCGTCGAGGATGGTAGGCCTCAGTTCATTCAAGATCCTTCTGAGTGCGGTATTGCTTCCATCCAGCAATTCGATTACTTCTTTCATTTTCTCTTTGATCAATCCTGAATCGTCCGGTGTTTTTTTATTGATCCAGGCAATATCCATTTTCATGGCGGTTAATTGTTGTCCCAGTTCATCATGTAACTCGCGGCCTATTCTTTTTCTTTCTTCTTCCCGGATGGTTTGCAGGTGGTCTGTCAGCGCCTGTAACTGGCGTGATGTCTGGTCCATTTCTTCCTGTATCTTGGCCCTTTCTGAAAAATCAATACCCATCACCATCAGACAACGCTCTGCATTATAATCTATAGCCATTCCGGTAAGATGAAATGGTATGATGTTGCCATCTTTCGTAACAAAATGGGTAAGAACACTTTCTCTTCCGGATGTTAATGATTCCCTGATCGATTTGGCGATCAATTCTTTTTCTTCTTCAATAGCCAGATCCAAACGATTCATATTTTCAACCTCATCTGCACTGTACCCCATTACTTTTTCAAAATTCCGGTTCCACCGTATGAACTTTCCTTTTCGATTGATTAAGTAGAAAATCCCAGGCAGGTTATCTACAATATTTTCTGAGATATATTTTTCTTTTATGATTTCTAACTGAATATTTTTCCGTTCTGTAATATCCTGCATGGTTCCGTTTATACGCACAGGGGTTCCTTCATCATTGACAATAAGTTGCCCGGTGGATAACATATGGTGTATTGTACCGTCTTTCGCTAAAAACCTGTATTCTACACTCCCAAAGTCCTCTCGGTTTGTAATAATTGACGTAAGACGGTTAATAACCCTTTCTTTCTCATCGGGATGTACTCTTTTATAAAAATCATCAGGCGTAATCACCGTCCCATCATTTTCTACTTCACATAAGCGATACATTTCATCGGACCAGTAATTGTTATTTGAAATAAGATCGATCTCCCAATACCCGATCTTGGCAATTTTCTGAGAAAGTTTTAGCTGGTTGTTTATTTTTAACAGGTCTTCTTTGGCTTTTCTGCTCTCAGTAACATCTTTAAATAGAACTGTCATACCATCCGGAGCGGGATAGGCTTTTATATTGAACCAGATCTTCATAGGGTCATAATAATCCTCTATCTCACCAACCGTTTGCGTTTGCATTGAGTTGAGGTACATTTTTTCAAATGTGGTTCCTTTTAATCCCGGGTTGATCTCCCAAAAGCTTTTGCCAATGATCTCGTCACGTGTTTGCGGGTGTCTTGCCAGCGCAATATCATTGATGAATGTAAATTTCCATTCATTGTCCAAAGAAACCATACTATCGGTAATACGGTTTAAAATCGTTTCTTTTTCTTTTAATATGCCGAGTATTTTGGCTTCTGATCGTCTGATATCAGTTATATCTGTGATAGTGCCTACAAATCCGATCACCTGATTGGCAGAATTTTTTTCTGGTAGCGCCTGACCAATTACCCAGGCAATTGTATTATCTGGTCTTATAAATCTGAATTCGAATTGCCCTGAACTTCCTTTGTTTATGATATCTGTCCATACATTAAATAACGGTTCTTTGTCTTCTTCATAAATATTCTTATGCCAGCCGTTGCCTAATGCATCTGCGAACGAGGATCCTGCAATGGCTGCCCATCTTTGGTTTACATAAGTAACCAATCCATCTCTGTTGGTATGAAAAATGCCTGCAGGAGAGACCTCCGTGAGTGATTGATAACGGCGTTCACTCTTGATCAGAGAATCCTGCGTTCTTTTGCGCATGGCTTCTTTTTCAATAAAGTCGAGCGCGAATGAGATATCTCCCGCCACCTCCTCCAATAAGGCAATTTCCTGTTCATCAAAGAAATCAGGTATGCCTGCATATAAAGTATAGGTTCCGATTACTTTTCCTAATCTGCGGACGGGCAATGCGATTGAAGAAAAAAATCCCCGTTTTAACGCTTCCTCTTTCCATGGAATCATTTTCGGGTCATTGGCAATATCATTACAAAAAACGGTAATCCCTTCTTCAAATGCCCTGCCTGAGAGGCCTTTTCCTTCTGCAAAAGAAGGATCAGCAATAATCTTTATACTGTTTAAGTAATCCAGATCCAAACCATCATAGATTACCGGTTTGATGATTTTGCTTTTAGGATCCAGGGTTCCCACCCATGCCATTTTAAATTTGCCGATTTCAATTGCAATTTTACAGGCTTCGCTGAAAAGTGTTGTTTCATCAGTAGTACGAACAATCATCTGGTTAATGCCACTGATGTATTTATAAAGACGGTTTGCTTTTTCAAGGTTCTGCTCTGATTGTTTCCTATCCGTGATGTCTTTGAAATAAACAGAAACCCCTTCGGGTGATGGATAGATATGGTTTTCAAACCAACGGTTAAAGGGTTGATAATACTCCTGTATATGTTCAGGCTCCTGCGTTTCCATGGCTTTAAAATAGGCCTGATAAAAAGGCAGACCCACTGCTTCGGGAAATTCGGACCAGATATGTTTACCAATGAGATTTTCAGGAGGGTGGCCGAAAAGCTGCCCAGCTCTTTTATTGATAAAGGTAAAATGCCAGTTTTTATCCAAAGCGGCAAACCCGTCTGTAACCCTTTCAAACACATCCTGCAATTCTTTTGTTTTCAGAGTTACCTGTTCTTCAAGATGACTGGTAAGCTCTTTCAGTTTATTCTCATTTGCTTTGCTTTCAGTAATATCTCTATTAAGCATTACAACACCCTCTATTTGGCCGTCAGCGTTAATAACGGCTTTTGCACTCATCAAAACCACAATGGTTTTTCCGGTCTTTGTTATTTGTGAAACTTCTCCGGTAAAAAATTTTTTCTCTGTGAAATTTTTTACCATCCATTCAAAAGAATGATCGAGGTAATTTGTGTGCAGTAGTTTATGCGGTATTTTTCCTATGGCTTCATTATGTGTCCATCCGTATATCTCTTCAGCACCTTTATTCCAACTCTTGATCCGATATTCTTCATCAGTAGAAAATACAGCATCCTGTATGTTTTCCATTAATGCTGCGTGGTAGATAAGTCTGGCCTCTTTTATTTTATTTTCTGTAATATCTTTATTTAAAGTAACGGCACCTATCATATAACCATTTTGATCATACAATGCACTCGCATTCATGGCAACAATGATCTCTTTGCCAGATTTTGTTTTCTGGCCTATATCTCCTTTAAAAATCCCTGTTTCCTTAAATGATTTGATAACTTGTTCCTGAGAGAGAAATAAATAGTCCGTTCGCAGTAATTCGTAAGAAATTTTTCCAATCGCCTCCTCTGCCGTCCAGCCATACATTTCTTCTGCACCTTTATTCCAGCTTTTTATCTCAAACAACATATCAATAGAAAACACCGCATCTTTAATACTTTCCATTAAGGCTGCATGGTATTTTAACTGATCTTCCTTCTCTTTATATTCCGTAATATCTTTACAAATGGCTACCATTCCGGAATGAACGCCTTCGTCATTAAAAATGACTGAAGAACTTAATTGTATATATTTCTTTTCACCTGACTTTGTTTTGTGTATGATCTCACCTGCATAATAACCGGTTGACTCATGAATATTTCTTAATTTCTCAAGACTAAGACCTGCCTCCCGTTCGGTTTGCAAAAGTTCATAAACGTATCTGCCTATCGCTTCACTTTCTTTCCAGCCATATATTTTTTCTGCGCCTTTGTTCCATGTTTGTATGCAGAAATCATTATCAAGAGACAAGACCGCGTCTTTGATATTATCCACCAATGCGGCATGATTGACTAAATCAAATTCTCTTTTTTTTCTTTCAGTAATATCTTTAATGATCAGTATAATGCCCGTAAAAATTCCCTCTTCATCAATAATTGCTGAAGCACTTGTATGCGTATAAATCTGACTTCCATTCTTAATGTTATGAATAAACTCTTTTCTGTAGAAGCCGTTAGTGACCAGTTCATTTTTTATTGTAGCAGGAGTGTCTTTGTCGAAATTGGTATGAAATACCTCGTAAGAAATTTTACCGATCACTTCTTCTTCTTTCCATCCATACATTTCTTCTGCACCTTTATTCCAATGTTTAATTCTGAAGCTGTCATCAAGGATCAATACAGCATCCCTCACCAGTTTCATCAATACATCATCTGAATTTGCTATTGCATCGGATGCGACATATTTATGGATAGCGTTTTCTCCTTCAACCCTTTTTTTAGGAGACTTTTTGATGGAAAGAATTGACGGTTTCTTCATGCAAAAAGTATTGGCCTTATAAAACTACTAAGTAATCAGTAAACTACATGTAATAAAGTTACTATTGCAAGAACATTGATAATCAAAATCTTACGCAATCGATACCGTTTTTGGGCAAAAGCATGGTATTGGCTACATTAGCAAACCCGGATCGGTGGCGAATCATCAAATAATAAAAGCATGTACGATATCTGTTGCATTGGACATATCACTTTGGATAAAATTGTTACTACTCGCTCGGTTGTGTATATGTCTGGCGGTACCTCCTTCTATTTTTCAAATGCAATACATAAGATGAATCTTGAGTATATGCTGGTTACCGCATTGGCTGATAAGGAGATAGATGCTGTTTTACAACTCAGGAATAATGGTATTGAAGTAAAAGTATTACCTAGTCGTTACACTGTTTTTTTTGAAAACAGATATTCAGAAAATCAGGATCATCGAACGCAGAAAGTATTTCAGAAGGCAGATCCGTTTACAGCTGAGCAATTGAATGAGGTGGAAGCGAGCGTTTATCATCTTGGCCCTTTGCTGGCAGATGATATTTCGGTAAATACGATCAAAGCACTTTCACAAAAAGGAAAACTGTCGCTTGATGTTCAGGGCTTTCTTCGTGAAGTGCGAAACGAAGAAGTGATTGCCATTGATTGGGCTGACAAAAAAGAAGCGCTTCAATATATTCATTTCCTTAAGGCCAATGAGCATGAGATGAAAGTACTTACCGGAATAGCTGATATCAGGGAAGGCGCAAAATTGTTGGCGGATTGGGGTGTGAATGAAGTGATCATTACTTTGGGCAGTAAGGGATCTGTTATATATAGTGACGGGGTATTTTATGATATTCCGGCATATACACCTGTTTCTGTTGTTGATGGAACGGGGTGCGGAGATACTTATATGGCCGGTTATTTATGTAAACGTCAGAAAGGTTGCGGGTTGCAGGATGCAGGCGAATTTGCTGCAGCGATGGCTACCAAAAAGATAGAATCATCCGGGCCGTTTACGGGAACGGAAGAAGATGTGATTGGATTATTAAATGAGGGGAGGGTTAAGGTGTTTGTGGTAGAATGATATAATGAGTGAATGATAGCATGATAGAATGAAAGCAGTTTTATTTTATATTTTTCTTTTTATGACAATATCTGTGCTTGCACAGGTAACATCATCCGGAACGCAATTGGTGTTGTTGGGTACGGGTACACCGAACGCAGATCCGGAAAGATCGGGGCCTTCGTTGGCAATTATTGTAAACAACACATCGTATGTGGTTGATTGTGGGCCGGGTGTAGTAAGACGCGCAGCAGCAGCTTCCAAAAAAGGAATTCCATCTTTAGAAGCATCAAAGTTGAGCAGGTTATTTATTACCCATCTGCATTCTGATCATACGATTGGCTATCCGGATTTTATCTTAACACCCGCTGTACTTGAAAGACAATTGCAGCTTGAAGTGTATGGGCCTAAAGGATTACAGTTGATGACAGACCATTTGTTAGCTGCTTATAAAGAAGATATCGATATTAGAATTGAAGGATTGGAACACGGCAACCCCG
Organism: Sediminibacterium sp.; assembly: GCA_965206685.1. Classification (GTDB taxonomy): domain Bacteria; phylum Bacteroidota; class Bacteroidia; order Chitinophagales; family Chitinophagaceae; genus Sediminibacterium. The sequence continues at coordinate 136,306 of OZ242223.1, forward strand.
GATCTTATAAAGTGAATGTTCATGAAATTAAAGAAGGTATTATTTATAAGGATTCCAATCTGGTTGTAAAAGCATTTAAAGTACATCACGGTTCATGGCCGGAAGCATATGGGTATCGGTTTGAAACCAAAGACAAAGTAATTGTTGTTTCGGGCGATTGTACCTATAGTGAGAACCTGATTAAAAATGCAGAAGGTTGCGATATTCTCGTGCACGAAGTATATTCCATGGAAGGGTTTGCCAAACGCGATAAAAAATGGCAGGCATATCATTCTGTGTTTCATACCTCAACTGTGCAGCTTGCAGACATTGCCAATAAAGTAAAACCCAAACTGTTGGTTCTTACACACCAGCTTTTATGGGGGGCTACCAAAGAAAGTATGTTGGCAGAAATCAAACAGTCCTACAGCGGGAAAGTTGCTTATGGGAATGATCTGGATATTTATTGATACTGTTCATTTCTTTATTTAGGCTTTGAATCCCGCATTTGGGATTTTATGAATAAATTGTCGACTCAAACCAACTGAACATGAAAAAATGCACCACTCTTCTTACCTTCTTATACCTGGTAAGTTTTTCAAATCTTTTCTCTCAGGAAAAACCGGAATGGAAAACCATCTTCGGAAAGATTAATGATGAAGTAACCGCCAATTCAAAAGCGTACAGCACGCTAAAACTGGCTACAGAAACCATTGGACACAGGTTAACGGGATCTGAAAATGGAAAGAAAGCAGAAGAGTTTGCATACAATCTTTTGAAATCATACGGTTTTAAAGATGTTCGTTACCAGCCTTTTGAGGTAGAAAGCTGGAGCCGTGGTACATTGTCTGTAAGTATTGGGCAGGATACAAAAAAACTGGAACCGATAAAATCTGTAACGCTTGCACATTCACCCGTTGCTGTAGATCTTACTCTCGAATTGGTGGATATGGGTAACGGCATGGAAGAAGATTATCAGGCTAATCCCGAAAAAGTAAAAGGAAAGATTGCGCTTGTGTATCTGGGTGTATTGCCGGGTTCAAAACCGGGGACCAAATCCTTGCATCGCTCAGAAAAAACAGCGATTGCTACGAAATATGGTGCTAAAGGAATTATTGTGATCAACACCGCTGCCGGTGGAATTCTTTTAACCGGTACTGCTTCAGTTACCGGTAAACTAATTCCTATTCCCGCAGTGTGTATTGGTAAAGAAGCAGGAATGGAGTTGAAAGAAAAAATGGCTAAGGAGAAATTCTACACGCATATTGCCATGACCAATTTCTCAGGATTGATCAAAGCAAGAAATGTTGTAGCAACCATTAAAGGAAAAACAATTCCAAATGAAAAGGTAGTTGTAGGCGGCCATCTGGATAGTTGGGATCTGGCTACAGGTGCGATTGATAACGGCATTGGCTCTTTCTCTGTACTGGACATGGCCCGCACCTTTAAAGCACTTAACCTGCAACCGGAAAGAACCGTTGAGTTCATTATGTTTATGGGTGAAGAAGAAGGATTACTGGGTTCAAAATCTTATGTAGAAGCTGCGATCAAAGATAAAAGTATCAGTCAGCTCCGTTATATGCTGGATTATGATATGACAAACGATCCAAAAGGATATTCAAGTACTTCTGAAGACAGCAGGGAACTGTTTCAGTCTATCGGAAATATTGCCAAAACATTTGATACCAGTTATAAAAATATGTTCAGGGTTGGTGCAGGGTTACACAGCGATCATGAACCGTTTATGTTACAGGGTGTGCCAACAGGTGGTGGTGCCGGTGGTAATTTGCCAAACAATGCAGGTCCGTGCTATCATGCTGATTGCGATGTGTTTAAACTGGTGGATGAAAAAGGCATCAAGAATACCGTTCGTTTCAGTACTATGTTATTGTATGGGATTGCTGATTCTAAAGAAATCAAATCCAAACACTTTACAGATGAGGAAACACGTGATTTTCTGTTGAAGAATAATTTGAAGGAGGCTTTGCAGATTCAGGGTGAGTGGAGGTGGAAAGATTAAACTGTTTTTTTAATTATAATAGTTGGTGTGAGGACACACCAACTGCGGGGGAGTGGAGATGGAAAGATTAAACTTTTTTTTAAGTATAATAGTTGGTGTGGGGACACACCAACTGCGGGGGAATGGTGGAGGAAAGATTAAGCTGTTTTTTTAATGATAATGTTTGGTGTGGGGACACACCAACTGCTTTTATAGTGTCTCTTTCTTTTCCCATTGTTTTTGAATGAACAGGGAAATAAAAATAGTAATGAGCGCTGCAATCATTCCTCCACCCACATCCATTGGGAAATGTTGTGCAAGATATATTCTGGAATAACCTACCAGTATTGCATATACAAAACCCACCGGAATAATCCAGCTTCTCCGGATAAATAAACAAGCCAATAAATAAATCGTAAATGCTGTAGCAGTATGGCCGGATGGAAAACTGTATGCTGTATGCAGTTCCACTCCGGGTACAGTATGTATAAGACTGAGATCAGCTATGGCAGCAGTTGGTCTTGGCTCAGCAGTGAAAATATAATTTTTTGTGAGTTGTGTGATCAGCGTAGAAATTAAGATAGCGGCAATCAGTAACGGAAACTTATTTCGTTTATAAACAAAGAAAAGAACAGCCACCGCAACCCAGATAATACCATCACCAAGGTTGGTCCAGTAACTGAAAAAAAGATCTGCAGTTTTGCCAAGGTCTGCATTCATCATCAGAAATAATGCATTTTTTCCTACTATGCCGGAATCAATGATCAGGTACAAACCAACCGCTAAGGTTAGTATACAGGCAGTAATAAATGTTTTATTCTTTAATTCGGGGGTATTGGCCACAAATAACTACTTTTTGCAAATCTACTGCAACTATGCTTTTGTAGAGCATATAAAAAAGCCCCGCCATTTCAGGCAGGGCAAATAAAAACTCAAACAAGTACGAAAAATTTATATCACGCCGGCCAGTTCCAGGCTGCGTTTTTTCAGGTTGATGATATCCAGATTATCAATGATAGGGTCAACCGTTAAGATCAATGAGGTTCCATTTTCTCTCCACCAATTATCTGATGTTAACTGGTTTACGTTTACAACACCAATCAGGTATTTGCGGTCGGCATCTGCATGCCATTCTTCTATCCATTCAAATTTTTCACGGGGAATATATTTCCAGTCGTCGAAACTCACATATACTTTCAGGTAGTAATCATGGGTAAGTTCGTGTGGTTTGTGATGGTATAATTTCTTGTACTCATACTTGTAATCATACCGTAAAGCGCCAATATCACTCAATACAGCAGAAGCCGTAGGGAAGCTACCGGCGCCTTTTCCATAAAAGAATTGTTTATCGGCGAATCCGCTTTCAATCACTACGCCGTTGTATTCATTTTTTACAAACGATAATGGCTCATCCAGTTTCACAAATTGGGGAAGCACAAAGGCAGCAACCTGACCGTTCTTCAATTTTTTTGCCTGGGCTACCAGTTTGATATCAAAATGTTTTTCTTTGGCAACTACAGCATCGCTCAGTTGAATATTTTGAATACCGGTAAAAAGAATATTATCCGGATGCTCTACAATACCATACGCATGGTTTAGGATGATTACCCATTTATTAACTGCATCGTACCCTTCCACATCTAATTTAGGATTGCTTTCTGCAAAACCTAATTGCTGAGCAAGGATTAATGCGGCCTGAAAATCCAATTTATCTTCAAACATTTTTGTGAGGATAAAATTGGTTGATCCGTTTACAATGGCACGAATGGAATGCAGCAGGTCATTATCATAATATTCTTCCAGATTACGTATAACGGGAATGGATGCACAGGCAGCGGCTTCGCATAAAAACGGTAAACCGGTTTCCTGTTGCATTTGCAAAATTTCAGGCAAATGTTCAGCAATCATTTTTTTACTGGCACTCACTACGGCTTTACCATTTCGTAAAGCGATAGATACAATTTCAAATGCCGCATTGGAATCATCAATTACTTCAACGATCACATTAATGCTGTCATCAAAAAGAATCTCTTCTTTTTCAGTAGTAAAAAGCGATGCAGGTGCATTTCTGGGTTTGCCCGGATTTTTTATACATACTTTTTTGATACTTGCTTTTAAAGAAGGCGTTTGTTGTAATACTTTGTAAAGACCTTCGCCTACTACTCCAAAACCAAATAAACCGATTGTTAACTGTTTGTGTGCTTCCATTGCTTGTTTGTATATTTCTTTTGTAAAACTACCTGACTTGTTTCTGCAATTGTTCATTCATTTGTCATCAAACTGCTTCTACGGATAATATTCCTGTTTTCGAAAATGTATTTGCGTGTGTATTTTTTTCAAATGCCTGTTCCAGATCTGCCAGCAGGTCTTCTGCATCTTCCAGTCCGATGGATAACCGGATCAGACTATCGGCAACTCCTGCGGCCCTTCTTTTTTCTGCAGGGATGGATTTGTGGGTCATATTAGCCGGGTGCGAAACCAGACTTTTAATACCACCCAGACTTTCGGCCAGTTTAAACAGATTGGTTTGGGTTACAAATTGAACCGCTGCTTCTTCGGTATTTGTTTTTAAAGTAAACGACACAATGCCGCCAAAACCTTTGGATTGTTTTTTGGCGATCAGATGATTCGGATGTGTTTTTAATCCCGGATAAAATACTTTATCAACCGCAGGATGGGTTTCTAAAAATTCAGCAACAGTTTGTGCCGAAGCACAATGTTGTTTTACACGCAAGTGCAAAGTTTCAACACCACGAATTACCAACCAGCTGTCGAATGGTGCAAGGATAGCACCACAGGCGTTTTGAATATATTTGATCTTATCACCCAGTTCTTTTTCTTTGGTAACAACCAATCCAGCGATCAGGTCACTATGCCCGCCTAAATATTTTGTGGCACTGTGTATCACAATATCCGCACCCAATGTTAGCGGCTGCTGCAATACAGGCGATGCAAATGTATTGTCTACACAAAGCAGGCAGTTATTGGCTTTCGCGAGTTTACCTATTGCTTCAATATCAGAAATTTTTAAAGTAGGGTTGGTGGGTGTTTCAACCCAGATCAATTTTGTTTTGGATGTGATGGCATTTACCAGATTGGTAACATCAGTAGTGTCAACATAATTTACACTAATCCCAAACTTCTCATAAATATTGGTGAACAAACGGAATGCACCACCATAAATATCATCCACTGCCAGAATCTCATCTCCACTCTGCAATAATTTTACAATCGCATCAATCGCTGCAAGCCCACTGCTGAATGCGATACCGGTTGAACCTTTTTCAAGTCCTGCAATCAGTTGTTCTAACGTAGCCCTTGTTGGGTTGCCCGTTCTTGCATAATCATACCCTTTGTTTACACCCGGTGCTTCCTGCACAAATGTTGACGTTTGATAAATAGGAACAGAGATTGCTCCGGTTAAAGGATCAACGGGAATGCTGTGGATCAGTTGTGTGGCTGTGCTCATTGTTAAAAAGTTTTGCCCCTGCATCAAAGGATGTTCGGGAGTGAAAAAATTTGTAAAAATTCTTTTCAAAAACTTAACAAGAGAAGCGAGTGGGGACTTACCAGATGATTTCTTACTTTTTCCAAACCCCCTTCCATGTGGCTGGGGGTGGGGTAAAAAAAAGCTCATCTGGTAAGTCAGATGAGCTTGAATATGATATCTCACAAAATGTGATCTACTATTTGCAAACTTTACTCTGACTTATCTCTTCCCGCCTTCGGCGGGATTGGAGTTGGCACCTTCATACAATTGAGTGAACTGTATGGGTTGCCAAGGCTTCACAGGGCCAAAACCCTCTGCCTTTCTTGATAAGTATTCTAAAGAACTGTTGCAAAGATATAGGACTGATTTTCATATTTCCAAAATAAAAGTCTACTTATTTTATAGGGAATCAAATAAAAACCAATACCAGTATATATTTCAGCCTGAAAAATTATTTTTTTCCGCCGGAGAATACCCGGTAAATACCTATACGTAAGGCGGTGTTGCTCATACTGGCATCAAGTGAGATCTTTTTTCCAAACCAGGCGATTCCACCTCCCAATGAGCCGGATGTAGAAGAACCGGAAGGCCCATAATTCGGATTACTGCTGTTGTTGTAAGTAAATTTAGAATTTTCAGTATTGAATTCGATCGCAGCAGTGCCAAAGATTTTAAAAGCGCCATTTTTTGAAATATCAATATAATATCTGGTGAAAGGGGCAATCCCAAGATCCGTATAGCTTTCTGTTCGCGGGAACCCGGAGTTATTGTTATACTTCAAGGTTTCTGCACCCAGCGTTGCATGAACACCGATCAGCCAGTTATGTTCTACCACATATGCATAGGTGGGATTGATGCTGATTCCGTAGTCTGTATTACCATAGCTTGTTGTAAATGCAAATCTTGTAGAATACATGTCATTTACGATCAGCGGCAGCTGCACACCAAGCACATGTTTGCCTTTTTCTAACTGTGCATGGGTGTTTAGTCCCATGAAAATAAGGATGAGGATAAGGATTTGTTTTTTCATAAACAGGATTTGTATATAAAAATATCAAATATGATGCCGAAAAATCACAATTCCATCCTTTTTATTCCCAGAATACAATTAAACCTTATTGGTTTTTCCAATGTTAGTACATTTGAAATCCTAAGAAAATTAGCATGGCGAAGAAGGCAGGTGAAAAAATTACTAAAACAGGCAGTTCATTACCCGAAACGGGCGGACTGATAGAAGTATTTGGAGCAAGAGAACATAATCTCAAGAATATTGATATATCCATACCCAAAAATAAATTGGTAGTGTTTACGGGTGTTAGCGGCAGCGGGAAATCATCTCTTGCATTTGATACGATTTATAACGAAGGGCAACGCCGTTACATGGAAAGTTTCAGCGCCTATGCCCGTCAGTTTATGGGTGATATGGAAAGACCGGATGTTGACAAGATCACCGGTTTATCTCCCGTTATTTCTATTGAACAAAAGACCACCAATAAAAATCCACGCTCTACTGTTGGTACCGTTACAGAAGTATATGATTTTCTGCGTTTGTTTTATGCAAGGGTAAGTGAAGCATACAGTTACAATACAGGAAAGAAAATGGTGAAGTTTAGTGAGGAAGAAATTGTAGAGAACATTTTCGAAAAATACAAAAATAAAAAGATCAGTTTACTGGCACCATTGATCCGTGGCAGAAAAGGACATTATCGCGAACTGTTTGAGGATATCCGTAAAAAAGGTTTTCTGAAAGTAAGAGTGGATGGGGAAGTGATGGACCTGACTCCAAAATTGCAGGTAGATAGATATAAGATTCACGATATTGAAGTAGTGATCGATCGTTTACAGGTAACGGATGATATGAAAGTTCGGTTGAGTCAAAGTGTTCAGCAAACCCTGAAAATGGGTAAGGACCTGATGTTTCTCTTATTGAATGATACCAATAAAACCATTCAGTACTCTAAACAATTAATGTGTGAGGATACAGGTATCAGTTACGAAGAACCTTCACCCAATGCATTCTCATTCAACTCGCCTTATGGTGCATGCCCCACCTGTAAGGGATTGGGTAATGTTTATAGCATCAGTATGGAATCGATTATTCCCGATCCGAAGGTAAGTGTGAAAGACGGTGGGATTGCCCCTTTGGGCGAACAGCGCGATGCTTATATGTACCGCAATGTGGAAGTGCTGGCAAAAAAGCATAAGATCAATTTAGATAAGCCTATTAAAGATCTTCCGGCTGCATCGCTGAATATTTTATTGTATGGTACCACAGAAGAAGGATTATTGGATCTTTCGGATGTAGAGGAAGCACCTTTGGGCCAACCTTATGAAGGAGAATTTGAAGGGATTATTCCCATGTTGAAAAGATGGTTTGGTGGCAGCGGACAAAGTGAATCTTTGCGCGAATGGGTTGAGAAATTTCTGGAACTGAAAGTGTGTGGTACCTGTAACGGTGCAAGACTGCGTAAAGAAAGTTTATGGTTTAAAATTGACGAGAAAAATATTGCTGAGTTAAGTGATATGAACCTCGATAAATTATATACTTGGTTTGAAACGCTGGAAAAAAGATTAAGTAATAAACAGAACCAGATCGCAAAAGATATTTTAAAAGAAATACGTGAGCGGGTTCAATTTTTACTGGATGTGGGATTAACTTATCTCTCACTCAACCGCCCTTCGCGAAGCCTTAGTGGTGGCGAATCTCAGCGGATCAGATTGGCAACACAAATCGGATCGCAATTGCAGGGTATCACATATATTCTCGATGAACCTTCTATAGGTTTACATCAAAGAGATAATCATCAGTTGATACTCGCTTTGCAAAATCTGCGTAATATCGGTAACAGTGTGTTGGTAGTGGAACATGATAAAGATATTATGATGGCTGCCGATCATCTGGTGGATATAGGCCCTAAAGCCGGTATTTACGGCGGACATATTGTAGCTGCCGGAACACCAGCAGAAGTATTGAAAAGTGGTTCTGACACAGCCATGTATCTCAATGGGAAAAAAAGCATTGCCATTCCTAAAGAAAGAAGAGAAGGTAACGGTAAAACACTTGAGTTGAAAGGTGCCACAGGGAATAACCTGAAGAATGTAAGTGTAAGTTTTCCATTGGGTAAATTGATCGTTGTGAGTGGTGTGAGTGGCAGTGGAAAATCAACACTGATCAATGAAACTTTATATCCGATCCTTTCCAAACATTGTTATAACAGCCGTGTTACACCGATGCCGTTTAAAAGCATCAAAGGCCTGGAGCATATTGATAAAGTAATTGAAATCGATCAATCTCCCATTGGCCGCACACCACGCAGTAATCCGGCAACCTATTGTGGTTTCTTTACAGAGATCAGAACTTTATTTGCTGCTATACCCGAAGCCAAGATCCGCGGCTATAATGCAGGCCGTTTTTCGTTCAATGTAAAAGGAGGAAGATGTGATGTTTGTGAAGGCGGTGGTATGCGTGTGATAGAAATGAATTTTTTGCCGGATGTTTATGTGCATTGTGAAAAATGTAATGGCAAACGATATAACCGCGAAACACTCGAGATCCGCTACAAAGGAAAATCGATCAGCGATGTTTTGAATATGACGGTTGATGAAGCCTGCGAATTCTTTCAACCTATTGCCTATCTCTATCGTAAAATAAAAGTGTTGCAGGATGTGGGCCTTGGCTATATCACCCTTGGCCAATCTGCTGTAACCCTTAGCGGTGGTGAAGCACAGCGAGTTAAACTGGCAACGGAACTGAGTAAAAAAGACACCGGTAAAACTTTTTATATCCTTGATGAACCTACCACCGGTTTGCATTTTCAGGATATTCAGCATTTATTGGATGTGCTGAATAAACTGGTAGACCGTGGCAACAGTGTTTTGGTAATTGAACACAATTTAGATGTGATCAAAGTAGCCGATCATATTATTGATCTTGGCCCGGAAGGAGGAGATGGCGGCGGAACCATTCTGTTTGAAGGTGTACCTGAGAAAATGGTCAATGTTACCAAAAGCCATACGGCGATGTTTCTCAAGATAGAACTCGGTCTATGATAATATAATGAGTGAATGATAGAATGATAGCATGATAGAATGGAAAACCAAACCGATTATTCTATCATTCTATCATTCTATCATTACCTTCTCTCCATCTCAATATGCTCAATATTATCCTCCAGATACATCTCACTCACTTTTACAAAACCAAAGGATTCATAGAATTTCCTGAGATATAATTGCGCACCGATATGAATGGAACCTTGGCCAAATAATTCATGACATTTTTCAATGCCTTTCGCGATCAATAATTTTCCGGCACCTGTTCCGCGATAGGCCGGGGAACTGATCACTCTTCCGATCGACATTTGTTCGTAGGCCAATCCTTTTGGCAATAAACGAGAATAGGCCACTAGTTTTTGTTCGTCCCAAATCATCAGGTGATGGCAGTGTGGGTCTTTATTATCTGCATCCTGATAAACACAGTTCTGCTCAACTACAAATACCTCGTTACGGAGTTGCATAATGGCATATAATTCGTGCGGACTAAGGTCTGCAAAGGGTTTACAGGTGATGAAATATTCTGATTGCGACATATCTATATATATTTTAAGCAGTTAGTACATTTTACCTGCTTTTAGAGGGCAAAAATAGCGGTAGAACCACAATAATTTAGCACCTTTGCCACTTTATTGGATAACTCACGATATTCGTATACAGCATATGTCAAAAAGAATTGCCATCATTGGAGCAGGGCCTGCAGGATTAACAGCCGCATATTTATTGGGTAAAGCCGGTGAGCAGGTAACTGTGTTTGAAAAAGATCCGCAGTATGTGGGTGGTATTTCGCGCACCGAATCTTATAAAGGGTATCATTTTGATATTGGCGGGCATCGGTTTTTTTCCAAATCAAAAGAAGTGGAGGATTTCTGGACGGAGATCCTGGGAGATGAAATGCTGGAACGTCCGCGCAGTTCGAGGATCTATTATAATAAAAAATTCTTCTCTTACCCACTGGTTGCATTTGAAGCATTGAACAAACTGGGAATTATTGAAAGTGGTTTGTGTGTAATGAGTTATTTAAAAGCAAAAGCATTTCCGGTTAAGAATCCAACCAATTTTGAAGATTGGGTAGTGAACCAGTTTGGCCAGCGTTTATTTAATATCTTTTTCAAAACCTATACGGAGAAAGTCTGGGGCATACCTTGTAAAGAAATTTCAGCAGACTGGGCGGCGCAACGTATCAAAGGTTTATCGCTCAGCAGTGCTATTTGGAATGCATTGTTTAAACCCAAAGCCGGTGGTGGTGATAAATATAAAGTGATCAAAACCCTGATCGATTCTTTCCGCTATCCTAAATATGGTCCGGGTATGATGTGGGAAACCTGTGCTGCCAAATGTAAAGCAATGGGTGTACAGGTTGAAATGAATTGTGGTGTAAAAGATATCAGCACGGCAGATAAAAAATGGACGGTTCATACAACAGACGGAAGATCATTGGATAATTACGATTATGTTTTATCCTCAGCACCTATGCGTGAATTGATCGCATCGGTTGCCCCTAAATTTCCGGAAAAGGCATTTAACTCTGCCGCACATTTGGGCTATCGTGATTTTTTAACGGTTGTATTGATCTGTAAAGATGAAGATGCGTTTACGGATAACTGGATCTATATTCACGATCCAAGTGTGAAAGTGGGCAGGATACAGAATTTTAAATCATGGAGTCCGTTCATGGTGCCTGACCCGAACATGGCTTGTTATGGGCTTGAGTATTTCTGTTTTGAAGGAGATGGGTTATGGACCAGCAGTGATGAAACACTGATCAATCTTGCCAAAAAAGAAATTGAACAGATCGGTTTAACAAAAGACAGTGCAGTGGTAGATGGATATGTGGTAAGACAGCCGAAAGCGTATCCCGTATACGATCACTCATACAAAGAAAATGTAGAAGCGGTTCGTGAAGCATTGAAAGGGTATCCAGGTTTGTATTTAGTGGGCCGTAATGGTATGCACAAGTATAATAACCAGGATCATAGTATGATGACGGCAATGCTGGCTGCTAAAAATATCATTGCAGGAAAAGAACTGTATGATCTTTGGGATGTGAATGAAGATGCAGAATACCACGAAGGCGGTGCAAGAGGAGCGGAGGAGACGGAGAAGGTGTTGGGAAGGTTAGTGCCCGAAAAGATTAATTAGAAATTAAAAATTAATAATTAAAAGGTTAAGCCGCAGATTCGCAGATTATTTTAATCTGCGAATCTGCGGCTTTTTTACGCAAAGTTATCTTCCTGCAATTCCCGGTATTACGGGAAGGCTTTCATTTCCGGTTTCACTTACAGATTGAACTCCGAAGAAGTAATTATCTTTTGAATATGGTAAATTATATTCGGTTTGTGTTGTGAATATTTTCTTTTGCCACACTGGGCTGGTGGTTTCGCGTATCAAAACATAGTAGCCTTTTACTTTCCCGCTTTTAGGGGCTTTCCAGGTGATGGAAGAATAGTTTGTCAGTTTCCGGGTTTCAATCTTTACTTCTTCCGGCATAGACGGTGCTTTGGATAAGTTGGCAAGATTACTCAGGTTCATGGCTGTATTCTTACGGAGATATTCAAAATCCATGAACTCGGGAAGATCGCCATATTGAATTCCATTCTCCATTCTCACATTCTGATGCTGGTGATAATAATTTTCATTCATTTCGGTAATACGAACCGCAGCAAATCCATTCTGAACATACGGTGAATGATCTCCACCTCTTAAAAATCTGTCGTTTCGATAGATCATTACAATTTCCAGATTTTCTACATAACGTTCTCCGATCTCTTTTACATAACGTGCAAGCTGTCTTGCCTTACCATCATTCTCTAACCCCAGATTTCGGATATTGGTTGCAATACGCCCGGTATCCAACACCGATAACCCTTCACTAAAAACACGGATACGCGTATTGTCAATAATATTCGTTTCACTGCTGTTATTGCTGCCCATGATATCATTATTGAGATCTGCTTCAATATTCCATCCTTCTTTTTTTGCTTTATTCGCCATAAATGAAGCACCTAATAATCCCTGTTCTTCCCCGCTAACCGTAACAAAAATGATGGTTGCGGGAAAATTATGTTTACTCATGATCCTTGCACATTCCAATACAGCGGCGCTTCCGCTGCCATCATCATTAGCACCGGGAGCGTCTCCAATCCTGTCTGTTGGGCTTGAACGCATATTATCAAGGTGCCCACTGATCAGAAAAATACGTTTATCATCAGGATCAGATCCTTTTAAAGTTGCCACTACATTTCCGAGAAGGGTAAGTGTATCAATTCTTCTTTTATCAGGTTGTAAGGTAACCGTATCAATAAAAGCAGTTAAACGACCATTGGATTGTCTAGCAAACTCATTGAATTTGCTCAGTACCCAATTTCTGGCAGCGGGGATCCCGCGTTTAGGGTCTCCGGTATTTGTACTCAAAGTGTTTCGTGTACCAAAACTTACCATTTGTGTGATATACGATTTTAAAGAATCTGATGAAACTTCTTTCACCATCTTTTCAATTTCCGGATCACGGTTAATAGTGGTTTGCGCCAATAGCGACTGGCTGATAATAGCCAGAATAACAATCAGGGGATATTGTTTTCTCATGTAGTATAGTTGAACGATAAAGTTAAGGAATCGGGCCGTAGCTCAGCGCGATTTTGATAGCAGGGCGAATCGTAAATTGTTAGGCGTGAATCGTGAGTGAATTACTCCAGACTTCACACTTCTAACTCCTAACTATACAGGTCTCCCGCCAGATACTTCATTCCCGAATCACAGGCTACGGTTACGATGGTATGCCCGGGGCCAAGTTTTTTTCCGAGTTCAATGGCCGCACAAATATTTAATCCGCTGGAAGTACCGGCAAATATGCCTTCTCTGGTTGCCAATAAACGTGCGGTTTCTCTTGCTTTGGTTTCATCAATCGCCAGAGCCTCATCATAACTGTCTTTGGTAAGCATTTGCGGTTGCCTACCGGTTGCGGTGCCTTCTACACGGTGACTGCCTTTTTCACCCTTGGTTAAAAAAGGGGAGGAGGCAGGTTCTAATGCAATTATTTTTATTCCGGGATCCGCTTTCTTAAGTTCATTGCCAACTCCACCTAACATACCCGCTGTACCAACAGCGGCGCAAAAAATATCAATAGGTTTATTCAATTGTATCAGAATCTCTTTGCCCATTTTACCATAACCAATCATTGCATCGCGGTTTTCAAATTGTTGTGTCCAATAAGCACCTGCTTTTTGTAATGCCAATACGCGTTCTTCCATACGAACAAAAAGATCTGGTGTGATCTTGCCATCAACACAAGGAACAATTTCCAGATCTGCACCAAAAAGTTTAATCGTTTGTAATTTTTCTTTTGCAAATGCATCTGAGCTGATGCATTTGAATTTGTGGTTTTTTACGGCACAAACAAATGCAAGAGAAGTACCGGTACTGCCGCCGGTATATTCTGCGATCACTGTGCCCGGTTTAATATCACCTCTTTTTTCTGCTTCTTCTACAATAGCTAATGCCATTCGGTCTTTATAGGAACCGGTTGGATTAAAATATTCCAGTTTTACATAAATATCCGCACAGTTTTCCGGTACGATCCTGGACAGCTTTACCAGTGGCGTATTACCAATGGTTTGCAGAATATTTTCACTGAGAGTACTTGCCATATAGGTGTTTTGATAAATGTAATAAATAATGATTCGTTACTATCTTATTCTTTAATAAACATTATTGTAATTCATAAACAACAGATTCGAATGCCTGCAGCGTTTCTCCTTTTGAGGGGGTTGACAGGTTTCCTAAAAGAAATTTCGCTTTCGACAGATCAAACCCTGTATTCGCTTTTGCCGGTTTATTTTTAAAATTCAGCAAAATCAAAAACTTCTTCCCGTTTAATTCTCTTGTATAAGAATAGATATCGGTATTGGTATTATCTAATAAAGTATATTTTCCATAAACCAATACAGGATTCTCTTTTCTGAGTTTTACGATCTTTCTGAAATAATTCAATACACTGTTTGGATCTTTTTCCTGAGTGGCCTGATTGAGTGTGGTATAATTGGGATTTACTTTTAACCAAGGGGCTGCATTAGAAAATCCCGCATTCGTTGTTGCATCCCATTGAAAAGGTGTGCGGCCATTATCTCTTGCTCTGATCTTTTGTTCTTCAATAAATTTTTTCAGATCGCCCTTATCCTGTTGTACGCGTTTGAACTTATTGCGTGTTTCTATATCTCGGTAATCTTCAATATTATCGAATTTGATATTGCTCATACCTAATTCATCTCCATAATAATAATATGGTGTTCCGCGCATCGTCATAATAAATGTGGTTAACATTTTAGACGAAGCCTCGCGAAATTCCGGTGTATCATTCCCCCAATGGGTTACCATACGGGGCTGATCATGATTGGCAAGAAAAATAGCGAGCCAGCCTTTTTTGCTGAAGCTGCTGTCCCAGTATGAATACAGATCTTTAAAACCGGTTAAACTGTAATTGGGGTCGAAATTTCCAAAATCAATGCCTTCAAAATGATAGGCCATACTAAATTCATGTCTGGCAGGATCTACAAAATTCATCGCTTCTTCCGGAGAACTGCCTGCACCTTCCGCAACGGTCATAATATTATACTTACTGAAAACCTCTTTATCCATTTCCTGAATATAATCATGCAGGTGTGGCCCGGTTCCATAATATTTAGGAATCGTTTTCTCGTAATCTTTTGGAAAGGCAGGAAAGGTCGTATCCTTTGCTACATATTGAAACGCATCCATGCGCAATCCATCCACGCCTTTATCAAGCCAGAAGCGCATCATTTTGTAAACTTCCTGTCTGAGTTTGGGGTTCTCCCAATTTAAATCCGGTTGTTGTTGCGCGAAATAATGCAGATAATAGGCATTCGTTGCAGTATCATATTTCCATGCATCATTATTTACATCAAAGAAACTGAAGCGGGGTGAAGGTTTTCCTCTTTCAGCATTCCACCAATGATAATAATCGCGGTAAGGGTTGGTGCGAGAACTTTTTGCCTGTTTAAACCATTCATGTTCAGAACTGCTGTGGTTAACTACAATATCCATCACCAGTTTGATACCTCTTTGGTGAAGGCCTTTCAGCAGTTGATCAAAATCTTCATTGGTGCCATATTGTGGTTGAATCTTTTGGTAATCGCTTACATCATATCCATTATCATAGTTAGGGGATTGATAGATGGGGTTTAACCAGATCACATCTACACCAAGGCTTTTGATATAATCGAGTTTGGAGATAATGCCTTTCAGATCGCCAACACCATCGCCATCACTGTCTTTAAAAGAACGGGGATAGATCTGGTAAACGACTGCTTCTTTCCACCATGCGTGGTTAGGGATGGTGTCGGTTGAGGATTTGTCATGAATAGCGGGTGTCAGAAATGTACAAGATGTAAGAAGTATCAGGAATGCAAAAAAGAGAATGATTGTAAGTTGCAATCGTTTCATGATCATAATAATTATTGGTCTATGATATATGGCTCCGCTAAAGGTAGAAAAATCAAATCTCTCTACATAAAATATCAGGTTAGGCGTCAAAACCCCATAGGTATAAATACGGGAGATATTTTCATGAGCCCTTTAGGGGCTGCCCTTAGCCATTCTGAATAATTTGCGGATTCAAATGCCAAATACCTATACACAATTATATATCCATTGCGTATTTGCGGTAAAATTCCGCGAAGCCTTATTGAACTCTGAATGGGATCAACGTCTTCGTTTATACATAACAGCTATTGTTCAAAATAATAAACACAAAATGATTGCCATTAACAATATGCCGGATCACATGCATATGTTTATCGGGTTTAATCCGGAACAGTCTCTTTCAAAACTGATACAGTTAGTAAAAGGAGATTCATCTGAATGGATCAATAAAGAAAGACTAACTCAAAAGAAATTTAATTGGCAAAGCGGTTATGGGGCATTTAGCTATTCAAAATCGCAAATAAGCCGTGTGGCCGGATATATTGAAAATCAACAGGCACATCATTCACGAAAAACATTTCTACATGAATACACTACAATGCTGAAAAATTTTGCGGTGGATTATGATGAAAAATACATCTTTAAAGAAATGGAATGATCGCATGGTTGATCCCTCTAAGGGTAGCCCCTCTGGGGCAATATAAAATACCACCTGTTTTCTATAGAGCGGATGCCCCGATGGGGCAAAAACATTTATTAAAAGTGTTTTGTTCATTTTCATAGGTGGAATTTTATTCTACCTATATCCCGGTAGGGATAAACGCTCTGTAGAAAAATGATTGTGTATTATATATTGCCCCAGAGGGGCTGTCCTTGGCGGGATTGCATTTCAAATGCATGATTATATCTAATACCCATATTTTCCCTTCCAACGTTCTTTTAAAAATTTACGTAATTCATTTTCACGTGCATTATTGCCGGGATCGTAAAATTTGGTGCCGGCTATTTTTTCGGGTAAATATTCCTGTTCAATAAAATTGCCCTCGCCTAAATGAGAATATTGGTAATCTTTACCATAGTTCATATCCTTCATCAACTTTGTAGGTGCATTACGGATATGCAGCGGTACGGGAAGATCGCCAAATTGTCTTACAGCGCCCTGCGCTGCACCAATCGCTGCTACGGCTGCATTGCTTTTAACAGAAGAAGCCAGATAGCTCACACATTGTGAAAGAATGATATTGCTTTCAGGATAACCGATCTTGGAAACGGCATCAAATGTTGCATTGGCCAGTAACAAGGCATTGGGATTGGCATTGCCGATATCCTCACTCGAAAAAATGAGCATTCTTCTTGCAATGAATTTTACATCTTCTCCACCTTCTATCATTCTTGCTAACCAATACAATGCGCCATTGGGGTCGCTGCCGCGCATACTTTTTATAAAGGCTGAGATAATATCATAATGTTGCTCGCCTTGTTTATCATACAATGCAATTTTCTTTTGGGCTATCTGCATAACAACTGCATCCGTTATCACCACCCCTGATAATGCTGGCGCATTATCGGTCCCCTCCTTGTTAAGGAGGGGAGTTGTTGGGACATTCCCAACAACTAATTCGAAAAGGTTTAAGAGTTTTCTTGCATCACCGCCGCTGATGTTTATTAAGGCTTCGGTTTCCTTCAGTTCAATATTTTTTGTTCTTAGATCTTCATCTTTATCAATGGTCTGTTTTAAAAGCCTGATCAGGTCTTTATCCTGCAAAGCTTTCAATACATATACCTGACAACGGCTAAGCAAGGCACTGTTAACTTCAAAAGAGGGGTTTTCTGTGGTGGCGCCGATCAAAGTGATAATGCCTTTTTCAACCGCACCCAGCAATGCATCCTGTTGTCCTTTGTTGAAACGGTGGATCTCATCAATAAATAAAATCGTGCCTTTTTGTTGTTTAGCTTCTTCTATTACTTCTCTCACTTCTTTTACGCCACTGCTAATCGCGCTTAGCTGGAAATAAGGAACCTGTAATGTATGTGCAATAATATTGGCAATGGTGGTTTTGCCTACACCGGGTGGGCCCCAGAGGATCATGGAAGGCACTTTGCCTTGTTCGATGGATGTTCGTAAAATACTTCCCTTACCGGTTAGGTGTTCCTGCCCCACAAGATCATCCAGGGTTTCGGGGCGCATTCTTTCGGCTAAAGGGATATTACTGTTCACACCTGAAAAGTAACAAAAAAAAGGGAGGCGTAAATGCTGTGTTCTGCCTGGTGCAAAAAAACTATTCCGTTCTGCGTGGTTCCTCAAAGAGGTAGCCGTATTGTTTCAATAAGCGGAAATTTGCAGGAATATGAATGAGTAACACTACACTTACAAAAAACAGGAAATACGCAGCTATTTTCATCATATAAATAAACAGCTCAGGTGTTAGCATTGGCGGCACATTGGGTTGTGTTTCGAGAAATTGTTTGAGTATTACCCGTAAACTGGCTTCACTTGAGAAAAATACCGTTAAGGCATTCATTAAAAAACTAACACCCAGAAAAATGGATACATACCCATTTACTTTGATCCAATCCTTTAATGCCGGTTTACAGGGTTTATTCAGGTCAATCCCTTTTGTGAGAAAGCGAAGACTGGCAAAACTATAGATCACAAATCCTCCCATCACAAACACGATGAATAACATAGCCGGATTGGCCAGGGCTGCAAACAGCATAAAGAAATCAAGCACCGCAAACAAAGCGGCTATGGGTAACAATACAAAAGTAAGTATGCGGAAAATAGTTAGTGCTTTCATTATAAGAACGCAGCTATTGTTGCTGCTGTCCCGCAAATGTATCAATAATAATTTCAGCAAGTTCAGCTGCTGATTGCTTTTCTAACTGAACCTTGGTTAACTCCTCAAATGTTTCACCATCTTCATAGCCAACAGATACATATACGGAGAGTGATTGCCTTGCGGGGCCCTTAAATGTTCCTTTTACGGGTGTACAATCAGTAAAGTCTCGCCCAACAGCCAGTTTTACGTGGTGATTGGTGGCCCATACATTGTTGGTAGGATCGATACCTGCCCAGCCAAAACCGGGTATATAGGCTTCAACCCATGCGTGGGTAGCACCTTCTCCGCGCATGCCATTTTTATTTGGGCAGATATATCCACTCACATAGCGGGATGGGATTTCCATCATCCGCAAAAGTTCCAGCATTACATGTGCAAAATCCTGACACACACCCGCTTTCTTTTCTAAAATTTCATCAACGGTTGATTCGATGGTTGTGATGCCTTTGATATAGGTGAACTCGGTAAAAATAAATTTACAGGTATCTTCTACCGTTGAGCGGATATCTTTTCCGGAATAATAAAGAGAAGCCACATATTGTTCCATCACATCAAGCGCTTCTATTTTGGATACTCTCTCGAGTTCCAGTAAATGAAGATCATTATAGGCAACAGATTCTACATCTTTTGCAAACGTATCATTTGGTAAAGGAAGTTGCTCAGGTGATAAAGTGCGGATGAGTAATTTACTTTCAATCACCAGTTCTCTATGTGGAGAAAGCAGGTTAAATGTACCTACTTTATTTCCCCAATAATCAACATAAGTATACACATCAGGGTTACCTGTTATGAACAATTCGTGTTGCAGTATTTCCTGGTCAACAGATTGAAAAGGATAGATCATAACATGATTCATACTCTCTTTCACCGGTCTGTCGTACTCGTACTTTGTAATGTGGTGTATCTTAAAAATCGGCATTCGTGTTTTGTTTACGAATAAGAAAAATAGGTCTGTCCCAACATTCTGCTAAATTCATTCAACTCTTTTCTTATTTCTTTTAAAAATGGCTCCAGTCCCGTTTCAGCAACAATGGCAAGGTCTGCAAATTTTACAGAACTATGTAATCTCCCAAATGCCCTGCATAAAGGGGGTGTGCCTTCAACAGGATTCGATTCTGTTACATCTTTCAAATATTTGTTTGCCCTGTCCAATGCATAGTACAAAGAACGGGGGAAATTTTTATCAAACAATACCTGTTGTGCTACATTGCAATTATGATTTTGATTGCTATAGTTCTTTAAATGCAGTTCATAACCAGACAATGCCAGTAACAGGCTTCGCCAGAATAAAATATCTTCTTCTTTGGTAAAATCATAGTCCACCATTTGAAAGAAGGTATTGGTGAATTCTACGGTTGATAAACATCTCTCCGTAAATTTTCCAAGATTCATATAGTTCCAGCCCTGGCCGCGTGGCATGGTACTATCGGTAATACCGCAAAACAGATCACTGCTGCTGATGAGTGCATCAATGACTACTATCGCATCCGGACCTGATAATTTTTCAGAGAGAGATGGATGGTTGATCATATGATACAGTTGGTTCACCTGCTCCCATACTTCTTTGGTGATCTGATCCTGCACACCTCTTGCATTTTCTCTTGCACGGGTAACGATCACTTTTAAGGAATTCAGATTTTTTGTATCGGTAAGCAAATACTGCAATACGGCTGTATCATTTTTTTCTAAAATTTCAATTTCCTCCTGAGACAGGGATGTAAATATCTTAAGCGCAGGCTCCCATGTAATGCCATTGGTTACTTTATCGAACGATAAAATGTAACTGGTCTTGATCAAACGTAACATTCCATCGGCCCTTTCCATGTATCGATGTAACCAGAATAATGAGTCGGCGATTCTACTTAGCATATTTTGTTACTTGTAATGTTATTAATGTTTTTCGTGAATCGTGAGACGTGAATCGTGAGTCTTTGTTTTTCAATCACGACTCACGATTTACGTCTCACGAATAATCTCTCAAGCTTCCGGCATATCTATCACCCATGTATCCTTGCTTCCCCCACCTTGCGATGAATTTACT
Source organism: Sediminibacterium sp. (assembly GCA_965206685.1). GTDB lineage: Bacteria > Bacteroidota > Bacteroidia > Chitinophagales > Chitinophagaceae > Sediminibacterium. Next base: position 157,146 of record OZ242223.1, read on the forward strand.
ACGAGTGATCCTTCTCTTAATGCTACTCTTGTTAATCCGCCGGGAACGATCTCTATTCCACTAGGCCCGCATAATGCATATGGGCGTAGGTCTACGTGGCGGGGTTGTAATTTTCCATCGAGTAAACACGGTACCGTTGATAATTGAATGATGGGTTGCGCAATAAAATTTCTTGGGTTGGCCAATATGGCAACCTTTGCTTTTTCCAATGCTTCTTTGGTTGCACTGTTTCCCATCACCATACCATAACCGCCGGACTGATTGGTTTCTTTAATTACCATCCGCTCCATATTGCCGAACACATGTTCACGTTCATCATTATTCTTCATCTGGTAGGTAGGTACATTGGATAAGATCGGTTCTTCATTTAAGTAATATTTGATCATATCCGGAACATAGGCATACACCGCTTTATCATCTGCTACACCATTACCCAATGCATTTACGATGGCCACATTGCCTTTGCGATACGCACTGATCAATCCCGGCACACCCAAAGCGCTATCTGGCCTGAAAACAAGCGGGTCTAAAAATTCATCGTCCACTCTTCGGTAGATCACATCTACCTGACTTAAACCCGCCGTGGTTTTCATGTACACTTTCTGATTATCAACTACCAGATCGCGCCCTTCTACCAATGGGACGCCCATTTGACGGGCAAGAAAAGTATGTTCAAAATAAGCAGAGTTAAATATGCCCGGCGTAAGTAATACCACAACAGGGTTTTCATTTTGTCGTGGAGATAAAGCCATTAAATTATCATGCAGAATGAGCGGATAATTATTGATCATCCGAACATTACTGCTGGCCAACAGATCAGGGAAGATGCGTTTGGTAACTTCTCTGTTCTCCAGCATATACGATACACCGGAGGGTGTGCGCAGATTATCTTCCAGAATATAAAAAGTACCGTCATCACCTCGTATCAGATCAATACCGGCAATATGCACATAAATATCATAAGGAACCTGTATGCCAAATACTTCGCGGGTAAAATGCGGGCAGGTGGCAATTAATGCTGCAGGAATAATATTGTCTTTAACGATGTGTTGTTCGTTGTAAATATCTTTCAGAAAAAGATTGAGCGCTTTTAATCTTTGTTTGATACCGCTTTCAATATGACTCCACTCTGATGAAGTAATGATGCGGGGAATGATATCAAAAGGAAAGATCCTTTCAATTCCTTCGTTATCGCTGTACACGGTAAAGGTGATACCCTGGCTCATAAACAACTCACTGGCTAATTTGTCTTTTTGTAAAAGATCAGCCAGTTTCAATTTGCTTACGGCATCGTAAATAGTATTGTATTGTTGCCTGATGTTCTCGAAATTCTTCATCTCGTCCCAAATATGGGGCACAACAGGGTATTCTTTGAAGAGGATCTCTCCGGTCATAAGCAGACAATTTGTATGGTCAGGTACAAATAAAAAAGTTGCCACCCATTTGGATTTGGACGAGCAACTTTTTCTAAGATAAGGAATTTTGAAATACAAATCTTTTTATGAGCACTGATTAAATTGATTATCACAGATTTAGAAATAACTAATGTAAAAGTTGAAAAATATTTATACCTAATTTTCTTATGTATACAAATCTTATGTATATTCGATTTATGAACAAGTCCACTTTATATAAAGGCTGTCTGGAACCGATCATTATGCGTTTGTTGAAGGATAACGACCGTATGTATGGCTACCAGATTACACAAATGGTGAAAGAGATTACCAAAGGGGAGCTGCAGATAACGGAAGGGGCGCTATATCCTTTATTGCACAAATTAGAAGAACAGGGTGTGGTAGAAATTGAAATGGAAAATATTGGTAACCGCGTTAGAAAATATTACAGACTCACAAAAGCCGGGAAAAAACAAAGCGCCCTGGCATTAGAAGAACTGAAAACGTTTATGCAAAGCCTTAACCTGATCATTAACCCTAAAAATGTTGCAGGATGATAAATGAAGAACAACAAAAAATGATTGAAGCCTATTGTTCCAATGCAAGTGCCACATCATCAGGAGTTTCATATTATGATGTTGAACTGGAACTGGTAGATCATATGACTGAATGGGTAGAAAATAGAATGACTGAAACAGATACTTCATTTGAAGATAGCTTTGAAATGATGAAAGATGCATTTCCCAGAAAGGAATGTCTTGCCATTATCGCTTCCAAAGCTCATTCTATTTCAAAAGGTATGATGAGGGATTGTTTCAACACATTTCTTACCTATTTCTCTTGGCCCAAAATCACAGTCACTTTTTTGTTAGTTGCGGTGATTGTATATATAGACCAAAACCTGAATATCAGTCGTTTCCCTTCCTATGCTATTCATTTGCTCAATATCGCAAATATGTTTTATGGGCTTAAAAGACATAATATAGTTTATTACAATCAGGAAGAAAAGGTGTTGAAATTGATCAGTATGAAGAAAGCTGAGCAATTTCATTTTTATTTTTTCCTTCCAAGTGTGGCTTATTTACTGTTATCATTTTTTACCATTGCACCACATATGGCTTTTGCAAAAATTGTCTATAAGATTGCATTATACATTTTTCCGCTGTTCCTCCTATTAATCATAGCCGGTCGTGCAACTTATATTTCTGCACATGAAAAAATAAGAGAAAATTATCCTGGAGCATTTGTTTAAATCTTAAATAAACCGCATTCTAATGCTTGACAAAGAACAGATAGATACATTATTTGACTTCTGCCGTAAACACTTTGTGCATCATTACGATGTACAAGTAGAATTGGTAGACCATTTGGCAAATGCCATCGAGGAAAAAATGGCATTAGACAAAAATGTATCATTTGAAACGGCTCTTGATAAAGTATATGCAGGTTTTGGTGTGTTCGGTTTTGCAGGTGTAGTAAGTGCAAAATCTGTAAGCTTGGAAAAGCAATACCGGAAATTGAAATGGAAATTATTTCTATCCTATTTTACGCTTCCTAAAGCTGCATTTACAGTTTGTATTTTTTTGGTTTTGTCATTGCCGGTCAATTTTTTATCCGGTAAGGCGCTCTCTATTTTCTTAATAGCTTTAATCGGATTGTTATTTATTTGGGAATTATATGTTAGTATAAAGTCAATCAGAAAAGTAAGAAAGCAAACCAGAAAACTTTTGATGACTTATGCCGGGCCGCAGCAGGTTTGGTTTTTATCTTTTGCTTTGGGTCAATTTATCGGCTTTGATTTTTTTAATGTACTTGATGGAACAAAAGGAGTTTCGATAATTAATTTTGAAGTAGTGATATTCATAGCCGTTTTGGTTTTAGTTGGAATTATGGCTTACAGAGACGTGGTAAACCAATTGCATGAGCTTGCCAAAAAGCAATATCCGGAAGCGTTTGTGTAACGACATAAAAAAGACGCAGATTCGCAGATTAGATCTAATCTGCGAATCTGCGGCTAAAAATAGTAACACTAAGATTTAAGATTCAGTTTTATCTGCAATTCATCAAACTGCTTGTCATCTATACTGCTTGGGGCATCCAACATTACATCGCGGCCGCTGTTGTTTTTAGGGAAGGCGATAAAGTCGCGGATACTTTCGCTTCCACCAAGAATAGAACACAAACGGTCGAAACCGAAAGCGATACCACCATGCGGCGGCGCACCATATTCAAAGGCACCTAATAAGAACCCGAATTTGTGTAAAGCTTCTTCTTCACTCATGCCCAATGCTGCAAACATTTTTTCCTGCAGTTCTCTTTGATAGATCCGGATAGAACCTCCACCAATTTCATTTCCGTTCAATACCATATCATAGGCATTGGCTTTGATATTGGAATATGGGTGATCTAAATATTTATCTGCATTTTCGATCAAAGGATTATTGTTGATCATCATCGCAATATGATCCGGCTTAGGAGATGTGAATGGGTGGTGACGGGCAACCCAACGGTTATCGTCTTCCGCATATTCAAACAAAGGAAAATCCATCACCCATAATAATTTAAATTCATCCTCTTTTCTGAAGCCTAAACGTTTGCCCATTTCCAAACGGAGTTCGCTGGTGGCTTTACGGGTTCTTTCTTCACGGCCTGCCAATACTAAAACCAGGTCGCCTGCTTTGGCGCCGGCTGCATCTGCAATAGCCTTTAATTTATCTTCTGTATAAAATTTATCTACGCTGCTTTTGTAGGTGCCATCTGCATTGCATTTTATATACACCAATCCCATCATGCCTATCTGCGGACGTTTTACCCACTCCGTTAATTCATCGGTTTGTTTTCTTGTGTATTCGCTGCAACCCGGTGCGGCAATAGCCAGTACGGTTTCTGCATTGTCAAATACACCAAAGCCTGCACCGTTGATCAATTCTCCGGTTGCCTCAATCTTTCCGCCTTTTAAGAAAGCCGATTTTAAGTTGGCGATCTTCATGCCAAAACGGATATCGGGTTTGTCGTTACCGTATTGCCACATCGCATCTTCCCAACTCATGCGTTCAACAGCCTCTGTATAATCAATATTCTTTACATCTTTAAAAATGCGTTTGATCAATGCTTCAAACATATTCAAAATATCTTCCTGCTCTACAAAGGCCATCTCACAGTCTATCTGTGTAAACTCGGGCTGTCTGTCTGCACGCAGATCTTCATCCCTGAAACATTTTACGATCTGATAATAACGGTCGTATCCACTCACCATCAATAATTGTTTAAAGGTTTGTGGCGATTGTGGCAAAGCATAAAACTGTCCTGGATTCATTCTCGATGGCACCACAAAATCCCTTGCACCTTCCGGTGTGGATTTGATCAGAAAAGGTGTTTCAATATCCATGAAGTTATTCTCATGCAGATAATTTCTTGCCGAACGGTTTACGGCATAACGGAGTTCCAGGTTTTTCTTTACTGCATTTCTGCGCAGATCCAGAAAACGATATTTCATTCTGATATCATCACCACCATCTGTATCATCCTGAATAGTAAATGGAGGAATAGCAGATTTATTTAAAATCTTAAATGATTTAACCGCTACTTCAATTTCGCCCGTTGGAATATTTGCATTCTTACTGCTTCGTTCAGAAATATTTCCTGTTGCCTGTATCACAAATTCTCTTCCCAATGGATTGGCATCCAGTTGTGCATTCAGTTCTTCTCCAAATAATAACTGGGTAATACCATAACGGTCGCGCAAATCAACGAACGTAATGGCGCCAAATTTTCTTACGGTCTGAACCCATCCCGCGAGGGTTGTTTCTTTACTAACATCACGAATTCGTAACTCTCCACATGTGTGCGAACGGTACATAGAATTGCTTTTTTTCGATTGCTTGATTGGTGAGTAGTGAGTAGTCAGTAGTGAGTAAAACTTGTCACTCACCTCTGACTACTCATTACTCACAATTTCGGTCGGCAAATATAGCCGAAATGCCCCAAGCTGCCCCAATTGAGCTGTTTCAAAGCTAAAAAACGGGCTATTTTCGATTTTATGCATCTTTGCAATCATGACAGCCCCCATTTCCAAAAGGGCCCATCGCTTGGCTGTGGGTGCTTTTTTCTTTATTGCCGGACTGAGTTTTGCCAGCTGGGCAAGCCGGATTCCCGATCTGAAAGCGCACCTGCATTTGAACGATGCGGCTTTGGGGGGAGTTTTATTTGCCCTGCCCGTAGGTTCTATGTTGAGCCTTGGATTATCGGGTTGGATGATCACAAAATTTGGCAGTAAAAAAATGGTTACGGTTGCTGCCATCTGTTATCCGCTACTGCTTATTTTTATTGGAACCGCTAATTCGGTTTTGGCATTGATCCCTTTTGTTTTTTTATATGGGATGCTGGGAAACCTTTGTAATATTTCCATTAACACACAGGCAGTAGGTGTGGAGGGTTTGTACGGAAGATCCATCATGGCATCTTTTCATGGCATCTGGAGCCTGGCAGGTTTTACCGGTGCGGCGCTTGGCGCATTTGCCGTTTCTAAAGGGTTATCTCCTTTTGCACATTTCAGTTGTATTGCCGCAGGTAGTATTTTGTTGATCTTATACATCCAACGATATGCATTAACAACGGATACGCCACATAGCGGACAATCTTTTTTTATAAAACCCGATCGTATTTTATTACAATTGGGATTGATCGCATTTAGCTGTATGGTTTGCGAAGGAACTATGTTCGACTGGAGCGGTGTTTATTTTCAAAAAGTAGTAGAAGCTCCAAAAGAGTTTACAACATTGGGATATGCGGCATTTATGAGTACCATGGCCGGTGGCCGTTTTATAGGCGATAAGGTGGTTACTAAATTAGGGATACAAAAAGTGTTACAGGCCAGCGGTGTTGTGATTACAACAGGTTTACTGATAGCGGTTCTATTTCCGGGTATTGTAACCGCAACGATCGGATTCCTTTTAGTAGGCCTGGGCGTTTCTTCTGTTATTCCTTTGGTGTATAGTGCAGCAGGAAAATCTAAATCATTATCGCCGGGTATGGCATTAACTGCCGTTTCAACAATCGGTTTCTTAGGGTTTTTAATGGGCCCGCCATTGATCGGTTTTATCGCTCAGGCATCCAGTCTCCGCTGGTCATTTACTCTCATCGCTATTTTAGGATTTGGAACAACCGTTCTTGCTACCAAGATCAAATCCTGGTAAAAACGAATGAGCCCTTTTATTCTGTTGTAATTAATGAGCTGCTTATACTCTTTCTATTTTACAACTGACCGGGTTCATTACTACAGCTTTCTTCATACGTTAAATATTCATTAAAAGGAATGGTAAACGCCGGTTTAGCTTTTTTTGGTTACAGAATTGAATAGGTATCCATAGAAATGATTCTTAAACCAAATCTCTTTTGTATGAAAAAATATTTACGCTATGTTCCCTTACTCTTTGTCTTTGTCTTTTTACAGAGTTGTGTAAAATCTGTACCGGGTCCGGTTATATTGCCGGTTACCGGTTCCTGGGTTTTAAACGAGTCATCTCAAAATAATGGATATGGATGGCATTATTTCAATACAGGTCTGGAAGGAGGTGTCTTTCATTTTTATAATGACGGAACTTCGAAATATGATGATGGCAATATACTGATGTTCGGATCATGGGATATCCGTTCGGTATCATCGGGTTATTATGATCGCTATGGAAATTATTATAGTGATCTGCACCAGTCATTTGAAGTTCATATGTATGATAGCTATACACATGCTTCAGCCGATCTGTATTTTGATGATGTAATATTCACCGGCAACCAGATCATTGCCACCAACTATACCGGTGGAACCATATCCAGATATATTTTCGACAGGTATTGATCCTGTTCAGACAATCAGATGTGGTACAAACCGGCTCAAATTATCGGTAACCAAAGTATTGGCTTCGCGAATGCCCATGCCTGCGGGTTCCTGGCCAATTACCCAACTGCCGATAACGGGGTAGTGGTCTGAAAAATTGGGCAGTGTAAATAACTCCTGATAAATAAATCCTTCTGCACCATAGGCACCGGTTGTTTTTTGGATAGACAGATCTTTCATCACCAGATCAATATTGGCACCTTCTCTTGAGAGGATCGGTTTTTTTACATAATTAGTGAGCTTGCCTTCTTCAAAATAAGCGGGCAATAAATATGGACAATCAGGATATAATTCCCACAGCACGGGTAAAATGGCTTTGTTGGATAAGATCATCTTCCATGCGGGTTCAATCCATAAAGCACGGTTACTGTCTTCGGGTATATGTTTCCCAAATTCATCCGTTAATAACCATTCCCATGGATAGAGTTTGAAAATGTTTTTGATCGGCAATCCTTCCAGATCCAAAAACTGTTTACTTTCTTCATCCCATCCGAGATCATCAATAAAAACCAATTTAGTTTCCAATCCCGCCTGTATCGCGCAATCGCGCATGTATTCAACATTGGTTAGATCTTCCAATGTTTCTTTCAAACAGGTAAAATGAAGTGTGCCTGGGTTGAGATAATTCTTCAAATATTTCCAATAAGCGATCAGCTTTTCATGTACACTATTGAACTGATCTTTGTTCTTATCAAAATCCTGCAGCCAAAACCATTGCACGATGCCAGCCTCATACAAACTCGTTGGTGTGTCTGCATTGAACTCAAGCATTTTTAATTCGTTGTTCTTATAGCAAAAATCAAATCGGCCATAAATAGCGGGATGATCTTCTGTCCAGCTTTTTTCTATTTGCGGAACGATCCATTCCGGTATACCAAATTTGCTGTACAGATTATTATCCATCACATGCTGCACGGCACCCAAACATAGGTCCCATAATTCAGCAGTTGCTTTTTCAATAAAAAGGATCTCACTCATCTCCATTTCATAGTACACACTCTCATCCCAATACGGAACATTGGTTGTGTGAAACCCAAAGCCCAGTTCTTCTACGGCAGATTGCCAGTTGTTGCGCGGTGTTGTTGTAATTCGTTTCATACCCCCTAACCCCCTGAAGGGGGAATTTGTTTTTGTTTGCTGTTTATTAATTTGTTTTCATTTCATGTTAAGTGCACACCTCAACTCCCCCTTCAGGGGGCTGGGGGGTGACTAACTGCTTACACTAAATCCCCCTCTTCCAAAACCACCTCTTGCCACAGAACCTTTAAATCCATTACTACCAATATTGGAGAAATGGCTGATGCCACCGGAATAATAGCCGGCTCTTTGATAGTATCCGTTATTATAATTTCCATAGGGCCTGAAAGCGTAGTACCATAATAGAGCCGTTCCTATGCCGCTGTGATGGTGTACAGTTGTATAAGGCGCAGTGCTATCGCTTCGAAGGTGAACTTTGGTGCCGTTAGTATCATCGCCCCAGTCTTTTTTGGGTTGATTACAGCTCGCCAATGCTGCAGTGATCAGAACCAACTCAATACATCTCGATTTTTTCATGGTAGGTTCTTTATTTAACGGTGATAAATATTTCGTAATCCTTTTTCACATGTACTTCTTTGGTTTCTCCTTCCGCATTTTCTGCAGTGGTATGTTCTGTACCCAATGCGGGTAATGTATCACGATAAGTAATGGTTTTTACTTCCTGGTTCTGTGCCCATACTTTATGAGTAGTGATCAAAATATCATGCAAACTGTCCAGGTGCTCTACCTGCACAGCCGTTTCAACAGATCCGTTTTTGTTTACAGATTGGGTTATATCCTCATTCTCTTTTTTATTATCACATGAGAAAAGAAACAGTAAAGCGGCACATCCTAAAATGACCAATACAATGGGTTTCATTTGCGTATTCATAAGTTGTTAGTTTGTAATTTGGTTAATACGGTTCCCCGGTCGCACTGCGACTGCCATGGAAAGATGACGGGTAAATATAATTCTATCAGCAATGATATAATATACTATCACTGAAAACAGGTATAAATATCTTAGGTCTTTTACCTTAAATGGTTACGGAACGATGGGGGTTATTTTCCCGGTGGTTTGATGTGCTGACGGAATCTGAAAAGCTGGGTGTCGAGCGATGGGTTCATATGTCATGGGAGCGAGGCTCCATTTACTTTGATAGGGTAAAGATATAGCAGATGGGAGCAGACGATAAAGGGGAACAGTGAGCAGCGGGACTTGCGTTCTCACGAATGGTGAACGTTGTCGGATGAACGGTAAAATGATCGTTTTTTCGGCATTTTTGCTACAATGTTTCAAGTTCGTTCCGGTGTCGGGGTTTCCAGTATATATAATAGAAGGATAAAATAAGGATACCTAGACCAAAAGGAACCATCGCCAGATTTTTATAGGTATAGCTGCCGAATAAATGTTTGGTATCAAAGCCAATAAATTCACTGATCATCCAATACGAGTTGGCGGTAATCCATACTGTTATGGCTAGGTTATGGCATAGTTCAGACATATACTGTCTTGTTCTCCATGCAATCACAATGGAAACGATCAGCGTAGGAAAGATCATTGCAATACCTAATGGTCGCCATACCATACACCAGGCAACATCTTTAAACAACCAGAAAACAATATGCAGGTTTTCCATTTTCCGGTAGCTGAGCGGGATGGAATAAGCATCGGGTGTGGCATTTTCATTTGACATGTTGAAGATTTTTTGCCGCAGATTCGCAGATTGGATTCTGTAAAATCTGCGAATCTGCGGCCATCAATAATTCGTGATTTCTTAAAAATAAGAAAAGCTATTTTCCGCGGCTCAAAATCTTTGTAAATCTTTTTACTTCAGCCTGGGGATTGATCGGCTCACCATAAACCAGGTTATTGCCAAACTCTTTTGAAAAATACGGAGCCAATGAACAGCCTTTAGTACCCATACCGTTAAATACACCTACTGACTGTGTTATCGGGTGTAAACCCACAAAAGGCCTGCGCTCCATATTGGAGGGTCTTTCGGCAGCCAGATGATCAACGGTTTCAAAAGGAAGTTTGAGCCAGTGTTTTAATTGTGCTTCTGCTTTCTGACGAAAATCGGGAGAAGGGTTTGTATCGGTAAAATCCCATTCATAAGTTGAGCCTACCCAAAAAAGATCTTCTTTCCACGGAACCATTACATAACCCTGTTTAAAAATATTCGTTTGTGGCAGATCGGGAACACGAACAATCAATGCTTGCCCTTTATTTTTTGCATAAGGCAGTAAATTAAAATAAGGATTGTCAAATCCGGATACTCCTTCACAGAAAATAATTTTCTGAGCGGTTATGTTTTGATAGGTGATATGATCTTCAAACACAGTACAATCGTTCCAGTCAAAAACCTGCTCTTCTAAAGCATTCGTTGCTTTCAACTGCTCACGCCATTTGGTAAGTAACGTATTAAGATCAATGAGCCAACAGGGATTGATCTCACCGATACTGAAATTGAAGCTGAAATAGGTTCTCCATTTTTCTGCATCTTTCGGAATGTTGAGATATTCCTGTTCAACAGGTTGTCTTTCTGCAAAAGCTAAAACCATTTGCGGGGTGGGATGAAAGTCGAGGATATTGCATTGACGGATTAACGGCACATTCAATTCTTCTCCAAATGCTTTATAAGCATCCACTGCAAAGGGCATCAGTTTTTCGATCTCCCAGGTTCTTACCATTCTTCTGCCGGTGATCGGATTGATCACACCACTGGCTACTTTGCTGGAACTGAAAGGGCGATCCTGATCAATCACCAAAACAGATTTACCTGCTTTCATTAATTCATGACTGAGAAATGTGCCGCAGATGCCTTGTCCAATGATGAGATAATCGATATTCATTTGTGCGAAGGTCGGTAAAAACGGTTTCGCTAAGAGAAGAACGAAGAAAAAGAGAAAAAAGAACTTTGAGAGACGCTTCTTTTCTTCGTTCTTCTCTTATTGAAACTATTCGGCTACCCGGATTTTTACGCTCTCAGAATGACTGGTAAACTCCGGGGCATACATACATTGAATCGTAGCCAGGCCAACGGAGAATAAACCTGTATGTGTAATGAACACAGGATATTCAAATACATAAGTCCCTTTTGATAAATGACTGATGAAGAAATTACTGCTGGCATCTTTAGTGCTTTCATAATAGCCAAGTCCATCCTGCCATTTGTAGCTGCTTAACACATTTACCGGTTCCATGGAAGAAGCGCGCATATCTTTTAAATGGAGATAATCCATATCACGATCGGAGCGAAGTTCCATTCTGATCACTACTTTATCCCCGGTTTTTAATTCATCGCCTTCTTTGATCAGTTCAAGCAGTTTTCCATTGGCTGTATTTCTTTCAACGAATAATTTTTTACTGATGGAAAGGGGTGATGCCGATACGGTTACTTTATCCATATCCTCAAAATATTGCCAATAAACGCTTCCCCAGCTTGGGGATTGGGAAATTGATGATTTTGCCGTTACTGTTATATTTCCCATTGCGGGTGTTACCTGATTTCCTTCTATTCTTCTTTTGAAATAACCGGTACCGGCATTTGTATTTTCGTTGCTGCTGTTAATGGTGTATTTGCCTAATTGAATGGTTATTTTTCTTTCTGTATTCAACCAATCAGTTCCGTTCAATAACAAAGCATAGCAGGCATCTGCGGTGGCAACGGTAGTTTTCCAGTTATTGGTTTGTTTGTTAAGGAGCAGCCATGTTTTCATGGCATTGATATTTTTGGTGAGTGATTCATTGGTATTGACCTCACTCATAAATGCGATCATCATGCTCTGGTGCTCAATAGGTGACTGATACCAATAACCGGCGTAGGTGGATTTCCAGTACATTCCCAGTTTATTATCGGAAACCGTATTCTCCAGTAATGCGGGAAGGATGGTGGATGTTGCAAATTTTTCATCTTTATTTCTGAAACTCACCAATCCTAATTGTGCACGGTAATAACTGTTTTGTTTGATCCAGAATTGTTTGCCCTGCTTATAATAGAAATCAAATGCCTGTGGCAATTGTTGTGCAATATCCCTGAAAAAACTGCGCATATAGAGATACTCTATCTGTGTGCCGGATATTTGTTGTTTGGTAAGGTCTGCTTTGTTTTTGATGAGCCAATTATAATCTTCTGCAAGTTTGCTGTCGGAATATTTGATTGCATTTACCAAAATATTTCTGATGCGCAAAGAAATATCAGAGGATAATGCACCCAGTCTTTTCAGTTTGCCGATGCCTGTGAGAATATAATTGGTCATATATCTGTCAGCATATCCACCCTTAAACCAACTGAAACTGCCATCAGGCAACTGCAGCTGCGATAGTTTTTCAATCAGCGATTCTGTTTGTGCGCTTAAGCGAACCATATCAAACAGTAAAGCAATATTTTTCTTTTGCTGTTCTTCACTTTCTGCCTGCATTACCCATGGGGTTTCCTGAAGCAATACCTGTTTCAGCTCTTCATTTTTCTGCAGATTACTTTTTAAGGAACTGGAATCTGCTTTCCATTGTTCAAATACCTGTTTGAGTTTTGGATTTTTATTTACAATAAATGAAGCCAATGTATTTGCATAAAATCGATTGAATGTTTGTTCAGCACATTCATATGGATATTCCATTAAATAAGGCAGCGCCTGTACTGCATACCAAACGGGGTTGCTTGTGTATTCTACTGTAATGCCTTCGTGAGATAAGGATTCACTTTCTGTATTGATCAATTTATCAAATCTGAATGATTGTGTTGTATCATTTGGTAAGAACAAGGGTAAACTTTCCGTGATTAAAATACGATTGGTAAGAACCGGTAAAGTATTTTCTTCCCCATCGCTAAACTTGCCGGCTTTCGCAATGATGCGCCAGGTAAGGGGCCTGTTAAAACTAAAAGGAACCTGAATAGGGAACTTTACCGGAAAACTTTTTCCTGCTTCCACCGTAAAATATTGTGAAGGAAATACATTCTGAAACCAGCCATCCACCGAAGTATTGGTTGCGGCATCTACCAGTTCAAAACTAACCTGACCGGTCATTTCTTTTTCACTCAGGTTTACAATTTTGGCACTGAATTCCATTACATCACCTTCGCGTAAGAACCTTGGGGCATTGGGTTGTACCATCAATTGTTTCTGTGTAACAATATTGGTGCTGTATGTACCAAATGCCAGATCTTTTGTATGTGCTACACTCATCCATTTCCATTGCGTAAGTGCTTCGGGCATGGTAAAACTGAAACTGTATTTGCCGGATGTATCTGCATACAGTTGTGGGAAGAAGAAAGCAGTTTCGTTGAAGTTTTTACGTGGCTGAATAGGCACAGTAGAGCCTGCTTTTGTAATAACCACGATTACTCCATGCAAACCCTTGCTGCCATAGGCAGCAGCTTCATCGGCTTTCAGGATCGTAAAGGATAGAATATCATTGGCGTTAATGTTTCCAATATCATTGGTTTCTTTACCGTCTACTATATAAAGAGGCTCTTCACCTGCAGCTGTTGTTCCTGCACCCCTGAGCCGGATTGCTGCATTGGTACCGGGTGCACCACTTGCCATCTTTGCCATGGGTTTGGCACCTCTGCCTACAATAACGGTTTCATCTAACGAAAAATTACCCGAAGTAAAGTTGTTAAAATCCATGTGTTTGCGTAGTGCGGGACTAATTATAGACTTACCGTTGATGCTGTTCCATAATTCAGAAGCATCGCCCACTAACTGATCGTGCATTACCTCTATCTCATCCAACCGGGGTTCAACGATATTATTTTCATACCCATTTTCTGCACCAAAATTATTGATACCTGTAAAGTTACTTCTGCTATAATTATTCTCCCAGATATTTGGTGATGCCCAGCTATGCTGTTTAAACTGGTCAAGCGATGCATCATACATGCCGGTTAACAACTCTGCCGCTGCGACATCGTTCTTATCTGTCTGCACGGTAACAGACCATTGCTCTTTACTGCCCGGCTCTGTTTTGTTTCGGTAGCTGGCGTATTGTACCTGAAGTTTTTTATTGTTCCATGGCACATCAATAGCAAATTGTTGTGAGTATATCCTGTTGTCAAATACCCAGGCTTCGTTAATATACACACCGCCTCTGTCGCTTTCATCAGGCGTGTAACTGATCGTTTCAATGCCCTTGTTTCTCTCAAGAAATTGATATGAGCCTGTATCTTTTTTGTTTCTGTCTGTTTTCCTGATCACATATAAATGGTCGGCTATACCATTACTTAGAAATGCTGCAGTTTCTCCTGGTTTTGCTATCCCCTTCAGGGTATACTTAAATGGGTAGTATGAGTGGTTGTTTATTCCATTTCGGTCAAATAACTGGATAAATTGTTTAGTGGTTACTGCTTCTCCATACTTGTCAATCGAAGTTGCTTCTATTTTATAATAACCGGGTTTTAATAGCGATTCATTTATACTGAATGCATTTTTCTCTTTGGTGTCTATCATCCCCTTTGTTACCAATTCTCCGGTAGCCCATGTTTGATAATTACTTTCTCCTTCATATTCATCTGTTGGAAAATAGCGATTGAATTCTTTTTTATCCATCACAAACTGATCGGGCCTTGCCCAATATCTTTTCCGAACTGCATGATCGGGTGTTGCCAGTGCATATATTTTCAATTGAACAATAGCCGGCTCTTTTTCATAGCTGAGATTGGTGGTGCTGATATTGATCTTTTTCAGGCTATCGGCTTCTGCAATTGCCGGAGTGTTGATGTTTAATACTAATGAACTGAATCCTACCGTGATATTCGTCTGACTGCTACGCGTTTCACCACTGATATCGGTTACATCGGCTGTTATGGAAAAATCAAATAAAGGATTGCTGTTCCTGTCGGCAATATCATCTGCCAGTGCTTTGAAAGAAATGTTGAATTTTCCGGAGGCATCGGTCTTTATCTCTCCATGACTGATTTCACGGCTATTGCCAGATAAAGGCTTTCTCCAGTAAATGGGTTGAGCATAACGGGTATTTCGTTTAACAGTGTATACCACTTTGGCACCGGCAATCGTATTACCTGCATAAGCCATAGCATTTCCGCTAATCGTTACTGAATCATTCAAGCGATAGGCCCCTTTTGCTTTTTCAAATTGTACATCAAATGTTGGTCGCTTATATTCTTCCACTGAGAAATTAACTTCCGACATATTATATTCAGGAACATGAATGCTGAAATTGCCGGTTAATCCATTTAATGGCAACCGGAACTTTCCGTTAAAAGAACCGAAATCATTTAAGATAAACCTGATGGAATCGATCTTCTTTCTGTTGGCATCCAATAGAATTACCCAGCTACTGTCCTTACTTTTGATCAGCTTGCTTAATCTGGTGTTGTAATCTTTGGTAACAGCAATTCCTTTGAAAAATACAAGCTGCCCAGGACGATAGATGGATCTGTCTGTGAAAAAGAAAACCCTCCTGTTGTTTTTTTCAAATGTTGCATCCACAGTTTCCTGATATTCAGAGAACAGGTATTCATTCTTTATGGTGTATAAATGATCATCCTCTTTGCTGAAAGAATATCGAAGATTGTAATTTCTGCTTTTGCCGTTAATTTGAAAATAACCATTCTTATCAGTTGTCTTTACTGTCATTACCTCATAAACATTCCCTCGCCGGGAAATTTGGTTAGATGCCTGATAGATCACGGCTTTTACATTAGCCATTGGTTTACCGGTTTCTCTATTTAAAACAAAAACATCCTGTTTGTTCTGTATATAACTGATGTTTGAAACATAAAAAGGCTGGATACTTAATTTATTTGTGCTGTCATCAAATGTTGAACTGCCCGAACTGATCAATGCGTACTCGCCCACCGGAAGCGCATCTAATTTGATCTCCACCTGGTGTAACTGAAAATCATGGGTTGCCGGGAGTGATTGTATAAAGGATCGATAAGCTTCTACATTTTTTAATGTTTTCCAGTAACCGGGTTGCCATTGTTCCGCGCTCAATTCAATATCCTTATTTATCCGGATGATCTTGCCGTAAAGGGTATCCACATTCCGGTAACTTACTAATGCTCTGAATGGTTTACCCGGAATATTCACAGTTTCTGTTTGCGTTCTTAATTCCTTTTTATCAATATCCAGCAACAGATTCTTCAGATTGATCACACCACGACTATTCTCTTTGTATTTTGATAATGCATTATTGGCGATTTGCTTTGCCTCAACATATCCATACCGGTTAGTGGTATCTCCAAAAGGCTCATAGTTAACTGCTTTATCTGATGCTAACTTTGCTAACAGAAACCATGCCTGAGCTGCTGCTGGATGACTGTTGTATAATTGTGTGATCTCTTTTAGTGCCTTTTGATAACAGGTTTCTTTATGAGCAAAATTTGCTTTCCCATAAACCCATTCTATCCTCTCCAGATCTGTTTCAATAAAAATATTTTTATCTGCATCGTTCCGGTGCGCGGAAAGTAATTGCTGAAACAACTGTACACTAAGCCATGTTTGGGAACTGCTGTCTTTTGTGGTAAAGACTGCTTTCATAAACTGATCAGTATTGCCCAGCGCCGCACTGTCATTTAAAATAAATGCATCAATTGGTTTTGAAATATTGGCTTCACCTGTTTTAAAATAGTCCAAAGCCTCATGCCCTAACAAGTCAAATAAAGTATTCTTTCCGCCAATATTTCCTTTCAAAATCACGGCTTCATATGCCGCAATGCTGTTTTGTTTCAACAGCTCGGGTTTTAATAATGAAAGTTGATAGTGCTTAGTGATTGCGGTGGTAAAATCATCCAATCCCCATGTGGTAATATCTTCTTTGGTGATGCCCGCTGTTTTCTTTCTTCCATAAAAATTCCAGCGATGCGTTTCAAAATACTCCTTATATAATTTCGCAATCAGTGAATGTAGAATAGCTTTCTGAATGTCATCTTTACTCTCCGCCAGCTCCTTTTCAATATTTTTTAAAATCGGGTTTGGATCCTGTGCAGTAATTCTTTCCTGCAAACTGTATTGATACAACAAGCATTTTATTACCTGCGCCTGTAAGTTTTGCTTTTTGGCTTTTTGATACAGTAAGTTCACTTTACCCAAAGCCGATTTCGTCATATCATGTGCAACGATCATTGTGTCAATACCCAGCCATTCATTTTTAAATGTGGTATCTGCCACCTGCGCTTTTGATGTAAAGGAAATGATCGCTAAAAAAAGGATGCAGTATATTTTTCGTAATGCCATGTATCAGTTTTTCTATTCGTGCTTACCGTTAGGATGCAAACTTGCAGAATAATACACACAAGTTAGTGCCGATTAACAAATGATTGTATTACGGGCAGGGCATAAAAAATCCCGACCATTTTACGATCGGGATCTTTCTATACAAATTCTGTTCTTATTTTTTCAGAATAGCCGCCATTTTGATACCAATATCGGCAGGACTGGCTACTACTTCAATACCACATTCAGTCATAATCTTCATTTTGGCTGCTGCAGTATCATCGGCACCACCAATGATTGCACCTGCATGGCCCATACGGCGGCCGGGAGGGGCAGTTTGTCCGGCAATAAAGCCTACCACCGGTTTGGTTTTATTGTCTTTGATCCAGCGTGCTGCATCCGCTTCCATGCTTCCGCCAATTTCACCGATCATAATGATGCCATCTGTTTCAGGATCGTTCATCAGCAATTCAACTGCTTCTTTGGTTGGGGTTCCGATAATCGGGTCTCCTCCAATACCAATCGCGGTGCTGATACCCAAACCAGCTTTCACCACCTGGTCAGCCGCTTCATAGGTTAAGGTTCCGCTTTTTGAAACGATACCGATACGGCCTGGTTTAAAGATAAAGCCAGGCATAATGCCCACTTTGGCTTCTCCGGCAGTGATCACACCCGGACAGTTCGGTCCGATCAGTCTTGTATTCTTACCCAGTAAATAATTCTTCACTTTTACCATATCCTGAACAGGAATGCCTTCTGTGATACAAACCACCAGGCCAATCCCTGCATCCGTTGCTTCCATGATCGCATCAGCAGCAAAAGCCGGGGGTACGAAAATGATACTTACATCTGCACCGGTTTTGGCAACGGCATCTGCAACGGTGTTAAACACGGGTTTGTCGAGGTGAGTAGTACCACCTTTATTAGGTGTTACGCCACCTACCACATTGGTTCCGTACTCGATCATTTGTGTAGCATGAAAAGTACCTTCTGTACCGGTAAAACCCTGTACGATAATTTTCGAGTTTTTATTCACTAATACTGCCATGATATATGTTTCGGTTATTTTGAAATTCGCGGCAAAAATAGGTTAAAAGAGGCTAGGGTTTAAAGTTTGGGGTTTAAAGTTTGGAGTTTTTTTGTATGCGGGCTTATCTGCCACTGTTCCGGGGGAAATATTGGGAATATTCAAAGCTCAGGCTACCCCAATAGCTCTGCCAGTCGGCTTCGGGATCTTTTTGGGTATGTTCCATATGCACACAACTTACCATGTAAGGGCCGGGATGCCTTTCCAACGTAACCCAGCCTTTTTTACTGGTACGAGCACTATCCACTTTCAGCCCTTTGCCGGGAATACGGTACCAACCCCTTACTAAAGCATTCTCCAACGGCTCGCCATTAAAAAGCACCCTGAATTTTACCATGATTGCTTTTTTATTGGAAGAAGGATCAGGAATGGTATAGGGATTTTCATAGGGAATAATATCCAAAGGCAAACCGGTAGGCTGTGTGCAGGCATCGGTTAATTTACCGCTTACCTGCAAAATGGTTTTTACACTGCGTTGATAATGCTCAGTTCCGGCTTTGCTTTCTTCTCCATGTTTCTTTCGGTAAAGAATGGCTGCATCATGACCATCGTCTTTCAGATATTCAGTAAACTTATCCGACTCTAATCTGATAAAACTATTGGTGCTGTTAAAGATCACCATATGCGTTCCTTCTTCCTGTAAAGGCAATTGTAAAGAATCGCCGGCATTTGCTGAAATGCGATTTGAAATATCAACTACATTATCAGAGGGAGAGAAGTGAACCAGTTGAACAATTTTCTCTTTATTACCCTTCCAGTTCTCTCCCTGAAAATTTTCGCCAACAGCAAAACGGATATTGGCTGTTTCGCGGATCGAATAAAAATATTTTTTGGGGTTCAACCAGAACTCATGTGCAAATGCTATTACCGATAAAACAATAATACATAAAAGCAGCAAAGTTTTTTTCATGGATTAAATATAATCAAACCCAATGGCTTTATAGAAGAAGGCATAAAAAAACAGCCCGCTGTTGGCGGACTGTTTTAACTTGAACAACCTATCTGCTATTTATGTTTTTTTGCAGCTTTGATCTGTCTTTCAGCTCTTTTTACCGGATGCTTTACGCCGTCTGCTTTCAAATCTTTAGCATCATTCTTAATGTCTTTTTTGTCGGCCTTAATGTCTTTGGTTTCTGCTTCGGCAGCTTCTTTTTTGCCGTCTTTTAGATCCTGTTTGCGTTCGGCCTTATCTTTTTTCAGGTCTCTCAGGTCTTTACGCATGTCTTTCATATCCGCTTTCTTATCGGTAGCGGGTGGGGTAGTGGTTTGTGCCATTGCGCTTACAGAAAAAATAAGCGCTGCCATAGATGCAAAAATGATTTTTTTCATAACTGGTGTTTTTGTTAGGTTTTGAAATGTTTTACAATAGCATAGACCGGATTTAGTGTAGTACGTTTAGTTGATATTGATGATTAATATTTTTTTAACAACTTCTCCAAATGAAAACAGGCACTATTATTTAGTGCCTGTTGATAGGAAATTGGATGATAATTATTACAACTTATAAAATGCTTTACTGTCTTTCCCGTTCTTGGTACTTACTTTCAGGAAGAAAGGTCCGTGCGGTAAAAAGTCAGTCATAATTTCAATATTATTATTGCCCTGCGTTAATAATTTTTTGAGATTCAATTTAGGTGTTCCGTAAATATCATAGATAGAAATTTCAGCTTCTACATTTGAGTTTCTGCTGTAGATGGTTGCTACCATTCTGGTGATTACCGGATTAGGATTAATCGTAATGATTTTGATATATTCTACAGAATTCTGTGGAGTAGTAACTGTATCTCTGATGGTTACTTCTTTGCAAACCTGCGCCTCACAACCATTGGCTGTTTTAACCTGTAAGCAGGTATTGTAGAATCCAAGTAAAGAGAACTCTTTTACAGGACTGACCTCATTGCCACCCAGTGAAGTGTTATCACCAAATTTCCAGTTGCGCGCTACAATACTGTCTCCTGCAGCTGTTGTAGTCAAACTGCTGTTATACTGTATTTTTTTCAGACCAACGGCTTCTGCACTGAACTGAACTTTTACTTCGCAATGTGGTGGTGCAATGGAAACAGTTGCATCATATTTACTTTCGCAACCGGCTTTTGTTTTGATATAAAGAAGTACATGGTAAGTGCCCGGTTTTTGATAAGTATGTGTTGGGTCAACCGTATTGCCCTGTAAAGCAGCTGCAGTTGTACTGTCGCCAAATAACCAGATGCGACTGATGATACTGTCTTGAGTTGAAGTGGCAACAGAAGCGCTGCTGTTAAATTTTACAACTTTATCCTGAATGCTGAAGTTAAAATAAGCTTTACAATTGGTTGCTGCAGGTTTTGGAGCAATCACTACGGTTCCGGTAAAAGTGTTTTCACAACCACTTTTTGTTTTGATCACCAGTTTCACTTTATAAGAACCCGGTTTGGTATAAGGATAAGAAGGTGCAATTACATTACCGGGTAATGAAACAGAAGTTGTGCTGTCTGAATAACTCCAGATACGGCTGATGATACTGTCTGCCGGTGTAGTACCCCTTGAATCAGCACTATTGAATGTGATCACAGAATCTTTGATTGCATAAGTAAATACGGCTTTACAATTGGTTGGAGTTTGTTTAGGTTCAATCACAACTACACCTGCGTACTTACTTTCACAACCACTCTTCGTTTTGATCACAAGATAAACAGTGTATTTGCCGGGTTTGGTATAAGGATAAGAAGGTGCAACCACATTGCCCGGTAAAGAAACAGAAGTCGTACTGTCTGTATAATACCAGGTTCGGCTGATGATACTGTCTGTTGATGATGTTCCTTTTGAATCAGCACTGTTAAATGTGATCACAGAATCTTTTATTGTATAAGTGAATATTGCTTTACAATTGGTTGGAACGCTCGTAGTATCACGTACTGTAATATTCTGGCAGAAACTGTTTTCGCATCCGCCTTTTGTTTTAATGTACAGACAAACATTATAAGTACCGGCTTTTGTATAAGTATGTGATGGATCAAGTCTGTTGCCTGTTAAAGCTGCAGTGCTGTCGCCAAAGATCCAGATGCGGCTGATGATGCTGTCGCCTGTTGGTGCAACAGATCCTGCGGCACTGAATTTTGCAGTAGTACCCAATGTGCTGAATGTATAAGTGGCTTTACAATTCGTGCGTGTATTTGAAGAATCACGTACTACCAGATTAAAGCAATATTGTTTTTCGCAACCTTTAGCAGTTCTTACACTTAAGCATATATTATACAAACCGGTGTCTTTGAATTGTCTTGAAGGATTGATCTGATTGCCATCTAAAGAAAAGCCATCTCCAAATTTCCAGATCCTTTGTACAATGCTGTCACCTGATAAAGTGCTGCTCTGGCTGCTGTTAAAGCGGAATGTTTTATTGCCGATCATTTCAGTAGAAAATACTGCCTGTACATTACAATCATTGGAAGCCGGTGTAAATACTACGGTACTGCAATATTTATTCTCACATCCGTTTCTTGTTTTAATGGTTAAGCATACATTGTAAATGCCGGGTTTGGTATATGCATGTGTTGGATCAACTATATTTCCGGTTAAGGTTGCAGATGAATCGCCAAATGTCCATGTACGGCTAAGGATACTGTCGGCTGCATAAGTGCCTGAAGAACCGGCGCTGTTAAATTTCACGCCCGTTGGCAAAGATGTATATGAATAAGCAGCTTTGCAGGGAACCAATACACCGGGAATAGTGGTTGGCTTGCAGATAACAAAATTGGTTTCAATGGTTGTATTAGGTGTAACCACAATTTCTTTAGTGATCTTATCTCCATTGCAATTCTCAACAATGATAGACAGTTTACGGATATCTCCATCACACGTTAATGTATCAATATAGAAACCATTGGGGTTAGTAACTTTTGTGTGAGAGATCAGACAACCATGATTGGTACTGTCTGTACTGTAGATTTTTACAGTTCTGTTGGCCACCGGATTGTTGGCAGAATCCGTTACGGTTCCTTTTACAATAAGGGTGTTGGCGAATAATTGTGTTTGCAAAAACAAACAGATCATTATGCAGGCAAAGCGTAAAAAATTTTTCATAGAATTTTTTGTTGACTATGCATGTTAGATACCGGGTGGTTTCTGCACGCAGCCTATTCTGTTGAGTTTTTTTTAACAGATATTTATCCGACCCTTTACATTTTTGATGGAAATGACTGGTTTTCAACCTGTATAAGCAAAAAAGCGGTTCAGAACATAATCTCATAAGCTTTCTTGTATTTGCCCGCCAATCCCTACTTTTGCGGCTGCCTGAAAGGGCATTTCATTTAAAAACAATCACAATGGCAACAACATCCGACATCAGCCGTGGCATGATCCTGAAATTAGACGGCAGCTTATATTCTGTAGTAGAATTTGGCGAAAACAAAACCGCCCGTGCAGCCGCCAAGGTATGGGCCAAGCTTAAAGGCGTTGATAACAAACGTTCTATAGAGAAAACATGGAACAGCGGTGAGAACATCTTTCCGATCCGTGTTGAAAAGAAAGCATTCCAGTTCCTTTATAAAGACGATACCGGCTATAACCTCATGAATAATGAGACCTTTGAACAGATTGCCCTGAACGAAGAAATGATCGATTCTCCCCAGTTTTTGATGGATGGATCAGAAGTATTTGTATTCATTAATACAGAAACCGAACAGCCGATTGGCGCCGAATTGCCTGAGAAGATTGTTGTAAAGATCACCTACTGCGAACCAGGCCTGCGTGGCGATACCGCTACCCGTGCCCTGAAAGCGGCAACCGTAGAAACCGGCGCAACCGTAATGGTGCCTTTGTTTGTAGAAGATGGTGAGCTGATCAGGATCAATACCAAAGACGGTTCTTATGTAGAACGTGTAAAAGCCGAAAAGTAATGCTGATGCCTCTTTTTATTAGAAAAGGGCAACAACCACACATATTTAAAAGGGCGGCCCCAAAGGTTGCCCTTTCTCTTTCTATTATATTGGGGAATATCGGGTGGATAAAATGAAAAATCAAGAAAGAAAGAAAATCCCCATTTTTATCAAAAAAAGGCTATTTTGCCCCCCTATTTGACCCAAAATCACTGTTTTTACCCCTAAAACTTGCCATTTATGGACCTAAAGCAAATTCACGAATTGATCAAAATCATCAATAAAAGTAATATTGGTGAAATAAGTATAGAAGATAAGGATGGTAAAGTAACCATCAAGCAGAAAGAAGAGCAGGTAGTAACGGTTGCTGCACCGCAACACCAGGTGTTTACCACTCAGGCTGCTCAGGCTACTGCTGCACCCGCTCCGGCGGCTGCCCCTGCTGCTCCGGCTCCTGCCGCTGCGCCTAAAGCAGATA
Source organism: Sediminibacterium sp. (assembly GCA_965206685.1). GTDB lineage: Bacteria > Bacteroidota > Bacteroidia > Chitinophagales > Chitinophagaceae > Sediminibacterium. Next base: position 181,051 of record OZ242223.1, read on the forward strand.
ACCTGATTACTATTAAAAGCCCGATGATCGGCACATTCTACCGCCGTCCATCACCTGATAAACCCATCCTTGCAGAAGTAGGTACCGAGATCGCTCCGGGTAAAGTGGTTTGCATTATCGAAGCCATGAAACTCTTTAATGAGATCGAAAGCGAGATCAAAGGAACCATTGTTAAAGTATTGGTTGAAGATGCAAGTCCGGTTGAGTATGATCAGCCTTTGTTTCTTGTTGAACCAGCTTAGTTAATTTGAAAATGTGGCAATTTGAAAATTTGAAAATGAATCTTCATTCATTGTCGAGTTACTCAAATTGAACACTTTTATTTTCAAATTTTCAAATTTTCAAATCTTCAAATTCAACGGATGTTCAAAAAAATATTAATTGCTAACCGCGGAGAAATTGCATTACGTGTGATTCGTACCTGTAGAGAAATGGGTATCAAAACGGTTGCCGTTTATTCTACTGCCGATAAAGACAGTCTTCACGTAAAGTTTGCCGACGAAGCGGTTTGTATTGGTAAACCCGCCAGCGCCGATTCTTATTTAAATATTCCACACATCATGGCAGCTGCCGAGATCACGAATGCGGATGCTGTGCATCCGGGTTATGGTTTTCTGGCAGAGAATGCAAAATTTTCTCAGATCTGTGCCGATCACGGAATCAAATTTATCGGGCCAACACCCGATATGATCAATAAAATGGGTGATAAGATCACCGCCAAAGAAACCATGATCAAAGCCGGTGTACCCGTGGTTCCCGGTGGTGAGGGTTTATTGGAAAGTGTTGAACAGGCAAAAGAATTGGCCAAAGTAGTTGGCTATCCTGTGATCTTAAAAGCAACAGCCGGTGGTGGTGGTAAAGGGATGCGTGTGGTTTGGGAAGAAAGCGAAATAGAAAAAGCCTACAGCACCGCCAAACAGGAAGCTGCTGCCTCTTTCAAGAACGACGGTATTTACATGGAAAAATTTGTGGAAGAACCCCGCCACATCGAGATCCAGGTTGCCGGTGATCAATATGGCAATGTTTGTCATTTGAGTGAAAGGGATTGCTCCATCCAACGCCGTCACCAAAAACTGGTAGAAGAATCTCCTTCTCCGTTTATGACACCGGAACTGCGCCAAAAAATGGGTGAAGCGGCCATCAAAGCTGCATCCGCCATTAATTATGAAAGCGTTGGAACCATCGAGTTCCTTGTTGATAAACACCGCAATTTCTATTTCATGGAAATGAATACGCGGATCCAGGTTGAGCATTGTGTTACGGAAGAAGTGGTAAGTTTTGACCTGATCAAAGAACAGATCAAAATAGCTATGGGCGAACGTATCTCCGGCAGAAATTACGAACCGCAGATGCACGCCATCGAATGCCGAATCAATGCAGAAGATCCGTATAATGATTTTCGTCCTTCACCGGGTAAGATCACAGTGTTGCATACACCCGGTGGACATGGCGTACGCGTAGACAGTCATGTATATGCAGGCTACGTAATTCCTCCGTATTATGATTCGATGATTGGTAAACTGATCACCGTTGCACAAACGAGAGAAGAAGCCATTGATACCATGTACCGTGCATTGAGTGAATATGTGATTGAAGGGGTGAAAACAACTATTCCTTTTCACTTACAATTAATGCAGAACGAGGATTTCCGCAAAGGAAACTTTACCACTAAGTTTTTGGAATCGTTTAAGATGAAATAAATTTAATATTTCCTGCGTCATTTCGAACCCGAAGAATGAGGGTGAGAAATCTTTTACAGATGATAAGATTTCTCACTTCGCTGCCGCTTCGTTCGAAATGACGTTTTTATTTATTTTCTTTCGTCACTGCGAGGAACGAAGCAGCCTGTGTTACAAATAGCTGACTGACTGAACTGTGAAGCATAGATTGCTTAGTCGTTCCTCCTCGCAATGACGCGTTTACTACTTCACCCCCAACTGATGCTCTTTAAAAAACTGAATGGCCATCATACTTTGGTCTTCAGTTAAACCAATTGCCTTGTATTTATTATCCCTTTCTTTATTCATCGAAACCGTTCTGCGGATCCGGTTAAAATCTGTTTCGGGTATGGCAGAAATGGTGAGTGATTCTTTTTGTTTCCATACTTCTGCTTCAAACAACATATCTGCTTGCCGTCCATTGATCCCTAATTTATCGATCAGCTGTTTGCGCCATGGCGTTTTATATAAGAGTAATGCTTTTTGCGGCGTAAGTGTATCAAACATATGGTTAAAACGGAGCACAATAATTTCGCATGGCTCGGGATTGTTTGCTTTTGCTTTCTTGTAATCCGTAACAGACTTTACCTGGTCCGGAGATAGAAAAGCTTTGTATCTCTTCGTTACTTCCTGCTGCAGTTCGCCTGCAGTGGCGTACACTTCATTGGTATTGGCATCAATACTTTTTTGTTGGATCCTTGCCCAGTAATCTATTTCCCCAACTTTATCGGCCTGCTCTGCGGAGAGTTTGAATTTTGTCATCAGGTCTGTTTTGTCACAAAAACCAAACAACTCTTTCAGTTCTTCAGGAGTTCGTGTTGGCTGGTTATCCTGCGCAAAAACATTACCTGAAAAGTAACAGGCAAAAAGGAAACCGAGTATGATCGCTTTTTTCATATGCATAAATGAATCTCTAAAATAAGAACATTTCAAAACATGCATTCGTTAAAATACAAACGGCATCTCATTTGAGATGCCGTTTGTATTTTAAACACTTGTAAGTGTGAGGTGATTATTGACGACCACCGCCACCACCGCCACCCGGACGGAAGCTCATGCCTTCAATGATCTTTTTAGCAACATCTGCTGCAATACCTGCTTTTACAAGCCTTTTTTCTCTTGCATCATTTGCTTCTTTCATTTTGGCTTGTCTTTCTTCGGCTGGAGTATCCCTTGTCATACCTGCCATATAAGATCTGTCACCCATTATGGCTACTGCAGAATCAGTCTGCGCAGGATTCAGGTTCAGGTTAAGACCTGCCAATCTTTCTTTCATTGCTGCTGCGCGCTGTTCTGGGGTCTGTTGACCACCGCCACCACCACCCGGAGGTTGTGCCATAACGGTTGTAGCTGAGAAGCAAAGAACTACGGCTAAGAATGCGATTACTTTTTTCATACTGGTACTTTTTAGAGTTTTTATTGTAAATGAAAAGTAATTCAATTATTTTTTATTTCCCACAAGTTTTCGGTGGACGGCGGTCGTTAATCGGCATCTGCCCCTTAACATTTTGCTGTGAAATCCAACAAAAAGCCCCGTTCCTAAGAATAGAAACAGGGCTATGATTGCTCAAGTCAAAAAGTATGCTTAACGTAAAAACAGCATTTCGCGGTATTTAGGCAGGGTCCACAGGTCGTCATTAACCAGGTGTTCCAGTTTGTCTACATTGTAACGGATATCATCAAAGAACGCCGCTTTAACCTGGCTCTCGTAAGCGATCGCTTTGGTACGGGTATTTTCGATGTTGTTTACAATTTTACGTGCTTCCACCATTTCATGCACTTTGGAATGAATGATCTGGATATGGTCACTCACCTGTTTCAAAATGCTTAACTGGCTTGCATAGGCTGATTCAGGCAGTCCTGCCGCTTTCAGGCCATTGATATTTTCCAGTAATTCATTCTGATATTTGATAGCAGCCGGAAGAATATGGTTGATTGCCAGATCGCCCATGATACGGCCTTCGATCTGTACTTTCTTAATATATTTTTCCAGTTCGATCTCATGTCTGGCTTCCAGTTCTGTATGACTGTAAACGCCGTTAGATTCGAACAGTTTTTTGGCTTTATCAGAGATCATTGCATCCAAAGCAACCGGTGTGGTTTTCAGGTTTGGTAAACCACGGCGCTCAGCTTCATGATGCCATTCGTCTGAGTAACCATCTCCTTCAAACAATACTTTTTTGCTTTCAACAATGTATTTCTGAATTACCTGCATGATAGCGATCTCTTTCTTATCTCCTTTTTCGATCAGGGCATCTACATCAATTTTGAATTTCTTCAAAGTATCTGCCATGATGGTATTCAATACAGTCATTGAGATCGCACAGTTTGCAGAAGAACCTACTGCACGGAACTCAAATTTATTACCGGTAAAAGCGAAAGGAGAAGTACGGTTACGGTCTGTGTTATCCAACATCAGTTCCGGAATACTTCTGTGAAGATCTAATTTCAATATTGCTTCATCCTGTTCGTCGAATTTGGTATTAACCCTTGTTTCCACATCAGACAAAACTTTAGAAAGATATTGGCCAACAAAAACAGAGATGATTGCAGGCGGCGCTTCGTTCGCACCCAAACGGTGATCGTTTGGCGCAGAAGCAATCGCAGCACGCATAATATCTGCATGATCATGAACCGCTTTAATGATGTTCACAAAGAAAGTAAGGAACATCAGGTTGGTCTTAGGTGTTTTACCAGGAGCCAGCAGGTTAACGCCGGTATCCGTAGCCATACTCCAGTTATTGTGTTTACCGCTACCGTTGATACCTGCAAATGGTTTCTCGTGCAGCAATACAACCAGTTTATGACGTTTGGCCACACGGCTCATTACGTCCATTAAAAGTGTATTGTGGTCAACCGCGATATTTACTTCTTCAAAAATAGGCGCACACTCAAACTGAGCAGGTGCAACCTCATTATGACGGGTACGTAAAGGAATACCCAGTTTATAAGCTTCCTGCTCGTAATCGCGCATGAAGGCATATACTCTTTCGGGGATAGAACCAAAATAATGGTCCTCCAACTGCTGGCCTTTGGCAGGTGCTGCACCAAATACGGTACGACCGCACTGAACCAGATCCGGACGTGCATTAACCAATGCCTCATCAATTACAAAATACTCCTGCTCCCATCCGAGGGTAGCGGTTACTTTGGTAACGTTCTTATCAAAATAGTTACATACATCAACAGCTGATTTGTTCAAAGCCTCGAGTGCTTTTAACAATGGTGCTTTGTAGTCTAAAGACTCACCTGTGTATGAAACGAAGATGGTAGGGATACATAAAGTTTTTCCTTTTCCGATCTCAATTACAAATGGGGGAGAAGACGGGTCCCATGCAGTATAGCCACGTGCTTCAAAAGTTGCACGCAAACCACCACTTGGGAAAGAAGAAGCATCCGGCTCCTGTTGTATTAAAGCAGCACCGTCAAATTCTTCAATGGCGGTACCATCACTTTTTAAAGTAAAGAAAGAATCATGTTTTTCAGCAGTTGTACCGGTTAATGGCTGAAACCAGTGTGTGTAGTGAGTAACGCCTTTACCTTCAGCCCAGGCACGTAAGCCATTGGCAATCTGGTTAGCTACAATACGGTCAATTTTCTTGCCGCCACGGATACTGGTAACTAAGCTTTTGTAAGCCTCATCACTTAAAAATTCGCGGGCTGTTTTTAATGTGAAAACATTCTCATTAAAAATGCCGGTGATTTTAGCGCCTGTGGGTAAAGGAACCCCGGCTGCATCATTGGTAATATTACCAATCGCTGTAAATCTTAAAGACATAGGTTTAATTTTTTTTGGCTGTCGAAAATACAAAGACGGTCGAAATTACAAATAATTCCATCTAAAATCAATTATTGATAAGAATTATCTAAATAAAATGACGAAAATGTGGAAAAATATAAACATAGAATTATTATTAATATTTATTTTTTTTAATTTGAATCAGTTTTCAATCTAAATTTTGCTCCGGGTGTAACTAAAAGGAAACAGAGACGTTTCAATTCGATAAACTCATTATTATGAAAAAAATATTATTGGCGATGGCCCTTTTTGCAGGAATCCAATCTTTTGCTCAATGGCCATGGGAAAAAATTGAAGGGAATGGCAATCTGAAAAAGGAAAGCAGGAGCGTGGGTAATTTCACCGGCGTAGCTTCTTCAGGTTCATGGGATGTAATGGTGGCTTATGGAGAAAGTAATTCAATACAGGTGGAAGGCGATGAAAACCTGCTGGAATATATAGAAACCAAAGTGGAAGATGGCAGCCTGCATATCCGCGCCAAAAAAAGTGCGAACCTGAAATCGAAACATAAGATCACTGTATATGTGTCGCTTACAAAGCTTACCAATGTATCCTTATCCGGCAGCGGTGATATAATAGGTGAAGGAAAGTTTGAGAATGAGGGTACTACCCATTTCCGTTTATCCGGCTCGGGCAATATAAAAATGTCTTTTAATAAGGTAAAGGATGTGGAAACCAGTATTTCGGGTAGTGGTAATATCCATTTATCGGGCAGTACACATTCGGTTTCGGCGCATATCAGCGGCAGCGGTAATGCAGATTGCAGCGATCTGGTTTGTGATGATGCTTCAGCCAGTATCAGCGGCAGCGGTAATGTAAAAGTATTCGCCAATAAAAGTATCGATGCCAAAATTGCGGGCAGCGGTAATTTATATTATAAAGGTGCCGCCAATGATATTCAGCGCCATGTAGCTGGCAGTGGGCGTGTGATCAAATCTTAGACTAGACCCCCGATTATCAGTATATAGAATAAGCCATCCTGCCATAGTGATGGCTTATTTTTTTGCTGACAATCTCTGTAAAACTTCATCTTGCCCCTTAATTGTACTTTCTTAACTTCGCGGCATCATGGAAATTACCGTTACCACCGCCGAAAAACTCCGCCTTACGGCAGACGAATTTGAGTTGATCAAACAGAAATTAGGCCGTGTTCCCAACTTCACTGAATTGTGCGCGTTCAGCGGCATGTGGAGTGAACATTGCAGTTATAAGAACTCCATTAAATGGTTAAAAACCCTTCCCCGTGATGGCGGCCGTATGCTGGTTGCTGCCGGTGAAGAGAATGCCGGTTTAATGGATATGGGCAATGGGTTTGGTGTAGTGTTTAAAATTGAAAGTCATAACCACCCCAGTGCCATCGAACCTTTCCAGGGTGCGGCTACAGGCGTTGGTGGAATTCAGCGTGATATTTTTACCATGGGTGCAAGACCCATCGCTTCTCTCAACAGCCTGCGTTTTGGTAACCTGCAGGATGTAAAAACAAAACGTTTATTAAGTGGTGTGGTACACGGCATTGGTCATTACGGCAACTGCTTTGGTGTACCAACCGTTGGTGGTGAATTGTATTTTGAAGATTGTTATCATACCAATCCATTGGTCAATGCAATGAGCGTTGGCATTATGCATTCTAAAAAAATGGTAAGTGCAACTGCTGCAGGAAAAGGCAACCCTGTATTCTTTGTAGGAAGTGCTACCGGTAAAGATGGAATTGGTGGTGCCTCGTTTGCTTCTGCAGATATTACGGCTGATAGTGCTGAAGAATTACCCGCTGTTCAGGTAGGTGATCCTTTTCAGGAAAAGAAATTACTGGAAGCCTGTCTGGAAGTGATCGATACCAACGCAGTAATTGGTATGCAGGATATGGGTGCCGCAGGTATTATTTGCTCCACTGCAGAAATGAGTGCAAAAGGTGGTGTAGGTATGCGTATTGATTTGGACAAAGTGCCTACCCGTCAAAAAAATATGAAAGCATGGGAATTGCTTTTGAGTGAAAGTCAGGAACGCATGCTGGTAGTAGTAGAAAGAGGAAAAGAAGATGCAGTAATTAAAGTATTTGAAAAATGGGATCTGAGCTGTAGTGAAATTGGTCAGGTAACAGATGATGGCCTTCTTAAGTTTTATATGCATGGAGAACTTGAAGCAGAAATTCCTGCATACGAATTAGTATTAGGCGGCGGAGCACCACAATACACACGCGAATACAAAGAGCCAAAGTATTTTGAAAAGATCAAAGCATTTGATATGAATGCAGTGGCGGATGTTACTGACGTAAAAGCAACTGCAGAAGAACTTATACAGATTCCAAACATTGCATCGAAAAGATGGGTATATACCCAGTACGATAGCATGGTAGGTGCCGCCAATGCATCAACCAATGCGCCAAGTGATGCATCTGTTGTATTGGCAAAAGGAACCGGAAAAGCGTTAGCTATGACGGTTGACTGTAACAGTAAATATGTTTTTGCAGATCCGTATACAGGTGGAATGATCGCGGTTGCAGAAGCTGCCCGTAATATTGTTTGTAGCGGTGGTGAACCGATTGGTGTTACCAACTGTTTGAATTTTGGAAATCCATACGACCCGGAAGTGTATTACCAGTTTGTAAAAGCCGTAACCGGTATGGGCGATGCCTGTCGTAAATTTAATACACCGGTAACGGGTGGTAATGTGAGTTTCTATAATCAAAATCCCGATGGCCCTGTTTATCCAACACCAACCATTGGAATGGTGGGAATCATTGATGATTTTTCTAACCGCATGACGCTTGATTTTAAAGCAGCCGGTGATGTGGTCTTATTAATTGGTAAGCAACAGAATGATATTGGCTCATCCGAATATTTACACAAGCTGAAAAAAGTTGCTTACTCTCCGGCACCATATTTTAATCTGGATGAAGAGCTGGCGGTGCAGAATTTTGTATCATCCATCATCAAAGAAAAATTGATCAACAGCGCACACGACATTAGTGAAGGAGGTTTGGCCGTGACATTATTAGAGAAAGGATTTAACAGAGACCTTGGCTTTACCGTTTCTGCAGAATCTACTTTGCGCAAAGATGCGTATTGGTTTGGTGAAGCGCAAGGAAGAGTAGTGGTTTCATGCTCAACGCTCAACGCAGAACGCTTAACGCAGAAAGCGAAGGCGGCTGGTATTGAAATAACCAAACTCGGAGCTGTTACTGAAGGAAATATTTCTGTTAATGGAGAAAACTGGGGCAGTATTAAAGAGTGGAAAGAAAAATATGATACTGCGATAGAAAAAATATTAAATACGGTTTCTGCATAAAACTGAAGTATCTATTAAGATGAGTGAGCAAACAGATAATGACCAAATAAACGCCCCTTCAGGGGTTGGGGGTATCATATTAACAGGTGCAGCAGGTTTTATCGGCTCATGCATGGCGCAATACCTGAATGAGCAGGGATACCGTAATTTAATTCTGGTTGATGATTTTGGTGTGGAAGAAAAAAGAAAGAATTGGGAGTCAAAAGCATTTGAACATATTGTTGAAAGGCATTCCCTGTTTGACTGGCTCGAAACGCATCAACCCAAAATTGAGATCGTTATTCACTTAGGTGCAAGAACAGATACTACTGAATTTGATTATTCCATTCACGAAGCACTCAACGTCCAATACTCAAAAGATATTTGGGAATACTGCACCGCTAATCAGGTTCCGTTAATCTATGCATCTTCTGCAGCAACCTATGGTGCAGGTGAATTTGGGTATGATGATGATCATGCATTAACTGAAAAACTCCATCCCCTCAATCCCTACGGCATCAGTAAAAACGAATTTGATAAATGGGCCTTGCATCAGGCCAAAGAAAATAGTCAACCACCTTTTTGGGCGGGATTGAAATTCTTTAATGTGTACGGTCCTAATGAATACCATAAAGGCAGAATGGCCAGTGTGATCTGGCATGCGTTTAACCAGATCAAAAAAGACGGGGTAGTTAAATTATTCAAAAGTCATCGTGATGATTTTAAAGACGGCGAGCAATTGCGCGATTTTGTGTATGTGAAAGATGTTGTGAATGTGATTGGCTGGTTGATGCAGTCCATGGTCCATGGTCCATGGTCTATTGACAAGAACGGATTGTATAATCTGGGAACGGGAACCGCCCGTACATTCAATGATCTGGTAAAAGCAACTTTTACCGGATTGGATCTGGCTCCCAATATTGTATTTATAGATATGCCGGAAGATATTCGTGATAAATATCAATACTTCACAGAGGCAAATATGAAAAAACTGCATGACGCCGGTTATAACACGCCATTCTATTCTCTTGAATCCGGTGTAGATGATTATGTTCGCGGGTATCTGCGAACTTTAAAATATCTTTAGTCTAGTAATACACTAGACAAATTTTTAAAACGATCATTATGAGTAAAAAAATAGCCATCATAGGTGGAGGTAATCTGGGTGCTTCTATGGCAGAAGGTTTGGTGAGCAGCGGGTTTGTTGTGCCCGGTGATCTGATGGTTACCAAAAGAAATACGGCTACCCTTCAATCACTCGAAGCAAAAGGTGTTGTGATCAGCAGCGATAATATAAAAGCAGTTGAATTTGCAGAATGGATCGTGTTGGCTGTTAAACCTTTTCAGATCAAAGAAGTACTTGCCAATATTCAACCATATCTTGATCCGAAGAAACATATTCTGGTGAGTGTGGTTACCGGTGTATGGATCAAAGATCTGCAGGAAATGATTGGTGATCAGTTTGCTTTGTTTCGTGCAATGCCTAACACTGCAATTGCTATACAGGAAAGTATGACTTGTGTTTGTGCTCACCAGGCAAATGCCGAACAGATCAAATACGCAACCGGCCTTTTTGATCAGCTGGGCAAATCTGTTTTTATTGAAGAAAAATTAATGGACGCTGCCACGGTGTTAGGTGCATGCGGCACTGCATTTGCCATGCGCTACATACGTGCCAATATACAAGGTGGTATTGAAATCGGTTTTAGTGCGGCAACCGCTTCGCTGATTGCGGCGCAAACAGTAAAAGGCGCTGCAGAATTATTGTTACAAAAAAATACACATCCTGAACAGGAGATTGATAAAGTAACCACACCCAAGGGTTGTACCATTGCGGGATTGAATGAAATGGAACACCAGGGTTTCAGCTCATCCCTGATCAAAGGGATTGTTACCAGCTATCGTAAGATTGTAGATGATATGTGATCAATACAGCTTCCCTGTATCCATATCTAACTGAAAAGTTAAGGCGTATGCTTTGGTATAGTCTTTCAAAACCAGGTAATCTGAATCGCCTATTTTGAGTCCGGCCAATACATATCTTTTTATAGGCTCTTTTTGAAGCCCTTGCAGGTATGTAAACTCATAACCATTATTCGAATGATTGAGTTTTATAAAAAAGCCATTTCCTGCATTTACAAAAAGCGATTTTCCGTCAAAATATCCCCATGATTGATTTACCGGAACATGGACGCCGGATTTAAAAGCATTGATCTGGCAGGCAAATGCATCGAACATGCCATTGTTATTATACCTTTTAATCATGTCAACACTATCGCTGCTGACTTTTTTTTCCAGAAAATCAGCAAAGGTTTCATACACTCCCTTTACAATTTTTTCATTGTTGTTTTTTTTGGATATTCTTTCTTTGTAATAATCATTAAAATCAACAGGAGATACCCAATTGGTTTCCTTTTCTCTGATAGAATAATTCAGGCCTGCTATTTCTTTTTTTAAAATGGTGAGTAATGAATCTGTTAAAACTGTATAAGCATTTCCATTCTTATGATAAGTAGTTAAAATGCCTTTTATATTTTTTTGCGGATAGTAGCCTGCTGATTGAAATGTATAAATATCAAATTCGTAGTGCAGATTGGTTAATAATGCCGGGTTAGAAAAAGTATACACCTGGTTTGCTGAATTACTGAACCAGAATTTTTTAATCGCTATTACAAGGCTGCGGCTGTTGTTGCTGTCTGTTTCAAAATAATTATCTGCAAAAGCATCTTTTAGCCAACCGGAAAGTGTGGGTGCGATCTGCATTCCCATAATGGAAAATCCTTTCTTTTGAATTTCAGTATTTACAGGCATGAAGGTCACCTTATCAATGTCTAATCGTGCATCAATAATTTTTAAGGTAGAAACGGGAATTGGAATAGTCGTTTCAGCTTTGATAACTTTCGGGGAAAATTTGAATAAAGGGAAAGAAGCATAACCAATTGATGCGTTCGAACCTAATCCATTTCCATTCGTTGGGAATAATTTAGGGTCGGTGTAATTTTTTGTATCACCCAAAACTGAAGGGGGTTTCCCTTGGCTAATTTGCTTTTCTAGTTCTCTTTCCCGATCTGCTTTGGCAAATTCTTTAGCAGGGTAGCTAACTTGAGCAACCAGGGTTAGGTTAATTAACGAAAGGCCCAAAAAAAACAATAGTCTTGGCATTTTATCAGATTGCTTATCTGTAATATACCAAAACTATTGTTTGCATCAAAACAGGAAACGGTTAACGCATATGCTCTTTCAGAAAGGCAACAGCCTTTGTATGCGCATCCGCAGTAGCTTCTTTATTGAAACTTGGATTACTTGGATTGGCAAAACCATGGTTGGCTTCATATTTATAAGCGGTCAGTTTTTTACCGGCAGTTTGCATATCCGCTTCAAACTTGGTTACCATTTCGGGAGATGGGCTTCTGTCCTGATTCCCAAAAAATCCGATCACATCACAATTCAATCCCTTCAGTTTGTCCATATTGGTTTCGGGCCTTCCATAATACATTACACAGCCCGAAGCCTGTTTGCCTGCCAGTAAAGTGGTTTGTAAACTCCACATACCGCCAAAACACCAGCCAATGGTATAAATTTTTGCATCCGATCCGGCATAAGCCAACGCGCCTTTGATAATATTTTCCAATCTGTCGGTTTTTGCGGCCTGAACCAGTTTCATGGCGCTATCCGGTGTGGCGGCTACTTTACCGTCGTATAGATCAACGGCCAATACATTTACATTGTCCAGTTCTTTAGACAGGGTTTCACTTTCTCTTTTGATATAATCATTCAATCCCCACCATTCCTGTATCACAAATACCCATTTATTGGATTTTTTTGCGCTTTTGATCTCATAACCCATGGCGGTAGAACCATCAGCAGCTTTAAAACTTACAGATTTACCTTCGCCGCCTTCCAGCTTAAAATAATTGGGTTTTTCATGAAGATTGGCAAATGCCATAGTTGCGGCTTCCTGACGGAATTGCTCACGAACATCTGCATTGTAGCAGCTTACATAGCATTCCGGGGTAAGTAATTTCGGCTCCGGCGTTTTGTAACGGTAGCTCAGGAACGAGGCTGTTGCCAATGCGGCGACAGCCAGGAAAAGGATTTTTTTCATTTGGTTGGTTTTTGTGGTAAAGATTTGCACTTCAAATTAACACTTTAGGCAGACAGAAGGTTTGTTTGAAGGGCTTGTTTTTTTTGTCGATTTTTTTGCTGTAGGTTTGTACGACCTCTGAAGATTTTCTTCACTATTTCCCAAGGTCATATCGTTTTGAAAAGTAAGGCACAGGGTAATTTATTACCTGTTGGCCTGTTTTTATTTAGGGATTAGAGCAAAAATGGTTTGTAACGACTGCAAAGGCAGTGGGTATACAGATCAATGGTATTAAACAGATCAATCAGCATACTATGGCCAAATTTATTTTTGTTACAGGAGGTGTAACAAGCAGTCTCGGAAAAGGAATCATTGCCGCATCACTTGCCAAATTATTACAGGCGAGAGGATTACGTGTTACCATTCAAAAATTTGATCCCTATATCAATGTGGATCCGGGTACACTTAACCCTTATGAGCATGGAGAATGCTATGTAACAGAAGATGGTGCCGAAACAGATCTCGACCTTGGCCACTACGAAAGATTTTTAAGTATCTATACTTCACAGGCTAACAACGTAACTACCGGTCGTATTTATCAAACGGTGATCAATAAAGAAAGAGCGGGTGATTTTTTGGGAAAGACCGTACAGGTGGTTCCGCACATAACGGATGAGATCAAAAGAAGAATGTTGTTATTGGGACAGGATGATAAATTTGATATTATTCTTACAGAGATCGGCGGAACGGTGGGTGATATTGAGAGTCTGCCATTTGTGGAGGCCGTTCGTCAATTACAATGGGAACTGCCGGAAGAAGATGTGATGGTTGTTCACCTTACTTTAATCCCATACCTGAAAGCAGCCAAAGAATTAAAAACAAAACCAACCCAGCACAGCGTAAAAATGCTGAGTGAAAACGGGGTTCATCCGGATATTATCGTTTGCCGTACGGAAGAGCCGTTGAATAATGATATTAAAAGAAAGATTGCTTTATTCTGTAATGTAAAACAGGAAGCAGTAATTGAGGCAATGGATGCATCTACTATTTATGAAGTGCCTTTGCTGATGATGCGTGAAAAATTAGATCTGATCTGTTTGAAGAAATTACAGATCCAGAATTATGGAGATCCCGTACTCGACAAATGGAAAGTTTTTCTCGATAAACTGAAATATCCGCGTAGCAAAGTAACTATTGGCTTAATTGGTAAATATATTGAACTGCAGGATGCTTATAAATCTATCCTCGAAAGTTTTGTACATGCCGGTGCTATGAATGAAGTAAAAGTGCAGGTAGTAAATGTGCACAGCGAGTTTATCACGGATGAAAATGTTTCTGAAAAATTAGATGGCCTTGACGGATTGCTGGTAGCACCCGGTTTTGGCCATCGTGGTATAGAAGGAAAGATCGTGGCGGTGAAATATGCAAGAGAAAAAGGATTGCCTTTCTTTGGCATTTGTTTAGGAATGCAGATGGCGGTGATTGAATTTGCCAGAAATATTTTAGGATTGAAAGATGCGCATTCCACCGAAATGGATCAAGCCACAACGCATGCGGTGATCAATATGATGGAAGAACAGAAAAAGATCAAGATGATGGGTGGAACGATGCGTTTGGGCGCATATCCTTGCGAGATCAAAGAAGAAAGCCTTGCACATAAGATTTATGGCCAGACCACCATTACTGAACGTCATCGTCACCGTTACGAATTTAATGATGAATACCTGCAACAGTTTGAATCCAACGGAATGATCGCCAGCGGAAGAAATCCTGAAACAGGATTGGTGGAGATCATGGAAATTCCATCTCACCCATTCTTTATCGGTGTACAATATCACCCTGAATTAAAAAGCTCAGTTGAACATCCGGCACCTTTATTTGTAAGCTTTATTGATGCTGCCAAAAAATACAACGATAAAAAGGGATCAGTAAAGACCTCTTCAATGCAGGATGCCCTCATTTAATATTGAATACCGAACAAGGAATATTGAATTTCGAAGTGATAGATACTTCAACTTTCAATATTCCTTGTTCAATATTGGATATTCTTTCCCCACAAATGAGTATTTTCAATACCCAAAACCAAGGGTATGAAAAAATACACACTGATCACCATCTCATTTTTACTGTTCCTGTTTCTTACCGTTAATGCCCAGCCACCGGAAGGGATTAAATGGACAAAAGAAGGCAATGGTTATTTTGCTTCCGAAGGTGGTGAAATTGTTCAATATGCTTTACCGGCATTAACCAAAACGGTTGTGGTTTCTAAAACACAACTTACTCCGAAAGGAGCTGCTGCATCATTGCGGATCCGCAACTTTTTCTTTTCGAACGATAATAAGAAATTGCTGATCTACACCAACTCGCAAACTGTTTGGCGTTATGATACACGTGGCGATTACTGGTTGCTTGATCTTACGGACAATAGCCTAAAGCAAATTGGTAAAACACGCCCTTCTGCTTCCTTAATGTTTGCCAAATTTTCGCCCGACGGAAAGAAAGTGGCGTATGTAAGTGAGTACAATATGTATGTAGAAGATCTGGCTACGGGAAAAGCCACTGCTTTAACCACAGGCGGTAACCGCAAACTGATCAACGGTACATTTGACTGGGCCTATGAAGAAGAATTTTTCTGCCGCGATGGTTTCCGCTGGAGTCCGGATAGCAAGAAGATCGCTTACTGGCAGTTAAAAGTAGGAGAGGTGAAAACCTACCTGATGCTCAATAATACAGATTCATTATATCCGTTTACGGTTCCGGTAGAATATCCTGTCGCGGGCGAAGCACCTTCTGCATTTAAGATAGGCGTAGTGGATATTACCACTGCAAAAACGAACTGGATGAGTATTACAACAGATCCGGTTTTACAATCTTATGCACCCAGAATGGAGTGGGCAGCAAACAGTTCTGAACTGATTGTTCAAAGACTGAACAGAAAACAAAATGAAAGCGATCTGTTATTGTGTGATGCCGTTACCGGTAAATCAAGTACAATCTTTCATGAAAGAGATGATGCATGGATCGATATTCTTCCATTATGGAGTACATCCTATCAATATGGTGGATGGGATTGGTTGAAAGCAGGAAAAGAATTTGTATGGCCCAGTGAGAAAGACGGCTGGAGACATTTATACCGCATCAGCCGAGATGGTAAACAGGAAACCCTGATCACCAAAGGAAAGTATGATGTGATGGAGATCTGTGCATTGGATGAGAAAAGCGGGTATGTTTATTTTTATGCTTCGCCCGATAACGCCACACAAAAATATTTATACCGCGCAAAACTCGATGGTACTGCAGATGCTGAAAGATTATCACCACTAAATCAAAACGGCACACACAGTTATTCCGTTTCTCCAACAGGAACTTTCGCGCAGCATTCTTTCTCTAATTATTATACACCTTCTTCAAGAGAATGGGTGGCATTACCAAGTCATGATGCTTTGGATGGACATAAAGTATACAATGCCGTTTCAAAAGCAGACTCCACAAAATCGAATCTGAGCTTTTTTAAAGTAACCACTTCTGAAGGTGTGCAGATGGATGGCTGGATGGCGAAACCAACCAATTTTGATCCCAATAAAAAATACCCTGTTGTGTTTTTAGTGTACACCGAACCATGGGGACAAAACGCAGTTGACCGCTACGGCACCGCCAATAACCGTTTGTATAACGGAAACATGGCGAATGACGGGTACATCTACATCACCATTGATAACCGCGGAACTCCGGTACCCAAAGGAAGGGAATGGCGCAAATCTATATACAGAAAAATTGGTATCGTAAATATCCGTGATCAGGCATTGGCCACAAAAGAAGTGATGAAATGGCCGTTTGTAGATACATCCCGTATTGCAGTATGGGGCTGGAGTGGCGGCGGTTCTGCTACCTTGGGATTGATGTTTCAATATCCTGAAATCTATAAAACAGGTATTGCCATTGCAGCGGTTGGCAATCAGTTAAACTATGATAATATTTATCAGGAACGTTATATGGGATTGCCGCAGGAGAACCGTGAGGATTTTGTAAAAGGATCGCCGATCACTTATGCAAAAAACCTGCGCGGACATTTATTATACATCCATGGAACCGGTGATGATAATGTACACTTTAATAATGCCGAACAACTCATCAACGAACTGATCGCCAACGGCAAACAGTTTCAGTTAATGACCTATCCCAACAGAACGCATGGCATATTTGAAGGCAAAGGAACCACACAACATTTATCGCAATTGTATACAGATTATTTGAGGATGTATTGTCCGCCAGGGGGGAAGTAATATTGAATATTGAGCAGGGAATGTTGAATGATGAAGTTTTAGATATTGTTTTATCAAATGACTAAATCGTAGAAAATGAAGCTTGATGATATAATATTAAATCTTCGAAGGAGGATTCTTGAGTATAGAAATTTTAAGATTCATGATCAATCCGAAATCAGTCTTCATGTAAATGCAATTGATATGGCCTTATGTTTAACAGAGTTTGGTATAAAAGAAAACCGAATAATTAGCGAAACTGAAGAAAACTGGTTTAAAGCTGGATATTATTTGAATTATGTTTTTGCAAACTCTGAATGGAGTGATATTGAAGAACTATATGATCAAATGGTTGATAAAGTCAGAGAAAAAAGATTCTTTCGAGAATAACTTCAACATTCAACATTCCTTGCTCAATATTCGGATATTCAAAAACTAAACACAAACAAAAAGCCTATCAACAAATCGTTGATAGGCTTTTTAATATTCCAACTATTTCAACGCTTAGTTCCGCTTCTCAATCTTCGGCACCGCAGGTGCTTTAAATTCTTTGGTCTTCAGCATATTCTTAATCTCCGTAATCGCACGCTCCAATTGCGGGTCAATTCCTTTGGCCATGGCGCCAAGGTCTTCCGGCACTTCAATATCGGGGTCAACACCGTGGCCTTCTTTAAACCAGGTTCCGTCAGGGTTATAAATCCTGAATGATGGTGCAGTGATCGTACCGCCATCAATCAGATCAGGATAGCCGCTGATACCAATTAATCCGCCCCATGTTCTGGTACCAATCAAAGGCCCTAAATTTTTCTTTCTGAAATAATCAGGGAATGCATCACCACCACTACCGCTCCAGCCATTGATCAACATAACCTTTGGTCCGAAGTTCGCATACTGCGGCCATTGCCATGGTTTGCCATCGCGTGTGGCAACAAAGGATAAAGGTGTGCGGTTCAGCATTTCTACAAAACGATCAGGAATCTGTCCACCATTATTAAAACGCTCATCAATGATCAATGCTTTTTTATTCCATTGTGCATTGAACTGGCGCATGAGTTCGCTTTGTCCATCCAAACCTGTACTTGGTACATAGATATAACCTACATCACCACCCGTTGCATCTTCCACACGTTTGCGCATACCTTCTATCCATTCAAGATTGCGTAAACGGTATTCATCATCCATTGTTTTTACAACAGCGGTTTTGGCACCGGTCCATGATGGACTGCTGTTATAAGTAAGCTCTACAGTTTTATTAGCCAATCCCTGAAACGCTGTGAATGGTTCGTTCTCAGTGGTGATAGGAATACCGTTTACGGCAAGAATATAATCGCCTTCTTTAATCGTTACACCGGCTTTATCCAATGGAGAACGAACTTCCGCATCCCATGAAGCACCGTGAATGATCTTTTGAATTTTATAAAAACCTCCCGCTGCTTCCCAGTTCACACCAATATATCCGACCGGATCAAATTTGGTTCTTTCAAAATCACCACCTGAATGATAAGTGTGTGATGAGTTAAGTTCACCAATCATTTCACCAATAATAAAATCAACTTCTTCGCGCGTCATGGCACCTTCCAGCATTTTCATGTAACGTTCTTTTACCAGTGGCCAGTTTACGCCGTGCATATTTCCATCGTAAAAATAATCACGTTCAATGCGCCATGCATCGGTAAAGATTTGTTTCCATTCTTCCATCGGATCAACCATCATCTGCATTTCATTCAGGTGTAATGGCTTATCAAATTTGGCTCCTTCATTTGGCGCAATTACTGCCAGAGCGCCAGAGCGGGCTACCAATAATTTATCTTTATTGGCATTCACTAAAAAATTATCTGCTTCGGCAAGTATCATTTTTTCTTCTCTTGCTTCTATATCATAAAACTTTAAAGAAGATTTTCCTTCAACACCGGTATTGGGAGAACGCAGATAGATGGCTTTACCTTTGATTACTTCTAAGTTTCCAATATTGCCAGCTGGTACAGGCAATAATTCCATCCTCGCTTCCATATTATCAAAATCAATCAGTACAGGTGCCACATCAGGTTTCTTTTCTTCTGCTTTGGGCTTGTCATCTTTTTTAGCAGTTGTATCTTTTGCAACAGGCTTTGGCATTTCCTTTAACGCAACGGTATCATTTTTCGGACTTAATAAGGATGGCGTTGATTTTTGTAAACCAATGGCAGCGAGTTGTGTACTGTTTGCATAAATGAATGTATTATCCGCATCACTATAGTATGGTTGAAAATTCTGATTGGTTAATACAAACAGGTATTTTCCATCAGGTGAAAAACAAGGATTGGATGAACTATAAAATCCACTCGTTACCTGTTTTGTTTTTTTCTCTTTTGTGTCATAGATAAATGCGGCATTATGCAAATTCTCAAGATCGCGGCTATAGGCTAACCAGCGGCTATCTGCCGACCAACTGAATGTAAATCCTTCCATATTGCCATGTGAAAAGTATAAGCCCTGATCAACATCGGTAGTTGTACCGGAAGCTATATCAAAAACTTTTACCTTGCTTGCTTTATCAATAAAGGCCAGCATTTTATTATCCGGCGACCAGGAAATGGAATAGCGATAACCTGTGCCATAGCTGGTTATCTTTTTTGGACTGTTTTCTTTCCCTGCTTCCATCATCCACAGTTCATATTCACCGCTTTTATCGCTCCAATACGCAACAGTTCTGCCATCCGGCGACCATGAAGGGAAGCGTTCAGCAACACCTGAACTCATCGTTAGATTTTTTACATAACCATTTTCAGCAGGTACAGAAAAAATATCGCCACGTGCTTCTACCAAAATTCTTTTTCCATCCGGGCTGATGGCCGCATGTTGCATATAACCATTCACTGTAACCATTTTCGATTTGAGCAAAGCCTTGTCTGTTACAACAGAAACAGAAACTTCTTTTGCTTTTTGTGTGGCAAAAGGCAAAAGATATAATTTGCCACCCGCTTCAAACACAATATCATCCGGTCCTTGCGAAGGGAAGTGAACATCATAATCGCTGAACTTAGTGATCTGCTCGAATGATTTTTTTGCGATATCATATTTCCAGATATTCATTCTGTTCTCTGAGCCACGATCACTTAAAAAATAAATTGCGTTCTCATGCCACATAGGTAATTCATCATCCGCATCACTTTTTGTGCTGATATTTTCTTCGGATTGTTTTTCAAAATTATATATGCGGATATCACCGTTGGTGCCGCCACGATAGCGTTTCCAGTTACGGCCCACTTCTGTCATGATCACAACCGCCATTTGTTTTCCATCAGGAGAGTAGCTTCCATATTCCGCATAGGCTAAAGGAAGTTTTGTTTCGGCACCACCACCCGCAGGTACCAGATAAAATTGATTGAATCTTGCTTTACCGCTTTCTCTTCCGGAAGCGAATAAGATTTGTTTGCCATCATTACTCCAGTCAACCACCCGTTCATTATAACTATGCGCCGTGATTCTTTGCGGAATTCCGCCGTTTACAGGAATGGTGTACACATCACGGTTGCCATCATATCCTGCATTAAAGGCAATGGTTTTTCCATCAGGAGAAAATTTTGGCGTTGATTCAACACCGGGAGGTGAACTGAGTTTAACTGCCATACCCCCTTCTTTGGGCATTACCCAGAGATCATTGGCATACGTAAAAACGATCTGCGTTTTCGATACATCCGGGTAACGAAAAAGGCCCGCATTGATCTGCGCATCGGCATACAAGCCACACAAAACAGCAAAGCCCGTAATAAGGAATGCTTTCTTCATAAAAGTTAATTTGGTATTTGAATTGGTTATAGCAGCAACTAAGATGGGGGATATCTATTGGTAAAATAAGGATATTTTGATAAAACAGGAAATAAGAGGATAGACGGGAAGATTGAGCCGGAAATACTTCAACATTCAATATTCCTTACTCAATATTCGATATTCCCTACCCTAGTTTTCATGCTTGGTCAACATATCCCGCTTCATATCTTCCCACATCGAATCAAAACTTTTTGTTTCATCTGCTTTCCACGCTTTGATCCGGCTCATCATTTTCTCTCTTCTTTCCGGTGATGATTCTTTCAGGAAGTCTTTAATAAATTGCGAATCCTGCTCAAACGCAGTCTGGTTATACAATTCCTGCAAAGCCAGTTCGCGTTGATGATTGTTTCGGGTAAGTTCTTTTTCGATCTGTTCGCGCAGCAAAACTTTTTCATCATAACTGCCTTCCGGTAATAATGTTTTAGCAATAACGGGCATGAGTTCGATCAGTAATAAAATAGCAACCAATAAATAATATCTGAAAGCAACAGAAGTATTGTCTTTCACCAAATGGTTCAATGCTTCTATCCTTGTGATAAAACCATCATTTAATAAAGCATCAAATGCGATTTGTTCTTTTTGAATAGAGGCATCAATCAAAGCCAACGAACTATCAGTTTGCTTGATCTGTGGCAAAAGATCAGTTTGTTTTTGGCGATAATCTGCATCCAATTGCTGGTACTCTCTCTGCTTAGCTTGTGCAATATCCTTCAAACCAATTTTTTTACTACCCCCGGTTCCATCTGTTTCTTTAATGAAAGCATCTCTTGCATTGGCTACTTCTGCATATTTGCTGTTCAATTGTAATTGCAAGTCATTCTTTTTTTGAATAAGTGGCGTGCGTTGCGCTAAATATGCTGAATCCTGTTTTTGTCGTTTGTCTTTTTTTCGCTGCTCATTATCGAGTGAGATCTGAACATGAATTTCTTTATCAAACAAATACAACAATGCGGGCTGCGCCATAAACAATCCGATTACGCAGGCAAGTAATCCCCTGAACAAAAGTGGTAACCATCTTCTTTTATTGGCCCGGTTTATGCCTTTGATCAAAGCCCGGTCAATGGTTAGGATGATTCCTCCCATAAAAAGACCCAGTAAGGCGGCCACAAAAAGATTACTCACTACTGTACTGAAAAAGTAGGTCCAGGCGAGGGTGGCAAACGACCAGGTTCCGAGCACCGTCATCCCAACAATGGCATAGCGGTTTCTGTCGATCATACAATCGGCCAGTATTTCGGGCTCAGCGGTGGAAAGCCACCATAAAAAACGGGTCCAGCGGGTAGGTGTATACAATTCCCTGCGGGAAATAGCTTGGGTATGATCCTGCATAACAAAGGTTTATAAGCCAGTAAATGGGTAGAAGTTGAAAATAACCTTTGGTTGAAGTGAGGAAGCCTAAAGAAACGACGAAAAATCGGAAAATTACCGTCTATCAGCCGTTTTATGGGTATTTTAACGGGTTCCGCTTTTCGGGTGCTAATCTTCGTTCCAAATACTACCTTTGCCGCTCAATAAAATCTTTTATGAAGACGGACAAGAATACGGTCATTGGGTTTGTGTTATTGGGACTTTTGTTTTTTGCCTATTTCTGGTACAGCAATAAAGAGCAAAGTCAATTACAGGCTTTTAAACAAAAACAGGAAGATTCTCTCAAAAGAGTAAATGCCTCCCGTTTAACCGCGCAGGATACGATTGCAGCAAAAGTAGATTCTATCAAAAGGGATTCTGCTGTAAGAATTTCTGCTGCGGGCGATTTTACAACAGCCGCTATCGGTACCGAACAACTGGTTACCATTGAGAATAAAGTAATGAAAGTAACCTTCACCAATAAAGGTGCACAGGTGAAAAGTGTTCAACTGAAAAATTACAAAGCATCTGCTACCGGTAAAGAAGTGGTTTTGTCTGAAAACAACCAGATCGGCTACAGCATCAATACATCAGCTAATCAATCCACACAATCAACCAATTTGTTCTTTGGTGTTACGCAACCCGTAACACAGACGGACGGTACACAAACCGTAAACTTTGTGTTATCGGCACCCAACGGACAAATGATCACGCACCAATACACCATCAAACCGGAAGATTATATGATCGACTGGAATGTAAATATGACAGGTGCAGATAAGCTACTTACACAGGGCCAACTGAATGTGAAGTGGGAAGCGGCTACTTACCAGCAGGAAAAAACAGCTGTGTATGAAAGACAGATGTCGAATATCTGTTTCTCAGAAGGCAATGAGTTTGATTATATCTCTGCCAAGAACGAAAGAAAATTTGAAAAGCCCGTTCAGTGGGTAAGTGTGGTACAGCAGTTCTTTAACAGCACATTGATCTCGAAAAATAATTTTGCCAGCGGACAGGTTAACTGGATGCGTAAAACAGATTCAAGCAATGGATTGGCTACCGCAGATGCAAGTCTGCAAATGAAATTACCGGTTAGTGCTTCGGTAAGTGTTCCTTTTCAATTGTATTATGGACCGAGTGATTATAAGATCCTGAGAAAGCAGGCGCCCGATATGGACAAGATCGTGAACCTTGGCCGTGATATGTATTCCTTCGTACGCCCGATCAATAAATACATCATCATGAATGTGTTTGATTTCTTTGCAGGATTTGTAAAGAATTTTGGATGGGTTGTATTGTTGTTAACCTTATTTATCCGTTTGGTAACAGCTCCATTAACGTACACCAGTTATTTGAGTGGTGCCAAGATGAAAGTATTGCGTCCGGAGCTGGATGGCCTGAAAAAGAAATTCGGAGCCGATCAGCAGGGTTTTGCAATGGAGCAAATGAAACTCTTCAGAGAAGCCGGTGTAAACCCCCTGGGAGGCTGTATTCCGGCCTTGTTACAGATTCCGATCTTCTTTGCCTTGTATAGTTTCTTTAACTCAAACATTGCGCTGAGGGGACAATCCTTCTTATGGAGCCCGGATCTGTCATCATATGATTCAATCGCACATTTACCATTTACCATTCCGGCATTTGGAGATCATATCAGTTTATTTACCATCACAGCGGTATTAACCAGTTTTCTGATCTCCATTTATAATATGAGTATGACGCCAACCCAGGATAATCCTGCGTTGAAATATATGCCTTATATTTTCCCGTTCATGTTATTATTCATCTTTAACAAATTGCCTTCAGCCTTAACATGGTATTATACTGTGTCTAACCTGATCACTTTAGGCCTGCAATTTGTAATACAGAACTATATCATTGATCATGATAAGATCCTTGCCAAAATAGACGAGAAACGCAAAGCGCCAAAAAAGAAAAGCAAATGGCAGGAGCGTTACGACGGTATGATGGAAAGCCAGAAGAAGCTGCAGGATCTGAAGGATAAGACGAAGAAGTAAGAAGATTTTGGGATTTTGAAATTTTGGAATTTTGAGATTTGTTTAAGACAGGTTTCAATTCCAAAATTTCGAAATTCCAAAATTCCAAAATAACCCAACCGCTTTCTATGAAAATATTTCTATCCATTACTGTTTTACTCAGCTTCTTAAGTTCTGCTGTGCTATCCCAGGCACGTGTGCTAGCCGATTGCTCAATCACCTATGCGATCAGTACTGACGGAAGCACTGATAAGGATGTGAATGAATCATTGAAAGCCAGTACCAAAACGGTTTATATCAGAGGTAATGAGAGCCGAAGCGATCTGGCAAGCCCTTCTTTTACACAATCCTTATTGTACAGCAAAACAACAGGCAATGCCGTTATCTTACGTGAGTTTGGAAATAATAAATTCATGACAAGACTGGATGCCAAAGCATGGGCAGCAGAGAATAAAAAATACGATGGGATGTCTGTTTCTCTGGCTAATGCAGAAACCAAAACAATCCTTGGGTATGAATGTAAAAAGGCAGTGATCACATTGAAAGACGGCAGTGCTTTTACCTTATTCTATGCAACCGCCATCGTTCCCTCAGTAAAGGAATATGAATATCAATTTAAAGATATTCCCGGTTTTGTACTGGAGTTTGAATCGCAGGAAGCAGAAAGTAAAAAGATCAGATATACAGCCACAAAAATTAACCTCAGCCCTGTACAGGCATCAAGATTTGATATTCCAACCAGCGGTTACAGATTGTTAAATTAATTCAGAGGAGGAGTAGGCGTTTTGAACTTAGGCGCCTTTACTTTGAACTTATATGGATAGATATAAGTGGTATTACCATTGTCATAACGCAGCATAGAATTCATTTCTGAATTGCCCTGTGCAGCATCTTTCGATAATTGTGTGCCTTTAAACTGAAGGCTTGATTTCAGTGAAGAAAACGATAAACCTTTGTGAGACAAAGTGCTCAGGTTTTTCAATGAATATTTGCTGGTTTTCGTCTTCTCATCAGCAATACCCGTAAATGAAAAAGCAGCATACGCCACCTGTATACCCATCGCAAGAAGGGCAACAAATGAGGCTTTTTTAATATACTGTTTAGTGTTCATTTGGTTCAAAAATAGGTGTTTATTAATAAATACACAATTTTGATTTTATTAACTATACGTTAATAAGTCCCAAAAGTTACCGTTTGGGCAAAAAATAATCAGTTTTTCGTCATACATTGTATAAACCTAATAGCCCATGCGAGAAAATCCGTACCGCGAAGACCGCGAAGAGCTAAAAGAACTACTCAGGCAATACCAGAACCTCAAAAACGGGCGTTCTCACACTTTTCTCGAAGAAGACGCTTTTGAGCGCATAATCGACCATTTTGACGAAAAAGACGACCTGCCCGAAGCTTTGGAAGCTTCTGAAATCGGTTTGTCGCAATTTCCCTATTCTTCTCAGTTAATGATCAAGAAAGCTGATCTGTTATTGGCTGGCCGGAAGTATAAAGAAGCATTGGAAGTTCTGGAAGTGGCAGAATTATACGACAGCAGCGATGTAAATCTCTATATATTAAAAACAGATGCCTATCTCGCATTAGATCAGCAGGCAATGGCCGTAGAATTACTCGAAGCTGCTCTGCAATTATTTGAAGGAGAAGAAAGAATAGATCTGTTATTTGAACTGGCTGATGTGTATGATGATTATGAAGAATTTGATAAAGTATTTGATTGTTTAAAACTGATTCTCGAAGAAGAGCCCAATAACGAAGAAGCGTTGTATAAAATTTGTTTCTGGACAGATTTTACCGGCCGCAATGAAGAAAGCATCCGTTTGCACCAGCATATTATTGAAGAGTTTCCGTTTAGTGAACTGGCATGGTTTAATCTGGCAGCAGCTTATCAGGGATTAAAATTGTACGAAAAATCGATTGACGCCTATCAATACGCAGTAGCCATTGATGAAAAGTTTGATTATGCGTATCGCAATATGGGCGATGCTTACCTGCGTTTAAGAAAATACAAGGAAGCAATTGAAGTGCTTGAAAAAGTATTGGAACTCACCCGTCCTGAAGATGTGATCTATGAAGCCATTGGCCATTGTTTTCATCGGATGGGTAATTATGCGCAGGCAAGGTTTCATTATAAAAAAGCGGTGCATCTGAACCCTGATGACAGCAAACTGCATTATAAAATAGCCGTAACCTATATGCTCGAAGAGCAATGGCAAAGTGCGGTTAAGCAGTTGGAGAATGCCATGCGGATACACAGAAGTATTCCTGAATACAATCTGGCCATGGGCGAATGTAAAATGAACCTGAACCAGTATAAAGATGCTATTCAGTATTTCAGTACAGTGGTGCGTCATAAAACAAAGAATGTAGCCGGCTGGGAAGCATTGATCCGTTGTTTGATCAAAGCCGAAGTATATGATGAAGCCATCGAGCAATGTGTTGCGGCAATGAAAGCAACCGATGGCAAACCGGTATTCCTGTTTTATTACAGCACCATATTATTTGCACTCGGCAAAACCAAGGATGCCCTGTTAAAACTCGAAATGGCGATGGAAAAAGCACCTAAGCTGCTGAAGAAATTCATCGAACTCAACCCATCCATCCTGCAGAGCAACCAGGTGGTGGATATTGTGGCCAGATATAAAAAAGGGAAGAAGATTTAACAGCTTTTTTCTACTTCGTTGAAACTCATGTTAATGCAAGTCGTGCGATTAACTTATTTTTGCTCAACAAAAGGAAATACCAACGATGAATTTTAATCTTACGCAAATCCCCGAACGTACTGCAAAACCAAGAACTTCCGGTTTAACAATGGTAATGGACAAGGGGCTCAGCATTAATGAAGTGCATGATTTTATGAGTGTTAGCGGGCCACACACAGATATTGTAAAGCTGGGTTTTGGTACCTCTTTTGTAACACCTAACCTGAGACAAAAAATAGAAGTTTATCAATCATACGGTATGCCTATTTATTTTGGTGGTACCTTATTTGAAGCTTTTCTGGTTCGTAATCAGTTTGATGATTATATAGCGGTATGCAAGGATTATGGTATCAATTATATTGAGGTAAGCGATGGCTCTATCAGTATTCCACATGCAGAGAAATGCGGGTATATTGAAAAATTGACCAAATATGCTACTGTGTTAAGTGAAGTAGGCAGTAAAGATGCAGCACATATTATTCCACCGTATAAATGGATAGAACTGATGCGTGCAGAACTGGAAGCGGGTTCTTCTTATGTAATAGCAGAAGCCAGGGAAGCAGGTAATGTGGGTATTTATCGCGGCAGCGGTGAAGTAAGAGAAGGGTTGGTACAGGAAATTCTAACACAGATTCCTGCAGAAAAAATTATCTGGGAAGCACCTCAGAAAGCACAACAATTATATTTTTTAGAATTGATAGGCTGTAATGTAAACCTTGGCAATATTGCTCCGAACGAAGTGATACCACTGGAAGCTATGCGAATTGGTTTAAGAGGCGATACTTTCGAGTTGTATCTGGATAAAAAGTAAAACCATGCGTAGGTATGGACTGATTGGTTACCCGTTAACCCATTCCTTCTCTCAGAAGTATTTTACAGAGAAGTTTGAAGCTTTGGGCCTGCCCGATTGTATGTACTCTAATTTTTCTCTCAAAGAGATGAAAGAACTGGGGTCCTTACTCGAAAATCAAATTGATCTTTTTGGATTGAATGTAACCATACCCTATAAAAAAATGGTACTGGATTATGTTACAGAAACAACCGATGTAGTAGCAAAGATCGGTGCCTGTAACTGTATTCATATTCATGGAAATAAAATTACCGGACATAATACCGATGTGGTGGGTTTTGAACAATCGTTAAAACCTTTTCTGAAACCACATCATACCGCCGCATTAATTCTGGGAACCGGTGGCGCGTCAGCAGCAGTAGAATATGTTTTGGAAAAACTGGGCATTGCCATTCAGTTTGTTTCGAGAAAAGCAAGTGATCATTCTGTTTCTTATGAGCAGGTTGATCAGGCCATGATCGAATCGCATCCGTTGATCATTAACACAACCCCTTTGGGTATGTATCCCGACGTGGATTTCTTTCCGCATATTCCTTATCAATACTTAACACCGCAACATCATTTATACGATCTCATATACAATCCTGCTGAAACTAAATTTTTAGCGAAAGGTAAAGCGCAAGGAGCCTCCATTCAAAATGGACAGGAAATGCTGGTACTGCAGGCTGAGGAGAGCTGGCGGATCTGGAATAGTTGAGTGTTTACGAAATCCATGTTCTTTCCCGTTTGATCACTTTCCATTGCTGATGTATTTTCTCCAATAGAAATATTTCTCCATAACCAATATGGCGGGTGATAAAAAAATTGAGATGAATGGCTGCTTTGGTTCTGGGAAGATTGAAATAAGGTTTTGAAAAATAAAACCTTCCTGTAATTCTCAGGTTATCGTTGATGCCTTGTTCTTTGTTTTTTACAGGAAACTGAATCGCTTTCTCTAGATCTGCAATATCAATTACCCCGCTGAATGATTCAACCTGCTTTAGTGAGTCTGAAACCTTTTCTCCTGAAAAGGGATCTAATCCATTAATATACGTCTGCAGATAGGCTTTGTCATCATGGTAAACATGGCCAAGACTGTCATTCACTAACAGATAAACGGCTGCGGTATCTAATGTGAATTTTATACTGTCGTTTTCTTCCTTAATTTTTTCAGGTGTCTTGTAGCCGGGTATGAAGGGACTCAATTTGTAAAAATACCTTGAAGTATCACCCCTGCCTTCTGTTTCAATAATACAAGTGGCAATCACCTGCTGTATATCCGGATCGAATTTGGGTTGATCCATTTTGCTTTTGCAGGCAAACAATAAACAACTGAAAGCGATAATTAATTTAGAAGGGTGCATTACCTATTTGATTCAATATCACTAAATATCCATAAATAAACAGAATATTAAATGAGTAATACTCAAACCGTGCCTTTGTGCCTTTGTGTGAGAAAAGTTTGCACACGGAGGCACAAAGGCACGGTTCGTTTCTGAAAGTTGATCAGGCGGATAATTTTTTTAATACCTCATCGGGTACGCTCATTTTTTTCTTTTGTGCGTAATCATAACAGAGCATACCTGTTTTTGCTTTTCCTGCTAAAATAACTTCGGATCCATTTATAACCTCCAGTTTATAAAAAAGATCAAAACCGATCTTGTCAAAATCTGCAGCGGCAACAGAGATCTTTACATGGTCGCCATAATTCAATTCTTTTTTAAATTCAATGGAAGCATCTGCAATGATCAATCCCACACCTGCAATGGAAAGTTCTTCATGGCCATGCGATCGTAAAAATTGTTGTCGGGCTTCCTGAATTAAAGAAAGAAAAGTATCGTTTCCTACATGGCCACCATAATTCAGATCAGTAACCCTGATGGTAAGGACTGTAGAGAATGGAAAAGTATCGGGTAATGCAATCTTTATCCGGTTCATGCTGTTTGTGCGGTTAAAAAATTGAGCAATTGGGTAACTGCTTTCTGGCGGTGACTGAATACATTTTTTTCTTCCATACTCATATCAGCAAAACTTTTGTCTCCACCTGTTGGCATAAAAACAGGATCGTAACCAAAACCGCTGCTTCCACTTTGAACCGTTAAGATTTGACCTTCACAAATACCTTCAAAAAAATATTCTTTATCGTTAAGTATTAATGAGATCACCGTTCTGAAACGTGCACTGCGACTGGGTTTTCCTTCAAGATTCAACAGCAGTTTGTCTATGTTTTGCTGAAAATCTCTTCCATCTCCTGCATACCGTGCACTTTTTACACCCGGTTCACCGTTCAATGCATCTACTTCCAGACCTGTGTCTTCACTAAAACAATTTTTCTGCGTAAGTGTATGAATAGTTTGTGACTTTTCTGTTGCATTTGCTTTTAATGTATCGTGTGGTTCCGGTATATCAATATCAATACCGGCTTCTTTCAAAGTAATGATCTCAAACTGATTACCGATCACAGAACGGATCTCATCTACTTTGTGTTGGTTATTGGTGGCGAATATTAAAGTTGTTTTCATAATTGATGTTCTCGTGAAATTTTATACAGTACATGTTTTTGCAAACGATGTCCATTTTCTAAAAGTGGATGATCAAATTCTCCCTCTTTTTGCATACCAATCTTCTTCATTACATTTTCAGAACGGATATTCAACACAGAGGTAAATGAATAAATATCATTCCATTTAATCTGGTCAAATCCAAACAGGATACAGGCTTTGGCTGCTTCGGTAGCATAACCTTTGTTCCAGAATTCACTGGCTATCCGCCAGCCAATTTCTATACATGGAGTAAAGGAAGCTTCAAATCGTGGATGCGAAAAACCCGTAAAACCAATGAATGCTCCATCTTCTTTTCTTTCTGCAGCAAATAAACCATAACCGGATTTTTTAATCAGCTCATTGATTCTTTCAATATGTTGCAGGCTTTGTTCAGCAGTTAATATCGATGGAAAGAACTCCATTACATCTTCATCCCGGTTCATTTCAATATAAGCAGGCTTATCTGCGTCTGACCATTCCCTTAATACTAACCGTTCTGTTTCTATGAATATTTTTACTGCCATTTTTGTCAGATGCCAAACATGTTTTTTAGGCATAACCAGAGTTTGCTTTTTTCCAGTTTGGCTTCCTGTCCATTACCAAGCATCGCAGCCAATGGCGGTGCCAATAAAAAAGACCGGTTATCATGTTTCTGCACCTGATAGTGTGGAACCATAAAGGGCAATTGAATTTCTTTTGCTGTTGCACCAAAGAGTATCAAATGATTGGGATTTAGTTTTTCTTTCAAAAATGTATAATTAACCGGATCATTATGGTAGTTCACAATTGCTACATCACCAAGATTAAGTTTACAGGCGCCTAAAATGGAAGAAAGAAACTGTAAAGAGTCATCCTGCAGGTATACTGCCTCTTTTTCGTTCACCAAAAGCGTGATTTTTCGTAAATTGCTGCCCAGATACCATTGACGTTCAGTATGGGTTATTACCGTTTTGGGTTGTTCTTTCTGCACTTTGGGTTCATCATCCATGATCACAAGGCTGCTTCTGAAAAGGTCGGCCAGCACAAATCCGGGTAATATATTTTCTTCTGAATTCATTCCGTTGGTCAATATTAACGATTGTTAGCTTTTAAATTTTTTGTTTATTTGCGTCAAATATAAAACTATGGTAGCAGCAGCAGGCATAAACGTAACAAAAGTTGAAACGAGCAAGTTAAATGAAATGGCACTGGAGAACCTTCCTTTTGGCCGTTATTTCACAGATCATATGCTGGAAGCAGATTTTGAGAATGGTGAGTGGAAGAATGTGGAGATCAAACCTTACCAGCCACTCTTGCTCGAACCTTCTACTGCTGCATTGCATTATGGCCAGGCTATTTTTGAAGGCATCAAAGCTTATAAAGACGAGGCAGGTAATGCCGCTATTTTCCGTCCGTTTGATAATTTCCGCCGTTTTAATATTTCTGCAGAGCGTATG
The DNA here is from genome assembly GCA_965206685.1 of Sediminibacterium sp. Classification (GTDB taxonomy): domain Bacteria; phylum Bacteroidota; class Bacteroidia; order Chitinophagales; family Chitinophagaceae; genus Sediminibacterium. The sequence continues at coordinate 212,845 of OZ242223.1, forward strand.
TGTATGCCTACCGTTCCGGAAGAAATTTTTATAGAAGGGATGCGACAACTGATTGAGATCGATAAAAACTGGATTCCTGCTTTACCGGAACATTCCCTGTATATCAGGCCATTTATGTTCTCATCAGATCCGGTAATTGGTGTAAAACCTTCGGAAACCTATAAGTTCATGATCCTGCTAAGCCCAACCGGCCCATATTATGCAGCACCCATGAAGATTTATGTGGAAGAAAAATATACCCGTGCAGCGCCGGGTGGTGTGGGTTTCTCAAAAAATGCAGGAAATTATGGTGGCAGTATGCTGGCAACAGCCCTGGCTAAAAAACAAGGTTACGATCAGGTTTTGTGGACGGATGCATTTGAACATAAATATCTGCAGGAAGTTGGCACAATGAATGTGTTCTTCATCATTGGTAATACAGCGGTTACACCTTCATTGGAAGACGGAACCATTTTAGCCGGTGTAACCCGTGATAGTGCCATTGTTGTATTGAATGAAATGGGCTTACATGTAGAAGAAAGAAAAATTACGATTGATGAATTGATGGAAGCGCATAAAGCCGGCCAGCTCCGCGAAGTTTTCGGAACAGGCACAGCTGCCGTGATCTCAATGATCAAAGAACTGAAATACAAAGAGTACATCATGTTGTTTGATACAGATAAATCAACCGTTGCGGTTGAACTGAAAGCACGCCTCAATGCCATACGCGATGGTAAGGCTGCGGATACACATGGATGGATGTATAAAATCTAATCACTCTTTTTTATCGCCACAGATACTCAGATTTACGCTGTGCATCTGTGGCGATTTTATTTTTAATTCTTGATCAGTTTTTTTGTAATGATCTGCTCACCGCATGTGAGTTCAAGTAAATAAATACCGCTTAGCAGTTCGCTCACAGGCATCATTACCTGCGCTTCTTTCTGTATTCCCAATGAAATAGCTTTCACTGCCGCTCCCGATAATGTCAGCAATCTGATAGATGTGTTCCCGCTTTCCATAGCTTTAAAGGATACCTGCAGAAAATTATTTACAGGCACCGGACTGATATTTACAATGATATTATTTGAACCAATACTGCTGTCTTTTAATTTTTTCTTTGCCGCAATCTCAAAACGTTGATCGCCAAAACTCAAAGTATCCGTTGTGGTTGTAAATGAATACGTACTGTCTTTTTCAAGCGGCATCCATTTGTCAAGATATTTATCGTGTAACATTAATTTGTCGGCAACCGGTAAATTGGCTTTGACTATACGTATTGCGAATGTGCCGGGCTCATCAACCTGCAATCCCAGTTTAATAACCGATTCATTTGTTACAGGCCTCGCATCAGTTGATAATCTTCTTAGCTCTTTACTCAGGCTGTAAAAATTCACATCCGGGTTAATGAATTTTTCGGCATCATTTTTATCGAAAGAAGTTCTTGCACTATCAATCGCAAATAATAAAATACGGTCCCATAAAATGCTGTCTGTTTCCAGTCTTAACTCAATATGAAATGCATCGTCTATATCCGTGACAGGAATATTCTCTGTAGTTAAATCATTCGTCTTGCTGTTTTCAGTAAACAATACCGAATTATTTATGGTGCCGTTTGCACGCACAATAAATACGCCCATTGGAGGCAGAACATATTTTGATCTGAATGGAATACTGCTATATCCTCCTTTCCTTCCCTGATAGGGATTCCACACCCAATAATGCATACCGATATCGGTCCCATGATTGATATGGGAAAGATCAATTTGCGAGAGGTATGGATTGGCTACTACATTATATCCGGCGTACTTATCTTTTCGAATAAAGATTTCCTGATCGCCGGTATTTACCTGTCCGGCTAACTTCAACATAACAGGAAGCGGCAAATAGGTTCCGGATGTTCCATTGCCTGCGGGTGTTCCGTCCAAACCCTGTCCCGGCCGGCCTCTCATTAAAATTCGGATACCTGTATTTTTCTTCCATAGATTACCATTAACGCCATAGATATTTGTAAAAGGGGCCCATCCGGCATCAACACCCAACGAATCATTTCCGTTAACCGGGTTATGCATAAAAGCAGAGGGTTGATTGGTAATTGTGTTCGTAAATCCGTTTGTATTTCCGCCATCACCTGTTATATCTAAACTGTCTTTCAACATCTGCAGATCCATATCCTCATTGAATGGATTTCCAAGCAAGTGAAAGCCTCTTCTGCCTCCTTTGATCAGATGCTCCACAAATACTTTTCCTGCAATCGAAGTACCTGTTGCCGATGCGCCAATTACTGCATCTTTTTGTAAATAGAGCTGATCATTGGTAAGCAAACTCCCGTTATACATGATAATTTTTTCAGTAAGTACCAGCGAGTCCAGAATCTGAGTGGAACTGATATTATTGATAATAATTTTTTTTATACGATGTCCCTCAAATGAATTTCCTGAAATGGTTTGTGGTGTATTGCCGGTTATCAGTAATGTTCCGCCGCCTGCATCTACAGAACCTTCTGTACTCACAATATCTCCCGTAATATTCAATACGCCCGTTATCTGTAAACTCGCCTTATTCATTACCGTTAACTGGTTACACAATACCGAATCCTTGATCCTCGCAGTATTCACTGCATCCGGATGTATAATTACTGCAGTTGTATTGTCGGGCAGTTTTGTATTACACCAGTTATCAGGATTATTCCAGTTATTATCCTTACTGCCCGTCCATAACCCGTTTTTTACAACCGTAACTTTTACGGGAGCAGAAATAGCAGCGCATGTGCCTGAAATGATTTTTCGCCGAAACCAACTATTGCTACTCAGTGCAGAAGCAGTATAATTGACAGATGCGTTTGCACCCGATGCTTTTACAAAATGCAATGAATCGCCTATGGATATTTCCCATGAATACAAATAAGTGCCATCACCTCCTGATACCGCATTGCCCGAAAACATAGCAGGCAACTGGTTAGTACAGATCACCTGCGGTTTTTTGACCTCATAATTATTAATGGCAGGTTGAATAATCAGGATCAGTTTTTTTTGAACAAAATAGAGACTGTCTGCTACCTCCATAATGATACTGTCAATACCGTTTTTGTTTGTAAAAGGTGTATAGCTGAATACAGATGAACTAACTGTTTTTCCATTCGATTTTATAGAGTAGGATATAGTAGAAACTTTTCCCGAATTAGGCAGCGAGATTATTTTCCAATTCAACAGATCATTTATATCACTATCAGAAACAGAAAAGAAAGTATTGATATCTTTTGCATCACTGTTTTCGCAGACCCTGATTGTATCTGTTTTATTTACGGTAAATATCGGTGCTATACCATCCACAAATACACCTTGTAATACCCCCGCATTTTTTATTGCAGCATCGGCTATGTTTCCGGCAATATCAGAAATAGATTGGTTGTTAAACAGAACAGCACCTGCTTTAATTCCATTTTTATCCAGTTCACCTTCCTGCACTATATACCGAAATTGTAAATGTTCTGTACCCGACCCCGAAGCGTAAGTAATTTTTTTCACGAGTGATCCGACAGTGATCTGAATAAATGGAATATCTGCTTTCAAATCAACAATCACTTTTTCTGAAAACCCAAGATCAATATTGATCGTATCGCCAATTCTATACATCCGGGTACCGGAACTTGTTATGCCGTTTGCGAAAGGAACTATGCCGTCTAATAAAATGCCATTTGTATTATCAGGAATCACAAAACTCAATGGTGCGGGATTACTCAATGTGTCTGCAATAAATCCATTATTTAATGTGATGGACGGATTCAATTTTATCCCGTCAATATCCGCATCTCCCGTTTGAACCGTATAGCTAAATAGCAAAACATTGCTGCCCGAACCATTTTTATAAAAAGCCTGTTTGCTTGTTTTGCCTGCTGTAAAACGCAGATAAGGTATGCCTGTATTCGAAGTAACGATAACTCTTTCGTTATAAACGATCTGAAATTCGAGTGTATCACCTGTTTTGTAAACAGTATTATCAGGCATGATGATCTGATGGATCGCAGCAGTTAAAGGATTGATTCTGATACCCGACATACTGCCTGTATTATTTAAATTCAGCAAACCCGTATTACCTGCATCGTCTTTGATGATTGCATTGTTTGTATTTATGGCAGCTGCTAATTTTATACCATCCTTATCTGTATCATCCGCAAGTATGGTGTAACGGAATAATAAAGCATTGCTGCCACTACCGCTGATATAGTTTGCGGTTCTGCTTTTTGTTCCGATGCTTACCTGTAATGAAATACTGTTTTCTTCTCCGCTGATCCAGACTCTCTTCGAATAGTTAACTATAAAATCTAAAATATTTCCTGTTCTGTAAACGGCTTTTGGCGGAACGCTTACGCTGCTTACGGTTGGTGCTATCGCATCAATTAAAATTCCTTTGTTGATATTACTGTTGCTGAAAGAAAGGATCGCATTATTTCCTGCAATATCTTTTATTTCGGCATTGTTTAAAAGGATCGAACTCGCGGTTCTTACACCATCTTTATCCGATTCGCCGGGTTGTACAATATATCTGAAAACAATACTGTCAGAGGTTGTTCCATGATCATAGAATGCAGGTTTTGATTTACTGCCGATCGTTACTGAAAGCGAGGCCATCATTCCGGTTGAAGTGATCCGGATATTTTCGTTGAACCGAAAAATAAAATCAAGTGTGTCTCCTGATTTATACATTTTATCAGGTGGATTTTTTATGGATAGAATTGCCGGACGATGAACATCTATCAGATCATTCATTTGCCTGATCGTATTTTGATACATACTCATATTTCCAACAGAGTCTTTCAGCAAAACCGAAACCGGAATATCGTCGGCAGCCGCAACATCATTTCCTGAGCTGGGAATAACACAAACCGCGTTATACATACTGTCATTAAGTTTTGTAAAACCGGTAAGTGTTATTCCATTCGTGACTCCGGTTGTTAAAGTAAGTATTTCTCTTTCGGGTATCACAGATAGAACCATGGCAACCGTATCGCCGATCTTCATATATCTGTCGGGGATCTCAATGTTTTTGATTACGGGCGCCGTCTTATCAATAGTATAAACATCGGTTGATGTAAATGGAAGGTTTTCTATTGCAGAAGATAAACCTGTATTATTGATCAAACTTAATCCCAATAGGCCACTGCCGGTTCCGGTATTTACATTGATCAAACAAATGTTGCCATTAATGGTAACGCCGGTAATGGAAGCATTGGAAATATTGCTTGAAAGAAGTTTGCAATTTGAAATACTTAAACCGTTAACAGCTTCCATGGTTTGTAATGTAAACGTAACATTACCTGCATTGGTTTTCAAGGGAGAACTTGCTGTTAATGAAATGATGGAATTCAAAGTAGAAAAACTCACTTCATTTCCATAAGCCGTTCCGCCTGCATTTGTGGCATATGCCCTTACATAAATCTTTTTTCCGGCCGGCAAATTATTTTCGGTTAGCATAAAACTGCCGGCTCCGCTACCCATTACTATTTTATTATTTGATAAAACCGGATTGGAATTAACCGACCATACAATGCCTCTTTCTGTTATCGATGAGCCACCTGATGCTGTGATGGTTCCTCCCAATAATGCACTATGTGTTGTTACCGAAAAAACAGCAGCAGTTGCAACCGTTGGAAGATTGATTAATGTTGTAAAATTTTGAGCAGCACTTGCCACGGTTCCATTTTGGTTGGAAGCTTTTATCCGCCAATAATAAACCGTACCCGGTAACAGAGCCGGCAGGTTTGCGTTAACCAAACTATTGCCAGATCCTGCACGAATCGTATCCGGAATTGCACGAATGGATTGGGGATGCAGCCAGGTATTTACCGTATCATATTCAAACACAATGGATGTATTTGCAAAATGATCATTCACAGATCCGTTTAATACAGCCGAATTTGCAGTGATATTACTAACTGCATTATTGATAACAGTTGGCAGAGAACTTATTAATGAAGCGGTGAAACTGATATTATCAATCGCACAGGCATCATCACTTCCGCTTTCATCGGCATCATCCCATCTTAATAATAATTGTTCGCCCGGCTTCCAGGTAATATTTGAAATGGTGAAAGAAATATTTTGTTGATTATCTGATAGATTCCCATTCAAACTTCCCCCACCGGTTGTGGTAACTACAGAACTAAAATTCAAACTAGAATCGGCAACCATTTCCGGCTGGTCCATATTTGATAAACTGCCCGTTTTGTAATGAAAACTCCAGATGTTTTTATTGGCGGATCCTCCTTTTCGCCATTGTTCAGCCGTAAAAGCAAGGGTAAAACTGTTTAAAATGCCTCCGGTGTTATTCGTAAGTAATAATCCAAATGCATAAACACCGGTACTGCTGGCCAAAGAGCCCAGTGCCCTGTCTGCAGAAGCCGAATTCCCAAAACTGTAAACACCATTACCCGTTCCCGAGCCGGTTCCAACCGCAAATACGGCATTTACATTACTGCCCGAAGCCATCATCAACTGCCACCCGGTTAATCCCGTACCATTAATAGGGGAGCCCGAAAGGTTAAAAGGCCCCTTGCCGGTTAATGAAAAACTACCGGTATTGGGCAATCCATCAAAACTTTGCGTGTAAATGGCTCCGGGGGTATTGTACAAAACGGGAGAAGCCGAAACCTGTCCGCAGGCAGTTTGGTGAATACACAAAACCACAAAAAGCAGCAAAACGATCATTAATCTCATAAAACCTTTTTTGGATGGGGAATGATCCGGTTTTTATGAGGAGGTTACCAGCTCAAATTATTTCAGCTTTTTTGGGTAACCAAGGGTTTGCAGAAGAATGGGTGATAAAACGGTTAAAAAATGGGTATAAATTCGCAGGATAGATCGCAAAAAAGGATTTCACGACTGAAAATGAGGCCCGGATCAATGGTTTTGACAGATTTTTACCCTATCCATAGGCGCATTTAAACTCGTTGATCAGTAGTTTCCCACAAAAGGCAGGAAAACTTTGGAAAACATTTTGGTTTTTCAGTTCCAGCCATTACCTTTGCCGTCCGAAATTTTAAACGGATTAGAATGCCTACAATACAACAGTTAGTAAGAAAAGGTCGCGAAATTATCAGGGCGAAAAGTAAATCAAGGGCTCTGGATGCATGTCCTCAGCGCCGTGGAGTATGTACTCGTGTATATACCACTACCCCTAAAAAACCAAACTCAGCTTTGCGTAAAGTAGCGAAAGTGCGTTTGACCAATAAGATCGAGGTGATCGCTTATATTCCGGGTGAAGGGCATAACCTGCAGGAGCACTCAATCGTGCTGATCCGTGGAGGTCGTGTGAAAGACTTACCGGGTGTACGTTACCACATCGTTCGTGGTAGCCTCGATACTGCCGGTGTGAAAGACCGTAAGAAAAGCCGTTCTAAATACGGAACCAAGAAAGAAAAAGCGAAAAAATAATTTCCCAATAAAAAGGCTGAGTAAAGTTTTAATACTTGAAGAAATTCAGCCGAAAGTAAAAATTAGAACATGCGTAAAGCACAAGCCAAAAAATTACCCCTCGCTCCTGATGGACGTTTTAATGATAAACTGGTTACCCGTTTTATCAATAACTTAATGTGGGAAGGCAAAAAAAGTACCGCTATCAACATTTTCTACGATGCAGTAGATAAGGTTACTAAAACAACCAATGAAGATGGATACGAAATGTGGAAGAAAGCGGTAGCTAATGTTACCCCATCTGTAGAAGTTCGCAGCCGCCGTATCGGTGGTGCCACTTTCCAGATTCCTGCCGAGGTTCGTGCAGATCGTAAAATTTCTTTAAGCATGAAGTGGTTGATCCGCTATAGCCGCGAAAGAAACGGTCGTACCATGGCCGATAAACTGGCTAATGAAATCATCGCAGCCGCTAAAGGTGAAGGTGCCGCTTTCAAAAAGAAAGAAGATACTCACCGTATGGCAGAAGCCAACAAGGCGTTCTCTCACTTCAAGGTTTAAATTCACCTTAAATTTTTTTGATAAAGCCCTGATTTTCAGGGCTTTATTTTTTTATAGCCATTTTTTTCAAAAAAAACTTGGCTATATATATATGCATGTCGTTTATCCGTAGTATATTTGTAGTGTAATCACTACTAAGGATAGGTTTTCTTCTAAAGTAAGCGATTCGATCCAATCCAATATCCATGCAAAAGCTGGTTTTAAATCCAACTTATCTGCAGTTTTTTGATTCAAAAAGGGAGTCAACACAAAGTATTCATCGTGTTTTTCTTTTTTTCGAAAAATTGCTCCTCTGCTAAACCCGTTTACGCAGGAAAGCTTAGAAGCTGCAAAACACAGTAAAAAAGCATCCTGATCAGTAACTGAAAAATCACAAATTTTCGACGGAAGACGCTTTTGCAATTAAAATGAAAACAATACTCAACCTTTTACTCCTCACATTTTGCCTCAGCCTTTTCGCGGGATGCAGCAAAACCGATGCACCTGTTATTTCAGTGCGTGAACAAAGAGTAAAATACCTGGTGGGCATTGGTAATAAAGTGTGGCATTTAAATCAGGTATATGTGAACACCGTTCAGCAAATACTTACCACAGCACAAATGAAATTCACAAAAACCTACACAATAGACCCTTCTGCACAATTCGCCGGTTCTTTTACCAATTCAGACGGATATACCGGAACCTGGAGATTGTCTACTGACGAAGACCTTAAAGAAATTATTGTTAATAACCAGACCGGCCCGGTATCAGTTGATTATGTGATCACCAGCATGACAGAAACCACACTGGACATGTATTATGTAGCTAGTTTAAAACTCGTAAGAGAAGTATACAATGCGTATTAATAAAGGAACATACCTTTTCATCGCACTGTTACTTGCTTTTACAGCAGGTAAGGCCCAGCTGACTATGCCCTTCAGTATGGCACCGATAGCCAGTTCCGGTAAAATGATCTCAAGTGGCGGAAATCCTATCCAGTTGGATGGAAAAAGCAAGTGTCTGAATGTTTCTTCAGGATTACGCACTTTGGAAGTAACCGCTAACAGCTCAGGCAGTTTTGGATCAGCTTGTGTGGAAACGCCACCCGTTGCAACGATTATTGTAGAACTTACCAATATTAATCTGTTCCCTAACCCAACGCATAATTACAGCATTCTGAAAGTGGATGGCAATTTTGACGCTAACCTGTCTTGTCAGATCCAGATTTTCAGCATAGATGGAAAACCGATGTTTAGCAAAATGGTAGCGATGAAAGAGGTTCAGACAGGTTATAGACTTGATGTGGCAGCTTATGCAGCCGGTAATTATGTAGTGAGTTTGCAGGTGATGGATCAGAAACACGCAGTTAAGTTGATAAAATTATAATCCAGTCCGGAAAGCGGATAACGGAATAGCGGTATCTTCGTAGTATGCATACTACGGCTTTTCACAGATACCTTCTATTGATTGTCAGTGCTTTTCGGAGGAATTTGTGGTTCGATAAATGGTTCATATATCCTATGAAAAACTATTTTTCAAACCATATGTCCTATGAAAAACCAATGGTTTTGAAGCAATGTCCTATGAAAAACTATTTTTCAGTAATAACAGTATATTATTGAGCGTTATACTTATATAATCTGTTGAACATATGAAATTATTTACTTTAAAGAGGTTAATGGTGTTATCACTGCTGTTTTTGGCGGGTAACATTATTGCGCAACCACCTCCTGGTATTAATTTTCAGGCTGTTGCGAAAGATCCATTGAATAATCCTGCCAAAAACAGGACAGTGTATGTAAAAGATATCATTTACCAGAAATCCATTAGCGGTACCAGAGTTTGGGAAGAAACCCATGTAACCACCTCCGATGCTGATGGAATTTTCCTGATCGTACTTGGTCAGGGAACTATAGCTTCCGGGATCAACATTAAAAATATCGGTGAGATCCCATGGTCAGACGGCCCTTTCTTTTTAAACACAAAAATAGCGGTAGCCCCATCCATCCCTGCAACCTGGTGGGTAGCTGCTGATAATTATATAGATATGGGTACTACGCAGATGCAAAGTGTCCCATATGCATTGTTTGCCGGTAATGCCAGTGTAACCAATGTGAATACCAGTATCACCCCCGGGCCCTTCAATACATTCTTGATCACGGATAGTAGTGGTAATGTAAGTTGGGCCAAGCCTCAGGCCGCCCAACAAGCGGTAACCACCATTTCTAATTTTAACCTGAACCTGAACCTGAATGTGATAAACGGACAATCTGTTACCATCCCTCCTCTTACAACTGCGGTGGTTACGGTAACGGTTAATGGAGTGAGAAAAGGAGATCCGATTATTGTAACGCCTCAGGATGATTACAAGGAATGGTCAATTTACAGTTCATGGGTTATTGGTGATAATCTTGTGGGGATCCGGCTTGCCAATTATACCAATAAGCCGGTACTCGTAGACGGAAGCCAATATAAAATAGTAGTCATAAAATAAACAAATCGTGTAGACATGATGATAAAACAATATATTTATTCATCTGCAAATAGTCAGAACTAACGAAATTAAGAGAGTGATACAAAAAAATATGAGAAGAGTTTTCTTTAAGCACGCCTTGCTTGTCATTGGTGTGCTCTTCTCATTTGTATACTCAGCCAATGCCCAGGTGTTCGGAGATGATTTGGGTAGCCATTTGGCTACCAAGAATCTGGATATGGGTAATTATAACATTATCAATGCACAGGGTTTGGTTATCGGTAATACAACGTTCCTTAATGGAAGCGTGGCTTTACAGATTGATGCCATAAACAGAGCACTTTTACTTTCACGGGTTCAGGATACAAATGCCATTGCGGCTCCTGTTAATGGTATGATGATCTATGCAACAACTGATCAAAAATTCTATGTACGACAAGCCGGTGCCTGGTCTACCTTGGGCGCCTTTAATAATGGTGTAACAACACTTAATGGTCAGATTGGTGGTGTAACTATCCAGGGTGATACTTCTTCTATTCAGATGTCTAACGTAGGTAATACCTGGACTATCAAAGCACAAACTTCTGCGGCAATTTGGAATGCGAGTAAAATTGCGAGTGTTGCCGTATCCGGTACACTTCCAAAGCAGGGACAGGTAATGCAGTATAACAGCGTAACCGCTGCCTGGGAACCGGCAGATATATCTACCTTAAATAATCTGATACTTGCAGCCGGTGCGAAAACGGATGACGTGGTAACAACACTAAATGGCGTACTCAGAAAAATTCCTTCATCTAATTTTCTTTTTGTTACCGATACCACAAGTTTGTTGAGCAAAATGTTGCGTGTCAGTGATACGGCTGCTATGCTCGCCAATCGTCTTAAGATCAGTGATACGGCAAATATGCTGAGTAACCGTCTTAAGATCAGCGATACTTCAAATATGCTGGCTGGTTATGTTCGGCAAGGTAATGTACCGGCATCCGGTGTAACCACCGTTTCGGTTGTAAGTGCAAATGGAATATCCGGAACAGTTGTTAATCCAAATACAACACCGGCGATCACGTTAACATTAGGAAACATCACACCCACTTCAGTTTCTGCATCAGGTGCCATCACAGGATCTACACTTGCGGGAACTATTGTAACAGGGAGTCAACCCTATATTACAAGTCTTGGACAGTTATCAAATTTATCAGTAAGTGGAACGATCACTGCAGGCGCTTTAAATGCAGCTTCGGCAACCATAACAAGTATCAGTGGGTTACAAAATCTGTCTATAAGTGGTATAATAGAAGGTGGCACATTTAGCGGAGGCTTATCAGCCACTGCGCAGAATACGATCACTTCACTGGCCAATATTCAAAACCTTACTGTAGCAAACGGAATCAGTGCTGCCAATATTAATGTGAGCGGAACCGTGGCAGCGGGTTTATTGAGTGCACCTTCTGCAAATCTTACAAGCATAAATGGGTTACAGAATTTATCGGTAACAGGAACGGTTGATGCTGGCATATTAAGTGGTGTATTATCTCCAGGAACCATTGCAGGTATTACGGGGTTAACCACTTTCACAAATATAACCGTGACCGGCTTTGCCAACATGGGTGTTATCAGCGGTTCATTGTCTACCGGTGTTCAACCCAATATTACTTTATTAGGAACCTTGTCTAATCTAACGGTTTCAGGAAATATATCAGCAGCCTCAGCAAATTTAAGTGGCGGACTTACCAGTACATCTACACTTACTGCAAATGGATTAAACATTCTCGGAAGTGCCTATACAGGAAGTTTAACATCAACAGGTAATATATATGCAGGTGGAAACCTGACAATAGGAAATAATTTAACAGTAGGCGGTGTTTTTGCTCCGGGAAGTATTAATACATCTGGAAATATTACCACTACGGGTTCGATCAGTGCTACCGGAATTGCAGCTACCAGCCTTAGTCTTACCCAGGGATTAACAAGTGCAGGAACCTTAACAGCTGCAGGCGCAAATATTACCGGAGGAGTTACAGCAGGAGCACTCACTACTACCGGAGGATTATCAGTGGGAACCGGCGCATTCATTGGGGGAGACTTAACAGTAACCGGAACGATCAGAGGCGCAGGGTTAACGATCGGCGGCGGTATCAATGCAGGCGCAATTACAACTACTGGAGGATTATCAGTAGGAACGGGAGCAACAGTAGGTGGTGATTTATCCGTAACGGGAACAATCCGCGGCGCAGGCTTAACGATTGGCGGAGGTATTACTTCTGCAGCAATCAACACGGGCAATATCACATCAACAGGAACAGTATCATCACAATCAATAGTAACAACAGGTGGTGCAACAATCGGGAATGGACTAACAGCAACAGGAACCATAACAGCAGCTGGTGCTAATATTATAGGAGGTGTAACTGCGGCGGGTATCAATTCAGGAAACATCACATCAACCGGAACCATAAGTGCAGTAGGAGCGAATATCACAGGTGGTATTAATGCAGCAGCAATCACAACAACCGGAGGCTTATCAGTAGGCACCGGAGCCTTTATCGGTGGTGACTTATCAGTAACAGGAACGATCAGAGGAGCAGGGTTAACGATTGGCGGTGGTATTAATGCAGGCGCAATTACTACAACAGGTAATTTGTCAGTAGGCGGCAATCTTGCAGTAACAGGTTCATTAGGTATTTCAAGTTTAAACCTGAGTGGTAATTTAACATCAGGCGGAACGATATCAGCATTAGCAGCGTCAATTACAGACGGAGTAACTGTAGGTGCCGGACTAACAACAACCGGAACGATCAGTGCGCCTGCCTTAGCAGTAACTAATGGTATCAACTCAGGTAATATTACATCAACGGGAACGATAACTGCAGCAGGCGCGAACATCACAGGTGGAGTAACCGCAGCAGGAATCAACTCAGGCAATATTACATCAACCGGCACAGTGTCATCATTAGCGTTAGCGGTAACAGATGGAGCAACCATCGGTGCAGGCTTAACAGCAACCGGCACAGTAAGTGCAGCGGGCGCAAATATCACAGGTGGTATTAATGCAGGCGCATTGACAACAACCGGTGGATTATCAGTAGGAACGGGCGCCTTTATCGGTGGTGATTTATCAGTAACAGGAACGATCAGAGGAGCAGGCCTAACAATCGGTGGAGGTATCACTGCAGGAGCAATTACTACAGCAGGTAATGTATCAGTAGGTGGCAACCTTGCTGTAGCGGGAACTCTCGGAATCACTAACCTTAACTTAAGCGGTAACTTAACCTCAGCCGGCACGATCTCATCACTTGCTTTAGCGGTAACTGATGGAGCAACGATCGGAGCGGGATTAACAACAGTAGGAACGGTAACTGCAGCGGGTGCTAACATTACAGGAGGCATCAATGCATCAGCGATCACAACAACCGGTGGATTATCAGTAGGCACCGGAGCGTTTATCGGTGGAGATCTGTCGGTAACAGGAACAATCAGAGGAGCGGGCCTAACAATAGGAGGTGGCATCACTGCAGGAGCAATTACTACAGCAGGTAATGTATCAGTAGGAGGTAATCTTGCAGTAGCAGGTTCTTTAGGAATCACTAACCTTAACTTAAGTGGTAATCTTACTTCAGCAGGCACGATCTCATCATTAGCGTTAGCAGTAACAGATGGAGCAACGATAGGAGCAGGATTAACAACAGTAGGAACAGTAACTGCAGCAGGCGCGAACATCACAGGTGGAGTAACCGCAGCAGGAATCAACTCAGGTAATATTACATCAACCGGAACAGTATCATCATTAGCCTTAGCGGTAACTGATGGCGCAACAATAGGAGCAGGCTTAACAGCAGTAGGAACAGTAAGTGCAGCGGGTGCTAACATCACAGGCGGCATTAATGCAGGAGCGATCACAACGACCGGTGGTTTATCAGTAGGAACGGGTGTGTTTGTAGGTGGTGATTTATCAGTAACAGGAACAATCAGAGGAGCAGGCTTAACAATAGGCGGTGGTATCACTGCAGGAGCAATCACTACAGCAGGTGATGTATCAGTAGGTGGTAATCTTGCGGTAGCAGGTACTTTAGGAATCACTAATCTTAACTTAAGCGGTAACTTAACCTCAGCAGGCACGATCTCATCATTAGCCTTAGCGGTAACTGATGGCGCGACAATAGGAGCAGGCTTAACAGCAGTAGGAACAGTAAGTGCAGCGGGAGCAAATATCACAGGTGGCATCAATGCAGGAGCGATCACAACGACCGGTGGTTTATCAGTAGGAACGGGTGTGTTTGTAGGTGGAGATTTATCAGTAACAGGAACAATCAGAGGAGCAGGTTTAACAATAGGAGGTGGCATCACTGCAGGAGCAATCACTACAGCAGGTAATGTATCAGTAGGAGGTAATCTTGCAGTAGCAGGTTCTTTAGGAATCACTAACCTTAACTTAAGTGGTAATCTTACTTCAGCAGGAACAATCTCATCACTTGCTTTAGCGGTAACAGATGGTGCAACGATCGGGGCAGGATTAACAACAGTAGGAACTGTAACAGCAGCAGGCGCGAACATCACAGGTGGAGTAACGGCTGCGGGAATCAACTCAGGCAATATTACATCAACCGGAACGGTATCATCATTAGCGTTAGCAGTAACAGATGGTGCAACGATAGGAGCAGGTTTAACAGCGACAGGAACTGTAAGTGCAGCGGGAGCAAATATCACAGGCGGCATTAATGCAGCAGCGATAACAACAACTGGTGGCTTATCAGTAGGAACGGGTGTCTTTGTAGGTGGCGATTTATCAGTAACAGGAACAATCAGAGGAGCAGGTTTAACAATAGGTGGTGGCATCACTGCAGGAGCAATCACTACAGCAGGTGATGTATCAGTAGGTGGTAATCTTGCGGTAGCAGGTACTTTAGGAATCACTAACCTTAACTTAAGTGGTAATCTTACTTCTGCCGGTACGATCTCATCATTAGCGTTAGCAGTAACAGATGGCGCTACCATAGGAGCAGGATTAACAACAGTAGGAACAGTAACTGCAGCGGGAGCGAACATCACAGGAGGTGTAACAGCTGGAGGAATTAACTCAGGTAATATTACATCAACTGGAACAGTATCATCATTAGCGTTAGCGGTAACAGATGGTGCAACAATAGGAGCAGGATTAACAGCGACAGGAACAGTAAGTGCAGCGGGAGCAAATATCACAGGTGGTATCAATGCAGGAGCGATCACAACAACCGGAGGATTATCAGTAGGAACGGGTGTCTTTGTAGGTGGAGATTTATCAGTAACAGGAACAATTAGAGGAGCAGGCTTAACAATAGGAGGTGGTATCACTGCAGGAGCAATTACTACAGCAGGTGATGTATCAGTAGGAGGTAATTTGGCTATCGCAGGAGGCCTGGCCATAAACAGTCTTAACTTAAGTGGTAATCTTACTTCAGCAGGAACCATCTCATCACTTGCTTTAGCGGTAACAGATGGTGCAACAATCGGAGCAGGATTAACAACAGTAGGAACGGTAACAGCTGC
This sequence comes from Sediminibacterium sp., assembly GCA_965206685.1. GTDB lineage: Bacteria > Bacteroidota > Bacteroidia > Chitinophagales > Chitinophagaceae > Sediminibacterium. The sequence continues at coordinate 228,769 of OZ242223.1, forward strand.
AGGCGCGAACATCACAGGAGGTGTAACAGCTGCAGGAATCAACTCAGGTAATATCACTTCAACAGGAACTGTATCATCATTGGCGTTAGCGGTAACTGATGGCGCGACAATAGGAGCAGGCTTAACAGCAGTGGGCACTGTAAGTGCAGCAGGTGCTAACATCACAGGCGGCATTAATGCAGCAGCGATCACAACAACCGGAGGATTATCAGTAGGAACGGGTGTCTTTGTAGGTGGTGATTTATCAGTAACAGGAACAATCAGAGGAGCAGGTTTAACAATAGGAGGTGGCATCACTGCAGGAGCAATCACTACAGCAGGTGATGTATCAGTAGGAGGTAACCTTGCTGTAGCAGGTACTTTAGGAATCACTAATCTTAACTTAAGCGGTAACTTAACCTCAGCAGGCACGATCTCATCATTAGCGTTAGCAGTAACAGATGGTGCAACGATAGGAGCAGGTTTAACAACAGTAGGAACAGTAACTGCAGCAGGCGCGAACATCACAGGTGGAGTAACAGCAGCAGGAATCAACTCAGGTAATATTACATCAACCGGAACAGTATCATCATTAGCGTTAGCGGTAACTGATGGTGCAACGATCGGAGCAGGATTAACCACAGTAGGAACAGTAACCGCTGCAGGCGCTAATATTACAGGTGGCATCAATGCAGGAGCGATCACAACGACTGGTGGCTTGTCAGTAGGAACGGGTGTCTTTGTAGGTGGAGATTTATCAGTAACAGGAACAATCAGAGGAGCAGGTTTAACAATAGGAGGTGGCATCACTGCAGGAGCAATCACTACAGCAGGTGATGTATCAGTAGGAGGTAACCTTGCTGTAGCAGGTACTTTAGGAATCACTAACCTTAACTTAAGCGGTAACTTAACCTCAGCCGGCACGATCTCATCACTTGCTTTAGCGGTAACTGATGGCGCAACAATAGGGGCAGGCTTAACAGCAGTAGGAACAGTAAGTGCAGCGGGTGCTAACATCACAGGCGGCATTAATGCAGGAGCGATCACAACGACTGGTGGTTTATCAGTAGGAACGGGTGTCTTTGTAGGTGGAGATTTATCAGTAACAGGAACAATCAGAGGAGCGGGCTTAACAATAGGAGGTGGCATCACTGCAGGAGCAATCACTACAGCAGGTGATGTATCAGTAGGAGGTAATCTTGCGGTAGCAGGTTCTTTAGGAATCACTAATCTTAACTTAAGCGGTAACTTAACCTCAGCAGGAACAATCTCATCACTTGCTTTAGCGGTAACAGATGGAGCAACGATAGGAGCAGGATTAACAACAGTAGGAACAGTAACTGCAGCGGGAGCGAACATCACAGGAGGTGTAACAGCTGGAGGAATTAACTCAGGTAATATTACATCAACTGGAACAGTATCATCATTAGCGTTAGCGGTAACTGATGGAGCGACAATAGGAGCAGGTTTAACAGCGACAGGAACTGTAAGTGCAGCGGGTGCAAATATCACAGGCGGCATTAATGCAGCAGCGATAACAACGACCGGTGGATTATCAGTAGGTACGGGTGTCTTTGTAGGTGGTGATTTATCTGTAACAGGAACAATCAGAGGAGCAGGTTTAACAATAGGAGGTGGCATCACTGCAGGAGCAATCACTACAGCAGGTAATGTATCAGTAGGAGGTAATCTTGCAGTAGCAGGTTCTTTAGGAATCACTAACCTTAACTTAAGTGGTAATCTTACTTCAGCAGGAACAATCTCATCACTTGCTTTAGCGGTAACAGATGGTGCAACGATCGGGGCAGGATTAACAACAGTAGGAACTGTAACAGCAGCAGGCGCGAACATCACAGGTGGAGTAACGGCTGCGGGAATCAACTCAGGCAATATTACATCAACCGGAACGGTATCATCATTAGCGTTAGCGGTAACTGATGGCGCAACAATAGGAGCAGGCTTAACAGCAGTAGGAACAGTAAGTGCAGCGGGAGCAAATATCACAGGTGGTATCAATGCAGGAGCGATCACAACTACCGGAGGCTTATCAGTAGGAACGGGTGTCTTTGTAGGTGGTGATTTATCAGTAACAGGAACAATCAGAGGAGCAGGCTTAACAATAGGAGGTGGCATCACTGCAGGAGCAATCACTACAGCAGGTGATGTATCAGTAGGAGGTAATCTTGCCGTAGCGGGAACTCTCGGAATCACTAACCTTAACTTAAGCGGTAACTTAACCTCAGCAGGCACGGTATCATCATTAGCGTTAGCGGTAACAGATGGAGTAACGATTGGAGCAGGATTAACAACAGTAGGAACTGTAACTGCAGCAGGCGCTAACATCACAGGTGGAGTAACAGCAGCAGGAATCAACTCAGGCAATATTACATCAACCGGAACGGTATCATCATTAGCGTTAGCGGTAACTGATGGCGCGACAATAGGAGCAGGCTTAACAGCAGTGGGCACTGTAAGTGCAGCAGGTGCTAACATCACAGGCGGCATTAATGCAGCAGCGATCACAACGACCGGTGGCTTGTCAGTAGGAACGGGTGTCTTTGTAGGTGGAGATTTATCAGTAACAGGAACAATTAGAGGAGCAGGTTTAACAATAGGTGGTGGCATCACTGCAGGAGCAATTACTACAGCAGGTGATGTATCAGTAGGAGGTAATCTTGCTGTAGCAGGTACTTTAGGAATCACTAACCTTAACTTAAGTGGTAATCTTACCTCAGCAGGCACGATCTCATCACTTGCTTTAGCGGTAACAGATGGAGCGACGATAGGAGCAGGATTAACAACAGTAGGAACAGTAACTGCAGCAGGTGCGAACATCACAGGTGGAGTAACAGCTGCAGGAATCAACTCAGGCAATATTACATCAACCGGAACAGTATCATCATTAGCCTTAGCGGTAACTGATGGCGCAACAATAGGAGCAGGCTTAACAGCAGTAGGAACAGTAAGTGCAGCGGGTGCTAACATTACAGGAGGCATCAATGCAGGAGCGATCACAACGACTGGAGGTTTATCAGTAGGAACGGGTGTATTTGTAGGTGGTGATTTATCAGTAACAGGAACAATTAGAGGAGCAGGCTTAACAATAGGTGGTGGCATCACTGCAGGAGCAATTACTACAGCAGGTGATGTATCAGTAGGTGGTAATTTGGCTATCGCAGGAGGCCTGGCCATAAACAGTCTTAACTTAAGTGGTAATCTTACTTCAGCAGGAACCATCTCATCATTAGCGTTAGCGGTAACAGATGGAGCAACGATAGGAGCAGGATTAACAACAGTAGGAACAGTAACTGCAGCAGGCGCGAACATCACAGGTGGAGTAACCGCAGCAGGAATCAACTCAGGCAATATTACATCAACCGGAACAGTATCATCATTAGCGTTAGCGGTAACAGATGGAGCAACCATCGGTGCAGGCTTAACAGCAACCGGCACAGTAAGTGCAGCGGGCGCAAATATCACAGGTGGTATTAATGCAGCAGCGATAACAACTACCGGAGGATTATCAGTAGGAACGGGCGCCTTTATCGGTGGTGATTTATCAGTAACAGGAACGATCAGAGGAGCAGGTTTAACAATAGGAGGTGGCATCACTGCAGGAGCAATCACTACAGCAGGTGATGTATCAGTAGGAGGTAACCTTGCTGTAGCAGGTACTTTAGGAATCACTAATCTTAACTTAAGCGGTAACTTAACCTCAGCAGGCACGATCTCATCATTAGCGTTAGCAGTAACAGATGGTGCAACGATAGGAGCAGGTTTAACAACAGTAGGAACAGTAACTGCAGCAGGCGCGAACATCACAGGTGGAGTAACAGCAGCAGGAATCAACTCAGGTAATATTACATCAACCGGAACAGTATCATCATTAGCCTTAGCGGTAACTGATGGTGCAACGATCGGAGCAGGATTAACCACAGTAGGAACAGTAAGTGCAGCAGGCGCTAATATTACAGGTGGCATCAATGCAGGAGCGATCACAACGACTGGTGGCTTGTCAGTAGGAACGGGTGTCTTTGTAGGTGGAGATTTATCAGTAACAGGAACAATAAGAGGAGCAGGTTTAACAATAGGAGGTGGCATCACTGCAGGAGCAATCACTACAGCAGGTGATGTATCAGTAGGAGGTAACCTTGCTGTAGCAGGTACTTTAGGAATCACTAATCTTAACTTAAGCGGTAACTTAACCTCAGCAGGCACGATCTCATCATTAGCGTTAGCAGTAACAGATGGTGCAACGATAGGAGCAGGTTTAACCACAGTAGGAACGGTAACAGCTGCAGGCGCGAACATCACAGGAGGTGTAACGGCTGCAGGTATCAACTCAGGTAATATCACATCAACCGGAACAGTATCATCATTAGCGTTAGCGGTAACTGATGGCGCAACCATAGGAGCAGGCTTAACCACAGTAGGAACAGTAAGTGCAGCGGGAGCAAATATCACAGGCGGCATTAATGCAGCAGCGATCACAACGACCGGAGGCTTGTCAGTAGGAACGGGTGTCTTTGTAGGTGGAGATTTATCAGTAACAGGAACAATCAGAGGAGCAGGTTTAACAATAGGTGGTGGCATCACTGCAGGAGCAATCACTACAGCAGGTGATGTATCAGTAGGAGGTAATTTGGCTATCGCAGGAGGCCTGGCCATAAACAGTCTTAACTTAAGTGGTAATCTTACTTCAGCAGGAACAATCTCATCACTTGCTTTAGCGGTAACAGATGGTGCAACAATCGGAGCAGGCTTAACAACAGTAGGAACGGTAACAGCTGCAGGCGCGAACATCACAGGAGGAGTAACCGCAGCAGGAATCAACTCAGGTAATATTACATCAACCGGAACAGTATCATCATTAGCGTTAGCGGTAACTGATGGCGCTACCATAGGAGCAGGTTTAACAACAGTAGGAACAGTAAGTGCAGCGGGTGCTAACATTACAGGAGGCATCAATGCAGGAGCGATCACAACGACCGGTGGTTTATCAGTAGGAACGGGTGTCTTTGTAGGTGGCGATTTATCAGTAACAGGAACAATCAGAGGAGCAGGTTTAACAATAGGAGGTGGCATCACTGCAGGAGCAATCACTACAGCAGGTGATGTATCAGTAGGAGGTAATTTGGCTATCGCAGGAGGCCTGGCCATAAACAGTCTTAACTTAAGTGGTAATCTTACTTCAGCAGGAACAATCTCATCACTTGCTTTAGCGGTAACAGATGGTGCAACAATCGGAGCAGGATTAACAACAGTAGGAACGGTAACAGCTGCAGGCGCGAACATCACAGGAGGTGTAACAGCTGCAGGAATCAACTCAGGTAATATCACATCAACAGGAACTGTATCATCATTAGCGTTAGCGGTAACTGATGGCGCGACAATAGGAGCAGGCTTAACAGCAGTGGGCACTGTAAGTGCAGCAGGTGCTAACATCACAGGCGGCATTAATGCAGCAGCGATCACAACAACCGGAGGATTATCAGTAGGAACGGGTGTCTTTGTAGGTGGAGATTTATCAGTAACAGGAACAATCAGAGGAGCAGGTTTAACAATAGGAGGTGGCATCACTGCAGGAGCAATCACTACAGCAGGTGATGTATCAGTAGGAGGTAACCTTGCTGTAGCAGGTACTTTAGGAATCACTAACCTTAACTTAAGCGGTAACTTAACCTCAGCCGGCACGATCTCATCACTTGCTTTAGCGGTAACTGATGGCGCAACAATAGGGGCAGGCTTAACAGCAGTAGGAACAGTAAGTGCAGCGGGTGCTAACATCACAGGCGGCATTAATGCAGGAGCGATCACAACGACTGGTGGTTTATCAGTAGGAACGGGTGTCTTTGTAGGTGGAGATTTATCAGTAACAGGAACAATCAGAGGAGCGGGCTTAACAATAGGAGGTGGCATCACTGCAGGAGCAATCACTACAGCAGGTGATGTATCAGTAGGAGGTAATCTTGCGGTAGCAGGTTCTTTAGGAATCACTAATCTTAACTTAAGCGGTAACTTAACCTCAGCAGGAACAATCTCATCACTTGCTTTAGCGGTAACAGATGGAGCAACGATAGGAGCAGGATTAACAACAGTAGGAACAGTAACTGCAGCGGGAGCGAACATCACAGGAGGTGTAACAGCTGGAGGAATTAACTCAGGTAATATTACATCAACTGGAACAGTATCATCATTAGCGTTAGCGGTAACTGATGGAGCGACAATAGGAGCAGGTTTAACAGCGACAGGAACTGTAAGTGCAGCGGGTGCAAATATCACAGGCGGCATTAATGCAGCAGCGATAACAACGACCGGTGGATTATCAGTAGGTACGGGTGTCTTTGTAGGTGGTGATTTATCTGTAACAGGAACAATCAGAGGAGCAGGTTTAACAATAGGAGGTGGCATCACTGCAGGAGCAATCACTACAGCAGGTAATGTATCAGTAGGAGGTAATCTTGCAGTAGCAGGTTCTTTAGGAATCACTAACCTTAACTTAAGTGGTAATCTTACTTCAGCAGGAACAATCTCATCACTTGCTTTAGCGGTAACAGATGGTGCAACGATCGGGGCAGGATTAACAACAGTAGGAACTGTAACAGCAGCAGGCGCGAACATCACAGGTGGAGTAACGGCTGCGGGAATCAACTCAGGCAATATTACATCAACCGGAACGGTATCATCATTAGCGTTAGCGGTAACTGATGGCGCAACAATAGGAGCAGGCTTAACAGCAGTAGGAACAGTAAGTGCAGCGGGAGCAAATATCACAGGTGGTATCAATGCAGGAGCGATCACAACTACCGGAGGCTTATCAGTAGGAACGGGTGTCTTTGTAGGTGGTGATTTATCAGTAACAGGAACAATCAGAGGAGCAGGCTTAACAATAGGAGGTGGCATCACTGCAGGAGCAATCACTACAGCAGGTGATGTATCAGTAGGAGGTAATCTTGCCGTAGCGGGAACTCTCGGAATCACTAACCTTAACTTAAGCGGTAACTTAACCTCAGCAGGCACGGTATCATCATTAGCGTTAGCGGTAACAGATGGAGTAACGATTGGAGCAGGATTAACAACAGTAGGAACTGTAACTGCAGCAGGCGCTAACATCACAGGTGGAGTAACAGCAGCAGGAATCAACTCAGGCAATATTACATCAACCGGAACGGTATCATCATTAGCGTTAGCGGTAACTGATGGCGCGACAATAGGAGCAGGCTTAACAGCAGTGGGCACTGTAAGTGCAGCAGGTGCTAACATCACAGGCGGCATTAATGCAGCAGCGATCACAACGACCGGTGGCTTGTCAGTAGGAACGGGTGTCTTTGTAGGTGGAGATTTATCAGTAACAGGAACAATTAGAGGAGCAGGTTTAACAATAGGTGGTGGCATCACTGCAGGAGCAATTACTACAGCAGGTGATGTATCAGTAGGAGGTAATCTTGCTGTAGCAGGTACTTTAGGAATCACTAACCTTAACTTAAGTGGTAATCTTACCTCAGCAGGCACGATCTCATCACTTGCTTTAGCGGTAACAGATGGTGCAACGATTGGGGCAGGATTAACAACAGTAGGAACAGTAACTGCAGCGGGAGCGAACATCACAGGTGGTGTAACCGCAGCAGGAATTAACTCAGGAAACATTACATCAACCGGAACAGTATCATCATTAGCCTTAGCGGTAACTGATGGCGCAACAATAGGAGCAGGCTTAACAGCAGTAGGAACAGTAAGTGCAGCGGGTGCTAACATTACAGGAGGCATCAATGCAGGAGCGATCACAACGACTGGAGGTTTATCAGTAGGAACGGGTGTCTTTGTAGGTGGTGATTTATCAGTAACAGGAACGATTAGAGGAGCAGGTTTAACAATAGGTGGTGGCATCACTGCAGGAGCAATCACTACAGCAGGTGATGTATCAGTAGGAGGTAATCTTGCTGTAGCAGGTACTTTAGGAATCACTAACCTTAACTTAAGTGGTAATCTTACCTCAGCAGGCACGATCTCATCACTTGCTTTAGCGGTAACAGATGGAGCAACGATAGGAGCAGGATTAACAGCGACAGGAACAGTAAGTGCAGCGGGAGCAAATATCACAGGAGGCATCAATGCAGGAGCGATCACAACGACCGGTGGTTTATCAGTAGGAACGGGTGTCTTTGTAGGTGGCGATTTATCAGTAACAGGAACAATCAGAGGAGCAGGCTTAACAATAGGAGGTGGCATCACTGCAGGAGCAATTACTACAGCAGGTGATGTATCAGTAGGTGGTAATTTGGCTATCGCAGGAGGCCTGGCCATAAACAGTCTTAACTTAAGTGGTAATCTTACTTCAGCAGGAACAATCTCATCAATTGCCTTAGCGGTAACAGATGGAGCAACGATAGGAGCAGGATTAACAACAGTAGGAACAGTAACTGCAGCGGGAGCGAACATCACAGGAGGTGTAACAGCTGGAGGAATTAACTCAGGTAATATCACATCAACAGGAACAATATCATCATTAGCCTTAGCGGTAACTGATGGAGCAACCATAGGAGCAGGATTAACAACAGTAGGAACAGTAACTGCAGCAGGCGCGAACATCACTGGTGGCGTAACAGCAGCAGGAATCAACTCAGGTAATATTACATCAACCGGAACAGTATCATCATTAGCGTTAGCGGTAACAGATGGCGCAACAATAGGAGCAGGCTTAACAGCAGTAGGAACAGTAAGTGCAGCGGGTGCTAATATCACAGGCGGCATTAATGCAGGAGCGATCACAACGACCGGTGGTTTATCAGTAGGAACGGGTGTCTTTGTAGGTGGCGATTTATCAGTAACAGGAACAATCAGAGGAGCAGGTTTAACAATAGGTGGTGGCATCACTGCCGGAGCAATCACTACAGCAGGTGATGTATCAGTAGGTGGTAATCTTGCGGTAGCAGGTACTTTAGGAATCACTAACCTTAACTTAAGTGGTAATCTTACTTCAGCAGGAACCATCTCATCACTTGCCTTAGCGGTAACAGATGGAGCAACGATCGGAGCGGGCTTAACCACAGTAGGAACAGTAACTGCAGCGGGAGCGAATATTACAGGTGGCGTAACCGCAGCAGGAATCAACTCAGGAAATATCACATCAACCGGAACAGTATCATCATTAGCCTTAGCGGTAACTGATGGCGCAACAATAGGGGCAGGCTTAACAGCAGTAGGAACAGTAAGTGCAGCGGGTGCTAACATCACAGGCGGCATTAATGCAGGAGCGATCACAACGACTGGTGGTTTATCAGTAGGAACGGGTGTCTTTGTAGGTGGAGATTTATCAGTAACAGGAACAATCAGAGGAGCAGGCTTAACAATAGGAGGTGGCATCACTGCAGGAGCAATCACTACAGCAGGTGATGTATCAGTAGGAGGTAATCTTGCGGTAGCAGGTACTTTAGGAATCACAATCTTAACTTAAGCGGTAACTTAACCTCAGCAGGAACAATCTCATCACTTGCTTTAGCGGTAACAGATGGAGCAACGATAGGAGCAGGATTAACAACAGTAGGAACGGTAACTGCAGCAGGTGCGAACATCACAGGTGGTGTAACAGCTGCAGGAATTAACTCAGGTAATATTACATCAACCGGAACAGTATCATCATTAGCCTTAGCGGTAACTGATGGCGCAACCATCGGAGCAGGCTTAACCACAGTAGGAACAGTAAGTGCAGCGGGAGCAAATATCACAGGCGGCATTAATGCAGCAGCGATCACAACGACCGGAGGATTATCAGTAGGTACGGGTGTATTTGTAGGTGGTGATTTATCAGTAACAGGAACGATCCGTGGAGCAGGCTTAACAATAGGCGGTGGTATTACTGCAGGAGCAATTACCACATCAGGTAATGTATCTATCGGCGGTAACCTCGCAGTAACCGGCGGCCTTGCACTGAGCAGCCTTAACTTAAGTGGTAATCTTACCTCAGCAGGAACAATCTCATCATTAGCCTTAGCAGTAACAGATGGCGCAACAATCGGAGCAGGCTTAACAACAGTAGGAACGGTAACAGCAGCAGGAGCTAATATTACAGGTGGCGTAACAGCAGCAGGTATCAATTCAGGTAATATCACATCAACCGGAACAGTATCATCATTAGCCTTAGCGGTAACTGATGGAGCAACGATAGGAGCAGGTTTAACAGCAGTAGGAACAGTAACTGCAGCAGGCGCTAACATCACAGGTAGCATTAATGCAGCAGCGATCACAACGACCGGAGGATTGTCAGTAGGTACGGGTGTATTTGTAGGTGGTGATTTATCAGTAACAGGAACGATCCGTGGAGCAGGCTTAACAATAGGCGGTGGTATTACTGCAGGAGCAATTACCACATCAGGTAATGTATCTATCGGCGGTAACCTCGCAGTAACCGGCGGCCTTGCACTGAGCAGCCTTAACTTAAGTGGTAATCTTACCTCAGCAGGAACAATCTCATCATTAGCTTAGCAGTAACAGATGGCGCAACGATCGGAGCAGGCTTAACAACAGTAGGAACGGTAACAGCAGCAGGAGCTAATATTACAGGTGGCGTAACAGCAGCAGGTATCAACTCAGGTAATATCACATCAACCGGAACAGTATCATCATTAGCCTTAGCGGTAACTGATGGAGCAACGATAGGAGCAGGTTTGCAGTAGTTACTGCAGCAGGCGCTAACATCACAGGCAATTAATGCAGCACATCACAACTACCGGTATTATCACCTTGCAGGTACCGGGTAATTGTAGGTGGTGATTTATCAGTAACAGGAACAGCAGGCTTAACAATAGGAGGTGGTATTACTGCAGGAGCAATTACCACATCAGGTAATGTATCTATCGGCGGTAACCTTGCAACTTGCATTGAGTAAGTGGTAATCTTACCTCAGCAGGCACGATCTCATCATTAGCATTAGCGGTAACAGATGGTGCAACGATAGGAGCAGGATTAACAACAGTAGGAACCAGCTGCAGGCGCTAACATCACAGGTAGCGGAATTAATGCAGCACTCAGGACAACGACCGGAGGATTATGCAGTAGGTAACGCAGCAGGTCAGTATATTGTCAAGGTGGTGATTTATCAGTAACAGGAACAATCAGAGGAGCAGGCTTAACAATAGGCGGTATTACTGCAGGTATTAGCAATTACCACATCAGGTAACAGTATCTATCGCTGCAGGCGGTAACATCACAGGTAGCATTAATGCAGCAGCGATCACAACAGTAGGAACGGTAACTGGCAGGAGTAGGTAACGGGTGCATTTAAGTGGTGATATCAGTAACAGGAACGATCAGCAGGAGCAGGCTTAACAACGGTGGTATTACTGCAGGAGCAATCATCATCATCAGGTAATGTATAGCGGTAACAGATGGTGCAACGATAGGAGCAGCCTTAACCGCAGCAGGCGTAACATACACAGGTCATTAATGCAGGCGATCACAACGACCTCATCAGTAGGTACGGGGTATTTGTAGGTGGTGATTTATCAGTAACAGGAACAATCAGAGGAGCAGGCTTAACAATAGGTAGGTGGTATTACTGCAGGAGCAATTACCACATCAGGTAATGTATCTATCGGCGGTAACAGGTGGCAGTAACAGCAGCAGGCACGATCTCATCATTAACTCAGGTAATATTAACCACATCAACCGGAACAGTATGCATAACTCAGGTAATATTACATATCATAGCCTTAGCGGTAACAGATGGCGCAACAATAGGAGCGGGCTTAACAACAGTAGGAACGGTAACAGCAGCAGGCGCTAATATTACAGGTGGCGTAACAGCAGCAGGTATCAACTCAGGTAATATCACATCAACCGGAACAGTGTCATCCCTTGCCTTAGCGGTAACTGATGGAGCAACAATAGGAGCAGGTTTAACCACAGTAGGAACAGTAACTGCAGCAGGCGCTAACATCACAGGTAGCATTAATGCAGCAGCGATCACAACTACCGGAGGCTTGTCAGTAGGTACGGGTGTATTTGTAGGTGGTGATTTATCAGTAACAGGAACAATCAGAGGAGCAGGCTTAACAATAGGAGGTGGTATTACTGCAGGAGCAATTACCACATCAGGTAATGTATCTATCGGCGGTAACCTTGCAGTAACCGGCGGCCTTGCACTGAGCAGCCTTAACTTAAGTGGTAATCTTACCTCAGCAGGAACAATATCATCATTAGCCTTAGCAGTAACAGATGGTGCAACAATCGGAGCAGGATTAACCACAGTAGGAACGGTAACAGCTGCAGGCGCGAACATCACAGGTGGTGTAACAGCTGCAGGAATTAACTCAGGAAACATTACATCAACAGGAACGATCAGTGCACCAACGCTGGCAATAACCAATGGTATTACTTCAGGTAATCATACATCAACAGGAACAATATCATCATTAGCCTTAGCGGTAACTGATGGCGCAACAATAGGAGCAGGTTTAACAACAGTAGGAACAGTAACTGCAGCAGGCGCTAACATCACAGGTAGCATTAATGCAGCAGCGATCACAACTACCGGAGGCTTGTCAGTAGGTACGGGTGTATTTGTAGGTGGTGATTTATCAGTAACAGGAACAATCAGAGGAGCAGGCTTAACAATAGGCGGTGGTATTACTGCAGGAGCAATTACCACATCAGGTAATGTATCTATCGGCGGTAACCTTGCAGTAACCGGCGGCCTGGCATTGAGTAACCTTAACTTAAGTGGTAATCTTACCTCAGCAGGAACAATCTCATCATTAGCGTTAGCAGTAACAGATGGAGCAACGATCGGTGCAGGTTTAACAACAGTAGGAACGGTAACAGCTGCAGGCGCGAACATCACAGGTGGAGTAACAGCTGCAGGAATTAACTCAGGAAATATCACATCAACAGGAACATTATCATCACTTGCTTTAGCAGTAACAGATGGCGCTACCATAGGAGCAGGTTTAACCACAGTAGGAACAGTAACTGCAGCAGGCGCAAACATCACAGGTGGAGTAACAGCTGCAGGAATTAACTCAGGCAATATTACATCAACCGGAACGGTATCCTCATTAGCCTTAGCGGTAACAGATGGAGCAACGATCGGAGCAGGATTAACCACAGTAGGAACAGTAACCGCTGCAGGAGCAAATATCACAGGTGGTATTAATGCAGCAGCGATCACAACTACCGGTGGCTTATCAGTAGGTACGGGTGTATTTGTAGGTGGTGATTTATCAGTAACAGGAACGATCAGAGGAGCAGGCTTAACAATAGGCGGTGGTATTACTGCAGGAGCAATTACCACATCAGGTAATGTATCTATCGGCGGTAACCTTGCAGTAACCGGCGGCCTTGCATTGAGCAGCCTTAACCTGAGTGGTAATCTTACTTCAGCAGGAACAATCTCATCATTAGCGTTAGCAGTAACAGATGGTGCAACGATCGGAGCGGGATTAACAACAGTAGGAACGGTAACTGCAGCAGGTGCGAACATCACAGGTGGCGTAACAGCTGCAGGAATTAACTCAGGAAACATTACATCAACAGGAACGATCAGTGCACCAACGCTGGCGATAACTAATGGTATTACTTCAGGTAATATCACATCAACCGGAACAATCTCATCATTAGCGTTAGCGGTAACAGATGGAGCAACAATAGGAGCAGGTTTAACAACAGTAGGAACAGTAACTGCAGCAGGCGCTAACATCACAGGTAGCATTAATGCAGCAGCGATCACAACGACCGGAGGATTATCAGTAGGTACGGGAGCATTTGTAGGTGGTGATTTATCAGTAACAGGAACAATCAGAGGAGCAGGCTTAACCATAGGCGGTGGTATTACTGCAGGAGCAATTACCACATCAGGTAATGTATCTATCGGCGGTAACCTTGCAGTAACCGGCGGCCTGGCATTGAGTAACCTTAACTTAAGTGGTAATCTTACCTCAGCAGGAACAATATCATCATTAGCGTTAGCAGTAACAGATGGCGCAACAATAGGAGCAGGATTAACAACAGTAGGAACAGTAACTGCAGCGGGAGCGAATATTACAGGTGGAGTAACAGCTGCAGGAATCAACTCAGGTAATATCACATCAACAGGAACAGTATCATCATTAGCGTTAGCGGTAACTGATGGCGCAACCATAGGAGCAGGCTTAACAGCAGTAGGAACAGTAAGTGCAGCGGGTGCTAATATCACAGGCGGCATTAATGCAGCAGCGATCACAACTACCGGAGGCTTGTCAGTAGGTACGGGTGTATTTGTAGGTGGTGATTTATCAGTAACAGGAACAATCAGAGGAGCAGGCTTAACAATAGGCGGTGGTATTACTGCAGGAGCAATTACCACATCAGGTAATGTATCTATCGGCGGTAACCTTGCAGTAACCGGCGGCCTTGCATTGAGCAGCCTTAACTTAAGTGGTAATCTTACCTCAGCAGGCACGATCTCATCATTAGCGTTAGCAGTAACAGATGGTGCAACAATCGGAGCAGGCTTAACCACAGTAGGAACGGTAACTGCAGCAGGTGCGAACATCACAGGTGGTGTAACAGCAGCAGGAATTAACTCAGGAAACATTACATCAACCGGAACAGTATCATCATTAGCCTTAGCGGTAACAGATGGCGCTACCATAGGAGCAGGTTTAACCACAGTAGGAACAGTTACCGCTGCAGGCGCTAACATCACAGGTAGCATTAATGCAGCAGCGATCACAACTACCGGAGGCTTGTCAGTAGGTACGGGTGTATTTGTAGGTGGTGATTTATCAGTAACAGGAACAATCAGAGGAGCAGGCTTAACCATAGGTGGTGGTATCACTGCAGGTGCAATTACTACATCAGGAAATGTATCAGTAGGTGGTAATCTTGCCGTAACAGGATCTTTAGGAATCACCAACCTTAACTTAAGCGGTAACTTAACCTCAGCAGGCACGATCTCATCATTAGCGTTAGCAGTAACAGATGGTGCAACGATCGGAGCTGGATTAACAACAGTAGGAACGGTAACTGCTGCAGGCGCGAACATCACAGGTGGTGTAACAGCAGCAGGTATCAACTCAGGAAACATTACATCAACAGGCACAATTAGTGCACCAACATTGGCAATCACTAATGGTATTACCTCAGGTAATCATACCTCAACAGGAACATTATCATCACTTGCTTTAGCGGTAACAGATGGAGCAACCATAGGCGCGGGCTTAACAGCAACCGGCACAGTGAGTGCAGCAGGCGCTAACATCACAGGTAGCATTAATGCAGCAGCGATCACAACGACCGGAGGATTATCAGTAGGTACGGGTGTATTTGTAGGTGGTGATTTATCTGTAACAGGAACAATCAGAGGAGCAGGCTTAACAATAGGCGGTGGTATTACTGCAGGAGCAATTACCACATCAGGTAATGTATCTATCGGCGGTAACCTTGCAGTAACCGGCGGCCTTGCATTGAGCAGCCTTAACCTGAGTGGTAATCTTACTTCAGCAGGAACAATCTCATCATTAGCGTTAGCAGTAACAGATGGTGCAACGATCGGAGCGGGATTAACAACAGTAGGAACGGTAACTGCAGCAGGTGCGAACATCACAGGTGGCGTAACAGCTGCAGGAATTAACTCAGGAAACATTACATCAACAGGAACGATCAGTGCACCAACGCTGGCGATAACTAATGGTATTACTTCAGGTAATATCACATCAACCGGAACAATCTCATCATTAGCGTTAGCGGTAACTGATGGAGCAACAATAGGAGCAGGTTTAACAACAGTAGGAACAGTAACTGCAGCAGGCGCTAACATCACAGGTAGCATTAATGCAGCAGCGATCACAACGACCGGAGGATTATCAGTAGGTACGGGTGTATTTGTAGGTGGTGATTTATCAGTAACAGGAACAATCAGAGGAGCAGGCTTAACAATAGGCGGTGGTATCACTGCAGGAGCAATTACCACATCAGGTAATGTATCTATCGGCGGTAACCTTGCAGTAACCGGCGGCCTTGCATTGAGCAGCCTTAACTTAAGTGGTAATCTTACCTCAGCAGGCACGATCTCATCATTAGCCTTAGCAGTAACAGATGGAGCAACGATCGGTGCAGGTTTAACAACAGTAGGAACAGTTACCGCAGCAGGTGCGAACATCACAGGTGGTGTAACGGCTGCAGGTGTCAACTCAGGTAATATCACATCAACCGGAACTGTATCATCCCTTGCCTTAGCGGTAACTGATGGCGCAACGATAGGAGCAGGTTTAACCACAGTAGGAACAGTAACCGCAGCAGGCGCTAACATCACAGGTAGCATTAATGCAGCAGCGATCACAACTACCGGTGGCTTGTCAGTAGGTACGGGTGTATTTGTAGGTGGTGATTTATCAGTAACAGGAACAATCAGAGGAGCAGGCTTAACAATAGGCGGTGGTATCACTGCAGGAGCAATTACCACATCAGGTAATGTATCAGTAGGTGGTAACCTTGCAGTAACCGGTTCTTTAGGAATCACCAATCTTAACTTAAGCGGTAACTTAACATCAGCAGGTACAGTATCAGCACTTGCAGCGGCAATCACTGATGGTGTAACGGTAGGTGCAGGCTTAACAGCCACTGGAACGGTAACCGCAGCAGGCGCAAACATTACAGGTGGAGTAACGGTAGCTGGAATTAACTCAGGAAACATTACATCAACGGGAACGATCAGTGCACCAGCTCTGGCAATAACCAATGGTATTACTTCAGGTAATCATACATCAACAGGAACATTATCATCACTTGCTTTAGCAGTAACAGATGGTGCAACAATAGGAGCAGGCTTAACAGCAGTAGGAACAGTTACAGCAGCGGGAGCAAATATCACAGGTGGTATTAATGCAGCAGCGATCACAATGACCGGTGGCTTGTCAGTAGGTACGGGTGTATTTGTAGGTGGTGACTTATCAGTAACCGGAACAATCCGTGGAGCAGGCTTAACGATCGGCGGTGGTATCACTGCAGGAGCAATTACAACCTCAGGTAATGTATCTATCGGTGGTAACCTCGCAGTAACCGGTGGCCTTGCATTGAGTAACCTTAACTTAAGTGGTAATCTTACCTCAGCAGGCACGATCTCATCATTAGCATTAGCAGTAACAGATGGTGCAACGATCGGAGCGGGCTTAACCACAGTAGGAACGGTAACTGCAGCGGGCGCGAACATCACAGGTGGTGTAACAGCTGCAGGAATTAACTCAGGAAACATTACATCAACAGGAACGATCAGTGCACCAACGCTGGCAATAACCAATGGTATTACTTCAGGTAATCATACCTCAACAGGAACATTATCATCACTTGCTTTAGCGGTAACAGATGGTGCAACGATAGGAGCAGGATTAACAGCCACAGGAACAGTAACCGCTGCAGGCGCTAACATCACAGGTAGCATTAATGCAGCAGCGATCACAACGACCGGAGGCTTGTCAGTAGGTACGGGTGTATTTGTAGGTGGAGATTTATCTGTAACAGGAACGATCCGCGGAGCAGGTTTAACAATAGGAGGTGGCATCACCGCAGGAGCGATCACGACGACCGGTAATGTATCGGTAGGTGGTAATCTGGCTATTACAGGTTCATTAGGTGTAACGAGTCTGAATCTAAGTCAGGGCTTAACAGTAGGCGGTACAGTAACCGCAGCGGGAGCGAATATCACAGGTGGCATAACAGCAGCGGGTATCACAGATACAGGTATTTTATCAGTAGCACAGGGCGCCTTTATCGGTGGTGATTTATCTGTAACCGGAACGATCAGAGGAGCAGGCTTAACGATCGGTGGTGGTATTACATCAGGAGCAGCAAACATTACGAATAACTTAACTGCAGGTACGATCAATACAGGTAATCTTACTTCAACAGGAACGGTAACAGCAGCAGGAGCAAATATAACAGGTGGTATTACAGCAGCAGGTATCACAGATACAGGCATCTTATCAGTAGCACAGGGTGCCTTTATTGGTGGAGATTTATCTGTAACAGGAACGATCCGCGGAGCAGGTTTAACAATAGGAGGTGGCATCACCGCAGGAGCGATCACGACGACCGGTAATGTATCGGTAGGTGGTAATCTGGCTATTACAGGTTCATTAGGTGTAACGAGTCTGAATCTGAGTCAGGGCTTAACAGTAGGCGGTACAGTAACCGCAGCGGGAGCCAATATCACAGGTGGCATAACAGCAGCGGGTATCACAGATACAGGTATTTTATCAGTAGCACAGGGCGCCTTTATCGGTGGTGATTTATCTGTAACCGGAACCATCAGAGGTGCAGGATTGTCTATTGGAGGTGGCATTACAGCATCAGCAATTACTACAACAGGCGGTTTATCAGTGGGTGGTGGTGAAACAGTAGGTGGAAATCTTTCTGTAACCGGAACGATTCGCGGTGCAGGCTTAACCGTTGGTGGCAGTATCTACGGCGGCAGCCTTACCATAACCAATAGTATCGCTACTAATTATATAACGGCAACCAATGCAGGTATCAATGGTAACCTTACCGTAACGGGTGATGTTTCATTAAATAATGTGGCAGCAGCAACAGGAAGATACTCAGCATTGATCATTAATAGTACTGCAATTGGTGGTACTTTCTCAGGAACCTTCCAGGGTAATTTCCCTAATGTGTTGAATTTAAGAGATACTTCTGCGATGTTGGTGGGTGATGGTGGGGTAACCACGGGTTATGCAAGAAGAGGACAGGTTGCCAAATACCTTGATCTTTCAGGAGGTGATGGTGCAACGGCAGGTGTTAATGGTGTTGGTTTATTACAACTCATAACTGCTGCACACATTTCAGCTGCTGCATTTAGTGTAACTGACGGTGTAACAGGTAGCGGTGCACAAATTGATGTAGACGGAACTGTTAATACTGTTAACCTGAGTGTTAGCGGTACCGCATCCTTTGCCAGCCTGAGTACAACACTTGCAGCAGGACCTCAAAATAATATTACTACTCTGGGTGGATTAACAGCCATAACAGTAGCCAATGCAATAAAAGCCAATAGCCTTATTATCACAACTGGTATTAATACTGCAACCATTACAACTACAGGAGCATTATCAGTTGGTACGGGTGCATTTATAGGTGGAGATCTTTCTGTAACGGGCACCATACGAGGTGGAGGTTTATCCATTGGTGGTGGAATCAATGCATCAGCAATTACAACTACAGGAGCATTATCAGTTGGTACGGGTGCATTTATAGGTGGGGATCTTTCTGTAACGGGCACCATACGAGGTGGAGGTTTATCCATTGGTGGTGGAATCAATGCATCAGCAATTACAACTACAGGAGCATTATCAGTTGGTACGGGTGCATTTATAGGTGGGGATCTTTCTGTAACGGGCACCATACGAGGTGGAGGTTTATCCATTGGTGGTGGAATCAATGCATCAGCAATTACAACAACAGGTGGCTTATCTGTAGGAACCGGTGCCTTTGTAGGAGGCGATCTTTCTGTAACGGGCACAATACGTGGGGGAGGTTTAACAATTGGTGGTGGTATTACTGCTTCAGCTTTAACACTTACCGGTGGAATTTCTGTAGCGGGTGGTGCGTTTGTAGGTGGAGATATCTCAGTTACGGGTGCCATATCTGCTGAAGGACTTACTGTGAGTGGGGGTATACAAACTGGTGCCTTGTCATTATCAGGGGATTTAAATGCTTCGCATATCAAAGGTATAACCTCAGTAACAGCTGGAGGTGCGGGAACACCAACAACCGGCACGTTTACTGTAAATGGTTCAGATATTGGTGGTACCATCACGGCTACGTTTACAACAACCGCTCCTGGTGCTAATTCAAACGTTCCAATAGTTGCCATTACTTTTAGCAGGCCATTCTCGTCTATCCCTAAAGCTGTATTGCTTACCCCGGCCAGCCCATCAACGGCAGCTATACCTGGATTCTATGTTAGAGGTATTACTACAACAGGCTTTACTATTGCGTTGGGTGGAGGCACAGCAGCTGCACTTACCACCAACTACAGGTGGACCTACGTAGTAATCCAGTAAATTACAGGTTGCTAAGTTGATTAAAATGCTAAAAATATTAGTATTTTAATTACTTTCATTTCTGTCAATATCTTTAATTAACGATATATCATGAAACCGATAATTAGAGCAACTTTTATATTGATAATGCTTATATGCTTGACAAGTATCTCTGCTCAAAAACCGGTTCCTAAGTCTTCTGAGCCACAGCCGGTTAAACTCAAATCCGCAGCAGATTCTCTCCAATATATACTCGGCTCTTATGTAGGCCAGTTCTTATTAGGCAACGGTTTCACAACCATTAACGGCCCCATTTTTCAGGCAGGGATGGAGGATGTGTACAATAACCGCAAACGCCAGATCCCCGACAGTTTGCAAAGACCGATGATGGATGCCTACCGCGCAAATTTTATGAAGCAGCGGGGAAAACTGCTCGAATCTCAGTTATTCAATGCATTAAAAGATAAAGAAGGCGTTGGTAAATTACCCAGCGGCGTTCAATATGTAATTCTGAAAAAAGGAACCGGCCCACGTCCATCAGAATCGGACTCCATCATCATTCATTATAAGGGAATGCTGGCCGATGGCTCTGTTTTTGAAGATTCTTATTCCAGAAACTTACCCATTTTAACCCTGCCCTCATCCTTAATTCCCGGCATGAGCGAATGCATACAGCTAATGCCCGCCGGATCAATATGGGATCTGTACATTCCTTCCAACCAGGCTTACGGAGAGGCAGGCAGAGGAAGCAGTATACCACCCAACAGTGCATTGCGGGTAACCATCGAGTTAATACAGGTTAGGAGAAAATAGTTTGTAAAACGCAAGATTCAGGGAACAAGATCCAAGGCACAAGGTTCAAGGCACAAGGTTCAAGGCACAAGGTTCAAGGAACAAGATTCAAGACACAAGATTCAAGGCAAAAGATCTAAGGCACAAGGTCGAGATGTTGGTTCTTATGTAGAAATCAGTATTTAATCCGACTGTTCAAATCCGAACCTTGAACCTTGGATCTTGAATCTTGTTCCTTGAACCTTGATTCTTGATTCTTGTTCCTTGAATCTTGTTAATTCATTCCAACCTTTTTCTAATTTCTGTATCTTTATAAAATAGATAAATCAATTGAAAATGAGAAGAACATTTCTGTTAGTTACCCTTTTAGCAGTGATATCAGGGTCTTTTGCGCAAACAAAACCTGCAGCATCTGCGGCAAAGCCAAAAGCTGCCGCCAGCGTTACTGCCCTGGAAGATACCGTTTCCTACACCCTGGGTGTATATATGATGCAACAAATGGTTGCCAAAACAGGTTTTTTTCCCAGTAACCAGCCACTGTTTAAGAAAGCCGTGGATGATATGCTGCAGAACAAAGCAACCATGATCAACCCTGCTTCTGCGGAGCAGCGCCTGCTGGCTTATCTAAAGAAATATCAGCTGGAAAGAGGTAAAAAACTGGAAGAACTTTTGTTTGCCAAAGCAAAAGCCACACCCGGTTTTGCTGCTCTTCCCAATGGCGTATATTATGCTGTTTCCTTCGAGGGTAAAGGCATTCAGCCTGCACTTAAAGACACGGTTATTATGAATGTGATCATCACACTGCCCGATGGCACGGAAATAGAAAATACCAATAAAACCAAACAGTCTTATTTTGCGGTTACCGACAAAACCATCCCCGGAGTTCGCGATATTCTGGTTAAGATGAAAGAGGGTACCATCTGCCGTGCCATAATACCGGCTAAACTGGCTTATGGTGAAATTGGTACAACAACCATCCCACCTAATTCAGCAGTTATCTATGATATTGCTTTGGTGACTGTGAAACCAGCTAAATGATATATTGATTGATTATCAATCAATTGTGGTATAAATAATTCAAAAGTCAAAATTTAAAAGTCAAAAAAAGACTTTTGAATTTTGACTTTTTGCTTTTGAATTTTGACTTTCTTCTGAGAGTTTTCCACACGATAATTTAATCCTTCACATTCTTCCAAACAATCACCATAATCCCTACCTTTGCGGCTCGAAAAATTTTGAAGGATAACTTCAAAAATCAAACTAAAAAACAAGAACACATTATGGCTGACTTGAAATTTCAACGGAACTTCGGTATTGCCGCGCACATTGATGCAGGTAAAACCACCACCACCGAGCGTATCCTTCGCTACACGGGTATGATCCACAAGATTGGTGAAGTACACGATGGCGCTGCTACTACAGACTGGATGGAGCAGGAAAAAGAAAGGGGTATTACCATCACTTCAGCAGCTGTTAGCTGTCAGTGGAAATTCCCTACCATTAAGGGTGTTGCTGATGCAAATACCAAAAGCTATTATTTCAATATTATCGATACTCCGGGTCACGTGGATTTTACCGTAGAGGTAGAACGTTCTATGCGTGTACTGGATGGTTTGATCGCTTTGTTCTCAGCGGTGGATGGTGTAGAGCCACAGTCTGAAACCGTTTGGCGCCAGGCTAACCGTTATAAAGTTCCCCGTATCGGTTTCGTAAACAAAATGGACCGTTCAGGTGCAGACTTCCTGATGGTGGTTCAACAGGTAAAAGATATGCTCGGTGCCAAAGCCGTGCCATTGCAATTGCCTATTGGAGCAGAAGATAATTTTACCGGTGTGGTGGATCTGATCAAAATGAAAGGAATCATCTGGCATATGGAAACAGAAGGAATGACTTTTGATGAGATCGAAGTTCCTGCTGATATGGTGGAAGAAGCCCAACTGTGGAGACAAAACCTTGTTGAAGCCGTTGCTGAATATGATGACAAACTGATGGAGAAATTCTTTGATGATCCGGCAAGTATTTCAGAAGATGAAATGCATGAAGCGATCCGTAAAGCAACCATCGATTTGAGCATCGTACCAATGATGTGCGGTTCTTCATTCAAAAATAAAGGTGTACAAACTGCACTGGATGCGGTTTGCCGTTACCTGCCTTCTCCGGTTGATATCGAAGATACCGTAGGTACCGATCCTGATACAGGTGAAACCATAACCCGTAAAGCTGATGCAAAAGAACCCTTTGCAGCATTGGCTTTCAAAATCATGACCGATCCTTTCGTGGGTCGTCTGGCGTTCTTCCGTTGCTATTCAGGTCATCTGGATGCAGGTTCTTATGTATTGAACGTGAGAAGTGGAAAGAAAGAGCGTATCAGCCGTATCATGAAAATGTTTGCCAACAAACAAAACCCTGTTGATTTCATCGAAGCCGGTGATATTGCAGCAGCTGTTGGTTTTAAAGAGATCAAAACAGGTGATACACTTTGTGATGAGAACCATCCGATCACTTTGGAGAATATGTTTATTCCGGAACCCGTTATCGCTATTGCCGTTGAACCTAAAACACAGGCCGACGTTGATAAAATGGGTATGGCCATTGCCAAACTGGTTGAAGAAGATCCAACTCTGCGTGTAAATACAGATGAAGATACAGGACAAACCATCCTCCGTGGAATGGGTGAGTTGCACCTTGAGATCATCATCGACCGTATGCGTCGTGAGTTTAAAGTAGAAGTAAACCAGGGTGCTCCTCAGGTTGCTTATAAAGAATCATTCGGAACAACTATTGAACACCGCGAAGTGCTGAAAAAGCAGTCGGGTGGTCGTGGTAAATTCGCCGATATTCAATTCGCGATCGGACCGGCTGATGAAGAGTGGTTGAAAGAAAATGAAGGCAAGCATTTTCAGTTTGTGAACGATCTGTTTGGAGGTTCTATTCCTAAGGAATTTGTTCCTGCGATCAATAAAGGTTTTGAAACCTCAATGACTACCGGAGTGTTGGCAGGTTATCCTGTAAACAACATGAAAGTGCGTGTTTATGATGGTAGCTACCATGATGTGGATTCTGATGCGATGAGTTTTGAATTGTGTGCTAAATCTGCATTCCGTGAAGCAGGCCGTAAAGCAAAACCAACATTGCTTGAACCAATCATGCGTGTGGAAGTATTAACACCAGATCAGTACATGGGAGATGTTACCGGTGACCTTAACCGTCGTCGTGGTATGCTCGAAGGTATGGACAGCCGTGCCAACCTGCAGGTGATCAAAGCCAAAGTGCCTTTGAGTGAGATGTTTGGTTATGTAACCCAGCTCCGTTCATTGTCATCAGGCCGAGCCACTTCAACCATGGAATTCAGCCATTACTCACCAGCTCCAAACAATATCGCTGAAGAAGTGATTGCTAAGAGCAAGGGTAAAGTGAAAATTGACGACTAATTAAGAGAGTAATAAGTTTTAAGCGAAAGCCCCGTTCTTTATGAATGGGGCTTTTTTATTGTGCTATTAAGATTGATTTGTTGGCAGGTCTAAAACCCCTCCGTCCGCCCCGGCGGACACCTCCCCTGAAAGGGGAGGGAAATGTTTGATGTGATAGTTTACTACTAAATTTTCCCCTCCTTTTAGGAGGGGTACCCCAGCGGCCTAGCGAAGGGCGGGGAGGTTACTGGGCGCCGCAATGACTTTTTAATATTGCTTTCAGATCAGCTTCTTTTTCCTTATAGTTCTTTTTCTGAGCCATCAATAAATAAGTACAACCTTCTTTTCTTCCCAAACTTAATAATGCAACGCCTTTAAAAAACTCACTTTTCCCATTCCCTACATTTCCCATGGCCAGTACTTTATCAAAATAAATAATCGACTTGGCATATTCGTGTTTGTTGAAATAAGACATGGCAGCATTCTCATAAATGATATAATTATTAGGAGTGATCTTAGCGGCTTTCAGAAACAATTCTGCGGCTTTATCCAGATCATCTTTTTCAGGATTTCCACTTCCAAATGCAGCAATGCCTTGCTGGTAATACTGATTGGCAAGAGTAATATCCACGGGCTTTTGTCCGGCCGCCACTGTTTTCTTGACATACACATTATTTGCGATTTCATTTCTTCTGGCAATCAGGTCGCTGTCACCTATCTGTCCTTTAAACCATACAATACTGCTGTCTGTATAATTTAATAACCTGTCATCTGCAACTCCGCTATTGATCATTCCCATCAAATAAAGGTTAATACCAAAAGGATGATGGCGGTATTTGTCATACTCAGCAAAAGCCTTATTAATATTAGCGGTATCCTTTTGCTTGGCAAGAACGGCAACCAGTGTTTGGAAATATGTTTTGGCTTTTGGCCTTAGATAAAATGCAACAGAAGCATTTCTGGCAGCACTGTCAAATTTGTTCAGGTTAAAGTAAACACCTGCTTTAAGGAATTCGCTATATCCGATAACAGGATTTGCTTTGCGGCCCTTATCGAGATAGACCAATGCTTCTTGATATTTTTCGGGCATATTTTTAAATCTGGCCGCTTCGTACAGATATCTTCCTTTAATGGCATCAACCGGTTGTGCAGTAGCGGTAAGATTGGGAATAGAAGGCAGCTCAGCCAGAATGGTTTTCCAATCTAATTTTAAAGGCTCATTCTCAAGATCGCCAAGTAAGGTACGTTGTACAAGGAATGATTTATAGACCATATAACTCACATAGGCAGAAGGCAACAGGATGAGCAGAGAGATCAGCCCATATAGTGGCAGAAGAGCGGGAGAAACTGTTTGAACATCGTCAGATTCTTTTCTTGCCTGCATATAGGCCATCACATTTACGGCTGCTATAAATGCAAAGAACATCTGACTGATCGGTCTTTCAGTAGGGAAGTTGAATAAGGCATCAATGCCATATCCCACAAATGCCAAAAACGAAAATACGGAAGCCAGTTTGGTTTCTTCATCAGCTTCTGACCGGTAAGTGCGTATGGTAAAAATGAGAATGCTGATAAACATTCCCAGATAGAGCAAACCACCGGCAATCCCCAACTCTGCAAACATTTCAAGAAAATCGTTATGCGAGTGGATAGGTACATACAGATCATTGGTAATGGTACGCTGATAGGGGATAGAAGCAATTTTCCAGTTACCGGTACCGCACCCAATGATCGGGTGATGTTTGGTATAGTCAATAGCATGTGCCCATAACCTTAATCGCACCTGGTTGCTTTCGTCATCGGTTTTGGTAACCGAGCCCAATCTTTCTGTAACAGATCCGAAATCCTTTCCGGCAGAGGCATCCTGTAACGATTCTGCATTGGATAGCTGCAGCTGTGACACCATGAAAGCAACGATCAAGGGAATCAGGATATAACTTATGCGATAGATACCTTTAACCAGATTTTTGTCTTTCAGGTATTCTAATACACAAAAAACAAAGTACAATACTAATATTAATAACAGGCTTAAATAAGCTGCACGGGCATTCACAATAAAAACAGAAGATGAGGCCAACAACAAAATAAAAATATTGAGTATCCTGCCCCATAGTTTGGAAGTATAAATGCAGTATAAAACAAACGGCAATTTTACAATCAGTCCTGCTGCAAAAATATTCTTATTACCTGCTGTGCCTTTAAGGCTTTTGATGAGCAGGGTGAGCTCGGTGGTGCCAATACCATTTAGAAACTGCGAAATGGTTTGTAAGGATTCAACCAATAAAATCAAACCCAGTATCTGGGCAATCAACCGGAAAAGATCTACCCGGCCATTTAAAAGAATGCTGATATTGAAAAAAGCCACCACCGTTGCAATGATCCGAGCATAACAAACCCATGCCTCTGTTGGGTTGATTGCGGTTATGATAGATAAACCCGCCAGCAGAAAGAATGCGAGATATATTTTAGAAAACCCATTTCTGAACAGCGAAGCCGCCGCACCCGAATATTCATCTTTTTTAGCCAGGATAAACAGGAGCACAGCCATATCCAGTATTATCATATACAGCCATTGTGGACCCATGGCATCATAGGCTTCAAAATCGGGTAAAAAATGGATTACAAAATAGAGCATGCAAACAGCCACAGGAATGATGTTCTTCAGGGTAAAAGTCTTTCCGGGCTGGTTGGTAGGGGCAGATTTCCTGTTCTGTTGTAGTTCGCTTGCTTTTGCGGATGTTTTTTTGGCCATATATCAGTCTTCAAAGTAAAAATATCGAATTGGTGGAATTAACCGGATAAAGGATTGAAAAATGAGGCTCTGTTTGGATGATTTCAATGAAAAGTTCAAAATACCCGTTTAGAGCCTGTTTTTTCTAACCTTCCTTCTGCAATAAGAGAAGGAAGAGAGGGCTAAGTTGTAAATTACACCCATAAAATAACAGCCGGATAACCCCAGACCGGCCTTTTGGGGATATTTTTTTGGTTTCAAGGCGGAAATCCCCAAAAAATCTTATAAAATACTTGTCTGTTCAGTTGCAGCCACTTACCTTTGCAACCCCAATCAGAAAATTGGGTTTCGACTATGTCTCAACGAATCAGGATCAAATTACAATCGTACGATCACAATCTGGTAGATAAATCTGCCGAAAAGATCGTAAAAACTGTACGCAGTACAGGTGCTGTAGTAACCGGGCCAATTCCTTTGCCTACTCACAAAAGGATCTTCACAGTTCTGCGTTCACCACACGTGAACAAAAAGAGCCGTGAGCAGTTCCAGTTGTGTACGCACAAACGTTTACTGGATATCTACACTTCTTCTTCAAGAACGGTAGATGCGCTGAGTAAATTAGACCTGCCTTCAGGTGTTGAGGTTGAGATCAAAGCCTGATAAAAAAGGCATTAGCTTCTAGCGCAAGCGAAAAGCAATAGTTCTTCAAAATATTACCATCTGCCAATCTTCAACGAAAAAGCAGCTCTGGTTTGAAAACGATCCGCATCATAGATTCGCGATCATAACATATAAACAGGCCCTTCGAGGTTTGTTTACTACCGGTACTTCCTCTTCACGCTTTCAGCTTGAAAACAACGGAAAAGGTCGGCAGCAAACAGGGATTGAATTCCGATTTCATCATCGGAATGTCCTCATAACCAACGCGGGGCTATAAACCGCAAACGATGAAAGGTATTATTGGTAAAAAAATCGGGATGACCAGCATCTTCGCTGCAGATGGCAAGCAAACAGCTTGTACCATCATCGAAGCTGGACCCAACACCGTTACTCAGGTGAAAACACTGGAGACTGACGGTTACACTGCATTACAATTGGCATTCGGCGACAAGAAAGAGAAGCACTCTACCAAATCTGAGCTGAACCACTACGCAAAGGCGCAAACTTCCGCCAAGAAATTCGTAAAAGAATTCCGCAATTATTCCATAGAAAAAGCATTAGGTGAAACCATCACTGTAGACATTTTTGCCGAAGGCGATGATGTTGAAGTGGTTGGAACAACCAAGGGTAAAGGTTTCCAGGGTGTTGTAAAACGCCACGGATTCTCTGGTGTGGGTGAAGCTACACACGGTCAGCACGACCGTTCAAGAGCACCCGGTTCTATCGGTGGTTCTTCTTATCCTTCACGTGTATTTAAAGGAATGAGAATGGCTGGTCGTATGGGTGGCGACAGGGTGAAAATGAAAGGATTGAAAGTGGTAAAGATATTCCCTGAAAAGAATTATATCCTGATCAGCGGTTCAGTTCCTGGCAATAACGGTTCAATCGTTTTAATCCAGAAGTAATCACCAATTTAATTGAATGACCATGCAAGTAGATGTATTAAACATAAAAGGACAGAAAACCGGCAGATCGGTTGAATTACCTGCTGATATTTTCGGTATCGAGCCGAATGATCACGTGATTTACCTCGCTGTTAAACAATATCTGGCAGCAGGCCGCCAGGGAACGCACAAAGTAAAAACACGTGCAGAAGTTCAGGGTGCAAGCCGTAAACTGCACAAACAAAAAGGAACCGGTGGTGCCCGTAAAGGTAATATCCGTAACCCTTTGTATAAAGGTGGTGGTACCATCTTCGGACCAAAACCACACTCTTACAATTTCAAACTGAACCGTAAAGTGAAGGATCTGGCCAAGATCTCTGCTCTGTCTTACAAAGCAAAAGACAATGCCATTCTGGTGATTGAAGATGTAAATCTTGCTGCACCAAAAACAAAAGAAGTTGCTGCCATCATGAACAGCCTGAACATTTCTAACAAGAAAACGCTCATGTTGTTGCCTGATTACAACGACAATCTGTATCTGAGCACAAGAAATATTCCAAATATTACCAGCACACTGGTGAATGATATCAACACATACGAGATCATGAACGCAGATGTATTGATAATAACAGAAAACACCGCTAAGGTTTTCGCTGATAACGAAACAGCTGAAGCTTAATTTAAGTAACGTTTCAAACACATAACAATGAAACTGTCTGAAGTATTGATAAAGCCCATTTTAACTGAGAAAGCAAACGCTCAACAGGAAAAATTAAGAAGGTATGCTTTTAAAGTAGACCGCAGGGCCAACAAACTGGAAATCAAAAAAGCGGTAGAAGATTTCTACGGCGTGAGTGTGGTAGATGTTAACACCTCAGTGGTTCCCGGAAAGAACAAAGCCCGTTACACCAAAGCCGGTTTCATACAGGGTATGAAAAGTGCTTATAAGAAAGCAATGGTAACTGTTGCTGATGGTGAAACGATTGATCTGTATTCAAATATTTAATTATAGCACACGGAGCTGAAAAATCCGAAAAACGATTTAACAATGGCACTTAAAAAGTACAAACCAATTACCGCAGGAACACGCTGGAGAATTGGCAATGCTTATGCTGAGATCACTACCAACGAACCTGAAAAGAGTTTGCTGGAGCATCAGAAAAACACCGCCGGAAGAAACTTCCAGGGCCGTCGTGTTTCCCGCTACATGGGTGGTGGAAATAAGCATCATTACCGTATCATCGATTTCAAAAGAAATAAAGTAGGTTTTGAGGCAAAGGTTGTATCAATTGAATACGATCCAAACCGTACCGCTTTTATCGCTTTGTTACAATATTCTGATGGCGAGAAAAGATACATCATTGCTCCACAGGGCTTACAGGTTGGCGCAACAGTAGTTGCCGGCGACGATGTAGCGCCTGAGATCGGAAATGCATTGTTGATGAAAAATATGCCTTTGGGTACTATGATCCACAACATTGAATTGCAACCGGGTCAGGGTGGTAAAATGGTAAGAAGTGCCGGAACCTCTGCACAGTTAGCCAACAAAGAAGAAAAATACGCAGTATTAAAAATGCCTTCTGGCGAATTAAGAAAAGTATTGATCAACTGTTATGCTACAGTAGGTGTGGTTTCTAACAGCGACCATAATCTGGAAACAGCAGGTAAAGCAGGTAAGAACCGTTGGAAAGGTATCCGCCCACGTGTACGTGGTGTTGCGATGAACCCGGTAGATCACCCGATGGGTGGTGGTGAAGGTAAAGCTTCAGGCGGTCACCCACGTAGCAGAACCGGTAAGTATGCAAAAGGTGAGAAAACGCGTACCAAAGGAAAAGGCAGTGATAAACTGATTATCCAACGCAGAGACGGTAAAAAATTAGCGAAATAATTTTCAAATTAACTCAATATGGGTCGTTCGATTAAAAAAGGTCCTTACGTAGACGCAAACTTAGAAGGTAAAGTTGTAGCGATGACCGACGGAAAAGCGAAGAAAGGTGTTATTAAAACCTGGAGCCGTCGCAGCACTATCACTCCTGATTTTGTAGGACACACATTTGCTGTTCATAACGGCAACAAGTTTATCCCGGTTTATGTAACCGAATTCATGGTAGGACATAAATTAGGTGAATTTGCCCCTACAAGGAATTTCAGAGGACACGCAGGAACTAAAAAATAAACAGTCAGAAGTTAGGAGTTAAAAGTTTGGAGTCATTCGACATCTGAACTCCAGACTCCAGACTCCAGACTCCAAACTCAAATAAGAAATGGAAGCAGTAGCTAAACTGAACAATTACCCGACAGGCCCGCGCAAAATGCGTTTGCTGGCTGATGTGATCCGTGGTATGGAAGTAGAGAAAGCCCTGGCTATTCTTGAACACCATCCGCAACACAATGCAACTCCTTTGGCAAAATTGCTGAAGAGTGCAATCAGTAACTGGGAGCAGAAAAACAGCGGCGCCAGTGCAGCAGACAGCGGACTGGTAGTTAAAACCGTATTTGTAGATGGAGGACGCGTTCTGAAACGTATGCGCCCGGCACCACAAGGCCGCGGATACAGGGTTCGTAAACGCAGCAACCACGTAACATTAATTGTAGATTCTAAAAACTAGAAACCATTATATGGGTCAGAAAGCAAATCCAATTGGTAACAGGTTAGGTATCATCCGCGGATGGGACAGCAACTGGTATGGTTCTAAGAAGGACTATGCACATAAACTGATAGAAGATCATAAGATCCGTACTTACCTGAGTGCCCGTATCAACAAAGGTGGTATCGCAAAGATTGTAATCGAGCGTACCCTCGGAAAGTTGATCGTAACCATTCACACGTCTAAGCCAGGTATTATCATCGGTAAAGGTGGTGGAGAGGTTGACCGTATTAAGGAAGAGTTGAAGAAATTAACCGGTAAAGAAGATGTTCAGATCAATATCCTCGAGATCCGTCGCCCAGAACTGGATGCGATGATCGTGGGTGATACGATTGCAAAACAGATCGAGAACCGTATCAACTTCAAACGTGCTACTAAAATGGCGATCGCTTCTACACTCCGTATGGGTGCAGAAGGTATCAAAGTAAAACTCAGCGGACGTTTGGGTGGATCTGAGATCGCACGTAGCGAAGAATTCAAACAAGGCCGTACGCCTTTACATACATTCCGTATGGATATCGATTATGCAAACGTATTTGCACAAACCGTTTACGGTAAGATCGGTATCAAAGTATGGATCTGTAAAGGAGAAGTATTGGGCAAGCGCGAATTGAATCCAAACTTCGTTGGTGGTAAGAATGATATGAGCGACAGAAGAGATGGCGGTGCAAGAACAGACGACAGAAGACCGGGTGGAGATAGAAGAGATGACCGCAGAGGTGGTGGAGACAGAGGTGGCCGTGGTGGAGATAACCGTGGTGGTGGCGGAAGAGGTAGAAACTAGTATTTGAAAATGTGGCAATTTGAAAATGATTTTCAAAAACGTTGCTCACAAATTTTCAAATTTTCAAATTTTCGAATTTTCAAATTGAAATAAATGTTACAGCCTAAAAGAAGTAAGCATAGGAAGCAGCAAAAAGGACGCATTCGCGAAGTAGCTAAGCGTGGTACTTCCATTTCATTCGGATCATTTGCTTTGAAAGCATTGGAGCCGATTTGGTTGACTAACCGTCAGATCGAATCAGCCCGTCAGGCAATGACCCGTGCTATGAAACGTGAAGGAAATGTGTGGATCCGCATATTCCCTGATAAGATCATTACCCGTAAGCCAGCCGAAGTAAGGATGGGTAAAGGTAAAGGTAACCCTGAGTTCTGGGCTGCTGTGGTTGAACCAGGTCGTATCATCTTCGAATGTGATGGTGTTACAGAAGCTGTTGCTAAAGAAGCAATGGGACTGGCTGCACAGAAATTACCAATTGCAACCAAATTCGTCGTAAGAAGGGATTTGCAAGCTTAATCATAAACAGAATTTGCCATGGCAAACAAACAGACATACGAATTTAATAAGTCGATCAAAGACCTTAACCTGGCCGATCTGAAAACAAAGATTCAGGAAGATCAGTTAAGATTGAAAAAGCTGGAATTCGCACATGCGATCTCTCCACTGGAAAATCCGATGAACATCCGCGGTTTACGCAGAGACATCGCCCGTTTGAAAACGGAATTGAAGAAAAAAGAAATGGGTGTTTAAACCATAAATTTAAAACAATGGCTGAAGTAAGAAATTTGCGTAAAACAAGGACTGGTGTTGTTACCAGCGATAAAATGGATAAGACCATTACTGTTGCGGTAGAAAGAAAAGTAAAACACCCGATCTACGGTAAGTTCGTAAAGAAAACAACCAAATTCCATGCTCACGATGAAAAGAGTGAGTGTACAGTTGGTGATGTAGTTAAGATCATGGAAACACGTCCATTGAGCAAAACTAAGCGCTGGAGACTGGTGGAAATTGTAGAAAAAGCGAAATAAGCTTTTTACATGCTGCGTGCAGTTGGCCTAGCCAAAGTATCAGCCTCTGAAAATTAATTGTTATAAATGCCGGGATACAAATCCGGGCTCAAAGCTAAAAAAGATGATTCAGCAAGAAAGCAGGCTCAATGTAGCTGATAACAGTGGTGCTAAAGAAGTCCTTTGTATTAAGGTTCTTGGCAACAGCGGACAGGATTACGCTAAGATCGGTGACAAAATTGTTGTTACTGTGAAAGATGCAATTCCTGCCGGCGGTATCAAAAAAGGAACAGTTTCTAAAGCGGTGATTGTTCGTACAAAAAACAAACTGCGTCGTAAAGACGGATCTTATATCCGTTTTGATGATAATGCAGTGGTATTGTTGAACAACTCAGACGAGCCACGCGGTACCCGTATATTCGGGCCGGTAGCGAGAGAGTTACGTGATAAAGGATACATGAAAATTATTTCATTGGCTCCGGAAGTTCTTTAATACGCAAAACGCTGAACGCTTAAAGCAAAACGCTTGAAGCCGGAAGCAAAAGATAAAGACAAAAATTTAAGCTAGGCGTTCAACGTTTAGCGTTAAGCTTTAAGCATAAAAAAATGAGTACAAGATTCAAACCCAAATTCAACATCAAAAAAGGCGACACGGTTGTGGTGATTGCCGGTGATGATAAAGACCTGAAAAAGCCTCGTAAGGTGTTGGAAGTGATCGTTGAGAAAGGTAAAGTTGTGGTTGAAGGCGTTAATATCGCTACCAAGCACACAAAACCTTCTGCGGCAAATACCAAGGGTGGTATCGTTAAGATCGAAGCAGCTATCAGCATCAGCAATGTGATGTTATGGGATGCCAAGAAAGGCGAGCCAACCAAAGCAAAGCGTACACGCGAAAACGGGAAATTAGTTCGTATATCTAAAAAATCAGGGGAGGTAATCAAATAATGAGTACTGTAAAATACACTCCGAGATTAGCAGACAAGTATACCAAAGAGGTAATACCTGCTTTAATGAAAAAGTTTGCTTACAAAACTGTAATGCAGGCTCCTAAACTGGAAAAGATCTGTATCAACCGTGGTGTTAACGGTGCGGTTACAGATAAGAAACTGGTTGATATCGCTGTAGATGAACTGAACATGATCACTGGTCAGAAAGCAGTTCCTACTATGTCTAAGAAAGATATCTCAAACTTCAAATTACGTAAAGGAATGCCGATTGGTGCCCGCGTAACTTTGAGAGGAGAGAAGATGTATGAATTTCTTGACAGATTAGTATCTGTGGCTTTACCACGTGTACGTGATTTCAAAGGAATTTCTGATAAGGCATTCGATGGCCGCGGTAACTACACATTGGGTGTAACCGAGCAGATCATTTTCCCTGAGATCGATATCGATAAGGTAAATAAAATTACCGGTCTGGATATCACCTTCGTAACAACGGCAGGAACCAACGAAGAAGCTTACGAACTTCTGAGAGAATTGGGTATGCCTTTCAAAAATGCTAAAAAAGAAAACAACTAATACAACATGGCAAAAGAATCTATCAAAGCCAGACAAAGAAAGCGCGAGAAAATGGTTGCTAAATATGCGCAGAAACGTGCTGATTTAAAAGCAGCAGGTGACTATGCAGGTTTAGACCAACTTCCAAAGAACGCTTCACCGGTAAGGTTGAAAAACCGTTGTCAGTTAACCGGACGTCCACGTGGTTACATGCGTTACTTCGGTTTGTCGAGGATTATGTTCCGCGACATGGCCCTGAACGGAATGATCCCAGGTGTGAAGAAAGCCAGCTGGTAAAATAAGACATGTTTCCAGGTGCAGAAAACTGCAAACCGGTAACAAACAAAATTTTGAACAAGAATTAATTCTAATAAACATGGTAACTGATCCTATAGCAGACTTCTTAACCAGAATTCGTAACGCTCAGTTGGCTGGCCACAGGCTGGTTGAAATTCCTGCTTCTAATTTAAAGAAGCGCATGACAGAGATTTTGTACGAGCAGGGTTATATCCTGAAGTACAAATTCGAAGATGACAGCAAACAAGGTTTGATCAAGATCGCATTGAAATACGATCCTACAACCAAGCAAGCTGCTATCCGTTCTCTGGAAAGAGTAAGCCGTCCGGGTTTACGTCAGTATGCAAAACCGGCTGAGATCAAAAGAGTGATCAACGGCTTGGGTGTTGCTATCCTGAGTACTTCAAAAGGTGTATTGACCGACAAACAGGCCAAAGCACAGAATGTGGGTGGTGAAGTGTTGTGTTATATCTCTTAATTTTTTTCAGCGTAAGCTGATTAGAAATAAACTTCCGGTCTGACAATTAAGTCTTTTAGTCGGGACTGACCACGGAACGGAATATTGAATCAAACAATAAAAAATTAATCGACTATGTCTCGTATTGGTAAACAACCGGTTGTTATTCCTGCAGGAGTAACCATTACAGTAAACGCTGAAAACATCGTAACTGTAAAAGGTCCTAAAGGTGAATTGAAAGAAGCTGTTGATAGAGATATCACAGTAGCTGTAAAAGATGGCGAAGTAACTTTTGTACGTCCTACAGACCAGATCCGTCACCGCGCTATGCATGGTTTATATCGTGCCTTGGTAGGTAACATGGTAAAAGGTGTAACAGATGGTTACAAGAAAGAATTGGAATTAGTGGGTGTGGGTTTTAAAGCAGCCAATACAGGGAATACATTAGATCTGGCTTTGGGTTATTCTCACAATATCATCTTTGAAATTCCGAAAGAATTGAAAGTAGCTACGGTTACTGAAAAAGGACAGAATCCAAAGATCATGCTGGAAGGTATCGACAAACAATTGATCGGTGCAGTTGCCGCTAAATTGCGCAGCTTACGTAAGCCTGAACCATACAAAGGAAAAGGTGTGAAATATGCTGGTGAGGTTCTGAGAAGAAAAGCAGGTAAGGCGGCGGGTAAGTAACCCCCTGTGGTCCCCCTGGGAGGGGGACGAGGAAAACTAAATAATAAACAAACTCCCGGCAGAATCGGAAGTTCTAAATAAAAAACAATGGGTAAATTAATTCAAAGGCAGAAGATCAGATACCGTATCCGTAAGAAGATAGCAGGTACTGCTGTTAAACCACGTCTTTCTGTATTCAGAAGCAATGCTGAGATTTATGCACAATTGATCGATGATGATAATGGTCTGACCTTGGCT
Source organism: Sediminibacterium sp. (assembly GCA_965206685.1). Taxonomy (GTDB): domain Bacteria; phylum Bacteroidota; class Bacteroidia; order Chitinophagales; family Chitinophagaceae; genus Sediminibacterium. The sequence continues at coordinate 264,853 of OZ242223.1, forward strand.
GCTGCTTCATCAAGAGATAAAGATATTGCTGCACAGAAAGTTACCAAGATCGAAAAATCTAAACTGGTAGGTGCTGCTGTTGCAAGGAAAGCTATCGAACTGGGTTTAACAGCCTGCGTGTTCGACAGAGGTGGTAACCTGTATCACGGCCGTGTTAAATCTGTGGCTGACGGTGCAAGAGAAGGTGGCCTTCAATTCTAATTCTGCTAACAAAAATTAATCGTTAGATAAATGTCTAAGTTAAACGTAAATAAAGTAAAGTCCGGTGGTGAACTGGAATTGAAAGAGAAAGTAGTTGCTATTAACCGTGTGGTAAAAACAACCAAAGGCGGACGTACTTTCAGCTTCTCAGCATTGGTAGTGGTAGGTAATGAAGGTGGTGTGGTTGGCCAGGGCTTAGGTAAAGCAAAAGAAGTTCAGGAAGCGATTGCAAAAGGTATTGAAGATGCTAAGAAGAACCTGGTGAAAGTGCCTGTAATGCACGGAACCATTCCTCACGAACAGTGGGCGAAAGAAGGTGCTGCGAAAGTGTTGATCAAACCGGCAGCACACGGAGCGGGTGTAATTGCAGGAGGCAGCATGCGTGCTGTACTTGAAAGCGCCGGTGTAACCGACGTGTTGGCAAAGAGCCTGGGTTCTGCTAATCCACACAACGTGGTTAAAGCTACCATCAAAGCATTAGGCTTGTTAAGGGAACCTATTCAGGTGGCTAAAAATCGCAACGTGAAATTGAGCAAAGTATTCAACGGATAATTACATCTGTCGTCAGTCGTTAATCGTCAGTCGTCAGTTTTAAATGATAGACAATCATGAAAAAGATAAAAATAACACAGGTTAAAAGCGGAATCGACAGATCTGAGCGTCAGAAGCAGACTTTGGTTGCATTGGGTTTGAAAAAAATGCATGCATCAAAAGAAGTTGAAGCTACTCCACAGATCCTGGGTATGGTTAACAAAGTTAGCCACCTGGTGAAAGTTGAAGAGATCACCTAAATCAATTAAAAATTAATAATTAAAAATGAATAATTAAAGTGGTCAACTGCTTTGATTATTCATTTTTGTTTAATTGTTAATTTTTAATTTCTAATTTTTAATTAAGTCGCGAGGGGGGATTCCCCGTAAGTTCAAATCAATATACAATGAAACTACACACACTCAAACCTGCAGAAGGTTCAACGCACAAAGCAATCCGTATCGGCCGTGGTGAAGCATCCGGTAAAGGTGGTACATCTACAAAAGGTAACAAAGGTGGTCAGAGCCGTGCCGGTTACAAAAGCAAAATGGCCCACGAAGGTGGTCAGATGCCTATTCAGCGCCGTATTCCTAAGCGTGGTTTTAAAAATAATAACCGTATTGAATTTAAAGTATTCAACCTGGGTCAAATCGATCAGTTGGTTGAGAAATACGGTTTTACAGAGTTCTCTCTTGAGAATCTGTATATCAATTCACTCATCAGCCGTACTGATAAAGTAAAAGTGCTGGCAACCGGCGAATTGAAAGCAAAACTTTCTTTCAAAGTAAATGCAGCAAGCGAAAAAGCAAAAGCAGCTATTGAAGCAGCTGGCGGTACCCTTGAAATTATCAAATAATTTTACCGTAAATTGCCAAACGCAAAAAAAGCGTTTTCGTTGGGTTCTCGAGTATTAACTCTTTCAATTGCATTTAAGTGAAAAAATTAGTTCAGACTTTAAAGAATATTTGGGCCATTGAAGAGCTGCGCAGCAAGATTGTTGTTACGCTGGCCCTGATCTTTACTTACCGTTTGGGAAACCACATTGTTTTACCCGGATTAGATCCTAATAAGATCGAAGCTGCGCAGCGTGCTGCTAAAAGCAATGGCCTGTTAGGCATATTTGATATGTTTGCGGGTGGTGGTTTTTCACAAGCTTCTATCCTTGCATTGGGTATTATGCCTTATATCTCTGCTTCTATTTTTATGCAGTTAATGACCATCCTGGTTCCGCAATTGCAGAAAGTACAGAAAGAAGGAGATAGCGGCCGTAAGAAGATCAATCAATGGACACGTTATCTCACAGTAATCGTTACTTTGTTTCAGGCAGGTGCTTATGTAGCTTACCTAAACAGTCCCGGTTATGCAGAAGCCATCCTTCCTGCTTATAAAGCATTCTTCGGATTCTCTACAATTGTTACATTAACAGCAGGCACTTTATTTGTAATGTGGCTGGGAGAGAAGATTCAGGATAAAGGATTGGGTAATGGTACTTCTATCATTATCATGGTGGGTATCTTATCAAGATTACCTATTTCAATTATTCAGGAGTTCAGCGCCAAAGGCCAGAAAGGTGGTGGCGGTTTATTGATCTTCTTAATTGAGATGGCTATTTTGGTTGCGATCATCATGGGATTGATCATTTTGGTTCAGGGTGTAAGAAAGATCCCTGTAAACTATGCCAAGCAAATTATCGGTAACCGCCAGTTTGGTGGTGCAAGACAATTTCTGCCGGTAAAAGTGAACAGCGCCGGTGTAATGCCGATCATCTTTGCTCAGGCAATCATGTTCCTGCCAACATTGGTTTCATTCACGAATATAGATTCAGCACAGGGTATTGTTAAGATCTTCAACGACCACAGCAATGTTTGGTATATGTTGATCTATTCAATCATGGTGATCGGATTTACTTTCTTATACACCGCTTTGATCTTCAATCCTAAACAGATCTCTGAAGACCTGAAACGTAATAACGGATTTATTCCGGGTGTAAAACCGGGCCAGCCAACTGCTGACTATATCGGTTCTATCATGGATAAGATCACCTTACCGGGTGCTATTTTCCTGGCACTAGTAGGTATTATGCCGGGTTTTGCGCAAAGACTGGGTGTAACACAGGCTTTCAGTTCATTCTTCGGAGGAACATCTTTGCTGATTATGGTTGGGGTTATCCTCGATACCTTACAGCAGATCGAAACTTACCTGTTAATGCGACAGTATGATGGTTTGATGAAGAGTGGTCGTGTGCAGGGAAGACAAACAGTTTCTACAACTACTATTTAAATAAATAATAGCGAACTTTGTAAACCTGTCATCCCGCTGCAAGCGGGACGGCAGGTTTCTTTTTTATCAAGATGCGAGTAAACAATATGATGATCCACAAAACAGAAGCGGAAGTTGCATTCATGAAAGAATCGGCAACACTGGTTAGTAAAACACTTACCGAAGTGGCAAAAGTGTTGAAACCCGGTATGACCACTTTAGATATAGATAAGATCTGTGCTGAATTTGTAAAAGACAATAAAGCGGTGCCTTCTTTCTATAATTACCGAGGCTATCCGCATAATGTTTGTACATCTGTGAATGATGTGGTGGTGCATGGATTTCCCAATAATGATCCGTTGAAAGAGGGAGATATCATTAGTGTTGATATGGGTGTGATATTGAATGGCTGGCATGGTGATCATGCATACACTTTTATTTTGGGAGAAGTAGCACCCGAGGTATTGCAATTGGTTAAGGTTACGAAAGAGTCTTTATACAAGGGTATTGAGAAAGCGATCACCAACAATCGTGTGGGAGATATTTCCTATGCTGTTCAGGAGCATACAGAGCATAAATACGGCTATGGCGTTGTACGGGAGCTTGTGGGACATGGATTGGGAAAGAGCCTGCACGAAGACCCGCAGGTGCCAAATTATGGCAAGAGAGGAACAGGCCCTAAGATGAAAGAGAATTTAGTATTGGCAATTGAACCCATGATCAATCTGGGATCAAGAGAAGTGTTTACGGATGAAGATGGCTGGACCATTCGTACACGTGATGGAAAAGTTTCTGTACATTTTGAACATGATGTTTGTGTGAAAAGAAACAAAGCGTTGATCCTTTCTGATTACAGTATTATTGAAGCTGCAGAAAAAGCAAATACAAATCTGAACAGTTCCTATTATTAGGATACAGGTTTATAAAATAATTCCTGTTCTAACCGTGCCTTTGTGCCTCTGTGTGCTGATTGATTCTCACACAGAGGCACAAAGGCACGGTTTTATTTAGGGCATATCCAACAATACAGGTCAAACAATAAAACTTTACTTTAAGGCTTTGTATCTTACAGAATCAAATTAAATAACATGAAGAAAGTAGCTTTTGCTGTTTTGATGGTATTGAGTTTTTTTAGTGTAAGGGCACAAAGCCCTGATATGTTGAAAGTACGTGCATACCGTGAACAACATGAGAACAACTGGATCAGCCAGTATCTTTCTTTTTTATCTCTGCCTAATATCCCTTCTGTTCCTGCAGACATAAAATTGAATGCTTCAAAGATCATGGAAATGATGAAAGAGCGTTCTGTTCAGAATATTCAATTATTATATCCTACAACCAAAGATGCTGCGCCTGCTGTGTATGGAGAAGTATTGGTACCGGGTGCCAAACAAACGATCATTTTTTATGCGCATTATGATGGACAACCGGTAGACAGTTCCAAATGGGCCAAAGGGTTGCATCCTTTCAAGCCGGTTATTATTAAAGGAGCGGTAAAAGAGCAGAATGAATTCATCAATTTCAGCAACACCATAAAATTAGACCCGGAATGGCGTATAACCGGCAGAGGTTCTTCTGATGATAAGGCTGGTGTAATGGCTATGTTATTTGCATATGAATCAATTAAAGCAAATGGGTTAACACCGGCATTCAATATCAAATTCTTTTTTGAAGGGGAGGAGGAAGCAGGCTCACCACATCTGAATGAGATCTTATCAAATTACAAATCATTGCTTCAATCTGATCTATGGATCATCTGCGACGGCCCTGTTCATCAATCAGGAAAGAAAACAGTGATCTTTGGTGCGAGGGGTGATGCAGGTATGGAGATCACCGTATATGGAAGTAAGAGGCCTTTGCATAGCGGACATTATGGTAACTGGGCACCCAATCCTGCTTTGCTGTTAAGTAAGTTGCTGGCATCTATGAAAGACGATAATGGTAAAGTATTGGTGAAAGGGTTTTATGATAAAATGAAACCACTTACTGAAGCAGAAAAAAAAGCGATAGCCAATGTGCCGCCACCGGATGCACAGATGAAAGAAGAATTGGGTTTTATAGATGAGGAGATAAAGGGCAAATCTTTGCTTGAGTCAATTATGCTTCCATCATTGAATATTAACGGAATGCAGAGTGCAGGTACAGGGAAATTTGCAAGCAATATTATTCCAACAAATGCTATCGTGAATCTTGATCTGAGATTGGTGCCCGGAACTGACTATGCAGAGCAACAGCAACTGGTAGAAGCGCATATGCGCAAACAGGGTTTTTATATAACCCGCGATGAACCAACTGATGCGGAAAGAAAACAATATTCAAAGATCGCAAGAGTAGTTTCCAAAAAAGGATATAATGCACAGCGAACACCACTTGATATGCCCGTTGCACAACAGGTGATTAAAGCAGTTCAGTCTACTACAAATGAGCAGGTTGTTTTAATGCCAACCATGGGCGGCAGTTTGCCTTTGTTTTTGTTTGAACAGATCTTATCAGCTAAAACCGTTACGGTTCCGATTGCTAATCATGATAATAACCAGCATGCAGAAAATGAAAACCTGCGATTGAAAAACTTCTGGAATGGAATTGAAACGATGTCTGCATTGATGTTGATGAAATAGAATATATGGAGAAGAAATTAGTAGTGATAGGAGGAGGCGCTGCAGGATTTTTCTGTGCAGTTAATGCTGCAAGATTAAATCCGCATCTGAAAGTAACTATCATTGAAAAGTCCAATAAATTATTATCCAAAGTAAAAGTTAGTGGTGGAGGAAGATGCAATACTACCCATGCCTGTTTTGAAATTCCTGAATTGGTTAAAAGATATCCGCGCGGACAAAATTTTGTGAAGAAAGCCTTTCATTGGTTTAATACAAATGATACGATCAGCTGGTTTGCAGAAAGAGGGGTGGAATTAAAAACAGAAGCAGATGGAAGAATGTTTCCTGTAACCAATGATTCGCAAACGATCATTAACTGTTTATTGAAAGAAGCTGATAAATATAAAATTGAGATCTTGATGCAAACTGAAGTGGTCAGTATTGCATCAAACGAAAATGGTTTTGAACTCCAAACTCCAAACTCCAAACTTAAAACTGATTTTGTTTGCATTGCTTCAGGTGGTTATCCAAAATCTTCCATGTTCGATTGGTTGCGAAAATTGGGTCATACGATTGAAGAACCCGTTCCTTCTTTATTTACATTTAATATGCCCGGCAACCCTGTTACTGAACTGATGGGGGTAAGTGTTGAAAGAGCAGTAGTAAAAGTGGTTGGCACAAAACTTTCTGATGAAGGCCCGTTATTGATCACTCATTGGGGTATGAGTGGCCCTGCGGTGTTGCGTTTGTCTGCATGGGGCGCCAGACTGCTGGCTGATATGAATTATCATTTCACTTTATTGGTAAACTGGTTGCCTGATTATAAAGAACCGGATCTGCGAAATGACTGGCAATCTTTTCGTGATGAATACGCTGCACAGAAAACCGGCAATAAAAATCCATTTGGGTTACCCAATCGTTTGTGGCTGTATTTGCTGAATTGCAGCGGAATTAATCCGGATATAAGATGGGCCGATATGCCTTCAAAAGAACAAAATAAACTGATCAAAAATTTAACTGCACAGGAATATCCGGTAAAAGGTAAAACAACTTTTAAAGAAGAATTTGTTACCTGTGGTGGAATTAAATTAAGTGAGATAGACGCTAATACGATGCAGAGCCGAATTAACCCCGGATTATTTTTTGCCGGCGAGGTGATGGATGTGGATGGGATTACCGGTGGCTTTAATTTTCAAAATGCCTGGACGAGTGGGTGGATTGCTGCAAAGGCAATCAATGAATCAGCATTACATGACCGATCAGGCAAGTAATGTATCTTCCGGTTAGTTAAATATCAACGGATATTCTCAAAATGCCCTGATAAAAAGGCATACATGAATGAAATTCCGGGATGTAATTAAATCTCAAAATTTAGTATTATCTTCCTGACAGGATACCCCCCTTATCCTCAAAATTTAGTATTCAGGCTTTTATAACCAATAGTGATCTATACCCAGTCAACCGCATGAAGCGAATAATCCTTTATTTGTTTTTTAGTGTATTGATGTTTAGTCAAACCTCCTCGCAACCTGCATTTGATTCAGTGTTGCACAAATCATATTTTAAGAGGATTGATAGTTTAAAAAAAATTATCGACAGGATCACAAAATTGAAAGATGATTCAGCCGGTGCTTTTCAGCAGATTGAAAAGTTCAGACAGTTTGCGATAAAGCATGGCGATAAAGAGATTGAGATGGAAGCAGATATGATACCTGCTTATTATTTTTCAAGGAACAGGCCTGATAATCGTGCTTTAGTGATCAGTACGCTCCAAAATGTAATTAATAAGGCAGAAGCAAAGGGGATGATGATTATACAGGCAAGGGCAATGGTGATGCTTTCAGATTATTATTTCAAAACAGTAGGTAATTATGTTCTTGCTTTTGAAGAATATTTCAAATTAGAAAAACTGATCGAACAGATTTCTTATGATGCATTTCCGGATAAGCTAACCATCATGAACAATATTGGTGAAGCTTATTTTTATTTTTCCGATTATCCACAATCCATCCATTATCTCAGAAAAGCTATTCAATTTCAGGCGATACCCTATAACAGACGATGGTATAATTTAGCATTAAATACATTGGGCCTTTGTTACCAGTTAACTGGTAATCTGGATTCCTCTGATTATTATTTCAACCGGTTGCTGGATAAAAAAGATCCGATGCATTTACCGGTTTGGGAAACAATTACCATGGGTAATCTTGGTTACAATCTTTATTTGCGTGGGAAATATGATCAAGCTATTCCACTTTTTGAAGCCGATGTTGCGGAAGCAGAAAAAAAGCAGGACTGGGGTTTGGCTTCTGGATCGTTGATACCCTGGGCAGATATTCTGTTTAAGCAAAAGAAATATGCAGAATCAGATAAAAAAATGTTTCTCGCAAAAGATTATGTGATCAGGTCCGGACAATATAAGCGTTACGCAACATTATATCCTTTGCTAAGTAAGTGGTATGCTCTTAAAGATCAATTATCCCTGTCTGCTCAATATCTTGATTCTACGATCTATGTGAAAGACAGTCTGGCCCGTAAATTCAGAACATTACAATTGTTAAGGTCTGAACAAAAAGCAGAGCTTTTGCAACACCGGTCTGAAATGGCAACGATTGATTCTGAAAAAAAGATAAAAACCCTGCAGCGGGACATTCTGATTGCTTTTATCATTTTACTGATCCTTATTATCATCTATGTTTTTAAAGGCCAGCAACGAAAGCATAAGCAGGAGAAACGCATACTGGATATGGAACTGGCAAATAACAAAAAAGAACTGGCTGCTGCGGCAATGCAGCTAGGAGATTTCAGCAATAGTATTGCCGAAAAAAACAAACTGATTGAAACACTTGAACAACAATTTGGCGAGAACAGTAATAATGCTGCACTGGAACAAATAAGACAGGTTACCATTTTAACGGATGAGGAATGGGATAAGTTCCGTTCATTATTTACCAAGGTACATGGTGGTTATCTGCAAAGACTGGATAAAAAACTTCCCGACCTTACCCCGGCAGAGACACGTTTTATGGCTTTGGCCAAGCTTGGTTTTTCTAATAAGGAAATGGCTGCCATGCAGGGGGTGTCTACAAATAATATCCGGAATATCTGGCACCGTCTGCGTAAAAAGATTGGTATTTCTGAAGAAGCCAGCTATAAAGATCTTTCCGATACTATCTGATGCGATCGCTTTTCGTTTTTCAGGAAAACAGTATAAGGATGATACTTTGCCTTTAGATTCTTTTTTATCCTCATTTATGAACGGCAGTATTTTCTAATGCATTGATATTCGCTGTGTTATATTAATTTTTCTTTTGTTGCGTTTTTGTGATGTGATTTACTTGCAGGAAAGGGGTAATGGAAACTATTTTAGGGTTCCAATTCATTAATCATATAAAACCAATTTCCAATGAAAATCAAATTACAGAAGAAGTTTCTTCCCTTTATCATTCCATTTGGAATCGTATGTTTTGCAGTAGTGTTTATTATCAGTTGTAACCTGCCCGGTACAAATACAATTTCGGGTAGTACCGGATTTCCTGATTCAATAGTGATTTCATCTGTTGTGCCCGCAGATATTTTTAGTGACGGTACGCCTTCTTCTCAGGCATCGTTACAACAAGCTGCGATTTTTGCCTGGAAGGAATTCATTGCCTTGAACTGGAAGACGAAAGTTGGTTATCGCGATTCGGCAGACAATAGTATTCCTTTTGGTGCTGATGCTCCGGGCATACCATTGGTTTGGCAAAGCTTCCGTCATAAAGTGGAAATATTTCCCGGCAACGGATTACCTCCTCATGGATTTGATACGTCTAAACCACATTATGGCTATAACGATACGGCTTTTCGTCCGCAATACTTTTATAATCCTGATAGTACAACAACATCTGATGGACAGATTCCTGCAATTCCGGGGATATTTCATTCCGGTACCACACCTTGGGTAAATCTTGATGAAACAAATGAAATTGGCCAGGCAAACATGTTCGCAGGAGCAGTTAACGGGGCACAGAACCAGAACCAGATCCTTTTTATGGCCAAAGCGAACAGGGCTGAATATGAGTATGCTGTTAAAACAGGTTGGTATAACAATAACAGCAGTTTTCAATTTGCAGAACAAGCAACAAAGGCATATATATCAGCAAATCAAAATACACCCACCCCTAGTATGGGCGATTCGCTGATCAGTTTACCATATGGAACAATTGAAATAAAGACTTCCTGGCGCAGGCTTACTCAAAAGGAATTGAACTCAGGAAGATTTCTTACAGATACAGTGCGCTATTATGTTAGCAGAAACGGAAAAGCATATTATAACGATGAAGTATTTGGTATGGTAGGCTTGCATATCATACAGAAAACGCCAACAGCTCCTTATTTTATTTTTGCCACTTTTGAACAAGCGGATAATCTGCTTACAACAGATGGCCTTCCTGTTGAAGATGAGGATGGAAATATTATCAGAAATGATTCTCTCCCTCCATTAACTCCTGTATTAACTGTAACCAATGCAACAAAAAATGGAACGTTTATGAAATTCTCTCCATTAAAAGTTAATGCAGTTGCCGGCTCCAGTCTTTATTATCAAAATATCAGTACAAACACTTTGTTGCCACAGGGTACCATACGGATCAATAAAAGGCTAAATCAAATTCCTCAGGATATTATTGATGTTAACAAAAAAGCCCATACTGCCATTAAAAATTATGGACAGAAAAAATCTGTTTGGATGTATTATAAATTGATCAATGTTCAATATCGACCTATTGATAAGCCTAATCCCGGCGGTAATTATAGTCAACCTGATTCAGCAACTTATTATTTATCTAACAGTGTAGTAGAGTCTGATTACGTGCTGCAAAGATTCAGCGGAAGGTTCGACAGTACATTGGGCACGATTACAGATTTTACAAAAGCTGGAAGCCCTGTTACTAATGTCTATAATGGGAAAGGGAATCATTTAATGGGTGGTTGTATGGGTTGCCATGGGAATGCAACCAATCTATTCCAAACTGATTATAGCTTTATTTTCGGATTTCCAGTGGATGAACCGGCAATAGCCGCTCCGATAACCGGACTAGAGGCAACGCGTAAACTTGTGAAGATCTTAGGCAGGAATGCGGGTAATAAATAGACAATTTGATTTACATTTTTCAATGATAAGCCCTGGTTCTTATACAAAGAGCCGGGGCTTATTTGTAAACTTAGGTACAACATAATACTGGAGATTCGCAAAGTCGTAAGAATTAGCACTGACTTTCTTTCTTTTTAAAATGATAGGGTATAAAAACGGCTTTCTTTTTTTCTTTCACTCTATCTTATTTCCATTCTAACCTGTTGATAATCGTCCTGTTGCGTTTTTGTTACCCCTTTGTTGCGCTTTTGTGATGCGTTTTAGTTGCAAAAAGCTTGTGTCGCAAACTATTTTCATTGTGTGAAGTACGGCTCATGCAAACAATGAAAATTTTTGAAAAGAAATCTCTGTTCATCATTATTATGATCATATCAGTGGGACTGCTTTTTATCCTGATGATATGGTTATGGTATGGAAGGCAATTGGATGGATTGGATAAAAGAGCCGAAGATTCGAAAGCCTGGAAATCAACATAACATTCATTATTCAACACATAAAACCAAAACACATGGATCCCATTTTAGCAACAATTATCTTATGGCCCGGTTCCTGGATACCGCAAGGTTGGCTTGCCTGTAATGGACAATTATTATCTATCGCACAATACACGGCCCTTTATTCATTACTTGGAACTACGTATGGTGGTAATGGAATCAGCAATTTCGCATTACCCAATTTATGCGGAAGGGTTCCGGTAGGTGTGGGGCAATTGGCAAACACACAAAGCAATTATACGCTTGCCCAAACCGGAGGTAGTGAAAATATAACCCTAACCACACCGCAAATACCACAGCATACACATACGGCAGTTGCCACCTTGGGGGGGACAATTATCGTTACATTACCTGCTATTACTGCCACTGGCAATATGGCTGTTTCTGCAGCAGCAGGTAACACCAATACCCCAAGCGCTACCAACGTGCCTTCGCTGGTACCCAATATTGTAAATGCAGCTCCGGTAATTAATAAGCCGGTAAATGCTTACGGACCTGCAGATGCAGTTACAAAGTGGCCGGTAAATATTAATGTGAGTTATACGGGAGGAACAAAGCTAAATATACCTATGACCGGCAGTACCGCAAACGTTACAATTGGTAATGCGGGTGGGGGGCTTGCACATGAAAACCGTATGCCGTTTATGGCATTGAATTATATCATAGCGGTACAGGGACTTTATCCAACCATGCCATAAGCCATTCAACCGTTATTGAATGGAACCATGCCATAGTCAGATTCAAAATACTTATCGATTCAATTTTTAAAACAGAAAATTATGAAGCTTAGTTTTAACAGTTACAAGCGAACATTACTTTTCATGGTTATTGGTGTATTGATGTGCGAAGGTTTATTTGCACAGGGTACGATCAATTTTTCGGGTAGCTCTTATACAGCAGAAAGTTTTATTGGTGTTGCCGGTGGTGTTTTTTCAACTTCCGGCGGCCATTCGTATAAGTTTGTTTATAACCGTGCAGCAGCTACAGGAAATATAAATGATAACAGTACCAACTTTAAAGTTTCTGCAGATGCGGGTGGTTTGGCATTGGGCATTACCAGTGGTACCACCACAAATGCAGATAAACTTACCATAACCGATAATGATGGCAGCTCGGCTTTTAAACTAACTTCTTTCAAGTTTAATGAATACTCAGCCAACACACCTACTACCTATACGATCAAAGCCTTCAGAGGTGGGAGCCAGGTAGGTTCTTCTGTTATTTTCAAAAATGGGTCGTTTAATTTTCAAACGGTTACTCCGGGGTCTGATTTTTTTAATGTAACCAGTGTAGAGGTTACCACCAATGATGCCACCGGCATGTATTGTTTTTTTGATGATGTAGTGATTGAAACCATTCCATCATTACCCTCTATCAGTTATCCGGCAGGTGCAAAATCTTTTATTACGGGTTTTCCAATCACATCATTAATCCTTACCAATTCAGGTGCTGCAGTTCCTGCGGCAGCACCCGGTGCAGTAACTACTTTTGCAGGTAGCAATACTGCCGGTGCAGCAGATAATGCAACAGGTACTTCAGCTACATTTAGTTCGCCACATGGCATCGTTGTAGATGGTTTAGGGAATACCTATGTTGCTGATTTTTCTAATAATAAAATTCGTAAGATCAGTCCTTCAGGCGCTGTTACTACTTATGCCGGAAGCGGCGCATTTGGAGGTGCTGATAATGCTGTTGCCACATCTGCCACGTTTAATGCCCCAACCGGCGTTGCTGTTGATGCAATAGGTAATGTATATGTAGCAGACTTTTTTGGAAATAAGATCCGCAAGATCAGTCCGGCAGGAGTGGTTACAACGGTTGCAGGTACCGGCGCATCGGGTTCTTCTGATAATGCAACCGCTACTTTAGCTACTTTTTTTAAACCTACCAGTTTAGTGTTAGATGCAGCGGGTAACATTTATGTAACGGATAATGCCAATAACAAAATCCGTAAGATCAGTGTTACCGGAGGGGTAACTACCATTGCCGGATCGGGTGCATCAGGATCATCAGATAATGCAACAGGCACATTAGCCACATTTACCAATCCTTATGGAATTACTATTGATGCTGCCGGTAATCTGTATGTTGTTGATCAGGGTAATAATAAAATCAGGAAGATCAGTACCAGCGGAGTAGTTACTACCATTGCAGGTTCAGGAGCAAATGCCACATCTGATAATGTTACAGGTACACTGGCCAGTTTCAATAATCCTTTTGGTATTACAATCGATGGCTTTGGAAATTTATATGTGTCGGAATTTAGCGGGCATAAAGTAAGAAAGATCAGTACATCCGGTGCTGTTTCAACACTTGCCGGTACCGGAGCTATTGGCTCATCAGATAATATCAACGGTAGTTTGGCAACTTTTGGAGGTATCAGCGGGTTTGCAGCTGATGTAACGGGTACTACCTTATATGTAGCAGATTATGGAGGGAATAAGATTCGAAAAATATCTTTGATTGGCTATAGTATCAGTAAAACATTACCAGCCGGTTTAAGTTTTAGCACAACTACCGGTACAATCAGTGGTACACCCACAGCCGTGAGCGCTGCTACTGATTATACTGTTACGGCGATTAATGCAAGTGGGGGTAATAGTACGACCGTAAATATTGCTACCACCAATACGCCTGTGATAAGTGTTTCGGGAAGCCTTACACCATTTGTAATCTGTGCAGGAATTGCAGCAACCGCACAATCGTTTGTAATTAGTGGGACGAATGTAACGGCAGATATTTCTATTACCGCACCCACAGGTTTCGAATTAGCCAGAACAGCATCGGGTGTATATAGCAGTTCACTTACTTTAACACAAAGCGGTGGTACTGTGGCAGCTACTACTGTTTATGCCCGGATGGCTGCAGTATCATCAGGCTCAATTTCGGGAGCGATCAGTTGTACATCATCGGGTGCAAACCTGCAAAACATAACAGTATCCGGGTCCGTTAATGCATTGCCCACTATTAATTTGGGAAATGTAGGGGTAATAAGTTTTGGGGCAACCTCATTTAATTTGCCTTACGGCTTAACTACAAATAGTCCTGATCGGATTAGCATTTTCAGTGTAGCACCAAATCAGATGTCGGGCTTTACTGGAATTAATAATGCAACACTCGGCTCAACGCCAATAAACGTAGTAATACCGGTTCGGCCTGCCGGCACTTATAATTTTAATCTGAATGTGATAAATAGCAGCACAGGTTGTTCATCTGGTAATTATCCTTTTACAGTAGTCGTTTTACCTGCTCCGCCATCAATCGGGTATGGGGTAAGTACACAAACTTATGTTACAGGCTCCCCCATCGCAGCTTTAAATTTAACGAATACGGGTGGCACAGTAACTGTTGGTGGTGGTGTAACTACTTATGCTGGTAGTGGCCTGCGTGGTTCAATAGATACAACATTAGCGAGTGCTGCAACTTTTTATGGCCCATCCGATATTGTGCTGGATGGTTCCGGGAATTTATACATTCAAGAATATACCGGTAATAAGGTACGGAAGATAACCCCGGCAGGTGCAGTTAGTACTTTGGCAGGAACCGACACACCAGGCTTTGCCAATGGTATAGGTACAGCAGCAAAATTTCGTTTTCCATATGGTATTGCTTTAGATGCCGCAGGTAATGTTTATGTATCCGATGGATCGAGTACGGGTTTCATTCGAAAAATCAGTCCCACAGGAACGGTAACCACTTTTGCCGGAAGTGGGCAAACGGGTTCATTAGACAATACTGATGCTGCTTTAGCAACGTTTTATTATCCTGCAGGTCTTTATGTGAATGCGGCCGGAGATGTATATGTTACAGAGAGCGGTGGTAATAAGATCAGAAAGATTGCAGTTTCAGGTGGTGTTACTACTTTTGCCGGAACAGGAGCATTCGGTTCATTGGATGGCATAGCTACTGCGGCTTTATTTACAAATCCTTCAGATATAGCAGGAGATGCATCTGGTAATCTGTATATAGTAGAGTCATATTCTCATAAGATCAGGAAGATCACGCCAGCGGGAGTAGTAACTACATTTGCTGGCACCGGAGCGCGTGGTTCATCCGATAATGCTATTGGTACTTTGGCAACCTTTAATAATCCAACTAGGATTGCCATAGATGCCCAGGGTAGCTTATATGTTACCGAGCGTTATGGGAATAAAATCCGTAAAATCAGCTCGGGAGGTGCTGTAACTACCCTAGCGGGAAGCGGAGCAAATGGTTCATTAGATAATACCAACGCTAGCTTAGCAACATTTTCCTCCCCTGACGGTATTGCAGTTGATGGTTCTGGAAATGTTTACGTTGCTGATTATGGTAATAATAAGATCCGAAAAATTTCCCAATATGGTTATACTATCAGTCCGGCATTACCGGCGGGTTTAACCTTTGACAATACAAATGGTACCATCAGTGGTACACCTACTTCGGTTACATCGACAACTGTTTATACAATAACGGCATCAAATTCAGGCGGTAGCAGCAGTACCAGTATAACGCTCAGTGTTTATTCTTCAACTATCAGTATTACGGGCAGTTTAAGTTCTTTTAAAACCTGCGCAGGTACTGCATCTGTACCACAATCTTTTTCGGTAAGCGGAAGCAATTTGACCGGAGATATTAATGTAACAGCACCAGCCGGTTTTGAATTGGCAACTACTACAGCAGGTGTATATAGCAGCAGCCTTACATTAACACAAAGCGGCGGAACGGTTGGGCTAACCTCTGTTTACATACGTATAAGCGCAACTGCAACCAGTGCTACAACAGGTGGGGTTATCAGTTGTTCTTCAGCAGGAGCTGTATCTAAAAATATAAGTATAGCCAGTAGAAGTGTAAGTGTAAATCCACTACCCGCTGCACCGATTATTGTAGCAAATGGGCCACTTACATTTTGTACGGGAGGCAAAGTAAGTTTTACAAGTAATCCATTCAACAATAATATTAATTGGTACTGGGAAAATACTTTTATAGGTCCCGGAGGCGGTTTTACTGTTTATCCAAGTGCATATGGAAATGTGCCATATACGACAAGTTATAAGGCTACTTATACAGATTCAAACGGATGTATAAGCGCCTTTACAGCACCAATTTCAGTAACGGCTCTTAATAACCCTTCTGCTAAAATTACACAGGGTACTCAACTTGCTTTTGCTAATTGTAATGCCACAACTGTTAATTTGAATGCAACTACCGGTTCCGGATTAAGTTACCAATGGATGAATGATAACGGAAATATCAGCGGTGCAGTTTCGCAACAGTATGCCGTTACACAAATCGGTAATTACCGCGTGAAGGTAACTGATGCAAATAATTGTTCTGCAGTATCCGCTATTTCTAAAATAACCTCAATACCAACAGCTACCGCATCCGGCAGCACCACTGTTTGTGCGGGTAACATCGTTTCATTAAGTGCCGTTGGTACATTTACCAGTCCAAGTTATCAATGGTTAAAAGATGGGGTAGCGATCGCAAATGCAAAAGCTGCTACGTATGATGCATCAAGTACAGGTAATTACAGTGTTACTGTGGTAAGTGGCGGAATAGGTGTAACCTCCTGTGCAGTAAGTGTTACAATCATTCCTTTACCGGTGATCACTGTGTCTGCCAACCCAGGTAATAGTGTTTGTGCAGGCACTCCATTAAGCATTAATGCAACAGTAAGCGGCAGTAATACTTATCAATGGCTTTCAGGTGGTAATGCCATCGGAAATGCAACGCTAAGCAGTTTCAATGTTAATCAAAGTGGCGCTTATAGTGTGCGGGTAACAGATGCCAATGGCTGTATCAATACCAGTTCCGAAACAGCAATTACCATTAATCCATTACCTGCGCCAACGGCTATTACCGGTACAACTGCTATCAAAGTAAATGACAGCACCGGTTTATTTAGTTCACCATCAGGTGGCGTTTGGAGCAGCAGTAATACAAGTGTGGCAACCGTAAATGCAAATGGTGTGGTAAAAGGCATAGGAACAGGTAAGGCAACCATTAGTTATACTTTGTTAAATACAAGTAATTGCTCAGCAACAGTTAATGCGTTGGTTACTGTAAAAGCTGCAACAGTTAAGCCGGTAATCACTGCCGGATCTGCCACCAGTTTCTGTTCTGGGGGTTCTGTGGTACTAAGTTCTAATGCAGTTTCCGGTAATCAATGGTATAAAGATGGCGTGATCCTGGGTGGTGCAACAGGAAGCAGTTACACGGCTACTTCAAACGGTTCTTATACAGTAACTACGGGAATTGATGCAGTAAGCAGTGACCCGGTACAGGTTACTGTAAATGCCAATCCTGATGCCACCATTCAACAAGGCGCACAACTTGCTTTTAGTAATTGTACTACTACCAGCATTACTTTATCTATAGCCAATAATTTTCCCGGGAATACTTATCAATGGCGCAACAGCAGCGGTGATATATCGAATGCAACTGATTTTCAATATGCCGTAACACAAGCGGATAACTATAGCCTTAGAGTAACTGATTTTAATAATTGTACTACAACATCAGGTATTACGCGTGTTTCAGCCATTCCTTCTGCATCGGCAGGTGGAAGCACCGTGGTTTGTGCAGGTGCGTTTGTTCCGCTAAATGTAAATGCTGCTGCCTTTAACAGTCCCACTTATCAATGGCAGGTTGGTGGAACCAATATCAGCGGTGCTACCGATGTTAACTATAACCCAACAGTAACCGGTAATTATACAGTAGTGGTAACAGATGGTGTAGTTACTTCAACCTCTTGTCCGATTTCCGTTACGGTAAATCCATTACCTGCAGTCAGTATCACAACTGATAAAACAATTTGTGCAGGATCGTCGGCTGTATTAACGGCTACTTCTGCTGCTCTTTCTTATCAATGGCTTAATAATGATAATGTAATCAGTAATGCAACCGGCAATACCTATAATACTTCAGTTACCGGGCAATATGCAGCACAGGTATCTGATGCCAATGGTTGCAGTAATAAGAGCACAGCCAGTATTGTTTCTGTAAACCCATTAACGGTTTTGGAATCTATATCCGGTGCAGATACGATCTGTGTAAACAGCACGGCCAATTTTGTAAATGCGGTAGCTGGGGGTATATGGAGCAGCAGTAATACAGCTGTTGCCACAGTAGATGTTACCGGTGTGGTTACCGGTGTTGGTGCAGGTACTGCTGTTATCAGTTATACAGCTACCAATAACAGTTGTACATCAACGGTTACCAAAAACATAACCGTTAATCCTTTAACGATCATTAGTTCGGCTCCGGCTGCTGTGCTTGCACAGTGCGTAGGTACTGCTGCAAGTATAAAAGTTACTGCAACAGGAATTAATCTGAGCTATCAATGGTACCAGGACGGATCTGCCATTACAGGTGCTAACACTTCAACGTATGGTAATAATAATCTCACTACAGCAGCTTCAGGTAATTATACAGTAATTGTATCCGGCGGTTGTGGAATGATAACCAGCGACCCAAGCGTATGGACAGTAAATCCATTACCCGTTGTGGGAAGTATTACGGGTACATTGCAAATTTGTACAGGAGCCAGTAATCAATTAGCGAATAGCCTTACAGGTGGCGTATGGACAACAAGCAATGTTGCCGTAGCAACGGTAAACAGCAGTACCGGTTTGGTAAAAGGAGTGAGTACCGGAACGGCTGTAATTACCTATACTGTTACAAGTGCTTCGGGATGTATCTCATCTGCAGGTGCAACGGTTACGGTAGTTCCTACACCCACTGTAACAGCATCTTCTTCGGTAGCACATATCAGTAAAGGATTGAATGTGCAATTACAAGCTGCAACAACCGGTACCATTGCTTCTTATAACTGGACACCGCCTGCTAATTTAAATAATGCAGTAATTGCTAATCCGGTGGCAAGGGTTACAGATAACACCACTTATGTGGTTACGGTAACCAGCACACAAGGCTGTACTGCAAAAGACAGTGTAAGTGTAACCGCTGTTGAAGATCTGTATGTAGAACCTACCAATGTATTTACGCCAAATGGTGATGGCATCAATGATCGTTTTGTGATCAGGAACCTGGATCAATATCCTGTAAATAACCTGCAGGTATTTGACAGATCGGGCCGCTTACTTTATGAGAAAGCAAATTATGCCAATGATTGGGATGGTTCTGTAAACGGAAAAATATTAGCGAAGGATACTTACTTCTATATATTAACCGTGAAAGGACAGGTAGTGAAGAAAGGAACAGTAACCTTAGTGAGATAGATAAAATTATTTTAAAAATTGAATTCATTACGTAATAATAAAAAGACGATTATGAAATACAGCAATAAGATAGTGGTAGCCTTTTTCATGTTGATATTGTTATTTCAATTGCAGGCAACTGCTCAACAACAAATGGATAACAGTATGAGCCAGTATTACCAGAACCGTATGTTGTGGAACCCGGCTTTTACGGGTGCCGACGGTAATAAGATCTATGCATTTCAAAACAGAAGCTGGGTAGGTTTTGATGGTGCTCCGGTATTAACTGCAGTAAGCGGTGAAATTCTATTTGGTGCCAATTCAGCAGCGGGTTTACAGATTGTAAGTGATGTAACGGGTTTATTAAACAGAACCAATGGGTTATTTAATTATGCTTACCGGATTAAATTATCAAGAGAATCACAATTACGGATTGGTATTACGCTATCTATGTCGAGCGACAGGTTGGGTGTAAATTATGTTGCCCAAAGTGGTGGTGATCCGCTTTTGATGAACAATATCAATTCAAGTGTTCAATTTGATGGAAATATCGGCTTGGTATACACAAATAAACAGTTCACATTAGGGGCATCCTTCTTTCGTTTAAAAGATAATCTTACTGTGAAAAGCGGAGGAAGTGCCAACCTTGCTTTTGCACAATTTGGAGGAATGTATGATATTACCGTTTCTGATAAAGCGCAGTTAAAGCCACTTGCTATGTTACGCCTTTACAGAACCACAGACGCTATTGCAGATCTTGGAATGCAATTTGAGTATAACAAGTTATTGCAAACCATGCTCGTTTATCAAACAACAGGTAATATAAGAGCTGGGGCTGGTGTATGGCTGAATCAGGCTATTGTTGCAAACTTTTTTTACAATACCAATACTAAAGTAACCAATAATGCAAGCCAGCAATTTGAAGTAGGTGTGGGTTTTCATCTGAATGGAAAGAAACAGGATTGATTTTAAAAAAAGGCTTTACCGGTATTAAAAAAAGAACTGCACCCGATATCGGGTGCAGTTCTTTTTTTAAATCTTATGTTAGTTACCCTTTTTTCTTAGCGGCTGCATCTTTATTTGCTTTATACCGCATATCCGGTGTTCCGTCTTTTTTTAATGGTCCGGCTGGTTTAGCGGCAGCTTTATTTTCTTTATACCGCATATCGGGTGTACCATCGGCTTTCATTTTGGCAGCGGGTGCAGCAGCTGCAGCTGGCTTTGCCGCGGGAGCAGCAGCAGTTTTTGCGGCAGGTGCAGTTGCAGCTGCTGCTTTAGGGGCGTCTGTTTTTTTTGCAGCAGCGGCAGGTTTGGCTTTATCGGCCTTCTTGTCCTGTGCAAATGAGGCAGTTGCGAGACAAATCATGGCAGTAAAGGCCAGGAGGATTTTTTTCATATGGCTTTTTTTAGATGAACTGTTAAGTTAATAAACAGTTGCCTGTTCTCAAATAAGTGTGGTATTAATTTTTTAATAATTTGAGGAGAATCCGCCATTTGATGTTGGTACGCCAATTCAGGTTCTCCTGAATCCTGCCCGAAAATTGGCCATTTTTTGCAAGTGCCGAAAAAAACAATTAACTTATGTTTCAAATTCTGGTGTTATGAGAAAAGTAAGCGACATCCTCCGCCGCAAAGGCAATTGGGTTACCACCGTTACCCCCAACACTACTGTGATCGAAGCTTTAGAGATCATGTCTAAACAAAATATCGGCTCTGTAGTGGTAGAAGAGAATGAGGTATTTCTCGGTATTATGACAGAACGCGATTATTCCCGAAAAGTAATTTTAAAAGGAAGGCATTCCAGTAATACACCGGTAGGGGAGATCATGACATCAGATTTTCCTCCTGTTCAGTTATCGGATACTATTGAAGCCTGCATGCAATTGATGTCTGAAAATCATATCCGCTATCTTCCGGTTATTGAAAACAAAAAACTGGCAGGTATTATTTCCATCAATGATCTGGTAACAGAAACGATTAAAACACAACAGGAAACGATCTCTCATCTGCAGAACTATATTCAGTCTTAATATTTTCATAACCGTCATTTCAACGAAGAATGAGGAGAAATCTTTTCAAGTGCGGTAATTACTTGAAAAAATTTCTCGTCGTCGTTTCTCCTCCTCCAAATGACGTTTTAAATTATTTTTTTAGGTTAACCAATTCCCAAAACACTTTTTTGGGTTGCAGATTTTTATCAAACAATAAAGGATAATCTTTTCTTCCTCTTACCGGAAAATTATCAAGCCAGCTGCTTCTGTCAGAAATATTCCAGAATGTAATTCCGGTGATTTGTTTTTTGTATTTTTCAAATACAGTAAAACATCTTTTATACATTTCTATCTGCGCCGTTTCTTTCTCAGGGGTAAAATCTGTGTTACTGTCTTCTGCTTTTCTTTCTCTAGCCTCATGCTCTTTGTTGTAAACAGAAATGTCTAATTCTGTAACCTGAATTTTCAAACCGAGGTCAGCAAATTTTTTGATCGTGTTGGTAAGCTCCGCTTCAGAAGGTTCATTAATTGCCCAGTGCCCTTGTAAACCCACGCCATGAATGGGTACTCCGGCATCCTTCAGGCCTTTTACCAATTTGTAGATCTTATCTCGTTTTACAGGGTTGATCTCGTTATAGTCGTTATAAAAAAGCACCGCATCCGGATCTGCTTCATGTGCATATTCAAATGCTTTGGCAATAAATTCTTCTCCGCATATTCTAAACCAGGGCGAGTTACGGAGGTATTCGTCGGGTTTATCGGAGATGGCTTCATTTACCACATCCCAGGCATAGATACTGCCTTTGTAACGATTTACTACGGTCGTAATATGTTCTTTTAAACGTTGTAACAACACTTCTTTACTCACTGTATCACCTGCTGCATTGGTAAAAATCCAGCGTGGGGCCTGGTTATGCCAGCAAAGGTTATGGCCGCGGATCTTCAGATGATTGCTTTTGGCAAATGCAACAATCGAATCTGCATCTCTCCAGAAATATTCATTTTCACGTGGGTGTATTGGTCCCATCTTCATGGCATTTTCAGGTGTGATACTTCCGAAATGTTTAATGATCAATCCAGCTTCATCTGTTTTTAATGAGCGGGGCGAAACGGCAACGCCCATAGTAAAATATTTTGCGAAATAGTCTTTAAGACCTTTGCTGCTGTCTGTTACTATGGCAATTTTTTCGGCTGAGATGTTTTTTGAACTGTCTGTTGTTACAAAACCCATTGTTAAAATGGCTATTGTAAGTGTGATGTATCTGCGTAGCATAAATATTGTTTTTAACGAACAGTATTACTTAAAGTTCCTATCTGATCGATGGAAATGTGCATGAGATCGCCTGATAGTAATGTAAAATCAGTGCCGGGTACAATACCGGTTCCGGTCATAATCAAACAACCATATGGAAAAGAACATTCACGAAATACATAAGACACCAGCTCCTCAGGAGTGCGTTTCATCTGACTGATTTCTATATCGCCGTTGAAAACTTTTTTCCCATTTCGAATAATTTCAATACTGATACCTGTGCTTAACGGAATCGGTTTATCCGTTACAAATATGCAAGGTCCTACGGCAGCGCATGCATCATAGGTTTTTGCCTGTGGCAGGTATAAAGGGTTTTCGCCTTCAATGCTTCTGCTGCTCATATCATTGCCTATCGTATACCCAACAATTTTTCCTGATGAGGTCACCATCAATGTAAGTTCAGGCTCGGGCACATCCCAGGTAGAATCTTTGCGGATATTTACTTTATCGCCATGCCCCACTACACGGTGTGCGGTGGCTTTAAAAAACACTTCGGGTCTTTCTGCATCATACACCCTGCTATAGAAATCACTGCCACCGGCAACTTTCGATTCTTCTTCGCGTCCTATCTTACTTTTCAGATACGTTACGCCACAGGCCCATAATTCCTGGCTTTGCATTGGCGGAAGAATCAGGTCTGATGAAAGTGTTTCTGTCATTTGCGGTAAGATTCGTGTAAGCTTTTCTGTTTTTTCGAAAAGCCCGTCATCATTCACAAATGTGTCCCAGTCGGTATCTTTTACAAGAAAAAACCTTTTTTTGGTTTCGATGATAATGCCTGATGTTATTCGATAAAGCCTCATATAAAATATCTTTTAATAGACAGGTAATTTATTTTCTCATTTGTACTCTCAGTACATACATGTCGTTGGTTATGTATAATGTTTTTTCATCTGCTGAAAATGCACAGTTAGATGTGGCTTCCGGAACTTTGATCTTGCCGATAAGTTTACCGGTGCGATTAAAGATCCATACACCACCCGGCCCTGTTGCAAAAATGTTTCCGTTTTTGTCAACCTTCATCCCATCCGGTAAACCTTTTAAGGAAGTATCATAACCAGATGCACTATAAAAAATGCGGCCATTGATTAGGCTGTCATTTTCTGCAATATCAAATGCATACCAATTGGGTTTCGCAGGATCTGAATTGGCAATCAGCAATGTTTTTTCGCCCGGAAATAATAAGATACCGTTAGGTCTTGTAAGGGTATCTGTAAGCAAAAGAACTTCTCCGTTTTTCTTAACCCTGTACACACCCTGAAAAGGAATTTCTTTTTTGGGATCATCCATATTCTTCTCGAGGCCATAAGGTGGATCTGTAAAAAAAACTTCGCCTTTACTGTTATAGATCACATCATTCGGACTATTAAACTTTCTGCCAATGTATGTGTTGGCGATCGGAATGTATTTTACTGCAGGCGTATTTAGCGGTGCATCCATTCTGGCAATCTGGCGGTTACCGCACTGGCAAAGGATTAGGTTTCCCTTATTATCCAGGGTTAAACCGTTAGAACCCGTTTCACCACCACGTTTTACCGTGTCGGTATATCCGGAAGGAGTTAAGTATACTTCTTTGCCATGTTCTTCTGTCCATTTGTAGATTGTGTTCTGCGGTACATCTGAAAAAATAAGCATTTGCTCTTTTTCAATCCATAATGGGCCTTCGCTCCAGTCAAACCCTTCTGCAATGATCTCTGGTTTTACACCTGCAGAAATAATACTGTCAAGCGATGGATCCAGTCTTTCGATCTCACCGGTGGTTGGATAGTTTTTTTTGGTTTGGCAAGCTGTTGTTGCCGCTATCAAAAGAAACAGTAACCATTTTTTCATAGAGATTTTTTTAGATGGTTATTAATATATTCTTATTGGAATGATCTTTTTACAAATTCAGATTTTCCATAACGGTCAAATTGAAAGCCTTCGGGTTTATTATTATTCATCCGAAAATGAATATTGAAGAACTCACTGGTAGCATAATAATCGAATTCACTGGCTGCCAAAAGCAAATACCTATTTGTTGGACTGAGATAACAAACAAGCTGGCTGTTCTCCAGTTTAATGTCTATCATATTCCCTGCCGTTGACTGGTATTTGCCTACATACTTATTTAAAATAGTTGCATCAAGATTTAAGGCAGGCCGTTCATACGCAAATTGCATTCCACGCCCGAAGCCTTCTGTTTTGGTTCCTGAATGCCCGGTGTTCTCTAATACTTTTGATCTGATCTGTACATTGGTATAGTTACGTTCTGCTAAGAAGTTACTCAATTTTTGAAAACCCGGAAGCCCACGCTCTACCTCACCGATAGTCATGTATAATCTTGCTTTATTTACCCGATAGGATTCAAAATACATTTTCTCGTACTTATATAATACTTCGTTGTCCCAACCATATGCAGGACTGGCAGCGATATAACTCTTAAACATATTGGGATGTGTGAAAAGCGTATACATAGTAAACAAGCCACCTAACGAGCAACCCATCAATAGTCTGTCAGTTGTATCTGTTCTGTATTTTGATTGAATAAAAGGAAATAGTTCTGTTTGAATAAAAGAAAGGAATTGATCAGCACCACCGCTTTGCGGTAATCTTTTTTCTTTTGTAGGTGTATAATCCCTTGCCCGCAAGCTATCGGGGTTTGGATTAATACCACCCCACGTAACACCCACAATGATCATTTCAGGAATAAATCCATCAAAATAATGTTGCCCGTATAATGATTTAGCCAAAGGAAAATCCCACTGAGAATCCATCAGATATAAAACCGGATATTTTTTGCCACTATATTTATATCCTCCCGGCAATAAAATATCTAATTCATATTCCTGACCTTTTACGATCTGTGAAGTGAGTTTCAATATCTGTGATCCCGGAATATCCACGCGCGGCGGCTCCTGCGCAAAAGAGCAAGTGAAGCAAACAATCATGCAAACCAATAACAAGCCATTTTTTTTCATAGCGTAATGTGGTTTATACTTTCATCCAAAATAATTTATACTCACGATTCACTCCTCACGTTATTTGCTTACCAACAGATCTTTTTTAATATAATTAGAACTTGTTTTTAATTTCACATCCGGTTGCCCGCCACCAATGCTGATGCTAACTTTTCCGGTCATGGATTTTGCATTGCCTTTATTATCATTCACCGAAAGATCCTGTGGGGAAAGACTGAATACAATTGTTCTGGATTCTCCTGCTTTTAAAGAAATTCTTTTAAATCCTTTTAAAGTTCTGAGCAGTTGTGCATTTGATTTATCAGGTGATACATATAACTGAACCACTTCTTCTCCATCCATTTTGCCGGTATTGGTCACTTTTGCACTAACGGTTATTTTTTTACCTGGCTGTATAGTTGCCGGAACAGTTAGATCTGAATAAGAAAAGTTTGTATAACTCAAACCATATCCAAAAGGGTATAGGGCTTCGCCTTTAAAATATCGGTAGGTGCGATTCTCCATTGAATAGTTTTCAAATGCAGGGAGATCGTTATCGCTTTTATAAAAAGTAACGGGTAATCTTCCGGCGGGATTGTAATCGCCAAATAATACATCTGCCAATGCAGTGCCGGCTGATTGTCCACCGTACCATGCATTGACAATGGCAGGAATATTTTCTGCTTCCCATGGAATGGCGATGGCACTACCTGTCATCATTACAAATACAACAGGTTTTCCGGTGGTTTGCAATGCTTTTAATAATTCTGTCTGAACTGCGGGAAGTGCAATGGATGTTCTGTCTCCGCCATTAAAGCCAGGATAATTTACACGCATTTCTTCTCCTTCCAGTTGCGGAGAAATGCCACCCACATATACAATGGCATCTGCATCTTTGATACGATTGTTTAATGCCGCAAAATCTGAACGGATAAAATTACCTGCACGCAGACGTACATTGGCCTTTCCTTCAGTTTGATAATACTCAACAACAATACGGTATGTTTTATTTTGTTCTGCTCTGAATTTGTAGGTTCTTGCGCCAAAACGGTTGCGTAGCCAGGCGTTGATCACTTCTTTTCCATCGATCATCAGTTTATAGCCATCATCTGCATCCATTTCAAAAGTGATATCACCGGTTGAATTAGCCGTAAAATCGGTTGTATACCTTGCTGAGAAATTGAGTGCTTTCAATTGATCGTTAACATTTTCACCTTCCTGCCAAAAATGATCGAGATCATTTTCCATTCGGGTGATAAGCGGTGAGCCGGTTAATTCTTTATTATCAAAGTATTCTGCTTTAAATCCTTTTTTCCCATCGAGCGCATATTGTGAACTCATATCAGAATATACCAGCAATGTATCATTGGTAAACTGAATCGCTTTTTCATACACTACTTCTGTTTGTTTACCCAGTTTGTCTTTGATGCCTTGCAGTGCAGTAACAATTTGAGAAGGTGTTCCATTATAATTTCCTAAAATAGCAATCGGATTATCAGCATTAGGCCCGAGCACAACGATCTTTTTCAATTTTTTACTTAATGGCAATGTGTGATTTTGGTTCTTCAACAATACAATAGATTGTTGTGCCATTTTAAGTGAATGCGCTTTGTGTTCAGGGCTTTCCAGTTCTGTTGCGGAAGCCTGCATATATTTCACCATCGATGGTGGGTCGAACATACCAAGACGAAAGCGGATCATAAATAACCGCCTTAGCGAGACATCAATTTGTTTTTCTGTGATTTTACCTTGTTTAACTGCATCTACCAATGCTTTAAAAGAACTGTTGCCGCAATCAATATCTGTTCCGTGTAAAACCGCATCAGATGCAGCACTTACTGCATCAGGATGTGTTTTATGGGTACGGTAAAAATCATCTATCGCACCGCAATCAGAAGTTACATAGCCTGTAAATGCCCATTGGTTGCGAAGAATATCATTCATCAATTCATCATTGCCACAGCATGGCTGTCCCTGAAAAGCATTGTAGGCACACATTACGCCGGCAACTTTTGCATTTACCACCAACTCTTTAAATGCGGGCAGATACGTGTTCCAAAGATCATAATCATTGGTTGCCACATTAAATATATGTCTGGAACTTTCGGGTCCGCTGTGTATCGCATAGTGTTTGGCACAAGCCGCTGCTTTTAGATATTTTGGATCATCGCCCTGTAATCCATGCACAAAAGCTTTACCCATCATAGCCGTAAGAAAAGGGTCTTCTCCATAGGTTTCCTGTCCGCGGCCCCAACGGGGATCGCGAAAGATATTAATGTTGGGCGTCCAGTAAGTAAGTCCCACATATCGTGCACCCGCTTTACCCTGTTTATTGGTTTCATTAAAAATGGCATGACCTTCCATGGCAGAGTAATCAGCCATTCGTTGTAAAGATGTTGTATCAAAGGTTGCAGCCATTCCGATGGCTTGCGGATATACCGTTACTTTAAATTGCGTACGTGCTACACCATGTAATACTTCGTTCCACCAATCATAAGCAGGAATGTTTAATCTCTTGATGGCAGGAGCTGCATTTAACATCTGACTTACTTTTTCTTCAAGTGTTAAACGACCAACAAGATCATTGACTCTTTGCTCGAAAGAAAGATTGTAGTTGTTAAATGGCAGTTGACTGAGATCTGTTTGTGCAGATACAAACTTCACCGGCAAAAAAATAGCCAGACAAAACGAGATTCTTACAATCAACAATGCGCTCCTTTTGGTTTTCATGGTAGGCTGTTTACTTATTTTAATTCGAGTACTACAACAGAATAGGGTGGTAACTTTATTTTCAAGTTTGAACCGCTAAGGCTTGCGCCTGTGAAAGATGTGGGTTTTACTTTATCGGGATTTTCAAAACTGTTATAGTTTTGAATCTTATCTGATGTTAAAATTCTTCCGCTTACACTGCTGTAATTGGCACCACTTATATTCACAGATACTTCCTGTTCTTTATTGGCATCAATATTTACCAATGAAATATGTGTTAAGCCATTTTTATCTTTAGAAGCTGATGCAGAAATTGCCTTTAATGTTTCTTTACCCATTTTGTAATCATTGCTCTTAACAGTAATCGGAAGCATCGTAGCATCCTGATGTACATTGTACATTTCCATTACATGGTAAGTAGGGGTTAAGATGATCTTTTCATCATTGGTTAGTACCACGGCCTGCAACACATTCACGATCTGTGCCAGGTTAGCCATTTTTACACGGTCGCAATGGTTGTTGAAAATATTTAAGGTAGTTCCTGCGATCATCGCATCGCGCATAGTATTTTGTTGGAATAAGAACGCGCCGTTGGTGCCGGGTTCTACATCATACCATCCGCCCCATTCATCAACCGCCATGGCTACTCTTTTCTTAGGATCGTATTTATCCATTACTGCACTGTGTTTGGTAACCAGTTCTTCCATTTCCAAAGCTCTTTGCATAGTGGTGTAATATTCTTCTTCAGAAAAACCGGTAGCAGAACCTTTTTTGTTCCAGTTGATCACAGAGTAATGGTGCACACCTACGGCATCCAGCATATTATGCGGAATATCACGCATCAATACTTCTGTCCAGTTATAATCGGCATCGCTTGCACCGGATGCGATGCGGAAGATTCTTTCTTTGGGATCACCATTGGTCATGAAGGTTGCGTATTGACGATAGATGTTTGCATAGTACTCCGGTTTCATATTGCCACCGCAACCCCATGCTTCATTACCAATACCCCAGAATTTTACATGCCATGGATTGGCGCGGCCATTTTGCTGGCGTAGTTCCGGCATAGGACTGCTGTTGTTGGGATGGATGGTGTATTTAACCCAATCAGATAGTTCCTGCGGAGTGCCGCTTCCAACATTTCCGCTGAGATAAGGTTCCGCACCCAGCATCTCACACATATTTAAAAATTCGTTGGTGCCAAAGCTGTTGTCTTCTTTTACATTACCCCACCAAACGTTCAGCATGGATGGACGTTTGTCTTTTGGACCAATACCATCTTTCCAATGGTAAGTATCTGCAAAGCAACCACCGGGCCAGCGCAGTACCGGTACTTTTAATTTTTTCAATGCTTCCAGTACATCCAAACGAACTCCATTTTTGTTTGGGATCTTTGTATTGTTTTCGCCAACATATAACCCACCATAGATACAATGGCCCAGATGCTCGGCAAAATGGCCGTAGATGTTTTTGTTAATGATCTCAGTGCCTTTATCGGCCTGAAGGGAAACTACATTTTGCGCTGAAAGATTTAATGCAATGAATGAGCAAAGGATGAATGCAATCTTTTTCATATCGGTTATTTAGAATGGTTGCTTTAAATATCATTTATATGCTTCAATTGTCTGTATGGTACCATCCTGATTGTATTTCAGCTCGGTCACTTTTACATTGCGCAGATGCGTTTTGCCTGAGATCTGGATATCGTGATAAAAGAGATACCATTTGCCTTTGATCTCTACAATTGAGTGGTGATTGGTCCAGCCTTCTACGGGTTTTAATACAATACCTTTGTAAGTGAATGGCCCGTAAGGACTATCGCCAACTGCATAACAGATATTATGTGTATCGCCGGTTGAATAAGAGAAATAATATTTGCCTTTGTATTTATGCACCCATGATGCTTCAAAAAAACGTTTATCGTTATTCGATTCTAAAAATGTTTTTCCGTTGGCATCTACAATTTTTACATTCCGTACTTCTTCTGAAAAACTTTTCATGTCCACACTTAATTTGGCAACCCTTGGCATAAATGCTTCTTCATTGGGTTTGCGGAGTTGTGCATCTGCATTGTATTTGTTGTTGCTCCATTTTTGTAATTGTCCGCCCCAGATGCCACCAAAGTACATGTAGTATGATCCATCACTGTCTTTAAACACACAGGGATCAATACTGTAACTTCCTTTCATTGGTTCTTTCTCAGCTTTAAAAGGCCCAACAGGACTCTTGCTTGACGCAACCCCCATGTGAAACACATCTGTTTTATCTTTTACAGGAAAATAGAGATAATAGGTGCCGTCTTTAAAAGCTGCATCCGGTGCCCACATTTGTCTGCCGGCCCATGGCACATCTTTTATATCGAGAGCAATACCATTATCCTTTACTTTTCCTCCAATAGAATCCATGGAAAGAATATGATAATCACGCATTGCAAAATGACTGCCGAGATCATCTTCTTTGATACCTGCTTCAAAATCGTGCGAAGGGTACACATAAATTTTACCATTGAACACATGCGCCGATGGATCGGCGGTAAAGATGTGAGAAACCAATGGTTGGGAGATGGGTTTCTTTTTGAGTGTGCCTTTTTCCTGGGCGGAAGCAGCGATTGCTACGAAGAGCAGTGCGGTTGAGAATATTTTAGAATGCATAGAAGAGGTTTATTGGTTTATTTGTTTATTGGTAATTTTTATTTTGTGTATCGTGTTTCAGGTGGGCCTAAATAACTTTCTTGTAAACCGCCCATATTTCCAACAATTTTTTGGATCACTACTGCGGGACTAACCATCCAATATTTAATGATGTGTTTTCCCGTAGCAGAAATACGGTGGGTACTTATTTTATTGATGATATTATTCGCCATCCAACCTTCCCAAACTCTTGTATTATTATCATCCTTATTAATGGTGATGATCTGCGGTTGTTCATCATCAATAGAAATAGCATATTTCAATCCATCGTCATTATGAAAATTAAGGGTAGGAGAGAGATAGGTTTTTAAAATAATCTTTCCGGTATCGTAAGTGTACACATCATATTCAAGATGTGGACTATTGCTTCCTGGTATTTGCGCATCTGCCGTAACCGGCATGGTGGTGATTGCTGAACCGGTTCTGCCGTGGTCGGGTAAGATTTGCCAATGGATATTTTTGGTGTCGACAGCTTTAGAATAAAGGTCTGCATTAATAGAGAAATAGGCATCTCGTTCATAGTAAACGTTTCCGCTCACATTTTTTGGTATACTTTTTTTTGCTGATTTGTTATCCGATAAGTTATTGTAATCATCTACTTCTATCGTATCTACATAGATGTATTTTACATCAGGCATTTTCTGTTGATTAGGTTGTTGCCAATAAGTATAACCAATATGTGTCTGGTCCATCATATGGTTCCATTTCCCATTTTTTAATGTATTGTACTCTCTGCTGATAAGTGAATCTTTAGCATATAATTGTTTTACTTTATCCGCAAATGGATTAGCTCTGTTAGAGGCAATATTGGGCTGGGAATACCATTTATTCTTTTTTACATTTAGATATAAATCATTCAGATTGGCACAGGCTTTTACCGGGTGGAGAACTAATTCAAAAAACGCGTCTTTATAGTCAGCAGGTAAATTTGAATTTATATTTTCAGCCTTAGCTAAAAGGTCATTATAGTCTTTTACAACCTTATCGGCTTCTTTATAATCTATGAGGCTGTATGTATTCGCATCCAGCAACTCCGGTTTCCTTCTTCCATTATACTTGCTATACTTAGAAATAATATCCGCTATTTCAACAGCATATTTACTTCCAAATTGATCAGCTGCCCATTTCTCTGTATATTTTTGTAAGTCCGTAGGCCCTATCCTTGTTGGGTTCCAGGCATAATCGAGAAAAAAGGAAATCGGAAATTCCATGGGTTTGATATCACCCACATTCACTACCCAGATATCTCTTACATTATATTCATAGGCCAAATGCATCTGTTCCCAAACTCTTGGAATCGGATTTGTATTGAGCCATTTATAATTTCTTGGCCCGCCTACATAATCAAAATGATAATAAATACCATAACCACCTTTGCGTGGTGCATCAGTCAGTTTGGGAAGTTTGCGGAGGTTGCCCCAGTTATCATCACATAACAATAAGGTTACATCATCGGGAACACGCATTCCTTTATCATAATAATCCTGCACCTCTTTATATAATGCCCATGATTGCGGCGTAGCTGATGCAGGCTTACCCGTTACTTCTTCAATAATTTTTCTTTGATCTGCTACAATCCTTTCCAGTAAAGCGATATTGCTTCCCTGTGTCATCGGCATATCGCCATCGCCGCGCATGCCAATGCTTACCACATTTTCGTGTGTGCCCATGTTTTGAATGCCTTTTTTCCAGAATCCACGAAGAATGGTATCATTGGTTTGATAATTCCATGCGCCTTTTCCATAACGCTTCCATTCCTGTTGCGCACGTAACATAGGCTCGTGATGTGAATTGCTGATCACGATTCCGTATTTATCTGCCAATACCGGATTCAAGGTATCATCATCCGCAAATGCATTGCCCCACATGGCAGGCCAGAGGTAGTTTGCTTTTAAACGAAGTAATAACTCAAATACTTTTTCATACACAAGGTGATTTACACCACCGAATTTTTCTTTCGTCCAGCCTGAGAATGCCGGTGCTTCATCATTAATAAATATTCCGCGGTATTTTACGAGAGGCCTGTCCTGTAAATGAGTTGTATTTGAAATATAGAGTTCTTTTTTCTTCTTCACAGGCACATCTGCCCACCAATTCCATGGCGATACTCCGATCTGTTTGGATAATTCAAATACGCCGAAAGCCGTGCCCCTTCTATCGCTACCGGTGATTACCAATGCTTTGTCTATGCCGGGAAATGGGTTATTTACAACTTGTGTTAAGCCAGCTTCCCATTTACCTGTAAGACTATCAACTTTTATTTTTTTATTTTTTATGAGTTGAGCGATCAGCTGAGATTGATCAATGGAGCCTATCAGAATAATATTTTTCGCAGATGGTTTATTTGTGATCTTAGGCTGTTTACCTGTTACACTTTCAATATCTGCTTGCAGAAAAGACGCTGCTTTCTGTACCAGCCAATGATCCTGCTCATCCACAACAATCGGTATGGCTTCTGTACTGCTAACGATGGCAAAAGATGTGGGTGATTTTTTATCTAAAACAGTTTGCGCATGCAATTGCCCAAGCAACAGCCATGCACACAAGAGCAGGAAGCATTTTGTTTTCATATAGCAATATTCTTTACTTGCCAATCAGTTATGGATACCGTTGCCGGATACAAACTGAAAGTGTATATTTTACCAATGATCAATCATGCCTCAGCCATAATCAGTAAACATCTTATGTCTTCCTTTTCCTCGATGATTCCCGAACGATCAATTCTGATTTAATAATAATGGTATTGGTCAGATTAATATTGGTATTGCCCTGTAAATGATTGATCAGGTTACGTGCCACAATTTCGCCTATCTCATTACCCGGATAATTGATGGTGCTTAGTTTAGGTTCAATGATCTTGCAGATCACATCATTATTAAATCCTACAACAGCAATATCTTCCGGAATTCTTACACCTGCTTCTTTTAAAGTTTGAATACAAACAGCTGCACAAAAATCATTTGTGATGAAAATACCGTCCGGCATAGGTTTCATGGCAAGGATCTTTCTCGCAGAATGAATACTGGCTTCTTCACTCAGGTCATCAACAATCACATATTTCTCATTGTATTTGATGCCATGCTCTGTTAATGCCTGCTGATAACCCTTTAAACGTTCAGCATATACATTTCGTTTCAGGTTGGCAGTGATATGCGCAATTCTTTTGCAGCCCTGTTCTATTAAATGTGTGGTGGCATCATACCCTGCTTTGCGGTTATTGATGATTACTTTGGCACCCTCACTGTCTTCAAATACACGGTCAAAGAAAATAACCGGAATACCCTTTCTTTCAAAAGGTTCAAAATGAGCAAGATTTTCTGTATCAAATGCCAATGAAGCAATAACCCCATCCACTCTTTTATGAAAAAGGTTCTGCGCATTGGCAGCTTCCTTCTTGTAAGTTTCTGATGAGTGTGCAATAATCAGATCGTAATTGGCCTCTGTGGTAATTTTTTCAATACCAGACAATACAGATGTCATAAACTGACTTCTCAATTCATGCACCATTACACCAATGGTATTGGTACGTTGCGTTCTGAGATTGCTTGCAAAATTATTGGAACGATATCCCAGTTTTTCCGCAAGGTCTGTGATCTTCTTTTTAGTGTGTTTATTAATGGCCGGATGATCCTTTAAGGCACGGCTTACAGTAGCGGCAGAGATGTCGAGTTGCCTGGCAATATCGTAGATGGTTATTTCCTTTTCCCGCTTCATAAATTACAATCGGTTGCAATATAGTTGTTAAAATAAAAAAAAGATAGGTTTTCGAATTCTTTTTCAGGATTCGGGTTTTTCCAAAAGAAAAAGGAAGAATCTGAATATCCGGTCTGTGTTTGTTATCTGAAAAGTGTAAAAAGGAAAAAAAGACCCTTTTTACATACAAATACGAACCGTATTTCTCATTTTGATCTTTTTATAAAGGGTTTCATTATTGAGGTAAACAACCAATAAAATCCATTCAGGCATTTTGGAAAGACAAAATCTGGAAGTAACTGTGCTGTCATTTAAGTATTATCATATAAGTAAATTTTTGATGATGTGACTCGTGCTTTTTTTTTAATTTATGCAATCAGTTGCATAGCTTTGAACCGAAAAGGAAAAACAGGGTAAAACGAAAGTTTGTATCAGTAAAATGGCTCATGTACAGAAATTCGATCGAATCTTTTGTCAAGATAAGCATTTTCAGATACGGATATCACTGCGTTTTCTCTTCGACCATTTCGATTTTTTTATTTGATGGCGGCCCCGCAATTCGGGGATTTCAATTGAGTTTTATTAAAGAGTAGAATTTTTATATAGAAGAAGTATACTGAAAATGAAATATGAAACCAGCTTAAACGAACAATGAGAAAAATAAAGTTTGTTCCTGTGGTAAACAGCATAGGAAGCGAAATAAATATTTCAAAAGCAAACAAACAGTCGTTAGTAAGCTATGCGTATCAGGATTCTACAGGAAGCTTGATATAAACAATATCCGTATATTGACTTGCTAAAAAACCATATAGGAATTGTTGTGATTTCATAACAAGTGCCGAACTAAACAGACAGATAAAACAAATTGTAATGTTATTATTAGGGATAGATGTAGGCACTTCTTCGATTAAAGTATCTGTGGTAGATGCGGCTACGCAGCAAACGGTAGCTTCTGCCCAATACCCTGATACAGAAACGGGTATTACTGCTTTACAACCCGGCTGGGCCGAGCAATCGCCTGAGATGTGGTGGCTGCATGTGCAGGAAGCGATCTTAAAAGCGAACGCCACAAAAAAATACGATCCAAAAGATATTGGTGCGATTGGTATTGCTTATCAGATGCATGGGTTGGTATTAATTGATAAGGAACAGCGTGTATTAAGAGACAGCATCATCTGGTGCGACAGTCGTTCTGTAAATATTGGCAACGAAGCTTTTCAAAAAATAGGAGAGGAACAATGTTTATCACACCTGCTCAATTCTCCGGGCAATTTTACCGCATCCAAACTTGCATGGGTAAAAATCAATGAACCTGCAGTATATGAAAAGATCGATCAGGTAATGTTACCGGGCGATTTTATTGCGATGAAATTCAGCGGACAAACCACTACAACCATCTCAGCCTTATCAGAAGGTATTTTCTGGGATTTTGCAGAGAATACATTATCCAAAGATGTGTTCAGCTATTTTGGATTTGATGAAAAGATCATCCCAACAGTAAAAAAAGTTTTTGAAACACATGGTTTATTAAAAGAGGATGTGGCAGCCGCTTTATCCTTAAAAGCCGGTATACCCATTGCGTATAAAGCAGGTGATCAGCAAAACAATGCACTTTCCTTAAATGTACTCGAACCCGGCGAAGTAGCTGCCACGGCAGGCACTTCGGGTGTTATTTATAGTGTGAGCGACGTATTGGCATTTGATAAATTCTCGCGTGTAAATACATTCGCACATGTAAACCATACTGCCTCTCTAAAACGTTTGGGTATTCTTTTGTGCATTAACGGAACAGGCATCATGAATAACTGGGTGCGAACCATTACCGGTGCACAACTCAGTTATGCCCAGATGAATGATGCCGCCAGAACCATCCCTGCAGGAAGTGATGGCTTACATATTTTACCTTTTGGCAATGGTGCAGAAAGGATGCTGAACAATGCAACCGTAAATGCACATATCAATAATATAGATCTCTACAAACACACCCCTGCGCATATCTATCGCGCAGCACAGGAAGGAATTGCTTTTGCATTCCGTTATGGTTTGGATATCATGAGAGAGAATGGTTTACAGCCCTCTGTGATCCGCGCAGGCAAAGCCAATTTATTTTTAAGCGATGTATTCATCGAATCATTTGTAAATGCAACCGGTGTTCCTGTTGAGTTATATGATTGTGATGGAAGTGTGGGTGCAGCCATCGGTGCAGGATTGGGGGCCAATATTTTCAGCAACGCCAAAGAAGCTTTTCAAAACAGTAAACGTCTGCAATACATAGAACCCACTGCCACGGCCGAATACAATAGTCTGTACAGGGATTGGGAAAAACTATTGCATGATCAAATCAGTAAATAATCATTCTTTATACAAAATCGAAGACCATGAAAATTGTAACAGGCGATAAAGTATTTTTTAAAGAAATTGGACAGATAAAATACGAAGGCACAGGAAGCGACAATCCACTTGCTTTTCGTTGGTATGATGAATCAAAAGTAGTAGCAGGTAAACCGATGAAAGACTGGCTTCGTTTTGCCTGTGCATACTGGCACTCGTTTGTGGGGAATGGCGGCGATCCTTTTGGTGAACCAACCCATGTTTATCCATGGAACGAAAAAGCAGATGCAGTAGAAAGAGCCAAAGATAAAATGGATGCGGCTTTTGAATTCATTACTAAAATGAATATGCCTTATTACTGTTTTCATGATGTAGATGTGGTGGATTATACCAATGATATTAAAGAAAACGAAAGAAGATTGCAGGCCCTGGTTACTTACGCCAAACAAAAGCAAGCCGATAGTGGTGTAAAACTATTATGGGGCACAGCTAACCTGTTCAGTAACCGCAGATACATGAACGGAGCTGCTACCAACCCTGATTTTCATGTATTGGCACATGGAGGTGCACAGGTAAAAGCGGCACTGGATGCAACGATTGAATTAGGAGGCGAGAACTATGTATTCTGGGGTGGACGTGAAGGATATATGAGTTTGTTGAACACCAATATGCAGCGTGAGAAAGAACATCTTGCAAAATTCCTTCACACAGCAAAAGATTATGCGAGAAGAAACGGCTTTAAAGGAACTTTCTTTATTGAGCCTAAACCATGCGAACCAAGCAAGCATCAATACGATTATGACAGTGAGACCGTAATTGGTTTTTTACGTCAGTATGACTTGTTGAATGATTTTAAATTAAACATTGAAGTAAACCACGCAACCCTTGCAGGCCATACCTTCCAGCACGAGTTACAGGTGGCGGCAGATGCAGGTATGCTGGGAAGCATGGATGCGAACCGCGGTGATTACCAGAATGGTTGGGATACAGACCAGTTCCCGAATAATATCAATGAACTCGCAGAAACGATGTTGGTGATCCTGGAAGCAGGTGGTTTTGCAGGTGGAGGAATCAACTTCGATGCCAAGCGCAGAAGAAACTCAACCGACCCTGCTGATCTGTTCTATGCACATGTTGGTGGTATGGATGTTTTTGCACGTGCATTGATTGTGGCAGATGCAGTATTACAAAACTCCGATTACAAAAAAGTAAGAGCCGACCGCTATTCATCATACGATAGCGGCACAGGTAAAGCATTTGAAGAAGGTAAAGTAACCCTGGAAGGCCTGCGCGATTTTGCACTTGCTAATGGAGAACCTTCTGTTATCAGTGGTAAACAGGAATATCTTGAAAATTTGATCAATCGGTTTATTTAACAATATAGATGACAGTTGTGAAAGGTTAGATG
The DNA here is from genome assembly GCA_965206685.1 of Sediminibacterium sp. GTDB lineage: Bacteria > Bacteroidota > Bacteroidia > Chitinophagales > Chitinophagaceae > Sediminibacterium. The sequence goes on from OZ242223.1 coordinate 303,334, forward strand.
TCAGAAAGGTTTGTCTTGCATCTCTCATCTTTTTTTAATTTTTTGAGCAAAAAAGAATGGTTAATAAAAAAGCGTTTCTGTTTGATTTAAATGGAACCATGATTGATGATATGAGCTACCACATCGGAGCCTGGTATCGTTTATTGAATGATCTGGGTGCCGGTTTAAGTATGGAAGCAGTAAAAAAAGAATGTTACGGTAAGAACAGTGAATTGCTTGAGCGCATTTTTCCGGGAAAATTTTCTGATGAAGAAAAAGCCAAAATGGAAATTGCCAAAGAAACTGAATACCAGAAACAATTCAAGCCTTTACTGAAACTGATTCAGGGATTGGATGGTTTTTTAGAAAAAGCATATCAGCAAAAAATCCCAATGGCAATAGGCTCTGCGGCCATTATGTTTAATATTGATTTTGTGCTGGATGGACTGAACCTTAGACATTATTTCCCTGCCATCATCAGTGCAGAATTGGTAAAAGAAAGTAAGCCGCATCCAGAAACGTATTTAGTATGTGCTGAAAAATTAGGTGTAGCTCCGGAAAACTGTATTGTTTTTGAAGATGCACCTAAAGGAGTGGAAGCCGCGCAAAATGCAGGTATGCGTTGTGTGGTAATTACTACTATGCATACAAAAGAAGAATTTGGTGCGTACAATAATATTGAGTGTTTTATCAGCGATTATCACGACGCTCAACTCGATAAACTATTTGCTTAAGACCGGTCTATGAAAAAGGATAACTATGTAATAGGGGTAGATTTTGGAACGGATTCTGTACGCTCCATTCTCGTAAATGCTGCCAATGGCGAAGAATTATCTTCATCGGTATTCTATTATCCTCGTTGGAAAAAAGGTTTGTACTGCAATGCTTCACAAAATCAATTCAGACAGCATCCGCTTGATTATATTGAAGGAATTGAATACACCATCAAAGATTGTTTACAAAAAGCCGGCACAGAGGTAGCAGCTAATGTAAAAGGTATTTCGGTTGATACAACAGGATCAACACCGATAGCAGTAAATGCATCAGGTACACCACTTGCTTTGTTGCCTGAGTTTGCAGAAAATCCCAATGCTATGTTTGTGTTGTGGAAAGACCATACCTCTGTAAAAGAAGCAGCTGAATTAAACCAACATGCACAAAAATTTGATATTAATTATTTACAGTTTGTTGGCGGCATCTATTCATCAGAATGGTTCTGGGCAAAACTCTTACATGTTCTGCGTGAAGATGAATTGGTGAGAAAACAATGTTACTCTTGGGTAGAACATTGCGATTGGGTTCCATTTCTGTTAACAGGAGGAACTGATATCCATCAAATGAAAAGAGGTGTTTGCAGCGCGGGTCACAAAAGCTTATGGGCAACAGAGTTTGATGGATTGCCTCCGGAAGAATTCTTCAGCTCATGGGATCCATTACTGAAAGGGTTCACCAAAAAATTATTTACAGATACGTATGCTGCTGATCAGTCAGTTGGTCATCTTTCAGCGGAATGGGCAAATAAATTAGGACTTCCGAAAGAAGTAATTGTGGGTATTGGTGCATTCGATTGTCATATGGGAGCAGTTGGCGGACAGATAGAACCCTATCACCTGAGCAAAGTAATGGGCACATCCACCTGCGATATGTTGGTGGCGCCGATTGAAGAAGTAAAAGGTGTTTTGGTAAAAGGAATCTGTGGCCAGGTACCCGGTTCCATTATTCCCGGTATGATGGGTATGGAAGCGGGCCAGTCAGCCTTTGGCGATGCCTATGCATGGTTCAGAAATTTATTGGAATGGCCGCTGCAAAACATACTCGCAGATACAACGATCATTGATCAACCAACTCTTGAAAAACTACAAACAGAAATCCACGATAAACTGATTGCTCAATTAAGCAAACAGGCAGCCGCATTACCTTTGAGCGAAAGCGATGAATTGGCTGTTGATTGGCTTAATGGCCGCCGTACACCGGATGCCAATCAATTATTAAAAGGTGCATTTACAGGATTAAACCTTGCCAGCGATGCACCACGTGTTTTTAAAGCATTGGCAGAAGCCACCTGTTTTGGTGCCCGTAAAATTGTGGATCGTTTTCGTGAAGAAGGGATTCCGGTAAAAGGATTGATTGGTTTGGGCGGTGTAGCTAAAAAATCATCGTTTATCATGCAAATGATGGCCGATGTTATGAACATGCCCATCCGCATCCACAAAAGCGAACAGACCTGCGCTTTGGGTGCTGCCATGTTTGCTGCTACAGCTGCCGGCATCTATCCAAAAGTAGAAGATGCTATGACCGCTATGGGACAAGGTTTTGATGCCGAATATAATCCCGAACCATCCCGGGTTCCGATCTATGAAAAAAGATACCAAAACTATACCCGATTGGGGGCATTTATCGAACAACAAACTATATTGTGAAGAGATAATTCCATAATTTGAAAATTTGAAGATGTCAAAAACCCATTTTCAAATCTTCAAATTTTCAAATTCTATTAGTGCAAATGAAATATCAGCTTATACAAGAAGCAGCATACAAAGCCAATATGCAATTACCCAAACTGAACCTTGTTCTGTTTACGTTTGGTAATGTAAGTGTGGTTGACAGAAGTATGGGTGTATTCGCTATCAAACCCAGCGGTGTTCCATACGAAGATCTTTCTCCTGAAAAAATGGTGATCGTTGATCTGGATGGAAAAACAATAGAAGGAAAACTTCGCCCTTCATCAGATACACTTACGCACGCAGTTCTATACAAACACTGGCTTAAGATCGGAAGCATCGTTCATACGCATTCCACTTATGCAACTGCGTGGGCACAAACACAAAGAGATATTCCTGTTTTTGGAACAACACATGCAGATCATACCACTGCTGATATTCCCTGTGCTGCACCAATGAGTGATGAAATGATCAAAGGAAATTATGAATACGAAACCGGTATTCAAATCCTCAATTGCTTTAAAGAAAAAGGATTGAACTATGAAGAAGTTGAAATGATGCTGGTTGGAAACCATGCACCTTTTACCTGGGGTTCAACACCGGAGAAAGCAGTATACAACAGCGCCGTGCTCGAAAGCATTGCACAGATGGCATATCTTACAGAACAGATCAGGCCCGATTCTCCCCGTTTGAAAGGTGCACTTATTCAAAAACATTTTGAAAGAAAACATGGGCCGGATAGTTATTACGGCCAATCATAAATAAAACGATTGCTTAAAAAAACACCATATGAGAAAACACGCTTTAGTATTCCTGGTAGCAGCCACCACATTGGCTATGGCATGCAACAACCCCAAAACAGGTGATGCCACAGATATGAAATACAGCATTACCGAAAAACCTTTTGGTGTATTTGAAAACGAACCCGTAACACAATACACCATCTCCAATCCTTCGGGAATGCAGGTAAGTATTATTAATTACGGCGGAACCTTAACCAATATCATCACACCCGATAAAGACAAAAAACCGGGTGATGTAATTTTAGGATTCGATTCCCTCGCAGGCTATCTGCAAAAAGGAAATCCTTATTTCGGTTGTTTGGTTGGCCGTTATGGAAACAGAATCGCAAAAGGTAAATTTTCTCTGAACGGACAATCATACCAGATCACTGTAAACAATAACGGCAACATGCTGCATGGCGGTACAAAAGGATTGGATAAAGTTCTCTGGAAAGCTTCCAAACTCCCCGGCGACAGCAGTTTGCAATTAACGTATACCAGTAAGGATGGTGATCAGGGATTTCCAGGAAACCTTGCTATTACTGTAGTATACACGGTTACAACCGATAATTCTTTAAAGATTGAATACAGTGCCACTACAGATAAAGCAACACCTGTTAACCTGACCAATCATGCATATTTTAATCTGTCTGCAGGCAAAGAACCTACTATTTTGAATCATGAATTGATGATCAAAGCAGAAGACTATACAGAGGTTGATACATTATTGATTCCAACCGGAAAATTACCTTCTGTAAAAGGAACACCGATGGATTTTAATACAGCAAAACCCATCGGACGCGACCTTGCCGCGGTAAAAGGCGGTTACGATCATAACTGGGTTTTAAGAAGAACAGCCCCGGGTTTGGAAAAAGTTGCCGAAGTATATGATGCATCAAGCGGAAGGGTATTGGAAGTATTAACTACAGAACCCGGCTTGCAATTTTATACCGGTAATTTTTTAGACAGTACCCTTACCGGAAAATATAACAGGGTTTACGGACAACACGCTGCGCTTTGTTTGGAAACACAACATTTTCCCGATAGTCCTAATCAGCCGGGTTTTCCAACAACCACTTTACATCCCGGTGAAACCTATCATCAACTAACCGTATATCGCTTTTCTGTAAAATAATTTTTATGAAAACAGCCTTATTCTTATCCGCAGGTATTCTTTCTTCTGCATTGGCTTTTGGTCAGCAGAAAGATTATGCTATTCAGTCTGTGCCTTTTACACAGGTGAAGCTGACTGATAATTTCTGGCTGCCGCGAATAGAGATCAACAGAACCGTAACCATACCTGCATCTTTTGAAAGATGTGAAAGTACTGGGCGAATTAAAAATTTCATCAACGCCGCAAAAAAGAGCGGAAAGTTTCAAACACGCTACCCTTTTGATGATACGGATATTTATAAAACGATTGAAGGAGCTTCTTTCTCCTTAGCAGTTCATCCCGATCCAAAACTGGATGCCTATTTAGATACATTGATCACGATCATTGCCAATGCACAGGAGTCGGATGGTTATTTATATACATCAAGAACCATCAATCCTTCCGAAGTACATCCATGGGCCGGAAAAGAAAGATGGGAAAAAGAAAGAGAGTTAAGCCACGAATTATATAATGCGGGCCATTTATATGAAGCAGCAGCTGCTCATTATATGGCTACTAAAAAAACAACACTCTTAAACATCGCTCTAAAAAATGCAGACCTGATTTGTTCTGTTTTTGGTCCTGATAAAAAACATGTGGCACCCGGACATGAGATTGTTGAAATGGGTTTGGTAAAACTATATCGTCTCTCCGGTAAAAAAGAATATCTGGCAACAGCTAAATTTTTTGTAGAAGAACGTGGCCATTACACAGGCTATGATACAAAGAGCAAAGACCAGTGGAAGAATGGTGTTTACTGGCAGGATGATATTCCTTTGGTACAACAACAGGAAGCAGAAGGCCATGCGGTAAGAGCGGGTTATTTATATTCCGCCGTTGCAGACATTGCTGCATTAACAGGTGATGATAGTTTAAGCGCTGCAATAGACAGAATCTGGACAAACATGGTTGAGAAAAAAATGTACGTTCAGGGTGGAGTAGGTGCAGTGGGCAGCGGAGAGAGTTATGGCAAGAATTATGAATTGCCCAATGCCACTGCATATAACGAAACCTGTGCCGCTGTTGCCAATGTATATTGGAATTACAGAATGTTTTTATTACATGGTGATTCAAAATACATGGACATACTTGAGAAAACATTATACAATGGGTTGATCTCAGGTATTGGCCTCGATGGAAAATCTTTTTTCTACACAAATGCCATGCAGGTAAAAGGAGATTTTTCACATGTGGATATGGAGAATACACGTTCCGGTTGGTTTGAGTGTTCTTGTTGTCCTACCAACCTGGCAAGATTGATTCCATCAATTCCCGGGTACATGTATGCACAAAAAGATGAAAACCTGTATGTAAATCTTTTTATTAATGGCTCAGCAAATCTGAAAATAAAAAATACTCCTTTAGAGATTGTACAGCAGAATGGCTATCCATGGAATGGGAATCTATCTTTTACGATCAATCCTGCTAATACAACAGCCTTCAGTTTAAAACTAAGGGTTCCGGGATGGGCGCAGAATAAAGCAATGCCATCAACCCTTTACAACTTTGCATTAAGTACTTCGAGCCTGATTAATATAAAAGTAAACGGCAAACTGGTTGAATATGCAATTGAACACGGCTATGCAGTGATTAACCGTACATGGAAAAAGAATGATGTAGTAGAAATGGAATTGCCCATGGAAGTAAAAAGGGTGTTAGCCAATGAAAATATTTCTGATGATAAAGGCAAAGTAGCTCTGCAACGCGGCCCAATCATGTATTGCGCAGAATGGGTTGATAATAATGGAAAGACAAGTAATATCATAATACCCAATGGCACACAGTTTACAACAGAGTATAAACCAGAATTACTAAACGGTATCACTGTAATAAAAGCACAAGTGCCAACTGTTGTAGTAACAGGACCGGATAATATCAACACCGTAAAACAAACCTTAACAGCCATTCCTTACTATAGTTGGGCAAATCGTGGTAAAGGGGAAATGATGTTATGGTTTCCATCAGAGGTGAAAAGTATAGACCTTCTTACGAAGTAATTAGTAATTAATAATTAGAAATTAGTAATTACCTGAGCAGTAAATATTAAAAGGAGGATAAAGAAATGTATCAGAGCGTAATTGAAGTATCAACCTCTAATCAGTTCCTCCGGATGGGCCTCTTTGAGTATGGTGTCGATCCGCCTAAGGCGGAGAAGACATTCAAATCATGCGAAGCTGATTTGAAAATGGCCAAAGCAGCCCTGTTGTAGGAGGAACGGGGCCCAGCGGCGGTGAGCGACCCGGGTTCTCGAAGAACAGTGAGATAACAATTAGAAAGCATAACAGAACTAGAAATTTTAAATAGTAGTAAATGATCAATCTAAAAAACAAAGAAGTCTGGTTCATCACCGGCAGTCAACACCTTTACGGCGATGAAACACTTCAGCAGGTAGCTGCCCATTCAAAAGAAATTGCAGGATCACTAAACGATTCTCCACAGATACCCGTAAAAGTTATCTATAAGCCAACGGTAAAAACAGCAGAAGAAATTTATGCTGTTTGTATGGAAGCCAATGCTGCTGTGGATTGTATTGGTGTAATCACATGGATGCATACATTCTCCCCGGCAAAAATGTGGATCCCTGGTTTGAAAATATTGAACAAACCAATGCTGCATTTTCATACGCAGTTTAACAGAGATATTCCATGGGCAACGATTGATATGGATTTTATGAACCTGAATCAATCTGCACATGGCGACAGAGAATTTGGTTTCATCGCCAGCAGAATGCGGTTGAACAGAAAAGTGGTCGTTGGACATTGGCAGGATAGTGAATCTTTGGAAAAAATAAATATCTGGACAAGAGCTGCCGCAGGTTGGAACGATTGGCAAACCGCAAAGTTTGCACGTTTCGGTGATAATATGCGCAATGTAGCCGTAACAGAAGGCGATAAAGTAGAAGCTGAAATTAAATTCGGATATAGTGTAAATACTTATGGTGTTGGTGATCTAGTAAAAGTGATCAATGATGTAACCGATTCACAAATTGATCTGCTGATTGAAGAATACGAATATGCATATGTGTTGATGAGCTCATTATTGAAAGACGGCATTCAACACCAATCACTGCGCGAAGCTGCCAAAATTGAAATAGGCTTACAAACATTTTTAGAAGCCGGAAATTTCAAAGGCTTTACTGATACATTTGAAGACCTTCACGGTATGGTACAATTGCCGGGCATAGCCGCACAACGTTTGATGGCAAAAGGTTATGGCTTTGCTGGCGAAGGCGACTGGAAAACTGCCGCACTCGTACGCGCCATGAAAGTGATGGGCAGCGGAATGAAGGGTGGTAACAGTTTTATGGAAGATTACACTTACCATTTTAATCCCGATAACCGTTTGGTATTAGGAAGCCATATGCTTGAGATCTGCGAAAGTATAGCAGAAGGAAAACCGAGTTGCGAAATTCATCCATTAGGAATAGGAGGGAAAGCTGATCCGGTTCGTCTCGTATTTAATTCAGCTCCCGGCACAGCTATCAATGCATCTGTAGTAGACATGGGCAACCGTTTCCGTTTATTGGTAAACGAAGTAATTGCTGTTGCTGCTATGCAAAGTATGCCTAAACTTCCGGTAGCACGTGTGTTATGGAAACCTTACCCCAACATGCACACAGGCTGCGCCGCATGGATATTGGCTGGAGGCGCACACCATACCTGCTACAGTCAGAACCTAACCAGCGAACACCTCACAGACTTTGCTGAAATGGCCAACATCGAATTAGTACTCATAGATAAGGAAACCAAAATTCATCAATTCAAAAACGAATTACGCTGGAACGAAATGTTCTACAAATCGTGAGACGTGAGACGTCAGTCGTGAGTCTATGTTTTTCACTCACGATTCACGCCTCACGATTCACGAAAACCCCAAACCCAAAACTCGAAACCCCAAATTGCCGCCATTATGAAATCATTGCAAACCGCAGATTACATTGTATTCCTGATTTATTTTGTCATCGTAGCCAGTTATGGTTACTGGGTTTACCGCCGCAAGAAAAAAGCAAGCACCACAGCTTCGCATGATTATTTCCTTGCCGAAGGTTCCCTTACCTGGTGGGCCATCGGTGCCTCTTTGATCGCTTCCAATATTTCTGCCGAGCAGATGATTGGTATGAGTGGTAATGGTTTTAAAATGGGTCTCGCCATTTCTACTTACGAGTGGATGGCTGCAGCAACACTGATGATTGTCGCTATCTTTTTCATTCCTGTATATCTTAAGAATAAGATCTACACCATGCCGCAGTTTCTCAACCAGCGTTACAACAGTACAGTGGCAATGATCATGGCTGTGTTCTGGTTATTATTATATGTAGTGGTAAACCTTACGTCTATATTATATCTCGGTGCATTGGCTATACATGCGATCTCAGGATTGCCTTTGTATTTGTGTATGATCTTCCTTGCAGTGTTTGCGATCATCATCACCTTGGGTGGAATGAAAGTAATCGGATATACAGATGTAATTCAGGTATTCTTTTTGATCGTAGGTGGTTTGGCAACAACCTATCTTGCATTATCATTGGTGTCTGATAAATTTGGCGGTAATGGTGTATTTGATGGCTTGAAATTATTGACCGATAAAGCCAACGATCACTTCCACATGATCCTCAAAAAAGATAATCCAAATTTTATCAGTCTGCCGGGCTTAACCGTATTGATCGGTGGTATGTGGATCGTAAACCTGAACTACTGGGGCTGTAATCAATATATCACACAACGTGCATTGGGAGCGGATCTCAAAACTGCACGCAGTGGTATCTTATTCGCTGCATTCTTAAAACTCTTAATGCCAGTGATTGTAGTATTACCGGGTATTGCAGCTTACGTTCTTTATCAGAACGGAGGTTTTCACGAAGAGATGATGTTGAATGGTGAGATCGTTCAGGATAATGCTTATCCAACGATGCTGAATCTTCTCGGACCGGGATTAAAAGGTTTGGCTTTCGCTGCATTAACAGCAGCCGTTGTTGCATCACTCGCAGGTAAAGCAAACAGCATTGCAACCATTTTTACACTCGATATCTACAAGAAAAAAATTGATCCCGAAGCAAGTGAAAAGAAAATGGTATGGATCGGAAAGATCACTGTAGTAATGGCATTGATCATTGGTGTGGTAATTGCACCATTTATGGGGATTGATAAAAAAGGTGGTTTTGAATTTATTCAGGAATACACCGGCTTTGTATCTCCCGGTATCTTCGCGATGTTCATACTTGGGTTCTTCTGGAAAAAATCTTCTTCCAATGCGGCGCTCTTTGCAACCGTTGGTGGATTCTTATTTTCCATCTTCTTTAAGTTCTTACCAAAATTTGCCAACCTCGCATTCCTTGAACCCATGGGCTTCGCAGCAAAATCAGGAGATGTATATGAAATTCCTTTCTTAGACAGAATGGGTTTTGTATTCGTTCTCTGTATTGTGGGAATGGTCATCATCAGTTTAATTGATCATAAACGCGGTGTAAAAGCCAATGGTTTGGAAGTAGACAGAAGCATGTTCAAACTCAGTCCCGGTTTTACGGTTGGTGTTTTGATCGTATTAGGTATTCTTACTGCTCTCTATACCATTTTCTGGTAAACAAATTTTCTTCGCCATCGATTTCGCAGATTTAGTTAACCCTCATCTGCGAAATCTGTGGCGATATTTTTAGGTTTGCCTCCGCGTAAACTCTCCGTTCTTCGTGCCTCTGCGGTGAATAGAGGTTTCAAATGTTTGAGATCCTGGAAACGGTAAAGCTTTTCACCGCAGAGAAAAGGAGAAGCAGAGTTAGCGCAGAGATTTATAATTTTTAAAAAAGATATATGGCAATGCAACACACAATGCGCTGGTACGGACCCGATGATCCCGTTGACCTGTGGGATATACGTCAATCCGGCTGCACAGGCGTGGTTTCCGCTCTTCATCAAATCCCCGTAGGGGAGATCTGGTCGGTAGAAGCAATCAACCAACGCAAAGCTTTGATTGAAGCCGCAGGTATGACTTGGACAGTAATTGAAAGCTTACCCGTTCATGAAGATATCAAACGCCAGTACGGCAATTTTCAGGAATGGATCGAGAAATATAAAGTGAGTTTGAAAAATGTAGCAGCATGCGGATTAAAAGTAATTACCTATAATTTCATGCCGATACTTGATTGGGTTCGTACAGATGTTTCTTACGAAATGCCCGATCGCAGCCGCGCTTTATATTTTGAGAAGGCCGCATTCATTGCTTTTGATCTGTTCTTATTAAAACGCCCCGGCGCAGAAAAAGATTATACCGCAGAAGAAATTGAAAGAGGCAAACAAAAATTTGCTTCCATGTCGCAGGAAGAAAAAGATCTGTTGTGTAAGAATACATTATTAGGTCTCCCCGGCAGCCGTGAACAATTTACACCCGAACAGATTTTTGATGCACTCAAAAAATACGAAGGCATAGACCGCGCAAAACTGAAACAGCATTTATTCTATTTCTTAAAAGAAGTGGTACCTGTTGCAGAATCTTTAGGATTGGTAATGGCCATTCACCCCGATGATCCTCCATATTCGGTTCTCGGTTTACCAAGAATCATGAGCACAGAAGAAGATGCGAATGATCTGCGTGCAGCGGTTTCATCACCCGCTAATGGATTTTGTTTCTGCACAGGCTCATTCGGCGTTCGCCCCGATAACGATCTACCCGGTATGGTAAAACGTTTGGGTGATTATATACACTTCTTACACTTAAGAAGCACCAAACGCGATAACGAAGGAAACTTCTTTGAAGCCGATCACCTCGATGGTGATGTAGATATGTATGCAGTAGTAAAAGAAATTGTACAGGTACAAAAGCGTCGCAACATTTCCATCCCCATGCGTCCCGATCACGGCCACCAAATGCTCGATGATCTGAAAAAATCCGGCGCCTACCCCGGCTACACAGCCATCGGCCGTTTAAGAGGATTGGCAGAATTAAGAGGATTAGAACTGGGCATCGAAAGAGCACAATAGAATATCGAATATTGAACAAGGAATTTTGAATGACGAAGTGAACCCACTTCGTCATTCTCATTTAATAGATAAGTGAACGGAAAAAGAATATCCCCTCCTCGCCCCGCGAGGAGGGGTGCCCAAGCGGCCTAGCGAAGGGCGGGGTGGTGAATAATGCCAATTATTCTTCCCTAAGCATTTTTCAAATTAAGATTACATACATTTAATAACCAGCTATCACCGAAACCTGATTTCAAATAAAATCATTCATTGATATTAATGCAAATCCAATAAAATGAAAAAAGCTTTATTCTCTGCACTATTGTTATTCCTGACAAATCTGTGTTTTGCACAAAATGCTATTGACAGCGGAAGTTTCTTCCTCCACAAATTTGCGCAGAATATTGGCAGGGAAAAATATGTCATGAATAAGAACGGGAATGAACTTACTTATAATATTGACTTCAAATTTACAGACCGTGGCCGCCCGGTTCCATTAATAGCAAAGTTGGTTACAACAGCTGATCATGAGCCCGTTAGTCTTTTCATTAAAGGAAGCACCTCCCGTTTTTCTGTTATCAACGACAGTATTCGCATTCAGAATAGAATGGCTACGAGCTGGGTGGATAGTATTGTAAATAAAGAGCAGATCAAATCACTCACATTTCCGGTAGCCGGTTATTCTCCCGGCACAGTACAGATGGTTTTGTTACAATACTGGCAGAAGCACGGGCAACCAAAATCTATTGCCATATTGCCAAAAGGAGAAGTGCTCATCAAAAATGATGGTGTAGAAACTTTGCAATTTCAAAACAAAAGTCTGGTGTTGAACAGATACATCATCAGTGGATTGATATGGGGTAATGAAATTGCATGGACAGACAATAGCGGTAACCTTATCTGCCTCATCACCAATGATGCAGAAGGCGATAAACTGGAGATGATGCGGGAAGCGTATGAACCACTGCTTCCGCAACTCATCGGCAAAGCCGCTACTTATGCCATGAAACTTTTCAGCAGTTCCATGAAGATGGATGAAGCAAAAAATAAAATCCTGGCCATTGTAGGTGGTAATGTTATTGATGTGGAAGAAAAGGAAAATATCAGCAGCGCCGTTATTATTATTGAGAATGGGATCATCACAAAATTGGGCACTGCTGCAAATACAAAAATACCTGCTAATGCAACTGTAATTCATGCAGAAGGTAAAACCATTCTGCCCGGACTTTGGGATATGCATGCACATTTTGAACAGGCAGAGTGGGGGCCCGCATATCTCGCAGCCGGTGTTACCACTGTTCGCGATTGCGGAAATGAATACGATTATATCAATGCGATCAAAGAGGCCATTGATTCGCACAAAGGTATCGGCCCGCTGATATTGAAAGCGGGTATTATTGATGGCTCTGGCCCGAGAGGGCTGGGTATTGTTCGTGCCAATACAAAAGAAGAAGCGGTTACTGTGGTGAACATGTATAAGAACAACGGCTTTGCACAAATAAAAATATACGGCTCGGTTAAACCCGATATTGTAAAAGCCATCTGCGATGAAGCACATCGCCTCAAGCTTACTGTTACCGGCCATATACCACAGAACATGAGTACACAAGCCGGCATTGATTCGGGGATGAACATGATCAACCACATGCAGTATGTATACGCGATGATGAAAAAGAATAAAGATGGATCCGTTGATATGCAGGATGCAACCAGCATAGATGCACTAGCATTTTTAAAAGCACATCACACGGTGGTAGATCCAACCATTGGTGTGTATGAAATGACTTACCGGCCGCTTAACGAAGACATAAAGATCATGGAGCCCAATTATTTTAACCTGCCCCTGCCTTTGCAACAATTGTTTACAAACATGGGAGAGCCGGCAGAAGCAGCAAAGAAAAATCTGCCCAAGTATCAAAGTATGAAAACCTTGGTAAAAACATTGTACGATAACGGTATACCCGTGGTAGCCGGAACCGATATGGGTTTCCCCGGTTACAGTTTACCACGGGAGTTGGAACTATATGTAGAAGCCGGGTTAACGCCGCTGCAAGCTATACAAACTGCTACCATTACACCAGCACAGGTAATGAATATGGATAAAGTAACAGGCTCTATCAAAACAGGTAAAAAAGCAGATCTGATCATACTGGATGCCAACCCGATGACCGAAATACGTAATATCCGAAAAGTGTATTCAGTTATTAAAGAAGGGCAGGTGTATAACCCGCATACATTACATAAAATGGTAGGGTTCGGAAATTGATTGAATAGGGTTTTTGCGAAGAAGGACTGCTTCTTCAACATTCATAACGAAATGAGACAACCCGTGCTTTGATTTTTAAAGACTTAGTAAATAACAGGTTTATATCAGCATAATATCTCCTTATTTTAATAAGTTAGTTGTAAATTCAGTGCAACGTTTATCCATTCATAAGTGTCAGAATTCAGATAAATCAATTGCCTTTATGAAAACGATCTTATCCCTTGTCGGTTTGGTTATTGTACTCAATATGCTACCCGGCTGTTCAAAAGATAGTGATCCTGCACCTGTTATCAATCAAGGCCCGGTTGCCCTGCAAAACACCTGGGAGTTAAGAAGCGTTTACGGAGGATATCGCGCACCGGGATCCGGCCCAAATACCAGTCCCGGTAATAAAAACATCTGGAAGTTTACCGACACTACCTATCAGCAATATTCGAACGGTGTTTTATATGTATCCGGAAAATATACCCTAACAAAAGACACATCCCCCGCCACCGGACAATTGATGGATGCATTGATCTTCGACAAAAACGCAAACGCGAAACTTTTCTTTGAAATCAGTAATGATACACTTGTTATGTACAGAGGCCTCGTAGCGGCTGATGGAACAATTGAAAAATACGTGCGGGTGGAAAACATCAAATAATAAAACAATCACTTTATCTTCATTCAAATAGCCACTGTTTTTTTGTGAGGATTATAAATTACCTATTTTTAAATTGCAATAAATAATACAAGAATTTATCAATACACCCATGAATAATTCCGCCACCCACAATGAACGCTTCGCCAAAATGATCTTTGGATCTGTGTATCCTTTATATCTCACCAAAGTAGTGAAGAAGGGGAGAACTGAGGAAGAATTGCTTCAGGTAATTGAATGGCTTACCGGGTATAAACAAAAAAAGATTGAAGCGCTGATCAAAGAAAAAGTGACTTTTGAAACCTTCTTTCAAAATGCGAAACTAAATCCCAATGCACACCTGATTACCGGCGTAATCTGCGGCTATCGGATAGAAGATATTGAAAACCCATTAACAAAGCAAGTTCGCTACCTCGATAAACTGGTAGATGAACTCGCAAAAGGTAGAAAGATGGATAAGATTATGCGGGCTTAATCAGCGGTAGCTGTTCTATTCAAACTGATTTTCCCAGCGCACCTTGCGGTTCCCCGCGCCCTTTGCGTTACCGCTTTAATCCTCAAAAATCTTAAAATTTAAAATCTTTAAAGCCTGATTGAATGGTAGTTCTTACAATAGTTCAAACTTTAAAGTTGTAACGCAGGGAACGCAAAGAATCGCAGGGGGCGCAGAGCGTTTATTATCTTTCACAACAAAAAAGGTGCTTTGATTCTTTTCAATTAATTCTATCGACTGATGTTTAGCATAAAATCATTTGCATGTATTATATTCCTTTTCCTTACCCAGCTTCTTTCTGCGCAGGAAAAAAAGCAAACCGGAAAATTGAAAAAAGAATACAGCATCCCGTTTCAATTAACCGAATACAATAATCTTTCTGTTCAGGCCATTCTTAATCAAAAAGATACGGTACAACTGATGTTTCATACCGCGGCAAATGATCTTACGTTAACTGAAGAAGCCGTACAAAAACTAAAAACAATACATTTCACTGATAAAACCGACAGTGTTCAAAGTTGGGGAAACAGCGCCAATACTTCAAGACTCAGTAAAAACAATTCAATTCAAATAGCCGGCCTTTCCTGGGAAAATGTGCCAATATGGGAGAACAAAAATTCCGGGCAGTATACAGATGGAAAATTTGGCATAGACCTGTTTGCGAATAAAGTAATCGAAATAGATTTTGATAAGATGCTTCTTCGCATCTACACAAGCCTTCCTGCCAAAAGTAAACAATATGAAAAGCTTGTTCTCACATTCGACAACGACAGGGTGAATATGTTTATCGGTTTAGATTGTAAATGGAATGATTCAACATTCCATAATACATTTTTAATTCACTCAGGGTATGCGGGTGGACTTTTATTAGACGACAAGTTTGCTAACGAAAACAAGCTCGGCGAAAAATTAAAAATAACAGGAGAACAATCATTAAAAGATTCTTACGGGAATATTCTAAAAACAAAAAAAGCGATCATGCCTTTTGTCAAAATAGGGGATGAACAATTGGCTAATGTCCCAGTTGGTTTTTTTGAAGGGACCATCGGCCGGCAAAAAATGAGCATCATGGGTGGAGATATTATCAAACGCTTCAACTGGATCATTGATGCAGAGAGAAAATTCATCTATTTAAAACCTAATCACCTGGTAGCCATCGGTTATTTTAATCTATAAGCACAATTAAAATCAGACATAAAAACCCTTCAACATTCAAAATTCCCTGCTCTATATTCAATATTCCTCTAATATATCCCCCAAAATCGCCCTAAAACCACCCTTTTCAACCTAAAAACTCCCCAAATTCCTTCCTCATATCCCCTCAGAATCCTACCTTTGCTCCCCCGAAATAAAACCATCGGGTATTTTATGAATCTTATTAACAAACAACTAAACGCAGATGCACAGGAGAACGCCGCGGCTGAACCAGCACCGGAAGTTACTACTGCGACAACAAATGCACCTGTAGCTGAAGCTGCCCCGGTAGCTGTAGCAGAGCCGGTTATTGAAACCGCTCATGATGATTTTGACTGGAGCATCGACAAACGTAATGTGAGTCATTATGCTGAAACAGAAAGAATGAAGTACGATAAAGTGTATGATGACACTTTTGTACAAATTGAAGATGGCGAGATCGTACAAGGTTCCGTTGTTGCTTTAACCAAAACAGATGTGGTTGTAAACATCGGTTTCAAAAGTGATGGCCTGGTTTCTTTGAACGAATTCCGTGATATTCAGGGATTAAAGATTGGTGATGATGTAGAAGTAATGGTAGTTGAGAAAGAAGACAGGGGTGGTAATCTGCACCTGAGCCGTAAATCAGCCCGTATCTTCCGCGCTTGGGAAAGAATTGTGGAAGTACATAAAACCGGTGAGGTTATTACCGGTACCGTAACCAGCAAAACAAAAGGTGGATTGATCGTAGATGTATTTGGTATGGAAACATTCTTACCAGGTTCTCAGATCGACGTGAAACCGGTAACTGATTACGATCAGTTTGTTGGTAAAACAATGGAATTTAAAGTGGTTAAGGTTAACGAAACCATTAAGAATGCCGTTGTATCTCACAAAGCACTAATTGAAAGCGATATCGAAGCACAACGTGCAGAGATCATGAGCAAACTCGAAAAAGGCCAGGTATTGGAAGGTGTGGTGAAAAACATCACAGATTTCGGTGCCTTTATGGACTTAGGCGGTTTGGATGGTCTGTTGTACATCACCGATATTTCATGGGGACGTATCTCTCACCCAAGCGAAGTGGTGAAGATGGACCAGAAATTACAAGTGGTGGTTTTGGATTTCGACGACGACAAAAAACGTATCAGCTTAGGCCTGAAACAATTAACTCCGCATCCATGGGATGTGCTGCCTGAAGGTTTGGCAGAAGGAACGGTTGTCAAAGGTAAAGTGGTAAATATTGAAGATTACGGTGCATTCTTAGAAATTCAGCCTGGTGTTGAAGGTCTGGTACACGTATCTGAGATCACTTGGGCAAATACTCCAATCAATGCGAAGGAATTCTTCAAATTGGGCGATGAGTACGAAGCAAAAGTGGTTACCCTCGATAAAGACGCTCGTAAAATGAGCCTGAGCATCAAACAAATGAGCCAGGATCCATGGAGCACTATCGAAACCAAATTCCCTGAAAACAGCAAGCACAAAGGTCTGGTGAAAAACATCACTCCTTATGGCGTATTTGTTGAACTGGAGCCGGGTATCGGTGGTATGATCCACATCAGCGACCTGAGCTGGTTAAAGCGTTTCAATCACCCAACTGATTATACAAAAGTTGGTGAGCAGATCGACGTGATCATCCTCAGCATTGATAAAGAGAACCGCAAATTACAATTAGGACATAAGCAACTGGAAGAAGATCCTTGGAATGCGCTGGAAGATACCTTTGCAATTGGTACCATCCACGAAGGCACTGTTACCCGTAAGGACGACAAAGGCGCTTTGGTACAATTACAGTATGGCCTCGAAGGATTTGCCCCTAACCGTCACCTGAACAAGGAAGATGGTAAGCAGGTTCAGGCTGATGAAACTGCCCAGTTCATGGTTATTGAGTTCGATCGTAACGAAAAACGTATCGTTCTCAGCCACGCACGTATCTGGGAGCAGCATGTAGCCGAAGTTGTAGCAGCAGAGAAAAAAGAAGCCAAAACTGAAGCCGATAACACTAAAAAAGCGGTGAAAAATATCCAGGCTAAGGTAGAAAAAGCAACTTTGGGAGATCTGGGTGCTTTAGCTGAGATCAAAGCCAAATTACAGGAAGGGGAAGACGGTAAATAAGTCTTTCATATCCAAATAGTTACTCAAAAGGCTGCTTTATTCACTAAAGCAGCCTTTTGTTAAGATACAAGTTCCAAGATCCAAGGATCAAGATTCAATGCCCAAGGTTCAGGATTTAAGGGGGTTAATGCCTAAAATTCTGCTTCTTAAGCCTTGAACCTTTCTTTCTTGGACCTTGTTTCTTGCCTCTTGAACCTTGTTTCTTGCTTCTTGTCCCTTGATTCTTGTTTCTTTTGTGTAATTCTTAACTACCTGAACGCCAAAACAAGAATCGGACTTTATAAATTGCCCGCAAATAACTAATTTTGCCAACTTGTATGAATAGGATCGTTCTGTTATTATTATCGGTAGTGCTGCTTACCTCTTCGTGTTCCAATAAATTTGGGAAGATCATGAAGAGTAAGGATTATGAGTACAAATACAAAATGGCTGAGCAGTTTTATGCAAACAAGAACTACAGTTATGCCCAGCAGCTCTTTGAAGATATCTTTCCGTATGTAAAAGGATCTACGCGTTATGAGGATATGTATTACAAATTCGCGTACTCTTACTATTACCAGAAAGATTATCTGAATGCAGAAAATCTCTTCAAAAGTTTTGTTGAGAATTTTCCGACCAGTACCAAAGGAGAGGAGTGTGATTATATGAGGGCCTATTGTTATTTCAAACAATCGCCTAAAGTAGAACTGGATCAAACAAATACCAATAAGACCATGCAGCTGATGCAGGCCTTTATTAATTCGCATCCAACATCGCCCCGTTCCAAAGAAGCTACGGAGATCATTGATAAATGCAGAGACAAACTGGAGTTGAAAGATTATAAGAGCGCAGAGTTATATTATAACCTTGGTTTCTATAAAGCAGCAGCGATTGCATTTGCAAATGTATCTGACAATTTTCCCGACTCTAAAAAAGCGGATGAATACAAACTGCAGGTGATCAGATCTTATTTCAAATATGCTGAAATGAGCTATGAAGAAAAGCAGAAAGAACGTTATGAAAAAGTGATGACAGAGATCAGCGATTTCAACGAACGTTTTGGAGAGAGTAAATTGCTGGAAGAAGTAAATAAATACAAATCACAAACCGATAACATTTTAAAAACCCTGAAAAATGAGCAAACTAAGAAGGCAAATGAGCGCTAATACCGCCAGTGTGGTTGAAACAAAAAGCCTGATTGATATCAAATCAAAAACAGGGAACCTGTATGAGTCTATTGCGATCGTTGCCAGAAGAGCCAACCAGATCAATATCTCATTAAGGGAAGAGCTGCATAACAAACTGGAAGAATTTGCCAGTCATACAGACAGTCTCGAAGAAATTCACGAAAACAAAGAGCAGATCGAAATATCTAGGGCTTATGAAAAAATGCCTAACCCTGCCATTCTTGCCACACAGGAATTCATGGAAGATAAGATCTACTACCGCCGTAATAACGACAGCGACCTGTTCAGGTAAGCCAAGTATTTACTAAATGATTGAAAACGACAGTGATTAACTGTCGTTTTTTGTTATTTTGAGGGAGAAAGCGTGAGGCATGAGACGTGAATCGTGAGCAAAAGAAATTCACTCACGATTCACGTCTCACGATTCACGAAAAGAATCACAGCACAACACAAACACATGCGTTCAAAGCTCCTTTATATTGCCATCATTTTATCCTGCGTAACCGTCTCTGCATCTGCACAAGAGCTACAGGCAAGGGTAAGTGTAAATGCAGCAAGGGTAAATACTACGGTAGACAGAAAGATTTTTACTACCCTGCAAACACAGCTGAATAATATTCTCAATAACCGCAAATGGGGTAACGATCAGTTTCAGGCAAATGAAAAGATCGATTGCAGTTTTCTGATCAATATTGAAAGTATTCTGGAAACCAATGTGTACAAAGCCACATTAACCATACAGGCAGCAAGACCTGTTTTTAATGCTACCTATAATTCTGCGTTGGTAAATTATATAGATGCAGATATCGCGTTTAAATATGTAGAATTTCAGCCGGTAGAATTTAATGAGAACCGGATTCAGGGAACGGATGCATTGGCATCTAATCTGCCCGCCGTGCTGGCGTATTATGCGTATATGATTCTGGGGCTTGATTATGATTCCTTCTCGCCAAAAGGTGGAGAAGCTTATTTCCGAAAAGCACAGAATATTGTAAACAATGCACCCGAAGGACGTAACATCAGCGGCTGGCGTGTGTTTGACGGATCGAGAAACCGTTACTGGTTAAATGAGAACCTCACCAACAACCGTTACAATCTGATACACGACATCATCTATACCTATTATCGTTCCAGCCTTGATAAAATGTATGATGCAGAAGCAGAAGCACGGGCCAATATGTTACAGGGTCTAATTCAGTTACAGGCATTTAATAAAGAGAATGCCAATACCATGATCCTCCAGTTTTTATTACAGGGAAAAATGCAGGAACTGATTGGCATCTTTAAAAAAGGAACGCCGGAACAAAGAGCCAAAGCTGCAGATATATTAAGTGAGCTTGATGTGATCAACTCCTCACGCTACAAACAGGAATTGCGATGAAGTATTTTTTCTCTGCTTTATTAATGATTGTTTTTTTTGCTGCCGGTTGTCGTTCCAAATCACAATCCGTTATTGGCATAGATAGTATGAAAGTGGTAATGTGGGATATGCTGCGTGCTGATGAGTTATATATCAGAATGCTTAGTAAAGACAGTCTGGCCAAGGGCAGAAGAGAAGATATCCGTTTATATGAAGAGGTCTTTGCGCTCCATAAAATAACCCGTGGCCATTTCGACAGCAGTTATAAATATTACGCTTCCCATCCTGCGGATTTCAAGATCCTGATAGATTCTATAGATGCATTTGCTACCCGCGAAAGAACCAAAGTTTTCAATTTTGGGCAGGGTCATTAAGCAATCCCTACCTTTGTACAGTTAACGATTGCCTTATGAATAAAGTCTTTGCCAATGCCGATGCGGCCATTCATGATATTGCCGATGGCGCCACTTTAATGTTAGGTGGTTTTGGCCTGAACGGTATCCCCGAAAATTCAATTGCCGCCCTTGTTCGAAAGGGAATTAAAAACCTGACTTGTATTTCCAATAATGCAGGTGTGGATGATTTTGGATTGGGTCTGCTCCTCAAAACCAAACAGATCAAAAAAATGATGAGCAGTTATGTGGGCGAGAATGCAGAATTTGAACGACAGTTATTAAGCGGAGAACTGGATGTTGATCTGATTCCTCAGGGAACGCTTGCCACCAGAATACAAATGGCCGGAATGGGCATCCCCGCATTTTTCACACCCGCCGGTTATGGCACAGAGATCGCCGAAGGAAAAGAGATCCGCGAATTCAACGGAAAGATGCATTTGATGGAACATGCACTGCACGCAGATTATGCCATTGTAAAAGCATGGAAAGGAGATACGATGGGCAACCTTGTATTCCGCAAGACCACAAGAAATTTTTCAACCTCCATGGCTAAAGCAGGAAACATTACCATTGCCGAAGTAGAACACTTATTACAACCCGGAGAAATTGACCCTGATGATGTGCATGTGGCGGGAGTATATGTACACAGAATTTTTAAAGGAGTTAACTACGAAAAAAGAATAGAAAGGAAAACGGTGAAACTGAATGGAATTAAAAATTAATAATTAGAAATTAAAAATTATTAAACCATTACTCCTCTTATATGCTTTCAATTATTAATTCTTAATTTTTAATTAATAGGATTATGTCTTTAGATAAATACGGAATCGCCAAACGCATCGCACAGGAAATGCAGGATGGTATGTATGTAAATCTTGGTATTGGTATTCCAACCCTGGTATCCAATTATATTCCGGAAGGCATGACTGTGATTTTTCAGAGTGAGAATGGAATATTGGGCATGGGGCCATATCCTGAAGAAGCTGCAGTAGATGCGGATCTGATCAATGCAGGAAAAGAAACTGTAACACTGGTATCCGGTGGTGCTTTTTTTGACAGTGCAGAAAGTTTTGGGATGATTCGTGCCGGAAAGATTGATCTCACGGTTTTGGGTGCGATGGAAGTAAGTGAGAGCGGTGATATCGCCAACTGGAAGATTCCCGGTAAAATGGTAAAGGGTATGGGCGGTGCAATGGATTTGGTAGCCAGTGCCAAACATATTATTGTGGCTATGATGCATACCAATCCGAAAGGAGAGAGTAAATTATTGCCTAAATGCAGTTTGCCATTAACAGGTGTGGGCTGTGTAAAAAAAGTAGTAACCGAATTAGCGGTACTTGATATTACACCCGATGGATTTTTATTAAGAGAAAGGGCACCGGGTGTAAGCGTAGAAGAGATTGTTTCAAAAACCGCCGGAAAGTTAAACGTGCCGGATTTTGTGCCGGAGATGAAGATCTGATATTTGTTTCACGCAAAGTTGTGAAGGGGTAAAAGAGAGATTCTTCCCCCTTTTTTCTTCTTGTCTTAGCGTGAATCCATCTCATTGCTTTAGTTTTGCAGCAATTAAAAAATAAAAAGTATGAGTATCCAGACAGGACAACAAGCCCCCGATTTTACTTTATTTGATACCGATAAAAACAAAGTATCCCTTGCTGAGCAGAAAGGCAGCAATGTGGTGATTCTGTTTTTTCCATTGGCATTTACCGGTGTTTGTACAGCGGAGTTATGTAATGTGAGAGATAATATCGCCACCTACAATAACACGAATGCAAAAGTGTTTGGTGTATCGGTAGATTCATTGTTTTCTTTGGGCAAATTCAAAGCAGAACAGAACCTGAACTTTCCTTTGCTGAGCGATTTTAATAAAGAGGCAGCCAAAGCATTTGGCGTTTTATACGAAACCTTCCCCGCTTTTGAAATGCAGGGCGTAAGCAAAAGAGCCGCTTTTGTATTAGATAAAGAAGGCGTAGTTCGTTATGCAGAAATTTGCCCAACACCGGGTGATCTTCCTGATTTTGCGGCTATTCAGCAAACTTTGGAAGGACTGGCTTAGTGTGAATGGTGAATGGTGAATGGGCAATATGGAAGTTTTCAGCATCTGATCTTTCATTCACCATTCACCATTGCCCATTCACAACCTTAACATTATCAGGGCAAAACACCCATTTTGCCCTGATGATGAAGGGCTTATATGTTAAAATTACCCCCATCAATTTGTCCAAACCGGATAGAATGGGTATTTTAGTAGTGAAAACTTAGCATGAGAAAGGTTTACTTATCACTCTTAGTGGCTTTTACGCTCATCATCAACAGTTATGTTGTTGACAGGGTATCGTATGGCGATTATGCAGATGATACGAAACTTGCCCATTTCTTTCCCAATCCTGCCACCAGTTATATCAATTTCACCTTCGATAAATCGGTTGATAAAAGCTATTCATTACAGGTGTATAATTTTATTGGCCGTAAGATGAATGAGATCAGAATTAACGATTCTAAACTCACCATTAATCTCGACGATAATTATTTCCGCGGGTTATACATTTACCAGCTTCGTGATCAAAGCGGGAGAATTGTTGAGTCAGGAAAATTTCAGGTGAATAAATAGACTGTAACAGATATTTGATTGAATCCGGATCTCCTTTTGGGAGATTTTTTATTTTATGGTTGGCAAGGCGGTTTCTTGTATTGCGTTAATCTGTTGAGTAACTTAGAAGCAGTTATCAAAAATGAGTATGAAGATTGCCCGTTTTGGTTTGATTGTTTTATTGGCCAGCATGGTGCAATTGGTAAATGCACAGATACAGGAACTGAACCTGAAGATGGAGGATGTTGATGCATATGCAAAACCGGCACAATGGTATTTGGGCCATCCGCCGGATAGAAGGATTGTGTATCATATGATTGCCGATTCTACCATCAAACATGGCGGGAAGTATTCTCTAAAACTTTTCAGCACCAGTGATATCGCCTATTTTGGAAGCTGTTTTTTGCAGGTGCCATTGCCTGAAAATGCAAAAGTTGTTGTTTTGAGAGGCTTTGTAAAAACGGAAAATGTAGATAATGGTTTTGCAGGACTATTTATGGCATTGGTTAACGACAGCACCACTTTTTATTACGACAATATGCAAAACAGAGGACTTAAAGGAACGATGGATTGGGGCGAACTGATGATTTCACTTCCCTGCATCAAAGGAAGTACCACAATCAATTTTGGGGGATTACTGGCAGGCAAGGGAAAGGCCTGGTTTGATGATCTGACACTAATTGTGGACGATAAAATTATTATGAAATCAACCATATTAGATAAGGGGATCAGAAAAGATTTGCAGAAAATGTAAGTTGGTCTTATATCAAAACCCCCTTTGATGAATTCAAATAAACAGTGGCTGATAATAAAAGGTCTATGAAAAAAATAGTTATCTGTCTTTTATTAGTATTGGTTAGTCGCGCTGCGCATACACAAAAACTAAACCTTGATATGGAAGAAGTGGATGCGTATGCTCAACCCATGCAATGGGGATTGAGTCATTCGCAGGATAAAATGATTATTTACCGGTTAATTGCCGATTCAGTTACAAAACATAGTGGTCAATATTCAACAAAAATCTTCACCACCAGTACCAAGGCCGATTTCGGTGGGTGCTATCTTCAAATTCCTTTACCTGTAAAGGGGAAAAATATAACGCTCAAAGGTTTTTTAAAAACCGAAAATGTAAATAATGGTTATGCACGATTATTTATGGCTTTAATAAATGACAGCACCGTATTGCGATACGATAATATGCAGGAACGTGGACTAAGCGGCACAAGTGACTGGAAGGAATTTTCGATTTCACTTGATTTGGTTGATGGAGTAACAAAAATTAATCTCGGGGCTTTTGTAACCGGACCAGGTATTCTCTGGGTAGATGATCTTTCATTAATGATTGATGACAAAAAAATAACTGACTCACCCGTATTGCGGGTTAAACTTCCTAAATAACCATCTGATTAATTATGTATATGAATCGATTTCTAACCTGCGTTTTATATTTCATTGTAGTTGTTGTCTGCTTTTCTTTTTTTCCGAAAAGAATTTCAGCACAATCTCCAAAATTATATTCCGTATCACCTGATCATGTGAAATCCGTTCAAAAAGCTGCTGCAAAAGACCCATTGATACAGCAGGATATTGCGTCTCTCTCAAAACAGGCAGATCAATTGCTGGATAAAAGAATCGTTTCGGTTGTTGAGAAAAAATTTGCAACACCTTGCGGTAATCCGCATGAGTATATGAGCATGGCTGCCTATTTCTGGCCCGATCCTTCGAAACCGAATGGATTGCCATATATCAGGAAAGACGGACAGAGAAATCCGGATAATGATAAAGTAACCGATCACAAAGGGTTTGATGATCTGATCAAATACGTAACCACTTTATCATGGGCCTATTATTTCACGCATAACGAAAAGTATGCAGCCAAAGGAACAGAGCTGTGTAAGTTTTGGTTTATCGACACAGCCACTTATATGATTCCAAATCTAAATCACGGACAGGTGATCATGGGTGTTGATACTGGAAGAGGTATCGGCATTATTGATATTCATCTTGTACCCGAATTACTGGATGCAATCAGTATTCTGGAAACATCAAAATCCATGAATAAGGAAGTCGCAAAAGGTATTCATGATTGGTTTGATCAGTTTCTGGTATGGCTGCAAACCAGTAAGAACGGACAGGAAGAGTTTAAAACAAAGAATAATCATAAAACCTATTATGAAAATCTGACTGCCGCGATCGCATTATTCTGCGGGAAAACAGAAACCGCAAAAACGATCTTCCAAAATGCCAAAATCCTGATGGCTTCACAAATTGAACCCGATGGTAAACAGCCGCTCGAACTGGAACGTACCAATGCATTATCGTATTCAACCTTCCATTTAAAAGCATGGTTTATGTTATCGGCACAGGCAGAAAATATGGGTGTTGATCTATGGCATTATCAAACCAGCGACGGCAGAAGCATTCAGAAAGCACTTGATTTCTTATTGCCCTATGCAATGGATAAAAAGAAATTTGATTACCAGCAGATAGGTAAGTATGAAGAGAAAGATTTAAATTATCTGTTAACGCTTGCTGCCAATAAATATGCAGGTAATGATTATAAGAATCGTGCTTTACAGATGAAACAATATGATAGCCCCCTGCAGAACCTGCTGTATAAGTATTAATAAGTTTTAAGTAATAAGTTGTAAGTAACACATAAAGGCACCTATAACTTACAACTTATTAATTAAAACTTACAGCTACCTATCCGTAACCTCAACAATCAAAAATTTTAAATAATTCGTATTCTCCATTCCCCAGATAATGGGATGGTCGGCGGCCTGGTGCTGAAAAACTACCTGACGGATTTTTTTGCGTGCATCTTTTGCAGCGGCTTCAATGGTTTGTAAAAATTGCTCGGGCGATACCAGATTTGTACAACTTGATGTTACCAGAAAGCCACCGTTGCGGATCAATTTCATTCCGCGTAAATTGATCTCTTTATAACCGGTTAATGCTTTCTGAATATTTTCACGGCTTTTGGTAAAAGCAGGCGGATCCAGCATTACCACATCATATTGTCTTCCGTCTTTACCCCATTGTTTTAAAACATCAAATGCGTTCACGGCTTCAAAACGGCAGATGTTTTCTAAACCGTTCAACGCAGCATTTTTATTAGCTTGTGCTACTGCGTTCTCAGAAATATCCAAACCTAAAACAGATTTTGCGCCGTAATGTGCTGCATGAATTTCAAAAGTTCCTGTATACGTAAACACACCCAATACCTCTGCATCTTTCACAATATGCTCAATAGCGCGGCGATTATCCTGTTGATCAAGAAAATAGCCTGTCTTCTGGCCGTTTTCTATATCTACTAAAAATTGTAAACCATTTTCATTGATGGTTACATTGGTATCAAACGGAGCAGATAAAAATCCTTTCTGTTGCGGTAAGCCTTCGAGTTCTCTAACCGGTACATCATTCCGTTCATAAATACCTTTGGGCGAGAAGATCGATTGCAATGATTTTACAATGGCATCTTTCCATTTATCCATCCCAAGCGAAAGCGTCTGTATCACAAAATAATCATTGAACTTATCAATGATGAGTGCTGGCATCTGATCTGCCTCCCCAAAGATCAACCGGCAGTTTTCTGTATAACCGATCTTTTTCCGGTATTCCCATGCCTGTAAAATGCGGTTATGGATAAAGGTATCATCAATGGTTTCCTGCTTTCGCGTAAGCAAACGCACCAGAATCTGCGATTTTGGGTTGATATACCCTTTGCCGGCAAATTTCCCATCTCCATAATACACTTCTACAATATCGCCACCAACCACTTCACCTTCTATCTTTTCCACCTCATTTCCATAGATCCAGGGGTGGCCATTAGCAATTCTTGGGGCGATTTTCTTTCTGAGATACACTTTTGTCATCCATCAAAGATAACTGTGAGTTTGGAGTTAGTAGTTAGAAGTCTGGAGTAAATGAGCTCAAATAACTCCAAACTCCAGACTTTAGACTCCAAACTTGCCTTTTCTCCTGCCATTTTTTCCCTTTTCTTTGCCTCGGCAATATTTTTGACAGTATAGCCACACAACGAAAGATTATTATGGAAGCGAAAGAAACTACCCCAAATCCTGAAATAGTGGACACAATTAGCGGAATGGACATGAATACTGACGAAAATGCAGCCGGAACCTCATTTTTGAATGAACCGGCAGAAGAAGTGTCTGAAACCGAAAAATTACAGGCCGAATTACAGGAGCAAAAGGATAAATACCTGCGTTTGATGGCTGAGTTCGACAATTTCAGACGCAGAACCGCGAAAGAAAGACTGGATCTGATACAGACTGCCGGAAAAGATGTGATCGTTTCTCTGCTGGATGTGCTGGATGATTGTGATCGTGCTGAAAAACAATTTACCGCTTCTGATGATATTGCTTTGCAGAAAGAAGGGATTCAACTCGTGTTTAATAAACTCAGATCATCACTCCAGAACAAAGGGGTAAAAGCCATGGAAAGCATTCAAACAGATTTTGATGTTGAGAAACATGAAGCGATTACCGAAATCCCAGCTCCAACAGAAGAGATGAAAGGTAAAGTGATAGATGAAGTTGTAAAAGGATATTACCTGAACGATAAACTGATCCGCTTTGCAAAAGTAGTGGTAGGTAAATAGTACTTCTATATTAAACGACTATGGGCCATGGTCCATGGACAATGGTCAATCAACAAACAATGGCAAAAAGAGATTTTTACGAAATACTGGGTGTAAGCAAAAACGCAACCGCGGATGAAATTAAAAAAGCATACCGTAAAACCGCTATGCAGTTTCACCCCGATCGTAACCCGGGTGATAAAGCAGCAGAAGAAAAATTTAAAGAAGCAGCCGAAGCCTACGAAATCTTAAGTGATGAAACCAAGAAGGCTAAGTATGACCGTTATGGACACCAGGCTTTTGGTCCGGGTACACAAGGCGGAAACGCAGGTGCATATGGTGGTGGAATGAATATGGATGATATCTTCAGTCAGTTCGGAGATATTTTTGGAGAAGACATGTTTGGTAATTTCTTTGGCGGTGGCGGAAGAAGAGGTGGCGGTGGAGGAAGGCCTCGCGGACAACGCGGAAGCAATCTTCGCATCAAACTCAAATTGACTTACGAGGAGATTGCTAAGGGTGTTGTAAAAAATGTAAAAGTAAAAAAACATGTTGCCTGTACTACCTGCGGTGGTAATGGTGCAAAAGATAAAAACAGTTTACAAACCTGCGGTACCTGTAATGGCAGCGGGCAGGTTCGTAAAGTAACGAGTACTTTTTTAGGACAGATGCAAACGGTAACCACTTGTCCAACCTGTAATGGTGAAGGAACAACAGTTACCGCAAAATGTACAGCCTGTAAAGGGGAGGGAAGAGTGTATGGCGAAGAAACCATCAGTATTGAAATACCTGCAGGTGTTCAGGAAGGAATGCAGTTGAGCATGAGTGGAAAAGGAAATGCAGGGGAAAGAGGCGGTGCACCCGGCGATCTGATCATACAGATTGAAGAGGAGCCGCATGAGGAATTGCATAGGGATGGATTGAATGTGGCGTATGATCTGCATATCTCAATTCCAGATGCTGCATTTGGTATACAGGTAGAAGTACCTACGATTGACGGGCGGGCAAAAATAAAAATCCCAGCAGGAACACAGAGTGGTAAAATCTTCCGTTTAAAGGGAAAGGGTTTTCCGGAAGTGCAGGGTTATGCAAAAGGTGATCAGTTAATTCAGGTGAATGTATGGACACCTCAGCATCTTACTTCTGAAGAAAAAGAATTGCTTGAAAAATTAAGCAAGAGCGAAAATTTTAAACCGCATCCTAATAAAGGTGATAAGAGCTTTTTTGATAGGGTGAGGGAGGCGTTTAATTAATTCAGATTACTGAGTTATTATTATTTTAATCGAGAACTGGCTTTCAAAGCATCAATCAGTTTTGTATCATTCCTTTTATCTGCAGGTTGAGGTCCGACCGTTCCCAGTGCTATTGGAAGCCCGATCTTAAGATTAGTATTCGCGAAAATCGGATCAATATACGGGAGGCCCGGTATAATTGAATTGAGATAGCCCGGACGAAACATTCCATAATAAACCACTTCCCTGTTAACGGTTACAACAAAGGCTTTATCCGGCCCGTAATTTTTAATTACCGGATTAAGATCTTTGGATAATTCAAAAGTATAGGAAGACTGTGTATAGGATTTGATCTCATAATCGTTTACCAATGGGATGTCTTCTAAAACCATATCACTTAGTACAACCGTGAAAGGCACAAAAGAGGTATCCGTTCTATGTGAGAATGATTTTAGCTGGTAGATCTCGACTTTGTTGTTAATGCCTTTTAGCGGCAGGGTAACTTCGCCTGTACAACCACTTAGGGTAATTGCAATAATGAAAATGTATAGATATTTCATCCTCATTTTCCAATCTTGTATGGAATGAAATCGAGACAATTTGTTTAGGAATTATATTTCTAAAATACTCAAATGTTGACTCTTGCGCAACTATTTTCTTTTTTTCTGCTTACCCGGCTGATAAATTTTTATGGCTTTTTCAATCAGTAATAAAAATTCTCTTTGGTGTGAATCATTCATGTCAACAGTGGTTTTAGCTAATGCATACACATCTTCCGGTTGATAGTCTTTGATGTATTCCGATTTTTTTAATACGGCACCAAACATGGCAACCGCAGCAGCAAAACGGTAACCCGCATCGGTTGTTTCAATACTTTCCGGTTCGTATAAAGCTGAATACGATTGTTTGATGGTACTGTCTTTATCGGGTAATTTATATTGGAGTGAAATAGAAGCGAAAGGGTTATGATAAAAAACAGAATCCTTTTTTTGTGATTGTACTTCAAAAATAGCCATCATTGTATGGCCGCTGCCTACCTCACCACCTTCAAGCTCACTGGTACTGTCGGCGATGGCATTCTTTTTATTATCAAAACCAATCAGTCTGTATTCTTTTATGATCTTCGGATCAAAATTAATTTTCAGAAAAGCATTATTGGCAACGGCGTATAAGGTTTGCGTAAATTCTGTTACCAGTATTTTTTGTGCTTCCTGCAAATTATCTATGTAGGCAAAATTTCCATTTCCTTTTTTAGATAATGTTTCCAGTTTACTGTCTTTATAATTACCCATACCTACACCCAAACAGGTTAAATAGATCCCCGTTTGTTTATAAGCAATGATCATATCTTCCAGTTCTTTTTCTGTGGTTTGTCCGATATTAAAATCACCATCTGTGGCAAGGATCACGCGGTTATTCCCTTTCTGTATAAAAGACCTTTTAGCAAGATCATAGGCAATGCGAATGGCTCCTTCGCCGGGTGTATCACCACTGGCTGTTAAAGAGTCGATCACTTCATTAATCCGCTTTTTATCTTTTCCGCTGGTGGGCTGTAAAGCAACACCCACGCCACCTCCATAGGTTACAATTGTGATGGTATCTTTTTCTCTCAGGTTCTCCGTTAATAATTTGAATGCAGATTGTAATAAGGGTAAACGATTCGGTTTATCCATTGAGCCTGAAATATCAATCAGAAAAACAAGATTGGATGCGGGTATACTATCGAGATTCAGTTTAGGTGCGGTGATATTGAGGAATAAGAGTTTGTCTTTTTCTTCCCATGGACAATTGGTGAGTTTTGTTCTGCAGTTGAATTGTGTGGCAGAAAATTTTTCATCGGGTTTGTTGAAGCTGAAATAATTCAACATCTCTTCTATACGAATGGCGTCGACCGGTACGAGCATATCATTACTGAGAAAACGTCGGATATTACTGTATGAGGCTTTGTCAACGTGTAAGGCAAATCCCGTTTCAGGAAATTGCTTCGCATCAATAAATTCATTTTCCACCAAGCTGTTATAACTCTCTCCCAATACCGATGCATTGACAGATAGTTTTGATTTCCGGTTGGTTGTGGCTGAGGATAATTTTCCTGTATACAGATGCGCCGTAGAAGGCAGCATCTTCATGATAAACGATTGAAATTTCTTTGTATCAATTACTCTCCGGATCATTTCATATCCATCCAATGATAAATTGATTGTGTCTGTAATAATAGTAGTGGAGATCCCGAAATTACCTTCTCTGCCGCTGAAATAAGGGAAGGCCCCATGCGAAGCCAGATTGATCTTTACACCTTCCAGTAAACGTCCACGTTCATCTTTGATTTCACCACGCAGATAGTACTGCCCATAAGTAGGGTACATGGCAAGAAACGACAATATAACCCAAATGAGTTTTTTCATTTGGCGAAGGATTTATATCAAGTTAACACACACTGCGGATAGTTCAGTATGCCAAAAGAGATATTAGCAGAATTTTAGGCATCGCTGCCATCATCCAAACGGTAGAGTTCGCGGATATTGCGGCCTAGCCCGTCGTAATCCAGCCCATAACCCAATACGAACTTATTGGGAATAGAAAAGCAGCAGTAATCAATATTGATCGGAAAAACAGTAGCATCGGGTTTGTGTAACAGGATGGCTGTTTTTAAAGAAGCAGGATGTTGGTTGCGTAATTGCGGCAGAAACTCGTTCATGGTTTTGCCGGTATCAATAATATCTTCCAGTATTACCACATGCCTGTCGGTAATATCGGTATCCAGTCCAATTGCCGTAATCACATGGCCGGTAGATTTGGTTCCTTTATACGAAGCCAGTTTAATAAAACAGATCTCCGCTTCAATAGATAAATATTTAAATAGGTCTGATGCAAACATGAATGAACCATTCAGAATGGCAATAAACAAGGGTTTCTTTC
This sequence comes from Sediminibacterium sp., assembly GCA_965206685.1. Classification (GTDB taxonomy): domain Bacteria; phylum Bacteroidota; class Bacteroidia; order Chitinophagales; family Chitinophagaceae; genus Sediminibacterium. Next base: position 335,597 of record OZ242223.1, read on the forward strand.
CGGCATAATCTTTATCCAGCTGCGCTGCCAGTTCTTTTACTTTTTCAAGAATAAGGGCTTCCGGCAGATAGGGAACAAATGTTTTATCGTGAACCTTGATTACTGACATGTAGTGGGTATTTGCAGTGGTTAATTATTTTGGCAAAGATGATTTTAAAGGTTGTACTGTTGAAAACACCATGGGTTTCAGATACACTTTATCACCTGCTGAAACCGAAGCATCTTTTGGCAGATGGTTATATTCAAGTAAGTTTTCGAGGCGGATGCCTTCTGCCTGACTGATGGCATGAAGCGTTTCGCCAGACTGAACAAGGTGAAAATCGTTAGTGCCTTTCTTCATTTTTTTCTCAAGAAAGATCAAACGGTCTGTATCGGTAATATCCATTTCAGCAAGATCATTATACTCAAGCAGTTTACTAAATGCGATATCAAATTGATTGGCCATGGCCAGCAAAGAAGTTCCTTCAGGTACAAAAATTACTTTTGAATGGTTGATCGTAAATACACCCTGCGGATAGGATATTGGTTTACTAATTTGTGTAGTTTGATTTTCGGCTACTTCTGTTTTTGTTTTTACAGGTTCTGAAACAGGCTGGTTTTCTTTTACAGAAATTTGCGTTGCTTTGTTGATGACAGCAGAAGATGGCTGTGAAACAATTGCTATTACTGAATTTGAGCTAATGCCGTTTTTCTTTCTGTCTAATGCCAGCAAACTATATTGCTGAAGATTATAATCATTGATCACTTTCATTAATTTCTGCGGGTAGGTAGGGCTGGTTGCATAACCTGCTTTTTTCAAACCCTTTGCCCATCCTTCATAATCGGTTGGATCTATCTGAAAAAGAAAAGCATAATTGGGTCTTGTTTTCAAAAACTCAGAATGGTCTTTATAAGAATCTTCAACGGATGGATATACACGAAAACATTCTGCTTTCTCATCATCATCATGATAGGTTTTGGCACCCGTCCATTCTGTTTTGCATTTGATACCAAAATGGTTGTTGGAAGTTTTGGCCAGATCACTTTCACCCGATTGTGATTCGAGTACACCTTGTGCCAATGTAATAGCTGCAGGAATACCCGTACGAATCATTTCTGTCATCGCCAGTTCCTTATACGTTTCAATATAGGCCTGCGCTTTCTCTCTCTGTGCATTAGCGGCCACAGATAAAAGGAGGCATACACTAAATATTATTTTTTTCATTATCATTTCTTTTTGATCAGCATAACGCCGTCTCTGATGGTTATCAATACCTGTTCCGTGCGTTCGTCATTCATCACATGCTCATTAAATGCCTGAATGGCTTTTGCATTTTTTCCGGTTAAAGGTTCATTAAATACTTCTCCGTGGAATAATACATTGTCGGCAAGGATCATTCCTCTATCACTTAATCTCGGCACAATCAATTCGTAATAATCTATATACGAAACCTTATCAGCATCTATAAAAACAAGGTCCCATTGATAGTTTAATGCAGGAATGATCTCTCTTGCATCACCAAGGTGCAAATGTATCTGCTTATTCTTTTCCGATCTGCTGAAATTTGCGCGGGATATAGCTGCATCTTCTTCTCTGATTTCCAAAGTATGCAATTCACCATCTGATGCCAATCCTTCTGCCAAACACAAAGCACTGTAACCCGTAAAGGTTCCGATCTCTAAAACGTATTTTGGCCGCAGAATATTACTGATAAAGGAAAGAAACCTGCCCTGCACATGCCCGCTCAGCATATGCGCATGCGGGTGGTTTTGTATTGTTTGAGCATTAATTTCAGCCAGCAGCGCATCTTCGGGAGAAGTAAACTTCCCTGCATAGGCTTCCACTAACGGATGAATCAATTCCATCTGCAAATATAAGGAGAAGCGTTTAGCCATTGGCAATTGAAGCCAATTCCGAAATCCAAAATTTCAAAATTCCAAAATGTGCTAAAGTCTTGCCGCATCAGAAGGCTTCGATATCAGGAATAATCCGATAAAAGTGAGCAATCCGTTAATGATCAGCAATTCGAGGCCAAGTTCAAATGAACCGAATAATTCTTTCTGGTACCTGTCCATCACAAAACAAATAATGGGTGCCGCAATACATACATAAGGAACTAGTTTGTCTTTTACAGAACGCCTCATTAAAATACCAAATGTAAACAGGCCTAAAAGCGGGCCATAGGTAAAAGAAGCTACTTTTAAGATCACACCGATCATACTCGGATTGCTGATCCATTTGAATACCATTACAAATACCAAAAACACAGCCGCAAAAGAAAGGTGCACACGCTGTCTGATCTTTTTCTTTTGTGCATCCGAAAGATCGGGTCTGCGTTGCATACCAATGATATCAATACAAAAAGTAGAAGTTAAAGCTGTGATAGCCCCATCTGCACTTGGAAACAATGCCGAGATCAAGGCAATAATAAAGATCACCGAAACAAATGGAGGCATATGTTCCAGCGCAATGGCCGGAAATAATTTATCACCTGTGGCGGGGATATTCAACTGTGCTGCATAGAGGTATAATAATCCACCAAGAAATAAAAATATCAGGATCACACTCATCAATACAACAGACATCGAGATCACATTCTTCTGCGAATCTTTTAATGTTTTTACGGAAATATTTTTCTGCATCATTTCCTGGTCCATTCCCGTCATGGTTATCGTAATAAATGCTCCGGCCAGTATTTGTTTTACAAAAAATAATTTACTGTTTGGGTTAGAGAAAAATATTTGAGAATACCCTTTGTCGTGCATCTGCTGTAAACTTTCGCCAAGGCCAAGATGCAAATTGTTGAGAATATAAATTACGCAGATTACCAATCCCAATAACATACAGGTAGTTTGCAAAGTATCTGTCCACACAATGGTTTTTACACCACCTTCAAAAGTATAGAGAAGGATCATCACTAATATAATCAGAGTGGTTGCCCAAAAAGGAATATGAAAACTGTTCAGGATCGCATCTTGCAAAATATTTACTACGAGATACAATCTTGCAGTTGCTCCTAATATTCTGGATAAGATAAAAAATCCCGCACCGGTTTTATAAGAAGTAAATCCCAAACGGTTATTGAGATAGTTATAAATGGAAGTTAGGTTAAGCCGGTAATACAATGGCAGCAATACATAAGCAATCACCACATACCCGATCAGATAACCGAGTGTTACCTGAAAATAGGCAAAGGATTCTTTGGCCACCGCACCGGGAACGCTCACAAAAGTTACACCGCTTAAAGATGTACCCACCATACCAAATGCAACCAGCATCCAGTTACTGCTTTTGTTGCCGATAAAGAAAGATTCGTTGTTACTGTTTCTGCCGGTATACCAGGCTACACCTAGCAATATCATGAAATAAGCAATTACGAAAGAGAAAAGCAACACTGGCGACATAGGGGATGATTAAACCGTTAATAATTGAGAATCGAAAAGTAGTAAAAATATTTCACCTATTTTGCCTTCTGTAAAACCAATTTATGCAGGTAAAAAGTATCGCCGTTTTTTGCGGATCCAAAAGCGGCACCAACAGTCTATATGTACAGCATGCAAAAGCATTGGGTAAGTTGTTGGCAGAAAAGAAGATCGAATTGATCTATGGCGGTGGTGGCAGGGGATTAATGGGAGATATTGCTGACGCCGCAATGGCAAACGGTGGTAAAGTAACCGGTATCATTCCTGAAATATTAATGGAATGGGAAGCACATCATAAAAATATTACCGATCTCAAAGTTGTGGCTGATATGCATATCCGTAAGAAAACAATGTATGAATTATGCGATGCAGCTATCATCTTAGCCGGTGGTAACGGCACATTGGATGAACTCTTTGAAATGCTTACATGGAATAACCTCAAGATCCACGATAAAAGAATCATACTGCTCAATACTGCAGGATTTTATGATCACCTGATCGCGCATATTGACCATATGAGTAGTGAAGGTTTTTTATATACCGACTGGAAAGAAAGGTTGATCGTGTGCGACAATCCCGAAGAAGCTATTTCCGCGCTGGTTTAAGATACATGCCAAAGCCTGCCCTGAAAACCGGTAACGGATCGTTGTATTGATCGCGGTAGGGTGAGTTGCGATTTTGCAAAACATCCAGCATCAGTGTTACATACGAATAATGACTGCCCAGTATATGGGTTCCATAACCTACGCCCACCAATAAACTTTCTGCTTTGTAATTATATGTGCCGGTTTGTCCGCTGATCACATCTTTTTGCGAGGAATTGATCCAGTTATATTCCGGTTGTATTTGAAAATGAAGGAAACTGAGTGGCCAGACACGCAAAAACGTTCCACCTCCATAATTGAAATTACGTAAACGGATGCTGCTGTAATCGGAAGCATTTTGCGAAAAATAATTGAGGTTCAATGCCACACCTGCATCCAGCCAGGAAGTAATGCTGTAGCCGATCTCAGGATTTAATCCTACGTTAAATGAACGGTTGGTTAATCCAAGGTTTAAACCGGTACCCAAAAAGATATTCTCTTTTTTAAAACCGCCTTTTTGCCTGTCGATATCGTTATTCTGCGCAAAGCTGCCAAGCGAAGTCAAAATAAACAAACAGGGGATAAAGGTCTTCAACATCTTCATGAGCGTTATTTGTCGCAAACCTAATTGATAAAAAAAGGTTCATCTTTTTAAAGAATATAAAATATTGTTAGAATATGAACCGGCTTTCGGTTTTTTAGTATTCTCAACTATTTCAGCCACAAAAATACTGGCTTGTACTCAGATAGTACCGATAAAACAATGGTTTGCGAGGAGTTTTTTACAAATCATCCAATAAATATCTCAATCTGATGCACAGTGTTTAAGGAGCGTTTTGATCGTTTGAGATCTTTCAATGAATAGCAGAACTGATTAATAAATTCTATCGTGTAAGAATCACACCTAAAAACGGGCGAAACGGTTAAACAATTACTTTTGCTCTTCTAACTAACGTTTGTTCGTTTATGATCACAGAAACTATGATGATTCCAAAAAACCTATTCAACGGATTTACCCCATGTTCCAACACACAATTGCATTACCAATTATCTCCTCCCGAACTGGCAGAGCAAACCATTATGCGGGGAGAAGGTGTTTTAAATGATACCGGCGCATTGTGTATTCAAACCGGCGAGTTTACAGGAAGGAGTCCTAAAGACAAGTTTATTGTAAAAGATGCGATCACTGCCAACACCATAGACTGGAACAATTTTAATATCCCGATAGAAGAAAAATATTTTCTGCAACTCAGAAAAAAATTATTGGATTATCTAGGTAGTAAACAGGAGATCTGGGTACGCGATGCCTATGCCTGTGCCGATCCAAAATATCGTCTCAATATTCGTGTGATCAATGAAAATCCATGGAGCAATTTATTTGCTTATAACATGTTTCTTCGCCCCGAAGAAAAGGAACTGGAAAATTTTGAACCTGAGTGGAACATCATACAGGCGCCGGGTTTTAAAGCTGATCCATTAGTTGACGGAACAAGGCAACACAATTTTGCAGTCATATCCTTTACACATAAAACCATATTGATCGGCGGCACAGGATACACAGGTGAGATCAAGAAAGGAATATTCAGTGTGTTGAATTTTTTACTGCCGCATACAAAGAATGTACTAAGCATGCACTGCAGCGCAAACATGGGCGCAGCCGGCGATGTAGCCGTTTTCTTTGGTTTGAGCGGAACGGGAAAAACCACACTGAGTGCCGACCCTGAAAGAAAATTAATTGGTGATGATGAACATGGATGGGATGATCATTCCGTATTTAATTTTGAAGGTGGCTGTTATGCAAAAACAATTGATCTGAGTGAAGAAAAAGAACCCGAAATTTTCCGCGCCATTAAACCCGGTGCATTGGTGGAAAATATTCAGTTCATGCATGGCTCACATAAAATCGATTTTGCGAGTAAGGCGATCACAGAAAATACAAGGGTAAGTTATCCTTTAAATTATATCAGCAATGCCATTGAACCCAGTATCGGCGGCTTGCCAAAAAATATCTTTTTTCTTACCTGTGATGCGTATGGAATTTTACCACCTATCAGCAAACTCACACCGGGTCAGGCCATGTACCAGTTTATCAGTGGCTATACTGCAAAAGTTGCGGGTACGGAAGCAGGGGTAACCGAACCCAAATCTACTTTCAGCGCCTGTTTTGGTGCACCGTTTATGCCGTTGCACCCCGGAAAATATGCTGAGATGCTGGGCGAGAAGATGCGTAAACACCAGGTAAATGTATGGATGATCAATACCGGCTGGAGCGGAGGCCCTTATGGAATTGGCAAACGGATGAAACTCAGCTATACCCGAGCTATGATCACCGCTGCTTTAAAGGGTGAGTTGGAATGGGTAGAATATGATGCTCATCCTGTTTTTGGAATGCTGATACCGGCTACCTGCCCCGGTGTGCCAAAAGAAATTTTAGATCCACGCAGCACTTGGTCGGATAAAACTGCCTATGATGCCAAATCGATGGATCTCGCCCGGGAATTTGTAAAGAATTTCGAAAAATACGCTTCCGGCGTAACGGATGAGATCCTGAAGGCCGCACCCAAAATCTAACTGCTTATGTCCCGTTATTGATACAGGACAAAAATTGGTCTCTTCGATTGCTTGTCTGTTACAAGAAACGCCACCTGAGAAGGTGGCGTTTTCTATTGGCGTATTGGATTTTAAACTAGCTTTCGCTAAACGTATAACTAACTATTTATTTTAAAAATGTGAAATGAAGAATCGATTACATCAGCTTTTCATCATTGTTCTTTTCTGTTGAATAAAAGTATCAGCCTTTTTTCGAACCACCTATAGGGGCTATCCCCCTATTTTTTCAAAAAAGGGGCAAATCGATATACATAGAATACTTTTTTCATGTATCGGTCTAAATGATATATTTGACAAGCCTTCCATTTTTTAACGGGTGCCCCCCAAAAAGCCATTCGTAAAACTCGTATGATAAAAATCATAGCGGTGGATGATTATCTCCCTACCCTAAACCGTATTGTCAATCATATAGAACGTTTAAACGGCTATCAGATGATCACCACGGCAAATGATGGTTTTGAGTTAATTAAGTTCTGCAATCAACACAAAGAATTACCGGATATCGTTTTATTGGATGTACTGATGCCCAAGCTGGATGGGGTTTCTACCATGGAATACCTCAACACGTATTACCCCAGTATTAAAGTGATCGCCGTTTCTTCCTTTGAAATTGAAGACGTAATCGTGGATATGCTGGCCTGTGGGGCATGGGGTTATGTGTTTAAAGACAAGGGGCTGGATATTCTTACCAAAGCCATTGTATCTATAAGTGAGGGGGTGCCTTATGTTGACCCGCGTTTATCTTTTGATGTTTCGCAAAGGGAATCACTGATCCTTAAAAGACAGGAAACCCGGAAATCGATTTTTCAGGAATTTGGGTTAAGTGCCCGGGAGCAGGAACTGATCGGTCTCATTGTTTCCAATATGGATTATACAGAAATAGGCGAGCTGCTGAATGTAGCGCCCAAAACCATTGAGAATACGATTTATTCCATCAACCATAAAATGGGTGTATCCGGCGGCAGGCCGGGATTGCTGATGCATTCGATAAGATTGGGATTGACGAAGATGATGAATCTTCGTTCAGCCAGAGAGTAAGGAATATCGAATAATGAACAAGGAATTTTGAATGTTGAAGTGAGAACCCCATTCATCATTCAAAATTCCTTGTTCAATATTCGATATTCAATCGGTCTAAAATAATCCAAACAGTGTACTATCAATTTTGCTGATAATGTCTCCGAAATGTTCTTCGCTTTCGGCAAATTTATTTTTGTCGCAGTCAATTACCAATAACGGGCCTTCTTTATAACTGTCGATCCATTTATTGTAATGTTCGTTGAGGCGTTTTAAATAATCGAGGCGGATATTTTCTTCGTATTCTCTTCCGCGTTTTTGAATCTGAGAAACCAGTGTGGGTACCGATGCTTTTAAATAGATCAAGAGATCCGGCGGCTGCACCATGGTTTTTAAGGTCTGGAAAAAAAGATAATAATTATCAAAATCCCTTTTACTCATCAAACCCATTTCATGAAGATTGGGGGCAAAGATGTTGGCATCTTCATAAATGGTACGATCCTGAATCACGGTTTCAGTTCCGTGGTGTATTTCAAGCAACTGGTTAAGGCGGCTGTTCAGAAAAAAGATCTGCAGATTAAAACTCCAGCGAGGCATATCCTCATAAAAATCCATGAGGTAGGGGTTATGATCCACATCTTCAAACTGCGGGATCCAGCGGTAATGCTTGCTCAGCATTTCTGTTAATGTGGTTTTTCCTGCACCGATATTACCGGCTACTGCTATGTGTTTTGGTTTCTTTGCCTTTGCCATAAGAATGAAAGTACGAAATACGGGGTTTGAAGTATGTTTGGAGGGGATGTTTTTTTTGGTTCATGGTTCATAGGTCATTGTTCATGGGAGAACGGCCAAACTACGACCTATGAACCATGAACTATAAGCTAACTAAACATAGTTCATCCCAATTGCCTGCCTAACCAGTTTTAGTGTTTGCGAGGCACTGGCCCGGGCTTTATCGGCTCCCTGTTGAATGATCTTGCCCAGCAAATCTTTATCATTCTGGATATCGGCTGCTTTTTCGCGGATGGGTTGGATAAATATAGCCATATCTTCTGCCAGTTGCTTTTTCATATCGCCATAACGGATAATACAGTTGCCGGTGCTGCTGGCATTAAAATCATCCTCAAATTTCTGAACGGTATCGGAGGTGCTAACCAGGGTCATGAGTGTGAACAGGTTCTGGATATAATCCGGCTTTGCAGAATTGGGTTCGGCAGGCCCCTGATCTGTTTTGGCTTTCATAATCTTTTTGCGTATGCTCTCATCATCATCGGCCAAATACAACGTAGCCAATTGATTTTCACTTTTGCTCATTTTACCGGTTCCGTCAAGACTCATAATCCGCACCAGTTCCGTGCCATAATTAAACGCATAAGGTAAAGGCAATACCTCGCCGTACCGGTAATTAAACCGTTCTGCAAAATTTCTTGCCATTTCCAGATGCTGTTCCTGGTCTTTTCCCACAGGTACTTTTACGGCGCGGTGAATTAAAATATCGGCTGCCTGTAAAACCGGGTAGGTTAATAAACCGGCATTTACATTATCTGGTTGCTGGCGCACTTTGTCTTTAAAGGTTACCGTTTTTTCCAGTTCTCCTTTATAAGCCAGCATATTCAGATACAGATACAATTCTGCAATTTCAGGCACATCACTCTGAATATATAAAGCCACTTTTTCAGGATCGAGTCCGCAGGCAATATTCTCTGCAATTACGCGGTGAACGCTGTTTTGCAATTCTTTGGTATCTGGATGTGTTGTAAGGCTATGCCAATTGGCCACAAAAAAATAACAGTTATAAGAATCCTGCATGCGCACATAATTGCGCATGGCACCAAAATAATTGCCCAGGTGCAAAAAACCTGTTGGGCGTATACCGCTAAGAACAACCTCTTTTTCCATGGGGGCGAAGATAAGAAATCAGTTGGCAGTGAAAGATTTATCAATAAATATTCAAATATGGTTTTGTGGGTGGGATTAGCGAATTTGCGCATTACGGATTGGCGGATTATTAGCGGATTAAATCCGATAATCCGCTAATTCGCAATCCGCTAATCAGTTTTAATGAGTCAGACATCAAATATTTTATCCTCCCCAATCGAATACCTCAAAGGTGTTGGGCCACTGCGTGGGGATATGTTGAAGAAAGAACTATCCATTTTTACGTTTGGCGATCTGCTGGAGTTGTTTCCACACCGGCATATTGATAAGACCAAGGTTAACAAGATCCGCGAGATCAATCCGCAAACAGATTATATACAGGTTGCGGGTACTTTGATCAGTTATGAAATGGTAGGATCGGGAAGGGGAAAAAGGTTAGTGGCACAATTAAGAGATTCAACGGGCATATTGGAACTGGCCTGGTTTCAGGGCATCAGCTGGGTAACCAAGGGTTTGCATGTGGGGAGTGATTACCTGGTGTTTGGCAAAACGGGGTTCTTTAATGGAAAGCCACAAATCGTTCATCCCGAAATAGAAGTATTTGTTCCGGCGAATGCAGATGGGAGGAATTTTCTGGAGCCGGTATATCCCAGCACAGAAAAGTTAAAAGCCCGTTCATTAAACGGAAGACAGATTGGTAAGCTGATGTATGCCCTACTCTCACAGATCAAACCCAATGATATTCCGGAAAATATTCCGCAATATGTGTTGGAGAAATTGAAATTGATGAATCGTTATGATGCATATTGTAATATTCATTTTCCCACAACTCCTGAAATGTATGAGCTGGCTGTGAAGCGTTTGAAGTTTGAAGAATTATTTATTGCACAGGTAAGGTTAAACCTGGTTAGGTTACAAAGACATAAAGTGAGTAAAGGAGTTGTGTTTGAAAAAGTAGGTGACTATTTTAATACGCTCTATTCAAAATATTTACCGTTTGAATTAACGGGTGCACAAAAAAGAGTGATCAAGGAAATCCGCACCGATACAGGCCGCGGTCATCAAATGAACCGTTTACTGCAGGGCGATGTGGGCAGCGGAAAAACCATTGTTGCTTTATTAAGTATGCTGTTGGCCGCAGATAACGGTTATCAAAGCTGTTTGATGGCACCAACCGAGATTCTTGCACAACAACATTTTACCGGCTTGAGTGAATTATTAAAAGAGATGCCGGTTGAAATTGCCATACTAACCGGCAGCACTAAAACCAAAGAAAGAAAAAGAATCTTACAGGGATTAATGGATGATTCCATTCATCTGGTTGTGGGAACGCATGCGGTGATTGAAGATGTGGTTCAATTCAAAAATCTTGGATTAGTGATCGTAGATGAACAGCACCGTTTTGGTGTGGCGCAAAGGGCCAAGCTTTGGGGCAAAGCATCTGTTCCGCCGCATGTATTGGTAATGACAGCCACACCCATACCCAGAACCCTGGCCATGACAGCTTACGGAGATCTGGATTATAGTGTAATGGACGAGCTACCTCCCGGCAGGCAACCGATCACCACCGTTCACCGTTACGAAACTGCCAGGGGCAAAGTGATGGATTTTGTGAGATCGGAGATAGATAAGGGCAGACAGGCCTACTTTATCTACCCATTGATTGAAGAAAGTGAAAAAATGAGTTATGAAGACCTGATGCAGGGCTATGAGCAGGTAAAAAGTTTTTTTCCTGAACCCAAATGGCGGATCAGCATGGTGCACGGAAGGCAACCGGCCGAGCAGAAAGAAACCAATATGCAGCGTTTTGTGAGTGGAGATACCCAGATCATGGTGAGTACTACGGTAATTGAAGTAGGAGTTAACGTGCCCAATGCTTCTGTAATGGTAATTGAAAGCTCGGAGAAATTTGGTTTGTCACAACTTCACCAGTTGCGTGGAAGGGTGGGCAGGGGCAAGGAGAAAAGCTTTTGCATTTTATTAACGGCTGCCTCAGCCAGCAAAGAAGCCAGAGAACGTATCAAGATAATGTGTGCAACCAATGACGGGTTTGTGATCGCTGAAAAGGATCTTGAACTCCGCGGACCGGGCGATATTGAAGGAACCCGGCAAAGCGGTGCACTGAACTTTAAAATAGCCAGCATTGTTAATGATAAAGGAATACTGGAACTGGCTAAAAATGAAGCCGAAAAACTGGTAGATGAGGATGTGGAACTAAATATGGCAAAGAATTTGTCGTTAAAAACCTTTCTGCAATCGCAGAAGCAGAAGAATGGGTGGGGGAAGATATCGTGAGGAGGGAGTGAATGAGTGAATGAGTGAATGAGTGAATGAGTGAATGAGTGAGTTTTGGCAGATTCGCAATTTACTCACGATTCACGAATAGCAATACAACAATAGTTTAACAGCATTTACCATAATAGCCGGAACTTAATCGGTGGCGCAAACGTATATAATCGTAACTTTTAAAAAAATCATTTGGGCTTTTATAAATCAATAGGAAGGATTGCTGTGCTGGTGTTGGTATGTACAAATGCCTTTGCCCAGAATTATCTTGAATTCATCGAAAACAAAGGGCAGTGGGATCCGAAAATAAAATTTAAGGGTGAGATGACGGCGGGTGCTTTTGTACTGCAGTCTACCGGTTATCGGGTTGTCTTATATAATCCTTCTGACCTTAGCCGTTTGAGAGAATCGATTCATTCGCACCAGACTGATAACGGTTTGCCCAAACAGGTTACTTCTGCAGAAGAGATTCCATCTCAAAGTACAGGGGAGGGTGGTGGCACTGCTGCTTCTGTTTTGCACGGGCATGTATATGAAATGCGTTTTTTAAACGCCAACAAAAATCCATTGATCGTTCCTGATAAACCGTTAGCCACTACTTCTAATTATTTTATCGGTAATGATTCTACCAAATGGGTAGGCGATTGTAAAACGTTTACTGCCGTTACCTATAAAAATGTATATCCTGATATTGATGTACGCTATTACACATCCAACGGAACACTCAAATATGATTTTATTGTAAATCCCGGTGGCGATGTAAATAATATTGCCATGTATTTTGATGGTGTTGATAATCTTAAAATAAAAGATGGTTCACTGAATATCAAAACTTCTGTAGATGAAGTAAAAGAACTGGCACCGTATACTTACCAGCTAACTGATAAGGGCCGTAACGAAGTGCCTTGCAGTTTCGATCTGAAAGGAAACATTGTTCGCTTCAGAATTGAAGGCAACTACAGCAAAACAGCCACATTGGTGATTGATCCTTCGCTGATCTTCTCAACCTATACGGGAAGCACGGCAGATAACTGGGGCTATACAGCCACCTATGATGGTAAAGGAAATTTTTATGCAGGAGGGATTGTGTTCTCAAAAGGAAATTTCCCGGTGAGTAACGGGGCTTTTCAGCAAAGTTACCAGGGGGGCGGTACTACAGGTGAGGGTGGCGGATTTGATATGGCCATTTTTAAATTTGATGCCACAGGCGCCAACCGATTATATGCAACCTATTTAGGAGGTGCGAACGGAAATGAACAACCACATAGCATGGTGGTGGATGCCGCGGGAAATCTGATTATCGCCGGACGAACCACATCAACAGATTATCCCACCAAAGGTGCGCTTTCAAAATATGGTTCATTGGGTGGTTGGGATATCATTGTTACCAAACTTAATGCAACAGGAACGGCACTGATCGGCTCTGTTCGTATAGGTGGTAATGCCAATGATGGTGTAAATATCAAACACAAATATTCTGCCGCGGGTCCGGAATCCATCGATAGGAATTATGGTGACGATGCAAGAAGTGAAGTAATTCTGGATGCAGCCGGTAATATTTATTTTGCATCCTGTACCCAGTCGCCCGATTTTCCAACAACGTCTGTATCGGGTCAAACTAAACTCGGCGGAACCAATGCTGCTAAAAGAGCACAGGATGCAGTGATCCTAAAACTAACCCCTGATCTTTCTTCTGTTTTATTTAGTGTGCTTATGGGTGGTAGTGATGATGATGCCGCATTTGTACTGGCCATCAATCCGATCAACAATAATTTATTTGTGGCCGGTGCTACTGCCAGTACAGATTTTCCGGGAAGTAAAACCGGTGTAAAATATCCTACATTTCAAGGTGGTATCTGTGATGGATTTATTGCTGAGTTTACCGGTAACGGTGTTTTTGTACGCGACGGTTTTATCGGAACTTCCGGAGAAGATATTATTTACGGTATTCAGTTCGACAAATTTGGGTATCCATATATAGGTGGAACCACTACCGGAGTATGGCCGATTACAAATGCCAAGTTTAACCAATCGGATGGTAAACAGTTTATTGTAAAATTAAAACCTGATCTGTCTGATTACGAATATTCAACCGCCTTTGGAAGCGGTGCATCAATGCCCAATATTTCACCAACCGCCTTTCTTGTTGACCGTTGTGAGAATGTTTATATGTCAGGATGGGGTGGCGGTTTGGATATTGCAGAAAAGTTTTTCAATAGCGGTACCAAGGGCTTACCCATTACCGGAGATGCTTATCAGAAATCAACCGATAATGCAGATTTTTATTTCTTTGTGTTGGAAAAAAATGCACAATCCCAATTATACGGAAGTTTTTTAGGACAGGCAGGTGGTACCATTGGTGATCATGTTGATGGCGGTACCAGCCGCTTTGATAAAAACGGTGTGATCTATCAATCCGTTTGTTCCTGCAAAGGAAGTGGCCCGGGATTATTCCCAATCACACCGGGTGTATGGTCGTCAAATAATCCTTCACCCGATTGTAATCTGGCCGCATTTAAAATGGCATTTAATCTTGCCGGATTGGCAGCAGGTATACAGGCATCGGTAAATGGTAATATCAATGACACATCCGGTTGTGTGCCTTTAGCGGTTAATTTTACGGATACATTGGCCATGGGAAAAACGTATACATGGGATTTTAATGACGGGTCTCCTTTGGTAACAACATCCAATCCTTCAATATCACATACATTTAATACGATCGGTCTGTATCGTATCCGCTTAACTTCTATCGATTCAACAACCTGTAATATTGCGGATACTTCATTTGTTACGTTACGTGTGCGAAATGATAAGGCAGGGCTAGCATTTACAACCAATAAATTGCCGCCATGTTCATCGCTCAGTTATCAATTCACAAATAATTCGGTAGCCATCAAGCCCTTTACCGCAACCAGTTTTCGATGGGATTTTGGCGATGGGAATACACAATTGGCCGGTACAGGCAGTGTTACGCATACCTATGCAGCAGCGGGTACGTATAATGTGCGGCTGGTATTGATTGATACCAATTATTGTAATGAACCGGATAGTTTGGTAAAATCTGTACGTCTCTCAGCGAATATTAAAGCACAGTTTACAACACCTGCATTTGGTTGTGTTCCGTATACTGCAGCATTTACCAATACTTCTTTAGGCGGTGCACAATTTTTATGGGATTTTGGTGATGGTACTTCATCAACACTTGATGAACCAACACACTTATATAATACGGTAGGATCTTATAAAGTACGATTGATTGCTACGGATACAGCTTCCTGTAATAAGGTGGATACATCTGCGTACTTTACCATTACGGTAAGTCCTAATCCAAAATCATCATTTTCCTATTCGCCTCAACCCACTCAATCTAATACACCGGTGAGTTTTTTAAACAGCTCAATCGGCGGAACATCCTATAAATGGTTGTATGGTGATGGAGATACCTTGTTTACCATTCGCCCGGATACAACGGTAGCACATTTATACAATGCATCCGGTACCTTTAATACCTGTTTGGTAGTCTATAATAATTCAGGTTGTAGTGATACAAGTTGTCAGGCAATAAACGTAACCATTAACAGTGTGTTGGATGTACCCAATGCATTCTCACCCAATGGGGATGGTAATAATGACAAGGTTTATGTGCGTGGTTTTGGGATTGATAAAATGACATGGCGAATCTATAATCGCTGGGGAACACTGGTACACGAAAGTTCAGACCCAAGCGAGGGCTGGGATGGAACTTATAAGGGAAAACCACAACCACAGGATGTGTACCATTATACATTGATCGTGCAGTTCAGCAGTAAAGAAAGAATAACCAAAAAAGGAGATATTACCTTACTTCGATGATAGAAAATGAGAGAGCGTAAAAAGATCATATTATTTATCGGGATGTTATTTTCTGCTTTTGCAATTCACGCGCAGGATCTGCATTTCTCTCAGTATTTCCATACGCCATTGTTGGTAAACCCCGCCAATACAGGATTTAACCCCGATTATGATTTCAGGGTAGGAGGTAACTATCGCAATCAATGGGCCAATGTGGGTAATCCCTATAAGACCATGAGTTTATGGGGTGATACAAAATTATTTGCCGATCGTTTTGAAAACGGATGGGTTGGTGTGGGCGCTTCTATTTTAAAAGATGTAGCGGGAAGTGGCAGTTTAAGTTCAACGGGCGGATATGCAACTGTTGCCTATCACCAGATGCTTGGATACAATAGTTTATTGAGTGGCGGTTTTGGATTGGGTTATGTAACTAAACGGATAGATGCAACCAAACTCACATTTGATAACCAGTGGAATGGAAAATTCTTTGATGTTACCATTCCGGCCAATGAACCTTTTGCCACCAATCAAACTTCTTATCTTGATCTGCAGATGGGTATTAACTATGCTTACTTTGCTTCTGAGAATGCTTATTTTAATGCGGGGTTCAGTATTATGCATATCAATACACCGAGAGAAAGTTTTTTTGATGCATCTGTCTCTGATAATCGTTTGGCAAGAAGATATACCGCTTTTGTAAATGGTAATTTTAAGATACAGGATCTCTGGATCGTTAACCCCAATATTTATGTAAGTAAAATGGGCAATGCATGGGAAACCGTGCTGGGCTTTAATGCCAACCGTGATCTGAGTGGAGATGGCGCACAGCAATTTGTATTGGGATTATATTATCGCAGTAATGATGCACTGATTCCGATGGTAGGCTATCAGGTAAACGATCTCAAGATCACCGTCAATTATGATGCAACCATTTCAGGATTGGGAAGCCTGAATGCCACACAAGGCGCGTATGAGATTTCGATTGTGAAAAGCGGGATCTTTCCTTCAAGTGCAGGAAGGTTGGTTAAGTGTCCTACTGTTCGATTCTAACTGGGTTCAATTTTGGAATTTTGGAATTTCGAAATTTTGGAATCGAGATATGTCGCTTTTCAATTTCAAAATTCCAAAATTCCAAAATCCTTATATGCCGGAAATCTCCTCCCCATCACTCCTGATACTATAGTTTTCTCCTCCAAAATATTTCCGATACTTCTCATTCACTTCTTTCGATTGTTTGGTGCCGTTGATGTACATCTGATTGTCTTTGATCTCTATCTTGTAGCCTTTTTTGCGGTTGATGAGTCCGTCTTTTTCTAATGACTCTGTAAATTCTTTCAGGAGACTGATCTCTTTTCTCGCTTTTTCAATACCAACCTTTGCGCCTGCGATGCCTTTATTTACTTCTTCCTTTATTTTCTTCATGTCAATATTCGCAGTGATTTTTTCTTTGCTTACTTCAGCTTTCGCTTTTTCAATCTCTTTTTTAATTTCTTTCATATCCACTTCATTGATCGATAACTCTGCTTCTCGAAGTGCTTTCTTTATTTCGGTGCGGGCCTCATCCCAGTTTACTTTTTTCAGTTCGGATTCCACTTCGCGGCCAATTTTTTCAAAGTCAACTTTCTTTATTTCCTCCATGGCGGCTTTGATCTCCCGGTCCATTTTACTGAAATCGAGTTTCATATTTTTATCCATATCCGCCATGGCAACATCGAGCTCCTTCATGGCCTTGTCAAGATCGCCAACACGATATTCTTTTTTGTCTTTTTTGCGGGATGGGGTAGTGTCTGACAGGTTTTTTACCAGCGAAGGTTTTATCGGCAAGGCCGATCCGCCTGATTTCCAGGAACTGAAGGTGATCAGTACAAGCGCCAATGCTGCCCATACATAGTTTTTGGTTTGATTTGCTTTCATAAAATGATCATTTGCGGGTTATAAACGAATTATTTCGTAGTAAATATACGAGCAGATTCGTACAATGTTACAACCAGCGTATATTTTTTTAAATTTTAACAGATAAACGGTTGGTTTCTCATTTTTACGGTAGTCATATAATTATCTTTAATCATCCCGCTTAATTTTTATCTTGCACACTATCAATTGATTCTTATGAAATATGCTCCGCTGAATCCTGAGATCTTTATCAACAACAGAAAGCGTTTTATTAAAGAAATGCTTCCCAACAGTATCGCCGTTTTTGTGAGTAACGACGAGTGGCCCGGTAATGGTGATGCACTGCATTCATTCAAACAAAATACGGATCTGTTCTGGCTCACCGGTATTACCCAGGAAGATTCGATGGTGGTTCTGTTCCCGGATAACCCCGATCCTAAATACAGGGAGGTGTTGGTGCTGGTTCGTCCTAACGAATTAAAAGAGAAATGGGACGGTAAACGTTTACGTGCCAAAGAAGCGTCCGAAATGTCAGGTATCTCAACCATTGTTTGGCTGGATACGCTGGAAGCACCGTTACAAACATGGATCCATCTTGCAGACCATATTTATCTCGACACCAATGAGAACGACCGCAAAGCCTCTCATGTAAGAACACGCGAATACCGTTTTGTAGATGAAATGAAAGCCGCATATCCATTGCATTCATTTCAACGCGCGGCAAAGATCATGAAGCAACTACGTGCCATTAAAACAAAAGAAGAAGTTGAGGTTGTACAAAAAGCGATTGATATCACGGATGTTACTTTCCGTCGCCTCTTACAATTTATCAAACCAGGTGTAAATGAGTGTGAGATAGAAGCAGAGATCTGGCATAGCTTTTTAAGTCAGCGTGCCACAGGCCCCGCTTACGGAAGTATCATAGCCAGCGGCGATAATGCCAGAACCCTTCACTATGTGTCCAATAATGCAGAATGTAAAGATGGCGATCTGATTCTGATGGACTTTGGCGCCGAATACGGCAACTACTGCGCTGATCTTACCAGAACCGTTCCTGTAAACGGCAAATTCAGCCGCAGACAAAAAACAGTTTACAACGCCTGTTTGCATTTACATAATTATGCAAAAAGTATTTTAAAGCCGGGTATCTCTGTTTTGGATTATACAGAAATGGTAGGAGAGGAAGCTACTCAGCAATTTTTAAAGATCGGTCTGTTGCGTAAATCAGATGTAAAGAATGAGGACAAAGAAAATCGTGCCTACAGAAAATATCTTTACCACGGCATCTCACACCATTTAGGAATTGATGTGCATGATCTGGGCACAAGAACAGAACCTGTAAAAGCAGGCATGCTCTTTACCATTGAACCCGGTATTTATATTGAAGAAGAAAAAATGGGTGTGCGCATCGAAAATAATTTCTGGCTTACTAAGAATGGTAATATTGATTTAATGAAGAATATCCCGATTACTGTGGAAGAGATTGAAGCTTTGATGAAGCGGAAATAATTTGTCCATAGTCCATGGTCCATAGTCCATGGTGATCATAAATATTCTCTGCCATGGACTATGGACCATGGACTATCGACCCAAAAAATGAAACAGATCCCCAATTTATTCACCTTACTTAACCTTTTCTTTGGTTGCCTTGCCATTGTATCCATTATGCAAACGGGATTAACGTATGCACCGGATGCAAGTGGAGATAATCTGGCGGTGATACCTGAGAAAATTTATATGGCCAGTATTTTTATTTTTTCAGCAGCCCTGATCGATTTTCTGGATGGTTTTGTTGCAAGGCTTTTAAAAGTGCCTTCAGAATTGGGTAAGCAATTGGATTCGTTGGCCGATACGGTAAGCTTTGGTGTAGCACCGGGTTTGATTGCATACCAATTTTTACGTCTGAGCTATGCTCAACAAACCAATGGATTGGATATTAATATGATCTGGCTTCTCCCTGCATTCATCCTCCCTTGTGCGGGTGCCTACAGGTTGGCAAGGTTTAATATTGATACATCGCAGAGCCATGGTTTTAAAGGCGTTCCCATACCGGCGGTAGGTTTGTTATTTGCTTCGCTGCCATTGGTGTATTGGTATTCAAATAATGATACAATTGTTCACATCTTATTAAATAAATGGTTCTGGTATGCAGCATTATTAAGCTGCAGTTACCTCATGGTTTCTACTTTGCCTATGCTGGCTTTAAAGTTCAATGGGGTTACCATTAAGAAAGTGCTTCCTTTTTTAATATTGGCGGTGATCACACTGGCGGCAGCATTAAGTTTTGGCTGGCTGGCCGCACCTGTCTCGTTTATTGCATATGTAATTCTATCTTTGTCGTTCAAACAACCGAATCATGACCTATAATGTTCAGATCAAAGTAATGCCGTTAAAAGACCTGTTAGACCCACAAGGTAAAGCTGTATTAGGCGGATTAACCAATCTTGGCCTTAGTGGCGTATCAGATGTAAGGGTAGGTAAACACATTACATTACAGATAGAAGCCGATTCCGAAACACAAGCCAAACAAATTGCCGAAGAAGCCAGTAAAAAATTACTCGCCAATCCGGTGATGGAGTTTTATGAGATTGAAATGATAAACTGAAAATAGTCTGGAGTTAGGAGTTAGGAGTCTGGAGTATGGCTTTTAACTCCTAACTCCTAACTTCAAACTTCCGACTATTGCTTTATCTTATCCCAACACCGCTCGGTAATTTAAAAGACATCACCCTTCGTTCTCTCGAAGTGTTGCAGCAGGTGGATGTGATCTTGTGTGAGGATACACGTACTTCTTCCAAGTTACTCAATCATTATAATATTCAGAAGCCGGTTTCTCCTTATCACCAGCATAATGAACATAAGATTGTTGAACATATTGTTGAGCAGTTGCGTTCAGGTAAAACCATGGCATTAATTACCGATGCAGGTACACCGGGTATTTCAGATCCCGCCTTTTTATTAGTGAGGGAATGTATTAAGCAGGATGTAAAAGTGGAGTGTTTACCCGGCGCTACGGCTTTTGTGCCGGCATTGGTAAACAGCGGTATTCCATCTAACCGATTTGCTTTTGAAGGATTTCTTCCTTTAAAAAAAGGACGGCAAACCATGATGAAACAATTGGTGGAAGAAGAGCGCACGATGATCTTTTATGAAAGTCCGATGCGACTGGTAAAAACACTGGAAGAATTCATTACTTATTTTGGTGCTGAACGTCAATGCTCCGTTAGCCGCGAACTCACAAAAATGTTTGAAGAAAACAAACGCGGAACCCTCCGCGAAGTGGCCGATCATTTTAAGGCCAAAACCGTAAAAGGTGAGATCGTGATTGTTGTAGCCGGGAGGGAATAATAAATATTGAACAAGGAATATTGAATGTTGATTCTTTTTTCCAATCGATGATAGATAAGGAATTGCAAAGAGATTAATCATATTAGATAGAATATTCATTAATATGAAAATGGCCTCTGAAAAAAAGCGTTAAGAAATTTACGGAATGGAGCGTTAAGAAATGAACGGTGCCCGGATTTAATAAAATGTTGAGCTACTTATTTGTATAATTGGAAATCGGAAGATTGGCTTTAGACTTCGTTCATTTTAGCGTAATGGAGTAAATTTTAGCTTTTTTTCGGCAGCCTTGACTTTTTTTGTTACTTTTTTGTGTCAAGACAAAAAAGTAAATAGGGTAAATGCTATCTGCTCTCGATTTACATTAAAGTTGTATCCCCATTTAAAGAATAATTATTGTTTTTCGCCCACCAATCATTTATCTGCGCTTCGTAACAGTATTTTCCTGAAATTTAGCGTTCTAAAAATCCCCTTCCACACATGAGAAAACATATACTGAAACTGGTATTCCTTACATCTGCCATCTATCATCTAACCTCTGCAACAGCCCAACCTGATCGTTGGCAACAACGTATCAAATATGTGATCAATGTTGCGATGGATGTAAATACCAATCGCTTTAGCGGAACAGAGAAACTGGAGTACACAAATAATTCGCCGGATACTTTAACAAGGGTATTCTTCCATTTGTACTGGAACGCGTTTCAGCCCGGCAGCAGTATGGACGTAAGAAGCCTTGAATTGGGTAAAACAAAATTGGCGGAACCCTCCAGAAGAAGTGATGGATTGGATTGGGATGCAAGGGTGAAAGACAGGATCAGCAAACTGAATCCGGATGAGATCGGTTACCAGCGGGTAAAAAGTATAAAGATCAATGGTGTTGATCAGAAATTAAAAGAACACGAAACCATTCTGGAAGTAACCTTAAGCAAACCCATTCTGCCTAAAAGTAAAGTACAGATGGATGTTGTGTTTGAAGCTCAAGTGCCTGTACAGATCCGCAGAAGCGGGCGTGATAATGCAGAAGGCATCCGTTACAGCATGAGTCAGTGGTATCCTAAGATGGTGGAATACGATTATCAGGGATGGAATGCCAATCCATATATCGCCCGTGAATTCTATGGTGTTTGGGGAGATTTTGATGTGAATATTACCATCGATAAAAACTATATGGTAACCGCAGGCGGTGATTTGCAAAACGGAAATGAAGTAGGATTTGGATACGAAGCTGCAGGATTTAAAGTAAAGCCCAATACCGGCACTACCAATGTATGGAAATGGCAGGCATATAATGTACACGATTTTATGTGGGCTGCAGATCCCGGATATAAAATGATCACACGAACCACGTCTGTAAAAGATGGCCCGTTAATACGTTTTGTTTATAAAGCGGTTGATTCTTTAGAAGCGCGTTGGCAGAAAGTAGCCGATACGGCAGCATTGGCTTATCCAATCATTGCCAAAACATTCGGTGCCTATCCTTATAAGACCTACACGTTTGTACAGGGTGGAGATGGGGGTATGGAATACCCAATGGCCACTTTAATTAAGAATGCAAGTATTGGAACCGCGATACACGAATGGATGCATAGCTGGTATCAGATGATGATGGGTACCAATGAATCGCTCTATCCATGGATGGACGAAGGCTTTACCGACTATTCAAGCACACGTGTAATGGCCACGTTGCGCAATGCGCCGGGCTTTTGGTTCAATGGATCTTATCGCGGTTATTTCAGTCTTGCCAAAAGTGGATTGGAAGAACCTGCCAGCACACATTCAGATCATTACAACACAAACTATGCATACAGTAATGCGGCTTACAGTAAAGGTGCCGTGTTTATTTCTCAGTTAGGGTATATTGTAAGTGATAGCATCCGCGATAAAATTTTATTATCCTATTACGATCAATGGCGTTTCAAACATCCGAATCCGAATGATTTTATCCGCGTGGCTGAAAAGCTGAGTGGTATGGAACTGGATTGGTACAAAGAATACTGGATCAACAGCACTAAACAGATTGATTATGCCGTGGGCGATATTACTGCCAAAGATGGTAAAGGTTATATCACTATCAAACGCATAGGAAAAATGCCAATGCCGGTTGATGTATTGGTTACGTATAAAGACGGAAGTCAGGAGCTGCATTATCTTCCACTGAATCTGATGTATGGAGAAAAACCTGCAGAAGGAAATATTCCAAGAACGATACATCCCGAATGGAAATGGACGCATCCCGAATATTCTTTTGACATCATTAAAAATATCGGCCAGATCAAATCCATCGAGATCGATCCGAGCCAAAGGTTGGCAGATGTGAACCGGACGAATAATAAACTCGTAATCCCCGATTAACGAATTCGCGAATTACGGATTAGCGGATTAACGAATTAGAAAAAGCAGCCTTAGAGGCTGCTTTTCTTTTTTCAATCCGTTAATTCGCAATCCGCTAATTCGCGAATTACTTCGCCGCATGTATTACAAATTTCTCCTGAAAATATTCCTCCGGAAAAATTTTAAAGATGGGCATCATCTTGGGGCGTAAACCGCTTTCGTAAATTTCCTGAGCAAGGTCTCCGCCTTTGAGGCAGATGAGTCCGTTGGGTAGTGGTTTGCTGTGATCTTTTTTTAACAGCGGAGAACTCCATTTCCAGAGATCTTTCAGCGGAGCAACGGCACGGGATATAGCGTAATCAAATTTTCTATTCTTAATATCTTCTGCGCGGGTATGTTGTGTAGTAATATTTTTAATATTCGCGCCTTCGCAAACTGCATCTACTACTTTTAATTTTTTGGCGATACTGTCAACCAGATGAAATTTCACTTTCGGAAAAAAGATGGCTAAGGGTACACCGGGAAATCCGCCGCCACAGCCAATATCAATTACCTGTGTACCCTCTTCAAAATTGGCGATGGCTGCAATGCTGAGCGAATGCAGTACATGGTGGAGATAAATCTCATCCATATCTTTTCTTGAGATCACATTGATCTTTGCATTCCACTCAGTATACAGATCATCCAGTGCAGTGAATTGCGCAACCTGTGTTTCTGTAAAATCGGAAAAGTATTTCAGGATCAGGCCCAGTTTTTGCGCGGTGCTTTCCATATGGCAGGTAGTGTGAAGATGAAATAAAAGAACATCCAGATATCAAGCAATACAAACCATGGCATCAGATCGCTTTCATTCAGTTGCTTCATCGATTTGTAATAAACGATTGCCTGAACCAGTAAGCGAACGCCATACACAGCCAATGCGATCCACCAGTTAAAGAAAATAATCGATACAGCCAGTAAAGGATAGATCCAGAATAAACTGAATGAATATAATCCCAATAAAAATTTATGTTTCGGTTTATAATATCTGCCGGTTGTGTAATGACGGTATTTCTGCGTCATCCAATCGCTCCATCTTCTTTTAGGCTCACTAACGGTATGTGCTTCGGGATCAATCACCACAGCTGTATTTTCTGCAGTGGCCACCTGGTTGATAAACAGATCATCATCCCCACTCGGGATCTGATTGATTGAAGAAAAACCTTTGTTACGCAGAAACACTTCTTTTTTATAACTCAGATTTCTTCCCACACCCATATATGGTGAACCTGCCAATGCGTATGATAAGTATTGAATAGCCGTATGAAAGGTTTCAAAACGGATCAGTTTATTTAAAATGCCCGGTCTTTTATGGTAAGCTCCATAGCCCAATACAATCTCGGTATTATCTGTATACGCATCCTGCATTTTCTGCATCCAGAATTCTGAAGCCGGTGTACAATCTGCATCAGTCAATAATACGATCTCATATTTCGCACTGCGGATCCCCATCGACAAAGGAAACTTTTTCCCGCTGATCATTTTCGCTTCCTGTGTAAGATGAATATGATTGATGTTCTTAAACGATTTTTTAAATTCATCGATCACATACCTGCCTTCATCTGCCGAATTATCGTTTACGATCACTACTTCATGTGTGGTCTTATAATCCTGCACCAAAACGCCGGGCAGATTTCTTGCCAGATTATCAGCTTCATCGCGTGCGCAGATCACAACAGAAATCGGATGTTCATGGGTAGTTTCTCTTAGCGGCTCTTTATAAAAAGCCAGCCTGCTGAAGAAATACAGGTAATAAAAAACCTGTATGGCGATCACTGTGCAAAAAGTATAGAACAAAACGGTCCATACAATGGGAGGTATCATCATCCCGCAAAAATAGCGTTTTGAAGGGTTAGGGTGAGTGGGGTGTGGAAAAGAAAGAGCCGTCCATGGTCCATTGTCGATAGTCCATAGCTGATTACTGCACAGGTATGTATTCATTTTCTGAATGATACTAAATAAGCCCCCCAACTACTATCGACTATGGGCCATCGACCATGGACTCCCACCGTTTTCCCTACTTTTGCCCCATGGCTACATTGGAATTTCAGTTAGAAACAACGGCACCGGGGTCAAAAGCAAGGGCGGGGAAGATCAGTACCGATCATGGCGAGATCCTCACGCCCATCTTTATGCCCGTGGGAACTGTGGGGAGTGTAAAGGCAGTAACACAACAGCAACTGAAGCTGGATGTGCAGGCACAGATCATTTTGGGTAATACCTATCATTTATATCTAAGGCCCGGAACAGAAGTGCTGGAAGCGGCGGGCGGCTTACACAAATTCAATGGATGGAACAGACCCATTTTAACGGATAGCGGCGGGTACCAGGTTTTTTCATTGGCTGCCAACCGAAAGATCAAAGAAGAAGGCGTAATGTTTCAATCGCATATTGATGGCAGTAAACATTTGTTTTCTCCCGAATCGGTAATGGATATTCAGCGCAGTATTGGTGCGGATATTATTATGGCATTTGATGAATGTCCGCCATATCCAAGCGATTATGCGTACGCTAAAAAAAGCATGGAGCTCACGCATCGCTGGCTCGACAGGTGTTTTGCAAGATTGGCCGAAACGCCTGATAAATATGGCTATACACAAAACCTCTTTCCGATTGTACAGGGAAGTACTTATAAAGATCTGCGGAAAGCTTCCTGCGATTATATTTCATCCAAAGGCGCGGCCGGTAATGCGATTGGTGGATTAAGTGTGGGAGAACCCGAAGAGATGATGTATGAATTCACAGAACTTTGTGCAGATAATCTTCCGCTCGATAAACCCCGTTACCTGATGGGTGTGGGTACCCCCTGGAATATTTTAGAATGCATTGATCTGGGTATTGATATGTTTGATTGTGTTATGCCCACCCGAAATGGACGAAACGGAATGTTGTTCACTACACAAGGAGTGATCAATATCCGCAACAAAAAATGGGCAAGCGATTTTTCACCCATCGATCCCGGATTGCCTTGCGAGCCCAGTCAATACTATTCAAAAGCCTATTTGCGCCATCTGTTCATCGCCAATGAAATACTGGCTTTGCAATTGGCAAGTATTCAGAACCTGGCGTTTTATTTATGGCTGGTGGGGCAGGCGAGAGAGCATATTTTAACTGGTGACTTCGCCAACTGGAAGGGAGAGATGATTGGTATTGTTAAGCAGCGTCTGTAGGATAATTGGGTGGGTTAAAGAGGTTAAAATAGTTAAAGTGGTTAAAGAATTAGCAACCATTTTAACCACTTTAACTATTTTAACCTCTTTAACTTTTTTAACCCATTTAACTTCCACCCCCAACTGTATCTTTGTCACCACAACCCATCATGAAGAAAATCGACTGGTACATACTAAAGAAGTTTCTTACTACCTTCTTCTTTGCTATTTTCCTGTTTTCCATTATTTCGGTGGTGGTGGATGTTAGCGAGAAAACAGATGATTTTGTAAAATCGGGGCTTGGGGTTGGACAGATCATCAGCAAATATTACTTCGGGTTTATTCCGCATATCATCGCCTTATTATTTCCATTGTTTGTATTTATTGCGGTGATCTTTTTTACATCCAAAATGGCCGGTAAAAGTGAGATCATTGCTATACTGGCCAGCGGCACTTCTTATCAACGCTGGTTAAGACCTTATTGGGTTGGGGGGAGTATTTTGATGGTGATCTTATGGTTCTCCAATCAATACATCGTGCCAAGAGCCAATCAGGTAAGGGGCAGTTTTGAGGCAAAATATATTGACGGAAATAATTCCTACAATAATCTGGTGGCTTCCAGCAGCAATATTTATCTGCGTGCAGATTCGTTTACTTATATGGGTATTAACGATTATGATACCCTCACCAAAAGAGGCGGAAGATTTTTCTCTTATAAAATAAAAGGCAATCAGGTAGTTGAAAACACGCGGGCCGATATCCTGCAATGGGATACCGCTACTAAAAAATGGAATATTCAGTCGCTGGTGAGCCGTAAGGTCAGTCCCTTAAAAGAAGATGTGGTAATGGAAGCAACCCGGTCCATGAATTTTAATTTTAAGCCGTATGATCTGAGCCGGGATAAATACACCAAAGACAAGTTAACTTCTCCTGAACTTGACCGTTTTATTAAACTTGAAGAATTGAGGGGTTCGGAAGGCCTTAATGAACTGAAAGTAGAACGATACCGGCGCGATGCAACCTGTGTAACGGTGCTTTTGCTCACATTGATCGGAGCCATTGTGGCCGGCAGGAAAGTAAGGGGTGGAAGTGGGGTGCATCTGGCAGTAGGGTTTTCCATTGCCGCTTTGTTTATTATAACCGACCGTTTTTCAACTATTTTCTCAACCAAGGGAAACCTGCCGCCGATTATTGCTGCATGGATCCCCAACTTCATATTCGTTTTTGTGGTTATATACCTTTACCGTAAAGCGCCCAAGTAATTTTATCGTAAAATCTTTGCGCTTCGTCCTATTTGTTTTGTTGTGCAAGGCAAGTTGTTTTACCTTTAGCCCTTACAAAAATTTCCCCGGCTGCAAGCCAAATTGCCTGTTTCCGGGGATTATCATAAAAGACCACACTCATGGGTATAGTAAAAGAGCGGTTCAAGGCTAAAGCCGACGCTTCTAATGCAGAGATCAAAGATTTATTAAAAGAACACGGAGCCAGAAAGATAGGGGAAGTAACCCTTTCGCAGGTGTACCAGGGTATGCGGGGCATTACCGGACTGGTTACCGAAACCAGTTTACTGGATGCGCAGGAAGGAATCCGTTTTCGTGGATATTCCATCCCCGAATTACAACAGAAACTCCCCAAAGCCCCCGGTGGTGGTGAACCTTTGCCCGAGGCATTGTTTTATCTGATGCTGATTGGTGAACTGCCTACGGATGAAGATGTGACCCATATCACCAATGTATGGCAGCGCCGCAGTCATGTGCCAAATTATGTGTTTGCAACTATTGATGCATTGCCTATCAGCGCACACCCCATGACCATGTTTGTTACCGGTGTAATGGCTTTACAAACCGAAAGCAATTTTGCCAAAGAATATGCGAAAGGATTGAACAAGAAAGATTACTGGAATTCCATCTACGATGATACCATGGATCTGATTGCCCGTCTGCCGCGTATTGCAGCTTATATCTATCGCAGAAAATACAAAAACAACGAACATATACAACCCAACGGTTTACTGGATTGGGCAGGAAACCTTGCACACATGATGGGCTTTGAAGACGAAAGCTTTAAAGAACTCATGCGTTTATACATGACCATCCATGCAGATCATGAAGGTGGAAACGTATCTGCTCACACAACGCATCTGGTAGGTTCTGCTTTAAGCGACCCTTTCCTGAGTTATGCTGCAGGTATGAATGGCCTTGCAGGTCCTTTACACGGATTGGCCAATCAGGAAGTGATCAAATGGATCTTTGAAATGCAGGAACAGTTAGGAACTGATGATCCAAGCAAAGAGCAGATCGCTGAGTATGTTCAGAAAACACTGTCCTCTGGTAAAGTAGTTCCGGGTTATGGTCACGCTGTACTGCGTAAAACCGATCCGCGCTTTACTGCTCAAATGGAATTTGGTAAAAAACATATGCCGGATGATAAACTGGTAAACACTGTCTGGAAGATTTACGATACTGTTCCACCAATCTTACAATCACTTGGTAAGATCAAAAACCCATGGCCCAATGTAGATGCACATAGCGGTGCATTACTGGTACACTATGGTATGGTTGAATATGAATTCTATACCGTTCTCTTTGCCGTAAGCCGTGCATTGGGTGTACTGGCCAGTCTTTGCTGGGACAGAGCCCTCGGCTTCCCGCTCGAACGCCCTAAATCGGTTACCACAGAATCGGTTAAGTTATGGTTGGAAGGAAAGGATGAGATTTGGGAATAATTTATTGTGAATGGTGAATGGGCAATTGTCAATTTACCATTCACTATTCACAAAAAGTCCGCCGGAGTTTCTGCTTCGGCGGACTTTTTTTATATTGTATCAAAATCAACCCCATGGCAAAAGCAAAAAAAGCAGCGCCGAAGAAAGCAGCTGTAAAAAAAGTTGCCGTTAAAAAGTCAGCACCCAAAAAAGCAGTTTCGAAAACTGCAAAAGCTGCTGATCCCAAAAAAGAAAAGAAAACGATCCATATTAAATATGCCGACAAATCTGCCGGTCAACCCGATTTGTTGGTAATATTTGAAGCCATCAAAAAAATGGCCGAACCTTTTGATGGCAAAGGAGAGATGATCATGCATGCCGATACCGGCGGACAGTTTAATCTGGTAAGCCATAAACCTGTAACCATTGCCGGCAGAGAAAGAAAAGAACTCTGGTTTATTTCTGCACTGGTACAAAAAGGCTATGTAGGTTTTTATTATATGCCCATCAACTCAGGTCCGGAAATGCGCAAACAGTTCAGTCCGGAGTTTATGAAGTTATTAAAAGGCAAGGCCTGCTTCCATATTAAAAAAAATGATCCTGCTATTATGAAAGAAGTGGAGAAGGCATTTAAAATAGGATATAAAACGTATAAGGATAAAGGATGGATTTAGAATATTGAATATTGAGCAAGGAATTTTGAATGTTGAAGTAAAGACAGCACCTAAAAACAAAAAGTTTCCCCTCCTTTTCAAGGAGGGGCCGATGTAGTTTTTCGCAGAAAAAAATACATCGGGGGTGGTTATAGATGAGCAGTTATAACCATGTAAGCCCAAACCCCACAGAAACAACTAAATTTTGCCATAACCTCACCAGCCTATACATTTGCAATCCATCATGGGGGGTTAGCTCAGTTGGCTAGAGCGCTTGCATGGCATGCAAGAGGTCGTCGGTTCGACCCCGATACTCTCCACTTTATCCACCGAAGCTTCAGCGTAGGTGGAACATAGCTTTAAAAGTCCCGAAAGGGGCTTTTTTGTTTAGTAGAAGTAATGCTGAACTGCCAACATAATTAAAACAGTAAATACTAAGCTGATCGGTAAAATTCCTCTCATGGCACCCGTTGTCAGCATTCTGTTTTTGCTTTTCAATGAAAGTTCATTTCTGAGATACTTCGCTGTTACCTGATAAAGAAAAATGGAGATACTCAGGAATACAGTTGCTGCTATCAAATAAAATGATAATGGCATAAAAAAATATTTGCTTACTAAAGTTAAACAAAGTTTCAAAAGATTTGATATTTCTTGCCTTTTAAGAACAGTAAGGAACAGGAAAGTAAGTTGAAAAGCCTTTTGTATATTAGCCACTATGAAACAACTCTTCCTGATTGCTTTATTTCTGGCTTCAGCTTTTTTTAGTGTTGCCCAGCCTGCTAAAAACATTACAGTAAAAATTGATCGGCATCAAAACGATATTAAACAAACCATGTGGGGTATCTTTTTTGAAGATATTAATCTTGCAGCCGATGGCGGTATTTATGCAGAGTTGGTAAAGAACCGCTCATTTGAGTTTACTACACCATTAATGGGTTGGAAAGAACAACGCAAAGGAGTTGTGGGTGGAAGTTTGTGGGTATTGAACCGAGGTGTTGCTAATCAAAATAATCCGCGCTATATCCGTGTACAGAATGCCTTGAGCGGTAATTATGGAATTACCAATGAAGGCTTTCGCGGAATGGGTGTTGTAAAAGATAAGCAATACGATTTTTCTGTTTGGGCCAGATGGGCAAAAGGTTCTGCAGTAAAATTGAGGATTGAATTAGTGAATGCAAAAGGAGAAATCATCGGTTCTGCAAAACTGGAAACAGGTTCTGGCGACTGGAAAAAATATTCTGTGAGTTTTACATCATCTGCAACAGATGCAAAAGCACAATTATCTGTTTGGTTTGAAGGAAAAGGTTCTGTGGATCTGGATATGATCTCTCTGTTTCCGAAAGATACCTGGAAGAATCGTCCCGGTGGTTTGCGTAGAGATCTGGTACAATTGCTGTCAGATCTGAAGCCCGGGTTTATCCGCTTTCCAGGTGGTTGTATTGTAGAAGGTCGTGATCTGGCCAATCGGTATCAATGGAAAAAAACAGTGGGTAAGGTAGAAGACAGGGAACTCATCGTCAACCGATGGAATACAGAATTTGCGAACAGAAGTACACCCGATTATTTTCAGAGTTTTGGATTGGGATTCTATGAATATTTTTTACTCGCAGAAGATATCGGTGCATCCCCCTTGCCAATTTTAAATTGCGGGATGGCCTGTCAGTTCAATACTGCAGAGCTGGTGCCAACAGATCAACTCGATCCTTATGTACAGGATGCATTGGATTTGATCGAATTTGCCAATGGCTCTATACAAACCAAATGGGGTAAGCTTCGTGCAGCAATGGGACATCCTGCTCCCTTCAATTTAAAAATGATGGGCGTGGGTAATGAACAATGGGGGCCGCAATACATTGAACGCTTCACTTATTTTGCAAAAGCGATCAAACAGAAATATCCATCTATTCAACTCATCAATAGCGTTGGTCCTAATCCTGATGATGATCGTTTTCGATTCTTGAATGATACGCTGCGTAAGATGAATGCAGATATTCTTGATGAACATTATTATAAATCGCCGGAGTGGTTTCTGCAAAATGCCAAACGTTATGATGATTACGACAGAAAAGGCCCGAAGATCTTTGCGGGTGAATATGCAGCACACAGCGTAGGTATTCCCAATGGTAAAACAAAGAACAACTGGCGTTCTGCATTGGCAGAAGCTGCTTTTATGACCGGTCTGGAACGCAATGCAGACGTGGTGAATATGGCTTCTTATGCGCCACTGTTTGCCCATGTGGATGGCTGGCAATGGACTCCCGATCTGATCTGGTTTGATAATCTGCAGTCTTATGGCAGTCCTAATTATTATGTACAAAAATTGTATTCCAATAATCGCGGTAATTATACCGTGCCTATTGAAATGAATGGGAATGTAATTGCGGGGCAGGATAGTTTATATGCTTCTGCAAGTGTTGATAAGAATACAAATGAGCTCATCATAAAAATTGCTAATACCATAGGGAAGGAGCAATCAGTATCATTCAATCTGGATGGATTAAAAGAAATGGATGCAAAAGCTTCTTTCACTTATTTACGAAGTGATGACCTGAATGATGTAAACTCTTTTGAAAAACCAATAGCCGTTGTGCCGGTTAGCAAGGATGTACTGGTAAAGAATTCGATTTTGAATATAACTCTATTACCTAATTCCTTTTCTGTTCTTCGGATCAAACTATAGTGTTCCCTCTGTGAAACTCCTTACCTCTGTGCCCTCTGTGTTAAAAAATAAACCCGATGATTCGGAATGTTTTTCAACACAGAGACACGGAGTACACAGAGTTTCACAGAGATCTTACTGAGGGAACACAAGCTCGAGTTTGTTCAATCTTTCATTGATAAATGTGAGTTCCTCAGCTGATAATTTTATCTCACTGGCTTTTGCATTTTGAGTAGCCTGCTCTGCATTTCTTGCACCTACTAATGCAATCGTAATGCCGGGCTGTTGCAGCGTCCATGCAATTACCAATTGAGCAAGGGTTGCTTTTTTATCTGCTGCCAATGGACGGATCGTATCCAGAAATGCATTGGTTCTGGTAATATTTTCAGCTGTATAAAAACGATTGCTTTCTCTTGTATCTCCGTCGTTGTAGGTATGTCCGGGTTTAAATTTTCCGGTTAATAATCCCCTGTGTAAAGGACTATAAGCAATAACCCCTTTTTTATTTTCAATACAATACGGTACCACTTCTTTTTCAATATCCCTGAACACCATGCTGTAAGGTACCTGATTAGAAGCTAATGATACAACCGTTTCTGCCACTTTCATCTGATCTGCAGTATAATTACAAACACCACCGGCTCTGATCTTTCCCTGCTTTTGTAATTGTACAATCGCTTCCATGGTTTCTTCAATCGGGGTAGTTAGATCGGCCCAGTGGATCTGAAACAGGTCTATATAATCTGTACCCAGTCTGCGTAAACAATTTTCACATTCTTCTATCACACTTTCCTTGCCGGCATATTTATATACTTCCAGTGGACTGCCATCATTGAATTTGCTTGAAAAGAAATGTTGTCCTTTCTGCATATCCCAGCGCAATCCATATTTGGTAAGGATCTGTACTTTATCGCGCGGCAATTGTTTTAATGCATCGCCTACAATTTCTTCACTCAATCCCTGACCGTAAGCTGGTGCAGTATCAATCGAAGTAACGCCCATTTCATAAGAGGCTAAAATAGCTTCCAGTGCTTCTTTACGGTCTGCCCCGCCCCACATCCACCCCCCAATGGCCCATGCCCCAAATGTTATGGCCGATGCGTTGATACCCGATTGTCCGATCTGTCTGTATTCCATAATATTGAATTTGTAAAAGTTGTTTGATGTAAAATTATCTAAAGTTGATATTAATCTGCCTTATAAAACACAGGAAGTGAAATAATGTTTTAGATTTAGGAGACTAATGAATGAATGATAGGATGATAGCATGATAGAATAAAGGCAAGCAGACATTCTATCATGCTATCATTCACTCATTCTATCATTAAAACATTGCTATGCCCGATACCCTAAACATAAATACCAACGGTATTGCCCAACAAACCTATGATGCCATCGTTATTGGCTCCGGTATCAGTGGGGGCTGGTCGGCAAAAGAATTGTGTGAGCAGGGGTTGAAGACATTATTGCTCGAACGTGGTAAAGATGTGGTACATCTGAAAGATTATCCAACAGCAACCAAAAATCCCTGGGACTTTACCCATCGCGGAGAAATTCCACCATCCGTTGCGCATTTAGACCCTATTGTTAACCGTTGTTATGCTTACAGCGAAGCGAGTCAGCATTTTTTTGTGAAAGATCATGAGCATCCTTATGTGCAGGAGAAACCATTCGACTGGATCCGTGGTTATCAGGTGGGTGGTAAATCTCTATTATGGGCAAGACAAACACAACGCTGGAGTAAATATGATTTTGAAGGTCCGGGCCGTGACGGTTTTGCGGTAGACTGGCCAATTAGATACGATGACCTTGCGCCTTGGTACACACATGTAGAACAGTTTGCGGGCATCAGCGGAAATAAAGATGGATTGGAAACTTTACCAGATGGAGATTTTCTACCGGCATGGGAAATGAATTGTGTGGAAAAGGAAATGCAGCAAAAAATTTTATCACATTATAAAGACCGTCATGTTGTACAGGGTCGTTGCGCGCATTTAACACAGCCGCGGGATATTCATATACAACAAGGCCGCACACAATGCCAGGCAAGAAGTTTGTGTGAGCGGGGTTGTCCGTTTGGGGGCTATTTCAGTTCCAATTCAACAACTATTCCATGGGCACAAAAAACCGGTAACCTTACCTTACAAACACATGCAGTGGTTCATTCCATTATTTATGATGAGGCCAAACAAAAAGCCATTGGCGTAAGAGTGATCGATGCCATTACATTTAAAGCCACAGAATATTTTGCAAAGATCATTTTTGTAAATGCAGCCTGCTTAAATACCAATCTGATCTTATTGAATTCAACTTCTCATCGTTTCCCCAATGGCTTGGGTAATGATAATGGGCTACTAGGTAAATACATTGCCTTTCATAATTATCGGGGTAGTATTACCGCTGCTTATGATGGACCGAAAGATAAATACTATTATGGCCGTAGACCCACTGCCGTTATGATGCCTAATTTCCGCAATGTATATAAACAGGAAACTGATTTTTTACGCGGATATATGGTACATTTTAGTGCCGGCAGAGGACGAGCAGGTGCTGACGGTATTGGTGGTGATTATAAAGATGCCCTTACTGAAGCAGGGGATTGGGGAATCTATATGATGATGCAGGGAGAAACCATTCCCAAAGAAACTAACCATGTTCGCTTAAGTAAGGATCTGAAAGATGCATGGGGTATTCCTCAATTGATTACATCAGTTGATTATGATGATAATGATGTTAAAGTCCTGAAAGATTTTTTAGCTCAGGGTGCAGAAATGTTAGAGGTTGCCGGATGCACAAATATCAGTCCTAATGACAGCAAACAGGCGCCCGGACTGGATATTCACGAAATGGGCGGTGTGCGTATGGGAAGGGATCCGAAAACGTCTATGCTTAATGCATGGAATCAATTGCATCAATGTAAGAATGTGTTTGTTACGGATGGAGCCTGTATGACTTCCACCAGTACACAAAATCCTTCGCTTACATTTATGGCCATTACCGCAAGGGCAGCCAATCATGCGGTGGAGGAATTGAAAAAGGGTAATTTGTAGTTCGTGAATCGTCAGTAGTGAGTGGTTAGTAAAATATAACTCTGCGGAGTAACCCGCAGAGAAAAAATCCGTTAATCCGCAAATCCGTAATTCGCTAATCAAAATAAAAATCATGTCCGCCGATTCAACAAACGTAAACAACAAAGCCAAAGCACAAAATACATTTGATGCCATTGTGGTAGGTTCCGGTATCAGTGGTGGCTGGGCCGCAAAAGAACTGACCGAAAAAGGTTTAAAAGTTTTGATGCTGGAACGTGGCAGAGATTACCAACATTTGAAAGACTACACTACAGCAAATAAAAATCCATGGGAGTTTGAACATAGGGGGAGAACTACGGCTGAACAAAAAGAGAAATATCCGGTGATACACAGAGGTTGGGCCGCAAGTGAGCCGGTGATGGCATCATGGGCTAATGAAGAAGATTGTCCATATACAGAAGTAAAACCCTTTACCTGGTGGCGCAGTTATCAATTGGGTGGGCGTTCTATTTTATGGGGTAGACAAAGTTATCGCTGGAGCGATCTGGATTTTGAAGCCAATGCAAAAGAAGGTGTGGGTACAGATTGGCCGATCCGTTATAAAGACATAGCTCCATGGTATGATTATGCAGAAAAATTTGCAGGCATCAGTGGATCATTGGAAGGCCTACCGCATTTGCCTGATGGACATTTTCTGCCACCAATGGATCTGAACTGTGTTGAAAAAGATGTTGCTGCCAGAATTAAAGCACAATACAAAGGTGAACGCCATTTATTTATTGGACGTGTTGCCAATTTAACCGCACCGATAGAAGGAAGAACACAATGCCAGTTCCGTAACCGTTGCTGGGAAGGTTGTCCGTTTGGTGGCTATTTCAGCACGCAATCTTCTACATTACCTGCGGCGATGAAGACTGGTAATTTAACTGTACGTCCGTTTTCAATTGTTACCAAGCTGATCTATGATAAGGATACACAAAAAGCAAAAGGAGTAGAAGTATTGGATGCTGAAACCAATCAGACCTATGAATATTATTCAAAGATCGTTTTCTTAAATGCATCCGCCTTGAATTCAACTTGGGTATTGTTTAATACGGCAACAGATATCTGGCCGGGCGGATTGGGCAGCAGCAGCGATCAGTTGGGGCATAATGTAATGGATCATCATTATAATCTCGGTGCATCAGGACAAGTAGAAGGCTTTGAAGACAAATATTATTTTGGAAGAAGGGCCAATGGATTTTATATCCCTCGTTTTGCCAATGTGGGAAATGATAAAAGAGATTTCTTACGTGGCTTTGGTTACCAGGGCGGCGCCAGCAGAGCCGGCTGGAGCAGGGATGTGGCCGAGTTAACCATTGGTGCAGATTATAAAGAAGCCCTTACAGAACCCGGCGGCTGGACGATTGGTGCCACAGGTTTCGGAGAAATACTGCCTTATCATGAAAATAAGATCACACTTGATAAAAATAAAAAAGACAAATGGGGGCTTCCTGTTTTATCAATGGATTGCGAGTTGAAAGACAATGAAATGAAAATGCGCAAAGCGATTGTAGAAGAATTAAAAAATATGTTTGAAGCCTCCGGTGTTAAGAATATCAATACATGGGATAACGGCCACGCCATCGGTCATGGTATACATGAAATGGGGACGGCAAGAATGGGTAAAGATCCTAAGTCATCCGTATTGAATGGAAACAATCAGGTATGGGATGCAAAGAATGTATTTGTAACGGATGGGGCATGTATGGCATCTTCTGCCTGTCAGAATCCATCACTCACTTATATGGCATTAACAGCGAGGGCAGCGAATTTTGCGGTGGAGGAATTGAAGAAAGGATAATACCCCCCAGCCCCCTGAAGGGTGAGCTAAGTTGGGAATACTAAAAAGAAATGCGGTACGTGAATGTGCCGCATTTCTTTTTATGAAAACAGTAATAATTCCCCCTTCAGGGGGCTAGGGGGTTTTCCTTCCCAAGATGATTAAACTTCTCTCCACCCCATCCAATACAGCAATATCCGGCAACATGGCCCATTCTTCAAAACCCAATTGGGTAAAGAGTTTCAGGCTGGGTTCATTATGAGCAAATATGAAACCGAGTAAGGTTTTGATCTTGAAATCTTTTGCTTTCTCTATAGAGTATTGTAAAATTTCTTTACCTAATCCTTTTCCGCGTTGTGATGGATCAAGATAGATACTGATTTCGGCAGTGGCTGCATAGGCGGGCCTTCCGTAAAAGTATTGAAAGCTTACCCAGCCAATGATCTGTTTGTTTTCATCTTCTACAACCCATAAGGGCCTAGTGTTTATGTTGTGTTCATGAAACCAGGATATACGGCTTTCAACTGATACAGGCTCTGTATCAGCCGTAACCATTCTTGACGGGATGGTGGAATTATAGATCGCCACAATCTTTTTCAGATCATCAATAACAGCATTGCGATAAACAAGCATTCGGCACTTAAATTAATCAGTAATTATTTTTTTTCCATCGCGATAAAAAAAGAGTAGTCCAATAGCTCCCACGGTTACACATACATCCGCAACATTAAAAATACCGGTATGAATGTTCAGGATACTAAGGATCATAAAATCGGTTACATGCCTGTCATATACAATCCTGTCAATAATATTACCCAGTCCACCTGCAATGATCAATGCAAAGAATACTATTTTATGAACACTCATCTCTTTTGATCTGCTGATAATATAAACAGATAAACCCAGTAAGAATGTAAGTGGTAACATACTTAATAACCAGAAGCTGGCCTGTTTAGGTAACTCATCTCCCATACTCATGGCGGCTCCTGTATTTTCTACATACACCAATTGAAAACTATTGTGTAGATAAGAAATGGAAGGCTTATTCATCAAATGTGCTTTCGCAAGGTCTTTGGTAACCCTGTCGCAGCCGATGAAGAGCATAGCTGTTAGGCAGAATAGGAGTATTTTAATTCGGGGACTCAAGGTGTGTGGTTAAAGTGGTTAAAGTAGTTAAAGTAGTTAAAAGGGTTAAAGTGGTTAAATTAGTTAAAGAAGTTTGGAAAACAAATCCTTTTTACCCTTTTAACTACTTTAACGGTTTTAACCAAAGCTCACCATCCTCCCTGTAACCCTTCCTGCAAAGCTTTTTTATATTTACGGAGATCAAATGAATACAGGAAGGGTGCTTTGTGTGCGCCGCCTTTGCGGGTTTCTTTGAGGCGTTTTACAAAACCGAAACTGTTCATTCTGCGCTGAAAATTTCTGCGGTCTAATTTTTTATCCAGAATGGTTTCATATAGTTTCTGCAATTCGGGCATGGTAAATTTCTGTGGCAAAAGATTATAACCGATGGGTTGATTATTTAATTGAATTCGTAATGTTTCCAGGGCATTGTCGAGAATATTCTTGTGATCCATAAAAAGTTCCGTGATGCTGTGGATCTCGTGCCATTCACAAATTTCCGAATTCATATCGGGTTCCGGAATAACTATGGCAAAATCAACCAGTGCATAATAACCAACGGTAAGAAACCGCTGTAGGATCCAGTTATCATTACTCACTTTAATGCCATCTTTTTTAAGAATGTTCAGGTGGTGTTTTTTTTCTGTTCGGTGGGGGTGTCCGAATACTTTAAACTGCTGAAGAAAAATATCCTGTAAGCCGGTGCGTTCGCGTAAAACCCTTGTGGCAGCATCTTCAATATCCTCATCCCGGTAAATAAAACCACCGGGAAGGGCCCATTTGTCCATGTTCTTCATTTTCAGAAGTAATACTTTCAATTCATTCTCATGAAAGCCAAATATTACGCAATCCAATGATAGTGAAGGCATAAATAACTTGCCTCCATCACGTATTATATCCTGTATGGTTCTTTCGGGTCTCATTTGAGGGCTAAAAATAGTATAAAATTCAAGGGTAGAGAGAAGGATTTTCGAAATTAATAAGTATCATTGTGTCAGACAGACGCAATGATTTATAACCGCTGCCATTAAAATCAATCACATGAATAACCGCAGAACCTTTCTCAAAAACACTTCCGCCATTGCTTTGGGGAGCTTACTATTTAACAAAGATCTATTGGCTAATGCAATCATGAATAAGGCAACCATGCCCGGCGTGGGATTACAGCTGTACACTTTATTCAGTGTATTTGATGATGATGTGCAGGGCAACCTGAAAAAAATTGCAGATATCGGTTATACAGAAATCGAATCGGCTTTTAGTAAGAAAGGTGGTTTTTATGGTATGCAGCCCAAAGAGTTTGCGGCTACATTAAAAAGTCTTGGTATGAACTGGCGCTCTCACCATGTATTGGGTGCGCCTTTTAAATTACCGCCCGGAGCCAAAATGCCGGTACAGGCAGACGGCAAACCTTTGGTAATACCCCCTATGAAAAACCTCCGTGATAATTATCAGGAACTGGTAGATCAGGCTGCAGAAGGGGGTGTAAAATATCTGGTATGTGCCAATACCCCAATCGGTACATTGGATGAGATCAAAGCATCTATTGAAGTATTGAATAAAACAGCAGTAGCTGCTAAAAAAGCAGGATTATTGTTTGCGTATCACAATCATGATGCAGAGTTTAAACCGGTAGAGGGACAAATTCCATATGATATGATCTTATCTCAAACAGATAAAAATCTTGTGAAAATGGAACTGGATCTTGGTTGGGCGCAAAAAGCCGGTAAAGATCCCGTGGCATTGTTTAAAGCAAATCCCGGCCGTTTCCATCTCTGGCATGTAAAAGATATGGATGCCGGTTTTGAAAATATTCTCGAAGTAGGTAAAGGCGTATTTAATTTCAAACGCATTTTTGATCATGCAAAAGATTCGGGTATGCAATATTTCTTTATTGAACAGGATGGTGCGCCCAAACCGATTGAGAACATTACTACGAGCTACCAATACATTCATAATCTACTCAAATAAACTTTTCTATATAGTGCAAGCAACCGCTCCGCACCCCCTGCGGAGCATACAAAAGGCCTGTTGAACAATTCTTCAGGTCTTTTTGTTTTTATGAGATTTGTCAGGGTTGGAGTAAATATTTTTTTCTACTTTCAGTCCTTCTAACAGATTGTTTTCCGCAATCTGTTATCATAGATCAAACCTTGCCATTATGAAAAAAATCCTTTCTGTAGCTGCCATTGTATTATGCAGCTACCCATCCTTTTCACAAAATGATATTTCTGCTAAAGCCAAAGCCCTGCTGGCTAAAATGACTTTAGAAGAAAAGATCGGACAATTAAATCTGATCATTCCCGGCGGTGCAACCATTACAGGTTCTGTAGTTAGTACGGATGTGGAAGCAAAAATAAAAACCGGAAGAGTTGGTGGATTGTTTGGAATAACCGGACCTGATAAAGTTCGCAAAGCGCAGGACCTTGCCGTAAAAAATACGCGTCTTCATATTCCCATGATCTTTGGGCTGGATGTGATACATGGACACAAAACCATTTTCCCGATTCCATTAGGTTTATCTGCTTCATGGGATATGGGGCTGATAGAACAATCTGCAAGAATTGCTGCCACCGAAGCCACAGCTGATGGATTGAACTGGGCTTTCTCACCCATGGTAGACATAGCCCGCGATCCCCGTTGGGGAAGGATCTCAGAAAGCTCGGGTGAAGATCCGTATCTCGGTGGAGAAATTGCCAAAGCCATGGTGCGTGGTTACCAGGGAACAGATCTGTCAAAGAATAATACATTGATGGCCTGTGTAAAACATTTCGCCTTATATGGTGGTGCAGAAGCAGGAAGAGAATATAACACGGTAGACATGAGTAAGATTAAAATGTATGAATATTATCTGCCACCTTACAAAGCCGCTATTGATGCAGGCGCAGGAAGTATTATGAGTTCATTCAATGAAATTGATGGTGTGCCTGCTACGGGTAACAAATGGTTGTTGACTGATCTCCTCCGCAAACAATGGGGATTCAAGGGATTTGTGGTGTCTGATTATACATCACTGAATGAAATGGAAAACCATGGTGTAGGTAATCTGCAATCTTTATCAGCACAGGCGTTGAAGGCCGGACTGGATATGGATATGGTGGGAGAGGGCATGTTAACCACATTGGGTAAATCAGTAAAAGAAGGAAAAGTTTCTGTGGCAGATATTGATAACGCCTGTTTGCGTATTCTTGAAGCAAAATTTAAGTTGGGGTTGTTTGATGATCCCTATCGTTATATAGATGAAGCAAGGCCTGCAAAAGATATTCTCACTGCAGAAAACCGCGGAGCAGCCAGAAAAATTGCTGCGCATACAATGGTGTTGTTGAAAAATGATCAGCAGATCCTGCCATTAAAAAAATCAGGAACCATTGCTTTGGTTGGCCCTTTGGCTGATAACAAACGAAATATGTTGGGAACCTGGGTTGTAGTGGGTGACTGGAAACAATCGGTATCCGTTTTAGAAGGTATGAAAAATGTTGCCGGTAACAGTGTAAATATCATCTCTGCCAAAGGAGCAAACTTTACAGATGATACTGCATTGTTTTTGAAAAGGGTAAATGCATTGGGTGTTGAAGCAGAGATGGATGCAAGATCGCCACAACAAATGATTGACGAAGCAGTGGCTGCCGCAAACAAAGCAGATGTTGTTGTTGCTGTAGTTGGAGAAACTTCCAATATGTCCGGTGAATCGGCCAGCCGTGCAGATATCAGTATTCCTGCGAGCCAGCAAAACCTGTTGAAAGCATTGGCTAAAACTGGTAAACCATTGGTGCTGGTGCTTTTCAACGGAAGGCCCTTAACCTTGGTTTGGGAGAATGAACATGCTACCGCAATCCTTGATGCATGGGCCCCGGGTACAGAAGCCGGTAATGCAATTGCTGATGTATTGTTTGGAAATGTGAATCCTTCCGGAAAAATCACGGCCACTTTTCCAAGAAGTGTTGGTCAGATTCCGATTTATTATAATCATAAAAATACCGGTCGTCCGTTTGATGGAACAGGTTTTCCAAAATATAAATCCAATTATCTGGATGAATCCAATGATCCATTATATCCGTTTGGTTATGGATTGAGTTATACAAAATTTGAATATAGTCCTGTAATGCTTAGTAAAAGCAATTTAAAAGGAGAGGAAAAACTTACTGCCACAGTAACCTTAACCAATGCCGGAAAATATGCGGGAGAAGAAGTAGTACAATTATATATTACCGATCCGGTTGCCAGTGTAACCCGTGCAGTTAAAGATCTGAAAGGCTTTCAGAAAATAATGTTGCAGCCGGGTGAATCAAAAGATATCAGCTTTACGATCACTACTGCTGAGTTATCTTTCTTTAACAGTGATCTGAAAAAAGTATGGGAGCCCGGTAAGTTTATTGTACATATCGGCACCAATTCTTCCAATGTTCAATCGGCGGAATTGAATTGGAGTAAATAAATCGGATAATAATATTTTTGCCACAGATGTCACAGATTTTCACAGATTTTTCTGTGTTAATCTGTGTTATCTGTGGCATTTTTAATACGCCCCAACAGAATCCAACACCGAAACTTTCTTCCACAAATGTTTACAGGTATCAACAAAATGTAAATGGATCGGGTCAACCTGATACGCATCCTGTGATGCTTTATCCGGGAAGATGGCCAGCCAGGAAAACTGATAACTCGTATCAATCACATCTCTGTTGGTTGATGCAGGCACACCGATATGGAATTGTTGAATGGATGGCACTTTACTTAATGCCTGTAAACCTGCAAGCAAAGCAGCATGATCTTCTGGTTTATCAGCATTTTCGAGCCAGAAATATACGTGGTGGATGAAAAGGTCTTGGGATAGCATGGGGTAGTTAAATGGGTTAAAAGGGTTAAAGTAGTTAAAGAGGTTAAAATAAGAAAAAACGAATTTAACCCTTTTAACCTTTTTAACTACTTTAACTATCGGAATCCTCCTAATGCAAACGCAACATAACTATCCCCCGAAGGCTTACCCAGTTTACCGCCGCCACAGGCAATCACAATATATTGATGGCCATTTTTTTCATATACAGAAGGCGTTGCAAAACCGGATGCAGGCAGATCATGTTCCCATAAAAGCTTACCGGTGCGTTTATTAAAAGCACGGATCTTTTTATCGCTGGTAGCGGCAATGAATAATAAACCGCCTGCTGTTACAACCGATCCGCCATAGTTTTCTGTTCCGGAATGAATGCCTTTGGCTTTTAACTCAGGATAATCTCCCAGTGTTTGTTTCCATTCTATTTTACCGGTGTTCAGATTGATGGCATTCAATGTGCCCCAAGGTGTATCAACCGCAGGATAACCTTCTTTGGTAAGAAACTTATTATAGCCTGTTGATGTATAGGGTAATTTAAAATAAGGGTCTTCTGTTTTGGGCGGTGGTATAAATATTTTTTCCTGTTTCGATTTGAGATCTAATATAAAAGAAGCCAATGCATCTTTTTCACTCTCGCTTAATTGTTTTAATGCAGGCATCATTCTTCTTCCGGTAACGAGTAGTGTTTTGAAAGATTCTTCTGTATATTTTTTATTGATGTCAACCAATGGAGGATAATTACCTGAGCCTTGTTTCTCGGGCCCATGACAGGCCATGCAGGTAGTTGTGTACAAACGTTTTCCTGCCTCAATATTTTTTTCTTTTATCGGTGCTTTTGTACTTACATCAACCATCGTTAAGATCCACGGCATTTCGCTTGCATTTACATACAGTAATCCTGTGGTTGAATCAAAAGAAGGCCCGCCCCATTCTGCACCGCCATCATATCCCGGAAAAATAACCGTTCCTTTTTTTGAGGGAGGATGAAACATATGATCGTGATTAGTAGCTTCCCATCTTTTCTTCAGATCCTGATAAGAAGAATCGGGGATCACATGATTCAGGTCTTTCTCCGTTAATAATTGTCTGACAAACGGCACAGGAAA
Source organism: Sediminibacterium sp. (assembly GCA_965206685.1). Classification (GTDB taxonomy): domain Bacteria; phylum Bacteroidota; class Bacteroidia; order Chitinophagales; family Chitinophagaceae; genus Sediminibacterium. The sequence continues at coordinate 379,897 of OZ242223.1, forward strand.
ATCAGGCATCGGTTGTGTTGGCCAGGGATGTTCGCCAACCAGTTCTGTTTCTGTTTGTACAGGAACTTCTTTGATGGGATAAACCGGTACGCCTGTTTTTCTATCCAATAAAAAAACAAAACCGGATTTTGTGGTTTGTGCAACAGCTTCGATTCGTTTGCCATCTTTCAAAATATTCACCAATACGGGTGCCGTTGGCAGGTCGCGGTCCCATATATCATGGTGTACGGTTTGATAATGCCAGATGCGTTTGCCGGTTGCTGCATCCAATGCCAAAACAGAATTGGCATAGAGATCCTGTCCTAATCGTTTCCCTCCATAAAAATCATAAGAAGCTGAACCAATGGGTGCAAACAAAATTCCTTTCTCCTCATCCATACTAAAACCTGCCCATGAATTAGCGCCACCGATATGGAGATAGGCATCTTTGTCCTCCCATGTTTCATAACCTTCTTCACCGGGATGTGGGATGGTATGAAAGATCCATTTCAATTTTCCTGTGTGTACATCATATGCACGTATATGTCCGGGAGCTGCCGCCGCTCCTTCGTCTACGCGTGTACCGATAATGATGAGGTCTTTATAGATGATACCCGGTGTTGTGGAGGCAACATATAAATCCTTAACATCTCTGTTCAGATCACTATGCAGATCCAATTTGCCATTATCTGCAAACGAGGTTATCGGCTTTCCCGTTTCTGCATCAATACAAAAAAGCGTAGAAGCAGCTGAATAGAAAATGCGAGGGTCTTTGCCATTATCGCTATAATACGTTACTCCTCTGCAAACATTCATCGAAAAATACCCCTTGCCTTTATTGGCGGTTGATGAAGTGTCTATCGGATTGAATACCCATTTCTCTTTTCCATTTGCTGCATCCAGTGCAAATAATTTTAGCTTGGGAGAAACGCCATACATAATACCGTTTACAATAATTGGGTTTACCTGTATCTGTGTTTTGGCATCTGCATCGCAGGTATGGTATTCCCATGCGGGCTGGAGTTGGGTTACATTGCCTGTGTCAATTTCTTTGAGCGAAGAATAATGTGTTGCTACTTTATTGCCTCCATAAACTTTCCAGTCAACCGCTTCATTTCTTGATTTGCATCCGATCATGATTATGAAAGATGAAATGACGGCAAGTATTTTTTTGGAGGTCTGCATAGCGTGGTGTTTACCTCTGCGAAAACTCCCTGTTCTCTGCTGCTCTGCGGTGAATGCTTTTTTTCACCGCAGAGGCACAGAGAAGCAGAGTAGGCCGCAGAGTTTATTCGAGAATTCTCTCAATTATTTTTCCGGATTGTTTGTTTTTGAGGATGAGCTTTTTGGCACCGTAATGTGTCATCTCTTCTTTCACTAAATAATGTTCTGCATCATACTCTACCAAATGACTCTCTTTGGTTAATCCTGTTTTTCCTCTCCAGATATCCAATTTTACCGGCTCCCATATTTTTGTTTTCGCGGAGCGATAAGCTGCATCCAGTATGGCATTCACCACATATCCATCATAAAACGTTTCTTTGGGTGCTTCGCCTTTTTCCATGGCATTAAACATATCCATAAACATATGGTTATAACCCAGTTCATTCAATTCATCACCCACCGGAAATAACCAGCCGCTGTTGCTTTCTGCTTTCTCAGCAATATAATCGCCTCCTTTGCCTGTAGTGAACATATCAAAACCGGTACGTAAAAAACTATTGATCCAGATCGTTCCTTCGGTGCCCATCACTTCATCACGCAGATCCAATCCGCCGCGGAATGTCCAGCTTACTTCAAACTGGCCAATGGCGCCATTCTCGTATTTTACCAAACCAATGGCATGGTCTTCTGCATCAATGGGTTTTACCTGTGTATCGGCCCAGCACATTACTTCAATCGGTTTAATATCTTTTCCAATATAACTTCTGGTGATCTCCACACAATGGCAACCCAGATCCAATATACATCCGCCACCTGCCTGTTCAATATCCCAAAACCAATCGCTGTGTGGGCCTGGGTGGGTTTCTCTCGACTTTGCCCACAAGATCCTTCCCAAGGCCCCTTCCTTCACACTCTGACTTGCTTTGATAAATTTGGGCGTATACACAAGGTCTTCCAGATAGCCGTTAAAAATACCCGCTTCTTCCACAGCCAGTAACATGCGTTTGGCTTCTTCTGCATTACGGCCAAGGGGTTTGGTGGTCATTACTGCTTTCTTGTGTTTGCAGCAAAGCATTACAGCCGCTTCATGCAGGTTGTTAGGTAATGAGATACAAACAATGTCTACATCAGGATGCGCAATGGATTCTTCCATATTTGTGGTCCAGTGTTGACAACCATAATCTTCTGCAAATTTTTTCGCACTTTCTTCTCTGCGCGAATAAATACTGATCACTTTATCCCTGCTTCTGTAACCTTGTAAAGAGTCTGCATAAAATCGCCCGATAAAGCCGGAGCCGAGCATCGCAATGTTTTTCATGTAGTGTTATTATTATTTTTTGAATTGTGAATTGTGAATGGTCAATTGTGAATGGTCAATTGTGAATAGTCAGTGGTGAGTAGTCAGTGGTGAGTATTTTCTTCTCACTCACTACTGACTACTCACCACTCACGAAACCGCTGTTTTCTTTTCTTTGAAAAATAATAAGAAATACACCAACACGCCCAAAGCAATATACGCCGGAACATACCAGATATTTTGCCAGTTGTGTGTATCAGTGCCGGTTTTGTTTTGATCAACGATATATCCTGAGAACCAGGTGCCGATGAACATGCCCACGCCATAGGTTGCAAAAGTGAATAAACCTTGTGCGGCATTTTTGATCTTTTCTCCGGCTTTCTTTTCGGTGTACATATAGCCGGTTACAAAAAAGAAATCGTAACAGATACCGTGTAATACAATACCAGCATATAACATCCAGCTGCCTGTTTCCGCATTGCCGTATGCAAAGCAGATATAGCGCAGGATCCAGGCTGTCATACCCATTAATAACATTTTCTTTACGCCAATACGGTTAAATAGGAAAGGAATGGCGAGAATAAATAAAGCTTCTGAAACCTGCCCCAATGTCATTTTACTGGCAGCGTTTGCAAAATGGATTTCATTCAAAAACGGGTTGGCAAATCCATAATAAAAAGATAGAGGGATACAAACCAGAATGGCTGCAATAAAAAAGATCAGGTAAGGCCTTTCTTTAAACAATACAAACGCTTCTGTTCCCAAAGCTGCAGATGCATCTGAGGTTTGTGCTTTGGGTGGTGTGTTGGGTAGTATAAAACTTAACAAACCCAATCCCGCAGAAACAGCGGATGCCATATAAAAAGTAGAAGAAGTTTTTTCAATGCCTAACTGGCCAATCAATACACCTGCAACAATCCAGCCCAATGTGCCAAATACCCGGATCCATGGAAACTGTTTACCGGGATCGGTCATTTGAGAGAAAGCAACACTGTTACTTAAGGCAATGGTTGGCATATACATGAGTGAGTACACCAGTATCACCCAATAAAAAACATTACTATGTTCTATTTGTGTAGCCAGAAATAATAAAACTGCCCCCACCAGATGCAAAACGCCCATAATTTTTTGGGCAGCAAAAAAACGATCGGCAATCAATCCTACAAAAAATGGAGAGATCATTGTGGCAATGGCCAGTGCGCTGTAAGTGGCACCAATCTCAATACCGGTAGCATGCAGGTGTTCTACCATATAGGTTCCCATGGTAACATACCAGGCACCCCAGATAAAATACTCAAAAAACATCATGGAGGCGAGTAAAGAACCGGTTTTTGCTTTCATAAGGCAATTGTGTTTTGATTTTCTTTCGTTAGATTTAGACCTCGGTTTGGCAGAACCTGAAAGTAGGAATAATTGGTAATTAATATTTAGCAATTACTAATTATTTATAGACAGATGGCTAAACCGATATTTGATTGCTATTATTATGAATCTTGCTAAAGATAATCGATTGCTTGCCACAATGCCTGTCCGTCTCCACAGGCCAATTGTTATGCACCGCTTACCGGTAGCAGATCATATCTCTATAAACCATAACCCCAAAAAATCAAGATCATGAAGATCATTGCTTCGTTTTGCCTTGCCTGTTTTGTTTTTGCATCGTTTTCATTTGTAAACCACAAAAAAACACCCAAAGTGCTGGTGTTTTCAAGAACGGTAAAGTTTCATCATGCTTCTATTCCTGCCGGACAAGCTGCATTGATCAAACTCGGGAAAGAAAATAATTTTGATGTGGATACGACAACCGATGCATCATGGTTTACTGATAAAAACCTGAAAAAGTATGATGCCGTAATTTTCTTAAGTACAACCGGTGATGTATTGAATGATGAACAACAGGCTGCATTTGAAAAATTTATCCGTTCGGGAAAAGGATACATGGGTATACATGCAGCAACAGATACGGAATATGACTGGCCATGGTATAATCAATTGGTGGGAGCCTATTTTAAAAGTCACCCAAAACAACAGGATGCCACTTTGAATATTGTTGATAACACACATATTTCCACCAAACACTTACCAGCGACATGGAAGCGGTTTGACGAGTGGTATAATTTCAAAAGTCTGCAACCCGGCCTGCATGTATTGATCACCATTGATGAGAAGAGTTACAGTGGTGGCGAAAATGGAGATTTTCATCCCATGGCATGGTATCATGATTTTGATGGCGGCCGTGCTTTCTACACAGAATTTGGACACACAGATGAATCTTATGTTGATCCGGTGTTTTTACAACACTTATTAGGCGGCATTCAATATGCAATTACAAAATAATTGAGTGCTCTCTGTGAAACTCCTTTCCTCTGTGGCCTCTGTGTTGAAATAAATAAACGATGTTCTAAAAACACAAAATGAATCTTTTCAAAAAAACAGTTACGGTTGCAGGTATTTTTCTCCTGATGATTGCATTCGCAAGCTGCGATCAGATAGAGCAACATGTAAATAAAGCTGCCGGCATTAAAGCCAACTGGGCCATGCTGGATTTTGTAAAAGCAGATAGTGTGAACCCCGTTCTAACCCCGGGTACCAATACTTTTATGGATCCGATATGGAAAAAGAAACTAGCCTGGGAAGAAAAAGATGTATTCAATCCTGCGATCGTTGTAAAGAATAATAAAATTTATATGCTCTATCGGGCTCAGGATAAAATTGGTTTACCGGGAGGAACTTCCAGAATCGGATTGGCGGAAAGTACAGACGGGCTTCATTTTACAAGAATGCCCGAACCGGTATTCTATCCCGATAATGATGCCTATAAAAAATACGAATGGCAGGGCGGTTGCGAAGATCCCCGCATTGTGGAAGATGATAAAGGCGAGTATTACATGACCTATACAGCTTACGATGGAAAAATTGCCAGGTTGTTGATCGCCACTTCCAAAGATCTTACACACTGGACAAAACACGGCTCTGTTTTTGCAGAGGCTTTTAACGGTAAGTACATTGATAAATGGTCAAAATCAGGAAGTATTGTTTCTACTTATAAAGATGGAAAGATTGTAGCTACAAAAGTAAATGGCAAATACTGGATGTACTGGGGAGATCAGTTTATTTGGTCTGCCACATCAGACGATCTGATCCATTGGGAGCCAGTTGAAATGCGCGGTGATGAGAAGCCTTCTGTACCATTAAAAGGAGAAGGACTGAATATGCCTAATCTTAAAATTGTAGTCGGTACAAGAAATAAAAAATTTGACAGTGATCTGGTAGAATCCGGTCCACCTGCCATGCTTACGGATAAAGGGATACTTCTGCTATACAATGGCCGTAATATTCCCGCTATTGGAGATACCAGTTTAGCGGAAGGCACGTATGCCGCAGGACAGGTATTAATAGACAGAAATGATCCCACCAAAGTGATCAAACGCCTAGATGAGAATTTTATGAAACCAGATAAATCTTACGAATTAACAGGCCAGGTAAACCGTGTTTGTTTTATTGAAGGACTTGCTCAATTTAAAAACAAGTGGTTTTTGTATTATGGAACGGCGGATTCGAAGATTGCTGTTGCGGTGAAGCACTAATTAATAATTAGAAATTAAAAATTAAGAATTACAGATGTGGTATTCATGTCAATTTTTAATTATTAATTTTTAATTCTTAATTGATCTGTTCCAGTGCCTGAATAATATCACTCAGTATATCATCCTTATGCTCCAACCCTACACTGATCCTGATCAATCCCGGTGTGATATTTACTGCCTGTCTTTCTTCTTCAGAAAGCTTGGCATGTGTGGTGCTGGCAGGGTGTGAGGCAATGCTTCTGGTATCGCCTAGATTGGCGGTTAGCGATAACATTTTAAGGCTGTCGAGGAATTTTCTTCCGGCCTCTATTCCGCCTTTTAATTCAAAACAAACAATACCGCCGCCATTCTGCATTTGTTTAATGGCAATGGAGTGATGCGGATGACTTTTGAGGAAAGGATATCGTAACGAAGCAATCTTCTCATGATTTTCCAAAGACTGGGCAATGAATAAAGCATTTGATGCATGCCTTTCCATTCTTACATCCAATGTTTCTAAACTCTTGCTCAATACCCATGCATTGAATGGAGATAATGCCGGCCCTGTGCTTCTGCAGAATAAATAAATTTCTTTAATCAGGTCTTTTCTTCCCACAACTACACCGCCTAATACGCGGCCTTGCCCATCTAACCATTTTGTGGCGGAGTGAACAACAAGGTCTGCACCATACTTGATGGGTAGTTGATTAACCGGTGTGGCAAAACAATTATCTACATTTAAAATGATCTTATGTTTTTTGGCAATGCGGCCGATCATTTCAAGATCTAAAATATCCAAACCCGGATTGGTAGGTGTTTCCAGATAGATCATTTTGGTATTGGGCCTGATGGCGGCTTCCCAATCAGCTTCGGTTGCATTGGCACCGAGATAGGAATATTCTATCCCAAACTTGGGTAAATATTTAGCGATCACGGTATGTGTACTGCCAAAGATGGCATTGCAGGATAATAAATGATCACCCTGTTTCAGTAATGCCATAAATGAACCAAACACTGCACTCATACCGGATGCAGTGGCATAACCCGCTTCAGCGCCTTCCAGTGAAACCATCTTGTCTATAAATTCCTGTACACCGGGATTACTGAAACGGCTGTAAATATTATCATCCGTTTCATCTGCAAATGCCGCACGCATATCTTCTGCATTGTCGAAACAAAAACTGCTGGTGAGGAACATGGGAGTGGAGTGTTCCATTTCATTTGTTTGCTCAGTTTGAATTCGGATCGCGTTTGTCTGTTGGTTCTGTGACATGTTTTTTTGGATTTGCGAATTTGCGGATTGCGGATTAGCGAATTAGAAAATAAATAATCCGCAAATCCGTTAATTAATAACTTCTATATCCCATTCAATCGCACAACCTGCTGCTCTTAACGTTGCGGCCACTGAACAATATTTATCTAAGGAAAGTGCGCAGGCTTTTTCTGCTTTCTCTTTTTCTACATTTCCTGTAAACGTAAAATGAATATGAATATGCTTCCATAAAGAAGGCTCTTTTCCTTCCTCACGTTCGCCGTTGATCACCATTTTGAAATTTGTAACTTCCTGTCTTTGCTTTTTAAGGATGGAAATAATATCAACACCACTGCAACCACCTAAACCCGATAAAAGCGTTTGCATCGGGCGTATTCCTGAATTATGCCCGCCAATTGCCTCGGCCGCATCCATCCGAAGCGAATGGTTGTTAGTATCTGTGGCTTCAAATGCATAATCATCATCCACTCTTTTGATCTCAATTCTGGCCATTTAAAAGATTTATGCAAATGTAAATTAAGCATACCCTTATTTTGCTATTGAAATGCGGAATTATCCTTATGAAATTTTTTGACCATTCACAGGACTTTACTCTCGAGAACGGTACTGTTTTACCCGGAATACGTGTTGCCTATCATACTTATGGTGAGCTGAATGCTGCTAAAAACAATGTGGTATGGGTTTGTCATGCACTTACCGCCAGCTCTGATGCAGCTGATTGGTGGAAAGGATTGGTGGGTGATGGCTGCCTGATCAACCCATCCGAACACTTTATTGTTTGTGCCAATATATTAGGCTCCTGTTATGGAACCACCGGCCCTTTAAGTATCAATCCCAAAACCAATGAACCTTATTTTTCTGATTTCCCTCAGGTTACGATCAGGGATATGGTGCAATCCTATATTTTACTTCGTAAACATTTGGGGATTGATAAGATCCATCTATTAATGGGTGGAAGTATGGGCGGTTATCAGGTATTGGAATGGGCAGTGATGGAGAAAGAAGTGATTGACCGTTTATTTCTGATTGCCACTTCACCATCAGAAAGCGCCTGGGGTGTGGCAGTACATACCGCACAACGTTTGGCCATTGAAGCCGATGCAAGCTGGCAGGATCATACACCTGAAGCAGGCGCGAAAGGATTGAAAGCCGCACGCGCTATCGGTATGCTTACTTATCGCAACTACAATACCTTTCAGGAAAAACAAACCGATCCGGATCCGGAAAAGATCGATCATTTTAAAGCGTCTTCTTATCTCAATTACCAAGGCGATAAATTGGTGAAACGTTTTAATGCCTACAGTTATTGGTTGTTAACCAAAGCTATGGACAGCCATCATTTGGGAAGAGGAAGAGGTGGTGACCTGATCAAAGTGCTTCATACGATCACACAAAAAACATTGATCATCGGAATCAGAAGCGATATCTTATGTCCGCTGGATGAACAATTGTTTATGGCAGATCATATACCCGATACACGCTTTATTGAAATTGATTCGGCATACGGACATGATGGATTTATCATCGAAACTGCCCAGATCAGCCGCATATTGGGTGATTGGTTGCGAAGATACTAAAATAGAAATCTTACCGTTTTATTGGTGCCGTGCCCGGAACTTTTCTTTCTGCATAACCATTGGTAGATAATATAAAAGTTGCATCTGCAACTGTTTTGGTAGAAATTTCTGTAGCTGTCATTCTCGATTTAATACCCGCCTGATCCATTTCCACTTCCAATGCCATTCCTTTTAGTTTAGCTAAAGCCTCTGCATTAATTGGCCCAAGTCCCGGAACGTTCCGGATCTTATCGGTACACCAGATAGTCATTTTATTGGGCATGCCTCTGTTACTCTGTATTGTTAAAAATGCTTTTTTGCAATCGTAACCTAATATCTTTTTTGATTCATTTGAATAAACGATTGTAGGTTCCGGCGATTTTCCACTCAACTTTTCTTTCGCCAGATCTTCCTTTGTTTTTTTGGAATAGAATTTCTGTCCGGCTGCATCCATCAATAATAAAACGCCGCTGTTATCAGTTAGCGTGCGCATATTATAGGCAGGTGTATTCATTTCCATCAGTGCTTTGTCTTTTTTGAAATAGATGGTCACAGTTGTATTGCTGAGCATTTGTGCGGCAATATCCTGCTGGTTGCCATCTACCTTCATTGCAAACTTTATGGAGCCTTCCGTTATTTGGGCTTTTGCCTTAAAACAAAGGCAAACAATAAAACATACAAATATTTTTTTCATGATTCAATTTCTTAGAATGAAGAACTCAGGTTAATTGGGATGATAAATACGCTCTGCATTTTTGTAAATATCCGCTTTATTAAATGTCATGGGTTTGGTTTGTTGATGTGTAAACATTTCCATCTGATCTGTATAATGCGGCGAACCCGGCTTGCTGGATGCACCATAGGTATTGATCGATTCAATGATCGGGCCATCTTTTGTAAATCTAACTAACTCAACATACGCATCGCCCTGATTACCTTTCAGCATTCCGTTTTTGTAAGGAACAGAATACATCGGTGCCAATACATCGGGTAAACCCGGCATAGGCAATACCTTGTTACCGCGAACCAATTTCTGAATATCTCCCAGTTGCAGATTGGTTCTTCCAAAATTTTTCATCATCTCTTCTCTTGTGGTAGTTAAAATATTTACAAACTGCGCTGTTGAAAGCATTGCAGATTTTCTATAGTTATCAATCGATTTTGTGATCACAGTGTACACCATTAAAAAAGTTCCTGCCCCCACACTTTCTACATTCGCATTCTTATCCCAACTATTCAGGTTATTGATCAGATCTGCAATAGCCGGATGGTCCGATGCTTTTAACATAAACAGGCTATCAATATTATTCGGGAAAGCAAATTGTAAAGGATACTGTCTGTCGAATTTGATCTGTTTAAATTTTTCGTAAGACATCTTATCAACCCCTGCTACCAATTCTTCCCAGCGCCTGCTGCGGTTATTCTCAAGCGTTTCATAACCCATAGTGGGATCTTTGATCACCGGATTATCTGATCCTTCTGTTGAATGAAAAGGGGAGTGATTAGTATTAAATACAAAACCCGCTTTCGGTTGCAACACCTGGGGAAGGTCTTCTAAAGGATGTAAACTTGTCCATAAAGTAGCACTGGTATTACCCGGCAAAGTTGATTTCCAGTTGTATTGCGGATCTTTATTGCGGATAGGAATTCGCCCATTACTTAAATAATAGATCGTATCATACCTGTCAGCATACACAATATTATAACCGGGTATGGCGAGCATATTTAAAGCTGCTGTAAATTCTGTGAAGTTCTTTGCTTTATTAAAACGATACCATTGTTCCAAACCACGTATATCCATCTGTGCAGGCATACGGATAGAGAATGTGCCTCTTTTGGTAATAATGGTTGGCCCGTATTTACTCCAGTAAGCTTTTTTATTTACATTAATTCTGATGGGAGAAATTTTTACATTCAGTTTTGCATTTTTTTCTTCCAGTGTTTCCCATTTGCCATCAAACTTATATTGCATTTTGTTGGCAGGATTGATCTCTAATTGATACACATCTAATTTATCGGGTGCATTCACCGTATGTGCCCATCCCAAATATTCATTGGCTCCATGAAGAATACAGGGAGCGCCGGGAAAATTGGCGCCGATGATATTCCATCCTTCCTCACTGCATAAATGCGCTTCATAAAAAGCAACCGGGCCTTCTAATGGTTGGTGGGCATTGATGTCTAAATACACCTGTCCGTCAATTGTCTTTTTACTGTTGAAAGCAAATGCATTACTGCCGGCAGTTTTAAAATTTTCCAATAAAGGAACCGTTCCTCCAAAAATAGATGACAAGGCATGGTCCGCACCGGAAAGCACACACAATTGCAGAACAGAATATTGTATCATGTCTTTCGGTGTAACCGGAAACGCTTTACTGCTCAATACTTCTTTGGGGTGTTTTGCGGCATATGCATTTAATCCTGCGCAATATCCTTCGAGTAGTTTTTTAAATGCAGGACTCAGATCTGTTTCATATTTCTCCTCAACCAGTTCTGGTATTCTCAACAAATGAATGATATAATCAATAGTAGCACCTTTTTTACCCTGATAAGAAGACAGTATACCTTTACCTGCCATCAATGATTGCTGAATCGTGCCAAAATCATCTTCAGAAGCGGCCCAGGCAAGGCCATACGCTACATCCGGATCGGTTTTGCCAAAAATATGCGGAACCCCAAACTTGTCCCGAACAATATCGATCTTGGATGCATCAAACTGTGCATACATTGCTGAAACAGACAGGATAAGTGCGGTAACCAGGAAAAATTTTCGATACATAGACATCATTTGTGTTAATACAAATCTAATCAGAATATGTTTGCCGAACCAATTAAGGCGAGGGTTGTTACATTTGTAAAGGAAAAGCAAGGGGCAGGGAACAAGGAACAAGGAACAAGGAACAAGGAACAAGGAACAAGGAACAAGAAACAAGGAACAAGAAGCAAGGAACAAGAAACAAGGAACAAGAAACAAGGAACAAGAAACAAGGAACAAGGAACAAGAAACAAGGATCAAGGAACAAGGATCAAGAAATAAGAGAACCTAGAGACAAGTAAACAAATAAACTGGTAAACCAATAAACCGTTAAACCAATAAACCAACCCCCATGGGCATCTGGAAACAAATAGCTGAATATCTCTACATCAAAAAAAGGGACCCTAACGAACCACGCACGCAATGGATGAAATATATGCATGGTATGAACCGCATTTCACTCATCATGTTTCTGTTGGCGGTTCTTATTATTATTTTTAAATTAGTTATTCTTCCGCTGATCAGAAAATAAGAATACATATGGTAAGAATGATCATCATTTTCTGTTTACTCATCATTCTTCCTGTTATTGTTTTTTGTCAGCGCTGCGATAGTATCGCATGGTCGAAACATCGCGAACTGAAATGGAGATATTTTAAGGCACTGCCCGATCGAAAAAATAATGCCGATGCACTTTCTGATATCAGTATCTACTACACAATTGCTACTTCACACAGTTTAGCCAAGTTTATTGTGGGCTGTTATTTTTATCCCTGCAGGTCATGGGTTAAAATATCCACCTCCGTCCGTTTGCTCGATCATGAACAAACCCATTTTGATATTGCAGAATATCACAAACGTTTATTGATGAAAGAGATCATGAACCGGAAATTTACAGCAGCCAATATTTATGCGTCTGTAGACGAGTTTGGCAAAATGATTACGGATCTGCGCAAAGACATGGATAATGCATACGATCTTGAAACCGCTCATTCCGTAAATGATGAGAAGCAAAAGGCGTGGACCAAAAAAATGGATAAGCTGTTAAAAAAACTGAATGTGTATGAAGGCAGCAGCTATCTGCTTACCCTTTACTGATGATTTCCACAATTTTTTTGGCTGCCTGAGCCGATGCATGTCCACCCGCTGCCAGTAATGTTTTCAGATCAGTATAATCTTTCTGTAATTCCGTTTTTCTTTTTTCATCTGTTAAAAGCAACCGCAATTCTTTTACAAGATTGGCCGGTGTGAGTTCATCCTGAATCAATTCCTTTACAACCAATTTATCCATGATCAGATTAACCAGTGAGATGTATTTGATCTTGATCAACCGTTTAGCAATCTGGTAACTGATATTGCTGCCCTTATAACAAACGATCTCCGGCACAGCAAACAAAGCTGTTTCCAATGTTGCTGTTCCGCTTGTTACCAGTGCAGCTTTGGCTTTTAATAACAGATCGTAGGTTTTATTCTGAACCGATGATACATTTTGATAAGGCGCCATAAACGGAGCATAAAAATCATTATCCAACCCCGGAGCCTGCGCCACCACAAACTGATATTCAGGAAACGATTTGGCAACCTCCAGCATAATGGGAAGTTTCTTTGTTATTTCCTGCTTTCTGCTGCCGGGAAGAAGGGCGATAAGTCTGGAGTCTGGAGTTAGGAGTCTGTAATTATTATCCCAATCGATAACTCCTAACTCCAGACTCCTAACTCCAGACTGTTTTTCTTCAATCACTTCCACCAACGGATGCCCAACATACTCAACATCCCAGTTCCACTTATTTTTATAATAATCCTTTTCAAAAGGAAGAATACAAAGCATCAGATCAATACATTGTTTCATTTTCTTTACCCTGTTCTCTTTCCATGCCCAAACCTGTGGTGAGATATAATAAACAACTTTCAATCCCTCTTTCTTTGCCCATTCGGCAATGCGGAGGTTAAATCCGGGATAATCTATTAATATCAATACATCAGGCTTGAAGGCACGAATATCTTCTTTACAAAAACGGATATTTTTAAAAATGGTGGGCAAGTTGGCCACAACTTCTGCAAAACCCATAAAGGCAAGATCACGGTAATGCTTTACCAATGTGGCGCCGGCCTGCTCCATCAGATCGCCGCCCCAGCAGCGGATCTGGGCATTCGAATCCAGCAGGTGTAATTGCCTGATCAGGTTACTGCCGTGCAGATCGCCGCTGGCTTCTCCGGAAATGATGTAGTACTTCATACCCCCTAGCCCCCTGGAGGGGGAATTAGTTTAGGATGCAAAATACAACTTGGTTTCCGCTTCACAACAGGAGTAATCACGCAAGTATTTTTAGTTAACTAAAAAAATAGTTTGAAAACTAAAAAATTAGTTTTAAGTTTACTTCATGAAATAATTCTACCCCCATGAAACCATTAACAAAAGCAGAAGAACAGATCATGCAAAGCATCTGGAAGCTCGAAGAAGCATTCCTGAAAGACATTGTAGAAGCACAACCCGAACCGCGCCCGCATTCCAATACGGTAGCCACGATCGTAAAGATTTTGGTTGATAAAGGATTTGTAGGCGTAACACCCATCGGCAGGGTGCACCAGTATTATCCGTTGGTATCAAAAGAAGAATATTCTTCCAGCACCATCAGAACCCTGGTGGAAGGCTATTTTGAAGGATCATTCAGTGATGCGGTATCCTTTATGGTAAAACAAAAAGATATCAGTGTGAAGGAACTCGAAATGTTATTGCAACAGATCAAACACGCTAAAAAATAATTGCCATGTTACCGATTGCTTATTACTTCTTACAGGTAATACTCTGTACCGCACTGATGGTTGGGTATTATTGGCTGGTATTACGCAACAAACGTTTTCACCAGTACAACCGTTTTTATCTGCTGGCCATAACGGCCTTATCGTGGATCGTTCCGTTGATCAAAATTCAATGGGGGCGTGTGCCTGATGATTACCCGCTGCAGTTTTTAAGTGTGGTGGCCGACAGTAATTCGGAGATAGAAGCAAGCCTTACCCGCAAAGGTTTTCAATGGAACTGGGATGCGTTTGCGGGTGTAATATATTTTGCCGTAGCGGGCATTTTATTGATCGGTATGATCAGGGCAATGATTAAAATATATCAGCTGTTAAAAACACATTCCTGCAAATCGGTTGGTGAGGTATATCTGATACTTACACAGGTACAGGGCACACCGTTTTCTTTCTTCCGTTATATTTTCTGGAACGAAGAAATTGATTTAAGAAGCGATGCCGGCAAGCAGATTCTGCAACATGAGTTAACACATGTACAGCAAAAGCATTCTTTTGATAAATTATTTATGCAGATCGTATTGATCGCGGGATGGTTTAATCCGTTTTTCTGGCTGATCAGAAAAGAACTGGATATGATCCACGAATTTATTGCGGATAGAAAAGCCGTAAACAATGGCGATACCGCATCGCTTGCACAAATGTTGCTGACTGCAGCTTATCCCCAACAACAATTCATGTTAGCTAATCCATTCTTTTTCTCACCTATTAAAAGGAGGTTGCAAATGTTAACTAATAATACAAATCCCCGTTTCAGTTATATCAGAAGATTGGTGGTATTGCCATTGATGGGAATAGTAGTGATATTATTTGCTTTTAGAAACAAAGAAGAGAAAACAATTACGATATCTGTTGCTGCTGCTGTTGAAAAAGCAGTTGAAAAGGGTAGACAATTGATTTCAGTTGAGGATATTCCATTAAATCCTTACGCAGAAAAAGATACCGCGATCGATCAGTCAGATGCTTTTAATAATCAGAGAAATGGTATGAACTATGCAGCAAAAATTGATCCGTTTACTACTATAAATAAAATATCACCGATACCATTATATATCGTAAATGGTGAAAAAGCTGACAGCAGTGATTTAAAAAAAATAGATCAAAATGACATCTACTCAATTGATGTTCTGAAAAATACGGATGCTGTTGAGAAGTATGGTACAGACGCCAGGAATGGAGTGATTGTAATTACAACAAAAGAATATGCTAAATCTATTTCAGAAAATAAAGCCTACAACTGGGCAGCAGGAAAAGAGATAGATATTACAACCATGTGGCCAGAGGCGCTAAAAGAGCCTAAACCAGTTATTATCATTGATGGTAAAAGATCTGCTACGGGTGTTTTCACAGCGTACCAACAATTTGGGTCATCAATGGTTTACGGACAAAATGCAATCGATAAATATGGAAGCGACGCTAAGAATGGAGCAATAGTGGTATGGACAAGTCTTGAGAAAGCAGATGCTGCAATGGCTGAACCTGTTTTGAAAAAATTTCCGGCAATTGATAAATATTATTTCTCAAAAACGCCACCTCATGATCTGATTTTTGAGTTTAAAGATGGTACAAGAGAGATATATGATATGGCTAATGAAGCAAGTATTAAAAGTGCCGAAACAAAATATGGCCTTCATTTAATAAAAGGTGCGATAACGAAAGATCTTTCTGAAAAACCAGTATCCGAGACTTTGGCATCACAATCCCTTACCTCCGGTAATAAAGGAAAGATAGGCGCTGAGCCGGTTAATATCAAAGTAGGTTCTGAAAAAAATAACTCAACATCAGTATCCAATATTCAGCTGAAACAATTAAGCCCATCAGAGCGGCCGGTTGGTGTTAAAGAATTTAAAGAAAGAAACCGTCAGGTAAAAGGGGTTTACTGGACAAACGGACTGGATGGTTCACCCAAATCACAATTCATCATCAGAAATACAGATGGCAGTTCAGAAACCTATGATCTTACTGATGAGGCAACCCGGAAGAAGGCAGAAGCGAAATATGGGGTTCTACCTTATTTTCCTTCAACTGAAAATGATGCAAAAACACTTACCCAAACACAAACCCCTCCGCGTTTTCCGGGAGGTGAGGTAGGCTGGCAAAAATACCTGCAAAGAAACCTAAACAGAGATCTGCCTGTTGAGAAAGGTGGCCCTCCCGGTAAATATACAGTGATAGTATCCTTTATCGTTGACAAAGAAGGAAACCTGAGCGATATACATGCATTAACCGATCCGGGGTATGGCACTAAGGATGAAGCAATAAGAATAATAGCGAAAGGCCCTAAATGGGTACCTGCAGAAGTAGACGGTAAAAAAGTGATACAGAAACACGAACAAAAAATAACCTGGATGATTTCCGGAGATGAAATGAATGTGAAAATGGATGGAGAAAAACTACCTGTAAAAAATAAAAAGACAGAAAAGGAGATTGAGTTTGATAAAAAACTTGATCAGGCAAAAGCCAATAACAACAAAACGTTCTTCTATATTAATGGTTATTCCTGTGTAGTGATCGCAGCAGGAAGCAGAGCAGAAATACCGGGTTTGGTTGATGTAGTGATCGTGAATGGTAAACGAATGACACCTGATGAACTCAATAAAAAGTATAGCAGAAAAAATTTTATTCTCGCAGCCGCAAACGATACAGAGGATATCATACTGAAATATGGAAAAGGTATTTTATTGGTCTCCTCAACCAAATTAACGTTACAGGAGATCAATGCGAAGATGGATCCGGATAAGTACAAATCAGAACCGAAATAAAATGCCGATGTTTTGGTAAGTTGTAAACTACCGAAAACCAACAATACGAAACCAAACAAATGCACATGCTCACAACAGCTTATTATTTTCTACAGGTAATACTCTGCAGTGCTGTAATGATGGGGTATTACTGGCTGGTGCTGCGTAACAAACGCTTTCACCAGTACAATCGTTTTTATTTGCTGGCCATAGCACTGTTATCGTGGATCGTTCCATTGATCAAGATCAAATGGGGGCATGCCGTTGTAAATAATCAGGAACCGCAGGTGTTTCGGTTTTTGAATGTAGTTGCCTATAATAATACGCAGATAGAAGAAAAAATTGTAGAGAAGAGTTTTCAGTGGGACTGGAACGTATTTGCCGGGTCTGTTTATTTTTTGGTAGCGGGTATTTTGTTAATGGGAATGATCTATGCCTTATTCAGAATCTATCGTTTATTAAAAACGCATGAGTGTAAATCGGTAGGGGATATTTATCTGATCTTAACCAATGCCAAAGGCACACCCTTCTCCTTCTTCCGTTATATTTTCTGGAACGAAGAAATTGACCTGAGCAGCGAATCAGGCAAACAGATCCTGCAACACGAACTTACCCATGTGCAGGAAAAACACAGTTTTGATAAATTGTTCATGCAAGTCATTTTGATTGCCGGATGGTTCAATCCTTTTTTCTGGCTCATCAAAAACGAACTGAATGTGATCCATGAATTTATTGCGGATAGAAAAGCAATAAAGAATGGCGATACGGCATCCCTTGCGCAGATGTTGCTAACAGCTGTTTATCCGAAACAGCAATTCATGCTAACCAATCCATTCTTTTTCTCACCCATTAAAAGAAGGCTGCAAATGCTTACCAATAATACTAATCCCAAATTCAGTTATATCAGAAGATTGGTGGTGTTGCCTTTACTGGCTATTGTAGTAATCTTATTTGCATTTAGGAACAAAGAACAGAAAGAACATACATTGTCTATAGCATCTGTAGTAGAAACGGCTATTGAAAAGGGCAGGCAATTGCTGGTGGTAGAAGATATTCCAATGCCTACAGTTGGGCAATTGGAGAGAAATCCTTTTCATGCAACACAACCCATAATATATCTAAACACAAATGCCTTAAATGGCAGCGTTTATTCTTTCCTGAATAATAATCGTACTATCAACTTAGCTAATTCTGCAACATTTAATTCATTGCTCGACGAACAAATGCGGAATAGGGCAGAAATAAGTTTCATCGCAGATACAATAGGCCCCCCAAAACCAGGTATTAATTTTCAGGGAATTGCTAAAGATCCTTTTAATAACATTGCTAAAAACAGAGCTTTTGTTGTTAAAATTTCCATTTTGCAGCACTCAATAACGGGAGAAAAAGTTTGGGAAGAAACGCATGAAGTAAAAACAGATGATCAAGGCGTTTATTCCATCGTAATTGGCCAAGGTAAAATAGTGCCTGGCATAAATAAAGCAAATATTGGCCAGATTGAATGGTCTAACGGCCCCTTTTTCCTGAATACAAAATTAGCGATAGTGCCATCTTTACCCATTACTACCGGACGACCATGGATTGCTGAAGAAAATTTTAGAGATCAGGGTACTCTTCAGATGCATAGTGTTCCTTATGCTTTGTTTAATGATAATTCATGGAGAGATCCGTTTGGTAATCCTGCTACGCGCGAATCTTCAAATAAACGTAACCCAAATGCTTCCGTTTCAAACGGATCTGACGAGTCTCAAATGGACTTGAATTTTAAGGCTGAAGCAACCGATCCTCTGAACAACCCGGCAAAAAACAGAACCATATTTGTAAAGTTTGCAATTAAGCACGGTTCAAAAACAGGGGATATTGTTTGGGAAGAAACACAGGAAACCAAAACCAATGATGAGGGTGTATTTGAAGTTATAGTTGGAAAAGGGAAAAGAATATCCGGTATTGTTAAATCGGGTATTGGTGAGATTGATTGGGGGGAAGGCCCGTATTTTCTAAATACAAAAATTGCCGTAGCTCCTTCTATTCCCGCTGTATGGTGGAATCCGGCGGATAATTATAGTGATATGGGTACTAGCGAAATGCATAGTTTGCCATATGCTTTGTATTCTAAGGGGAATTCAATATCAGGAAAGAATTCATCGAATGATGCACTTATTGAATCAACCGAAGGAATTGATAGAATAAGACAGTTTAAACAGCCTAAACAAACAGTACCCCCGGTGACAAATTTAAATTTGAATTTAAATGTTAAAGGGGGTATAGATCTTACAATCCCTCCACTTACAACTACTATTATAGACTTAAAAATAGAAGGAGTTCGAAAAGGTGATCCGATTATTGTAACACCACAGAAAGATTCTAATGATTGGTCAATCTATTCTTCCTGGGTTTCGGAAGATGATAAAGTAAAAATCCGCTTTGCCAATTACACAAAAAATGAGGTTAAAGTTTTAGGTACAGATTATAAAGTGGTTGTGATTAAATAAGTAACATAGGTTCTGGCTGTACTCATTTTAAAATAGTTGCCTACCTTTGCACCTAATCCGAATCCCCCAAATTCGACTCAATGCAAAGAACAGCGGCTATTCTTTTCTGGATATTCTCGTTTGCAGTTACCCTGCATGCATCAGACCCCATTCCAAAAAATACATTGCAAAAGCAACCGCTCAAACGCGTGGTGATTGATGCGGGACATGGTGGAAGTGCAGCCGCAGCCGGTAAATTTTACGGAGCATCGGGTAAACGCATGGAAGAAAAGGATGTGGCCCTTGCCATTGCTATAAAATTACAGGCTACCATTCAGGCCGAGATGCCGGATATTGAGGTGATCATGACTCGTACCACCGATGAATTCAATAGCCCCATTGTAAAAGCCAATAAAGCCAATGCGGCGAAAGGCGATCTGTTCATCTCCATACACTGTAATGATGTAAATGCGATCCGCCATTCTGAAATCGTTGGATACACCACAAAGACCGTTAAGAAGAAAGGAAAAAAAGTTACCAAAAAAGTTCCTGAATACCGTTACTGGACAAGTCCCAACCCGGCCTCCGGAACAGAAACCTATATCTGGGGTGTAGGTAAAACCAAAGACAAGGAAGAAGCACTGATGGAGAATAATTTCAGTGATACGGCGATACTGGTGATCAAGCAGGATAATAACCCGGCCATGAAAATGATCAACTCTTTGCGCACCCAGGAGTTCGCACACAGAAGCCGCAGATTAGCCGAAGCAGTAGAAGAGGAGTTTGTAAAATCCGGCCGTTTAAGTCGGGGTGCCAAACAAAGAGATGAAAAAGGGATCTGGGTTTTACAGGCCGTTGCCATGCCCGCTATTCTGGTAGAAGTTGGGTTCTTATCAAATCCCGAAGAAGAAGAATTCATTACCAGTGATGATGGCCAGCAAAAAACAGCGGATGTAATTGTTAGAGCGTTAAAGCGATACAGATATTCCCTGGAAGCCCAATCCAACGGAAAGATCCCCGATAATAAATAAATTAAAACCGTGCCTTTGTGCCTTTGTGTGCAAATTAATTTCTCACACGAAGGCACAAAGGCACGGTTTTAATTGCTGTATATTTTGGATGGCTAATGAATCAGTTTTATGCAAACCATTTAAAGAATAATGCTACGATCGCATAAGTACAGGTGGCAATAAAGATCCCCGCTGCCGTTTTATCTTTTTGTTTGTTGATATAGATCGTGAAGATTACTGCATCCGCCAGTAAGCAAATACTGATGATGCCAGAGAGTAATGATTTCTGCATCATCAATACCTCCCAGAATTCTTTGATCGTAAACAAACGGAACTTGAGCAGGTAATAAATGGTAAAGCCAAATACGGGTGCAATAAAGCCCAATATTAAACCCAGTTTAAGATCATCTTTTTGAAACATCAGAATTTCCAGTTGGTTTCTAATTTCTTCTTCAGTTCATAATTGGTAAGATCAAACTGAACAGGAACTACGCTTACAAAATTATTTTTCAAAGCCCATACATCGGTATCCTTGCGTTTATCAAAATTGATAAACTCGCCGGTAAGCCAGTAATAACGTCTGCCATGCGGATCTTTTCTTTCGTCAAATTCCTCTTCATATTTGGCATAAGCCTGTTTGCAGATCTTAATGCCTTTGATCATCTTCTCATCTCCTTTGGGAATATTTACGTTGAGACAAACATGTTTGTCTTTCTGTTTATTGCTCAACAAATGCTCCACTAATATGCGTGCGTATTTTTTCGCTGCAGTAAAATCTGCTTCAATACTCAGGTCGAGCAAACTGAAACCAATGCTCGGTATACTTTCAATAGAAGCTTCCAGTGCGGCAGACATTGTGCCCGAATAGATCACATTAATGGAATGATTGGCGCCATGGTTAATGCCACTTAAACAGATATCCGGTTTATCATGGATCACTTTATCAACCGCAAGTTTTACACAATCTACCGGTGTGCCGCTGGTTGAATAGGCTTCAATACCTTCAAACACATTTACTTTCTGCATACGTAACGGACTGCCGATAGTAATCGCATGACCCATGCCACTTTGCGGTTTATCCGGTGCCACCACAATGATCTTTCCCAAACCTTTCACCGCTTCCACCAGCGCACGAATGCCCGGTGCGGTAACACCATCATCGTTAGTGATAAGGATGATGGGTTGTTTATTCTTTTTCGTCTTAGCTTTTGCCATGGGTGCAAGATACGATTAAGATTTTTTGTGGATGTTAAAGCTGTTAAAATTCAATTGCCACAGATGGCACAGATTAACACAGAATCGTTCTGTGAAAATCTGTGCCATCTGTGGCAATAAAACTATTTTTTCTTTGCTTTTGCTTTTTCTGCCACCGGCCAGCTAAAATATTTGAATACCGGAAACTCAACAGGCTTGGTATTCACAGCATTCTGATCGAGATAGGCATCAAAGAAATTCCAGGTAACCAAACCATCATCAGACTGCGGCTCCAGCAGATAGAAGATCAAATTGGCTAAGGGTTGTGCCAGATCCACTTTGAAATCACCTTTATGTGCAGTGCGTGTAGCCGCTTCAAATTTACCTTCGGCAGAAGCCATGTTGTGGCCTTCAAATTTGCGCGTAGCCCTGTCGTATTTTTCAACGGTAAAAATTTCGCCGCTCAGTTTTTCATCTTTGTCTAACACTTCAACTTTAGCACCTTGCTTCATCAACAACTCGGCAATGTTTTGTAAAGCAGCCGGAATAATATAACCGCGGGGTACAGTGCTTTGAACGGTATCTTTAAAATCACCATAATACGTTACATTATCATAACTGACAATATTTCCCGTTTTTAATAATTGCTTACTGCCATCCGGCTTGGTAAAATAGTTGTAATCGTAGGTTCTGAAACCATTCAACTTATCAGCCGTCGGCACCATTTTATACCGAACCCCTTTTTTTGCTTTGCCTGCATTATCCACTACATTTTTAATCGCAGCTGTTTCTGCATCATGATTGATCTGAATAATTTCTTTACCATGCTTGCTGCAATAATCCAAAATCTCAAACACAAATGCATAGGTGCTGTGTATACGCTGATAAAAACGTTCGTGTGCAAATGCTTCACTCAAAATAGCCATCCGGTTGCGCAGCCCAAACTGGTTAATGATATAACGGGGATGATGATTGTATGTATAAAAACTCTTTACCGGCCAACCCTCTCTGGTACTGTAATCGCCATAAGGACCAAAGAATAAACCATACGTATCTTTTACTTTCTTTGTGATGGAAGGAAGCATCACCCCGTTGGTATAATTATACGTGGCCGGTTCTCCCGCATATAAATAGCTGGGTGCCCATGTGAGCGAATAGGCATGCCAGGTTCCGTTGGTGGTGTGCAGGTCAACACTCATTTGTGGGTCCCAGGCAGTGATTACATTTTGAATTAATCCTTGTGTTTCCGGCGCTTCCATTTTCATGGCATCGCGGTTAAGATCAAGCCCCTGACCATTTTCACGTTCACCCGTTTCTGAAGGACTGTTCTCTTGTGAAGGCCTAAGTCCTTTCGCCATTTTATCATTCCCGTCAGAATTATATATCGGTACAAACAAGATGATCTGGTTATTCAGCAGGGTTGCTTTCGACCCCAAAAGAATATCACGTATCATCATCATCACCGCTTCTTTCCCTTCCACTTCCCCTGCATGAATATTGCCTTGAATATAAGTGATCATCTTACCTGAAGCTTTTGCCTGTTCAGGACTGCTCACTGCAGGATTGGCCAATATCACTAGTGGAATTTCTTTTCCCATAGGGCTTTTACCAATGGTAGTTACCTGTATGTAAGGGCTTTTGGTTTTAATGGCATTGATAAAATTCATTACATCGCCATAAGTAGAGGTCTTATCAAAATTAGACCGCTCCGGCGTAAGAATCAGGTCATCCGTAAAACCCTGTTTGGTTTGCGAGAAGCCGGCAAAAGAAGTTGCCAGTAAAACAATACACATCCATTTTTTCATATTCAGTCTGTTTTGGAAAAAGAAAAGTACACCATGCTTTTAAAACTGCCTATTAAAAATGATAAAGAGTTTATTCAGGTCGGTATAAATGTCAATTCATCATTTCAATACCAGCTGATAGTACATAAAAATTTGAGTGACGGCTATTCAAACCTCCAGTCAGTCCCTGTGGAGAGACCTCTTTGGGTTCGGTGCCGAGCGCAGGCGATGGCAGACAAAATGATGCGCAGCACATTTTGGCAGAGGCCAAAGCAGTCTCGAAACAGGGACGAGGCCCAGCGGCCGTGAGCGACCCGCGGCTGCAAACAGCCGTGGGAAATCATTTATAAAAGCTGATTAGGGTTGCGTACTCAATTGTAAAAAAGGCGTCGTTATAAAAAATATTTTTTGTTTTAACTAAAAATGTTAGTAATTTGCTAACTAAATCAGTTAGCTATGTCAAACGCCGGAAAAAATTTACGCTACCTGCGCAAGCTGCGTGGCTGGACACAGGAAGAGTTTGCCAATAAACTCAAGATCAAAAGATCACTGGTAGGCGCTTATGAAGAAGAGCGTGCAGAACCCAGGCTCGAAGTAATGGAAGCCATCTGCAATATCTTTAAACTAAGCC
This sequence comes from Sediminibacterium sp., assembly GCA_965206685.1. Taxonomy (GTDB): domain Bacteria; phylum Bacteroidota; class Bacteroidia; order Chitinophagales; family Chitinophagaceae; genus Sediminibacterium. The sequence goes on from OZ242223.1 coordinate 404,129, forward strand.
TCGAGGATTTTTTATTTAAAGACCTGTCGGCCCCAAAATCGCTTAGTTACCTCGAAAAGCGCCGTCAGATGAAGATGGTGGCAGAAGTGGCAGAAGTACGTTTTGTACCCGTAAAAGCAGCAGCAGGCTATCTGGCAGGCTATGGCGATCCGGAGTTTGTTGATGAACTGAATACATTCACATTGCCGATGCTCGGCCCCGGACAATACCGTGCATTTGAAATTGTGGGAGACAGTATGTTGCCCACACCAAGCGGCAGTGTAATTGTTGGTGAAAAAGTAGAAGATCTGGAAGATGTGAAAAACAGCAATACGTATGTGGTATTATCTAAAAATGAAGGGGTGGTATATAAGCGTCTGATGAAAAATAATCGGGTAAAGAATAAAATAACCCTTATCAGCGACAACCCTCAGTACGAACCATATAATGTAAGTTCTGAAGATGTATTGGAAGTATGGAAAGCGGTTTACATCATGCAAAAAGCCAATACCGGCCCGCGTTGGGATGTAAACCAGTTGGCAGGGATGGTAAATAATTTGCAGGAGCAGGTGAGCAGTTTGAAAAAGAAGATGAATTGATATTCGCCGATGTTGGTGGACTCTCTACAGCTGTCCGGAAAAATATAGCCGCAGATTCGCAGATTAATCTGCACAAAATCACTGAAATCTGCGAATCTGCGGCTTATTATGAACTTATATTTTATTGATCGATCGGAAATATAATCTATTGGGTTATGTTTCAGGCCAATGTTGGTCTTATGACCAACATCACAAAAGCCACGTGTATATTTGTACGCCGATGTTGGTCGCCTGACCAACATCAATAAAATCAGGTGCAATAATCATATACTAACTCCATTTAATTTGATCCTGATAATGCAACAATATCAATAAAAAGCAGCTCTGGAAAGGCTGATTTTTATTTAACACCGCTTGTATATTTTTTGTCGATCACCCGCCTCATTCTGTTACTTTTGCGGCACTAAATACTGCATGAGAAAAATATTTACGATCTGCTGCCTGTTAACTGTATGGTTATGTTCTGCCCAGGAACGAAACCTGTCTGCCTTAAGAATACATACTCCCATCAAAATAGATGGAAATTTAGAAGAATCTGTTTGGTCGCAAGCATCTGTTGCGGATAGTTTTATTGTAAACAGTCCGCGTTATGGCGATCCGGCATCTCACAAAACCATTGTACATATTTTGTATGATGATCAGGCAGTGTATGTTGGTGCTTACTTATATACCGATCCTAAGATGATTCGCCGGCAACTAACTTCAAGAGATGGTGAACAGCGGAAAGATGTAGATTATTTCAGCGTATATTTTGATACCTATAATGATGACCAGAACGGATACCAGTTTCTGGTAACCTCACGCAATGTGCAATCAGATGGAAGGCTGGTGGCATCCTTGGTTAGCCAGTTTGGCCCGCCAACAGATTATACATGGGATGCTGTTTGGGAAAGCAGTGTAAAAATGCAGAAAGACGGATGGAGTGTTGAGATGAAGATCCCTTATTCGGCTCTGCGTTTCGCTAAAAAGAATGTGCAGGATTGGGGTATCAATTTTCAACGTTATTCAAGACGAAATAATGAAAGTGTTTTCTGGAATAAAGTAGACCCTAATCAAAATGGTTTTGTAAACCAGTTTGGCAACCTTACGGGTGTAGAAAATATTGATCCGCCACTTCGTTTATCGTTTCTTCCCTATATCACATCCGGTTTCAGAACCGTGCCTTATGCAAACGCAGCATCCAAAACAGATTTTCTCAGAAACGGAGGAATGGATGTAAAATATGGGATCAACGAAAGTTTTACTTTAGACGCAACAGTGATCCCCGATTTTGGCCAGGTGGTTTCAGATAATGTGGTGCTCAATCTCACACCCTATGAAGTGCAGTTTCAAGAGAACCGCCCCTTTTTTACAGAAGGTATTGAGCTGTTCAACAAAGCAGGATTGTTTTATTCAAGAAGGGTAGGTGGTACACCGGGTGGTTATTCTGATGTGAGCAATAAAGTTAGCAGCGACCCGAATCTTGCGATCTTATCTAATCCGGGTGTAACCCAATTGCTGAATGCTTCCAAATTTTCAGGGCGTACCAAAAAGAAATTGGGTATTGGTGTGTTCAATGCTATAGGAGCGCCGATCAATGCGGAAATAGAGAATAAACTTACAGGCGAGAAAACAAAAATTCAAACAGAACCGCTTACTAATTATAATATCATCGTGCTCGATCAGGCTTTAGCTAACCGTTCTTCACTTACATTAACGAATACCAATGTATGGAGAAGCGGCGGAACAAGAAATGCCAATGTTACCGGATTAGATGCCAATCTTTATGATGCGGGTAACCGGCATAATTTTGTATGGTCGGGTAAATACAGTCAGATCTCAGGACTTACCCCATATAACGGGTTTGCCAATCTGATCTCATATGCGAAAGTGAGTGGTAACATTCAATATCTCTTATCAAATAGTATTAAGTCGGAAAAGTTTGATCCGAATGATCTGGGCATTTCACGCGCACCTAATGATTTTTCAGGCATTGGCAGAATCAGTTACAATGTATTTACACCTACTAAAAATTTTCTTAGTTATACTTACAGTGTAACCATTCTTCCAACTTATCTTTTCAAGCCTTTCAAGTTCTCCAATTTTGTTGTACAGGGAAAAGCGTTCTGGTTCTTTAAGAATTTTTGGGATCTTTCTATCAATGCCAATTTTCAACCGGTTTGGCAGCGCGATTTCTTTGAACTGCGAACAGCAGGAAGGGTGATGAAGAAAACAGGATATTATTATGTAGCCGCCAGTGGCAGCAGCGACAGCCGGAAAAGATTTTTTATGCGATACCAGTTTGGCTACGCAGAATCTCCTTTACCGAATGATCCTTATTACAGCTGGGAGCTTGGGCCACGCTATCGTTTCAGCGAACATTTTAGTTTAGATGTAGATGTTACACGTGTACATGATCATGGAAATTATGGTTATGCCTACAGAGATGCTTCCGGTGAACCGATTGCCGGTTTAAGACAAATGACCAATCTTACCACCATTGTAAATGCGATCTATAATTTCTCTTCGCGTATGAATGTGTCTATTCGCGCAAGGCACTACTGGAGTAAGGTTTTGTATGATAAGTTCTTTTTTGTAGATACCAACGGAGATCTCTTACCGCACGCATTTGTAAATGGACAGGACCAGAATTTTAATGCCTTTAACCTGGATATGTTTTATACATGGGATTTTAAATACGGTAGTAAACTGATTATAGGTTATAAGAACTGGCTGGGAAATGATTTTCCCATCAGCGGGATCAATTATAAAAGTTATGCGGGAAATCTTTCGCAGGTGTTTCAACAACCACATGGTAATGAACTTACTGTACGCCTGATCTATTATCTGGATTATTTAACGATGAAAAAGAAGAATAGCTGATAAGGAAAGACTGGGTTTTATTCAAGATACTATCCAAAAATATCTTTAGCCAATCGGAATGTATTACAATGTGCCTCCACGATAATTTTAACATCGGCAGAATAACCGCCACCCATCGCAACCGTAACGGGAATATTGTTTTCTTTGAGTGATTGAAAAACAATGCTGTCTCTTTGTTTGCATCCATCCACACTTACTTTCAGTTTGCCGAATTTATCTGTATCCAGAATATCTACACCTGATAAAAAGAAAGCAAAATCGGGTTTTACCTGTTTGATCAGGTCGGGCAACGTTTCGGATAGAATTTTTAGATAAGAAATTTCATCTGTTCCATCAGCCAGCGGAATATCCAGATCTGATTTTTCTTTGTGAAACGGATAGTTATGTCCGCCGTGCATGCTGAAAGTGAATACCCTTGGTTCATTCTCAAATATTTTTGCGGTGCCGTTGCCCTGGTGTACATCCAGATCAATAATGAGAATTTGTTTGGCAAGATTGTTTCTTAATAAATAATTGGAAGCCACTGCCATATCATTCAATAAACAAAAACCTTCACCCCTGTGGCGAAAAGCATGATGGGTGCCACCGGCAACATTCAGGGCTGCACCATGTTCCAAAGCATGTAAAGAACAATCAATAGTTCCTTGTGTAATGATCAGTTCCCGTTTGGTAAGTTCGGGTGATTGCGGAAATCCAATCTTTCTTTGCTCAGAAGGCGTAAGGGTTTGATTGAGGAGTTTGTCAAAATATTCCTGATCATGTGTTAATAAAACAATCTCTTCAGCACAGGGCTTTGGTGAAAATAAATGGTCGGCCGTAATACTTCCTTCATGTAATAATTGCTCCGGTATCAATTCATATTTCAACATCGGAAAACGATGCCCTTCCGGCAAAGGATGCGCGTATATGGAATCGAATGCAATTTTGATCATTTGATATTCACTAAACTCTGGTTAACGATCGCAAACACAGTATCTGTTTTTTTCTTTTTCATAATAGCCAACCCGCTGAATTTGCTGAATGCCGGCAAAATGGCCAGTTTCTCCGAAAAATAATAGCAAGGGAATTGGAGATTTTGTTTTCCCAAACCACTGATGCTAACGCCCGGGTGAATATGTCCAGAGAAAAGATAATTTTTACTTGCCTCATTTATTTCTGCGGGATCATGAACAAAATCAAACCCACTCAAAGTATATAAACCTTCCTGTATGGTAATGCCTGCTTTTGTATACCAATCTGCATGCAGAATATCATGATTGCCTTTTACCAGAATAAAATCAATCGAAATAAAATCATTACGCCATTTCAGGAACAGATCCATTTCTTTATTGGCTTCGCTATGAAAAAGATCACCCACAGCAATGATCTTTTTAGGTTTGAAATAACTGATCAAACCTATCAAACATTGCAGATCTTCTTTAAACACTTTCTGTGGTACCGCAATCCCGTTCTTTCTGAAATGCCCCGTTTTGCCAAAATGAAGATCAGATAAGATCAAAGCTTGCTCCTCTTCCCAAAACAAACACCGCTGGGGTGTTAACCAGAAAACATTTTCATTAATAATATGCTGAATAGGTGCTGTCATGTGGGATCGCAAATATACTAAGCCATAATCCAAACTGTGCCTTTGTGCCTCTGTGTGCAAATTTATTTCTCGAGTTGAAGCTGCATTTTTTTCACACGGTCTTCTAATTTCTCAGAAGAAAAATGATTCCGGTTTAACCCATCTACAATAATAGGGAAGGAGAGTGGTGTAAGTTTTTTGGGAAAGGTTACAATGATATTCCCCGCATGAATCCTTTGTAAAGCAAGCCGTAACCTTACTTCATCCATCTGTTGCATCAGCACTTCGTTATATGCCTGTTTTAAAAGAATATTATTCGGATCAAATTCATCAAACACTTTAAACAATAAAGATGCGGATGATTGTAAATGTCTTGCTTTCTTATGTTCGCCCGGCATTCCCTGAAAGATCAACCCGCCAATCACCGCAATATCCCTGAATTTACGCTTGGCCATTTCGGTACTGTTGGTGCTTTTTTGAATATCAGCCAGTAAATTATCGGTGGTAAATAATTCCCTTGCATTGCTGTCATCAACCGGAATGGGCTGATCGCTCAATAATTCAAATCCATAATCATTCATGGAGATGGAGAAAGTAATAGGTGTTAACTGTCCAATGCGGTAAGCAAGAATCGCGCTCATCGCTTCATGTACCTGTCGCCCTTCAAAAGGATACACCACTAAGTGAAACCCGTTTTTATCTTCAATCTGTTCAATCAGTAATTCATCATTTCGCGGAATATGCGATAGCTCCTGTTGCAGTTCAAATAAGCTATGCAGACTTTTTAATTCTATCTCATCTTCATCAATCAGTGCTTTATTAAACGTTTCGCGAAGGATGCGTCCAAGGTTAGCCGATAAACTCATCCGTCCGCCCATCCAGGAAGGCACAATAGATTTTTTGGAGGATGATTTGCGAACCATCACACTCATATCTTTGATCATCACCAACTCAAGATTTCTTCCCGCCAATGTAAACACGTCACCGGGTTCGAGCCGGCTGATAAACCATTCTTCGATCACACCTACAAAACCGCCATTCATCATTTTCACTTTTAACATAGCATCGCTTACAATGGTTCCGATATGAATCCTGTGCCGCATCGCTATCCTTCTGTTTTTAATGCGATAGATCCCATCTTCAACTTCTACTTTTTTGTATTCATCATATACCTGTAATGCTCTGCCACCAACGGTTATGTGTAATAATAATTCCTGCCATTCATCTTCTGTTAAATCTGAAAAACAGTACGTGCTTTTAATTTCTTTGAATAAAGTATTGGGTTCAAATCCTTCACCAATGGCTAAAGTGCAGAGAAATTGAAGCAATACATCAAAACATAACAACATCGGTTCTTTGCTTTCAATGGCGTTTTCTTTAATGGCTTGTTTTAATGCAGCTACTTCCAGTAATTCGAGTGAGTGTGTGGGCAGAAAATAAATTTTACTGATCTCTCCCGGTCTGTGCCCGCTTCTTCCGGCTCTTTGTAAAAACCGGGCAACGCCTTTGGGCGATCCAACCTGAATTACGGTATCTACAGGCCTGAAATCCACACCCAGATCAAGGCTGGATGTGCAAACAACTGCTTTTAATTTTTCAGTATGCAAAGCCTCTTCAACCCACAACCTGAGTTCCTGTTCAATACTGCCATGGTGTAATGCAATGGCACCGGCAAGTTGCGGGGCTACATTTAATATTGTTTGATACCATGTTTCACTCATTCCCCTTGTATTGATGAAGATAAGTGTGGTCTTACTTTTTTCAATAATCGGAATCAGCTTAGCCGCCAGCTTAATACCCAAATGCCCCGCCCATGGATAGTTTTCAATTTCATCGGGGAGTATAGATTCTACTTGTATCTTCTTTTCTAGTTTCGCCCGAATGATCACACCCTCTTTTTGCAATGGCGATAACAAAACATCTTTTGCTTCCTCAAGATTACCAATCGTTGCACTAATACCCCAAATTGAAACAGGTTTTGCCATTGACCATTCACCATTCACCATTGACGACTTACAATTTACAATCCTGCAGATCGCCAACTCAACCTGAACACCTCTCTTACTTCCAATCAACTCATGCCATTCATCAACAGCTATTATGCGTAGTGTTTGAAATATCTCAGGATAATTTTTTTGAGCAATGAGTAAGTGCAAACTTTCCGGAGTGATGATTAATACTTCGGGCATTTGTTTTTTCTGCCTTTGTCTTTCCGCGGTATCCGTATCACCATTGCGTATACCTACTTTCCATTGCATACCCAATTCACTAATCACTTCTTCCATGGCACGGCCAATATCTTTGGCCAACGCACGGAGTGGTGTGATCCAGATCAATTGTAAACCACTCGATTTCTTTTTGTTAAAATCATCCGGATGTTCATTAATAAATTGAATAAGGGATCCTAAAAAAACAGAAAACGTTTTTCCGCAACCGGTAGGTGCATTTACCAAACCGCTCTGGCCATCAATGATCTCCTGCCAGGCTTCCAATTGAAATACAAAAGGTTTGAAATCCTTATCTGCAAGCCATTTGCTTACAATAGTGTACCCCTTTGTTTTTTGTAGTTTCATGAAACAATAGCTGCTGATAACTGATATGGTAAGATACGGATTAAGCCGCTTGAAATTTGAGTAAAGCCGCAGATTCGCAGATTGTTTATTTTGATCTAATCTGCGAATCTGCGGCTTTGCTTTTTTCTCTCCTGCATTTTTCACTGCAATAGATCACCTTATCCCAATTCTTCTCCCATTTTTTTCGCCAGCTAAACGGGCGTTGGCAGGTAATGCAGATCTTTTGCGGGAGATAAGATTTATTTGCTTTGGAGTTAGCCATGATCAATAACTACAAATAATTATATAAAATAGTTTGATCAATTCACAGATTTGATCTTGCCATCTGCTTTCCGTATAAAATAGAGCTTCTTATTTTCAAGATAATCTGTTCCGTTCCCGCTCTTATTCAGATTTACGGGCTGCAGGTCAAAGTCGTTAAACAGTTTGTATTCTCTTTCTGAAAGATGGCTGATCAGTTGATTGCCATATTTCAGTAACAGTTTGGTAAAATGATACATGGCTTCAAAACCTTTATAGGCCATATCGCCGGGCCTACCCGCATATTTTAATCGATAGTTATCTGCAAACTGAAAGCTTAGTTTATCTGCACGATTGGGGTTATACGGAGTGGAATAAACTATCTCCAGATCTTTGCTGATATCTTTCAATCCATCCCATGTTGGCATGCCTATTGCAATTACGCGGTAAGATCTTGAACTGCTCAAAGCCTTTGAAAGATTGCTGCTGAAACCCTCATTCAATGTGCCGCAAATAATAATATTGGGTTTGCTGCTATCCAGATAACCGATCACCTGGCTGGTGCTGAAACTATCAGGCAGTTCAACGGTTTTTAATTTTAATTGTGTTCCAACTGTTTTTCGGTTTAGATCACTTAAACTATTCTGTATGATATCTTCCACACTGCCTTTTTTTCTGAAAAGGGTAATATTATCGGTAGGATAAAAACGCCGTGTAAATTTATAAATACCCTCCAGATGCGCTGCCAGTGTGGGGTTGAGCATTACAAAATAGGGATTGGCAGTAATGCCGCCGTCATTTGGATACGTAGCAGAAAGCAATGGGATTTTTTTCTCCAAAGCAAAATCGGCCAGTGTTTTTATTTCTGAGCGGTTATTGAACGAGGCTATGATCAATGAAACACCACTGAAAACAGAATCCTCAACAATTTCATCAATCGAAAGGTTTTCTGATTTGGTATCGTAAAATAAAACCTCTACAGCTGCTTTTTCTTTATTCAATGAATCAATGGCCAGCATTACACCATTGTAAAAATCCAGTCCGGGTAACATATACCTTGGAAGATTCGAATTCTTGCCAAATTTATATTCGTTTTCGCTAAAAGCTGAATCAATAAATACAGGTGCAAATACGGCAATCTTTAATGGCCTGGCTGTAGTTTGTCCCATGGAATGAACCATTAATAACAACCCTATCAAAACCAATCCTATTTTTTGAATCTTTTGCATAATCTGTTTTACTGCAAAAATTATTCCCATTCAATAGTAGCGGGTGGTTTACTGCTGATATCATACACCACACGGTTAATGCCTCTTACATTATTGATTATCTCGTTTGAAATATCTGCTAAGAAGGTATATGGCAGGTGTGCCCAGTCCGCGGTCATACCATCAACAGAGGTTACGGCACGCAGCGCAACAGTAAATTCATAGGTTCTTTCATCACCCATTACACCTACACTTTTTACGGGTAATAAAATCGCACCGGCCTGCCAAACCTCTTTGTATAGCCCGCTAGATTTTAGCCCTTTGATATAAATATCATCCGCGGCCTGTAACATTTTTACTTTTTCTTCGGTTACTTCTCCCAAAATCCTGATCGCTAAACCGGGGCCGGGGAAGGGGTGGCGATTGATCATGTCTGCCGGTATACCCAGTTCAAGGCCCACTTTTCTTACTTCATCCTTAAATAGAAACCGTAAAGGTTCTACCAGATCAAGATGCATGATATCAGGAAGCCCGCCAACATTATGGTGCGATTTAATCGTTTGAGAAGGGCCATGCACACTCACACTTTCTATTACATCAGGATAAATGGTTCCCTGTCCTAAGAATTTTACGCCCGCTACTTTTTTTGATTCTTCATGAAACACATCAATAAATAATTTACCGATCACTTTTCTTTTCTGCTCAGGGTCTGATTTGCCTTTGAACTCATCATAAAACATTTGCTTGGCATCAATTCCTTTTACATTCAGTCCAATGGTATTGTAAGTATCCAGTACCTGCTGAAACTCATCTTTACGTAATACACCGTTATCAACAAAAATGCCATGCAGTCTTTCTCCAATCGCTTTACTGATCAGGGTTGCAGCCACCGTGCTGTCAACACCACCGCTCAATGCCATGATCACATGACTGTCGCCGATCTGCTCTTTTAATTTAGCAACCGTTTCCGCAACAAAAGAAGCGGGCGTCCAGTCCTGCTTACAACCGCACACATCTATCAAAAAATTATTGATGATCTTTTTACCTTCTACTGAATGATATACTTCCGGATGAAACTGTATACCATATAAAGGTTTTGTTTCGCTACTAACTTTTCGGAAACCGGCTACCGGTATACTTTCTGTAGTAGCCAATAATTCAAATCCATCCGGCAATGCAGTAATGGAATCGCTATGACTCATCCAAACCTGCGATTGTTCAGAAACATTCTTCCATAAAATATCATCTTTCTGAATATGCAGTTTGGCACGGCCGTATTCTCTTTTATTGGATTTGTCAACTTTACCACCCATCAGCTTCGCTGTTAGCTGTGCACCATAGCAAACGCCCAATACGGGTACTTTTTCAATAAATGCGGCCACATCAACAGAAGGGGCATTCTCTTCATTTACACTAAATGGCGATCCACTCAGGATAATGCCTTTCAATCCCGGTTCAATCGTGAATTTTTTCTGAAAAGGGATGATCTCACAAAACACATTGGCTTCCCTTACAGCCCGGGCAATTAATTGGGTAAACTGGCTCCCAAAATCGAGAATGAGTATTTTTTCTGTCATGGCGCGAAGGTAACAGAAATTTTGATGGTTCTAAAGCCTTACCAACGGTATAGAAAGCTTTGGGAATGGGTATGATTTGATGAATGATTTTGCTAACTTTCCATTCCAAAACCTAGCTATGAAAAGAATTTTGTGTTTACTCGCGCTTATTGTGATTACAGGCACTTCCTGTAATTGGATGGGATTCAGACGGATAAAAGGAAATGGTATTCTATCTACCGTTACCCGGGATATCTCTCACGCGCAAAACATCAAGCTTGCCGGAAGCTATGATGTAGAGATCACACAGGGGCCCGTTACCTCCGTAAAAGTAGAGGCTGATGAAAATATCATTCCTTATATCATTACCCGTGAAGAAGATGGTTATCTGGTGATCAAATCCCGTAATAATTATAGTTTTTCATCAGAGCATGATATCAAAATCTATATCACTACCGATAAATTAGAAAAGCTGCATCTTGCCGGTAGCGGCAATATTATCGGAAAAAATAAATTTACCGGTGGCAGCAAACTGGAGTTGAAAATTGCCGGTAGCGGTGATATTAAAATGGAAGCCAATACACCTGATATTGAAGCCGATATAGCAGGTAGCGGCTCTATTACCCTTGCCGGTGAAACCAAAGATGAACGTATCAAGATCAGCGGTGTGGGCGATTTTAACGGTGATCAGTTAAAAGCAGAAAATGCCAATGTAAAGATTGCCGGAAGCGGCAATGTGAAAGTGTTTGCAGAAATGAATCTCGACATCAGTATAGCCGGTGTGGGTTCTGTATATTATAAAGGTGCCGCCAATGTAAAACAGCATATAGCAGGCAGCGGTGAGGTAAAGAAGATAGAATAAGGCCGTTTTTTATATAGTGCTTGAAAAAGTAACCGGATTGGTTACTTTTTTTATGCAATTGAATAACTTTAAATTTATCGTATGTTTGATTGGCAGAGGGAAGGATGGTGCAGGATGATTTTTCGTACTTAAAAAAAATATCAGTAATCAGTCCCGTTTTCATAATTTGAAGCAGAAATCCCAATATCTGAATGAGTACAATACAAAAAATCCTGCTGGTTGAGGATGAACCCAAATTAGGACAGGTGGTTCAGGAAGAATTAACCCGCAATGGATATCCTGCTGATCTGGCCGTAGACGGTTTAGAAGCCTCTAAATTATTTAGCCGTAATACCTATTCGCTGGTTTTATTGGATATTAACCTTCCTTATAAGAATGGAGTTGAATTGTGTAAAGAATTCCGAAACCAGAACAAGAAGATTCCGATCATCATGCTTACTGCTGCCGGAGAGATCAATGATAAAATTGAAGCATTTAATATAGGTGCGGATGACTATATCGTTAAACCCTTTCATTTTGTAGAACTGTTTGCACGTGTGAAAGTATTTCTGAAAAGGTCTGAATTGCCTTCTGAAGTAGATAAGATAGTGGTGGAGGATATGGAGATCAATTTCACGAATAAAACGGTTGTACGCAACGGAGTACCCATCAACCTTACGGCCAAGGAATTTACCTTACTCGTTTTGCTGGCCAGAAACCGTGAAAGGGTTATCTCCAAACAGGAGATCCTGGAAAAAGTGTGGGACCTCAGTTTTGATACCGGTACCAATACCATTGAAGTATACATCAGTTTTCTGCGCAATAAAATTGACAAGCCATTTGAGCACAAACTGATACATACGAAACCGGGATTCGGCTATTATATCAAATAAACCGCCGGGGCAATGAACCTGAAATTTCGTTTTGCATTGCTTTTTACTTTTTTTGTATCGGTGGTTCTGTCGATTTCATCCGTATCTATTTATTTCCTTTACGAAAGCTACCGCGAATCCCAGTTCTTCGAAAGGGTGAAAACGGAGGGGCAGCAGTTTCATGATATTGCTTCATTACTCACGCATCCCGAAGGTGGAACATCGCAGGTTCTCAGCAATATCCTGCGGTATAGTACCGTATATGATGAAAGAATTGTGATACTGAATATGGATGGGAAGCTGCAGAGTAAAGTACCTGATACCTTAGTCTTTTCTATCACGCCACAGATAATCAATACGATAAAGGCCGAAGGGGAATATGAATGGTATTCTGCTAATAAATATCAGAATGTAGGCATCATCCTTAACGACCATAATGAGATCCTGATATCTTCCGGTTTTGACAGATCCGGGTATCAAAAAACGGCAAAACTCAAACTGATCCTCTTATTCGTCTTTATCGGTTCGATGCTGATAACGGCTTTTATTGCATTTTTCTTTGTACGTCAGGCATTCATGCCACTCACAAGATTGAGTATGCAGATGAATCGTACCACTTTTCAAAATCTTGCACAGCGGATTGTTGTGAATGAGGATGAGAATGAGATCAATGATATTGCCCGCAATTTCAACAACATGCTCGAACGTTTGGGCAAAGCATTTGAATTTCAGAAAAGCTTTGTGTATCACGCTTCTCACGAATTACGAACGCCACTGGCTACCATGCTCTCACAAACGGAATTGGCATTAGATAAAAAACTTACCGAGGCTGAATACAAAAAAGTATTGCTTTCCCTGAAAGAAGACCAGCAGGAGATGATCGAATTAACCAATTCGTTGCTCACCATTTCTCAGGTTAACGAAGGAGAGCAGGTTCAGAACTGGCCATTGCTAAGGATTGATGAGGTATTGTACGAAGCCATCAGCACCTCCAAAAAAATGTTCCCGGATTTGATTGCGAATATGTCTTTCGGTACTATGCCTGAATCGGATGATGATTTTATGGTGCGGGGTAACGAATCTTTATTGAAATCAGTATTTACCAATCTGATCAAAAATGCATTTTTGTATTCCATCAATCAAAAAGTAGACATCACGCTCGAATCGGATGGGCCGGTTATTTTTGTTCATTTTGACAATGAAGGAACGCAATTACCGGCCGATGAAAAGGAAAATATCATGACCCCGTTCTTTCGCGGAGGAAATGCTGCCAAAACAAAAGGGTATGGCCTGGGATTGGCCATTGTTCAGCGATTTATCAGTATTCATAAAGGAACGGTTACCTATACACCCATCGCCAATGATGTAAACCGGTTTACCATTACGCTGAATAAAGCCATTCAGCCCCCGGCCACTGCATAAAAAAAGCCAGCCTTTATCAGGCCGGCTTCCGGAATACGTTTATCATCAAAAAGACTAAGCGGCTACTTTCGCTTTCTTAGCCAGTTTGCTCTTAAGGTTAGCTGCTTTGTTCTTATGAATGATACCGCGCTTAGCCAGTTTATCAATCATAGAAGCTACGGCCGGTAATTGCTCATCGTATACTTTTTTATCAGTATTGGTTTTGAGCTCACGGATAGCGTTACGGGTAGTTTTACCGTAGTAACGGTTACGCTCGCGACGCTTGGTAGCTTGTCTCACATCTTTCTTTGTAGCTGAATGGTTTGCCATTATTCTGTTTTTTTCAGGACGGCAAAGGTAAGGTCTTAACCTGAAACATGGAAATTAAAAGCAAAAAAAATGCAAAAAAGGTGGATAAGTCGCAAAAGTCGGATAGTCCGGAAGTCTGAAAGCAGGGCAGAGGGCTGATTTGAGTCTAAAACACCCTATTTCTTTCGGACTTTCCGACTTCCGGTCTTTCAGACTTTTCTCACTTTTTTTGGGAAATATTATGCCTTCAATGCCCGATATTTGTCCACTATTTGACCCTAAGCAGCACAATTTTCCCAAAATGAAGGATTTTTCTTACATAACCAACTCACATCCGGCTTATATCGAGAGCTTATACAACGAATTTGTAAAGAACCCCGACAGTGTGGATCCCGACCTGAAAAAGTTCTTTGAGGGTTTCGATTTTGCGGTTTCTAACGGGTTAGCGGTTGGAAATGGGGCAGTTGCAGCATCAACACCTGCTTCAACCGACTGGATGAAAGAAATCCGTGTTTACCGGATGATTTTAGGGTACCGGAATAAAGGGCATTTGCTGGCAAAAACCAATCCTATCCGTAGCCGGAAAGACAGGGGGGCTAATCTTGATCTTGCTTTCTTTGGTTTGTCGGATGCCGATCTGAATAATACTTATCAGGCAGGAAACTTGATCGGTCTGGGTCCAACTACCCTTAAACATATCCTGGCTCATCTTGAGAAAACCTATGCCAATCATGTAGGGATCGAATTCAAATACATCAGCGATCAAACAAAAATTGACTGGCTCACCAATGAAATGGAAAAAGGCTTTTCTGTTCCGTTGGGACTGGATAAGAAAAAACGCATTCTGGAAAAACTGAACCAGGGTGTCATGTTTGAGAAATTTCTGCATACAAAATATATCGGGCAAAAAAGGTTTTCACTGGAAGGTGGAGAAACAACGATTGCTGCTTTGGACGCAATCATAAATGTGGCGGCCAATAATGAAGTGCATGAAGTGGTGATCGGAATGGCACACAGGGGAAGACTGAATGTGCTGGCCAATATCATGGGCAAAACCTATGAGCAGATCTTTAGCGAGTTTGAAGGAACTTCTACACCCGATCAAACCATGGGTAGTGGTGATGTGAAATACCATATGGGTTATGGAAGTGAAGTGCAAACGGCAGATGATAAAACCATGCACCTCAAACTCATGCCTAATCCATCGCACCTGGAAGCCGTAGATCCTGTTGTGATCGGTTTTGCAAGGGCCAAGGCTGATGTGATGTATGATAGTGAATTTGATAAGATCTTACCGATACTCATTCATGGTGATGCATCAGTGGCAGGACAGGGAGTTGTATATGAAGTATTGCAGATGAGTTATCTGCGTGGATATTATACCGGAGGAACCATTCATTTTGTGATCAATAACCAGATCGGTTTTACCACCGACTTTGATGATGCAAGAAGTGCCGATTATTGTACCTCATTGGCTGCGATGGTTCAGGCGCCAGTTTTGCATGTAAATGGAGATGACGCAGAAGCCGTTGTAAAATGTGCAGAGATCGCCACACGCTACCGCCAGGAATTTAACAGCGATATTTTTATTGATATGGTGTGTTACCGAAAACACGGGCACAATGAAGGCGATGATCCGAAATACACACAGCCGCAGTTGTATGCATTGATTGATAAACACCAGAATCCAAGAGAGAGCTACACCCAATTTTTGATAGAGAATGGTGAAGCCGATGCACAGCAGTTGGCACGTGATATGGAGAAAAAATTCTGGGCCGATCTGCAGGAACGTTTGGATGAGATCAAACAAAATCCATTGCCTTATCACTACCAGGCACCCGAATTGGCATGGAAAAGCTTACGTAAAGCCACTGCCGAAGATTTTGACAGCTCGCCCAATACATCCATCAGTGAAGAAGAAGTGCGTAGATTATTTGGCAGCCTGATGCAATGGCCTGCAGAATTTAAGCCCCTGAAAAAAGTTGAAAAACTTTTACAGGATAAGATCAAATTACTGGAGACAGAACAAAAAATAGATTGGGCCACAGGTGAGTTATTGGCTTATGGTTCTTTATTGGTGCAAGGAAATCTTGTACGTATGAGCGGACAGGATGTGCAGAGAGGAACATTCAGTCACCGCCACGCTATTTTGCGCGATGAGAATACAAACAAAGGCTATAACCGCTTAAACCATTTTCAGGAAAAGCAGGAGAAATTCAGAATATATAATTCATTACTGAGCGAGTATGGTGTATTGGGTTTTGAATATGGATATGCCATGGCCAATCCCAATGCATTGGTAATATGGGAAGCGCAGTTTGGAGATTTTTCAAATGGTGCGCAAACCATGATCGATCAGTTCATTGCCGCTGGTGAACAAAAATGGCAAAGACAGAATGGTGTGGTAATGTTATTGCCGCATGGTTATGAAGGACAGGGCCCTGAACACAGCAGTGCAAGAATGGAAAGGTATTTACAATTGTGTGCGGAGTATAATATGGTGGTAACCAATATCACAACCGCAGCAAATCTGTTTCATGCATTAAGAAGACAGTTAACATGGAGCTTCCGTAAACCACTGATCAATTTTGCACCGAAAGGAAATCTGCGTAACCCGGTTACATACAGCCATATTAGCGAATTTACAAAAGGTGGTTTCAGAGAATTAATTGATGATGTATTTGTAGAAGATGCAACACAGGTGAAAAAAGTATTGATGTGCACAGGAAAACTATATTTTGAACTGGCCGATAAGCAACAAAAAGAAAACCGAAAAGATATTGCGATTGTAAGATTGGAACAGATCTATCCTTTGCCACTGAAACAATTAGATGTTTTGCATAGAAAGTATAGCAAAGCCACCTGGTTCTGGGTTCAGGAAGAACCTTTGAATATGGGCGCCGCTTCATTCCTGCAAATGAATTTAAAATCTGTGAATTTTGGTGTGATCAGCAGAAATGCAAGTGCATCCACTGCATCAGGATATTACAAAGTGCATAACCAGGAACAGGCAGAGATCATCGAAACCGCTTTCAACATTTAATAAATGATTGTTGAAATAGCAACCCAAAACCCCAAACTCCAAACCCCAAACCAGTATAGTTTATGATCGATATAAAAGTACCCACCATCGGAGAATCCATTACGGAAGTTACTTTGTTGAAATGGACAAAGAAGGAAGGCGAATGGGTAGACCGTGATGAAGTGATTGCAGAACTGGAAAGTGAAAAAGCCACTTTTGAAGTAAATGCAGAGAAGGCAGGTATTTTACAACCACTGGCAAAAGAAGGTGATACACTGAATATAGGAGATGTGCTGGCAAGAATTGATGAAACAGCAGCAAAACCTGAAGGTGCTCCTAAGGTTGAAGTAGTATCTGAAAAACCCCAAACCCCAAACCCCAAACCCCAAACCAACGAAGCCCCGGTTACTTCAGTTCCCAATGATATTAAAGCAACACCGGTTGCCTCTGCCATTATTGCTGATAAGAAAGTAGATCCAAAGGCGATCACAGCAACAGGAAGTGGCGGAAAGATCATGAAGCATGATGTATTGGATGCATTGGCTAACCCGGGTAAAAAAGCATTTGCCGGTGGCGAATTATACAGCCGCAATGTGCGCCAGGAAAAAATGAGCAGCCTGCGCAAAACCATCAGCCGCCGTTTGGTAGAATCGAAGAATACAACAGCCATGCTTACCACTTTTAATGAAGTGGATATGACACGCATCATGGACATACGTAAGCAATACAAAGACAAGTTCAAAGAGATCCATGGTGTAAACCTTGGCTTTATGAGTTTCTTTGCCAAAGCCTGCGCCATTGCATTGGGTGAATGGCCTTCGGTAAATGCATACATTGATGGAGACCAGATCTTATACCATGATTATGCGGATATCAGTATTGCAGTGAGTACGCCACGAGGCTTAACGGTTCCGGTTATGCGCAATGTAGAAAGTTTAGGAATGGCAGAGATCGAAAAGAAAGTGGTGGAACTTGCCGGTAAAGCAAGAGACAGCAAACTTACTTCAGATGATCTGCAGGGTGGAACATTTACCATAACTAATGGCGGTGTATTTGGTAGTTTATTAAGTACGCCTATCATCAATATACCGCAAAGCGCCATTCTGGGCATGCATAAGATACAGGAGCGCCCGATGGCTATTAACGGCCAGGTAGTGATCAAACCGATGATGTACCTCGCATTAAGCTACGATCATCGTATTATTGACGGAAGAGAAAGTGTGAGCTTCCTGGTGAGAGTAAAAGAATTACTGGAGAATCCGGATCTGTTATTGTTTGGGAAGGATCCTGTAAAAACATTGCTGGAAGTATGAACCCCCAAACCCTCTGGGAGGGGGCTTTAGTTTAGTTAAGAAGCAAACTTTATATTTGACCTGTTGCAAGATTGCAACAGGTTTTTTAATTCTCCTTCAGAAGATTAGGTGTATGCGTTTTCAATCTTACTTTAATACGGCTGTTTTGTTGGTCCGTCAATATGATGGTAGTACGCCGTTGTTACACTTTCTGAAGCAGTATTTTTCACAACATACAAAGCATGGTTCTAAGGATAGAAAATATATTTCACATCTCTGTTATAACTATTATCGTCTTGGCCATGCAGTAAAAGAGATGAGTGTAGAAGAAAGATTACGGATCGCTTTATTTCTTTGTAATGATACTGCAGGAGAATGGCAGATTGTGTTTGAAGAAAACTGGATTGAAAACTGGAAAGCAGATCTGAAAAGCAGAATTGATTTTTTATCAGGCATCTATTCTTCTTTTTTGCCTGAAGATATTTTCCCATGGAGCAATGAATTAAGTGAAGGAATTCATCAACAGAATTTTACTCTATCTCATTTTACACAACCCGATCTCTTTCTCCGCATCCGCCCCGGAAAAGAAAAAGGCGTTCTTCAAAAACTTAATGAGCATCAGATTTCATTCAGACAAATAAAACCGGATTGTCTGGCATTGCCCAATTCCAGTAAAGTGGATACGATTCTTGAAATTGATAAAGATGTAGTTATTCAGGATTACAGTTCTCAACGAATATGTGAGTTCTTCCAACTCCAAACTCCAAACTCTAAACTCCAGACTTCAATCTGGGATTGTTGTGCAGCAAGCGGCGGCAAATCACTCTTAGCGTATGATGTGTTTAAAAATATCGACTTAACCGTTTCGGATGTTCGCCCGGCCATTTTAAGAAATCTTAAAGAACGTTTTGAAAAAGCAGGAATAAAAAATTATCAATCCTTTACAGCCGATCTGACTGATTCAGCATTCAAAATTCAGCATTCGAAGTTCAAAATTATTATCTGCGATGCACCCTGTTCCGGCAGCGGCACCTGGGGGCGAACGCCAGAGCAGCTTTATTTCTTCTCTACTGAAAAAATAAACGAATACGCCTCGCTTCAAAAAAAGATCGTGAAAAATGTTCTTGATAAAGTAGCTGAGGGTGGATATTTTCTTTACATCACCTGCTCTGTTTTCAAAAAAGAAAATGAAGAAATAGTTTCTTTCATCCAGCAACAATCCGACTTTGAATTGGTGAAGATGGAGTTGCTGAAAGGGTATGATGTAAAAGCAGATTCAATGTTTGCAGCGTTGTTGAGGAAGAGTTAAAGAAGTTAAAAGGGTTAAAATAGTCAAGTAGGGTGTAATCCTCTCTAACCATTTTAACCCTTTTAACTTCTTTAACCTATCTAACTCACCCAAGAATCAATTCTCCCCGCTGTATAATCCCCCCACCAATCACATCATTGCCTTCATAAAATACAGCGCTTTGTCCGGGTGCAATACCTTTTACGTTTTCGTAAAATCTTGCACGGATGCCGTTATCGCTGGTATATAAATTACTGAGCGCACCCTGGTCTTTGTAGCGGATCTTGGTAATGGCTTCCATTCCATCGGTTATTCCGTCATATTTCATCCAGTTGATCTTGCCGATCAGCATATCGTTTTGTTCCAGGTCCACTTCATCACCCAATACAACGGTATTGGTATCCGGATCGATCGCAGTAACATATACGGGATGCCCCATGGCAATTTCCAAACCTTTGCGTTGTCCGATTGTATAAAACGGATAACCTTTATGTTGTCCCAGTTTCTTTCCTGTTTTATCTACAAACCATCCGCCGTTTACTTTTTCTTCCAGCCCATCCACACGTCTTTTCAGAAAACCGCGGTAATCATTATCGGGAACAAAACAGATCTCATAGCTCTCACTTTTCTTAGCCAGCTCCGGGTAGCCCAGGTCAATCGCCATTTGACGGATATCTGATTTTCTGTATCCACCTAAAGGCAACATGGTTCTGCTTAATAATTGTTGATCCAGTCCCCAAAGAACATAACTCTGGTCTTTGGTTTCATCCAAACCCTTACTGATCACATAGCGGCCATTATCGTGTTGGCGAACGGTACCATAATGTCCGGTAGCAATAAATTCACAATCCAGTGCATCGGCGCGTTTTAATAAGGCTCTCCATTTAATATGCGTATTGCACATTACACAGGGGTTAGGCGTGCGGCCTGCGAGATATTCGTCAACAAAATTCTCAATCACAAAATCGCCAAATTCCTCCCTGATATCGAGAATAAAATGCGGGAAGCCGTGATGAACCGCTGCCTGCCGTGCATCATTAAAAGAATCAATATTACAGCAACCGGTTTCTTTGGTACTGGTGCCGCTGCTGGCATAATCCCAGGTTTTCATGGTAATACCCACCACCTCGTATCCTTCATTATGCAGCATAAGGGCTACTACGGTACTGTCTATACCGCCGCTCATGGCTACCAGGACTTTTCCTTTACGACTCATATCACAAATTAAATCCCTCTTTTATAAGAGATAATCGGCAAAATTAAAACAAGTAGGCCGAAAAGCTGTTCGCAAAGCCGTTTTGCAGGTTACGAAAGCGGAAAAAATGCATGGATATATGAATAAAATTGATGTATATCCAAGTTAATCAAGTAATTAGCTGCCTGTTTGCGGAAGCTACTCAGGAGTTTAACCCCAAATTATACAGTGAAAAAAACTTTATTTATGCGGCAAATACGCTTTTCATTAATTTCATTTTTTTAGATTTTTACAAAAACGAATCAATTATGATAAAGCTTCAGGTAATTGGCAATCTGGGTAAAGATGCCATCGTAAACAATGTGAACGGAAAGAGTGTGATCAATTTTACAGTAGCCCATACAGAAAAGTTTAAAGATGCACAGGGGAACCTGAAAGACAAAACTACCTGGGTGGATTGTGCTTACTGGACAGACAGAACAGCCGTAGCGCCTTATTTGAAAAAAGGAACACAGGTATATGCTGAAGGGCAACCGGATGTACGCACCTATACCACGCAGGATGGCCGTAGTGGCGCAACGCTTTCTTTGCGTGTTTTAAGTGTTCAGTTATTAGGAGCCAAAAGCAGTGATGGTGGCGGAGGAAGCAGTAGTAATGCAGGAGGAAATAATTATCAATCGCAACCGGCTTATTCACAGCCTGCAACAGCAGCACCTTCTGCCAATGACCTTACAGAACCATTAGATGATTTACCATTTTAATCAATAAAGCCGAAATAGTAAAGGAGATGTTATCGTAAGGTGACATCTCCTTTTGTTTTTATCTTAGTGATTGTGATTAGCAATAAATGTTTTTTTATGAAAAAGATTTTCATTCTTTTATGTTTTACTGGAACGATCATCCAACTTTCTGCCCAGGTGAAAAAAATGACAACACAGGTTTTGGTTGTGGGAGGAAGTACGGGAGGAACGGCCGCCGGGATACAAAGTGCCAGAAGCGGTGCCCAAACCTTGATTATAGAACAAACGCCATGGCTTGGTGGAATGCTTACGGCTGCAGGTGTAAGCTGTACGGACGGTAACAATGACCTGCATAGCGGTATTTGGGAAGAATTCAGACAGGCATTGTATACACATTATAAAACAAAGAATCTTTTTGCAGGTTGGGTAAGTGAAACCTGTTTTGAACCGCATGTTGGGGATAGCATTTTTAAAGCCTGGGCGGCAAGAGAAAAAAATCTGCGAATAGAGTATGGATGGTATTTTGATAAAGCGATTAAGAACGATAATAAAGTTATTGGCGCTGAATTTATAAATACAAAAAGAGAAAAACTGCAAGTGATAGCTGAGGTTACCATAGATGCTACAGATTTAGGTGATGTGTTTGCTGACGCAGGTGCCGGATATGACCTGGGTACAGAAGACAGTTCGCAAAGTGGCGAAAAGATTGCACCGGGCCGGTCCAATGTGATACAGGATCTTACCTGGGCCGCTATCTTAAAAGATTTTGGAAAGGAAGCTGATAAAACCATTCATGCACCAACCGGCTATGACCCTAGAAAATATTATTGCAGTACCAGTGATGCGCCCTGTTATGAAAAACCATATGCGGCGAATACAAAGAAAGTATTGGATTATGGAAAACTGACGGTGTCCAAAGGGTCTGCAAATAAATATATGTTGAACTGGCCCGCACACGGCAATGATGATTATCTGAATGTGGTTGAGATGAAACCCATCGAAAGGGAGAAAGTATATGCACAATCAAAGAATCAAACTTTAGGGTTTATTTATTTTCTGCAAACTGAATTGAAACAAAAAAATATCGGATTGGCAGAAGATGAAATGGATCATGGAATGGCATTCATTCCTTACAATCGAGAAGGGAGAAGAGTGAGAGGGATGGTACGATTGAATATTGATCATATCAAATCTCCACTTAGTTATGACCTTTATCGAACGGGAATTTCTGTTGGCGATTATCCGGTTGATCATCATCATGCACAATACAGAGGAAAGGTTCCGCCCATTCCATTTCCCCAAATTCCATCGTTTAATATTCCTTTGGGTTCATTGATCCCCAAAAGTATGGAAGGATTGATTGTTTGTGATAAAGGAATTTCTGTAAGTAATATCGCAAACGGCACCACACGTTTGCAGCCGGTAGTTTTGTTAACCGGCCAGGCCGCGGGAATACTTGCAGCGAAAAGTATTGAAGAGAAAAAATCACCACGATTCATTGAAGTAACCCAACTTCAGAATGC
Organism: Sediminibacterium sp.; assembly: GCA_965206685.1. GTDB lineage: Bacteria > Bacteroidota > Bacteroidia > Chitinophagales > Chitinophagaceae > Sediminibacterium. The sequence continues at coordinate 427,193 of OZ242223.1, forward strand.
ATTGCTGAAGAGTAAGTGTTATATCCTTCCCTATGTAGATGTGAAAGTCGAAGACCCTGCGTGGGAAGCCATTCAACATATTGGTTCTTATGGAATATTGAAAGGTGTGGGTAAAAGTATTGGATGGGCCAATAAAACCTATTTCTATCCGGATACCACAGTTTCTGTTAGTGAGATCAGATCGGGATTGGCAGAAATATTTCCCAAATTGAATTTTGAAGAAACCGATAAAAAAGCAAACCTTTCTTTTCTTGTCAAAGTGATCAATGCAGTGAATCAATTTATTCACAAGAACGGTCCGGAAGCAAAAAAGATCATGTTTATAAAATCATATCTGATCACAGAGATCAGTGCCAAAGAGTTTGAAAGCGCAGGTTTAAAAAATTATGATCCGCAAAGATCATTGACCCGAAAAGAATTTTCCCTTTTACTGAATAACCATATCCTGTTCTGGGATTTTGTAAGTAAAGACCATTTGGGAAAGATTGGTCTTAAATGATTATCTATCACGTCAGGTATTAATACGAAGTATTAATACAATATACAGTCGCTCGGCTCTGCCGAGTGACTGTTATAACTTGGCTCCAGCCAAAACCTGACAAATGAGCGAACTTCGCAAAGCCAATTATGACGCTGTTTTCTTCGTTACCCTAACCGTTGCCAGTTGGGTAGATGTGTTTACACGAAAACAGTATTGTGATGAGTTAGTAAAAAATATTCAATATTGTCAAAAGCATAAAGGCCTTGAATTATATGCATATGTTATCATGAGTAATCATATGCATTGGGTGGCAGGACAAAAAGACGGTAAACTGAATAACCTTCTCCGGGATTTTAAAAGTTATACTGCCAAACAAATGCTTTCAATGATTTATGATAATCCCAAAGAAAGCAGAAGAGATTGGATGAAAGTTGTTTTTCAGTATAATGCAAAATTTCAAAAACAGAATGCCGAAAATATGTTTTGGCAAAAAACAAATCATCCGATTGATTGCTTTAATCATAAAGTGTTAATGCAAAAGATTAACTATATCCATATGAATCCTGTCAGGGCGGGTCTGGTTTATGAACCGGGGCATTGGTGGTATAGTAGCGCAAATCCGGGATCCCCTATTATTGTTATGGATATTTGATATTTTATTCTTTCGGCCTGAGGCCGGTGGATAGTAGTCACTCGGCGGAGCCGAGCGACTACTACTACTGCTGCGCAGCAGCAGTTATTGGCAAAGAATGTATCTTCGGTAAACGATAGTCAATTATAAAAGACAGTTTATTCAATATGATATTTTCTTACGATCAATTATATCAATTTACATTCTCCGTTTTTAAAAGCATGGGATGTTCTGATGAACATGCGAAAACAGCTACTACCGGTTTGATCGCTGCAGATATTCGTGGCATTGATAGTCATGGTGTGGCCCGCCTCACCGGCTATGTTCGTTTATGGGAAGCGGGCCGTGTTAATGCAACTCCGGATATAAAAATCGTTCATGAAACACCCTCTACTGCTGTTGTAGACGGTGATGCAGGATTGGGTTTGGTAGTTGCTCCCTTTGCTATGCAGGTTGCCATTGCTAAAGCAAAAAATGTAGGAACGGGTTGGGTAAGTGTGCGAAACACCAATCATTTTGGTATTGCGGGACATCATGCCATGATGGCCTTACAGCATGATATGATCGGCCTGGCCATGACCAATGCAAGTGCATTGGTGGCACCCACTTTTTCTGTAGAAAGAATGTTGGGCACCAATCCGATTGCCGTAGCGATTCCTGCTGATCAGCAACCTGCGTTTGTTGCAGATTTTGCCACAACCACTGCAGCAAATGGAAAACTTGAAATTTTACAAAGGAAAAATGCAGATACACCATTGGGTTGGGTGCAGGATAAAGATGGTAATGAATCTACCGATGCAAATATTTTAAAAAAACAAGGTGCCTTACTTCCGTTGGGAAGTGATCGGGAACACGGCAGCCATAAAGGTTATGCACTAGGAAGTATTGTAGATATTTTTTCGGCGGTATTAAGCGGTGCATCTTATGGCCCATGGGCACCGCCGTTTCCAGCGTATGTGCCTATGCCGGAGAATATGCCGGGTAAAGGTTTAGGGCATTTCTTTGGCGCTATGCGGGTTGATGCTTTTCGCCCGGCAGATGAATTTAAACAGCATATGGATAACTGGATTCAACGTTTCCGTTCTGCTAAACCTGCTGAAGGATATGATAAAGTTCTAATACCGGGTGATCCGGAAAGAGAAATGGAAGCCATTCGGATGAAGGAGGGAATTCCTTTGGTAGATAGTGTTGTAGCAGACCTGAAAGAAGTAGCGAATAAATTTTCACTCAAATTCTGATCATTGATTCATGCGTAAGCCGAAACCATTTCTGAGAAATACTATATGGTTGTTTATATCAATGATCATGATAACAGGAACTGTTTGTGCACAAAAAAATATCAGTAAGCGACATAACCTTTCGAAATACCTGAATGAGAAAAAGTGGAATGAACTTTTTCCGAATCGTTTTGATATTTCATCGTATAACGACCCATCACACCAAAAAAAGAAAAAAGATTTTTATTCTTTCAAAGCATTTTTAGCAGCAACAGATTCTTTTCCTCAATTCCTGTCAGACGATGATACCATTCTGCAAAAAAGAGAACTCAGTGCATTTCTTGCCAATATAGCATACGAAACAGGCGGGGGATGGGATGATGCACCCGGTGGTTATTACAAATGGGGACTATATTTCACTGATGAAAAAAAATGCGAAAAGGGTTGTCCGCATTATAGTGATACAACTAAAATAAAATATCTGCCCGTTGCTAACCAATCTTATCACGGCCGCGGCCCACTTCAGATCAGTTGGAATTATAATTACGGGCAGTTTAGCGAAATGTATTTTCGGGATAAAGAAAAGCTGCTGAAAGATCCCGGTCTGGTAACACGCGATCCTGTTATTTGTTTTGCATCAGCCATATGGTTCTGGATTACACCTCAGTTTCCTAAACCATCCTGTCATGATATTATTACCCAACACTGGACACCCACTGAAAAGGATATGGCTTCAGGACGTACTCCGGGCTTTGGTGCAGTAGTCAATGTAATCAATGGCGGAATTGAATGTAATCATGGAATGGAAGCGTCTAAATATAGATATGGTTATTACCGGTACTTCTGTAATTATTTCAAAGTAGATCCCGGCACCAATGCCGACTGCGCTTCACAAAAACCATTTGGCCAATAGTTCACCTGACTATTTTTTGAAAAACAATAAAGCCTCTGCGGCAAATTCAGGTGTACCGGATGCATGATTATGATCACCGGGGACCTGTTTAAATTGTGCTTTGGGTATTAATGCAGTTAGTTCTGTTGCTGATCCGTTATCGCTATCTTGATCACCACAGATCACCAATACGGGTTTGTTTATTTTCGAAAGCGCATCTTTAGAAGTGGAAGGTTGCTCTTTCTGCTGATAGGCCAAAGCCAGTTGGTCAAGTCCTGATTTTTTTACATTCTCAACCATCGCTTTTAATTCAGGAACATCTTCATCCATTAAGGCATGATAGAACATGATTCGCCGGGGCCATTCAGGATTGGTAAATTCTGCACCCATGCCACCCAATATGGTTTTATTAACCCGCTTATCAAGCACCAGTAATCTTGCTGAAATAATAGAACCCCTTGAATAGCCGATCACGTTGTATCGCTTTATACCCAGTTCAGTAATAACTCCCATAATATCTTTTGCCTGTGCATCATTTTCATACGCTGCGGCTATATGCGGTTTATCGGACAGCCCGTTTCCGCGCAGGTCTATTAAGATAACCTGATAACCGGCTTTCAATAGCTCTGTATATACCGGCGATTTTTTCCAATTGGCAGAAGTTACAATGAATCCATGCACAAGAACAACAGGGTAGCCGCTTCCTTTTGTTTCATAATAAATACGGGCCCCATCAGGTGCTTTGTAAAAATAGGCTGAATCAATTTGAGCTATTCCTGCATTTACCAGCAGGCATGAGCTGCAAAACAGGCTAAAACAGATCGCTGAGAGGTATTTCATGCGTCATTTTTTGTGATCAATTAAAGTTAATGAGTTTACAAATTGAAAAGCCGTCTTTTCGCTATGAAACCCTTACCGCACTAACGCCCGTTAATAAAAATACTTATTCCAAAATAACCCCGTAGCCTGTACATTTGCACAAATTTTTAATCATCAAAAAATCGGGGGAGGGGGATTCTTATGAAAGTAATGAAGTTTGGCGGCACCAGCGTTGGAAAGCCGGAACGTATGCACCAGGTTGCTCAGTTGATCACCAAAGACAATGAGCCTACTATTTGTGTATTGAGCGCATTAAGCGGTACAACCAATTCATTGGTGGAGATCAGTAGCAGTTTATCACAAGGCGACCGCACTGCAGCAAAACAGAAGATCGATAAACTGGAAGCACATTACCGTGCATTTGTAATAGATCTGTTAAAGAAAGAGGTCACACTTGCCAAGGGTAACGAAATTGTTACAGAACATTTTGAATTTCTCAATATCATACTGCGCATTTCTTTCAGTGAAGCATTGAATAAAGATATTCTGGCACAGGGTGAATTACTGAGTACAAAATTATTCAGCACCTATTTGGAAGAGCAGGAGATTGATCATCTGTTATTGCCCGCACTGGAATTCATGTCTATTGATGCGAATGAAGAACCGCAATTGGGAAGCATTAAAATCAGACTGAGTCAGTTATTGCAACAGAACAGTGATAAAAAATTATTCATCACACAGGGATATATCTGCCGCAATGCAAAAGGTGAAGTAGATAATCTGAAACGTGGCGGATCTGATTATACGGCTTCATTGGTTGCTGCAGCCATACATGCCAAGGTTTGTGAAATATGGACAGATATTGATGGCATGCATAACAATGATCCGCGTATTGTTGAAAAAACGGTTGCCATTAAACAACTGAGTTTTGATGAAGCAGCTGAGTTGGCTTATTTCGGTGCTAAGATTTTGCACCCAACTTGTATCTGGCCCGCACAACAGGAAAATGTTCCGGTAAAATTATTGAACACCATGGAACCCGAAGCTGCCGGCACCACCATTACCAAAGAAGCCGGAAGTGTTGGTGTGAAAGCCGTTGCTGCAAAAGATGGTATCATTGCCATCAAGATCAAAAGCAGCCGTATGTTACTCGCCTACGGGTTCCTGCGTAAGGTATTTGAAGTGTTTGAGAAATACCATACTTCTATTGATATGATCACTACTTCTGAAGTGGCCGTATCTGTAACCATTGATTCTGATATTTATCTTTTACAGATTGTAAGAGAACTCGAACCCTTTGGAACAGTTGATGTGGAAGAAAAACAAACCATTGTATCCATTGTAGGTAACGAGATCGCGAAAACAGAAGATGTATTGGAAAAACTGTTCAGCGCCGTAAAAGAAGTACCGGTAACCATGGTAAGTTATGGTGGCAGTCCGCACAATATTTCGTTACTTGTGCCAAGCGAATACAAAACCAAGACACTACAGTTACTGAACAAAGGATTATTCGGATTATAAAACCAATACATGGCAACCAAAATTGTTATCAACCGGAAAAGTGAGTGGGTTAATAAAAGACGTGATTATAAAATCTTTATTGACGGAACAGAAACAGGCAAACTTGCTAACGCCGGCTCAGAAGAATTTGCGGTAACACCCGGTAAGCACATAGTACAATGTAAGATCAACTGGTGCAGCAGTCCGGAACTGGAACTGGAAGTAAAAGAAGGCGAAACCAAATTTCTGAAAACAGGTTCTGAAATGAAGTTTTATACAGTGGGATACATTATCCTGCTCCTGGTCATCATCTCTCCGTTCATTTTCCGTAAGTTGGATATTGCATTACCTGCCAATTATTCTACGATACAGGCTGCATATGTTATACCGTATCTGTTATACATTGTCTATTATCTTACACTGGCAAAAAACAAATATGCTTTTTTGATAGAGGACAAGGATAATTTCTTTAACTAACTAAATCGTACACTAATAAAAACCGCTGATATCTTCAGCGGTTTTTTTATTGAAGAAAGTGTTTATCTTAACCTGATTATTCTCACTAAATATGTTGAGACAGGCAGGAATATTAGTTACTTTTTTATTATGCGGACTGCTCTCGTCTGCCCAGGTTTCTTTTAAGGGAAAAGTGATCAGTGCAGATACACGCCAGCCAATCATTTCAGCCAATGTGTATCTAAGCAATACTTCTGTAGGAACCGTTACAGATGCAAAAGGTGAATTCACTCTCCAACGTTTCCCGGTTGGCCGTTATGATCTGGTGGTTTCTTTTATCGGTTATGAAACCTATCGTTTGGAGATCCGTTCTGATCAACTGCCGAATCATCTTGAAATAATGCTGCATCCAAAAGCCAATGAATTGCAGGAAGTGATCGTAGAAGCCTACGATAAAAATGGTTGGGATAAATATGGAAAGATCTTTACCGACAATTTTATCGGTACCGCCGCATTTGCCCAGGATTGTAAACTAACCAATCCCGATGCAATTCATTTCCGGTTTGATAAAAACAGGAATGTGATTAAAGCTACTGCCGATGAACAGTTGCTTATCGAAAACCATGCTCTCGGATATATTCTTAAATACAACCTTTCACGATTCGAGTTTAATCCGGATACTAAAGAATTTTTTTTTCAGGGATTCCCTTTTTTTGAAGAGATGCAGACCGACCGACGAGGGCTTTCGAAACGATGGGTTGAGAACAGACAGGCTGCCTATTATGGATCTATCACGCATTTTATGCGAAGCTTGTATCGCAATAAACTAAGCGAAAACGAATTTGAAATCAGAAAACTGGTAGAAGTATCCGCTGCGGAAAGAAAACGGGTAGAAACGATCTATCGTAATATACCCAAAGGCATTCGTGCAAGACAGAAAACACTCATCACTGGTACAGGAAAAGAAATTACGGTAAAAGACAGCACAGGGGCGATTCCGGAAGATTCCATTTCTTATTATGAAAGCGTGGTAAAACAATCTGATAAAAGCCTTGTGCTGTTGAATACTTTATTAAACGCAGATAGTCTTGCGATGGCAATTGATAGCTTTACTGTTGGACTTCTCTTTGATGGTCAGATACAGGTTGCCTATAAACCTTTAAGAAATCCTTTCGAATACCAAGGATATCTTCCCAGAAATGCATACTCAGCCCCGGTTAATTCTGTGATCTATATCATTCGTGGCAAACCGGTAATTGTTCTGGCCAACGGTAGTTATTTTGAAGGAAGCGAAATGATGATCCAGGGTTATTGGGCATGGTGGGAAAAAATGTGTACCAAGCTTCCTTACGAATATTGGCCTCCACCAAAAAGATAGCCACAGATTTCACAGAATATCACAAAAAAAATCTGTGAAAATCTGTGCCATCTGTGGCGAATAAATGTATTGGTAATTAAACGATCAACAACGCATCTCCATAACTGAAGAAACGGTATTTATCCTTGATCGCTTTCTTGTAAGCTTCCATTGCTAAATCGTAACCGGCAAAAGCACAGGTCATGATCAGCAAACTTGTTTTTGGTAAATGAAAATTGGTAACCAAACTATCCGCAACATTAAATTTATATGGCGGGTGGATAAAGTGATTGGTCCATCCTTCACTTGGCTTTAATAATTTTTGTGCAGTAAAGCTGCTTTCCATTGCACGCATGGTAGTTGTTCCGATAGAACAGATGCGGTGGCCGGTTTCTTTGGCTTTGTTAACAATGTTACAGGCCTGCTCATCAATAGCATAATATTCTGCATCCATTTTATGCTTGCTCAAGTCTTCCACTTCAATCGGGCGGAAAGTACCTAAGCCTGTATGCAAAGTAACTTCTGCAAAACGGATCCCGAGGATCTCACAACGTTTGATCAGTTCTTTACTAAAGTGTAAACCGGCAGTTGGCGCAGCAACAGCTCCTTCATGCTTTGCATAAACGGTTTGATATCTTTCTTTATCTTCTTCGTCGGGTTTGCGTTTGATGTATTTAGGTAATGGTGTTTCTCCTAAATGCTCCAGCATTTTTTTGAAACTCTCATCATCATCGTCCCATAAAAAACGAATGGTACGGCCACGGCTGGTGGTGTTATCAATTACTTCGGCAACCAGTTCTTCATTTTCTCCAAAATATAATTTATTACCCACACGAATCTTTCTTGCGGGATCAACGATCACATCCCATAAACGGTTGGGTTTGTTCAGTTCACGCAAAAGAAATACTTCAATCTTTGCGCCTGTTTTTTCTTTACGGCCATACATTCTTGCCGGAAATACCTTTGTGTTGTTTACTACAAATACATCCTTGTCATCAAAATACTCAAGAATGTCGCGGAAATGCCTGTTCTCCATATGTCCGGTCTTACGGTCAACAACCATCATACGGCTGTCTTCCCTTTTCTTGGTCGGATTCTGTGCAATCAGGTTCAGTGGAAGGTCAAACTTAAATTGGGATAATTTCATGTGTCTAATCCTGTTTTATAGATGATAGCCACAATCAGTTTATGTCACGCCAGTACTTGGCGGAGGGCACGAACTTCATGTTACGGCATGAATTTCAGAAGTTTGCAAAGGTAAGCTATGATGCGCAATGCACCAATTCAGAACTGCAATAGATGGGATTTTATGTGGATATCCCGGTTCTTACACCCGGAATGGACGCGATAAGCTTCTGTGTATAAGCACTTTGTGGATGATGGTACACTTCATCTGCAGCTCCAATCTCTTCAATTTTGCCTTTATTCATCACCATGATCCGGTCGCTGATATAGCGCACAACGGATAGGTCATGGGATATAAAAATCGCCGTAAAACCGAATTCTTTTTTCAGGTCATTCAACAAATTCAACACTTGTGCCTGAACACTTACGTCTAATGCAGAAACGCTTTCATCGCAGATCACAAAAGAAGGTTGCAAAGCCAATGCACGGGCGATAACGATCCTTTGTCTTTGTCCGCCGCTAAACTCATGCGGGTAACGGTTATAATGATCTGCTTTCAATCCCACTTTGTCCAGCAGTTCTGATACTTTTTCTTTTCGTTGTTGAGAAGAGTTGATCAATCCATGTACTTCCAAAGGTTCTGCGATCGCTTTGCCAATGGTGATCCTTGGGTTTAGAGAAGAATAGGGGTCCTGGAAAATGATCTGCATATCTTTCCGAAAAGCCTTTAGCTGCGAGCTATTTGCTGCAAGCAGATCAGAACCTTTATAAAAGATACTTCCTTCAGTTGCATCAATTAATCTTAGGATCGTTCTTCCCAAAGTGCTTTTGCCACAACCCGATTCTCCAACAAGGCCAAGGGTTTCGCCTTCGTATACATCAAAGCTGATATCATCAACGGCTTTTGTGTAGGTGAGCGGTTTGCCCAAAAATGTTTTAGTTGCAGGAAAATAAACTTTGAGATTTTCAATAGTCAGGAGCTTTGACATGGTAGTTTGAAGTCTGGAGTTAGGAGTCTGGAGTTCAGTTTTGTTTTCAACTCCTAACTCCAGACTTCTAACTCCTAACTTCTCAATAATCTTCCCCGCTTCATCTATCTCCATAAAATCATTCACCACCGGGAGTCTTTCTCCTTTAGGATGCAGCAGTGGTCTACAGGCAAGAAGGGCTTTGGTATAGGGGTGTTTGGGTGATGCAAACAGTTCTTTTGCATTGGATTGTTCTACAATATTTCCTTTATACATCACTGCTACACGATCTGCGATCTCTGCAACCACACTCAGATCGTGTGTGATGAAGATCACACCCATATTATTTTGGATCTGTAATTCTTTGATCAGTTGCAGAATATTTTTTTGCACGGTAACATCCAGTGCCGTGGTTGGTTCATCGCAGATCAGTAAGGATGGCTCGCAGCTCATGGCCATGGCAATCATTACTCTCTGTTTTTGTCCACCGCTTAACTGGTGCGGATAACGATCAAATATTCCTTTCGGATCGGGAAGTTTAACTTTTTCAAAAAGAGCAATGGTTCTTGATTTTGCTTCTTCGTCACTTATTTTTTTATGCAAACGAATGGCTTCCATCACCTGAAAGCCACAGGTAAAAACCGGGTTCAAAGAAGTCATCGGTTCCTGAAAGATCATAGCTACCTGATTGCCGCGGATGCTACTTAATTTTTCAACCGGTGTTTGCAGCATATCAATCGTTTCTTGATCCACCGTTAACAGAATTTCTCCTGAACGATAAACGGCTGGTGGTGAAGGCAATAATTGAAGGATCGATAAAGAAGTAACTGATTTTCCCGAACCCGATTCACCAACAATGGCAAGAATTTCGCCACGGTTTACAGATATATCAATATTTTTTAATGCATTGGTAGTTGATCCATCCGTAACAAAATCAACAGAGAGGTTTTTAATATCGAGCAAGGGTTTTGCCATGCCCTAAATATAATCTGAAATGTCAATTTCGAAATTTCCCAATTTCAAAATTGAACTAATTGGTAATTTATACACAACACTAATGATATTGCAACCCTTTTACTTAGTTTTGCACTCACAGTTGTTAGTTTGTAGCATTGAAGTGAAAGGAGTTACTGTAAAAAACAAATCATGATTCGACAATCCTGGTGGAAGCTGTTAAGTTTCGTTCTGTTAGTGTATACCTGTTCTTATGGATTTTTTGTTCCGGTGCCTTCTCCTCCCGGCGTGCCTTTAAAAGAAACCATCCGTAATCTGTTCTTCCACGTGCCCATGTGGATTGCCATGATGGTATGTTTTTCTGTTTCGGTTATCTATGCGATCAAATATTTGCGTAAGCAGGATGAAGTGAATAATATTTACTCAACTGAATTCGCACGCACAGGAACCTATTTAGGAATTCTCGGATTGATTACCGGAATGATCTGGGCTAATTACCAATGGGGCAAACCCTGGAGCGGTGATGCCAAACAAAACGGTACAGCCATTGCCTTACTCATCTACTTCGCCTATTTTGTTTTGAAGGGTAGTTTGCAGGATGAGGAAAAGCAGGCAAGGATAGGAGCCGTGTATAATATTTTCGCCTACTTCATGTTATTTCCAACACTCTGGATCTTGCCAAGATTAACCGAAAGCCTGCACCCGGGAGGTATGGGCAGTGAGGGTAATCCGGGACTGAATCCAAAAGATACAACCATGTCGATGCGTACCGTAATGTATCCTGCTTTTATCGGCTGGACATTATTAAGTGTATGGATCACCACTTTACGCATTCGTGTTCAGATCATTCATCAAAAACAATTTGCTAATGAATAAGTTTCAAAAAATGTTTTGTGTGATGCTGTTGGCTATGGTTACTATAGCCGCTCATGCACAGGAAACCGTGAATGCAGAAAATGCAGATGTCATGCGCAGCAACGGAAAGATCTATGTGGTGATGGCTGTAGTGCTGACGGTGTTACTGGGGTTATTCTTTTATGTATTTAATCTGGATAGGAAAATAAGTAAGCTGGAGAAAAAGTAGTCAGTAGTGAGTAGTCAGTGGTGAGTGGATTTCGTTACTCACCACTGACTACTCACTACTCACCAGCTGCATAGCGATTCAACCGCACAAGTGTGCGACCTTGCTTCGCCGGAGCTTCGCAAAGGCAAGCGCAACAAATGCTCAATGGCAGTGATTCTGCCTGCTCAATAAAGTCAAAAACAAACTAAACTATTTACTCATGTCAAGTCAACAACCCTACAGCTTTTTTCACAGCGTGGAACAAAGTTTTGATAAGGCGGCAAAGTTTACCAAATGGGAAAACGGTTTGCTGGAACAGATCAAAGCCTGTAACAGTATTTACAGTATGCGTTTTCCGGTTAAGATGGATGATGGAAGGATCGAAGTAATTGAAGCGTATCGTGTGCAGCATTCGCAGCACAAATCGCCATGTAAAGGCGGGATCCGTTTTAGTGAAGAAGTAAACCAGGATGAAGTAATGGCACTGGCTTCTTTAATGACCTATAAATGCGCCATTGTAAACGTTCCGTTTGGTGGTGCAAAAGGGGGTATTAAAATTAATCCGAGAAAACACAGTGTGTATGAACTCGAGAAAATTACACGTCGTTACACCAGTGAATTGGTAAAGAAAAATTTTATCGGCCCCGGCATTGATGTTCCCGCTCCTGATTACGGAACCGGTGAAAGAGAGATGGCATGGATCGTGGATACTTACTCTTCTTTAAAACCCGGCGAGATTGATGCAGCAGGTTGTGTAACAGGTAAGCCTATTACACAAGGTGGTGTACGTGGCCGTAAAGAAGCAACCGGTTTAGGTGTGTATTATGGTATCCGCGAAGTATTGCATATGCCTGATGAAATGAAGCGTTTGGGAATGACCATTGGTGTGGAAGGAAAGAAAGTAATTGTGCAAGGATTGGGTAATGTGGGCTACCACAGTGCCAAATTCTTCCGTGAGAATGGTGCGATCATTATTGCGATTGCAGAATATGAAGGTGCGATCATGAACCCTGCAGGATTAAATGAAGAAGAAGTTTTCCAACACAGAAAAGCAACCGGTTCTATTTTAAATTTCCCCGGTGCAACCAACTTTGCGAAAAGTGGTGATGCATTGGAAGCGGAATGTGATATTTTAATTCCTGCCGCATTAGAGAATGTGATCAACGGAAGCAATGCAGAAAGAGTAAAAGCCAAAATTATTGGTGAAGCTGCCAACGGCCCGTTAACACCGGAAGCTGATGAAGTATTTGCCAAAAAAGGAATCCTGGTGGTTCCGGATATGTATTTGAATGCGGGTGGTGTAACCGTTTCTTATTTTGAGTGGTTAAAGAATCTGAGCCATGTACGTTACGGAAGAATGGAAAAACGTTTTACGGAAAATATGAATGGATTGATCCTTGAACAAATGGAAGGGTTAACCGGTAAGAAAGTTTCCGGCACAGAGCGTAAACTGATCATGCATGGTGCAGAAGAAGTAGATCTGGTACATAGCGGACTGGAAGAAACGATGATCGGTGCTACACGTGAGATCATGGAGATCTGGAAAAGCAATCCTGAGATTCCGGATATGCGTACGGCTGCGTATGTATGTGCGATCAATAAAGTAGGAATCACTTATTCTGAACTGGGTATTTTCCCATAGCAGATAGGTTGAACGATATAAAAAAAGCCGTTGCAATATTGCAACGGCTTTTTTATATTTTAAATACAAGACTGTTCGACATGCTATAATAAAATTTATGGATCGGCACCACAGGTGCTTCATCATAAATGCCCGAAAAGCTTACACTAAAACCAACATGTTTGCCGGCATTGATATTCCACTGCACATGTGGTGCAATCCGCGGTTTAAAAATATTGGGGCGGGTTTGTACAAACAGGTTAATGGCTATATCACTGTTTTCACTGGCTTTCCAATCGAGGCGTATGTATGAATTTATTTTGATCAGTTTATTGATAATAGGTACAGGATTAGAAGGGATCTTATTGGAATCCACCGCATCATAATTCCATTTTTCTTCTTCGTACATCAAACCCAGGCCTGCATTAAAATCCCATTTATCGCCTTTCCATAAATTGTAACGGATATTCATACCGCCGAGTGCACGGTATTCAAGTCCGCGTTTATTATCCCACTGATATTGGATGAATGTTTCGGGTTGAAATTTATTCTTGTAATTATGGCGGTAACGTAAATGGATAAAACCTGCATTCAGAATATCATCCGGCCCATTATAGGTAAAACGATAACTGGCGGCGGCAATAAGTAATTCTTTTTTCTTCTGCAGCATCATCTCTGCCGTATTGGTAGCATCCCATAAAGTGATCTGTTGCTTGTCAACCTCCAATCCTGTACTGAAATTAAAATTGGCTTTGGACTTGCTTACATAATCGGAAGTATCCGATTTGTCTATATTCAAAATTTGACTGAATGATAGAAATGGGAATAGAAAGAGCAAAGCAAATATGGAAAGCTTGAATTTCATGATTGACTTAAATATTGATGTTAAAGATAATCTTCTCCTCTTAAACTGCGCCTTTGCCTCTTTGCGTGCAAATTTCCCCGCAAAGGTGTAAAGGCGCAGTTAGATCAGTGATTCGGGAACTCAAAAATTTGTTCAGCCATTCCGTTTTCCAACGTGAACCCGTAATTATCTGTTCCATTGGTAATGATCACAAAATTTGCCTGAACGGTTATATTATAATTGAGCACTTGTTTTAGAACAGATTCATCTAAGGCCACATTCATTTCTTTACACTCAATGATCATCCAGGGTTTGGAATTTTTATACACAAGGATGTCGAACCTTTTTCTCAGTTCACCCAAAGCGATTTCTTTTTCAATTGCGATCAAAGAAGCCGGGTATTTTTTTACCTGAACCAGGTATTGAAGCATATTTTGTCTTACCCATTCTTCCGGCGTAAGCCGCACCCATTGTTTGCGAAATTCATCAAAGATCCATTCTTTTCCGCCATCTTCTTTAATGCGGAATTGGGGTGCAGGATAGTTGATTTTGAGCATAGGCTTTGTTTACAGCGGCATTTTTTGTATTTTAGCCAATTATTTTTTCCAAAGATACCGATTGTGTATTGACCAAATTAGTGATATATGAAAACGAAACAAGAGATCGTAAACAACTGGCTTCCGAGATATACGGGTGAGCAATTAGAGAACTTCGGCAAATTTGTTCTGCTTACGAATTTCAGCAATTATGTAACCATGTTTGCCAAATGGAATAAGGTAAAAGTAGTTGGCCAGGACAGGCCGATGCAATGTGCCACAGCCAACGGTATTACCATCATCAATTTTGGAATGGGTAGTCCGGGTGCAGCAACCGTAATGGATCTGCTTACCGCCATAGAACCCGAAGCGGTTTTATTTCTTGGTAAGTGTGGAGGATTAAAAAGAAGAAATAAAATTGGTGATCTGATACTGCCGATTGCTGCCATAAGAGGAGAGGGTACCTCAAACGATTATTTTCCACCGGAAGTTCCTGCCATGCCTGCATTTGCTTTGCAGAAAGCGATCTCTACTACTATCCGTGATTATAAAGTGGATTACTGGACGGGCACCGTTTACACAACCAACAGAAGGGTTTGGGAACATGATGATGAGTTTAAAGAATACCTCACCAAAGTAAGGGCCTATGCTATTGATATGGAAACGGCTACCATTTTCACCGTAGGTTTTTATAATAAAATTCCAACAGGTGCATTGTTATTAGTGAGTGATCAGCCGATGATACCGGATGGTGTAAAAACAGAAGCGAGTGATAAAAAAGTAACTTCAGAATTTGTGGAGAACCATTTGAAGATTGGTATTGATTCATTGAAACAACTGATCAATAAGGGACAGACTGTTAGACATCTGAGATTCTAAATAATCTCTGCGGATATCTCTGCTTCTCCCTGTCTCTGCGGTGAATTGAAACCTCCATTCACCGCAGAGTCGCAGAGAACGGAGAGTTTTCGCAGAGAAGCGTTCAGTCTTTCCAGAGAAAAGGGAAAAGGATTACGGCTAATGCCACTACCATCAGATCAAGCCCCACGAGTAACAATACCATCTGCCACCAACCGCCCTGTATCACAGAAGAAAAAGCGGAAGTGGAAATTTTCATCAACAATAATAATTGCGGAATAATAATGGGGAAACCCATAATGGCCATTAATGCTGCCTGTTGCTGTGCCTTGGCTGCAATTGCCGCAAGAAAGGTGAATACAAGGCTCAGGCTCATGCCACCTAAACAGGTTATGAATACAAACTGAAGTGCGTTTTCTAATGGATTACCCAGAAGCACCGTAAAGATTGCCAGACTGAGCAAACTCATGACAATCATAAGCAGTGCATTAAAAAGCAGTTTTGATAAAACAAAGTCCACGGCTCCGGCAATAGAATAGAAATACAACATTCTGCCCCGGCTTTCGGCAAGAAAACTTTTGGCAACCGCGTTGATACAAACAAACAACTGAATTACCCAGAACAAACCGTTCCAGGTTTTGTCTTCCGGTTTATCCATTGAAAGGTACACTACGAAGATGGTGGATGCCACATACAGAAGCACTCCGTATAAAGTATACTGCTGGCGGGTTTCCAGCAATATATCTTTTTTGATCAATGCGAGAAGGCGTTGCTTATTTTTCATTGGCACAGTGGCGGCATCTGGGTTCGTAGGTTTCCTTTTCGCCTATCAGCACTTGTCCTTCCTGATCTGTTTTACGATAAGAAACATTGGCAATATTGCCACACTTCATGCAAATCGCATGTAGTTTGGTGATATAATCTGCAATGGATAAGAGATATGGCATTTGCCCGAACGGTTTGCCTAGGTAGTCCATATCCAATCCCGCAACAATTACCCGTACACCTCTTAAAGCCAGCACTTCGCATACATGAACGATCTGATCGTCGAAGAACTGCGCCTCATCAATACCCACTACATCAACGCCTTCGGCCATCAAAAGAATGGTTTGCGAATTATCGATAGGGGTAGAAGCGATGGCATTTGAGTCGTGACTAACCACTTTGGTCTCGTCATACCGTACATCTATCCCCGGTTTGAAGATCTCCACTTTCAGGTTGGCGATCTTGGCACGTTTGAGCCGGCGGATCAGTTCTTCGGTCTTCCCGCTGAACATACTGCCGCAGATTACCTCTATCCAGCCCCTTTTTCCACCTGTTAAATTTGGTTCAATAAACATCTGTAAAATAAATTATCAAAGAAAACGTTTGTAGCTTTAAGAAAGCTTCGCTATTGGCAACCCCCAAATGTATTACATCCAATGGAAAGAGTAGGCACGTTGATCAACAAACTGAAAGATCAATTTGAGCAGCATGCTGAGGCCGAAAAAATGGCTTTTACGGCCCAATTGCTTTTGCTCGAATTGCAGAAAAAAGAGCACCCTGTACAAACAGGGGGTAAAATCTCTGTTGTATTGCCTGTAGGCCCCGTTTCTTATCAGGCAACCGAGTCTGTGGCAGAAGTGAAAGAAACCATTGCAAGAGAGCCTATTCCCAATAACTGGATGTTTGACCAAAGTCAGGAAATCCCCACTTTAACCCATCAGGCAGAAATACCCGAACAGGAGCCTTATATTGAACAGCCGGTAAGAAAAGCTGAAATATTTGACCTGAACGCCATTCTCTCTAAAGAAACTGAAAGCCTGAATGAAAAATTGAAAGAAGAACGAATGGAAGTGGCTACTGCTTTGCAGGAAGCACCTATCCGCGATCTGAAAAAAGCAATCGGGTTGAATGACCGGTTTTTGTTTGTGAACGATCTTTTCCGTGGCGATGAGAATATGTATGAAAGAAGCCTGAAGACCATCAATGGTTTTAATATTTATCCTGAAGCTGAATACTGGATACAACGCGAGTTAAAAGTAAAACTCAGTTGGCCTGATGCCAGTGAAACCGTAAAATTATTTGATCAATTGATCAGGAGGCGGTTTGCTTCAATATAATTCATCACTTTTTGAGTGGCACCTGCCTTATTTTTTACATATACTTTTGAAGCAATCGCAGCATTATCATAAACATCTTTATTCTTTAGCAGCTCATTTAACAGATCTTCCAGTTCCAGTGAATCTTCAATACTGAAAGCACCACCACAATTGAGTAATTCTTCAGCCTCAAAGTATTTATCGTAAACCGGGCCAAATACAACGGGTTTGCCATATACGGCTGCTTCGAGAATATTGTGTATGCCATCATCTCCAAATCCGCCTCCCACATAACAGATAGTTGCATAGTGATACAATCTGCTGAGGATACCTACATTATCTACAATCAATACATTGATATTAGCCGGAATATCTGAACCAGATTGAACATTTTTTTCATAATCAGCATATCGCACAGAACGTTTGTATAAAGTGGTACATTCCTTTACTCTGTCTTCATCAATATCATGCGGTGCGATGATAAATTTGATATCAGGATGTGTGTTGGCAAAATGATCCAGTTCTTCATCATCTTCGGTCCAGGTGCTGCCTGCCACAATTACGGCAGAGGATCCGCAAAAACTGTCTATGACGGGTATTGCTTTAAAATGATTGGCAATATCAATCACTCTGTCAAAACGTGTATCTCCACCCACAATTACATTTTTGCTAAACCCGATCGATCGCAAAAGTTGCGCAGCGCTTTCACTTTGTACAATGAATGCGGTAAAAAAACCGAGCATCCTTTTGTGGAGGCTGCCATACCACTGAAAAAAGGGCTGGTCCTTTCTGAAAATGCCTGAAATAAGTAAGGTTGGAATATTTCGCTGATGGGCTTCATACAGGTAATAATACCAGAACTCATATTTTACAAACAGGATAAGTGATGGCTGAACAATATTGAGAAAGCGGTTGGCATGACCCGGCGTATCCATCGGTAAATAAAACACATGATCTACGCCTTTATAATCCTTTCTTACCTCGTAACCCGAAGGGGAGAAAAAAGTAACCAGAATCAGATGGCCGGGATATTGTTTACGGATAGCTTCCAATACGGGAAGTCCCTGTTCAAACTCCCCTACAGAGGCACTATGCAACCAGATCACCGGCTTTTTATTGTTGTAAAAAGCTGCTGCCAGTTTTTCGAATAATCCTTTCCTTCCGTTAAGCCATAAATTGGCTTTGGGATTGGAGAAACTGATAAGCCAGGCAATTTTGGGGTAAAGCCAGGTAAATAAACGATAGAAAAGCATTGGCAGCCAAATGATGAACTACAAAGAAACGAATTATCAGGCTTGTTTTACAAAGGGGTATAATATGTTACAAATACATATCCAAACCGCATTTTTTAAGTAAATTTGCGCATCCAAAGACCAATACGATGCGGCCGATACAAATGGTGGATACCAAGACACAGTACCTCAAAGTAAAACCTGAAATTGACTCGGCCATACAAGCAGTGCTGGATAGTGCAGCCTATATTAACGGAAAGCCTGTTCAGGAATTTGCCAATAATTTAAGTAATTACCTTGACGTAAAACATACGATCCCCTGCGCCAATGGAACTGATGCTTTACAGATAGCGATGATGGCACTTGGCCTACAACCCGGCGACGAAGTGATCACACCCTCTTTTACCTACATTGCTACAACCGAAGTTGTGGCGTTATTAAAACTAAAACCTGTTTTTGTTGAGGTGGATGCAAAGACTTTTTGCATGGATCCGGCTTCATTACGTAAAGCGATCACACCCAAAACAAAAGCAATTGTTCCCGTTCATTTATATGGCCATGCGGCACCGATGGAAGAGATCATGCAGATCGCCAATGAATTTGGCTTGTACGTGATAGAAGATAATGCACAGGCCATTGGTTGCGATTATACTTTTAGTGATGGTACAAAGAAAAAGACCGGAACAATTGGAACGGTTGGTGCTACTTCTTTTTACCCAAGTAAAAATCTGGGTGCTTATGGAGATGGGGGCGCTCTGTTCACCAATGATGATGCATTGGCGCATAAAATGAAAATGATCGCCAATCATGGCCAGCAAAAAAGATATTATCATGAAATGGTGGGCTGTAACTCAAGATTAGATACGATACAGGCTGCCATACTGAATATAAAACTGAAGCAACTGGATCAATATAGTGAAGCAAGACAGCAGGTTGCCGCTTTCTATGATAATGCTTTTGCCAATCACCCGGCCATCACTACTCCTTATATTGCTCCGTACAGCAAACATGTATACCATCAATACACAATACTCCTAAACGGCGTAAACAGAGAAGGCCTTGGTGCTTACCTTTCAGAACGCTTAATACCTTCCATGATCTATTATCCGGTGCCGGGCCACAGGCAGGAAATGTTTGCTGAATATGATATGTCGCATTATGATCTTGCCATAACCGATTGGCTTACCGAACGTGTGATCTCTCTACCTGTTCATACTGAAATGGATCATGAACAACTTTCATATATAACAGAAAATATTCTTAACTATTTAAAAGGATAAACTATGAAGATCGCAGTTGTTGGAACCGGATATGTAGGCCTTGTTACAGGAACCTGTTTTGCTGAGACGGGAAACAAAGTAACCTGTATTGATATCGACAAAAATAAAGTTGATAAATTATCGAATGGCGAGATCACCATTTTTGAGCCGGGACTTGAGAAAATATTTCTCCGGAATTTGAAAGATGAGCGTTTAACGTTTACAACCAATCTGGCAGAGGGTATTAAAGATGCACTTGTTGTGTTTCTGGCATTGCCAACTCCTCCCGGTGAAGATGGTGCTGCTGATCTCCGTTATGTATTGGGTGTTGCTAATGATATGGGAAAATTACTTACTGAGTATAAAGTAGTGATTGATAAAAGTACCGTACCTGTTGGCACGGCTGAAAAAGTACGTTCTGCTATCGCGCAGAATTATAAAGGAGAATTTGATGTTGTTAGTAACCCTGAGTTTTTAAGAGAAGGGGTTGCGGTTGATGATTTTATGAAACCCGACAGAGTGGTGATCGGTACCAATTCCGATAGAGCCAGAAAAGTAATGAGTGATCTATATGCGCCATTTGTACGTCAGGGCAATCCGGTTATTTTTATGGATGAAAAATCTGCCGAGCTTACCAAGTATGCAGCCAATTCATTTCTGGCAACCAAAATATCTTTTATGAACGAGATTGCCCAGCTGTGCGAAAAACTGGGGGCCGATGTGGATATGGTAAGACGAGGTATTGGCAGTGATGAGCGAATCGGTAAACGGTTTCTGTTTCCGGGCATTGGTTATGGCGGTAGTTGTTTTCCAAAAGATGTGCAGGCTTTGATCAGATCATCAGAGGATGTAAACTATGATTTTAAAATTTTGAAATCTGTTGAGGAAGTTAATGAATTGCAGAAACTGCATTTGATTCCCAAGATCATGGCATATTTTAATAATGATGTGAAAGGAAAACAATTTGCTTTATGGGGATTGGCTTTTAAACCCAATACTGATGACATCCGTGAAGCACCGGCTTTGTACCTGATTGATGCATTAACGGCCGCAGGTGCTACCGTAAAAGCATTTGACCCGGAAGCAATGCCAAACGTAAAAAGATTGATTGGCGATAAGATCGAATATGCAGAAAATCAATACAGTGCATTGCATAATTCAGATGCCCTGATCATTGCCACCGAATGGAGTGAGTTCAGAACGCCTGATTTTGATATGATCAATGTTCGTCTCAGGAACAGAGTGATTTTTGACGGACGAAATTTGTTTGACGTGAAATTTATCAATGAACTCGGTTACCACTACGAAAGTATTGGCCGCCCCAATACAAAATAATATGGCAAAGAAAAGAATTCTTATCACCGGAGCAGCTGGATTTTTGGGTTCGCATTTAAGTGACAGATTTATTAAAGAAGGCTACCATGTTATTGGTATGGATAATCTGGTAACCGGAGATCTGAGAAATATTGAGCACCTGTTCAAACTGGAAGATTTTGAATTTTATCATCATGATGTTTCAAAATTCATTCATGTGCCGGGCGACCTTGATTATATTCTGCATTTTGCTTCTCCCGCAAGCCCGATCGATTATTTGAAAATTCCTATTCAGACTTTGAAAGTGGGTGCATTGGGCACACACAATTGTTTGGGTCTTGCTAAAGCAAAAAACGCGAGAATATTAGTTGCATCTACAAGTGAAGTATATGGAGATCCTGTTGAACACCCGCAAACAGAAGAATATTGGGGTAACGTAAATCCTGTTGGACCGCGAGGCGTGTATGATGAAGCCAAGCGTTTTATGGAAGCGATTACCCGTGCATACTATACTTTCCATGGTGTTGAAACAAGAATCATCCGCATCTTTAATACCTATGGGCCACGAATGCGTTTAAATGATGGCCGTGCTTTACCTGCATTTATTGGTCAGGCATTGCGCGGAGAAGACCTTACCGTTTTTGGAGACGGAAGTCAAACCCGATCTTTCTGCTATGTTGATGATCTTGTAGAAGGCATTTATCGTTTATTAATGAGTGATTATACCATGCCCGTAAATGTTGGTAATCCTAACGAAATATCATTAAAGGATTTTGCAGAAGAAGTATTGAAACTTACCGAATCTTCTGTTAAGATCATTTACAAACCATTACCGGTAGATGATCCTAAACAAAGACAACCCGATATAACCAAAGCCAAAGAGATTTTGGGATGGGCACCAACCGTTGACAGGGCAGAAGGTTTAAAAAGGACCTATGACTATTTTAAATCGCTCCCTAAAGAAGAGTGGACAAAACAACCCAAAGAGTTTGAGTCAAGAAGTTAAGCATACATCTTTTAAATAGTTGTAAATGTCTAAACCTGTTATCGCAATTACCGGTAAGAACGGTCAGTTGGGTTATGAACTCGAACAATTGACCAATGCATATTCAGATCGGTTTCAGTTTGTATTTACCGACAGGAACAGTCTTGATATTGGCCAGCCATCTTCCATCTCCGATTTTTTCGAAAAAAACACACCGGCTTACTTTATTAATTGTGCCGCTTATACCGCGGTTGATAAAGCCGAAACCGAACAGGCAACAGCCTATCAAATAAATGCAGAAGCCGTTGGGCTTATTGCTCTACAATGTAATCTGCATCATTGCACACTTTTTCAGATCTCTACCGATTATGTTTTTAACGGTAAGGGTACAGAACCTTATCAAACAGATTCGCCAACCGATCCTGTAAATTATTATGGGTTTACAAAATGGACAGGTGAAAAACTTGCAATGGATAATAATGCACATACCATTATTATCCGAACCTCTTGGGTATATAGTGTTCACGGAAACAATTTTGTAAAAACCATGCTCCGTCTGATGAAAGATCGACCGGAAATAAAAGTGGTAAGCGATCAGATTGGATCACCCACCTATGCTGCAGACCTTGCAGAAGCTATTCTACAGATCATTGATGCTCTCGAAAAAGGAAATACGCATTATGGAGTGTATCATTACAGCAATGAGGGTGTTATTTCCTGGTACGATTTCGCCGCCACCATCCGCGATAAAGCAGCGTTACCCTGTAAAGTATTACCCATACCCAGTGCAGATTATCCCACTCCGGCTAAGCGGCCGGGTTATTCTGTAATGGATAAAACATCATTGCAAAACGATTTTGGAATTCAGTTTAAGAACTGGCAGGAAAGTCTCAGCCGATGTTTGGCCGCATTACAATAAATTATTTTCCGGAATATATCTTTCTCTTATTGAAACCTTTTCTTCTTCGGGTTTAAACCGCATCATATCAAAAAGTATTTTGAACCAGATCAAAATACAGGGAACAACTTTTAATGTATACGGTATCACATAATGATCTCTTATGCTTTCCGGAAACAGACTTGTAGGAGAAAGAATAGTAAGTAAAAAAGCGAACATCACTAAGATCAGGTTTATCGTTTTTTTCGGTTGAGAAAAATACCATATCCCGATACCCGTTGCTGCAATAATAAAAGTGGGCGATTCTGCTTTGTGGTTAAAGATCACCATCCAGATTAAAACAGAAGCCAGAACATACAAACGGAATCTGAGTATTGCAAAACAATTTCGCCTGATAAGCAGTGGTACACAAAATAAAAGAACGCCTGCAACTACAAACAGGTTCTTATTTTCAACACCAAACCAGGAATGCACACAGCCGGCTATTGATAAACCATACGATGCATGCTGATCATTACCCAAAAGGGTGAACCAGCTTTTATATAAAAAAGAAAGTTGAGAAAATGGAATGACCATTAACGGCAATAATCCTATCAATACCATCCAGCCAATAGTATATAAAACGGATTTTCGTTTGTTGGGATATAAAAGAAATAAAGCAAGCGCCACAAGGCCAAAGAGTTTTATAAAAACAGTGAGTACAATAAATAGGGTAGCGAGCACAGTTCGTTTTCTTTCCTGAAAAATAAAGGCAAAGAGTATCAGGCCGGCAATTATTCCATTACTCTGAGAATTTTGTATGGATGTAATCAATTCGATGAACACAAAAAGAAACATCCATAATTTCTGTCGTTCTGTTTGCAGAGGCAGTTTATAAATGGCGAAAAACAGTACGATCGAATTCAGAAGGTTCCATATAAATAATCCAATGCCATCCGGCAGATAAGCGATTGGGGACATGGCTAATGCAAAACTGGGACTATACTTATAATAATCAAACTCCTCAGACGGAAATAACTGATAGAGGTCTTTCCCTTCAATCAGATGAAAAAAGGAGTCTTTAAAGATCAGGTAGTTATTATAATGTGTATACGGCTGGCCGCCTGGTAAAAAACGAATAGGGCCAAGAAGGATACTCTGTGCTGTAATAATCAGCACTGCAAAAATGAGTATTACACCCAGAATGGTAAAAACCGGAAGTATTTTATTTCGCTGTAGCATTGGTTGCGAATAAATATATCCTGATTTGTACATACATAATAGCCGGGTCTGATTTTAATGCACCTGCTCACCTATTTTAGTAACTATTTAACGAAGCAGGGATTTGCATTCATTAGATTTTACAGACGGGGTATTTTAGTTTGAATCAGCTTCTTCTCTTTTTCTGTTTTTGCGAGCGTCAGCGCTTTCTCAAAACAGGTTAGGGCTTTTTGATGATCAATCGTTGTATATAATTCTCCCAAGAGTGTATAATAGAAGTGGTTATTGGAGAGGTTTAGTTTTTCGGCTTCTGTAATTGCTTCCTGTTTACTATGCGCCTTGGATAGGGCGTATGTTCTGTTGAGTGCCGCAATAGGCGAATAAGCTACCTGCAGTAAATGATTGAAGAGTTGCAGAATGTTTTCCCATTTTTCTCTTGTATCTGTTTTAATGGTATGCCAATAGGCAATACCGGCTTCGAGATGGTATCTTGATAAAGTATTCCCCTTTGAAGCTTTGTGAAGATAAAAGCCACCCCGGGAGATCAATTCCCGATCCCATAAAGTCTCGTCCTGCTCATCATATAAAACAATATCTCCATTCTCATCCTTTCTTGCCTCAAACCTTGACGCATGAAAACACATTAATGCATATAAGGCATTCACAGCAGGCAAGTCTGTTTCTGCATTATTGATCAATGAATGTGTTAACCGCATAGCTTCCAGACAAAGATCATTTCGTAAAACGGTGTCTTTACTTTCCGAATAATATCCTTCATTAAAAAGCAGGTATAAGGTAGTTAATACAGTTTCCAAACGCTTTGGTATCTCATCTCTGTCAGGAATAACGATCGAAATTTTTTCGAGTCTTAATTTTTCTTTGGCCCGGGTAAGCCGTTTATGGATGGTTTCTTTATTGGTAAGAAATGCATTGGCAATCTCATCTATTCCAAAACCACAAAGAATACGCAACGATAATCCAATCTGTGATTCTACAGAAATAGATGGATGGCATAACGTAAACAACATTTGTAACTGACTGTCCTGTATATGCTTCTCAGACAGATCAATATCTATTTCTTCTTCTTGCGGCGAACTGTATTTGATTTCTTTGCTGATCTTTTCGGTAAAGAGTTTGGAACGCCGGTAATAATTTTTTGCTTTGTTTTTAGCAACTGTATACAACCATGCTGCAGGATTTTCGGGTATGCCTTTGTAGGTCCAGTTTTCGATAGCTGCCAGAAAGGTTTCTCCTGCGATATCTTCGGCAGTTTCTATATGTTCAATACCCATTGTTTTACAAAGTACAGCAGTGATCCTGCTGAATTCTGTGCGGAACAAATGTGGTATCAATTCGGGTTGTTGCATAAAAAGCCCCTGTATGGTTTATGGATACAGGGGCATGTTTTGATTAGTGTACACCATCTCTTTTGGCAATCTTTCTCACTTCAACTGTATTGCCTTCTCCCTGTAATACGGGACAACCTTTGGCAAATTCAACAGCTTCTTCAAATGATTCAGCCCTTACGGTTATCAATCCGCCAATGGTCTCTTTAATATCGCCAAAAGCACCATTGGTAACCGTTTTATCTGATTTAACAACACGGGCTCCATCAAAAGGTAAACCTGTTCCGCCCACAAATTTGTTTTGTGCGGCAATACCGCCGATCCAGTCCATCGTTTGTTTCATCCATTCCTGCATCTGTTCCGGAGATGCCAGTTTGGTGCCATCCTGGTGGCGCATGATCAATGCAAATTCGTCCATGTAAATACGTTTTAATTGTTTTGAATAATGGTTCCTGTTCAAATAACAAATGAGTAAAGCAAACAGGGACATATTCCTGAAAATATTTTATCCCAATTCTTTCCTGAAACAAACACTGTTTTCCATACCTATATATTGTCCGTAATTTTCGGTGATGCTGTAGCCATTATGTTTATATAAACTGATGGCTTCAGGTTGCCGTTTGCCTGTTTCCAGAACGCAGCTGGTAAACAACATTTCTTTGGCCCATTTTTCCAATTCAGCTAAAACGGAAGATGCGATTCCTTTTCCCCGCTGTTCGGGTAAAACAAACATGCGTTTTACTTCCATAATCCCGGGTGTAAATTCTCTGAGGGCTCCGCAACCAATAGGTAATCCGTTTAGATAGGCTATCACCACAAACCGGATCTTATTTGTTTTATTGAATTGCGCATAAAATGCATGATCTTCTCCATCACGTATGGCAAGATCAGCATCCAGCATACTTACCAGTGTGGTAAAGTCAGTATTGTCAGAATTGGTTCTGATCAGTTTGATCATGCTTTGGAATTTAAGTAGTGGACCTGCTATCTTTCAGCAAAGCGGCTAACCCAAGTATGGGTCCTGCAGCCAGCCATACGTAAATATACTTTGTATTTATATTTTCAGAAAGCAGTTTGATACACTGGATGCTGATAATAGTGATTGAAAATCCGATACAATTTACAATCGTAAGCGAAGTGCCTCTTGATTCTTCCGGAACATTTTGTGCAACCAGTGTAGAAAATAATGGTGAATCAGCTATCACTGCCCAGCTCCAGAAAAACAGGAATGTAAGCAACACCATTACAGACCCGGCCAATAAAAGAAAAGGGGAAAGCAGGCAACAGGTGCATGATAAAGTTAAAGCGATCGTTGCAATCCTCTTGGCACCGAATTGCTGTGCCAGTAAACCGCTAACCACACAGGCAAAAGAACCGGATGCGATTACCAGAAAGGAAAGCAATGGAATATTCAGTTCTGTATGAAAATGGGTTTGATAGGCACTAAGCATTACCGGAACAAAGGCCCAGAACGTATATAGCTCCCACATATGGCCAAAATAACCAAAGGAAGCTGCACGAAAATGTTTGTTCCTGAAACCTTTGGCAAACGCTGTGAGATGCAGGGCTTGTCCTGCTTTTCTATAAGGCCCGTCCGGAACCAGTAATAACATCGCCAATCCACCCAATGCAGCTAAAAGAGAAATGGAGTAGATCACATATTTCCATGGAAGATCGGTAGTAAGACTCTTTAATAAATGAGGGAAAGAAGTACCCAACACAAGCGCGCCAACCAAAAAACCAAGCGATCTTCCCAAACCTTTCTGGTAATAATCAGATGCGATCTTCATCCCAACGGGATAAATTCCTGCAAGAAAAAAACCGGTAAAAAAGCGGAACAATAATAATCCCTCAACAGCAATACCCTGAATACAAATACCCAGATTCAGGACTGAGGCAATGATTGCACAACAAAAGAAAACTTTGGAAGGAGAGAAGCGGTCGGAGATAGAAAGAACCGCAAAAATTAATGTGCCGCATATAAAACCAAATTGTACCGAACTCGTTAGATTGGCAAGAAAATCGGTTTGGAGGCCGAAAGTTTTAACCATATCGCCCATTACAGCATTACCGGCAAACCATAAAGAGGTACAAAAAAATTGAGAAAGAACGATCACGGGTAAGATTCTCTTCATATGTAATTCGCCTCTTTTTTTAAGTTAGTTGATGAATAATGGATATTAAAATTTACGGGATCCCAGAAAATTATCCAGACGGTTCTTTTGTCTCAGATGATGCCTGAAATGCATTTCAGCAAACTGGTACCATTCACCGGCGCTAAAATAACCTAATCCGGGATGTTCTGTTTTACCGGTAAACGGGGTTGTTGCCATTTGTTCTGTTAGTATATGCATCTCATCTTTCAGCTTTTGCAGACTCAATACCAATTGTATTTTGTTTTCGGGTTGCGGTATCGTTGCATTGGATGGTGCGCCCTGTATGGTTTCATCGGGGAAGCCATTCTGCTGAAATATAGATTTTGCAAATGGCATCATTTGCCCTGTTCTGTTTTCGTTTGTGTGTAAACAGGTTCGTATTTGCTCAATATAAAATTTGGTATCATTGATCAGATGAAGATACAACTGCCCAAGTGACCAGCTTTCCGCTGAAGGTTTGGTGCTTAATTGGGTCTGGTTATATTGATCCAAAGCATCAATCCAGTAATCAATGGTATGATCAAAACGCTGCATCAGGTAAAAGCTAAGAGATCGGGTTCAAGATATTCCTGTTTTGCCTTTTCAGAATGATAAATATCTATTCC
Source organism: Sediminibacterium sp. (assembly GCA_965206685.1). GTDB lineage: Bacteria > Bacteroidota > Bacteroidia > Chitinophagales > Chitinophagaceae > Sediminibacterium. The sequence continues at coordinate 455,591 of OZ242223.1, forward strand.
GTAATGAGCGGCAATTAATTCTTTAAAATGATATTTCAGTTGCGGGAAAGTTGAAATAAAGTCAGAAAAATTTTCAGCATCCGTTCTTCCCATAAAATGATTAACTGCTTTAACGGCTGCTACGGTAAGGGTTTTGTTGTATTTATCCGTAGCGCCCAGTTTTGTTACAAAGGCGAGTAGCTGCATACAGATATTTTCTGCTGCCTGTTCAACACCGTATTTTTTTATATGGATCCAGGCAAGACGTATATGGGCTTCGTGACTAAACATTTCAGGATTTAGTGAACAGTTGGCAAACTGTTTTTCAAATACATCATCCGTTAAAATAAAATGAGAATTCATATATCAATAGATTTTATAACTATATCAGTAAGATGCCAAAATGCAAAACACTAATTCTTTTCTCCTCTTGCAAACACACATAAAAAATACAATGGCTTTCCTTTTGTTGAAAAAGATTCTGGATATACATCACCGGCAAGGTTATAGCAGATGGTTAACTGATCTCCGTTACTCTTATAGATCGCCGTAAAATGTTTGCCATTATTCACACCTTCTTTACCGTAAATATCCATTTTTTTATCCTGGTATTTTACAATGCCTTTGTCAACGCTCTCTGCAGTAAATGTATAGGTGCTGTCGTTGATGATCAGATGCTGTGTTTCAAACGAACTCCTTGGCAAAGAAGTGCCGGCAATTTCTTCCGATATGGGTATCCAGATGCCGTTTAGTTTATTTTCTTTCTGTGTTTCCGGGTTTATGTGTGAGTAAGTAAACCCTAAGCCAAAGATGATCAGCAGTAAACAGAATACAATGGATCGCATACAGTTTTATTTAAAGATTAGAAAGGGTAAATGATTACTTGCACGATACCTGAAACAAAATAGCTATTTTCTACGATAATATTTTATTGTAAAAAAACAGATACAATAAACGGAATTGTAGATAGCAGAATATTCATATTCCGGTCAGTTACGCCAATAGAAACAGCATTATAATGCTTAAACAACCTAAGCTAATCAAGCTCAGTAACCTCTTAGCCTTCGTTGAAAAACAGTTGTTAAATGTATCTTTTTCAGATGTTAAAATTTTCAGTCTTGCTAAAAGACTCCTGCGCCAATTTTAGCAAAGCCTGTAAGTTAAGAGATGAAAAAAGATAAACTCAAGAGAATAATGGCATACAGGTAAAGTGATTTGATGCTGAATTTTTCCCGAACCCAAAGAAATAGAGAGATCAATGGTAACAGACATAACATACCTAACATTGGAAGCCAGAGGATCTCAAAAACTGCCCCAATAAATGCATAACGATATACATTCACATTTTTTCCCAAATACCAGAAAGCAGACACAAGTATACTTAAAACAAAAATGATCTTGCTTCTTTGTGAGACTCCGGAAATATTTGATCTGTTTTGCATCATAACCTGTCCTTAACTTATAAATATACAAAACCCCGTATCAATCAGATACGGGGTTTATATAAGTGGTTATTTTAGTTTTATTTAAAGTTGCAAACCTGTGTCTTGGCAAGGTTTGCCATCATTTTTGTATATACTGGCGTATTAGAGCCGGATGAGATCACGATCTTTCCATTGGTTCTGGTGGCTGCTTTCAGATCTGCCTCTGTAACATCCTGCGTAAGGGTTACCAAACCAAGTGTGGTTAAGGAAGTATAATTTGCATTAGCCGAAGAGATCACAATACTATCTATCGAGGATTTGATGATTAAAGCACTACCTGCTTCAAAGGAAATAGGCGTTGTAACTCCTCCCGCAGTATAGGAGCCATCCAGAAATAAAACCGGTTTGCTGTTCAATGCCTGTAATTCAAGTCGAAACTCAACATGGCGGAAAGTGCCCGTAGGAATAGAAACATTGGAAATGCTTACTGCGCCAAACAGGTCAACCTGCGCATTGGGAGCTGATTTAAATTCAACATCTGTACTGTCGTTTTTCTTTGCCTCAATTTTGGTGTTGGCTACACCGGCTGTTCCCGCTGTCCAGGTAATACCCGCACCGTTTACGGGTGATACAGCTGCTTTTAATTGAAAAGCTACTGTAGATGTACCTGTGCCGGCATCTTTTACGCAACTTGTAAATAAAAGCGTTATCGCAACGGTCAGGGATAAAAGGGTTGTTTTCATTGTTTTGTTTAGTTATAAACGATAGATACCGCAAAGATACTAAACGCGGCTTGGGCGTTAACATTTCTTTATAGGAAGAGTTGAAAGAGTAAAAAATCTAATATAATAGTGTAGCCGGATGTATACCTCATTTAGCAGCAGAGAGATCTGTATCAGCCAATTCGTCGACACATTCAGGCTATTAATCTATGGTGATTTAACTATGGGCAAAGTGTCTGGTCAATGAATAGTAGAAAATAAAAATCAACAATACTTAAAACAAACAAAATGAAAAAAATCTTAATCTTCAGCGCAATCTTAGTAACACTGGTAACCAATTCATTTGCATCAGGCAACACGAGCAATAAAGCAGAGGCACATCTGCAGGCACATTATGCAGGTGCTAAGGAAGTAGTATGGACCCTAAGTGATGACTTTGAAAAAGCAAGTTTCATAATGGGTAATGAAAAGATGGAAGTTTACTATGATGAATTTGGTAACCTGATAGGGAGCACCAAAACAATGGCCTTTGATAAATTACCTAAAACGGCTCTTGATTTTCTTACACGTGAGTATACATTTCCTGAATACCAATTAACAGACTGTATCGAATACACCGATGCGGATAACAACAGCAGCTTTTTTGTTTCCTTCGACTACAATAACGAAAGAATCCTTGTTTCCGTTTCTTTCAATGGTGCAGTCAGCCTTATGTAATGTATATGATTACATTTTTATAAATAAGTCATACCCTAAAAAAGTATGACTTTATTTTTCGAAATAAATGCAAAATAAAAAGAGAAAGATTTTACTATTTCTCTTTTATTGCTGGGGCATTTTTAAAATCATTGAGCTTTATCTCGGCCTGCGCACTGGAAATTCGTTTTTAATGATATCATCCAGATTATTAACAGGACGCTCTATATCAAACGGGATCGGTTGTTTGTTGAATGTTTGAAAATACTGTAGCATACCATCTTTCCATAACACTGCATTGATCTCCTGCAAACGCAGTTTGCGTTGAACAGATTTGAAGCGAACACTGTCAACATAGGTTTCCACCTTATCCCATACTTTCTGAAAACCACGAACCTGCTGCACGCCTTTGTCGTAACTGTAACACATTTCCTGCCATAAGGTGCGGCCGCTTTTCATTTTAAAATTCCATGATACATGATGAAACCACAACAACAGATTTTCCGGACAGGTATGTGGATCATTTAAGATCGAAGCAAGTGGTTCATGGTATTGGCTCACTGCATCTGTTCCTTTTTTGGTACGGTCAAAACCTACGCCATTGGTTTCAGCTTTGTGATAATAGGGTGGAGTCCAATCCGTACGCGTACGCGCAGGTGCCCACCATGCTCCGGGACCATAATGGTCATTGGCAGAAAACTGATGATGCAATCCCAGCGGCATCATATAATTCACAGCTACCTCTCTGCTTTCCAGCATCATCTTTTTTACCGGTGCCAGAAAATTTGTATTCCATGCAGTATTTGCCGCAGCATCTGTTTTACCAACAATCGCAGGAGAAAAAGTCAGCTTGACCCACTCATCTGCTATCTGTTCACTCTTTAAACGGTTGTTCCAGGCAAGCCTCCCGAATGCATACCAGTTGGCCTGTGCAAAATCGTGGCCACACCAGTTGGTATCCAATCCAATATTGGCAACACCTGCAATGGCAGAATGAGTTTGTTGGTAAATGCTTCCATCTGTGCTGCGTGCTACCGTACTTCCTTTTCCTGCCTGGTAAGTATCGCTCTGCAAACATTCTTCCCACATGGTTGATAAAAACACAAGATGAATAGACTGGCCAAGATATTCCTGCGTGATCTGGAACTCGGGCATCACAGGTGTTTTTTTCAGTGCACCAAATAAAGGACTGAAAGGTTCTCTCGGTTGAAAATCAACCGGCCCGTTTTTAACCTGTATGATCACATTGTCGCGAAACTTTCCATCCAGCGGTGTGAATTCATTATATGCCTGTTTCGCACGATCTTTTTCGTTAGGTTGATAAACAAAGGCACGCCACATTACGATACCACCAAATGGTTTTACGGCATCTGCCAACATATTGGCACCATCGGCATGGGTTCGGCCATAATCCTGCGGACCGGGCTGGCCTTCACTATTGGCTTTCACCACAAAACCGCCGAGGTCAGGAACATAAGAATAGATCTCTTTCACTTTTGCGTTCCACCAGTTGATTACAGAATCTGAAAGCGGATCGGTGGTGCTGATCTTTCCCAACACTTTTGGAGATGACCAGTTAATCGCCAGATACATTTTAACGCCATATGGACGCAACACATCTGCAATGGCCTTCGCTCTTTTTAAATAGTCTGTTGTAAGTACCAGTGGATTGGCATTCACATTATTGATCACCGTTCCATTAATGCCGATAGATGCATTGGCGCGGGCATATTCTTTCCAGGTCAGGAGGTCGCTATCGGTTATTACAAAGGGATTGTCTTTACGCCAGAAAATAGAGAGCCCGCCAAAACCATGCTCAATGCTTCCATTTATATTATCCCAGTGATTTAAGATTCTTATTTCGTAGGAGGGGTTCACAAGTTCTTCACCAATCGCCTGACCGGTTTGCTGTCTGCGCAGCAATTCATACACGCCATACAAAATACCCGCATCGGTTTTTGCCTGAACACTGGTGAGACCGAGTCGGAAGCCATCGCCTTTAATGGCTTTGTCGGATACGATACTTAACACAACCGATACACCGGACTTTCCGTGCCAGCCCTGTTTCAGTTCCTGTTCAGCGATAGAAAGGGTAGGGGATTTCTTTTCGCAAACCACAGAAACAGGTACAGCGCTGTTATTACGAAGCCAAAGTTCATGGCCGCCCTGGGCTAAAAGAGTAGCACTAAAAAAACATAAAAACAGATAGGTAAATAAGGTTTTCATATGCAAACGATTCGTTGTTTAAATGTAGCTTTTTTTGGAATGTAATCGGTTGCATACGGTGAAGTGCCCTGTTTGGTCGGTGGAACCGAACAGTTAAACCCAGGTCGGCTTTTGCATTAATCCGCGAATCTGCGGCTCATATTTTCTTTACATTCTTCAATTACAAACAAAAACCAGCGAAGTATATAAACACTGATAAACCCGCTCTCATCTAACCGGTCTATACCGTATTACCCATAGCAAAACTTATATTTACGATTAAAGATCTCAATATGACTACAATAAAATATTTCCGTACCAGTCTGTTCTCCAGCATATTGCTCTCTGTTTTTTTAATGATCTTTTCCAATACCATTTTGGCAGCATCAGAACCGAAAATCATGCACTGGACAGTTGGGGGCGTAGCGCGTGAGGCATTGGTATATATACCCGAATCAGCCAAACAAACAGCTGCACCGGTTGTGTTTGTATTTCACGGGCATGGCGGAACGATGAATAATATATTGAGAGGAAAAGATCTCGACAAACTCTGGCCCGAAGCCATTATTGTGAGCCCGCAGGGACTGAATACCCCCGGCCAGTTAACCGATCCCAAAGGAGAATTACCAGGCTGGCAAAAAGCAGCAGGTGATATGAACGATCGCGACTTGTTGTTTTTTGATGCCATGCTCAAAACCCTGCATGAAGAATACAAAATTGATGATAAACGCATCTATGCCACCGGCCACTCAAATGGTGGCGGGTTTACGTATCTTTTAATGGAAACAAGAAATGAAATACTCGCAGCGGCAGCACCATCTGCAGCCGCCGCCATCCGCGCACTCGGCCGCATAAAACCAAAACCGATGATGCATATAATAGGTGAAAAAGATCCACTGGTAAAACCTGAATGGCAGGAAGCAACCATTAAAGGAATGCTCAACATTAACCACTGCAGCAAAGAAGGACAGCCCTATGCAACTGATGCAACACTCTATCCCTCATCAACCGGCAATCCTGTGATAGTTTACAAACATCAAGGCGGACATGTTTTTCCGCAAGAGGCAGTTGTAGTGGCGATACAGTTTTTTAAAAGTATTGTAAAGCCTTAAAAGCTATTTAGGTTTGTAATATTGAAAAATAAAAAAGGGAAAAACTTTTATCTAAACACCGTCTTATATTAAGGTATCATTGATTTCCAACCGGTATCCCTTTCCGTGTACGTTTACAACCTGAATCGACGCGTCGCCTTCCAGTTTTTTTCTGAGTTTTGATATGAACACATCCAGGCTTCGCCCTACGATCACGCCTTCATCTTCCCATATTTCTTTTTGAAGCCTGTGTCTTTCAATCAACTCGCCGGGAGAATCGGCAAATATTTTCAGGAGTTTATTTTCCTTGGGTGTAAGTTCTGTTGTAATACCCGAAATCGTAATCTGCCTTTTTTCGGGTTCAAATAAAGTATCACCAATCTGCAAAATAGCTGCGCTCGTATCTGCCGTTCTAACCCTCGACCGCTTTATCCTGATGGGACGAAAAGCCAACAAACCGATAAAAGCAAACACGGATAATCCTCCTACCAGGTATCCGTTGGGTATAGGAGTTATATCTGTGTTCTGAAACCTGATGTTGATCAGGTAACAGCCACGCGGTTGCTTACGGCCCGAACAGGGAACGATACTGTTCTGTTCTTTTCGGGAGATGGCATATCCGAATAAAATTTCCTTACCCGAACAGTTCAGAACATTAACGATATAATCCTCTGCAAGATGGTCTTTCTCCAGCGAACGCCTGATGATCTTAACCAAAGAATCTGTCTCAAAAGTAAATTCATTTTCAAACCTTACCTGGTATTCATTCAATGCTATTTTCTCTACAGGTAACACCCTCGATGTGCTGTCGCCTGCATGGAGCAGTATCTCATGTCCGATATTCCGCAACAGTATCTGCTGTTTCGCATGGTTAAAACTTTCATTATCCGTAAAGCCAAACGCTGCGCAAATGACTGCACCAGTCAGAAAAAAAACGATCGGCAAGATGTAACGCCTCTTTGTATCAGGACAGATAGTATGGTGTTTAATAGCCATTGCGCAGAATTTACAATGTTTACAATTTAATTTACAATATTAATACCATCGAACATAGGATGTGGAAGTAGTTTACGGCCTCAAATTTATACGCTATGATATATAAAGCCACTACCGCTCTTGTATTAATGATGATGCTCCAGACCATTGCCTGTACACAACCTTTGCTGCCGGGCTGGCAACTCGATGTTCAAAAAAGTAAAGTTTTGTGGAATACCGGAAAGATGATGGGCGGCCATTTCGGTTATTTCCTTTTTCAGTCCGGCAATTTAGAATATTCAGCCACAGGCGAACCTGTAAGCGGAACTTTTCGCATGGATATGAATAGCATCCGAACTACAGATAATCCCAATGAGGCAGGCGGGAAAAAAAAGGATGCAGAGATAAGGGGAAACGATTTTTTTGCCTCAGACCAGCATCCTATTGCCACCATGGTTGTAAAGAAAATAACCCGGATCGGTTCATCCCCGGACTATGCGGTAGCAGGTGACCTTACCATTAAAGGAATCACTAAACCGATCGAATTTACGGCTACAATCAACACAAAAAACAATACCAGCCATATTACTGCCAATGTTGATATATCTCGCCAGTTATGGAACATCCATTCAAAACCCAATGCGAATTTTATTGATTTTTTATCTGGTGTCAAAGAAAAAATTGTACCGGATATTCATGTATCACTGGATATGATCATGAATAAATAAAGCGTAATGCAGCATGTTGTATATATCTAAAACACTGGAATATTTTCCATCCCGGACAATACATTGCCATTATTTTCGGTAGTTTTATTATACTAGCTAGACTTTTTTTGCCGCCTGTCGTTGATGGTAATTTCGAGCGGTGCATTTGATATCTGTATACTATTACCAGACTATCCGTAAATTATATGAAGTATTTTATAGTGTTTCTAATATTTCTTAGTGTACAGGCTACAGCCCAAATACCAAAGTTATATAATCAAACCTCCAATGATGTGCATTTAATACATTCCGAGGTTTTAAATCAAGATCGCCGAATATACATACATGTTCCACAACTAGATTCTGCAGATAGAAACAAGCCATTGCCGGTTTTGTATCTCTTAGATGGGGAGAACCATTTTCACATCCTCTCTGCATATGTTGAGTATTTAAGGCATTGGCAGATTATTCCTCCAATTATAGTAGTGGGTATTGTTAGTGTAGACCGAGTAAAAGACCTCACGCCTACTAATAACTTACTTAATTTTTCCGGGAAAATTGATTCTAACTATAAGACATCCGGCGGCAATGAGCAGTTTCTCAACTTTATTCAAAAGGAATTGCTGCCTTATATAGAGGGTAATTATAAAACCAACGCTTTTAAAATATTTGCCGGGCATTCGTTCGGTGGTCTTACAGCAATTAATTGCATGCTTACCCGCCCGGATATGTTTGACGCTTATATTGCGATAAGCCCTTCACTATGGTTTGGTAATAAATACGTATTACGACTGGCACAACAAAGACTGCCAATAGTGTCCAGAACGAAAAAGAATTTTTTTTATAGCGTTGGAAATGAAGATGGCACTTTTCGAAATGATTTATTAAAATTCGATAAACTGGTTGAGCTTAATAGTTCGAAAACATTTGCGCACGCGTATAAATATTATCCTAACGAAGACCATATGACAGAACCAATTCCTGCATATTATGATGCCCTGCGATTTGTTTACAGGAATTGGAAACCCGATACGACAAAATGATACAATTGAAATAAATGGGTGCAGCATCCAAGCGCAAGCTGGTTTTGTATATCCAGAATAAAAAAGGGAAAGACTTTCATCTTTCCCTTTGGTTGGCGAAGTGGATTATTTTCGAACCAATTTATTGATGATCTTAAACGTTTAACTATGATGAATTGCAGCTAAAGATTTTTTTAATCCTCCGCAGAGAGTACTTCCAAACAATTTAATTCCTGTAATTTTTTAAATATCGTAAGGCGGTTTCCAGCACTGGATCTTTGTTTTCGAGGTAGTCCGTTACAGTAGGCGATACCTGGATGTTTGGTTGAATACCGTATCCAACAAATTCACGGCCATCCGGGTACGTATCTTTTTTAACGCATACACGGGCAGAGCCGCCACCCGGCAAATCAAAGCGGTAGGGCATTCCTGAACTGCCATTGGTAGACTCACCGATTCTCTTGATGTGCTTTTGATTGTCTGCGGCAATCAAAAAATCTTCTGCTGCCGATTCCGTGTTGATACCTGTTAGTATAACCACAGGGGCATTTATTCTTACAGTGCCCGGATCAATTTTTAACCTGTCGGTTCCTGGTGTATTAAAAACAGTATAGCCATTATAAAGCAACCAAGCATTTCTTTTATTTGGGTTTCCAGTAGTATCAGCAAGGGTTACATACCGCCCGATGGCTCTCAGGTAAGGATCATGCATCCTGATCGTTGAAGAAGAGCCTATTATTACCGAATCCTTTATAAAATGCTTTAGTATGTTAAATGCTATACCATCGTCACCTCCTCCGTTGTTGCGCAGATCAATGATAACCCCTTTTGCTTTTTCGAGTGAAGGGAGCAGGGTTTCAAATAGCGGAGTTATTTTGGGATCTGCAAAAGAGTTCAGCGCCACATACATAAAGTTGCCATCAAAGATTTTATGTTCCAGTAATCCCCTGTTTTTTTCGTCTGTGTATTCGCCGTCGGGAATGAAAATACTGTCCTTTGCTCTGGCATGGGTAAGTGCATATTCTACTTCTTCTCCACCGGGCTTTCTTATCGTTACTAAAAAAGTAGATCCTGGGAATCCTCTGAGCAGTATGCTCGAAGCTATTTCAGCTCTAGCATAGTCGGTGGAGGCTGATATGTAGGGAGCAATACTGTCCTTAATGTATTGTTCCGTCGGTAATCCATTGACTGAAATAATTTCACTTCCCAACGGAAACCTGTCGCCATCTTTTTTGAATGTTCGCTTAATGATCATTTTGCCAGCAACTCTTTTTAAGACCAACAGGTAATCCCCGAATGTGTTATGCATATAGTTAAGCCCTGCAATTGAAGGCATACTGATTGTGGTATGGCCATCTTTTAGCAGTGCACAAAATTTTTCCAGCAAGCGGTAATAGGCATAGTCGTTACTGCTTGCAATCACTTCTGGTATTAATGCTTTATAGGCACTGTCCCAAGAATGGCGACTAATGTTATTGAAATAAGCAAAATTATAATTGACTTCCTGCCAGAACTTCGAAAGGCCAAATACTTTGTCAGCTGCAGTAAGGGTATTGGCAATTTGTGCATGTCCCTGGATAGGATTCATGGATAATCCTAAATGCATGATCAAGCCAAATAAAAAGGATTTTTTTCGCATACATTATCATTTTTACTGTTATAGAAGGATGAGTGCTCTCTATTAATTCATGGACATAAATTCTTTATCCTACCGGAGGACTGAATGTTATTGTCTTAAAACTAATGCGTAAAAATGTAGGATGCGATGATGAGATTTTTTATAAATATCTCTGTTGAGCAAGACAAGATAAATAAAAAAAGGGAAAGATTTTTTTCATCTTTCCCTTTCGGTGCTACAAGTGGATGCGGTTTTGCGTTATTTATTAAACATCTGACCTATTTAGCGCAGCTAAGTGAATTGTAATCAATCAGTTCTTCGCAGGGTCTCCGCATTTACCCTGCGCTTGGTATTCCAAAATAATCAAGCGAAGAATTATTTTTCTGTTGTCAATTTGAAACCTAAGATCACTGTGCTCAATTCTTGCCAAACTGAATGCGAATAAGGCTGCGGGGATACTTCGAAAAGCATAACCGTTGCTGAAGTGTTCGCAACATTGCGGAAATGAACACGCACATGCAACGAAAGCGTTTGATGAGTCAGGTAATTAAGTGTTTGAACAGAACCTTCATAAGTTTCTGCATCTTCCTCAGCAGATTTTATTTTGTGAAAACGGCTGGTGGTAAATCCTGATTTCGGTGCAGGTTTGTCTTTCAGGTTAACCGTATAAATTCCTTTGTAGTAAGCGGTCATATAATCCGATAAAACTTTTTCAGACAGTACCTGCTTTCCTTCTACCAGCCAGATAAATGCGTATGACCAATACTGCTCACTCGCGCTCTTTGACCAACCCGGTGAAAAGCGGATATCCTCTACTCCTTTGAAAATAATTTCAGGCGCAAAAGCGGGCGGCAATGGGAATGTTTCACTTTCCCAGCCTGCAGGTTTCGCAAAAGAATAGGATGGAAGCTGTGTATACCCAATCGAATTGATCGTCAGGATTAACAGGAGTAAGGCGATTATTTTCCGCATCCTTAAAAATAATGAATAAGTTTCTGGCGGATCTAAGGCCTGATCTTTTTTTTGAAAGACGGTGTTAAAACTCACTACGGAGAAAGGAGAGGGGCTTAAGAACGTCAAAAACATTTCCCCTCCTCCCAGGAGGGGACGATAAAAACGAATTGCGCAGCATTTGTTTTTATCGGGGGAGGTGTAACGCCGTAACGATCATGAAATAAAAAGTTCTTGAAATGGGTCTCCCAGATTAGCTGGGGCCATAGAGCGACATAAAATTTCGAATAGAAGAGTGATCGATTTTTAAATAGCACAACACCTTAACTTTACACAATGGATGATCAGGCTCCCAAACCCCAACGCCGTATTCGTTATAAAGGAACACATCCAAAATCCTTTACCGAAAAATACAAAGAGCAACAACCGGAATTATATTCAGCCGATATTGCAAAAGTGATGGAACAGGGTCGCACACCCGCGGGCATGCACCGTTCTATTTGTGTGAACGAGATCATGGATCTTCTCAAACCCATGCCCGGAGAAATTGGCCTCGATGCTACACTCGGTTATGGCGGCCATAGCACAGAATTATTAAAACGTTTACAACCCGGTGGCGTACTCTATGCGGTTGATGTAGACCCGTTTGAATTGCCTCGTACCAAGGAACGCCTGGCAGCATTGGGGTATGGGCCGGAACAGGTGGTGATTAAAAAAATGAATTTTTCCGGTATCGATCAAATTGTTTCAGAAGCGGGCTTACTAAATTTTGTGTTGGCCGATCTTGGCGTTTCTTCCATGCAGATCGATAATCCGGAAAGAGGTTTTTCGTTTAAAGTGGAAGGGCCATTAGACTTACGCTTAAATCCATCCAGCGGAAAATCAGCTGCTGATTTTTTAAAAAATATTTCGGCTGAAAAATTAGAAGCGGTGTTTGTTGAGAATTCAGACGAACCGCATGCAAAACTGATTGCAGAAACGATTGTAAAAAATATAGTAAGGGGCAATGCAATTACAACTACCACGCAATTACAAAAGATCATTACAGAAGCAATGGTGTCTGTTTCAAAAAAAGACCACAAAGAAGAAGTAAAGAAATCTTGCCAGCGATGTTTTCAGGCATTGCGCATTGCCGTAAATAATGAGTTTGGTGTGCTTGATAAATTTCTTGAAAAACTTCCTGCATCACTCGCACCGGGTGCACGTGTAGCTATTCTTTCTTTTCATTCAGGGGAAGACCGTCGTGTTAAAAAATCATTTCAGCAATTTTTTCGTGAAGGGTTGTATAGTGATGTTGCACCGGATCTTATCCGCCCGTCTGCTGAAGAATGTTTTGCTAATCCGCGTGCACGCTCTGCTAAATTGCGCTGGGCAATAAAGGCTTAAAGAGTACCAAACTTGCTTAACGCATTAATTTTCTTACCTTTGCAACTCAATCACCTCTTTTTTCGACCATTTTTTCTCATCAGTATATTCTAATTCCACCGTATGCGGCAGCTCAAAATTGCAACGCAGATCACTAATCGTGACTCGCAATCAGTTGAAAAATATTTACAGGAAATCTCCAAAATTTCTATGATCAATGTTGCAGAAGAAACCAATCTGGCGCAACGGATCAAAATGGGTGATCAACGGGCCCTCGACAAAATGGTTCAGGCTAATCTCCGCTTTGTCGTTTCTGTGGCTAAACAATACCAGCATCAGGGATTATCCTTAAGTGACCTGATAAACGAAGGTAACCTGGGTTTGATTAAAGCTGCCCAACGGTTCGATGAAACCAAAGGATTCAAATTTATCTCTTATGCCGTTTGGTGGATACGCCAATCTATTTTGCAAGCCCTGGCGGAACAAGGCCGACTTGTACGTCTGCCGCAAAACAAAATAGGTACCTATAACAAAGCAAATAAAGCTTACATGGCCTTTGAACAGGAACATGAGCGTGAACCTTCAACAGAAGAACTGTCCGAAATTCTTGAAATGAGCCAAACGGAGGTGAATAATATTTTTCAAAGCAATTCGCGCCATACCTCACTTGACGCTCCTGTTAATCAGGCAGAAGATGTGGCAATGGGCGATCTGTTGCAAGGGACTGATGAAACCGATGAAGGGATCATGCAGGATTCACTGCGCGACGAAATCCGCCGAATTCTTAAATCACTGAGTCCGCGTGAAGCAGAGATCGTAAATGCCTATTTCGGTCTGGAGCGTGAGGACGGAGTAAGTATTGAGCAAATTGGCAAGAAATACGATTTAACCAAGGAGCGCATCCGACAGATCAAAGAACGTGCAATCAAACGTTTACAGAAAGCACGTTACAGTAATGCATTGAAAGCTTATTTAGGATAATCTGCAAAAAACTATTTCACAACGATGTTGGTCAGCGACCAACATCAACTCGTTTAAGAATGCTAAATAAAAAAAGGGAAAGATGAAAGTCTTTCCCTTTTTTTTCCGGAACTGGATTTTCATCCATAAATTTTGTAAGCGATTTGAGGTTGATTGTGAAAATGTACGATGATAGTACGTTAATATTCAATCATGATTAGTAGGAAGGGACCTTGACTAATCTCGAACAATTTCCACGGACCATAAGTGGTTCGTATTGTCGGAAAATTTCAACCTACAGGCCTGACTTACATCAGCTGCATACAGATCAAAATATCTTGGCCAGACATATTCCAAAACCCTGATCGGAAGCCTTTACGCCTATGGCCATATCAGTTTCTGTTAGTGCGCATATTTTAATTCCTTTTTCTGTGTAGTCTTTGCCCAGGGTGATATAGGGAGAGAAAAGATATTTATCCGACAGAACAATCCTGCCACTCAATGTAGCAACGGGTGTGATAACCTGTCTATATGCCGGAGAAAAAGCAGCAAAGTTATTTTTGCTGTTTTCTTTGTAATCTACAGCATGGCTTACTATACCTGCTGACAAACCACCAAACCGCGTCCAGATACCAGCCTGCAAGTTGGCATTGATATTTATGCCTTTAAGGGCAAATTCTGCATGAGTAATAAAAGAAAGTGTTTGCGGCTCAGAGCATTGTGCAATGACGCGGTTAGTATTACCAAAAAAGAGCAATAAAAAAATAAATAAAAAATATCTCATATATGTAGTTATAATACGAATTTAAGTAGTAATTTGGCTACAAACATATAGCTAATATCCACTAAACATTTAATTTTTATTCACAGCATGCACATTTACTCCTTAGTCGGATTAGAAACCGGTGTGGGGTAACAAATGCTTATCCATAAAATATTGGAAATGAACTGATAAGCAGATGAGGGCACAGGATGCTGACCTTTTGTTCTTCGCAGTGTGTTCTTTCAAAACAAAATAATTCAATTCTTCGCAGGGTCTCCGGCAGGAACCCTGTGCTTGGTATTCCAAAATAATCATTGGTAAACTTTGGATATTTGGTGCTCCGAATGAGCAGAGTACTCTATTGAGAGACATTCGCGTGGAATACCCACATCTTCTGTGGCAGCATGGGAATTTATTAAAGGACACTATGCGGAGAAAAAAATGTAGTAGGGTAAATACTTAGAATCCTCAGGGCGTACTGCTAGAAAAAAAAGTACTTATCACTCAATCAATTGCCTTCAATGTCAATTTTAATTTGTTAATAACTTCTTCCAAAATAAATTTAGTTGAGTCTTGATCTCTTATAAATTCGTTACTACAAGCGAGTTGAATAAAAGCAAGTTTGTGCTTTACTATGATCTTATTTGAAATAAGAAGGAGTTCTTCTTCGGTGAATTTATTTTCATCTAAAAAATGATTATTAATAATGCTCTCTCCTGAATCAATAGAATTTGCATTTATAACAAGTTCAGAAGGGTTTCGATTTTCTGTCCACCCTCTTTTTATGGCTATTTTCCAACAACTAATTGATAAAAGATCCTCAATTGTCGTATCGAAAGAAATACCTTTCGATTTGATACTTTTTAGAATCGGTGAAAATTGATAGCCAGCTTTTACTACAGAAAAAGTCTTTGATTCTGCGGAATCACAATTGATTGTATGTCTCAAATTTATAATAGATTTTCGTCCTGCCTCATCATCATCAAAGAGTCCAATAGACTTCAGATAACCCTCTTGCCCATTTCTTTTCGATAGAGATTTAGACCAAATAAATAACTGTCTTTCAACCCAACTTGCACCGCCGCCATATTTGATGGTTTCTATATTAATTTGATGCGAAAGATTATTGAAAAAAAAATTCAATCCCGTCCGTAAAAGAATTTTATCACTAGGTCCTTCTACAAAAACAGTTTCTATTTTCTCACTATTAATTCTCGATTTAACCAAAGTGATATGAAATATTAAATCTCGAAGATTTATTTTCCAGTCTTCTGAAGTGCTATCATAGTGCCATATTTTCCAAACACCCTTGTATTGCTGGCCGAGTGCTGGGAATTGAGTTAAACCGACAATATACATAGGTACATTGAGCTTATTACTTATTTTGTAAATACTTCGAAGTAAAGACTGCCCGCCATTCACATTCGATTGGTCATCATATTTTAAGGGCATGTTAAGATCAGTTATCAATAAATGAAACTGGTCATTTTGTAAGACCTCCACAGCTTCTTGTACACAAGAAGCTTGCTTGATGTGAAGAGAATCGTTAACAACATCTTTTATAGTTGTTATGATTGATGTTATTTTGGGCAGATCGTCGTCAACAATTAAAATAGAAATCTGACTCATTTAAGGTAAATCTGATTAATTTTAGTTAGTAAATTATTTTTCCAATTATCTTCATTGCCGCTATAAAATACAGCTCCGCAGTAATTCGGGAATTTCGTCTTAAAGTTTGCATCCATTTCCTCAAAAGTAATATTTCCTTCTTTTGTAGGGAAAACATCAAACATTGTAAATAGAATTGTTGGAATAGAGATACTTTTCCTTTTTAGTTCGCGCAAAACTCTTTCACCACCGAATTGTTCATAATTTCCACCTAAATCATTATTCCCTTTTTCCCAAATTGGAATTGTCATATCCAATATAAGGAAATCATATTTATCACTGTTCCCCTTTAATTCGATCATGCCACTTTGATATGACTCTTTAATAGTGAAGTGGTCATTTTTAAAGAAAGCTGAAAGTCTTTCTATTTTTATTTTGTCATCTTCAATAATTAGGATTTTATGCATCTTTTGATTTGATTATCGGGAAAAAAATGAATACTGTCATAATACCACTCTCTAATTTAAAATCGAATCTGTCAGATTTTGAGTAAGTCTCGTAAAGTAAGATACGTTTGATTTTTGTAAATCCAGATTCGCCTTCCTGATTAGAGCGATCAATATTACTGTGATCATTCCAATTGTCCTTAACTTTTTGAAGGCGTTCAATGTTTTCCGCGAAATTTGAGCTTTGATTTATATTATTAGAGATAGCTACCCTTATATAGCTATCCTCTATTTTATCAATTGTTATCTTTGTGACAATTGAATCTACTGGTAGCTGACAATGTGTAATAATATTATTAAAAAGTATATTGAAAACAAAGACGAGATTGCTGTAAACAACAAATGCTTCGCAATTTAAAACAAGTGAAGGGGTAAGCCGACTGTAAGGATTAATCCTATTTGTTAATTCGATGCTTGCATTAATAACTGTTTCAATATCTAAAGGAGTAGTCGGATTGGTGGTGTTTAAATAAAATCAGTTTGCTATATTTTCAAGTTCAATTTGCACGTCTGTACTGGATTTTATTAAATGTGGAATTAATTCACATCCAGTAGGTAAACTCAAATTCCTTAAATCATTCAAAGTTGTTTCGATTATATCTTGATATTTTTTAAGTGTGATACCCTCAAAATACTCAACAATGTCAGTTTGTATATTTATAAGTGTATAGTTTGTTAAACTGCTAAGAATAATGTCAATCGTTGCATCGACAGACTTAAGAAGTGGTTTATGTTGATTATAAAATGAGAAGAGAATTTCATCGTTAGTATGATATGAAAATAGACCATTTTCCTTTGTTGGCATTTTTTCTGTTTGAATCTGAATAAGGTTATCTACAATAAAACTTGTATAAACGTCTATATTCATAGAAAAATTTCGCAGTATTTCCTGTACTCGAATACTGAGTTCTGGATAGTAGGCAAGTTGGTTTGTCCATAATTCATTTTCTTTGTAAACATCATTAAATTTAGAAGTAACAAGATTGAGTTTTTCAAAAACACTTCTAATGTGATTTTTTAATGCACCATGCCTAATTCGAGTGCTCAAGCAACTGTCAAGGCCATATTCTTTGCTGAATAAAAAGTTGTCTCTGGATTCAAGATAAATACTCTTAAATGCAAGGTAATCTGCAGAATTGTAGCGCTCATGTGGTTCAGAAGTTTCAGTGTTGGATGTTTCCCAATTTTTTGTCATTGCTGCGTTAAATCCAATTAGTGGTTGGGTTGAGGAAGAAAATTCAATTTCTTTAAACCTATTGAATTCATCTTTGAATTTTTTTATCTGTATTTGCTTAAGTGAACTAATGTCAATATATAGTCTTCCTTCATCTACCTCTTTTAGTACCTTTCTAACAGAGTTGATGCGATATATATCATTTATTTCTTTTTCATATATCAATTTTTTCAAAGGATCTAGTTTGAGAAGCTGTTGTAGAATATAGATTCTATCTTCTTCCACTTCACTAACAGATCCATATTCAGTAGAATATTTAAGTGTCTCAATGGTTGTTACGTTATGTAGAAAATAAATAGCCATTTCAAATGTGAATGAACTTGCAAAATCGTCAATGTCTATTTCTCGAACACTTTGGAGATTTTGCGATATCATAAATTCATCATAAACTTCAAATAAATCATATTCTTTTGCCAATAAGGAACATAGGATACAAAATTCTATCTGATCAGCTATTTTTTGCTCAAAATGTTCGCGTTTAATTGCCTCATATAATTCATTGTGGTCAATTTTTCTTGACACAACTCTGTTATCAAAAAAGACAGATGCAAAAGTTGCTAATGCTTTTTTTAATAAAATTTCTTTTATATAACAGTTATATAAAAGTGACATTTTTCGTTCGTAGTAGTAAAAATTATCATTTAATGTATGCGCATTTTCTAAGTCATTAATAACTTTTGAATATTTTTTTAAATTCCAATCATGAATAGCCTGATAGATAATGTTTTGTTGGATAGAAGTAGAAAAAGGTTGAGGTGCTTTTTCAATGTAACCAAGTTTAAAAGCTTGAATTTGCATTGAATATTGCGTCGTAATATTGTTAATATAATATTTAAGGTGTGGTCTTATTTCACAAAGCGACAGATTTTTTGGAGTATTAGCCGTTGCAGATAAAATGCCTGTGAAATAATTTTTATTTGTATTACTTTCAATTTCGCTCATTAATCCATAAATCTGCCTACCTAGATTCATATTCATTAGTGCAAGACTATATTTAAATAAATTTTTAAATCCATCTTCACGACCCTTTTCGAAACTAAGTAAATTGTAAGTTTCTGATAAAATTTGATTGATTATTGGACTATTACCAACTTCCGTAAAACTATTTTTTTGATTTAGTAAAGATTTGCAATACAATTCATAATATCCATATTCAAGGGGATTGTCTATAATTTTCTTAGCCGCGACAATAGCAGTTTCTTTAAACAATCCTTTGTAATATAAGTCCATACAAGACGTTAGATCGTTATTTTGTTCAAATTCAATTGTGTCCTGCCTGTTATTTATTGCATTATATACGTTTATTAATTTCGAGTCATTTTTTAAGTCGGTTTTTGCATGTGAAACAAATGGAATAAAGAGACTATCGAGATCATTTGTTAATGAAGTATTATAAACTATTGCATCGATTAAAATTAAATACTGATCAATAATTGAAAATAGATTGGACATAAGTAGCACGCTACTTAGATCTTTGTAATCATAATCGTATAGTGCGATTGCAAAACATTTGAATACAAAGAAGTCACGCACCATTCCTTGCAATTGGATGGTGTCCATATCATTTTGAAATTGACTAACATATGCTTCATGCGAAAGTTTTGAATCAAATCGTTTACTTGAGTAGTTAATAATAAATTCATAAAACGGATTTTTGATTTCTCCCAGATAATAGGACAATTTCGACCAGTTAGCTTCAGTTCCTTGAGTATATTCATCAAGCATAATATATGATTCAATACTCCAGAGCGTTATGCCGAAATCATTTTCAATAGTCCCAAGTAACAGCCTAGCCTCTTGAAAAGATCCTGACACAAAGAGCTTTTCAAATTCATTCTTTCTTTCAAGGAATTTGTTAATAGTTGCAAAGTGAGGTTCTAAAAGATTGAGGACCCATTTATATTCTCTTTTAAAATCTTCTGAAAATAAAAAAGGTTCTTTTTGATAGATACTATCTAAGGATTTGAAAAATGGATCTCTTCGTAAATGTCGGTCAAGTTTGGGATGCATTTTTAATGCATCTTTAAATTGCCCAGTTGAAACACTTTGCTTAATGGCGTTAATTTGTTGATCGAGTGTAAAGTTTTTATTGTCTATGATACTCCTGACAATTCTTTTATAGTCCATAACAATTTATTCGAATATGTAGAATTGAAAATATTGAGACTAAATAACTATATGCAGTTGTTCTAAGTTGACCAACGCTTAACTATAAACAAGTTAAAATAAAAAAGGGAAAGACTTTCATCTTTCCCTTCGTTGCCCGACCTGGATTCGAACCAAGACAAACTGCACCAAAAACAGTCGTACTACCATTATACTATCAGGCAATCCTTCCAATTACAATCAAAAAACTGTGATTGGGCTGCAAAAATAGGGTTGCACTCCAATTGTTCCAAATTTTTTAAATATGAAACACAGATTTTCTATGTGAATTTACTAAAAATCAACTGCGCCTTTGCGCCTTTGCGTGAAAAAACGGCACGCAAAGGCGCAAAGGCGCAGTTGGGTTGTGGTTGGTGTTAATTACTAAAAAAAGGCAGTCACCAATTAATAGTTAATAAATCAGCCCAGATCTTCCTTCTCTTTTAGGCCTTTGATCAGGTCAAGCGCCTCGGCTACTACATCACACATAATGGTGATCAGCGAGCCGGGTTTGGCATGTTTATAGGCAAACAGGATCGCTTCTTTCTCATTATAGATAGTGGTAATAGGGATATCGCTGATTTTGGTCTCGTTTATACCTTCAATCAGCAGGTTAACGATCTCCTCGGCACTGCGGCCGCGGAGGTTTTTGTCTTGCCGGATAATGATCTCATCAAAATTCCTTCCGGCAATCCGGCCAAGCTCCCGGATATCATCATCCCGCCGGTCGCCTGTGCCGCTGATAATGCCCACTTTTGGGATTCCGTCCATCTTTTTAATAAAATCACATAAAAGCTCCAGTCCGGCAGGGTTATGGGCAAAATCCACCAGAAACTTAAAATGTTTGAACTCAAACAGGTTCAATCTGCCCGGTGTTTGCGATGGAGATGGCACAAAACTGCTTAAAGCTGTACGAATATCTTCAATCGTAATATCCTTAAATAAATAAGTGGCCAGCATAGCGGGCAATACATTCATAATATTATGCAGGGCTTTCCCTCCATAAGTGATCGGGATCTCACTCACTTTCATCACACGGATCTTCCAGGTACCTTTTAAGATAGAAACATAGCCGTTTTCATACACGGCCGCATAACCGCCATTCTTGCTATGGTGTTGAATGCGCGGGTTGTTCTCATCCATACTAAAATAAGCCACATTACAACTCAGGCCCTGGTGCATGGCATACACCAGATCATCTTCAGCATTTAAAATAGCAAAACCGTGTTTAAAAGTGGTTTCCGGTATTACGGCTTTGGCGCGGGCCATTTGTTCAAGGCTGTCGATGCCGCCAAGTCCAAGATGATCGGCGGTTACATTGGTTACAATACTTACATCGCAGTTTTGAAAAGCCAATCCGGCTTTTAACAAACCGCCGCGGGCACATTCCAAAACAGCAAAATCAACCGTTGGATCGCGCAGCACAAACTTGGCACTTAAAGGGCCGGTGCAATCGCCCTTCATCATCATCTGGTTTTGAATGTACACACCATCGCTGGTGGTATAGCCTACTTTTCGTCCGGCAGTTTTACAAATATGTGCGGTTAAACGGGTTGTGGTGGTTTTACCATTGGTGCCGGTTATGGCAATGATGGGAATACGCCCATCCGATCCTTTCGGAAACAACATATTGATCACCGGTTCTGCCACATTGCGAGGCAAACCTTCTGAAGGATCGATATGCATACGGAAACCCGGAGCTGCATTCACTTCCAGCACGGCACCGCCATTTTCGTAAATAGGTACCCGAAGATCGGGAGCCATAATATCAATGCCACAAATATCAAGGCCGATGATCTTGGCAATTCTTTCAGCAAGGAAAATATTTACCGGATGCACTTCATCCGTAACATCAGTAGAGGTACCACCGGTGCTGAGGTTGGCGGTTGTTTTTAACAGAACCAATTCGCCTTTTGCGGGAACGGTTTCTAATGTATACCCAATATCGTCCAGCATTTTTTGGCTTGATGCATCGATCGTGATCTGTGTTAATACTTTTTCATGACCATACCCTCTTCTCGGATCTTTATTCGTTTCATCGATCAGCCATTGAATGGTATGAACACCATCACCGGTAACGGCAGCCGGTGTTCTTAAGGCAGCACAGATAAATTTATAATTGATCACCAGCACACGAAAATCAACACCGGTAATAAATTTCTCCACGATCACACTCCGGCTATAACTCTTTGCTGATTCAAAAGCTTTCACTGCCATTTCCCAGGTATTGATATTGGTGGTATTCCCTTTGCCATGGTTGCCATCAATCGGTTTGATCACTAAAGGGTAACCAAATTTTTCAACAGCTTCCAGTAAGCCTTCTTCGGTTCTTACAACAGTTCCTCTTGGAACGGGTATTTCTGCGGCACCCAATAAATTTTTGGTTTCTTCTTTATCACCGGCAATATCAACCGCAATATTGGAAGTGGTGCTGGCAATGGTAGCACGTATTCTTTTTTGGTGAACACCGTAACCCAATTGCACAAGACTTTGTTTATTCAAACGGATAAAAGGAATACCACGTTTAGCAGCTTCTTCCACAATACAACCGGTAGAAGGGCCGAGGCGTGTATCTTCCCGTATTTCTCTGAGTGTTTGAATATCTTCTGCCAGATTATAAGCAACCGCATCTACCAAAGCCTGCGCAATACGCACAGCAGCTTTGGCTGCATATACACCTGCATCTTCTTCCATATAATTAAACACCACATAATATTCTCCCGGTTTGCCGGTGCCGCGTGTACGTCCAAAGCCACAATCCATGCCGGCAAGGGTTTGCAGTTCTAAGGCTACATGCTCAATTACATGTCCCATCCAGGTGCCTTCTTTTACTCTTTCAAAAAAACCACCGGGAGTGCCCACACTGCAACGATGGCTGTACATGGAAGGGAACAGTGTTTCCAATCTTTCCAGAAAGCCATCAATGGTATTGGTAGGACGTTCTTCCAGTGCTTCCAGATCTAATTTCATCTGTATCAGCTGCGGACGGCGAACGCTCCAGTAATTGGGGCCGCGTAATATTTTTATTTCTTCGATCTTCATAAATAAGGGTTGATTTTGCCGCAATGCCGTGGTGTATAAATTGTTCACGGTTTGTGTGGTGATGAATATATTGCTTTTTTGGCTAAGGTTCGCCAATACAAAACGCTTATTTTTGTTTGAAACCCATTTAACCGGCATGAGTATCCCCAAAGGAAAATTGATAGCGATAGGCGGTGCAGAAGATAAAGGCGCGCATCTCGACAGAGATGATGCTTATCACAATAACCTTAATTTTTTTGAATTAGGCATCTTACGCCGTATAGTAGAGGAAGCCGGTGGACCAACTGCCAGAATTGAAGTAGTAACCACTGCGTCTACCATTCCCTATGAAGTAGGAGAGAACTATCTGAATGCTTTTGGAAGAATCGGTTGTACAGATATTGGTGTGATCCATATCCGCAATCGCGAAGATGCTTTGAATGAAGAATATATCCAACGCATCAGTACCTGCGCCGGTGTTATGTTCAGCGGCGGTAATCAATTTCGCCTTACTACTATTTTTGGTGGCACACAATTTTTACAGATCATTAAAAGAAGATACGAGCAGGAATCTTTTGTGGTAGCAGGAACATCTGCAGGCGCTATGGCCATGAGTCAAACGATGATCTATGAAGGCAATGCCACACGTGCCCATTTAAAAGGCGAAGTAAAAATTACTACCGGTTTAGGTTTTATGGATTCTGTGATCTTTGATTCGCATTTTGAAAAACGCGGACGATTTGCCCGATTGGCACAAGCGGTTTCCGGCAATCCATCCTGCATTGGAATTGGATTGGGAGAAGATACCGGCATGCTCATCACCCAAGGCAACCGCATGGAAGCCATTGGCAGCGGACTGGTAATTATTATCGATGGCCACGAGATCCGCCACAGCAACCTCGCCGATATCCCCGAAGGAAATCCATTGAGTATCGAAAATATGAAAGTCCATTTTTGTGCAAAAGGAAATGGGTATCTTGTTAATGAAAGAGTGTTTGTTGAATTGATGGGGAAGAGCACAACGCCTGTGATGACGGACATTTATTAATGAGTGGATGAGTGATTGATAGAATGAGTGAATGGGTTGTTCGTGAGGCGTGAATCGTGAGTAATATTTTAAAACCCTAATAAAATCGAATAATCTAAAACAAAACTCACGTCTCACGCCTGACGATTCACGAAAAACAGTGTAAACTTTGTAATACTAAATATCATCGCCATATGACCAACAAACTCATCCTCCTCGGTGTATTCGTTCTCAGCATGATCCTCATGTCATTTAATTATATGAAGAAAAAGAAAGTGGTATTTTTTGGAGATTCTATTACTGCTGCGGGGATTCGTCCCGGTGGTTATATTAAAATGATGGACTCCTTAATTAAACAGGAGGGCCAGGAAAATAATTATGATCTGATAGGAGCGGGAGTAAGTGGCGATAAAATTTATGATCTGTATTTGCGGATAGAAGAAGATGTGTTGAAACAGAGTCCGGATATTGTAGTGATCTATGTGGGTGTGAATGATGTATGGCACAAAGCCTCCAGCGGCACAGGAACGGATTATCCAAAGTTTGGAAAATTTTATGAAGCGGTAGTTAAGAAATTACAGAATGCGGGTATACAGGTAATTGTTTGCACACCGGCAGTGATTGGTGAGAAAACAGATAATTCCAACCAACAGGATGGAGATCTGAATTTTTACAGCAACTGGCTGCGTTCTTTTACAGCAAAGAAGAATATTCCATTAGTAGATCTGCGCAATGGGTTTATTCAATATAATCTGAAGAACAATCCACAAAATAAAGAATCAGGAATTCTTACCACAGATCGTGTACACCTCACACCTGCAGGAAATTTGTTTGTTGCAGAGTCTATGTGGAATGTGATCAAAACGCTGAAGTAATATCGAATATTGAGCAAGGAATATTGAATATCGAATTTTTCTTTACTTCATCATTCAATATTCCCTGTTCAATATTCATTATTCAACCGCCTTAACTAAATAGTAATTCTTCTTCCCCTTCTGTACCAACAAATATTTTTCTTTCAACAAATCACTACTTGATATTTGAACCTTGTCGATTGAAATCTTTTCTTTATTAAGTCCCAATCCACCTGCCTGCCACATTTTGCGGGCTTCTCCCTTGCTGGGAAAAATTTGTGTGTCGGCAAGAAAACTTACCATATCATAACCTGCATCCAGCAATTCTTTTTTTACTTCAATATTGGGTACACCTTCCATAACCTGTAACAATTGCTCTTCAGAAAGACTTTGTAAAATTTCAGTAGTGGCATTGCCAAATAAAATTTCAGATGCTTTTACAGCAAACACAAAATCTTCTTTGCTGTGTACAAAGCAGGTAAGTTCTTCTGCCAATTTTTTCTGCAATGCTCTTTCATGCGGAGCGGTTTCATGTTTAGCAAGCAGTGAGTCTATTTCATCTTTCGGTAACAGTGTAAAGATCTTGATCCATTTTTTCGCATCCTCATCACTCGCATTTAACCAGAATTGATAGAACTGATATGGAGAAGTTTTCTTCGGATCGAGCCAGATATTTCCTTTCTCTGTTTTACCAAATTTGCCACCATCAGCTTTGGTGATCAACGGACAGGTAAACGCAAACGCCTCGCCACCCGATTTACGGCGAATCAATTCTGTACCCGTAACAATATTACCCCACTGATCACTGCCACCCATCTGCAGTTTGCAGTTTTTATTTTGGTAAAGCCAGTAAAAATCATATCCCTGCACTAACTGATAAGTGAATTCAGTAAAACTCATTCCTGTTTCACCTTCCAGTCTTTTCTTCACACTATCCTTAGACATCATGTAGTTCACAGTAATATGCTTACCTACATCACGAATAAAATTGAGAAAGGAAAAATCTTTAAACCAGTCGTAATTATTCACCATCACCGCGGCATTGGCCTTGCCTTCTGTAAAATCTAAAAACTTAGCTAATTGATTGCGAACACCTGCCTGATTGAATTGTAAAACTTCTTCGCTCAATAAATTTCTCTCTTCACTTTTTCCACTCGGGTCGCCCACCATACCTGTGGCGCCGCCAACAAGGGCATAAGGTTTATGTCCGGCTTTTTGTAAATGCACCAACAATAAAATAGGCACTAAGCTGCCAATATGCAAACTGTCTGAGGTTGGGTCAAAACCAATATACCCCGAAACCATTTCTTTCTGTAATAACTCGGCTGTACCCGGCATTATGTCCTGTATCATGCCCCTCCACTGTAATTCTTCTATCAGATTCATCTGTTCTGGTGTTTGCGCAAAAGTAAGGAAAGTCAGTGGTGAGTAGCGAGTAGTGAGTGAATCCTCAAAAAAACTCACCACTCACTACTCACCACTCACTATTTTTGCTTCATGAAAACAGTAGGAGACGGCACCAGAGCCCTTAATTTCTTTATCGATACCCTGATCATTTTCGCCATCGCTTATTTCTGTTACCAAAGCTGGAACTGGTATGTGATGAACTGGGGCTACAGAGGCTATAATTTCGGAAGGTTCTTTTTCGGGATCCTGTTTATCTATTATTTTCTCTTCGAAGCCATTTTTGCCCGAACCCCCGCAAAATGGTTCACATACACCAAAGTGGTAAATGCAACCGGGAAAAAGCCGGGTTTGGGTTGGATCATCATCAGAAGCCTGGTAAGGCTCACAATCATTGATCTGTTTTTCATGCCTTTCCTCGGAAAAACATTGCACGATTATCTGAGTAAAACAATTGTTGTTCAAGCATAACGTGTAACGCAAAACGCGTAACGCAGCAATCACATAAAAAAGCGTTCTGCGTTCAGCATTAAGCGTTCAGCATATAATAATGATTCCTGAATTCGCAACCTTCCGGCAGCAACTTGTATTATTTTTACAACTTATTTTAAATGTATACTTGAGTTATGGCTAAGATCGGTATCAATATAGCAACAGGCAGTTTACAGCAGGCAGAAATTATTGTGGGAATAGATCTGGGAACTACCAACAGCCTTATTGCTATTATACATCCCGAGAGCAAACAACCCACCGCTTTAAAAGAGCATAACAGCAGCAGCCTTGTTCCCAGTATTGTTCATTTTGATCCTTACGGAAATCCGGTTGTAGGTGAGGAGGCGAAAAAATTTCTGGAAACCGATCCGCAAAACACCATTTTCAGCGCCAAGCGTTTAATGGGTAAGAGTTATAAAGACATCAAAGAAAATGCAGGTTTCTTTACGTATAAAGTGATTGATGATGACACCGATAGTCTGGTAAAAGTGCAAGTTGGAGATCGTTTTTTTTCACCCATCGATCTCTCTTCTTTTATCCTGAAAGAATTAAAACAAAGAGCAGAACATATTCTCAAAACACCGGTAACCAAAGCTGTGATTACAGTGCCGGCTTATTTTAACGACGCACAACGGCAAGCCACACGCGATGCAGGAAAATTGGCAGGACTCGATGTTATGCGTATCATCAACGAACCAACAGCAGCAAGTCTTGCATACGGATTGGGTTTGAGAAAAGACGAAGAAAAAACCATCGCAGTGTATGATCTGGGTGGTGGAACGTTTGATATTTCTATCCTCAATATCAACAATGGAATTTTTGAAGTATTGAGCACCAATGGTAACACCTATCTCGGCGGTGATGATCTTGATCGTGCCATCGTTAAATATTGGATGAGTGAAGCTGGCATTACAGAAGAAGAATTACATCAGAATAAAGAACTGTCACAAGGCTTACGTTTACGCGCCGAAGAAGCAAAAAAACATTTAAGCAGCAACGAATCATTCAGCATTAACTGGAACGGCGAAACACTGGCCATCACAAAACAAAAATTTGAAGAACTGATCAAACCTTTGATCGATCAAACGATACAGTCGTGCAGCAATGCTTTGGCTGATTCTAAGTTAACTGCAAAAGAAATTGATACGATTGTAATGGTAGGAGGCAGCACCCGCGTTCCTGCCGTAAAAGAAGCTGTAAGTGCTTTCTTTGGTAAACCCGTAAACGATTCAGTAAATCCAGATGAAGTAGTGGCTCTGGGCGCAGCAGTTCAGGCAGATATTCTTGCAGGAAACAATAAAGATTTTTTATTGCTGGATATTACACCGTTAAGCCTGGGTATAGAAACCATGGGTGGATTGATGGATGTATTAATTCCACGCAACGCAAAAATTCCAACGAAAGTGGGTCGTCAATACACAACACAAAAAGATGGCCAGGCGGATATGCGGATCTCTGTTTTTCAGGGAGAAAGGGATCTCGTAAAAGACAATCGCAAACTCGCCGAATTCAGTCTCAAAGGAATCCCCGGTATGCCTGCAGGTTTACCCAAAGTGGAAGTTAGCTTTCTAATCAATGCAGATGGCATACTCGTTGTAAAAGCCAAAGAACTCCGCAGCGGCGTTGAACAATCCATCGAAGTAAAACCACAATACGGCTTAACAGATGAAGAAGTAGAAAAAATGTTGATGGATAGTATCACCAACGCCAAAGGCGATATGCAGATCAGGGCTTTGGTAGAAGCCAGAACAGAAGGAGAACAGATCCTCGGTGTAACCGAAAAATTTATTGCAAAAAATACATCCTTACTTTCTAAAGATGAATTGGTAGCTACTGCTGCAGCGATGCAGGCTTTACAATTAGCACTTACTATGGAAGACAAAGACCTCATCCATACCAAAATAGAAGCACTCAACGAAATCAGCCGCCCCTTTGCAGAACGGGCAATGGACGAAGCAGTGAGCGGCGCGTTAAAAGGAAAAACGATTATTTCGTGAGACGTCAATCGTGAGACGTGAGTAGTCCTTAGTGGGTAAATTCCCCCTCCTGCGAAGTAGGAGGGGTGCCCAAGCGGCTTAGCGAAGGGTGGGGTGGTGAAGAAGTTCCAAATGAAAACAAAAGTTACAATCCCAACTCCGCCCGCCGTGATTGTGTCCTCACAATCACTAACTAAGTTTCAAAAGAACACAGAATTACAGTCCCAACTCAACTCTTCTTTGAACATACTTCCCCAATATATCAAACTCAATATTTACAACTGTTCCCGCTTGCACATACTTAATATTAGTATGTTCAAACGTATACGGTATCACCGCAATGGTAAACCGGTCCCTACCAACATTAAAGCAGGTTAAACTGGTGCCGTTTACTGCAATCGACCCCTTTTCAATCACCAACTGCGCAAAGGATGCAGGAAATTGAAATGTATATTCCCAACTCCCGGCCAGTTCCTTTCTTTCCACACAAATAGCGGTCGCATCCACATGCCCCTGCACAATATGGCCATCCAACCTGCCATTCATCAGCATACATCGCTCAATATTCACTTCAGTGCCTTCTTTCCAATCAGAAAGATTGGTTTTATTCAGCGTTTCTTCAATGGCAGTAACCGAATGGCGGCCTTCGCCAAGAGATTCCACCGTAAGACAAACCCCGTTATGGCTCACACTCTGGTCCACTTTCAATTCCCCGGAAACCGGCGAACTGATCCAAAAACTCAGATTGGTGCCTTTTTGGGTAACCGAGAGCACTTTACCGGTGCATTCAATAATTCCTGTAAACATATTGCAAGATAATTCACATTTTCACTGAAAAACAACCCCAAACGCCAAACGCCAAACCCAAAACTTTTTTTTCGTTTGGAATTTTCAAATCAAATCCTATCTTTGCCACCCTAAAAACACCTGAGGAGGTATATACATTATGCTTATCATTGATTCAAAAGATTGCGAAAACATCGACAAGGCGCTTAAGAAGTACAAGAAAAAGTTTGAAAAAAGCAAAACTTTGCTGCAGTTAAGGGAACGCCAGGCGTTCACCAAACCTTCAGTTGTGCGCCGTACACAAGTGCTGAAAGCGATCTACAAGCAGAACATTGCCAGCGGAAAAATAGAAGGATAATATCCCTGTTTCACGCCTGACCATATTTGAGTAGCCTTAGTTTACTAACTTTAGGCTACTTTTTTTATGCCCATACCTCAATACCCGCAAATACAGGCTTTTCTCAACTATATCCAGTTTGAGAAGCGATACTCGCAACATACCCTTATTTCGTATCAGAACGATCTGGAGCAGTTCTTTGCTTATCTGGCAAGCCAGTTTGATGCACCGCCGGTTAATAAGATCACAGCCATGTTTGTACGTAGCTGGCTGGCAGAGATGAAAGAAGAGGAGATCACCTCCAAAACCATCAACCGCAAAATCTCTTCTCTCAAATCCTTTTTCAAATACGCAATAAAAACAGGCGTAATCGATCAGTCGCCCATGACTACCGTAACCGCTCCACGTATCAGCAAACGTTTACCATCGTTTGTAGAAGAAAAAGATATCGCCACCCTTTTTGATTACGTTGATTTTGAAGATAACTGGAAGGGGAGAACCGAAAAACTGGTGCTGAAACTTTTTTATGGAACGGGAATGCGTTTAAGCGAACTCATCAATCTGAAAGAATCGCAGCTGGATGCACCTCACACCCAGGTAAAAGTGCTGGGAAAAGGCAATAAAGAACGTATTATACCCATCGCTAAAGAGTTGGCGGCTGAACTTCAATCGTATATCGCAGATAAGCCGGTAAGAGCCGAAAATGTGCATACGGTTTTTATTACTGAAAATGGTAAGTCCTTACAGCCCCGCTCAGTGTATTCTTTTGTAAAAATCCATCTTTCAAAAGTCACTACCATCCAGAAAAAGAGTCCGCATATTCTTCGGCATAGTTTTGCTACTCATTTGATGAACAATGGCGCAGACCTCAATGCTGTAAAGGAATTGCTCGGACACAGTAGTTTGGCCGCTACACAGGTTTACACCCATAATACTATAGAGAAACTGAAAGATGTTTTCAAAAAAGCCCATCCCAAAGCATAGACTGGTAAGGGTATCACAATTCTTTAAAAAACTATCCCGAATAATTTTTTTTTGTGTTGAATTGATGTACCTTGTTAGAACAATCGAAGCCTGTAATTCAGGACTAAAAATTGATTAAAAGTTCTTTCAAATATATTTTTTCACCGATTAAACGTGAGTTGCTATGAACGTTAACATTCAAACTGTGCATTTTGACGCAGATGACAAATTGGTAGAGTATGTAACACGCAAAATTGAAAAGCTGAACACTTTTCATGACAGTATTCTTAAAGTAGATCTTTATCTGAAACTGGATAATGTGGTGCATACGATCAAAGACAAAGTAGTAGAGATCAGGGTTCATGTACCAAAACATGATTTTTTTGCAAAAGCTTCCACCAAGTCATTTGAAGAGTCTTTTGACAACGCAATGGAATCTATTGTTTCACAGATAAAACGAAAGAAAGAAAAATTAGCAGCCTAAAAGAAAAAGGCTCTCTTATCAAAAAAGGGAGCCTTTTTCTTTTCCTACCATATATGAAAAAGAAATTATTAATACCCTTCCTGATAGTATTCTTCGCCTGCAATGAGCACGAACAGCAAGGCTTTGCACATATTATCCAGCGGAGGATAGAGCCCGGTAATAAGCTGATTGTTTCCTACAAATACACGGTTGGTATAAAAACCTTCTATGATACGCTGATATTGCCCAACCGGATAATTCAGAAAGATTCTTTACCCGTTGTTTTTGCAGCCGAAAATCCCATGAAACACCATTTAATCCTGCCCTGAAACAGGCTTTTGCACCAATAACCGGAAAGACTGTTGAAAACTGCCTGAAAATTTTCTTTTCAAAATTTTGCTGAATAAAGTTTTCCATTACCTTTGCCGTCCTGAAAAAAAGGGACAGTTCTTTTTATTTAAGAATTTTGGAAACTAGAATTTTGAAATTTGGCATGAAAATTCCAAAATTTCAAAATCGAAAATTCCAAAATGATATACGCCGAAGTAGCTCAGTTGGTAGAGCAGCTGATTTGTAATCAGCAGGTCGCGGGTTCGAGTCCCATCTTCGGCTCTTTGGAAGTTAAAAGTTAATAGTTGAGGCAACTCCAGACTATTAACTTTTAACTCCTAACTAAGTCAAGGGCAGATGGCCGAGCGGTTAAAGGCGACAGACTGTAAATCTGTTCACTCACGTGTACGTAGGTTCGAACCCTACTCTGCCCACAGTCAAATTTGAAAATTAGCTAATTTGAAAATTTGAAAATGATTTGTAGCATTGAGTTCTTTGTAAAATGAGGGTTTGTGAAATGAGGCCAATTTTCAAATTGCCACATTTTCAAATTTTCAAATTAATAAGCGGAAGTAGCTCATTTGGTAGAGCGATAGCCTTCCAAGCTATAGGTGGCGAGTTCGAGCCTCGTCTTCCGCTCTGTTGTTAGTTAGAAGTCAGAAGTTAGGAGTCTGGAGTTCCAGAACAGACTCCAGACTGATAACTCCCAACTCCTGACTAAGAAAAGCCGTTGTAGCTCAGGGGTAGAGCACATCCTTGGTAGGGATGAGGTCGTGAGTTCGATTCTCACTAACGGCTCTTTAAAGAGATATGAGGAAGAGAAACAGATTGATATACCTTTGCGGGTAAATAATAAACTTAAACGGCCTTAAACGGCCAACAATTTTAAAAACACAACTAAAAACCGATAAAAATGGCAAAAGAGACCTTTAAGAGGGAAAAACCTCACGTAAACGTAGGTACCATTGGTCACGTTGACCATGGTAAGACTACTTTAACAGCAGCTATTACCATGATCTTGTCTAAAAAAGGAATGGGTAACGTTGCTAAAAAATATGATGAAATCGACGGAGCTCCTGAAGAAAAAGAGCGTGGTATTACTATCAATACTGCACACGTAGAGTATCAGACTGCTAACCGTCACTATGCACACGTTGACTGTCCAGGTCACGCTGACTATGTGAAGAATATGATTACCGGTGCTGCACAGATGGATGGTGCAATATTAGTTGTGGCTGCTACCGATGGTCCTATGCCTCAAACAAGAGAGCATATCCTGCTTGCCCGTCAGGTAGGTGTACCTCGTATGGTGGTATTCATGAACAAAGTTGATTTAGTTGACGATCCTGAGTTGTTGGAACTGGTAGAGATGGAGATCCGTGAATTATTGACTGAGAAAGGATTTGATGGCGAAAACACACCAATTATACAGGGTTCTGCTACAGGCGCTTTAGCTGAAGATCCAAAATGGGTTGCTAAAATTGAAGAACTGATGGAAGCGGTTGATACTTACATTCCATTGCCTCCTCGTCCGGTAGATATGGCCTTCCTGATGTCTGTGGAAGATGTATTCTCTATTACTGGTCGTGGTACCGTTGCAACTGGTCGTATTGAGCGTGGTATCATCAAAGTGGGTGAAGGTGTTGAGATCGTAGGTTTGATGGATGCTCCATTGGTATCTACTGTAACCGGTGTTGAAATGTTCAAAAAACTATTGGATGAAGGACAAGCTGGTGATAACGCAGGTCTTCTGTTACGTGGTATCGAGAAAAAAGATATCCGTCGTGGAATGGTAATCTGTAAGCCAGGTTCTATCACTCCGCATACTGATTTCAAAGGTGAGGTTTACGTATTGAGCAAAGAAGAAGGTGGTCGTCACACTCCTTTCTTCAACAAATACCGTCCTCAGTTCTATTTCCGTACAACAGATGTTACCGGTGAAGTTACCCTGCCTGCAGGAACTGAAATGGTAATGCCTGGTGATAACATCGGTCTTTCTGTAAAACTGATCCAGCCAATTGCGATGGAGAAAGGTCTGAAATTCGCTATCCGCGAAGGTGGACGTACAGTAGGTGCCGGTCAGGTTACTGAAATCATCAAATAAGAAATAAGCGAAAAGGCGCAAGCTTTTAGCTTCACACAAATGTTTTTTACTACATTTGTAACATACTACTAAAAGCTGTTTCGGACCTCCGGAATAGCTTTTAGCTTTCTACGGGCATCGTACAACGGTTAGTATTAAGGTCTCCAAAACCTTCGATCTGGGTTCGAATCCTAGTGCCCGTGCTGAGTAATTTGAAAATGTGTCAATTTGAAAATTTGAAAATGAGATTTCAGGTTTTCAGGTTGTATTCATTTTTCAAATTTTCAAATTTTCAAATTTTCAAATTGGTGGGTTTATGAATAAGATCACTACGTATTTCAAAGAGAGTTACCGCGAGTTACTGGAAAAAGTAACCTGGCCTTCATGGATACAATTACAGCAAAGCACTGTGATCGTTCTGGTGGCAACCGTAATCATTACAGCAATGGTTTGGGTGATGGATTTTTCCGGTATGCAGTTATTGAAGCTGATCTATTCATTATTTAAGTCATAACCATGGAACCAGAAGTAGTAGAAACCCCGGGCGTAGAAACTGCAGCACCACAGGCTGAAACCAAGTGGTATGTACTCCGCGTGGTTAGTGGTAAAGAGCGTAAAGTAAAAGAATACCTCGATAAAGATATCATCCGCAGTGGCTGGCAGGAGATCATTAAACAGATCTTCCTTCCAATGGAAAAAGTGTATAAAGTGCAGAACGGTAAAAAAGTAATGCGCGAAAAAAACTATTTCCCCGGTTATGTAATGATGGAAGTACTGGATGGTAAACTGAATGATGATATTGTACAGCATATCAGCAATATCAGCAACGTAATGCACTTCCTTACAGATGGAAAAGGCTCTAAAGGCAATATCATCTCCCTCCGTAAAAGTGAAGTGAACAAAATGCTGGGTAAAGTAGATGAAATGAACGACCAGGGTGTAACCATGAGCGAACCATTCATCGTAGGAGAAACCATCAAAATCATCGAAGGGCCTTTCAACGACTTTAACGGTGTGATCGAAGATGTGAACGACGAGAAGAAAAAACTGAAAGTAACCGTTAAGATCTTCGGACGTTCAACACCTGTGGAACTGAGTTATATGCAGGTGGAGAAGTTGAGTTAATCAGTTACACATAATACTATAAAGCCATGGATGTTGAGTCTGTGGCTTTTTTGTTTGTTATAGACGGAAAGTCCGGAAGTCGGAAAGACCGAAAGCCTTTGGTTTTGTTCTTCCGGACTTCCCGACTTTTCTGACTTTTGGACATTTCTCTCCTTTTTATTTGGGAATATGTCTGATTTCCCTACCTTTGCCGCCCCAAAAGTTCTTTTTAAAAGAATGATTGAATTTGGGAGTTACGCCAAAAGGTGTGACGCTATTACCAATTAAATCTAAAAAAAATGGCAAAAGAAATCTCTGGCTTCGTGAAGCTGCAGGTGAAAGGCGGTCAAGCCAATCCTGCGCCTCCGGTGGGCCCCGCACTCGGTTCTAAGGGTGTGAACATTATGGAGTTCTGCAAACAATTCAATGCAAGAACCCAGGACAAAATGGGAAAAGTAGTTCCTGTTTTGATCACCGTTTATTCAGACAAGTCTTTCGACTTTGTTTTGAAAACTGCTCCAGCCGCTGTTCAGTTAATGGAAGCCGCTAAGATCACAACGGGATCTAAAGAAAGCAATCGTCAAAAAGTAGGTAAAGTAACCTGGGAACAGGTTGAAGTGATCGCGAAAGACAAGATGTCTGACCTGAACGCCTTTACAATTAACAGCGCTATGAGCATGGTAGCCGGTACTGCACGCAGTATGGGCATCACCGTTGATGGTAAAGCTCCATGGGAAAACTAATTATTCACCTTAACAACATTAGAAAATGTCACTTACTAAAAAAAGAAAAGTAGCAGTAACTAAGGTGGATAAAAACAAAGTTTATTCCCTGAAAGATGCTGCCAACCTCGTAAAAGAGATTAATTGTACAAAATTTGATAGCTCTGTGGACCTTCACATCCGTTTGGGTGTAGATCCTAAGAAAGCAGACCAGCAGGTACGTGGTACCGTATCGTTACCACATGGTACCGGTAAAACCAAGAAAGTATTGGTTTTGTGTACGCCTGATAAAGAAGCCGCTGCAAAAGAAGCAGGTGCTGATTATGTAGGTCTGGATGAATTCATCACCAAAATTGAAGGCGGATGGGTTGATGTAGACGTTATTATCGCTACACCTTCTGTAATGCCTAAAATTGGTAAACTGGGTAAAGTATTAGGACCACGTAACCTGATGCCAAACCCTAAAACAGGAACCGTTACCAATGATGTAGCCGGTGCTGTAAATGAGGTAAAAGGCGGTAAGATCGCTTTCAAAGTTGATAAAGCGGGTATTGTTCACGCTTCTATCGGCCGTATCTCTTTTGCTTCAGATAAAATTGCAGAGAACAGTGCTGAACTGATCAATGCCATCATTAAACTGAAACCATCTTCTGCCAAAGGTATTTACCTGAGAGGTGTAAGTATGGCCAGCACAATGAGCCCGGGTATCACATTAGACACCAAATCATTAATGAACTAATCCTGGTGATTTTGTCCTCGTAAAAAAGGACGGAAGATGACCCGGGTTTTTAAAAAGATTAGTTATGACTAAAGATCAAAAAAATGAAGTAATCGAAATTCTGAAAGGCAAGTTCTCTCAGTATAATAACTTCTACATTACCGATACAGAATCTCTTACTGTGGCACAGGTTTCCAAACTGCGCCGTACCTGTTTTGATAAGCAGGTAGAAATGAAGGTGGCTAAAAACACCCTCATCCGCAAAGCTTTGGAATCATTGGATGCAGAAAAATATGCAGGTGTTTACGAGTCATTGAACAACGTAACCGCACTGATGTTTTCTGAGAACCCTAAAGAGCCCGCTTTGATCATCAGTTCTTTCCGTAAGGCAAGCAATGGCGACAAACCCGTTCTGAAAGCGGCTTTCATCAATGGTGATGTGTATACAGGAGATAATACCCTGAAAGCACTTACTCAGATCAAGACCAAGAATGAATTGATCGGTGAAGTGATCGGATTGTTACAATCACCTGCTAAACGTGTACTGGCTGCATTATTGCACCACCACGAGAAAGCAGCTGAAGGCGCAACCGCAGAGTAATTTGAAAATTTGAAAATGTGCTGATCTGAAAATGACAGTACATTGTAAAATATTCAATGAACAAAGGATTAACTGGGATGCTGTGTTTGAAAATTTTCAAATTCTCAAATTCTCAAATTCTCAAATTAATAAGAATCAAATTTTTTTAAACCCTCCGTCGGATCGCGAAAGCAGAAATGAAGACGGAAAAAATTTAAACACATGGCAGACGTTAAAGCATTAGCCGAAACATTAGTAGGCTTAACAGTAAAAGAAGTTCAGGAATTAGCTGATGTATTAAAAGCTGATTACGGTATTGAACCAGCTGCTGCTGCAGTTGTAGTATCAGGTGGCGATGGCGGCGGTGCTGCTGCAGCTGAAGAGAAAACATCTTTCGATGTTATCCTGGTTAGCGGTGGTGCAAGCAAATTAGGCGTGGTTAAAATCGTTAAAGAATTAACCGGTCTTGGACTGAAAGAAGCTAAAGACTTAGTTGATAGCGCTCCTAAAGCAGTGAAAGAAGGTGTATCTAAAGCAGAAGCTGATGATATCGCCGCTAAACTGAAAGAAGGTGGTGCTGAAGTTGAAGTGAAGTAATTTCATTTCTCTCAAGATATAGCCGGTAAGTTTATTGCTTACCGGCTTTTTTGTGTTAGTGTGAATCGTGAGACGTGAATCGTGAATCGTGAGTGTTGATTGGAGTACACCCACTCACGCCTCACGATTACAGCCTAAACGACAATCCCCCCTGCACAATATATTTCCCATATCCCGCTTCCATAAACAATCCTGTGTTTTTGGAAAGATGGATCTTGGCACCCAAACTGATCTGGTAAGCCAGTTGATTAGGATCTGATATCCCGTTTACTTTATTTCCGATCGCATCTGAATAATTCTGTGTCCAGATATTGATACCAACGGCTGTTCTGAAATAAGGGGTTACTTTTTCAGCTCCGGGCATATAATTCATCATATTTACCATTACACTCCAGTTATCAAGCGATCCGCTCATTACCGCTGGACCGGTTGGGTTGTTATAATCATAATAAGAACCGCTGATCTGGCCGTGGGTCACCATCAGACCAATTGAAGAGTTCTGACTGTACTGGTAATCTAATGACCCGGTAATCGGTCCGGTTTGCTTGATATTGCTTAATGAATAATTGTAAAACGAAGCCATTTGGGATTTATCCAGATTGGGATAGCCATAGCCCACAGAGAAATGAACTACGGGGTCGAATTTGGGCAGGTTCTGGCCTTTTTGTTGTTTTCTGCGGGGGTAAGGACGGCCATATACAGGCGCATAGCCTCCATAACCCATTCTCGGTCCCACACCCACACCAATACTAACCTGGGAAAAAGCTTCATCAGCCACTGCAGATAAAAGAAACAGTGTGATTAACAGGTATTTGCGCATAATCTCAGTTTTCAGGTGAGATGCATTTCTCTATGCTCCGTTTAGCTATAAACTGTTAAAACTTCCTTTGATCTGCCAATTTTGGCAGAGCAGCGTCTGTATATAAGTTTCTTTTTCCACATTGCAGGGTTTGGTCCAAAATTTGTTTTTTAAGTTTCTCTCTATTCATTACCTTTGCCATCCTTTATTTTGGGCTAATTAGCGGGTGGACATTTTTATCATTTTTGTTTGAATGGTGGATGCGCCGATTGTACGTTAAGAGAATCTCCAGTTCTCCCCAATATTTTTTCGCTAAAAAACCGGTTTTCACAAATATGTCTACAACTACATTGAACAACAGGGTCAACTTTGGCAAGACAAGACATTTAGCCGATGCACCAGACCTCCTCGACATTCAGTTAGAATCTTTCAGAGAATTTTTTCAACTAGAAACTACGCCTGATAAACGTAATGTGGAAGGGCTGTTTCGCGTGTTTAAGGAAAACTTTCCGATAACAGATACGCGTAACATTTTTATGTTGGAGTTCCTGGATTATTTTATTGATCCGCCACGTTACACCATTGAAGAGTGTATGGAGCGTGGTTTGACTTACGCTGTTCCTCTGAAAGCCAAACTTCGTTTGAGCTGTAATGATGAGGAGCATGTGGATTTCCAGACCATTGTACAGGATGTATTCTTAGGAAACATTCCTTACATGACTCCGCGCGGAACCTTTGTAATTAACGGAGCTGAGCGTGTGGTTGTATCGCAGTTACACCGTTCACCGGGTGTATTCTTCGGACAATCTATTCACCCCAACGGAACCAAGATCTACTCTGCAAGGGTGATCCCTTTCAAAGGAGCGTGGATGGAATTCGCTACCGATATCAATAACGTAATGTATGCGTATATCGACCGCAAGAAGAAATTCCCGGTTACTACCTTACTGCGTTCTATCGGTTTTGAAACAGATAAAGATATCCTCGAACTCTTCGGTATGGCCGATGAGGTAAAAGCAGATAAAAAATCATTAGCTAACCAGGTAGGCAAGAAATTGGCTGCACGTGTTCTGAGAACATGGGTAGAAGATTTCGTGGATGAAGATACCGGTGAGGTAGTGAGTATTGAGCGTAATGAGATCGTGATGGAGCGTGACACGGTTTTGGATGAAGAAGCGATTGCAACCATTATTGAAATGGAAGTGAAAAGCGTATTTATTCAGAAAGAAGACGTGGGTGGAGATTACGCCATTATCTACAACACATTAAATAAAGATACTTCGAACAGTGAACTGGAAGCGGTTCAGCATATCTATCGCCAATTGCGTGGAGCTGATGCCCCTGATAATGAAACTGCCCGTGGTATCATTGATAAATTATTCTTCAGCGATAAACGTTATGACCTGGGAGAAGTTGGCCGTTACAAGATCAACCGCAAACTGGGACTCGATTATCCTCTGCAGAAAAAAGTATTAACCAAACAGGATATTATTGAGATCATCAAATATCTCGTTCGTTTAACGAATGCGAAAGCTGAGATCGATGATATTGATCACCTGAGCAACCGTCGTGTACGTACCGTAGGCGAGCAGTTGTATGCTCAGTTCGGTGTGGGTTTGGCGCGTATGGCGCGTACCATCCGTGAGCGTATGAACGTTCGTGACAATGAGGTATTTACTCCGGTTGATCTGATCAATGCGAGAACCTTATCTTCTGTGATTAATTCATTCTTCGGAACATCACAGCTTTCCCAGTTCTTAGACCAAACCAATCCATTGAGTGAGATCACGCACAAGCGTCGTATCTCCGCATTAGGACCGGGTGGTTTGAGCAGAGAACGTGCAGGTTTTGAGGTACGTGACGTACACTATTCTCACTACGGCCGTTTATGTACCATTGAAACACCGGAAGGACCAAACATTGGTTTGATCTCTACACTTTGCGTACACGCTTCTATCAACGATATGGGATTCATTGAAACACCATACCGTAAAGTAGTAGATGGTAAAGTGAATATGAAGGAATTAACTTTCCTGAGTGCGGAAGAAGAAGATTCAGCAAAAATTGCCCAGAGTAATTCTCCATTGAATGACAAAGGACAATTTACTGAAGACAAAGTTGTATCTCGTCAAACAGGTGATTTCCCGATTCTTGATAAAGAAGAAGTAGAATATATGGACGTGGCTCCGAACCAGATCGTTGGTTTGAGTGCTTCGCTGATTCCGTTCCTTGAACATGATGATGCCAACCGTGCATTGATGGGATCGAACATGCAACGTCAGGCTGTACCATTGATCCGTTTGGATGCACCTATCGTAGGTACCGGACTGGAAGGTAAAGCTGCACGTGATGCACGTATCCAGATCCACAGTGAAGGAAATGGTGTGATTGAATTTGTGGATGCAAATGAGATCCATGTTCGTTACGACCGTAATGACCTTGACCGTTTGGTAAGTTTTAATGATGACTTGCAGATATACAAACTGACCAAGTTCATGAAAACGAACCAGGCAACCTGTATCAATCTTCGTCCTGCCGTAAGAAAAGGACAGAAAGTGAAGAAAGGAGATTTCTTAACAGAAGGTTATGCAACACAAAATGGAGAACTCGCATTGGGTCGTAACCTGCAGGTGGCATTCATGCCATGGAAAGGTTACAACTTTGAGGATGCCATTGTAATCAATGAGAAAGTGGTACGTGAAGATCTGTTTACTTCTGTACACATTGAAGAATACGAACTGGAAGTACGTGATACAAAATTAGGAGAAGAGGAATTGACTCCGGATATACCAAACGTTTCTGAAGAAGCGACTAAGGATCTGGATGAGAACGGTATCATTCGTATTGGTGCAACCATTAAAGAAGGAGATATCCTGATCGGTAAGATCACACCAAAAGGTGAATCTGATCCTACCCCTGAGGAAAAACTGTTGCGTGCCATCTTTGGAGACAAAGCGGGTGATGCAAAAGATGCTTCTTTAAAAGCACCAAACGGTACAGAAGGTGTGGTGATAGACAAGAAACTGTTCCAGCGTGCTAAGAAAGATAAGAATGGTAAGATCCGTGAGAAAGCATTGTTGGAGAAAGTAGAAAAAGTTCACCAGCAAAACACTGAGAACCTGAAAGAACTGTTGTTAGACAAATTGCAGACTTTGTTGAAAGACAAAGCATCTACAGGTGTAAGCAACAACTTTGGTGAAGTGTTGATCGGTAAAGGAGCCAAATTCAATCAAAAGAATTTGTCAACTATCGATTATCAAAACGTGAATCCATTGGGTTGGACAGCTGATGCGAAGATCGATGATCAGATCAACACATTGCTGCACAATTACAGCATTAAATTCAACGAAGAATTAGGCCGTTATAAGAGAGAGAAGTTCAATATTTCTATTGGTGATGAATTACCTGCAGGTGTATTGAAACTGGCGAAAGTTTACTTAGCTGTTAAGCGTAAACTGAAAGTGGGAGATAAGATGGCGGGCCGTCACGGTAACAAAGGTATCGTTGCCAAAATTGTTCGTGCAGAAGATATGCCGTTCATGGAAGATGGAACACCGGTTGATATTGTGTTGAATCCGTTAGGGGTACCATCACGTATGAACCTGGGACAGATCTATGAAACCATTCTGGGATGGACCGGTAAGAAACTGGGATTGAAATTCTCTACACCAATCTTTGATGGTGCTTCTACAGACCAGATCGAAGAATATTGTAAGCAGGCTGATATTCCAAGAAACGGACATACTTATCTGTATGATGGTGAAACAGGAGAGCGTTTCCACCAGAAAGCTACTGTGGGTGTGATATACATTATCAAACTGCACCACATGGTTGATGATAAGATGCACGCCCGTTCAATCGGACCATACAGCTTGATCACGCAACAGCCGTTGGGTGGTAAGGCACAGTTTGGTGGACAGCGTTTTGGTGAGATGGAGGTTTGGGCACTGGAAGCATATGGTGCTGCCAACATTCTGCAGGAATTGCTGACACTGAAATCGGATGATATCATCGGCCGTGCGAAAACTTACGAAGCGATCGTGAAAGGTGATAATATCCCACGTCCGGGTGTGCCAGAATCATTTAATGTATTGGTACATGAATTGAGAGGCTTAGGTCTTGATCTGAAATTTGAATAAGTGAGTAGTGAGTGGTCAGTAGTGAGTTTTTTCACTCACTACTGACTACTCACCACTGCCTATAAGCGTTACTACAGCATCCCGCAAAGATGCGGGACGACGCAACAGTTGCTGAAGTAAGATTCAACAGCTGACAACAAAATAAAAAAATACAAATCCTCAACAGAGATATGGCAATCAAAAGAGATAACAAACCGAGACCAACTTTCTCTCAGATCACTATCAGCCTGGCATCGCCTGACAGTATCCTTGAAAGAAGTTTTGGTGAAGTACTAAAGCCTGAAACCATTAACTACCGTACCTACAAACCGGAGCGTGATGGTTTATTTTGTGAAAGAATCTTCGGTCCGGTAAAGGATTATGAGTGTGCCTGCGGTAAGTATAAGCGTATCCGTTACAAGGGTATTGTTTGCGACCGTTGTGGCGTAGAAGTAACCGAAAAGAAAGTACGTAGAGAGCGTATGGGCCACATTAAATTAGTGGTGCCTGTAGTGCATATCTGGTACTTCAAAAGTTTACCAAACAAGATCGGTTATTTATTAGGCATGAGTTCTAAGAAATTAGAAACCATTGTTTATTACGAAAGATATGTAGTGATACAGGGCGGTATCAAAGAGAACCTGAACATGGGTGATCTGTTGACCGAAGAAGAGTACCTGGATATCCTTGACAATTTGCCAAAGGATAATCAATACTTACCTGATGACGACCAGAACAAATTTGTTGCGAAGATGGGTGCTGAAGCCGTTCATGCCCTGTTGGAAAGAATTGATCTGGATGGTTTAAGTTTCTCTCTGCGTAATGCAGCGGCAACTGAAACCTCTCAGCAACGTAAAGCAGATGCCTTAAAGCGTTTGAGCGTAGTTGAATCATTCCGTGATGCAAGTACCCGTATCACTAACCGCCCAGAGTGGATGGTGATGCAGTATATTCCTGTGATTCCACCGGAACTGCGTCCATTGGTGCCATTGGATGGTGGCCGTTTTGCCAGCTCTGATCTGAATGATCTTTACCGTCGTGTAATTATCCGTAACAACCGTTTAAAAAGGTTGTTGGAAATTAAAGCACCTGAAGTGATCCTGCGTAACGAAAAACGTATGCTGCAGGAAGCCATCGATTCTCTGTTTGACAACAGCCGTAAATCCAATGCAGTTAAAGCAGAAGGTGGACGTGCACTGAAATCATTATCAGATGTATTGAAAGGTAAACAGGGACGTTTCCGTCAGAATTTGCTTGGTAAACGTGTTGACTATTCCGGTCGTTCGGTTATCGTGGTAGGACCTGAACTCAAAATACATGAGTGTGGTTTACCAAAAGATATGGCTGCCGAATTGTTCAAGCCATTTGTTATCAGAAAATTAATTGAAAGAGGTATCGTGAAAACAGTGAAGTCGGCTAAGAAATTAGTAGACCGTAAAGAAGCTGTGATCTGGGATATTCTTGAAAATATTTTGAAAGGTCATCCAATCCTGTTGAACAGGGCCCCAACACTTCACCGTCTGTCTATTCAGGCGTTCCAGCCAAAACTGGTAGAAGGAAAGGCGATCCAGTTACACCCGTTGGTAACCTCTTCATTCAACGCCGATTTCGATGGTGACCAGATGGCGGTGCACGTGCCTTTGAGCAATGCCGCAATTTTGGAAGCCCAGTTATTGATGTTGTCATCACACAACATTCTGAACCCACAGAATGGTACACCAATTACTCTTCCTTCTCAGGACATGGTATTGGGACTGTACTACATTACCAAGGGTAAGAAAACCATGGGTGATGAGATCGTGAAAGGACAAGGCATGGCTTTCTACAGTATGGATGAGGTGATCATTGCATACAATGAAGGACGTGTTGACCTGCATGCAAA
This sequence comes from Sediminibacterium sp., assembly GCA_965206685.1. Lineage (GTDB taxonomy): Bacteria > Bacteroidota > Bacteroidia > Chitinophagales > Chitinophagaceae > Sediminibacterium. The sequence continues at coordinate 499,818 of OZ242223.1, forward strand.
TATTAAAGTGAAGACCAATGTACGTGTGAACGGACAGTTGGTTAAGAAACTGATCGATACAACAGTTGGACGTGTATTGTTTAACCAGCACGTACCTGTTGAAGTAGGATATGTAAATGCTTTGTTGACCAAGAAAAGTCTTCGTGAGATCATTGGTGATATCATCAAAATCACGAATGTGCCTAAAACAGCGAAATTCCTGGATGATATCAAAACACTCGGATTCCGTATGGCCTTCCGTGGTGGATTGTCGTTCAGTGTAAATGACCTGATCGTTCCTGAGATCAGAGAGCAGTTACTGGATTCTGCAAAAGATGAAGTGAATGAAGTGTGGGAAAGCTATAACATGGGTCTGATCACCAATAACGAGCGTTACAACGCGGTTATTGATATCTGGGGTCGTGTGGATATGAAGATCACTGAAAGTCTGATCCATGAAATGACCATCGATAAACAAGGATTCAACTCTGTATTCATGATGTTGGATTCCGGTGCCCGTGGTAGTAAAACACAGGTTAAACAGCTGGTAGGTATTCGTGGATTGATGGCGAAACCAAGAAAAAGCGGAAGCTCAGGCAGTGAGGTAATTGAAAATCCGATCCTGTCTAACTTTAAAGGCGGACTGAACGTATTGGATTACTTTATCTCTACCCACGGTGCCCGTAAAGGTTTGGCGGATACGGCCCTGAAAACAGCGGATGCAGGTTATCTGACCCGTCGTTTGGTTGACGTATCACAGGATGTGGTTATTTCTGAAGAAGATTGCGGAACACTGCGTGGAAATGCAACAACTGCATTGAAAGATAATGAAGATGTAATTGAACCACTGGCAGACAGAATTGAAGGACGTACGTCTCTTCATAATGTTTACCATCCTGTAACAGAAGAGCTGATCATTACTGCAGGAGAAGAAATTTCTTCTGAAGATGCGAAAGCTGTTGAAGAAGCGGGTATTGAAACGGTTGAGATCCGTTCTGTATTGACTTGCGAAAGCAAGCGTGGTGTTTGTGTAAAATGTTATGGTAAGAATCTGGCAACAGGTTATCTGGCACAAAGAGGAGATGCAGTAGGTATTATCGCTGCACAATCCATCGGTGAGCCGGGTACACAGTTAACATTGCGTACGTTCCACGTGGGTGGTGTTGCGGGCTCTGCTTCTATTGAATCTACTTTACAGGCTAAGTTCGATGGTACGATCCAGTTTGATGGTTTACGTACTGTTGATACCGTTAACGCAGAAGGCACGAAAGTGAAGATCGTTATCGGCCGTACCGGTGAGGTGAGAATTATGGATGTGAAGAACGACCGTTTGATGATCACCAATAACGTTCCTTATGGTGCTACTTTGAATATCAAAGATGGTACAGTAGTTAAAAAAGGAGATGTGATCTGTACATGGGATCCGTTCAATAACGTTATCGTTGCTGAGCAGGTTGGTAAGATCAAATTCCAGGATGTATTGGATGGTATCACTTACCGTGATGAGTCTGACGAACAAACCGGTCACCGCGAAAAAGTGGTTATCGAAACAAAAGATAAGACCAAGATCCCTACCATTTGTGTAGAAGGAAAAGAGATCAAACAATATAACTTACCGGTAGGCTCACACATCGTTATTGAAGAAGGCGATGAGGTAAGAGCAGGACAGGTATTGGTTAAGATCCCACGTGTACTCGGAAAACTCCGTGATATCACAGGAGGTCTGCCACGTGTAACAGAATTGTTCGAAGCACGTAATCCGGGTAACCCTGCGATTGTTTGTGAGATCGATGGTGTGGTTGCATTTGGTAACGTAAAACGTGGTAACCGTGAGATCATTGTAGAATCAAGAGATGGCATGGTGAAGAAATATCTGGTTCCGTTAACAAGACAGATCCTGGTTCAGGATGGTGACTTCGTGAAAGCGGGTACACCGATGTCTGATGGACAGATCGCACCGGCTGATATCCTCGCAATCAAAGGACCTTTTGCAGTTCAGGAATATGTGGTGAATGAGATCCAGGAAGTATACCGTTTACAGGGTGTACGTATCAACGATAAACACGTTGAGGTGATCGTTCGTCAGATGATGAAGAAAGTTGAGATCGTTGATGCAGGAGATACCAAGTTCTTGGAAGAAGATCTGGAAGACAGGTTCGACTTTATTGAAGAGAACGACAGGATCTATGATAAGAAAGTAGTAACGGAAGGTGGCGAAAGCACCAAGATGAAACCGGGTCAGATTATCACCCTGCGTGAGTTGAGAGAAGAAAATTCAATCCTCCGCAGAAGCGATAAAAAACTGGTAGAAGTAAGGGATGCAAAACCTGCAACAGCTACACCGGTATTATTAGGTATTACCAAAGCATCATTAGGTGTACAAAGCTGGATTTCTGCAGCATCATTCCAGGAAACAACCAAGGTGTTAAGCCAGGCTGCTATTCAGGGTAAAACGGATATGATGTTAGGACTGAAGGAGAATGTGATCACAGGTCACCTGATCCCTGCCGGTTCCGGACAGAAAGAATTCGAAAACATGATCGTGGGCAGCAAAGAAGAGTACGAAGTACTGTCTTCTACACGCGAAGCGATGAGCTTTGATGATGATGAATAAGCTGGCAGTTCTTGTCTCCTGACAAGAGCCCGCACTAAGTATATAAAAAAGTAGGGAGTGAAAACTTCCTACTTTTTTTAAGTAAGGGAAAATCGTACATGATCATATAAGCATACAGGTTTAGGATTATTAACAATTCTGTTTCTGAGAATCAAACTAAATTCGAACACAAATACCCTTTCATGAAAAATTTTACACTCGGTTTAAATATTGTTTTGGCAGTAGCAGTGGCGGTACTGTTTTATCTGCATTTCTCTTCATCATCAACTGGTACCGTTGCTACGGGTTCTACCAAATCAGTGCCCAATGGCAGTTTCAGAATAGCTTATTTTGAAACAGATTCTATTCAAAGTCAGTTTGAATATTTTAAGGAAATCGCGGGTGAACTGGAAGCGAAAAGCCAATCCAACGCCAAGGTTCTCGGTGATATGAAAAGTACCTTCTCCGGTAAATACCAGGAATTACAGAAAGTAGCTTCTGCCTTATCACAATCAGAACTGGCCAATAAACAGCAGGAACTGATGCAGATGGAAAAAGCATTTCAGGGTAAAGAGAAAATGATGAGTGATGAGATGCAGGATGAGCAATTCAGAAAAATGCAGGATGTAAAGAAGAAGATCGAAGATTATCTGAAAGAGTATAATAAGGATAAAGGCTATGCTTATATCCTCTCGAGCTCAGCAGATCTGATGTATCTGAAAGACAGTGCCTATAATATCACACAGGATGTGGTAAAAGGGCTGAATGCATTGTATAAGAAGAAGAAATAAAACTTCAATCATATTTATTATCTTCAAATCCTGTTTTAACCAGCAGGATTTTTTTATGAGTACAACTCCAAATACAAATACCAGTTTTAAACCTACCCTTGGTCTGTTTGATGCAACCATGATTGTTGCAGGCGGTATGATCGGATCGGGGATCTTTATTGTGAGTGCAGATATTACCCGAAATGTGGGTAGTGCAGGCTGGCTCATTTTGGTATGGCTGATCACCGGCTTTATGACCATTACAGCAGCCGTAAGTTATGGAGAGCTGAGTGCTATGTTTCCCAAGGCCGGCGGGCAGTATGTGTACTTAAAGGAGTCGTATAATAAATTGATCGGATTCTTGTTTGGCTGGAGTTTTTTTTCAGTAATTCAAACAGCAACGATTGCAGCAGTGGGTGTTGCGTTCAGCCGGTTTACTGCGTATTTAATACCTTCTGTTGGAGAAGGAAATATTATAGCTGATCTTGGCTTTATTAAAATTTCCGCTGCACAATTACTCGCTATTGGAATGATCACTTTTCTAACCTATACCAATACACGCGGTGTAAAGGGCGGTAAGATCATACAATCAACATTTACCGTTACAAAATTGGTATCCCTTTTTGGTTTGATCGTATTTGGGTTTCTACTGGCAAAACATAGTTTTTGGTCAGAGAATTTCAGTACCGGTTTTAAAGCCATGCAGGATCTGGGTGCGAAAAATGCAGCGGGTATTTTATCACCAACAACCTGGCAGCCGATTTCAGGTGGCGTATTGATTGGTGCAATAGCAGCATCAATGGTAGGTTCTATCTTCAGCAGCGATTCGTGGAACAATGTTACGTTCATTGCCGGTGAGATAAAAAATCCGCAACGCAATATCGGTCTGAGTCTTTTCTTCGGAACACTGATTGTTACACTCATTTATATTACAGCTAATCTGATGTACTTAAATGTACTGCCTTTACAATCGATAGCATACGCTGAGAATGACAGGGTAGCTGTAACAGCCGCAAACGCGATCTTCGGAAATGCAGGAACTATTGTTATAGCCGTGATGATCATGATCTCAACCTTTGGTTGTAATAATGGATTGATATTGGCCGGTGCAAGAGTATATTATACAATGGCAAAAGATGGTTTATTCTTTAAGAAAACAGGCGAACTCAATAAAAATGCGGTTCCTGAATATGCATTATGGATCCAGTGTGTGGTGGCCAGTTTATTATGTTTAAGCGGAAAGTATGGAGATCTGTTAACGATGGTATCTTTTATTGTAGTGATCTTTTACGTACTCACCATCATTGGAATTTTCATACTCAGAAAGAAAATGCCTGATGCAGAACGTCCATACAAAGCATTTGGTTATCCTGTATTGCCGGCTATTTATATCTTATTGGCTGTTTCATTTTGTGTAGGGCTTGTATGGGCTTCACCAACCTATTCATTATGGGGGCTTGCGATAACATTGCTGGGCATACCTTTGTATTATATTGCCTTGGGTAATTCGAAAAAAACAGATTAATGGATTTTGTAAAACTGTTCTCCGATTTTAATTCCATAAAAGTTGCCATTATTGGTGATGTAATGCTGGATACATATTGGTGGGGAAATGTAGACCGCATTTCTCCGGAAGCACCGGTGCCGGTAGTTGCTTTAAAAAGAAAAGAGCTTCGTGTAGGTGGTGCCGCAAATGTGGCATTGAACAGTGTTTCGATGGGTGCGCAAACAACGATACTCTCAGTAATTGGTAATGATATTGATGGAAAAGACCTGATAGACCTTCTGAAGAAAAGTAAGATCAATACCGATCATATTTTGGTTTCTGATAAACGTATCACCACCAACAAAACAAGGGTAATGAGCCGCAACCAGCAAATGATGCGGCTGGATGCAGAAGTAACAACAGATATTGATACAGAAACAGAAGACAGGCTTTTACAGAATATTAAAACGCTTTTCAAAACACAAAAACCGGATATTTTAATATTTGAAGATTATAACAAAGGAGTACTTACCGAAAGAGTGATCAATGAATTGATCAAACTTTGTAAAGAATATAATGTGGTTTCGAGTGTTGATCCCAAGAAAAAGAATTTTCTTTCCTTCAAAGGTGTTACCATATTTAAACCCAATCTGAAAGAAGTAAAAGAAGGCCTGAATCTCTTAACCGATCAGGTTGATCTTTCTTCTTTACAACAAATTCATAAAGCCTTACAGCAACATTTACAGCACCAGATTTCTTTTATCACGCTTTCTGAAAAAGGGGTGTTCTTTGAGGATGGTGATAAGGCACGCATTATCCCAACACATATCCGCAATATCGCCGATGTAAGTGGTGCAGGCGATACCGTAATCTCGGTAGCGTCATTAGTCTACGCCACCACCAAAGACATGAATCTCGCCGCCGAAATGGCCAATATTGCCGGGGGATTGGTTTGTGAGGAAGTGGGTACGGCGGCTATCAATAAAGAGAAATTGCTGAAAGAGTGTGAGCTTTTGTTGAAATGATTGGAGAAGTGAGTGGTGAGTAGTCAGTAGTGAGTGGATGTCGGTTTTTTACTGACTACTCACCACTCACTATTCACCCGATAGACGAGATTGAACAAATCACACCCCACCTTAAACCTTCTCTAACAATCCCACCAATTAATTCGATTTTCTCAGTTGGGTAAATGGCTAATTTCACCGTTAGAAAACGTGAAACAGTTATGCCCGATTTTACTATTGCCATACATGGAGGTGCAGGTACTATTTTGAAAGAAGATATGACACCTGAGCTGGAGAAAGCCTATTTTGACGGGTTGCAACAAGCACTTGATGTAAGCTATGCAGTATTGGAACAGGGAGGTACAGCAGTGAATGCAGTAAAAGCCGCGTTGGTATTATTGGAAGACAATGTGTTGTTCAATGCCGGCCGTGGATCTGTATTTACCAAAAAAGGTGTACAGGAAATGGATGCAGCGATTATGGATGGATCTGATTTGTCTGCCGGTGCAGTTGCCGGTGTACGAAACGTTCGTAACCCGATAGAACTGGCAATGGAAGTAATGCGTAACAGTAACCATGTTTTTTTAAGCGGAAAAGGCGCGAATGATTTTGCTATTAAACAGGGCGTGAAGCTGGAACCTGATGAATATTTCTTTTCTCAATTCCGTTACGATCAATGGAAGGCGATACGCGATTCGGATAATTATTCTCTTGATCATACACACCATCATCTGGAAGAATTGATGCGTGATAAAAAATTCGGAACCGTAGGTGCAGTTGCCTGCGATGCGAATGGTAATCTGGCGGCAGCCACTTCTACAGGTGGTATGACGAATAAAAAATACGGAAGGATAGGTGATAGTCCAATGATCGGCTCCGGCACTTATGCCAATAATGCCACTTGTGCGATTAGCTGTACAGGACATGGTGAAATGTTTATCAGGGCTGTTGCCGCTTACGATGTAAGCTGCTTAATGGAATACAAAGGCCTCACCTTACAACAGGCAATGGACAAGGTGGTGAACGAAAAACTGGTGAATATTCAGGGCGAAGGCGGAATGATAGGGGTGGATGCTTTGGGCAATGCAGCGATGCTCTTTAACAGTGCCGGTATGTACCGCGGATCTAAAAATAGCAGGGGTCAACAGGAGGTAGCTATTTATAAATAATGTATCTTAGAAATCAGTAAATACACATGAGAAAAAGAAAGGGGCTACTTTTGTAGCTCCTTTTTATTGAACAAACCATCTCCGGAATATGAAAAAATATGCAGTGATCGTAGCAGGTGGCAGCGGACAAAGGATGGGTACCCCAATGCCAAAACAATTTTTACTGTTACAGGGAAGGCCTGTATTATGGCACACACTTAATACGTTTCTGCGATCATATAAGGACATCCAGATTATACTGGTATTGCCCAAAGCAAATCTTTCTGAAGGTGAATCATTACGTAAAAACCTGAATGCGGAGCAAAGAATCATACTTACGGAAGGGGGTGATACCAGATTTCAATCTGTTAAAAATGGCCTGCAATTGATAAAAGAACCCTCTATTGTTTTTGTACATGATGGTGTTCGTTGCCTGATCACAGAGCAATTAATACATCGTTGTTATGAGCAGGCTTTGATAAAAGGAAGTGCCATACCTGTAGTAACAGCAACTGATAGTATCCGCATTATGGAAGATGAGGATCATTATGTAATGAACAGGAACAATGTGCGTATTGTGCAAACACCCCAAACTTTTCAAAGCACATTATTACTGCCTGCATTTGAACAGGCTTACGACGAAAGTTTTACGGATGAAGCAACCGTAGTGGAAGCATCTGGAGAGAGTGTTTACCTGGTAGAAGGCGAGTATGATAATATCAAGATCACACGCCCCGTTGATCTGCTGATTGCAGAAAGAATCTTATCTGAAAGAAAACCTTAGCGTTTGAATGAGCGAAGTAACCACGGCAAGCCATTAAAATGATAATAAAAATAAGGCTGATCAACAGCACCAAAAGAATCATAGAAATGTTTTACACCCGGCAGTGCTGACCCCTCAAAATCAAATAACAAATCCTGTCCGCAAAATTCCTTTATCACTTTGTTTAATAAAAAATGATTAGCTTCTTTCGCTCGCCCTGCCGGAAGTGTGGTATTCATGATATTATAAACACGTTTGCTGTCTTTCAAAAAAAGCCCTGTGGCAAGTGTATTGCCGTTTATATCTGCTGCTTTCCTTACAAAACACTGATGATTGTTCTGCAGCGATTCGCATAACAACCGGAACCGGAGATAGTCAAATTGTTTTACCTGTTCTATTCTGGAACTATACAATTTTTGATACAAAGAAATGGCTTCATTAATGCTGCCATCAGCATAAATAAGATTTTCGGCTTCTGCTTTTCGTATATTTTCTTTCAGGTCATTTCGATAACCTGCATAAATACTTTGATATGCATCGGCAAGTTGTAAAACTAAATTGGGCCTGGATAAAACAGGTAATGAATCCTGTATAATAGTATTTGAAAAATTAAAATGAAGATCGGCTAACGATAAGAAAGAATAAACTTCTTTCATTAAGTCGGGAAAAATCATTTTTTTTGTATCTCCAACTAATCCCAGTTGCTGAATAAATGCCGGAACATAACCATATCGAAAACCCAATTTCCTTCTCCAGGGAACAGGCATTACGGTTTGATAATCACCAATGATTAAACCATGCCAGTTATCGCACATGGCATTCAGATAAGATGTTGATGCATAAATCAATCCATTGGAATGGTTATTGATGCAATGATCCCATTTGGCAATGTCTATTTCTGTGGATGATATGAATTGTATTCCTGTATTCACGTAATGAAAAATACCGTAATAATTGCAGCGGATAAAGAATTATTTTCCTTTACCTGATAAGATGATCCGTAAAGTATGCATCATGATCTTGAAATCAAGCAGGAGCGAAGCGTTCTCGATATAGATCAGATCATATTCCATTCTTTCGATCATCTCTTCCACACTGGATGCATATCCAAATTGAACCATACCCCAGGAAGTTAATCCGGGTTTGGCTTTGAGCAGATAACGGTAGTATGGGGTTGACTTCATGATCCTGTCTATATATTCTTTTCTTTCAGGCCTTGGTCCTATCAGACTCATATCACCCAAAATAATATTCCATAGTTGTGGCAGTTCATCCAATCGCCATTTTCGCATAAACTTTCCCCAACGGGTAATTCTTGGATCGTTATCGCTGGAAAGAGCGGGCCCGTTCTTTTCTGCATCCACCACCATACTTCTGAATTTGTAGATCGTAAACGGTTTTCCTTTAAAGCCGATTCTTTCCTGCTGATAAATGATTCCGCCTTTGGAAGAAAACCAGGTGCGTAAGGCAATGAATAATAATAAAGGACTAAGAATCATAAGACTGCTCACCGATAAAAGTATATCGATCAGTCTTTTTACATTCTGCTCGCGTGGAGAGAGGGCACTGCTTTGTATGTCGATCAACATAGCCCCGAATACATTATTGGTTTTTACTGAGCCTGCAAGAATATCAAGCGTGTTGGGAACCAATTTGATGTCCACATCTTTTTCTGACAGTTGATTTACAATATCCTCCGTTAACTGATTCTGTTTTTTATCCAGTGCCAGAATTACTTTTTCTATTTGATATTGATCGATCACTTTATCTATTTGCTGGATATTGCCAAGGTTGGGGATCCATTTGCTTAAACCATTCCGCGTTTCATCTGCTCCGGCAATAAAACCAATGGTTTTAAAACCGAGATACCGGAAGTTTTTATTCAGTTCTTTATAGAGCTTAACCGCATGTGAATTGTTGCCTACGATCAGTGTATTAAAAAAAATATCCCCTTTTATTAAGGATTTTTTCACGCGCCATAACAATAAACTTCTTCCGGAAAATACAAGGATGCACTGAATAAAAAAATAAAGAAGAAAAAAGGAAACGGATTGCAGGGCATCAACAAATGGTAACAGCAACAGGCAACCGATGAAACTGTATATAATGGTAGAAGTAAGTTCGTTCAGTCTCGATTTCTCATATAATGAACGGTGGTAGCTACCTGCAAATGCATACAACAGGATCCATATCGCGGCGATGGCAGCAATATTAAAAAATAGCTCCTTCGAAAGATCTGTTGATTGAATGAACCTGTAAAACAGAAGCAGGCTTATTACCGAAAAAACGTAATCGCTGATAATATATCCTGCTATATTCTTTTTACGGCCACTCATGCAGATTATACCAGGATACTGGTACTGTTTATTTTTTCCAGGATTTTATGCGCTACTTCCATCGCAAGAAAACCATCTATCTCACTTACTACGGTAGGCTTATTGTGAATGATGGCATCCACAAAAGATTCGAGTTCCAGTTTAATCGCATTCTGTGGTTGAATAGATGGGGTGGCTATCGCAATGGTCTTTTTACCATTGGGTGTTTCAATGTCAAAAGAGAATACATTGGTATCGTCCGGTTGTTTCAGTTTAATAACCTCTGTTTTCTTTTCAAGAAAATCAATGCCGAGATAGGCATCTTTCTGAAACAAACGCATCTTCCGCATTTTCTTCATACTGATACGGCTGCTGGTTAAATTGGCCACACAGCCATTATTAAATTCAATACGAACGTTGGCGATATCAGGTGTTTCTGTCATAACCGCCACACCGCTCGCTGAAATGTTTTTCACATCGCTTTTTACCAAACTGAGAATGATATCAATATCATGAATCATCAGGTCAAGGATCACACTTACTTCTGTACCTCTTGGATTGAATTGCGCCAACCTGTGTACTTCAATAAACATCGGGTTCAGGTTCATGTCTTTGATGGCGAGGTAAGCTGGGTTGAACCGTTCTACATGGCCAACCTGCATTTTAATATTGGCTTCGCGAACCATATCCACTATATCCCTTCCTTCCTGCAGCGTATTCGCAAGCGGTTTCTCTACAAATACATGCTTCCCCTTGCGGATGGCCTGCATGCAGATCTGAAAATGATGATCTGTTGGGGCTACAATATCAATAATATCGCAGGCATCTATGAGTTTTTCTTCATCCACAAAACGTTTGAGCCCGTATTCTTCAGCAACGGGTTTGGCATTATCGTTATTCGGGTCAAAAAAACCTACCAGTTTAACACCTTCTATCTCCTTCCAGTTATTCAGGTGGAATTTGCCCAAATGGCCTACACCAAAAACACCTACTTTAAGCATAATTATCGCTGTTTAATAGTCGGTAAATATAATTATTTGATGGTGCCCAACCCGTTAAATACCAAAGATGTGGATATTCTATCCCTTAAATACCGGCGATCTCTACAAAAACATATCATTATCCCTGATATTCGTAAGCGGATGGTTCGCCAGCAGCGTTTTAGCACAGGCTCCAGAATGCGGCAGCTCATATTGAAAGAAGAATTCCATGGTATGGATCTTGCTTTGGTAAAAACTTTCCGTATGGGAGCTAAAATTTTCAGATGCCAGTTTTTCCGTAGCAGCAACACCCTGCTTTAGCCATTGCCAGCCAATAACAATGTATCCTGCCATTTCCATAAAAACGGTTGCATCAGAAAGATACCTGTCTATTTCTCCTTTTAGTGCAAATTGACTCAAGTGTTTTAAAACGGTTTCCATTTGTTTCAGTTCCGCGCCAAGCGCTATTGCATATGATTGAAGTTGAGGATTCGAAGACGCTTTTGTAATTGTGTCAATGATCTCGTCTCTTAGCAATTGTAATGCACGTCCGTTGGCCATGGTTACTTTTCTTCCCAAAAGATCAAGGGATTGTATACCGGTGGTTCCTTCATACAAACTCATAATCTTCAGATCACGATAATGTTGTTGTACCGGAAAGTCTGCAGTAAATCCATAACCACCCAATACCTGTATGGCTAATGCTGCCGAGCGACTTCCCTGTTCGGATGAATAGGTTTTTACGATGGGCGTTAATATTTCAAGTAAGAGTAAATGCTTTTCTTTTTCTTCACCCGATGTGGCATGGGTAAGATCATATAAACGGTTACACTCCATGCCTAATGATAATGCACCTTCTACAATTGCTTTTTGTGTAAGCAACATCCTTTGTACATCGGCATGATTAATGATCAGTGTTGGTGGTTTATGCGGGTCTTTCTCACTCGCCAATCTTCCCTGAGGCCTTTCCGTTGCATATTGTAAAGATGACTGGTAAGCGGCCATGGCAACAGATGCAGCACTTTGTCCAACACTGATTCTTGCACCATTCATCATATGAAACATATAGGATAAACCTTTGTGTGGTTCTCCTACTAGATATCCTCGGCAATCATCATTGTCTCCAAAAGATAAATGCGTAGTTGCATACCCACGTTGTCCCATTTTCTGAAAATCACCGGCGCAATACACATCATTATATTCTAATCCACCATTTTCAGTTGGCCGGAATTTAGGAATGATGAAAAGCGAAATACCTTTTACACCGGCAGGCGCACCATCAATCTTAGCCAATGTGAGATGAACAAAATTTTCGCAGGCCTCATGTTGTCCGCCGGAGATAAATATTTTTTGTCCCTTAATCTTATAATAGCCTTTATCAGTAGGGGAGGCCGAGGTAACAATATCCGATAAAGAACTTCCTGCCTGCGGTTCTGTTAATGCCATCGTTCCCTGCCAGTGACCTTCAAATATTTTGGGAACATAGGTTTCTATCTGTTCTTTTGTTCCAAAGTTGGTGATCAATCCTGCAGAACCACCTGACAATCCGATATACCCTTCCACACCATTATTGGCTGCCTGAAAAAGATGATGCCCTGTACTGAAGATCATCTCAGGTAATTGTAATCCGCCATGCTCAAACAAGGCACTGCCGCCGATCCAGTTTTGTTCTGCTGCTATCTGAATAATTCTTTTAAGCTGTGGATGCGTAAGCACATTCCCTTTTCCATCATATTTAGCCGGCGTTTCATCCATTATTTTGAAATAAGGAAACATCTCCTGTTCCGCAAATAGTTTCGCCGATTCAATGATCATCCATGCCTGCTCCGCATCTAAATGCGCAAACTGCTCATGGGTAAATAGTTCTTCTATGTGGTGAACATCAAATAATAAAAATTTCAGGTGTTCCATGCTGGTGAAGCGTGCCATGGGTAGATGTTTATTGGTTTACTTTTATTGGTTTCTTTATTCACTCATTCACTCATGCTATCATTCACTCATTATTACCTCGCACTTCCTCCATCAATCGTCAAACAAATTCCATTTACATATGAGGCTTCATCAGAAGCAAGGTATAGATAGCCATAGGCAATATCCATTGGCTTACCCCAATGACCGGCCGGTATCATAGGTGTGAGTTTTTGTTTTACTTCTTCAGGAATAGCATTGGTCATTTGTGTTTCAATAAAACCGGGTGCAATACAGTTTGCAGTAATGCCAAACCTGCCCAGTTCCAGCGCCCAAACTTTGGTCATGCCAATAATAGCCGATTTGGTGGCCACATAATTTGTTTGTCCGAAATTTCCACGTAACCCTACATTGGATGAAGCCGATACAATTCTTCCATACTGCTGTTCTTTCATGTGATGCGCCACTGCCTGTGTACAGTTAAACACACCGGTAAGATTTACCGCAAGCACTTTATCCCAATCATCCTGTTCCATTTTCAATAAGGTCTTGTCTTTTGTGATGCCCGCATTGTTGATCAGAATATCTATCCGTCCAAATTGTTTGATCACATTTTCTGTTGCTGATAGTACAGCTGCTTTATCTGTTACCGATACTTTTTCAAAAGACACCTTTAACCCCTGTGCAGATAATGTTTGTGCAACAGCTTCTACATTATCGGTAAGATCCCATATGATCACGGTGGCTCCTTCTTTGGCAAATAATTCTGCAGTAGCAAGCCCGATTCCGGCAGCACCACCTGTGATGATCGCTGTTTTATTGGATAGTCGCATAGTATTTTATATTAAATGTTTTACATGATCAGACTGATCAGCTCCGCAACATATGCCGGTTTATCTGATCCTTCCAGTTCCATTTCGCAATTCATAAATAATTTAACGGAGCCATTGGTTTGTTCTTCTACATTGGCAATGGTTGCATGCATGCGGATTCTGCTTCCTTCTTTTACCGGACTGATAAAACGGGCTTTGTTAATTCCGTAGTTAATAAATGAGTTCACATTTTTTATACTGATCATCTGATAAAGAAACTGCGAGGCGAGCGACATACTCAGATAACCATGTGCAATGGTTTTTCCTTCGGGCATCAGTGCTTTTGCTTTTTCAATATCTATATGTACCCATTGAAAATCAAGTGTGGCTGTAGCAAAATCGGAGATCATTTTTTGATGTACAGTTAACCAATCACTGGTTCCTATCTTTTTACCTGTATAGTTTTTCAGGTCTGCTATATGTTCAATCACCCATGTTTTTGTTTCTGTGATTTCTTTTGGATCAGTGTTTTCTTTTTGGGCAGTCTGCCTTGGTATAGAGGTGTCTTCTGTCCAGTTGCCGATCTTCACTATGGCTTTGCCTTTTACTTTTCTGTCCATCAGATCCTGAATGGCCTGTGCACCTTCCTCCAGTGTATATATTTTATGAATCGATTGTTTGATCTTATCTGTGCGCAACCATTGCAATAATTCTCCAAGGTTCTGCATACTGTTCTTTGGCTCTTTCTCCGCAAAACTTCCCCAGAAAACACCAACCACGGAGCAGCCTTTTAATAAAGGAAGATTGAATGGCAATTGAGGTATTTCACCTGACGCAAACCCCACAACTAAAAAGCGACCCTTCCATGCAATAGATCGCAATGCCTGCTCAGCTAATTTGCCACCGATCGGGTCATAGATCACATCAACGCCTTTATCACCCGTAATTTCTTTTAATCCTGTACGAAGATCCTGCGAAGTATAGTTGATCAGATGGTCGGCACCTTTCTCTTTACACAATACCAGTTTATCGTCTGATGAAGCAGCGGCAATTACAGTTGCTCCCATCAGTTTGCCGAGTTCTACAGCAGCAATGCCAACACCACCCGCAGCACCCATTACCAATAAAGTTTCGCCCGGTTGCAAAGCCGCTCTGTCTTTTAATGCATGGTAAGATGTGCCGTAATTATATAATGTAGAAGCCGCAGTAATAAAATCCATTCCATGTGCCATTGGAAAAACGCGGTTTGCTTTTACACATACCTGTTCCGCCAATCCACCCCATCCGCAAAGAGCCAATACATGGTCACCTTTTTTTACATGTTTTATTTTTTCACCAACAGAAAGGACCACACCCGATACTTCTCCACCCGGAGAAAAAGGAAGTGGGGGTTTAAACTGGTATTTATCCTGAATAATCAGCGCATCCGGAAAATTAATACCACAGGCTTTTACTTCAATCAATACTTCATCTGCGGCAGGTATTGGAGCATCGGTTTCCTGCAGTAACAGTGTGTCTGGTAAGCCATGTGTACGGCAAAGCAATGCTTTCATAAGGCAGATTTATCGCTGTAAGACTGAATTTACAATGATTCGTTGAAATCAGGGCTTTCTGTTTTATTTTTAGACAGTATCTTTTCGGTCATAATCAGGAACAGTAATCAACACATGCTTAAAAATTTCATCAGATATCTGTTTCAAAAATTGCTGGGCTTCGACCGTTACCTTTTTGTTTTCTCTCGTATTCATATTCTCCGCATCCGATTGGGCTTATCAGAAAAAGAATTCAGATTTTTTGTAAAAATGATTCCTGATGATGGTGTGATACTTGATATCGGTGCCAATATCGGTGCAATGACAGTGATACTTGCTAAAGACAAACCTACTGCTGCCGTTTATTCGTTTGAACCTATAGCAGCCAACCGAAAAGCTTTAGAACGTGTTGTTCATTCTTATGCTTTAAAAAATGTACAGGTTTTCTCAAATGCATTGGGAGATACGGATCGAATGATTGAAATGATCATGCCATTTTCGGGATCGGCCAGGATGCATGGATTAAGTCATGTATGGGAGCCCGGCCAAAATCAAAAGGGGGAAACCTGTTCCGTTCATATGATGTTGTTAGATGAAATACCCGAGCTCAATATGTTATCTAAAATCAGTGCCATTAAGATGGATGTAGAAAATTTTGAGTATTTTGTTTTGAAAGGGGGCAAGGCTTTAATGGCCAAACATCGCCCGATTGTATTTTGTGAACTTTGGAATAATGATCGACGCGAAAATTGTTTTGCGTTGATGAAAGCGTTAGGGTATCAGGTAAAATGGTATCATCAGGGAAGCCTGATTGATTTCACTGATCAAAAAGTGTTGAATTTTTTCTTTTTGCCGTAAAATAACAGAAGTACCCAAAAATGCGGCTTTTTGCGGGATTGTGAATCTCGGAAATATAAGCTGCATCAATATTTCGCCTGCTAAAACGGAAATTCGGTCACGAACTGCATAATCTATTGATATTCATATAATTTAATATGTATATTACCGTTTATCAGTTAAAAATTAAATTAATTATAATTGTAGTTTTGATGGCAATTAAAAAAGAGTAATTTCATTTTTATGGTTTAAATCGGTTGCAAAACAAGAAAAAAGCAATAATTATGCAAACGTTTGCATTTTAACCCGATAAAAAGCACACCAGACGATGATCAAGAAGGTACTTTGTGTTGATGATGATACGATAGCATTAACTATTTCGCAGTTATTGTTGAAGAGGACAGGTTTTGCCGAAGAGGTAATCACTTCTATTGACGGAAGTGATGCACTTGAATATTTTGAGAAACTATTTGCAGAAAACAGCAACCCCGCTGAAGTAGCTCCCGAACTGATACTGCTCGATATTAATATGCCGGTAATGAATGGCTGGGAATTTCTGGAGGTGTATGTTCCGCAGTATGAGAAAATATTATCCAAAACAAGGATCGTGATTTTATCATCCACGATTGATCCGGAAGATTTTGCCCTTGCAAAAAAGTTCCCGGTGGTAATTCAATTTATCAGCAAACCACTGAGTATTGAAAACCTTGAGGAGCTTAAGTCTCACGAGAAAATGCAGGAATTCTTCCCTGAAGATTAATCCTTTTTTTTAATTCACTTACAGACAATAAAAAAGCTCTGTAGGAAAATTTCGTCCTACAGAGCTCGTGTAGTTCTTCACTACGTGGTTTTCATGGATTGGATCAGATTTAGCGCCTGGATTTGACTGAGCTGACCTCTTTTGTTTTTCTAAGGATTGGATATCATCACAGTTCTTTCGCTTTGTGATATATCAAAGTAACACCCTTATTGCAGCCTGCCGAATAGCATATCCTATTAATCTGAAGTAGAAATTAAAGACGCGTTGATGTAGCCGAAGCACTACAATTTCACCGATTTGGGCAGGTTTCCCACCCTTATTTCCCGGTTAGTCCTTAAATACTCCGATGTTTTTATACATTAGGGATATGAAAACAACTAACAACTATCTGCGTCCCGGCTACCGCATGGCAGTAGCGGGTTTATTCTTCACCTTATTGGCTTTCAACGTTAATTCATTAATGGCCCAGGAAACAAAACCTGTGGTAGAAGCCATCATCAAAGAAGGCTCCAATAATTCTCAATTAGAAAAACTGGCTCATGAACTGTTTGATAAGATCGGCCCGCGTTTAGTGGGTACGCCGCAAATGCAACAGGCCAATGATTGGGCCGTGGCCAAATACACCGATTGGGGTATTACAGCCAGAAACGAAAAATGGGGGGAATGGAAAGGATGGGAAAGAGGCGTTTCGCATATTGATATGATCTCTCCAAGAATTAAATCGCTCGAAGGAACACAATTGGCATGGTGCCCTTCTACAAAAGGAAAAACGATCACTGCAGAATTAATTATTATACCTGATCTGAAAGATTCACTTGCTTTTCAGGAATGGTTGCCCAATGTGAAAGGGAAATTTGTGATGGTATCTATGAACCAGCCAACCGGAAGACCGGATTATAACTGGCAGGAATTTGCTACAAAGGAGTCTTTTGATAAAATGAAAAAAGACAGGACTGCACAAACCACTGCATGGACCAATCGCATTAAAAAAACAGGTTACTCAAACAGAATGCTTCCGATTATTTTAGAAAAAGCAGGAGCTGCGGGTGTGATCGGTAATAACTGGTCGGCAGGATTTGGTGTAGATAAAATTTTTAATGCTTATACCAATAAGATCCCAACCGTTGATATTGCTTTGGAAGATTACAGTATGTTATACCGTTTGGTTGAAACAGGCGATAATCCAAAGATCAGTATCCGCACCGATTCAAAAGATCTGGGCGTAGTGCCTACTTTTAATACCGTTGCAGAAATAAAAGGAACCGAAAAACCGGATGAGTATGTAATGCTTTCTGCGCATTTTGATTCATGGGATGGCGGAACCGGTGCTACAGATAATGGTACAGGTACTTTAACCATGATGGAAGCGATGCGTATTTTGAAATTGGTATATCCCAACCCGAAAAGAACCATTCTTGTTGGCCATTGGGGAAGTGAGGAGCAGGGTTTGAACGGCTCACGCGCATTTGTAGAGGACCATCCCGAAATTGTTGCCAAATTACAGGCATTGTTTAACCAGGATAATGGAACAGGACGTGTTGTAAATATTGGTGGACAAGGGTTTCAACATGCCGGCGAATTTATAACCAGATGGTTGGCTGCAGTTCCTAAAACCATGCGCGACTCAATTAAAACATCCTTCCCCGGATCTCCGGGTGGTGGCGGATCAGACTTTGCATCTTTTGTTGCGGTAGGTGCACCGGGTTTTTCTTTGGGTGCATTAAACTGGTCTTATTTTAATTATACCTGGCATACCAACCGCGATACCTATGATAAAGTAGTGTTTGATGATCTGCGTAATAATGCATTGCTCACTGCCATCCTTGTGTATATGGCATGTGAAGATCCGGAAACATTCAACAGAGAGAAAGCCACTTTACAAAATGACAGAACCGGCCGGCCTGCCGTTTGGCCAACACAGGTAAAATCGATCCGTAAAGGGCCTGTAGCACCAACCAATTAAGCTATCAAAGATTTTTATAAGTTATTGAATGCCCGGCCGTAACGCCGGGCATTTTTGTTCGTTAGAGATAATGGAAGAAAAAAATTTATAAAAAAGAAAGGTAAAATTTTGTTCGTACGAAAAATTTCCTACCTTAGAATAATGAAAGCGGAAAACATGCATACAGTAGAACCTACCAAATCAGAGTTGGAAATCTTACAGGTATTGTGGGAACACGGCCCGTCAACCGTACGTTTTGTAAACGATACGTTGAATGAACAAAAGCGTTCCGTACAGTACACATCTACCTTAAAGCTGATGCAGATCATGGTAGATAAAAAACTGCTTACCCGCGATGAATCGCAGATGAAGCATATCTATATTCCGGCAGAAGCGGAACAGGTTACCAAGAATTTTTTGCTGGAGCGTTTTGTAGAAACCATGTATAAAGGATCGGCCAGCAGTTTGATGATGCAGTTACTGGGTAATAAAAAAACATCTAAAAAAGAACTGGAAGCAATAAAGGAACTGATCAAAAAAATGGAAAAGAAATAACAGAAGGGTGGTTTAGTAAACAAATTTTCAATCAGTTATTCAGAAACCAAACACTATGGACTTATCATTTATGCAAAATGATCTTGTGCTGGCTATTTGCCGCACACTGATCCATTCTTTATGGCAGGGTCTATTATTAGCCATTGTAATAGGGGTGGTAATGATTGCTACCAGAAAGTCGAATGCCAAAAAAAGGTATGACCTGTTAACCATGCTTTTCTTTCTGTTTGCAATAGTAACGGTGATCACATTTGTGCGTGAGCTGAATACAATATCTGCGAAAACCTCAGAAAAAATGCCTTATGCATTGCTGAACGTTAAACAGGATGCAGCATCAGCCGTACAGATCAGCGATACAAATAATAGTATCATAGAAAAAACATGGCTTCAACGTTTTAAAGAATATTTTGATCAGCACGCTGCTTTAATCGTTTCAATTTGGTTTATCATTTTTATTGCAAGGTTCATCCGGCTTACGGCAAACCTGATGTATGTGCAACGCCTGAGAAATTATAAAACCTTTGCTGTTCCGGAGCCTTGGCAGGAAAAGATCAAAGAACTGATTGCGTTACTGGATATACGAAAACAAATTCAGGTATTTGAATCCGGTATCGTAAAAGTGCCGGTAGTGATGGGTGTTCTGAAACCGTTAATCCTTTTACCAGTAGGATTGATAGCCCATTTGCCTGCAGATGAAATTGAGGCAATTTTATTACACGAACTGGCTCATATCCAACGCAGAGATTATTTTGTGAATCTGCTGCAGAATATTGCAGAAACGATCTATTTCTTTAATCCTGCCGTTATGTGGCTTTCTGCAATGATCAGAGAGGAACGTGAGAACTGCTGTGATGATATTGCGATTGCCGTAACCAATAACCGCACCCAGTTTATTAATGCACTGATCTCTTTTCAGGAATACAATCTGGCTGGATCCGCGTATGGTGTTGCTTTCCCCGGCGGGAAGAATCATTTACTGAACAGGGTAAAACGTATCATCAGTGAAAGAAATAAAACATTGAATGCAACGGAGAAGAGCCTGCTTACTTTTGGTATGGCGGTTTTGATCATGTTCTCTTTTGTAGCTGCCAAGAAAGCACCGGTAAATCGGCTGAAAACTGACATAAAAAATAATTTATTATCAGTACCTGTTGAGCATAACACACAGGAATCGTTGACTGCTTATACTGCAGAAAATAAGAACAATTCTGTTTTACAATTAAATGCCAAAAGAGATATAGCTGAACCTGTTCTGCAGGTTGATATTTCCAGGCAGCATTTCTTCGATACCATTCCTTCTGAACCCAAAACTATTGAAAGGGAATCTGCTGCGCGTTCGTTTCAGTTTTCAATTTCGGATACTTCAAAATATTTCAGCAGCTTTTCAACCAGCATCAACGATGATGGACATAACCGCACAATGAGTTTTAGTGCTACAACAACTGAAGGAAAAAGATACCGTCTGAAGAAAATCAATGATGTTATTGCTGAGTTTTATATTAATGATGAGCTGATACCTGAATCACAATACGAGGCACACAGATCTGAGTTAGAGAAGATAGAAAGCACTTACCGTTACAAACAGGAAAGGGCAAAAGAAAGACAGGCGCTGGCATTGGTAAAAAGAAAAGAATATGCCGATCAGCAACATGCCATGCAGGAAATGAAAATGGCGAATCAAAAATTAAGGCTGCAAGCAGAACAGCAACAACGGGCTATTGAAAATATTAAAAGAGAGGCAACCAGAAGAATATCTGAAGGAAAGGGCAGGGCTTTGGATCCGAAGGAAAGAGTTGAATTTGATAAGAAAGTAACCCGTTTTAAAACCATGGCAGACTCTTTAAAAAGCGCCGTTATTGCTGATCAGCAAAAAAAGAGCTTACAAATCAAACAGGAAATGCTTTCAAAGATGAATGAACTGAAAGCAAAGATGATGAGCAGTGATTCTTTGCGAAAACTAGACTTTGCAAAACAGAAGATAGCAATTGAAAAACAGTGGAGTCTTCTAAAGGAACAAAATGTGAAACTGAAACAGCTTCCATTTGAAACAAGTATGAATCTGGATCTGAAGAAACAAATGCTCGAACTCAAAAAAACTTCTGATTCTTTGCAAAGACAATCTGTTCTGCGTTTAATGCAGGAACAGACTGCCGACAAACAATCCCGGCTGCGGGTAAGAATGGGTGATGAAGAGATCAGGATACAGGAGTCAACTACAAAGATCAAAAATATTATCAGCGATCTGGAGAAAGAAAACATCAAGATCGATCTGCAAAAAAGCTGGTTTGCGCTCGACAACGACCAGTTTATTGTAGACGGTAAAAAAATGTCGCAGGAACTTTACGATACATTCAAAGCCAAATATTTAAGGCCCAATGGTTGGGGATACTACTACGGGCCGGTGCAGGTAACAGGAAGAGGAATTTTCCTGGATTATAAGAATCTGGCCAAATAACCATCAACATAGAGAAAAAAAATGAGCGACATTATGCGCAGGCATAGTGCATTGCCGGAGGCTTGTCTGAAAATACCGTTTACATAATGTAACCTTTTTTTCTAAGGATAGTTTCCAACCTTGTTTGGGTTGTATACTCTTTAGGGCAATAACCAAATTAATAAATACAATTACAAAACAGCAACTGCAAATGAAACGATTGATTATCCTTTTGATAGTTTTTGTTATAACTAACACAACATATGCACAAACCGGTGTGATCAGCGGTAAATTGAAAGACTCTGCATCTGCGAAGCCATTGGCATTTGCCACGGTTACTGTATTTAAAGCAAAAGATACTGCGGTTGTTACGTATCGTTTGAGTAACCCTGACGGAGAATTCAGGGTAAGTGGGTTGCCACTCGATCTGCCATTGCGTGCAGTGATCAGTTTTTCGGGCTATCAGGCATATCGTAAAGAATTTGTATTAACTGCTGCAAAAAACACATTGGTGTTGGATTCTATAAAGATGGCCACTACTTCTCAAACACTGGATGAAGTAATTGTGGTAGCTGAACGTCCGCCGGTTTCCATGAAACATGATACCATTGAATTTAATGCTACGGCTTTTAAAACATTGCCAAACGCACTGGTAGAAGACCTTTTAAAAAAGTTACCCGGTGTACAGGTAGACGCGGATGGAAATATTACCGTAAACGGCAAACCCGTAAACCGGATGTTGGTTGACGGGAAAACATTTTTTGGGAACGATCCTAAAATGGCCACCAGAAACCTACCGGCAAATATTATTGATAAAGTGCAGGTAACCGATGATAAAGAAGAACTGTTACGCAATGGAGATGATAATATTAATAATGTAGGTAAGGTGGTAAATATCACTTTAAAGAAAGGGTTTAAAA
Source organism: Sediminibacterium sp. (assembly GCA_965206685.1). Classification (GTDB taxonomy): domain Bacteria; phylum Bacteroidota; class Bacteroidia; order Chitinophagales; family Chitinophagaceae; genus Sediminibacterium. The sequence continues at coordinate 522,556 of OZ242223.1, forward strand.
AAGGATGGTTTGGAAAACTATATGCCGGTGGTGGTAGTGATCAACGTTTTGAAGGCGGTGGTATTGCCAATATTTTCAGAGATACATTACAACTCAGTTTACTGGGGTACACTAATAATTTAAATAAACCCGGTTTTGGATTAACGGATCTTACACAGGCAGGCGGACTTGACCGCTCTAACAGTAATCTGAACAGCCGGAGTATGAGTGTTAATAATAGTGGAGCCGGTAGCAGTATCACTATTAACGGAGTTAATTTTGGCGGAACACAGGGTACAGGAGGAATTGCTACCAGTAAAGGGTTGGGTTTTAACCTCAACCATGCACCTAATGAAAAACAATCTTTGTTTGCGCAATATTTTTATGGAAATGTTTTGGTAGACAGAAGGAATGAAACCGACAGCAAGCAATACAATAATGATACGATCATTAACAATAAAACCATCTTAACGGGAGGTGTGGTAACGAATGCACATAATATGGGCATAGGGGGAAAATTTAAACCCGATTCCGTTACTACTATACAGATAAGTGCCAACTACACGATTGGTCTGCAGAATGAAGACAGGTTCAGTACGATTAACAGCGATCATAATATTCTTGGGCCATTGAGTTTTGGCAATGTGAATCAAAATAACCAAAGCAATACTTATTATTATCGTCACGCATTTACCTTAACACATTTATCTAAAACCAAAAAGGGCAGAAGGTTTACGATCTTTCATAATCTGGATGTAAATAACCGGTTTAATGATTATATCACTGATTCCAGAACCAGTTATCTCTACCCAACCGGCTACGACAGTTTATTGAAACAATTGCGTCAGGAAGGCGTTCCGCGTACAGATGCGATTGCTGCATTTAATTACAGTGAACCGTTTTCAAAACTGATCACTTTGCGTGTGGGTGGCCGTTATGAATACAGCAAACTCAATAATGGCATAACCACATTCAATCCAAATATAACCGGAGGTAAATTTGATGTGGTGAATAATCTTCTGAGCAGTGACTTTAACCGGGAAAGCAACCGCTTCTATATTAATACCGGATTAGAGTTCAGAAAAAAAGATCTCACGATTACACCTTCTGTAAGATTTCTGACACAAGCGGTAACGAATGATCTTATATCGCTGGGTACACCCATTAAACAAAACAGCAATAATCTTTTGCCGGGCTTAGGGGTTACTTATAAACAATTCAATTTTAATTATAATAAAGACATCACGCTGCCGCAATACACGTATCTGATACCTGTTGCCAATAACAGTAATCCCTATCTGATCAGTAAGGGTAATGCAAATCTGCTTCCTTCTGAAAGACAAAACCTTTCCGTTAATTATTATTTCAATAATCCAAAGAAGAACCTGAACATCGGGCTTAATGCGAATGGTGGTTTTATTTCTAACGATGTAATTCAAAGTATTACGGTTGATCAAAAAGGTATTCAAACCAATATGCCTGTAAATGCTAATGGAACCAGCAGCTTTGGCATCAACTATAATGTAAACCGACAGTATAAATCCAATCCTAAATTTATTTATGCCTGGAATTTCGGGGCATGGTATGGGTTCGACAGAGGTAAACTCTTATTTAACGGAGAAGAAAGCTGGCAGCAAACATTCAACCTGCAGCAATGGGGCGGTGTTAACCTCAACTTCAATGATAAGTTTGAATGGAATACCAGTGGATCTGTAGGATATAATTTTACAGATTATACCAGCAGCTCTTTTAGACAATTAAAAGTAAATACCCATAGTATATACACTGAAATGATTGTGCGTGCACCAAAACATGTGATCTGGGAAAGTTCAGTTACCTATAGTAATCAGGGCAATGCGGTTGCCGGTGGTCCTACTCATTTTTTCAGATGGAACGCGGCCATCAATTTTACCATGTTGAAAGACGAAAAAGGTGTTTTACGGATCAGTATGTTTGATATTCTCAACAGCGGACTTAGTGTAAATACCTATGCAACCAGAAACATGATCACAACCGGACGAACAAATGTATTATCGCAATATATAATGGCCACCTTTACATATAATATCAGAACAATTGGTGGCCAGAAGAAAAAAGTTGGAGGGGAGAGGTTGTTCTTGTTTTAATCGTAAAAGATGTGTAGTCGTGAATCGTGAGACGTGAATCGTGAGTTTTTATTAACGACTCACGTCTCACGTCTCACGATTCACGGCAAACAATTCACGAATTAATTTCTTCTTCCACCCCCAAATCCGCCGGCCCCGCCGCCTCTTTGGAAACCACCTTGTCCGGGCGCACGCATTCCTTTGAGTAAACCCGGTATTCTTTGTTGCTTACCTGCAAACTTGCGTAAGTTATATGTAAAGGTCAGCATTGCATAACGAGTAAGTACATTGTTCCGCTGATCCTGAATGGTATTACCTGTTACGGTTCGGGTAACACTTACATTCTGATTAAAGAGATCAAATACCGATAAGCGAAGTTCTCCTGCTTTGTCTTTCAGAAACTGTTTGGCGATGGATGGATTGAGTAAAGGAACGCTGGTATTGTATCCTGCAGCATGATTACCGCTGTAGGTATAATCGAAATCAGCAGCTATGATCCATCCGTTATTTGTATAAGCCGTAACCTCGGTTGATAATGTTTCTGAATAATAATTCGCATTCTGCGATGACTGTAAGGTGTTATGTGCTATATTATAAGTAGTGGTACTGCCAAAATTCATGTCAAAATTATTCTTCAGGTTGGTGGTCCATTTAATGGTTTGGCTGAGCATGGTGTTTCTTGTGTAGTTGCTCAGTTTGTTAATTAAGGTTTGTGCCTGACTATAATTGATATTGGTTGTAAAATTCAAATTTGATTTTGGACTTCTTAAAGGGAAACCGTAATTAATATATCCTGAAAGATTATACGTTCCATTCAGGTTTACCGATGTGGTGGTTTTGCCGCCATTCGGGTTTTGGATCACCGAGCTTTGTATATCATTCACAATCGTACTCGCATTGATCGTTACCAGAAATACATGCTGGGTAAGCGGATTGAATGATTGATATAATAAGCGAACACTATGCGTGAACTGTGGTTTCAGGTTAGGATTACCCACCTGAAAATTAATGGAATCGCTTGTGGTAGTAAGCGGTTGCAATTGTGTAATGCTTGGCTGTCCGGTTCTTCCTGTATAATTAAAACGGAAGTTTTTTGATTTGGCAAATATGTATTGAAAGTTAAGTGTGGGCGTAAAATTAGTAAAATTATTTACTACCTGTATGTTCTTGGTAGTGTTATAACTGTTTTGCTCCGTAAACTGTATGCCTGATCCAAAACTTAAATTGTATTTCGGATTTTGGATACGATAATTCAAGGTAGCTCTGTTAGAGATATTGGTATAGGTGTATGAATTGCTGTACAGACTGTCGAAAAAAGTATAGCCATGCCCTATGGCACTGTATCGATACGTATCGTTTGTTGAATTATTATGTGCGTTGGAATAATTGTAATTCAATTCGATCATCTGGTTTTTACCTATGGGTTCTGTATATGAAAGGGTAGGACTAACACTGAAAGCATTGGATGTACTGATATAATACTGATTGATCGTATCAATCTTAGTAATGGGTGTATAGAACTGGTTAACTGCATAGTTATATCCTTCGCCATTATTGGAGTTGGCGCTTACACCAATATCCAGCGACATCGTTCTTCCTTTTTTCTTAAAGCGGTGTCTGAATTGAAGATTTGTGCCGTTAACATTATAACCGCTGTTAACACCGTTTGTATTATTAATCGATTGATTGATGAGTTTTCCGTTTACCCCACCTGTAGTAAGTGTATTGGAATAGGTTACTGGCGATGTATGCTGGAAACTGATATTGGGGCGGAAGATCATGGAATTGCTACTGTCTATTTTTTGCTCCCAGTTAAAATTGATCCGGTTATTCTCATTATTTCTTATAGAAGAATTGGTCCGGTTATTATAAGTAGATGAGTCGGCCGTTAATAAATTTTGTGTAAGGCTGTTTTGATCTGAAGCGGTGTGCTGACTGTTATAAAAATAGCTACCGGTAATATCTGTATTCTTCCCCCATGTATCCCGATAGTTTGCTCCGCCTGCCCAGGTAGAGGTAATGCCGCTTCCTGTGTTACCGCCACCGCCACCTCTACCACCACCTCTGCCGCCGCCGAGAAAATCCTGTACGGTAAAATTCTGTTTGTTTACATCATTACCCTGGCCCATTACAGAAAGTTGCTGATTGCCATTGATCCGCTGAATATTAAAATTTTCATCGTAGGTATCATCACTTCCCACACCGGCAACTGCTTTTCCAAAATAGCCTTTGCGTTTATCTTTTTTGGTAGTGATGTTGATGGTTTTTACACGGTTGCCATCATCAAAACCGGTAAACTTGCTCTGATCGCTCAGATCATCAAATACCTGGATCTTATCAACAATATCCGGAGGTAGATTTTTTGTGGCCATTTTGGGGTCATCTCCAAAAAAACGTTTGCCATCTACCAATACCCTTTGCACCGCTTCACCCTGTGCTTTAATCGCGCCAGATTTATCTACATCTACTCCCGGTAATTTCTTTAACAGGTCTTCTACTACTGAATTGGGTTTGGTTTTAAAACTGCCGGCATTGTATTCAATGGTATCTTTTTTAATGGAGATGGGAGATTGTGTTACGGTTACATTTCCCAGATCATTAAATGCCTGTTTTAAATAAATCGTTCCCAGATCCGTTACAGGAGAAGCTTTTGACAAAGTAATGTGCTTATAAATCGGCTCAAATCCCTGAAAAGTTATATGCAACAGATACGTACCAAAACTGATATTCTGCATATCAAAACTGCCATCCGCTTTGGCAAGGCTATATAATTCTAGTGTAGAATCTTTTGGATCTAAGATAGTTATCGATGCGTCTTTTAATGATTGTTTACCTGTTGTATCGGTCAGTTTTCCTTTTAAAGTACCGGTAGTTTGTGCATTTACAAATACACATATGAAAAGCAGACATAAAAAGAGTAATGGTCTTTTCATAAACAGTTTTGGGTGTTAATCGGGTTTTGTGCTATTAAGATAGAAGTAAGAATGCGCTATGACAGGTTTAATCGGTAATTGTTTATGCTAGATAGGTAAGCATTTTTTCAGCTGATATTCACCGATAAATATTGGGCATTGGTCGGCTTTGATTCTATGTTTTTTTGTGAAAGGATTTCTTACATCAAAACAAACTCAGCTGGTCGGGCTTTTTTAGCGTCTGTTTTTTGATGAATGCCGGAGCGGATATACCATGATCATGAATATGGTAAACCTCTGTTTCTTTATATCGGGAAGCAATAATGATTTCAGTTTTGGCTGCATGCCTGGTAAACAAAGCCTCCACCAGTTCTGGGTCATTATTATTTTTGGAAAGATGTGATAAGAGCAGATGACTTAAAAAAGGAGCACGGTGTTCAAGAAACAATTGAAGCGCCTGATCGTTTGATAGATGTCCTTCTCCGCCACGGATCCTGTTTTTCAGGTGTTGCGTATAACGGCCATTTTCCAACATGGCTTCATCATAATTCGCTTCCAGAAAAACAGCATGACATTGTTGAAAATGTTTGATCACCTGTTTACAGACTTTACCTATATCCGTAAACACACCCACATTTACATTGTTGGAACTGATCACAAAACTATAGGGATCCGCTGCATCATGAAATTTTGGAAAATTGGTTACAGCTAAGCTGCCGATTTGAACCGTTTCATTGGGTTTAAAAGAAATAACCAATTCTTCATCAAGCGGCAACCTGCTTTCTGCCAGCGTATTGGGTGTGATATAGATCTTTGTTCGGTATTTTCTGGAAATAGCTGTAAGCCCGGTAATATGATCGCCATGTTCGTGCGAAATAAAGATGGCTTTTACTTTTTCGAGTGAAAGTCCGAGCCTCCTCATCCGCTTCTCTGTTTCGCGGCAGGAGATACCCGCATCAACCAGCACCGCTTCTGTATCGTTACCGATATAATAACAGTTACCGTTACTGCCCGAATTCAATGAAGCGATCTGCAATGACATAGACCCAAAGTAACCGAATTCTGCGGGTTTATCTGTCATTTTACCGGTATGTTTACTAACATTCATTAGGTAAAAAAATACGGTAAAATGTATTGTCTATATATCAGATAGACTATATTTGCCTATTGTTTCAGTAGACTTTAGTTATTTATGAAATCGGTCAAGTACATGCAAACTGTTTCTTTCTGTTGTTGTAGATAATCTCTACTGAACCTCATTGGCCATCGCCTTTCTCACAACAACTTTTATCAATGCAAGTACCTTCTTCAGAATCCCTTACACAATTAACCCACCAATTAGATGGACTATCTATTGGAGCCGGATTATCGTTATTGTCTGCCAGCTATCTCGGTAAGGTAACTTTTTCTACCAGTTTCAGTTTTGAGGATCAGGTGATTGCTCATCATATTTTACATAATCAGTTACCCATCAGCATTTTTACATTAGATACAGGCAGATTGTTTGCTGAAACGTATTCAGTATGGAATAGTACCCAGGAGCGTTATCAAACAAAGATCAAGGCATATTATCCTGATCATTCATTGCTTGAACCTTTTGTAGAAGAGAAGGGGCCTAATTCTTTTTATGAATCGGTTGATAACCGTAAAGCCTGTTGCCATATCCGCAAAGTAGAACCTTTAAAAAGAGCACTGGCCGGAAATAAGATCTGGGTTACGGGTTTGCGCGCAGAGCATTCAACAGTGCGTCAGGGTCTGAAGCAGCTGGAATGGGATGCCACAAATCAGATCATTAAATATCATCCTTTATTATTCTGGACAACAGAGCAAACAAGGGCGTTTATCGATGAAAATAATATTCCCTATAATCCATTGCATGACCGGGGTTTTATCAGCATCGGTTGTGCACCCTGTACAAGGGCTATCAGGGCCGGTGAAGATTTCAGGGCCGGACGCTGGTGGTGGGAAGATAGCAGCAAAAAAGAATGTGGTTTACACGAGACACAAAATTTACAAACAGTAACAGTACAATAAATAAAAGATGAGTGAATACAGATTAGATCATTTGGATCAGTTAGAATCGGAAGCAATACATATAATGCGCGAAGTGGCGGGGCAGTTTGAGAAACCTGCTTTGTTATTCAGTGGAGGGAAGGATTCGATCACATTGGTGCATCTTGCTTTAAAAGCGTTCAGGCCGGGAAAATTTCCGTTTCCATTGGTGCATATTGATACCGGACACAATTTTCAGGAAGCATTGGATTTTAGAGATTCATTGGCTGAGGAGATTGGCGAAAAACTGATCGTAAGACAGGTAGCGGATACCATCAAAGCGCAAAACCTTACAGAACCCAAAGGAAAATTTGCGAGCAGAAATGCTTTGCAGACTTTCACTTTACTGGATACGATCAATGAATTCAAATTTGATGCGTGTATTGGCGGAGCAAGAAGAGATGAAGAAAAAGCAAGGGCTAAAGAAAGAATTTTTTCTGTGCGGGATGAGTTTGGCCAATGGGATCCTAAACTGCAAAGACCTGAGTTATGGAACACTTATAATGGCAGAATTCATAAAGGCGAAAATGTACGGGTGTTTCCAATCAGTAACTGGACCGAACTGGATATCTGGAATTATATCCGCAGAGAAAATATTGCGCTTCCATCTATTTATTTCGCTCACGACAGAGAAGTGTTGGAATACGAAGGGCAGTTGGTAGCGATTTCTGAATTTATTCAGAGAGAAGATACTGATAAAGTGAGTATACGGAGAGTTAGATACAGAACAGTGGGTGATATGACCTGTACCGCAGCTGTAGAATCCAGCGCATCCAATATCAACGATATTATCAGTGAAATTATCGCCACCAAAACAAGTGAGCGGGGTGAAACAAGAATTGATGATAAAGTTTCGGAAGCAGCCATGGAAGACAGGAAGAAGAGTGGATATTTTTAATGGTAATAGTGTATAATTAAAAGTGATGGGATTATTTTATCCTATAACAGATTAAGAAACATCAATAAATTAATTTCAATTTTTAAGATAATGGATATACTCAGATTTATAACAGCGGGCAGCGTGGATGACGGGAAGAGTACGCTGATTGGCAGATTACTGTACGACAGTAAATCGATCATGATCGACCAGCTGGAAGCCATTGAAAAACAAACCAAGAACCGTGAAGAGGGCGATATTGATCTTGCTTTACTAACAGACGGTTTACGTGCCGAAAGAGAACAGGGTATTACGATTGATGTAGCGTATAAATATTTTTCAACTCCTAAGCGCAAATTTATCATTGCTGATGCTCCGGGTCATATTCAGTACACCAGAAACATGGTAACCGGTGCTTCTAATTCAGATCTCATTATCATTCTGATTGATGCAAGACATGGCGTAATTGAGCAAACCCGCAGGCATTCAATCATTGCTTCTTTATTAAATATCCCCAATGTAGTAGTGGCCATCAACAAAATGGATTTGGTAGATTATTCTCAGGATACCTATAATAATATTGTGATCGATTTTTCGAAAGTGGCGGCATCATTGGGTTTGAAGAATGTGACCTATATACCGATCAGTGCATTGGATGGAGATAATATTGTAGATCCTTCCACACATCTTTCCTGGTATGATGGCCCTTCTTTATTGCATTTACTCGAGACGGTTGAAGTAGAACAATATTCCAATCTTACCAAAGCAAGGTTTCCTGTTCAATATGTGATCCGTCCGCAAACTGAAGAATTGCATGATTACAGAGGGTATGCCGGAAAACTGATCAGTGGGATCTATAAAAAAGGAGATAAAGTAACGGTATTGCCTTCCGGTTTGCAAAGCACAATCAGTGCCATTGAAATAGGTGGTAAAGAAATAGATGAAGCTTTTGCGCCACAAAGTATTGTATTGCATCTGGAAGATGATATTGATATCTGCAGAGGCGATGTGATTGTTGCATCGGCAGATCAGCCCAATGTATCCAATGAACTGGAAGTATTATTATGCTGGATGGGGAATAAACCTTTGGCTGAAGGAAACCGTTATCTATTACAGATCAACAGTAGGTTGGTAAAAACAATTGTGAAAGAGATCCAGTATAAGCTGGATGTAAATTCTCTCGAAAAACAATTTGAGCCGGGAACTGTTGCATTAAATGATATTGTTAAAGCAACGATCAAAACCGCTTCACCTATTCCATACGATTCTTATACAGACCTGCGTGTGAATGGTGGCGCCATATTAATTGATGAAACCAGTAACGTAACCGTTGGTGCATGTATGATCCAATAAAAAATTTATGAACCCAATCATACCACAAGGCAAAGTGATACTGGCAGGAGCAGGCCCCGGTGATCCGGATCTGATCAGTGTAAAAGCAGCTAACTATTTGCAACAGGCAGATGTTGTGCTAACTGACAGGCTGGTTAGTAAACAGATCATTGAACGTTATGTGAAACCTTCGGCCTCAGTAATAGAGGTGGGTAAGCAATGCCGGAGAGGTGTATCAACGCCTCAATTAACGATTAATGAACTGATTGTACATTATGCGAATCAGGGAAAATTAGTGGTGAGATTAAAAGGTGGCGATGTAGCTTTTTATTCTAACGTTTTGGATGAATTGGAAATATTGGTTGCGAATAAAATTCCATACGAGATCGTCCCGGGAATTACGGCTGCATCGGGGGCATCTGCATTTGCGGGAATTCCTTTAACCGCAAGGGATCATGCAACAGCAGTAAGGTTTTTAACCTATTATAAATCAACTGTTGTAAAAGAAGAGTACTGGAAAGAGCTGGCCAATACAAAAGATACACTGGTGTTTTATATGTCATCCGAAACATTGGATGATCTGGTCAATAAATTAATAGAGAATGGCATTGCAGCTGATATACAATTGGCTGTTGTGGAGCAGGCGAGTACCCCTTTTCAACAGGTATATATTTCGAAAGTGCATAATTATGCTGAAACACTGAAAGGACAATCTTTTCTATCTCCTTCATTAGTGATCATTGGAAAAGTAGTGAACCTACATCAATCATTCAACTGGTTTACCGGTAAGGATACAAAGGAATATTATTTTCAACCATTAACAGCGCAGGTTGAAACAATGGTTAAAACTGACACAAACAAACGACATGTTAGCAGAGCATAAACTGAAAGAGTTACAGGGTCTGATCAATAATGCATCAAAAGAAGAATTGATCTGGATGAACGGATATATTTCCGGAATCATTAATGGAAATGTAATGCCGGAAACAGTTGCGACTGCGGTTACTGCTGTTTCAAAAAAGTTAACTATCGTTTATGGAACAGAAACGGGAAATTCAAAAAAACTGGCAACCGATCTAGCTGCAAAAGCGAAGAAGAAAAGTATTCCCGTAAAGCTGGCAAGTCTTGATCAATACAGAATAACGGATCTAACCAAAGAAGAAAATTTATTTGTAGTGATCAGTACACAAGGTGATGGAGAACCGCCGGTAGCGGCACAAAAATTCTATGATCATATTCACAAAAACGGATTCCGGCTTGAAAATACAAAATATAGTGTGCTGGCTTTGGGCGATACTTCTTATCCTTTGTTTTGTAAAACAGGCGAAGATGTAGATGCACAATTGCATAAACTTGGTGCCAAAAGAATTGTACCCATACAGAAATGTGATCTGGATTATGAAGCAGATGCGGAAGCCTGGTTCGATAAAGTTTTACAAACACTCAACGAGGTCGATTCGCTCTCACCTGCTATCACAAAACCAACAACACAATCAGGAGTCAAAATAAACACTAAGAAAATATATGAAGGAGCGGTCTTGTCGAGTATCAATCTGAACGACCGTGATTCTTCAAAAGAAACCTATCATATAGAAATTGAAGCCGAAGGGGTGGACTATGAACCCGGCGATTCAATCGGGATCGTTCCGGAAAACCCGGTTGCTGCTGTGGAAGCCATCATTACATCTATTGGCGTAGCTAATGAACATACAATCAGCTGGAAAGATGTTGAATATGCTGTGTTTGATTTCTTGAAAACAAAACCGGGAATACAATATTTACATGAGCGGGTTGTAAAAAAATATGCTGCCATTATTGGTCAGGAAATACCTGAAACCAAGATGGATCTGATCGATCTGTTAAAGATCTATCCGGTAAAAGATCTTGCACAGTTTGAGGAAGTATTACAGATTCTGCCTGCACAATCACCAAGGATTTATACTATTGCCTCTTCACCATCTGCACATGAAGGAGAGATTCATTTAACAGTAGGGAAAGATATTTTTGAGATCAATGGAGAAAGGAAAGCAGGGGTTTGTTCCGATTATCTTTCACAACTATCACCCGGAGATACTTTTCAATTCTTTGTTCAGAAAAATAAGCGCTTCAAACTTCCCGCACAGGATAAGGATGTGTTGATGATCACTCCCGGTACAGGTATTGCCGCTTTTCGTTCTTTCTTTAGTGAAAGAGATGCAGTAGGTGCAACAGGTAAGAACTGGTTGTTTTTCGGGGAAGATCATTTTGAAACAGATTTTCTTTACCAGACAGAAATACAGAATTGGTATCAAACCGGTGTTCTTACTAAAGTGAATCTGGCTTTTTCAAAAGACAAACCTTATGGCATTACTGTTTGGCATAAATTGCTCGAACATGGGAAGGAAGTATACAGCTGGATTAAATCCGGTGCTTATGTATATGTATGCGGCGAAAAAGCAGAAATGAGTATTGAGGTTGAAAAAGTATTACTGCAGATCATTGAAAACTACAGTGGTTTAACTGCAGGTGCCACATTCGATTATTTTGAAGAGCTGAAAGGTTCTGTCAGATATTCCAAAGATGTTTATTAAATAAAAACTGCGTCTTAGCGACTTTGCGTGAAATCTTTTCACAAGATCGGGTAGACGTAAATGAAAAATATGTCAGATAAGAATAAGCCCTCGGCAATAGAGAAGATTAAACAGGCAAGTGATAATTTACGCGGCAGTATCAAAGAAAGTCTGCGTGACGAGATCACCGGTGCTATACGTGAAGATGATCAGGCTGTGGTAAAGTTTCATGGTATGTATCAGCAGGATGATCGCGACAGAAGGGAAGAGCGGGCCGCAAAAAAATTAGATCGCTTATATTCTTATATGATCCGTCTCCGCTTGCCGGGCGGATTCTTAACGCCTGAAAAATGGGTAGCCGTTCATGATATAGCAGGAGAGAATTCAACCGGTGTTATTAAGATCACCAGCCGGCAAACTATTCAGCTGCATGGTATCATCAAGTCAAATATTAAACCTACTATCAAAGCTTTCAGCAAAGCAAAACTGGATTCTATTGCTACCTGTGGTGATATTAACCGGAATGTATTGTGCAGTTCTCATCCCGCGCAATCTCCCTTACATGCTGAAGTATTTGCTTATGCCGATAAGATCAGCAACTTACTGATGCCGAAAACAAAAGCCTATTATGAGATCTGGCTGGATGAAGAACAGATAGTTGATAAGAAAGAGGAAGAGGACCCATTATATCAGGACAGATATCTGCCGAGAAAATTTAAGATCGCTATTGCCATTCCTCCAAATAATGATGTGGATGTATTTGCCAATGATATCGGATTGATCGCGGTAGTAAAAGAGGGTAAATTAAAAGGATTCAATATTGCTATTGGTGGTGGATTATCAAGTACACATGGGAATGCAGAAACCTATCCGCGACTGGCTACTTTGATTGGCTTTGTAGATACAGAAGAAAAATTATTAAAAGCAATCTACGAAATCGTAACCATTCAACGCGATTATGGAAACCGTAGCGACAGAAAGCTGGCACGATTAAAATATACAGTTGATAAATATGGTATAGACTGGTATAAAACAGAACTGGAAAAGCGAACCGGATTTGCACTAGATCCGGTTGTTCCATATACTTTTACTGATCGTGCAGATCTATTTGGTTGGCAGCAAAACGAAGAAGGTAATTGGTATTATACAGTTTTTGTTGAAAACGGCCGTGTATTGGATGATGAAACGGTTGCGTTGAAAACGGCATTTCTTGCAGTTGCCAAAACCGGTAAAGCTAATTTCCGTTTTACCTGTAACCAGAATTTGATTATCAGTGATGTTTCAAATGATGATAAAGAAACCGTAAATGCAATACTGAAACAGTTTCATATTATTGAGCATACGGAAAAACGTTCTTTGGTAAGAAAAAATTCCATTGCCTGTGTGGCATTGCCAACCTGTCCGCTGGCATTGGCAGAAGCACAGCGTTATTTGCCTTCGTTGATTGATAAGATTGAAGTGTTACTTGCAAAACATTCTTTAAGTGATAATGGGATGATCATCCGTATGACCGGTTGCCCCAATGGCTGCGCCCGCTCAACTGCGGCAGAGATAGGCTTTGTAGGAACCGGCCCCGGCAGATATAATCTGCATGTAGGTGGCGATAAAATAGGCGCAAGGCTTAATAAGATCTACAAAGAAAATATTGAAGAAACAGAAATTCTTGAATCTTTGGATTTCCTTTTTAAAACCTATGCTGCAGAAAGAAATACCAATGAAACCTTTGGCGATTTCGCACTCCGTGCAAACTGGGTTCCCGCATAAATACGTTCCTCTCTGTGAACTCTTTACCTCCGTGCCTCTGTGTTGAAAAAAAATAACAGGTTTAGGGTTTAAAAATAATTTATTAAAAGTCTACTAAATTAGTAGGAATATGTTATGTTTGCATTTCATTAGCTTTTATATTGATAAAGCTGCATAGTAAACGCAAAACACGAACCATGATCAGAAACGCTAAAAGACGATGTTGACCCATAGCCGTCTTTTTCTGTAGGACTCATCTCTGAAAATTTCTTATTTATTACTACCGGTAATGCATTTGTTGCTGAATAAGCAATAGGGAATTGTTTGCATTTACCAAAACCCAAACACTAAATATAATCGAATGAAAAAAATAATTATTTTACTTTTTATCATATCACCTTTTCTCTCGCAGGCACAGTTAAACGGAGCATTGATCTTAACCGGCCGTGTGGTGGGAGAGGGTCATGAAGGATTACCCGGTGTAAGTGTATCCATAAAAAATACAACCAAAGGAACGGCAACCGATTCAACAGGAAAGTTTTCTTTGATCATCAATCAAAAATTACCTTTTACGATTGTGGTAAGTTCAGTAGGGTTTGCGCCCCAGGAACTGACTGTAAAAAATACAAGTTCCAATCTTACTATCCAGCTCACTACGCAAACCTATATTGCCAATGAAGTGGTGGTAACAGCAAGCAGAACACCGGAGAAAATATTGCGTTCACCTGTAGCGATCGAAAAATTAGATCTTCGCGCTTTAAAAGAAACACCCGCAGCCAGTTTTTATGATGCATTGGGTAATGTAAAAGGTGTTCAGTTAACAACTTCTTCTCTTACATTTAAAGTGCCCAATACGCGTGGTTTTAATATCCCCAATAATTTTCGTTTTATGCAATTGGTTGATGGGATTGACATGCAGGCAGCCACATTAGGCGTGCCTTTGGGTAATGCCATCGGCCCAACTGAACTGGATATTCAAAGCATAGAGATCACGCCCGGCGCGGCTTCTGCATTGTATGGGATGAATGCGATCAACGGAATGGCAAACCTGCTCACCAAAAATCCTTTTAACTCGCAGGGCCTGAGTGTATATCATAAAGTAGGCGTTAACCATGTGGATGGAAAAGATAATCCTGTGAGTGTATTAACAGAAACGGCTATCCGCTATGCAAAAGCGTTTAATGATAAATTTGCTTTTAAGATCAATGCTTCTTATTTACGCGGAACAGATTGGATCTCAGATACAAGAAAGGATCAAAATCCCAATAATAAGATTACTGCCAACCCGGGCTTTCCGGCTTTGGATGGTGATAATAACAACGTGGCTTTTGATGGCTGGAATAAATACGGCGATGATGCATTGGCGGGAAGTAATACGGTTTCTGTTACCGGCTTAAACATTGATGGTGTTGCCAATAAAACATTGACCGTTGCAAGAACAGGTTATTGGGAGAAAGATCTGGTAGACCCCAAAGTATCTAACCTTAAGTTTGATGCGGCTTTGCATTACCGTTTTAACCCGCGTACCGAATTAACCTATTCCTATCGCGTTGGACAAATGGACGGCGTGTTTCAGCGTGGCAATAAAGTAAAACTGGATAATGTTGTTGTACAAAATCACCAGCTTGAACTAAAGGGAAGCAATTTTACCATCAAAGCCTATACCTCTAGTGAAAATACCGGCGATTCTTATAATGTAAAACCGCTGGCAGATAATTTAGATCTATATACAGGTGGCAGTGCTTCTGCATGGGGAGCCAAATATAAAACAGCATTAACCAATTATGCAAGCTCACATGGAGGTGCATTAACCTCTGCCAATCTTGCTGCCGCAACGCAATATGCACGCCAGCAGGCAGATCTGGGCAGAGTAGAACCCGGTACTGAACGCTTTAATATTGTGAAAGATTCGATCATAAAGATTAATAACTGGGATATTAAATCAAGTACGATTCCCAACGCACCGGTTACAGGTGGTGCTGCTTTGATTCAGAAAAGTAATTTGTATCATGTAGAAGGTCAATGGGATTTAACACAGACTGTAAAATTTGCCAATCTGCTGATCGGTGCTGATGCACGTGTCTATTCGCTGATACCGGATGGGAATAATTTTGTAGACTTTACCCGTGCCATCGCCGACAGAAATACAGCATTATCTGACGGAAGTTTTGGGAAGAACACTTACTATAAAAAGTTCGGAGGCTTTATACAGTTAACCAAAACTTTCTTTAATGATAAATTGAAACTGAACGGATCGCTTCGTATAGATGACAATCCTGAGTTTCAGGTTAAGTACACCCCAAGATTTGCAGCAGTATATACTTTGGCAGAGAAACATAATTTTCGTTTTACCTATCAACAGGGATATCGTTTCCCGGCTTTGTTTGAAGCACTTTCTTATGTGAATAATGGCCGTGTAAAACGCGTGGGTATTTTGCCGGTAATTAATGAAGGATTGGGTTACCGTGAAAACAGTTACACACAATCATCGGTTGCCATATTCAATGCAGCCGTGAAAGCCGCAGGAAATACAGATGCAGCAGCATTAGCCAATCGTAATTTGTTGCAGGCGGGTAATCTTCCCGATGGCCGTCCTGAAGGGATCAATTCATTTGAAGTTGGTTATAAAAGTGTTCTGTTTGATAATAAATTGATTCTGGATGTAGATGCCTATTCCAATGTGTATGATGGTTTTCTGGGACAGGTACAGGTATATGTTCCTATCGGGGAAACCATTGGCTCTGATGCAGCCGTAATTGCCATGGTGGACAGAAATCGTGATGCCACTTTAGCCAGCGGCGGAAATGCAGCAAGCAAGGGGCAGGAACGTTATCGGGTTTACACTAATGCAAAGAATACTTATGTTACATATGGTTCTTCTTTAGGTGTAACCTATCAATTCTACAAAACGTATGCTATTTCCGGTAACGTAAATTATAACAATATCAAAGGAAATGCATCCGCCGATCTGTTTGTTACCGGATTTAATACACCCAAGTGGACCTCTAACTTTTCATTTGGAAATCGTGCCGTTACTAAAAATTTCGGATTTAATATTGTTTGGAAATGGCAGGATAGTTTTTTATGGGAAAGTCCACTGGTTACCGGAGATGTTGAAGCGTTTAGTAATATAGATGCACAGGTTACTTTACGTTTGCCGGTCTATAAATCAACCCTTAAATTTGGCGGCACCAATATTTTAAATAATCGCCATATTGAATATGCCGGCGGTCCAACTATCGGCTCATTATATTATGTAGCGATTACTTTGGATGGATTGCTAACCAAATAATTTTCAGACTGTATGCTAAAAAAATATTCTTTACTAACCCTTCTCTATATCGGTTTTGCGGAAATCAGTTCTGCACAAACCACAAAAACAGTGAATTACATCAATCAGTCGTGGTTTGGTTATTTTAACCAAACCCGCCTGACTGATAAATGGGGATTATGGACAGATCTGCATTTGCGAACCAAAGAATCCTTTAGCAATAATTTTTCCCAATCCATAGTCAGGGTGGGGCTTACTCATTATCTCACTGATAATACCAAACTTACCCTGGGTTATGCGTATGTGAGTAATTATCCGGGAGACAATCATGCCAATATTACACAACCCGAACATCGTATCTGGCAGCAGTTACAATGGCATACAAAATTTCCGAAACTGCGGCTAATGCAATGGATCCGGCTGGAGGAAAAATTTAAACACAAGATCGCAGATAATGATCATCTGGCTGATGGATATGGATATAACTGGAAACTCCGCTATAATTTCCTGCTCAATGTACCGCTTAATAAAAAAGCATTCGCTCCGGGTACATTGTCATTTGTATTAAATGATGAACTACATATTAATTTCGGGGAAGAGATCGTGTATAATTATTTTGACCAAAACCGATTTTTTATTGGCTTGAGCTATCACACAAATGCCTCTGATAATCTGCAGTTTGGATATATGAATCAGTTTCAGCAACAGGCTGCCGGCAATACTTATAAGGATGTGAACGCAGCCCGTATATTTTATTTTCATAACCTTGATCTGCGGAAAAAGAAAAGTCTATAAAAATAGTAGAATTTAACTATTTTGCAGCCTGACCCTTTGTTTTACCATGATAGTTGAATCAGAATCGATAGTGGAAAAAATATCAGGTGCTCCGGAAACGGCATCCAATCAGTTATTCCCTGTTTTTTTAAAACTGGAAACACTTTCTGTATTAATAGTAGGAGGGGGAAATATAGGATTGGAAAAATTGCAGGCAGTGCTGGCCAATTCACCCAAAACCAAAACCCGCTTACTGGCATTGAATATTGACGACAGAATTTATGAACTGGCAGCGGCTCATCCCAATATCAAACTCTATCAAAAACCTTATCATCCCGATGACCTGATTGCTGCTCAGATCCTGATTGTGGCAGTTAATAATATTCAACTCAGCGAAATCATCCGTGATGATGCCAAAGCAAGAGGCATTCTGGTTAATGTAGCAGATAAGCCCGAGCTCTGCGATTTTTATCTTGGCTCTATTGTTAAAAAAGGGAATCTGAAAATAGCCATTTCCACAAATGGCAAATCCCCTACAATAGCCAAACGATTAAAAGAAGTATTGAATGAGATCATTCCTTCGGAAATGGAAGATGTACTGAATGATATGCAATATATCAGGCAACATCTTGACGGCGATTTTTCTGATAAGGTTAAGCAACTGAACGACCTCACAAAAATCCTTGTAGCCAAACAGGTATCTCTTGAAGAAGTAAATCTGCAAAAACGCAAGGAAAAGAAGTGGCAGCAAATTGTAAAATATTGTCTGTTTGCTTTTGTGTTTATGATTGTGGGGGCAACCGTATTTAATTTTTTCCCATCGCAGCAGGTATTTGACACAGTAAAATCTATTCCTGATTATATTGATTTGAATTCTTTTCTAATCATGTTGCTCACCGGCTTTATGGCGCAAATGGTAGATGGCTCGCTGGGTATGGGGTATGGCACTATTTCAACAACCTTCCTGTTGGCTAATGGAGTTAATCCCGCAGTAGTAAGCAGTCGCGTTCACTCAGCCAGGGTTTTCTCCAGCGGCGTTTCCGGCTATAGTCATCACCGCTTTGGTAATATCAACAAAAAATTATTTAAAACCCTGGTTGTGCCGGGTATCATAGGTGCTGTGGCCGGTGCGGCGCTGGCTTATGTTGGACAAAAATATTCATCCTACGTTCGTATCCCTTTGGCTATTTATACTTCGTATTTAGGATACTTTATTATTCGCAAAGCCCTTCGTAAGAAAACAGGACAGGAAAAAGTAAAACGCGCAGGTTGGCTGGCAGGTATCGGCGGTTTTATGGATGCATTTGCCGGTGGTGGCTGGGGAGCATTGGTAACGAGCACATTGATCTCGAAAAGAAAATCTGCCCGTTATGTGATTGGTTCTGTTTGTCTGGCAGAATTTTTTGTTGTGTTTGCCAGTGCGGTTACTTTTTTTATTCTTTTAAAACATATTCCCATATTTGATGTACTGGGACTGATTATCGGCGGTATCATTGCTGCGCCCATTGCAGCAAGGCTGGTGGGTAAACTACCTTTAAAGACCATGTATTTTTTGGTTGGGGGACTTGTAGTACTTACCAGTCTGCTTACTTTGTATAAATCTGTGAACACAGTTTTGCACTTGTCTTAAACGTTTTCATCCGTTCATCCTCTCTACAGATTCTATTCAGAATATCGGCTTAGTTTCGCGGCTTAATTGTAAGCTCAAGATCTATGCGTTCATTTTTCTCTTTTTTGATGATTCTCATTGTAACCGGTAATCTTTCTGCACAGGTAAAATTCAATGGAAAAATTAATGGTAAAGTGGTTGATGCTTCAACACAAAAACCCATTGAATACGCTACGATTACCTTAACCGATCAAAAATCAAAAGCTGTTAATGGTGCTGTAACAGACGCAAAAGGGTCTTTTGAAGTAACCAATATTGTTCCGGGTGTTTATGTGTTGAGTATTGATTTTATCGGATACAAAATATATAAAACAGATACCTTGTCGATTTCTGAATCAAGGAAAACCATCTCTTTAAATACCATCCAGCTTTCTGCATCTAAAGAAACCATGTCATCCGTAACAGTTACTTCTAAAGCGCCTATCATTGAGAATAAAATTGATAAGATCGTTTACAATGCTGCAAACGATGTTACCTCACAAGGCGGTGTGGCATTGGATGTGTTGAAAAAAGTACCGCAGGTTACCGTTGATATCGACGGGAATGTTGAACTTCAGGGTAATTCAAGTATTCGTTTCCTAATAAATGGCAAACCTTCCAGTGTGTTCGGAAATAATTTAGCTGATGCATTGGCTTCTATTCCGGCCAGCCAGATTAAAAGCATTGAAGCGATAACCAGTCCGGGTGCTAAATATGATGCACAGGGCACGGGCGGTATCATCAATATCATTTTAAAAGACAGTAAAGTACAGGGCTATAACGGAAGTGTGAATATGGGAATAGGCACAAGATTAGAAAATGGTTCCGTAAACCTGAATGTGCGGCATAATAATTTTGGGGTAAATGCTTTTTTTAGTGGCAATGGGCAACTACGTTCACATACACCTTCATCGCAGGATAGAATTTCAAAAGATACACTCAATAAAAGAACCATACATCTGGTTCAGGATGGTTACAGCGATTTTAGCCGTAATGGTTACCAAACCGGAACGGGTTTTGATTGGGCCATCAGTAAAAAACAAAACCTCAGTGGCTCCTTTTCATACAATCATTTCAACAATCATGGAACAGGCATAACCAATCAGGATCAGGTAACAATGGATAATACAGGTACTCCAATCGGAACGGTTGCCAGTATCCGTAATGCAGATAATCAATCGGGAACACATTCGTATGATTGGAGTCTGAACTATAAAAAGAAATACGCCAAAGATGGCCAGGAACTGGAGTTACAGTATAATGCAAGTTATGGTGTACCCAATTCCAATTACGTGCAATCACAAACCTATCGGGGCTGGTCAATTCCGTATGCGGGTTCATCAAGCAATAATCCGGGTACCGATAAAGAAACCAATCTGTCGCTGGATTATTCTCATCCGGTAAGTGAAGACTGGATGATAGAAACAGGCATAAAAACCGTTCTGCAGAATATTAACAGCACTGCTGATGTTTTGACACTAAAAACATCTTCCAATCAATATGTAAAAGACCAGGCACAGTCGTATCAATTGAATTACGACAGAAAGGTATATGCGGGTTATGTGTCTACCAATTTTTCAATTGGTAAAGTGTTGAGCATTAAAGCCGGCCTTCGTTTGGAACATACGGATACGAAAATCGATTTCCCAAATACCAGTATCCCATCTTATAATTCATGGGTGCCATCAATCGTATTCTCTCATAATTATGAGAATGGTTCTTCCATTAAACTGGCTTACAGTCACAGGATAGAAAGACCCGATTACCGTGAGATCAATCCGTTTGTAAACCTTGCAGATCCTTATAATATCAGTACCGGAAATCCATTATTAAAACCTGAGTTGGGAAATAATTTTGAGCTGGGCTTTAATAAACCTTTTGATGGTGGAGGAAGTATTTATATTTCTTTGGTGTCGAGATTTAATTCGGATGATATCAAACCCTATACAGAATTTTTCCCAAGCTATAAAGTGGGCGATTCTGTTTATTATAATGTATCTGTATCCAACAGGCAAAATATTGGTTTGGAAAACAGAACAGGTATCAGTATCTCAGGTTCTGTTCCGCTTACTAAAAAACTGAATATCAGAACCAATATTTTTATGAGTAACCGACATGTGGTTAATCAACTTACGGCAAACAGTGTTACCAATGGGTTTGATGCAAGGTTTAACCTTAACGCAACGTATCAACTACCCAATAACCTGGTGATTGAAGGGTTTGGCAATTATAATACAGCGGTAAATAATATTCAGGGTAAAGTGCCGCAATTCTTTGCGTACACATTTGCGTTGCGTAAATTTTTTATGAACAAAAAAGCAAGCTTCGGATTTACGGCAACCAATCCATTCAGTCAATACATTCAGCAGATTACAACTGTTACAGCGGCTAACTATAGTTCCTATTTCCTGCGTCAGGTTCCTTACCGTTCTTTTGGGATCAGTCTGAGTTATAAGTTTGGAAAACTTGAATTTAAAAAGCCGAAAGAAGACGAGAATAATTACCTGAATAATCCTCCGGGGGAGAAGAATTAATTAATAATTAGAAATTAAGAATTAATAATTGAAGTTGCCGTATTTCAATCCTTATCAACTGTTGCCTTAGTTGGTTGCTGACCAACAACTTTTACTTCGGGCCGCCGCTGTTGGTCTTATGACCAACAACTCTTACTATCGTTAATTGCCGACCAACAAGATATATCAGTATGCTCAATTTTTATCAACCAATGCCAGCCATTGTTTAATAATCGATTGGAGTGCTTTCTCTTTTGCTTTTACATCTTTCAGGTCTTTAAAAACAATTGTTCTTCTGCCATCTTTATAATCACCTTCCAGTAAACCGGAGCTGTCTTTTACCTTAGCACCGCTGGGGAATACAAGCATGATCCTAGCTTTGAAGAGATTAAATACGATCATTTCCCTTTTATATTCTTTTGGATCAAATTCTTTCATCTCTCCTGTATAATAAAAGCTGGGGTTATTCCATTTGATCCGTTCACCAATGGACGAATCGGTGCTGAGGATCAGTTTGCGTAAATAGGTAATTACCTTGCCTAATTCCGGTTCCAGGTTTTGGATATGTTGGGTTACCTGGTCTTTATCGGAAGGTTTGGTTGATTTAGACATCATGAATAAATTATTAAATTAAATATACCAACTTCTCCAAAAATATCCCATCGGGATACCCGCTCTATAGAACTCAGGTGGGCCGGCATTTCAAACATGCCCCATCGGGGCTGCCCTTTGATGTAAGGAATGATCGTTATGCGAAAATGGATAGCCCCCACGGGGCAAATAAAACGTCGTAATCCTGTTGTCTATATAGCGGTGGCCCCGATGGGGCGCTGTGAATGCTGTAATTCTTATATAGAAAGAAAGCTTTCAAGGGGCTTATTTTAAGCAGAAACGCCGCTAATCCGCTTTTTTTCAAAAAAATCCTGCTTTTTCTGTAACCTTACTTTCATTCTGAGGTTTCTAATCTATATCATTCAAAACCATAACGAGCCGCTTGAATCCGCTTTCAGATAATTCGATCATGTTAAAGGTAAAAGCCGGCGATCTGGACAAGATGGGCCTACTCTTTGAGCGGCACCATAAACAGCTCTTTGGATTTCTGTTTCATATGACGCATGAGCGTGAACTGAGTGAAGATCTGACACAGAATGTGTTTTACCGGATGCTAAAATACCGGCATACATTCAGTGGTGAGGGTGAGTTCAAAACATGGATGTATCACCTGGCCAGAAATGTGGTAAATGATCATGGACGCAGCCTGAAACGAAATGTCCGTCATCTGGATATTGAAGATTTTGCAGAACGGATTGTCGGGGGTGCTACGGCAGATATGCCATTGCATAAGAAACAGGAGCTGGCATCATTGCAACAGGCGATGGGCAAATTAAATGAAGAAAGCAGAGAGGTTTTGATCCTGAGTAAATTTCAGGAACTTAGGTACAACGAAATAGCCAGGATACTGGACATTACCGAAGGAGCCGTTAAAGTAAGGGTACACCGGGCAGTGAACCAATTGAAAAATATTTTTGCAAACATTGGAGATTAAATTGACAGAGATGAAATGTGATAATGACAAAGAACTGGTAACCCGTTATATCAACAACGAAATGACGGATGTTGAGCGAAAGGCTTTTGAAGCCCATCTTACAGAATGCGCAGCATGTAGCGAAGAACTGGAAGCCAGCCAACAGATCTGTAATCTGATGGGTGAGATGCCTGCACCGAATCCTTCGGCTGATATGTCGGTTCGTTTTCAATCGATGCTGGAAGAGTATAAGGGTTCGATGGTTGAGAAAACAAATCCTTTTGCCAATCTACTTGAACACCTGAAACAACTATGGACTTTACAACCAAAGATGCAGTTTGCTTATAGTATTGTATTGATTGTGATAGGATTGGGTTTTGGATACTTACTCAACCGCCAGGGTACAGAAGGCAACAAAGAGATCGCAAGCCTTTCCTCACAGGTTCATGAAATGAAGGAGATGATGATGTTATCATTATTGGAAAATCCTTCGGCATCAGAACGTATCAAAGGCGTGAGCTTTACCAGTGAAGTTAAAAGCACGAACAAAGAAGTTGTGGACGCACTCTTCTCTACATTGAATAACGATCCCAATGTAAATGTTCGCCTCGTAACATTGGAAGCATTAACCAACCTGGCTTCTGATCCGGCAGTAAGAGAAGGACTGGTGCAATCCATTATGCAACAGGATTCGCCACTGGTTCAATCCGCACTCGCAGATGCTATGTTGAAACTGCAGGAAAAACGTTCGGTACAATCATTTAAAAAACTGCTGCAACAAAAAGGCCTTGATACCACGATCAGGGTTAAGATAGAAAAAACCATTAACCGCCTTATTTAAAACAAAACAGTATGAAAAAAATATTCATTCCCCTGCTGGCAGGGTTAGTACTTTCTTGTGCCCAGGCGCCGGTAAAAGCGCAGGACAGTAAAGAAGAAAAACAAAAAATAAAAGAACAGGAACGCGAACAAAGACAAAAAGAAAAACAGGCAGAAAGACAGGAGCGTTATCAGAAAGAATATCCTGAGCAGGTTAAAGAACATATTACCAAAGAGTATTCGATCAAACAGGCTTCTGCCGGAATGCTTGCGGTATATAATCTTGATGGATCAGTAAAAGTAGAAGGGTATGCAGGTGATAAAGTGATCATTGAAATTGACAAAACAGTATCTGCGCCAACTGTTGATATTCTGGAGCAAGGTAAAAAAGAGATTAAGCTGGGTTTTGAACAGATAGGTGATAGTGTGGTGGCTTATATACAAGCACCATGGGATACACGCCCACATGATTGGCGCGACAGTTACGACTGGCCGGAACGCAGAAGAATCGAATATAGATGTAAATTAGAGTATACTATAAAAGTGCCTTTCAATATGAACCTTCGTGTATCTACAATCAACGATGGTGATGTTTTAGTAAAAAATGTTTCAGGGGTTTTACATGTAAACAATGTGAATGGCGCAATCGCTATTCTCAATGCAAAAGGAACAACACATGCACATACCATCAATGGAGATCTGAGTGTGAATTACTTGAGTAACCCGCCTGAGTCATCTAGTTTTTATACGTTGAATGGTAAATTAACGGCCATTTTTCAACCCAATTTATCTGCCGACCTTCAATTCAGAAGTATGAACGGCGCATTTTTCACTGATTTTCCTGATGTTGAAATGCTGGCGCCAACCATAACCAAGAACCAGGATAAGAGAGGAGATGGTACGGTGTATAAAATGAGTAAAGACACCAAAATGCGTATAGGAGCAGGTGGAAAACAATTCAAATTCGAAACTTTGAACGGAAATATCTATATTAAAAAACAATCTTAATCCCCAAATATGAAAACAATAAAAATAGCTGCTGCTTTTTTAATGATGATAGCAGTATGCACAGGAATCAAAGCTCAATCTGACCAGAAAGAACAATTGGTAGTGCCTTTAAGTGAACCCGGCAAACCTTTTAAACTGAATGTTAGCCTGCTTAATGGCTCTATTAAAGTAGTTAGCTATGAAGGAAAAGATGTGGTGGTTGATGTGCAGTCCGGTTCTATGACTGAAAAGAAAGCACTGAAATTGCAAAAAGGAGGATCGAGCATTAATCTGAATATTGATGTAAATACAAATTCAGAAAAAAACAATTCAAACGGAATGAAACGGATCAATGCCGGTAATAATTTTGATGTAACTGCTGAAGAAAAGAACAACCGGGTAACGGTTCATTCAGATTCATGGAAAGGTGCCGTTACACTTACCATTAAAGTGCCGCAGTCAGAAGCAACACTAAAACTGCATGCTACAAATGATGGTGATATTTCTGTAACCAATGTAAATGGCGAAATGGAAATCAGTAATACCAACGGCGGCATCTATTTAACCAATGTATCCGGTTCAGTTGTTGCCAATACGGTGAATGGCCCTGTAGTAGCTACGTTTAAAACAATTGATCCCAAAGCAGCCATGGCATTTTCAACATTGAATGGTAATGTAGATGTTACTTTCCCTGCTTCATTTAAAGCCAATCTGAAACTCAAATCTGATATGGGTGAAATGTATACAGATTTTGATATGGAAACCGATAAAAGCCAGGCCAAAGTTAACCGCACAAGTCAGGGTGGTATGTACCGTGTAAATACAGATGCATGGATCTATGGAAAGATTAATGGTGGCGGCCCTGAAATGATGATGAAGAATATGAACGGTAATATTTATATCCGCAAAGCAAAATAGTTTTTCTCTCTGCTTGCCGTAAAAAGAAAAAGCCGCAATTGCGGCTTTTTCTTTTTACATGCCGTAGCTGGTCTTATGACCAACTACAATACCACCTATCATGATTTGAATTGCTTTAAAACATTCCATTCTCATTCACCATATTCTCCGGCACAGGCTGGCCAAAATCCCATAGCTCTTCAATACGGCCGTTCTTAAAATTAAAAATATGCATCACAGCTAAACCCAGTGGCATGATATCCATCACTACTTTTGAATGAACGGCCACCATGTCTCCATCTTCCAAAGCTCTTTGTACTTCAAAAACTTTATTGGGATATTGTTTGGCATTCTCTTCCATGGCCAGCATCAGCGTATTGGCATCTCCTTTAAAATAAGCATTATGGTGTTTGAAATGATCAGAAACATATAAATGAAATGCTTCTCTTGATTGTCCGGAAGCCGTTAGCTGCAGAAAATTAACTGCTGCTTCTTTATTGGTTTTAGGTGTCATGTTTGTAATAATTGTGCTATAAATATACTTATCATCTGTCATCCTGAATAAACCCGATTTTTCTTCTTGGAGGATTTGGTGGGTTTAATAATTGCTTCACATGATGAAAGATGATCTGTATATCTTTTGTGTTATCTGTTACCTCTTTTTCCAATTGCTCGAGTTTGAGCAGAATATCTTTATGTGTTAACAGCATTTCCCGCATTTTAATAAAGATCCGAATGATCCTTACATTCACTTTTATGGCCACTTTACTATTCAACACACCGGAAAGCATCAATATCCCATGTTCTGTAAAAGCCAATGGCAGCTTCCTTTTTCCTCCCCAACTTGAAGTCGCAATTTGCGACTTCAAGTTGCCAAACTCTTTCGGTGTTAACTGAAACATAAAGTCTTTTGGAAATCTGTCAATATTTCTTTTAACCTGTTCATTAAGCCTTTTTGTTTCTACATTATAAAGCTTTGCCAAATCTTCATCCAGCATAACTTTTTGCCCTCTGATATAAAAGATCTTACTGATGATCCGGTCATCATTTATAGTAATAGCCATAACCTGTATTTTAGTTTAATGATCTCATAAAGATGTAAAATGAAATAATAGAAGGGTAGCGTATTTATACCTGATTTTTTCTGATGTATTCACGGGTTTTCTTCAACAGAAAAGGCAAAGATTTTAGTCTTTGCCTTTTTAAATGTTATATCTATTAAATCAGATCATCTTTCTTTTACCATCAATAACAAACCTTTTCCTTTCTCAACTTTAATATCCACGTTCGCGAAAATGGCTGCTGCCGGTTGAAAATTTTTGATCTCGGGAGCAGTAATGATTGCTTTAGCAGGATCAATGCCTAATTTATTCCAATCAATTTGTAATTGAACATTTACATCATCTGCGGCCCAGCTGGCAATAGCTATTAGAGCCATACCTTTCTTTTTATATACTGTTGCAATTACTTTGTCATTGGTTGTTTTCACCGGACAATTTTCACTCCAGTAACCAACCATCGAAGAACCCTTCATTCCAAAATTATCCCATACTTTCCATAAGGGCCTTGGGTCTGCATTGTCGCTCCAAGGCATACGGTTGGTCATGCCATAGATCATGCCGCGCCATGGGTTGCCGCCATGTTCCAGCATTTCGCCCATCAATCCAAATGGAATGCCACTTACTTCAGTTAAAAAGAAATCAGGCCCGTTCTTTTCATAATCAAAATATTCGCCAAACCATAAACGGTTCAGGTACGGAAAATGCTCCATGTATAAATTGGCGCTGTTATTAAATCCATCACTCTTATTATACTGATTTGCCGAATGCAGATCAATAATACCCGGATGTCCATCTTTTGTGAGTACGCGTTTCA
The DNA here is from genome assembly GCA_965206685.1 of Sediminibacterium sp. Lineage (GTDB taxonomy): Bacteria > Bacteroidota > Bacteroidia > Chitinophagales > Chitinophagaceae > Sediminibacterium. The sequence goes on from OZ242223.1 coordinate 550,414, forward strand.
CTCTTTTCATAGTGGTTCTGTCAAAAGCCACATCATCTAAATAAATGCCGTCTATGCCCACATGCTGCGTAAGCCAGTTCATGCCCTCCACATAATAATTATGCCAACGGCTCATGCCGCTGTTTACAAGTGCGGCATCTTTTATTTCAGGTACAAACCATGCAGCTATATAATCGTTGTTTACATGCTCCTGCAGCCAGCTAAAGCCACCGCCTTTTCCGGTTGAATAAATTTCGTGCCCCAAACTTCTTAACGGAAAGGTTTCATAAGCCCGGTCAGATAATTCGCGAACCGTATTGTAGATTTTTACTTTTAATCCTCTGTTGTGTGCCTCATCAATATAATCCTTCATCTTTTTGTATTCGATAAAAGGATAGTTGATCCATGGATTGATCGGTGTAGCATGGTGAATATTGACAACCGTAGCACCTGTTGCTTTAATGGTATCTAAATTGTTGTACTTATGATAGAATCTTGTTTCCCATTGAAAGTCTGTGTTAATAGGGTGGAAGGGAGTGATCAGCAATGTGAAATTAAAATACAGTACATCTCCTTTCTTCAAACTTTTCTCACCGGTATAATTATTGGCAAGCATCGAACTTCCTTTTATGCCAACCGTAATGCCTCCTTTGTTTTCGTTGCCCCAGGAACTTGGGAGCAATAAAGGTTTTTGTAAATAGAAATTGGTATTTAACGGACGGATATATTTTTCATCACGCAGTGAATATTGTAAACCTGCATTTACCGAACCAATCCATGCACCATCCTGATTTTTAGTTGCCACATCCCATTTCCAGTTTACCTGTTCAGGCCGTTCACCGCCTTTTTGTCCTAACCCCATTAAATATTTCGCCAGCTCTTTTTTGAAAGGGATATGCATGGTAATATCTTTCAACTGCACATCCTGCAACGCAGTTACTTTAACCGTAAAAGAAGCAAAGCCATCAAATTCAAGCGATGCAGAAACATCCATCTGCAAAGTATCGTTCACATTACTTGCCTGCCATTGATAAGTGCCCGCATCCTGTTTGGTAAATACAAGCCCTTTACTTTTAAGAGTCAGATTTTTTCCATCCATTTTTGTAAAATGAAAATGGATCGGTTCATATAATAAAGTATTGGGTTGATCGGTATACCCCGTCATCTCCGGCGTAAAAAAGGTTTGGATCTGTTTTGGAAAACCATCTTCATTTACTTCCACTTTTCTACCCAGTAAACTAATGGTTTTCTTTTCCATTACCATTGGCGTATAGGGGGCAATCACTGTATTTTCCTGTGCCATGGTAGAATTGATCCATTTCAAGCGGGTTTGTTTGGAAGGATCACTGATACCGCCATCTTCCAATACACTATTGCTTACCGTAATAGTAATGGGTATTGAAGTTGATGCAGCATTTCCCGTAGTGATCGTTGCTTTTCCTTTATATGTTCCGGCAGCAATATCTTTGGGAATATCAATTCCACACCACAAAGCCTGCACCTGCTTTTGCGCAACACTTATTTTTTTGGTAAAAGTATTCGCCGCATAATCTGTTCCGCCGGTATTGATACAATATGATTGATTGGATGATATTTTGCCGCCTTTTTCATTGACCAGATCACTAAAATTAACCGTTACGCCTTCCAGATTTTGTAAGGCGTAAATGCCTAGTTGATAGGTATAGTTTTCACCTTTGGCAGTTTGTCCGGTAAAAGATGCAGGCAATGTTTTTTGGATCCATCTTTGCGGCAACCTGTCTTGCATTTTGATGGGATAGATCCTGTCTTCTGTAAACACAAGATAATCTGTTCGTTTGCTTTTGGCTATTACGGTTTCCGTTTCTTTAACGGTAGCAATTATCTCCATCGGATAGAAGCTGTTGAATTCATTGATGGATTGAATTTCTTTAACTATCGTATTTGTGGCAATTGTTTTTGGAATAGACTGAAGCCAGTTATCAACTGCTGTATTTTCTACCGGCAGATAAACACCTTTCGGATAATTGGAACGCCCTTCATTGCGATAGGGCATGTAATAAATATAGTAAGTGCCTTTTCCTGAAACAGGCTCAAAAAAGATTTCACCGGTTTCATTAGTAGCAGAAACTGTTTTTACATTCAATATCTTTTTTTGAGAAACAGCATCCTGAACAATGATGCGTTTTTTTTCAGGTTCAGTATCATTTCTTCGCCAGGCAATTACGGCTTTGGCAAATTTACCCTCACCCATAAATTGAACAACTACTCTATGGTTGCCCAACGAATCTTCATTCCAACTATTATTACCGGATTTGTAAGAAATGTTCTGCGACTTTGCGCAAACGAATACACAACAAAAAAAGGAGAAAGCAAGTATCTTTTTCATCAGCAAAATTATGCTGCTAAAGATACAGGTATTCGGGAAAGTGAGATAGTGTGATCATCTTCAAATAAGCGCAATGACTCATATTGCAGGAAGTTTATATAAAAACTCCAAACTCCAAACTCCAAACTCCTAATTCCTAATTCCTTCCGTGGGACTGTTTTCTCACAACAGCCACCAATTGCTCGATGTTACCAATGCTTTCCTGATCGTTAATGGATACATGCCATTTCTTTTCAACCGCATTTAATAAATAGAGCATCTCCCAGTCTACCAGATTCAGGTCTTTTTTCAAGTCTGTTTTAGGCGTTAACGCAGTTGCGTAAATGTTCAGTTTCTGTTTCAATAATTTCTGGATGCTGTTCACAAAAGTCTGCATAACGATCGGTTTTATATTTCCTATGAACCGATATAGAACAAAAACGCTGCCAAACGCTTATTAACGTGATGTTAAAGAAAAAAGCCGTTAACCGGATTGGCATTTAAAACCGGGAAGATTCTATCCAATACGATACTATTTGCAGGCCAAAATTGGGTATTGGGATAAATAAATGGCTTATTCTTCATAAAAAACACCTAGGGAAAACCAGAGAAAGATTTTTTTCGTAAATATGGTTGCAACCTAAGCTACAACCATGAGAACAGTACCCATTGAGCTGGCAAAACAGCTTGAACAGGCAGAAGCTATGGCCTGGCAGGATATGGTAAATGCTGCCCCTCAACACTTTATACAAAATACCGGGCTTGCTCTCGACCAGATTGCGGGTAATACCTGTATTTGCTGTCCGGGTATCCCCTTTGTTCATTTTAACTGTGCTCTTGGGTTTGGTACCCATCAAAAAATGGTGGAAAAGGAGCTTGAGGCACTGATTTCACATTATCAGCATAAAAAAGCACCCTTATTTCTGTTTGCGGTGCAAGGATTACATGAATATCTCAAACCTATGCTGATAGACCGCGGTTTTGTTACTGCCGGCAGGTGGGAAAGATTGTTCCGGGATAATCGTGAACTGCGCCCACCCGCTTACCGGATACCACAAAAATGGGCCATACAAAAGGTTGATGAAACAAATGCGGAAACCTGGGCCGATTTTGTTTCAGTTACCTATGGAATGCCGCTTACAAAAGATTGGCTCCTGAACTTTGCAGTTCGAAAAAACTGGGCACATTATTTACTGCAGGAAGATGACAAAATTCTGGCTGTGAGATCGATGTATGTCGGCCCGGATAATTTTGCTTTTTTGGGAATAGAAGCACCGATACCGGGAATGATGACGAGCAATTACCAAATGGATGCAGTACTGCTCAGACAAATCATTAAAGACGGACTGAAAGATGGCGTAAAAAGGTTTGTAGCAGATATTGAGATGGTTGATGAAAAGGCTGCCACTCCTGCATACGCTAACGCGAACATGCTTGGCTTTCTGATTCCTTATCGAAGATTGGTTTATAAAAAGATGCCTTAAAGGGTACCAATAAAAAACGCAGGAAAATTCCTGCGTTTTTTATTGGCGAATCCGGGATTGCCGGATAGTGATTAGTTCTTTTTAGGTGCTACCGCTTGTGCTTTTGGAGCAGCAGCAGGTGCAGCAGCTGTATTGGCAGCAGCAGTTTTTACATCACCATGTATGGTTAAAATGGTGGTGGGTGTTGCGCCTGCATTTGATACAACGGTAATGGTTTTGGTAAACTCACCCGGATTAGCTGCATTATAGGTTACGTTGATTTTTGCAGAAGCACCTGGTGCTACCGCTTCTTTAGGCCATTCAGGAGTGGTACAACCACATGATGCCTGTACGGAACTTAAAATCAATGGGCTGGTACCGGTGTTTTTGAAACTGAATACATGCGTTACAGGTGTGCCCTGTGGAATGCTTCCAAATTCATATTTGTTGTCTTTTTCAGCAAAAGCAATAGCAGCTTTGCTGGTAGACGCTGCCGGTGTAGCAGGTGTGCTGGTTGCAGCAACTTGAGAAAAAGATGCGCCGGCAAATCCAGCTGTAAATACGATTGCTAAGAATAATTTTTTCATGGTTCTGTTTATTGTGGGTTTAAAGATAAAGATTTTTGTACAAGAAAAAATATTTCGGGGGTTGTTAACAAAAAACTGACCGTTCTTACCAAATCAATTTACATCTTCACATGAAACCTTACCTTAGAGATACATTAAAACTGCTATATGAAACTAACAGCCTTCCTGATCGCTGCAGCATCGGCCTCATTACTCATTTCCTGCAAATCGCAATCTGATAAAAAAGCACCCGATTTCATCGTCAGCAACATTGATACTTCGGTAAGTCCCGCTGCTGATTTTTTCCAATACGCCAATGCCGGATGGATCAAAAACAATGCCATTCCTGCTTCCGAAAGCGGATGGGGGGTTGGACAATTGGTGCAGGATGATATTTATAACCGTTTAAAAGAGATCAATGAAAAAGCTGTCAAAGAGTCGGCAGCAAATGGCACGATCTCTCAAAAAATAGGCGATTTCTGGCAGAGCGGAATGGATTCTGCCACTGCAGAAAAACAGGGCCTTGATCCCCTGAAAGCCGATCTGGCAGCTATTCAAAATATTTCCAATGTTGAACAGTTGATCAAAGAAATTTCTACTCTTCACAAAAAGAGTATCAATGTAATGTTCAGCTATGGTATTGGTCAGGATGACAAGAACAGCGAAGTGATTGCTTACCAGTTATGGCAAGGTGGTTTGGGTATGCCCCAACGCGATTACTATTTTAACACTGATCAAAAAACAGTGAATGTGCAGAAAGCTTATCGCAAATATCTGTATCAAACCTTTCGTGAGTTAGGTGATGATAGCTTGCAGGCAACATCCAACACCGAAAAAGTTTATCAGTTAGAAACACGCTTAGCCAAAGCTTCCCGCAAACTGGCTGATCTGAGAGACCCCTATAAGAATTACAATAAAATGGGAATGACAGGTTTGCAGAAAATGTCGCCCGCCATTAACTGGCCCGTGTATCTTGCTGATGTTGGGATTAAAAATATTGATTCAGTGATTGTTGGTCAACCGGAATTTTTTGAGGCATTGAACAAAGAATTAACGCCGGCCAATCTTTCAGACTGGAAAAATTATTTACGATTTAACCTTGTACGCAGAAGTGCTGCTTTTCTGGATAGTAAAACTTTTATGAACAGTTTTGCCTATTCACAATCGGTTAGTGGTAATGCGGCACCTCGCCCACGCTGGAAAAGGGTTTTGGATGCAGAAGAATCTGCTATTGGCGAAGCACTCGGACAATTATTTGTAAAAGAATATTTTAACGAGAAAGCCAAAGAGCGTTATAATACCATGGTAGAAAATATCCGCAGTGCCTATAAAGAAAGAATCGGAAAACTGGAATGGATGTCGGATAGTACTAAACAAAAAGCATTGGAAAAACTGTCAAAGATCTCAAAGAAAGTAGGCTATCCTGAAAAATGGAAAGACTTCAGTGCACTGCAGATTGATAAGGGCCCATTTGTATTGAACATGCAACGTGCAAGAGCATGGTGGTTTAATTATGAAGTGAATAAATTAGGCAAACCGGTTGACAGAACCGAATGGTCCATGACACCGCAAACCTATAACGCCTATTACAACCCAAGCAATAACGAGATCGTTTTACCTGCGGGAATCTTTGCTGTTCCGGGAATGAAAGATGCGGATCTGGATGATGCATTTGTATATGGTTATGCAGGTGCTTCCACAATTGGTCACGAAATAACTCATGGTTTTGATGACCAGGGCCGTCAATATGATGCGGCAGGCAATTTAAAGAACTGGTGGAAAGATGCTGATGCAAAACAGTTTGGTGAGCGTGCTAAAAAGATCATTCAACAGTTCAATGAATTTATGCCGGTGGATACACTGCATGTAAACGGAGAAGCCACACAGGGAGAGAATATTGCGGATCTGGGTGGATTGTTATTGGGCATTGATGCTTTCAAAAAAACAGAGCAATACAAGAAAGGAGAGAAGATCAATGGACTCACACCTATGCAACGGTATTTCCTTGGCTATGCCTATGGCTGGATGTATGTGGAGAGAAAGGAATTACTGGCGAATCAATTAAAAACAGATGTACATGCACCTTCCAAAGAAAGAGTAAACGGCCCCATGGCAAATATTCCTGAATTCTATGAAGCGTTTGGGGTTAAGAAAGGTGATAAAATGTATAGAGCGGATAGCTTACGGGTAAACATTTGGTAGGTAAGGCTATTACCAGAAATGCTTGTCTGCCGCCATAAAAGCGGCAGCAGCCTTTTGTGTTACACAACGTAAGACTCCACAATACGTTTTACATTTATCAAACAATTTATTGGGTTTTTCAAACAAAAGCCCGAAAGACCTGTTTATATTGCTCTCATAATCATAAATTATTGCTGAAATTCCATCGGGTAAACATTAATTTTACGAGACACCTTTTTAATACTACAACCTGTAAATAGTTTCAACATGATCAAACTAACCGTAAATAACAAATCTTACGAGGTAGATGCCAGTCCGGACATGCCCTTACTCTGGGCCATCAGGGATCTGGTAGGATTAACCGGTACCAAATTCGGTTGCGGAATGGCTCAATGTGGTGCCTGTACTGTGCATGTGGATGGAGCGCCCGTTCGCTCATGCAGTTTTCCGGTAGCTGCGGCTGCGGGTAAAAAGATCACAACCATTGAAGGATTGTCTGAAAAAGTAGGACTTGCCGTGCAAAAAGCATGGATCGAATTACAGGTTCCGCAATGTGGTTATTGTCAGTCGGGCCAGATCATGAGTGCCACCGCTTTGTTGAAAACAAAAGCCAATCCAACCGACGCGGATATAGATTCGGCCATGCAGGGTAATCTTTGCCGTTGCGGTACTTACCAGCGTGTACGCAGTGCCATACATCGCGCGGCAGAATTGATCAAATAAACATCACCCAAAATCATTCTTACCATGAATACTTCTTTACCTAATATAGACCGCCGCAATTTTCTCCGCATATCGGGTATCACCGGTGTGGGGTTGGTATTTGGCCTCTCTGCAAGTGGCGAAACAGCTGTAGAAGAATTAGCCGCCGGTGAAATCTTCGAGATCACTCCTTTTGTGATTATCGAAAAAACAGGTCAGATCACCATTTTTAATACAAGGCCTGAAATCGGGCAAGGTACTTTCCAATCCGTACCTGCAATGATCGCAGAAGAACTGGAGGTGTCGCTTGATCAGGTTACGATTAAACAAACGGGTGGAGAAAAGAAATTTGGTGGAGGACAATCGGCTGGAGGAAGCGCTTCTATCCGCACAGGATATATGAATATGCGTAAAGTGGGAGCCTCTGCCCGCGAAATGCTGATCAAAGCAGCAAGCCAGCAATGGAACGTACCTGTTACAGAATGTTATGCTGAGAATGCGAAAGTATTTCATAAGCCAACAGGAAAAAGTATGGGTTATGGGGAATTGGCTGAGACGGCTGCAAAACTGGAAGTGCCTAAATCACCCACATTAAAAGATCCGAAAGATTTTAAAATACTCGGCAAGAAATCACCTCGTCCGGATGTGCCGCTAAAATCAACCGGCAAAGCAGTTTTTGGAATTGATATTACCGTTCCGGGAATGGTGTACGCATCTATAGAACGTTGTCCGGTATTTGGTGGGCAATTGATAAGTTTTGATGCAGCCGCTGCTAAGAAGGTTAAAGGGGTGATTGCTGTAGAAACCTGTGAAAGAAATATTGCCGGACAAAAAAGCGAAGGCGTGGCCGTGATCGCAGAAAATTATTGGGCCGCAGTGCAGGGAAGAAAAGCATTGGTGATCAAATGGGATTATCAGGGCAATGAAGCCTTCAATTCAAAAACCTTTGAGCAAAGTCTGCGTGATGCCGCAAAAGAAGAAGGCGCTGTACAACATAAACAAGGCGATTTTGATAAAACCTTTGCAGAAGCTTCTGTAAAACTGGAAGCCTTTTATGAAACACCGGTTGTATCGCATTCACCTATTGAACCGATGAATTGTGTGGCCAGTTGGTATGATGGAAATAAAGTGGAAATATGGACATCTACACAGGTGCCCGGAAGTATTATGAATGAAATTCCCAGAACCTTTGGTGTGCCTGCCGAAAATGTAAAAGTGAATGTAACCTTTAACGGTGGTGGATTTGGAAGAAGATTGTATCCTGATTATGTGATGGAAGCAGTGCAGCTCACCAAAAAAGTAGGTAAACCGGTAAAAGCAATCTGGACAAGAGAAGACGATACTAAGATGGGCCCTTTCCGTCCAATGACATACTCTGCCATGAAAGCCGCATTATCACCCGATGGTAAAGCGATCGCATTTCAACACAAAGTAATTTCTCCAACATTGGGAGGTAAAAAAGATTACGATAAAACCAAGGCAGATGGCACGATGACGGAAGGCATCAGCGAGCAGAAATATGAGATCGAGCACATGAAGAATGCATTTGTGTATCACTATATTCATGTACCAATGGTCGCATGGCGCTCAGTAACCAGTTCAACATTAGCTTTTGCGCATGAATGTTTTATTGATGAAATGGCAGTAAAAGCAAAAAAAGATCCGATGGCATTTCGTTTAGGAATGCTCACCAAAGAATCAGATACCAAAACCATTTTACAAAAACTGAAAGAAGTATCGCATTGGGATAAACCTTTACCGGCAGGATGGGGCAGGGGTGTGGCGCAATATGAATTCTTTGCAGGACAGGCAGGCTATGTTGTAGAAGTTTCTAAGAAAGGAACAGGTATTAAAATAGAAAAAATTTATGCAGTGATCGATCTCGGCACCGTTGTAAATCCGGATACGGTTGAAGCACAGGTGCAGGGTGCAGCGGTAATGGCTTTAACTGCTGCCATTAAAGGTGGCATCACTTTTGAAAAAGGAGAAACGGTACAAAGTAATTTTCACAATAATCCGTTGGTGCGTATAAACGAAATGCCAAAAGTAGAAGTACATATTTTGGCAAACGGCGGTCCAAAGATCAAAGGTGTTGGAGAACCCGGCTTACCACCTTTTGCTCCTGCATTATGCAATGCTATCTATGCGGCTACCGGCAAACGTATCAGAAGATTGCCGTTTGATATTAATAAAATTGCCTAATCAGTAAATTGAAAATGTTGAAAAGACTAACGATAGGTATTACACTGTTTGCCATCATTATTGCTGCAAGTTCTTTTGTACAGGCATTCAGTTTGCCAAAAAGTATTGAAAGCGGAAAGGAAGCTTACACAACGTATTGCCAGAACTGTCACCAGGCTGATGGTAAAGGCACACCCGGCGCTTTTCCGCCTTTGGCTAAATCGGATTTTTTAAAGAAGCCGGTAAAAGCCATGATCGATAACATCTTACTCGGACAAAATGGTGAAACAACCGTTAACGGGCAAAAATATAATGGCATCATGCCCGCACAAAATTATCTTACCGATGATCAGATCGCAGATATCTTAAATTATGTAAGAAACAGCTGGGGTAATAAATCAACTGTTAGTGTTACACCTGCGATGGTAAAAAAAGCTAGGTCTTAAATGCCCACACTTCTTTATGAAAGAGATCAAAGACATTGTACATGCTTTTGAAAATGCTGTCCGCGAGGGTAAAAAAACAGCATTGGCAACCGTAGTACATGTACAAGGTTCATCATACCGAAGGCCCGGTGCCAGAATGTTGGTAACAGAAGATGGTCAATTAACCGGCGCTATTAGTGGTGGTTGTTTAGAAGGAGATGCTTTGCGAAAAGCTGTATTAGCCATCACACAAGGCAAAAATAAATTGGTTGTATACGATACCACAGATGAAGATGATGCAAAATTGGGTATACAATTAGGTTGCAATGGTATTGTGTCAATTTTATTTGAACCGATCGACAACAATCGCAAAGATCATCCAGTTCGTATATTACAGTCTGTCATTTCAAGAAGAGAACCTGCTGTACTGATTAGTGGTTATTCATTAAATAAAGAAGAGCATTTTGGTACCTGCGAGGCAGAAAGCATTCCATTATCTGTTAGGAATGAAGTGATCAGTTTATCAAAAGAGGTTTTAGCAAAGGGTGTATCTGCTCATTTACAATTATTTGTCGGAAAAAATCAACAGCATTTTTTTATTGAATACTATCAACCGCCTGTTTCTTTGGTGGTTGTTGGTGCCGGTAATGACGCGTTGCCATTGGTATCCATTGCAAACAGTATTGGCTGGACAGTTATCGTGGTTGATGGAAGAAGTTCACATGCTACTTTGCAGAGATTTCCAAAAGCAGATCAGATCTGGATCGGGAAACCCAAAGAGCTGATCAATAAAATGGTTTTGGATGAAAGAACAGCGATTGTTTTAATGACACATAATTACAATTATGATATTGAACTGTTGGGTTTGCTGAATGAAAAATCTATGGCTTATATCGGATTGTTGGGGCCTGCTTCAAAACGGGAAAGGATGTTTGCAGAACTGGAAGAGAGGGGGATTGTTTTTTCAAATGATTTTCTTCAAAAAATATTCGGCCCAACCGGACTTGACCTGGGTGCAGAAACATCAGAAGAAATAGCCTTATCCGTTTTATCAGAGATCATGGCTGTGATGCAGCAAAAAGAGCCTATTCATTTAAGGGGAAAAGAAACGGCTATTCATCAGCCGCAATTATGAGCACAGGTATTTTGATATTGGCTGCCGGTGGTGCTTTCAGAATGAATCAGCCGAAAATGTTATTGCCATTTGGATCAGGTAGTATTCTGTCAACTATTTTAGAACAAACAAAAGCACTCAAAACAGATCAGATTTGTCTGGTAACCGGGTATTATCATAAAGAGATCATTGAGAATATTGATGTGTCGGGCTTATTAGTTATACATAATGATCATTGGAGAGAAGGAATGGCTTCTTCTATAAGTAGAGGCGTACATGAAATGATAAAAGAGTATTCCGATCTTGATTCAATTATGATCGTTGTGAGCGACCAGCCGCATCTCAACAGAAAATTACTGAGTGAAATGCTGAGCTGCCGGGAGAAATATGAAAAAGGAATAGTGGCGGCACAATATGGTGAGATAAAAGGAACCCCTGTTTTATTTGATAAAAAATACTTTCAGGAATTAATGCTGTTAACGGGAGATACCGGAGCAAAGTCTGTTCTGAAAGAACATTCATCAGATGTAACAACGGTAGAATTTCCTTTGGGTGCGATAGATATTGATACAGCGGAAGATTATGAAAATCTTTCGCACAAAACAAAGAACTGAATGCTGAAAGATACTCATAACCGGATCCATAATTACCTGCGTATATCCATTACCGATAATTGCAATCTCCGTTGTTTTTATTGTATGCCTGAAGAGTCTTATGCTTTTATGCCCAATGCACAATTGATGCAGGCAGATGAGATCATGAAGTTGGCTGAATTATTCGTGTCACAAGGCGTAAATAAGATCAGGCTTACCGGCGGTGAGCCTTTGGTTCGTAAAGATGCAAAAGAGATCGTCCGTTTGTTGGGAACGCTGGGTGTAGAATTAACCATTACTACCAACGGTACCCGAGTACATCATTTTATAGATGATTTGGAAGCTGCCGGTGTTCGCTCAATCAATATCAGCCTGGATACTTTACAGAGAGACATGTTCAACCTGTTAACAAGAAGGGATCAATATGATATTGTAAAAGAAAATATTGAATTATTACTTGAAAGAAATTTCAAGGTAAAGGTTAATGTGGTGGTGGTAAAAGGTGTAAACGATAACGAGTTGCTTGATTTCATTGAATGGACAAAACATACACCGGTCCATATCCGTTTCATCGAATTCATGCCCTTTGATGGTAATCAATGGAAAAGCGATAAACTGGTTACATGGAAAGAGATGCTGGAAATCATCAGTAAACAGTATGAGATCACACCACTCGAAAATCTCCCAAATGATACCTGTAAAAAATATACAGCTGAAGGCCATAAAGGAACTTTTGCTGTGATCAGCACAATGAGTTCTCCTTTTTGCAGTGGCTGTAACCGGATCCGTTTAACAGCAGATGGTAAGATCAAGAATTGTCTTTTTTCAGAAGAAGAAACGGATCTGTTGCAGGCATTGCGGGCAGGCAATGATGTATTGCCTTTGATAGAACAATCGATTTTATCAAAACATAAAGAACTCGGCGGACAATTTTCTAAACAATTTGAACTGATAGATGCCAATACCCTTCATAACAGAAGTATGATTGCCATTGGCGGATAAGAAGATGTTATGGTTACTGTACCTGAAGCAAGAAATATTGTTTTATCGAATTGCAGGATCTTAGATCCTGTTGAAATTTCAATAGAGGCTTCTGTTGGATATGTTCTGGCAGAAGATCTGATAAGTGAGATCAATATCCCTTCTTTCACCCAATCTTCAATGGATGGTTATGCCATTCGGTTTGAAGAGAGAAATGAAGTTTTGAAAATTCAGGATGAATTACCGGCAGGTACTGCAAAGCAGATTTCATTAACCAGCCATTCAGCGATAAAAGTATTTACAGGCGGCCCTGTTCCGGATGGTGCAGATACGGTTGTTCAAAAAGAAAAAGTAGTGGTTAATGTTGATTCAATCAGCATCAACGCAAGCGATATAGAACCAGGTAATCATATGCGGTTGCCCGGAAAAGAGATCCGTAAAGGAATTGCGGCTATCCCAAAAGGAACACTTATTCATTCTATGCATATCGGTTTTATGGCAAGCCTGGGTATCACAAAAATTAAAGTGATCAAAAAGCCTTCCATCGCCATCATTATTACCGGAAATGAGGTAGTGCAGCCGGGTAATGTATTGGGGGCCGGACAAATTTATGAATCCAACTCTTTTGGATTAAAAGCCTGTCTGCAACAACTGCAGATCAATCAGGTTATGGTTAGTTATGCCAAAGATGATTTAGAAGAAACAGAGCAAAGGATTGAAACAGCGTTAGCAAATCATGATATGGTATTGATCACCGGCGGGGTAAGTGTTGGCGATCATGATCATGTTGCGAATGCCTGTAACAACCTGAAAATACAAAAACGGTTTCACGGTGTAAAGCAAAGACCGGGTAAACCATTGTTATTCGGAACCAAAGAAAACAAATGGATCTTCGGATTACCGGGGAATCCCGCTTCCGTGCTTTCCTGCTTCTATCAATATGTTTTGCCGGCAATCAGGATTCTGTCAGGAGCTTCTTTATCTGTGCCGGTAAAAGCAAAACTTTCTTCTTCGTTCGAAAAGAAACCTCCCTTAACTTTTTTCCTGAAAGGGTTTTATTCTAATGGAGAAGTAGAAGTATTGCAGGGACAGGCTTCTTTTCAATTAAGTCCATTTGTACATGCTAATTGCTGGATAGAACTGGATGAGAAGAATACTTTTTTTGAAAAAGGAACTGAAGTAAGTATTCATCACTTCTAATAACTTTAGTATATGAATGAATTGATCATTTATGGATCATTTTTTATCGTTGCATTTTTATATGCATCGGTTGGACATGGCGGGGCCAGTGGATATCTTGCCGTAATGGCATTGCTCGGATTTAGTTCAGGAGTAATGAAACCAACGGCTTTGTTATTGAATGTAATGGTTTCGCTGATCGCATTTGTATCATTCTACCGTGCAAAACATTTCAAACAACAATTATTATGGCCTTTGATTGCGGCTTCTATTCCCTTTGCGTTTATTGGGAGTGTAATGCCGGTTTCGGAAGCATTGTATAAAAAAATATTGGGTGTGGTATTATTATTGTCAATTATCAGACTGGTAATGGATAGCTCCGAAAAGCCGCTGAAACCTGCACCTAAATGGTATGTGCTGTTTATTATTGGTGCGGCGATCGGATTGGTATCGGGTATGATTGGAATGGGTGGCGGTATACTGCTTTCGCCGATACTTTTATTAATGGCATGGTCAAATCAAAAACAAACAGCGGCTATCAGTTCTATCTTTATCTTTCTCAATTCTACAGCCGGGATTGTCGGGCAGATGAAAACAGGTTTTGATCTTAGTCCGCAGATCCTAGTAATTATTGGCGTTGTGTTGGTGGGTGGTACATTAGGCGCTTATATAGGTGCAGAAAAACTGAAGTCGAAGAACATGAAATATATTCTGGCTACGGTGTTGGTATTAGCTGCTGTAAAACTCATACTTGTAAAATAGAAATATGTCAATCGAGGTTTTGTTTTTTGGATCATTAACAGATGCTACATCCGTTCCTGTATTATCAGTAAACGATCTTGCAGATACGAATTCTGTAAAATCGTTTCTGGAAGAAAAATATCCTCCACTAAAAACCGCGAAATATTTTATAGCCGTTAATCAAAAAATGATTCAAACAAATACAATTTTAAAAGCCGGTGATACTGTGGCACTGATGCCGCCATTCTCCGGAGGATAGTATGCAGAATAATAACCGATATATCAGACAAATGATACTCCCTGGTTTTGGGGTAGCTGCGCAGGATAAACTTCGTAATGCAAAAGTATTGGTGGTTGGGGCGGGAGGATTGGGCTGCCCTGTATTGCAATACCTGGTTGGTGCCGGTGTTGGAAATATTGGTGTAATGGATGAAGATGTAGTTAGTATGAGTAATCTGCACCGTCAACTTTTATTTACTGAATCTGAGATCGGGCGTAAGAAAGTTGAAGTAGTTGTTGAAAAGATGAAACAATTGGATAGTGAAGTAAAGATGAATGCCTATCCTTTTTCGCTTACCAATCAAAATGCACTTTCCATCATTTGCTTGTATGACCTGGTGATAGATGCTACCGATAATTTTTCTGCAAAATATATCATCAATGATGCCTGTGTAATTCTCCGAAAACCGTTTATATACGGAGCTGTATCGAGATATGAAGGTCAGATATCCGTGTTTAATCTTGTATCAGTTGATCAAGAGTCGATCAATTACCGCGATCTTTTTCCGATCCCTCCATTGCACGGTGAAGTACAAACCTGTGAAGAAGCCGGTGTGCTGGGCGTTTTGCCCGGTATAATCGGAAGCATGCAGGCAGCGGAAGCTATTAAAATCATAACCGGCTTGGGAACAACCCTATATGGCCGTTTATTCAATTATGATCTGTTACGGGCAAGCAGTTATGA
This sequence comes from Sediminibacterium sp., assembly GCA_965206685.1. Taxonomy (GTDB): domain Bacteria; phylum Bacteroidota; class Bacteroidia; order Chitinophagales; family Chitinophagaceae; genus Sediminibacterium. The sequence continues at coordinate 565,827 of OZ242223.1, forward strand.
AATATCTTTAAACAAGCAGCCTGATACAATGGTGATCGATAAAGAAAGTTTTGAACAGATGAATTACGATTTTTCCTGTGAGGATGATGATATAAACGAGATCAACGTAACAGAATTCAACCGGCTTTCCGCACAACCCAATGTATTTGTATTAGATGTGCGTGAAAGACATGAGTACCCTGTAATTGATTTTTCGGATGCGCAGATTCCTATGTCGGAATTACAAACGTCAATGGCTAACTTGCCGGAGAAAGAGATCTGTGTGATTTGTCACCAGGGAATACGGAGTGTGTATGCAGCACAACTGATCAAAGCAAAAAGGAATCTGACGGTTTACAGTTTAAAAGGCGGGTTAACTGCGTATTTTAATCAAAATCAATCATGAAAGAAAGGGCGATAAAAAATATTTTCACCCAAGGCCCGATTCCGGCGCAGAAGATAGCGGATGATATTCAAAAGCATGCCACTAAAACGGATATTGGGGCGCATAATATATTTTTAGGACAGGTTAGAGCTGATGACAAAGAAACCGGAACCGTTACCGGTATTGAGTATACAGCTTACGAAGAAATGGCTTTGCAGAAAATGCATGAGATCAGGGAAATGTTGTTTTCGAAATATGAACTTACCTGTATGCACGTACACCATAGTTTAGGTATTGTGCCGGTGGGCGAGATCTGTTTGTTTGTATTTGTATCTTCCAAACACAGAAAAGCTGCGTTTGATGCATGCGAAGAATTGGTTGAAGCGATCAAGTTTACATTGCCGATATGGGGTAAAGAAATATTGAATACAGAAGGTTCAGTTTGGAAGGAAAATAAATAATATGGTTAACATCACACATAAATCAAACACTTTACGCAAAGCCATTGCATCGGCCGTAGTATTGGTATCGTCTGAAAAAACGATCACAGCCATCAAAGAAAAACAGGTCCCCAAAGGCGATGTATTTGAATTTGCCAAAGTAGCCGCCATGTTTGCGGTTAAAAAAACAAGTGATGTGATACCGGATTGTCATCCTTTACCCATTGAGTTTACACAGGTGAGTTTTCAGATCAACCAATTAGCTATAGAAATTACGGTTGAAGTGCATACGGTTTATAAAACCGGAGTAGAAGTAGAAGCCATGCATGGTGCATCAGTGGCTGCGCTTACTTTGTATGATATGCTGAAACCGATTGATAAACACATTGAAATACAAACGGTAAAATTAATCAGTAAAGAAGGTGGTAAATCTGATTATACAATCAAACCCGGCCAGATCATCAATGCGGCCGTAATTGTTTGTTCTGATACGATCTATCAAAAGAAAGGAGAAGACAAAGCAGGTATTACTGTAGTAGAGCGGTTGAAAAATTTACAGATCAACGCATCACATTATGAAGTAATCCCTGATGAAGCAGAAGCGATACAAAAACAGGTGTCTCATCTTACAACAGGTGAAATGCAGTTGCTGATCTTTGTTGGCGGCACCGGTGTATCGCCCAGAGATATTACACCGGATACGATTAGGCCTATGTTGGATAAAGAATTGGATGGTGTAATGGAACAGGCCCGCCGTTATGGGCAAGACAGAATGCCTTATGCCATGCTTTCCAGAAGTGTGGCAGGGTTCGTTGGAAACACATTGGTATTGACGATTCCTGGCTCTACAAAAGGATCGATGGAATATATGGATGCATTATTCCCGCAGATTTTACATGTATTTGACATTATTGATGGCAGCAGACATAGCTGATCCCTTTGCGTTCGGTTATTTGACTGAAAAATATCTTCTCAAAATTTACAGAGCCGGATTTTATAAGTAGTTTCATAGCATGAGCAAGCAAGCAACCACCTCCTTAAAAAAGGTGCTGAAGCCCAGTCATTTATGGGCATTGGCCGTAGGCATGGTTATTTCCGGCGAATACTTTGGCTGGAACTATGGATGGGGCGTAGCAGGCACTATCGGCTTTCTCATCGCCACACTGGTAGTTACTGTGTTATACATCTGTTTCATTTTTAGTTTTACAGAACTCACCACCACCATACCCCATACAGGTGGTCCATTTGCTTATGCATACAAAGCTTTTGGCCCAATAGGAGGCTTGCTGGCAGGTTATGCTACATTGATCGAATTTGTGTTTGCCCCACCGGCCATTGCGTTTGCATTGGGTAGCTATGTTCATTTTTTGTATGCCGGTATTCCGGTTATGTATACAGCAGTTGGTGCTTATGTTTTGTTTACATTGATCAACTTATTAGGTATAAAAGAATCTGCTGTATTTAACCTCATCATTACCATTCTTGCAGTTGTTGAGTTGTTAATATTTATTGGTATTGTAGCACCACATTTTGAGATGCAGAAATTTACAGCACATAATGAATCCTTTGGCATAAGCGGCATTTTTGCAGCATTGCCGTTTGCTATCTGGTTTTATCTGGGTATTGAAGGAGTGGCAATGGTAGCAGAAGAAGTTACAGAACCACATCGGAATATTCCCAAAGGTTATTTAATGGGAATGGCTACACTGGTGTTACTGGCGCTGGCTGTTATGATTTTTTCGGGTGGCATCGGCGATTGGCGGCAACTCAGTACCATTGATTATCCATTACCCGAATCGATCAGTATGGCTATCGGTAAAACAAATGCATGGACAAAATTCTTCGCCGGAATTGGTTTATTTGGCCTGGTAGCTTCTTTTCATGGATTGATCATCGGCTATTCACGACAAATATTTGCTTTATCGCGAAGTGGGTTTTTGCCTTCTGTTTTAAGCAATGTGAATCAAAGATTTCGAACACCCCATTGGGCATTGATCTCCGGTGGGTTGATCGGAATTATTTCTTTGTATACAGGAACCACAGATAAAGTAATTATTATTTCTGCACTTGGCGCCATAGTGATGTATTGTATCAGTATGATCAGTTTATTGAAGATGGGGCAGTCAAAAAAGGAACCGGGCTCTTTTAAAACGCCGTTCTATCCATGGTTCCCTGTTATTGCATTGGTGTTATCATTTATCTGTCTTGTGGCAATTGTCTGGTATAATCTTTTATTGAGCGCAATCTTTTTTGCAGGTTTATTTATATTGATAATTTTATTTGTCGCATCAGGAAAACATAAAATGCCTGTTGAGGAAGATTTATTACACGCAGTAAGCGAAACCGTTTTATAATTAATGGAGTATAAACATACCATACAAAACCATACTTACCATTTTAATGACCTGAAAACATTGATGGCAAAAGCAAGTCCTTTCAGGAGCGGCGATGCTTTGGCAGGTATTTGTGCAGATAGTTATCAGGAAAGGGTTGCTGCACAAATGTGTCTGGCAGATCTGCCACTGAAAACATTTTTATCAGCGTCTGTGATCCCATATGAATCTGACGAGATCACAAGACTGATCATTGATCAACATGATTCGGTTGCATTCTCTTGGATCAGTTCTTTTACAGTTGGCATGTTTCGCGATTGGCTATTGAGTGATGATGCCACATCAGGAGTTCTTCAACAATTACAGAAAGCCATTACACCTGAGATGGCAGCAGCAGTAAGCAAGATCATGCGTAACCAGGATCTGATTTTGGCTGCCCAGAAGATACAGGTGGTTACCCGTTTCAGAAATACAATAGGATTAAAAGGAAGATTTTCAACTAGGCTTCAACCCAATCACCCGACAGATGATTTGAAAGGGATTGCCGCAAGTATTATAGATGGATTATTATATGGGAGTGGAGATGCAGTAATCGGTATTAACCCGGCTTCAGATAGTCCGGCAGCTGTTCATGCCATTTTACAGATGCTGGATGGATTGATCAATAGATACCAGATCCCAACGCAGTCCTGTATACTCAGTCATGTAACCACAACCCTACAACTGATTGAACAAAAAGCCCCGGTTGATCTGGTATTTCAATCCATTGGCGGAACTGAAAAAACAAATACAAGCTTTGGTATCAATCTTTCTTTATTACAGGAAGCTTATGAAGCCGGACTTTCCTTACAACGCGGCACCACAGGTAGTAATATTATGTATTTTGAAACCGGCCAGGGCTCTTCACTTTCTGCCAATGCACATGATGGCGTAGATCAGCAAACCTGCGAAGCCAGAGCTTATGCCGTTGCAAGACATTTTCATCCGCATCTGGTAAATTCTGTTGTAGGTTTTATCGGTCCCGAATATTTGTATGATGGAAAACAGATCACACGTGCCGCATTGGAAGATCATTTCTGCGGGAAATTATTAGGGTTACCTATGGGTATGGATATCTGCTACACTAATCATGCAGAAGCAGATCAGGATGATATGGATAACCTGCTTTTGTTAATGGGAGCTGCGGGCTGTAATTTTATTATGGGCGTACCGGGTGCGGATGATATTATGTTGAATTATCAATCTACTTCATTTCATGATGCCTTGTATGTAAGAAAAGCATTGGGATTGAAACCGGCACCCGAGTTTGAAGCATGGCTCATCAGTCAGGGAATGATTGATCAAGATGGAAAACAATTATCTGTTCAGAAAGATCATCCCTTGTTACAATATTCATTTTGATGCCAGATAATAGTGAAATAGTACAACAGGATCCATGGGGTTTACTCAAAAAGTTTACCGACGCAAGAATTGCACTGGGAAGGACCGGTGTTTCTATTCCCGCTTATGAGAACCTGCAGTTTAAAATGGCACATGCTTTTGCAAGGGATGCGATTTATACAAAGATGAATTTGGAGTTACTTTCGGCAGGGTTACAAAAATTGAATCATCCATTTATTCAAATACATAGCCGTGCACAAAACCGGGAACAATATTTACAAAGGCCTGATCTTGGTAAAATACTTGATGAAGCTTCTGTTCAAAAGATCAAAGAAGAAACCGACAATACATCCTGTGATATCTGTATCAATATTGCTGATGGTTTATCTGCCACAGCCGTAAATCTGCATTCCCTATTTCTTTTGAATGAATTGTTGCCATCATTAATTGGGTCTGGACTTTCTGTTTCACCGATATGTCTGATCGAACAAGGCAGGGTTGCTATAAGCGATGAAACAGGCGGTTATTTCAAGGCAAAGATCTCTCTTATGCTGATAGGAGAAAGGCCCGGATTGAGTTCGCCCGATAGTCTTGGCGCTTATATCACTTACCATCCACAAAAAGGAAATACGGATGCAATGCGGAACTGTATCTCTAATATACGACCCAAAGGACTTGTTTACCCTTTAGCAGCTGAAAAAATTATATATATCATAAAAGAATCCATCCGGTTACAGATTAGTGGTGTTGCATTAAAAGATCTGACAAACCTCCTTCCTCCTTCACAATAGAATATTGATAAAACAGTATCTTTGGTCAATATTTTTACATGGTACTGATTACTGATTTATCTGCAATATTTCCCCCGCAAAGACTCAAACACAAATTGATAGAATTGCATGCTTATTCAAGCGATGCCGGTTTTTATACATTGATACCCAAGGCTATTGTATTTCCGGTAAGTGTGGAGGAAGTGCAGCAATTATTTCTTATCGCAAAAAAAAATAAAACATCACTTACGTTCAGAACAGGCGGAACCAGTCTTTCCGGACAATCTGTTACAGACGGGATCCTCGTTGATCTTAGCCGTAACTGGACAAAAGCAAAAGTAAGTGATGATGCAGCATCAGTAACCGTGCAGCCGGGCATAACAGGAAATTCGATCAATCATTTATTAAAGAAATACGGCAAGAAAATAGGTCCCGATCCCGCTTCCATTAATTCTGCAATGATGGGGGGCATTCTTTCAAACAATTCAAGCGGTATGTGTTGTGGGGTTGTACATAATTCCTATCACACATTACAACAGATCCGTTTTGTGTTACCCAATGGAAAAAGTTTTGATACGGCAGTAACAGCTGATTATAACCGCCTGCAAACAGAAGCCCCGGATATTTTTGAAGGCATTAAAGACCTTCGGAAAAAAGTATGGGAGAATAAAGCATTAATCAGCAATATCCGCCGTAAATATCAAATGAAGAATACGGTGGGGTACAGTATCAATGCATTTGTTGATCATGAACATCCGCTGGATATTCTTGCACATTTGCTGATTGGTGCAGAAGGTACACTTGCCTTTATTGCCGAAGCTACTTTACAAACCATACCGGATAAGCCTTTTAAGAAAACAGGGTTATTGTTTTTTGATTCACCAAAGTCGGCCTGCGATGCAATTGCACCTTTAAAAGCAACCGGTGTAGAAGCATTGGAGTTTATGGACAGGGCAGCATTACATTCCATAGAAAACCTTGCGGATGCCCCTGCATTTATTAAAACATTACATGAGCAGGCTTCCTGTATTTTATGCGAATATCAGGCTGATCAATCAACTGCATTGGATGTGAAATTTTTGGCAGCTGTAAATGTGATTGCATCATTGCCTGTGATCTACCAAACAGAATTTACGAGCGATGCTTATACACAGGCACTCTATTGGAAACTTCGAAAAGGAATGTATCCTTCTGTTGCAGCTGTTCGTGCCAAAGGAACTTCGGTGATGCTGGAAGATGTGGCTGTTCCGGTTGAAAGATTAGGTGAAGCGATTGTTGACCTTCAAACATTATTCACTAAACACGGTTATCTTGATGCCATTGTTTTTGGTCATGCCAAGGAAGGTAACCTTCATTTTTTGGTTTCGCAATCCATTGCTACCAGCGGAGACATTCACAAGTTTGAAATATTCAATGATGAATTGGCTGATCTGATCATTAACCGATACCGGGGCTCGTTAAAAGCGGAACATGGAACTGGCAGACAGATCGCTCCTTATGTAGCAGATGAATGGGGGAGTGACGGATACGCCATTATGCAATCTTTAAAAGAATTGATCGATCCGGATAATATTTTAAATCCCGGCGTAATTATCAACCATGATAAAAAATGCCATGTAAAAAATATGAAATCGCTTCCTGTTGTGGAAGAGGAAGTGGATAAATGTGTGGAATGTGGTTATTGTGAACAAAAATGTCCGAGCCGGGAATTTACACTTACGCCAAGACAAAGAATTGTATTGAGAAGGTCATTATCTAGATTGAAATCGGATAATGAACAAACTACCTATGACGAAATTCTGAAAGATTATCAGCACTATGGGTTAGATACCTGCGCGGTTGATGGAATGTGTGCCACAGAATGTCCGGTAAATATTAATACAGGTGATCTGGTAAAAAGACTACGTGCCGAAAATCATTCTACGACTGCCAATAATATCGCCTTATCTGTAGCCAAACATTTTGGATCAGTAGAAGCAGCAGTGAAACTGGCATTACGTTTGGGTAATCTGATCAATAAAATTTTCGGAAAGGAAAGCATGCATAAGTTGACGATGCTGATCAGAAAATTATTTCCTGCATTTCCTATATGGACAAAACAATTAACAAAACCTATCCGTATTCCATTAACCGAATCTCCTGATCCATCAATCGTTTATTTTCCATGTTGCATGAACCGTATGATGGGTGCGGATATTGAAAAAGATAAGACCATTGTAGATAGCGTGATCAGTCTTGCGCAAAAAGCAGGTATGGCAATTTATATACCTCAGGATAGTAAGGGCAGTTGCTGCGGTCAGGCATTTTCTTCCAAAGGATTTTCAGATGCGTATAAATATTCCGCCAATCAAATGATCGGAAAACTATGGAACTGGACTAAACAAGGAAAAGTGCCTGTTGTATTGGATATTACTTCCTGTACCTATTCTTTAAAAACCTGCAGACCCTATCTTACTGATGAAAATAAAACTCTGTTTGATCAGTTAACCATTATGGACAGTATTGAATTCTCTTCAGATGTATTGCTTTCAAAATTATCTATTCATAAAAAAACAGAAGAAGTGATCATGCATCCGGTTTGCTCTGTTCATAAAATGAACCTGTCCGGTAAACTGGTAAATATTGCGAATCAAACATCAGAAAAGCCGGTGATCCCTTTTGCAGCCGGTTGCTGCGGAATGGCGGGCGACAGAGGCTTCTATTACCCTGGCTTGGTTGAAGCTGCCACCAAACATGAAGCAGCAGAAGTTACCACCCACACATCCGTCTCCTGCTACTCAAGCGGCAAACCCTGCGAAATGAGCATGTCTGAAAGCACCGGAAAAAATTACCGTTCCATATTTTATTTACTGGATGAGATTTCTAAATAATAGAAAAAAATAAGCCGCAGATTCGCAGATTAAAAAACATCTGCGAATCTGCGGCTCTCCAATTATTAATTTCTAATTTCTAATTTTTAATTATTAATTAATTACAACTCCCTCAGCCAAATATTCCGATAACTGATCGGCTCACTCTTATCCCCATGCGCCTGCAACTTAATAGGAGCGGGACCATGTTTATGATAAGAAGGCTGGCCTATATAAGGGGTATCACCTTTCAATTCAAAATTATTCTGCACAAGAACACCATTGTGAATAGCCGTAATCCGCGCAGGAGATTTCACTGAACCATCTTCATTAAACTTTGGAGCCGTCCATATAACATCATACGATTGCCATTCGCCGGGTGGCAAACAGGCATTTACTAAAGGAGGGTTTTGTTTGTAGATACTTCCTGCCTGGCCGTTTACATAAGTAGTGTTTTTATAATTATCCAACACCTGTAGTTCATAACCGCCTGCACCTTCTTTTAAAGCAGCCATAAACACACCACTGTTGCCTCTTGCCTGACCTTCTCCAGTAATATTTGATGGAATACGGTATTCAATATGCAATTGAAAATCGGTAAACATTTTTTTGGTTTGAATATCTCCTGATTTTTTATTTACGGTGATCACATTGTCTGCCACGATCCAGTCGGCCGGTGTTTTACCATCTTTTTCCAAAACCCATTCATCAAGGTTTTTGCCATCAAATAAAATAACGGCATCTGATGGTGCTGAATGGTTACCACCCGGTGTTACCACTTTAGGAACCGGTGTATAATATTCCGTTGCTTTCGGGTCTCCTTTTTGTTGTGCGATAGCCGCAATGGAAATTGACGAAAAAAGAAGTACTGATAAAATTCTGTGGTTCATGGTCATTAAATTTTTGGTAAGCTATATCCGTTATGGTATTGTTTTAATAAATAAGCATCGTTCACTGCCTGATCGGTAAATTTAGCCGAAGCTCTGTCCCATGCTAATTTCTTTCCTGTGCGGAAAGAAATATTTCCCATTTGTGCCACGGTTGCCACATGCGCACCTGCCTGTATGGAACAATGCAGGTCTTCTGTTTTGCGGGATTTAACTACCTCAACAAAATTTACCCAATGTTTGTCAATACCGCTGTCGGATGATTTTACAAAAGGTTTGCTCACTTTATTCTTTCCCTGTCTTTCTTCAATCACTTCCCATCCGCCGCGGTTAAGGATCAATGTTCCGTTATTGCCAATATAGGCAATGCCATGATCTCGTCCATAAGAACCATTATCAATACCCATGGCAGAATCCCACACTAAATTAAATCCGTCAAACTCGTATAATGTGGTTAAAGTATCCGGTGTTTCCTCATACAATTCAGGATAGGCAAACTTGCCACCGAGTCCGCAAATGGTTTTTGGCAGATCGGCTTTCATTCCCAGCAATCCATAATCCAACAAATGCACCCCCCAATCCGTCATCAATCCACCGGCATAATCCCAAAACCAACGAAAATCAAAATGAAAACGGCTGGCGTTAAAAGGCCTTGTGGCAGCGGGCCCCAGCCATTGTTTATAATCTACGCCTGCAGGCGGTGCGCTATCCGGCACTACCGGTTTCGGACGCATCCATCCCTGATAACACCATACTTTTACGGTGCGGATATTTCCCAACTGGCCGCTTTGTACAAAATCAACAGCGTCTTTAAAATGTTGCTGACTGCGTTGCCACTGGCCTGCCTGTACCACTTTGTTATAACGTTGTTGTGCAGCTACCATGGTTCTGCATTCTACAATTGAATTACCAACCGGTTTTTCAACATATACATCTTTACCGGCCTGGCAGGCATGAATCATGATCAGTGCATGCCAATGATCGGGCGTGCCTATGATCACCGTATCCACATCTTTCTGATCTAATAATTTTCTGTAATCACCATATACTTTTATTTTAGAAGTATCATAATTGGTTGATGAGAGTTCTTTCAAACGTTTATCAATTACATTGGTATCAATATCGCAAACAGCTACCAGATTAACACCCGGTACTTTTAAAGCAGCTTTTACATTAGACCAGCCCATACCGTTAATACCGATAGCACCGATATTCAATTGATCGCTGGGGGAGATGCGGTTTTTAAAAATGGCAAATGCCTGATTGTCTATGGCAGAAGCTAATAATCCTCCACCTAATAAGGCAGCGGACTGATGCAGGAATTTTTTCCGGGAAGTCATGGCAAACGTTTTATGAAGTTGTAAGAGACAAGAAAGATAAATAAAAAATCAACGCCGAAAATATCCGAAATTGGAAAGTGGCTATTCAGGGATTTACTGTTTTGTATGAAATTTTAATGCATCGGCTCAGATTGGTATTAATTGCAGGTTTCAGTTATATTGCGATTAAGCATGGGTGATTTCAAAGGGATCCGGACACCCGTATTTTGGTTAATCAGGCTGATCAGCCAGCATAAAAAAATGACTATGGAATTGTTCGAAGGATTGGTTGCCGCACCCTTTGCGCCTTACGATGCACAGGGTAATATCTCTTATGACCTGATAGTACCTTATGTAGCACATCTCGTGAAAGATGGATTAAAAGGATTGTTTATTAACGGCAGTAATGGCGAAGGCCCCAATTTAACCAGTGAAGAACGAATGCTGATTGCTGAGAAGTATACTGCAGCAGCCGGTAACCGGATAAAAACCATCATTCATCTGGGCCATTCCAGTATTGCTGAAGCCCGTAAATTGGGGGCTCATGCAGAAAAGATCGGTGCCACTGCCATTTCATCCGTGGCTGCTTTTTATTATAAACCGGCCAATGTAACCGCACTGGTAGATAGCATGGCAGCGATTGCATCATCTGCACCGGGGTTGCCGTTTTATTATTATCATATTCCACACCTCACAGGTGTTGGAATGGATATGGTTGAATTCTTAAAACAGGGCAGAGAAAAGATCCCCAACCTGCAGGGAATCAAATACACCGCACCCACCATTCACGAATACCAATCCTGTCTGGATTATGCAGGCAATGATTTTGAAGTACTATATGGCACGGATGAAATGTTATTAAGTGCATTGGCAGTTGGCGCAACCGGAGCCATAGGAAGCACCTACAGTTTTGCAGCCCCGCTTTTTTATGAAGTGATCAACGCATTTAAGCACAAAGACATTGATAAAGCCAGAGAGGTGCAATCTTTATTGGTAGAAATGATCAAGATCTTTTTGGCCTATCCACCCATACCTGCGCAAAAAGCGATTATGGATATGATCGGGATCCATTTGGGTTCCTGCAGATTGCCCTTGCAACCCCTTAAAAACGGTGAAGCTAATGAACTACGGAAGAAGCTTGAGTCAATTGGATTTTTTGAGAGATTGAGTGAGGCTTCCGGAAAAAATTAGATAACTGATTGTGGTGAAGTAAATACCTGGGCAGACCTTGAAATTCAAAAGCCCTGCATTTTTCTAAAATTTTTGGATCGGTGGATTGTGAATCCGCATTACTAATTAGCTGATTGATAATTATTTGCATGTGCATATGTTGATCGCTTCAATAATATCTTTTCCATAGTGATCAAAAATATACAAGCTGATATTTGTTGTCTCTGCCTTGGTTAAAAGTGGCTTCTTTTAAAATAGATAAGGTTAAGTAACCCAGATATCAAAAATCAAGGAAAGTCTAAGTTGAATAACTTAATTATATGTGAATATAATTATATAAGAATTATTACTAAATTTATATTATTGCTAAATAGCCTGACTTACCTAATTCATATTGTTCATGAGAACCTTGTTGTTTTTATCCTCGATCTTTCTTTCTCTTTCTACTTTCGCTCAACCAAGTCTTAGTGCATTTACACCAACTAGTGCGGGAGCAGGGTCAACAATTACCATCACAGGAGGTAACTTAACCGGGGTAACATCAATAAGTTTGGGAGGAACCTCTGTAGCCTCATTTAGCGTTCTGTCGTCAACTACCGTTATAGCAGTGGTGGGCAGTGGTTCAACAGGATCTTTAAGTGTAACCACGGCAGGAGGTACAGCGGCTTTAACAGGATTTACCTTTATTCCGTCGCCCCCAACACTTAGTTCTTTTACACCAACCAGTGCGGGGGCAGGAGCAACCATTACCATCACAGGAGGTAACCTGAGCGGGGTAACATCAATAAGTTTAGGAGGAACCTCTGTAGCCTCATTTAGCGTTTTGTCGTCAACTACCGTTATAGCAGTAGTGGGCAATGGTTCAACAGGATCTTTAAGTGTAACCACGGCAGGAGGTACAGCTGCATTAACAGGATTTACTTTTATTCCTTCAGCTCCAACACTTAGTTCTTTTACACCAACCAGTGCGGGGGCAGGAGCAACCATTACCATCACAGGAGGTAACCTGAGCGGAGCCACATCAATAAGTTTAGGAGGAACTTCAGTAGGATCATTTAGGGTGCTTTCATCAACTACTGTTACAGCAGTAGTGGGCAATGGTTCAACAGGATCTTTAAGTGTAACCACGGCAGGAGGTACAGTTGCATTAACAGGATTTACTTTTATTCCTTCAGCTCCAACACTTAGTTCTTTTACACCAACCAGTGCGGGGGCAGGGGCAACCATTACCATCACAGGAGGTAACCTGAGCGGAGCCACATCAATAAGTTTAGGAGGTACTTCAGTAGGCTCCTTTAGAGTGCTTTCATCAACGACTGTGACAGCAGTAGTAGGCAATGGATCAACGGGGTCTTTAAGTGTAACCACCTCAGGAGGTACAGCCGCTTTAACAGGATTTACTTTTATTCCTCCTTCTCCAACACTTAGCTCTTTTGCACCATCCAGTGCGGGATTAGGAGCAACAATTACAATTACCGGAGAAAACCTGAGTGGTGCCACTTCAATAAGCTTTGGGGGAGCCTCAGTAGCTTCATTTAGAGTGCTTTCATCAACTACCATTACAGCAGTTGTGGGCAATGGTTCAACAGGATCTTTAAGTGTAACCACAGCAGGAGGCACAGCGGCTTTAACCGGGTTTACTTTTATTTCTCCTGCCAGCAATATTATTTCATTTACTCCTTCATTTGGAAATATTGGATCAACGGTAACTATCAATGGTAACAATTTCAACACTAAAGCAGATAGCAATATTGTCTTTTTTGGAGCCGTAAAAGCCTTAGTTAAAACGGCAACGAATAATGTATTAAGTGTGATTGTACCGGCCGGTGCCAATTATCAGCCCATATCAGTTACCGCAAATGGCATTACAACTTATGCAGCAAGTCCATTCGATGTAACTTTTAGAAACAACGACACAACTTTTAAAGCCAATATGTTTTCCCCGGGTGCAGGTGGAAAAGGATTTATATTGAATTATCAAGTACTGGCTCAGGATATAGACGGCGATGGGAAACCCGATCTTGTTGGCACAGATGGAAATAATAATATGCTTTCCATTCTGCTAAATCAGGGTGCAGGCAAGTTTGGTAACAAAACAGATTTCCCTTTTAGTAATACTCCTCAGAAATTAATTAACGCAGATCTGGACGGAGATGGAAAGCAGGACATAATTATTCTGCAAAATAACTTTGATGGCAAACCCGCAACTATTGCTGTATTTAAAAACACTACGACTAATACAGGGTCTGTATCATTTTCGCCAATGCAGGAATTTCAGGTAGGATTAAATTCCGTAAGTTTAATGGCCGGGGATGTTAATGGTGACGGAAAGCCTGATCTTGTTTTAGGATGTTCAGATACAATATCCGTATTCAGAAACACCAGCACACAAGGTAGCTTCTCATTGGCACAAAGGATTGATTTTAAAACAGGAAGAACGGATGTATTTTCTAATAAACTTGCCTTAGGTGATCTTGATGGAGATGGCAGAATAGAGTTAATAGCAGGAAATAATTCTGGCCAGATATCTATTTATAGAAGTACCTCAGAGGGTGGATTTGCGTTTAATACAAATTATAATTTCCAAACGGTTAACGCCCCTTCCTATCCTGTTGTTTGTGATATCGATGGAGATGGAAAGAATGATATTGTTGTGGTTTCAACAGTGTCTGATCAGTTATCAATACTTCGCAATACAACCGTTTCCAATGTATTTTCTTTCGCAGAGAAAGTATCCTATCAAACGAATCGATTGCCTGTTGGTGTAAGTATTAAAATAAATGATTTTGACGGGGATAGTAAACCGGATATTCTGGTAGGGTACGACAGCCTCTCATTATTCAGGAATACCAGTACGCCGGGAGTAATCTCATTTAACAAGCGTATCGTTTATCCCCTCGGACAAAGCTTAGGAGGACTGGATGTGTGCGATATTGATGCAGATGGTAAACCGGATTTATTGATTTCTGCAGCTACCAGTATTTCGGTATGGCGTAATAGAATAAGTGAACCGGTGATTGCTTCTGTACTTCCCGTCGAATCAGTTAAAACAGGTGATACTTTATTAGTGAAGGGAAATAATTTCACAGGAGTAACCAATGTTCTGATAGGTGGAACATCTCCTACGTCATTTTCAGTAGAAAATGACAGTACCATAAAAGCTATTGTAGGTACCATACAAAATTCAAATGGTTTTATTAAGGTAAGCTCATCTTTCGGATCAGATTCCTTATACGCATTTCGCTATAACATACCTTCCATTGATTCAATCAGTCCTTTAAAGGGTGCTATCGGTAGTTCAGTATTTATATACGGGAAAAATTTCAGTACTGCTCCTGCCGATAATATTGTTTATTTCGGAGGTGTAAAGGCAAAAATTATTTCCACAAGCACTAATAAACTTTCGGTAATTATTCCGGAAGCTGCCGGATATAACCCAATCAGTATTACCACTAACGGACTAACAGCATACTCAACCAAACCTTTTAATGTAACTTTTAAAGGTGCCGATACAATAACCGCAACAACGTTTGGCCAAAAAATCGTTTATGCAACAGGTGCATACGCTTATAATGCCGCCTCGGCAGATTTTGATGGTGATGGCAAATTAGATTATGTAGTAGCCAATTACTCCGATAAATCAATATCAGTTGCGCTTAATACAAGTAGCAATGGGAAAATCAGTTTTAGTGATAAAGTGGATTTTACTACTTCGGGTAGTCCTTCAGGGATTGCAGTAGGAGATATAAATGGCGATGGTAAGATCGATATTATTGTATCCAATGAATTAACCAAAACAGTTTCCATTTTCAGAAATACTTCCACTGGCTCCGGTGTTATTTCATTTGCTTCTAAAATTGACTTTGCTGTTGGTAAATATCCGGGTGGAATAGCATTGGCAGATCTGAATAAAGATGGAAGGCTGGATGTAATTGTGACAAACAATCAGGATGGAACCGTTTCAGTTCTTAAAAATACAAGTACCGTTTCAAATATCAATTTTGCAGAAAGTATCAGTCTTACCGCAGGAAATTCACCGCATGGTATTGCAATTGCAGATGTAAATACAGACGGGTTGCCTGATATATGCGTATCCAATCAGTATTCCAATACAGTTTCGGTTTTTCAAAATAAGAGTACAGGAAGTGATATTTCTTTCCTTGATGTAAGAGCATATGCCACAGGTGTGCAACCTTATAATCTTGCAATCGCAGATTTTGATGGCGATGGTTCGCCGGATATAATTACTGCTAATTTGGGTTCAAATGATATTTCTATATTACGAAACACCAGCGGCACGTCAGGGGTAACTTCTTTTACAACGAAAGTAGATATACCTGTTTCAGTTAGCCCTAATAATATTTCATCTTCTGATATTAATGGAGATGGTAAACCGGATATTGCCATTTCAAGCAGCGATGTCGCAGTAATGGTGATGATCAATAAAAGCTCTGTTAACAATATAGCCTTCTCAAATAAAACAGCATTCTCTGTTCAGCAAAGTTCATCATGTATACTCTTGAACGATTATGATAATGATGGTAAACCTGACTTAGGGGTAGGATTTGGCTCATACATGGCGTTTTTCCGTAATCAGATCTCTTTTCCGATCCTTACCTCTTTTTCACCAACTTCTGCAAAACAGGGAGATACGATTACAATAAAGGGAAAAGAGCTTGGATTATTATCAGAAGTCAGATTCGGAGGCGTTCCGGCAGCATCATTTAATATAGTTTCTGATACATTGATAAAAGCAATTGTTGGTTTTGGAACCAGTGGCAAGGTTAAAATCATTGCATCAAATGGATCTGCTGATTCTGCAGAAGGTTTTATTTTCAATGCAATTCCTGCGCCAAAGATTCTTTCTCTATCACCCGCCTCCGGTCAAATCGGATCCAGCATCATTATTTCGGGAAATAACTTCAGCAGCGTACTTTCTGAAAATATTGTATATTTCGGAGCTGTAAAAGCTAGTGTAACTGCGGCTACAGTAAATAGTTTAACGGTAACGGTTCCTGTTGCCGGTAGTTATCTTCCTGTTTCTGTTACAGTAAATGGGCTTTCAGGTTATAGCCCTTTACCATTTAATATAAGTTTTTCAGGCAGCAATTCAGATCTTGCCAGAACAAATCTGTTTGTAAGACAATCAGGAGATTTCACAATTAATAAATTGTTTATTAAAGACCTGTTTAGTCAGGATTTGGATGGTGATGGGAAAGTGGATGTGGTAGCTATCATACAAGATTCTACCGGAGGAGGATATACAAACAGTCCATATACTTTCAATTCAGGCGCTTTATTAATTGCCAGAAACACAAGCACAATAAATAAGCCTGCATTTAGTGAACAAAAAATAATTTCAACGGGATTATCTCCTTCGGAAGTAAGTTTTGCTGATATTGATGGAGATGGCAAAGTAGATATCATTACTTCTAATCATGGTGATAATACAATCAGTATACTCAGAAATAATAGTTCACCTGGATCGATTTCTTTTGAACCACCGAAGAATTACCCAGTTGTAACTAATTTTTTGATTTTATCCGGTCATCCGAATTCTGTTGCCATTGGAGATCTTAATAATGATGGCAAGCCTGATATAGTAACATCGGTAGGTAATACGAACCAGTTTTCTATATTCCCAAATACTTCTACTATCGGGTCTATCTCTTTTGCATCACGAATAGATATTGGAAATGGCTTTGGTGTTAACAGTGTTGCTTCTCCAACGAGTATAACATTGACTGACTTAAATAAGGACGGGAAAATGGATATCGCATTATCCAATGCTGGGAATGGATTTATTTCCGTCTTCAGAAACACTACCGTGAACGGCTTAATTACATATTCCAATAAGCAGGATATACCCATGAGCAGCTATCGAATTGCATCTGCCGATATTGATGGGGATGGATTACCGGAAATTGTGGGTGGCGACAATCTTACATATAGCCTTCACATATTGAGAAATACGAGCAAAACCGATTCTATTTATTTTGCAAATATGATTGACATAAATAGCGGGACTCAATCAACCTATTTTGTTGTTAACAATTTTGACGGAGACGGGAAAGCCGATATTGTTATTGGCAACCCATACAACGATTCATTAGTTTTTCTTAAGAATCAGAGTTCACAGGGTTTGATTTCTTTTGCAAAATCTGTAAGTAAAACAAATTTGCCCGAAAGTGCTTTTGTTTTCAAAATTGCAACAGCGGATTTCGATGGTGACGGACTTCAGGACCTGGTGAGTACCAGCAATCGACATGGCTCCCCGTATGGTTCCGATAATTTTTTCAGTATTGATGTTATTCTAAACAGGTTATCTGCCGGGCCCAAAATAATTAGCTTTACACCACAAAGTGGGGGTACAGGAACTACTGTAACAATAAAAGGAACAAGATTTAGCGGCACTACAGCAATCTATTTTGGCCGCGATACTGCAAATAATTTCACTGTAAATTCTGATTCTGTCATAACTGCCAAAGTTCGTTTCGGAGCTACCGGTTTTGTAAAAGTAGTTACAGCAAATGGTTCAGATTCGC
This sequence comes from Sediminibacterium sp., assembly GCA_965206685.1. Lineage (GTDB taxonomy): Bacteria > Bacteroidota > Bacteroidia > Chitinophagales > Chitinophagaceae > Sediminibacterium. The sequence continues at coordinate 583,884 of OZ242223.1, forward strand.
TGGCGGGATTTGTTTTCAAAGTTCCGGAAATCAATTTATTGGATACAGCAAAATCAAAAATTGATTTCACGGCTATTAAGGGATCGTATTCATCGGTAAACTCATTTTCGATAAATGGTAAACAGCTTCAGGCAGCAGTTACCATTACAGCACCGGCTTCTTTCCAGGTTTCGAAATATGCCGATAGCGGGTTTGCATCTTTGATTTCGATTAATCCGGTAAACAATTTGCTTGATTCCACAAGATTGTATGTTCGCTTTAAAAATGATACGGCTACAAGTATCATTCAGGGAAGTATATTAATAGAGTCAGTTAATGCAAATACAAAAACCATATCAGTAACAGGCAAAAATTGTGATTCAACTATTTTTATTACACCTAAGATCAATTCAATTCTGAATGATTCAATATTCTGCTTTAAGGATTCTTTGACGCTTATACCTTCATCTGGTAACTATAATATTTACAAATGGAGTAGTGGTGATAGTTCAAACTCAATTGTAATTAAAAATTCGGCTAACATAACACTACAGGTAGGTGTGATCCAGGGTTGTTTATCCAATCCTTCTTCAAATATCAGGTTTGTAAAAAATACGAACCCTATACCATCTTTAGCCCTGCTGGGAGATAATTCACTATTGAGTAGTTCAGCGCCAAATTATCGTTGGTATATAAATAACACTTTGGTTTCAGGAAATACATCCAATAAAATAGTGCCATCCAAAGTTGGTTTTTACTCCGTAGAAACCAGTAATGATAAAGTTTGCTGGGATCGGTCAACCGATTACCCGATCATTTCAATAACAACACCTTTGATAAACGATAGCGTTTCTGTGAAAACGTATCCTAACCCAACAGCTACCGGAATATTTTATATCGTAGCCACTTTACATAGGCCTACTAATGTTGTGGCTAAGGTCACTGTTACAGATGTAAATGGTGTGGTATTGTTGCAAACCAACAAGTTTATTTTCTTTGGCAGAGAGATCAAAATACCAATTACCCTTTCTGTAAAAGGAACCGTTTTTGCAAAGATTGATATTAACGGAGATATAAAAACACAGACTGTAATTCTACAATAGAAAAAAGATGAGAAAAAAATCGGTCATAAAAATTGTGTTACTTCTGGGGATAGTCCTGATTTATTGGAGTTGCAGCAAAAATGGCGACAGTCCAACGCCTGCGCCTACGCCAACACCTACGCCCACTCCAACACCCACGCCAACTGCCAAAACATGTATTTTCTCAGGTATCATACAACGAAATAGCGGAGCAAAAGCTGAATTTGGTATGTCAATACAATATGATAACAATCTTAACCCTATCAAATTAACTGTATATGACAGCGCAGCAAATTCAAAACTTTTTGAAGCAAGCCTGACTTATGTTAGTGCAGATTCTGTCAGAATTGATTCCTATCAGTATATGAAACTGGATGCTAACAAACGTGTCATTTCATTTATTACAAAAGAAGACATGAGTGATCCTTTAAACTCAGATACTTACCGTTATGAATATATTTATTCATCTGAAGGTTATCTGGTAACTAAAAATCTTTTTATCAATGGATCGAAAATTGCGAATTATGCAACATCTTATTCATATACGAATGGTTTGCTTACAAGTTGTGTTATGGCCGCATCGAGTTCCGGGAATAAAAAAGTATTAGAATCCACACTTACTTACGATCAGAGCGTGTCTCCTAAAACCATGATCTATACTTTTCCGGATGCTTTTGAAAGCTGTTATTATTCTACCGCATTAAATTTTGGCAACAGACCTGCCAAACCTGTATCGCAAATTGTGACAAAGGTTTACAATCCGTCTGATGGTTCCTTGCTGGATACCTGGACATCAAATTATAGTGGGTATAGTTTAGATGCCAATGGTTATTTAATAAACGGTACTTCAACGGGTGATCTGCAACAGGGTATAGCCGTTTTTTTTGGCAAAACAACTTTTGCATACCAGTGTCAATAATTAAGAGAGCGTAAATTAGGTATCCTTACCTAGTTTTGAAGCTATCCCTTTTTGGATAGTTTACTAGTAGACTAAATTCTTTTGATGGATAATTAAAGCCTATTGAGGAAGAAGCCCTGGCGTAGTCTTTTTAGCAATAGTCTGGCAATTGATAGAAGTAGTAGGACTAAAAGGCTCTAATCTACGCTTAAAAAACAAAAGCCTCTCAATCTGAGAAGCTTTTGCGGACCGGACGGATTGTGAATTTTATCACCTAATTATCTGTCCATCAATTATTTATATATGCATCTTTAGGCCGACTCAATGAAAGACTCAATAAAATCCTGATCCAGATCATATAGACCAAAACGGACTGATTATCTATCCTTTCTTCTATGATCAAATGTAAACACTTTATTTAATTGTGCAAAAATATTTAGATATACTAGGACTTGAACCTGGTCTAATTCTTTTAACTCTTGAATAGTTTTTTGAAGTTTATTCAAGCCTATAAAATTTTACATAAATAATTATTTAAGATTGTCAGTGAATCTAGTGCTTATTCTTGCAATTGGACTGTGGTCATAATTGTATTGTTGTTTTGGAGAATAGTTATTGCAAATTCCGGATTTAACTTAATCTGATTTCGAATCAGAGATATCAGTGCACAAACCGATTTCGTTGACCACCCCAGTCCGATTTTGACGAGTCACCTGCTTCAACCGGATAGAAGTGGTCAATATCGTCGGATTTTGCAGAGGCGAGTTCCTGTCTATCGTTCGGATCTCATGTCTGTATTTTTTGACCAGTACAAAGAAAGGGAAAAGTGGGGAATTTACTGTAGTAACAACAATTTATCCAATTTCATAACCCAGTTCATGTAAGGTTAAAATTTTGTCTGCTTTCTTTAAAGCTTCTATACCTTCAGACCAGGACGTAAATTGATTTTTGTTATGTTTAATCATGTTTAGAAATTTTCGGCCGGCGTGTATGATTTCGACTTGGTCGGCGTGAATGGATTTGTGTGCGGCCAATTTATCGATAACATCTTTTAATACATCACGAACTGTAATCAATTCAGCATTCGCGGCATGCATCCGTAAGCTGATCTCAAAAATCGCGGCTAACTCATATACTTCATCACTAATATCAAAATCCTGTATCTGACCATAGCAGGACAGGCAATCGATATAGAAAATCTTTAATGACGGACCCGCTTTGAGTAATAATTCAAAACTGATATCATCACTTGAAGGAGGCATATGCCCTGAGACAACCGTCCCATATTTGTACACAGACATAAAAGGTATCGGCCCGTTCACTAGGTCGATAAATTTTACATAATCTCCATGTCTTATGGCGTCGAATTCCCTTTTATGGTTTGTAATAGGCTTGCCGGATTTCAACACCTTAAGCATGAAGCCGACTGTTACTGAGACAATATATTTTTCCACTAGCTATTAATTTCTTTCTCTGATATTTTTTGTTGATAGATGGAGTTAATCATCTGTTCAAATTCGGATATATCAGCGTGTTGGAGATTGTGCATGTCTTCTCTCTCAAATCTTTTAAAAACAGCATGTTCGCGCTCACCAATCAGGTATTGTTTTAAAACTTCTCCAGTATCATCATGTTCTGAGATAATCAGGTGCTCCATCAGCTGACCATAGTAGCGTCTGATTGTAATTGAAAATCGAATCGAATCGGTATGGTCTAGAAAGGGGACGAATAAATCATTAATCCCTTCCGGATATTTCAGTGTTTCAGAGACAGGTCCGCGTGCAAAGAGACATTTGAATTTTGGGTTGTGCTTCTTCTTATCTGGAAAAAGGGTATGAACGATCATGGTATCCTTATAAGTCAGTACATGATACTTTTCGGATCCAAATTTTTCATGACAATATTCGCCGGTATATTTGTCGAACAGGTTCGTTTTGTGATTTACAGTAGTGTTTTTGTTTTCAAGCCTGCAGATTTCGTCGGCAATATTTACATAATCTATCATCGGCATGAATCCCGGATAAAATTTACTAGGTTTATCCAGTTTGTATTCGTTCTGATCATCGAGCCGCCAGTAATGTCTCCTGGAAAAATAACTGTGGCGATCGCTTAGATGTCTGAAACCTGTATCCTCATTACCCTCTGTAAAGATTAAATGTCGTTCTTTAGAAATCGTAATGATCGATGTATCAATGGCGTCGCCGTCAAGCACGTAACCATCAAAATAAGTATCAAAGCCGTTTGTCGCTTCGTCCAAAATTGTTTGTAATTGCTCAGCGTTGAATAATTTCTCCATTTAATAGACGGTGTGTTCGGTAGTATACTTTGAATGGCTAATTTAGTCTTTCCTTTTCGCTAAAAAAAGGTGGTTTCACGTTTAAGATCAGGTATAAGCCGCAATGCAGGATAACTGTTGACTGATGAAATTTGGCGTATGCATATCTTACTCATCGAAGATAATCCGGGCTATCGCCAACAGATAGCGGGTGTCCGGCAAAAGGAAATTACAGGAATAACGTCCATGCGCACTGCGGCGGCTGTGGGGGAAGCGATGGTACAAATCGAAGCCGATCATCTGCTTGATCTCCTGATAGCCGATACACAGATCCAGCATGGCAGCTGCGTTGATGTGTTATGCAATGTCGGGAAATTCGATTACGGGGTGGTTTGCATGTCTTCGGATGAACGAGACTACCAGGTAAAAGCGATAATCGCTGCTGGTTTCCCGTTTTATTGTAAGCTGGACGAAATTCAAAAGTTAGTCGCGCTAGTACAGTCAGAGATGAGAAATGTAATGTCAAGTATAGCGGAAAGATTTAAAAAATTGAAACGGATCATTCGGTCAAAAATAGCAGATAAATTGAAAATAGTTTTGTAATATTAGTCACAACTATTCCTCTCCCTTTTACTTTACCGTTGTCATATGGAATTTGAACATTTCAAGCTGTCTACACCCGATGAGGTAGCATTATTTTGCAAACGTCTCGACCAGTACCAGGTAAATCGTTCGGGCGACGCACTTCCCTATATCGACCTTGTTTCCTCATTTAAAAATCTACAGGATTTTCCCGAAGGCGGGAAATTATTTACTGCGCTGCTGGACCTGAAACTCAACTTTGTTATGCTTCATACCGATATGATGAAAGCCGCAGTTACCTGGAGCCAGTTTTTTTCCAAGGATAAATTAGCGGGTGGGAGCGTACTGGATGATCAGCAGAAATTTGACGGCAAGACAGATATTCAATATTATTTCACCAATTTTATTACCAGGTACCGCGCCTTATGGGATAAACTCATGGGAATCTTGCTACTGATGTACCAAGCCGACCGTTACGATGAATTCCGCAGAGCGCGAAGCAGAAAAAAGGCATTTCAAAAAATCTGTAACGGCATCACACAGATTCCGAACGATTTTGTGGAGGACATTCTAAAACATATTTCTGAATTCGACCAGGAGTTCAGAACGCCGGAGGTTCACGGTACTGGATCACTTCGAAAATGGACCTTTACGATGTTTTCCCTACATGAGACGCCATCGATTAAGCTCATCGGATATTGGAATTTATTGTTACCCGTCCTGACTCAGATCGATCAGATTTTACGGAACGAGCCGCCGCCAGAAAATGCAGGTTAATGTGAACCGGAATTTTAATAGCCAAAAACTCGACAGATGATTGAACGTTATGTCAAACCAGAAGGATTCCAATGGAAAGCGTGGATGACAAAACATTGGAAGCTTGTAGTCGCCGGCGTCATTGCAGGTTATCTGGGCTTCCTGTTGAAAGCAAATATGCAATCTCAAAAGGAACCGGACGCCTACCTGAAAGGGATTCTGAATTCGGTCATTATCATCTGCAGCGTTATGCCGGCTATTTTGCTTGCGTACGTGATTCCGAGAATTATTCAGACAAGACAGGAAAAACTTCATTTTTTAAAAGAGTACAAAGATCTTTCACAACAGGTGCACTATTTCCGGGCGGCTATTTATCCGCTGTATAAAACACAGGGCTTCTGGCGCGGCGGTTTGTTGCAGTATCTTCAGACGAACTATGCCGATATTTCCATCTACGATGTCAACAAAATAACTTTTGTTTCGTCCACACCCATGTTGGCGAAAGCCAGGGCTTTCATTAATGACGGGCAGGTCGGCGGAATGGGAAATTTCTATATGAAACTAAAAGCATTCTTTCCTTGGGGGCATTTTATAGATGAAGTGGTTTATTCAGATTCCGATACGGATATTTATTATCCTCATGAAGTGATCGAGTTGTGGCATAATTTTCATCTCGCCAATACCTTGTACTACTACCTTGACCACGAATATATCAATTATCAGGATCAGATTTTTTTTAACGCCATCTCAAATCCGGACAGGACATCATCTATCGCTGCGGCAAAAAAAGTGAAGAAAGATCTTGCGCATACCGGATTCGGACCAGAGATGTTCTCTGAAATCAGTAGTTATGTTGAATCGAAAGTGTTACCCAGATTATATGAGCTCGGGTTTCATATGAAGCCCGGCCTTGGTAAGCTGATGAAAACCATTATCAACCATACCGTACTAATTTTATTTTTCGGGTTGATTTTTCCTTTCATGCTGATACATATTTCTATGCACAGTTACCTCGCTATCGCTTCGGTTTGTATTGTGCTGTATATTTTCCTGGCACTAGTATTTACTATGTATGACCTATTGTTTCATGAGGGAGATATCGATTTACCTGTGTACAGGAAAGACGTAATATGACACCGCATCCGTGTTTCTTTTATAAAATATACTAGTGTATGCAACTGATCACCAATAACGAAAGCCAAACACATTTATCTGTTATTAAATCAGCTTTTGATACCGCTGAACAGGTTTTCATAGCAGTGGCTTTTTTGAAGCAGTCAGGTTTGAACGAATTGTTGCCATCGATAAAAAAATGTTTGCGTAGGAGCTGTACTGTTACCGTGGTTTGCGGGTTGGATTTCGCATTAACAGAGCCGACTGCGCTTCACCAGTTGCGTAAATTATTCGAAGGAACTTCGTCGAAATTGAAATTGTTTTCATCTGCTGAACGCAACACTATTTTTCATCCCAAATTCTTCCTGTTTGAAAACGTAAAGTATGCAACTGTCATCATCGGATCGGCTAACCTGACAAGGGGTGGACTGGTTGGTAATGAAGAATGTTCGCTGCAGGTAAATACCGAGACAACGAGCGAATTTTTCGGACAGGCGAAGCAATACATGATGAGGCTCGCGGACCTGGCCGAGCAGGCGACCCTGCTGAGGGTACTGCAATATGAATCTTTTTATAACGAGCAGGCAGGGGCAAGAAACGCGGCAAAGGCCAAGCCGGATGCGAGACCTACACTTTTTAATTATGACAATCTTCATGAGTGGCTGCGTTTGTATGAAGAGGAGAAAGATCGCGAAGGTATTTATAGGGATAAACTCATGGATTACAGAAATGCAAGAGGGCTATTGGATGAAATCGCGGAAATTCCGAACATTTCCAGGGAGGCATTCATTCCTCTTTTTGAACAACTGGTCGGCGGGGCAGGTATCAAACGGTCATGGCATTCGGGAAGCATCTATCGTAAAAAAACATTTGTGTTTGATCACGCACATCAATTCCAGGAAGTGGTCCGTTTTGTAAGGCAGAACAGGAACCAACCGGCCGGAATTGTTTTTGAGCAAGCCAACGTGCTGGTCTCCCTGGTTGGCGGTTCAGGTGTAAATACAGTAACCGAAATCATGATGACCTACCAGCCGAGCTTGTTCGCCAATCTTAATACAAATCCCATCACTGTGCTTAGGAACGAAGGAGATGTTTTACTGCCGGCGCACCGGAATTCTTTTCACGGCCCGCAATATGAATTGTATTGCGACCTGATCCGCGAGATCTGTCAGCAACTCGGGCTGCGTGATATGCTGGAAGCGGACAGCCTGTTCAATTTTATTTACTGGAAGATTTATGAAGCATAAAATGTATCAGAAAGAACGACTTTTAATAACTTTTCTACATACCTGTAGCCCACAAAGTATTCTGTATCGTTGTACAGGTTAGTCTTCATGTGACGCAATTCGTCGCCGACTAACGGCGTATCGCCAAAGCGGTGGAGGAAATAATTGATGCCAAAGGGATGATCTTTCTGGTGCAGCTTTGAAAGCTCATAGGTTAAGTCCGTTTTGAATTTTCGCTTCTTGCCTTTGAATGTTTCAGCCGTAACAACTGTGATTTTGATAGGTGGTATGCTTGACGGATCGAAAGGCGGCGGTATCACCAATTCTTTATTGAAAGATTTGATATCCTCGATTTTTTCCATCAGCGATTCTTTCAATTCTTTTCTGAACTGTTTAATGATGTATGCGTAACGGGGGTGTTCTTTTCTTTTCTGCCAATATTCCAACAAGCGTTCCTTTTTATAACAGTAGTCCCATTCACTGAACGCTTCGTAATAGGCAAAAACATCTTCAATGATTGATGGCGTTTTACAGATATCGCGCAGTTTGGTCAGAATTTTCTCTAACTCTTTTTTCTGTTTGTACAGAATAGTTTTCGTCTTTTTCAGGATGATGTTGAAGTTCCTATTCAGGTATTTTATATGTTCCTCAATAATATGATCAATCGATTCGGCCTGCATGCGTCCTTTAAACCTGTCTTTCATTTCGTACAATACATAGATGATTTCATGCACAGGATTGTCGTAGCGCAGGAACACCGTTGAAACCAGATCTCCTTTTCTATCTCTTGAAACAGGGTGGCCAATGAGTCGGTTGCGAAGGTCACGGTTCGTTTTTTTGTGTTCGTTGCCCGACCTGGGTAAACCGAACATGATCATCAGTTCATCCATCAGATCCTGCTGCACGTAAATGGATTGCAGTAAGGCCATCGCAGCGCCTAAGTGTTCGCTCCGCTCGTTGGAAAAAGGTTCCTTGGAAATAACTTTGAAAGTATCATCGAAGTACGCAACCACATCCCCAAAATAATTGGTGGCAGTTTCTGCGTTGTAGTTGATGTGCCCTTGGCAAAACCGATATTCCAGGAAATAGTGATTCCAGGCAACCCGGATATTATCCAGTTTTATTTTCGCCAATTTATAGTCTTCATTCTCCATCATGCATGCTGTATTCTTTAGGTGTTTTTATTTTATACAGGCTCAATATGCTTTAGCAGGCAATTTATTCAGTGAAATATATAATTATATTTTTATATTTACAACAAAGCTGCCATTATGTTTCTCGAAGAACTTCGCTTATGGAACTTCCGCAAATTCGGGTCAACCGGGGCAATGGATCTTAGCCGGCCAGACTTGACACTTTCTTTTCAGAAAGGACTGAACCTGTTGATTGGCGAAAACGATTCAGGTAAAACGGCCATTGTCGATGCCATCAAGCTGGTTCTAAAAACGCATAGTTCTGAGTGGATAAAAATTGAAAACGAAGATTTTCATCGGCACACTGACCGGCTTAGAATCGAATGTTATTTTAATGGGCTGGAAGATAACGAGGCTAAGAACTTTACGGAATGGCTTGGCTGGAACGACACGACAAAAACACCGTTCCTGAAAGTGTTTCTCGATGTTAGCCGCAAGGACGGCAAGATATTGCCTACGGATATTAAAGCCGGGGCGGATGATGAAGGGCATGTGGTAGCAGCTGATGCAAAAGAAAAAATAAAAGTTACCTACTTAAGGCCGTTGCGTGATGCTGTAAACGAATTATCATCCAAGCGTAATTCAAGGTTGTCTCAAATCCTTTACAGTCATGATGCTTTTAAAGACAAGCACTCGCATCGCCTTATCAACCTGGCCCGTGAATTAAATACGGAAGTAGCGGCTTATTTCAAGGGCAAAAAAGGTGACGGTACAGACCTTGGCGCAAGTGAACTGGGAGGAAAAGCCCTGAAGTCAGTGATGGATATTTACCTGCAGCAGTTTTCGGGTAAGAGTACACACTTCAGTATGACAGACCAGGATTTAAAAAACATCCTGGAATCGCTAAGCCTTTTGTTCGAAGATGGGTACAATCTAGGACTGGGCAGCCATAACCTGCTTTGTATTGCAGCCGAACTGCTACATTTACAAAAAGCCGGGTGGGATGGACTACGGTTAGGGCTTGTGGAGGAAATCGAGGCGCATCTCCATCCCCAGGTTCAGATGCAGGTAATAGAAACTTTGCAGACAGAGGCAGAGACAAACCATTTACAACTCATTTTCACGACCCATAGCCCTAACATCGGTTCTAAAATAAAGCTGGAAAATTTAATTATCTGCCAGAACGGGAAAACATTTTCAATGGGAAGTGAGTATACAAAACTTGAACCCACAGATTATCGTTTTCTCCAGCGTTTTCTGGATTCCACGAAAGCCAATCTTTTCTTTGCACGCGGGGTAATACTGGTGGAGGGATGGGCCGAAGAATTATTGTTACCGGTTCTAGCTCGAAAAATAGGCCATAATCTTACTGAAAAAGCCGTGTCTGTTGTCAACATCGGCAATGTTGCTTTTTTACGCTATGCGCGGATTTTTCAACGAAAGGATCCACCGGAGATGGACGTGAAAGTAGCTATCATAACAGATGTGGATGTTAAGCCTTTGCTGGCCGGTGAAACAAAGGAGATCGATGACCCCGCCGGTGGCGGCGGTAAGGTACAGGTAGCGTATATACCCTCAGAAATTGCCGCGCGTATCAGAGATGCAATTAACGAAAAAAAAACAAAATACGATGGGCAGTCGGTAAAGACCTATGTTAGCCCGGAATGGACACTAGAGTATTGTATTGCCGGTTCCCTTAAACTGCGTAAGCTTTTTTACAAGTCTGTGTTGGAGTCATTGCTGGAGCAAAAAAAAGATGAAGGGGTTAAGGCCTTAACCGTTTATGAAAAAGCCATTACTGATATTGATTTACATTTTAATAACTGGACTGATCCGGCAGATGCAATCGCCTATAGGATTTATGATCATATTATAAACGGCCACACCGAGTTGCCGGTAGCAAAAGATGAAATTTCTAAAGCGATTATTGCACAGGTATTTGCCGGTAACTTACAATCGAATACTTCAATAACGGATCTGCATACTGAAACCAGCCTGGATTATTTATTTCAAGCCATTGCTTATGCTACCGGTAACTGATCATGATATCGCTTATGCTGAACAGATTCTGTTCGGCCGGACAGGAGTATTCGATGCCGAACGCATCACTTTTATCAAAGAATTAAATACCTGCGATCTTCAGGCGGTACCCGGTAGCGGGAAAACAACTGTCTTGCTTGCTAAACTGCTGATCCTGGAACGTTATCTTCCACTGGACAGTAAGCAGGGTATCCTGGTTATTTCACATACCAACGCGGCTGTTGATGAAATTAAGAACAAGATTGCGGTACACTGTCCAAAACTTTTTTCTTCTCCTAATTTTGTAGGCACGATACAATCCTTTGTTGACAGGTTTTTGGCAATACCCTATTATATCCGGTTGCTAAAGAAAAAACCTTATCGGATTGATGATGAAATATACAATGAGAAAGCTTTACAGTTCAGCCAGGTTTTTCTGAGCGGTTTCACACGCGTGGAACAAAACAATGCCAAAGCGTATCTTAATAACAACAGAAACGCTGCAACGATTCGTCTTTCGCCTGCAACGCCTGACGATCTGCTGACCAACAAATACATGGGTAATGTCTTAGCTGTGAAGAAGCCGAGAAGTACACCTGCTGCGGATTGGAATGCTACAGAAAAGGCAAGGGTGTTGGAATGGTTGATGTTGTATAAACTGCAGTTGGTTAAAGATGGTTATTTGTGTTTTGATGATGCCTATTGGCTTGCTGTCAATTACATTGCAGAGTTTCCGCGTATCATTCCCATTCTTCAGCAACGCTTTGCTTTTGTTTTTGTTGATGAAATGCAGGATTTGGATCAACACCAGTATGATCTTCTGGAAACTGTTTTTACGGGAACGGCGGCAATGGGTCCTGTATTCCAAAGAATCGGAGACAAGAACCAGGCAATTTTTTCCGACCATGCAGGAGCCGCAGAAGTATGGGTGGACAGAACTGTTGTGCACCAGTTAAACGGCAGCCACAGGCTGACACCCCTTAACGCGGTAATCGTGGAAAAGCTGGCCTTCAGCCCGATTAGCGTGACCGGTCATAAGAAAAAGGCCGATGGATCATCGATCAATATTCTCCCGCACCTGCTTATTTATAACGACGGTAACATTACGGGGGTTGTGCCAAAATTTGCAAGTCTTATTGAACAATTCCATGTTTCAGGCGATATACCACCGGATAGTGAACATCCTTACAAAGCGTTGTGCTGGAATACACAGGATGAAGAAGCGAAAACGCGCATCAGAAATTTCTATCCTTCATTCCGTAAAGAGCACCGGAAACCCAAAGTTAATTATGACAGCCTCGAAAGCTACCTTTACCTTTTTGATACCGCGTCAAATGCGATTGGCACTGTGATGAAAAATTTAGGCAATGCATTACTTCGGATACTTCGGCTTGAAGACATTACAGATTTAACCGGACATTCCTATACCAAAACATCGTTGAATCAGTACTTGCAAGAAAATCACCCTATTTTTTTTGAAACATTTCGGTTGAAATTTTATACATGGAGCAGGGATGTATTACAAAATCGCCAGGAAGCTGTATTAACAGATATAAAACTGTTCATCCCGCAAATCCTTGCGGTATTCGGCAAAACACAGAACCATGCCACTCCTTTTATTGATGAAGCCTATATATATACGCCAGCTGTGGCGAGTGCTGTGATTGTCAATCCTAATATGCACCAGGCAAACGGGTTCCAGGTCGAGGTAACCACGGTACATGCTAGTAAAGGTCAGACCCATACCGCTACACTATACCTTGAAAGCTATTACCAAAAAACCATTGCAGCTACGCCGGGCAATTACGAGTCGGAGCGATTATCAGGTTTTATGACAGGTGCAGCAAGACCCTCGCCTGTTCATGATTATGTGAAGCAATCCCTGAAGATGGCGTATGTTGGATTTTCAAGACCGACACATTTTCTATGTTTTGCGGTTCACGAAGACAGGTACAATGCGAAACTGACCGGACTGAGCGGAAGCGAATGGAAGGTGGTGCGTGTATAATCAGGATTCTTTGAGCAGGTTTGCGAAATAAAATTCATTGTAAAAATTTCCACTGCCAAAGGTTATATGTTTTGTTTTTTTTAATGCTTTTACAAAACCTTTTTCGTCAACCGAATGTATAAGAATTAAAAATAGTTGTGGAATACTTAAGAACTAGCAATTAAAATACGGATGGTCCTTAAAATTGGGATCAAGTGTTTCCAGGCGAAGGGATTGCGTTAGCAGCAGGTCAGCCATTTCATTTATCTCGCTGAACTTTTTATTTAACTCCGCATCGTGATCCGATAGTAAATGGAACCTAGTATTTAAGAGTAAAGTCAATAACCGCTTGATCAACACTCTATCCTGGAAGCTAAAGTAATCCATGTGGGATAAGGATATTCTTTCAATCTCCCGGCCTTTCAGTTCAATTTTTTTAACAACGCCGTTGCCGTCCCTCAATTCAATATATCCTTTTTCCCTTAATTGCAATTCCGCTTTTCCAATCTGGTATTGGGATTTTAAAAGGCTTCCTGTCAGATCAATTAATACCTGCGAATCAACACCACTTCTGGATTTTGCCGTCAGAATTTTCTTTCTGTTAATTGCTTTTCTATTGATTTCTTTTACTGTCAATACATTCATTAACTTTTATAATCTATAGAACTGTCTTTATTCGATTATTATCGAGCAGCTGATCATCTGATTTCGGGTTAGACAATAATAGCTTTATTCGAAATATCTGGATTTTTCAAAAATATTCAGCATATTCCGTAATGAGTTATAATAGTTCGGAATAATAGTTTCATTGAGCAAATTGGGGAGCTTTCGTAACCAATTGAGTATGGATTAATTCTGGAATATTCCAGAATTAGCTCTTAAGCTTTTATGGTTTTTAGGTTCGGGACTGAGGGTACTGAATACCTTTATATAATGTTGCATACCTGTGAGGACTGCGATCAGCGGGAATGCCTTCACTGTGAACTTTGGCATCGCTTCCAGGATATGGTCCCTTTGTATATTTTGTGGAATGGGCATAGTAATCAGGGTTAAGATTAGGCAATGAATTTAGCTATAAATTCAATGGGTCTTCTGTAGTTTTGAACCCGGTACAGAATCCGGTGACATACACAAATAGTAATCCTGATCAGGTAGATTTTTATAGAAGCAACGGAAGTGAAAAGTCATCTTCAAGGTTAAAGAGACCATATGGCAGACGTACATTCAAGCGAACAGCGCAGTTTCAATATGAGCATGATCAGGGCTAAAAATACAAAGCCGGAGATCATTGTGCGCTCATGGCTTCACAGTCAAGACTTCCGTTTCCGGCTGCATGATAAAAAACTGTCCGGGAAGCCTGATATCGTTCTTCCTATGTGCAGAACGGTCGTATTTGTAAACGGGTGTTTCTGGCATGGACATAAAGGCTGCCAGTACTTTGTTGTACCCAAAACCAGGACAGAATGGTGGAGTGAGAAAATAGGTCGGAATGCTGCCAAGGATCTGGTCGACGGCGAAACTTTGAAGGCTGATGGTTGGAAAGTAATAATAATCTGGGAATGTGATCTGAAAGGGGATAAACTGGTCCGGACCCTCCAGGAATTATCTGACAAAATTGTATCTTGAAGCCATATGAATTATATTGATCTGTTCGCTGGTGCCGGAGGGCTTTCTGAAGGATTTTTAAAAGCAGGTTTTACCCCTGTTGTGCATGTTGAGATGGACGAGGCGGCCTGCAATACCCTCAAAACAAGGATCGCATGTCATTACCTTAAAGCAGAGCGACGCTATGACGAATATGTCTCGTACCTGAAAAATGAAATCTCCCGCGAAGAGCTTTATAAAAAAATTCCTGAGCACTTGATGGAGGGTGTGATCAACCTTGCGATCGGTCCTGAAAACAATGAAAAGATACACCGCAGGATTTCGAGGATGCTCAGTGGCGGGAAAGTTGATCTTATAATCGGCGGTCCTCCTTGCCAGGCATATTCATTGGTGGGCAGAGCGAGATCATCCACAGGGATGGAAGGCGATCCCCGCAATTATCTTTATGTTGAATACGCAAAATACCTGGAGAGATATTCGCCTTCTCTTTTTGTTTTCGAGAATGTGGCAGGTCTTAAGTCAGCAAAGGGTGGTGTCTATCTGAAAAACATGGAAGGGCTGTTTTTAAAGAAAGGTTATACCATAAAACTTTTTTCAGTAGAGGCGAATAATTTTGGAGTCCTGCAGAACAGGAAGCGCGTTATTATTATCGGCTGGAAAACTGGAGACGAAAGGAGGGCCATACCGGACATCGAAAAAATAAGGCCGGACCGGCTGTTTAAAGTGAAGGAAGTATTCAGTGATCTTCCGGTGCTGCAGTCGGGTGGTGGTATTGACCGTTACCTGAAATACAGAACGAAACCTACCGAATACCTCTCCAGAACATCCATCAGGAACGGAATTGATATCCTGACCCAGCATATAGCGCGGCCGCATACCGCACAGGATAAAAGGATATACCGCATCGCTGTTTCCAAGTGGAATAAAGCAAAAGAAAGATTAGATTACAATGATTTACCGGATCACCTGAAAACACATAAAAACAGGCATTCTTTTTTCGACCGTTTCAAGGTGGTTGCACAGAATCTGGATCATGCGCAGACAGTAGTCGCCCATATTGCAAAAGACGGGCATTATTATATTCATCCGGATATTGAACAGAACCGGTCAATTACAGTGAGAGAGGCTGCAAGACTGCAGTCCTTCCCTGATAATTATTATTTCGAAGGCGTCAAAGAAGGAAAAAACAGAACCGCCGCCTTCAAACAGATCGGTAACGCAGTTCCCCCACTGATGGCCGAAGGAATAGCTAAAGAAATAGCGAAGTATCTAAAAGCGTGAACCCATGCATGAATTTGATCAATACATTGCTGAGCTGGCGGTACCAAATCCAAAAGCGACCATAAACTCATACAGGAGTTTCGGTTATAATCTTTCAACTGCCATCGCGGACATTATTGATAACAGTATTTCAGCAGGAGCAAAAAAGATTGATATACACTTTAAATGGGACGGAGCAGGCTCGGTCATTTCCGTTATGGATGACGGGAAGGGGATGAAGCTTGACGAACTTATTTCAGCGTTGACTCCGGGCAGTAAAAATCCGGACGATCCAAGAAGTGAAGGAGATCTTGGGAGGTTTGGCATGGGATTGAAAACCGCATCTTTCTCACAATGTAAAAGTCTGACCGTTATTTCCAAATGCGAAGACGTACTGAATTGCCGCTGTTGGGATATTGATTTCGTCAACAGCAAAAATGAGTGGGCTCTGCTGAATCGTGTGAGTGATGAAAAATTCCTGGAAAAAATGCAGTCCGTAAAGAGCGGAACAGTCATTGTCTGGGAAAAACTCGACAGAATTGTTGGAAATGCAGGAAAGGATAATGAAGCGGTCAAAGCAGCTTTTTATAATGAACTGAAACTGGTCAGTGATCACCTGGCACTGGTATTCCACAAATACATTGAACAGAAAAAAATTATCATAACTCTTAACGAAACACCAATCATTCCTTGGAACCCTTTTTTACTTGACCTCGATCCAAAACCGGAGATGGGGCCACTGGAATACATAAGTAAAAATGTAACAGCCCGGTATTACATTCTACCACATATGTCGAGAATTTCAGAAGAGGAATACCAGCAATCCGGTGGACCACTTGGCTGGTTTAACCAGCAGGGATTTTACATCTACCGTAACGACCGCCTTATCATTGTGGGTGACTGGTTGGGTCTTGAAAAGAAAAGGGACTTTAATAAGCTGGCAAGAGTAGAAGTCAATTTTCTTAATGACAATGATTTTCACTGGAATCTTGATATTAAAAAATCGGTGGCATTACCTCCGCTTGAAATCCGAAAGGATCTGCAGAGAGTTGCGCATGAAGCATCTTTAAAGTCTGTGAAAATCTATAACTGGAGAACAGACAATAAGGTTCATGAAATTGTTGGTGATGCCAAAATACAACGGATCTGGTACGATGAGATAAACCGGGAAGGCGTCAAGAAATATAAAATCAATAAAGCGCACCCGTTGATAAAGGAACTGCTTGCATCGGATGGCGACAATAAAATAATAAGCAAAACTTTACGGATACTTGAGGAACATATACCACTTGACCTGATTCTGTATAACCAGAATGAAGACCCTAAATTTCATGAAGCTGAGAAACCTGGTGAGGTACCTCCGGAGCATACTATCCAGCTTGCACGTGAACTTTATCTGATGAATGTTGAGCAGGGAGTTCCGAAAGAAATGGCGAAGAGGCAGATAATGGCGTCGATACCTTTTAACCGTTATTCCATCATCTTAGATTATTTAAAATGAGTTTAGAATTCGAAGCAGCTAGGGGAATTGCACACCAGTTTCTCCGTGTCAGGAAAGCGAAGAATGAAGTCATCACATTCGATGTGATTGTTTCTACTGTTGACGAAAAGGTGATGGGCAGTTTCGAGGGACTGGACCGGGACCTGCTGATTGAAGTACTTGTCTCCGACTGTAGTATCGGTAAAGGTGAATTGAACAGTTTAAGTGACTATGATATTATACCATGGATAGATGATAAACGCGCGGGAATCAATTTTGCAGCATGGAAAAGGTACAAGCTTGTACTGCATGAAAAAGATCCTGCGTTTCCAATTAATGATCTGGATGATTTCACTGATAAAATTCTTGATAAATGCGTGTGGCCGGGACAGGAGGGGTCGTGGGACAGAAGAGGCATGGTTGTCGGCCATGTTCAGTCTGGTAAAACATCCAATTACGTAGGTCTTATCAATAAGGCAGTGGATGCGGGTTATAAGCTGGTAATTGTAATTGCTGGTACCATGAATTCATTACGCAGACAGACACAGGAGCGGATTGATGACGGTTTTGTGGGTAAAAACAGTTCAGATAATCAGATAGAGAATATTATCGGGGTTGGCAATTATCCGATTCATTATGATATCTATTCACTCACTTCATCTTCTATCAAAAACGGTGGCGATTTCAACCAGAGTATTGCAGACAGGAAAGGAATTCCAATCGGAAGAAATCCGGTAATTCTCGTAATCAAGAAAAATAAATCTATCCTGGAAAATCTTATTGACTGGCTGGCGGCCAGCAGTCAGTCAAGGACTATTGATGGTTTTAAAAGAGTGTTCGATGTACCCACTCTCATTATTGATGATGAGGCCGACTCCGCGTCTGTTAATACGGTAACAGGAAAGAAAACAAAAGCAGAAGCACTTGACGAAATCAAAACCATTAACCGGTATATCAGGATACTAATCAATCTTTTTGACAAGAAAACTTTTATCGGTTACACAGCGACTCCCTATGCCAATCTGTTTATTCCACAGGAGTGGAACACGCAGAAGGAAGATACCATAAAGGGTAACCGGTATCTGGTAGGACCGGATCTGTTCCCACGGCATTTTATCATCAATATCAAAGCTTCGGATAACTATATCGGTGCGGCCAAATTATTCGGGTACGAAAACAGGATCACAGGCATTCAACAGGAACCGCTGGATATTTTCCGCACTGTGTATCCAGAAAACTCACCCTTCTTTATACTTCGTGATGAAGAATATGAAGACGAACCGGAATACAGGCAGCCGACCAACCGTGACCCGCTGCCGGATTATATTCCCGACAGTTTGAAAGAGGCCATCAAAGCGTTTATTCTTACCTGTGCTATAAGGAGACTGCGCGGTCACGAAAGGAAACACAATTCAATGCTGGTGCATGCGGTTCTATATGTCCGGTGGATCGACCGCTTGGCGAAACTGGTTAATGATCAGCTGCGTATTTACAAGAATATGCTGGAAGGGAAAGACCCGGATTTTACTGAAGAGTTAAGGAAGCTTTATGAATCTGATTTTGTTCCAACTACCAGAGAAATACTGGAAACGGGGGCACTGGGTTACAAAGATGTGAAAATTAAAGTGGCTTCATGGGATGCTGTAAAAGAAGAGCTTTTCAAAGCAGGTTCCAAGATAGTGGTAAGAGCAGTTCATGGTACCAAATCAAAAAGCAATCTTGAATATGATGATATCGATGAGATTGATTATGATAAATACAAGACAACAGGTCTTTCCGTTATTGCTGTCGGTGGCAGCAGGCTTGCAAGGGGTATCACACTGGAAGGGCTGTCGATCAGTTATTACCTGCGGGCTTCCAAGATGTATGATTCGCTGATGCAGATGGGGAGGTGGTTCGGATACCGTCCAGGTTATATAGATCTGTGCAGGCTGTATACAACGGAAGAGCTCTTTAACTGGTTTAACCATATCACGTTTGCAACCGAAGAAATGCGTGATGATTTTGATGAGATGTCTGCCATGAATCTGACACCGGATAAGTTCAGACTTAAGGTCAGAAATCACAACGGACTTCTGTCCATCACGAGTCTAAACAAACTTTATTTCTCCAGTGAAATAGATATTTCTTTTTCGGGATCGAATATTCAGACGTATTTTATAGATAAGTCAAAAGCGTCAATTGAAAACAATCATCAGGTGTTTTTACGGTTGCTGAAAAGATTGGGTAAGCCGAAAGTACAGGAGAACGAAAAAAAGAAGCGGATAAAATACCTGTTGTATCAAAATGTGGATACTGCTGCATTAACAGAATTTATCAGTGCTTATAAAAGTAAACAGCCCTCCATCAATACCGGCACTATTACAGATTATATCATTAAGCAAAAAGGAGTTATTAAAGAATGGACACTTGTTATCGTCAGTAGTACAGACGATAAGGTGAAGCTGCGCAGTGTCGCTAAGGACGCAGGTAGACAGGTGAATGTGAACACAATTGATCTGGAAATCGAAGACATGCCATATAAGCTGGGACTAACGATTCGTAACCAGCTCGGTAAAGGGAGAACATCCGGCTCTTATTTACTTCGTCAAAACCAGATTGATGATAAAGGAGACAGGAAGATAGATCTGGAGGCCACTGATAAAACAGACAAAGAACAGCGGAAAGAGGAAATGAAAGGATTGTTTTTAATTTACCTGCTGGATGAGCGCGGAACGGAAAAAGCTAATTACGGATTGCCGATTGTCGGGTTCAGTATGTATTTCCCAGTAGTTGAAAATGAAACCAAAGTAAAGTATACAATAACTGAAATGCGCGAGGAAGAAAATTATGATGACGATCATCAGGACGAATAAATAATCAATTATGAGTTTGCTCAAAGATATATGGTTTAATCAGCAGCATTCTGAGGCAGAGTATGCAGATGATCTGATTGCACTGCATTCGGGGAATGTTTGTATGGTAGCTACCAACAGGATCACGGGGCAGAAACTTTTTGTTATTAAAGTTTCCGAATCAGCCGACCAGCTTTTCTTCAAACGCAGGCAGTTTCGGGGAGTATCAGTTGAACTCCTGGATTTTACCTCACACAGGGAGGTAACAATAATCCTTCTAGATCCCTCACTGGAAGATATCTTCTATCTCTTTATCGATAATTTATTTGACAGCATTAAAGAACTTGGCTCTGAAAATGAGGTTTTAAAGGTTTCTTCCAATATAATATTCAAATGGAAGAAACTCTTTGATAAAATCAGGAATGATCTTTTGACACCAGAGCAGCAGCGCGGACTGTTGGGAGAATTATTGTTTATCAAGGAGATGCTTCAGGAAGATATGAATCATCGCGTAACAATTGAAAACTGGTTCGGACCTGAATTATTTAATAAGGACTTTATTATCAGCAATACCGGGTTTGAAGTAAAGACAACTATGCAGAACCGGCCGGCTGTGACCATTTCCGGAGAGAAGCAGCTCGATAAACAAGATCTTTCGAATTTATATCTGAAAATCTTCATACTGGATGAAATAAAAGGAGAAGGAATAACACTCAATTGTGTGATAGCTGAAATACAAGCCATTATACGCGAAGACCTTGAACTTGCCTCCGGTTTTGAATATAAACTGCTCATGGTGGGATACCGGCCAGAAGATGGAACTGAATATAAAACAGGATACAGGATTGTCCGCAGTGAACTCTACCACGTTGATGAAAGTTTCCCGAAGATAATACCACCATCATTACCAGCCGGAATATTTAACTGCGTATATCATATTGATATAACGGCTTTGGATAGATTTCAAGCTGAATATGTAAGCATTAAAAAACTCATTTATGGATAAACAGAAAGAAGCTTTCATTGATGAGTTCAGAGCAAATGTTACAGCGCTGGTATATTCAGAAGGGGAGGGCGGCTCAGGTGCAGAGGATAAATTCACGGAATATTGTCTGGAAAAACTGGAAGAAATTGAGGAAACCGAAGGGCCTCAGAAATACCTATACATCTATCCCAACAGTCAAGGGGGGATAGACTGGAAAATAAATGCCTGGTGTTTAAAGGATGAATCTAAAATGGATAAGAAGCAAACCGTTTTTGAAACCGTCGATATCTTCATTTCATTGTTTGATCCTGCCGCTTATGATGTTAATATTGGTAAGGACGATCTGACCAAACTTGTCAATCAGTTTAAACGTTTCTTGAATGCAGCTCTAAAAGGTCATATCGACTATATCGATGCGTCACACAGGGAACTGAACCAGTTTGTAAAACTGTTGTCTAAACAGGCTGCGGAAACAGACCGCATAAACCTTTATGTGCTGACAAATGGTAATTGCAGTCATACTGCCGGTGAAATTGTCATAAAGGGATTAGAAGACATAACCATCAAGGTGAACATGTGGGATCTGAACCGTTTTTATAAATTATACCAGACCAACAGTAAACATGAACCGATTGAAATAAAGTTCAGCGATCTTTTCAACGGACAATATCCGGGAATCGAATGTCTGGTGGCACCTGCGATCGATCCTGACTACCAGTGTTATCTCGCCCTCATGCCGGGTAAGGTACTGGCAAAACTTTACGATGAGTATACCAGCCGCCTGCTGGAAAGTAATGTCAGGGCCTTCCTGCAACAGAATGGCAAGATTAATAAAGGTATCAGGGATACCATTAAGGACCGCGATAAACATCCCATGTTCCTTCCCTATAATAACGGCTTATCTGCTACCGCTGAAAGCGTTGTTGTAAAAGACATCGATGGAAAAAAATGCATGACAAAAATCAATGACTTTCAGATAGTAAATGGCGGCCAGACAACGGCTTCTCTGTTTCATACAGAAAAGAAATTCAAATCGGATCTGACAAACATCTATGTTCAGATGAAACTGACAGTAATCAGGGATGTGGAGAAAAAACATGCTGAAGTGCCGAATATTTCCAGATATGCCAACAGCCAGAACAAGATTTCTGAACTGGATCTTTCCAGCAACAATCCGTTCTTCGTCAAACTGGAAGAACTTTCAAGAAAGAAATATGTAATAAATTCGTCAAACCGCAATCAGCAGATATTGTGGTATTTTGAGCGGGCATCCGGTCAGTACAAGGAGGCACTTAATAAACTGACTCCATCCCAGCAGAAAGCATTCAAGGAAAGAAACCCTGCAGAAAATAAGTTTGTAAAATCTGATGTTGCCAAATTTATCAATCTCTGGGATCAGGAGCCTTTCAATGTTGCACAGGGGTCACAAAAGAATTTTGTTAGCTATACAAAAAAGATAAATGAGGCAGTCAAAAAGGGAGATCTGCCCGGCGAAAACTTTTATAAAAAACTGATCGCTTCAGCCATCCTGTTTAATACTGTTGATAAACTGTTTGGCCGGAAAAATCAGGATGCGATTGGTGACACCAACTTTAAATCTTTTGCATGTGCATATACCGTTTCCTATTTTCATTACCTGACCGATAATACGCTGGACACCTGGAAAATTTATAATGAACAGAAACTTGATGTCCGGCTGGCAGACCTTCTGAAAGACCTGATTGTTTTTGTTTTTTCCCAGCTGCAGAAATTATCGGGGGAGTCAATGCTTTCCGAACAGGCTAAAAAAGAAGCTACGTGGAAAGCTTTAAAGACAGTTAATTATAAAATTGATATGAAAGGAATGGCTGATCTTTTTGTTTCAAAAGATGTAAGCAACAGCCGGGAAGTGGAGAGTAATGATGAAAAGGAAGAAGATGAAATTGCCATTATCTCAAAAATATATCTGCTCGGTATCAGGTTCTGGGACGGTCTTGTCATATTTGCAAGGGACAACCCTTTATTCAATGATTTTGAGCTCGACTTATGGGATGTTCTGAGGTGTTTCAGGGAAGAAAAAAATCTCAGCGGCAATGCATTCAGGGCAGCCAAAAGGGTCCTGGCCCAGATTGAAAGCAATACTATTGATCCGGTTGCGATTGCAGACGGATCTCAATTGAAAGACAGTACACCCTTTGACTACAGGGCGATCTATGACCGGATGTCTGCACTGACAAAACGTGACTGGGACAGTATTTATGGACTGGGAGAAAAGACAAAGATGTTTGACGGGAACGAAACAGCCAATCTGAAAACGGTGGCGAATTCGGTGCTGGCCCGCGAAAGAGCCAAAGAAAACAGTTTAAAAAAGGCGCATGAATCTTTGCTTAAACTTAAAAAGCTGTATCCGAAATATTAATTCAGGATTTCAAAATTATCTTCTATGACGACAGTCCTCGAACTCTGGAAAGAAAAAAGAAATTTCCTTGCGGATAAATCGATATCCCAGATTATCAATATGTCCGGGGAAGGAGTGCTGAAGGACGGCAGTGTCACTTCACTGCAGGTCCGGGAGTTATTAAATGAAGTTCCAAGTGATAAACTGAAACAGTTTGCCAACCAATGTTTAGAACCATTTAAAGATA
This sequence comes from Sediminibacterium sp., assembly GCA_965206685.1. Taxonomy (GTDB): domain Bacteria; phylum Bacteroidota; class Bacteroidia; order Chitinophagales; family Chitinophagaceae; genus Sediminibacterium. Next base: position 607,722 of record OZ242223.1, read on the forward strand.
GTGGATTTGCACTTCAGGATGTGATTAACCAGTTTGGAAGGCGGCTTGGGTTTACCGTTGAACATGGTTTATACAGAGGAAAAGTAAATGAAATAGGATTTGATGGTATCTGGCGTCTGAAAAATGAGTATAGTTTTATTCTGGAAATCAAGACAACTGATGCTTACCGCATCAACCTGGACACAATCGCAGTTTATACAGATAAGCTTATTGAATCCGGTAAAATTGAGAAGAACAAATCTTCCATCCTTATCGTTGTGGGAAGACAGGATACCGGAGATCTGGAAGCCCAGATCAGAGGCTCAAGGCATGCCTGGAATATCAGGGTTCTCAGTATCGATGCATTGTCCAAACTTCTTGATCTGCGGGAATCCGTTAATGACAACAAAATTTTGAGTCAGATTAATGAGATACTGAAACCGCTGGAATTTACGCGTCTGGATAAACTGATAGACCTGTTGTTTATCACGGCACAGGATAATGAAATTGATGAAGAGGTTGTCATCAAGGAAGAAATCAACAAGGATGAGGAAAGCAAAAAGAGTAATTCAGCCAAAGAAATGCCGGTGGATTTTCATGAAGCGTGTATCAATAAAATTTCTGCCAGACTGGATAAGACATTTATCAAACAATCCAAATCAACTTTTCTGAGTTCCGACAACACCGTCGGCTTAACCTGCGCCGTATCTAAAAATTATCCTAAAAAGAATTCCGAGCTGTACTGGTATGCCTTTCACCCGCACCAGAAGGAATTTCTCGAAGATAACAGTGCTGGATACGTTTCATTCGGCTGTGGAAATGAGAACAAGATACTGCTGATTCCGTCAGAAGTATTCTTACCACTCACAGCCAATCTGAATAAAACTGTGAAGGATACCCGGTTCTACTGGCATATCAAAATTCACTGTGAAAAAGGAAAATATGAACTGGAGCAGCCCCACAGTGCAAATGCTCAGCGAAAAGATATTTCTCAGTATTTAATCTGAGTATCCGGTTGACAAAACTATTCTGGAAACCTCTTAATGGATGATATGGAACCAATGCTTCCAAGACTTCTGGCCGCAGCCAAGCAATTTAATGTCGGACAGAGCACACTGATCTCATTTTTCCGGTCTCATGGTATCGATGAGGCGTTGCTGAAACCGACTGCGAAACTTACCCCGCATATGTTGGCGCTGGCAAAGGAGGAATTTCGACCGGATTTATCCCATCATGCAACTTCTATCCGTTCTTATCAACCGGAACCAAAATCTTCTCCAGCGAAAGTCAACAGTTTCAGGGATATAGGGAAAATAATTCCGACACCGGCTTCGGATTCAGATCAACTTCAGAGCCATGGACATAGAGCCAGTTCACAACCTGTGTACCGGGGTCGGCCATCCGGAAAGCCGATCATTAAGCAGGCCGCTGGACGCGTAAAGTTTTTTGACTACCTGACAAATAAGTTCGGAATCATTGAGCGGGTCGTTACGAAAAACGGACATGAGACAAAAACGGCCCGGATATCAGAAAATGGTATCAAGAGCACGCAAAGATTAAACCAAGGGGACTGGATTTTTTTTACTTTATCCATCAATGCTGAGACAAGACAGCATTCAGCACTTGAAGCAGTTCTGCTTACTGAAGCGGACGAAAACATTCTGCAGGAATTTATTTCTCTTATACGCCCTGACGACGTGCTGGAAATTGCAGGTAAACTGAAAACAGATACAAAAAGGCAGTTGTCAATGCAATTCAAACAAGAAGTCGCAAGAAGCCTTCTGATCAACCCGGCAGCAGATAGCTGGGTATTGGTTAATGAATGGGGGGATGAATCTTCCATAGAACAATTCCGTAAAATTATTTTGTCAAAGGATACAGTGACACAACTGCCCTATCTGCAGCGGAGTTTTGACAGGCAGATATCCGACAGCCTTGTGTCCAGCTGGCAGCATACCGGTAAACAGGATCTTTTGACCTTATTAAAGATTATAGGTAAACCAAACAAATACGAAACTTTACCACAAAATCTGATTGAATCGATTTTATCATGCTCCTGGTCATTCGGTGAATTATCGGATCTGTACCGGTCTTATCCGGATAAAGAATTGCACGACCTGCTGATTGATTCTTTTAACTTTCTGGACAATGATGTGATCACGAATCTCGAATTTCTATTTCCAGGTATCGTAAGAGAAGATTTACAATTACAGCGGCTTCAAAATAAGCTAAGAGATGCAGGTGGAAAGATCATTCCTTCCTTCATTATTGACATTTATATCAAGTTTGGGAAGTATAACCTGATTGAATCAGAGAACAGGCTTCTGTCTTTGCTTCTGAACAGGGATTTAAGCTTTGAACATCTGTCGCAACTGGTATTGAATATTACCGGTAGCTGCGACAAGGAGAAACTCATAGATATTCTGAAGAAAAACAAGGGCCGGATAAGCCAGTATAATATTGAAATTTTACTCAGAGCCTGCTTCCGGAAAATACCAATTGCCAAACTGATTTTTGATATCTGCGTGTCATCAGAAGGCGAGCAGACAGGTTTTCAGGATGATTTTATATATGATATTCTTGAGAGCGATCATCCCCTGGAATTTCGCAAACTCGTATTAAGGTCACACTATAAAAGATTGCCCAGGTATCCGGTAAAACTTCTTAAGGTTGCTCAGGTACTGGGTGAAAAACTAATCCAGGCTGAAATTTACAAACTGATAGATTTTCAGACTGAAAAAGAATTGATCGATATCATTAAGGCATTGGGCCCGCTTAATCTCGATCAAGCGGTAACAGATAATAACCGGCCGCTGAAAGCATTTACGGACTTCATGGAGTCCATCCGTCCGGTATTCACAGAATCCGTCAGGACATTTTTAAAGAATCATAGTTCGACAGCAGAAATTGTCCTGATCAAATACCTGATCTGTCTATATCACAAAAAACACTTGCGTAAACCTCAACTGCTTAGCCTGACAAAAACAATCCAGTGGAGAAGCGTAAGTGCTATGATCATTGCAGCATTCATCGAAGAATCTGAATATCCGAACACTCTACTGATTAGCAAATTAAGCAGTGTTTTTATCAGCCATTTCGGAGCGCTTCAGAACTCTGGAGATGATCTGCATAATGTTGATAATTTTCGCCTGTCAGGCATCCTGAATGATTGTGATGGCAGGAAAAAATATACAGCACGGTTCTGGCAGCGCAACGGCGTGTCAAGGTGGTATTCGGATAGTCCTCCTTCAATCATTCACGAAGAAACACTTGATTGTTTTTGTGAAGGCCGTACCTGGAAAAAGGATAAAATCTGGGATTCTGCAACCAATCTGCCGATGGAAGGTGAATATGAATTTTACTGGTGCAGAAATGCCTATTGCGCGAAAAGAAACGATGTAACAGATCTTACAGCCCCCTACCAACACTGGACGCTTCAGGATATTGCAGAAATCTGCGGTATCAATATCGAAAAGATGGCTCTTGCGACTTTGGCCGGGTGGGCAAACAGAATGAACCAGATTATTGAGCGGTTGTTCTGCCGTGAATGCAATCACATTTTAAGACCAACGGCTGCAATACCCCGGATATTGGGTTATTATGCAGTCCCCACTTTTCATTGTATCAACAAAGCCTGCATCGAACATAATAAAGTAATAAGATTTACACATTGTCTGAATGGAAAATGTGAATCTCATGTTGAAAGCAATCCGCTTGACAGCAGAGATTGCGAAAACTGTAATCCCTTGGACAGGCATCACACCGGAATGCGGTGTAACTATTGCGGCCAGCCCTGCCCGCAATGTTCCGGAGGTCATCACACCACGATAGTGGAGGATAGGTGGTAGTCTTATTAAAATTGGAAAAGATGAAAAAGATAATTGGTCAGTGAGCTGTTGGAATTGATTGTAAATAACAGGGAGAAAATAACTATTTGAGAATAAAAGATGAAGTAATTAAAGAGGTATTAATATTTGGTATCCTTTGTTACCAGTTTATAGATGGCTAAAGGCAATGCTCCAAAATTAGAAATTTTTGATAATTCAGTTTTATTGAATTTTGAATTCTTGTTCCAGGTAAAACGTATTTTATAAAACTTAGGACGGTCCGGCGATAAGATAGAAAATTCCTGAAGTGCTTCGAAAATACTTTCTGCAACAGTTTCACGGTTTTCGACAAATTGAAGAATGATTGAACTGAATTCAGTATCCGAAGAATCACAAAGATCACAGATTAATAAAATAGCTATTCCAAACTCTTTTGATTTTTTGAAATATGGATTTTCAAGGCAAAGCCTTTTAAACAAGATTGTCGCACTCAGGGTATAGTATTCGATACCTTCTTTTAATTTGTAGAAGACCATGACGACAACTTTAATAAACCATTGTGATGAATCGTCAGCTAGTGCAATAGTTAAAGCTAAAGGAGGTGGATACTCTTTAAAATAATAACTTATTTTATATGGTAGGTTTTCATTATTAATATATTTAGCACAAAGATATTCCTGAAGCGAAAGATGACTAAATTCATAATAGTTCCCAAATGATTTTGATATGATCCCAGTATGTGTTTCTATTTCTTCTGCCACTTCTTCTGCTTCATATTCGGGAAGAGAAAAAGCTGGTGCGAGTTCTTTATATGCTTCAGCTAATTGGTTTCTTGTAAAAACCTTTGATTTGATTTTATATGTCAGTAGGAAGGATAGATGTGAGAGGAATTTTATTTTTTGGGATGGAAGTGTTAATGAGTATTTGGATTTTCTAGTTACGTCTCGTTCCTTGTCCCATTTAATTATGAAATAGTGAATAATTTCTTCATAGACATCAACTGAATTTAAAGGCAACTTTGAATTGTTTTTATTATCCATATAGATAAGTATAAGATAGGTTAAAAACAAAGGCCTGGTGGCTAAATCTGCATAGGACTTGGAAGCTAATTCCTGAAGAAATTGATCTACATTTTCTATGTATAAAGATGCAATTCTAGAAATATGATCAGGAGTAAGTTCACAAATCTGGCAATAGCTAAATGATTCCATTCTTTTGCTTACAAATGATGGCCTGCAGGTAATTAATATTTTGCCATTCTTTAGAAATTTTCCTATGTATTCAATTGCATTTATTACTTGACTAAGATCTCTATGATTTATTTCATCCAATCCATCAATGACAAGCAGGAATCTATATTTTTCTATTACGTCTTTTAGGAAATCAATTAAAAGTATGTCACCATAGTAATATTTAGTAATATAGATTAGTTCTGTGATAGTATTTTTAGGATTAAAATACTGAATCTTATGATCATTTCTAGTTTCGTACTCAATGCCTAATGTTTCAGCAATAATTACTTCAATGGGTAATTCAATCTGAATATCCCTGCAGACCAAAAGAATCGGAAATTGAAAATGCCTATTTTCAAATCCGGGCTCAAAGAATTGTTTTAGTAATAATCTTTTGAGTGTTGTTGTTTTACCTGAACCAGGATCGCCGATGATAACTAAATTATTTCCGTGAAATACTATTTCGTCTTCATTGAATATTTCTGTTTCAGAGGAATGCTTTGGTTGTGTTTTTAGTTGAAAAGACAGATCTAGTTTAACAGTTGATTTTACGGTTTCAAGGGGTTCTAAAAAATTATAGGTGTAAATTTTCGAGGCCCAATGATAGATTATAAAAAACTGGTTGACAGAATGATCAATAAATTCCTCCTGATAATTTTCTAGTGTATGCGAATCCCCGATCGGATGATTTATTTTTTGCTTCGGAATCAATGATAACCTTGCATATTCAGCCCCATATCCGGCTAAAATGACTTTAATGGTTTCATCGAGGAAATCTAACATGAGCTTGATGTACTATACCTAAATGTAAGTTATTGAATATATCCAACATATGAATTGTACTGCTGGATTACTCAATTTCCCAAAATTCATTATGGTGTAACGGGATGAATTTTCCAAAATTTGTATTACCTCATTTAATTGCTGAGAATCACGAATGTCACTATCAGGTGACTATTGAGTTCCGGATATTTATAGATTAAATATGAATATTCAGATCATAATACCAGTTGCCCGCATTTATGTTGATTTGGGCGATATAAAAGGAATCGCAAGAGAGATCATGTTTAATACAAGAAGGTAAAAGGGTCAGTAATTTTTGAATGGTTTGCCCAAGACCGGTATTGCAATGGTCTCACCAATAACTGTTGGTAAAGGAGGGAATCTGGAATGGTAAAACAGTAAATTATCCAAGATGAAACTGCTGATTATCAAAATTATTCTTGTTTTTAATAAAATCAGACAGCTTCGATACATTGTCCGCAGCATCGTTTGAATCAACACAAATCATTTAACGAGTAAATATTTATAATCCTGCCTTCAGAATTGAAGGTCTGTTTTCAACGTTACGGAAACGCCACTGGAAAAGAAATTAAGGTTTTTGGCAGATTTATCCACATTCTGAGCCGATTAGAGGAAAAGTAAAATTAAGGCAGGATAATAAGCTGTGATATTTGCAGACCACTATCTGATATTTATTAAAGGCCGGGCGGGAGTGATTTCCAAATACAGGTGTAAAATCCAATGGTGGCAGATTTTTTCTCAATTGAGATAATAAACATACAGCAAACCCCGAACCATCGGGAATTATTAACTATAAAAGATAAATGATGAAGATTATGATTATTATAACCAAACCGCCTCCGTGGCGAAGAAAATCACGGGAACAATGCTTATGCATGAATGTCAAAGATGCGGTAGAGCCGCTTCAGCGCAGAGGGTTGACCTCACACAAAAAGAAAGAGACCGCCCTGGAAGGAAAGCCTCTTCTGTAATTGTTTTAGTAATCCAATGTAAATGTGGCTGGAATAAAATTTACCTTATAAAGTAAGCTATCCAGCGGGAACCCTTGCCGAGTCGTAATCGTCAGGGGTTCCTTTTTTTACAACGTAAATATAGAATCCTGCTTTCAAAAAAAAACAAATGTTTATTCAGAATTCTTAATAAGTTGATTTTTAATCAGTTAGATTATTGCTGAATGCAACAGAATTATGTGAAATTGAGAAAATGTAATTAATTCTTGGCTGTTAAAATGGGTTTTTTCTATCAAATGTCTGCAAATGAATTCCCTTCACAGAGTTCTCAATTTCTTCATAAGATAATTTCAAAAAAAAGACATCCGTTTTACCAACCAGCCCCGACGCATAAAATAGTTTAAATTTACTTTATGAGTGACATTCATGAAATTACTGAAGCTCTGATCAGATTCAGGAACGAAAGAGACTGGGCGCATTTCCATAACCCAAAGGACCCGGCAATCGCCATCAATATCAAAGATTACTATATTCATCAGGAATGATAGTTGGTAAAGCAGTAAGTTCTCGATTCAATGCATTTTCGTCTCCATTGCATCATAAGGCTCTATAAGCTCCACGGTTATGCGCTCGCATTCAGCAATCATAAGATAGGCTTCGATATATGCCTTAAATTTCAGGCAATCTGCATCTGTCAATTCGGCAAAGCGATGGATGTTGAGCATTGCCGTTTTATTAGTAGCCTCTGGACTCGAGGGCTATTCTGTAACAAGCATTCCGTATTGCAGACGAAATGTTTCTTTCGATTGGAGAGAATAGTGTAGAACCATTTGCTGAGCTTTTTCACCAAGAATACGGCAATATCGAATCTTACGTCAATGATGTACTGATCGCAGAATCCAAACTTCTTCCCAATCTTGTGATGAACCGCTTTGATAACCCCAGTAATTGATAGTTGATGCAAACTTTCAAAAAAAACACTTATAAACTGATCATCATGATCTAACCCCGTTGCTCAATTTTGTTGCGGCTAATCAATAAATCTTTCCTGAAAATTGATCTTAATTGGAAAATCTACGAGATTTATACACCTTATACCATCCATGTTTGATTCCATTTAACATTTTGAATAGATATTGAATTTGCAATATTTATTACAGAATAGTAAACAAATTAAAATGAGGGTCAAAGCAAAATGGTAGGTGGGGATTAAATTAAAATGGTATTAGGGGGTAATAGCTTTCTGGAGAGAGGGGGGGTAAGGTAGGTGGTTTCTCAACCTATTGCTTATTTGAGTTTTCTAAAAAGCTTTGAAAAACTGGGTCTAGGTAATCTGGGGAATGGGGATCAAAAGGCTTGGATTTTCCAATAATCCTGGGTTATAAATATTTTTCGAATAAACATCAATTATTTGGGTAATAGCAAAAGATATTTTGTTGGGATGGGCAATTCCCAGCCATCATCAAAAGAAACGGTCGTTATGTTTTCACCAAATTCTTTAACTGTTCCAATTTGATCAATGCCAGACAGGACTAGTTCTTGATATTTTGTTATTTCTAAAGATTTGCTGTTTGTTTCAGATTTAAAAAGCTCAATCTTGTCATTATCAAAAGTTACTTTTTCCCCGATAGTAAGATTACTCATGGAATTAATTTGTGGCTAATATAAATGAATTATCTGTAATTTGGACTATAAGTCACATTTATGGATGTAAAAATCAAAGTAGGAACTCGCTTAAAAGAGTTGAGAAATAGAAAAAAAATAACTCAGGAACAGTTATATCGTATTTCTGGGATTGACAGAACCTATATCAGTGATGTCGAGAATGGAAGAAGAAACATTTCAATAGAAACATTAGAAACGATTCTTAATGGTCTTGAAGTTTCGTTAGCTACATTTTTTTCGATAGCAACTTTTAGGAGTTAAACCAAGGAAAACAACTAACATTTAAACTTTGGTACTGGCTGTCCTAATAGGCCATTTGCTGTGGTAATATTTGGAAACGACTGATCTAAATTCACAGAAAACCATTAAATATTTTATGAGGATATGAAGGTTTGTGTTAACGGTCTTAATAAAGTATATTAAGGGAAACAAAAGATGCTTTGTTCTGAAAGTGAAATTCAAATCAAATAAACTAAACTTATTTGATTGCAATTAGTAAAATATAAACTTCATTCGATATATCTGGATTTTTCCAAAATATTCGACATATTCTGAAATGAGTTATAATATTTCGGAATAATCGATTCATTGCTCAAATTGTTGAGCTTTCTTACCCAATTGAGTAAGGATGAATTCTGGAATATTCCAGAATTAGCTCTTAGGCTTTCCTGGTCTTTAGGTTCGGGACTGGGGGGAGCCGATGCCAAGTTAGGTTTAACCAACTTGAAGGAAGCGCAATCAAAATGGTTCAAATTAAATGTTTTGTAACTCCTGGTCATTGAAGGTGTATGTAGCTTTGAAATACTGAAATATGCTATTATAGATGTCTCAATAGACAAAAAATGCACAAGACAACGAAATTAATTGCCAAGAATGGAAAGCTTCGCGGTGAGGGAACAAGGTCAATTTCCACTCAATACTGCCACAGTGATACAATGAGAGTAGTCATTAAAACGGCTATTAATATTCCACCACAATACTGGAATAAAAAGACTGGTTAAAAATCCGTCGCACTTTCTCCGGGATTTGGCAAGGTCGAAGAAATAAAAAACATACTCACCATTAAACTTCGTAAAACTGAGGGTCTGTTTATTCATGCCAAAAAGCTTAAGACGGATTGCCCTATGGCAAAGAACATAATTCTGGTTATTGATCTAGGTGCTTATATGCTGCTCGAAAAAGATGTTGATTCAATTTACCTTACTTGGAAGAGATATCAACTATCAATCATCTGGACCTATCGAACGACATTCGCCTCGAAACAATCCGCGATGAATTTATTCTGGGATTCCTAACTAGTTTCAGATTTAGCGATTATTTTGATGTCAAACCGGACGAGATCAGAGATGGAATGCTTTATTTAACCCAGACGAAAACATATAGCCGTTTTGTAGTGCCGCTTTAACCGGAAACCAAAGCGATCCTTGAAAAGTAAAATATGGAAATGCCTAGGATCAGTAACGTAGAGTTTAATTGTTACTTAAAAATCATTGCAAAAAAAGCAGGGATCAACGATTCTTTAATATTTGCATACAGACGTGGAAACCTAATGATCGAAGAAACACGACCCAAACATGATTGGGTTATGTCTCACACATGCAGAAGATCTTTTTGCACCAATGAATTTCTGGATGGTACGCCTATTTCTCTGAATATGGCTATTAGTGGTCATAAAACAGAGAAAGCATTCCGGAAATATATTAAGGCAGATAATTTGCAGAAGCCGCTTATGATTAAAAAACTTTGGGGAGGCAGGCAGAGTTTGTAATTAGATAGAATATGGCAACTTATATCTTGTTAAATAGTTTTTAAAAGAAAGTTTAGCGATTGTATAAATGGTTGGTTGCGAAGACATTACTATGCTTGTATCCTCTTTACTATGAACAAGTATTTTGATGGTTCCCTGAATCTTTCCAGGATTTATGAATTATTAAAAGATCTTCCATTTCGCTGTAAAACTGATATCGAGTGCTCAATTCAATTTGAATTAGCACATTCCTTGAGGAAATATTACTTGGCCGATTTGAAAAAATATTTTATATTTATTTTGAGGTCTTTCCAAAACGGGTCTTAGTGTATTGCATGTTTTGTTGGAAGTATGAGAAGAAACCGCGGAACTGATTAAATGGTAGTTTGAAAGGATTAGAAAGAACTTGTTTTTTGACAAATTTTTTATATCAAATGTAAAACCCATGAAACAATTATCGGAAAAAAAATCCCCGACTCTTATTTCTACCGAAAACGAGAAAGAAACTATCTCGATAAATATTGAGCATTTCATTAATAATCATATCAGAGAAGGAGGTGAGCACCAGAGTAACATGGTTGCTAGGCGAGAAATAGGTGCTTCAACTGAAGTGGAAAATTTCATTTCTGATCATGTTTCTACTGAGTCTTAATGTTTTTTTTGAATGAGATTCCTGAACTCTGATCGAATAACTCAAAACATGTCGTTGCTCGTTTCACATGTTTGGGGTTCAGCTATAATGCCATCCCAGACGTTAAAAGGGCAATTTATTTCTGCCATCAATACCATTCAAGGCACTTCATTTTCCGGTGGAGATCAAATAAATGTGGAATTTGATAATAGAATAACTTCTGACTTTCTTTACAAAAACGGGGTTTTTAATGAGCATGAAGTTCTAAATGATACCCACATAATAGATATGCAGGTCCGACTATCAATTGAAAATTCTATATTCGAAGCGTTGTCTCTCATTCAAATTGCTGACTCAAATCTCTTTAAGTTATTGAACCAACTGGTTGGCTCTGTAGGAGTTTATTCAATTCCTGAAAGAGATGGGGGGTCCATCTCTAATGCTATTGGCTTAATCTGGTTAAGCCCCCTAAGAGAATGGCAAAAGATTTATTACGGAGAAATGTTGGTCCATGAATTTGTTCATAATAGTGTATTCCTTGAAGATATGGTTAGAGGTGTTTTGCCGAATAATGACTTGCTTGGAGTGGATGACGCATTATCGATTTCAGCTATCAGGCAGACAAAACGGCCGTATGATAAGTCTTTTCATTCAGCATGTGTTGTGATAGCATTAATGTATTATTACTATCAAATTGGCTATACAGTAAAAGCTAATAGTTACCTGCCTCAGCTGCGTACTACAATACAAAGTTTAAAAAATTCTTACGAAAGGCTTGCAAGCCGTAATTTATATGTGTTAAGTCCAAATGGATTTGAAATCTTGAAAGAAATGGAATTGTTCGCCACAAATAATGATTTTTCCGTGATAGAAAAATCACTTTCAAATTGAGGGATCTCTTTTTAAGAAGGATTCTCACTGCAAAGGGCAAAAATTTTTAAATTATGTGTCTCTGGCGAGACGGAATCCCGTACCACTGTACCTGTATCCAGGGTCGCCACTGAAGCGGTAGGCGACGCGGCAATGATCCTCAGCATTATGGCCCCATGAGCCGCCACGCATGATGCGATTCGAACCGGTATCAGGCCCAAATGGATTTTTCTTAGGGCTATCTTTATAATAATCCTCTCCAAACCAATCCCAACACCATTCCCACGCATTGCCGCTCATATCATATAGTCCAAGTTGGTTTGCTTGCTTTGTCTTGCTGGGGTGTGTGTGGCAGTTATTTTGTAATGCACGGGCATAATCCCATTTCCCGTTCAACTTCTCATCACCTGAATTTTCCCAAAACCAACCGACCGGATCAAGATCATCACTTCCCGCATATTTTGTCATGAATGCCGGGTCATGTGTGCCGGTTATTCCACCCCGGGCTGCAAATTCCCATTCAGCCTCAGTTGGGAGTCGAAAACCATTGCTACCCTTAATCGGCTTCACTAACCATTTAAAAACATCATATTGAGCGTCGTTTGAGGGGTCTTGGTGTAGCTTATCAATGGAATAGGCAGGGCTAAAGCCAAGATGCTGGCTTAGCCAATTGCAGTACAATATTGTGTCGTACCAGGTATTCGAAACTGCGGGATTCGTCCCAAGCTTACCCCATGCTGGGGTACATGAGGCTATACTGTGCCCAGTAGCTGCACAGAATAAACTAAATTGATAAAAGGTAATATGATTTGTGCCTATCAGGTAGTCTTCCAGGACGACATCATGAATTGGCTGTTCATTCATTAGTCCTTTCATGTCACCCATACTGAAGACGCTGCCTTTCACAGGCCTCATCTCCGGGTAATATCTGGCATTCAATTCCTGTAATACATCCTCTGTGGTAAGCATTTGCAGTAGCTCCTTTATTTGTTCAGGCTCAATTTTTTGGTGATCCAAGGAATAATGAATAGCCTGTGAAGCGATTTCTGGTTGTGGGAATTCCAACAATAGTTGGAGCGATTCAATAATACGGGTTGCATTACCTCCAGCGTTGGAGAAGAAAAATAACAGCTCCAATAAGGCGGGCTCTAGTTTGCTTTGACGAATATTAGCGGGTGCATCTACCGCTATGGCGGCCTTTAGTTTTTCAAGTGCCCGAATATGTTCGACGGCGGCAATATCGGCCAGAGCATCATCGGCTAGCGTCTTGAAAATAAGTTCAGTTTTGTCACGCAATTCGGTACGTTGGTGTTCCAGCGCAATTTTACTTGCGTTCAACCGGCTTTCCATCAATTCGGATATGCATTGCATATACGGTTTGCCTGCCTCAACAGTAAGTACATCTGATTCGGAAAAATCGATTTCTGCAATGCCTATTTTTTGTCGCCTTTTTAATTCTACAATACTCCAGGCCAATTGTGCGGGCAATAACGAGGTGCTGCAGCGTTGATGTACCAAAGGCGCTAGCGCGTCGTGAGCCAACAAGATATTATGGGTCAGTGCGCTGGAGTCCTCTGTAAGGAGAAACAATGATTTGAGGCCAGTAATCAAGTCGCGAAAATGCGGCACATGCGGGTAGTATTCTTTTTCTAAAAACTCTAGAGGTCGGCTAGTGGCTGTTAATTCGACAGTAACAAATTGCCTTAGTACGTCGAGCGCCAGCCCGGCGCGAATAGCGTTGTGCAATTCTGGCAGCGGCTTGCGTCCAATAGATGGTTGAGGGTCAGATTCGTCAGGGGAGAAATAGTATTCCAGCTCAAGTAGTTGCTGTTGGAGCATGTCACTAAGGTTAGTGCGCTGAACGTTGCGATATAGTTTATCGTCGAAAGAGATTTGGGATGTTTTCCTTTCAGAGCAGGCCAGGTCCCACATTTTCCTTAATGTAATTTGAAGCAGCGGCGCCGTATTAGGTACGCTGTAGCTGGGTTCAAATGGGTTATGTTTTTCTGAGACTGGGCTAAGATCATTGGCCATCAAAGCTGGTAACGTTGGCTTAATTAGAAGATCATACCTTGATTGGCGGTCACTATCGCCAGTTATGGCATCTCGAACGCCTTGGTGCGTCAGTGAATGCAGGAAAATGGGTTCGCATGGCAAATCCCAACGCTTTTGAAGCAGATCAAGAATTTCACCGAAATACTCTTTACGAAAACTTATAAGAAGCGCCGAGCCAAAGCCTTCGCGCCATGCCTTGGCCAATTCAGAGCCCCAGGAATTCATTTCATCAGGAATGTCAGGATTCGGGTTGGTCAACATTTCTTCGACCTGATCAAGAAGGAGTAGTTTAGCCTTCCCTGGGATGTCTCGCAAAATTTTTATCCCTTCATGCAGATCATTAATTAATCCCTTACTAATGTCTCGTCTGCGCTTCTCGATCACCCAGCCACGTTTCTCAAGTCGCGGTATCAGACCGGCTTCCAGCAGCGACGATTTTCCTGCACCCGACTGCCCGAAAAGCAGAATGATCTTATTGGGCAAGTCTTCGAGCATGCCCAATATTTCTTTTATTTCAGCATTGCGGCCAAAAAATATGCGGGCGTCTTGATAACGGAATCGTTGGAAACCAAGGAAAGGGTGTTCAGGATATCCAATGTCCTCTGGCAAAGGCCATTCTGCTAAAATATCGGGTACTGTCTCTGAATTGAAATCCTGTAGTAATTCAACATTGCCATGCGGTGGTGGGTAATTATTTTGTAAATACAAACCCAGGTCTTGCCATAAATAGTTCTCTAACTCAGCATTCGTAGAAAAATCCCGGTATGATGCTGTTGTGTCCAATTTTCCCATAGCTGACCGTATATCAATGACACCCTGATAGCGTGTCATTTCATGCTCTGTTAGGGGAGAGAATCCTACCTTAAAATACACAAACGCCTTTTTCCCTTTTTGCCGTGTCAATTCGAATTCTTCAAGAGTAAAAATGCCTGTTTTTGAATAGAACAGGAAAATAACAATATCGGAAGAGAGGAGTAGAGGATTTATCGCATCCTGCATCCGCTTTCCGTAGGTGCCGGATTCCAGGTCCTTTTCCCATGTTACAATTTCAAGCTGAAGGTGGGGGTAATGTTTATTAATCATCGACACCATGCTCAACAGTTTTTCGCGTTCGGCGATCAGTTCGCTCGATGAAGCAGGGAAGATTTTTATATTTCGACGCAGTTCGGGCATGTTCTTTTACTAAAGAAGTAAGATATGATCTAAGTTAACGAAAACAAGGATGTCTTCGAAAAATTTATGAATCTGACCGGAGTTATTATAAGAATAAATTTTGATTAAAGGAAGGTTTACATCAACTGCTAACATTATACCTTTTCCTATATTTTTTTTAGTCGGTATTAATTTGGTAGCCCGAAACCTATTATAATATTTTCTCTAGACCAATTATTTTAATTTTCTCTGTTCGTGAATAGCAGGAATCTTATTTTTTAGAGCATAAGCTAAAACGTCCGAAAGAAGATAATAGATTTTGCCGCCACTTTTATAATATGTGATTAGTCTTTCGGCACGAAGGCTTGCCGATTTTCGTTTTGAAATTTTCAAAAAATGACAGAGGTCGACATCATCTAGTATAACTTCTTGAGGGGGTCTGCTAAATCGGCATATTTTTTCATCGATATCCGCAAGAAAATCTTTGAGTTCAGGCCATCTCTCGAGATAAGTCTTCATTACTCTCGTTTTGTGTTTTAGGATAAAAGTAATAGCCAAATTTAGTGTGAACTTATATACTGGGGTTATTAATTAAAAAACACATTTTATGATCTTTAGTATTTGCTTATTCAAAAAGTATCGTAAGGACTTAGCGTGAAATATGTTGTTTATTTTAAAATATTCAGCATATTTCGCAATAGGTTATAATAATTCGGAATAATCATATCATTGTGCATATTGATGAGCTTTAATACCCAAATGAGTAGTGATGAATTCTGGAATATTCCAGAATTCGATCTTAAGCTTTACTAATCTTTAGGTTCGAGACTAGTGGGAACTTATAAAAATCGCCCACAAAATTCGATGATGACATTTGATATATGCGATGAAAAACAACACCTGGACAAAATAGAAGGGAACTTGCATTAAGTGATTGCGAATGTCAGGCACTTGGCATTCAGTATGAAGCCATGTTATAAATATGCTGAAAGTACAGTAACCCATCACTAAAAGAAAATTTGAATAAGCCATTATTTGCAATCAAATAAAATAGAATATAAAGTGTTCTCTGATAAACAAGTACTTGCGATTTACAAAAATATCAATTATCTTGTACGACCCGTTGATCTTCCCCCTGACGGATTTTTTTGCGAACCAACTAAAATGCTGCTATGAAAAAAGGACGACTGATATTTCTTTGTCAGCTTACTGATGTGAACATGAATCCATGGATTTTCAGAGCAACCATCTGGAGAATTTTTGTCAAAAAAATAAGGAGTATTGCGAGAAATACACTCCCTCTGCTATGTCCTAGTCCCACTTCGACAATATTAGATCAATCATTTTAAGTACTTCGTCTGCATGCACACACAAGAAAAAATCGTTGTTAGTGATTTTGACGGAGTCATCGGAAACTCATTAGAAGTTGCAGTTAAACTTACTAAAAAAATAGTAGCCTTAATCGATCCCTCAGAACAAGTAACTTCTTTTCATGATTATTATAGGTTATTAAGTAAAAAATCAACCCTTCCTCAAATAACAGAGACAGATTCAGCTACATTAAGAGATTTATATCGGCTCTTAATTCGATACGAATATCAACAGATTGCGCTTTTTGATGAAGTGCTAAACTTATATCGACAGCTTAAACAACCTCCTATCATTGTGTCATCTTCGAACGCAAGTCTGGTTTTGAGAGTATTACAAGAACATCATGCACTTTTTGCCAGTATTCATGGATATGAAAAAGGGCACAAAAGAGAAATCTTGCGTAGTATGAAAGAATCATTTGATTTATATTATATCACAGATACATTCAGGGACGTGAAGATTTGTAAAGATCTGGGCATACCTGCAATAGCAACCTGTTGGGGTTATGATACGAAAAAATTGATTCAGGAATATCATCCTGATTTTTTTGCAGAAGATTTTGCAGCGTTAAAGGAAATATTAGAAAGCTTGCATTTGCTTAAAGAACATGTAGTATACTGAATAAACGAACCAAATCAATTACGAGTGGAATCTAAATTACAGACATTTGTACAAGAAAATGACAGCAGAATTTTAGCAGTTGTAAATCAAATCAAAGATTTTAAAAATGGGGTAATACCTATCCGCGCACTGAACGCAAAGGAGCGCATTGTAGGCTGGTTGGAGAATTTTGAAGCACTCGGTTTTGACGACTATGAGTTACCGCTTATTTTGCTGGAAAATATCGAATTTTTTCGATCTGAAGCAATTCTTAATGGTATTATTCAAATCGCAGAGAAATATATTAATAAAGCTTACCTGACCCATTTAGGGGAAGAAACGGAGAGTTCCTACAGGCTAACCGCGCCGTTAAATAAAGTCAATAATTTTTATCCTTCACTTCATGAGTTATTAGATCACATTCCGGAAAAACAAGACAATCGCATTCTTTTTATAGATGATTTTCTGAATAGCGGAGGACAAATATGTTCCATATTTTATGCGATGTTGGACAAAGCGAAAGAATACCCTGCTGGAGAGATTGCCGACGAAATTACAAACCGTTTTAAGTTAGAGCCACGTCATATTGATCGTTTGACGAAAGCAGAAATCAACTTGGTGTATTTTTTTGCGTTCTCAGAAGGTGTACAAAAAATACAAGAATTGCTTATCAATAATTTGCAACTTAAAATAAATGTAGAATCTTTCTATGCTTCGACAACTCATGAAAATCTTTTTGGTACCGATGCAACTATACAAAATATCGTGTTGGGAATTCCAGGGAATGTTGATAGCTCCTCTGTTTTCAAAACACTTTCTTATGAGCGAGTTAAACCTTTCTATCATCTCTTGAAACAAGTAGGCTATGCATTGGTAAAAATAAATCAGCCTAAATGGAAAGATGAAGTATGTAATAGCAGAACATTAGGTTATGGTAATTTAGCCAGGCTCATCGTAACAGACATGAATGTACCTACCATTACATTAACTGCATTATGGTGTAGCGGTGTTATTACAGTTAATGGTATACAAATGGAGTGGCGAGATTTTCTTCCACGAACTAAAAAAATAGTAAGACCTAAAAAAAGAAATGTTTCTATAAGCCAAGAAGAACTGGATGTAATTGATGCCGAATTACAAACAATTTACGAAGACGACCTGTTCCCAGAAGGGCTTCTGAAATCCGAAGAATATTATGCCACCTATGGTGCGCTACCCAAAATCTTAAAACATTTACTTCGCTTTAATATCCGAACAAAAAATACGATTCGGGTTAGTGAAATATCTAATGAAGTAACAGAGCACAACGCTTCCGATATTCAAAAACGCCTCTGCTATTTTGCGGTGGTTGAGTGTATGCTTGGTGCTTCAACAGACGACCGACATAGAGAAACTAAGTTTGATTTCATATTGCAGGAAATACAGAAATTTCTTCTCCTTGTGCCTGCTTCCCAAACCAAAACTTCTAGGCATTCTTACTTGCAAGGGCGAATGCTTTTAGAAAAATGGTGGGCACATCGAAGCTCTAAAGCCTACCTGTATGAGGCGCTTCAATCATTTAATACATCAATTGCTCGTAGTGACGACTGGTGGGTGCATTGCTATAAGTGTATTGCCCTTAAATTATCCGGAGACGCAGAATTTGATGTTAAAGCGGCTGAATTTTTATCCACGATGCGTGAAATACTTATGGATGCGCCCAAGAGACATGTATTTCGTCTTTATTATGCAACAGCATTGATTTTACGGGAAGATCGAAAAACGCTGATTGATTACTTAGAACTGATTAAAGATGACTCGACCCTAACAGGATTAGAAGACGCATTGATACATCGAATCGAATTGATTTTCGCCAACGATAAAGAAAAGCAGCTAGCCTATACCGACATCATTGAAGAATGGATGAATACAGTAAGCAAAAAGCAACAAAAGTGAATAGTAATATACTCGCGACATATCATCATAGTTTTGCAGGAGGCAGTAAAAACACTAGCAGGATACTGCATTATTTGGCAGATGACTCGAACTGCCAAATTGAAAGCTTTTTCTTCGAGGAACCGCAGTTCTTTGCTTATACACCAACTAAAATTAATCGTAACATCTTAAGCTCAGGTCAATTAATATCTGAAGTAATTGACCCTTGTTTAACTCAAGCGATGCTACTGGAAAACAAGATTTACCGGACAGCGATCACAACCAAAGATCCTATACTACTGGCTGCCAACCTATTTCCTTACGCCGAAATGATGGTTAACGTTAAGCGACAAATGGAAGCGATTGATAAACGGTCAGCCAATCTGATTATACATCCTGTCGGCTCCGATATTTGGCAGATTGGATCGCAATTAAAATCTCGCGTCAAATTCCTTTTAGAAAGTTCGCTTGTTGATTCAATTATAACGTACTCAGATAGCTTTGCAGAAGAAATAGCAGATTTTTTTGATTGCCGGCGACCGATTTCAATTATACCACCTGTGCTGGAAAGTGAACATTTTTTTCCGTTGGCTGAAACAGAAAGAATAAAAAGAAGGAAACAACATCGCTTTCTTCCCGACGATTTTATCATTCATCACCATAGCAGCATGAGGAAGATTAAATGCCCCCAAACGGTTATTGAAATTGCCTCAATAGCAGCGCAGGCCATCGAAAGAAACTGCTACCTGATTATGAGTGGACCGGTTCCTGCGGAATTAATAAACGATATGAAGATTCGTGTGGACGCTGTGCCAGAAGATGAAAAGTTTCTTTATAAGAGTCAGGTAGGGGATCTTACTATTTTGTGGACAGGCCTAGTCGATGACCCTTCCTATTTTTTACAGATAGGCGATGTCGAACTAAATGTAAGCCTCCATGATTCTTTCAATATATCGCTTTTAGAGGCTATGGCCTGCGGTATTCCTGTCATAAGTTCTGATATTGTAGGGATCAAACCAGCTATTCAGGAAGCCAATGCAGGAATATGTTTTCCTTCTACACGCCTTCGTTTAGACACATTACAATCTGTTATAGAAAGCAATGCGTCTACTAAACAATATTTCGATATGGATTATGCGGTTCAAGTGTTAAAAAAATTCGCCGAAAATTCTCATCAAGCCCAAATCCTTGGTAGCAATGGCGCTCAATTTTCTAAAATTTATTTTGGAAAAGAACAAATTTTACCACAATTCAAAAAACATTTTGTGTATGATGCATGTGTTGTTTAATGCCAAAGGGTCAGAAATTCCCCTATTGCCACTTCACTGTAAAAGGCTTTTCATTGACACTATCAACTTACTTGATAAAATCAGTGGTATGAAAGGAATTATGCTGGGTGGCTCTTTAACGTATAAATCACATTGTAGCGGAGCTGATGCTGATGTATTTTGCCTGGTGGAAGACTGTGAGATTGCAAAAGAGCAATTGGTGAAAAAGGCAGAGCAATTATCTGAGTTGGATATTATCATCTCGCAAGGTTCTTTTCCCTGGATGCCTAATCTCTATACTGTTTATTTTAAGACGGATCCTGATTTTTCTTTCGACATCAGTCTTATTCCTGAAACAGACATCGATTCTTTTTTCTGGGAACCACAAGGTGTGATCCTGAGTGATAAGTATTGCTTGATCGATATTGCACGAAAAAATCAGCAAAAGGAGCCGAATTATTCGAAGCAACCTTTCTTAAAGAGTTACCCTTTTTCAATGTCAGTGATTACTGTAAAGAAGATTACGAAAAATATTTATAGGGATCATCTTTGGAATGCACTTGAACAATCCAATATTCTCAGAAGATATATTATGCAGATTCTAAGAATTTATTTGTTCAAAGACAACGATTTTTTAGGTCGTGTTGATCGAGACATCGAGGAGACTATACCAGAACAATACAATATGCAACTTGCCAATACAGTAGCCGGTTATTTTGCGTCAGATATCGCTTCCAAAACGTTGCTGTTAATTGAAATGCTGGAATCATTACTGTTATATGTTGAGGAAACAAACGAATCAGACTACTATGGCTGGATTTGTATGCAAATAAAGCACGAAAAAAATAGATTAATACATTACGCAAACACAAATGCTTAAATCGCAATTCATAAAATTAATCCGTGCTGCTGCAGAACCTTTAAATATAGACTGCACTGTCTTTGGTGGAAACTGGTGCATAGAATTATCTAAAAACAAAGAACGAAAATACCTTGTAGGCAATACACTTCCATTAAATGATGCTGTTGTTTTTAGAGTTGTTCGAAATAAAAATATTTGCTCCGATATATTACAGCGAAACGGAGTTGCCCACGTTCCCCATAAGATTTTTTTTGCGCCTCAAGTGCTGATGGGTCGAAAAGAACTCATTGGAAACCACTCTAAAATTGAGAATCTTGAAAAAGAATTTCATCTGCCCTGGGCTTTGAAGATAAATAATACATCAGGCGGGTTAGGTGTCAGCATTGTGCATTCAGATGCAGAAAGGGAGAGCGCGTTGATAGATATTTTTGCTAAACATAGTACTGTGTGTGTTTCGCCATTCAGAAATATTCTTCATGAATATCGTTGTGTTGTTCTGGCGGGCGAAAACCTATTAACTTATGAAAAATTACGTCCTTTTGTAATTGGCGATGGAAAATCAAGTTTAATAGAACTGATAGCACAATTTTCAAAAGAAAACAAGGGCATTAACAACGTGCATCAGGAACTTTTTGACAAAACGCTTGTACCAAAACTAGCCGACGTTCCCAGACAGGGAGAAAAAGTGTTTTTGCAGACAAAGCATAATTCTTCTTATGGAACCACCTGTCAGGAAATTGAAGATGAGCTGGCCAGTGAATTATCTATAAGGGCAGCTAGGGCTGTTAATGCGAAGTTTGTAACGGTCGATATTATTTTTACTGAGGAATATGGTTACGAGGTAATGGAAATAAATGCTTCTGTATTATTGAATTTGTATTCGATGTTGTCCGACCGTAACTTTAACCAATCAATTGCTGTCTTTCAGAAAGCATTAGACTATTTATTTGCTGAATAAAGCTATTTTATGAAGCTACTTGTATTTGGAAACGTTGGATCTGGGAAATCTACTTTAATCTCTTTAACCAATTCTTTACTTAACTGGTCGGTTATTGCTATTGACGATTTTAGAAGAAAGTATGGAGATGGCTCTCAGGATGCTGAGTTAATTGTCCGAAAGAAATTTTTTGCTGCGATTAAGCCTGGTATAAATCAAATTATAGAATGCACTGGGGTTGGAGGTGTTGGGAAAGAGTTGTTTGCGCTTTTAGAAGATACGGAGGATTATAAATTAGTGATTTTGTTAAAGACGCCTGGTAAAATATCTGCGAAACGTATTACTAGCAGAAGCTGGCGGGTTCCATTTCCTAAACCCCAAAAAAACGTATATGACTTTATGGCAAAAACAGAAGAGTTGATCAGTGCTGGCTTTATTGAGAAGTTATGGCAACCAGCCAAGAATACTGATATCATGGTAAAACAGAATCATTCCCTGTCGGAGTTTAAGAAGATTCAAAAAGAAGTACTCTCTGCGATTAATAAGAGAATGTAGTTCAATCCTATAATTTTTAGATTAGTACATCATATCTTTTGGAAAGCCACTTTTAACGAGTCGGGTCCTTTCATACAATGTAGTTCGCCAAGTATTAATTGTAGATATCTGCAAATCAAGTTGAACAGCATAGGCTATCGAGCGAGAAGTACTTTTCTGAAATTGTGCCCATTGCAATGTGCATTCTGTACCAGTATTTTCCATTGGTGATTTGTTTCTCGGGCCATTTCAAGCTGACTAGAAAATGATTAAAAAGTCTATTGAGTCTTTATTGTGTAGTGCATCTTATTGAGAGCCTGCGTTTTATTGAGCAATTGAATTTGAGGCTGTCCGTCCCTGCTCTATTCTCCGCGATTCTGGTCTAAGTGTTGCGGATTGGGAGTAATTTGTACGATTTCTCCCCCAATTATATAGGTTAATAATTAAAAAGAAATAAATAGCTTCAAACTTCAACGAAGACTTTTTAATATGCATGTATTTAATTATTTACATCTTTCAGACTCCTTTTGTGTTTTCGTGTAAAACAGGAACGTGGAACTGCAACCGAAAGCGACGGTTGAAGGAGTTGATCAATGAGATCAGGCTGGCGGATGAAACGGGCATTGATTTCTATGGGTGTATCATTGCCGGCGCATTATCGGGATTGTGAATTATATCATCTGATTATATGTACACCAATTAATAATATATGTTTTTTTCTGTTATTTTAATAATTCCACAAAAAGATTTTTGAAAACGGAAATATAAGTCCGACTTAAAAAACAGGTCGATTTCTGTATCTTGTTCTTTGCAATTTATTGCAGAGCCGCCTCAAAGAGCTTTTTCTATTTTAAGGCCATCTGCTTTTTTTGCCCATACGTCAGCCAGGTCGAGTATTTAAAATGAATTAATTTTTCGAAATGAATTATATAAAGTATTGCATATTTCAACTTTGCAAACTACTTTAGATTCTCCCCCTATAAGCTCTGTCTACGACAGAAATAGTCTACTATTATTTTAATACATTAAAACCTGGCTACGATGCTCCAACGTACCTACCTACTGGCTTTGTGTATCTTATTTACTATTCCTTTATCTGCACAAAATAAGCGGATTGCTTTTTATGACGCAGGTGTTCTGAAGGACCTGTACACAAAGCTTCAATCGGGCACGGCACCGAAAAAAATCCCTGTAGATGACCCCAAAGTAAAGGCGATACTCAAAGCCTACTTTCTTCCAGGCGCTGACATCAACACCATTATCGCGACCAACTCAATTCTGAAGAATTACTTTGAAACCGGAGTGGGCATGACACTGGATGCAAATTATGATAAGCCTTATGCGGCAGAGCCGGTACCACTTGGTTCGTTTAACATAAGTGCCATAGCTGATGGGATCACAAAATTCCTGATCGCTAGAGGTAAGGAAGAAGTCAAGATCGCTTTTTTCTCGAAACTCAAAGATTTTGGTGAAAAATATCCCGAGTGTAAAATCATATTCCCGAATACTACAACAATTCTTTTACAATTTGATTCGTGGTCTTATGCGAATATCTTAAACACACTTAAAGAGGCGATGGTCAAGGACCTGAAAGGACTGCCCGGAAATATTGCGAAATTATCAACCCTGAATGTTTCCCAATGTCCATCCGGCAATACAAGCTGTAGTGACCGCGTAGCAAAGCTGAATTCTTTTTTTAATACCAACATGGGAGTCGTATTCCTGTCAGCCCTGACTGCAAGTGATGGCCTGATCGCAGGTGAAAGAATGCCCGATATCGTTGAAGATATATTCAGCGCTAGCCATATCGGCAAGCCGGGTATACTCAGCCCGGACCAGGCGAAGGGAGTCAAAATCATCAGCGTTGTATCACAGGCGCTGCGTAGTAATGATTTTGAGACACACTACGTAAGTGCAAAGGAATTGTCTAATCTTATCAGTGATATTGACAGGCTGCAATTATTTTCAGGGCTGCTTTATCAGCAACTGACAGATGCCGGAATTACTCCTCCCAATGCTTTTGATTTCATGCGAAAGGTTACCGCTTTCAGCCAATCGCTTCTGGAAAAGGCAGATCGCATGGGTGTTGCGTACAAACATCTCAGGGATGCAATCAAAGATGGAGAAAAAGATCTTAAGGCTTATTATCAGGCGATGTTTTCCACCAGTGCAAGCCTCTTCCAGGTATTAGGGTCGGTGCAATCTATTGATATTATCTATCAGCTTCCCCCTGAAGTTACCAGCATGTTCACCTATATCAACAGTACGCTGACGATGGCTCATGATCTTGCGGCTGCCAACTACAGTGCGGCACTTGCAGGATTGCTGCAGTTCCTAACTGCTACATATCCTTCCCTGGCAGCAACACCATATATAAAAGAATTCCTTAAGTATGCGTCTTTTGCAGCTAACCTCATACAGGCCGAAGATGCCGATCAGGCACAGGCCGCCATAGAAGCAATTGCATTACCTGCGGGCAGTGCATCGATAAAAAAACATACCGGTTTCAGCATTTCCCTCAATGCATACCTAGGTGGTTTTATGGGTAAGGAATCTTTCCAGGTTCAGGGATCGGAACCGCAGTCAAAGAATTCAGCAGGAGTTTATGCGCCGATAGGCGTAGCATTTAACAAACGTATCTGGCAATTTTCACTTTCGGTTTTCGGTACTCTCATTGACCTTGGAACTTTTGCTGCTTTTCGTCTCTCTGATCCCACAACAAAAGAACTGCCTAAAGTTACACTGCAGAATATTATTGCACCTGGTGGTGGTATTGTTCTCGGGCTGCCGGCAGTTCCGCTATCGATCGGTTATACTTATCAGTACGGACCTGCTTTGCGTGAACTCAGTTCAGGTGCGGCAACGGTCGGTCAGTCAAACCACCGCACACAGTTTTTTCTCGCGGTCGATATTCCTCTCATCAATATCTATTCATCTTCACGAAAATAAACGCCAGTTATGAAAATTAAGATTTTGATTCTGTTAGTGGCATTGTATAGTTGCTACCTCACAGCCTGTAACTCTAACAATCAACCGGTTGTCAATGCCGATAGCAGTATTGCTAAGACACCTATTGACACACCGGCCTGTATTATCGTTCCAAAGCCGCCTTTAACTGCCGCGGATGGTTCTGGATCCACTCCAAATCCAATCGTGATAGAGCAGGTACGAGTAATACTGAAATTAAAGGAGTTTAAGCCAGCCGATTTTCCAGGGTTGAAGACCAGTGCTGATAGCGCTCTTCATATTGCTTCTGTACTGCTTAATTGTAAACAGTTTCAGGACACTCTTAAAAAAATGGATTTTTCATGCCGCAACTATTCCTCCTATTGCCGGTCACAATGCACCGATTGCGGTGGCAGGTTCCCGGGACAGCGGGTACTGGATAGCGCATACAGGCAAAAAGAAGTTTTCCTGGATCTGTATCTGCGAAACTGCCACAATGAATTCGGACATTCCTCCAAGAACATTCTTGAAATTTATTCATGCCAGCCTGTTATAGCAGTCGATGAACGCAGCCTTCCGTTTGCTCATAGTTATGCGTATCACCTTGCACATGAATACATGCATGTAGTAGGTTATTTTCATTTCGATCACGGACACCAAGATGATGTTGCTGAAAGGGTTGGATGGGTAGGATGGGATATCATGTTGCAATGGAAGAAAGCCGGTATTGACCCGATGAAAGTAGTACTGTAAATTATCATTTCAATTTTTTATCAGCAGCAAAATCTTACACAGCCATGAAAAAATTAATTCCGGTAATAACATGCGTGTTTATTGTTTGCTTCATGCAGACAAACCTTTCGGCGCAGCAAACCGGTAAGCCCCGGTCACTATTTGTTGTAACAGATCAGAAGGGATTCAGTAATCAACCGCGTATTGCCACCGTTTTGAAAAGTCTGCAGGTCAAAGCTGACTTAAGTGTTTTGCAGGGTTCAGAAAAAAGAATCATCACCATACCGGATTTTGATAACAAAACGATATCGGTAATGCTGCAGGAAAAAACAACCATGGGACAACATGGTGTTATATGGAAGGGTATGATAAATGATCAGACAGGAAGTACGGTTGTATTATCGATCGTAGGGGAGGTAGTGACCGGAAATATTACTTTTCGGAATTTAAAGCATTACCAGATTCAATATCTGTCGGGCGGGTTACATGCCATAAACCAGATTGACCAGTCAAAATTTAAGAATGAAAAGCAACCCATCAAGCCAGAGCTAAAACCGGGACAACCTTTACATGATGGCTGCTCTACGGATCAGGGAAATATTATTGACGTAATGGTAGTATACACGGCAGCGGCGCGTACCGGCGCCGGTGGAACGGCAGCGATGGAAAGCACGATTAACCTAGCTGTAGCCGAAGCCAACCAGGCATACCAGAACAGCCAGATCACACAGCGTCTCCGTCTTGTGCATACGGAAGAAGTCAATTATACTGAATCCGGTGATATAAGCACAGACCTTGACCGACTGCACAACGGATCAGACGGTTTTATGGATAATGTTCCGGGTTTGCGAAATACATACGCTGCAGATGAAGTTTCCCTGATCACTGAAAACGGCGGCGGTTATTGCGGCCTGGGTTATATGATGTCCAATGTTTCGATATCATTTGCGGAATACGCGTATTGTGTGGTTGCGCGCGACTGTGCCACCGGTTATTTCAGCTTTGTCCACGAACTGGGGCATAACATGGGTGCAGATCATGATTGTGTAAATGCAAATTCTGCAGGGCCTTTTTCATTTAACAGAGATTGGATAAATACTTCTCCGTCATCCCACGTTACGCCGTGGCGCACCATTATGTCGTATCCGACCCAGCCTGTTGCCACCACACGAATTCAATATTTCTCAAACCCAGGTATTAAATACGGTAATGATCCGATGGGAGGAACCTGCGTTGGAAGCACATCTCTTTCAACGGATAATCATCAGGTATTAAATAAAACTGCAGCGACAGTTGCCGGTTTCAGGTGCAGTTCGGCTGCACTGAAGGATAAAAGACAAATCCGTGCGGGCAAACGATAAAATTATTCGGGATTACCCGACAACTAGTAAGTGACTATAATTCAATTATTTATAGCGTCATAATATGTTTTTTATTGCATACTCTGATTAGATTTCGGCAACCCTATTGATTGATTAGTAAATTTTATGAGCGTTAGGACCAGTTGATTGTGTGACCTTATCGTAAATATTTTTGCATAATTATTCTTTCCTTTAATGAGTGATCCTTTTGGATTTTATAGAGCATAAATTTCCCAGTGATCGTTTATGATATATGCATATGGTATAATTCCGTAACCGGGAGCATAATGATTTTGTGAGCCCCAAAGTTGTTCCCCCCAGCTATTCCGTATAATAAAATAACCACCACCGGCAACACCTGAATCGTCCTGATATCCAACAATCGCCATGGCGTGCCCTTCGTCGTTTCCGTTGCTGTCTTTTAAGGGTACCTCCCCTGGAAAAGGCATAATGATCCTGCCAGTTTTCTGTGTGTCAGCATTTTGATACCAACTGCCATAAACTGGGATTGAAAATGCAATAAGTTTGGCAAGAGACAAACAGCCTTTTATCTGAAGAAGCAGATCGTCGGTGTCATTAAATGGAACATAGCCATTTCGGTATGGTAAGGCCCTGTCATCCGCATTGCTCGGCTCACCGGCTGATTGAAAACAAGGAAGGTGAGGATTGTATGACCAAGTTTCTTCAGGGCATTGTCCTTTTTCACTGATTACTGTAAGTGCATCTGCAATTCTGGAACCACATCCGGTATCTCCTTCAAGTTTTTTTGTTTCAAAAAATAAATATTGTTCAGAAAGATCAATATTTCGTCCCAACTTTCTGGAAAAAGAAAATTCATTGATAGCAGAAACGGCAAATGCAACACAGGTTCCACGATCTCCTTGTGACCTTACCGGGGGAAGTTGAGAAACATAATTAACGGAAGACGCAAGTTGTAAGTTGGCTGTTTGAATAAATGATTCCAGAGAACTTAACTTGCTTAAGCTATGCTGGTTACTGACGGTATTATTTTGATTTAGATGTTCCCTAGTAAGCTTTCGATCATATTTCTTTGCACCCAAGGGAAAAGAAAAGGTAGCCGCGGTTTTCAATTCTTCTCTGATCAAAGAAGGTAAGGCCAGTTCACTATGTGCCGTCAATTGATCGGTTTGAACCTCGGTAAGGTTTAATAGTTTAGCAAGCCCATTGCGGTGTTCATTTTTTGAGAGCAAAGCAAATACTTGTTCCCAGTCACTAATCCCGTTTTTCTTCAGAATGCCGATATAAGAATCAATGTGAAAGTCGTCTTTCTCGGTTTTTTCCAGAGAACCTGGCACAATTTTCCTTCCACCAAAAATAGAATGAGTCATGGTATATTTTTTTTGATTAAAAATTATATTGAATGCCTATATAAAATTTAGCAGGCCACTTGAATTCATATGTAATGTCTTTCTCCAAATCAGATGAGCCATTAATTACTGAGCCTATTTTCAAGTTGTTGAGCGTTTTTATCCATGAAGAAGCCAGACCCCAGGAAACCGCAAAATGACTTTTGGCTTCACTGTTTATTCTTAGTCCCATGCCGGTAAAAAGAACGGGATATTCTGCGTTGGCACCTAAGCCTATCTGGAAAAACGGATGAATATTAGTTTTAGGAATATAGAGATTCCAGTTAAACATGGCTGTTATATTAAATCGCTTAAAGGATTCCGTGCCTGCATCAGCTACAATTGTCTTACCGGATGCATCGGTTGCAGTTCCGAATTTTGGATAATCAAGAAGGGTAAAAGCAACTCCACCAGCCATTTCGAATACAAATCTTTTGAATTTTCTGAAACGGAGTACTTTGCTTGCAATGGATTTTTTTTCGGCAACTACGATATCATTAGTCTCTGTTAGTTTAAGACCATCCTGATTAATGGTGATTGACAGGTTACTTATTTTGCCTGCGTTCACAGCAACCTCAGTGACTTGCGTCACAAGTTCATTATCAATAGTAACTCCGCCATTTCTTGCGTCCGTTATCATTTGATATGCGTTTATGAGATTGGCCAGCCATTTCAATTGTGTTTGCAGGTCTGAATCTATTTTTATAAACTGCTCATTGAAAGAATATGAAGCGAGAGATGCTTCAATAGAGAGTGGTTTATTGTTATCTATAAAACTGGAGATTCCCGTTTGGATATCCGATTCTTTATTTTTAAAATCATTATACTTTGTTTTAAGTGCTTCGATCTCTGCTTTCACACTGGTGATCTTCCCATCGGCTGAAGGGAGGTTTTCAAATGAGATGCCCTTTAAAATCGAAAACTGGGCGCCAATTTTTTTCTTATTATCATTTTGAAGAAGGTTTTTTAAGGTGTTAATGTTATCTTGTAAGTTCTGGAACTGGTCCTGTAAAGACGGGGCCTTGCTATTAGGTAAAGGCTGCAGTTGTGCATACGGGCCACCTTTTTTATTGCCGGAGAATTGACTGATTAATGTCTTAAGTGCATCATCTTCCGCTTTACTTAGGGCGTCATCTGTCAATGTAACTTTTGAATCTAGTGAATAATTAAGGGGATTTAACACATTGATATAGATGTTGACCTTGTCACCTGAAATATAATAAGCGGCATCATCGAGAGAAATATAAGATGATTGAGAATTGTGAACAGATTTGAATTTCAGTGCCCCATTATCCAGTTTTAATCTTACTTCATTCATTTGGTCTACCCGAATCCCATGTTCAAGAATATCACTGGTACTTTGCCCAAGTGCCAGAATGGGCGATAATAAAACAGCTAATAATATTTGATTACTAAATGATTTCATTGGAATGTGTTTTTTTTGATGATTGGTTAAAGTTTTTTATGTTATCAATTTTCGCTGCCTGTTTTAGCAGCGGTGTCCATTGCTTTGGCAGCCTGCATTTTTTCTTTAACCTTGTATTTTTTGAGGTTGCTGAACTGGAGAACAATATCCAGGACGTCGTGCCAGAATTTTGACCCCAGACTGATAAATATGCCAGACAGGATAAGGCCAATGATTGGCTTTACAATGGAAGAACCGTTTTTGCCAACGTCTGAAAGGTTGATCAGGGAACCCTCTTTCAGTAATGTGAAAAAATCTGCGCCGGCGAGAACTGCGGTGACTATTCCACAGGCCAAAGAAATAAGCAGAATTCTGGATTCTCTTTTCTTTTCAGTTTCCACTTCAAAAGTGGTTATACTTAGGCTTGAGAATTGCAGCTTTATGAAGTTTCCGATTCTTTCGGAGATAAGACTGAGTGTAAACAGGATCGTTACAATGGTTTCCCAAAGATGGTCTGCGTTGGGTGGTGGGGTGATTTCTAAAAGGAACATGATAGTAAGTTTTGGTAAAAGGTGATTAAATTGTATAAGATTGAACAGGCAATGAGCTCATTTATTAGTTGTTGGCCGATGATGAAAAATTGCGTTGTAAAAATTGAGACTATCGTTAAGGCGAGCAACCGTTTTTTTACGTTTTGATACAACGTATTTATACGTGGATAGAATGGGCAAAACACCTTGGTTACATTCTGAATATTTTTTTCAATATTGGGTCTGAAATCATTTTTTAACAATCCAAAATTTATTGTATGATCCCACCATGTCCTGCCAATCCACCGTCGGTAACAGATGTTAAAATGTTGATCGATGCGAAAATTGCAGAAGAAAGAAGAATCCAGTTCTATAAGACAAGAATCGGATATTTAAGCTCCGTGATCCGTAAACCCGAAAATCAGGATATGAATTATTCTGTGGTGCAGCTTGCGGATCTATTAGATAAGATAGATCAGATTATCCCCATTGATGATCCCGTGCTTACGGGATTACGGGTGTATTTTGCCAATTGCAAATGGATAGCGGGAGACAACGATAACAACGACCTTTTCCCAAATGAGTATAACAATATGTTGACTCTTATTTTTTCTCCCACTGTTCAGAAGGGAGGAATTACTGCAACAGATTCCGGTTACTTTTTTTATATGGACCATACCGGACAGATCGGGAATGTAACAGACATTACAAATGCAACCGGGGCACAGAATTTAGTCCATGCTGAATGGATCCGATCATTTGTCGATATGAAGAATAAGGTATTAAGTCAGTATATTGGAAAAAAGGACACCATCAGCTGTTGGTATCCAAAGCAAGATTTACTGGATTTAGTATGCTATTTGAAAAGCAAAAATGTTCCCGGAATCAGGGTGTCATATGGATCCTATGCGGATGTAGAAAAGCAAATTTATTTTGAAGGTTCCTATTATGATGTAAGTAAACAAACTACTCTATGTATTCATATTAATGAACCAGAGCCTGCATTAGTAGAAGATTCATTCTTCAAGCAAAGTGGAAGCTTGCCTTTTTTTAGGGCCTATTTGCCTGATGAAGATGCTGACACTACCATACCATGTCCGCCTGCAAGTTGTGGTGGATCACTTTATCCATAGTATATGAAACACTTGGCTGACATATTACTGGCATATCCCAGTTTCATTTTTGAAATCCTGGCATTTCTGTCCGCATTGTTTAATTTTTTCCGGAAAAAGGATCAGTTTTTACTCTGGTTCACAGTGCTGCTCTTGTTAACTTTATTGGTTGACTTGGGCAGCCCTTTTGGATTGATTTATGTGATTTCCATTGATGGAAAGAATTCAAACAACTGGGCTTTTAATTTTTTCAATCCGATTGAATTTTGTTTTTATTCTCTTTTTTATTATTTCGCTATTAATAATCTGGTTTATCGGAAAAGAATGCAATACTTGTCAATGATTTATTTTTTAGCGGTACCCGTAAACTTATTATTCGGTCAAAAATTACAAAACCTGAATTCCTATACTTACATACTCGGATCGCTAATATTGATAACTTTTGTGTTTGCTTTTTTTAGAGATTTGGTCCAACGGGAGGAATTTGAAAAAATGACTATTTTTAAACAACGGATATTCTGGATCAGCACAGGGGTATTGGTATTTTACGGTTGTGATGCGGTGATTATGGCTTTTTTTCAGTATTTCCTTTTCATAAATCGGTTTCCGGATTTTATTAATTTTTGGATTATTTCAAGTAGTATTTTAAACAGTATCCTATACAGTTGTCTGGCTATATCATTTTTCTTGAAACCCCTGCCTCGAGCTACATAATAGCTGGTTGTGTGGCGGCAATTATTATCGTCCTAGTTTTGGCAATAATTGTTGTTGGCTTTCTCGTGCTGCATAATAAAAAGCAAAAAGAGAACAGAATTTCACGCAAACAATTGGAGCAACAGTTTCAAACAGAACTGCTACAGACTGAGTTTGAGGTGCAGGAACAAACACGGAAAAACCTGGCCGCTGACCTGCATGATAATATCGGTCAGTTATTGAGCCTGACCAGTGTAACAGCAGGCTCCATAAACCTTGAGGATAAAGATAAAGCTACCCAAAAGCTAAGTGATATTAATGCGCTTTTGAATAGGTCCATAAAGGAACTGAGACAATTGTCTAAGATCATTCATGGTGAGCAACTCATCCAACAGGGATTAAAAGAAACCATTGATCAGGAGATAGCTTGGTTAATGCGAAATGGGTTTTATACAGCAAAATTTACACATGATATTGAAGCCCTTGAAAACAATGATCCTGATAAAGATCTGTTTCTTTACCGACTCCTCCAGGAATCATTGAGTAATATTGTGAAACATTCAGGTGCAGATAATATACGAATTGGGTTGGTATATGGAGAAGGGAGAATGAGTCTAACGATCAGCGACAATGGGGTAGGTTTTGAGGTTGATGAAAAATCGAAGAACAGCCATGGACTGGGTCTAATGAATATGAAGAAACGTGTTGACCTGTTAGGAGGGGGAATTAAGATACATTCTATACCTAACAGGGGTACAACAATCCACATAGAAATCCCTTATCCTTGAAAATGAAAAGTAAAGAAATCCATATCGCACTTGTTGATGATCATGCTATGTTCCGGAAGGGTATTGCCAACCTTCTTGCTGAATTCAGCGACATAAAAATTGAATTCGATGTTTCCAATGGCAAGGAACTGCAAAGGATACTTCCTGATAATCCGGAAATTGATGTCCTGTTGATGGATATTAATATGCCTGTATTGGATGGGTATACGGCTACTAAATGGGTAAGGGTAAACTATCCACTGATTAAAATACTAGCTCTTAGCATGTTTGATGAAGATTTAGCAGTGATTAAGATGCTAAAAGCTGGTGCGGGCGGATATGTTTTAAAAGAATCACAGCCATCCGAATTGTATAGGGCAATTACTGAGATAAAAGAGAAAGGTATTTACATAAATGAAATGGTATCTGGGAAGATGCTTAGGAACTTTCAAACACCAGAGATCAAGCCTGATGAATTTTACTTAACTGATAGAGAACTTGAATTTATCAAACATTGCGTTTCTGAACTTACCTATAAAGAGATTGCTGATTTAATGAAGATCGCTCCAAGAACGGTTGAAAATTATCGCGAAAATTTATTTGAAAAGCTTGCTGTGAAAAGCAGGGTAGGACTTGTATTGTTTGCTATTAAACATAAACTGGTGGAATTGAGATAATTTGTCAGAATCTCGATATCATCGATTATCGTAAAATGTAAAGATCCGATACTGAATTATCTGAATAGAATTAATGAATTGAAGAGATATACTGAAGTCTTTCCAAAATATAGTTTATAAATTAGACTATATAATTTTTCGGCATATTCTGGAATATTCTATACTCACACTGTTTAGTCTGACTTTTTACAAATAATTCAATATTAATCTAAGTTGAGTTTTAGAATGTTTCGGAATATTCTGCAAATTATTAAGAATTGTAAATCTGCATCAGCAATACATGTCATTGTATAATCCATTTGCATTCAATTGTTAACATCTACACCTATCGCGTTAAGTGAGCTGTTAGTGAAACATTTTCGCTTTATTTCGGATTCTTTCATCGTATTTTTTAAGTACTACTTCTAAAGTAGTTAATTACAAATAAATGCGTCCATCAATTTAGTCCACGTGAATATAAATATTTATGTATGTACTGTTCAAATGAGAGTAATTCAGATATGTCTTGTTCTTAAATTTCGCTTAAACGGGGTTTTCCCCCTATGTTTCTTCAAAACTGATCATTATATTTATTCTGGAGCTTTTCAAAGTTTTTTAAAAGACCGTCTGACGTATTCCCCCCTGAGCCGGTCGTGTCGCAATAGTAATTGGTATCTTAATTTTTTTCTTAAATTTTCGCACGGTGAAAAAAAATTGCATTGCTGTTATTTGCAGCTTGTTGTTGTGTTCTTTAATGTACGGTCAGACGGGTGGGCCTGGCCAGCCTGAATTCATGCAATTCAAACAGGCAGGGACAACTAACCTCGTGAACCCCGCAACCGGGATATTCAATTACCAAGTTCCCCTTTTCAGTATCGGTGGTTACCCGATTAATCTAAGCTACCAATCCGGTGTCCAGATGACCGATGTGCCATCTATGGTTGGACTGGGTTGGAACCTCAACGCAGGTTCGATTGTCCGCACACTTCGTGGCCTGCCGGATGATTTTAATGGCGAAGTCGGTAATGATAAAATCACTAAGTACTATTCAGTAAAGCCCAATGAAACCTATGGAGGTAAACTGGATGTCGATCTTGAAATCGCCGGCCTACCAATTGGTTTATCGGTTGGTGCAGGGCTTAGCGTGTTTTATAATACGTACAAAGGATGGGGACTCGAGCCGGCTTTGCGCGGTTCTATTGGAGCAAAATTTAAGGCGAATGAAAATGTCACAGCTACGGCCGGTCTCGGTATGGGCATGTCTGTCAATTCTCAATCTGGTGTCGAAAAATACTTAAGCCCGTCAGTAGGCTTGAAAATGGGATCGGATGGGAATCAAATAGGCATCAACCTTGGCAAGACCTGGGCAGTGAATTCTACCGAAGGACTGAAAAGCAGTTTCAACGCCAATCTCAGTTACTCAAGATATACCACTGATGCGACGGAGAAAAGTGTAAGCGGGGGAGAGAAAGTAGCGCAACGTTCCACTGACGAATCTACTTTTGCAAGCACCGGTTATGCAAGCCGCTCTTACCTCAATAACTCTTTTCAGCCTGATATTGATTACCCCTTCGAAAATACTTCCGGTACGTTTTCAGGAGCCCTTGGATTTGATGCGTATTATGTTGACCCCAGCATACGGGTTACTGGTTATTTTTCCAAACAGACCCTTGCTACCACCCGCCAGGAATTTAGTGCCGTTGGCTGCATGTATGAGCAGGCTCAAACCAGCAGCAATGTTATGCAGGATTTTAACCGTGAAAAAAAACTGCCTTATTTTATTGGACAATCTAGGATACTTCCAATTCCCTATAAAACACCCGATATTTTTAACCTGAATGCACAGGGTGTTTCAATGACTTTTTCTGTTAACAAAAATGATATCGGCCTTGTCGGAGATGCCCAAGGAATGGTAACCTCTTCCGGAATGGAGGC
Organism: Sediminibacterium sp.; assembly: GCA_965206685.1. Lineage (GTDB taxonomy): Bacteria > Bacteroidota > Bacteroidia > Chitinophagales > Chitinophagaceae > Sediminibacterium. Next base: position 643,624 of record OZ242223.1, read on the forward strand.
GGGGCTTGAAGCCAATTTCGGAAACCTTTTTAAAGCAGGTGGTAATTTCGGGACCACCACGTCCCTTCAACAAACCGAACGCTGGAACCCTACACAACTTTCCTTTACCCGTGATCAAAAAATACTTGACGGAAAATTATATCAGCCTTTTGTATTTAAAAACAATGGGGAGACCAACCTGTTCAATCACGCTGCGTTTTCTCTGTTGGGTGGCTACGATGCCTTAAAATTCAATGTTTCAGGAGCCACTGCTCTTTCACAAATGCTGAGCAATAATAAACAGGTCAGTAGTAATATCGTTGATACCAACCAACTGGTAAGAGAAAATTCGATCAGTTACCTGACTGCGGGGGAAGCAACTGTTTCTGGGTTCGATAAAAGGATTTCTTATTACCTTTTTACCGGCGACAATGATGGTGCTTTCACAACGATCCGAAGGGATTCAGCTTATCGTGGCGCCAACCATCTTTCCGAAATATCGCTTACAAAACCTGACGGTATGCGTTATATTTTTGGAACCCCGGTCTATAGTGTGCGTCAGGTGGAAAGCAATTTTAATGTAGCGCTAAATGCAGTCAATAAAGACAAAAATGAAGTGGCTTATGGAGAAGGTTCCGACAACTCTATCAATAATGTCAAGGGCATCGATCGCCTTTTTGAGTCAACCATAACACCTGCCTATGCAACACAGTTTTTGATTACGGCTGTATTAAACTCGGATTACAGGGACTTAACAGGAGATGGAATCAGCGATGATGATATTGGTAGTTATGTCAAATTCAGTTACTACAAAGATCATGATTACCGCTGGCGTACACCATATGGAGCGTCACAGGCAAGTTACAGCAGGGCGTTGCGAAGTGACGCGTTGGATGATAAAGGAACGACGGTCTTTGGCCAAAAAGAGCTTTGGTACATCAGGTCTATTGAATCCAAAACAGAGATTGCCTTTTTTTATTATAGCAAAAGAAGCGATAGTTATGGCGTCAATGGCGAACTTGGTGGTTTTAGCGCAGATGACTTTCTGCGCAAACTGGAAAGAATTACCGTGTATTCCAAAGCCGACTGGAAGCGCAGCAATACGGCAGCTACGCCCCTAAAAGAATTTCATTTTGGATATGATTATACATTGTGTCAGGGTACCGAAAACAGTATCGCGCCCGGTGCCGGTAAGCTTACATTGAAAAAGCTTGATGTTACTTACGAACGCTCGCAGAAAGGTAAACTCACACCGTACCTATTTACCTATAGTTCCCTCAATCCATCCTATAACATCAGAGACGTTAACCGCTGGGGTTATTTCCAAGCTAATAAACAACATTATAGTGACTGCGATAACCTGTCTTTGCTGTCCAATATTGATTATCCATACGCATCACAGGACAGGCAGGAAATGGATAAAAATGCATACGCCTGGAACCTGACTGATATTGTAATACCCGGGGGCGGGAAAATCAACGTAGACTATGAGGCGCATGATTATGGTTATATACAGGATAAGGTGCCTGGACAGATGTTTAAAGTCGCCGGTTTTACAGAAAATGGGCAGGGTATTGCTGGTAACCGTTTGTACGATCTGTCTACAAACAGCAATGCCAAAAGGATTTATTTTTCCCTCGATGCACTGATAAACAATGGTAATCCGATATTGGATAAGCAGGAGTTGGCAGAAAGATATATCCGTGATATTAGGAACGGTTTTCTGTATTATAAGTTTTATGTAAACATGAAAGGAGGGCAGTATGAATACATTAGCGGGTATACAAAGATTAAAGACTATGGGATCTCCGCCAACGGGTTGTACGGGTATGTGGAAATGGACCTTGTTAATACCAATGACGATGGTGGCTCCCTGCAATGCAGTCCAATTGTTAGAACAGCCCTACAATTCCTGCGCATCAATCGTAACGCGCTATTGTACCAGAATAATTTTTCAGGTCAGCCCGCTGATTTTAGCAGTTTCATCTCATCATTGCCCTCCGTCGTACAGCAGGTCGGCGCCCAGTTAAGCGCCGATATTAACGGGGTTAATTTCTATTGCCAACAGCAGGGCTTCTGCCAAGACGTAGATCTGAGCAAGAGTTTTGTCCGGCTCTACAATCCTATAAAAAACAAAATAGCAGGCGGTAGCCGTGTGAGGAAAATAAGTATGGAAGATCAGTGGTCAACGATGACATCAGGTGTACACGAAACCAAATCTTATTTCACTACGTTCGATTATACGACTACTGAAAATGATGCAAGTCATAACACACCGATAACCATCAGTTCTGGAGTTGCCGATTATGAGCCGCTGGTCGGCGGCGACGAAATATCGCTTAAGCAACCTATCTTTTATTCGGATATTAAAAAGATGGCGCCGGATAATGAATACTATGTGGAAACTCCCGTTAATGAATCTTTGTTCCCCGCCCCTCAGATTACCTACGGAAAAATCACAATGATCAATAACGGTGATAATCCGCTGGTGGGAAGAACAGGAAAAACAGTAAAGGAATTTTTCACCGCAAAGGACTATCCCGTTAAAGTAAGTAGTACAGAAGTAGATGAAAAAAGAAGTAAAACAGATTTTGGTGCATTCCAGGCTCCCATTGTTGCCATTGACCAGGCACATGATTTCGCAACGGTTTCACAAGGATTTTCAATTGAACTAAACAATATGAGTGGGCAGCCAAAATCCACTCTTGTGTACAATCAAAAAGGAGACCGGGTGTCGGGGGAGGTATTCTCTTACTTCGACGATAATGACCATTTTACGCTCGTCAGCAATAAAGGAAAAATTACCCGGAACAATCGCCTTGGCGTTTCGGTTGAATATACTATCGACGGACGTAGGAACTACAATGAATCCGTTTCATCCTCTTTTCACGCAAATCTCAATTTATCGATCATCGGTATTTTTCCGATCCCCATCATTGTGCCGCTTTATTCTGAAATGACTGAAAAGAAACTTTTTCAGTCTCTGGTTATCAATAAAGTAATACACCGCAACGCACTACTGCAAAGCAGAACGGTCTTTGAACAGGGAGCAACTATTACTTCTGAGTTTATCGCGTTCGATGGAGTAACAGGAGGAGTGCTTTTGACCAAAACTGCCAATGAATTCCGTGATACTCTCTACACTTTTAAGTATCCTGCATGGTGGATGTATCCTGGCATGGGACCTGCTTACTCCAACGACAGAATGATTGTCAATTCTTCAAATCTTGGCTCGACTGCACCTTTACTTCATACTGGTGACGAGCTTAGGCCTGTAACAAGTGGGCCAAGCCTCTGGATAAAAAGTACTAACGGGATGCCATTTGCAGAAAATGCGTCGGGGCTCACCGGGGCTCTGCCAGCCAATGACTATAGGGTGTACACCTCCGGTGCAAAGAATATTTTGGCAGATTTTGCTGGTGAAGTAGTTACCTGGCGGCTCAATCCAATTACAACGACAGGCAAACTGAATTTCGGAAATAGAAATACGCTCAACGCCTCTGTCACAGAATATGGAGAAGATGGTGTTTTATATTGCCAAGATTGTGACACAATGAAAATAGGCCTGCATGTCAACGAGTTTCTTTCCGGCAGAAAGGCCAACTATAAACCCAGGCGTACCTGGTATTATTTGGACGACAGAAACCCCGGACCTAGTGCCAGCAGCCCGAACATACGTACAGACGGTTTATTCAGGCAATACCTTGATTTTTGGAGGCAGCCTGTTAGCGCCACCGCCGGTTGGACCATCGATGCTTCATCGTGGGATTGGAAAGAAAAAGTAAACCTGCAGGATCTGCAAGGTAATACTATTGAATCGGAGGATAGAATTGGCAGGAAATCAAGTGTGGTCAACGGTTTCAAGAATACATTGGTTGTCGCAAAGGCAGTCAATGCAGGATATAATGAAATTTACGCTGAAAGTTTTGAGGATTATAATTTTTCCCAGTGCACCTACCAGAAACCACGGCAATCCAGCAATGGAGAGTGGATTAACTCCAAGCTCAAACGGGTGAGGATTACCACCGGCGCCTTTGTCCTTTCAGCTGCACAGTCTCATTCAGGAAAGTATTCTTTAGAAATAAGTTCCCCACTTAGTTTTACAGTCAGCCCACCTGCCAATTGCTCTGGCACAATTATCACTAGGTCCCGGCCTAAAACCACCTCTGTAGCGACCTTAGCAACTGCCACTCTGATCCGTCCGTCGATCATTAAACAAATAGCCGCTAACCAGCAGCCCGTTTGTGACACCTGTGTAGGCGGGTTCTCACCGACGCCGGATAAGGGCTACGTGTTCACATGTTGGGTAAGGGTAAATAATCCGCAGCCTATAACAAGTAACGCGGACGCTTCGGTCATTGTTTCAGGTGGCGGCACCTCAGTTACCTTTCATGCGGAAGGATCGGTAATCGAAGGCTGGCAAAGGATCATGGGTTCTTTCCGCACGCCTGCTTTTCCCGGAGACGTGACCGTTGAGTTAAGGCCTGGAAATGCCGTCAGTTATTTCGATGACATAAGGATATTTCCGGATGGTGCCAATATGGTTACTTATGTATATGATGAACTCAATCTGAGGTACACGTACAGCCTTGATGAAAATAACTATTTCACGAAGAATGAATATAATAACCAGGGAGAACTGATCAGAGTGAAGAAAGAAACGGAAAAAGGAATTGTGACGATGAAAGAATCAATCTCATCATTAATGAAACATCCTTAATCCTGCGACATGAAAAAAATTACAATGCTGTTTCTTTTTTGTGTCGTTTCTTTCGGTGCCTTCGCTGTCCAGATTCCCGAAAGCAGGTATACAATTCCTGGGTCTGTATTAATGGGGGCGACTCCGTTCCAATTTTCCAAAACCTGCCTTGGCATTGGGTTGTCTACGCTTGCCCAACTCAATACGACGAATAAAAAAACAAGTATCCAGAATACCGTTGAATTGGTACTCAAAAATCCGTCGGCCCTCAACCTGAATGGTAAGGTTAATGTTGCAATTGAGCTTACCTACAACCTGATTAATAACGCAGTGCCGGTTACGACGAATATTACTCTTGAATTAAAATACAAGTCGGGGGCACTTACTAAGAGCGATGTGTCTTCTATTTATGCGTTTAAAAATGCCTATCAAGTAGATCTGAAAATAACTAGTGTGTCAGTAGTGCCGGACGGTGGAGGCAACCAGGTGCAGGCAACCGACAGGTTAAAAAATTTTATCCAACTAGACCTTAGTTTCCAAGAAGAGCAAGTAAGTAGGATTGACTATGCCGCAATACCCGCCAATGTGGGGGCCTGTGAAGATCCAGGTACAGACGAACTAGTCTTCCATTGGGAGGCGCTCCCAGGTGCTGAAGGATATGACCTTGAGTACACGTTTATTGATGACTACACCGATTCATACAATGGTCATGTGCCCACCGCGAATTTGTTTTTTGATTTCACTTCGAATTCCACCAGAATAAGTACAACCAACCTGTACTATCGTGCACCGCTCTTGTTCGAAAGAGGATATATCCTTTATAGAGTAAGAGCCACCGGCAAAGGTGGTGTACAACTTGACCTGCCCGTGTCTTGTATATGGACTGGGCCTGACAAAGGAACAGTAAACAATTTCTCAAATCTTTTCTACCATAGTACCGCGCATGTCCAGGATAAAATGAACTGGCAGGCCATAACTGATTTTGCAGAAGAAGGCAAACGAAATGACCGAATAAAATATTTTGACGGGAGTTTCCGTAACAGGCAGACCTTAAGTGGAGTAAATCTCGATCCGCAATTGCCGGTTCCGCCACCATTAGCTAGCCAGGCATGTTTCGCTCCCGGGAATGAAAAAATTAGAGAGGTGATCGCAGCAGAAACAATTTACGATTACACGGGACGTCCGGCCATAGAAATCATGCCTGTCCCGACCGATTCACGGATCCTTACCTTCCTGCCGTTACTCAATATTAGTGATGTTCCAAACGCACCATCGACTGTGCGCAAACCTTACAGCTGGAAAGATTTCGACAAGGCCGGCATCAACTGTGGTCCGCCCCACCCAATGAGTAGTTTGCCTGCCGCAATAACCGGTGTAATGGGAGCGGCGGCTTATTATTCGGCGGACAATCCCAACCGCGCCGGATTTAACTCCTTCATACCTTCATCTGGTGGATACCCTTTTAAACAGACCAGCTACTTGGAGGATAATTCCGAAAGTCCTGCTGCCAAAAGTCATGCGGGACCAGAATTCCAATTGGGCAGCGGGCATGAAACGCGTTATTATTACGGCTCACCGGACCAGGAAGAACTCGACCGGCTGTTCGGCACCGAAGCGGGCGACGCATCTAGGTATAAAAAGACGGCTCAGATGGATGCCAACGGGCAGGTCACCGTCAGCTACCACAATCCAGAAGGCAAGGTTATTGCCTCAGCATTGGCAGGAGAGGCCCCGACCAGCTTGCAGCCACTGGAGGGACAGAATCCCAATAACGTGACCATCTCGCTGATGGGTAAAAATGTTCGCAATACAGATGATGCTACCTTGATTACCGAACACCCATTTATCGTCACTTCACCGAACACTCCGTATAAGATACATTACGATCTTTTTCCTGCAGTGCTTCATGACACCTCGTGCAATGGCGCAAAAGTGTGCATGGATTGCATCTATGATCTTTCGGTAACACTCACACATATAGAATCCTGTTCCGGAGTTCCTTTGATTAATTATACAGGAACGATCGGTCAGTTGATCAATGCAAGCGGGGAGGTGGACTTTAGCTGCCTGTCGGCTACCGGTGGAACGAGCAAGGATACCTTATTTAACTTAGTCTTACAAACCGGGAGCTACCAGCTTACCAAGAAATTAAGCGTCAACCAAGCTGCTGCGCAGTCCTACTTGGATGCCATTGTTAAAGATACCTGCGAATACAAATGGGAAACCATACTCAATAACCAATTGGCTCGTATTGACACTACCTCTTGTTACGAAAGCTGTACCAAATGCGCTCAACCTCTGCTTCCCTCACCAGTCTGTGATACCGCCTATTGTAAACCGAATCCCAACCGCTGTGATATTATTCGTTCAATGATGCTCGCAGACGTAACGCCTGGTGGGCAATATGCACAGTTCACACGAAATGCTGACGGGACCATTGATGCTGGCGCTTACCCCTTGTCTGTTTTCAATCCCGCTAATCTCCTGTTGCCGGCCGGATCGAATATTATTAACCTTTCGCAGTTTTCCCAGGTGAACAGTTATAGCGACCTGGTCAATAACTGGCGTCCGGAATATGCAGAAAAGCTTTTACCGATGCACCCGGAGTTTTGCCTGCTGGGCTGGTGTAAAGAGCCAGGGATAGACACCACGCTCCATTTTAATGTGCAGATATTAGGTACGCCGCATTTTGCCGATGCGGTAACCAAAGGCTATACTGCGGCTGGCACACCTTTACCGAATACACAACAAAAGCCCTATGAATACCTGCTTTCGAAAGATCCTTTGTTTTTGAATGGTCAGAATGCTACAATGAAAAACCAGTTGCTGCAGCGTCTGTTACATTATGGTTGTGGCAATGGCGCTCCATCTGTTGACCAGTTGGCGATGGAGATGGCCTGGTGTTCATCCAATAACCCGCCGGGCAATCCACAAACCGGTAATCCACAGATTCAGGCAGGAGCATCCTCATGCACTGTGCCTTCCAACTATTTGTCAACACATGGTTTTGGAACTACAAACAACTTGGCTGATATGGAATGGACCAATCTGCGCACTTTTTATACCTCGGCCAAAGACCAGGTCCTACGCATCAATATGAACCAATACCAGGATACCCATGGCTGTAATACCAGGTGTATTGGTTCAAAAGATTTTCCATTATCTGGACCGGCTTTTGCACCCTGCCAGGGCTCCATTATCAGCTGGGCATGGATTTTCTTCCGGGAAAAAGAAAGCCGTTTTGGCGCAGGAGCAGCCGGTATACTAAGACAGCTTGCAGAATCTGGTGTTACTGTCGATATCTCCAGTATCACCGATCCTGATGACCCCTGCCAGATTCAAACTGCTATCCAGAACCAGGCCAACAGCATCAACCAGCAACTCAACAGGCTTTCATGCAATGATTCCACCTGCCGCTTTAAAGATTCACTTCCGGATATTATTAATACGATAATAGACAAGTTACAGACTGTTAATTTCCTTACACTGCAAGGTGCAGAACTGACGCAGGTGATACGGTCGGCAGGAATCACCAGTATTTCCGCCACCCGCGGTCCGGACCGAATCACCATTGATTTTGGTAACTGTAAATTACAACTGCCCTTCCTTAACTCCAGCCCGTCTCCACTCGCACCGGTGTCGGTTTGCTGTATTACCCAGTTGAAATGCACCGCAGGGGCAGGTTGCAGTTTTAACATCCAGGTAAATTATCCGTTTGGAAAAGTGAATGTGGTGCCAGTCAAACTTGGGTGCACATTTTTTTCAGGCTGCACCGATAGTATACAACCAGTCTGTAATCTACTTTCCGTTTATGGAAAAGCCGTGAAAGATTACCTTAACATGCTGTTCGCTTATATGTCTGTCAACCGAGTTGAGCCTTCGACTCAGCAACTGATCGCATGGCTTCCATCTATTCTTCATACAGACGCCGCTTCAGGGAATAATGTCATCAATGCAACTATGCAAGTCAATGGAGACCTTGTAATTTCATTGGTATATGGTAGACCTGGCGGAAAAGATAAAGTATGCAGAATAGTGTTAAAAAGACCGGCAGGCATCGATTCATGGTTTGAAGTCCGGCAATTGACGGGGTTTTTCCCTGATCTGACAGGAGTAGCGAACGGCTATACGACCTCCTTCACTATCAAAACAATAACAGGTACATCCCCCAACAATGCAAGAATACTTACGATATCCGGTGAAGATAACTGCCACCAGATGAATGACTGCCCTAAACCCGGGTTACTGTGTGACAGTGTTCCAACCTCAATATACTTTATACCGGTTAATGAGTGCGCCCGGCAAATGATTGCTACTGCCTATAGCAATGCAACGGTATTGTATAACCAGTGGCTGGAAACCTGGAAAGATGACCTCCTTAAACGCTACTATGCAAAATGTCTGGCGCCTGTTGAGAAATTTGATTTGTCTTACATCAACAAGGAATACCAATACACATTATTTTATTATGACCTTGCCGGCAATATTATTAAATCGGTCCCGCCGGCAGGGGTCGTTATACTTGATCATGCTGCTGTGCAGTCTGTTGCGGTTTCTCGGGGTGCCGGCTACTCCACCAATGTGTTGCCTGCTCATTTTAAATCAACAGCGTACCGATATAACACACTTGAACTTGTCACTTGGCAATCCACACCAGATGGAGGTATCACCAATTTTTACTATGATGCACTAGGTAGAGTGGCCGCATCTCAAAATGCAAGGCAACAACCGGCTAACCAGTTTAGTTATTCATGCTATGACAGATCGGGACGTATCATCGAAACTGGGCAGCTTACCTCTACACAGCTTAACCGAGCTATGGCAAGGAATTTCAGTACCTGGTCTGCTTTTATTGCACATCAAACTTCAAAAAAGGAAATTGTTCTGACTAAGTACGATGAAGCATTTGACGCTTCGATCAATACTAAGTTCGGCGCGGCTGGGCAACAAAACCTAAGAACGCGTGTGGCATCTGTGCTAAGTTTCCAGGATGCGACTGATCTCGGATCCGGTGTCTACCGGCATGCTACTCATTATAGTTATGATATCGAAGGCTTTGTTCAAGTCCTAGTACAGGATTACCCAAACGGAATCATCGGGGATAAAAAGGTAGTATATGGCTATGACCTTCAAAGCGGTAAAATCAACAGTGTTACCTATCAAAAAGATGCACCTGATCAATTCATGCACCGCTATCATTATGACGGAGCAAACCGGATGACCGAAGTAATGACCAGCCGTAATGGACTTATCTGGGATTCCGATGCGCGCTACCTGTATTATCGGCATGGGGATATTGCAAGGCTTGAACTTGGCACTGATTCGGTCCAGGGCCTTGATTATTTTTATGCACTCAACGGTTGGTTAAAAGGAGTTAACGGAACTTCAGACATCGCGGACAACGATATGGGAAGGGATGGGGCTAGTTCTAATAATTCCATTGGTTATGCATCGAATCATATCAATGTCGGCCGTGACGCCTTTGCTTATGTTCTTGACTATTACATCGGAGATTATAATGCTGTGCGGACAAATAGTTTCCTCACGCCGCTGCAGACCCATACAGGCGCATATACGGGGTTATTTAATGGCATGATAACTGGTATGTATACTCAATTACAATCCATAGGCAATAGCGGGTTTAACTACGCCTATGATCAGTTGAACCGCCTAGTGACACAACAGGGATGGAAGCTTGCGGGGAACACTACACAACTTTTATCCGGTAGTGAGTACCGGGTTGAACTAGCCTACGACAAAGACGGCAATATTGCACGCCATATGAGAAACGGCGTACAGCCCGTCGTCGCGATGGATAATATGTCTTACTTTTATTACGACCGAACTGGTGCCGTTTATAATGCTGCATCAACAACAATACCATTAACGGCAAGCAATCGGCTTGCTTTCATCAAAGACGCGGTACCATCAGCCAACTACGCAACAGATCTGGATGGTCAGCCTTACGGAAATTATACATATGATGAGATCGGGAACCTTACCGACGACCTCAGTGAACAGTTGCACCTCGATTGGAACAGTAGGAATAAAATCGTTCAGGTCCGTAAAGGCAGTTCCACTCGTTTGGATTTTGAATATGACGCAACTGGCAACCGAGTGATGAAAAGGATAAATACAAATGGTTCTTCACGCAAAGAAACCCTGTTTTATGTAAGAGACGCAGTAGGCAAAGTACTAGGCGTTTATTCCCATTCGGTATCATCGGTTGGAGGCTCATTGGCCGGACAGCTCTATTTTAAAGAAGCACATATTTATGGCAATGCAAGGATTGGTATACATACACCTGGTGCTCAGTTGCCACTGGCGTCACAGAATACAGTTTCTATTGCAAACGTTTTTCCGACAGAAGGTGGTTTTTCTGCGTCGCGTGGAGAAAGGCAATACGAGTTGAATAATCACAGCGGTAATGTCATGGCAACGATAACGGACAGGAAGATACCGGATCCTTCCGGTCCTGGTTTCTTAGCCGACCTTGTCAGCGCCCAAGATTATTATCCTTTTGGTATGGAGATGCCTAACAGAAAGATTGCAGGAGGGGAGTATCGCTATGGGTTCGGAGCGAAGGAAAAAATTGACGAAACACAGGGCAATGCAAACTACTATGATTTCGAAGCACGAATGTATGACCCGCGTGTGGGTAGAACATCATCGACAGATCCAAACGCGGCTGAGTTTCCTGCGTTGTCACCGTATTCATTTCTTGCCAATAACCCTGTTAATGTTACCGATCAATTTGGGAAGGATGCAGTTTATATAACCTTCCCTAAATACAAAGCCAATGGCTACCCGTATACTGGTCATGCCGGTGTGCTGTTGATCGACAACAAAACCGGGAAGGCGCATTACTATGAATACGGCAGGTATGATAAAAAACAGATTGGGCTTGTTAAGGATTATGAAATACAGGGAATCATCATGGGATCTGATGGCAGGCCTACGCCGGCCAGTCTTAATAATGCGTTGCAGGTGATCTCGAAAAGTAGCGGAAAAAGCCAAGAGGTGGAAGGTGCTTATATCACCAGTGATAAGTTCAAAGAAATGAATAACTACGCAAAAGGTAAATTGAAAGAGAATAATGATCCTAAGCGAAAACCTTATTCAATAACCGGCAATAATTGCGGCACTTTTGCAGCTGATGTAGTTAACCAGGATAAGGATCTAGATTCGCCAACTATTGTAGATCCACGGCCGGTCAGCATTGTTGGAGAATTCCAGGATAATTTCACACCGGTTCATTTTGATCCAGCAAAGGGAACCACTATCGAGTACAGTGAGAAAACAGTAGAGTATAACAGCAAAACAAAGAAGACCATTAGCTCGCAATCCTTTATACAGAAAGTTGTCAATGGAGACAAAACAAGTGAAAAGCCCAAAGAAAAATCGAGTGATAAGCCAAAAAAACAAAAAAAATGAAATCCCTGTTGATGATGTGTGTTTTATTTTCAGGTGCTTGTGGACATGCCGGTAACAAACCTAAACGAAATAAAAATATACCGGCTGCGGCACAATGGTACGGAGGTGCGGATGGCGGGGTCTGGATGGTGGTCGACTCGTCAAAAGTGCTGTTCTCCTATGAAATAGCGATATACAATGAAGACACCGGGGGACTTTTGAAAAAAGGGATATATCGTTTCTCTGCCGCCTGTCAGGAGGAACGCATACCGGTAATAAAAATCAAAGCTATGATTGATGGTTATGATGGTCACCGGATTTTTCTTGACAAAATAAAAGCGGGGAGAGCCTGCGTATTGGAACCGGTGGTTGATAAAGATTGTGAGTAGGAGCATAGTGGACATGTGAACTAATAGAACTAATCAGGACAAGTTGGTTGTAAATCCCTCCTGAAGAATGATTGCTGTACATGACTACACCCCCAGCCTGCCGTTCGAAATACTTAAGTTCATTAAGCTTCAACTCCTGTCTCGAAGTAATATGAAAAGCCGCTGGCATGAATGAAGTAATGGATTAGGGTAAAGTGGGTTTGTGGAACCAGCTCAATCCTTTATAAAAAATTGCCTTGAAAACAGATGCCAGTTTTGGTTTAAGAGATGGATGGCCAATAGGCATATCTTCGCGCTTCAGTGTACTTATTTGGGTTGACAAGACTACCTGAGAAGGGAGGCCAGGACTTACCTGCATCAAGTCTGCTGCACCCATAGTGTTTGACGTGTTACAGTACCTGACTAGTTCCAATTGGTTCGATCCACCCAATAGCAGTTTTATGGCTATAACAGTATTAAGGTATTCAGAATATAAAGCCTTAGATGATTGCCCCGAAACAAATACAATTTTTGTCAGCGAATTAGCAAAGGTAGCAGGTAAATGTCCTTACTGCCGTAAAATTAATTTGGAAAAAACAGGCAGGTGTCAGGTAAAAGAAAGCTGTGAATTATCGTTAATTATGATCCAAAGCTCTTGGTTTATTTTACAAACGACCACCGAATTGTAATAAATGCAAAAACATCCTGAATACAAAATACTACCTCTCTTCAAATCCGATTGTAATGAAAGGATTTATAAAGTAATGTATATTATCTAACGTGACGAAGACGGTAAAATTTATTTTCCTCAGGAGATTTCCTGCGAAAATGGGAGAAAGGTTTTTAGCGCCCCACTTAAACAGGCTATTAAGAAGCTTTATTGGCATATTGATGGAAATTATAATGGGACCACTGAATACTTTCTCCAAATGGAGCTAAATCCTCAACCGGGCAAACATCTACTCACAGTTGTTGATCAAAGTAGTAATCCCGTTTCAAGGAAGTTTTAGATACTAGAAAAATTAAATAAAAGAATCAGTCATTAGTATTTTTTTTTCGAATTGAATTGAACTTTCAACACGCGATATTTATGGTTCTGACAAAATAAAAAGTCTGGTGTAACTAACTATGTTTCGAGCAGTTCGTGATTTTTAATTCTGCCTAATTTTTTGCCTAATCGGGAAGAGTTATTTATCTAGGTGCAAGTAAGGTATTTAGCAGTAATAATTATTTGAAAGCTGATAACATTTCTTGGGTTTATAAAAAAAATATCCGCATCAGGTTCTCATGGATACATGTATACACTTGTGATTCAAAGAAATTCAATCTTCAAAGAAAAACAGGTTTCCTTTTTGGTGAAACATTTCTATTAAACCTTTGGTTCCTTTGTATTTTATCTTTGTATTGCAATCGACGTACCAATATATTCTGCGTGAATTCACATGAATTCATTCAATGGCAAAAGGACTATAAAGAGCAATGAAATGGAATTTAGTATTTACAATTAATCCATAAATGAATCAATTTCCTTGTAATGTTCCTTTTGAATACACGTAAACCTCTTTTTACTTTCAAGCAAAGAAATTTAAAGGCTTTTCAATTATTGGATAATCAACCTCGGGACAGTCAAAAGGATAATGGCAGCCCTTTGTAATTTTCCTTTGGAAATAAACTAAGGAAGTAGGCAATTGTAATTATAAAATATTATGCTTTGTTTGTATTCAAAAGATCTATTCTAAGTGGTACAACTCTTTCTGTGACCGACAAAGGAAATCATGTGGTATCTACGAGAGGATTATAGGATTAGCTTAGGTTTTCGGAAAATAAAAAAAGACCAACTATTCACGTAAATTTAAAAAAGAAGGTGGGTGAATTATCAGGAATTCACAAGAATTCGTAATAATTCAGTTTTTGGCAATATCGAAATCCACATGAATAGGATAATATCAATCATGTAGGAAATCCCTAAGAATATTTTAAGATGAACTTAGCTTTCGTCTTTCGGTACTTTTTCAATAGCACTAATCTTGCCTAGTAATGAAATTAAGTTTGTCTTAAACTTATCTCTTTCACCTTCAGTAGGATGTTGCTTTAAAAAGCCTTTAGTGCTTTTTGTGGTGTTTGAAGTAACTATTGCATTAACAACAATGTTATTTTAGTATCCTACAATTATTTTATAAATCCCGCTTTTTGTATTTTCAATTGGCCCCACTGCATAACCTCCCCATTTCGGATCATTCTTCTTTAGAACATATACCCTTAATTTTTTAGGTGCATTATTAAACACTACGGTAAACATTTTCCAGTCATTGGGTAGCTTGTTGAAAATCAAGGTAAAGTATATACTGTCATGCCGTTTTTTAAAATAGTGCTTTTCCGGGGCAATGGGTGCGTTGATTGCGTGAAGTATTGGAATCCTTTGATCTGTGTTTTTTACATTGACTAAATATGGATTTGGCTCTATATTAAACCATCCATTATTTACTGAAAGGGAAGGAGAAAAATAAGCACAGTGTAAATAAGTATGTTGATCGTCCGGCAGGGTCAAAAGTTCCGGACAGGAAATTATCTGTTGTTTTGGCTCTAAGATTATTGACATTGAACTAAGTTAAAAAACAAGTTCTATACGACAATAACTGATTTATGATATATCAGTTTTAAATCAAAGAGCCCCTACAGTAAATTCTAATTTTGGCTTCAGGTTACTGTTGAATATTTTCAGAATTGTTTGGCAAAAGTGGTGGGTTAAATAATTTGCCATTTTTGTATTGTGTAGCAATAATCCAATAAATTAAACCACCAGTAATAAGACTACCTAAGATGCTTATTGCGATTGTACCCCATTGCTGATTGCTTTCTGCACTTTCATTTTCTAATGTTGGTGTTGTTTCCTGAACCATTTCAATGGGACTATATTGAATAGTCGATTCCATTATTGCTTCGATTGTTTCCATAATCGGATTTTTTGTGGGGTTTCAGATGTGATTTGGAAGTAGGTGTCATGAACCGTGAAGTATTGATTTTTTTTATCATTACTTTTAACTATGCCGTAATAGCCATTTGGATTGAATCCTTTTCTTAGTAACAGTGAAAGGTCTAACTCTCCACTTAATTTATCACCCAATATTTTAAGGAAAAGGATGTAGTTTTTTTGGATGGCTTTTTTAGCATCGTCACCAATCTCATAGTTTTTGTTTTGCCTATCTAACTTTGCTTGATAAGCACAATCTTTTTCAGGACAATAATTCTGATTGCCATGCGCGGAAATAAATTTTTCGCCGCAATAAAGACAGTGTTTAGTTTTCATGATTACCCTTTTGCTTTTTAATACCATCAATAACCTCACTTAGTATATAGAAAATTTTGTTCTCAATCTTATATGATGGAAATATTTCTTTTTTCCTATATTCCAGGGCGGTTCTTCTGGAAATTTTCAGTAAAGTTCTTAGATCAACATCATCGAGGATAACTTCACTGGCAGGGCGTGAGTATTTAGCAATCAGTTCTTTCAAATAGTTATCAACTTCCTGGGGTTCAGTTGAAAAATTTTCTAATAATTTGCTCATAACGTTATTATTTACTCCCCAAAAATAATAACGCTGCGATTTGAAAATTTGAGGATGCGACTTAAACTCGTCGTATTATCGTAGAGATTGCAAAATATTGAAATTGTCAGATGCCTATCAAACCTACGTACTTAAGCGTAGCAGTCACACTGGTTATCACTTTCGAGAATTTCTCAGGATTTTTTTTATTAATCTTGTATAGCAGATCCGCTAATTTGAAATTATTAATTTCTGAGCCATTAATATCGTGAAGAATAAAATATTTTTCGATTGCCTGCCAGTAAGGTTTCCGCCCTACATCAGCATTAATACAATCTAATGGCTTTTTGGTCAGTTCCTGAATTAAATACACAAGAAAAACCGGATTGTTGTGCCATTCGATTCTTTTGTTTTCATTAAACACACATTGGAAATCAGCCTTTCGAGATGTGTATTTCTTTTTAAATAGTTCTTCTGACAGTTTTTTTAACATGCTTTGGTCGGCGGTCCAACTCAACTTGCCCTGATAAGATGAAGCTGACTTATTCTTATCAGACATCTCCGGTTCGTCTATTTTTTTACTCTCTGAATTTACATCCGTTTTTTTAGATTCCACCCACAACATAATTTCAGAAAGCCGATGTGAATTATCAAATGGACTAAACGCTTTGATTGAGTCGATAATTTGAAATTCGATCACTCCAACAAAATCATCCCTAGTTTGTGTGAGTGACTTGAATAATTCCTCATGATAATTGAGGTATTGCCTTATTTTATGGGGTTCAGAAAAAATCAAGGAAATACTTAAGAACATCCTATAAGCGCCATCCTCTATAGGAGTAATAATGATCTGAGCATGTTTCTGGAAATTAATTTTAGAAAGCTTGCAATAGTTAATGAGATTAGTCTTGAGAAGACGGACAAAATATTCTGGTGTTTTATCTGTTGTATTTAATTGAACAGTCGAAATTCCTTTTTTGTATTGTTCGAATAAAGATTTCAATTCAAGATCATAGACATGTCTTTTATACGATTCTGGTTTCATCGATCAATGATTTAATGATTCAAATAGTTTTCTTGTATCCTTCTCAATCTTCATTTCGGTAACCTTTGCATACTCTTGTGTTTGGCTGAGTTTAGCATGCCCCAACATCTTTGAAACACTTTCGATAGAAACGCCGTTTTCCAAAGTGACAGTGGTTGCGAAAGTATGCCTGGCCATATGGGTTGTCATTGTTTTATCAAAGCCACAATAAGCACCTATTTCTTTAAGGTACTGGTTGTATTTCTGATTTGAAATAACTGGTAACAAATCATGATCAAAATTGCAAGTTTCCCACATTTGCACATAGGTGTCCAATATTATCTTGGCAGGTGGAAATAATGGAATGATAGACTGAACCCCGGTCTTTGCCCTGTTTTTCTTAATATAATATTGATTGCAACTGTTATTGTATTCGATATGTTTCCTTTTTAGTGTTGATAAATCTATATAGGCTAACCCTGTATAACAGCAAAATAGAAATATGTCTCGGACCAATCGTAATTTGGGGTTTTTTAATTCCTGAGATTTTAAAATATTGAGTTCATCAGTTGTCAGATAGGGGCGAGATACTTTCTTATAAACCAATCGTTTACCAGCGAAAGCATTATTGGCTGTCCATCGATTATCTACTGCAATCCTGTATACTTTTTTAAATATTTGAAGCAATTTGTTGGCAGAATTATGTCCGTTTCCGGCATCAGTCTTAAGATAATGCTCGAAGTCATCTATAAATTGGCGACTTATCCGGTTAAATGGCATGTCATTGGACCTGTATTTTATCTGTACAAATAGTTTCAGGTGATTAAGGCAGGATCTATGCTTTTGTAGATTTGCATTACTTTGACTGGGTTTTAGTTGCTTTTCTTGTTTTAGGATCAAATCCTGAAAAACACCAAAAAGAGAATAGATTTTACCTCCTTCTTTGGCAAAAGCCATATCTATAATTTCACGCAAGGTTACTTCCCCTCCATTCTGTACAAGCATATAATAAGCACCCATTACTTTTTGCTTGAATTCTTCGACTTTCTGCTTAAGGAGGTGATTATGTAATTGTTGACCGTTGATGGTATGCGTAGCCGGGTCCCATTGATGATACTCAATTTTAATTCCCAGGCTTTTATCCACCTTATTTAACTGATAGGAAAACTGCATATACATATTAGCCTGAGTCTGGCTTACAGATTTCCGCTTGGGATAAACCATGAATTCTGGAGTGGTATTGATTTGGGTGTATGACATACAATAGGATTTACAAATTTCCTGAAAGCATATCTGCCCTGAATGCGCATAATGGGGCAGAGGAATGCTAAATGGAGAAAGAGTAAATAATCTATTGAGTCCTTATTGAGTGGGTGTGTTTTATTGAGTCAGATAGGCTCAATAAAAAGCTCACCCTGTTGAGGTGAGCATTTCATTGAGTTTCTGCGTTTTATTGAGCAATTGGATTTGGGACTGCGCGTCCCTGCTCAATTCTGCGCGATTTTGGTCTATGTAATGCGGACCGGACGGGACTCGAACCCGCGACCTCCGCCGTGACAGGGCGGCATTCTAACCAACTGAACTACCGATCCAAATTATTTATCAAGCGATGATAAAATACTTTGTTTTTTTGTGCCTTGAGGAATCGCTCCCTTTTAATGGCATCTGTTTTAGTGCTGAACTCTTCAAAATAAACCAATTTCCAAGGTATTTTTCTACTTGTATAATTGGATTCACCATTGTTGTGCTGATTCAATCTCTTTTCAAGGTTTTCTGTAAAACCTATATAAAACGATTCATCTACACTACTTTGAAGGATGTAAACATAAAACATAAAGAGCTTTTTCGTCATGTTAGGGTCTCAAACCCGTCCCGAGTACTCGGGACCGTGACAGGGCGGCATTCTAACCAACTGAACTACCGATCCATTCCCCAAAAACAGGTAAATAACCCGTTTTTCGGACGGCAAAGATAGGGGTTAACAACTTTCAAACAAATCTTTTCAAAAAAAAACTGTTAGCCTTATTTTTACAGACTTAATCTGATGTATGCCCCAGTACCCAAATAGACAATTCCTTGATTTTGAGAAACCTATCAAGGAAGTATATGAACAGATAGAGGATACTAAAAAGCTGGCCGAGAAGAACCCTAAGATTGACTATACGTCTACCTTACAGCAGCTTGAAGCCTCTATTATCGATAAGCGCAGAGAGATCACAGAACAGCTTACGCCCTGGCAGAGAGTACAGCTCAGCCGCCATCCGGACAGGCCCTATACCCTCAAGTATATTGAGAATATGTGCACCAATTTTGTGGAACTCCATGGCGACAGGAATTTTAAAGACGATAAAGCCATGGTGGGCGGTTTTGCCCAACTGGATGGTGAAACGGTAATGGTAATAGGGCAGCAGAAAGGGATCAATACCAAAGCCCGCCAATTGCGGAATTTTGGTATGGCCAACCCCGAAGGCTACAGAAAGGCTTTAAGGCTGATGAAACTGGCTGAAAAGTTCAATAAACCTATCGTTTGTATGATTGATACTCCGGGCGCTTATCCCGGACTGGAAGCAGAAGAACGCGGCCAGGGAGAAGCCATTGCCCGCAATATCTATGAGATGATCCGCCTGAAAGTCCCCGTGATCATCGTGATCATTGGTGAGGGTGCCAGCGGTGGTGCATTAGGTATTGGTGTTGGCGATAAAGTGTTAATGATGGAAAACACCTGGTACACCGTTATTTCTCCCGAAAGCTGCAGCTCTATTCTCTGGCGCAGCTGGGACAAAAAAGAAACCGCTGCCGAACAACTTCGTTTAACCGCAAAAGATATGAAAGGCTTTGGCCTGGTAGATGAAATTGTGGAAGAACCTGTAGGTGGTGCACATTGGGATTATGTTGCTGCAGCCAATATTCTGAAAACACAAATTCAAAAAGCACTCAAAGAAATGGAAGCCAAAGGGATAGAACAAAGAGTGAACGACCGCATTGAAAAATATGGTAAGATGGGCTTCTGGGAAGAGTTTACGGAAGAGCCGCAAGTGAGTGGTCAGTAGTGAATCGTGAGTAACAAATAAACCAATAAACAAATAAACCAGTAACCCAAACAATGTCTTTACGCAAAACACTTCAGGGAACAGGAGTCGCGCTCATCACTCCGTTTACCACTGATAACAGGGTAGATTTTTCTGCATTAGGTAATGTAATCGATGCCATGATCAATGGTGGCGTTGAATACCTGATCACACTCGGTACAACAGGCGAAACACCTACACTGGATAAACAGGAGAAGCTGGACATTGTAAATTATACGTTTGAAAAAGTAGCTGATCGTGTACCGGTAATCGTAGGTATTGGTGGAAATAATACGGCTGAGTTGGTAAACGACCTGCATAAATTCCCATTAGATAAAGCGATTGCTGTGTTAAGTGCATCGCCTAATTATAATAAACCTTCGCAGGAAGGAATTATTGAACATTATAAAGTTTTGGCGAAAGAATCTCCAAAACCCATTCTGTTGTATAATGTCCCCGGACGTACAGGAAGAAATATGACTGCTGTCACTACTTTAAAATTGGCGCATGAAGTACCCAATATTGCAGGCATGAAAGAGGCGAGTGGCGATATGGGTCAGTGCATGCAGATCCTGCGCGACAGGCCCGAAGATTTTTTATTGGTTAGTGGAGATGATCTGCTGGCTTTATCGCAGATAGCCTGCGGTATGGATGGCGTGATCAGTGTAGCAGCCAATGCATTTCCTGCAGAATTTTCTGAGATGGTAAGAATGTGTTTGAAAAATGATTTTGCTGCCGCTAAAAAGATCAACGATCCTTTACTGGATGCTTATGATCTGATGTTTGCAGAAAACAACCCTGCCGGTGTAAAGGCCTTTATGTATGAGCAGGGATTGATAAAAAATACAGTTCGTTTACCTGTTGTTCCGTTAAGTGCAGGATTACATGATAAAGTAAAAGCCTATCTGAAAAAATAAATTGCACGCAAAAACGCAGAGGCGCAAAGGGTTTACAACAAACGTTTTGCGCCTTTTTCTTGCGTCTTCGCGCCTTTGCGAGAATATTTTGGGCTTTCACAAACAAAAATTTTGACTATTTTACTGCAAACTAACTGTATGAGTCAACCCCTGATCGCTGCAAAAAAACGGATCGATTCCATTGACATGCTTCGCGGTATCATTATGATCATCATGGCACTTGATCATGCCCGTGATTTTTTTCATATCGCCGCATCTACCTCAGATCCAACCGATCCGGCTACCACAACACCTTTCTTGTTTTTCACAAGATGGATCACCCATTACTGCGCACCGGTATTTGTTTTACTGGCAGGTACTTCTATTTTTCTGGCCAGTAGAAAAAAAACAAAAAAAGAAATGTCTGTGTTTTTGGTCAAACGCGGATTATGGCTGGTCGTATTGGAAATAGTCATCTTCAACCTTCTTTTCAGTTTTGATCCTACCTATCATTTTGTTGGGCTACAGGTAATTTGGGTAACTGGGTTATCAATGATTTTACTTGCCGGGTTTATTTATCTGCCTATGCCTGTTTTATTGGTGATTGGATTGGCATTGGTTTGCGGACACAATCTTCTCGACGCATTCAATTATACTAAAATGGGGGATACGCCTTTATGGTGGGGATTATTACACCAGCAGTTCTTTACACAATATGCACCCGGACGATTCTTTGGTGTTTTGTATCCATTAATTCCCTGGCCGGGTATTATGTTGTTGGGATATTGCCTGGGCTCTTTATTTACAGCCGATTATGATGCAGCAAAACGTCGTAAACAATTAATACAGATCGGTTTAACAGCTACGTTTGTTTTCTTTGTGGTAAGATGGCTGAATGTGTATGGTGATCTGGTACCATGGACAAAACAATCCGATACAACCCGCACGATCATTTCCTTTTTTAATGTTACCAAATATCCGCCATCACTTTTATATTGTTGCATGACAATTGGGCCCGCATTGATCATATTGGCCTTGCTTGAAAAATTAAAAGCAGGCTGGGGAAGTGTTGTTGTGATCTATGGGCGTGTGCCGATGTTCTATTACCTGCTCCATTTTTTTCTGATCCATTTACTTTGTGTGATCGCATTCTTTGCAACCGGACATAAACTTGACGAAGCATTTGGCGGAATGATGCTATTCAGGCCAGATAATTTCGGATTCTCATTGCCGGTTGTTTATGGCATCTGGATCTTTGTGGTAGTAAGTCTATATCCGCTTTGCAAACGATACAGCATCTACAAAGCCACACATGATCATTGGTGGTTAAGTTATTTATGATATACGTTCATTGATATTTATAAAACAAAAAGGGCACTATTCATTAGTGCCCTTTTTGTTTTATAAATGCGATTTATTATTTCGGTTGTATCATATCCCAAAGATTACCATACAGGTCTTCAAAAACAGCAACTGTGCCATAAGGTTCCTCTACCGGTGGACGAACAAATCGGATACCATCGCCAGTCATTGCGTTATAATCACGCCAGAAATCATCTGTATGTAAGAAAAGAAACACACGGCCACCGGTTTGATTGCCTACACGGCTTTTTTGTTCATCATTAGCTGCTTTTGCCAACAAAATACAACAACCCTCAGAACCTTTCGGCCTGATCACTACCCAGCGTTTAGTATCACTTAAAACAGTGTCTTCAATTAAATCGAAATGTAATTTTTTTGTGTAGAAGGCAATGGCTTCATCATAATCGTTAACTACTATGGCAAATTGTGCTATGGATTGTTTCATCAGATAAAATTATTTCAGTAATCCTTTGATCTCATTTAATTTCATCAAAGCCTCAACAGGAGTAAGGCGATTGATATCCATATCTGTAAGCATCTTACGGATGTCTTCAAAAGTCTGCGAGTGTGCATCAAAAATGGATAACTGCATTTGAGGAACCGTAAGTTTTTTGATGCTCTCCCCGGTCGGGACGCTCGAAGCGGCCTGTACGGTAATATTGGCATGTCCGGTTTCAGCGTTCAGGTCACTTTGAGCGCCCCGACCGCTTTCTTCTAATTGCTTTAAAATCTCATTCGCTCTGTCAATCAAAGACGGCGGCATTCCTGCCATTCTCGCTACATGTATACCAAAGCTATGTGTACTGCCACCGGGTGCAAGCTTACGCAGGAAAATGATTTTGTTGCCTACTTCTTTATTGGTTACATGAAAATTATGAACACGTGATAATTTGGTTTCCAGTTCATTCAATTCATGATAGTGTGTAGCGAATAATGTTTTGGGTGCAGTATTGGATGCGTGTAAATATTCCACCATACTCCATGCAATGGAAATGCCATCATAAGTAGAAGTGCCGCGGCCGATTTCATCTAATAAGATCAAACTTCTTTGCGAAATATTGTTGATGATACTGGCCGTTTCATTCATCTCCACCATAAAAGTAGATTCGCCGCCACTTAAATTATCACTCGCGCCAACCCTTGTAAAAATCTTATCGGTTAATGGAACCCTTGCTGCACTTGCCGGAACAAAACTTCCCATATGCGCCATTAAAGTAATGAGTGCGGTTTGTCTGAGTATCGCACTCTTACCACTCATATTGGGTCCCGTTAAAATAATGATCTGCTGATCTGCGGGATTGAGTGTGATGTCATTGGAAATATACGATTCGCCAACCGGTAAATTTCTCTCAATCACAGGATGTCTACTTTCTTTTAATTCCAGTTCAAACCCATCATGGAGTTCCGGTTTTTTATATTGAAATTGGATTGCATTCTCTGCAAAACAAAGTAAACAATCCAGTATGGCAAGTATATTGGCATTCACCTGAATAGGGGCTATGTAGTCCTGCAAAGCCAATAAAAGTGCATCATACAATTCAAGTTCTATTGCCAGGATCTTATCTTCTGCGCCGGTTATTTTTTCTTCGTATTCTTTTAATTCAGGTGTGATGTATCTTTCTGCATTCACCAATGTTTGTTTGCGGATCCAATCTGCAGGCACTTTGTTCTTGTGCGAATGTGTTACTTCCAGATAATAGCCAAACACATTATTAAAACTGATCTTCAATGAAGAGATCCCTGTTTTTTCTGCTTCGCGTTGTTGTATGCCAACCAGATATTCTTTCCCGCCGGTGGCAATATTTCTCAGCTGGTCCAACTCTGCATGTACCCCTTCCTTAATCACGCCACCTTTATTGGCAGCAACAGGTGGCGCATCACTGATCTCTGCCAGAATTTTTTCAACGATCAAATGACAACCGTTAAACGTATCTGCCAGTCTTTGTATATATGGATTCTCTGCAGACTCACAGGCTTTTTTCAGAATATCAATTTGCTGCAATCCCTTCGCCAACTGCATCACTTCTCTCGGATTGATCTTCTTCATCGGAATCTTACTCACCAGCCTTTCCATATCGCCACACAATTTAATGGCATGGGCAAACTGTTTACGCAGATCAGTTTCTTTAATGAAAAAAGTTACTGCATCTAAACGTTCATTGATCTTTGTAATATTCCGCAAAGGGAATAACATCCAGCGTTTCAGCAAACGCGCACCCATCGGACTCACCGTATTATCGGTTACTTTTAATAAGCTTTGCCCGTTATCAATTCCGGTATTCAGTAATTCTAAGTTGCGTATCGTAAACCGGTCCATCCACAAAAAATCTTCTCTTTCCATTCTCTGGATAGAAGTAATGTGTTGCAGATTGGGATGCTCGGTTTCTTTCAGATAATATAAAATAGCGCCCGCGGCTACAATGCCCTGGTACATACCTTCAATACCATATCCTTTGAGGGAATGGGTTTGAAAATGTTTCAATAAGCTTTCAGTAGCAAACGCTTCATCAAAGATCCAGCTCTCCATGGTATAGGTGTAGAACTTGACCCCGAATACTTCTTTAAAATGTTTCTGATAACTGCGTTGAAAAATAACTTCTGCAGGTTTTAAACTCTGCAGCAGTTTATCAATATATTCTTCATTGCCTTCGGCGAGAAAAAATTCACCGGTAGAAATATCCAGAAAAGCAATGCCAATTTCATTCTCAGTAAAATGCACCGCTGCTAAAAAATTATTGCTGTTATGCTCCAGTAATTTATCGTTGGTGGCAACACCCGGTGTAACCATTTCGGTAACACCCCGTTTTACAATTCCTTTTACGGTTTTGGGATCTTCTAATTGATCGCAGATGGCAACACGATAACCGGCTTTTACTAATTTATGGAGATACGTATCTAAAGCATGATGCGGAAAACCTGCCAGATCACTGGATGATGCGGCACCATTATTTCTCTTGGTAAGTGTAATGCCCAAAACCTTGGAAGCATGTATCGCATCTTCTCCAAACGTTTCATAAAAATCGCCTACTCTAAACAACAAAATAGCATCAGGGTATTTCTGCTTAATGGCCCTGTGCTGCTGCATTAAAGGTGTATCGGCACTCGATTTAGACATGGGCGACAAATATACTTATGCCCTTGTTCTTTGCGGCTATTATTAATCGGTATGTGGAAAGAAAGTTAGGAGTAGGGAGTAGGAAGTCTGGAGTAGGGGCAAAAAAAATTAGGAGCCTCGAATACAAAAATACTCCAGACTCCTAACTTTTAACTTCCGACTATAATCAGAATCCCCCCGCTGGCCTTGGCTGTGGTAATTCCTTGCGTGGTAATTTGGCATCCCGCTGTGCGGCATCATAAACAAATGCAGCAACAATGGTGGCTATCTGTTTCAGATCATCAGGCAGCAAATGATCGTATTGATCCATATTGCTGTGGTGGTTTCTGGTATCGTATTCAATCGGATCCTGAATAAACTGGAAGCCCGGTAAGCCAACCCCATCAAAACTCTGGTGATCGGTACCGCCTGTGTTGCTGATGGTAACGGTAGTTGCGCCCAGATCTTTAAATGGAGCCAGCCATTGGGTAAAGATCTCACGGCAGGCTTCATTGCCCTGTAAATAAATACCGCGGATTTTTCCGGTACCGTTATCAATATTAAAATAAGAAGAGAATTTTTCATGTGCCGGTTGTAAGGCCATAGTAGCAGGATCTGCAAAAGTATTTTTCACATATCCTCTTGATCCCAATAAACCTTGTTCTTCACCACTCCATAAGCCAATACGGATGGTTCTTTTGTTATTAAAACCCAATGATTTTAAAATACGGATCGCTTCCAGCATTACAGAAGAACCGGATGCATTATCGGTTGCACCGGTTGCGGTTTGCCATGAGTCGAGGTGGGCACCGATCATCACTACTTCATCTTTCAGCTTAGGATCTGTTCCCGGTATTTCTGCAATTACATTATAACCATTCAGGTCTTTTGTCTGGAATTTGGTTTTTACATCCACATCCATTTTAACCGGAACGCCTGCTCTTGCTAAACGAAGAATGGTATTATAATCTTCAATGCCTAAAACAATATCAGGAAAATTTTCAGGATCAGTTGCTTTGTATGCACCACCACCTTGAGCAAAAATGGTTCCGTCATGACTGCGTGGTGAACCGCTGCTGAAAATAGCAATAGCACCTTCTGCTTTTGCCATTTCTTTCAGGATAGCCAATACACGTGCAGCCTGGCCACCACCGCGGCCTCCGGCAAATTGCTGGCGTTGTCTTCTCAGGGCAGCTGTATCATTTGGATTGATGGCTTGTCTTTGTGGCTGTGGTTGCATTTTCGCACCGGCCATTCTTGCCAGTTCAGAATCTTCATAACGATGTGCATCTGCTTTAAAACTGGGTTTGTAAACAGCCAAAGTATCCAGAATGATCACTTTGCCTTTTAACTGTCCGCGGTAACCTTCCAATGCCACGGTATCTTTTGCGCTGATGATGATCACTTCGGCATTCTTTAATCCTTTGGTGCCTGCAGTCCAGGCTTTTGGATAAGCAGAAAGCGATTTATAATAAGGGGCTGTAATGGCCACATAACTTTTCTCTAATTCCCAGCCTTTGCCAAACTCGCCCCATGGAACAACGGCAGCATTGGTTAATCCCCAGCCTGCAAGGGTTTCTTTGGCATAATTGGCAGCACGCATAAAGCCCGGAGAAGCGGTTAGGCGGTTGCCGCTTTTATCGGTCAGGTTAAATGCAATCTCCATTACCTTGGAATTTTCAAGGCCTTCTTTACGGATCTTTTGCATCATGCTGAGGTCTACATTTTCAGTTTGCGAATGCCCTGCAAAAGGGATGGCCAATGCCAGCAGAACCGTTAAACGGGTGGTCTTTCTCATGTTTCAGTAGTTTGGTTAAGGAGTGAACAAAATACTGATTTTGGCAGAATTTACACTATCGTTTATTTGAGTGGATGGATTTACCTTTGCCCCATGCGAAAACTGAGCATGGATGAGTTGGGGAGGATGTCTGTAGATGAATTCAGACAGGCTGAGAAGAATCCGATACTGATTGTTTTAGATAATATCCGCAGCATGCATAACGTGGGCAGCGTATTCAGAACGGCTGATGCTTTTCTGGCCGAAGGCATCTGCTTATGCGGCTATACCCCGCAACCACCGCACCGGGATATCCATAAAACTGCTTTGGGCGCAACAGAAACGGTGGATTGGTTATATTTCTCATCCACTATGGAAGCGGTTACAACCCTGAAAGAACGCGGCTACAAATTATTTGCGATCGAACAGGCACAAGGAAGCATTTCATTGGAAAGATTTCAAAATACAGAAGATAAGATCGCCATTATTTTCGGAAATGAAGTAGAAGGGGTGGACAGTGAGGTTCTAAAACTTTGTGATGGTTGTATTGAGATCCCGCAATTGGGAATGAAGCATTCATTGAATATTTCTGTTGCCGCTGGGATTGTTTTGTGGGAGATGGTGAGGGGACGAATATCGAATAATAAATAATGAACAAAGAATATTGAATGGGTTGGAAAATCCCAAAATTTCCCAATTCCAAAATTCCAAAATTGAATATGACAGCAGTTAAAAAGTATCTAAGTCTTGTAAAATTTTCGCACACCATTTTCGCATTGCCTTTTGCGATGATTGGATTTTTTCTGGCAGTCACAAGTATAGATGCGCCTAGACGATATTATGACGATTTTTCAAACCATGTTCGCGCTTATTCGTCTTCTGATTATGCAATGAAATTTGTGTGGGTAATTGTTTGTATGGTTACGGCCCGCAGCGCAGCTATGGCTTTTAACCGCTATCTGGACAGAAGTTTTGATGCCAAAAACCCACGTACGGCGATCCGTGAAATTCCTGCAGGTATAATCTCTGCCAACAGCGCTTTGCGTTTTGTGATCTTGAATTGTATATTGTTTATTTCGGCTACTTACTTCATCAATTCCATTTGCTTTTTCCTTTCACCTGTTGCCTTGTTTGTGATCTTGTTTTACAGTTTCACCAAACGCTTTACACCATTATGCCATTTGGTTTTAGGATTAGGATTATCACTCGCACCCATCGGCGCTTATCTCGCTGTTACGGGCAGGTTTGATGTTTTACCTGTTCTGTTTTCATTCGCGGTAATTTTCTGGGTTAGTGGTTTCGATATTATTTATGCTCTGCAGGATGTGGAATTTGATCAATCACAACAACTCTATTCTATTCCATCCGTTCTCGGAAAAGTAAAAGCATTACGCGTTTCTGAATTATTACATGTGCTGAGCGCAGGCTGTGTGATTGCTGCCGGTGTATATGGAAGTTTTCATTGGTTATACTGGTTGGGTATTGCCGTATTTGCTGGCATGCTCATCTATCAACATTCCATCGTAAAACCCAATGATCTCAGCAAAGTAAATATCGCTTTCATGACAGCCAACGGAATTGCCAGCGTAGTATTCGGTATCTTTGTGATCGCAGATCTATTCTTCAAGCTGTAATTTTTAATTTCTAATTCTTAATTTTTAATTACCCCAATGGCGCGTATCCTCTGCATCGATTATGGTGGAAAAAGAACCGGCCTCGCCGTTACCGATCCTTTGCAGATCATTGCTACGGCATTAACTACGGTTGAAACAAAAGAACTGATCCCTTATCTTAAAAAATATTTTGCGCAGGAAACGGTTGAATTGATCTTGATAGGAGAGCCCCTTAATCTTGATGATACGGCCACACACGCCACACCATTGGTAAAAGCCGCCATCATAAAACTCACGAAAGAGTTTCCAAATATTCCCATTAAAACGGTTGATGAAAGATATACATCCAAGATGGCCTCACGCGCCATGATCGAAATGGGTATGAAGAAAAAAGACAGACAGATCAAAGGAAATACAGACCAGATAGCCGCAACCATAATGCTTCAGGAATATCTTCAATCTATCAGTTAAATTTTCTCTGCGGCTACCTCCGCTTCTCCCTTTCTCTGCGGTGAAAAAGGCAATGAGTTATTCCCCGATATACCTCTCCAACTGCTTCCCCCAACCCGCAACAGAACCCACTACCCCGAAAAATAAAACAGCCAATTTGAAAAAAGGAGCCGGAATAGAAGTAGGCCTCGCTAACGCCAGCAGCTTGGTTTTATAAATGAAATAACTCATCTTCGGAATGCTCGCTTTCCCCGTTTTATCGTAATCCTTGTCCTGCTGCAAACCGATAAAGAATTGAAAGAATGTTGGATAATCCAGCATCGGCGTATAGTCAACCACACATTCCAATACTTCATCTGTATTATTAAAAGGTATATGAGTTTTCCCTCTCGGAACAATCACTGTTTCCCCAGCATTTGCAATCGTTTCTTTTCCCTCTATCAGAATCCGCATTTGTCCCTTCTTCACATGAAAGATCTCATCCTGATAATAATGGATATGCTCCAACGCAGCATAGCCTTTCGGCTGTACCGTCCATTCCATTGAATAGATATCTTTTTCATTCGAAATGCGCCGGAAGGTTTCTCCGGTTAAGGGATTACTAAAAGCCTCGTACAAATTGGTTGCCATATAAGGTTGATTAATGGTTAATATACGGTGTACAGCTTTGGCCAGATTGCCTCTCAAATATAATATGGGTATTGAAAACCTGTATATCCTGTCTCAAACTCCGGATTTGCCCGTTGCCTTCTTTTCCGGTATTTTTGCCCCCATTCTATCATTCACTCAATCACTCATTCAATCATTAAGTACAGATGGTATTTCCAATAGTAGCCTATGGGGCAGCGATTTTAAGAAAAACAAGTCAGGATATCACCCCTGATTACCCTGGTTTACAAATACTTATAGAAGATATGTGGGAAACCATGTATGCGAGCAGCGGGGTAGGACTTGCCGCACCGCAGATCAATAAAGATATCCG
Organism: Sediminibacterium sp.; assembly: GCA_965206685.1. Taxonomy (GTDB): domain Bacteria; phylum Bacteroidota; class Bacteroidia; order Chitinophagales; family Chitinophagaceae; genus Sediminibacterium. Next base: position 673,894 of record OZ242223.1, read on the forward strand.
CCTATTTGTGATGGATAGTGCCCAGATCTTCGAAAATCTCGAAGAAGATGAAAAAGGTGTTTACCCAGATGCACCCGGTATTAAAAAAGTATTTATCAATGCCCATATTGTTTCAGTGGATGGAGACGAATGGGCGTATAACGAGGGATGTTTAAGTATCCCCAAGATCCGCGAAGATGTGTATCGTCCGGAAGTGGTTACGCTGAAGTATATGGATGAAAATTTCACAGAGCACACCGAAACCTTTAATGGAATTACTGCCCGTGTAATTCAACACGAGTATGACCATATTGATGGGAAACTGTTTATCGATTACTTAAAACCTTTGCGCAGAAAACTGTTGCAGGGAAAACTGAATGATATCAGCAAAGGGAAAGTGAAAATGGATTATAAAATGATATTCCCTAAATAATGCGCTACGCTCTTCTGTTTCTGTGTTTTCTTTCTGTACGTTCCTTTGCACAGGATACCACTGTGATCATTGATGAACATCGTTTTACGCTATCAGAAGTAGTGGTGCGTAATAATTTTGATTATAAGGCATTATTATCGCAGATCAAAGAAGACACTACTTTTTACAAAGCATTCCGCAATCTCCGCATCCTTGGCTTTACTTCTTATAACGATATAAAAATGCTGGATAAGAAAGGGGGTGTAAAAGCCTCTCTGTTCAGTAAAACAAGACAGAACCATCTCGATGGCTGCCGAACGATGGATGTATTGGAAGAAACCATCACCGGCGATTTCTTCGATTCCAAAAAGAACTACAATTACATGACACCTGAGCTCTACGCAGGACTCTTTTTTACCAAAGGAAAAATCTGCGGAGAGAATAATATTGTAAAAGGCAGAAACCTTACTACCAGTGATAAATCGGGTATAGATAAACACAAGGAACAACTGAAAATGTTATTCTTTAATCCAGGTAAAAAAGTGCCCGGTATTCCGCTGATCGGGGGAAAACTTGATTTATACGATGAAAGCGCTCACAAATACTACGATTACAAATTGGATGTGGTAGAGTTTCATGGCGTACTCAGCTATCTGTTTTCCATTACGCCCAAAGAAGAATATATCAAAAGCAACAATGTAGTGGTAGATCAAATGATTACCTGGTTTGATATGAAGACCATGGAAGTGCTCGCACGTAATTATTCACTAAGCTATAAAGCCGGTGTATATGATTTTGATGTGAGTATGGAAGTGGAAATGACAAAATTCAACGGACTTTCTGTTCCCAAAATCCTACGCTATAAAGGCGATTGGGATGTGATCTTCAAAAAGCGCGAACGCGCCATCTTTACCGCAACCTTATTTGATTTTAATAAGTAAGGGTTGCCTGGTATGGCAACCCTTGTTCTGCATACCCCCCGGTATGTGTGTTCGACTCCGAACTTCTTCTATAAATTATTCAGATAAGTAATCAGATCTTTTAAACTGATCTTGGCCGGTACGATGGTGTAACTGGTTACAAAAGCTATGCCAGACACTTCTTTTACACCCAAATAATAATCACCACCAATCTTGGATAAGGAGATCAGTTTTACCGAACTCTTTAACGGAATATTATTGGCAAAGAAAGAACGTGATGCATAATCTGCTTTCAGATTCACCACCGTTTTCTGGTTATTGAATACGGCAAACACCGCAGTATTTTTATTGGTAAAGTTTGGAGATAATATTACCGTCACTTTTGTTTTAGGCTGTGTGCTGTCTATATATCTTTCAGCAGCAACCCAACGCAGGTTTTTCGAGTTTAACTCATAACCCATATAAGATGGAACCAATGGGTTATTGCTAGGCTTGGACCAGGTTGGCAAAGCGGTTGTATCAAAATCGCGGATCCATGAAAAAGCGGTATCAATGCCTTTTATAGGTGCCGGCAAACCTTCCTTACCATAGAATATCTGCATATTACCTCTGGGTGGTGTATCAACATCATTGAACTTTACTTTGAAAGTAATATTGCTCACCAGGTTCAGTTCACTATTTTCTTTACTTACCCTGATAAAATAACCACCACCTGTTTCGAGCAAACTTCCGTTGGCGGTTACCGTTGGCCTGAATGTGCGCACAAAATCACCTTTTCTTTTCAAAGGCAGAATTTCTACCCTTGCAAACCCATCAGGTGAGCCGGATGTGCCCGGGCCTACACAGGATCCTGCTGCAAATGAGATTTCTAGGCTATCGCCATATTTTAAAGATTTGCCTGATTTTACTTCAAAAGAATCTATAATAGATGCCGGCATGAGATTATCAAACAAATCGTGCACTGAATACACCGGACTCAGACTCCTTGTCCACACAGTATCATTCAAAGGGTTGCCCGAATAAATATTGAAGTTATCGGACACTTCCTTAGTACATGCTGTAAACAACAGCATCCCTAAACAACCCGTGATGAATAAAATACGTTTCATGTTTATATGTGGCATCGCTTATTAGATACCCTGTTATGGTTAAATGTTGCCTGTTATTTCCTGTTTAAATTCAATCGCAAACCCACCGCCAATCCTCCCAAACTGAACTTCTGGTTATAAGCTGCTCCCGTATTCGTCATATTGGAGAGGTTATACCTGAAATAGGGTTCAAAAAAGATATGCATATCCTCGCCTAATTGTTTGATCACACTAAATCCTGCATACAATCCCATGCCCACATTGGTTTTATACACTCCGTTCCCCGTTTTATTCAGCGGAACCGTTGCTAATGAACTGTCTAAGATCACACCCTGGTACCAGGAAGACACATTGAATACAACACCCGCATTGATACCAAATTTCAGATCATCATTGCCAAACTGATAGCCAACCGTTACCGGTATATCAAAACTGCGGAAACGATTCTTAACGGTATTGTTCTTAAAACCAATCTGTTGAACAGTACTGGTATCGTGCACGATCACGGTATCACCCGGTGCTCTGATAATGGTTCTTACGGTTACAACAGTTGTTGTTTTTACTTCATTCTCCGTACGGTAAACATATTTTTGGTTGATCTGCGAATAATTCAAACCTACTTTCAGCAATACATTATCATTGATGGGTTTTACCAAACGCAAACCTGCCGAATAACTGATCTGCATGCTTTCACTGCTGTCTTTGGTAAGCAGGTACTGCTGTGTGGCTGTATTGTTGGTTACTTTTCTCGAAACAACATCAGGTGATACATAGGCTTCAAGGAACCAGTCTGTATTGTGGTTCTTTTTATCAGCCGGACAAATGATCACATTTCTGAACTGATTGGTATGATTGGTTGTAGATAAAGTTTTAGCCGTAAGATCAAACATACTGTAATCTCTGCCCGGTGTAGGAATAGGAACGCCGGTAAGAATATTGCTGTGATAAGGTTCCATAAAATCGAATCCATTATCCGTTGCATCTGTTTTATCGATCGATTGGTCGTTGTTATTATTGGAGGTTGTGGAGGTTGTGGAGGTTGTATTTTCTTTTTTGGTGGCTTGATTAAACTCAAGTCCATTCCTGATCCACTGTTTATTTTCAGGTGTTAATTTGAGCGATTGTTTTTTTGCATGAGAAGAAACGGTGGCATTGGTGATAGCCGCATCATCATTCCCTTTATTGCCATTGTTGCCGCGATTGGAAGACTCACTGTTCAAATGCTTTTCTTCTTTCAGATCTTTATTTTCTGTTGTGCCTGATGCTGGTATGTTGCCGGCATGGGTTCCGTCAGATGATGGTTGGCCATCTTTCGTTCCATTGGCAACAGTTCCATCAGTAGATTGCCCATTGTTTGCAGCAGATGGATTCGTTGTATTGTCTTTATTTTCTTTGCTATCCTTATTTGTTAGGCTGGTTGAAATGCCTGGTAAAGCAATTTCGTTATTGCTTTTACCATTCTTCAAAAACAGATAACCACCTAATGAACCGCCCAATAGTAAAGCGAGTATCAATAAAGCAGCAGCAGGGTAGCGGAACAGGATAAATGCCGGTTTGCGGTCGTCTTCTTCCTGTGGATTTACTTTATCCCAAAGCCCTTTTGGAACAGGAGCAGAATGATCATATAATTTTCCGGCAACAAAATTATCGAATTGACCATCCGTTACTTTATCCCAAAGACCCGCAGGAACTGGCGCAGTATGTTCAAATAATTTACCTCCGATAAAATTATCAAACTGCCCATCAGTAATTTTATCCCAAAGCCCTGCAGGAACAGGAGCGGTGTTCTCAAATAATTTGCCGCCAACAAATTCATCAAACCTGCTGTCGGTTATTTTATCCCAAAGCCCTTCAGGTACCGGGGCAGAAGCATCTTTTAATTTATCGCTGAAGAATTGATCCAACTGTGTTTCCTTCACTTTATCCCATAGACCGGGAGGCACGGATGCCTGGTGGTCCCTGAGCTTGTCATTGAAGAAATCATCAAATTGGGTATCGGTCATTCTATACAGCAATTTTTTGTAGTTGTATGATTTGTTGTTGAAGCATCTTCCTCGCCTTTACTAACTGGCTTCGGCTGGTGCCCGCTTGTATATTCAGCATCTCTGCTATTTCCTCATGGCTGTAACCTTCTATCACGTTAAGGTTAAATACCAAACGATATCCGTCCGGTAATTGATTGATGAGCTTCATCAGATCCTCTTCTCCCAAATGATTGTAAGCCTGTGCTTCAATCTTTGGTGCGTTTTGGCTGTTGTCATCAATGTCCTTAAAATGCAGTTTTTTCTTTTCCAGGTGACGGATGGCCGTATTTACTACAATACGTCTGATCCATCCTTCAAATGCGCCTTCAAACTTGAATTGTCCGATGTATTGAAAGACTTTGATAAAGGCATCCTGTATCATGTCTTCGGCCTCCATCGTATCATTCGCGTAACGCAGGCATACACTCATCATCTTGCCGGCATACTTGTCAAAAAGCATACGCTGACAGCGGGCATCCTGGCTGATGCAACCTCGTATAAGTTCGTACTCGTCGGTCACCTAGGGGTTGGTTTTGATAGTTTGGTAATGAATAGATACGGGCACAAGTTAGTTCGTTGCCCCGTTTTCAATCTTTTTTAACAATTCAAAGTACAAAAAAATCCTGCAACCGTGGGTTACAGGACCTTTAAAATTAAACAGTTACGTATTTAAACCGTTAAAAACTGATCGTGGATATAGTCTACCACACTTACCAGGCTGCCCGTTTCCCGAAAAACAGCCAATTGTCTGTCGGCCCCGGTGCCCTGTTCAAATATTTTGGTCACGTAGTTAATAATATGGCGGCTGCCCAGTTCATCCACCACATCGTCCACAAAATCAAGCAGTTCGTAAATGAGTGAGCGGGTATTTACCTCGGTTTCCTTACCAAAATCGATCAGGGTTCCGTCAATCCCATACCGGCTGGCCCTCCATTTGTTCTCATTGATCAGGGAACGCTGGTAGATCATAAAATTCAGGTTTTGCCCCCTTAGTTTATAGATCTTGGCACAAATGGCCTGAAAAAGTGCGGCAATCGTAATGGTTTCATTAATGGTCATAGGCACATCACAGATCCGGAACTCGACAGTATTAAAGAAAGGGTGAACTCGAAGATCCCACCAGATCTTTTTTGCATTATCAATACAATTGGTCTTGATCAGCAGGTTCACATAATTCTCATAAGCTTCAATATTCTCAAAATAATCCGGAATACCTGTTCTTGGAAATTTATCAAATACCTTGGTGCGGAAAGATTTATAACCCGTTTCCCTTCCTTCCCAAAAAGGAGAATTGGTACTCAGTGCGTATACGTGTGGCAAAAAATAACGGGCCGTATTGGCAATATGAATGGCCATGCGCCGGTCTTCCATACCCACATGCACATGTAATCCAAAGATCAGGTTACTGCGGGCGGCTTCCTGCAGTTCGTTTACAATTTCATTGTATCGTACATGGTCGGTGATCAGTTGTGTTTCCCAGTGGCTGAAAGGATGTGTTCCCGATGCACCAATCCAGAGATCAAGATCGCCGGCTATCTGTGCAATATTGCCGCGCAGGGAAGCAACATCGTTAAATGCTTCTTCAATATTGGCGCAGATATCGGTACCTACTTCCACAACGGCCTGGTGCATTTCTGCTTTTACTTTGTCTTTCAGTATTTTCTGCCCTTCCTGCACAATCCTTTGTTCATGGCTCTTCAGCTCACGCGAATGCGGATCAATCACCATGTACTCTTCTTCCACACCCAGTGTAAAATGTTTAAAACTTGGATTTACCATATCAACTCATTATGATCGTTTATGCTGCCGTGTTTGCGTGATGTTTGTCTCCCGACAAACATCACGCAAACACGACCACACTACACTTTAATATAATTTTTGTCCTGTACTACCTCTCCTAATATATTCACCCCATGTAAGGTTATCTGCCCCATCCACCTGCGATTGTGCTTTTTCAATAGCATAGTTTGCAGCGGTTTCTACCACCCAATCAAAGTTTTCCTGCCCTACGCTTTTAATATCTGCATCAGGTGCCGGATTACAAAAATCAATGGCATACGGAACACCATCGCGTAAGGCAAGTTCTACGGTATTAAAATCATAGCCCAGGTATTTATTGATACGTAAAACAATATCCTCCATTTGTTTCAGTCTTTCTGGTGATGGAGAAAAATCGGCAACATATCTCAGATGATGTGGATTGCGTGGTTCATACGGCATAATACGAACATGTTTTCCGCCAATACAATAACAGCGGTAATATTCATCAAACACAATTTCTTCCTGTAACAGCATTACCAGTTGATTGGTTTCTGCGTGCTTCTCAAAAAAGTCATCCATGCTTGTGAGCTTGTATACATTCTTCCAACCGCCGCCTGCAAAGGGTTTCATGTAGGCAGGGAAACCGATGTATTTAAAAATAGTATCCCAATCCAATGGATAAGCCAGGTTGCTGAACGACTGATCTGATGTATCCGGAGGAAGATCACGCGATGGAAGTATTACGGTTTTAGGAACAGGCACATCTATTTTGGTAGCCAGACAATTATTGAAAAATTTCTCATCTGCACTCCACCAGAAAGGATTGTTGATCACTGCTGTTCCGCATAAAGCTGCGTTTTTCAGATAAGCACGGTAAAAGGGGATATCCTGACTGATGCGGTCAATGATCACCGCATATTCGGTAGGCTCGCCCTGCATTACTTTATCAATACGAACCGGTTCTGCAGTAATGCCCGGGATATTTTTGCTGTTTACCCTTTCTACAAAGGCGGTCGGAAAACTTCTTTCCTGTCCGAACAGGATACCAATCTTTTTCATAAACAATTCATTAAAGTTTTGAAACAAATACAGCCGGTTGCTGCATATCCGTATTCAATTTAAGCAAACTGATTTGAAATATGAAAACTCCTTATGATAAATCTTTCTGTTAATGGTTCCGGCTTGATTTCATAAACATTCAGTAAGTATGTGGAGATTTCCTTATCCCGAATTGTTGCCATTATATTATTTTTGAAACTATGGCAGATGAAACCCCGCAGAGTCTTATTACATCACTGATCGTTGAACAACATACGGTCTATTCAGAATACCTGCAAAGGGATGTAATTTTTGATGTGTACCTGCCCATCGCACTTTCGGTTCCGGAACAGATGAGTTTGTTATTGATCAACGACGGACAGGATCTTTTAAAAATGCCTTTTGATGAAACCCTTGACGGGCTTATCTCTAACGGAGAAATTGAGCCACTTGTCTGTATTGGCATTCACTGCGGCCCCAACCGGAAAATGGAATATGGCACGGCTTATTCGGCAGACTATAAAGGCAGGGGGGCGAGTGCCGGTTTATATACAAAGTTCATTTTTGAAGAACTGCTTCCGTTTATTCGTAAAACCTATCATGCACCTTCTTTCAGAGATAAGTCTTATGCCGGTTTTTCACTTGGTGGATTAAGCGCACTGGATATAGCCTGGAATCATCCCAGCGAATTTAACAGGATCGGCATTTTCAGCGGCTCTTTGTGGTGGAGAAGAAAGGGGTATGATGATGGATATGATGATGAGCAGGACAGATTAATGCACCTCCAGATCCGAAAAGGAAGTTTTTATCCCTGGCTGCGTTTTTTTGTAGAATGCGGAACACTGGATGAAACTGCCGACAGAAACCAAAATGGCGTGATCGATTCTATTGATGATGCACTGGATCTGATTGTAGAATTAAAGGCCAAGGGGTTTACGGATGAACATATTGAATACCTCGAAATGGTAGATGGCAAACATGATGTGCCCACGTGGGCAAAAGCATTTCCTTCTTTCTTAAAATGGGGTTGGGGGATAAAAAGTCTGTAGTCTGTAGTTCTGAATTGATGATAAGACTTTCTTTATTGGCAAATAAAAAACCCGAATCAATTTGATTCGGGTTTTTTGTATTGAGAGAGATCAGATTAGAAAATGTATCTGATACCCAATTGTGCCTGCCATGCATCCACAAGGCTGGTACCTTTTCTATAAGTGCTATAGTTAAGATTGCCACCAAAAGGGAAGAAGGTATACACCGGAGCTCCGGTTGCATCAACACCTTTGAAAGTCAGAGGTATTGTGGTATTGGTTGTGTAACCTACACCCCATGCCGGGTTCAGCATATTTCCAAAGTTGAAAATATCACCTCTTAACTGTATGGTGTGTCTGTTTTTGTTAACGTTACCAAACAATTCAACCATTACAGAAATATCGAAACGGGTTACATAAGGTAATAAACCACCGTTTCTTTCAGCATATTTACCTCTGCGTGTGCTCAGGTATTTATCTTGATTGATATAGCCATCAAATGCATCTTTCTGTTGTTGAAGTGTATAACCGGCTAGTGTAGTAAAGTTCATTTCGCTTTGATCTTTCGGAACATACATCAGATCATTACCACTCACACCATCACCATTCAAGTCACCACTAACAGTATAGGTTAAACGGCCTTGATTTTGTGTTTGGTTAAACAATGAGAACTGGATAGCAGCGTGTTTGCCCAATTCAGTTCTGTAGTTGATATTAGCAATTACACGGTTAGGAATATCATTATCACCAAAAGCAATATCAGGTCTGTTGTTACCATTAATTGAACGGTTACCAGACCAGCTTGAGAAGGCAATTGAACCACCTGTGATATAATCTCTGGTACGTCCATAGTTATAAGCTACTAACCAGCCCAAACCTTTTGCTTTCAAAGGTTTTTCGATCTTAACAGTAGCGGCTAATGATTGGCCGTAAGGTCCGCTTTTCAGTACAGTTGCATCAGACAGTTTAGAATTGATCCTGATAGCAGCAGCAGTTGTGTTCAATGTAGCAACACCACCGGAAAGTGCATTTGGATTTGCATAACGTAAACGCTGATCAGGTCCGGTAAAAGTTCCCACCGGTGCAACCAGATTTGCATTGTAATAGTAGATGTTGTTGATGCTTTGTGTAAATACTAATTCTACACCACCAACGATGTCTTTGTATAATTTCTGATCAACAGCAAAGTTGGCTCTTAAGATCTTTGGATACCTGAAGTTATCTGCAATAGGTGCAATGTTATAGCTAGCAGCCGGTGTTAACGGTGTTGGCTGTAAGCTTGCAGGAACCGTTGCAGGAGTGTTTGGTTTGAAAGGGAAGATCAGGGTTGCAGCATTATCAAATGAACCTGAACCGCTGATTACACCATTGTTACCCACTGAGTTACTGATGTAAACAAATGGAGGACGGCCTGTGAATAAACCAACACCACCACGGATCTGGGTGCTTTTGTTTCCTGATACATCATAGTTAAAACCAATTCTTGGAGAGATTTGTAATAAGGCAGATGGTAATTTAGAAGTACTCAATTTAACTGTCTGGCCTTTATCATCCAGGAAACTCATGTTGTCAACCTCAGTGTTGGTGAAACCTGAACTGGTAAAATAAGGAACATCAAAACGGATACCATAGGTAAGGTTGAAGTTCTTTTCCAGTTCTACATCATCCTGAATATACGCACCAATGCTTTTTGCTTTGGTTACAGCTGCCCAAACACTTCCGTCAGGCAAGTTGCTGATAGAGTATTGGTATCTTCTTAACTGAACAGGATTAGCTGTCATGTTAGGATTAGCCAGATAAGCGTTAGCAGAAGTATAGAAATCAGCTAAGCTTTTGAAAGTAAAGGTTCCAAATACGTTTGGTGTAAAGGCATTATAATATTTAAATGACTCGTAGCTAACACCTGCAGTAATGGTATGTTTACCTGCATATATGGTCATGTTATCAGAAAACTGCCATGTATCGGTATTCAAACGGTTATTTGGTGTAAAAGGATCCACACCAAAAGAAATATAGTTACGGTCGCCGGTTCCGTCAAGGATATCTACTGTAGGAAATCCGCTGCCTTTGTAAGCACGGTAATCTCTGTTAGCAGTATATCCGAAAGAAACCTCATTGGCAACTTTGCTGCTGAAACGGCTGTTCAACTGGCCAATAAACGATAAGATATCATTATTGATCTCATAAGTTGTGTTCTGGAAGGCGATTGACTGTGAACTTGCACGGGAAGTAAATGCACCTGAGCCGCTGATACCCACATCACGCTTAGATTTCATGTAGTTACCACGAATCTGCAGTTTGTGCTTATCGCTGATGTTCCAGTCGATCCTTGCCAATCCTTTATTACTTGTGGTAAGAAAAGGATAGTTTTCGTATGAACCCGGATTGTAATTGAATTTGGTTTGTAAGAAAGTAGATAATGTTTCCAGATCAGATTTCAAAACACGGCTAACATTTGCTCCACCTGTATTGCTTCCGTTATCAGCTACAAATAAAGAGCCTGGATCAGTTCTTTTCTCGTTCTCATAGTTTAGGAAGAAGAACACTTTATTTTTAATAAGTGCTCCACCCAGACTGAATCCGAATTGTTTTACGTCAAAAGCATTGGTAACAACAGATTCTTTACCACCCGAACCGGCTTTGGTTCCTACCAGACCTTCATTACGGTTGTTATAAAAACCACCACCATGTAAAGTATTGGTACCGCTTTTGGTAACCGCATTAATGCTGGCACCAGTAAAACCGGCTTCTTTCAGATTGTAGGGAGAAAGGTTAACCTGAATTTCTTCAACCGCATCCAATGATACCGGCTGAGAGTTGGTTTGACCACCATTCAAAGCTGCAAGACCGAATGAGTTATTAAAGATGGTTCCGTCCAAAGTAAAGTTGATGGCACGGTTATCCTGTCCGGCAAAGGAAGTACCCTGTGCCTGTGGAGTTAACTTGGTAAAGTCTGTGATACTTCTGTTCAAAGTAGGCAAACTCGACAATAATCTTTTGTTGATATTGGTACCGGTACCTTTTCTTTCTTTTGAAATCAAAGCACCTTTTCTGCTTGCACCACTTACCACAACTTCTGCAAGCTGGGCTGAAGTTTCGGCCAGAGTAACGTCTATCACTGAAGGCTCACCCAACTGGATATAAACATCCGTAAAGGTTTCTGTTTTCAAACCTACATAGCTGATAGTGATCTTGTACGGACCACCAACACGCAAAGCAGGTAAGTTGAACTTTCCTGAAGCAGCAGATACTGTTTTGTACTTGGTACCTGAAGGCTCATGGAGCACTTCTACTGAAGCTCCCGCCAGCGCCTGACCTTTACTGTCTTTAACAGTACCGGCAACCGCACCGCCTGTAACCTGAGCCATCGATGCAACGGCCATCAATAAAGCCGGTAACATCAAGCAAAATCTCTTTAAAATTCGCATATATGCATAGTTTTAGTCGTGCAAATATCAAACATATATGGCGTTCGTAAGCCTACATTTCCAAATTAATGTTAAAATAATGTAGCCTGATTAAGAGAATGTTGATTAAATGGTGATAAAATGCCCTGTTTTCGGCACTCGAAACCAACGTTACCATTGTCCACGGCACAAAAAACCTGTTTTGAACCTGTGCCTTTAACACATTAAGTATTATTTAAATGTAAATCTAATACCGATCTGGCTGCTCCAATGCGAAGCATATGCTGGATAAGGCGTTGTATTGATTTGCCACCGGCCCTCTTTTTGTAAAATTTCAGGGTTAAAACGATATTGCGGGATGTATTTCGGCGATCCGGTATAACCCGCAAAATCGATCAACGCAAAATGATCAAAAGGAACTTCATATTGTAAACCCCAATTAGGATTGATCAGATTTCCAAGGTTGAAAATATCCAAACTGAATTGCAGCTGATATCGCTGTTTTCCGATTCGGAATATACAATCCTGTTTTAATTGCAGATCAACCCGGTTGGTGAAAGGTGTTAAGGTTGCATTTCTTTCCGCATATTGTCCACGGTGTTTTTGCAGATAAGAATCTGTTTGCAAAAATTTTTCCAAAGCTTCTTTCTGTTGATCGGGCGAATACATCTTTCCGTTAAGGGTGTTTTGCAAAAAGTTCATTTGAGAAACTTCATCCGTTGTTGGTATGTAAAGAAGATCGTATGCTCCATATGCGCCATCGTCTCTTGTCATACTCATATTCCCATACACATAACTGAACGGCCTACCCGATTGACCGGTATACATGATTGAGATCTGTAAAGGCATTTTTTTATCATTGAAAAAATATTTTTTATTGAACCAAGCCAATATTTTGTGGCCGTTGCTGAAATCAGAAACTGATCGGGTGATGGTATTTCTTCCATTCACCGTTTCCTGTAAGCGCCACTGGCTCAGGTTTACAGAAGCAGTTCCTTCATTTACCGCAAATGATCTTCCCCATGTATAACTCAGATTAAAATCCCATCCTGTGCCGGATCTTTTATTGAGTGTGGTTGTAAATAATTGTGCATAGCCGGTTTGTGTTTTGTTGTTACTGAGTAGGATAATATAATCATAAGGATTTGTAGCAGCACCCGTTAACGGAATCTTTCCATTATTGATGATTGAATAGATCAAACGTTTATCCGGCCCCGAAGCCGTATCGGCTGGCGTCATCAGGTTTATGTTTGTATATTTTATTTCGGTAAGATTTTTACTGAAAATCAGTTCTGCCGAAGCTGACCAGTTTGTGTTGATCTTTTTTTCTACAGAAATCGATGTGCGAAAAAGAGCGGGCATCGAAAATTTTTGTGAAATCAGATTTACGGGCTCCTTATTAACAGAAGCCCTTGTTTCTGTGAGATCCCATTGTTTATAAGCATCCTGGCGGAAGCGGATCATATTAAGTTGCTGCCGGTTTGCTGAATACCCTCCAATATAGATGCCATTGTTATTATAGATACCTCCGGGCCAGGCCAAAGGAATGCGACCTGAAAAAACTCCTGCACCACCGCGAATTGTCCACGCATTATTTTCACTTCGGTAAATAAATCCGATCCGCGGAGAAATGGATACAGGTATAACAGGCCCTTTGCCCGAAACTGAATTTTGCAGATCATAATAAACAGCCATTTGTGGCAGGTACAAAAGGTTAAGTGAATCATCGCCCGCAGGATGATTAAGGAACTGATATTTTTCTGCGCGTATACCCAATTGCAAAGAAAATTGTGGCGATGGTTTGAACGCATCATTCAAAAACAAAGCAGTTTTTAAAACAGAAAATTTTGCAGATGCATTTGTTTGGTCATCATTTCTTTTATCAATTAATGAAAACCCTAACTGGTAAGCTGATGGGTGTTGATCGGTTAAAAAATCACCTAACGATGAGAATGTATAATTGCCAAAACTGTTCTGTATAAAAGCATTCAACACTTTGTTGTATTCAATATCAAGGCCAAAATTAATATGATGACTGCCGGATATAAAACTGTATTTATCAAACAATGTAATATTCTGTTGGGTAAGTAAATTGATGGTGGAACTGTTATCCGTTCCGAAAAGTATGGCTCCATTACCGTCGTTGATCCTTACATGCGGAAATGCTTTCCCCAGCGGGCCACGGTCATCTTTTACTCTTGTGAATGTTGTAATGAATTTATTGAAATGATGATTACGTGTAACTGTTCCCCAGTCAACAGAAACCGAATGGGTAATCGAGTTCAACAAAAATCCATCGTTACTGAAATGGATCTCTGTTTCATTGCTTTGATTGATATTCATTCTTTGTCCGGCTGTGTACCGGTTGCTGATGGAAATTTTATTCCGGTTATTGATATTCCAATCCACCCGCATCACCAATCTGTCTGCATTCACCATTTCCAGCCCTTCATCAATACTTCCTGCATCATATCCGTAGTTTGTTTTTAATTTATTATACAGAATGTTGATGAGATTTTTGTCTTTTGAATAACCCGTATAATTATTGAGATCATATGCAATGGGATACCTGTCGCGTTGTATCTCCATATTTAAAAAATAAAACAGCTTATTCGGAGTGAATGCACCCTGTAAACGAAGCCCGGTTGTGTATGTTGCTAAGTTACTCCGGTTTGCATCGGCGCTGTTTTTCCCTGTCAATAGTTTATTACTGAAAAAATGATATACAGATCCTTCCGTTTGGTTAGTACCCGATCTTGTTATTGCATGAATAGTGCCACCTGTAAAATTCCCAACCGACACATCATAAGGAGTAAGGGATATTTGAAACTGATCAATTGCATCAACAGATAAGGGTGCAATACCTGCCTGCCCGCCATTGGTGCCCGAGGCCGATAAGCCAAACACATCATTGTTTACGGCGCCATCCACATAGAATGCATTATAACGGTTATTTTGTCCGCCAAGAGAAACCGCTCCTTCATTTCCATTTACCAGTTTTACCTGCGGCACCGTTCGTAAATAATCGGATATATTTCTTCCTGCGTTGGGTGTGTTATCTATTTGATCGCGGTTAATCAGTATTTCCGATCCTCCTTTGCCAATATTTTTATTTTTTAACTGGGCGGATACGATAACCGTATTTAACTGATAGGATTCCGGTATAAGTCTTACATCAATATTCAATGCGTCGCCAAGATTGATATAGAAAGGCGATTTTTTTTCTGTTGCGAAACCGATGAATAAGAACTGCAATAAATAAGGGCCGCCGGGACTAATATTCTGGATCTGATAATCCCCTCTTTTATTGGCCTTTGATAAATAGACGGTACCGGTAGGTTCGTGAATGAGTTGAATGGATGCATTTTGCAAGGCTTCACCATTCTTTGCTTTCACCGTACCGCTAATGCTGCCAGTAGTATGTTGCGCAATTACTGTAAAGGGAATGATGATCAGAAACACGGCGCAGATTCTTTGGTAAAACATGGTTTCGGTTTTACCGGCTAATCACCACAATTATTCCGGATCTGCCATTAGGTATTTACCGCTAAAATGGGTGTTTTTTCACGGGTAAATGTTTGCGTTATTGGTAAAATTCTGTTGCAGTTGCTGTTTTCGGGCATCGGTTGGCCTAATTACAACGTATCATCTGTAATTTTGCACCTCAAAGTAATTTTATGTTAGACAGGATTGAAGATGCGGTTGAAGATATCCGTAACGGTAAAATGATAATCGTTGTTGACGATGAAGATCGTGAGAATGAAGGCGATTTTATTATTGCGGCACAACATACAACACCCGAAGTGATCAATTTTATGAGTAAGGAAGGCCGTGGTTTGATCTGTGCTGCTCTTACCGAAGAGCGTTGTAAAGAACTGGAACTGGAACCGATGGTAACCTCCAATACCTCTTTACATGAAACCGCTTTTACGGTTTCTGTGGATCTGATCGGCGATGGTACCACTACCGGTATTTCTGCGCAGGACCGGTCCAAAACCATTCAGGCATTGGTTGATCATCAGACAAAACCTTCTGCATTGGGAAGGCCCGGGCATATTTTTCCGCTCAGGGCAACTACCGGTGGGGTACTGCGCAGAACGGGGCATACAGAAGCTGCAGTTGATCTGGCTCGTTTGGCCGGATTGGAACCGGCGGGTGTTTTGGTGGAAGTAATGAATGAAGATGGTACCATGGCAAGATTGCCGCAGTTAACTGAGATCGCGAAAAAATTCAATCTTAGAATTATTTCTATCAAAGACCTGATCGATTACCGGTTAAAAACAGACTCACTTATTGAAGAACTGGTAAGGGTTGATATGCCTACGAAATATGGACATTTTAAATTGATAGCGTTTAAGGAAAAAACCACCGGCGCAGAACATCTTGCATTGGTAAAGGGAAGCTGGGAAAAAGGAGAAGCCGTATTAACCCGTGTACACAGCAGTTGTTTTACCGGAGATATTTTAGGAAGCCTTCGTTGTGATTGTGGTGAACAATTACACAAAGCCATGCAAAAAGTAGAGCAGGAAGGAAAGGGCATCATTTTATATATGAATCAGGAGGGCAGGGGCATTGGATTGGTTAACAAATTAAAAGCCTATAAACTGCAGGAAGAAGGGATGGATACGGTAGAGGCTAATATCCATCTGGGTTTTGGAATGGATGAAAGAGATTATGGTGTAGGAGCGCAGATTCTTCGTTATCTCGGTGCTACAAAATTAAAATTGATGAGTAATAATCCGCGCAAACGTGCGGGTTTGAAAGGATATGGATTAGAAATCGTTGATATCGTTCCGATAGAAATGCACCCCAACGAACATAACCTGAAATATCTTGAAACCAAGAGGGATAAATTAGGGCATGAAATTTTAGGACATTAATTTCTCTGTATAAACTGAAAAAGAAAGGGGCTTCAAATACTGAAGCCCCTTTCTTTTATCTGCGTTGATGATGCCCATGTTCGGCCTCATCTTTTTCATGTTCTTTTTCGTAAGCCTTGATAATGGCTTTTACCAATCTGTGACGTACCACGTCTTCTTCTGTTAGCTCAATATGTGCAATTCCATCGATGTTCTTGAGGATGCGTGTTGATTTTTCTAAACCACTGCGCATATTCCTTGGCAGATCTACCTGCGTAGGGTCGCCGGTAATAATGGCTTTGGCATTGGCACCGATCCTTGTTAAGAACATTTTCAATTGCAGATCATTGGTGTTCTGCGCTTCATCTAAAATGATGAATGCATTATCCAAGGTTCGTCCGCGCATATAAGCGAGAGGAGCGATCTCGATGGTGCGGGTGGTCATATAATACCCGAGTTTATCTGCCGGAATCATATCATCCAATGCATCATATAAAGGGCGCAGGTATGGATCGATCTTTTCTTTGAGATCGCCTGGTAAGAAACCAAGGCTTTCACCTGCTTCAACTGCCGGGCGTGTTAAGATGATCTTTTTTACGAGTTTGTTTTTTAAAGCACGAACGGCTAATGCAACTGCGGTATAGGTTTTACCGGTACCGGCCGGCCCGATGGCGAATACGATATCGTTTCTGTCAACCGCATGAACCATCTTCTTTTGATTCTGTGTTCTGGCCCTTACGGTTTTTCCATTAGGTCCGAATACAAGAATATCATTTGGATTGCGGTCTACAAAATTGTCGATGGTTTCTGCATCATCTCCACCTAAGATCTGTTCAAAATAACCTTCACTGAGGTGTCCGTTTCTTTCAAGATACTGAATGATGAGATCGATCTTTTCTTTTGCTGTATCAATTTGTTCGGGGGCCCCGCTTAGTTTTAATTGCGTCCCGCGGGAGAGGATCTTTAACAATGGGAATTTCTTTTTCAGCAAATCTAATTTTCCGTTGTTTACACCAAAGAATTCAATGGGATTCACGGATTCGAGGTTAATGATAGTTTCAGTCAATCTTTTTACGGTTTAAGGTTTGACGATTTTGATTCGGTACTTATTTATCCCTTCCTTCTCAAATTTAATTGTATATCAATATCAAAACCTAAGACTTCTTATACACAGATGTGGAAAGAGGGATGAGGAATTTTGAAATTTTGGAATTGGGAAATTGGGAAATAGACTATAGTTTTTTTAAAGAGGCAATCGTGGCAACAGGATCAGCAGATTTGAAAACCGTATTTCCTGCAACCAAAACATCTGCTCCGGCATGAAGAATGGCGGGCGCATTTTCGAGGGTTACGCCGCCGTCTATTTCAATTAATGTATGAAGTGATTTTTCTTTGATCATATGCTTTAAAGCACGGATCTTATCAATAGTATGTGGGATGAACTGCTGGCCGCCAAATCCGGGGTTTACACTCATGATCAGTACCATATCAATATCCTGTAAAATATCGCTTAACAGATGAACGGGTGTGTGTGGGTTCAATGCCACGCCGGCTCTCATACCCAGAGCTTTGATCTGTTGTATGTTTCTGTGCAGATGCGGACAGGCTTCATAATGTATGGTAAGCATATCTGCACCGGCTTTTTGAAAAGCTTCTGCATAGTTGCCCGGCTCCAGTATCATTAAATGAACATCACAGATTTTGGTGGTGGCCTTGCGTACTTTTTCAATTACGGGAAAACCAAAACTGATATTGGGAACAAACTGCCCGTCCATCACATCCAGATGAAACCAATCTGCCTCACTGGTATTCAGCATATCACAATCTTTCTGAAGGTTCAGAAAATCGGCACTTAAGAGGGAAGGAGCAATAATGGGCATAACATGAATTTGGTAGCGCGAAATTGAGAAATTTTCGCCTGCATTTCTATTTTTATTTCACCCCTAATCTTTGCAGAGCGGCGGTGGCTTCTTTTAACTTAGGGTCGAGCGTAAGCGATTTTTGATAATTATTGATAGCCTCAGCTTTATTATTCATAGCCTCCTGTGTTTTGGCCAGCCAGTAATATCCATCGGCATAAGTGTTTTTTACCGTTATCAGGGTTTGATAAACCTGCAGCGCATCTGAATACTTTTTATCGTCATAGAATAGAAACCCTTTTTCCATATACGCTTCCGTATAATTTAAATCGTTGATGATTGTGTTGTTAAAAGCCTGTATGGCTTTTTGCTTATTACCGGTACGGGCAAAATATACCCCAGTAATAAAATGGCAATGGGCGTTATATTCTCTACCCATATTTAAAGAAGCTACCTGCCTGCAGATCAACAGTGCCGTTGAATCTTTTCTTTCGGCCAATAAATTGGCAGCACCCAGTTGTGCATCGGGAGAAGGATAGATGCGGATCGCGTAACGGTAGGATCTTAATGCCCCGGTGGTATCTTTTGTAGATTCCTGCAAAAGGGCTTTTCTGTACCATAAGCCGTAATTCAGGCTGTCTTTCCTGATCAATGAATCCATCTGGCCCAAAGCCTGTTTATAAGCCCCCAAACTATCGAGGGCATTTACCAATTGGAGACGAAGGCTGATGCTATCCGGGTTTGCCGCTGTTTTTTTAAATAATTCCTGAACGGGGGCGGGCATTTCATCCTTGGTAAGCGTATCAGGTATTTTTGGCTTTGCAGGCTCATTACAGGCAAGGATTACCAGGCTCAAAAGGGCTATGATCCAATGTTTCATGCAACAAAAATATGTGTAAGCCGGTTCTGCTGACATATTTTTGACAAAAGACTGTTCCCTTGCGCCTATTTTTGCCGAATATTAACATCTATCATATGAAGAGAAGTTTTTTATTTACCCTGTCTTTATTGTGTTTTGCAGACTATCTGTTAGCTCAATCAGCCGATTCTGTTTTATTTGCCGGAGAGAAGCATTTTAAAAATATCCGCCAGTTAACTTTTGGCGGGGATAATGCAGAAGCGTATTTCAGTTATGATGGTAAGTATATCACTTTTCAACGCACCAATCCGAAAGAAGGATTGAATTGTGATCAGATCTTTATGGGTAAAGTGCCCACAAGCCCCAATGAAAAATTTGAATACAAAATGATCAGCAGTGGAAAAGGCAGAACTACCTGTTCTTATTTTTTACCTGACGGGAAACATATTATTTATGCATCCACACATAAAGGTGCGGATACCTGTCCGCCGCTTCCCGATAGAAGTAAATATGGTAATAAATACATCTGGCCTCTATATGACACCTATGATATTTTCATGGCAACACTGGATGGAAAGATTGTTAAGCAATTAACCACTGCCAAAGGCTATGATGCAGAAGGCACACTTTCTCCTGACGGAAAGAAAATGATCTATTGCAGTGATAAAGATGGCGACCTTGATCTGTATGTAATGGAACTGGCAACCGGTAAAGAAAAAAAAGTAACCAATACATTAGGTTATGATGGAGGAGCATGGTTTAGCCCTGATGGAAAGAAAATTGTTTGGCGCGCAAGCAGGCCTACAACACCTGAAGAAATTAAAGAATATAAAGGCCTTTTAAAGGAAGGATTGGTAGCCCCCACACATATGGAAGTATGGGTGGCAGATGCAGACGGGAAAAATGCCAAACAAATTACTTTTCTAGAACAGGCTAATTGGGCACCCAATTTTACACCCGATGGCAAGCATATTATTTTTTGCAGCAACCATGAATACAAAAGAGGGTTTCCATTTAATATGTACCTGACAGATTTAAACGGAAAAGGATTGGAAAAGATCAGCCGCGATAAAGGATTTGATGCATTCCCAATGTTTAGTCCGGATGGCAAAAAGATTGTATTTGCCTCAAACCGGAATAATGGCGGAACACATGATACCAATTTGTTTATTGCAGATTGGGTGGAATAACATTGTGAGTAGTGAGTAGTCAGTCGTGAGCAATATGTTCTACACTCACGACTGACTTCTCACTACTCACCTCATAAAATAAACTTCCTTTTTACAAACCACTACTTTATCTTCAATCTCTAAAACAAACCATATGCAAACCGGTTTATTGCACTTACATAATTTGCTGCGTTGGGTGATCCTGATTTTATTGGTGCTTTCCATTGCCAAAGCCTATGTGGGCTGGACAGGTAAAAAAACATTCTCCGCAGGCGATAAAAAAGTGTGGCTGTTTACCATGATCAGCGGACATATTACTTTGTTGCTGGGTTTATACCAGGTAGCTTTTGGACGATATGGGTTTTTTACAACAACATTACCTGAAGGAACTTCTGTGATGAAAGATAAATTCTTTCGTTTCTTTTGGGTAGAACATCCGGTTGGGATGTTGATTGCGATTGTGTTTCTGACACTGGCACATGGTATGGCCAAAAAAGCAGTGAGTGATGAAGTGAAATACAAAAAAGCATTTTATTATTTCCTGATCGCATTGATCGTAATTTTAGCAAGTATCCCATGGCCTTTCCGCGAAGGAATTGGCAGACCCTGGTTTCCGGGTATGTAATTTTTATTGATACAAATTCGATAGCTATGTCAGAATCTTCTTCAATAGAAACGCCTGATGCACAGAAGACAATCCTGTTGGCCGGTTTTACAACGGGTACACTTGATATACTTTCTGCTCTTCTCTATACCTATATAAAAACGGGTAAAAACCCCATTGTTGTATTAAAATATGTTGCCAGCGGTGCTTTTGGTTCCACTGCACTTAGCGGAGGCACGGCTGTTGTAATATGGGGATTGGTATTTCACTTTATGATTGCCTTTATTTTTACCACTTTCTTTTTTCTGATCTATCCACGACTGAAGTTTCTGTCAGTCAATAGATGGCTTACTGCTATTGGGTATGGAATATTTGTATGGTGTGTAATGAATCTGTTGGTGGTTCCATTTAGTCAGGTGCCTAAGGCAAGTACCTTCCATCTAACCAATGCATTGATCAATGCAGCCATATTGATTTCCATGATCGGTTTGCCGAATACATGGATCATTGGGAAATATTATGCAAAATCAAAGGATTGATCTTATCAACCCTTCCAGTCTTCTTTCATTAAACTGATGAATTGTTTCATTTCATCAATCGTACCAACACTTACACGACCCCATTTGCCATCCGGATATGTATTTGAACGGAGGATCACATTTTTAGCCAGCATATCTTTTGCAAAATCGCCAGGGTATTTACCTAGTGGGAAGAAAAGGAAATTTGTGTAGGATGGAATGCAGGCAATATTCATTTCTTTTAGTGCAGTAAAAGTATATTCCCGTGCCGTTGCATTCTTTTGCTTACAGGATGCCCTGTGTGCTTCATCTTTTAAACTGGCCAATGCAGCTGCTGCGGCAAGATTGCTGACACTGATACGTGAATTGGTAAAATAATTTTCATCCAATGCGCGGATCAAAGCGGGGTGCCCCAAAACAAAACCTATCCTCAATCCTGCCATAGCATGAATTTTTGAGAAGGTTCTTACAACCAATACATTCGGATTTTTATCGATCAGAGAGATCATTGATTTACTTTCCGGATTGTCGAGAAAATCTATATAGGCTTCATCAATTACCACCACCGCTTTTTTAGAAGCTTCTGTACAAAAATCTTTTAAAGCCTGTGTGGGTAAAACGGTACTGCTGGGATTGGCAGGATTGCAGATATAAACCATCCCCGTATTATTATCAATCGCGCGAAGCATGGCGGGAAGATCATGGACTTTATCAGCGGTTAAGGGTACTTCAATTACTTTGGTGCCTCTCTTTTTAGCTGTATTAGGTAGCGTAGCAAATGTTGGCGTTGCCGTAACCAGACTGCCTTTACTGAAATGGCGGGGTAATTTGTTTAAGATCTCTCCTGAACCTGCCGTTATCAAAACCTGATCACTGCCTACTTTATAATATTGCGCAATTTCTTTTTCAAAATCTGATAATGCGGATACATTAAATTGATAACGGTGCGAAAGGCCAACCATTGACAGTAAAGCTTCTTTGGCTTTGGGAGAAATGCCATAAGGGTTTTCATTCGATCCCAGATTGATCAATCCCTTATCAGCACCAAAATTGCGAAGCAGCCCTTCTTCATTTCCCATACCCATCGAAGGAATCGAAAACCCAAGTGCCAATGCAGCCAATGAATTACTCTTTAACCAATCTCTGCGGTTTAGGGAAGTAGACATAAAAGATAATTTAGAAATAAAAGATACTCATTTTTAAAATCATTTCTTATTTAATAAGGACAATTTCAAAATTCTAAAATTCTAAAATTGCCTCACCTGTTACCCAATTCGATCACCTCACAATGCTTAATATCCTTCCCGTCAATCTCAAATCTAACTAAGGTTCTCAGCTTATGCCAGCCATGTTTACCGGCTGCACCGGGGTTCATGTGCAGGCAGTTCATAGTAGGGTCGAACATGATCTTTAAAATATGCGAATGGCCACTGATAAAGATCTGTGGATGATGTTCTTTGATCAGGGCTTTTGATGTGGCATTGTATTTAGGCGGATAGCCGCCAATATGAATCATAAGAATCTTTACTTCTTCGCATTGCCAGATCAGTGTTTCGGGATATTCACTTCGTATATCATATCCGTCAATATTGCCGTATACACCCCGTAATGGTTTGAATGCTTTTAATGCATCAGTAACAGCAGCAGTACCAAAATCACCGGCATGCCAGATCTCATCACAATGAGCAAAATGTTTGAATACCGCTTCATCAAGATAATCATGTGTGTCTGATATGAGACCGATCTTTGTCATACTGTTGCTAAGTTATTGGGTTATGGTCTTAGATAATCAGTTAATTTATTTCTAACTTTCAGAGTTGTAGACCATGGTCCATGGATTATAGTCTATTAGCTTCATGAAAAGAAATACTATGTTTAAATTATATAAGTTTTTTTTATTTGCGGCAATACTCATCTCTTGCAGAACTACAAAGAAAATGAACTGGCCGGTATGGCATGGAGAAGGGGTGCCGCAAACAGCAACCGCTTTTTACGAGAAAGTAGCGGCATCTAAATGGAAGGAGAGAGATTCGCTGGCTAAAATTGAAATACTCTCGGGCAATATCCCATCTTTTCTCAGAAAGTTTGTAAAGATCCATACGTCCATGACGGATAGTTCCGGTAAAACGATTTCTGCATGGTATTTTGTGGCACCGGATTATCTGGCATTAGGTACAGATAATGATTGGGCAAGAATACCTTTAACGCCCATGGCTGCGCAGATAATTGCTGATAGCTTTCACTGTTTTTTACCCACGCGAAAAATGGTGAATGATATTTATGAACAGGCCACGGTAAAATTGGTGCCGGTGCCTATGTATGCTTTTCGCGACAGTTCGGTTACCATGTGGCAACACCATTTAATGATTGAAGGACAACGGAAAGGCAAGAAGGGGTTGATTTCGGGAATAAAAAAAGATGTAGTGATATCCGGCAAAATTTCACGCGACTCCAAACCCGATCGCGAAGCTATTTATGGCTGGCACAAATTAGATGGTAAACCCATTCAACCTTTGTACACCGGACATATAAACTGGTGGGTTGATTACAGTCATGGAATTCGTTTGGTATACAGAACCATTTGGGTAAACGGTAAAGCAATGGATTATACAGAGGTGATGAAGAGTGTTGTTTTGAATAAATTATTGTGTGACGAGGAGTGGAGTGATTTTGTGAGGTACTGATTTTGGAATTTCGAAATTTTGGAATTTTGGAATTGTCTTTTGAACATATTCCCTCCTTTTCAAGGAGGGGGCGATTTATTTTTTTGAAGAAAAAGTAAACCGGGGGTGGTTGCGAAGTGCTAACTACCCCGCCCTTCGCCCGGCCGCTTGGGCACCCCTCCTTGCAGAGCAAAGAGGGGATATATATTTTTAAGGTTGCTAAAATTCCAAAATCGGCAATTTCAAAATTCCAAAATTGCCCTAAAGATATTTTTCCTCAATCACCGCCTTATGATGCAGCATGTGCCCGAAAATAATAAAACCTACTGCATTTGCTTTTACGGGTAGGTTACTGGCAACCCCTTCTAAGTCTAGTTGTTCTTCGCTTAATGAAGCGATCAACAGATCGGTGGCTTTTCTTACGGCAACAAATTCTTCTTTGATCGAATCAAAACTTCTGGCATTGGCATTGGAGGCAACAGCATAACTGTTTTCATCAAAAGAGGCGAGAGGGGTTGTATCGCCACGGGAAATTCTGAGTAAACGGTAACTCATGATCCGTTCCGTATCAACCACATGTTGCAGTAATTCTTTCAATGTCCATTTATCGGGGGCATATCGAAATTCTGCTTTTGCTTCGGGAAGGGTACTATAAAAATCGGTCAGTAGTTTTGTGTATTTTGTCTTAGCCTCAGAAAGACTATCAGCATCAACACGTGAAATATATCTGGCAAAATACTGTGGAAAATCGGTTGCTTGCGGCCTTGGCATCAGAGTTTGCTTTTGGTAGTTGGTTTTGTATTGGTAGTAGCGTTGATCTTTACAGGCTCTTTTACAGGTTCTTTAGAAGCCATCATTATTTTGGTTGTATCTGCATCAGCAACTGCATTGAATGCATTGATAATACCACCGGAGTTGCTTAATAAACTGAATGATATCGGTTCAGATTTTGATCCGGGTTTGATACTGGTCACTGAAGCTGCAGGTTTTAAAACAGATTCTTCAATAATTTTTTTCACCTGTATAGCATTCAGCTCCGGATAATAAGAACGGATCAATGCGGCCAATCCGGTTACCACAGGCGCTGCCATACTGGTTCCTTTTAAATTACCATATTGATCGCCACCCGGGAAAGTAGAATACATACGAACACCCGGTGCAAACACATCTACATTTTCTTTACCGTAATTACTAAAGTCTGCCGTAATACTTCCGCTGATCTTAGGATCGCTGCTGGCGCCTACATTAATAAAATTGCCTGCTTTGGTATTCCATTGTTTCGACCATGGATTAGGATAGTTCTCTTTTTCATCTACATTGGTATTCTCGTTACCGGATGCATGCACCAGTAACACATCTTTTGATTCTGCATAACGGATCGCACTATCCACCCATTTTTTCTCAGGAGAGAAATATTTACCAAAACTCATATTGATCACTTTGGCTCCATTGTCTACCGCATAACGGATCGCAAGGGCCACATCTTTATCATATTCGTCACCATCAGGGACAATACGAAGCATCATGATTTTTACATTATCGGCTACGCCATCAATACCTATTCCGTTATTGCGCTGGGCACCAATCAAACCGCAAACATGGGTGCCGTGTTTGGAAGCTGTCAGCGGCCCCATTACATCGTTGTTGCCATAAAACCTGTCGGCTAGATTAAAGTAATCGTCTTTCACAATTTCTGCTCGAAAATCCTCGGGCATATTCTCTTTCGATTCAAATGCTTTTTTCTTTCCTTCCACGTATTCATCCAGATCTGAAATGGTATTGGTATTTTTTTCATCAGGATCAACACCAATCATTTTCATACAGGTAAGAAAACCAAATTTTGCATCCCTGCCCATTTTAGTGGGTGGAATAAATTGCTCCAGTTTCTCAACGGTAAATTCTTCCTGTCCCATTTCTTTACGTAATACCTTATCGTGGCGTTTCAGTGCTTTTGAAACCAACTCAATGCCAATCAGCTCCATTTGTTCATCCGAAGTAAAACTCAATTCACTGGAAGCTCTTTTCCATTGATCGTATTCTTCTTTTGTGGTACCGGAAAGGGTAGTCGTATCAATGGGTTGTCCGTAAAATTTGTTTTTATAACGGTGATAGATCCTCGCTTTTTCATCCGGCGCCTTACTTACATCGCGGCCATCTTTTCCTCCTAAAAAATTCCAGCCATATACATCATCTACATAACCGTTTCCATCATCATCAATACCGTTACCGGGAATTTCTTTTGGGTTGCGCCAAAGAATATTTTTCAGATCCTCGTGTGTGGTATCCACTCCGGAATCTAATACCGCAACGATCACAGGTTTTGAAACTTTGTTCTTGTTTTTGAGGAAGGTATAGGCTTTATTAAGACTGATACCGTAGAAGGAATCCTGGGTAACATCCATCAGATGCCAACCTTTTGGAGCTTCCTGGGCAATACCCTGAAAGAAAAATAATGGCAATGCCACAATGGCTAAGACAATCCCACGACGCATCATTTTGTACAATTGTTTTCTATGCTTACAAATTTGCACAATGATAATGATAAAATAACAGCAGGACTACAGTTTTATGAAAATGTTAAGGGTGTTTGGGAATCAGGTGATCAGGCTATAATCGCTTGCTGAAAAATGAACAGTATTGATTATCAGGCAGGTTTGGCGTAAGGCTCAAAATCAGCTGTTAATTGGTGTGATGAAAAATTATTATATATCATTTTTCTACCCGGTTGTTCGGCAATTTCAAAGGGCTACGTTAGTCATCTATTTATTAGTTGTTAAGATGAAAATCAGGTACATGACCAAAATCAGCATAAATCTCGTTGAATTATGGGAGGTTTACAACTGAATGGCTAAACATCATTCGTACTTATATATTCTATCATTCATATGTTTACTCCCAAGCTTTTTAACACACTCAAAACCTATAACCGGCAACAATTTGGGAAAGACCTGATGGCAGGCCTGATTGTGGGAATTGTGGCTTTGCCATTGGCCATTGCTTTTGCGATCGCATCGGGTGTGTCGCCGGAAAAGGGGTTGTATACGGCCATCATTGCCGGTTTTATTATTTCTGCATTAGGTGGCAGCCGTGTTCAGATAGGAGGGCCTACCGGTGCGTTTATTGTGATCGTATACGGCATCGTTCAAACCTATGGAGTGAATGGATTGATCATTGCTACTTTGATGGCAGGAGTGATGTTAATTGCAATGGGGTTTGCCAGACTGGGCTCTGTGATCAAATTTATTCCTCATCCATTGATCGTAGGGTTTACCAGCGGGATTGCTTTGCTGATCTTTTCTTCGCAAATGAAAGATTTTTTTGGCCTGCAGATGGGAGCCGTGCCGGCAGATTTTATTGAAAAATGGAAAGCGTATTTTGAACATATCGGATCTGTGAATATTGAAGTAGTGATAGTGGCTGTGCTTACGGTTATCATCATTTTATTTTGGCCAAAGATCACGCATAAGATCCCGGGTTCATTGATTGCCATTTTAGTTACTACGGCTGCCGTTAATCTACTGCATCTTCCGGTAGAAACCATTGGAAGCCGGTTTGGTAAAATTCCGTCCTCACTTCCCATGCCCGTGATTCCACATCTGGATCTGGCGGTTATTAAAAATCTGATACAGCCCGCATTTACCATTGCTTTATTGGGAGGGATTGAATCCTTATTATCTGCAGTAGTATCTGATGGAATGATCGGCGGGCGGCATAAATCCAATATGGAACTGATTGCTCAGGGAGTTGCCAATATTTTTTCTTCCTTATTTGGTGGCATCCCGGCAACGGGTGCCATTGCCAGAACGGTTACCAATGTAAAGAATGGCGGCCGTACACCTGTTGCAGGAATGGTTCATGCCATTGTGTTATTACTGATTATGGTGTTTGTGGGTAAATGGGCTGCATTAATACCCATGGCTACCTTAGCTGGTATACTGGTAGTGGTGGCATACAATATGAGCGAATGGGAAAATTTTCTATCCGTATTAAAAGGCCCGAGAAGTGATAGTGCTGTTTTGATCACTACCTTTTTATTAACGGTGATTGTTGACCTGACCGTAGCCATTGAAATAGGAATGGTGCTTGCGGTATTTCTTTTTATGCGCAATATGATAAAAGTAAGCGAAGTGAGTATGCTTACAAATCATGATGGGGAAGGGATAAATGATCATGAAACCATCAGCAATTTTATTATACCAAAAGAAGTTGAAGTATTCGAGATCAGTGGCCCCTTATTTTTTGGTGCGGCTTATAAATTTAAAGATGCCATCAAGTTTATTGAAGAAAAACCCAAAGTATTGATCATCCGGATGCGGTATGTGCCGATCATTGATGCTACCGGAATCAGCAGCATTAAAGACGTGTATAAAGAAACCAAACATATGGGTATTAAACTGATCCTGTCTGAAGTAAACAGTGAAAAAGTTTTTGAAGAACTGAAAAAAGCACGCCTTGTATTTGCAATAGGGAAAGCAAATGTTACAGACAGTTTTGAGGAAGCCTTACAAAGAAGTGAAGAGATTATCAGAGACAGAAAACCGGTGCTCAATTAATCATGCCTTTCAGCATTATTAAGTAATTTTTTTAATCCCCAACCTAATCCTACACCTGCCCCGGAAAAAATAACAGCAGCGATCATATATAATACCATCTCAAATGGCCAAAGGTTATGATCAGTTGGATTGATGAAAATATCTATCACAATTTTTAAAGCAATTGCGAGAATAAACCCCGCAGCCACGATGAGAAAAATAGCTTTATTCTTTGCAGTTGTCTGAAAGCTTGCATAAGCAGCCAGCAGGAAGATCAGTATCTCAGAAATGATTGTGAACATTCCTTTTGTATAGGTATGGTAATTTACAAACCAGATGGGCAGGCCCGTACCAAAGGTAGCCAGCAGGAAAAGTTTTTTTTCAGTTAATGGTTTCAACATTGTCAATAATTTTATTTTGTATAACTGCGCTCATTGGATCATTTTATTTACTCATTTTTTCTTCTTAACTGAGGGCTTTGCTTTTTTGTTATAATCCAGCGCAAGCCCGATCCAATAAACAAGTGCCTTTTTTGTACTCACGGCATCTATATTCACATACACAAAACCTTTAATGGATCTGCCTGTAAAATTCATAGGATGGCAACCCTCTTTTTCCATCACTTTCTCATATATATCGGGGTCAAGTCTTACCATTAATCTTTCTGTTCGTACACCCATAAACATTTTGCCGTTTACCATAAAACATAAACCGCCAAACATTTTCTTTTCTTCAATGTCGGTATAGGTTTGAGATATGATCTCCCTTATTTTATCCACCATTTTTTCGTCGTATGCCATCAGACCGGGTAAACGTTATTTTAAAAACGTATGTCAATTTACAGATTCGTTAAAACAATATCATAATTACCGGTCAGTATATTTCCTGAGCGTATAAGTTTGGTGACCGGAAATTTTTGTTTGATTGCCCAGTCTTTCCAGTATTTATCTTTCATGGCAGGATCATCTTCAAATGCCATCTGAATACTAAATGGCTCAAATCCCTTTTCAACGATCTGGATATGGATATGCTGCGGAATATATCGTCCTTCATATTTGTTGGGATAAGTGCCGGGGTGGATGGTTTCAAAACTGTACCTGCCATCTTTATCTGTGATAACATAACCAAAGAGACGGGGATCGGGTTCATTCATTCGTTTACTGGCTGAATCTGTAGGGGCATAATAACCTCGTGCATCGGTATGAAAAATAAACAACTTACTATTGGGTAATGGAACTCCTTTTACATTCTTCACAGTTCCTTTGATAATGATGGGTTGCCCGGTTTCTTTAGCCGGTGGAATATGTATGGTTGAAAAATGCGCATGTGCAGATAAAAAATCCCTAACCTCTTTCCTTTCTGCGATCGTTAATTGTGTGTAATGTTCCGTTATCAGCAGGGAAAGGTTTTGATAATGTATATAGTCCGATGGTTTGGAAAGAAACGTTTGCTCAAGCAGCTGAATACGTTGCCGGTAAGTTTGTGCGTTAACAATGAATGCAAAAAATTGAATGGCCAGAACTAATCCAATATTACTGACTGCTTTTTTCATAGCTACCTGTGTTTATAGTTGCATCAATATTTCAATAAGAGAAGAACGAAGAAAAAAAGCGTTTTTGTAGTTCAATCACTCTTCTTTTCTTCGTTCCTCTCTTAGCGAAACAAAAAATAGCTAAGAACAAATTAATAAAAAAGCCTTAACAGTTAGCTAAGGCTTTTTAAACGGCAGAATGCTTATTTAAAAGTCAAATACAATGCCTTGTGCCAAAGGCAGGTTATCACTCCAGTTAATAGTATTGGTTTGTCTGCGCATATAGGCTTTCCAGGCATCGCTGCCACTTTCGCGGCCGCCGCCGGTTTCTTTTTCGCCACCAAATGCACCTCCTATTTCTGCGCCGCTGGTACCAATATTTACATTGGCAATACCACAATCACTTCCGGCATGGGAAAGAAATAATTCTGCTTCACGCATATTAATCGTCATGATAGAAGAGGAAAGTCCTTGTGGCACACCATTTTGTAATGCAATTGCCTCGTCGAGGGTTTTGTATTTCATGATGTAGAGAATGGGTGCAAAGGTTTCGTGTTGCACAATCGCCATTTCATTTTTTGCTTCAGCAATACAGGGTTTTACATAACAGCCGCTTTCGTATCCTTTGCCTTCCAGAACACCGCCTTCAACAATAAAATTACCGCCTTGCTGTTTGCATTGTTCAATGGATTGCAGATACATTTTTACAGCGTCTGTATCAATTAACGGCCCTACATGGTTATGTGTATCTAATGGATCTCCGATTCTTAACTGACTATACGCCTTCACTAATTTTTCTTTGAACACATCATAAACACTTTCATGTATGATGAGTCTTCGTGTAGTTGTGCAACGTTGTCCGGCAGTACCCACTGCACCAAAAACAGAACCGATCAAAGCCATATCAAGGTCTGCGTCTTTGGAAATGATGATCGCATTATTGCCGCCCAATTCTAATATGGTTTTGCCCAGACGTGCCGCCACTGCAGCACTTAATGTCTTACCCATTCTGGTAGAACCTGTTGCCGATACTAATGGAATACGCGTATCATTACTCAGCCATTCACCCACTTCACGTCCGCCCAGTATCAATCCGTTTACACCTTCGGGCACATTATTTTTTGCAAAAACTTCTGCCACAATTTTTTGAACAGCAATACCACATAAAGGCGTTTTTTCGCTGGGCTTCCAGATCGTAACATTTCCGCAAACCCAGGCAAGTGCGCTGTTCCAGCTCCATACAGCAACGGGGAAATTAAATGCAGATATGATACCAACAATGCCCAATGGATGCCATTGTTCATACATACGGTGAGCGGGCCTTTCGCTATGCATGGTGAGGCCATACAATTGTCTTGATAAACCTACTGCAAAATCACAGATATCAATCATTTCCTGTACTTCGCCATATCCTTCCTGTAAACTCTTTCCCATTTCATAACTAACCAATTTGCCAAGGGCTTCTTTGTTGGCACGAAGTGCATCGCCAACCTGTCTCACAATTTCGCCGCGTTTAGGTGCGGGCCAGCTGCGCCAAATTAAAAAGGCTTCCTGTGCTTTTGAGATGGTTGCTTCATAAGCTGTTTTATCGGCTGAACTTACTGATCCTATTTTTTTGTCGTCAACAGGCGAGAAGGAGTCTATTAGTGCCCCATTACTGTTTATCCAATCAATACCGGTAGACACACCTGCATTTTGTGCGGCAATGCCAAGTT
Organism: Sediminibacterium sp.; assembly: GCA_965206685.1. Lineage (GTDB taxonomy): Bacteria > Bacteroidota > Bacteroidia > Chitinophagales > Chitinophagaceae > Sediminibacterium. Next base: position 705,860 of record OZ242223.1, read on the forward strand.
GTTTAAGGAATTCCATGTAGACAATTTTGGCAAAGGTATAGGATTCGATTTTACCTGCCCTGACTGAAAAGAGAGTGAGAATAATTCAATGATGGAAACCGATCTGTTACTTCAATATTCAATATTGCCTGTTCAATATTCAAAATTAAAAAGGTATTACCTTGATTGAGAACAATCGGGTAATACCTCTTTCAAAACCTTGCATGAAACATTTTTTGAAAAATGATCACTGTAAAAATATTTATTGTTTCAACTTTATTGAAAGAATATAGGCGAGTTGGCTTTCTGCATCGGGGAAATTAACGTGTTTTAGAAAGCGTTAACAATTGATCGTATACACTGCTGTAACTGCTTCCGATCGGAATCTCTTTTCCGGCGATCCAGAGTTTGGTTTTGCTGAATTTCTCTATCCGGCTCAGCGGTACAATAAATGAACGGTGCACCCTCACAAAATCGCGGGAGGGCAATTTTTCCTGTATACTTTTGAGTGTCATTAAAGTGAGTACAGGATTGGGTTTGATGTATATTTTGATATAATCGTCCAGCGCCTCAATCAACTCAATATCCTTGAGATTGATCTTCATGATCTCGTAGTTCACTTTTACAAAAATAGAATTCAATTGCAATTCCTGTGAACTTAAAAACTCGAGATATTCATTTGCTTTATAACAGGCTTTTAGAAAACGGTCGTACTCAAAAGGCTTTAATAAATAATCTACGGCATCCACATTAAACCCTTCAGCCGCAAAATCTTTATACGCTGTGGTAAAGATCACCGGTGGCTTTTCTGTCAGTCCCTTATAAAACTGCATCCCGTTAATATCGGGCATTTGGATATCCAGAAAAAGAAGGTCTATATTATTATTCTGCAGATAAGCCCTCGCTTCATCTGTATTGGTAAAGGTTTTTTCCAGTTTGAGAAAAGATATCTTTCCGCAATATTCGTTAATCAATTGCAGCGCCAGTGGCTCATCATCTATTGCTATACAACGTATCATCAGGTTACGATCTCTAAGTGAACAGAATAATAATTGTCTTGCTGTGTGGTGGTTAATGTATGCTTGCCCGGATACATTAATTCGAGGCGGCGTTTTACATTATTAATACCAATGCCGGTATTCTCCATCAGATTGTTCTCTGAAGGTACTATGTAATTTTCGGATGTAAAGATTACTTTGTTGCCTTCTGTTTTAATCACAATATTGATATTGGAAGATTCTTTGGTACTCACTCCGTATTTAAATGCATTCTCAACAAACGGGATGAACAGGAGCGGAGCGATCAGTAAAGTTTCTGTATCTCCTTCTGCTGAAAAGTTCAGAATCACTTTATCCGTAAGCCTTACTTTTTGCAGATCAATAAAATTGTGAATGAATTCAACTTCATTATTCAATGGCACAAGATCCCGCTGTGTTTCTGTAAGTATATAACGCATGATCGCCGAAAGCTTCATTACCGCCGGAGCTGTTTTTTCACTTCTTACCACTGCCAATGAATAAATATTGTTCAGCGTATTAAAAAAGAAATGCGGGTTTACCTGCGATTTCAGAAATGATAATTCTGTATTCAGTTTTTCATTTTCTGTTTCTTTTCTTGTTTGTTCGGTTCGCAACCAGCGTTGTATTACAGAAATACAGGTTCCTACCGTAAATACAAGAAGAAAAAGAACTGTATTATACGGATCGGTAACAGAGCGGTTACCGGCGCGCATCATACCCGGGAAATGCCTTTTACCAGTATAAGCAGGGTTACGGATAAACTCGCGGTTATTCGGGTTGAATACTTCCGGCTCTGCAATCCAGGTGGCGATCTCTTTGGGTATATAAAGGAAAACAAAAAGACAGGCTACAATGGATAATACATACCAAAGCCATTTTTCTTTCGCCAGAAATTTTGGTATCAGTAATAATGTGTTCAGGTAATAAAAGACAACCAGAAAAACATTGTTGCAAATAATGGTTGCCCATTGGTGGTTACTGATATTAAAATCGCGCATCCTCGGAAAAAACACCAGATAGGGTAGTGTGAAAAAACAGATCCATGCCGTTATATGGGCAATAACTGTAACGATCTTTTTATTGTTCTTGTATGGCAATGATGAATGTTTTGGTAAATGAATTTAAAAATTTATTACATATTTCGTCCAGAAACTTTGTTCTTTAAATCTGCTGTCGTTTGAATCAAAACTCGGCGCATTTGCTCTGCTTGCCCCGGTGTTTCCGCCTCTTGCTGCTCCACCACCTCCGCCACCCCTGCCTGCGGGAACAGCTACTAATTGCTGCGTAACAACAGTTCTTCCATCACCACCTCCGGCTGGTATATCTATACCGTTAATTTTCCAACCAATACCCAACGGTTTGCCATTCAATGCCGATGATGCGCCTATAAAACGAACCGGCACCAGGTATTCGATGCACAAAATATCAGCAGCATCCCAATCAAAAGCCAGACTCACACCGTTAGGTATTCCGATCAACTGCTGCTGATCATCTACACCTTCTAATCCAAAAACTTTTAAGAGTATCATAGTTGATGCCAACCGTTCTCTAATTTCAACAGGGTTAGGCGCACTGCCCCCGCCTTGTCCATCACCACCTCTTGGCCTACCGCCCCCAAATCCGCCTCCTTCTCTTTTTAAAGGGAATTCAATGCCGGTTCCTTCCCTTTTCTTTCCTTTCCTGTCAATATACAAATTCATCCCCTGTGTCATTAATTTCATCTGTAATGCCTGATCTTTCACTTTTACCACCAGATAAATATTATTGGCATCATGATCAACTGAAAAAGTAATGCCGGTTTCTTTATCCATTTCAAATTTATCGGCTTTCCACTCACTTGAATTGCCGTCTAATACATGACTGATTTTTGATGTTGTGTCGTTTGTTGCCATCCCGGCTGCCATGCTTTTAGTCGCAAAAAGACATACCACCGGGAGTATGGTCATTAATCTAAGGAGTCTCATGTGCAAGTAGTTTGTACCAAATCTATTGTTACCCGCGAAGCTTATAAAAGAAAATGGGTGAATGGGGGGGTGGTGTCGGTGAAAAGATGCTGGAATGATGGGGATTTTGGAATTTTGAAATTGGGAAATTTTGGAATTTTCCCGGAGACGGATTGTATAAAAAATTTCAGTTATTTGAATCTGTTGGATTTAGCTGTTTTGTGAGAAGCTGTAAAAATCGCTGTCAGTTCACGCGCCTCATTTAGTAGCGGCGCAATTTTTTCTGCTTCAGCATTTTTGGTTTCTGTAATGATATCTAACCAAAAATAGGTCTCATCTGGTTCTTCTTCCACAACCCCCAATTTTGAAATAAACTCTGCAAAACTTCTTGCACGACAGGAAGCCCGGTAATTTGCTGCAATCGAGCTGGCAGATCTGCCAAGTTGATTAGCTATGATATGGGAACTTCTTCGGTTGGGCAGTTCGTCTACAAAATTTAAAATATCTATTGCAAATTTTCGGGTTCGGTTTTTTAGTTCTTTCTCGGTCATGGAATTAAAATTGGCTTCAATTTCAAAATTCCAAATTTTCAAATTTCCAAAATCAGGTATTTGCCGCAATTTCCCAATTTAAATTACCGTTCCCTTAGCTATCAGCTCATAATACAAATGCTGCACCAGGCCATCTGCCAAACCGATCTTGGGTACATAAATTTCATCTGTGTCTGACCAGCGCATAACATTGATATAGATCTGAAGGGCGGGTACGATTACATCTGCACGGTCTTCGCGGAGTTTGTAGATGTTAATACGATCTTCCAGTGAGAAGCTTGCGATTTCTTTGTAATAATCTTTTAAAAGGTCGAGACTTAAGGGTTTGCCATCTTTCTTTTTACTGAGTGAGAAAACTTTGTTGATGTTTCCTCCTGTACCAATGGCCACAATTTTTTTATAACCTTTGGTTTTTGTTTTGATCACCTCTTTTACTTCATTCCATTTGGCATCGTCAACCATATCTTTTAACAAACGGATGGTTCCGATGTTGAAGGATTGTTTGAATACGAGTTTGCCATCTGCAAAAAAAGTAAGTTCGGTACTGCCACCGCCTACATCAATGTACATGTAGCTGTGATCGGTATCCATATTCTCTGCCACATGATTTTCGTAAATGATGGACGCTTCCAGATCACCGCTGATAATTTCAATATCCAATCCGGTTTCTAATTTTATTTTTCTGATCAGGTCTGAGCTGTTTCTTGCATCGCGCATGGCACTGGTAGCACAGGCGATTACATTTTTTACACCGTAGGCATTCAGTAAATGTCCGTAAGCTTTCATGGTCTGTAATACCATGCCTCTTTTTTCTTTGGAGATCTCGCCTTTTTCAAAAACGTCAAAACCCAGTCGCAAAGGAACACGTACCAGATTCAGTTTATTAAAGATGGGTTTTCCTTCTTTGTCCTGCGTAACTTCTGTGATCAATAACCTTGCGGCGTTACTCCCGATATCAATTGCGGCTAACCTCACTATGCACTATATTTTTCTTGTACAGGTAATGATACGTTTCTATCTGCGAACGGATCTTCTTTTTACCTGCGGAAGGTACATAGTTGTTCGATAAGTCATTGTCGAGTATCCTCGCTTTCACGTTATCTCTTAATTGAATGTGGATAATATCCTTCAATTCGGCACAAATGGATGGATCTGTGATAGGCACACCGGCTTCTACACGGTGATCGAGATTACGTACCATCCAGTCGGCACTGGAGATGTAAATTTTTTCTTTACCCAGATTATGGAAGATCATTACCCGTGCATGCTCTAGATATTCATCCACAATACTGACTGCAGAAACTTTGTCTTTTGTTTTTTTAGGATCCGTCATTGCACAAAAAATACCCCTCACGATCATACGGATCTCAACTCCGGCTTTTGCAGCTTCATTCAGTTTTTGAATCAGTATAGCATCACTAAGTGAATTCACTTTCAAAATAATACTTGCCGGCTTACCTGCTTTTGCATGCTTGATCTCACGGTCTATCAGCGTAAGTAATGTGTGACGCATATTTACAGGACAAACCATCAAAGTTTTACAAGCTTTCAGATGATCAATACCGGTTTTCCAGTTTTCTAAATAATGGAAGATGCGGTTAATATCAGCCATTATGTTTCTGTTGCTGGTAAGTAAACAATGATCTCCATAGATCGCAGCTGTTTTTTCATTCAGGTTGCCGGTACTTACAAAACCATATTGAATCGTTTTATTACCAACTCTTTTTTTAATGATACAAAGTTTTGCATGAATCTTCATTTTGGGAACACCTAACAAAACAGTAACCCCTTCTTCTTCCAGATTTTTTTTCCATTCCAGATTGGCTTCTTCATCAAACCTTGCTTTCAGTTCCAGCATTACGACTACCTGTTTACCATTGCGGGCGGCATTGATCAATGCATTGATCACTTTTGAATTGGAAGCCAGACGGTAAGCGGTAATTTTTATAGAAGTTACATCCGGATCCATCGCCGCTTCGCGCAAAAGATCGATCACGGCATTAAAGGAATGATAAGGGAAATGAAGCATCACATCTTTTTTTACGATCACATCGGTAACCCGCATAGATGTTTGCAAAGCCGCATGGGCAAAGGGCGCACGGCGGGTACTCTTTGAATTGAATACATCCGGGAAATCCATAAAATGTCTGAAATTATGGATGCGTCCGCCGGGAATGATATTGCTTTTACGGTTCAGGCTTAATCTGCGGATCAGGTATTCGAGCAGGCCTGCATCCATCTCTTTATCGTACACAAAACGAACCGGTTTACCCTTGCGGCGGTTCTTTAATCCTTTCTCAATTTTTTCTACAAATGTTGTACTTACATCATTGTCAATATCCAGCTCTGCGTCTTTGGTTACTTTAAAAATATGCGAATCAAAATGGTCATAATCAAAATAAGAAAAGATATTCGGCAGGTTAAAACGAACCACATCTTCCAGCAGGATAATTTGTTTTTCTCCGGTACGCGAAGGCAAGAGAATAAATCGCCCTACTGCTTTTGCAGGCACTTCTATCAATGCATATTTCTGATGATAGGCTGTTTTCTTTTTCCGCATCACCACGCCGAGATAAATACTTTTATCGCGCAGATACGGCAGTTGTGGCAGGCTCTCAATCATTAAGGGAATGATATTGGAGCGAACTTCTTCATCAAAATATTTTTTTACAAACAGCTGCTGCTCTTTATTCAGCTGTTTCTCATTTACCAGATGAATATGTTCTTTTTTTAATTCTTTGAGTATCCCGGCAAAAATGCGGTTGAATTCATTTTGCTGTTGTAGTACAATGGTCTGAATCTGGTCAAGTATCCACTGAGGCTCATCTTCCATATGCATATTGAGCTTCTTGCGTTTCTCCGAAAACTCGAGCATACGCTTTAAAGTAGCCACGCGTACTCGGAAAAACTCATCAGAATTATTCGAAAAAATACCCAGAAAACGAATCCGCTCTTTCAAAGGAACAGAGGGGTCATTGGCTTCCTGTAAAACTCTTGCATTAAAACTAAGCCAGCTGATATCGCGGGGGATGAGGAGCTTTTTGGACATGACGAATAGGTGATTTTGAAATTTTGGAATTTTGGAATTTTGAAATCTGGCATGAAGTTTCCAAAATCATCCTTGTCAAATATAAGTAAGAGGCTTTTTCATCAATGTTAAGTTTATTAAAATCAAAAAGAGCTTTAAATTCCAAAATTCCAAAATTTCAAAATCTCAAAATTCCAAAATCCTACGAGAACGATGATTTAATCTGCTGTATAATCCCTGTTGTAGAAAATCCTTCCACTATCGGGTTGATGACTACCCGCCCGCCATTAGCGATCACTTCTTTGGATCCAACGATCTGTTCAATGGTATAATCGCCGCCTTTTACGAGTACATCGGGTTTGATGGCGGTAATGAGTTCTAAAGGAGTGTCTTCATCAAATATCACAACCGCATCTACTATTACCAGACTTGCCAATAATAATGCACGGCTATGTTCGTGGTTTACGGGTCTTTCGGGGCCTTTTAACCGTTTGGTACTGCTGTCGCTGTTTACCCCTACGATCAGGTAATCAGCTTCAGCTGCGGCTTGTGAGAGTGAAAAAATATGTCCTTCATGTAAAATGTCAAAACACCCGTTTGTGAAAGCGATCTTTTTATTAATCACCCGCCAGGAAGCTATCTGGGCAAGCATTTGTGGCAGCGTGAATATTTTTTTTTCTATAGCACTAACTGATTTCATGTTTTTTCTTTTTGTTATAGAAGGGCAGGAGTCCCATGCATAAAGAGCCTACCAAAACAACGATCAGAAACTGGGCAAACCATTGCAGGGTTCCATTGGCAAAACCGATCTCAAAAGGGATATCGTTTTTCTCAAGCACTTTCGCAATAAAATAGGCATACGCTCCAATACCGCCGGGTGTAATGATCATGCCAATACTTGCAAAAGCCAATGCCGACAGTGCATGTTGTATACCCAGATTGGCTGTACCTTCGGTTGCCTGTAAGCCTACCCAGGTGCCTAAAATATAAAGTGTCCAGATACTGATGCTGTAAAAAATGAATAATTTTTTCTGTTTCAGTTTGCCAATACTGCTCAGGCCTTCCCAGATGCCGCGTAAGATCTTTTTAAACAGGATCACAATTTTTAAATGCGCAAACTGGTTAAACCAAACTTTCAGGGCAATAAAGCCGGCACCCAAAATGCCTAATACGATACTCAGTTTTAGCCATGAAAAATGTCCTGAACTGTTTTGAAATACCTGTTTAAATAATTGATTGGCAAATTCGCCCACCACATCAAACTGGCTGATCAGCGCCAGTAAAAAAATGACCCCAAGTGAAATCACATCCACTGCTCTTTCGGCAACGATGGTTCCGATCAGTTTTTCGGCCGGAACTTTTTCATATTTTGCCAGAATGGTGCATTTTAAAACTTCACCCAAGCGGGGTACCGCAAGGTTGGCAAGGTATCCGATCATTACTGCAAAAAAACAATTCAGGATAGAAGGGTCGTAACCCATCGGGTGCATCAAAATCCGCCAACGCAGTGCCCGCAGAATATGGCTCAAACTCAAAATCAGGAACACGGGAATCAGGAGCCAGTAATTAGCCGTTTCAAGCGAATGCTTAAACTCTCCCCATTTTTTATCAGGTATCTGGTGGAGGCTCCACCAAACAATAAACACACCCAATCCAAGGAAAAAAAGATATTGTAAAACAGAAATGATCTTTTTATTCATACAGCAACATTCAGCGGCAAGTTACACAAGCCATTTTATATATAATGAATAACCTGTTATAACGGTAAACGGGAACAGCGCTCAGATATTTCAGAACTGTGCATAAATATAAATTGAGTCAAAATTATACGTCTTGTATACTTTACATGAAAGGCGGTTTTATAAGCTTTGGAGGATCCTAAATAAATATGCCGGTCATTGCTGCTAATGGATAAGAATGCTTTCACACGTAATAAACTGAAAATCAAGTACCCGTTCTCTCCGCTTTCATTTTTGGACATTCCGAAGCGCCTGATTGGCTTATTTCAGGGGCTTTTTAGGGGCTGAAAACTGAGCAGGGGCCACCCGATAGTTGATTTTCGGGCGAAAATCCGTACTTTTGCCAACTGTTTTTTTCAGCATCGTGCTAAAATTCGCATACTAATGTCAACAAAGAAAAGGATTTTGTTCATTGCCACCGAGATGTCGCCATACCTCGAGCTGACCGAATTTGCCGAGGTGATCAATAAACTGGCCATCAAAAGTAATGATAGTGGACTGGAAGTGAGGTGTATCATGCCAAGGTTTGGGGTGATCAATGAAAGAAGACACCGTTTGCATGAAGTGGTAAGGTTATCGGGTATCAATGTATCCGTTGATAATGATGATTATCCGCTTCAGATCAAAGTAGCTTCTTTACCCAATGCCCGTTTGCAGGTATACTTCCTTGAGAATGAAGATTTTTTCAAACGCAAACAGGTGTTTCATGACGAATCAGAGGCCTGGTTTGATGATAATATTCTGAGAACTGTGTTTTTCTGCAAAGGAGCCCTTGAAACGGTTAAGAAATTCGGATGGCCTCCGGATATTATCCATTGCAGTGGCTGGATGACCGGTTTAATACCTGCTTATATAAAAACGGCTTATAAAAAAGAACCCGTTTTTGGAAACAGCAAAGTGGTATTTACCATCGGACAGAATACCTTTAAAGAGAAATTGGGGGCAGATTTTGTGCAAAAAGCCATTATTAACGGCAATATCAAGGAAAAAGACCTTGAAGCGTTTAAAGAAGGAAATAATACCGCTATGTTCAGAGGTGGGGCAACATTTGCTGATGCCATCACTTTTGGCGCGGATAAAATAGAGAAAAAACTGATTGAAGAATTCGCCAAAGTAAAGGGTAAGAAGGTTGTGCCTTTTAAAGGGTGGGATTCTGATTTAACAGAGTATTTAGAATTGTACAACGACCTTGCGGGCAAGTAATCACCAACACATGCATTCATTTTTTACGCTGCGTAGAATAATCCTTTCCTGTATTGTTTTGATCGCTTTTTCTTCAGGATGTACCCGTATTACGTCTACCGATGTAGGTTCAGGCTTAATTCCTGCTATTGACGGAGTGATTACCAAAGACACCCTTCTGGATGTGATTACCGATACATTTGATGACCCCGACAGTGTTCGGGTATATAAGAGCGATCAGAATGTATTGGGTGTGATTACCAATGACCCTCTTTTTGGTAAGTCAAGAGCCGTCATGTATTTCCAGATGTCGCCCACTGCCTATCCCTTCTATATAAATGGTACCAAGGACAGTGTGGTGGTAGATTCAGCCGTTCTGATCCTCAGCTATCGGGGTATGTATGGTGATTCAACAAAACCTTTACAGATCAATGTTTTTGAAATCAGTAATAATACGCTTTTAGATCCGTTGGTGAATTATCCGGCCAATTATCCTTCTGCAGTGCCGGTTAGCATCGGACAATCACTGGGTAACCCGGTAACAGTCGATATCAGGCGTTTAACCGATTCTGTAAATAACCGATATGAGAATTCTGTAAAACAGATCCGCATCCGTTTGCGTAGTGATGTTGCCAAGCGCTTTATCAAAGATTATGATTCAACGAATGCCTATAAATCGGATTCTATTTTCAAAACCTATTTTGCGGGTTTTGCATTAACAACCAATACTTCCTCACCGGCTAACGCTCTTTTGAAGATCAACCTGAACGATACCAATTCCAAGTTTGCCCTTTATTATAGTTCCAGTTCAACAGGATCTACCCTGAGGGATACTTCAGTTGCGTATTTCAGATATACTGTGGGTCTTTCTGCCAATGCCAATGTAATTACCCGCGACAGATCGGGTAGTGAGGTTGCGAAACATATTACCACTACTTCCAAACCGGATTCACTTGTGTACGTTCAAACCATGCCGGGTACTTATGTACGTGTCAGAATTCCCGGATTGCAAGGGTTAAGTAACAGAATTGTTCACCGGGCAGAACTGATCGCAGAACAGGTTCCCGATGATGCAAACCTTACTACAATTGAAACACAGATGCTTCCGCCAAGATATTTACTCTTAAGCAGGTTTGATTCAAGTGTTTCACAGAGAAGAACAATCCCTAATGATTTTACGATCAGTACAAACGGCCCTAATATCTCACAATTTGGTGGATTTGCCATTGCCAAGGCAGCCGCACCTTATGATCGGATTGCGTCTTATGTATTTGATCTCAGTCGGTATGTGCAGGGTATTGTAACCAGAAAAGACACCTCTTATACCCTTCGTTTATCAGCACCAACCAACGATTCTCTATTGTACACACCGCCGTATCCGGCTAATACAACCTCTTCCAATTATTACATTAGTCCATCAACCGGCAATGATGCTGCAGATGGACGGGTAAGGTTAGGAGGTGGTACACATTCACGTTTCAGAATGCGTTTAAGGGTGATTTATTCACGTCTTTGATGAGGTTTGATTTGAATCACTGATTATTATATATTTGCATCCATTAAATTAAAAATTATATGCCTTATTTGTTTACTTCCGAAAGCGTGTCTGAAGGACATCCGGATAAAGTAGCTGATCAGATATCTGATGCTCTGATCGACAATTTTCTTGCATTTGATGCTCAGTCAAAAGTAGCCTGTGAAACACTGGTTACTACCGGACAGGTAGTATTAGCCGGAGAAGTAAAATCAAAAGCTTATTTAGACGTTCAGGAAATTGCGCGTGGTGTGATTCGTAAAATCGGTTATACCAAGAGTGAATATATGTTTGAAGCGAACAGCTGTGGTATCTTTTCTGCAATACATGAACAGTCTGCAGATATCAACCAGGGTGTTGACAAAAAGAAAAAAGAAGAACAGGGTGCCGGTGACCAGGGTATGATGTTTGGTTACGCATCAAATGAAACAGATGATTATATGCCATTGGCATTGGATCTGGCTCATAAGATTCTGATTGAATTGGCTGCATTGCGCCGCGAGAACAAACAGATCAAATATCTCCGTCCTGATGCAAAAAGCCAGGTTACTTTGGAGTATGATGATAATAACAAACCTGTTCGTATTGATGCGATCGTAGTATCAACCCAGCACGATGATTTTGATACAGAAGCTAAAATGTTGGCTAAGATCAAAGAAGATATCGTAAACATCCTGATCCCACGCGTAAAAGCCAAGTATAAAAAATACGGTAAGCTTTTCAACGATAAGATCAAATATCATATTAACCCAACCGGTAAGTTTGTGATTGGTGGACCTCATGGTGACACTGGTTTAACTGGCCGTAAAATCATCGTAGATACCTACGGTGGTAAAGGTGCACACGGTGGTGGCGCTTTCAGCGGAAAAGATCCAAGTAAAGTTGACCGTTCTGCTGCTTATGCAACCCGTCATATCGCTAAAAATCTTGTTGCTGCAGGTGTAGCTGATGAAGTTTTGGTACAGGTTTCTTATGCAATTGGTGTTGCTCAGCCAACATCTATCAATGTAAACACTTACGGAACTGCCAAAGTAAAACTTACTGATGGACAGATCGGAAAGATCGTTGAAAGTGTTTTTGACCTTCGCCCTTACTTTATTGAACAGCGTTTAAAACTCAGAACACCTATGTACAGCGAAACTGCTGCATATGGTCATATGGGCCGCAAAAATGAAGTGGTAACAAAAGAATTTACTTCACCAAATGGTAAGATCAAAAAAGTGAAAGTAGAATTGTTTACCTGGGAGAAACTGGATTATGTAGCAAAAGTGAAAAAAGCGTTCGGTCTTAAATAACCGGAATCGTAAAGAAATAAATACAACCTCTGCTCATTTGGGCAGAGGTTGTTTATTTTTAGGGAACGATTGTTTACCCAATAGTTTTGTATGAAAAAGAAACTGTCTGTATCCGCCATCGCTGTTTTATTGATGATCATTTGTATGCGCATCCAGGGCAGCGTTCTAAAAACCCATACCAGTCCAAGGGCCATCGTTGATCTTGAGTTTGCCGATACACCCAAACGATTACATGAATTGATGACGATGACGGGTTGGGATATATCGGTTGTGAAAACGAATATCTGGCTAGATTTTTTATTCATTGTTAGCTATGTTCTTTTTTTGTCAATAGCCGCAGAAGCTACTGCGATCAAATGGAAAGAGGGGGTTGGGCAAAAGATCGGATTCTGGCTGGCAAGGATTGCTTATCTGGCAGGGATTCTTGATATTGCTGAGAACCTGCTTATGTTGCAGAGTGTAGCAGGAAATTATACGGATACTTCTTTACAACTTACTTACTATTGTGCGGCTGTAAAATTTATACTGGCAGGATTAGTTGTATTGTATTTACTGATATCATTACCCGTTTCGTTTAGGAAAGATAAAAACTAGTTATGTCTGATAATCCATGGAAAATAATTGCAGAAAAAAAGATCTATGATAACCCCTGGATAGGACTTACAGAATTTGATGTGATCAATCCGGGAGGTGGTAAAGGAATTTATGGGAAAGTCCATTTTAAGAATCTTGCAGTAGGTGTGATTGTTCTGGATGAAAAAAAGAATACATGGCTGGTAGGTCAGTATCGTTTTCCAACGGAAAGATACAGTTGGGAGATCCCCGAAGGTGGTTGTCCGGAAGGAACTGACCTGCTGGAAAGCGCTAAACGCGAATTAAAAGAAGAAACAGGTTTGATTGCGGGTAACTGGGAACTTATTTTAACCATGCAGCTATCTAATTCTGTAAGTGATGAGAATGCCTATATTTATCTTGCAACAGAACTAAGACAGGATACAGCAGAGCCGGAAGAAACAGAACAATTGCATGTTAAAAAAATACCTTTTGCAGAAGCTTATGCAATGGTAAGCGAAGGTGTGATCACCGATTCTATAAGTGTTGCTGCTATTTTAAAGATACAACTGCTGCTAACAGAAGGAAAACTGAAGTAATACATTTGCACATGGCCCTTAAACAAAGTTCACTCATAATAGGCCGCCAACCATTGGTGGAAGCATTACAATCGGGTAAATCGATCGATAAGATCTTACTGCAGAAAAATACAGTGGGTGATGTGATCAATACGATCCGTCAACTGGCCCGTGAAAAAAATATTCCCATTCAGGTGGTGCCTGTTGAGAAATTGAACGGCATGACCAAAGCCAACCACCAGGGACTGATCGCATTTGTGGCGCGTGTGGCCTATATGGATCTGCAACAGGTAATTGACCATGTGGTATCTAACGGGGAACTGCCTTTGTTCTTGATGCTGGATGGTGTTACAGATGTACGCAATATTGGTGCCATCGCCAGAAGCGCAGTGTGTTGCGGCGCACACGCCATCATTATTCCCGATAAAGGTGTTGGTGCATTAAATGAAGAAGCCATGAAAAGCAGTGCAGGTGCATTGGAATTGATCCATATCTGCCGGGTGAACAGTTTGTTGAAAGCGGTTGACACCTTACATCTCAACGGTATCAAAGTATTTACCAGCGAAATGCGTGCTACAGAAAATGTATATGATTTGCCATTTGAAGATCCCTGCTGTATCATTATGGGTGATGAAGGCAAAGGTGTACAGCCTTATCTTGCCAAAGCGGCTGATCACTTCTTTAAAATACCGATGGCTGCAGAATTTGATTCGTTCAATGTGTCTGTTGCATCAGGCATTATTTTGTACGAAGCCATGAAGCACAGATTGGGTAAGTAGTTTATTTGTTTATTGGTTTATCTGTTATTGGTAATGGAAACAACACTCACGCCTCACGATTCACGCCTCACGCTCGTTGAGTGCCCCCGCGATGCAATGCAGGGCTGGCAGCATTTTATCCCAACCGGACAAAAAATACAATACATCAATGCTCTATTACAGGTTGGATTTGATACACTGGATTTTGGCAGCTTTGTTTCTCCCAAAGCCATTCCCCAAATGGCAGATACAAAAGAAGTTTTATCAAAAATTGATCTATCGGGTTCTCAAACAAAACTGCTGGCGATTGTTGCCAATACACGTGGAGCAGAAGAAGCAGTGATCTATGATTCGATAACTTATCTGGGTTTTCCTTTTTCTATTTCACCCACTTTTCAGCAACGCAATACCAACAGTACCATGGAAGAAAGTGTGCAGAGGGTAGAAGCGATACAGGAACTTTGTATAAAAAATAATAAAGAACTGGTAGTGTATTTAAGTATGGGTTTTGGCAATCCTTATGATGACCCTTACAATGCAGATATTTTATTACATTGGGCAGATGAGATGGCCAAAAAGGAAATTAAGATTCTTTCACTAGCCGACACGGTAGGTTTAGCAACAACCGAACAGGTAAGCTTCGCATTAAAAACACTTATTCCGCAATACCCGGATATAACCATTGGGGTACATTTACATTCCACGCAAAGCTCCTGGCAAACCAAGCTTGAGGCTGCGCTAGAGGCAGGTTGTACAAGATTTGATGGTGCATTAAAAGGAATAGGTGGCTGCCCCATGGCGCAGGATGAGCTGGTGGGTAATATGGATACGGCTTTAATGATTCCTTATCTGCAAAAGCAAAAACTATTAGAAGGATTGAATGAAGATGCCCTGCAGAAATGTCTTCGCATGGCCGATCAAATATTTATATAGATGCAGATTTTGTTCACGAAAAATATCAATAAACAAAATGTGATCAAATACATTCGCGACAATGGTACGGAGACATGGATGTATTGTGATGATTTTTTTATACGTCATGATCTCAGTCATTATGCATTGGAAAAAACATTAGGATACAAAACCGCGTTCAACGGGATGCTTAATGCAGGTATGGATATTCGCGATTTTGACGATAAAGAAAAACGCGCACAATTATCAGTAACTGCCGAAGCCTGGTATGCAGAAAATATGGCTAATTTATTTTTGATTGAACTGGCACAGGGACAATTTACAGATTTCAATGAAGTTCAGCAGGCTGCGTTTGTGTCTTTCAATCAACACTATCCACCTATACGTTTGCAGGAAGATAAAATTGAATCGGTTCGAATATATCTTTCAGAATTGCTGGCACAGTGGAAAGCATTACCTGCCGGTGAAACCTTAGAATTATCTTTCAGCTTATGAAATTTCATTACGAATTTGCTATCAAACGCTCACCATCGCCAATACTGCATACGCAAAAGCTGTTGCTGATAGGGTCTTGTTTTACTGAGAACATAGGAGAGAAGCTGCGTAAACATAAATTCTCTACACTCGATAATCCTAATGGAATTTTATTTAACCCAATCAGTGTAGCTGATGCGGTAGATAGTTACCTCCACAATACACAAATTGATCAATCCGATATTTTTGAACACAACGAAACCTGGCATAGCTGGAAGCACCATAGCCGTTACTCAGGCATTACTGCCAATGATTGTATTGAAAAGATCAATACTTCAACAACCAAGGCTCATAATTTCCTGAAACATGCAGATCATATGCTGATCACATTAGGTTCGGCATGGGTGTACACATTAACAGATCTGGCAATGAATGCAAAACCCGGAACTGTTGCAGCCAATAACCACAAAGCCCCTGCCGGATGGTTTGCCAAAAAATTATTAAGTGCAACAGAAACGGAAACGGTATTGGAGAAAATGATCAGGCAGTTGCTGGCATTCAATTCTTCATTGCAGATCATTTTTACCATCAGTCCCGTTCGTCATCTGCGTGAAGGTGTGATTGAAAACAACAGAAGCAAAGCTGTACTAATTCAGGCGGTACATCAATTAGTGGAAAAATATGAAACACTCTATTATTTTCCCGCCTATGAATTAGTGATTGATGACCTGCGCGATTATCGCTTTTATGCAGAAGACCTTGTACACCCTAATTATCAGGCCACAGAATATGTTTGGGAAAAATTTACCAATGCCTGCATGAATGAAGAAACTGCATCCTTAATGAAAGAAATTGCCGAAATCAATATTGCTTATCAACACAAACCGTTTAATCCGGATACGGCCCATCACAAAAAATTTCTGAAAAGTTATTTAGAGAAGACAAAAGCGTTAAAAGAGAAACATAGTTATCTGGATCTGGAAAAAGAGATCGCTTATTTTACAAACGGAATCACTAACGCATAAACTCATTATACACAGAATTCTTTCATTTTCAAAGTCGCATAATCAGGGCTGTCGGGATTTACAAGTAACTCCTGTTTTAATGGGTTGATGACCACATCCAATTCTTCCAAAGGAATAGCGCCCAGTAAGGGTTCAGAGTCTCCGGGTAAAACCATTGCACTGCAAATGGCTGTTCGGTTTTTAAATTTCAGTTCAACAGGCCCAACCACATCACACATCAGAACACTGTCATCTGCCATTCTTGCCTTTCTTTTATCTATAACAGGCAATTGCAGGTATTGCTGAATATTTTCGTTGATGGCCAGCATATAAGAGCCAGTATCAACCAGAATATTTACATGAATTCTTCTTACTTCATCGCTGCCCATATAATGCCGTTTCGCCAATCCAAGATCTTCTGAATTGATCAGTTCGATGTCTGCATAAATCAGTCCCATGCTTTCTTTTTTCATACAAACCTATTTAAGTGTGTAATACTAAAATAGCGTATTTATACCTGATTTTCAATGGCTCAAAACGATGTTAAACTGAGCCTTGGTGCTCCTGTGAGCGTATTCTCTATTAAAAAAATTAATGAATTCTGTCACCCCTTACTTCCATCTCATCCATTACGCCCTTCTCATATACCAACCATTCTTTCCATCGTTTACGAACGATTTTTTTATCGAGATAGGTCTCTGCCAGATCAATAAATAAAGTATAATGCCCTGCTTCGCTCTCCATAAAACGGCGATAGAAGTTGCGCAGATAAGTATCATTTAATCCTTCACTTAATCTTTTAAACCGCTCACAACTTCTGGCTTCTATCAATGCCATCGTTAGCAAATGGTCTAATAATCTGTCTTCCGGACTGCCTCCTTTTTTCTGAAATTCGATCAGTTTATTTACATATTCATCCTTGCGTTGTTTACCCAGTTTCAGTTTTCTTTTCTTCAGCTCATTCAAAACCAGCCTGAAATGCCCCCATTCTTCTGCTACAATCGGCGCCAGCTCATACACTAATTTTTCTTTGTCGGAATAGCGTTGAATTAATGTAATACAGGTGGTAGCTGCTTTCTGCTCACAATATGCATGATCGGTAAGAATGGCTTCCAGCGAGATCCCCGCCAGATCCACCCAGCGTGGATCGGTAGGCAGGTGTAAGCCGAGAATGTTTTTCGTATGTTCGGAGAGTTCCATGGAAAGTTTTGGGTTTGGGGTTTGGAGTTTGGGGTTGTTCTTGGTTTCTTGTTTCTTGATCCTTGTTTCTTCTTCACAAATATCTGCCCAATCCTTTAGTTTTGACACATGTATCCGGATGATTTTCTGAATAAAAAACTAAATGAGCGAAAAGAGAACCAATCTTTTCGCCAACTACACCTTAATAATGGTAAAACAGATTTCTGTTCCAACGACTATTTAGGTATTGTACATAACTCCAGACTCCTAACTCCTAACTCCAAACTATCGACAGGTTCTACCGGATCCAGATTACTTTCAGGAAACTACCCATTAATTGAAGAAGTAGAAAAACAGATCGCTTCATTTCATCAATCAGAAGCAGCATTGATCTTTAATTCAGGATATGATGCCAATATCGGGTTACTTTCTTCTGTGCCGCAAAAAAGTGATACGGTTTTATATGATCATCTCTGTCACGCTTCCATCCGCGATGGCATCCGTTTATCTTTTGCACATGCCTTTTCTTTTGCGCATAATGATCTGGATGATCTGCAAAAGAAATTAGCCAATGCAACAGGAACGGTTTTTATTATTACGGAATCTGTATTTAGCATGGATGGCGATCTTTGTCCGCTGGAAGCATTAACAACTATAGCAGAAAAACACAAAGCTCATTTGATCATTGATGAAGCACATGCCACGGGTGTAATAGGAGAGAAGGGGGAGGGATTGGTACAGTATTTACAATTACAGAATAGAGTATTTGCCCGGGTACACACATTTGGCAAAGCCTGTGGCTGTCATGGTGCTGTAGTGTTGGGTTCTCAATCTTTACGTGATTACCTGATCAATTTTGCGCGAAGTCTGGTGTTTTCAACTTCTTTACCGGAGCATAGTATGGCGATGATCAAAGCGAGCTATGAAATCTTTCCGCAAATGAAACAAGAGCGGATGCATTTACAAAAGCTAATCAGCCAATTTCAATCGGCATCAATCAGATTTGAAAAATTATTATCTGCAACACCGATACAGATTGTGATTATACCCGGTAATGAAGAAGTAAAGAAAGTAGCGGATGAATTACAAAAACACAATCTCGATGTTCGGGCAATCCTATATCCCACAGTGCCAAAGGGTAAAGAGCGCTTAAGGATTGTGTTGCATGCATTTAATAGTGAGGATGAGGTGAAGGAATTACTTATTTTATTACAATAGATAGTTTCATGCGTGTGTGAAGATGCGCAACGCTTCCTTATGATTTTATCAGATGTTTTGATAAATTGCAAACAACAAAACTGCTATGGCCAACAAAAAATCATTACCCAAAAAACAAAGCGACGAGCTGCTCATAATCCTGAAAACCCGTTTTGAAAAAATATGAATCGTCATAAAGGTATTGAATGGGCCAAAGTGCAGGCAAAGCTGGAAGCAAATCCTGAAAAAATATGGTCACTCAATGAAATGGAAAACTCTGGCGGTGAACCGGATGTAGTTGGATATGATAAAAAAACAGACACTTACATTTTTTACGATTGCTCACCGGAAAGTCCTAAAGGTCGAAGAAGCCTTTGTTACGACCGGGAAGCATGGGAATCCAGAAAAGAATTTAAACCGGAAAATAATGTGGTAGATGTTGCCGCTGTCATGGGTATTGAATTGTTAACAGAAGAGCAGTATCGCGACTTACAGAAACTGGGTAAATTTGATACAAAAACATCAAGCTGGGTACAAACTCCTATGGCCATAAGAAAACTCGGTGGTGCCGTTTTTTGTGATCGCAGATACGATACGGTTTTTCTTTATCATAATGGTGCAGAATCGTATTATGCAGCACGAGGTTTTCGGGGTTCATTAAAGGTTTAAGTCGTTTCAATCAATTTCGGCACAATAAAATTATTTAATGCATCACCCATACATAGAAGACATATTATTTGACAAAGTAAATTTTGTCGATAAACCTTTAACTACAGGCGACTATGAAGGCTGCGATTTTGTGAACTGCGACCTCTCCAATGCGGATCTTTCCGGTTGCCATTTTACAGATTGCCGTTTCACGGGTTGCAATCTGGGTATGGCCAAACTGATGAAAACAAGTTTTAATGATGTGGCTTTCAAAGACTGTAAACTACTCGGCCTTCGTTTTGATGATTGTAATGCCACTTTGTTTTCTGCTTCTTTCATTAACTGTCAGTTGGATCTTTCTTCTTTTTATAAAATGAAATTGAAGAAATCTGTTTTCAGTAAATGTCATTTACGCGAAACTGATTTCACAGAAACAGATCTCACAGCAGCGGTGTTTGCAGAATGCGATCTGCAACGGGCCATTTTTGAAAATACAATTCTTGAAAAAGTCGATTTCAGAACAGCTATTAATTTCTCCATTGATCCTTCACACAACAGGGTTAAGAAAGCTAGGTTCTCTGTTTCAGGTTTGGCGGGGCTTTTGGATAGATTTGATCTTGATATTGAATAAAACAAAACTCATTATTCTTTTGTTTCCGTGTAAATAGCGTTTTCAAAACTGCGCCTCAGCCTTAGCGTGCAAATATCCCCGTAAAGAGGCGGTTTTTGAGTCGGGCAGCAATGTATTACCTTTGCCCATGCTTCAGAAAGAAATTATTGCACAAACACTGTCACAGTTCGGTATCGCTTCATTAAATCCTATGCAGGATACGGCTTCGGCTGCTATTCTTTCTGATGCGGAAGTATTGTTACTTTCTCCAACCGGTTCAGGTAAAACTTTAGCCTTTTTATTACCCGTTTGGCAATTGATGAAAGCAGATGAAAAACAGGTTCAATGTCTGATCCTTACACCCTCAAGAGAACTCGCGATCCAGATAGAACAGGTATGGAAAAAAATGGCAACCGGATCTAAAGTGAGTTGCTGTTATGGCGGACATGATATGCAAACCGAGATCCAGAATTTAACAGAGCCGCCTGCATTATTGATAGGCACACCCGGCCGTATTGCCGATCATATCAAACGCGCCACTTTTTCACGCGAAGCAGTTACTACTTTAATACTGGATGAATTTGATAAATCGCTGGCACTGGGTTTTGAAGAAGATATGTCGTACATCTTTGGGTCACTAAAAGCCTTGAATAAGAAAATATTTGTATCTGCAACGGAAAGCGTTGCCATTCCTGAATTTGCGCAGGCAGGGGATGGGTTAACTGTTTTGGATTTTATCAATGAACAACCCATTGGCGATGCACTTACCTTGCAACTGGTTCTTTCTGAAGAAAAAGATAAAGTAAACCGATTGGTTGATTTGCTGAGTTTTATTCAATCAGAACCTGCACTTATTTTTTGTAATCACAGAGATGCTGTTGAACGAACGGCTTCATTGTTAAAAGAAAAAGGAATTGAATGTGCTGCATTTCATGGTGGTATGGAGCAAATGCAACGCGAACAAACTTTGATTCAATTCCGCAACGGCAGTGTGCGTTTTCTCATAGCTACAGACCTAGCTGCACGGGGTTTGGATATTCCCGAGATCAAACATGTGATCCATTATCATCTTCCCTCAACGGAAGCTGAATTTACTCACCGTAACGGCCGTACAGCGCGAATGGATGCAACAGGAACCGCTTACCTGTTAATGCATCATGAAGAACCTTTGCCATACTATATCCGCCATAAACCGGAACTGCTGAATATTCCATCAGGATTAAAATTGCCCAAACCCGCAGAATGGGTAACCATCTATATTAACGGCGGCAAAAAAGACAAACTGAATAAAGTAGATATTGTTGGGTTCTTCTCCCAAAAAGGCAAGCTTGAAAAAGATGATCTCGGTCTTATCATTGTAAAAGACAGAAATGCTTTTGTGGCAGTAAAAAAACACAAAGTAAAAAACCTGCTCCCCCTTGTACAATACGAAAAGATTAAAGGAACCAAGTATAAGATTGTAGTTGCAAGATAGCCCTATCGGCTTCCAACCGTGCCCTTGTGCCTCTGTGTGCAAAATATATTCACACGAAGACACAAAGGCACAGTTTTGTTTGCTACATTTATAACAAGAACGATTCCCATGCCCCTCCACCGTAATTTTACCTACTGGATAGACAAACGCGTCTGGAAATATTATTTCCTCATGCTCTCACTTCAATTAGCAAAGTAGTTTTTTGTCGGTAGTCGATAGCCCATGGTTTGTTCAGTACTACCTATATATTCAATTATTAATTTCTAATTTTTAATTATTAATTAAAAAGCTATGCCTCATTATCATACTTTAGGTTCCATTCCGCATAAACGTCATACACAATTCCGTAAACCGGATGGGACTTTATATTCAGAACAATTGTTTTCAACAGAAGGCTTCAGTAACGATTATTCAATTCTTTATCATACCTGGCCACCTACACAAATTATACATACAGATGAGCCTGTGAATGTAATGCCGAAAGTGGCCGAAGAAAAAATGCTTAAGCATAGAAGTTTTGAAGGCTTTCATATAAAGGCTGAAGCTGATTTCTTGCAAAGCCGCAAACCGGTATTGGTCAACAATGATTGTCATATTGTTTTGGCTGCCCCCCAGAAAAGCATGAAAGATTATTTCTACAAGAATGCAGATGCCGATGAAATGATTTTTGTGCATGAAGGAAGCGGCAAACTGCTTTCTCAATATGGAGAACTCTTATTTGGTTATGGCGATTATCTGGTGATTCCCCGCGGAACCATTTATCAGATTGAATTTAACGATGCCAATAACCGGTTATTCATTGTAGAAAGTTTTAGCCCGATCAGATATCCGAAAAGATATGTAAGTAAACACGGCCAACTGCTTGAGCACTCGCCTTTTTGTGAAAGAGATATCCGTACTCCTCAAAACTTACTTACAAAAGATGAAGCCGGCGATTTTCTGATCAAAACAAAAAAGAAAGGGATACTTTATGGATTACATTATGCACACCATCCATTTGATGTAGTAGGCTGGGATGGATGCTGCTATCCGTTCGCATTCAGTATTCACGATTTTGAACCCATTACCGGCCGCGTACACCAACCGCCACCTGTGCACCAAACATTTGAAGCCCATAATTTTGTGGTATGCAGTTTCTGCCCCCGTTTATATGATTATCACCCCAATGCAATTCCTGCACCCTATAATCATAGTAATATTGATAGTGATGAAGTATTGTATTATGTAGCCGGAGATTTTATGAGTCGTAAAAATGTAACCCGAGGAATGATCACACTCCACCCTGCAGGCATTCCCCACGGCCCCCATCCCGGCGCGGTTGAAAAAAGTATCGGCAAAAAAGAAACACAGGAATTGGCCGTAATGGTAGATACGTTTCATCCATTACAGTTAACCGTTGAGGCATTAGAAATAGAGAATCCTGGGTATACCATGAGTTGGGCAGAATAGTAATTAATAATTAAAAATTAATAATTAAAAATTGAATTGATGAATACTGCCGGATACTTTTATCATGCATTTTATCGGAGATTTAAATCAATAGTCAACACCAATTATTAATTATTAATTCTTAATTATCCTATTTCCTCCCCATCATCTTATTAAACAATTCTTTCCGAATTCGCTTAAATAATACCTTGTCGTACGTTGGTACAAATTTCCAATACCCTTTGTAATTAAAGATCCATTTCAACAGATCAATGATTTTTTTGCGTTTGAGTACGCGGATAATATCGCGGTAGAAGATGGCTACTTCGGTGATCTTTTTTTCGTCTGAATAAATTATATTTTCGGGTAATGGGCCGGGAGTGAAGAATCGTTTTACAGCAGCAGCAAAATCATGCCCCGTAAATCTTCCCGAAGGCAACCAGAAATTAGGACGGATATCTACTTCGAGCAGGTAATAAATATCTTCTGTTGTTTGATAAATAAATTGAATACTCGCAAATCCATTTATGCCCACATGCTTCCCGATATTTCTTAATTCGCCTTCTAATCGTTTACTGTTAAAGTAATTCCGTTTGGTAGTAAAAGTGAATTTGGAATCAAAATACGTGGTTACTTCCCCCGAATTATATTCAACCAACTCTCCATTTCTGTAAAGGGCCTCTACGCCAATATCTTTCCCGGTAATATATTCCTGAATAATCGTTGCGTATTCCTTATTCGTTTTTTCAAGATTGCTTTTAAAACCGGCTTCATCATCGCAAAATAAAATACCACCACCGCCCCAGCTCAGGTCTTGCTTTAATAGTACTGGATACCGCAATTTGAATGCAGCAGTATCAAAAGACGTTTTATGATCGTAAACAATATACTTCGGACTGTCAATGCCATGCCTTTCACAAATTCTGGATAGTCCTGCCTTGGAGGCAAGAATATCTCGATTCTCGATTTTAGTGAGAGGTAATATCCTGTAGAAATCTTCTTCAGACGAAAGCCTGTCGTTCAAAACATTCAACAGTTTTTCATCTGCGGGAATGATCCAGTCATATGCGTCTTCTTTTCGATGAGCCAACGCCACCAGTTCTTTAACATAACCATCCTGATCATCCGCACATTTTATCCAGTGATGATAATAGCTGTTACAGATCAACCAAGATTTTTCAGAGCAATAAACATCCACCGTACATCCGCCTTTATTGAGGATAAAGGGAAGCTCCATCAGCGTATCCCAGTTTTCGAGGCAGGCTACCAATACCTTTGCCATGCTATAGATTCTTAGGGTGTATAATGGTGTAAAGTTAGGCCTATTTTACGGGTTGCTCAAAATATAGGATTGTGCATAGTTCATGGCCGATAGTCCATACTGAGACCTTCCAACGCTGTCTCAATGTGAAAGCCATTTTTTAGTGTGACATGCCAATCAAAAACCATGGACCATGCTCTATGGACTATGGACAATTCCCTTGTCATTTCCAGAAAATAATCCTAACTTATCATCCTAAAAACATTGCCATATGATTAAATACAGCGACATTAAGATTGGTGACTATCTGAAAGCGGAGTATGAAGGGAAAATGTGGGAAGGAGAAGTAGTTAACCTTAACGGGGATGAAAAACAGGTTTGTGTAGATACCGGAGTTCAGGAATTCTGGTTTGAAACAGAGCATCTGTATCCTCTTGAATTAAGTGATGCAGCATTAATGATGCTCAAATTTGAAAAGCATCTTAATGATGACGGTTCCATCAAATACGCAAAAGGCTCTTTCCGGCTGGTGATACCGAAAGAAGGCGATTTTTCAAGTATTGAAATGTGGTACAGGGAAGACAGGCGCCATCATCCGGATGTACATTATGTTCATCAGCTGCAGAATCAGTATCTGGATATGACTAAAATTCATCTCACCAGCGAGTCTATGTAATTCTTACCTTTCATCATTATACTAAAACCCGTTTCGTGCGGGTTTTTTATTTTAGCCGAAATATTTGAATATTCATTATCAGTCTACTAAATTTGTAGGATAATAAAAACCATAAACCCGCTCTCATGAAAAAATATGTTTTGATCTGTGCCGTTTTGTTTACTGCAACATTGGTGGCACAGGAAGAAAAACCTTTTACTGTAAAAGGGTCGTATAAAAATTTCAGTATGCCTGTTTGGAAGGTTTATCTCTCATACAGGAAAGGTGATACGAATGTTACGGATAGTATCGAGTCGAAAGATGGAAGCTATACATTTACCGGTAAAACGGTAGAGCCAATGATGGCAGGGCTGCGTGTTCGTTTTCAACCTAAACCCGATGGCACACCAACACGTATGATCAGTGGAAGGGATTTTGCTACCATTTTTATTTCTCCCGGTGCACAGGAAGTTTCATCTGTTGACTCATTCAGCAACTTTACCGTAAAAGGCTCTAAGGCACACGATGAATATGTAAAATTGACAGCCTTACTCAAACCGGTTAATGATCAGATGCGGGCTGCATCTGCCATCTATTCTCAAGCTGCAAAAGACAAAGATGAGCCTGCCCGTAAAGCCGCCGAGAATACGATCGATTCATTGGATGTGGTTTCGCGCAATGTATATGGAGCATATGTAAAAAATAATTTACAATCACCTATTGCCTCATTCGCTTTATCTAATTATGCTGGATGGGAGATCAATGTAGCAGAAGTGGAACCTCTGTTAAATAAATTACCTGCTGCACAAAAAGAATATCCTTCTGTAAAAACATTGGCAGCAAATGTAGAGATCGCCAAAAAAACAGGTGTGGGTGCTATAGCCATGGATTTTACACAAAACGATACGCTGGGTGTACCGGTAAAACTTTCCTCTTTCCGCGGTAAATACTTATTGGTTGATTTCTGGGCAAGCTGGTGCGGCCCTTGCAGAAGAGAAAATCCGAATGTGGTAAAAGCTTATCAGGCTTATAAAGACAAAGGCTTTCATATTTTAGGTGTTAGCCTTGACCAACCCGGTGCAAAAGATAAATGGATCGAAGCAATTCATAAAGATGGCCTTACCTGGTCTCATGTATCCGATCTCAAATACTGGCAGAATGACGTGGCCAAACAATATGGTATCCAGGCCATCCCGCAAAACCTCTTACTCGATCCCTCAGGAAAGATCATTGCCAAAAACTTGAGCGGTGAAGAACTGCAGAAAAAACTGGCGGAAATATTGAAGCCGTAAATATAATGAGTGGATGATAGAATGATAGAATGTTCTATACTCACAACTCACCACTGACAACTCACTAAACCGTGCCCTTGTGCCTCTGTGTGGAAATATTTCTCACACAAGGCACAAAGGCACGGTTTTTTATGGGTAACTTGAATCAAATTCAGTTCAGGTAACATGAAACGGTTCTTCTTTTTTGCCTTTTTACTTTTTAATGTTTACTTATCCAATGCCCAGCAATTCGGAGGCAACCCTTCTTCCGTTCGCTGGCAGCAGATCAATACGGATACGGTTCGTGTAATTTTCCCAAAAGGATATGATGCAAAAGCACAGCGCATTGCAGCTATTGTTCATTCATTACAGAAAAATTATTCGCATAGCATTGGCGATACGATCCGTAAAGTGAATATCATTTTGCAATCACAAACACTTTTGTCAAATGCGTATGTAAGTCTTGCCCCATACCGCAGTGAGTTTTATATGACGCCCCCGCAGGATGCATTTGAACTGGGTGCCGTTAACTGGACGGATAACCTGGCGATTCATGAATTTCGCCATGTTCAGCAATACAGCAATTTCAATAAAGGATTATCGAAGCTTGCATCATTTTTCTTTGGTGAGCAAGGGTTGGCAGTTGCCAATGCCGCCTCCATCCCCGATTGGTTCTTTGAAGGCGATGCAGTATTTAATGAAACCAAATTATCAAAACAGGGAAGAGGAACACTTCCTTTATTTCTTAGCAGTTATCAATCCTTATTCAATTCCGGCAAACAATATGGTTATGAAAAAATGCGCAACGGTTCATTAAGAGATTATGTACCGGATCATTATGCGTTGGGTTATTTATTGGTTGCGTATGGCAGAAAAAAATATGGAGATGATCTATGGCGCAAAGTAACCGATGATGCAGTTAGATTTAAACCATTGGTCTATCCGTTTCAGGGAGCAGTAAAAAAATATACCGGAATTCCCTTTAACCAATTTGTGAATGAGGCTTTCTCTTTTTATCAGCAACAATGGAAACAGGCCGGTGAAGAATCTGTAAACTGGCTTACACCGCTTGTAAAGAATGATCTGGTGAATTATCGTTATCCATATTCGAATACCGATGGGTCGTCTATTGTTTTAAAAAGATCATCAAAATCTATCCCTGCTTTCTATAAAATTCATGCAGATAAGTCTGAAGAAAAAATATCAGTAAAAGATATTTCGGATGATGATTATTTTTCTTACAACAATGGCAAAATTATTTATACAGGATACGAGCCTGATACACGCTGGGGCAACCGCGAATTTCATTCCCTTAAATTATTGAATACCGAAACCGGAGAAGAAATAAAAGTACTGTCGCACACAAAATATTTTTCCCCCGATATTTCTCACGACGGGAAAAAAATTATCGCAGCAAATAATGAAAGCGATTCTGCAAAACTTGTCTGGATGAATTCGGCAGATGGAGAAATCACACACTTACTGATAGAGCCAGCCACTGTATATTCTTATCCCAAGTTTTCAAAGAATGATGAAAATATTTATTGGGTATCAAGAAATGTTTCCGGCGAAATGTGTTTGAATAAAACCTATACCCAAACCGGCAATATTGAAAAACTCCTGCCTTACAGTAACCGGATCATTGGTTTTTTGCAGGTGCAGGGCGATACGGTTTTATTTACATCTACTTATAAAGGACGCGATGAGATCTGGGCCATTATTGATGGGAAAGAAAGAAAAGGTCCGTACCGCCTCGCTTCTTACGCTACCGGTATTTATCAGGCTTCATTAAAACCCGACGGAAGTTTGATCGGTTCTGCTTTTACTGCTGATGGATTTCGTCTTGCTGCCTTTCAACCGAAATGGGAGCGGATCGAGATCAAAGATGAACTTACCGATTTGTATGTAGCCGATGCTTATCAAAAAGCGGATCATAATTTACTTGATCAGATCACTCCTACACAATATCCGGTATCCAAATATCCCAAAGCAACACATTTGCTCAATATTCATAGTTTTCGACCTTACTACGAACAACCTGAATACTCTCTTACTTTATATGGACAGAATGTATTGAATACTCTTCAATCAGAAATCGCCTACACCTATAACCAAAATGAAGGAAGCCATAAGATCGGCTACAATGGCATTTACGGCGGTAGTTTTCTGCAACCCATTTTTGGGATCAGTCAAAACTGGCAAAGAACCGGTGCACTAAATAAAGACACATTAGTTAATTGGAACGAGCTGGTAGGTTATGCCGGATTACAATTGCCTTTAAATTTAACAGGAGGGAAATCTTACCGTTACCTCACTTTATCATCCACATTTAATACGGTAAGGGTAAACTGGACAGGGCTGGCACAAAAGTTATTTACGAACCGAAATATCGATTACCTCAATACCAGAATTTCTTATTCATCACAGATCCAGAAATCAGCTCAGCAGATTTATCCGCATTTTGGGCAAAGTATCTTGCTTCAGTATAAAGGAACCATTAATAAATATAGTGCCAATCAGTTTTTGGCAAGTGGATCATTATATCTTCCCGGACTGAGTAATAATCATAGTCTCGTGCTAACAGCTGCTTACCAGAGCCGGGATACACTTCAGCAATACCTGTTCAGCAATAATTTTCCATTTGCCAGGGGATATGATGCCGTAGATTTCCCCAGAATGTGGCGAATAGGAGCCAATTATCATTTCCCCATTGCATTTCCTGATAAAGGCTTTGGGAACATCGTTTATTTCCTTCGCATCCGTTCAAACCTGTTTTTCGATTACACCCAGGGCAAAAGTTTGCGTACCGGCCTTACCTATCCTTTCAAAACAGTGGGAGCCGAACTGTTTTTTGATACAAAATGGTGGAACCAGCAGCCGGTTACCTTCGGGGTGAGGTACAGCCGGTTGATAGATAATGAGTTCCGGGGTACTACCCAACCCAATGTTTGGGAGCTGATTCTTCCAGTTAACCTCTTTAATTAGCCCTGATTTGCCTATATTTGCACCCGTTTCCGCCCAATTTGGAAGGTTTTTCCACATTTTCGGGAATTTTTTCCACTAATTTTTCATATTACGGCTGCAGTTTTATATCTTTGCAGCCCCAAAAATTGTATGTCGAAACAACCACTGATTAAACAAGATGGCGTAATTCTGGAAGCCTTGAGCAATGCGATGTTCAGGGTGAAATTGGAAAATGGACATGAAATACTGGCCACCATCTCAGGCAAAATGCGGATGCACTACATCAGGATCTTGCCCGGTGATAAAGTAGGTGTTGAGATGAGTCCATACGATTTGAGCAGGGGACGGATCATTTTCCGTTACAAATAATTTTTTAACGCTGAACGCTGAACGCATAATGCTGAACGCTGAAGCAGGAACTGATAAAAAACCAAACAATGAAAGTTAGAGCTTCCATTAAAAAACGCAGCGTTGATTGCAAGATCGTGAAGAGGAAGGGCAAATTATTTGTGATCAACAAAAAGAACCCACGCTTTAAGCAACGTCAGGGGTAGAAACTAATTTGAAAATGTGGCAATTTGAAAATTTGAAAATGATTTTCAGATTGTAAAAAGTAACATTTTCAAATTTTCAAATTTTCAAATTTTCAAATTAAACAAAGAATATGGCTCGTATTGCCGGTATTGACTTACCAAAAAACAAAAGAGGCGAAATTGGTCTGACCTATATTTTTGGTATCGGTCGCTCAACTGCTCAGTATATCTTAACCAAGGCTGGTATTGATTGGGATAAGAAAGTAAACCAATGGAACGATGAGGAGCAAGGTGCTATCCGTAACATCATCAACACTGAATTTAAAGTGGAAGGTGCGTTACGTAGTGAGGTTTCCATGAGCATCAAACGCTTATTGGATATCGCTTGTTACCGTGGCCTTCGTCACCGTAAAGGCTTACCTGTTCGCGGACAGCGTACTAAAACCAACAGCCGTACCAGAAAGGGTAAACGTAAAACGGTTGCGGGCAAGAAAAAAGTTGCTAAGAAATAACAATTTGAAAATTTGAGGATTTGAAAATTTGAAAATAAAAGCGTTTGACGTCCAATTTTCAAATTTTCAAATTTTCAAATTTTCAAATTTATAAAAATCCGCAAGCTTGGATCTCTGTTAAGAAGGAGAGTGATGCGGTAGCCCGTAGATCGGGATTTCATTTTTTTAAAGACCACCTCAAAAAAGAACAATGGCAAAACCACAAAAAGCGCAGAACAGTGCAAAAGCTGTCGCTAAGAAAAGAGTTGTAAAAGTAGATGCTACCGGAGAAGTACGTATCTCAGCAACTTTCAACAACATCATCATCTCTTTCACCAATAAAGCAGGCCAGGTTATCAGCTGGAGCAGCGCCGGTAAAATGGGCTTTAAGGGTTCTAAAAAGAACACTCCTTATGCAGCTCAGATGGCAGCAGCAGATGCTTCTAAAGTAGCTTCTGAAGCAGGTGTAAAAAGAGTGGACGTATTTGTAAAAGGACCAGGATCAGGCCGCGAAGGTGCTATCCGTTCTATTTCTCAATCAGGTATCGAAGTTACTTCTATCAAAGATGTAACCCCTTTACCACACAATGGTTGTCGTCCTCCAAAACAACGTAGAGTTTAATTTAAGTTGGGAGTTAGAAGTTTGGAGTCGGAAGTAATTCAACTCCAAACTTCTAACTCCTAACTCTCAACTAATAATAGGGTGTTTTATCGATTTTAGATTTTTATGATAAAGCATCGTCACTAAAAAATCACAAAACAAAACAAATGGCACGTTACACAGGTCCTAAGACCAAAATCTCAAGAATCTTCGGCGAACCCATTTTGGGTAATGGCAAATGGTTGGGTAAGAACAGCAACCCTCCAGGCCAGCACGGAGCAGCACGTAAGCGTAAAACTTTAGGCGAATACGCTTTACAGTTACGCGAAAAACAAAAAGCAAAATACACTTACGGTGTATTAGAGCGCCAGTTCCGTAAAACCTTTGAAGAAGCACAACGCTTAAAAGGTGTTACCGGTGAAAACCTGATCAAATTACTGGAAGCCCGTTTGGATAACACTGTTTACCGTTTAGGTTTAACAGCCAGCCGTCCGGAAGCACGTCAGTTGGTTAACCACAAACATATCACCGTTAATGGTGAGATCATGAATATCCCTTCTTACCAGTGTAAGGCAGGAGATGTGATCGCCTACAGGCCAAAAAGCGCAGATAATTCTTCTTTAACCAGCAAGAGCCGCGGTAAAAACCCTAAGTTCAGCTGGCTGGATTGGAATGAAGCTGAGAAAAAAGGCGTATTCATTACTTATCCTGAGCGTGAAAGTGTTCCTGAAAACATTAAGGAGCAGTTGATCGTCGAGTTGTACTCTAAATAGTGAATAGTCAGTGGTGAGTAGTGAGTTTTTATCTCACAACTCACTACTCACAACTCACCATTCACATATTTTTTCCTTCTCATCTCATGTGGGTGAGGAGACAAACAAGTAAAAAACAAGTTTTAATATGGCCATATTAAGCTTTCAGAAACCTGACAAGATCGTTTTACAAAAAGCAAATGACTTTGAAGGTCAATTTGAATTTCGTCCGTTAGAGCCAGGCTACGGTCTGACCATTGGTAATGCTTTACGCAGAGTATTATTGAGCTCGTTGGAAGGGTTTGCTATCGTTGGTATCAAGATCGAGGGTGTAGACCACGAGTTTGCTACCATTAAAGGTGTAACAGAAGATGTTACCGAGATCATCCTTAACCTGAAGCAGGTTCGTTTCAAAAAGCACGTTGAGCATGATGTTGCCAACGAAAAAATTACTTTATCCATCAAAGGCCGTACCGAGTTCAACGCCGGTATGATCGGTGAATTATCACAGAACTTTCAGGTAATGAACCCTGAGTTGGTGATATGCACCATGGACACTACTTCTAAAATGGATATTGAATTAACTATCGCCAAAGGCCGTGGTTATGTTCCTGCAGAAGAGAATAAAATCAAAGATTCTGTATTTGGTTACATCGCAATCGATTCTATCCACACACCGATCAAGAACGTGAAATACGCTATTGAAAACTATCGTGTGGAACAAAGAACTGATTACGAGAAACTGATCTTAGACGTAGCAACCGATGGAACCATTCATCCGGAAGATGCGGTTAAACAGGCTTCACGTATCCTGATCCAGCACCTGATGATCATCACTGATGAAAACATCACTTTCGATAACAAAGAAGATAAGAAAGAAGATGTTGTTGATGAACACGTTCTGCAATTACGCAAAGTATTGAAAACACCATTGGAAGACCTCGATCTTTCTGTACGTGCCTTCAATTGCTTAAAAGCAGCTAAGATCAACAGCCTGAGCGAACTGGTTCAGTACGAGCAGGAAGACCTGATGAAGTTCAGAAACTTCGGACAGAAATCACTCTCTGAAATTGAGCAGGTGTTAACTGAAAGAGGATTGAGCTTTGGAATGGATCTGAACAAACTTGGATTAGATAATTTAGATAACTAAATCAAGCAACAAGCAAACAAGACCCAAACCACAAGAAAACTGTGATAAACTTGGATCTTGAATCTTGAACCTTGATTCTTTCAATCATATCTTGTAATTCCTGACACGGTACAAGATCAAAACAAAAAGTCATGAAACACGGAGACAAAATCAACAATCTGGGTCGTAAGAAAGCACACAGAGTAGCTTTATTACAGAACCTGGCTAGCCAATTGATCACCCACAAACGTATTGTTACCACTTTGGCTAAAGCTAAAGCACTGCGTACTTACGTTGAGCCGCTGATCACCAAAACAAAGAAAACCGAATCTGCAGCTACTATCAGTCACAACCACCGTTTGGTGTTTGCTGAATTGCAGGATAAAGCCGCTGTGAAAGAATTGTTCACAGTTATCGGCCCTAAAATAGCCAGCCGTCCGGGTGGTTACACAAGGATCCTGAAATTAGGCATCCGTCCGGGTGATAATGCTGAGAAAGCAATGATCGAATTGGTTGACTTTAATGAGATCTACGGTAAGGGTGTTGACAAAGCAGCTGAACCTGCTAAGAAAACACGTCGTGGCCGTGCTCCTAAAAAAGCAGAAGCCGCAGCAGCAGAGGCACCTGTTGCAACTGAAGAAGCAAGTTCTACAGAAGAAAAAGCAGCTGAATAACGATGAAAGTTATTTGAATATAAAAGGCAAAATCGTTTATCGGTTTTGCCTTTTTTCTTGTGCAGAAGGGAAAGTGTGAGAAACTATATGTTGGATTTTAATGAAGATGAAGTTTTTTTGCAATCGAAACAGATAATCAACCATGGCGCAGACAGCGATCTTATTATTAGCAGACGGACATGTATTTCACGGCCAATCCTTTGGAAAAACAGGAACAGCTACAGGTGAAATATGTTTTAATACCGGCATGACGGGCTACCAGGAAGTATTTACTGACCCGAGTTATACGGGCCAGATCCTGATCATGAACAATGTACACGTAGGCAACTATGGTGTAAAAAGTACAGATGTGGAAAGCAGTACCGTAAAGATCCGCGGACTGATTGCCCGTAATCTGGAAGAACAATTCAGCCGTTTTATGGCTGATGGCGATTTGAATAGCTATTTACAGTCAAACAATATTGTAGCCATAGAAGGTGTGGATACAAGGGCTTTGGTAGCGCATATACGCACTAAGGGAGCGATGAACTGTATCATTTCTACCGAGATCTCTGATCTGGAGCAATTAAAGGCAGAATTAGCCAAAGTGCCAAATATGGATGGGCTTGAATTGGCCAGTACCGTAAGCACAACAGAAGAATATGAATTAGGTGATAAGAATGCGCCCATTAAAGTAGCGGTGCTTGATTATGGTGTAAAACAACATATTCTTGAATGTTTGGTTTCAAGAGGGGTGCATGTGAGAGTACATCCTGCAAAAACCGATTTCAAAAGATTGAAGGAGTTTAATCCGGATGGATATTTTATTTCCAATGGTCCCGGCGATCCTGCAGCCATGCCTTATGCGGTATCAACCGTAAAAGATCTGCTGAAAGATAACAAACCTGTTTTCGGAATTTGTTTGGGCCATCAGTTACTGGCATTGGCCAATGACATCCCAACTTTTAAAATGCACCATGGACACAGGGGGTTAAACCATCCTGTAAAAAATATCATTACGGGCCAATGTGAGATCACAACACAGAACCATGGTTTTGGCGTAGATCCGGTTGCGGTTCGTAATCATCCGAATGTAGAGGTTACACATGTGAACCTGAATGATGATTCGATTGAAGGAATCCGTTTGAAAGACAGACAGGCATTCAGCGTGCAATATCACCCCGAAAGCACACCGGGGCCGCATGACAGCCGTTATCTGTTTGATAACTTCGTGGGAATGATGACTACTAAATAATACAGTTAGTTGTAGAGATATTTTAGCCGCAGATCCGCAGATTTTCATTTGAAATAAATCTGCGAATCTGCGGCTTTTTAATTTCCCGTATCTTAGATAAATGAAAATCGCCATCATCAACGGACCCAATCTCAATCTCTTAGGTAAAAGGGAAACGGATATCTACGGCAATATGTCGTTTGAGAAATACCTCGATGTATTAAAAGGGATTTTTCCCGAGGTTGATTTAGAATATTATCAAAGCAATGTAGAAGGCGAACTCATTAATGAACTCCAAAAAGCAGGTTTTGAAGTAGATGGTATCGTATTGAATCCTGCGAGCTACACGCATACTTCTGTTGGTATAGGCGATGCTATTGCCGCAATTAAGGCACCGGTTGTAGAAGTACATATCAGTAATGTACATTCAAGAGAACATTTCAGGCATTTATCGCATGTGTCGGGTAAATCTGTGGGCAGTATCTTTGGCCTCGGATTAAAAGGCTACGAATTAGCTATCCGTTTTCTTTTAGATAAGAAATAATACAGCTTCCTTTTTTATCATGAACAGATCATACAGTAAAAAAGTCTTATGGCTGATACTGATCGTTTCTATATTGAAACTGATCAGCGCTTCTTTATTGGAACTGGGTAATGATGAAGTGTATTACTGGACCTACGCGATACAACCCGACTGGAATCATTTTGATCATCCGCCGATGGTAGGTTGGTTGATCAGGGTTACTTCCTTAAATCTTCATTGGGTTAGTGAAGTATCCTTACGTTTAGGAAGTATTCTTTGTGCTGCTTTATCAACCTGGTTCATTTTTAAAACAGGTAAATTATTAGCCAATGAAAAAGCGGGCTGGTATGCAGCATTGATCTATAACTGTTCTGTATATACTGGTTTTATTGCCGGCTTCTTTATTCTTCCTGATTCTCCGCAAATGCCTTTCTGGACGGGTGCTCTATACATTATGGCACATTTGTTTATCAGGAATGATGATCAGAAATTAAGCAACTGGCTTTTGTTAGGCTTTATGATCGGAATGGCAACTTTGTGTAAAGTGCATGGTTTGTATTTGTGGGCAGGGTTTGGTTTGTTTCTGATCATCACAAGGGTAAAATGGTTATTGAACTGGCGTTTGTATATGGGTGTTGCTGTAACGGCGCTATGTGTATTACCGATCGTTTACTGGAATGTGATCAATGATTTTATTACGTATCGCTATCATTCAGAAAGGGTAACCCATACTACTATTCAATGGGATATGTTGGGCAGGGAAGTAGGTGGTGAATTTGCGTATCAGAATCCCGTTATTTTTATTTTAGTGTTGATTGCTGTCATAACCATGTTACGTAAACGGATCCGTTTCGACAGAAAGAAAGCATCTGTTTGGCTATTATGTATGAGTTTGCCGATGATTTTTTTGTTTTGGGGTGTATCGCTTCTCAATCCAACATTGCCACATTGGAGCGGCCCGGGTTATATCCCGTTATTTTTTGTGGGCGGATTATATCTTGAGCAAAGATCATTTAAAACGATTCCGGGATGGATCAAAGTGGCGGGATCATTAATCATCATAGTGTTGATCGCGGGTATTGGGTTGATCCGTTTATCACCTGTGAACTTTGGCAGCCATGAAAAAGAAAATTATGGCGAATATTGTCCAACACTTGATATGTCAGGCTGGAATGATTTCAGTAAAAGCTTTGCAGCTATTGTAAAGGATGATGCCGCGAAAGGAAATATGAAACCTCATTCATCTATCATTATTAATAAATGGTTTCCCGGCGGACATCTTGAATTTTATACCAAAAGAGAAAGCGGTACAGAAATCATTGCAATGGGCCATCTGGAAGATGTTCACAAATTTGCCTGGTTAAACAAAATAAGACCAGCACTGCATTTAGGTGATGATGCCTATGCGATTGTTCCTTCCAATCTTCCATTGAATGTAAATGAAACTTACGGTTCTTACTTTACAAGCATTGATCATCCTGTTATCATCAATCAAGCCAGAAGCGGGGGAGTGGTAAGGTATTTTTATGTGTATCGGTTGAAGAATTGCAAACTGTTACCCAAAACAATATTGCCTTAGTTGCCACTTGCTTTTGTACTGTCTGCAGGGCCTTTGAATTCAATATCTTTCTCCTTATTCCCAAAAAGTGTTTCAAAATCTTTTCTGTAAGAGATACTTACTCCCTGACGGTTTCTTCTGCCAAATTGTGAGCCGGTAAAATCAAGGCTGCTTTTATTGAATACAATTAAACGAAGTTTTTTATCTCTTGATAAAATGAATTCAATATTTACATTGGGTAGCCATTGTGTATTTCCATTGGTAAATGAAGCGGTGTTGCCTACATTAAAATCGATATCACTGCCCAGTGTTACAATAATTTTTTCATTGGCAAATGCATATCCTAATTTAAGATCCACTCTTGTACGGTCTAATTGATTATTGCCGGTACCTCCTGTATTTGCACCCGCTGAAACAAGGCTGGAGCTGCTGTAAATACTGGTACCCACATCAAAACGCAAACTTTTATCCCCCGTTAACTTGAATAAGAGTTTAGATAATACATTATTCATACCCTTTGCCAGATATTGCGATATGGTATTGTAGGCAAGTGAGTTGATCGCATATGGGCTTACGCCTGTTGAGTTTGTATTGCCGGTTGGTGGTTGAAATCCGTTAAAGAGAATCAGGAACCCTACCTGGTTCAATATCTCGTTCTGGTCTTTCTCTAATCGTGTGAGATACTGGTTAAATTCATTATTGGATTTAATAGGGCTTCCCTGCGGGAAATCGAGTTTAAAACTGATCCCGGGTTTGTTCAGTTTATCACGTAACTGGGCAATTACATATACATCGCCGCGATAACCGGTTACTGCCGGATCACTGATGTTTAATCCGCTAACCAATTCCGAAAGGCCTACACGTTCTGCAGTATAACGCGCATCAATATGAATATCTGCTTTGAAAGGGTCTCCGGTCCATTTGATATAATTACCTGATTCGGATAATAACTCAAAAGGCTTTCTGATGAAACTTTGAAAATTGAAAACATAACTTCCTTTCTCAATATTATACTGCCCATTCATGGTTAGAGGCTCAGAAGTACCCGCATTAATGATTAACCTGCCGTTGCCCTCTTCTACTTTAATTACATCACCGGTTAATTCATCCAGGATCACATCGATCTTCACTTTGTTATTGGCGGTAACATCAAGGTATACAGACAGATTAAAATTGCTGTTTGATTTCAGCTTGTCCATTTCTGTTCCGTATTGTTTAAACACAATAAAATCAGCTTCTCCGCTTTCTTTGCTGATGGAGTTAGGAATATAGATATGAGAACTGTCATTTGCCTCTGCAACAATGCTCATCTTTGCATTGTATTCAGGTCCTTTCATTGTCAGCGTTGCTTTACCTATCGCTTTGCCATAAAATTGTTTATTGTCAACAGCTTTTGTATCGATCAGTAATAATTTATTGGTTTGAAGTTTAAAGTCAAACTCAAGATCCTTAAATCCTTTTTCCAATAAACGGCCGCTAACGGTTCCTGTGTTTTTATATCTGTCGTGAACAATAAAATTTCCGAAATCGATGCCTTCTTTGTTAAAATCAATATCCGCAGAATCAATACTGTAGTTTACCTGTGTGTAATTCACTTTCATACTCGCGTTACGGAGCTTGATCTTTCCAAACAGATCAGGTGCACTCATATCTCCGCTGATCGTAAGTAATCCGGTTGCCTGTCCTTTGATATCCGTAAAAATATTATTGAGGAACTTGTGTAAAATATCAATTTTGGTATTGGCCAGATCAATATCTGCATGAAAGGATTTGCCGGTTGAGTCTTTTACATTATAATGGCCTTTTGCTGAAAAATGATAAGCTTCGTTCGGCGACTCTACTGAAAATGGAAGCTCACCTGTTTTTAAATCAAAATCAGCTTTAATGTTTACGAGCCCGATTGAGTCATCGTCCATTCTGAACTGTTCTGCTTTCAGGTCAGCACTGGCTTTAAAATCGCCTAATGGATCATCCAGTAGAATACTGCCCGAAGTAACGGCTTCTAATCGTGGGTCTTTAAAGAAGATGTTTGTTAAATCACCCAATACCACATTCTTTAACCTCAAGATCAGGTTACCCGATTTGCCGCCATAACCCGGTGTTGATTCTAAAGAGATATCCTGAAACCCCTGCGTAAAATGGATATTCTGTGCAAATACAATATCATTCCTTATGGTAATATTGCCTGCCTTCTCGATATTCCATTTCTTTTCATTCAACACAAAAGAGGATGGAAGGAATTGAACTTTTACCCCATCTTCCAGTGTATATACATCTGCGTAAAGATCAGCTTCATTTAATGTATTGTCTGTACTTGTTTTAATAGATACAACCGAGTGGTCCTGATTAGAAACAATATTCAATCTTGTATTTGGAAAGCGTAAACTGTCACCTACCTGTGTGCTGCTGATGGTTCCGGTAAGTGAAAGCGTATCCTGATTCCCTTTTCCTTTCAGATCAAGCCCTGTAAAATAAATTTTATCATACTTCCCTGTAGGAATGGCGGCCGTTACATTTAATTGATTATTTTTTGTATCAACGCTTCCATCAATAGTAGCATTGTTAAAACCTGAGATCTTATCATCAATGATCTTAAAGTAAGGTTCTATATTATAGGTTTTGATCGCAAATGTGAATGCCTGGTTTTGCGGAATGGATTTCAACTGTTTGATATAGGTTGGAAAGTAATGGCTTAAAAATCCCTGGAAACTTGCAGGCAGATTTAAGATGCTGAATTTGCCAATGATATTTGCAGTAAAATCGTTACTGCCCAGATGCAGCAATTTAACAGAATCTGCAAAACTTGATTCAAGATTTAATGAGTCAAAACTCAATTTCGTTTCACCACTTTTAATTACGGCATTCAAAAATTTTGCACTCCCTAAAAAGTTATCGATCGTGGTGCCGGTAAAATTCACATCCAATAAACCCGTTAACTCAATCGGGTATTTTGATTTTTTCAACAGGTTAAGCTCACTTAAATTAGAACGTACCAGATCACCAAGGATATTATATCTTGGTAATTCTTTTGTAAGATCAATCTCAACCGTACTGGTAAAATCCAGATTGGGATCATCAATCTTTATCTCCCCGTTAAAATACCTTTTCTGAAAAGTTCCGTTGGTAGTGATATTGGTGTAAGTATAATTGTTATACCCGAGTGATGAAATCTTTCCTTCCAGTGTGGTCTTCAGTTTATCAACTGAAAAACTGCTGCCTGTGATTTTCCCTTTAAAATCTACCAAACCCAAAGAGGAATCACTGAGAAATTTACCAATATTAAAACGGCTGGTTTCTATAGCACCGGTATATTCGGGTTCTCCATTACGCGGCAACTTCAAACTTATATTGGTAACAACTCCGCCTAATTGCGTGCTAAAACTTCCCGCTGTAATAAAATTGCGGATGGTTCCGTTAAAATTACCACGATAGATAATGCTGCCTAATGCGGCAAGATTGGGTGAGTGTACATCTTTTAAAGAAGGAACCAATAATCCCAGATCATAATAATTGGTGAGCAGGGTACCATTACTGAAATTGATGGTTGTCGTATTAATATCCGGCAAACCCTTCATGCGAAGCGTTCCCACAATATTGGTACCTGTTCCGGTTTTCGCAGAAAGATTCTGTACCGTAAAATCTTCTACAGTTCCCTGGTAATTGCCACTAAGGGTAACATCCCGTTTCCAGGTTTTCAGTTCGGGTGCAAAAAAAGCAATATCATCCGAGTTTACTTTTGATTCTTTGAAATGTGCAGTCATTTTTACTTTAGCAGTATAGTCTGCAAAGTCTTTATTAAAATCCTTA
Source organism: Sediminibacterium sp. (assembly GCA_965206685.1). Lineage (GTDB taxonomy): Bacteria > Bacteroidota > Bacteroidia > Chitinophagales > Chitinophagaceae > Sediminibacterium. The sequence continues at coordinate 746,376 of OZ242223.1, forward strand.
TACTGCATCGAATAGTAATTGGTTAACCTGCTGTGGTTGGTTTGCAGGTCTAATTTGGCCAATTCCATGATCTGTGGAGTAAACCGGAAATGCGTTTTTAATTTTTTCAATTCAAGCCCGCTTCTTTCTTTTACCGAGAGATCAATATTGGCCCGCATGGTATCTTTAATAAAAGAAACATTCTGCAGTTTGCCATTCAGCTTACTCATCTGTATATGGCTTCCGTCGAAATGCGCGGAAGGCTTATCAAGATCCGCATCTAAAAACAAAACACCGTTACGGATATTGATCTCGTTTGCTTTTAGCGTAATATCCCCTTCATTAAAATACATACCTGTATCAACACCCGTATCTTTTTTGCGAAGTAATTTTGGTCGTAATGCATCCAACTGCTGAATTTTTACAGATGGATTATCCAGATCCAGACTGCTGATCATAAACAGTTTTTTGTTCAGATCAATATTGTCGGCGTTTATTACCATGCTGCCCACAGTAATATCCATTCTTTCACCCACCCAGCGGTCGTTCTTTTGAAAACGGACATTTTTCAGATCTATCTTTTTTAAATTAAGCTTTAGTCCACCTTTTTTTGTGGAAGTAGTTGGAGATGCAAAATAATCTGCGATGAAACCAAAGTTCCATACAGAATCTTTACGGTTGAGTTTGATCACCGCATCTTCCAATCCGGCAAAATGTAAAGTAGCACTGTCTTTCAAAAAAAACCAATCGGTAACTCTGATCTTAAACTGACCGGCGTACAAAATCGTATCCTTTTGTTTATCCCTGATCATGGTGCCTTCCAGATTAAACTGGTTAAACAGCGAGAAACTTACTTTCTTAACACTGACTTCTGTTCCCAATGCTTTCGATAATTTGCTCGTAGCAATACCCGCCAACCAGTTTTGTACAAGATCTGTCTGGATAGCAATAAAAGCCAGCAAAATGATTGCAATAATAATGAGAAGGGTGCGGCGGAATATGGTTAAGAAGCGCTTCAGGAGGTATTTTGTTTGAGTGGTAAAAATAGGCATTCGTAGCCTTAAGGCAAATACAATACCAAAACCACTTAAACAAGCCAATACTGCGAATGTTGTCCCCCTTTTTATCCTTTTTTAAGGAAATAGGCAGGATTACACCCAATCTCAGGGCATTTCTTTTTTGAAAGCATCAATTTCTTTCAGGAAAGCACCTGCTTCAACGACCGATTTATATTCAGGCCCTGCCATCATAAGCATCCGTACCCATTTTTTGTGCATATTTTCTGGCGTAATATTTTGATAGAGGAAAACAGCCAAAAAGATCAAACAAAGGGTAATGGGAAAGGTAACCAGCCAGAATAAAGGATCATTATAATGAATCCAGCTGCTGTGCCAGCACCAGGTTGCATAAAAAGGCATTTGCAACCATAAAATGCGTGTGCTGTTTAGGGTAGAAGCTTCGAGCCGGGCAAGCTTTTCCTGAATGGCTGTAATGGGGCCATCATAATTGATCTGTTTGATCAACACGATCTGGCTGATATAAGCAATCACCGCATATAAATTGAACAGCAGTATCGCACTGATTGAAATACCGAAATAAGGGTTTCTGAATTGATTGCCATAGACCAGTGTGCCCAAAAACAATATCCAGACAATACCCAAAACAACGGCCCATGACTTAAATTTTACCAATGAACTGAGTTTTGATGCTGTTTTTTGGTTTTGTACCATTTCAACACAATGCATGTGTAACGACCATGATTGCAGATTCAACGCTTTTGAAAAAGAAAGCTCCTGATCAAATTGTTGCCAGATCTTTTGTAATTCGATGTCTTCCATAAATTATTTTTTTAAAGCCAGAAATTTCTGTTTGAGTTTATCTTTAATGCGGTTGATCTTTGTGGCCACATTGGTTTCGGTAATGCCAAGTATATCTGCTATTTCACGATAGGATTTTGATTCAAGGTATAAGAACATCAAAGCACGGTCCAGCTCTTTTAATTCATTGATAAAAGTCTGTAGCTGGCCGAGATCAGTTTCAATCTCTTCTTTGTTGTCGGGCATATCTGCCACCTCTGTATCATCTGAAAATGAGATCAGCTCTTTTTTGGATTGAACCTTTCTGTAAAAACTGATCGCAACATTCAGCGCAACGCGGTACATCCAGGTAGAGAAACGCTGGTCTTTATCAAAGCGCTCAATAGATCGCCATAACTGGTACATGATTTCCTGTGCCAGATCTTCACGATCATTCGGATCGGTACAATAGGTACGACAGATTTTAAGGATGATTCCCTTATGTTCATCCATTAATTGTACAAATTGGTCTTTCTCAGCCTGTGTTCGCATTTGCAGCTATTTATCCCGTATAATGATTCGCAGCGGGTATAAGAAAATCACAACTGAATTTTAAAAAATTCAATGGAAAAGATAAATCATTGTTTCTTGCTATTGAATATCAACCCGATTAACTATTTTAGCCCTGAACGATTTTAATCAGGCCATCTATGAAAAAGCTTTTTTTCTGTCTGCTATGTATTCTCGCATTTAGTTGCCAAAAGAAACCCAAACCCGCCGAAGTTCAGGAGCATCTTAAAAAAGCCATGTCGGGTTTTTTATATGAATCGGTGCATAACGACTCCTCAAAAGTAAAATTTGAAGTAAAGGATGTTGTTTTTTTCGAAGACAAAGAATTTTACGAATGCGAATTCAATGTTAGAATGCAGCAGCAGGGAAAGGATACAACGGGAATCATGCGTGCCCGGGTTACCAAAGATTTTGCCAAAGTAAACCGCAAACTCTAGAAAAAGATCCTTTCTTCAGAGGTGTAACTTTTTTTGAATTCTTTTGGCGTACAACCTTTCTTCTTTTTAAATATGCGGTTGAAATTGGAGATATTATTAAAGCCGCATTCATAGGCGATCTCCGCTACCGATTGGGTAGTGTCTATCAGCATTCTCGAGGCATGGCCGAGACGGATTTCTGTAAGACTGTCAATAAACGTCATTCCCGTTCTGGTTTTAAAAAAACGGCTGAAAGCCGATTCGGCCATATTGGTAAGTTTGGCCACTTCCGTTAATGAGATGGGATTGTTGAAATTCTCGTTCAGATACTCCATCACTCTTTCTATCCTTCTGCTGTTATAAGAGAAGTGCTCCATATTATTAAATGTGGAGTTCGAAAGAATACGGGTATGCCTTGAAATAGACAGTTCGTGTAAAATAGACATCAGTTCAAATACCGATTCAAACCCATCCTTCTTACTCAGCCGCATAATCCTGGATGCAAGAAGAGAAGCAGTTTCATAAGAAAATAACAATCCACGTAATGAATTGTCGAGCATGGTACGTATAAAACTTAACTGGTTTCTGCGAAGGAATTTTTCGTCAAACAGGTCTTTGTGAAACTGGATCGTTACTTCTGTGATCTCCCGACTCTTACATTTATGTGTAAACCAGGCATGCTGGAGGTTGGGGCCGATCAATACCAGTTCGTAATCACCTATTTCTTCCACATGATCTCCAATGATCCTTTTCACACCTTTTCCGTTCTTGATAAAATTCAATTCAAACTCCTCATGGTAATGGACGGGAAAATCAAATTCGGTTTTGGTTCTGGCAAATACCGTAAAACAATCCGCCGGGGTAAGGGGCGTAATTTCTCGAAGAATTTTTTTCTGCATGGCAAATACACAATTTACTTTTCCGCTCAGGTATTAAAAGTATACAATCGAAAACAAAAAAATACTATCTATCAGTTTAATGCAACTCATTACTTATTAAACGGTTGAGCAAAAACAATTTACCCATTTGTCATTACAAATCTCAAAATCTGTACTATTATTTGACAAAATAGTATTATTAATATCCAAAATCGATAAATACATTTGGTTTAACGATTCTGCCATAGCCAATTCTCAGACCTTTTGCAGGGTTACGGGATTTAGCGGCATGATCTTATCTGTTGCCGCCAAACCCTTTGCATGAGAAAACCATTTACTGAAATACGGCATCTCCATTTATGGCTTATTCTTAAAACAAGCCCCTGTCGTATAATATTTGACAGCCGAACAAATTCATTCGCTGCAATGGTCTGCGCTATTTTTCCGGATTGTATTCATTTGGTTGTTAGAAAACAAGTTGCTGAGTATTGTATTCAACCTGTTAAAAATCATGACGCATGAAGCTGACTCTGCTGGATATATCCATCATAGTTCTTTATCTCATAGCCATGGTTATGCTGGGATGGTTTTTGCGTAAAAAAGCGGGTGAGAATAAAGAAAATTATCTGATGGGGGGCAGGCAATTGCCCTGGTATCTGTTAGGCATGAGTGATGCATCTGATATGTTCGACATCAGCGGCACCATGTGGATGGTGGCACTCTGTTTTGTATATGGAATGAAAAGCATCTGGATTCCCTGGCTCTGGCCAGTATTTAACCAGGTAATCTTAATGATGTTCCTTTCTAAATGGCTTCGTCGCTCCAATGCCACAACCGGCGCCGAATGGCTGGCTACCCGTTTTGGAAAAACAGGCCCTTCTGTACAGGCATCGCATAATGTAGTGGTGGCTTTTGCTTTGTTAAGCTGTTTTGGTTTTTTAGCATATGGGTTTATCGGGTTAGGAAAATTTATTGAAATTTTTATTCCCTGGAGCGAAGTAAAAAATTATATCCCCTTCAACATTGCACCGCAATATGTGGCGCATTTTTATGGAATTGTGTTTACACTATTTGCCATGTTCTATTCCATCCTTGGCGGAATGAAAAGCATTGTTCTGGGTGATTTGATCAAATACATCATCATGACAGCCGCCTGTATTTCCATTGCTGTCATTGCTTTTCAACACCTGCATACACAAACATTGCATGTACCAGAAGGATGGTTCGATCCTTTTTTCTCATGGAGATTGGATCTGAACTGGAGCCAGATTAATCCTGCTGCCGATAAAAAAATTGCAGAGGATGGTTTTGGTTTATTCGGCGTCTTTTTTATGATGATGTTATTCAAAGGTGTATTTGCAAGCCTTGCCGGCCCGGCCCCTAATTATGATATGCAAAAGATCCTTTCCACACGCTCGCCAAAAGAAGCTTCCAAGATGAGTGGTTTTGTGTCTATCATTTTATTGCCTATCAGATATTCAATGATCATAGGGCTAACTGTTCTGGGACTTCTCTATTACCAGCAACTCAATATCGGCTCAGCCAATGGTGCTGATTTTGAAAAAGTATTACCCGCTGTGATTAATAATTATTTACCTGCGGGAATTTTAGGATTGGTACTCACAGGTTTGCTCGGCGCTTTTATGGGAACTTTTTCAGGTACCGTAAATGCAGCACAGGCTTATATCGTAAATGATATTTACATAAAATATATAAACCCAAATGCTTCTAATAAAAAAATACTGCGGATAAATTATCTCACAGGATTGATTGTGGTGTTGATAGGAATTGTATTGGGATTTTTTGCTAAAAATGTGAATTCCGTATTGCAATGGATCGTAGGTGCTTTATACGGCGGATACATTGCATCCAATATGTTGAAATGGTATTGGTGGCGTTTTAATGCCAATGGATTTTTCTGGGGAATGATGAGCGGAATTGCGGCTGCACTTGTTTTCCCCTATATTTTTAACGGACTTCCTTTGTATAACTGGCCATTGCTTTTTCTGATCTCAATCGCAGGCTGTATTATCGGAACGTATACCGCGCCACCAACCGATACTGCAGTACTCAAAGATTTTTATACAACCGTAAAACCTTGGGGCTTCTGGAAACAGATACAGGATAAGGTGATGGCAGAAACCCCTTCGTATATTCCGAACAAACGATTTGGACTGGATATGTTCAATGTGGTACTCGGCATCATTGCGCAACTCTGCTTAACCATACTGCCTATGTATCTCGTATTATGGATGAAGCTGCCGCTTTTGATAACGGTTATGATTCTTTCAGTAATTATTATCATACTGAAAAGAACCTGGTGGAACAAACTTGAAAATTAAACTGATTAAAAAATTATATTTTATGGACCTGTCATTTGCTAAAAGACTGGAATTATTAAAAAACGATCAGGAGCGTTTATTAACCTGCTGTAATAAAGCTGAGCCATTGGGTAACGGCATTTTTAAACGTTATCAAAATCCAATAGTAACGGCAGCGCATATACCCATTTGCTGGCGTTATGATCTGAATCCGCAAACCAACCCTTATCTGCAGGAACGCTTTGCCATAAATGCAGTATTCAATGCGGGTGCCATGTTGTTTAATGGCAATTTTGTTATTGCTGCCAGGGTAGAAGGCGCCGACAGGAAATCTTTTTTTGCAATCGCAGAAAGTAAAAATGGCGTAGATGGATTTCGGTTTCGCGACTATCCCGTTATCATGCCGGAAACCGATGAACCGGATACGAATGTGTATGATATCAGACTGGTACAGCATGAAGATGGTTGGATCTATGGTTTATTCTGCACAGAACGCCGCGATCCGGCTGCACCGGTTGCCGATCAATCTATGGCGGTTGCACAATGTGGGATTGCGCGTACAAAAGATCTTACCAACTGGGAGCGTTTACCCGATCTGAAAACCGTTTCAAGCCAACAGAGAAATGTGGTATTGCACCCTGAATTTGTAAATGGTAAATATGCTTTTTATACAAGGCCGCAGGATAGTTTTATTGAAGCAGGAAGTGGCGGCGGTATCGGGTTTGGAGTAAGTGATACCATTGAGCATGCAGTAATCGATACTGAATCCATTATTGATGAAAAAAAATACCATACTGTTTACGAATCAAAGAACGGTTTGGGTCCGGCACCGATTAAAACAGACAAAGGCTGGTTGCATCTGGCACATGGCGTTCGCAATACGGCTGCAGGGTTACGGTATGTTTTATATCTCTTCATGACCGATCTGCACGATCTTACCAAAGTAATTTACAAACCCGCCGGATATTTTTTAGCGCCTGATGGAGAAGAACGCATTGGTGATGTATCCAATGTAGTATTCAGCAACGGATGGGTGATGGATAAAAATGAAACCGTTTATATCTATTATGCTTCCTCGGATACACGCATGCATGTGGCCACTGCATCACTCGCGCAACTGATCGATTATGTGATGTACACCGGCCCTGATGGATATCGTTCGACAGAATCAGTCAAAAAAATATATCATATTATCAACAGGAATAAGGCATTTGAGCATGCACAATCGTAAACAATATGGATCTTGATGAGCGCGAGATAAACAGGTTATTACTTGGTTACCGGGATGAGCTTGAAGAAGAATTACAAAATATTCTTGTTTACTGGAAAACCCAAACCATAGACAGGAAACACGGTGGCTTTTATGGCAGGATCGACTGCAATGGCAGGGTCGATCCTGTTGCCACCAAAGGCTCAGTGTTGAACGCAAGAATCTTATGGACATTCTCTGCGGCATTTCTGCATACTAATGACAACGCTTTACTGCTTACTGCCCATCGCGCATATGAGTATTTGATCGATCATTTTTTGGATCATGATAATGGCGGATTATTCTGGAGTGTTCATTATGACGGATCACCGGCTGATACCAAAAAGCAGGTATACGCAATTGCTTTCGCCATCTATGCATTGAGTGAATATTATGCGGCAACACAAAAAGAAGAAGCCAGAAATCTCGCTGTCCGTTTATTTGAGCTGATCGAAAAATATGCACACGATCAACCATACGGCGGATATATCGAAGCATTAACCGTTGATTGGAAACCCATTGATGATCTGCGTTTAAGCAACAAAGATGCCAATGAAAAAAAATCAATGAACACACATTTGCATGTACTGGAAGCATACACGGCTTTATATAAAATCTGGCCCGATCCCAAACTGAAAAAACAACTGATACAATTAATACAGTTATTTGAAGAACATATCATTCATCCGCAAACACATCATGGGCAACTGTTTTTTAATGAACAGTGGGAGCTTCGCTCAGACCTGATTTCTTTTGGCCATGATATTGAAACAGCCTGGTTATTGGCAGAAGCCGCAGCAGTTATCGGAGATGCATCGCTTCAAAAAAAAATAAATGATACCGGACTGAATATAGCACAGGCAGCCAAAGAAGGATTGGACACAGACGGTGCGCTCTTCTATGAATATTTTATAACGGATAGAAAGTGGGTGAAAGAAAAACACTGGTGGCCGCAGGCAGAAGCAATGGTTGGCTTTTTTCATGTATGGCAAACATCAGGCAACCGGCAATGGTTGTATCAGTCTGTTCAGAGCTGGGTGTTTGTAAAAGAAAAATTACTTGACAAACAGAATGGAGAATGGTTTTGGGGGATTGATGAAAAAGGGGAGGTGATGATGCAGGAAGATAAGGCCGGTTTCTGGAAATGTCCCTATCATAACAGCCGTGCCTGTATGGAGATCAGTAAACGGATACAATCACTTATTATCAATGAATGATAAGATTACTTATCGGGTGAGCTTACAATTACTTTATGCCCCGTGATTTCACCACCATACCATAACTCTTTTTTACCCGGCAGCGTATTGCTGGTGATTAAAATTCCTTTTCTTACAAATCCAACAATCGATTTGCGTGTATCAAACACAGCTTTGATCTCTGCTTCTCCACCGGGCGGTATGGCTTCTGTTACCGGATAAACCCTTGTACAACTGCAGCTGGTCTCGGCAGTTTTAATAACCAGCGGAAGTTTACCTGTATTCTTAAACCGAAAGCGGAAAAGTATCGTATCGCCCATTTTCATTTTCCCAAGATTGATAACTGAATCAACCCAGGTAATCCGGGTAAAATCTTGTTTAAATCCGTCACCAGACTGTGGTTTAGATTTTTCACTTTCGGTGTTACAGGCCGAAAATGTTAAAAAAATAAATAGTATAAAATATATGTATATGTGTTTAAATTTCATCGAAATCGAAATAGTGGTAAAATAAGTCTGTAATGTACAAATTATATATAAATACGACGAAATCCTTATCAGCATTGGTTTTCGAATGGTAAATACACAACTTATATTTTTTTTATGTGTAAAACAGACACATTATAAATGGTAAAATCCTACAATAAATTGTTAAAAAATCACAGGCTTGCTTTAACAAATCGCTCTAAATTTATCAAAGATTGCTATATCCTTTAACTAACAACCCAAATTGCTATGCCAACGAAAATTAATCTGCTTGTCAGGAGCTATCTCCTTGCGCTCTTTCTTGTCTTCTTCAGTTTCAATGTTTTCGCACAAAAAGCCCTTACCGGTAAAGTAACTAACAAAGCCAGCGGTCAGCCGATCATTGGTGCTACTGTACAGATTAAAGGCACTACCACCGTTTCATTAACCAACAATGACGGTATTTTTACGATCAGTGGCGGTCCCAAAGCCGTATTGGTTGTATCTGTGGTAGGTTTTGAAACTGTTGAGCAGGCTGTAGCCGGTAAGAGTGAATTCAGTTTCGCTTTAACGGAAACAACCAGCCAGTTGAATGAGATCCTGGTTACCGGTTATTCTTCCCAGCGTAAAAAGGATATTACAGGATCTGTTTCTGTAGTAAACGTAAAAGACCTGAAAGCCGTACCCGCAGGTAGCCCCGAGCAAATGTTGCAAGGACGTGCTTCCGGTTTGAATGTGATCACTTCCGGGCAGCCTGGTTCAGGAAGTAATATCCGTATTCGCGGTATCACATCATTTGGTAATGTAGATCCACTGGTAATTGTAGACGGTGTTCAGGGAAGCCTGAGCAACCTGAACGTATCAGAGATCGAATCTATTCAGGTATTGAAAGATGCGGGTGCTGCATCTATCTATGGTGTGCGTGGTTCTAATGGTGTAATTGTAGTTACTACCAAAAAAGGCCGTTCCGGTCGTGCCAATGTTACGTATGATGCCTATATAGGTACACAAAGACCTGCCGGTGGTAATCCTTTTAATCTTTTAGGAACACAAGGCATGGCCGATCTTACCTGGCTGGCTTTGAAAAACTCAGGTCAAACACTCTCTCATCCCCAATATGGAAGCGGTGCTACCCCAATCATCCCTGATTATATCCTCGCAGGTTCTAATGCAGGTATTGTGGGCAGTAATGCATCAACTGATCCGAATCTGTACTCTCTGGATTTCAGCAAGGGAATTTATCAGATCGTAAAAGCAAATAAAACAGGTACCGACTGGTTCCATGAAATATTCCAGCCTGCGGCCATTCAAAGTCATACAGTAACCGCCAGTGGGGGTAATGATAAGAATACTTACCTGTTCTCTATGAACTATTTTAACCAGCAGGGAACTTTAATGGGTACTTATCTGAAACGTTATTCAGCCCGTGTAAACACAACCTTTAATATTAAGAACAATATCCGTGTTGGAGAGAACCTCTATATGTTTAACAGGGATAATCCACAGGTGGGTAACCAAAGTGAGGGAAACGCAATCTCAATGGCATATCGTGAACAACCTATTATTCCTGTGTATGATATCAATGGTGGATTTGCCGGCACAGCAGCAAAAGGCTTAGGTAACGCGCAAAACCCCGTAGCTAACCAGAAGCGGACTTTTGATAATAAAGGAAACTCATGGGCTATTCAGGGTAATGTTTTTGCGGAAGTTGATTTTGCCAGGCATTTTACAGCAAGGACTGCCTTTGGTGGGAACTTTGATAATTTTTATTATTACAATTATGGTTACCGCACTTATGAAAATGCAGAGAATAACGGTTCAAACTCATTTAGTGAAAATTCAGGATATAACAGACAGTGGACATGGACCAACACCCTTAAATACAGTAATGTATTTGCAAGCAAACATGCCGTTACCGTTTTAGCAGGTGTAGAAGCTGTTGAAGCATACGGACGTGGGGTAGGTGGTACCGCTTTGGGTTATTTTACGGATAATCCGAATTTCCGCTCACTCAGTACCGGTTCTTCAGGATTTACCAATTATAGTTATGCTTATCAGAACTCATTGTATTCTCAATTTGCCAAAGCAGATTATGCATATAATGATAAATATCTCTTAAGTGCTACAGTGCGTCGTGACGGATCATCCAGATTCGGTCCGGATAAACGTTATGGTATCTTCCCTTCGTTTGCTTTGGGTTGGAGAATTTCACGCGAAAATTTCATGAAAGATGTGAAATGGATAGACGACATGAAAATCCGCGGAAGCTGGGGTAAACTGGGAAACCAGGCTAACGTAGATCCTTCCAATGCATTTAGCCAATATGGCGGCAGCCCGGGTAATTCTTACTATGATATTACCGGCAGCAGCACCGGATCTCAGCAGGGTTTTTATGCAACCCGTATCGGTAACCCTAAAACAGGATGGGAAGAAGATATCTTAACCAACTTTGGTGTGGATGCTCAGTTGTTTAAAAACAAGATCGATCTGACGATTGAATATTATCAGAAAAAGATTAATGGACTGTTGTTTACAGACCAGGCTCCGGCAACTGTTGGCGGTGCAGCTTTGCCTAACGTAAACATTGGTGATATCCAGAACAAAGGGGTAGACGCTTCTGTAACCTATCATGGTTCTGCTTCTAAAGACCTGAAATATGATGTAGGTGTGATTTTTACTACTTACAAATCAAACATCACCAATATCCCGGGTAATTATTTTGATGCGGGTGGATCACGTATCGGAAACTTTGTAAGAAATGAAGTAGGCCATCCGATTGGTTCATTCTTTGGATATGATGTGATCGGTTTATTCCAGGATGCAGCAGACGTAACCAAATCTCCTGTACAGGATGGTGCAAAACCCGGCCGTTTCAAATATCGTGATGCTAATGGTGATGGAAAGATCACAGATGCAGACCGAGTTTATTTCGGAAATCCAAACCCTAAATACACATTAGGCCTTAACCTCGGAATTAACTACAAGAACTGGGATTTCTCAACCTTCCTGTATGCTTCTGTGGGAAATGATGTAATTAACTATGTTCGTTACTGGACAGATTTTTATCCGTCTTTCCAGGGTGCAAAAAGTATCGATGCCTTAACCAAATCATGGTTGCCTACCAGAACAAATACAAGTACACCTATTGCAGAGAACGACGCAAGCTTCAGTACCAATCAGGTGCCTAACTCTTATTACAAAGAGAACGGCGGTTATTTAAGATGTAAATCAATGATTATTGGTTACACTATGCCAGCCAACCACCTGAAGAAATTTGGTATTGAAAAATTCAGATTCTATGTGCAGGCAGCTAACTTATTTACAATTACTAAATACACAGGGTTAGATCCGGAATTATCAGGTTCTAACGCAGCATTTGGAATTGATTATGGTAACTATCCTAATAACCAGAAAAATTTCAACGTTGGCGTAAACGTAACATTCTAATTGTTAACCCATTTAATTGTGTTTAAAAATTGCAATATGAAACAATCAAAATTTAAAATACTTCTTGTCGGCATAACAACCTCTTTGGTTTTGTTCTATGCCTGTTCAAAAAACTTTTTGGAAAAATCCCCTTTAGGTTCACTCGATCAAACAACACTTGCCAATAAAGCAGGGGTTGAAGGTGTACTGATTGGTGCTTATTCCATGCTCGATGGTTACGGTGGCGCCGGCGGTGGCTGGCAGAGTGCCGGTTCTAACTGGGTATATGGCGGTGTGGCATCTGACGATGCTTATAAAGGCTCTGACCCCGGTGACCAGGCAGATATCGTTCCGATCGAAACGTATACGCCAACTGCATCAAATGGTTATTTCAACCAAAAATGGCAGGCTGTGTACGATGCAGTACAGCGTTGTAACGATGTGTTGCGTTTGATGGCCACTGCAACAGATATTTCTGCTGCCGATCAAAAACGTATCTCAGCTGAAGCCCGTTTTCTGCGCGCGCATTATCATATGGATGCAAAGAAAATGTGGAACAATATTCCTTTTGTGGATGAAACCATTACTTATGCTGCCGGTAACTTCAATGTTGCCAATACAGCAGATGTTTGGCCTAATATCATTGCAGATCTTGACTATGCCATCGCAAATCTTCCTGCTACACAAAGTGCAGTAGGTCGTGCCAATTCATGGGCTGCAAAAGCAACCAAAGCAAAAGCATTGATGTTTAAGAAAGATTTTGCAGGTGCTTTGCCAATCCTGAAAGATGTAATTGCCAATGGTGTTACCGCCAGCGGAAAGAAATATGCATTAACACCTAATTTCTTCGACAACTTTAATGCAGAAACCAAAAATTCATCAGAAGCTGTATTCTCTTGCCAGCAATCCGTAAATGATAACTCAGGTGGTGGCAATGGCGGTTGGGGCGATGTTTTGAACTTCCCTTACAACGGAGGTCCTGGCGGATGCTGTGGTTTCTACCAGCCTTCTGTAAGTCTTGCCAATTCATTTAAAGTAGATCCAGTTACCGGATTACCTTTATTAGATACATGGAATGCATCTGATTTTAAAAACGATCAGGGTATTGCATCTACAGCAGCTTACACACCGGATGTTACTACACCCGTAGATCCAAGACTTGATTTTACTTTGGGAAGAAGAGGGGTACCGTATCTGGACTGGGGATTACATCCCGGTAACGACTGGGTACGTGATCAGAACAATGGCGGACCTTATTCTCCGATTAAACACGTTTACTACAAACGTCAGGCAGGAGCTTTAACCGATAACTCATTCTGGACATCAGGTGTAACTGCCAATAACTATACATTTATCCGTTTTGCAGATGTGCTTTTATGGACTGCAGAGTGTGAGGTAGAAGTAGGTTCACTGGCTAATGCATTAGCATTGGTTAATCAGGTAAGAAGCCGTATCAAAGACAATCCGTCTACCTGGACCAAAACTGCCGGAGGTGCTAATGTAGCCAACTATCAGATAGGTTTATATCTTGCATTCCCTGATCAGGCAACTGCACGTAAAGCGGTTCGTTTTGAAAGAAAAATTGAATTGGCGATGGAAGGCCACCGTTTCTTCGATCTGGTTCGTTACGGAACTGCTGATGTTGAATTGAATGCCTATATCGCAAAAGAAAAAGCAAAACGTACTTTCTTTACCGGTGTAGCGTTTACAAAAGGTAAGAATGAGTATTTCCCGATTCCTCAATCACAAATTGATTTGAGTAAAGGTGCTTTGAAACAAAATCCCGGCTACTAGTTTTCAGCATAGTTTTTAGTAGAATAAATCCTGAAAAGAGGCAGCTTTAACCCTGCCTCTTTTCATTTTTTTAAGGATATTGTATCCTCTTTCATTTTTATGCAGAAATTGTACGCCATGAAAAATCCGGTTACCTCTTTACCCGGTTACTTTTGCTTTTTTTTATTGATCAGTATTGTATCATGTAAAAATGAGCATACGCTTTTCTCCAGGATCAGTTCTGAAAAATCAGGAATACATTTTAATAATCAGATCATCGAAAATGATTCGGTGAATGTACTCGATTTTGAAAATGTATATAATGGCGGCGGCGTAGGCGTAGGTGATTTTAATAATGATGGGCTGCCTGATCTGTATTTTTCAGGTAATCTGGTTTCTAATAAATTATACCTCAATAAAGGAAATCTCGCATTTACAGATATTACAGATGCTGCCGGTGTAGCAGGCGAAGGTAAATGGTGCAGAGGTGTTTCTGTGATCGATATCAATAACGATGGGTTGATGGATATTTATGTTTGCGCTACTTTGAAAAGAGATCCAAAGTTGCGCGAACATCTTTTATATGTTAACCAGGGTATTGATAAAGACGGGGTACCTCATTTTAAAAATCTGGCCAAAGAGTATGGACTGGCAGATAACAGTCATGGAACGATGGCTGCATTCTTTGATTATGATAATGATGGTGATCTGGATGTATACATTGCCAATAATGAGATTGTTAAGAATGATTACCCCAACCGGTTCCGTCCAATTTTAAAAGATGGCAGCCATGCCAATACGGATAAATTATTCCGTAACGACTGGAATGATTCTCTGCATCATCCGGTATTTACAGATGTTTCCAAACAGGCAGGTATTAACCAGGAAGGGTATGCGCATGCTGTGAGTATTACCGATATTAATAAAGATGGATGGAAAGATATTTATGTAACGAATGATTATCTGTCTAACGATCTGCTCTGGATCAATAACCATGACGGTACATTCAGTGAGCAGTTGTCAACTTACTTTAAACACACATCTGCCAATGCCATGGGGAATGATGTGATCGATATTAACAATGATGGGTTGAGTGATGTAGTAGCATTGGATATGGACCCCGAAGATAATTACCGGAAGAAAATGATGCTGAACGCCAACAGTTATCAAACCTATCAGAACAGTGATTATTTTGGTTATGAATACCAGTATGTGAGAAATACATTGCAATTGAATCAGGGGCCGCGTGTAAAACAGAATGATTCCATCGGAGCTCCGATCTTCAGTGATATCTCTTTTTATGCAGGCATTGCAGAAACCGATTGGAGCTGGACGCCCGTTGTGGCAGATTTTGATAATGATGGGAACCGTGATATCATTATCACCAATGGATTTCCGAAAGATGTAACGGATCATGATTTTGTAGCATTCAGGAATACAGCGTATGCAGTTGCTTCAAAGAAACAGTTGTTGAGCCAGATCCCCGAAGTGAAGATCCATAACTATGCTTACAAGAATAACGGGGATCTGCATTTTAGTAATGTGACAAAGGAGTGGGGGATGAATATACCCAGCTTCTCAAACGGTGCAGTGTATGTTGATCTGGATAATGACGGCGATCTGGATGTTGTGGTGAATAATATCAATGATGAAGCAGCTTTGTACAAAAACAATGAACGCGAAACAGATAAAGAGCATTCGCATTTTTTGCAGATACAGTTTGCAGGAGATTCATTGAATAAAAAAGGACTGGGTGCATGGGTTGAATTATATTATGATCATGGTAAGAAACAGTTTTTAGAGAACAGTCCTTATCGCGGTTATCTTTCCTCTGTTGATGGAAATGCACATTTCGGTTTAGGGGCTGTAAAAACCATTGATTCATTGATCGTGCGATGGCCGAATGGTAAAATGCAACGGATGGTAAATCTGGCTGCAGATCAACGATTGATATTAAAAAGTAAAGATGCAACAGAGTCGTATTCATTTGGCAAGGAAATATTTGTGAAGAATAACTGGTTTACTGAAATAACTGGCGCTGTGAATATTCATTACGAACAGCCCGAAAAAGATTTTGTGGATTTTAATATCCAGAAATTGATTCCACATAAATTTTCTGAATACGGTCCTGCATTAGCTGTGGGAGACATTGATGGAAATGGATTGGATGATATGGTTACCGGCGGTTCTTTTTCTTACAGCGGACAAATGTTTTTGCAGCAGCAGGATGGAAAATTTATACAGAAAAGCATCATGCCCAATGCCGATATCAATACCAAAAGATGGGAAGATGAAGGCATGCTCTTATTTGATGCAGATGGAGATGGAGACCTTGATCTGTATGTATCAAGCGGCGGGTATGAGAATGACCGGAATACACCTGTTTATCAGGACAAATTATATATCAATGATGGGAAAGGGAATTTTGCCATTGATGCATCAGCCCTGCCGCAGAATTTTACCAGTAAAATGTGTGTGAGGGCCATTGATTATGATCATGATGGAGATTTAGATCTGTTTGTATCCGGAAGAGTGGATCCCTGGAATTATCCAAAACCGGTATCGAGTTTTATATTCCGTAATGATTCAAAACCGGGGCAGGTTAAGTTTACAGATGTAACCGAAACGGTTGCAAAGGATCTGAAAAATATTGGCCTTGTATGCGATGCTGTGTTTACAGATTTTGATAATGATGGCTGGCCTGATCTGATATTGGCAGGAGAGTGGATGCCGGTTACCTTTCTAAAGAATGAGAAAGGGATATTTAAAAATGTAACCGCCAATTCTGGTATCAGTAATCAAACCGGTTGGTGGAATACGATTGCACCGGGTGACTTTGATAATGATGGTGATATTGATTATATCGTTGGGAATATGGGATTGAATTCTTTTTACCGTGCCAGCGAAAAATATCCTGTTCATATTACAGCGGCAGATTTTGATAAGAATGGAAGTTTTGATGCGTTTCCTTCTTTATTTCTTCCGGATAAAAATGGAGATAAAAAAGAATTCCCTGCACAGAACAGGGATGATATTGTGAAGCAGATGATCGGTATGCGAAGCCGTTTTCAAAATTACAAAGGATATGCGGAGGCGACTATTGATAAACTATTTACACCTGAACAGTTTAAAGCCGCGTTACGTTTGGAAGCAAATAATTTTCAATCGGTATATCTACGCAACGATGGAAATGGGAAATTTACCATGATGCCATTGCCGCAACAGGCACAGTTCTCTGCATTGAACGGTATGACTGTAGGCGACTATGATGGTGATGGTAATTTGGATGTAGTGATCAATGGGAATGATTACGGTACTGAAGTGTCTGTGGGCCGCTATGATGCATTGAACGGTTTATTATTAAAGGGGGATGGGAAAGGAAATTTTAAAACGCTCTCCATAACAGAAAGTGGCATTTTTATTCCGGGTAATGGTAAAGCAATGGTTCAGTTGCGGGGTAAGAACGGATCGTGCTTGCTTGCGGGGAGCCAGAACCGTGGTGCACTAAAAGTGTTTCAACTAAAACAAACTGCCAAAACATATTCTGTAACTGCATCTGATGTTAGCGCAACGGTATTCCTTGCCGATGGAAGAAAACAGAAACAGGAATTCTATTTCGGAGCATCTTTTTTATCGCAATCGGTAAGAGGGGTAACTACTTCTGCTAAAATATCCGGTTTGGAGATCAAAGATACCCGTGGAAATATCCGAAGGATCCAGATTAACTAATGAAAACGAATTGACATGAAAAAGTATTTTATCCAACTGATTACCTTAACAGGTGTCATACTATTCTTATATGGTTGTTCAAACAAAAAAGCGGGTCCGATTGATGAAGCAGAAGTATTGCATAATAACCAGGATCAGTTAACGCAGATCATTATTTACGATGTATTTACTCCACCGGTAAGCAGCCGTATTTATGTATATTCTTCATTGGCTTCTTATGAAGCGATCCGTTTTTCTAAACCGGGTTCGGTTTCTATTGCAGCAAAACTTCATGGCTTTAAACCCATGCCTGAACCTGAGAAGAATAAAAAATATGATTTTACACTGGCTGCCACGCGGGCTTTTTTTACGGTAGTACATAAAGTTGTATTCTCCCTCGACTCATTAAAGCCCTATGAGAATGCCACACTCGAAAAATTTAAAAATGTGTTGGATGAAGAAACGTATAATCGCTCTGTAGCATTCGGAGATTCAATCGGCAAAACAGTTTTGGCAAGGGCGATGGTTGATGGTTATCCGCAATCAAGGGGCAAACCTAAATTTTTGGGAAGCAATGATCCCGGTAAATGGCGCCCTACACCGCCTGATTATTTAGATGGCGTGGAATGGTGCTGGAATACCATGAAGCCGATGGTAATGGATTCTGCATCTCAATTTATGCCTGCCCGCCCGCCAAAGTATAGTACAGATACAAACAGTGTTTTTTATAAAGAAGTTAAGGAAGTATATACCATTGGTAAAACCTTAACTGATGAACAGAAGATCATTGCAAAGTATTGGGATGATAATCCATTTGTAATCGAACATTCCGGTCATATGATGTTTGGTAATAAAAAGATCACACCCGGTGGTCACTGGATGGGGATTGCAGCCATTGCTGCAAAACAAAGCAAGGCAGATGCTGTTAAAACAGCACAGGGTTATGCGCTTACTGCGATTGCTTTATATGATGCATTTATTTCTTGTTGGGATGAAAAATACAGGAGCAATGTAGTAAGACCTGTAACGGTGATCAATGAAAGTATTGATAAGGGATGGGTCGCTTTTTTGCAAACACCGCCTTTCCCTGAATATACAAGTGGCCATAGTACCATTACGGCTTCAGCATCTGAAGTATTGGCGCATTTGTATGGGGATAAATTTGCTTTTCAGGACACGAGCGATCTTCGCTATATTGGTATGCAAAGACATTTTAATTCATTTCAGGAAGCAGCAGCGGAAGCTTCTATCAGCAGGGTATATGGTGGTATCCATTATCGCAACAGTGTAGATGTTGGCGCAGAAGCAGGAAAGAAAGTTGGGCATAATATTATTGATAAGGTCTTGAAATAGCGTAGCTACTCATATGCGTTCATCGTTTATTTTTTTTCTGATTTTGTTTCCCTGTACGGTTAACGCGCAGCGCAACCCTGTAACCAATCAAAACCTGTTTGATACCATTCCTTTTATTCCGGAACATACGATTGAACGATTGAAAATTTTTGAGAAAGAACCTGTCGTAACCGGTAAAATCATTTTTTTGGGTAACAGTATTACGGAAGGTGGTAACTGGAAAGAACTGACCGAAGATCAAACCGTGATCAACAGGGGTATTGGTGGTGATATTACGTATGGTTTGTTAAGAAGACTGGATGATGTAATTAAGCGGCAGCCCTCAAAGCTTTTTATCCTTATCGGGATCAATGATATTGGCAAAGACTTACCCGATGCGGTGATTGCAGATAATTATCGGAAAATCATTCATAGAGTTCAACAGGAAAGTGCTGTTACGCAGATCTTTGTTCAGAGCATTCTGCCACTCAATTCAACCGTGCCAGGCTTTCCGCAACATTACGATAAACAGGAACATGTGGTCAGCACCAATCGTTTATTAAAAATGATGGCCAATGATATCAAGTGTACTTTTATTGATCTCTATCCCCTTTTTCTGGACAAGGATAAAAGAATGGATGCAAAATATACAGCAGATGGATTACATCTGAAACCGGAAGGATACAGGATCTGGGTTGATTATTTGAAAGCGAAAAAATATTTGTAACAACAGATCAGGCGGAAAATACAATTCCGTTAATTGTGGTAAAAGTTCTTTGATCGATATAGATACCTGTAAAATCGGGGATCACATCTTTAGCGCCATGGTGTAACAGATCATGCTTAGACAGTGCGTCACCAATCCCAACGGAATGCATACCGGCTCCTGTAGCAGATTGGATGCCACTGATGGCATCCTCAAATACAAGACAATCAGCAGGGAGAATATTCATTTTACTGCTCATGGTAAGATATGGTTCGGGATGCGGTTTACCTTTTGTTACATCGTGCGCTGTAACAAAATGTGTGAAATGGTTGTCAATACCCAGTTTACGCAGCATCTCAAACATCCGCTGGTCCTGCGAACTGGTTACAATGCCAACAGGTAAATCAATATCACGAATAGCATTGATAAAATGGATCACACCCGGTATAGCACCCGGTTCCATCGTTCTGTCGAAAATGTCAGCAGATTCTATGATCTCTTTTTTTCGTTCTTCTGAAGTCTGGCTGAAAATGCCCTTAAGGGTATCAACAACTTTTCGCCCATAGATCCATTCGCGTATCATGGAATCGGTAAGTGCGATGCCTTCTTTATCGGTCCAGCTTTTCCAGAAAACTTCAATGGCTGGATTGGAGTTGATTATCACTCCATCGAGGTCGAATATGATGGCTTTGATATCGTAAGACATACTGGTGAATATTTTGAAATGCAAATCGAAAATAACAGTAAATATTTTTTAAAAGAAGATTTTAATAAACAATCGCTACATGAAAAAAACATTCTTTATTCTTGGCATTTGTATCTGCTCGTTTGCAAATGGACAAAAATCATTATCCATTATACCAGAACCTGTTTCTGTGAAACAGGGTAGTGGTAGTTTTGTGTTGCCCGCTTCAGTAGTCATAGAAGCCAATTCACGATCCGCTGCCAAACAATCTATTGATGTATTAACTGAAAGGCTTTCAGTTGCTGCCGGGAAAGCGGTTTCTGTTAAAGAAAAAGCTCCGGAAGCCTCGCTTCATCTTGTATTGGGAGAGAGGCATGAAGATGTAATTGGCAGCGAAGGATACCGGTTATCTGTTACATCAAAAGGGATAACCATTTCTGCAGAAAAACCTGCCGGATTATTTTATGGTGTTCAAACCCTGTTGCAGTTATTGCCGAAGGAAATAGAAAGTAAAACTGCGGTTAAGAATATTAAATGGGAAGTTCCTGTAGTTGAAGTAATGGATAAGCCCCGTTTTGGCTGGCGCGGATTAATGTTTGATGTTGCCCGTCACTTCTTTACAAAAGCGGAAGTAAAGCAGTTTATTGATGATATGGTTCGTTATAAATACAATCTATTACATCTGCATTTAACGGATGATGAAGGATGGAGAATAGAAATCAAAGGCCTTCCAAAATTAACAGAAGTGGGTGCATGGAATGTAAAAAAGATCGGATATTTCGGCACATTCACACCACCCACAGCCGATGAGCCAAAAGATTTTGGTGGATTCTATACACAGGAAGATATTAAAGAGATCGTAAAATATGCCAAAGAACGTTTTGTAGATATCTTGCCTGAAATTGATGTACCGGGACATAGCCTTGCAGCCGTGGTTTCTTATCCAGAATTATCCTGCACACCCGAAGCCAACACCTATCGTGTAAGATCCGGTGAAGAGATCATGGATTGGTCGCATGGCGCACCGCCTATTGCTAAAGTGGATAATACACTTTGTCCTGCCAATGAAAAAGTATATGAGTTTTTAGATAAAGTAATGACACAGGTTGCGCAGCTTTTCCCATTTGAATACATTCATGTGGGAGGCGATGAGTGCCCTAAAAATTATTGGGAAAAAACAGAAGCCATCAAACAACTGATGCAAAGAGAAGGCTTAAAGAGTATGGAAGAAGTACAAAGCTATTTTGAAAAACGCCTCGAGAAAATTGTAGAATCCAAAGGCAAGAAATTTATGGGCTGGGATGAAATACTGGAAGGCGGCCTGGCTCCAAGTGCAGCCGTAATGAGCTGGAGAGGAATGAAAGGCGGAATTGAAGCAGCAAAGATGAAACATGATGTTGTGATGAGTCCTACAACACATGCCTATATTGATTATATGCAGGGCGATCCGATTGTTGAGCCGCGAATCTATGCATCACTCAGATTAAATAAAACCTATGAGTTTGAACCGGTACCTGATGGGGTAGATCCTAAATATATTAAAGGCGGACAGGCAAATTTATGGTCGGAGCAGATCTATAATATGCGTCATGAGCAATACATGACATGGCCACGTGGCTTTGCGATTGCAGAAGCTTTATGGTCGCCTAAAGAAAAGCGTAACTGGAAAACTTTCTTCTCAAAAGTAGAAGACCATTTTGAGCGTTACGATATTGCAGATAAAAAATATGCACCAAGCGTGTACGATCCAATATTCACATCAAGCTTAACCGCTGATAAACAATTAAAGATAGAGCTCGATAAAGAAGTAGCAGAACTGGATATTTATTACAGTTTTGATAATAGCTTTCCTGATCGGTTCTATCCGAAATATACAGGAGCCTTAACACCCCCAAAAGATGCTGTTATGCTCAAAGTGATCACCTATAAGGGCAAAAAACCTGTAGGCAGAATGATTGCCATGCCGATTGCCGAATTAAAGAGCAGGGCAGAAAAAAAGAAATAAGGAATGAAATGAAAAGACCCGGGTTACAGAAGCAGCATTCAATCTGTAATCCGGGTCTTTTTTTGAAATCAGTAACGATTGGTTTATTCGTAAATTACAACGTTAATTATCTCTTATCAGTTATCTGCATGCCTGACACATGCGAAGCCCTACATGAAAAAAAAGCTGCTCACTGTTTTTGTTTGCCTGTTTGCCTGCTTTTCAATTCATGCACAGCTGTGTAATGGCAGCCTTGGTGATCCGGTTGTGAATGTTACTTTCGGTTCTGATGCCACCAGAAATGGCCCGTTAAAAGCGGGGGTTACCAATATGAAGTATACCGCATCAGGTTGCCCTAATGATGGTGAGTATACGGTTACCAATATGTCATTCGGCTGTTTTGGTAATACCTGGCATTTAATGGTAGGCGATCATACGGGTGATACCGGTGGCAGGTTTATGTTAGTAAATGCATCACCCGACCCCAGCGAATTTTATGTAGATACCGTGAGTGGTCTCTGCGCCAATACCACTTTTGAATTTGCTGCATGGGTTGCCAATGTGTTAAAACCCACTGCCTGTGGTGGGGCAGGTGTAAAGCCCAATCTTACTTTTCGTATTGAAACAACTACCGGCCAGTTGATACAAAAATTTGATACGGGTGATATTCCTTTTGCTAACCAGAAAACATGGTTACAATATGGAACCTATTTTAAAACACCGGTGGGTATTAGTTCTGTAGTGCTGCGGATCACAAATAATTCGCCTGGCGGTATCCAATGCGGTAATGATCTTGCTTTAGATGATATTACTTTCAGGCCCTGCGGCCCGAGCATTACAGCAAAAGTGGATAATTCTGTGCAGTCTCTGATCGATATCTGTGAAAATAACAAATCCAGTTTTGTATTTACTACCAGTTTCCCTTCCGATTATACAAATCCTGTTATACAATGGCAGATCAGTGTTGACACTGGTAAAACATGGAAAGATATTACCGGAGAAAGATCATTAATCTTTACCAGAAAATCTACTACAGGTGGAAGTTATCAATACCGCGCAGTGATGGCTGAATCGTCGAATTTTGGTTCTGTGCCTTGCCGTATTGCTTCCAATGTTACCATCATTAATGTGAACCCTTTGCCTGATGGATTGACAGATAAAAATTTACTTGGTTGTATCGGAAGTGATTTTAGATTGCAGGAAGTAGAAGGGCCGGCATTTACCTATGCTTGGAGTGGCCCCAATGGTTTTTCCTCGCAGGTAAGAGATCCGATTATCTACAATGTGAAGTTAGCTGATTCAGGTTTTTATATTGCAACGGTAAAAACAGATGTGGGTTGTACAAGAACAGATACATTTCATATCACAGTCTTCCCCGGAACCAAAGCAACCGTAAGTGCCGGTACAAGTATTTGTGAAGGAAACAGCACACTTTTATCGGCTTCAGGAGGTATCAAATATTTATGGACACCCTCAAAAGGTTTATCAGACAGCAGTTCTGCAACAACCTTAGCATCACCTGTTGATACGGTTACTTATAAAGTTGTGGTTACCAATCAATATGGATGTTCAGATTCTGCTTATGTAATGATCAATGTATTCAAAAAACTGATTGTAAGTGCCGGGCCGGACAAGGCCATTTTTGAAGGAGATACGATTACTTTAAACGGCTCTGTTATTGGTAATCCATCAAATATGTATTGGTTGCCCAATACCAATATTACAAATGGAAATACGGCAACACCGCTTGTAAACCCAATTGACAATACTACTTACACATTATATGCTGTTCCGGGTTTTGGTTGTCCGGTAGAATCGGATGATGCCTTTGTTCGGGTGTATAAAAAACTAAAGATCCCCAATATTTTCTCACCCAATGGTGACGGGATTAATGATACATGGATTATTCAAAACATGGACACATATCCGTTAGCTACGGTGAAAGTATTTACCAGAACAGGACAACCCGTATTTGAAACAAAAACCGGTGGAGCAGTGTGGGATGGAATGTTCAACGGAAAACCTTTACCCGTTGCTACTTATTATTATGTTATCGATTTGAATATCGGGTTGGCACCGATTTCTGGTTGGGTAGTGATTGTGAGATAAATAAATCTGATCTATTTATCTCACAATCATAATATTTTTCTGCGTGAATAGAACCGCTTACGCTTCAACCATTTCCCGTAAATATTGTTTCTTTTCTTCTTTAAAAGCAGCACGTGGCTGCAATCCGAGTAACTGAAACATGATATTATCCTCTTCAAAACTTGGATTAGGAGTGGTCAGTAATTTATCACCCGCAAAGATCGAATTGGCGCCGGCCATAAAACATAATGCCTGTTCAGCCACACTCATATCGGTTCTTCCTGCACTTAATCTAACCATGGTCTTTGGCATTAAGATTCTTGCGGTAGCGATCATACGAACCATATCCCAGATCACCACTTTTGCATTATGCTCCAGAGGTGTTCCCGCAATGGCTACCAATGCATTAATGGGCACACTTTCCGGATGTTCAGGCATAGTGGCCAAAGTATGCAGCATTTTTATTCTGTCTTCATGCGTTTCTCCCAAACCAATAATACCTCCGCAACAAACGGTTACACCGGCTTTGCGCACATTATCCAGTGTTTGTAAACGGTCATCGTAGGTGCGTGTGGTAATAATTTCTTCGTAATGTTCT
This sequence comes from Sediminibacterium sp., assembly GCA_965206685.1. Lineage (GTDB taxonomy): Bacteria > Bacteroidota > Bacteroidia > Chitinophagales > Chitinophagaceae > Sediminibacterium. The sequence goes on from OZ242223.1 coordinate 771,545, forward strand.
TTGCTGGTATCCAGGTTATGGTTGTAAGCATATAAACCTGCTTCGGCCAATTTCTGTGCCTGTTGCTCGGTTAACATACCGAGTGTGCAGCAAACTTCCATGCCCATTTCGTTTACGCCTTTTACCATATCCAATACACGGTCAAAATCGCGGTTGTCTCTCACTTCTCTCCATGCAGCACCCATACAAAATCGGGTACTGCCCGCATCTTTTGCTTTTTGCGCATAGGCCAATACTTCTTCCTTCTGCATTAAAGCCTGAACATCAACACCGGTATTGTAACGGGCTGCCTGTGGGCAATAGGCACAGTCTTCACTGCAGCCACCTGTTTTAATACTTAACAAAGTACAAACCTGCACTTCTGCAGTATCGTTATGTTCTCTATGAACAGAAGCGGCTTTAAAAACCAACTCAAGTAACGGTGAATTGTAAATATTCTGGATCTCTTCTATGTTCCAGTTATGGCGTAGGGTGGTTGACATAGTTCAAATTTATCAGCAAATATAAGCGGGATTTATTCACATAAATAACCCATACTCTTAAAACAAATGGTGATCAATCTTTCCGGGTTGTTACATAGTTTCTCCATTTATCGATCACATTCTGCATATCATCATGCAGGTTAGATTCAAAAAGCATTTCTTTCTGTGTTACAGGATGAATAAAACCAAGGGTTTGTGCATGCAGGGCACAGCGCGGGCATACCTCAAAACAATTGTCTACAAACTGTTTGTATTTGCTGTAAATGGTTCCTTTTAAAATTTTATCGCCACCATATTCCCAATCATTGAAAAGGGTATGACCTATATGTTTCATATGCACACGGATCTGGTGTGTACGACCGGTTTCCAAAACACATTGAACAAGCGTTACATAATTAAAACGTTCGATCACTTTATAGTGTGTAGTAGCATGTTTGCCGATCTCACCTTCGGGATAAACATCAAACATTTTTCTGTGTTGTTGGTGGCGGGCAATATGTCCGGTAATGGTTCCTTCATCCTGCAATACATCGCCCCAAACCAGTGCAGTATATTTTCTTTTTACGGTATGACTGAAAAACTGTTTCGCTAAATGTGCTGCAGATTCGGGTGTTTTGGCCAGTACAATTAATCCTGTTGTATTTTTATCAATTCTGTGCACCAATCCAAAACGGGGCAGGGCATCCTCATCAATATCAGGATTTTGTTGTTCAAGATAATATGCCACTCCATTTAATAATGTACCGCTGTAATTACCAACACCGGGATGCACCACCATATTAGGCGGTTTATTCAATACCATCAGCGCATCATCTTCATAAACAATATTGAGCGGAATGTTTTCGCGTTTTAAAATAGTATGCTCGGGATTGATCAGGCTCATCAACAACAATTCATCACCCGGCTTGATTTTGTAATTGCTCTTGACGATCTTTCCATTTACTGTTACAAAACCTGCTTCAATTCCCTGTTGTACTTTGTTGCGTGTAACACCTTCTACATGCGTTTGTATCCATTTGTCTATACGCAAAGGTTCCTGACCCCTGTCAATTTTAAAGGTCTTGCGCTCATAAAGGGCCTCTGATACCTCATCTGTAGGTATATCTAATTCATCTTCCTGATCCTGCATCCGGCAAAAATAACGGATTATGGGGATAGTCCATGGTCCATTGACCATACACTGTCCCCCAAAATCTTCCTAATTTCGCCCAATGCAAAAAGAAGTTCAATTTGAGGATCTGGGTTTCAGGCCATACAAAGAAATATGGGACTATCAGGAAAGTCTGCTGAAACAGAATACAGATATTAAATTGGCTTCACGTTTGGCAGGTAAGGATACAACGCCAGAGCAGGTACCCACCATCAACCATCTTTTATTTGTAGAACATACACCGGTTTATACGCTGGGAAAAAGCGGAGATGAAAAAAATGTGTTGATCAGTGAAGAAGAAAGAGAAAGAAGAGGGATTGATTATTTCCATATCAACCGCGGTGGTGATATCACATTTCATGGGCCCGGACAATTGGTAGGATATCCGATTATTGATCTCGAAAAATTCAAACCCGATCTTGGCTGGTATCTGCGAAGTCTGGAAGATGTGATTATTTTAACCATGGCGGAATATGGATTGAAAGGAGAGCGAAGTCCCGGAGAAACAGGTGTATGGCTTGACCCTTTTGTAAAAGGGAAAGAAAGAAAGATCTGTGCCATGGGCATCAAATGCAGCCGTTGGATTACGATGCATGGACTGGCATTTAATGTGAATACGGATCTGGATTATTTTGGTTTTATCGTTCCCTGCGGAATAGAGAACAAACAGGTAACCTCACTTCAAAAAGAATTAGGAGTAGAAGTTCCGTTTGAAGAAGTAAAAGAAAAAGTAAAAAAGAATTTCGAAAAAGTATTTAATTGTCAGCTGAAAAGCTAATCTTTTGAAAGTTGAAACTTATTTTTTTCTTTCAGCTTATCATCTTCAAACAATTCGAAAAAGAACCAGCCTGCGTGAATGAAATTGGTTTTATCCAATATCAATTCTGTATCCTTCAATGTTTTTATCCGGAATAATTCAGAACCATCCTCTTCATAAAAAATAATATGGTATTTATGTTGTTTAACCAGGGGCAGTGTTATGCTTACATAACCTTTTGCATTGGTGTACACATACACAGAAGGTTTCCAAACATATTTCGGAATGAATGGATGAATATCAGCCCGGTTATTATCAACCGAATAGATCGTGTCTTTTGTTTTTGCAGCAACAGAATCTCTGAAACGCTTGTATCGGGCGGCTTCCAGCTTAACAAGAAGGCTGTCGTTTTTATAGATCAGTATAAATTCTTTCGGCTTGGGAATAAACGGATGGATATCCGAGCGGGTTTTATCAACCGAATAAATGGTGTCTTTTGTTTTTGATGCTACGGAATCTTTAAACCGTTTATATAATCCTGTTTCTACTTCTAAAAGAAAATTATTGTTGAGATAGATACTGATATACTCCTTTGGCTTTGGTACAAATGGTTTGAACTGTACATGCCATTCGTCAAGCCTTGTTAAACTGTCTTTGGTTTTGGCAAATACAGAATCTTTAAATTTCATATAGGCTTTTTTGTTCAGTTCACGCATAATTCCTTCCGGGCCGTATACAATTGTTAATTCTTTTTTATTCGTTTTTTTAGAAGGCTTCCATTCAACAGCATGATCATTGATCTTATGTAAAGCATCTTTTGTTTTGGTATTGATCGAATCCCTGAAATGCAGATATTCCTGTCTGGAAAAACGAAAGATCTCCGATTTTTTCAGATAGATAGTTACTAAATCTTTTTTCTCTTCTTTAGGTTTCTCTGTTTTAGCAACAGGGGTGGGGATAGGCTTTACAACCGGTTTTTCTTCAACAGGAAGAATCATTTTTATTTCAACCACATGCACCTTCGAAAAGTAATAATCGCCACCTTTCAAAACATAAAATATACGGTAATAGGTTTTGGCTGCAGTAAGCGATTTATTATCAACAAAACCATTGGCAGGCAGCTCAGGTGATTGTGAAGAAAAAATAGTTCTGAAATTTTTACTGCTGTCGGATGATCTTTGCACAGCTAATTGAATACAGCTGGGAAATGGGTTTTCCCAGCTTACCTGTATTTTGCCTTTGGTTAATTCGCGTACGGTAAAATCCGGCAACACATTTTGTGCATTGCTTTGGGCTGAGAGGATCAATCCCCAGATACAGATGCTGAAACGGAATAATAACTTCATCGCCTGCAAATATAAAAGCTGTAATGCAATTAAAACGGTAATGTGTTGAATGGAAGCGATTGATTGCCCTGCAACCCTCCACTATGAATCACCAGTAACTTGCTTTCTTTTGGAAAATGATCTTTCTCAATCAGGTCTTTCACTGCAAAAAGCAGTTTTGAAGTATACACGATATCAGTAGGTATTTGCCATTGATCCCATAACAGCTTCATAAAATCAATTAATGCTTTAGGATGTTTGGCATAACCACCAAAATGATAACCATGAACAAAAGAGAAACGTTTTTGATTTTCTGGCTCTTCCAGCAAAACCCTGACTTCTGTTTCAAGAGAAAGATGGTTCTTTAATACACTCACCCCAATCACATCTTGATCTGCTTTAGCTGCTTTGATCAGTCCGGCCATCATCGTACCCGTACCGGTTGCACAAAGAATATGGGTATATATGTCAGTGCCGGGCAGATCCAAAATAGTAGCCGCCCCTTTAGCACCTGTTTTACCATAACCACCCTCGGGTATCCAGTAAATATCAGGATCATCAAAGGTTTTCATGATAACTGCTTTATTTCTGTAAGCATCTCTGCTAACCCACTCAATAGTCATTCCCAAATCTGTTGCCTGTAGAAGGGTAGGACTGAGTTGAGAGCTTTCATCACCGCGTATAAAACCTGTAAAATCAAAGCCGGCCCGCTTTGCAGCAAAAGCCGCAGCAACAATATGATTGGAATAAGCACCCCCAAAACTGGCTATTCTTTTCTTTTGTAATGCTTGGGCTTCTTCCAGATAGTACCTCAGTTTAAACCATTTATTGCCACTCACCACCGGATGTAAAAGATCAAGCCTCAGTATATCCACACTGACGGAATCGCCGGAAAAACCCGGTAATGACTCTATCCTGCAGTTCTCTAAAGATTCTTTCATATCCACACTTACAGCATTTGATGAATGCATAACTTTGCAACAATAAAGATATGTTATGAAACCTACCCTTGTCATATTAGCAGCCGGTATGGCCAGCCGCTACGGAAGTATGAAACAGACCCAGTCATTTGGCCCATCAGGAGAAACCATCATGGATTATTCTATTTACGATGCTATCCGCGCAGGTTTTGGCAAAGTGGTATTCATTATCCGCGAAGAATTTGCTGAAAATTTTAAAGCCATTTTTGAACCCAAGCTTAAGGGTAGAATTGCAACTGATTATGTTTATCAAAGCCTTTCTTCTTTTACTGGTGGAAGAGCCATCCCTGCAGAAAGAAGCAAGCCTTGGGGAACCGCACACGCTGTTCTTTGCTGCAAAGGCAAAGTAAACGAACCATTTGCTGTGATCAATGCTGATGATTATTACGGCCGTGATGCTTTTGTAAAAGCTTATAATTTTTTAACCACACAATGCAATGAACAAACCTATTGTATTGTAGGATATGAATTAAAGAACACACTCAGCGATAACGGAAGTGTAAGCAGGGGCGTATGTGATGTAGACGCGGATCATAACCTTACTGATATTAATGAACGCACAAGTATCTTCCGCGGAGAGAACGGTAAGATCACATATGAAGACCCAACGGGTTTACATGAAGTATCAGAAGATAGTTTGGTAAGTATGAACTATCTCTGTTTTGCACCTGGTTTTATTGAACTCTGCGAATCACAGTTCCATCAATTCCTTGATGCACATATGAACGAACCTAAATCAGAGTTCTTTATACCAACAGCTACCAAGCATTTTATTCAGGCAGGGAAAGGGGTGATAAAAGTGATCCCTACTTCAGCTAAATGGTTTGGTGTTACGTATAAAGAAGATGCACCGGGCGTACAGGCAAGTATTAATGCATTGGTAAATTCAGGAGAATATCCTTCTGCATTGTGGTCATAGAATAGTAGAATGAAAATTATACGGGAGAAGCCAAAAGCTTCTCCTTTTTTATGTAATTTCCTTTTTAAATGATGAAATATGTCGCATGATTCCCATGATCTTTTTGAGAACCGTAAACAATTTCAGGTTGAAAGGCTGATTCTGTTCAGTGATGCCGTATTTGCCATTGCAATTACATTGTTGGTCATCGAAATAAGAGTACCTGTAATTGGACACTCTACAAATACTACACGTGACCTACTGTATTCTTTATCTCATATGATACCTGAGTTTTTGGGTTTCTTCATAAGCTTTGCTGTAATTGGTCAGTTCTGGACTAATCATCATCGCCTTTTCGGGTTTGTGAATAATTATAACAATGGATTATTATGGTTGAATCTTCACATGCTCTTCTGGATCGTTTTGGTGCCTTTTACCAGCGGCCTAAATTCGCAGTATGGTAATCTTAATATTGTTTGGCAGATATATAGCTTTAATCTTTTCATGATTGGGTTGTCTTTGTATTTCCTGTACCGATTTATAGGAAACCCAAAGCACAATCTGTCAGAATTTGCACTGAATAAGACCAATAAAAAATATTCTTCATTACGGAGTATGACAAGCACACTTATTTTTCTATCGGGGGCATTGATAGCATGTTTTGATGGTGATATGGCTTTTATTATTTCAAGAGGCGTTTTTTTTCTGATACCAGTTGCCATCGGTATCGTTAATCGTAAACATCGTAAAGCGTTGAAGAATCAAATACAATAAAAAAATAACCCCGCATCTCTGCAGGGTTATCAATGTATCAATCAACTGTAATGATTATTTTTTGCTGAATGCCTTCACATAGAAAACACAGTCTTCTAGTTTGGTGATCTGTTTCTTTCTGTCCATTCCTTTTAAAGAGGAGTGAAGTGGCAATTTGATTTTTTCGCTGTTGGTATCCGATTTGCCCAGTTCATCAACCATCTGGTAGATATTCTTCGATTTAACCGCAAACGCAACACCTTCAGCTTGTGCCTGACGCGTGCTTAAAACACCAATCACTTCACCGTTATTATTGAACACTGGCGCACCTGAGTTACCCGGGTTTGCACTGATCTGTATTTGATAAGATAAAGAATCACTGTTATAACCGCTGCGTGCACTTAAATAACCTTCGCCGTAAACAATATCATTACGTGGGTATCCTAAAGTAAAGATCTGCTCACCTAAATCAGTATTGCTTTTGCGTATAGTATATGGAAGTGAAGATAAAGGCTCATAATCCTGGTCATCAATTTTTAAAATGGCCAAATCTTTTACCTGATCTATATCTGCAATGGTAGCATTGAATTCCTGTCCTTTACTGTTTACTACAACAGCACCTGACCCTTTCAATACGTGTGCATTGGTAATAATATATCCTTTCGCATCAATTAAAAATCCAGAACCGCCACTGATCAATCTTGCATTTTCAGGGATCTTGCTTTTTACATCATTGATCAAAGCACCCTGGTACTGCTGGTTCTTTTTGATCACTTCTATTTGTTTACTCAATTGTTCAATCTGGTTGCCGTTTACTACCGGCGAGAAATAAATAGCCAGCCCGCTGATCACCAATGCAATGATACCACCCACAGAAGCCGCAATAGCCGTTACCCTTTTGTATTTGTTATACAATTGAATTACGCGGCCTTTAGTGGTTAATTCTCCACCGTCATAAACATCACCACGTTCTACTAATTTAGTATGTGCTTCCAGTAAACTGTGTTTCAGGTTACGGTGGGCAGAATAGAATTCCATCTGGTGCATGAACATACTATGCTCCACTACCATTTGGTCTATTTCGGGGGTGCTTTTCCGCAGCGACTCAAAATAATCCCTCTCAGCGGCATTCATGTCGCCGATCAGGTATCTTTCGATCGCTTCTAAGAGTAAAATGTCATCCATGGTATTAATCTCCGATATTATATTGCGAGAAGAATAATTTCTTCAGGCGCATCAAACATTTGTATTTCTGGTTCTTGGCATTATCGGCGTTGGTATAGCCAAATTCGGCGGCCAACTCCTGCATTCCCATTTTCTTCAAATAATACCCTTCCAGCAAACTCTTACACGGTTCTCCCAAACTATTCATTGCCCGATCCATTATCGCAAACTCAGCATTGCGTTTTTCGTGGATCTCAAGGTCTTCTTCAACGGGAACAGTTTCATCCAAACTATCCACCTGGTTCGAATATCTACCAAGCTGTTGTAGGCGTTTAAGCCATAAACGGCGGCATATGGAGTATACATAAGTTTTAATTTGACAGGTTAAGACAAATGATTCGTTCTGTGCTTTTTCATACAGTGCAATCATTGCTTCCTGAAAAATATCCCTCGCATCATCATACGAGCCGTTATTTTGCAGAATAAAAGCCTGAACCATCGTGAAATTGTCCTTGTAAATGGTCTCGATGGCCTTTGAATCATTCAGTGCCAGTCCTTTCAATAATGCTTGTTCGTTAGTATCGGCTTTCACATCTGTGCTTTTAATACTATAAGGGGGGTAAAAGTAACCCAAAATACCCCGAAAATTATTTTTTAAAAAATATATTGCCCTTGGGGTTACCTTTTACCTCCTGCTGGTATTAATAATAAATTCACTCACTACAAAACACAAAAAAATGAAAAAAGTATTCGCAATCTTAGCTGTAGCCGGCTTAATGGCTGCTTGTAATTCAGGTGACAACAAAGCCGCATCTGCTGACAGCGCTGCAAAAGCTGCAACTGATACCGCTAAAGCCGCAATGGACACTGCTAAAGCTGCAATGGACACTGCTAAAGCGAAAATGGATACTACTAAGAAGTAATTTTATTAGAGCTACTGTGCTTAAGGTTTTGTGATGTATGACCCCGTTTGCCGGTCGATAAGTAGCTTAAGAACGATTTTTCATATGGCAAGCAATCGTTAGAGGGCGCTCCGTTTCCACGGAGGGCCTTTTTTTATTTCTCGGGACGCTCAAAGCGGCCTGAGAATTATTACTAAATTCCTTTCTCATTTGATTTCTTTTTAAGGATTGTGTTTTATCGTTTAGGCCGCTTTAAGCGTCCCGACCGATTAAGACCGAACATTTGTTAGTTAAATAAAATTTTCAAATTTGATTTTTGAATTGAATTCAGTTCTTACATTTGGTTCAGAATGAAAACAACCATCGCAAATACTTTTTATTTTTTCTTTTATTACTTCTTTGAAAAAAGAAGCCGGGTAGTATTTGCTAAAGGATAAACAAAAAAACTTTACATACAGTCCCGGCCAAAAGGCCGGGACTTTTTTTTGCCCCTCTTACCCCCAGCCCCCTGGGAGGGGGTTTGAAAGAGGGAATTAAAATCGGAAGAGTAACATGAAGATTACAGTAGATAAAATAGAGCACACAAAATCTAACTCCCCCTTCAGGGGGGCGGGGGGTATCTGCATCCAAGGATATGAGGGCAGTTTCCACCAGGTCGCCGCACGTTCCTTCTTCGGTAAACAGGTAGAAGTCATTCCCTGCGATACTTTTCGCGATCTGATCAGGATTTCGTTAGATAAAAAACAATCTGCCGGCGGTATCATGGCGATTGAAAATTCTATTGCGGGCAGTATCCTTCCCAATTACAATCTTTTACAAAAAAGTAAACTGAAAGTGATCGGAGAGGTATATCTCTCTATTAGTCAGAATTTATTGGTAAACCCGGGTGTGCTGTTGAGTGATATTAAAGAAGTGCACAGTCACCCTATGGCTATTTTACAGTGTCTTGATTATTTGGAAAAATACGATTGGAAATTGGTGGAAACAGAAGACACTGCTTTAAGTGCCAAACATATTCATCAGAAACACAGTAAACATGCGGCAGCCATCGCCAGCAAATTAGCTGCTGAATTATATGATATGGAAGTGATCACACCCAATATTCATACGCTGAAAAATAATGTAACCCGGTTTCTGGTTTTGAAAAGAGAAAAAGAAGCGGAGGAAGTTGCGAATGCAGATAAAGCATCAATTTATTTTCAAACCAATCACTCAAAAGGCATACTGGCAAAGGTTTTACTGCAGATTGCCGAAGGGGGTATCAATCTGAGCAAATTGCAAAGCATGCCCATACCGGGCAGCAATTTTAAGTATGGCTTTTATGCAGATCTGGAATTTGATAACAGAAAACAATTTGATCATGTATTAACTTCTATTGAATCGCTCACGAATAATGTAAAAATCTTCGGTATTTATAAAAAAGGGAAAGTTGTAAAAGGATAATATATGCAGATCACTACTTCTAAAAGGCTGGAAGGCATTGGCGAATATTATTTCTCTCAAAAACTGAGAGAAATAGATGAGCTGAATAAACAGGGAAAGAATATTATTAACCTCGGCATCGGCAGTCCCGATCTGCCGCCGCATCCGGATGTGGTAAAAGTTTTGCAGGAAGAATCTGCCAAGCCCAATACCCATGCCTACCAGAATTATAAAGGTTCGCCTGTTTTGAGAAATGCGATCGCTGATTGGTATAGCAAATGGTATAATGTAACGCTTGATGCAAACACAGAAATATTACCATTAATCGGAAGTAAAGAAGGCATCATGCATATCTGCATGACTTACCTGAATGAAGGTGACGAAGCATTGATCCCCAACCCCGGTTACCCAACCTACAGCAGTGCCGTAAAATTAGCAGGCGGAAAAGCAGTGGCATATGAATTAACAGAAGCCAATAACTGGGGCCCCGATTTTGATGCATTGGAAAAAACAGATCTCAGTAAAGTAAAACTCTTATGGGTTAATTATCCGCATATGCCTACCGGACAATTACCAACTAAAAATCTGTTTGAAAAAATTGTTGCCTTTGGTAAAAAACATAATATCCTGGTTTGTCATGACAACCCTTACAGTTTTATTTTAAATGAAACACCCGCAAGTTTATTGAGTGTGGAAGGTGCGAAAGAAGTAGTGATCGAACTCAACTCATTAAGTAAAAGCCAGAATATGGCCGGCTGGCGTGTAGGAATGCTTTGCGGCGCGAAAGAAAGAATTGACGAGATCCTCCGTTTTAAAAGCAATATGGACAGCGGTATGTTTCTTCCCGTACAACTCGCAGCAGCCAAAGCTTTGAGTCTGGGTAAAGATTGGTACGATAGTATTAATGCAGTATATGCAAAAAGAAGAGAAAAAGTTTTTGAACTCTTAACCCTGCTCAATTGTGAATTTTCAAAAACACAGGTAGGCATGTTTGTTTGGGCAAAGATCCCTGCTAAATACAAAACAGGTTTTGAATTAAGTGATGAAGTATTATACAATGCAAACGTATTCATTACCCCCGGCGGAATATTTGGTAATGCAGGTGATGGATATATAAGGGTTAGCTTGTGTGGAAGTGTTGAGAAATTTGAAGATGCGATCGGGAGAATTAAAAATTAATAATTAAGAATTAATAATTTTTAGAACAGTTGCCATGAAAAAACTACTTCAATTTTTAATTATTAATTTTTAATTATTAATTACCATGACAATAACTATAGTGGGTATAGGATTAATTGGAGGTTCCATGGCTTTGTCATTGAAAGAAAAGGGCTTTGCTGATAAAGTGATCGGGGTGGATGCCAACCAACTGCATTGCGATAAAGCACTGGAATTGGGATTGGTGGATGAGATCATGGAACTCAAAGAAGCGGTGGTGGCATCAGAACTCGTGATATTGGCAACACCTATCAATGCCGCCGAAGCATTATTGCCTGTTGTATTGGACTTATGTGATAAGCAGGTAGTAATGGATGTAGGTTCCACTAAAAAAACAATCTGCGAATCTGCGGCTAAAAATCCTCACCGCGGAAGATTTGTGGCAACTCACCCCATGTGGGGAACAGAATATAGTGGTCCGGAAGCAGCAGTAAAAGGAGCATTTGAAGATAAAGCCGCTGTGATCTGCAGCAAAGAAGATAGCGATGCAGATGCAGTAGCCCTGGTTGAGAAGATTTACGAATTACTGGGCATGCACCTTGTTTACATGAACGCTGAAGCGCATGATGTACACGTGGCATATGTGAGTCATATTTCACATATCACCTCTTTTGCGCTGGCAAACACGGTTTTGGAGAAGGAAAGAGAAGAAGATGCCATTTTTGAACTGGCGAGTGGTGGTTTTGAAAGTACGGTACGTTTGGCCAAGAGTAACCCGGCCATGTGGGTACCCATTTTTATGCAAAATCGCGATAATGTGCTCGATGTGCTGAACGAACATATTGCCCAGCTCCGCAAGTTCAAAGCATGTCTGGAGAAGGAGAATTTTGAATATTTGAAGGAATTGATAGAGAACGCGAACGGGATTAAGAGGATCTTGAAATGATTAGCGGATTGGCGAATTACGGATTCACGAATTAGAAAAGAGCTATTGTTTATCTATCCGCTAATCCGTAATTCGCAAATCCGCTAATTAAGCCGATAAGCGGACAGAAAGTACAAGTGTGCGACGCAACAGCAGCTGAAATACCCGCTCCTGTTGGGTTTCAAACAAAAAACCGGCAAAGAGGCATATAAAAAGTACCTTTGCGCCAAATTTTTTAATACATGACGACATTTGAAGCGTTGGGAATTGATGCTAGGTTGATTCAGGCAACGGATGAGTTGGGGTATGTGAACCCAACCGCAATACAAGAACAGGCAATACCCGTATTGCTGAGCGGCACCAAGGACTTTATCGGCCTTGCGCAAACGGGAACAGGGAAAACGGCGGCTTTTGGCCTGCCATTGCTCCATATTATTGATGCGGCAGCTAAGTATCCGCAGGCACTGGTGGTTTGTCCAACCAGAGAATTATGTCTGCAGATCGTAAAGGAAATTGAGCTCTTTAAAAAATACATGACAGGTGTTTCGGTGGTTGCTGTGTATGGAGGAGCTTCGATCGGTTTACAGATACGCGACCTGAAAAGGGGCGTACAGATCGTGGTAGCTACCCCCGGACGTTTGATCGATCTTATCGAAAGAAAAGCGATCAACCTGGAACAGATCAAATATGTGGTACTGGATGAGGCAGATGAGATGCTGAACATGGGTTTTCAGGAGGATATCGAGTTTATCCTTAAGAACACACCGGTTCGTGAGAGTACCTGGTTATTCAGTGCAACTATGCCACCGGAAATACGCAAGGTGAGCAAGAAGTACATGAAAGATCCGAAAGAGGTAACGGTAGGTAAAGTGAACACGGCTAACAAAAGCATCGATCACCAATACTATGTTACTACGGCACAACATCGTTATGAAACCTTAAAAAGGATCATCGATTTTAACCCGGGGATCTATGGTATCATCTTTACCCGTACCAAATTAGATGCACAGGAAATTTCTGAGCGTTTAACAAGAGAAGGGTATGATATTGATGCTCTGCATGGAGATCTTACACAGCAGCAGCGTGATAAAGTAATGGGCCAGTTCCGTGATAAGAGCCTGCAGTTACTGATCGCTACCGATGTGGCAGCACGCGGTATTGATGTAGTGGGTATCACACACGTGATCAACTACGAATTACCGGATGATGTTGAAATTTATACACACAGAAGCGGCCGAACAGGCCGTGCCGGAAACCAGGGTATCTGTGTCTCAATCGTTCATGCGAAAGAGATGTATAAGTTTAAACAGATCGAACGCATCAATAACTCACAGTTTCATAAACTGGATATACCAAGTGGTAAGGATGTGTGTAGAAAACAGTTCTTTCATTTCATGGATAAATTATTGTCCACCGATATCAGCAACAGCGAGTACGAAACTTATGTACCCATGTTGGCAGAGAAATTTGCCGATATCAGTAAAGAAGATGTACTGAAGAGAATTGCAGCGATGGAGTTTGACCGCTTCCTGAAATACTATGAGAATTCAGAAGATCTGAATTTGAGAGAGCGTAGCAAAAGAGACAGCAGCGACAGAAGCGAACCAAGAAGAAGAGACGACAGAAGCGAAGGCCGCGATCGCAGTGATCGTGGAGATAGCCGGAAAGAATACACTCGTGGTGGAGGTTACAGCCGTTTGTTTGTAAACCTCGGTACCAAAGACGGATTCTTTAAAGCAAGCTTCTTACAATATATCCTTGACATGAGCGATCTGAAAAAAGAAGTACTCGGCAAGATCGATATGAAGGATATGAATAGTTGGATTGAAATTGACAAAGGCGCAGCCCAGCAAATGATCCGCGCTTTGGACGGAAAGAACTATAAAGGAAGAAGGATCCGCATGAACGACGCAGACAGCGGCGGCCCTGCAGGATTTGTGAAGAGACCTCGCAGAGGCGAGTAAAGCGTTTATTGGTTTATTTGTTTTTGGTTTATTAGTATGTTACGAATAAACCGATAAACCAATAAACAAATAAACCAACAAACCAGTCAACCAATAAACAGTTTCTTAATACAATGGAACAAGCAATCGAACAAGCAACATCCGTGGAAGCATTATTGAAAAAACGCCCACTGATCATTTCCGGTCCCTGCAGTGCCGAGACAGAAGAGCAGGTAATGCAAACCGCCATGCGTTTAGCCGCAACAGGTAAAGTAGATATCATGCGTGCCGGTATCTGGAAACCCCGTACCCGACCCGGAAGTTTTGAAGGCATTGGTACCAAAGGTTTGCCATGGTTACAGGCAGCAAGAAAAGAATCTGGCTTACCCGTTGCCGTAGAAGTAGCTACCGGCAAACAGGTGGAAGATGCTTTGCATTTTGATGTGGATGTATTGTGGATCGGTGCCCGTACAACGGTTAACCCTTTCAGCGTGCAGGAAGTGGCAGATGCTTTGCGTGGTGTGGATGTTCCTGTATTAATTAAGAACCCGATCAACCCTGATCTGGAATTGTGGATCGGTGCAATGGAACGTGTTGCCAAAGCCGGTATTAAAAATATTGGGTTGATACACCGTGGTTTCAGCTCTTATGGTAATACAGAATACCGTAATGCCCCAATGTGGCACCTCGCTATCGAAATGAAACGCAGGTACCCTGAATTATTAATGATCAACGATCCTTCACATATTTGTGGAAGGAGGGATATTTTACAGGAAGTAGCGCAAACCGCTATCGACTTAGACTTTGATGGTTTAATTATCGAAAGCCATATCGATCCGGATAATGCATGGAGCGATGCCAAACAACAGATCACTCCTGAAAAATTGGGTGAAATGATCAGCAGCATCCGCTGGAGAAAAGAAGACGTGGCTTCTGAAGAATACCATGCAGCTCTTGAAAAATTGCGCCAGCAAATCAATAATCTGGATGATGAATTGATGCAGATCCTCAGCCAGCGGATGAAAGTGGCAGAAAGCATTGGTAAATACAAGAAAGATAATAATATCACCATCCTGCAAACCAATCGCTGGAATTCCATTCTGGAAAGAGCTTTTGCCAAAGGCGAGAAGTTCGGCCTGAGCAAAGAATTTGTGACCAAGTATTTTGATGCGGTTCACATGGAAAGTATCAACCACCAGAACAAGATCATGAATTCATAATTAGCGTATTAGCGGATAACGGATTGGCGGATTATTTTTCTTCCAATCCGTTAATCCGATAATCCGCAATCCGCTAATCCTTCCATGAAAAAAAGAACCTTTACTTTCTCAACAACTTCTGTTGATTACTACTTTGATGCCGATTTTTCTTATTTGGAAAAACTCGTATCAAAAGAAAACGCGGTAGTCATAACCGATGAACATGTATTTGCCAAACACAAAACAAAGTTCAAAGGCTGGAATACGATTGTTCTCAAACCGGGTGAAGAATATAAAATTCAACCCACGGTTGATGGTGTGATCGGACAACTGATTGCATTTGGTGCAGACAGAAAAACAACATTGATCGGTGTCGGGGGAGGAGTAGTTACGGATATCACTGGCTATGTTGCCGGCATTTATATGCGCGGCATTGCATTTGGTTTTGTGCCTTCTTCTTTATTAGCAATGGTGGATGCTTCAATAGGAGGTAAGAATGGGATTGATGTGGGTTTGTATAAGAATATGGTGGGATTGATCCGTCAACCAAAGTTCCTTTTGTTCGATCATTCCTTGTTGAAGTCATTGCCCAAAAGCGAATGGCAGAACGGGTTTGCAGAGATCATTAAACATGCCTGTATCAAAGATTTGGCAATGTTTAAACTCTTGCAGCAACATAAACTGACCGATTTTCAGAAAGATCCCAAACTGCTTGCATCCTTGATCGAAAGAAATATTCTGATCAAAACCAAAGTCGTGGTGAATGATGAGTTTGAACAGGGGGAAAGGAAATTACTCAACTTCGGACACACCCTTGGTCATGCGATTGAGAACATGTATGAACTCAGTCATGGACAAGCCATCAGCATCGGAATGACATATGCATCAGTGATCTCACAACAACTGAAGGGTTTTACCGGCACAGCAGATGTGATTAACCTGTTAAGCAAATACGGGTTGCCAACCTTTGCAAAATTCGATACCAAAAAAGCCTTCAAAGTATTATTGAAGGATAAGAAGAAAGATAATGTAAGCATCAATTATATCCTGCTCTCTAAAACAGGTAAAGGCGTAATTCAGCCATTGTTACTGGTACAGTTGCAGGACATTTTAAAACAATTCTAACAGATCCTCAATTCGTTGGTGATCTCCTGCTTTAATACAATGATTGTAACCATACAACCTTCTCAATTATCAGGTACCATTCATGCAGCCGCCAGTAAAAGCAGTATGCAAAGAGCTTGTGCTGCTGCATTACTTACCAATGGACAAACCATATTGTCAAATCCCGGCAAAAGCAATGATGATCGTGCGGCAATTGATGTGATACAGAAATTAGGAGCCACAGTTGAACATGCAGAAAATGGCGATCTCGTGATTACCTCAAAAGGCATTTATCCCAAAAACAATGAAGTAAATTGTGGCGAAAGCGGATTGGGTATCAGAATGTTCACACCTATCACCGCACTGAGCGATCAACAGATCACCCTCACAGGAACAGGCAGTTTGTTAACAAGACCCATGGATTTTTTTGATGACATCCTTCCCAAGTTGAGTGTAAAGGTTCAATCAAATAACGGCAAACTTCCATTACAGATTGAGGGCCCGATAAAACCCGCCAATATTGAAGTTGATGGCTCATTAAGTTCCCAGTTCTTAACCGGCTTACTCATGGCCTACGGTGCAGCCGGAGCCAAAGATGTAACCATCACCGTAAAAGATCTAAAAAGCAAACCCTATATAGACCTCACCCTCCAGGTAATGAAACATTTTGGCTGGGAAGTAGAGAATGAGAATCATGAAAAATTTTCTTTCAAAGAAGGAATTCAAAATTCAAAATTCAAAATTCAAAATTATTCAGTTGAAGGCGATTGGAGCGGTGCCGCATTCTTATTGGTTGCCGGAGCCATTGCAGGTCCCATTACAGTAAAAGGCCTCGATGTTTACTCAACACAAGCTGATAAAGCCATTTTACAGGCATTATCGGATTGTGGCTGTCAACTTTCCATTCAACCAGATCAGATAGAAATTGGTCCCTTACCATTAAAGGCATTCCATTTTAATGCAAATGATTGTCCCGATCTGTTTCCCCCATTGGTAGCCTTGGCTGCTTATTGCCAGGGAACCACAGTTATAGAGGGCGTAAAGCGTCTTACCCATAAAGAAAGTAACCGTTCCCTTACATTACAGCAGGAGTTTGCTAAATTGGGCATCGAAATCGATCTGCAGGATGATCTGATGCTGGTAAAAGGTGGAACCGGTGTAAAAGGAGCCATAACCCATTCACACCACGACCACCGGATTGCCATGGCCTGTGCCGTTGCCGCCTTAAAAGCCGAAAGCCAGGTGGTAATTGAAGAAGCCGAAGCCATCAACAAATCCTACCCCGATTTCTACAAGCACCTTCAGAAATTAGGTGCTTCGCTAGTGAACCAATAAACGAATAAACCAGTAAACCCATAAACCTTGAACAGTTTCGGACGCATATTCCGCATACATATCTTCGGCGAATCGCATGGCGAATGTGCCGGGTTAACCATTGATGGTTGTCCCGCAGGCCTGCCCTTATCCGTTGAAGACTTTCTGGAAGATATAGAACGCAGAAAAGGCGGTGTTCAAAAAGGCACCACGCCCCGCAAAGAAGATGATATACCCATCTTCAAAAGCGGATTATTTAACGGACATACTACAGGTGCGCCTATCACCATCCTTTTCGAGAACAAGAATACCCGCAGCGGCGATTACGAAAAACAGCGTTCCGTTCCCCGCCCCGGCCATGCCGACTTTACTGCCCACGCAAAATATGGTGGGTTTGAAGATTTTAGAGGCGGAGGGCATTTCAGCGGCCGCTTAACCGTTTGCCTGGTTGCTGCCGGTGTGATTGCCAAAAAGCTCCTAAAGGGAATTGAAGTGAAATCAACCATCCTCGAAATAGGTGGAGAAACCGATCTGGAAAAAGGGTTGGATAAAGCTATTGAAGCCAAAGACAGTATTGGTGGAATTGTGGAATGTCGGGTTACCGGATTGCCTGTTGGGCTTGGAGAGCATTTTTTCGACTCAGCTGAATCCTTACTTGCCCATGCTGCCTTCGCGATTCCGGCGATCAAAGGCGTTGAATTCGGGGCCGGATTTGCCGCAGCAAAGATGTTTGGCGTTGATCATAACGACCCAATCCTTGATGCCAGCGGAAAAACCAGCACCAATCATGCCGGTGGAATAGTTGGTGGTATTACGAATGGCAATGAATTGATTTACAGAGTAGTTGTAAAGCCTACTTCATCAACTCCTAAAGAACAAAATACATTAAATTGGGATACCAATGCGATTGAGCCCTTCTCTGTAAAAGGCCGTCATGACCTTTGTATAGCACTCAGGGTTCCCGTAGTTTTGGAAGCGGTTACCGCATTTGTTCTTGCCGATCTGATGTTACTTGCACAAAGAATAAAACCAGTTATATCGTGAGACGTGAATCGTCAGTCGTGAGTATAAGATAAATTTTGACTCACGGCTCACGTCTAACGATTCACGAACTTCGATCAAACTATATAAGAAAATCCATGGAATCCGATTACATATACCACGTTACTACAAAACAACAATGGGCAGAAGCCCAGCAAGCAGGACATTACGATTCAGATACCCTTGCTACAGAAGGCTTTATTCACTGCAGTACAGAACCGCAGGTAGCAGGAGTGTTGGAAAGATATTACAAAGGCCAGACCGGACTGATCAAATTAAAGATCGAAAAAAGCAAAATAGAAAGGCCCTTAATATTTGAGTTGGCAGGTTCGATTAATGAAGTTTTCCCTCACATTTACGGTGCGCTTAACCTGAATGCTGTGGTTGAAGTAACCGAAATCTAAAAAACATGCATCAATTCATCGTGAATGCTTCGATACAGATCCTGCCGGTTGTTCAGGACAGGCACCCCTACGAATGGGTAGATGAAGCCATTGCTATTATACAACAGTCAGGCCTAAAGCACGAAATCGGTCCCTTTGCAACCGTAATAGAAGGGAAATATGATGAAGTAATTTCAGTGATCAATGCCATTAATGAACATCTCTATTCCCGCGAATGCAATGAATGGATTACCAGTGTTCAGATCCAGGTTCGTAGTAAAGGGGATATTACCGGAGATGAAAAGACTGCCAAGTTTCGCTAAAACCGTACATAGACCATGGTCCATCGTCTATGGACTATGGACGAATAAACTCCTCATACACCCGCTCTCCCCAATATCGGTAATTGGCTTTACGGACATATTTTGTACCACTTAATACGGTATGGATAAAGCCATTTCTGGCAACCTGTTCTGTATGATATATTTTTCCTTCTTCGTTGATTTTTAATGAAATACTGATCCTATTTGATATAGAAGTGTAATAAATAAGTGCAGTATCTGTACTCCGTTTGAATGAAAATGACTCACTCAGTTTTCGCTGCATCATTTTAGATCGATACCAGGTTCCGCCGGTTGGGCTAACCAATGGTTTGCCATTGTAGATAACCACACTGTCATTATACGCAAGTACATTCAGGAAATGGCTTTTGGAGCTTTTTAGCCACTTTACAAGTTTGCCAATATGTAAAGAGTCTTCATATCCGTAATCGCTGTCTATAAAACCGATTCGCTTAATTTGATCAGGTATTTCCTTCACCGCATCCAGATAACCAAAGAGAAAGCTCCCGCCGCCGCTATGGCTATTGAGCATGATATCCGGGTTAAGGGCCTGAAATATACTTGAGATAGAGTCCACGATCCGTTTGATCTCTTCAGGCCCGTTTGTCTGCTGTTTTTTCCATGCCGGCCAGCTTTTCAGTTCATTGGCCATATAGACTACAATAATGTTCTGGTCGGTCATTATTTGCCGTAAATATCTTGTTTGGGCGGCAATATGCTGAATATCATAGTGCCAGTCATCAGCTGCCCCCATTTTTTTACCCATGGTCCATTCAATACTGTTGCCATTGGGCAGGGCAAAAAAGATAAGTAAGGTTCGTTTTTGAGGGGATAGGTTTTCAGCTTTATCGGGAAGATTGATTTGAATAACGGTTTTATTCGCCGGATTGTTAATCCGGATAAGCTGTTCTTTCTCCCAAATAGGGTTTATCCGGATTTTTTTGTCGTTTTGGGCAATAACGTATCCGGGACAGGAGACCCCTAAGCAGAAAAGCATCATACACGACCAAATTCCAATAAAAGAGGTTATTTTAATATTTGGAATAAATAAGTATTATTTATTAATAATCAATATATTGAAGTGGTTTAATTAAACTAAATAATCAATTAAAATTCATTTTTTGGCATGGTGTTTGGCAACTGTGTGCAACTTGTGTTTTCTAAAATAAATCGGCCAAAAACTGCCTTTATCCATTAGGTTTACCTATTTTACCATGGTGAGACAGATGTAGATCGATGGTTCAAATTACATATTCAAGAATGAAAAAGATCATCAGTCTGATATTATTTCTCAACCTGTTTCAATTACTGCAGGCTCAGCAGGACTCTCTATTGTTGAAACCTGAATCATCATCTTCTTTGATCATAGATTCATTCCGGGTAATCGGTAAACCTATTCTAGGCTCAGCTGGTATGTATAGCAGTAAGGCAGAAGGTACTAAAACAGCCAGTGGTCAATTGATCAGTAATGCCGATTTTACGGGGGCCTGTAACCAGTTTAAGTTCAATACCTGGGTTAAGGTTACCAATCTGAAAAATAAGAGCTATGTCTTGGTTCGTATTACCGACCGGACTTCCAAAAAGAAAGGTGCGGCTGTAATTGAACTAACAAGAGCGGCAGTTGCTAAATTGGGTTTCTTGAAGACAGGTGTAGCTAAAATAAAAATAGAAGAAATATCTATAATTATTTCAGAATCAATTAAAAGAGATTCGAGTAAGACTATAAAAAAAGAAATAGAACCGCCTTTGCCAATATCGCCGGTTTCTGACAGTTTTGTGATCTCGGGTAAAACGGTAACGGGTATTGCCAGTTTTTATAGTACTAATCTGGACGGTACGAAAACAACAACAGGCGAGCGATACCGCAATGCTAAATTTACTGCCGCCAGTAATAATTTTAAAATGAACACCTGGGTGTTGGTTACCAATCTCCGGAATCAGAAAACGGTCGTTGTTCGCATCAATGATCACATGCATCCCCGGATGAAGAAAAAAGGCAGGGTGGTGGATCTGAGCAGGGCCGCAGCCGAACAATTGGATTTTATCGATAACGGGTTAACAAAAGTAAAAGTTCAGGAAATCAAATTGATTGAAGGTTATGCTGAGAATAAACCAAGGGTTGATACGCTGCCGTTAGCAGCTGATTCAACACAAAAACTACCTTCTGACAGCAGTAAACTGACTGATTCTGTGAAAATAGATGATGGGATTATTTATGGAATAGCCAGTTTTTACAGTACAAAACTGGATGGTACCAAAACCTCTACCGGTGAAATTTATCGGAACAGTAAACTATCGGCGGCAAGTAATGATTTTAAGCTCAATACCTGGGTAAGGGTAACCAATTTGAAAAATAACAAATCGGTAATATTGAGGATAAACGACCGGATGCATACTAAAATGCAAAAAAAGGGCAGAGTGGTAGATCTTAGCAGAATCGCGGCTAAACGACTGGATTTTCTCAAAAATGGCCTTACAAAAGTGAAAGTTGAAGTTGTACCAAAAGGAACAACACGGTAAATTGTAGAATAAATGGGTATAATATAAACTTATCATAATTTTTATAAATCAGTTTCTGCCTGTATTTTTGCACAACTACTAAAACTCGTATTATGAAGAAATTCCTTTTTTCCCTGATAGCTATTGGTTTGGCAGCAGGCTCTTTTGCACAAACTGCTCCAAGCCTTAAGAAAAGGCCAACATTAGGGGTAAATTTTTTCCTGAAAGATGTGAACACATGGGGCCTGATTGAGCATAGCTCATTGTCTTCTGTATTGGCCAATAATCAGTGGACAAAAGTTAGGAACATGGCTCCCGGTTTAAGCCTCTCTTATTATGAAGGTTTGACTGAGCATGTTGACTTTGTTGCATCGCTGGGTGGTTCATTTACCAAGTTCCCTTTTTCTTACAACTCCGGCATTTCTCCATCTAACGAGAGTAAGTTTATGCTGGAAACTTCTGCAGGTGTTAATATTAAACTCTTAAAAGACAATTACTTTGTTGTTCCTTATTTCCATATCGGATTAGGTGCCTCTATGTATTCAGGTACTTATTTTGCAGCCACCATGCCTACAGGTTTAGGCTTGCAATTTAATCTGGGTGAAGGAACTTTTGTAAATACCATGTTTGGTTATAGTGCAAAAATTTCTGCCTTAGCAATCAACCATCTTAATTACTCACTCGGTATTTCTTCTCCTTTAAAAGATAAGAAAGAGCCACCGGTTGTTGTAGCTCCTCCACCGCCGCCACCGCCACCAGCTCCTGAAAAAGATACCGATGGTGATGGTATTGTTGACAGCAAGGATAAATGTCCTACTGTTGCGGGTGTTGCTAAATACGATGGTTGCCCTGTACCGGATACAGATGGCGATGGTATTAATGACGAGAACGATAAATGTCCTACTGTAAAAGGTATTGCTAAGTATCAGGGTTGTCCTATTCCTGATACTGATAAAGATGGTATCAATGATGAGGAAGACAAATGTCCAACAGTTGCAGGTGTTGCCCGTTACCAGGGTTGTCCTGTTCCTGACAGAGATAAAGATGGTATCAATGACGAAGAAGATAAATGCCCGGATGTTCCTGGTGTGAAAGAAAACAATGGCTGTCCTGTAATCAAAGAAGAAGTGGTTAAGAAAGTTGCTACAAGCGCTAAAAATATCTTCTTCGAAACTGGTAAAGCTAAATTGTTGGCTAAATCATTCAAATCATTAAATGATGTATCTGCGATCCTGAAAGAAGATGCTGCTTTGAAACTGGATATTGAAGGTCATACCGACAATACCGGAAGCGATAAGATCAATGAGCCTTTAAGTAAAGCACGTGCCAAAGCGGTATATGATTACCTTACTACCAAAGGTGGTGTTGATGCTTCAAGAATTGCATCTGAAGGATATGGTTCATCTAAACCTATCGCAGATAACAAAACTGCTAAAGGACGTGCCTTAAACCGTCGCGTTGAAATGAAACTGAAATACTATTAATAGTGATATAACTGGATTAGTAAGTAAAAGAGGGCTGTCGTAAGATAGCCCTCTTTGTTTTTTAATATATACCCCGTTCCCTTTTAAAAAATATTGACCTCTCTTTCGAGTCTGATACCAAACCGTTCAATAACCGTTTGTATGATTGATTCAGACAGATCATAGATTTCCTGCCCATTGGCATGGCCATAATTTACCAATACCAATGCCTGTTTGTGATAACAGCCTGCATCTCCCTTACGATAACCCTTCCATCCGCATTGTTCTATTAACCAGCCGGCAGCGGTTTTAATAAAACCATCCTGTGCAGGGTAGCCGGGTATGGAAGCAAACTCTTTTTTTAGCTGTTCATATAACGATAAGGCAATAACAGGGTTCTTAAAGAAACTGCCTGCATTACCAATCTTTTTCGGGTCGGGCAATTTGCTGCTTCGAATGTTGATTACGGCATCGGAGATCGCTTTGATGGACAGATCTTTTACCTGCATTTTCTCCAGTTCCTGCTCAATGGCTCCGTAGCTTGTATTAAAAACGGGTCGCTTATTTAAACGATAGGTAACATTGAGTATGGCAAACTGATTGGCAAACTGTTTTTTAAACACACTTTCGCGATAACCAAAAGCGCAATCCTGTAAACGGAATGTTTTAAGGGTATTATCCATAAGATGATACGCTTCCAGTTCATAAAAAATATCCTTGATCTCTACACCATATGCACCAATATTCTGCATGGGGGAGGCTCCCACATTACCCGGTATCAAACTCAGGTTTTCAATACCGGCATAATTGTGTGCAATGCAATATTGAACGAATCCATGCCAGTTCTCTCCGGCTTGTGATCTTACATAATAGTGATCTGCATCTTCATTTACCAGTTCAATACCCTTTAGATTATTCCTCAATACTACGCCTTCAAACGGGCTTGTAAAAAGAAGATTACTGCCACCTCCCAATAAGAGCAGTTTTTCAGTTTTGAATTGATGGATCAATTCTTTTAATTCATCAGCAGTAGAAAATTCTGCAAAGAATTTTGCGGGCAGATCAATGCCGAAACTATTAAAAGGTTTGAGCGATATGTTTTGCTGAATATTCATTTTTTATACAGGATCCACATCCGGTAAAATGGTTACACTTCTGTACCGTTTATTGGTTTGAATAATGATCGTTTGTTGCTGTATCTCTTTTTTACACTGGTTGATCCGTTTCGCATCCTTTGGTAATTTGATCAGGATCTCCCATAGGTATTGATTTCGAACCCTGTCAACCACCGGTTGTGCGGGGCCATTACTATGTGCCGCAAAATTTGTTTTCAATCCCTGCATCATAATATTGGCTGCTTCTTCTGCAATATGCTTTTCCTTATGTTTAAAGATCACCTGTATCAAACGGGTGAAAGGGGGATAATCAAATTGCTTCCGGTTGCTGATCTCAAATGAATAAAGGTTCGAATAATTATGCTCTTTCACAAATTGCAATACCGGGTGATGGATATTACTTACCTGTATCAAAACCGTTCCTTTTCCGTCTCTTCTTCCCGCCCTGCCGCTTACCTGTTCCATTAATTGAAAAGCCCTTTCATTCACTCTGAAATCGGTGAAATTTAAAATACCGTCTGCATCAACAATGCCTACCAGGTTTACGTGTTCAAAATCAAGTCCTTTTACCACCATCTGAGTGCCCACAAGAATATCTATGCGTTGCTGTTCAAATAATTTGATCAGTGCGTCATGATCATGCTTGCCTTTTATACTGTCGTAATCCATTCTGGCAATCTTTGCATCAGGAAAAGCTTCTGTAACCAGTTCTTCTATTTTTTCGGTGCCAAAATTTTTCTGTGTAAAGTCGTGACTGCCACAGGCGGCACAGGTATTGATCACCGGGTAAGATGTGCCGCAATAATGGCAGGATAATTTATTTTTTGCTTTATGATAGGTAAGGGTAACATCGCAATGCTGGCACTGGGGAATCCAGCCGCAGGTATTACAAATTAAATAAGGTGAATAGCCTCTCCGGTTTTGAAAAAGGATCACCTGTTTTTTTTGTTGTAAAGAAGTTTCTATAGCGCTGATCAGTGCCGGTGTAAGTGCGATCTTTCCTTTTTCTTTATTGGGTACTTTTTTGATATCAATGATACTGATCTGCGGTAGTTCTACCTGGCCATATCTCTCTTCAAGTTTTACCAGACTGTATTTTTGCTGGTCACAGTTGTAATAACTTTCAATAGAAGGGGTGGCGCTTCCCAACAGAACATTCGCTTTAAAGAGAGAGGCATAATAGATCGCAGCATCTCTTGCATGGTAACGCGGCGCAGGCTCCTGTTGTTTGTAGGAGGCATCGTGTTCTTCGTCGGCAATAATTAATCCCAATTCTTTAAAAGGCAGGAACAAAGAGGAGCGGGCACCCAATACCACTTTGGTTTCGCCGCTTTTTACCTTGTTCCATATTTCTACCCGTTCATTCGGATTGAATTTGGAATGATAAATGGCAATATAACCGCCAAAATGTTTCTGCAACCGACGGATGATCTGTGATGTGAGTGCAATCTCAGGTAACATATATAAAACCTGTTTGCCTTCTTTAATTATCTCTTCAATCAGTTTAGTATAGATCTCTGTTTTACCACTGGCGGTTACACCATGTAATAAGCAAACAGGTCTTTCCGTAAAACTGTTTTTGATCTCCTGTAATGCCCTTTCCTGAACATCGGATAAGGTAAAGTCGATCTGTATATTTTTGGGAAGTGTACGAATTCTGTCAACCGCTCTTTTTTCTGATATCAAAATACCTTTATCACACAAGCCTTTTAACTGTGCGGCAGTAGCATTTGATTTTTTTAATAATTGTGGCTGGGTTACTTCACCTTCTGTTTTTACGAGATGAAGATAGGAGAGCAGTAACTCCATTTGTTTGGGTGCCTTGCTCCAGTTATTAAGCAGATCAGCGAGTTTATCTTCATCATGATACACCGGACTGAGTGTGATATAGGTTTCAGTTTTTTCTTTGTATTTATCTTTTAATTCCTCCCAAACGTGGCAAACGCCTTTCTCGATCAGTTTCTTTATAACCGGATAAGTATTTGAAGAATCGATCAATTGCTGCACTTCACTCAGCCGCAATTCCTTTTTCATTTCCAATGCTTCGGCGATAATATATTCTGTGTCGGTAAGATCGCTGAAGTCGTAGCTTCTTTCTTCATTCCAGATCAGAATACTTTCGCTGGATAATTTGAGATTGGATGGGATGGCGGCCTGCATCACTTCCCCTTCGCTGCACATATAATATTGGCCAATCCATTCCCAAAGCTTTAATTGATCTGTATAAAGTAATGGCTCTGTATCAAGTACATTTAAAATATCTTTCGGTTGAAAGGCTTCAGGTTTTTGGGTAACGATTTTTTTGATGATGCCGGCATATCGCTTGTTCTTTCCGAGAATCACCTCTACGCGTATACCGGGTTGTATTGCAGCCTGCATATGCACAGGTACGGCCCAGGTATAATTTTTAGGTAAGGCTAATGGTATGATAACTTCAACAAACAAATCAGTGGAATTTCTTCAAAAATAAGCTTTATGCAGCTGGATAGTTACGATAGCGTTTCAGGCCTTCTTCCATGATCTTGTATACACGGTTTTTTAAGTCGTGAATATCATTCATGTTAAGACCCATAACCGGAATTTCTTCCAGATATACCACACGGTTAATACCCGGTGTTAATTCAAATAAACCTCTGTAATGAAGCCGATCGATCGTATCCACCAATAAAACAGGTTTAATAGGCGTTTGCGTTTCAATGGCAATGCGGAATGCCCCATCGAAGAAATCCTTTAAAGGTTTTTTTGTTTCATTAAACGTTCCTTCGGGAAAAATAAAAATAGAGATATGGTGTTTCAGTGCTGATTTTAAGGCACGCACACTTCTTGATCTTGTATCTGAATTACGACGATCTACCAGTATTACAGCAGCGCGGTAGATCCATCCAAACACCGGTACTTTCACCATCTCATATTTTCCAAGGATCCTTACAGGTTGATGTGCGATCAAAACAATTGGGGGAATATCCATATACGAAATATGGTTGGCTACAAAAATGTACTGCCGGCCTCTGTCATGAGGTTCCTCATAGATCTCTTTATGTCTGATTCCAATCATCAGGTACCAAACAGTTGCCCAAAAACGGCAAAGCTGGTAGATCATATTTCCGCCGTTAACTTTTCCAAATAAAAGAGAAAGCATAACGAAGGGAAGCACGATAAACATCCATATAACAAATACAAGAAAAGCATAACAGCAGTAAATGTATTGTAATGTCCTGAGCAGCAGTTTCATTTAGTTAACTTAAACAGGTAACTAAGATAAATGATAAAATGCAGCTGCCTGCAAAAACTCAGGTTTCGGCTATTTTCAGTCCTGGAGTAAAACTGAAGATTTTTGTTTTCTTTGGAGGGTGTTCCAGTTTCAGATCGGTGGCGTTTTTAAAATTATATAAGTAAGAATAGCCAACAATACCCGCTACCAACGATCCAGCCATTACAGATACTTTTGAGATTACCTGCATGGCCTCGCTCTGATAAGCGAGTGTGGAAGTGAAGATAGACATGGTAAAACCAATCCCTCCCAAAAGCCCGATACCCCATAATTGTTTAAAATTTGTATTCGACGGGAGGGAGGCAATGCCCAATTTAATGGCAATGAACGAAAAGAAGAAAATACCCAATGGCTTACCAAGTATAAGGCCAAGCATAACACCTGGCGTAACTGATGAAGCAAATACATCATTCATACTATCCGGTAAAATGATCGCTGTATTGGCCAATGCAAAGAGCGGCATGATGATGAAGTTGACGGGTTTATAAAGAATATGTTCCAGTTTGGCTAAATTCTTCAACGGCATACAAAAAGAAACGATCACCCCTGAAATGGTAGCATGTACCCCTGAATTAAATATACAATACCAAAGAATCACAGCAGGTAATACATAAAAGAGCAGGTTATCAACTTTAAAACGGTTGAGCAAAATCAAAACAATAACTGCAATGGCTCCAAACAGCAGATAAATGGCATTCAATTTAGCTGTATAGAAAACAGCTATAGTAATAACTGCTCCCAGATCATCTATGATGGCCAGAGCGGCTAAGAATATTTTTAATTGTACCGGAATCTTTTTCCCAAGTAATGATAATACACCTAATGAAAACGCAATATCAGTTGCCATAGGTATTCCCCAGCCACTTTTGCCCGGAGTATAAAAATTATAAAAAGAAAAGATGACAGCAGGACAGATCATCCCGCCTAATGCAGCCAGTACCGGAAGTAGTGATTTTCGGATAGATGCCAGTTCTCCGATCGTAAGTTCACGTTTGATTTCCATACCAACCAGAAAGAAGAACAGGGTCATTAATACATCATTAATGATCAATAAATTGCTTTCGGGTAAATGGATATTGCTGTTGCCGGTAAGATGTATGGAACGTTCCCAGAAACCGGTATAAAAGTGCTGACTGAAAGAAAGATTGGAAAATAATAAAGATAGAACGGTACAGGCAATCAGTATAATACCTGTTGCCCGGCTATCATTAATGAAGTCCCTGATAGGGCTGAATATTTTATAAAAACGCTGTTCTGCCATAGTTTAGTCCAGACTGCTTTTATCTTTGTGTTTTACAACAATCTTGTTTACAACTTCCAGATCGCCCAGAGAGAGTGATTCCCACCATTCATCGTTTACATCATCCAGTCTGTATTCTGTATCCACATCATAATCGCCGTTTTTATCGATTTGATAGAAACAATTATTTAATGTATCCAGTACACTGTTTACAGATTTCAGTTCTACAAACAATAATCGGCTAACCAGCTTTTTATTTACTTTCTGTTCAAGAAATTCAACACGGTGCTGGAGATCAAGAATTTTGTCGTCCTTTCTGGCCAGTAAATAACTTGCAAGAAAGAGTGCTAAAATGAAAACAATAAATAAAATGGATATCATATTCGATCT
The DNA here is from genome assembly GCA_965206685.1 of Sediminibacterium sp. Classification (GTDB taxonomy): domain Bacteria; phylum Bacteroidota; class Bacteroidia; order Chitinophagales; family Chitinophagaceae; genus Sediminibacterium. The sequence goes on from OZ242223.1 coordinate 800,764, forward strand.
ATAAATAACCTTTTCAAAACACAAGCTGAGAAATGAGCCTTTTAATAAAAACCAAATAGCCCCGTTATTTCACGGAGGCTATTTGATTTTGATTTTCTCAGGTAACCGTTTTAGTCTACATAACCATGAACTCCTGTTTCAGGAATGTCAAGGCCAGCTATTTCATCTGCTTCTTTGCTTCTTAAAGGAATTACTTTATTCAGCAGTTTGAAGAAGAAATACATTACAATGAATACAAAAACAAAGCAGGTTACTGTACCGATACACTGTGCGAAAAACTGTTTTGTGTCTCCATAAAACAATCCTTTTACAGGTCCGGCAACACCATTCCAGCCATCTCCGTAGGAACCATCAGCAAATAATCCCAAAGAAAGAACGCCCCATGCACCGTTTACGCCATGCACGGCAACTGCTCCAACAGGGTCATCGACCTTTAATTTAGTATCAATAAAATTATATGCCAGAATAACCAGTATACCAGCAATTGCACCAATGATCACAGCAGATAAAGAAGTTACAAACGCACATGGTGCAGTAATAGCCACCAGACCTGCCAACATACCATTAGCAATCATACCGGGATCAGCCTTGCCTCCTTTAATATACATGAAAAACAGGGCTGCTAAAGCACCGGCACCACCTGCAAGCATGGTATTTACAGCTACTACAGCAATACGTAAATCGCCACCCGCTAAAGTTGAACCAGGGTTAAATCCGAACCAACCAAAGGCGAGAATGAAAGTACCAATGATAGCCATAGGGATATTATGACCAGGAATCGTATTTACAGTGCCATCCTTACCATATTTGCCATAACGTGGCCCGATAACGATAGCCCCAGCAAGCGCTGCAACACCTCCTACCATATGTACAACAGAAGAACCTGCAAAGTCAACATGGCCATGACCTAAGCCGAAATTGGATCCCAGCATAGCTAACCAGCCGCCGCCCCATACCCAGTTACCAAACAACGGGTATACAAACATTGAGATGAAGAATCCATAAATAACGAAAGATTTTAAAGTCCATCTTTCAGCCATTGATCCAGTTGGAATAGTAGCGGTTGTATCCATGAATACCATCTGGAAAAGGAAGAGAGTGTATATACCAACATCATAATATTTGCTGCTCAGGAAATAACCAACGGTACCGGCAATACCAAAATCATGACCAAATAAATGAATCACATATTCATGCGGGATCACACCTGCAGAACCACCAAGGTTAGCAACATTCAATGCGCCGCCAAACATAATGGCAAAACCACAGATCCAGAAACCGACCATACCGATCGCATAGATCAGGAAGTTCATACACATTGTGTGGGCCACATTCTTTTTCTGTGTAAAACCTGTTTCTACCATTGCGAAACCGGCCTGCATAAACATTACCAGAAACCCTGCAATCAGGGTCCACATAATATTGATGGCGATTTTATTATGGCCATCTGCATTACCAATAGTTGTAACAGCTGTTGCAAGCTTGTTAACACTTGCACTAACACCAGCTACAGTGCTGTCTGTTGATTTCGATAAGGAATCAACCACTTTAACTGCAGTGGTATCAATGTCTCCGAGTGTGCCTGTTTTGGCACCTGTTGCATCCTGTGCATACATACCTACCGGGATAGCCATGGCGAACATCAGAAGCATCATCAATGCCGGCATAAAGAACTTATGCCTGATTTTGTTAGTTAATTCTTTCATGTTGTTGGGTTTTGGTTATGAGGGGTGGTCTTAGAATTTATAAACAGCTGCTAAAATGAAGCTGGCTGTGCTTTTGGCACTGGCGCCGGTTCCTTTTGTGAAGATGGCATTGGCTGCATTGTCTAATCTCAGTTCAGGAATAATGGTCAGATTATCCACTTTTATATTTCCTGAAAGGGTAGTGGCAAAAATGTTTTTACCACCTGTTAAAGGAGCTAATTTTCTGTCATCAAAATAATCAGCACGTAAGGTCATACCGAATACTTTGGTTGGATCGTAATTGAAATACACGGCATGACTTTTCCAGCTTGAGTTGGTAGTACCCACTTTGCTGCTGTTCAAACTTCCGTCGTAAGCCACGGTCCACTGATCAGATAAGGTTCCTGTAACCACCAGGTTAAACTGAGTGATGCCGGTACCTCCCTGAAAATTCAGAAATGCTTTCAGTTTATCATTGCTGGTTCCGGTGCTGAACTGTGCGAGCACCATTTTGGTAGAAGTGGGTGCACTTACATAATCGGTAGGATTGGCAATACCCAACATCAGCGCGCTTTTGCCGCCGAGAGAGATATCCGCTTTTAAACCTGTGTGAAAGAAAGGACCATAAGAGAAACCATAAGACATACTATAGTTTCTGTTTGCATAGGCATCCAGTAATTCCTGGCCAATATGAGTTGCCCATTTACCGAAAGTGAATTTCAGTTTGTCTGAAGGAGCGTAAGTAACATAAGCCTGTTTTACTGCGGTAAGTGTGGTACCAACATCGTTGTAAGAGAACTCCTGTGCTCTTTTACCGAAACCGAAGTCAGCGGTTGCGGATACTTTACCAACGGTATGATCAACTCTAACGGAAGCCATACCCAACTCAAATGAGTTATTGGAATTGGTAAAGCTTGTGAGGTTGTTGGTACCTGTTTTAGGCTCACTGAAATTGAAGCGGTAATACCCGTCAACCGAACCTGTAAAGGTGGTGGTGGCTTTTTTGGTAGAATCTGTTTGGGCATTTGCAGAAAGGAGGCTCAAAATTCCAATACTTGCTGCTGAAATTTTCTTTAACATTGCAATGGGTTTTATGATTAACAAATAGGTACAGCCTTTAAACTTGGTCAGAAGTTTATCATATGGCTGTACCTTATTTTTTTACGTAAGGTTTGGGAAAGTATAACTGTTACCCGGTCAGGGGCATCTTCGTTAGTAGAAATAGTTATACCTGTTTTAGCTTTCCGTGGCTTATCTGTTTATTAGCCTCTCTTCACTTTATATTGAATGCGCACACTTATTGTTTATGCATGTTGTGGCGTGCGGCCGTATTTTTCATTGTGCTGTGAAGCATCCAGTCCAAGCTCTTCTTCTTCGGAACTAACCCTTAATGGAAGTATGGCATCAATGAATTTAAATATCGCAAAGGATACCACGAAACTGTAAGTAACAACGATGAAGAGCGCTTTGATCTGGATCCACAGAAAGGCAGCATTACCATAGAATAATCCATCAGCACCGGCGCTGTTCACTGTTTTGGTAGCGAAGATGCCGGTCATTAACATACCAACCATTCCGCCTAAACCATGACAAGGGAAAACGTCTAATGTATCGTCCAGTGTTGATTTGCTTTTGTAATACACGGCAAGGTTAGAGATAATAGCAGCTATCACACCAATGAAGATACTTTGCGGAACGGCTACAAAGCCTGCTGCAGGAGTGATGGCAACCAGTCCAACCACCGCACCGATACAAAAACCGAGTACCGATGGTTTTTTACCACGGATCACATCAAAGAACATCCATGATAAACCTGCGGCAGCTGCGGCAGTGTTGGTAGTACCAAATGCGGAAACAGATAAGGCATTGGCTCCTAAAGCAGAACCTGCATTAAAGCCAAACCATCCAAACCAAAGTAAACCGGTACCAATTAATACATAAGGAATATTGGCAGGAGGAATTTCCTGGTTTTCGATATGTGCTTTACGGCGTTTTAAAACCAGTGCACCCGCTAAAGCGGCACATCCAGCTGAAATATGTACCACGGTACCGCCAGCAAAATCCAATGCACCCATTTTAAACAGGAATCCATCGGGATGCCATGTCCAGTGTGCAATCGGTGCATATACTAAAAGACTGAAAAGCGCGATAAATAGAATATAGGCAGTAAAACGAATCCGCTCTGCTACGGCACCCACAACCAGACCGGGTGTAATGATCGCAAACATCAATTGAAACAAAGCGAAAAGTGCTAATGGAATAGTGGGGGCAAGGCTCCAGGGCGCGCCTGAGTTAACACCTTTGAAGAATAAGTGAGTAGTGGGGTTTCCGATAAAACCACCGATAGAATCTCCGAAACAAAGGCTATATCCGACAAAAACCCATAAAATGCTTACCACCCCGGCAGCTACCACACTTTTAATCATGGTAGAGATCACATTTTTTCTATGAACCATTCCACCGTAAAAGAACGCGAGTCCGGGAGTCATCAAAAATACAAGTGCTGTTGCTACAATGATCCAGGCAATATCTGCGGAGCTGTATTTTCCGCCATCATTAAAATTGGGTAAAGAAGGAGCAAATAATGCTGCAATGGCAACTGCGATCAAAACTAAAAAAGGAGCGTACTGTTTAACGGTGGCCTTCGACATAATTGCTAATTAATATTATATTTATTATTAATAAATGATTATAAAACTAAATTACTAATAATTATTTATAAAATTGATAAAATAATTAACATTTTTAAAAATACAATATGTATGGTAAGCACAAATCAATAGTATTAATTGTTTTTTAATCTTTTTGCCATTTTATTGAATAAATAAAAAAGCCATCCGCTTGAAGCAAATGGCTTTTATTAAAAAATATTTATATCCTTAGATGCTTATCAAATAGCTTTTATCCTTCGATTCCAATACAGAACTGCCCACTAAATATTCATCTACTTTTCTGGCACATTCCCTTCCTTCACTGATGGCCCATACTACCAAAGACTGGCCTCTTCTCATATCTCCTGCTGTGAAGATCTTAGGAATATTGGTCTGGTAAGACTGTTCGGTTGCCTTCACGTTTCCTCGTTCATCCAGATCTACATCCAATTGTTTAATCAATCCCTCATGTTGCGGATGTACAAAGCCCATAGCTAATAATGCCAGCTCACATGGAATTTCGCGTTCTGAACCTTCTTTTTCAACAAAAGAGGCCGGTCCGCCGGCTTCCGGGGTTTTCCATTCCAAATCCACCACACGCAAAGCTTTTAAATATCCATTTTCATCACCTATAAAGGCTTTGGTAGCAATAGCCCAATGTCTGTTGGCGCCTTCTTCGTGCGAAGAAGTGGTTTTCAAAGTCATAGGATAGGTAGGCCAAGGCATTAATGTAGTTCTGCCTTCCGGTGGTTTGGGCATCAATTCAAATTGTGTTACCGATGCAGCTCCATGGCGATTAGAGGTTCCCACACAATCACTTCCCGTATCACCGCCACCAATTACCACTACATTTTTAGCGGTTGCAAAAATATCTTCTCCTTCTACCGGCTTATCACTTACTCTTTTATTCTGCTGCTTTAAAAATTCCATTGCGAAATACACGCCTTTCAATTCGCGGCCGGGGATATTCAGGTTTCTGGGTACAGTTGATCCGCCTGCCAGTACTACGGCATGGCTCTCTCTCAACAGATCATTGATGCTTGTATTTACGCCCACGTTTGCATTGCATTTGAACACAACACCTTCTTCTTCCATTAAAGCAACCCTTCTTTCCACCACCCATTTTTCCAATTTAAAATCGGGGATACCGTAGCGTAATAATCCACCTGCTGCATCGTCCCTTTCGTAAACGGTAACACTATGGCCTGCATAATTTAATTGTGCGGCAACGGCGAGTCCGGCAGGACCTGATCCCACAACCGCTACTTTTTTACCGGTACGAATATTTGGATTGCGTGCTTTTACAAAGCCTTTATCAAATGCGATCTCGATGATATGTTTTTCAATTTCTTCAATTGCCACCGGAGGTTGATTGATGCCTAATACGCAAGCGCTTTCGCAGGGTGCGGGGCAGATACGCCCCGTAAACTCAGGAAAATTATTAGTAGCGCTTAAGATCTCGTAGGCTTCTTCCCAGCTTTTGCGATAAACCGCATCGTTGAATTCGGGAATGATATTTCCTAAAGGGCATCCGCTGTGGCAAAAAGGAACCCCGCAATTCATGCATCGTGCAGATTGCTGGTTGAGTTTTTCTTCGGGGAATTTCTCTACAAATTCTTTGTAATCATTCACACGTTCTTTTGCCGGACGCTTAGAAGGCATCTCCCTTGTGAATTCTATAAAACCTGTTGGCTTACCCATGGGGTTTAGTAGTTTATTGGTTTATTCGTTTACTTGTTTATTGGGTTCTTACTGGCACTATTAGCTTTTGACTTTTGACTTTTGACTTTTCTCCGCCAATGCTTTTTTATAGTCTTTCGGAAATACTTTCACAAAATTCTTAAGCTGATTTTCAAAATCATTCAACACAAATTTAGCTACACTGCTTTCTGTGTATGCATAGTGTTTGGTGATCATGTCGTTAAGCAATTGTGCATCTTCTGAACTTAACGGATCGAGGTCGATCATTTCTTTATTGCATAATGATTGGAATGTTCCATTCACATCATATACATAAGCAATACCACCGCTCATGCCCGCTGCAAAATTTCTTCCGGTGCTTCCGAGAATTACGGCTGTTCCGCCGGTCATGTATTCGCAACCATGATCGCCAACACCTTCTACCACTACATTTGCACCTGAATTTCTTACAGCAAAACGTTCACCTGCTTTACCGCGGATAAAGGCTTCGCCCGATGTTGCGCCATAGAAAGCAACGTTTCCGATGATGATATTTTCTTCAGGAATATAAGATGCCTGTTTGGAAGGATACACGATCAGTTTAGCACCGCTTAATCCTTTTCCAAAATAATCATTTGCATCACCTTCCAGTTCCAGCGTTACACCTTTGGTATTGAAGGCGCCAAAGCTTTGTCCGGCAGTACCGGTGAAATTGAAATGAATGGTATCTTCCGGTAAACCATCTGCTTTATATATTTTGGTGATCTCATTAGATAAGATCGTTCCCGCAGTACGGTCTGTATTTTTGATCGGGAAAGAAGCCGTAACTCTTTGTTTCTTTTCGAGAGCAGGTTGTGATGCTTTTAATAATTGCCAATCCAATACTTCACTAATGCCATGATCCTGTTCCTCCTGTTTGTAGAGACCGGTATCTTCTGAAGCGGGTTCTTTATAGAGTACTGCAGACAGATCGAGTGTATTGTATTTCCAATGCGTAATATCATCGCGCATTTCGATAGAATCAACCTGGCCAATCATTTCATTAACCGTTTTGTAACCCAGTTCTGCCATGATCTCGCGTAATTCTTCTGTAATGAAACGGAAGAAATTAACAACATGGTCGGGATCTCCGGTAAAACGTTTACGTAATTCAGGATCCTGAGTGGCAACACCAACAGGACAGGTATTCATATGGCATTTACGCATCATGATACAACCTTCTACAATTAATGCGGCAGTTGCAACGCCCCATTCTTCTGCACCTAATAATGCAGCAATGGCAATATCGCGACCGGTTTTCATTTGTCCATCGGCCTGAACCACTACGCGACTGCGCAATTTATTTTTTACCAGTGTTTGATGTGTTTCTGCCAAACCTAATTCCCAGGGTAAACCTGCATGTTTGATAGAACTGATAGGAGAGGCACCTGTACCACCATCAAAACCGGATATTAATACAACATCTGCTTTTGCTTTGGCAACACCTGCTGCAATGGTTCCCACACCTGCTTTGGAAACCAGTTTTACATTAATGCGTGCTGCACGGTTTGCATTTTTGAGATCGAAAATCAATTGTGCCAAATCTTCGATAGAATAAATATCATGGTGTGGTGGAGGTGATATTAATCCAACACCCGGAGTTGCATGTCGGGTTCTTCCGATCCAGTCGTCTACTTTATGGCCAGGCAATTGTCCACCTTCTCCCGGTTTTGCACCCTGTGCCATTTTAATTTGTAACTCATCTGCTTCGGTGAGATAATAACTGGTTACTCCAAAACGTGCAGAGGCAACCTGCTTAATTGCAGAGCGCATCAGATCGCCATTGGGTAATCTTTCATAACGTTTTTCATCTTCACCGCCTTCACCAGTATTGCTTTTTCCGCCAAGGCGGTTCATCGCGATAGCCAGTGTGGTATGGGCTTCCCATGAAATGGAACCGAACGACATGGCACCGGTTGCAAAACGTTTGTAAATATTTTCAGCACTTTCTACTTCATCAATGGAAATTGAAGGCCGGGTACGTTTAAAGCGGAACTGGCTGCGGAGTGTGCAGGCTTTCTCGCTTTGATCGTTAACGAGTTTTGAATATTTTTTGAAAGTTGCATAATCATTCATTTTAGTTGAATGCTGCAACAGGTGTATGGTTTGCGGATTGAATAAATGGAATTCTCCTTTGCGTTTCCATTGATAGATTCCACCAACAGGGAGCCTGTCTACCGGGATATCTTTTTTACTGAAGGCAAAGAAATGTTTTGCCAAAACTTCTTTGGCAATTTCATCCAGGCCCATTCCCTGTATGCGTGAAGTGGCGCCTGTAAAATATTGATCAACCACGGTTCTGTTCAAACCAATGATCTCAAAGATCTGTGCGCCCTGATAAGATTGCAAAGTAGAGATTCCCATTTTAGAGAACACTTTCAGCAATCCTTCATTCACTGCTTTTACATAATTCTTTTTGAGATAATCCGGATCGAGATCTGTTTGCATTTTGCCCGTCAGTTTCATATCGCGGATAGAAGACATGGCGAGATAAGGGTTGATGGCGGTTGCGCCAAAACCCAGTAAGCATGCAAAATGATGTACTTCCCAAACATCTCCGGCTTCTACAATTATACCCACCTGACCACGATATCCTTTACGGATCAAGTGGTGATGCACTGCGGCTGTTGCGAGTAAGGAAGGAATCGGAGCGTGGTCAGAATCGATGGCGCGGTCTGTAAGTATGATCACTTCAAATCCATCTTCCACCGCATCTACCGCATAACGGCATAAACGGTCGAGGCCTGCTTTTAATGCACCCGGTTTTCCGTTTGCACGGAAATAAGTTTGTAATGTTTTTGCCTGAAAGATACCGGTATCAATACTTCTGATCTTTTCGAGTTCGTGATTGGTGAGTACCGGATGTTTCAATGCCACACTATGACAAGCCAATGGATCTTCTACCAATAAATTACCATTGCTTCCTGCAAAGGTTGCGAGCGACATCACCATTCTTTCACGGATCGGATCGATAGGTGGATTGGTAACCTGTGCAAAGAGTTGTTTAAAATAACTGCTCAGGTGTTGGGGTTGCTCACTCAAAATGGCCAATGGCACATCGGTACCCATTGAACCGATCGGTTCTTTACCATCAATGGCCATAGCGGCGATAATGGTATCGAGATCTTCTGTTGAGTAACCGAATACTTTTTGATATTTAAAAACCTGATCGTGTTCCAGGTGCGTAAACATTACACGTGGCTCAGGTAATTCTTCCAGGCGGATCTTGTATTTATTTAACCATTCTGCATAAGGTTTTTGTGAGCAGATGGTTTCTTTTAATTCATCATCACTAATAATGCGTCCCTGTTCCATATCTACCACAAACATCTTACCCGGCTGTAAACGTCCTTTCTCTTTTACCAATGCAGGATCGATAGGCAATACACCCGTTTCAGATGCCATGATCACGCGGTCGTCATGTGTAACGGTGTAGCGTGATGGACGAAGTCCGTTACGATCAAGCGTTGCGCCGATAATTTTTCCATCTGTAAATGAAATAGAAGCCGGTCCGTCCCATGGTTCCATCATACATGCGTGAAATTCATAGAATGCTTTTTTGGCAGGATCCATCTGGTCATTGCCATCCCATGCTTCGGGAATCAGCATCATCATTACATGTGGTAAAGATCTTCCGGTGAGTGTAAGCAATTCGATCATGTTGTCGAGACAGGCAGAATCGGATTGCCCTTCAGTAACAATTGGCAACAACATTTCCATTTCATCTTTTGTGAAATAGGGAGAGGTGAAACCCTTCTCACTTGTGCGAAGCCAGTTCAGGTTTCCCTGTAATGTATTGATCTCGCCATTGTGTGCGATATAACGGAATGGTTGAGCAAGTTTCCACGAAGGAAAAGTGTTGGTGGCAAAACGTGAGTGAACCAATCCGAATGCGGATACCACACGTTTATCACTCAGGTCGGGGAAATATCCGCGAACCTGCATGCTGGTGAGCTGTCCTTTATAAATTAACGTTTTATAAGAAAGCGAAGCGATATAAAAACCGATCGCATCTTTTTTAACGGTATTCTCAATGGTGTGTGATGCATAATTACGCAGAACAAACAGTTTGCGTTCAAATTCATCGGGGTTGGTAATATGATCCGGACACGCAACAAATACATGTTCCATACAAGGCTCAACCGATAAAGCGGTAAGGCCAATGCCTTCTTTGTTTACGGGAACCTTTCGGTAAGCTAATATTTCCAATCCGAGTTTTTCTGCGGAGCGGTTAAAGATATCCCTGCATTCTTCGCGAAGCCTGATCTCTTTGGGGAAGAAAACAACCCCAACGCCGTACTTGCCAAAAGCAGGAAGGTGCACACCAAGTTTAAGACATTCATCAAAAAAGAATTCGTGGGGAACCTGAAGCATGATGCCGGCACCATCACCGGTATTTACTTCACAACCGCAGGCACCGCGGTGTTCCATATTTTCCAATACCGTTAAGGCATCAGTAATATGTTGATGTGATTTATTGCCTTTGATGTTTGCGACGAACCCAATACCACAGGCATCATGTTCAAAGGAAGGGTCGTAAAGACCTTCGCTGTGTTTTGAAACAAGCATGTACAACCGAATTAATGTTCAGGAAATATAATGGCAGGCAATCGTAGTGGAAAATTACGCAAAAACAGCGGTTTAATCAAACTGTTTCTAATTAAATTATCCAGATAGGTGAATAATATTCAATCAAATGATCCTTTTGTTGAATATTGTCAATAAAAAGAACTAACGTCTGTTAACTTGTTTGATGTACGAGGTATTCCGGTGGGAATTTGAGAGCCGGTTTAAGGTCTTTTGGGAAGATTCCATACACGGCACTTCCGCTACCTGTCATGGATGCGTACAAAGCTCCTTCCGAATAAAGCGTATTCTTTATTTCGCTGATAGCAGGATATTGTTTGCTTAGCCCTTTTTCAAAATCATTGAATAAAGAGTCTTTCCAGGTTTCTATGGGTTGCTGAATAATATCTTTGATTGATTGATCAGGAATATGGGCTGTGATCTGCGAAAAAGCCGCTGCTGTTGACACATGGATATGCGGATGAACGATCACAAATTGATAGGCCGAAAGATCCAGACTGATCTCTTCCATTTTTTCACCACGGCCTGTTGCCCAGCAGGGTTTGTTTACGATAAAGAAAGGGCAATCACTTCCCAATTGCAATGCGTAACGGATCAGTTGTTCCTGAGATAATCCAAGCTGACAGATACTATTAAGAAGCTGCAAAGTGTAAGCCCCGTCTGCACTTCCACCGCCAAGGCCTGCACCCATGGGAATGGTTTTGTGCAGGTGTAATTGAACAGCTGATAAAGAAGGAAAGTCTTTTTTAAGAAGATGATATGCTTTTACACAAAGGTTATTTTGAGAATCACCGGCAATGATTAATCCTGTACTTGTAAATACTATTCCAGACTCCTCACTCTTAACTTCAGACTTGATTCCCTCCAAAGCGTCCTGCCATTGCACCGGATAAAAAACAGTTTCCAGATCATGATAACCGTCTTCTCTTTTTTGGGTGATGTTGAGGCCGAGGTTGATTTTGCAGTTGGGAAATATGAGCATGGTATGAGGTGAGTAGTCAGTAGTGAGTAGTGAGTTATCAGTTTGTTTTTACTCACTACTGACTACTCACCTCTCACTAAAATCATTTTCTTTTATTGATCTCATCCCTTATCGAGATGGCGCGGATATAGTCTTCGTGTTCGAGAACATCGTTCAGCAGGGTTTGTAATTCTTCGAGGTTCATTTTGCTGAGGTCGTCTTTGCCGCTGCCGGTTTCTTCTATGCCAACGGCTTCACCTTTTGGTTTTTTACCGGCGCCGTCTTCCATTAAAATACCGGCATTTTCCAAAATGTGTTCGTAAGTATAGATAGGGCAACCAAAACGAACGGCCAATGCCAGTGCATCACTTGTGCGGCTGTCGATCTCAACGGTATCGTTTTCGGTAAAGCAAACCAATTTGGAGTAAAAAATGCCCTCCTGAAGATCGCTGATAATGATTTCCTGTAATTCAACACCAAAAGCATTCATGAAATTCTTCATCAGGTCGTGGGTAAGCGGGCGGCTGGGTTGCATATGCTCCAGTGCTACGGCAATGGCCTGGGCCTCAAATCCACCGATCACTATCGGTAAACGACGTAATCCGTTCATCTCCCCTAAAACCACAGCATAAGAATGCGTTTGGGTAATGCTGTGCGAAAGGGCTACTATTTCCAGTTCTATCTTTTTCATAGATAGTCACGAAATTACTTTAAAATAAAACACGAAATACAAGGGGGGAGTTGAAATTATTGGGAGAGAAGGCTTTATAATATCGAATATTGAACAGGGAATATTGAATGATGAAGTGTTACCCCCTGTTCAAAATTCAATATTCCCTGTTCAATATTCATCATTCCTCCCGGAACCCTTAGTTTTGCGGCATGCATTATGTTTCTGCCGAAGGTTTGACAAAGAGTTATGGTATTAACCCGCTTTTCAAGAATATTTCATTTCATATTAATGAAGGAGAGAAGATAGCCCTGATTGCCCGTAACGGTGTGGGTAAATCTACCCTGTTACGGATCTTGAACGGGGATGAGACAGCTGATGAAGGAAAGTTATTCATTCACAAAGACGTTACCGTTGCGCTGTTTGAACAGGATCCGCATTTTGATGAGAACAAAACGGTGCTGGAGAATATCTTTCACACCAATCACCCTGTGATGAATGTGATTCGTGAGTATGAGCTGGCAAGTGAAAGCGAGGATGGTGAGGCATTGGTGGAGTTGTTTGGAAAAATGGACGACCTGAATGCCTGGGATTTTGAAGTAAAAGTGAAACAGATCCTGACAAAACTGAATGTGCACCATTTAACGCAGGCGGTTAGTGATCTGAGCGGTGGACAAAGAAAGCGCGTGGCATTGGCCAAAACACTGATCGATATCGGGTTTGACCATAAGCATACTTTGCTGATGATGGATGAACCTACTAACCATCTTGACGTAGAAATGATCGAATGGCTGGAGAATTACCTGAATCAGGAAAATGTTACACTGTTGCTTGTAACGCACGACCGTTATTTTCTGGATGCAGTTAGCGAAGAAATATGGGAACTGGAAAGAGAGAACATGTATGTGTACCGTGGCGATTATGAAAATTATATGGAAAAGAAAGCTGCGCGGATTGAAAGTGAACTCGCGAGCATAGACAAAGCCAAAAACGAATACCGTAAAGAACTGGAATGGATGCGCAAACAGCCCAAAGCGCGTACCACCAAAAGCAAAAGCCGTCAGGATAATTTTTATGAAGTAGAAGCCAGAGCCAAACAAAAAATTGAAGATGTACAACTTCAATTGCAAATGAAGATGAGCAGGCTGGGAGGGAAGATCATTGAGATGAAAAAAGTGTACAAGAGTTATGGTGAACTGCCTATCTTAAAAGGGTTTGATTATAATTTCAGCAAAGGAGAACGCATCGGTATCATTGGAAAAAATGGTGTTGGAAAAAGTACGTTTCTGAATATGTTGCAAAGAATTGAACCGGCAGACAGCGGCAAGATCAATATCGGCGACACGGTTGTGTTTGGGAATTTTTCACAACAGGGTTTGGTGATCAAAGAAAATCTGCGCGTTATTGAATATGTGAAAACTTTTGCAGAAAATTTTCCATTAGCCAATGGCGGAAGTTTAAGTGCTGCACAGTTTTTGGAATTGTTTTTATTCACCCCTGATAAGCAATACACTTATCTGAATTCATTAAGTGGTGGTGAGAAAAAAAGATTGCAGTTATTAACCGTACTCTTTACAAACCCGAATTTTTTGATTCTGGATGAACCTACGAATGACCTTGATCTGCCTACACTTGCGGTGCTTGAAAAATTTCTGGATGAATACCAGGGTTGTGTTTTGATTGTGAGTCACGACAGATATTTTATGGACAGGTTGGTGGATCACTTATTTGTATTTGAAGGTGAAGGCGAAGTAAGGGATTTCCCCGGAAACTATACGCAGTACCGTATTTGGCTGAAAGAAAATGAGAAGAAGGAGAATAAATGGGATGTGCTGGAGGAGCGCAAGAGTAAAGGCGAGACAACTGAGGCAGCTGTCGTGAATCGAGAGTCGTCAGTAGTGAGTAGTCAGTCGGCAGTGGTGAGTGTGAAGAAGAAAATGAGTTTTAAAGAGAAGCGGGAGTTTGAATTGCTTGAGAAAGAAATGCCGGAACTGGAATCGGAAAAGCATTCCATCACAGATAAAATGGCAACGGGTAATTTGCCGTTTGAAGAATTACAAAAAATGAGTGAAAGGATTATTGTGATTGAGCAGTTGTTGGGAGAGAAAGAATTGCGGTGGTTGGAGCTTAGTGAAATGACCAGTTGACGGATTTTGGAATTTTGGAATTTGCGATTTTGGAATTTCAAAACACATAAGCCGCAGATTCGCAGATTGTTTTCAAAACATATCATCTGCGAATCTGCGGCTCTTTTTTTTCAATTTCAAAATCGCAAATTCCAAAAATTCAAAATTATTTAAAGCTGATCAGCTCCACATCAAACACCAACGTACTGTTGGGCCCGATCTGTGCACTCACCTGTCTGTCGCCATAACCCAAATGTGGTGGAATGAAAAAACGCCATTTGCTGCCAACGGGCATTAATTGTAAGCCTTCGGTCCAGCCCTTGATCACCATATTTAACGGAAAAGAAGCAGGACGGCCTCTTTGTACTGAGCTGTCGAAAATGGTCCCATCAGGTAAAGTGCCGTGGTAATGGCAGGTAACTTCATTATGTGCCAATGGTTTTTCGCCTGTGCCGGCTACCAATACTTCATATTGTAAACCGCTTGGTAACTCGGTTACTTCTGCACGTGTTTTATTCGTGGCCAGAAAATCCTGTCCGGCTTTTAAGTTTGCTGCGGCTTTTTCCGCTTTCATTTGTGCTAATTGATCTGCTACACCCATATATCTGTTTTATGCGAAGGTAAGGGAAGATGTTTCATCCCTTTGATCCATTTGGAATTTTATGCATAGATTCGAATTCCTCCCAAAAAGATAAGACCATATTCCAACCTTTTATCAGGTATTTACTCTTTTAACAGCAAGTAATTAGTTATTTCTATCTATTAAAAACCATAAACCCAACAGCCATGCGAAAATATTTACTTACCGCAATTACAGTTGCTCTTTTCAGTGTATATGCTTCGGCGCAGGTTACCGATACGGCTTTTGCTTCTGTTCGATATACTTTAAAGCATATAATGGATACAACACAACCTGAAAATCCACTGATCAGTAAAATGGTGCTGCATTTGGGTAAGAATATGAGTAATTATACCAGAGATAATACAGTAACTCCGGGAACGGGCGTCAGTAACGGAAATGTTGTTGTTTCTGATGTAGCGGTAGGTAGCGGTAGTGTTAGTGTGGGTAACATTTCAGCAAGTTCAATGCCTCGTTCGGACGCGTCTTCTCCTTTTGCCGTTTTGGGAAATTATTATAAGGATATCAATACTTCCAAAATGTCGTTCATGGCATTTGCCGGAGGAAAAGTTTTTTCGGTTGACGAAAATACACCGGCTATTAACTGGAATATAACACAGGAAACAAAAGAGATACAAGGATTAGCTTGTCAGAAAGCAGTTGGTGATTTTAAAGGAAGAACCTATGAAGCATGGTTCTGCAGCTCATTGCCTTTTAGCAACGGGCCATGGAAATTAGGGGGCTTGCCCGGATTGATCATTGAAGCATCGGATACAAAGAAAGAAGTAATGTTTCAATTTGTGAGTTATGAAAATGCATCTGCAACTGACAAACCGGTAGCGATTGTAATTCCCAATACTGTAGTAAAAACCACTCCCAAAGAATTTAAACAATACCAGGATGCATTACAAAGAGACAGACAGGCGGCAATGGCCGGTAATGCCAGTACAGGCGGATTGGTTGCTACCGACAGAATAGTTGTTAGTGGGGCTATGATCGGAGGAGCTGCAGGACCTGATGGTAAACCCATCAAGCCGAGGAGAATGAATAATCCCATCGAAAAAAATTAGACAAACTAAATTAATAGTTTATAAACTAAAAAAATAGTTATAACTTGTTTTCAAATAAGTAAACTATGCGAAAGATTTTTTTCCTTTTAGTATGTAACGTCTTTATCTGTTCATTAGTAAATGCACAAGTTGCAGACTCAGCCTTTGTTGCCGCGCGATTTGCCTTCACACATGTTATGGATTCCACACAGCCTGAAAATCCATTAAAAGAGAATATGATTTTGTACCTCGGTAAGAACATGAGTATGTATACCAATTACGATCGAATTGAACGGATGGCAAAACTAAAAGCCAGTGGCCAGAATATTGGTACGGCTGCGGATATGAATAAGATAGATATGTCGAATGTAAAAAGTATGTCGGTAGATGGAGGGCTTGTATCTATCAATACGAACAGTGGTGGGGTTAGTTATTTTAGTCCCAATCCGCAAATGCTGCTGGCCAATTCTTATTTTAAAGATCAGGAAGGGGCTAAACTTGCTTACCTGTCATCTGCGGGTGGAAAATTATTTTCTGTAGAAGAACAGTTGCCCGCCATTGAATGGGCCATCACGCAGGAAACAAAAGATATTAAGGGATTATCCTGTCAGAAAGCCACAGGCGATTTTAAAGGACGTACCTACGAAGCATGGTTTTGCAGTCAGTTACCCTATAACAACGGCCCCTGGAAATTAGGTGGCTTACCCGGATTAATCATTGAAGCATCTGATACCAAAAAAGAAGTGGTGTTTAGCTTTGTTTCTTTTGAAAATGCTTTGGAAACCCCTGTACCAGTTACATTGCCTGCGGAAGCAATTAAAACTACTCCCAAAGAATTTACACAATACCAGGATGCCATCAGAAAAGACCGGGCAGCAACGGCCGGTAGTGCCGGAGGTGGGAATATCAGGGTTGATAATGTGCGTGTAACCGGAACCGTTTCAGCAGGAACTGTTTCTGCAGGTGCCGTCAAGCCACGACAAATGAATAATCCAATTGAAAAAATAAAATAGAAAGAAAAAGAGGTAATCATTTTCAATATTTCACTATGCAAAGAAAAATCTGTTACTTATTGTTTGCGCTTGTATCTGTAGCCACAGTACAGGCGCAGGTTGACGTTAACGGAACAATCAGTGATAGTTTGGGAAAGCCGCTTCAATCTGTAAGTGTAACATTGAAAAAAAATAATGGAATCGTTCTGGCGTTTGCCATTACCAATAATACCGGATCCTATAAAATACAACATGTATCTGCTTCTGTAAAAGATACTTTGTTTGTAGAAGCCAATGCTATAGGGTTTTCAAAAAAATCAATACCCGTAACCAAAACACCACAGGTTTCGGATTTCAAATTATCTGCCACCAGCACCAAATTGCCTAACGTTACGGTTAAAAGCAATCCATTAAGAAAAGAAGGGGATACGCTTAATTATGATGTGGCAACATTTGGTAATAAACAAGACCGTGTAATTGGAGATGTGATCAAAAAATTACCCGGGGTTGAAGTAGCTGAAAACGGACAGATCTCTGTTGGCGGAAAACCAATCAGTCGATTTTATATTGATGGAGATAATCTGTTGGATGGTAAATATAATATTGCCACAAGCAGTGTTCCGAGTGATATGGTATCTAAAATACAGGTACTGGAAAACCATCAGCCCATCAATGCGTTGAAGGATCTTGTTAAGCGGGATGATGCTGCGATGAATATTGTATTAAAAGATAAAGCCCGCATGAAGATCATGGGAACCGGTGATGCGTTGGTGGGAACTCCTGATGCATACAGTGTTACAGCCAATGCCATGCTTTTTAAAAAGCAGGTAAAATTTATCAATTATTATAAGCTGAATAATATTGGCTATGATCTGTCTGATGAAGTAATCAACCATTTCGGATTTGAGAATCAGCCGCCGAATAATCTTGTAAATGCGGGAACAGCGGGCAGCCCGGACCTATTAAAAAAAAGATATTTGTTTAATAATGTGGGGTTGGTTAATATAAATGATATGATCAACCTGAAAAAAGATATGCAATTGCGTATTAATGGGTTTTATCTTTTTGATAAGCAGTATCAGTCATCAGAATTTAAGTCAACTTATTTTCTTCCCAATGATACTATCCGTTATGCAGAAAAACAGGATAGCCGAACCCTGAAAAATACTTTCAATACGCAACTAACGCTCACAGCCAATCGTAAAGATTATTATTTGAATGATGTGGCTATTTTAGAGAACACACCTTCACAGGTTTTTTCTGCCTTGCAGGCAACTACCAACAATAATATCAATCAACAGTTAACAGGAACGGTAACGAATATTTCGAACAGGTTTAATATCATTTCCAAAACCAAAAAAGGGAATGTATTGGAAGGATATTCTTTTGTGAACAATATTCGCAATCCCGCTACACTACTGGTAAATCCGGGTTTGTATGCGGCACAGTTTAATAATAATAATCCTTATGCCGGATTGATACAACAGGCGGCTGTTCCAACCTTTTACACGGATAACTATCTGAGTTTTGGAATTGCCCATTCCAAATTTCAACAACAGTATAAAGCAGGAATTAATTACCAGGAGCAACAGGTAAATTCATTACTGGAGTCTGAACAGTTGAGTGGAAGCAAATCAGCCGTGGCAGACAGTTTTATGAATCATTTGAACTGGAGCCGGACCAAAGCCTATTTCAGAGCTGATTTTACATATACGAGTGGTGGTAATATGGTAAGGCTTTCTTTACCGGTTACTTATCAGGATACAAGATATGCAGGAAGGCTTTCGCAAAACCATTTTACCAACTTACCTGTAACACCCAGTTTAAGTATTAAGTATATGACGGGTAAAGAAGATTACCTGAGTTTTGGTTACAGTTATGGAGATACATGGGGAAATATTGATCAGGTATATGATGGATATCTGATGCGCGGATACCGTGATTTTTTCACCAATGGCAATCTGCTCACAGAAACGCAAAGACATTCATTGTCTGCTTCCTATCAGTTTAGAAATACATTGAAGATCTTTTTCTTTTCTTTTGGCGGATCTTATTCAAACAATTCCGCCAACACAATCAACGATACAAGAATCAGTTCGGTGATACAGCAGGCAAAACTGATTCCTTTCAATAATCTTTCGCACAGCACACAATTATTTGCGGGCATCAGTAAATATATTTTCCCGTTAATGACAACGGTTGGTGCAAAAGCATCCTGGACAAGATCATTGAGTAATCAATTGCAGAATGGCGATCCGTTGCAGATTCAGAATGATGTGTATACTTATAATGCCAATGTGAATACCAAGTTGGCAACATGGTTTAATCTGGGATATGTAGGTACTTATACAACCTATGGCAGCAAGCGCATAGGCGATGTGCATACAACGGGTGCCACAACCCCTTCGGTAGAAAAATGGCAGCACGAAGTAGTTGCCAATTTTGTGGTAAGCAGTAATTTTCAGATCAGGTTAAATGGCGATAATTACCGTTATCATTTATCAGATGTGCAGAACAATAATTTTACATTTGTAGATGCAGCCTGCACGTACAAACTGCTTAAATTAAAAACAGATATAGAACTGGCACTCACTAATCTTGCCAATATAGATACGTATAGTTCCGTTTCCCTTTCTGCAAACAGTATCAGCGAAAGCAGTTACCGCATCAGACCAAGAATGGCTACGGTGAAGTTTTATTTCAGATTTTAGGTAATTTGTCATCTACGGTATAATCAATCACAACAAGCATCTTTACCATAGTATGCAACTAATTTGTATATGATGATAATATTAAATTTTTCTTTCCCTGCAAAGGCATGGAAGGAATAGGTTAACATTGCGCCAACAGGCTAGATGTATGACCACGATAGTAGACAAATCAGGCAAAACGATCGCTTATCATTATCAGAATATGATATTGGATATTTCACAACAGGAAGTGATCGGACTAATTTTAGGTAATTGTGTTTTTGGAAAACAATCCTCACCGGTTGGAAAATTCTTTAACGATACATTCCGTAAAAAGAATGGAAAGATCATTGCAAAACTGGGTGAGGAAATAGAACTGAAAAAATCCCCGAAAGATGCCAATCTTTCATTACAGGCATGGAAAATGCTTTCTAAAGTAAAAGACCATGTCTGCCTTTGGATAGACGAAAAAAAATCCTGGACCAAGCAGGATTTTATGGAATACCTGAAAGCAGAAAAAGAGCTGGTAGGGGAAGACTGATATTGCAATCCTCATTTCTTGCCGTAACTTTCATCAACTAAACTTTTGTTTGATGAAAAATCTGTTTGATCCTTCCGCCGCTGCCGATATTTTTTCCCGTTTTGAAAAACTGCAATCCGATAGTAAAGCTTTATGGGGTAAGATGAATGTGGCTCAGATGCTGGCGCATATTCAGGTACCCACTCAGGTAGCATTGGGCGACAGAAAATTAAAACAAAGCCTCCCCGGTTTATTGTTTGGCAGAATTGCCAAGAAAAAATTATTAAGCGATAAGCCCTTTCCCACAGGACTTCCCACAGATGCATCCTTTTTAATGAAAGGAGAATATGATTTTCAAACAGAAAAAGATAAAGCACTGGCCTTGTTAAAAAGGTTGTCAGTTGGAGGCGAATCTGCTCTTACTAAAAATACACATCCTTTTTTCGGAAAGATGACGGCTGATGAATGGGGCATTCTTACCTGGAAACATATGGATCATCATCTTCGCCAGTTTGGTGTTTAGTCAATAAATGAATATTGACTTACAGAAAATTTTCAATCATTAATTTCAGAATTTTGCAAAAAAAATAGTAGATGAAAGTCAGAACATTAGGATCACAAGGCATAGTAGCATCTCAATTGGGATTGGGTTGTATGGGGATGAGCGAATTTTATGGTGCTACCAATGAAACAGAAAATCTGAAAGTATTGGACCGTTCCATTGAACTGGGAATGACGTTTTGGGATACCGCAGATATTTACGGTCCTTTTAAAAACGAAGAATTGCTGGCCAAAGCATTAAAGGGCAGGAGAAAACAGATCACACTGGCTACTAAATTTGGTATCGTTAGAGATCCTGCCAATCCGCAAGTACGCGGTTTTAACGGTAAGGCTGCATATGTACAATCCGCCTGTGAAGCGAGTTTGAAGCGATTGGATGTAGAGGAGATCGATCTGTATTATCTGCACCGTGTAGATCAGGACACACCTATAGAAGAAACTGTTGGAGCGATGGCTAAATTGGTTGAGCAGGGAAAAGTTCGCAGCATTGGCTTGAGCGAAGTATCTGCAGCCACACTCAGAAAAGCACATGAAATATTTCCGATCACAGCTGTGCAAAGTGAATACTCATTATGGTCCAGAGATCCGGAAGAAGAAATTTTGGAAACCTGTGAAGAACTGGGTATTGCATTTGTTGCCTATAGTCCATTGGGACGTGGTTTTTTAACCGGTCAGATTAAACAGTTTGAAGATTTTGCTGCGGATGATTTCAGGCGTATGTCGCCAAGATTTCAGGGTGAGAATTTTGACAAGAATATGGAACTGGTTAAAAAAATTCAGGAGATCGCAGAAGCAAAAAATTGTACTGCCTCCCAATTGGCATTGGCATGGGTAATGGCACAGGGCGATTATATTTTTCCGATACCGGGTACCAAACGTGTAAAATATCTGGAAGAAAATGCAGGTGCTTTGGATGTGGTATTAACGCTGGATGATCTGGCAACAATCGATGCATTCTTTCCAAAAGATGCCGCAGCAGGCACAAGGTATCCGGCTAGTGTGATGGCGTGGTTGAATAAATAATTCAGCTTATTTATAAGTCATTTTAAATTTATCAAGAGCAGGGAGAAAATTTCTTTTCCTGCTCTTGTCGTATTGATATAGGATCTCCCCAACCTCCTTAAAAAAAGGATACCCAATCTCATCATACTCATATTTATCATCATTCAAAACACCATCTCTGTTTACATAAATCACAGCACTGAGCATAAACTCAGTTTTGCTGTCAAAATCTACAATGTAAGAAGCATCGGTTAAGAACCCATACGACCAACCGGGTTTATTAAAGATGCGGATATTGGGTGGTGGTTTCTGTTTGCCTGATTTGTAAAGAAAGAATTTGGTATAACTGTTAAAAAATTCTGTGGTATCGTAAGTTGGTTTTTTGCTTTCTGATGGATATTCAGACATGTATTGATATAAAAAACGAAGATCATCTTTGGTAAGATTGAAACGATGGGATGCAGGAACGGATTCAGGAAATAAAATGGACTGCAACATCTGTCTCAGATCTTCTAATGGTAAATTATTGTGCCGCGTAAAATCGAAAGGGGCGTGGATAAGTGAATCGTAACGGTTATAATGTGCTTTGCCGATAAGTATTTGTTTGCTGTAATCAAAATCTGCTTTACTGAATGCCGGCAACTGACGAAAAACAGTATCGCCATGTTCCAGAAATGTAATGGCATTGGTATGGCGGTTTTCATCTTCTGTCATAGTTACAAACTGCCGAACAATACGTGTATCTGTATAGCCCTTTTTCCATAACCTTTCATTTAACAGTTGCTGACCGTTAAATTCATACAGGCGATTGTAGGCATCGTTATCGCTCACCAGAAAAATCTTCTTAATATAATTGGCAACAGAAGGGTAAGCGTTTTGTGAGGATGTGTCTTTGGTAACAGCAGACTGGCCGCTATAAGAACTGTCGATCAACATGGAAGAATATTTGTTGATTCCATAAGAACGCAATTCATTCATTTTTTCCAATGCGATCAATGCCGTTGGCAGTTTAACCGTTGAGGCAGGATTGAAATAGCGGTTTCTATCAACATGAAAATAATGGTTGATGAAATGCGGAACATTCTGTTTGTCGCGGTTGATCTCGGTGTAAATGATCTGGTATTGAAAACTATCCGGGTTGTTTAATACATGCAGTAATAGAGGGGAGGCTTTGCTTCGTAGTAATTGATCCAGCCATTTGTCGGTTTTCTCCTGAGACTGAACTTGCAGAAAACCGCAAATGAAAAGCATAGAGAGAATAATATTTCGAGGTAATAACATGGGCTGTATTTTTGTAGAACGAAAAATTGCCACAGATTGCACAGATTTTCACAGATAGCTTCTTCTGTGGTAATCTGAGTGTTCTGTGGCAAAAAACTATTTAAGATTTGCAGCAAAAAAATCCAATGTTCTTTTCCATGCACGCAATGCAGCATCTGCATTATATCTGGCTTCAGAAGTATCGTTATGGAATGCATGATTAACGCCTGGGTACATATAGAGTTCATAATGAACACCTGCTTTTTTAAGAGCGGATTCATAGGCAGGAATACCGGCATCAATTCTTTCATCCAATCCTGCATAGTGCAATTGAACAGAGGCTTTTATTTTAGGAACATCATCTGCATTGGGCTGCATGCCATAGAAAGCAACGGCTGCATTCAATATAGGAGAATTTACTGCCAGTTGATTGGCCAGTCCACCACCCCAGCAAAAACCTACACATCCTACTTTGCGGTTGGTTTCTTTTCTTGCACGAAGTACTTCCACTGATTTTACAAAATTGGCCAGGTTCTTTTTTGGATCGAGTTCTGAGATCTGTTTTCTAGCATCATCCTCATTAGGCGGAGTGCCACCATTTTCTGATAATGCATCCGGTGCCATCGCCAGATAGCCGGCTTTGGCAGCGCGGCGGGTTACATCTCTGATATGGTCATTCAATCCGCGGTTCTCATGTATTACCATTACCGCACCCATATTCATCCGTTTCTTCGGCTTTGCTGTGTATGCAAACATGGTAATGCCATTTACTTCGTAAGAAATGGTTTCTGTATCCAGTTCTTCATCATCCTGCGGAACAATGGCCGCTTTGGCATAATTGGCTTCCAGCATTGGAAGAACAGATAATGCCAAGGCCGTGCTTCCTGTAAGCATCGCCAGTTTTTTCAAAAAGGTTTCACGGGATAAAGGTTTATGCGTGTATTCGTCGTAGAGGTTAATGATGCGTTGGTCCATAATATGTTTTTAGATTATTAAATATAATCAGAATTATAGCAAATGCAAAAGCTTGATTGTAGCGAAGAGAAAGGGCACACAAAGGCACAAAGGCACAGTAAAAAACACAGACTTGACACCGTTAAAAAAACAGACAAATCAGGTATTTGCCGTATTGTTTGTATTGAAGGAAGAAACGTATTTCGGATTGTTATTGATAAACCGATTTTTATGAGACTGATCGACAGATTGCAGGAATATCTTTCATACAGCAATATCACCGCTTACTCTTTTGAACATAGTTGTGATCTTTCCAACGGATACCTCGGTAAACAAATAAAAGGGAAAGGAGCGGTGGGTTCTGATATTTTAGAAAAGATCAAAGCCCATTATCCGGATCTTAGTCTGATCTGGCTGGTCACCGGCCGTGGCACCATGCTTTTATCACCCCCGAAACATAAACAGGAATATTATGCACCCGATCTGGATGAAGAACAAAAAGTATATTATACTTCTAAAGATGATGTGATAGAAATACTGAACAGACAAATTGCCAAACTGGAAGCAACCATTATCGATAAAGAAAAGATTATTGCATTAATGGAAGATCAGTCAAGACAGTTAGGTGCTTCCGCATATAAAAGAACCAGGTGAGGAATATCGAATAATGAACAAGGAATATTGAATGAAGAAGTTTTTTTCAAATTCAACATTCAATATTCCTTGTTTAATATTCATTATTCCGCATAGGAAGAAACCGGCTCACAGGTACAGATCAGATTCCTGTCGCCATGTGTATTGTTCACCCTTGCCACACTTGGCCAGAATTTATTTTGGGTAACATAGTATAAAGGGAATGCAGCTTCTTTTCTTGTGTAAGCATGTTTCCATTCATCGGCACAAATTACGGCTTGCGTATGCGGCGCATTTTTGAGTGGATTATCTGTATTGTCTGATTTTCCATCTTCAATGGCTTTGATCTCTTCATAGATAGAAATCAGGGCATCACAAAAACGATCAAGTTCTGCCTTGTCTTCACTTTCTGTTGGTTCGATCATAATGGTTCCGGCAACCGGGAAACTCATGGTAGGCGCGTGGAAACCATAATCGATCAAACGTTTAGCTACATCTTCCGCTTCAATATGCACGCTTTGTTTAAACGGACGCAGATCTACAATAAATTCATGTGCACAGGTTCCGTTGGTTCCGGTGTACAGAATTTTATAGTATTTCTCCAATCTTGCTTTCATATAGTTAGCATTGAGGATCGCGTATTCTGTTGATTTACGAATTCCGTCTGTGCCCAGCATTTTAATATAACCGTAACTGATCAGCAAAATACTCGCAGAACCATAAGGTGCAGCACTTACCGAACCTGTAGATGATAATGCCGGGTGTCCAGGTAAATAAGGAGCCAGTTTATCATTCACACAAATAGGGCCCATGCCGGGACCGCCACCACCGTGTGGAATGGCGAATGTTTTGTGGAGATTGAGGTGACAAACATCCGCACCAATCATACCCGGACTGGTTAAGCCAACCTGTGCATTCATATTGGCACCATCCATATAAACCAATCCGCCATTATCATGGATGATCTGGCAGATATCTTTAATTGTTTCTTCAAACACACCGTGTGTTGATGGATAGGTAACCATCAATCCGCCTAATGTGTCTTTGTATTGTTCAGCTTTCGCTTTCAGATCGGACACGTCAATATTTCCTGCGTCATCACATTTTACCACCACCACTTTAAATCCAGCCATAACCGCACTGGCAGGGTTGGTGCCGTGTGCACTGATAGGGATTAATACTACATTTCTGTGATCATCTTTTCTGTCTAAGTGATATGCACGCATGGTTAATAATCCCGCATATTCACCTTGTGCGCCACTATTGGGTTGCAGGCTGCAGGCCGTAAAGCCTGTGATTTGACAAAGAAAATCATTCAGTTCATTAATGATCTGCTGATAACCTTCTGTTTGATTAGATGGAACAAAAGGATGTAAGCCGCCGAACTCAGGCCAGCTAACAGGGATCATTTCTGAAGCCGCATTCAGTTTCATGGTGCAGCTTCCCAAGCTGATCATGCTGGTGTTTAACGAAAGATCTTTATTCTCCAATTGTTTGATATAACGCATCATCTGGCTTTCGCTATGATGTGTGTTGAATACGGGATGCGTTAGATATGTTGAAGTACGCTGTAATTCAGTTTGGAGTTTGAAGTTTGGAGTCTGGAGTTTGGCTGCACTTAATTGATGTCCTGTACTTTTTTCTGTTGCAGCTTCAAATATTCTTAAAATAGTATTGGCATCTTCAACTGTTGTTGTTTCATCGATGGTAATACCAATGGTTCCATCGTTGAAGTAACGGAAATTGCTGTGGTATTTTTCAGCAACTTCTTTGATGGAAGCACTGTTTGCTTCTGTAATTTTTAAAGTATCGAAATAAAATTCATTTGCTTGTTTGATACCGATCTTACCTAATCCGTCGGACACAGCCTGCGCCAATGTGTGAACACGTGTCGCAATATCTTTTAATCCTGCTGCACCATGAAATACTGCATACATCGCAGCCATATTGGCTAATAAAGCCTGTGCTGTGCAAATGTTAGAAGTGGCTTTTTCACGTTTGATGTGTTGCTCACGGGTTTGTAATGCCATACGTAATGCACGGTTGCCCTGCGCATCAATACTTACACCAATCAACCGGCCGGGCATGCCACGTTTAAAATCATCTTTGGTAGCAAAGAAAGCTGCGTGCGGACCACCGTAACCCATTGGCACACCAAAACGTTGCGCAGAACCTACTGCAATATCAGCACCCAATTCACCCGGAGGGGTTAATAAAGTGAGTGCTAATAAATCTGTTGACATGATCACCAATCCATTAATCGCATGAACGCTGTTAATGAATGCACGGTAATCTTCAACAGAACCATTATCATTTGGATATTGAACGATGGCACCAAAATAAGTATCATCAATTGTTGCTGTTTTATAATCGCCATACACCAATTCAATTCCAATCGGCTGTGCTCTTGTAACCAATACATCTTTTGTTTGCGGGAAGATGGCATTGTCAACAAACAGTTTTGGTTTGCTGATCACATCCGTTTTATTTACATGGTGAAATACCATGGCCATAGCTTCTGCCGCAGCCGTAGCTTCATCGAGCAAAGAAGCATTAGAAATGGGTAAACCGGTAAGATCAGAGATCATGGTTTGAAAATTCAGCAGGCTTTCCAAACGGCCCTGCGAAATTTCTGCCTGATAGGGAGTGTATTGTGTATACCAACCCGGGTTTTCAAAAATATTACGCAGTATCACACTTGGCGTAATCGTTCCATAATACCCCTGGCCTATATAATTTTTATACACTTTATTTTTTGACGCTACTTTTTTTAACTCAGTCAGATATTCTGCCTCGCTGATGGCAGCGGGTACATTCAGGTCGCCTTTAATACGGATCGAATCCGGAACGGTCTTACCGATCAACTCTTCCAATGAGCTCAATCCGATCGTGTCCAACATGGTTTTGGTATCGCCTTCATTCGGGCCGATATGTCTTTGCTTGAATTCGTGTGCTTGTTGTTCAAATAGATTCATCTGATGCGGAGTTTTTAGTTACCTGTCGTGCCAAGAACCGGCTACGGCTAAATCGCCGCAAAGGTAAGCCGATATATGACGATAATAAAGCTTTTGTTGAACTTGGGGAAAGGGGGTGGATTGTTTGGGTGAGTAGTCAGCGGTGAGTAGTGAGTGTGGAGTGAAAAATTAAGCTTTTACTCACCACTGACTACTCACCCGGCTGCTCCGCTTCCCGCATTTGTTTACTCGTTTTCCGGCTTCCATCATGGCTCCATCCGGGAGGGCCAAACATGTATTGTATGCGGGTTTTGAAGGAAATATCTTTTTGGGTTATATCCTGCCAGATCTGATGCCATTCGTGAAAAATGAGGCTGATCGCATTAGGATTTTCTATATTCTTTGTGAGGCCATAGGTTATCGGCTCATAACTTTCTGCCGGTAATTCTTCCTGAAAAGTGCCAAACAATTTATCCCAGATGATCAGAAACATCCCCATATTCTTATCCAGGTATTTGGGATTGGAACCATGATGGACCCGATGATGGGAAGGCGTTACCATAAAATATTCTATCCACCCCATCTTATGGATCAGTTCTGTATGCACAAAAATGCCCCAGATCTGGGTGGCCGAATAGATAAAAAAGATATCTATTGGCTGAAAGCCCATTAAAGCCAGCGGTATGAAATAAATAAAACGATAAAGAGGCTGAAAAGCAGAAGAACGGAATCCTACGGTAAAATTCATTAACCGGCTGCTATGGTGCGTTACGTGAATGGCCCAGAAAAAACGGATCTCATGATCAAAACGGTGAAGCCAGTAATACAAAAAATCTTCAGCGATCAATAATACAAACCAATAAACAAACACCTGCTGAATATTGATAAACGCATGTACATAAAAATAATTCAGGATCACCATATACACCACTCTGAATGCAAGGTCCAGCCCACCGTTAAATAACATCAGATAAACATTGGCAAGGGTATCTTTCAGCGTATAGGCTTTTCTGTGCTGCAAATTGGTAAGCAGCAATTCCAGTCCGATAATGAACACGTAAATAGGCGTGGAGATCAATATCAGCCACTGTTCTTTGATATCATTCATGTTAATCTGCTGAAAAATAAAGCAATTCTGCGGAAATCAAGCTAATCTTGTGTTGCAAAGTAAACAGAAGCTATTCTTTCAAAAGGTCAATTGATTGTTAAGTATTATGAGTGAAGTAAATTTAGATCAATGGGAAAAACGCAGCGCTGAACATCAAAAACAGTACAAACAGGTATTGCAGAAAGCCGAAAAGAATAAGAATAAGGTGCTGAAACTGCTGCCGGACCTGCATGATGAAGCTTTCAGTAATATTGATTGTTTACAATGCGCCAATTGCTGCAAGAATTACTCTCCACGGTTTAAAACACCCGATATCAAACGCATAAGTAAGCATTTGGGTATGAAAGAAGGCGATTTTATTGAAACCTATCTTTATCTGGATGATGAAGGGGATTATGTTGCACAAAGCAGGCCTTGTCCTTTTTTAGGTGCCGATAATTATTGCAGTATTTATGAAACAAGGCCGTCTGACTGCCATCGTTTCCCCTATACGGATGAAGATGTGCTGTTCAAACGGCCTGTGATCACTTTAAAGAATTCAAGTTTTTGTCCGGCAGTATATGTTGTGCTCGAAAAGCTTAGGGTTATTTTGAAGTAGGCTGCAATTCATCATAAGCGGCCCCTAAACATCTTTCTGCACCACTGTTCTTCCAGCTAACGCCGGGGATATCTTTTGTTTTATTGATCTCGTCTCTGGATTTGCCTGCTTTGATCTCACCGGCAACAAAATCCAGCAGTTTGCCAAGATAATCTTCAAATTCTGCCAGCTCTGCTTTGGAACCGGTTACTTTTTCAGGATCACCTGCATGGCCAAAAATGAAGAGTGTATCCTTATCAAATGTTTTCTGCGCTTTTTGCAGAACGGTGATCCAGTTTTTAATATTGGCACCGGCAGATCTGTCGATAAATGGCGGAAGCTGATTAAACAAAAGATCCCCCATATGGGCTATATTGGCATTTTCGAAGTGAATGATCGCATCACCATTGGTATGTCCCGGACCATAATAATAGGTACGGATTCTTTCTTTGCCGATCTTCTGTTTCCAGGTATCCCCAAAAGTCATATCCTGAAATAATTGCTTGTCAACTGTTTTACTTTGTTCGGACACTCTTTTATAATTCGCTAAACAGTTCTCATGTCCTACAACATGCTCAGCAATATCTTTAAAAGAAATATTACCACCTGTATGATCACCATGGTGGTGGGTGTTGATAAGGAATTTGAAAGGCAGATCTTTCATCTTCTTCAATTCATCAATGGCATGTTTGGCAGGATCGGGGAATTGTGAATCGATCACAACATATCCGTCCTTTGACTGATAAAAGCCAATAGTACCGCCGCGTTCTGTAAAAATGCCGATATCTCCACGGAGCATTTTTATTTTGTAAGCGGGTTGCTGAAGAAAAGATGCGAATAATTCTCTGGAAGATAAAGCCATTAAACCGGCAGTTAGTCCGGTATTACGGATAAAGGAACGACGTTGCATGATGAATAGTTTAGTTGAGTACGGGAAGACTAAGTTACAGGAAATTAATATTCCATTTTGCGCAAACTCGGAGCGCGGAGCCAGGTGCCGGCAACTACTATCAAGGTCATACATCCACCAAATACCACTGAGGGAATTACGCCCATTATTTTGGCAGCCACACCACTTTCAAACTGCCCCAGTTCATTACTGCTGTTAATGAACATGGAGTTTACACTCATTACCCGCCCACGCATATGTGCCGGTGTTTTGAGTTGAAGAATGGTGCCTCTTACCACCATGCTGATGCCATCGAGAATACCGCTGAGTAAGAGCGCCGCAAAAGAGATCCAGAATATTTTTGACAGTGCAAAAATGATGATACATATTCCAAATCCTGCAACGGCTAATAATAATTTTGTTCCCTGTTTTCTGCGTAATGGGAAAAAAGTAAGCAGAACAATAATAATAATGGAACCAATATCGGCAGAAGCATTTAACCAGCCAAAGCCAATTGGCCCCACTTTAAGAATATCTTTTGCAAAAACAGGAATCATTGCCACGGCACCGCCAAACATAACCGCAAACAGATCAAGGGTTAGTGCGCCCAAAACTTCTTTGGTGGTAAATACAAACTTCAAACCCTCTTTAACGCTTTCCAATGTTTTCTTTTCTCCGGGTTCATTTAAAGCAGGTTTGGGTTTGATCAAATACAAATTGTAAAATCCAAGTATAACCAATACACAGATGATACTTAATGAACCGGTATGTCCCATACCCGCAATTAAAAAACCAACTGTTGCGTGGCCTATCACTGAGGCAGAAAGCCAGATACCCTGGTTCCAGGTGATTGCATTCTGCAAGGTTTCTTTCGGAACAATAGAAGCTACCATCGTTCCAAAGGTTGGTCCGGTAAATGCCCTGAAGATTCCCGTAAAAAAGATGATCACATAAATACTGAATGCGATCCAGTGATTGCTGAGTTGGGTTGCGGTGTAATGTGTAGATAAACCGAGTAATAAAACGGCACAACCCAAATACAGCATTACACCGGTTAAGAGTAGTTTTCTTTTTTCACTGATATCAATTACATGTCCTGCATAAAGCGATAATGAAACCGCAGGGATCACTTCAGATAAACCGATCAACCCAATCGCAAAAGGCTCGTTGGTTAATTCGTATACCCACCAACCCACAAGTGTACCCATCATCCGCAAACCCATAATAAACAAAAAACGCCCCAGCATTAAATGACGGTATTCGGGAATACGCATCGCAGCAAATGGGTCGTTTTTTTTTCGGGGTTCTGTCATTTTCGTGAGTCGTGAAACGTGAATCGTGAGTTGTGAATTGTCAGTCGTGAGAATAATTCCAAAAAATCATATCCTGTCTATCCATATATCCGTTCTATCCAAGTTATGGCAGGCTGAAATAGTGCTGCCCGTTGTCATAATCCTTATCCAATGCATCAATTACGATCTGTAGATGTTTTTCGTTTCCCAAAAAATCGGCATTGCTTGCATCAATAAAAATGGTTTTGATATTATGCTGTTTAATATAACTGGTATAGGTTTCCTGAATATTAAAAAGATATTCATCCGGAATGGCCTGTTCATAAGCGCGGTTTCTTTTGCGGATATTCGATTGCAGTTTATTGACCGGTGCATGCAGGTAAATCAGAATATCCGGAAAAGTGAGCTGTTGATGAATGATATCAAACAATTTCTGATACAGCCTGAATTCTTCTTCCGGCAGATTTACTTTCGCGAATAACAAACATTTGGTAAAGAGGTAATCCGAAATGGTAATGCTTTGGAAAAGATCTTTTGTATGAAGCATATCCTTCAATTGCTTATATCTTTCTGCCATAAAGAACAGCTCAAGCGGAAACGCGTATTGAGCAGGGTTCTCGTAAAATTTGGGTAAGAAAGGATTATCAGCAAATTCCTCCAGTATCAGCCTTGCATTAAAATGTTTGGCTAATAAATGGGTTAATGTGGTTTTGCCCACACCAATATTTCCTTCAACTGTAATAAAATGATGCTTCATGAATAATTTCCGCGATGATGGTCAAAATTAACCGCCATCAGTTACCATCGGCAGATTTTTTTTGCACATCTAATTCATCTGTACAATCTGTCAATAACTCGGTGATTGACTTCTTTAATATGGGGTGAATCAGATCCGGAGCAATTTCGGCAAGTGGCAATAAGGCAAATCGTCTTACTGGTAAAGAAGGATGGGGTAGTTGCAGTAAAGAAGATGAAATGATCAATCCGTCAATCAATAATATATCTAAATCGATGGTTCTGGGCCCCATTTTTTCAGATCTTTTCCTGCCCATAGCCGTCTCAATATCCAGTAGTTTTTGCATCAATTGTTCCGGAGTTAACTCAGTTTCTACAGCCAGTGCCCGGTTATAAAAACTGGGCTGATCCGTTTTTCCCCATGCTGCAGTTTCGTAAATAGCCGAAGAATGAACGATATTGCCACAGAATTGTTGAATATTTTGAACAGCTTCCTGTAAATATGCATATCGGTTGCCCAGGTTGCCGCCTATCAGCAAATAAGCTGTATTCATAAATTGGAAGTATAGTAAGGTTCAAATATCTTTAAATTCATTACCATTTAATAAAAAAATATGAAGGGCTTCTTTAAAACATTTTTCGCCTCCCTGCTTGCCATGATCGTTTTTACGGTGATTTGTGTATTTGTATTGATCGGATTTATTGTAAGTGCCTCATCTTCCGATAAACCAACAGTGGGCCGTAAGGCAGTATTGGTGCTGGATCTATCCAGTAAATTTAAAGAACAGGCGGTAGATAATCCTTTTGGGGCATTGATGAACGAAGCGGATAATGATGTGCCTTCTTTGTATGATATGGTGAGATTATTAAAACATGCCCAATCCGATTCATCTGTAAAAGGAGTCTATATTTTGTGTGGCAACAATAACAATGGTTTTGCTGCCAGTGAAGAGTTACGCAAAGCATTATTATCATTCAAAGCATCCGGCAAATTTATTCTTGCTTATGGAGAAGCCATTTCTCAAAAAGGATATTATGTGGCTAATACAGCTGATAAATTATATTGTCACCCACAGGGTGGTGTGGATTGGGGTGGATTTTCATCTAATATGATGTACCTGAAAGGCATGCTGGATAAACTCGAAATTCAACCGCAGATCTTTTATGCAGGTAAATTTAAAAGTGCTACAGAGCCTTTGAGAGAAACACAAATGACAGACGCCAACCGTCTCCAAACTTCTGTTTGGCTTGGGGATCTTTACAGCCGGTTTCTTGAAGCTGCCGCAACTTCACGAAACCTTGATACAACTAAATTAAGAGACCTTGCCGTGACAGGCGCCATTCAAACAGCGCATGATGCTTTTGCCAACAAGCTGGTTGATGGATTGAAATATGATGATCAGGTAAAAAAAGAATTACAGACCTGGTTACACATTGATGAAAAAGACAAGATCAATTTTGTAAGCTTTGGTGATTATGCAAAAGCGGTAAGCTATAAAAATTCATTTGGAGAAGATAAGATAGCCGTGATCTATGCAGATGGTGATATTGTTTCAGGCAATGGTGATAATGAGCAGGTGGGTAGTGATGCGTTCCGAACATTGATCCGTAAAATAAGGATGGATAAAAGCGTAAAAGCATTGGTGTTCCGTGTAAATTCTCCCGGTGGCAGTTCATTGGCCAGCGATGTGATCTGGCGCGAGATCAGCTTAACCCGCAAAGAAAAACCCGTTATCGTTAGTATGGGCGATGTGGCAGCTTCCGGCGGGTATTATATTTCCTGCAATGCTGATTCAATTTTTGCGAATGCCAATACGATTACAGGTTCCATCGGTGTTTTCAGTATTGTTCCTAATTTGCAATCCTTTTTTAAAAATAAATTAGGTATCACTTTTGATGCTGTAAAAACTGCTCCTTATGCAGATATGGGTGGCAGCGACAGGCCGCTGAACGAAACTGAAAAAAGATTTTTTCAGGCAAGTACAGATTCAATTTATCAGACATTTAAAACAAGGGTAGCCGATGGTCGTAAAAAAGATACAGCTCATATCAGTAGTATTGCGCAGGGTAGGGTATGGACAGGCAGCCGGGCTATAGGAGTAGGACTGGTTGATCGTATCGGAACCATGCAGGATGCGATGGAATGTGCTGCAAGAATGGCTAAGTTGAAAGAGTATGCCGTGAAAGAATATCCCGAAAAGAAAAATATTATAGAACAGCTTCTGAGCAATTATAAAAAATCGATCAAAAAAGATCTGATCAAAGAAGAAATAGGCGAGGGGCAGTACAGGTTGATCAAAGAATTGAAACAGGTGAAAGAAATGGTGGGTATTCCGCAGGCAAGAATGCCTTTTACAATGGATATCCGTTAGTCTTTATTATTTGAAGAGTCTTTCGTCAAACCGGAAATCAGAATGACTGATCAACTTTGCTTTCTTAAAATCAGGATGTAGCGGATTGATCAGATAATTATGTTCCCGATGAACGATTGCAGACGGGCATTGGAAAGAAACGGTTCTCTTGGTTTTCAGGATTTCCTGTCCCATCCATTGTGTATAATCAAAATCATGATACCAGTCTTTTTTCAGGCTTTGCAGTTTGATTTCCTGATATTCAAGTGTGCTGGGAATTTCAATCTCCATCAACTGGATCATTTTTAATTCTTCCAGCGTAAGTGCATTTGCCAATACTTCCAGGAGCGCAAGCGAAATAGATTCACTGGTATAAATAACGGGCAAACCGGCAGGGTTCCATCTTCCGCCTTTTAATCGCGCACCGGTTCCGGAAAGATCATTGGCGAATTTTCGGTGCGCAAATCGGTAAACGATCATGAGTAAACGCCGTATTGAATTCTGCTAAGCTGATCTATCACTTCCTGGATACCTCTGTCAGAATACAGTGATTCGAAATTGAGCACCTGACCCATTACCGTTTTATCTTTTTTTAACCATGTATAAAAAGCATCTGCATTGGTAAAGGTTTCTAATCCAAGGTGGATCATTTGCTGTAATAAAAGGATTCTATCTGTATAAATGCCTTCAAAAGAGGAATTGTTTTTGGCATAACGTTGCAGGGTTCTTTCTGATAAGTGCAGCATACTGGCCCACTCACTTTGTGTAAAAGGAACCAGATCTGTGATTTTTTTCAGTTTTTTATAACTGTAATCAGCTACAGAAAGTGTTTTTTTAACCGGCGTATACGCAATAAGCGGCTCTTCTACAATGGGGGGCTTTGGTTTTGCCTCCGAATATTTTCGCATCTTTGCCATAATCCGTCATTTGTCGCACTAAGATACGACTTTTGTCTTATTTTCCAAATTTCTACACCTTTTTCTGTCTTTTTCGCCTTTCGATAAATATAAGATAGATTTGTTTTTATAATGAATGCTTTATGAAAGGTGAATATAACCAGTTCCGGGCCATGATGGCCATAACCAAAGGTAGTTTGCGGGCTATTTTTCGCAGTCCCTCGGCCGTTATTTTCAGTATCGCTTTTCCCCTGATATTTATTCTGGTATTTGGTTTTATTGGCAGTGGTGGAAGGGTCGCCATCAATGTGGCATTCGACAGTAATACAGATACCACAAACCCGATTTATCCCGCCATCAAAAATATTGCCGGTATCAATATTGTTACCAAAATCGGAGAATTGCTCAAGGAAGACCTGGAGAAAGGCCGGATCACCGCAATGATCAAAATTGAGAAATCAGGGTTAACCAATCCTCCTTATAAGATCAGCCTTACCAGTTCGGAAGCGGTAAACCCGCAAAATATTCAGGTATTACAATCCATCTTAAACGCTGTAATATCCGGAATCAACCAAAGAAGTTATGCAGATGCGCCAACGATCGCGATCATCAATAATACAATAACCAAAGTGCCCGGACGAATTTACCGGACCATTGATTTTATTCTTCCCGGCCAGTTAGGCTTTTCTTTATTGAGTTCAGGTGTATTTGGTGTGGCGTTTTTGTTCTTCAACCTTCGCCAGCAATTGGTATTGAAAAGGTTTTATGCAACACCCATCAAGCGGTCATATATCGTTTTGGGAGAAGCGTTGAGCCGCGTACTTTTTCAAATGCTTACTTCGGTGATCGTGATAGGTGTGGGCCATTTTGCTTTCAATTTCACATTGGTGCATGGCTTTGAAACCTTCATGGAAATTATGCTGCTGAGTTTTATTGCCCTCATTCTGTTTATGGGTTTTGGATTTATTGTAAGCAGTGTGGCCAAAAGCGAAAGCACGATTCCTCCATTTGCCAACCTGATTACTTTGCCTCAGTTTTTATTGGCGGGCACTTTCTTTTCCATCGAAGCGTTTCCTTCCTGGTTGCAACCGATCTGTAAAATATTACCGCTAACGCATTTTAATACTGCTATGCGGAATATCGCATTTGAAGGTGCCAGCTTTGCCAGTTGCTGGAGAGAATTGGGTGTTTTAGGAATTTGGACAGTTGTTGTTTACCTCGTGGCATTTAAAACCTTTAAGTGGGAATAGTATATGAAATTCATCAGGTTTGTGTTGATCAGTATTGTGGCCATGTTTGCGATTGCTTCATTGATAGGTTTTTTATTGCCCTCTGATGTATTGGTGTCAAGAGCAGTTGATGTAAATGCACCAAGAGATTCTATCATGCACTACATAAAAGATCTGGAAGAATGGAAATGGTGGATTGATGGGATGCGCGACCCGGCTGTAAATATTCAGTCTTCAACGCAGGCAGATCTTAACGGCACAAGGGTTGAAATAAAATCGGTGACAGATTCCACAGTGCAAACAATCTGGTTATTAAAAAAAGGAAATAAGCAGTTCTCAACCATCAGATTGATTGGCGATCCTTCAAAAAATGTAACGGTTGTTCAATGGCAGTTTGAAGAAAAACTGAAATGGTACCCATGGGAAAAATTGGGCTCAATGATGAACGATAAGATATTAGGCCCGATGATGGAAACCAATCTGAACAATTTAAAAAAACTTACGGAAGGAACCGCTATACAGAAACTTTAAGCTAGTTCATCCAGCACTTCCAAGATACATCCGTATACTTTCTCTAATTCCTTTTCTGTAATGCAATAGGGCGGCATAATGTAAACCGTATTGCCCAATGGGCGCAGGTAAACGCCTTTATCCATTGCCAGTTTTGTAAACGATTGACTGATATTATTCAGGTATTCATCTTTGCCATCCGTGATTTCAAAAGCGAGTAATGTGCCTGTTGTTCTGCAATCTTTTATCTTCCATGAGCCTCTCTTGAGTAGATTAATGAATTGCATGTTTGATGAACTGATCCATGCAATTTTTTTCTGACAGTCTTCTTTCTCAAGCAGGTCAAGGCTGGCCAGTGCAGCAGAGCAGGCAAGCGGGTTAGCCGTAAAAGAATGTCCGTGAAAAAAGGTTTTGTATTTATCATCGTTTACAAATGCCTGGTAAACCAGATCATTACAGGCTGTAATGCCCAAAGCCATTGTGCCGCCGGTAAGTCCTTTGCTTAAACAAATGATATCGGGCTTCTGATTCATATAGTTGCTGGCAAATAGTTTTCCGGTTCGTCCAAATCCAGTCATTACTTCATCTGCAATACACAGGATGTTGAATTGTTTTACATACATCAGCAATTCATTCATCAAAAATGAATCATACATTTTCATGCCGCCGGCACCTTGTACCAGAGGCTCATAAATAAAGGCAGCAATGTCTGAGCCCTGTTCATGAATAAGAGCTTTGGTTGCATCAATATTTTCCGCAGTTGGGGCATCTATAAAAAGTACTTCAAATAAAAGATCGTGAAAGGCAAGCGTAAAAACACTTCTGTCGCTTACACTCATCGCGCCAAACGTATCGCCATGATAGGAATTTCGGAAAGCAAGTATTTTTTTACGATTTTTTTGTTCTTTATTCCACCAATATTGAACTGACATTTTTAGCGCCACTTCGGTAGAGGTAGACCCGTTATCACTATAAAATATCCTGCTGAAATTACCGGGTAAAACAGGTAGTAACCTTTCTGCCAATCTAACAGCAGGTTCATGTGTAAAGCCGGCGAAGATTACCTGTTCGAGCGTTAATGCCTGTTGGTAGATCTTTTCAGCGATATAAGGGTTTGCATGACCATGCAGCGTTACCCACCAGCTGCTGATCGCATCAATATAACTGCTCCCATTCTCCGCAAACAAAAGGCTGTCCTTTCCTTTTACAATCGGAACGGGTGAGACCATATTCTTTTGTTGAGTGAAAGGATGCCAGATCACATCCCTGTCTCTTGCTGCTAAATTCATGTTGCAAATGTAATCGCCACCCACATAAAATACTCGTTTTAGCTGGTTCTTACAGATAATTTAGCGGCAAATTGCAACGGTATTGGCTATTAATGTGTCAAAGCACTGAACCTGACTGCATGGACGATCAACAGAAACTGGTAAAAGACTGTCTAAAAAATAACCCACGTGCACAGAAACAGTTATATGAGCTGTTTGCTGAAAGCATGCTGGGTGTCTGTTATCGTTATACCAAGAGCCTTGGCGATGCAGAAGAAGTACTACAGCAGGGTTTTATTAAAGTGTTCCGCAATCTTGATCAGTACAAAATGCAGGGCGATATAGGCGCCTGGATCCGGCGTATCATGGTTAATACGGCAATTAATTACCTGAAAAGAAAACCCCGTTATCAGCTTGATCTGGGTTTTGAAGATTCTCATCTTCATCCGGTTACAGATAATGAGCCGGAAATGAAACTGAATGCGAAAGAGCTATTACATCTTATCCGTCAATTGCCGCCCGGTTTTCAAACAATATTCAACCTGCATGCAGTTGAAGGATATACTCATGTGGAAATAGGAAAAATGCTGGGTATCAGCGAAGGAACCAGCCGCTCGCAATATTCGAGAGCAAGGGCACTGCTGATACAATGGCTTGAAAAATATTCCGGTAACGATAAAAAAGATAAATATGGCCGATAGATCATTTGAACAGCAGGTGCATAAGGAACTGGCTGGTCTACGGATAAAACCCGATGATGCAGTCTGGATAAACATTGAAGCTGCCCTGAACAAAGAAAAGAAACGCAGGTTTCTCTGGATATTCTTTTTACTGGCAGGATTGTCGGGCCTTACTTTTTTATGGGCATATCTGAATTGGAATTCAGTTGCCGTTGTTAGTAAAGCGGATCATTCTGTTGCGGTAACTCCATCCATCAATCCATCAAAAAATATTGATAACCATAATACAGCTCAAAAAGATAATCAGAAACCGGAATCAGTACCAGGACAAAAAAATGATTGGAACGGAAATGAAAATAAACAACCGGTAAAAGAATGGATTTCTGATAAGCTTAAGAAGGACAAAAGTCCTGTATCCGATTTTGGATATACAGATTCGAAGAAACTAGACAACACTGTTACAGGCGAAACTCCTCCGAAGAATAATAATAGTCCAAAAAAATCTTTAGGAGATGCTATCATCAGGTCATCACAAATTACAATGATTTCTGAAGCTGGCCTGCAAACAGAAAAATCAGAAGAACGAATGGAGAAGCAGGATATACAAAAAGAAACATCAGCAATACATGCTCAAATAACAGATACACTTAGTTTGGTTAATAAGACCGAATCAGTTGGAAAGGATTCATCCGGTATTGAAACAAAATCAAAATTACTGTCAAAGAAAAAATGGCAATGGGGTATGCATGCCGGACTCGGGAAGGGTAATACGATTGATGGATTGAACCCTTCACAAAAAAATGCATTGGTAAACAGTGCGCTTAGTGCACCGGGGGGAGGAAGTCAGGCTTTGCCTCTTATTTCTGCACCGCAAATTAATGGAGCATTTTCTTTTCAGGCAGGTGTGGAGATCAGCAGGCAGATAGGGAAGCGGAACCGTTTAACATTTTCACTGGATTATCAACTTTATCAAACCCGCACGCAAACCGGTAACCGGATTGACAGTATAGCTTTTATCAGCAGCTATGCAGTTTATAATAACAACCGGTATTTTTATTCAACGGGAAGTTCCAATACATATACTTCCTATTATCATTTACTTGCTGCAGGAGCAGGTTTGTATTTTCCGCGAAAACTTTTTCATTCCATTCCCGTTCGCTGGAATATAGGATTGAATATGCAATTGTTGGTGGCAACCAATGGATTGTTATACGACGCTTCTTCCGGAAAGTTTTTTCAGAACAATGCCTTACTGGCTAAATTTCAACCACAGGTTTCTGCGGGGTTTGATATAGGCATGGGAAAATCATCGCCAGTTTTTATCGGACCTTCTTTGCAATACAGTTTGTCTAAATTATCATCAACAGGGGCCGCAGACAAACATTTGTTCTTTGCAGGGGCAAAGGTGTCATTTATTTTTCCTGAAAAGAAAAGGAAAATGCAACGATAGTAATGCATGCTGTGTCAGTATGCAAAACTGTGATATGAAAAAATGTTTTTCCTTCTTTCTGCTGCTGATTGTTTTGATAACCGGTTGCATGAAAGACACTGTAAAAGAACAATACACATTTTACCGTCCGGTGTATATTACCAAGGAAAGCGTACGGGCAGGTATAAAAACTATTCAGCCAACTGCTATTTTACAACCGGGTAAAATTGTAGTTAAAGATGCCTTTTTATATCTGAATGAGATTGATAAAGGGATACATGTGATCGATATTTCAGATCCTTCAAAACCCTTGAATACTGCATTCATCGATATTCCGGGCTGCGTTGATCTGGCGATCAACGGAAATTTTCTCTATGCAGATTGTTATACAGACCTGATAACACTCGATATATCCAATCCACAACAGGCTGTATTAAAACAGTTTCAACCGGGTGTTTTTCCCAATCGTTATTATGCCAATTTTCTCGCAGATACTACCAAAGTAATCCGCAATTGGGTTAGGGTAGATACTACTGTGCGGAAAGATTTTGCAGGTACGATGGCAGATCTATACGGCCCAGGCAGCAGGGTATATCTTTCTTACTCCGGTTTTATATCAGGTCCTCAGTCATTTGCAGCAACCAGTTCTTCCAGTGTAGTCATTTCGGGTTCTATGGCAAGATTTGGATTAATGAACAATCGTTTGTACACTGTCAGCAATTCTGATCTCAAAGTGTTCAATGCGGTCAGTCCTGCTAACCCTACTTATATTGGCAATGTATCATTACAGCAGGGTAATATTGAAACGATTTTTCCATATAAAAACAATTTGTTTATCGGATCACAATCGGGTATGTATATATATGGAACGGCCGATCCCGATAAGCCTTCCAAGCTTACCCAGTTTACACATGCACGTTCCTGTGATCCGGTAATTGTAGACGGCGGATATGCATATGTAACCCTTTCCGGCGGCTCTGCCTGTGGTGGTTATACAAATCAACTGGATGTGGTTGATATTAATAACCTGATGAACCCGGGGTTAGTTAAATCGTATACACTTACATCGCCTAAAGGACTTTCAAAAGATGGGAATCTGTTGCTGATCTGTGATGGGAAGAATGGTGTAAAAATACTGGACGCAACAAAAGCCGATCAGGTAACACTACTTAAGCAGGTTGGCAATTTTGAAGGTACAGATATTATCGCTTTTCAGGGAACAGCGGTGGTTACTGCAAAAGATGGCATCTATCTGATTGCTTATTCTCAACCGATAAATGCTGCTGTTGTTGGCAAACTATTGATCACACAAACAAAATAATATGAAACGGTTTTATATCATCCTTATCAGTATTGTTTTCTGTTCAGCTGTTTCAGCACAGAAAAGCAAACATTTTTATATGATCCCTCAGGCAACTATTTTAAATGGTAACCAGTCGGTGAGTGCACAATTTCAATTAACGGGCGGTATTCAAAAAAACAATTGGGGGTTAGGCATTGGTACGGCACTTGATCATTATAAAGTGCGTACCGTGCCTTTATTTGCAGATATAAGAAGGTATTACGGAAAAACAGGTTCTTTATTTACTTATGCCTCTGTCGGTGTTGACATTCCCTGGCCTCTTGAATCACAGTACTCGTATAGTTTTTTGGTTGGAGGTGAAACGAAAAGCCTGTTTAACACGGGATTCTATTCAGGTATCGGAATTGGTTATGCATTTCGCGGGAAAAATAAGGATGGTTTTCAACTGAGTATGGGTTATTCAATGAAATCAATGGCAGAAACCAGAGCTGAAATGATCTATCGTGATTTTCCACCTTATATAGCGGAAACCAGTTACCGTAAAATGAGTTATACTTTTAACAGGGTTGCGTTGAGTATCGGTTACAAATTCTAAAATGATTATTCGTCTTGCTGAATAAAATGCAGGTTTCTTTTGATGCCGCTATATTTTGCTCTCGATAAAGGAGAATGTTTGAAAACTTTACCAAAAGCTTCCTCTGTAAGCGTTTCCCATTCTTTACTGCTCAGATTAAGAATCTCCGGAATCGGTGTAAACTGAATTTCTTCATTCGGTTTGCTAAACCGGTTCCAGGGACAAACATCCTGACAAACATCGCAACCAAACAGCCAGTTATCAAACTTGCCTTTCATTTCAGGAGGAATCAATGCATCTTTTAATTCAATAGTAAAATAGCTGATGCATTTGCTTCCATCAATCACTTTATTTTCCAGAATAGCATCGGTAGGACAGGCATCTACACATTTATGGCAGGTGCCACAATAATCTTTGGTAAAAGGATCATCATACAATAACTCAATATCTACTATCAAAGTGGCAATAAAATAAAAGGAGCCGGTTTGTTTATTGATGATATTTCCATTCTTTCCAATCCATCCTGCTCCACTTCGCAATGCCCATGTTCTTTCCAGTACGGGGGCAGAATCTACAAAGCCACGGCCCTGTATCTCACCGATCTTTTCATTAAGTATAGAAAGAAATTGTTTCAATTTTCCTCTGATCACTTCATGATAATCTTTTCCAAATGCATATTTGGCAATATGAGGGGTATTGTGATTTTGTGATTGATCAGGAAAATAATTCTGTAAAAGTGTGATCACGGATTTAGCACCGGGCACCAGTTTGCGTGGATCGATCCGCATGTCGAAATGATTTTCCATATACTGCATCTTGCCATGCATGTTTTGGTTTAGCCATGCTTCCAGTCTTCTGGCATCTTCATCCAATTGCTCCGCCTTGGCAATACCGCAATACATAAAGCCCAGTTGTTGGGCAGTTTGTTTGATGAGGGCGGTATTTTTTTCGAAAATCCCCAAGTTTTTACTTTGTAATTGATTTTAAATATGAAAATATAATATTATTGCTTCAGATATCCCCCCAGTTATCAAACTAAATATAATGCTCATGAGAAACTTACTCCTCTCAATGTTATTCTTTTGGGGTGTATCGTCTGCTTTTTCGCAGGATAACCTGAATATTAAATTCGGAAAAATCACTCCGGCCGATTTCGAGGTTTCCTCTCCGTTAATCGATTCAAATACAAATGCAGTTGTTTTGGCAGATATTGGCAGCTCTGAATTTGAAGGAAACAGCAAAGAATGGTTCAGCCTTGTATTTAAAAAACATAAGCGAATTAAAATACTTAATAATAAAGGATTTGATGCGGCTGAGATAGCTATTTTTCTTTATTCAAACGGATCAGAAACAGAGAAATTAGAAAATATTTCAGCAAACACCTACAATCTTGAAAATGGCGTTATTGTTACTACAAAAGTGGATAGTAAAAGCATTTTTGAAGAAAGACTGAGAAGGACAATGTTAAAAAAGAAATTTACTTTCCCTGCCATCAAACCGGGTTCAATTATTGAATTTACTTACACAATTAAGTCAGACTTCATTTTTAACTTGCAACCATGGGAATTTCAGGGAGGTTATCCATGTTTATGGAGTGAATATGAAGTGCATTTACCGGATTTTTTCAATTATGTTTTCTTAAGCCAGGGATACCTCCCTTTTGCGGTTAACAAAACACAAGATCGTTATGCAACCTTTATGGTTCGACAATCAAGTGGCTTTGCATCCTCCAATGATGCTTATAAGATCAATACAACCGTTCATGATAAAAGATGGGTTGTTAAGAATGCTCCTGCTATGAAAGAAGAAAGTTTCACTTCTTTTATTGGAAATCATTTGACCAAAATTGAATTTCAGTTGTCTGAATACAGATTCCCTGATCAACCCGTAAAAAACATCATGGGTAGTTGGCCAAAAGTGAGCGAAAGAATGATGGAAGAAGAGGATTTCGGGAAAGCTTACACAGCCAACAACAGCTGGCTCACAGATGATCTTAAAGTTATTATCAAAGGCGCCAATACGGTTGAGGAAAAAACAAGAAAGATGTATGAGTATGTAAGGGATCATTTTACCTGTACCAATGATTACGGGATAACACTTGGAAGCAATACCAGCCTTAAAGATGTTTATAAAAAGAAAAGCGGTTCTGTCAGTGAACTCAATTTATTGTTGATTGCTATGCTGCGGCATGAATCCATTGCAGCAGATCCGGTAATACTGAGCCTGCGTAGCAGAGGATTGGTTCATTCAATATATCCGTTGATGGACAGATTCAATTATCTGATTTGTCAGGTGATGGGGGCTGATATGCCCATATTCCTTGATGCTTCCAGGCCAATGCTGGGCTTTAATAAATTACCGCAATCTTGTTATAACGGAGTCGCCTGGGTTATTGATAAAAGCGAGCCTTATCCTGTAAGGTTTTCTGCAGACTCTCTAAAAGAAGAAAAACG
The DNA here is from genome assembly GCA_965206685.1 of Sediminibacterium sp. GTDB lineage: Bacteria > Bacteroidota > Bacteroidia > Chitinophagales > Chitinophagaceae > Sediminibacterium. The sequence continues at coordinate 845,691 of OZ242223.1, forward strand.
GACTTCTGTAATCATTATTAACGACGAAAAGGAAGGATTTACCGGCACATTCAATTCTCAACTCGGAAATAATGAATCATATTTATTCAGGGAAAAAATGAGTAAGATTAAAAAAGAAGATCTTTTAAAGGAGATTAGAAAATCAGTTACAGGCGATACGAAAGTGACAAACCTGGATGTTGATTCGCTGAATCTGTATGATGAACCTGTCTCGATAAAATACGATTTTACCATCAACCCCGAAGAAGATCTGATCTATTTCAATCCAATGTTTGGGGAAGCCATGAAACAAAATCCTTTTAAATCGGCACAAAGAAATTATCCGGTTGAAATGTCCCAAGCTTCTTCAGATTTTTTTGTGTTGGATATGGAGGTCCCTAAGGGATATAAAGTTGAAGAAATCCCCAAATCTGTAAGGTATAAGTTAAATGACGATGAAGGCCAATTCGATTACATCTGCTCAAAATCGGCCGATAAAGTTCAACTCCGTTCTATGATAAGGATCAATAAAGCAAATTTTGCTCAGGATGATTATGAACCGCTTCGCGAGTTTTTCTCTTTTGTTATTAAGAAACAAAGCGAGCAGATCGTATTTAAGAAGATTAAATAAATGAGATGAAAAAAACGATCCTCTTACTATCCCTTTTGTTTCTATTGAAACTGAATGCACAGAATTACAGCGTGAGCCAGATTCCAGACTCATTGAAGCTGAATGCACATGCGGTAAAAAGACTGGAGGAACTGCATGTAATCATTAAGTCTGTAAACAAAGTGATCGTAAAGCACAAATATGCCATTACCATTCTTGATGAACAGGGAGATGAATATGCACAATACACAAATAACTACAGCTCATTGGAAGCGCTTAGTAATATTGATGGAAATTTATTTGATGCAGCAGGTAAAAAATTAAAAAGTGTAAAGAAAGCAGATATAGCAGATGCACCGGTTACAGACGGATTTAGTTTAATGCTTGATGACAGAATCAAAAAACATAATTTCTATCACCGGCAATATCCCTATACCATTGAATACGAAGATGAACAGGAAACAAAAGGAACCTATTTTCTTCCTTTCTGGGAACCTATGGATGGCGATGAATACGCAGTGCAGCAAAGCCGTTTTGTAGTAGATGTGCCTGCAGCCAACCCATTGCGTATTAAGCAGAACAATTTTCCTGCACAACCAGTTGTTACCAACACCAAAGAAGGGTTGACTTATATATGGGAGATAAATAATGCCAAAGCTATTCAAACAGAGCCCTATCAGCCATCTTTACGTGAAATATTACCTATGGTTTACATCGGCACCACTGAGTTTTCTTTGGGAAATTATACAGGAGACATGAGCAGTTGGCAAAACTTCGGCAAGTTTAATGTTTCACTTAACCAGGGAAGAGATCAATTGCCGGCTGCCATACAACAGGATCTTCATAAAATAGCGGATGGGATTACAAATAAAGAAGAGAAAGTGCGGAAGGTTTATCAGTATATGCAAAATAATACTCGTTACATCAGTATTCAATTGGGTATTGGTGGCTGGCAGCCGTTTGATGCAAAATATGTGGCATCTAATAAGTATGGCGATTGTAAAGCCTTATCTAATTATATGATCAGCCTCTTAAAAGAAGTGGGCATTAAGGCAAACTATGTATTAGTAACAGCCGGGCGTGGAAAGAATGGATTAGATGAAAGTTTCCCTGCGCCATATTTCAATCATGTGATCAGTTGTGTGCCGAATGGAAAAGATACTATCTGGCTTGAATGTACCAGTCAAACCAATCCAGCGGGTTTTATGGGCTCATTTACCGGAGATAGAAAAGCCCTTTTAATTGATGATGATGGCGGGCATGTGGTAAACACACCATCTTACAATGCTGAAGCCAATAAAGAATTACGTAAGGTAAATGCAGTGATAGATGCGGAAGGAAATATGACAGCAGATGTATTTACCCATTTTACAGGAATCCAGCAGGAACTTCAGCATTCATTAATTCATGAAGCCACAAAAGAAGAAAGGGAGAAATACCTGAACAGGGCTTTAAACCTGCCAACCTATGAAGTAGATAAATCTAATTATAAAGAAACCCCTGGCAGCATTCCTGCGGTTGATGAATACCTGCATGTGAAAGTGCCCAATTATGCTTCTGTATCCGGCAAAAGACTATTTATCGTACCTAACCTTTTTAACCGTTCGTCTAATAAATTTTCAGAAGACAAAGAAAGACAATATCCGATCCGTTTTTCGGAAGCGTTTAAAGATATTGATACAGTTTCGATTCAGATTCCTGATGGTTATATACCTGAAGCCGTTCCCAAAAATATAAGTATCCAGAACCAGTTCGGAAGTTTTGAAATGGTTTACAAGATCAATGATCATTCCATTGAAATGATCCGCACGCAGATCAGAGAAAGAAAAGTTTTACCTGCATATGATTACCCTGAACTGGTAAAATATTTTGATGCTATTTATAAATCAGATCATAGCAGAATCGTATTGGTGAAAAAGGAGGGTTAACCAATCATTCCTCCGCATGCAGAATATGAAAGAACCGATGTGCCACCGGTGCAATCAATACCCCTATATTGGTAATAAAAGCCACACCGCTGAAGAGTGCGTAAAAAGACGAGAAGATCTTTCCGATGGTTGTTTTTACTTCTGCCACAGGGCCCATGCCGCTTAAGATCATCGAGGCATTATGTAATGCATCGATCCAGCTCATAGGACCTGCAAAACGATAACCGATAACACCAATAATAAGACAAACGCTTAGTATAAGTGAAGCAACAATCGCATTCCTGTATAACCTTCCAAGAAATACTTTTCGGGAAGCAACCGGTTCCGATTTATGCTCATACTCGCTCATTAAAAAAGCTTTCTGTAGGTTTCGGGTTCTCATGGCTTTTTTATTTGCAGTTTGAATTCAATTGTTGATCGATGGCATTCTTGATATTCATATAAATATCTTTTTTCTCTTCACTTAATCCTCCTTTGGTAAAAATGATGCAGGCATAACCGCGGCATTTATCAATCATGGGCCAGGTGCCGAATAAACCTGGACAGGCCAGAACATTACCAACACCATTCTCATCCGCTTCCAGAATCCATGAGCCAAAACCATAATTATACCCTTCGGCAGTTTTAGGATTGTATTTGATCATGGATGGGGTAGTGCGTACAGTTTGCATGGCAATGATCGCATTCTCGCTCAATACCTGTTTGCCATTAAATATTCCTTTGTTCAATATCATAGACAAGAAGTTCATATAATCACTCGCAGAAGAAAGCGCGCCGCCGGATGGATCTACTGCATTAAAACTTGAAAAACTGGTATTGCGCATCATCAATGGTCTTGTGATCCGCTCCTGCATTAACTGCTCAAAACTTCTTTTGGTTAATACTTCCAATACACGGCCGGCAATATCCAGTCCGATATTGCTGAAGCGAAACTCAAGTCCGGGATTAGACTGGATTTCTTTTTTAGAAGCAAACTCATTTACTTCCTCTTCCAGTGATGCAAATTTTTTCTTTCCGAAAAGACTGAAAGAACGAACAGGTTCTGATTCAATACCGGTTAAATGCGCCAGACAATCTCTGATGGTTATATAGCCTTTGGAATATTTACTGAAAATGGGAATGAATTTACTCACCTTATCATCCAGCGAAAGTTTACCCTGATCCACAAAACTCATTACTAATGCAGCGGTAAGCCACTGACTGCAATTGGCAATCGGAGCCTGTGTTTTGGCATTGAATTCGGTTCCGATGGCTTTCTGGTAAATGATCTTGCCGTCTTTATAGATTAGGGTAACCACTTTATCACCCAGTTCCTTTTTAACTGCTTCCAGCTTACTGTCCACTTCCGAAAAATTGGGCTGGGCCATTACTGACTGAAAGAATAGCATAAAAATCAATACTGTACTGACTTTTGCGCATGATAATCTGAGTTTTACGGACATATTTACCGAATTTTTAGCTTGGATTGTTCTTTGCACTAAGCTTTAAAGTTATTTGAAAATTTGAAGCCAGCAACAGAATGATGTTGAGACTTTAACTGCAATCTGCACTTTAACTTTTTCTCTGCCCAACAGCGATCTAAAGTACAAGTGTGCGACGCAAGAAAAGTCCAATAATTATTCCAATGACGGGTTACAAATACCAATAAACCAATAAACGAGTAAACCCATTATATGAATCTTAATAACTATACCATCAAAGCACAGGAAACCATCCAGGCAACACAGCAGGTGGCTTTTAACAATGGTAATCCGAATATGGAAACCAACCACCTGTTAAAAGCATTGCTGGCGGATAAGGATAGTCCTGTTGAATTTTTATTAAAACGAAACAATGTAAACACCACTTTTCTGGAAACCAAAGTGGATGAAAGCATTTCCAAACTGCCAAAAATCCAGAGCGGCGAGCCTGCGCAAAGCATTGGTCGCGACCTGAACAATGTTTTATTGAAAGCCAATTCGGTGATCAAAGAATTCAAAGATGAATTTATCAGCACCGAGCATTTGTTGCTTGCCTTATTACAGGTAAATGATGATACGGCAAAGACCTTAAAAGCTGCCGGGCTTACAGAAAAAGGTTTGATCACAGCCATTAAAGATTTGCGAAAAGGAGATACGATTCAATCGCAGACACAGGAAACGCAGTTAAATATGCTGAATAAGTTTGCCAAGAATTTAAATGAACTGGCAAGACAGGGCAAACTGGATCCTGTGATTGGCCGTGATGAAGAGATCAGGAGAACCTTACACATCTTAACCCGCAGAACCAAGAACAATCCCATTTTAGTGGGAGAGCCGGGTGTGGGTAAAACCGCGATTGTGGAAGGGTTGGCTATGCGTATCATTAATGGAGATGTGCCTGAGAACCTGAAATCGAAAATAATTTTTGCATTGGATATGGGGCAATTGATTGCCGGAGCAAAATATAAAGGAGAGTTTGAAGAACGTTTAAAAGGGGTGGTAAAAGAAGTAGCCACAAGTGACGGAGAGATCATTTTATTTATTGATGAAATTCATACACTGATTGGTGCGGGTGGTGGAGAAGGAGCGATGGATGCAGCCAATATTTTAAAACCCGCATTGGCACGTGGAGAATTGAGAGCCATTGGTGCAACCACCTTGAACGAATACCAGAAATATTTTGAGAAAGATAAAGCACTTGAACGTCGTTTTCAGAAAGTGATGATCGATGAGCCAAGCATGGAAGATGCGATCTCTATTTTACGTGGATTAAAAGACAGATACGAAACACACCACCATGTACGAATTAAAGATGAAGCCATTATTGCTGCCGTTGAATTATCAACCCGTTATATGACCGACAGGTTTTTACCGGATAAAGCGATTGACCTGATTGATGAAAGCGCAGCCAAACTGCGCCTCGAAATGAATTCGATGCCTGAAGAACTGGATAAACTGGAAAGACAGATCCGTCAGTTAGAAATTGAGCGCGAAGCCATCAAACGTGAAAATGATGAAAGCAAACTGAAAGAACTGAACATTGAAATCAGTAATCTGTCTGTAGAGCGTGATACGTTAAAATCGAAATGGAAACAGGAAAAAGAACTGGTAGAAAAAGTACAAACCGCCAAAGCCAAAATTGAAGAATTAAAACAACAGGCCGATCAGGCAGAAAGAAATGGCGAGTATGGAAAAGTAGCCGAGATCAGATATGGTAAAATAAAAGAACAGGAAACCCTGATCGAGCAGATCACTGCACAGATCGAAGGTTCAGCTGATAAGCGTTTGCTGAAAGAAGAAGTAGATGCAGAAGATATTGCAGCCAATGTTGCCAAAGCAACGGGAATACCGGTTGCCAAAATGCTGCAAAGTGAAAGAGAGAAATTATTACATCTGGAAGATGAGTTGCATACACGTGTGGTAGGACAGGAAGAAGCAATCACCGCGGTAGCCGATGCCATCCGCAGAAGCCGCGCAGGTTTGCAGGATCCTAAAAAACCGATCGGTTCATTTATTTTCCTCGGAACTACCGGTGTGGGTAAAACAGAATTGGCCAAAGCCCTGGCAGAATACCTGTTTGATGATGAAAGTATGATGACGAGGATTGATATGAGTGAGTACCAGGAAAAACATACCGTATCACGTTTGGTGGGAGCGCCTCCGGGCTATGTAGGTTATGATGAAGGTGGACAATTAACGGAAGCCGTTCGTCGCAAACCTTACAGTGTGGTTTTGCTGGATGAAATTGAGAAAGCCCATCCGGATGTGTGGAATATTATGTTACAGGTATTGGATGATGGTCGCTTAACCGATAACAAAGGCAGGATGGTGAACTTTAAGAATACGATCATCATTATGACCAGCAATATCGGAAGCCATATTATTCAGGAGGCTTTTGAAAATGTGAATGATGCAAATGTGGATGAGGTTACTGAGAAAGCCAAGGTAGAGGTAATGGTATTGCTTCGTCAAACCATTCGTCCGGAATTTTTGAATAGGGTAGATGAGATCATCATGTTTAGTCCTTTGATGAAAAAACAGATCATGGGCATTGTGAAGATCCAACTGGAAGGATTAAGGCAACTGGTAGCGTCCAATGGAATTAATCTCAAATTCAGCGACTATCTTTTAGAATTCCTTTCTGAACAGGGTTATGATCCGCAGTTTGGTGCAAGGCCTTTAAAGAGGTTGATCCAGAAACAGATCATCAATGCCTTGAGTAAGAAAATACTTGGAGGCGATATTGATAAATCAAAGCCGGTATTGGTAGATGTATTCGACGGAATAGTGGTCTTCAGAAATGAAGATGAGAAATAGGTGATGATGAAAAGGTGAAAATGAAAAAGCCCGTATAGCCATATGCGGGCTTTTGTTGTATATATTGCCTGCCGGAAAAAAGCCTTTTATCATTTTTTAACTTTTAGTTGAGTAATCAAAATGATAGTTTGGCTGAAAATGATCAAATGATATGAAATATTTTATACAGGTGATTTGTCTGTTTTTATTGGGTAACGTAAAGGTTTCTTCACAATCTGTACGCAATGATTCAGTAGTATTAAAAACAGCCATCGGCCACCCTATGCAATATTATGTGTCACTGCCGGATGGCTACACAAAAGAGAAAACATGGCCCATAATAGTGGTAATTGAATCAGCAGATAAGGAGTATAAAGAGAACGCGCTTCGTTTTGTACGGGCAAGAAAAAAAATGCCGTTTATTATTGTTGCTCCGTATAATGTAAATAACAGCCGTTCAGGAAGAAGAGACCCTGCTGTCTTCCCATATTCACCTGAAACATGGGATTATATTGAAAAAGTTGGCGATTGTCAATTCAATATGGATGGCTTAACACAGATCGTGAAAGATGTACAATCGGCTTATAACGGAGAAGAAAAATATTATCTCACCGGATTTGAAGCGGGAACGCATACGGTCTGGCAAATGACTTTTCAACATCCGGAAAGGTTAAAAGCGGTGGCAGCTGTGGCCGGAAATTATAATCGAAACAGTTGTATGACGGATCCTGCCTCTTTCTCTAATGATCTTTCAAGAGTTGTACTACCAGTTGTTGGATTTACACCTGCATTAGATTCTTTTTATGGCCCTAAAGCTGCTAACTTCAATCAATGGAAAGCGGCTCAAAAAGCAGCAGAGGATCATGGGTATAAAAAAGTATCTGAAATCATCGTTCCCAATAAAGGCCATATGCCATTGCCCGATGAAGTAATGGGTTACTTCTATTACATTCTTACCGATGAAAAGAAAGAATAAAATACCGTGAAATCGCGCTGATTTTCTGCGGTAAATACGCTACCCGGTTAATCAAACTCCCTTTATTTTAGGCTATTACTTACTCAAATTAGAGGACGCAATTTGCGTCCTCTAATTTGTAAATAAAAAGATATGGCAAAAGCTAAAATGAGGCTGCTGCTGGCGGATGAATCTATCATTAATAAGATATATCTTGTCAGGAACCAAAAAGTAATGATTGATCGTGATCTGGCAGAATTGTATGGAGTGGAAACCAAGCATTTGAAACAGGCAGTGCGCAGAAACCGAAAAAGATTTCCTGGGGATTTTATGTTTCAAATGAATGGTTCCGAGCTTAAAAATTGGAGGTCACAATTTGTGACCTCCAATTCTGACAAACAAGGGTTACGATATGCACCTTTTTGTTTTACAGAACAGGGCCTAACCATGCTTTCTTGTATACTTAACAGCGAACGAGCCATCGCTGTAAACATCCAGGTAATCAGAATTTTTACAAAAATGAGAGAAATGTTGCTAACGCATAAAGACATATTATTACAGCTCGAAAAAATAGAACAGAAACTTTCCGGCCATGATGAACAGATAGAAAGGATCTTTCAATATTTAAAACAACTCCTTAATCCGCCCAACCCGCCACGGGAAAGAATAGGTTTCAGAAGAAGTAATGAATAGGCAGGTTTCTGAAATCTGATCATTTGTATTATCTTGATGATTAAATCAATGATTATGAAATATATTTCGGTATTATTTGTAGCAATTCTATTACTTGGTGTTCAGTCCTGTAAACAGGCCGAGGATAGTAAACCCATTGCTTACGGCAACAATGCATCTGCCGGAAAATATTATGAGATCCGCGGGATGAAAATGTATTGTGAAATATATGGCGAAGGCCAGCCACTATTGATCATTCATGGTAATGGAGGATCGATCAAGGATTTTTCCAATAACATTCCCTATTTCTCCAAAAAATATAAAGTGATCATTGCGGATAGCCGTGCACAAGGAAAATCAATTGATAACTCAGATTCGCTTACTTATGAAATGATGGCGGATGATTATGCAGCTTTGCTTACCGAATTGAAAGTGGATTCTGCTAATGTAATTGGCTGGAGCGATGGTGGAATCAACGGCCTGCTGTTAGCAATGCGCCATCCTGAAAAAGTAAAAAAACTTGCCGTTACCGGTGCAAACTTGCAGCCTGATACAACCGCAGTGCCGCAGGAAATCTGGGATCTGGTTGGCCCTGAGTATGCAAAAGCAAAAGCCAAAACCAATCGCACAGACAAAGAAAAGAACGAATGGAAATTATTAAGGTTGCTGGAAGAACAACCGCATATTCCTACTGCAGACCTTGGAAAAATTGCTTGTCCTACATTGGTAATCGGTGGCGATCATGATGTGATACGTGAAGAGCATACGATGCTGATTTTTCATAGCATCCCAAGATCTTATTTATGGATCTTACCTAACTCAGGGCATAGCACACCGATTTTTTATAAAGATGTATTCAATTCTACGGTTGATGATTTTTTTAATAAACCTTATCGGATTATTAAAGGGATGGATAGGTTGAATTGATAATTTCTTATTAAAAAAACTCCCTGTAACATATGATTCAGGGAGTTTTTTATTTATGATATTATTCTTCTGATTTATTTTTCAACGCCATCAGCAATGTATAAGCACCTTTTATGGCAATTTGCTTGCCGGTGAATGATTCTGTATTTTTTATTTCTGTAAAACCATTTTCTTTTATGCCCGTTATTACTTCAGTCATTTCAAAATGATTATTGTTTGATGCTGTAAAAACGTAATAATTGCTTCCATAAGTCACAATCGCATCATCCGGTAAAGTCATGGTTTTAAGACTTTTAATCTTAATATCAGCATTCATATACATGCCCGGTACAAGGGTTTTATCATATTGTTCAAAATGGCAATGCACATCGGCAGTTCTTTCCGGAGAAAGATCCTGGCTGATCAAACTGATTTCGCAAACATGTTTTTTAGCCGGATTATTGTTGGTAAATGCAAGCAACTTTTGGCCGATAACAAGTTTATCAAGATCCTTTTCAAATATTTTAAGGTTCAGGTGAATATCAGAAGGGTTTACCAGTTCAAACAGCACATCGGGTGCATTAACAAATTTGCCAATATTCACATTTACCTTTGAAACAAATCCGTTAATAGGGGAGTAAAGGTTAACACTTTTTGAAATATTGGTTTCGGAAATACCGGCCGGATTGATATTGATCAATTTTAATTTTTCAGCAAGTGCACCCATACTTATTTTCTGGTTACTGTATTCCAGCTGAGCCTGTTGAAAAGCTTTATCACTACTTGCTTTACTTTGATTCAATTCTTTCTGCCGCTGATATTCTGCTTCTGCGTAGGTAAGTTTAACTTTAGCACTTAGGTAATCCTGCTGCAGTTGAATATATTGCTGGTCTTCCATTACTGCAATAACCTCGCCTTTTTTTACCTGCATTCCTGGTAAAAGTTTTGTAGATCTTAAATAGCCACCTAATGGCATACTTACAGAGATCATGTTTTGGGGAGGTACATCTATCTTTCCCGTTACTTTAATCACTGAAGAAACTATTCTCTCTTCCAGAGAACCTGTTACTATTTTGGCTGTGGCCATTTGGGCAGCAGTGAGTGTTACTGCATTCTCATTTACAGTTGTTTTTACTTCTGTTTTTTCAGTATTCTTTTTACTTCCGCAGGCTGTGGCAAGAAAGAAGGTGGCTATGATGGTTACATATTTCATTTTGTCTGTTCTTTAGATAATAAATAATTGAGTACAATTACACTTTCGTTGAATGATCTTACAGCGTCGAGATAGTTATTCTCAATAATGGTTGCCTGATTGGTGAGCATCACCCAGTCTAAATAATTAATTTCACCAGCGGTAAATTGCTTATTGGCGGTGGTAATAATAATGGCGGCATTGGGTACAGCTGTTTTTTCAAAATAATCAACTGTTCGAAGATTGGTACGGTATTGTACCCATGCTGTTTGAAACTGACTCTCCAATAATTGTAATTGTTGCTGATAAGTATTTTCAGAAAGCCTTTCAGCTACTTTGGCTGAGTTTACCTTTGCTTTTTGAGAAGCTGCAAAAACAGGAATACCTATTCCTATAGAGGCTGATGTAAATCTTGCTGAAGAACTGTATAAAATATTATCCGGCCCCATACCTTTCATACTCATATTACTGATGCCGATAGTAAGATCGGGTAACAAACGTGATTTCTCCAGAGCAGTGGTTGCTTTTGCTGCCTCTTTCTGTTGTTGAAGTATAGTCAGCACGGGGTGGCCTTCAATCGCACTTACTGTATCTGCAAAAAAGAGTTTCATTTTTATGTTTTCACGTAAAGGTTCAACGGCAGATGCTGTGTTCAACAATAAACGAAACTGCAGTTTTGTGATCTCTATTTCTTCTTCTATCGCTTTAACCTGTAGCAGAATATTACCCCGCTGGTTCTCGGCTGTGGTTTTCTCCAACAGATTGGTTTCCCCTTTTGAAAAACGTAAAGCTGCTTTCTGCAAAAACAATGCGTAATTGCTGTCTGCCTTTAGCAATAAATCCTTTTTCTCCTGTAAAACCAGTAAACTATAGTACGATTGTGCTACCAGTTTACGGATCTCGGCTTCTTTAAGGGTAACACTTAAAACGGAGGTTTTCCATTCTTCTGTTAACAGTTTCTTTTGACTGGAATACACTTTCGGGAAACTGAATGATTGGGAAATACCTAATCTTGAATCAAAATAGGCACCATTGATCTGGCCTGTTTCAGCGGTAATTCCCGTTTTAGGAATATTGGAAGAGGATGCAATTAATTTCTGTTGAAACTCTGCTTTCAATTTTTCATTTTTGATTCCAATATTATTTTTTAATGCGCTGTCTATGGCTGCCGATAAATTTATCGGGGTTTGCGCTTTAGCACCCATGGTTGATAGCGACAGGAAAATGAGTATGGCTACACCATAATTATGTCCTTTCTGTTTCTTACCTGTTTTCTCAAACAGAATATATAAAACAGGCAATACAAAAAGTGTAAGAAAGGTTGCAATCAATAATCCACCAATCACAACTGTTGCCAAAGGCCTTTGAACTTCAGCGCCGGCGCCATTGCTGATGGCCATTGGTAAAAAACCCAGAGAAGCTACAAAGGCTGTCATTAATACAGGACGTAAACGAACTTTGGTTCCCATCAGTACAATATTGTTTAGGTTAGTTAATCCTTCATTTTTCAACCGGTTAAATTCGGCGATCAGAACAATTCCATTCAATACCGCTACGCCAAACAAAGCAATAAAACCTACACCTGCACTAATGCTGAATGGCATGCCCCTTAAAGCAAGAAAGAAAATTCCTCCAATTGCCGACAGCGGAATAGCAGTATAAATAAGCAGTCCCTGTTTTAAGGAATTGAATGCGAAATATAAAAGCACAAGGATCAGGAATAAGGATACCGGCACAGCAATCGACAAACGCTTCTTCGCTTCATTCAGGTTCTCAAACGCTCCTCCGTAATTGATATAATACCCGGCAGGTAATTTGATCTGCGTCTCTGCTTTTTGTTGTAATTCGGTAACAATGGTTTGTACGTCTCTGTCTTTTACATTAAAGCCTACCACAATTCTCCTTTTGGCATCAACCCGCTGAATCTGATTCGGCCCATCCTTAATAGATACATCTGCCAACTGATATAATGGAATCTGGGTGCCTTGTGGGGTTGGGATCAGCAGATTCTGCACATCTTCCAGATTTTTTCTTTGATCTGTGTTCAGCCTTACAACAAGGTTGAATCTCTTTTCTTCTTCAAATACTACCCCCGTGGCTTGCCCCGCAAATGCTGTATTCACCACTTTGTTAATATCTGCAATATTCAGTTTATACTGTGCAATAGCATCCCGGTTATACGTTATAATGATCTGTGGCATACCGGTAACCGGTTCTACAAACAAATTCTGACTGCCTTTTACCGTGCTCACTACTCTGGCAAGTTTTTCCGCATAGAAAGCCAATGTGTCAAGATTCTCACCAAAGATCTTACATACAACATCCTGCCGGGCGCCTGTCATCAATTCATTAAAACGCATTTGCACCGGAAATTGAAAACCGGTTGTAATACCGGGAACTTCTTCCAATGCTTTGCTCATCTTCTCTGATAATTCTTTAAAAGTTTTTGCGGAAGTCCATTCGCTTTTGTCTTTCAAAATCACCATCATATCGCTCGCTTCCATGGGCATTGGGTCTGTAGGAATTTCTCCGCTGCCGATTTTGGTAACTACTTTCTGAACTTCCGGGAACCTGGTTTTCAGTATATGTGAAGCTTTTTGGGTACTGGCAATTGTTGTATTCAGATTACTCCCGGTTAATACTTTGGTATCTACCGCAAAATCGCCTTCTTCCAGCGCAGGAATAAACTCTCCCCCTAAACTGGTTAGCGTATAAACAGCCGCTATAAAAAGGGTAGCTACAATGGCAAGTACTGTTTTAGGAAAGTGTAAAATTCTTGCCAGGGCATGCTGGTATACTCTTTCAACACGAAACATTATTTTGTCAGACAAATTGGGTTTGTGTTTGATTTTCCGGCTCAGCACGAGCGCACTCATCATAGGGATATAAGTGAGCGATAGAACAAATGCACCTAATAAAGCAAAAGCAACCGTTTGTGCCATGGGTTTGAACATCTTACCTTCAATTCCCTGCAGTGTAAATATGGGCAGGTAAACAATCAGGATAATGATCTGGCCAAATACAGCACTGTTCATCATCTTACCGGCAGATTGGGTTACCTGTTTATCCATTTCGGATGTAGAAAGCTGCTGGGTATGACTGAATTTTTTACTGTGTGTTAACTGATGCATTACCGCTTCCACAATGATTACCGCTCCGTCAACGATCAATCCAAAATCAAGCGCACCCAGACTCATCAGGTTGCCGCTTACACCAAACAGGTTCATCAGTATAATGGCAAAAAGCATTGCCAGCGGAATAACAGAAGCTACCAATAATCCCGCACGCAGATTGCCAAGAAAGAGTACAAGAATAAACACTACAATCAATGCGCCTTCCAGTAAGTTTTTTTCAACTGTGCCAATGGCATTGTTCACCATCTTGGTTCTGTCCAGAAAAGGTTCGATCACAACACCCTTTGGCAAAGTCTTTTGAATTTGTGCAATCCGGTTCTTTACATTTTTAATCACTTCACTGCTGTTGGCTCCTTTTAACATCATTACTACAGCGCCGGCAACCTCGCCCTGATCATTAAAACACATGGCACCATAACGGGTGGCATAACCGGTGTTTACATCTGCTATATCTCTTATAAACAGGGGAGCACCACTTTCTGTGGCTTTTACAGAGATGTTCTCTATATCATTTTTAGTGCCGATCAGTCCTTCACTTCTGATAAATAAAACGGTCGAACCTTTTTCAATATAGGCACCACCGGTATTCTGGTTATTTTTTTCAAGCGCCGTAAATACATCGTTGATGGTTATATGATACGACTGCAGTTTGTTTGGATTTACGGCGATCTCATATTGTTTGAGCTTGCCACCAAAGCTGCTCACTTCTGCCACGCCTTTTACACCCAGCAACTGCCTGCGTACAATCCAATCCTGAATTGTGCGCAATTCTGTTTCATCATATTTTTTTTCATACCCCGGTTCCGGTCTTACTACATACTGGTAGATTTCTCCAAGTCCCGTGCTGATTGGCCCCAGTTCGGGTATACCGATACCGGATGGGATTTGTGACTGCACTTTTTGTAATCGTTCAGCCACCTGTTGTCGTGCCCAGTAAATATCTGTGGCATCATCAAATACAATGGTTACAAGAGAGAGTCCGAAGCGGGAAAAACTCCTGATCTCTTTCATCCCGCTGATATTACTGTTGGCCTGTTCTATCGGGAAGGTTACCAGCCTTTCAATATCTGTTGCCCCAAAAGAAGGTGCAACGGTGATTACCTGCACCTGGTTATTAGTGATATCCGGAACCGCATCAATGGGGAGTTTGGTCGTTTGATAAATTCCGAAACCTGCAAGGGCCATTACAAACAGCCCGATGATGAGTTTATTCCTGATGGAAAACCCAATGATCTTATTAAGCATATTTTTCTGTTAATCAATGTTCGATTGAATGAATAGATACACAGATGCACAAACACTTTAGTGTCTGCATCCTTCAATAAAAAAGAAATGATTAACCCTGTTTTGGAGGCTGCCAGATAGTTGACAGGAAAGAAGAAGATATATTCTCTTCGTGATAGGAAGGGAATGATTTGGGTTCGGTAACAATCGTTTTTACGATCTCAGTAGAAAAATTGTTGGGAATAAAAGCAGAAATGGTTGAGTTGGTGCAGCCATCATGCGTTTTGAAAGGCAATTTCATATCCTTATCATAGTCAGCATCTTTTACAATGCCATGTGCATAATGGATACAAAGAAAATCCCAAAGCGTGATATCCTTGTTCTCCTGCTTATGTTCAACAAAATGTTCTACCAATGACGGCAGTTTGAATAACTGCGATAATTCAGTGGTAGAGAGCAAATAAATTGACAGGAATGATATGGCTATAAGTTTTTTCAACAGTGCAAAGGTAAGAAAAACAGATTTAGCGGCAAAAGTAGGGGTCAGGATAGTATATTATGAAACTTTAATTATTGTTTATTAATCAAGGATATCCGAAATTAGCTTTATACCATGGTAAAATTCAAAGCCACCATAAACCAGTTTGCCGAGCAGGGTGAAAAAACCGGCTGGATGTATATTGAGGTACCGGTTGATATTGCACAGGAATTAAAACCCGGCAACAAAAAATCATTTCGGGTAAAAGGCAAATTGGATAAGCATCCAATTGCCGGCGTTGCGCTTGTACCGATGGGAGGTGGTCGTTTTATCATTGCTTTTAATGCGGCTATGCGCAAAGGCACACACAAAAAGAAAGGTGCCATGGTTGATGTACAATTGTCCTTAGACAATAATCTGTTAGCACCTACACAGGACTTTCTGGATTGTTTGGCGGATGAACCTTTAGCAAAAAAACAATTCGACAAACTGCTTCCTTCTCACCGAAACTATTTTATCAAATGGATGGCGGGTGTAAAATCGGAAGTGGCTGTTGCAAAAAGAATGGCAATAGTGATCACAGCATTGTCAAAAGGACAGGATGCGATAGCTATGTTCCAAAGCTTAAAAGCGGAGCGTGAAAAGAACGCTTACCGGTAAATAAAAAGTCACGCATTACTGCGTGACTTTTACTGGCTGCAATCGTCGAAATATTTTGTTCTGAAAAAGAACAAAATAAACAAGGTTAGAATTCGGAGAACTCGGTTGGGTTTAAATAAACCTGTTCATTTTTTGAAACGGAATTTATATATTGTGGTTCGGCTTTTAATACTGTCCATTCGGGAGAAGAACTGAATGCTTTCCAATGTTCTTCACGGTCTGCCCAGTTATTAAAACTGGTCATGTACATCAGGTTGGGCTGGTGACTGCCTGCAACTACTTCTGAATAGAAAACGGCATTAAAATTCAATCGCTTAAACAAAGCGATCTCGCCGCCTTCATTAAACATTTTTACTTTTTGTCTGTATAATCTTTCGGTTGGCCCTTCATAACTGCGGAGTTCATAAACCCTTTCTGTTTTCGGGCCGGTTAAATTGGGAACATTCCAGGTTGGCATTAAAGGGAAGGCTTTCAGAATGATGGTTTCAATCCGGTTATAAAATGTTGCATTATAAGCAGCATTCCAATAAGCATCGCCGGCTTTAACCAGTTCCGGGTCGTTGATCATCAGATCTTCAACTACGGCTACTTTATCAATCGTTTTCACCGGAATAAATACATACACTCTTTTATCAGCAGCTGTATCATTTCCTCTTGGATGAAATACACCCACTTTAGAAATACCGGCTCTGTGCAGGGCCGGTAAATAGGCATCTCTTAAAAAATCTTCTACTTTTTTTACCTGATCATTGGTTGATAAACGGTAGAGTTTGATTTCATAATACTCTCTTTTATCCGCTTTAAATGCAAATGCAGTGCTGATTGCCATCAAGGCGATCGCGATGGTTAAAAAGGGGGCTTTTGTTTTCATCATTAATTTATTCAGTATGGGTTAATCGATAAATAAGTATTGCGGCTCTTTGTATGAGGAATGGAAACTCTTTCAGATTAATGGTCTCACCCGGTGCATGTGCCCCGCGGCCGGAAGCACCTAATCCATCAATACAATCCACATATTTGGCAATGTACGAAATATCACCGGCACCTCTTGAGCCGGGATCGCCTGCTTTGGTAGCGCCTAATCCCATGGCCTGAGTGGTGTTATCAATTACACTTAAAATACGGTTATTGCCTTCCGTAGGTTCCATAGAAGGAATCCCGTCCTGAAAACTGATCTCCGCTTTACTGCCATTCAGGTTTTGCGTTGATACAATTGCTTTCATCTTTTCGCGGGCAGCCAGTTTTTGTGCTTCGGTTAAAAAGCGTAGGTCACCGGTAACCACAACTTCCGGTGAAATGATATTGGTTTTGCCGATCGCTTCGCCTTTGGCTGTTTTATCATTATAACTCATATCAGAACCACCCACGATCAATCCGGGATTAAATGTGAGATATTTTTCCGTGCTCAACTGTTCCCGAAACTGGTTAAGGATGCGTGCAGATTCATAAATGGCTCCATAGCCTGAACCTGCTGTAAATACGCCGGAGGAATGACCTGTTTTTGCTGTTATATGCAGTTTCCATCCGCTGGCACCCCGGCGCGCTGTGGCTACAGAATTCAATCCATTGGCTCCTTCAAAGGCAAGGGCTATATCACAGGTTTTGGCTCTGTCAATAAAATCTTTACGGCTCACGCTGCTGGGTACACCTGCTTTTTCCTCATCTCCGGTAAAATAGGCTATGATGGAAGCATCATCCAGTAGCCCCATCGATTGCAAAGCCTGTAAAGCCACAATGGCTACCAAATCTCCACCTTTCATATCATTGGCGCCCTGGCCTGTAGCGGTAGAATCATTCAGTTTTGTATAAGGTGAGAAGGGCATATCGGGTTCAAAAACCGTATCCAGATGGCCTATCAGGAACAATTTCTTGCCTTTTTTGCCTTTGCGGGTGGCTACCAGATGTCCCGCGCGGTTAAGCGAATCGGGGAGGGTTACCCATTCGGTGCTAAATCCGGCTTTGGCAAATTCTTTGGCAAATACATCGCCAACTTTCAGAACGCCGGCCTTATTTAAGGTGCCGCTGTTGATATTTACCACGTTTTCAAGCAGTTTCTCCGTTTCGGGCATATGGAGGTTTACGTAGCTGATGATCTTTTTTTCTGCATCCGACAGGGGCTGGGCAAAAATATTTTTTGTACAAAGCAACGCACAAACACCGATCAGTATCTTTTTCATGAAGCATGTATTGGTAAACGCCAAGTTAAGTAAGAAATGCATCCTTTGTCTTGTCAGACAAAGATTTTTATCACCATTTTCCAAAGCTGAAAAATGCATTGCATTCGCGGTGTCTTACATTCTTTTGCCCGGAAAAACCAGAAACAGATTTTAGCCAGAACCCGTGTTACTCTAAAAAACAAAAAGATGAAAAACAAAAACCTATTCCTCGCAGCCCTTATGTTTATTGCCACATCATGGGCATTGATTTCCTGCCAGAAAAATGCGTCTACAGAATCTGCAGCAACAGGAACTCAGAACTTATCCCTTTACCTTACGGATGGCCCGGGTATTTTTGATAAAGTATTGATCGATATCCGCTCTGTAAAAGTATTGGTTGATACCAGTAAAGATACCCGCAGACATGATAATGATGATTGGGACAGAAGAGGTTCTGATGATCAGAAAAAAGATTCTTCTTTTGTTTGGGAGAACCTGAACATCACTCCGGGTGTATATGATATTTTGAAATTCCGTAACGGAGCCGATACAATACTGGCTGCAAAAGGTATTACCAAAGGATCTATCCGTTTAATTAAAATAGAGATCGGTACCAATAATTCTGTAGTAAAAGACAGTGTTACCTATCCCGTAGGCTTGCCTGCCGGTGCATTGAATTATGTACTGATCAAATTAAAAGGAAATGAGTGCGAAGAATATATTCCCGGCAAATCCCGTTTATGGCTCGACTTTGATATAACACGTTCTATTATCCAGGAAAGTAATGGCAAATTTATTCTGCGCCCTTTGTTCCATTTCTATACCGTTAGTGCTACAGGAAGTCTGGCCGGAAGGGTTGGCCCTAAAGAAGGGTTCCCGGTAGTTACCATTTATAATGCTACCGATACAGCATATGCATTACCTGATAAAGAGGGTTATTTTAAAGTTAGAGGATTAAAAGATGGAACCTATTCCGTATTCGTTAATGCTTCTAACGGCTACATCGATACAACGCTTAACAATATAGTGGTAAAAGCACCCAAAGAAACTTCTGTAGGTGTGATCACTTTACGCAAATAATATATCCTGTTTGTGTGTAAAAAGGGAGTAGCGATACTCCCTTTTTTTATGCGCCTGATGATAAGAATCAACAGCATTGTTGTACATTTCAGTATGCAAACAAACCGCTTCTTACTGTATGGCGCTAATGGATATACCGGCCAACTGATTGCAAGAATGGCATTGGGCTATGGCCTGCAGCCGATATTAGCCGGAAGAAATGAAGCGGCATTACAATCGATGGCCGAAACCCTGCATTTACCTTATAAAGTCATTGATCTTTCGGATACGGAAACCCTGGAGGCTGCTTTGCGCGAGGTGCCGGTGGTATTGCATTGTGCAGGGCCTTTTCAGCATACCTCAAAAAAAATGGTACAGGCTTGTTTGGCAACGGGGACGCATTACCTGGATATTACGGGTGAGATCAGTGTTTTTGAAAAAGCCAAACAATGCGATTATGCCGCAAAAGAAAAAGGAATCATGATCATGCCCGGTGTTGGCTTTGATGTGGTACCCACAGATTGCGCAGCATTATATGTAAAACAACAATTACCGGATGCAACGCATTTGAAACTGGCGTTTGCAATGATTGGCGGACAACTCTCTCACGGTACCGCAACCACTATGGCAGAAAATCTGGGTGAAGGGGGCGTTGTTCGTGAAAACGGAAACATTATTAAAAAACCATTAGGCCATAAAGGCTTCTTTGTTGATTTTGGCATCAAGAAATTATTTGTGATGTGCATTCCATGGGGTGATGTTTCTACGGCTTATACAACTACAGGTATTCCCAATATAGAAACCTATACCGGCACTTCTCCCAAAACCTTTAAAATGTTGAAATGGCAATGGCTGTTCAACTGGTTTCTTCGCACTTCTTTTGCCAGAAATAAAGCAAAGAAAAAACTCAAACAAAAACCTGCCGGTCCATCGGACGAAATGCGTGCCAATGGAGTTAGCCTTGTATGGGCGGAAGCCACCAATGCCGCCGGGGTAAATGCATCCGTTAGATTGCAATGTCCGGAAGGATATACCTTAACCGCATTGAGCAGCCTGATCATTACCAAAAAAGTATTGGAAGGTAATTTCACAACAGGTTATCAAACACCTGCCGGAGCTTATGGGGCGGATCTTGTTTTAGAGATCCCAGGTGTAAAAAGAGAAGTACTTTAGTTTTTACTTCTCGAAAGAAATACTCATTTTCACAATTCAATTTAATTTCTCCATACAATGGCAACGAATAGAAAAGCAGCAATGGGTTTTATTTTTATCACCTTACTCATTGATGTAACGGGTTTTGGTTTGATCATTCCTGTAATGCCTAAACTGATTGAACAATTACTGGGTATAACAGACATTAGTCTCGCCTCAAAATATGGCGGCTGGCTTACGTTTGCGTATGCTTTTATGCAGTTTATCTGTGCGCCGATATTGGGTAACCTGAGTGATAAATACGGAAGACGACCGGTATTATTATTTTCTTTATTCGGATTTGGGATCGATTATTTATTTCTATCATTTGCACCATCCATCTGGTGGTTATTTGTAGGAAGATTGATCGCCGGTATTACAGGTGCCAGTTTTACAACGGCCTCTGCATACATTGCCGATATCAGCACACCCGAAAACCGTGCACAGAATTTTGGAATGATCGGTGCCGCATTTGGATTAGGTTTTATTGTGGGCCCGTTAATTGGCGGACTGCTTGGTGAGTTCGGCCCGCGTGTTCCGTTTTATGTGGCAGCCGGATTGGCATTAACTAACTGGCTCTATGGATATTTTGTTTTACCCGAATCATTAGACAAAGAACATCGCCGCGAATTTGAATGGAAACGGGCCAATCCGGTGGGTTCTTTACTGCAATTAAAAAAATATCCGGGAGTAGGCGGGTTAGTGGTTTCGCTTGTTTTGGTTTATCTCGCTGCACATGCGGTTCAAAGTAACTGGAGTTATTTTAATATCGAAAAATTTAATTGGAGCACAAAAATGATCGGGATTTCCTTAGGTGTAGTGGGTTTATTAGTGGGTGCCGTACAAGGCGGATTGGTTCGTATAATCAATCCAAAGATCGGTAATGAAAAAAGTGTGTACGTGGGATTGGGGCTATATGCTTTTGGCTTACTCTTATTTGCCTTCGCATCTCAAAGCTGGATGATGTTTGTGTTTTTAATACCGTATTGTTTGGGTGGTATTGCCGGCCCTGCTTTACAATCTATTATCTCGGGCCATGTTCCGCCCAATGAACAAGGTGAGTTGCAGGGTGCATTAACAAGTTTGATGAGCCTTACATCCATCATTGGTCCACCTATGATGACCAATTTATTTGCGTACTTCATCGCTCCGGGCGCACCTGTATATTTTCCCGGCGTTTCCTTTTTGCTGGGATCAATATTTATGATAGCAAGTGCTGTTTGGGCTTATTATGCGTTAAGATCAGAAAAAGAGGCAGTAAAGGTTTCATAGATGATTAAACAAGAAATACTAAGCCAATAACACTGATTGCATAAACAATTAAAACGATAATAGAATCCACACCCATATACAGAAATTGTTTTCTCGGCCGAAGGATCATTCCCACCATATAAATACCTGTTAAGAAAATACCGATACAGGTAAGATAGATATCCGAAGGTTTTAAAGAAGGAAGTATCGCTTCTCCACTAATGATAGACGCTACCAGAAACAATACCGGCAAAAATGCATTACCGCCAAAAATATCGCTCACTGCCATCTGGTAATCCTTCATTCTTGCAGATTGAATACCTGTAGATATTTCAGGAAGTGCCGTGGCTAACGCCAGAAAAGTTGCCCCAAATAAAACACCACCAAGATGAAATCTGTCGGCTAATATTTGTCCGGTTTCTTCTAAAGACCAGCCGGCTAATAAAGTAATCAATGCACAAATGCCAAATACCCATAGCGCCGGTTTTACAGAAGTATAGCCATTGCTTTTTTTATCAGGAGTTTTTGTTGTTGTTTCTAACTCAGATACTTCACGGGAGTAGACTTTTTTTCTTGGGTGAGGGTTGGTTGCCGGTGTTTGTTTTGAGATCAGATAAATGCTTCCCAGCCAAACACCAACAATCAGCCATTCAAAAGGCGTGGTTCTGAAAAAGATCAGATCAGCTGAAAACTGTTTGCCCGTTAATACGAGTGTTAAAATAAAAATAAGCGAAATGCCTTCCAACAATAATATAAGAGAGGTGCTTTTTAAACTTAAGGGCCCGAGTTTGCCCACACCAAAAATATCGATCAATACCAATACCACGGTTTGTATGGCAATGCCACCGAGGATATTACTGATGGCCATATCCATATTATGGCTATAAGCCGCAACAACCGTAATGGCAATTTCAGGAAGATTGGTAACAATGGCCAGAAAAACCATCCCGCCAAACGCTTCACCCAGTTTAAAATAGGATGCGATAAAATCTGTGGCCTTGGTTATTTTAACACCGGCTACCCAAATAGCTGCAGATGCTCCAACAAATAATGCAATCAGTAAAAAAGAAGAGAAATGCTCAAATTGCATAGCAGTAATCGTTTGTCTAAAGTTAGGCAAACATTCGGCAACGCAATAAGGGTTTGTTTACACTGTTTTATGCTTCAGGTGATATTTGTAACGGATCACGCTTGCCGCTATCAATAATAAAAGACAAAACTCGGAAAAGAATTTTTCTGCATCCAGCCAATCCGTTGGCCTGTCTTTCAATTCAGGATCCATCAATAATCCATGAAACAAAAAAAGCAATGCGGTGCCATAAGAGACCAGGTGTATATTCTTCCACAACCGAAAACTCATTTTCTTTTTAATGATCTTTTGGGTTGTGATGATCACGATTAACAATACAAGCAAACTCAAACTTCCCAATAAAACAATGGTTGGCTGTTTGGGTGCACTAAGCGGGTTGAGGATATGAATAAAACTGAACTTACTTTCTCCATCCAGAAAAAGAAACAGGGGATGGAATAATACAAACAGCAAAGCCACATAGGCTGTCCAGTTATGCAGATCATCAATGCTGATCTTTTTAACCTGCTCAGGCAGTTTTTTCCAGTATACCGATCTTTTGTATGCGGTGCTAAGTATCATCCCCAATAAAAAATTAAAGGTGAGTAAGCCTGTGGCACATAATCCCATTCCTGCAGAAATATCCAGATAAGAAATCCCAAACATGTGTTTCTGTTTTAAAGTCTATTTTGTATTTGAAGTAAACCAGCTCGCCTTGATTTTTTTGTTCTCATCTGTAACCGTTTTGCCTGTTCGCTCAAATGGTATCAGGGTATAACCCGGTTGTTCTTTTAAGATAACCCTGGTTTGCTTTTCTGTATCACGGTGTTTATAGGTCACTATTACCGCATCTCCCGGTTTCTTGGTAAGCAAAAAACTATTGAGTTCATTGGTGCTTTTAATAGGCGTATCATCAAATTTCAGGATCTCATCATTAATATCTAACCCCGCTTCATAAGCGGCTGTTCCTTTGATGGTATTACTTGCAATGGCAAATTTACCGCGTTCATTGGGTTTGGTATTGATGCCGAGATACACTTTTCCTTCTGCTGATTTAGCAAGATCATAGCCCGCTTTTGCAAACAATGATGCATAATCTATCGGTTCATGCCCCAGGATATATTTACTGAAAAAATTTTCTGCAAAAGCTGCATCACTAACAGAAGCCAATGTTTCCTGCATGGTTGTTAGTGTATACGGTACTTCCGTTTTTCCAAACCGTTTCCACATAGCCTGCATATATGCATCCAATGTTTTATGATAACGTGTTTGTAATTCCAGATCCAATGCCAATGCAATAGAAGCGCCATATGGATAATAAGATGTAAACATATTGGCATAATTATTCTTGTCTATCGAAACCGCTGCATCTACAAACACCGCATGGTTACTGGCCTGAACAGGAGAGTAGCCCATAGCCCCGGGTGTATTCATTTTTGTATTGATCAATGATGACATAATGATCTGATAATTGGCCTCATTACTTAAGCCTGCCCGTGCTAATAATAATTCGCCATAATATTGGGTAAACCCTTCTGCAAACCAAAGTTCATTACTCATATTACTTTTTTCAAAATTAAAAGGCTCCAGTGTTTTTGGCCGTATGCGTTCTACATTCCAGTTATGGAAATACTCGTGCGAAAAAACTTCCTGTACACCCACTGCGTAAAAAGGATTCATAGGAACAGAGATCATGGTTGAGTTTCTGTGTTCCATACCATCGCCCTGTACAAAAGGATTTACGCTGGCAATAAATGTATACGTGCCATGATCATACACAGGAAATTCTCCATACACGGCTTTCGCTTCCTGTACAATTTTTTTAACCCTACCTGCAAGATCATCCGCTTCTGCATCTGTGGCAGATGATTCCAATGCAATTCGCATGGTAAAATGTTTGCCATCCGGATTGTTCAGATCCCATTCTCTGAATTTGAGATCACCAATCTTGGTTGGACTGTCCATAAAATATTGCAGTCCGGGTGCCGTAAAACGATTTGCTTCTTTTGTGGGTACCAGCTGAGTGGCAATTATGCCTTTATTTTCTTTTGGGATCTCAAAACTGATCTCGATTGGCGCTTCGTCCATTCCCTTCATCCACATAAAACTGGCAGGCATATTTAAATGAATACTTTCCGGATCAATGCCTGCATAAGTGCCATCGGCATAATTACCATACAAAGTGTAACTAACGGTTACTGAGCCGCTATGCTTAGGTACTTCATAAACATCGCCATCGATACGATTGATCTGTAAATTTTTTCCGCTTGCATCTTTGGCAACTACATCATATACATTTTTACCAAATTCATGCGTAGCATATCTGCCGGGAGAGGAGCGGCTCATTTTAAAAACGGCCGGTTTTGCAGGGATACCTGAAACCGTTAATTCTATATGTGCTTCGTGATGGATTGCATTGGGAAAAGATACCTTATAACTTGTTTTTTGTGCAAATGCAGCTATACTCATTAAAACACATATCGAAAAAGAACAAAACCATTTCATCCGGAAATATTTAAAAGTGAATGCTGATTTTGCTAAGATAAGTAACGACAGGTATTTAACAGTTGAAATTACACAGACAGGTACTTATTCGTATGGTTTCCCGTTAATGGCTGATTTATAGTCTGTTATAAAGTAAAAATTAAAACGGATTCCTACAGTTTTAACAGTAAACTTTCATTTTTATTAGGTAGACAAGCATAATAACGTTACCTTTGCGGCCATTAATTATTTACAATTTTACAAATGGACACACAAATCACAGGAACTGTAAAGTTCTTCAACGAAGAAAAAGGTTTTGGCTTTATCAAACATGATAACTCCAGCAAAGAAACTTTCGTACATGCAAACGGCTTAGTCGATCAGATCGAAGCGAACGACAAAGTTATTTTTGACGTACAGGAAGGACGTAAAGGCTTAAACGCCGTTAACGTGAAACGTTTAAGTTAATCACTGAACTTTCTTAACCTACTATAGGCCATTAAGCTCTAAGCTTAATGGCCTTTTTGTTTGGGAGAAACCGTAAGGCGTCAGACGTGAGACGTGAGTTTGATCGAGTTTTTACACCCTGAGCGTCCCACTCACGATTCACGTCTGACGCCTCACGATTGACACCTCACGATTCAGGCCAGATATTCTATATTTGCCAACTTAATTAAGTATATGTCAGACATAATGAAAGAATTACAGGAAACCGTAGCCTTTATCCGCTCACAGGTATCCTCAGAAGCAAGCGTAGCCATTATTTTAGGAAGCGGGTTGGGTAACCTGTCTAATGTAATAAAAGCAGAAACAGAGATTCCATATAAAGAGATCCCCCATTTTCCGGTAAGTACCGTTGAGGGGCATAAAGGAAGACTGATCTATGGTGAACTGGGTGGCAAGAAAGTTTGGGTAATGGCGGGCCGTTTCCATTTTTATGAAGGATATACTGCACAACAGGTTGCTTATCCGGTAAGGGTTTTGCGTTTGCTGGGCGTTGAAACACTGTTATTGTCGAATGCAGCAGGTGGTGTGAATACCCATTTTAAGATTGGTGACCTGATGATCATTAATGACCATATCAGCATGTTTACCACTAACCCGTTATTGGGAAAGAATGAAGACCAGTTGGGTACCCGTTTTCCGGATATGAGTGAGCCATACAGCAAAGACCTGATTGCCAAAGTGCAGAAAATAGCTAAGGTGAATGATATTGAACTGAAGCAGGGTGTATATACCGGCGTAACCGGCCCAACTTTTGAAACACGTGCAGAGTATAAACTGATTCATATATTGGGTGGCGATGCGGTAGGCATGAGTACTGTGCAGGAAACCATTGCAGCCGTTCATTGTGGAATGAAAGTATTTGCCATGAGCGTGATTACCGATATCGGAATCCGCGAAGAAGAAAATACCATTACCCATGAGGAAGTTCTTCAGGCAGCAAAAGATGCAGAACCGAAACTTACTTTGTTGTTTACTGAATTGGTGAAAGCTTTGTTGTGAGTAGTCAGTGGTGAGTAGTGAGTAGTGAGTAGTGAGTAAAAACGTATCTCACTCACTACTCACCACTGACCACTCACTTTTAACTTTTACCTTACCCTCAAACCCTTATTTTACAGCATATTTGAACACATGCGTTTACTGTTAGGGAAGAACATACTGATCTTACTTATCTGCCTGTCGGCAGCGGCTTCCTCATTGCAGGCGCAGGTTCGATCGGGGCAGTTATCAACGCTTTCTACTTCGGGTAACAGTGTTGGATATGATAGTCAGGGCAGGCCCATCAAAAAACAATCCGGTAACGATTCATTACAGAAAAGGGATCGGTTTACAGATTCCATTACCATTTTTTACCGTTTTTATGATTCCTCAAGGGTGAGAACCATTGACTCTTCGATTAACGATTTTACCACACGTTTCCCATTGCCTTATTATTATCACAACCTGGGTAATTACGGAACGGCAGCGCAGTCTTATTTTTTTAATCCTGTAATGAAAGCCGGATTTGATGCCGGTTTTCATGAGTATGATATTTATCAATACAATTTAGAGAATACAAAATTCTTTCAAACCACAAGACCTTATACAGAACTGGCTTATGCATTGGGCAGTAAAGCAGAACAGCTGATCAATGTAGTACATACACAAAACAAAAAAAGTACCACTAATTTTTCGCTTGAATATCGTTTCAGCAATGCACCCGGTAATTTAAAGAACCAGAATGCGAGCCAGAATAATTTCCGGTTTACCTATCATTATCAAACGCGGAATAGAAAATACGAGACCTTTCTGGTGCTGATGACGAATAAAAGTGCTTCTTCTGAAAATGGTGGATTACAGAATAAGAACAAACTCGATAGCCTTGCATTAAACGATCCGTTTGAATTGGAAACCCGTTTAGGCAAACCCGGTGCAGCGGGGCGTAACCCTTTTAATACAGCTGTAAACACGGGTAATCTTTATAAAAATGCCACTGTATTATTCCGTCACCATTTTGATATTGGTCCGGTGGATTCACTGGTTACAGACTCTGTTGTTGTAAAATTATTCTATCCGCGTTTCAGAATTGAACATACCCTGCGGTATACTTCCAGCAGTTATCAGTTTTATGATTACTTCACAGATTCTGCGCGCTATCATACTTATTTCAATGTGTATCCTTCCAATGATACCATTAGTTTTAAAGATGCCTGGAAGGACCTTACCAACGAGTTCAGCCTGATCTCTTTTCCTGACAAGAATAACCAGAGTCAGTTTGTAAAAGCGGGTATTGCCTTACAGAATTTAACCGGCACATTTGATGATACGGTTAAAGCCGGAGGTATGTATAATGTATATGCATTGGGCGAATACCGCAACCGCACAAGAAACCAGAAATGGGATATTGAAGCTACCGGGCAACTATATCTTAATGGATTGAATGCAGGCGATTATTCAGCTTTGGTTAGTATGAAAAGATTATTGGGAAAAAAGATCGGTTATCTCAATATCGGTTTTCAGAACGTAAACCGTTCGCCATCTATGATTTTGGATCAGTTGAGCCATTTTCCGATCAGTAACCGAACAACGTATGGAAAAGAAAATATCATCCGCTTATTTGCCGTGTTCGAAAACCCGCGTAATGGCTGGAAACTGAGTGGTGAATATTTTGCCGTGAATAATTATATGTATTTCGACAGTTTCTTTTCTGCCAAACAATATGCTACGCTGTTTAATGTGCTGCATGTATCTGCTGAAAAGAAATTCCGTTTGGCAACGCATTGGAACTGGTATACAGAAGTGCATGTACAGCAAACTACTGGGCAACCGCCGGTAAATATTCCTTTTATTTTTACGCGTAACCGGATTGCGTTTGAAGGAAATTTTGCGACCAATCTTTTTCTGTCAACCGGATTGGAAATCAAATACACCAGTGCATACAAAGCAGATAATTATTCGCCGTTTCTTGGAAAATATTTTGTACAGAATACAAATACGATCAGTAACCGGCCGGATATAGCGGCCTATCTTCATTTCCGGATCAAAAGTTTTAAAGGATTTTTCAGGATCGAAAACCTTAATACATTGAATCCGAAAAGTGGCTTCTCATTCAATAAACTCAATTTCATGACCAACGATAATCCCGGAACAGGGTTATGGACAAGATTAGGGATCTGGTGGAATTTTGTGAATTAGTATTTATGCTTTTTTGTGTTTACCCCAATCAATGCGTCTTCCAAGGATCATTTTATAAACCAATCCATCCGCAGCGGGAGAGAGGCCAAAACCGGGCCCAAAGTTTAATTCCCATTTAGGATCTAGAAACAGATCGGCAACCACAAACAGTGCATGGTTTTGTTCGGGCAATTTATCAAAATTATTCAGCGGACCAAGATCACCGTAATATTCAGCACCCAAACTTACTTTGGAAGAAACGGCGTACGATGTTTTTAAATTTGGCGCAAAAGCAGGAGCAGAAGGTTTATCAACGCCTGTAAACGTAACGCCTAATACGGGGTTAAACGAAACGTATAATTTACCCCATGTTTTATCAATGATCGGTCTGATCTCCATGCTGAATGTTTCGGCAGAGTATTCTTTGTTTTGAAAACCGATCTCTGCTGAAAGACTTAACCCCACAGGCAATTTCCATTTTTCCGGTGCTGCAATGCGGGGACGTAAATGGGTTCCAATCACTCTCCATCCGTGTTGTGGTGTGTAATTGGTGAAGAGGTAAAATCCTAATTCAAAATTATCGGTAATGCCATGTGTAATCTCTAAAGTTTCATGAATGGAATGCCATGAGGGAAGTACGCCTTTTACAATATCTTTTCCGCCCTTTGCGGTATAGTTGCTATGAATCTCAAACATGGTTTGTCCTTTATCCATGGTTTCAGAACCATAAACCTGTATTTCATAATTCTCCTGCGTAAAAGCAAATACAGGAATAAGAAAACAAATCAGTAGCAGCTGTTTCATCAGTTAGTTTGTTTGAGTGGCTAAATTAACTGTATCAGTAATACAATCGCAAAATTTAGTAGATAAACAGGTGAAATGAATCTAAGGCTCGGTTAGGTTAGTGTTTTAATGATCTTTTCTTGATCATTCCGCCACGGGTGTCTTTTACACTGTTCATTACCACAAAGGAATTGGGGTCAATTTTCATGATCTCGGTGTTGAGTTTATTCAGTTCTAAGCGGGTGATCACGGTATAAACAATGTCAATATCATTCCGTTCGCCATGACTGCCAAAACCTCTTTTGCCTTTATAAACGGTTAATCCTCGTCCCATTTTTTCTGAGATCATTTTCCGGATCTCTTCACTGTGTGTAGATACAATGGTAACGCCGGTGTACTCATCAATACCTTCAATCACAAAATCAAGGGCTTTGGAAGCAACCAGATAGGTGATCATTGAATACAAAGCCGTTTCTACAGAAAGCAGATAAGCGGCGGCAGAAAAAACAAGGACATTGAAAATAATAATGATATCGCCGATAGTGGTGCCGAGTTTACGGCTAAGGAATATGGCTAAAACTTCAGTGCCATCAATCACCGCACCGCCTCTAACAGAAAGCCCGATACCGGTTCCCAGAAAGAATCCACCGAAAACAGAGACCAATAATTTATCGTGCGTTACTTCGGGAAAATGTATTGTGGCTACACAAATGGCAAGTCCGGTAATGGCGATGGCTGTTTTTATGGCAAAAGCTTTACCGATCACTTTGTACCCCAGATAAATAAAAGGAAGATTGATGATGATGAGTAAATAATACAAGGGTATATGTGCCAACTCAGAGATCAGCAGTGAGATACCGGTTGCGCCACCATCAATAAAATTATTGGGTAATAAAAAACTTTCCAGTCCAAATGCTGCCGAAGCAATACCGAGGAGCATAAAGAATCCGTCTTTCAATGAACTCAATACACTCAATCTCGCCACCCGGAACTCTTTGGCGAGTTGATATCTTGTATACGCTTTTTCAATCTCACCCGGTTTTTTTCTACGGTCAAGAATAAAATAGCGGATCAGTATGTTCATAAATCTGTTCATACAGTCAGACCCTTTTTTTGAATGTTCATTTATTCCTCAAAATAAGCAAGACTTCCGCCAACCCATTCTTTGTCTTTGTTATAACGCACACCAATCATTTTACCCTTGCTTAATCTTGCAAGGTTATTGGTTGCAACGGGACGTGCTTCTCCTTTTTTCCAGAAATAAAATATGCGGATCTCTGCTTTGGCGGGAATATCGGGTGTAGTGATCACATCTGCATATTTTACTTTTCGTTGCAGGATCCAGTTTTCCTGATCTGTTACGTTATCAATATCTTCTTTGGTTACATCAATAACAACACCTTGTCCGGCAAAAGAGAACAACGGTTTCAAAACATAATTCTCAAGATC
The DNA here is from genome assembly GCA_965206685.1 of Sediminibacterium sp. Classification (GTDB taxonomy): domain Bacteria; phylum Bacteroidota; class Bacteroidia; order Chitinophagales; family Chitinophagaceae; genus Sediminibacterium. The sequence continues at coordinate 876,784 of OZ242223.1, forward strand.
GGTTGGTAATGTTTTGATCTCATTCAGAAATTTTGTTTTAGGAACATAAGGATGATCAATAAAAGGCAGAGTGAATTTGCTGATGCGATAGAACCAGTTGGGATGTGGTGCCCATGATACATCCAGATCTGTTAATAATAATTTCCCTTTTTCCTGAATCTCCGGAGATTGTTGCTGAAGATCATCAAAAATGATCCGGTTATAAATTCGTTTGATCTCTATTTTTCTGCCATCTTTTTCATAAAATAATTTTCTGCCTTCCTGTATCAGTTCGGTTAAGCAAACGATAGGAATACCTACATAATCCTGTGTACAATAAAAATCAATTTTTGTTTTTTGCTGATGCGGTAAGATCTCCAGCAGAATCACATTTTCAACAGGCAGTCCGTCTGTAATGATCTCTTTCAGCAACTTGATATAACTATCTCTGTTAAACCCATTCAGATACGTGGAATAATTTTGGGGGATCTGAAAATGTCTCCGGGTTACTTCATCATGCCAGATCTGGTAACCAAACAGGGTGGGGAAGCCCTGCATTTCGATTAGCTGCGGCTCCAGTTCACCGGCTTCATTTTCGCAGATGCCAAAATCGAAAGCGATAAAATCGGTATGTTCATTCTCATTTGGAACACGTACATTTTCAGGAATGGCTTGTGAGCTGAGTGTTTTAAAATTGAAACGGGTAATCACATCTACAATACTTTCACAGGCAGAGATCACTTTATCTTTAAATGCTTTGTCAATAAAAACAGGTGTTTCTGCAATCCTGAATTCGATGGCTCCCGGATGTTTGCTGTTAAGATCGGTTAAATAAGCCTGGTAAGCCTCTTCTGTAAACGCCTCATTATATTGTTTTCTGATTGCGGGAACCATAGTTGCTGGATTTATTCTTCCTCAAAATAAAAAATCCCTGCCAATGCACGGCAAGGATCTTTCAATTAATCGTTAATTATGATGTTGATCGATCTGATTTACCTTAGTTCTACCCATTCTTCCATAGCAAGGTTCAGAAAATTGGGTAATACATGCTGATAGGTCCACATGATCTTTTCAGGATCCTGCAACTGTTCCACCATACTCTTCCATTTTTCTTCACCGTGGTTTTCTATTACGGTTTGCTTTTTGTCTTCACGCTGCAAATACATACTCATACCCACAGCATCTGCTTCAGGATGAAACTGTGTGCCGAGAAAATAATCATTAAAACGAACCGACATTACCGCTCGTTCAAAAGGCACATGTGGCCTGTTCTTTTCAATCGCCAGTAAACGGCCACCCATTGCACGAAGGCGATTGTGGTTGGGCTCGATCACCTGGTAATCGCGACTGTCAACACTGTAAAACGGATCTTTCAATCCTTCAAAAATGGGTTCATTTCTGCCATCTTCCAGCATATGAATGGGGAACACACCAAATGCGGTTGATTTTCTTTTGCAAACTGTTCCTACGCCATAATAACGACAGGCGAGTTGAAAACTATGACAGATAAAGAATACATGTTTTTTGGGAAAACTATCTGCACTGTTATTCCAGTTTTCTATATTCTTCAGCCAGCTAAAATATTTGTTTTCCCATTCGCTGTTCTCACTTTCCAAAGGAGAGCCGGGGCCACCGCTGGAGATATACATATCGTAAGAAGTGTCGGGTACTACGAGTTGCAGACGCACATCAAATTCCTCCAATGTAAAAGAAACGCCATGAGTCTCACTCCATTGCGCCAAAATATCGCGGATACAACGCATACCCTGATTAGCCTGTCCCTCGTAAAGATCCAGAAGGGCTATGCGTATATGTTTTCTTTCTGTAAAGGGCATAAAGCGCGAAAGTAATGAAAAAGAGTTAGGAGTGAGAAGTTAGGAGTCTGGAGTTATTCTAAAATAATCCACTCCCCAGACTCCTAACTTCTAACTCCAGACTATTACAGGTAGCTCAAATTCGTTTTCGGAGACAAAACCAGTAATGTTTCATACATCAGTTTAATGGTTTCCTCAATATCACTTTTGTGCAACATTTCTACTGTGGTGTGCATATAACGCAGCGGAATGGAAATGAGTACAGATGGGCATCCGTCGTTTGCATAAGCAAAACTATCTGTATCGGTTCCGGTACTGCGGCTTAGGGTTCTTAACTGAACGGGGATCTTTTTCTTTTCAGCCACATCCTGTACAACCTGTAATAATTTGTTATGTATAGCAGGTGCATAAGCCAATGAAGGGCCTTTGCCACATTGGATATCACCTTCGATGGCTTTGCTGATCATTGGGGTACTGGTATCATGCGTTACATCTGTAATGATGGCGATATCCGGTTTGATTCGGCGTGCAATCATTTCTGCGCCACGCAATCCGATCTCCTCCTGTACGGCATTCACTACATATAAGCCAAAAGGTAATTTTTTACTGTTCTGTTTTAATAGTCGTGCAACTTCTGCAATCATAAATCCACCCACACGGTTATCAAAAGCACGTGCGATCAGATAATCATAAGCCAGTTCATCAAAACCTTCCTGATAGGTAACCACGGAGCCGATGTGGATGCCCAATGCTTCTACTTCTTTCTTGGTACGTGCGCCGCAATCGAGTGTAAGCGTATCTACTTTTGGAGAAGGTTCTTTACTCTCAGGATTGCTCAATCTTGTATGAATAGCGGGCCATCCAAACACTGCTTTTACCGGGCCTTTCTTTCCATGAATCCATACGCGCATGGATGGGGCAATCTGGTGATCTACACCACCATTGCGTTTTAAATAGATCAATCCCTGATCGCTGATATAATTTACAAACCAGCTGATCTCATCGGCATGTGCTTCAATCACTATTTTAAACGGGGCAGTTGGATTGATCACACCCACTGCTGTTCCATATGGATCTGTAAATGTGGTATCTACATAAGGCTTAATGTATTGGAGCCAAACTTTTTGTCCGCCGGTTTCAAACCCAACCGGAGACGCCGTATTCAGATAATTCTTTAAAAACGCAAGGGAGTTATCGGTTAAGATAGATTTTGCTTTGGGTGCTGCTTTTTTTGCTTTTGCCATGGTCATTAGTTTATGAGTATCATTCCGAGAATGCCGCAAAAAGCTTTTGCCAGCATTAATCCGTCAATGATTGCAAGATAATAGAGAATGCTTTTACGCCGGTGCATTGAGTAGGCTACAATTATCAACAATATAAAAGGGATAGTGTTAATGAGGATCCTGAACAGGGGAAATTGACGGTAAGTGGCAAAGATCAGAAAAGTGCCCAGTCCTATTACACTCAGCGGTATCAATATGGAGAAGATCGTTCTGCGTAAGCCGATCTGTACGACAAAGGTTTTTAATCTTCTGTTATGATCAGAGGCATAATCCTTGATATCAAACATGATGCAGAGCATGGAAATAAACATAAAGTTCTTAATGAACAACAGGATATTCAGGAATTCTGCGAAATAGTGCATATCCAGTTCAATACTGCTGAACAAAACAGGATATACCGTTACCGATCCTGCCCATACAAAACCGATCACAAACGGTTTTAGCCAGCCATTGTTTCTGAGGCTGTAGTTGGCGCTGGATGGGTTGGAACTTCCATAATACAAAACAGCTGCTAATGGGAATACCAGTAATAAGAAAATATGAAGGCTATTAATATGTTTGAGATTCGGCAGATAAGTATATAACCAGTAAACAGCCGTAATCACACATACGATTGTGAGAAACCATTGCGAGCGGATAATAAAGGGTTTGTTTTCTCCATACCACACGGATCGCTTGTTGGCAGGATTGGTGGTAGGCTCAACAATATAGGCATGGGTATAATAAAGCACCGTTACACAAAATGCCAATATATAATAGGGAATGCTGTTTAAAGGAGAACGTTGTTGCAGACTGGCTTCCATGGAAAGTCCGATGGCACAAAATCCATAAAAATAATTGCCAAAAAACAGGAGTTTGATGAATCCATTCAAAACGGATTATTTAAGCAGTACGATATTTTCTGTAACCAATGTATCGCTTACGTTCTTTGCTTTGTCTTTTAACCAGAACCTGAAATAAGCTGTATCGTTCTTGGTGCCGCAGCCCGACATGGTTTGATAACCCTGAATATTGGCATTATAAGCATATCCGATCTCGAGAATCCCTTTTAAGCTGCTGGTAGGGGTAAAATCAGGCACTTTATTCTTGCTGATAAATTGTGCACCGGCGGTAGTAGGACAGGTTCTGGAAATTTTCTGGATCCATAAAGTATCCTGAATATCACCTTCTGCATCTGTAAACTGAATCTGGAATAAAAGCAGGCTTCCCGGGCCAATTGTAGTAGCACTGATACTTTTCACCGATAATTGGGGTTTGGTGGTATAGGTACTTTTCTGACAGCCATAAAACATAGCCGGTATTGCCAATAGTATCAATAATTTTGTCTTCATTCGTTTCTTTGTCTTTTCAAATTTAGTTAAAACATTACAATACATCGCTGTGGACCTATTTGATGTTAACAATATTTTCTCTCTATCATACGATCAGGGCGCCTTTTCAGATGCCTGTATCAAAACATTCCGTTTTCAATACGATCAAAACCCGGTTTACCGCAAATGGTGCGATCTAACAGGGGTTAAGGCTGATACAGTTAAGACACCTGCCAGCATCCCCTCGTTGCCTGTTTCGTTCTTTAAAACACATACAGTAGCTACCACAAAATTTGAGCCTGAAACGGTATTTGAGAGCAGTGGCACCTCCCAAACCATCAATTCGAGGCATTTGGTAAAAGATACGGCATTGTACAGGGAAAGTTTTATCAAAGCATTTGAACTGTTTTACGGAAAGATCAGCGATTGGTGCATATTGGGGTTATTGCCTTCTTATCTGGAAAGACAGCATTCCTCGCTGGTAATGATGGTAGATGAACTGATCAAACTCAGCGGCCATGCAGATAGTGGGTTTTATCTCTACGACCATGAAAAACTCTCTCAAACCCTGCAAAAAGCAGAAGTTAACGGACAAAAAACACTCTTAATTGGGGTAACTTTTGGATTACTGGATTTTGCAGAAGCATTTCCTCAAAAGCTAACCCATACGGTTGTAATGGAAACCGGAGGCATGAAAGGCCGCCGAAAAGAACTCACAAGGGCAGAAGTACACCAATTATTGATGGACGGATTAGGCGTAAAAACCGTTCACTCAGAGTATGGTATGACGGAACTGCTTAGCCAGGCATACTCAAAAGGCGAGGGGCGTTTTGTTTGTCCACCCTGGATGAAAGTACAGGTACGCGATGAAGAAGACCCATTACTGGTGAAGGAAACCGGCAAAGGCATATTGCAGGTGATCGATCTGGCCAATGCCTACAGCTGTTCCTTTATTGCCACAGAAGATGTAGGCGTTGTATATGAGGATGGTAGTTTTGAAGTATGGGGGAGGCTGGATAATAGTGATATCAGGGGATGCAGTTTATTGGTAGTATAGATAAGTCAGAAGTTAGGAGTTTGGAGTCTGGAGTTGGTTTATTAAAAAAAATACTTCTAACTCCTGACTTCTAACTCCTAACTACATATATTTGCAGCCCTGAAATAGTTATAATTATTAATTTCTAATTTTTAATTATTAATTAGTTACCGCCCAGGTGGCGAAATTGGTAGACGCACTGTGTTCAGGTCGCAGCGTTCGCAAGGATGTGATGGTTCGAATCCATTCCTGGGCACCTTACTGGACAAATCGAATTTTTCTTCGATTTGTCCATTTTTATTTTTAGCAAAAGCCTTATCTACATTGAATATTAGCTGGACTGCCTCGTTCACTCTTGCGGTTCGAAAACACTCTCCGTCGAAAACGAGTTTTTCTGGAAATATCGAACCAATTATTTTACGTTTTTTCATAACATCCGCATTATCAAATAGTTGATTCAAGTTTGATAAATTGCCTATTACTTGCTTTAAAAGGCCATCAATTTTAACTGTACTAGATGAAATTCGAACCAACTCTGCTTCGATCCTTTCGATTTGCTGCTCACACTCTTTTTTGAAATCGTAGTAGTCTTTTTGATCAATCTGGTCTGTTAAAAATTTGTTTCTGGCTTTCTGAATATTTTGGTTGAGTTCTACTATTTTTTCATTCCATTTTTTTACATCTTGTCTCAGGTTATTTGTTCGCTCCTTGTAAAGCTGGTTAATGATATTCGAATAGATTTCAACCATCCCCGGTCTTGGAATAAACTTTGCCAATTCATTAGAAAAAAGTCTGTTCGCATTTTCTGATTTAAACCGAATTCCACAAGTTGAATTGCAGTGATAATAGTAATATCTCGCGTTGCGACCTCTGGAAGCACTTCCGGTTAATAATTTGCCACATTTAGGGCATATAAGATAACCACGCAACTGCAATTGCTCTTTGCTACCCACCGATGTTCGATAAGTTTTCTTTTTCCCGTCAAGAAAATCCTGGACATCATAAAACAAGGCATCAGAAATAATCGGATCGTGTTTCCCTCTAACCAGCTGTCCTGGTTCGTCTTTATATGGTTTGATATAGATCTTGCCACAGTAAGCCGGGTTGCGTAATAAATTCCAAAAATTGGCTTTGCAACATGTTAATCCTTTAAGTTTCGCTTCTTTGTAGATTTGTTGGATATGATATTTGCCTTTGGCCACCTCCTCAAATGCCCATTTCATTATACCAGCCTCCGGCTGTTTAATAGCAATATATTTCCGGCCATCCTCTGTGATTTTATTTGCATACCCCACAGGCGCACAACCCATCCAACGCCCTTCTTTTTTGGCACGTCTCATCCCGTTTAGTGTGTTTAACGCCCTGCGGTCATTTTCCACTTCGGGTGCTGCCAGATAAAAAGCCAGCATCATTTTATTTTCCGGAACTGAGAGGTCTAAAGGCTGCTCAATGGCTTGCGGTTCCACGCCAAGGTTTCGTAAAATATTGATCATCTGATAAGCATCGCCTGCATTTCTGCTAAAGCGATCCCATTTGATAAACAATATAAGATCTACCTGATTTTTTCTTTTTTTTAGATCTACAAGCAAAGATTGCCATTGTGGACGAATGAATGTTTTTGCAGAGTGGTCTTCGTAAATGACCTTTCTTATAGATATTTGTTTTAGCTCACAAAATTTGCGAAGTCTTTCTTCCTGGTCTCTTTGAGAATATCCTTTTTCTGCCTGTTCATCAGTACTCACGCGGATATATAAATTAGCCCTCATTTTGTTAACATTTGATCTATAGAAATAGAGGCTAATTGCAACATAAATTCAAGAATTATTTTAGCCTCATGTATACTTATAAATGTACCATTTTTCCTGAGTATTTCCACTACTTTTTCGGGAGTTAATTCTGCCATTTTTCACCACCTTTTCAGGATATTTTTTCACAATTTGATTCTTATTTTTTTGCCTTTAATGCTATCAATCTCTCGACTTCTGTTCTTATTAATTTTCGAACATCATATTTGATTTGATAGAAATTATCCATTATCTCCTGTTGAGATATCCGGGAAATGGATGGGATGGGTTGAAATTGTTTCATTTCAATATTTGTTTTTTCGGAGTCATGGATGATTTCAGAATGAAACATTTTTAATTTGATCTTTTCATATGGATCATCCGCAACCATCCCGACAAATTCGCCAGAGGACAATGCAGAAATCTTGCTTGCCGGTATTGCTGTTTCCAATTGTTTTGAACTACTGATGGAAGTACCAGTTCCATTATCTGAAATGCTCTGTCTTTCCTGCATGATTTTACCGAATCTATCTGAAAGAACTCTGGCTGTTTCTCCCATCACCTGGCCGCTGATAACGTTCCCGCAAATGTTAACAATGACATCTGCCTGCTCTTTACCATAATCTTTTCGCAGTTGGCTAAAATCCTGCATCCCCAATATCGTGGCTACTTTGTTACTTCTTGCAGTAGCAATCAAGGAATCCATATTGTTGAAGAATAGAGTAGGGAACTCGTCAAATACCAAGGCACATTTATGTCTGCCTTTTTTATTAACCAACTTCACGAGTCTGGAGACATATAAAGAGATAACTGCGCCATAAATTCCTTGCTTTTCAGGATTATTCCCAATGCATACGATTTTTGGTTCTTCAGAATTATTTATATCCAGTGTAAAATCGTTCCCGGATAAAACCCAATACAACTGAGGAGATGCCAGCCGAGCCATACCAATCTTTGCACTTGCGACCTGTCCTTCCAATTGTTCCATTGCATCATTTTGATAAGCCGTAATAAATGGGTTAACCAGTACCTCAATTTCAGGAATCGTGTTAAGTACAGGAAGTAAATCATCATAGTCAGCCTGCATTAATTCAATAGCATGGGGAAGTGTACAATATCTGCCATTTTCAAAACTCCGAAGGAACCAAATTACTGCAGTTACAAAATTGATCGGGGACTCAACAAAAAAATCTCCTTGCTTTTTGATCCATTCCCTGTTTAGACCCAACAAAATCGTTCGGGCAGATTCTGTGGCATCGGTGATATCATGCATAGCCAATGGGTCAAGTGGGTTGCATCTATGGGAGCACGATAAATCATCAAAATTGATTGCGTAAAAGGAAGGTGTATTGGGATATTTGCCTTTGTTTTTTTGTAACCAATTATAAGCGGATTTTGACAGGTCGTCATACTTGAAATCATATATAAACATTCCATATCCCTTTTCAATGAGTTGCTTCATTAATGGCAAAATGACAAACCAGGATTTGCCGGCTCCCGGACTTCCACTTACAATGAATCCTCTGAATGGATTTGGAATATTTATCCATCCAAATAATATATTACCCCTTAACCGATATTTTGTCCGAAAATTTATCGAGTATTCGTTTTCAATTAATCTCTCTTCCTGAGGGAAAGTCTCGTTCAATTCATTGAAGATATCTGAAGATAAATCCTGCCTGATAATTCTGGAAATTAAGGTGCCGCCTTTCAATAGGAAAATATACCCCAGCCAAAGAAAAAAAATATAGGTAATCGTGATGAATTCTATATCCTGACTGATCGAAAAAATAATAACACTTCCGAAATAAAATATCATGCCGGTTGACAAGAGAATAATGATGGGCCTCCAATTTTGATTTAAATCTTTTTTGCCCTGGACACCCATTAGTCCCGTGCCCAGCAAAACCAAAGAAAATACCTTGGCAGTATAGAAATTTTTGAACAGACCTGTCAACGAAATATTTGCCAGCATTTTATCCGTCCAAACAGAGGTTATTCCCCAGCTCCTAAATCCAGCATAACACACGAAATAAATATGTAATAAAAGAATACCGATACTAAGCATTCTTGTCAAGTCTAACATCTTTCTTAAATCAGCATCATTCTCCCCAGTAGATGACATAATCTTCTATCTTTTCTTTTTCTTTTTCCGCTTCTTTAATTGGTAAGGGGTCGGATTAAAATCAGTTTCAGGATTTATTAATTGAGCTAAAGGCGATAACCCATTAAATTCTATAAACCCGGTCACCGCTTCCTGATTCCGTTTATGGTAGTTTGGTGATAATGGATTTGTCATTTGTTTCTTCAGCCCGGTTATACTGTATTGCCTTCCAATTTCAGAGCCATTGAATACACTACGATCGCGGTTGTCAACGAATGTAATCCCATATATTTTTCCATCTTGGCTTTGTCTGGTAACTACTTTTATATTTTGTTTCAAAAGCAGGTTCGACAATTCGTTTACACTTACTGGAGAATTCTGCAATGCACGATCCAGTTTGTATTTTAATTTTCCCCTTAATGGGTCACGCAATTTTTTGTTTTTTTCAAATCTTTCTTCAAGGTCAGAAAGGGTTGGACTTCCTGGAAGATTGCTTGCTTTAATGGGTGCGCCGATTTTATTACCATCAGTATCGAGGACTTTGTATTGCAGTCCCCTTTTTGAATAAATATAGCTGTCTTCTTCTCCTCTGTCTGCGTAAACATTGTATTGGCCAAGAATGGCATTCAGCTGCGGGAGGTTTATGTAGTTGTACGCCCCCAACACACCGTGCAAGACGTTGGCGATACCCCTTCTGATCTCAGATCTTCCGTACTCGATTTTAGCCAGATCAAGTGGTACGATTGCTTTATGGTTAACCTGTAATGAATTTTCTGCCTTGATCAAACCATATTTTTCCTCCAGTATCTTACGTGTCATTTCGGATTGGTTGCGTCCGATATTATGAGTATTAATGCGCGTCCCATCGTCACGAATGGTTGTCGCAAGAATATGTATATGAGGATGTCCGGCATCATGGTGTTGATAGACAAGAAATGGCTGCTCACCAAAACCAATTCTGATCATATAATCCTGCGCAATATTCATCAGGAAGCCGGTCTCGTAATTCTCCGAGCTGCTGAAATTCAGAGAAACATGCAGGGTTTTTGTCGTAGCCCTTTCATTTAAACTGTTCCTATTTTCAAACACATCCTGTTTGTTGTAAAAATTCATTTTGTTTACAGGTAGTAAGAATCCATTTGCCCCGATACAGACAGCAGTGCCCTTCTGAACTTTTTTTTCATTGTAGTTCAGCGTTTTTTTCAATGAGGATGGTGTCGTTATTCGGACAACCACAACTGGTAAATCTGATTGGACCTAACCAGAATTTCATCTGTCTTACTCAGAAACTGATGGTGGACAGTTTCATAGTGTTCAATCCAGAAGCGGAATTCAGGAATTCTGTCAAGTGTATGCAGTTTATGAACGGCCTGGTTAAAGTTGTTACCGATCGCGTTTAACTCCTTCTTTAATAAGATCATTTCTTTCAGAAAATCATCAGCAGTTTGATTTCTGTAAAAGATAGTTACCGGTTTTTGCAGTGCCACTTTTCTTAGATAATTGCTGATTGTTTTTTCAGTTGATCTGCTCTTTAATTTTTCAAGATCGCTGAACTCTTTTTCGTTAATTCTGACAACGACCATTTTGCGTCTAACATCTTCCTCCTTTTTTTTCATTCCGATTTAATCTGTATCTCCCGAGCGAGTCCCGAGCAAGGGCAAGATGCCCAAACGTATAACGTTTGTACATCTTGCCGCGAGCAGTTAAGGCCGCTGAAAATTGGACCATTGTCTTGGTCCTATATTGACTATGTAAAAATAAGAGAGGGAAACAGAGGTAGGATAGCTTACCCGTTTTTCGGGATAGCTAGTTAGGACAACTAATAGAAGTGATTAAAGATAACCTTCATCTGCAAAGGAGAAATATGCCTCTGATGTAAGGATGATATGGTCAGATACTCTGATGTCAAGTATTAGTCCCGCGGATTTTATTTTATCCGTAAGCATTTTGTCGGCATTACTTGGGTGCAGGTTTCCACTAGGGTGGTTGTGACTCAGGATTATACTAGTCGCATTTAATTTTAGTGCAGTTACAAAAACCAATCTGGGGTCAGCCACTGTACTGGTAAGTCCTCCGGTGGACAATTCGTAAATAGCAAGTACTTTATTGGCTCTATTTAAATACATTACTTTGAATTGTTCCACAAATTCAATTTTGTCTTTGTCCCAGTTCGAAATTAGAATATGAAATGCATCCTGAGAACGCATGATCTGTGGTCTCTGGGACGGTTTCACTTTTGATCGGTAAATCAGATCGACTTCAGATACTAAACTATTTATAGGTGATTCGAAAATTAAATCCATAGTCATTTGTTTAAAAAAGTATAATTCAGGTAATTTTAAAAGTAACTGTCTGCGTCTCTACAACATATTTGTTTGCTGATGAACAGACAGTTACTTGGTAGGATTGTATTCTTAGGATTGGAAGATCTGGAGAATTCTTTCTGCGTCTATTTGATACCCGTAATCATAACAGAAAATGGTTCTTTCTCCATTTTCCTGCGTTATACAATTGGTGAAATAGGAAAATTCAAAACCTATTTCAAGTAAATCTGATTTCGGTACTGGTCCTGATAGGTTGCTTTCAAGAATCTTTTTTAGAATATTTCTGTTGCGAAGCAAGGCTAGATTTATTTTCCTGACTATATTTATGGATATTCTGTTTTTGTGATTATTGAAGATATTTCTACAATAATCATTACAGAACTTCTTATCGGATCTTCCCCTGATTGTATGACCACAGAATTGGCAAGTTTTCTGCATTGCATTTTCCATATTGTGTTACTTAATTTGAAAGGATGGATTGACCATTGGCGAAATCCTGACAAAGATTAAATGCAACCTGGCCTCTTTGCTGCCCTAGACCACCATACATCAGGGACTTTAGCTTCGATGTTTCATCCTTGTATTTTCTTACATTCTGGAAGTAACCCGTAATACCATTATATGCGCCAAATACTGTGCCTTTAGTTGTATCCAATTGTTGGGTTTGATTAGCTATGGTATATTCAAAAGCAGACTCACACATATTTTTGTAATAGGTGGAGCATTCTTCTTCATTGCCCTGCTGGATTTTGGCTAACACTTCCCTGTTAGAAACCAGTGCCGACTGAATCAGTTTTCGTACCTGTTGGTCAGTAATGCTGAGTTTTGTCCAGCGGCTAAAAATGGCTTCCATTTCTGCAGATAGGTTATTAGAAATACCCATCAATTGATGGGCCTGTTCTAATCTTTGCTTGGCATTGACGGTATGCCTGATTTTAATGGCATTACTGTGATTACGCAGTGCTGCATTCAAAGTATTGTTGCAGACAATCCTGACAGGCGTAAATGCCGCAGTAATACTACCATAACCGTCATGGGATGTAGTCAGGAAAAGATATTTTTCAATAGGATCTTCTTTGCTGACGGTAATGTAACCGGGTAATTTTGCAGTAATAAATATGCGTTCTCCATTTCCCAGCGCACCCGCGGTTTCATATTGAATTTCCTCGCCGCCTACGATGGCATCGAAAAAGGCAAATGCATCGAGGTTTTGTACGATTTCATAATCTTTACCAACAATACCCAGTACAGCTCCGGTATCTTTTCGCATGGTTGCAAAATGTGTCTGAATATTAGTGGTGTAATCTATCAGCTGCCGATCACTATTATAACTTGCTGTGAGCAGGTTTTCTTTAGTGACTTCATAATCCAGGCCTGCAAATTTTAAAGCTTCAGTGCTTGTGGGATATTGATCCACGATCTGGCCCAAGCCATGCCATGCTTTTTCTTTTACTGAAAAGAAGCTGTATTTGCCTGTTTGATCATTGAGATTTAATTGGTGTGCCATGATAATTTTATTTTTTAATGAATTAGAACGGGAGGTCAGAAATTGGTTCGGTTAATTCGTGTGGCTTTGGTTGTGTAGGAGCTTCTGATTTTTTGCCGCGGATGAGTCTGATTGAATCTGCGTAGCAGTTAATGCTGGCTTTTGCATTGCCGTTCATGTCATTGTAGGCGTTGTCGAACAGCCGGCCTGAAATGGCTACAATGGCTCCTTTGTTAAGGATGTTTGCAATCCCTTTTCCCATCCACCATGCTACCTTAATGTAGGTGGTAAATTCTTTGGTCTCAGAAGCGCCTTTGGGTTTGTAACGGTCGTTGATGGCGACCGAAAAATTGACAACTTCTTTGTCCCCTTTTACAGTTGAGATGTTAGCATCTGCTGTGATAGTTCCTGTGAATTCCATAACATTTGTTTTTAAGATTTATAAAAATGGCGGAACGTGGGTTTAAACCAAATCCCTTCATAGCTGTGCGAGAGGGATTTGGTTTAAACATATTTGCCCTAGGTTAAGCGATGACCATTGTCAGAAAGTTGAAGAGTGCGACGCAAGGGACGATGGATCAGGGAACAATTGCAGGTAAAAAACCGGTGCGTACAAACTGCTGGTACTCCTGGTCAGAAAATGTTGTATTGTTTTGTAATAATTTAATGCAAGGTTGGTGGTTAATGTCGTCTTGTGTGGCAAGAATTTCTTTATAATGGTGCCATTGTTCCTGCGAGAGAATAATTTCTGATTCGGTGATAATGCGGAATGTCCAATCATAAGCAAAACGTTCTATGAATTTGGCTACGATCTTACTTCGCATTTGCTGCGTTGCTATATTAAAGCCGTCCGGTTTGATCTCAATCAGTTCTGCCTGATGATTTGAGAGATTGCGAACAAGAAAATCTGGTCTATAGCAATGCAGGTTTGTTTTGATGTCGCTGGGCTGAACATTTATTCCATAATAGATTTCGATTCCATTTCGAAGCCAGGCGTGGGTATCCTCAATTGAGAGAGCATATTTTAATTCAATTGTGGAATCGAATACATATCCTTTGTAGAATATGGTTTTGCTCTTGTATTCGTAGGAGAAATTCATCGTTGATGGGTTTAAAGTAACGGGAGTTGTTTCCAAGAATGGGAAGGACGTTTTGAACCAGAAATAACCAGATCGGTTAATAGGTTATCAGGAAAGGTTTGGTTCATTTGACGCGAATAATTTCCATACCATAAAGACATAGCCTTCCCGGTAGGTAGTGAGTTACATTCAGCGAAGGCATTGAATTGTTCTTCTGAGAGAATGATCTCATCATCAAAGACGACCTTGAATTTCCAATCGAGATTTTTTCGCTCGATATAGTTTTCCGCCACAGCTTTGCGTAGTAAAAGTTGTGGGTGGTTTTCGAATGCCCTTGGTTTGATTTCTATCAAAGTAGCTACGAAAGTTTCCTTGTGTCGAATCAGAAAATCCGGAGTATACCGCAGATGGCACCTTCGTAGGTGATCCAAAGTAATTCTTGTACCAGGGTGGTAATAAATCGCGACCGGTGTACGGAGAAAATGGTATTCCTCTATGATAGAGATAGCGAATTTAAGTTCAGTCAAGGAATCGAACTGGTAACCCCAACCGCTAACTTTCCTTGAAGTGCGATAAGGAAAGGTATTTCTTTTGCGTGGCATACAAATGGTTTGGAATGGTCAGGAATCAGCGGTCTAGGTTAAGGAGTTGTGAAGCATGAACCTCGCTGATGCGCTCGATTATGCCCTCTTTGTTTTTGTAGGTACGGTGTCGGATATGTCCCTGCACCAAAATGTGGCTTCCTTTGATAAAATTGCCGGGAACTTTTTCTGCCAGCCAATCCCAGGCAAGTACATGATGCCAACTGGTTTTCTTAATTATCGTTCCGTCTTTTTGCCTTCTGAAATAGTCTGTGGCAACGCTCATACGAGCAAGCGGTGAGCCATTGACGGCTATTTTCAATGCAGGATCATTTCCGAGATAACCGATTAATTGAACAGTGTTTTGCGTTTTCATACTTATGCGTTATTTGTAGAATGCAAAGCTTATACAGGCCGGGAGGAGTAAAAAGTGTGCAACAGTTTTAGACGGAATGAAACCGTTTTAAACCGTTTGATACGGTTTTGATTTTGCTTATATTTGACTATCCGATCAATCTTTTATGGCGAAATCAACCAAACTGAAAATTGAGCATCCTTGCCGCTATGACGGAAAGGAAATTCCCAACTGGAGAAGGAATAAACTATTCTGTAATGATGTTTGTAAATTCAAGTATCACAATGAACAGCGTGCTATTATTGATGAGGATATGAAACATATTCATAAACTCCTTGCAAAGAATTATGAAATTCTGAAGGGATTAATCGGCGAGAAGGAGCGTGTGGAAGTGGACTATAAAACGCTTACCGAAATGGAATTTGATTTTCAGTTTCATACACAGACAGTTGGGGAGTATCATAATGTTTATACACTGTCATGGTTGAAATTGTCCAATGGTAAGTACAGAATATCGAAAGTTCCGAGGAAGACTTATCGGGGAGGATACACAATTAAGTAAAGTTTCAGGATTTTATTCTAAGGTTTTACAATAAGACTGGTGTCAGACAAAATGGTCAGGAAAAATAAATTGGTTTTCGTACGGGATTTATAAAACGCTTTTCAAAATATTCTAGCCATTTTGTATGCCTTCTAAAATGTTAGTTTCTGAATTTTGGATTTTTATATTCGATGTATGGACGTTGTTCTTTAGACTGATCGACAAGTACCTTGGCGAAGACATACCATTTATTTTTTGGAAAAAAATCTTCCGGTAGTTTCTGAATCAATGGTGCTGTGAATTCCTTTATTTTTTCACGCAGATAATTCTCTTCTACTTTAAAATGTAAAACGAGGGCATTAATCAGAGGCTGCAATATGCTTTCCCCCAATTTGAAATCATACATAAAACTGTGCTTAATTGCATAATTGTATTGTTTTTTTTCAATGCATTTGTAAGGGTATGAAGCAAAATGTTGCCATTTTCCTATGGAGTCCATAAGGGTAATATCTTTGTCCACAGATTCGAGATCCCTTATGATAAAATGACACTCGGAAAAAGTTTTATTAAATCCAAGCAATAGATTTTGCGAATTAAGTTCAGCCTGCAATCCAAGTTTTTGTATCAGACTAAAATAGCTTTTGATAAGTGGAAAGATAATTACATCTAAAAGATAACTTATAGGGTCATAACCGAAATGATTAATGACCTGGATTAGTAGTGGTTTTTGATGGGTTTTGAATTGATCTGATGAAAAAAAAGCGAATGAAGGAAAAAAGAAATGATATTTGGAAGTGTTTAACCCATACGGTATTGATTGTCTCCACACCATTCCCCATTGTGAATCATTTTGTAAGGAGTTAATTAATATCCTTGCTCCGGTTTCCGGAAGAATGGATAGCATAGGATCCAATTCACAGGAGTCGATAGCTTTTATTATGATCGATGAAATTTCAGGGCCTGATATTGCTTTTTCGAATGGAAGCTCGCGAGTTATGCGCCCAAGAATGCCATCGTAGTGAAGTTTTACATAGTCCTCTTCTTTTCGGTTGATAATTTGGACTGTTCTTCCGCTGGCTGTTGGCACGACTTTCAATGCATCTAATTCTTTAAGCTCAAATGCTGGATTACGGAAAAAGGGGTTACCCTTCATGTCCGGGTGTACTATGATCCAGTTTTGACTGCCATATAGTTCGGGAAATAGCAGTGTTGGAATATATCCGAAATCACGGAAATTTTCAGGTGGAGCGAAGCAAACCAAGGGGTGAAACCACTGTGTTATTTCAAACGGACTGGTCTTTCGTTGAGTCGTATGTATAGTGCTGAATCCGCTCGGAGAGCCGTCATTGACATAACGTTCAAGATAGCGGCGTGATGCATCTGGATCGTGCGTAAGTTCAGAAAGTAGCATTAGTCTTTTTTATTCATTTGAATAAAATATTGTCTGATTAGTTCAATTTCGTAAAACATGTCCATCTTTTCCGCCAACTCCTGTGCATGTGTCAATTCTTTTTCGGCTGCTGGCTTCTTCATCATGGCAAGATAGCACAGTCCCATGCCGATCTGGTGTTTTACCTCTAACCTGTGTAATTGAAGGTGCTTTGAATCAGCAAGCCCCTTTTTTGATATGACTAATGCATCATCAGGTTGATGTAATGCTATAAGAATTTCGGCTTTCCGTGCCTGTATTTTCAATCTCCATTCATCATCAATTTGTTGTCCATATTGTTTTTCAGCCATTTCGATAAGCTTAAGCGCTTCCACAGGATCTTTTTTAAGTTCAAGCGTTGATTTTGCAAAATAATATTCTGCCAATAACTCATTTTTCTCATCCCCTTCATCCATTAGGAGCGTTGTCATAAATGAAAGATTGAGGAATTCTTCTGCTTTGACTATTTCATGTTGACGGAAATGGGATGCATTTAAGTGGCGATAGCATTTGGCAAGTAAACCTAAGGCAGGTTTCCCTTTTTTGACTGCCAATTCAAGGGCCTGATGAAATTTCGTGTTACCTGTTGAATAGTCAAGCATCTCAACTGCAGACCAACCGATTTCATCGATCCAGACCTTAATCGTTGCCATGTGATTATCGCGGTTGATCGCCGCGTTTTCGACAAATTCACCAATTCTCTTACGAATCTCATATTTTTGACTATTCCAAAGCGGCTTACTCAATGCCAAACCCCAATAAATGATTTCAGCATCTTTGCCATCCTTCTCTAAATTCTCGAAATATTCCAGCAGAACATCCGAAAAGGATTTCACAATTTCATCGTTGGCTATTGCCGTATGTTCACGCACCGCTTGCAATGCTTCTGTCAATTCTTTGATTTTGGAATCGTGATTATTTTTTAGGTCGATTAGCAATTCAGCATGTTTTTTTCCTACAGAAGCTCTCCCGAGGAAATAGCTAGTCCAGGCAATGGTAAGGCTACCACCAAGACCAATCCATGTTAAATTTTTATATTCTTCAGTCTTGATCTTTTCTATAAAGATGCCGAGGACACTAATAATGCCAGTGATGTACACAAAATTTTTTTCGAGCTTTGCCATATTGCACCTCCGAAACTTAAATATCTTGATAAAATTCAATTACGCAATATTGGGGGAAAGTAACCTTGATATAACCTGAAGCTGTAATATCTATAATAAGTAGGTGGGGATATTGGGTCAGGTTAAAAGTAAAAATAGTTAGCAAGACAATCAAATATTTTTGGCAATTTAAGCTTGAGTCAAGAATTGGTTTAGGGTTTTTAATGTTCCAACAACGTCCTCCAATGGTGCAGACGTTTGGAATATTGGATTCGGTGGGGTGATTTTTTAGAATGCTAGAGTGACTGAATATCACAATACTAGGCAAACTTTAAATCCCGGATGTGAATGATTTTTTCAAAAGAAAACCACCGCTTTTACGGTGGTTGCAGAATTTGTTTGATGGGTTAGTAAGCACTTCACGTGATAAAAAAGCGAATCATCTTCTATTTTATTGCATCTTTGATCCTTTGGATTTCTTGATGAAGCTTACCGATTTGCTCCAGGAATTGGTAGGGGAGCAGGTCAAATATTCTTTCGGCGCGAACACGAATATGTTCATTGTCATACAGCATTTCATCCAGTCGATGATGCATTTTTTCTTTCCATTTCATGGCATAAAAGTAGAAAGATAACCGGTTTGGTGATTAGGTATTTATACGCAATTGGCAGCGTTTTTTCACGGGGTAGATGGTAACTTAGTTGGCAAATCACTTTACTCAATATACCATTCAACGAATAGATAATACTCTTTTGGTTTGGCAGGGTTGACTTTTAGTTGCCTAACTACGATCCTAAAATCACCTGAATATCCTTTTCTTTTAAATTCTTCTTTGGCCTCGACAAGCGAATCATGCGTGGAAACCGGTGGGACTTCTAAACCAGGTTCGTCCAGGGCTGCTATGTAATTTACAACCGCGAGGAATTCTTTAATTTTCCAATCCGGGTGTTCGTCAGCAACAAATTCATCTGTCTCATTCATTTCCATTACCAGATCGTCAAAACTTGTATTGGACATTTCGTTAACCTGAACAGATTCTACCTCTTCTTCACGAACTGCCTCCATATGGGTCACTTCATAAATTTGGGCTTTGGAGTCATACACACTAAATACAAGAACGATTCCTATATCCGGTCCGTCTTTTGTATAATTTTCTACCCAGTTGTCAACGGCTACCTGCAGAGTATCATAATTGCCCATAGTGGGTCCAATCTGCCCATTTGGAGAAATTATTAATTATTAAAAGAGAAAAATGTACGATTGGTTCTCCGTGTTCAGGCATAAGACAGACATTTCTTTTATCGGACCAAATATAAATAAAATCCAACTTTTTTAATTCTATAGATCCGGATAGAAGGAAACTTTTTTTGGCAAAGGATATCCCATTCTATATCAGCCAATATTACGTCTTCCTTGTAGATTACCTATTTTTACACGATGTGAATAACTATCTAAAGTAAGAGGAGCAACTTATTTAAGAACTCTATTATCTTGGCTCCATGGAAAGCCGGTTTGAAACACTTCGATTATTGGCAACACTTGTGAGTGATGCCCCACAACCTACTTTGTATCAATGTTTACCCCGCCAGTTGATCCTACATTCCCGGTATGACTGGGCAACGATTTATTCGCATTTGCTGGAATTGGAAAATGAAGGATTTGTCCAGATTGTTCAGGCAGATAATATTCAGTTTTCGATTACACAAAATGGGGTTGAAAAAGCCAAGTCAAATGAAATTATTCATTCGTAGAAATGAAAATTCCCCGTTAGTTGGCGGGGAATTTTATCAATGAAATGGGTTAGTAAGCGCGTTAAGTTATTTTATAAACGATGGGGCTTTCAGTTTATTGTGTTAGGGGAGGATGAGCACTATTTATAAATAATTGATCCGGGGTTCTTCAAATTTCCTGTAACTAGTGTTGGATTTTAAGCTCCGGATATTTAGTTGCCGTTCCATTTCAAAGTTGTAGATTTTCTATTCACCTAGAAACAACGACAATAATTTTTAAATCATTTCGTTTTATTTTGCGGTGATATACAAAAGGCAATTCGATTTACCATCTGATCGATTTCTATTTTTCAGATCAGGTCGCAATACTATCGATCGCAATATCCAATTGGTTTATCAGAGATTGCCTGAAAAATTCCAACTCTTTTATAAGGCAATGATGATCATGTTCGATCTCTTCCAGAGATTTCTTTATTTGATACATTTCAATAGTTGACTGACTGATATATTTTGCACATGCATAGCGTTTCTCCAAGGTGCCTTTTTGCTGGTCCAGCATATAAATCTTCATGAAGATATCTTTGAGTATTACTGATGGAGGCTTTTCGGTTTTGAGAAATCCGGTTTTATAAATATCCTCCGCCAGATGGATAAATTCATCATTGGCACGGGTATGTGCGCATCCAAGAAATTTTTTTCGTTGTTCGCGATTGCAGAACCCCTTTCTTTTTACGATGAGTTTTTCCATATCCGTTTCCGCAGATACATCATTAACAGGAATTTCTACAACCTGTTCATGAATTAACCTGCAGGAAACTGTACAATAAGCCGCTGACTTTTCCTTTAACTCAATTAGAGTGCAGAGAATACTTTCAGAAAATTGAGTCGATTCAGGATTCCAAGGACTCATGTAATGATCAACCTCCATAAAATAATTATTCAGTTAATTTTACCTCTTAGATTGATAACTCTATTGTTTCTTTTTTTTTATTAAACGCTCCATCCTTTTTCCCTGATAAAGTCCGGTGTAAATAGTTCCTGTAGCGACAAACCAATATTAGGTGCCATAGCTTTTAAAGTGGCTGTAGGGTTAGTCAACCGATCTAATAGTTTGTTATAATCAGTGTCCAGATTGCCTTGTCTGACAAGTCCTTCTATGATTGATTGGCTTAAATCATGCAATTCCGCGACATTCATAAGATCTATGTATGAGCTTACGTGCTGATATCCCAACTGTAAAAGGAATAACATTATTCCTTCTATCTGTTCTAAAAACATCTGAATAAACCATAACAACCTTTCAACCGTGGGTCCGGTGCCCAATACTTTTTCAACTATCTCACGCAGGCGGCTCATCACCTGGTCAATGGTTTCTGTACCTGCAAATTCATTGATCAAGGTGTTCAAAGCATTTACGACCAGTTCTGTAACAACAATGCTTGCGCCGATTTTTTTCAATATTTTTTCAACTTCCATATCTACAACAAACTGAATTACTTCCGCAGCTGTCAGACTTCTTGTCAATGTAATATTTACCTGTCCCGGTAATGGCGGAGTCTGAAGCAATAATTGTGTATAGGGGCCTCCCTGAGGATTTTGAGCTGAACCTGTTAAACTTTGTGACAAACTTAAGGCAACCAGTGACTGAAGCAGTACATTGGGTTTGTAGTATGGGAAATATAAAAAGGGCACCAATTCCATTAAATCCGGTTGCCAGCCATGTGGAACGGGATCGAGCTTATTCCAGAAGCGTAATGTCTGAGAACCGATCCGACTTGTGTAATATGCAGAAAAAGCCTGATTTCCCGGAGTTGCTCCAGCTGTTGGTTCCGCTGTTACTATCAGTGTTTTTGAAGGATTCCAGTCTGATTGGTTTTCCAGCAGATATAATGCCAGTACCGAGGACAACGCCCCCCCAAGGCTATGACCAGTAACAGTTAAGGTTGTTTGCGAAGAAACCGTGTTGAATGTCGAGACGAGAAAATCCATCAAGCTTTGGTTTTCCCATTCCAAGGAAAGTAAATGATTCAAACCGGTGGACGTTCCGTTAGAAATTCTGGGTGCTTCTGGTGATTCAGTCTGGCCGGGCCAGAGCACCATTGTCTTTACATCAAAGTCTTCTATGCACCATCCATATAAGGAGATTGGATTTGTACCAGCAGTTGCTATCACATATTGACCGATTGAATTCTTTGCAACATAAAGCGTATTGGAAGCCACCTGTCTTTTTACATCAATTCCATAGGAACCTACAACAGGTCCCCAAACAATCTCCCAACCGCCGATCAGGTCCTGCATATATGTATTATCAAGCAATGCATTTAAGATGGTAGTTAATTCAGTTTGTAATTGTGTGGTGGAGGCTTTTTTATTACTCACGAAATTTGAAAAAAGGTTTAAAGCAAAAACCTGCTGAACATGATTATAGACCGGTATTGTTTTCATACTTCTTTTTTTAGAAACAATGTCCTAACTATTTTTTGATTTTTTTAAGACACTTATAAAATTGGGTATTTATACGGCGCTTTTTTGCGTAGTAATACGCATGAATTAACGGTTTATTATTGCCAATTTTATAAAATTGATGTTATCATTTATTTTTTCATTTAAACAAAAACAATTTTTATGGATCCGTATTTATCTATGATTATTTTATGGCCCGGGCAATGGATTCCTGCAGGCTGGTTGGCTTGCAATGGACAGTTGTTGCAGGTAAATACTTACACTGCGCTTTTTTCACTTATCGGTAATATTTATGGTGGTGACGGAAGGGTGAATTTTGCATTGCCAAATCTCAATGGGCGGGTTCCAGTTGGTCCCGGTCAATTAGCCGGAACAACCAGTGTTTACCAGTTGGCGCAAGTAGGTGGAGTTGAAGGTGTAACATTGACTCCATTGCAAATGCCTATACATAACCATCAGGCAGCAGTAAATGTAACGCAAGCTGGTGTTGCCACCGGAACACTGCCCGCAGTAAACGCATCTGCCAGTCTCGCCGTAAGTGCTCAGGCCGGAACAACCAATACTCCGAGCGCTACAAATGTTCCTGCTTCGGTACCAGGGATTCAAGTGAATGCCACAACAACAAGACCAGTAAACGCCTATGGAACTGCAGATACTGTTACCAAATGGAACGTTCCTGTTACCGCAGGTTATAATGGAAGTAGTGCATTGAATCTTCCCGTGACCGGGACTCAGGCCAGTGTTACAATCGGCAATGCTGGAGGCAGCCAAGTACATGAAAACCGACAACCATTTTTGGTAATGAATTATATTATTGCCGTTGAAGGTATTTATCCTCCAAGGCCTTAAGAATCAGATAAAATCGGCTGCCTTAATGCAGCCGATTTTATTTTACCTGTTTTCAATTCTAAATAATAATTAACCTTTCGGTTGTGCTCAGCTTTCCCCCTTTTTGAGCCACATGATTTACAAATCTTTTCTATGAGATAAAATCGCGGTGTGTAAAAAAAACGCGTATAAGTACGCATTTTTTTTGGGTATTTATACGCAAGGATTTCCATTATATAATCGTCAATTTTATTGTGTAGCAAATAAGAATTTAAAATATCATAAACTAATTTTTTTATGGATCAAATCTTAGCACAAATAATATTATGGCCTGTACCATGGATACCTCTCGGTTGGCTTCCTTGTAATGGTCAGCTATTGCCTATATCACAATACAATGCATTGTTCTCTCTTATTGGTAAAACATATGGAGGTGATGGCGTCAATAATTTTGCATTACCTAATTATAATGGAAAAGTTTCTGTCGGTACCGGTCAATTACAAGGTTCACCAACGAGCATTTACCAACTTGCTCAAGTAGGGGGCGCAGAAGGCATCGCATTAAATATAAATCAGATGCCTGTTCATAATCACGGTGCAACAACAAGCTTAATAAATGGTTCAGTAAATGGGTCATTGCCGGCCGTTACCGCTTCAGCCAGCTTAGCAGTATCTGCTCAGGCCGGAACCACCAATACGCCAAATTCAATAAACGTTCCCGCAGCCGTTCCGGGGATACAAGTAAATGCAACTACAACCAGACCAGTTAATGCTTATGGAACTGCTGATGGTGTTACCCAATGGAATGTACCCGTAACAGCAGGTTATAGCGGCAGTAGTACGCTTAACCTTCCAGTTAGTGGAACTCAATTCGGCGTATCAATCGGCAATAATGGATTTGGAAATGCACACGAAAACCGACAACCTTTTCTGGTATTGAACTATATCATTGCTACGGAAGGAACATACCCTCCGCAGCCTTAATTGTTTTCCAGTTGATCAACAACGTCAGCTGTTTTTTTAATCTTTTCCGGTCATCAATTGTATCAACATGCGAGTATTTTTAAAAAGAGGATTGTTTTTTTTATTCTCCCTTATAAGTGTCTGTGCCTTGTCGCAGCCTGCCAACCAGAATTTCAATGCACTTACCAATACCGATCTGACTACTACCCAAACTTATGGCAATATACTCTACACATTAACTGCTGGTGGGGGAGGATTCATGAGTATAAGTGACTATGTCAATTCCAGCTCAGCATGGGACATATCATCCGGGAATACTGACAAGGTGTTTGCTTTTAATCTGAGTTCAGATATATCAACAGGTTATGCAACCGGCAGTGTTGTTGGTAGTTTTAAAAGTACCGCCGGATCTTTCCGGATCAATTCTTTTCAGGGTGATGCGGGAAATACGGGAGGTATTTCTACACCCGGCTCCGTTACCATTACAGGTTATTTAAGTGGGTCCTCGGTAGTAACTGCCACGGTTAATTTTGCATCAACCGGAACCTATGGATCAGGTGCATCTTTGCTCACTTACACACGCATAGGGACCGCCGGGTCGCGTGGGGGTAGTCTTAGTTTTACCGGAGCAGGTTGGGCAAATATTGATGAGATACGAATATCAGGAACTGATATTGTTTTTGCTATTGACGATATTGATCTAACGACAGGTCCGCTTATAACAACTTCCGGTACTCTCTCTGCTGTTAATACAACCTATGGAACGGCATCTTCAACAACCAATTTTTCAGTATCCGGATCAAATCTCACATCAGATATTGTTGTAACCCCTCCAACAGGATACGAAGTTTCAATAGTTGCAGGGAGTGGGTATGGCAGCTCACTAACATTAAACCAGACCGGTGGTACCGTTAATTCAACAACTGTTTATGTAAGAGTAAAAGCAACTGCAACCGTTGCCGCTTCGCCTTATACCGGAAATGTAAGCTGTGTGAGTACGGGTGCTACAACAGTAGATGTAGCAACTACTTCCAGTTCGGTAAGTGCAAAATCAGTAACTATTACTGCCAATAATGTCAATAAAACCTATGGTTCCACTTTGACAGGCGGGGCAGGGTCAACGGCTTTTACAACCAGTACCATGGCCAATTCTGAAACGATCGGAAGTGTAACGATCACTTATACAGCCGGCGGTGGTAATGGAAATACGGCAAGCGATGCAGTAGGCACGTACACAGGCAAGGTAACGCCAAGTGCAGCAACGGGAGGAAGCTTTACAGCAAGTAATTACTCTTTTTCATTTACCGCAGGCAATATTATTGTGGGCACGGCTGCATTAAGTATTACAGCAACCAATGCTAATAAAACATACGGGTCAACCTTGACAGGTGGAACAGGATCCACGGCGTTTACATCCAGTGGATTGCAGAATAGTGAAACGATTGGTAGTGTAACGATTGCTTATACAGCAGGTGGAGGTAATGGTAATACCGCTACAGATGCAGTAGGGACATATACCGGTAAAGTAACACCGAGTGCGGCAACAGCGGGCACATTTACAGCGAGTAATTATTCAATCACTTATAATACAGGAAATATAATTGTGGGTACGGCCACATTAAGTATCACTGCAACGAATGCAAATAAAACATACGGGTCAACCTTGACAGGTGGAACAGGATCCACGGCGTTTACATCCAGTGGATTGCAGAATAGTGAAACGATTGGT
Source organism: Sediminibacterium sp. (assembly GCA_965206685.1). Lineage (GTDB taxonomy): Bacteria > Bacteroidota > Bacteroidia > Chitinophagales > Chitinophagaceae > Sediminibacterium. The sequence goes on from OZ242223.1 coordinate 902,706, forward strand.
AGTGTAACGATTGCTTATACAGCAGGTGGAGGTAATGGTAATACCGCTACAGATGCAGTAGGGACATATACCGGTAAAGTAACACCGAGTGCGGCAACAGCGGGCACATTTACAGCGAGTAATTATTCAATCACTTATAATACAGGAAATATAATTGTGGGTACGGCCACATTAAGTATCACTGCAACGAATGCAAATAAAACATACGGGTCAACCTTGACAGGTGGAACAGGATCCACGGCGTTTACATCCAGTGGATTGCAGAATAGTGAAACGATTGGTAGTGTAACGATTGCTTATACAGCAGGTGGAGGTAATGGTAATACCGCTACAGATGCAGTAGGGACATATACCGGTAAAGTAACACCGAGTGCGGCAACAGCGGGCACATTTACAGCGAGTAATTATTCAATCACTTATAATACAGGAAATATAATTGTGGGTACGGCCACATTAAGTATCACTGCAACGAATGCAAATAAAACATACGGGTCAACCTTGACAGGTGGAACAGGATCCACAGCGTTTACATCCAGTGGATTGCAGAATAGTGAAACGATCGGTAGTGTAACGATTGCTTATACAGCAGGTGGAGGTAATGGTAATACTGCCACAGATGCAGTAGGAACTTATACCGGCAAAGTGACACCGAGTGCGGCAACAGGTGGCACATTTACAGCGAGTAATTATTCGATCACTTATAATACAGGAAATATTATTGTGGGCACGGCTGCATTAAGTATCAATGCAACGAATGCAAATAAAACATACGGATCAACTTTAACAGGTGGAACAGGATCCACTGCGTTTACATCCAGTGGATTGCAGAACAGTGAAACGATCGGCAGTGTAACGATTGCTTATACAGCAGGTGGGGGTAATGGTAATACTGCCACAGATGCAGTAGGAACTTATACCGGCAAAGTGACACCGAGTGCGGCAACAGGTGGCACATTTACAGCGAGTAATTATTCGATCACTTATAATACAGGAAATATTATTGTGGGCACGGCTGCATTAAGTATCAATGCAACGAATGCAAATAAAACATACGGATCAACTTTAACAGGTGGAACAGGATCCACTGCGTTTACATCCAGTGGATTGCAGAACAGTGAAACGATCGGCAGTGTAACGATTGCTTATACAGCAGGTGGGGGTAATGGTAATACTGCTACAGATGCAGTAGGAACTTATACCGGCAAAGTGACACCGAGTGCGGCAACAGCGGGCACATTCACAGCGAGTAATTATTCGATCACCTACAATACCGGAAATATTATTGTGGGCACGGCTGCATTAAGTATTACTGCAGCCAATGCGAATAAAACATATGGATCAACTTTAACAGGTGGAACAGGATCCACTGCTTTCACATCAAGTGGATTACAGAACAGCGAAACGATCGGAAGTGTAACTATAACGTATACGGCCGGCGGAGGAAATGGGAATGCTGCTACAGATGCAGTGGGAACGTATACAGGAAAAGTAACACCGAGTGCAGCGACAGCAGGTAGTTTTACAGCAAGTAATTATTCGATCACATATAATACAGGAAATATTATTGTAGGTACAGCCGCATTAAGTATTACAGCAACCAATGCGAATAAAACGTATGGTTCAACCTTGACGGGTGGAACAGGGTCCACTGCATTTACATCCACTGGATTACAGAACAGTGAAACGATAGGCAGTGTAACGATAGCTTATACAGTAGGCGGAGGAAATGGGAATGCAGCTACAGATGCAGTGGGAACCTATACGGGGAAAGTTACACCGAGTGCCGCGACAGGTGGAACGTTTACAGCCAGCAATTATTCGATCACTTACAACACTGGAAATATTATAGTAGGTACTGCGCCATTAACCATTCTCGCATCAAATCAAACCAAAACTTTTGGTGTTACCTTAGCACTAGGATCAACTGCTTTTACTTCAACCGGCTTACAAAACAGTGAAACGATTGGTTCGGTGACCTTAACGAGTGCAGGGGCCGCAGGTTCTGCTGCGATCGGGAATTATACTATCACTCCTTCTGCAGCAACAGGAGGAACATTCACTAGTTCTAATTATGCAATTACCTATAATAACGGAACACTTAATGTAGTTGCTGCCAGCAATGCAAACCTATCTGCACTGACAATCAGCACCGGTACGCTTGCTCCGGTATTTGCAAGTGCTACAACCGGCTATTCAGTTTCCGTTGCTAATGGCGTAAGTTCCATGACGGTAACTCCAACGCGTGATGAAGCAACGGCTACCATAACGGTGAACGGATCAACCGTTGCCAGTGGAGCGGCTTCGGGTTCAATTGCTTTAAATGTTGGAACAAATACTATTACAGTTATCGTAACAGCGGGAGACGGCACTACCACCAAAACATATACAGTAACGGTAACCAGGGCAGCTCCGGGTGCTTCCAATAATGCAAACCTTGCCTCATTGGTTATCAGTAGCGGTACTCTTTCTCCAGTATTTGCCAGCGGAACGATTGGCTATTCGGCAACTGTTGCCAATGGAGTAAGTACAACGACCGTTACGCCAACGAGAGATGACATAACAGCTACCATAACCGTTAACGGAACAGCCGTTGCAAGCGGATCTGCTTCAGGCTCAATTGCATTGAATGTGGGAAGCAATACCATTACGGTTGTAGTTACGGCAGGAGATGGCACTACAACAAAAACATACACTTTAACTATCACCAGATCTGCAGCTGGTGGTGGAGGATCTACTAATGCAGACTTATCTGCATTAATAATCAGTACTGGTACATTGTCGCCTGCATTTGGAAGTGCAGTAACCGGCTATACTGTTGCTGTTCCTGATGCAACCGGTTCTGTAACAGTAACACCAACAGTTGCCGAAGTAAGCGCAACAATAAAAGTAAACAGTGTTACGGTAGTCAGTGGATCAGCATCAGGAAGCATTGCTACTGCCAATGATGTTACTGTAATAACAATTGCCGTTACTGCGGGTGACGGCACTACTGTCAAAACTTATACGATCAATGTAACCAGGCCAAGAACCACCTGGACCGGTACATCCAATAGTTCCTGGACAACAGCGGGTAACTGGACAAATGGTGTACCTGATACATTTAAATTCGCGCTGATCCCAAATGTTGGAACGCTTCCCGTTGTAAGTACTACAGAATTGATAAAAAATATTATCATTAATTCTTCAGCAGGGATCACAGTGTCAGGAAACCTGCAGATTACAGGTAGCCTTACCAATAATGGAAGTATTTCCGGAACAGGTCAGACTATATTCAATGGAACACTTGCGCAAACAATCAGTGGAACGGGTACGATCAATAATCTGACAATCAATAATAATGCGGGTGTTGTTATTCTTGCCGGTGGAGGTAATCAACTCGGTATAACAGGTATATTGAGAATCACCGGAGGTACCCTTGCAACCAATGATAATCTTGTTTTAAGATCAGATGCATCCGGTACAGCAAGCGTAGCGGCATTATCAGGAAGTAATCTGATCACAGGAAAAGTAACTGTTCAAAGATGGATCGCAGCGCAAAGAGGTTACAGGGCTTTCGGACATCCATTTAACAGTGCGCTTTCGCTGGATCAATTAACGGATAACTTTTCTATAAGCGGAAGCGGGACAGGGTTTGTAACCGGTTTGGGTTATTCAACTTCTTCGGTATCATCCTATGATTCTGTTTCACCAATTGTTGCGCAGTATAAAAAAGCATTAACCAATTCGCCAAATAAATCAACGGATCTAATATGGACTGTGAACAGGGGAATTCTTGCATTGGTAAGAGGATCGGGTACGGAAGGATTAGGTGGTACTTATGCGAATGCAAACCAGCCTACCGCATTTGCTGCAGATGCCGTTGGCGTATTAAATCAGGGAAGCCTGAGTGATTATGTACTTGGCAGTAATGCTGCAGGAACTTCTTTTAATCTTGTTGGAAATCCTTTTGCCGCGCCTATTAATCTTAAACTGCTGAAATCAAATAGTGGTCAATTGTTATCTGCCAATAACAGTGTTTCAGGTGTAGCCAATACTATCTATGTATATAATCCATTCAAGAATGCAGGCACTTCTTCCACACCTAATCAGGAGGTAAGGGGAGGATTGGATGCGTATACCAATGATGGCAATACAGATATTATTATTCCTTCATTTGGTGCATTCTTTGTTCAGGCGAAAGCTTCAGGAAATGTGATCAAATTTGATGAGAGTATAAAAGCGGTTGGTACATCACCGTTGGCAGTGATGGGAGCGGGGGCTTCAATTCCTAAACTTACTCTGTTAATTGAAGATAATCATGGAAGTTGGGACGATATCAAGTTCCGTTGGGATAAACTGGGAGGTGCTGAAGGATCGAATCCTTACGACGGCGCAAAACTAAATAATGAATTGTTTGATTTTTACAGTATCGCTTCTGATGGCAAAAAACTATGCATTGATTCAAGAAGTGATTCGTTTAACAAAGAAGCGATCATTCCGTTGGGTATCAGTACCGGGGTGGTAAGTAACTCATTCAGGATCAAAGTTTCGGAATACAGTTTACCTGCCAATCTCAATGTTTATTTAAGAGATAAGGTATTGCACAACGAAACCCTGCTTTCTAAAACAGGTGATATGTATGCTTTTGAATTAAGTGCTGATACGCTCACCAAAGGAGATAACCGTTTTGAACTGATTACAAAAACAGCAACACAACAAATTTCTGCACCAACACTTGATATAGCTGACGATGTGCGGTTCCTGCCTAATCCGTTTAATGAATCATTGATCCTTCAATTAGGAAGCAATGTTGTTTCATCAACGGCATCAACAATTGTAAGACTGATCGATCCACAGGGCCGTCTTCATAAATCGGTAACTGCTGCGCCAGGTTCTAAACAGATAAGGATCACTAATACCGCCAGTCTGGCGTCAGGAACGTATATAGTTGAGATCAAAAACGATAAAATCAGTATCAGCAAACAAGTAATTAAACAATAGGACGTGAGAAAATTATTTTTCAATATAACCGGAGGCCGTTTTTTCAGAGCACTGTTTATTTTTATATCAGCCTCGTTACTGTATGTATCAGCAAATGCACAACAGCCGCCTCCCAACCCGGTTGAAACGGATACACTGGCACCCTTTGTGACCAGTACAACCATCGCAGGCGTTGCGTCTTCAACCGCAATATTGGGAGGCAATGTTACCGGAGATGGCGGTGCAACCGTTTCAGAAAGAGGGATCGTATTTTCTTCAACGAATACTATCCCAACCGTAGGGGATACGAAAGTAATTATCGGAAATGGGTTAGGTGTGTATTCACAAATTGTTTCTGGATTGAGTGGTGGTACACTTTATTATGTAAGGGCCTACGCAACCAATATCATCGGAACATCGTATGGTGCGGTGGTCAATTTTACGACTAACCCTTCTGCACCGGTCATTACTACCAATGAAATATCAGCTATTGGAAATACAAATGCAACGGTAGGGGGGAATGTTGTTTCTTCAGGTGGTGCCGCCATTACAGATCGGGGGGTTGTCTATTCTTCGGTCAATACCGCGCCAACTATAAGTGATACAAAAGTTCAGATAGGTACAGGTACGGGAAATTTCTCACAGGCTATCGTGGGGCTAACTCAAGGTACTCTATATTATCTCAGGGCTTACGCCATCAATTCGGCCGGAACCACTTATGGAAGTATATTCAGCTTTACCCCTGCCGGCGCCTCGGTTTCAACAACTGCTGTTTCCGGTGTATTAACGAATACTGCAGTATTAGGGGGGAACGTAACCAGTATTGGCAGTTCGCCGGTAACTGAGCGTGGTATTGTATTTGTTGCAGGAAATTCGGTGCCAACACTTACTGATACAAAAGTCGTGATTGGAAACGGTGCAGGCAGTTTCTCGCAAACCGTAAATACTTTGCAACCTGCAACTGTATATTCTGTGCGTGCTTATGCTACCAATACCGCTGCAACCAATTACGGATCTCTGCAAACTTTTACAACACTTACATCTGTCAGTTCCATTACAAGAGTAGGGGCAGTAAGAACCAATGGCATTGTTGTCAATTATACAGTTGTTTTTGCACAACCTGTTACGGGACTTACTACCACAAATTTTTCCGTTACAACTGCCGGACTAACCAATGCCTATGTTACAGCTGTTACCGGAAGCGGTACCACATGGAATGTAACTGCTTATACAGGTACCGGAAGTGGCACTATAATATTGAATCTGGCCAACAGTACAGGCATCAACCCGGGAGTTTCTAATTCTCTGCCCTTTGCAGGAGATGTAATTACCATCGACAGAATTATTCCTTTGCTCTCGTCTGTTTCGATCCTTTCAAACAATTCAAATAACAGCTTTGCAAAAACAGGTGATATTGTAACACTAGGTTTTACAGCAAGTGAGGTTATTAATACGCCGGTTGTTACTATGGCCGGTCGTTCTGCAACGGTTACCAATACCAGTGGCAATATATGGACAGCAGCGAATACCATGACAGGCTCTGATTCAGAAGGGCCATTGGCATTTAATATTGCCTATAGCGATCTTGCGGGTAATCCCGGTACTGCCGTAACAGCAAGCACAGATAATTCGTCTGTTACATTCGACAGAACTGCTCCATCTGTAAGCAGTATATTGGTATCATCATCAAATACAACCACCGTAACCTTTGCTGTTGTATTTTCCGAAAATGTAACCGGGGTTGATGCTACAGATTTTGCATTAACTCTGAGCGCATTATCCGGCACAACCATTAACTCAGTTACAGGCAGCGGATCCACTTATTCTGTGGTTGTAAATCTGGGTACAGGAAACGGGTCAGTTAGGCTTGATCTTAAAAACACAGGAACCGGTATTGCTGATGCAGCCGGTAATACCATTACTGCGGGTTATACATCCGGTCAGGTATTCTTCTTGAAACCGGTCCTGAAAATTACCGCACCCACAGCAATTTGCGCGCCAGGAACTATTGATCTGACCACAGCAGCTGTTACAAGTGGCAGTGATGCAGGACAAATCTTCAGTTATTTTACAGATGCAGCTGCAACACAAACACTCAGTAATCCATCAACCGTATCTGTAAGTGGGACCTATTATATCAGGGGAAATATCGGTTCGGCATTATCTGATATTCTTCCTGTTGCAGTAATAGTTAATGCATTACCATCAGAAAATATCCTTACCCCTAATGGTAGTGTTGTTTGCGGTACCACTCCTGCATTACTTACCGTAACTGCAGGCAACAGTTATGTATGGGGAAAAGATGGAGCGGTCATTCCAACTGCCACCACCAATCAGCTTTCGGTTACCGGTGCCGGTGGTGTATATGTAGTGACCATTACCACTGCTGCCGGTTGTACGGCCCCGGCTAAAAATAAAATTACGATTACTTCAATACAGGCTCCGGTTGCTTCTTTCACTTTTAATACATATTGTACTTCAATACCAGTAAATTTTGTTAACAACTCAACAATTGTCTCGAGTGGTCCGGTTACGTATGCATGGTCTGATAATAATGCGAATTCATCAACAGCCGCTTCTGCCTTATTTACCTATGCTCAGGTGGGTACTTATCAGGTAAAATTAAAAGTGAGTTCAGTAACCTGTCCGGCATTGACTGACAGTATTACCAAACTGATTGCGATTGAAAAACCAATTGCGGCTCAAAGGCTTTCAACGGTAAGTCTCAATAATAATGATCCGGTACAATTACAGGCCAGAACATTTGGTGCCACCTATAGCTGGGCGCCGGTGACCGGTTTATCCAATTCATCCCTTGTAAATCCAACGGTGAGATTAGAAAATGAAACTGACTATACCATCAGAATAGTTGCAGCTTCCGGCTGTGTTACCGTAGATAGTTTATTGGTGAAAGTATTTACCGAAAAAGTGTATGTGCCCGCAGCTTTTACGCCAAATGGCGACGGATTGAATGATAAACTATTTGTGAACCTGATCGGTATGAAGCAGCTGCAGCATTTTACAATATTCAACCGATATGGTAAGAAGATGTTTGAAACATCCAGTATATCCGAAGGTTGGGACGGCACTTTCAACGGCACCAAACAACCGATGGATACTTATGTATGGACTGTGGAAGGTCTTGATAAATACGGATTCTATATTTCAACACGGGGCTCCGTAACACTGATACGTTAATCATCATTTATTCTTTGTGAAAAAAACAATAATGAAAAAAATCATATCCATAGAAAAAAATATTGCACTATTTGCCGTACTCTTTTGTCTTTGCTTCTACAGCCAGGCGCAGGATCCTCATTTCTCTCAATATTTTGCTTCGTCTATGACAGTGAATCCTGCATTTGCAGGAGAGGGTGTTGATGACTGGCGCGCATCGGCCAATTTCAGATCGCAATGGTGGGGGGCCTTTGTGGCGCCGTATACGACGACGACAATTGCTGTTGAAAAAAGATTTGCTTCTCCAAAAACAACCAAAAATTACTTTGCAATGGGAGGCTATCTGCTTTCGGATGCTTCCAATAATGGGTTATTAAAAAATACATTCGTGTCGCTTGATCTTGCTTATCATGTTTCATTAGATGCAAAAGGCGATGAACAATTAGCTGTAGGAATGTCTGCGACTTACGCGAATCGATTGATCGATGCAAATAAACTTAGTTTTCAATCTCAGTTCGGTAGTATGGGTTTTCAAAGAACAGCACCCTCCGGTGAAGTGATCGATATTCTTTCTAATAAATATGTAGACATAAACGCAGGAGTGAATTATTCAAAGAAAGAAAATAATTGGGGATACCATTTAGGAGCTGCGGTTTTTCATGCCGGTGGTCCTGAGGAAGGCGTCTATAAAGGGAATCAATATTCACTTCCGAGACGGATAAATTTTTCCGGCGGACTGAATTTCGACCTGACAAATGGTAATGGACTTGCCATAAGTTCTATGTATGAGAAGCAGGGAAGTAATGATATTTTTACACTTGGCGGATTATATAAAATCGGGATCAATAAAAATGAAACTTTCAGCAGTTTGGATCTTGGCCTATGGAACAGGTTTGGTGATGCTTTATATCCTTATTTCGGAATGGAAGGCAGGAACTGGCAAGCAGGCTTTACCTACGATATCGTTACTTCAGGTGTCCGTACAGGTTCTAATTCTGTGCAAAGTATTGAGCTCTCTCTCATATGGAGTTTTGGGAAGTTGGCCAATAGTACTCACAGAAACGGGGCAGGACTATGTTTCTGATACGATTTCCGTTTCCTGTGAATTTTACAATAGCGTTTTAGGTATTCGAATAAAGAAACGGAGTGATTGAATAGTAATTATTTCCTAAAATAAACCCCTGCCTGATTTACCAGACAGGGGTGGCCAATTTGTAAACCAAAACTCATGGCCTATGAATCCTCTATTTGGAGGGGGGCTTTTTTACATTAGGTACATCATTGATGATCGCAGCTTGAATGGACCATGCAAAATCCAGTTGAACTTTTCCCTTAAAGAAGGGATTTCCCATATCGATATATTGATCCGTACTATAAGTGGGGTTACCTTGCTGATCTACTGATTGCGGTGTTGCCAGCGCATGACAACTCATACAATTTGTCTGGATTCCATACCAATATAATGGCTTAAAGGTATTCGGATAACGAATAAAAGTTTTAGGTGTAAATCCTGCTTCCAGATAAGGATTATAGCCAATCATTGGAGAGGCCCCTTTATCACTGCCACCATAAATCGGTTGGTTAGGAATCACAAATGCATAGGCAGTTGACAATGCATAGTGGGCAGCAGCACCGCTTAATTGTGAGGGTCTCAGTGAGGCTGCAAGGTTAGAGCTTGGAGACAGGGGAGCAGAAGGATTGGGCGACCAATAAAAGGTTTGCCATGTCCAGTTACTGATCTCTTTGGTTGTAACATGCATCGCTACCAACAGAGCGATGTCCCCAGCTTTTGCGGTATCGTTCTGTACCGCATTTTGTTGTTGGTTAAAATAAGCTGCTGCTGCAGAGTCGATACTATAATGAATGAAATCGTTCAAATTACAAGTGGCTGCTGATATTTGTGCAGGAGTTGGGTTGTCTGTGCTTACTGGCACCAACTGCTTGCCTGGCGATTGTTGATTACTTACATCTGCATATACATAAGATTGCCAGGCCTGTGGTGGACCAAAACCTTTGGGTGTTGCCGGTGGCCCGGGCCAGGCGGCTATGCGTATCAGAGAATCGGATTTATGTCCTACATAATAAACAGGTTTGATCGTGATGGCGTTATTAGGGAAAGGTGGAATATTTCCGATAACCCCCGGTTTCTGATAAGAATTTAAAACAGATTGTTTTAATAAAGAATTGTTGATCACATGATCTGCAGCAGCAGGATCATAGGCAACAGCCACCCAAAAATTTGATCCAAAGGAAAATCCGGCACTGGTATCAATATTTCCTGAACCTTTCAATGAAGCAAGGCTTAGTTTATTCAGGTTGATGGCGTGTTTTGTCTGATTCGGAAAAGTTAATTTAGCCCTGCCTTTTTTGAGAAAAGATTTTTTTGAAGACGCTCCGCCATTTTCAATAATCGACTGGATCTCTCCGATTCCCAACCAGGTTTGATAAACCAATAAAGAATCTCCCTGAAAGGTTTCACCGGAAAAGGCTGTTAGTCCTGCCCATACGCCCCATGCATGATTATAAACCGAAGTTGAGTCATAAGGTGTGAGCCATTTGTAAATCTTGTTGGAATCTTCAGGAAAATTAAATCCCGGTACAGTTGCAGGTAATACAACCGGGGTAATCACGGAATCTCCGATATTGGCAACTGTACTATCTTTATTTGCGTTATCAGTGCATCGGACAGCTGCAAAAATCAATAGTACGATTCCGAAAATGAATAACAGGGAATTTTTCGCATGCATAAGTTGGATTGGTTGAATTTTAATGAAATTATTTCGAATGTAATTTTAAGAAACGCTATTATTTATATTGTCAGTATTGGTACGCAATGTTATAAGGTAGAACTACGCGTTTTATCCATATTTTCTCGATTAATAGGGGTGTTTACCCCTATTTGTTTTGATAAATAATTGCGAATATTACAGGGATTCAGAATTAACTATCTCTTTTGTATGCGTATCAGTGAAAATCAACATATCTCAGAGCCTAAGAAGATCAGGATCGTAATTGCAGACGATCATGAAATTTTCCGCATTGGATTAAAAGCACTCTTTTCGGATCAACCAGATTTTCAAATTGCCGGAGAAGCGGATGATGGTAAAACATTGATATCTGTATTAAGAAATACCACTGCTGATATTGTACTGACTGATATCAATATGCCAAAACAAGATGGCATCAGTGCTTCAAGAGTGATACATAAGGAGTTCCCGGGTATTGGCATCATTGGTATCTCAAGATCCAATGAGATATACCGGATCAATCATATGATCGAAGCTGGTGCGAAAGGATATTTACTGAAGAATATAGATAAGGAAGAAATCTTTCATGCAGTAACGGAAGTGCATCAGAAGCAAAATTATTATTGCCGGTCTACTATGTCCGCATTGGTAAACAGCTATTCATCCATTCTCTCAATAAGTCAGGCAGGTAAGCCCCAGGCGTCGAAACTTACCGATAAGGAAATCAGGATCATAAAATTGATCTGTGATGAATTCTCTGCCAAAGAAATCAGTAATGAATTTTTTCAAAGCTGCCGGACTGTAGAAGGATGGAGATTAAAGATCCTCGAAAAATTGAATGTAAAGAACACTGCAGGCATCGTGAAATATGCTATCCGGAACGGAATTTATTTATTGAATTGATATTTTCAGTCAATGGATTTGTATGCATCATACACATTCCATACCCAGAAAATCCATGGAAACAAAATAGTTTGCCTGAGAGGATATCCCAATAATCCCAGAATTATCCAGATAAGAAATGCCTTACTATATTGTCTTTTAAGAACCTGACCTGTTCCTGGAAGCAGTAAAGAGAACAACGCAGATTTTGTATAGTTTTGTCTAACCAATTGTCAACTGATTATGTGTCCTAAAAAATAAAAAATATTAAATGGTTATGGTAGGGGTAAATGCCTCTTGGGGATATTTTAAACATTCAGGCCATGATTCATTGCATAAACAATCAGTCCTGATTTCCCTTTTACATTCAATTTTTTTGTCAGTTTTTTTCTATAATCATCAATGGTTCTGGGACTGAGGAACATTTTGTCAGCTATCTCGATATATGATAACTCTTGGCAGAGCATTGATAAAAAAACCCTTTCTTTTTCGGTCAGAGATGGAATATTGGTTTCGTTATTAAGCCTGTTATTCTTGATACCACTGAAAACTTTAGCGGAAAGAGATTCTGGTAAATAGACTCCTTTTTCATAAAGTGTGTCGATTGCCTCTTTTAGTTTTTCCGGTTCGCTGTTTTTTGTGATATAACCTTTTGCTCCGGACTGTATCATCTTCAATATTGTATTCTCATCATTGAACATAGATAAGGCCAATATTTTAACCTGGGGATAATGCATACTTACCCATTGAGCTGTTTCATGTCCATCTTTACCCGCCATATTTACATCCAAAATTAAAATATCAGGTACCAGATGATTTTTCAGTTTTTCAATTACTTCGTTTCCGCTATCTACATCAAAAAGCGAATCATAAGAGCCGGACATCACCAGTAATCTGATCAGGCCTTTTCTAAGCATGGCATGGTCATCCGCCATTGCAATGGATATTTTTTTTAAAGTCACCATAGTATTGGATGGAGATCAGTTTTCATTAGTCGGGATAAATATACTGATTGTTGTGCCTTCATTCAAAATACTATTGAATTCAATTTTCCCATTAAATAGGGTAACCCTTGATTGAAGGCTTCGGAGGCCAACGCCATTATAATCTGACTTGCCATTTTCCTTTGGTTGCATTTTAAAACCAACTCCATTGTCAGAAATTTTCAGGTATATTCCCGATGAGTCTTTTTCTAAAGACAATACAACCTTTGCGGCTTTTGCGTGTTTTATAATATTATTGATAATTTCCTGGAACATTCTGAAAACCAGTAACTGTGTTTCTTTTGGTAACCATTTGCCTTCATTTTCATAATTATCACTGATCTCAATATTAAATATTTTTTTCTGTGAAAATAATCTCAGCTCATATTTAATTGCAGCAAATACGCCCATCTCAGTGATCCTGTCCGAATGCAGACTTCGGGAAAGTTGGGAAAGATCCTCAGTCGCTTTACTAAGCATTTTTTTGGTTTCGATGATCAACTGAGGAGCCTCAGCTGGAAGAGACATGGTTTGTAGAATGGAAAAATTAACATTGGCCAGCAGCATGACCTGCCCGATATTATCGTGGATCTCCATAGAAATATTTTTTAAGACATCTTCCTGGATCTCAAGACGGGTTTGAATCAGTTCCTTTTCAAATGCTGTTTTCAATGATTCAACTTCAATTTCCTGAACCCGTTTTTTCTTTTGATACAGCTGAAAAATCATGACAATAAAAATCACCAATATGGAAGCAATCACAAGACTTATTATCGTGAACGTGAAGAACTCCGTACTTGAATTTGGCATAGGAATGCAATAATAAACATTAGATAGAAAAACGAGTCAACTAAAAGTAATATCTGATTCATATTTGAAAGAATCAATTTTGGCAACAATGCAATATAATTTGAAGAACCTATCAATGTAACTGAACAGGTAGAGAAGAATATGATCCCGATACAGATCCAGAACGGAGGTTCTTTCAAAAGGGTCACATTAGCAGACGATTTGAATAACTGGTAAAAATAAATAATACCCAGAAGGATCATTTCCATGCTGCATAATAGAAATGTATAAGTATTAAATACATGAAGCCCTTGTAGAAAAAACATATTTAATATACAAGTCAGCGGTATAATGAAACCTGTACGCCAGATTATTTTTTGTATTACCCTGTTTGGGATTACCTGCGCAAAAAAATAAGTCAGAAAGGAGAATTGGATAGGGGAGTAGATATTATATATAATCACATTATGGATCCCGCGTTCCTGGAAATATTGACCAATCAGTTCAATCAAAAAAGTAAGTGTGAGAAAATAGGGAAACAACCTGAGATACAAAGGGGATTCTTTTCGTGTGGTATATAAGCCCACTAATATGGAAATAAGCAAAACAATAAGGTCTATATTCAGGCGGAACATATACTTTAACTCCTGTTGGTTAACAGGAGTTAAAGTAAAGCTTTTTTAGTTTTATTATACTACAATTACGTGATTACCATTTTGAATCAATGTGGTTCCAATATTCGAAAGCTCTATTTCAAAGAAACCATCATCATATGGCGGGATTTCATTAGTGCAATATGGAGGACAAAGACGTCCATAATTAAAGGCAAGGATTTCTAAACTACCTTCTTTACTGATGTAGATATCCTTGTTCACTACACCCTGAGCGGTCGTCTTTTGTTTGGTTGCAACTAGTACGACCGTTTGTCTACCCTGTAATTCCGGATCGCCGGCAAAATCACCAGGATATACGCCGTAGTACATTTTAATACCATCTGCCTGGTTTTCTTTTGCTAAACTCAAAAATGATTCAAGTTCTTTAAGTCCATACCAGGTACTCAAGGCATCCGGTTTTCCGAGGTTTTTGGTATTTCGGAGCCAGCGTTCCTTTTTGTAATTACTGATCAGTAGGTCAACATGCTTTGTGTTGACTGATTTGCCTCTTTTTAGTTCTGATGAAGCGGCTGTAAATGTGGCTGAGATGTTCATGCAAATTAGTTTTGGTGAATAATATTTCAACCAAACTATTGCAGAATAATATGTAAAAGAATTCGAATCAATTGATATTTAATTGATTACGATTATATAAAATATTTAATATGATAATATTCAACTCATAACACAAAATGAAAAAAAAAATACCGTGAAATTGGATTTAAAATACCGTTTTAAAGGGGGCGTGTAAAACTACTATTTTTACGGTATTTACTACCGTGAAAACAAGGTACCTAGCAATGAGGTGGAAAATTTGTTTAAGTTAATGGAGAGGTATCGGTTAAAGAGAGAAACGGAATCCCCGCAAAAAATATTTTCTTTTATTCCTGGAATATATTGATAATTCCATTTTTGTAACCGTAAATAACCAGTGCCGCACGGTTTTTAACCTCCAGTTTTTGGAAGAGTTTATCCCGATAATTACTAATGGTTTTTGGCTGTAGTCCCATTTCACTGGCAATCTCTTTATAGGTAAGGTTGGTAGATGACAGATTCATCAAGCGTATCTCCTTTGGCGTGAGATGGAGTTTCCCGGTAAATCCAGGCTTTGGTTTCTTGCTTCCATATTCCTTGAAATATTCTTTTTTAACCTCATCACACAGGTAAAACTCTTTGGTTTGTACCGTGATTACAGCGTCCGAGAGCTTGGAAGGGTCGGCATTTTTAGTGATATATGCGCAAGCCCCATTAGTGATCATATTAATGATAGTATCCTCTTCCATGATCAAAGTATATATAATAACCTTAAGATTAGGGTACCTTGTTCTCAATATTTTTATGGTATCAAAACCATTCATCACCGGCATGTTGATATCCATGATCACTATATCAGGGGTATGCGAATGCGAGAGTTTTTCAAGTAGTTCTTTTCCGTTTCCTGCTTCCAGCGTTACCTTGATCTCGGGATTGATCTCAATCATCGTTTTGATACCTTTGCGAGTAAGCTCATGATCGTCAACTAAAGCCAGATGTATCATATTGGATTTTGGTTTATCCTATAAGTTTACATCTTCTTTCAATTCTGCGATCAGCCCCAACAAAAAGGCTTTTAATGTTTTTTTAAGAATTTAATAATCAGCTCTTTTTTTACGTAGATCTACGTAAAAAATCCATTCAAAAAACGAATGTAATCCTGTTGTTGAATATTGAGAATGGACCGGCCATAAATTGTTATGATGTATTGATTTTGACTCAGGAATTAAGTTTTCACTATGCTATAACTGACTTAACTGATTTAAGATTTTATGTTGCCGGAATAGCCTGAGAGGGTGGAGGAATTGTTGCCTGCTTATTCTCAGTGATCTTTAATGTTGCATATACACCGGAGCTGGCACCGAGTAAAATAAGGTTATTAGGTGTGATGACAGGAATGACATGATTTGTATAAAGGACCATGCAATCTGAATAAGTCTTAATCTCTGCAGGTGTTGACCCTGAGATGCATGTAATCGGATCTGATAAATGATTTACTGTTTTGTATAGAAACCATAATCCAAATACCAGATTAAACACAAAAGTTTGAAAGCGGTGAATATTCATTCCGTTCTTATCGGATAATATATCCATGAAAAAATTCGTCCCGTTCATGTTCTGACTCAATTGCCCCAATGCGGGGTTTGATTGATCATTAAGGTCAATCAAGGTTGAACCAATAGTTGTTGCAGAACTGATGCCCAAAAGATATAATGTTGAGTCATCAAATTCAGGAATCCATCCCTTTGTTTTAATGATGGTTGTTATAAATCCTGAAAGTACCAGAACGGTCCACCAGATCAACTGAACACGAGACCAGCTATAAGGCCTTGGCTGACCGCTACCAGTATCGCGCAGCATAAAGTATTTTCTATCCAGTACATATACTATTACACAAAGTGCTATAAATATTCCCCAAAAAATACATAAGGTTATTTGATTGTCCATAAACAGGTTTTTGCGGTGCATATTTTTCAATGCTGACCGGTTAAAAAATAATCAACAAAATATTTCTGTCTTTCAACTTTTGCAAGAGGTATTTGCCCCTGTTTGCATCATTTCTAAATAATAATCATAGGGGTAACTGCCTCTTGCGGCGAAAGTGGAGAAAGGGTAATGTTGTTATTGTATAAAATAAATCTGCAATCATGAATGCTCCAAACGCGGAAGAACTGAAATTGTTTTTAGACATATCTGTACAGCTTACCGGGTTCACGGAAAGCGAACTGACCGGAACAGGTATGCTGGTTACCTATTATCATACAATTCTTCAAAATAGTGATGAAGAAAATATTAAATACTTTTTTGAGAATGTAAGATCTATTCTCAAAGCACCTAAACAAACGCAGACCGGTATTGAGGAAGCTATCAGTACCCAACTTATTCCCAATTCTGTATACGGGGCTCTTGCCAAGAATATCATTATGCTTTGGTATACAGGAAACCTGTTTAATATGGCTTTGGCCGCACAACCCAATCAGGTATTGAATGCAGAATCCTATACGCAGGGATTGATGTGGGCAGCCGGACACACACATCCCCCCGGTGCAAAACAACCCGGCTATGGTTCCTGGGCTCATCTACCCATTACTGTAAAATAATTTTCAGAAAATCCAATCTTATGCAAACCAATACATATGATGTTGTTATCGTGGGCTCGGGGATAGCCGGTTCGATTGTCGCCAAGATCTTAACCAATGCAGGTAAGAAAGTCTTATTGCTTGAAGCTGGATTGCAGGCCGGAATCGCACTCGATCCGACAGTTGCCTACAATAATTATCAAAGCTACCTGAACAGGTTTTATAATGCCAGCATCAAGGTACCGAATGCCCCTTATCCGAATATTAAAGATGCACCCTCCATTGATGTGATCAATCTTGCCCCTTTACAAAAAGGTGTACCCAATACAGATGGATATCTAGTCCAGATGGGCCCGATCCCTTTTGCGAGTGATTGTGTCAGAGGCCCCGGTGGAACTACGCTTCACTGGCTTGGCACCACACTTCGAATGTTGCCCAATGATTTTAAAATGAAAAAAAATTATGGTGTAGGTGTGGACTGGCCTTTTGATTATGATACACTGAAACCTTATTATGAAATGGCCGAGAATGAAATCGGCGTTTCGGGAAATAAGCAAAGCATGGATAAATGGGCAGAGGAACAGTTGAAAGTAAAAAATTATTATGGCCGGAATTATGAACTTCCTATGGAAGAAATTCCACCCAGTTATTCTGATAAGGTTCTGATGCCTGAGATGGTTGGCAAAAAGATTGCGTTGAATGGTGAGAACTACATCATCAAATGTGTCACAACACCGCAGGGCAGGAATTCCATTCCTAATCCGCGTTACAGAAAAGCAGGCGTGTATTGGAATCCCGGAACCCGAAAACTTGAATTTCTTGAGGCGGATTTCCGCGATAGATATCAACCTGTCGGTTCTATCTGGGATGCTTATACAGGCCAACGTTGTGAAGGAAATGCAAGTTGTGTTCCCATCTGTCCTGTGCAGGCAAAGTACAATGCATTGAAGACACTGAAGAAATCCGATCTGGCAAATTTAACCATACACACCCAATCTGTTGCCTCGAAATTACTGATCAATCCCAATTCCAAATGGATCGATGGTATAGAATATAAAATTTATAAAAACGGGAATGTTGGCGAGTATGAAACAGCGACGGCAGTAGGAACCATCTATGTTCTGGCTGCGAGTGCCATTGAAAATGCAAAGCTTTTACTTGCCTCTGGTGCTGCTAACAGCAGTGACCAGGTTGGGAGAAATCTGATGGATCATATGACGGTCCTTAACTGGGGACTTAACAAAGAAAAAGTATATCCCTATAGGGGCCCGGGTTCCACTACCAATATTGCGACATTCAGAGATGGTCCGTTTAGAAAAAATCATGCTGCATGGATCTGTCCTTTGGACAACTGGGGATGGTCATGGCCCGCTCTTTCTCCTGGGTCAGATGTTCTGGGTGCCGTCAATAACGGAATGTTTGGCGCTAAACTGCGCAACTTTATTGAAAACAGAATTACGCGTCAGGTATTCATTCATGCAGAATGTGAGCAGGCTCCTGACCCGGAATGCCGCGTCACAATTGATCCTGCATATAAGGACGCCATTGGAAATTATCGCCCCGTGATTCATTATCGTGCAACTGAATATATGTTGAAAGCATTTGAGGCCTCCAGAAATTTTGCCACTCAACTTTTTGATCAGGTGGGGATCGAAGATTTCACTTCCTATAATGTTAACACTGATCCGGATTTTGTAACCTATAAAGGCAAGGGCTATTCATTCGCGGGAGCAGGGCATATTGTTGGAACACACCGAATGGGTAAGAGGAAAGAAGATTCTGTTGTCAATGAAGATATGCGCACCTGGGATCATGATAATCTTTTCCTTGTGGGTTGCGGTAATATGCCGACACTGGGTACTTCCAATCCTACATTGACCATGTCTGCACTGACTTTTAAAGCCGCCGAAGCCATTCTCAAACAACTCGAAAATTAAACACATGGAAAAAAAATTCTTTCAGGAAAATAATCCGAAACGTCAGATGCTGATCAGGCCTTTGCAAGGGGTGGATGGAGTTAAGGATGAATTGGAATCAGTGACAAAGACTTCAGGTAAGCATCTGAAAACAGAAAGTCTTGATCAAACACTGATCAAAAATCAAATACAATCTGTCGCCGAATTGCGAATGTATCTGCGCACAGCGTTACAACTTGAACTTTCCACGATTCCGCCTTACCTCTGCGGACTATATTCTATTAAAGAAGGAACCAATCATCAGGCAGGCGGACTGATCAGAAGTGTTGTAGTAGAAGAGATGCTGCATATGACCCTTGTTGCCAATATTCTGAATGCTATTTCATCGCCTGAGGATTTGAAAAAAGAGCATAAGGAATTTGGTGGAAAATTATTTAATGTTGAAAAGATCATTCCGAATTATCCCACACCCTTGCCCGGTAATATCTTTCCCCCAAATCCCGGCGGTAATGGACCTTTCACGGTAAGCCTGTTAAAATTTTCGCCAGAGGCCATTGATGAATTCTGCACTATTGAAAGGCCTTCTGATCCGACCAAGGTGGTCAAACCCAAAAAAGCCAATCAGCCTTTTCCTCGGTATGAAAGTATCGGACAATTTTATGAAGCAATTCGTTATGGGTTGTACAGATTTAAACATGAGATCACCAGACCCGAAAAAAATGCGAATGGCAAGACCTATTACAAATTTATCGGGGACGAGAATCGACAGGTTGGCCCGGAGCATTACTATGGTAGCGGCGGGAAAATTATAAAAGTAATTTATTTCGGGGCAGCACTGGAAGCGATAGAAGAGATCGTTGGGCAGGGGGAAGGAGTAGACGGAACCATTCAGGATCCGGATTATGAAATGTTTGGCGAAGGGATTGAGTACGCACATTATTTTAAATTTCAGGAAATCAATTACGGCAGATTGTATCGACCTAATGATACAAATTATGATAAGCCAACCAATAGTCTCCCATCGGGTGAATCCATCAACAGAAGCTGGTCCTCTGTTTATAATATGAAGCCCAATCCGAAAATGGCGGATTATAAAAACAATCTACAACTACTGTCTCTCGCGCATAGTTTTAATGCAACTTATGTGACCCTGCTTAATAATATCAATGATGCTGTAAGCGGGGATCCTGCCAAACTTCTCACGGGGATCAATGTTATGTATGATCTGAAATATAAAGCATTGGAGCTCTTAAATATCCCCCTGAACAATAAAGAAGGGCAGTGCGCGGGCCCAACCTTTGAATATGTAAAAGTGTAAACGGCAAGTCATTATTAAATAATAAAGTTTAACTAAAACCTACCTGCTATGTATTCTTTAATCGGTAAATGGACGATTCTCCCCGGGAATGAAAAGAAAGCTATCACTGCTTTAAAAAAATTAGCAAAGGATGTGAAAAAGACTGAACCTGATATCTAGCTTTACATGGTGCAGGTACCCAATTTCAAAGAAAAAAGTTTACCTACTCCGCCAGTCGGCGAAGTTGTGTTTTTTGAGATCTATAAGGACAAAGCTGCTTTTCTGAAACATATTGCAGGACCAAATTTTAAAAATTTTGTCAAAAACTATGGGCATTTGTTTTTACAAGATCTCCAAACACCTTCAAATGTTTTTATGATAACGGAGGTGTTGACCCATCTGGGCGGTTTTGTAAGAAGTGAATTAAACTAATCATAAACATTTAAAAACTGAATTATGGCAACCTCAACAAAAAATCCACTAGACCTGCTCGATCTTTCCGGTATTAAAGAACTGGAAAAAAGTCCGGCGGTCAAAGAAGCCTTCGCGGCTCATGCATTGGCAGCTGCACCCGGCCCCAATCTTGGTGATCTGGCAACCCTACCCGGAACATGGGTTGGTACTGGTTTCAATCTGATCGAGCTTCCAAATATGAATCAGATCAAACCGGGCCCTCCGCCAAAAGATAAATTCCGTGTCATGTTGAATGCTACTTCTGAAACCCTTGTGTTCTCCAGGATCGGAGGTGATATTATCAATCGGGGAAATGCACAAACCGATATCAGTTTTCTGGGTCTACATTATCTGCAACAAGTAGCTGATGTGAATCTTCCTAAAGGGAATAACGGGATACATCTGGAAACCGGTTTGTTTTTGAATGTGGTAAAAACAACCAATCCGGCGGAAGGCCCAACTATCGCGAGACTGGGTTCCATTCCACATGGTGATTCCATACTTGCTCAGGGAAGATCTTTTACTGTCAATGGCGGGCCACAATTTAAAGTAGCCGATCCAACCCCTTTCTTTATTCAAAACGGAAAAAGAGTCAATGATACTTCTCCGGAATATCTTGCCTTATTAACCAATGCGGTTCCTCCTCCGGGTATTCCCAAGGCTGCGATCGCGAACCCGAATATTATTCTGCAAAATGCGATCAAGGGGCAGAAGATCATCAAAACAGTTGTGATCGAACTGGATGCGAACCCAATCAACGGAGTGAGTAACGTGCCACCGGGAAATGTCGGTGGTATCACCAATATTCCTTTTGTACAGGTGAATGCGAATGCAACCTGTATCTCTGCTATTTTCTGGATAGAGACAGTTCAAAATCCAGATGGAAGCACGTTCCTTCAATTACAGTATACACAAACCGTGATCCTGAATTTCCCTGTTTTCGGCCCCCCTCCGGGAAACCAGGTTGTTCCAATCAACTGGCCGCATATATCCGTTGCGACTCTCAAATTGCAACCATAAAAATCGAATCATTTAAAATCCAATATCATGTCAAAACCGGCACCAATGCTGATGCACAGCACGTATTTTAATCTAGGCCCGAATAATACAAAGGATGTACAGGAGGCTCATATGGCCGAAGCATTAGAATATTTATCCGGCTCTTCCGGTATGGTTTCTTTCTGGATCGGCGTAAGAGCCCTTGATATGGTGCGGCCTGAAAATGATCAGGCTTATGATATTGCCATGCACCAGATCTTTATCAATGAAAATGCTTTCAATGTTTATAACGAAACCGATCCGAGGCATGAACAGTTTGTAGCGGATGTTAACCGCTGGACGCCCAGTACAACCCGGCGCGTAATGGATACCTATCTGACAAATTTTATTGTGGGTGGTAATCCTTCTGCTGCGCAACATATCGGAGCAGACGGGAATATGCCGCAAAGTTTGTTTCACAGTATTTACTTTTCATTGAAAGATAAATCTGCAGCTAATATTGCAAGGTTCACAGAGATCTGTGTGAAATATCTTTCCCATCATCCGGGTATCCAGGAATTTAATACCGGTGGGCTGACCGATATCAAGCGGGATGTTTCCGTCAGAAATTTTGATGTAGGTGTGGATATTATTTATGAAAGTAAAAAAGCCTATGATGATTATCTGAACAGCCAGGAACATAAGGATTTTTTTCCTGCAACTGAAGGCATGATCAGCAATACCTACATTTTTGATTCCTATCTCAAGTACCAGTCAAAAGTATATTCTCTTACCAGATAAAAATATATTATGCTAAGCTCAGCTATCAATGAACTTGTCCGTCAATTAAGCGGTTATGTGCTGCAACCCGGCGATGATGATTACGAAGCCGCCATAAAAATAGATAATGGAAGGATACAGTTCAGGCCGCGTCTGATCATTTTCCCGGCAGTAGTGGAAGATGTCAGGCTTGGATTGAAATTTGCCATCGCACATCATCTTCCGTTCTCTGTAAAGGGAGGGGGACATAGTGCCGCAGGGTATTGTATGAATGAAGGAGGTGTAGTCATGGCGATGAAAAATCTGAACCGGATCCATTTTGATTCAAAGAAAGAAACCGTCACGGCAGAGATGGGTGTGATCTGGTATGATGTTTACAAATTCATGCAGAATACAGGTACGGGACTGGTACCAGTGGGTGGTGGATGTCCTACGGTTGCACCGCCGGGATTTATGCTCGGAGGAGGGTATAGTTTTGTCTCGCGTTCTTATGGGATGAGTATTGACAATCTATTAAGTTTAAAAATCATTACACCGGATGGTGAGTTAAGGCATATCGGTATTCATAGCAAAGACACAGAAGATATCGATCTGTTCTGGGCTTGCATGGGTGGTGGTGGGGGTAATTTTGGTATTGTTACCGAAATGGAAATGAAAGTGAGAAGACCATACAGTGAAAAAATGTTAGTAGGTCAGATCCGTTTTCCATTGGCTCAAACGGAAGATGTGTTAGGTTATTATAATGAATGGGTAGAAACCATTCCTGATACACTTGCGGTCTATGGATTTATGGGAAATCAAAAGGATCAGGTTGATAAAACAACAAATGTAAAGGTATTGGGACTGACCCCGGTGTTCAATGGTGAGTGTGCTGAAGGGATCGATCTGATCAAGGGGTTACTGAAATTAAAACCGATCAATGCCGATCTGTATAATATGACCTTGCCAGAATGGGAATTCTTTAACGGCAATACAACGAAAGTGGATGGAAGAAGTTCCTATATCCGTTCTACCGTTTTACCACCCGGGGGAATGAATAATAAAGTTGCGAAAGTGATTGTAGATGCAATCACTGACGCACCTTCTCCGGATAGTTTTGCCGTCTGGACACTTACCGGCGGCGCCATTGAAAAAGTTGCGGCTGATGAAACCGCATATGTTCACCGAAACGCAAGATTTGTTCCGGAGATTAAATCCATATGGGATCTTAACAAGCCCGGTGACACTTTGAAAAATGTGGAATGGGCCTATGATTTTTTTGAAAAAATGGGAGAGGCGGGAAATGCCACCGGTGCCTATGTAAATTATATTGATCCGCTGCAACATGATTGGGCGAAAAAATATTACGGAGACAATTATCCTAGATTACTTTCTATCAAAGCGAAAATTGATCCGCATAACTATTTTAATTTTCAGCAAAGCATCGGCTCCACGTTCAATCCGCCGAAGGGCCCGCTTAAAGATCTCAGCCCTTTGAACCGGACACAGGTGGAAACCAAACCTTAAATTCTTTTTATGAATGCAAAAGAGGTAATCGATTGGTTTCGTATGCAACCCAATGATGCAGAGGGTGGCTATTTTGCGTCGACGTATACATCCACTATTAAAATACCGGGTAAGGATCTTCCCGGATTTCCATCTGTTCAGGAAGAAAGACCTATTTGCAGTGCGATCTATTATTTGTTGGAGGCTGGAGGATTTTCTGCGATGCATAAAGTAACCGGTGATATGCTGTATCATTTTTACAGCGGCGATCCTGTACAGATGTTATTGCTTTATCCTGAGCAATTTCCCAACCGGTATGAAGTATTTATTTTCAGTAATGATCTTACATACGGAAGCCCTCCAATGAAAGTTATTCCCGGTGGAACATGGATCGGTTCGCGTCTTGTCAATGGGGGAGGCTATGCATTGATGGGTGTGAGTATGGCTCCTGGGTTTGATCCTGCGGATTATACGATTGGAAGCAGAGTGGAATTGATTGAGCAATATACTGAAGTGAAAGATCTGATAATAGAACTTACACGTGGATAGACATAATGAAATGCGGATATTTCCTAAAATTTTTTCGCCCAATTATAAGGAATAGACTTTCTATTGAAGCATTCTACGCATAAAAAATATCATAACTTCTCTTAATATAATGCCTTAAAATTGACAAAATCTGTGTATTGGATAAACTTACTTATTCAGACTTAACATTTTAAAATTAACTCCTTCGAGTCTAATTCTTATCCGCCCTAAAATCAGGCAAGACTATATAAGTGGTTAGATGAAATAAAATCTGCCCGCTAATAGAGGCCGATAATATCAAAATATTCAGTTTTGCTGATCTTTAGTTTACTATAAACATTCATATGTTCCATATTGACAAGTAGCTTCTCCATGACAAAATGCCCACCAGTCAGCAATTACATCACTATAATCACAATACTCTTTTACCCAAGCAGTTTCACACTCATTACATTTACACGATGTGCACATGCAATCAAAAGACACGGAACTTGATTGGCCTCCTTGAATCTGTTTAAGGTCAGTTCGGGATAATAATTTCATTTTTTATTGCCACAGTTTATAATTTCAAAACGTGGCCAAAAATTAACCATGAAAAATACAATAAATAAAATTTAACGCTTCCAAATAAAATTAATTCGAATTCTAATTGAAGTTTATTGATTTCAAATGTATAATAAGTGAATTGAGTTACCAATGGGGATAAACCCTCAGTAAGTATAAAAGCGATTGTAAAATTTATCCATAAAAAAACTGTCGAATTGGTTACTCAATTTTTCAAAGAAAAATTATTTTCTTATAAGGGGTAATTGCCTCTACTCATTTTCATTTCAACAGGGTATTTTTAACGGCATTGATTTTGTTGACAAAACCTAATCAGTAAGATATCTAATTCAAAACCAAAATACCCTGTATGAAAAAAACATCTCTGATCCTGTTTGTGCTAATAATGGCGGGATTATTTTGCATTTATGAAGGATGCAAGCCATCGAATAATGGCAATGTCAACACTGCGGATCTGAGCAGACTTCCGCAGGATGCACAACAATCCTGTATCATTCCAAAGGACTCTTTTGCTACATGGTTTGTTGGAGGGCAAGTGGCTGAAAATGGATTCGTGCTTCCTGCCAACAGTGTTAATTTTATTCACAATAACAATTGCGACTTTTACAAATGGTCCTGGCAAATGTTTGCCTGGATGACATCCCCAATTTCCGGAGGAGGGGGCCAATATGGAAAAGGAACGAATACAGTTATGGAATCGCCAGTATTCTATACAGTGTCTGCTCCGGATTCAAACCTTCAACGTTTTTTTATTCCACATAAAGAGGGTGAGGCCCTTCGGGTAACAGTTGCGCCGATCGCACAGAACGGCCCACATAAACTTCCTATGATTCGTGACAAAAAAGGAGTACTATTCGAAGTAGTGCCCCAGGCAAAGGGTATCCGGCCCATGTTACTTACAGGTACGAACCGGGTGATGATCAACAGTGTAGAGCTTGATGCGGCAGGAAAACCGGTTTTCAAAGATCAGGCAGGAAAGACAATATTAAATCCGAAAGCTCTGATCACTCTAAAGGGAAACACCAGAAAAATCGTTCAGGAATTTATTACCACCAAGGGGAAATCCGTATTTCTGAATGCAAATGGAGAAGTAGTTGAAACAGAAGTAGGACAGGCAACACATAATGCCCTGATATCAAGGAACGGTTCCCTGGTATATTATATCACCATGGTAAATGATGTCTATGCATTTTATCTGAGTGCTGCCAAGAACGGCCTTGTAAGCGGAGCAGAATTTCCGACAACACAACAGCAGGCTGATTCGATCTGTGCCATTGCCAAAGCCAACAACACAACTATCCCTGACTGTAATGCGCTGGCTATTGAAATCAAGACCTCCTGGGTAGAGGCATCAAGCGTCCCTGATCCCGAGCATTATGTTACCATTGACGCTTTTGTTCCCACCTACAATAAGACTGACAGTATATGGATCCCCAATGGTGAGAAGAAAGTAAAACTGGCTATGTTGGGCGTGCACGTGGTAGGAAGTACCGGAGGACATCCGGAAATGGTCTGGGCAACTTTTGAACATGATCAGAATGCACCTAATGCAGCTTATCAGTATATTAATAATAAGGGGGATACCATTCTGCGTCCTGCGGATGTCGGAGGTAAATGGACACTTAGCTCCAATGCCAGTGATCCCAGTCCAAATACGCCGCATATCAATGTTCCCAAAAATACCAATAACCTAGTACCTATCGGAAGCTTTGGGATGACGGCCAGCAATACGTCGATGGTCTTCCCATGGGGTAGTGAGATGAATGTTTCTCCTAACCCGGAGGATGGTTCTTCCGCTGCGTCTAACTCAGAAGTGATCTCCATAAACAATTCGGTATTGGGTCAGTTGATCGGAAAGGATATCCGCAAAAATTATATGTTGGTAGGAGCTACCTGGACCTCGGGTGGTGTTGCCCCCAACGGCCTGAGTTATTCATCCGATCAGGGCCAATCCATTGGAGATGCAATCGGTACAAGCCTGCTTGCGAATACTTCCATGGAAACCTATTTTCAATTAAACAGTACAACCTGTTTTACCTGTCATTCCAGTGGGGGAACACCGAGTTTATTGCCTGCTGATTTGAGTCATGTGTATGATTCACTGCAGGTATTAAAGAATTTTAAAATTCCGGTTGGAAAGAAATAAAATTTAATTAATTCAAGAGGGGGCATAGATAGTAAAACTTATCTATGCTCTCTTTGTTTTATTAAGTATTTAAATCATTCATTGCTACCCTAATATAGACATCAGAATTATAAATCACTTTTAATTTTAAGTAATGATGGTTTCATATTTATGTGCATTTCCACAATAGATCCTTAAAATAAATGAGGGAAAACCCCCATTTATTCAAATTATCTCAGTCGTTACTTTTATAAAAATCGTGATAAGATGGAAATGATACAGGCTGCACTCAGTTATTTAGAAAAATGCAATATTAAAGTATCAAAAACCTATGTTAGTTTTCGAATAAAATCACATCCGGATTATCCCTCACTGGTTTCATTGACTGATACCTTGAACGAACTTGATATTAAATATCAGGCTGTTCAGGTGGACAAATCCAATTATATGGAGATTGATTTTCCATTTCTGGCATTGACAAAACATAAAAAAGTCAGTTTTGAAATAGCTGATTCTATTAAGTACTGTGAAAAAGATAATGGTTCCTTCTTGAACAGATGGGAAGGTGTAGCCATTAAGGTTGATGCCGGACAGAAGGTTGCCAATAAGAGAAACGAAAACATTCTAAAGTCTGAAAAGATATCATCTAGATTACAGTTTTTATATACTGGTGGCTGGACGGCGATAATACTGTTGCTGTTGTTGAATAATTTTGAAGCGAATCATCTTTCTTTTATTGTCCTGAGTCTGTTAGGGGTAGTAATCAGTTCACTGATTGTTTTATTTAAACTTGGGAAAACCAACCGGCTGACGGATGCATTTTGCTCTACAGAGGCCGATCAATCCTGCAATCGCGTCATCAACTCAAAAGGATCTAAGTTTTCCGGTGGTGTAGATCTTTCAGATATAAGTCTGGTCTATTTCACAACCCTTAGTTTCTTCTCAATTATTATTATATTAGAAGGAGGGGGTGGCGGATTATTGGATATCCTGGCCATTCCCTGCTCGTTAGGGTTTATTATCTCCCTTATTTCGATTTATTATCAATGGCGTGTACTGAAATCATGGTGCAAACTGTGTTTATGTTTATCGGGTGTCTTATGGTTAGAGTTTTTTATAGTAATTGGACATATTTATCAGGACGGCTTTAATAATAAAGTCTTTTCTACGGACGTTTTTCTGCAGGCTGCCCTGGCGCTCATTATCGCAGCAGGGTGGTTTCTGATTAAGCCTTTATTACAAATCAGGAATAAGAAAGAAGAAACCGATATTCAATTGGAAAAGTGGAAACGGAACCCAGAGATATTCAAGCTCCTGGTTATGGATCAGAAAGTCATCAACACGGATATCCCAGACAATCTGTTTTACTTTGGAAAAGTGAAGACACCCCTGCATATTGCAATGGTTACAAATCCTTATTGTAAACCTTGCGCTACCGCCCATGAAATCTTAGCCGAGTTATTCAAAAAAAACAAGGATGATATTTCATTCTCAATCATCTTCACTCCGGGAAATGGCCCGGATAAAGGGGATAAGAAATATGAGGCGGTTGAAAATATTCTAATGGCTGCACATGAAGACAATGCACTGGAAATACTTCACGAATGGTTTCAAACTATGAATTTAGATAAATGGCAGTCAAAATACCGCCCTAAACCTTTAGAATCCAATTATGAAAATCTAATTAAGAATTTTGCCGAATGGACGGCACTTAACAGACCAGCTTATACCCCGGCCATTTATTTAAATGGATATTTACTTCCCAAGCTTTACAATCTGGAAGATATTTCGACTTTCCTGTTTGATATCAGTTCGGGGTTGCTGAAAACGCCTTCAATAACTGTTCGGGCAGTCTGAATTGCCCCAACAGTTAAATAAATTAAATAGGTGTAAGCAATAGATTCTCATTGTACAGGATTAACCTATCCTATTCCAGGTTACTTTTAACTTTCAACTATTACCCTATACTATAAATAATAACATTGACCGGTAATTTGACCCGGTTCTCCTGCTCCGCAAAATGTGTTTATATCTGATTGTGCATCAGCCCATGTGCAATAATAAGCATCCCATTCTCCCCACTCAGGATGCCAGCCCCCTGTTTCACAGGAGCAATGAATCCAGCCACAGTTGTCTACTATTTTTCCGCCTGATATTTGCGTTAATTCTTTTCTGGACAGTGTTTTCATTTTATCTTATTTAATTTATAATTTTTAATACCTAATGGTACGAGGTCAAATCACAATCACGAAGTCCGGATGTTTTTCAAAATATAAATGCATAGACAGTTTGAAAGAGTGAGAGTTCTATTTGAATCGTGTGGAAATGATTACCTGAACGGATATTATTCTGATCAGAAGATTTTATTCAAAAGTAAAGTCAATTCGATTGATTTTTTAACTATCATTATTATATTTCCCTATCAATTGATGATACGTTCAATTTCATTATTGTTGGCTTTCAATCTTGCCGAAATCCTTTCTCTAATAGCATCCTCTCCTCCTGTAATTTTTAATCCATTTTGCTGCATAATTTCCAGTTGATTGTTTTTGTAATATTTAAGGGTATTGTAAAATTTACTTTTACTTATCTTATTTATCTCTTTCAGGGAACCATAAACTATCCCTGGCCGGTTTATGATTTCAGTCAGTAAGAATGAAAAGTATTCCTGGCTGTCACTTATTTTAATAATCAGTCCAGGTAAGCCGTTAAATTTATAAGGCCCTTCGCTAACAGCGATTTCAGATGAAAACCATGCCTCCCATTTTCTTCCACCATACATCGCGTAAGCCTTCTGACAATGAAAACCGCTGACTGTGGCTGTATCATCAGAAATCAACCAATTAATCGTGTTTTTGGGTTCTGAATATTCATATCTATCAATGTCTATAAAATCTGAATATTTTAAGAGGTTGACTGAATCTTTAATGATAGTGAATCGGAAATAGGTTGCTGTTGAAGCCATGTTACTGAAAACAATCTTTCCGGTATTATTAATATTATTGGGTTTCTGAGCGGATGAATCATTCCTACAATTGTTTTTGCTTTTAAAAACAGAATAATTGTCACACAAAAACAATAACATCTCCTCTGATCTTCTACTTTTTGGCTCAGTAGAATCTACCTGAAATTCGAGTTTATAAATACACTTGACGTTATATTTATAATTCTGCCCCTTTATATTATTAGTGAAAATAATAATTAAAGACAGCATATAGTAAATTCGACTCATCCCAATAATAGTATATAGTGTATAAACAGGTTGTGTGGACTCTTTAACATTTCGCAAATTTCAGGTAACCCGTAATGTTGCCTACCTGCATTACCACTATAAGTTTTGGAACTTTTTTTATCAAGGTGTACTTATCAAGGTGCAAGTTCCGCCTGCCGGTGGATCACCCCATGGCCCTCCACACATGGCAAATACTGCATAATACATGTCTCCTCCGTCCTGGGTACTTGAATAACAACCTTCCCATTGACCCCATTCCGGGTGCCATGTGAAGCCACAATCACAGGAGTAAGTGTTACATTCCGGCAAAACTTTTACTCCTCCGACGAGGTTTTTCAATTCACTGCGAGTTAGTACTGTCATAAATTTACCACAGTTTGTATTGTAAAACGTGGCCAAAACTTTTTAGGTTAATGATAATCGAATTTGAAAATTTCTTTAGAAATACGGAATCAATCTTGTCAATATAAATTTAATTTATCTGCCTGAATTAAGATATGGGGATTTTACCCCATTGTCTTCTAAGTTTATGGGAACTATTTTATTTATTTCCCCTAGACTTACATTACCATCAATTTCCGGTTGTTTGAATTTCAGGCAGTAAACGGTTTTATCTTTTAATTCCCTGGTTAAATAATCACATGCAACCGTTTTTACCGTTAACCTGTATTAATAATAATGATAGTTATAGGGGTTTTTACCCCCCTTTTTTTTTAATATAAGCAACTACTTTCGTTATCAGGAATGCAGGTAAGCATTTCCGAAGAAATGCATCAATTGTTTTAAAGCAAATTATATTCCGCTATGCTTTCTATTGGATTATTGGATGATCACGAGATATTCAGGGTGTCTTTAAAGAAGTTTCTTGAAGAAACCCGATTTTACAAAGTAATTATCGATGCAGCAGAGGGTGGGGGATTTTGTAATAGTCTTGAGAGATTAATTGAAAAACCCGAAATCGTATTATCGGATCTGCAAATGCCCGGGAAAAGCGGCATGGATACTTTAATTGAATTAAAGTCAAAGTATCCCGGAATTAAAGTCATTATTGTCACTCAGTATTTTCATCAGCATATCATCAATCAGTTATTCCAGAAGGGAGCGGATGGATTTATTATTAAAAGCAGTTCCATTGAATCCTTTTGTTCTGCCATACAAATCGTGAAACTAGGTATGAAGGTTATTGTTTCTACAGATAATAAAATTCATACATTTCAGTCTATTGAAGAGAGCAGTTTTCGTAATTTTAGCCAACTGCTTTCAAAAAAACAACTGGATTTTATTAAACTTTGTGCGGTTCCTGAATACACTTATAAGGAAATTGCCAATAAACTTCAAATTAGTCCCAAAACAGCAGATAGGTATAGAGACG
Organism: Sediminibacterium sp.; assembly: GCA_965206685.1. GTDB lineage: Bacteria > Bacteroidota > Bacteroidia > Chitinophagales > Chitinophagaceae > Sediminibacterium. The sequence continues at coordinate 934,739 of OZ242223.1, forward strand.
ATCTTTTTAAGAAGCTAAGGATTAACAGCAGGACTGGACTTGCTATTTATGCATTACAGACCGGTATTATTGATCTCAATACTTTATCCCAACAATAGTCTTATTTAGAAATTGAATCGAACTGCGGCAATTAATTGTCTTGGTCTCATTTTAAAGCTATTCTCTACAATTATGTATCCATCACCTGAAACTGTAGTATAAGATCCGGCATTTAGAAGATTATTGCAGTTAAGTTCAAAATCAATTCTCCTTTTAGGCAAAGTATACCTGTACAATAAGTCAGTAAATATCCGGTTAGGCTGTGAATTTCTACTATTATAATAATATTTTGTATTTAGGGTCAGCATTTGATTTTGAACCGGAAAGAAGTTAATCCTGACATTATGCTGGTGTATTTGAATCTCACTGATTTTGTTTCCATTTAAACTGTTGTTTGTGAGTGAAAATAATGCATCGTAATCAAGACTTAGGTGTTTGAAAAAACTATTGGTCATACTGAATCCCAGCCCAGATGTATTCCCATGAATCTGACTAAGCGCATTGTTGATTATTTGCTCAGAATTGTTAAAGGCGAATCGGCCACTGAATTTGAAAACAGTTTTCACAGCGCCGATATATTTATTTAATAAGACATTAAATGATTGACTTTGCTGGTGATTATCCTTTACAATACTTTCCAAAGTTGTTGATCCATCCGGATTATAAGCATTTCTGAATATCAGGTTATTCCTTGTGCTGGTTATTGAATATCCAATACTGTAGAATACCCCATTTAAAGGATTTTTATAATTGAGTGAGATACTATTAGAAAAGCTAAAATTTTCAGGTATGGTAGAATTCAATTTTTGCAAACTCCGATATGATTGTAAAATATAGGCATTATAAAGCTGAGAGATCTCACCAAAAGAATTGTTTAGTGAACTATAAATGGATATCTCTGTATTTTGTCTTATTTTACCCCTGATATTATATTGGGGCTCTAAAATTACACGTCCGATTTCATTTACATTCTGACGGATTCCATCAGTCAGTTTATACCGTTGTTCGCTTAGATGGATGGATAAGCCTGTTACAAAATCGCCATATCTATATTGGGTATTAAGTTCTTCATAAATATTCAGTTTAAGTAGCGAAAGTGTATTTTGAAAGTTACTGCCGAGTTCCTTTGAAGTATTAGACAATATGGTATTAATGTAACTTTCCAGTTTCTGATCCCTGATTTCAATACCCAGTTTTGGCGAAAACGTAAACCTTCTTATTCCCTTTACAAAACTTAAATAGTTGTTTGTCTGAAAAGTCCGGAGCTTTATATATTGTATTACTGCATCATATGGCGCATTATTGTTAAAGGCCGAATCAAATTGCCCCGGCTTTACATTGAGTAGTTGGGATAAGGTGTTGTATGAGATGCTTGAATTAAGGTTAATCAGTTGTTTTCCCACTGCCTTGATCAGACTCGTTCTGTTTGAAATGGATACAGGTGTACCTGAAAGGTTCTGATAAATGCCCGTATTCCCGTTTTTAAGATCACCAATTGTATTTGACCACTCCTTTTCAAATAGAAAAACATTTTTCAGATATTGCTTTTTTGTATTTTTTTCCAGGATAAACCCGGACTTAAAATTATTTTTAGTTTGACTATTATTTTTTACTTCTGTTAATGAAATATTGGATTGTCCGGGAATGGAAATAGACGTTAACGTATTTCCATATTTCTGCTGAAAGTCTGTGACAAAAGAAACATTAAACTTGATCTGGAGATCCTTCTGCAAAACCTTTAAAATATTACCGGAAAAAAGGTGTTGATTATTGTCCAACCAAAACTTTTGATCAAAGGGCGGAGGAGAAGGTTGTTGAACTGAAAGGAGATCGGCGTTTGGTTTATTAGACCCTTCGAAGAGGTTGTCAGTTGTTAAAACACGTAATTGAGTGGATCTGTCTTTGCCGATATTATTGGATTGATAGGTATTGATGGCCTGAAATGTTTTGTTATAGGTTATCGGTGTCAAATTAATATCCCATAGCAGAGGTGAAAAACCGGCCCCTACACTTGCCGTTCCTGTAGTCAGAAATTTTTTGAGCTGCAGATTAAGCGTTGTTCTGTCTGAAAATACAAGACTATCCAGAATCTTAATACGCTGATCATTTTCAATGACCTGTACATTTTTTACTGCGTCGTGAGGCAGGTTGTTACTTGCCAATGTATATCTTCCCTCCAGCAGATCCAGTCCATTTACTAAAAATGCCTGAATAGGCTTTCCCTGGTAAATAATTTTACCATCATCCTGAATTTCTAATCCAGGCAGTTTTTTTATCACATCGGCAATTGTCCTGTCCTCTTTTGAGGCAAATGATTGTACCGAATAGTTTAACGTATCCTTTGTTAGGCGAATAGCACTGTTTTTTACAACAACTTCTTTGAGCGTTACAGCTCCGGGTATTAAAGTGAAGTGGAGTGTTGCTGATTTATTTTTTAAGATTTGTTCAATTGTTTCATAGCCCAAAAGGGAAACTCTTATCTGAATTGAATCCTCTTTTGAATTTACTGTTATTTTATATGATCCATTCATAGCTGTTATTCCAAATGCTATCACATTTTTAGATGACATCCTACTTACTGTAACAGATACATTTGCTAATGGTTTCCCGGATGAGGCTGTAATATTTCCTTCTATGATTGATTGACCGAAACAGCCCAAAATATAAGAGGTAAATACAATTATTAATAAAAACAGCCTATGAAGGATTTTGAAAAAGAATGGATTAAAGGTTAATAAATAATCCTTCTTAACCTTTGATCGAACAATTCCATGATATCTATTGGGAGAAATCGTCATTCTTTCGTTGATTGGTTTCTATTAATGGGGTTAAATGCCGGGTTGAAAATATAATATAATTTACCCATTTTATATATGTTTAGTCTATGCCGACAATATTTTGGAAATCAAATCAGTTGATTTATGCATCATCCTCCATTTGAAATTCAATTATTCGAAAATCAGCAATTATTTATAAATCATTTATATGGCTGTTTAAAAAAGTGGTATGTTAACAGGCAGGACTAGTAATCAAATTATATAAGAAATGGGAAGTGCTTTTTCCAGCTCTGAAAGATTTTGTTTTAATGTCAGGAATAAGGCCTTTCAAAATTCAGCCGGCAGTTAGTAATTCTGACCCTTTATTTCACGGGATTCAATTCTAATGGATTATTATTTTTTTGCCGTCTTTCCTCAATTCCTCTTTTTACTTCTGCCTCCCCAGCTGTAATTTTTACTCCGCGTGCAATCATAAGTTCATACTGGTTATCTAAATAATAAGTAAGAGAGCTGTAATATTTTTCTTTTGTAATTATTTCGGGCTGCTTTTTGTTAGCAAAATAAATACCTTCTTTTTTATTCATTCCTGTCAGTGTAAATGAATAGTAGTTTTGACTGTCATTTATTTTTATTATTAACCCAGGCAACCCGTTAAATTTATATGGGCCATCACTATATGCGATCTCTGGCGAAAACCAAGCTGTCCATTGCCTTCCGGCATATACTGCCGTGGCTTTCTGACAATGAAACCCGTTTATTGTTATTGTATCATCTGAAATTTCCCAGTTAAAGCAATTCCTGCATTCAGGGTATTCATATAAGTTGTTATTGATTTTATCTCTATATTTTAATTCATCAGTTAGGTCTTTGATAATTGTATATCGAAAATTGGTCGGACTGCTGCGCATTAAAGCAAAATTAGCATTAAAACTGGCATTAAAACTTTCATCATTTCTAACAGGCAATGTATTTATTGAATCCTGGTAATTAAGGTTTTTACTTTTAAAAATGGATTTATTATCACTGAGGAGCAGGAGGAAATCTTCAGATTGTTTGCTATTTTCATTTAGGGAATCAGGCTGATATTCGAGTTTGTAAACAAATTTGATTTTGTATTTATTTTCCTGTGCAAGGAGAGGTGATATGCAGGCATAAAAGCAAAGCACTGTAGAAATCAGAATAGGATATTTCATTAAGCTGATTTAAATTCTGGTGGTGTTATTATACATAAATGTCTTATAAATAATGATCCATTACATTCCTATAAGCAACATAATAGACCATTATTTCTGAATTTTTTACCAATTCAACTCTTGCTATATCCGGTTACATGTTGTCAATGACGGATCAGCTCCCTCATCGCAACTATTATCATAAAATGCCTCAATCGCTTCAGTTAAATCGCCTTCCTGGTAGCATCCTTCCCATTCAATTGTTGACCAGTTATATGATGCAGGGCAATGGCATCTGACCGGCACGCAATCAATAATCAGTTTGCCTCCAGAGACTTCTTTCAATTCAGATCTTGTAAGTAATTTCATTGTGAGTGCCACAGTTTTTAATGTAAAACGTGGCCGAAAACTTTAGTTAAGGAAATGTATGATATGAAATTTATTATTTGTCACTTTATGAATATGGCATGTGCCTACTCCTATTTAAGTTACATGTTTAATTGAAATTAGGTTTTACCCCGACCATTTCTAATGGGGGTTTTCCCTCAACGGGAGAGATTGATTTGGGTAATCACTTGATTAATTTCGTATTATGCAAGCATAAAAGATTTCATGACAGTGGTTCATGTACTGCATAAGGATATCAGAAAAACAATGTAATGAGTTCATTTCCTTTTTACAAACAGGCTAACGCAATGGATTGTGGGCCTACCTGTTTGCGTATGATCTCGAAATATTACGGGAGGCATTTTAATACAGACACGATCAGAAATGCTGCCGGTTACAGTAAGGATGGAGTTAATTTACTTGGAATAAGTGAAGCCGCTGAAAAAATGGGATTCAGGTCAAGAGGAGTGCAGATCAGTTTCGAAGAATTACTTCAAGATGTTAAATTACCAGCCATACTGCATTGGGGGCAGAACCATTTTGTTGTATTACCTCCATTGTCGAAAACCTGGTTTTGGAAAAATACACTTAAGATTGCTGATCCCCGTAACGGAATCAATCATATCACGAAAGAAGTATTTCTAAGTAATTGGATAAGTACTAAAAATGAATCCGGTAAACCTGTTGGAGTTGCACTTATACTAGAACCCTCCCCTGTTTTTTACACAAACAATAGTGAAAAAGAGAATGCGATAAACTGGAAATATATATTCCGGTATCTAGATAGCAGCAGGTGGCAAATTGTACAGGTTCTTTTTGCTTTGTTTATTTCTTCAATGCTGCAACTGTTATTCCCTTTTTTAACACAAAGTCTGGTCGATACAGGTATAGGCACTCAAAATCTTCAGTTTATTACAATTGTATTATTTGCTCAACTTATCCTGGTATGCAGCCGGACCATTGTGGATTTTATCAGAACAAGGATGTTATTGTGGATTTCATCAATTATCAATTTATCCTTATTATCAGATTTCTGGATAAAGATCACAAGATTACCTATTTCTTATTTTGATTCCTTTCATGCAGGCGATACCATACAGAGAATTGATGATAATAAACAAATCCAGAATTTCCTTACAGGGTCAGCACTGAGTACTATCTACTCATTATTTAATTTTATTGTGTTTTCCATAGTATTATTAAATTATAATGTCGTTCTGTTTTTCATTTTTCTTGGTTTTAGTCTCTCTTATTATTTGTGGATTAAACTTTTTCTTAAAATACGTCGGAAAATAAATTATGAGACCTTTCACTTGTCTGCCCGTGAAAACAATGCAACACTTCAGCTAGTGCAAGGGATGCAGGAGATAAAACTACATGGAGCCGAACAGCTAAAAAGGTGGGAGTGGGAAAATATTCAGGCTTCCATATTTAAACTTAGTTTTAAAAAGCTTACCAATAATCAGGTTCAACAGTCCGGAGCGCTCCTCATAAATCAGGGAAAGGATATTTTGATTACATTTCTGGTTGCCAGATTGGTCGTGCAGGGAAAGTTGACATTTGGCGCAATGCTCGCGATCCAGTATATCCTTGGACAGCTCAGCAGCCCTATAGAACAGCTAATAGGATTTATTCAATCCGCGCAGGATGCAAAAATCAGCCTTGAAAGATTAAATGATATTCATCAATTGGCCGATGAAGAAGATCCATCAAAAATGTATGTTCACAAACTGCCCGATATTAGAAGTATATATTTTTCAAATTTTAGTTTTACCTATCCTGGTGCCGGGAATGAACCTGTTCTTGAAAATATATCGTTATTCATTGAGGCAGATAAAACGACAGCCATTGTCGGAACGAGCGGGAGTGGTAAAACTACCTTACTAAAACTGATTTTAAAATTTCATGAGAACTACCTTGGCGAGATCTTTATCGGGGATTGTGATTTACGTGATCTGAGCCCGGTATTCTGGAGAAAGCATTGCGGTGCTGTAATGCAGGATGGCTTTATATTTAATGATACCATTGCGAATAATATTGCTATTGGAAACGAAGAAATTGATATCATAAAGCTTTCAGAAGCTTGCAGGACTGCCAATATTCTTGACTTTATTCAATCATTGCCCAATGGGTTTAATACAAAATTAGGCGCAGACGGAACAAGTGTCAGCCAAGGTCAGAAACAGAGAATATTAATTGCCCGGGAAGTCTATAAAAACCCCTGTTTTATTTTTTTTGATGAAGCCACCAATGCACTGGACGCTAATAATGAGAGGGCTATCGTTGAAAATCTTCATTCCTTTTTTATCGGTAAAACTGTGGTGGTGGTAGCGCACAGACTTAGTACCGTGAAAAATGCAGATAAAATAGTCGTATTGCAGGACGGCAGAATAGTTGAAGAAGGAACGCATGAATATTTAAGTAAGCTGAAAGGAAAGTATTATGAATTAGTCAGGAATCAACTTGAACTAGGGAAATAATTATGTTCTATGGACAAAATACTATTTATGGGCCGGAAGAAAAGGGATAGAATCCCCCAAAATACTAATATCCGCCCTGAGATTATGAATGAATTTGTTTCGATCAAGCCAGGGGCAGTTTCAAGGTACGGCTTAGCCGGAATCTTTATCCTGCTAGTGTTGTTGATACTTATCGCAAGATTTATTCCTTACCCGGAAACCATTACTTTACACTCCAAGATAAAGGGTAACCTACCTAATAATAAGGCTCATTCTTTTATCTGTCAATTTGAAATCCCTCAGAAGTATTATACACAAATATCTAAAGGATTAGCTGTTCAGATTCAGATTGAATCGTACCCATATAATGAATTTGGGGTGGTTAAAAGTAGAATAGATTCCATTTCTGTTTTAGCAAATGAATCAGGGTTTACCGGCTATATCTTTTTGCCGCAAAACGTTATTACCACTCAAAACAAGGTGGTTAAACTTTTATCCGGAGTAAGGGCTGAATGTATTGTTATCACAAGGAATGGAAATTTATTTGAACGCATTTACCGAAAGGTAACTTCTGATAGACATATGCCTTAGTCGTCGAATTGAGGGAAAACCCCCATCATTATAGTAAAGTTTGAATAATATATTTACTTATAACCATAAATTAGAGTTTTTTGCCATGTTTTAAGATTATAAACTTTGGTAAGAATATGAAACAATTAAACAGAAATGAACTAAAGGTAATTTCCGGGGGTGCGACAGTTGAAGTGTTTTGTTTTGATGTAACATGTAGATGCTCAGATTTTCATCCTGAATGGGAAGAATGGAGCGCTAACTATTGTGACGTTCAGGATCTTTACAGGGACTTAAATTCAGTATGCGGTGAAAACATTGGATACTGTTTTTGATCCACCTTGAATTAATTTAAACAACTTGTCATTTTGATGATCATTCCATCCTTTATTAAAAATCTCTTCGTGGTACTTGGTGTCATTTGCATGTCAAGTCCTGTATCGACTATACATGCTCAAGATAAAGTGTACAGTCTTCAATGCATTTATAAACTTGATTTTCAGCCTGATTCTACAGATAAGCAGAGCAAAAAATCTGAAAATATGCTATTACTAATTGACAACGTAAATTCAGTTTTTAAAAGCCTGAACAAGAATATTGTAGATTCACTTGATCTAATTCCATTTGGGACCGGTGATCTAAATGAAATTCTAAAATTGATGAGCAGTAAACGGACCAATTTTAGATTTACTATAACAAAAGACTCTTCGGAAGAATTGAAGTATATGGATTATATAGATGTCAATATATATCAATATGCTGAACCCAAAAACAAATTTAACTGGACAATTTATGACGATACTGCTACTATAAGCGGCTATCGATGTCAAAAAGCGACCACAAAATACGGTGGGCGAATATGGATAGCCTGGTTTACTAATGAAGTAGGTTTAAGTAATGGACCTTATAAGTTTGGAGGATTACCCGGCCTGATCATTCAGATTCAGGACAGTTTTAATTATTATTCGTTTACCCTGTCTGAATTACATAATTCTCCTTCCATACTTTACAGAACCAAAAAGGAAATTCAAAAAATAAGTAAGGATGACTTCTATTCTTCATTAACTTACTACATGGATAATCAATTTGAAATGATGGCTCTGAGGGGTGTTAAGGTTACCTCCGGAGAAGCCAGTATACGTCAGCGAATGTCTGAGCAGAGAAAAAAGAATAATAATCCAATTGAATTGCCGGTAGCTTTAAATAAAAAATGAGCGGATCACCGATTGCGGAAATGAAATCCACTGTTACTAAACTTTTATTATTTTTTTCAGAGTGAGATACAGACTCCCTATAAATAAAAATGAACCAACCGGACTTTTGGTTTAACTCTTTTATTTTACGAGTATAACATAATGAATTGTAAGATTTTTTTTGGGGTTTGTGTCTACATTTTATTTGCATTCCTACTTTACCAATTTTTACAATTCCAGTTATTTTCATCCAGTATTATATAAAATAAGCCCCCCAGGATGATAAATGTGGGGGGCTATTGTAATTGAATTACTCAGTAAAATGACAGGCCATGTTATTCATTTTCAATCTGAACATTTCTTCACCTGCTGCGGATCAATATAACATTGTATCCAATACATTTCCTTATTATTGAAATTACATTCTATTATGGGTGGATGTTATAAGCATAGTCATTGAAGTATACATATTGTTTGCCAATACCTGATATATACCAACTGTCAAAAGCGAACCAGCCATTGAAATTGTTAGTTGTTCCCCATTCCTGCCAGCCCCAGTTCATATGAAACATTAAATAGGTTTCAGACATTGAACTGCCGTTAAAACAAAACGTATATACTGTTTCCAAAGTCCCGTCGCAAGCCCATACATGTCCCGTACCTTCCGGATAATACCAAAATGAATTCCAATCAGAGTATCCTCCAAAAATCACCGGTCTGTTGTTTGCAATATTCGATACAACTGTGAAATAATCACTGTTTAAGCTATAAGAACCATGACTGGCCGATGAATATCCAAATGTTCCAGTCAATGCGTTTGCAATCCTTTCACTTGCGGAAGGTGTCAATAATATTCCTCCTGGTAACCACCACTCATTTGGCGGATGAGAACCTGCACAATCATACTCCATGCTCACAGAAGCCCCGGCATCTGCCATTAATTGCTGAACATAATAATTGCCTATGTTCGCCGGCATTCCGGAATAGTTGTATGTTGAAGGAGTCTGCCAGTATCTGATCACCTGTGCCATTGCTGTTGCAACACAACCAGTAGGAGGTGCACCGTTGAATGATGAACCACAACTCCAATTTCCCAGCAGATCATTATACGTATCCAACTGGCCCCACTGGGTAGGAAGTAAAGGGCCGATAGTGTTTGACTGTGCATTAAAATAATTAGGGTCCTGTATACATGGATCATCTTGCGGCGGAGGATCGATGAAATTAGTTTTTACTCCATTGGTTGATCTTAGTGCCATGTTACCTGTTTGGGTCATCTTATCAAAATATTTTTTCCAAGCGCGTTTTGCTGATTTTGTATTATCATACAATCCCTTTCTGACAATTTCTACATTGTTGATCGTTTTGTTTAACCACATTACTGCACCACCTGGAGCATTACCGGTTTGAAAAACTCCTTTCTCAACATAAGCAAGAACTGGCCTCACACTTGAGTCACCGGTTACAATAAGGTAACCCTTATCGTTCTCATAATTAAACACATATAGCGCCGGTACACCGGAGTGATCACGAATTACCACTTCCTCTTTGATTTTTAAGGGTTTGTCCGGAGTTTTGTTGGTTCTTACGGGATTTCCTGTAAAACCATTCTCTTTCAGTGATTTGCCAATTACACCGGTATTGCCTCCCTCAGATACAAAGAACAATGCTGGCGTAAATATCTCGGCTATATTTCTGGCTACGGATTCAGGTACCAGTCGGGTCTTATTTTCAGCCTGATTTTCAAAATCTGTTTTGAGCGTCACTTCTTTTTTTTGACAACCGACCATTATAATCATCAGAAGCGAAAAGGAAACAAGTGCTTTCAGGGAGATAAGGTAGCGGCGGGACTTTGGTTTTGGATTCTGGATTTTCATAGTTTCTTTTTTTTTTAGAGGTGAACTGAGGGTACCCTAAAACTATTGGTTGTTCAGATTAAAAAAAAGGGGTATTCGCCTCTTGTTTTTAATCTGTAATTGCTTATGTAAACAGTGAATTATATCTGACTTACACTCAGCGGTGCCGCCAGGTACATCGATAAAAGTGAAATGTGAAAACGTCTTGATTCAAGTCAATGCTGCCGAGGATGGAAATTTTATGGCGAAAAAAAGATGCATAATTTTGTTTAGAAAAATCATCCCATGCTTTGCATGCAGTCTACCTGCCCGGACGTCTCATATCTCAGAATTGAAAAGATTGCTGTTATCTTACTAAAGTGCACAATCCAGTTAAACTGACCTACCCATTCCGGAGCAAAATGACCTACCTTTTAGCTGGCGAAGATTTGAATTTTCAGTGGTCAGATAATTAGTGATATACACTTTATTTATAGATGCTCTTGCACTCTGCAGCACAACAAATTTACAAATAGCAATCGCATTTTCTTTCCATTAATTGCTTTTCCATTTATTCTATTTACTATCAACACATTGATATCAATACAGATCTGTTAATTTAATTGTATTGCGTCATAAAATGATCTGCAAGCGCAAATAGATTCGCTGTTGCCTGGTAATAAAGGGAAGCAAAATTTATCTGTTAAAGGTGGGTCAGTTTCGACCGGTTTACTATGGTCAGTTTAAACCGAAATGGACTGTAACATCAAATCCGGAATCAGGTGGTCAATGCAATCGGATTTTGCAGGTAGGGGTAAATACCCCTTTTAAGCCATGAATGCAATCAAGACTTTTAAAATATTATTTGTAAACGAGCAATCTTGAGTAGGTTGTTTAAGAAAAGCTCGATTGCGGGAAAGTACCAGTATGACTGAATTTACATTGGTTGTCTTTAAAAATACCGTAGTTGGCGCAATAAATTACCGTAACGATACGGTACATGTTACTAAAGTGTCTTCTTTTCTTTGAGATACCAACCATTTATACCGGTAAATTTCAATGGTTAATGTAAATCCCCCAAAATACAGATTAGTAGCAGGTTTGGATCTGATTAAAGTGTTCATACAAAAAATATTGTTCCTGTATGGTAGTTGCAAATGCCTGTTTACAGGTACAAGTGTGAAAACACCGTCAATTGAAGCCTGACAATTGAACGATCTATTCCAGGGCGCTATTTTTAACCTAAACTTTTAAAAAATGAAAACATTCGTAAAGAGTGAGAAAAGAAGCAGGTTTGCATTTGTAATGGGTATTGCCGTTGCCGTTGCCGTTACTTTTGCCTCAATGACAGGAAATGCAAAAGGTAATGCATTCCGCCTGAAAACTGCACAAGCTGCATTCGCTATTGAGTGTGATTGTGCATTGTTCGGAGGCAATAATAACTGCCTGGCAAATAATTATGGTTCTCAGTGTGCTCCGGATGGCACGACTGATTGCCAGACCAAGAACGCTAATTGCGGTGGTCAAAACCAGTTATAATTTTGGTTACGGGGTCTTTCAATCGGGAAGGCCCCTTTTTTATTTTTAAATTTATGAAAATGAAATACTCCGGGTTACTGGCAGTCATTATTGCAACCATTGAATTGACGGGTTGTTATTCCAAAATTAAAGATACAGATCCCTTTGCAGGAGAAAACATACATAAAACCAACTTTAAACTGGACCACCTTTCGATTGATTCTATCTTTCTTGACAGCACATCAACTTCTTTTAACGGAACCCTGCATGTTTACAAGAATGACCTGTTACTTGTAGACAATCAATTCTGCTGGGTATTCCGTTTTGATCGCAATGGACGATTTATTTCCAGAAATATCGGTCAGGGAGATGGAGCGTCAGAGCTTCCTTGCCGAAGAATCACTTCATACGTATCACTACCCAATGGTGGCCATATGTTTCTAGGCCCAAGTTGGGACGTTTACCTGTTTGATTCTAATTTTGTAAAGGTCGCAGACTATCGGGTAGATTGGCATTCAAGAGGTAACAAAGAATATGTTGCTACACATCCTGACCCAACTGATCCTATTATGTATTCAATTACGAGTGGTATACAACAAATCAGAGCTGATAAAAAATATGTTTATCTACCACTTTTTTCTCAGCACAAATTGTTTAATCCAATCGTGGATGCATATAGCAGGGAGGCAAGAATTCTGGGTAAAATGGATATTGAATCAGGAGATGTAAAAGAATTATTTGGGAGGCTATCTCCAATATATCAACAAAATAAACAGACGAGGACTTTTTCCTATCTTTATTATGACTTGATTCATGAAAATGAAATGGCCATTATGTACCCGGTGGATTCATTGATCTACCTGTTTTCAAAAGACTTTACATTGGTTAAGAAATTTGGCAGTGCAGGAAGAATGATGGATACAAATTATAAGGGAACCAGTGAATATGATAAAATGGGAAATACCTGGGTGAAAGAGAACCGTGATAAAGGATATTATACAGCTATAGATTTTAATGAAGCGCGAAACCTGATCTTCCGAAGTTATCAGAAAAGTGGGTCTTCATTATCTGACGGCTTACAAATCTATCGCGAAGATGAATTGCTGGCCGATGTTGATATTCCAAGGAAATGCAAAATAGTAGGCTATATAAGCCCATTTTTCTACCTGTCAAAAGGCCCTGATGATGCATCAGGACAAGTGAAAATTTACCGATTCCAGTTACCCTTTTAAGATTATTTCATGAGAAAATTTCTTTATAATATCTGTTATGTGGTTCTGCTACTGGTCATTCTGTTTTCATGTAATCCGAATCCAAAGCCAGTAACCGTTCAAAAAAAGAATACAGAGGACAACGGAGATGTTCCTGTTCTCAACCTTTTAAACAGACGAGTAGATGTTGGAAAGGCAAAGAAAGACAGCTCAGTAACCGGTAAATATTATTTTACCAATACAGGTAAAAAGAAATTAGTAATTGATTATGTAAATCCAGATTGCTCATGTACAGGCTTCTACCTCTCCAAGAAAGAACTTGAACCCGGTGATTCATCCTGTCTTACCTTGAAGATGTCCACTAAAAACAAGCAGGGAGACATTCAAATAAATGCAACGATCAGTGCAAACACGCCTACACATTTTTATAAAGTGATCCTGCTTGCTGAAGTCCTATAATCATAAGCCACTTATCCCATGTTGAAATCAAAAAGATGGTTACCCCTTTTATTTTTCCTTACTTCATTTATTGCAATATCGCATCTTCTCCTGATAGATTGGTATAGAGTGCCTTCTAATTCAATGTCACCAACACTTTCGAATAACTGCATTTTATTAACTTTTAAAAATATTAACCCCAATTCATTGCTTTCCTCCCTAATATTCGGGGACATTAAGAAGCAGGATATTCTGGTTTTTATAAAACCGGAGTGGGATGCCCTTAAAAAAGATGAAAAAGTATATGTTAAACGTTGCATCGGATTGCCCGGCGATACTATTCATATTCAACACACACGTACTAGCCGAAACGTGAAACCCATACCGGGACAGGAATCGTTCATGTATCTTTATCCACAGGATACTTTGTTCAAAGAATGGACGCTCACAAACTATGGCCCTTTTTTTGTCCCAAAGAAAGGATCAACGATTCCATTGACAGATTCCACTATCCGATTGTACAGGAAGTTGATCTTTTTTGAAAATAATTCGGCCGCTATAATTGGGGAAAAAGTTTTACTTAAAGGACAAGTACAATCGAACTATACCTTCAAACATAATTATTATTTTATGCTTGGTGATAATTTCCTGATGTCCGATGATTCGCGATTCTGGGGTTGTGTCCCTGATATAAGCTTATTAGGTAAAGTCATCTGGCATTCTTAAAACTGGTGTATTCTTTTTAATTTCAGTAATTCTTTTTTTGAGTCTTTGATAACGACGAAAAAAGAGAATAATCATAGCGGCAGCTGCGAATAGAATCAACAAAAACATCGATTTGTCGATACCTGAAATCCCGTTTTTTATTCCGGTTGTATCAAAATCGCTTTCATCAGTCCTGATATATAAGTACGATGAAACACAAAACAACCCAAGTACAATCAACAGATATACCAATTCCAAATAAGGATTATAAATTATTAATGGCGCTTTCAGCTTTTTGAACACAGAAGCTGAATAATCACCTTGCGTTTTTTCAAATGGCAAGTTAGACAATAGTTCACCCAGGTTGTCAGTTTTGTCATTGAATTCCTGCTCATTTATTTGTTCATCTGGTTTCATACATTGTATTGTTGTTATAGGTGCTTATGAAAATTGGCTGATTAATCATTTAGCTTCAAATTTTTGAGCAAACCTCTTAATTGTTCCCTTGATCTATGCAGCCGAACCTTGATCGCATTGGCATTCATCAACGTGATCTCAGCAATTTCTTCTACCGTACAATGTTCAAGATAAAATAATGACATGATAATTCGGTTTTCGGTTGATAGCTGATCAAATGCCGTTCTTATCTGTCTTGCCATAAACTTCTGATCATAATTATTGCCGGTACTGTCAATTTCAAAACTGATCAGATCTTCCGGTAATTCATCGATTAAAATATTTTTAGAGAAAGCCCCTTTCCGTAAACGATTGATAGAGGTATTATATACAATTCTGTAGAGCCAGGTTTTAAAGGAAGATTCCTTTTTAAATGCACTGATTGCCCTGATGGCTTTTACAAAACTGTCCTGAACCGATTCTTCAGCTTCCTGCGGGTTCCTGAGTATTTTCAATGACAGGTTATAGGCAAAATCCTGGTAACGATGAATTAAGAGTGTAACGGCTTCCTGCTTCCTTTCCAGAATCATTTGGATCAATTCATCATCGGTATAGGTGTTTCCCATTAGAAGAGTTAGACAACTATTTAAAGATAAAGGTTACAATAATTGTATTGAATAATTATTTCGAGAAAAGTGGAAATTTATGTAACCTGATATTAAAGGAATGTGTCTACCTTTTTGTACAAAAATTACTTTTATGAACCAAAGCCATTTTCGTTTATTGTTTATACTTCTTATCGTTTTAATATTTCTATTAATATTCGGTATCCGATACATCCGAAGCAAGGAAAATATGGCTCTTATTGAAAGAGGCATGATGCCACCCGGTTCCGAAAAATTTGTGGTCAACTGGACACTTACTTTTTCCGCTCTGTTTTTTGGCCTTGGGCTCGGTCTGCTAGCCGGGCATGTGGCGGCTAATAATTTCATGTCGGACTCGCCGGTTTTGGCGCACTGGATCTTTGTCTCCCTGTTTATAGGCGGAGCATTATTGGTTGTTTATAAAATACAAGAGAAAAAATCCAGGTAAATTTTATTTCTATTTAAAAAACAAAAATGAAGCAGGTTTTCATCCTTCTTATAGCACTGCTATGCCTTCAACCGGCAACTGCCCAAAAAACAGGAGAGGTGGTAACTGTAGTTTCCGACAGTGTCAATCATGTCAGAATGACCAATGCCAGTATTGTTATCACAAGAGATGCAGATTCGATCATTATTGCTTCCGGGAGAACGGATGTCAGTGGCCGATGTGCAGTTAATGTTAAGGATACCGGCAGGTATATTCTGAATATATCTTACCCCGGCTATACTGATTATGCAGGCAAAATAATGGTATCACAAAATCAAGGGCCAAACCCTTACCGGATCTCTTTGATTCCTATCGCGCATTTACTTGATGAAGTTATTGTCAAAAATGAGATCCTGAAGATCCGACTAAGGGGTGATACTATTGAATACAGGGCAGATAGTTTTATGACAGACAGAAATGCATCGGTCGAAGATCTGCTGAAAAAATTGCCAGGCTTTTCAGTTGACGGAAACGGAAATATTAATGCTTATGGCAAACGAGTTCAAAAGATCATGATCGGAGGAGAAGAGTATTTCAGTGAAGATCCTACATTGGTTACACGTTCATTACGGTCCAATATGATTCAAAAAGTGCAGGTATTCGATCAAAAATCAGATCAAGCCGTATTTTCCAAAATCAATGATGGCAAATCTGTAAAGGCGATCAATCTTGAATTGAAACCGGATAAAAAGAAAGGATATTTTGGCAAACTGGAAGGCGGTACAAGCTTTAGGGATTTTTATAATAACCTGTTAATGGTTAACAGATTTAATGGTGATCAAAAAACAGCTGTTTTTTTTATACAGTCTAATTTAGGTGTCACTGGTTTAAGTTGGAAAGATACCCGGACCTATAGTGATTTTTCTCTTACCGAGCAAGAGTCAAGCGGGTTTACGACCAGTAAAACATCAAGACTTGAAAATTGGGACGGAACCTACCAAAATCAAGGTATTCCTTTTGTAACTTCATTTGGATCACATTACAGTGACAAATTAAACAGCCAGTTTTTTTTAAACGGAAATTACAGATACTATGCTATTAATCTTGATGTGAAATCTGTCACCGACCAACAATTCAATCTGGATAATGAAATATACTCGCGTCATCAGAACAGCACTTTGCATAATCAAGCATTATCAAACAGGGGGATTGTAAAAACCACGATTAAATTTTCGAAAAATGAGGACCTGATAATCGGCGTTGATATTAACTCAGGTCGTAAAAATATCTGTAATAATGTTTCTTCAGTTATGTATCTGGATACTATCCATAAACTGAATGCTCAAGGCCGCAGTCTTCAGGTTGACGGTTCAGAAAATAATTTTGGTACCAGCGTACTTTGGCGGAAGAAGTTTATATCCGGATCAACCCTTTCTGTCAGTGGTAAAATTTTTTCCAGCAGAAATGTCTTTAGCGGATATCTCCGTTCTGAAGACAGCCTGTTTCAAAATAATTTTCTTTCGAAGGATAGTATCACAGATCAATTTAAAAAAGATGCCTTTGAAAACCTGACGTACAATTCAAAAGCATCCATTAGTTTTCCTTTGAACCTATTTTCCACAGTACTCTTTTCAGCAAATTGGACCCTTAGCAGCAGTAACAATACAGTTGGTACATTTAATAAGAACATTTCGGGGCATTACGTTGTAGAAGACCCTATTTATAGCGGCATGTATGAGCTTGGAGGTCAAAATACGAGTTTAGGGGCTGGGTTTAATTTCAGTAAGGGAAAGATTATTATTAATATAATGGCAGATGGTGGGTTTTCAACACTCAATCAAAGGACTCCAAATCAATCTGATTTTTCAAAATCTTTTTTCACTTTTTTTCCGACAGCAACCTTTACCTATCGATTTAGTCAGCAACATAATTTAATTATTGACTATACAGGAACATCACTGCTTCCTCAAATACAGCAACTTCAACCGGTATTAACCAATCTGGATCCTTTGAGTCAGATTAGTGGTAACCCTAATCTTATCAAAGCTTTCAGGCATTCCATTACCATGCAGTATTATCATTTTAAATCTGCTGAGGATATTTCATTTTCTGCCGGTGGTGTTGTCAGTTTTGATCATAATGGGTTCAGTTCCGATGAACATTTAGACCCATTCGGGAAGTCATCATATCGGTATATTAATTTATTCGGTAATAACCGAATGTCTTTTTTCAGCTATTATACCTGTAAACCATTTCATAAATTATTTGATCTCAGTGTGTCTGCAACTGCCAATGGAACGAGTTATTCGAAAATCCTGAATGATCAAACGATCATTACCCGGTCTTTTGATTATGGCATTTCATTGTCACCCAGTTATTACCGTCAGGATAAATTTTCTTTTGAATTTCGCTCAAGTTTTCATTGGAACCATATATTTTCTTATGTGCCGGAGCTCAGGCAGCAACATTACACTAACCTGATTCTGCAGCCATCGATCTCAATAAACCTTTTTAAGTACACAGTTCTGGCATCTGATCTTTATTATTCAAAATATCCAGTTAGCAGCATTTACGGACAATCAAAGGATATTTCAATGTTGAATATTTCACTTTCTCAACAAATTCTTAAAGACAGATCTGTTATCATAAAGTTTTCGGTTAAAGACCTGTTGAATACCAATACAGGCTTATCCAGAAGTGTCTCTGAAAATTATATTTCGCAGACCGGGTTTAACACCATTTCCAGGTACTACATGCTCTCAGCTATTTATCATTTTTCACATACACTTAAAACCAAATAAAATGAAACGACTATTTACCTTAACCTTGATCCTGTCAATTGTCACAGGGATGCAAACAGCCTATTCACAACCAGGTGATTTTTTTAAAGCCGGGATCGTTGAATATGAACGAACCCAGAATATCATGGCTGCTTTTAACAATGATCCCCGCTTACAGACATTTGTTGATAAAACCGGCTCTGAAATCTATACCAGTTTCTTTACCCTTACCTTATCGCCTGATCAGGCGCTTTATCAGTTCGGAAAAAATAACGGAAAATTCAATCAATTCCCTGAAATGCCCGCTGATATTAATACCATCTATTATGATTTTAAAGAAGGGAAGAAAGTTGTACAAAAGAATATTAACGGAAAAGTCTATTCTATTACGGGGGATCAAAGAAATATAGAATGGAAACTGACTGATGAAAGAAGAACCATCGCAGGATATGACTGTCGCAGAGCCAACGCTCTGATATTCGATTCTGTTTATGTTGTGGCTTTTTTCAGCGATAAATTTATTCCGCAGATAGGACCTGAATCATTTGGTGGCTTGCCTGGGCTGATCCTTGGCCTTTCCATACCCAATGAACATATTTCCTGGTTCGCTACCAAAGTAACACCTGTTGCTGTTTCACCAAAGATTGAGGTCCCAGGCACAGCTGAAGAAATCACAAGTAAAGATTATCAGACTTTACTGGAGACAAAGGTGCTTAAGATTCCAAAATTCGGAGTAACCATGTATAAACGAGCTTTATTGTAATCCGGTATCTGCCAGTAATTGAGTTTTAAAATGGGAGAATATTCTACCGATATACCTAAGAAATTGCGCATTGGCCTTGCTGATGACCATACCCTTGTCAGGCATGGGATCAAAACACTTTTGTGCACTCAACCGAAGTATGAAGTGCTTTTTGATAAAGAAGATGGCAGTGAGGTGATTACAGCCATTAAAAATGGCATCATACCTGATATTTTGCTGCTTGATATCGAAATGAAAAAAGTTCACGGAAAGGAGACTTGCGAATGGGTTTCCAAGCATGCTCCTTCTGTTAAGATCATAATATTGTCAATGTGTAATGATGAGTCGGTTATCCTCGAAATGATCATGGCAGGAGCCAGCGGTTATTTCTCTAAGGCATCCGCACCCGATTTGCTTTTTGAGAATATAGAAAAACTATGTCTTTATGGTATTTGTTTTTCGGAAAATCTAACCGCAAAGCTGGTAATGGGCATCCGGAAAAAGAATGTTGAACCAGTGGGTACTGCAATCTCCTTAAGTGAAAATGAAATGAGATTCCTTGCTTATCTGTGTAAGGAATTGACACATGATGAAATTGCAGATAAAATGCATCTCAGTTCCAGAACCATAGATGATTACAGTACCCGGTTGACCAGAAAATTAAATGTACGGGGTAAAACGGGACTTATTGTATATGCAGTTACGCACAATCTGCATGTTTCAGAATATGGAAATAATTAATAAGAATCGAGGCGATTTGGAAATCTGCATAATTAGGCTACTGTAGCAACATCTGACTACTTTGAATATCTAATTCAGAATTACCATGACTATTACAAATACCCGGCTCAATACCTTTGATACTTGTTGTAACATTTTGTATTAATAAAACCGAACCTTTTTTAATGAGTCTAGCTCAAAAGCAACGGAAGAACTATTGATGGCATTTATTTTTAAAGTCATATTATAGTCACTAAAATTGGGAATAGAAATAGTATCGGTATAGCCTATTTTCCAGACCGGGGAAATTGCAATAGTTGCGTTTATGCCATTTAGGCTATAATTAAATGATTTTTGAGTCCCGTTAAAAAATGAAATCAAATTGGTTGGCACGATATTCGAGTTGCTACCAGCAGCAAATCCAAAAATCAACGTATCTGCCAGTGATCCAATTTGTCTGGAAATCAAGGCTCCATTTGAATTATAAGAAGACGAACTTGTTAATTGCCATGTGCCGTCAATCAGATAAGATTGGAGAAGTGCACCGGAAGGGGAGGGCTCTCTTCCTTTATCACAATAACAGAGACTAGTAGCAAATAATGGTAATAATATATAAAGCCACCTTCGATTCATTCAAGTATTATTATTGGTATAAAATTAGTTATAAAATTGGGCGACTCAAAATAGACTTAAGGATG
This sequence comes from Sediminibacterium sp., assembly GCA_965206685.1. Classification (GTDB taxonomy): domain Bacteria; phylum Bacteroidota; class Bacteroidia; order Chitinophagales; family Chitinophagaceae; genus Sediminibacterium. The sequence goes on from OZ242223.1 coordinate 955,450, forward strand.
AATATTATAGATCACAGTTTGAAATAAAGAGTAATCCCGGCCACTTGGCGCAGCGGTATAGTTAATATCACAATTAAACCATCCATTATTTGAAGTGCCAGTTTGATAAGTAGGACCCCAGCCCCAATTCATATGTAAATACCGATTGGTGATTGTATAGTCATAATAGGTTTCATACGTTATATCGCCCCAAAATGACTGATAGGTATCTATATGTCCAGAATAAAAAGTTGTTACGTCACTTCCATCGCAAACCCAGGAATGACCCGTATAGCTGAGCGGTTCCCATAAGAGTAATCCTACAAGACCTAAATACCAGGGATGCACTTCTTCTGAATAACCCGATAAGATACAGGGACGATAATTCTGGACCTCACTTGTTAACAGATCAGCATAAGTAGTCCCGTTTTTTTCGCCACTAAAGATCTGACTGGAAATAGATTCAGTTCTTGTAGAGGATGAATAATTAAAAGCACCGAAAACATAAGGACAATAGGCGTCATCGGCACTTGATCCTCCTGTGGTATAATACATAAATTGACTTGTTGAAAATCCACTTGCTGCATTGATAAAAACGGGACCGCCAGTATAACCGATATCACTTACTAATCTTGCACTCTCAGTAAATCCTCCCGGATTATTTGTGGGTAGCGTTGATGAATTGGCAGGGTTGATCAATTTTACCATTGAGTTCCAGTCATATGTATTTGGCCATTGCCAATAATACATGATTTGGGCCATTGCCGTTGCTACACAGCCTGTTGGCATGTGTCCTTCGGTTGCAGCACCACCGGTTCCGGCGGGACAATATTGATTATAAGGATAATCTTGGGACCAAGCAGTCTGGCAGAGAGGCCCCACTGTAGTATTGGTTGAGAAATAAATCGGGTCAGATGCAATCAGGACCGGAGGGGTGACATTTAAACCAACTCCGTCTGTTTTGTGTTTTTTAGAACTATTCATTGTACTTATTGAGCCGTATTCTTTCGAAGTGCCACCAAATATTTTCCAAAGTTTTTTATTGGATGCGCCGATGGAATCTAGTTTTTTATTTTTATTGTTTCTTACATAGTCCAGTTCATATGCATGTTTATTTAACCAACGAACAAGTCCTGTATTTAAATCTTTTGTATCAAAGGAGAAACTGCCGATGCTGTCATATGCTAATATTGGGGCATATAGTGAATCAGGCGCCAGCAGTACATAACCTTTATTAGTATTGACCAAATGGAAATAGGGTTTCCCCTTTTTAACTATTGTTAAAGCATTTTTTACTGATATTGAAGAAGTGGTTGTTTGTAAACCTGCAACGGCAATTTTTTTGGCAGATAGTTTTGATTCCAGAAACCGTATGGCTAAATTCTCTGCCTCTGCTAAACTAACTCCTGTTGGACTCGACTTAAAATCCTGTTGAGTGGAAATTTCGACTATTGCATTTTGAGACGAAAATTCTTTACGGCAGCTTATCAAGGAAATTGCTGTGCATAGATAAATAAAGAGCAAAAATTTCTTCATTCTTTTATATTTATATTTTTAAAGATTTTTTTTGTAAAAAAATTTTAAGGGAATTAAAATAAATAGGGGTAAAAACCCCTGTCTGTGAATTAAATGTGGGATTAAATATCTATCGGATTAGGTTGAGATTTATTTCAGAAGGCAGTTTTGGTTGGTCAACCATTATTTATTGGGCGATATAAGTTACCCAGTAAAAAAAAACTAAACCGGCGTATGAAATCCAATCGGATCCATTTATAATTATTCTGGGTGTGGGTTGACATGAAATAATCAAAAACTTTTGAAGTTACCTTGCGCTTCGATTAAATTTAATTAATTGGATACTAATCAGAATATGAGAACTGAATCTGTATAATTTGCTGGCAATCAAAGTAGACAGAATAAAAAACGGCACCTTATATAATGGTGCCGTTATTGCCGGATCTGTGTCTCTCACATTACAGACCAATTTTTTGTTTCATTTCACTAATCTGGGAACAAAGCTGTTGAAATCTATTATTTATTTTTTGAAGCTTTGCAAGAAGCTCCCCGTTCCCATTACTGAGTTCCTGAGCCGATTTAACGAGCGGCACTACAAATTGTTCATATGATAATGAATACAAGCCATTTTCGTTGCCAGGTTTAAGGACACCACTGAATTGGTAACCAATATTGTTGGCGGCACTGAAAACATCTTGTGCGATAAATCCTGTATGGGTGATTTTGCCATAAGCCAGATCAGCTTCAATTAGGGACTTGCGATCTTTTGATGTATCTATCGCCTCATCTGAACCAAAAGGTTTTCTAAACATACTTAAATATACTTCCATATTTATTTTGTATGTTACCGGTTTTAAAGCATTGATAAATATCAACCCCGGTACATTTTCCTTAATGGATTCCTTTATTCTACGGTCGGACCAATTTGTCCAAGGGGCACTTCCTCCGATTGAACCAATTCCCGTTCCCACGGTTATTTTATTGGAAGTATCATTAAGGGCCTTTCTTGTAAATGCACCTATCAGCGTTGTGTTTGTATATGCTGTTTCCGAACTGCTGGTGGATGAATTGTCAGCACTATATCCTATATAAGTGTTATTATATCCTGTATAATTTGATAGCCCTGCAGCAGAACCAATTCCGACATTTGAGGCTCCATTATAAGTATAATACAATGCTCTCCATCCCAAAGAAGTTCCATTATTGCTTGCGGCAAAATATGAAGCATCAACGCCACAGGCAGTATTTTGGCCCCCACCATAATTTGAGCGAAGCGAACGGTAGCCCAAGGAAACATTTTCATTTCCATTATAATTGTTATACTGGCTGGAGGCGCCATAGGCTGAATTAGAATTACCGGTTTTAACTTGTAATAAGGAATAGGTGCCGTGGGCGGAATTGTTCCATCCAGTCGTCAATTCATTCAAAGCGGCGGTTCCTGTTGCTGTATTTGCGCCGCCTGTGGTAACTGAATATAATGCATTCGTCCCTGTAGCCGTATTATAGGATTGGGCAATTGTTGATAAATTCCCGTAAAGAAGTATCATAATTCCGATTAAGTATCGCATAATTTATTTTTTAAGTATTTGAATATTATTTTATGATCATCATTTTTTTGCTTGTGACGGTGTTCCCATTTATCACCAGACTGTAAACATATACACCTGACATAAACTGATTAGTGTCAATCAATATGGAACCATTTCTTTGACCGTTCAATCTAAACGTCTTGATAGGTTTTCCATCGTTGCCAACAATCAAAATCTGGGCTTCTCCGGTGTTCTTTGGAAGGCGATAACGAATGGTAGTATTTGTTGAAAAAGGGTTGGGTTGATTCTGCTCTAATATATAGTCAGTGGTGCTTTCGGAAGATACTGATTGGGTCTTATTGATCGGAATTTGATTCTGTTGGGTGATTGCCATATCAGGGCATCCCTGAAGAACTTTATTCTTTAAGGCTATTAATTCATTAAGTGCTGAATCAATTTTTTTATCCATAGCTGAAATTTCAGCTTTTAAGCTATCCTGAGTCTGGCTTAATTCCTGAGTAGCTTTTACTAATGGAACAACGAATTCAGCATAGCTAAGCCCATAAAGGTCTTTGTCATTATTAGCAGGTTTTACTCCACTAAATTCATATTGAATCGATTTTGCTGAAGCTTCAACATCCTGCGCTATAAAACCGGAATAGCTTATTCCTTCTTTGAATTTTCGCGCACTACTTTCTGCATCCGAAAGTGGAATTTCTTTTCCATTTGTATCTTTTGGAAGCTTTCTTCCCAGTATCAAATCTGCCTGGTCAAGGTTCAAATGATAAGTCACCGGCTTCAAAATTTTGATAAATGCTAAACCGGGTACATTTTCCTTTATATCCGTTTTGATGCGTCTATCGGAAAAATTATACCATCCTGCTGACCCTCCGATACTTGTGACAGAACTGTTACCAAATACGATTTGATTACTGGATGAAGCCATTGCCTGATATCCAATTGCGGTACAATTTGTAATGCTGGAGCTGTTACAATCAGCATATGCGCCGATAAAAGTGTTGTTGTCGTAGTAAGATGTGCCGCCAGAATAAGCACCCACAGAAGTGGTATATTTCCCGGAGGAATTATTATAAAGAGCATTATATCCTACGGCTGTATTACCATATCCATCATAATTACTATAAAGGCTCTGGGTACCAACAGCAGTATTTCGATTTCCACTGTAATTTTGAAACAGGGATCTGAACCCTAACCCACTATTTTCAGAACCATACAGATTGTTAAATAATGAAGAGCCGCCGTACCCGGAATTTGAGAGACCGTAATTTACAAAAAGAGCCCAGGCACCATGTGCCGAACTGTTCCAACTGTTGTTGCTCCAGTACATGGCTGCTTCGCCTGTAGCGGTATTTGCATCTCCGGTCGTGAGACTGGCTAATGCACCGGAGCCTGTGGCCGTATTATACGATTGCGCATGAAGACCAGAATAGGAAGCTAACAGGACCAAGAGGATGAATCGGATTTTAGTTTGCATAAAAATTGGTGACTTTTATATTCTTAAAAAGTCTAAAATTTTTGTGTTAGAAAAATAGGTCAATAATGCAGGACGCATTTGAAGAAGAAAATTATTGCTATCGATATTAAAATAAAAGGGGTAAAAACCCCTACTCGGAATGGACAGTTTGAATACGTAACCAAAGCCATAAAATGTTCTTATCAACTAAAAAAGTTTAAACTGCTTTTGTCGGGAACAAAGAGTCGTCAGATAAGTTGTATTTTTAAAATATCAAGATTTCTATTGCCTAAAATTTGTATGAAACAAAATTCCAACATCAGATTATCAGGTTTTATATTGCCTTTCATCGTCATTTGTTTTTTTATAATTCGCATAACCGGCTTTCAATCTTCACTTTTTAAGGCTGGAGATCAATTTGGGTATAACAGCTACCTGACAACTGTATTTAATAATGGCAATATTCTTGATCTTTCGAAAGCGAATCAAAACAGGTCAATAAATGCGAGGGATTCATTGGTATTACCGAATGGGCCAAAGGGGAAACCTGTTATTAAATATACCTATGGTGTCTCCTTACTCCAGTTGCCATTTTTTTTGATAACCTGGTTAATTTATAGAGGGACCGGATATGAAATGCCGTATGTGATCTCTATCTATTTGAGTACTTTTATTTATGTATTACTTGGACTTACAATTCTTATTAGGTTTCTTGTCGGATTTATAAAAATCAAACTGGCAATCCTTACAACCTTTCTTTTGTTTTTTGGAACCAACCTGCTTTATTTCACAATCATCTTTCCCGGGATGTCTCATCCGTATCTTTTTTTTCTTTTTTCTTTACTGATCTATTTGATTCCGAAATATTATGATTCTCCTAATAACAAGTACGCATTCTATATAGGAAGTATGTTAGGCCTTATCTTAATTACCAGACCAGTGGAAGCTCCAGTTTGTCTTATATTTTTGCTATATGGTGTTTCTGATTTGAATTGTTTGCGCGAAAGGATGCAATTCTTCAAGCAGCATTTCCACCAGCTAATTATCATGTTACTTAGTATCATTCTGCTGGTTATACCTCAATTTTTATATTGGAAGTATGCAACGGGACAGTGGTTTTATGACGGTTATACCGGCGAAGGTTTTGATTTCAGTCATCCCCATATTATTGACGGACTCTTTTCCTTTAAGAACGGATGGTTTATTTATTCTCCTTTGTTGTTAATTCCTATTGTTTATTTGGCCCGATTCTCAAAAAAATTAAAAGATTTTCAATGGCCAATTTTAGCCTATTTGATTGTCACCATTTATATAACCTATTCATGGAAAGACTGGAATTATAATGCAGGCCTTGGAAGCCGCCCAATGTTGGAGGGGTATTCTTTTCTAATCATTCCTTTTGGTTTATTTATGATGAATCTTGCACAGAAAAGAATTCTAAAATATCTGATTTTCCCTTTTATTATAATTTGTTTATACCTAAATATTTTAAGGACCTGGCAAATGCAAACGGGAAATTTTATTTCAGAGGATGCCAATTATACATTTAATAAAAACATGGCTTTCAGGCTCACAACTACTTCGGAAGACCTTTATGCATTTGACTTAAATGAAAATCAACCTGAATCGGGGCATCTTAAAAACCTTTCAAAATCCGGAATCCTCGATTTTGAAAATTCAAATTTGCTCTATATTGATTCTGTATTTTCCCATCAAGGAAAAAAATCTGAAAGGTTTACAGATGAACTGGAATTTGGAGAAGCATTGAACATTCCAATTCCTGCCGGGGTCAAAAAGGGAGATTATGTCAAAATATCTTTTTGGGCATATGTTATCCAAAGGGTCAATCATTATCAAATGGGAAAAATGGTTGTCAGTTTCGAAAAGGATGGACAATCTTTATTGTGGAAGTCCATTCGAATAGATAATAAGCTGGGGGCCACAGAGAACTCGGCATCACTTTTTGGAGGTGCAACCCGCGTCTGGAAGCCGGTACAATATTTTGTTCGTATGAATATTGATAATTCATCCGGAGTTTTATTAAAAATTTATGGATGGAATCCTGGCCATTCTCAATTTTGGATTGATGATATATCTGCTGAATTTTTTCGAGATGATGAGTGAATGCAAATCTAAATGGATTAATTTCTCCTATTGGACTTTGCTTATTTTCAATTAATTGTAAAACCCAATTGTATTGATAACCTAAATCATGTTAGATGCAGCCAGCTAAGCTCTGAATTGATTTAAATGGTTGGATTACTAGTGATGTTATATTTTTTAGGGGGTTTTTACCCCTATCGGTTTGTATTTTTATCTGCTACATTTACCTAATGACATTTTTCAGCGCAATCATTATTAATAAATAAGCTCTTATATCCCCCCTCAAAATGTAATGGGCACTTATTTATTTTATTTGACAGTTAACATAAAAGTATCAGTAATAACTAAATGGAATATTTCCCCTGTAGACCTGATAGTTATTTAAAAATGATTGCATTTTGATAATTGTAAGTACCCGGCAAAAGACCATATCTAATAGTAGGCTGTTTTTTTGGACATGCTCATAATTAGCGCATAAGAATGTTTTAAACAGATTTTCCGAAAAGATTTTTTCAGGTATCCAAAAATAGATGTCGTAGTTGAGAAACTTGCGAAGGACGATGACTTTGTTTTCAATTATGGCGGCCTGGTCATTCAAACTGCGTTTTCACTTTTAAAAAATAGATCATGAGTAACATTTCCCTTAACTCACAATTGGTAAAACTGGATCCCGGAACACCGAATGCCGGTATTCGGTCAGCGTTTTCCAATTGGATTTTAGCACATTATGGCGCAAATTTCAGAAAGGAGATAATCAGGCAACGCTCCCGAAAAAATGCTGATGTATTTAAACAAAAAATTTCATCGGCTGACCCTTCAAAAACAACAGATATTCCACTTGTCGGAATCGTAGGTGGAGGTTTTGCCGGGCTGTATGCGGGACTGATCTTGCAATCATTGGGAATTGAGTTTGAGATCTTCGAAGCTTCAGAAAGAGTTGGTGGACGGATCCACACATGGTATTCTTCTGATTATTCGGATAAAAATTCCGGATTGTATGGCGAATTAGGAGGGATGCGATTACCGCAATTTTCTGAAGACATGTTACCAGTACAACAACTTGCATTGGCGATAAATTCGGTTTTACAGCGAAATGGCCTTGATGAGAAAATAGTCAAATGGCGTAAATTTTATTACAACTCTGAGGTCCAGAGATTGCGGTATAACAATATGCCTTTGCCTGTTAATGCGGTTGACAGTTCCCTAAATACGTTACATTTTGATGCCAAGAAAGGTGGTGATATTCCGGATGTCTGGTTTATAGAGAAAAAAAATCCGGATGGTACCAAATACCTGCCGATTAACCAGATCTTCGGTAAAGTAATCGGACGTTTTGTTGGGGAGTTAAGCAATTCTTTTGCCGCCGGTTTTACTTCCCTGATGCAATACGATCAATATTCGATGTGGGCTTATCTCACTACCGTATTTACCCTTGGTGATTTGGAAGAATATTATGACCCTTCATTAGGAGGCAAAAGCGATTTATTACCCTGGGCTGTGGCAAGTTTTCTTGAAACTACCAATGTGGGTACCAATATGGATCTGGTTTCTTTTGTTGAAATGGTGATTGCCGTGTATGATTGGGGCGGAAGTATCGACCCTTATCTTGACCCCAAAAGTAAAATAGCTACTGATCCTTTTACACAGGTTTTTATGTTAACGGCCGATAAGGGGATGCAACATTTTCCTGATGCCTGCGAAACAGTGCTCAACTTAAGTGATGCGGTTTCTAAAACTGATGGCATAACTGCTCAGCAACAGATCGGGATGCTGACTTTAAACGTCGGGGGAAAAGAACAATTCGTTTACAATCCGCCCAATTTAACAGAAGATGCAACCCCCCCGCATATTACCGGCACTGCTAATTCAAAAAAGTCGTCCAAAGAGGTAACTAAAAATGCAAAAGCAAAACAGCGTGTATTTCGCAATCATAAAGTGCTTGAATTAAAACACGATCCTGCATTATTCAAAGGCCATGGTGGAATGAAGATGACCGTTAGTGACACATCCGGTTCTAAAACTATCGAAAAACAATATCCTTATGTTATCAGTACACTCCCTTTTGGTCAATATTTAAATGGAGCCTTAAAAGCAAACCTATTAAATGATCTTTCTTTCAGCAAGGCACAGGCAATACGAGAGTGTAATTATATGTCATCCTTTAAAGCGTTTTTGACTTTCAACAGCCAGTTTTGGGCCAAATTGGGAAACCGCCAGGACAAGGGTTTAGGTGCCGCTGCCACTGACCGTCCAAACCGCCAGATTATTTATCCATCGTATGGATATCCTGAAAAGGGTAAAGGACCCAAACAAGGTGTGCTTCAGATTTATTGTTGGGCAGAAGATGCGGCAAGATTGGGTGCCCTTTCTGATGAAGAGCGTGTTAATGAGTGCTTAAAAGGGATTGCCTTCCTGTACCCTGAAATCGATATTTACAAAGAATTTGCAGGTTATCATGATGGTAAGACAACAAAGACCTGGTTCTGGGATCAGGCTGCCGGTGGCGGTGCTTTTGCTCTTTTCACGCCGGAACAATTTAAAAATATTTACCCGGTTTTATTAACGCCGGAATTTAATGGTTGTTTAAATATTGCTGGAGAAGCATGTTCAGTCCATCATGGGTGGATTGTTGGTGCCCTTGATTCGGCTTATAATTCGGTATATAATATTCTGCAGCAGGCAGGCGCTATTGAAAAAGTTAAACAGATGCAGGCTACCTGGGGAAGTTTTTCTACTCCGGATGTTGCTGCGGATGCTACTTCCAATAAAATGGAGTATGCATATAGTTACCATGAGATAGACCGTGATGCTTCCGCTATACCTCCCGGGGGTAAGAAAAGTATTTATGGCAAGACAAAATATGTTTTTAACGGAACAATTCCGGCTTATATAGAAAATTTCGCAACCGTTCCGCCAGATATGATGATGACCAATATGGATGATGCCGTATTAGCTATGCTAAACGATTCATGGAATGATAATATTGAACAGCGAAATAAAGTGCAATCCAAACCTATCGGGAAATCGGTCGTAAAATCAGGAGAAACAGCGATTAAAGCCCTAGAGAGAATTTATTATGGTAATAATTTTATGACCATTCCAAAACCGTTATTTTGGTTGAAAGATGATAATGAATTTGCACGCCAGCAAACAGGTGGATTTATGCCTGATTACCTTACAAAAGTGACCCCAAATCAATTAAACGAACTGCTTAAAAAAGCTAAGGTCTCTAACTTGAAAGATTTAGGGCCTTTAGATCAGATTAGCTATGTGGCCGATTTTAGAAAATATGTAGAAGCATGTACCGTCATTCCTGAAGGCTTTTATCTGGCTAAGCCACTTATCTTTTTCAAAGTCGCAGTAAACAATGAATTGATGCCTGTTGGAATTCAGTTGGACGTTAATGGAGAAGTATTTACACCAACCATGAAAAATGCGGAAAATGCATGGCTTTTAGCTAAGATGCAAACCAATTGTGCAGGACAAAGCTTGCATGATGTCGTTTCACATCAATTGCTGACACACCAGATTTGTGCGATGGTATCCATATCCGTGTTTTCAGAAGAGATTTTCCCGGGCCAGGATCATCCCGTATTTCAATTATTGCGGCCGCATGTGGTTAAAACGGTGGATTTTATGCAGGAGATCTACAACCGAGATTATAATCCAAATGCAGCTGGTTTTCCTGAAACCCGGACAGTGAATGGCAAACCAGGGGTCTATCAATTGGGATTTGTGTATGATCTTATTTTTTCATGTGGAAGAATAGGAAATTATCAACTCCAGGATAAAGTATATAACAACCCGGATTTTAAATTCCTTGATTTGGCGATACCCATTGACAGTAAAAAGAGAGGTGTTGAAAAAACGCCATTTTCTTATCCTTATGTCCATGACACAATGCTTTGGTATACCGCTATGTCTTCATTTGTCAATGAATTTGTTGATTCGGTGTATGTTAACGACAAATCGGTTGCCGGTGATAAGCAGCTACAAAACTTCTTTGCTAAATTAATTCCTGCCTTCAATCATATAGAAGGATCGAAACAAAAAGCCAAACGTTTTCCGGAAGATGTAAAAACAAAAATGTTGTTGAAAGAGGTATTGACCATGTTTGTCTGGCAATTTTCGGTGCAACATACAGTTGTAAATGACGGGGCCTATAATATGGCGGCTTTTGTGCCGAATGCGTCTACGCTAATGTATCCAATGCCTAAAACAAGTTCCGCTAAATGGACCGCGCAGGAGGTGATCAATTGTTTACCGGATAACAGTGTTACTTATAAAGATTTAGGCGGGATGAATTTTCTGGATATTCAAATTAATGCTTCCGTTACCGGGCAAGGCCCATATCCTGAAACAGTATTTGGAAGGGGAGTAGTAGAACCCTCAATAGATTTTCTTCAGGATTTATATTCATTTGCCGATCCTAAATTGCGCTCAGCAGTTGATAATTATTACCAGGAAGTGCGAAAGGTTGGTGCAGCAATACAACAACGTCAATGGAAAGACACGGCGCGGTACCAGTCATTATACCCGGAAAGCGGAAATGTTCCTGCAACCGTTATTTTTGATCTGATCAGACCGATTAATGTGATGACATCTATATTGACGTAAACAAAATGATTCAACCATTTGAAAACTAAGAAAGCCATTACTTAACGGCTTTCTTAGTTTAATGTTTAAGGGTTTGAATTTTAAGTTGTCTGGTTCATAATTAGTTAAATTAATTTCAGTTTATTTCTGGTATCAGTTAGTGTCCGGACAGGCAACGAATTAGGATTGTAGACAAATACTTAAATATTAAATGCAAACATGAAAAAGAAACGAGTCATGTATTAGTCCGATTGCACTGTCACAAATTATGGTATGTATCATCATCATTTATGATTAAGCTAAAAGTAAAATTCCCCGTTAGTTGGCGGGGAATTTTATCAATGAAATGGGTTAGTAAACGCGTTAAGTACTATTATAAACGTGCGAAGCGTTAGGTTATTGTGTTTGAAGATTGATCTCCATTCCCAAATAACAAATCTAAGGTTTTACAAATTTCCTGTAAAAGCAGTTTATTAATACTCAATTGATTGAATTTTTCCAGGTCGTTGATCATCGCACGATAGTTTCTCTCCTCGTCCGGCTCGAATAGGATTTCTGTTCCTTCAACGGTTACTTTGATTTTATGTGTAAAACCCATGGGTAATAGTTCCGCTGGGAAAAGGAATTCTTTTCCATTAAAGGTAACCGGTAGTTCAAAGAGATCCATCGTAAAAATGTTAGTGAAATATAAAGGTGGCCCAATGAGCCACCTCCTGACCTGAATAATTGGGGGGTCATTTTGTATTCTTGCTGATAATGCCTCCGATCTCAAACATCGAAACCTGCGCTTTGCCAAACAATGGTTTTAGTAAAGCATCAGCATTAATCATTCTTTTATTCTTTGGATCCTGTAATTTATTCTTCTTAAAATAGTCCCATAATTTTTTAACGATTTGGCCACGGGAGAGTGGTTTGGTACCAACTACGGCACCAAGCTTGTCATTTACTGCAATAGGTGCCAAAAGTGCCGCATTGGCTTTTCTTTTAGCCGGTTTTTTTACTGCCTTTTTTGGTGCCGGTTTTTTACCTGCTGCTTTTTTGGGGGCTGCTTTTTTCACTGCCTTTTTAGGTGCTGCTTTTTTGGGAGCCGCTTTCTTTACTGCTTTTTTAGGAGCAGGTTTTTTTTTGGCCTTTGCCATGAGAATAGAATTTAGATGAATGGATTAGTTGTCAACCTCAAGGTACGATTATCGTGATAGGAGTTAATACCAATTAATTCACAATTTTGATCCCAGATTTATTTGAAAGGATCATTTCCGGTTTGCCATTGTATTCTTTTATTAGACCAGTTGCACAAACTTTTTTGTTGTTATAGAATAGTTCGGGTTTCTCTTTAAAGTTTGCGCGGTCATTACCGAAGATAACAATGGTAAAAGGACTATTAGGGTATGCTGCACCTAGATTTAAAAAGGTGGGTTGACCATTGGAATTCTCCAGGAAACGTGTTCCGAAAACCTTATCACAAAGGGTTATTTTCTCGCCTGTATGATCTTTGGCTTCTGCTGCTGTGAATGTTGCGCCGGGTTTTTGTTGAACGGCTTGTTGAACCGGTGCGGGGTTTTTTATATGAGTCTACTCTGCGCGCGTATGATAATGACAATGATAATATCAAAGCATCTGCAGGTGTATTCTACCGCTGGAATGATGCACTGATCCCTGCGGTTAAATTACAAATGCATAACTTAATAGCCAGTATCTGTTACGATATCAATGTATCCCAGCTCAGGACAGCTTCGCAGCTTCGGGGGGGCTGGAACTGACGCTTTCTTTTCTTGGCTTTTTGAATAACAATAATTCATCCCGCAACAGAGTGCGTTGTCCCGGATTTGGAAGGAACAGTGAAATCGGGTGGTTTGGGACAAAATAAAAGGCATGGTGAAATCAGACTGTTGCGTCCTTAATCTTTTTTGAGATTTGCAAAATTGTGCAATTTGTTTCTATTATGATCAAATTTTAAAAGGACATACTTTCTGTTTCATGTTTGCATAGTCTTGTGTATAAAACCCGTACGATACCTGCTGTAAAGCTATTTCAGGACAAAACAAACAACCAACATGGTTTTTTTACCCCATATAGCACTAAGTATACTATTTGGCATTTTAATTCTCAGAAAAATATATCAAGAATAGAGGCGATAAGGCGTAATATTTAACAAGCATTGGAAAATGTGAAAGATGATTTGTTTACTGGCTGCCTTTGTCAATTTAGGCGCAGTACCGAACCGCGGCCAATGGATATTTTTGCCATTCATTTCCTTCAAAGGTATAATGGCTGAAAGTCAGAAGGAGGCAGGTCTATATTAGGCTCTGCCTCTTTTTTTAAGTGTATTAAACGATTGTTCAGTGATTCAATAAGTGCATTCGCTGAGGTGAAGGTAATTGTCCATATGTGGCCCCAGGTTGACCTTATTCAGCTATTTCAGATAAATACTTTTGTAATACAATGAGAATGCGTTCAGGATTTTTTCCTTTGAGTTAATCGTGTTAAACAATTACATGTTGTGCTGTAATCAATTTATTACAACTGGTGCGATCACCCTATTCGGTTTGTAATGATGTTTTTAATATTTTCCAGCGTTTAAGCAAAGCAAGCGCTTTTTGAAAAGTTTTGTATGAGGTTTTCGAGTATAGGTGTTTTCTGCGTTTTGTCTTATCATGTTACTGCCCAATCCATGGGTGCTTCTTCAATTGGTTATATCGGCAGCCCAGGTGCTGCCACCAGCTTTTTTAGTAATTCCAATATTATATCCGGTGGCTCATGTTTACGACTAGCATCCGGGGCGGCATGTTTTAACAAGCCAGGGGATGGCGTTTTTTTCGATGCATGTTTTGAAACCGGGCCAACGGACAGTGGGCAAATGCATTTTGGTATCTACCCGAATCCGTTTAGGGACTTTGTCACTATACGTCTTTTAGGCAGCACGATAAACAGTGAAAAAACACAAGTGTGTATTTATGCGATCAATGGAATGCTCGTGAAAACGTTGGATGTGACTGTGGCAGAAATTGCGGTGGGATATAAGATCAACCTGGCTTGGCTGGCTGCCGGAACCTATGTTGTCACCGTAAGTTCAAAAAATTTATTTATGGCGGATAAGATAATTAAATCAGAATAATGAATAAGAAAGTGTGTATTAAAATACGTTTATCATTATTCATTTTTTGTTTTATGGGTTTGTCGACCTGTTTTTCGCAAGGAGTTCCTTCGGGTATGAATTTCCAGGCTACCGTAAAAGACTCCACCGGAGCTCCTGCAAAAAACAAAGTGATTTATATTCAGGATGCTATTATTCAAACCACGCCTGACGGAGCTAAAGTATTTATTGAAACATATAAAATCACTTCTTCTCCAGAAGGGGTGATAACTATAACAATTGGCCAGGGTACCTGGTTAAGCGGGGTAGGGAAACTCACTGAAATTGACTGGAGATCCGGCCCGTATTATTTGAATATAAAAGCTGCCATTGAACCAGTAACCTTTTTATCTGGCTGGATACCGGATGATCATTATGTTGATATTGGAACATCCCAATTCTGGGCAGTTCCTTTTGCATTTTCCGCTGCAAAAGTGGAAGGATATGAATTATTTTTAAAAGCCACTGATACAACTGCCATGTTGCTGCCCTACCTGCGCACGGTTGATACTTCTTCCATCAGTAAACGTATCAATGATCTCTCTCAAAAGATCACTGAACTGTCTTTGCTTGGGCAGGTTATTCCAAAAGATACGGTGTTCTTGAGAGATTCTTTCTTGTTCAAAACCGATACCGCATTCATTCAAAGTGTGGTGAGTAATTACCTTTTATTAACTGATACGGCTTCGATGCTTTTGCCGTACCTGCGAAAGTCCGACACTGTTAATTTGGATAATATGCTAGGCCTCAAACTGAATATTCGTGATACAGCCAGCATGTTGTCCAACTATTATAAAAGTGCAATGGCGCAAAAAGACTTGGCACTCAAAGAACCTTCGATAAATAAATCGGTTGATGTCAAACTTGGCCCAAGTAATGTCTTGTTCCCGACCCAAAAGGCGGTAAAAACTTATGTGGATCTATCGATGGATTCACTTATAAAAAAAATAATGCCAGGTGACACTGTGAGGGTTGATACGATCGTCGTTTATCAAAAATCACCTTCAGTTACAGCTAAGCGTATAATAGGTAACTCAACCGACAGGGATGGGGCCGCCAATGAGATTATATTAGGCGAAGGATTGTCATTTGCCCATGATTCACTAAAACTGGTCAATTCAATTACCCTTCAACGTGATACTTTTAGCCATGATATAACAGTCTATGCAGCTAATGGTCTGGGCAAGTATAACCAAGGTTCTGTAATCCCTGCCAAAGGTAAAACGGCTGCAGAGGTATTACTGGACGCGGTAACTCAAAAGATTCCACCAGTATATCAAGCACCTAACTTAACAATAGGCGCCAATCCCTCACCCGGCGCAATTGAGATCGGGTCCACATTCGCAGTTACGTTTTCTGCTAACTTTCTACAAAATGACGCAGGCCCCCAAACAAGTATAACATTTTATAAAAACGGCAGCTCCCTTGCTGCCAATAGTGATAATATTATATCGTTAACCTCCAATGTTTCCTATACAGCAACTGTAAACTTTGCGACAGGGGCTGTGAAAAATGATAATCTGGGCACCCCAGATCCCACGGGACAAATAACAAGTGGAAATATTTCAGCTGCCCCGATCAATTATATCCCCCAATCCAAAAGATACTGGGGCTATTGTAATTCTGTGGCGCCGAGTGATGCAGAGATCTTAGCGGCGCTTGGTGGCGGAAATGAATTGGCTACTTCAAGAGCAAAGAATTCCTTTGATATCAATATCAGCAGCGGAGTGAATTACATTTTCTTCGCTTACCCGGTTTCCTTTGGTTCCCTTTCCGGAATGAGTGTAAGTGGTTTTGGTAGCCTGCCTGCATTTACTAAAACAAGCCGCGTATTCGTTAATGCAAAAGGTTTTGCCCAGTCGTATAATATATATGTCAGTCAAAATACTTTTTCCGTACCCGTTTTAAACATCATTACAAACTAGCATGAAACGAAGGTTACTATTTTTTATCGTATTTTTTTTCACAGTTGTTTTACCGGCGGCTGCGCAAATTCCATTAGTCGGTAATATTACAACCAATGGCAATGCTCAGTACCCAACTCATATAGACAGTCTTGGATATGGAGGATTTCGTGTCGTAAAAGACATTGCCGAAAGAAATTCAATTACTGTTTTACGACGCAAATTCGGAATGGCCGTGTATGTACAATCAGACGATAAAATATACATTTTACGAGATGCGTCTTTAGGTAATTCCAATTGGCTCCCATATTCGAGCGGTACGCAACTGGATCCTGATTTGTTTCTCAAAATTGCTGATACAGCACTGGCATTTTACCCATATACCAGGAGCGAAGGGACAGGGACACCCGATTATCTGCCCAAGTTTTTAACGCCCAGGCGGGTAATTAATAGCACTATCCGCGATAACGGGCTACTGATCAGTACAGAAGCTTTGCATGGCATACTGGCTACAGGTACTTATGGCAATGGTGCAGTGGGAGATGGACTTACCGGGCCGGCCATAGCAGGAGAGGGAACAAGGTTAATGTGGATCCCATCAAAGGCAGCTTTCAGGGCGGGATATGCCGGCGATGATAAATGGGATAGTGCCAATATCGGCGATCATTCGGTTGCCTTTGGCTATCGAAACATAGCGGGCGGCTACGGGTCCTTTGCGGCAGGTGTCGAAAGTTCAGCGCTTGGATATGCTTCAACAGCGCTCGGTTCATTTGTTACCGCATCTGGTGACTATAGTATAGCAATCGGAAGTAAGGTTTCCACCAATGACATGCGTGGTTCGGTTATCATTGGAGATAACAGTATAAGGAGTTCGGCGGTTACAACAAGCAGTCTTCCGAATCAAATGACTTTACGTTTTTCAAATGGTATTAAATTTTATACCCACCTTTCAACAATTAATGGCGCAGAGCTTACCCAAATGGGCGTGTTTAAATACAATGATGACTATTCAGCATTTTTCGATGACAGATCCCTGGTTGATAAAGGATATATAGATGGTGCCATACAATCGATTTCAGATTCCTATATTCAAAATAGTATCACACCGCAAACAGGTACTGATTTTAATATTACCGGTTCAGGTACCATTGGAACAACGCTCAATGTTGGTGGTGCTGCTACACTTTCATCCACGCTCAGTGTAACCGGAGAGGCAACCTATGGCGCATCGATCGTAGCCGCAGGAAGCATAACAGCTAATTCTGATATCAGGCTGAAAACAAATATTAAGCCCCTGCAAGCTGTTTCAGAAAAATTGCGAAGGCTCAGATCCGTAGAATTTGACAGGATCGATATCAAGGTCCACCAGCTTGGTTTCATTGCACAGGAAGTGAAAATGTTATTCCCTGAACTGGTGGTCAAAGCTAAGGACAGCATGGGCACTTTATCTGTCAACTACCAGGCAATGACAGCACCGCTTCTTCAGGGATGGCAGGAACACGATTCAATCATTTCACTTCAACAAAAAGAGATTGTCAAACTGCAAACAGAACTCGCGGAGTTAAAAAAAATGATTGCAGATATACCGAAGCCAGGGAAGAAAAAAAAATGAGTGTTTATCTATCATAATAAAGTGCATGATAAAAATAATTGTAGCCGGAGAAGGTGAATCAGTACTTGATGCCTTGAGCGAAATAATGTTAGATTCGGATGAGGTGCTTTCAATTGTTATTAGTTTGAAAAATGTAGCAGATGTAATTCCCTGGCTGGATACGAATTCAGTTCCTGATCTCATTTTTATCGATACGAGTAAACTGAAGGAGGCGGATTTTTCAATTTTTAAA
The DNA here is from genome assembly GCA_965206685.1 of Sediminibacterium sp. Classification (GTDB taxonomy): domain Bacteria; phylum Bacteroidota; class Bacteroidia; order Chitinophagales; family Chitinophagaceae; genus Sediminibacterium. The sequence continues at coordinate 973,527 of OZ242223.1, forward strand.
AAAGCATTGTTGACTTACACTTCCGTTTTCACAATAGCTGTTGATCGGTTTATTGTAGGCGCGTTTAACCGCGGAGGTATCTATTACCTGCTAAGGATGTTTAATGAAAAGGAGTTAGCACTGGCGGTAACAAGATATATAAACCTTAACTCAAGTTTTCTCAATCAATTCCGCGAGGATCAACCTCACGAGGACAGATTATTATTTTATTAAGCGTTCTTATTTCCCCTGACAATTTGCCAAATACTGAATTAGTGTAAAGTTGTACAATCCGGCGGTTTTCAATCAACAAATGCTTTGTTACTTCATCGTATGCCCTTGCGTCATAAGGAAATCCGTCATAAGTATCACGACCGTTGTATCGATATTTTTTCTTTCTTCATAAGCAATGCAAAAGTCTCCGGCATTAACATGTTTTAATATTTTCATAGGATTTTTATTCATTTGAAGTCCAGACAATACGTATATACTTTACAAGTGTATACAGAAAAAACGGAGGATGTTCTTTTAATAAAAATGCAGGACCATGAATGGGCCCGCGTACTTGCATATGAAAAAATGTATAAAACTTAATTAGGCAATTTGTATCCTTATATTTTTCAGTACCGTCATCAATTATTCACAATTAATATTTTGTGGATGATGCCTTACTACGAAAAGAAAATTTGTCTTTGCTGTAGAGACTTTAATGCGTCTTATATGGACGAACGCTTTTTTATATTCAGTGCTAAGGTTACTTTTTTAATATTCTGTTCAATTGCCTCCTGCTTTTAAATCCACATTTTGTCGCAATGGCATCCATTGTATTGGATGAATCACCTAATAACCTATTGGCACTGTTAATTCTTAAAATCGTCAGGTACTTCCAGATAGTGATGCCCGTATTTTCCTTAAAGACCCTTGTAAGATTCCTGAGGCTCATATTTACATGTGTCGCTAAATTTTCGCCTGTTATTTTTTCATTCAAATGTTCAATGAGGTAATCCTGCACAAAATGTATTTTAGCATTATTGTGCTGTCTATACTCCAGGTAAACATTATTCTTATCTGTTTGTTCCAACTGTGTTTTCTTGTATAGTACCATTTCCCAAACCATTCCGTTATCGGCAGCTTCATTATGATCAAGCGATTTCAACTGCCCCAGTACGATTCCAGAACCATTTCGGGCTTTAATGGAAAAAGAAAAATACTCGGGTTGAGCTGATGTGATTGCAGGATACAGATCTTCAAATACCTTCAGCGCAGTCAATTGCCGCTGGCTGGAACCAGGCGGCGGAACAATGAAAACAACTTTGACATTCATGCGCAAGCGTTGTAATTGTTTACAGGCACAATCGGCAATCTTACACCCTTTATGATAAGCCAGAAAGAAAGCACCAATTCATTAAACGCAATCGGCGGAGCGAAGTATACCATCCCCTCCATTAAAGGCGTCCGTGCAAAGATGCCTACGTGGAATAGACCCAACAAACCACCCGTTAATAATATTCCCAGCGAAAACAGCCCCCACCCGGACAAAAATCTGGGGACTAATTTTGAATTGTACAAACTAGTATAAAATGCGATTGCCCCACAAATGTAGATGAGTATATAAATTGAAGTAGCCCAGTTTACTTCACCTTGTATTGAATTGAACAATTGTTTTAGAATAGAAGTATTTTGACTACTGGCCCCTTGATATTCCTTGCTTAGATCAATCAGGGACAATGTTTTCACTGCGATAAAAAGGAAGAAGATTCCTTCCAATCCCCTGAACACTACATAGGTTATTGCTGAAGCCCGATGAGTTTGTTTAATGATTGGCCAAAACAGAATGGGAATAAAGATCATAGCAACTGCGCAAATGCAATTGAGTAGATTTCCAATAATTATTTGATTTGTATGCGTGTAAACCAATCTTAAGGCCTCCTGCCCATTCAAAACAGGATTGAGTAGCGAGGAAGCGATAATATTAAAAATAAGCGCTATCAGGAATAATGTGCCAATGGCAGTTGCAATACTTCTCGTCGATTTCATGATCACATTCTTAGTTTATACTATTAAAATGCGAACTTAAATCCCGGAAAGGACAAATACATTGACTTTGGTTAAGAAATAAATGAGTTGAATATCCTGATCAGTCCTTGTTACTGATCCGTTTGCGGATCCTACTGAGCGATTCGGGTTTGATACCGAGGTAGCTGGCCAGCTGGTATTGGGGTATGCGCTGGCAAAGATCCGGCCTCGTTTCCAATAGTTTCAGGTATCTTTTTGAAGGGGACAGATTAATATAATTGTCAAATTTGACCTGTTGCTTTGCCAGCAACTCATCATTTATTTTTCTAAACAGAATAGCAATACCCGGAACTTTTGTTAAGAGGACCTCGGTCGTTTTAGCAGATCCCACAGATAACAGACAATCCTCTACACAGGACAAATAATATTCAGAGGGCTTTTGTTGTGTATAGCTAACCGGCGTAACCGGCTCATTTTCGGTGTAGAATTCCGTTGTTTTTTCCTCTCCGTCAATTATAAAATAGCTTCTGATACACCCCTCCAGGACCAGGTAGCATTCTTCAGCGGATTCGCCCTCTTTTAATAACACAGTTCCTTTGCTAAATTCCCGAATTAAATTGAGGTCATTTATCAAGTTCACCTCTTCGTCGGTGAGACTTAAGTATTTGGTTAAATAATTAATAATTCCTTTTTCCATAAAAATTTACATTTTCATAAACAATCCATTTTCGCAATATTAATTAGCTGCCGTTTGTGTGGACATGGACTAATGGTCGTGGAGATTCCTATTGCTGAGTGGCCATGGATAAAAGTACGCATTACAATTGTGAATGTTCACTCAAGTTAGAGAATGGTATGAAAAGAGATAAGAACGAATCTTGAAACTCAGCAATTGGTCGGGCCATTTCGGACTGGGTATCCGAAAGACTGCGCTTCCGCTTTCACTCCTATGATATTATACCCTTCTTGTTTGTGACATGGTATGTTGGAAAAACCTGCAGAGACAAGAGCAGATGAAATTTTCCTTAAAGCTGAGTGCAGGAATGTGACAGCCAGGAGTTATATCAAAAACATAATATAGCTCCTGGTTATCATTGTGATTAATAGCACACGTGAAATCAGGAAATCGCGTGTAATCTATTTGGATAATTCTATGTTAGAGAAGGTACACTCAGTAGTCTTAAGACATTACTAAAAATGTTTATTTCGTCATCTGTATTATAATAGTGTACCGATGCCCGCACAACTGTTGTCAATTGATTCTTGCTCATGTAATAGAGTGTTGATTTAGCAAGACCAACTGAAACATTGATATTCTTTTTTGATAGTTCAGCTTTCACAACTGCGCTTTCAATTCCGTGCATGGAAAATGTAACGATACCACATGTATGATCACCGGTGTCATGTATTGTTACACCCTTAATCGCTGCAAGTTCACTTCTCATCCTGGCTGCTAAATATTGTATCCTTTGCCAGATATTATCAATTCCGATCTTAAGTGCATAATCAACAGCCTTGCCGAGTCCCAGTACCAAAGCACGGTTCTTTTCGTAAAGCTCAAATCGTCTCGCATCATCTCTTACCTTAAAATCATTTAGATCAACGGATTGGACTGTAAAACCATCCATGAATATCAGCTTCAGCTGATCCTGTATTTCTTTTCTGACATATAAAAAACCTGTTCCACGGGGTGCTCTAAGGTATTTACGTCCGGTTACCGATAACATATCGCAACACATTTCCTTTACATCTATCGGTAACTGTCCTGCACTCTGGCATGCATCAACCAAGTATAAAATATTGTGTTCACGTGCTATCTTACCTATTTCGATAACCGGTATCATTCCACCTGCAGTTGATGGAATCTGAGTCATAGCGATCAGTTTGGTTTTTGCAGAAATAGCTTTTCTTAATTCCTCCAAAGAGAAATTGCCTGACTCATCATTAGGAATTACTTTAATTTTAATACCCTGGGTTTTCTGTGCATGCAATAATCCGATCAAGTTGGTTACATACTCCATTTCACAGGTAATAATTTCATCACCAGGTTGAAAGTTAATGCCATAGAATGCGAGTATCCAGCCTGTACTGGCATTTTCAACAACAGCAATCTCGTTTTTTTCTGCATTGATTAGTTTTGCTATCGAGGTATAAGTATTGTCAAGTTGATCTTTATATTTAAATTCTGCTTCATACCCACCGATAGCAGCTTCTTCTCTTAAATAACTTGTGATTGTTTCTACCACGACATCAGGTGAAAGAGACGCTCCTGCATTATTAAAATGAATTTTGTTAGTTGTCCCATTTGTTTCATTTCTGAGTTTCTGAATATCTTTTTCTGATAAAACTGTCCTTGCCATTTATAAGTTTTTGTTTATGCAAAGGAATGTATATTTTTGATATAAGAACAGATGCAGATTTATCATTTTTGACCATAACAGTTATGCATAATACTTCTAAACTTAATGGTGAAGATTTTTTATATGCACGTATAGTTTCGCGTATTGAACAGCAAATCACCACCGGACTTTTGAGTGCCGGGGATAAATTATTGTCGGTAAGGGCTCTTAGCCGGGAACAAGACATCAGCATAAGTACCGCGTTTAAGGCTTATGTATCGCTGGAGAATATGGGATTAATAGAAGCAAGGCCAAAATCAGGATACTATGTCAGGTTTTCGAGGAGAAACCTGGGTACTGCACCTGAGATTATACTCCCACTCAATATTGAACATTCAGGTGTGGCACATATGATCGCAATGGTCTACCAGAATATATCTGAAGCCGATGTGCTGCAATTGTCCCGTGCAGCTCCCCCCGAAAATTTGATTCCTGTTGCCAAACTTAATAAATCGATGCTTGAAGCACTGCGAAAGAGTCCTTCAGGAAATTCGGGTTATGAAAAGTTACAAGGTCATTTGCCTTTGCGTAAACAAATCGCTAAGAATGCATTTAGCTGGGGTGGAAATATTACTGAAGACGATGTCGTTACTACCCAGGGTTGTATGGAGGCTCTTGTTTTTTGTTTACGTGCAATTACTCAGCCCGGCGATACAGTTGCTATTGAAAGTCCAACCTATTTTGGAATATTCAATCTGATGTTGAGTTTGAATTTGAATGTACTTGAGATACCCGTGGAACACGATAAAGGTGTTAATATTGAATATCTGGAACGAACCATAAAGAAGGTGAAGATCAAAGCGTGCCTTTTTGTAACCAATTTCAGTAACCCCGCTGGAAGTTGTATGCCAGATGACCGGAAAAGACAGTTGGTTAAATTATTAACCGAAAAACAGATTCCTTTAATAGAGGATGATATTTATGGAGACATCTACTTTGGTAAAAGCAGGCCCCGGACCTGTAAAAGCTTCGACAAAGCCGGTTGGGTAATATTGTGCTCTTCCATTTCAAAATCCATTGCGCCCGGCTATAGGGTAGGATGGTGTATACCTGGAAGATTTAAAGAGCAGATCATCAACATTAAAATGCGGTACACCATAAGCTCAGCCACACCAACACAAGCTGCTATTGCGCATTTTTTTGAAACTGGACGATATGATCTGCATATGCGCAAACTTCGGCGCGAACTTTATATTCAATGTCTTCGATATAAACAAGCCATATTTACTTATTTTCCGCATGATACAAAAATAAGCAGCCCGCAAGGAGGCTATGCATTATGGATTGAGTTGCCCAGGAAGATTGATGCAATTGAATTATATAAAGCTGCTATTCAAAAAAAAATCAGTATAGCGCCGGGACAAATATTCAGTACTGACGCACGGTTTAAAAATTTCATAAGGATTAGTTACGGGTTAACTTTTAGCAATAAGATTGAGCACAGTTTCAAGGTCCTTGGAGGATTAATAAAAGAAATTGCTGATTTAAAGAGTAGCAGAAAGTAATAGATAATCAATCTGATTAATGCAGCAAATGGTTCAGAGAAAAGGAAACGCCACTTTTTTTAGAGTGGCGTTTCTTTTTGAAAAGAGATGTTATTAATAAGGCTTTATTATTTGACCTGTATTTGCTCCAAATATACTTTTACGGAAACCATATTCCAGTTGTTTCATAGTTACCGGAATATCGCCCGGGAAATAGGGGAAATATTGCGGAGAATCTTCAATAACTGTCGGACTGACAGCATTAATACGCACTCCATTTTCCAATTCAATTGCTGCTGCGCGCACAAAAGCCGCAACTGCACCATTTGCTGCAGAAGCGTTCGCAAAATTCAATGCCGGCTCATTTGTCAGAGCACCGGTAATCAGCGAGAATGACCCTTTAGGATTAATAGAATACTGTCCAATGAGTACCAGGTTTATCTGCCCCATTAGTTTACCATCTATACCCTTTATAAATTCCTTGTCTGTCATTTTTTTTCCATGGACCGACATATGAAGGTCCGGCTGTGGAGATAAGCGCATCAAAGGAACCTAACTGCCTGAATAAATTTTCAATCGATTCTGTTAAAGTGGTATCTGCCTGGATATCCCCGCTTTTGGAACCGACTTTAATTATTTCATGCTCTTTTTCAAAAGCGTTAACTAGATGTTTACCCATAGTGCCTGATGTACCAACGATGATGATTTTCATTTTTAGATTTTTATTGCTTATAAATAAAATATTTATGTGTGGTCATCATATGACCATAGAGGACTAAAACTAATATCGTTTTCTACCGACAAACCTTATTACGGATCCCTGGCCTTTATGATATTTGCCCTCCCCCAAATAGACCACCTTCTCCGTTAAAAGCAACAGGTCATAGTTTGGAAAGTCAGCTGTGATTTCATTGATAGAATATAACATATTGATATCCTCAGGGCCGCCGATTTTAGGGTCAAGAATCCTAAAAGGCAAGTGCTTTTTGCTGAAGGCCTCGAAAATAATTATCCCGCCTGGTTTGAGATAGTTATTTAGTCTTTTATGAAATGAAGATTTCTTCTCTGCTGCAAAGTGAGCGAAGATTAATCCGATTCCGTCAAATGACTCAAATGCAAAATCAAGATGCTCCAGGTCACCTACAGTATACTTAATTGTCACATCGTTTTCCCGGGCAAGCTCCAGTGCCTTGTTTTTCCCTTCTGCACTTAAATCAAACGAGTGGACGTCAAATCCTCTGGTTGCGGCAAATACGCCGTTTCTCCCTTCGCCATCTCCTGGCATTAGAATAGTGCCAGGCTCAAATTTTTGAAGCCATTCTCTAAAAAAAATATTGGAACATTTGCCATATGCATATCCTTGTTCTTTGTAACGGTTATCCCACATTAGTTTATACTTTTCATCGAAAGACTCATTCATCACTGCCAATTTAAAAATTTTCAAGGATAAATTCTTTATTCAACATTATTCCTGTTGTTGTTCCCATTGTAACCGCATTAGCGACAGTACGTATGCGTGTTACGTTATCCCCACAGGCAAAAACTCCGTCAACAGAAGTTTTATGTGAAGCTTCTATTTTGATATAACCTTCATCGGTCAGTTCGCAACCTAAAGAATGCGGGATTATGCAATGTTGTTCAATTGGACTATGTGCGTAAAGTGCCTTAACGGAATAAATCGATCCACCTTTGAAAATGATATTTTGAATTTTGCCATCAATTTGGTCCATTTTCTCAATTTTCTTCTCCACTATTTTTATTTGATGGTGTTCAAGTTTATCAGTCTGTTCTTGTTTTAAGGCCGTAGGTCCATTTGTAAAAAGAGTGAGGTCTTTTGTCCAGTTTGAAATGAACCTGGAAAACTCAAATCCATATTCACCATTTCCCAGAATTCCCGTCGTTAGATTTCTTATTTCGTATCCGTGGCAGTACGGGCAGTGTAAAATAGTAATGCCTCAACAAGGTGCGAAACCTTCAATTGTAGGAAGTATGTCTTTGACACCAGTTGCAAAAATTATTTTTGCTGCGAGAAATGTTTCACCTGAGGCGACCTGAATTTCGAAGCCGCTTTTTGTTTTTATACCAATAACGGCAGTGCCTATCAAGAAAGATACCGTATTGTATTTTTTTACCTGCTGATTTGCCAGCATTGCAAATTCAGTGGGTGTTTTACCATCCTGTGTCAGGAAATTATGTGAAAAAGGTGTTTGCTTGTTGCAGGGATTGCCATTGTCAATTATCAAAACTCGTCTTAGCGCCATGCCTAAAGCCATGCCTGCTGCAAGTCCAGAATAACTTCCACCTACTATGATTATATCGAATTGATTTCCACTTGTCATTTTATGATAATTTGGTCATGTTCATATATTTTATATTGATAGCCTTGATAACATATAATTGTTCTCCCGGTGGAAAGCTGTTTTTTTGAGTTTAACAAACATGTCTATCTATTTATGAGAATTCTTACCTGAACCATTACGAATAATAAAATCAACAAATGGTACACCAATCAAGCTTATCGGCTAGTGCAGAAAAAAACGGTTTATATAAGCAGTTCGTTTGCCGGTGAATGTAAGTGCCAATGTTCTTTTTCTTTTTTTAATAGCATTTAAAATATGCTATGCGGATTAGTAAGCGGTCTGCTCATGCCTGTCCTTTTATGACCCAATCTTGTCCTTATTCCTATTCTGTCGCCATTTAATTTTGCCGACCAGAAAAATGTTCAGCCCCGAAACAAAGGATATTCTAGGCTAACAAGATAAGTTTTTCAGAAATTAATTTTATTCTAAGAATATTCTTTTAAAAAATAGATTATGCATTCAGCACTTCCCAGAATCAGGCAGTTTTCCAAACTTCTGCTCTACATTTTAATCATTGCCTTTTCAATTTCGGCAAGTGCCCAGGAAAAGATCGTCATAAGCGGGACAGTAAAAGATAAACGTTCCGGTGAAACTTTGATTGGAGCATCTGTCAAATTACAAGAGTCCAGTGGCGGGTGTGTTACAAACGCGTACGGGTTCTTTTCGTTAACCGTCATCAAAGGTCCCGTTTACACCATCCTCGTAACTTATACAGGCTATGAATTGTATTCGCAAAGACTGGCACTTGAAGCAGATAAACAGCTGGTGATAGAAATGTCAGCGAGCGAAGCGCTTGAAGAGGTCGTGGTGAGCACTAAAAAGAAAGATGAGCTTGTGAGGGGGCCTATGATGGGTGTAGAAAAATTAAATATTAATGCCCTCAACCAGTTGCCTGTGTTACTTGGGGAAAGAGATGTATTAAAAACCATCCAGTTGCTTCCGGGCATCAAAAGTGCCGGCGAAGGAAACAGCGGTTTTTATGTGCGTGGAGGCGGGTCAGATCAGAACCTGATCCTTCTGGATGAAGCACCGGTGTATAACGCATCTCATTTACTTGGTTTTTTATCTACGTTCAATTCAGATGCAATCAAAGATATGGCTGTTTACAAAGGTGGGATGCCCTCGCAATATGGTGGAAGGCTTTCAAGCGTGGTGGACCTAAAAATGAAAGACGGCAACAACAAAGATTATGATGTAAATGGCGGCGTTGGTCTGCTATCTTCCAGACTCAATGTGGAAGGTCCCATCGCTGCAGGAAAGGGGTCATTTATTTTAAGCGGAAGGAGATCATATATGGATGTATTCCTTGGAGCTTCTCCCGATTCATCACTTAAAAATACCAGCTTATACTTTTATGACCTGAATCTAAAAGCCAATTATATTTTAGGAAAGAAAGACAGGTTATTCCTTTCCGGCTATTTTGGGCGTGACGTGTTAAAACTGGATCAGAGATTTAATACAGACTGGGGTAACAAGACCAGCACGTTGCGGTGGAACCATATTGTCAGTAATCGCATTTTCAGTAATACTTCCTTTATTTTCAGTGACTATGATTATAAGATCAAATGGGCATTTGGTGCTGATAAATTCCTAATCACTTCAAAGATTAAAGATCTGGATCTTAAAGAGGATTTAGATTACTATATTAATGCAAGGCAAAAATTGAAATTTGGTGCAGCGATAATCCGGCATTCAGTTTCACCAGCACAGATAGATGCCGAATTCTCATCTGATCTTAAAACTACTGTTCTACAAAACCATAAATCATGGGAATCAGCAATTTATATTTCGCATGAATCAACTATCAGCGATAAAATAAATATTGTTTATGGATTCAGGCTGAGTAATCTTACTTCGACAGGACCAGGTACGTATTATAGTTATGATGCAACAGGAAAAATAACGGACTCAGTTAGCTATGCGGCCGGTAAAACGATCGCTTCATACTGGAATGCAGAACCCAGGTTCAGCAGCAGTTTCCAGCTTTCACCTGACAGATCGATAAAGATATCCTACAACCGAAATACCCAAAATCTTCATTTGTTGACCAATGCTACTTCAACAAGCCCTACCGACCTGTGGGTGGCAAGTAATCATAATATCAAACCGGAAATTTCGGATCAGTATGCAGTTGGTTATTACCAAAATCTTTCAAGTGGGAAATTTGAGTTTAGTATAGAAGCTTATTATAAATCGATGCAAAACCAGATTGACTACCGTAATGGTGCCGACCTTACTGTTAATGAACATATTGAAAGTGAATTGTTATATGGTTCAGGCAGGGCGTATGGTATTGAATTTTTGGTGAAAAAGAAAAAAGGACGTTTAAGTGGTTGGATCGGATATACCTTATCAAAGACTGAAACAAAATTTGAGCAGATCAATAATGGTAAATATTTTAATGCCCGGCAGGACAGGCCTCATGACCTGAGTGTAGTAGCCACTTATAAAGCAAAACCACTTTTAACTTTTTCCGGAACCTTTGTTTACAGTTCAGGTAGCGCAGTTACGTTTCCGTCCGGTAAGTATACCCTAAACGGGCGAACCACATTTTTATATACAGAACGTAATGGTTATCGGATGCCTGCCAATCATAGGCTGGACTTGGCCGCCACCATAGAAAGTAAGAAAAACGCAACAAGGAAATACCAAAGCAGCTGGACCTTCAGCCTGTACAATGCGTATGGACGTCAAAATGCATATTTTATCGAATTCAAAGATGATCCCGCAGATAAATCTAAAACTGTTGCTGAACGCACGAGCCTCTTCTCATTGGTACCAGGAGTAACATGGAATTTTAAATTTTAATATTATATGGAATTGAAACTTATGAAGACATCAATAATAATTTGTTTGGCATTTACAGTTATGGGAGGGTGCAAAAAAATTATCGACATAGATATCAAGAATGGAAGTGGTGAGCTAGTGATCGAGGGTGTAATTACCAATTCTTCTTACGCTGAGGTGCACATCTCCCAGACCGTACCTTTCAGCAGCTCAAACAATTTTGCAGGCATCAGCAGTGCTGATGTGCGGATTACGGATGACCAGGGTAAAGTATATATCCTGGCTGAGACTACAAAGGGTGTCTATGAAAACAAACAGATGCTGGGTTTGCCGGGGCACACTTACCAACTTAACGTCCTTTCAGGCGGTAAGCAATTTTCCGCTACATCAACAATGCCTCCGGTTGTCAGCCTGGATACCGTTCTCCTTGATCAAATGTCTGTATTTGGCACCACGACGTATATTGCCAAACCACGTTACAAAGATCCTGCAGGCCTGGGACAGTGTTACCGGTTCATTGAAACGATTAACCGCAACCGTTACCCGATAGATTGGGTCTGGGATGACAGGGTATTCGATGATGGTATAAAGACTATACCATTATTACAAACCGATAGTGTCATTCATGTCAAGGATACCGTGCAAATAGAAATGCAGTGTGTTGACAAACCCGTATTCCGTTATTTTACATCATTAACGGATATGCAGAATAATATGACAACTCCTGTTAATCCGCCGGGTAATATTTCAGGCGGGGCACTAGGCTATTTTAGTGCGCATACAAGCCAGGTTAAGAAATATATTGTACAATAATTATGATGTGATGAGGAACACCGAAAAAATGAAATGCCTAAACACTAATGGAAACTATAAATGAAGATACGGATCAAAGGACAAATGCACAATTAAGTAAAAAGCGAAACTGTCTTGTCCTAAAAGCATCTAAGGGCAAACATATTTGCAATAAAATTTCAAATAATGAAACGAAAGATTTTCAGAGTGATTAAATGGTCATTTTTAATACTTCTTGCCATATTTTTTTTAAGGCATGTATTCCAGCAAAACAAGAAACTCCTTTTATTAAACCACGACAATCCACTAAATATTGGAATCTGAATACAGGTTCTAATATTGCATATACATTTATTGATGGGAGAGGAAACAAAAAACCATATCCTGTTATTTATTTACCTGGAGGTCCGGGGGTGATATATACATTCGAAAGTTATTGAGGTTATCGGACAACTTTCGGAAGATGGGTTTAATGTTTATTGATATGGCCAAATTGGTAGTGGATTATCTGCAAGACTCGAAAATGTAAATGAATATACTTCAGATCGTCATCAAAAAGACCTTGAAGCAATTGTAGAACTTTTAAAAGTCGAAAAAGTAATTTTAGTAGGGCAATCTTGGGGCGGTGCTTTAGCAACATTATATACAGCAGACAATCTCACTAAGGTTGATAAAATAATACTTACCTGCCCAGGTGCAGTAAAACCAGTCGTTGATTCTGTAGAAAAATTAAAAGCACCTGATAGCTTACATCTAAAAGAACCTATAGATGTTAATAGTGAAACAATTGCATTTGCATTGAAGCCAAGGTACATTGCAATACGTGTTTGGGCGTTTGTTGGCGTGAAATTGGCAAGCGATGATGAGGCGGATATCTATTTAAACAAAATGGCATCGGGTTTTACGAAAGGGCTTGTCTATGAAACTTCAAAAATATTAACTGAGGAAGGTGGTGGTGGCTATTGCGATATTAAAACACCACCAAGTTATAGCAAGCTTACGGACCCAAGACCAAAACTAACAAACAATAACATTCCTGTATTAATAATAAAAGGACAATACGACAATATTCCTTGGGGAAATACAAATGAATACATTAGCATTTTTAGAAACAGTCAATTAAAAATAATTGAAAAAACAGGACATGATGTTTAGATTGAAAAACCTGACGAATATTTGCAGACAATGAAATTATTTTTAAAGTAAATCACGACAATGAACAAAAGCTAACATTTGTCTGTCTAATCAAGCTAGTTTAATAAATAAAAGATGATTTACAAAATTATCGCTATACTAAAAAGGTTATTCCTGGCAATTAGTGCTGGCATCGCCATTGGCTTTGCTAATGAATACTACAAGGAAACCGGAACCAAAGTTGAATCCAGGGAGCGTCGCTAATAAGCACAATTTAAATTTAAGCGTTTACAGAAAATTATACCTTTTTCTAGGTAAGAAAAAAAGTTTTGGTGAACTAAAAATATAAAAAATGAAAATCTATTTCGTAGACTCTTTTACAAATGAACTCTTCAAAGGAAACCCGGCGGGAGTTTGTTTTGTTGAAGGTGATATTGACGATGAAAAAATGCTGAACATTGCAAAAGAAATTGGGTTTTCCGAAACTGCATTTATACGAAAAAGTCATGGTGATGATACTTATACATATGGTATAAGATTTTTTTCGCCAAAAAAAGAAATTCCTTTGTGTGGGCACGCAACGCTTGCATCAGCTAAAATAGTATTTGAAACAACTTCTACAAATCAGTTACTTTTTATTACTGGTGAGAATGTACAGCTTCCCATAAAAAAAGAGGAAGGGAAAATAGTAATGGAATTTCCTGTTTACGACACAATACCGTTAACCGCTCCGGAGTCACTATTTAAAGCATAGGGAATTTCACAAGTAACAAAAACTTCATACAGTTCAAAGAATAAAATTATTCTCGTAGAAATAGGCAATTCTGATACATTAGCAGCATTAAAGCCAGACTTTAATGCTTTGGTAAATTCATATCAAAATATTAATGGTGTTTTAGTAACAGCACCATCCAACGCACATGATTATGATTTTCACTACCGTTACTTCTGGCCCTGGGCGGGAACTAATGAAGATCCTGTAACAGGAGGAATACAGACCTTCTTAACAAAATATTGGTCTGAAAAATTAAAGAAAAAACGACTTAGAGCATTTCAGTCGTCTGAAAGAACAGGGTTTATGACTGTTGAATTGCGGGACAATAAAGTTTTTATATATGGCGACGCCGTGATTGTTTTAGAAGGACAGTTTACTTAATTTAACCAAACTAGTTATGCTTATTCAAACGTTAAAATTGTTATTTGATCGTGACCTTAAAAGATTAAGGAATGAAATTGAACTCTATCAGAATGAAAAAACACTTTGGTGTATAGAAAATAATATCGCCAATTCAGCCGGGAATTTATGTTTGCATTTAATCGGAAATTTGAATACATACATTGGAAACGAAATTGGGAAAGTTAATTATATTAGAAACAGAGATCATGAATTTACTTTAACAAATATTTCCAGAGTTGAGCTACTAAACAAAATTGATGAAACTATTTCGGTCGTAAGTAATTCACTCGACATGCTTACAAGTGAAGAGTTGATTAAGGAGTATCCTATTATAGTATTTGACAAGGTGACTTCAACCGGATATTTATTAGTGCATTTAACCACGCATTTGACTTATCACTTGGGTCAAATCAATTATCACAGAAGACTTTTGGATAAATAACCACTAAAATCGGGACGCGCTCCTCCGAATTATAGGCACTTAAAAACTGCCGTTAGCAGTAGCAGCTGAGAATAAAATATATGGCGATTAGGTTATATTTCTGATTTAAAGGGTATTTTTAAATGAATGACTAAGCCAAAATAGGCGTTTTTGTTAAAAGGATGAGTCGATCTCTTTGTTTTGGTGCAAAATCCGGTTGAGTTGACCACCTGATTACGGGTTTGATTTTACACCCCTTACCGGTTTAAACGGACCATAGTAAACCAATTGAAACTGCTCCCCTTTTAATTGACTATTTTACGCGCATATTTTTACCAGGCAACAGCAATGCTATTTTCGCATACAGTTCAAGCATTGATGCATTACAATTGAAATCAGGCATTAGTATTGGCGTCAATGTGTTGATAGTAAAGTGAATAACTGGGAAATCAATTAACGGAATGAAAATGGGTGAGGGGTTTGTAAATTTGTAATGCTTCTGAGAGGTGGAGCATTTATAATTTACCCTTATGATCACTAATTATTTGACCAATGAAAATTCAAATCTTCGCCAGCTAAAAGGCAGGTCAGTTTGCTTCGGTAAAATTATGTCAGTTTAATCGGATTATGGACTGCTACTGGAACGATTCCTGTTTCTATCTGGCAACGTATTAAACCAAATAAAATGAGATAATTTTTCTTAGATGTGGATGCAAAATCTTTAAAGATTTCCTAACTAAAATACTGTCCCATAGAAATAAATGGTAGCTGAAGAAAACGTAAGGCTGCTATAGGACTACCACTTTACGGAAGTATTGTGTTTATCCGTTTACAAAGCAAACGGAATTTCTTGCATAATACTCGGTTTGATGCCAGATCACCTCTGGATTCAATTCATCGAAATACTGCGTGCGATTGAACGCGTTGTGGTCATTATCTAAAATGGAATAGTGAAAATTATTTTGATATTTCCTTCCTATTTTCTTACTTTTTTCTTGAGCTTATCGACCACCTCGTTGTATTCGCCTTTAAGCTTCTTAAAGGCTTCCTTCAATCTAAATACTTCCTGTTGAAGTTTGTCTAATTCACGCTTGTTGGAACTTGTTCGATATTCAAGTGCCTGGACTCCGATAAGATTAATCCCATCAAAATCTGCCTGGTTTATAGTGGTATCGTTTCCAATTGTGCCTAAAGCATCTTTACCAAATGCAATATAAAAATCCTGCGCCATGGGGCCGTAGTGACGGTGGATTTTACAGTCCTGACCTTTATAATTCCAGCTGTTCAGAGGCATTTTTGAAATAGCTTTCAGAAAACGTTCTCCATCAACTGGCAATAGCATCTCTTTTTTATTTCTGTCTGACAACGTACTCCATGCGTTACTTCCGGGTGCTAACTCGGTACCTATGGAGGCAAGGTCATTCGAAAAAAGTTTATACCCTCCTGAAAAACGCATCATCATCTGGTTCTCTGCATCGTTTGCAGTAATGGGTAAAAAAAGGTTGGGGTCACCATCACCTAAAATAGTCGATCCTGTAAATCCCCCTGTTGAAACTAAATAACCCATCGCAGTACTAAAATCACCCGAAGCTATTGACCCTGCGCCAAATACAGTACTGAATTTTCCCGAAGCTATTGTAGATAATCCAAAGGCCGTACTTGTTTGCCCACTGGCGGAAGTACGGCTACCGAATGCTGCACTGGCAAAACCGCCTGCAGATGATCTATCACCGAAAGCTGTTGCTGCATATTCACCCGCCAGGGTCCCATCTCCGAAGGCAGTTGAGGCCGTTGCAGAGGCTTTGGTTCCATGGCCGAAAGCTGTTGAATAGAGTCCGATCTTTCCTACATCCCACCCTCCATTTGCAGCATAACCTGCACGAAAGGCGCCGTGTACGGGCATCCACATGAGTCTTGAGCCATCACCTTGAATAGGTGGTTCTGCCGGAACCTGCGTAATTGCAGAGAAAGATAAGGTTAAGGGAAAAATTACTAAGGTAAATCGGGATTTCATTTGTTACTATTTGTCCAGTTATATGTTTATTCCGAAATGTAAACAGGCTCAAATAAGAAGTAGTTTGGCCATTTGTTTTCCTGCTTGGTAAAGGATTGCGATATGTTTGTGTAGACTGGCCAATATGTAAAAGCAACTATGGACTCAAACAAACATCGATATTTTTAATTCTTCATATGCAGGAAGCCCGTGCTGGTCGGTAATTCCAGTGTAAAAAGCGGGGCCAAGAATAGCCCCGCCTACTTGCTTATGAGAAAATGTTCCAATACCACTTTACGCAGAATTGTGTTTATTCGTTTGCAAAGCAAACGGAATTTCTTTACCTTCCAGAGACTTCGATGGGTCGTATATAGACGATATCTCCAGGCTATAATGATAATGTTTTATTCCGCTGATATAATAACCTTGATTTTCGCGGCATTTGATAAATGAAAATCCTGCAGCGATCAGAGCGATAGAAACCTGCTGTTGGGAACGTTGAATGAAAACTTCACCAGAAAGGTTTTCATTTTTTTGAGGAGTATCAATGTAAATATGGATTGAACCTCCAGGATTGAGAAAAGAATAAATCGTTTTCAAATTTTCTACAAGGTCGTCCATGAAATAAATCACATTCGCACATACAACGCAATTATAGTTAAACCGCGGTTGAAAAGTAAAAATATCGCCTGTCCAAAGCTGTATCTTCCCATTACCGACATAATGACCACAATTTTTGATTGCCATTTCATACATCAACGGAGATATGTCCAGGCCATGGACCGTTGCAATTCTTTTGTCTTGCGCGAGTATCTGTAGTCCATCCCCGGCACCAAAACCTATTTCTAACACTCGACTTTTTTCCTCCAAATCAATAATGGAGAGAAGGTATGTGTAAATATTTTGGTGCCTGACAGATAAGTATCTTGCGACAATTCTTCCCGCTAAACCGGTTGGATTCTTTAATTGAACGGTAATATATTTTCTCAACAGATTTTGCATGTATGATCCTTTTGATTCTTTATCACTACCTACAGGCAATTTTCTTTTCTTAATATACTTATCCATTTTGCATAACCCAGGGGATTTAAATGGATGCCGTCAGCTTTAGCGTATTGAAAATCGAGGTCACCATTTGCATCGGAAAGAGCGCTGCATAAATTAATAAATGTATAGCCGTTGCGTTCGGCGCTGGTCTGTAGCCCGGTGTTTACACTTCTTACATGCATGTTTTTCCCAAATGCATCAGGATAATGAGCTTTTACTGAATCGTTTGTTGGAAGTACGCTCAACACAAAAACCTTTGTAGCAGGTGAACCGGACCTGATGTTTTTTACAATTGAATTAATGTTCATTTGAATAACTGCATCCGGGACACCTTGTGAAATATCATTGATGCCGATTTCAATAAATACTTTTAAGGGTTGTCTTTGGATCACATCAGACAGACGATCTTTTACACCAAAGGTATTGTCACCTGCTATGCCCCTGTTAACGATCGTCGAATCATTCAACAAAGTTTTCCAGTCCCCAAATTGTGTAATGCTGTTCCCTAAAAAAATAATTTTCTCTTTGATAACGGGTTCTTTACGGAAAATATCCAGCCTCGCGTTGTGGTAGTCCAATGCATATGGAACCGTGTCATATGATTGCGCACGGGTGTTTACCAGTACCATGCACAATAGGAACGTGATTAACCAAAGATTCTTTTTCATATATTTTTTTGCCAAAACTAATCGTGGTTAAAGGATAAATACGGACGGAATTGTGACGGAAAAGGACAATTAAATGTGACCCTAATTGTAATCAAGAAGTTGCCGGACATTTGATTCAAAAGCGGTGCCATACTGCCCGCGTATGCGTTTTAGACAAAGGTCAATAATGTATTTGTCCCTGTCGGTTCCATAATGAACCTGTGGTATTTTTTCAAGTTTTTTGTTTTGCAGAGGTGTTTGCGTATTCTGATCAAGTATATGCATTTCATCCAGCTTTTCAATTTCATTAAAGTCCCCGGTCGGAAGTAAGGTAAGGTTATGCATGGATTTAATGGTGCCGCCATTGAAACTGAATGTCTTGATGGAAAGTGGGAAAGTGCGATGGTAAGTATCCAATACCGCAGCAAGACAGAATTCATCAATCCCATCCTGCAGGAGGACACCTATCCTCCGGTTCTTTTTAAAATAGATCTTGTTGGCTATCGTCATATTTAGCCCTGTATTCACAGGGATGCTTTTATGCCTTATCATTGGGGCCGTATATGAATATCTGATGCCGTGGATTACTGACTTCATGATTGAATCTCCAAACATATCCCGTATAATCACCAGGCTTCCTTCCACAGCATTGGACACCCCCGCAGTACTGTATAAATTGCCGGAAACGGCGACACTTTTATCTTTTACCCAAACAGCATCAGGAAACTGTTTTTTAATATCATCGAACCCGGTAGCATGCGTAGTGATCTCCCTGCCTTTATAAAGTCCTGTCGATCCTGCAGTAAGCGCGCCCCAGCAAACCGAAAGCATTTTAGTTGAATCCGTGTAATGCGCATTTATCCATTTTATCAATGCCGGATCCTGATGCTTGCTGTCCATAGGTGACAAGGCCGGGATAATCATTAATGCCGGTTTTATCTGCATTGAATCTATTTCTTCAAAGGTATAATGTGGCAGTACGAATAAACCTTTCATAAGAATGATAGGTGCTTTGGATTTTGAAACAATGAACACATTGGCCTGGTTAGTCAGACTGAATAAATAATACGGCGCTAAAAGGTCAAAAATTTCTGTTCCTTTATTATCTGCAATGACAAGTATCGTTTTTTTTCGGGAATCTACAGGAGGAGATTCGTAATGAAGATTGTTTTCACCTTCATATTCAGGAAAAGTATAAAACTCTCTTACCGGACCGCAACCGATGTATATAAAGCCAATTAACATCAAGACGGAAATTATTATGACATTACTCATTCGAACTTTCATTATTTTTTGTTTTAAGTATTCTACGTAACTGCCTTGCTGTTTTAAAACCGCACCTGGCAGCAATTATGTCTAACGTGTTTGCTGGATCACTTTGGAGCATTGTAGCACATTCAATCCTGATTAATGTCAGATACTGCCATATAGTGATGCCCGTTTTTTCTTTAAAAACCCTGGTCATATTCCTCGGACTCATGTGGACATATTCCGCAACATTTTCTATTGAATTTTTATTGTCGATATTTCGAATGAGGTAATCCTGAATAGCATGGATTTTGGGATCCAGATGATTTCTGAAATCGAGGTAGACACTTTTCTGCGAATGTTCGCCGTTTCTCCGCTGGTATAATACCAAACCCCTGGCAACCTCATGCGTAAATATTGGCCCTTTAATAGTCTCCACGATTGCAAGCGCCATATCGATGCCTGCACTGATACCTGCACTTGTATAGATGTTGCCGGACCGGACAAACAATACATCATCCAATACTTTTAATTTAGGATACATTTTCTGTAGAATTTCAACACTTCGCCAGTGTGTTGTACACTCAATATTATCAAGCAAACCCGCCTCTGCAAGAATAAATGCGGCTGTACAAACTGAACAGATATTGACATTCATTTTATCCAGCTTCCGAAGCCATTTATAAAAAGTCGGGTACTCTTTTTGAGAATCATCCAGGCTTTCTATGTGGAAACCTGGAATGAAAACATAATCCTTTTCACCAAGGGACGCCTTCGCGTAGGATGGTAAACCTGCAAGCTCAACACCGCCTGCGAAAATGGTTTTACGCGTAAGTGCATAAAATTCAATTGATATATCCAGTCCGCTGTTTTTAGCTTCCCTGAATACCTGCTGTGGGCCGGCCAGGTCGAGTAATTCTACATGGGGTGGGATTATAAAAATAATTTTTTTCATAAATTATTTTGTAAAGGAACTAAAAATCGGAATAATTATACGGACATACATTTGTCATATGTGGCCATATTAAAAATCCCATAAATATATAAAAAGAGTGGAAAAATGCTGCAAATGATAAGTGGCTAATATCAGCGGCTTAACAGACGATTGCGGATTCAAGTGATCCTGCCCTTACTCTTTTAATTAGAAAGAAAACTATGGCCGAAGGAATTACTATTAAGATTTTTAATTACGTTTCCCTCGTGTTTTAATACCCGATATAATTGGCGACTGCATTTAAACCCACATTTTGCTGCGATTATATCCACCGCGTACGAGGAATCAGTTTGCTGGGTTTTTGCTACTTCAGTTCTTAATTGTGTCAGGAACTGCCATATTGTAATTCCAATTTTTTCTTTGAATACCCTTGTCAAATTTCGGGGACTCATATATACGAATTCAGCAATATGGTCTAAGGAAAATATCATTATCCAGATGACCTATCAAGAAGTCCTGGATCGCGTGATTTTTGGGTTTATATGGTTTCTAAAATCCAGGTAATCGCTTTTTTGCAAATGCATGGCACTTCTTCTTTGGTACATAACCAAACCACTGACTATAATGTGAGCGAGTTTCGGGCCTGCCAATGTTTCAATAATCGCCAACGCCATATCAATTCCTGAGCTGATGCCAGCACTAGTGTAAATGTTTCCAGACTTAACATATAGCACACCCTCAATTACTTTTAATTTAGGATACCTCTTTTGAAGAATATTAATGCCGAGCCAATGCGTAGTACATTCTTTATGGTCTAATATTTCCGCTTCAGCCAAGATAAATGTGGCTGTGTAAACGGAACAAATGTTGACTTGTTTCTTATCCATATCGCAGAGCCAGCTCAAAAATTCCGGGCGAATATCCTGTGCGACAGATATATTTTCCATTTGTATACCTGGCACAAATATAAAATCATCTCTGCGGGGCGATGATTGATTATAAGATGGAAGTCCTGCCAACCCGACTCCTCCGGCAGAAACCGGATCCGTTGTTAGTCCATCGAATTCAACCATAATGTCTAGCCCATTTTGCTTTGCTTCCCGAAATACCTGTTGAGGGCCGGCCAGGTCGTACAATTGTACGTGGGTGGTATGACAAAAATGATCTTCAATCCGGCAAATCTATTCTTCCTGCATTACGGGTGATGTGCAGGAATGCTCAATTTTTGCAGCCAAGCATTCGGTAACGAACCGGAGAAACCCCATATTGAAATCTAAATGCCCTGCAGAAAGCACTCGTATCTTAAAAACCGCATCTCCATGAAATTTCAATAACCGGCAATTGAGTTTCTTTCAATAATGCTGCGGCATGCGTAAACCTAACCTGATTAAGGTATTGAAGTGGTGTTGTATGAAATACCGTTTTAAATTGACGTACTAGTTGTGGAACCGAGAGGCAACACGCCGAAGCACCAATTATAGAAAAATCCGTTTTATGCATATAAGTGGAATGTAAAAGATCTTTTGCGATACACAATCTTTTGTAAATTTCTATTTTGGTCCTTGCCTTAACTGCATTTATACTTTTTACGCAATTGCGCTCAGCAGAATGATACTGAATCAAATTATATAGTAAGGCAATCAGATGCCCGTCTACCAAGTCAGATGCAATGCCCTTATTTTTTTTAAGTGTGTTAGTAAGGCGGAATAAATTTTGGTTTAACTCGTACCCGATGTCGGTCAGTGACTGAAAAACTCAGGTGTTGAATTGCTTGTGGTGAAAGGGTTGTCAAGCAATACTTCCTCATTATTCGATATGTCTCGAAATACGCTTGCCGCAAATTGGGTACTAAAAAAAACTGAAAGGGTATCAGTCTGTTGTTCTCCACCAATTTTACTTGAATATTCCTAGTTATCATTTAAGACAAGGAACTTACCTGGCCTTACGGCAATTTAGCGCTGATCAATCCCATACCATTTTTTACCTTTAAAAACAGTTTTTATAGAAAGACAGCCTATTTGCCGCTCACAATAACTTTTACCTGAGTGGGCATGATAAATGATATTATGCTCTCTAAAATTGCTGAAATGCAAAGGTTCATCAAAACCTGGCTGGATCGCAACCGGCAGACTTGTCAAATACATTTTGTATTCGGTTCATTAGATTTAATATAAAATATAATTAAAGAACAGGAATGGTGTTCTCCCTAAAACAATAGGGATGACACGAATTCAGAAATATATTTCCTATATAACAAGAGAACAAACGTTTGTGTCCCATGTTTCGTTAATACAAAATGTGGCTGAAACCAGCCACATTTTGTATTAATCTAATTGCGTTTGTTATTTGATCCTGTTTGCTTCATTTTCCAGACTTGTCTGGCGCTTTCTACCTGCTTGCACCTGGTTATTTCCGAATCGATATGTAAAACTAAGTCGAGCTGTCCTGCTTTCCCAGTTACCACTGCCATTAATATTTAAGCCACCAAACTCGTTAGTTGCTGTCCAGGGATTGGTGCGGAAAATATCTGTAACCACAAGTTTAATAGTGGCGGTTTTCCGAAAGATTTCCTTCTTCACGCCTATGTCTACGCCACCCTGTGATTTAACGCGCCAGGTGCCGCCCCAGATCCTCGGTCCATTTAACCATCCACTGATTTGCGCGGAATAGTCATTGCCCAATGTAAAGGTATTCTGCATGAACACACCGTAGAGTGGCACTTGCCTTTTGAATTCATTGTCACCGATCTTTCCTTCAAATATTTGGTAGTTATACCAGAAATTGGCATAGCCGGACCACCACTTAGCGATGGGAATGGGTGTTCCCAGGTTAAAATTGAGAATCTGTTGGGTAGCCAGGTTTTTGACCTGTAAAAATGTTGCATTGCCTGTCGTGTCCGTTGTTGCCGTTGCATAATCCTTAACATGGGTGTATCCGATCGAGGCATTGACCATTGACATAAAGGTATAGCGGAGCTCTATGTTATCTGTGTACTGAGGCCTAAGAAAAGCATTTCCTTTTTGGTAAGTGAGCTCATCATGTTTATTTTCAAAGGGATTCAGATCCTGGTAAGATGGCCTGTCAATACGCCGACTATAAGCAAGGTTCAAGTTTTGGCCTGCAGAAATATCCCAGGTTAATGCCGCACTTGGAAAGAGGTCCACATAATTCCTTATAACGGTATTATCTGCCTGAACAATGCCGTCAGCCCGATTAAGTACTCCTTTACTATTTGTCTGTTCGGAGCGCAATCCTAACTGAAAGTTCCATTTGGTGCCTAGATGGCCCTGGTAATTGAAATAAGCCGCATTTACGTTTTCCTTATAAGTGAAATCGTTGCTACGGGACAAAATTTTAATCACAGTTCCGTTGAGGTCGTTGAAGAACTCAAAGGTATTCGCTGTTTTGACATATGAAAATTTCGCACCAAAACCCAGTTTGCCTTTCCATATAGGCAATTCTACATCTACTTTAGATGAGTAAATGTCAATATCAATAGGCGCATTATTACGATTTATCACCTGGTATAGGGGAGCGCCGTTCCCATCTATATAAAAGTTAGGCTGGTAACTCTTGCCTTTTGCCCTAAACAGTCCGTAGTCCGCATCAAAATTCACTTCAATACCACTTGTGTCTGCATACCGGTAATTTATATTTGAATTGACATTTGTCCGGGTCTCGGGAATGGTATTAAAAGCATTAAGCGTTTTAAAAAATGTTTTCGTGGGATTGTAAGATATACCGGTACTGCTAGTACTTTGGGATTCATTATCCGTATAGTTGGCTGTTACCAGTACTCCAAAGGTGCTGTTGCGGTTAATAAAGAAATCTGCGCCTCCTTTTAAGTTATAGGCATTCTCATTTTTTCTTGTAATACTCGTTTGATCATAGAGTGTATCTTTCTGTAAACGGTAAAGATTAAGTCCGTTCTCATTTATACCCTTACTAATTCCGGCGTTGCCAAACAGGTTAATGCTTTTGTTCCGGTAGTTCATATTTAAGGCAGCATTACCTTTGGGTGTAATGCCCTGCACGAGTCCGGCAGTGGCTGTCCCGTTAGAACCGAATGTTTTATTCTTTTTCAAACGGATATTAATTATGCCAGCGTTACCGCTTGCGTCATATTTTGCACCTGGGTTACTGATCATTTCAATAGCCTCTACATCATTGCTGTTAATTGATTTGAGATAACCGGCCAGATGGGTTCCGTCAAGTTGTGTGGGTTTGCCATCAATGTAAATCTTTGCACCTGACTTACCTTTCATAGAAATATTGTCATTATTGTCTACCTGAACGCCGGGACTTTTCTGCAAAATCTCGAGTGCGTTGCCACCTGTTGCCGTGATATTATTCTCTACATTGAAAATCATCTTGTCTGCTTTAATCTCAATGAGTGGCTTGCTCGAGGTAACCGTCACATCCTGTAGTTTTTTAACATTTGGGTGCATGGTGATTTGATCAACGCTTAATGCGACTCCTGCTTCAAGTTTAATTGGGCCGAAATAGATTTTCGCATACCCCAGACTTGTATATGCGAGCAGATAGTTACCCGGGACTGAACGGTAAATTTCAAATTGGCCCTCGTTGTTTGTAACGGCTGCCTTAATCAATGCGCTGTCGGAAACTTTTAAAAGAGAGACAATCACAGAAGAAAGAGGCTTCCCGGTATTGTCTATTACTTTCCCTATTACGGATGCAGCATTTTGGGCATTGCTCGCAGTAATTACTGCAAAAGCTACTATTGTCGATAAAAAGATACGTTTCATAAAATATAATTATAGTTCATGTTTAATCCGGCGAAAGTATCTAGCCTGGTGCACCAATGAGAGCCATTGTTGTGTCAAATGTGGTCAAAGGGATAAGTGGTATTTGAATACCTGTCATCTCAATGGAGAAATTCCGAATGGCGGAAAAGGGATACACTGTCTGGTCTTAAATTAAGTTCACACAAGGGGTGGTATACCAGAAGCTATCGGATAATCGATAAGGTGAATAAGCAAGGCCACATAGGTAATGTTGATTTAAACAGGAGAAGCGGGTAGATGATTGGGAGTGGCTTTGTCGCTGGAATTCTTTTCGGTGAAGAAACTTCGTTACATTGTTGTTAATTGAAAAGCATCTAAACAATCTTTTTTAGATGAAGTAAATATTGCTTCTTATTGCATTGTTCTATAAAAG
Source organism: Sediminibacterium sp. (assembly GCA_965206685.1). GTDB lineage: Bacteria > Bacteroidota > Bacteroidia > Chitinophagales > Chitinophagaceae > Sediminibacterium. The sequence continues at coordinate 999,123 of OZ242223.1, forward strand.
CAGTTCTTTTTTATCAACACTACGGTGTATTAATACATTGCCGAGATGATCAATTAATTCAGGAGTTAAGGGGAGAACAACCTGAAGAAATCTCTATACATCTTCCATAACAGTTTCTTGTGGTTTCGAGTGGGAGGATCAAAAATATGCAAGATGATGGAAATTTGGCATGTCCTTTTATGACCCCAATATGTCTTTTATTTAAGTCTTGCATATATGTAATTTGTGGATCACATAGTGATCTCAATGCAAGGATATGGCGAGTGCAATATCAGTAACTATCCATCACCACTAAAACAAATTTTATGAAAAAAATGATCGTAGCGCTGGTTATCATGGTAACAGCCTTACCTTTCGCGCAGGCACAGGCCATTTCTACTGATTTTCAAAAGGGCACCATTGTAACCGCAACCAATGAAACTATTGAGGGAGCCATCCGCGACCTTACCAAAAACAAAGGCACCATTGTATTTGTATCTTCTACTGGTGCAAAGAAAACATATACGCCAGCAGAACTTTTAGGGTTTACTTTGAACGGCAGTAATTATATTTCTTTTGCGGATGATTTTTACAAAGTGATAGCGCTTGGCAAAGCAGCATTGTATCAGCGTGTTACTAATAACAGCGGTAAATTGTTGTACAACGGGGGTGAAGCGATCAGTATTACCAATAAACCAGGGAGATCAGGCGATTATTATGTAGCAATCAACGGGAATGGTGAATTGCTCCTGATAACACCAAAGAATTTTGAAACAATCGTGTCGTCAACGTTTGCAGATTGTGCCAGCATTTCTGCAGAAGTAAAAGCCAAACTATTGGATTACTCACAACTTGTTAAATTGGTAGAACATTATAATAGCTGTAAATAAATTTCTCATTATCAATGAGACGCTATTGGTTTTCCGGTAATAGGTTTTTTATGTTGGACAACATGAGTGCAGTTCTAAAGCTAAAGCATACTAACTTCACCAGGTTAAATCGATAAAAGCCATTGGATAATTTGCCGCTCGATCGAGCGGCATTCTTGTTTTTTAGTTGCGTAATGAATCAAGTTCGATTAACACATCGGAAAGGTCTTCCATGTTTTCGCTGTAATCTCCGGCAGAATTTACGAGCAAGGAATCAATGTTTGGATTATCGCTTTCTCAAATGCGATCGTCAGACAGGTAATTGGAGAAGAAACCATTCCTGGGTAAGTTTAGGAAATATTGGAAACTGTTATTTTTTTCAATGGTTGTCACCATGCCGCAGTAGGTGATATTGCCTTGTTGGGATGGGATTTTATTTAACTGTTCAATTTAAATAAAGCAGGCACAGAAGTCCGCGTCAGTTTGACATGAATGCCTGTAAACTCTTGTGATTCAAAATCTTTCAATTGCCAAAGAAAAACAGGTATCCTTTTCGGTGAAACATTTCTTTTAAAACCTTTGTTTCCTTTGTATTTTTTTTGTTGTGTTGGAAAATCCGTTCGCTGAGTTTTATTCATAAAGTTTCAAAATGTAGTATGAAAATTATTTTTGATGATATGACTCGTCCTGAAAAACTGAATAGTCCTAAAATAGCCTTTCAGCTTATCTTATTATTTATTAATAATAATGGGACTCATTATCTGTAAATATGATTAGGTTAAGTGTTCGGAATGTATTTTAGCGCATGGCTAATGAAACAAAAGAATTTAAGGCTCTGGAAATGTTTTTCGCAATTGCAAAATTACCTGAAAGTATTCAACTGGATCAGGGTGTGCTTATTCCTGATGTAAAGAAATTTGTTGAGAATAACCTATCCTGCCTGCGTACCGGTGAAATGAATGAAGTGGCGGCAGCGGGAAGGTATTACCGGATGCAGCAATTGATGGGACTGTTGAACCATAAAATAAAAATAAAGTAAACAAGTGGTGTATTGGTGAAGCTCCTGTAAAGAACTTCACGTAAATCTGAGCCTGAAAGGAATCATTCACCACACCTTTATATTTCCACACTTTGGACTATAGTGATTGGAACGCCACAATGCAAAATTCGATTGCATTGATCATTTGATTCAAGTATATACCAGTTTCACAGCATTAACAAATAATAAAAAGGGTTTGTATATTTACCTGAGAAGAAAAGGGTAAGAGACTGCAGGACTTCTATTGCTTCTTATAACTAATATCTTTACATACAAACAAAATAACCGGCCAATAGCATGAAAAAACGAATTATCAGTATTCTGATTTTACTATCCTCTCTTACTACTTACGGGCAAACAAAAATTGAAGAAAAAATTATTTCGAAATATCTTAAAGACACAGTTCGATGCACGATCTGGTTACCCGAAAATTGGAATTCCCATCAAAAATACACTACTATTTACACCTTCAGTTATGGGGCAAGTGATGCCGAGTTTATAGCTGAACAAATAAAATATCTTAATAAACTTCATATTTCCAGCTTACCTCCGAACATCATTGTCAATATTTGGGCAGACATGGATTTAATCGGCTATAATTATGAAACCGGTTCACTCACGGATCGTGGAAGTAAAACAGTCGGATGTCTCAAAAATGAGATCATCCCATTGTTAGAGCGTAAATATAATGCTTCAAGATTCAGAACCTATATAGGCCAGTCTTATGGGGCAAGCTATGGTAATTACTTATTTCTAAATCAGCCCGAAATATTTTCTGCATATATAATCATGTCGCCGGAAAGAATTGCTGATTCACAACCACCTTTTGACATTACAGGAGAGCTTGAGAAATTTTACGGTCAAAGACGAACCTATTATTTTGCAGCTTCCGGTGCCTTGGATATGCAACGAAGACAGGATTATGTAAAGGATATTTCTGAAAAACTGTCTAAATTAAATAGCTCGAAATTGAGTTACCGGACTGAAAATTTTTCTATTGCCGGACATAATAATTCTTTGGCTGTCGGATTGCCGGTAGCACTTGATTTTATCTTTCAGCAATATGCTTCTTTCCCTCAGCCGGATTCTTCCGGGAAAATTTCAACATTAATAAAAAAGTATGAAAATAATCTTTCTGAGATCTATGGGATAGGAGTTGACAAACAATCTTCAGTTGCCTATAGTCCGCTACTTCCGCTTATTTGGCAAAAAAAAGATAGTACAGGACTGGTTGATGCCATCAATTATTTTGTTAACAAAGAAAGTAATATTATGGTACTCAGAGATTTCGCTTATTCTTCTTCCATTGTCGGATTGAATGAAAGTGCAAAGCAATTATATAATCAAGCGATCAGTAGGGGTCTTGCCAATCAAAAAGCTTCCGATTTTTATCCAGGCTACCTTATTACCTGTTATCGTGAAAAAGCTGCATTGGCAGATAATGCCAAAGAAGGTTGGGATTTGCTGCAAAAGGCTTTACAAATATGTACCAGGTACAAATCAAATATTTATAATAGTTATTATCCAACTATTTACTATTACCTGGGCAAGTTCGCATCAGAAAAAAGCTATAAAGTTGAAGGTGGTATTACTTACTTACAACTCTATATTGAAAAACAAAAAGATATCGTCACGTTTAACCAATTCCCCTTAGACAAAGCCTATTATTATCTTGGAAGCTGTTATGCTTCACTTAAAGACAATAAAAACAGTAAAATTTATCTGCAAAAAGCAATTGAAATAAATCCGGAAAATAAAAGTGCAAAAAAACTGTTGGAATCCTTACGATAGCCATACCAGCAAGCAATGAATCTGCTAAATCATAAAATATTTTTTTTTGGTATTAGGGCAACACATCAACTATGGAAGTAGTAAATACCAAACTTGAATTTACATACATTCGAAAAAAATACGCTGGTGGCGTTCTCCCTATTTACCTTGGCAAAAACGCCAAAACTGAAAAGCTATAGCCTTATATGACCAGTCTTTAATAAAAAGATAGGGTCCTAGTTTTTTTGTAGACTGATTTTAACACTAGTTCCTTGGCCTATTTGACTATCTATAGAATATGAAAAGGAAAGTCTGTTGCATAAATCTTCAATAATTTTTAAGCCAAGCCTTGTGCTTTTCTTAATCTCCCCTGACTGCTTGTTATTTGTGATCTCAAATCCGGACCCTGTGTCGATCATTGCAATCACAACGGAGTTCTTGTTATCAGTTACACTGATTGTAATGGTTCCATCCAGAGTATATTTATTCGCATTATCCAGAATGTTTCTTAATATTATATTAAGAAGCATTTCATTGGTATGAATTGCTATTTTTTCATCAATTTCTAAAATTAATTTGTTGCCATTCTCTTCTAATATTGGCTGGTAAGTATTTATAATTCGGTTCAATAAGGAATTTATATTAATCGATTGTTTTTCTATATCAATCGTTTTATTATTCGAAATCATCCAGTTCAGTGTATCGTTTGTAAAATTCAGGATATTTGTGCTGGCTTCGTGTATGACCTGCAGGTTCTCACTCATTTGATCAGGATCATTCAATTCAGCCCCTTTTCTTGTTATTTTTTCCATGTATTTTAAAGGGCTTCTTAAATCGTGCAGTGCGATTTCTGTCGCCAATTCCAATGATTTAAATTTATCATTCAATTCCTGATTCATGACATTTAATTCATCAAATGCTTTTTCTAACATAGTGTTTTTGCCTTCTATTTCAACCTCTTCCTGAATTGATCTAAAAGCAATCGTTAAAGCAGCTTTAATTTGAGCAATATTCCAGGGCTTTAGTATATAATTTACGGGATTTGTATCTATCGCTTTATTGACAATCTCCTGATTAGAATAGGCAGTCACATAAATGATTTTGATTTTTGGTTGCAATTGCTTTGCTTTTTCAGCAAAATCAATTCCAGAGGGGCCATCACCCAGATTGATATCGCAGATGGCTATATCCGGAAAGAATGTTTCCAGCATCTTGAGTGCACTATCTGAATCAGAAGCTGTTCTCACAGAATAACCTTCTGATTCGAGAATTTCAACAAGATCAGATACGAACAATGGCTCGTCTTCCAAAATTAATATTCTATTATTCATCGGTTAGTCTGCATTGAATTTAAAAGTATATTCTGTACCATTTTTATTGTTAAATGAAAAATCTGCTTTTAATTTATCGCTGAAAATTTTAATCAATGTGAACCCCAGCGAAGTCTTTTTGATTGAAGATTCTTCAAAACCAATCCCTGTATCCTTTATAGTCAGTAGATAGTTTTGATCAATTTGTTTAAGACTAATGGTAATATTTCCCGGTCTGTTATATGGAAAAGCATACTTAAATGAGTTAGAGACCGCTTCATTAATGATCAGGCCAATAGGAACTACTTTGTCAATAGGCAAATATATTTTGGCGAGATCAGTTTCAATGGTAACATGATTATTTTGAACGGAGTAAATATTTTTAAAATAGTTAGTAATGTTATTAATATAATGGTCGATTTCAACACTGTCAATATTCCCGATATTAGAGAGATTTTCATGGACATAAGCGATCATTTGTACTCTTGACTGAATCATCTCCAAATGTGCAGCTGTTTCTTCATTGTTGTTCCTTCTTTGCTGCATATTCATAATGCTGCTAATGACCTGTAAATTATTTTTTACTCTGTGTGTAAGCTCTTTTAAAAGAACTTCAGTATACGCACTCTGTTTTTCTATTTTGTCCTTTTGTTGAGACAATTGGTCATTTTTCTGCTCAAGTATTTTTCGGCTTTTTATTTTATTCCTGATTGAATAGATTAAAATAATCGATAGCAGACTTATCGCTGCCAATATAACAAAGAGAAGCAATTGTTTTTCTTTCTCCTGTTTTAATTTAAGCGCTGATTGTTCAAGTTCAAGTTTGGATATAGAAAGTTCAGATCTTCTTTTTTCATTGTCCAATGAAAGCAAATAGAATATGGATTGTTGTTCTTTTTGTTTTTTAATTCGATCTTTAAGACAGATGTTGTGAATATTCATGTAATATAAGGCAGAGTCTTTTTTTTGAAGTAAATCATAATATTTTGAAATGATTTCCGAAGTGCCAAGGCTGTCAATAGTTATGTTCTGACGATAATATTGATATTTCCTGAAGTAGTATGTAGCTGAATCTTTTTGCGTTAATGCAGTATAGCATTCGGTCAGTCGGATGGAGCAGACCCGGTCAGAGGCAATATTATTTATTAGATCAAGGGCCCTTGCGGACTCCTGATATTTCAAATATCTTATCGCATTTTCAAAATCAGAATTTAGAATTCTTGCAATACCAATACCTCCTGAAAACATACCGCCATATACTCTAAAACGTTCTTTTTCATTTTTATCAACTACTATCTTTGTTGAGCGAAGGCATTCTTTAAAACCGATTTGATAATATTTTTCGGCACTGTCTGGCTGATTATTGTCTATAAATAACCCCCCCAGTATAAAATAGTATCTGAGCCAAGTGAGTCCAACCTCTTTGGGTTGCGGTTGAAACTGTTTATAATCTTTTAGTGCTTCTCCTGATAATCCTATATCCTGGTAGAGTTCCCAAAATGTATTTGTAAATTTTTGCTCAATTCTTTCATTCCGTAGTTTGACAGCAGCGGTAATGTTTCCAAAAAAGCGATAATTTTCTTCCAGTTTGATCAAAACCTGTGAATACTCATTTTTTGTTAACTTCTTTTTTCTTTGATGTAGATATTCCAGTTTTTTTGTTGCCTGGGTGTAATTTGCCATGTTATGGTAAATCCAACCTAAGGGGTAGGATATCTTAAAAATCAAATCCGTGTCATTCCTTAATTGAGCAATTTGATACTTACTTTCAAATACCTTTGCCCATTCACCTATCTGGAATGCATTAAATAAGGAAATTTTATCGACTTCATATAAGTCATTCCAAAATTTCAACAAGGTTAGTGTGGATTGTTTATCTGAATCATTTGCTGCTCTATGAATAGGTTCATATTTATCTATTCTCGCCTGACCTATAACCTGAATTTGTATAAAAAACGAGAAAATTGTGATCAGAAAAAACTTGATTAATATTTTTTTAACACATGCGGATAACAATGGAAAATCGTATTGAAATTCTTTTTTCAAGGAAGGGAATTAAGTAAAATTTAATATTACTTTCAGAAGATTAACTACTTTCAACTTTAAATCTTAATAGATTTATTTCGGTTTTGCGGATATGGACTTGTAAAATAGCCGAAAAATTAATACCATTTTCTTGAAATTTAAAATATGAAAAAATTCTTATTGGTAGATGATCATAAGATTGTCAGAACCGGGACTAAACAACTCCTTAAGCATGAATATCCCAATTGTGAAATATTTGAGGCAAACGGTGAAAAAAAGGCCTTAGAAATTCTAAAGACTGAGGCTATTGATTTGGTGATTCTTGATCTTAATATGCCAAACAGTGACCCGATTTCCATCATTCAATTCGGAAAGACCGTGCAGCCAGGGATTAAATTTCTGATTTTGAGTATGAACGAGGAAGAGGTTTATGCAATTCGTTTTCTAAAAGTCGGGATTAACGGATATATCAATAAGGCATCGGAGGACGAGGATATTGCGAAGGCCGTTAATCTGATCTTTCAGGGCCGAATTTACTTTAGTGAAAACCTTAAATATATTTTAGCACAAACCGTGACTGGAGAGCTGCAGGAAAATCCATTTGAGAAATTAAGCACAAGAGAGTTTCAGATTGCGAAGTTATTGATTGAAGGCAAGGGAGTGAAAGAAGTTTCAGACCTGCTGAGTATCAGCGTTACGACAGTCTCTACATTTAAGCACCGTATTTACAAAAAACTTGGTTTAGAAGGAAATAGTATTGGGTTATTAATTACTGTTGCTCAAAACTATAAAATAATTTAAACCCGAATTATTTCAGTTGGAATCTAGTAGGTTAATTCCTACATACATTTAAAGCATTCTTGCCGATATTTCATTTTGGGCTGGCTACTATTGCGTTTATTTAATTGACGTTTTATGCAGGCTTTTCAAAATGAATCTGATTTGATTCCGGTATCTGTTGTCAGTGAGGTATTTGTTTATCGCTCCGGGCTTGAAATCATTCTTAATAGTTATTTCCCAAAATGTACTGTTAATAGTTATTCATTCATTGAAGAATTAACTGCAAGCGTTGTATTATCCCAAAAACCGAAGGTCGTAATTTTGATTTCCACGGGAACCTTTAGCAGACTTTTATCTCAGATAAGCAATTTACGCCTTCGTGATAAAGAAGTTAATATTCTTATCTGTTGCTCATCCGCATCTGTTGTTTACATAAATAGAATTGCAAAAGCAGGTGTATGCGGATTTATCTGCCTCGAAGATGATCTTATGGACATTCGAAAGGGATTTGAAGCTATTTTGGAAGGCAAATATTTTGTTAGTGATAATCTAAGTCAGGCTCTTTACCACAATCTTTTAATTTCAAAATTTAATAACCCTTTTGAAACACTTTCAAATTTCGAGTTCCAAATCGCTGAAGAGATTCATCTTCATTCAAAGTTTACGGCGGTGGCGAAAGTGTTGGATCTTTCTCCTTCTACGATTTCACGTTGCAAGAATCGAATTTTAAAGAAATTAAATCTAAAACCCAATGATATCAGGGGTTTTCGCAGTTTGATCGATCAATATTCTCCATTTACAAATAATATTACAGATCAATCAGTTTGATTTCAAATATATTACTAATATTTAATAAGTAGTATTATATTCCAGCCTACTTAAATGATGTTTTACAAAGTTTGATTATTACAAACGGAATTTCGTTTTGAGAAAAAAATTTTTCAAAAGTGCAAATTCCCATGAATAAAAATTTTACAAAAAGGCTATTAATTGCTTTCCTGCTTTTTGTTTTTCTGGGCCCCTCAGTGCAAGCACAAGTGAGTTTAAGTTATTCCATTGGATTTACCTCAGGAATTGAATTTAATGGTATTCAGACACCGGCAGTAACAGACCCAATGCTTATTTCATTTTCCAAAAACTGTATTAACCTAAATAATGGAGTATCTAAATTCTTAAAATCTGCAATAGATAGTTTTTCACTTGGTTGTATTGAGTCCGTAACGCCCATTCATATACAATTCTCCTCTTATCCCAATCCTGCGCGATCCTTTACCATTATCAAATTAGACAAAGTGAATACACTTAAGGGTGAGCTGATTCTTAAACTGGCCGGACTCGATGGGGTTGTGCATTTAGCCAAAAATATTTCAACTCCCGAATTATTGGCCGGCTACAGAATCCCGGTTTCTGAGCTGTCGGCCGGAACATATATCATCTCGATAAGTGCAACTGATAGATATGCAATCGGTAATCAAAAAATATTAATTATAAAATAAGGCAAATGAATATTAAAATACTTACACTCATTGCAGCGATTTTTCTGTGTCTTTCCTCTTTTTCACAGAATATGACTCCTAATGGATTTTCTTTTCAGTCTATTGCCAGAGATGTTAACGGGAATATTGCACCCGAAAGAACAGTGTATATTCAAGCCGAAATTTTAAGAGGTACAATAAATTCAAGATCAGTATATCTTGAAGAGCACCAAACAAAAACTACTACAGATGGCATATTTAATATCATTATTGGCAACGGTTCCAGGCTTTCTTCCGGCAGTTTTTCTTCGATAGTATGGACAGACGCGCCTTATGCTTTGCATCTTAAAATAGCTGTATCCCCTGTAAATGCTTCTAGTTCCTGGGATTATAAAAATTCATTTATTGATGCAGGTACTATTGCTTTATGGAGTGTTCCTTATGCAAAGGTTGCAGGTAACGGTGTAGATAGTACGAAACTGTTTTTTTTGAGAGATACAACAGCCATTTTAAGCAGCTACCTTAAAAAATCAGATATCGGAAGTCTGGGAAATTTAGTAAAGGACAAGGTAAATTATTCGGACAGTATAAACATTTTCGTTACCCCGTCTCAGTTGAAAAAAGTTTCCTTTGATACTGCCTTATTATCAGGGCTTCTTCAAAATAAAATTAATTATGCCGATACTTCAAGGATGCTTTATGGATACGCCCGTAAAAATAATATTGTCAGTTCTGTCTCTATAGACAGTGCAAATGGAATATCGGGAGTTGTAAAATATCCGAATTCAAATCCTTCCATTAGTTTGTCCCTGGGGAATATTACACCTACAAGCGTGACTTCTAAATTAGGTGTGTTTGATTCTTTAAAAATCAATACAGTCTTAGATATATCAAAACTATACGCAACGCTAACAAACTCTTCACAACCCTATGTTACTTCTCTTGGGCGCTTGATCAATTTAAGCGTAGGTGGCAATGTTGACGTTAGTGGTAACCTGACTGCAGGTAGCTTGAACGGAAAACTTGGCGAAACTGCCCTAAACAGTATTACAACCTTAGGTTCCTTAAATGCCCTGACTGTTTCCGGACATGTAAATGCCGGATATTTAGGTGGTCTTATTACGACATCCAGTCAGCCATTGATAACCTCGATTGGGCAATTGAGTTCTTTATCCATTTCAGGTAAATTAAATGCAGGGGCAATTATAGCCAACAGTATTGCAGGTACTATCCAAACACAAAATCAACCTAATATTACTGAAATCGGTACTCTTGAAAATTTATCTGTTAAGGGTACAATAGCAGGTGGGACATTCAGTGGTTCGTTAGCACCTGGCACACTTGCTAATATTACAAGCGTTGGGACTCTTAGCGGCCTGAGCATAAACGGGAGCCTTTCAGCAATTTCGCTGAAGGGAAATATCGTGACAGCAGATCAACCGGGAATTGTTTCTGTTGGCGTTTTAAGGAATTTGAGTGTTTCGGGTGATTTATCAGTTGGAGGAACAGTAACTTATGGTTCAATAAGCAGTACTTCTATCAACGGAACGATTACTACTCCAAGTCAACCAGGGATTACCTCAGTAGGGACATTACAAAATCTGACTGTTCAGGGGTCTGTTAATGTTGGTACAATCAATGGAGTCATTGGTACCTCTTCGCAGCCTAATATAACAGCTATTGGTGTGTTAAATGGCTTGACAGTTAATGGAAGTATTACTGCGGGACTTATTAACGGCCCACTTTCCGGTGTTGCCCTGAACAGTATCACTCAATTGGGAAATCTACAATCTCTTTCTGTGAATGGTAATATCAATGGTAATTCAATAGCCGGCAGGTTGACAACTCCGAATCAAACAGGCATAACCTCAGTCGGGGAATTGAATGGATTAAGCGTGTCGGGCGATGCATCAGTGACAGGAATTTTAAATGCGGGTGTACTTAGTGGTTTATTAGGTTCAACAGCTTTAAACAGTATTACCAGTCTTAATAATCTGAATGCATTAACTGTTAATGGCAAAATAAGTGGAAGTACAATCGGTGGTATTATAACAACACCAAATCAAACAGGTATCACTTCAGTCGGTGTGTTGAATAATTTAAGTGTGTCTGGGGATGCAACAATAACCGGAACGATAGCTGCCGGGATGCTTAGTGGTGTTCTGGGATCAACAGCCCTGAATAGTATTACCAGTTTAGGAACATTGGATGGCCTGACCGTGAATGGAGATATTAATGTATCCGGTAATGTAAATGCCGGAGCAGTTAAGATAAATGGTGGTAGCGCTGACCAGTTTTTAAAAGCTGACGGAAGCCTTGATAATTCAGTGTTTTTAGATACTGCGAGTATACAGGGTGATGCGAATTACTTGCCAGTGTATACAGGTGCAGATAATAACCGGTATAAATTGGGAAACAGTATAGTTAGTCAAGTGGCAAATCAGGGCATTGGTATCAACTACCTGAATCATAATTCTGCTCTGCATATTACAAGTGTTGGAACGCCTGGTACTTATCAAATTTCTACCGCACCGTATATGGTTCGCCAGAATTCCGGATTAAGTTTATTTTCCGAACAACCAAGGTCATATATGATGTCTGTTTATTCAGGCGACATTGACACAACTGCTATGCTCAATCCGGTTATAGGAGGCGGGTTAACTAATTCCTTAGCCTTATTCAGGTCAAGAGGAACTATCAATAATATGTCCTCGGTTCAGAATAATGACCTTTTGGGCTCAGTTACTTTTTGGGGTACTGATGGGGCAAATTCCTATCAATTGGGATCAGCTATTACTGCCTTGACAGAAGGTACCGTTTCTTCAAGTGCTTTTCCAACAGCATTGACTTTTAAAACATCAAATTCTACTTTAGGGGTATTAGCACCGGAAAGGATGCGTCTTACCTCAAGGGGAAATTTGCTGGTAGGATTCACTGCCGAGCCTTACCTAGGTGCCAATGCAAGTGGTCAGGGAAGATTTAAAGATACTTTGTTTGCAAAATCATTGAGCATTACAGGCCAGATTAGTGGGTCTACTTTAAGTGGAACAGTCTCTACTGCTGTGCAGCCGAATATTACAACCTTAGCGGGGCTTAGCTCTGTAACAGTTACCGGAAATATGCGAGTTACCGGAAATATATCCGGAGGTACTTTTAATGGTACTCTAGGTAATACAGCATTGAATACTATTACCAGTCTTGGCAATTTGAATACATTAGCCGTTTCCGGAACTGTTAATGCCGGTCTATTAAGTGGTATTCTGAGTTCCAATGCGATAAATAGTATTACCAGTCTCGGCAACCTGAATGCATTAACCGTAAATGGTAATATCAGTGCGAATGCTATTGGTGGCAGATTGACAACATCTGATCAAACAGGTATTACCTCAGTTGGTGAACTGAATGGATTGAGTGTTTTGGGTGATGCAACCGTAACAGGAACTTTAAATGCCGGTGTACTTAGCGGTGCGTTGGGATCATCTGCGTTGAATAGTATTACCAGTCTTGGTAATTTGAATGCATTGACAGTAAATGGAAATCTTAGTGCCAATACTATAGAGGGTAAATTGACAACAGCCAATCAAACGGGTATTACCTCAGTTGGTGTACTGAATGGATTGAGTGTTTTGGGTGATGCAACCGTAACAGGAAGTTTAAATGCCGGTGTACTTAGCGGTGTGTTAGGATCATCTGCGTTGAATAGTATTACCAGTCTTGGTAATTTGAATGCATTGACAGTAAATGGAAATCTTAGTGCCAATACTATAGAGGGTAAATTGACATCAGCAAATCAAACGGGTATTACCGCAGTTGGCGTATTAAATGGTTTGAGTGTTTTGGGTGATGCAACCGTAACAGGAACCTTAAATGCGGGAGTACTTAGCGGTGTGTTGGGATCATCTGCGTTGAATAGTATTACCAGTCTTGGTAATTTGAATGCATTGACAGTAAGTGGTAATCTCAGTGCCAATACCATAGATGGTAAATTGACAACAGCAAATCAAACGGGCATTACCGCAGTTGGCGTTTTGAATGGATTGAGTATTTCGGGTGATGCAACAATAACCGGAACCTTAAATGCGGGAGTACTTAGCGGTGTGTTGGGATCATCTGCGTTGAATAGTATTACCAGTCTTGGTAATTTGAATGCATTGACAGTAAGTGGTAATCTCAGTGCCAATACCATAGATGGTAAATTGACAACAGCAAATCAAACGGGCATTACCGCAGTTGGCGTATTAAATGGTTTGAGTGTTTCGGGTGATGCAACCGTAACAGGCACTTTAAATGCAGGTGCAATTAGCGGTGTGTTGGGATCATCTGCGTTAAATAGTATTACCAGTCTTGGTAATTTAAATACGTTGACTGTAAGTGGAAATCTCAGCGCGAATACAATTGATGGAAGATTAACAACAGCAAATCAATCAGGCGTTACTGCAGTTGGCGTATTGAATGGTTTGAGTGTTTCGGGTGATGCAACCGTAACCGGAACTTTAAATGCCGGTGTACTTAGTGGAATATTGGGATCATCTGCCCAGAACAGTATTACCAATTTAGGAACGCTTAACGGTCTTACGGTAAGTGGAGATATTAATGCCAGCGGCGATGTTAATGCAGGGGCAGTTAAAGTATTGGGCGGCACCGGCAATCAGTTTTTAAAAGCTGATGGAAGTTTGGACAATACAGTGTTTATTGACACAGCCAGTATTCAGGGTGACGCGTTTTACCTGCCCATGTTTACAGGCGCAAATAGTAAAAGGTATAAATTAGGAAACAGTATTCTTAGTCAATATAATAGCGACGGAATCGGCATTAATTTTAAGAGCCCCAATTCAGCTCTTCATATTACTTCAAGAGGAACTTCCGGTACCTACCAGATAAGTGGAGTTCCGGCTTTTATTCGACAGAATTCAGGTATTAATGTTTTCTCAGAGCAAAACAATTCTTCTATTATATCAAGTTACTTTGGAGATGTGGATACAAGTGGAATGTTAAATCCTACATTCGGATCAGGTCTGTCGAATTCAATATCCTTATTTAGGTCAAGAGGATCCATTACTAATTCATCACCAGTTCAGAAGAATGACCTTTTAGGATCCATTACATTTTGGGGTACAGATGCAACTAATTCTTATCAATTAGGATCTGCCATTACCGCTTTAACGGAAGGTTTTGTTTCTTCAAATGCTTTTCCTACTGCATTAACCTTTAAAACATCCAATTCTACAACGGGGGTTTTGGCTCCTGAACGAATGCGTCTTACTTCAATAGGCAATTTGTTGGTAGGTCTTACTGCGGAACCCTATTCGAGTGCAACTGTCAGTGGCCAGGGAAGATTTACAGATACTTTATTTGCAAAATCATTGAGTACAACCGGTCAGATAAGCGGATCTACTTTAAGCGGAACCATTTCTACCGCTTCGCAGCCGAATATCACAACGTTAGGGGGGCTCACTTCTGTAACAGTTACCGGAAATATGCGTGTATCAGGCAATATATCCGGAGGTACTTTTAACGGATCGCTAAGTAGTGGAACGTTGAACAGTATTACCAGTCTTGGCAATTTAAATTCATTGACCGTTTCCGGAGCCATTAATGCAGGCGTCATCAATGGTGTTCTGGGATCAACTGCATTGAACAGCATAACAAATCTGGGTGCATTGAATGCATTGACAGTTAACGGTACTATCAGTTCCAATACGATTAGTGGCTTATTGACGACACCCAACCAAACCAATATCACATCTGTCGGGATATTAAATAATCTGAGCGTTTCAGGTGATGCGACTGTCGGGGGGACCCTTACTGCCGGTGTGTTGGATGGCGTTTTAGGAACCACTGCCTTAAACAGCATTACGAGTTTTGGTAATTTGAATTCATTGACCGTTACAGGGAATATAAGTGCCAATACGATTGGTGGTGTAATAACCACAGCTAATCAGAATCGCATCACCTCCTTAGGTGTACTTGACAATTTGAGTGTATCAGGTGATGTTACAATCAACGGTACGGTTAATGCAGGTGTTTTAAGTGGCGTTTTAGGGACATCTGCTTTAAACAGCATAACCAGCCTCGGAAACTTAAATGTTTTAAGTGTTTCCGGTAATATCAGTAGTAGTACCATCGGTGGCAGATTAACAACTGCTAATCAATCCAGTATTACTTCGGTGGGAACGTTAAATGGATTAAGTATTTCGGGAGATGCTACGCTAACGGGCACTTTAAGCGCCGGTATTTTGAGTGGCACATTGAGTACAAATGCAGTGAACTCAATTACCTCATTGGGGAATCTTTCGAATATTACTGTTACCTCCAACACAAAAACAAATAGTTTAGTTACAAACTCAGCAACAGTATCCTCGCTCGCTACGGCAAGCTCTTCAGCCAGTATTGTTACAGCAGATGCTAATGGGGTATTATCAAAAGTTAAAAATGTTTCCCTTCTGAAAAATGATTTTCAGACACTTACCGATGGTGCTACAATTACCTGGGATGTTTCGCTTGGAAACAGTGCGACCGTTACCCTTGGCGGAATCGGCAGAACTTTAGCCATCAACAATGCAGTTCCCGGCCAGGTTTATAACCTTAAAATAATTCAAGACGCAACAGGAAGTAGAACAATAGCATCATGGCCTGCAAACATCAAATGGCCCTTGGGAGCCGTCACAACTTTAACTACTACGGGGGCTTCAGTTGATATTATCAGTTTGCTTTATGACGGAACCAATTTTTATGGGATCATAAACAATGACTTTAAATAGTGATTTATATGGGAACTTATAAGATTGCCATCAATTATTGTATTTGTCTGTTGTTGATTTCCTTGCCGATTTGCAGTGCGGCACAAAATTTAAATTGGTATTATTCAATGAAGGGGGAATCCCAGAAAAAAATTGGGGATAAGCTAAATCAAAAATCTGTTGCCTATTCGCTTCGGAAAGTCAATGTAAAATATAACGGGGCAGGTATCAAAGTGAGGCGGTCATCTGATAACAACACGCTTGATATTGGATTTCTCTCTGATGGTTCACTTGATACAGCTTCCCTGAAATCATTTGTAGGCAGTTCATCCGGATATGTTTCTGTCTGGTACGATCAGGCAGGGTACAATAACTCCAAAAATGCTACTCAGGGTAATAATTCTTTTCAACCCCGGATTGTCAACCTGGGTGCAATTGAACGTTTAAACGGCAAGCCCGCTTTACGTTTTATCAGTTCATCCCCAACGTATTTTAACGACTCTTTGAATTCGAATTATGCAGGGATCACGATCAATCTGGTTCATGCCTGGAATTCCGGTGAAGCTTCCTTTTCTACACTAATTGCCACTGATGGCGCCTATAGCGGGAATGCACTTCATTTCATACGTAGCAGTTCAAGTGACCAATATC
The DNA here is from genome assembly GCA_965206685.1 of Sediminibacterium sp. GTDB lineage: Bacteria > Bacteroidota > Bacteroidia > Chitinophagales > Chitinophagaceae > Sediminibacterium. The sequence goes on from OZ242223.1 coordinate 1,015,761, forward strand.
AATATTCCCAGCCCGGATATCCGGATTATGGAGGATCCGCATATAATGCCGGAACTGTTAATGTGGTCAGTATTAATGGAGGAGGTAGTCTTGCCGGATATGTTAATTCCGTATCTTCTTTTAGCGGCAATACCGGTAACATCAATCTATCCGCTTTTAAGATAGGAGTCTGGAGCAATGACTTGACAAGAGCTTATAACGGATGGATCTCTGAGATATTCATTTTTGATAGTAAGGTCAATGGCTCATTAAGGGCAGGTTTGGAGAGTGATCAATACAGGTATTTCAGGATTCCGGTTTCTGCCCCCGGTGCACCTGTTAATGTGAATGCAAGCACAGGAAGTTCCGTCGGACAAATCAATATTAATTGGGGCTTGCCTGAAGTTGATGGAGGTGGTGATATTTTTGATTACCTGATAGAATACAAACTTTCCTCTGCTTCGAACTGGTCCGTATATAATGATGGAATAAGTAATCTTACCAGTCAGCTGATCAGTGGCCTTCAAAATTCAAGTAGCTACGATTTCAGAGTCAGTGCTGCTAATGCCAAGGGGACAGGTGTCGCGAGTTCTGTTTTTTCAGCGACAACGCCTACGTCTTATAGTGTCAGCGGCCCTTCTTATGGCCTAATAAATACTGGATCTGGTTTATTCACCATTACTCCCGGTTCTCCCATAAACGGTACGATCACCGTTACTCCGTCCGGTGGCGGATTAAGCAGCCCCATTGTACTGAATTTTGTTAATTCAGCGGCAGCCCAGACTTTTCAGATCACACCCAGTTCGGCCGGTACTGTTACGCTATCATTTTCGTCGACAGGATTTATTAATACTCCGCAACGGTTATATACTTCAAGTAATTTCGGAACGAGTGATGCCGTGTTAAATCAGATAAATGCAACAGCATCATCCAGTTTTGCGCTAAGGCCGCAAAGAGCCTCCTTTGTAGGACCCGTTATGCAGGTTTTGAATATATCAAATAATGCGAAGGCCTCTATTACTTGTGATTCTTCCGGCAATATCAGCAGTCAATCAATTGCAACCATTACTGTTCCGGGCAGTAGTGGATATGCCACAGGGCAAACCATTTTATTTAAGAACTTCTACAATGGAGCCAACGTTAGTGTTGAAACATGGTATGATCAAAGTGGAAATGGTAATCATGCGAGCCAGTCTACGATCGCCAATCAACCCATTATTGTTAGTGCCGGAATATTGAAAACCATGAATGGGAAAGCCGCCATATTTTTTAACGGATCTCATTGGTTAGAGACCGTTAACGGCGCAATAACGCAAGGTAGTCTTGGTTTTACAATTAATGCAGTAATGCAGTCTACTACCACAAGCGGGATCCAACGGATTTTTGATCAAGGGGTTTCCAGTAATATCTCCAATGGAAGAGCTTCATTAACTTCGAATGGCGGTGGGTTATATTTCTCAGGTGAAAACAATGACTACATGTATGGCCTTTCATGGGGGACCGTTCCTTCTACGGGTACTATTGTCGTTAATGCCCCTGGATCTACAGGCTATATTAATGGTTCCAGTTCAGTCAGTTCAAGTTTACCCAATTCCTCCTTGAATATCGCAAATATTAAAAGTGTCATCGGACGGAAAAACACTTCAACAGAATATGTTTTTGGATATATAACCGAGGTTTCTGTTTTCAATTCCAGTTTGAATAGTTCAGATGTTCAGGCCCTGAGTGCGAATCAAAGCAATTATTATCAGATATCCGTAGCGGTACCGAATGCACCTACAGGCTTAACGGCATCAACAGGCGCAAATGCCGGTCAAATTGATCTGAGCTGGAATGCACCAATAACCAATGGAGGTGGTTATATAACAGGGTATACCATTGAATACAAACAAAGTGGAAGCCCTAACTGGCAAACCTATGGTACTACGCCCACCAATACCTATTTAACAGTGCTTGGATTATCAGGCAGTACAAGTTATGATTTCAGGGTAAGTGCGACTAATTCGAAAGGAACCGGAACAGCCAGCTCAATAGCCTCAGCTTTTACTCCCATATCTTATACGGTAGCCGGACCAACTTATGGATTGGTAAACACAATATCCAATATATTTACCATTACACCCAGCACTGCCATTACAGGAACGATAACCATCAATCCGTCCGGGGGAGGATTAAGCACTCCGATTGTCTTATCTTTTTCAAACTCGTCGGCACCTCAAAGTTTTCAGATAACACCTAGTTCCGCGGGAACGGTATCATTAGCATTCTCATCAACCGGATTCGCAAACCCTCAGACTTATTTGTATACATCCAGTACCTATGGATCCGCGAATACGATCTTAAATCAGTTAAGTGTAAATGCGGCATCAGCGTATAGTGTAAGACCTTTGAAATCGACATACCTGGGGCCTATCATACAGGTTTTAAATACTTCAAATAATGCAAAGGCCACGATTACCTGTGATTCTTCCGGGTCTATCAGCAACAGGTCAATTGCTTCGATTACGGTTGCCGGTACGAGTGGATATTCAGTTGGGCAAACAGTTATGTTTGGAAGTTTTTATACCGGTGCAACTGTTAATGCGGAAACATTGTATGATCAAAGTGGAAATGCAAATAATGCGAGCCAAACTACCTTAGCAAATCAACCGGTTATCGTGAATGCAGGCAATTTGTTTGCCGTAAATGGAAGAGGATGCATGTATTTCTCCGGCAGCCAATGGATGGAAACCAATAACGGTGCTATTACGCCGGGTAGTCAAAATTTCAGTATTAACAGTGTTATCAATTTTATAAGCAATAGCGGGATTCAGCGGGTTTTTGATCAGGGTGCGTCAACTAGTATTTCTAATGGCCGGGCTTCATTGGCTTTTGGTTCAGGGAATATGTTTTTTTCCGGCGAAAGCAATGATTTCAATTATGGATTGAACCCAGGGATAAATGTCGCGTCCGCTACCATTGTTGTCAACACACCGGGTTCAAAGGGGTATTTAAATAGTGGCACAGCGGTAACCAGTTCATCAATTCCAAATACATCGTTGAATGTTGCCAATATTAAAAATGTTATCGGTCGAAAGAATAACCCCGGTGAATACATCAACGGATATCTTTTCGAAATCACAACCTTTAATAGTGCACTTGGCCTGAGTGATGTTAATATTTTAAGAAACGATCAAATCAATTTTTACCTGATACATTAATGAAAGATTCTCTATTTATTATTTTATACTAATCTGCTATGAATATGAATACTGCGTATGTGACAGGAAACGGCAATTTGCTTAAAGCGACAATAAAGATTATTGCCGGACATGAGTTCAGGACGCCGATGAATGGAATAATGGGATTCGCTGAGTTGTTAAAACATGATAGCGGATCTATCAGTCAGGATAATTTGCATTTTTATACCTCAATCATTTTGCAAAGTGCCAAACGGCTTCAAAGTTTATCAGACAGGATAGGTACGTGGTATTGGCTTTGTGAAAAAAATGTCGTGGAGGACAAGAAGTTTGCCATATCATCAAAATGGGTAGAGTCCTTAATTGAAAAACATGCTGAATGTTTTCTGGTCGATAAAAATTTCTTTATTTATAAAAGCTCTATTGAGGATTGTTTAATAACAGGTGATGAATTATCGATCCAGGCGGCAATTAATGAAACCGTAAATAATGCTTTCAAGTTTTCGAAAGAAAATTGCCCTGTTTCTGTCATAATCAACAAGCAGGAGGATAAGCTGATCATAAATATCAGGAATCACTCTAATTACGCTACTGCAGAAATGTTGAATAGTTATACGGTGTTTACGCAATTTAACCGGGAAAAACTGGAGCAGCAAGGATTGGGTTTAGGATTAGAAATTGCGAATCTTTCTATGCAAGGTTGCAATGGCAAATTGAAAATTGAATCGCTCAATAGCGCCCATGAAATCAATATACAATTAATTTTTAAAATTTGACTTAAATAGGGGGGATCTGCTTGATAAGTTTTGAACGATAAAATACAATGTATATGCGGGTTTTTAAGTTTTTGTATTTCCTATTTTTTTCAGTTCCGGTTTCATTGATTGTTTATGTATCAATGGAACTGTTCTATTTTATAGTAAGTGTATACCTGCAAGTTTATGATATGAGTAAAAGAAGGAAAGGATGGTAAAGGCTATAATGAAAACATGTACAAGATTATTTTAGATTTTTATATTAAATAAACTAAGAACGTTATTAGCTCAAATGCCTTTATTGTTCTGAAAGTATTTAAAGCGGGTTATTAAGTTCAGGCTAGACCTGATCCTTTCATATTTTATTGACATATGCCATGAAACCAAGCAGACATTCTAGGCTAGTTTTAATATAAGCGCGTAAAACAAGGAATAGTAAAGATTATAATTGAAAGCCAAACTTTAATAGAATCATTCTATTTCTTAGCGGGTAATTAGAGGAGATTAAAATATTATTGAGGTAAGAATAGCTTGTGTATGATTTTGAGTTCAATAAATTTATTAGACTAAGCGAAAGATCTGTCTTTGTTTTTTTTAATTTCTGTAAAATGATAAAATCCAAGAAATAATAATCATTTTTGTCTTGTTTCTCAATTTTGGTAAAATACTGTTCCACATTAAGTTTTGTCTGTAGCCCATCCTTTAAGAATAAACTAACTGAAAGATTTTGTTTTAGGTAGTATAGAGGATTAAATTTTCTCAAATTACTATTTTGTTCTGTTGAACTGTTATCAATGTTTAAGGTAAAGGAATGATTTATTGATGCAGCCCCTTTAAATCGTTTGTTGATTATTGTTTCTAGTAAAAAGGAGTTATTTATGATAGAGGTTAATATGCCTTGCTGAATAACAAAACTTTGTGAAATATTATATCCTGTGCTAACATTGAAGATGGTCTTAATGTTATCGTAATATTTGCTAATGCTGAATTTTAGATTTGTATTTTTCGATGCATTATCCAAATAAATGGCCTTTCTTTTAGTTAGAAAACTATCATAGATGTTCTCTATAAGTATATTTGTTAACGTATTGCTATGATCTATACTAACGTTGAAAAATAAGGCCCTAACCAAATTTCGATATCCAATTTGTAAGGAAATGTATTTGTTTTTTGAGTCTCGAACTGGAATATCGTTGTTAATTAAACTTCGATAATTTGATAGTATTAAAGATGAATTTCCGTCGTTTATCAAATATCTTGTCATGCTGCCGGTAATATTCGCATTCCAATAATTGTTAATATTCAATTGAAGCCTCGCTTCCGGCTCAATATAAAATCGATTAATTACATCGCTTGTATCGAAAGCCTTATTTGATATATAAGTAAAATTATGTTTAACACTAAAAGAGCATTTAAATCTGTCAGAAAAATAATTTATACTTGTTTCATTATATAGCTTTAATCTATTTCTAATTATGTCGTTTTGAAATCGACCACTTGGGTCATATTGTTGACCCTGTTTTAAGAGCTTTAGACTATTTGATAACTGCTGGTTTTGTATTGTACCTCCAACGGTATTTGTAGCACTTACTTTATGCCATCTCCAGCCAAACGTGGCATTGTTATCTGTAAAAATATTTTTCAAATGTACTTTTTGTAGCAATCCATCCATATTTCCACCATTGTTTAATAAGCCTGCATATAGTCCTGGATATAAGGAAAGCTGCTCGGGATTATCTGAAAACAAAGTATATGATTTAAAGCTAATCGTTCCAGAATGTTTTGTTTTTTTAATGGTAGTAAAGGTGTTAGTTAATTTTACATAATTATTTTTGCTAATTTGATCTATCGAAATTGGATTAATATTGTCGGTTTCTTTATTCCATGATGTTACAATCATTAATGAGTTTTCAAGAAAAAAATCTGATGAATTTCTTTGTAAGTCTATTTCCGTAAAAAGTTTATTAAAGGAACTAATGCCTGTGTGTTTTTCGGGAACAATAATCGTATCGGATGGCAAAAAAATCGTTGTGTTACTATTTGGATTACTAACGGTCATATCATTTTCTAGTGCCACGTTTATCCTGACGTCATATTTTTGTTGAATAGTAAACAGGTAATTGCTGTTTAGTAAAGAGTTATTGTTCAATAAATATCTCGGCTGTTCAATAGGAGGTGGTGATGTCTTTAAGACTGATGTCTGTGCGTCTTCGGTCAAACCTGTTTCTAATATATTACTAGTTTGATTCTGTTCTTTTAACTCCCGGTCTAAGTCAATTCCAACTGTATTATGTTTAAATGAATTAATGTATTGTAGATTGGGCTTGAATTTTAACAATGAGAGATTGTTGTCATCTACGGTAGGTGAGGCTCCTATGCCTACATTTCCATTCATCAACATCCTCGATTTGGATGATTTATCTAAAACTATATTAATAGCAGCGCGATCCGAAAAAATATCATTTTCTAAAACTTTAATAGGTTGATGATTTTGTAAAATCTGTACCTGAATTACATCACTGGATGGAAGGTTGTTACTGGCTATATTGTAACGATCAGCAAGAAGATCTTTCCCTTCCACATAGAATTTATTTATAGCCCTATTGTTATAAAGGATTTGACCAGTTTGAGTTACCGTTATGCCCGGCAGTTTCTTAATGACATCAATAATCACTCGATCACTGCTGTCAACAAATGATCTTGTATTATATGTTATCGTATCGCCCTGACCAGAGATCGGCTTTGGCTTTGAGTTTACAGTAATTTCTGGTAAGTCTGTGGCACCGGGATCTAATGAAAAGTTGATTTTTTGACTTTTTTCTGTCTTTATGATCCTGGTCGTATAATTATATCCTAAACATGAAGCTACCAGCTTAAGGCTATCGTTTTTGCTACTTTCAAAAGATATCATAAAAAAGCCCTGCTTATCACTGATCCCAAAAGCAACAATGTTACCTGTTTCGATTTGATATACAAGTATGTTTGCAGATTCTAGGGGCTTCCCAAGAGTATTTGATACTGTACCAGAAATTACATTTTGACCATCACAAAAGTGAAATGAAAAAAAAAGAAAAAAATATAAAAGCTTTTGAATCATTGTTTTGATTTGATATTGCATTAATTCCCTATTGGCTTTGCGATATCGCCATTGGGAAGCCGTCCGCCAGAAAATGCTGCTTTATTATTAATTTTGGCCTTATTGAACTGAGTTTCGGTAATCAATGAATATTTTGAAACGTTGAGTGTTTCACCTTTTTTTGGCGACTTTTCAATTGAGTCAATAATTATATCAAATCCTGCGCTGGTGGTTGCTTTGACAATAAGCCCGGGTAGTCCGTAAAAATATAATGGTCCTTCTTGTGAGGGAATTTCAGTATTAAACCATGCGGTTATCAATATCGTATCGCGAATCATTGTGGCTTTATGGCAAATCATTCCTTTAATTGAGGTGGTTTCTTTGGATATGTTCCATCGTTTGGGAGAAAGGCTATCCTTAATATATCCCAATTCTTGCCCACCAACATCTTCAATAAAAAATGCTGTTTTCTTTTCATAATTTTTGAGGATACTAAAATTGCAGATATCTGTTCTAATTTCACCTTTGGCAAAGTTTACCGGACCCCCATTTTGCCCCCCTCTTGCAAATTTTTCCTGAATATGTTTTAATTGATCAACTTTAATTTTACTGTAAAAATAGCTTTGCCCGTGGGTTATATCAAGTTGACAGAGGTCATTAATTAAACTTTTCCCGTCACGTGTATATGTAACTTTATAGGTAGCTCTTAAAACAATTGGTGCTGATTGTTGTCCAATAGCGTTATTTTGAATAACGCAGAAATAAAAGATAAATATCGAATAAAATAATTTCATGCTTTTTTTTTAGTAAGGTACCATATGCAGAGTAATTCTACATATAGTACCTATGATTATAATTATGCTACAACCATTGTTGCACCAGTTTTGCAAGCATCTTCTGCAGCAAGTACCAGTCTCCAATATCGAGCCGCCTGGTCAAAAATATCCGTAGGATGAATAACGTAAGACCATGTTCCACAACTTGATTGAAAAGTGCCCTCTACGCGGTAATTGGCAAACGCCGCAAACGCCATCGCAGATAAAGCAAGAGAAAGCAATACTTTTTTCATAATAATTAGAAATTTGAATTTACTCACCTGTCTAACGCCATGGCTCTAATGTTCAGCGGTTTATTTACTTGCTTATACTGCAAGGCTTTCCGGTTTGTGTGTTCCACTCGGTCGTAATAGCTGATATCCCGAAGTAGTTTCGTTCCTTACCAACGTCCTTTTTTTGTCTGCCCCCCGGCAAACTTTTGGCTAATTAAGGATTAACACCAATTGATGGGTGATCAAATAATTTATAAAGCAAGCAATCTTGACCTACAAATGAAGACGCGTTTATCGCTCATTTCTCCATTTGAGTAGAACAACCCTTGTAATCGTTTATTTATTTTGTAGTTTTATTTCTACATCTTAAGCCAATATTTATTTTTTCAGCTTATTGTGAGTCATAGGTCGGGGGGATGTATATAAGACTCAGAAAATGAAATTAAATATCTATTTCTATTAATTTTTATTAGTTAATACAAGTTTATGCCAAAACAAAGAACCAACCAAAAAAATGGTCAGAAAAAAATATCTTTTAATCATATAGGTGCACGAGTATCTACTTTACGTAAGGAATTTAACCTAACCCAAAAAGAGCTAGGTGAGATATTAGGTGTCACGGGGCCGTCGATATTGGCGGCAGAGAGAACCAGCCATGGACCTTTAGTATTTGAAGCAGTACTATTCTTTGCAGATGCTTTTCAAGTCAATCCTACCTGGGTGTTGTTGAAGGACAATACAAATATTCCTAAATTTCTCGAGCAAGGTGAAAAGCAAAAGAACTTTGCTATTTCAGATATGGATATTTCACTTAATGCTCCCGGTGTAATAGCGGAGAAGCTAAGGATGCAAGTGATGCTTTTATTAAAATCAGTAGATAAATTAATGATGATAAATGAAAAGGAGCCTATTATGGTTAATAATACTACTGATGGTAAAAAGAGATCGAAGGCTCATGGAACTCATAAAACAAAAGTTAAATAATTTTTTGCAACAGTACATGGGGCTCTACCCAACAGACTTGAGTCACCGGATGAGTTACGGTTTTTGTTGACAATTGGCAGTGAAAAATAATTGTGCGATTTGAATGATTTTATCGTTAAACGTTAAAAGCATGTTTTTCAAAAGTCTTATTTATCAGACACTGCACGTTCCCTGCATTTGGCTTCAATAGCTGCTCCAAGTGACTCTGCCAAAGGGGTAGGTTCGCAGAGATCAATGTCAATCCATATAGTGCCGGTTACTTCACCAGTGGCAAGGTTATCTATGATATCCACTTTATCAATCAGGACTGAATGCTGTCTTTCTGTGCCAGGAAAAGCGATGGCACGAACATGAGAATTACCATTTTCCTGTGTTACAAAGTTGATCTCATAAGGTGTGATACAGTGCCCATCCACCAACTGGAGGTCAAAAATTTTTACCTGTTCAGCACCGGCAAGTAGGTTTTGTGTAAGTTCAATTTTCATTGTACTATATTTTGTAGCACAAAATACTAATTATTTTAGTTTTTCAAAATATTTCTTATTTTTGGATCATGCAGGCAGGAACACTCCTAGAAACAGCTCCTTTTACCATTGAATACAATGGCAGTGTATTTGATGTCTCTGTCAAAGCATTCGGGCCGGGTAACACTGTCTATGTCGTTACCTCAAAGGGTGGAGGGGTATTTATTGCACTTACCAGGGCAAGTGGCCTGAATGACCCAAAATTCTGGGCTACAATACCGGAAAATATCAAACGGCATGAAGAAGCGCAGAAGATTGGGAAGCTGATTTTTGATCATTTTAATCCGGTGGTTTAAAGATATTTGATCTATGGAAGAAAGTATTTCCCTTACACCCTCTGCTCTTGTCAATCTTTTTTCAAATGCAATCCAGTTTGATGAAGGCAAACAAATGCAGCGGATCAAAGGAATCTATATTCTGGGTAAAGGTGTGGTATATGGCGGGCAATACTATGATGGTTTGAAAGATGAATTGACGGATGCTAGTGTTACGTTAATCGTTCCTGGGGCCATCCGGAATAATCTGAATTCAAATGAGGTGATTGAAGTAGAGGGATATGTAATCAAACGTGTTCAACCCATCGGAGCCAGGATCGAATTACAGTTTTTTGTTACCGCTATTGTCAGCCAAGATGCGGCAACCATCACCGAAGAAGACCAAAGAGTATTCGCTGTTCTGCAGGAAAAAGCAAAACAGGGATACCGTGATGTGGATGGGTTTATTAAGGGTAGAATCCTGAAAGATGAACCCGTGTCTATTAAGATTTTGATTGGCAAGTCAGCGATCATTGATAGTGATATTACGAACCAGTTAAAGGATGCTGTGGCATTTTATGCTATTGAATTTATTCGCATCAATCTGGCTAATGAAAAAGAAATCATTGATGCCTTACAAAATACCGATGCTGATGTACTCGCCATTTCAAGAGGCGGTGGAGAGAAGATGGAAGTTTTTGATAGCCCGGTGATCGCGTCAGTCGCGTTATTTCTAACACCCAATTTTGTTACGGCACTTGGTCATTCACAAGACACACCTTTGTTACAAAAAGTAGCGGATAAGGCATTTATCACACCGACTGCATTTGGTCAACACCTAAATGATCTTTACAATAACACAATTGCTGAACGAAGTCAATCGAAGGCGGGAATGATTGAGGCGGTTACGAAACAGTTGAAGCCTTTATATGAAAAGCAGATTGAGAATTTGAAGATGGAATTCGGCAATAAAGAATTACAATATAAAAATCAGTTGCAGTTACTCGAGGAGAAATTTGACATAATTCAATCCTTACAACTATCGAAGCAGAGAACGAATTGGATAAGGATCATTCTGTTGGTTCTTTCAGCAATAGCAGCAGGAATATTGATCGGACATTTTATTCTTTAATCTCAGTAATAAATATTTACCCGTACTTGCCTATGTAAATCATTATTGCAATATTTGTATATCCCCCCAAGTGCCGGTTCCCGGCCATTCATTTTAAAACAGTACTTCTATGGCCAACTGTGGAAACATCCTGACCATTTATGGCATTAGTGGCAATGAAATTGCAGATGTTACTCAATTGCTGAACAAATATCATTTTGCATTTGTGCAAATTGAAACAACTTTTTATTTTGTCAGCACCGTGCCGCGAGAAAGTGAAGACTTTGAAACGGAGCTTTCCCAAACGAACGTGCATTACCTGCTCTACTTTATCAGATACAGCAACAATAATTGGCTGGGACAAAATGGAATGCCCAAGGCTGAGGTTGACAAGATCAACGAATTGTTTTTTCAGTAAAAAACCATTTCAATGAGAATTTTATATCCTTATCTATCATTAATGACATTGCTCTTATTTGCGCAGCCTGTGAAGGCACAACATACTGCTGATCTTATGCATATTTATCCGATTGGAGATGATGCTAATTTAATGATGAAAACCAGCTATTCTTCCAGGGAGAAAATTCTTTTTGAGGCTAACCCGATTGTGCGGTATAGTTTCACCAATAATATTATTGAAAACCTGACAAATGGAAATCATCGATCAGGCACTGCTGTTTATTTCGTTTTCAAGCCACAAATTCGGATGTATGTGGAGAATTCATTACCTGTAAAAATGCCTTCCTATAAAATACAGTTAGGTTATCAACGTATATTCCGAACCATAAAAGAGGATTTTATTACGATCGGGATTGAAACAGGTCATTATTCCAACGGGCAATCCGGTGCCGCTTTCAGCGAACAGTTTGCGGATGGGTCGCCGCAAAGTGACAGTATTTATAAAACGATAACTCCGCAAACCAATTTATCAGCACTCCTTAACAGAAAGAACGGTAATTTTTCAACAGACCTTACAGAACTATTATTTTCCTACCAGTTTAACTGGTTTGACCGTGATTTTAGGTTCCCCCGAAATACGCTTACGATAAATGCCGGATTGAATATTTATCATGATTATCTCTTAGGAATTTTTGATATAGGTGGATATTCAGATAATGATATAAAGATCTACGGTAAACTCCGATATAATTTCGGGGTGAATTATACAGGCGCTTTGATAAAGAAAGCCGGCACCTATAAACGAATCAGTCTTTCTGAAAAAATAGAAATTATTCATGGGGCGCATCCATGGGTAAAACCTATTCGTTCCGTTACAACGGTCACCCTGTTACCCATAGAAAAGTTTAAACAATTTGGCATCTTCGCGAATTGCAGCATCGGACATGATGATTATAATTTTCGATTTGTTGATTCCGGCACTTTGTGGGGATTAGGTATTTCCTGGAGTTCATTTATTCCCGTTGAAATCAGCAAAAGAAACGGAACATGCATGAGACGTTATCAATAGGCAAACTATAGTCATCCACTACCGTTGATCGACATCAAGAATGAATTTTCAAAGGGCGAATTGCAAATAGTATCTGTAATGGAATACGCCAGTGCTAATGCATGCTACTAGAGGGTGAACATAGTAGAAGATTTTGAGATCGTACTGATGGAATAGGGGATAGCATGACGCAAACACCCCGCAGTCTCCGCTACCGCCTACCAATAAACGTTTGCCGATTGGTTTTGCATTGATCAGCCGTTCGACGGATCCAAGAATGTATTGAGGTGGAGGTGGTGGCATTGTAGGATAAGAACCACATGGGAGCAAAATGCCAGAAATATTAGTAGTTGTTTCCTTGTATCTCTGATTTTAAAAAATTAAGGGATTCTTTAATTGTAAATACCTTTCTGTTTTTAACTCCGTGGGTTTGGCCGGTTTATCAAAATTCCGTAAAATTTATTAATGAAAACTTGCATATGCCGGAAAGCATTAGTATTTTGTATATATCCCCCCTCTACTACTCTTGCCATTTACTAAACGGATCCGCCTGTAATTGTTTAGAAAGGAAGTTTATCCTGACTGAAGAATCATGTTCATTCGTTAAGATGGAATCCTTTTTTATCTGTTGCTGCATTCATTCCCGATTGAGGAGAATTGATTAATAAGTATGCTATAGATCAACAGCAGATAGATGCGGACAATTCAAAAAATGGAAATGATCTGTTTTTATAATCGTTAAAAGGCACAACTGATGGGAAGAATACAAAGTTTTTATTTGACACTTATTTTCAGTTTTATCGTTGGCGGAAATGTTATTTCACAGCAGTGCAGCGGGGGAGGTTGTAATAATCAGAATCATCAATTCCCATCGACCACTTTTTCAACCAGTTCCTCATCATGGTCAACCGTCCATACCCAGTTAAATGGCGGTAACTGGATGCTCTTCAGTGTTGTAGCCGGAAATACCTATGAATGGAGCACCTGTAATGATTTTGGCGGAATACAGGCATTCGATGCCGAGCTGACGCTATTTAATAACAGTAATAATTCAATACTATGTTATCAAGATAATTCAGGACGATCCAATTGTCCCAATGCGCCTTATATCGGATGGACAGCTACTTTCACGGGTACCGTAAAAATGTTGATCTCTAAAAAAAGTTGTCAGGATAACAGCGGAGCCTCTTATGCAACCATGGTCTGGAGAAGATCCGCCGCAGCGTCATGTACAACTGTAACCCTTTCCGGCAATCCCACAGATAAAACAGTTACAGCCCCCTCAGGTACTTCCTGGACGATCAATACAACAGGAACCTCACCGACTTATCAATGGGAATTTTCAACCGATAACGGAAGTAATTGGAACAATGTACCCTCTAACAGTATCTATAGCGGAACCAATTCTGCAACTCTTACCCTTTCAAGCACTGCTGTCTCAATGAGTAATTATCAGTTCAGATGTAAAATCGGAGGAAGTTGTACCACAACATTCAACAGCAATACTGTTACGCTTACGGTTAATGCCGCATCACAATGTGCAACCCCTTCTGTTAGTACATCATCCAATAGCCCTGTTATATCGGGTGGTTCTATTAATTTAAGTTCATCCCCGTCTGTAAATGATACCTATACCTATAACTGGAGCGGGCCCAACAGCTTTACTTCCACTCAAAGCAACCCAACACTTTCTAATGTAAATACGGGTGCTTCCGGGAATTATTGTCTTACCATTACCAAATCAGGATGTACCCCTTCCTCACAAAGTTGCACCATCGTAACGGTTACGGCTGCCTCCAATTGCAGCACACCGGGGGTAACCGCTTCCTCAAATTCTCCTTTAACTGAGGGGGCACCTTTAAATCTAACGGCGACGCCTGCCAGTGCGGGCACCTTCACTTATGCGTGGAGCGGTCCCAATGGATTTACCGCAACGCAACAAATGTCTTCTATTGCCATTACCACTGCTGCTACTGCAGGAAGATACTGTGTGATAATGACTCAAGCGGGTTGCACACCCTCTGACCAGAATTGTACAGACGTTATCATCAATACAGCATCCAGTTGTGTAGCTGTCAATATTCCGGTTTATCCAAGCAGTAAATCTGTAACTGCACCGTCGGGAACCAGTTTTACCATCAATGCAAACGGGACTGCACCTACCTATTTATGGGAGTACAGTACAACAGGTGGAGCAAGCTGGAATCCCGTTCCAGTGAATGCGATCTATAGTGGCGTTAGTGCTGCAACATTGACAATTGCTTCTACTACGACGAGTATGGATGGATATCTATACCGATGTAAAATCGGTGGGACCTGCACTACCTCTTTTTACTCTAACTGGTTAACACTTGGTGTCAGCAGTGGGGGGTGCACTACACCGTCCGTAACAGCCGGTTCTAATTCTCCGGTGGCAAGTGGCAACACATTATCTCTAACTGCTACGCCGGCTATCAATGATACCTACACTTATGCATGGACGGGGCCCGGAAATTATGCGGCCAATCTTCAAAATCCATCCATTGTCAATGCAATAGTGGATCAAAGCGGTAATTATTGTGTGACTATTACCAAGGCAGGATGTACAGCTTCTGCACAAAACTGTACCATTGTAAATATCAATGCAGCGATTGCCTGTACAACACCCTCTGTAACCGGCTCCTCGAATACACCGGTAACTGCGGGCGGAACCCTTACGCTTAGTGCTACACCTGTCAGCGCCGGTACGTATTCGTTTCTATGGAGTGGCCCTAATAATTTTTCTTCGGTGTTACAAAATCCATCGCTCACCAATACCAATACATCACAGAGCGGTAATTATTGTGTTACCATGACCAAGGCTGGATGTACCTCTTCGGCCCCGTCCTGTCATACCGTTACTATTAATGCAGTGATCCCCTGTAATACACCTTCAGTGTCTGCAGGCTCCAACTCACCTGTCAATTCCGGTTCTGCTCTGAATCTCACGGCTAGTCCGTCTATTTCCGGATCGTATACTTATAACTGGACAGGACCGAATAATTATTCCTCATCGCAACAGAACCCTTCTATTTCCTCAGTGACATCCTCAATGGCAGGAAGTTATTGTGTGGTTATGACCAAGAATGGCTGTACTCCTTCGGTGGCAGATTGTCAGACGGTGAAAGTAAATGCCTGTTTATTAGGTGTTACAATCGGTGGGAATACAGGCATTGGTTGCGGCGAAACCTTATCTCTTACTGCAACTCCATCGCAAAGTGGTGTTTCATATAGTTGGACGGGCCCTAATAATTTTAGTTCGACAAACAGTTCTATATCTATTGCCAATGCCGGTCAGGTTAACAAAGGTACTTACAGTGTTACTGTCGCAAAGAGCGGATGTACCATTGGTTCGGATTCCAAGGCGGTGCTTATTTCCGAATGCCCGGATATTACTATTGACAATGGTGTTTATGCAACCGTCATCCCTCCATGGCAACGTGAAGGAGACGATTTTGACGGTAAAGTAAGCGTCATCAGAACAGGTAATGTAAATGCAGCGTGGCATCTGGAAATTGATGCTCTGGACGGGAACGGTAATTTTAAGGGGGCCATTATCTATCCTTCAATTACAAGTTCAACACAAAATTTTAGTTATTCGGATCCGGGGTTACATAATTCAGCCAAGGAGGGAACTATCTTAAGTTATTATGCGGTTTTAGATAATCCAAAGATCTCAAAAAACGTTTCAGGCAGCGGTGTAAATATCAATAATGGCAGAACGAATATCATTGCGGCAAAATGGGACGGGAAAAATGTGATTTTTAGAAATGATGGCAGTGAATCACTTAGAATACCGATTCGATATGATAAAAGTTTTCCGGCTGATTATATTCTAATATCGCGTAAAGGTAATGTCTCTTTAAAAATCAGCCTGCATGCATTTCCCCCCGGCATTTTAAATAATAAAAATGAATACCAATTTTCAGTTGGTACAGACGGTTATGTTTTGATCGATTATAATAAATCAAATTTAAAAGATGTTTTTGCAGGTGATTTTGAAATAGAAGTTTATTCAAGCAAAATAACTATTCCTATAGAGCATCAGTCTTTTGACCTTACTAAGTATGGCAGAGGATTTCCAGACAAGGTTCGAAATAATAAATTGATCGTTGTGATAGGGGGGATTCTCAATGAAATGGAAGGTAGCATTTTCAATCTTCGCAATAACTATGAGAGTGCTAAATTAAAAAGTTCTAACGTCTCATTTTCTTTACTTACTTATTTGCAGGAAAACGGGTTTGATATTTGGTATATCGCTCAGGGAAATACCAATTCAATTAGGCGCAACGGTTATGATATCGGATATGGGTTAGAAGAAATTCAAAAACTAAATCCTAATGCAGAAATTAATATTGTCTGTCATAGTAAAGGCGGGCTTGATTTAAGAGCCTATCTCCAGGGAAGGAATGACTCTTATGACGGAAGTGGGTTTAAATTGTATTCTTCAAAATCCAATCTTTATAATAAGATTAAAAAGGTTTTGTTTCTAGGTACCCCACACAAGGGAGCCAAAAAAGCAAATGATTATTCTTATAAAATTTTGGGCACATTATTGAATGCACCCGGTGAAAAGGATTTGCAGCCAAATTCAGCAATAATTAATGATCTCAACAATAATGCGGTACCTCAAAATATTGTATACGCAAACCTTGCAGGATATCACTCAGAAATCAAAGTTGATGCATCCGGTAAACCTAATGCTTTACCTCCCTATTTTCTCCATTCAAGCACAGATGGTTTCGTCGAACTGGAAGAAAATGATTATTTCAATGACTTATATAAGTCGACTAATATTGTGAAACAATTGTATCAAAACAGCACAGACGAAGAATCACACGAAGAAGAACATACTAATTTTTATCTTACTCAATCAGACTCTTATCATAAAGATATGAATTGTATCTCAAAAAATTTTCCTGATAATCTTTCGAAAATTTTAGCCTTTTTTTCTTCAGTATCTTTCAATAGCTCGAATCCGTTTGAATCCTGTAAACGCCCGACTATGACCAGTCTGGCAATAGGGACCTATAAATCTGTATTGTCCGGAGCAAGAGTTTCATTTAAATTTAAAAATGATTCTCTTTATTTCTTAGTTGGAATAACGGATGAGAATGGGAAATTAAATGGTACGATCATTCCTGAACTTTCTTACTGGGACTCAATCAGAATTGAAGCAGCCGGAGCTGAAACCATGTATATGCCGGTCAGTCAGGAGTTTATAAGTGCAGGCAAGCTTGATGCAGTATTGTTTAAGGATCCACGAGGTACCAGTCTTATTCAATATCCTAAAATTTCATTAACCGGTCCGGGTCCTGTCGTAAATTATCCTTTGATTCAACTTGCGATAAGCGCAATTAATGCAAAGGATTACTATATTAATCAACATAATTCAGACACGAGCTTTGTGCCATTCGTTCTTGATAAGGGGACTTTGTCAGTCTCACTCGATACTGGCTATAACAAAATTCTGGTAAAATTCGCAGGTACAGACACTGTTACTTTAAGGCGGGATGTTTATTATTACCCTGATTCTTTGATGGATTCGTTTGCCAAAAGACTTTCAGTGAGAACAACGCAACCTTTTAAAGGTGCCAAGATGTTTGTTGATGATATTTATTACAGGGATATAGATGAGCTTAATACATCAACTTATTTTATATCAGCATTTAAACCTGTCAAATTTATCAAGAACGGATATAGGGATACAACTATGGTTGCTGATTCAACTTCTACGATTGTTCTTGCAATGGAACAAAAATCATATTCTTCCAATACTGACAGTACGATTACTGATTTTACAAGAGGAGTGAATCCTTCTTATTGGAAAAACATAACAATTAAAAATACCTCGATTTCCAATAATGTTTTACTATCAGTGAAACAATTTGAGGACACTACCCTGATAGGTTATAAACTGGTTACTCAATCCAGAAAATTTTCCTTCAGAAATATTGGTAGTGTAAACGCCAGTTTGAAAGTTGCTGTTGCACTTGATCAAAAAGATACTCCAGATCCTGATAGTGTTTACATATTATCTGTAAACAACGGAGTGTTTAAAAAGATAGATGTAAATGTTCCTTCTATTTCTGAGTACGATGAGGAGGTTCAGAAACTGGAGTATGATTCATTGTCCTTCGGAAAAGATCAGGTTTTTGAAATGATTTTAATGAAGAAGTTGCCCCCGATATTAATTACACCAACCATAAGTCTATTTAGTGGCAGGGATACCATTTTACCTTTAAGAATGTTTGTTGCCGATCCTGACTCATTGCATGACATTGTTATTACTGCTTTTGTTGATAATGTTCCAATGGATGTTTCCTTTACGATCAAAGATTCACTTGTTTACATTCACAGCTGGAGGGGCTATACAGGAAGTGCCATTGTCCAAATCAGTGCTACGCATGATTTTATTACTTCTTCAACCAAGCAGTACATTGAAGTAAAAGAACCTCCACTTCGTCCGGATCAATTATATATTTATCCGAATCCCAGTTCTGATGAAAAAGTTACTGTCGAATTTACCCTTGCAGCAGATTATCAACATACCAGTCTGCGTATGTATGATATAAGCGGAAGGATGCTTAAGGTGCTGATCAATGATCAACCTCTGAAAAAGGGCTATCATTATTATGAATTGCCTTTAGGGAATATTGGCAAGGGGACTTATATTTTTAACCTAAATAATAAAACTAGTAAACAGTTTATCAGGTTGTAGATGTGTAGTTATATGTGGTTGAAGAGAAGGGTCCCGTTTGCTGTCTAGTCTTAAAATAGCTTAGCAGCAGATATCTTACGAATGTTACTTTACAGTCGGTATCGCAGGTTTTAAAATCTATAGAGAAATTATTAAATATTAAAAGAGGTATTCCTTTTTTTATTTAATTTCAACAAAAGGTTTTAGTTACTCTCCCCCCTAATACTGTTTTCTGGTAATGTCATGAGAAAATAGTTCATTTGTTAATGAGCAAAGTTTACCTGTTTTTTTTACTAATGCAGGTTTTGTTCTTATTGTAGGAACTAGTTGTAGTGAGATTTTAATGACTAGAATAAAATAATTGTGTCTGCTAATAATATTTTATTATAAATATTTTACTTATCGATAAAATTTATTGGGCTATTGCTCCAAATCTTTGAATTGATTTTTTTTTACCCCCTATATGCGATTGAAGTACCTTGTATATTTTATCTTTTGTATTCCTTTGTTTTCGTTTGCACAGACGATTACCTATCCTGGAACCTTGAATCTTTGTCCTGCTTCAACTAAACTTCTTACTGCAAGTGGTTATCCCGGAGGTTCTACGTTTCAGTGGCGTAAAGATGGGGTTACTATCGGCGGTGCAACTTTGTCGACATATACTGCCAGTATAGCAGGCAGCTATGATGTGATTGTTACTTCCTCGGGGGTACCTGTAACCTATACTGCCGTTGTATTGGCAAATACTACAAATCCTAGTGCTGATTTTAATTTTGCTCCGTCGGGAGATTGTGCAAGTGTGCCAACTACCTTTACGAATGCATCTTCAGGTAATTCACCGACCTATGTATGGGATTTTGGTGATCCGAATTCCGGTGTGGCGGCCAATGCATCAACAGCAACCAGTCCGACACGAAATTTTACCGGAACGGCAGGTAATGGTTCACAAAACTTCAGTGTGAAGCTGACCCTAACGGATGCAGATGGTTGCAGCGCCAATGTGACCAAAATCGTTCCGAAAAAACAGTTACCCAGTACCGCGTTGTCCAATACCACCGGTAAAAAAACTTATAATAACGATACCTATTATACTGTATGTGGATCGGGAAGTGGTGTCTTTTCTTTTACCAATGCATCGACAACCAGTGCGACTAATACAAATTATCAATTTGTATGGGGAAATGGTAATCCTGATTTTTCATCCGCAACCTTTTCTACTACTACGCAAACCTATAATACCGGCGTGTATACTTTGAATTATAGTGTGACTGGTGGGAATGGCTGTGTGGCAACCGCTGTGCAATATGTATTTGTGGGAACCAATCCTTCCGTGGGTACTTCCAATCCCGGAGGAACTGATGTTTGTACTGGACAGACACTGACCTTCCCGATCAACAATACAGCCGGCAATACAATAGGTACCACGTACACAATTGATTTTGGTGATGCATCTGCGGCTGTGGTTTACAACCATCCTGCGCCTGCGGACATCACGCATATATTCAACACCAATTCCTGTGGGTTTAATAATCTCAGTTATAATAATTCTTATTTTGTACGCATCGTGGCAGCCAATGCCTGTGCCACTTCTACGGGCCTTGCTGTTCCCATATTTGTTTCAGAGAAACCTGCAGCAGATTTTACAATCTCGCCTTCAAGCCCAGTGTGTGTCAATACCAATGTCAGTTTTGCAGGTAATGGAAGTACAGCGAAAACTGCAACCAATACCGGTTGTACGCCGGGGTTAACCGTATGGACCGTTACTCCTTCTTCAGGTTTTACTATACAGAGCGGAACGATGGGGAATGATAATGCATCAACCAACCCGCCAGACTGGACCTCCGGAACAGATAATCTGGTGTTGCGGTTTACGGCGGCGGGGACTTACAGTATAAAACTAAAAACAGGTAATGCGTCCGGTTGCGGATCGGATGAAATCACCAAAACAGTTTGTGTGAATGCAACACCTACTGCTTCATTTACAATTGATCAGAACATAGGATGCAGCAATCTTGCCGTGGTTACAACGAACACATCCTCAGTAGCTACCTGTGGTAGTAATACCTATGCATGGACAGTTGGTTATTCGGCAACTTCGGGTTGTACACCTTCAACCAGTAGTTTCAGTTATAGTTCGGGAAGCGCAAGTTCAGCCAATCCTCAGTTGAATTTTGTTAATCCCGGTACTTATACATTGGGGCTGGTCAATTCAGTATATGGCGGGTGTAGTTCCTCTCAGGCAACCCGCACCATTACTGTTAAATCCAAACCAGTTGTAAATCTAAGTGCTGCATCTTCCATCTGTGTTGGTAACACCAGTCCTTCGGCCACTGTCGGTACATGTAGTGGTACGATATCCGCCTATGCATGGACGTTTACTGGTGGCTCACCTGCCAGTGCCTCCACGGCTTCACCCGGCGCGGTCAACTTTGCAACTGCAGGATCTTATTCCATTGGACTTGACGTTACAAATGAATGTGGTGTCAGCTCTGTCAGCCAGCCGATCACAGTAAAAACGCCTCCGGATATTACCGTTCCTGCGAATTTGGTCAGATGTCATGGTATTGCAACAGGGACTTTCAATTTTTCAAGTACCACGCCAGGCGCAAGTTTTGCATGGACAAATAATACCACCTCCGTAGGACTTGGTGCCTCAGGCAGTGGGAGTAGTATTTCTTCATTTACAGCCAATAATACAACTGGATCTGCCGTAACTGCAACCATTTCGGTGACACCCAGTTTTGCCGGATGTTCTGGCCCGGCCGGATCTTTTACTTTGACCGTAAACCCCAAGCCCGCTGCCCCCAACATTTCATCACCCGTTAATTATTGTCAGGGTGCGAGCGCGGTGGCACTTACTGCAACGGCGGGAAGTGGTAATACTCTTACATGGTATAACAATGTGGGTCTTACGGGTGGTAGTGGTACGGCCCCAACACCTTCAACGGCAGCAGGCGGAACGACCAATTATTATGTTACTCAGGATAACTCTTTCGGTTGTACCAGTAATGCCTCTTCTATTGCTGTTGTGGTGACAGGTACAGTTGCTAATAATAGTATATCGGCCGATCAGACGATCTGTTCCGGATCGAGTCCGTCCACACTGAGTGGTACTGTTCCTACAGGTGGCAATGGAAGTTTCAGTTATCAATGGCAATCATCCACAGATGGCGGGGGAACATGGGTAAATGCTGCGGGCGCAAGTACGAGCAGTTCTTATAATCCCGGAACCCTTGCTGTTACTACGGCTTACCGGCGCAGTGTGTCAAGTGGTGCCTGCACGCAGATCCTTTCTAATACAATTACCATTACTGTGCAAGCTTCCTTGGGCGGAACGGGGATTGGTTCTGATCAGGGCTTGTGTGAGGGAGCTTCAACCGCGCTTCTTGTTGGCCAGGCTACTACTGGCGGAAGTGGTACCTATACCTATCAATGGGAAAGTTCCCTCAACAATTCTAGCTGGACACCCATTGCTTCCACAAATACAAAAGATTATCAACCACCTGTACTAAACACAACCACCTATTACAGAAGGACTGTTACCAGCGGCTCGTGTACCATCAGTTCAGCAAGTGTCAAGATCACTATCTATAATTCTCCTACTGCCGGAACGATGTCGATATCTTCTGTCAATACATGCTTTGGATCCAATGTAACCTTATCTACCAGTGGGTTTGTGGGAACGATAAAAAAATGGCAGTATAATTTTACACCTGCTAATCCCTCTACCTGGGTGGATGTATCGGCGAGTAACAACAGTAGCAATACTTTCAACAATGTTCAGCAGAATTTTAGTGCAAGGGTGATCGTGTTGCAGAGCGGTCCCTGCACTAATGAGGCGACTGGTCCTGATATACCCGTTAACGTCTCTACACCGACGGTGCCCGGTACAAGCGCCAGTGATGCAACTGTGTGTACAAATGCAAATAGTGCAACTATTACACTCAGCGGTCAGACGGGCAGCGTAGTCAGATGGGAGACATCTATCAATAGCGGAACGAGCTGGAATCCTGTGGCCAATACTACGAGCTCCATTAATTATCTTAATCTAACCAACACCACCTGGTACCGTGCCGTGGTGCAAAGTGGTTTTTGCCCCCAGGCCAGTTCATCTATTGCCAAGATCACGGTTGTACCCACTGTGACGCCTTCAAATGCGGGAGTAGATCAGTCCCTTTGTGCATTGACAACCGTTACACTGAATGGAAATAATCCGATAGTGGGTACCGGTATCTGGAGCCAAACATCCGGTCCCTCCACGACAATTGTCAATCCTGCTTTGCGCAATACTCAGGTCAATGGTCTGCAGCCAGGACAAACCTATCAGTTCACATGGCTAATCACGGGCCCCGGCGCTTGTCCAAGTTCTTCAGACGCAGTTCAGGTAATCAGTACACCGGCGATTACACAGGCGAATGCGGGAGCAGATCAAGTCGTTTGTTCATTCACCGGCCCACAAGATTCCGTGACGATAAGTGGGAATACTCCTCTTAATCCCAGTTTTGAAACAGTTTCCTGGAGTATGGTAACTCCCAATCCAGTCGGAAGCAATCCTTTGATCCGAGCACCCGTCAATCCTGCATCGCGTTTTGTATTCGATAAAGCAGGACAATATCAATTACAGTATGCAATTAGTAATGGTGCCTGTACGACAACAAAAGATGTAATGCTGATAAATGTGTTTGATAAGCCTGTAACAGGTGCATTGATTTCATCTGCCAATGCGGGTTGCGTTGGTAACACGTTTACGATCTCTTCGGGTAATACCTTGAAAGGCATTGTTTCAAAATGGCAATATAATTTTGCTGCACCCAATCCATTGACATGGAGCGACACAGCGGTTACGAACCCCTCTATCATTTTTCCCAATATGCAGCAGACTTTTGATGCGAGGCTGATCACTCGTTCAGCAGGGGTAGCGTTGGGTTGTACGAATCAGGATACTACCGCTATTCATATTGAGATCATCCCTGATTTTACGAACATCATTGACACGACTTCATTATCCGTTTGCCCCGGACAGTCGATCTCTATTGCAGGACAGCTACCCGTTGGCGCATATAATGTTTTTAAATACCAGTGGCAGCTAAGCAAGGACGGAGTGAACAACTGGACTGATATTGCAGGGCAGACAGGTACTAACCTAAATATGACGCCCTTAACAACTGCCTATATACGAAGGCTTGTAACGGTTGCACCTTGTGTAAAGATCAGCGGGCAGGCTTACGTATTTGTGCGCCCTTCTGTAGGTAATTTTTTAGTCACTGACAGTATAGGAAACTGTTTTCCCTTTGATGTAACCTTTACCAATCTTGTCCTGCCTTCTATTTCCACAACCTGGAATTTCGGAGATGGTGCATTTAACCAGGGTGATGTCATTACACATACTTTTCATTCAACGGGTACTTTCTCTGTTGTAATGACTGCGCAGTATCCCGGTGGCTGTAAGTTTGAAGCAACAAAGAATATTGTGATCACTGGCCCTAAAGGAATTTTGAAATATGATCATACTGCGATCTGTGCGAATAATCCGGTCTATTTTGAAGTGGCTTCAGTAGGGATTGATTCTGTCCGATGGAATTTCGGCGACGGAAATTCTCAGGTCACAACAGGCAAAAATATTTCTCATAGTTATCCCCAGGCAGGTCCTTATGTGCCTTATATCGAATTGTTAGCAGGGCCGGGTGGAACCTGCCGAACGCGGATCAACGGACCGGATACTTTATTTGTTGATCTTGTTAAAGCCGGATTTAAAACTTCGGGGATTCAATACTGCGGCAATACACAAATATCGTTTACTGATACATCAAGGGCTTTCTACGGGATAAGGTCATGGAGTTGGGATATGGGTGATGGATCCTTGAGTAACCTGAAAAATCCACTTCATAATTATACTGCTACCAAAGGATGGAACGTGCGTGAAATTGTTATGGGTAACAGTGGGTGTAGTGATACCGTAACTAGTCCCGTCCCTGTTAGGATATGGGATGTTCCACAGATAAAAACCAACAGGGACTCTGTCGCTTGCGTAGGTCAAACCGTGCCTTATGCAGCGAGTGTATTTTCGATCGATGCGATCAAAAGTACTGTATGGAATTTCTCAAATGGTAATGGAAGCTCACAACTGTCTGCACCTAAGGTCTATACTTTCCCGGGTAGTTATATGGCCATCTTTATCGCGACGACAATCAATGATTGCAGTGACACGGCAAGGTTACCTGTTATGGTATATGCAAAGCCTGAAATTGATCTCGGTCCGGATCTTGTTCTGGCAACAGGAACAAAACTAAAACTGACAGGTAAAGTGACCAATGGGCCGCTCACCAGCTGGCAGTGGGCTCCCGTTACTGACCTCGATTGCCCCACATGTGGTGAACCCGAAGCGACCATCAAAAATAATATTACCTACTCTGTCGACGCAGCCACGCAATATGGTTGCAAAGCAGTCGACAGTATTTCTATCAAAGTGTTTTGTGAAGGAGCGCAAGTTTATATCCCAAATGTGTTTACACCAGATGGTGATGGTTTGAATGATCTTTTGATGGTACGTGCTAAAGGGATCCGAACCGTAAAGAGTTTCCGAATTTTTAACCGTTGGGGTGAGGTTGTTTTTGAAAAAGCAAATTTTGCGCCGAATGAGAAAAGCAATGGATGGGACGGATCTGTAAAAGGGAAAAAAGCTTCGCCTGATGTATATGTTTATACCTGTGAAGTTATCTGTGATAACGATGTCAGCTACACCTATAAAGGAAATATCACCTTGGTAAAATAGAACCATGAAAAAACTTTTGTGTGCCGTTTGTATACTCGCATTTTTTTCTGCTAAATCACAGGACTTTGCATTTTCGCAGTTCTATGAAATGCCGATGCTTCGTAATCCTGCGCTTTCAGGTATTTTTAATGGTGATCTGCGTGTCAGTTCTGCTTACCGTAACCAATGGGGGAGTGTTTCTGTTCCCTATATTACTTCAGCGCTGGGCGTGGAATATAAAATGCCAGTGAGTATGCAGAGTAACAGTTATTATACTCTCGGGCTGCAGCTGGCCTATGATCAGGCAGGTGATCTTGCTTTAAAAAGAACGCAGGTACTTCCGGTTATCACCTATCACCAATCATTAAGTGAGAACAGTGATACTTATCTGTCCGGGTCGATCATGGCCGGACGTGTTATGAGCCGTTTTGATCCGTCGAAGGCGATGACTGATGACCAGTTTGTTAATGGTGGGTATTCTCCTTCCAATGTTTCTGCGCAGTTCTTCAGTAATACCAATTCTGCTTATACAGACCTTTCTGCAGGGCTTGTGTATTCATCGATATTCGGTGAGGATTCGCATTATTATCTGGGTGCGGCTTTGTTTCATGTGAACAGCCCACGGTTAAATTATTTTTCCGGAACGCCCGATGTTTCCCTTGCCCCAAAATTTGTATTAAATGCAGGATTAAGTACACCTGTCAGCGATCGTGATGAGTTGATCGCTTATGTGGACTATTACCAGCAGGCCGGCAATAAACAATTGTTTGGTGGTTTTTTATATGAATCTACACTTCGCGCGTATGATAATGACAATGATAATATCAAAGCCTCAGCAGGTGTATTTTACCGCTGGAATGATGCGTTGATCCCTGCAGTTAAATTGCAAATGCATAGCCTAATGGCCGGAATCAGTTATGATATCAATGTATCCCAGCTCAGAACGGCTTCTCAGCTTCGCGGGGGGGTGGAAGTGACGCTTTCTTTTCTTGGCTTTTTGAGTAACAATAATTCATCCCGCAACAGAGTGCGTTGTCCCGGATTTGGAAGGAACAGCGAAATCGGGTGGTTTGGGACTAAGTAAAAAGCCTGCAAAAGTCAGGAGAAGCGTCTTAATTCTATTTTGAAAAGTAGAGATTGTGAAATCTGTTTCCGTTTTCTTATGTAAAATAATTATACAGAGGGTTCATACATACTTATTTTTTATTGTCAATTGGTTCAATTTAACTTGAAGTTAATATTCATGTTTCCGGCCCGGGATTGGACTCGAATCATAGTCTAAAAGATTCCGGGTCAACTATACATTAAGATAAGACCTGTTTTTGTATCCACATTTTTCCTCTACTATCGGATTTTGCTGAATGACAGGCGTTGTGCTTTAACCATTCAGATTTCAACTAAATAATATTAGCCTTTTCAAAACGGGGGGTATTTACCCCTATTTTAATTCGGAATTTAGATTCATTTTTAGGGTAACAGAATTAATCCTATGCATACATTCTATGTACATGATGGTCATGCCCAAAAAGGACCATACACGATTGCAGAATTGAAAGAGATGAACCTGAAAACAGATACACTTGTCTGGTATGATGGGGCCGGAGACTGGATAGAGGCAGGTAAAGTAGAAGAGCTGAACACACTATTCGTGAAGATACCGCCTCCGTTGAAGAAGCCAGCAAATCTCAAATCGAGTAATACAGCTATACCTCTCCCATCAACAACTACCAAAGCCGGAGAAGCAATCGGGAAGACCGTGGCGAGTTCCGGAACACTTCGCTCCGTGGGCCTTCTTGCGATTGTGGCCATACTGTGTTATGGCGGCTACAACGTTTATCAAAGTAAAGAGGCAGATAATCATTTAAGTGCGATCGAGTCCCAGAAAAACTATGTACGCAATAATATCCATTCCTTAGTCAGTGCCGGCAACAGTGCTTACAAAATTAGTGCGCTCGGCGGAATCTATGGACTAAGTATCACGGTGGCAAACAAGACCGATTATATACTGGACAATGTTCGGGTGATGATCCGTTATATTAAAGCCAATGGAGAAACCTGGAAAGAAGAGCCGCTGGATTTTGTATTAGTTGGGCCGCACCAGAATATGGAGTTGAGAGCACCGGACAGTGACCGGGGGACGAGTGTAGATTATAAAATCGTTGCGATTAAAAGTGGGGCGTTGGGGTTGTAAGATTTAATTTGTTATTAAACTAAATGGGATGAAAATAGATTAGGTAATTATACATGAAATCAGCAAGAAGGAATGTGAAACCGGAGCTAAAGCCAGGCTGTCCAAAACACTGATGGATCAAACGCATAAGGATGTGATCGACATTGTAACTGAACTAAATGACAAAGTCTAACCCGGAATCAGGTGGTTAACGCAATTGGATTTTGCACGCTTTGCAAGCGCTAATTGCTTTTTTGTTATTCTTTCCATAGCGTCTGGCAAGACCGGCACCGGCTATTTTCTATAAAAAATAAAATCATCTTCTTTCGAGGCTCCATAGACCTGCATCGTTTTGTCTATATGAAAATCCGTTTCGATGGAACACTCGGATAGTAGTTTGTAAGTATTGGTTACTAATGAGGGGTAATGCCGAAATGCAACTAATAATTTTGAAGGACTTATAAAGGTTTCCTCACGCTCCCAACAAACTTCTTTTTTTAGTGCAGAGAGCAACGCATTGTTATCAATTGCACGGAACAAATTATGCAGGTAGTAATGATCTTTATCCTGAATGGTCACTGGCTGATGTATACCAAATTTATCAAAGTTTTCGAGCCTAAATATTTTTGTGATCTCTGTAGTGCGGATACCGATGCGTTCCATGGGCAGTAATTCACAAAGATCTTTTTTCAGATCATAGATCACGAACACATCTGCATATGCAAATAGTGAAAGGGGGAATTCTTTTTTATTCAATAAAGGTTCCGATAAAAATTCATTGATTCAGGCGAGGCCAGGATTATCTATTAACCGTGTAAGGTTTTTTGAGGACGAGTCACATCAAATCCGGACTTACTGGATCAGTGCGATCTGATTTTGCAGAGTATCTATCATACTTAGACAATTTGATATGACTCGTCTCCCCAAAAATGACTCTTTTACTTTTAATCGATAATGAAATTTCTGTATATTCTATTCTTCAATTTCTTTTTCAGGTTTATTATTTGACTCTATTTTTTTCTCCACTTTTGCTTTTTTCCATCCTGACAACATTTCATTTACAGGCGTGCCATGATTTGTGTTCGTTTCGAATATATTAAGAGGACTAGTAGAAATATTTTGCAGTGTTAGTGAGAGTAAGTTGATTAACAGGTTTTCATCTATTTCTTTAGTTGCTTTTCTATACCCTTCAAATGCCAGTGATACCGCATATTTGTACGAATAGTCTTCTCGAATTCTAGAAACAAATCCGAACTGTTTAGCGCTAAACCAGCCCAACCAAACGAAGCCTGCAAGAATGGGTACTCGAATCAATAGAAATTCATATGTGAATTTTTCTGCCTTGAAGAGTTCAATAATGTTAAATGATACCCAAATAAGAACAGCTATTGTTGCCACCGTTATTCCTCCCCAAATCCAGTACGGCCAACCTAATTCATCTTTTCTTTTCTTAAAAGAAGATGCCATGCCAGATCTACTTGCATCTTCAATAGTCTCCTGTATTCTTTGCTGGTGCTCGCTGTTTTTAATAATTGAGGACTGTAGGTCATTTAAAGTAGATTCAAACCTTATCCTATCAGTAGCAAGAGTCTCATACATTTTTTGTAACTGATCATTGAGAATATTTACTTTTGATTGAGTAATTGCTGATTCCGTACTAATAGCATTCACCTTTTCTTCATTCTTGATTATGTTCTGTGTCGCCATATCAGCCTTTTTTTTCTGACTTTGAACAGCTGTTAATAAATTATTTATTGTCGTTAGTTTGGTTGCAGCGTCTTTTGTCTGATCACTAAGGGATATTGCAGTTTCCTGTGTAGACTTGAAGTGGCCGGTTAGATTTTCAAGTAATGGCTGAATTTCAATGTTCTGATTTTCGAGTAGCACTAATAACTCCTTTGCTTTGGCTAATGAAGAGTCAAGACGGATAGGCTCTTTAGTTAATAGTATATACGTTTCTCTCGTTTTATAATGAATTTCTCCGATTGCAAAAAGAAACTCATTAAAATCATTTGGTTCCTGTTGCTTGAATTTGTCCTTTAAATAATTATTGGCTTTGCTTGTTAGGTCAGCTATTGTTCTTTGCAGAAGAATGCCTTCTAGTTTAGTCTCATATTCTGATAACAGATCTAAAGTTTTATAAGTATCTGATAGAGACTGGAGAAGTATAATCTTCGATATTCCAGCAAAACCTAAAATATCATTTTCGTTTGGAAGAATTTCTTCTATTCTTTTTCTAAGCTGAGTTAACTTTGATTTTATAGATTTCATTTGCTTATTTTAAAATATATCTGGTTCTGCTAAAAGAGCAGTAGCATTAACAACACTGAATTCTGCATCAAAATGATTCAATAACATTTCGATGAACCTGCCATGATAAATCCCATACAGGATTACTTTATTAGTTGCATTTTTATTAAAGATGATTCCAAACCGGAGTTGCCCTGCAGCTACAAAGGGTCTTAACCAGGCTTGCTGATCCCATTGATCCACACAATGTGTAAAGTCTCCATCATCATCAAATGACCATGTTTTAATAGACTTATTTTCAATTGCAACTTTGATTAGGGATAAAAGTGAATTTGAGTTTTTAGTTGTTATTGTTATTGCCATAATATGGGTTTTACACTTTTATTTCTTCCACTTATTATATTCTTTTAGTACAGTCTGAAACACTTTGCCAGTTTCAGAAACCCAAGTTTGAATCTCTTTAGGGCTATAATTTTTAAATTCAAAACTGTTTGTTTCCAGGCAATAGGTGCCGACGTTCATTTCAGAAACGTCACATTCGATATGGTTGTCGATTAGGTATTGTTGAAAAAGGGGAAAACGGAGTTGTGAGCGCCAATCCTGTGGGGTCTCGGTAATTAGGTAGGCGTAGTAATCACGTCCATTAAAGACTACCCATGGAGTGAGGCCGGTCAGTCGTACGCCTTCGACGATATCCCATTTCATTTGGTGTCTTGTGTCTATAAAGCTGAATTTCTGCTTAGCATATTCAGTGCAATAGCTTGGAAACTTATCCAGCAGGTTGGATTGCTTTGAGCGGTTACGCAGATTATCATCAAAACGAATGAATTTGTTCTGCAATTCTTTTATGGCTTCTGATATGCTAAGCTCTCCGATATGAACGAGTTTTACCGTATCCTGCCAATAGGCAAACATACCGTGGCTTCCACCGGATTTGGGTTTATCAGATAAGGCAATGATTTGTGCGTGAGCACCAGGAGCCTGACGGACCTGTTCGAGAATGGAGCAAGGAATTTTGATCATAAAACGGGGAGATTTTAAGGTTATAAAAATTGATCAAATCCCCACCCGGCTCAGAATGGGTGAGTTCATGGCCGTTTAGCCATGCATAGGATATAAGACGCTACATTACAGCGAGCCAGGAGCCAGATAAAAAGGAGGTGGGATAAAGAAAATGGTAGATAACTACGAAACTTTAGGTTCGAGTCCCTTACATTTGCGAGATACCACTAAGGGAAAGAGAAAGCACAGAAAGGTGTCGCAGCCTCATGCTTCTCTGACCTGTTGTATACGTCCTGGTTGAAAACAACCGGGACGTCTTTTTATATAACTACTATTGTTTTATCTTTTAAATACGAACCATCTGTATGCTCAACAAACGATTATGTTTTTTTATTCTTGCGTTAAACCATTTACTCTTCATTCACCAGAACTTTCTTTAACCCCAAGCATCTTTTTTGGGTCTACAACCGGCAGGATCACTGTCCCAAGAGAGGTGCCTTGCGTTCTGCAAAAAATGATACCTCTGATTGTGGAATAAGCTATACCTACAAGTGTTGCCATTAATAACAGATCCATTACCGTATCTTCCACTTTTTCAGCTGGATCTATGAAATCATCCATATTATCAATACTGAATATGACTTCATGCGTATAGGATCCATTGACTCCGATTGATTTATTCGCGTTATCTATTGCTTCAATATCAATTTTCAATTCAATTCCAATCAGTTTTTGCTCGATATCCATACCATGCCCTACAACAAAATTGAAGGAGTGATCTACTATGTGTGACGTATCAATTCCTGCGT
Source organism: Sediminibacterium sp. (assembly GCA_965206685.1). Taxonomy (GTDB): domain Bacteria; phylum Bacteroidota; class Bacteroidia; order Chitinophagales; family Chitinophagaceae; genus Sediminibacterium. Next base: position 1,047,818 of record OZ242223.1, read on the forward strand.
CGGCCTCGATACTCCCTTTAAGCGTCTTCACGCTCAGTATTTGCATTTTTTCTGTATCAATTATCCTGTCCTGTTTCATGAAACTTTAGCTTCCTCTTTTTTTGTTCTTACACTAATATGAACCAGTTTTCCCATTTTATATTCAATGACTCCTATCTGGGCAGCTGGTTGCTCTTTTGCTTCTACACGACTGCTGACCAGTTCGCTGGTCACGGGTACATGGAGAAAACGCTGTTTAGGTGTACAAATAACAGCACTTCCCAACGCAGCTTCCAGTTTGGCAAGCGAGCGCAGTGTATAATTATGCATACCGGCCAACCACTTACTTACCTCAGCTTCCGACTTTCCTAGTTTTTCTGCAAGATCTTTTTGCTTAAGCCCTTTTTGTTCCATTAATTCAAAAATATGATGTGCTATATCCAGAGAGCGATCCACGAAGATCTTGTTTTCCTCCGGCATCCTGTCTATGGACTCCCGGAATTCGGGTATTTCTACAGGCACTAATACTTTCTTTTTCCTGATCATGGTTTTTCGGTTTTACAGGATTATTTGAAAATCATCATATATAATGATTTCATTATTTTCTTCGTCTATTTTAATATCGCCATCCACAATAGCCGTTGTTATTCTTTTTGCAAGTTTCCTTGCAAGGTCAAAATGCGAATAACAATTCTGGCACTCCTGAACTTTCAATGCTGTTTTCCTATCGCCGTTAAGCAAAATCACAATTGACTGAGTCAGCCGAATACAATACAACCGAAGGCCATAATCTCCACCTAATTCAGATTCAAAGAAATGATAGGGTGGTGGAAGAGCCTCTGCTGCGTCTTCGGATTTGAAATGATGTGGATAAGCGCCAAATTTTTGTCCAATCCTTTCAATATACCTATTAATTTCATCGAGTTCTGTCCTGTCTGTTTTATCCATGGACATCCTTGCTGCAAAATCTCTGAATTCAACCAATGGTTTGTTATCCACATAAACACTATAATAATGGACCTTACTATACCAAAGAGACGATATCGGAACTATGTCAATGATCAACTTAACTTATAAGTTAAGGCAAACTTAGTGCCATTTTTTAATATTCCAAGCAAAAATTTCATAAAATATCCAATTATTTGACAAACAATGCCTTGTAAGGAGATTACATAGTGCAAGTTCGATAATTAGAGTGAATTTGAATAGGGGTAAAAACCCTTAATTTTTGATTTTCTACATACTTATGCTAACAACTCTATAATATAAGCTTGTTGAAAATATTACTCATCCGCGAATCTTATAAAATCATAATTGATATGGAAGTAACCGATAAAACCAAGGTTACGAATCACTTCCAGTTCGCTTTGCAAGCGCAAGTTTGCTTTTTTGTTTTTCTTTCCATAACGCCTGGCAAGCCCGGCACCGGCTAATTTTTCCAACAAAATAAAATCGTCTTCTTTCGATCCTCCATAAACCTGCATGGTTTTGTCTACATGGAAATCCATTTCGATGGAACAGTCGGACAATAGTTTATAGGTATTCGTAACTAAGGCTGGGTAATGTTTAAAAGCGTTCAACAATTTTGAAGGGCTCACAAAAGTTTCCTCGCGCTCGCAGCAGTTTTCTTTTTTAAGAGCAGATAGTAAAACATTGTTATCAATTGCACGTAACAAACAATGCAGGTAGTAATGGTCCTTGTCCTGAACCGTTACCGGTTGACGGATCACATATTGATCAAAGTTATCCAGTTTAAATATTTTTGTGATTTCGGAGGGGCGAATACCGATGCGTTCGTTGGGTAATAAAACAAGCGGATCTTTTTCTAAATCATAGATCACAAAAACATCTGAAGGCGCATCTGGTGAAATAGGAAAATCGGATTTTTCTAAAAGATGCGTTGACAAGAATTCATTGATCCAGGCGAGGCCGTGATTATTCTTTGCAAGTAGGATGTATTGAAATGTTTGCGCATTATGGATCTCGACGCCTAAGACTGGTTTGATGTGTTGTTCTCTGCAAAGCTTTACGAATTCCCAATGATCGTATGTTGAATTGATATTGGTTAATGCCAGTGTAGAAACGCCTTGTTCCACCGCAGCGCCCACAAGCGCAGTAGTTGAAAAGGTCCCATAACAGAACGAATAGAATGTCTTGCAATTCAGGTACATAGAACAAATATTTACTAACCAATCCGGTACAACTTTACTAAATATTTTAGCAAAATGATTTAATAATTCAGACGAGGTTGATTTACAGTTAGTTACACAACTACGAAAAATTGTAATTTGTGCTATCCCAAAAACTGCTTCTATGAAATCAGATGAGGTTTTTAAGTACCTGACCGGTGAAGTTGCCGAAGTGACAAATCATATTGACGGGAAACGTGTAATTATTTTAGAAGGTAAGCGGTTTCATAATATTTCCCTGTATGCTGATATCAAGTATCCATACGAGATTCATATCGATAAATGCGTAATTGATGACACCCTTTATATTATCGCAGGTGAATTTGTGGATCGCGTAATTATCAAAAACTGTAAAGCCAAAAATATTGTCGTTAATGGCGGCAGTTTTTTACAGGGACTTTTCATAAACAACTGCGAAATCGGGGACGGGATTGTGATCGCAAGGGCAAAAGAACGGACATGGTTTCCTGCCAGTGTTTCTATAGAAGTTAATAAAGCGAAATACATAGCAGTCAATAATCTTGACTTTGAGTACCTGGCTTTTCACAATAACACGGTAGACCGGATTAATGTTTTCAATACACTCGTTTACAAAGATGAGTCTACAGGAGAACAAAAGCAACTGTCGAGCCAGATTAAATATGTCAATTTTTCCCTGGAAGAGGGTACACGTTTTTTAATGTCATATCTCGATATCGAAAAGCTGACCTTTAACGGCAGTTTTGATCGTTGTGAACTTGTGTTTGAGGCGATCAGGACCGGTTACCTGTTGTTTGAAGACTTTATCAAAACTTCGAGTTCCGTAGTTAATATCATGCGTCTCGGCCCGCTGGATGAGAAGTCGATGATAGTTATGCGAAATTCCCTGTTTGGTGACACATCCTTTTATGATTGTGATTTTGCCGGTTTTACGACATTTCAAATTGCCAACAGCCAGTTAAGTGGTATACGGTATGCTCATACCTCATGGCCAAAAGAACTAACCACTGCCGGCCCGGACAGGTTATCGCCCGGTACCTATAATAACCATCAACAAGATCTGCAATTACGAGAAGTCTACAGGCAATTAAAATTTTCTGCCATCAGCCAGAGCGATAAATTGATGGAAGCATTTTTTTACCGGTTGGAAATGATCTACCTGAACAAAACATTATCAAAAAGATCTCATCTTGGTTCCAAAATCGTACTCATTCTAAGCCGTTACAGTAACAACCATAAACAGAACTGGTTTTTACCGATCGGTTGGTTATTTACACTAAATTTATTTTGCACTATTCTTCTCAGTTCAGCAACTATCTTGGAACTAAAAATTTCGTGGGTCTGTTTTTTTCATCTTCTGAATCCCGCCCATCGTTTCAGCGATCTTCTCGTCCCTGAATCTTTTGCAACTTTGTTTATTGATTTTATTTCCAGGGTGTTAACGGGCTTCTTGATCTACCAGACGGTTGCGGCGTTTCGGAAGTTATCCTGAATCACCATTGACACAGATGGTAAACATCACGTGTCGATTGCATATCCAACCACCATCGGGCTGAATTCGGTGGCGGCATCATATTCATTTCCGGTCACATAATAGTCACAGCCGCGGCGAAAGCCAAAAATTAATGCCACGCGGCCATCTGGATCTGTCGCTTGCTGAAATTGAAGTAGTTCAACCTGGTCATAATTAATGTTGATTCTAAAAATATTTTGACCGCTAACTACTTCTTTGAGTTCGACGCTTGCCGTAATATAACCAGGCTTAATATGGATCTTCAATGCATTCCCTTCATAAGACCCATTCAGATACGTATGGCACCGACTTGGAATCTCACTATTGGCGTAGACAATTCCTATAGTCGGTACACCATTTTTAGCAACGGGAGGTGTCATCCTGATTGCTACAGCATATTTCATCAAAGACAAAAATTCTTCATGGCTTTGTATTTCTTCCATCTTATTTTTTTTTAAGTTTATCCAGATTTACACTGAACTCTTTTGTCAGATCTTTTACTTCTTCAATGTTTGTATAGTCAAAAAAGTAAGCGAGTTTTCGTGTAATAGGCTTTGTTGATATTCTTTCCGTTTTCTTCTCCTGATAAAAATGGGTTGTCAGTTGCAGCGCATTTGATCCCAGAAAAAACATCAGGCATTTGTTGTTAGGATATTTTATAAGATCAGCGAGAGATTCATAACCAGTGTTTATATATATCAGGTCATTGCCTCTATTGGTTTTGTCTGGAATTAACAAGGTCTGAAGATGTTCCTTAAAAGCAATTTTTGGAATATTGTTGGCACCAACACCGTTATAAACCGCCCGCAGATCTGCTATTGTTGCCCTATAAAAAGTAGCCTGTGGTTTTTTGTCGCTTGTGACTAATTCCGGTGCAGCATACATAAACAGCATTGCTGTATAGCACAATTTTAAGGCAATGAGATCATCCTGAAGGGTCCTGTATTCAAGTTTAAGTACAGGAGTGACGGTAGCAAGCATGATCGTTTCCTGGCTTGTTTCGCGATAATTAAATCCGGGTAGCATTTTGGCAGAGAGGTTAATCAGACTTTTTACTGCACTGTGATCCAGCAGTTCTCGTGATTGCTCTACCAGTATTCCCAGTGTAGTCAGTGCGTATCGTTCAGATGGACCATGATTTGCAAGGGCAAGTAATACGTCAACGAAGGATTGTTTTGAAGTATCCGGATGTTGGTGACAGTAATCAAGGTAAACCATAAATTTCCTGATCATGTTCTGTTCAAATCCGGTGTTGCAATATTTCTGTGCCAACCTGCGATAACCGTCATGCATAGTTGTGGGTAAACCTGCCTGGTTCACATCATTAACTACAGTATTTAATTCCTCAAAATTATTGCCGGGTGCTTCTGTAATAGACAATGAGATCAATTCGTTTGCTTTGTCAAACTGACCTGTCTCGTAATAGAGCTGTGTGGCAATAGCAATATTTGTTCGTGTATCTTTTGAAAAATGTTCAATGCTAAGAAACAACCGTGCACTTTCTTCATACGCATTGGCTGCTGCTTCTTTTTCGCCTTTCTTCACCAGTGCTTTTGCTTTTTCCTCGCAAGCATGTGCGACACCAAAAGTATAGTTAACGCTTTTTGAAGCTTCGATGGACAGATCAGAAAATTCGATACTCTTATCTATATCTTCCAGTTCATAATAGATTGAAGAAAGTATCCAATATATCCTGCCTTTTTCTTTAGTAAGTTTTAAGTCATTAGCATGTACCAATGCTTCCTCATAGATTTTTATTGCGCCAGTCAGATCACCTTCATCACGGATAACATTTCCGTAATTAATCAGATTAAGGATCATTTTATCCAGCAGGCCATATTGCTGGCAAAGCCTGACCGCTTCCATGCCTGTTTTCTTCGCTTTGGTAAAATCCTTGTTTTGCCGATTAATAGACGTTAAAATATTCAGGGCAATCAACCTCACACTGAATTCACTTTCACCGGACGAAAACTCAACCAGTTGCAAGGCATATTTCTGCGCAGGCTCTTTATAATCATCCAGCTTAGCCAACGCCGAGGTTAAGTTGGCCAAGCTGGATATCATTCCTCTACGGTGATCTAGCTTATAAAATATAGCAAATGCCTGTTTTGCTGCAAGAGCAGCTTTTCTATATTCAGAAAGATCAATGTATATCTTCGTGAGGTTAACAAGATTTTGCGCGTTGAATTCTTCGTCCAATTTTGTTGATTTGCTGAAAATTTCATCGACCAACGCCAACCCTTCCTGTTGCCGCCCTTCCTCAACCATCGTTATCGCCTTCATCATCTGGGCCCCTAGCAACCATCGCTTATCCCGAACCTTTTTAAAAAGGACGATTGCTTTTTCGAGGTGTTCTTCACCACCACCAGGCATGTTTAACAAACGATGAATGTTAGCAAGCTGGTATTCAATGAAACCTGTATCTGTCATTGACAGTTTTGCCGTCAGAAAAGACTGAGCCAGTTTTTCTGCAAATAGAAGGTCTCCTGAAATAAGTATGGGGGCGAGAATAACAACGCCTAGTTTTATTATCTTTTTGGGGTCGCAATCCACCAATAACCAAGCTGCTTCTACGGACCTGTTTTTTGATAATAAAAACCTGCCAAGTTGATTCCGATAGGCGGCAATCAACCCATTTTTTTCGAGGTAGGTTAGCGTATATTCTTTAAAAGCAGGATGAAAGATCTGCAATTTACCGTCAGTGTTTACCAGCAGGCTTGCAAGTTCATTGATTGAGGCAGTGGTAGCCATCGGGCTTTTATCATTCAGCAATTCTGACAGATCATCCATCCGTAACCTGCGATAACTAAGCGCGATATAGGCTATTATTTCCTGTTGTTGAATTTTCAGTCCCGCCCATATCAGACGATGATAAGCGTCAAGATCCGGGGGGAGTGGCGAAACCTGGTATTTTGAAAAATAAAAAAGGTATAATGGGTTACCGCCAGATGCTTTGAACAATGAGTTGAACTCGAGCAGATCCAGATTGATACCTGCTGCAGATAGAAAGAGTCGTGTCTCTTCTTCATCAAAAGGTGGTATCGGTATTTGTGAAATTCCTGAAATATCAAACAGTTTGCCGTTCCTTGTTGCAAACACAAAAATGTTTCCTGCTTTTTGGAGAGACATTAACCTGATCACAGTATCAGCATCCGTTTCGCATTCATCAATCAGGAATACTAACGAAGAACCAATCAACAACGCTTGCAGCATTTCCAATCCTTCCTCGATATCCTTAGCAACAATCAGTGATTTTTGTTCTTTGATCCTGATACGATTGATCAGGTGATTGATAATTATCAATGGCGACCTGTTTCGTACAGAAATATAACAAGGATCTTTTGTAGTTGAAGATAACTGGAAAAGAATACCCGTTTTGCCGGATCCTGGCTCTCCGGTTAGTAAAACCTGTCGCTCAGCAGGTATTGCTTCAGCTATCTGTTTACTGAATTTTCGTTCAACAAGCGATTTGCTACTATACTGTGCCTTAAGAATTTCCAAATATGAAGTCGAAAGGCTTAATGTAAGTTTCTCCTGTTCCGTTTTTACCAATTCGGCACTTAACTCATTATTTCCCTCCAATATAAGTGTGCCGATCTCAAGGGTTCCATGATTGATCAGGTTACCTGCAACATTGGTGATATCACGGGCGCTTACCTGCTTTTCAATTATCTTTTTTGCCATCGTTATGAATATAGTCCCCGGCTATGTTATTAATATTACCGCCAGCCTGTTGTGCGCCGATGTTGAAGCCCGAGGTGTTGTTAAAGCTTGCCGTTACCGATTGTGACAGCGTTTCCCTGTTTTCTTCGAACCATTCCTTCATTGTATTTAGCAATTCAGCAGGCGACGAATTTCCCGTTAGCTGTTGATACAGTTTTTCAACGGTAAGCTTCGGATCTGCTCCCTCTTCGTTTTCCCTGGTGCATATTTCTTCAACGAAGGACTCTGCTTGTTTTTCGGAAGAAAAGAACCCTTTTATGTGGGATGTCAAGCCTTTAGCCGTACCCTTTAATATGTCGTATCCGGCACTGGCCACCATTTTGCCTGCTATGTCTGCTCCGTGGTTGAGAAAAAAGGCTGCAAGTGCAGCAAATATTGTACTTGTTACTACCATTGTTTAAATTTTTTCTAAGTAAGATTTTAAATATTGTTTATCGAGTTTTGCCTGTTTCTGAATATTTGATTTTGTAAAGAATGTTTCCGGCGGAAAATAACTATCGAAGGATTCGACAGTTTCTAACAAATGCTGTAAAAGCCGCATATCTCCTCCAGGTCCAGAGGATTTTATTCCAGAAGGATTATCCTGTTTTAACCGCTCAAACAAAACGAGATTACAGATGGACTGGTAAACCTCCTCTGCTGAAATATGGGGCGGTATTTTCGCAATCACTTCCTTAAGCCAATTTTCTTTTTCAATTTTATCCATCACCAATGGAAAAAAGTAGTGCAGTTGCTCCATTCTCTTCGCAACAACAGGTTGCATGTCTACCGGTTCTTTTCTTTTAAAATCTTTTGGATTGAACTTCGTATTTTTTTTCGCGCCTAACAGGCCAATGCCCATAGAGTCAGGTGGAAGTTCATTTTCTTTACTGAACCTGAAACTAGATTTTACCAGGTAGGGATTACCAATTTTTAAATCATTTGCATCATTACCAATATAGGCCCTAAAGACAATTTTTCTTCCTTCCTGATATTGTTGTTTAAAACGTTGGTAATTCTCGCCGGTAGTTAACCCCCCTTTGCCCTGGGTGCCGATCGTGAATATCGGATCGACCCGGTCGCGCAATATTTCAGGTATCATGCGCTTAACAAAGAGGTCGATATTCGGCCCCATACCCAGTATCAACTGTCCATCATTACATTCAATGAATTCGAGATCCAGCGCGTCTCCATCATTGTCAGAATCCTTAACCCATCGCAACAGCGCTTCCATGAATTCATCCGCATATTTTTCAATCTTAAAACATAGGCCCAATTCAACAGGGATGAGTGCACCTTTTGTATCCGGACAAAACATATAGGAGAGACCCCAACATTTCCCTTTGTGGTACGCTTCTGTAAACGACCAGTCGCTTATCAGCATCATCCTTGGCCGCACGCCATAATCCATTCCAAACTCGTTGATCATATTAGTCTGTTAACTCCAGGAATTGATGAAAGGGGGGAATGTGTAAAGGTACGAAATGTCGGTGTTATGTGCCTATCAAGCCTAAGTTCAACAGCGCCAGGAAAACAGCATTTGCGTGAATTTCATCAAATCTGGACATTTCCATCATCCCGTGCGCCAAGTTGTTTCTCAGATTGATCCCCCTTTTGTCAGTGAAGAGTACACGGAAATAGAAGCTGTTGGCTTCGCCTAATTCCGAAATCACGATAGGGTCTTTCAGTAATGTTTCAAATGTCTTCAGCATAAATGTGTCATCTTTTGCAACTAACACATTGCCACCTTTGCTCTCAAGCAGGTTCCTGACAGCTTCTTCAATTTGTGGTACCACAAGATGAAGAAATACGATATAATCCTCGCGGAAATACGCCTCCAGTCCCCGTTCTATGATCAACAGACGGCTTTTATCTACTATTAATGTGCCTGATAAAAACAACATTACCTGGCTCACCGTAATAATACCCCGGAGATAAGCTTCCCGAATGACAAAATCAAGCAGGAGCGACTTGTATTTTATTTCAAAATCGTATTGCTGCACCAGATGCCCCTCTTTTTCCTGATCAATAGGTTTAATTGTTGCAGTTTTCCGACCCTTATAATCCAAAAGGTCGGTTGAAAGCCTGAACCTAAGTCCTGAAGATTTGACTCTTAGATCAAGAGCGCTTTCCGCGTCAGCAATCGATGGAATATGGGCAGTTACTATTTTTCTTATGAAGTTGGCAGGATTTTCCTTGGTAAAAGAAGAGATGTAGGTCTCGATCTGCTCCCGGCTCATTTTCCCCGATCCTGTTATGGATTTAAACTCTTTGTCCAGGTCTGCAGATGCGCTCCTCATCCTGATCAATGTGTTTTCAGCCTCCGTTTTACATCCGTGTTTACGGAAGTGCTTGTGCATTTCTTCAAGGTCATGTACCACCTGCATAGCAGACGTATTTGCATTTTTAGTTTCCATAGCCTGCTCAAGGGAAAGCAGTATTCTTTTTGTATTGATGCTATCATTTTTTACATGGTAATACTTCGCCAGTCTGAGCGCAGCTTCTTTCGCCGGTTCAAATTCCAGTCCCAGTAGTGTTTCATACCTTTTCTCCAGTTCTGAAATGATCTGGTTAATTTCGAGTTCTGTTACTAATTTTTTGTGGTCTTCTACCAACCAATCAAAAGAGAATCCCCAATAATTTCTCGTTTCTGTATATGGCACTTTTTTTTCGTAGGCAAGTGTGAATTCTTTAATCCGGGTTACCAAATCATCGAACTTGTATGAGACTGCGATGCGAAGTGCCTTACGTAGTTTGTCAATGGCATACAAACGTACCGGGCAGAGATCAGCTTCTACGGTGAGCAACAATGCGTCAGCAAAGCGGCGGGTGGTTGTATGATCTGGAGATTTTTTGGTGACAAGCCTTGTGAATTCGTGAACCAGCCCGGCATACCTTGCTACCAGTACCGGATGCTTCGCATTGTTTGATCGATTAGTCCAGTATAGGAGCACCTCCGGGGTAATGTCAGCAATTTCCGGGTAGATTTCAATTTCATTGTTGTAGGTTCTTATCCTGTCAAACCTGAAAAACCAGAGCACTGATTCCTGTTCATTACGTTTGTAGTTTTCTCTGAACTGAAAAGCCATTAATTCAGCCGTTTCTGCTGCTGTCCATTGCCTTGCTGGCAGATTTGCCTGAATTGCATTGGAAACTTCCATTTCCTGGCATTTTGCATAAGGTTGCCTGTCGAAAGTGTCGAGAACTGACTTGCAATAGAGACTTATTTCCATTTTTGTTTTTTATAAAAATGATTCTACCTCAGTTAGATCAAATCGTGTTTTAATCATATCCAGGTAGAGGCTTTCAAACTGATCATAGCTGTTCAAAGATGAAACTGTATGTTTAAATAAATCAGCATCATTGGCAGAAAGGTGCTTAATGGCATTTTTGAAAATTGTACGCTGTCGCGATTTACTGACCGGTTTAGTGTCTGTTTTATAGGTGGATCTATAGGCGAGTGCAAGGGTGCTTGATACTGCTTCACAGAGGGTGTGATTGCCCGACTTAATTTCGTTGCCATTTTCTGTTGATTTTGTATTGAAAATGTGTGTAGGTAATGAGTATGTCTTTTCAAGAAGTTTGCTAACGAGTACCCTTGCTATTTTGTAAGACTGCAAATTTCTTTCCTGGCAATCATTGCTGATACAGCAAAGATCATAGTGATGTTTGTGGGTACTTATTTTTTTCGCTCCATTGGTATCAAGTGATTCATCAATCATAATCTGGAGGGATAGATCACTGTTCCAAAAATAACGACCGTCCACAAGTTCAATCGGACCCGACTCTAATGCCGCGTCATATTTTCGCAGCCCATACCGCTTAGCCGATTTTTTTCGGCTAATAAGAAACCTAACAGTCGGTGTCTTAAAATCATCCATCGATTCAACCCAGTATAATGTACCAATGTTAATTAGTTGCCGAAACTCAAAATGAAATAATATCGATCCATACCTGGAACCTTCCGACCAATGATTAGGTGAAAGCCATAAACTGTGTATGCCGAGATTCTGTAGTGCTGTGCTTAGTGTAATAAGAGATGGCTTAATTATACCATCTTTTAAAATGCCTATCGCAGACCCGATATGTGTCGCATGATGAACATATTTCAGTTCAGTCCTATTCTCTTTACTAATCGTGAATTTAGACCAGGGTTTGTTATCATTTGACATTTTATTATCGTTGAATAGGTAAAGTGCCAGTTTGGCTTTGCATACTCATTCTTAAATTTAAGTAATGGTGTACCATTGAAAAAGAAACTCCCGGATTGTTCTTACGCGTTCTGTGGTTTCCTTTCCTGAAACTTTTGTGAAGGTTCCGAAGGGACTGAATTTTTCTTCAAACCTGAGATAGTCTTCGTAAGGTTCGCCATGGAATCCAGGGTTCAGCCACTGAATGTATAATTCATAACCGTTTTCTACAAACCAATTAATTGTTCTGTTTCCTTTTTCAATATACTGCACCGCACAAAAAATCACTTCAGGTTGATTCGTTTCTTTTTCAAAGTATTCTTCTGCCTCATCACCATACTCTTCAAAAGAAGCATTGCGGAAAAATACATCGTCCTCTATCTCATCACCGCGTTCCTCGTAAGAGCCATTTCTGAAATATACACTCCTGAGTTTGTTATCAACGAATAATTTTTTCCAGCCGGTGCGAATCACCCGGCCAAATAATTTGTACCAGGTTGTCGATTTACCTGAGTTGGGAAACCCCAATGCTATGACTGCAAGTTTACGTTGCATAAAAAGGCGGTGTTAAGGATGAAATAAGAAGCCTTGATATAAATGAAACGGGGGGAGCATGTCAAAATACATATTATTTCTTGTTTGGAAAATTATCTTCGGATTTTGCAAGTGTACACGGATTTTTTTTTGATGGCGGTTTTTGCCGAAAGAAGCTTAAAAATAATTATCCTATTTACCCTCTATGGTTTGTTCCAACAGCCCCGGAAAATCCGCGGTGTGAAAACTATCTTTAAACCATGCGAGTTCTTGCGGATCCATTTCAGAAATATACCTGATAACATCTGCCATGCGTTCGTTGACAGCGCGAGTGTAAGTGTAGGCTGCCAAGTATTCGTCTTTGGTGATTTTTGTGGGATCGTTGAAAACACCCTGGTGATCTGCATAGAAACCATTCTGCTTGTACCGTTCGGCATTTTCCCACCACCTGGCATTGAAATAAGTTTCTAACCCACCTTTCAGTAAGGTTGCCAGTGCTTTACCAAAAGACAGTTTCGTTGCAGTGCTAATCGTATGAAGTGCATGAAGAGCAGTAAACAACGTCTTAAAGACTTTGTGGCGGGGAACATGAAAGCGAAACAAAGGCTTAATTGCATCGATTGACCTGAGATCCATTCCTTTGCCCTCAAGGAACAAGATCAAAGCCTTAACCATTTCCTCAGAACCGAGAATACGGTGTGCTATTGCATTGCCGTAGTCTCCTGTTTTTTTCAGCGTATCTGCTGCAAGTAGATGACGCTGGGCATTGGCCCGTACCGCTGGATAAAATAATGCGCACTCTTCCTTACTAAGCCGCATGAAGTTATTTATGCGCATACTTCTGTATTTACTGGTAGCGCATAGACAACAAATACTTCTTGCGGGTTGTCCCATCTTTCAACCTGCGAATAAGTTGTCGCTGCCAGAACCCTTGGAATTGCAAACCTGATTTTTGCCAACAGGTTCTCCAGCAATTCAGGTGATATTAAAGAAAGGAAAACATCATGTGCGGCTTTTCCATCCTTCATCCGATACAATTTGCCGCCCGCTATAATCACACCAGTTACCTTTTTTTCCGTCAGCAGTATTCCGCCTTCAATATTTTTTGAAAACCGTCTTGGTATGCGTGTGAGACCACTTAGGATACGATTACGGTTTTCGCGGGAGGAGGTCCACGCAGTCATTTCTTCTTCAGCGTTTTTACGAATGCGGAATTCTTTTTTGCCGATTCTGCAGGAGCATTTTTTAAAGGCGGTTTTCATGCCTTTGCGAAAACGGTCGAACGATTTTCCGTTGTTCAGATCATTGTATTTTATAAGGAATCCTTCGTGTTTACGCCTATTGCGAAGTAATGGTACCGGCTCAAATATCTGTGACATAAAATACCTACAGATATTTTCATAATCAGTCATCAATCCTTCTGCCCTGATCTTACAGATGCCAATTTTGGGTTTGTCTTTGGAGTCCTGACCGTTTTTGGTCAGGTGAAGATTCCAATAAAGATCATCAGGCCGATGGGAAATTGAAAAATGCAGGTTTTTGTGCAGACCCTGGAACCAAAACGTGGTAACATTTTCAGAAAAGCGGATCATCCATAGATCCTCGATCACTAATTTGTTTATTTCAGACCAGTCTACCATATTGCATGTGTTTTGAAGCTAAAAGTTACAAAGAATATGAAAGATGGGGTCTATGAACATATCAACAGACTGAGAACAGAGATGGCAGGAATTACCAAGAGCCCCATACTGGAAAGGTTCTTGGATGACCTGTGCCAGCTAATAGACCGGGAGTATGGAACTGATGGGTATATCCGGGAAAAGAGGGAAGTGTTGTTACAAAATCTAACCCTGACTGGTATTGACCATACCGTACATATCGAGCAGGCATTCAGCGCCTATAACGAGATAGCTATTTTCCTGCATCTGCGTAATAAATGTACTATCACTCCCTTAGAAAAGGATAAAGTGCCTACACCGGATTTTATTGTAAAATCACTGGATGGAAAATCAGCAAACCTTGAATTGTTCACCCCGTTTTTTGCAGATTCCAAACAATCAATTATAGCCATACAGAATGAATGGATGCGTGTGAATATTGAAGTAGAAGAAATTCGTGCGGGCAGAGTGGAAAACGATCCGCCATCCATTAGTTATAATGCTTTTCGAAAGCATGGACAAAAGGGTATTATTACACGAAAGCAGATCATCAATATCCTTCATAACAAAATAAGCAAAACAGCCAAACAAAAACAGTTGTTATACAAAGACAACCCCGCAATATTACTTGTTGACCTTGGAGTGATCGATTACCATTTTTTCTTCCAGGAAGGACTGCCCAATTATGTGTATCCCTACCAGTCCGAAATGATAAGCGGGATTTTCTGGCATCTCTGTTTTGGGAAAGTAGGAGAACGCATCATGGAATCTCCTGAATTTTCAGGCAAGCCATGCATCATGGGAGAAATTGATAAGCAGGGAATTTTGTATGAGTATCCAAAGATAAAAGCACTCATTATCGGGATACGCTGGGGCAAAGAAGTAAGAATGATCGGACTACATACCGCTGCTATGAATGATAAAAGCGTTCTTGAAACGCTCTACAAAACCTGCGATTTTGTCAACAATGATCTCAATACCAACTATGCAGAGATTGGTTATGATCCAATGAAGAACCAATATCCCCAAAAAGAACAATAGCAAAACCATTGGACAGGGAGCAAACAGGGTCGTAGGTCAGACAAACAGGTATTTTTCCAATTTGACTTCTTTTATAATGGACAACCATCTTTTTTCCAAGGTTCAATATTTATCGGTTGGATGAACATACAGCATATTTTTCAAGTCGTTCTCATCATTCCGGTCGGCCCTGAGATTACTGATCTCTAAATTCCTAATATACCTCGCATACACATTGATGTATAATTCAAAGTCTGAAAGGTCGGTACTGCTATCCATCTCTTTGTCATCAAGATGGCTGAGTTGAAATAACAACCATTTCCTACTTTCTTGCAAAAGCATTTCATTATCCTGGTATTTTTTCAAAATACTTTTGCTGATGCCCGAAAGTTTGTACAACTTATTTTGAAAATCTGCCCAGTCGGTACTATTTTCTTTTCGTCTTGCAGCAATATCTATTAGGTGATTTTTGAACGAGCCATCGGCCAAGACTCTTTTTGACTGGCGATATACTCCACGTAAAAATGCCATCACCAAATCTTCTTCGATATTATACTCAAATGTATGATCACTATCTACCCGCGACCGCGCATAATCAAGTGGTTGTTGCGTAATAAATTCCGGCCCAATACTCATTAATTTACCGATCACTGACCTGACTTCTTCCAGCTTATGAAAATTGTTTGAACTAAATGCAATTTCTGTAAGAGATAGATGTGTGCAGACTAACTGGTACTTTTTAGTATCCGGCACCTGAAGTTTGCCGCTAGCTAATCCATACCAGATCATTGTATCACAAATAATTCGGGTCATCAGGAAATGGGTTTAATTTATTCAATAATAAAATAACACATATGTTGCCAGAAGTAACTAAACCGTTGTTGTACCTATTGTAGCTACTGAGGAATGTCTGCCTGTGTTATTAATTTTAAACGTTTATAAATGGCTTTGCAGCGGAAGATATTGTATTATTGTCCAATGGATTAGCAGCTGCTGTTCACCGTTATTTTCTGAAAATCCTTATATCCTGTGCGTCACCTAAGTATTTCAAATTATTTAGTTCCCCTTGAGCGAGCAGAACCTACATATTGCCCCCCTGCAGTCTTCTTCGGAAGCTGAACTGCTGCTTCGCACGGCGAATGGGGATGATAAGGCGTACCGTCAACTGTTTGACGAATACCAGCCTCTACTACTCAGTTTTGTCTTTCGCATTACCCGCAACATGGCTGAGACGGAGGAGATGGTGCAGGACATTTTTTTAAAGCTCTGGATGACTAAGGAAACACTGGCTGAGGTCAAGAATTTCAAGAATTACCTTTTTATCCTTTCAAGGAACCGCGCCTTGAATTTCATCGATATGGAAATGCGGAGGCAGCGCAAGCAACAGGCTTTTGAAAAGTCAGCAGCCGAAAATGCCAACCAATCAGAACCGGATACGGAAGATGCCAACAGGCCCTACCATTTAATTGATGAAGCCATCCAGAGGTTACCCAGTCAGCAGCAATCTGCCTGGCTTTTGTCAAGGCATGAAGGGTTGACCTATGAGGAGATCGCAGTGAAAATGGGCTTGAGTAAAAAGACCGTAAAGAACTATATCCGTATCGCTACCGATTCCATGAAAGAGTACATTTCAGCGAACAATCTCCCGCTGGTCGTTTTGCTGGTCAGCGTGAACTACTTATAGGATATATATCAAGCTTGTGTCAATTTATTGTAAAATAATTGTTACCCAAATAGGGCCTTTTCCGTATTCGTCACTGTCTTCATTACAGGATGCAGGAACTTATCGAACAATACCGCCTTGGGCAGATCAGCCGTCAACAGCTCGAAGAGGGTTTGAAAACCTATTGGGACAGCTTAGAAACCCCTGATGCCCAATTCGCGGGTCACCGCAAAGAAGAAATGTGGCTGGTGATCATGCAAAGCCAACCAATGATTATTCGTTCAAACAAGATTGTATGGTGGAAATACGCTGCTGCCGCTGTTGTGATTGGTCTGATGATCTTTACCGGTAAGCAATTTTTTAAGGAGAAACAACCAGTTACTGTTGCAAAAATTATCAATGTTCCCGCACCGGCAAGCAATCGCGCAACACTCACGTTAGCTAATGGCAAAACGGTTTATCTGGATAGTGCCACTAATGGTCAACTGGCTATGCAGGATCAGGTGAAATTGGTAAAACTGGCTGACGGAAAGATCGCTTATTCTGGAACGGCAACTGAACTGCAATACAATACGCTGACCAATCCCAAAGGTTCCAAGGCCATTAACATAGAACTACCTGATCATTCACAAATCTGGTTGAATGCGGGATCTTCTGTTACATATCCGATTGCATTTGTTGGCAAGGAAAGAAAAGTGACCATGACTGGCGAACTTTATTATGAGGTATTCCATAATGAACATCAGCCTTTCACAGTTACGAAAGGGAATACCAGCGTAACAGTACTCGGAACACATTTTAATGTGAAGGCTTATGATAATGATCCGGATGTAAAAGTGACTCTGTTGGAAGGGGTAGTACGCTTAACGCGCAATGCTGAAAGCTTAACGCTGAAACCAAATCAGCAAGCTATTGTAGCAAATCAAATGCAGTTAATTGAAAATGCAGATACGGAGCAGGCGGTGGCTTGGAAAAATGGTATGACCAGTTTCCATAGTGCGGATATACAAACTGTTTTGAGGGAACTGGAGAGGTGGTATGATATTACTACTGAGGTAAAGGGGAATTTGAAAACGAAAAACTTCTTTGCAGAAGCTCCAAGAACTGCGCCCTTAAAAGATGTATTACAATCCATATTTGATGATAATAATATTGCGTATGAATATGACAGAGAAAAGAGAAAGCTAACTATTCTGCAATAGGGTAGTATCCAAATGAAACCGCTCCCGTGGACTAGACGAAAGCGGCAAATTGTTTGGGTAACCCAAGAACCAAAACTGTTAAGGCATCGATCATTGTTAACCCAAACAATTGCAAAACTATGCAATCAACTGCTATTGGCCTTCAAAATAAATTTGGGCCATTCACTAAACTGCTGCGCATCATGAAAGTGTCAGCTTTACTGCTAATAATTGTCCTACAGGCCGCAGCCCGGCCCGAAGCTTCCGCACAAGTAACACTTAAGGAGAAATCGGCCAGCCTGGAAAAGGTATTAAAGGCGATCAAAAAGCAATCCGATTACGGACTTGTTTTTGATGAGATCTTAGTTCGCTCAAAAGGCAAACCTGTAGTGGTAGATGTTACCAATGTTCCGGTTGAAACTGCACTTGCCCAAGTGTTTAAAGATCAGGATATGCTGACTTATACGCTCAATGGTAAAATCATTAGTATTAAAGAAAAAAAAATAGCCTCCCCAAATATTTCGATACAATCCGGCAGCATCGGCGAAATTCCACCATTAAACATTGATGTTCACGGTTATGTAAAGGACGAAACTGGTAAACCTGTAGTTGGGGCAAGTGTGTTAGTGAAAGGGACAAATAAAGGGACAGTAACTAATGATAATGGCGAGTTTATTTTAATTGGTGTGGACGTAAAGGCGATACTTATCATAAGTGCAGTAAATATTGAAACCAGAGAAGTTGGTGTGAATGGAAGAATGGAATTAAATTTTACTGCGAAAGCAAAGATTTCAAAACTTGAAGATGTTGAAATCACCAATGTAAATACCGGGTATCAAATAATACCAAAGGAAAGGGCTACAGGCTCCTTTACAAGTATTGATAATAAGTTATTAAATAGAAGTGTAGGTTTAAATATTCTCGATCGGTTGGATGGGGTAACCAGTGGACTGTATGTTTCCAAAGCAAGGGGTGTATCAGATTTTTATATTCGTGGACTTAGCACTATTAATGGTGCCACTAATCCGTTGATTATCCTTGATAATTTTCCTTATGATGGCAATATCAATAATATCAATCCCAATGATGTAGAAAATATATCCATCTTAAAAGATGCTGCTGCTTCAATATGGGGTGCCAGGGCAAGTAATGGTGTAATTGTAATCACAACAAAAAAAGCGAAATATAATCAGCCGACAAGACTTACTTTAAATAGTAATTTGACGATTCAGAATTCACCAGATTTATATAAAGACCAAGGATTTCTTAACTCCACAGATTTTATAGGCTATGAGAAATTTCTATTTTCAAAGGGATTTTACGATGGTGATCTCGCCGATGTAAACAATTATCCAGTTATTTCACCTGTAGTAGAATTATTGGCTAAACAAAGGGCTGGGATCCTCTCTCCATCATCAGTGGATGCTCAGATTAATGATCTGATGAAAAATGATGTCAGAAACGATTATTCAAAATACGTTTATCGAAAGGCAATTACACAGCAAAATAGTTTAGGGTTATCTGGCGGTGGCGATAAAATAAATTATGTAATGAATTTCGGCTTTGATAAAAATCAATCCGCATATATCGGAGATGATATAAAAAGATCTACATTTTATTCTGCGGTCAATTTAAAACCTATTCGAAATCTGGAAGTAAATGCAACAATAAATTTTACAGATTATCAATCAGCCGCAAATGGGTTAAGAAATATGTCACCTGGTGGTGGGAAATCTAAATATTATCCATATGCAAGATTGGCTGATGATGCCGGCAATCCTCTTGCCATTGTTAAAGATTACAGATCTGGTTATATTGATACAGCCGGTACGGTTTTGTTAAAGGATTGGCATTATAAACCTTTGAATGAAATAAATAGCCATGATATTGTATCACATAATCAGGAATTGTTAATCAGATTAGGTTTAAAGTACTTGATTGGCAAACAGATTTCGCTTGAAATGCGGGGTCAATATGGTACAGCCTTAAATGAACAAAGGGATTATTATTCTCCTGATAGTTATTTTGCAAGAAACCTGGTTAACCGATATACAAATCAAACCAGTAGCAGTACAATTTTGCAGAATATTCCTAATGGTGGTATTTTGGATTATAGAAATACTTCAATTCCTTCTTATAATTTTCGAACACAAATAAATTATGGCGGATTAATTGGGAAATCTCACCAATTGAATATTATCGGTGGAGCTGAAATTCGCCAAAGTGAACTATCCTCATATGGTTCCCGAACCTATGGTTACAATGATAACTTATTGACTTATTCAAATGTTAATTACACTACAACATTTAAGCTTTATGGAAAGCTTGGTTCTTCCACAATTCCGGCCGTAAATTCTCTGTCCAGTGTTTTAAACAGATATTTATCCCTTTATACTAACATGGGATACACATTCAAAAATAGATACTCCTTCTCTGCTAGTGTAAGAAAAGATGCTTCTAATCTTTTTGGAGTTAGTACAAATCAAAAATGGAATCCATTCTGGTCAACCGGGTTTGCCTGGAAAATATCGGATGAGACTTTTTACAGTGCAAAATGGCTGCCTACTTTATCTGCAAGAATAACTTACGGATATAGTGGTAATATAAACAATAGCCTTTCAGCCCTGCCGATCATCAATTATGTTTCATCATCAATTATAAACAATCTTCCCTATGCGTTGGCAACGCAACCATCTAATCCTGATCTAAGATGGGAGAGAACAGGTACATTTAATTTGGGAGTGGACTTTGCTTCTCCAAGAAACTGGCTCAGCGGAAGCATTGATTATTACGTCAAACACTCAACTGATTTGTTTATGCCTGTTCCAATAGACCTGACATTGGGTTTGCCCGGCGTTGTGATTACGAAGAATGGAGGAAGTCTTACAACTAAAGGAATGGATGTAAGATTGAATGCAACACTAATCAATAAAAAATTGAGATGGGATTGCCAGTTTCTATTCAATTATGTTTCAAGTAAGGTTACCTATTATGTTCTTGAAAATTCAAATAAGGGAAATTATGCAGGCGGAACCGAATATATAATTGTTCCAATTGCAGGTAAGGATCCATATTCAATAATTAGTTATCGTTGGGGTGGTTTAGATCCTAACACGGGAGACCCTATAGGCATTTCAAATGGTCAGCCAAGTAAAAACTATTCCAGCCTAGTTCAGCCTGCAAGCTTTGATGATCTGTCAATTCAGGGAACTGCCAGGCCACCCTATACAGTTGGTTTCAGAAACAATTTCAGTTATGATAGAATTGGTCTTTCTTTTAATCTCGCTGCCAAATGGGGATATTATTTCAGGAGATCATCATTAAATTATAATTCTCTGGCTTCCAGCTGGATTATGAATTCGGAATACTCACAAAGATGGCAAAAGCCTGGGGATGAATTAGTCACCAATGTGCCATCCTCAATTTATCCTTTAGATACTAACCGTGATAAATTTTATAATTATTCAGAAGCAACAGTAGAAAAGGGGGATAATATAAGGTTACAAGATATCAGACTTAGTTATGATTTGTCTCCAAAGAAATCCGCTAAATCCAAAATCCAGGAAATGCAGTTATTTATCTATATGAATAATATAGGGGTCATCTGGAAGGCAAATAGTAAAGGTATAGATCCTGATTACGGCAATGGCACAGGTTTCCCTGCTCCAACCAGCACCAGTGTTGGATTTAAAGTGATTTTTTAATTCAATAAACTGATTTTATGAAAAAGACATATATAACTATGCGCCTCTCAATTGTACTGCTTTTGACTCTTTTTACTTTAGGCTCATGCAAAAAATTCCTTGACGCTAAAACTGATAAACAATTGGTTATTCCTTCAACGATAGATGATGCCCAAGCGTTACTTGACAATTATTCAACTATGAATGGATTCTACCCATCCCTTGGTGTGGAGTCTGATGATAACTTTTATTTACTCCCAACCTATTTTAATAGTATAACAGTAGATAGAAGAAACCACCATATTTGGGCCAAGGAAGCGTTAGCCGAACCCGATTGGGCATATATGTACCAAATTGTGCTGAATGCCAATGTTGCTATTGAAACTATTGATAAATTGGATGGGTCGATTAAGAACACTACAAATGCTAACAATATAAAGGGAGCCGCGTATTTTTTCAGAGGGAATGCATTTTATCACGTAGCTCAATATTATGCTCCTGTTTATGATAAGTCGACCTCAGTATCCTTGCCCGGTATTCCCCTTCGATTATCTAGCGATGCAGGGCCGATCAGTAAAAGGGCAAGTCTCGAGGAAAGCTGGCAACAAATTGTAAGTGATTTTAAAACGGCAATTGGCTTGTTACCTATTGTAAATACACCCTTGACAAGACCGTCAAAACTGACTGCTTATTCGTCACTTTCGAGAACCTATTTAGATATGGGTGAATATGCTTTAGCAGCAAAATATGCAGATTCCGTTCTGCAAATCAATAAGTCCATAGTCAACTATAATACAGTAGATGGTACTCAGGCATATCCCTTTGATAGATATAACGCTGAGGTGCTGTTGTCGTGCCGTATGCAATTTATTGGGCCACAATCTCCAACCAATTACAAGGTTGATTCTCTCTTATATCGCTCTTATGATAAAAATGATTTACGTCGAACTTTATATTTTGTTGCAAACGGAACGGGGACAGTCGGATTCAGAGGTGGATATGATGGAACTAATAATCCTTGTAATTCATTTGCAACCAACGAAGTCTATTTAATCAGAGCAGAATGTTCGGCCAGACTTGGGAATAAGGATAGTGCACTTGCTGACCTGAATAAATTGATGGTAAACAGATGGGTTACCGGAACATTTGTTCCTTTTACTGCATCAACAGCAGATCAAGCATTGGATATCATACTGACCGAAAGAAGAAAAGAATTATTGCTTCGAGGTAACAGATGGTTCGATCTTCGAAGACTAAATAAGGAGGCACGGTTCGCGAAAACTTTAACGAGAATTCAAAATAGTAATACTACTTATACGCTTTTACCAAATGATACACGGTATGTTTTTTTAATACCGGCACAGGTTATCGCATTGACAGGTATGGAGCAAAATCAGAGATAGTTTAATCATTTTAAAATGAAAAGTATTTATATACTATTGGTGTTGTTATGCACCTCCATGTTAGTGGTTGGTCAAAAAGAACAAGGCTATTGGATTGGGAGTAAGGTTCCAGATGCAAGGATTTTAAATATAGTAAATGGTCAGGTGAAAAGTACCCGATTTTCAGCATATAAGGGAAAATTGCTTATTCTGGATTTTATGAATACTGCCTGTGGTCCATGTGTGAAAATATTGCCTTTACTAGATTCATTGCAGAAAAAGTATTCCCAAAGATTACAAATATTGATGGTGACAGGTGATGGTCAGCAAAGAGTTACAGAATTTTTAAGAACCAGAAAGAATCTTAATATCTCATTTGTTACTTCTGATACCAGCCTAACTAAACTATTCCCTCATCAATACATATCTCATATTGTATGGATTGATGGCGATGGAATTGTGAGGGGCTTAACCCATAGTGAATATATCAATGCGAAAAATATTGAATCTTTATTAAGGGGCGAAAAAGTTAGTTGGCCCATTAAGAATGAATCTTTTAATTATGAGTTTAGTCAAAGAATACTCAAAGTGAATGATTCTAATATTTCTGTAGAGGATGCAGCTGATAACGTTTCCTATACTGCAATCACAAAATATTTACCAAATGCCCAGAAGTATTTTAAGGTAACTACAGATAGTTCGAAAAGACTGGTTCATACTATCTATACTAACTACAGTATTGTTGACCTGTATATTTTATTAAACAATCTGCAATTTTGGAATTTCCCGAATACCAGAGTATTGCTTGAAATGAGTGATAAAAGCCGTTTCATCATTAATCGAAGTGAAACTTATTTTGATGTATGGCAAAAGGAAAATTATTATTGTATGGAAGCTGTTATTTCTCAAAGTATTCCCATAGAAAGACAGAGAAAAAAAATGATCTCAGACCTTAATTTTTATTTAAACCTTAATGGTCGGATAGAGAAAAGAAATGTGGAGTGTTGGATCATTAGAAATAAGCCTATTCTTTATGATTCTCTTAAACTTGCCATACCTGGAGGGTTAAGAATGGGGAATTTAATTTATCTTTTAAACAAGCAAATTGGACAGATTCCCGTTATTGATGAAACAAATGGTACTTCCTTAATTACATTACCGATTTTGAAGGAGGATGTTGTTTTAAACGACCATTTAAGATATATTCTTGATCAAAATGGATTTGAACTCGTTAAAGAATCGCGTGAAATGGACATGCTGGTGATTTCAGATATTAATGATAAAAAGTAATTGGCCAATCATGCGCCCAGACTATCCACATAAAATATTTTCAGACAAGCGTCTGTGGTTTAACTTATTAAAAGTTGCACTTACTAATGGCCCCAATTTTGGATAACCTGTTTGTTACAGTTTGATTTTCTCATGTGCGACCGGGCGGTTTCTACCCTCGGTATTTTGTAAACTATGTTTCTCCCCCAATTCAAATGTTGGTTTTTTAAAAGCACCGGTGTCCCGCATAAGTGGGATGCCGGTTTTCTAAATTGGGTATTGAATTGACAATTTTCTCATGTTGTAATATACATTAGACGCAGGTGCCTTTCCAGGCTGCCTGCTTTTATTAATTAAACAAAACCATGCAAATAGAAATTCTAAAATCTAAGATCCACGGCTTAACCATTACCGAAGCCAATGTAAAGTATGTGGGTAGCCTTACCCTCGATGAAAACCTGATGATAGCGGCAGGTGTTGTTGAATATGAAAAAATTCAGATCGTCAATATCAATAATGGGGAAAGGATTGAAACCTATTTAATAAAAGGTGCAAAGGGAAGCGGGGTTTGTTGTTTGAATGGACCTGCCGCCCGAAAAGGAGTAGTCGGAGATACAGTTATATTACTTTCCTATGGCCTTGTCAAAATAAGTGATTCAGCGACATGGGTTCCCATTAAGGTTTTCCCTATTGCCGGGAATAAATTAGATCATTCAGGTAAGCGTTAATACAAAGGAACCATGAATACACAATATTTTCCAGGAACAACTGTGGTTATTATGGATCCCTTTGCAAAACCATTAGGAGAGGGGGTTATAGAAAAATACTTTTTTGCTGAACGTTCCTATCGCGTTCGCTGGACATACGAGCAGACTGGGGAGAGTGAATTTGTTATGGTGCCTGAAAGGCGATTGATAAGAAAAGCTTAATTGGTTAAGATGAGAGTAATTATTATTGATGATGAAAGAAATACCATTGATTTTCTGCATGTCTTACTGAATAAGCATTGCAAACAGGTTGAGGTCATAGGGGAGGCTGTAAATGCTCAGGAGGGAACAGAATTGATCCTCAGGTTAAAGCCTGATCTGATATTTCTGGATATCATGATGCCTGATATATCAGGATTTGAAATGCTGGAATCCTTAGGGACTTATTCATTTGAGGTAATCTTTATAACCGGCCATGACCAATATGGTATACAGGCTGTCAAATGTTCCGCCCTTGATTATTTACTTAAGCCCATTGATCCAGTCGAACTAAAGAGGGCTGTGGGAAGAGCGCTGGTTAAACAAAAAAATAATCAAACACAAGAACAAGTTGCGAATATGCTATCGATATTAAAGCATTCCGGGATCACGGGACACCGAATTGCACTGCCACTCATGAAAGAACTACGGTTTGTTATTCCAGAAGAAATCATCCGCCTGGAAGCAGCCAATAATTACACGCACTTTTATTTAACAAAGAATGAAAAACTGATCGTATCCAAAGGAATGTTTGAGTTTGATGATATCCTTGAACCTTACGGGATTATCCGCTGTCACCAATCCCACATGGTTAATATTAAGATGATCAAAAGTCTTAAAAGACAAGACTATGTCAATGAATTGTTACTGGAAGATGGTTCGACTGTGCCGGTTTCAAGACTGAGGCTGGAGGCTGTGAAAGATGCCATGATCATACCGTGATCCAGTTTTCAAAACGAAACATAACAATGGTTCCTACTTTTGTATGTGACATCTCATAATTGATATTGATGGCCGGATTCGATTTGTTTAGATACTTAATCCATTCTTCTGTGATCCCTGTTCCATGTCCTTTCTTTGAACCGGCTGGTTTTTCGCTGCCATTATCGGTGACGGAAATCAACAGATCCCTGCCTTCCTGTTTATAGACAAGATTAATAACACCCTGATTTCCCATGCCCGCTATCCCATGTTTGATCGCATTTTCCAGGCTGGGTTGAATCAGCATATAAGGAAATTCGATCTGATCAAGATCCAAAGAGGGATCAACCACCATGTTGAAGCTGCCACCATGTTTGATCAGTTCGAGTGTCATATATACGTCCATAACAGTGATATCTTCACCCAGAGAGACAATATCATCTTTATTTCTGTCCAGAGAATCTCTCAATAATAAAGAGAATCCATTCAGGTATTCTATAGCTTTCTCATTTTCCTGATTACCAATCAAGTGAATAACAGAACTAATCGAATTGAATGTCCAATGTGGATTCAAACGATTGCGGATCAATCTGATCTGTGTTTTAGCGGAGGCTTTGTTTTGTAAATCCTGCCTGGATCGAATCTTTTTAGCGACTCTAAATCCTATATAAATAAGGAAGAAAAAGAATAGTATAAAACCTATTCTGATACCTGAGTACTCATACCAAAATGGTAAAATCTCTATGTAATAGGTTGAACTGCTGTCTGCGTCTATATATTTGCATTCGAGGATGTATTTATCATTTGAGCCAAGGCTCTTTAAATTGAATACATGACCAATTAAACTCCAATCACGAATGATTATGCCCCTTCCATTCTTTACTCTAAGAAGGATACAGGAATCTTTACTTTCCCAATATTTTTTCCATCGGAGTTCAATATTCTTACCAGCGGCGATAGAAATGGAATCGCCATGGAAAATCTGATAGGCTGTTGTATCAACCTTATATTTTGTAATCTTCGGTGTTAACGGGATTCTTTTTATTGAGGTTTCCTGAAGAATAAGAAAAGCGCCTTTATTACGGAATTGAATCGTGCAAATATCATTTGTTTGTAATGCCGTATCCAATATGTCCTTTCCCAGATTTCTCCAATAGTTTGCAAAATGCTGATTTATCCCAATCCGGAATTCGAGCATTTCATAATTAAGCTTTTCCAATTTCTCTGAAGCCGTAATCAAACTTTTTCGCTCCTTCATATCCAGAATAGTTGCCAGTCTGATCTTCAGATCCGGAGAAAGGATTGCAAGCGTATTGCCATCCAATACAGAGTCCAGATAAACACGGGTATGAATAGACAAGGAAACTTTATTGATATATCCCAAATCATCCTGAGTAGGGGACAGTTGTGCACTTACAACTGGTGTAACTGATAGACAAATTACTATGTATAGCAGCCTGTTTGACAAGGTTTACAAATGTATTTAATTCTGCTATATTATTTCCCAATTCACAGTCATTTTATTGTCTTCACAACCTGCGATTTACGGGCTATTGTCTGACTGCAATTTTGGGAAAATTATCATATATGAAGTTTACAATCAATCCAAAGGATTTGCAAAAATTAATGAAAGTTAGTAAGGCGTTAGCTTTTGTAACGATCGTAGGCCTACTAACAATGGTTGCCTGTCAGAAGGAAGTATTCAAGCTGCCCAGCACATCACAGCGAAGTTTCTTTAAAAGCGGTAATGAGGCTTTTGCCATTGTACAACAGATGATCAATCATTACCATAAGGATGAAAAATTGGAAGCCATTGAAAGGATCGGTTATCTGCAGGCAAAGGATACCAGTTATGCATTTGTAGTTTACCGGTCCAATAAAGGGAAGAGTAATATATCCATTCAGAAGACCTTGTTGTCGGAGGATGTAGAGGGGCTGACAAGTTATAAATGTGATGGTGAAGATTGTGATTGCCGTGTATCAGCAACCGTAGGAGCTGACGGAACGATTCACATGATCTGCAGTTGCAGTTCCTGTTACCTACTCTCACGTTGAAATAGCCCCGGCCCTGGATCCTGGTTGTTGAGTTGGCGCCCGGTATCTGCGAAAGCGGGACCGGGTGTTTTATTCGCCGCCGGTGGTAAAGGAATTGATCCTGGCGGAACAAACCTGATCAACTACCAACTGCATTCTTTCAATTCTCTCAATCAAAGTTTTTAATTCTTCTTCTGTA
Source organism: Sediminibacterium sp. (assembly GCA_965206685.1). Taxonomy (GTDB): domain Bacteria; phylum Bacteroidota; class Bacteroidia; order Chitinophagales; family Chitinophagaceae; genus Sediminibacterium. The sequence continues at coordinate 1,075,660 of OZ242223.1, forward strand.
ATAGTATAATCCGGATTATACCGAGCATCAATATATCCCCGTTTCAGCAAGTCAAACAAATGTTTTTCATCCTTGTCCTTTTCTACAGGAAAGACTTCAAACAATTCTTCGGAAAAATCTTTTGTTTGTTTGCGGAGATGTTTGAGATTATGGGACTTTGGCTTGTAGCCTGTAAATACTAATAGTATAGCATAGTACAAACTCTCAGTTGACTGATGTAAATAAAATACTGACTTCTTTAGACTTTTCCTATTAAAAGCATTTCTCGTATCAATCAAAAACTCCTTTCCGCTATCAATCCACTGCTCAAAATAGCTCTCCGCAATCACCTTTTCCTCCTCCTTGGTCAAAGCCTTACGCTCTACAAACCCGACCGTGCCCTTATCATAGAGTAAAATGCCTTCCTTGATAATGTCGGAAAAGAAATACTGGCCGAATGCAAGACCCTCATTAATATAATTGATATCCGCCACTTCAATACTGACCGGATAGCGGAAATGATTGGTCTTTTCCTCGATATTGTAGGCTATCTCATTTTCTGAAACAGGATGATCTTTTGTAACAACCAGAATATCCATATCACTTTGGTATTCATACAGGATCCCATTGCTGATATACCTGTGTGAAACAAATGTCCCTTTTGCATAGCTGCCGAAGAGAATGATCATTTCCGGGTTGGCAGTCTCTTTGATAATCTCTATTACTTCCAGGATCTGCGGGCGCCTGGAAGGGATGATGTGATTATAAGTTGTTTTCATCGAGGTAAAAATACGAAGGAAAACCACTTGGGGCTGCTGAAAGATGAGATTAAGCGTTTAAAAATGGGTAGGAGGAGAGATGGATTTTGGGTGATGCTGGAGGTAGAATGCGTACAGAATCGCCAGGAATTGTATATGCAATATTCAACTCAAATTGATGTATAGTTTGCCGAGATCCAGTTCATAATACCAGAATGGGTACGGATTGAAGAGGGAACTTTTGTGCGTATGATAATTTCGAGTCTTTTTGCTGCTTCTATAGACCCTTGAGGCCAGCCCCATGTATGCATCAGGCTGTTCATAAAGTATAGCATTTCATATCCTTCAGTCCTGTTCAATTCAGCATGATCTGTCCCTCCGATATATTTTGGATTATCATGATCGGCTTTGGCAGTCCATTTGTAGTCATCGTATACCAGTTCGGATTTTTTAATCTTGTGGGGCATTATTCTTAAATTAATAGGGTAAATATTTGTTGATTTTCATTGACTTATTTAGTCTTTATATCTCTATCAGATACTTTGGTATTGCAAGTTCGATAATGGAGACGAAATAAGATAGGGGTCTTTACCCCTGTTTTATTATGAATCAAAGTCATATTTTTAAAAATCAGTTTATTTTAAGGATTTGGATTAATGATTGAGAATCAATAAAGGATAACTAAATATTATGGTTCAGTGGCTATTATCGATCAAGTTGCCGGTTCTGGATAAACAGCTTTTAGATTATCTTGATGCTATTGGCAAAACTGTAGTAATTTTAGGTCTACCACTGGCTTATTTTCAATATAAACGTACCAAACGAAAAGAGAAAAAGGATCGGGAGTATGGTACTTATAATGCGCTCGATGAGAAGTATTTGGAATTCCAGAAGCTTTGCCTTGATCACCCATATCTGAATATTTTTGATATACCTGATAAGGCTCCGGAAAAGTTAAATGCAAAGCAGGAAAAGGAAGAGTTAATACTCTTAACAATGCTTTTTTCCATTTTTGAAAGAGCTTATCTTTTGTATTCTGATCAATATTCGGATATTAAGAAAAAGCAATGGGTTGGCTGGGATTCTTATATAAAATCATATTGTAAAAGAGAAAATTTTCTTAGGGCCTGGGAGGTGAGTGGTTCCACTTTTGACACTGATTTTGAAAAATATATGGAAATGAATATAGAGGAAGGAAAAAAGGAATTGCAAACCTAAACATTTTCGAAAATCAATTGAGAGGAACAAAGTTGACTCCTTCTTTGCAAGTCTGGCAAACCTCGGTATAATCACAAAGTATTTCTTCGCCTTCCAAAATATCCTTTGATGTAGTACAGTATTTAACTATACCATGATCGTCAAAATGATTATAGGAATTAGGCTTGTTTGAATGGTTGGAAAATCTGGCATTATCATTACAGAGATACCAGTTGCCATTGGCTTCCATGAATCCGTATTTTTCCAGATATTCCGCTGCAATGGGTTCCAGAGAATTCTTATGTTCAAGAGTAAAGACCCTATCAAAGGATTCATTCCTGATCCAATAAACAGTTCCTTTTGCTATAGGTTTTTTAGCGAAAAGACCAACACCTTTGCCTGCTGTGCAATTAATAAAAGTTTCTACCAACAGCATTGATAATATTTAGTTATCCTTTATTCATGCTGCTCCAATTGCATAATAAAATCTTTGCGTGGGTGTTTTGATTTCAGGATCTGTCTTTGTTTCTCGCGATTTACGTGTGTATAGATTTGGGTGGTCATGATTGAACTATGACCCAGTAGCGATTGAATGTATTTAATATCCACATCTTTTTCCAATAGAAGTGTCGCAAATGAATGCCGGAACATATGGGGAGTGATATGTTTTGTGTTACCTGATTTTACTCCCACTTTTTTTACAATTGTGCGAATAGACTGGTCGGATAATTTTTTTCCAAAACGGTTGATCAAAAAATAATTGCCGGCCTGCTCCATTTTGTTGTGATATTGACGATAATATTGCTTTAAAATAAACAAAGACTCACGATTGCATATCTGTATAGATCTTTCCTTATTACCTTTTCCTTTAATCAAAATATTTCCAGTCTGCAGATTTATTGTGTCGGTTTTAATGTTGGCAATTTCTGAAACTCGCGCGCCCGTTGTAAATAGTAATTCCAGGACCACTATATTTCTCAGGCTTTCAAAATAGCCGTACGTATTTATATCTTTTAAGACACTTTTGTTGTGATAGGCATGGCTAAACATTTTTGTGACTTCTTTAATATCCATTACTTTGGGTAACCTTTTAGGTTCCTTGATATTCAACCTCATTTTTCTGAATGGATTAATAAAAAGATCATCCTCAAACTCCAAAAAATTAAACATAGCTTTTATAGAAGCCATTTTTCGTTTAATTGATGCGGGCTTCAGATCTGCCAGTGAGACTATATATTCTCTTAATTCAACTCTGGTTATTTGTGTCAGGGTAATGGAAGGAGAATGTGTGACAAATGCGGACTGAAATTGCGTCAAGTCAATTTTATAAGCTTTTAAGGTTTTTTCACTCAGATTCTTCTCGTATTGACAATGGAGTAAAAATTCAGCAACAGCCTTTTTGATTGTTAACATCTTGAATCAATTTTAGTTTTAAAATACAAATAGGGGTAAAAACCCCTAATAAGTCGTCAAGGAAATTAATGCTTTTTATGATAAAGATGGGGTATATACAAGCTTAAATTGAATCATTCCCGATGATTTCTATTGAGGTTTTGTATATTTAGGAAGTCCTTTTTCTGAGTTTGAATAAAGGATAATTAAAGATTATCTGTCGATGTCATCGAGGTCAAAAAATAAGAAGCTGCTCATCGTACAGGTTGTCACCAGGTCAGTCGGGCGATAGCTGCCCTGATGTTTATTTCCATTGCATTTGTTCCTGGATTAACCTTCATCGCACTTGGATTATACGTTTACGCATGTCTCAGTGACTTGCTCGATGGTTTTCTGGCGAGGAAATTATCCAGTTCAACCCAAACAGGTGGCATACTGGATCTATTCGGAGATAAGTATTTAACGATCATCGCGCTTCTTTATGCTGCTGTCAAAGGTGTACCGATGCTCCCCTGCGCCATTGCCATTTTAAGAGAAGTATTTCTTCTGTCTGTCAGAAGTATTGTGGTGAATGGGCAAAGGATATTTCCTCCGCAAAGAATACTGGGTACACTGACTATAATACCGATTTGGATAGGGACTGGTGTATTGCTTCTTTATCCTTCGGTTTGGGTATTTGATTGGCGCATTGTCTCCGGATTTTATTGGGCGATTGGCCTGTTGGCCATGCTGAATCTGACATTAAAACTTAGACAGAATTGGAAATTGATTATTCAATCATTCAAAGAATAAATATGGACAACAATGACTTTAAAAATACACGCTACGCGAGTTTGGTGAGTATATGGAGCCATCAAAATACCATGCAACTCCAATGGCCATCTTTGGCAGTGACAACAGTTTTGGCAGTATTGTCAATTATTGTTTCTAACCGACTTGATATGTGCTCATAAGTCAGTTCATGGGGAGTAAAAAGCAATTTCATTTTTGGTAGCGGCGTTCCGTTGTTATTATTGGGATTAGGCACTAACACCATGCTTTATCTTATGGGAAGAGCATAAAGAGTTATGAATCAAATTGAAAATGAGATTACATTGATTGAGAAAGAGTACAACATTGAAGGAAATAAATTTCAAATAATAAATCATCCCAAAGGTTTTTCAGGAATCAGAATTGTGCGATTGTATCTAATAACTTGTCTGGCTTTCCCAATAACGTCTTTAGGGTTCTTAATGTGTTTTGGCTTTTGGGTGGGGGCGCTGCCTGTATAGTGTTTCTTCTTGCCAGTAGGTATGTTCATCGAAGCCTGAAATAATCAAAAGGTTTGTTTAGATCACTGCTTAACTAATGGCCATACTGCCTTACTTATACCTATAATAGTGGGTATATTAATTAGCCCGATAATCTTCAATACACTAGTATAATAAGGCCATGATGAAATGGATTTTACCTGTTTGTAGATTGGAGCCAATCCATTGATCGCTTCTAGGTTTTTGGATAGTGAACCAGATTCATTGGTGTCACTGAGTTTGTAAAAGAAAGCGTTTTGCGTCTGCGTTACTTCATTGAGTTGTCTTTTTTTTTCAGATTGTATGATTTTCCGCAAGGTTATCGCTGGAATAAGATATATCACTACGAATAAAGCGCTGAGTAGGCATATACCAACAATCGGTGTAACACTCAACTGCTTGTGAATTAATAATGCGCTAAGTACGGAAAGAGATGCGATCAGTAACACGGGAATCCATGGGTCAATAGCAGTTTTGATAATCTTCCCTACACCACCGTACTCATCCTGGTGAAAAGGTTTCAGCGAGAAAAAATTTTCTTTTATGGCATCCTTCAATAGTTTGTTCAGCGTTAGCAGCAATGAAATATGCATATGAACAATGGAAGGAAAGAACAACACCCAGAGATAAAATTTGTAAACACGTGTAATCCAATATCCGAAAACATGATTGATGGAATCCCAGAAATCAAATCCGACAATCCGATAAGGGTCCTGGTTCTGGAAAGAATTCCATACAAAACATCCCAGTCCCACAGTAATCAGAAATGAATAAATAACTTTTCCTGCATTTGTCTTCCTGTGAACATTATTCGTAAAAACGGTTTTATACTTTGAAAGATCTTTTCCTTCCTTAACAATATCTGCACCTTCTAAAAATTCAAAAAGATTGTCAACTGCTTTTTTGAATATGTAGGGAATGATCGCCTGTAGAATTAAAAACGTCCAGATTGTGGGGTGTTCAAATAGACCGATATCTGTTCCTGCTAAAAGGAAGGTATGATCGATTGATGAAGCGAGTATGATCAGTAGGACAAAAACTAATGTAACCACTAACGACTGCTTTTCAGGACGGTTTTTAAAAAGCCTGACGACCTGGTTGAATTTGAAAACCGGGTAGCTGTCATATATTTTATTTGCTTCATCAACCATGCAGATAATCTTTAATTATCCTTTATTCATCTGCTCTTTGTCTATATCAGGAATGGGTATTATGTAATAATTGTAATTTGTTAATGACAAACCTTGCAAGGTGTCCTTTTTTGTTTTTTAGCATCTGACTCATTCATTTTTATGATCTGATGCGTACATCTGTTTAATCCTCTGCAGGAACTGGAAGTATGGTATGCATAAGATGTTTTGCTATCACAGACGTAGACAATTGTTTCCTTTTTTTGTGCAGGGGCTTTCTCAGTTTGGGCCAGAGTAGGATCAACCAAAACTGTCAAGAGAAAGGATAATAGGATAAATAACTTTTTCATAATGAGGTTTTGTTTTAGTAAACCTATAAATCTGTGCGGTTAAATGCAAGCCTTAAGCGTATTTTACTGATAATTGAGTTAAATGAATTGAAAATCAATAATATAGCTTCCTGCAAATAACAAAAATGATACAAAAGTGTTACTTTTAGACTTATTTAGTAATAATATAGTATTACATTTGCGCTAATATAGTAATACTATATGCTTACTTTATGAAGCCTAAGACCTTACAAATACAGCAATTAGAAAGCAGGATGAAATCTATTTCAGATCTGCGGGCTATACCTGTGCCTTCAAATGGATGGCTTAGATCTGTGCGAGTATCTATTGGCATGTCTTTGGAGCAATTAGGCCGGAAACTGGGTATTTCAAAACAAAGTGCATTCGATATAGAGAGAAGGGAAAAAGAAGGCGCTGTTACTTTAAAAGCTCTTAGGGAAGCTGCGGCTGCAATGGATATGGAACTTATCTATGGATTTGTACCAAAAGACGGTTCGCTGGAGGCAATGATAGATCGGAAATCAAGAGAGCTGGCACAAAACATTGTTGGTAGGGCCTCTCAAACAATGATACTCGAAGAACAAGGAAACACAGAGGAAAGATTGACTAAGGCAATTGAAGAAAGAGTTAAAGAAATTAAAGAAACCATGCCTAAAATTTTATGGGATTAAGTGTTCAATATATAGATGGCCAAACGCCACTGGATGAAGAGGAAAAAGAGGGACTAAGAATTGAAACCATCACTACACTTCGTGAACTGGATGAATTTGAACAAAAAAATATTGAACAGACTATTATCTGGTATTTGTCCAGATCTTTTAAAATCAATCAGGTCTTAACAGAATCTTTCATCATTTCTGTTCACCGGCGAATGTATGGTGAGGTATGGAAATGGGCCGGACAATTCAGGAAGACCAATAAAAATATCGGAGTTGATAAATGGGATATCCCAACCAGTTTAAGAAGCCTGCTAGATGATACTCGCTATTGGGTTGAAATGAGAATTTATACAAATGATGAGATAGCGATTCGATTCAAACACAGATTAGTCTGTATCCATTGTTTTCCAAATGGAAACGGAAGACATAGTCGGTTGATGGGGGATATTCTTATTCATAAAATATTGGGAGAAACTCTTTTCAGTTGGGGTGCAGAAAATCTAAACATTACATCTGAAGTTAGACGACAATATTTATCAGCTGTCAAGGCCGCTGATCTTGGAGATTACGACCCACTTATACAATTTGCAAGATCCTGATTCTTCAATCCTGATCATAACAAAGCCGCTGCACAGCGGCTTTGTTATTTACACAATATCAAGCCTTACCGGCATTGAATCATCGCAGTTTTGGATTCTAAACTGTGAACGATGGAAAAATGGTGGATCCTTACATTTTATTCTTTAGTACTGCATTCATGGATCAATGCTCAAGCCATTGAACTCCGCGCTGGAAAAAACCTGATGCCTGCTGATCATTTTGGTATCCGGTATTCTCACTATACCAATAGTGAAGTAAATCTGGCCAGTGATTTTTTTATAGAGTTCTCTCATCAGAATGGTCTTCGATATAAATCTTTTGGAATAGACCTTATTGCACAATATGTGTTTGGTAGAGGTAAAGAAGGCAATTCAGCTATTTCATTTATGAGTTCAATAGGACTAACAGGACATATTGAATCTGAGCCGTGGATCTACCATGATTTATCATTTTCTCAGCGGTTCAATTATGGAATAGTTGCAGAAGGTTCTGGTAAATGGATGATGAGTGAAGTATTTGGGCTCAATCTGTTTGCACAACAGCGATGGTTATTTAATAAACGATTGGGTAGTACGGGGTTTGTGTTTGGGTTTGGGCTTGTTTATCATTTCAATTAATTTTTATGAGACAAATTATCATTGGGCTATTGTTAACTATTGGATTGCATGTTAACGCTCAAAATACTATTTCCATCTCCTTGAATTCTGAGTCGTACGATTGTGCGACGGGACTGGTGAGTTTTAGTTTTCATATCAGCAATGCAGATGAGAATGGAAATTCAAGTAATTACCATACCATCTATAATGTGTATGCAGGTGCAAGTCAATCGGTGGGTAAGAGTCTTGCAGCGGGAGAGGGGGATGTTGTTTTTAGCGGGGCTTATAATTTGGGAGACCAGATCACTATCAGTGCCTACGGAATAAGCAATAATGGTGCGCCGCTTACCAGTTTTGATTTTGTAGCTAGTTCGCCTTCTGCGCCTTCCAAACCCAATATCAGCGGGGATGCTACCACTCTTTGTAATGGAGCTGCTGCGCATCTGTATGCTAATGGCTCAGGTTATAGTTATACATGGTCAACAGGCGATGTTGGCAGTTCCATTACTGTTTTTAGTGCAGGTTCCTATACTGTGCATGAATCGAATTATTGCGGTGTCTCCCCTGAATCAGATCCGTGGATCATTACCGCTGGTGCTGTCCCCCCGGCACCTGCAGTGAGTAACAGTAACGGAACTTTTTTGTGTAATGGTGCCTCTACTAATTTAAGTACAAGTCCATCAAGCGGAGGAACTATTTACTGGAGCACAGGTGCAACAGGTAATGCGATTTCTGTCAGCAGTCCCGGAAGTTATTATGCCTATGAAACAAATGCTTGTGGACAAGGTTCTAACAGTTCAACTATCACCATTACAACAGGATCATCTCCATCTGCACCCAGTATCGGCAGCAGTTTGGGAACGCTTTTATGTAACGGTTCTTATAGCACATTGAGTGGATCGCCTTCCGGTGGAGGAACAATTCACTGGAGTACCGGAGCATCAGGAAGCAGCACACTTGTAAATGCTGCCGGTAATTATTATGCTTATGAAAGTAATGGATGCGGTGCAGGCCCTAACAGTAATACGATCTCAATTACAACCGGCAGTTCTCCGGCAGCGCCGACAATTGCACCATCAGGGAATCAATTATTGTGTAATGGTGCAAGTGTGAATTTGAGTTCATCAGGATCGAGTATTACCTGGTCAAATGGTGCGACTGGAAACAGTATCAGTGTTTCAATAGCCGGAACTTATTACAGTTATGATCGAAACGCCTGCGGTAACAGTTCGAACAGTAATTCAGTGAGCGTGAATACGGTTGTCTGTCCGACACCTGTGCCGGGGAGTAATTTTCTGGTTTGCCCCGGAGCGCAGAAAACACTGGATGCTGGTGGTGGATATGATACTTATCTCTGGTCTAATGGGCAAACCACACAAAGTATTTCCGTTGGGCCAGGAACTTATACGGTAACTGTCACCAAGAATGGATGTTCGGCTGTTTCCAGTGCTGTGACAGTGGGTTATTATTCTGTTGCGACTCCGACAATTTCAGCATCTTCTTCAACAACTTTTTGTTCAGGAAACAGCGTGACACTATCAGCAAGCAGCGGAACTGCTTATGCATGGAACACGGGGGCTTCCAGTTCTTCCATTTCGGTAAGTTCATCAGGGGCATATTATGTAACGGTTACTGACGGGAATGGTTGTCAGGCAACATCCGTTGCAACTACTGTTACAGTTAATCCATTACCATCAGCAACCATTTCAGGCAATGCATCCGTTTGTAAAAACGCCACTGCACCTTCGATAACCTTTACAGGCTCGGGAGCCACTGCCCCTTATACGTTTACTTATAAAATCAATGGGGGCAGTAATCAAACGATTTCTACCACATCAGGTAATTCAATAAGCGTAAGTGTACCAACGAGTGCGGCTGGAACTTTTACTTATACATTGGTGAGTGTTCAGGAATCCAGCGGAACTGCCTGCAGTAATGCTGTATCCAGTTCTGCAACGGTTGTGGTAAGTCCTTTGCCATCAGCAACGATTTCCGGTTCAACCACACTTTGCCAAAACAGTTTTACTCCGATCATAGTATTTAGCGGCAGCGGTGCAACAGCACCTTATACGTTTACTTATCAGATCAATGGCGGTGCCACACAAACTATTACAACTCCATCTGGAAATAGTGTTGGAGTAGGTGTTCCATCATCAGTAGCCGGAACCTTTGTTTATTCATTACTCAGTGTTAAGGAATCGGGTTCAAATACTTGCCTGAATTCAGCTTCGGGTACTGCAACTATTATTGTCAACCCATTACCAACTGCGACAATCTCAGGATCCACAACGGTTTGTCAAAATGGGACAGCACCAATGTTAACTTTTACAGGCAGTAATGCAACCGCCCCTTATACGTTCACCTATAAGATCAATAACGGTTCGAATCAAACTGTTTCTACGGTTTCAGGTAATTCGGTTTCAGTAAGTGTGCCGACTTCAACAGCCGGAACATTTACCTATACTCTGGTGAGTGTGAAAGAATCCAGTGGTGTTCATTGTTCTGCAACTGTTTCTGGAACAGCAACTGTAACGGTCAATCCGCAGCCAGTTGCGGCAATTATCAGCAGTCCTGCCACACATTTATGTAATGGTGATACGGGACAGATTACAATCACCAACTGGACCTCGGGATATACCTATAACTGGTTTAAGGATGGGGTGTTCTTTGCTAGTACCAGTATTAATGTTTTAAAAGTAACGCAGGCAGGCTCTTATGCAGTGATGGTGATTTCAGATAAGGGTTGCAATGCTGCTTCGAACTCGAATGCAATTGCGATCACTACAGGAACTATTTCCACACCTATTATCACAGGGTATAAAAAAGTATGTGAAGGTGGTAAGACTCAATTAAAGGTATTGCCAAAGAATAGCTTCATGCCTTATGAGATATATCGCTGGACGGATACACCGATAGGAGATTCAATTTCCAACTCTCAAAGTTTTTCGGCTTATGCCGGGCAGTATCGGGTTCTTGTTGCAAGACAAGGTTGCTATGACAGCACAAAGGTGTTAGTCACAGCCAATGATACTGAGTTCCCGGCAGGAACCTTCACTGTAACACCTAAACATATTTCCTATGGAGAACAGGCGACCCTTACGGCAGCAATTACGGACGCTGCCCAATTTCAATGGTACCTGGGTGACAGCCTTCGGGCTGTCACTTCTTCTAATGTTATTCGACAAAACTTCTTTACGAATGCGGATAGTGTGGTGCTGAAAGTAAAAGCCATCAGTCAGCGCAATTGTATCACGGAGTTCTCAACTGTGTTACGTGTTGGCGAGCGGGACACGGTTGTAATTCCGGATCATTCCTTTTTTGGCAATCTGAAAGACTGGAATGTATTCCCTGTTCCTTTTCATAACGAACTCAAAGTTTCTGTTGTGCTTACACGAAATGAAAACATTCGACTTGATCTGTTTACGGTTTCAGGTGCATGGATTAAGGGGTGGCAGTTCAGTGGGAAGAAAGGCGAGAATCTTTTTTCTCTCGACGGGATACAAGATCTGTACTCTGCAGTGATGTATGTGATTACCGGACTTTATAACAACGAAAAACATTCTTCAAAGATTTACAAATACTAAAGCAATGAAAAAACTCATTCCAATATTATTCCTGTTTTTATCGTGCAGTGATAAGTATTCCTCTATCATCAACGCAGCGCCGGGGCCTTTGCTGTATTTCAATACGGATACGGTAAAGGTTCGTGAAAAGGATTTTACCAATATCAATAGTGGAGGTTATTTATGGATCAAAACTATTCCATCCACTAGGCAATTCAATGTGCAATACAATGATACCAGTGGGAAGGTTCATTTTATGTATCGTGGTGTTCTGCTTAAAGATTCATGGCCTGTTATCGTTGCGGGAGACAGTACCGGGGTATTTGTGAGTTGTGATGCGCCAGGAATTTATTCAGTTGATTTTTATCTCACTGATCAATTGGGAAGAACAACCAGCAGGCAATTAATTATTCAATGTCTGGCGAATCATGCAGTTAAAGCTTCCTTTGATATTCAGTTTAAGGATAGTTCGGTTATTGATAATTGGGTATATCAATTTGATGCTTCTGCTACTAAGAAGTCTGATGGGATCATTACAGAATATCATTTTAGTGTAAACGGGGCATCTGTAATTTCTTCGATCCCTTTTATTGAGTGGACGTTTCATTTTCGTGGATTGCAAAGGATCGGACTTTTTGTGGTGGATGATCTTGGACAGCATTCTGATACACTCACTCAAACGGTTATCATTCCATGAGAGCGGTAATGATGGTACTTTGTTTGATTGCATTGCGGGTTAGCGCCCAGACTGCTTTTCCATCGCTGGAAATCCCGGCATCGAGCAGGGGCTTTGGTATGGGGAATACCGGCATAGCATCTGCTAACGAGAACCAACAGCTTTGGTATAATGCATCGAAGACTGCGTTCACGCAAAACTTTCACCAGGTTTCGATCAATTATTCTCCGTGGTTAGCTGCCATTAATCCGGATTCGAGATTTATTCACTTGAACTATTTAGGAACGCTTTCCAATTCATCTGCATTGGGATTGATGCTGGGCTATCTGGATCTCGGTGACATGGTTTCACGAGATAATAATGGTGCGGCCATAGCAACTTATCGTGCCAAAGAATTTTATCTAGGGTCAGCATTTGCGATTCAGATTGCTGATAAAGCTTCACTTGGTTTGGGATTTAAATTTTTAAGCCAGAATGTTTTTACGGATGTGCCTAAAAATATTTATGGGATCTGCGGAAGTTTTGGCTATTACCAATACCTGAATCTCGGTGATGCGAATAAAAAGCTTGAGTGGGGATTGATTCTGAATAATCTTGGACCAAAGGTCAGTTTGCAAACCAATGAAGATAAGATTGCCATGCCTGTTAATCTGGGACTCGGGATTGCGTATACTGGAGTTAACTCGGAGAGCGGTACTCAGTCTCAGTTTGCTTTTGATGTAACCCGAATGATAGATCATTTTCAATATTCTGCCGGGATGGAGTTTGGATTTGCAGGTTCGTTCTATTTGAGGGGGGGTGTCAATCTTGAAAGCAAGGAACATGGCAACCGTACTTATTGTGGATTGGGTGTGGGATACAAAGGATTTGTGATGGATCAAAGCTGGGGAATCGATTTTCATTATCTCGTGCCTTTTGGTTCTATCGCGGCTGTTTCACCTTTTCAAAATTCGTTCGGGTTCAGTTTAAAAATGAATATTGGAAATTTTCAATGATGGTGGAGTTGATCAACCATCTCAATTCGATTCATCCGCTTTCGGCAGAGGCGATTGCTGCGTTGTTGAAAGTGATGAAGGCGAAGGAATTACGGCGCGGGCAAGTATGGCTGCAGGAGGGGGCGGTTTGTGATAAAATGGGCTTCGTGATCAAAGGGCTTTTGAAATTATATTTTGAATCCGGCAACAAGGAATTGATCCTTCATCTTGCGAAGGAAGACCAGTTTTTGGTTTCTGCACAGAGTTATTTTAGTGAACAACCTTCTGAATATTCTATTCGGGCGGTTGAACCCAGTGTGATTGTTTATATTTCTAAAATTGATTGGAATTATCTCATTCAGCGATTTACAGAACTGAATATACATCATCAAGCGATTGCTCAATCGCATATATGCTCATATGAAAAACATACTTCACTGTTGATGCTCCCACCAAGGGATCGGTTTGAAGAATTGATGTCGAATGGATCATGGTTAGGTGATGGAAAAAGGATCACAGATAGAGTGTTGTCTGCTTATCTGGGGGTGACTGCGAATGCTGTGTGTGAGTGGCGGAAGGATAAACGTTTATGATTTGAAATAAGCGTTTAAAAACAGCTATCCGGTTGAGCATTAAATAATTTCGACTCCTTTTTAAAATCAATAACAATATAATGAATGCAAACAGGAGAAATTATTATCTATCAGGCACTGGATGGGAAGACACAGATTGAAGTCAAATTAGAACAGGAGTCTGTATGGTTGAATCAATATCAAATGGCAGAACTATTCGATACGGACAGGACATCAATAGTAAAGCATATAAAAAATATCTATTTGTCCGAAGAATTGGCGGAAAATACAACTTGTGCAAAAATTGCACAAGTTCGTTTAGAAGGGAAAAGACATATCCAAAGGTCGATTGATCACTACAATCTAGACCTTATCATTTCTGTCGGTTATCGCGTTAATTCCAAACGTGGCACCCAATTTCGTATATGGGCCAACACTGTTTTGAAAGATTATTTGGTAAAAGGATACTCGATCAATGAAAAGCTACTCAGGGACAAAAGTAATCAACTGGAAGATCTGAAGAAAACTGTGAAACTGCTGGGTAATGTGATAGAGAATAAGAACCTAAACACCGATGAAGCCACGGGTCTATTAAAAGTCATTACCGATTATACCTATGCCCTCGATGTGCTCGATAAATATGACCACCAGGCATTGGAACTTGGCCCTACTACAGAGAAGGAGTTATTTCAGATCAATTATCCGGAAGCTATCAAAGCTATCAAAGGACTACATACAAAATTTGGCGGAAGCAATTTGTTTGGGAATGAAAAGGATGAATCTTTTCAAGGATCGCTTGCCGCGATTTATCAGACATTCGGCGGAAACTATGTCTATCCAAGTGTGGAAGAAAAAGCGGCTAACCTTCTCTATTTTGTGATCAAGAATCATTCTTTTTCAGATGGCAATAAGCGGATCGCTGCCTTCCTGTTTGTATGGTTCATGGAAAAGAACGGGATTCTCTATAAGCCCAACGGAAGCCGAAAAATTGCGGACAATGCGCTGGTGGCCCTTGCACTGATGATCGCTGAAAGCCAGCCAGAAGAAAAGGAAGTGATGGTGAAAGTCGTCGTGAATCTGATCAATCAAAATAATCAATAAAGGGTCAATTCATCAGTAAGATTCTTTATCTGAGGGAAAACTATTTTCTTTCACATCAGCAATATATTGTTTTACTGCCTCACTGATGAGTCCGTTTAATTTCTGATACTTCCTTAAAAACCTAGGTTTAAATTCTGTATTGATGCCCAGCATATCATGCATTACCAATACCTGTCCATCGCAATCTTTTCCTGCGCCAATTCCAATCGTTGGGATCTTGATTAACGCTGTTACTTCCTTTGCAAGTAACGCAGGAATCTTTTCAAGGACAATTCCAAAACAACCTGCCTTTTCAAGCAGCTTACTATTTGATTTTAGTTTTTCTGCTTCTTCATTACTCTCTGCTCTTACTGCGTATGATCCAAATTGATAAATACTTTGAGGGGTCAATCCAAGGTGTCCCATAACCGGGATGCCTGCATAAACGATTGCTCTTACGGAGTCGATCACTTCTTCTCCACCTTCCAGTTTGATGGCATGGGCACCGGTCTCTTTCATCACTCGGATGGCAGAGGAGAGGGCAAGGGAAGGGTTTGACTGGTAGGTGCCGAATGGAAGATCAACCACTATCAGCGCCCTGTTCACACCCCGCACCACACACTGGGCGTGGTAAATCATCTGGTCGAGTGTAATGGGTAAAGTCGTTTCATGGCCTGCCATCACGTTTGCCGCACTGTCACCTACGAGTAGCACATCAATGCCTGCGGTGTCAAAGATTCTAGCGAAAGAATAATCATAGACAGTAAGCATGGTAATCTTTCTTGCCTGCTCCTTCATTTGCCTTAGGGAATGGGTAGTTACTTTTTTAAACTCTTTAGATTCTGGCATTAGTTAAGGATTATGTTATCAATTAATCTGACTCCTTCGATCCAGGCGGCTGCGGCAACTGCTGTTTCTGTTTCAGTTTGAATAAGATCTATGTATTCTACTTTTTCAAATCCTTTGCGTAAAAGATTATCTGTTGCGAGTGTGACCAAGTATTCAAAGAACTGCAGTTTGTAACTTTTGCGGATCATTTGTAATGATTCATAAAGCGCGGCGGCATTTTCTTTTCCTGTTTCTGATAATCTTTGGTTTCGGCTGCTGAGGGCGATGCCCATTTCATTGCGACTGGTTTCTACTCTATGGAACTGAATGGCGGTTCGGTGGGTCAACTCTAATAATTTTTTCACTACCATGCATTGCTGAAAATCTTTTTGTCCCATCCAGAGATCGTTGGCAGGAATGATCTCCAATAATCTATCCATGACATTGCATACACCTTGAAAATGTCCTAGCCGAAATGCAGCTTCCCATTTTGTTTCTAATAATCCCAAGTCAAAATATTTATCCTGATAATTTTCGGGGTAGATTTCTTCAACCGAAGGCAGAAATAAATAATCCACTTTCAGAGACTTGAGTTTTTCAATATCGGAATCAATGGTTACGGGATATTTTTGAAAATCGGTTGGATCATTGAATTGGGTCGGATTGACAAAGATGCTGCAAACCGTAATTTTATTATAAGTCAGACTTCGGATAAGCAAGGAAAGATGTCCATCATGCAGGCATCCCATGGTCGGAACAAAGCCAATATTATTGTGTACACTTAACACGGTACTCATTTCATTAGCGGTTCTAATGATCTCCATGGAATAGGATTTTGATGCGCAAACCTATCCATGTTTTCCGACAGCAAATCTGATTTGACAATTAAATGACATTGCTCCCAGTATTAAGTTGGTTACTTGCAGGATGTTATTATTGTCCAATAAGAAAATATTGCTCGGTATTACCGGCAGTATTGCTGCTTACAAATCCATCTTGCTTCTGCGTTTATTGATCAAAGAAGGAGCAGAAGTGCGGGTTGTCATGACTCCTGCCGCAAAGGAATTTGTCCCACCGCTGGTCTTATCTGTTCTCTCAAAAAACAAGGTGATTATTGAATGGCATGAAGAATATGAATGGAGCAATCATGTGGAACTCGGGCGATGGGCAGATCTGATGGTGATCGCACCGCTTACCTGTAATACTTTGTCTAAGATGCTGCATGGAGGGTGTGATAATGTATTGTTAGCGACTTATCTTTCTGCGATTTGCCCTGTACTGGTTGTTCCTGCCATGGATGAGGATATGTGGCATCATTGGACAACGCAAAAAAATATGGCATTGCTGAGAGAGAATGGCGTATTCAGCTTAAAAGTCCGTCTTGGAGAATTGGCCAGTGGCCTTTATGGAGAAGGAAGATTAGCAGAGCCTGAAGAAATATTGACTTGTATCGTTGAACAGTTTTTCAGAGGAACCGCTTTGAAAGGCAAAAAGGTTTTGGTTACTGCCGGCCCAACTTATGAACCGATTGATCCTGTTCGTTTTATCGGAAACCGTTCTTCCGGTAAAATGGGGTATGCTTTGGCGGAGGCTTTGTATCTACAGGGGGCAGAAGTAGTTTTAGTATCCGGGCCATCGGGGCAAGTGACAAGATTTCAAGGGATCAAGGTGGAAAGGGTTGGGACTGCGGAGGAAATGTTTGATGCATGTTTGGGGCACCCGGATAGTGAAATAGTTGTTATGAGTGCGGCGGTTGCGGATTATCGGCCCTCGGAAGTTGCTGACCAAAAGATCAAGAAGGTTGGTGAGAGGTTGTCACTTGAGTTGATTAAAAATAAAGATATACTGGGTTATTTTGGAGAGCATAAAAGAAATGGACAGATGCTTGTGGGGTTTGCGTTGGAAACGGAAAATGAGAAGGAAAATGCTTTCCAGAAATTAAAGAAAAAAAATCTTGACCTAATTGTATTGAATTCCCTTAATGATGAAGGTGCAGGATTTGAAAAAGATACCAATCAGGTTTCCTTAATTCATGCAAAGGGAATCGTGGAGGTGGCATTGAAATCTAAGGTTGAAGTGGCTGAAGAAATTGTTTCTTATCTGAAACATAAAATGGGAATTGCATGAGTGAGTGGAATCTGAAAGGTAAGACTGCGTTGATTCTTGGCGGTACTCACGGAATCGGGCGAGCCTGTGCGGATGAAATGGCGGGGCTGGGGGCAGAGGTGATTGTGGTTGGGAGGAATCCCGTGGAAACCATTCCTTATCATTTTCTACAGTCTGATATTGCCAATGCGGAGGAGCGTTTGAAAATTGTTGAACAGATTAGGCGATTAGATATTCTGGTTAATAATGTAGGAATGAATATTTCTAAGGCAAGTGATGAATTCTCATTGAGCGAGGTTCATCAGTTGATGGATATCAATTTTATTGCAGGCTTTGAAATGATCCGAATGCTGTTGCCTGCTTTGAAGAAACCAGGGAATGCAGGTGTTATCAATATTGCTTCCGTAGCAGGAATTTTTGATGTAGGCACAGGCAGTGTATATGCTTCCGTAAAAGCTGCACTTATTCAACTTACTAAATCATTGGCTGTTGAATATGCATCTTTTGGCATTCGTGTGAATTGTGTGTCTCCCTGGTTTACCGAAACAAGGAGGATCACTCCTTTGCTTTCTGATCAATTATATAAGGAGCAAGTTCTTTCGATTACTCCACTAAACAGAATAGCCAGTCCTGCAGAGATTGCTTCTGCAGTTGCTTTTCTTGCTATGGATAAATCAGCTTATATCACTGGGCATAATCTTGTTGTCGATGGGGGTGTGTCGGCCGGCAGGTAATGGCGCTGAGTATTAATTCCTGATCAAATTGGGTGTTTTCAAACGGGATAGATTATATGCGAATGGAAATTATTTTGTGAATTTTTTACAGAAACGAACTCTTAACATTTTCAAGATTTAAAAAATAAAAAGGTTGATAGTTTAATTGTGGGAAGAAGGATTTTTTTTAACAGGGGTTTTAGCCCCTATTTATTTTTGTTCTCTTTGGTTAGTTTTAACATTTATAAAGAAATTACACAATTTGAAATCTACCCAGAAGAATTTTTTTATTTGGCTTTCAGGAGGTGATCCCATTGTCTTACAGGATAGTTCAGTTTCCGAAAGGCGAAAACATGTAAAGCTAGGTATGGTAATACTTGTTCCTGCTATTTTGGCTTGGGGGGGCATGTGGTTTGCAGCTCCATATCTTGGTATAGAAGATTTTGCAAGAATTTTCATTTCTACCATCTGGAGCCTTATTGTCCTTGTTATTGATACCTATCTAGTGTCTACACTTGATAAGAGATTGCCATCTGGAAAATATAGATTAATTGCAGGATTTAGAATTGTCGTTTCAATTCTACTTGGAATTATTATTTCCCATCCACTTATTCTAAAAGTACTAGAAGGGAATATTTCTGAAGAGATCGGAAATATGAAATATGAAAAGTTGATGGCTGTAGAAACTAAATATAAGGATACGGCTTATTTTCGTAATGGACATTTGAGAAATGAACTGGATTCTATTGGAGCATTGATTAGGAGAAAAGAATTTTTACAAAAGGCAGAAGCTACCGGAACAAAATTAAGTGATCCCTTTGAACCGATTTCGGGTAAATTCGGAGATGGCCCACTGTCAAAAAAAATAAAATCTGAAATTACATTCTTATACTTGTTCAGGACTTTGTTGACAGATTCCATTCATCGGAATGAAAATGATTTTCGCCAACTTTCGGATTCGGAAATTACTGTAGTTAAGAATAAATTCAGCGAGGATTACCTTAAACGTACTACAGCACTTTCAAGACTATCGGATTATGGAAAGGATGACCATTGGTATAAAATAGGACCTGTTACCCTTCTTTCCAAATTTCTTATGCTATTTTTTATTCTACTTGATAGTATTGCGATCCTCGCCAAAGTAATGACTTCTTCGGGGATATATGAGCGATCCTTGACCATTCATGAAGATTCTAAATTTAATCTATATAACAGTGTGAATTCAATGGCTAATTCGGAAAAAGAAAAAATGGTAGCTGCCATTTACAACAGGTCTGCATATCATCCTCCAGAAGCGATTCATTCTGCAGTTCAATCTGTACTTTACCCAGAGCGAACTGCGAAAATCGTTTTTGCTCAAAATCCTGAACGACAGAAAAAGGGGGTTATTGATCAATTAATCTTTTTAGCCGGGTCTACTATTCTTGGAGTCTTTATTTGGTATGTAATGAATAAATATTTGCCAAAAGAAGCAGGCAACGACATTTCAATAACATTAAGCTTTTATTTATTTTTGGTTGGAAGTGTAGCTTCATTAAATAGATAATTATGGAACATGAAAAATCAATCAATCCGTTCGATGAAGTCCAGATTGATACTTTTATTGCCTCTCAAATGAAGAGAATTCAATATAAACAGCAAATGCCTGACAAATTTGTTCTATGGGGCCAGCCTATTATTCGGTCTGTCATCGTTGCTATATTTACAACTGCCATCGTCCTAATGGCTAGTGGCATTTGGTCCGTACTTAAAGAAAATAAGAATAAAGAGAAACCAATATCTAATACAATTCAGAGAAAAAAATAATAAATGAATTTAGCACCGTTTTCTTAAAATTGCTTTCGTTTATTAATTTAGTTAATCCAGTTTTTTGTATTAATTATTTCTAATGTTAGTCTTATTGACAGTTAAGAAAAAAAATCCAGTCATTAATTATTTATCATTTTGAAATGTTTAAGTGGTTGTTTGTTATTTCCCATTAAAGAAAAGATTTGTTGTTGCACAATCCTTTCCTGAGCACGATAATTTTATTTCAACTCTGTATGAGAATTTCTGGCTAGGAAAAGCGGGCTGCCCAATTCTAAAAATTCCGTTGAAACTGATTGTTGCTCCGGTTCCCGTTGCTATATTAGATTCAGGCATAATAGCAGGATAGATCATCTTCTTATATATGGTCCATGTAATTCCTCCTCCGGGTAATGCACAGCAATCACCGCCTATGCAAGTACCTCCGTAATTTATCGAAACCGATTGACTTAACGCAGTAACCAAAGTCGTCTGGCCATTACTCATGTTTCCCAGATTTGTCGTAATCAAAGCAGGAACAGAACAGGTTGATGTGTATTGTAAGGGGATCTTGGTTTTCCAGATGCCACGTCCAAAAGTCGCCGCTCTGAGTTCATTTGCATTATAATTAATTTCTAAGTCTGTGACTATCGTATGAGGTAAATTACACATAAAAGGTTTCCACTCTGTCATCAGATTATTTCTATAATAGACTCCATCATCTGTGCCAATGAATAAAAGATCATTTGCATTCTTCATGTATTCAAGAGCATTACTTGGTTTGTTCGGCAATCCCAGACCAAATGCTGTCCAGCTATTGTTTTCATATTTATATACTTTGTGATCACTTGTCCACATGCCTCCAAAACATACCCATACCTTTTCTCCATCAACGGGGTCTATCGCAAGATCCGTTATAGAAGTGTAGCGAACTCCCTCAAGGAAAGCTGTGATATCGGTAGCGACAGGACTGGTATTGAGATTTGTTATCTTATACACTTTACCTTGAAAGGCCGAGTTGGGACTATTGGCATCCCATAATTCACCTGAATAAACTATGTATGCCGTATTGCCATCATCCGTTAGTTTAACTGAACGGATCCCCCGGTTACTTATAAGATGAGTGATCTGAGTCCAGGAATTGCCATCGCGCCTCCATAGATTTAATCCGCCTACATACAACCTGTTCAAGTTATCTACCCACAAAGGAGCGTAAACAAAACTTTCACCCGGAGGGTGACCCAGGGAAGACCAGCTTCCACCACCTGTAGTCGTTTTATAAACCACATTGCCGTTTGATGATGTATAGGCTATCAATGGGTCATTCAAATCTGATGCTGCATCATATGCGTCACCGATTACATCTACTTTCCAGGTGGTTGCTGTATTATTAAATATACCATTGTCCTGTGTTCCTCCATAAATAGCGGTTGGATATTTTTCATTATTTGAGATGCCATACACTTGCGTAAGTTGCAGATTCGCGCCATTTAAATTGGTGGTTGATTGACCACCATTTGCCGTCTTACCAATACCTCCGTCATTTCCAAGAAACAGGATATCATTTCCTGATGCTGTGGATTGATATAAGACGAAAGTTCTTAAGTCAGGGTGACTGCCTAAAAAATTAGTACCAATATTCATTGCATCGTATTGCCAGCAACAAACCAAATTATGGCCACCGTCGGTAGATTTAAATAACTGGTTACCTCCCAAATAAAGAATATTATCATTTACAGGAGATACTTCAAATGGTAATGAATAGATATTATTAAATCCATAAAGGCCAGAAGGACAAGTAACCGCAGGTGTAAAACCTGTCCAGGGATTTGTGCCAATCTTCCTGTATATTTTCGGGGTACCTGCATTTGTCCAGCAAGCAATGTTTATACTATTTTGTGTTAATGATAGCATAGCAAGTGCGACATCATTTGTATATCCAGGAATCGTCGAACAGAGATTTTGTAAGGAGAAGGGTGTGACCGTTGTTGAATTAAATGGTGTATTTAATTTCCAGACCTTGGCTGTTGCATACTGGGCATTGGATACTGAACAAAACCAGGAACATGGGTTTGAAGTAACCGGGCAAGCAAACCAATTGGTAACATGTGAGCTACTGGAAATATAGACTTCGTCCGAAGTAGTAATCTGTGGGTTTAATTCGATATCGCGCAAAGTTAACCTGTCCGGATTTTCGTTATCACCCAGAATTTGCACCCAGGTGGCTCCTCCATTAATGGATTTATATGCTCTGCTTGCGATGATCGCATACAGGTTTAGATTAAAAGGATGGATGAGAATTTTGGTACAGAAATTTTCCCAGGGAACTAAGTTCGCAACGGTAAGGTGTTGCCAGCTTACGCCTCCATCAGTACTTTTATATATCCCGTTTCCATAACTGTGATCGGTTGACTGAACTGAATTGGCCACACCGGTACCGATATAAATAATATTTGCATTGTTGGACTGAACTGCGATCGAAAAGATTCCGACACCCGGCAGACAGAAGTCAGTCAGGTTAGTCCAGTGTTGTCCTCCATCATTTGTTTTCCATAATCCACTTTCTGCACCTGCAAGCATGTTATCACTTGATGAAATGGCGGGGTTGACCCAAAGGGCATGAACCTGGCCAAGGTTCTGTTTTGCAATATATTCCGGCCCGATAAATCGCCAGTCTGCAGGATAACAGGAGGAATTACAATCTTCCTGACAATTAACGGAGAGCGTAGTTGTTGATTTTTTCTGGTAAAAGGTATTCATACCTTTTATATAGGTCCGCATATCCCCATCGTTTCCGTGTCGATTATTCCAAAACCAGTCCCAACGATCAAACTTTGTTTGCTCGTCATCTTTTGAAGTATCTGGTTTACCGATACTCTTTTTTAGTAAATCCCTTTGCGAATAATAATTCCATTGAACAGGGATAGAATCATTTTTGGGTTGCGTAAATACCAGTGTTGGCAAAATGGCAAGCGTCCAAAAAAACAATGTGTTTTTTTTCATGCTTTAGAATTGAAAAGTGCGATTATGATTTTTTGAGCATTTAAATAGCTCATGTGTGGGGAGAGGAACAAGATAGAGGTGTTATTTGATAACCGATAGAGGCGGATACCCCCATAAGAGATTGAATATCCCTATTGAAAATTGGGTGTTTTAACGCTTGTGCAGGTTTTTATTGTCTTATATTTTTGATATATGTCAATACAAACGCTTTCAAAAACCATTCTTATTAATCTGGTATGTCTGGCGGGACTCTCTATGATTTTTGGAATTGTATATCAGTTGATTTACCATGAAGGGATTTTCTGGAGTATTGGGTTAGGCCTTGTATATATTGAATTACTATTACTTAGCTACCATCTTTTGAGGATACTCTTTGGGATTACTTATGGTGTTCTGTCAGCAATTATTGTTTTGTTTATATTCAATGCCCAACCCATTGAATGTTTGATTCTTTCTTTTATTGGCCTGCTTCTGCATCGATTACTATTGAGAATGAATACTTTTTTAAGTGCCATTGATATCTTCTTATAGAGTCCTTCCTGATTTCATAAAAGATTTTTGAATTGAATTCATCCGGTTCTGTAGAGGCTTTTGCCTCTACCTTAGTTAATTTATGCTGAGTAAATTCGATTTGTATGGAAATCAATCATTTTAAAGAAAAGTATATGAAAACTTATAACCGGATAATCCTAACAACATTGGTTGTGTTTATCGTTTGTTCCATTTTTGGTCAGCCCGCATCTGTAAAGCCGATTAAACATACCTATTTCACTTCTTATTTTTCTGCCAAAGCACATATACCGATCGTTCTGACCTATGCAGTGACCAGCCAAATGGTTTCCTGCCCGGACCCATTAGGAAGAGGAAAATTTGCCGCTGATCCTTTGGCACCAGAGGAAACGGATCTAAATGCTGATTATGAAAGTTCAGGTTTTGATCGTGGGCACAATATGAGTGCTGCAGACAATGGTTGTGATGAAACAGGAATGGAAGAATGCTTTTATTATTCTAATATGGCACCTCAGACGCATCATTTTAATGCGGGTGTTTGGAAGTCTCTTGAAATGCAGGAAAGAAAGTATGCAGCGGATGAAGGAAGAATCTTTGTTTTTGTCGGGAGTATCGGAAAGCAAAAATCGATCGGTACACATAATGTAGTAGTTCCAAAATATATGTGGAAACTAATCTATCATCCAACTACTCACAGGTATGAATCCTATTATTTCCCAAATACTAATGATACCGAACAACCTTATGATCAATATAGAATTACATTTGAGTCATTGCAAAAAAAGACAGGTATTGAATTCAATGGATCGAGGTTCAAATGGGTTACGATGTAATGATGGGTAAACTTTGTCCTGGTAACTATTTTGGATCATCCCATATTCAGTTTTTAATTTTACCTTAATACAAATTAGTTAATTTAATTTTACGGTTCATCTATTCGGTTGGATCAACTGCCTATTGTCTACGTAATAGCTTTGTTCTACAATCAAAGCAAATGTTCTCTTCTTATTCCTTGTTAAGCTTTCTCTTATTTAGTCTATTGGTGATTGTAACCTATTATGCATTTATCGGATGGCAATTTTATCGAAAAGATATTTTTCAATTCTTATTTCAAAGAAGAGAAATTTTACAGCAAACCATAGATCAACCTATGAAGAAGATTCCAGATCATGTACAGAAAGTTCATGAACTAGTTTCTGAATTGGGTGGTATCATCAGGAATGCCTCGGAGAACAAATCATTTAAGCCTGAATTAATGTTTTCTCTACAGCAAAAGATCAAAGACTTTAGAATCCTTAAAGAAACCGAATACAAGGGCAAAATCAATTTGTATATCGCAGAGGAACTGGAGGTCTATGGCATCGATGGTGTGAGTGAAGAAGAGATTGACGCATTATGGAATACCCCCTAACCCCTAATGGGGAAATTATAAATAAAAGCAAAATGAAAAAAATCGGATCAATTATTGTGTTGCTGTGTTTGATTTCGCAGTTGTTCGCCCAGGATGGTAATGCAGGGATTCTCGAAGCCAATAATAAAGTACGTAGCTATTTCGCATCCGGCACTTTGTTGATGTATGCAGTAGGTGCTATTATCGGATTAATCGGTGCGGTGAAAGTTTATCAGAAATGGAATGCCGGTGACCATGATACAGGTAAGGTGGCAGCAGCGTGGTTTGGGTCCTGTGTGTTTTTGGTGGTAGTTGTTACCGTGATCCGTGCATTCTTTGGAATATGATAGTAGAGTAGCGGTTGAATAATATTTATTCAATCGGTGAGATTCTAAATCGACAAATGTACATGAGCAGCAGGATGGCAAGGGAATTACCAAAGATCGAAATAGGTGGAACAATGTTTTACCTGGATCTAAGGCTGAATGAATTCAGGGAATGTAACGATTTCATGAACCGGATGAATCTTGATGATATGAATGAAATCGAAAGCGGCTACCTGATCTGCTTTGATCTGAAAACAAAAAATTATTTCCATGGTGATTTACAGGAATTTGAAAAACGAAAAGACTTAAACCTGATCTGGGTCAAACTTCCCATGTTACAGGAAATGGATCCGATAGGTTTTGGATGGCTGATAGAAGAGATGAAGGAAGGTTTTCCCATTATTGCTCCTGCCCATTTTCAAAAAGTCTATCGTGAAAATGACAGCAATCAACTTGAAAAGGTTTTGGAAAAAGCAGGACTATTATATAAAACAAAAAATCATCCCCCCTTGCTTGAAAAAAAATCAGAGACAAAATCAAAACAAAAAAAATTATGACCAATCAACTACAGGGCCTTTTACTGGACTATATCAGGGAAAATAACCCGAAACTATTAAACCAGCTTGTCATAGATGATGGTTTGCATCAATGGGTAATAGAAAAAATTAAGGAGGTGGAACTAGTATTAAGTAATGCAAAGCCAAGCCAACTTACCAATACATCTTTTATGGAGATATTCCAGACAAACCTCCAGCCTTCGCGGTTCCGGTATGTTCGCGAGTTACTTGAAGCAGAGTTCACAGATGTATATGACCGCATGCTGCAATCCGGCACTCTGCAATACGAACTGGTGAATATGGTCAGTGCCTGTCATCATTTGTTCGAGGAAACACCTTTCATTGAAGGAATGGATAACCCGCAACTTGACCATGCAGTTGCTGAACTGATTAATGATTACCTAGAAATCCCCGACGATGAGCAGCGTTTATAAAATAAATAAGGGGATCAATCAGCCCATAGAATTCAGGGGTTTGAAAGCGCACTATATCTGGTGGTTGGGTGTGGGGATCGTCAGCTTACTCGTACTATTCACTTTATTATTTATCGCAGGGGTGAAAATGATTATTTGTGTGTTGTTTGTTTTTGTTTTAGGAGCGAGTTTGTTTTTCTATGTCTATAAGATAAGTAAGCGATATGGGGAACATGGAATGATGAAAAAGATGGCGAAAAAATATATTCCCCGGCATTTGCGGCAAATAAGCAGGCATTCACGCGAATTTTGCGGTGGGTATTATTTTGGGAGCATTATTGCTCGACTAAAATGTTAATATTCAATAGATTGTGCCCATAGTTGACGATACAGCAAAATTGATTAATTTTGTAATGAATGTTAACAAAAGAGAACATATTACAAGTACTCAAAAGTCAAAAAAACTATTTCGCAGAGGAATTGGGGGTTAAACGTATTGGGTTATTTGGAAGTTATGCTCGTGGAGGAGAAACCCCGGGGAGCGATGTTGATCTCTTGATTGAGATGCCTCCTGATTTCAGAAATCTTTGTGCAGTTTGGAAAATCCTTGAAAAGGAAATGAACATAAAAGTTGATCTTGTCCGACTTGGACCGCATTTAGGTGAACCATTCTTAAACGACATCCAGAAGGATATTATTTATGCCTGAAAAAATAATCCTGGATCGCCTTCATGCTATCATTGAACATATTGATATTATAGAAGAGAGAATGGATTCTATAAAGGGGGCTGATGATTTTCGAACGAAAGATGGTTCTGTGATTTTTGATGCTATACTGATTCGCTTGCAGGCATTAGGAGAAAATATTAAGAAAATTGAATCCTTACATCCTGGTTATGTAGATCACAAACTTTCGATTGATGTTGATAATATAATTCGGTTCAGAGATATTATTTCCCATCATTATGAAAAACTGGATTCTGAAATTATTTATGATATCATTCTTGGCCAAATTCCAGCTTTAAAAGAAGCTGTAAAAAAATATTTAAAGGGGCCAACTCTTTTCAAAAAGGATACTCCAAGGCTTATTGAAAAGAAGAACAAAAAAGGTAAAGGCAGAGGGCTATAAAAATACTTTACATGATTAACTAATTGAGATGCGCCGAAATTAATCGACGCATTTTTTTATGTGTAAGTCAATGAAAAATGAAGAATAATTCAAGGAATAGTATTTTTATTTATGGATTATCCTTTTGACGGGATCCGCGAAGCATAATCTACCAATTAGCTTTGTCTTACAAAAGCAAAGTGAAAAATCTCGCTGACATATTACCTATCTATTCTGTTGATCAAAATCTGATTCTGTCAAAGATGGGGGATGTCAGCTTTGGTTATTCGTTGGAGTTACCAGAGATATTCACTTTACATGCGGATGCGTTTGAAGCATTTCATCAGACATGGGTAAAGGCCATTAAAGTATTGCCGGCGGGAATCATTTTGCATAAACAGGATTGGTTCACTGAAGAATCGTACCAATCAGATTTTTCTTCTTCCAGAAGTTTTCTATCCCGAAGTAGTGATCGGTTTTTTCATGAGCGTCCTTATCTCGATCATCATTGTTATTTGTATATCACCAAAAAGCCAAAAGGCAGGGTGCACCCCAATTCACTATTTTCAACCCTGCTTCGCAATCATCTGGTTCCGGTGGAAACGATGGATGAAAAATGGCTGGCTGATTTTACTTCTGCTTGCGGTCAGTTTGAGAAAATTTTGGTTGATTCCGGTTTTGTTCAAATGAAGCGCCTAGATAATGAAAAACTATCAGCAGCCATTTCAGGGTATTTGAATTTGGGACAGGATAATGTGGTACGTGATATCTGTTTTGAAGATGGCCTATCTGTTGGGGAGAAGCACTGCGAATTATTTATGATAAGTGATCCTTTGGATTTACCCTCTGTATGCGGGCCAAGAATCAATTATGATAAATATTCTACCGACAAAACAAAATTCAGTATTGGATTTGCGGCGCCGGTGGGACAGTTATTATCCTGCAATCATATTTACTCTCAATTCCTGTTGATTGAGGATTTGGCGGAAACCCTCAAAAGACTTGAATCCCGTAAACTACGATTGCAGAGTTTATCGGCTTATTCGAGAAGTAATGCGATAGCAAAAATGGCGACGGAGGATTTCTTGAATGAGGCTATGGGTGCAGGAAGCTTGCCGGTGAAAGCGCATTTTAATATTGTTGCATGGACAGATAAGAAGGATGCATTAGGCAATCTGCGAAATATGTGCTCGTCTGCTTTGTCCGCAATGGACGTCAGGCCCAAATTAGAAACAGTGGGAGCCCCACAGATCTTTTGGGCGGGAATTCCGGGGAATGCGGCAGATCTGCCTATCAATGAGACTTTTGATACTTTCTCGAATCAGGCCTGTTGTTTTCTGAATCTGGAAACGAATTACATAAGTTCTATTTCTCCAATCGGGATTCGGTTAGGTGAGAGGATCTCGGGCAGGCCCTTGCATGTGGATATTTCTGATGAACCGATGGAGAGAGGTTTTATCACCAATCGCAATAAAATCATTATTGGACCATCTGGAACCGGTAAGTCCTTTTTGACCAATCATGTATGCCGATCTTATAAGGAAGCAGGATCGCACATAGTTGTGGTGGATATGGGGCATTCTTACCGTGGACTTTGTGAAATGATGAAGGGATATTATTTCAGTTACTCAGAGAAGGAGCCGATAAAATTTAATCCGTTTTATTTAGAAGAAGGATCTGTGTTGGATACGGAGAAGAAGGAGAGTATCAAGACTTTGCTACTTGCACTATGGAAGAAAGACGATGAAACTTTTTACCGGTCTGAGTATGTGGCATTATCGAATGCTTTGCAATTGTATTATGAAACAGAAACCCGGTTTCGATGTTTTGATACATTCTACGAATTTCTGGAAACCATTTTTGTTAGTGTATTGCAAACGCAAAAAGTAAAGGATAAGGACTTTGATGTTTCAAATTTTCTCTATGTATTGAGGCCCTTTTACAAGGGAGGTGAGTTTGATTATTTGTTGAACGCGACCCGAAATTTAGATGTGTTGCAGCAACCCTTTATTGTTTTTGAAATAGATACGATCAAAGATCATCCAATTCTTTTTCCTGTTGTTACCATTATTATCATGGAACTGTTTATTTCCAAAATGAGAAAGTTAAAAGGTGTTCGCAAGATCATCCTGATAGAAGAAGCCTGGAAAGCGATCGCAAAAGCTGGAATGTCGGACTATATCAAGTATCTGTTCAAAACTGTACGTAAGTATTTTGGTGAGGCGATTGTGGTAACCCAAGAAATTGATGACATTCTTTCCTCCGAGATCGTAAAGCAATCTATTATCAATAATGCAGATTGCAAGATCCTGCTGGATCAATCCAAATACCAGAACCGGTTTGAGGAACTGCAAAGTTTTCTGGGTCTAAGTGATAAAGAAAAAACATTGGTACTTTCTATTAATAAGTCCAATGATCCTTTCCGGAAATATAAAGAGGTCTTTATCTCACTCGGAGGGATGATTTCTAAAGTGTATCGGGTAGAAGTTTCTCATGAAGAGTATTTGACCTACACGACTGAAGAAAAGGAAAAGATTCAAGTAGAGGCCGCATCAAAAAAATATGGAAGTATGGAACTTGGTATTAAATCCCTTGTGTTTGGATGCTGCTTGTTTTTAGCAGTTTCGGTTCCTGCGCAGGTTCCTGTTGCCGGAACCGTAGTAAGTAAAGTAATTAAAGCGATTGATCTTAAAGTGCAGCAGTTGCAAAATGAAACCCTGATCCTGCAGAATGCACAGAAAATCGTTGAGAATAAATTGCATCTATTGAAACTCGCCGAGATCTTCGGTTGGACGAATAAGCAAAAACAATTGTACGAGCAATATTTCAAGGAACTCCAACAAATTAAACCGGCTATCAAAGCATTAAAATAAATATTATGAAAAAGATACTGATTCTAATCTTTTCGATTATTGGTTCCTATGGAGCATTTAGTCAATCACAGGAGATTGAACAACTGAAACTGGATCTGGAGAAACTGGTGCAGATGAAAATGATGTTGCAGTCAATGTATGATGGATATCATACATTAACAAATGGTTATAATCAGGTGAGCAATATTGCTAAGGGTAGTTTTGATCTGCATAAAAATTATCTGGATCAATTGATACAAGTAGCGCCATCGGTTAAAAGCTACTCCATAGTGCAAACCATTTTGAATAATCAGGTATTGGTCATTTCTGAATCCAGTTCGGCTTATGGGTCTTATTTAAAATCAGGTCTATTTACTTCAAGTGAATTATTAACAACAAAAAATCAGTTTGATCAATTTAAAACCTTAATCGGTAAAAAGCTGGATCAACTCAATACAGTTCTCACGCCAGGGGCATTTCGGATGAGTGATCAGGAGCGGATCATGGCTATTGATAGAATAGACAGAGATGTTGGAGAAGCACTAAGGTCGTTAAGAACGCTGGTCAAGGAACAAGGCGCTATTGCCGCTTTGCGTGCCCAGCAAAAAAAAGATAATAATGCTATGCGAGCATGGTATGGTTCCAAAAAGTAACGTATGAAGAGTTTGCAGATGGTCCTTGATCAATTGTATGCGGAGATGATACCTTTATGCGGTCAATTGATTGGTGCTGGAAGATTGATCGGTGGATTCGGTGCGCTATGGTATATCGGTGCTAGGATATGGAAACATATTGCCAATGCCGAGCCGGTAGATATCTATGCTTTATTGCGACCCTTTGTTTTGGGATTCTGTATCCTGATCTTTCCTTCAGTTATCGACCTGATCAATGGAGTTTTACAACCCATAGTTAGCAGTACTGCGGCGATGGTGAAAGGTTCCAATGATGTGATGCAAAAGTTTCTGCAATTAAAAGATGATAGTGTGATGGGTGTGGGCGCTCTAAATCCTGCAAACTGGATACGGGAAGGGATCAGGGAATTATTGGAACTGGTCTTTGAAACTGCGGCACTTTGTATCAATACCATCCGTACTTTTTACCTAATCGTGCTGGCGATCATCGGCCCCATTGTTATTGGGCTCAGTATTTATGATGGTTTTCAGCATACGGTGACGGTCTGGCTTGCGCGGTATATCAATATTTATTTGTGGCTGCCGGTGGCAAACATATTTGGTGCAATCATTGCAAAGATCCAGGAGAATATGTTGAAGGAGAGTATATACAATGTGCCAGTACCGGGTGTTACTCCCGTATCGCTAAGTGATACCGCTTACTTCGTTTTTTTACTGATCGCTATTGTGGGCTATTTCTGTGTGCCTTCTGTGGCAAATTATATTGTGAATGCAGGAGGAGGAAATACACTGGTGCATAAAATTACATCCTTTACATCCACTGCTACCAAAGCGACTGCGGTATCCATGTCTGGTGGGACAAGTATGGCCTCAGATCAATTTGGTGACGGTGCTTCGAGGATGCGTGGAAGTATGAGCAGTAATGTGGTAAGCAATGATTATTTCAAGGATAGGGTGAGTGGTAAGTAGAAAGTAATAAGTGGTAAGTATTAAGTTTTAAGTGATTGGTCATGTTTGATAAGATTCGAAATATGGATACTGCTTTCAGATTTGTGCGATTGTTTGCTTTCCTCTTGTTGGTATGTTGTTTTTTGTTATGCGGATTTGTGTTATTTAAGAGCTACGAACTATCCGCAAAGCTGGAGAATAAGATCTTTGTATTAGCGGGGGATAAGGCATTGGAAGCATTCGCTTCTTCGCGCAAAGATAATATCGCAATTGAAGCCCGGGATCATGTACAGATGTTCCATACTTATTTTTTTTCGTTGGACCCTGATACGAAAGTGATTGAGTCTAATATTTCCAAAGCATTATATCTCGCGGATGTTTCGGCAAAAAAACAGTACGATGATTTGAAAGAGACAGGTTTTTACGCTGGAATTATCTCTGGCAACATCAGCCAGCAGATTTCAGTGGATAGTGTAGTTGTGAATATACAATCGGAACCCTATGCCTTTCAATGTTACGCTACGATCAAGATCACCCGACCGACAAGTATTGTCACTCGTAACCTGATTACAAAAGGTTTTTTACGCAATGTTTCTCGCAGTGATTATAACGCGCACGGTTTTTTAATTGAAAAATGGGAAACCCTGGAAAACAGGGATCTTAAAACGGAAACAAGATGATTATGCATACACGGCATTTTTTAAAACAGCGCAGATTTTTAACAGTGTTACCGCTTATTGTATTACCCTTTCTCGTGCTGTTGTTTTGGATATTGGGTGGCGGAACTTCCGGTCGGCATGTTGAGACAATGAAATCCGGTTTAAATACCCAATTGCCAGATGCCAGCCTGAAGAATCAATCATCGCTTGATAAACTCAGTTTTTATGCCATGGCTGATCACGATTCGGTTAAACGCAGAGAACAAGAGAGACTGGATCCAAATTATCAAGTAGAAGGTACTGAAGAGAAGCTTGCTAGGCCTCATGTTTATGCGGACAGAAAAAGTGACGTGCCACAAGTGTATACAGAACCGGGTTATAGGGAACGAGTTCCGAAGAAAGAAGAAAGCAATGGAGAGATCGAGAGACTGGAAATGATGATGCAAACTCTCAATCAAAAGAAAGTTGATCATGAAATAGGTGCTTTAAATGAAACACTGGATAAGTTGTTGGAGATTCAACAACCTACAAAAATTCATAAGGAAACCAGCTCAGGAAATAAGCAATTTATTTATTCGGTAGCTGCCAATGGTTCGGACGGTTATGATCAATATTTTGGCAAGACATCTGTGCATTGTGGGAATGGATTTTTAGCGGAGGAGACTGAGTCAAAGGATTCTGCTAAGGCGGGAACGATTATCGCTGCTGTTCATAACGAACAGGTTTTACTGAATGGATCAGTTATCAAGTTGCGATTGCTGCAGGATTTATTTGTGAAGGGGCAGCGAATTCCGGTTGGCAGTTTTGTTTTTGGTCTTGTATCGGTTAATGGAGAGCGACTCAAGATACAGGTTTCTTCAATTCAGTTTCAACACCAATTGTATCCAGTTTCCATCAACGTGTTTGATTTGGATGGGAATGAAGGGATCTATATTCCAGGCAATAGCGTGAATGAATCTATGAAGGAGTCGGCTGAGCAAGGCATTCAATCCATTGGCGGTTTTGGCTTTAACCCATCGTTAAAAGCACAGGCGGCAACAGTTGGTCTTAACGCTGCAAAAGACCTTTTAAGCAAAAAAGTAAAACAGCAAAGAGTGATTGTAAAAGCAGGCTATCGTGTATTGTTGAGGGACGGAAAGGATAAAGCAAATTAACGTGAAGGGACTGTTTCTGCTCTTTCTGCTTTGCCAGTTTGCTGTAACAGGACAGATGTACACAACTTCCTTAAACATTGAAGTATGTGCAGATAAAACAGTTAGTCTTGTGTTTCCGGCAAATATTGTTTCAACAGATCGTGGCAGCGACCAGGTATTGGTACAGAAATCTGCGGAAAATATTTTGAAAGTAAAATCTGCGACTGATAGTTGCCGGGAAACTAATATTACGGTGGTAACAGCGGATAACAAAATTTATTCTTTTGTTGTTAGATATGCATACCGTCCTGCTCATCTTACCATTTATCTTGGAAAGGATGAGAAGGTAAAAACTATCAATAAACTTCAACCACTTTGTGATCAGGTTTTGCAACTAAAATCGAATCTGGCCGGAATGAAATATTCAAGTGGAAAGGTTTCTCTACAACTCTGCGGGTGGTATGTACAGGGGCAGGTGATGTATTGTAAACTGAAAATAGAGAACCGTTCACAGATCGGGTATGATATTGAACAGCTTCGGTTTTACTTACAGGATAACCGTACTATTCGGCGTACAGCTTCACAGGAAATTATTCAACAGCCTCTGCTGGTCAGTGGTGACACTGCCACCGTTAAGGGAAGATCCGCGAGGTTATGGGTGGTCGCGCTTAATAAATTCACAATCCCAGATGAAAAATATTTTGGAGTAGAAGTACTGGAAAAGAACGGGGGACGGAATCTGTTTATCAAGGTGTATAATCGGCTGGTGATGCAAGCTAAAGAATTTTAAGTATGTATGGAAGTACCTGACCTGATATATGCGGAAGTCTGGGAAAAAGCAAGACTTGCTTTTGAAAATCATGAAAACTGGGTAGCATATAATAACACTCTGCTGTTTGTGCACTCAGACGATATCAGGTTTTTCAATAACCGGGAAGATGCTGCTGAATTTGCTGAATCTCAGATCAGCGAATATGATTGCTTTCGAATCGAGCGTGTAGAATCCCTGACAGATTTCAAAAATAAAGTTGAGCGTATCATGCCCGGACTGGAATATAAGCCGTCTGAAAATATATCCATAATTAAAGAATCAGCACCATCCTTTTTTCCAAAGGAATTATTATTAAAAAATAAAACAATTATTATGAACACAGAAAACCAGGAATTCCTGAAAACACAATTGCAATTCCTCGGATTTGACGAAGGCCTTCAAAGCCAGCTAGAAAAAATGATGAAAGAAGGTAAACCGGAATTCAGTCTGACTGCAAGCACTGAATTTGGCAAGGATAAAATGCAGGCGGTCATTCATTTCAGACATTCAGAAAAAGACGGTAAGGAAGCTTACTTCTGCAATCATTATATAGCGTCTCTGGAAAAAGAAGGCCAACAACTTTCGCAATTCGTGTATGTTAATAACAAAGGCCAGAATATCACATTTAAAGAATCCTGTAATCTTCTGAACGGGCGTTCCGTTTTTAAAGAAATCACACCCAGGGAAGGTGCCCCATACAAAGCATGGGTAAAAATTGACCATGAGAACATGGATACAAAAACAGGTTATCCAAAGCTTAAACAATTCGGTGGTAATTATGGATTCGATCTGAAAGAGGCAGTTGAGAGAATGCCATTTAAAGAACTGGGTTATCCGGACCAGGAAAAAACTTTATTGAAATCACTGCAAAAAGGAAATGCTTATTCTGCAACACTAATCAAGGGCAGTAAAGAGGAAAAGGTTTTTATTGAAGCCAATCCTCAATTCAAAACATTGAATATGTATGATAAGAATGGGGAGAAGCTGTTTTATCCCATGCAGAAGGTTGCGGAGAAATTTGGACAGGCTCCTGCGGATGCGCGCAGGCAGGAAACAGCTATGGTTGGTGAACCGGGAGAGAGGTATGATAAAAAAAATCTGCTGAGTAAGGATAAACCTTCCAATGGGTTGATACCGAAGAAAAATACAAGTGCAAAGAAAACGGCAAGAAAGATCCAATAACTATTTATGAACGAGAAGAATATCGAGTCACTCAAAACCCGGCTTATGAAGTTGGGTTTTGAGTCTTCGGTGGAAACCCTATTGCGATGCAATATTTGTTTTCAGCCGGATGCATTTGAACTACCACACAATAAGATGATCGGTAAAGATTGTTTTGTCTTCAGTGTTCATTTCGAAAAAAAGGGAAAGGATTTGTATGAACCCTCTTACTATACTGCCACCTTACGTAGGGATATCATTGTTCCTGCTGAACTGGAAGCGGTCAATCATTCGATGCAACAAGTGGACTGGCATTCATTAGTAAGTGGTAAACAGGTTACCGGCAACATGGATACAGTTTCCGTGCAAACTGCATTTGTTGTTTTGGAAAAGCTGCAGAGTATTGGTGCAGCTGCTGATCTATTGCGATATAAATATTGGGTCGGTACCGCCTTAGAGCCCATGATCTTGCAATTGTCCGTTCTGAAAAATCAATGGGAGATCAGTGAGCGGTTTTATTTTTTTGAGGAAACCGCATTGATCAGTTTTGATGATGCGATCCGTTTTCTATGCAGTCGCTGGATGGAAAAGCAGATAGCAGCAAGGAAGAAGTTGCTGGTTAAAAAAAAGGATATTGGCGGTGCCGGCGGCGGTGCCGGAGGCAAGCTTCTGGTCAAAAAACCAAGGCGGTCAACCTTCCGTGGCCATGATAAATTATCGTCATAATGCTGGATGATTTTTTTGAAACGATCATTGATGACCCAAGGATCGGAACGAGTCATATTGTGATCTATCTTTCGCTGCTACATCTCTGGCAGATAAAGGGGTGTCCGCAAACGATGGAG
The DNA here is from genome assembly GCA_965206685.1 of Sediminibacterium sp. Taxonomy (GTDB): domain Bacteria; phylum Bacteroidota; class Bacteroidia; order Chitinophagales; family Chitinophagaceae; genus Sediminibacterium. The sequence goes on from OZ242223.1 coordinate 1,112,255, forward strand.
GTGACTGCGTTTGAGGTCATACAGTATGCAAAGTTTCGAAAACGTGATACATATCTGATGCGGATAAAGGATCTTGCCGATTTTGGATATCTGAAATATCTACCTGCAGAAAACGAGCATGTGAAGGCTGAGATCCGTTTTAGGAAATTATAAAAGGAACCGGAACTATTTCAAAAACAGGGGTGTTAACCCCTTGCGGTTTTATTTAGGTTGTTGTAGCATTACTTTCTAAAAAAGATTCCTATGAAAAAACTCTTAAGTGCTTTTTTGCTTTTTATTTATCTGCCGATATCTGGATTTTCATGGAATGGTAATGGGCACATGACAGGCGGTGCGATCGCTTATTATTATTTAAAGGCTAATAATCCTGCGTTAATCCCGAAGATCATTGCCATACTTCAAAAGCATCCCTGGTATAATAACCCTAATCAATGGAAGGCAAAACTGACAGGACTAACCGGCGCACAAAAAGAAGTGGCACTATTTATGCTGGCATCCACTTTTCCTGATGATGCGCGGGATTCATCATGGGGTAAATTTCCGATGACTGACTGGCATTTTATTGATTACCCGTTTGTTCCAAAGGGACAGTCCATTCAGGCTCCGCAGCCCCCGGTTCCCAATGCCGAAGAAATGATCGGTAAATTGCTTCAACAGATCCCGGGCGAAAGTGTATCCTTACAAAAGGCGGTTGATATCTGCTGGTTATTTCATTTAATTGAAGATGTTCATCAGCCACTTCATACTGTGGGACTATTTGATACCAATCATCCGAGTGGTGACAGGGGTGGAAATCTTACTTTTATCAGTTTTCCATCTTCTACTACCGCAGTTAAACTCCATAGTTATTGGGATGCAAGGATCAACGGAAGTTTTTCAACGATCCCTGCCAACGCACAAGCATATCTAAATAATCCACAATTTGCTGTTTCCAGATTAACCGAGCTGAGTACTCATCCTCAATATCATGACTGGATCAAAACAGAAAGTTATGAATTAGCCATAACAAAAGCTTATCTGAATGGTAAAGTGAATGGCAGTTCTACACATCCCAGTCCCGTAAACGGAACCTATTCTACCGATGCATCAACGGTGTGTGACAGAAGGATTGTGCTAGCAGGAATCAGGCTTGCCAAGACATTGGGATCTGTGATACATTAATGGTTAAAATAGCAAGAGTAGTTTTTGTTTTGAGTTTAAGGTAGGGGTTTATACCTCTACCTTTTTTCATTTCAGCACTGTAGGTTTAGGGTAAATAAATTTATCCAATACATTATTCTGAACCAATCCAAATTCAACATGAAAAAATCATTTTTAATTATTTTCCTTTTGATGAACGCTTTTTTAATTGTCAGTTATACCAATTGGAATACTGAAGAAAAGGACCAGACAAATCTGCCGAACCCAATAATCCCAATTACAATTTCACCTAAGATCCCGGGAGATGTTTTACCAAACGGAATCCCTGCTTATCGTGCAACGATCAACCAGGCTGCTGCATTTGCATGGCAGGAGTTCATTGCACTTAACTGGGCCGCGCAGCCGGGCTTTCGTGATTCTGCCAACGCGGCTATTGCGTTTGGAAATGATCATGGCACTGTTCCATTGGTATGGCATACATTCCGGCATAAGGTGGAAATCTATCCTGGGAATAGTAAAGTGCCCTATGGATATAATCCTTCTAAACTTGATTATGGGTATAATACAGCCAGCCCCGGTTATTTCTATAACCCGGATTCCACGGGTACTATTGACGGACAGGTAGCTCCCGCAGGGAAGACTCCCGATAACTATACACCATGGGTCAATCTGGATGAGATCAATGAAATCGGTGTTGCTACGATGTTCACGGGTGTCAGTGACAGCACAAAATATCCGGGACAACAAATATTGTTTTTAGCAAAGGCCAATAAAGCAGAATATACTTATATAGCCAAAAACAAATGGTATGGTGGAACATCTGTTGCCTCCAATGGATTAGCTACTGCAAAGGCAAACACCGCTGCATATATAAAGGCTAATGGAAATACGCCTGTGCCAGGAGCTTCCAATTCTCTGGTCAGCTTGCCTTATGGAACCATCGAAATCAAATCTGCCTGGAGGCGCTTGACCCCGGCGGAACAGCAGAGCGGCCGGTTCTACTCGACAACGGTGCGATACTACAAACAGAATGGGACAACAAAAAAACCGAATTATATTGATGAAGTATTTGGTATGGTGGCCCTTCATATCATTCATAAAACGCCTACTGCACCTTATTTTGTTTTCGCAACTTTTGAACAAACCGATAATATACTCACCGCGAATGGCAGCCCCGTTGAAGATGCAGATGGTAATATCATTGCTAATCAAAACCTGAACCCGCTTAATCCAAATTTTAAAGTAACCAATGCAACGCCTACTACACCACAAATGTTTTCTCCAATGACCGCAAACAGTATTCCGGGTAAAAGTCTGTATTATGAGAACACGGTCGGCCAAAAACTTCCTGAAGGAAAGGTTACCATCAACCGGCGGCTTCATCCTATCCCCCCCCAAATTATTTCAGCTAACAGGACGGCTCATGCTGCCATCACACAGTACAATCGAAGTAAGGGGGTCGTTCGTTCCCCATGGTCTTATTATAAACTGATCAATGTGCAATACAAGCCCATAACGAAAACACCGGGCGTAAATTATCGGGGATCAGATTCATCCAATTATTATCTTGCCAACAGTGTAGTGGAATCCGATTATATATTGCAACAGTTTAGCGGACAATTTTCACCACTAAAAAATGGGGGTTTTACCATTACAGATTTTTCCGGCCCCCTTCCAACGGATACAACTTTTAATTCCTATTACAACGGGAAATATCTGATGGGAGGATGTATGGGTTGTCATGGTAATGCCACTAATAAAGGTGGTGATTACAGCTTTATCCTTGGTAATACAGTGAGGGACCCCGAATTCGTGCCTGCACCCGGACAACCATCTATTAATCTGAATTCTAACAAATCCAAACAGCTCAGGGAAATTCTGGGAATAAGATAGACGTGATCTTATTGATATATTTTTTGCCGGCATAATGAGAATAGAATTCTTATTATGCCGGTTATTTTTTACAAACCTTTCTCAGGATCGTCATTGGTTCTTTGAAAAGATCCGTTTGGTAAATGCGCGCAAACTGAACTGTCTCCCAAAGGTTTTCAAGTTGCTTTGGGTTCAGCATAGAGAGGATCAGTTCCAGATCGGTGCTGTTATAAGTGAAAAGTTTTGAAATACATTTTGAAGTATGTATTATGGTTTGGTTTGATAACAAGGTTCCAAATGCTTTTGCAGAATCAATGGTAAAATTATTTACTTCGTTTTCTAACTGTGGAACTGAGCGGCCTACGGTTTCATTGCAGTCAATAATATATAACCAGTTTATTTTCCCAGTATAGAATGTTGCGAACAACTTACTGAGGTATTCCCGGCTCGATCCGGTCACATTGATATCATTAATAAAAATAATGCCACTGTCTTTGAGATCTTTATTACTCTTTAGAAACCTGTGTTTCTCTTTCATTCCTTCTCTCTGTTCCCATGTGAATTTGCTATAGTCATTATAAAGGCTGAAATCATTTTCATTCTCCAAAACGGTATCTTCCGGTGATTTTTCCAAATCAAGAATAGAAATATTATATCTATCCGAATAAATACTTTGCAGGTTTTTGAGCAATTCATGACACAACAAATTTGCAGCTGCAGGGATCTTATAATACGACGGGGCTGTTAAGACCCAGCTAAGATAATTTGCGTTTTCTCTCATGATTGTTTCTGCCAAGGGTGTAAGTTTTTGCGCAAAATATTTTACACTGCTGGTAAGACCGTGTTTTAATAAGGGATATTGACGGTAAATAGGGTCATTGAAATTGAGGGGGTATTCAATTATTCTGTGCAAGGACCATATCTTAACTGGTTTATTCATGGTTTAATCGAATAATGCAACGACTGAGGTTATTCTATCATTAATTATCATTTTTTTTAATTGCATTCCATATAGATCAGAAATGATCCGGTCGGTTATTATATCATTAGTCTCACCAAAAAGGTAATCCTCCATGCCGCGCATGATCAGCACTTTATCAGCGATATGGATCACATGATTGGGGTCGTGGGTTGAAAAAACAGCGGTTGTGTTGGTTTCCTTCATAGCTTTAATTATGGAGAGAATATGGTTCTGATTTCCATAATCAAGTGAAGCGCAGGGTTCATCAAAGACAATGCACTGACTGCCTACTGCCAGTGCCCGTGCAATCAATACCATTTGTTGCTGTCCGCCGCTGATCCTCGAATACCAATGATCGAGTATGCCGGTAATCCCTAATTTGTCTGCACAGATCCTTGCCATTTCGTAGTCCTGTTTTTGTGGCATTGAAAATGCGCCGAAAAATTGAAAGCGGCCCATAACGATCGCTTCGAGCACAGTCATTTCATAGAGAAAATTTACTTTTTGCGGAACATACCCAACCATTGGAAATGTTTGAATGCTGCCTTCCTGTGGTTTGTATAAACCCGTAATACATTTAATAAGGGTTGTCTTTCCTGAACCATTCTTACCAAGAATCGCACAGACATCTCCTTGTTCGAGTGAAAAAGAAAGATCCTTAAAAACAGGACGGTATGTATACGGATACCGGTAAGAAATCTTGTCAACCTGAAGCATAGTTTTTTAATTATAGATTTTTCGAGTATTTAGTAAGTAGGCAAGCACCGGTGCACCTACCAATGCAGATAGAATTCCTATCGGTACCTCTCCATATGGCAGAATGCGAACGAGGGTATCTGCAATAACCATATAGATGGCTCCAATCAAGGCAGAAGTCGTACTCAGGCTTCTGTAATCAGGGCCGGTGATAAGTCTTGCTATGTGCGGGACCACCAGCCCCACCCATGCTATGGTTCCACTGACAGATACTGCGGCAGCAGTGAGCAAGGTGGTCAATGCAAGAAATAAAATTCTCAATGGAACTACTTTTACACCGAGTGCATATGCTTCTTCGTCACCCAGTGCGAGAATATTGATTACATATCTTGTCCTGTAAATTATGATAAAGCAAAGTATGCAGATGATGGCCATCAGCAGTAACTTATCTGTTGTCGCTCCACTAAAACTTCCCATCAGCCAATACACAATTACGGGTAAGGTATCTCTTGGATCTGCGATAAAGGTTACGACTGAAACCAGTGCAGAAAACAACGCACCTGTTACGATCCCGCCGAGAATGACAGACAGTACATTTCTGCTTCCGACTTTTCCCGCAATGGCAAGTGTAAATAAAAGGGAGAGTATTCCACCGGCAAAAGAAAATCCAATCACTGCAATCACATTCAAAGACAAAAGAATGGCAGACACGGCACCAAAAGATGCACCAGATGAGACACCGATCATACTCGGCCCCACTAGTGGGTTACGAAAAATACCCTGCAAAACTGCTCCCGAAACGGAGAGCGCCATTCCACATAATGCAGCCATCAGGATCCGTGGTAAACGTAATTCTATGACCACACGGAATTCAGCAGAATAGGCAGTCGTTCCTGGATGTACAAGCCGCAACCAGACCGCTTTACACAATTTTTCAAATGAGACTGTATAATGCCCCAGCATCATAGCCAAACAAATAGACAGGACCAAAATACCGATCAATAAAAACTGCAGGGTAATCTGTCTTTTCAGCATTTTAATTTTTTGATTTCAGTTTGGTAAATAATGCTGAGCCTGCATTTTCTTTTGAAAACAGTATCTGATTCATGTCCTCATTTGTCAGTGAAATTTTATACTGCCATAAATAGGATGAAAGGATTTCTTCTTGCATATTGATATCAAAAAGTTCAGGATGAATAATATCTGCCATCCATTTCCAGATCAACGGCGATTCATTGCTTGCCCATACCGGCATTTTAATAACGCGTTTATTCTTTACGGCACTGATATCTGCCAGAAATGGATTTTGGTAAAGTTCAGCCGGCGTGCCGCTCTTCTTCCAACCACCCAAAATGATAATATCCGGATCCCATTCCATGATCTGCTCAATATTCACTGCCCGATCTACACCAAGACCCTGGCCCATATTGCGGCCACCAGCGAGAGTAATGCAAAAATTCTCATAACAGTTTTCACCACCCACCCTCAAGGCCCCGTAATCATAAAAAAAAATCACTTTTGGTTTTTTGGTCAGGGGAATGGAATTGGTTATGTTTTGAATTTGGTGAAGAGCACTGTCACGCCATTGCATCAGGGAGTCTGCTTTTTGTTGCCTGCCTATGGCGCCGGCCATCATTTGAACCATTTCCCGGTCGTTTTGTTCAGTCCCATTATAGTTAACCCCAACAACCCGTAATCCAAAACTTTCCATTTTCGCAACCGATTCTCCGAACCTTGCCCATTGAAAAATGAGATCAGGTCTTTGTTTCATGATCTCTTCAATATCAGGTACAAATGCTTTTGAACACACTTTACCCGATATGTTTTGAAAACCAGGAAAATATTTATTCAGGACTAAAGATTGCATCGTGATCTTTGCTTCCGGATTTACACCTACCAGTCGTTTATCATCAGCATCCAGTCCAATCAATACGATAGGAACCGGATGTTTACAAAGGCTAATCACCCTGTTGATCCTTGCCGTATGAATTGTGGTGTCTTGCAAAGGTACTCCTGCTTGCAAAGGTTCTGCCGGTCGGATTAAAAAAATCAAGCCGCAGAGAAGTACAATACAGATCAACAAATAAACAGGTTTCATAAAAGCAATTCAGAAAGTATTTATTTACTGGTTCCACCACATTTTCTGATAGAGTGTTGTCTGCGGTGTATTGGTGTTCTTGCTTAATTCGTTCTGTGGATATAAACCTCGCCATACAAAGCTTGCTGAAACCGGAACACCATTATCATCGTTTGGGATTTTCTGATACGATGGATACAGATAGTTATATCTTCTGACATCCACCCAACTTTCAATATTCATTGGAAAAACAGCTATGTATTTTTGTGTCATGATCTTGCTTACTGTAATACTCAATGCAGTTTCCGCGGCATTTATCTGTTTATAAGTATCAATTTTTTGGAGGTATTGCGTAAGTTCATTACCGCTTACCTGTCCGGCATACCAAGGAGATACCTTGTCTATCGATGCTATGATCCCTTTGTTATTAGCATCGGCGGCCCGGGCTAGATCCCCTTTTCTAAAAGCAGCTTCTGCTTCGATGAAGCGTAATTCGGCATAGGTGGCTAATAACATGGGGGAATTTTTTTTGTCAAAGAATCCACCCAATCTTGAATACAACGGCACAAGATCACCCGTCGTAGGGCTGCTGTTATCCTTTCCTCTGTATGCACCGTCTGAAATCGCTTTTGTCCAATAATTTTCTCTTCGGGGGTCATTGGTAGATGAAAGCAAATTCATAAAATCAGCGGATGCAAGGATCCATGGAGATTGAGAATAAAAAAGAGACCATGGGTTATCTCTTCCTGAATTCGCATACGGATAAATGAAATCACTGCTTGAAGAATTCAATCCAGCGGTCAATGCCTGATCTACATATTGCAGGGTTATCGTTGCTGACCCTGCCGGGTCTTTTTTGCTTAAGTGATTATGGTAACGAGCCAATAAAAGATTGGCAAGCCCTTTCCATTTCTGAATGCTTCCATTATAAACGAAATCTTCTGCACCCAATGTTTTGTTTGATGTTTTTCCTAAATCTGCAATACTTTGATTCAATAATGAAAAGATGGAATCATAAACCATGGCCTGAGAATCGAAATGTGGTGCCGGAATTTTCTGGCCCTGTAAGGATTCCGTATACGGGATATCACCATATGTGTCTGTGAGATAACCCAGGGTAGACGCGGTAAGAATTTTTGCTACTGCCACATGATACCACCAACCTTGGGCGGATCCCCTGGTAATCACATCCTTTGCATCCAGCAAACCGTTGTAGAACTTATCCCAATCCGCATCGCGATTAGTGATCTGATCCCATTGATCATAAAACTCCATTCTACCGGCAAACGCGCGGATAAAAGTCCCACTCATATAATCATAACTTTCTTCCGTTACAGAATATTGAGATAGAATATTGTCTTCGGCTGCCGTCAAAACAAGATTGACATCTGCGGTGACAGGATTGTTAGGGTCTTTGTTAAGTTCTTCCAAACTTTTTTTGCAACCCATCGATAATAAGAAACTAAGGAGTGCGAATATTTTTTTCATCGGAGTAATATTTTAAAAATTCGCTTTTAATGAGAAACTATATGATTTGGTTCCCGGTACACCGAACATATCAATGACCTGCACATTACCCGGCCCCAATACACTGGCAGATTCCGGATCTGTTCCACTATAAGGGGTGCTGATCCAGAGATTTCGCCCGGTGGCAGTCAACACTAATTCCTTGATAAAGGTTTTCTTAAGCCAGCTCGAATTAAGGCGGTAACTGAGGGAGACATTCCGTAAACGGACCCATGAGGCATCTTCTATTCCTGCTTCATCAACAAAGCTGACCTTTGATTTAAAATAATTTTCATTCAGCACAACCTCTTTTTTATTAACAGCACCGGTTGATTTTACAATCCCGTCGAAAACTTTTTTAGTTCCCAGTTTCTCTATATCTATATCGCTGCCATAGTACCACATAGCCAGCCTTGATTCATTCAGGAGGTATCCGCCCTGTTTTATATCAAATAAAAAACTTAAGCCCCAGTTTTTATAGTTAATCGTGTTGGAGAAATTTATTGTCCAGTCAGGATTCGGATCGCCAAGTATTTTCTGACCCGCTGATTTGATAGGGTAGCCGTCATCACCGAGCAATAATTTATTTTGATTATCCCTTTCATAATAAGAGCCACTCAAGCTTCCGTAAGGATATCCCGGCCTTACAATCACACTGGCACCAAACCATGCGGATTGACCGATTATGATCTCATTCAATCCATCAGGAATGGAAACGGCCCGGTTTCTATTTTTTGTAAAATTGGCGGTCATGCTCCATTTCCAATTATTCTTTTTTCTCAAAAAGTTAGAAACACTCAGTGTCGCTTCCAGACCTTTGTTTTCGATTACCCCGGCATTCAGTATGTAAGAAGCATACCCCGTGCTGCCCGGTAGTGAAGCCATAGCTATCTGGTCTTTTGTTGTCCGTTTATAATAGGTGAGATTCAGATTAAACAGGTCCTCAAAAAAACCAAGATCGGCTCCTAATTCAAAAGAAGAAGAGATCTCAGGTCTGATATCCGCATTCTTTGCAACATTGGCAACGGAAAAAGCAGATTGACCTGCAACAATGTTGCTCAGGTAATAGGTATTAGCTGTTGAATAGATCGGTGCGTCATTTCCGATCCTTGCAACTGATGCCCTTATTTTTCCAAGACTTAACCAGGATGGTTTAAACCATTGTGAAAAAATAAAACCGGCACTTGCAGATGGATATAAGTATGCATTATTATTTTGAGGAAGGGTAGAGGACCAATCATTTCTTGCTGAAAGTTCGAGGAATAAAAATTTCTTATACTCCGCATCTATTTGTCCGAAAAAACCGATGATCCTTCGGTTCTTAATCGTGTTTGTGACTGTAACCGTTTTCGCATTGGAGATATCATCAAAATTCCTGAGATTTAAATGCTGCCCATAAATAAAGGAACGGTCATAATGTTCTTCAAAAATATTATTGCCAAGCAGATAATTAATCTTAATCTTATCAACGGAAATAATCTTATTCCCTGAGAGGATCAGGTCTGAATTGATATTCCTGGAATTGATATACATATCATAAATGTCGCCGTCCGAAACAAAAGGGGAACCGATTGGGCGCAGGCGCTTTCTTTTTTCGTTATAATTATCTACGCCGAGTTTGTAACTTAATTCAAGCCCTTTGCTGATCTTATATTCCAGCCCAGCAAATCCAATTATTCTGTTCAGGTTATTGGCTTCCTGTTCTTCTTTTACGATCCAGACGGGGGTTGTTTTGTTATTTGATTTTGAATAGAAAGTTGTATTCCCCTGTGCATCTTTCCACGGACCATTGATATCGTAAACTGAATTAAAAATGGTGCTCAAGGCATAGGCCGGGCTCCTATATCCTGCCGGAAATACGATCATATCAGAAGCGATATAATTTGAACTTACATTTAAAGTCAGCCTATCAGTCAAATGGTAATTCCCTTTTATGAAAAAGGAACTCTTTTTATAAGCATCTTCCGGCATGATCGAATGCAGATTATCATTACTAAAAGAAGCAAAAAGATCTCCTTTCTCATTTCCTCCGGATAAGCTCAGCATATTTTTGGATGATATTCCTGTTCTCCAAAAATCATTATAATAACCGGCATAGTTTGGAATGGGCTGTCCGGATACATCTTCAAGCGTGCCATCCATATTCAGATCTATTATTGTGCCTACAGGAAACAATGGTTTGTCCGCATAAGCGGGCCCGAATTTTTGTGTATTTGTGGAACTGAAGACACCACCAGACCCTTGCGTGTACTTATGTTGGATCCCAGGTGATTTACTGATCTCAGAAATTTCCAGACCTGAACGCAAACTGATATCAAAACCTTTTTTACCCGTTTTGGTTTTGATAAGGATAACTCCATTGTTGGCACGGCTTCCATACATTGCTGTCGCCGAACCACCTTTTAATACAGAAATTGATTCAATATCAAACTGATTGATATCAATTGCTCTGTTGGTTCCCCGATAAATATTATAGGCATCGCGATAGTCTGCCGGATCTCCACCTGAATTACTTGGGTCGGTTTGATTGCTGATGGGGACACCATCGATAACGAATAAGGGTTGGTTGTTGCCGCTGATGCTTGAGTAACCGCGTATTACGATATTGGAACCGCCGCCGACCCCTCCGCCAGAGGGCGTGATATTGACTCCCGCCAATTTCCCGATCAGGGCGTTAACAATATTCGCTTCTCCCGTATTGTCCAGATCTTCCCCTTTTAGACTCTGTGCCGAATATCCCAGCTTTATTTTTTCCTGTTTCCTTCCGTAAGCAGTGATAATTACATTATTTAATGAAACCTCATCCACTGTCATTTGAATATTCAACTCTGCGGTTGTTCCAACAGTGATTTGTTGCTCTTTCATTCCTATCATTGAAAACTGAATTTTATCACCGGATGATGCTTTTATTTCAAAGCGGCCGTTGACATCAGTTATTGCCCTTTTTCCGGTTGACAATAATTTGACAGAAATGCCCTGTAAGGCTGTTCCAGTTTCATCGGTAACCCTGCCTCTAATCAATTTTTCCTGAGCAGACAGACTCTGTAGCAGGCATAACAATAGCATTATGCATATAAGTTTTTTCATAGGGTTCATGATTTTTACTTCTGTATTGATATCAGGGAAAAAAGATCAAGCAGTATCTGTGATATGTTCACTAATGATGCACGATAATTTTACTCCCGGTTAAATACTATATCTGTTCAACAGAATCTGTCACATTTGCAATGAAGAATATACAACCCGACATGAGATTCAAATAAGGGTAATAGCCTCTTCTGGATAAATAAAATGGCATTTAAAAATCGAGTTTTAGTTTCGGATAGTATTGCCTCACTACTTTTTTTATATGCGCCACATCAGTTTTGATCGCATCCGGCGATGTAGTATGATTACTGGTTTCATTTGCTCCAAGCCAGGCTTCCTGAATCGGTTTCCCGTCTTTTTCAAAGCTGATCAGCTTCCAGTAAAAATCAGGTTTAGGAACATCATTCATTTTCTTTGGATGTGAAACAGAGATCAATACTCCTGTCCAGACATTGATATTATCAATTGGTTTTTCACCTTTGTCTCCCCTTGACAATTTTAAAACGTGTTGCTCAAGCGCTTCCCACTGGTGTTCATTAAAATATTTTGCCTGTGGGCAGGTATTTGAAAAATACATACTCTCCAAAGCAGCATCTTCCGCAAAATCAAAAGCTGTAAAAGGATTCACATGCCCTCTGTCCATTGGATCATCAGGATGATCGTGGTTCCATGATGTATATTCTTTATCGTTGGCAATTACTTTACCTACTAATAAAGGGTCAACTGTAAACCTGGTGAACTTTCCGGTTCTCGGCATTTTAGGTGCGGCATTTGCATGTTCTGTTGTTTGCACATAAAATCCCAGTATCTCAGCAGATTGAATGGTGTCAAACTGCATGGTATAATACTTGTGCTTTATCTCAATTGTGTGTTGTGCTGAAGCCGTTAAAGAAATGACAATAACGTAAAAAAGAATGATAATCTTTTTCATAGCAGAAGCTTTGTTTTGAAGGTTTGAAATACAGTCGGCAATGTAGAATTATAAATCTCAAATAAATAGGGGTGAATACCCCTGTGTGGGAATAGTAACCAGATGTATATTAATACGGTTAAGGTCTTACATCAAAATTCATTGGCAGATTGTTTCTTTTTTGCTTAAGCAGTTGCTTGTCATAGTCCTAAGCGATTTAAGAGGGTATTTGCCTCTTTTTATTTTATAAATGAACATCTATTTTGCTTTTTAAAATTATTCAAAAGAACAGATTTTCTAATAGTTTAGTCACAACGTATAAAACATAAAAAAGGATGCTGTCATACGAATGGTTTATTGCTTACCAATAACTATTCCTGTGTTTGTTGATCATTACTAAAATGTGCAATAAGGCAGGTGATGCATTTAGTCTGATTCATTTCCTATTGTAAAAAAAACAAAAATCATGTTGTATGTCACGTACCTGTAAAATTGATCCGAATGGTGGGAGCGTTACCATCAAATTGTCTGTTACCAATGCTTTGATCAGTGGCGGGGATTTTAGGATTTATGGATTTTCAGATGGTATTGTGACCGAGCAATTCAAATTGCAAACCGGAAATACCGGAAATGCTGAGCAAGTTTCTGTGCAAACGGCGGCAAATCTGGTTAATCAGGTTTTAAGTTGGGAAGTATCTACCTGTGCTCCTGTGGTAACAGATTCCGGTGTTGTTGCTATTGAAGTTTACCAGAACGGGAATTTATGTCCCTCTTTGCCACCAGCAAGTTATCCACTAACGGGTGTTCCGGATTGTGCATCCGGCACTGCCCTGCCATTACATGGGGGTTTACTCTTTACTAATTAATGCGCTTTATGAATCCTAAGATCTTTTTGGCATTTTGCTCTCTGGTTTTCGTTTCGTTATTAAGGGGACAGGCGGCGCCAGATACTGCAGCCTATAAATACATATTGGATTATCATGTGCCTACTTCTCCTGCATTTGGGATACTGGACATCAGTCCGCAGCAGGTTGTCCGAGCCGGTGCCGCTAAACCTTTTGTAGCAGGTATTTTTACTGATTATTTAAAAACACAAAAGTTAAATCCGGGTATAGCAATCGATTTTTCTCCATATGTTTTATTGGGAGGTGGTTTTAAAAATATAAAAGAATACCAGGGAAATCCCGAGAAAAGAATATTGGCTAATACCATGATCTCATTTGCAACTATAAAGAACAGTATTGATACAGCAAATATGGATATTGGCCTGGGGTTAAGAATTACCTTATTTGATTCACATGATTTATTCAGCAATGAAAATTCAACCATAACAAATTCAATCGGTAATGCTCTCTCGAAGGCAGGCGTTGCCAAAGTACTTCAACATGGTGTGCCGGAAGACGGTGTGGATCAGGTAACCACAATTCCCGGATTAAAGGATATATATGAAGATGCGTATAAGACAATCCGGAATAAAAAGGGTTCTGCCGCTTCTTTGGGGTTTGCCTACAAAACCACTGCGCATAATTCCATCATTACAAAAGACAGTCTAACAAACAATCTTTATAAAATCTGGCTCTCGTATTCGCAATACAATATTTTTCCAGGAGCCGATCTCCTGACGATTCTCCAAGGGAAATTCGGAGATGGATTATCTGCTGAATGGAATGCCGGTGCGGCACTCGCGAGTGTAAATAAAAGCAGCAATATGGGAGCCGAAATGGTTTATAATTTCAGGACAAATGTCTGGGACTATGGCGCTAATTTTGAAATTAAAATAGCTAAGAAATTCAGTTATGTTGTTACACTTGGTAAAAGAAGTACTATTAACGGAATACCTGTAAAGGATTTTTTTAGTATTAACTCTAATTTCCGCATTAACCTTTTTTCTAACTGATTATTGGTTACCTGACTTGGAATAAAGTAGCCAATGCATACGTACAAGTCAATCACTTTTAGTTCTGGAATTCTTTATGCCACAAGATCTGTTTAATAGAAATAGTCTATAACAGTTTAGGATGAAAGTGTTCCTATTTGAAGGCGCTGACGTTTCGCAGATTTCCGGTTATCCAGAGGTTGTCAGGTTAACTTGAGATGTGATGAAGGAAGTAGGAGAATAAAACGAGAATATTTTCTTAAGAATGTTTGCAGAAGGTGAGAAAATCAATTATGTGTTTATTTCGCCGCATATGGAATCCGAACAACGAAGAAAAGTTGCCATTGTGTGTGTTGTTTTTTCATAAATCATCTTGTAAACTTTTAAAATTAAGTAGTTATTTCATGGCTAAAAATGGAAAGACCGACGCTATCCACCGCATCTCGGCCAAGTAGATAAAGGGAGCCAGTCGCTCAATCCTAAAACCTGCCTGTATGCAAGAAAAATACTGATACACCAAGTTTGTTGATGTGAAAGCAAGTGGAAGGAAATTCAAATGTGTTCGAAAGGAACACTAACGCATTTCGCTGAAAGGCCTATTACGGACTTTTCGGTCTTTCGTAATTACAGATATAAATACGCTTGCCGGCTGTAAAACAACATTCTAGTTTCATATATTTTTAAAACAAAATAAATTCAAAACATCATGGCAGACTTCTACATTACAGGTCAATGGAAATCAAATGGAAGAATTATACATGTATTTCTTCATACGGTAAGCGGAACTTCATTTAATAGCCCAGGTACAAAACAAACAGAGGCTTACGTAATCGACCTGATCAAAAATAAAAAAAAGGAAGTATTTACCCTTACCTACAACTATAATACGCAGAATAATTGGCACATTGGTGCCAAGGTTAATGTTGTTAAAGATGGCAACAGGGAGTTCTTAAGAAGCAATCCGGACAATACTGCCAAGGACAACCTGGATAATTTACTTCCCATGGGAACATTTATTTAGTTACTTAAAATCCAATTACAAAAAAGTGTCGAAGTATTGGCGCTTTTTTACTCTATCGAATACGTTTGATAATTATCTTCTACTCATCACTTCCATTTGATCAATTATACATGTTAAGCTTTCTTCATCAAAATATCCGCTAATAGTTCAAAACCTGATTGCATTGATCACCTGATTCCGGACGAGTCATATTATAGCGGCAGTACTTTTATTCGTTCTTGTTTTTGTCTGCACAATCCGATCAAATTGACCAGCTCATTCCGGCGCAAACTGACCTACATTTTAGCTGGCAAAGATTTGAGTTTTCAGGGGCAAATAATTAGTGATCATACATGTATTTTGGATATGCACTCTCGCACTGCAGCATTGCAAATTTACGCACGACGCTCACATTTTCCTTTCGTTAATTGCTTTTCCATTTATTGTCTTTACTATCAATTGATTAATACCTATATGTATTGCATAATTCGATAGTAACACATCGATTAATAATCTCTTGAACAAACCGCTTGGTTGTTCCCTAGTAAAAGTGCATAGCAGAATTGATCTATATAAATGGGGTCAGTTTAGTCCGGTTAAGTATGGTCAGTTTCAATCGGACAAGGTTGTAACTTCTAAACCGGTATCAACTGATCTCTGTAACCGAATTTTGCAAACTCGTCCGTAAACTGGAATTGTTCAAGCATTTGTGCTTTCATAGTGGTTGTTTTTCCTCTAAAACTGTAATGCTATAGCCTTATAAGACCTTCTTTTTTTGTGCATCTTAAGGGATTAAAAATGAGGCAGTCAGATTTATTAGAAGATCATTATTTGTTGCTAACCTTGACTGTGAAGGAAAGGTTTTAGAAAATGACAGAGAAAATTTCTTTCGGGCATTAATTAGAAGCGAATCAGGGATTATATGGTAGCTGATTTCTTGGGCATATACATGTCAACGTTTAGCAGATGGAGAAATGGTAAAACAAATCATTTGGTATTCTCAAATTATTAGCGTACTAAAGTGACATGCCCCGTACAAATTTCTACGTCAACAGTTGTCACAACCGGGCTACTCCATTCTTTACACCATAATTTGATCCCAAGAAAAGTCGCCCAATCCAAACATGACGGATTAACAAATTTTCTTTCCTTTGGGCAGGTCCATTCCTTGTACTGGCAGTTCTTCATATGCAAACGCCAGACATATTCATCCTGTTGAACTGGGTTACCCGATTGATCGTTACCATCCCAGTTAATTGTCCAATTATCAAACCCGAAACAACCGTAATCCTCCTTGCTTTTAACCAGATTACCCCAACGGTCGAAAATTTCCAGTAGATAGGAAGTTGCGTTATAGGAATTGGGAATGTTTGCTGCTCCGTTGCCGCTCAGCACATCCATGATGTATAATTTATCTTTTAACCCGTTACCCCCTGAAGGAGGATAGAATTTCGAATTGTAAGCAATGGGATTAAAGAAACCGGTCAGCATACTTGCAGCTGGTACAACGATACTTTGGGAAACAGAACCACAGGGATTGGAAACGGTTACCTGGTAAGTTCCGGCTGTTGTTATATTAATGGAAGGAGTATTCGCCTCGCCTGTGGACCATACAATACTATTGTAGTTAGATGGATGGCAGTTTAGTGTTATTCCACAACAATAGGCCGTGTCCACCAGCTTAATGCTGGGTTTTTCACAAAACAGCGTGACTTGGTCTGTTGCAGTGCATCCCTGTCTATTAGTTGCGGTAGCAGTGTATGTTATCGGATACATGACACTTCCAATCTGATGAATTGGAGTTGCGCTTGAGGGATTACTGAGCCCGATAGCAGGACTCCATGAATAGGTTTGTCCCGCTGAGTTTGTTATGCCAAGTTGGATCGTTGCTCCGCTAACGGTGCACTTAACGCAGGCATCCGGTCCCGCATTTACTTCAGGGCAGTTAATCTGAATGAGTTCGGTGGTGTCCAGCCAATCTTTGCAAAGTCCTCCAATAGCTAATTTGATGCGGTAATAGGTGTTGCATTTGAAGGTAAAGCCCTTTGAGGCCGCAAAATCGGACAAGTTTGTGCTCGTCGGAGCACCCGTGAACCAGTCGCTGATTTCCGGGCCATACCTGTTCCAGTTGGCATCGGATTCCTGGATGGACCAAAAATAACTGCCTGCACCCAGTGAACCGCTGGCATCTGCAATAATCACGTCATGCTGACAAAAAGTAGATTTTGGCAAAGTGAATTTGGCCCTCATTACTGAAATATCTCTACCTCCAATAGCACTGATAGCATTAAGATTATTGACAGCCAGAACTTTTAAAAAACCAGGGAAGCTGTTGAATATAATGTGCCATGGACCGATATCTAAATTTGTATTGGTGATACCGATTAAAGAGCCTGCAATTGTAGGTGTAATATCTGAGTAGCTTTGGGAGGTCACGCTAACATTACCCAATTTGGACATATAACCATAGGGATTATTGTATTCACAAGATGATGCAAATAATGCACCCCCTTTGCATATAAAATCAGCCATGTCATTTTTCCGAATGTTTAACGCGTTGAGTTCAGACTCGCGCAGGTGGCCATCGACATCGCTATGGTCGGTTGCCACAACCACTAATGCAAAATCATTGAAATTAACACCCAAAATTGGGCTGATCGAGTTCCACCAATATTGTCGGTGCTTGTATGTGACACTGCGTCCTAAACAGGCGGAAACCTGGTTCCAGAATTTTTTTACATCATTGCTGGAACTTTTCCCACCCCCAATGACCAGAATATCGCTTTTGCCATTCGTCACGTTGGCCAATAGACCCGTATTGATGATATTGCACCAGTCGGCAATACTGCCATGTGAATTGGTTGACGGCCTTGATCCATATTCCGTATCGATCCCTACAATCATTACTGTTCCCTGCGCCTTGCAGACTTGAGTATAAAGCATTAAAAAAAATAGAATTACAATCAGGTTGGATAGGCTAGTTTTTGCAGTCATGTGATGGTTGGTTGAAAAAGGGCTTCGAGTTTCCAATTGGCGGGGGGCCTCCATACATATATCATGAAATATAGCCCTTTAAGTGCGAAGCGGGCATTTTATCTTTTTTCTCCAGCTATATTGCATTGATCTCTTTGGTCGTCATCCTCGGTTCCTTTTTTGGAAATGCATTCAAATTCAATAAAACAAGAGATGACTACCGAGCCGTTTTGCTAATACGAATTAAGCACTTTTGAGATCAGCAAGGAATGATAAGAAAGGGAAAAGGTTAGTCATAGTACTCCCCCTCGACTCCACAGATTAGAGGAAACGTCCGGTTATGGACGCCCTCTTTTTATTCAACATAAGGTATTCGAAATGAAGCTGATTCAAATTAGATCATTAATGAAGGCTAAAAATGGAATAAGGTGTTCGAAGTTACTCCCCTCAACTCCAGATTAAGGAGTACTAAATTTCAGCTAATAGTCTTAAATCTGATAACAAATGATTCGAAAAAGGTCCAATAAGGCACTTAGTTAAAGGAAAGTTAATGCAACTTTCCTTTAACTTTTTCTCTCCTCAAAGCCCTTGTAGCATTGCATTTCTCCGAAATCATATGCTAATTTATAGACCAGTTCATGAGTCCAATTTTAATCATCTGTTTTTGGGTTCTATTCTTCAATTGAACCATAATTTTGCTCATAATTCGTTGATTACCTGCATTTGCATGTAGCGGAGTAAAGATAGATGATGAATAATTGCATAAAGGATCTTCAGAAAATATCGAACCTAGTTTCAATTTGAAATCAGTAATTCCATATCTGTTATTGACCTAATAAAGCTTTTTATTTCTTGATCGGTAGTTTCATCGCCAATTACAGGCTTGTCTTCCAGCCCGAACACTATCCGAAATGGCCTTTTGAAAATATGGTTCAAATTTCCCAATTCCCAGTTTTGGGATCTTATCAGAATATTATTCAGAAAGGAGTGCTTGTTCTTTTCATCGAGAATTTTAATAAGCTTGCGGGGATGCAAGAATAAATTTGTAGCATTTTCAATTTTATCAGAAAGCTCCAGTTGTTTTTTCGTGTAAACTTCAATTGAGTATCCCAATAGTCTGATTTTTGTTTCAAGGTCAGTTTTGATGTCAATAAACTGCCCAAATTCAATGTGACCGTCTAATAACAAGTTTTTCGCTTTATATATCCGTTCAGTAAACAGCTCAATTGCTTTCAATTCCATGCTTTTTCTTACATTAAGCTGCTTGTTTATTTTAGAATAATTTGATTGGATAAGACCTTTATATACATCATCGTATTCTATTAATGGCGTTAAGTTTTTAAATGCGTCTTCCAAGCGAACATCAATAGCCTCAGATCGGATTCTATAGCCACATTTTGATAAACAATGATAGTAGTAATATAATGCTGACCGGCCTGTTGAAGCACTTGCACTCAGTGTTTTATTACACCTGGGACAGGATATGAACCCTTTTAATGGAAACTTTGTATTTCTCGTATTTCTATTTATTTCGCTTTTCTGTTTCTTTGAAAAGAATAGTTCTTGAACTTTATGGAATATTGGCGTTGAAACTATCCCTTTGTGAAGCCCGGGAATAAGATAGGAAGATGAAAATTCATCATGAACAATCTTTATGCTACCCGTGTAAACCGGGTTTTGTAATAATTTCCAAAAATTGCTTCTACAGCACTGTATACCTTCTTTCTTTGCTAACAGATAAGCATCTGTAATATTGCATTTTAAGTTTGCCAATTGGTGGTATGCAAATCTAATTATTGAGGCTTCCGGTTCTTTTGGAATAATAAGTTTAGAACCATCTGCAAATGTCTGCCGCACATAACCAATAGGAGCGCGGCCAAGCCAAGCACCTCTTTCTTTGGATCTCTGCATTCCCATCTTAGTGTTTAGGCTACGTCTGTCGTTTTCTACTTCAGGAATGGCCAGATAAAAGGCGAACATTATTTTATTTTCTGGTATCGATAGATCCAAAGGTTGCTCGACTGCCTGTGATTCAACTCCTAGTTTTTTTAATTTCTTAATTGTGTAATAGGCATCTCCAGTATTCCTACTAAATCTATCCCATCGGGTAAACAATATAAAGTGAGGCCGTTCAGTTGAGTTTTCAATTGACAGCATAAGCTTTTTCCATTCCGGTCTATTGAATGTTTTTGCTGAGTGATCTTCGATGAATACCTTGTCAATCTTAATATTGCGGAGGTGACAATATTGGCGGAGAATATCTTGTTGGGTTTGTAACGAACCGCCTTTAGTGGCTTGTTCTTCGGTGCTTACTCGGGTGTATAAAATTGCTGAGACTTCGCCGGAATTTCGGATATGCATTTTCATCAAATATGAACAAAATTATGGTTGAACAATTAGTCCACCGGTTATTGAAGTGTATGGAAAAAAGTCAGGTATATGACCATCAAAACTATTTGAAGTTTGCCAAAATTGTCTGTTTGGATGGAAAATCCCTTTGAAAATTTTGATATATGCGTTTGGGTTATGAAAAACGCTGAAACCTTCGCTTAAGCATCAAACCCGATAAGAGGGTTAATGCAAACGGATTTTGCATTATACTTCAATACTTTGTTTATTTACTCAGAACTCTTATATACATTAAATCAACTATCCTGATCTTCAACTTCTTCTCAAAATTAATCTTGTCTGTTTTTGACATCTTGCTGTCCCATTTGCAGTTTTTCTACATGATAGCTTTGTACCAGTAATTACTACTCGTTAATAAAAAGTACCAAGCGCATAATCAGTTTGCAATTATTAATCACTTCAAAAACTACAGTTATGAAAAATATTTCATTATTGATCAAAAGAATATGTGTCATAAGCATTGTATTAATGACACTGTTCTTGAGTGCATGTAAAAAAGTAGTATTCGATTTAAGTTTAACCAAGGAATTCTCAATACAGGCTATTGCCAGTGGCGCTAATTACAATATCAAAGTTGGCTTACCTCATAATTACAATTCAACCGGCGAAAAGTATGCAACCATCTACATATTGGATGGGGAGGAGAATTTTGATTTTGTCGCCAACGAGTGCAAGAAGATTTCAGAAATGTATGGCAAAAGAAATGTTCTGATTGTGAGTATCGGTTATGGTAATGACCGAAGTATCGATTATACTCCTACCAAAGTCAGCTCAATAACCGGGGGTGGTTCAAAATTTTTGAATTTCATTAAAACTCAGCTTATCCCTGCAATTGAGAAAAATTATAATGTGGACACTACACGGGATGGCAGGGTAATCCTTGGGCATTCCTATGGAGGACTGTTTGGAGGATACGTTTATAGTGTCGATAATATTTTGTTTGGTAATTACATCCTGCTTAGCCCTTCTTTCTGGTTTGATAATCTTGTTTCTCTTCAATTTGAAAAGGATAACCGCGCAAATAATAAGAACAGAAAACAACTGGTGTTTATGGGATTAGGCGAGTCAGAAAATTACGGGAGGATGCAGGCCCCTTTTGAAGCATTTTATCAAGCGCTTAGTGAGCAATACACCAATATTAAACTGTCAAAAAATATAGAAAAGGACCTGGATCATATGGGATCTAAAAACCCAAATATAGCCCTTGGGCTGGACTATTATTTTCAGAATCGATAACCTTCTTTTCAAAAAAAACTAAAAATAATTTTATGAACCTCTATAAAAGCTTTCTTTTTTCACTTACCATTTTTATCTACACTGCTGGTATTGCACAATTGGATACATTAGAAGCAATAAAAAAGCATTACCCTGAGCGCCTGGTAACGATTGAGCCCGGCATAGGTGTCCATACGAATCCAGGAACAGATATTCTTATTACAAACCTGGTTCAGTGGAATCCATATAAGCACTTAAGTCTTGTCTCGCATACATCTTATAATATTAACAATGCACTACAAAGAAAGTTTAATGGTATACAAACCAATTATAATTATTCCATTAACCAAAAAATTGGTGTGGGTACAACATTTTACACCAAACGAAGTGCCCATGCTTTTTTATTAATGGCGGGTTTAAAATATACATCGTTTAAAGAATCGTTGGTTACACCGGATCTGAATAAGGTAAGCTGTTCTGTTAATTCAATGAGCCCTGATTATGGATTCATGTATAGTCTTAAGAAAGGGGTGAAGAAATATTTTTTCAGTTTCAGAATGTATATTCCTTTATATCCCTGGCCTATTAAAGACAGTAATATCCTTGCTGTAGATGGCAATATGAATAATGTTTCTCTGGAGTTTGGTGTGGGTATCAAAGTTAAGTAAGCTCGATTATGACTTGTCCCTTTCTGACGTATTGCTGTCCACTTTATAAATACACGGCATGATAGTTTTACATTATCAAATAAATCAAATGAAAAAGAAATATAAAAAAGTATTGCAGCGCAGTTTCCTTGTTCTAATCTCTATAGTTGTTCTTTGCGTTGCTTTATTCTCGCGCGCCATCCTGCCAGCTATTGAATTTATGAAGACGCCGGTCTTCACAGGCAGTGCCGTTCTTAAGTATTCCAGGCCCTCATACGACAAGTCAAAGAAAACGGTTGTTATTATAGCCGATAAAGATGGAACAGAAATGTTCGATATGCTGGCACCCTATTTCCTGTTTAATTGTACGGAAAAGGCCAACGTTTTTATCGTTGCGGAAAAGTTTGAGCCTATCATTGTTCGCAAGGGATTAGTCGTTTTGCCACAGTTTAGTTTCAGCCAGATAGATTCCATGGGTATTGCTGTGGATGTGCTCGTTGTTCCCAACCAGTCAGTCATGGTAGGCATGAAGCAGAAAAACGCAACCGTGAATTTTATCAAGTCCCACTATAATGGCTCGAACCGGATCTTATCCGTTTGTGATGGATCTGCAACAGTTGCCTCAACAGGTTTGTACGACGGTAAAATGCTCACTACCCATTCTTCAGATTATGAGCAGATCAAAAAACAATACGGCAAGCCATCCTGGATGCAGGGTGTTCGTGTAACCCATGATGGAAATCTTTTCAGTACAGCTGGTGTTTCCAACGCAACGGAGGGAAGCTTGACAGTGATCAGGGACCTGTTCGGAGAGCCGGCTATGAAAAAAGCAATGGATATGGTTCATTATCCTGGCGCTGAAATAAAAAACGACCACCGCAACCTTGTGGTAACAGGCGACGCCATTTTTACTGCGGTTAAGAAAGGTGCTTTTAAAAGTAATGAGCGGGTAGGAGTGTTGTTAGAGAACGGGATCAATGAATTTGAACTTGCCGGTGTACTGGATTCATATACACGCAGTTTTCCCGCATCTATTGAATCGTTTAGTGCTGATGGTAAGCCGGTAATAAGCAAATACGGATTAACTATTCTGCCTATCGGTGATATTTCTACGAATGCTTGTACTGAATTACATCTACTTAATGGAGTAAATGCAAGTAGTGTGAATGCGGTATTCTTTCCTAAGGCTAAATTGATCAGGTATGATAATGGAAAATATATTATTGATGCCTGCCTGCAACGGATAGAAGAATTGTCTGGTACTGAATTCGCACATACGGTTAAGCTTATGCTTGACTATAATTAAACTCAACCAAAAATAAAAACAATGAAAACAATTATCGTAATGATCGGACTACTGTTGTCCTGCTCTGCTGCCTTTGCCCAGGATGCAGATAAAGTTACCGGGCTTTATTGGTCACCTCACAAAGATGCAAAGATTGAAGTATATAAGAAAGGTGATAAATACTTTGGTAAATCGGTGTGGGTCGCTAACCCACGGAAGGACACAGAGAATCCCGTAAAAACTTTACAATCAAGAGACGTACTTGGCATTGAACTCTTAACAGATTTCAGTTTTGATAAGGACACTTACAAAGGCGGAAAGATCTATGATCCGGAGAGCGGCAAAACATACGATTGTAAAATGACGCTTGCGGGCAATATCCTTAAAGTTCGAGGTTATATCGGCATCTCATTATTCGGCAGGACAGAAACATTTGAACGCATTAAATAAAACCAATCCATTATGAAATATATTTTATTAGCCATTTTAGTTGTGTGTAGTATACTGGCAAAAGCACAAACATTTATTCCCAAAATTGAAAACGATTCGTTGTATACCAGCAGTGGGATGGTGCTAGGAATGGGACAAAAAATAAAGATAGGTCTGGGTACCATGCCTGATGGAGATTTCAAATTTGTGCGTATCAATTCAGCTTCCATTTTTCACAACACCGAGATTAGTAATTATAACAGTGGTTATAATGCCAATAATGCCAATTCAATGAACAGGCGCAATTCAGGAAGAGAGTTTACTGTTATTCGGTTGGAAAAAAGAGGTGATGATGCACATGGTTATACTTACTATGTTGTTTTGGGCGGAACGCCACGTCACGAGATAGATATTGAAAACGCGATCGCGTCAGGAGAATTGGCGGTACCAGCGAAATACAGAATGGTGCCATTGACGGAGGTGAGCATTGCTGATGAACTGATCAAATTCAAAAAGTTATTAGACAGCGGGGTATTGACCAGACAAGAATTTGAGATCCAAAAGCAAAAAATATTAAGTAACCACTAAATACCTTTTTATGCAAGCGATTATTATAGGAATTGTTTCAGGACTGGTAAGCATATTATTTATCATCTTTCTGAAGAAGCTCGATAAAGCTTCCATTTATGCGATGATTCTGACTGGAATTGGATTCCTTTATGTTGGGTTCACGTGGAGCGACACGATTTCGCTGGTACTCAATTCTATCCAGGCCATAGGTTTCCTGTTCATTGCGTATTTCGGGATCAAAAATATGGTTTTGCTGGCGCTAGGGTTTTTCCTGCATGGCGCGTGGGACCTTGTTTACGATGTGCTGCCGTTACCAGATATGAGACCACCACATTATGACCTGTTCTGTCTTTCCATCGACTGGTTGATTGGGCTCTACCTGGTACTTTTAGCAAGAAGGAGGAACCACTTCATCAACTTACATCCTGCGCTATGAAAGTTTACTGGTCCATGCCACCTGCGCTGAAACCCTTTTATGCGATGGAACTGGCATTTTACGACAGTGACTTAAAAAGGGACCGTTATCGGGACGCATGGGAACGACTTGAACGGGCGCATGTACTCGGACAACGGTGGTTTATCCAGCACAGTTATGTTCACTGGAAGATGTTGCTCTTCGGTTTCAGGATCAAAAGTGTTAAAGAGATACTGGGTCAGATCCCGAGGTTGCTGGTTGGTGGAGTAAAGTCATTTATCGGAAAGATCCCGGTCGGTAATACCGGTGGAGCGAATGTGCCACCACTGAAACCCATGCAAATTCCACCCGACCTGGCGATTATGCTAATCAATTTTGGTAACCCGTAACTTTGTGCTCATGAATCTGTATATCAAAAATATGGTCTGCCCCAGGTGCATCAAGGCGGTGGAACAATTGGTACACGGTTTACCTGCTGAAACCATTTATGTTCGCCTGGGTGATGTACTGTTGAAAGAGCCTTTGAATGAAAAGCAACTGTCTACATTATCTGATCAATTAAGAGAGCAGGGGTTTGAATTATTGGATGATAACCTTAAGCAGCAGATAGATAAGATCAAGACAGTGATCATTGATCATATTCATTATAAGGAAGATGAGAAATTTCCTTATACCGAGATTCTTTCAAAGGAGTTGAACCGAGAATATTCGGCCATCAGTAAACTGTTTTCGGAAACAGAAGGTGTCACCATCGAACAGTACGTGATCCTGCAAAAGATTGAAAGAGTAAAAGAATTATTAGTATATAAAGAAATGAACTTAAATGAAATTGCTTTTAAGTTAGGCTATAGCAGTGCCGCTCATCTTTCTGCACAATTTAAAAAAGTAACCGGGCTCACGACTTCGCAATTCAAAACCCAGGGCTCGCATCTTCGTAAGACGCTGGATAGGATCTGAGATTCCAGCAAGATATAAATCAATTCCATTAATGTATAATAGCATCCGTATGGCACGGCGGTAATTTTGTGCTATAAATAAAATGATTATGAAACATACCTATATAATTAGCGGAATGACCTGTGGCGGTTGCCAGAAAAAAGTACATGGGCTTTTGTCCGGAATACCGGGCGTAAAAAATGTTGCTGTTGATCTCGAAGCCGGTAAAGCGACGGTTGAGATGGATATGCATATTTCGACCGATATACTGCAGTCAGCATTGAAGGATCATCCCAAATACCAGTTGTCAGAAGAAATCGTTAAGCCTATAGTGGCAGACTATGCTGAGGAACCAGCAAAGTCATGGTTCGCAACTTACCGGCCGCTTCTCATCTTGTTTGGATACATTACAGTAATATCCTTGATCGCGGCCAAGGTCAATACCCATTTTAATCCGTGGGAATTCATGAGGGTGTTTATGGCAGGGTTTTTTATTGCATTTTCATTTTTTAAGCTGCTTGACTTAAATGGATTTGCGGATAGCTATTCGATGTATGATATTGTTGCGAAACGATTCCGGGTATGGGGTTTTATCTATCCATTTGTGGAGTTAATCCTTGGGCTATCATTTGCAGCGAATATAAGGCCTCGTGAAATGAACGCGATCACGCTGGTAGTGATGCTGGTAAGTATCGTGGGTGTATTGCAAAGTGTACTTAACAAAAGAAAGATCAAGTGTGCCTGCCTGGGTGCGGTATTCAACCTCCCCATGAGTACGGTAACCATTATAGAAGATTCGGTCATGATCGTTATGAGCGTGGCTATGTTAATTAAAATGTTCTAAAAAAATTATTATGAAAAAATTATTTATCCTGATCGCTTCCGTATTTCTGCTGAACTATTCGCAGGCACAAAAAACAATTGTTACAGAACCTCAATTACTCAAGCATTATTATGAACTCAAGGATGCATTGGTGAACAGCGATGCGGTTAGCGCTTCGGCTAAAATAACAGATGTGTTAAATGCCGGTGCCAGCAAAATATCAGAAGTGACCCAAAAGAAATTGGTTGCCGCAAGCAAGGACCTCGAAAAGCAAAGGATCGCATTTGCTGCGTTATCTCTTGAGATATATGTGCTGGCCAAAAAAGAAAAACTCAGTATAGACACTATTTACCAGGCGTATTGTCCGATGAAAAAGATGTACTGGCTGAGTCAAGAACCGGCAATAAAGAATCCATATTACGGAAAGAAAATGCTGACTTGTGGAAACATTACTGAAACGATCAAGCCATGAAAACATTCATTTTATTTTTATCCGGACTGTTATTTTCATTTATGATTTATGCCCAGGATGATATGCGTATGGATATGGGAAACAAAATGGAGACTTCGAATTCGAGGTTTCCATTTTATACCAGGATCGGAACAAGGGTGATCTATCATCTATACATTACCGATACCGTGGTTAACTATACAGGAAGATCAAGACCTGCGATGGCCATTAACGGGTCGATACCGGCGCCGGTTTTAACTTTCACGGAAGGTGATTCAGCAGAGATCTATGTACATAATCTTTCGATGATGGAAACCTCCATTCACTGGCATGGCATTATTCTGCCAAATAAATACGATGGTGTTTCTTACCTGACAACTGCGCCGATCGAAATGGGGGGTACACATTATTATACTTTTCCCATCAAACAGAATGGGACTTACTGGTATCATTCCCATACGATGATGCAGCAGCAAAGCGGCATGTATGGCGCGATAGTGATCCATAAGAAGAGCGAGATGCATCCAAAGGAACATACACTTTTGTTAAGTGACTGGACGGATGAGAACCCGGAGGAAGTTGACCGCTCACTACACAATGCAACAGACTGGTACGGGATCAGGAAGGGCAGTACACAGAGCTATGCAGAAGCGATCAGGGATGGTTATTTTAAAACAAAGCTGACCAATGAGTGGAAGCGGATGACGGCGATGGATGTGAGCGATGTGTACTATGATCATTTTTTCAGTAACGGTAAGCCGGAAAATCATACGATGGGTTTTCATGCAGGCGATACGGTAAAGCTTCGCATTGTTAATGGAAGTTCCTCTACTTATTTCTGGCTGAACTATGCGGGCAGTAAACTGATCGTGGTAGCCAATGATGGAAAGGATGTGGTGCCGGTGGCGGTTGACAGACTACTGATCGCCGTTTCAGAAACCTATGATGTGCTGGTAGTGATACCTGACAATAAAAGTTATGCATTGACTGCTACCGCAGAAGACAGGACAAAGTCAACAACCTTATGGTTGGGTAGCGGCGAAAAAGTGGCTGCTGATTCCTTGCCTCGCTTGAAATATTTCGAGGGGATGAAGATGATGAATGATATGATGAAAATGAACGGTGAGATGAATGATATGGGAATGAAAATGAGTTTGCAGCAGATGGATATGAATACGGTGATGTACCCGGAAGCTGACGGTAAAAAAGAAATTGTAACACTCAATTATGCCATGCTGCGTTCTACTGAGAATACAAGATTACCTGATGCCCCCGTGAAAGAATTTATGTTCAATCTTTCAGGCAACATGAACCGGTATGTGTGGAGCATAAATAATAAAACAGTTTCTGAAACGGATAAGATCCTGATCAAAAAAGGGGAGAACGTTCGGATCATTGTTTACAATGGCACCATGATGCGACATCCGATGCATTTGCACGGCCATTTTTTCCGTGTGTTGAACGGTCAGGGTGATTATTCTCCTTTAAAAAATGTATTGGACATCATGCCAATGGAAACAGATACCTTAGAATTCGCTGCGACGGAGAGTGGTGACTGGTTCTTTCATTGCCATATCCTTTACCACATGATGAGCGGGATGGGCAGGTTGTTCAGTTATGAAGGCTCTCCGGTGAACCCGGAGATAGGGGACCCGGTGAAAGCACTGAAAAAAATATATGCAGACGACAGGAAATTCCACGCCATGGCGAAGCTTGGTTTGGAATCCAACGGTTCGGATGGCGAACTGCAATTTGCTAATACACGCTGGCAATTGCAAACCGAATGGCGGGTGGGATTGACTAGGGAAAATGGTTATGAGAGCGAGAGTCATATCGGGCGTTACTTAGGCAAGATGCAATGGTGGTATGTTTATGCAGGATGGGATTTCAGGCACCGCAAGATGGAAGGGCCGGAAAAGGATCTGTTTGGCAATATCAATACCAAAGATGACCGAAGGGCTTTCTGTATCGGTGCAGAATATACTTTGCCTTTGTTGGTAAAAGCTGGAGCGAGGCTTGATACAGAGGGCAAAATACGGTTACAATTGGCAAGAGAAGATGTACCACTTTCCAAAAGGCTGCGCTTTAATTTTATGGCGAATACTGATAAGGAATATATGGCGGGGTTCAGATATGTGACAACCAAGTATCTTTCACTATCTACCCATTATGACAGTGATATGGGCTTTGGAGCCGGTATTACAATTACCTATTGATTGTCTCTTTTGGACGCGAGTTTGTCTGTTTATATTCTAATCGGCAATTTAACTTTGAATAATCCTTTTAACCCAAGCAATATGCAAAAGATCGCCTTTATCATACCGCCTACAGTTGAACTACTAGATCTGGCAGGTCCCGTACAAGTTTTTACCGAAGCTAAGTTTTATGGTTTCAAGATTGAAACCGAATTTTATCAATTCAGCAAAGAACCGATAAGTACAGCCGGCCTGGGATTTGGGAAACTTCCAAGTTATCAAGAGGCCGACTTAAAAGAAGGTGATTATGTTTTTGTTCCCGGAATGGATCATGAATATACCCAGAGCATTTCTTTTCGTGCCGAAAATGATTTTTTTAAGTGGCTGAAAAAATGTTCAGAAAATAAAGTGTTGGTATGTTCTATTTGCAATGGTGCTTTTGCTTTGGGGCATGCCGGTCTGTTAACAGATACAGAATGCACTACTCATTGGAGGCGAGTGAATACTTTACAAAAGCAATTTCCGAAAGCAAAAGTATTAACTGATATTCTGTTCATAAAAAGTAACAATGTTTATACCAGTGCAGGTATCAGTGCAGGGATCGACCTTGCCTTGGCAATCCTCGAAGATTTGAAGGGCCCGCTATTTACCCATAAGGTAGCAAGGGGCCTTGTTGTGTACCACAGAAGGAGCGGGAAACACAGACAACAAAGCATTTACCTGGATTATCGGAATCATATTAATCCACAAATCCATGAAGTGCAGGATCACCTGATTGAAAACCTATCAAAGGAAAACAGCATTGAATCTCTTGCTTCCCTTGTAGGAATGAGTCCAAGGAATCTAAGCAGGGTATTTAAAGAAAAGACAGGTTCTACAGTTTTGGAATACTTAACACTTTTGCGAAAAGAATATGCAAATACAATGATTAATAATCCTGAATATACGATTGAGTATATAGCCACCCAATGCGGATTTAAAACGGCCAGGCAATTACAAAGGATTCTTAAAGAATAATTTGCCCATATAGGGTTATTCAAATGAATTTAATACATTCTATAAATGATATGGGGTAATTATGTTTTGTTATTACCCCGGCATGCAACATCCGTCTCGTTTAAAAATATTAAAAAGGTACCAAGTGTTCGATTGTACTCCCTTTATCTCCACATGAGGGTAGGGCTTAAATTTCTGCGAAAAGCCTCAAATCTTCTATAAAATGGTTCGAAAAAGGTCCAATGAGGGGCACTTAAAAGGAAACGTAAACAGCGTTTCCTTTTTTTATTCCCTTCATGTAAGGGATACATGAAGGGAACAGGAAGTATTACTTTTTCTTAACTGCAGATTTTTTGACTGCTTTTACAGGTGCTTTCTTTTTCGGTGTCGACTTTGCTGGTGCTGCTTTTTTCTTTTTTGGGTTAGCCGGTTTGGGTTCGGGTTTGTGGAGGCCATTGGCCAATAGATGAGCAGCTTTTTTTAAAAGTTTTTTGAATTTCTTTTCAGCTCCTATTGCCAGGTGTCCGAATGTTGTATCCAGTTTTGCTTCGATGTCTTTGCGGAATTGTTTTTTATCCATGATGTATATTTATTTGAGTAAATGATAATATAAATTTAATACAATATATGGCAATTGTATGTTAAGTTTTATTACATAAAGGGTAGCTGTTAAGGCGCAGTAAATAGGGTAATACATTTTAATACATGCTTTTAGAACAGAGCATAATTTCTTAATATTCAGAACATATTGTGATAACAATGCGGGGATAATTTTACCAATATCCGCTACATGAAAAAAACGATTTTAGTTGTATCTCTCCTGGTAATCATAACTGCCTTTATTCGCCCATCTTCGACCAGAAGGAATTCTCTGCAAACAGAAAATATTATCATTGTTACTTTGGATGGAATGCGCTGGCAGGAAGTATTTCGTGGTGCTGACCGTGCTTTGTTGCTGAATAAAAAATTCACACACGACAGCACTGGTACAAGCGATGATTTTTGGAACCGGGATACGATTCTGAGAAGGGAAAAATTATTTCCTTTTCTCTGGTCGGTAGTGGCCAAACAAGGACAGATCTATGGGAACAGAGTTTATGGTAACAAGATTGATAATGCCAATCCCTATAAATTTTCTTATCCGGGTTATAATGAGATATTTACGGGTTATCCTGATCTGGCGGTAAATTCCAATGAAAAGATTCTCAATAAAAATACCAATGTACTCGAATTCCTGAATCATCAACCTGAATATCAGGGAAGGGTAGCGGCATTTACAACATGGGACGTGTTTCCATATATACTTAATAAATGGAGAAGTGGCTTTTATATCAATGCTGATATGGATTCACTCAAATTTGGTTCAAAGGAATTTTCCTTATTGAATGATATGCAATCACTTTCATCCCAACCTATTAATGTAAGGCCGGATGTAGTTACATACCTGGCCGCAAGGGAATACCTGAAAACCTATAAACCGAAAGTGTTGTTCATCGGTTTTGATGAAACGGATGATTATGCGCATGGCGGTGAATACGACCAGTATTTAAAAAGTGCCCGTGCAGAAGATGGGATGATCCGTGATCTGTGGAATACTATTCAATCGGATCCGCAATACCGGAATAAAACCACGCTTATTATCACCTGTGATCATGGGAGAGGGGATGCAATTAAAGAGAACTGGAAGGATCATGGTGATGAGATCAGTGATGCAGGCCAGATATTTATTGCAGCCATCGGGCCGGATACCAAAGCTTTGGGTGAGATCAAAAAAACAGAGACGATCTATCAGGATCAACTGGCGGCTACTTTCGCCCAACTGCTGGGATATACTTTTACAGCCGAACATCCTGTTGCTCCGCCGATCCGTTCTATTTATACAAAACAGTAATTTCCTGAAACGGGTTTGCGTATTATGTTAATATTAAATTGTGACTATTGATACTAAGCGGTATCAATAATCATAATTTTAGTCAATGATGAAAAGAGTAACATCGGCGCTTTTTCTGATGCTTTGTATCTCAGGAACATTGGTTGCCCAAAAACATACCCTCCAGTTTATATTTTGTTCAGATGTTCATTTTGGATTAACAAGGGCAAATTTCAGAAACGCTGTTAATGTTTCTTCTGTTCAGGTTAATGCCGCCATGATTGAACAGATGAATACATTGCCTGAAATGAGTTTACCGGCAGATGGGGGAGTGGGTTCCGGCGAAACAGTGGGTAGTATTGAAGGCGTAATCATTACCGGTGATATCTGTAACAGACAGGAAGCAGAGGCACAAAGTTCAACCCTTTCATGGAAACAATTTGAAGAAGATTATTTACATCAACTTCATGTAAAAAATGCAAAAGGGTTGAATGCACCTTTATTGCTAACACCGGGAAACCATGATATTAGTAATGCGATCGGTTTTCATCGCCCCATGCAACCTTTGGTAGATAAGGCTGCTATGGTGGGGATCTATAATCTGGAAATGAAACCGGCTACTCCTGTAACGGATAATGATTTCGATTTTAAAAAAGATAAGATCCATTATTCAGTGAATATGGGTGGCGTACATTTTATGTTTGTAAGTGCCTGGCCGGATTCTGCTGAACGTGTATGGATGGAGAAAGACTTACAGAAAATTTCAAAAAACACACCTGCATTTATTCTCACCCATAGCGATCCAAGCCCCGAAGCCCGGTTTTTTCAAAACCCCAATGGTGATCATTCAATTAATGCTACTGATAAGTTTGAGAACCTGGTTGAGGAAACGTTCAAAGATGGATCGAATGTAAAAGACAATACAGTAATTGAACAACGAGGATTTATTCAATTTCTTAAGTCGCATCCCAATATCAAAGCCTATTTTCATGGCCATACCAATTACAGCGAATTCTATGACTGGAAAGGGCCGGATGTTAATTTCAGTATTCCCTGTTTCCGTGCGGATTCACCCATGAAGGGCAGAGTATCAGCTAAGGATGAAACAAAACTTTCCTTCAATGTAATTTCGATTGATCCGGAAAATAAAAAGATGACGGTAAGGGAATGTTTGTGGAATGTTCATCCTGAAGATCCATCCAAAAAAATTGCGTGGGGAATTGAAAGAACCATTTCCTTTTAAATTTTATCCCTGTTCCTTTCCTGATCAGTTCTGATTTCTTCGGTAGCATCCGATGCGCCGGGTTTTATTTTTTTAATATTCTTCCAATTCCTGTAGATTATAAAACAAGAAGTGAAATAACCGGAATGACGGTTATGACGAACAGTATAA
This sequence comes from Sediminibacterium sp., assembly GCA_965206685.1. Taxonomy (GTDB): domain Bacteria; phylum Bacteroidota; class Bacteroidia; order Chitinophagales; family Chitinophagaceae; genus Sediminibacterium. The sequence goes on from OZ242223.1 coordinate 1,145,987, forward strand.
TATTTCGGTTTTCATATAGATCTTGTTGCGCGTGGCATAGTTACTCACAACCGATGCAATCATATGAACGTATTGTTACCGAAATATTACCGGTATGTTACTATGCACAGTTTATCCCACTTGAAAATAGATTCTTCACAAGTATTGCACAAAACTATTCAGAAGCGGATTTTTGTATTTGCCTTTAAATTGCTTCCTCCTGTTTCTTCCATGCACGCTGAGTTTTACATTATATGTAAAAGATGTAATGACTTTCATTATTTGTGTAAGATTTATGAAAATAAAGGGAGTGAATTTTATGTGTGTAAAAGGAGAAAATATGAAAAAAATACTGATTATAAATGGGCATCCAAATGCTGAGAGCTTTTGCTTTGGAATAGCTGACGCTTATAAGAGAGGGGCATTATGTGTTGGTGCAGAATTAAAAGAAATTACCATCCGTGAATTAACATTTAATCCAAATCTATCCTTCGGCTACTGGAAAAGAACTGAGCTGGAGCCTGATTTATTAGAAGCCTGGGAAAAAATTAAGTGGGCCGATCATTTGGTTTGGGTTCATCCCGTCTGGTGGGGTGGCTTACCTGCTATTACAAAAGGATTTATTGACAGACTTTTTTTACCTGGCTTTGCTTTTCAGTACAGAAAAAATTCTGTTTGGTGGGACAAACTGCTTACAGGTAAAACAGCACATATCATCACAACACTAGACCAGCCGGGTTGGTATTATTGGTTGGTATTTGGACGGCCAAGTGTTAACCAATTAAAGAAAACAGTTTTGGGATTCTGTGGCATAAAACCGGTAAAGGTTACTTATGTTCAACCGATACGAAATTCAACAATCGAATTCCGAAATAAATGGTGTACAAGAGTGGAAAGAATGGGTAAATATTTATCTTAAATAATTTCTAAACAGTTTAATGATAATCAAAATTTAATTGTATTAGCAATCTCATTTTTCATGTACGTATTTAAAATATTATTTTAAATTGTTTAAAAGCCAACTTTAAATTTTCATTACCGAATTATTAAATCATTGAATAATTACATAGTGTAACATTTGCTTAACGATGTGTTAACATGATTGTCTTCTTTTCGCTGAAATTATTTTAGCAATGAAGACCAAACTACACTTATGGAGCCTGACAATTTTGTCGGTACTTCTTTTCTCCAACATTCTTTCTGCACAATCCGTTCTTGTAAAAGGAAGGGTTACAGATGTTACAACACAAAAGCCTGTTGTGGGTGCAAGTGTTACTGTACGCAATGCCGGTAATGGTACAGCAACCAATGCCAGCGGTGAGTTTTCTATTTCTGTGAGTAATAAAAAAGTACAGTTGCTTGTCAGCTATATTGGCTTTGATGAAAAACTGGTTGACGTTACAGGCAATTTTTTATCAATTGAATTGACACCGGGTACCAAACAACTTGATGAAGTAACGGTTACTGCATTAGGTGTAAAAAAAGAAACCAAGCGATTGGGTTATGTGGTTCAGGAAGTGAAAGGTGAAGACCTGACCAAAGCGCGTGATGCAAATCCGATTACCGGCCTGACCGGTAAAGTTGCCGGCCTTTCTGTTGGCCCTAATGCTGAAATGCTGAGAAAACCTCTGGTTTTATTAAGAGGTAATGAGATCACATTATATGTTGTAGATGGTATTCCGATCAGTTCTGATACATGGAATATCAGTCCGGATGATATTGAAACCTATACCATATTAAAAGGCCCAAGTGCCGCTGCACTTTATGGAAGCCGTGCACAGAATGGCGCCATCCTGATCTCTACCAAAAAAGGGAATAAAAGAAAAGGGTATACAGTTGAATTCAATACAAGTAATCAATTTGATAAAGGGTTTCTTGCTTTCCCAAGAACGCAGGATACTTTCGGCCCCGGTGAAAATACATACTACCAGTTTGTAGATGGTAAAGGTGGTGCACCGGGTGGTGTTGATGGTGATTATGATGTATGGGGCCCTTATTTTAACGGACAATCTATTCCGCAATACGACAGTCCTGTTGATCCCGTAACAGGCGTAAGAAAAGGTACACCATGGGTTGCGAGAGGTAAAGACAATCTGAAACGTTTTTTACAAACAGGATTTCAAACAACCAATAATCTTTCCTTAAGTTCTACAGGAGATAATTACAGTCTGCGTTTTTCATTATCACATTCCTATCAGAAAAGCCAGATCCCTAATAATTATCTGAACATCACCAACTTTAATATGTATGGTTCATTCAATCCCACCAAGCGGTTGAAGATTGAAGCCAACCTGAATTATAACCGACAATACACACCTAATTTTCCTGACGCAGATTATGGGCCAAACAGCTTACTCTACAATGTTGCTGTATGGACAGGTGCTGATTGGAATATTGATGACATGAAAAATTACTGGCAGCCAGGTAAAGTAGGAGTTCAGTCTGTTTTTGCAGAATATCAGCGTTATCATAATCCATATTTTCAGGTGTACGAATGGCTGAGAGGACATTACAAGAATGATATCTACGGATATGTTTCAGGAAATTATAAGATTGATGATCATTTGAATGCAACTGTGCGTACACAGATCACTACTTACAATTTATTACGTACTGAATCCATGCCTTTTTCTGCACACCCTTATGGACGAGAGGGTAACCAGGGTGATTACAGAGAAGACAGAAGAAACCTGTTTGAAAACAATACAGAAGCACAGTTGAATTTTAATTATACCGTTAAGAAATTGGTTAACCTTACCGGTTTGGTAGGAACCAATCTCAGAACGTTTAATTATAACAGTAACTGGACGTCAACAGATTATCTGAACGTTCCGAATGTGTATAGTTTTTCCAATTCAAAGAATCCGATCCAGTCATCCAGTTTTGTGTCTGATATGCGTGTGTTGAGCGGTTATTATTCTTTGGATGCAACGATAGGTAAATATGCAACTATTTCAACAACCGGAAGGGTTGATAAAAGTTCGGCTTTACCTGTAGATAACAATTCATTTTTCTATCCAAGCGTTTCATTAGCGACAGTTGTATCAGATTATGTAAAGCTGCCTTCTGTGATTTCATTTTTGAAATTAAGGGCTTCTTATGCAACGGTAAGGGCTGATGCTACTTCCACTACTATCGGACCCGCACCTTTCAATACCATTACGGCTTTGGGTGCCAACCCATCAGGTAAATCATTATTTGATAACCCATTGGGATATGGAAACACCTATGCCTCCCCTTATGGCGGACCGGATTATTCATTACTGCCGTTCTTCTCAACCAGTAAACCTTATAACAATCAGGCAGCAGCCTATAATACAACTTCGCTGTATTATCCAACCATTAAAACCTCATTACGTGTAAACTACGAACAGGGTTTTGATATTAAATTCCTGAATAACCGTTTGGGTTTAAGTGCTACAGCCTTCCAGTATATTGATGGCCCATCTATTCTCGCGAATTCTATTTCAACAGCCAGTGGTTTTTCAACCTATTATATCAATGCCCTGAAAATCAAAAAAACAGGGTATGAGTTTTCTTTATCAGGAACACCTGTAAAAAATTATCATGGACTTACCTGGGATGTATTGGTAAACTGGAGCACATTTAAAGATGTGTATAAAGAACTGCCTCCGGGTTTAAGTGCCTATCGTACTTTCTTCCAGGTAGGAGATCGGACAGATAAATTGTATACAAGCGGGTTTGTAAAAACCACTGATGGACAAATTGTATTTGATGCAAGTGGTAAACCATTGGCAAATCCTGTAGCACAATACCTTGGTAATCTGTATGCAGATTATAGCTGGAGTGTTTATAATAAAATTAACTACAAAGGTATTTCACTTGGCTTTCAGTTTGATGGAAGTGTGGGTGGTGTTACTACAGATTATATGCATAACAAAACGATGCGTGGTGGTAGAAACATTGAAACAGCCGAAGGTGCTTTGGGCGATGCCCGTTATCAGGACTGGAAGAACTTTGGTGTAGCCGGTTATACAGGAACCTATGTAGGAAGCGGAGTTGTGGTATCTAATAGCACTCCAATCAACTTCAACTCTGCAAACGGTGCTATCACCAACTATGGTGCATTGCAATTTGCACCCAATACCAAAGCTGCATTTGTTCAGGACTTTGTGAGTAAATATTATGGTATTGACGAAGCTAACCTGATGAGTAAAACTTTTGCAAAACTGAGGGAAGTGACTTTGGGATATGATATTCCAGCCAAATTCCTGAAACGTTCATTCATCTCTAAAGCTACCGTTTCACTTGTAGCAAGAAACCTGATCTATTTCTATAAAGATCAACGTTTCAAAGATGTTGATCTTGATCAGTATCCGCAGGGATTATCTGCTACCGGTTTACAATCACCAACCTCACGCCGTTTTGGCTTTAACCTGAATGTTACTTTCTAAAAGTTAATAAGAAATCAATATGAAAAAGATATATCAACTACTCGCGGTATCCATCCTGGTTGTGATAGTAACAGCCGGTTGTACCAAAAGTTTTTCTGATCTGAATCAGAACCCGAATAAACCTACATCTGTTCCGCCATCACTTTTATTAAATGGTGTACTGGTAGCCATGCATGATGAACCAGGAGGAAGTGCTGAAATCTACAGTCAGTACTATCTCTATAATTATGATTATTATGGAAATAATCGTTACGATTTCGGTAGTGGATCTAATTTCTATGCCACATTAGAGAATGTAGTTAAAATGGAAGAAGCGGCACTTCAGGCCGGTAATGCTCCTGTAAACGCGTATAGCGCACTGGGTAAATTTTTCCGTGCTTATCTTTTTACAAAGATGAGTTTACAAATGGGAGATATACCTATGACACAGGCTTTACAGGGTGTTACCAATTTAACACCTGCTTATGATGCACAAAAAGTTGTGTTTCAGAGAGCACTGTCTTTACTGGATTCTGCGAATACTGATATCGCCAGCCTTATCGTAAAAGCAGATAACGTACTTTCCGGAGATATTTATTACAATAATGATCTGAAGAAATGGCAAAAAGCAGTAAATGCTTTTAAACTGAGGTTACTGATCAATTTAAGTAAGAAAGCGGCTACAGATGCTGATATGAATATTCCGCAACAGTTTGCAACTATTTTTACCAATCCAATTAAATATCCTTTGTTCTCCGGAGTGGGTGATGATCTTCAGTATACTTTTTTAACACCTACCAATTTCTATCCGGATAATGCTGCCAATTTTGGTTTTAACGGGTCGAGAAAAAATATGTCTAATACACATATCGGATTACTTACGCAATTAAAAGATCCACGTGTATTTATTGTTGCAGAACCTGCCAGGTATTATGTTGATAATTTATTACAGAAAGATACCAGCTTTGCTTCTTTTAAAGGTGCTGATCCCGGACTCGATCTGGGTGTGATGTATAATGATGCCGGTCTGGGTAAATATTCTTTTCTTAACAGAAAACGTTATTATTCCGGCTATACAGCAGAACCTGCCACACAGGTAGGATATATTGAAATGTGTTTCAATATTGCGGAGGCTGCCAACAGAGGATGGATAACAGCCAACGCAGAAGATTGGTACCAAAACGGAATAAAAGCGTCTCTTACCTTCTACGGAATACCTGCAGCCGGTGGAACCTTTACAGCCAGTTTCTATCGTCCCGGTTCTACTGATGTTACCAATGCTTCTAATTATGACAACAGAACCATTCCGTTTGACTATGCAGCTTACTATGCACAGGGTTCTGTAAAATATGCGGGGAATAATGCAACAGGACTTACACAGATTCTTCAGCAGAAATATTTAGGATTGTTCCGTCAATCAGGGCTTGAATCTTATTACCAATTCAGAAGAACGGGTGTTCCTGTATTTACCACAGGATCTGGAACCGGAAACAGCAGCCGTATTGCCTTGCGTTTCAAATATCCTTCCAGTGAACAAACTGCCAATACAACCAATTATAAAACTGCGTTGTCAAGTCAGTTTGCTGGTAATGATGATATCAACGGACAGATGTGGATACTCAAATAGTCTCTTTATGATTTACATAGGTGCAGTTTTTTCTCATGTTAGCGGAGCCTTTCCAGGCTTCGCTTGTTTTTAAAATCACAAATCATGATCAAAAGATATTGTATTGTTCTCATCTTTCTTATCCTTTCCGGAAAGATAATAGCACAACATGCCACTGAGAATATTGTTGTCGTTACCCTTGATGGAATGCGCTGGCAGGAAGTATTTGGTGGGGCCGATGAGCAATTGCTGAAGAATAAAAATTATACAAAAGACAGTTCGGGTACTTCTAAAAATTTCTGGAATGATACCCTGGAAGTGAGAAGAAAAAAATTATTTCCGTTTGTCTGGAATGTGATTGCTCAAAAAGGACAGGTGTATGGTAACCGAACGTTCGACAATAAAGTGAACAATGCCAACCGGTACAAATTTTCTTACCCGGGATACAATGAGATTTTTACAGGATATCCTGATACAGCTGTGAACTCAAATGATAAAGTACTGAACAAAAATACCAATGTATTAGAATTCATTAATCAGCAACCCGGTTATAAAGGAAAAGTTGCGGCATTTACTACATGGGACGTGTTTCCATATATCCTTAATAAATGGAGAAGCGGTATTTATGTAAATGCAGATGTGGATACACTGAAATTCAGTTCGGATAAAATGAAACTGATTAATGATCTGCAGTTTCTTACTACACGCCCGATCGGTGTTCGTCCGGATGTGATTACCTATCTCGCGGCACGAGAGTACATGAAAGAATACCGCCCCAAAGCATTATACATTGCATTTGATGAAACCGATGATTATGCTCATGGGGGAGAATACGATCAATACCTGAAAAGTGCACTTGCCGAAGATGGAATGATTGCTGACCTTTGGAATTTTATTCAATCAGACCCGCAATATAAAAATAAAACCACGCTGATCATTACCTGTGATCATGGGAGAGGAGATAAGTTGAAAGATAATTGGCGCCATCACGGCCAGAAGATTGAAGATGCAGGCCAGATATGGATTGCTGCAATAGGGCCCGATACAAAACCGCTTGGCGAAATGAAACAGTCATCACTGCTATATCAAAAGCAATTGGCAGCCACTTTTGCAGCCTTATTAGGTTTTTCATTCACTGCAGAACATCCCGTTGCTGAACCCATTGAAACCATTTATACAAAATAAGATGGAGAATACGGCAATTACTTCAACTGTTGATGAGATTATATCTCTTTATAAAAGATTTGGCGGTGAGGATTATATCGGTGAACCCGTTTCGCAGATTGAACATATGTGTCAGACTGCGCAGCTCGCCGAAGCGCAGGGCTATGATTCAGAGGTAATACTCGCAGCATTCTTTCATGATATCGGCCATTTATGTGAACATATTATGTCTGTTGCGCATATGGATGGATATGGTGTGCATGACCATGAAAAATTAGGTGCGGATTATTTACTCGATAAAGGGTTCTCTGAAAAAATAGCCAAACTCGTGGCATCCCATGTTTCTGCAAAACGATACCTCACCAAACGGTTTCCTGCATATTATGATCAGTTATCAACTGCCAGTAAGGAAACATTGAAATTTCAGGGAGGGGTTATGACGGAAGAAGAAGCGCTTGCATTTGAATCAGACCCATTGTGTGATCTCTATATCACATTACGGAAATGGGACGAACAGGCCAAAGAAGAAAATATTCCTCTGCCATCATTAGATCATTACAGGGTTATGATGGAGCAACATTTATTATCTCAACAAAACAATTAACCAAATGAATGCAGCATTAGTTGTTTTTGATATGGCCGGTACAACGGTTTCAGACAAGGGTAATGTGAACAAAGCTTTCAGGGATGCCTTTTTAGCAGAAAGCATTATAGTGAACGCACCCGATGTAAATGCAGTTATGGGCTACAGAAAAATAGAAGCCATTGAGATTATTCTTAAACAATATGAGCCGGAGTTGGCAGAAGACAGGGTTTTGATTGAAAGAATCCATGAAAAATTCAATTACGATATGGTTTCTTTCTATGAAAATGATCCTGCATTACAACCACTCCCTTTTGCAGAAGATGTTTTTCAGCAGTTAAGTCATGAAGGAGTAAAAGTTGCCTTGAATACCGGATTTACCAGAAGAATTACTAATGCTATTTTAAAGAGACTGCGATGGGATATGAATCCGTTTATCAGTCAGGTGATCTGTAGTGATGAAGTACCCGAAGGCAGGCCACATCCCTTTATGATACAGGCAATCATGCAGCAATCCGGTATCTCAGATCCTGAACGTGTAATTAAAGTTGGAGATACCGAAGTGGATATTCTTGAGGGCCGTAATGCAGGTTGTGGTATGGTGGTGGCTGTTACTTCCGGAGCCTATACACAGGCACAGTTAACTGTTTACGAACCTGATTTTATTATTGATTCATTACAGGAATTGCCTGAGCTAATACAAAATAGTGATAGCCGCTTTATCTGATAAAACCAATATAAAATACCGTGATACAAGGGTGGCCGTTTATGCCGCCCTTATCTGTTTTCTTACTTATGCTACGGTATATGCATTCAGAAAGCCCTTTACAGTAGGCACTTTTGAACAGGAACCGGATGTATTGGGCATTCATTATAAAGATGCGTTAGTGATCAGCCAGGTATTGGGTTATATGCTAAGTAAATTTTACGGGATCCGTTTTATTGCCGAATTAAACAGAATCGGCAGAGGGAAAATGATTCTTTTGCTTGTGGGCATTTCATGGACCGCCTTATTATTATTTGCATGGATACCTTCTCCTTATAATATTCTTTTTCTTTTTATCAATGGCTTTCCGTTAGGAATGATATGGGGGATTATCTTCTCTTATGTTGAAGGCAGAAAGGCAACCGATTTTATCGGGGCTGCACTTGCCGTAAGTTTTATCTTCTCATCCGGGTTTGTTAAATCGGTTGCCAAATGGTTGATGATCTCTTTTCAGGTTACGGAAATCTGGATTCCTTTTGTAACAGGATTTGTGTTTTTGATCCCTTTACTGATTTTTATTTTTCTCCTTGAACAAATTCCTTTACCCTCAGAGGAAGATAATAAACTCAGGATACCCCGTTTGCCTATGGATCAAACCAGCCGCAAACATTTCTTCAAAGAATTCAAAACCGGGCTTGTACTGCTGATTTTGATTTATGTTCTGCTTACCATGTTCCGGGATATACGGGACAATTTTGCAGCCGATATCTGGCTTGATCTGGGTTTTGGTTCGCAACCCGCTGTTTTTACGGCAACAGAAATTCCCATTACCCTTTTCGTATTGGTTTTGATCAGCAGCATGATGTTGATTAAAAATAACCGTAGTGCTTTTGTGATCACTCACTACATCATTATCAGCGGATTTCTGATCGCGGGCTTTAGTTCCTTATTATTTGTATGGCATCTGATTCCTCCGTTCGTATGGATGACATTGGTAGGGTTGGGATTGTATATAGGTTATATCCCTTTTAACTGTATTTTATTTGACCGGATGATCGCAGCATTCAGGCATTCAGGCAATGTTGGTTTTCTGATGTATCTGGCAGATTCGTTTGGTTATCTTGCCAGCGTACTTGTTATTATCGTTAAAACTTTTTTCAATACACATCTTTCCTGGACAATTGTATACAGTAATGGTGTGATCTTTTTTTCCATCATAGGTGTTGCAGCAACGTTTATGGCTTTAGGCTATTTTAAAAAGAAGTTGTCTGCCATTCCGCAAACAAAATTAAATGAGTAAATCAACTGCCGTTGTTGTTGGTGCCGGTATTGTAGGTTTGGCAACTGCCCGGGCCTTATCGTTAAAAGGATATGAGGTTACTGTTATTGAACGAACAGAGAAAGCGGTAGGGGCTTCGATTCGCAATTTCGGAATGGTATGGCCAATAGGCCAGCCCGATGGTAAATTATATGAACGTGCCATCCGCAGTAAAGAGATCTGGAAAGACATTGCAGACAGTATTGGTCTCTGGTATGATGAAGCCGGAAGCCTGCATGTTGCCAATCATCCAGATGAATGGGAAGTGTTGCAGGAATTGTATCATGCCTTTAACAAAAGTGGCCGGCCTGTTACATTATTAAAACCGGATGCGATAGCCGGAAAATTTTCAGGGATACATGCCGATAAAATAGTGGGTGGATTATATAGTGATACAGAAATGATCGTTGATCCCAGAGAAGCTATCGCATCCATACCCGACTACCTGAGCGAATACCTTGACATCCGTTTTATCTGGGGTAAGCAGGTAACGGCTGTAAGAACAGGTGAAGTATATACCGGCAACGAGAGGATCCAGTCTGATCTTATCTGTATCTGTAACGGTGCCGATTTTGAAGCCTTGTATCCGGAAGTATTCAGCACGTCAGGTTTAACCAAATGTAAGCTGCAAATGATGCGCTTCGTCTCTCAGAAAAAGGATTTCAGGATCGGAACAGCAGTTTGCGGAGGGTTATCATTAATACATTATCATAGTTTTAAAGCGGCTCCCTCTTTGCCTGCATTAAAAAAAAGATATGAAGAAGAGATGGCAGAATACCTCGGATGGGGGATTCATGTTATGGTTTCTCAAAATGATAAGGGAGAGCTGACCGTTGGCGATTCTCATGAGTATGGACTTACTTTTGATCCTTTTGATAAAGCTGGTGTAAATCAAATGATAGTAGATTATTTAAAGCAATTCATGATTACAGAAGATTGGCAACTGGTGCAATCATGGAACGGGATTTATCCAAAGATGAATAACGGGGCTACTGAATTGTTATTAAATCCTGAACATGGTGTATATATACTTAATGGATTAGGCGGAGCAGGGATGACGCTTTCTTTTGGTTTGGCAGAAGAAATTGTGTCGTCGCTTTAATATAAATATTTATTCAACCTTATTGATATAAGAATCAGGATTATTGAAATTGTTTAAAGAAGTGTCGCTTTTTCCGGAAACTAAGTATACACAAATTAGTGGTGAATAAAAATGTGGATGAGATGTTAGTTAATATGCTTTCTTAACTTACAGATAACCTTCGCGTAACATTTTATTAATATTCAATTTATACTTTTACAATTGAATTAATTCCTTGTTAATATTCCGGTAATAATTCCTTAACACTGTAGACGAACCTTTGCACAAACCAAAACATCTGTTGTGCGAAAATCAGGTTTGCTTTTTCTGTTCATTTTGATTGCTTCTTTTTCCTTTGCTCAAAAAGGAAAAATTGCCGGTAAAATATCCAACGCTAAAAATGAAGGCCTCGCCGGTGTTACCATTAAAATTTCTGGTGGTTTAACAGGCACTGTGAAATCAGATGTAGATGGCCGTTTTTCTTTTACTGCAGAATTCGGTAAAAAATATTCAATCACACTTTCTTATATCGGGTATAAAGATAAATCAGTTGATGATATTGCCATCTCTAATGCTAATGAAGAAGAAACCGTAAATATCATTATGGAAGAAGGTGGTAAAGCACTGGAATCTGTTACGGTTAAATCTTCAGCCCGCGGAAGCGCTAAAGGAGAAACGATCAATGCACTTATCGCCTTTCAAAAAAATACATCAACCGTGTCTCAGGTTGTTTCCGGTGAAGCAATCAGAAGGTCTCCTGATAAAAATACAAGCGAAGTTTTGAAAAGGGTACCCGGTACATCTGTTCAGGAAGGTAAATACCTTGTTGTGAGAGGCCTTGCAGACCGTTATAACCAGGCAATGGTGAATGGTGTGTTGCTCAGCAGTACAGAGCCTGATAGGAAAACATTTTCATTTGATGTGTTTCCTGCTCCCATGATCGATAATATCATTATCAATAAAGCATTTGTGCCTGAGCTGCCGGGTGAGTGGGCAGGTGGCTTGATCCAGGTAAATACAAAAGATGTTCCTTCTTCCAATTTCTTTACTATTCAATTAGGTACCGGTTTTAATACACAAACAGCCGGTTCAGATTTTTATCAGTATCAGGGCGGTAAATTAGATTGGCTTGGTTTTGATGATGGCAAAAGATCTTTACCGGATGGGATGCCTACAAAATCAGTTTTCAGCACACTTGATCAAACCCAGAAGACAGCTTACGGTAAACAATTTGAAAATGTATGGTCAGCTAGTAAAAACAGTTCTAACTTTTTTCCGGTAACCAATAAGTCTTTTCAGATCAGCGGTGGTTTTAATTCTAAGCTTGGAGCAAATAACAAATTAGGTGTTGTTTTAGCACTTACGTATAACCAGAGTTTTAAAAGAACCAATTTCTCCAATCGTTTATATTCCATCAGTAACAGTATCGCCAGTCTTAACTTCGATTATGCCAATGATAAATACAGTCAGGATGTACTTGCCGGCGCATTGGCAAATATCACTCTTCAGTTAGGCAACAACCATAAAATATCATGGAAAACCATTCTGAATATTAATGCTACTGATTATACAACAAAACGCACCGGTAAAGATTTTGAGAATGACCCGATCAATGGAGAAAATATCAGAGCAACGGAACTGGCTTTAAAATCAAATACCTTTTTTAACACAAGTCTTACAGGAGATCATAACCTGCCGAAATTGAAAGCCAAATTACATTGGTATGGCAGTTTCAATATTCTGGATCAATATATTCCTGATCAAAGACGAATTCAATATAATCAGAATGTAGTGGTACCGGGTTCTCCTTATTCATTATTGATTTCTGCCTCTAAAACATCTCAGAGAAGCGGCAGCCGGTATTATGGTTACCTGAGTGATTATATCTACACCGGCGGAGGTGATATCTCCAAAAGTACCATCATGAATGGGTTGAGCCAGTCTGTTAAGTTGGGTTATATGTTGCAGATAAAAGACCGTTTGTTTGATTCAAGACCTTTCTCAATTTATCTTCCCTCTGATAATCCTTCTTTACGTCTGCTTAGTGAAGATGTGGTATTCAGTCCTGAAAATTTCGGAACCGGTTTTGACAACAAATTTGCTTTCAATGAAATTTTTGGTGATCAATACAGATATGTAGCCAATACCATTTTGAATGCCGGTTTCCTGCAATTCGATAATCAACTGAGCAGACAATTACGCGCCACATGGGGATTACGTTGGGAAAATTTTGACCAGGTAGTGGGTAGTATGAACCAGAAAGATCCCCGTCATGTATATACCAAAGTAGATGATTTTCTTCCCGGCTTAAATCTTACTTACAAAACAAACGAACAAACCAATATTCGCTTATCCGGTTCTCAAACTGTGATTCGTCCTGAGTTCCGTGAACTAAGTCCATTTGCTTTCTTTGATTTTGATCTGGGTGCTACTACCACAGGTAACAAATCATTGGTTCGCACAAAAGTTACCAATGCAGACCTCAGATATGAATTGTACCCAAGAGCAGGAGAGTTGTTCACTATTGGTGTTTTCTATAAATACTTTGATAAACCAATCGAATTATACTTTAACCAGACAGGAGCCGGAAGTTCAAGCACATTCAACTATATCAATGCCGATAAAGCTTCAGGCTATGGTGCAGAACTGGAGTTCAGGAAAAAATTAGATGTTGTAGCAGATGGCTTACGCAACTTCACTTTTCAGGGTAATTTCTCTTATATCTATAACCGAGTTACCAGTGAAGGTACTAATCTGGACAGGCCTATGCAGGGACAAAGTCCTTACCTGATCAATGCTACTTTACAATACGATGTAGAAAAAGCCGGATTAAGCACTACATTATTATTTAACCAGATTGGCCGCAGGATTTTATATGTAGGTAGCAGTGATTATCCACCTGTATGGGAACACCCAAGAGCGTTGCTTGATTTCCAGATCGCAAAGAAAGTATTGAAAAGAAAAGGCGAAGTAAAACTGAATGTATCAGATCTGCTGAACCAGATTGCTTATTACTATCATGACCTGAATAACAATGGAAAGTTTGAAAAGAATTCGGATGCCATTTCCATTGCGCGCAAATACGGAACCAATGTAAATATCTCTTTTTCTTATAACATCAAATAAGTTATCACTAAAAATCTATAAAAAAGCGAACATGAAAAAGTTACTCATTCTGATTGCATCGGTAGGTATGATTGCAAGCAGTTGCCGTAAAATTGAAGTAGATGGCGGTACCACTACCACTACAACAACGACTACGCCAACCGTAGAAAACACGATCCTTGAAGGAAGGATTATTGCAAATCTAACGCTGAAAGCAGCTTATACTTACAAATTGCGCGGACTGGTATATGTTACCAATGGTGCCATCCTTACTATTGAGCCGGGTACAAAGATTGTAGGTGAAAACGGAAAGAACGGAGCCCTGATCATTACACGTGGCGCAAAGATCATTGCAGACGGAACTTCTGACAAACCGATTGTATTTACTTCTGAAGCTGCAACGCCGCAAAGAGGTGACTGGGCAGGAGTAGTATTATTGGGTCAGGCACCTAACAACTCTTCTTACAACGGGGTTGATGGTGTTGGAGAAATTGAAGGGGGTGTTAACAACAGTGATGGTTTGGGTTTATATGGTTTAGGTGCTACCTCTAACCTTGCCGATAACAGTGGTATCCTGCGTTATGTTCGTATTGAATATGCAGGTTATGCATTTCTTCCGGATAAAGAGATCAATGGTTTAACTTTTGGTGGTGTGGGCAACCAAACCGTAATTGATTATGTGCAGGTTTCTTATGCAAATGATGATTCATTTGAGTGGTTTGGTGGTTCTGTAAACTGTAAACACCTGATCTCATTCCGCACATTGGATGATGATTTTGATACCGATAACGGATTCAGCGGTAAGGTTCAATTCGGAATCTCATTGCGTGATTCAGCTATTGCAGATATCTCTAAGAGCGAAGCATTTGAATCCGATAACGATGCAAATGGTTCAGACAGACTTACTTTTCTTCCTTCTATTGCGGCAAGTGCCAATAACCCGGTTGCTATTGCTCCGGTAAAAACCAATGCTGTATTTTCTAATATGACCTTGATTGGGCCAAAAGCAACAGCGACTTCTAATGGTAACAGTTTATTTCTGGCAGGTGCACAAATCCGCAGAAACAGTGAGATGAGTATTTTCAACTCTGTATTCCTTGGATGGAATGGTGGTTCTGTTAACGCTTTATTGATTGATGCAAGTAAAGGAACAGCTACCGATAAAAATCTTGATCCTGCCGGCGGTCTTAATTTCAAGAACAATATTATTGCAGGCCCATCTGCTAATGCAGTTTCATATGCGGCTGCTTCTCCTGCAACCGGTTCTACCACAGCAACCATTACAGCATGGGTAAATACTACCGCTTACGGTAATACAATGCTGGCAAACAATACGGATGTTGGTTTAGGCGCTCCGTTTAACTACAGCGCACCGGATTTCAATCCAAGTTCTGCTACTGCTGCTGCTGCAACAGGAGCTGATTTTACCAGTACAAAATTGAAAACAAACACAAATGGTAAAGCAGATTTTACCGCAGTAGCTTATAAAGGAGCCTGCAGTGTAGCTGATACATGGTGGAAAACATGGACATCTTTTAAATAAAATACTTTTTGCTTACAAAGCCGCCTGCAGATATGTGGGCGGCTTTTGTTAATTATAATATACTTAGAAACGGATATGAGAATAATACACCTGGTTGCTTTAATGACAGTTTTTTTTCTGCTGAGTTGCGGATCGGGACAAAATGAAAATACGGATTCCGTAAAAAAAACAGATACGGTAAAAGTGGTAGATGATGTTCGTTCCAATACTTCTTTTCTATACGATCTGAAAGCATTGGAAGAACTTTTCAGTAACGATAACTGGTTAATCGCAGGAAAAAAAGACAGCAGTTATTTTTATTTCAGCAGAACTGGTGATTTTATTGTGAATACCTATGAATATGTTTTGATAAAAGGCGATTCGGCAAAAGTGAAATATAATCATGTAGTAAAGGAAGGAGATAAGCTTTCATGGGAGTTTGACGGGAAGAAATTGTTATTAAACAATGCTTCAGGAGCAAGAGCATTATGGACTGTTTCGGGAAGCGATTCAGTAAAGTATGAATTTTTGCGGGTGGATAAAAATCAAATCAGGGTAACCTATCCGGATCATAAAGAAGTGATCATGAGAAAGATCTTACCCTTTAGTTTATTCCTTGTAAGAAGCCGTTACGATTTTTCAAACGGTACCCATTATGCTTTTGATACAACCCAATTCAATAAAAAGGCAACAGATAAATTGTAATTCAGCATATGAAAATAAAAACCTTCATCAGTCAGTCCTCACACAAAGATTTCTTTGAGATTGTAGATAATTTTTTGTCAAATGCCGATTCAGAGGGAAAAAATACTTTGATAAAAGAATTGTCTGATCAGAAAGAAATGCTTGAAACTACTTTTGTACAATACAAAGGAAAGTTTGATGAATTGCACAGACTGATTGCAGAATACCAGGAACAACAAAAAGAAATCAGAAAAAAAATCAGACAGATCCAGCTTGTAAAAAAAGACAAGAAAACGGCGGGTTCAGGCTATTTCAAAAAAGGTCTTCAATTGGGTGGTTCTTTCCAATGGGTTATCTATCTGTTAGTTAACTGCTTTTACCTTGATGATATCTGGGATTCGTTTGCTGATATGCTTGAAACAGTTGTCTGATAATGATTTTATCTTGGGTGACTTGTTTCAGTTGTCTGTAAGCTATTTTCCCTTTGCCATACCAGGTTCCAGAAACAGGCCTGGTATTTTTTATTTACTTCCCAGAAACCATTGGCATGATAACGCCTGGAGGAGGTGGCCATAGTTAGACCGGGTATATAACCTACTTCTCCAAATCTTGCTAAGCGTTTGCCCATATCCACATCATCTCCATAAAAAGTAAGTGCTGTGTTATACCCGCCCGCCAATTCGAGGATCTCAGCGCGGATAAAAGTATTTCCGCCAATCAATATGGCAGCCCTTCCGGCCATTTGTACCATTGTATTGATTGCGGGATAAACCAGTTGCTGAGATAGTAATGAAAAACGACGCATCCATTGGTCTCCGTCAAAATAATCATAAGGGCCTGTTATGGCTACTCTTTTTTTGCCGTGGCTGCAAAGTGCATAAACACCCTTGCTGATCCAGTTCTTTGCAGGAATACAATCTGCATCTATCTGTGCAATAATGGTTCCATCAGCCTCCTGTCTTGCACACTCTCTTGCAAAATTGGTTCCTTTGCTGCTTTCATATACAAGCTTCAGGCTAACAGATCCGGACGGTAAATTATCTATACATCGTTGAACAAGAAAAGATGTCCTGTCTGTTGAAGCATTATCTGCAACAATTATTTCAAAATTTGGATAGTCCTGTTGTAATAAGGCCGTAAGCGTTTGCTCAATATATTTTTCCTCATTAAAAGCGGGAACCAGTACCGAAACCTTTGGGAGAGAATGGGATAACATACATGTTTTTTTACTGGCCTTAAAATAACAACGCCTGCATGACCTTATTGTGAACTATTACTTAATTAATAATAGGATAGCATTTCCATAACCTTAATTTCATCACACATTCATGTAATGGACATATTGGGGTGGTTCCTTTGTAAAACCTCAATCAATGAAATTATTTCTGGTTCTCAGTTTTTGTTTGATCTGCCACTTCAGTTTCTCTCAATCAAAACCTTCTGACGGGAATGTTTTTATTATCACCACAGACGGATTTCGCTGGCAGGAAGTATTTAACGGAGCAGATTCTTTATTGATACGCGATACAACTTATGTAAAAGACACAGGCCTTATCTGTCAACAATTCTGGAGTGGGGATTTGGAAGAACGCCGAAAAAAACTCCTTCCTTTTTTCTGGAGCGTCATCGCTCAAAATGGCAGGCTTTCCGGCAACAGGAATTATGGAAATGAAGTAAATGTGGCCAATCTCTATAAAATTTCGTATCCCGGATATAATGAAATTCTTACCGGTTTTGCAGATAAAAAATTTATTCCCAACCTCACCGTACGAAACCGCAATACCAATATTCTTGAGTACCTGAATACAACTGAAAATTATGCAGGTAAAGTAGCTGCATTCAGTTCATGGAATGTGATGCCTTTTATTTTGAATGAACAGAAAACAGGTGTGCCCGTAAACAGTGGATATGAGATGCTCGAAGAAGGGGAAGATACCTTAAACACACTGATCAATGAAGTGCAGAAAAATATTACCCATAAAGGACATACACGTTATGATATGTTAACCTATGCGAGTGCCAAAAATTATATTGAAGAAAAGCATCCCAAAGTGGTTTTTATCGGTTTGGGAGAAACGGATGAATATGCACATAAAGGCCGGTATGATCAATATCTTCAAAAAGCACACCAGGTAGACCAGATCATTGCAGAATTATGGTATTATGTACAAACCGATCCGTTTTATAAAGACAATACAACATTCATTATCACTACTGATCATGGCCGTGGAAGCAAAACTGCCAAATGGTCAACCCACGGTTTTTGGGTAAAAGGTTCCGGAGAAGCATGGATGGCTATGATAGGGCAGGGCATAGCACCGGATGGGGAAAGAAAAGCGAAAGAAAAACTATATCAAAAACAAATTGCTTCAACCGTCTCTGTGTTGTTAGGCGAAAACTTTCATGCTGATGATCATCCTGTAGCACTTCCGGTTGATCTGACACGAAAAACAATATCTGCTGATAAGGAAATTGTAAAAAATAAAACAGCCGCTAATAAATAACATGTCGGGCATACTTACCAATTATATTATTACATACGGATACTTAGCCATTTTTGGTATTGTATTATTACAGGAATTAGGTATGCCCGGGCTGCCCAATGAACTTGTACTTTTATATTTTGGTTATCTCGGACGGAAGGCAGGTTTATCTTATCCTTTGGTGATCTGTCTGGTAGTGATCGCTGATATTACAGGTTCTTTTATTTTATATTTTTTGTTCTTTCATGGGCGTGACTGGCTCATCCGTATCAAACCTTCCTGGATAAAAATACCGGCTAAAAAAATCGATGCATTAAAAGAAAAAGTAGCTGCAAATAGTGGAAGAAATATTTTTGTAGCAAAGCTTACACCTTTTGTCAGAAGCTATCTTCCGGTAGTAGCCGGGTTATTAAAAATCGATACCGCTTTATATGGACGTATTGTTTTAATTACTGCTTTTATCTGGACAGGTGGATGGGTTACAGCTGGATGGATAATAAATATTTGATAGCGTTTTTTCAGGTTATCATATGTCATTTACTTTTACATGTCAGATAATGCTTTAATGAGCAGACACATAACCGTAATTTTTTTCAGGTTTTCCAGTGATAAAGATTTTTGCGCTTCCTGCATGTGTTTTTCTACTGTGTTTACGCTGATATTCAGATAAAGGGCTGCCTCCTTGTAGGAATAACCATATAGTTTAATCAGTTTAAAAACCTGTCTGCGTTTTGGGGGCAACACCTGTAAAACCTCATTCACCTCAAATGAATTTTCTTTATGCTGAATATTACGTTCTGCATTATTTTCAAAACCTATCTGTTCTGAATAAATACCAACATCATCTACCCAAACATATTTTGCATTCTTGCGTAAAGTATCGATAGCAATATTTCTGGAATAAGTAAACAAAAGCGGCAACACATCCTGATCTGTATCTATTCTGTCAATTCTTTCCCAAAGCTGCAAGTAGCATTGCTGCATACAATCCTGCACTTTTGATTCGTCGGTAAGAATACTCTTCATGAAACCAAAAAGCCTGTCTTTGGTTGCATAAAATATTTTTTCAAATAAGATGATTTGCTGATCAGACTGTTGCACTTTTTATAATTAAGTATGGGTGGTCAATAATAAAGGTGCCGGTAATCAAACTGGCTTACAGCTTAGAGTACGTACAAATGTAGAGAGTGGCATATTACCAAATTATTAATTCAAAATTTGGAGTAGTGGTTTTTTGTGCCCGCTTTCGTGATTACTGTATCCATCACTTTAAGTGGCATTCATGACCGAGGAATTATTTTACAGATACACCAGTAACCAATGTACTATAGAAGAAAAAAATATTGTAGAAGAATGGCTTGAGATATGTACCGATGAAGAGCTTGCTGTTCTGCTAAAAAGCAGATGGGATGAGTCATATGATGAAATGCCTCATGTTATGAGTGCCGATGTATGGCATGTCGTATATCAAAAAATTACACTTGATAATATCGTCAATATGAGTATCCGGAAAAAAGATACTCTTTTTAACAAAAAAGTATGGATGGCCGCAGCCTGTATTTTGTTTTTACTTGTTTCAGGCTATGCTGTTTTTCTGATGAAGGATAAAACGGTTTTACAGGCCAATCGTAAAACAAATCTGTCTGTATCTGCCGATACAGCAGCATGGATCACTGTAAAAAACAGTCAGAAGGAGCATAAAATAATTCTACTTGAAGATCATAGTAGGATTGAACTTTTTCCTTTCTCCACCATACGGTATGCTGGCAATTTTAATCATACAGAACGTAACCTATATCTCACCGGCAGGGCCATTTTTTCTGTAGCGAAAGACAAGACAAAGCCTTTTACAGTTTTCAGTGAGGAAATTGCTACAACTGCAGTGGGTACAAGGTTTCAGGTTAACGGAGATCTCTCATCAGGGATTATTTCAGTGAAACTGTTTGAGGGTATCGTAAAAATTCAATCTACCAGACGAAGCATTAAAGGATGGGAAAACGGAAAATTATTATACCCCGGTGAAGAGGTTTGTTTTGAAAACGGAAAAGCTACTGCTAAGCTCAATACAACAACCGAAAAACAAAAAATTATTCCGGAAACGGTTTCTGTTAATCAATCGATAGGCGATGAGATCGTTTTTTCAAACACACCACTCTCCGAGGTTTTTGAAACAATGGAAAAACTGTTTGGTATAAAGATCATCTATGATAAAAAAGATGTGGCCGGTATGCTGTTAACCACAACCATTAATCGTAAAGATCAACCTTCTTCTATTTTAAATGCGATTGTTCAGATGAATGCCTTGGGCTTTCAAAAAACAGAGAATGAATATATCATCAGCAGCGTAAAGGATAATAAACAATAACTAACGGAACTGAATATAATTTCTTAAAAAAATCAAAATCATACATTTATGAATCTAATTATTTACCCTAAAAGATGGGTGTTGAGCAGGATAACAGCTTGTATTGTATTGCTGTTTGTTTTTTGGGGAGAGGTATTTTCTCAAGTGCCGGTTGCCAGTGTTACCGGAACGGTAATCTCAGAAAACGGAGATCTGCAATTGGCAGGTGTTAATGTAGAAGCCAGACAATCGGGTACCGCCGAAGTTTTAAAATCGGTTACCAATGAAAAGGGGATCTTCAGTTTCACACAAATGAAGCAGGGAAAGCTGTACGATTTCACTTTCTCTTATGTAGGATACACCAACGCTTTTTTAAAACAATTCAAAATAGCGAGTGGACAGAATAATTCTATACTCATTAAAATGAAACCGGCTGAGAACCAGTTGGATGAAGTGGTGGTTACGGCACTGGGTATTAAGCGCGAAGAAAAATCATTGGGTTATGCAGCGCAGAGCGTTACAGAAAACGCCGTGAAAGATGCAAAAACCAATAACTGGGTAAACTCACTTTCGGGAAAAGTGGCAGGATTAAATATTCAGGGAACAGGATCGGGCCCAATGGGTTCATCCAGAATTACCTTACGTGGAGAGAATTCATTGAACCTCGACAATAACCAGGCTTTGATTGTAATTGATGGAGTGCCCGTTAGCAGCAAGATCACAGGTACGGGATACAAAGCGCATCTGGCGCAGGATAGCCCGGTTGATTTTGGTTCAGATCTTTCTGATATCAATCCCGATGATATTGCCAATGTTACTGTGTTAAAAGGCCCGGGTGCAACTGCATTATACGGCAGCCGTGCAGCAGGGGGGGCCTTGATCATTACTACCAAAACCGGTGCAAGAAAAGACAAAGGACTTGGTGTAACCCTCAATTCTAATTTCAGTATTGATCAGGTGAACCGCTGGCCCGATTATCAATATGATTATGGCGAGGGCAGAACCATGGCGTATTATTCTTATGGTGATGGACCTGATGGAATTAACACCAGTACAGGTGTAGCCGCCGGAAGGGCATGGGGGCCAAAATTCAACGGACAAAGTTATTTTCAATATGATCCTACAACGCCTGATAATAAAGCAACTGCTAGAACGCCATGGGTTGCTGACAGAAATTATATCAAAGACTTTTTTCAAACAGGTGCTACTATAACCAATAGTGTTTCTATCGAAGGCGGTAATGATAAAGGTTCTGCAAGATTATCTGTATCTCAATTAAAAAATACATGGATCATACCGAATACGGGTTATGAAAGAACGTCTGCATCCATTTCTGTTATGCAAAAAGTTTCTGATAAACTTAAGATCAGCGGTAAAGCAACCTATACTAATAAAAAGAGTGATAACCTGCCTTCTGCAGGATATAATAACCAGACACTCATGTATTTTCTGGCAATTGGAACCGCGCCTAATATTAAGGCCGAATGGTTTAAACCTTATTGGTTGCCGGGTTTAACGGGTGTGCAACAAAGGAATCCATTTAATCCCGGGCCGGATAATCCTTATCTGGATATTTATGAAGACATCAATAAATTGAATAAACACGGCATCATCGGAAACGTTTCTGCGAATTATGAATTTTCGAAAAAACTGGATCTGATGGTAAGAAGTGGTGTGGATATGTCGTTTGAATTCCGTTCACAACAGCGTCCTTACAGCATGACTAAATTTCCCAAAGGAAGCTATCGCGAACAGAATGTGTTTAGTTATGAAATTAATACCGACGCATTACTTACCTACAAAGACCGCCTGAATACAAAAATTAAATATTCATTTTCTGCAGGTGCCAATGCCATGCACCAGACATACAATTTTGCAGGAATGTATGCAGATCAGTTGGCACAGCCAGGTATTTATCAAATCTCAAATAGTTTGAATCAGGCAGTTGCAGATCCTTCAAGATCAGAAAAAGCCATTAACAGTTTATATGGATCAACACAATGGTCGTATCTCGAAAAGATCTTTCTGGATGTAACCGGAAGAAACGACTGGAGCAGCACATTACCCTATGGGAATAATTCCTTTTTTTATCCATCGGTAAGCACCAGTTTTTTATTGAGTGATATGTTTCATTTACCAAGCCAGGTATCCTTTGCAAAAATGAGGCTTTCATGGGCACAGGTAGGTAACGATACGCGTCCATATCAAACATCCAAATATTACGATCCGATTTACGGCAACAGCTTTACCAATTCACAAACCTTGTATAACCCTTCTTTAAAACCGGAGATTACTTCCAGTTATGAAGCAGGATTGGATCTTAGGTTATTCAAAAGCCGTTTGTCGTTTGATCTGGCTGTCTATCAAAACAACAGTAAAAACCAGATCATCGCCATTCCATTGGATCCAACATCCGGTTATTCAAATGCATTGATCAATGCAGGATTAATTGAAAGTAAAGGAATTGAATTGCAGGTAAAAGGTACACCCATCATTACCCGGAAATTTAAATGGAATTCAACTTTAAACTGGAGCAGAAACAGGAGCTATGTAAAAGAACTGGCTAATGGTGTAACCAGTCAGGTTATTTATAGTCATGATGGAAATGTAACCATCGAAGCAAGAGTAGGCGGAAGAATGGGTGATTTGTATGGCAGAGGTTTTCAACGTTCACCCGATGGACAGATCATTTATAATTCAACAGGATTACCCGCTACACTTGATGTAAATACAAAAGTATGGGGCAACGCTTTTGCAGATTGGAAAGCAGGATGGAACAATGAGTTCCAGTTTGAAAAATTCAGGGTAAGTATTCTGTTTGATTATCAGAAAGGTGGTAGCATGTTCTCACAAACCAATCACAAATCTGCAACACTGGGTAAATTAACCAGTACACTGCCGGGAAGAGATAATGGTATTGTAGGCGATGGTGTTGTATTGGGCTCAGATGGAAAATATAAACCCAATACCGTGAATGTATCAGCCAGTTCTTATTACGAAAACGTGTATGCGATCAATAATGCCGAGATGAATGTGTTTGATGCAAGCTATCTGAAACTGCGCGAAGCCAGAATTGAATTCAATCTCCCGGAAAAACTGTTAAACAAAGCAGGCATAAGGCAAACCAGTATTGCGATCTATGGCAGGGATCTTTTTAATATTACCAGTTTCCCGGGATTTGATCCGGAAGGCGGCAACCTTAACAGCGGCACGCTAACGCCTGGTGTGGAACTGATGCAGTTTCCCTCAACCAGAACCATGGGCATAAACCTGACCCTCAAATTTTAATAACATCTATCGTATAGCTATGAAAAAATATTATAACAGATTCGCAGCGTTCATGATTACACTTGTCATGTTCAGCTCCTGCACAAAAAATTTTGATAATTTGAATACCGATCCCAACCGCCCTGTAAATGTAAACCCGGGTGTAATGATTGGACAGTTGCAGTATAAAATGGTAAACAACAGCATCAGTGCTGCGCGAAATTTCACACACGAATTAATGCAGGTAGATGCACCAAGAAGCAGTTCAAGTGCTGGTGTTCACAGGTATTATATTAATGCAGGTGCCGGTATCTGGACAAGCTTCTACGGAAATATGGCAGATATTGATGACATCATTAACATCTCTGATAAACTGGGCGAAAAAAATTACAAAGCCATTGCATTGATTTATAAATGCTGGGCATTTTCTATCATTACGGATCTGTATGGAGATATTCCTTATTCGGAAGCCAATCAGGCATCTTCCGGAAATTTTTTACCAAAATTTGATTCACAAAAAAGTATCTACACACAAATTCTGAAAGACCTGATTGCTGCCAATGATCTGTTTGATGATACCAAGGTGCTTACTTACGGAGGCGACAATGTATATCCATCCAATGCATTAACCGGTGGAAAAAATATCGGTATACAGCGTTGGAAAAAATTCTGTAATACTTTACGCCTACGGCTTTTGCTGCGCTTATTAAAACGCAGCAGTGAACTGGATGTGGTTGCGCAGATCAACGCTATCCTTGCAGATCCGGTAAAATACCCTGTCTTTACTTCAACGGCTGATGATGGAATTTTCCGATACCCTAATGTTACCCCGTATTTCAATCCTTATTATACAGCCCGTCAATTGGATTGGAGAGATGGTACGTATTTTACCAAATTCTTTTTGAACAAAATGAATACCGATAATGACCCCCGCAGGGCTATTTGGGCAATACCGGTTACAGTAGCTGGTGCAAGTGTGTATCAGGGAATTGAAAGTGGTTACCCAACTACTTTACAATATGTTGTAGGTGCCAATTCGAGTTATACGGATGCCTTAAAAACCTCTTCAAATCTGGGTATCATGATCACTTATGCTGAGGAAGAATTTATAAAAGCAGAACTGGCATTAAAAGGATATAATACAGGTAAGACTTCCAAAGTGCATTATGAGAATGGTATTACCGCATCCATGTCGCAATGGGGTGCGATCATGCCAGCCAATTACCTTAGCCAGCCGGGTGTAGCGTATAATGCCGCAGCTACTGCTGATGCACAATTGGAGCAGATCATGGTACAGAAATATTACGCGTATTTTTTTGTTGACTATCAGGCATGGTTTGAAAAAAGAAGAACCGGTTACCCTGTGTTACCAAGAGGTACCGGAATTCCGGCCGAAAACCTGTTTCCATTCAGAATTCCGTATCCAACCTATCTGCAATCATTAAATTCAGCTAATTATGCTGCTGCGGTTGCGGCCATTGGTGGTTCGGATGATAGCAATACAAAAGTTTGGTGGGATAAATAATTAACACATAAAACAAAGATCATGTTATCAATAAAAAATAAAATACTGCTCAGCCTTTCTGTCTTTATGATCGCGAATATGGCGATTGCACAAACAGATAAAAAGCAGGGAAATATCCGCACACTGATTGTTTTTTTTGATGGATTACGACCAGATTATATTACCCCGGAAGCTATGCCCAATGTATATGCATTTAGCAAGCGGGGTTGTTACGGTAAACAGCACCACAGTGTATTTCCAACGGTTACAAGGGTTAACTCTTCCTCTTATTCTTCAGGAAGTTATCCTGCTACTAACGGAATCCTTGGGAACACGGTTTATTTTCCACAGGTAGATAAAACCAAAGGGTTGAACACCGGCGAAGCATCCGAAATGGAAAAAGTATCCGCAGCTACAGGCGGCCATTTACTTACAACCATTTCTTTAGGTGAAATTTTACAAAAAGCCGGCGCCAAAATGATGGTCTTCAGTTCGGGTTCTTCCGGACAGGCTTTGTTTCAAAACCATACCGTTAGCGGAGGTGCTATCATTAACACAAGTATGATTCTTCCCGAGAGTTATAAGTCAACAGTGATTGCAGATCTTGGTGCGATTCCCGCACATGCAAAGCCCAACAGCGCACAACATAAATGGATCACCGATGCATTAATCAAATATGGCTTAACCATGGATGGCCCGCTGGTAAGTGCTATCTGGTTTTCAGACCCGGATGGTACGGCGCATAGTGATGGGATTGGTGTACCCTCAAGCATGGCATCCATTAAATCAGTAGATGAACAGTTTGGAAGGATCATTGCCGATCTTGAAGCAAAGCATCTGACTGATAATTTCAATATTATCATTTCTACCGATCATGGTTTTGTAACGCATATCGGAAAAGAAGGAGTAGCAGATTTTTTAATCAATCAAGGATTGAAAATGTCGAAAGAAAGTGAGGATGTGGTTATTGCCGAAGGAGCTATTTATGTAAAAGATCATAACCCGGTGATCATACAAAAGATTGTCACTGCATTACAATCTCAGGATTGGATTGGCGGCATTTTTACCAAAGCGGCAAAACCAGGCGATCTGAAAGGTTCCATAGAAGGTACCGTTTCTTTTGATGCGATTCACTGGAACCACCCCGACCGCTCCGGCGATATATTAGTTGATTATAACTGGAACGATGATGCTAACAACCTTGGATATAAAGGAAGCAGCTTTAGCAGAGGTGTTGCCGGCCATGGAAGTTTCAGTCCCTATGAAGTGCATATTGCTTTATTAGCGGCTGGCCCCAGTTTTAAAAAATCATTTGCCAGTGAACTGCCAACGTCGAACGTAGATATAGCGCCAACGATTTTATATATTCATCATCTCGAAATACCTAAAAGTATGGATGGAAGAGTAATGAATGAGTTACTTAGTAGTAAAACAAATTTTCCTGTATTAACACCCCTAAAAGAAAGCATCCTTAATACAGCCAAATTCAAAGGGGGGAGCTATAAAATTCAGGTAGAAAGAACTGTTTTAGGAAAATATAAATATGTGGATTATGCTAAAGTAACCAGAACAAAAGATTAAAGAGGGAACTAAGTGAACGGTGAAATTATATTTATCAGCAATTTTGATAACTTTCAAAAGGGTGGTAATAGGTAAGTTTGCCATCCTGCTAAAAGACCCGGATCTGGCATAAAAATGGTTTGAAAAAGATACAGTCCTGGGCACGAAGAGGAAACGTTAACGCGTTTCCTCTTTTTTTTAGCCAGTGCTGAATATATTTCGATCATTTGTACTTAGCTTTTTATTACATAAAATCGATACTTAAGTTTCTTTCTGTTTATGCAGTAACAGGTAAGATTTTAAAGCCTTTTACCACAAGGTAAATACCCAACGAAAATTCAAACACCGCAACTAAAACAGCTGATAGTCCTGCCAATGGTGCATGTTGTCCGATAAAACCAAACAGTACAGCAAAATAGCCGGCAAGGAGTAAGGGTGCACCTACAATTCCGATCATACAAAGAAACTTAGGCACCAGGCCTGATTTGTAAAGCATCAAGCCAAGCAACAGATCGCAAATTGCGGGCATAAAACTTTGTCCGAGTAAGAAAATGCGGTCATAAAGCGCAACCAGCGCATGACTTGTAACGAGTGCATCAGCTCCTGCTCCGGACTGTTTTAGTGTTACAACAGATAATAGAAAAGCCACACCAACGAAGATGGTACCCGATTCAAGAATTCTTGCGGCAACCAGTCCTAATGCGAATACTTCGCTCTTTTTTTTAAGCACCGGGTACATCACTACTGCAGTACTGATGCCGGCGAGGGCCACAATGATTTCGAGTATTCCACCGATGATCACAGATGTATCAGATCCTGAACCGGTAATATAATTCGCACCATGTATTGGAACATATAAAGCAAGGGTTGGAACCGATACGAAAGTGATCAGATAGAGGATCCCTGCAATCAGTGCTGTCTTTCGCAATGAACTCATCGGTACCGGCTCTGAAGGCATATCCGATTCTATTTCGGAATTTCTGTTTGAATCAGTTGGTTTCATTTTTATATTTTATAAATACTTCGTGTAGGTTGAATTGAGAAAAAATCATGAGTGAACGGATGGACGGTTGATCAGTTTCTATTTTTTGCAAGCGGATTTGTTTTCCACGCTTTAGAAAAATGGACGCTCACGATCAGGGATCTGTTATACATTTCTTTATCGTATGAGATATTGGTTAACCCATAACAATACCTGATATCAATGGCGAGTCTTTTTTGACCCATTGGAAACATATAGCCACCACCCACTTGAACACCGGCATCTAGGCGTTTAAAAGCTTCGCCTGAATTGGTAAATGAAACATGCGCAGACACATCATTGATCTTCTTTGTTCCGTTAAGGTTATAGGCAACGGAGGGACCGGCATTTGCATACGCGTTGCCAAAATGAATACGTGCGAGGACAGGTAATTCCAACGTATATAAACGAATGGTAGATTCTTTAGTAGTAAGTGGATTATTTACATTTAATTTTCCACCCTTCATCATAAAATAAAATTCTGATACAAGGGAAAATGCGGGTGTAATTCCTGCCTGAAAAGTTACCCCTACCTGAGCACCTAAAGTGGATTTTTTGTAGTCCTTCAATGAGCTGTTAGCCGTTCCATAATTGAAGTTGGTGCCCACCAAATTAAGTACAGGGTCTAAATAGGTTTTTGGTGTTTCCTGGCCAAATGCATTCGCAGTTAATACGATCATTCCAATGACGAATACTGCCTGTAATTTCTTTTTCATAATCTTTTGTTGAGGTTTATAATTTTTTAACTCGAACAAAAGTAGATGCAGGAAAGAGGGCTTACAATTGGGATATGCCATCACGCCTGAAATGTCTTCCATCAGACGGTATTGATCTGCAAGAGGGAGGGGAGATTATGGCTTATTATTGATATGCTGAAAGAAGACTTCCTTATAAGTATCAGAGATGGGTATAAGTTGATCCGCAATTTTGATCCGGCTACGCTCAATGGATTCCATCTTGTTGAGAGAAACCATATATGATTTATGTACTCTGCAAACCAGATTTGACGGGATCAGTTTTTCGAATTCGCTGAAACCCTGCAGTGTCATGATCTTTTTATGCATAGTATGAATTTTGAGATAATCTCTCATTCCTTCAATATACAGGATCTCATCAATCATTATTTTCTCCAAACGATTCTCTGTTTTTACAAAAATGAATTCAGGTTGGGCATCTGTACTGCGATGAACTATATTTTCCTGCGCTTTGTTTACAGCCTGCAAAAAACGGTTGAATGTAAAGGGTTTTAAAAGATAATCCGTAATCTGAAGTTCATAGCCTTTTAAGGCATATTCCTGATAAGCAGTTGTAATAATCACCTGGCTGTTGATCTTAGAACTTTCCAATAGTTCTATACCGGATAATTCATCCATATTGATGTCTAAAAAAAGAACATCTACTTTATTATTGTTTAAATACGCAAGCCCTGTAAGCGCATTATCAAACGTGGCACTTAAATGCAGGAAAGGGACCTTGTTTACAAAGTCTTTCGTTTTTTCAAGCGCAAGCGGTTCATCTTCTATAATTATGCAGGTATATTTATCCATTATGAATGATTAAGTTGATACTGTACAGTTCGTTTGTTTTATGTACTTCTAATGTATGGTTAGTGCCATAAATCAAGTTTAATCTTTTTACTATGAGTTCATTGCCTAAACCGCCAATGGTTTCCTGAACTTTTAAATTAGGATCGAATTTATTTTCACATAAGAGTTGTATGGTTTGATCTGTGATCACGATATGAACGGAAATGGCGTTCTCGATCTTCTTGTTATTGGCATGTTTAAAGGCATTCTCTATGAATGGTATAAAAACCATTGGCGCAATAGATCTCCTGTCAATAACACCGGTTACTGTAAAATGAACATAATGTTCATTTGCAGTTCTTATTTTCTGCAGCGCTATGTATTTATCGATGTATTCAATTTCTTTGGAAAGTAAAATTTTATCACCCTTTGTTTCATACAAAATGAACCGCATAATATCAGATAGTTTGTTCAGATAATCTGATGCAGCAACGGCATCTTTTAAAATCAAGGAATCAATATTATTAATGGTGTTAAACAGAAGATGTGGGTCTAACTGCGATTTGATCAAAGCCATCTCCATTTCATGATTCTTTTCTGACAAAGCTTCTTTCAATTTAATTTCTGTAACCCAGGTTACAAATCCCTTAATCACAAGTGCCACTATGCCGCTTATGGCACTTATGATTGTCATAATAAAGATTACCCTTACTCCTGTTGAGCGGCCGTTCGCTCCGTTCTTATCCATATCACGAATGCTGCCCGATTCAATAAAATACCGGAGAAGGATATACCCGAATACTGAAGCGGCAGCCGAAATCAATATGCCATAAATCAGTGAGAGCGTATATTTTTTTTGCTGGAGATATTTGGGAAACAACAGATAATAGTATAAAAAGTATGAAACAAATGAGGGCACTAATACAAATAAGAAAATCGTTCTGGAAGCATTCACGATCCGGGAATCCTGGCTGCTTCCATAAAGACTGCTTCTGTAATAAACACTTAGCATGATGGCGATCAATACCACATAACAGGTCCAGAAACCAATATGTAATAAAATAATAAAAGACTTTTTCATGATTGCTGATTACCATCTAAAAGTGAGTAAAAGTCTCTCATTGATCAGGTTCTGAAGAAAATGATCTGCAAAACGGGCAATAATGTCTTCAAAATGGGAGGGTGAAGGTTGAAGATAGGCCTGAATAGGTTCTGATTTTTTATTTTCTACACTAATGAAAGATTCGGTTACCTAAGATTATATACGTTACAGGATAGGTCAAGACGGCTTGTTCAGATTCATTAATATATTTGAGCCGGTTCTTATCTCTAAATAAATCAAAAGATCATGCAACTTGCCTACAACCCCAAATACCCGTCTATAGATGACCTGATCAAAAAAGCGAAATCGAAGATCCCTAAATTTGCTTTTGAATATATGGATGGCGGTTGTAATGAAGATGTAAATCTGTATAAGAATACAAAAGAGATCAGGGATGTTGAGTTGAAGCCGTATTATTTACGGGCACATACGGATGCAAAATTAAGCACCGAATTATTCGGTCATGTATACGATGCACCTTTCGGCATTTCTCCAATAGGCCTACAGGGGTTGGTTTGGCCCAATGCTCCTGAAATTCTGGCAAAAGCTGCGTGTAAACATAATATCCCCTTTATTTTAAGCACAGTATCTACCAGTAGTATTGAAAGAATAGGAGAGATCACGGAAGGTAAAGCCTGGTTTCAATTATATCATCCCGCAGAAAACGAAATCAGAGATAAGATCATCAAAAGAGTGGATGAAGCAGGTTATCCCGTATTGGTTATTCTGAGTGATGTGCCCACATTTGGTTATCGCCCAAGAGATATCAGAAACGGTTTGGCTATGCCACCGAGAATGACCCTGAAAAATATCCTTCAAATAATGGGCAGGCCTGAATGGGCTTTGAAAACACTATACCATGGCCAACCGTCTTTTGCCACGATGAAACCTTATATGCCCGATAATCTGAATATGAAACAACTCGGGCAATTCATGAACCGCACTTTTTCGGGTAGACTGAATGAGGAAAAGATATCTGCCATCAGAGATCAATGGAAAGGTAAACTGGTGATCAAGGGAATTGCTTCTGAAGAAGATACTGAAATGGCCATCAGGCTTGGGTTAGATGGTATTATTGTATCTAATCACGGAGGTAGACAATTGGATCCCGGTCAGTCTGCAATCAAATCCTTGCATCCTATTGCCGAAAAATACTGCGGCCGTATCAAAATCATGATGGATAGCGGTTTGCGTTCAGGACCGGATATTGCCCGAACCCTTGCCAGTGGTGCAGAGTTTGCTTTTCTGGGAAGAAGCTTTATGTATGCAGTAGCCGCATTGGGTGATGAAGGTGGCGATCATATGATCGGCAGCTTAAAAGTGCAGTTAAAACAGGTAATGGATCAGATTTGTTGTTCTTCTGTTGAGGATCTGAAAAACCATTTGATCAAATAGGAAAACCCTTTATTCAGAAGCCATTAAGTGCCATTTACCCGCCAATCACAAATCTTTGCTGCAAATCAATAATTGGATACATTTGGTTAATCAGAATTTGAACAAATAAATTGCCATGCCCGGAGATACCCCCAACATCCATAACACAACCAATAACAAAAACACATTCGACGTAATTGTAGTAGGATCCGGCATCAGCGGCGGATGGGCAGCCAAAGAACTCTGTGAAAAAGGATTAAAAGTTTTGCTGCTCGATCGTGGCAAGAATGTGGAACATCCCAATTATCCCACAGCTACCAAAAATTCATGGGATTTTGAACACAGGAATGCACCTTCACAGGCAGATAAAAAGGATCATCAGATCCAAAGCAGGCACTTCTCTTATCGCGAAGACAATAAACATTTTTACATAAATGATACAGAGAACCCTTACGATGAAATCAACCGCTTCGATTGGGTTCGCGGCGATATTGTTGGCGGAAGATCCTTACTATGGGGCCGCGCCTGTTATCGCTGGAGTGATCATGAATTTGGAGCCAATGCGAAAGACGGCCATGGTGTTGACTGGCCCATCCGTTACAAAGACCTTGCCCCATGGTACGATTATGTGGAACGTTTTGTAGGTGTTAGCGGAAACAAAGATGGCATTGCCAGTTTACCCGATGGACAGTTTCAACCACCCTTTGAAATGAATTGCGTGGAGCAGGATCTGAAAGACCGCCTCGAAACAATATACACTACCCGAAAGCTGATCATGGGCCGTACGGCTAATCTCACACAACCCGTAAACGGGCGTACACAATGTCAGGCAAGAAATCTTTGTCACAGAGGTTGTCCATACGGAGCCTATTTCAGCACAAATGCAAGCACCATGCCTGCTGCCATTGCAACGGGTAATCTTACGGTTCGTCCGCACTCAATGGTTACAAAAGTTTTGTATGATGAACAAAAGCAAAAGGCCAGCGGTGTTGAGATCATTGATACCGAGACCAAAAAAACAGAAGAATTTTTTGCAAAAATGATTTTTCTGAATGCATCAACAGTAGCTACGGCTGCTATTCTGTTGCGTTCCACTTCTTCCCGTTTCCCAACTGGTTTAGGTAATGGAAGTGATCAGGTGGGTCGTAACCTGATGGATCATCATAAAGGCATTAATATTACGGGAACGGTGGAAGGGTTTGAAGACAAATATTTTTACGGAAGAAGACCCAATCTTTTATACATCCCAAGCTTTAAAAATATACTTGAACCCGAAACAGCTTTTGTAAGAGGCTATCATTTTAATGCGAATGCTTTTCGCGAAATGGGCGAATCGAAAGAGCGGATAGGGGCTGCGTATAAAGATGCCTTAACGGAACCCGGCCAATGGAAAGTTCGTTTAATTGCTTATGGAGAGTGTTTGCCGTATCAGGATAACCGCATCACTTTAAATACTGCCAAAAAAGATCCATGGGGTTTGCCGATGCTTACCATTGACTGCACATTTAAGGATAATGAAAAAGCCATGCATGATGATATGGTAAAAACCGGAAAGGAAATATTGACTACACTCGGATATAAAAATGTAAACGATACTTCTGCCATCTCCGCACCCGGTAATGCCAACCACGAAATGGGAACGGTAAGAATGGGTAAGGATCCCAAAACCTCTGTACTCAATGCTTACAACCAAATGCACGAAGTGCCGAATGTATTTGTAACCGATGGATCCTGCATGGCATCCAGCTCCTGTTTAAATCCATCCATCACTTATATGGCCATTACAGCAAGGGCTTGTGATTATGCGGTGAAGGAGCTGAAGAAGGGGAATATTTGATCCATCAATCAACATCATATCTGAATTAATGATAAAAGACGGTTCTTGCCGTCTTTTATCATTAAAAATTATATGGGTTTCCCCCATATCTTTTTGATTATCAGGCAACGGAGTCTGCTGGCTTCTCGTATTATAGAGTGGATATTTAAACAGTAAATGTTGCTGGAATCCCGTTTACCCAACAAAACAAGCTGTATTTGTGATAATTAAGAACAAACTTCTTTCTGATATTTCCGTCAGTACAGCGCAGGCTATCCTTAACCAGTTGTCGGGGATCATCGTTTTCTTTATCATTTCAAGGTATTTAGACAAAGCCAGTTTGGGCCATATTAACTGGGCATTGGCCGTTTTAATGGTCGTATTCTCCATAATCGGTTTTGGGTTAGAACATGTGGCGGTTAAAAAAGCGGCTACCGGTGCCGATCTTGGCCAGTTACTGCAATCTTATCTTTTACATGTATTGGTAACCGGCATGGGCTTTCTGGTGTTGGCCTGGATTGTTGAAATAAAATTTCCATTATTAAGGCAGGATGGGCATTTGTTTTTATTACTCGCCATCAGCCAATGTCTTTCTTTTTTTGCCACGCCTTTCCGTCAAATCATAAATGGTCTGGAGAAGTTCAGGTCATTGTTCATCATGTCATCCTGTGCAAATATTATTAAAGCAGGGTTATTGCTGGTGCTTGCTTTACTGCAACAGGTATCTCTTTCATTAATTGTTGAAGTATATATCCTTGCTTCTGCGGCAGAATTAACTGCCTGTGTGATCCTTTACAAAGTATATCATCGTTTACCTTTTGTTGCAGGCTATAATTGGCAACAGTATACACGTTTTGTAAAAGAAGCTTTACCACAATTGGGCGTCACTGTTTTTAATACTGCCGTGCAACGGATGGATTGGATTTTATTGGGATTTTTATCTACAGCCGTGGTAGTGGCCGAATATAGTTTTACCAACAAACTGTTTGAACTGGCCACACTGCCATTACTCATTATCGCACCCATCATTTTTCCAAGGATCGCTAAATTATTTGGAAGTAATGATGAAAAGAATCCGGCTGAAAAAATCAACTACTTAAAAGTATTGGTAAGGATAGAGATCATTGTTGCTGTATTTGTTGCGTTGGTGGTAAATATTTGCTGGGAACATATTATCGATCCGCTAACAGATAATAAGTATGGGGCTGCTACCCGTGAGATCATGTTTGTAATGTCGTTTGCCATGCCCCTGGTTTATATCAACCATATTTTCTGGAGTATTTTATTCTCACAGGGAAAAATGAAAATATTGCTGTTTATTTTTTTCTCAACTTTCTTAACCAATATGATTGCAGATGTTTTGCTGATTCCTGTTTATGGAGCAACCGGTGCAGCATTGGGTTTTGTACTGGCCTTGTTATTACAAACAACCCTGTACTTTCTCAAAACAGAATCTGCTGAAATAAAGAAAGGGTTATTCCATTTGTTACCGGTAATTATTTGTGCATTAATTGCCGGGAAAACAGCCGGCTACCTGTTTTCTTTCTTTATCTGGCAATTGATCACGGCAACTTTTATTTTTTGTATTCTTTTACTGATCAGCAGACAGCTGAAGAAAAGCGATTGGTTATTGTTTCGAAAAATGATCAAGCCTGCTCATTCAATACAAACGATCCGATGAAAACAGGGAACATCAAAATATGGATCAAGAAGAATACAGAGAAGGTTGACTGGAACCTACTCATTTTTCTTTTACTGTTTCTGAATGTAAAACTGGTTGTGAAATTGGTCGGGTTGGTGTTTATATATATCAGGCGGTTTAATTTTTCTTTCCGGTTTTCTACAAAACCCGGGGCATTGCCTTATTTCTATCCGGCTATGATCGGTATTGCTATTGTAAATACCATTATTCTTTCTTTATATCGTGAGCACAATTATCTGATCCTGTTAATGGTGGGTATTTCTTTTTGGGTTATGAGTATACTGGCGTTACATCAGGTATCTCTGTCTGTTTCAAAAACAGCCATCGAAAAAATTCATTTTACGTTACTTGTATTCTTTGCCTTGAATGCGTTGGTTTCTTTTGGAAATCTTTTGTCCATTATGCTCGAGATAAGAGAATGGAATCCTTACAGATACCAGGGACTATATCAAAAATATTTTATCGGTACGGGCGATTATATCCGCGGGATCAGTTTTGATACGTCTACCACCAATGCACTCATCAATGCATTTGCAGTTGTTTATTTTTTGTCGCGAAAGCAAATGGTAATGGTACTCATCTGCATGACAGCCCTGTTACTAACAGGCAGTAATTTTACCAATCTGCTGATGATCGCCTGTCTGCTGGGTTTCTTTGTATATCGTTCAAACGGGGAACAGAAAAGTATCATCGTTGTGCTGCTGATGATGCTGGTTGTATTTATGACCAATATCTCTCCGCAGAATAATAACTATGCCATTAATATGATGGAAAAAATATTTGGGCGGAGCAATACTAAGAAAGCAGCAGTGATTAAGGAGATACCTGTTACAGAAAAACCGGATAGTGTACTAACCGCAGAAGAAAGAAGAATAAAGCATGCGAAATTATACCTGGATAGTATGACCAGAGTGCAACATTCAATGGCTTTATTACAATCGAATATACAAGCGAAGATGGGCATTGATACGGCTGCTGTTTTTGTGCCCGTAATTCCTAAAGTAAATATTCATGCGCCGGAATACCAGCACAGGCAGGATTCTTCGGAAGCAAGATTACAGGCGATCGCTTATCTGAAAGAAATAGAATCGGGTACCAACCCCGTGAACATTGACACGACTACACGCATAAACAGACCTCCCGGTAAATTAACCGCATTCAAAGAATTGGCAGGTTTCCTGAAGGAACATCCTGTAAAACTGGTCACAGGAAATGGAATGGGTAACTTTTCATCAAAGCTGGCATTCAGAGCTACGGGATTGAAGATTGCAGGAGGATACCCGGCCGCTTATACGTATGTGGGAGAAGACTTCAGAAAAAATCATTTATCTATCTATCTTACTTATTTCGGAAAAGATTCCGGCTATCATTCTATTGCCAACTCTCCCAATTCTTTTTATGGACAAGTGCTTGGAGAATATGGATTGATCGGTATAACTGTATTTGTTTTGTTTTATTTTCTCCCTTTTGCCAAAGGATTTACCAAACTTACCTATGGTGTTCCCGTATTATTTATTATGATGGGGGCCTTGGTAACAGAATATTGGTTTGAACAATTATCAATCGTGGTCTTGTTTGAATTGCTGATCTTATTAAACCGTCGCGAAGTATGCGGGCAAAACACAGCGAACATATGAGCGAGAAAATCATAACTGTGTTAATGCCTGCTTATAACGCCGAAAAATATATCGGCGATGCCATCCGCTCTGTGCTGGAACAAAGCTTCTCCAATTTTGAATTGGTGATCGTGGATGATGGATCAACCGATAATACAAAAGCAGTAATGGATTCTTTTACAGATGAAAGGGTCATACGCATGGTTCAGGAGCATGGAGGGGTATCCAAAGCGCTGAATACAGGGCTGGCTGTTGCCAAAGGAAAATACATTGCCCGTTTTGATGCGGATGATATTTGTTTCTTTGATCGCTTGGAAAAACAATATCTTTTTCTCGAAACCCATCCGGATTATGTGATTGTTGGCAGCGATGCAGAATATATGCTTGAAAACGGTGAATTCCTTTTTCGGTTTTCCTGTATAGGGCATACACATGAAGACCTGTTGCAAAAACTATATTTCTATTGTCCTTTTATTCATTCCAGTGTAATGTACCGTAAAGAGGCTGTACAAAAAGCCGGCGGCTATTCTTTGGCCGCCCACAATTTTGAAGACTATCTTTTATGGACACAGCTTTCCCGTTATGGAAAACTGTATAACCTCCCCGAAACATTGATCCGCATCCGTTTCAATCCTGCATCCGTTACCATTGATGAGAAATGGCGGGGAAAACGTTTTAGGGAATTGAAACGAAATGCGATCACAAGGGGAAAGATTACAGAGGCAGAGGGTAACGAGATTCTTTCCATCATACAAAAACAAAACACAAAGAACATTAAGGAGGGCGCGTATTATGCTCTATGCACAAAGAAATTTCTCACAGATAATTACCAGCCGGATAAAGCAAGACAGTTTGCATGGAAAGCCATCCGCTCAAACCCGCTTCGGCCGGATAATTATGCATTGTTTTTAGTAACCTTT
This sequence comes from Sediminibacterium sp., assembly GCA_965206685.1. GTDB lineage: Bacteria > Bacteroidota > Bacteroidia > Chitinophagales > Chitinophagaceae > Sediminibacterium. The sequence goes on from OZ242223.1 coordinate 1,184,364, forward strand.
TTTCCGCAACCATTTATTCAATGGTTGCATCATCAAAGCCCGAATAAATTATAAATGATACGGATAGCTATGATAACACGGTCTACACTATACTCCATCAGGGGAGGAGATACTGTGCAGGTAATGGAAACGGCCAAACATTTTTCTAAACTAGGGGTGAAGGTTGATATACGATTAACAGATGAACAGATTAATTATGCTGACTATACATTATTACATTTTTTTAATATTATCCGCCCGGCCGATATTCTGTATCATATAAAAAAATCACGCAAGCCTTATGTGGTATCTACCATTTTAATTGATTATAGTGAATATGATAAATATGAACGTAAAGGGATATCAGGAAAAGTCCTGCGGTTATTATCTGCCGACAGAATTGAGTATACGAAAACCATTGCAAGATGGCTGCTGGGCAAGGATCGTTTAATGAGTATGGATTATGTGTGGAAGGGACAATATAAAAGCATCCGGTATATTTTGAAACATGCCTGTATGATTCTCCCCAATTCAACATTGGAATATCAGCGCGTTGTAAATCAATATAAGTATACAGGTGAAGCAGTGATTGTGCCTAACGGAATTGATGAGCAGGTATTTATTGATGATGTAAAAATAAATAAAGACCCGCTTATGGTAGTTTGTGCGGCACGGATTGAGGGAATAAAAAATCAGTTGAACCTCATTAAAGCTTTGAATGATACCCAATACCAATTATTTATTATCGGCTCTCCCACACCTAATCAATTATCCTACTATGATCATTGCAAACAAATAGCCGCAACCAACATACATTTTATTGGCCATATTTCACAACAGGAATTATTGGGGTATTATGCAAAAGCTAAAGTTCATATCCTGCCCAGCTGGTTTGAAACAACCGGGTTGAGCTCCCTCGAAGCTGCTGCCATGGGATGTAATGTGGTGATCAGCAACAGGGGAGATGCCAAAGAATATTTTGGGGAGGATGCTTTTTATTGCCGGCCTGATGATGTTAACAGTATACTGCGTGCTGTTCAAAATGCTTCCGCAGCTTCTGTAAATGAATCATTACAAAAGAGAATTCTGAACAGATATACCTGGCAACGTGCAGCCATTGTTACTTTTTCTGCGTATCAAAAATGTATTACCCAATGATACCATTGAAGATTGGCATATTAGGTACAAGGGGTATACCCAACCATTACGGTGGATTTGAACAGTTTGCTGCAAAGCTTTCTGAAGGATTGGCGTTAAAAGGACATAAAGTAAGTGTTTACAGTTCGCATAAACATCCTTATCAGAGCGATAACTGGAAATGCGTAAAGATCATTCATTGTTATGATCCTGAATATTTGATAGGTGCTACCGGCCAATTTATGTTTGATCTGAATTGCATCCGGGATTCCCGAAAAAGGAAATTCGATATTCTGCTGGTACTTGGATATACAAGCAGTTCTGTTTGGGGATGGCTTTATCCAAAGAACAGCATTATCATTACCAATATGGATGGCCTGGAATGGAAACGTTCAAAATATTCGACATGGGTACAAAGGTTTTTGAAATATGCGGAAAAACTGGCTGTCAGGTTTAGTGATCAATATGTTGCAGATTCGATACCGATCAAAGAATACCTTGCTGAAAAATATAATATTGATGCCGCATATATTTCTTATGGAGCCATTATTCCCTTTCAACAATCAGAAGGTTTATTGGAGAAATATGGAGTAACCAAGGGTAATTATTTTTTACTCATTGCCAGAATGGAACCCGAGAATCATATTGAAGCTATTCTGGATGGATTGTGCAGAAATGATAAGAAAGTGTTAGTGGTAGGTAATACACAGAATGCATTTGGCAGAAAGATGAAAGCTAAATTCTCTGCTTACCCGTTGATCGTATTTACCGAAGCTATTTATGATACTGCCGTATTGGATTCGCTCAGGGCTTTCTGTTTATTATATTTTCACGGACATAGTGTTGGTGGCACCAATCCTTCCTTGCTGGAAGCCATGGCCAGTGGTGCGATGATCTGTGCGCACGACAATCCATTTAATCGCGCAGTATTACAGGAAGATGCTTTTTATTTTTATTCTGATGAAGAAGTACTGGAAGTGGTGAATCACAGAATAACAGAAGATAAAAAGAAACAGATGATTGAGCGCAACCTGCAAAAGATTCGTGAATATCATAATTGGGAGAAGATCATTGGCTCTTATGAACAATTATTTTTTCAATCTTATCAATCAATCCAATGAAGGAACGGTTTTTTATAAAAGCAAACCTTGCCGATAAGATCACTTATTATCATTTGCTTGTGTTTGTGATGAGTCTGCCTTTTGACAGGTTGTATAGTGAACTGGCACTGATCAGCCTTGTTATTCATACAATGATTCATCTTAAAAAAGAAACGATCCAAAAGATCAGGTGGCAGGGGTTACTCATTCCCTGCAGCATTTACCTCCTTACAATCTTCGGTACAGCCTACACAAGATTTTATGATGAAGCGTTTTACGAATGGGAACGGCAGTTGGCAATGATTCTGTTTCCTGTGCTCATTGTATCTAATTCATTTGATTTTTATAAGTACCGTTTTCAGATCGTATTCGGATTGGCCTGCAGTTGCTCACTGGCAATTCTTTATCTCTATTATTCTGCATTCGCGATCATACGTTATAATCATATGTCTGCTTCTGCAATTTTCAGTAACGCTTTTCTGAATCATCGGTTTTCTGCACCCATTGATATGCATGCTACTTATTTCTCAATGTATATCGCTTTGGCCGCGATCGGGATGGTGTATGAATGGTTAACTGCCAAAGAATCTTTATACAAATGGATCTGTGGTACACTGTTTCTGATCTTGCTTATCGGGCTGCTTCAGCTTTCCTCCAGGGCAGTGCTGATCGCGTTTGCAGTGATTGTAAACGTAGTTATTCCTTTGATGCTTTTGCAGGGAAGAAAGCGGATACAATTTATGATCGTCTCTTTAGGCCTTTCACTTTTTGTTGTTTATGGTGTTACCAGAATGGATGATCTGAAAACAAGAATGATCACTGAATTAAAGGATGATCTTACCGAATCCGGGTTAAATGTAAATCTGGTAGAACCCAGAATGCAAAGATGGGAGTCTGCCTGGCAACTTATTAAACAATCGCCAGTATATGGTTATGGAAGCGGTAGTGAAGTGGCTTTGCTAAAGGATGTATATTATAAAGATAAGCTCTATCATTCCTATCTGCATGATCTCAATGCCCATAATCAATACCTGAGTATGCTGATCAAAACAGGGATTCCAGGTTTATTGATCTTATTTTTCCTTTTTTATTCAGGGTTTCGGGTTGCCTTTCGAACAAAAGATCTCTTACTGGCAGGCTTTCTCGTGATTATTTGTGTTGTTTCTTTTTCAGAAAATGTGATGGATGCGAATAAAGGGATTTTCTTCTTTGCAGGATTTTTCTCAGTTCTGTGGCTGGCACCTCAAAAAAACACAGATAGTCTCGTTTTGAAATCAGATACCTGATCGAATAAACACAATATTTTGTATGGTTACTCATAACAGGAAAGTGAAATTACCAGCAAATTCTTATTTCAATTAACTTACACTTTGTGAATTATTGTTTGCCAATTTTATAAAGAAATTCATATGAAATACTCGCCTGTTTTACTTTTACTTCTCCTGTTAGCATGTGGATGCAATCGTAATGATATGATGACAAACCTTTTGAATGAACAAAAATCCCTGAAGGATAGCGCTAATAATATAAATGACAGAATAGGCGGTTACCTGCTAAAAGGCATTTACGATAGTGCTGAGGTACAAAAGAAACAGCTTGGAGCAGTTCATGCCCGTTTAATAAATATTCAGGCTTCACTGGATAGTCTTGGGAAAATGAAATAATATTTGTCTTTATTCAAAAATGAAGTTGTTGCAGTAAACACCTGAGCCCAAATGCTGGTGCTGTTTAAATGAAAATTCGTTGATAGACTTGTATTCGCGATCACGGATAAAATATCCCTTGTATCCCAGACTTTGTAAAAATTCAAAAGTCTCTATTACTTTATTTTCTCCAATAAATCTTGCTTCGCATTCAAACAGGATTTTGGGTCTGTATTGAGTGAGTGTTTCTTTTGCCCCTTTGAATACCGATAATTCATTTCCTTCTACATCTACTTTAAAAAAATCAGGTTGAATCCGGTGAGTGCGGCAGTATTCATCAATGGTTATAGTATTAACATCCTGCTTCTCACGGATCGTAAAATCCATATGACTTTGTATAATGGTAGCACAAGGGGATGATTTTCTCCCATGATTAAAGGGAATACTGAGAATGGCTGTACCGGATTTGTCTGAAACAGCTGCTGCTTCAATCCGAACATGGTTCCATTGTAAAATGGTCTGTAATTCATTGAGATATGAATTCAGAAGCGATTGCGGTTCAAATGCAAATACTTTACCGGTTATACCCACCTGTTGTTCAAAAAAATACAAATAACCTCCTTTATGTGCACCAATATCAAAAACGATATCTCCTTTTTTTACCTGATCAAGAATATAGCGGATGCCACCACGATCTTCTTTATCACGATATTTTTCAGCTCTCAACTGCAAACGAAACCGCTCTATAATTCTTTTCGCCATAATCGCTAAAGATGGCATTTCCTGAAATGTATTTTCTGTAAGCGTGCCTGTTATTGTTTTTTGTATTTAGTTAAATTAAACAAGGCTATCATCGAAGCTGGGTTTTTCAAAAAGGATCTTTTCCGGGAAAAAACTGATCACTGCCACCAAACGCTGAAGCGTTGTTTTATAAATAATTTTCAGATCCAGCAACATACCGATATTCCGGATGTAATAGTTGTCCCAATGATACCGCATTAACACACTGTTACGGGTATTAGTAGGCCCATGAAATCCTTTGATCTGTGCTAAGCCCGTTAACCCGGGCTTTACCATATTTCTGAATTTATAACCGGGAAGTATGGAAGCAAATTTTTTACAGTCGCTGTACATATGCGGCCTGGGTCCAACAATACTCATATCACCAAAAAGTACGTTAAAGAATTGCGGAAATTCATCAATATTGGATTTACGAAGAAAAGAACCCAATGGGGTAACTCTGCTGTCGTTTTCCAAAGCCTGTTTGGTATCTGCTTCCGGATTGATAACCATGGTACGCAGTTTATAACAGATAAAAGATTTACCCCCCATTCCAATTCTTTTCTGTAAAAAGAAAACCGGCCCGCGGGAACTGAGTTTGATCAATATAGCCAATACAGGAATCAGCCAGCTGAGTATGGTTACGATAAAAGCCAATGAGAAAATAATGTCGAAAACCCGTTTAACAATAAAATAAGACCGCTTCGCGTCGATCTGATCGCGCAGTCTTTGCGTTTTGCCAACAATTGTCAGATTGGGCCTGATCAACTGCGCCGGGGATATGGAAATCGGGTCTATCATTCGTGCGTTTCCTGGCTTGTTAAATGGTAATAGGGCTACCATACAGATTCGTAAAACCATATAGAAAGGTTGCCTTAAAAAACTATTTTTTATTACCAGTGAAAAAGGGTCATTTTTGATAAGATATTTTGAGCAGGGTATCATTTTCGCTCATTTCCAGATCATTTATCCTAAGCCGTTCTTAGTGCAAGTTGAAAACAGCATATTAAAAACACTGGCATATTTTGATATGTTTCTGTATCCTCTGACTAAGGAAGAAATTGGTCTTTTTCTTGAACAGAAGATAGATCAGGCAACATTATCGGTTGCACTCAATCAATTACAGCTAAGCAGCCGGATTTTTTATTTTGATCAGTTTTATTCCTTGCAAAATGATGAATCATTAATGAAAAGAAGGATCGAAGGGAATCTGCTGGCGGAAAAATTCGTACAAACCGGTTATCGGAATGCAGGATTTCTTCAAAAATTTCCTTTTGTAAGGGGAGTAGGTATTTCGGGTTCTCTGTCTAAAAAATTTGCTGATAAAGAAACAGATATTGATTTTTTTATTATCACAAAATCAGAACGTTTATGGCTGGCCCGTACCTTTCTGCATCTATTCAAAAAATTAACTTATCTCGCAGGCAAACAGCATGGGTTTTGTATGAATTATTTTATTGCCGAAAATTCATTGCAGATCGCAGAAAAAAATATATTCACGGCAACCGAAGTGGTTACCTTAATTCCTGTCTGTGGTGATAAGGCTATGGCTTCATTTTTTTCAAACAACAATTGGGTATCGGATTATCTGCCTGCACAAGACCTTCAAAAAAAATGTGTAAACAAAGTAGGGGATCCCTGGTATAAAAGGTTTGCAGAAACACTCCTTGATAATGGTTTTGGCAACTGGCTGGATGATCAATTTATGTACATTACTGCCAGACGCTGGAAAAGAAAAGAATACCACCACAAAAAAAATATGAAGGGAGATCCTGTTGGCTTAACCATCACCAAACATTGCGCAAGACCTAATCCTGAACATTTGCAAAAAAAATTACTGGGTATTCTGTCCGGCAAATTACAAAAGATGGAAGCCGATCATTTTTTACGCAGTGAAATAATATAGTAATCACCAATGGAACGTAAGGGCCAGGTTGATTTATATTTATTCTCCCAATTACAAAGCATTTTAAATAACCTTGGATACTTATCCGCAAACCCTTCGATATAAGAAGGCGGAACAATGGTGCAGAGCCCTTCTACAGATAATACAGTAAACTCATTTGCCAAATGTTTAATGATATAGGATGGATTATAATACCAGCAGGTAAAATATTCACCTTCAATATGTGAACGGGCTCCTTTCTTGCCGGCAAATCTTCTGAAAGCCGTTTTCCATTTGCCTTTAAATAATAATGCCCATTCCCATGCACAAAATTCCGGTAATACTACTAAAGTAACTACCCCGTTATTATTCAGCAAAGACGCAAAGGATGCCAAAACCTTATCCAGTTCATCGGTACAGTTTAATCCCGCAAAATTGGAAAAGATATGATCGTAAGGGCCTTTGACTTTTAAGGAAGCCAATTCAGTATAGGAACAGATTTCATTTGTAATATGATTAGATAAATGTCTGCTCTCAACTTTCTGTTTTAATATCGTTTGCATACCAATGGAAATATCCGTTGCATGAACCTGAAAACCTTTTTCGGCAAAATATATGGCATCTTCACCCGTACCTGCATTTAGTTCCAGTATGTTTCCATTGGGTTTGGCATATTTTGTAACATGTGCTCTAACCCGTTCTCTTTTGTAGGCAACTATTTTGTCTGCAGCATAGATCTCATCAAAAACAACAGATTGTTTACTGAATGCTTTTGCCGCTTTTTCTTCATTAACCGAAGGGGATGTATTTATGGCTGCCATGCTCTTTCCAGTTTTCCAAGTTTACTCTTAGCCAGAAGAGCCGCAGGTTGGTAATATAAATAGGAGAGTGCTTTTCTGAAAGTATGCCAGCCAGCCTGCCCGGGATGTGTAAATATCTTTTTTGTATGATCAATGGCCAGATGTGCCCGGTAGGTTTTATGAACATATCGGTGAAGCTGTTTATAGAACGCCGGTTGATAGGTATTCAGAAACATCAATTGCAGTTCATCAGAATCTGTCCAGTTAGATTTATGCTGCAACTCATTCTTTACTTTCTCAAAAAAAACGGTTCCCGGCAATGGATAAGAAACAGAAATGCCAATACTGTATGGCAACAGCTCATTGATCATCTGAATGGTTAGCCTGATATCTTTTTTGGTTTCTCCCAGGTATCCAAACTGAATAAAAAAAGAAGGATGGATCCCGTTTTTCTTCAGTAAAGCGGTTGCTGTTCTGATCTGTTCAATAGTAATGCCTTTATCCATCGCATCCAGTATTTTTTGTGAACCGCTTTCTGCACCCATCCATACATTTTCACAACCGGCAAGCGCCAATGCTTTGATATAATTCTCCTGCAATAACAGATCCGCCCTTGCCTGAATTTTAAAACGGAATTTGATCTCTTTTTCGTTAACCAGATTAGCAAATTCCTGTACCCATCCCGGTTTTAATCCAAAAATGTCATCACAAAACCAGATATGATCAAACCCTATCTTTTGTTTGAGATAGGCTAATTCAGCTGCTACATTCTGCGGTGAGCGTGAGTTATACCGGTTGCCATAAATCGGTTTTGCGCACCAGTTACATTTAAACGGGCAACCACGGGTTGTAGCAATATTCAGCGAAAAATATCCGCTGTTTTTTTGCCACATAATTTTGTAGGGAGTAAAATTTACCAGATCCCATGCAGGCATGGGTAAACTGTCAAGGTCTTTCATCACCGTTCTGCGTGCTGTTTTTACAACCGCATCCCCGTCTTTGTAAGCAATACCCTGAATATTACTATACTGATGTTCCCCTGCAGCAAGGGTATTGCTGAGTTCCAGTAAACTCATTTCTGCCTCACCTAACAAAACAAAATCTGCACCCTCATTCAGGTATTGTTCATAATGATCAGTAGAATCGGAACTGGAAACAATCACCAAACAACCATTTTCTTTAGCGATCTTACACATCCGGAATGCTGCTTCACGCATATTGGTAAGACACATTTTGGTGAGATAATTAAACCCATCATCATACACTACAAACAGATCCGGTTGATAGTTCTTGATCTGTTCGGTAACCTGTTCAGGATCGGTAACAAACATGGTATCAAACAGGCTCACATCATACCCATGTTCACGCATCCAGGAAGCAGCATACAAAGTTCCCAATGGCGCATAAGGTTGCCCAGTATTCCACTGCTTTGGGTCGTAGTGTAAAAAATAGGAATGTGAAAAAAGGATCCGTTTCATAGTATCCGCTTAAGTAAGTCCTGCTCTTGGTGGCAAATTAAGATAACAAACACATTTTACACAAGTTGCATTTTTTTGCATATCCAGTTGCTTCCGAAACTGATAGGCTTTTTCTCCATTCAGGATCTTGTCCAGCGACTCTTCTCTGATATTACCCATTGACTCATGAAAAAAACATGGCCTTACCGTTCCATCTGCTTCAATAACAGCAGATACCCATGGAGCATTGCATTTTTTGTAAGGAAACAAATTCAATCCATGCACCGCACCATAATGATCAACGATCTTCTGTAATTTCTCGGGCGACTCAGCCATAAAACCTTCCTCAAAAAGATTGGTATACGCAGTTTTAATATGATCCAGTATTTCCTGCAACTCTTTTAATTCAATTAGATCAGGTAAAATATCCAATTGTCTTTCCTTACTCCAGGCAACTTCCCGGTTAAAAGCATTGCTGCTGATATCTGCAGGTAAAAAACTGATACTATCTAAACCCATCTCTTTTGCCGTTTGGATAATAGATGGCCATTTATGGTAGTTTAATTTATGGATCACCGTTCTTGCCGTGATGGGATAATCCGGATCAAGACGTTTCATATACTGCACACCCTCTTTTAATTTATGAAATGCACCCGGAATATTCCGGATCTGATCATGAAGCGATTCATCACCATCCAACGATACGATCAGATCATCCGTCCATCTCAATAATGCATCTGCATTTCTTTGTAGTGTAAGTCCGGTAGATAAAACCGTAATGCGGATATTTTCTTTCTTCAATATTTCGCAAAACCGGAAAAAAATAGGGTTTAATAAAGCTTCTCCGCCCGACATCAATACCTGCTGTGTACCCATCTCACGAAAAGTATTCAGTAAACCTTCCACATCTTTTTCGGTAAGTTGTTTCAGATTTTTATTTCCTTTCCAGATATCACACATCACACATTGACAATTACAGGCACTGTGCGGCATCAATATAACAATCGGCAATGCCGAGATCCTGTGGGTTTGCAGGGTGCGGTAGCGTCGATAGGTATGAACAACGGATTGCACTGACATATCAATGGTTATGATCATTCTGAATGCGTATCCAGTGGTGGTGCGCTGAGCGATGTGTTAACCTGTTCCAGAAAGTATCCGGGTTATACATCACTGTATGATTGAAATGAGCAAGGTCTTTGATGCTGTGATGAAAATAGTGATAGGTCATTTCAGGATAGCCCATCGACATAAAATATTCTTCAGATCTTTCTTTTGCAATGGCAAGAGCCTTGGATTCTAGAAATCGGGTATCCGTAATATGAATTTCGCCATCCGGTAAAAGATATTGGAAACAAAATTCAAGTATCTCATCAGGAGAACGGAAATATTGGATAGTATCTGCCAACACAATGATATCAAATTGACGGTCTGATAAAATACCTGATTCTACATCTCCATACATGAACTTCATCTTTCTGCAATCGTTAAATACCCGGGCAGCCTGCTGTAATTCTGTGAAATTAATATCTACACCCAAAACATGACTTCTGGGTATGGCAGATAATTGATGTGATAACCATCCATTACCGCAACCGATCTCTAATATTTGTAAAGGCTTTTTTTTATCAGAAAGATAACTGACCAGTTTTTTGCTGGAAACTTTTTTAGCCTGCCATTCTTTGAAATGTGGATGCGTGGGGTCACAATCAGGTAACTGTTTTACTTCCTCATCCGTATAGATTCTTTTTTCTTTGTTGCGCAGACCGATATACCTTTTTTCAAAAAAGTAATCCGGCTTTGTAAAACCGGGTACATATAAATTGGTTAATATGGCTGAATCGGGGAGTGGCAGCATAATTAAAAACCTTGTATTTCGGGTTGACGGTATTTCCAGATGCGATGTAATAATTTTATTTCGTAAGGATATTTATAGAAGCCGGTATTGTATCGCAATCCCGACATCATTTTCACAACCCTTCTTTTCATTTTATTCAAACGTATATCAGAAACCGTGGGATAATAACCATTCAGTACGGTTTCAAAATTTCTGATCTTCAGTATCATCTCAGGAGTAAGCCAAGGTGTTAACGGGTTTTTTCTGAGGTCGAATCTTTCCCAAACCGGATCTATCCAGTCTTCCAGTGTTTTTGGGAAAGAAAACCCATTTTCCAATACCTGTTTATATAATTCAGAGCCTTCAGAAGGCACCGGACTGTACGTATAAATAATGATCTCAGCTTCAGGGTTAATGGCTTTGATTTTTTTAATAAAGTTGATGTCAAAATCAATTTGATCCATCACTTCTTCGGGCGTAGGTGCAGGCATACCCAGCACAAAGGAATATTCGGGAATGATATCAAACTTCTTCATCCGCTCCGCAAAACGCGCGATCTGTTCGCCCGATTGGGTGCCGCCTTTATCCATTTGTTTTAAGATCTTGTCGTTACCGGTTTCTGCACCAAAGAAGATCATCTTACACCCCGACTCACGCAGCAGGGCAATAGATTCATCTTTGTATTTATCAATTGTATCAATCCTTCCTTCTCCCCACCATGTCATATTTTCTTTTTTGATCAGATTAGAAAACTCATTGGTTCTCTTTTCAGAAACAAAGAAATTGTTATCATGAAATTCTATCGCATCAGCGCCCCATTTATCTTTCAGGTATTTGATATCGTTATAAACCAGCTGCGCAGATTTTGCTTTCCATCTCGCTTCATATATCGGAACTACTGCACAGAAAGAGCAGGTAAACGGACAACCGATACTGGAATGATAAGCAATGGTGCGGTTACCGAGGTAAGTTTTACCGAGGTACTTTTCCATATAGTACAACTGATCCAGTTTGTCGTAGGGGAGTGGGTTTAAGGTATCCTGTTCTATCAGGTCTTCCTTTGCATTTTTTACTAAAGTATCTCCGGATTTGTAAACCAGGTTTTTGATCAGCTCATAAGGCGTATTATTTTCCAAAGCATTGATCAATGAAGGAAATGCATGATCGCCGGGACCATTGATCGCAAAATCAACATAGCCCGATTCAATTACTACCTTATAATGATTGGAGGGGAAATAACCACCCCAGATCATAATACTATCCGGAAAATTTATTTTAAGTTTTTTTGCAATGGGAATCGCCTGTTTTAACTGCGGGCCGGGCATTACGGTAAAACCGATATATCGGTATTCGCCGGTAGCAAGATATTTGGCAATAGCAGCATACGGATCTGCTTCACGGTTGCCATCAACAATCACCCATTCATACATGCCTTCAATTGAGGCAGCAATATTCATGATCGAATTCGGGATCCGGTATTTGGCGTTGGCACTTTTGGGGTTAAATAAAATGACCTTCTTCATAGAATCATTTGGGGCTCAATTGATAAACGATATTTTGATACTAAGGGTTGCCTTTGTTACTGATTAATTCTTCAGGCGTAAAAACAATATAAAAACACATTATCTTCAAATTATGCAGATGCTGAAAACGGTTAAAAATATATTGAAAAAACTTATGGATAAGTCCATTCGGGATACAGATCCGGAGCAGGCTTATGACCTATGGGCAGAAGCATATGATGCCCAGCCGGACAATCTGATGCTGGCTTTGGATGAAGCCGTATTTAGTAACCTGCTCAATGGTGTAACACTGAAAAATAAAGTTATTGCTGATATCGGTTGTGGTACAGGAAGGCATTGGCAAAAACTACTCGATAATACACCTTCGCAATTAGTGGGGTTTGATGTATCTAAAGAAATGCTGGCGGTACTGCAGCAGAAATTTCCTCAACAAAAAACTGTCCGGTTAACAGATAGCCAGATTAACTTTCCGGATGCTTCCTGTGATACCGTAGTTTCTACATTGGCCATTGCACATATTCCCGATGCGAAAGAAGCTTTAGAGGAGTGGAACAGGATTTTAAAACCGGGAGGAGATATTTTACTCACCGATTATCATCCTGATGCCCTTGCCGGCGGAGGTAACCGAACCTTTATGCATAAAGGCAAACTGGTGGCAGTAAAAAACTATATACACAGTATTGATTCCATACAACAACTCGCCAAGCAACTCAATCTTTCCATCATCCGTATGGAAGAAAGAAAGATCGACGAAAAAGTAAAACCGTTTTATGAAAAGCAAAATGCTTTAGCGGTTTATGAAAAATTCAAAGGGCTGCCGATCATTTATGGTATTCATTTAAAAAAGCAAAATGCTCCTGCGTAATGTTTCGATAGTTGGTTGTGATAATACTCTGTCCAGTGAGATATTGCTCGAAAATGGCAGGATCAGTTCAATATTGCCAACAGGCTCATCAAGCCAGCCTGTTTCGCAAACAAAAAAGATTGAATTTGAAAATGCGATCGTTTTTCCCGGACTCATCAATTCACACGAACACCTCGATTTTAATCTCTTTCCGCAGATAGCCAATAAAGTGTACTCAAATTATCGGGAATGGGGTAATGATATCCATCAAAAAAATAAACCTGCCATCAATCAAGTGTTGCAGGTACCCCAATCATTACGTACAAAATGGGGCATTTATAAAAACCTTTTAAACGGATTTACATCGGTAGTGAACCACGGTGAGACATTGATAATCGGCGATGATCTTATTAATGTGCACCAGGAATACCAATCATTGCATTCAGTAGGTTTTGAAAAGAATTGGAGATGGAAACTGAATCGACCCGGCAACTCGCAAAAACCTTTTGTGATCCATATTGGAGAAGGGACCGATGAAACTGCTTCAAAAGAAATTGATGAATTGATCCGCTGGAATTTGTTTAAGAAACCATTGATCGGTATTCATGGTGTAGCAATGAAACCCTTTCAGGCCGGTTCTTTCAGGGCATTAGTATGGTGTGCTGCATCTAATTATTTTTTGCTGAACCGCACAGCGGATATCAAATCGCTGAAGAATTCCGTGCCCATTCTTTTTGGATCAGACTCAACATTAACCGCAAAGTGGAATATCTGGGAGCAGATCCGTATAGCAAGAAATACGCAAATGCTTTCTGATGAGGAATTGTTTCAAAGTCTTACATGTGCCGCAGCAACTGTATGGGATCTGAAAGATGCCGGGCAACTGAAAGAAAACTATGTTGCAGATATTATAGTAGCAAGAAGAAAAGAAGATGATTTGATGGATGCATTTTATGCCATCAATCCGGAAGATATCTTAATGATTTTATGCAATGGACAAATCAGAATGATGGATGAAAGTATTTTTAAGCAACTGTCAGATGACGACAGGATTGCAGGCTACTTAAATCAGATTGTTATAAACGGACACCTCAAATATGTGGCGGGAGATATTGAAATGCTGATCAATCAGATTAAAAAAAACTATCCCGGGATATCTCTCCCGCTTACAGTATAACAATATATAATTAACAGGAAAATTGATTAAAAATTTAATTCATAAAACAGTATATAAATCAAAATGTCTTCTCCGTGAGATAGGGGGGAAGGTTGGGCTATACTCGAATTTTTTTATTTCTGCCAGGGGAAGCAGAATTGCCATTTATCATGGGGTTTGCAAAAAAAATGCTACTAGGTTCAATACGCTTTTTGTTACAGAAAGAACATTTGAAGCCCACTTGAAACTTTATAAGAAGTATTTTAATGTGATCAGTCTGGATGATTTTTACAGAAAAAATTTTCATCCGGAAAAATTCAATATCTGCCTCACATTTGATGATGGATTTGCTAATAATTATACCTATGTTTTGCCTTTGCTTGAAAAGTACGGGTTACCTGCCACCTTTTTTGTAACGGCCATCAGAAATGAGGGGTCTGATATTTTATGGAATGATTATCTCACAATCTCATCTGTAACAGGCCCCGCCAGCATTATGTTTCGCGATGATTTTTTTGTAAAACATCATTCAAATACCTATCTGTCAGAAACTACCGGAAAAACATTGTCTGATACATTGCGGATATCCGATTTTTCTCCAAAAAAAGAAATGATGGAATTGCTAAAACCCTATGCACCTTTTGAAAAGAATGAGGATATAAAAGACTATTGGCTGCAAATGTCTCTTGAAGAAATAAAAAAAGCATCTGAATCATCATTGATTTCCATTGGAAGTCACGGTTACTATCATAACGATTTAGGTCGCATTTCTGCAGAAGAGATGGCCTTTGAACTTAGAAACTCAAAATCTTTTTTAGAATCAATCATTCAAAAACCGGTTACGCAGATTGCTTTTCCTTATGGTAGCTATTCTCAGACTACCATTATGGAAGCTGAAAAAGCAGGTTACGAACAGTTACTGGCAACAGAATTCTTATATTTCAAAGACAATGAACATCCGAAAATGCGGGAAAGAATGGGAGCAAACCCTTTTATTTCGCCTTTAAATCAGATGATCGCTTTCATAACCGGAAGATATGCATGAGAATTCTAATGATCTTATTATTGAAAGGCTGAATACCCTTAATATCAAAGATATTGGTCAGTTATACCATAGTGTATATGGCAGATCTGTAACAGATAATTTCTTTCAAAAAAAATATGATACATCTTATATAGGACAAACAAATATTGGCTTTTTGGCTTATACCTCAGAAAGAGTACTCATTGGTTTTTTTGGGGCGATTCCCTGTTATGTTAACTGCGATGGCAATAAGATTTTGGCAGTACAATCTGTTGATGCTATGATTCATTCTGATTACCGTTTCAAAGGGTTATTTGTTAAACTGGGAGAGTTAACATACGATTTATGCAAAAGGTCGGGCATACAGTTTGTATTTGGATTCCCGAATCAAAATTCACAACCGGGGCTGGTGAATAAACTCGGGTGGAAAATGATTGGATCAATGGATAGATTTACTATCCCGGTAAGAACAGTACCGCTTTATAAGATAGCGCAAAGGATGCCGTTTTTGAACAAGCCATATCAATTCTATCAAAACCGGGTTCTGCGTAAATATACCCGGGACTCAAGAAAACAAAAAGAGGCTTTGTTTGCAGAGAAAAATTATGCTATCTGTAGAAGCAATGATTATATCCTTTACAAGTCATATAACAATAATTTTTTCATCAATATCAGGGATACTGTTTTATGGATTCGTATACAGAATGCACTTGTTATTGGTGATATGATTGTGCCGGAGAATGATTTTTGGAAAATCATAAATAAGTTGAAACGAATTGCTTTTTGGATGGGAGTGGATACGATCAATTTCCAGACAAGCCCGGATACGCTCCTCCATAAGCGGCTTTCCGAAAAATATAAGGCTTCACCATCTTTTCATATCGGGGTTAAAGATTTCGGATCTAATGTCTTTTTTGAAAAATTCAGTTTTTCATATGCAGATATTGATATTTTTTAATCGAACATTTTTTACATAGGATAGATTATACAAATGATCAGGCTTATAGATATCACCTTTCATGCAAATGCTGAATATGCAGATACTTCTGCTTTATTAAAAGCACAAAAAGCTTCTTTGCTTTATATTGACTACCTGAAAGAAAAAATTCAGGTGGATGTAATTAAGCATCTAAACAATCCGGATACTATCATAACAGAAAAAGAAGGCTTTCATTTTTTTAGGGCCAAAAATCTGCCGGGCTTCCTTTCTTCAGAAACAATTGCTCACCTGAAAAAAATAAAACCGGATATAGTATTGGTTCATGGACTGGGATTCCCTTTGCATGTAATACGATTAAGAATGATATTAGGTAAGCATGTGAAAATAATCGTTCGGCACCACGCCGATTATCCTTCCAAAGGAATCAAAAAAATATTTCAAAAACTGGCAGATTTTTATACAGATAAATACCTATTTACTTCCTACGGAAATGCAAAGGAGTGGATACAGTCCGGTATTATCAATATGCCGGAAAAAATATTCGAACTGCCTGCAACACTTACGGCATTCCCGAAACTTGACAAACTATACTGCAAACAGAAATTAGGATTTACGGACGGCCTGCATTATTTATGGACAGGGAGGTTAAATGACAATAAAGATCCCCTTACTGTTTTGAAGGGTTTTGAGAAACTGGTAGCAATAAACCCCGAAGCAAGATTACATTTTGTGTACCAGTCGGAAGAACGATTACCGGAAATGAAAGTATTTATCAAAAAACATCCCGCATTAAATGCTGCGGTTTTATTGGAAGGCCATATTCCGAATGATGAGTTGCCTGCATGGTATAATGCCGCAGATTTTTTTGTTTCAGGCAGTCATCGCGAAGCGGGAAGTGCAGGATTATTGGAAGCGATGGCTTGTGGATGCATCCCCATTGTAACATCAATTGCACCAGCCATGAAAGTGATCTGTGATGGAGAATACGGTTATTATTTTGAACCGGGCAATGCAGAAGACCTTGCAAGTGTTTTTATTTCATCAGCAAACAGATATAATGAAGCGTTTGCTTTGAAAGTGGAATCATATTTCCAAATGGAATATTCACTGAAGGTGGTAACTGAAAAGCTGTATCAACTCTGCCTCGAACTAACTGATAAATAACTGCATGACAGATCTGGCAGTTTCTTCCATTGTATAGGGGAGAACGGGTTTGTAATCTATTTCATTGCTTAGTAAAATTGAACGGCTGATGTCTATCATGGATGCAGTATTCTCTGCTATATGCCAATGCCTGATCCAGCCTTTCATTGGTTGCTGAAAACTTACTACATGTGCACCCGCATATAAAGCTTCCAAACAGGCACCGCTAAATCCCTCATAAGAAGAAGGATGCAGCAGTAGTTTACTTCTCTGTAATAATTGTAAGACTTCCTGATGTGTTTTTTCGCCTGTGAGAATGATCGTGTTTCCCAATCTATATTTTCTGATCAGATCTTCAAGTCGGCTTCTTTCAGGGCCTTCACCACATAAAAAAACGGTTAGGGTATGGATTTCTTTTTTCAACTCTTTTACTATCTCAATAAAAATTTCATATTGTTTTAAAGGAATAAGAGAGCCCACACCAATTAAATCAATATCCCTGTTGCCCTCAAATGGCTGAAATAACGCAATATCAATTCCATTAGGAATAATATGTGCAGGTGAAACTGCATAATTCCGCAACAACTGATCAGAAAGAGCATCTGACATTGCAATCAAAGAATTGTTTTCCGGCTTTATCCATGTTACATATTGATTATTGGTTCGTGCATCCTGGCCAAGTACCCATGTTAAATTTTTCAGGTTATTGAATTTGCCGAAGTACTTCCCAAGCAATGCACATTGTCCCAGCCAAAAACTGAGTAAGCCAATGATCTCATATTCTTTATTAAGTAATCGAAGCTGTTGCCAGACTTTGCACCAGCGGATCAACCTTGAAACACCACCCTTGTTTTTTCCATTAAAAGGGATTACGTCATTGCCGCACCATGTATAAGGCTTATGGGTATGTGGATACTCAAAAGCCAATATCATGACTTTCAAATTCGGATGGGTTTTGTTAATGGAGCGAATAAGTGATTGTTGCGCAGGAAGACAGGTTGTATCCATTTCATTGGCCGGAAAACCAGGTGATAGTACAACTAACATTTTTCTGTTATCTTCTGAATACATATTACGGTAACGCTTAAACACCTGTCTGGAAAATTGTCCTAAAAAGGTAAATTAGTCCTTAATCCTGCATCATAAAAATAATTTCCGGAATTGTGTGGTCAGAAAGGGAAGGGGTGTTGATTGATTCTAGTAGATAAATAAAATTCGGTGTTTTAACGCAAGTGATTCGGTGTTTCTAACAGTTTATTAATCAAGGCTTAATAATATCTTTCCACTATTGATGATAAGCCCCAAACTGCAAATATTCTTTGTTGATTTTATCATCCAAAATCCTGTGAACCATTTTAAAAGAATCAATCATCCTCAAAGGAGTGAGACTTCGCTCCTTTGTTTTTTTGTGAAACAGAGAAGTGCCGGATCAATGATTGAAACAAAGCGAAAGAATAAGGAAAGGAATCTGAATTTTAATCTTTAATTAATCTTAACTTTGCATAATAATATTTATTAAATTTAATATATTTTAAGCTCAGATATAAATTATAAGACCTAATGAGAATTCTGATTGCAGATGATCACACATTGATAAGGGAAGGTTTACGGAAGATTTTGGTTGAGTCATTCCCTTTTGCAGATATTCATGATGTAGCTGATTCGGCCGACCTGCTGAAGAAAGCACTGAATGAAAAATGGGATATTATCATCTCTGATATCAGTATGCCGGGTTATTCAGGAATTGAGATCTTGAAACAGATTAAAGAGCATGCCCCGCAAACACCTGTACTGATGTTGAGTATGCACGCACCTGAACAATATGCCGTTCGCTCACTAAAAGCAGGTGCTTCAGGCTATCTAACCAAAGAAAGTGCACCGTATGAACTGGTAAAAGCCGTTCAGCAAATATTAAGCGGACGTAAATACATCACCAGCGAAGTAGCCGAAGTATTGGCCGGTTCTATTGAACAGAACAGCACACAGGCACCTCACGAACAATTATCCGATAGAGAGTTTGAAGTATTTAAAATGATCGTTAGCGGCAAAAGTATTTCAGCCATCGGCGAAATTTTATCGCTTAACGTGAATACAATCAGTACTTATCGCTCAAGAATCATGGAAAAAATGCATTTGCAAAACAATGCGGATCTTGTTAAGTATGCGATCATGAATAATATTATTTAAGCAGTCGAAGTAGTATTATTACTACATAATATCGGGTTCATTACTATATGTTTTCAGGGATAATCTTCGGTTCTTTGCTTTGTGATAATTCAGTGTAGGTTATTATCCTGACTTACTTCATTACCACTCTCTTTAGTCCAGATATCCCAGATTATTAAATAGATTTACTGCTGTTCCGGAAACACCATGCTTCGCATGTTTGCTATATTATTTTCCTGGAAAAACCATTGCAGAAGAATTGAAAAAGCTTTGTAGTGAAAACTATAGAGCTTTTTTGTTTGTGCAATACGTATCCATTTTTTCTGTATTCAATTTCATTTTATACGGGTGAACGGTAGTTTAAGAACTACATAAGCTTTGTAACATAAATTACATTTTGTTTTTTTCTATCCATTTAATTTCGGCCCTTATAATATAGAATTGTCACATGGGCCAAAAAGGATTGAATGTTTTGCTGATAGACGATACAGTATTGATACTCCAGCGTTTAAAATTATTACTCTCAGAGGTAAAACAGGTAGCGAGAACGGAAGCAGTTACCAGTGCTGAAGAAGCGATGGTGTTATTAGATTCTTACCAACCGGATATTATGGTATTGGATATTAATATGCCCGGAATGAGTGGCATTGATATGTTACGCCGTTTGAATTTTTCAACCATGGTAAAACCGATCGTGATCATGCTTACCAATAATACATTTGCCGGTTACCGTGATGAATGCCTTCGGTTAGGTGCTGATTATTTTTTGGATAAGTCACGCGATTTTTTAATGATCCCTTCCATACTGGAAAGTATTCCTAAAAGAAGTATGCTTCAACATTAACGGGGAGTTTTCTTTTGTTACTCTTTTTCATCTTGATCTTGCATAATGGACAGTATGTTGGCTGATTCGGTACCGGCGTTTTTATATACCTAATACCTGTTTTAATTTGGCATAACCGGCTTTGCTCACAGGTAATTTTGTGCCGATGCTGAGGATGGCGAGATGGTTTTCCTTTTCATAAGGGTCTATACGGGTAATCAACTGAACATTGATAATATAAGATCGATGTATCCGTATAAAATTTTGTGTTTCCAGTGTCTGTTCAAAAAAGCCCATTGTTTTATTTTTTAGAAATACACCTTCTGCTGTATGGATCTTCACATAATCATCGGCTGCTTCCAGATACTGGATTTGTGAAACCGGAATGATCCGGATTTTCCCGTTATCTTTTACTACGATCCTGTTTTGTTGAGATGGATTCGTTCCCGGATTGTTGACCAGGGTTTGGGTAGCTTCGTCTCTTTCCTGCCTGCTTTGTAGGCGCCACTTTTGAATCGCTTTGTCAAAACGATCTTTGCTGAAGGGTTTGAGTAAATAATCTACTGCATGCGATTCAAAAGCTTTAATGGCATATTCTTCAAAAGCGGTGGTAAACACAACAGCAGGGGGCTGATCTATCAATTCCAGCATTTCAAATCCATTGATCTTGGGCATTTGAATATCTAAAAAGATCAGATCTGGCTGATGTAGCTGAATGGCCTTCATGCCTTCAAATCCATCGCCGCATTCCTGCATCAATTCTATATCCGGATGGTTTTGCAGGTATTCTTTCACAATACCCCGCGCCAGTGGCTCGTCGTCTATAATAATTGCTTTTATCATGTAAATGAGGGTATGATCAAATGGGTAGTGAAAATAATTTCCTGTTTTTGAATGTTAACCAGATCGTTCCGGCCATATAATAAATAAAGCCTTCTTTTGATCGATGCCAGCCCGAAACCCGTTCCCGGTAAAGCTTGCGCAGTTAATGGATCAAATGGATTATTTACGGTTATTTCCAATCCTTTTTCTGTAACCGCTCCTTTGATACTGATCAATACTTCATCCATCGTATCGTACAAACCAAATTTAATGGCATTTTCTACAACGGGTTGTAATATCAACGAAGGGATCATTAACTGCAATGCTTCTTCGCTGATGTCTATGTCTGTTTGCAATCGGTGGCCAAACCGCACTTTTTCAATATCGAGATAGAGTTCCAGGTATTTTACTTCTTCCTGTAAGGGCACCAATTGCTTTTCTTCCTTTTTTAAAGTACCCCGTAAAAAATCGGATAACTGTTCTATCATATGTCTTGCCTTATCCGGCTGCGAGCCCGCCAGTGCACTGATCGAATTTAAACTGTTGAATAAAAAATGCGGTTGCAGTTGTTGCCTTAATTTAAACAGCTCCGCATCCCTTGCCAGTTTTTCTGCTTCGCGTTTCAGGTCGTCTGTGGCTTTCTGGTCTTTTTGTGTATACCATAATAAACTCAGCATCGTAATGCAACCCGTCATTAAAAAACCAAAACCAAAACGGATATTGGATGATTTTGTGAGAGCCAGTGTATACGTATCGTCATACTTAAAAAAGATCCATAATACCAGTCTTGTGGCAAACAACCAGATCGCACTTAACGCAAAACTGACCACCAATACATACCAATACTTTTCTTTGCCCGGAAGGTAATAGCGCATATTGTTGATGATGAGTAAACAGATAGCGGCCAATAAAAAATTACTGGTAATACTGTCTACAAAACTCTCCACAAAGCTGAAACCGAAATTATCGAGCACTTTATATTGCATTGCAATCCAGAAAGGCCACCATAAGCCAAAAGCAATCGCCAGCTTTAGTTTTCGGGTGAGGGTCTTTGTGGTTGCGGGCATGAAATAAATTATGATCCTGTAAAATGCTCCACCACCTGATCGTATAAGTGGAGCGCCCTTTTGCGGGTATTGCGAATGTACGTATCTGCATTTTCCTGCGCACTTATTTGCGAATACATTTCTGCACCATCCATTTCTGTTTCTATCTGGTGCAGTTCGCAAACATCAATAAATTTCCAGCGTACCAAGGCGCAATCGTTGGTTAATTGACTGTATTCTTCTTTCTCACCAATCAGCCTGGCTTTCTGAAAAGCATGCAGCAGGTCTTCTGCATTGATAAGTCTGAGTTGTTCATCAAATTCTGATTGGCCCCCGCAATCACTGTAATGAATGCGGTACACCAGTTTCGCTAAATACCAATTCATATGAATGGGTTTTGACAGGTTAAGCAGTGGGTTGCGTTGGTTTAATAACTTCTGATCTCGATGCCTGCAAATACAGCACTTCCGCGCAGTATCAATACTTTGTTGGCATTGGGCGCCACATTTGCACGGAATGCCCTTTTATCATCTACGCCATGAAAAATACCTTCTATTTCATTCTGCACTAACCAGTCTGCCGGTATGATCAGTTTGGTGCCGCCAAAAACTTCTTCAACACGGATCACCACTTTATCTGTGATATCCGCCTGGGTAAGATCTATCTCCACGCCGGCAAATACACATGAAATAGAACCGCCTTTAAAATTTTTTGATAATACGGTACGTTTTACGCCGCTGAATACAGAGTGGATATTAAAATAATCGCTGCTGTCTTCTACAGGCTCTTCCCAGGGAATATTAGCAGATGAGCCTCTAAATCTTCTGTATTTTCCTCTGTTGCCATCCCAATAATGTGTCCATTCTTTATTGCGGGGCCTTACCAAAAATAAAACACCTACCACAATGATGAGTATGGGCCAGAAGAAAGGTTCAAGTCTCAATTCTGGTATAAAATCATTTACCAGAAAGAAACCACCAATGGCCAATAAGATGATCCAGGTATTGTTGCGAAAATTGTGTTTGATGCCACTGTAAATGCCTATCACGATCAATAACATGGGCCAGGTAAATAACCATTCGGGAACAGGTACGCCCATTCTTTCAACTAATAAGGCGCCGCCGATAAGCACCAATATCAGACCAGTGAGGTATCCGTTATTTCTTCTCCTCATCTTAAACTGATCGGTATTGTCTGTTTCAATATTGTTTTTGATCTCGTTTTCCATTTGTAAGTATTTAATACAGCAAAACTATACCGGAACGAAAAGGCAGACAATGGGCTTTAGGCTACTCACCGTAAAACCTCGGTAAACGACAGGAAAGCTTCGGTAAGAAAAAAAGAGATACCGGGAAGATCAATTCTCGCCGGCATATTTAGATTGCCAGCCGATCAGGATCACACCCACAATCACCAGTGCGGTGCCAAGGATCTGGGCCATGATAATTTGTTCACCCAGAAAAAAATGCGCCTGAATAATGGTAGATACGGGGCCAATACTGGTGATGATGGAAACATTATTGCTGCCAATGCTTTTCATACCATTGCTCATCATAAATGAAGGTAGTACGGTTGCAATTACGGCGAGTGCAATGCCATACCAAGTAAGTGTTGCAGAAAAAGGAATGCTGTTTACATTATGCGTAACCAGAAAATTAATAAAAATGCCAACAGTAGATGCCAGCATTGCATAAGCTGTATAACGTGTTACACCTACTTTTTGTACCATACGCCCGGTGCCTACCAGATAGAAAGAATAGGTGATGGCGCATAAAAAAATCATAAACGAACCGAAAAAGAATTTTGGATTGGAAGTATCCAGTTTCAATTCTCCAAAATAGGCAATACCAATGCCCAGATAGGTAAGTGCCAACGCAATGATCTGTACACGGTTCAGTTTTGTCTTGAAGAAAAAGGTATTAATCAGAACCGCAAAAGTGGGGTAGAGGAAGAGGATCAATCTTTCCAATCCGGCCGAAACATATTGCAGGCCGATAAAATCAAACAAACTGCTTAGATAATACCCCAGAATACCCAAAGTGATCACCTTCAGCCAATCCATGCCAGTGAGTTCCTGCTTATTCTCTTTCTTAGATACCATCCATGCGGCCACAAGATAGAACGGCAGAGAAAACAACATCCGCAAAGCCAATAAGGTAACAGCATCTACATGCGTTGAACGGAAAGCCAGCTTAACAAAGATGGCTTTGGTGGAAAACAGTATTGCTCCAGTGAGAGTGATGAAGAAGCCGGATAAGGTGATTTTTTTGTCCATGTAATGGGTTCATAGTTCATAGCAAATGGTTCATGGGTCTTGCTATGAACTATGAACCATTTGCCATCAACCTGTTAGGCGCTCACATTAAATTCCCGCAAAGCATCATTCAGGCTGGTCTTTAGGTCGGTGCTGGCTTTACGCTGACCGATAATGAGTGCACAGCTCACCTGATAATCGCCGGCATTGAATTTTTTGGTGTAGCTGCCCGGAATTACCACACTTCTTGCCGGTACACGGCCTTTGTATTCAATAGGTTCGCTTCCGCTCACATCAATGATCTTAGTTGATTGGGTTAGTACCACGTTTGCACCCAATACGGCTTCTTTCTCAACAATCACACCTTCAACCACAATACAGCGGCTGCCAATAAAACATCCGTCTTCAATAATTACCGGACTGGCCTGTAATGGCTCCAATACACCACCAATACCCACACCACCGCTCAGATGAACGCCTTTACCAATTTGAGCACAACTGCCCACTGTGGCCCATGTATCAACCATAGAACCTTCGTCTACATAAGCGCCGATATTTACATAACTCGGCATCAAAACCACATTTTTTGCGATATAGGCACCGTAGCGTGCAACAGCATGGGGTACGGCTCTTACACCCAGTTCTTTATAATTGCTTTTGAGCAGCATTTTATCATAAAATTCAAAAGGAGGCAGGGTCCATGTCTGCATTTGCTGAACGCCAAAATAGAGTAAAATGGCCTGTTTTACCCATTCGTTAACCACCCAGCCATTATCGGTTGGAGAAGCCACACGCAAGCGGCCTTTGTCTACTTCTTCTATTACCGCTTTAACAGCATCTGTGTATTTGGTATCTTTTATTAATTCCCTGTTATTCCAGGCTTCCTGAATCTGAACTTGTAATGACATGCTTAAATTTTTTGCAAACATACAGTTTCGGGAGATTAACAGCAGGGTAGAATGCCATTGTTATGTCACAATCTCATATTTCCTATTAAATTTGCTGCCGAAACATGCTGCCGTTTAATAACGATATCGAATCCTGTCTTGAAAAGCTCAACGAGGGTGGACTGATCCTTTACCCTACCGATACCGTTTGGGGAATCGGTTGCGATGCCACCAATCCGGCAGCAGTGGATAAGATCTACCGATTAAAAAAGCGGGCCGACAGTAAAGCGATGATTGTTCTGGTGGCGGATGAGCGGGATATTCTTCATTATGTAACCCAGCCCGAGTTGCAGATCTTCGATTATATCAAAGGCGTAAACCGGCCCACGACCGTTATTTATGATGGAGCGATAGAACTGGCCGAAAACCTGCTGGCAGAAGATGGTTCCGTAGCCATCCGGATTTGTGAGGAACCTTTTTGTAAGAATCTGATCAAAAGATTTCGCAAACCGATCGTGAGTACTTCGGCTAATATCAGCGGATATCCTTCGCCACAATGTTTTAAAGACATAGAATCAACGATCATCGATGGGGTTGATTATGTGGTAAACTACCGCCAGGAGGATACAGAACAGCGCAAACCTTCCTCCATTATTAAATGGGAAAAAGACGGAACCCTCACTATTATCAGGCCCTGATTCTGTGCATAACCCTGTGCAAAAATCTTCTTTTTTGTTAATTGACTGTAATTGAATCTGTTGAATCAACTAATCGGATGAAATCCTTTATTAGTAATACTTCTATCCGAAATCGGATCAAAATTCTACTTGCATTTATGGGTGATTACAGCGAACTTAATGGTAGCAAAAGAAAGCATATGACAAAGCTAATGATCGACGTTCCGCCCGATAAAATGAAATCATTTTCAAAGGCCATTTCAACTTCAGAATTTACTGGACGGACATTGATATCCCGTCATGAAAGAAAAAGAAGTTTGCAGATCAAACCTTCTATTTCACACCTGAAAAGAATTGCTTCGAGTTTTATTTTATTTGATTGGGAGTTTTTTAGTAATGAATTGGAGTACGAATAATTAGTAATTAATAATTAGTAATTAATAATTTCTCCTTGTAGGTAAGTTCCTTCCATAACTCCATCTTTCTTGGTTATTTTTGCAGCGATGCAGAAAATACTGGTTATTCAAACAGCATTTATTGGTGATGTGGTATTGGCTACAGGCATACTAGAAAAATTGCATGCGCAGTTTCCTGATGCTGCTATTGATATCCTAGTGCGTAAAGGCAATGATTCTTTGTTTACAGACCATCCGTTTTTGCATGAAGTATTGATCTGGGATAAAAAGCAATCCAAATACACACATTTATTTTCTTTGCTGAAACGGATCAGAAAGAACCGGTATGATATGCTGATCAATGTACAACGCTTTGCAGCTACGGGTTTTCTTACTGCTTTTTCAAAAGCCAAACAAACGATTGGCTTTGATAAAAACCCTTTTAGTTTTTTATTTTCTGATGTGATCAGACATGTGGTAAGTGAAGGTGATCTCACTTTGCATGAGATTGAACGAAACCATGAGTTGATTAAATCACTTACACAAGGGTTGGCTGCAAAACCTAAATTATATCCATCGCAAAAAGATAAAGAGGCTGTTGCACAATGGACGGATAAAAAATATATCTGCGTAGCTCCGGCTTCTGTATGGTTTACCAAACAGCTTCCTGCAGACCAGTGGAAAGACATGGTGAATCATTTACCAAAAGAAATTACTGTGTACCTCTTAGGTGCACCCGGCGATCATACTTTATGCGAATCCATACTTTCCGGTTCTCAACATACTTCCATCATTAATCTCGCCGGCAAACTTAATTTTCTGCAATCCGCTGCATTAATGGAGAAAGCGCAAATGAATTATGTAAATGATTCTGCACCGATGCATTTTGCCTCTTCTGTAAATGCGCCGGTTGCAGCGGTGTATTGTTCTACCATTCCAGCTTTTGGGTTCGGCCCTTTATCCGATATCAGCCATATTATTGAAGTGACCGAGCCGCTCAGTTGCCGACCCTGTGGTTTGCATGGAAAGAAAGCCTGTCCGCTCACACATTTCAATTGTGCCAGGCACATTACCCGCCAGCAATTACTGGCTGTTTTACCCCAATAATCCAAATAAACAATCCGTAGTACATTTGCAGCAATGGAGATACGTTGTACAGATAGAGAAGTATTCATTTTTGAACAGATTGGCAAGGCCGCGGAAGCACTAAACCTGCCATGCTACCTGATAGGTGGTTTTGTGCGCGATAAGATCATTGACCGCCCCACAAAAGATGCCGATATTGTTTGTTTGGGCGATGGCATTGAACTGGCCAATAAAGTGGCGGATCTGTTTACACCAAGGCCCTATGTTTCTTTTTTTAAAACCTTCGGTACGGCGCAGATCAAACTGGAAGATATTGAGATAGAATTTGTAGGTGCCCGCAAAGAAAGCTATACCCATAACAGCCGTAAACCTGAAGTGGAACCGGGCAGTATTGAAGACGATCAAAACCGGCGCGATTTTACCATTAATGCATTGGCTGTAAGTTTAAATACAACCGATTTTGGAAAACTGATCGATCCCTTTGATGGTTTGGGTGATATTGAAAAGAAACTCATTCAAACACCCCTTGCTCCCGCACAAACGTTCAGCGATGATCCATTAAGAATGATGCGTGCCATCCGTTTTGCTGCACAATTACAATTTGTGATTGCTCCCGAAACCTTTGATGCCATTAAAGAAAATGCACACCGCATAAAAATTGTTTCGCAGGAAAGGATCAGTGATGAGCTGAATAAGATCATGCTTTGCCAAAAACCTTCTGTTGGCTGGGATCTTTTATTTAAAGCAGGCTTGCTACAATTCATCTTCCCGCAGATGATCGATCTGCACGGGGCCGAGTTTGTGGATGGTAAAGGGCATAAAGATAATTTCTATCACACACTGCAGGTGCTCGATAACATTTCTGTGAATACAAATGATCTCTGGTTGCGTTGGGCTGCTTTATTACACGATATTGGTAAACCTGCCACCAAACGTTTTGAAGAGGGCCATGGCTGGACCTTTCACGGCCACGAAGTTGTAGGCGCTAGGATGGTGCCCAAGATCTTTACCAAACTGAAACTGCCGTTGAATGAAAAAATGAAATTTGTGCAGAAACTGGTGCTCTTGCATTTACGCCCCATCAGTTTAACCAAAGAAGAAATTACCGACAGTGCCATCCGCCGTTTGTTATTTGATGCCGGAGAAGATACAGATCACCTGATGATGTTATGCGAAGCCGATATTACCAGTAAAAATCCCAATAAAGTAAGGCGTTACCTGCAAAACTTTGAACTGGTTCGTAAACGTCTGCTGGAAGTGGAAGAAAAAGACAAGATCCGCAACTGGCAACCACCTATTTCCGGGGAAATGATCATGGAAAAATTTGGCCTTAGTCCCAGTAAACCCGTTGGTATCATTAAAGATGCCATCCGCGAAGCCATATTGGACGGCGAGATCCCCAACGAATTTGAGGCCGCCTACGCCTTTATGCTCCAAAAAGCTGCCGAACTGAACTTGCAGGCGGTTGAATAAGTTGTATTTTCGCAAACTTTAAGGCTGAAAAGTCAAAAGGCAAAAATCAAAAGTAAAAACAACGTTTTAAAGGACGGATAAAAAACAACTCCAAACTTTAAACTCCAAACTCCAAACTAAAAAGGATGGCGATATTAAAATTCAGGATCTACCTCGAAGAAGATGATGCAGTGTATAGGGATATTGTGATCAGGCATACCCAAAATTTTCAGGAATTGCACTATGCGATCTTGAAATCGTATGAATTTGATTCAAAACACAAAGCCACTTTCTTCCGCAGTAACGATAACTGGCAGCGGGGCAGGGAGATCAGTTTTGAAAAATACGATAAGCCATATGTGGTCGATCCATTGATCATGTCTGAAGTAACTATCGGTTCAGAGATCCGCGATACCAACCAGAAATTTGTGTACGAATACGATTTTGAAAAGCACTGGATTTTTTTGGTAGAACTGATCAATGTAAGCAAAGAAGAAAGCAGCAAGATCACTTACCCTGCCACCTCACGCACCGAAGGTATTGGTCCGCAGCAATACGGAACCAAAAGTTTACTCGGCGATAAGTTTGCCGACATAGAAGAAAAATACGACCTCGCAGAAGCCGCCGAAGGCTTTGGCACAGAAGGAGAAGATGCAGAATCTGATGATGCTGATGAAGCAGGCGCAGAAGAAGAAACCGGACATGAAGAAGAGTTTTAAGTGATAAGTTTTAAGTAATAAGTATTTCAATAAAAAACCAACGACACCGTCCGTTGGTTTTGTTTTCTCTAAAAGAAACCAAAATAAAAAATATCCCCTCCTCCCCGAGGAGGGGCCGATGTTACAGCGATAAGCTGTAACATCGGGGGTGGTGATGGGGGATTAAATTATGAACGAATCAAACCAAAACACCATCATCATCATAACTGGCCCAACCGCCGTAGGCAAAACATCTTTCGCTATTGCCCTTGCGCAGCATTTTAAAACAGAGATCATCTCTGCCGATTCTCGTCAATGCTATAAAGAAATGAAGATTGGCGTAGCAAGACCTTCAGAAGAAGAACTGGCTGCTGTAAAACATTATTTCATTGCCTCACATTCCGTTACAGAAGATCTGAATGCCGGTAGTTTTGAAAAATATGCATTGCAGGCTGTTGATGAAATCTTTCAGAAAAACAAAGTGGCGATAATGGTTGGCGGCACGGGTTTATACATCAAATCATTCTGCGAAGGCATAGATCCGATGCCGGAAATTCCGGAAGCAACACGCCAGCAGGTAATCGATGGCTATAAACAAAAAGGATTGATCTGGCTGCAAAAAGAACTGGAACAAAAAGATCCTGCATTCTGGGCCGTTGCCGAACAACAAAACCCGCAACGTTTAATGCGGGCATTGGAAGTATTGTATGCCACCGGACAATCTATCATGGTCTATCGCACCAAAAAGAAAATAGAAAGGCCATTCAGAATTATTAAGATCGGTTTGGAAATATCCAAAGAACAATTACACCACAATATCAACACAAGGGTTGATCAGATGATGCAGCAAGGATTGCTGAAAGAAGTGGAAGCATTACTTCCCTACAGAAACCACAATGCTTTACAAACCGTTGGCTACAGGGAAATCTTTGAGCATCTGGATGGAAAATGCAGTTTGGAACAAGCGGTGGACCATATCAAGAATAATACCCGCCATTATGCTAAACGGCAGATGACATGGTTCAAAAAAGATACGGAGATACAATGGTTTAGTGCAACACCAACCTCTCTTCCGCTGGTTAAAGCCTTAGTTTAGAACTAATTAACCAGTTATGTAAAATTTGTTAAGAATGCTTTACAAATGATCGGCATTCGTTTTTCTTTTCGGATATTGTTCCCCAAAACCTTGTAAAAAAACAGTTATGAGAAAATGGTTATTGGCCATACCGACGGCATTGTTGCTTAGCAGCAGCGTCTCGGCACAGGCCCCGAAAATTGTGTTTGAAAAATACACATTGCCAAATGGGTTAACGGTGATCCTTCACCAGGATAAATCGGCCCCGGTTGTTGCTGTATCTGCTCTTTATCATGTAGGTTCTAAAAACGAAGACACGGCACGCACAGGCTTTGCTCACTTTTTTGAACACCTGATGTTTGAAGGAAGTGAGAACGTTAAGCGTGGCGATTTTGATAAATACACGTCCAACGCAGGCGGTTATAATAATGCCAATACCACACAGGACCGTACTTATTATTTTGAACTCTTTCCAAGCAATCAATTTGCTCTTGGACTTTGGCTCGAAAGCGAAAGAATGTTACACGCCAAGATCGAAGATGTGGGTGTGAACACACAGAAAGAAGTGGTAAAAGAAGAAAAACGCCAGCGCATAGATAACCAGCCTTATGGAACCATCATTGGCGAAATTTTTAAACGTGCCTTCAAAGTACATCCTTACCGCTGGCAGCCCATCGGCAGTCTCGAACATTTGAGTCGTGCCAAGTTGCAGGATTTCATTGATTTCTATAAAACCTTTTATGTGCCCAATAACTGCGTTTTAAGTCTGGCAGGCGATATTGATATCCCGCAGGTTAAACAGCAGATCGAAATGTATTTTGGATCCATTCCAAAAGGTGTAAAACCTATTCCACGTCCTAACGTAACCGAACCGCCATTGGGTGGTGAAGTGCGGGATGTAATTGAAGACAATATTCAATTGCCCGCAGTTGTTCATGCATATCGCTCACCAAAACAGGGTAGTGATGAGTATTATGCATTTAATGTGTTGTCTACTTTATTATCCGGCGGTAATTCATCAAGATTGAATAAATATGTTGTTGATGAAAAACAAGCAGCCGTTCAGGCCGGAGCTTTTAATTATGCATTGGAAGATGCAGGGTTGTTTATCACATTCGGTATTGTCAATATGAACATCAAACCCGAAGATCTGGAAAAAGAAATTCAGACAGTGATGGATGGTGTAAAAAATAAACTGGTGGACGAACGTGAGTTCGTGAAAGTACGTAACCAGATCACCACCGATTTTGTTACCCGTAATGCAAGCATGGCAGGTATTGCAGAAACACTGGCCAATTACCAGGTATATTTTGGAGATGCCAATCTGATCAATACAGAGATCAACCGTTACAATAAAGTAACCCGTGAAGATCTGATGAAAGTGGCTAAAAAATACCTGAACAAGGATAACCGTGTTACGCTCTATTATGTGCCGAAAGGAACCAAAAAGTAAACGTAACCCTCAATCCCTTTAAACAGAAAGATCATGAAAAAAATATTTCTATACATCATCATATCAATGCCTGTTGCTTTAATGGCACAGACAAAAGTAGACAGAACACATGCACCCAAACCGGGCCCTGCACCTGTTATTAAAGTAGGAGAACCTGCTTCATTTACATTGGCAAACGGTTTAAAAGTATTTGTAGTACAGAATACCAAATTGCCGAGAGTATCTGCTACACTCACTATCGACAGAGAAGCGGTACTTGAAGGTGACAAAGCCGGTATGGTAAGCATGGCAGGAGAACTCTTTCGCAGAGGCACCACCAAAATGAATAAGATTGTGTTGGATGAAGAGATTGACTATCTCGGAGCTACCATTTCGGCAACGGCCAGAAGTGTGAATGCATTTTCGTTAAAGAACAATTTTCCAAAAGTGTTTGGGTTGATGGCAGATATCGCTTTGCGTCCATCGTTCCCGAAAGATGAATTGGAAAAGATTCGCAAACAGGAATTATCAGGCCTGGCACAGAATAAAGAAGATGCCAACGCCATTGCCACCAATGTGATGAATAAATTGGTTTACGGCGCCAATCATCCTTATGGCGAGCTGGAAACAGAAGCAACAGTAAACAGAGTTACCGTTGAGGATATCAAAAATTATTACAACACTTACTGGAAACCGAATATTGCCTATCTGATTTTTGTTGGAGATATTACAGTTGAGGAAGCGAAAAAAATGACGGAAGCTGCTTTTGCCGGATGGCAGAAAGGGAATGTGCCTTCACCTGAATTCAAATCACCTAATCCGCCAGCAAAAACGTATATCGCTATTGTAGACAGACCCAGTTCGGTGCAGAGTGTGATCAATCTGGTAACACCGGTGTATTTAAAACCCGGCGCACCTGATGCCATTCCGGGTTCGGTAATGAATAGCATACTTGGCAATGGCTCTTCAGGAAGATTGTATAAAAATCTTCGTGAGAAATATGCGTTTACTTATGGTGCTTATTCAAATCTGCGTTCAGACAGGATGATTGGTAATTTTACTGCAAGCGCTTCTGTTAGAAATGAGAAAACAGATAGTGCTATCGGACAATTTTTGGTTGAATTTAACCGCATCCGTTCTGAAGCCGTTAGTAATGAAGATATCAGCCAGACAAAAAACGAAATGAGTGGCGGTTTTGCCCGTTCACTGGAAAGTCCGGCTACCATTGCCAATTTTGCATTGAATATTGCACGATATAATCTGCCGAAAGACTATTATCAAAATTACCTGAAGACATTAGCTACTGTTGATAATGCAACCGTAAAAGCGATGGCTGAAAAATATGTTCAACCGGGTAATATGCATATTGTGATCGTGGGTAATGCGAAACAAATTGCCAAAGGACTGGAGAAATATGGCGAAGTGAAATACTTTGATATTTACGGAAATGAAAAGAAAGCACCAGGTGAACAGAAAATAGATCCTTCAGTTACGGCAGAACTGATCATGAAAAAAGCGATTGAAGCAGAAGGCGGCCAGGCGGCGATTGATGCCATCAAAGATGTAACTATGACCGGGAAAGCAAGTGTAATGGGACAAAAACTTGATTTCGGACTCATGTATATTTTACCCAATGGCTATCTGCAAAGTTTAAGTATGGGTGGCATGTCTTTGTCGAAACAATTGGCAAAGGGTGGCGTGTATTCTGTTGTTCAACAGGGAGCTGATCAGCCTTTAAAAGATGATGATAAGGAAGAATTGGATGAAGAGGCTGCGTTATTTCCTGAGCCGTATTATATTAAGAACAGATATACGATGACAGTAAAAGGATTGGAGTCGCTCGACGGATTTGATGCATACAATGTAGAGATGAAATCGCCCAAGGGCAGAATCTTTAATCTTTATTATGATCTTGCCAGCGGGTTGCGGGTAAAAGAAGTAAGAAGCCAGGGAGATGTCAGTTTGAAAATGCTTACGCAATTAACCACTACAGAATTCAAGACCGTTAACGGAGTAAAACTTCCGGTAAAACAAACACTTGATCTGGGTCAGACTAAAATCAATATAGAGATCTCTGATACCAAAGTGAATCAGGGTTTGAAACTGGATGATCTGAAATAGCAATAAGTGCGTCATTTCGAACCCGAGGAATGAGGGTGAGAAATCTTATTCAATCATCTGCTAACAATGATAAGATTTCTCACTGCGCTTCGCTTCATTCGAAATGACGGTAAATAACCAAAGGCACCCAGTTACGGGTGCCTTTTTCATGCATGGTTTTGAAACAAAAAATCTTTATTCGAAAATAAAATTATTACAGAAGAAAGCTGTGGAGTTGCGGTTTTGGTATTTTTCAAAACTGAATTCGCTTAAAGGCAATCGTTGCGATTCGAAAATGAATGAACCTGAGTAACCCAATCCTTTCAGCAGTTCAAAGGTTTCCCATACCTGCGCTTCACCAACATAACCGCCATCGCATTCTACAATGATCTTTGGTTTGTTTTTCTTCAACACATTCATTCCGCCTTTAAAAATATTCAGTTCATTTCCTTCTACATCAATCTTTAAGAAGTTGGGTTCAATACCGTACACACTGCAGTAATGATCAAGCGTATCTGTATTTACATTTTCAGTAAATCCAATATCATCTCGTTCTCTGTTATTTAAAATTGTAGCACCCGGTGCAGATGCATTGCTTACATGGTTGGTAGGAATAAAAAGAGTGGTTTCTGTTTCCGTGTCCGATAAAGCGATGTGTTCAATGGTCACATTATTCCATTTCAGTATTTTTTTCATACTGCTGAGGTAATTGAACAGGATGGTTTGCGGTTCAAATGCAACCAGTTTTCCTTCTTTACCAACCTGTTTCAACATCAGGTATAAATAGCCGCCTTTATGTGCACCGATATCCAGAACGGTATCGCCTTTTTTTACAGCGCTTAGTATATAATCAACGCCGCCAATATCATCTTTGGTTCTGTATTTTTTGGCCCGTAACTGTAGTTTGATCAGTTCAATCCATTTCATCACTTGATACAGGTATTAGCACCTGCGAAGGCTAAAAGTAATCAGCTTTGCTTTGTTTTCAAAATTGAATCAGAACCGATTCTTTTAAAACTTGAATCCCAGCGTTAAAACCACATTTCCTCTGCTGCCACCTTGTTCTGCGTAAGTATTGGGTTTATCATTTAAACGATAAGCAAAAACCGCATCTTTTGTAAAATTATGCGCATAGCTCAGATCAATAAAAATACCATGATCGCGATAGCCAATACCGCCGGTTGCCAATACACGGCTGGCTTTAATATTGTCATCATTATATGGACTTCCATAATACGCACCGCCTAAACGGAACATGATGGTATGCAGTTTTAATTCACCGCCAATGCGAACATTGATATTACCCTTGTAGGTATCTTTTACCACATCATTTAAGGTTTGGTAATAAGTAGCCAATGCATCATTGTTTTTATCGGCAGCAGAAAACCTTGCGCCACGGTAGTTCACATATTCCACATCGGCACTTACAAATGCTCTTTGTCTTCTGGTATCACTGATCTCTCTAAATACATAACTGGCGCTGGCAATGGCTCTCCAGGGTGTGATCAGATCATACTTTCTTACACCCGGGTTTCCGCTGTTCAGTTCATTGCTGGTAGCGGTTTTGGTTCCTGCATAGGTTTCTGTATTCGCTACGATAGAGGAACTGATCCTATCTGTAAAACCAATGTATTGTGGTGTATGAAAAGCAAATCCGATTCTCCAGGATTCCTGTGGTTTATAGATAATACCCAGTTTGGCGCCAATACCTACACCATGAGAGGTAAAGCTTTCACGATATTCAAACGATTTGAATTCGTTAGTTGCATTATTGGTTGCATCTGTTTCGCTGTAGATCAAATCGCGGCTGTAATTAATAATGGGAATCGTTACACTGCCTCCGACATACATTTTGTCTTCCATATTACCGGCCAACCCTAATGCGATCTCATGATAACCACCACGGGTTGTGGCATCATACAATTGATTTACTCCTGTTGAAATGGGTACCAGGCTTTGATAGCCTGTAACCACACCACCAGGCCCACTTGTGGTATCTACTAAAAATGTTCTGAAAGCTAATGATGATCCAAAAATATAATTGCTTAATGCTGCAAAAGTATCTGCTCTGTCTTTGGTTAATTCTTCAAGGTATTGTTCCGTAAATGAACTCGCATTATTAAATCCTCTGAACTGAACATGATTATCATAATTGGCCAGCTGATTGATGGAAAAAGCAAAAGCACTGCTTGTCCAGTTTCTTCCTTTACGTGTGGCAGAACTGAGAATTACACCGCTTGCACCCAAATTAAAACTGTTCTTGCTGTTAGCGGTATCTGTGCCGCGGTAGTTGAACTTATTATGGTTCATGCCAAAGCCCGGTGTTAATACAAATTCATTTGTTTTAAACAAACCCAAACCGGCAGGGTTAACGTGGTTGGCAGTAATATCACCTCCCAACGATCCCATCACACCGCCTGTTGCCATATTTCTTGCCGTACCGTTTTGCGTAAACCAGGCTGTGCGTAAAGCATCTTCAGGTGTTTGTGCATTGGCTGCTATACAGGTGAAGAAGAATATAATGAGTATAGATTGTTTCATACAAAGCGTTTTGGATATGCGTATAGTAGCAAGCAGGTATTCCTGCTTTAATAATGTTTGATAAAGTTCTTATGGATTATCCCTTACCGCCACGTCCGGTGCTCGTACTGCTTCCGGTGCTTCCAAATCCGCCACTGTTACCACCTGCACTGCTGCTGGTTGGTGGTGGAGTAGGTGTGGAAGTTCTTGTTGGTGTTGAGTTTGATGGGTTTGTGTTACTGAATGAGCGTGCAGCCCTGTCGTAACTCGATGTGTTATCACCGCTGCTGCTAAAGATCCTTTTCACAAGGCTTCCAAAACTTGAGGTATTGGGTGGTGTGTATCCCGGCATTTTTGGATTGTTGATGTTCTGATTACTATTGCTATATCCTTTGTTTCTGAATGCAGTGATATTACTGGTTGATGTTGAGCCTCCACCTGAATACACGGGATAGTTATAATGAACCACTGTATAAATCGGACTGCTCCATCCCCAGCCACCATAATAACCAGGGTAGCGTGAACCATAACCGATACTTAAACCCGGATTCCAGTATGCATAAGGATTTAACGTGTTGTAATAGTAACTGCTATTATACGCTCCAAAATCATAACGGCTGTCGTACCAGTAATCAAAATTATCAATCGGTGCCCAACGGTAACGGTTGGCAATCTTCATGCGTAAATACCTGTCGTCGAGGCTGCTTACATACTCCTGATACTGGGCCTGTTGCTCCTTCTCATTCCTGTCGTTTCTTACCTGTTCCGCACCTTCTCTGCCCGGTGAATAATAAACATCATCCGGTGTTTGTCCGGCTTTAAAAGCAGTTGAACAGGATGAGAGTAGTCCAATGCTGAGAACCGATAGGAGTAAACTGTGTTTCATGACATCAGGATTGAAGGGTTAGATAATGTGAAGTTACATACATTTGCGGGCTGATAAAGCCGTCTGTCATTATTATCACAAACGCTTTGCCAGCTAACATTTGTAAGTATTTTAATTTGTTAAAGAAATCATAAAAGAAAATGGGAAAAGAAATTACATCCCGGGAGCAGGATTATTCGCAGTGGTATAACGACTTAGTAATCAAGGGAAATTTGGCAGATTACAGTGCCGTTAGGGGTTGTATGGTGATCAAGCCGTATGGCTTTGCACTTTGGGAGAATATGCGCGATGTGCTGGATAAGATGTTTAAGGATACCGGCCACCAGAATGCCTATTTTCCATTGTTTGTGCCTAAGAGTCTTTTTGAGGCCGAAGAAAAGAATGCGGAAGGCTTTGCGAAAGAGTGTGCGGTGGTTACGCATTATCGTTTAAAATCAGATCCCAACAATAAAGGAAAACTCATTGTAGATCCCGAAGCAAAACTGGAAGAAGAACTGGTGGTTCGTCCAACAAGTGAAGCCATTATCTGGAATACCTACAAAGGCTGGATTCAGTCATACCGTGATCTTCCGATTCTTGTTAACCAATGGGCCAATGTGGTAAGATGGGAAATGCGCACACGCTTATTTCTTCGTACGGCAGAATTTTTATGGCAGGAAGGACATACTGCTCACGCTACTGCAGCAGAAGCGCTGATCGAAACAAAAAAAATGCTGGAAGTGTATGCTGATTTTGTTGAGAACTGGATGGCATTGCCTGTGATCAAAGGTGTAAAAAGTCCGAACGAACGTTTTGCCGGTGCAGAAGATACCTATTGTATTGAAGCGCTGATGCAGGATGGTAAAGCATTACAGGCGGGTACCTCACATTTTCTCGGACAAAATTTTGCCAAAGCATTTGATGTGAAATTTTCCGACAGAGAAAATAAATTAGACTATGTATGGGCCACCAGTTGGGGCGTAAGTACCCGATTGATTGGTGCTTTGGTAATGGCGCATAGCGATGATGATGGTTTGATATTACCTCCGCGAATAGCACCGGTGCAGGTTGTAATCGTTCCTATTTATAAGGGAGATGAACAGAAAGCATTGATCGATGAAAAAGTTCATGCGATCGTTGCCAACCTGAAAGCATTGGGTATTTCAGTAAAATATGATGATTCGGATAATGCAAGGCCGGGTTGGAAATTTGCAGAGTATGAATTGAAAGGAGTTCCTGTGCGTATGGCGATTGGTGCACGTGATCTCGAAAAAAATGTAGTTGAGATCGCCAGAAGAGATACCAAAGAAAAGATGACAGTGGGTATGGATGGAATTGAAACCTATATCAAAGAATTACTGAACACCATTCAGCAGGCGATGTATGATAAAGCAAAAGCTTTCCGTGAAGAAAGAATTACTGCAACGGATAACTGGGATGAGTTTGTACAATTGCTGGATACCAAGGGCGGATTTATTTCTGCGCATTGGGATGGAACAGGAGAAACGGAAGATAAGATCAAAGAATTAAGCAAAGCAACCATCCGTTGTATACCATTGAACAATCCATTGGAAGAAGGAAAATGTATCCTCACGGGTAAACCCTCTACGCAAAGAGTCCTCTTCGCAAGAGCTTACTAAAATCTCTGCGTAAACTCCGCGTTCTCTGCGGCTCTGCGGTGAAAATGAATTCATTCACCGCAGAGACAGAGAGAAGCAGAGATAACCGCAGAGTGTTCTTAATTATTCACATGAAACAAAAACCGGTACATAGTTCCATGATCCCATACCTGGAAGGGAAGGTGATACTGGTGGATAAACCATTGAAGTGGACCTCCTTTGATGCCGTGAGAAAGATCCGTTATCTCACGAGGGTTAACAAAGTAGGGCATGCAGGAACACTGGATCCTCTGGCAACCGGATTACTAATTGTTTGCACCGGCAAATTCACAAAGAAGATCAATGAATACATGGGTATGGAGAAGGAGTATACCGGCACGTTTACGCTGGGCTCTGTAACACCCACATATGATCTGGAAAGTGAGCCGCAGGATTTTATCACATATGATCATCTCACCCCCGAAATAATCCATGAAGCAACCAAAGCTTTTACCGGCCCTATTATGCAAACACCACCCATTCATTCTGCCATTAAGCAGGAGGGAAAACCGGTGTACCTCGCAGCAAGAAAAGGGATTGATGTAAAATTAGAGCCGAGACCTGTTACCATTTATTTGTTCGATATAGAAAAGATCGAATTGCCCGTTGTACACTTTCGGGTAGTATGTTCCACGGGTACTTATATCAGAAGCCTTGCCAATGATTTTGGTGCAGCATTGGGTGTGGGAGGCTATATGAGCAGTTTGCGCAGAACCCGTATCGGCATCTTTTCTGTAGAAGATGCGAAATCAATGACCGATTTGGAAACAGAGATCAAACAACTGACCTCAACATCAGAAGGGCAGGCCGATGCCTAACTGGAAAGCCACATTATTTATTTTCAAACCATTTGACCGGTTTTCAAACCATTGAAATCTATCGGCCCAGCCATTATTGTATTGGCGTGCGGGATCTTTCAGTTTGTAAGCAAAATCAAACCGGATCAGAAAATAATCAAAATCTATTCTAACACCTGACCCAACGCCAATGGCCAGATCTCTCAGGATATTTTTAAACGCAAATTGCCCCAAAGGGTCCACTGCATTTTTTCGAACATTCCAAACATTACCAATATCGGCAAATAAGGCACTGGTTAATTTTACACCTGCAATGGTTGCGAGTGGAAACCGGTATTCAATATTGGCCTCCAGCTGCATATCACCAAAACGGTCGTGGTAATTGGTGCCGGTAGTATCGGGTTGTTCACTTTGCAAAGAACTGCCCAAGCCCAATTGTCTCAAACCCCATGCCCGCATACTGTAAGGGCCTCCCGCAGAAAATTGTTTAAAGAAGGGGAGTGTTTTATCTCTCACACTATCATTTCCATAATTATAACCAATACCTGCATACGCCCTGTAGGCCAACTCTGTTTTCCTGTCGGGCATTTTTATGGATTGTCTGAATTCTGCTTCCAGTTTTACAAATCGGTAAAGATCATCACTCACTTTACCCAGTAAACCCATTAATCCACCGGCTTCTTCCAGCCCTAATTTTACATAATTGCTTTTATTCGGGTTTTGGGAAGAAATAAAATTCTTGGTTAGTGACAGTGTTTGACTCACAACTTTTCCTGAATTGAATGATGTTCTCAGGAATGGATTTGTGATAAACAATTTCCGCAATCCATCCAATGTGTCAATTGAGTATAGCTCTACATTCAACGGTTTATATAACCAAACATTACTGCCTTTTTTCCATTCATAACCCCAATTGGTTACCAGAGAGCGGAGTTTATAATAATCCTTCCTGTCAACATAAGATCCGTTGATTGAAAAAAGGGTTCTTTTATTATCCAGGCTATTCAATGCCCGCCAGCTTTTAAAAGGAAGAATCAATTTTGGAAAGGCATAGGTATGTCCAACATTGATCAGAAAAGTTTGTACCAAACCGGCATCATTTCCGCTAAGCAGATTTAATTCCACACCGGTACGGATAGTAGCCAATGATTGGATAGCACTTTTCCAAACGTTTCTGTTATTATACGTAATACTAGTGGAAAGCCCTACCAGGTTGGCCTGCCCGATATCTGATGTATTTAAACTGCTTTCCTGGTTAAAAGTTACATTTTGTTTGATGGCAGGAACCAGATAAAAATACATATCAAGACTGTCTTTACCTCTGGGTTCCAATCTTCCGTCAACCTGTTGCCATGCACCAATCTGGCCAAGTGTGTTGATCGATTTGAAATAATTATCCTCATTATACAGGTCGCCGTTTTTCAGATAAGTATGTTCACGTAAAGGCCGGTAATTAAAAAGACCCTTGCGGTAGCGCATGGTCAGGTTTCTGCGGTTGATTTCCTTAAATCCTTTTTGATGCGATACACTGTCTACAATGTCAATAATCTTTGTTTCAGGATAATAATAAATATGTCCGATATGATATTGCACCAGTTTTGATGAATCAAACGTGGGTCTTTTAAAGATTGTAATATCCCATGTGGGGTTTTCTCTTCTGATCCTGGCAGCTTCTGCAATGATCTGTGCCTGTTTAAAAGGATCCAGTGTTAATTCCAGCAAGCGGGGATCTGTGGTGTCGGGTTGGGCAAAAATATCGTCGCGTGTAAACCTGTAATAACCGTTTCTGCGGTAAAGGCCAACCAATCTGTCTAATTCAGAACTGATCAATCCTCTGGTAAATGGAGCCCCTTTTTTCAGCAGTGTATTTTTCTGTTCACTGAGCGTCAGTTTTTGCAAAGTGGAATCACCCATTTGAAAAGAAAGAGAATCAATACTGATATTTTTTCCGGTAAAAACAGTCATGGCAATATGTGCCCTGATCTGATCATTCACCGTATCTATCCTTATGGAGTCAGTAAAATTTGCGTAATAATAACCCTGAGAGTTCAGATAGGCATTCATCGATCTGATGGAGCGGGGAATATTGAGTGAATCGAATACCGGAGGGTTTTTGATCTTATAGAAAAAGCCAAACTGTTGAATTTTTCTCACTTTTAAACTATCGTCCCAATAATTATCCAGTTCGGTTGTTAAGCGAATTTTCTCATCTTTGGTAAGGTTCCCTTTGAGGGTTATTTTGTTTTCGTAAACAAATGCTTTATGAACG
Organism: Sediminibacterium sp.; assembly: GCA_965206685.1. Taxonomy (GTDB): domain Bacteria; phylum Bacteroidota; class Bacteroidia; order Chitinophagales; family Chitinophagaceae; genus Sediminibacterium. The sequence goes on from OZ242223.1 coordinate 1,226,634, forward strand.
GGAGGATTGCTTACACTGGTCCTTTTTAACACAGAGCAGGAACTCATGATTGCCAACAGCATGAAAAAAACAATAAACCGGGAAGAAAACACTTTATTACAGTTCAAAAGCATACATAATGTTAAGCAGGAATGAGCTCAAATATATTCAATCTTTGTGCCAGAAAAAACAAAGACAGTCAGAAGGTCTGTTTATTGCCGAAGGAACCAAACTGGCAGAAGAGCTGTTGAATAGCCGGTATCCGGTAAGGAAGATCTATGCCACAAATGACTGGGTGCCGCCGTCCTCTGTTAAAACTGACCTTGTTATCATTACCGATGAAGAGCTGAAACGCATCAGCAACCTGCAAACTCCCAATAAAGTATTGATCATTGCAGAACAGTTGCCGCAAAATGCAAAATGGGAAATTGGGCCCGGAATTACGCTTTTGCTGGATGGTATTCAGGACCCCGGCAATCTGGGAACCCTTATCAGGATTGCAGATTGGTTTGGGATTAAACAAATAATAGCGGGAGAACACACAGCAGAGTTATACAACCCAAAAGTGATACAGAGTACCATGGGTAGCTTTATCAGGGTAAAACTTTCTTATCAGTCTTTGGAAGAAGTTCTGTTGTTAAATAAGTTTCCTGTTTACGGAGCTTTATTAAAAGGAGAGAATGTAAACAGCATGCAACCGGTTAAAGATGGTTTGCTGATCATTGGTAATGAATCAAAAGGTATCAGTCCTGAGCTGTTGCCCTATATCACACATCCTGTAACCATCCCGAGAATTGGCGGAGCAGAATCTTTGAATGCTGCGGTGGCGGCGGGGATAATTTTATCGAGAATGAGTGAGTGATAGAATGAAGGAATGATAGAATGATAGAATGAGGGAATGATAGAATGGATTTATCTGAACTGGATGGCTTTTACGGGTTTGATCTTTTTGATGAGGAGAGTGGGGATGATGAGCAGGAGATAACAAACCAATGCGGTAGTAACACATACCACAGCCACTTCCCACCAGATGATGAGAACGGGAGCTTTCGATACGTAATAAGAAGTTTCATCCAGCGTAATAAAGCCGGTGTATTGCTGTGTGAGGCATAGGCCGATGCCCAAAACAAAACCGATTCCGATGCCGGTACAACTGATTACGGTAGCATGATAGAGAAATATTTTTCTGATCAATCCATCTTCGGCTCCCAAAGCTTTTAATATGCCGATCATTCTCGTTCTTTCCAGTATTAAAATCAGAAGACAGGTAATGAGGTTGATGATGGCCACCACCGCCATCACAATAAAGATCACATTCCGGTTTACATCCTGAATATTTAACCAGTCAAATATGTTAGGATATATATCAGGAATACTTCTGCTCATCCATTCTGCAGGCAGTTTATCAGACAAACGGTTGTTCACCGAATCGATCTGCTGATAGTGATCCAGAAAAATTTCATAACCACCGGTTTGATCGGGTGTCCAGTTATTTACTCTTCTGATCAACCGCAGATCTCCAATTATGAACAACTTATCATATTCTTCAATACCTGTTTTGTAAATGCCTGCCACTCTGAGTTTCCGGTAAGTTCTCGATCCATCTGTGATGGAAATAAAGTAAAGGGTTACTGTATCATTCAGGTTGATCCTTAGTTGCGCTGCCAATGGCACTGAGACGATGATTTCTTTACTGTAATTCGAATCGCCGAAATCGATCCATCGGCCTTGTTTTAAATAGGGCTTGAGTTTGCTGCTGTCGTATTCTTTTTCAATGCCTTTCAATAAAACACCTTCTATCTCTTTATTTTTTTCTATTACCGCCGATTTGGTTGCAAAACTTTGTACCCGCTCAACGCCGGGCTCGTTGCGGATCAATGCTTCGATCTTTGCATTTTTATCAATCGGGTTTTCTTCTGCCACCAATGATTTATTGGGTTCGTATTTCTGAACACGCATATGACCCCAGAACCCGTATACTTTTTCAGAAACGGTTTGTTGAAACCCATTTACAAAAGCCAATGTAACAATCATAGCCATTACACTCAACGCAGTTGCGGCAACAGACAGACGTATGATAAACCTGGAGAAAGACTTCTGCCGGTTAAAGGCGATGCGTTTGGCAATATGGAAGGCCAGGTTCAATCGGCATGGTTTTAGTACAGTCAAAACTACATTGCCCTTATCAATACAGCAAAAGCATTTACAGTTTGGGAGAATGTTGTATGTTTAAAGCAGATTTATGTATATGCAAAAAGCTTTTTTATTTCTTGTCCTGTTCCCCATTAGTTTTCTGTTGCAGGCGCAGCGAAAACCAGATCATGTGTATATGCCTTCTATCCGTACGGTTAAACTTTTTCAACAGAATAACCAGCAGAGCATGCCCCTGATCACACTCAATTCAGGTAATCAGCTGGAACTCCATTTTGATGATATGAGCGGTTATGCAAAGAATTTTTATTACACCTATGTTTTATGCAATGCCGACTGGACGCCGGCCGACCTGAATGTATTTGATTATATAAAAGGATTTACCCAAAACCGGTTAACACAATACCGTAATGCAACGTTTTCATCTACCAAATATGTGCATTACCAGGCATTATTGCCCGAAAGCAGTTGTATGCCAACCAAGAGTGGTAATTATATGTTGGTAGTATTTCTGGATTCGGATACTTCAAAGATCGCATTTACGAAAAGATTGATGATTGTTGATAATAAAGTAGGGATTGGTGCACAGATCCAACAGCCATTCGATAATGAGATCGTGCGTACACATCAGAAATTACAATTTGTGGTCAATACACAGCAGTTGAATATTCTCTCGCCACAGCAAACCCAGGTAGTGATCCTGCAGAATAACCGATGGGACGATGCGGTTAAGGAAATTCAACCCTCTTTTATCCGTAATAATGTGTTGGAATATAATAGTGATCAGGACTGTGTATTCCCCGCAGGCAAAGAGTACCGCTGGGCTGATCTGCAAAGTTTTCGATTTCAAAGCGATCGGGTAGACAGGGTTGAAAAAAATAATGAGCCGGTAGATATTTATATTAAAACCGATGTGGAAAGAAATAACCTTCGCTATATTTTCTTTCGCGACAGAAATGGGTTTGATGAGATTGCCACAACAGAAGGTGTAAACCCATGGTGGCAAACAGATTATGCAAATGTGCATTTCACATTTGCACCTGCGCGTAATCAGCCGTTTGCAGGTAAAAGTGTATATATGCTTGGAGAGATGACCGGCAATCAGATAGGAGATACTTCACGAATGGAATATGATGCAGCAAAAGGCGTTTACACCAAAACAGTTTTATTAAAACAGGGGTATTACAGTTATACTTACGTAACCAAAGACAACAAAAACCCCAATGCCAAATCAGACCCTGCATTAACGGATGGTAATTATTGGGAGACAGAGAATCAATACACCGTTCTTTTTTACTATCGCCCTTTTACCAGCCGCTATGATGAACTGGTGGGGATTGCTACGGTGAATTCGAAACAGATGGGGAGCGGGTTTTAGGAAAATGAGTGAATGATAGCATGATAGAATGAGTGAATGGTCTTAATCATTCTATCATGCTATCATTCACTCATTCTCTCATTAGAACTCCCCATCACAAATAGCCTACTTTCTAAAAACGCAGAAAATTCTCAATTAATTCAAAATTTTCACAAAATTACCGCCCCATCCCTTACTTTTGCGGCGGCAGGTCTTACACGACCAGCTCCTGCTGAACCTCCCCAGGGCAGGAATGCAGCAAGGATAAGCGGTTGTAGCGGTGCGATGTGAGTAGCCTGCCATTTTTTTTTCTTCCATTCGCGGATTACGGATTAGCGGATCCGCGAATTTATAGTCCGTTAATACGTAATTCGTTAATTCGACAATCCATTATGAAATTTTTTATCGACACGGGCAATCTCGCCCAGATTAAAGAAGCCAATGATTTAGGAATTCTGGATGGTGTTACTACCAATCCCTCTTTAATGGCCAAAGAAGGCGTTAAAGGAGAAGAAGCCATTGCCCAGCATTATAAAGCGATCTGCGAATTAGTGGATGGTGATATCAGTGCCGAGGTTTTGAGTACCGACTTTGCCACAATGGTTGAAGAAGGGAAAAAATTAGCCGCTATCCATCCAAACATTGTAGTAAAAGTGCCCATGATCAAAGATGGCGTAAAAGCGATCAAATGGTTTACCGATAATGGGATCCGTACCAACTGTACTTTGATCTTTTCTGCAGGTCAGGCAATTCTTGCAGCCAAAGCCGGTGCGAGTTATGTTTCTCCATTCATTGGCCGTATCGACGATAGCGGTTGGGATGGGATGGAACTGATTGGCCAGATCAGACATATTTTTGATATTCAGGGATACAAAACTGAAATTCTTGCGGCTTCTATCCGTAATGCCCTGCATATTATTAAAGCAGCTGAATTGGGTGCAGATGTTTGTACCTGTCCCCTGGATTCTATTTTAGGATTATTGAAACATCCTTTAACGGATATCGGATTGGCGAAGTTTTTGGAAGATGCAAAGAAAATGTAATCGCGGATTTCGCGGATTTTAATATGATCTTTTTGAGAGATGCCTTGCTAAAAGCGAGGCATCTTTTTTTATAGTGTCTAATCCGCGAAATCATAAAAAATCATTTCAATCCGTGATCCTTTTTAGTGCTTCGCGTTCACTTAACGCCGCCAACTTATTTTGTTTTACAAATGTCTTCACCCATTTTGGGTCTGTTTTTGAATATTCTCTCAGGGCCCAACCAATCGCTTTCTGAATAAAGAACTCTTTGGAGTGTTTGCAGTTGAGAATATATTTTGATAAGAGAGCTGTGTCTGTATTTTTTTTATAAGCTTTCTGAAACATGATACTGCTCCGCTGTAACCACCTATTTTTAGAATGATTCCATTTTGCAGTAACGGGTTCTATCTGTTCCGGAAACAGTTTAAAATAGAGGCCAAGCCATTCACTGGCTATATGATCCACACTATCCCACCAGCTTTTTTGCAGTAAACAATATTCCATCATTTTTACAGAAGAAGGTTTCCATAATTTTTTATGGAAGGAAAATAATTCTACACCAAAATACTGGAACTCTCTTTGCTCAAGCTGAAAACATTCTTTAACAATCGCTTCCAGTTCTTTCAGGTCTTTTACGGGATATTGGCGATAATGTTCTTTACATAACTTTCTTCGCTCCGGGGTTTGTAGTCCAAAGAACATAAACTGGTTAAGCATATATGCCCCCATCCATTTGGCTTTTTCTGCATCAGCAAGTTCTGTAAACTGTTTGGCAATGGGAGAGATGTATGCGTGCATATCTTAACATCTTTTATAAATCTATCACCTTTCTTTCCTTGCTGCTTTTAAATGCTGCATCAATGATCTGCATCACAAGAATACCATTTGCAGCACTTACCTGTATGGGTTGATTGTTTCGGATGGATTGGTAAATACCATCATAATAGTCATAATAATTTCCTTTTAACGTTGGAATTTTCTCACGGATTACTTTGCCATCTTTTTCTGTATGCAGCAATCCCTGCTCTGATTCTGGCTCTGTACACCAATCCGTAAGATTGGGCTTTTCTCCCGCCTGTAGTTTCACTTCCTGCAGATCTGCTCGGCTCTTAAGGAATGATCCCTTTCTGCCATGGATCACATAGGAAGCCAAAGGTTCTCTTACCTGATAACCCGCTTTTAAACGAACACGAATAACGGGATAATATAATAGGATCTCAAAATAATCATCCACCTTAGACCCTGGTCGCGTTATGCGGATGTCTGCAAACACTGCATCCGGTTTTCCAAACAGGTTTAATGCCTGGTCTATCAAATGCGGACTAAGATCATTTAATATTCCTGCCCCGGGAGCAGGGGTTTCTTTATGTGCTTTGGGACTCAGTTCATCTTTAAACCGATCGAAATGAATTTCAGCTTCCATGATCTCACCTAACCATCCTTCTTCAATTACTTTTTTCACGGTTTTAAAATCACTGTCCCAACGCCTGTTCTGGAACACAGAGATCTTTAATCCTTTTTTTTCTGCCAGTTCTTTTAATTCGATGGCTTCTGCTACGGTTGTAGTGAATGCTTTTTCAACTACAGCATGTTTACCGGCCTCGAGCGTTTTTTTTGCATATTCAAAATGTGTTCCGGTAGGTGTGTTTACAATTACCAGTTCTATGCTTTCATCTGCCAGAAGCTCTTCTAATGAACGGAAGATCTTTATATCAGGGTACACAGCCAATGATTCTGATTTTGTTCTTTCCCACATACCATATAATTCAAAACCTTCGTGAAGATGAATGAAGGGGGCATGAAAAACTTTGCCTGACATGCCGAAGGAGAGGATTGCGGTTCTGATTTGTTTCATTTGATTAGCGGATTGCGAATTTGTGGATTTACGGATTGAGTTGGTTAAAATTAAAAAACCTGTCTCATACTGAGGCAGGTTTTTTGCGGGTTGAATTATTTATGATTATTTAGGCTCATTTTGTTTTTCTCTTTCTTTCATTTTATCTAAATAACTAATGCCCTCAGTGATCCATTTTTCTGCGGGTTTGCCGAGCAGGTAATGATCAAACCATTCTTTTTGCCTTTTCTGGTAATCGATCTGGTTTTCTTTCTTGGCAAGGCCATGGTTCTCGTCTGCATAAACGAGCATTACATGTGGCTTCTCCATTCTGCGCATGGTGCCATACATTTCAATACCCTGGTGCCAGTCAACCGCACCATCTTTATCGCCAAACGCTACCAATAATGGCGCTTTTATTTTTGTGGCATTGAACATGGGTGAGTTACGGATATGCGCATCGGTTCTTTCATACCATGGGCCATCAAACCTGCCCTGACTGGTTTCAAATATTTTCTGATCGGGTGTACCGCTGTTCCAATAAATGGATAATGACATACTGATCATATCTGTTAAAGGCGCACCTGCCGAAGCTGCTTTAAAAATATCTGTTTGTGTAATGATGAATGATGTTTGGTAAGCACCCCAACTGTGGCCCATCAAACCTATTTTGTCTTTATCTATCATGCCTGTTTTCAATACTTCTTTTACTGCAGGTACTACGCAATTAACGGCACTCATGCCGGGTTCATTGGTTTCGTAAACGATATCAGGCCTGAAAACAAAATAACCGTTGGTGGTAAAATTGGTTGTGTTATACGCGCTTCTTACCGAAGGGGTGATATAGCTATGCACCGTATTGGATAAGAGTTCATAGATATAAACGATCATCGGATATTGTTTGCCCGCTTCATAATTGGCAGGGTAGAAGAGTGCTCCCTGCATCTTTTTGCCGTTCTTATTGGTGTAACTGATTAACTGGCTTTTGCCCCAATAATAATTCTGTTGCTGTGCATTGGTGCCTGTGATCTTTTTATCATTTGTAAAATTATCACCCGCATATAGTTCAGGTGAAAGATGGTAATCCTGTTTTACATAGCTGAAAACATTGGCATCTTTTGCTTTGGCAAGCCGGCCTATGGAAAGGTCTTCAAATATTAATTGATCAACTTTTCCATTTTCTAATTTATAATAGCCAAACTTTTTGCTCTTATCGCCATAGGCTGATAAATAGATCGGTTTGCTGTCATCAATAAACGGATCTTCAAAATCAACACGGTTAACACGGAACATGATCTCGTCTTTTTCTCCCTGTGTAATTTTTCTGCTGCTGGTACCGTCCGGACTCACTGCCCAAATATTGTACTCATCATACAACAACAATTCTTTATCACCTTTGGTCCAGCCACCAATACCCACCGGTGGTTTACTGGCTGTATGGTCATCTCTGGTATCCCAGAAATCTGTTTTGATATTCTGGGTGATATTGGTTGTTTTACCACTTGCGATATGGTATGTATACCAATGTTTCTCTTTAAAATAAAAAAGATATTTGCCATCTGGCGAAGATCTTGGCCCGGTATAAAAACCTGCCAATGATTTTTCAGCCAATAATTTTTCTTCCCCTGTTTTTGTATTCACCAGCATAAAGTCTGCCAAATCTTCTTTAAAAGCCGGCTTATATTTTTTATTGGTAGACGTGATGGCATATTTCTGGTCACCGGTTACCAAGGCATCCGGTGTATTTTCTTTGGCTAACTGATAGAACTGTTTGCTGTCAAAATTCCATACGGATGTATAACTGGCATCTTTGTCCTGTGTGAATGTAAGTTTCTGACGGGGCTGAATCTCCGGGTCTTTCCAATGCCAGATATCTACGGCGGGTAATTTTTCATCCGGATTCGGTTTCTTAGCCATAACCTCTTTTGCAGTTGAATCTGTTTTGGTTTTGGATGAATCGGTTGCTTTCTTGTCTTCTTTCTTTGGTTTTACTGTCCATGCTTTGATGCCGAAGAACACCGATTGCATATCATCACTCAGCCTGGTTCCCGAGCCATTAAATACACGCATGCCTTTGGGAAACCCAGCAGCTGTTAACGGATCAAACATATTAAGCGAAGCGGTTTTATCTAAATTGATATAACTATATACAACAGCGTTCTCTTCCTCAAACCCATCTTTCTTAAATGTTTTAAAGAATGAAAGACCGTCACCTTCTTTTTGCCAAACCAGTTTGGAGAATTTCAACGTATCACTGGCAATTACTTTTATTGAATACGTATTCAGGTTAAACAATTCTGCCGAATTCCCGGCAGTGTTGGCTGATTCAACAAGGTAGGCGAGGAGATTGCTTTTCTTATTAAATGCATATTCAGTTACGTTGCCTATCGTATGTGTTGTGTTATCACTCATATTCTTTAAGAGCAATACAGATCCTTTGTCTTTATTTTCTTTTGGCGGAGCGAGAGAAACTGCCAAAAATTTTCCATCGCGTGAAAATCCAAAGCGTGAAATATTTTGAACGATCTCTTTTTTACCTGTTTCCAGATTCAGAATGCCCATTTTATACTCGATAGGTTTACTCTGATCGCGTAGTTTTTCTGCTTCTTTAAACGGAAGTCCGACGCGATAGGCAAGCCATTTATTATCTTTTGAAAATTCAGGAGTAGAGGCAAATTCAAGTTTGTAGGTTTTACCACTATTGCGGTTTACTACATATAAAGTATCATTATCTTCCTGCACAACGATCTGATAACCGATCCATTGGCCATCAGGCGAAAGTTCACTGGCACCAATGCCCTGCCATTTACCATAATCATCAGGTGTGAGATTTTTCTTTTGCTGTGCAATAAGGGTGGTTGTGCATAGCATCAACAACAGCAACACAGGTATTATCCTTTGTTTCATAAAAGTTAGTTTGAAACAAGTTAGGCAAAAAGCAGTGTTTTTAATGATCGTTCAGGCTATTATGTCTCATTTTATTGATAATCAACCCTGTTTGCACATACAGCCAATTTGTTCACATTTGTTGTTTTATTCCGGATGACTATTGCATTTTCCGGATCCGGTTTCTATTTTGTTCTGCCATAATTTTTTAATTACCCTCAAAATCGATTGCTATGAACACACAAAAATTTCTTGTGTCGGGTATTATTGCCGGTATTGTTTCCTTCTTTGCCGGTTACCTGATCTACGGTTTACTGTTGATGGATTTCTTTGCAAAAAATGCGGGCTCCGCTACCGGTGTTACCCGTGCCACGGCTGATATGGTTTGGTGGGCCATGATCGGCGGAAGTATTTTTATGGGTTTATTATTGTCCTACATTTTTAATAAATGGGCCAATATTACCAGCCTGTCTGCAGGATTAACCGCAGGTGCGGTCATTTCCTTTTTTATGACAGCAGGTACAGATCTGTTTATTTACGGACAAACCAATCTTTCAACACTTACAGGGGTATGTGTAGATATTGTTGCCGGTACTGTTATGGGAGCTATTACGGGTGCTGTGGTAGGCGCTATGAATGGAATGGGTAAGAAAGCAGCCTGATCTCTTAGCAGATGGTATGCATAGAATAGAAAAGAGCGGCCCCGGCCGCTCTTTTTTTTGACAGAACATACATTACTCAATTTGCCTAAGGCGCATGAGAAGGTATTTTCAGGTCTCTTTATCTTTTGTATTACTGATAAGGCTGATGCCTGCAATAAAAAATATACCACCTAACAGCCCAAAAATAATCATTGTTTTTATGTTACGTGTTCCTTCGCCGTTGTTTAAAAAACTAAAACCTGCATATACAAGTCCCAGTATTCCTAAAACAGAAAGCAGTATACCCAAAATTCTTTTTTCCATACATATTTTTTTGTGATGAACCCTTGCGGGATGAATGATATGCATAGGTAAGACGATCACACATGCAAACTGTTGCAGGATGAAGGGAATGAATTACATCATTCACAGATTAGGCTGGGTTGTATTATCTGTTTGCTTCGCTGATCCAGTGAAACTGTTTTTCTGCCAGTTGAAAATGGCGTTTACTTCTTTTCAGGATAACATACACTGAATCTGTTTTTTGTTTTCCGATCAATCGGATAGTGCTGCTGTCGGGCATTTCAAAATGAAAACTGAAGATAAAATTCGAGTCTTTGGAAAATTTCTTAAACTTAATGGTTTGTTTGGCACTATCTGATATAAAAGTAAAATAACCTCTTCTGTATCGCTGCCTGAAAGTAGTATCTGTGCTACCCACACTGCCCGTTCCATCTTTTTCAAAGATCAGATCCCGCCAGCGAAGCGTATCTGTAACCTTGGCAGCAATTGTGTCTTTGTTTATTGCAAATACCGTTACATCATATATTCCCTCTTTGAATGGTTTGGTTACTGTTGTTTGCTGTAACGAGCGATAAAAATCTCTTGTTGAATAGAAGGGGACAATTGCAAATAATACAATAAATACGAGTTTCAAAACAATCCATGTTACCCGCATCCATTTTTTTGGAAAACTTATCTGGTAATGTGTATTGGCTTCTGTGGCTTTGTTGAGTACAAAAAAACGAAACAGTCTTTTCCCGTCATCCAGCATAAGATATAAACAGTAAAGAAAAAGATGCATTGCGAAGAGCTTCACCGGAATATCGTAACAAAGATTCAATACCATTACATTAGCAAATACAACAGTTGCTATAAATAGCCCGAGTGAAATGGTTCTCCTGTTTAATAATAAAAGCCCTGCTAATATTTCCATTGCCCCTGAAAACATTTCATAAGGTGTTGAATAGCCTATAAACATCCATGAAAAACGCATTGGCAAAAAATCTCCCAATGGTGTTGCTAACTGGCTTTGCAAGGGGAATGGCATTTGCAAAGCATATAACTTGTCAACACCATAAGTAAAACAGACAATAATGATAAAACATCTTACTATTGTTCGCAACCAGTAAGCCGCCTGATCATAGCTTTTTCGTTTCCTGTCGAGTATACCCCAAATAAGGCTGATGATAGCGGAAAGAAGCAGACTGGTAAAGACATGTTCCCAACTAACCGATGTGTCGCTGCTGCCGTTATTTACGATCGTTGTTTTGGCAAAATGGAACAGATGGTCATTAAAAAAATCAACTATATGGCCAAGCGCAGCATAATAATATTCATTTATGTATACGGTAGGCGATATATTGTCCAGCCATGTCCAGGGTGCAATTTGTAAAATGAAATACAGGAAGAAAAAACGAAAAATAATTTTCCGAGTTAATGTCCAGGATGAATGTATCTCAATTTTTGGCTCTGTCATGTGCAGGGTTTAATATAATAAATATAAAATATTTGATGAGAAACTTGGGCCCATTTTGTTCAGGAATTTCATTCAAATCGTTAAGAATGGGTTACAAACGGGCTTTATTGGCATTTCAGGATATTTTAATCCTTAATTGTAGCCTTTAAAAGTTACCTTGTTGCAAATGCAGGAGACAAAGAACTTTATTCACGTTACCACAAGTGAACCACACAGAATACGTACAAAAGAAATACTGAAAGAATTTCCGCAAATGCGCAAGCTGATCGGGAAGAACCCGGTTACTTTTTTAGCGATTGTTGGGCTTGTGTCTTTTCAATTGGTTATTTGTTGGCTGGTGGCTGATCAATCCTGGTGGATAGTGGTGGGTGCCGCTTATCTTTTAGGTGCATTTGCCGATCATGCATTGTTTGTGATGATACATGAATGTGCGCACCGGCTGATTTTTAAAAATCCGGCTGCCAATCGTTTGGCGGGTATTCTGGCTAATATTCCATTGATCTTTCCAAGTTCTGTTTCTTTTGAGAAATACCATATCAAGCACCATTCTTTTCAGGGGGTGCATGAACTGGACGGCGATCTGCCCAATTATTGGGAGGCAAAACTGATCGACAACTATTTTATCGGTAAAGTGATCTGGTTGTTATTTTATCCTTTTTTTCAATTGTTCCGTTTTTCAAGAATGAAGGAGATTCAGCCGTTTAATAAATGGGTGGGATTGAACTGGCTCGTTCAGATTGCGGCTATCACGGCTATTTGTTTATTGTTTGGAACCAAGGGTTGTGCATTTCTGGTATTAAGTTTTTTCTTTTCGGTTGGATTACATCCCTTGGGTGCAAGATGGATACAGGAACATTATTTAACGAAAGGTGAACAGGAAACCTATAGTTATTATGGCCCGTTCAATAAACTGGCCTTTAATGTGGGTTATCATAATGAACACCATGATTTTCCATCAGTGCCCTGGAATAAACTTCCGCAGATCAGAAAAGATGCGCCGGAATTTTATGATACATTGTCTTATCATACTTCATGGACTAAATTATTTTTCCGCTTTTTATTTGATAAAGAAATTTCTCTCTACTCACGTATCGTAAGAACCAACAGGGGCAAGGTTTTGCTCACAGATGAGTCAAAACCCGATATCGACTGATAAACAGCGTATTAGCAGTACCACACTACGGACATTAACAAGTTATTTGCATTATTATTTGTTTAATACGATGCATCGCCGTACATTTGCATCCTGAAACTGAGCGACGATTTATTTAACAGTCTCATGGGTGATGTAAGCAGTAAGCATTCTTCTAACGATTGAATTGGTTTTCTACTCCCTGTTCCGCTCAGTTCAAACATTGATTAATAAAAAATAAGAATATTATGAAGAGTAATGTAATGCCTTCTATTGTCCAAATAGAAGCAAATGAACTGAAACAATTAGTATCTGAAGTACGCGAAACCGTAGCAACCGGTGTTGTAAACGTAAAACGCAAAAAAGCAAAACAAAGCTTTGGTGTGGTTGATTTGTGGAAAATCCATCGTGGTGGAAAATCTGCAACTGCGTCAAGACGTGCTTTCTAAAATTTTGCGTACTTGTTGAGACATTTTTTAACTGTCCCCCGCCTGAAACGGGGGACTTTTTATGGTTACTATTGAATTCGTCGATTGATAACTATCATTCCCCGAGAATGGATGGTGACTGAAGGAATAAAAACTAACTTACCAATAGTTTAGAGCGCTCGTTAAGGGCGTTTACATACCCCCAAGTATCACGAAGAAACCCCTGCAAAGGGGTTTCTGTTTTTTATCTCTCTGCGGAAGACTCTGCTACTCCGATTCTCTGCGGTGAAAAGCGTAAAATCTTTAATAAAGCTTATTACTTGAAGTTCATTTTCACCGCAGAGTCGCTGAGATGCGGAGTTTACGCAGAGAAATTATATTTTTTTTGATAAGATAACCATCCCCCTGTATTCTTCTTTCATCTGTTCAAAAGGCAACACATGTGTTCCGCAAATGGTGTAGCCGATTTTTTCATAAAAAGCGATCGCATCTGAACTGGTATCCATCGCTTTCAGAAAGATCAGTTGTTTGTTATGTTCTTTGGCAACGGTTTCGCTGAGTAACATGAGGTGGCGGCCCATGCCTTTGCCTGCTATTTTTTTGTGGAGATAGATCCGCTCAATTTCAAGGCTGTTCATTTCTTCAAAACCTTTTAATACTGCATTGATCCGGAGTTTGAGATAGCCTTGTGGCTCATCATTTTCATACACAACAAAATGTTGGTTGTTATGATCATCCAGTTCAGCTTTCAGTTTAGCCGGGTGATAGGCATATTCATCCTGGTACCAATCTGCACCGCCCGGATGCCAGAGATGGAGATAGTATTCTTTATAAATGGCTTTAGATAGTTTAGACAGCATTTCTGCATCTGTGCCATTGATCTTTCTGATTTCCATGAATACAATTACTTAACGGTCCATTCAAAATTTTCAGCATGCGGCAACTGTTCAAAAACCTTTTGAAAAGTTTCGGGGGGTGTTGCCAGTTTTCTTAAAGCGGTATTGAGCCATGCACCATCAATGGTAATAACGGCGCTTAGGGTATCGCCGTTCTTCCATACTTCGTGGAGCATGGTCCAGCGGCTCATATCTTTTGTGGCTTTTACCAGTTTTACATTTACTTCAACTGAATCATTAAAATGGATCTCGCGTTTGAACACACATTCTTCCCTGAACAGGATGGGGCCAATCTGTTGCTGCTGCATAATAAAAGGTGTGAGGCCGTTTTCCGTCATATAAGCGATACGGACAAACGCACCAAAATCGTAATAGGCAGAATGTCGGAGATGAAAATTGGCATCAATATCACTCCATCTGATCTCTATTTTTTTATGAAAACCGTTCATGCAATTTTATTTTATAAGGATGATCTTTCTGTTTAAGTTTAAGTATAATTCAAAACTATGACTGAATTACAAAAGATCGTTCAATTATTTACCGACCTGCAAAAAGGGGAGTGCTGGATTGGATTGAATTTACAGGATGCTTTATCAGGTGTGAATGCGACAACCGCTTCTTATAAACGAACTGAGAACGGAAATGCTATCTGGCAATTGGTAAATCACCTGATCTATTGGCGTAAAACGGTAATGATCCGCTTATCAGGAAAAAATGAAAGGCCTGAAATGACTGATTTTTATTTTCCGGAAAATCGGACAGAAGCATTATGGCATGAAACGATTGTAGAATTTGAAAAAGTATCTGATACATTTATCCATGCCGTAAAAGCATTTGATGAAACCAAACTGGATCAGCCTTCCCCTAAAAAAGAGCAAACCTATTATCAACTGCTGATGGGTTGTTTACAACATGATGCCTATCATATGGGGCAGATCGTATTGTTGAAAAAAGACGGTGGGAATATCGAATATTGAACAAGGAATATTGAATGTTGAACCGAAGCCATACTTCATAATTCAATATTCCTTGTTCAATATTCAATATTTACCAGAGTTGTTTTCCTTGATAAAAGTCGAGTACTTTGGAACGGAGTAAATAATCATATTTGGCTGCTACAAAATTGGCATTGGTACGGTCAACATTGTTTTTAGCGATCAGGTATTCAATGGATGTGTTTACGCCTGCATTAAATCGTACTTCAGCTGCTTTGAATGAGATCGTAAAATCTTCGAGTTGTCTGGATAAAGCCTGATAACGTTCAAATGCCGAATTCATATTGATATACGCCTGATCTACTGCCTGGCGTAATTGTGTTTTGGCTGTTTCTGCTTCAAAACTGGTTCGCTTCTCTGTGATCTTTGCCTGGTTAACACGGCTCTTTGCCTGCAAACCATTTAAGATCGGAACCTGCAAACCTATACTGAGAGAGGAGTTTAGGTTATTGGTCCACTGATCACCATAACTGATCTTTTGTGATTGGTAACTGCTTTGCGGAGAGAATACAGATAATTTACTTCCGGCAACATTTACATAACTGCTGGTTGCCACATCGGATGTGCTGAGTAATTCCTGTCTGTTGGCTACACTTGAATAATTGGTTCCAAACCCTCCGTTAAAACTTAAGGTTGGATATTGCTGTGCTTTGGCGGTTAATACTCTTTTGGAAGCGCTCTGTTTACGCAATTCCGCTGCTTTGATAAAGGCGAGTTGCTGTGTGGCTGTTTGATAAATATTATCAGCTGTACCATCGTAGATCACAGGTGTAAGTTTATCGTTGATATTTTCTAATTGCACATTGCTGTTATATTGTACGTTCATTAATTGTGCAAGGCTGAGTTTGGCAGATTCAAGACTGTTTTTGAGATTGATCACACCCAGTTCGTCGCCCGATAATTGTCCTTTCAGGTCATAATAAACTGAAGGAGCAATAGCGCCGTCTTTATTTAATACTTCCAATCTTGCAACCTGGTTCTTTGTAACTGCAACCTGATTTTTAGCAATGTTCAATTGTTCCTGATTGCTTAATACCTGCAGATAGGCGAGAATTACATTGATGGTGATATTATCTTTTGCCTGCTGCCAATCCATTTCACTGGCTTTGGCATTGAGTTCGTTTTGTTTGATATTATTACGGATAGCCGATCCGTTCCAGATGGTAATATTTGTGTTAATACTGTAGTTTGCAAAATTGATCTGCTGATTGGCGTAGGTGTTTGTATATGGGTCAATACTTCTGCCCTGATTGATACCGTGGTTGATATTGCCGTTGATAAATGGAAGCTGATTTCCTTTTGCCTGATTAAGGGTTACTTTATCTGATTGTGCCTGATATTCTGATTGACGAACCTGCAGGTTATTGGCAATGGCCGTTTCTACACACTGTTTTAAAGTAAGTTCGGCGGATTGTGCAGTTGATACTTTTGCAGTAAAAAAGCCGGCTGTAACCAATGCTATACTAAGAATTCGATTTTTCATATACTGTTTTGTGCGATAATTATTTTTTTTCAACCATGCCATCCAGTAAGTGGATGATCTGTTTTCCGTATGCGGCATTTTTTTCTGAATGGGTAACCTGTATAATAGTCACACCGTCTTCTTCATTGATTTTTTTGAACAGTTCCATAATATCCTCTCCCTGCTTGGAATTCAGGTTACCTGTGGGTTCATCTGCCAATAATAATTTGGGTTTGGCCACCAGTGCACGTGCAATACCCACCAACTGCTGCTGTCCGCCGGATAATTGAGAAGGAAAAAGATCTTTCTTGCCAACGATCTGAAACCTGTCTAAAATATCTGCAACGATCGCCTGCCTTTCGGCTGTTTTGATGCTTTGATAGAGTAGAGGTGTTTCAATATTTTCATAAACGGTTAGCTCATCAATCAGATGATAGGCCTGAAAAACAAAACCGATATTCTGTTTATACAATTCAGAACGTTGTCTTTCTTTAATCGTATACACATCCTGACCCAGAAATTCGTATTTGCCTTCTGATGGTTCATCCAGCATGCCAATGATATTCAATAAAGTGGACTTACCCGAACCCGATGGGCCCATGATGGAAATGAAAGCCCCTTCCTCAATGGTCAGGTTAATATCCTTTAAAATGAATACACGGTTATTGCCGTTATTATGCCATTTGTAGATTTTCTGCAGGTTGATCATACCTTTTGTTTTTCTGATTGTAAAGTATCCAAATCCTGTGCCATTTGAATTTTAAGCGCATTTACAGGTGTTTCAGGCATTTTTTCTTTTACTATTGTTCGATATTGAACAAAAACTGTTCGTTTTCGGACACCCATCGTGTGGCGTGAGACGTGAATCATGAGTGGCTTACTATACTCACGTCTCACGCCTCACGAAAACATTATTCTGTTCTCAAACTTTTCACAGGATTACTCAATGCTGCCCTGATTGCTTGTGTACTTACGGTTACAAATGCAATGAGGAAAGCAATGGATGCAGATATGGCAAATACTGTCCAACCGATACTGGTTCTGTATGCAAAATCCTGTAGCCATTTGTGCATGATATACCAGGCAATAGGTGATGCCAATACCACTGCAATCAATACCAGTTTAATAAAATCTTTTGAGATCAATAATACAAGATTGGAAACACTTGCACCCAATACTTTCCGGATACCGATCTCTTTGGTTCTTTGTTCTGCACTAAATGCGGCAAGGCCAAATAAACCGAGACAGGAGATCATAATGGCAATCATCGTAAAATATTTAACAATGTCGGCAAGCCTGTCCTGCGCCTGATAATTTTTCTGAAACTGTTCATCCAGAAAATTATATTCCAAAGGTTCGGATGGGTTCAGTTTTTGCCAGGTTTTAGAAATGTTCCCGATCAATGAAGCCATATCAGCGGTTTTGGCATGTACGATCAGGTATTGATAATCACTTTTATTATTCAATCCAAAACCAAACGGAGTGATAGGCCTTTGGAGGTCTTCAAAATGAAAATCCTTTACCACACCTACGATCTCGAGCGGGTTTGCCTGTGCTCCTGTGTAAATGGTCTTGCCGGCGGCTTCCTTCGGACTTTTAAATCCCATTTTAGTGATTGCCTCTTCATTCAGTATTACTCCACGTGCGGTATCGCCCGGAAATTCTTTTGAGAAGAGACGTCCGGCCAATAATTTAATATCCAATGTTTGTATAAAAGTTTCATCAATGTTATTGAACTTTGTTACCTGAGCATTATTTACGTTACTGCCTTCTTTGTAAATACTGATATCGCTTGGATTAAAGATACCGGGATAATAAGTGGAAGCGCCTACAGATTTTATCTCAGATAATTTTGCCAATTCTGTTTTTAACGACGCATAGGTTTCTCTGGCTGTTTTGCTTCTTAATGGAATGATCATCTGCTGATCTTTACTAAAACCTAGATCTTTTGTGCGCATATATCGCATTTGATTGGCAATCACTACAGAAGAAATAATGAGAATAGCTGAAATGATAAACTGAAACACGACCAATCCTTTTCTCACCGAAACAGCGGCAAATGAATTCGAGAATTTGCTTTTTAAAATACGGATTGGTTTAAAGGAGGAGAGATAGAAAGCAGGGTAGAGGCCGGCGATAAAACCGGTAAGGATAGACAAGACAAAGAAACCGGCAAGAATCCATACATGTTCTGAGAAAGAAAGGTACAAATCCTTTCCGGATGCTGCAGAGAACGCGGGTAAGCATAAAATAGTGAACAGAATGGCAAATGCAAATGCGATCATGCTCATTAAGAAAGATTCTCCTAAGAACTGGCTGATCAATGAACCTTTTCCCGCACCTAAAACTTTTCGGATACCCACTTCAGTGGAACGCTTTGACGAACGGGCTGTTGAAAGGTTCATAAAATTGATACAGGCGATCAACAATGCAAATAAAGCGATCGATCCCAGAATATATAAATAGGTCATACTGCCGGGAGAAGTTACATTGTCTTTTGTTTTGCCACTCAAATGGATATCTGTAAGTGCAGTGAGGTATTGTTTTTTGTAAAACCCTGCGTTCTTCAAATCGTTACCTGCATATTTATTGATAAAGCCGGGAAATTTTGCTTCCAGTTTTCCGGCATCTGCACCTTCTTTTAATTTAAGATAAGTGAAGAACATATTATTATAGGCAAGGTTGTTTGATTTAAGACTATACTGCTCCATAGCCCCGCCTTTGAATGCCATGAAAAACCTGCCATTAATATGTGACGGAGCAAGTGAAGGTTTAAACACACCTGTAACTGTAACATCATTTTCGCCGTTGGTGCCACTGCTTACATGGATCACTTTGTTTAAGGCAGATTGTTTGCCAAATAATTTTTTAGCGATCTCTTCATTTAATACAACTGTATTGGGATTGTCCAATGCATGTGCAGGATCTCCTTCTGTGAAATTGTATTGAAAGAAACGAAAGAAAGCCGGATCAGTGAGATAGCCTTTGTTTTCATAAAAGGAAACAGCGGCATTGTTATTTTCATTATAGCGGAGTAAGGTTTTATCTTCTCCAAATAAACCCAGTAAGCGTACCGTTTCTTCAATTTCGGGAAATTCCTGCTTCATCATTCCAGCCATCGGTGCCGGTGTATTGGGCATGGCATGTTCTTCTTTCTCGCGAACAAAGATGGTTCCTAACTGATAGATATTTTTTGCATCGGGATGTTGTTTGTCATAACTCAACTCATAATTGAGGTATAGGGCTATCAATAAACAACAGGTGAGGCCGATGGATAAGCCGATTATATTGATGAAAGAAAAGGTCTTATTCTTCATCAGGTTACGCCAGGCGATTTTGATGTAGTTACGAAACATACTATTTTGTGTTTTTGTGAATAATCAATCGTGAATCGTGAGACTTGAATCGTGAGTATAGATTCCAACTCACGACTCACGATTCACGTCTCAAGTAAAACTATTCTGTTCTCAAACTTTTTACAGGATTACTGAATGCTGCTTTTATGGCCATGGCACTTACGGTGATCAAGGCAATACATGCTGCAATTACGCCTGCCACGATAAAGATCCACCAGCTGATGGTTATCCTGTAAGCAAAATCTGATAACCATTCGTACATGGCATACCAGGCAATAGGGAAGGCGATCACGGCGGCTATGAGTACCAGTTTTAAGAAGTCTTTGGATAACAGAATCACAATCGTACCCGCACTCGCACCCAATACTTTTCGGATACCGATCTCTTTTATGCGCTGGGTTATGGCAAATGAGGATAATCCCAATAATCCTAAGCAGGCAATAAAAATAGCGATACAGGCAAAGATGGTGAACAGTGAACCCTGCCTTTCTTCTGATTGATAGAGTTTATTAAAGTTATCATCAAGGAAATTAGATTCAAAGGGCATTTCGGGTAAATATTTTTTCCAGATGGTTTCTATGGAACTCAGTGCGGATGACAAGTTGCTGCCACCAATCTTTACAGAAAGCTCATTGTAAAACGTAGCCTGTGTTGGTTTTGGCAATGTCATCACTATCGGAACAATGCGTTGGTGCATCGATTCGAAGTGAAAATCTTTTACAATGCCAATCACTTTTCCCTTCACGCCGCCGTACATAAAGTTTTTTCCGATGGCCGCTTCATTCGATTTCCATCCCAGTGTTCTAACAGTGGCTTCATTCATTACAAATGCAGTTGTATCGGTTGTAAATGCTCTAGAAAAATTTCTACCGGCAGCCATCTGAATATCAAAAGCCGGTATAAAATCGTAGTCTGTAGCCAGGTATTTTAATTCGGTGGTAACCGGCTGTAATGAATCGCCGGATTCTGATGAGGCATTCTGTGAATCCAGTAATCTGCCCGTTGGAATTCGGGAAGATCGCGCTATATTTTTAATAGAGGCATTGCTTAACAGTTCATTTCTGAATGCATCGTATTGACTTTCCGTTGTAAAATAATAAGGAAGTACGGCTACATGGTCTTTGCTATATCCCAGTTTAGCCTGCTGCATATACCGCAATTGCTGAAACACAATCGCTGTTGTTATGATTAGTACGATTGATATACCAAACTGAGAAACCACCAACACTTTTCGGAAAGAGATACTTTTTCCGCCTACACGGAATAAACCTTTTAATGTTTTTACAGGTTGGAACGACGACATAAACAATGCCGGATAGATTCCGGAAACGATACCCACTACAAACGGAACCAGCAGAACCGGCAGAATCCATTTCCATTCAAACAATAAGTTGGCAGATAGTTGCAATCCGGATAGTTTATTTAAAGAAGGTATGATCAGCCAGGTTGCGAGTACAGCCAAGGACATTGAGATCCATGCGATCATAACGGATTCGCTCAGGAATTGTGCGATCAATTCTGATTTATTGGCGCCGGCTACTTTTCTGATGCCAATCTCTTTTGCACGCAGTGTTGATCTTGCCGTAGAAAGATTCATATAATTGATACAAGCGATCAGTAAAATGATCAATGCAATGGCAGAAAAAATATAGACTCTTGAAATATCCCCATTCTCTTCCGCTTCAAAATCGAGATGGGAGCGGAGATGGATATCGGTTAATTTCTGTAACCCAAGTTTGGTTCCTGTTGATGGTTTATAGGTTGCAGGTGCTCCCGGAAAGTGTACATCACGATCCAGAAAAGCGGGAAACTGTGCTTCAATATTTTTAGCAGGATAATTTTCAGGCAAGAGTAGATAGGTGAAGAATGAATTATTACCAAAATTTGTTTCCAGATTTCTTGCGCCATATACGGCCGTATCTTTTAAGGTATTAAACGATACCATTAACTCGGGGTGAATATGTGCATTGGAAGGGAAGGACTTAAATACCCCTGTAACTTTCAGGTCGAATTTGTTATTCATCCTGATCACTTTGTTCATCGGATCTTCATTGCCAAAATATTTTTTGGCGATATCTTCAGTAAGCATCACCGTAAACGGATCATTCAATGCTTTTTTTGGGTTTCCTTTTACCATATTCACAGTAAACACATCAAACACATTTTCATCCACACAAAAAACCTGTTTCTCGCTAAAGATCTTTTCTCCGTATTTAATGGGTGTTTTTCCATTGGGTAAGAATCTTGTGATCTTTTGTATATCCGGAAAATAATTCTGTAATAATGGGCCAAATGGCGGAGCAACCGTTCCCAGACGAAGCGTTACGGCACCATCCCTGTTATTGAATGTGCGTGTTACACGATAAATGCGGTTGGCATTGGTATTGTATTTATCGTAACTCGTTTCATGCAAAATATAGATCGTGATCAACAAACAACAGGTTAATCCCATCGTTAACCCAAATAAATTAATGAACGAGATGAATTTATGTTTCATCAGGTTACGCCAGGCCATTTTGAAATAGTTCTGTATCATGTTGTTCTGTTTTATATTAGTTGTGAGTGGTTTTTCGTGAATCGTGAGGCGTGAATCGTGAGTAAG
Organism: Sediminibacterium sp.; assembly: GCA_965206685.1. GTDB lineage: Bacteria > Bacteroidota > Bacteroidia > Chitinophagales > Chitinophagaceae > Sediminibacterium. The sequence goes on from OZ242223.1 coordinate 1,249,134, forward strand.
ACTTCCACTCACTTCTCACGATTCACGATTCGCTATTCTGTTCTCAAACTATCCACCGGATTAGCCGATGCTGCTTTGAATGTTTGATAACTGATGGTGATCAATGCGATCAACAGTGTTAATATTCCGGCTCCGATAAACAACCAGAGATTGATGCCTGTTCTATATGCGAAATTTTCGAGCCATTTATGCATGGCCCACCAGGCAACCGGCGCAGCTATGAAAAAAGCAATGATGATCAATAACAGGAAATCTTTGGTAAGGATCGTAATGATCTGTGATACGGATGCACCCAATACTTTTCTGACACCAATTTCTTTGGTGCGCAGATTCGTTGTGTACATAACCAATCCAAGCAGACCCATACAACTGATCAATATGGCCAGTCCTGTTGCCCATTTGAGCAAACTGGAAATATCCTGTTCTGCCTTATAGTATTTTGCAATACTCTCATCCAGAAAACTATACTCAAAGTCTTCTTTCGGATAAATACTTTTCCATAGTGCTTCTATCTTAGCGATCCCTGTTTTCCAGTTGCTGCCATCATCATTCTTCGGTTGCAGGCTTATGGAAAATACACGTGACTCTTTATTCCAATTACCAATCGCTAAGGGTTTGATAACCGAGTGAAGTGATTTTATATGGAAGTCGGCAAGCACACCTCTGATCGGTATTTGTTTATTGCTCCACTCAATATTTTTACCAATAGCATCCTGTGGATTTTTAAAGCCCAAAACTTTTGCATAGGATTCGTTGATGAGGAATTCGGTTACCGTATCGCTCTGACTGATATTGGTGCCTGCCAATAATTTCAACTGAAACTGTTTGAGGTAATTGGTATCTGCAAATTTGAGATCCACATCGGTAGCAATTTCTTTCTTGCCGTTGCGGTAAGTTATGGTGCTGCTCCAGTATTGAGGTGTTGAAGGGGTTCCCGTAGAAATACCAAGCATTGCTATTTCGGGCATAGCTTTGATCTTTTCCATTAATACCGTTTTATTAGACCGAACGGTGTCGCGGTAGTTGATGCTGAAAGAAAGTATCGCATCTTTTTTAAAGCCCAGATCTTTATTGAGTGTATAATGAATCTGCTGGCTTACCACTAAAGTTGCCAGGATAAATACCTGTGCAATGATGAATTGTGTAACGGTAAGGCTTTTTCTCAGCCATGCTTTCCGCGATCTGCCGGGCATTCCATTTGTTTGATTCTTTAATATGTTCACCGGTTTATAGGAAGAAAGAACCCATGCCGGATAAAAACCGGAAAGGAAACTAACCAGGATCACCAGTAAGGCAATAAACAACAGCATAATAGGTTGCCGGAATGGATTGAAATGTAATTCGGGTGGAATAAAATCACTGAATATTTTTAATAATACAGGAACCAATATCGCAGATACAATTGTGGCAATGATAGTAATAAAGAAAGTTTCACTTAAGAATTGAAAGATCAATTGCCGTTTTGAGCTGCCCATGGTTTTACGGATGCCGATTTCTTTGGCTCTTTGTGTTCCCTGTGCAGTGCTGAGGTTGATAAAATTGATACAACCCAATAATAAAAGAAATGCCGCCACTGCCAATAACCCATATAAAGTTGGCTTATGTGCTATGCGCTGATCAAAATTATCATAGTCAGGATTGAAATGGATATCACTGAGCGGTTGTAAAAACAGATCGTGTTTGCTGTTATCTCCTTTTTCTTTTTTGTCATATTTAGTATACAGCGCCGCTAATTGATGCTCTATATTGGCTTTTGTTGTACCGGGCAATAACTGAATCATAAGCTGTGAGGAACTGTTGGTATTATTCCAGCGCTCCCAGTCACGGGGTTTTAACGTTGTTTTTGCTTGTGTAGCACGGGATACAAAACCAGTGAAATTGAAATCTGTATTTCCTTCGAGATTTTTTACAATGCCGGTAACTTTTGTTCTTACGGTATCATCAAAAATGATCTCTTTCCCTATAATTTCCTGTGCGGATGATTTTGGAAAATAAATAGCGGCTGTTTTTTCGGTTAGCACAACCTGATATGGTTCCTGCAAAGAAGTGGAAGGGTTACCCGCAATCCATTGATAAGGGATCATTTTAAAATAAGACTCATCCGCAAAAATAGTCTTGTCCTGTTTTTTAAATACCCTTGGAGCCCCATTTCCTTCGGAAGGTATGCTCAGATACTGGCTGATATTCCAGATCGTAAAAGGGGCAACGATCTCTATTCCTGTTGCCTCTTTTTTCAGGCCATCGGCGAGGGGATAGGGCACACCGGAATTTTTATAAACCTCACCGGCAAAATTAAACTCGGATACGACACGATAAATCCGGTTACCGTTCTTATGAAACTTATCAAAACTGAAATCATACTGTACGATCAGAAATATGACCAAAGCCGCACTGATACCAATGGAAAGCCCAACTATATTGATAAATGAAAAAGCTTTGTTCCGCATCAGGTTGCGAAATGCTGTTTTGAAATAAGTGCCGATCATAACTTTTCGTATTTATTTAATTAATTCGCTTTTAATACATCAGTTGTCCTTTTGTGTAATGCATTCCACACTTTTGTTCCAATGGTTACAGAACTGATCAACAGTACACATAAGAAAGACAGAGTTAAGGATGAAACACTAACACCGGAATTGATCCTGAATATCAGATCCATTAACAGCTTGGCCATTGTATACCCTGCATAACAACCGATCAAAGAAGCTATGATGAATATCCAGGAATATCCTTTTAGCAAAAGCCTGAAAATATGCCAGCCGTTGGCTCCTACTACTTTACGAATGGCTATTTCACGCATTTTTTTCAACACAGATAAGGATACCAATGCAAACATACCGGTGGCTGTCATAAACACGGATATGAGTGCAAACCAGAAAAATATGGTCGCAATACTCTTATTTACTTTTGAAGCATCGGCTGCGATCTCATTTTGATAATATCCGGTAAAAGGTTTCAGGGGGAATAATTTTTCCCAAGAGTGTTTGGCTTCATTGTAAACATTGCTTAACTCTCCGGGTTTTGCCCTGATAATTATCTGAGAATATTTTTCGGGTGCCACTGCACTCATGGCCAAGGGTTCAATGGGTGTATAGAGTGTATTTTGTGCGAAGTCTTTCAGCACACCTACTACGGTGAATGTAGCGGTATCACCTTTTTTGATTTGTTTACCTATTGCTTCTTCAGGTTTCCATCCAAATTGGAATGCCATTTTTTCATTGATCAGCATTGATTGGCCATAATCGCCTTCGCCGGATGTATTGAATTTTCTTCCGGCAATTAATTTGAGATCCATGGCATCTACATAATCAGTAGCGGTTTCAAGAAAATAACAGTCTTTCTTTTCTCCCTTGGCTTCGAGCGGTAAGGTTCTGTAAGAGAACCCAACCTGATCTTTCGTGCCGGATATTTTTTCAATTTTTACATTTTTACTCAGCTCATTTCGAAAAGAGGTGTAAGTGGCATTATTGGGAAGCCATACACCTACAATATTTTCTTTATCGTATCCATAATGATAGGTACGCTGAAATTCTGCATTTCTTGAAAACGCAAAACCCAGTATTACCGTGATGAAGGATATCGTAACCTGAAATCCGAGCAAGACACGTGAGAAAAGATTGCTACCCCCGAATTTTACAGAACCTCTGAAAATATTGGTAGCATTAAATCTGCTGATGTAGAATGCTGGGTAAGCCCCTGCCAGCAGGGTGCCGAATACCAATATCGCTCCTAAGAAAAGCAGAAGCGTATAATCAGTAAAATAATTGGCCGAAACCTTTATAAAAGAAAACATGGCATTATAGGTTGGCAGCCAGAAATTATTGATGATAACGGACAGGCCGATTGCCAGTAATACAATACAGGCACATTCAACCAATTGCTGTATCATGATCTGACGGGCAGACCCGCCGATCACTTTTCTGATACCTATTTCTTTGAGGCGGCGGTTACTTTGTGAAACAGATGTATTCGCAAAATTTAAACAGGCAGATAATAAAATAAGAATGGAAAGTATGAGTGGGGCATAGGCAGCAGAGTCTTCGGGCCTTGGCATCAGTTCATTTGAATAGAGATCGATATCTCTTGAATGACTGGCAACTTCTGTAAAAGGATCCAGCTTAAATGCCGTTGCCTTCAGGTCTTTTCTGGCTGTTTGCTCAATGGCAAGATATTTATTCAGTGCAGTTTCCAGTTTGGGAGATTCTGAAGGGGTTGATAATTTCAGAAATACCGCATCAGAAAACCAGGCCCAGTCATCATTCTTTATAATGGATCCATCGCCTTTATATTGGTTAGTAAAATTTGTGAGGATCTCAAATTGAAAAGAAGAATTTAAAGGAGGATCCTTTAATATGCCTGTAACCAACAAAGGTTTTTTATACAATTCATCCGAATAGAAAAGCAGTGTTTTTCCCAACGGATCAATGGAGCCGAAAAATTTCTTTGCAGCCGTTTCTGTAATTAATACAGTTGATGGATCTTCTAAACGTGTATTTCCCTTTATTACCGGAAAATTAAACAGTTTTAAAAAAGCAGGATCTGTAAAATGTGCGCGTGTGGCAAATGGTTCATTTTGTTCTGCTTTTACGTCGAGGTTCCGGCTTCCCCATCTCACAGCTTCTGTTACCTGTGAAAAATCATTTTTTGCATTGGCAGCCAATGGCATCGGAACAACACCTTTTAATTTGTCATTTCCTTCTGTTTTGGTAAGAACACGAAAAATAGTTTCCCTGTTCTTATGAAAATTATCATAGCTGAAACTGTAACGGTAATTTTGAAATCCCCATACAACAGCAGCAATGCCTATACCTATGCCAAGGATATTGATAAGTGTATACAACTTATTTTTCCAGAGGTTTCTTGTAATAATCTTCAGATAACTTTTAAACATGCTTTCATTTTTTATTCATTTAGAAAGGCAGATCAACCCATTGCTATTCTGTTCTCAAACTTGTTACCGGATTCGCCAACGCAGCTCTCACTGATCTGTATCCAACTGATATGGCTGCGATGATGAACGTGATCAGTATGGCCAACAGAAAAATTCCCGGGTTTAAACTGATTCTGTTCTTATAATCCTGCAAATACTCATGCATAGCCCACCAGCCGATTGGTGCCGCAATTACAAACGCGATCAATAATAAACGGGTAAATTCTTTTCCAAACAGCCATAAGATATTGGTGATGTTGGCACCTAAAACTTTTCTAACACCAATTTCTTTCGTTTTTCGAACGGCCATAAAAGAAACCAGTCCATACAAACCCAGTCCGCCAATCAGGATAGCAATGGCTGCAAAACCTTCGATCAGTTGTAACATGATCGAATCCATTTCGTAAAACTCTGCAATCTTGTCGTCCATAAACTTGTATTCATATAGATACTCCGGGTAGGTTTCAGACCAGATCTTTTCAAAAGAAGCCAATGCAGGTTTCAGGTTATGCATATTGATTTTTATGGCACAGATATCATAATTCTTCACATTGGGCATAATACAAACGGCATCAATTTCGCTATGGAAAGAATAGTTGTAGAAGTCTTTCACCACACCAACAATAGGTGCTTTTGTACTGCCGCCGTTAATGGCCAATTGTTTTCCAATCACATCCTGCGGCGATTTTAAGTTTAGTTTTTTTACAAAAGTTTCGTTTACCAGAAATTCACGTGTGGTATCAGATTTATAGAAATTACGTCCGGCGACTAATTTAATCCCAAACGTATTCAGGTAGTTTTCATCTGCAGATTTCAGGTTAATACCCCAATGTTCATCTTCAGCTCGGGTATCAAAACGCAAGCCTGTACTATTGTTGGAATTGGCTGCAGGGGATTGGAAACAAACTGATAATTTTTCAACACCCGATACTCCTGATAAACGGTTCTTGAGTGTACTTACTTTTACAGGATCGGATGAAGGCAATGGTAATATCACTATCGCCTCTTTGTCAAAACCCAGATCCGATGTTTTTGAATAATGCATTTGCCAGGCAATAACGATAGTGCCGATGATCAGCATCTGCGAAATGGCAAATTGTGTTATGACCAACACACGGCGTAATGAAAATCCCCCAATATTTTTTTGAGACAGTCTGCTCTTTAATGCCATTACAGGCTGAAATCTTGCCAATACTAAACCGGGGTAGGAGCCGGATAAGAAGGTAACAACTAATCCAGTAACCAAAATAAACAGCAGCAATTGGAAATTGGTAAACAGATGCAGATTCATTTCTGTTTTAAACAAATCGTTTACCAGTGGCAGCACCAGGTAAGAAATGCCACAAGCCAGAATAATCGCACATAGTGTAATGATGGCGGTTTCAGTTATAAATTGCCAGAACACCTGTTTTGGTAAGCTGCCAAGCACTTTACGTATACCAATTTCTTTTGAACGGTTCAATGCCTGCGCTGTTGCCAGATTAATAAAGTTTACGCAGGCAGTAATGATCAGAAACAGGCCAATGAAGAAAAGTGCCCATAAATATTTTTTATCAGCAAAGCCATTAAAGTCGGGATTAAAATGGATATCGGCCAGCGGCTGTAATCTGAAATTCCACACGTTTATATCCCGTCCCTTAAAATTCTTTTTTACGATTTCCCTGAGCGCCGCATTTACGTTTGAAACCGTAGCTGTGGGCTTGAGTAATACATAAGCCTGTGCACCGCTGTATACGCCACCCCAGCCACTATCATTCGCTAGCCAGTTACTTCTGTCTTTTAAATTACTGTATGACAAATAAATCTGTGTGTTTCTGTCGGTATTGGAAGGAAGATCTTTTAAAATTCCTTTGATCAAAAAATCGGTTTTATTATTTACCCGGATGGTTTTGCCCATGGGATCTTCATTGCCAAAATATTTTTTGGCCAGTTTTTCTGTGATAGCAGCAGAATTGGGTTCTGAAAGGAAAGTATTTTTATTCCCTTTTACCAACGGAAAATCCAATATGTCGAAATAATCTGATTCTGTGTAGGAGATGCCTGCTTCTTCTTTAAATTTTTTCTGTTCATCACCATTTTTTACCGCGATCAATGCATCATTATAATCAATTACGCGGGCCGTTTTTTCAGCGTATGTATATTCCGTTCTGAATGCTTTGGCTACGGGTGTTGGCAGGGCGGGAGAATGGCCAACTTCCTCATCATGCCATTCGGTAACAATACGGTAGATCCTATCTTTATTTTTGTGAAAAGTATCAAAACTCAGGTGATAACTTACCAGTGTATAGATCACAATACTACAGGCAATGCCGAGTGATAAGCCAAAAATATTAATAAAGGCATAAGATTTGTTTCTTACCAGGTTTCGCCACGCGATCTTGAAGTAGTTCCTTATCATTTATTTTAATTTTATTGTCAATGCTGAATGGTTAATCCTGAGTCGTGAATCGTGAGGAGTGAGTAAAATATCCACTCACGTCTCACGATTCACGATCACATCATTCCGTTCGTAAACTTTTAGCCGGATTGGTTAATGCCGCTTTCAAGGCCTGCGTTGATACGGTGATAAATGCGATCAATACCGCAATGCCACCTGCCAACAAAAAGATCCATACATTAATAGAAGTTCTGTAAGCAAAATCTTCCAGCCATTTATACATGATCCACCAGGCCAGCGGGGCTGCCAGCAGAATAGAAATTCCAACCGGTTTCAGAAATTGTGCAGATACCAATAAAACCAGTTGCTGCACATTGGCTCCCAGTACTTTTCTGATCCCAATCTCTTTTGTGCGTTGTTGCGCAGCAAAAGCAGCCAGTCCAAATAAACCCAGACAGGCGATTATAATGGCGATCAGTGCAGAGGCGACAAATATTTTTCCGAGATTCTGTTCGGCAAAATATTGGCGGTTGTACGATTCGTCTGCAAAAAAATAATCAAATGGATTGCCCGGGAAATTGGCTGTATACAGACTTTTTAATTTTGCCAGTTTATCCTGCAGGTGATCAGTCTGTAATTGAACAGTAAAGTAGCTGAATGAAACAGATGGCAGGCAAATAATGGGATCAATAGGTTGACGGAAGGAGAGATGGTGATAATCCTGCACCACACCAATTACTTCATACTCCTTTCCCCATAAGATCTTATTGCCGGTAATATTTTGTTTCAGATCAAAACCTAATTGTTTGGCAGCTTTTTCATTCAGGATCACTTTTTTGGAACGGTTCCAGCCACCTTCTGCTTCATCCTGTGTAAAACCCCGACCTTGAATAAGTTTGATTCCATAAGTGTTGAAGTAATGCTCATCCATAATAAGCATGGAATAATTTTTCTTGTCATCACCTTTTTCCGGATTAACACGGGTAATGCCCGCTGTTGAAAAATTATATCCCTTACCCGGTACATTATTGGATGCAGCATATTTGGTAATAAAAGGAAGCGTTGACAAAGTATTTTTGAAATTCGCATTCCGCTGTGCCTGTCCATCGTTAGAAACAGTTGGGCCTTTGATCACCATCAGTTGGTTGATATTCATGCCCGGATCGCTCTCTTTCATAAACGATAATTGCCTGTACACAACAATAGTGCTGATGATAAATACCACTGATACCGTAAATTGGAAGATCACCAGTCCTTTTCGTAATGAAAATCCACCCGGTAATAATTGTTGCTGTCCGCGCAATACAGCAATAGGTTGATAACTGCTTAAGCGTAGTGCCACATATCCACCCGAGAATAAAGAACCGGTAAGTATTAAGGATGCAGCTATGAATAATGTTTGTGCATTATTCAATAACCCAAGTGAAAGTTCTTTACCTGTTATCGTATTAAACCAGGGCTGAATTACCTGTACGGTAACCACAGCAATGGAAATGCATAATAAAGTAAGCAATAAAGTTTCTGTAAAATAATGTCCGGCCAGTTGCCATCTGCCTGCACCCAATACTTTCCGGATACCTGTTTCTTTGGCGCGTTTTAAGCCCAGAGCTGTAGATAGATTGATATAATTGATCCAGCCGATCACAAGTATCAATAGCGCAACAGAACTGATGGCTGTAACAAATGCAAGACTGCCGAATGTTTGATAAGGATAATTAAAATCAGGTGCCAGATGTAATGCACTGAAAGGTTGTAACACTGCGGTTTCTGTTGACATACGCGGATTACCGTTTCTGGCAAAAGCAGTGATCTGTTCAGCAGTTCTTTTTGCATCGGTGCCTTCATGCAATTTTACTACCATAGCGGTAAAGCCTGATTCAAGTGTGTTGGGATCGGCCCAATCATTGCCATCACGGTTGGCAGCACTATTTAGTGTGGAAAAAGAAAGCAATATTTCTGTTTTAATATCAGAAACCGCTTCCATATTTTTATATACTGCAGAAATAGTATACGGCCGGTTGCCAAACTGGTTACTAACCACCAGTGTTTTACCGGATACTTTTGTAGAATTAAAATATTTCATCGCCATGGATTCTGAAATGGCCATGGTTTGCGGGTTATCGAGATTGGGACTGCCATCCACAACCGGGAAGCTGAAAGCAGTAAAAAAGCTTCCATCTGTATACACAATATTTTCTTCGCGAAAATTCTTTGGCTGATTATTGGCATCATTAAAACTGATCACCCCGGCGCCAATACCATCGGCAACACGAACGTATTCATCAATACCCGGAATATTCTTCTTCAATAATGCACCATAACCGGGCGGTACATAATAATCAGCCCCGCCTTCTTTATGAGAGATTACCAGTCTGTGTAAACTTGAATAATTTTTTTGAAAACGATTCGTATTCCATTCTGCAGTAACAAACTCCAGTATCAGTAAGAATACACTCATGCCAAGCACCAGGCCCAACATATTGATGATGGAGAAAGATTTATTTCTCCAGAGATTGCGAAAGGCGATGGTGAGATAACTTTTTAGCATGATTGATGATTCTTTAATGTGACCGTTATTTGTTGATCGTGAGGCGTGAGTGATTTTTAACTCACGCCTCACGATTCACGTCTCAGGATAGATTATTCTGTTCTCAAACTCTTCACCGGATTAGCGGTTGCCGCTTTGATGGCATGATAGCTTACGGTTGCCAAAGCAATTAAAATAGAAGTGCTTGCTGCAAAGGCGAAAATCCACCAACCGATTGTTACATGATAAGGGTAATTCTGCAACCAATTATGCATGAACCACCATGCCACTGGCGATGCCAATACAAAAGAGATGGCTACGAGTCCAACAAAATCTTTGGATAACAGTGTAACAATATTTATGATCGATGCCCCTAAAACCTTGCGGACACCAATTTCTTTGATTCTGCCCTCTGCCATATAAGCTGCAAGGCCAAACAATCCCAGACAGGAAATGAAAATGGTTAACCCGGCAAAAAGGGCAGCCAACGTTCCGGTGCGTTGTTCAGATTTGAATTTAGCCGCATATTCATCATCAATAAATTTGTATTCGAACGGATATTGCGGATTATATTTTTTAAAGATTAACTCAGCCTGTTTCAGGTTATCTGCAGTGGTATTTTTGCCATTCAGTTTAAAATGTATCACACTGAACCATCCTTTCGATCCCTGAATTACCATGGGTTTTGTAGGATAATAAGGCGATTGAAGGATAAAATCTTTGATGACACCTACAACATGCCATTCTCTGCCACTGTTCCTCACGATCTTACCAAGTGGCTCTTTGAATCCCATCGCTTTTACAGAAGATTGATTCAATATCATTCCGGTTGAATCTGTTGGAAATTCCTTCAGATTAAAATCACGACCCTCTACAATTGTAAGCCCTGCTGTTTTTACCAGATCTTCATCCGCATTAAAAACATCGAAATCTGTTTTATCATCTTTAGATTTGCCAGACCAATCAACACCCCAGGTATCGCTCCAGCCCTGTGTTAATGGAGCGCTGGTTTTGGTTACTGAAGTGGCAGCACCACTGCTGAGCAACTCATTTTTCACCAATGGATAATTCTTCTCAAGATCCCCGTTCAGAAAATGGTAAACGAGCTTGTCTTTATTATATCCGGTTTCCCTGTTTTGAGCATGTTCGATCTGTTCTTTTACAATTGCAGTACAAATGATCAGGATAATGGCAAATGTGAATTGCAATACAACCAATACTTTGCGGGGTGTAATAACTTTATCTGATTTTAAAAATATTCCTTTCAAAACCTTAACCGGTTTGAATGCAGATAAATAAAAGGCAGGATAACTTCCGGCAAGAACGCCGGTAAATAAAATAAAACCCAGAAATATCAACCAGAAATAGATGTTGCTGTAATCAACAAACAATTTTTTATCGGTTAATTCACTGAAACCCGGCAATGAAAACTGCACAATGATGATTGCCAGTATGCCGGCAATAAAAGAGATCATGATTGATTCGCCAAGAAACTGACCGATAAGAGATGCTTTATTTGCACCAACCACTTTGCGGATTCCCACTTCTTTTGCTCTTTTCTCACTTCTTGCCGTGCTCAGGTTCATGAAGTTGATACAGGCGATCAATAAAATGAATGCGGCAATCATTGCAAACATTTTTACAAAATCGATCAGGCCTCCATCTTCAACTCCATTGGTAAAATTCGAATACAACCTCCAACGTTTAATAGGGTAGAGGAACATTTCATTGGTAGGCTCATCATTGGTATGATTTCGCTTCATGAATTTCAGCTTAGGTGCAATGGAAGCCAGTGTCGCATTGGGTTTTAGCAAAACATAGTTGCGGGTAGAATTATTACCCCAGTTCGCATCATCATTACGTTCTTTACGTGCAATTGACCAGGGAAGCAGGTATTCTAGTTTTGAAAAACGTGTGTTTGCAGGGAGATCCTTTAAAATACCGGTAACTGTATAACTCTCTTTTTCATCAATTCGGATCTGTTTGCCCATTGGTTCCTCGGTACCAAAAATGCTTTTGGCCAGTTTTTCGGTCAATACAATGGAATGTGGATCCAGTAATGCATTGGATGGGGATCCTTTCAATAGAGGAAAACTGAAGACGTTTAAAAAATTAGAATCCACTGCAGATCCGGATGTAGAAACTTTTTTTTCGCCCACAGCAAAAAGGCGGGTGTTAGGCCAGTCTGCTCTTACCACCATTTCAATTTCCGGGAACTCTTTTTCGGCTGTACGCGCAAATATTTTGGGTGTTGTATTCCAGCATTGTAGTTTGCCGCTAAACGTATCTTTGTTCCATGCTTCATAGATCCGGTCTTTCTTTTCATGAAACTGATCATAGGTAACTTCATAATTGATCCATAATATGATCAATATCGCACTCGCCATACCCACTGCCAATCCCAATATATTAATGAAAGAAAATCCTTTGTTTTTCAAAAGATTACGGAAAGCGATTTTGAGGTAGTTCTTAATCATTTTTGAAAGAGGTTAGATGATAGTTGTCAGATGTTAGAATGACGAGGTTAGATTTTTCTTACATCTAACATCTGTCATCTGACATCTCAAATCAATATATTCTCTGTAACCGTTTGTCCATCCAACATGCGAATGATCCTGTGGCTGTAACGGGCATCATGCTCAGAGTGTGTAACCATGATAATCGTGGTTCCCTGTTCATTCATATTGGTTAAGAGCTCCATCACTTCATTACCATTGGATGAATCGAGGTTACCCGTAGGCTCATCCGCAAGAATCAGTTTCGGATTATTCACTACTGCGCGGGCAACGGCAACACGCTGTTGCTGGCCACCCGATAACTGCTGGGGATAGTGATTGCGGCGATGCATGATCTGCACTTTCTCCAGCACTTCTTCCACTTTCTTTTTTCTATCAGCCGCTTTTACACCGGTATAGATCAACGGCAACTCTACATTTTCAAAAACAGTGAGCTCATCAATCAGGTTAAAACTCTGAAACACAAAACCAATATTATGCTTACGCAGATCGGCACGCTGACGCTCATTAAAATGCGCTATTTCTATATCATTAAAAATGAAACTTCCGGCATCGGGATCATCTAATAACCCGAGGATATTTAATAAAGTAGATTTTCCGCAACCTGATGGACCCATTACGGCAACAAATTCGCCGGTTTTGATCTCCATAGACAATTTGTTGAGGGCAATGGTTTCCACTTCGTCTGTTCTGTAAATTTTTTCAAGTGCTGTGATCTTTATCATGGTGTATGGGTTTATTCGTTTATTTGTTTATTTGTTTATTTGTTTATTGGTTTATTGGTTTTTGGTCTACTGCTTTACTGGTAAACTAATAAACCAGTAAACCAATAAACTTCTATTTCTTCAAAATAAGTTCCTGCATATTTCCATAGGTCTCATAGCTTGAGGTAACTACTTTGTCGCCCGGCTTCAATCCCTGTAATACTTCATAATAGTCAGGGTTTTGACGGCCTAACTGTATGTCTACCTTGTACGCTTTGGTTCCTGCTTCGTTTACTTTAAAGATCCAGTTACCGCCGGTTTGCTGATAGAAACCACCTTTCGGAACCAGTATCGCTGTACTCTCATCACTTAATGCCAGGAGGATCTGTAAACTTTGTCCGCGGCGGATGCCCTGTGGTACTTCTCCCACAAATTGCATATCCACCTGAAAACGTGCATTGGTAACCTGTGTAAATACTTTGGTGATCTTAAGTTTATAGGTTTTGTTGGCAAAAGTGAAATCACCCATCAAACCGATAAAGATCCTTGAGATATAGTGTTCATCAACATCTACACGTACTTTGAATCCGCTCAAAACATCAATTTGCCCTAAACGTTCACCTTCTCTTTTATTTTGTCCGATCTCTGCATCCAATGAAGTCAACTGGCCGTCAATGGGTGCTCTTACAATCAGATCACCCACTTTCTTACGCATAACTGCCAATGCATTTTGAGAGCCGGTATACGATTGCTTGGCCTGTTCCAGTTGTTGGTTATTGGAAGCAGAATCCTGTTGCAGGATCTGGTTGGTGAGTTGCTTTTTGCGAACGAGGTAATTATAATTGTTCTCCGCTGTTTTAAATTCCTGTAAACCGATCGCTTTCTGTTCGTATAAATGTTTATCGAGTTTATAAATGCGTTCTGCTTCGGTTAACTGACTTTCCACATCCGTCATCTGGTTCAGTTTGTTTACCGTATTCTGCTGAGCCGCGTTGCGAGAGATCTGCATTTGGGTTAACAGGTTATATACAGAGGTTTCCTGGTTAACCAGACTCAGTTGCAGGTTGGTATTGGATAATTTGAGAATAGGTTGCCCTTTTTTCATAATGGCGCCATCTTCTACATATTTTTCTTCTACACGGCCACCTTCGGTTGCATCTAAGTAAATAGAAGTGATCGGCAAAACGATCCCGTTCACGGGTATTGCATCTTTATAAGGGCCTTTCTTTACTTCGCTGATGGTAATACGCTCCAGATCCACATTCAGTTTCGAGTTACCGGATGTGTAATAATACGCTGCGGCAATCAGGATAATAATACCTGCAATACCTGCAATGGTTAAAATGCGTTTAGAGTTCCATTTCTTTTTTTCGATGATTCTGTCCACTTCTTTTGATTTTGGTTGAACTTATATGAGTTTGATCAAACTGAACTCGAAACCTTCCCTTTCACAACGTGGTTGTGAATCGGATGTTACATGCATCAGCCACAATAAACCGACTGTTCCCGCCAGAAGCAGAAGGCCGATCAGTTTAGATTGTGTATGATTTGCTGTTTTCATCCCGAAAAATTTCTTCTTTATATAAGAAACCATTGTGCCAGAAAATAGACTATTGATAATCAATGATTTGTTGCGAAACCAACTGTTCGGTTGTTCGTATATGGTACAAATAGTGTCCGCTTTTGATACACTTCTTTGAATCTCTTTTTTTGCTAAATAGTTATTGGTCAGATTATTAGGTGATTGGTATATTTATAGCATAAGATTCGCGAATTGGCGGATTACGGATTAGCGAATTAAAATGGTTTGGGTTTGACCAGCACTTACATTCGCAAAAAACAATCCGCCAATCCGTAATCCGTTAATCCGTTAATACTGCAAAAAAGGAAAATAGTTACTGATGAGTTTAAAGAAAGCAAGCATACTGGTAATAGACGATGATACCGATGTACTCACCGCCGTGCGCTTATTATTGCGTACCGAAGTGAAGGAAGTAGTAACGGAGAAGAATCCTGAACAGATTCCGTTCTTATTGTCGAAAGATATATTTGATCTGGTTTTGCTGGATATGAATTTTAATGCATCCATCAATACCGGAAATGAAGGGATTTACTGGCTGCAAAGAATTAAAACATTAAAACCGGATATAGCGGTGATCATGATCACTGCCTATGGCGATATTGATCTGGCCGTTCGTTCACTAAAGGAAGGCGCATCTGATTTTGTAGTAAAACCCTGGCATAATGAGAAGTTATTATTAACACTGAGTAATGTTTTTCGTAACCGGGCGCAAAACAAAACAAATGCAGCAAATGCAAGGATTCCACAGGAAAATAAGCAGAACCCGATGATCGGTGAAAGTGAAGTGATGCAGGATATTTTTTATAAAATAGACAAGATTGCCCCAACCGATGCCAATATTCTGATATTGGGTGAGAATGGAACAGGTAAGGATCTGATTGCTACGGCCATACACGAAAATTCTTTACGAGCCGATCAGCCTTTTATTAAAGTAGATGTAGGTGCTTTAACGGAGAGTTTGTTTGAAAGCGAATTATTCGGACATAAAAAAGGAGCGTTTACCGATGCGCGTGAAGACAGGGTAGGGCGTTTTGAATCGGCTAACGGTGGTACCCTTTTTTTGGATGAGATCGGAAATATATCCCTTCAACAGCAGGCTAAATTATTAACGGTTTTACAGAGCAGACAGGTAACGAGATTAGGCAGTAATCAGCCCATACCTATTGATATCCGTTTGATCTGCGCCACCAATATTCCCTTGAGTGAACTGGCCAATGAAAACCGGTTCAGAAAGGATCTGATCTACCGGATCAATACGGTTGAAATAACCGTACCGCCATTGCGTAAACGGAAAGATGATATTGGTTTACTCGCCAAACATTTTGCAAAGATCTACGCCAATAAATACCTGAAACCCAATATACAGTTTCATGTATCGGCCATGGAAAAGCTGCAGCAGTATGCGTTTCCGGGTAATGTGAGGGAATTGCAATACACGATTGAGCGTGCCATCATTATGTCAGATTCAGAAGTGATACAGGCTTCTGATCTTTTGTTTTCTCCCATCGAATCGTCAGCCCCCGAAGTATTAGCGGAAGATGAAATATTAAAACTGAGCACACTTGAAAAAAATGCGATCTTAAAAGTGATTGATAAACATAACGGCAATATCAGTAAAGCAGCAAAAGAATTGGGTTTAACAAGAACAGCGTTATACAGAAGATTAAGTAAATATGACATTTAGAAAATTTCAGTGGGATATATTGTTACGCGTTATCTTTTTGGTGATAACGATCACCACCGGTGCCTGGTTATTGGTTTCCGGCTTTTATATTTATGATGTGATCGTACTTCCGGTGATTGTTTACCAGGTATATGATTTTTACCGGTTTCATAAACTGGCACAAACAGAAGTGGAACAGTTTGTAGAATCGATACAGTACCGCGATTTTTCCAGAAACTTTAATGTATCACAGGCACCTTTGGACCTGAAACCTTTGCGAAAAGGCTTTAATGATATCAATTCTGCTTTTAAGGTGATCTCGAAGGAAAAAGAAACGCAGTACCAATACCTCCAGAAAATATTGGAACTGGTAGATACAGGCATTATTTCCTATGAACCGGAAAATGGAGAAGTTGTTTGGATGAATGAATCGCTCAAACGTATGCTGCTGTTACCTTATCTAAAAACCATCCATTCTCTGGCTAAGCGCGATGAAGAACTTTATCAGCATGTGATCAGTCTCAAACCCGGTAACAGTCATATTGCTACTGTGCACCGTGATAAAGATGTCTTTAAGATCTTATTATCAGCAACTGCTTTTCAAACTGATGGGAAAAAATTTCATCTGATCGCTTTCCAGAATATCAATGAGGCATTGGATGAAACTGAATCAAAAGCCTGGCAGAAATTATTGAGTGTGATGACGCATGAGATCATGAATTCCGTTGCACCCATTTCTTCACTGGCCGATACATTGAAGAACCGCCTACAACAATCAGTTCAACACCTCGATAACAGCAATGGTGTGATTGAAGATCTGGAAATAGGGATCAATACTATTAAGAGAAGGAGTGAAGGGTTATTGAAATTTGCAGAAGTATACCGTAACCTCAATAAGATCACCACACCCAATCTTAAGGAAGTGTATGTTCGCGATCTGTTCGAGAATATGCATAATCTGATGGAACCTACATTGGATCAGAAAGGCATTGATATGGAGATCATTCTGAAAGATCCGGAACTGAAATTGGATGTAGATACCAACCTGATAGAACAGGTGCTTATTAACCTTGTGGTAAATGCAATAGAAGCGGTAAAAGACAGTGAGCAACCCCGTATTGTTCTGTCTGCGGTAGTTTCAAACAATAATAAAGTGGCCATGAAAGTTTCTGATAATGGGTATGGTATGAATGAAGAAGTAATGAGCAATATTTTCATCCCTTTCTTCAGCACTAAAAAGAATGGCAGCGGTATCGGCCTTAGTCTTTGTAAACAGATCATGATGCTGCACAAGGGCAATATTACCGTGCAGTCGGTTGAAGGCAAGGGATCGGTTTTTACACTGCAGTTTTAACGTAAGTTCATTTGATTGGCGAATTAGCGGATTACGGATTGGCGGATTGGAGTAAGCTTGCTTTTTAAAAACATGCTTTATTCGCTGACAATAAATCCGCAAATCCGTAATCCGCCAATCCGCTAATTATTCCCCGCCCGTTTACCGAGGTGTTTACCCTTTTCGCCTGCAAACTTTCTGAAACCTTAACAGAACAGATATATTTGAAACAGTTCCGTTAAAACCTTAAACAACCAAAACCTTTTATGAAGAAAATTTTTGTACTCATGCTGATGGTAATTGCCGCACTGGTATTTACCTATTGCAGTTCAAGCAAAAAAGCTGCGAAAGTAGTTGTTAAAACAACTTATGAAGCCAATGTAGCACCCATTCTGGCTGCCACCTGCGCTCCCTGTCATTTTCCTGATAAAGGTGGCCGTAAAAAACCGCTCGACAACTACAAATCTGTAACAGCCCAGTTGGATGAGGTTTTACGCAGAATTCAGCTTAACCCAACCGATCGTGGATTTATGCCCGACAGAAAACCAAACCGCATGGCCGACAGTTCAATTGCCGTGATCAAAAAATGGCAGGCTGACGGTTTACTTGAAAAATAATCTCTGTTTACAAGATCTCTTATCCTCCCCCTAAATTGCTGTCATTGTCTGCGAATCATTTGTATTCGCGCTCAATGGCAGCAATTATTTTTTTAGATTTGTTGATCACGACATCGTATCGGCTCAATAATTCTTCTGTATCTGCCAAAGTGAGGCATACATTGTGCGCTTTTTCTGAACCCAGAATTTCAAGCAGATTGGATCTGCCATCGGGCCCTCTTTTAACGGTTTCGTAAAAAAGGGTGAGCAACAAATTTTTTCGCGTATTGTAATAACTGGTGGTAGTCAAAAGATTGGTGATATTTTCCTGATACAGATCGAGTATATCGTTTTGTAACTCGTTATTCTCAATGGTACTGATCTTTCCGCTGGATTTAAACCCTTCATAACGCCCGTTATTAGGAACCAAAGCCGTACTGTTGAACAGAAAGTTATAATATTTCGAGATCGTATCTTTATTAATAGGCTCTCCCAATTTTACACCTGCCAGATAATGGAAGAGTGCTGTACTTTCTTTATAAGTTTTTTTATCAGATTCCATTTCACTGATATCACTTTTCAGGTCTGTTTCCAAACCAAGCAAAAAATCCTTTACTACTTTCTGCTCGTTGCTATGCTCTCTTGTTCTTTCTAAAAAAGCAGCCAGAGATACCGCAAACACAATGATCAGGATCTCAACCCCGATCTCCTTTGTTTTTTTCCATAATGACATATCCGGATTCCTCCATATTTTAAAAGCCTTACGCGTATGCCCCGTTATTTCATGTTCCATTACTGATTATTTAAAAAGCACCATTCTATCATTCTATCATTCACTCATTCACTCATTGTTTCCCCCAACGCACTACTTATCCTTTCTTTTCCATCTTCTGATAAAGTAACCTCCCCATGAATATGTCTTGCCTGTTTCCCGAACCATCCCGTTTGTATCTCAAATTTTCTGCATAAACTGCAAATAGTGAGGTGCCCGCGCAGTTGTATCCTCTCTATCCATGACAGTTTGCCTTCTTCCTTTTTAGAAACAAGATAAGTAGCTTTTTTACAACTGATATTGAAAAAATTCATCTTTCAGATTTAGAGGTTGATCCAATTCTTTTCCAAACAGGTACGCAACTGCAACTTCGCACGGTGGATCAATACCCAATAATTAGACGCAGTAATACCCAATGCCTTACAGATCTCAGCAGAATCAAGGTCTTCCATGTATTTCATCACAAACACCGATTGCTGGATCTGTTGTAACTTCTTCTTACAGGTTTCCAGTACGCGATAAAAATCTTTGTTATCCAATGCATCACTGAAATCAATGCCCCATTCGGCGGGTTTGTCTTCTTTAGTCCAGTGTTCAGCTTCATCAAAAAAAACATCACTGGAGTCTTTGTCTGAAATGGGCTGAACAATATCCTTCGCTTTTTTCCGGTAATGATCAATGATCTTGTTCTTGATAATGGTAAATAACCAGCTTTTTTCAGATGCATCTCCTTTAAAGCCATCCCGTGCTTTCCAGGCACTGAGAAAGGTTTCCTGTACAAGGTCTTCTGCCAATGCCGCATCATTTACACGGGGAAGTGTATAGCTGTAGAGTGCATCTGCGTAAAGTTCTACCCACTTATCAGGGTTGAGTAAAGATTGACTCATGGCGTATTTTGAACATTAAACTTACTAAATACTCACATAAAAAACGCAGTACACAAGGAGAGCCTTGGTTTATAACAATTTAATGACAAAGAACTATGGATTTGGAGCTGAGTGAAAATCAATCTCTCAACATGTGATTTATATAAGCTTTATGCAGACATCTGTAATGCAAATGCATTATCAAATGTGCAATTTTACACTCATCAACCGGATCGCAAAAAGAAGAGGATATAGTGCCGGAAAAAGTTAGCCTGATTTTTTTCTTCATATAGCAGTTAGTTTTGGTATAACCCCTGTTTTTACAGGGGTTATTTTTTCAGTATATCCAATCTGTGCCAGCGTAAACTGCATCTTTGGGCGTCTGTGAGAAACAAACTAATTAATCTTAAGTTTGCACCCATGCAAGTATTTACTACCCCCAGCCGTATCATCATCACCTGTCATAAATGGTTATCACCCGCTTTACAGAAAGAAGTAACCGAACTCGGTTTTACCATTGTTCGCGCTTTTCAAACAGGGGTGGAGCTGAGTGGAAGTATCAATGATTGCATACGGCTGAACCTGAACCTGCGCTGCGCCAGTCAGGTAATGTACTCGCTGAAAGCCTTTACCTGTAATGATCCGGATGAACTGTACAATAACCTTGTAACCATTGAATGGGAACAATTGATCGAACCCGATGGCTATTTTTCGGTTACCAGCAATGTATTTCACCCAACTATTCAAACCAATTTGTTTGCCAATCTGCGTGTGAAAGATGCTGTGGTTGACAGAATGCGTAACCAAACGGGCAAAAGGCCATCCACCGGTTCTGAATTATCAGGTGCCGTAGTATATCTGTTCTGGAAGCATGAGGAAGCAGAAATATTTTTAGATACTTCGGGCGAAACCCTTGCCAAACATGGCTATCGCAAATTGCCCGGTAAAGCGCCGATGCTGGAAGCACTGGCTGCAGCAACGATCTTATCTACCAAATGGAACCGTAAATCTCCATTCATCAATCCCATGTGCGGATCGGGAACATTGGCCATTGAAGCAGCATTGATCGCTACCAATCGCCGGCCGGGTTTGTTGCGCAGTAATTATGCTTTTATGCATTTGAAGGGATATGATAATGCTGTTTACAAAAAAGAACGGCAAACACTTGATGAACAGATCCTGCAAACAGATGGTATACAGATCATCGCAACCGATATCAGTGCACCGGCTATTTCAACATCGAGAATGAATGCAGCAGCTGCAGGCGTAGAAGATTTGATCAAATTTGCCGTATGCGATTTTGAAAAAACAAATGTACCCGAAGAAGCCAATGGTGTGATTATGTTTAACCCCGAATACGGTGAACGCCTTGGCGATGAAATAGAACTGAATGCTGTGTATGCACGCATGGGCGATTTTTTAAAGAACAAATGCAAAGGCTACACCGGTTATGTATTTACCGGCAATCTCGATCTCGCCAAAAAAGTACGCCTCAAACCCAGCAGACGCATCGAGTTTTTTAATGCAACCATTGACTGCCGGTTGCTGGAGTATGAATTGTATGCGGGAACGAAGAGAGAGGATAAACAACCGGTTTAAATCTTTGCCGATATTTCGCCAATGTTGGTCGCCTGACCAACTTCATTTTCAAATGATAAACTGTTTTTAATTGAAAAGTTGTTGGTCAGGCTACCAACAACGGCAAAAAGCTGTATCGCAAAGTGCGCCACAAACCGCAATGAACGCAAAGGGCATGCGATAACTCTTCGCGTTCGTTGCGATCCCCTGCGTTCCTTGCGCTACCGCTTTCCTTCTAAAGGATTCAGAGGGTACAAAACGAAAACAGTGTTACTTCGCCTTCATCTTATTATTCTTAGCCTCGTGAGTAAGTTCTGCCAACCCAAGTGCTTCCATTAAGGGTGGTATATACATGCTAAACCTGCCGCGCAATCCTTTCTTTAAACCATACCATCCACCCACCGGATTTTTTTCTGAACGGCCCCATGCTTCAACCGTTCCTTCTTTTGCAGGTTTCTGTTCATCGGTGCTGCCAAGCTCCATCCAGTCTTTGTGTTTTTTCAGCATGTCATGCAGATCATCAAGGCAACGGATATCATAATGCAATACCGTTTTCCCAACCGTGCATACCAACACATCTTTGCCATCTTTTTGATCTACATGCATGGTATAATCAGAAGAAAGGGGTGGGGTTTTTAATGCCAAAGGTTTTTCTTTTGTGCCGATCTTGTAAGCCATGATGTATTGTATTTAGGTAGCAACGGGTTTTTGAAAGTAAGCTATTTCACTATTCAAATTTCTTTATTTGAAATCTTAATAATTGCTTCACTGCTAACTCAATATCTTCTTCGGTTGTTTTCTTTTCGCCGATGTTGGTCAGGCGACCAACATCGGCAAAGAGGCGACCAACTACGGCACTGCAATAATCAGATCCACATTATTAACCCGTGGCAATCTCATTATTCGCAATCTCAATAATCTTAGCCGCACACACATCAATATCTTCTTCCGTTGTTTTCCATGAGGATACACTAATCCGCATGGCTGTAGTGCCTTTCCATACGGTTCCGCCACACCAGCAGGTGCCATCTTCCTGTATCTTTTTTTGAATACGGCTCGTCATCTCGCTATCACCAAAAGAAACCAATACCTGGTTCAGGCTTACTTCATTCAATATTTGAAAACCGGCTGCTTTAAGTTTTGCTGCAAATCTTTCTGCGAGTGAACAGCAACGGTCTATCAGGTCGGTTAATCCCGTTTGTCCTAATGAATAAATAGCTGCCCATGTTTCTATCCCTCTCGCACGGCGCGACATTTCGGGTGTGTATGAATAAGGATCAGCCTCAACTGACTCGGGCAGGTAAGCCGCACTAACCGAAAGTGCTTCCTGTAATATTCTTGCATCTTTACACATGATCAATCCTCCGTCGTAAGGAACGTTTAACCATTTGTGCAGATCAACGGCCCATGAATCTGCCAGTTCAAAACCCTCTGCCTGTTTGGTTCTGGATGGTGAAACCCTTGCCCATAAACCAAATGCACCATCTACATGTACCCATGCATTTTTTTTGTTGGCCTGCAAACAGATCTCTTTGATGGGATCAATCGCCCCGGTATTTACATTACCCGCCTGCACGCAAACCAAAGTACTGTCATCCAGTTCGGGCATTTGCGAAGCGATCATTCTTCCCTGCTCATCCGTAGGAACCCTGATCAGGTTATCTGCACCAAAGCCTGCAAAACTTAAGGCACGTAACATACTCGCATGCACTTCTTCGCCCACAACCACTCGAATGGGCGGTGCACCGTTAATGCCTTGTGCTTTACAGTTCCAGCCTTTGCGTTTGTATAAGGTATGTCTTGCAGCAAGTATGCCGGAGAAATTAGCCATTGTAGTTCCGGTTACAAAACCTACAGCTGATTGTTTGGGTAATTGAAACAGATCCAACAACCATTTGCCTGCAACATTTTCTAATTTTGCAGCAATAGGAGAGGATACTTTCATGGCCGCATTCTGATCCCATGTACCCGCCAGCCAGTTAGCCGCAAGCGCTGCAGGGTGTGTGCCGCCAAACACAAATCCAAAATACCTGCCGCCGGTACTTACGACTGTGTTTTGAGAACCGATGGTATTGAGAATACTGATCACTTCTTCGGCATCTTTCGGATCGGTTGGTAGTGGGATATTTAATTTCTCCAACTCCTGTAATGCAGCAGCATCCGGGAATACACGTTTGTTGGGAAGATCATTAAGGTAGTTAACTGCGTATTCTTTGGTGAGATCTAACAGCGTATGTCTGTTCATAAAGTTGATTAAATAGTTATCAGCATCAAATTAAGAAAACGCTCAGGAATTAATAATGCTATTTGATAAACACTGTGAGAAAGTCTTGCAAAAACTCTGCGGCTATCTCTGCCCCTCATGTTCTCTGCGGTGAAAAACCGCGTTGAATAGTTGGCTGCCTAAAGCTCATAATTCATTTCACCGCAGAGAACATGAGGTGCAGAGGTGACCGCAGAGTGAATGGATTATTATTTCTCAAGAATCCCTTTTAAACGCAAAAGACTTTCATCCATATCCTTCGCCAGCATTTTTTCAATCATGGAGATCATAATGTTCATGGGGTATTTCATTGCGCTGGCATTACTCCAGGTCACTTTGGTTTGATTATCAGAAATAGCTTCTGTTCCCATATTTGCTGCTGCAATACCTGCAAAAGGCCTGATAAAACGAACTTCTGTTTCAATCGTCTTTCCGGCCACGATCTTTGTTATTTCCTGTGCTCCTTCGCCTGCTTTTTTATTGCTGTTCCATGCATACGTAAATCCAACCGTTCCGTCTGTGCCGGTAAAATCTTTTTTCATATTCGGATCGGCCATTACCCATTTGTTGAAATGGTCCTGATTTTTGAGTTGTTTTAAATAGTCGAACACCTTTGGGAGCGGTGCATCAATCAAGACCTCGCGCTGAATAAAATATTCCTTCTTAATTAAAAGCGCAATAATTAAAATTAAGGCAATGATGGCTGCTACTACGAGCAGGATGGTGAGTAAGATATTCATTTAGGTTGATTTTAGATTGGGGCGGATTAAATGTACAAAAGCAAAATGATATATTCATTTCTTACATGATCTCAGGCAAGAACACGGCGCTAAAGCGCCATAAGGGGAATCGTATGGTATCTTAATCCCCGCTCTGAAGAGCGGGGTAATGCAATATTTTTATTGATTGTATTGCTATTGCTAATCTTTCCCATTGCCGCGCTCTTCAGAGCGGGGATAGGGCATTCTCTCTTGAATCCTTTTGGGACTTTAGTCCCGAGTTGGCCCATGTGCGCTATCTTAACTATAATCAGTTCTTCGCAGTGTCTTCGGCAGGGACACTGCGTTTAGTATTTCAAAATAACAATTGCAAACTAATTATATTGAATACTCCGAAATCGCAAAGTCCTCTTGGAGAGACGTTTGCGGGAACGGGTAAAAGAACGCTCTGCGGAGAAAGGAAAAAGTAGAAAGACAACCTGAGATGAAAAAAAATAATTATTCTTCTCCAAAATAATCTCCATCGATTTTTTTTAATTCGTATATCTGACTAGTTGTAACCCCCAATCCGTAGTCAATCATATATTTTGCTAATTGATCACCGTCGATTAATACGATTTTAGTTTCATTTTTTGGAGAATATTCTAATGCCTCTTTTGTGAATGTAGAAGTAGTAATGAAAATACCTTTTTTAGCTCCTTGTCCTGCTAATGCACCAACAAATTTTTGGATTTCGGGCCTGCCTACAACGTTTCCAATCTGCCATCGCTTTGCTTGAATATATATGATATCTAATCCTAGCTTGTCTTCTTTAATTGTCCCATCAATACCTTCGTCACCACTCTTTCCAATTGCCTTACCTGCATCTTTAATAGAACCTCCGTACCCCATTTTTACTACTAATTCTACTACAAGCTTTTCAAAAAATGATGGTGATAGTTCTATAATTTTTAATCGCAATTCTGATGCTAAGGATTTTCGAATATTTTGATAAGCTTCTTCTAAAGATTCTTCTGGCGTATTTTTACTCTCTATTATGGCAGTTGAACTCAAGGTTGTAACGCTTTCAGACGAGTCATCGCTCTTGGCAGTTACAAAATCAATAAATTCGGGATATTGACGAAGAGTTTTGACATTTAACTCTGTTGGATTTGTTTCTAAAAAATCGGTACCTCTTTTTGTTATTCTTATTACTCCACGTTTGGGGGCATCAAAAAAACCTGCTTTTTTAAGATAGGTTCTAGACCAATTAACTCTATTAATAAACAGAAAAGCTTGCCCGCTTGGCAATCGTTCTTTGCGGTCTTCTTCATTAAGTTTAAACTGATCAGAAAGTACCTCAACTAAGTCATTTACTTTATGCTCTTGTTTATCACTGGTTAACTTTAATAGAGGGAGCATGATAGTTTGAAAGTCAGGAATTGCCATATTAATATAGGTATGTTAAATTGATTATTAGCACAATATTTAAATATACACTTTTGTCATAATGCTACAAAGCCGACTAAAAGGTAAATTGTCTCATCTTTTTTTAGGGGAGTGATAATCTAACAAGGATACATTTCGACACGTATTACTTAATCGCACTCTTTTTTGTAATAAAATTTATTATTAAAATATTGGTTTCGACTTTCTTTGATAACAAAATGTATAACTAAAATATCAACTTTCCCAATTCCCAAATTCCACAATAATGAATTAAACTATAAACCCCTCATAATCCACCCCTTATCCAAAAAATTATCATCCTCCATCGCAGTTATTATTTATCATTGTAAACCATTAATTTTTGCGTTCCACATTATAAAACGATTGCACATGAAAAAAAGAATCCTGCTTTCCGGCTTTTTATTTTTTGCCGCCATTCTTTCTGCTCAAACCTATACACCTTCACCTGAAAACCTTGCTGCCCGACAAAATTTTCAGGACATGAAATTCGGCATGTTTATTCACTGGGGCGCATCCAGTGTGCTGGGCGCAGGCGAGTGGATCATGAACCAACGCAATATTCGTGTGGATGAATACACCAATCTTGTCCGCGTTTTTAATCCGATCGATTTTGATGCAAAGAAATGGGTAGGCATTGCCAAAGCTGCGGGTATGCAATACATCACATTCATTACCCGCCACCATGATGGCTTTAGTAATTTTGACACTAAGCAATCCGACTGGAAAATCACCAACACACCTTACGGAAAAGATGCATTGAAACAACTGGCCGATGAATGTCATAAACAAGGCATCAAATTATTCTGCTATTATTCTTTGCTCGATTGGTACCGTTCCGATTATCAATATGAAACCGGCAAGACCGGCAAAGGCACAGGCCGTACACAGAAAAGTAACTGGGCGAGTTATATCAATTTTATGAAAGCGCAGTTAACTGAGTTGCTTACCAATTACGGCGAGATCTCAGGTATCTGGTTTGATGGACATTGGGATCAACTGGATAATGACCATGATAAATCTTTGCAATCAAAAGTAGATTGGCGCTATAATGAGATCTATCCACTCATACACAAACTGCAGCCGCAATGTTTGATCAGCAATAACCATCATCTTGCGCCAATACCCGGAGAAGATTTTCAGGCATTTGAAAAAGACCTGCCCGGTAATAACACCACAGGTTTTGGCGGCGCCAGTGTTTCTCAATTACCACTTGAAACCTGTGAGACCATGAATGATGCATGGGGTTATAATATGACCGACCGTAAATTCAAATCTTTTCCAACACTGATTAAATACATAGTAAATGCTGCTGGCCGTAATGCGAACTTCTTATTGAATGTTGGCCCTCAACCCAATGGTTTGATTCAACGTGAGTTCGTAGATACACTCGGTAAAATTGGTGCATGGATGCAACAATATGGTGCTTCTGTTTATGGTACAAGAGGTAACTTAGTACCTGAGCAGGATTGGGGTGTGGTTACGGGAAAAGCAAAGAATCTGTTTGTACATATTCTGCATAAGAATAAGGTAGGCGGGTATGTGTTTGTGCCGGGTGTAAAAGACAAGATTGTTTCTGCATCGTTAATGAAGGATAAAGCCAACCTCAATTTTAAACAGCAACCCGAAGGTGTTTTCATTTACCTTGAGGGCAAACAACTGGATGATGTAGATGCAATCATACAATTAAATATAAACTAACTCCGCGGTTCACTCTGCTTCTCCCTGTCTCCGCGGTGAATAAACTTTCATTCACCGCAGAGTGGCAGAGAAGCAGAGGTAACCGCAGAGAGAAAAAAAGACATATGAAACTGATCAGATTTGGCCAGCAGGGCCAGGAAAAACCCGGAGTACATATTGATGGTGTAAACTATGATGTATCTGGCTTTATCAAAGATTACGATGAATTCTTTTTTGCGCACGGTGGTGTGCCGCATCTGGCATGGATGATTGCGCAACATGATGGTATTTTGCCAAAAGTAAAAGAAGGTGAGCGCTTGGGTTGCCCGGTAGCCAATCCTTCTAAAGTTTTGTGTATTGGATTGAATTATGCAAAGCATGCAAAAGAAACGAATGCACCTATTCCCAAAGAACCGATCTTGTTTATCAAATCAACCACTGCTATTGTTGGGCCTTATGATAATATTATGATCCCCAAAGATTCTGTGAAAACAGATTGGGAGGTAGAGTTGGCATTTGTAATGGGCAAAAAAGCCAGTTATGTTTCTGAAGAAGAAGCGATGGATTATGTGGCAGGCTACTGTTTACATAATGATGTAAGCGAACGCGAGTTTCAGTTAGAGCGTGGCGGCACATGGGATAAAGGCAAAGGCTGCGACACCTTTGCACCGCTTGGCCCTTGGCTGGTAACCAAAGATGAAATTAAAGATCCGCACAAATTACGTTTATGGTTAAGTGTAAACGGAAAGATGATGCAGGATGATAATACGGATGATCTGGTATTCAACATCCCACAATTGGTTTCTTATATCAGTAAATTCATGACACTGTTACCGGGAGATATTGTTTCCACAGGAACGCCGGCAGGAGTGGGCCTTGGCTTTAACCCACCCGTATATTTAAAACCGGGAGATGTTTGTGAATTGGGAATCGATGGTTTAGGTACATCCAAACAAAACGTAGTTGCATATGCCCATTCTTGATGCACATCAACATTTCTGGCATTATGATCCCGTTGCACATAGCTGGATCAATGAAGAAATGTCTGTGATCAGAAAAGATTTTTTGCCAAATGATCTTCAACCCGTTTTAAAACAAAATGCTGTTGATGGATGTATCGCTGTTCAGGCAGATCAAACAGAAGCGGAGACAGATTTTTTAATTCAGCTTGCAAGGGAAAATTCATTTATTAAAGGCGTTGTAGGTTGGGTTGATCTTCGTGCAGAAAATATTCGTGAGCGTTTATTGCATTATCAACAATACAATATTGTAAAAGGCTTCCGCCATATTTTACAGGGAGAAGAACCGGCATTTATGTTGCAGCCTGATTTTGTTAGAGGCATTGCAGCATTAAAAGAATTTGGTTACACTTATGATATCCTCATCTTTCCCAAACATCTTACTGCTGCGTTTGAACTGGTAAAACAATTTCCTGATCAATTTTTTGTGATCGATCATATTGCCAAACCGTTTATTAAAGATGGATTGATTGATGATTGGAAAGAAGGAATAAAAGCGCTTGCACAATTTCCAAATGTGTATTGCAAAGTTAGCGGTATGGTTACCGAAGCCGATTGGCAAAACTGGAAACCCGCAGATTTCATACCTTACCTCGATACGGTTACCGAAGCATTCGGCACCCATCGTTTATTATACGGATCTGATTGGCCCGTTTGTCTTGTGGCGGCCTCGTACACCGATATGATCGGGATGGTAAGAAATTATTTTTTATCTTTTACTGCCGCAGAACAGGAAGCTGTGTTTGGTGGCAATGCTGCAAAATTTTATCAACTCTAATCAAAAAATAAAATGGATCTGCAATTACAAAATAAAGTGATCATTGTAACCGGTGGTGCCAAAGGTATTGGCGAAGGGATTGTGCGTTTACTCGCCAATGAAGGTGCCATTCCGGTGATTGTTGGACGAAGTGAAGAAGATAATCTTAAAGTAGTAAATGAAATAGAAGCCAATGGTGGTAAAGCCTGGCAGGTTGTTGCAGAATTAACAGATCCCAAAGCTTCTGAAAATGCGGTGAATGCCATCATTGCCCAATTTGGAAAAATTGAAGGACTGGTAAATAATGCAGGCGTAAATGATGGAGTAGGATTGGAGAGCGGTGATTATCAACGTTTCATTGATAGTCTGCATAAAAATGTGGTGCATTATTACCTGATGGCACATTTTGCCTTACCAGAATTAAAAAAATCAAAAGGAGCCATTGTAAATATTACTTCTAAAACGGCAGAAACCGGCCAGGGCAATACATCCGCCTATGCCGCAGCCAATGGCGGAAGAAATGCATTGACCAGAGAATGGGCAGTTGAATTATTAAAATACGGGATCCGTGTAAATGCAGTGGTAGTAGCAGAATGCTGGACACCTTTGTATGAATCGTGGATCAAGACCTTACCCAATCCAAAAGAAAAATTAGCACAAATCAATTCGTTGATCCCATTGGGTAACCGCATGACCACCAGTGAAGAGATTGCCAATGCCGTTGTATTCCTGTTATCAGAAAGATCGAGCCATACAACAGGACAGATCATGCATGTGGATGGCGGGTATGTACATCTGGATAGGGCTTTGGCAAATGCATAAAATATTAGCGGATTACGGATTGGCGGATTATTTTTCTTAACAGCATTTATTCTTTCTATTAATCCGTAAATCCGTAATCCGCCAATCCGCAAATTAAAAAGTACAATAAAAAAGATAAACATCATCGCATGAAAAACAGATCACTCTTAATTCTTTTGTGTTTACCGATCTTCTTATTTGCGCAAAAAAGAGAGTGGATCCAACCCACCGAACTCTGGCCCGATCAGAATGGAGATCATATACAGGCGCATGGAGGAGGCATTACCCATATCGGCAAAACTTACTATTGGTATGGCGAAGAAAGAAGACAAGGACTTGATTCTAATAAACGTTATGTAAGTTGTTATGCATCTACAGACCTTACCAACTGGACATTCAAAGGCGATGTATTACAATTGGATGATCCCGAAAACCTTGGCCGCCACTGGGTTTGCGAGAGACCGAAAGTTTTTTATAATGCAAAAACTAAAAAGTATGTAATGTACCTGCATCTTGACAATGCAAGTTATAAACTCGCAAGAGTGGCCATTTGTGTATCGGATAAACCCGATGGAAATTATATGTATGTAAAAAGTTTCCGTCCGCTGGGGCAGGAAAGCAGGGATATTGGACAATTTATAGATGATGATGGAACTGCCTATTTAATTTTTGAAGACAGACCCAATGGTTTTCATGTTGCCAAGCTGAGTGATGATTATATGGAAGTAGAAAAAGAAATGTGTTTAGTGAAAATGAAATTAGAAGGCGGTGCAGTGGTTCATTACAATGGGTTGTATTATGCGATCGGTTCTGCTTTAACGGGATGGAATCCCAATCCCAATAAATACGCAACCGCCACATCACTGGAAGGGCCATGGTCTGAATTTAAAGATATTGCACCACCGGAGAAGAAAACCTATGGTTCGCAATCTACTTTGATGTTAAAAGTGGTGGGTAAGAAAAAAACAACCGTGATCTTTATGGCAGATATCTGGAAGCCGCGTACCCAGTGGGATTCGCGTTATCTCTGGATGCCGTTGGAAATAGGTGATGGAAAGCTCTGGCTCCCCGAACCCAAGCCCTGGCAGATCAATATCAAAAGTGGAGAGGTGAAATTTCAAAATTAAACTCTGCGGTTATCTCTGCTACTCCTTTTCTCTGCGGTGAATGCGAACTTTCATTCACCGCAGAGCCGCAAAGAACGCAGAGATAACCGCAGAGAAAATTATATACTGATTAAATCTTCTTTATGCTTAAAAAAGTCTTTCTAATTATAGTTCTGTTCTCAACGAGTTATGCGCAGTCACAAACGATTGAACGAAACCTGCTGGAGAAATTTTCTTTACAGGAAATCAGTAACTCACTTATTACAAAAGATCAATGGAAACCCTTCCCCACAACACCTGCTGAATGGAAGGTTGCTATGCCGGATACCATCATCAGGCAACTACTGAGTTTTGGAGAATCGGCACTAAAGAAGCCCTTCCAATCAGTAAGTGCTTCGGTAGCGTTAGAATATCTAAGAACAGGTGACCGCGAAGAATATCAAAAACAGTCTTTCAGCAAAAGAAATCAATTAATGGATCTGATACTCGCAGAGTCCATTGAGGGTAAGGGCCGTTTCAGCGAAGCGATCATGAATGGTGTTTGGAGTATTTGTGAGGAAAGTTTTTGGGGCGCAGCCGCACATCTCGGCACACAAAAAGCAGGTAATGGATTACCGGATGTAGAAGATATTACGGTTGATCTGTTCTCTGCAGAAACCGCAACTGTATTGGCTTTGGCAGATTATTTTACAGGACCATCTTTAGATAAATTATCAAAACTCATTCGTCCCAGGATTTACTATGAAGTGAACAGACGCATTTTTATTCCCCTTGAAACCAATAGCGATCGTTATGGTTATCTGGGTGGCGGTAAACGAAATGTAAACGTAAATAACTGGAACCCCTGGGTGATCAGTAACTGGATGGCTTGTAATTTATTGTTGGAAAAGGATGCCGCAAGAAGAAGTAAAACAGTACAACACCAATTGTCATTAGTTGATCTGTATATAAACGGCTTAGGCGAAGATGGTGCAACCGACGAAGGCCCCGGCTACTGGTTTGCCGCCGGCGCCTGTATGTTTGATGTACTTACTTTACTGGATAAAGCCACACAAGGCAAACTCACTATTTATAAAGAACCCATCATAAAAAAAATGGGAGCTTATATTTATCAGTCACATATACAAGGCCCTTATTTTATAAATGTGGCTGATGCGGCACCGAGAATCACACCCGATGGCGTTATGTTGTATCGTTTTGGCAAAGCCGTAAATGACAGCCTGATGCAACAGTTTGGAAGCTGGGCATATCATACCTATAGTGTATCCCGCCCTTCACATGAATCTTTTTATCGTACAAGGGCATTGTTCAATTTATTGGCACAGCAGGAATGCAATGCTTATTCACCAAAAGAAGTAATGATGCGTGATGTTTGGTTGCCGGATATACAATTGATGGCCGCAAGACTGGACAATGGTTTATACCTAGCATCGCATGCAGGACATAACGGTGAAAGCCATAACCATAATGACGTAGGGGATATTTTAATTTATGATCAGGGCTATCCCGTGATCATTGATGTAGGTGCAGGAACCTATACCTCCCGAACCTTTAGCAGCAAACGTTATGATCTATGGTTCAATACATCACCTTTTCATAATCTGCCAACTATTAATGGTAAGGAGCAAAAACCCGGGAAAAACTATACAGCAACGGATGTGAAGTATTCATCGAATGATAATGCAGCGCAATTTTCTATGAATATTGCCAAAGCATGGGGAGAAGAAGCACAATTGAGTAAATGGGTTCGTAGTATCAATGCTGATCGTAAGAAAGGAATTACAGTATCTGATGATTATGAAATGAAACAAAAACCTGAAGCGTTAACACAATCATTTATGACTACCTGTAGTATAAATCTTGATCAACCCGGTAAAATTATTTTTGAAGAACCGAATGGCAGAAAGGTAATGCTGGATTACGATACGAAGAAATGGACAGCAACAAAAACAAAAATTGCGTTAACCCAACCGGAGGACACAAAATTTGCAAGCACATGGGAGAAAAGAGATATTTACCGCGTGCTGCTTACCAGTATTTCATTAGAACAAAAAGGAAAGCTGAGCTACTTCATCTATAAATAACTCCTTGCGAAGGCGTAAAGAATTGTTTTATGAAACAGATTCTGATAATTATTTTTTTTGCAGCTGTTATCAATGCAACAGCCCAGCCGCCAAGGTACACGGTGAGCAATGCCCATTCCCATAATGATTATGAACAGAAAGATCCTTTCTGGCTGGCTTATAATGCGGGCTTTGGTTCTATTGAAGCCGATATTTTTTTAATCGGCGGTACATTGATGGTAGCACATGATACGAAGGAATTGATGGCGAACAAACGACCACTCGCCACATTATATCTGGAACCGCTGATTTCCTGTCTGGTAAAGAATAATGGTTATCCCTATGCTGATACTACACGCCATCTGCAAATGTTGATCGATATCAAAACAGATTCTATCCGCACACTTGATGCATTGATCAATACACTTCGCAATTATGATGTGATCATGAACAGTAAACACCTGCATTGGGTGATCACCGGTAACCGGCCCGATCCTTCTTTGTTCCCATCTTATCCTTCCTTTATTACATTTGATGGTGTGCTGTCTAAACAATACACACAGGAAGAACTTTCTAAAATTGCGATGTTGAGTGATGACTGGCGAAAATATACCGGATGGTTTGGTACAGGCGAATTACCAAAGACTGATTTGAAAAAGATACAGGCGGCTGTTAAAAAATCAAAAAAATTACAAAAGCCTGTTCGTTTTTGGGGAGCGCCTGATACGCAAAATTTCTGGAAGATGTTGATGAAATGGAAAACAGGTTTTATCAACACAGATCATATTCCCGATCTGAAAGAATATTTATCACAGCATACGAGATAGGTTTTCGCCACAGATTCACAGATTTTCACTGATTTTTCTGTGCTAATCTGTGCATCTGTGGCGAAACAATTTAATCCTCCAACACCTTCACCATAATATTTTTAAAATGTACAATACTTTTCGGATCATGTCCCTGTAAAGCAAATGTGCCGGATGAGATCACACGCTGTTCATTGCCTTTGCCTCTTTGTACATTTTCGGGTTCTGTATAATCCACCACTGTTTTATCATTGATCTTGATGGTTACATGTTTGCCTTCTACTTTTATGTATTCCGTGTACCATTCATAATCTTTCACATACACTTCCTTCACATCATCAATGCCATACAAACTTCCCGTTCTGCGCCAATCGGTATGCGAGTTATTAACCTGTACTTCATATCCTTTTGCCGGCCAGCTTTTTTCCTGATAGATCGTATGAAAATAAATGCCTGAATTGGCACCGGGGTAAGTCATTACATCCGTCTTAAATTCAAAATTCTTAAAATCATGGTCTTTCAACTTTCCATCGTAAAACAAATGCGCTGTATTGCCATGTACAATGATCATTCCGCTGTCTACCGAAAAGGTTGCCGCATTATCACCCACTTTCCAGTTCGCAAGCGATTTGCCATCAAACAAAGAGATCCATTTTCCTGACTGTGATGTTTTCGTACCTGCACACGATACAAGTGCAATGATGCATAAAACAGGAATGAGTTTTCTTTTCATATTGATCAGCTGTTAGCGTTTAGTGAATTTAGCATTTAATAGCGAGTATTCAAATCTCCGCAACCCAAACCGTGCCTTTGTGCCTCTGTGTGCAAATATTTCTCACACAGAGGCACAAAGCCACGGTTAAAGGGGAGTCTTTGTTCATTCCCCACTATTGGTTATTATTGTAATACCAATTCACCAACTGATGGGAGAAATTAATATTGTTGTTGTAGACTCAGGATCTGTTTATATCGAAAAGCTGAATCACCGTCTCCACCATGAACTGCCAAGTGCTTATCATTATCATGAAGTATTTCAGATAGGGAATGGCTACCAGCGTTCACTGCATTTATTCCGCAATATTGAAAGCCCGTCAATGCTACCCATTCTTTTGCGCAGTTATGAAAGCCTGGAAGGAACCAAAATGTATTCAGGCAAAGTACTGTCTATCCGCAAATATTATATTCATGGCCCGGCCGGACCGGAAGGCAGATTAAAAATTGAAGCAGACAATAGGCAGTTATATGATATTCCTATCGAAGCCCTTTCGCAATTGGGTATGTAATGTTTATTTAAAATACGATTCCGGTATGGTTCTCCAGAGATCGTGCGATAAATGACCGGTCAATAATTCATACACCAGATAAACAGGCCAGAAGATATAATGAATGATCAGGAGGATCACATTATGATTATAATGCCAGCTGATCATTAAAGAATAAATACCCAACAGAAAATAAACCAGCCCGGATCCGTTCTTGTTCATAACAAATGATTGTTCTTAAAGTTACAGTTATTTCTTGCAATATGAATGGAAGTTTGCGTATCGCCATTGTTGGTTGCCATCGGCATTGTTGGTTGCACATCGCAGTTGTTGGTTGCTATCGCCATTGTTGGTCGCCTGACCAACAATTCGGAGACGCTTCTGTTGTTGGTCAGGCGACCAACAACAGCGCTCAATACCTGAATAAGAATTTAGCAGGTAACACTTCCACCAATAGCTCCTTCGCATACCGTAATTCCCCATCTATCTGAATAGCTATTTCTTTCTCACATTGAATGATAAATTTTTCTTCCAAACGGTGTATGATAAAAGGGTGATGCATATGTTTTCCGCTTTTGATTACGGGTAAATATTTGAGGCGTTTCCAAACGGGCATTTTTTTACAGAGAACCATATCCAGTTTGCCGTCGGTAATACTTGCCTCCGGTGCCACAAAGAAGCCGCCACCTGCCCGGGATGAGTTTACGATCATTGCCAGTAAAAAAGGCTCATTCCATGTTTCGTTAATGGTTTTGATATGTAATGTGTATTCCCGAAATGAAAATATTTTCAAAACAACGGCCAGTAAATAACCCAGATGACCGCCCAAAAAACGGATCGCTTTCATGGAGTTGATGATCTCTCCGTCAAAACCCACGCCCAAACAATTGATGAATAAAGTATCATTGAATTTTGCCGCATCAATATATTTCGGAACGGAATGTAATACCTGCTCCAACTGTTCTGCATCCGTTCTGTCGCCATATAATTTCCAGGCAAAATCATTGCCGGTGCCACCTTTAAAAAGTGCAATGGGTTTATCGCAGTTGGGATAATGATTGATAAAATAATTGATCGTGCCATCACCACCAATCAGCCACACATCAGAGAAGTCATCAAAACCTGCCGGCCAGTTTTCTTTAAATACCATGCTGGTAATGGCTCTTGCCGCAAGCTCATTACTAAGCCATGTGGCAAGCTTGCCCGAATGGCCTTTACCTGCATTCGGGTTTTCTAATATGGCAACGGATCTGATCTGGATCATTCGTATAAGAAAGCTAAAACAAATGGTTATCAATTCAAAATCCATTAACTTGAAATGATAAATAGCAGATTGCTTTATGAGAATATTTCAAACGACCGGTATTTTTTGTATAGCCGTTTTATTTAGTGCCATACAAGGAAATTCACAAGCCAAACCCGCTTTTTGGGATGATATTCAAACCATCAAACAATACGATAAGATCTATCGCCCGACACAGTCTTCCATTTTATTTACCGGCAGTTCTTCCATCCGCATCTGGGATAATCTTTCAGAGATGTTTACCGGTTACAAAGTATTGAACCGTGGGGTAGGTGGTGCAGTATTGAGTGATATTGATCGTTATGTAGAAGATATCATTGTACGCTATAAACCCAAACAACTGATCCTGTATATTGGCGAGAATGATATTCCCGTTGCACCCAACGGCGATTCTGTGTTTGCCGGGTTTCAGCGATTGTACAAACATATCCGCAATTATTTTCCGGATCTTCCGATGGCATACATTTCAATCAAACCCAGTCCATCCAGAGAAAAATTTATGCCCATTGCAGTAAGGGCCAATCAATTGATCAAAGATTTTTTAGCTAAAGAATCCAATACTTCATTCATAGATATTTATCCGTTAATGCTTGATAAAGATGGCCATCCAAAGCCTGAATTATTCAGAGAAGATATGTTGCATATGAAACAGGCAGGATATGATATCTGGTATAAAAAGATCAAACCCTATCTTTTAAAATAACTCTGCGGCTTACGCTGCTTCTCCCGTTCTCTGCGGTGAATATGTTTTACCATCGCGGCAAAGTCGCAAAGACGCAGCGTTTACACAGCGAAAAATATGAAAATGAAAAGATTATTATTCATCTTCTGTATACTCACTTGCTTTTATGCAAAAGCACAAAAGGTTCCATCAGGTTATAGACTTGTATGGTCAGATGAATTTAATACCGACGGCCCGCCCAATCCCGCCAACTGGACTTACGAAAAAGGCTTTGTCCGAAATCATGAACTACAATATTATCAACCCGAAAATGCACGTTGCGAAAAAGGGTTGTTGATCATTGAAGCAAAAAGAGAAACCAAACCCAACCCGGGTTATGTGGCAGACAGTAAAGACTGGAAAAAAAACCGTGCAGACATCAATTACACTTCTTCATGTATGTTATCCAGAGGTTTACAAACCTGGCAATACGGCCGGTTTGAATTGAGGGCAAAAATTGATATCAGCGCAGGGTTATGGCCTGCCTGGTGGACATTAGGTGTTGAAAAAGGATGGCCCGGTAATGGCGAGATAGATATTATGGAATATTACCGTGGTAAACTATTGGCCAATGTGGCTTGTTTGGGCGAGAACAGAAAAGCAGAATGGTTTAGCAATACATTTCCGGCAGACTCATTGGGGGGTAAAAAATGGGCCGATCAATTTCATATCTGGCGGATGGATTGGGATGAAAATGCCATTGCATTGTATGTAGATGATGTATTGCTGAATAAAGTACCGTTAGAGAAACTGGTCAATAAAGATGGCAGTGGTTTTCAACCGTTTAAACAACCGCATTATATGTTGTTGAACCTTGCCATTGGCGGTGATAATGGGGGAGATCCTGAAAAAACGACTTTTCCCAACCGGTTTGAAGTGGATTGGGTAAGGGTATATCAAAAGCAATAATAATGGGGGTAAAAGTCGCTTTATTTTTAAAAGCCTACTTTCGCCGCCATTATGCGTAGAATTTTACAATACAGAAAGTTATTAGGTGTGCACGAAGCGGCAGAACTCAAAGAACTCAAATCGGTTTACAGAAACCTGATGAAGGATTGGCACCCTGATAAATTTCAGGATGATCATGAAAAGAAACTGGAAGCAGAAGAAAAAAGCAAGAAGATCATTCAGGCCTATCATTTTCTCGTAAGTATTGCCCCCGAAACCCGTGAGCAAACCCTGGATGCATATACAGAAACGACCAATAATTGCAGTATTGTTGATTTTGAATATAAATCCGAGATCCTTTCCATTAGCTTTTCAGATGGAAATATGTATGAATATTATGGTGTTCCCAAAGCTATCTACGTAAAACTGATCAACGCCGAAACGCCTGCCCGTTTTGCCAGAAGACATATTTACAATACCTATCTCTATCGAAGTGCTGTAAAACAGGTGGCTGCCGTTTAAACGCTCCTCACACTTCCAAAAATTATTAAAAACTGCTCTGATATTGTCCGTTTTGCAATATCAGAGCAGCTTTTGCGTTTATAAGACCCGCGCTGTCATTTCCTGCCCTCCTTAAAAGACGATTAAATATTTTAATATGTAGTTTTATTCCTACAAATATTGTAGTTTCGAACTGTGTATTCGTCTCATTTTCATTAGTTTTTAGTATGAAGTGGTCATCCCCCCGTTCACTTTTCAGCTGTATAGTAGTTCTATGCGCTTTTACGGCTTGTAATAAAGAGTATACCCCGGTTCCTAACCCTACAGAACAAAACATCATATATCTGACCGGTAATAATGGGGCTTATACTCAATGGAGATTAACCTCATTGGTGATGAAGGTTTACAACCAGTCGATACCCCAGACTTTTTCAGATTATACGGTTATTTACTATCTGAATACCAGTTTTAAAGATAGTGATGGTATGAGGGGAACATGGACCTTGATAGGTCAGGATTCATTGTCGCAAAAGATCACCAATGTTCCAACCGGCGTGTATGCATTGCAGGGCTACCATATTGATTCCATTTCAGCAACCAAACTTACGCTGCGGTATCTTGTAAACAATAAACCGATCATAGCATCCTATACTGCTGAAAGATAGAACATCGATACATTTTCTCTTCAAAAGCCTTACTGTTAATAGGTTCTGCCAAAGAATGGCTGGTTGTCTCAACAACCACAAAAAATAAATAAACAGCATAATTAACATTAACGATAAAAAATCAATAATAAAGGAAGTATCCGTTAGTTTTGCTGCCTAAGCCGAACAGAATATGATCAATGAAGCATGGAAGGAATTGGAAAAGAATAAAGAGGTAATTGCGTCTTTATCATCCATAGTTGATAAAGCAGTTGATGAGGACCTTGTAAATCCTGATGAATGCTGGCAGCCTACTGATTTCTTACCCGACCTCACAAAAGAAGATGCCTACGAACAGATCAGAGAACTCCGCAAAAGATGCGAGGGGATTCCTGATTCTGTGATTACCTCATTGGTAGGCAATATGATTACCGAAGAGGCATTGCCTAGTTATCAGACTTATTTTAATTTAATGGTAAATGAAGATCGTGACCTTACCAGTACCAATGGATGGGTGCGTTGGTCGAGGGCATGGACATCAGAAGAAAACCGCCACGGCGATCTGCTGAACAAATATTTATACCTGAGTGGCCGTTGCGATATGAAAGCAGTTGAGCAAACGATTCACCGTTTAATTTATAACGGGTTCGATCCGCAAACCAATCAGGATCCTTATCAGGCAATTGTATATACATCTTTCCAGGAAAGAGCTACCAAAATTTCACACGTAAACACTGGTAAGCTGGCGGATAAAGCAGGTGATGAAAACCTTTCACGAATTTGT
Organism: Sediminibacterium sp.; assembly: GCA_965206685.1. Classification (GTDB taxonomy): domain Bacteria; phylum Bacteroidota; class Bacteroidia; order Chitinophagales; family Chitinophagaceae; genus Sediminibacterium. Next base: position 1,289,341 of record OZ242223.1, read on the forward strand.
AAAACCATTGCGGGTGATGAGGCAAGACATGAGAAAGCCTACAAATCTTTCATGACCAAAATATTTGAAGTTGACCCTTCCGGTGCATTGCTTTCATTTGAAAAAATGATGCGTAAGCAGATTGTAATGCCTGCCGTATTGATGGATAAAGGAGCCAAACAGAATATTTTTTCAGATTTTTCTGCGATTACCCAAAAAATTGGTGTGTACACAACCTGGGATTATGCAAGCATTATTGAACACCTGGTAAACCTTTGGAAAATTGAAAATCTTACCGGTTTAAAAGATGGTGCATCCAAAGCGCAGGATTATTTAAGCACATTGGCGGTACGTTATAAAAAGATCGCAGAAAGAATGAAAGTGCCCGAAGATATTACCCTGCATTGGCTGGGAGCCAAGCGGTTCTCTTTCTAAATAAAAATAATTTTTGATAAAAGGCCTCTGCAAAGAGGCTTTTTTATGCAAGGTAAGACCCTTCGTGATACATAAAAATAGTATAGTCGTTATCTCTGTAGCCGTCTTTCAATATCACATGCGGGGTAAGTTTTTGGCAAAAATCAAATATCAGTGAAGGATGATAGGCAACAATCAGTTCATGCGGAATATGAACCATGCTTAAAAGATTAAATCCCAACCCTTTTTTACACTTTCCAAAAAGTTTTTCAATAGCATGGTAAATAAAATCAGGATCACTGCTGCGGTAGTTTAGTGAACCACATACCAGGATATAATCAGTAACAGGAATGGCAGCTGATGTAAAATCTCCCTGAAGAAAAATGGTTTCGGGTAGAGATGCATATTTTTGTACGGCTATATCCAGTAATTCGGGAATTTGTTCAACACCAATATATACCCTTAATGGATATCGGGAATGTAAAAATTCAGAAAGATCTCCATAACCGCAACCGGCGTCCAATACGGTTTGCTCATTCAGATCGGCAATAGCGGCGAGAATTTCAAATCTTTGTATCTGAGCCTCTGAACTTGTCCAGCCCAATGCACCGGTGCTGCCTGCTCCAAACTCCTTTATCTGCTCTTTATGAAAATGAAAAACGGCAGCCGTATCTATTAGCTCCATGAAACTGTGTTATGGGTATTGATGGAATAATTATATATTTAAGATACAAAAATATTAATATGGCAGCTGCAATCTGATGCAAATGGAGTGGCTGTTGAATCGATTGAGTTGGCGCACGAAGGATTAACGATTACAAGTAAATAAAATAAAGTTTTATGGGAAGTTCTAAAAAAATCCTGATCATTACCGGTGATGCCGGTGAAAGTTTTGAGATCCTTTATGCATCTCATCGTTTACTCGAAGCAGGGTATGAACCTGTAATAGCCGCACCTGCCGTGAAAAGAATGAACCTGGTGATCCATGATTTTGAACCCGGTTGGGATACTTATGTAGAACGCAAAGGATACCTTGTTGAATCGCAGATCTCGTTTGATGATGTTGATCCTGATGATTACCATGCATTACTCTTCCCCGGTGGCCGCGCACCCGAATACCTTCGCAATGATGCCCGTGTGATCAGTATTTTGAAAACCTTCTATAACAGCGGTAAATATGTGTTTGCTATTTGTCATGGTGTACAGATTCTGGTTACGGCAGGATTGGTGGATAAAAGAAAGATCGCCTGTTATGAACATGTAAAGTTTGAAGTGGAAAGTTGTGGTGGTATTTATATTGGAGAAGAACAGGCAGTGAAAGACGGAAAAATTGTAACCGGACAAACCTGGCAATCGCATCCCGAATTTTACCGGTTGGTATTTAGTTGTCTAAACGAAAAATAAACTTCGCGTTCGTTTACGCCTTAGCGGTTAAGCTGTTTCACCGCAAAGACGCTAAGAAACGAGGGTACGCAAAGATGATATAAAATTTATGCCTGTCTATAAAGAATACGATCAGCAAGAATTAGATCGCCAATACAATAATCGCCTCAATGCCGCTGATCATGAACATCATTTGCAACAGTGGGAAATGGTAAGTACGCAGGCAGGAGAGAAATATAAAGTCCACAGGAATATCCGTTACGGAGAATTGCAAAGAGAATCACTCGATATTTTTCCATCTGATAAAGCGAATGCCAAAACACTGGTATTTATTCATGGAGGCTATTGGTACAAGAATGATCCATCCGATTTTTATTTAGTTGCAGAAGCGCTTAGGCCATATGATATTACGGTTGTTTTGATCAGTTATCCATTAATGCCCGTTCAGTCATTGGATCAGTTGGTGTCATCATGCCGTAATGCGATTGGCTGGGTTTATCAAAATATTTCTCAATATAATGGAGATCCCGAGCAGTTATATATTGCGGGACACAGTGCAGGCGGACATCTTGCCTCGATGATGATGACACAGGATTGGTTGACATTTGATGCAAAACTGAATAAACCGTTTATCAAAGGCATTTGTGCCATCAGTGGTTTGTATAATCTGTTGCCTGTACAATTGTGTTACGTAAATGAGATTTTACAGATGGATAAGGAGATTGCGATCAGAAATAGTCCGGTGCAATTATCTCCGAAAATACACTGTCCTATTGTTTTAGCAGTAGGAGGTGAGGAGAGTGATGAATATAAAGCGCAGTCAAGCGAATTATATCATGTTTGGTCTGAAAAAGGTGTGAATGTGGAACTGGTAGAAATTATCGGAACAAATCATTTTTCTGTATTGACGTGTCTGCTTGATCAAACATCGCAATTGCAAAAGCTGTTAAGTAAATTAATGGATGTAAAAAATAAGTAGTAAAAAAAAAGCCACAGATTTACACAGATTATCACAGATTTTTCTGTGATAATCTGTGTAAATCTGTGGCGAAAATATTATAACCCAATCTCCAATTCCGAACGCTCACTTTCATTTCCCAGTCTGTCCACTGCCACCACTGCCACTCTCATTAAAGAAACTTCTTTTTTTGCTTTATCCAAACCCATTTTAGCAAGCTCAACAGAACGATCGTTACGATTGAAGATCTGATAGGTCCATGTGGTGCCATATTGTGTGTATACAATCCATCTGAAAACTTTTGATGGATCTGTATGCGACCAGATTATTTTACACTTATCACTGCTGATTTCTTTTTGAACCGTTGGTGCAGCCGGAGCTTTATTTCCCAGCCATGGGCTCGCAGGTACCAATGCATCTTTTTTATAACTGCTTTCAATTAAAGCATTAGCCAATTTCGGATTTTTTGTAACTGAAGAAATACTCCAATGTATAGCGCCATTGCTTTCCGGTAACATACCTCGTGTGATCTGGATCTGGCTCATCGTTTCTACCACGCCTTTGGTACTGGTATCACCCACACTCATACCCGGCCATAAATGACGGTTCTTTGTATTCTCCCCTTTCCACCATCCCAATAAAACAGGGAAACTTAATGGCATCCGGTTAATGGGCCAATAGAGTTGTGGTGAAAAATAATCAACCCATCCTTTATTCAGCCAAAGTTTGGCATCGGCGTATAAAGTATTGTACTGATCAAAGCCTTCCACAATAGAAGGATAGCCCGGACGCCAGGTACCGAATGGACTGATACCAAACTTCACATATTTTTTGGTGGCTTTGATCTCTTTGTATAAGCGTTCGATCAGTGTATTTACTGCAGCACGTCTCCAATCGCCGCGCGATAAACTACCTCCTTTGCTTTGATAAGCAGCCCAACTTTCATTATCCGGAAAATCTTCTCCGCCATTATATTCAGGATAAGGATAAAAATAATCATCAAGATGAACGCCATCGATATCGTATCGTTTTACAATATCTTTTACCACTGCAGCTGTTTTATCCTGTGTTTCTTTTTTTGAAGGATCCATCCAGTAATAATTCTGTTTCAGTTTCAAAACCAGTTCAGGATTTGTTTTTACAATCGATTTATCGCTGATCTCTTTAGAAGTGGGGTGATAGGCACGATATGGATTAAGCCACACATGCAATTCCAATCCACGGTCATGTGCCGCTTCAACCCAAAATTGTAAAGGATCATAAAAAGGTTCTGGCGCTTTACCCTGTTGTCCGGTAAGGTAATACGACCAGGGTTCCAGATCACTTTTATACAAAGCATCCGCCATGGGCCTTACCTGAAAGATCACCGCATTAAAATGATGGTCTTTTAAAAAATCGAGCAGGGTAATGGCCTCTTTTTGTTGTTCTTCATTACTTAATCCCGGTTTACTGGGCCAGTTAATGTTGGCAACGGTTGCTACCCAGGCTGCACGAAATTCTTTGTCGGTCTGAGGTGTATTCGCCGTGTTTTGCGCATCTGCAGAGATAAAAAAGCATAATAAAACGGCAAAAAATGAAGTCTTTGGCAAAAATATTTTGATCATGGGGGCAATTTTCAGCTTGATGGATACGAAAATAATAAAAACAGCGAGCTAAACGGTTACCGTTCGTACACATGCAACTCCGGATTAATGAATTGATCAACCTTATATACTTGAAATGGAAATTTTTTGGCGTTTTTTTGCGTTTCAAAAATGATACTATTTCTCTCTGTAAAACAACCCACTAGGGGCTAGCCCCTAACACCATTTTATGATATTTATTGTGTTGGACATGTTTTTTTTCACCGTATTATCACTGTTTTTTTGCGGTGAAAAAAACAGAAGTATGTAGTGATGTTATAGATGTTTTTGTAGTTGGCGGATACGTTTTTCCATAATTTTAATTAGTGTTTAGCTAAATCTTATAAGCTTTTGGGATGCTGTTTTTTTTGATTTATTTGTCAATTTTTACTCGATCATTTTCGAATTTATTTTTTTCTCTGAGTTAAGATCAGCATGATTTTTCGAATATAGTTCCTTTAAAAATTTCGCACATGTTTTATAAAAAGTAGCGTAACTATTTTTATCTGCAATAATAACCCTACGAAAATCTGTGAAGAAAAAACATCGATTTCTCAATTGAATCATTTTGGTTTCAGTAAAAAATCACTGACTGAGAAAAATCAATTTTTTTATTTCATTCTTTGGCTATACTTGTATCATAAAATCCAATATCACAAACAACCCGTGGTTTTTTAATGCGGAATGTTTGTAGATATTATACCCAGTATTTACAAACTAATATCCGAAAAGCCATGCTAAAAAACTCCCCCCAGGGTTTTAGCAAGGGTGTCGTACCCCTGCTTATTGCCCTAACGTTCTGCTTTAGCTGCAGCAAAAGCTATGACCCAGCCAATTTGGTAAGCGACAAAGTTGCTTTACTAACCGGTGAGCCGGATTCTGTTAACTGGGTTCTCAACACTATTCAGGTAAACAACGTAGCAGACACTGCTGCAAAAGGAGCTGTAAAAATTTACCATGCAGATGGTACGTTTACAGATAACCTTGGTTTTGTTGGCTTCTGGACCTTCTCATCGCGTGATTCGCTGATTGAAAGTACAAGGCCTTGTGTGAATCCTGACGCACCTTATTCCACCAATCGTTTTCATGTTGACCGGTTAGACAAGGGCAGGTTACAACTGACCTTCAACGACGCGGACAAAAAAATCAAACTAGTCTATGACGCAGGCAAGTAAACACTTGTTTGCTGCACTGGTTACCTGTTTGATTTTGCTCTCTACTGTTACTGCTCAGATAAACGCCAATTTCCATTTTGGTTTTATCGGAACAACAGGGGACACTTTGGCCAAATCCGGCGAAACGGTAATGATACAGTACAGCAAATGTTTTGATATCACCAATGGTTTATCAAAATTCAGTTCACCTAAAAAAGGCGCATTTGCTATTTCATGTGCAGAAGTGGCACCTAAGCTTACGCTGATGGTTCATGCCTATCCCAATCCTGTAATTAACCAGTTAACGATCCGCTCGCTTGAAAATTATCCGGAAAGAGGGGGCGTAAAATACACTGTGTTATTAACGGATCTCACAGGCAGGACGATCAAACAAGTGAATGCAGATATCGTAAGTATTAACCAGGGATTTACCATACGTGTGAATGATCTGTCAACAGGTTATTTCATTGTTACGTTGTATGCCGATAAGGAAAGGGTTCAATCATTCAAGATTTTTAAAGCTGCTTAAGATGATTAAAAATGTACACTGTATTACTACATGTTTATTTTTTGTTTTGATGCTTGCAGGAATCCATTCCAATGCACAGATCACACAAACACCCAAAGGCATTTTGTTTCAGGCAGCGATCACGGATGGTAAAGGAAATTCTGCTTCAAACAGAACGGTGTATATCCAGGATGCGATCATTCAAAAAACACAGAATGGAACGGTAGTGTATAGTGAAACGTTTCAGATAACGGCATCGGAGCAGGGATTGATCACGATTGTGATAGGGCAGGGGAGCCGTGTTTCAGGAGTAGCTTCTATTGCCGATATTGATTGGTCTGCCGGCCCTTATTATTTTAATGTAAAAGCTGCGGTAGCACCTGCTTCCAGTGCAATTGGATGGATTGCTTCGCAGAATTATGTTGATCTGGGTACATCACCATTATGGTCTGTTCCGTATGCTTTGTTTGCTGCAAAAGTTGAGGGGATGGATAAAAAACTAAACATCGCAGATACTGCGGCGATGCTGAAGCCCTATGCAGATAACAAGAATGTGCTGTTTACATCGGCTATCAATGGATTGGTGCCGGCACCGGGTAAGGCGCAGGGGCGATATTTAAGTGATAACGGGAGCTGGCTTCCTTTTATTGATACGGTTTTATTAAATAGCAGAATTAATGCAAAGCTGAATATTTCAGATACAGCTGCGATGTTATCGAATCGTTTGAAAATATCTGATACAGTAAATATGTTTCGTGGTTATGCAAGAGCCGGACAGTCGGTAAGATATTCAGATACGACCAACATGCTCAGCGGCTATTCCAAAACGGGCCGCTCTGTGCAATATGCAGATACTTCTTCGCTTTTGACAGGCTATGCAAAAACGGGAAGGTCTGTTCAGTATTCTGATACAGCCTCCATGTTATCTAACCGATTAAAAATATCTGATACAACAAACATGTTGAGTGGGTATTCAAAAACTGGCCGATCTGTGCAATATTCAGATACGGCATCTATGTTGTCGAATCGGTTGAAAATATCTGATACAACAAACATGTTGAGCGGTTATTCCAAAGCCGGACGTTCAGTTCAATATGCAGATACTTCTTTAATGTTGACCGGCTATGCAAAATCTGGACAGTCTGTAAAGTATTCAGATACATCTTCGATGTTATCCAACCGTTTGAAAATATCCGATACGACTAACATGTTAACCGGTTATTCAAAAACTGGCCGCTCTGTGCAATATGCAGATACGTCTTCTATGTTAACTGGATATGCAAAATCAGGAAGATCAGTTCAGTATTCTGATACAGCATCCATGTTATCTAATCGATTAAAAATATCTGATACAACAAACATGTTGAGTGGGTATTCTAAAACTGGCCGCTCTGTGCAATATGCAGATACATCTTCGATGTTGACAGGTTATGCAAAATCGGGAAGATCGGTTCAGTATTCTGATACAGCATCCATGTTATCTAATCGATTAAAAATATCTGATACAACAAACATGTTGAGTGGGTATTCAAAAACTGGCCGATCAGTGCAATATTCAGATACGTCTTCAATGTTGACCGGCTATGCAAAATCTGGACAGTCTGTAAAGTATTCAGATACAGCATCCATGTTGTCAAATCGTTTAAAAATATCAGATACAACAAACATGCTTAGTGGCTATTCCAAAACTGGCCGTTCTGTTCAATATGCTGATACCTCTTCAATGTTGACAGGTTATGCAAAATCTGGAAGATCCGTTCAGTATTCGGATACAGCTTCGATGTTATCAAACCGTCTGAAAATATCTGATACAACAAACATGTTGAGCGGATATTCAAAAACAGGTCGTTCTGTTCAATATGCAGATACATCATCTATGTTGACGGGTTATGCAAAGTCAGGAAGATCCGTTCAGTATTCGGATACAGCTTCGATGTTATCAAACCGTCTGAAAATATCTGACACAACAAACATGTTGAGCGGCTATTCTAAAACCGGCCGTTCTGTTCAATATGCGGATACATCATCTATGTTGACGGGTTATGCAAAATCAGGAAGATCAGTTCAGTATTCGGATACAGCTTCGATGTTATCAAACCGTCTGAAAATATCTGATACAACGAATATGTTGAGCGGCTATTCTAAAACCGGCCGTTCTGTTCAATATGCGGATACATCATCTATGTTGACGGGTTATGCAAAGTCAGGAAGATCGGTTCAGTATTCTGATACAGCATCCATGTTATCCAATCGTTTGAAAATATCTGATACAACGAATATGTTGAGCGGCTATTCTAAAACCGGCCGTTCTGTTCAATATGCGGATACATCATCTATGTTGACGGGTTATGCAAAGTCAGGAAGATCGGTTCAGTATTCTGATACAGCATCCATGTTATCCAATCGATTAAAAATATCTGATACAACAAACATGTTGAGTGGGTATTCTAAAACTGGCCGCTCTGTGCAATATGCAGATACATCATCTATGTTGACGGGTTATGCAAAATCAGGAAGATCGGTTCAGTATTCTGATACAGCTTCGATGTTATCAAACCGTCTGAAAATATCTGATACAACGAATATGATGAGCGGCTATTCTAAAACCGGTCGTTCAGTTCAATATGCAGATACATCATCGATGTTGACGGGCTATGCAAAATCTGGAAGATCGGTTCAGTATTCGGATACAACTTCGATGTTATCCAACCGTTTGAAAATATCCGATACGACGAACATGTTAAGTGGCTATTCCAAAACCGGCCGTTCTGTTCAATATGCGGATACATCATCTATGTTGACGGGTTATGCAAAGTCAGGAAGATCAGTTCAGTATTCTGATACAGCCTCCATGTTATCTAATCGATTAAAAATATCTGATACAACAAACATGTTGAGTGGGTATTCTAAAACCGGCCGTTCAGTCCAATACGCAGATACATCTTCGATGTTAACAGGATATGCAAAATCTGGAAGATCGGTTCAGTATTCTGATACTGCATCCATGCTATCGAATCGATTGAAAATATCTGATACGACAAACATGCTGAGTGGCTATTCCAAAACCGGTCGTTCAGTTCAATATGCAGATACTTCTTCAATGTTGACGGGTTATGCAAAATCAGGAAGATCTGTTCAGTATTCGGATACAACTTCGATGTTATCAAACCGTCTGAAAATATCTGATACAACAAACATGTTGAGCGGATATTCAAAAACTGGCCGATCGGTTCAATATGCGGATACATCTTCAATGTTAACAGGCTATGCAAAATCAGGACAGTCTGTAAAGTATTCTGATACTGCATCTATGTTATCCAATCGTTTGAAAATATCTGATACAACGAATATGTTGAGCGGCTATTCTAAAACCGGTCATTCAGTTCAATATGCTGATACTTCTTCAATGTTGACAGGCTATGCAAAATCAGGTCAATCAGTTCAATATTCTGATACGGCATCGATGTTATCTAATCGCTTGAAAATATCTGATACAACAAACATGCTGAGCGGCTATTCCAAAACCGGCCGTTCGGTTCAATATGCTGATACTTCTTCAATGTTGACGGGTTATGCGAAGTCTGGCCAATCAGTAAAATATTCAGATACAGCATCCATGTTGTCTAATCGTTTAAAAATATCTGATACAACAAACATGTTGAGCGGTTATTCAAAAACCGGTCATTCAGTTCAATATGCGGATACATCTTCAATGTTAACAGGTTATGCAAAATCAGGACAGTCTGTAAAGTATTCAGATACTGCATCTATGTTATCCAATCGTTTGAAAATATCTGACACAACAAACATGTTGAGCGGATATTCAAAAACTGGTCGTTCAGTTCAATATGCTGATACTTCTTCAATGTTGACGGGTTATGCAAAATCAGGACAGTCTGTAAAGTATTCTGATACAGCTTCGATGTTATCAAACCGTCTGAAAATATCAGATACAACAAACATGTTGAGCGGCTATTCCAAAACTGGCCGATCGGTTCAATATGCGGATACATCTTCAATGTTAACAGGCTATGCAAAATCAGGACAGTCTGTAAAGTATTCTGATACTGCATCTATGTTATCCAATCGTTTGAAAATATCTGACACAACAAACATGTTGAGCGGCTATTCTAAAACCGGCCGTTCTGTTCAATATGCGGATACATCATCTATGTTAACAGGCTATGCAAAATCAGGACAGTCTGTAAAGTATTCTGATACTGCATCTATGTTATCCAATCGTTTGAAAATATCTGACACAACAAACATGTTGAGCGGCTATTCTAAAACCGGCCGTTCTGTTCAATATGCGGATACATCATCTATGTTGACGGGTTATGCAAAGTCAGGAAGATCGGTTCAGTATTCTGATACAGCTTCGATGTTATCAAACCGTCTGAAAATATCTGATACAACGAATATGATGAGCGGCTATTCTAAAACCGGTCGTTCAGTTCAATATGCAGATACATCATCGATGTTGACGGGCTATGCAAAATCTGGAAGATCGGTTCAGTATTCAGATACAGCATCCATGTTGTCAAATCGTTTAAAAATATCAGATACAACGGGTATGCTGAGTGGCTATTCTAAAACTGGCCGTTCTGTTCAATATGCAGATACATCATCTATGTTGACGGGTTATGCAAAATCTGGAAGATCGGTTCAGTATTCTGATACAGCCTCCATGTTATCTAATCGCTTGAAAATATCTGATACAACTAACATGCTGAGCGGCTATTCCAAAACCGGCCGTTCTGTTCAATATGCGGATACATCATCTATGTTGACGGGTTATGCAAAGTCAGGAAGATCAGTTCAGTATTCGGATACTGCATCCATGTTATCTAATCGCTTGAAAATATCTGATACATCTAACATGTTGAGCGGCTATTCCAAAACTGGTCGTTCTGTTCAATATGCAGATACATCATCTATGTTGACGGGTTATGCTAAATCTGGAAGATCGGTTCAGTATTCAGATACAGCATCCATGTTGTCAAATCGTTTAAAAATATCAGATACAACGGGTATGCTGAGTGGCTATTCCAAAACTGGTCGTTCTGTTCAATACGCAGATACATCTTCAATGTTGACCGGCTATGCAAAATCAGGACAGTCTGTAAAGTATTCTGATACTGCATCTATGTTATCCAATCGTTTGAAAATATCAGATACGACAAACATGTTGAGCGGCTATTCTAAAACGGGTCGTTCTGTTCAATATGCTGATACTTCTTCGATGTTGACAGGTTATGCGAAATCAGGAAGATCGGTTCAATATTCAGATACTGCATCGATGTTGTCAAATCGTTTAAAAATATCTGATACGACCAATATGCTTATTGGCTATTCCAAAACGGGTCGTTCGGTTCAATATGCAGATACATCATCCATGTTGACAGGTTACGCAAAATCCGGGAGATCAGTTCAGTATTCTGATACTGCATCCATGCTATCGAATCGTTTAAAAATATCAGATACAACAAATATGCTGAGCGGCTATTCCAAAACCGGTCGCTCCGTTCAATATGCTGATACATCTTCGATGTTGACGGGGTATGCAAAATCGGGAAGATCCGTTCAATATTCAGATACTGCCTCGATGTTATCAAATCGTTTGAAAATATCTGATACGACGAATATGCTGAGTGGCTATTCCAAAACCGGCCGTTCTGTTCAATATGCAGATACCTCTTCGATGTTGACAGGTTATGCGAAATCAGGAAGATCCGTTCAGTATGCTGATACTTCTTCGATGTTATCAAACCGTTTGAAAATATCTGATACTACGAACATGCTGAGTGGCTATTCCAAAACCGGTCGTTCAGTTCAATATGCGGATACATCTTCAATGTTGACGGGCTATGCAAAATCAGGACAGTCTGTAAAGTATTCTGATACTGCATCTATGTTATCCAATCGTTTGAAAATATCTGACACAACAAACATGTTGAGCGGCTATTCCAAAACTGGTCGTTCAGTTCAGTATGCAGATACTTCTTCAATGTTGACGGGTTATGCAAAATCAGGAAGATCCGTTCAGTATTCTGATACAGCTTCGATGTTATCAAACCGTCTGAAAATATCAGATACAACGAACATGCTGAGCGGCTATTCCAAAACTGGCCGATCGGTTCAATATGCGGATACATCTTCAATGTTGACAGGTTATGCAAAATCAGGACAGTCTGTAAAGTATTCTGATACGGCATCTATGCTGTCGAATCGCTTAAAAATATCAGATACAACGAACATGTTAATTGGCTATTCCAAAACCGGTCGCTCCGTTCAATATTCAGATACAGCATCCATGTTATCAAATCGTTTGAAAATATCTGATACAACGAACATGATGAGCGGCTATGCAAGAAAAGGACAGTTTACAAAATACACCGATACAGCTTCTATGTTATCAGGATATGCAAAATCCGGCCAGTCAGTAAAATATTCAGATACCGCATCAATGTTATCAAATCGTTTGAAAATATCCGATACAACAAATATGCTGAGCGGCTATTCAAAAACCGGTCGTTCAGTTCAGTATGCGGATACTTCTTCAATGTTGACGGGCTATGCGAAATCTGGCCAATCAGTAAAATACTCAGATACAGCTTCGATGTTATCTAACCGCTTGAAAATATCTGATACAACAAACATGCTGAGTGGTTATTCCAAAACCGGAAGATCGGTTCAATATTCTGATACATCTTTAATGTTGACCGGTTATGCAAAGTCTGGCCAGTCAGTAAAATATTCGGATACCGCATCCATGTTATCAAATCGTTTGAAAATATCAGATACAACGAATATGCTGAGCGGTTATTCTAAAACCGGTCGTTCTGTTCAATATGCAGATACATCTTCGATGTTGACAGGCTATGCAAAATCAGGTCAGTCAGTAAAATATTCAGATACAGCATCTATGTTATCGAATCGTTTAAAAATATCTGACACAACAAACATGCTGAGTGGCTATTCAAAAACGGGCCGTTCTGTTCAATATGCGGATACATCTTCGATGTTAACGGGATATGCGAAATCTGGAAGATCGGTTCAGTATTCTGATACAGCATCCATGTTATCAAACCGCTTAAAAATATCAGATACAGCGCAAATGTTAAGTGTTAAAGCTCCTTTAAGTTCACCGGTACTCACAGGAACACCTCTTGCACCAACTGCGTCTGCAGGTACCAAAAACACTCAAATTGCTACCACTGCTTTTGTAAATACTGCTGTATTATCTGCAACACCGGCGGGTACTTCTTTAACAGGAACTACCCTGGCTTCAAACATTACAACATCATCACTTACCTCATTAGGCGTATTGTCTAATCTTACTATAACCGGAACCATCACCGGCGGTACTTTCAGCGGTAGCTTGCCTGCAAAATCTGTTACCATTGCAAATATTAATGCTTCAGGAACAGCAAGCAGCACATCCTTCCTGCGTGGCGATGGCCAATGGTCTACCGCAGTAACTTCTCTGTCGGTTGTTACAGCTAATGGAGTATCGGGATCGGTAAGTAATCCGAATACAACTCCCGCGATCACTGTAAGCCTGGGTGATATTACACCCACATCCGTATCTGCATCCGGTGGAATTACGGGTACTACTTTAGGCGGAACCTTACTTACAGCAGGTCAACCCAATATCACTTCTGTTGGATTATTAAACGGCCTTTCAGTATCCGGTGATATTACACTTGACGGAACTGTAACCGCTACATCAGGCTTTAATGCTTCTGCAGGTTCCGGGGAGAATGGGATCGGGTATACATCTAACGGGTCTACAGTAACCCAAACAACCAACAAATTCAAAACTGTTACCGTTAATGGATATTCAGGACAGATTACGACTACCAGTAACCGTATCAACTCCGGTTCAAGTGCTACGTTTATCGTAAGCAATTCGGTAGTAAAAGCAAAAGATGTTCCTTTTATCGTGATCGCATCAGGTGCTTCTACAAACAGTTACCAGGTACAGGTAGATGCGGTTACTAACGGATCGTTTACCTTATCCATTTATAATATCAGCGGTGGTAACCTGTCGGAAAGCATTGTTTTGAATTTTATCATATTCAAAGGAAATTAATCCGGGGTCATTATCATGTTTTTCAGTTTAGTTTTTAGGAACCAAATCCCCCATTGGTTTGCAGTTGGTAAAAAGGCCTCTCAAATTTGAGAGGCCTTTTTTTATATCAGAATTGTATGATTACTATAACCGGGCATCGGGGAGTATGAAAATAAAATAGTGTTTCTTTTCTGAACTTGTATAATATATAATAGCTTAGTATGGATTTATCGATAATAGCCTGTAAATGACTTCCCTGATGAGAAAGATGTTGATCTCCGCCTTCTTTAGTTTTTTGCTGGTTTCTGCGAAAGCACAATCAAAAATTGATGCCTCGTCCATTCGCCCAAAAATGGAATGGTTTGGCGATGCAAAACTCGGGATCTTTATTCACGCAGGTATTTATTCTGTTAACGGGATAGACGAATCCTGGAGTTTTTATAACAAAAAGATCGGCTATGTCGATTACATGAAGCAACTTGACGGCTTTACCTTAAAAAATTACGATGCCGCCAAGTGGGCCGATCTGATAGCCGAAAGTGGCGCACGTTATGCGGTAATCACTACCAAGCACCATGATGGTGTTGCTATGTACGATACAAAACTCAATAACAGAAGCATCGTAAAATCAACACCTGCCAAAAAGGATATGATCAAACCTTTTTTTGCGGAATTAAGGAAAAGGAATATTAAATGTGGTGCGTATTTCTCATTGATAGACTGGAGCGATAATAATTATCCGGGTTTTTTAAAAGACAGTTCCCGATACAAGGTTTCCAACGATTATGACAGATGGAACCGGTTTCGTTCTTTTTTTCAGGGCCAGATCAAAGAAATCAATACGCTGTTTACGCCCGATCTATGGTGGTTTGATGGTGATTGGGAGCATAGCGCAGAAGAATGGGAATCACAAAAAGTGAGAACCCTGATCTTATCCGGTAATCCCAATGCTATTATCAATGGTCGTTTGCAGGGGTATGGCGATTATGAAACACCCGAACAGAATTTTCCGGTTTCACGACCTGCCTATAACTGGTGGGAATTATGCATGACCACCAATGATAACTGGGGATTTCATAACGATAACAATTGGAAAACACCTTACGAAGTGATCAGCATTTTTGTTGATGCCGTTTCTAACGGCGGTAATCTTTTGCTTGATATGGGGCCAAAGGAAGATGGCACCATTCCCGAAGAACAGATAAGCGTATTAAAAGAATTGGGCGCATGGAATAAAAAACATGGAGAAGCTATATTTAATACACTGGGAGGGATGCCCCAGGGACATTTTTACGGGCCTACCACTATTTCTAAAGATTCCACAACACTATATCTTTTCTTACACGGGAAAACCAGTGGCCCTGTAATGATCAAAGGATTAAAAAATAAGATCGAAGAAATTACTGTATTGGGTAACGGTACAAAACTTACTTCAAAAGTGGTGGGCAAAATCTCCTGGAGCCCGGTTCCGGGATTGGTGTACATCGATGTTCCTGACAATGTTGCTGATAAATATATTACGGTGATCAAAGTAAAGCTGGATAAGCCCATCAGCTTATACAAAGGCCATGGCGGATTGGGTTAGGCCTACATTTTTTGAAAGAAATATTCTGTGTCAATATCCCAGATATTTTTTCTGCGAAATCCCAAATGCCATCATCTTGTTGTACAAAGAAAGTCTTGGTATTCCGGTTAGCTCAGCCAATTGCTGATGTGTATCTGTTGAAGAAAGATGTTTTTCTATCAAAGCCTTCTCTTCAAAAAGCTCTGTCCTTAGTTTCATCAGTAACCTTCCTAAATGATTATCACCTATATGATTACATACCCCCCAGAAAGTATCATCCCATGTATTTCCTTCAATTAATTCTGCATCACCGGTTTCCATCAATGCTTTGGTTAACAGTGGTTCTTTTCCGCCAAACTTGATGACTAATAACGATTCCATTACAAGCAGTTTTTTGGGAATTGTCCATGTGATGGAAACTTGTATATCATGATTACCAAGATATTCTTTTGCTTCGCCGGGTGTAGGGCAGGAACGGATCATTTCTTTTGCTTCAGGGTCATCTGTTTTGGAAGCTGCATAAGCATGCTCTAAGCTGGGATAAACCAATCCTTCCCAAACAATGGTGCAGGGCCAGAAATTGGAAAGAAACCGATAGTGGCCCTGAAATGAAGTAACAGATGCTGTCATACTAAAATTAAAAGAGTAATGAAAAATAGTTGCCTGTAATGTATACAGATGTACTACCTATTTTACAGAAACATTCGACAAAACGTCTTAGGCTCCTTTTTTGAGCTGCTTACCTGTAATTGTGCGCCACGATCGGAAAATACTATCAGGAAGAATACCTGAACCGTTTTGTCGTCTTTAGGTCTGATTGTGATCTCACATGTTCCTTTCTTTTTTTCAACAAATGAATAGGCCGTAAAAAAGACTTGTAATCTGATGGTACCTCTTTTAAATGCTGTATTTATAAATGTAATAAGTTTCCGAGAAAAATAAAGCGCCGATTTTTTAGAAAACTTCCAATCAGGTACATAAAAAGGATAAATATGGGATGGGTAAAGGTTTTACATACATCTGATTGTGCAAAATTTACATAATTGACTGGTTTCGCAGCTTGTATCAGCCTTTACGATTTATTTCGAGTAATTTTAAACACGATCTTATGATCTCATTTAATCAAAAAAGTTGCCAACTTACATTTACAGGGTTACCCTCATTTTATCAATAGTTATTTTTTTTATTACTGCCGTTCCGGGACAAAATAATCAGAATGATTCTGTCAGGCATCCCTATAAAGTAAACTATTGGATCAGTGGAGGTATTGCACTCGCCGGTGGCATAACCAACTATTTAGGTATTCCCAGGATCATTAACAAACCTGAGATCAGTGCGGCGGAATTAAGTGCATTAAACCGAAATAATGTAAGTGGCTTTGACAGTTGGGCACTAAACCAGGATGCAACCAAAGCAGCAGGTAATAATTCAGCTGCAAACATTGTATTGGTTACTTCCGTTAGTTTACCGGCCTTGCTTGTTTTTGATAAATATATCGGGAAAGATTGGTCAAAGATGCTGGTGATGTATTTAGAAACCATTTCTATTGTATCAAATATTTATGGGTATAGCTTTATAGGTCCTTCGGTTCAAAGCCGGTTCAGGCCGGTTACTTATTATACCAGTCTACCGGTTACCGAAAGAAACGATGGCAATAACCGTAATTCTTTTTACAGCGGGCATGTTGCTTCTACTGCGGCTGCCAGTTTTTTTATGGCTAAGGTTTATTCAGATTATCACCCTGAGTTGGGCGGTAAAAAATATCTCGTGTTTGCAGCTGCAGCCATTCCACCACTCCTGATCGGTTATTTCAGGGTAAAGGGATTAAGACATTTCCCGTCTGATGATTTGGTGGGTTTGGGTGTTGGCGCATTGACCGGTATTTTAATCCCAGAGATACACCGGATAAAATTTAAAAACAAAGACCTCACCGTTGGATTAGCTACTGAGGGAGGATCTGCTGGGATAGGCCTTACATGGAAGCCAGGATCGGCAAAATAATAGAAATAGAACTTTTCGTACCTTGAGATAACAAGATTTTGAATCTGGATTACCCATCGAGATCTAATGTGCTGCCTCTTTTTTCCTACAAATAACGATAAAACGAACTGCTGGCCGGAATATTCAGACGCAGCGCTTAAATATTTGAAAAGCCGACTATATAGCCAACCGTCAATCTTTCGATATTCCGGAAATTCTTGGTTTGTTCAAGTAAATTCTAAGAATAGATAAAAATCTTCAACTCCTTATAAATCAATCAGTAATCTTCCACTATTTTTTTAAAATAAATGTCAATTACCTGTAATATATTACACCCGATACCGACTTATCTGTTATACAAAACCTAATAAACATCTTATTATGAAAAAGATCTTCTTATCGTTCGCTGTTATCTTAACAGCTATTGTAACCGTTAAAGCCCAAACGGCCGACGAGATCATTGCAAAATATATCACTGCCATTGGTGGTGCCGATAAATGGACAAAAGTTCAGTCAATCAAAGTAGAAGGCCAGGTAGAAGTGCAGGGCGTAACCATTCCGTATACTATGCAGGGTGTTCAGATGAAAGGCATGCGTATTGATGCAGAATTTCAGGGGAATAAGATCATTGATATTGTTACTCCTGAAAAAGGATGGTCTCAGAACCCATTGGCGGGTAAAGCTTCTCTCGATCCGATCAGTGCCGATGAATTAAAAACCAAAGTAGACGACCTAGATCTTCAGGATGCTTTTATCGATTATAAAGCAAAAGGTTCTTCCGTTGAATTCTTAGGAAAAGATGAAGAAGATGGAAATGAATATTATAAGATCAAACTCACTACTAAGAATAATAACGAGAAAACCTATTTTTTCGATACCAAAACCAGTCTGGCATATAAAGTAGAATCTATTGTTAAGCAACAGGGCCAGGAGGTGAAATCTTCAGTAAAATTCCTCGATTATCAGACCACAGATTTTGGTATTAAAATGGCATTCAAACAAGATCAGGGGATGATGATGATGGTTACCAAAAAAGTAACCGTTAATGCTCCGGTTGATATGGCTATTTTTAAAGCCAATTAATTTTTTAAATAATAGTATAAACAGGCTGCATTTCTGTAGTACCCAATGGTGCATGAGAATGCAGCCTGTTTTTTTATAAATCATATGTTATGTCAATCAGAACCAAACTAACCGTTTTTTCACTTCTGCTTGTTTTTTGTGGACAGGCACAAACCACATTAAACACTTCCTATTTTCAGGTAATGGGTGCCCGTACACTGGGGCCATCAACCATGAGCGGAAGGATTACTTCTATTGAAGGAATTACTGCGGATGGCCAGGTAAATCTGTATGTTGGAACTGCGGGTGGCGGGATCTGGAAAAGCCAGAACGGCGGACAATCCTTCACTCCTTTGTTTGATAAATATTGTCAGTCGATTGGGGCACTCGCAATAGAGCCGGGCAATGCACGCGTTGTATATGCAGGAACCGGCGAAAGTAATATGCGTAATTCTGTTTCTATCGGTGATGGCTTGTATAAAACAACCGACGGCGGAAATAACTGGCAGAAAATAGGATTGGACAGTACAGAACATATCAGTAAGATCATTGTGGATCCGGCTGATAAAAAAACGGTTTATGTTTCAGCCCCGGGGCCTTTATGGAAATCTTCTTCTCAAAGAGGATTATATAAATCAACAGATGCCGGCAAAACATGGAATAAAATATTATTTGTAAATGATGAAACGGGTTGTGCAGATATTGCCATGCATCCTGTAAAAACAGGAACCCTGTTTGCTTCTTTCTGGCAGTTCAGAAGAAAACCTTTTGCTTTTAGTTCGGGAGGTTCGGGTAGTGCTTTATATAAAACAATTGATGGCGGTAAAACCTGGAATAAGATCACCAAAGGTTTACCGGAAGGCGACCTTGGCAGAATTGTGATCACCATCAATCCCTCCAAACCTTCAGAAGTATTGGCAATTGTGGAAGCCAAAACACCGGGATTGTATATTTCGGAAGACGAAGGTGAAACCTGGAAAAAATTATCATCAACAGAAAATATTACGGCGAGGCCATTCTATTTCAGCACATTGGTGTACGATCCGAAAGATCCGAAAAGAGTGTACCGCCCTGCATTCACCTTTGCATCATCAACAGATGGTGGTTATTCATGGAGCGAAAATATTATCGGTGGTGTAGCACCGCATTCAGATCATCATGCACTATGGGTGAATCCGAATAATACCGATATGTTATTTCTGGGAACCGATGGTGGTGTTTACCTAAGTATGAATAAAGGAACTACCTGGCAGTTTTTAAATAATCTTCCGGTAGGGCAATTCTATCATGTAAGTACCGATAACCAAACTCCATATAATGTGTATGGCGGATTGCAGGATAACAATTCATGGATGGCGCCCAATACATCACCGGGTGGCGTTAGTTCTGTTGACTGGAGAACGATCGGTGGGGGAGATGGTTTTTGGGTACAGACAAGTTTAGTAAATCCTAAAATTGTTTTCTCCGAATCACAGGGTGGAGAAATTACAAGGGTTGATATTACAACCGGTTTGTCATACGGCATCAAACCCAAGAAATTAGCGGGTGATGATGATCATCGCTGGAACTGGAATACACCCATCGTTACAGGCCCATCAATCAAAAAATCTGCAACGGGTAAACCTTTGTATAATTTATACATCGCCTCGCAATATTTATTCCGTTCAAATGATGATGGAAGAAACTGGGAGAGAATTTCACCCGATCTCACAACCAATAACAAAGCCAAACAACAACAATCGGAGAGTAGTGGTGGCATTACCGGCGATAATACCAGCGCCGAAAATCATTGTACCATATTTACGGTAACACAGGATCCGAAAAACGAAAATAAAATCTGGGTAGGAACCGATGACGGCAACCTGCAGTTAACCACCGATGGCGGAAAAACCTGGCAGAATAAAGCAGCCGGCATCTGGAAAACCGGTGTTCCTGAAAACAGCTGGATCAGCAGTATTGAAATTTCTTCACTCGATCAAAAAAGGGTCTATATAACCTTAGACAACCATATGTATGGCGATTTCAATACTTATGTGGTGGTTAGTTCTGATGGGGGGAATAGCTGGAAGCGGTTAACTTCATCAGAGTTTACCGGCTTCGCACACGTGATCAGAGAAGATATTGTGAATGAAAAATTACTGTTTCTCGGAACAGAAATGGGTTTATTCTTTTCACTCGATGGAGGTGCTAACTGGATGCGCAGTAAATACCAGAATATGCCATGGTATAATTTAGTGAGGGATATAAAAATACAACCACAAACCAATGATCTCCTGATCGCTTCTCATGGAAGAGGCATTTACATCATCGATAACCTGCAGCCATTACGCGAACTGGTAAAAGCAGATATCAATAAGGAAGCTATCTTATTTCCCATTCAGAATTTTAAATATGATTATTCTCCGCAATATCCACAACCACCGGTTAATTTAACGGGTTGGGTAGGAGAGAATAAGGTAGTGGCGCCAACTATCTTTTATTATTTACAACAACGCAGTAATGAAAGTGTGAAAATAGAAGTTTACGATGCCGCCAATAAAAAAATAAAAGATTTTAACGGAACGGGTGTAAAAGGTTTGAATAAAGTTTACTGGCCATTAAATATCAATCCGCCAAAGGTAGCAGAAGGTGGTTTTATTGCCCAATCGACTGTTTTATATTCTTCACTTGTTAGCCCTAAAGTACCTGCCGGAAAATATAAGATCGTGGTAAAAGCCAATGGAAAATCTTATGAGCAGTTTATTACCATAGAAGCCAATCCTTCCAAAGGATTTACGGCACAATCGCTGGATCTGTTATACAAACAGGGAATGCGTTTGCATGCATTACACGAACAACTGGCTGTATTGGTTGATACATTAAATAAAACCATGGTTGCCGTAGCCAAAGCTGCTGAATCAGATGCAGCACAAAAAACCAAACTCACGCAACTGGATGCTTTCAAACATGAGATCCTGGAATTAAACCGCAAATCCATTTTCTTTGATGAGTTTAAATATAGACGAAAAGTGAGCGACCTGTATTTTGCAGTAGCCAATTCTATTGAACCCTTATCAACCACACAGGAAAAAGGGATAGGCTTATTAGAAGATGAGTTTAAACAGTTTAAGAGCAGATTTTATGCGATGATTAAATAACGAGCATAAAAAGCGTATTCTTTAAAATGGATAATGTATAAATCAGGATAGTTAGAAACCTAATAAAAATCAGAAAATGTTGAATGGATTTATTTCCATTGATCAGTTTTCTGGTTTTTCTGTTTCAGTCAGTAAATGAGCTACGCGATAGCAGATACTATGTTATCACTTATTGCAACACCTGTAAGTCTTTAAACGACGTTTCATTTTCATGCAATATTGACATTAAAGGAATTCTGATTGTAATTTTTGTTCCTGTATTTACTTCGGAGTGGAGTTCAATGGCTCCGTTCAATTTCATTACTGTTTCATGAACAATGTATAAGCCAAGTCCGCTGCTTTTTTTATTGGTTTCTGTAACAAAGAACATATTAAAAATACTGGCCTGTTTTTCTTTTTTAATACCAATGCCATTGTCTTCCACTTCAATCGTAAAATCATGTAATGATTTCCAGGCCCGGATCCTGATCTTTTTATCGGTTTTTCTTTTGTCACTATATTTAACTGAATTGGAGATCAGATTATTCAGGATCATCCTTACCCGCAACTCATCGCAATAAAACTGGCCTATATCAAGCTTTGTTTCGATCGTAATACCATCGGCTTCAATGGCATACCAGTGCTGGTCAAGAACATCCGAAACAAGATCGGGTAAATTTACTTTGCTGATAGAGATGGCGGTTCGTTTATTCTTGAAGAAGTCAATGATCTCCTGTATAAAAACATCCTGCTTATTTGCAACGCTTTTCAGCAGTTTCAGGTACCCTTTGATACGGGTAATATCTTCTTCGGCTAAAGCAATATCTATCAATCCTTTGGTTGAAGTAATGGGAGATCGCATATCATGCGAGGCGCTGAAAATAAACACATCCATTTCTTTATTTGTATTGATCAGTTCTCCATTTTTCTTGTTCAGATCCACCGCATTCAGCGAAAGTCTGTTAACCATAATGATCGCATAAGCGATCAGGCTTCCGAGAATAAGGATAATGCAAACAAAATTTCCGATGAACAACAGGCTGTTAATGGTTCTGGCTGCATTGCCCAGTGTATTGGAAAATAAACGTTCTCTTTGTGAGAGATCGGCACTGATCGTATTTATCTGAAGGATAAGTGTACTTTTTTTATCGGGTGTAAGCTGATTTTCTTCTTTTACTTTGTGAATATCCGATCCAAGACGATTTATATCGTTAATCAATGGTTCCGCATCGGCCCATACCTGTATGGCCTTTTGCATAAAAGAAACGTTTTTAAAGTTTTTGAAAAGCCAAATCAGGCCATTGATATCTTCCGGATGATTTCTGGCTGCTAAAAAAGCATTGGCAGCAATATTGCCACCAACATCATTAAGCAGCGCTTTACGGGCAATATTATCTTCCATCGGCACCTGTATCTCTTTTTGAAACAGGGCCCAGTATTTCTCATCTTCTGTTTGTATAAAAGCAGTTAAATAAAGTAAGGCATCTTTCTGGCCTTTCGAATATTCCGATTCTCCGTTTGTATATGCACGAACAGCAGCGGTGATCTTTAAACTGTAAAAATTAATAACGATGAGAAAGAAGGAGGCAATGCATACCAATAGAAAGAGTGTAATGACTTTACTGTCAATACCCCGGATCTGGATTTTTTTGAATGGATATTTTCTTTTCATCTTGTTGATGAGAATATTCCGTTGCTATAAGGTATTGATAATCAAAATACGTAAACAATATAGCCGGCTTGCCCGTTTTCAAGCTTATTTTAAAATTACGGAAATGAGGATTGATCGGATCTGTGTTCTGTAAATTTAACATCGAAATTTGGTGTATATTTTTATAGCATGCTTAAATACAGTAAGTTATAGATAGGGTTTTGTTGAAAAATAGTTCGACACTTAAGGGTTAGACCTGAAAATAACATGGCGATTCAGTTACGAATCGCCATGTTTATTAGGTGCCCATTGGTAACGACTGATCGAATATTTTGCTGTTTATTCTGAATGTATTATTTCTTTAAAGCAACTACAGAATAAAATGCCGGTTTAGGTAAAAATTCTCTGTCAAACAATAATGGATAATTGGTTCTGCCCCTTACCGGCCAACCATTTAGCCAGCTTTGCCCATCGTTTACTCCCCAAAAAGTTACCCTGGAAACTTTCCCTTTGTATTTGAGAAATAATTTGAAAAGAGAGGCATAATCATTTGCGAGTTTTTGCTGCAGGCTGTCGGGCAAACCGTCTGGATAGGGGTTAGATACAGCACTCGTGTTCATCCGTTGATTTACATCGGCTCCCTGAAAATTACGTGGCAGTATTTCTATATCCAATTCTGTAAACATTACCTGAAGTCCGAGTGCAGAATATTGCTGAATACTTTCTTCTATATCCTTCAAAGGAATTTTCCCCAGATGCCAGTGCCCCTGTATACCAACACCATCAATACGAACTCCGGCTGCCTGTATTTTTTTTATCAATGCAATACAACCGGCACGTTTAGCAGGTTGTTCATTGTTATAGTCGTTATAATATAATTGGGTATTAGGTGCAGCAGCCTGGGCAATTCTAAAAGCATCGGTTACAAAATCATCACCCAGTTTTTGAAGGAATACAGATTTGCGCATGCTTCCATCTTCATTCAGGGCTTCATTTACAACGTCCCAGGAATATACTTTACCATCGAAACGACCCGCAATGGTTTTAATATGATTTGTAAAAAAGGTTTTAAAGGAGTCAACACTTTGTATTCTGCGGGCAAAGGGAGGTAGTTGACTGTGCCAGATCAGTGTATGTCCGTTTACTTTGATATTATTTTTTTTACAATAGTCGATCATTTTATCTGCCAGCTCATAGTTATACGTATCCCATTGCGGATGTATGATCTCCGCTTTCATTATATTTTCCGGCGTAGCCATATTAAACTGCTGAGGGATCAATACAGCAGCTTTCGGATCTTTCTCTTCAATCTGTTGATTATTCAGCGCCGTACCGATTCCAAAATCTTTTTTAAATACTTCCTTTAATGATGCCGGTTTATTTGAAGCAGTATTTTTTTTCCCCGTAGAACAAGCTGTCGTTAAAAGGCAGCTGATCAAAATCATTACAGGAAAGCTGGTTCGTATCATGTGTATTATTTTTTGTATAAATGTCTGTTATATTTAGTGAAAGGGTATGATTTATTTGATCAGATTTTTCCTCTGAATTAAATGGCGACTATCAGATTTATCGGTTCTTCTCATCACGTTACTACCTGTTTAATGGGAGTCTCTGGTTACTTCGCTTCCTGAGTTTCCCTGTAAAAAATGCAGATCGGCTCCCTTGTCGGCACCCATTACGGTTTGTACATATAAGCTTACATATCCCCTTGACGCTGCAGGCTTGGGAGCAAGCCATTTTTTCTTTCTTCTCAGTAATTCTTTATTGCTTACATGTAAATTCAGTTTACGTTTTGGAACATCGAGTTCAATAATATCGCCATTCTCTACAAACGCGAGGTTCCCGCCAATAGCACTTTCCGGTGAAACATGTAAAACCACTGTTCCGTAAGCGGTACCGCTCATTCTTCCATCACTTATGCGTACCATATCGGTAATGCCTTTTTCGAGTAATTTTTTGGGAAGTGCCATATTACCAACCTCCGGCATACCAGGATATCCAACAGGCCCAACGTATTTTAATACCATTACACAGTTTTCATCTATATCAAGATCCGGTGTATCAATTCGGGAATGATAATCCTCAATACTTTCAAAAACCACAGCCCTGCCTTTGTGTTTCATCAGCGCAGGTGTAGCGGCGGATGGCTTAATGACTGCTCCATTTTTAGCCAGATTCCCTTTTACAATCACACATCCTGCCTCCGCAATTAATGGGTTTTTATAGTTTGCTATCACATCACTGTTATAGCATTCTGTATGCCCTTTAATATTCGCATGATGGTTTTTACCAGTAACCGTAATTATTTTTTTGTGAAGATGTTTTTGTAATTCATGTAAAATAACGGGTAGTCCTCCTGCATAATAAAAATCCTCCATCAGGTATTTTCCGGATGGCATAAGGTTAAGCAGCAAAGGGATCTTACTGCCAATCGTATCAAAATCTTCAAGATCTAATTTTACACCCACTCTGCCTGCAATAGCCAATAAATGAATAATGAAATTGGAAGAGCCACCTACCGCGGCATTTACCATGATGGCATTTTCAAAAGATTCTCTTGTTAAAATTTTGTCGATGGTTAAATTGTCTTTAACCATTTGCACAATTCTTCTTCCACTCAACTGTGCCAATACTTTTTTTCTGGAATCTGCAGCAGGAACAGCAGCGGCACCACTTAATGTCAGGCCCAACGATTCTACCATACAGGCCATTGTGGAGGCAGTACCCATGGTCATGCAATGACCGATACTCCTGCTCATACAGCTTTCGGCAAATTCACAATCTTCCTGTGTCATTTTCCCTTTCTTCAGATCTTCGTCAAACTTCCATACGTGCGTGCCACTTCCGATGTCCTGGCCTTTATATTTGCCGTTCAGCATTGGCCCGCCCGGTACAACAATGGTTGGCAATCCAACGCTGGCTGCACCCATTACAGTAGAAGGGGTTGTTTTATCGCAACCGGTTAATAAAACAACACCGTCCATTGGGTTGCCGCGGATACTTTCTTCTGCATCCATACTGGCAAGGTTGCGAAACAGCATGGCGGTTGGTTTCAACAAGGTTTCGCCCAAGCTCATGATTGGAAATTCAACAGGAAATCCACCTGCTTCAAGTACTCCTTTTTTTACACTCTCAGCAATTTCCCTAAAGTGTGCGTTACAGGGAGTTAATTCGCTGAACGTGTTGCAAATACCTATTACCGGTCTTCCATCAAACATATCAGTAGGCATTCCCTGATTTTTCATCCAGCTACGATATAGTATTCCGTCTTTATCTTTTCTGCCAAACCAGGCGTGACTCCTTAATTTTCCTTTCATTGCTTCTCTTTTTTATAGAATCATAATATATTTTTCCTTTCTTTCAGCAGGATGATGTTGAAATAGAAAATCATTTTTCGATGTTTCAGATTTTATGGATGATCTGTTTTTCCGCAACTGTTTTTGCATTTGTATTATTCTGATAACCTATTGAAAGAAAAACCTTATGTAGAAACATAAGGTTTGTTTGATGTAGATAGACTTTTATTACAACAACCTACTGCTATCTCATCATACTTTGATGCTTAACCTATTTTCGTTATTTTAATGCGTAACTATATTCAGGATCAGGAAATCCCGCAACATTGATTTTCTGTGAAACGTAATTATGCTTTGCAATAAGTATTCTTAAATAAAAGAACTTGGATAAACTCAGCAAAGTGAGAAAGATTATTTCAGTTACTCCGATTCTAGTTATCGGAGTAACTGAAATAGTTATGTACATTAACTGTTAAAGGTTATTTATCCCAGAACACACGTTGTGTTATTCCATCTCCGCCCATGCTCGCAGCAGCTGCAGTATAGTTGGCTGCATTTGCGGCTTTTTCAGCATCGGGATAAGACATGCGTCTTACAAAGCCGCCTCCGGGAACTAAGTCATTGTTATACGTATTACGCAGCAATGCCGGGAATCCGCTTCTTCTCCAGTTTGCAAATCCTTCTGCGCCGTTTGTTATGGAGCATATCCAGTATTGGGTATTTATAAGCTTAAGTGCATCAGTACTATTGTAAGCAACGCCAGCGCCAAGCAGGAAGTTGTCTTTTTCTGTGTTTGATACGGCGGGGCTCAATGTGCCGGGAAATAAGTTCCAGTCATCCATAGCCGCTCTCACGCCGGCTTCATAGTATTGTTGCGCTGTAGTGCTACTTGTTATCCACCCCCGGAATTTAGCTTCTGCCAATAACAATTGGGTCTGCGCATTCGTAATAAAAAGGGCAGGGGCAACAGTACTAACCATTACATCATAATTAAGCTGGGTGTAGTTTAGTCCACCGCCTTTAGCGCCTCTGGTACCCGGAGCGGTCAAAATGGTTACCGCGTCATATCCCACCGGAAATCCATATTGGTTAGCTCTTGTGGTATCACGTGTAGAGGTAATGGTTGTAGGATTGGCATAGCCGGCTCCGATATACTTCAACCTGGGATCAAAAGTGCTTTTTAACTGGGTAACAAAAGGCTCAGCTAAATAATAAAAATAGGGGCTGATGTTCCGCTGCAGGTTAGAAAAGGTGTTGGGAACGGAACCATTATATTGTTTGACAACAACATTATCGCTGTTTGAAAGAATTACACCACCTGCAAAAGCCTCTTGTGCAATACTTGCTGCTTTTGTTGCATCAAGTTTTGAGTAGCGCATACCCAGGCGCAGCAGTAAAGAGTAACCGATTTTTTTCCACTGGGCCACTTGTGCAGCTGCTGTACCGGATGCGCCACCAAAAAATAAATCACTGCTTACATATTCATTTGAAGCGGACAAATCAGCCGAAGCCGTTTTAAGCTCAGTATAAAGGTCTGCATAAATATCAGCCATTTTATCATACTTTGGAGAGATCAATCCTTCCAGGTATGCTTTTCCTGCTTCGCTGTAAGGCACATCACCGTATGTGTCAACGAGGGTCATAAACGCAAACGCTTTCCATATCCTTGCCATGGCATAAAGATTTTTAGAAGCCGGTTTGTCTTTAACTACACTAATGATTTGTACCAAAGGTTTGATAACACCCGTGTAAACATTCCAACGATCATTGCTATAACCATCTATGTCCAAATTAAATTGAAATCCCGCTGTAGCACCTGTGTTATAAGCATTCATATATTGTTGTACTATGGTTTGTTCTCCATCCCAACTGCCGGTATTGACGCCAGCAGCGCTGCTATTCATATTCCGCTCTGCTCCTGAAAATAACAATCCCGGGTCAATTGCAGTAATTGCATATTGGTCCTGATTTTTTTCCACAAACCCCTTTGTACAACTTCCAATGCAGATCATTAATGCCACGGGGAGTATAAGATGAATAATTTTCTTCATAAAATTTTATTTTAGAATTTTACATTTAGGTTAAGCCCAAAAGTGCGGGTCGTTGGTTCAGTATGTTGCTCATACCCTAAGCGGCTGTCGCCAGATGAAGCGAAAGCCTCAGGATCAACGGTAGGTATTTTTTTCATCAGCAGTGCTGCATTCCGGCAATAAGCAGATATCGTCAGTCCTTTCACAAACTTTACTTTATTACTCATAAAACGGCTTAGGTCATAAGTAAGTGTGATATTTCTTAACTTGATAAAGTCGCTGCTGAAAACAAACGGATCTCCGATATTCTGGGAACGATAATTGGCATAAAATGTTTGCGGAGCAACTGATATGTTATTCTGGCTTCCATTAGGCAGCACCCCATCGAAAATAACCCCATCGCGACCCACTAAGGAATTCTGGCCTATACCTGATCTTAAACCGTTTAATGCTGTTGACGAAAACACTTTGCCACCGAATTTGCCATCAACCTGAACTAATAAACTCAATGACTTGTAATTAAATGTATTTGATATGCCACCGATGTATTTGTAATTGGCGCTACCATAGTTTACCATAGTTTTTGAAGCCTGAAGGTTTCCCGAGCTATTTAACATTACCTGTCCCTTATCATTGCGCAGATACGTATAGTCTACCAACTGGTTCATCTCCATGCCAACATCGTACGTTAAATAACCTATAAACTCGTTCCCTGTGCCATTAAAAAAAGTTACTATCTGGCGGGTTTGCCCTGGATTTAGTTCCAATACTTTTGAAGTATTATAGGCTCCGTTTAGCGATACATTCCAAGTAAACTTCTGAGATTTAACAGGTGTTCCTTCAATCATAAGCTCTACCCCTGTGTTTTGTAACTTTGCGATATTGACATTCTGACCGGTATAACCCGATGCGGTTGATAAATTAATTGGCAAAATCTGATCGTCGGTCCGCTTATCATAAAAGGAGATATCGAAATTTAAACGACTATGTAAGGTCTTTAATTCCAAACCTATTTCCTTTTCGCTAACGGTGTAAGGTTTAATGTATGGGTTTGGATTGTTTCCGTTAGCAATATTTGCGATCGAATAGCCGCCGAAAAGCTGTGACTCGATTGCGTATGTAAGCTGGCTGCTATAGGGACTAACACCATTTACATTACCCACTTTTGCATAACTCATTCTTAATTTACCATAATTCAACCATTTGACATTGGGCAGCAATTCCGAAAAAATGAAACCGGCGCTTGCAGATGGATAGTTGAAAGAATTTTTCGGATTAGCAACTATTGAGCTTGGTGGTGTAAGCACAGAAAAATAGTCACTACGATCAGTGATATTCAGGTAAAGGAAATTTTTATAACTGATATCCGCAAAAGCGTATAGAGAGTTTACCTGCGATCTGGTTTTGCTGTAACTCTGGGTTTTAGTAATACCGTTTGCTATGCTGTAAATGTCTCTCACCACAAAGTCTGTCACATTTTGACTGGAAAAGTTATTATCAACTGTGTATATATTCCCACCTACGCTTGCGTCTATTGAAAAATTGCCAACTTTTTTGTTAGCGCCTAACAGAAAGTCAGTATTCATTTGTTTGTTGTAACCCGTTGAAACGCCGTAACTACCCGCCCAGCCACCGGTGGAACTATTGATTGGTGCGTTAGGTGCATAATTACTTGGATTATTAGCTTCATTGTTATTGTACCCAAAGTCAGCATTTACACGACCCTGCAGATACAACCATTTGGTGAATTCATACCTAAGGGAAACTGTACCTAACAAACGATCCCTTTTTGCTATATCGAACATTCGGCCGATAAGAAAATACGGGTTAGTTATAAGATTATTAAAGGGGTTGGTTGATAATATCGAGCCATCAGGATTTGTAACACTCGTTTTCAACGTCGAAATGGCAACCGTTAATGGAAGACGGTTAAGGAGGCTGGAAAAGCCGATACCCTGGGCGCCAACCAGCGGAGGATTATCATTTTCCTCGTGGGTATAGTTAATATTCGCCTGAAGCGTTAACTTATCAGTAACCTTGCTGTTAAGTCCTAGGTTAAAAATCCTTTTATGATAGCTATTGCCGGGGGAAATACCCTTAGCATCCTGGTTTGAATAAGATACCCGGTAGCTTGTTACGGCGTTACCACCGGAAAGCGCTAACGTATTTACGTACGAAGTTCCGGTGTTGTAAAACTGCTTAGTGCGGTTTAGATCCGGAGCGTAAGGCCTTAAAACACCATCATACTGGACCGTAGGGACGTTGTCATATTTTTCACCCCATGCCAGGTTACCGAATGATTGCGCCTGAGCCTGTGTTGCAGGACGGACACCATTAGAGCCGGTACCATATACGGTTTGGTAATCTGAATAATCTAACGCTTCTGCAGCAGCAAAGCTTGACGTAAGTTCCACGCCAAATTTCGAATTTTTAGCGCCACTTTTGGTAGTGATAATAATGGCACCATTGGAAGCTCTTGAACCGTAAAGCGCTGCCGCTGTTGCACCTTTCAGCACGGTCATTGACTCAATATCATCCGGATTTACCTGTTGCAGATTATCGCCCTGATCCGTTGCAGGGCCACCGCCCTCGGCACTACGAGCGCCCTGATCCATTGGCAGACCGTTAATAACAATTAGAGGAGAGTTGGTTTGACCATTAAAACCCGCCTGCCCACGCAAACGAATCCGGTTACTTGAAGCTACACCCGCAGTTGGAGGTGCAATTTCCAAACCCGCTATTTTACCCTCTAATGCGGTCATCACGTTGGTAGTGCGGTTCTGCGCGATTTCATCAACTTTTACAGTTGAGGCCGCGTAACCCAATTTTCTTGCATCGCGTTTGATACCAAGTGCAGTTACGATCACAGCTTCCAGGTTTTTAGCGTCTTCTCTAACCATGCTAACTGAAACACTGGTTCTACCTCCCACAGGAACTTCGATAGAGGTAAATCCAACAAAGCTGAAAATAAGAACATCTTTTGAACCGGCATTAATGCTGAAACTGCCGGAGGAGTTAGTGGTTGTAACTTTCTTCGTACCTTTTACTTGTACACTGGCGCCACTAAGTGGCTTTTTTTCTGCATCGAGCACTGAACCGGTTATGGTAGTTTGTGCAGTTGCATTTGTTACTAGTGTAAATAGTAAATAAGTGAACAGAAGCCTGAGTAAACCCGTCTTATATGCGGGTTGGCAATTTTCCTTCATAAGGCAAGCGTTTTGGTTAGATAAAAAATAGAACGAAATGAAAAAATATCATTCTCGTTTCCTGCAATCTTGGTGTAAATTATTATATCAGATATGTAAAAACTTCCAATAAAAAACTATGTTGGATTTTGTAAGTTGAGGTAAAATAAATTTCCTTACTTTATAAGGGACTATTTGGTTATTAACGATTGCGGAGAAGGTACTGAAGCTACTTTCTGCTAATTGCCTATGAATCAATTTGTACTTCGTTCTGAGAATGCTGTTGAGTTGAGGTTGTTTCCTCAAATCATAGAAATCGGTGCTATTAAGAACCCGGCTATACGCCTTAATGGGTTTCCCGCCTTAAAAGGATGCGGCATTAAATTTTATTATATTCAGGATGGAAAGTTTGAATGGACTATCAACAACAGGCCCTATATTTTATTTCCGGGAGATGTTGTGTTAATTATGTCAGGCACTGAATTAGGCAGTGAAAATAATGTTTTGGAAATCGGTTCATTCTCATGGATTCATATTGAGGATGAGAAAAACAAAAAGGGAGAACTGCAAAGAAAATCATGGAGCAATTTATCAGATGAGGAATACCATTCGATAATACGGGTTTTACAAATGGATCATCCGCCTGTATTACAAAAATTTTTGGAGGCCGCGCCCATTTTCAAAAACATTCAATCAGAACTCTTTAATCAGGAAATCGGCTTTCAGGCAAGAGTGAATCATTTACTGGATGAAATTTTCATTCTGGTGGCAAGGCAATTCACAAAAATTTCCAATCCGGGAAGAGATTTTCCGAAAACATTTATGAAACTGGAAGAAGAGTTACGACGAAACCTCTCGCATCAATGGACAGTAGAAGAAATGGCAACAATGGTTGGTCTGGGGTCAACTCTTTTTAATGAAAAAGTAAAAAGTTTTTCAGGATTTTCACCACTTAACTATTTGATCAATATTAGAATTTCAGAAGCCGTTAAATTATTAAAAAGACCCGATATTAGTCTTACAGATATTGCCTTTGATACCGGTTTCTATTCCTCCCAACATTTTTCCACCACTTTTAAGAAACTGACCGGTTATTCACCCAGTCAGTTTAGAAAAAATCATTTGCAAACAAAATAAATCTTACATAAATGGATTGCGTTATAACGATAGAACTAGGAACAAATGCAGTAAGAATTTATGCATTTGATTTAAAAGGGAATACGATTGGTTCCCTAAAAGGATACTGTCCCACTTTTCACAGTGAACCTGATTATAGTGAGCAGGATCCCGATCAGATATTTATTACGATGTTGTATGTACTTAAGAACCTGTTGAATGAAATTGTACGACCGAAAAAATACAAAGTTTCCTGTATCTGTTTTAGTTCTTCCATGCATAGTGTTATGGCCGTTGATAAAAGAGGAAACCCGATGGGTAATGTAATTACATGGGCAGATTGCAGAGCCGGAAAAGAAGCCGCGGAATTAAAAAATTCAGCACTGGGTAAAAAAATATACAACGCAACAGGAACGCCGTTGCATCCAATGTCGCCGCTAACTAAAATTGCCTGGATGAAAAATAACGAAAATGAAAAATTTAAACAGGCTAGTAAATTTTTATCACTGAAGAGTTATATCCTGCAGCAATTAACCGGTGAATATATGATTGACTACAGCATTGCTTCTGCTACCGGATTGTTGAATATTCACAAAATAAAATGGGAACCTGATTCCCTCAAGTTTGCCGGCATCCGATCAGAAATGTTACCGGATCTGGTTCCCATTTTTACGAGTGCAGGCAAATTGAATAAAGCTTTTCAGGCATCACTTGGGCTTACTGCCGACACTAAAATTCTGGTTGGTTCAAGTGATGGTTGTATGGCAACCATAGGTGATGGAGTTAACGGTGAAGGAATGGCTACCATAACGATTGAAGACAGTGGAGCCGTTAGGGTGATGGGGGATAAGGTTTTAAAGGATGAAAAGCAGCGGTTCTTTAATTACCTGCTTACTGAAAACCGATATATATCAGGTGGTCCTACCAATAACGGCGGTAATATTTTTGAATGGTTTACCAGGCAGTTTGGTGATTTCAAAAATCCTTTTGATATACAACATAGTATGCTGGAGCTCATCAGTCAGGCATCTTCTGTTTCACCCGGTTCGGATGGTTTGATCTTCCTCCCTTATCTGCTGGGAGAGAGGGCGCCTATCTGGAATGCGAATGCAAGGGGTGTTTATTTTGGGCTAAATATTAAACATGAAAAAGCACATTTTGTGAGGGCAACCATTGAAGGAATCTTATATGGAATATACAGTATTGGCAAAACACTTCAGGAACATCGCAGTATTAATAGTCTTTCCATCAACGGCAGTTTTGGTTCATTGCCTTTTGTTACTCAAATGATTGCCGATATATATAATAAGCCTGTGCAGCTCAGACAAGATCACCACAGTGTTAGCTACGGCTCTTACCTTTTATGTGCTACTGAAATGGGTATTTACAAATCGCTTGATGAAGCGGCACAAACAGTTGTGCTAACAGAACTGGCAACTCCCGATAAAAAAAATCATAAAATCTATCACAGTTATTATAAGATTCTGGAAAGACTCAGTACCAAACTTTCAAGCGAGTTTGCAGATATTGCCGCTTTGCAACATACTTAATGAAAAGCAGGGTGGTTTGAACTTTAATCAATATTGAAATACAGGGTAGGGGGAACTTTATCATAAAAAAGAACCCTGTCATTTTGTATCAATATGTGATAAAAAAGAGGTTAGCTGAACAATATGTCAACTAACCTCTTACAAGCTTTCTCAAAGAGTCGAACAGATAAAATGATCTAAATAACGCTATCCAGGATTCAAATGAATCGGATAGTATCCAGAAAAGTTTATTCATTTTTCACTCTGGTCAGTTTTGTTTCACCTCGTTCATTCTTAACCACAATTTCATTCTCACCTACAAGCTCACCGGTGCTTGCGATCGTCATATCGTTAAAACTAATACTGAACGAAAACTTTTTTCCGTCAACTTTTCCTTTTTCTAATTTCGTTTCTCCAAATTGAGTTTTCCAAGTGCCTGTTAATTCTGTCCCTTCAACTTTAAAAGTGTAATTAACTTCAAAAGTGCCATTGGGTGTTTCGCGCGAACCTTTCCACTTACCATCAATAGGGTTTTGTGCCATAGTGAACAGGCTTCCTAAAAGTAATACAGCAGTTAATAGATACTTCATTTTGTGTAGTTTATTTGTTATTGAATTTATGAAATTAACTTTATTAAGTTTGTTGTTTTGGGTGATTAAATCTTTTATATATCTCCTTAAATTGATACTCAGTAAGCCCTGAAATTCCATTTAGAATTATCGCTGCTAAAATCAAACTCTGCCAGTGTTGGTGTGCTATCTCCGGATGATACCAGTGCTAACTTCTTTCCTGAATTGGGAATGATCTTAGGCATTATTCGGTAGCTGCCATCAGTTAATTGATCAATCCTCCATAGCTGTTCGGATGCACCCGTAAATGCCGGCACGGTGATTACTTCTGCATCTGCAGTTGCTGCCAATGCACGATCTGTTCCTGCCAATACAATTTTATAATAGGGGCCGCCTAAATAGCCAGTTGTATCTGGCGCATCTGTGATCGTCCATTTTTGATGGGGGCTTGACATGTAGTCGCCTATTCTCAAATTGATATTACCTGCTGGCCAGTTTTTGATTACATCGGCTAATTGCTGTGCAGGAACCGGTTTTATGGGCTCATTATTAGGCTGGCCAAATCCTCTTGGTCCGCCTGTCATTCTTGTAAAATCAACTGCCAACTCTAATGCATATCCTCTTCTTACTGATTCAATTTCATAAGTGCCTTCTTTGAATTTTTCTCCGGCAACAGGCCATCCGTCTTTCCAAACCACCGGAAGTATACCTAATACACTACGACCACCTTGCTCCAGATCTGCTTCATAATGGATGGACATTTTTTCAACTCCTTTCTCAAGAAGGATATGTCCAAAATGCCCGGGGCCAATTAATCCTCCGCGGGTAGCAACCACCATTTTGCCGCCCCCTTCCAACATACTTCTTCCTACATTATCGAGATAAGGGCCTGCAATTTTTTTTGAACGGCCAACCACAACATTGTAGGTAGAGTTGGCACCATCGCAACAACTACCATGCGTTGCAAGGAGGTAGTACCAACCATCCCGGTATACTAAGGTGCTGGCTTCACAGGTAATGGCTATATCAACGGGTTTATTACCAGCCATGAGTTTTCCTGTTTTCGGGTCTAGTTCTATAAGGCGAATGAATCCAAAATAGGTGCCGTATGATAGCCAAAGGCGTCCGGTAACCGGATCTAACATCACACCCGGGTCAATGGCATCATTCTCTTCATAGCCATCTGATGTAGCCACAACAACCGGTTCAGAATATTTAAAATCAGGAGACGTTGGATCCAATGTTTTGTTCCACATCGTAAGAATCGCTCCTTTGTGATTGCCTGAACCACCTGTTGCTCCATATATGACAAGGTAACGATCACCAATCTTGATCACATCAGGAGCTGCTCCACCACCCGGTCTTACCCCGCCACCATACCATGTCCAACCATCTTTAGAAATCAATCCACCACCCCCTGTGCCGAATGTGTAATACTTGCCGTCACATTCAGTAACGGTTGAGGGGTCATGGATAAATGGTTTTCCAACCTGTGCTGTTAATGATTGTGTTATCAGTAAAGCTAATAAGGTTATTAAGCAGGTTGCTTTTATTCTTTTCATGTAATAATTTTTTTAATTATCCGGGGAATACTTCATCAGAAAAAATTTGTTCTCAGGACTCTTTTATAAAACTTCGATTTCAGAATAATTTTTATCGTAAAAAAAACAGCCAATTTATTCGGAACTAATACTGATGTTTTTTACAGGCAATCCTTTTTCATCTAAAAAACGAACACAGAAATTAGCCATGCCGGGCCCATTGATTACAGCCCCGCGAATGATGTTCTTTCCCTTTTTAAGTGTTAAACGTGCAGAAGTGCCATTATCGGCAATCAAATCCCTGTCACCGGAAAGTGTCAATGCTTCCTCTCCATTCAGCCACCACATGCTGCTGGAATTGCATCCGGCAGCCAACCGCACGTTTTTGATTTCTTCAGCACAATTAACAACGGTAACAAGCCAAAAAAGTACCCCATATTTTGGCTTGTCAATAGCATATAAAAAATTGTATAAGTTGAAATTGAATGCCTTGCTGTCCAAAGCATACCACTTCAATTCCTGGTTTCCGACTTTAATCGTCTCAGCATTTTTTGGAATGGTTGTGTAATCGCTTGAAAAATTATCAGCTGAAAAAGTTGTTCTGAGGTAGCTGTTAGTAAGTATATTATTTCTGGCAATATCTTTCTTTACAGGTTCCAGTACAAGCCAGCGTTGAATGAATCCTTCTGCATCCGGTGCTTTTTTTACAGCAGAGGCAGGTGTGAAGTGTTTGGATAAGGTATGTGTCGTATCACCTTTTATAGGTATAGGAGGGAGTGGCGGTCTTTGCCCCTGCCCGGGAGGCTGTGCAAAAGCTGCAATACCAGCTGCCTGTAATGCTGATAAAATGGTAAAGGTTATAACCGGCAACAAAGATTTGTATTTTCTGTTCATAGGTATTTTCTTTTAGCAGGTGATTTTTGATTGTGGCGTTGAATTCATAATAACGATTATGTAATTACTATTTTCTTTTATTCAAAACGTATCCAGTCTGCCGACACATTCATATTATCCTTCATCACCACAAATACATGCTGAATACCTTTTGGTAACTTGCTTATGTTTGCTTTGGCCAACTTCCAGTTACTGCTTTTAGGAATATTGACTTCAGACACAACAGGCCCTGTAATACTGCCGGTGCGTATTTGTAAAATGCCTCCGGTTTCAGACATTGCGTTTACTGATACAGTTTTTATTGGCTTGTTTCCAAAGTCAACACTATTGTATTGTATCCATGCACCCGCTTTAGTGAAAATCGTTTTCCATCCGGTAAATTTGTTGGTTGTGTCAATAAATTCAATAGCAACACCTTCATTGCTGAGTGAAGTATACCTGTCTATCTGAATTTCTGTTGTTGCTTTGGTAACCCCAATGCCTCTCAATGTGGGTATCACTTTTTTAATCGTTCCATCTGTATTAAAGAATAAACTATCGGCTCTGATAGAACGGGCTTTATCAAATTTGGGAGAGTAATCTTTGTTATGATAAAACAGATACCATTGATTTTTAAATTCGATCAGTGAATGGTGATTGGTCCAGCAACCTGACTCAGATTCATCCATAATAACACCTGTAACTTTGAATGGCCCCAGTGGACTATTACTGATCGCATATTCCAGCCTTTCCGTTTTGTTTTCTACATGCGGATAGGTTAAATAATAAATTCCGTTTCTTTCAAAAAGATAGGGGCCTTCCTTCAATCCTTTGGTTGGCAGCTCACCCAAAGTTTTTACTTCAGAATCCAGTTCCAGCATATTCGCTTTCAGCTTTGCACCATAAATATTTCCTGCCGACCAATAGAGATATGCCTGTCCGTCTTTATCAATAAATACATTGGGATCAATACCCTTAACATCTTTTATAGGTTCCGGTTGCGGGATAAATGGCCCGGTAGGTTTATCTGCAATGGCAACACCTATCCTGAATCCTCTTCCATATGCAACGGTATCTTTTGGTGAAGTAGGAAAGTAAAAATAAAATTTTCCGTTTCGTTCTATACAATCCGGCGCCCACATACTGTAACTGTCTGGCTTAACCCATGGGATTTTATTTTGTGTGATGAGCATACCATGATCTGTCCAGTCGGTAAGATTTGCGGAAGAAAATACATGATAATCTTCCATGCAAAACCAACCCACACGGCCTTTACCTTCTGTTGCCAGAATATCGTGTGAGGGATAAACATATACCCTGTCTCCAAATACTCTTGCAGAAGGATCTGCCGAGTATTGATTTCTTACGATCGGGTTTTGTGCTCCGGTATTGATCAGAATCAATACCGCAAAGCCCATGGTAAGTAATATTTTTCTGAACTTTTTCATATGGATGTGTATTTTAAAAATGAGTCGATGATATGTCAGCGGATGCAGAATTTATTTTGATGTAATGTTTTCTGAAATTCTGAAATAATCAAAATCAGCAAAGCCACCTGTATTTTTGGTAGCATAATTAAACAAAGCAAAACGGTAACCGATAAACTGGGGAATGGTATAAGCCATTTTTAATTGTGTACCGATTGATAGCCAGTTTTTTCCATCCAGACTGAAAAAGAAATCTGCTACATCTTTCCTCCCGGTAAAATCGCATTCTGCTTTAAAGAAGACTGTGTTTTGTGTAAGCGGGATATTGGCTGCTTCTACCGGCTTTGCGGTACTTGCATTGATCATTATAATTGATCTGCTCCCTGCTTCGGCTTTTACACACAGTAAACCATATTGTTTTTGAAGCAATCCCAATCCGGTAAAATCACCATCTTTCATTCCGGAAACATCCAGTGAAATGATTCCTGAACATACAGGGCCGATGGTGCGTTGTGTTAAGGAGTTACGGGCAAGTAAAAAAGAAGTATCCAGTCTGCCGGTTTTTAAACGTAAAAAACCTTTGCGTTCTGTAACCGACCAGAGGCTGTTATCTGGGTTATGATTCCATTGCCAAACAAGCGGCAGGGCAGTTTCATTTTTTTTACGGTTAAATTCATCAGAAGCCACAATGCCTGGAATTAGACTTTTGTTGGCAGGCAGCTCAAGTGTTTGCGGAACTTTTCCATTCTCTCCTAATACCGGCCAACCATCTTCCCACTTAACAGGTACGAGATAGGGGATACGGCCAACAGATCCATTGTCGCGAAACAAATACGCATACCATTTTCCATCAGGCATATCAATTAAGCCGCCCTGTGCAACACCTAAATCCTGTAAACCAATTTTGCCTTCCCATGGACCGGTGATTTTATCTGCACGATGAATAACCACAGTGCGCATACCACCCGGAGGCCAGGTTATATTGAACAGAATATATTTCTCATTTATTTTATAGAGTTGAGAGCCTTCCGCACCAAGACCGCCTCTTCTTCCTTCTATCTGGCTGGGCAGACTTGCATTTTCTATCAATACCCTGTTGATGCCATCTGCTTTTACTCCTGAAAGATCTTCATTCAGTTCAACCAGATTTAATTTTCCTGCTCCATATACCATGTACACTTTACCGTCATCATCAAAGAATAGGGAATGATCATGGAAACTGGGACTGAAAGCAACCCGGCTCCATGGGCCTTTCTCAATATCTTTTGTTGAATAGATATAGGTTTTACCCGTTGTTTGTGCAAAAGTGGTTACATAAAATGTTTTGTTATGATAACGGATACTACTGGCCCAAGAACCTCTTCCATATGTGCTTTTGCCATCTGTAAGATTCAAGGCGTCAACATTGGCCAAAGTATCATACGCATAATTGATCAGTTTCCAGTTTATGAGATCTGTTGATTTCATTATGGGTACACCGGGGCTCATGTGCATGGTGGTACTGCTCATATAATAGGTGTTGCCTACCCTAATCATCGACATATCCGGTACATCGGAATAGATTACCGGATTGGTTGCTTTCTGAGCTGTTGCAATTAATTGAGAACTGCCAATGCACAGTACTAACAAAGTGGTTATTAAAATTTTATTTTTCATATAGAAGGGTTCCATGGGGTTCAATATTATTTTCTATAGATAGGATCGTCACCTGTGTATGTTAAATAGGCAAATGATGCCGCATTGGTAGAGGACTTACCCGATGATGTTGCATACATGCCATAAATACATCCCACAAAACCTCCGGCAGTTTTGGTACTCACAAATTTTGCATCTGCTTTATCTTTTAATAAGTTCCATTTTTTTCCATCAGCCGAATAATAAAAACTGTAGGTATCACCTTCAGCATTAATTCTCAAATACAGTTTGGTAGCTTTTGTTTCTAAAGGGCTCTCTGTCAGTAATTCCATTTGTTTTTTTCCTTGTATCCCTCGATATAGTTGTACCCGTTCTTTACCGTTGGCTATTGATTTACCGATAAAATAGAAATTAGATTCACTTTGAAAAACTGTGAGACCGGCAATTTCATTTGCATCAGCCGGTTTGAAGTCTATTTTTGTTTCTATGGTATTGTATAAATGTTGCTGGCGTTTACCCACAAATGACGGACTGCCAAAATCCATAATCGTCTCCGGTTTTAATTTTAATGTGAGCCCCTTTTCTTTTGAAAGACTGAATGCAGTGCTATCCGGCTTGCGCATGAACAATAAAGATGGATCCAGTTCTTTTTCAAATTTGAGTGTATAAGAAAAATTACCTGATTGAGGAAGTGTTCCTTTTTCTTTTATTTCTTTAATATTAACCGGGTAGCTGTATTGTACTTCTTTGTAATCAGGATTGATAACGGGCCATTGATCTTTCCATTCAACCGGAGCGATAAAGGTTTCACGCCCCGTATTGTAAAAATCTCCTTCATAAGGACGAACAGCTAAGAATATGGCATACGTTTTACCATCAGGACCATCAACAAATTGTGCATGTCCGGTTGAGGTTATTGGATTTTTTCTATCTGCGGGTAAATCCCTCTGTGTAAGTATTGGATTTTTTTCATAAGGAACAAACGGCCCCCAAACGGATTTGCTGCGGAAAATCACTTCGGAATGATTAACGGAAGTGCCTCCTTCTGCTGCATATAAATAATACCAGTCATTTCTTTTCATGATATGCGGGCCTTCGATCCAAACAGGTTTTTTGCTTAAGTCAACACCGCCATTCACCAACTGTTTTTCTTCGCCAATCACTTTTAAGGAAACAGGATCAAATTCATAGATACGAATCGTTCGGTGGCCGGAGTATAATGGCTTATTA
The DNA here is from genome assembly GCA_965206685.1 of Sediminibacterium sp. GTDB lineage: Bacteria > Bacteroidota > Bacteroidia > Chitinophagales > Chitinophagaceae > Sediminibacterium. The sequence goes on from OZ242223.1 coordinate 1,331,237, forward strand.
TCCGGAGCATCACTGTTGTAAACAATGTATCCCTTGCCATCTTCATCAAAAAATAAAGATGGATCAATCCCTTTTACCTGAGGAATGCGAACCGGATTGCTCCATGGGCCGGCAGGATCTTTTGCAGTTACTACAAAATTTCCATCATGATCAATATCGGTGCAGGTTACATAATAGGTTCCATTATAGTAAGAGATAGCGGGGGCAAACAATCCTCTTGTCATTCTTTCACCCATAAAATCAAGCTGTGAAGTACGGCTGATCACATTGCCGATCTGTTTCCAGTTTTTCAGATCCTTGCTATGAAAAACAGGGATCCCTGGGAAGTAGGAGAAAGTAGAATTAATGAGATAGTAATCGGATTTCACCTGAACAATACTCGGATCGGGATAGAAACCCGTTAGGATCGGATTAACTAATACAGTGTTTTGTGAGATCGTTTTTTTTGCTGTTACCGTGATCAGCAAGCCCATTAAAAATATAAGTTTCAGTGTTTGTTTCATAAGTGCTTTTTGAATAGTTACCATCATTAATCCTGTTTTTTAAACATCCAGTAATCAAAATTGAATAGGGTACGGCCTGCTGTAATATTCTGTCCTTTAAATGCCAAATACACATCATGAATTCCGTTTACTTCTGCAGTAACTTTTTCTGTTAATATTTTCCATGAATCCCAACCACCGGTGCGGGGGATCTTTATTTCTGCCAGTTTCGTGCCGGCTAAACTATCTATATGTACTTCTAAAATGCCCCCATCTAATCCGGCTGCTACTGAAGCGGAGAATGATTCGGGTTTACTGTTTCCAAAATCAACTGCCCTTAGTTTTATATAACCTCCGGTACGGGTATCGGTGATATATACACCTGTTTTTCCGTTCTCTGCAATTTTGCATTTCTCAGACCAGGCAATAGTTTCCGCTTCGGTACGTTGATAGGGGTTTAATGTTCCTACGGATTGAACACCAGCTTTTGTCATGGTAATAGCGGGTATCGTACCATCCGCGTTATATACAAACTCTTCTATAGCAGTAGCACGGCCATAGCTACCGCCGCCCGGTAATAAACCTGTATGATAAAATAAATAAGATTTGTTTTTGAAATCGATGATGCCTCCATGATTGGTGAAACTGTTGGTGGACTGATCTGTCATTATTTTGCCCTGATATTTCCATGGACCTGTTGCGCTGTCGCTCATAGAGTATGATAAACATTCAGTACCCTTGGTCATACCCGCAAACATTTGATAATATTTACTATTACGTTTATAAAACCAGGGACCTTCTATATAAACGTCTTTATTGGGAATAGCATCCGGTGGGGGAGGCACATTGTTATTTCTTGGCCGCCTGATTCCACCGAATGATTCCAGTGTTTGTGGAACGGTAACGATATCGCCTGAATAGGAAACCATATCCTTGTTCAGTTTTGCATAATATAAACTGCCATTGCCCCAGTATAAATAGGCCTGGCCATCATCATCAATATAAACGGTTGGATCAATATTAGACCATGATCCGGTTGTGATCAATGGCTTACCCAATGCATCTTTAAAGGGTCCATCGGGTTTATCGGCAACGGCCACCCCAATCGACATATTATTATCAACTGTCTGTGCACAGATATACCAGTAAAATTTTCCATTGCGTTCAATACACTGGCTTGCCCAAGCCCGGTCTCTTGCCCAGGTAAAGGATTCTAATGAAATGGGTGAACCATGATCTGTCCAGTTTACCATATCAGCAGATGAAAATACGCGCCACTTGGTCATGTAGTAAAAATCATAACCCGGTATATCATCGCCGGTGTACACATATACTTTCCCTTTGTAAACCATTGGTGCAGGGTCGGGTGAGTAATGTGTTTGAACGATAGGGTTTTGTGCATAGGATACGGAAGCCATTGCACAAATGGCCGTCATTAGCATACTGAGTTTTAATTTCATCATATTATTGTTGTTATTACTAATCATTGTTTTACCTGTTTCAGCAAGGATATTTTCAAAAGCAGGTAGGTGATTATTATGTTTTTAGATTGCTTGCTGCATGAGTTATTTTGTTTTCTGATATTTTGTATCAGTTGAATAAGTGATTTTCTGCTCTGTCCAGGTTGGCCCCTTTATATAAAACCTCCCGTCTTTAAAGTAAACCGGTTCAAAACCCAGTTGGGGAGTTTTTTCCCAGGGTTCAAAAGTCTGGCTATAGGGATAAGGCCTTTTCTCATACATCATATAATGACAGGAACTCCATAGTTCGCCATCAGGCCCGATGAATAATGAGTTGTGCCCGGTTTCACAATAAGGATCCTGTGTGTCTTGAAATTGAAGGTTTGCATACCCGCCGCCAGCTGCGAGTTCGGGACGGTATCCTTTTTTTCTTGTTCCGAAAATGGGTTCCTGTGAAACCAGTTCCCATGGGCCTAATGGAGACTTGGCTTTTAACAAACCCACTTCGTAACCACGTGTCCATGTTGAGAAGAACATAAAATACATACCCTCTCTTTTGACTACGAATGGGCCTTCAATTCCTCCAACCATCCAATCCGGGTATCCGGGTTGTTTCTTGTCAAGAAATTTCTGAATGGGCGTGGTTAGTATTCCTTTATTCAGATCAATCTTTGCCTGAAACAAACCGCCACCACTGCAATAGAGATACGTTTGCCCATCTTCGTCTTCAAAAAGCGTTGCATCATTATTATACTGGGGCGTTAACGGGCCATTAACCAAACTATAGGGCCCAGTAACTTTATCAGAAGAGAATAACCAGACACTGTGTGTTTTCATTCCTTTTGGGTCTTCAGCAGTTACTTTGCCACTGTTTACGGTAAGCCAGTATTTGTTTTGAATGAAGTGAATTTCAGGTGCCCAGAAACGGCCATTATACGGACAATCTGCGGGTAGTTTTGAAGCATCAATCAGAAATGAATGTTGTTTCCAATTGATCAGATCGTCAGAAACCAATAACCGTACACCTGGATTATGTCCTGTCCACACGGGTTCGGACGTTCCTACACAATACCATTTATTATCTGACTTAATAATAAAATGATCCCGCATCGAAATAGCAGTATCTCTTGTAATAGGGTTGGTATACCTGAATTCCCTCTGCACTGTACCGGTTTGAGAAAAACAGGCTACCACTGCAAAAAGTGAAGCAATGAACCATTTTATTTTATGTGGATACATGGTTATCAGTTTATCTGAAAGTCTTTATTGATTAATCGGTTTCTTTTGTTTTTCTTACAAGTCGGATATAATAAACAGCCCCTGCAGTACTACCGTTTTGTGCCAGAAATTTTACCCGAATTTTTTCTTTGCCTTTAAGCATCGTTTCCGGTATTGTATATTCTACATCCTGAAATTTTTGCTGGTTCCATTTGCCGGTCAGATTTTCTGTTACTAATTTTTCATCATCAATGTATATATCAAACTTTCTGTTTCCTCTTTCATTTCCCCAGTAACGGATCATCAGGTGTAAATCGGTTTCATTGTTTGTGGCCAGGGAATAGCTGAAAAAACCATTGTTTCGCGCATCGCGCCAAAATTCATCCTGAAAATTTCCGGTATTCGAACTTTGTTTTTGGATAAAATGATCGGCTTCCGGCTGCTGCTCTCCGGGTGCCACAAAATCCACAGTTCTTTTCTGTAGCGCTATCTTTTGTTTTTCCAGCAATGCCAGAGAATCGATATAAGACTGATATTGTGTATGATTCAATACCATCCAGTACATCATATACCTCGCATCATGGATCTGATAGAAGGGTTCAAGTTCAATCTTTACAGGATTAATGATATTGAGTGCGGGTATAGTAAAGTGCATCGGCTTGTTTTTTACAGGAACAAGACTGTTACTAATGGTAGACAAATGATCTTCAATGATAACCGGTGCTTTATCCAATGGCAGTTTTGCACCTGAGGGGATATGTGCCCAGCGGCTATCATCAGCAATCAATCCCTTCAAATCTTCCGTACCGGTTTTTGCACCCAATAAAATGGGGCCATGCATGATAGCGATATAATTGGAAACATTGGGAAGCTGTTCGATGCTGGTATGCATGGGCAACTTTACCTGAATGATATCTCCTTTTTTCCAGTTACGGTTGATAGAAAGATAGGAGGAAGGATGAACTGTATAAGAAACTTTTTTGCCGTTTACCAATACCTGTAAAGCATTATCCGCAACCCATGAAGGATAACGAACCAACAAACTGAAATGCGCGGCGCCATCTGTAACCGTTAATTTGGTTTGTTCCTCAAAAGGAAATTGGGTTTCCTGCTTTATACTGATCTTTTTTTCTTTCCAACGTAAGGCTGATGAAATAAACAGATTAAGAAATAAAGAGTCTTTCGTGTGTGAATAGATCAGCTCATTGTATTTTCCATGATTTTCCATACCGCTACCAACACAGCACCACATGCCTTCATTAGGTGCAGAATATACACGGTAGCTGCGCGGACGAACCGGCGTGAAATACACATAACCGCCATTATCCGGATGTTGGGTAGAAAGAATATGGTTGTAAAGTGTACGCTCAAAATAATCCATATAAGCGGCTGAAGGATCAACCCTGAACAGATCACCGGTAAGTTTCAGCATATTGTAGGAATTGCAGGATTCTGGCCCTTCCACATCGTTAATAAAATCCATTGCCGAAGAAGCAGCAGGAAAAAATTCTCTCCGGCTGTTGCCCCCAAATGCAAGCGTTCTGTTGGCAGTTACGGTTTGCCAAAAAAAGCTACCGGCTTTTTTATACGTTATATCATTATCCAGTTCTCCTATTCTTTCAAACCCCACTGCTTTGGGTACCTGTGTATTGGCATGTTTGTTATCTAGATTATCTTTTTCTGCAGACATGGCATCCAGCAGCATTTTATGGGAGAAGCGTTTTGCAGCAATCAGATATTTCTTGTCACCGGTTATCTGGTAAGCATCTGCAAACACTTCATTCATGCCGCCTTGCTCTGTGTCAAGCATAGATTGCATCTGATCATCTGTGAGGTTTGCTGTGATATTGATTCCCCAATCACAAAACGATAAAAAAATGTTCTTTGCTTTTTCATTACCGGTGTATAACCATGCATCCCTTAAGCCTGCATACATTTTATGTACATTATACCATGGCACCCATGCCGCACGAAAAGCCGTAAAATCTCCTTTCTCTAACGTGCTCCATATTTTATTACCGTTTGGAACCGCTCCCACATATCCTTTGCCCCAGATGGGGTTATTGATAGCATTTGCATCCTGACATTTTTTTAACTCCTCAATTATATAGGTTAATCTTTTTCCACATTCTGCATCTTTGGTTGCTGCATAATTGAGGGCCAACGCTGATAAATAGTGGCCGCCTACATGGCCATCTAATCCATCCCAGTTAGGATAAGTTTTTGCTTTTGTAGTTAGGCCTGCTTCTTTTCTGTATCCGGCCAGTAAACGGTCAACATCATATTGTAACAATACTTTGATATTCAGATCCCGTGCATGTTTGAATGGGCCTTCGAGTAAACGTACATCTGATAGGGGAAACTCATTGTGATACATTTTTTCCTGCCCCAAGGCATAACCGTTTATCAGCAGGTATCCGAAACAGACTGATTTAAAAACCTTATTGATCTTTGCAATCAAAAAGGCTGATCTTTTTATTTTTTTGGGGATATATATCATCTTTCTATCGTCTGTATTGTTTGATCCGAAAAGTTCTTACTCATTATGCCTGTCTATTCTGAAATGCTATTCAGCAGATTTTATTTTAACACCTAATAACGAAAGCATTTGTTCTCCATACCTTTTTCCCAGCATTCTATAGCCTTCGGCAGTAAAATGAAGATTATCGGCAGCATCCGGACAACCCGCTGAGGAAATCACGTATGAATTCTTAATCATTTGCGGCAGTGTGGCAATAATTTTATTCATACCTGCACAAATACCACCCTGGTCTGCATTGACGGTTTCACCTGCCAGCAATGGCACTTTATTAGCTTTCAGGTTCAGGTCTTTTAATAAATTATCATAAACACCTTTTACTTTTTTTGTCCATAAAGAATCATTCGGATTTGATTCGCCCTGGTGTAATAATATTCCCTTGATCACTCCGTCTTTTTGTGCAAGTTTTGCCATTTCAACCAGTCGGGCATAAGGGTTCCCATCGTATTGATTGATCATGCCGATCATCCATTGCGGAGCGGTTGTTATATAGGATTGATAGTTGTCTTTATCAAACAATTCTATTTTACAACCACCTACTGCGACATTAATAATACCAACTCTTACATCTTTCGGAAGATTGGCCACCAGTGTTCTGCCAAAATAATCAGTGGGGGTCAGGCCGGTTTTACATCTGCATAGTGGTGGAATGGCAGTATACCATTGTCCTTTTGAACGATGCAGATCCGGACAGTCAATCGCTTCCATCACCTGAAACCTTGGGTCAACATTTATAGTATCCTGCGGTTGTATTCTTGCATTACCCTCCATATTGGATTGGCCGAATGCGAGGAAAATATAGAACTTGGGATCTTGTGAAAATAATTTGCCGGATGTCAGTAATAAAATACTGAAACAGAGTAACCCGATTTTTAATTTCATATAGTTTGATTTACACTTTTACAATAGTCAGTTTACTTCATTGTTATATCGGGTCTCCCTTTACTTTCCGGTCTGCAATTCATAAACATTTACAGAATACGGATCCAGCGTTTGTGTAAATGCTGATGAAACGCCTTTGATGGTTGATTTAGCAGGAATGATTTTTTGAGGATCTGTAATCGAATTGGTGTCTTGTGGTTTATCTCCTTTAATCACAAACAGAACCGCTTCAGAAGAAATCTTTTTAAGGCCGGTAAGGTTCAGTGTAACCGGTTGTTTTTCTCCACTTGTATTCACCAGTTTCAGATATATCGTTCCTGTTTTTTTATTCTGTGTAGCACTGTAAAAAACAGTGGGCACCAATGGTGCTTTGGTAATACCATTCGCGCTATCCCTTCGTGAAAGCGGACGGGGTTGTGTAGGAATATTTTCCACAGTAACAGGTATTATTTTATCACCGATATAATTGCCAAACAATTGCTGAACATAATAGGAAGGAGATCCGTAACTGTTCAATGCATCATATCCGATCAGGTCAGAATCCCATTGCCATGCTTTGGGTGCGGTAGCAGTTGCAGTATTCACATTCACAAATAACGGTGCATAGCATGACATGATAATAAGATCTGAATTTCTTTCCATGCCGGTCATCCATGCCGCATCACCCAAAGCTGCATTTAAATTGGTGGTTGGTAAGCCTTCGCGGGTTGCCCATTCGCCAACAAAAATTTTTGGGCCTTTGCGGTCATATTTATCATACTGTGAAGCGTTTTCCCACATAGCCCATGAATCGCGGTAATAATGTTCATCCAGTATTTCAGGTTTTTTACCGGTAGTTACTTTCAGATTTGGATATTGTGCATCTGCAATGGTTGATATACAATGCAGGTTGGGATATTTTTTTTCAATAGCTGTTCTGAATTGATTGAACCTGCCATCATAACTATTGGTTCTGTCAAACCAGTCTTCATTACCAACCTCAACATAAGTTAATTTGAAAGGAGCCGGATGACCGTCTGCTGCACGTTTAGCACCCCAATAGGTTTTCGTATCGCCAATGATATATTCTATTTCATCCAATGCATCATCAACGTATGGTTTTAATAATGGCCCTGCATCAATGTGATCGCCATTTAATGAGTAGCCGGCATACACACCTAACAAGGGCTCTGCACCAATATCTTCGCACCACATTAAAAATTCTAGCAATCCCATACCATCTGATGCGCGATAGCCCCATGAACCATTATGACCCGGACGTTGCTCCAAAGGGCCTAATGTTGTTTTCCAGGGAAAGGCATCAGAGATCAATGGCCCTTCGAGATAATTACCGCCCGGGAAACGTAAAAATTTAGGTTTCATATCAGCCATCAATTTTATCAGATCGGGCCTGTTTCCATTAGGGCGGTTATTGTAAGTAGGCGGGAATAATGAAACCAGATTAAAATAATACAATCCTGTTCTTTCTGTAGAGATCACAAATCTTGCATCAGTGGTTGGTTTAATGTTCGCTGCAGTAGTTAAGGTTAATTCATATTTTTTCCAGAAAATACTTTTCTCCAGATTAATGGTTCCTGATGCATAAATGGTTTTACCATCATTGCTTTCAATGGTTACCATAATAGGGCCGGGTGTATTATCATCAATTACAGGAGGAGGGTTTGTGGGTGCAGGTTGTCCGGGGCGGCGGGGTGGTGCCATACTACCTGCCCCTTTCATATAAAAAGATGCGTTATAGGTTGTAGAAGGTTTTACAGGTATCCCCCAATAACCTTCATTGGCAATGCCGATTCTGCCGCCTGTTTTTTCAACAGTTAAACGTAAGCAGGTGGTTAAAGCACCGGTTATCGCATGACGGCGTTCATCAAAAGGAACATTTTCCTGCCCCATGGCAGCCATTAATTTGATATTGGCCTTGGAAGCAGAATCATTACGTACCAAACTCCATCCTTCAGGGTTTGATTTATTGTCTTTGAAAATGCGGTTACGAATTAATTCAGGATATAATCCGCCATCATAAGCATGATTGATTTCTTCCGTCATTAATCCGTACAGCATAGGACTAACATTGGCACCCGGTTTTGTAAAATCCAGGGTAAGTGTGGTTGTTTGCGCTTTTGTATAACCCGTTATGGCTAATAAAAATAGCACTGTACAAAAAACGCTGCGCATCATATTTTTTTTCATAGAACTTTCTTTTAGAGATCAAGGGTTGTTTAATCGTAAGATTATTGAAACAGTACCTGTGCAAAATTGAAAAGGTTATTTCTCCATACAGGCCAACTGTGCCCGCCGGGATATTCACTGTATTTGTACTTGATATTCATTTCATCAAATTTTGCCAACATGGTTTTACAATTGGCGTAAGCAATATCTTCTTTGCCGCCCATGGCAACCCATAGGCTTTTGAGGTTATTGTTTATAGTCGCTGCATTGTTCTTCATAAATAAATATTGTGGATCAGATAATGCAGGCTGGTTGGCAAACCAACCGGAACTGAATACGCCGAGATAAGAAAACATGTCGGTGTTTTTAATACCTGCATAGAGTGTTTGTAAACCACCGAGAGATAATCCTGCAAGGGCCCTGTTGTTGGCACCTGGTTCTGTTCGAAAACTATTTTCAATAAACGGAATCAAAGATTGCTTCAGTTCATTCTCAAATGTTTTTAGCGATTGTTCTCCAAAACCGCCCATACCACCACCGCTTAAGTTGCCATCCATCATTACAATGATCATGGGTTTGGCTTTTTTGGCAGCGATCAGATTATCTAAGATCAAATCTGTTTTGCCTTGCTGCGACCAACCTCTTTCATCTTCTCCGCCGCCGTGTAACAAATATAGTACCGGATATTTAGCGTTTACTAAAGAGTCGTAAGCCGGTGGTGTATATACATAACATTGCCTCCATGAGTTGGTTACTCTTGAGAAATATTTTTTGATCCTGATATCACCATGAGGTACATTTCTGGCTGCATAGTAAGCCCCGCCGGCAAAAGGAATTTCAATGCCGCTGGCCATTCTTCCCATACCATAAAATGATTCGCTTGCAGGATCGGCCAGTGCAACACCATCTATCAATAAAGAATAATAGTGAAATCCTTCACTGACAGAATCGGTAGTGGTTGTCCATACGCCATTATCATCTTTTATCAGATCATATTTTTTACCAAGATCTATCTGTACTTTTTTGGCATCGGGTGCTTTGATACTGAATTTTACACGGCTATCGCTCATTATTTGCGGATAAGCCCCATTGCGTATATTGGTTGAAGCCGGTACACCCGCTACCGGATATTTTGAAAAACTGGATGGATCAACCGGTTTAAATAATAATTGCGAAAACATAAAGAGCCCGTTCTTCCATACTTTAAAATCATGCACGCCGGGTTCGATAAAATAGATATGTGGTACATTATTTTTTTCAAAATAATCATGTGTTCTTTTACTAAAACTGATTAACCCATCGCTTGCTCCACAGGAGATGAATAAGAGTTTGATTTTTTTTCTGGCAGCTTCCGGATCGGGTAGAAGCTCCTGCGGTAATTTTGTATTTGGTGCAGAAGAAAATCCGCCCACCCAAGCAAACATATCCAGATTGCCTAATCCAAAATTTAAGGATTGCCCGCCACCCATCGATAATCCTGCAATAGCCCTGTGTTCACGATCTTTCAGTACAGGAAAATTTTTCTCTATATAAGGAATCAGATCATTGAGCAGATCTTTTTCGAATGTTGCAAATGCCTGCACTTTATCGGGTGCCATAATATTTCCGGTTGCCCTGTCGTCTTTCATGGCCCTTCCGTTTGGCATTACTACGATCATGGGTTCAATCTTTCCATCGGCATATAGATTGTCAAGGATGTTTTGAGGGTTACCACCATTCAGCCATTCTTTTTCATCACCACCAATACCATGTAAGAGATATAATACAGGATAGTTCTTTTTTTGAGAGTAACCTGGAGGTGTATAAATAATTGCTCGTCTTTTACTTTCTACCGTGTTGGATTCATAGGTTATGGTATCAATGGTACCATGAACAATATTGTCTTTTTTACTATCAAAACCGGGAGTGGCAGGTTTTACTGCATCCTGCGAATAAACGGATGCCAGATAAAACATCATGGAAGCCGCGGTAAAAAGTATTTTTTTCATATGGGTTGTTTTGGCAATGGTATGTGATGATCTTTAACGATTTTTTGGTTTGAATGATAATTTCTACTCAAGTGCTTCAAGCTGAAGAGATACAATAATCCCTCACAATATGTATTACGGTATCTCTCCTCATAAAACTCCGGTTTTGAATTCCGCATGAATGGATAAAATCGTTTTTTGTATTGTGAATCATTTCTGATAGCCTATTGTGATTGCACATGAACGGTTATTATTTAAAAAGATAACCTGCATATTCTTTCAGATCTCTTCTCCAGGTAAGCCATTCGTGCGCAGTGCCGGGAGATTCGTAATAAATATTTTTAATTCCCTGTTTATCCAGCATGGCACGAAATGCACCAACCGATCCGGGAAATGGATTAGGTTCTTTTGTACCCAGTCCAAGCCAAAATAATTTCAGTTGTTTGTTGATCGCCGCGCCGTCCTTAAATTTTCCATCCAGAAAAACGGCAGGATCGAGAACATCTACACCCGGATAATTAGGTGTACCGCTAAAGCCTCCTATGTATGAGAATTTATCGAGATGGTTCATGATAATTCGTATGGTTTGATTGGCGCCCATCGACAAACCTGCAATGGCTCTGTGTTCACGATCTGCCTTGGTTCTGAATTTTGCATCGATCATCGGAATAATTTCATTGATCATCACTTCTTCAAATACGGAAACAGGCCGGGTTTTATTATCAATCGCTGCCTGATCCTGTGGCTTATTGGCATATCCGTTGTCCATTACAATCATCATAGGAACCGCTTTCCCCTCTGCAATCAGATTATCCAGTATCAGATTGGCTTTTCCCTGCACGGCCCAGCCGGTTTCATCTTCACCGCTGCCATGTTGCAGATACAATACAGGGTAACGTTCTTTCGTATTCGTATAATAAGCAGCAGGCGTATACACAAAGCATCTTCTCCAGGCATTGGTTAGTTTTGAGAAATAAATGTTTTCACTGATCAGTCCATGCGGAACATCTTTCAAAGCATAAAATTCTTTATCATGTGCCGGTACTTCAATCCCGCTGCCCCAACGCCCTGCACCATAAAAAAACAGACTTCCGGGATCCGGTACAGATGCGCCGTCAATATTTAACTGATAGTAATGAAAACCTTCATCTTGCGGAAGCGATTCGCCTGTCCACATTCCTTTCTCATCTTTGGTAAGATCATATTTTTTTCCGCCGATATCCAGCTGAACCTTATTGGCCTGCGGAGCCAAAATACCGGCCCGAACACGTCCTTCACTATTCAACTGTGGATATGGTTTACCTGATTGATTGGTGGCTGCCGGTTTAAAATCATTGACCGATTGTGCCGAACAGACACTACTCAATAAAATAGCCATCGAAAACAAAATAACCTGCGTCTTTTTCATATTGATAACTTTCGTGCTATACAAAAAGAAGAACTTATTTTTTGAAAAGTAAGGGTGCCATTTCGTGCAAACTTCTGCGCCAGGTTAGAAACTCATGTGCAGTGTTTTCAGAAACATACGATACGGCATTGATACCCGCTGCTTTTAAAGCAGTAGCCGAATTCTTAACACCATCCGGCCTTTCTTTACTTCCGCAACTCATAAAGACGAGTTTCACTTTTGATTTGTCTTTGATCTCCTCAGGTGTATACGTTCCACCACTAAGAAGGCCATAGTATGCAAATACTTCGGGTTTATTAAGTGTGATACTATGTGTTTCCATACCACCCATCGAAAGCCCGGCCATAGCCCTGTCTGATGGTTTGGCAATGGTGCGGAAATTGGCATCTATATATGGGATCAATTCATCTACCAATACAGTTTGAAATGAATCCACTTTAAAATTTCTCAAACCGCCGAATTTCACTTCATTGGTCATGCCATATGTCATGACAATAATGAAAGGCTCAATCTTATTTTCTGCAATCAGATTATCCATGATCAGATTGGCATGTCCCTGATTGCTCCATGCAGTTTCATCCTCACCCCAGCCATGTTGCAGATAAAGAACAGGATACCTTTTGTTTGATTTTTTCTCATATCCCGGAGGCGTATACACAAAAGCCCTGCGTGAAGTTGATGTGCTTGGCGAAGAAAACAACACTTGCTGCACATTGCCATGCGGAACATCTTTGAGGGCATAAAAATCCTGATCATGTGCAGGTATTTCAATTCCACTTTCCCAACGCACAGAACCATAATAATTCATAGCACCCGGGTCGTTAAATTTTCCGCCATTGATATTTATATTATAATAATGAAACCCTTCATCCATCGGGCCTTCGGTTGTTCCCGTCCAGATGCCGTCTGCTGTTTTGGTTAATCGGGTTCCGCCTCTTCCACCAAGACCCAGGCTTACTTTTACACTATCTGCTCTCGGCGCAACAATCCGGAAACGGACATAGCCCTGAGAATTTACCTGTGGATAATCCTGCCCGGGCTGATTCAGAGCAGAAGGTTTAAAATCTTCTTTTACAACGGTCTGTGTTGTCTGTGCAAAACCGATGCTGCTTGACAAATTGATTGCCAGCGCAAGGGCTAAAGAGGATAATTTCATTTTTTGGTTTTTATTATTTTGAAATAAATGTGAATACCTGCCCGCGTGCTGCGGGAATATCATAAACAAACGTTTCTTTCAATGTATTGACCGAAATCACAGCCTTACCCGAAATCACCGGATCGGGTGTTTTTTCTGTTTGGTAAAAAGGATTACGGTTGCTGCCTTTTGCTTTGTTTAATGGTAATCCGCTTAACGATTTCATTTCGTTAGGAACCCTGATGCGAAGGTTTCCTTCCAATGAAGATCTGATCACAGCTTTTATCAGTTTACCTTCTTTCCACTGCACACTGATCACTTCAAATCCACCTCTCGCACGAAGTCCTGTAATACTGCCCGATTGTGCCCACACATCCGGCAGGGCAGGAAGTAAATGAAGTGTACCATCATCACTTTGCATCATCATTTCAGTAATGCCTGACGTGCATCCGAAATTTCCATCGATCTGAAAAGGAGGGTGGGCATCAAACAGATTATTGTAAGTGCCACCACCACCTTGATTTGCTCCAACCGGAGTAAGTTGATTTTGAATCAATTTATAGGCATGGTTTCCATCAAGCATTTTTGCCCACCAGTTTACTTTCCATCCCATACTCCAGCCGGTAGAAACATCAGAACGTTGTAGTAAAGTGTTTTTGGCAGCGATATATAATTCTGGTGTACGATATGCAGAAATCTGATTCGATGGAAATAAACCATACAGATGCGATATATGTCTATGATGATCATTCGGATCATCAATGTCATCCAACCATTCCTGTAATTGTCCGTATTGGCCAATATGCATCGGGGCAAGACGACTCCGCAACTGTTGTAAAGTATCCAGCAGTAATTTGTCTTTATGCAAAATGTTACCGGCTCTGATCACATTGCTTAATACATCAAAGATGATTTGATTGGACATGGTTACACCTGCATCCAGTGAAGAACCCTGATGTGCTTTTGGCGCATTTTCCGGCGACATATCCGGTGCTATTACCAGCCAGTGATAAACAGGATGTTCAATTAAAAAATCAGCATAAAACAAAGCCGCATCTTTTAATACAGGATAAACGGAAGCCAGAAATTTTTTATCGCCGCTGTACAAATAATGTTCCCAAAGGTGTTGGATTGTCCATCCGCCGCCATTGATCCATGATCCCCAGAATGCACCATCTACGGCACCGGTAGCCCGCCAGATATCTGTATTGTGATGGGCCATCCAGCCACGCGCACCATACATATCTTTTGCAGTTTGCCTTCCGGCTACAGCCATCTCCTGAACCATTTGCAGAAAAGGTTGATGCAATTCTGCCAGATTGGTTTTTTCTGCAGGCCAGTAATTCATCTCTGCATTGATATTGATGGTGTACTTACTGTCCCAGGGCGGTCTGATTTTATTGTTCCATATTCCTTGCAGGTTAGCAGGTTGTCCGCCGGGCTGCGAAGAAGAAATTAAAAGATATCTGCCAAACTGAAAATACAAGGCAGCAAATTGCGGGTCGTTGGTTGTGTTGAAATTTTTTAATCTTTCATCTGTTGGAAATCTGATGGCATCAGTTAAGCCAAGATCTAATTTTACCCTGTTAAAATATTTTTGATACGCGGCAACATGTGCTTTTGCAATTGTTGCGAAGGGTTTAACCACTGCGGCTTTCAGCAATGATAAAGCTCTTTCATTTTCGTTACCATTGATATTCTGATAATTGATAAAATTGGTGGCAATGGAAATATAAATGGTAACGGCATCTGCATTGTTTATGATCACAGATGTATCTGTTGAGGTTCTTGTTCCGCCCTGCATAACAAATTCTGTAATACCCTTATATTTTACCATTCCCTTTACTCCCTCATGATCCATAACAGTGCCCGAAATACTTAACTGTTTGGAATCCGTTGTATGGATAATTACGTTTGATTGTGGCGTAGAATAAAACGCACTGAATGAAATACTCTTTGGCTTACTTGCAGATAAATGCATCACAATCACCCGGTCGGGTAGGGAAGCCATCACTTCTCTTGTATAAGTAATTCCATTAACCTGATAAGTTGTTTTGGCAACCGCTTTTTCTATATCCAGCTCCCTATAGTAGTTTGTATAATTTTCATGTCCTTCAAAATGCAGGTGCAGTTCTCCGGCAGGTTCAAACATCTGGCCATGCGATTTTTTACTGATGATCACTTTGTTGGCTACACGCTCTGCTTCTTTTTGTTTGCCTTCAAATATCAGTTTGCGGATCTGGCTCATTGAATCCAGTGATAGAGGATTATCATTCCGGTTCGGACTCCCGCTCCACAAAGTATGTTCATTCAATTGAATCGTTTCTGTTTCCACATTGCCATAGACCATCGCTCCTAATCTGCCATTGCCAATCGGCAATGCATTTTCCCAAATAGTGCCTGATGGTTTTGTATACCATAATTTGAGTGCTTGATTGGATTGTGAAAAAGAAAATAACGAGCTTAATAAAATCAATAGCACAAAACCTCCCTTCATCATTTTGTACTTAAATGGATCGAACCGTTTCTTTACCCTATATGCAATCGGTTGCAGGTAGGCGCGCAAAAAAAGAAATGCCATTTTTGTATTCATAGCAATCTGTTTAAGTGTGTAGCTTTTTAGATAATGATTACCGGATAAGTTCATTTACGTTCTTTATAAGAATAATGTCAATCATTCGTTGAAATAAGTTGCCGCTTTTTAAGAGACAGCCCAGTCTCTTTTCATCTATACATTCTATTTATCTGTTCTGAATGGTGAAGCAGGTAACCCTTCTTTGTTATATACATTCGGATGCGTGGGATTATCGGCCCATGCATACCTTACATACTTTGGTTCAGCCACATTTTCATTCCATACAATTATTTTATCTCCTTCAATTTTTGCTTTGGCCCATACAAATTTTTTATCTGCACCGGCTATGGCAAAATCACCGGGGGCCTCATTGTCATTCGTTATCAGCCCGCTTCCGGTATTTGAAAAACGGATGGCTATTTTGTTTCCGTCAATCATTTCTGATGACTGATAGATGGGGCCGGAATAAACAATATCTTTTTGATAACTAAGCTTCAAAGCAGATAAGGCAAGTCTTTCTCCAACATCTTTTTTATTATCAGGATGGATATCATTCCATTCTCCCAGATCAATAGCAACCGTTAAAGCTGTATTCGGAACTGACAATGATTTGAGTTGTGCTTCTCTCAACATTGCCCAATCACTTTCGGAAGGCAGATAATTATAATCCATAAAACCGGGAAGCTGAATATTTAGAAAAGGCAGGTCACCCTGGTTCCATAGTGTACGCCAATCTTTAATCAGTGCTGGTAATAATTTAGTGTATTCAGCAGCTTTGCCTGTATTGGCTTCACCCTGGTACCAGCAAAATCCACGGATGGTATAGTTGATTTCCGGCGCAACCATTGCGTTGTATAAAGCGGTTGGTTGATTGGGAAAAGAAATGCCTCCTCCTCCAAACCCCCCACCACGGCCGATTGGCTGAAATACATCTCCCACTTTATATTGCCAGGTGCCTTTCAGATCAATGGTATCATTTCCTGTAAAAAGGTAATAGGGTTTGTCAGAAACAAATCCACCTTTACCTGCCGTATTGGTTACCTTAATAACAAAAATATTTTTACCCGGTTGTAATATATCAGCAGCTATTTTGTAACGGCGCTGCGGGTATTGATAAGTTGTATTACCAATCGATTTACCATTGATATATAACTCATCTGCATCAACAATTCTCCCTAAAAAAACCTTGGCTTGTTTTCCTGTCATGGATGCAGGAATATTGATTTCTTTTCTATACCACACTACTCCGTTAAGATCTTTTAATCCCTGATCTTCCCAATAGCCGGGAATATTAATCGTTCGCCATCCTTTCGGTTGATAGTTTATATCGAACCATTTTTTCTCACCGGTTAATCCAAGGTCTGTAGGTTGCCGCGGACGAAAGCCATTGCCGCCAGGTCCTGGCCGGTTAAAACTATTCAGATACGCGGTGTCTTTATTTTTTTGAATAACAGAGTTAATGGCAGGGAAATCTTTGAAAGCAGTTTCACTCATCCATGCTTCAATTGGTGTTCCACCAACAGAGGCATTGATGATGCCAATGGGGACATGAAATTCTTCATAAATTTTCTTTGCAAAAAAATACGCAACTGCTGAAAAAGGCCTGACGTTTTCTCCAACGGCGGCCTGCCAGTTGCTTGAGGGCAGATCTGCCTGTGGTCCGGATACACTGTTAACATTGGGAATCCAGAACTGACGGATCTCCGGATAATTGGCTTCTGCAATTTCTTTTGCATAACGCACATCATGTATATTCATTTGATGCACCATATTACTTTGTCCGCTGCAAAACCAGATATCGCCAAACAGAATATTAGTGAGTGTTATTTTATTTTTTCCGGCAAATTCTATAGAGTAGGGGCCTCCGGCTTTTTCGGGAGGCAGAATGATTTTCCATTTTCCCGATGTATCGGCTTTGGTAGATAATTTTTTCTTATTGAAAGTAACCGTAATTTTTTCACCTGAAGATGCCCAGCCCCAAAGGTTTACATCAGCATCGCGCTGCAAAATCATGCTGTCTCTGATAATGGACGGCAGCTTTATTTGTGCAGATAATAAAAAAGGAAAGGAGAGGCCTATTCCAAGCAATATGGCAGCGAATCGTTTTTTCATGTATTGTAAATGTAAACTTGAAATACTGGTTACCCTTGTTACTTTATTTAAAACTGAAGCCATTCGTCCTGATAAAAAAAGAGACGTTTTTCTATCTATACTGTTTATACTTTACTACTTTATGCGAAGCAATTTAATTTTCGATACGGTTCATTTTTTTATAGATGATTCCCTCACAATCAGCTCAGACTTTACGGTTATTCTGTTGGTAGATGTGATGGTAGACACATTTTTCAAATGATCAATCAAATTACGTGCTGTAAGCTCACCCATACTTTTCCCCGGATAATTAATGGTAGTCAATTGCGGCTCTACAATTTTACTGATCGATTCATTATTAAAACCCACTACAGCAATATCCTCAGGTATATTGATACCATTACGTTTCAGCTCATGCATGCAAACAGCCGCTACAAAATCATTGGTAATAAATATCCCGTCTGGCAGTGGGTTCATTTGTAGAATTTCATGTGCTGCTTCCAGTCCGCTCTCTTCACTTAAATCTTTTTCAAGAACCAGCTCTTTGTTATACTCTATTCCGGCATCATAAAGTGCGTCTACATAACCGCGGTGGCGTTGAAAAAAAACATTTTGTGTTAAATCAGCGGTTAGGATTGCTATATGCTTACAGCCTTGCTCAATCAGGTGTTGCGTAGCCAGATAGCCACATCGGCAATTGTCTATAATAACATGGGTTTTATCACTGTTCTCATTAACCCTGTCAAAAAATAATACCGGAATTTTTTTTTCGAAGAAAATTTTAAAATGGTCAAGATCAGACGATGTATTGGTAAGAGAGGCAATTAAGCCATCCACTCTTTTATGATACAGGTTATTGGCATTCGCAATTTCTTTTTCAAAATCATTGGCTGAGTGGGCGATAATGATATCATATCCCTCTTTTGTGGTAACATGTTCAATACCCGCCAATACAGATGTAATAAAGTTACTGTTCAGATCGTGGAGTAATACCCCGATTGTATGTGATTTCTGTTTTCGGAGATTGCTGGCAAAGCTGTTATGCCTGTAACCCAATTCCACCGCCTTATCCAAAATCATTTTTCGGGTAGTATTGCTGATCAGCTTATTGTTTTTAAGAGCCCGGCTTACTGTGGAAGGGGAAACGTCCAGGGCTTTGGCTATATCGTATATCGTAATTTCTTTGTTCATTTCAGGCAAAAAAGGTCAAGCAGATGACCAAAATAGGTTTTTTTTTAAAAAAAATGGCACCGATTGCATTTTTTATTTTTTTTTCTATACTTTAGGGTCGTAAATATGCTTGACAGCTAAATTTAAATGATCTTTTGAAATTAATTGTGCAGTAGTAAATTGAGTAAAATCATTGATATCACTGCATATAAGGGGTATGATTACTGAAAAGAGACTGAAATTGGACTATAGCCCATTCAGTTTTTTTTTAAATTAGTTATGCAACCGATTACATTATTAGTTTCAACAGATTGTAAATATTGCTTCTTAACCATAACCGATTGCTGCTTATATGAGAATCAGGATTTTCCTTTTTTTGCATGTGGTCAACTACGCCGAAATGCGGAAGGGTTTTACCTACCTGATTCCCGATGTTTATAAATACACCCCAATCCACTCCTTTCTACATCATTTATTAGCTGTTTTTCCCCGCAGCAACATAGAAACCTTATTTTCTGAATATGGATGAAGACCATCATTCTTCAGAAAATCTTTACCAAACGATATGCTTAACCAAAAAAAATCTAAAAATGATTAAGAGAAAAACAGCAAAATTGCTTTGCCTGACAGCCGCAATGCTAATTTTTGCAATTATGTCCTTCGCACAGACCCTGAGTGTGAAAGGACGTGTTTTAGACGATAAAGGAGACCCGATAGGTGGTGCTTCTGTTATCGTAAAAGGTACAAAAATGGGTTCAACAACTGATGCAGGGGGTAATTTTTCTGTATCGGTAGCCAAAGGTGGTGTACTGGTAGTTAGCTCATTAAATTATCAAGAGCGGGAAATTACCGTAACCTCAGCCACAGCACTTACTGTTAATTTAGTTTCTTCAGAGAAGCTGTTAGGTGAGGTTGTTGTAATTGGTTATGGCACACAAAGGAAAAAAGATGTAACCGGCTCTACCGTTTCAGTAAAAGGCGAAACGCTTAATGAAATAAAAGCCCCAAACATTTTTAACCAATTGCAGGGAAGAGCTGCGGGTGTGGATATCGTTAACAATAGCTCCAACATTGGTCAGGGTGGAGAAATCCGTATCCGTGGTAACAGGTCATTAACAGGTACCAATAACCCATTACTGGTTGTGGATGGTATGGTTTATGGCGGAAGTATAAATGACCTGAACCCAGATAACATTGCAAGCCTTGATGTATTAAAAGATGCTTCTGCAACAGCTATCTATGGTTCACGTGGTTCAAATGGTGTAATTATTATTACTACAAAACGCGGTAGCGGCGGGAAAGCCATTACCAATATCAGCAGTTATGTAGGTTTAGGTAATGCAACCGGCACCTACCGTCTTTTCAATGGCGCTGAATATGCACAGTTTAAAGAAGATGCAAGACAGGGACAGCCTGGTTTTTTAACCAATCCTGCGATTACTACACAATATGCGATCAGACCTTCTGAAGATACCAGCCTGAAAGCGGGAATCAGCACCGATTGGCAGCGTTTATTATTACAAACTGCTACCAGAACAGGTACTGATCTGAGTGTTAGCGGTGGTAATGAAAAAACACAGTATTATTTTGGTATGGGTTATTACAAAGAAACGGCCATCATGCATGATCAGTCTCTCGACAGGGTTACTTTCAGTGTAAATATTGACCATAAAATTTCTAATAAACTTAAAGTTGGGTTTACCAGCTTTAATACCATGAATATTCAAAACCGTATTGGTTTGGATGCTTATGGATCAGCCATGAGACTTAGCCCGTTATTCAAACCTTATTGGGATGATGGATCGCTGAATTTTTATCCCGCTGTTCAACAGGGGGTTGATAATACACAGATCAATCCATTGGCCTCTTGGGGACAGTCTGATAAAATCAGAGCCTTTACACGCAGGTACCAGTTCCAGCATAATTTTTATTGTGAATGGGAAATTATTAAAGATCTTAAGTTTAAAACCACATTTGGTTTTGGTTGGTCTCAAACCTACTCAGATAACTATCGTGGACCGCTTACATTCTTTAATACAAACCTGAATACAGCCGGTTCTAACCTGAATAACAATAACTCAGAAGGATGGCAATACACAATCAATAACTCATTAAGCTATAACAAAACCATAGCTAATAAACATAAAATATCAGCTCAGGCTTTACAGGAAATTCAAAAGAACCATTTCCAGTCACAAGGATTTAGTGGTGTAGGTGTTCCTGCCGATTATGTACAGGCCTATAACTTCCAGTTAGCTAATACCGTTACTGCAGGTGGTGGTTCTTATAATGAATCAGCTGTTATCGGTTATATGGGACGTGCTATTTATTCTTACGACAATAAGTATTTACTTACTGCTACTGTAAGAACAGATGGTGCATCAGTATTGGCTCCGGGTAATAAATGGGTAACCTATCCTGCGGTTTCTTTGGGATGGAACCTTGATAATGAAAAATTTCTCCAGTCAGCAAGATTCATCAATAACTTAAAACTGCGTGCCGGTTATGGTATCAGTTCTAATGCAGGTATTAATCCATATACTACATTGGGAAGTCTGAATACCAGTTTCTACAACTATGGACCGGGTTCTACAGCATTGGTGAATTATGTTGGAGGTTACACGATCAATACCATTCCAAACCCAAGCTTAACATGGGAAAAAACAACAGGTTTAAATATTGGTGTTGATTTCGCTTTGTTTGGTAACCGTCTTTCCGGTAGCATTGAATATTACAATACCAATACAAGTAATATCCTGTTAAGTAAGAGTCTTCCGGTTAGCCAGGGTGCAAACTCTATTCTGGTTAACGCAGGTAAAACCGCATCGCATGGTATGGAGTTTACGCTTAGCAGCGTAAATATCCGCAGCAGCGGCAAAGGTAAATTTACATGGCGCACAGACGCGAATGCGTTCTTTAACAGAGAGAAGATTGTTGCTTTACAACTGGGCTTACAGCAGGATATCGGAAACGGATGGTTTGTTGGCCAACCTATTTCTGTGATTTATGACCTGAAAAAAATCGGTATCTGGCAAACCAAAGATGCTGCAACAGCGGCTCTTTACGGACAGGCTCCCGGCGATATCAGACTGCAGGATGTGAATAACAATAATGCAATCGATGCAGATGACCGTCAGATTATTGGTAGTTTTCAGCCATCGGTAGTTGCGGGTATGACTAACCATTTCGAGTACAATAATTTTGATCTGAATATCGTGTTGTTCGGACGTTTTGGACAAACAGTATTGGTTAACTATCTCGGTGCAGATGGTGGTGGTGCCGGTTATCCTTTCTTTATGAATAGCCGTGTTAACCAGTTGAAAGTTGATTACTGGACACCAACCAATCCTACAGACGCATTCCCTCAACCGGATGCAAGTCGTGATGGACAGTTATACACTTCAACACTTCAGTATCGCGATGGATCATTCATTAAAGTGAGAAGTATTGATTTAGGCTATAATTTCTCAGGTAAACTGTTGTCAAAAGCAAAAATTCAGTCTTTACGATTGTATGTAAATGCACAAAATCCATTTATACTCTGGTCTCCGCTTGTTAAATCAGGCTTAGCGCTTGATCCGGAAGGAAATGGTAACGGTAATAACATCGCCGGAACATTAGGTGGTGGAGCTCCCGGTCGTGCAATTACAGTAGGTACGGGTCTTCCTCCGGTACGTTACTTTGTTTTTGGTGCAACATTGAAATTTTAATCTGTTAAAAACACTTTTATGAAACATAAAATATTTAAATACTTTATTCTTTTGGGAGCAATTGTATTTGTAACCAGCGGATGTAAGAAACTGCTCGATGAGCAGCCCAGATCGAGCATTGATCCTTCCTTCTTTAAAACACCGGAAGGTATTCAGGGAGGTATTGCCGGTATCTACGCATCTTTCCGTGGCCAGTGGGGTACACAGATCTTTACCCAATTGTTTAACGCAGGTTCTGATGAATTTCAGAAAGGTGCTGCTGCCGATGTTCAGCATTGGTTTACGTACAATCAACCTACCATTAAAGCCAGTTCAAATGATTATTTAGGCTTTTGGAACGCATTGTATATTGATATTAATACAGCGAACGGTGTATTGCAATATGGCGCTGCTGCAGATATGCCTGCAGCTACCAAAACGCAGGTACTTGCTCAGGCAAAGTTTCTGAGGGCTTTCTGTTATTATAACCTGGTTACCACTTTTGGTGATGTACCGCTTCACACAACTTTCAACACAGAAGCTTCTGCTGCAGATACCAGAGCTCCGCAGGGAGATGTGTATGCACAGATCATCAAAGACTTAACTGAGGCTTCTGCAGATTTACCGGCTCTTCCAGCTGCAGGAACCGGGAAGCCTGCAACCAAACCGGTTGCACAATTCCTCCTCGCTAAAACCTATTTGTGGAGAGGATGGTCTTCAGCAGCACAGTCAAGTGATTTTACCAATGCCTATACCATTTCTAAAGCACTCATTGATAATAAAGGCACCTATGGCTTAGACCTATTGCCTTATTTCGGAACTGTGTTTGTTGAGGGAAATGAATATGGTAAAGAAGTATTGATGGTAATTGATCATACCAAAGACCTGAAGTTCGGACAAAACTCAAATGTTGGAGCAGGTGCTACCAATGGTAATGAAAACAAATCCAACTTCTTCTTCCGTCCAAACTATCCTACACTCAGCGCAAATTATCCTGCCGGTGGTGGTGCTACATTATGTGTTAGGGATATTAATAACGGCCGTCCTTTTCAGCGTATCAGACCCAACATGAAATACCTGATTGATGTGGCATTTGCCAACAGAGCAACCGATGCACGTTATGAAGGTTCTTTCCAGGTTGCCTGGTTGTCTAACTCAACTGAAATGTCTGCAAAAGGATCTACTGGAGTTACTACTCCAAGAGGTGTTTTGATCAATGGTGTGGATACTGCCATCTTCATGTCAGACAGAGTGGTAACAGCTGCTGAAAGGGCAAGGTTTAAAGGCGTTATTTTTGAACCTGAACACCTGCCTGGTGCAACTGTTAAAATGGATCCTGCATATTTTCCAAGTTTGAGAAAATGGGATGATTCAACACGTGGTGATAAGAATGACTACTCAGACAGACCTTATATTTTGTATCGTTTCTCTGAAGTATATCTTGTTGCTGCTGAAGCTGCTATAAAAGGCGGAGCTACATTGGCAGATGCTGCAACTATGATCAATGTATT
Source organism: Sediminibacterium sp. (assembly GCA_965206685.1). GTDB lineage: Bacteria > Bacteroidota > Bacteroidia > Chitinophagales > Chitinophagaceae > Sediminibacterium. The sequence goes on from OZ242223.1 coordinate 1,355,530, forward strand.
GAGAACAAGAGCGGCACTTAAAGCCAATCAATCACCTGCAGAATATACTGCCGCAGTAGCCGCGCAACAGGTAACTGCAGCACAAATGAATATAGACTTCCTTTTGGAAGAAAGAAGCCGGGAACTTTGGGGTGAGGCTTGCAGATGGTGGGATCTGGCTCGTACCGGTAAGCTCGTGAGCAGGATACAATTGTATAATCCGGAAGCAGCAACTGTTCAGGAGATTAACAGGTTACGACCTATTCCGCAAACACAAATTGACCTCGTAACAGAAGGGCCTAAATTCCCTCAAAATCCGGGGTATTAATAAATGAAGTTCTAAAAGTTGGTTTAGAATTGGATGCAATCGTAAGCCGGGGGAGTTAGTTCTTCCCCCGGTTTTATTTTAAACAGTTCTTTATAACTTAGATAAGAATTCTTTTACACAGTTGAAATAATTCATGTCCGGTCTAAACAACTCATATTTATAAATTTTACTGATGAAAAAAACATCTTTACTACTCACTTTCTCACTAGTGGCAGTATTTGCAATCGCACAAAAAGCTGCAGACAATACATTGTCTCCAAAAGAAAAAGCGGAAGGATTTTCACTCTTATTTAATGGTAAAGATTTAACCGGCTGGCGCTCTGCCTTTAAACAAACGCCTCCCGAAAAAGGATGGGAAGTAGTAGATGGAACATTGCATGTAATAGACAGTGCATCAGGTGGTAAAGGGGGAGACCTGCTTACCGTAAAACAATTCAAATCATTTGAACTGATATTTGATTTTAAGCTAACCGAAGGAGCCAACTCTGGTGTGAAATATTTTGTATCAGAAACTACCACGCCATTCCGTTCGGTTGTAGGATTGGAATTTCAATTACTGGATGACGACCGCCATGGAGACGCTAAAATGGGAACCGAAGGAAACCGAACCCTTGGCAGTTTATATGATCTGATTCCTTCAGATAAAAGAGAGCCTAAATACCGCAAAAATATTGGCGAATGGAATACTGCAAAAATTGTAGTAACCCCGCAAAATCTTGTGCAGCACTGGTTAAACGGATACAAAGTAGTAGAATACGAACGTGGTAGTGGCATTTATAAAGTACTGGTAGCACACAGCAAGTTCGCAAAAATTCCAAATTTTGGAATGGCAGAACAGGGCCCGTTCTTATTACAGGAACATGGTAATTCTGTGTTCTTTAAAAACATTAAGGTTCGTGAATTAAAATAAGGATTCATCTTTTTAAAGGTTGCTGCAAAGGTTTGGTAAGAAAACGGTTGTAATGCAACTCTTCTATGCAATAATTGTGAAAGCAGCCTAACCTGTTTTCTAATGATCATGATGCGTTAAAAATGAGAAAACTAACCCAATACATATACGCTTTTGTTTTTTTTATTGTATGCAGTTGTAACAATATCGGGAGTAATAAAAACGAACCTAAAGGAGCAGATAATCTGGCCTATAAATGGGGTAAAGTAGCATTGGAAGCTACCGCAAATAATACGGAAAAATTTAAGCCAAGACCAACCGTAACCTCAAGAATGCTGGGGTTGGTATGGACATCGGTATTTGATGCATGGTCAAGGTTTGATGAGAAAGCAATCCCGTTGTATTTACAAAAAGTAGAACGTGTTCCGGAAAAGGAAAGAACACTGAAAAATAAAGAAACAGCGATAAGCTATGCAGCATACAGAGCGATGCTTACTTATTATTCTTCTGATTCATTGATGTTGAGAAACAAGATGAAAGAGTTCGGATATGACCCCGATAATAATTCGCTCGATCCGAAAACACCTGAAGGCATTGGCAATCTTGCTGCAAAAACGGTAATTGAAGCAAGACTGAACGATGGATCAAATCAAACCGGTTTGATGCAGGGTGTGCAGGGTACGGAATATTCAGATTATACAGGATATAAACCCATCAACGACCCGGATATATTACACGATCTGAAACACTGGCAACCCAAATACTTTTCAGACGGCAAAGGTGGAAAATTTGCACCGGGATGTTTAACCCCGCATTGGGGGAAAGTAAAAACATTACTGCTCGATTCTGCTGCTCAGTTTCGTTCACAGCCTCCGCCTGCAATTGGCTCGGTTCAACTTGAACAGGAAGTAAAAGAAGTAGTGGAACTCCAGGCAAATCTTACCAATGAGCAGAAAGCATTGGTGGAATTTATGAGAGATGGCCCAAAATCTGTGCAACAGGCAGGACATTGGTTCATTTTTGCGCAGGATGTTTCTGTAAGAGATCATCATACACTGGACGAGGATGTGAAAATGTATTTTGCTGTAGAAGCTACTGCCATGGATGCATTCATCGCATGTTGGGATACAAAAATGGAATATGATTTTGCCCGTCCGTATTCATTGGTTCATTATTATTTTAAAGATAAAAAGATCAAAGGTTGGGGTGGCCCTGAAAAAGGAATGATAGAAATGTTGGGACAGGATTGGCGTCCATATTCTCCTGAAACCTTCTTATGCCCGCCTTTTCCAAGTTATGTTTCCGGCCATAGTACCATCAGTGGCGCCTGTGCTGAAATTTTAAAACTGTACACAGGTAATGATCATTTTGGTGTTGAGGTAAAGAGAACACCCGGAGCGCTAACAGAACCCGGTCATGCAGGCCCCGAGGTTACATTGAAATTTGCAACATTTACAGAAACTGCTGAAAAAGCAGGTATGTCAAGGGTGCTTGGTGGCTACCATATTCAGTGCGAAAACAAAGAAGGTTTAATCCTTGGACGAAATATTGCCGCAACTGTTTGGAAGAGATATTTATATTTAACGGGTACACCGCTTTAAAATAAATAAAACCACTCTAAAATGATTAAGAATAAAGCAGGGGTCTCGTTAACCATAACAGCTTGTCTATTGTCTGTATTCTTTCTGGCAACCGGCTGTAAATCCAATGAAGCAGGAGATAAGCCTGCCACTGATCCCGTATTCGAAAAAGTGCCATCTGATGTAAGCGGGATCTCATTCAATAATAACGTAGAAGAAACTTACCAAAAAAATTATGAATCGTTTGCCTACGTATACAATGGCGCAGGCGTTGCAACAGGAGATTTTAATAATGATGGCTTGATTGATATTTATTTCGTTGGTAACGAAGTGCCCAATAGGTTATACATCAATCAGGGCAATATGAAATTCAAAGATATCACTGTGCCTGCGGGTGTAGATGGTGGTAAAGGTTGGAAGAATGGTGTAACCCTTGTTGATATCAATCACGATGGACTTCTGGATATTTACGTTTGCAAGGGAGGCTATAAAGATGCAGATGAAGACAGAAGAAATTTATTGTATGTCAACCAAGGAAATTTAACTTTCAAAGAAGAAGCAAAAGAATATGGCCTTGATGACGATGGATATTCTCTGCAGGCTGTTTTCTTTGATATGGATAATGATAATGATCTGGATATGTACCTGACCAGCCGTCCGGACAGTTTTTATCTGGGGTTATCCAAAATGGTTTCAGGGAAAAGAAATCCGCCTGAAAAATCGAGAAACAAATTATACAGAAATGATAATGGCAAGTTTACCGAGATAGGGAAACAGGCAGGCATCAGCCATAGTTTTGGATATGGATTATCGGTAGAAGTAGCAGACCTGAATAATGATGGATATCAGGATATCTTTGTAGCCAATGATTATGCTGATAATGATTACATCTTTATCAATCAAAAAAACGGCACATTTAAAGATGAGGTGAAAACGATGACAAACCATGTGTCGCTTTTCTCCATGGGCTCTGATATTGCTGATATTAATAATGACGGTTTTGAAGATATCCTGGTAATGGAAATGTTACCGGAGAATTATAAGCGATCAAAAGTATCGATGCCCAGAATGGATGTGGAAGGTTTCTGGGCCATAGTGGATAGCGGTTTTCAAAAACAATACATGCATAATGTATTGCATTTAAATAATGGAAACGGGTTCTTCAGCGATGTTTCACAAATGGCCGGTATATCTAAAACAGAATGGAGCTGGTCAACATTGGCTTCGGATTTTGATAATGACGGTCAGCGCGACATTTTTGTTGCCAATGGTTACCGCAGAGATTTGTTTGATGGTGATATCCAGAAGAAACAGGATATGTACGTGAAAGCCAATATGAACAAATACAGTTCCTCTCAGGAAATGTTTGAGAAAGGATTTAAAGAATACATGGATATATATGATCCTATCAAAGTAAGAAATTATCTGTTTAAAAATAAAGGTGACATGCATTTTGAAAATGTTTCAGAAGCATGGGGATTTAAGGATAGCACTTTCTCGAATGGCGCAGCAGTTGCAGATTTTGATAATGACGGTAAACTGGATCTCGTAATTAACAACCTTGATGGAGTAGCAGATGTTTACAGAAATATTTCAAATGCAAAGAACAATTTTCTCCGTTTAAAACTGGAAGGTCCTCAAAATAATCCTGAAGGTCAGGGAGCGAAAGTTTCTTTGTACTACGATGGTAAAATGCAACAGTTCTTTCAACAAAAAACAGTCAGGGGATATCTTTCCTGCAACGAACCCACCATACATTTTGGTTTAGGAAAAAAAGACAAAATAGATAGTGTAGTAATAATCTGGCCCGACGGTAAATCAAGCGCAATTCAAAATGTAGGCATAAATCAGGTTGTGAAGGTGAACTATCAACAGGCTGTTTCGTGCATAAATCATATGCCTTCTTATTCACCTCTTTTTGCTGAAGCTTCCGATCAGTTGCTTTCTACACCGTTTATACATAAAGAAAATAAGGTAAACGAATACGCAGATCAGGTATTATTGCCACATGAGTTTAGTCGCGACGGCCCATTTGTTGCCATCGGCGATGTAAATGGCGATAAAATAGAAGATTTTTATGTTGGCGGAGCCAAAGATCAGGCGGGTAGTTTATACATACAGGAAAACGGGAGATTTATAAAGAAATCCATTCCGGTATTTGAAGCAGATAAGCAATACGAAGATATGGGTGCAGCATTTTTTGATGCGGATGGAGATGGTGACCTTGATCTGTATGTGGTAAGTGGCGGAAGCGAATATGTGGAAGGCGCTTCCATGTATCAGGACAGGCTTTATATTAATGATGGTAAGGGAAATTTTTCAAAAGGTGTTTTACCTGTTACAGCAAGTAGCGGATCCTGTATCGCCGTATTTGATTTTGATGGTGATGGAGATCTTGACATTTTCAGAGGTGGTGAAGTAATGGCACATCAATACCCGAAGGCACCATTAAGCTATCTGTTAATTAATGAACACGGCAAGTTTGTTGACAAAACAAAAGAACTCGCACCGGATCTGGTAAGAGCAGGAATGGTAAAATCGGCGGTTTGGGCTGATCTGAATGGCGATAAGAAACCGGAACTGATCATTGCCGGTGAATGGATGCCGATTAAAGTGTTCTCCTATACCAATGGAAAAATGAAAGATGTTTCTTCCGGCTATGGTTTAGAGAATACAGAAGGCTGGTGGGATAAATTAATTGTAGATGATATAGACGGTGATGGCGATATGGATATTATTGCAGGAAATCTTGGTGAGAACTACAAATTTCAGGCAAGTGTTGAAAAACCTTTTGAAGTTTATGCAAAAGATTTTGATGGTAACGGAACCAACGATATTTTTCTTGCACGGCATCTGAAAGATATTGTAGTACCTATCCGTGGGCGTGAATGTACATCACAGCAATGTCCGATGATCGCAGAAAAATTTCCCACATTTTTATCATTTGCCGAAAGTGATCTATCCGGCATATTGGGAGAGGAACAACTGAAAACAGCACTTCATTATCAGGCACATATTTTTTCGACCGTCATTTTTGTTAATGATAAAGGGAAGTTCAAAGCAAAGAAACTCCCTATGGAAGCACAGCTTTCTACCGTTAATGGAATTATTGTAAAAGATTTTGATGGAGACGGCAAGAAAGATATCCTGATTGCTGGAAACAAGTTTGATGTAGAAGTGGAAACAACGGCCGCAGATGCGTCTCCGGGTGTTTTCCTGAAAGGACTTGGCAATCTGAATTTCAAAAGTTATAAGCCATCGGAAAGCGGATTCTTTGTTCCCTATAATGTAAAAGATATACAACCGATAAAAATGGCAAATGGCTGGGGTGTATTGGTGAGTTCCAATAATGATAAGTTACGTTTTTTCAAAGGACTTAAATAACGAAGCTGTGCCTGTTATAAAAGATAAAGCTTTGTATTTTTTTAAACAGTGCGTGTTTTTTGGGCTAGTGTTTTTTTTAAGTGGGTGCTCTGGGCCGAAACAAAAGCAACCTAACCGGTTGCAATATGCATCGAGCCCTTATTTGAAAGAGCATGCGGATAACCCGGTTGATTGGTATGAATGGGGTGAGGAAGCTTTAACCAAAGCCAAGAAAGAAAATAAACCATTGTTGATCAGTATCGGATATGCATCGTGTCATTGGTGTCATGTAATGGAAAAAGAATCATTCATGGATACAGCTGTTGCAAGGGTAATGAATGAAAATTTCATCTGTATCAAAGTTGACAGAGAGGAGCGACCTGATATTGATAATATTTATATGAATGCATTGCAGCTTTTATCTGGGAATTCAGGTTGGCCGTTAAATGCATTTGCATTGCCTGATGGAAAGCCTTTTTATGCCGGCACTTATTATACCAGAAATAACTGGATCAGTTTGTTGAAGGATGTATCAAAATCGTATCACACCCGGTATAAATTGGTAGAAACGCAGGCACAGGCTTTGCTAAATGGAATTGCAGAAGAAGATGACTCATTAATAAGTAAGGTGCTGCAAAAACCTGATGCGGTAACTGTTAACATAAAAGGGTTGTATGAAAATATTTACCAGCAGGCAGATCATTTGAATGGAGGGTTTAAAGGTGCACCTAAATTTCCAACGGCAGCAATGGCAGAGTATATGCTGCAGCAATATTATATTAATGGTAATAAAGAGTCTCTTGCACTGGCAACAGTAACACTAAAAAAAATGGCATTGGGGGGGATTTATGATCAGGTAGGCGGGGGCTTTGCGAGATATACAACAGACAGTTTATGGCGAACGCCGCATTTTGAAAAAATGCTTTATGATAATGCATTATTGGTTAGCGTTTACGCCCACGCATATCAGCTCACAAAAGATGGTTTTTATAAAAATGTAATGAGTGAAACAATGGATTTTATAAACCAATCCCTGGCAGCTCCCGGAGGAGGATATTATAGTTCTTTGAATGCAGATACTGAAGACGGGGAAGGAGAATATTATTCCTGGAATAAAGATGTTTTGAATAAGGTGATTGGTGGTGATGATATGATAGCTTCTTATTTCAATGTATTACAATCGGGTAACTGGAAACCTTCAAAAAATATTCTTTATGCACACCAGACACCTGGCGAGTTTGCTGTTCTTAATAAAATAAATCCTGCTGCATTTAGTGTTAGGTTAAATACTGCAAAAGCGAATCTTTTGAAAGAAAGAAATAAACGTATAAAACCTGCGGTTGATACAAAGATCATCACTTCATGGAATGCAATGCTGGTAAAAGCCTATGCAGATGCGTATGCAGCATCGGGTACAGAATCATATCTCACAAAAGCAAAGGAATGTGCAGCATTTATCGAAAAAAACCTTACTTCAAAAGAAGGAAGCCTGAAGCGGAATTTTAAAGATGGCAAAGCAATGATAGAAGGATTTCTGGACGATTATGCATGGACCTCATCTGCTTTTATCCGTTTATATGAAGTAAGTTTTGAATCACATTGGCTAAGTATGTCGAAACAGATAACCGATTATGCTGTTAAATCGTTTTTTAATCAAAAAACAAATCTGTTTTATTATGCTAAGCAACAGGCTGATCTGGTAGTAAGAAAAACAGAGGTTTCTGATGATGCGATACCTTCTTCTAACGCTGTATTGGCTAAAACACTGTTTACACTGGGAACCACTTACGATGATACCAGCTATTCACAAAAAGGTGTTCAGATGTTCCGGGCTGTGGAAGAACGGGTGAAAAGAGCACCGAGATATTATACACAATGGAGCGCTTTTGCCTCTTTTTTATCAGCCAAAAATTATGAGGTTGTGATTATGGGGAAAGATGCATTGAAAAAAAACAAAGAATTACAACAGAATTATCTTCCCACAAGTATCATTATGGGAGGCACCCATGAAGAAAATCTTCCATTATTGGCGAATAAATTTTCAAAAGATAAAACCCTTATCTATGTCTGCACAGATAAAGTTTGTAAAAAACCGGAAGAAGAAACAAGTAAAGCCTTACAGCAATTAAATAATAAAAAAGTAAACTGAATCAGCATATGGTAATCAGAAAATTTTTTAATGATTTCGTCATAAATGGCAGTTGTTAGTTAACAACACGGGGCATTATTCTTATTGCCCCTTATTATTTTTCTAAGAAAAAAATTAAGAACCAACTAAATAATAACATAAATGAAATTTTTTATCGACACAGCAAACCTATCACAGATAAGAGAAGCCAACGATCTTGGCATTCTGGATGGAGTAACTACTAACCCTTCTCTGATGGCCAAAGAAGGCATTAAAGGAAAAGAAGCTATCAATCAACATTATAAAACAATCTGTGAAATTGTAGAAGGAGATATCAGTGCTGAAGTACTTTCTACCGGTTTTGAAGAAATGGTTGAAGAGGGTAAAATCCTGGCAGACATTCATCCGAATATTGTTGTTAAGATACCCATGATCAAAGATGGTATTAAAGCCATTAAATGGTTTACGGATCATGGTATCAAAACAAACTGCACATTAATATTTAGTGCGGGCCAGGCTATACTCGCTGCAAAAGCCGGTGCAACATATATTTCACCATTTGTAGGCCGTGTTGATGATAGCGGCTGGGATGGAATTCAATTGATCAAACAGATCTCAGAAATCTATAATGTTCAGGGTTTTAAAGCACAAATATTGGCAGCATCCATTCGCAGCCCGAATCATATCATTGATTGTGCGGCTGCCGGCGCGCATGTTTGTACCTGTCCTTTGGCACCCATCCTCGGATTATTAAAACATCCTTTAACGGATATTGGCCTGGCTACATTCCTTGCTGATGCCAAAAAAATGTAAAAACAAAGTCAGTAAATAATCATTCTATACATAAAATCGAAGACCATGAAAATTGTAACAGGCGATAAAGTATTTTTTAAAGAAATAGGACAGATACAATACGAAGGCACAGGAAGCGATAATCCACTTGCTTTCCGTTGGTATGATGAATCAAAACTAGTAGCAGGTAAACCCATGAAAGACTGGCTGCGTTTTGCCTGTGCTTATTGGCACTCATTTGTAGGCAATGGCGGCGATCCGTTTGGTGAGCCTACCCATGTTTATCCATGGAATGAAAAATCCGATGCTGTAGAAAGAGCCAAAGACAAAATGGATGCAGCTTTTGAATTCATCACCAAAATGAATATGCCTTATTACTGTTTTCACGATGTGGATGTAGTGGATTATACCAATGATATCAAAGAGAACGAAAGACGATTACAGGCCCTGGTTGCCTATGCCAAACAAAAACAGGCCGATAGCGGTGTAAAATTATTATGGGGCACAGCTAATCTGTTCAGTAACCGCAGATACATGAACGGAGCCGCTACCAATCCTGATTTTCATGTACTGGCACATGGAGGTGCACAGGTAAAAGCCGCACTAGATGCAACGATTGAATTAGGAGGCGAGAACTATGTATTCTGGGGTGGACGTGAAGGATATATGAGTTTGTTGAACACCAACATGCAGCGTGAGAAAGAACATCTTGCAAAATTCTTACACACAGCAAAAGACTATGCCAGAAGAAATGGTTTTAAAGGAACCTTCTTTATTGAACCCAAACCATGTGAGCCAAGCAAACATCAATATGATTATGATAGTGAAACCGTAATTGGTTTTTTACGTCAGTATGACTTGTTGAATGATTTTAAATTAAACATTGAAGTAAACCACGCAACCCTTGCGGGCCATACCTTCCAGCACGAGTTACAGGTGGCGGCAGATGCAGGCATGCTGGGAAGCATGGATGCGAACCGCGGTGATTATCAGAATGGATGGGATACGGATCAGTTCCCAAATAATATCAATGAACTCGCAGAAACGATGTTGGTGATCCTGGAAGCAGGTGGTTTTGCAGGTGGAGGAATCAACTTCGATGCCAAGCGCAGAAGAAACTCAACCGACCCTGCTGATCTGTTCTATGCACATGTTGGCGGTATGGATGTTTTTGCACGCGCATTGATTGTGGCAGATGCTGTATTACAAAACTCCGATTATAAAAAAGTAAGAGCCGACCGCTATTCATCATACGATAGCGGCACCGGTAAAGCATTTGAAGAAGGTAAAGTAACCCTGGAAGGCCTGCGCGATTTTGCACTTGCCAACGGAGAACCTTCTGTGATCAGTGGTAAACAGGAGTATCTGGAGAATTTGATTAATCGTTTTATTTAACAGACAATAATTAAATCGTGAATCGTGAGATGTGAATCGTGAGTCTATGTTTTTTACTCACGATTCACGTCTCACGATTCACGAAAACCCCAACCCCAAAACCGCCGCTATTATGAAATCATTGCAAACAGCAGATTACATTGTCTTCCTTATTTATTTTGTTATTGTAGCATCCTACGGCTATTGGGTTTATAGGAAAAAGAAAAAAGCAACGGCAACGGCTTCGCATGATTATTTTCTTGCGGAAGGTTCTCTTACCTGGTGGGCCATCGGTGCCTCTTTGATCGCTTCCAATATTTCTGCAGAGCAGATGATTGGAATGAGTGGTAACGGTTTTAAAATGGGTCTCGCCATTTCTACTTACGAGTGGATGGCTGCAGCAACACTGATGATTGTAGCTATCTTTTTCATTCCTGTATATCTTAAAAATAAGATCTATACCATGCCGCAATTTCTTAACCAACGTTACAACAGTACGGTGGCAATGATCATGGCGGTGTTCTGGTTATTATTATATGTAGTGGTAAACCTTACTTCTATTTTATATCTCGGCGCATTGGCCATTCATGCCATTTCCGGTTTGCCTCTTTACTTATGTATGATATTTCTTGCCGGTTTTGCAGTGATCATTACATTAGGCGGAATGAAAGTAATCGGATATACCGATGTAATACAGGTGTTCTTCTTAATTGTGGGTGGATTGGCAACAACCTATCTCGCATTATCACTGGTGTCTGATAAATTTGGTGGTAAGGGTGTATTTGATGGTTTGAAATTGTTGACTGATAAAGCAAACGATCACTTTCACATGATCCTCAAAAAAGATAATCCAAACTTTATCAGTCTGCCGGGATTAACGGTATTACTCGGTGGTATGTGGATCGTAAACCTTAACTATTGGGGTTGTAACCAATATATCACACAACGTGCCTTGGGTGCGGATCTGAAAACAGCAAGAGGCGGGATTTTATTCGCGGCTTTCTTAAAATTACTAATGCCGGTGATTGTTGTATTACCGGGTATTGCTGCTTATGTGCTTTATCAGAATGGAGGTTTTCATGAAGAGATGATGTTGAATGGTGAGATCGTTCAGGACAATGCATATCCTACCATGTTAAACCTTCTCGGACCCGGACTAAAAGGGTTGGCATTTGCAGCATTAACCGCTGCAGTAGTTGCATCACTCGCCGGTAAAGCAAACAGCATTGCAACCATTTTTACATTAGATATTTATAAAAAGAAAATCAATCCCGAAGCATCTGAAAAGAATCAGGTATGGGTTGGTAAAATTTCTGTAGTAGTCGCATTGATCCTTGGTGTGATCATTGCACCATTTATGGGCATTGATAAAAAAGGAGGGTTTGAGTTTATACAGGAATATACCGGCTTCGTATCACCGGGTATTTTTGCCATGTTTATCCTTGGCTTCTTCTGGAAGAAAGCCACGTCCAATGCAGCATTATTTGCGACGGTGGGTGGATTTGCATTTTCTGTTTTCTTCAAATTCCTACCTAAAGTAATAGACCTTGCATTCCTCGAACCCATGGGCTTCGCAGCAAAATCGGGTGATGTATACGAAATTCCTTTCTTAGACAGGATGGGTTTTGTATTTGTGATGTGTATCATCGGAATGTGGATCATCAGCCTGATCGATAATAAACGCGGCGTAAAAGCAAATGGACTGGAAGTAGACAGAAGCATGTTCAAACTCAGCCCAGCATTCACAGTAGGCGTTCTCATTATTTGTGGAATATTAACTGCCTTGTATACGCTTTTCTGGTAATGGTATAAAGGGATGATTGTGTAACATACCTGCAAATAAGAAACTCGCTGATAAGCATTCTTTGTGCCGACAGCATTTGGCAAGTATTTAAATGATGCTGCAGTAAAAATTGGTGGAAACCAACTATTGCAAAAACGTATCCTTTAAGGAATTCGCAATGTGCTATTGCTTTTTGAAAACGGATGCCGTGAGCTCCAGTGATCTTATTTTTTTTGCGAGGTCGAACAGATGTGTTGTCACCATAATCTCATCTACACCGGTTCTGTCAGCAAAGGATTGCAAAGAAGGTTCAATCGTTTCAGGCTTTCCGATAAAAGCATAGGACAACATCTGGCGTACGCCCTGTTCCTCACGTTCTGTCCAGATGCCATCCATTGAATCAACCGGTGGTGGCAAAGGTTTGCGATCGTTGCGAAAAAGACCCAGTGCGAGTTGGTAAAAAGATGTTGCCAGTAGGTTTGCTTCTTTATCGTCATCGGCTGCGATCACATTAACGCATGCCATCGCATATGGATCTTCCAGGTAAACGGATGGTGTAAAATGTGAACGATATACTTCGAGTGCCTGCATCAACTGCGCAGGTGCAAAATGAGAGGCAAAAGCAAAGGGTAATCCCATCATTCCAGCCAGTTGTGCGCTATAGGTGCTGGATCCGAGCAGCCAGACCGGTACATAGGTATCCTGACCGGGAATGGCTTTAACTTTCGCATCTGCTTTACGCGGCCCGAGATAGCCCAACAATTCCATCACATCTTTTGGAAAATCATTGATATCCGCGTGTAAACTGTGGCGCAATGCGTGGGATGTTATCGTGTCTGTTCCGGGTGCCCTGCCCAATCCTAAATCTATTCGCCCGGGATACAAAGAGGCGAGTGTACCGAATTGTTCAGCGATTACCAGCGGTGCGTGATTGGGTAACATCACACCACCCGATCCAACCCTGATAGAAGTTGTGCCACCCGCTACATAACCTACCAAAACGGATGTTGCGGCTGATGCTACACTTTCCATGTTATGGTGTTCAGCAAACCAGTATCGGAGATAACCCGATTTTTCGGCAGCCTGTGCAAATGACAGGCTTCGCCGGAAAGCAGGGCCGGCAGATGCATCGCCCTGTATGATAGTGGCCAGGTCAAGAACAGATACAGGAATATCGGATATTTTCTTATTCATAATATTACCTGCAAAGTTCTGTTTATTGAAGCAGAATAGCCTCGCTATTATTCCAAAAACAACATATCCTCATCAGTTAGTTCGATCTGTGCTGCTTTCATATTTTCTTCAAAATGTTTCAGTGATGAGGTGCCGGGTATTGGGAGGATCCACGGTGATTTATGTAACAACCAGGCAATATTGATCTGTGCTTCCGACGCACCGTATTTCTGTGCGATTTCCGTTATGCGCGAATCCTTTTTGCCAATGCCATGTAACAATGAAAAGAAAGGAATCAGTGGTATTTCATTTTGCTCACAAAGTTCCAGTAATTCATCCCCACCGTGGGTTTCCATACCATGCTGTACAAGTGTAGCGCGCTGTGCATGACCATACATGTTTTCAACGGTTGCGATACTGCCCATTGTTAACGCCGTTTCCAGATCTTTGGCAGTTACATTGCTGATGCCTACATGCAATATTTTTCCTTCCTGCTGCATCGTAAACATCGCTTCCAGTCCTTCCTCAATATTTGAGAGACCTCCCATTGATCGCAAATGAACCAGTTGAACCTGATCTATTTTCAGTGTCCGCAAATTATTTTCAATACTTGTTCGCAGGTTCTCCGGCTTATTAAAAGGGATCCAGCTTTTGTCGGGTTTGCGCGTGGCGCCTACTTTGGTACAGATCACAAGATCTTGTGGGTATGGATACAAAGATTCTGCGATGAGGCGGTTAGTTACATCGTCTCCATAATAATCAGCCGTATCTAAAAAATTTACACCGTATTGCACCGCACGTTGCAAAATCTGCAGGGCTTCCGGGCGGTTGGGTGGTTCACCATAGATCCCTTCGCCGGTAAGACGCATGGTGCCGTAGCCCAGGCGGTTAACAGTTAACGGGCTTTTACTTTTCGAAGCGATGGTGATTGTTGCAGGAACTTTCATTTGGTGTTAAATTATTTGATGAAACTCTTCAAAATTGTGTAATAGGTTTAACAAGGTGGTAGACGTTTGGTTCAGCGATATATTTTATTTGATGCATTCTTAAATCATCCACTGCACCGTTGTGTTTCAAAATGTTGTCGGAATGGAGTACATTTAAGCGGCTTTTGAATACAAAACAATTTACTTATTATGAATAGAAAAATCATCCTGTCTGTCTTTTTGTGTGCTGCGCTTTTACAAGCTTACGCACAGATGCCCCCGGCCAACGCCACCATAAGTCCTTATAAAAATTCGCTGTCTATGCCGGATTACATTGCCAAGGCTTTCGATAACGGAACGCGCAATCTAAATGGCAAACCAGGTAAAAAATACTGGCTCAATCATGGCCGCTATAATATTGCCTTAACGGTTAACCCGCCCAAAAATGCAATCACCGGGGTTGAACAGATTACGTATTTCAATGAAAGTCCCGATAAGCTGGACAGCTTAAATTTCAAACTGATCATGAATTCCCACCGGGGTGCTGCAAGAGCAGCTACTGCTAATCCCCAGGCAGGTATCCAGGTTGATGAAATAACTGTGAACGGCACTAAAACGGTATGGAATAACGACTCAGCTTCTTCATCTAATTATATGATGGCACTTGATAAACCCTTGGCACGGCATGATTCGGTTAAGTTAAATATCAAATGGCATTATCAGTTATCAAAAGGAAGAGGCCGTGAAGGTATTATTGACACAACTACTTTTTACATCGCTTACTTCTATCCGCGCGTATCTGTGTATGATGACTATAAAGGATGGGATGTACAACCATTTGGTGCCGGCCTCGAATTTTATAATGATTTTAATGATTACAGCCTGAATGTAACTGTTCCGAAAAATTTCATCGTATGGGCAACAGGCAATTTCCGTAATCCCGATGAAGTGCTTTCGCCAGATGCGGCAAAGAGATTTCAAACATCACTCACAAGCGATTCAACAATACATATCGCCAGCGCTGGCGATCTGGCCAATAAAACCGTTACAGCACAAAATCCTACCAATACCTGGAAGTTTACCGCCAGTAATGTAAGTGATGTGGCCATTGGTATCAGCGATCATTATAATTGGGACGGCGGTAGTGTTGTAACAGATAATCAAACAGGCAGGCGGGTAAGTATGCAGGCTGCTTATCAGGATACCATGCGTGATTTTCAGCAGTCTGTACAATTTGGCCGCTATTCGCTTCGCTACTTTTCTAACGAGTGGCCCGGTATTCAATACCCGTATGAAAAATCAGTTGCTTTCCAGGGATTTGCCGATATGGAATATCCGATGATGATCAACGACAGCCACACGGCAGATCTGGGATTTGCTCAAATGGTGCAGGATCATGAGCAGGCACACACGTATATGCCTTTCTATATGGGCACCAACGAAAGTTTCTATGCATTTATGGACGAAGGCTGGGCAACCACGTTTGAATACCTGATAGGCATAACAGAAAAGGGTAAAAAAGGAGCAGATGATTTTTATAAATCGTTTCGTGTTAAACGTTGGATAAATGGGAAACATACACAGGAAAACCCAATCATAACGCCATCGCCATATGTAACTTTTGCGGCAGGAAGCAATTCCTATGGAAAGGCCTCCTTAAGTTACCTGGCTTTAAAAGATCTGCTGGGTGATGAGCTGTTTAAAAAAGCGCTTCATACGTATATGAAGAACTGGAATGGAAAGCATCCGATTCCATGGGATTATTTTAATTCAATGAGCAGTGGATCTGGTAAGAAACTGAATTGGTTTTTTGATAACTGGTTCTTCACACCGGGCTATATTGATCTGAGTCTTGAAAGCACTACTGAATCAAAAAACGGTTACAAATTGTCTATCAAAAATATAGGTGGCTTTGTTATTCCGTTCGATGTGAATGTAAACTATGCTGACGGTACTACAGATACTTTCCATCAAACACCTGAGGTTTGGAAAAAAGATCAAAAAGCTACTATGGTTACTATCAAAACACCCAAAGCAGTTAAGTCTATTTCAATTGATGGTGGCATTTTTATGGATGCGGATGAAAAAAATAATACATGGACAAAATAGGGGGGCAAAACATCTTAAAACAGGGTTATAAAAATCAAGATGAGCTCATCTCAAATTTATTTACATTTTAAGTCATAAATCGCCATTCATGAAACAGATAATTATTTTGATTGTTTTTGTTTTTTCCGCTGCTGCGATCACAGCACAAAAACCAAATACACTAACTAAGCAGGAAAAGAAACAGGGATGGAAGTTATTGTTCGATGGAAAAACCACGCAGGGCTGGCACACTTACCTGCGCGATACAGTAGGATCTAAATGGCAGGTAATTAATGGGGCGCTGGTGTTTGATACTTCTAAACCCAAAACTGGGGGTGGTGATATTGTAACTAACGAAGCATTTGAAAATTTTGAAATGCGTCTCGAATGGAAAATATCAAAGGGCGGTAACAGTGGAATTATTTTTGATATACAGGAAGCTCCTGAATTTCTTGCCACTTATGTTACCGGACCTGAGATGCAGGTACTTGATAATATTGATGCATCTGATAATAAAAAACAAAACCATCTTGCGGGTTGCTTATATGATCTTGCAGGCGATTCCACTGTATCAAAACCTCATGCCGTAGGAGAGTGGAACCAGGTGATCATACTGCAGAACAAAGGCCATCTTACGCTCACACTAAACGGTATCAAAACCTACGATGGTATTATAGGCAGTGATGCATGGAACACACTTATTTCGGGAAGCAAGTTCAATGGAAAATCGTATACTAATTTCGCAAAAGTTGCCAAAGGAAAAATTGCCTTGCAACAGCACCCCGGTTCCAGCGAATGGAGGAATATTAAGATCAGGATACTTTGATCAGTATGAAAATGAATCGAACCTGCACTACCTTGCGATAACCAAATTTTGAGTCGCGGTTACGCATTAGAAACTAACGCACCGTGCGTCTATTCATGGTCGCCGTGAAGGGAATTCGTAAATAAGATTGTGCACTTTCAGTGTAAGGTTATAATTCTGGGCACAAAAAAAGCAATTACCTCATGTGTAATTGCTTCATTTTGAATCGTGCCCAGAACAGGAATCGAACCTGCACTACCTTGCGATAACCAGATTTTGAGTCTAGCGCGTCTACCAATTCCGCCATCTGGGCCTTTTCCAATTAAAAATTAATAATTAAAAATTAGTAATTAGAAACCCAAGGGTAATTATTAATTTTTAAATACTAATTATTAATTACCTACGGGGCTGCAATATTACAGCATCACCTCAATCCAGCCAAAATCCTGTCGAGGTATTTTTTGCGATAATAGTACTCTTTTACTTGCAACAGTTCTTTTTCGGTAGTAATACCGTCCTGATAATGCGTAATAATCGTTTCCACAGGTTCATAGATCTCTTTTTGAAAGTTGTGAATGGATTCCGTTAACCGGTCAATATCCGCCTGTTCCGATACATCCAATGCCTGCTCATTCAGATCAAGCACTTCCATCAGAAAATCGGGCGAAAGCTGGTATTTTTCTTCTTCCTCCAATAATCCCTTTAATTGAAGCACATATTTGATCGTTTCATCCGGGTGCAAAAAGGTTTTATACGCCATATTCACCAAAGATGATTTTTCCAAAGCCTCTGCCTGTTCCTCATCCGTACCCTGACCATAAAAATCCGGATGATACTTACGGCTCAGCTCATAAAACCGTTCCTTAACCAGTGCTGCATCCGGTTGAAGGGAAATGGGGAGATTGTATAGTTCGAAGTAATTCATGTAAAAAAAGTCTGAAGTTTGGAGTCTGAAGTTTGGAGTTCAAGTCTACTCCAGACTTCTAACTCCTAACTCCAGACTATATGAAAGTCCGTAACTTGCTGTAAAAGTAGAACAATGCTTGTCATCGGGCTTATTAGAGAGGGAAAAGTTCCGGCCGATAACCGGGTGGCTTTAACACCTGCCCAGTGCAAATGGCTGGTAAAACACTTCCCTGATATACAGATACTGGTGCAAAGCTCCGCCCACCGTTGTTTTCATGATGAGGAATATATTCAGGCCGGGATAGCAGTAACCGAAGATCTTAACAGTTGTAACCTCTTACTGGGCATTAAAGAAGTGCCTGTTTCGCAGCTTTTGGCCAATAAACAGTACCTGTTCTTCTCTCATACCAAGAAAAAACAACCGTCCAATCAATTGCTGATGCATGCCATGATGGATAAAAGCATTACACTGGTTGATTACGAATGTCTGGAACATAAAGATGGACAACGTATTATTGGCTTTGGTTTTTTTGCGGGTATTGTGGGTGCACACAATGGTATTATGACTTACGGAAACCGCACCGGCGCTTTTCATTTAGATAGGGTAGCGAGTGTAAAAGACTACCGCGAACTGATCCATACCTATTTTGGTTTAAAACTGCCACCCATTAAAATTGCCGTAACTGGTAGTGGCCGTGTAGCGCATGGAATTTTGGAAGTAATGAACTTGATGGATGTGCAGGAAGTGGAGCCGGATGAATATTTATCGCGCAATTTTGATTACCCGGTTTATGTGCATCTGAAAGGAAATGATTTGTATCGCCACAAAGAAACCGGAAAATATAACCGTGAAGATTTTCATGAGCATGCTTCGCAATACGAATGCGTATTTGAAGAGTTCTGCTCGCATACAGATATTTTAATGAATGGTATTTACTGGGAGCAGGATATCCCGCGTTTGTTTACGATGGAAACTTTGCGTAAACCCGATTTTTGCATACAGGTAATTGCAGATATTACGGATGATAAAAACGGAAGTATTCCGTGTAACCTTGGTGATGGTACCATTGATAATCCTGTGTATGGAATTGATAAAATGACAGGAGAAAAAACATTGCCGCATTTGCCCGAAAGTATTGATCTCATGGCTGTAGGCAATCTACCCAACGAGCTTCCCCGCGATGCCAGTCGTTTTTTTGGCGAGCAACTCATCAAATACGTACTTGATGATATCCGCAAAGGTGGCAGCCCTACTATTGAAAGAGCGATGATCTTACAAGACGGAAAATTAACCGAAGCGTTTCACTATCTGGAAGATTACGCGAAGCATTAATCTTTTTCGCCACAGATTCACAGATTTGCACAGATTTTTTCTGTGTTAATCTGTGAATCTGTGGCGATTTTTTTTACAATTTCAAGTAATAATCACTCAATAATTCAGTAAATACATTTGTATATCCTTCCCCCTCACGAATAATGATTTCTTTCTTAATTACTGAGCCTTCGATTGCAGAAAATAAAAACATCACCCTGAAGTAATTATGTTTAGGTGTTTGTTTTACAGAGACCATTTCTTCTGTAAAAAATCCTGCACCAACCGCTAATTGTTCAAATTCATTTTTACGGTGATAGGGCAGGAGCACGGCAAATTTTCCGGTTTCAGAAAGATGTGTTTTAATGACCCTTATCAAATCCAACAAACTTAACTGCTCACTATGCAATGCCAGATTTCTCTGTGTATTCGGGCTTTTCAAGTCATTCTCGAAAAATGGTGGATTGGAAATAATGAGATCATATTTCTTTCCAAGATGCACAGTTCTCGCATCGCCCACAATCACCTGCAATCTTTCTTTCCATGGAGATTCTTCAAAATTATCCGCCGCCTGCGCTGCAGCCCCTTCATCCATCTCTATTGCATCAATCCGCGCGGAAGTTTGCTGCGCAAGTATCAGGCTCAATAACCCCGTACCTGTCCCAATATCTAAAACATTCTCCACTGACCACTCACTACTCACTACTGATTTTGCCATCCAAGCCCCAAACAAACAAGCATCCGTACAAACCTTCATCGCACACCTATCCTGGTGTATGGTGAACTGTTTGAATTGGAAATAAGAATTGGACATGGTTAATTAGTAATTAGTAATTAAGAAACAAAGATATCCTTATAAAACAAAACGACTGTTTCAGTAATGAAACAGTCGTTCAAAGTTTAATTAGTACTGCAAAATTCCGTCCCCCTCCCAGGGGGACCACAGGGGGTTATTTCTCAGTTAATCCCGCAAATAAATACTCCTGATTCAACCTCGCAATATTCGTAAGTGAAATTTCTTTCGGACAGGTTGCTTCACATGCACCCGTATTCGTACAGGCACCAAAACCTTCTTTATCCATCTGAGCCACCATATTCATTACACGTGTTTTACGCTCAGGATTTCCCTGAGGTAATAATGCGAGGTGAGATACTTTAGCACTCAGGAATAACATCGCACTGCTGTTCTTACAAGCTGCAACACACGCACCACATCCAATACACATAGCTGCTGCAAAAGAAGCATCTGCATCATCTTTCGGAATAGGCAATGCATTTCCATCAACAGCATTACCGGTATTTACACTGATATAACCACCGGCTTGTATAATACGGTCAAACGCACTGCGGTCTACCATCAGATCTTTAATTACAGGAAATGCATCTGCTCTCCATGGTTCTACCACAACGGTATCACCATCTTTAAATGCACGCATGTGTAACTGACAGGTAGTATTTGCCTGCCATGGGCCATGCGGCTTACCATTGATATACATTGAGCAGGCACCACAGATCCCTTCGCGGCAATCATGATCAAATGTGATCGGATCATCTCCGTCACGGATCAGCTGCTCATTCAACACATCAAACATTTCCAGAAAGCTCATCTCCGAAGAAATGTTCTCTACCCTGTACAGTTTGAACTCGCCTTTGCTTTTACAATTTTTTTGTCTCCAGACTTTCAGGTTCAGATTCATTGTGTAATGCTCCATATCGATCGAAATTTGAAAATTTGAAAATTTGAAAATTTGAAAATGCAAAACATGTTTACCCTTTTGATGTAGCAATGATTCTGGACAATATTCGGATGATCTCTGCGAGATCTTCCGGTAAGGCCGGATCAAAGGGGTAGGTTTCACTTCGATCACATATCAGCAACCAATAAAGCGTTTCGCTGGCTTCTTTGGCGGCTATTTTCATTTTGTGAATGAAGTCTGCCCGACTTTCTGCATTCTGGGCCTCGAAGATGTTTGCACCAATCGAGGTTCCGGAACGCAAAAGCTGTTTTGCAATTACATATTTTCTTTCCTGTTCAAGAACTTCAGTAAACTTTATGATTGAAAGAGAAAATTTAACCGATTTCTCAACAATCACATTTTGCCTATCATTCCGCATAATTTGAATTTGCCACTAATTTAATTTTCAAATTAGCACACTTTCAAATTTTCAAATTGATCAGCGGTTAATACTTGTTACAACTACTTATAATTCCTTTGCGTTGGCTTAATCACATCATACACCAACGGCTCTTTATGTAATTCCCAATTATGGTCTCCTTTGTATTCCCATGCCGCTACATACATGTAGTTGGCATCATCACGCAAAGCCTCACCATCCGGTGTTTGATATTCTTCACGGAAATGTCCGCCGCAGCTTTCATTTCTGTTCAACGCATCTATACACATCAATTCTCCCAGTTCAATAAAGTCTGCTACACGATTGGCTTTATCCAGTTCCGGATTCATTTCTTCAATACCTCCGGGAATACGTACATCGCTCCAGAATTCTTTTTTCAATGCCTGTACTTCTGCAATCGCTTCTTTCAATCCTTTTTCATTACGGGCCATACCGCATTTATCCCAAATGATTTTTCCTAAACGCTTATGGAAACTTTCTACAGTTTGTGTTCCCTTAATGCTCATCAGTTGATTGATCCTGTCGCTCACTTCTTTTTCAGCTTCTTCAAAAGCAGGGTGAGTGGTTTCAATCGCTTTTGCATAGATCTCATCTGCCAAACTATTACCTAATGTATACGGAATCACAAAGTATCCATCAGCCAATCCCTGCATCAAAGCAGAAGCACCTAAACGGTTGGCTCCGTGATCAGAGAAGTTGGCTTCTCCTAAAGCATATAAACCCGGAACATTGGTTTGTAATTCATAATCCACCCACAATCCACCCATAGTGTAGTGTACAGCAGGGTAAATGCGCATCGGCACTTCATAAGGGTTCTCTCCGGTGATCTTTTCGTACATATCAAAAAGGTTACCGTATTTTTCCTTTACTACTTCTTTACCCATCGCAATGATCTCTGCTTCTGCAACATCATCTCTTCCTTCTTTACCCGCTTCAATTTTTCCGTAACGGATAATGGCTGCACCAAAATCCAGATATACCGCCTGCTTGCTCGTTCCTACACCATATCCTTCATCACATCTTTCTTTGGCTGCCCTTGATGCCACATCGCGTGGTACCAGGTTACCAAAGGCAGGATATCTTCTCTCCAGATAATAATCTCTTTCTTCTTCAGGAATCTCACTCGCCTTGCGGTTATCACCCTTTGCTTTCGGAACCCAGATGCGACCATCATTACGCAGCGACTCCGACATCAACGTTAACTTAGATTGATGATCACCACTTACCGGAATACAGGTAGGGTGAATTTGTGTAAAGCAAGGATTCGCAAATGCGGCTCCTTTTTTATGTGCTTTCCATGCCGCCGTAACATTGCTGCCCATGGCATTGGTTGATAAATAAAAGACGTTACCATAACCACCGGTACATAATAACACCGCATGGCCAAAATGTCTTTCTAATTTTCCATTCACTAAGTCGCGGGCAATAATACCGCGAGCCTTACCATCGATTTTCACAACCTCCAGCATCTCATGTCTGCTGTACATCTTTACATTACCTAATGCTACCTGGCGTTCCAAAGCCTGGTAAGCACCTATCAATAACTGCTGGCCTGTTTGTCCGGCAGCATAAAAAGTTCTTTGTACCTGTGTACCGCCAAAAGAACGGTTACTCAGTAATCCGCCATATTCACGTGCAAAAGGAACACCCTGAGCCACACACTGGTCAATAATATTGGCACTCACTTCTGCCAAACGGTGAACATTGGCTTCACGTGCACGGTAATCGCCACCTTTAATGGTATCGTAAAACAAACGAAACACGCTATCACCATCATTCTGGTAATTCTTTGCCGCATTAATACCACCCTGTGCCGCAATGGAGTGCGCACGGCGCGGAGAATCCTGAAAACAGAATGCTTTTACTTTATAACCCAGCTCACCCAAAGAAGCTGCTGCAGAAGCGCCGGCCAATCCGGTACCTACAATGATCACTTCCAGCTTGCGTTTATTGGCGGGGTTTACCAGTTTACAATGCCCTTTATAATCCACCCATTTATCATCTAAAGGTCCGGCAGGAATTTTTGCATCTAACATATGCTGCAGTTTGAAGTTTGTATTTTTTGTTTGTCAACAGCGCCGCTTTGTTCAGCTTCTGTTGTGTCACTCACTTGTACGCTTTGCCCACTATTCAGCTTCGATTATCGGATTGGCGGATTACGGATTATCGGATTCTTAATTCGCCAATCCGTAATTCGCTAATTCGCAAATCAACTCACCCATCCCATATAAAAGCTCACCGGCATCATGGCAAACATCAGTGGAACAATGATGGCAAAACCATATCCGATAGCACTCAACATAATATTATAGCGTTTATTATGAATACCCAGTGTACGGAACGCACTCTGGAAGCCATGCGCCAGGTGATAGCCTAATGAAAGGCAACCAATTGCATACACAACCACTACCCATAATTCGCTGAATTCTAATTTCATTTTTTCATACAGGTTGATCTCTTCACCCAGCAGAAAACCCTGGTGAGAACGGTTGGGCAACCAGAAATGATACAGGTGTAAGATCAGGAACAAAAGGATCAATGTACCCAGTAAGCCCATGCTTCTGCTGTACCATTTACTGCCTTCGCTGTAACTTACCGCATAACCTACAGAACGTTTGCTGCGGTTATAAGCCGTAAGCATAAAACCCTGGATAATGTGGAGGAGAAGGCCGGCAAACAAACCTACTTCCAAGAGGCGTGGCACCCAGTTGGCTCCCATAAAATGAGCGCCTTTGTTGAACATCTCACCACCATCATTGGCCCAGATGCAGGCATTTAAACCAACGTGTACAATCAGGAAAAGAATCAGAAAAATGCCGGTAAATGCCATCACCAGTTTCCTTCCTACCGATGAAGTGAAGACTTGTTTCCAGGTCATAGTGCAAGTTTATAGTTGAAGAAATCGCTGCAAAAGTAGTGCAGGAATTAATGCTAAACGTTGATAGCGAATACTTTTTTGTCGCCTTCGGCTAATTTGCGAATTAGCGGATTACGGATTTGCAGATTTTTATCCGACAAATTCAATCCACTAATCCACAATCCGCCAATCCGATAATCAAACTATATTTTCAACCATGCGGCAGATATCACTGCTTTGTTGAAATATGCTTTGAATCGCGTTGCTATCCCCTAAACACACCGCTCACATAAATTTCCGCTGAATAAATACAATACAATCTTACATTTGGTTCATGCTTAAACTACTAAGTATTTTATGGAACAGTTTCCGCATGGCTATGCAGGAACTCAGGGTGAATAAACTTCGCACCTTTCTTTCCCTTTTTGGTATCACCATCGGGATCTTCTGTATTATAGGTGTATTGGCTACAGTGGATAGTCTTGAGCGTAAAGTGCAGAACGATATCAAGTCTTTCGGGAACAATACTATTTATATAGACAAATGGCAATATGGCGGCGGTAACGATTATCCCTGGTGGAAATACCTGAAAAGGCCACCTATGCGTTACGAGGAAATGAAATTCATCAAAACCAAAAGCCAGCTGGCTGCCAATGCAGCGATGATGGTACAGAACTCTGCTAATTTTTCTTATGAGGACAATATTTTAACCAATGTTAGCATTTACGGAATTACCGAAGAGTTTAATAATATACAAACCATTGATATAGAATCAGGCCGCTATCTTAACGAAACAGAATTCTCAAGAGGAACCTCAACAGGTGTGATCGGTTATAAAGTTGCCGAAGAATTATTTGGCAATGTTGAAAAATCGGTTGGTAAAGAAGTCAGCTATGGCGGGAAGAGGGTAATTGTGGTTGGTGTAATTAAAAAACAAGGTCAAAGTTTTGTAGGGGGCTTCGATTTTGACCAATGTATCATTGTTCCCTACCGCTACTTTGCCAGCGTATATGAACCGGATAATAACCAGCCCAAGATCATGGTTCAGGCAAAAGAAACCATACCTACTTCTGCCTTGCAGGATGAATTGGTGGGTATTATGCGCCAGTCCAGACGTTTAAGCCCCACCACAGAAGATAATTTCTCCTGTAACGATGTGGCATTGTTCAGCGAGCAGGTAAAAGGCTTCTTTGGCCAGGTAAGTGCCGGCGGATGGGCCATTGCAGGTTTAAGCCTGATCGTTGGTGCATTTGGGGTAGCCAATATTATGTTTGTAACGGTTCGTGAAAGAACCAGCCAGATCGGACTCAAGAAAGCCCTTGGCGCCAAAAAAAGAACCATCCTAACCGAGTTTCTGCTCGAAAGTGCATTTCTGTGTATTGTTGGCGGATTGATCGGTTTGGGTTTGGTAGGGCTGCTTTCCATCGTATTAAGCAGCGTACTTCCATTCCCGATATTTATTGCACCTAATATTATTATTCTCGCGCTGAGTATCTGTATCATTCTCGGGATCATTTCCGGAATTATTCCTGCATCTATTGCGGCAAAGATGGATCCGGTAGTGGCGATCAGGACGAAGTAACCCCCCAGCCCCCTGAAGGGGGAGTTAATATTGTAATACTATATTGAATTAGTTTTGCTTGATGTCGAGTAATACTGAAGTAACATTTGAAAATCATAACAGGCCCCCCTTTAGGGGCGGGGGGGTAGCTGGTGTTACGATCTTAGCTATCGAATCTTCCTGCGATGAAACCTCTGCATCTGTTTGTGTGGACGGAAAGATCTTATCCAATTTCATCGCAAACCAAACCGTACACGAAAAATATGGCGGCGTTGTACCCGAGCTGGCAAGTCGTGCGCATATGCAGAACATTGTGCCTGTAGTAAATGCTGCATTAAATGAGGCTTTCCCTCAACTCCAAACTCCAAACGCCAAACTCCAAACTGTTGATGCGATAGCCTTCACCCAGGCTCCCGGACTGATTGGAAGTTTATTGGTAGGCACTCAGTTTGCAAAATCATTATCCCTTTCTTTAGATAAACCCTTGATTGCGGTGCACCACATGCAGGCACATGTGCTGGCTAATTTGATCGGGGATGAAAAACCTGAATTTCCTTTTTTATGTTTAACAGTGAGTGGCGGCCATACGCAAATTGTTCTGGCCAAATCACCTCTTGAACTGGAAGTAATTGGTGAAACGATTGATGACGCGGCTGGCGAAGCATTTGATAAAAGTGCCAAACTGTTGGGTTTACCTTATCCCGGTGGGCCATTGATAGATAAATATGCCAAAGAAGGTGATCCCCGTAAATTCAAGTTTGCAGAACCACAAATTCCGGAACTCAATTTTTCTTTCAGCGGATTAAAAACATCTGTGCTATACTTTTTACAAAAACAGCAGCCCGGTTTTATCGAAGAAAACCTGAAAGATCTTTGTGCCTCTATTCAATACACCATCATTCATATTTTGCTTACAAAACTGAAGAAAGCTGTGCAGCAAACAGGTGTGAGAAATGTTTGTATAGCAGGCGGTGTAAGTGCCAACAGCGGATTGCGAAGCGGGTTGCAAGAAATGGGAGAGAAGCAAGGCTGGAAAACATACATTCCCAAATTTGAATACTGTACAGATAATGCGGCAATGATTGCCATCACGGCATATTACAAATATCTTGCGGGCGAATTCACCACGTTGGAAGTTGGGCCGAGTGCGAGAGCGGAATGGTAGGGGTAATTAATAATTAGAAATTAATAATTAATAATTAGTAATTGATTATTAATTCGTGGTTACTTCCTACTCACTACTCACGTCTCACTACTCACGCCTCACGCCTCACGTCTCACGAAATCAATAGCTAAGTTCTGCCATTTTCTCTACCGGATTCATCATATAAGTAACCATCATCCCATCATCCATTAATTCAACTACTCTAAATCCTTTATAATTCGTTCCCCAATTGCCACCGATATGTGAATCGAAAAGGAATGGAATATTCTTATCCATCTTCACACCATCCTGATCATGTTCGTGGCCATGAAAAACGGCTTTGATATTGGGGTATTGATGGATCAGTTCAAAAAAAGCAGGCGTGTCAATTCCGTTCGCGGTCCACTTGGCTTGCGGAATATGGAGGAAAAGAAAAATCTGTTTTTGTTTTTTGTGTTCATCAAACTTTGCTTTTAACCAAACAAGATCCGGTGAGAGATACGTTCCTTTTTCATTGGAAGTATCGCCAAAGATCAATGCATTCTTTTTTACAACGGCATCATAATTCAAGGGCTTGTTAAAAACAGTTTTCCATTCATCTTCCGTTACCATATCATGGTTGCCGCGGGTAATATGCCAGGGCATCGTTAATTCATCTAATTTCTGTTTTACTTTAGGCAATAATGGTTTTTCATTATGGATGAGATCGCCATTGATTACACAAAAATCAAGCGGGTTCTCTTTATGAAACAAATTGATCTGATTGATCACCTTTTCAATCATTTCATCAAAAGCAGTATTGGGTTGTCCGTAATGTGCATCAGAAGCAACCACAAAACGCATAGCCACTTTGCCACGCATTTGATAAAGCTCAGTTGTGGAAAGTTTACGCAGATTTCCGGTTACCAAAAACGCAGTAGCAAAAGATGCATTTCTAATAAATGATCTCCGTGAAACAGCATTTGTTTTTTGATCAGTCATATTAAAATGATTGATAGTAAATCTACTTAGTATTCTAAATTAAAAATAGTCAACAGGATAGTTGATAATAATTTAATACTCACGATTCACGCTTCACGATTCACGTTATTTCTTCGCCGCAAACATCGTCCACGGATACGCTTTCATATTCTTCAAATACTTCGACTGCCATTCAAATTCAGGATGTGCTTTGTAAAATGTTTCGCCAATAAAATCCTGTCCGCAAGGGTGCCCCATATGTGCCCATAGCTGCATATTCTTTGCAAGATCAGCTGTGGTAACTTTCCCCTGCACGGCACCCATTGGGTAATAGGCGGGGAGGTCCCATTCGGCGCAGCCTTTGGCATCTTCATCAATATGGCCGCAGATCACACATTTGTTATTAGCATTTTTGTTTTGTGTGGCATCCACATGATCGCCTTCAATTTGTTTTCCGGTTTCGAGATTGATCTTTCCTTTTAGATCAACCAACACCAATTGCTCCATTCGCAGCTTTCTTGCATTGGGTGAAGTGGTCTTATCATTCACATCAAACGTGGTTTCTTCTTTGATCAGCTTTTCATCACTTGGAAAATTAGAACCGATCATGGCAGTATCTTTTGAACGCCATACGCGATAATTCTTTAATCCCAATTCCAGTTTGGCTACTTCATTGGTTTTGGTATCGCCGATCAACCAGTCGTTAGCATAGCCGCCATTATTTCCATCTGTAAAATATTTGATTACATCATCTATGCTTTTACTGTACTGCGCAGCTTTGCGTGCACGCATAAATTCGGGAACCGCAGTGGTATCAAAACCTTTGAATTGAGTGATGGTGGTTTCTGTGATCAATAATCCATTATCAGTAATTAAAAAATCATCACCGCTGTGAATAAATCCCGGCATACAATCCATCAAAATATGATTGCCTTTTTCAGGAACAATATCTGCGATCACATTCCAGTGCTGGCCGGTAATATAGGAAGTCCAGTTGTTATGTCCGATCACAATTTTACCATCACTGGTGTATGATCCTGTTGCAATAAAAGCACTGCAATTACCCGGTGCTTTGTTGTCGCCGCTTCCTTTTTTTATTTTATCATCTTCCAGCGGTACATAATAATAGGCGAGTTCTTCCATCGCATTCAGTGCCGTAATATCAAGTGTATCATAATTTTTATGTTGTGCCTGTAATCCTTCTGCAATGCCTCTGATCTCTTCTTTGTATTCTGTATCCAGTTTATCCCAAAGAAAATTCTTTGCAGCTGCACGGTAGAATGCCCAGTCGCGTTTGGTTTCATGTGTTAACAAATGTGATACTGCCTGAATGGTTGTATCAATATCCTCTGCCAATAAATATCCATGTTGATAACCAATGGTGGCGGGATTTCCCTCAAGATGCACATAGATCCATCCGTTTTTGTTTTCGCGTGTGGCTTTGTCGAGACGGGTATCTTTTATGGCGGTTTTGCAACCGAAAATGATACATAGCAGAAAAATAAAATGAAAAGCTTTCCTCATAGTATATAGATTGGGTGAATGGTTTAAAGATATCGTTTATTAAGCTTATTTTTATAAAGTACTTTGTAAGTAATGAACCCAAAAAACAGCATCCTTTTTTTACTGACAACCATCATTTCCATGGGTATATTTTCCTGCAATAAACCTGATAACATAATAGCAGGTTGTACCGCTTCAACAGCAGGGGATACGGTTCTGTTGAATCTGAATAAGCCCGTGCCGATCTTTACTGCCTGTATTCCAGATCTTCAGGCTAATGTTATCAGCATCAATGATTCCCGTTGTCCTAAAGGGGTTCATATATACGCTATAGGACAGGATTTTTACCGTTTTATGGGTTTATATGGGTCTTTGAAATATTGTTTGACTTTAAAAATGTCTCTGCGAGGGCTTGTTGGAATAACGTACCATTACTTTTTGTATCTGCATAAATCGTTTGGCAGGCAGCTTAATACTGTGGTGGAAACCCACCCGTAGAGATGTTCTTTTTGATTACAGCCTCTAATGGTTTCATTGCATTTAATATCACTTTGCATATTACAGAAATCATCCAAAATGAAGTTTTGTTTTCAGCTTTAAAATATCTTTCTAACGTTGACATAGTTTTCTGTTTTAAATCTGGGTTGACGGTATGTATCCCACCGAAATAATGAGAAGCGGTTTGTATCATTTCCAAAACTGTAAATTCATGTTTACCGTAGTGAAGAACTTTGGTCTTTAAAAATTCAGGTAACTTAACAATTTTAGTATCACCAATCGGTAATATAGTTCTTCCGCCATGCCCTATGTAAGTATGTGAAAGTGGAGCATCTTTTAAATCTCGAATGTGAAACGTAATAGGTAATTTATACTTCTTATTTACTTGATGAATTAAAGGGTTTTCATCCAAAAGCAAATGCCTACATAATCCACACGCTCTTATTAAACTGTATGGCTTGTTTGACTTGATTTTAGAACGTAAATCTTTAATCGTACAAACGAATAATTCTTCGTGGCTGATAAGCATTGTTTTGTAGTTGAATCGTCAAACAATATTTCAATCTATTTTTTTGTAACACCATTTGTCAATAGACTAAATATACTCAATATGTTTCAGTTCAAATCCATTCAAGAAGTCATTTTAAGGTTCTCCGATGAAAGTGTATGCGAAGCCTATTTGGAGCAGTTACGATGGAATGGTAAGCCTGAATGCCCTCATTGTGGTTGTTCTAAGGTGTATAAATTGGCTTCTGTAAAACAGCCTTATAAGTGTGGGGATAGGTTTTGCGGTAAGAAATTTTCAGTACGGATTGGGTTAATATTTGAGGCATCTAATATCCCATTGTCCAAATGGTTTATTGCTATCTATTTGGTTACTAATCATAAGAAAGGGATAAGTTCATTACAGTTAGGAAGGGATTTGAATATTACTCAAAAGTCCGCTTGGCACATGATAATGAGAATTAGAGAAATGATGCGTGCTAAGACTACTGTTAAGATGGATAATGTTGTGGAAGTAGATGAAGTCTATATAGGTGGTAAAATGAAAAATAAGCATAAGAAAGTAAGAGCGCAATACAAAAAAGATGGCGGGTATCAGTCAGGACACGCAGGGAATAAAACAGGTGTTCTGGGTATTGTGCAAAGGGATGAAAAAATAGTAAACGTTAAGGTAATAGACAGCACTAAGCAGACCTTAAAAGAAATGATTAAAGATAATGTTCACCCATCCGCAACCGTTATAACTGATAGTCTTAGTTCTTATAGGGGATTAGCTTCTATTTTTAACCAACACGAAATAATCCACCATGAAAGAAACGAGTTTGTTAGAGGTGATGTTTATACCAATACCGTAGAAGGTTTCTTTTCCCTTTTAAAGCGTTCTATTTTCGGAATATACCACCAATGTAGCCATAAGCACTTAGCCCGCTACTGTGACGAAACAGCCTACCGATACAACACAAGGGATATTAAAGACGGGGATAGGTTTGTATTATCACTTGCTAATACACAAGGACGTTTAAAGTATTCTACCCTTATCCAAAAAGCAGAACCAAAAGCTGATACCCCTAAATGGAAACAGGATGCAGAAGAAGTAAGAAAAAAATGGTTTGAAGAAAACAAAAATAGACCTACGAGATAGGTAAATTACTAACTTAGTGGGCAATGGAAAAGAAGCCTACTAAGAAACCAACCAAAAAGGACAAGCCACTAAAGCTAAATATGTCCTTTGAACAGGCAATGAAAATAGCCGCTACTACTGTAGTTAAAAAGAAGGATATAAAATGAAATTATTTTGTGTTATACTATTTTCTCTACGTTGTATAGCTGTGGCTTCTCAACTCGAATATAGTATACACGGTACTATTATTGCAGCCGTCATCGTTAATGACAGCTTAGTTATGGTTGCAGATTCTCGCGCCGCTATAGGTGCATCTAATATAGAATCTACGAACGGCGTAGCATATATAGATAGTTTACCTAAAATATATAAAATAAAATCATTCTTAATTGCAATTGCTGGCGTTGCGACACTTGATAGTTTTTTTATAAGTAAAATTGTAAAAAACTTTAATAAATCATATCCCGATTACTTAGATTTTCATACTACGATAATTAAGTTTGAATCGTATATAGACAGTTTGTATCCAATAGCAAACTATCCGATTGATATCAGATTCATAGCAGCCGGATTTGTAAAAAATAAACCTGAAAAAATAATATTCAATAGAACTGATAAAAAAATTATATCATCTGAATTTTCTTCTAATGGTATTTCTGCAAGCAATACGAAAGTATTTGACTATTTATCAAAATTTAAGCTACCGCAATTTAGTTGTGCAGCCGTAGGGGAAGCCATTGCGAAAAGTATTTATGAATATGCCAGAGATACCAATGAAGAAAACGCTATTGGAGGGCCAATTACTATAGTAAAAATGACAGCTCCAAATGAAATAATATGGGTTAAAAACAACACAATAAATTACAAATACGAAACTATTACTGATTTCATAAATCTTATTGAGAATAAAAAAATAACCATGACCCCACTGGTTAATAATGGATGGCAATTGGGTATTGACAGTCTTAAATCAAACAAATACTATCGTCAATAGCGTATCTCTCCTCTATTAAATTTATACGAAGTATCTGCCTTTATTGTCGTTATATTATTCAATAATTTTTCCCATTGTATTCTTGTTTTAATAGAATCATTAGAAACCTGTTTTATTGTATAATGTGCCGGGACTGTAATAAAATAAGTCATTTTAGAGTATCTGACTGTCTTACATGCAACTAATCAACAAAAGACTAAACCAATCCCAATAACTAAAAAAAAGGATTTGCTTAGTCTGCTTAGTGATATATAGTATGTAGTTGCCCCTAAAGGGGACATCTGTGTCGGGCCGGGATTCATCCTGACGGCTGTTCTGCAATTGGGGAGCCAGTTTACGGTAAGCCTTGATCAGGGAAAGACAAAAGACACCACTTATCTGAATAACGCATTCAGCATTACCCTGATTGATGCATTTCGTTTTCCTTCCATTACATCTCCCAACCAGTCCGGCCAAACCGCACAGATAAGGATCGTTAAGAAATAAGTTGTAAGGATGGTGCGTTAACAGATAATCAATCGGGAATTTTATCCTCAAACACTTATTGCACATGAAATATCAACCACAAAATCCCCTGTAAACCTTACTTTTGCCGCCGAAAAACAGCGCAAATACATGATCAGTGCAAGAAATATAACCCTGGCCTACGGCAAGCGGGTATTGTTTGATGAGGTGAATATCAACTTCATTAAAGGCAATTGTTATGGTGTGATTGGAGCCAATGGTGCCGGCAAATCCACATTTTTAAAGATCCTCAGTGGTGAGATCGAACCTAATAAAGGAACGGTAGAAATTACACCCGGCGAGCGTATGGCCGTGTTAAAACAGAACCAGTTTGAGTTTGATGAGTGTACCGTTTTAAATACCGTTCTCATGGGCCACAAACGTTTATGGGATGTGATGCATGAACGCGATGCCATTTATGCCAAAGACGATTTTACCGAAGAAGACGGAATGAAAGCCGGCGAACTGGAAGGTGAGTTTGGCGAAATGGGTGGCTACGAAGCAGAAAGCAATGCAGGTATGCTTTTAAGCAGTCTGGGTGTGAAAGAAGAAATGCACCAGGTATTGATGAAAAATATTCCCAGTACGTTTAAAGTGCGGGTATTATTGGCACAGGCATTATTTGGGAACCCTGATATTCTCTTATTGGATGAGCCTACCAACGGTTTGGATATTGAAACCATCGGTTGGTTAGAGAACTTTTTGGCTGATTATCAGAATATTGTATTGGTGGTGAGTCACGATCGTCACTTTCTGGATACTATATGCACGCATGTGGCCGATGTTGACCGTTCAAAGATCAAGACCTTTACCGGTAACTATACTTTCTGGTACGAATCATCACAATTGATCGCACGCCAGATCAATGACAAGAATAAAAAGAACGAGGACAAACGTAAAGACCTGTTGGACTTTATTGCACGTTTCTCTGCCAATGCATCAAAAAGTAAACAGGCCACATCCCGTAAAAAAGCATTGGAGAAATTAACCATTGAAGAGATCGAACCATCCAACCGTAAATATCCGGGTATCATTTTTCAGCCATTGCGCGAAGTAGGTAACCAGATCCTCAATGTAGAAAACCTGAGTAAGAGTGTTAATGGCCGTAAACTGTTCGAAAAAGTCAGCTTCAGTATCAATAAAGGCGAAAAAATTGCGCTGCTCAGCCGCGATCCATTGGCCATTACCGCTTTCTTTGAGATCATTATGGATCAAATGCAAGCCGATTCAGGTAAGTTCGAATGGGGTACCACCATTACGAAAGCCTATTTACCGCAGGAAAATCAGGAATTCTTTACTGAAGGACTTACGCTGATGGATTGGTTGCGTCAGTATGTACCTGCGCATGTGACCGATGCCGATGAACCTTTTATCCGTGGATTTTTGGGTAAAATGTTGTTTAGCGGAGATGATATCATGAAGAAGACGAACGTATTGAGCGGGGGAGAAAAAGTGCGTTGTATGGTCAGTCGTATGATGCTGCAGAACCCTAATGTGGTGTTACTCGATCAACCTACCAATCACCTTGATCTGGAAAGCATTCAGAGCTTCAACGAAGGCTGTCAAACATTCCCTGGCGTTGTATTAATCACTTCGCATGACCATACGTTTATGCAAACCGTTGCTAACCGTATTATCGAGTTAACCCCCAAAGGCATTATTGATCGTTTAATGACGTTTGATGAGTATCTGGAGGATAGCAGGGTGAAGGAGTTGAAGGAAGAGATGTATAAATAATCGTGAATCGTGAGGCGTGAATCGTGAGTTCTTCACTCACGACTGACGATTCACGTCTCACGTATGATTCCCCCGTATTTAACGCAAGCCGGTCTAAGACTGGCTTTTGTGTTGTAAATTGAGTTATAAAATCAGAGATATGTCTGTAATCAAACTCCCACTTTTGTATGTAGGTTCTAAAGGAGAACATCGCTTATATAGCCTCTTCGATACAGGCGCAAACCTGTCGTGTATTAATCCTGAATTTGTAGAAAAACTTGGTAATGCAGAAGGACTTGGTAGAACAAGACGGATAGCAACAGCAAGTGAAGGGCATTATATAGAAATTAACCAGGTAATGCGTCTCGATTTTTATATAAACGATGTTTTGCTTAGTGACGAATTTCTAGTTGTGCCCGGATTAATTGAAGAAGCCATAATCGGAGCAGCGACGATGCAGAAATGGCGTATCAAATTAGATTTTGAACATGATACCGTGTATGTAGATCCGAAAGTTGCCAAAATGCAATTGATATAATAAAAAGAAAAGCAGCCATTTAAAATGGCTGCTTTTTTTATTTAGTTCAATCTTGGAACATTGGTAAGACTTCCAAAGAATAAAGCATTTAAAAAGAGTTTATTGGTACCATACCAGGCGCCTCTGAAATTGGGATCGTCTGCAAACATGATCACACGTCCTTCACCTTCCTGTGCAACAATAATGGCGGCAGAGTTCTTTACTTTCTTGGCTGAAAAAGGATGCAGGTATCCACCCACCAACGGGTTGTCTGTATACTGTGCAACCGTGCTGTAAGGATTGGTGCTTGGCGCCAGATAAGTTTGCGCGTTTCTGTAAACGGATACCTTTCTGGCTGTAAAACCAAAACCAACAGGATGGGTAGTGTCGAGGTCTACTGTAAAGATAGAACCACCCAAACTTTTCGCCCCTTCATTTTCAGACGCCATATCATAATTCATACGGTTTAATGGAGTGACTGGTT
Source organism: Sediminibacterium sp. (assembly GCA_965206685.1). Classification (GTDB taxonomy): domain Bacteria; phylum Bacteroidota; class Bacteroidia; order Chitinophagales; family Chitinophagaceae; genus Sediminibacterium. The sequence goes on from OZ242223.1 coordinate 1,391,454, forward strand.
TTACTGTATCCGTTGCCGGGATCAGTTTTTCTTTGGTCATTCCCTGTCTGATGGCCCAATCGGTGCCTGATTTAATAGTGATCAGTGTGCCGCCATTCTGCACCCAGGCTTTGATCCTGTCGCTGGTCGTTTTATCGATCAATGCATAATTGCCCGATACAATGATTAAGGTATTATACCTGTCCAGTTTGGTTCTTCCCAAAGTGAGCAGATCAATTTTGGTAATCGGCATTTGCAAACGTTCATCTAATAAATGCCAGATCTCACCCGCTTCAGAAGCGGCCACACCCGTGCCTATCAGCATGGCTGCTTTAACGGGCGCAACGGTTTGTATCTGACTGCTGCCCAGATCAATTCCTTCAGTACTGTAAGAGGTATTGACTGCGTATATTGTAACGGATGAGGACCTGCCGGCTTTACTTACGAGTTGAAATAAGGAGTCTGATGAGATCGTTTGTCTTTGCACAGGTATAGAGATACTTCCATACCCAAATTTTTTCGGTTTACCCTCAACCGTAATAGTGTAAGGTTTTAATGCAGTTTGTACAATCGCACCCCCTTTTTGCAATTCATAGATCGCTTTGTGAGCGTTATAATCTGTGAGTTCAAATACATAGGCATAATTGCTTTTTTGTACTACCGGCACTTTTCTTTCTGCTAGCGAAAACACCCGATTGCCTTTGGAAAACGGATTTTTTATTTCAGCATAAGGCAATCCATAAGAATGAATTAAACTCCATGTAGAAGCATCATAAAAAATACTGTCGGTATATGGAATAGCTTTTTCGAATATCGTTTTCACCATGATATAATTGGGTTGCTCCACCGGAACGATATAGGTTTTTCCTCCATCAAATTTCTTTCCGTCAGCTGTGGTGGTTTGTTCATTCTCATACACTTCCACTTCATGCATCAACAGCATGTTTACAAAAGCCCTTGTTCTGGTTTCATCTTTCGGATCACCAAATAAATAAGACTTGATCAGACTTTTCTTTGATTGATCTGCAGCTGCTTTATAAAACTCAGAGCGCATTTTCAGCAAAGAAGATTTTTCAGCCAAAGAACCTCTTATGGTAGCCAAAGACATGGTAAAATGATTCCGGATCGTAAACGCAAATGTGAGTGGGATGGTGGTGGTTTCCTGCACATGTCCGCGGCTGCTGGCCTGTTCAAAAAGGAATCCGGCTCCTCCATAAAAATTAATATAACTGCTGCCATAGCCCGGGTACAATTTATCATAAGCTTCTTTGGTAAAATACATTGAACCTATTTTGTTCATGGCGTCTGCAAAGTATTCGGCATATTTCGGGTAAATGGTATTGTATAAATAATCAGGAACTACCGGGTTATTGCTGCTGTATTTTCCGGGATCAAAATAGTGTGTGGCATTGGTTCCCTGTTCATGATGATCTGTTTGAACATAAGGCCTCCATTGATGAAAGAAACGGATTCGGTTACGTGTTTCCGGAAAAGTGCCCAAAAACCAGTCACGGTTCAGGTCAAACCAGTAATGATTAAATCTGCCACCCGGCCAGATTTCATTATGTTCCCTGTCTGCAGGATCCGCCACAGGTGGTTCTCCTTTATGCTCATTGGCCCATTCTGTATGTCTGTCCCTTCCATCCGGATTAATATTGGGATCCATTAAAATGACCATTTCGTTCAGCCATTTCCTGGTTTCATCGCTTTCACTGGCAGTTAAGTAATAAGCCGTTAGCAAAGCCGCTTCACTGCTTGAGGGTTCATTGCCGTGTACATTGTAGGCCAAATGAATAACCAGTGGTATGCCGGACGTATTTCCTGTTGACTCGCCGGCTAATTGCGCTTTGCGGATCTCTTCCAGCCTGCTATGGTTGTTTGCGGATGTAAAAATGGCAATTACCTGCTGTCTGTGCTCATAGGTTTCACCAATAATCTGAAAGCTTACCCTGTTCGAAACCTTGCTCAACTCCTTCATATACTCAACAATCTTATCGTGGCGGGTATGCTGAGAGCCCACCGCATATCCCAAAAACTGCTCAGGGGTAGGAATGGCAGGGTTCATCTTATCTGAGGCCTCCGGGTAAAAATAACCTGACTGTCCAAAGACAAAAGAGATAAAAAACAGGAATGCGGTAAGTAAAGACATCTTTTTTCTGATCATAAGTGGTTGCGTTTGGCTAAAAAGGAAGATAATTATTTTTTCTATTGGGGATCAATGTTTTGTGGAGTCCCGTATTCTGCGCATTTTTGTCTTTACCAACCGGTGAAACAAGGGCTTTCTTCCCTTAAATGTGGATAAACCCGGTTTTAATGATCTTCCAAAAGGTATTTTTGCCTGATTTGTGGAGAAAATATTCAAAAAAACGGGTTTTGTTATTGGTAATTTAACGCATTTCCCTACCTTTGCCTCCCGAAAAAAATCGGAGAAAAATTAAGAGTCATGGCAAGAGTATGTCAGGTTACAGGTAAGAAACCCATAGTTGGAAACAGCGTTTCTCACTCTAACATTAAAACAAAACGTCGCTTTTTACCCAATTTGCAGAAGAAGCGTTTCTTTTTTGCTGAAGAAGATCGTTGGGTAACTTTGAAAGTTTCAACTGATGCTTTACGTACCATTAATAAAAATGGTTTGGCAGTTGTTATTAAACAATTGAGAGCTGAGGGATCAAAAATCTAACTAATTCATAAAGTAAATCACGCAATACAATGGCAAGGAAAGGTAACAGGGTGCAGGTGATTTTGGAATGTACAGAGCATAAGACCAGTGGTCAGCCCGGTACAAGCCGTTACATCACTACCAAAAACAAGAAAAACACACCCGAGCGTGTGGAGTTAAAGAAGTATAACCCAATTCTGAAAAAAGTAACTGTTCATAAAGAAATCAAATAATCATGGCTAAAGTAGCTTCCAAAAACGCGAAAGTAAAAGATCTTAAGGCTGCAGCTGAAGCAAAGAACTGGACCAAAGTGATTAAGGCTGTACGCAGTCCTAAAACCGGTGCCTACACTTTCAAAGAAAACATCGTACACAAGGATAAAGTGAAAGATTTCTTAGCTGAGAAATAATTGATTTTATCGTATAAGATATTCAGAAAGCTTTCCTGTTTGCATGGAAGGCTTTTTGTATTTAAGCAGTCTTCGACTGCAATTTGAAAATGTGATAATTTGAAAATTTGAAAATGAGCTCAGATTTTCATTATGATTTTCATTTTCAAATTAGCATATTTTCAAATTTTCAAATTCAGATAATGAGTTTTTTAGGAAAATTATTCGGCAAGCAGGAGAAAGAAAGTCTTGATCAGGGATTGCAAAAGACCAAAGAAGGTTTCTTTTCTAAAATAACCAAAGCCATTGCAGGTAAAAGCACGGTGGATGAAGAAGTGCTGGATAATCTGGAAGAAGCATTGGTAGGAGCCGATGTAGGAATTGAAACCACGATCAAGATCATTGAGCAGGTTGAGAAAAGGGTTAAGCAGGATAAATATGTAAATACCAGTGAACTGAATAAGATCCTGCAGGAAGAGATAGAAGCCATGCTGGTAGATGCTTCTGAACAATCTTACAAAGACTTCGGAATTCCTGAAGGAAAGAAACCTTATATCATTTTAGTGGTGGGGGTGAACGGAGTCGGTAAAACCACCACTATTGGAAAACTGGCACACAATTATAAAAAAGCGGGGAAGAATGTGATACTGGGTGCCGCAGATACGTTTCGTGCCGCTGCGGTAGATCAATTAACCATTTGGAGTGAAAGAGTAGGGGTACCTATTGTAAAACAGGCAATGGGCTCAGACCCCAGTGCTGTAGCATATGATACCGTTGCCAGTGCTGTTGCCAAAGGTGCTGATGTGGCCATCATTGATACTGCGGGCCGTTTACACAACAAAGCACACCTGATGGAAGAGTTGGGTAAGATTAAAAGAGCCATTCAAAAGGTCGTTCCCGGTGCGCCGCATGAAGTAATGCTGGTGCTTGACGGATCAACCGGACAAAATGCACTGGAGCAGGCAAAGCAGTTTACCGCAACTACAGAAGTGTCCGCTATATCCATCACCAAATTAGATGGAACTGCAAAAGGTGGTGTTGTTCTCGCTATTGCCAATCAATTCAAAATACCCGTAAAATATATTGGTGTAGGAGAGAAAATTGATGACCTGATCATCTTTGATAAACACGAGTTTGTAGACAGTTTGTTTAAACTGGAAGCGTAGAAAATATTGAACAGGGAATATTGAATGCAGAATTTGTTTTCACTTCAACATTCAATATTCCCTGTTCAATATTCAACATTCTAAAAGGTGTATCTCACAGCCAAACCACCCCAACCACCTTCAAAATAATTATAACCGATCAGGTTAAAGGATGGTTGCCAGTCGAAGCTAAGGTTTAAGGGTGCTCCCTGGATCTTGTAATCAAGTCCTAAAATCCCGTCAACACCAATCGCCATACCGGCTTCTCTTGTGGGATATTTGTTTTTCCAGGAATCACTCCAGATTCCCAGGTGGCCACCGCCGCCAACATACCATTTCAAACCGGGCACATCGCCAAGGTTATAATGCAGTTCATATAAACCCGTAACGCGGAACCCATCGGAGCTAAGATAGCCTAATCCCTCAATGGCTTTTCCATCAGATAAAAAATGTTTAACCGTAACGGCACCCGGATACACTTTAACACCGATAGCCGTTTTGTAATCGCTGCCGTTATTATACTGTGCGTTGGCACTCAGGAACAGGATAGCTAATATTCCTGTTAACAAAAATGGTTTCATAAGCTATTTTTTCATTGTACCTGTCAAAACCATGCCAAAACAGAACCGAATATTAAAAGAATCGTTAAGGTTAGTTTGCGGATGCTTTTCATTTTATCATTAGGTTTGTATCATGCATACATTTAAAGAACTGGTGGCCGGTTTTGGCGAACGTTTTGCTGTGAGGCATTTTCCAGAAACACCATCAACCCTGTATGAACCGGGGGAATATTTTTTATCATGGGGAGGCAAGCGGATCCGTCCGGTAATGTGTTTAATGGGCAGCGAATTATTTGCTTCCATCACACCCGATGCCTATGAAGTGGCTACGGCGATAGAACTGTTTCACAATTTTACGTTGATCCATGATGATATAATGGATGAAGCCCCTTTGAGAAGAGGCATGGAAACGGTTCATATGAAATACGGTGCTAACACAGCCTTGCTTACGGGCGATGTGATGATGATACGGGCGTATGAATACCTGAGCCGCATCAACGGACAATACCTAAACAGGATCTTGCAACTGTTTAATAAAACGGCAAGGGAAGTTTGTGAAGGACAACAACTGGATATTGATTTTGAAAAAAGGGCAGATGTTTCGCTGGATGAATATTTAGAAATGATCAGCCTCAAAACGTCTGTATTACTTGCGGCAAGTCTTGAAATGGGTGCTATACTTGGTGGAGCAAGCGAAGGCAACTGTCGACATATTTATGAATTTGGAAAGAACCTCGGTATTGCTTTTCAAATTCAGGATGATTATTTAGATGCATTTGGTGACCCTGAAAAATTTGGTAAAGAAGTAGGCGGTGATATCCGTCAGAATAAAAAAACATTTTTGTTGCTGCATGCTATGGAAGTAGCCAATCCAGCGCAGAAAAAATTATTAGAGGAATTAATGATCAACAATCCTGCAGATAAAGTACAGAAAGTATTGGAGATCTTTAGAACATGCGGAGTGGATGAATGGGCTAAAGAACTCAAAGAAAAATATTTGCAAACAGCCTTAACACATCTGAATGATATCGCTGTATTATCATCACGCAAAGGCCCGCTGGAGGAGTTAGCGGCGTTTTTGATACAGCGTGAATACTAGGGTTTGTTAAAAGGGTTAGAATAGTTAAAGAGGTTAAAATGGCTTTACTCACAACTTTTAACTATTTTAACCTCTTTAACCATTTTTACTGCTTTAACTAATTCAACCAACCAAAACCAACATACATGTCCGATTCTCTTTTCCGGAAAAAATCGATCGACAAAATTGTAGCAGATTCTGAAGCAGGCCTTGCCGATGGGCATGGCAGCAACAGTCTGCGAAAAGTATTGGGTGTACGTGATCTTACCTTTATGGGGATTGCTGCCGTTATTGGTGCGGGAATTTTCTCAACGATTGGTACGGCGGCTTTCAATGGCGGTCCGGGTATTGTGTTTTTGTTTATGATCACAGCTGTTACCTGCGGCTTTAGTGCATTGTGTTATGCAGAGTTTGCGAGCAGGGTGCCGATTGCCGGTAGTGCTTATACCTATGCTTATGTTTCGTTTGGCGAACTGGTTGCCTGGATCATCGGCTGGGCATTGATATTGGAATATGCGATCGGTAATATTGTAGTGGCTATTAGCTGGAGCGGGTATTTTAATAATTTACTGGAAGGTTTTCATATAGGCTTACCAGGATGGCTTGCTACGAATTCCTCTAATGCACAGGCAGGTTATGATGAAGCGATGAAAGCATTGGCCAGCGGGCAGGCATTGGAATCATTAACCAAGAATGCTAAAATGGGTTACGATGCTATTTTGCATGCGCCTGTAATTGCCGGATGGAAATTCATTATCAATCTTCCTGCATTGATCATTGTTTTTCTCATCACTATTTTGGCTTATATCGGAATTAAAGAAAGTAAGAAGAGTACCAATTTTATGGTGATCTTCAAAATCATTGTCATCATCTTTGTGATCATCATCGGATTCTTTTATGTAGACACAAAGAACTGGGACCCATTCCTGCCAAATGGATTTGGCGGAGTGCTGGCTGGGGTATCGGCTGTGTTCTATGCCTATATTGGGTTTGATGCGATATCAACTACTGCGGAAGAATGTAAAAATCCACAACGCGATCTGCCACGTGGTATGATCTATTCTTTATTGATCTGTACGGTTCTGTATATTTTAATAGCCCTTGTAATTACCGGAATGGTTCGTTACAGCGAATTGAAAGTAGATGATCCGTTAGCGTATGTGTTTGAAAAATTGCATTTGAATAAACTCGGGTACCTGATCTCAGTAAGTGCAGTTGTAGCTACTACCAGTGTGTTATTGGTATTTCAATTAGGCCAGCCAAGGATCTGGATGAGCATGAGTCGTGATGGGTTGTTACCCAAACGTTTTGCCAAAGTGCATCCTAAATTTCATACACCATCTTTTGCAACGATTGTAACGGGTTTTCTGGTAGGCATTCCTGCCTTGTTTGTATCAAGCAGTACCATGACAGATCTTACCAGTATCGGAACTTTGTTTGCATTTGTATTGGTTTGTTTTGGTGTATTAGTATTGCCAAAGATCACGGCAGCGAGGGGTAAATCTGCTTTTCAGTTGCCTTATATTAATGGAAAGTATATTATTCCGGCCCTGTTTATTATCATGAGTTTTTTATTCAGAACAAGGGTAGTGGATGCCATTTCAAATATGGGTTCTGAAAGTTATCAGGAGATCTTGTTTTTGGTGTTTATGTTGATCGCGTTGATCACTTCCATTAAAAGTTTTATCGGAGCTTATTCCATTATTCCGGTTATTGGTGCACTGAGTTGCCTTTACTTAATGATCGAGATCCCTGCCATCAGCTGGCTTTGGTTCTTTGCCTGGATGGGGTTGGGACTTACGATCTATTTTCTTTACGGACGCAAAAGGAGTAAACTGGCGGAGGAATAAATAATATCTAAAACCGTCATTTCGACGAAGAATGAGGAGAAATCTTTTCAAGTGAAGCGATTAGTTGAAAAGATTTCTCTTCGTCGTTCCTCCTCATCGAAATGACGTTTTATTTTATGTTCTTCCTTCTTCGTAATTTTACCAAATGAAATACCAGGTTGGAGACGAAATACTTGTGTTACTCAGCAATGAAGAGGGCAGGGTGGTAGAGATTATGAATGATCAGATGGTGATGATTGAAGTGCGTGGGGTAAAGTTCCCCGCTTATATGGACCAGATCGATTTTCCTTATTTTAAGCGGTTTACGGAGAAGAAGGTAGTTCCCGAGAAGAAAATTGCGCCAAAAGTATTTATAGATCAGGTACCAAAGGAAAAGATACAGCCTGTTCGTACTAAAATTGCAGATGGTGTATGGCTCTCCTTTATTCCTAAATTTTCGTTGGATGATTTTAATGATGAGGTGGTGGAACTGTTAAAGATCCATTTACTGAATCATACACACGATACATTTCAGTTTAATTACAAACAACAGTTTTTAGGAGATACCGCTTTTGAACTCGAAAGCAGTATAGAACCTTTTCACGATTTTTATCTGCATGATATTCCGTTTGAAACGGTGAATGACAGTCCTTCGTTTTCTTTCGATTTTTCATTAACAAAGCCGGATAAAAAGAAAGCCCCGCATTTTGAAGCCTCTCTGAAACTCAAACCCAAACAGGTTTTTCAGAAGATTGAAGAAATGAAGGAGAATAATACGCCTACGCTTACTTATCAACTTTTCAAAGAATATCCCGCAAAATCTGATGAGCCTTATTTTGAACTGGGTTCACTGGCTGCCAAAGGATTTAAGATCTATGACGCTTCCAAAGGCCGTCAGCACCTTGACCCGCAACGAACGGTGGTTGATCTTCATATTGAAAAGCTTTCGAATAATTGGGAGCATTTAAGCAATATTGAAATTCTCGGCATACAACTTAGCGAGTTTGAAAAAATGTTGGATCTCGCCATTGCCCATCGTCAGTCTAACTTAATTGTGATCCATGGAGTTGGTGAAGGTAAGCTGAGGGATGAAATACATGATATCCTCAAAACAAAAAGAGAGGTCAAGAATTTTATCAACCAATACGATCCGCGCTTTGGTTACGGAGCCACCGAAATATTCTTCAAGTAAATTAATTAGCGAATTGCGGATTGGCGGATTAACGGATTTGAAAACAAGAGTCGATCCGATAATCTCAATCCGCTAATCCGCAATTCGCCAATTCGCTAATCTTTTTATAACCTGCATGCGACTGACGCAGTAAACTGTCTTGGCGCAATTGGATTTACACTGTTATCATCGTGCACATAATAACTAAGTACATTAAAAATGTTTGAGGCTTTTATGCGGAAACTGAGGTTCTGTTTGGTATAGCCTAAAGAAAGATCTACCTGTGTAAAATCCGGGATGGCCATTAATTGATAGGCATCGTTTGCAACGGTAACCCTTGTAGAGCGGCCCGCAACCCTTTCTCCTGTGTAGAATGCGGTAATGCCCATGTTAATTCCTCTTAATACTGAGTGATCGCTGAAAGTATAAAAAACACTTGTATTGGCGGTATGTTGCGGGTTATAACGGAGTTTGCTTCCTACAATATAGGTATTGCTTTTTGTATAACGGGTATCGTTAAAACTATATCCGGCCAATAACGAAAATCCCTGATAGGGTTTTGTGGCAATATCCAATTCAAGTCCCTTACTGGTTACCTCACCTGCCAATTCCTGTGCGGTTGGGTAACGTGAATTAACGGGTAAAAGTGTTTGTGAAAGATTGCTGTTGATGATTTGATAGACAGTAAGGTTGACTGAGAGGAATCTTTTAAACAGATCTGTTTTAATACCCGCTTCATATTGATTCAGATAAGAAGGAGCCAATGGGTTTCCGGTGGTATCAATGCCTGTATTTAAACTGAATGCATTTGCATAACTCACAAAGACTGATATGTTTTTGGAAGGTTGATAAACCAAACCGGTTCTCGGTGTAAATGCATAATCTTTTCTTGAAGAAGCAGCAGTTGAATCTTTGGCATAATAATATACATCGCTTCCGGTTTGCTGTAAAGTGTATCGGATACCGGCAAGTAATTTCAGTTTTTCGGTAATATGTATCAAATCCTGAACATAAGCGCCAATACGGGTTACGGGTGATTTGGTGAGTGTATTTCGTGACAGATCCGGAATATCGTTCCGTTGTTTGTATTTGCCTAAATCAAAAACATTGATCGTATCGTAAGCAGCAAGATTATTGAAGGCGGTTGTATGGGTAAGGTATTTATCTGCATCCATGCCAAGCAAAAACTGGTGTTTGAAACGGCCTGTTTCAAATTTGCCGGTAAGATCAAATTGCGTGATCCAGTATTTTTCATCTGTCTGACTGCGTTGTACACCTCTGATCCAGCGGCCATCTGATTGTATCAGGTTTGAAGAAGCGTTTGGACGGGTAGTGCCAAAAAGGTCTACTGTATAATTTGAAAAATTGGACACATTTTTTAGTTCCCAGTGATCATTTATTTTGTGTGTTGTGGTAAGGGTGATGGATTTTTGTTCGGATTGATTGTATGACCAAGCCGCACCTAAAAAACGGTTACGTGGAAGCGGTGATACTTTATAATTGATGGCGCCTGTACCATAATCGCTGGTTCTTTTGTCTGTTACATAATCTGTTTCGAGAAGGAACTGGGTTTTGTCTGATAATTTATACAGAAAAGAAGGGTTGATATAAAATCTTTCTGAATGCACCTGATCGCGAAAACTATTTGCTTTTTCATAAGATGTGCTAACGCGATAAGCCAATTGGTCGCTGTTATTGAGTGCCCCGTAAATATCCAGTGAAGGTTTATAAAAATCATAACTGCCTGTTTTGAAAGACATTTCACCGCCTTTTTCGAATTTAGGTTTTCGGGTAACAAGATTTAATATACCCCCTGCAGCTACGTTACCATAAAGAATTGCATTGCTGCCTTTTAAAACTTCTACACGTTCGAGAGAACTCATTTCGGGCAGTACGCCATTATTATAACGCACACCATTTTTAAAAGTATTACTGCTATTGAATGCATAGCCACGGCCGGCAATTTCTTCCTGTGTGCCGCCGGATGTGCCCATGATGTATACACCGTTTACATTTTTCAATACATCGCCCAATGATTGTACCTGTTGTTTTTCAAGGATATCCCTGTTGATTATGCTGATACTTTGCGGAAGATCTTTTGGCTGAATGCCAGATTTGCCAACCGTTACCGCCCGTTCATTGATTGTTTTGGTTGCCACAACCGTAACTTCTTTTAATTCGGTTGCATCTTCTGTAAGTACGAGGTCGATGATCTGCGTTTCATTTTTACGAACGATTATTTTTTTTGATAAAGGCAGTACACCTGTAAGAGAAGTGATGAGAACATAATTTCCTTCTGTAACAGATGCTATCAGATAATTCCCGTTATTATCTGCGGTGGCCCTGTATTTTGTGTCTTTTAATATAACGGTAACGGCTTCTGCGGGTTTGCCATTTTTTGTGATAATGCTTCCTTTAATAATACCTGTTTGAGCAAATGCTGCAGATAAACCAACGAGCAATACAACCGGAATAAGGTATTTTATTTTCGTATTCATGAGTATGTTTTTATTGTCTATAATTTTAATGGTGCAAATAAACACCGCGAAAAAGGGTTAGCCTGACGCAATCGGGAAATCGATTTTCGCAAAGCGGAAACTGACTTCAGCATGACAAAGCGCGTAGCTGTATCAGCCTTATCACTAATCACAATCAATAAAATTTATAATGATTATCTTTACACCGCTACAAACCCGAGCTATCACTCTGCGTAAGCGGGGAGGAAAGTCCGGACAGTATAGAGCAACCCACCGGTTAAGCGCCGGCTTCCCGATGCAGATCGGGAACGAGAAAGTGCCACAGAAAATAACTACTTCCGATGCAAATCGGGAGAAAAGGTGAAAATGTGAGGTAAAAGCTCACGGTTCCGCGGGGTAACCTGTGGAATGGGTAAACCTTGGGTACTGTAATGCCATGTATAGGACTGTTTGAGAGCGGCTCGTTCGAGGTCCAGGGTAGGCAGCAAGATCACGTCAGTAATGGCGGGGCCAGATAAATGATAGTTTTGAAACAGAATCCGGCTTATGAGGTTTGTAGTTTTTATTAGTTTGGAGTCTGCAGTCTGGAGTCTGGAGTTGATAATACATCAAATAACTCCAAACTTCAGACTCCAAACTCCAAACCATCATCTTCCCTTACATTTGCAGCTATGACACAAGAGCAATTAAAAATTTTGAGGGACCGTACAGTTGTCCTGAGGAGGTTTCTTTGACGTTGAGAACCGCACATATAAAGTAGAAACGGACCGTCAACTCTCGCTTTCGCCTGGCTTTTGGGATGATAATACCCGCGCCACGGCCATCATGAAAGAGATTAAAGTAAATGAGTACTGGTTGAAATTATATCAACAGCTGGACACCGCTGTGGAGGATTTTGCCGTGCTGTTTGATTTCTGGAAAGCCGGTGATGCAACGGAGGAAGAAGTTAAAGAAGCCTATGATACTGCATTGCAGCAGATAGAAGATGCAGAGTTTAAGAGTACATTGAATAAACCGGAAGATGAATTGCCGGCTGTATTGCAGATCAATTCCGGCGCAGGTGGCACAGAAAGCCAGGATTGGGCCGAAATGCTATTGCGTATGTACCGGATGTATGGAGATAAACAGGGCTGGAAAGTGACGGAGATGGATTACCAGGAGGGTGATGGTGCCGGTATTAAAACGGCCACACTGCAATTTGATGGTGATTTTGCTTATGGATTTTTGAAAGCAGAGAGTGGGGTACACAGATTGGTTCGGATTTCGCCGTTCGACAGTAATGCGAGAAGGCATACTTCATTTGCATCGGTATATGTGTATCCGTTGATTGATGACAGTATTGAGATCAATGTAAATCCCGCAGACCTCGAATGGGCGTTTTACCGAAGCGGTGGTAGTGGCGGACAGAATGTAAACAAAGTAGAAACGGCGGTTCGTTTAAAACATATTCCCAGTGGTTTTATTGTAGAATGTCAGCAGGCGCGAACGCAGGGTGAGAACCGCGAACTGGCCATGAAAATGCTGAAGAGCCGTTTATACGAAGAAGAATTGCGCAAACGACAGGAAGTATTGAATGCCAACAATGCCAGTAAGAAAAAAATAGAGTGGGGCAGCCAGATCCGCAGTTATGTTTTTCATCCCTATAAAATGATCAAAGATCACAGAACCGATTATGAAGTAGGTAATGTGGGGCCTGTGATGGATGGGGAGTTGGACGGGTTTATTAAGGCGTTTCTGATGATGGAGAAGGAGAATAATTAATTAGTAATTGGTAGTTAGTAATTAGTAATTATTAAGCCGTAGATTCGCAGATTGTTTTATAATCTGCGAATCTGCGGCTTTGGTATTCCAACAATTTTTAATTCTTAATTCTTAATTTTTAATTATTAATTGATAAGCATTTACGCAGTGTTCACCGTAATATACCTCACAAGGCTCCGCTTTGCAATGGGCAACAAAGTTTCCTCCATAGGTACACTCAGTTCTGTTTGCACTGCGTACACTGCAGGATTGGGAAAATCAGAGCGGTTCCGGATGAGTTCGGCTTTGATGTTTTGATAGGAGTTCACAATATTTTTTTGCCATACATCTACAAATTCTGTTTTAATACTTCTGTATTTCTCATCGTGTTTTTCAAAGATGCTCAGGCGGTATTGGTAAACCCATGTGTTGCGGCATTGTCCTTCGCAGAGCATGAAATAGCCTTCGTTATGGTCGAGCGGTATGATGCCGACGGGTTCGATGCTTAAGGTATTCTCTACAAATTCATAGATCTCCGTGCCGCTGGTGATCGTCTTTTTCATGGTGGAGGAAGCGAAGTTGATGATGTCTTCCAGTTCCTGCATCAGTTCATCATCCTCAACCAATGATTGATAGAGCAACTGCAATTTTTCTATCTGGATACCCGTAAGCCGTTTGGGAAACTGCTCCTGCAGGTATCGTTTATTTTCTTTAAAAGCCACGAGGTTATTGTAATGGAAGATGAGGTCGGCAAACTGCGGATAGAGTTTGTTCTCACAAAAGTGTTTACCAATTTCCTGTAAATAAGCGAGCAGGGTATATTTTTTCAATTCAAAATCAATATAACCATCTGCGAACCAGGTTTGAGATAGGGTCTTCATATCGATCTGTTTGGTTTATCCAATTTACTTTATAGAGGCAGAGAAATAAAGGATTGTTTACTAACAGTATGTGAAAAACCTTAAAATGGTCATTTATTGATCTTTTTTCTTAAATTAGAATTACAAATCGATAACCTCTATGAAATACATACGATTCTTTATCTATTTCTCATTAGTGGTAACTTTTGCAACCCTTTTACTTTTTATTTTCCGGATAGGAAGAGACTATCTTACACCCTTTTGGTTTTTAATAATTATTTCTATGAACTCTATACTGTTTTTTTGGCTTACTCAAAAAGCTACTAAAAAGAGAGTGTCATAATAACGATAGGCCGTGTTTATTAAAGCACGGCCTTTTAATTATCGTTCAAATTGCGTATTTCAATATTATTTTCAGATTTTCATTCTTAATACTGTTACTTTTGGTTTTCCCAAATGATGAACCGTTCTAACAAATACAGCTGGTTATCTAAACTGCCCATAGTGGCGGTTTATCTGCTGTTCTTTACGGTTCAGATCTTTTATAATCTGGATACCAACCGCCGGATCTTTAATACACAAAGAGCCGTTGCTGAATCTTATTCAGTTCACAGTGATCAAACACATCCTCCGGTAATTACGGCTGCTGCACATTCGCATGCGCAACATAAACTCTGGTTAAATAAACGATACGAGCCTTCAACGGTTCCTATGCCAGTGATCAGCGTAACAGAAATTGCTGTTTTACGTGTTGAGAAATTAACCATTGGTTCAGATGTAATACAATTTTACTCATCTGTTCTTCTTTCTGCTTACGGCCTCCGCGGCCCACCTGCTGTTGCCTAGTTTTTAGCAACAAGATTCTCTCATTCAAATTTTATTGTATGATTACTTTCTATTTGAGAAGGTATTTCCTTTTTTCGGGCATAAGCCTGTTAGTAAGCATCCTGCCATTTGTTGCACGATCGCAATATGGCTTGCAGGATCTGGTGGATGCATCCAAAAAATACCTGCCTGTGCTTAAACAAAAGCAGTCGTTGATCAATGCATCCAAAGCCAACGAAACTGATCTGCGACATTCTTTTCTTCCTCAAACAAGATTGAGTGAGCAGTTGAACCTTGGTTCAGATAATTCATTGGCGGGTAGCCTGTTTACATTGGGGGTAACTCCCTCCACATCGGGTGGTGTGAGGGCCGATAATAATTTTCAGGCAGCCACGGGAAATATTGCTGTGGTGTATAGCGAATATGAGTTAATGAATTTCGGATTGAATAAAAGCAAAATGGCATTTGCTCATTCGCTTACCGATCTGCAGCAATCCGATCTGCAGCGTGAACAATACATTGTGGCATTGCAGGTAGCTAAATTGTATTTCAATTCTTTAAAGCTGCAATACAGACTGGATGCCGATAAGCAAAATGTGAACCGGTACGACAGTATATTCAGGGTGATACGGGCATTAACGCTCAGCGGTTTAAAAGCAGGATCTGATTCTTCATTGGCTAAAGCGGAATTATCAAAGGCTAGGATTACCTATAATCAAACATTAGGGAGTCTTAGCCAACTAAAAGAGCAAATTACTTATTACACTGGTATTCCGGTATCGAAATTGGAGATTGACAGTCTTTCTAATAGTTTTCTCATTCACACACCTATTCCACAAAACAATGTTCCGGATACATTGAGTAATCCCTTAATCAATTATTATGAGAACAAACGAAATGTGTTTTTGTCAAATGAAAATCTGATCCGTAAATCCTATCTCCCCAAAGTTTTATTGGCAGGAAGTATATGGTCGAGAGGATCGAGTATTCAATACAATGATCAATACAAATCATTGCTAACCGGATTCGGTTATCAACGTTTCAATTATGCGCTGGGTGTCGCTTTCACATATAATTTATTTAATGGATTATATAAGAAAGATAAACTCCTGATCAATCATTTTGAAACGGAAGCTAGTGAGTTTGAACTACAACAGCAGAAAGCAGTATTGAATCAGGCAACAGCCTTAGCTAATAATGCTTTGCAAACTGCAGAGAGTAATTTATCTGAGTTGCCGATACAATTAAAATCAGCATTTGATACTTACCGCCAAAAACTGGCACAGTATAAAGCGGGTATTATTTCGCTGATCGATCTTACCAATGCATCTTTTGTATTGTACCGCTCTCAAACAGATTTTATAGAAACCATGGGTGATTGGTATCTGGCACAGCTTGATAAAGCAGTGGCTAATGGAAACCTTTATCCTTTTATTCAAACCATTAAATAAAGATCATGGTACGTGCAGCATTAAAAAGGCCCATTACGGTTTTGGTGCTTTTTATCGGGTTGTTGTTGTTCTCCGTGATGGCGATACGAACAATACCCATTGATATATTTCCCAAACTTAATTCGCCAACAATCTATGTAATAGAACAATATGGCGGAATGAGTGCACAGCAGATGGAAGGAATTTTCAGTACCCGTATGCAGGATCAATTTTTGTATGTGAACGGGATCAAAAATATTGAAAGTAAAAACATACAGGGCTTAACACTTGTAAAACTCAGTTTTTATGAGAACACGGATATGGCGGAAGCTACTGCGCAGGTTGCCTTACAAAGTAATCGGATGCTTGCTTTTTTTCCGCCGGGATCATTGCCGCCAACGGTAATTCGTTTTGATGCATCTTCCTTGCCGGTGGGAGAGCTGGTGTTCAGCAGTAAAACCAAATCGCTCCAGGAAATGTTTGATCTGGCATTAACAAGGATCCGTCCATTGTTTGCCACTGTGCCCGGTTTATCTGCGGCTCCCGCTTTTGGTTCCAATGCGAGAACTGTGGTAATCAATGTTGATCCTGAAAAATTAAGAACGTATAATCTTAGTACGGATGAAGTAGTAGATGCGATCGCAAAGAATAATTCCATCACTCCATCAGGAAATCTTCGGGTGAATAATACGATGTATGTGACTTCATTGAATTCGCTTGAAGAAAAAGTGAAGGAGTTTGAAGGCATCCCCATAAAAAGCAATGGTTCTACTTCTGTATTTGTAAGTGATGTGGCTAAAGTGGCTGATGCAGCAGATATAACAGTTGACTATGCATTGGTAAACGGAAAACGTTCTGTGTATATTCCTGTAGTAAAAACAGCCGATGCCTCTACATGGGATGTTGTACAAAATCTTCGTACAAAGCTGCCCGAAATGCAAAGTCTTTTGCCTGATGATGTTCGTATCAGTTATGAATTTGACCAGAGTGTATTTGTGATCAATTCAGCCAAAAGCCTTCTTACTGAAGGGATCCTGGGAGCAATTCTAACGGGATTGATGGTATTATTGTTTCTAGGCGACTGGCGAAGCAGTGTTGTGGTAATCATCACTATTCCGGTTTCTGTTATGAGTGCGGTTTTTTTCTTAAAGTTATCCGGCCAGACCGTGAATATTATGACGCTGAGCGGACTTGCCTTAGCGATTGGTATTCTGGTAGACCAGGCGACGGTAACGATCGAGAAAATACACCAGCATTTTGAAATGGGTAAATCGAAGAAGCAGGCGATATTGGATGCATGTTCAGAAATATCCTTTCCGTTGTTACTGATCCTGCTTTGTATTCTTGCGGTATTTGCACCGGCATTTGTAATGAGCGGAGTACCTAAAGCCATGTTCCTTCCATTGTCTTTGTCTATTGCCTTTGCAATGATCGTTTCATTTGTTGCAGCACAAACATTGGTGCCGGTAGTTGCAAACTGGTTATTGAAAGCAGAAAAATTTCAATACCATCATACCGAAATGCATGCTCATGCGGGATTGGCACTGGATGAAAATGAAGTAAAAGAAATAGATAAGCATAATGAACAGGATATAAAACATCATAGCGAGAATGGATTTTTCCAGCGAATGAAGATTGGCCTTGCCAGAAAGCTTGAGGCGTGGATGCCAAAAAGAAAATCAATGGTGATCATTTATCTGGTGTTGGTTATTGCTGCTGCTGGTATTTGTTTTCTTTCCATTGGAAAAGATCTTCTACCCAAAACAAATAATGGGCAATTGCAATTAAGGATCCGTGAACCGGATGGTACAAGACTCGAAGTTACTGAACGCACTACCAAAGAGGTTTTGGATCTGATCGATTCTGTTGCAGAGCATAAAGTAGCCATCACTTCTGCCTATGTTGGATTGATCCCGAGTAATTTCGGAACAAGTAATCTCTACATTTTTAATAGTGGAACACATGAATCATTGATACAGATCAATCTTGAAGAAAATTATCATGTAAAAATGGATGTGCTTAAAGAAACCATTCGAAAACTGCTCAATAAAAAATATCCTGAATTACATCTTTCGTATGAGCCTATTGAATTGACTGAGAAGATCATGGCACAAGGTGCTTCCACACCCATTGAAGTGAGGGTATCCGGTAAGAATATGAATGATATCAAAGAGTATTCTGCACGTTTACTGAATGGAATGACTGCCATTCCTTTTTTAAGAGATGTACAGATTGCGCAGCCGCTGCATTTTCCTACGATCAGTATTAATATGGACAGACAGAAACTGGCGTTAATGGGACTATCTATGGATAATGTAGCCAGAAGTCTTACAGCAGCTACCTCTTCCAGCAGGTATACCAGTAAAAATTTCTGGTTGGATAGCAAAACCAATTATACATACCAAACGCAGGTACAGGTTCCTGAATACATCATGAATTCGATAGAAGAACTTAGCGCTACTGCATTGGTTAAAGGCCAGCCAAGACCTGTATTGTCGGATGTGGCAACATTGGTAATAGATAGTTTGCCGGGAGAATACGACAGAAGCGGGCCGAGGAGATATGTAACCATCAGTGCCAATATTTTTCAGAAAGATCTGGGCTCTGCAACAGATGCTGTAACCAAAGTGATCAAAGAAGCGGGAGTTGCACCACAGGGCTTGGTAACTGAAGTAAAAGGGATGTCTTCTTTGCTAACCGAAACACTTGGATCATTGCAAACCGGGTTAATGGCAGCCATTGTGGTGATCTTATTATTGCTTGCGGCCAATTATCAATCTTTTGGCGTGGCCATTTCCGTTTTATCGACGGTTCCTGCTGTTTTATTAGGTTCCATGTTATTACTGCTGGCAACGGGTTCAACTCTTAACCTGCAATCGTATATGGGTATTATTATGAGTACGGGTGTATCGGTTGCCAATGCGATCCTGATTGTTACCAATGCTGAAACTTTGCGTGATGAATATAAAGATCCGTTTAAAGCCGCTACGGTAGCTGCGAGTATTCGGTTGCGCCCAATCTTAATGACCAGTCTTGCTATGATCGCAGGCATGATACCCATGGCCGTAGGCATGGGAGAGGCCGGTGATCAATCCGCACCATTGGGCCGCGCAGTAATTGGTGGTTTGATAGCATCTACGTTTGCAGCATTATTGATCGTGCCACTTGTGTATGGTTGGGTACGACAAAAAAGTTCATTTGAAACGGTATCCTTATTACCCGAAGATTCTAATCAATAAAATGTTTATCATGAAATATTCTATTCTATTTATTCTTACTGCTTTGTTGTTTGGCTGTTCCTCGCAACCCAAAGAAGAAAAAAAAACAAAAGAGAAAACAGCTGTGACGCCGAAATATATTCTGGCAGCTATTGAAAAAAACGGGGTTGCTGAAAAAATAAAATTGCCGGCGCAAATGGCGGCTTATGAAGAGGTAAGCATTTTCCCCAAAGTAAATGCTTATGTGAAAACGGTATTGGTGGATATCGGCACAAAAGTTTCGAAAGGAAGTTTACTCATGGAACTGGAAGCACCGGAACTTACCCAAGCCGTTATGCAGGCCAAAGAAAAATATGTTCGCACACGTTCTGATTTTACGTTGGCAAAAGAACATTATCAAAGATTGTTCGAAGCTGCTAAAACTGAAGGAGCTGTTTCACCCATTGATCTGTCAACTGCATGTTCAAGAGCCGATGCCGACAGTGCCTTATCTAATGCAGAGAAAGCTAACTGGCAGATGCAACAATCTATGCTGGATTATCTGCGGGTAACAGCGCCGTTTGACGGCGTGATCACAGAAAGAAATGTACACCCCGGTGCATTGGTAAATGCCGTGGCCAAAGATAAACCGATGCTGGAGCTGAAACAGGTAAAACGTTTACGTTTGCAGGTAGATATTCCGGAGGGAATGGCGGCACATATTAAAAACAAAGACACAGTTTCTTTTACCACCAATGCTTTTCCGGGGAAACGTATGACCGGGATGATCACCCGAAAATCAATGAACATTACAGCTCAGTTTCGTTCTGAAAGAATGGAAATTGATATTCAAAACCCAACCGAACAATTATCACCTGGAATGTTTGCCGAAGTATTGTTTGAATTAAGCGCGGCTACAGATGCGTTATCCGTTCCACGAACAGCCGTAGTAACCTCAACTGAAAGAAAATATGTTTTGGTGATGCGGAATGAAAAAATTGTAAAAGTGGATGTAAGCACCGGTAAAGAATCTGCTTCACGGATTGAAATCTATGGGCTGCTGCAACCCGGAGAACAGGTGATCGTAAATGCAAACGACGAGATAAAAGAAACAAATTGATACTGTTAAAAAGAAGCCATTAAAAAATGGCTTCTTTTTAATTAACTATCATTGTTATTCTGAATAGATGTAGAAAAGGTTCGTTGTCCTTTGCATCAAACTATACAAACCAGGTAAAGAGCCACAATGATCTTTTTATTTCTATCTGTCATCATCTAATCTTATCAAACAGTTAAGTTACCAATCTATCCTTTGTTCCGTTAATAAAACAGGCTTTATTTGCCTGTATAAAAGAATCCATTTTGTATTCATGTTTTTTCAACGGGAATGTGTGAGCAGGATAATCTTTTTATACATTTATACCAGATACTCTTAAAAATCAATCTATGCGTAGCCATTTTGTATTCATTGCCTTTTTGTTTTTGGGAATAGTCTCTGCATCCGCGCAAAGTCTTTCTAATCTTGAATCAAAACGTATCGGATTACCCAATGGCTGGAGCCTTACACCTGCTGGTAAAAGTATTGCAGTGGGTGATCTGCCTTTGAATATGGCTATTTCATCTTCTAAAAAATATATAGCTGTAACCAATAACGGCCAAAGCACACAAACTTTGCAATTAATAGATGTTGCTGCTGAAAAAGTGCTGGATAATATCACAATTGCAAAGTCATGGGTAGGACTCAAATTCAGTGCCGATGAAAAATATCTCTATGCATCAGGCGGAAATGATAACCGCATCATTAAATATGCAGTTAAGAATAATAAATTGGTTTATGCAGACAGTATTATTTTGGGGAAATCATGGCCCAATAAAATATCTCCTGCAGGTATTGAGATAGATGACAGATCAAATACTTTGTACGTAGTTACCAAGGATAATAATGCTTTGTATCTGATTGATCTTGTATCAAAGAAAATTAAAAAACAGATCAGTCTGCCGGGAGAGGCTTATACCTGCCTGCTATCACCCGATAAAAAAGAATTGTACATCACCTGTTGGGGTTGTGCAAAACTGCTTGTTTTTAATACAGCTCAGCAATCATTGGTGAGTGAAATATCGGTTGGCAGTAATCCGAATGATTTGTGTATATCTGCCAACGGGCAATATCTCTATATTGCCAACGCAAATGATAACAGTGTTTCTGTGATTGATATGCCTAAGCGAAAAGTATTGGAAACGCTTAATACCGCTTTATATCCGGATGCACCCAATGGTTCAACCACCAATGGCGTTGCTTTAAGCGGGGATGGAAACACATTATATATCGCCAATGCAGATAATAACTGTTTATCTGTTTTTGATGTGAGCAAACATGGTAGCAGTATCTCCAAAGGATTTATTCCCACAGGATGGTATCCCACTTGTGTAAAAACGATCGGTAAAAAAATATATGTGGCCAATGGAAAAGGATTTACATCACTGCCAAACCCCAAAGGCCCCAATCCCGTTGATAAAAAAGTACAGTTAGCCTATCAGCAGGGCGATACATCTATTACAAAAACGGTACAATATATCGGCGGTTTGTTTAAAGGAACACTCAGTATCATCAATACGCCAACCCCTCAACAGCTAAGTGTATATTCACAAGCTGTATATCATAATACACCTTACAGTAAGAGCAGAGAATCGGTTTCTAAAGGTGAAACAGGTAATCCAATACCTATGAAAGTAGGGGATGCTTCGCCCATTAAATATGTATTCTATATCGTAAAAGAAAACCGCACCTACGATCAGGTTTTAGGTGATATGCCGGAAGGTAATGGTGATAAGAGCCTTTGTCTATTTGGTGAAAAAGTAACTCCTAACTTACACGCATTGGCACGCGAATTTGTTTTACTAGATAATTTTTATGTGGATGGAGAAGTAAGTGCCGATGGACATAACTGGAGCTTTGGCGCTTACGCAACAGACTATCTTGAAAAAACATGGGTAACCAGTTATGGTGGCCGTGGTGGCGATTATGATGCAGAAGGCAATCGTGCCATCGCTAATAATAAAAAAGGTTTTATATGGGATCATTGTAAACGCGCCGGTGTGAGTTACAGAACGTATGGCGAGTTTGCAGATGATTACAAACCCAACATACCTGTTTTAAAAGATCATTTTTGTCCATATTATACAAGTTGGGATCAGAAAGTGCGTGATACTACAAGGGTAGGGCAATGGAAAAGGGAATTTGATTCATTAGTTGCTGTGAATGCATTGCCAAGATTAAATACATTGCGCATCATCAATGATCATACAGAAGGATTGAGTAAGGGAAGGCCCACACCTTTTGCACATGTGGCTGATAACGATCTGGCCATTGGTATGTTTGTAGAATACCTGAGTAAAAGCCCTGTATGGAAAGAAAGCGCGGTATTTATTCTGGAAGATGATGCACAGGATGGTCCCGACCATGTGGATGCGCACAGAAGCACGGCTTATGTAGCAGGTGGTTTTGTAAAAAGACATTTTGTGGATCATACTATGTATTCAACTTCCTCCATGTTACGCACGATTGAATTGATATTGGGTATCGGCCCAATGAGTCAGTATGATGCAGCTGCAGAACCCATGTGGCGTTGTTTTTCAAAGAATGCGGATATGACGGTGTTTAACCGTAAACCTTTACAGGTTGATATCAATGAAAAAAATACTGTTGAAAACGCCTGGCAAAGAATGAGTGAGAAATTTGATTTTTCAAAAGAAGACAGGATTCCCGACCGAGCATTTACCGAAGTGATCTGGAAAGCAGTAAAAGGCGAGAAGGCCATTGTACCCGCACCCAAACGTGCCGCTTTTGTGAAAACAAATGCAAAGGCTGATGGAGATGATTAATATACATTATGCATACATAAATAAAGCCATCCTGAGATGGCTTTATTTATAAAAAGATATGGCAAGAGCAACTGCCGGTTATGGTCTGTTGCTATGCACTATAGGTAATGAAACCATTGTTTATTGATATCCCATTTCTCAAATTCCTGTGCCACTTCTGATAAAAATTTCGCACCAATACTTCCGTCTACAATTCTATGGTCGTAACTCATCGACAGATACATCATGTGTCTGATGCCGATCGTATCGCCTTCTTTTGTTTCAATCACCACAGCCCGTTTCTTAATCGCACCCACCGCCATGATTGCTACCTGTGGCTGGTTAATGATAGGCGTACCCATCAGACTGCCAAATGTACCCACATTGGTTAAGGTGAATGTACCACCCTGTGTATCCTCTGGTTTTAATTTATTGTTTCGTGCAGCATCGGCTAAACCGTTAACGGCTTTGCTCAATCCTACAATATTTAACTGATCGGCACCTTTAATTACGGGAACGATCAGGTTGCCTGTTGGCAAAGCGGTTGCCATACCAATATTCAGGTCTTTTTTAATGATGATATTATCACCATCCAAAGAACAGTTGATCAACGGAAAACGTTTCATCACATTCACAATACATTCAATGAACATAGGTGTAAAGGTGAGTTTGGTGCCTTCTCTTTTTTCAAATTCCTCTTTCACTTTCTGTCTCCACAAAACCATATGCGTTACATCAGCTTCGGCAAAACTGGTCACGTGCGGACTAACCTGTTTACTGTTCACCATATGTTTGGCGATCAGTTTCCGCATCCTGTCCATTTCAACAATCTCAGTGGCACCGGTTAGTACCACAGAAGTAGGGTCTGCAAATTTGCCCGAATAAGCAGCAGGCGTATAACTTTCAGTAACCACTGGTGCGTTTGAAATTGATGGTGCAGACGCAATTACAGGTATGGTTTGAACCGGTGCAGGTGCCGTATATGCGGGCACTGTACCTGCTTTTTTATCAGCTACATATTGCAGAATATCTTTTTTGGTAACCCTTCCATCATTACCTGTCCCTGGAATTCTTTCTAGTTCGCTTAAAGCAATTCCTTCGCTGTTGGCAATATTTAATACTAATGGAGAATAGAACCTGTTTACATTGGGTTTATCAGATAACACAACCGGTTCATCAGGTGTGTAAGGGATTTCAGGCTCGGTAGTAGCGCTTGCATAAAACTCTTCTGCGATCATCATGGCTGATGCCGGCTCAGAAGTAGCAACTGACGGTGCCGGTATTTCGGCAACAATCTCAGGTTCGTGGCTTGCCACCAAAGGAGCTTTTTCTACAACAGGTTCAGGAGTAGCAATATCGTTTGTATCGGTACTGATGCGGGCAATTACTGTTCCGATGGGAACCACATCATTTACATTAAATAAGATTTCGGTAATAATACCTTCTGCAGTGGAAGGTACTTCGCTGTCAACTTTATCGGTGGCAATATCCAAAACCGTTTCATCCTGGTTCACGCGTTCTCCCACCTGTTTATGCCATTTCAGGATGGTAGCTTCCATTATACTTTCGCCCAGTTTGGGCATCACCAGTTCAGCAATTGCCATACTATCGTTCTGTTTTAGGAGATAAAGGTTATTTGCCAGTTCGCTTTGAATCCAACCTCACCTGATCATACCTTTTCTATCGGAAAAGTAATCAAAGACGTACTGATTTGCAAATGTATCGGTTGCATCGTAAAAACGAACACCCGTTAGCCGTTTTCATTAATAAAGATACGTAAAAGGTTGAGGGCATTGGTAGCCGTCAATTCTATATTGATCTTTCTGTCGAAGCGGAAATTAAACAGCTTGGTAACGGTCTTTTCTTTGCTTGCCACTGCAATCCAAACCATTCCTACTGGTTTTTCAGGTGTGGCACCCGCAGGGCCCATAATTCCGCTAACGGCTACGGCATAATCTGTTTGCATAATATTGAGAACGGAGCGTACCATTTGTTTTACAGTATCCTCACTAACGGCACCAACGGTTTGTAAGGTGTCTTCACTTACATGCAGGATTCTTTTCTTGATAGAATTATCATAACTCACCACACTGCCCATAAAATAGGCGGAGGAGCCTGCATGACTGGTAACCAGATGTGCAATATAACCACCCGTGCAGCTTTCAGCGGTAGCCATGGTTTTACCTTTTGCTTTTAAAAGTCTGCCCACCACAAGTTCCATGGGAATATCTTCATCGGTAACCAGAAACTCCTTTACATTTTCTTTAAGTGCGATGAAGAGCGTATCGATCTGTTTAACAAGAGCAGTTTTATCAAATCCAAAACCAGTAAGGCGTAATCTTACCATGCCATAATTTGGCAGATAAGCCAGCTTGATATGTGCAGGCAATGCCGCTTCAAAATCTTTGATCAGTTCTGCCAGAAAAGACTCGCCAACGCCCGCTGTGAGTAAGGTTCTGTGTTCAATCACACCTGTTTGAAATAATTCAGGGATCAGCGGGATCACATGATTGGTGATGATCCATTTCATTTCATGGGGTACCCCGGGGAGGGAGATAAAGATCTTGCCATCTTTTTTAAAAAGCATACCCGGTGCAGTGCCTCTTTCATTCATTAAAACGGTACAGGTATCAGGAACTTCAGCCTGTTTCAGGTTACTCTCAATCATAGGTCGTTTGAGAACCTTTGTGAAAATATTGATTACATGATCCAGCGTAGGTTGATGCACCACCATCTTTCCGCCAAAGTATTTGCATAACAGGGGTTTGGTAATATCATCTGCCGTAGGGCCTAATCCGCCTGTAATGATGATGATGGAAGCCTGTTTGCTCTCATCATCCAAAGCCTGCCAGATATCTTCCCAAACATCGCCAACAGCAACCCTGTGTTTAACTGGAATACCGATCTTATTCAGTTCCTGGGCTATAAAAGCACTGTTGGTATCAATTACCTGACCGATTAATAATTCATCCCCAATCGTAATCACCGATGCAAAAACTTTTTCCATAGACGGGTTCCGCTTAATTTTAGTGCAAGGTAATCGTCAAACATGAAAAGATGCATTTGGTTTATTGGTTTGTTGGTTTATTCGTTTACGGGTTTAGCCCAGCCTGTTCAGGAGCGATTGGCTAAGGCTATGGAAAAATTGCAAACAGATTCGCAGATGAAGCATGCAATCGTTGGTTTTTCTGTTGTGAACAGTCAAACAGGGCAGAAAGTATTTGAGGTAAACTCTCAAACAGGCTTAGCACCAGCGAGTTGTCAAAAAATCATAACCAGTGCTGCTGCAATGGAGATCTTAGGGCCTTCTTACCGGTATCAAACCATTTTAGGGTATGATGGAAAGATCAATGAGGGTAAACTCGATGGTAATTTGTATGTGATTGGCAGTGGTGACCCGAGTTTGGGCAGTTGGCGATATGATTCAACCAAAGAAAATATGGTACTCAATAATTGGGTGACGGCCATAAAACAAAAAGGCATTCAAAGAATTGATGGAGATCTGGTTGGCTATACCGGTAAACTGGAACCGGATATTTTACCCGGCGGATGGATCTGGGATGATATTGGGAATTATTATGGTGCCGGAGTATCTGCTTTGAACTGGCGGGAGAACCAGTATGATCTGGTTTTACAATCAGGTTCGAATGTAGGTGATAAAGTTTCTATAGTAACTATGAAACCCGAGCCTTATGGAATCAACTTAGAATGCCGCTTATTATCCGCTGCAAAAGGAACTGGCGATAATGCGTATATCTATCTTCCACCTAATGCTACAAACGGATATGTAAAAGGAACCATACCCGTAGATGAAAAATCATTTACGATTTCAGGCTCTTTTCCTGATCCAAGTTTGCAGGTTTTGTCAACATTGAATGATCAACTAAAGGATGGCAAAGCCAAATTTTTTTATAATTGGACCGAAACCAAGGCGCCCAACTTTACGCCCATCTATACTCAATACTCTCCAACGCTCGACAGTCTTAATTACTGGTTCATGAAAAAAAGCATTAATCTGTATGGAGAGGCATTGGTAAAAACGATCGCTTATGAAAAAACAGGTAAGGGCTCAACAGAGAAAGGGGTGGATCAGGTGAAAAAATTCTGGAAGGAGCAAGGGATAGAACCTTCGGCATTACATATCATAGACGGAAGCGGTTTATCGCCACAGAACCGTGTTACAACAGATGCATTGGTAAAAGTTCTGCAATACGCCAGAACCCGCCCATGGTTTCATTTTTATGAGGATGCATTACCTGTTTTCAATCAAATGAAACTGAAAAGCGGAACTATTGGCGGGGCAAAGAGTTTTGCAGGTTATCATACTTCCAAAGAGGGGATCACTTATACAGTGGCTATCATCATTAATAATTTTGATGGATCGGCAGGGGAGATTGTGAAGAAGATGTATCGGGTGTTGGATGAATTAAAATAGAAATTAAGGGATTGCTGTTTTTTCGAAATCACTTTTTTTTAAGTTGTTCTATACAATTGCCGCGCTCTTTAGAGCGTGATAGAAATGCTTGTTTTGAATTTTCTTTGGGACTTTAGTCCCGAGTGTAAGCAGACTCGGGACTAAAGTCCCAAAGTCTTTTAATAACAGATATTGTATCCACGCACTGAAGAGCGTGGCAATTGACTATAAATATCAGTATAGAGGCGCAATTAGTGAGTATATTTATTACTTAATACCCTAAACCAAATTCTAAACCAACCCAATTGCCTGCTATGAGCGAACAAAATTTTCAAAACCATTCCCGCTATGTTGTGGGGTTCCACTTCATTACCTCAACAGTTATCCTGGCTCTGATCATCGGTTCCTTTGTTAACCTGTATCATGCCGCACCGGAAAACCATTATTCCGCAGCATTGATCTGTGTGATCAGTTTATTGCTGGTGTCTTTTTTCTGGTATACAAGAACATTTGCTTTAAAGGCACAGGACAGGGCCATCCGCGCAGAAGAAGGCTTACGTCACCTGATCTTAACCGGAAAATCATTGCCATCAGGCTTACGAATGAACCAGATTATTGCTTTGCGTTTTGCATCCGATGAAGAATTTCCCGGTTTGGCACAAAAAGCTGTTAACGAAAACTTATCTTCTTCAGATATCAAGAAAGCCATTCAGAACTGGCGGGCAGACAATCACAGGGCCTGAGAATTAAAAAATGGTGTTAATGTTTGCTTGAGGTCTTCGGGCATTCCAATCCATTTACCGGTCTTGCTGTCGATAAAGAATAAAACTACTTTCCCTGTGGTGAGTAGTTTTTTTCTTTCATTGTATACCTCATGATAGAACTCGATCTGATGCTTCTGCGGCAGTTCTCTTAACTGCGTTTTTATGGTGATCAGATCATCATAATGTGCCGGACGTAAAAATCTCGCTTCCATTGCTACCACAGGCATTCGCACACCCATCTCTTCCATTTTTTTATAGGTAAAACCCAGTTCGCGGATGCTCTCTGCACGACCTACTTCAAAGTATTGGGCATAGTTGCCGTAATACACAATATCCATCTGGTCTGTTTCTGCATATCGTACCCTAACGGTGGTGATGTGTTCGTACATAGAATCTTAATTTGTTGACAAACTTACGCTCTCTATCTGTTTTTCCACAAATGATGGAATGATGTTTGCTTACCATGTGGGGTTGCTACCTTTAAAACAGGTTTTCGCTTTTCATTAAGAAAGAAACTAAAATCTTTGTGCGCAAGCATTCCTCCCTTATGAAAAAAATCGTTTTTCTATTCCTGCTTTTCTCCGGTTGTGTACTGTCGTTAACCCTGCATGCGCAACTTACACAGAATATGCTTGATCCCGATGCGGAATTCAAGAATGCCAAAGAATTGTATCAGAAAGAGCAATTCAGTCTGGCTTATCCTGTATTTAAAAAATTGTATAGTAATGGGGTAGAAGGCACCAATCTTGCGGCTACGATCCGTGTGGAGAGCAAATATTATTATATCATTTGCGGATTAGAGATCAATGATGAAACGGCCGCACCGATGGCCGCTGATTTTATTGACATGGAAAGCAATACAGCACGGGTGCAGATGATGAATTTTCATCTGGGTGAATACTATTTCCGTAAACAGGAATTTGCCAATGCGCAGAAATATTATGCCGGTGCCAATATTGCCAACCTGAGTAACCGCGAGATAGCGGATATGAAATTTCATCAGGCTTATGGTTTTTTTGTGGTGCAGCAGTTTGATAAGGCAAAACCCTTATTCAATGCCATCCGCCAGATGCCAAAGGATCCCAATTATCTGGATGCCAATTATTATTATGGATTTATCTGTTTTAATGAAAAAAATTACTCGCAGGCACTCGAGAGTTTTGAAATTGCTGAGAAGTTGCCTGAATACCAAAATGTGATTCCATTTTACCTTGCTGAGATCTATTATTTTAAAGGAGATAGAGAGAAGGCATTGGAAACAGGCATGAATGCCATCAAGAAAACAGGACAGTATTACGATATTCAGTTACACCAGTTGGTGGGCCATATTCTTTTTGAGAAAAAAGAATTTGCCAAAGCACTTCCTTATTTAGAAAAATTTATTGCTGCCAAAGAAAAAGTAAGAAGGGAAGACCTGTACGAACTATCCTATTGTTATTACGAAGCAAAGAACTGGCCCAAATCTATTGAAGGGTTTAAACAATTAGGCGGCGCACAGGATTCATTGGCGCAGAACAGTATGTATTTACTGGCGGATGCTTATCTGAAAACCAATGATAAACCCAATGCCCGAACGGCGTTTCAATTCTGTGCATCCAATAACAGCAATGTGGTTCAGAAAGAGGTTTCGGCTTTTAACTATGGTAAGCTTTCGTATGATCTGGGTTATATGGATCCGGCATTAAAAGCCTTTCAATCGTTTATTGCAACCTACCCAAAATCCAATTTCTCGCAGGAAGCAAAAGAATTACTCGTGAATACATTGGCTAATACGAGCAATTATAAAGAGGCGTTGAAATTATATGAAAGTCTAGGTGTGAAGAGTGATAATGCGATCAAACTTTATCCACGATTGTTATATGGCAGTGCGGTAGAGCTGATCAATGATCAGCAGGTGGATAAAGCAGATGAACTGCTCACTAAATTATTACAGGCCCCATACAATACTGCACAATTGCCATTGGCCAATTTCTGGAAAGGAGAGATCGCTTATCGAAAAGATAATATTGATCCTTCTATCAACTATATTTTAAATTATCTGAAGAACCCGGTCGTTAATGGAGAGGTCAATCTCAATCATGCAAGATATATTCTTGCCTATGGTTATTTGAAGAAAGAACAATATTCTCTTGCGAAAGATAATTTCGAACTCATCACTAAAAATGTTACTGCTTCATCTACTGCCATTGAACAGGATGCTTATTTGCGTGCGGCGGATTGCTATTTTATGAACAAAGATTTTAAACAGTCTTTGAAGATGTATGAATCGGTTATCAATCAACAATTGGCTTCGGCAGATTATGCATTATACCAGAAAGGGATCATTGCAGGGGCATTGAATAAGAATACAGAGAAACTCAGCATTCTTCAATCACTGGAAAAACAATTTCCTTCCTCTTCTTTAATAGCCGATGCAAACCTTGAAATGGCCAATACCTATCTCGCCGATGAGAATTATCAGGCGGCGATTGCTCCATTAAAAAGATTAGCGGGTAATACGAAAGCTTCTGCTTTAGCACCGCAGGTGTATCTGAAACTGGGTATGGCTTATTTTAACATGGATAAGAATGATGAATCGCTGGAGAGCTTTAAAAAATTAGTAACCGCTTACCCGAATACGGACGAAAGTAATTCGGCCATAGATTATATCCGTAACATATTTGTAGAGAAACAAAAGCCCGGTGAGTTTGCCGATTTTATGAAACAAAACGGTAAACCACTTACCGATACCGAAGAAGATTCACTAACCTTCCGTTCTTCCATGCTTCGTTATGAAGCAAAAGATCTTTCAGGTGCCAAAACAGGGTTTGTGTATTACCTCAGTAAATTTCCACAGGGAAAATATCATGTGGAAGCCAATTACCTTACAGCAGAAATGTATTCGGCAGAGAAAGCTGTAAAGGAATCCCTTCCGTTCTATAAAGCCGTTGCCGATCAATCGCCCAACAGTCATGCAGAAAGAAGCACACTACAGGTTGCCCGCATTTATTATTTTGATCTGAAGGATTATGATAATGCACAAAAATATTTCACGCAGTTAAAATCCATTGCTACCCAGCAGGAGAATCGCCTGGAAGCTATGCGTGGATTATTACGCTGCCAGTTTAAAGCACAGCAATGGAAAGAGGCTTCCGCCAACGCAGAAGACCTGCTGCTTGAAAAAGGCATTGCCACAGACGACAGAATGATGGCCAGTATGGTGGTTGCCAAAAATCATCAGTTAAATAATGAATTGGAAGCAGCTATACTTTCTTATAAACAGGTGATCGCTGCAGGTAAATCAGAATATGCTGCGGAATCGCAATACAGGATCGCAGAAATTTTATTGCAGCAGAATAAAACAGCAGAAGCGGAGAAAGCAGCATTTGAAGTAATTAAAAAAGCAGGCTCTTATGAATTATGGGTAACTAAATCTTATGTTCTACTGGGAGATGTGTATGTAAAACAAAAAGACTGGTTTAATGCAGAAGCCACCTATAAAAGTATTGTAGAGAATGCTACCATACCTGAATTGAAAACAGAAGCACAGCAAAAGCTGGCGATGGTATTGGAAGAAAAAAATAAAGCAAACAAAGTTGAACAACAGTAAAGCGGATACCTATATGAATTACTTATCAAAAGCCATATTCATCCTGATAGCAGTATCCTTCACATTTACTGCGGCGGATGCACAAAAGAAAGGAAGCAAAAAGAAAGCGGCGACCAAGGCAAAAATAACCAAATCCGCCGCCAAACCTGAAGCAAAAGAAACCGTTACCGAATTGTCTGCCGATACTTCAGCACCCAAAGTGGTAACCATTACTTCTGCTTTTAAACCGTATCTAAAGAATGCTGCGAAAGTGAATTTTACGGCTGCATCGCCTGTGATCGATTCTTCAAAGATTCCGGTTGCATACGCTATTCCATCACAAAATCTGTTCTTTTCTTATCAACCCGTTGCCATTAAACCATTGGCTTTGGCTGTAGATTCAGGTTTTACATGGAACAATGATCAGTACATAAAACTCGGTGCCGGAAATTTTAGCAGTGTATTGGGTGAGGCAGGATTTTCTTTTGGAGATGGCAAACATTCGATCACCAATGTGCGTGGAAATTTTACTACGGCTACGGGACATCTTCCCGCTCAACAAACTGCAAGATGGGGAATTGATGTAGTGTCTGTTTTCAATACCAATAATAATAACGAGTGGACAACACATCCTTACTATAAAAGCAATACCCAATATCAATATGGTTATCTGCCCGCAACATTGAATTATGCCAAAGAAACTTTATTGCAAAAATTCAATACGGTTGGGATAGATGTAGGATTGCAAAATAAAACGGCCAATAGTTTTGGCATTACCTATCATCCGCAAATTAATTTTATCCGGTTCTCCGATTCGCATGAGAGTAAAGAGAATGAGTTGATCATCAAAGCACCGATCAATAAGGCTTTTGGCAAGGTCTATTCTTTGGATCTGGATCTGGGTGCAGATCTGTCAACTACAAATATTCCCATGATCCCTAATTCGCTGGATATAAAGAATAATCTCTTTTATGTAAATCCATCCATCCAGTTTAAAACACCTAATGTAAAGATCATTGCGGGTATCAGGCCTTCATGGGATGATCAGGTATATTCTACTTTGCCAAATATTACAATAGAAGGAAAAGTAGCCGATGCACTTTCTCTCGAAGCCGGTTGGGTAGGTTATTATCAGAAGAATACTATGCGTTCATTATCCAATTTCAATCCATGGATCGGTGCATTAAGCGGATTAAAGAATACATTGATCAAAGAACAATATGCCGGTATTAAAGGGGCAACAGGCGATCATCTTACTTATCAGGCAAGGGTATCTTTTCAGCAACTATCCAATCAGCCATTATTTATAAACAGCACACCCGATGGAAAAACATTTAATGTATTGTTTGAACCGGATATGAAGGCATTGAAACTGCATGGTGAACTGGCTTATACTGTTCAGGAAAATATTTCTGTGATGGCCGGAGTTACGTACACCCAATATTCCTCTTTATCTGTAAACCAGAAAGCATGGGGTTTATTGCCTTTGGAAACAACCGGCTCTGTTAAATGGAAGATCCTGAAAGATCTGCAGTTAAAAGCGGATGTTTTTTTATGGGATGGAAGCGCATACCGTGATTCCACTTTACAAGCGAAAAAGCTGGGTGCTGTGGCGGATTTGAATTTTGGTGCTGAATTTTCTGTCATGCCCAAACTGAATATCTGGCTACAAATGAATAATCTGCTTAACAATACTTACCAGCGCTGGAACCAATACCCGGTGCTGGGAACGCAGGTTTTGGCAGGAGTTGTATATTCGTTCCGGTAAACAACTTTTCGAATGCAAGAACATCTTCACAAATACCTGGTTTTATATCGTAAACTTAGAATTCCTAAGCTCGGGATCTTTATGTTAAAAGACGAGCCGGCTTATCTGGATGCAGATGCCGGAAAGATCTTTCCACCTAAACCGGTATTGATCTTTGAAGAACTGTCATCTGCTGTTTCTGACCGTTTCTTTTTCGATTTTCTGGCTGAAGAAATGGGTATAGATGATATTTCTGCAATACAGGCATTTAATGATTACTCCGAAAAGCTTCTGGCGGATGTGCAGGATAATGATCTGACTGTTTTTGAAGGACTGGGTAATTTTACCAAATCTGCAGATGGCCAAATTGTTTTTACAGCCGAAACCCATGTAAATGATCTGTTGCCAACACTAAACTTAGAGAAAGAAGTAATTGCGTTAAGTCCTGTTGAAGAAAAAGAAAAAATACAGAATGATTACTGGTGGTTTTACGCGATCGTTCTTCTGATATTAGGATTGGGGGCACTCGCTTATTATTATTTATAAAGACATAGGAAATATTTTATTGATCGTTATTGAATTGTATGCCTGAATTGATCACTTATAAACAATGCCCCTGTTGCGGATCGGCTTCGGTGTTTGCTGCATTATCAGCGAAAGATTACACTGTATCCGGAGAAATATTTGAGATCTGGCATTGTGATGATTGTACTGCTCGTTTTACTCAGCACATTCCTTTAGCAGAGAATATCGGAGCCTATTATCAATCCTCAGCGTATGTTTCTCATTCAGATACAGCCAAAGGATTTATCAACCGCTTATATCATCTGGTTCGCAACCATACTTTACAGGGTAAAAGAAAATTATTGCAATCCGTAACCGGAAAGCAAACCGGGAAAATATTAGATGTAGGCGCAGGCACCGGTGCATTTGTTGATACCATGAAACAGGCAGGCTGGGAGATAACCGGTTTAGAACCGGATGAAACCGCCCGTCAGAATGCATTTAATAAACACGGCATCAATCTCATCAGCCCCGATAACCTTTTTCAATTCGGCCAATCGCAGTTTGACGCCATTACGATGTGGCATGTTTTGGAGCATGTACACGATTTGCATGGCTATCTTAGCCAGTTTCAGAAAATATTGAAACCCGGAGGTAAGCTCGTGATTGCTGTGCCCAACTATACAAGTCACGATGCAAAAGTGTACAAAGAATTTTGGGCAGCGTATGATGTGCCGCGCCATCTCTATCATTTCTCGCCCAAAAGCATGGAAATGCTTGGCAATGCCAAAGGATTTGTTCTCACAGATAGCAAGCCTATGTGGTATGATAGTTTCTACGTATCCATGCTTAGTGAGCAATATAAAAATGGAAGTGCTAATTTATTCGGTGCGGTTTGGAATGGATTGCTCTCGAATATCAAGACTGTATTTAATAAAAAAAGATGCAGTTCTGTGATTTATGTCTTCTCGAAAAAATAATAACAGTGTAAATAAATATAAGCCGCAGATTTTTTGCCATTGTTGGTCGCCTGACCAACAATTCGGAGTCACTGAGGTTGTTGGTCAGGCGACCAACAACGGCAAAAAAAGATAAGCCGCAGATTCGCAGATTGGTAATACTAAATCTGCGAATCTGCGGCTTTTTTCTATAGTGAATTGTCTAGTTAAATTTCACTTCAAACAGTTTAGGCCAGTGTTTACCGGTGATGAAAAAGCGTTTGCCAATTGCGTCGTAGGCAATGCCATTCAATACTTCATCTGTTGCTTGTGAGTTATCAGAAATGGCACCGGGTGCATATCTGTTCAACACATAAGAAAAATCGGCCTTGCCTATCACTTTACCTGTTGCCGTATCAATTTTGATGATATAATTGGTTAACCAGATATTAGAATAGATTACACCGTTTACAAATTCAAGCTCATTGATATTTTTAACTGCTCCTTTTTCATCATATACTCCCAATGTTTTTACTACTTTAAAAGTTTCAGGATCACGGTAATATAAGTTATTGGAACTGTTGTTCATGATCAGGTATTTTCCATCATTCGTCATTCCCCAACCTTCACCTTCGTATGTAAACTCACTAATTTTTTTGAAGGTCTTAAAATCGTATACAAAGCATTTGTTTTCGTTATAAGTGAGTTGATAGATCTTGCCGTTCAAAACCGTAATGCCTTCGCCAAAATATTCATCTGATAGTTTTATTTTTTGAATATCAAGACCTGTAGTAAGAGATACCCGTGCTAAACGGCTTTTTTTGTAATTGCCGCCACTTTCATATAAGGTACTATCATGCCACTCAAGTCCCTCTGTATACGATTCAGTATTATGCGGATATACATTGGTAATGGTATAACTCAGAGTAGGGGTTGCATTGTTAACAGGTACAGCTTGTTTATCAGTATCTGTATTATTTCCGCAGGCAGACAGGAATATTAGTGCAGAAAGGGCGATGATCGTATATTTCATAAAGGCAAATTCGGTAAAATATAAATAGGTTGCTCAGATCATTCGTTAAAAATGGGGGAGAAGCAGGTTCGCCGTTTCTTCAGCAATCATAGGTGTGAGTGCCACTCCCATACCATTGCAGGCGATGGATGCAAAAACACCATCAATAACCTGCTTTACCAGTGGTTTGCCGTTCCCGGTAAAACCCATGATGCCGCTCCAGTGATGTTCTATCGTATATTGATAAGAAGGATCCAGATGCTCTTCTAAAAATAAAACCAATGCATCCCTGATCTTATCTGATCCCGACAGATCCATCGTTGTCTCCTCTTCAAAAGCGATATTTCTACCACCACCCAACAGTATCCGGTTACCCAGGTTTCGCCAGTAATAAAAACCTTCTTCAAAATGGAAGGTTCCTTTCATAGATAAACCTTCAATCGGCGAGGTAAGAATTACCTGTCCGCGCCCCGGTGTTATTTTCAGATCCGGTAAAAGTTTATTGGTAAACGCATTGGTACAAAACAGTAATTGGTTAGCCGTTAGCTTTATTTTTTTTGAAGTCTCAATTAAAATCCGGTCTTGCTGTTTCTCCCAATGCAGCAGATCAATGCCATACAAAATGGTTATGCCTTCATCGATAACTTTTTTGGTTAAAGATTGAACCAGTTTCCCGCTGTGGAGTGAGGCTTCAGAAACATTTTCTATCAATGCATCAAATCCTTGTAAACCTTGCTGTGCAAGCTTCTTATCCACTCTGTGAAAACTATGAATATTGCCGGTAACAGGTTGTAATAATTGATTAAGCCAAGCAATCTTTTCATTCAGATCATTCCATCCGCTATAATCTCGGCTAATACATTCATAACCGCCACAAGGATCAAAATCAATGGCTGAAGCTGTAAAATGGGCTTTGATCTTTTCAATGCCTTTATGCCGCATTTCAACGATCTGCAGCATGGCATCTGTGCCCATGGTGGAGGCATTATGTAATAATTCCGTAGGACTTCCAAAACAGGCAAATCCTGCATTACGGGTTGAAGCGCCTAATGGCGTTGTATTTCTTTCAATGATCGTGATTTGCAGAGAAGGCTTTCTTTTTTTCATTTCCAGTGCAGACCATAATCCCATTAAACCCGCACCCACAATGAGGATATCCTGATGTGCATACCAGGTTTCTTTTTCCCATATGGATAAATCGGTCATGGCAATCCTTTTTATACGCTAAATGCAAAACGCTTAACGCAGAACGCAAAAAGCGACTGGCGTTAAGCGTTCAGCTTTTAGCATTATGCGTAATTATACATTAAATCTAAAATGCATCACATCTCCATCATGCACTATATATTCTTTTCCTTCGATTCGTAAACGGCCGTTTTCGCGGCAGGCGGCTTCGCTGCCGTATTTTACAAAATCTTCATAAGCGATCACTTCCGCTTTAATAAATCCTTTTTCAAAATCGGTATGTATCACACTGGCGGCCTGTGGGGCTTTCCAGCCTTTGTGTATCGTCCATGCCCTTACTTCCTGCACACCGGCGGTAAAATAAGTATCCAGGTTCAGTAATTTATAGGCAGAAGTAATTAAACGGTTTAAAGCAGGCTCCGTCATGTTGTATTCTTCCATAAACATCTGCTTGTCTTCTGCTGCTTCCATTTCTGCAATCTGTGCTTCTATATTATTACACATCACAATCACTTCTGCACCTTCTTTTTTGGCAGCTTCGGCTAATGCTTCAGAATATTTGTTACCGGTATGCATACTGGCTTCATCTACATTGGCAACATAGAGAACGGGTTTGTCAGTTAATAAAAAGAGATCAGCCACGGCCAGTTTCTCTTCTTTATCCAATCCCAGTGTATGTATATTCTTTCCCTGTTCCAGATGATTCTTACAACGTGTCAGGATCTCAAATTCGGCTTTCGATTTGGTATCAGAACCCACACGTGCCATTTTCTCAACCTTCGACCATTTTTTCTCAACGCTGTCGAGATCCTTTAACTGTAATTCGGTTTCAATGATCTCTTTATCGCTAATCGGGTTAATCACACCTTCTTCGCGCAAAACATTCTCGTCTTCAAAGCAACGGATCACATGTATAATGGCATCCACTTCACGGATATTCCCCAGAAATTTATTACCCAATCCTTCGCCCTTGCTGGCACCTTTTACCAATCCCGCAATATCCACAATCTCCATTTGAGTAGGCACGATCCTGTCGGGCACTACCAGTTCTGCCAGTTTATTCAAACGTGCATCAGGTACATCTACCAGTCCCACATTCGGTTCAATGGTGCAAAAACGATAATTACTTGCCTGTGCTTTGGCACTGTTACTTACTGCGTTAAAAAGCGTTGATTTACCCACATTTGGTAATCCCACAATACCTGCTTGTAAAGCCATTTGAAGTACGATTTTAGAGGTACGAAGTACAAATTATTGTCCCGACTGCAGCTCAAATCTCAGCTGCGCTTGCGTCGCACACTTGTACGTTCCGTACCATGCTCATCAAAAAATTGAGCGCAAATATAGCTTGATTTAAGGGAAATCTTGCTTTGTTTGATAATCAATTAGTTATCAACATTATCTGCCTTGAAATAAGAAAGCTGTTAGCCATTAGCTGCGAACAATGGGTATAAAGAAATTTCAAAATTTCCCAATTTCAAAATTTCAAAATAGGGCACAACCTGCTGCTGCGAATTTGCTATTTTCACCTTACAAACACACTGTATGGCTTTAAACTACGTTTGGATCGTATTCTTCCTCATTGGCCTTGTCATCGCTCTTTTCCGTCTCATCGTTTTTCACGACTATGAGATCTTCAAGAAACTGGTGGAAGGCATTTTTGATGCATCCAAATCTTCTGTAATGGATATTGGCCTGCCATTAATCGGCGCCATGACTTTCTTTATGGGCCTGATGAATATTGGTGAGAAAGCTGGGGCCGTTAATTTTCTCGCAAGAATCTTAAACCCGTTCATGAAAAGGCTGTTTCCGGAAGTACCGGATAAACACCCGGCTATGGGACAAATGGTGATGAATTTCAGCGCTAATATGCTTGGCCTTGATAATGCTGCAACGCCTTTTGGGTTAAAAGCCATGGAAAGCCTGCAAACATTAAACCCAACAAAAGATACTGCCAGTAATTCGCAGATTATGTTTTTGGTGCTGCATACCAGCGGACTAACCTTAATACCACTTTCCATTATTGCTTATCGCGTAAGTGGCGGCAGTACCAATCCTACCAGTGTGTTTGTGCCTTTAATGTTGGCAACCACTATTGCAACGGTTGCGAGTATTGTTATTACCGGTATCTATCAACGTTTGCGTTTTGATAAGGTGTTGATCTCATGGCTGGCAGGTATTATTTTATTCATTCTTGCTTTTGCCTGGTATATCAACAGTTTACCATCACAGAAAAATGTGCCGGTACCGAGTTTGTTTACCAAAGAAACGTTCAGTAATGTATTGGGTAATATTATTCTGTTCTTTATTATCTGTTCGTTTATCATTGGCGGACTTGTAAAAAAGATCAATGTATTTGAAGCATTTATTGAAGGCGCCAAACAGGGCTTTGAAGTAATCGTAAAAGTAATTCCCTATCTCGTGGGTTTATTGGTAGCCATCCGCGTATTTCGCGACAGCGGTGCATTGGATGCGATCATTAACGGCATTACCTGGTGTTTTACCAGTATGGGATTGAATGGCGAATTTGTACCCGCGCTGCCCGTAGCCATCATGCGCCCGTTCAGCGGGGGAGGTGCGAGAGGGTTGATGCTCGATGTATTTAAAACCCATGGAGCCGACAGTTTTATCGGAAACCTCGCCTCCACTTTTCAGGGAAGTGCAGATACAACTTTTTATATAGTGGCTTTGTATTTTGGAAGTGTAGGTATTAAAAAAGTACGCTATGCTATTTGGGCGGGTATGTTAGCTGATCTGTTAGGTGTAATTGCTGCGATTATTATTGCGTATATCTTTTTTAAATAAAGACGTATTGGGTCAGGGTGCATTCAATATGGGATAACTTCCTTTTGATAATATGTTCGCCACAGATTCACAGATTTTCT
Organism: Sediminibacterium sp.; assembly: GCA_965206685.1. Taxonomy (GTDB): domain Bacteria; phylum Bacteroidota; class Bacteroidia; order Chitinophagales; family Chitinophagaceae; genus Sediminibacterium. Next base: position 1,431,670 of record OZ242223.1, read on the forward strand.
TTGTGAATCTGTGGCGTTTGTTTTTGCAATTGTTGTTCAGACAACTAAAGTTTCATCAATCGTTCTTTCAAAATGCTCATACCGTCAGAAGCTGAAGCTTCAATAGCGGAGAGATTGTATACCCCTCTTGTTTGCGGAATATGTTTATCAACAATAAATTTCGGAATGGCAGTACGTGCACAATTCACCAAACCTGCAGCCGGATATACAACCAGAGAAGTACCGATCACTACAAAAATATCAGCTGTGGAACTAATCTCTGCAGCCATCTCAATCATCGGTACCGGTTCTTCAAACCATACAATATGCGGCCGCAGTTGTCCGCCTTCTGGTGCCATATCTCCCAAATGAATATCGCCCCTGATATCATAGATCATCGTATTTTCATCATACCTCATCGTAGTTCTCATCTTGAATATTTCCCCATGCAAATGCACCACATTTGTACTGCCAGCTCTTTCATGCAGATCGTCAATATTTTGTGTGATGATGGTTACGTCAAAGTCCTTTTCTAATTCAGCTAATCCAATATGTGCGGCATTGGGTTGTGCATTCATTACATCACGCCGGCGCATATTGTAAAAATCGAGTACCAGCTTGGGGTCTTTGGCCCATCCACGCGGTGTGGCTACTTCATAAACATCATAGCCCTCCCATAAACCATCACTATCGCGAAACGTTTTCAAACCGCTTTCTGCACTGATGCCTGCGCCGGTAAGTACCACCAGTTTTTTCTTTTCCATATAATAAAAATACAAACAATCAGTACAATATTTCCTATAAAATAAAGTGTCTATGTTAAGAGAAGGTTACGGAATTATTAATTGTTTTGTTTTGATGTTATGAAATTGAGAAGGGAATGTTATCAAATAAATAACAAGCTTTTTGGCTATAGTATTTAATATCAGAAAACTTCAGGTTTGCAGAAATTTTAAATTTCTTCTGCATGACCTTACTAACTGTAAACGCTTTCTGGCGTAAATTCTTTTTTTGTATACTGCTTCTTTCTTCTCAACAATTGATCGCCCAAACCATTAAAGGTAAAGTGCTGGATGCCGGTACCGGAGAGCCTTTGGTGGGTGCTACCATTAAAATTGAAGGGGTTCAGGCTGCTGCCCTGGTGAAACTGGACGGAACGTTTTCTTTTGGAAAACTGAAACCCGGTACTTATAAGTTGAGTGTTGGTTACGAAGGATACAAAACAGGTGCAGGTAAAACCGTTGTGCTTTCTGACAACAGCACTAAAACAGTTGATTTCATTCTTGAATCAATGACCAATGAACTTTCCTCTGTTACCGTTAGTGCATCCGGTTCACATGATGCAGATAAAGGTGCCAGAAGAATTGAAAAAGTTGCTGATCCTTTATTGAATGTATTATCATCAAAAACCATTCAATTGCTTCCTGATATTACCGTTGCCAATGCATTACAAAGAGTAAGTGGTGTTACCATTGAAAAAAGCGGATCAGGTGAAGCCCGCTATCCGATTATTCGTGGAATGGAGAAAAGATATATTAATACACTCGTTAACGGAATTAAAATTCCAAGTCCGGATAATAAGAACCGATACATTCCATTAGATCTGTTTCCTTCAGAACTATTGGAAAGACTGGAAGTAAGCAAAAGCCTTACTCCCAGCATGGAAGGCGATGCCATTGGCGGAACCATCAATCTGGTAATGAAAGATGCTCCGGCAAAACTTTTTCTGCAGGCGAATGCTTCTACCGGTTACAGTTTTGCTTTCTGGGATCAGCGTTATAATCAGTTTGATCACAGTACAATCAATAAACAATCTCCCGCAGAAATCAATGGCAGCACTTATATAGCTACACCAAAAGATTTTTCTGTTGCGCATCTTAACTACTCTAATAAAAACGCACCGATCAATTCAACATTTGGATTAACCGTTGGAAACCGTTTTGGAAAGAGTAAACAATTTGGTTTTATTGTTTCCGGTAGCTATCAGAATCTTTATCGTGGAACCAATTCTAATTTCTTCCTGCCAAATGCACAACCCGGACTGGATAATATTCCCTTGTTCTCAGATCTGCAATTGCGTAAATACTCAGTACAAAGCAAGCGTGCAGGATTGAATGGCAAACTGGATTACCAGATCAATAAAAACAATAAGATCTCATTGATAAATACTTTTGTAAGACTGGATGATTATCAAACACGTATTATCTATGATACCGTAACCCTGAATTCACTGGTTACCAACTTGCAAAGAAGTGCCTGGCAGTATCAGTCCATTTATAATTCTACCTTACAGGGCTTACATAAATTAACATCCAATTCAAGGATAGACTGGAGTTTAGCGTATTCTATTGCCAATAACCATGTTCCCGATCAGGCAGAATTTTCTCACCAGTATGCGATTGTGGCTACCAGTTTAACAGCGGATAAATTACAAGGGTTGAAACATATCTGGAGCCATAACAGCGATAAAGATTTTTCTGCCTACCTGAATCTGACTAACGATAAAAGATTATTAGGTAAACCACTCGAATTAAAATTCGGTGGATTGGTGAGAAGTAAGAAAAGAGACAATTATTATAATTCTTACGGGCTTGATCCAACATTGGGAGCAGTATACAGCAATATCAACAGTGCACCTTTTATTTTCAAGAATGCAGCAGATGGAGCCCCTTCTATTACAGGAAATAATTACACGTTTAAAGAAAATATCACTGCCGGTTATGTTCAGGGTAAATGGCAGTTAAGTAACCAACTGGAAGCATTGGGTGGTTTGCGAACAGAATATACTTTTCAGCACTATGATACGCAACTGGGAACAGATGTAGAAGCAAAATCAGGAAACATTTCTTATGTTGATGTATTGCCAAGCCTGCAATTTAAATTTGCTTTAAACAGAAATCAAAATCTGCGATTGGCATATTATAAAGCATTGGCCCGCCCCGGTTTTGCGGAATTAATTCCTGATGGCCCCGACGGTGAATTCTTTAAAGAGATCGGCGATCCTAAAAATCTGAATCATACTTTGGCAGATAATCTGGATTTCCGTTATGAACTCTACTCAGGTAATGCAGATCAGGTTTTGTTGGGTGTATTCTACAAAAACATCAAAGACCCGATTGAGATCTCTGCAGTAAAACCAAAAAATATCAACAGCCTTTATCTCGAACCCGTAAATGCGCCCAAAGCCACTAACTATGGATTTGAAGCAGTGGTAACCAAATATTTTGGTGTATTCGGGATCTCTGCTAATTACACCTACACAAAATCGAGCATTACGAGAGATAGTATGTTATTGTCTTACCGCAATGGCTCATCCAGCTTCTTAAAATTTGTTCCCGAAACAAGACCATTACAGGGACAATCAAACCATATCGGAAACCTTTCATTGATCTATAAGAATCCTAAACTGGGACTTGATTTTCAGTTAGCATTTGTCTACACTGGGGAGCGTATTTCTTTTGTTAGTCCGTATATCGGATTGCATTACTGGCAATCACCAACAACGCAACTGGATCTTTCATTTGAAAAACGGATTGTGAAAAAACTCACTTTCTATGGTAAAGTGAATAATCTTACAGATGCGCCATTTGAATTAACCCTGCATCAATCATACAACGCATATCTGGCGGCAGGAGGAAGAAACCTTGCCTTACAAACAGATCCGAATAACAAGATCATTATTCAAAAAGATTATTACAAAACCTCATTCCTGTTTGGCCTCAGATACAAACTCTAACCACATCTAATTCAACAATATGAAAAAGAATATTCTATTTCTTTCCCTGCTTTCGATCGTGATCTTTTCTTCGTGTTCAAAAAAAGCAGATACCAAAGAACTTTGGGCGGCAGTAGTTCCGCCTGTAACGCCAATAAGTGATGCAGCCTGTTTATCTGGTGCGCTTAACGGCACTATGTTAGCAGGTAAAACTTATAATGTTTGTGGCGATATTTTTGTGAAAGCCGGTGATACATTAACCATTCAGGAAGGGGTTACGATTAATTTTACCGGAAGCTCACCAACCGTTCCTGTTGGTTTGGGTGTGAATGGTGCATTGTTTTGTTTGGGCACAAAAGAGAAACCCATTCTCTTAACCTATCCGGGTGTAACCAAAACAGATCAGTTAGGAGCTAATCCTGATCTGGATCCCGCTCTGAAAGGAAAATGGACAGGTGTAATTGGTGGGCCAACCTGCAGTTACATGGTGGTAAAATGGACACGTGTTGAATTTGGTGGTGCTGCCATCAGTTCTGCGATGAAGAGTTTTACCGGTGGTTCAAGTCCTTACCCTTTATACTTTGCAAACCCTGCCGGTATTTTTGTTTTGGAAGATTCATGGATCTATGGAAGCGTGGATGATCCCTGGAGAATCAATGGCGGAAAGATCGCAGTATTCCGTAATACTTTTGAAAAATGTGGTTACACTGGTGGCGAAGCGATGAATGCAAAAGCCGGTACGATTGGTGATTTTGCGTATAACCTGATTGTAGGTATGGCAACCAACGGACCTAAATTATCAAACATTAACGTAGCCGTAGGTGTACCAAGTTCTAATGTGAGAATGTATAACAACACGATCATTAACAGCGGATACAGAAGATCTGCAGCAGGCCGCGGCGGTTCTATCAATTTTGAAGAAGGGGCAGGTGGTATGGCGTATAATAATCTGATCGTTAACTGTAAGTTCGGACTTCGCATCGTGAGCAATCCGATTGCCGATACAGCAAATGTTCGTTATGGATATAATTTTTATTATGCCGATTCAGTTTCTGTTGCCAGTCAATTTATTCCTTCTCAATCTGTAAGTACCTGTATCAGTCAGCCGCAGGAAACCGATATACCTAAACCTTCTACTTATTTACCCGCAGGTTGGAAAGTGGGTGATGTATATACTGCACCGGCATCGATAGTAGGGATCAATAATCCGCAATTTGTAAATGGCCCGGTGCCTTTGCCTGCAGGATTACAATTGAGGGATATTTCTGTTGTGGGTAATTTCAATTTCACTTTAAAACCAACTTCGCCTTGTATTGGTGCGGGTTTCACAGGATTTGGCCCTCGCGGCGATGTACCGGTTCACCCTAAATATGGTGCAACAGAAATCTTAGGGCCCGGAAAAGATATCGGGGCCTATCAATCAAATGGTAGAGGTAATCAACACTAATTTTTTTAGAGAGGCATTATAATAGAGGATCATGAAATTCAGTTTTTTTATTTTTTCGGTTATTGTAAGTTTTCAAATTGTATCAGCGCAGGATGTATTCGTTACAAAGCCGTATGTGCAGATCGGACACAATCCTTCTGCTCAATCCCTTCAATTACTCTGGCATGCTGCTGAAGCAGAAGCGAATTGGTCGGTAGAATTTACCAATGGCAGTAATAATACTTTTGTGAAATCTGAAACAATCAATTTTACAAAAGTGGCTGTGAGTAATATTCCAGCACATAGGGTGTATCATGCTTCTCTGAAAGGATTAATACCGGGTAAACGTTTTTCTTATCGGGTGATCAAAGATGGTAAAACCGTTTTCAGTTCGGAAGCACAGGCAAGTAAATCTGCTGATCAATCGTATCGTTTTATTGCCATGGGTGATATTGGTGCGGAAACGACCGATCAGAAAAAATTAGCTACACAGGCCTACTTAGCAAAACCAGATTTTGTAGTGGTGCCGGGTGATATTGTGTATGAAACAGGATTGATCTCTGATTACAACAAAAAATTCTGGCCCGTTTACAATAATGATAAAGTAGATACAACCGGTGCACCGCTCATGCGTTCTATACCGTTTATTGCAGCCGTTGGCAATCATGATGCCGATAGCCGTGATCTTGATAAAGCTCCCGATGCATTGGCTTATTATATGTTTTGGGAACAACCTTTGAATGGGCCAACCGGAAAAGAAGGGGGCACACTGGTGCCGGCTTTAAAAGGATCTGATGCAAATAAAAAAGCTTTTTATGATGCAGCAGGAGAATCCTACCCGCGAATGACCAATTATTCATTTAACTACGGAAATGCACACTGGACCGTTTTAGATGCAGACACTTATGTTGACTGGACTGATAAAGACCTGACTGATTGGGTAGCCAAAGACCTCGCTGATTCAAAAGAATCGGTTTGGCATTTTGTGTTGTTTCATCATCCCGGTTTTAATTCTTCGGTTGATCATTATGAACAGCAGCATATGCGTTTATTATCGCCCATCTTTGAAAAAGGAAATGTTGATGTTGTATTTAATGGCCATGTACACAATTATCAACGGTCTTATCCATTAACATTCAATCCCGATAAAAAAGGAACGCTGTTAGTAGGAGGGAAAGATAATAAATCGATCCGGGGCAGGGTAGTACCCGGTGCATGGAAATTAGATAAGACCTTTGATGGAAAAACAAACACAACACCCAAAGGCATTATCTATGTGATCACCGGTGCCGGCGGACAGGAGCTTTACAACCCTGAACAAACCAACGATCCCGACTCATGGCAGAAGTTTACCGCTAAATTTATTTCCACAGTACATTCCTTAACGGTTGCAGATGTGAACGGGAAAACACTTACTATACGTCAATTAGATACTAATGGTAAAGAACTTGATGCATTCAAAATAACCAAACAATAAAAAAAAAAAGATGAGACACGCAAGTGTCTCATCTTAAAATATCATAGTAAATCCATCCATCTGTTCTATCGCAGTTCCCCAGCCATCTCCATCACGATTTTCCATTCCGCTTCTTTCACCGCCCCAACAGATAATCTTCCTAATCTAACCAGATCCATATCCGCCAAACGCTTATCAGCTTTCATGACTGCAAGGCTAACCGGTTTCTTTAACTTTTTATGCGGTTTAAAATCTACTACCAACCATGCAGGATCGGGTGTTGTAGGATCCTGGTAAGATTCTTTTACAACTTTGGCAATACCCACAATCTCCATTCCTTCGTTGCTATGGTACCAGAAAGCAAGATCACCCTTCTTCATTGAACGCAGATTATTGCGTGCTGCATAATTACGAACGCCATTCCAGAAAGTTCCGCCCTCTGCAACAAACTGATCCCAACTGTAAGCGGAGGGTTCGGATTTGATTAACCAGTAGTTCATACCCCTAACCCCTAAAGGGGCATTTATTATGTGATAAAATATTATTTAGTGCAATATACAAACTATGTGCACTTTTTAACTCCCCCTTCAGGGGGCTGGGGGGTAACCGCTTGCAAGAACATCAGCCAAATGCAACGCCTTCAACCCCGTTCCTTTATTCTTATTGCACCCATCAATATGCATTAAACAACTCATGTCTGTGCTGATGATATATTCTGCGCCGGTGGCGGCGGCATTGTTTACTTTTTGGTCGCCCATGGCAACACTGATGGGTTCAAATTTTACGGCAAAAGTTCCGCCAAAACCACAACAGGTTTCTACATCTTTCATCTCAACCATTTCCAGTCCTTTTACTTTACTTAGTAATTGACGGGGCTCTGTTTTGATCTTACATTCACGCAAGCCTGCGCAACTATCATGATAAGTGGCTTTACCGTTAAAGGTTGCGCCAAAATCATCCACCTTTAAAATATTAACAAGGAACTCCGAAAATTCAAATACTCTTTCCGCCGTTTTTTTGGCAATGGCGGATTCGGGTGAGTTCTCGAATAATTTGGTATAATAATTTCTTACAAAACCCACACAACTTGCACTGGGTGCAACAATATAATCCGAGCCTGAAAAATCAGCCAGGAATTTACTGCACACTTCTTTAGCTTCTCCCCAAAAACCGGCGTTAAATGCGGGTTGTCCGCAACAGGTTTGTTGTGGATTATAAGAAACCGTGCATCCCGCTTTCTCCAATACTTTTACCATATTAAAACCCACACCGGGATATAACTGGTCTACAAAACAGGGGATGAATATTTGTACATTCATGGCGGCAAAACTATGGGTTAGTCTTTTTTTAATTTCCGGTTTAAAGCTATCATTTTTATTGCAGTTACGGCTGCTTCCTCACCTTTATGACCATGTTTTCCGCCAATGCGTTCTATGGCCTGCTGCTCATTATCAACCGTTAATACGCCAAAGATAACGGGTGTATCAAGTGAAAGGTTCAATTGCAATACACCATCGGTTATGGCTTTACATACATAATCAAAATGTGGTGTGTCTCCGCGGATCACGGTTCCTAAGGTAATGTAGGCATCTGGTAATTCTTTACAGTAGGTGTAATGATTCTTTACAGCAAACGGTATTTCAAATGCGCCGGGTACTGTAATGGTTTTGCTGCGGATATTCTGTGCTTTGAATACTTTCTTTACACCCGCTTCCAATTTATTGATGATATGCGAATTCCATTCGGTCTTCACAATCACAACAAAGGCATCCTTTAGGGTAGGGATGCCTTTGTTTACTGTTGTATTGCCTTTTGTAGCCATTGGTTACATACTAGTCTTTAGCAAGGCTTAAACGGTTGATATATTTATCAGCCTGAAAACCTTTATCAGTTTTTGGAAATTTCTCTTTCAGTTCTTTGTAAGTATCAATCGCTTCTTTGGTCTTGCCACTGGTTTCCTGTAATAAACCTGCACGGAAAAGATATTCGGCAGAATTGTTCTCATCCAGTTCAAAAGTAGAAGCGGCTTTTTTATAATTCGCGATCGCTTCATCTTTATTATTCAATTCAGAATATGCATCTCCCAAACAACCGTACGCCAATAACTGAATTTGTTTAGCATCCGTTGAGAAGTCTTTCAGGTATTTTACTGCATTATTAAAATCGCCAAGTTTCAGGTAACTCACACCGGCATAATAAGAACAAAGATTAGCCGCTTTGGTTCCGCTGAAATTCTTCATTACATATAAAACGCCTTTGTTCTGTCCGTCGCCGTTCAAAACCAGGTTTGAAGAATCAATACTGAAATATTGCTGCGCTCTGAATAAAGCATCTGCTGCTTTTTCTTCTTTTGGCTTAACAATGTATTCTGTGTAACCATACCATCCGCCAACAACCACAACAATTACAACTAAGGCAACTGTAACGGGTTTTTGAAACCTTCCCCAAAATCCCTGCATCTTTACCAGGGTCTCATTTGTTTCTGTCATACTGTTATTTTAAAATTCAGATTTAAAAAGATTGTTTAGTCAACGTCAAATACATAATTATCATCCACATACACATCTTTCAGCAATTCGTCGTCGCTTGGCCATGGGCTTTCTTCGGCAAATTTTACGCTTTCTTCCACCACCGCATTAATACGCGCATCGATCGCCTGCAGGTCTTCTTCTTTGGCATATCCATTGGTTAAAATGGTTGTTTTCACTTTAACAATCGGATCCTGGTCTTTGTACTCATCCACTTCTTCTTTAGAACGGTATTTCTGCGGATCGGAGATTGAGTGACCTTTATAACGATAGGTTTTTAATTCCAACAGGGTAGGACCGTCGCCTTCACGGGCTCTTTTTACGGCACGTGCCACACTTTCGTGTACATTCTCAGGTGTCATGCCATCTACTTTATCAGCAGGCATATCATAAGCATCGGCCAGTTTATAAATATCTACTACGTTACTGGTACGCTCAATTGAGGTTCCCATTGCGTAGTTATTATTCTCACAAATAAAGATCACCGGTAATTTCCATAACATGGCCAGGTTAAACGACTCATGCAAAATACCCTGACGGGCAGCACCATCTCCAAAAAAGCAAAGAACCACGTTTTTGGTGCCTTTGTATTTTTCAGCAAAAGCCAGTCCGGTTCCGGTTCCTATCTGAGCACCCACAATACCATGTCCTCCATAAAACCTGTGTTCTACGCTGAAAAAGTGCATACTACCACCTTTTCCTTTAGAACAGCCGGTAGCTTTTCCATATAACTCGGCCATACAGGAATTTGGCGACATACCCTTTGCCAATCCCAATCCATGGTCGCGGTAAGCGGTGATAAAAGGATCATCTGCTGAAGTAGCGGTCATACAACCCGCTGCAATGGCTTCCTGGCCAATATAGGCATGGAAAAAACCGCGGATCTTACCCGCCATTTTATACATTTCTTCAGACTTTAACTCGAACTGGCGGATCAGCTGCATCAGTTCATACCAGTACAGGTAGGTTTCCTTTGAAAATTTGGTTGCCACGTAAGCTAAATTTTAGAGGGGCAAATATAGAGGAAAAGTTTGGAGTTTGGCGTCTGGAGTTTTCGGTTAAACAGGATGGAATTAAGGCAGTTATCCACAGGTTAGGATAAGAATATCGAATATTGAACAGGGAATATTGAATGAAGAATGAATTGCTTACTTATCACCATCTTTTTAGAAGTGGAGATGAGGGGAGTCGAACCCTTCTTCAAATAGTTCTTGTTGCTAACCACAGCTTTTAAGCTGCGGGGCAGCAAATACTGTTAAGCCGGGCTTTAGCCTGATTGGATTACCCATAATGTCAGATTCTATCAGGGCTGAAGCCCAAATCACCTGATTGTACTCAATCCCCAGCTTGAAAGCTGGGGTTACTAAGGTTAGGAAAAGAAATATTGAATATCGAATATTAAACAGGGAATATTGAATGTAGAAGTTCTTTAATACTTCAAAATTCAATATTCCCTGTTCATCATTCAACATTTCCTACGCTTCCTGCAGGAAAGGATATTTATAATCCACCGGCGGGTTATAGGTTTCCTTGATCGTTCTGGCACTTAACCAGCGATACAGGTTCAGCATACTTCCTGCTTTATCATTGGTTCCGGAAGCACGGGCGCCGCCAAATGGCTGTTGTCCTACTACTGCACCGGTTGGTTTATCATTGATATAGAAATTACCTGCCGCATTACGCAGTTTATTCGTTGCCAGTTCTACAGCGACTCTGTCCTGTGCAAGAATGGCACCGGTTAAGGCATAAGGAGACGTGGTATCTACCAGTTTCAAGGTTTCTTCAAATTTCTCCGCATTGTACACATGGATGGTTAAAACCGGGCCAAAGATCTCTTCGCACATGGTTACATATTTCGGGTCTTTGGTTTCTATCACAGTTGGTTCAATAAAATAACCCTTGGTCTTACTGTAATTTCCTCCAACAAGGATCTTTATTTTTTTATTTCTCTTGGCATTGGCAATGTATCGGGTGATATTGCTGTAAGATTTTTCATCGATCACCGCATTTACAAAATTGCTGAAGTCTTCAACTGTTCCCATTTTCATGGATTGTATTGCGGCTACCAGTTTCTTTTTCACTTCATCTGCAATATTGCTTGGGATATAAGCTCTGGAAGCAGCGGAACATTTTTGTCCCTGATACTCAAACGCACCTCTTGCCAAAGCAGTAACCACGGCATCTACATTGGCGCTTTTATGAGCGATCACAAAATCCTTACCACCGGTTTCGCCCACAATTCTTGGATAAGAACGGTATTTGGAAACATTCTCACCGATCACTTTCCACATATGATTGAATACGCCTGTTGATCCTGTAAAATGAACACCTGCAAAATCGCGGTGAGCAAAACAAACCTCACCAAGGGTTGGGCCATCAACATAAATCAGGTTAATTACACCATCCGGTAATCCGGCTTCTTTTAAAATGCGCATAAACATTTGTGCAGAATACACTTGTGTATTGGCCGGTTTCCAAACTACCGTATTGCCGCACATGGCAGCAGAAGTAGGCAGGTTACCGCCAATGGCTGTGAAATTGAATGGCGTAATGGCCAAAACAAATCCTTCCAGCGGGCGCCATTCTAAACGGTTATGCATGCCCGGAGAAGAAATAGGCTGTTGCTTATAGATATCACTTAAAAAATGAACATTGAAACGTAAAAAGTCAATTAACTCACAAGCGCTGTCGATCTCAGCCTGATAAGCATTCTTGCTTTGTCCTAACATCGTAGTTCCATTAATGTGAAAACGATATTTGGTCGCCATCAGATCAGCTGCTTTTAAAAAGATATGCGCCCGGTTCTCCCAACTCATCGCTGCCCAGGCTTCTTTGGCTTTTAAGGCTGCATCAATTGCCTGGTGTACATGTTTTGCATCACCTGCATGAAAGAAACCCAAAGTATGGTTGAGCTCATGTGGCGGGTGCATAGCCACTTTATTACCCGACTTTATAGCCTTTCCGCCAATATACATCGGCACTTCAACAGGTTTTTTCTTTAATTCTGCCAATACTTTTTTTAAGGAGGCCCTTTCCGGACTGCCCGGTGCATATTGCAAAACAGGTTCGTTGGCCGGCATAGGATAGGAGAAATATCCGAGACTCATGGATTCGATTTTTTAGTTTGAGGATGCAAGGTAAGGAAGATTTTTAGTCCATGGTCGATAGACCATAGTCCTTAGAAATTTGGGGAATACGAAATGTTTTTTCTATTGTCTATGGACCAGGGTCTATGGACAACCCCCAAATAATCAGTTACTTTGCAATCATGCCCATCATACTATTCGATAACCCATCAAGGAGATCATTACTTCCCTTTACTTATACAAAAGCTGTTGCAGATTTGCGGTTTGGCATTTTATCTGTAAAGGAAAGATGGGCACTGCTTTCACAGCAACCGGTGTTTGTGCAAACGGTTAAATATTTACAGCCTTTATATGAACTTGCGACAAGAGGTGATCATATCTGGATAGATGCATCTGTTGTTCCCGATTCCTTTTTGGCAGAGCAGATTCTTTCTCTGGAATCAGGTTCCTGTCTGACAAATGAACAAGGGTTGATTGCGGGAAGAATGGCAATTGATCCGGTAAGTTTTGATGCATCACGTTACGCACAATTTTTTTTAAAGATCATTGACCGCCCATCGGTTAAAAGGATCGAACATCCCTGGCAATTGATGCAGTGGAATGATGCGATGTTGCGGGCAGATTTTGAATGGGTAACCAAAGGGAGAACTTCTCAATCCATTCCATCAACCGTTTCTGTTTTACAACCCGAAAATATTTTTATTGAAGAAGGGGCGAAGCTGAATTTCTGCACCCTTAATGCATCTACCGGACCGGTCTATCTTGGAAAAAATACTGAGATCATGGAAGGCTCTGTTATTCGCGGGCCTTTTGCTTTGGGAGAAAATTCAGTTATCAAAATGAATAGCCGAATTTATAGTGCCACAAGTTTTGGCCCATCATGCATGGGGGGAGGCGAGATCAAGAATACAGTAATGATGGGGTATAGCAATAAAGGGCATGACGGATACCTCGGAGATTCAGTAGTAGGCGAGTGGTGCAATTTTGGTGCGGGAAGTACAAATAGTAATATCAAGAATACGGCCGGCGTGGTTAAGATCTGGGATATCAACACAAATAATTATGCGGAGGTAGGACAAAAATGCGGCCTCATCATGGGCGATTATTCGAGAGCTTCAATCAATGCATCTATCAATACGGGTTCAATGATCGGGGTGTGCTGTAATGTATATGGTGCAGGGCTTTTACCTACCATCATTCCCAATTTCAGTTGGGGGGTAAGTGGTACAAAATATGTGTTTGAAAAAGCTTTATCGGATATTGATAACTGGAAGAAATTAAAGGGGCATTCACTCGGTTTGGAAGAAACTTCGGTCTTAACTTTTATCTTTGACCAAAACGCGTAAGATGAAAAAGTTTGAATACAAAGTATTGGATGTGCCATCCCGCGGTTTTTTTGGAGGCAATATTGATTACCAGGAACTGAGTGATAAACTGAATAAGTTAGGAAAGGATGGATGGGAAGCCGTTTCAATGGGATCAACCAATATGTACTCGAATGCCACGAGGGGGATGATCATTATTTTAAAAAGAGAAATGAATTAATATGAGAAAACAAATCGCAGCTGCTAACTGGAAAATGAACCTGACATTGCAACAGGGAGAAGCTTTACTTGACGCTATCATCAGCAAACCACATTCTTTACAGGCTCATCAGCAAGCGGTGTTTGCGGTTCCATTTCCTTATCTGCCTATGGCGCAGCAAAAGCTTGCCGGCAAAACAAATGTATTTGTTGCAGCACAAAATTGTTACAGTAAAAAAAGTGGTGCCTATACAGGTGAAGTATCCGTAGAAATTTTACAATCCATCGGTATTCAATATGTGGTATTGGGCCACTCTGAGCGTAGAGAATATTTTAATGAAAGCAATCAGTTTCTGGCGGATAAAGTAAATATCTGTCTCGAATACAATATGCTCCCCATTTTCTGCTGCGGAGAGCCTTTAGAGATCCGTGAAGCGGGCACACAAAATGCTTATGTAGCTAAACAACTGGAAGAATCTTTATATCATTTATCTGCAGAACAATTGCAGAAAGTAGTGATCGCTTATGAACCCATCTGGGCCATTGGCACAGGCAAAACCGCCAGCAGTGCACAGGCGCAGGAAATGCACGCATTTATACGCCAGCAATTGGCCGGTAAATATGGTGCAGCCATTGCCGATACCATTTCTATTTTATATGGCGGAAGTGTAAAAGCGGCCAATGCGGTTGAGATCTTTGGCCAGCCCGATGTAGATGGCGGATTGGTGGGTGGTGCATCATTGATTGCTGATGAGTTTGTGGCGATTATTAATGCGTTGAAATAAGTGCCATTGTTGGTCGCCTGACCAACAATTCGGAAACACTAAAACACTAATGTTGTTGGTCAGGCGACCAACAACGGCGTATAACGGCATATAGAGGCTATTGAGTTCCGCATCAAACATGATGTTGGTCATAAGACCAACATCGGCAAGTAAAAAATATTTATGAAAATTGTGAAAGGTAGTCTTATCAGATTAATGATTCTAGTAGCTATGAGTTCATCTTTTATAAATAATGCATTGGCTCAGGATAAAAATCTGGTTGTACGAATTGCCAAACTGCAGATTGATTCCTTACAACTTGATGTTTACAAAGCAGCCTTAAAACTACATGCTGAAACAGCCGTAAAAGTTGAGCCTGGTGTGTTGAATTTATATGCAGTGTATGAAAAGAACAATCCTACCCATGTTACCGTTTTTGAAATATATGCCAATCAAGAGGCTTACAAAGCACATCTGTTAACCTCGCATTTTCTGAAATACAAAACAGAAACAAAGGATATGGTTAAATCGCTTGAATTGATAGAAACGGTGCCGATTGCATTGGAAACGAAATATAAAAAATCAAACTGATTTTAGCTTTTGTTGGTCGCCTGATCAAGAATTCGGAGGTACTTCCGTTGTTGGTCAGCTACCAACAGCGGCAACAAAAAATATACTGCAGAACTATCCTTTTGCTGTTACTATACACCGATATTATTATTGTGGAGGGTTTGCAATTGAAAGCAAGGCTCGATCATGGTGTGCCCGAACCTCATTCCTGATATTGAATATCATTGTTTCTCCGTTAGCTTCTGTATATTTTGGCCATTTGGGCATTCCTGCAACATTGGGATCTCCCGTTTTTGCAAAATTGATCCAGGCACTGCTCATTTTATCGGCCAGTACAATTGCCTCTTTGCCACCGCCGGTCATTTCCTGGCAGCGATCGATATTGTTGAATACGAAAGGCAACTCCATGCAATGCATCGCTTTGTAACGGCCATCATTTACTGGCGATTGCCAGGCGAACAGGTACATGTATACCGGTGCTGAACCTGCAAACGCGGATTTCATATTTGCCTGTTTAATGGCTAGCTGGCGAAAATTAAAATCGATATTCAGATAGTCAGGCGCTTTAACGGTACCCGGGTATGACGCTTCTACTGCTTTTTTATAGTCTTTGGCTTTATCTCCGTACTTTTTTTGCAATTCCTCTGTTACCTGTTCCATTGTTTTATCATTGGAGCCTGGTGCAAATGGCGCGAATTCATTTTTAGTAGTACCCACTAAAAGAGGAATGTCTTTGGAAAGTTCCATGGCTAAGGATGAGGTTGGCTGATCGGTTAAAAAATTACCATCCAGTACCGCATTCCATCCCAGCCCTGTTGAAGGTTTTCCTTCCGCTTTTAACTGATCGCTTGCTTTTATAATCGCTTTTTTACCTGCGGCAAATAATACCTCGTATGGTATTTTCTGCAATGAGTCTACTTCAGAAGGTTTCAATTTCAACTCTTCCAGTAATGCCGCGGCAATCTTTTGTGAAGCTGATTTTTCAGTGAAACTGGTTACATAGCTGCCGCTTTCAATGATTGCTTTATGAAAAAGCCCTTTAGCAGAGGGAGCTGCCATTAAACAGGTAACTTTTCCGCCACCGCCAGATTGCCCAAAGATGGTCACGTTATCCGGATCACCGCCAAATTTTGCAATATTGGCCTTCACCCATTCTAAGGCAGCCACCAGATCTATCAGCCCTGCGTTAGCAGATGATTTGTATTTATCGCCATATGCTGAAAGATCCAGGAAACCAAGAATGTTCAACCGATGGTTGACTGAGACCACGACCACATCACCTTTGCGGGCAAGACTTTCTCCATCATAGGATGGTAATTCAATGGAAGAGCCGGCGGTAAAACCACCCCCATGAAACCAAACCATCACAGGGCGTTTTTTATCATCGTTTATTTTTTGTGTCCAGACATTCACTGTCTGGCAATGCTCATTCATGTAACCGAGGTTATGATTAAAAGGGAACTCGCCCTCATCATTCACAGAAGTCACGATATTAGTAGGACACACCGGGCCATAAGTGGTAGAACTTCGAACGCCGGTCCACAGCTTTGGTTTGCCTGGAGCCATAAATCGATCTGCGTATGCATATGGAATCCCTTTGTACGTATAAATATGGTTGTGCAGGTAGCCGCGTACTTCACCGTCGCTCGTGCTAACGACGGCTATGTTTTTTCCTGCAATAAGTGGGTCGGCATTTTGTGCAAATGCTGATATAAAGAGCGCAAATGCTATGATAAGGCAAAGCAAATTTTTTTTCATATTCCCTTTATTATTGAGTAATGCTGAATTAAGATCGAAAATTTGATTTGATTTACTATCGCGGCAGACCAACAACACTTGTGTGTTTTTGCAACAAGGTTAGTAAATATAAGAGTAACTATTAAAGAAAAGAACTTTGATTCACATTTGTCATCGTTGTTGGTAGGGCGACCAACAACGGCAACACAATCTTCGAATCTGCGGCTTATTCTTGGTTAGAACTTCATTGGCAATTCCACTTCCTCATAATCATCCAATCTATCCAGATGTAAAACTGTACTTGTCTTATCCTCATTGGGATGAAACATGGGTTTGAATTTGGCGCCAAATACAAAATCTTCATAAATGTAGGAAGCTCTCGACACAACTGTGTTTGAGAAGCTTTCATCAAATCCCTGTACAAAAACCAATACTTCGGCTTCTGCATTGGCCATATCTTCTTTAGTGAAATTGAATAAGGGACTGTCTTCATTGATCACATGCACCAATGTCCAGCTGGAGGTCATAGTGGTGGCTTTGGAAATATCCAATGGCATATTGAAGAAACGGTTCTTCATTTGTCCATCTTCCACAATTTTTACGGCCAGGGTAAGTTTTACTTCTACGTTAATCAGATAATTTTTTGTGTAAGGAACCATTCTGTACATCAAGGCAACTCCATCTTTAAAAGGTGCAAAAAGCACATTCTTACTATATCTGATAAAAGCCCTTGGTCTGGCAAAACGGCCATACAACATACCGGTAACCAATGCAAAACTCATTAGTCCCGTTAAAGCCTCAAGCGAAGCGGCTAAACTGGCGGTAAAGCCAATGGGATTGATTCTTCCGTAACCTACAGTAGTAAAGGTTTGGGCACTGAAGAAAAAGGCTTCACCAAATTTTTCAAGATCATTGGCAGCTACCATTCCACCCAGATGATCAATCCCTATCAACAAATAGATCCCTGCAAAAAAGAGATTGATCGTTACAAAAAACAGCAGTATAATCGTAATGAACTTCCATCTTTTCATCGAAAGCATGGAATGGTACAGATTCAACCTGCGCCAGAAGGGTAAGCCGGTTACATTAATATTCGGTACCCCGTTTTTATTAAAGAACCGCCCGCCGGCCAATGCTGTATTGGTTCCCAGTCCGGTTTCATTGTTTACCTGAGCGTTTCGGTTGAGTTTCTTCTTAAGCATGTTTAAAAATAAGAACTAACCTGAGAATTGTAAGGTGTTTCATCTATAAATGGGTTTTCGTGAGACGTGAATCGTGAGTTACGGCTATGACTGGTGCAAAAAATCGATCAGACTCACGACTCACGTCTGACGATTCACGATTCACGCCTCACGATCGATAATTGCTTCAAATTCGTGGTTCGAACTTCAGACTTCGGACTTATCTTTGCCGCTTATGAAGAATATCAGGAATTTCTGCATCATTGCCCATATTGACCATGGTAAGAGTACATTGGCCGACAGGCTGCTGGAACATACCAAAACCATTGGCGACAGGGATATGATGGCCCAGGTATTGGACGATATGGACCTGGAACGTGAAAAAGGGATCACTATTAAAAGTCATGCGATACAGATCAACTACCCATATAAGGGAGAGCAATATGTATTGAATCTGATTGATACACCCGGCCACGTAGACTTTAGCTACGAGGTGAGCCGTGCATTGGCGGCGTGTGAAGGTGCTTTGCTACTGGTGGATGCATCGCAGGGGATACAGGCACAGACAATCAGTAATTTATATCTGGCAATTGACAATGATCTTGAGATCATTCCGGTGATTAATAAGATCGATATGGATGGAGCCAAGATTCCGGAGGTTACGGATCAGATCGTTGACCTGATTGGTTGTAAACCGGAAGAGATTTTGTTGGCCAGTGGTAAATCAGGTATTGGAATTGAAGAAATTTTACAGGCGATTATAGAACGCATACCGGCACCGAAAGGAGATTATGAAGCACCCTTACAGGCTTTGATCTTTGATAGTGTGTTTAACAGTTTCCGAGGAATTATCGTTTATTATCGTATTCTGAATGGTGTATTGAAGAAAGGAGATAAGATCCGTTTTGTAGCATCAGGTGCAGATTATTTTGCGGATGAAGTAGGGGTGTTGAAATTGACCATGACTCCGAAAGAGGAAGTGAAGGCAGGTGACGTGGGTTATATTATTACCGGTATCAAGAATGCCAAAGAAGTAAAAGTGGGCGATACCATTACCCTTGCCAATAACCCCGGCGAAATGATCCATGGTTTTGAAGAAGTTAAACCGATGGTATTTGCAGGGATTTTCCCGGTGAATACGGATGATTTTGAAGTGCTACGCGATTGCATGGGCAAACTGCAGTTAAATGATGCATCGCTTGTGTTTGAACTGGAAACCTCGCAGGCGCTTGGTTTCGGTTTCCGTTGCGGATTCTTAGGATTGCTGCACATGGAAATTATACAGGAGCGTTTGGAGCGTGAGTTTAACCAGACCGTGATCACTACCGTACCCAACGTAAGTTTTATTGCTTATACCACTCGTGGCGAGAAGATCAATGTGAACAATCCCATTGAAATGCCCGATCCGGTAAAAGTGGCTAAGATTGAAGAACCGTTTATCCGTGCCCAGATCATTACACAGCCGGATTATATCGGTAATATCATGACGCTTTGTTTGGGTAAGCGGGGTATTCTGATCAATCAAAGCTATTTAACACCAACAAGGGTTGAACTGGTTTTTGAAATGCCGTTAACTGAGATCGTATTTGATTTCTATGATAAACTAAAGAGTTCAACACGTGGTTATGCTTCTTTCGATTATCAGCCGATCGATTATCGTCAGGCCGATATCGTAAAAATGGATATCCTGCTGAACAATGAAAAAGTGGATGCTTTAAGTGCCCTGATCCACCGCGGAAGAGCTGAAGATTTTGGACGGAAATTGTGTGAAAAATTAAAAGAGTTATTGCCTAAACAACAATTCCAGATCGCCATACAGGCTGCTATTGGTGCCAAAGTAATTGCCCGTGAAAATATCAGCGCCATGCGTAAAGATGTTACTGCCAAATGTTATGGTGGTGATATCAGCCGTAAACGTAAACTGTTGGAAAAACAGAAAGAAGGTAAAAAGAGAATGCGCCAGATAGGTAATGTGGAAATTCCGCAGGAAGCGTTTTTAGCAGTGTTAAAACTGGACTAGTGTTATTCGTTAAAATAGTTAAAAGGGTTAAAAAGGTTAAAGAACGTTCGATACTACTTTAACCTTTTTAACCCTTTTAACTTTCTCATCCTTTTCCCTTCTTCTTCGGAATCAGAAACTGATTATTCTTTTGCTCCAAAGCTTCCTGTGTTGGGTTTAATCTCATATTCGGATCAACCTGTTTTACTACCGGTACGAATTGCCATTTCCCATTGATCCATTTAAAGCCTTCGTAGCTGCCATAGGGCACCAGTGTGTATTTTGAGCTGTTTTCGCCGGTTTCGCTTATGAGATGAGCGAAGGTGATCATATCCAGATCGGGATCGTAATTGAGTTTGGCATTTGCTTCTTTCTTGAATTCCAGGCAGAAGCGGTAAGCAGGTTGCGGGGGTTTTACATCATCATTCGGGTAATTGAAAAATCTTCCGCCAAATAAGGGTTTATTGTTTTCATCAAAGGTTAATACATCTGCCCATTTTTTGGTACTGCGTGCATCGTTCTCATCATAACCGATCAGTGTGTAATAGTTTTTGTTATTATAGGTTTTCAGAACAATATTATAATACACGGCACCGATCCATTCCTGATTATTGCGAACAGAATCTACAGGGTTTTCGGTAAAAGCAGAATTATCATACAATGGGATCAATTTAAGCGAGCCATCTTTTGTATGGTATTGAATAGCGCCTTTCTGCCGGTAATAAGAAAAATCTTTCATCACCTGCCAGGTTATGATGCGGAAGCTGCTGTCGGGCGCATATAACCGCGAGATCGTTTTCAGCGAATCAAAAGGGTAGGAGAAGGAATACGGAACTTTTAATGCCTGCACCAATGCGCGGGTAAAAAAACTATCAGCAATGGCGCGGTCTGCTGTTTCGGATGCATTCACAATATCATTAGCATAATTGTGCATGTTCTCTTCCAGCTGCATTAAGAGCTGCACACTGGCAGGAACTTTCTTTTGCGCATGAACACTCATGGCAAACACAAAACAAAGACAGATGATACCGGCACGCTTTATCATATCACTAAGTTACAATCAATGTTTATCCGCAGTGTGATAATTGGCTTACAAAAGAAATTTTAAGATTTTATTTGTTTTGCACTGCCCTGGCAAAAGCCAAGAGATTGCTGAAACGCAGGTCTATCTTGGCTTCGGGATCGGGTTGATCCGGGTGAGTGGTTTCTACAAATACCGTGTGCATCCCGGCATTTCTTCCAAAACCCATATCGCTGATGCGGTTGCCCACGATCAGGCTTCTGGAAAGATCTATTTCGGGGAAATCAGCCTGTGCCTGAAAAGCCATACCCGGATTGGGTTTGCGGTTGATAGAATCATCAGACAGATCGGAACAGTAGTATACTTTATCAATCCTGCCGCCAGCCTGTTGAATATGAATCAGCATATTTTTATGTATCCGGTTCAGATCATCAATCGTCATCAAACATCTGCCAACGCCTTTCTGATTTGTGGTAACCACGATCTTTCCGAATATTTTTTCAAGGATAGCCAATGCTTCAAGAGTAGTATCATAAAAGCGGAAACCTTCCCAATTGCGGATATAATCGCCTTCTACATCGTGATTGATCACGCCATCGCGGTCTAAAAATAAGGTCCAGCTTTTATCTATCTGTTGTAAGTCGAGCATATTAATCGGTTAATTCTGTTTGTGCTTTCAAATAATCTTCGGGGATACCGATATCAATAAAATAGCCTTCCTGTATCACTCCAAAGATCCTTCTCCTGTTATAAAAATTTTGCAGATAATCTGTTTCAAAAGAAAATTTTTCAGGTAAAGCCTCTTCTAAAAATAGTTTTGCATTGATAATATAAACACCGCCATTGATCAGCCCTTTTTCATAATGCTGTTTTTCTTTAAAGGATGCGATGCTTTGGTCTGCATTCAATTCCACCACACCATATCTTTCAAAATTTACCATTGGTTTTAACGCCAAAGTACAGTGGGCATTATGGGTTGTATGTATTTGATACTGTTCGGCAATATGGGTTTTAAAAATACTATCGCCATTTACCACCACCACATCTGTTTGTTTTACCTGTTTACAGGCAAACTGAACAGCACCGCCGGTTCCCAAAGGCTCCTTTTCAATTACCAATTCATAATTTTTGTTGGGAAGCAGTTCATTGATGTATTGAATAAATGCCTCGGAACGATAGCCTAATGAAAAAATAAAACGTTGTATACCTTGTTTCTGCAAATGAGAAACCACATAATAGATAAATGGTTTTCCATTTACGGGTGCCATGCATTTTGGGAGATCGGGTACGGCTTCGCGGAGGCGTGTACCTAATCCGCCGGCAAGGATAATGGCTTCCTGCACCGGCATTATCCGAAGATTTTTTCTTCCACCAGTTCGCAAATAATATGGCCAATCAGGATATGACTTTCCTGAATTCTGGGTGTGGTTGTTGAAGGAACGTTGAACAGGTAATCACTGAGGTCTTTCATCAATCCTCCCGTTTCACCTGTAAGCCCAATCGTTATAACTCCTTTTTCTCTGGCAGTTTCAAAAGCGTTCATGATATTTTTTGAATTGCCTGAGGTACTGAGGCCAATCAACACATCGCCTTTCTCGCAAATGCCATCTATCAATCTTGAATAGATCACATCATAACTATAATCATTGGCAACTGCTGTTAGGTAAGAGGTATTACAATGCAATGCTTCTGAAGGCAAAGCTTTTCTGTTCTTATAAAAACGTCCGGAGAATTCTGCAGCAAGGTGTTGTGCATCTGCAGCGCTACCGCCATTTCCACAGAACAATACTTTTTTGCCGTCCTGAAATGCAGCTGTAACAACCTCTACAACGGTTATTATTTTTTGCAGAAAAATTTCATCAGCCAGTATGCTGCTTTTTACATCAATCGATGCACTGATGATAGATGTGATCTTTTGTTTCATATTGTTCTCTTTCTGTGCGCTTAATTATTGTATCGTCCAGGTGGTTAACCCATGTTTGGTAAACTGGTAAGGATTGATCTTCCCGCCAAAGGTATTCAAGGTTTCGATAACACGGTAACGGGTGTTTCCCGGACAATAAAAGATCATAAAGCCTCCGCCACCTGCACCGCTGATCTTTCCACCTGTAGCACCGGCTTTTTTTGCGGCTTCGTAGATATCTTCAATGCCTGTGTTGGAGATATTGGCAGCCATATTCTTTTTCTGCTGAAAACCATAATCCAGGATTTCACCGATCTGGTTGAGTTTGCCAATGAGTAAGGCTTCTTTCATCATTTTCGCCTGCTCTTTTAATTGATGCATGGCTTCAATGCTTTTGGTATTATTCTCCTTTACATTTTGTTGCTGCTGCTTAATGATCGAGGCAGATTCGCGTGTGGTAGACGTAAAGTATAACACAAGGTTATTCTCAAGTTCATTCAAATATTCCTGACGGATCCGCAATGGGTTAACGATCACTTTATCGTTCTCATAAAACTCCATAAAATTAAACCCGCCAAAAGTTGCCGCATACTGATCCTGCCTGCCGCCGGCTAATTGAAGATCGTTGCGTTCTATTTCATAAGCATAATGGGCCATATCATAATCGCCAAGCGGAAGCTTCAGCATTTCTGCAAAAGCGCCCAGAATAGCCACCACAAGGGTAGAAGAAGTACCCAGTCCACTTCCTGCCGGGGCATCTACAAATGTAGAGAGCCGCAAACCTTTCATGGTAAAAGGATGATCTTTCTGGATACGATTATATACGCCTTTTAGTAAATCGAGTTCTCCATTGATGGGCAGAGCTGTACTCCATTCAAATTCCTGAACCTGTTTTTTATCCAGTGATTCTAAAATGATCTTCGGCTCATCGAGTGTTTCAATACCGGCATGTGCATGAAGCGACAAGGTTGCATTCAGAATCGCACCACCAAACTGATCGCTGTAAGGACTCACATCGGTTCCTCCACCGGCCAGGCCAATACGTAATGGTGCTTTGCTGCGATAGATCATGCGTTGAATTTCATTAATTAAATCAAGAAAGAAAGGCTCAATTACTTTGCTCTGCCAGTTCAAGAATGGCGGTAGCTAATTTATGCCAGCTATACTTTTTCTTCTCTTCGCGAAGATGGGGCAAAAAATAGTTTTCACCTAATTCGTAGAGTTTCAGGATGCCTGTGGCAATGGATGTTGGGTCGGGTTCAGTAACCACGCCCACTTTGCGATCGGGCACCAGATCCGGTAAGCCGCCTACATTAGTTACCAGCATGGGTTTCTCAAAATGATAGGCGAGGGGTGTAACGCCGCTTTGTGTGGCATTGCGGTAAGGCTGTATCACAAAATCAGCTGCACTCAAATAATAACGTACTTCACTATCGGCAATAAAATCTGTACGCAGAATCAGTTGTGATGAGATTCCTAATGATTCAACGAGTTCATCATATTCCTTTCGATTCTCATAAAATTCACCGGCTACCAATAATTTGATATTTGATGAACGAATCCTTTCATCATTCATGGTCTGAAACAGAAGATCCAAGCCTTTGTATTTTCTGATAAAGCCAAAAAATAATATGATCTTTTCATTCTCCGGTAAGGATAATTTTTTTCTGGCTTCTTCTTTATTCAATCCTTCGCCAAAATTATCATAGAGGGGATGTACAATCTGTTGTGCTGCTTTGGTAGTAAACAGAGAAAGATCTGCTTTTACTTTTGCACTCATGGTTACAAAGCCATCTACGGCTTTTACAAAATATTGTGTAAAGGGTTTATCGCCCGGACGTTTTTCATGCGGGATCACATTATCTGCAATACAGATCACTTTGGTAAACCGGTTTCTTTTTACGATCCGCAAAATACTTCCCAAACATGGGCCCATCAGTGGTAACCAATAACGTACAATTACCAGATCCGGTTTTTGCTTCCTGATCTCATTGCCTACCACCAGCCAGTTCAAAGGATTAATGGAATTGATACATGCTTTGATCTTCAGTCCTGCGGGTGCCGGTTCTGTTGAATATTGTGTAGTGCCCGGAAACAAAAAATCCGGGTATTGTAAAGAGAAAGTATAAATAGAAGCATCAAATCCTTCTTCTGTAAACTGACGGCAAAGCCTTTCATCAAAAGATGCCAGTCCGCCGCGTAGTGGCCAGGCGGGGCCGATTATGATTACTTTTTTGGTCTGATTTGGATTCATCGTTAGAAGTAAAAATTCAAACTTGTGCCGTTGTTGGTCAGGCGACCAACAATGGCGAGTGTCAAAATTCAAAAGTCAAAAAAAGACAGGTCATTTTTGACTTTTGACTTATTCAATCCCTGATTTCGTTTCTATCAGATAATAATTTCTTTCTGGTGCATTTCTTGCCACCAGTTCAGCTACAAATCCGGTAAGAAATAATTGCATACCAATTACCATTGTTGTTAAGGCGATATAGAAACTCGGACGGTTGGTTAAACTGAAATCGGTTGTAACAAACTTGGCAGCGATAAGGTATGCACTGGATAAGAGGCCGATCATAAAGAACAGGGTTCCTAATAAACCGAAGAACTGCATAGGCCGTTTTCCGAATTTACCGAGGAACATGATGGTTGCCAGATCAAGAAAACCATTGACAAATCGCTGCCAGCCAAATTTGGTTACACCATATTTTCTCGGGCGATGCTCCACCACTTTCTCGCCGATTTTTCTAAATCCGCTCCATTTCGCAAGAATGGGAATATAGCGGTGCATCTCGCCATACACTTCAATGCTTTTGATCAGTTTCTTTTTATAAGCTTTTAAGCCGCAATTAAAATCATGTAATTGAATACCTGAGCTGGCTCGTGCTGTAGCGTTGAATAGTTTTGAAGGAATATTTTTGGTGAAGGTATTATCGTAACGTTTTTTCTTCCATCCGCTTACCATATCAAACCCATCTTCGACGATCATTCTGCGGAGTTCAGGGATCTCATCAGGAGAGTCCTGCATATCGGCATCCATGGTAATTACTACGTCTCCCTGTGCGGCTTTAAAACCTTCATTAAGGGCTGCGGATTTTCCATAATTGCGTTGGAATTTGATGCCTTTGATATTCGGATTCTCTTTTCCTTTCTGTTCAATTACATTCCAGCTGTTATCGGTACTGCCATCGTCTACAAGAATCACTTCGTAAGAAAGGTTGTTTTTTGTAACCACAGATTCAATCCAGCTGCACAATTCCGGCAAGGATTCGTCTTCATTAAATAAGGGAACAACAATTGATACATCCATAAAGTGAAATTATGCTTCTTCTGAAAATTTTACTTCTTTCCTGATCACAAGGGCAATCAGCAATGATTTACAGAAATTCCATACAAGGGCTAACCCAAAACCAAGTACAACATTTTTCATAGTTGTTTGCTCAGAATCGGCATCTAGTTTTTTCATGGTATCGTCTATTTGCTGATCGGATGCGCCAAAGGTTTGTAACATTTTTAAAGCCTTGGTTTTACTGATCTCAAACACTTTCGCTGTAAGATTATGATCGATAAAATTATACAATACATAATTACCCACAGCTTCAATAAATGCTACTGTAATATAGGCTACAAAAGCAAATTTTAAGGCTTCCTGAAAACTTAAAAGGTTACTGTTCCCTTTCCGTAAGCGCAAACCCACAATGATCAGAATGATGATCATGTAGGGAATAAAACTGCTGATACTCACAGCCGAAACATAAGTGGCAGTGGTACCCAGTCCCCATGCACCAAAATTGATCAGCAGAAAAATGAGTCCGCCAACCACTCCGTATTTCAATCCTTCATTGATAATTTTTGCATTCATGAAATTCGTTTTAATGTAAAGTCAGGTTTCCTTTGTGAATGATCCCAATCACTTTCCCATTCAATTCGGTATCCAGAAAAGGGGTATTGAAAGATTTGGATCGGATCTGTTGTTTTGTAAGAAGGGTAGTACCCGATTTTGTAAATAAACTCAGGTCTGCTACAGCTCCCTCAACAATATGCACAGCAGGCAATCCGAAGATATTTCTGGCATTCAAAGAAAACAAAGCGGTTATTCTTTTTGCAGATATTTCTGGCAATAAATGATTTACTACTGCAAAAACCGTTTGTAATCCTGTCATGCCATTCTTTGCGTATTCAAACTCACAGGTCTTATTGTCCCAGTCCTGTGGCAGATGATGAGAGGCAATACAATCCACCGTTCCATTCAGCACAGCTTCGCGTAATGCCAGCATATCTGCTTTACTCCGTAATGGCGGATTTACCTTCAGATTGGTATCGTATGTCTGCAGGTCTTCATCACAAAAGAAAAGATGATAAGGTGTTACGCTGCAGGTAATATTCAATCCCTCTGCTTTCGCGGCTTTGATCAATACCAATCCGTTTTCTGTAGATACTGCGGTAATATGCAGTTTCGATTGTGTATAGCGCAAAAGATCAATATCTCTTTTAATGATCACTTCTTCGGCTAAAGCCGGGATGCCGGGTAATCCAAGGCGTGTTGAGATCACACCTTCGTTAATTAATCCGCCTGCACCAATACTTTTATCCAGTGGAACCTGTATTAAAACACCATCCAATGCTTTTACATATTGAAGTGCTTTTACAAAAAGCCCGGGTGATTGTACCGGATTTAATCCGTCAGAAAAGGCAATGGCACCGCTGCTGCGCATATCATACATTTCAGCCAGATCCTTTCCTTCGGTTCCTTTTGTGATAGCACCCAATGGATGAATGGTTACGGGTAAATCGCCTGATTTGCGGCTGATATATTCTACCTGTGTTTTATTATCAACGATCGGTTGCGTATTGGGTAACACAAATACATGTGTGTAACCACCTGCTGCTGCTACGGCTGCACCTGTTTCAAGCGTTTCTTTGTATTCGTAACCGGGATCACAAAAATGAGCAAAAAGATCAACCCAACCCGGCGAAACGGTAAGCCCATCGGCCTCAACTACCTCATCTGCGGTTTCTGAAATTTTGGCTGCGATCTTGCTGATCACGCCCTCATTGATCAAAATATCACAAACCTGTCCGTTGTATGCTGAGTCAGGATCGGCAATGGTGGCTTGCCTTAAGAGTATCTTCATGAAGATGGGGTAAAATTTTCTGCAATATAACCTGAATTTTTCTTTTCCCTCCTATATTTGCAGCCCGCTTTACTAACGAGTGAATGAGTGGATGAGTGAATGAGTGAATGGGAGTGCAAAACTTCGTTTTGCGGGGTATTTTCGGGACGTAGCGCAGCCCGGTAGCGCACACGTCTGGGGGGCGTGGGGTCGCAAGTTCAAATCTTGTCGTCCCGACAAGTAAAGAGGGTTCCTGACAAGGAATCCTTTTTTGTTTTATTAGAAAGGGGTAATTTGAAGTTTTTCATCAGTATTTACACGAACTCAATCGATCCAATTTAGAAAATGACGTTATTAGATATACAGACTGAGCTTGATAGATATCGTGACATAATATTGGCCGCATATGACTATAAGTTTGAACAAGAAAAAGACCAGCTGAAACCAGAACAGGTTAACTATTCTGAAAATTTTTATCGGCTATGTAAAGAACAGGTAGAAAAACAATATCAGGAAAAAAGCCTGGAAAAACTCAAGAAATCAATGGAGTATTCTACATCGGTTTATAAAGCAACCGGGGATCTGAAATTTATAGACTTTATTAAATCAAAGACTGGCTATGATTTTGATTTGTTTGGGAATATCTATGAAAGAATGGATAAGGTTATTGTACGAAAACGAATCGCAAACCATAAAGAAAGGAATGATGCGGTTACCATGATTCAATTGAGCCGAAAAACATCAAAGAGACAAGAAATTGTTCCGACTCTCAGAAACCTCATTACAGAATTTAATCAGGCTAAAACCCAAAATAAATCTGATCTGAATGTGCATTCTATAAAATATTTGAGGGAGATGAATTCTCCCGATAACAAATATTGTTTGAGCATGAACGAAAGTGTTTACCTGGCCGACTATCCGGGAACCCATATAACTCTTCAATTAGAAAACGATACACAATTCACTGTGTATGCTGCAAAAGGGGTTGATCTTGGAATAAATATTTACTGGAATAATAATCACACAATCGTAATCGAAACTAAGAAGGAATATGAGCAGTTTGTAAGAAGTGATCAGATTCAAGTACCTGATGGTATTATCAACATAGAATATATTGAACGTTGATATTACGGTTTTGAACAATCTAAAATCTTGTGCACCGCAGCCTATCCAAAGTCGAATTCCGGATCTTCAGAAAATCACGATACACCAGCGAAAGTTCCAATCCGCCGCGCCAATTGGACACTACTTTTAACTGCGAAATATTGATATCATAACTGATGCCTACACTCATATGATTAAATCCCATTTTGATTACCGGTATCAAGGCATCGCCCCATCTCATAAAGGTTCCAAAATAAAGTATATCCGGATCGCCGTTGTCGTACTCAATGATGTTGATGCCATACATGATCCCGCTTAGTAATTGCCGGTTCTGGTTCTGCATCATAAAATCGGTAAATGCCATAATATGGCCATGTTCTCCCGAAGGCGCGTTAATTCCGGCATTGAATGCGATCTTGGGTGATAAAAAACCATTCACCGTTCCTGTAACCGATTTGATCACCGGGTTGGTGATATGCGACATACCCACGGCCAGATAAAAATTGGTCTTATCATTGATATTGCTGCTGAAAGATAGCCCCGCATTTACATCCCAATAAGAATACCCATTATTGGTGATGGGTTGCATTGTTGCATTGGAAGGATCATAAGAGCCGCCTTGGAACTGGTCGCCCATTTTTAATTGGGAAGCATCAAACTGACTGGATACCGGCCCGGCCTGAAAGGCGGCGGTTAGATAGGTATCCTTTTCTTCGCTTAATGATTTATGAAAACTGATAGAGGGTAAGAACTGTGTTCTCTTTAACCGGATATCCCCCGCTGCATCTACACTCATTTGTGAAGCAAGGGTGATCAGATCCTGCTTAGAACCAATCGGAATCTTGTGTTCTATATTTAATGAGGTTGTACGGAACGGCACGGTAACGCTTCCCCATTGATCCCTGTAAGACATAGATACCCGTAGATCACCGGTGAATAATCCGGCCAATGCCGGGTTACGTAATAAAGGCTGTTCATAAAATTGAGAAAAAGTAAAATCCTGTGCAGTAACCGCACAGGTATTTATGGTAAAGAGAAGGAGCAGTAAGTTTTGTAAAATTGTTTTCATAACCCTTCATTTTCTCATTTCAGTATGGCAACATTGCCTTTAAATATTGTGGGTAATCCTTTTTCGCAGATCACTTCGCACATATACACAAATACATCCGGCGATGCGGGCTTTCCTCTAACCCTGCCATCCCATGCATTGGCCGCATCTCCCGGAAGGAAATTGGTTTTCTCAAAAACTACCTCACCCCAACGGTTAAAGATTTTTAAGTAACGGATCATTTTTACACCCTTGCCCTGTACAATCAATTTATCATTAATGCCATCTCCATCCGGTGTAAATGCATTGGGGATGAAGATTTCCGTTGCCGGACAAAAAGTTTGCAAACGAATGGTATCTGTACTGGTGCATCCAAAACGATTAATAGCCATTAGCGATATGGTTGCATCATTAGAAACCCTTACCGTGGGTGACGGACAATTCTTACACGATAATTCAAGGTTACTGCTCCAGTTCCATTTTTTGATCTCATTGGATTGTGATGAAATATTGGTTGTTAACCGGTAAACAGTTCCGGCACTGATAACGGTATCTTTTCCAATATCAATCGGCGTAGCATTGCCTACAATTACTTTCACTTCTGCGGTATCTGAAAAACAACTGAAATCATCTTTGCCCACAACATGATAAATGGTGCTGATCAGCGGTTTTGCAATAGGAGAGGAAGCTGTTTTATTGCTGAGTCCTGTTTCAGGGTACCAGATATAAGCAGATGCCCCTGAAACAAATAATTGTGTTGATTGCCCCACGCAGAGTGTATCGCCCTGTATGGATTGCAGTTTCAATGGTTGCACCACTCTTACCTGTGTGGTTTTTATCTGGCTGCAACCGTATTCATTATAACCGATCACGCGGAATTGCTGGTTAACAAGCGGCTTTACTTTTGTAGTTATACAACCGTCGCATACAATGGTATTGTTATTATCCGTCCATATAAATTTAACCGCACCTGATGCAGAAAGTACAATACTGTCTCCCTTACAGATAACAGGTGTATTGCTCACAGTTATTTCCGGGAGGGCATGTACAACCAATTGTTTATAAGTAGAATCATAACAATGGTTAATGGTTTCAACGGTTAACTGTATGGTATATTTTCCATCCTGAATATATTGAACGGTGATCACAGAATCCTGTCTTCTGGTTCCATTCCCGAGGTTCCATAATAAATTCGCAATCGAGTCTTGTGAATTTACTTTAGAAGTTACCTGTACCATCTGACTTTTACAGGCATCGGCAATGGCATTGATATTGGCTTTAGGAATATTATAGATAATTACGTTATAAAGTGCTTTTGTTGTTTGTATACAACCTGTATTGCTTTCAATCTGCAAACTGATATCTTTCGGGCCTTCTGTATTATATGAGATAGTGAGATCATTCTTGTTAATGGTATCCATATTAGTTCCGTACCATTTTGTGTTCTTGATTCCGAATATTGAGAGGCTGTTGTTGGTAAAAGAAAAAGTTGTTTTACCGCAATCATTGATACTGGAAAGCGTAAAGGCTGATCGTACTTTATCAACAATGATAGTTACAGTATCGGTTGACTGATCACAGAATCCATTAGAGATTGTCCATACAAATTGATAAGTACCGGTTTGCAAACCGCTTACGGTTGCATTAGGTAAGGAGGTATTGGAAAAAGTAACAATCGATGGGCCGGAAACCGTTCGCCATTTTCCGGATCCGGAAACAGGTGTATTGGCTGCAAGGGCTGCAATACCCGTTGAATCGCAGATCACCTGATCCACACCTGCGTTGGCTACTGTAGGTGCTGGTATCACGGTAATGGTAACAGGGTTTGAATATTTTGAGGAACAGATGCTGTTTTGCACCAATACCCTGTATATAGTTGTTGCCTTTAGATTCACATACATAAAAGAATCGGTTGTAGTAAGCGTAATTTGCCAGCTCTTGCCATTATCAACGGAAGATTCCCATTGAATGATATTTCCTGTGTAAGCTCTAAGCAAAAGGGTTCCCCGGTTTGATAATGCACAAACGGTTGCGGTGGCAGAAAGAATGCCGGGCACTGTTGGCTGTTTAACTGAAATGGTAACAGGATCTGTAGTAACCGTTTCACAACCTCCGTTTTGTACAACCGCCCTGAATTGGGTAGTAGCCGTTACATTAGTATAAGAAAACTGGTTCGTTGTAATATTGAATACAACGGGCCAACTGATACCGCCATCTGTGGAAGATTCCCAGCGAATAATATTTCCTGAATTACCTGTGAGCAAAAGTGTACCGCTGTTAGTTCCCGCACAAACGGTATTGTCTGACGAAATAACACCGGGTATTGAAACCGGATTCATTGTAATCGTAACAGGATTGGTATACACATATCCGCAGATTCCATTTTGAACCACGGCTCTGTAAGCGGTTGTAACGTTAAGGTTGGTGTAACCATAAGTATTATCCGTATCATTTATCATTATAGGCCATGTATTAGCTCCATCTGTAGAAGATTCCCAACGTAAAATTTTACCGTTATATCCTTTCAATATAAGTGTGCCTTGATTATTTCCGGCACAAACCGTTGCACTGGCAGTAAGTATTCCTGCAACCGGCTGAGCCGTAATAACAATTGCTACGGTATCTCTTGAAACAGAACAGGTATTCGCAATAGACCATTCAAAGTAATAGGTGCCTGTAACTGGTCCACTCACATTAGTAACCGGAGAAGAGGCTGAAACAATTGAAACGGAAGATGGCCCTGATAATAACTGCCACTTGCCTGTATCAGCAAATGGATCATTGCCATTCAGTAACACACTGCCCGAATTACATAGTATCTGATCCTGTCCCGCATTAGCAGCAACAGGGTTTCCGTAAACAAGCACATCTGTTGAATCGGTAATATTGCAGCCCGCAGATGAGGTAGCCGTTATCCAATATCTTACAACTGCATAGGTGTTTGATGAATTCAGCAACAGATCAGTGATCTTATTAGCAGTTGAAGGAGTTGACGATGAGGTATTTCCCGCAGCATTTCCTTTTATGACAAGTGAATGCCAGCTAAAGATTGATCCTGAAATAGTGCTGTTCAATAAAATATTTGTTTGGTTTCCCGAACAGATGGATGCACTGTTGTTGGTAAGCGTAAGATTTTCTTTGGGATGTACCGTAACTGTAAAAGTGAAATCTGTTCCTGCACAGGTATTGTAAACGGATATATTTGAATAAGGTGTCAGGGTATATTTGACCACCGCATCAGTTGTGTTTGTTAAGTTCAACAATGAATCATTGATATTACCCGTTCCACTGATCGTATTTCCGTTTACGGTTCCTGATATCATTGAAGACTTCCATATAAAATTACTTCCGGTAATAGATGAGGTGGGAATAAAATTCAACGACTGGCCGGAACAAATGGATTGAACAGAATTGATACCTGTATTCTCCGGGAAAAAATGAAGTGTTATGGAATCCATGCTAAAACTGTAAGCACAATTACCGATCGAATTATAAGAGGAAGAACCTTTTAAATAGAACTTAACCAATCCGGCTGCTTTATCTGCCAGACTTGGTGTATATGAAGTGGTGAGTGAATCCGGCGTTGAAAAACTGCCTGAGCCAGAACTTGTCCATTTAAAAATATTTGTAAACCGGGATGCTTTGCCTGAAAGGTTTACCGAAGAAATATCATGGCAAACGGTTGTGTCATGAGCACCCTGTATCGTATCAGCATTTGCAGTACCCTGATATATTATTTGTGACGCACTGCAGGTAATAGCACTTGTGGTGAATTGAATTTTTACCTGATAGGTAGAACCCGTTACTAATTGTACATTGGGATATTGAGAACTTGAATCTGTTGAACCCTGATAAGTAAATGCGCCGCCTGTTACAGACCATGAATAGGTATTACCCGGATTACTATTGCTATAGCTAACACCATAATCCGGATCAGTTGCACTAAAATGGATCACAGAATTATTACAGTCAATAATATCTGCATGCAATGCAACACTCGCAACAGTAATCAATTTGCTTACTGTTGTTGCACAAACGCCGTTGGCAACGCTATAACTGATGGTTGCCGTTCCGCCACTGATCAATGACACCAAACCAACTGAGCTTACTGTGGCTACAGAAGTATTATCACTGCTCCAAACACCACCTGCTGTAGCATCAGCTAAAGCAAAACCGGTTCCTGCACAGCCGCCGGCATTACCGGTAATGGAAGCTACTACAGGCATACTCAAAACGCTAACGGTTTTAGAACCTGTTGAAGCGCAGGTATGTGTATCTGTAACGGTTAATGAATATACACCTGCTGCAGCCGTACTTACATTAGGAATAGAAAAGTTTGCAGATGCCGAACTAAAGCTGTTTGGCCCCGTCCATTGATAAGTGTAAGGAGAAGTGCCACCCGATGTATTAGCAACAAACGCAAGTGTATTACCGGCACAAACAGTGGCAGGACCACTTATCAAAACGAAAGGTAATGGGTTAACCGTTAATGTAACTGCATTAGAAGCGGTAACACAGGTAGAACTCGATAAACTGGATACATCCGGCCCAACCAATACACGGTACATCCCTGCATCAGTTATTGCTGCAGCAGAAATGGAGAAATTAACAGCAGCTGTTCCCGGTATGCCGGTATTTATCCAGGTTATACCAGCATCTGTGCTTTTTTGCCATTGATAGGCAGGGTTACTGTATGGACTGTTAACAATAGAACTGTTGATACTGGCAGTTGTTCCGGCACATATAGAAGCAGATGTAGTGAATGTGGCTGTGGCAGTAGGCGTGCAGGCAGAAAAAATAATATCATCAATAGCTAAATCATTCCCACACTGTGGGCTGCCACCGTAAAAATCTACCATTTCCAGTATCAGAGAAGTAGTGCCCGCGGGCAATGTAAATTGAAATCCATATTGCTGCCAGTTAGGACTAACTGTTGTACTCTTGGTTAATGGTAAGGTATCTGTTGTATACGATTGCAGAATAGTACCGGATGTGTTCTTAATATTAAAAGTCACTTTCGGATACACATAACCTGCACCGCAAATGGGTTTGGTTTTTGTGATGGTGTTTACATTTACAAGCCAGGCAGAAAAACTATACACAGAGCCCGGACAAAGATTATCTACCCGCTGATAAAAAAATAAAGAAGCGCCTGTACCGGCATTTACCAAAAACATATTACCATTGGTATTACCTGTATGATCTCCACCCACTGCCCAGTCTGCTTTTTGTGCATTTTGTACCAATGGCGTAACAATATATTCCCCATCACTTAAAGCAGAACTGCTTTGAAATGCATAATTGGTGATAAATCCGGATGGAACAATTTTTTTAGTAGTTGAAGAAATACTGCTGTCAAAACTTTGCTTAAAAACCGGGGCCAAAGCAGTACTGGAACAAACACCCTGCGCTGACGATCTTATGCAGAAACTCACACATACAGTAAATAACAGATATGTAAACCTGTTGCTCTTCATGAGGGGATTGGATTTATGGATAGCGGCTAAAATAAAAGTACTCGTTAAATGCGTCCATAAAACACTTTAAAGAAAACTCGGTGTAAAGACCCTCATTCAACGTTTAATTGACGGTAATTTTTACCATGATTGCTTAGTTGTTCATGTAGTATACTGCCTACTTATGGATACGAACAAATACTGACAATATTTAAATAGTCAAAAAAACGTTATATGAATGCAGGAGGCGTATTTTAATGAAACCTATACTGTGACAAATTATCAGAATGAAGAGGGCTTAGTATCTTTCCTTATAGTTTGTAGTATAATTATTTATTATGAAATATGAGGAACCGGCCATAAATCAACTATTGTATAAAATAGTTAATGTAAGAAACTGGTGGACTGGTCCGAGATAGGATAGGTGGTAACAAAAAAGGGTAACCTTTTTAGATTACCCTTTCTTGCTATTTGTCTTTTTGTTTATTGCTGAATACAGATAGATAAACAAAACCCTAAGATTGCTTTTATTTAAATCTTCTCTGTATATCCGAAATCAAGTCGCTGTATTTTCTGAGAATTCTGTCTACCGGCTCGAAACATTCATCATTCGTTGCTGTTAATGAAGAAGATTTGGAAGAACTGTTTACATCATTCGCACTTCTGGCACAATTGGAGTCGGGTTTTGTTATTTCTGAAAGAATCTTAATATTATACTTATTCGCCTCGCCTCCATACGTAATGATCACGCGTGTTCTGATCATTGATTTAAATTCAGAACCAACATTAAAAGTTTTTCCAACCCAATTCGTCTTAAGGTAAGAAGTAGAAAAATCCACAGTTTCAATCTCATCAAAATAGGATTGTATAATACTTACTAATTTTTTCCATGCGTCCTGTGCAGTAATAGAAGGGTTTTCAATAATCAGATTGAAATTTTTATTGGCAATACTGCTTTGCTCAGATTGTAAATAAGCCTCATCTTCTTTTAGTTGAATGGCATAACTTCCTTCTGGCGGAGTAGCATCGCTTTGATTACACAGGTTTAGTTTGTAACCGACATAGCCTGATTTTATTACCAACAATTCAGAACATTTACCCGCGTTCAGTTTCATGCTGTAATTTCCTTTGGCAACTTCTTTTCCATCAACAAAGATCCTGGAATCCTCAGGCAATGCATTCACCTGAATACTTCTGTCTTTCAAACGGATCACATCTACCAATGGTGGTACATTTTCAAGTTCTTTGTTACAATAAGTTACTTCATTTGAAATGAAACTTTGCTTTTCCACTTTTACAATTACACATTTATCTTTAGGTATGATAACCTGTGCCGTTCCTTCACCCTTTTTCTTGCCGTCTACAAAAATGCTCGCATCCTGCGGCTCTGCCTTTATGGAAACAATCCTGTCTTCGAGTTTGAACAGATAAGTTATTTCAGGTACTTCTTCACCTTGTTTGTTATAAAGTGTTTTTGTTTGCGTTACAAACCCCGGTTTTTTAATATCAATCGTAATACTTACCCCTTTAGGAATAACGATGGTTTGTGATGATCTTCCAATCTCGGCTCCATTTACCAGTATCATGGCATCCGCAGGGGATGCATTTACCTGTACAGAACGCTGTGTAAGTTCTATGGTAGCAGTCGACTCGCCGTTTTTATCCCTTAGAAAGGTTTTTTTCTCTGAAACAAAACCGGGCTTTCTTACCTCAATAGTAACTGCCTTCTCTTTTTCTAATTTTAAAAGAACAGAACCGGCCCCCCTTTTCATGGCATACCCATTGCTGGATACTTCATAAATTTCAGCGTCTGTGGGAATTGCATTTACGGTAAGCTCTTTTTGAGCATTTGATAGCAGACTAATAAACGATAGTGCAGCTATCAGTAAGATTTTTCTCTGCATGTTAGTTGGGTTTCAATGAAAAGAATGATTCTTATTCAGAATACATAACGAATATAATTCAAAGTGTGATAAAAGCAATCATAAGTCCCGGCCTTTTATGATCATAAACTAAGCAATTTTTTTTAAAATATATTGATATGATTACTGCAAATAAAAAGGCAAACCCTACTCAGGCTTGCCT
Source organism: Sediminibacterium sp. (assembly GCA_965206685.1). GTDB lineage: Bacteria > Bacteroidota > Bacteroidia > Chitinophagales > Chitinophagaceae > Sediminibacterium. Next base: position 1,469,362 of record OZ242223.1, read on the forward strand.
TTTTATTTTAATATGTATAACAATTGACCGCTATTCAACAATCAATTGCTGCGAATAGATCGTTCGGTTAAATATATCTGCGATCTGAATAAAATAAACACCTTTTGCATACTGAGACGGGAAATTGAAAGTATTTACATTCGTCTTTAAACCAATGTTCATCTTTCCTTCCATAATGGCTTTGCCATTTACATCCATCAACAGCATTTTATATTCGCCTTTCTCTTTCATATTTGTTGTACGGATCTGAAATTTACCGCGGCTTACCGGGTTAGGAAAGATGGTAATGGAAGGCAGGTTAATATCTTCTGTGGTTATTTCAGCAGACTGGTTAAACGCAACCACACCCGTTTCAACATTTTTGCCGGATGATTTCTGGAAAAGCAGGTTACTGCTCGCCATATCAGAAATATTGCCAATGCCCGATATACCTTTTACTGGCTCTGCAGTTAATTCAGGAAACTTTACTTTATAAACAGGAGAGAAGTTCTTACCCAATGAAGTTCCACAACTGATCATCAACTCTCCGTTTTCATCAACCGATGCGCCGTTGGACGTAAATTCTTCCGGCAGGTTTTTGATCATACCTATGTAATCACATTTCTTACTCGGCAAACTGATCTTGAATACATGGTTACGAACCGTTACCAGATATAAACTGCCATCTGTACATCCCACAATATCTCCACCCCATGAGGTACAGCTTGAACGTACCATCACGGAATTTTTAGGATTATCAACCAATACCCCCAGATCCTGAATGACGGGTGTACCGGAAGTTGTGAATTTGATCAGGTGTTCGCCATCATTTGATAAAGCATAACCGGTTCCATCAGAACCAATCGTCATACGGGTGATCTGGTTGGCAACATCATCCTTATTATGCAGCAGATTGATAGATTGTCCCTCGAGATAGGTAAAGCAGGGAGAAGATTCTTTCAGATCCATATAACGCAATTCAGATAACTGAAGCGGTATATAAAACAAACGGTTTGTTTTTGCATCGTAAGCAGAAGCGGCAATAGAACCTCCGGTTGGTGTTTTCAGTTGATCATTATCATCACGGTCGTTCTTCTCATACGACTTACGGTCAGTATTTCTTTTTGAATATTTTTTATCACTGCCATACAGGTCTTCCAATGCTTTACCACTATTAATATCTAATGAGGTAATATGGTTGTAAGCAAGCGGGTTAGCACTGTTGGATGAAATAATATACGTTTTCTTAGAAGACTGCGCAACCGCAAAATAACAGCTGAAACATAAAATGGCAATAGTAAAACTTCTCATAATACTGTATAAGTTAATTCGTTTGATATAAAGTAAGGGTAGTTTTACGTAGGATTGGCGGTTTAAAAGTAATAAAAAATATTTGATTAAATTATCAAAAAGCAAGACCTGCTTTTTTTATACTTTTGATGCAGGCTTAAAAAATAATTAATGATGTTGATCAGGAAATATACCAGGAACATACTACCATTCATTTTTGCAGGTTTATTAGTGGTTGTACTACAGGCACAGGTTAATCAGCAACCCAAAAAAGATGTTGATAAAATTCTGACAATCAGTAATGCAGATTTTGACATGGGCAAGATCCCCGCAGGTAAACCCCTTGAATATAATCTGGTGATCAAAAACATCAGCAAAGACACAGTAATTCTACAGGATGTAAAAGTGGGCTGCGGATGCACCACGCCAAAATTCAGGGCGGGGGAGACGATCTTACCCGGTAAATCAACTTTTATCAACCTTGGCTTTAACGGCGATGCCCACGGCGAATTCACCAAAACAGCCGATATTCTTTTCAACAACGGCCTAACCAAACAGGTAAAATTCCACGGAATCACCTACACCGATTCCACCACCAACAAATCCGCCATTAACCTAAACTAATTCTATCATTCACTCATTCCATCATTCACTCATCCACTCATTCAAATAAAAAAGCCATCCCCCAAAAAGAGATGGCTTTTTCAATAAAGGTTATGGTCAATTAAAACCTTTCCAATTTTGAAAAGAAGAAATTGCCTTCAATATCAGCATTCTCATCGCTGTCGCTGCCATGAACGGCATTTTCGCCAACAGATGCTGCGTATAATTTACGGATGGTACCTTCCTCAGCCTGCGCCGGGTTGGTAGCGCCGATCAGTTTTCTGAAATCTGCTACGGCATTGTCTTTTTCCAGAATAGCCGCCACAATTGGGCCGCTGCTCATAAAATCAACCAGTTCACCGTAAAAAGGCCTTTCCTTATGTACCTCATAGAATAAACCCGCCTGTTCTGGGGTTAATTTGGTCCATTTCATCGCTTTTACGGCAAAGCCGGCTTTGATGATCTGGTCTAAAATAGCTCCGGTATACCCTTTCTGTGTGGCATCCGGTTTGATCATGGTAAATGTTCTGTTGCTCATAAATAAGTTTCAATTTCGGCCGCAAAAGTACGGATTAGCAGGGCTTTTTCGGGATATTATCCCTTGATTTTTGTTAAAGGCTCATAAATTGATTTGATAGAATAGCATGGAAACCGCAATTTTGCCGCCTTATATGCTGTCAATCGATCGTTTTTATCCCAGTCTTCAAACGCCCGCTAAAGTGGTGATAACCATGCACCAAAAGCCCGATGGCGATGCCATGGGCTCTGCTTTGGGCCTATATCATTTTCTGAAAGGGCTTGGTCATACGGCTACCGTGATCTCCCCAACCAACTGGGCTGAATTCTTAAACTGGATGCCCGGCGTGAAAGAAGTAATGGATTTTGAACAGAACCGCGAGAAAGCCAAAGGCCTTATCGATCAGGCGGAAGTTATTTTTTGTCTCGATTTCAATATCCTGCACCGTACAAAACATATGGAACAGCCTTTAACAGAGGCTAAGTGCATTAAAATACTCATCGACCACCACGAACAGCCTCAGGAAGAAGCATTTACTTACGGCGTAAGCAATACAGCCAAAAGCTCTACCTGCGAAATGGTGTTTGATTTTATCACCGAATCCGGCCACCAGGATGCGATCACTCCCGAAATGGCTGAATGCCTGTATACAGGCGTGATGACGGATACCGGCTCATTCCGTTTCCCCGCAACCGGCCCCTCTGTTCACAGAATGGTAGCAGTTTTAAAGGAAAAAGGCCTCCAGCATACCAAGGTTCATGATAATATTTACGATAATTTTTTAGAGAACCGTTTACGCTTTATAGGTTATGCATTGGTAAACAGAATGGAAGTGCTGTATGAATATAATACTGCCATGATGTATATTACAAGGGCAGATCTGCAACGATATAATATTAAAACAGGTGATACAGAAGGACTGGTCAATTATTTATTAACCATTCAGGGAATAAAATTCGGAGCTTTGGTCATCGACAGGGATGGGGAAAGAAAATGGAGCTTCCGCAGTAAAGGAGGCTTCGATGTAAATACCTTTGCCCGTAAACATTTTGAAGGTGGTGGACATTTTAATGCAGCCGGCGGCCGCGACAGCGAAAGCCTTGAAAGCACGGTAAACAAATTCAAACAGGTAATTCAGGAATATCATAATCAACTACAATAAAAAAAATGAGAACAACCATCACGCTGTTACTAGCGATCGTATTGCTTGCAAGCTGTAACCAATACCAGACAACACCATCGGGCGTTAAATACAAGATCACTTCAGGTGGCAGTAAAGAAACACTCAAACAAGGTCAGTATGTAAAATACAATCTGGAGTATAAAACCGGTAAGGATTCTGTGTTACAGACTTCTTACGGACATATTGCTACTTATATGATCGTGGATACAGCCAAATCAGGCAAACACAGTTTTTTTGAACTGATCACCAAATTAGCTGCCGGTGATAAAGTTGAGTTTGTGTTGAGTATTGATAGTCTGAAAAAACTCGGCTTTATTGAGTACAACAACATCTTCAAGGCAAAAGACCTGATCAAAGGACGTGCAGAGATCATCAAAACCTTCCCTTCTCAGATAGAAGCTTTGGCTGATGTTAAGAAAGAACAGGATGCGGAAACAGCAAAAGAAGTAAAAGAACTGAAAGATTACACTGACAAAAAAGGAATCAAAACACAATCCACTACCTCAGGTGTACTGGTTGAGATCACCAATCCGGGTGAAGCACAAAAAGCCGATTCAGGCAAAGTAGCCCAGGTAATGTACAAAGGCAGTTTTATGGATGGTAAAGTGTTTGATTCAAACATGGATAAAAACAAACCGGGTGGTGGCCAGCCATTATCTGTAAATATTGGCGGACAAAGCGTAATCAAAGGAATGGATGATGCTTTACGTCTGTTTGGTAAAGGTGGTAAAGGAAGGTTGTTTGTTCCGGCTATGCTGGGTTACGGGCCTTATCCTAATCCTCCTATACCTGCTTACACAAACCTCATTTTTGAAATTGAAGTACTTGATGTAGCTAATCCGGCTCCACAGCCAGCTGCAGCTCCGGGTGCGCCTGCTGCAAACCCACACAAATAATCAGTATAGAATATTTATAGTAAAGAGCGGCTTTTCGGCCGCTCTTTTTATTTTAGATAGTGGGTTAGTTTAATTGCTTCCATGGCTTCCTTCACATCATGCACGCGAAGGATAGAAACCCCTTTCAGCAAGCCCACAGTATTCAAAACGGTAGTGCCATTAAGTGATTCTTCAGGCGTAATACCTAATGTTTTATAAATAGTCGATTTTCTGGAAACACCCAACAGGACAGGTTTTTGCAGGATAGAAAAAACCTCAAACTGTTTGAGCAGGTTAAAATTATCCTCCGTTTTTTTACTAAAACCAAAACCGGGGTCGGGAATCAAATCATGAATTCCTTTCTTTTTACATTCTTCGAACTTTTGAACAAAAAAAGCAAGTACTTCCTTTGTCACATCTTCATAATCTCTTTTTACATGCATGGTCTCAGGCGTTCCCGCCAGGTGCATACATATATATGGGGTTTTTAGGGAAGAAACCGTTGCAATCATTTCGCTGTCGAACATTCCCGAACTGATATCATTCACGATCACAGCCCCTGAATCAACGGCGGCTCTGGCTACTTTGCTGTGAAATGTATCGATAGAAAGAAATGCCTCGGGGAATCGTTTACTGATAGCTTCCATTACCGGTGTAACCCGTTTGATCTCTTCTTCCACACCACTCATTTCACTACCCGGGCGCGTGCTTTGTCCGCCAAGATCCAGTATCCGCGCACCCTGCATCAGCATTTCTTCTGCTTTCTGCAAAGCACCATCAACCGATTGCTGCCGGCTGCCACTGTAAAAAGAATCCGGCGTAGCATTGATAATACCCATAACTATGGGAGAATCGATAATCAATAACCTACCCCTGCAATTGAGTGTGAACATTATGGTAATTCATTTTCAAATTTTCAAATTCTCAAATTTTGTAATAACCTATCTTGCATTCAAAGATATTACCAAAGCATTAAAGCGTTTACGGAATAATGGCGAATACAAATCAACAATATGATCAGGCGGTAGGTCAGTGCAGAGATATATTCATTAAAAAGACCAAAGATTATGGTACCGCCTGGCGTGTATTGCGCACTATCTCGGTAGTGGATCAGATCTTTATCAAAGCCCTGCGCATCAGAACCATTCAGGATCTGAATACACAAAAAGTAGGGGATGATATTCCCTCAGAATTTAAAGGCATCCTCAATTATGCAGTGATCGGTTTAATGCAGCTCGAACTCGGTAAACCACAGGTAGAGGAATTACCTGTTGAACAGGTGGATGCGCTTTACCACAAAGGCATCGAATTTGCCAAAAATACCATGCTCGATAAGAACCATGATTACGGCGAAGCATGGAGAGAAATGAGCCAGCAGAGTTTTGCCGATCTGATCCTGATGAAGCTGATGCGCATTAAACAGATCCTTACCAACGACGGCAAAACACTCATCAGCGAAGGTATCGATGCCAATTATGTAGACATTATTAATTATTCCGTTTTTGCTTTAATCTTAATAGAAGAAGGAAAACACTAATTCAAATACATGAAGACTTTTTTATTGATCATCAGATGGGTAGTAGGGTTGCTGTTTATTTTTTCAGGACTCATCAAAGCCAATGATCCATCCGGACTGAGTTATAAGATGCAGGAATTCTTTGAAGTATGGGGTTGGAATTTTTTCAACGATTATACACTCAGCTTTGCATTGATCATGAATGTATTTGAAGTGCTGGCAGGTGTTGCCGTGATCATTGGCTGGCGTATGCGTTTGTTCAGCTGGCTTTTATTATTACTGATTATCTTCTTTACATTCTTAACCGGATATGCATTGTTCTCAGGCAAGATCAAAACCTGCGGATGCTTTGGGGATTGTTTGCCTTTAACACCGGCACAATCTTTTGGGAAAGACATTTTTCTGCTGGTAATGATCCTGGTTTTATTTGCAGCAAGCAAAAAAATCAAAACTTCGGTAAAACCTTTTGTGGCGGGATTATTATTACTATTGGTTACTGTTGGAACCTGTTATGGACAATGGTATGTTTTACAGCATTTGCCTGTTGTAGATTGTCTGCCGTATAAAAAAGGAAATGATATTCTTGAACAGATGAAAACACCAGCCGGTGCAGTGCCCGACAGTTTCTCTATTGTTTTCATTTACAAAAAGAATGGCAAGCAGATTGAATTTGATCAAACACATTTCCCCGCAGATTTTGATTCAACCTATCAATATGTTAACCGTGAAGATAAATTGGTGAAGAAAGGAAACGGGCTGCAGGCTAAAATATTGGATCTGTCATTTTTGAGTTTGTCGGGTACAGATACTACAGCATCTTTGTTGTCTCAACCCAATCCTTATATCCTTGTATTGGCAAAAGATATGGAAAGAACAGATCGATGGGAGGGAGGGTTTGACCAGATAAGCAAACAGGCGCAGGAAAAACAAATTCCGGTAATTATTGTAACGGCCAATGCCGACAAAGCACAAACCATTTTCAAGAATGCGGTTATTGTAAAATGTGATGCTACTGTATTAAAAACAGCAGCAAGGGTAACACCTACTTATTTCTTTATGAAAGGAGCAAAGGTGCTGGATAAGATCAGTTATGTTGATCTTGATAAAATAAAAGAAGCTGTAACTAATCTCAAATAGGCATTTACAAATATGATCAGCTTTCTCACCAGAAAAATAGTGTACGGCTTATTGGTGCTGATGGGCGTGGTAGTCATTGTTTTCTTTTTATTTCAAGGCTTTGGTGATCCTGCACGTTTGATTCTCGGGCAATCCGGTGATAGTACAACCATGAAAAATATCCGCAGAGAACTGGCATTGGATCAACCCAAATGGAAACAGTTTGTGATGTACCTGAATGATGTTTCTCCCATTGCGGTTCATACAAAAGAAGATATTCAGAAAAAACAGTTGCGCGGTTTTTTCATAGGAGATGAAACAAAATTCGGCATAAAAATTCCGTACCTCAGACGATCTTATCAAACCAAAAAAGAAGTAGGCGAGGTATTGATGGAAGCTTTGCCCGGCACATTATTGCTTGCATTCGCCGCAATGTTACTGGCTACAATCGTAGGAGTATTATTAGGCATACTTGCCGCAGTAAAACAAAATACATGGATGGATACATCCTCCGTTTTTGCCAGCGTACTCGGTATATCTGCACCTTCCTTTTTTACAGGAATTGTGTTAGCCTATTTATTCGGATTTGTTCTGAACCGTTACACGGGCTTGCACATGACAGGCAGTTTATTCAATACCGATCCATTTAATGGCGAAGAATTGCAATTAAAAAATCTGATTCTCCCAGCCATTACTTTAGGTATCAGGCCTCTCGCCATCATCACACAACTTACCAGAAGTTCTATGCTGGATGTGCTGGATCAGGATTATATCAGAACCGCATATGCAAAAGGATTAAGTAAAAAAGTGGTTGTGTTCCGCCACGCATTACGCAATGCATTAAATCCTGTGATCACAGCCATTACCGGATGGTTTGCAGAATTATTGGCAGGTGCATTTTTTGTAGAATATATTTTTGGCTGGAAAGGAATCGGTAAAGTAACGGTTGACGCATTGGAAAAACTAGACTTCCCTGTGGTGATGGGAAGTGTATTGATTACTGCAACATTCTTTATTGTAGTAAACCTACTGGCAGATGTGTTGTATGGCGTAGTGGACCCGCGTGTGAAGGTTCGTTAGGTAGGGTAGTTAAAGTGGTTAAAATAGTTAAAATGGTTAAAGACATTAAATAATTAATTTAACTATTTTAACCCCATTTAACTCCATTTAACCCATTCTTACTGAATAATTACTTCATTAATAACCACTTCCCCAAAAGCCTCATTCACTCTCTCTATAATCTGTGGTTTCTGATACATCAATTCATTCTTCAAAGGACCAACAGCTGTATGAATAAATAATTTCTGATTAATGATCTGGATCTTATCTGTATACTTTGCAATGGTTTTACCCATCAGTTTTTCCCAGATCTCTTCTATCTGCACCGCACGGATCCCGTTACGAAGATGGCTTTTGTTGAGAAAGCCCTTGATTGCATCGCCGATGTGTTTTTCAGACATGGAACAAAGTTAGGAGTTTGGAGTTTGGAGTCTGAAGTTATCTGCGGGAATATTTACTCCAGACTTCAAACTTCTAACTCCAGACTAAGAATTAAGTTCAATCAATTGATACTTAACATCTATTTCCAAAAGTTGTTTTTGTAACCGCTCCGTATGTGTATCTGTAATAAAAACCTGCCCGTCACTTTCTGTACAAACCCACTGGAGTAACTGAAACATTCTTTGTTCATCCAATTTTTCAAAAACATCATCCAGTAATAAAATAGGGGTGAAGCCTTTTTTCTCTTTCAGGGTTTGCCATTCGGCGAGTTTGAGGGCGAAAAGAAGACTTTTTCTTTGTCCTTGAGAAGCTTCTGTTTTAAACTGAGATTGATCCATATAAAAAACAAGGTCATCCCGATGAATACCGGCTGTGGTTCTTTGAACGGCAAGATCTTTTTGTTGTGTGCCTTTTAATAAAGCTTCAAAATTATCCGTTAGTAACTGACTGGTATATTGCAAAGCCAGTCCATCATCTTTACCCGCAATTCTTTGATAGATGGATCCGCTTAAAGCAAGAAAGTCTTTTAAAAATGTTTTCCGTTCAGTAAAAATATAATTACCGTTGGCTGCCAATTGATCGTTTAATATTTCCAGTAATGATTGGTCAACCGACCCGGTTTCGGCGGCGCGTTTTAAGAGACTGTTACGTTGCTGCAGAATTTTATTGTAGTCGATCAGTTTACTCAGGTATTCTTTATTGATCTGCGATAAAAGGGTATCAATAAATTTTCTTCTTTCTTCACTGCCGCCGGCAATCAATACAATATCATCCGGCGCGATCATTACGCATGGGAATTTACCGATATGGTCTGAGAATTTTTTATATACTTCATCATCCAGTATCAGTTCCTTTCGGTTATTTTCACGAAGGATACAAACGAGATTTTTGGGTTCATTCTCCAACTCATAATTTCCTTCAATCCGCATACCCTGCATTCCATGAAATACATTCTGGCTATCGGGTCGTGGAAAATAACTTTTTGAAAAACTCAGGTAATAAATGGAATCCAGCAGATTGGTTTTGCCGGTTCCGTTGGCACCACAAATACCCACAACCCTTTCGGTAAACGAAAAGCTTTGCTGTACATAATTGCGAAACTGAACCAGTGATATTTTCTGAAGCCTGAGCATTGAACGGGCAAATTAAACCAGAACCGGCTTAATTATTCATGTTGAGTATGGCCGAAAGCATTTATTTTTATTAAAAATTCGGTTTTGAAGACGATATTATCCGAACAACAACTGGCATTAACAGTAAAAAGACTGGCACACCAGATTCTTGAGAATAATCTTTCGCTGGAAAATACAGTGCTTATCGGCCTGCAGCCAAGAGGCATCTGGCTGAGCGACAGGATTGTGCAGGAACTCAAAAAGATCGTTGATCCTTCTTTGATTCAATATGGCAAGCTCGATATTACATTCTATCGCGATGATATCCGCAAAAGCCTTCATATCGCCAATGCTACTGATATTCCGTTCAATCTTGAGAACAGAAAAGTGGTTTTAATTGATGATGTGCTATACACCGGCCGCACCATCCGAGCCGCTTTGGATGCGATACTGGCATTCGGAAGGCCATCAAAAGTCACGCTCTGTGTGCTTGTTGACCGACGTTTTAACCGTGAATTACCTATACAACCCGATTATTCTGGCAAGACAATCGATACAATCATTTCCCAAAAAGTTATTGTGAATTGGAAAGAAAAGGACGGAAGTGAACAAGTAATACTTTTGGATAGCTGAAATCTTTTATCTTTGATTTTTAATGAAACTATCTACCAAACATCTTCTTGGTATCAAAGATCTCAACAGAGAAGATATTCAGTTAATTCTCTCCACTGCGGAGCAATTCAAAGAAGTTTTACAGAGGCCCGTTAAGAAAGTTCCGTCGCTGCGCGATATAACGATCGTAAACCTGTTTTACGAAAACTCCACGCGCACCCGTATGTCTTTTGAGCTGGCTGAAAGAAGACTTTCCGCAGATGTACTCAATTTTGCCTTAAGCAGTTCTTCTTCCGCAAAAGGTGAAACATTGCTGGATACGGTAAATAATATCCTGAGCATGAAAGTGGATATGGTGGTCATGCGGCATAGCGCATCAGGCGCACCGCATTTTCTGGCCAAACATATTCCTGCCGCCATCGTAAATGCAGGCGATGGAATAAATGAACATCCTACACAGGCCTTGCTTGATGCATTTTCCATGCGCGAAAAACTGGGAAAGCTCGAAGGATTAAAAGTGGCCATCATTGGCGATATCATGCATTCACGCGTGGCACTCAGCAATATGTACCTGTTGCGTAAAATGGGAGCGGAAGTAGTGGTTGCAGGACCACCAACCTTAATTCCCAAATATATTGGAGAAGCATTGGGTGTAAGGGTTGAATACAATCTGAAAAAAGCCCTGCAGTGGTGCGATGTAGCCAATGTGCTGCGTATACAACTCGAACGACAGAACCAACCCTTGTTCTCCTCACTTCGCGAATACAATCTTGCTTACGGCATCAAACGCAAATTACTCGAAAGCCTAGGCAAAGAAATTGTGATCATGCACCCGGGTCCAATTAACCGCGGCGTTGAGCTCGACAGCGATGTAGCCGATGGCCCGTATTCCATTATCCTCAACCAGGTAGAAAATGGCGTAGCGGTTAGAATGGCAGTTTTGTATTTGCTGGCCAACCGCGAAAACTAACGGGTTATAAGGGGTAAGTAATAAGTTGTAAGTAAATCAAAAGAAATGAGTTAATAATTGTGTTTAAGTAAACACTTAGTACTTAAAACTTATAACTTAGAACCCTCACTGAATGTCAGCTATGCAAAGAATCTGTCTTTTCCCCGGCACCTTCGATCCCGTTACACTTGGCCATATAGATATTATTAACCGCGCCATTCCTTTGTTTGATAAGATCTACGTAGGCATCGGTATCAATTCTGCCAAGAACCCCATGTTCAGTGCCGAGCAGCGGATGGAATGGTTTCAGGAGATCTATAAACTGGAACCGAAAGTGGATAGCGTTACTTACGACGGACTAACCGTAAACTATTGCAAAGAGATCGGTGCCACATTCATTCTCCGCGGCATTCGTTACGTGAGCGATTTTGAATACGAGAAAACCATCGCCGATGCCAACCGTACACTGGATAAAAATATTGAAACCATCTTTCTTACCGGCGAGCCAAAATATACCTCTGTGGCATCCACCATTGTTCGTGATATCATCCGAAACGGGGGAGATGCATCGCCATTCCTTCCCGATGAAGTGAACCGTTCCTTAAAAGCAAAATAAGTTATGAGTATCTGGCACAAAAAAGACCTGACACTGAAAGATGTGGAAGCCTTCGGAAAGAATCCTATGGGCGACCATATCGGAATCCGTTTTTCAGAACTGGGAGAAAATTATCTCAAAGCAACTATGCCCGTTGATGAAAGAACCAAACAACCCTATGGTTTATTACACGGAGGTGCTTCAGTGGCACTTGCAGAAACACTGGGCAGTTTTGCTTCAGCCTTAGTGATAGATCTGGAACAATTTATCTGCGTAGGACAGGAGATCAACGCCAACCATATCCGCGGCGTAAGAAGCGGATTGGTTACAGGGATCACTAAACCCGTTCACCTCGGATCATCCTCACATGTGTGGGAAATCAAGATTTATGATGAAGCGGAAAAGCTTGTTTGTATAAGTAGACTTACAGTAGCAATCTTGAAAAAAAGATAAATAGAAAAGCCACAGATTCACAGATTAGCACAGAAAAATCTGTGAAAATCAGTGAATCTGTGGCAAAAAAATTATAAACCTGCTTTCCGCACCACTTCAACCACATTCACATAACTATCCCGCAAACATTTTTCTAATTCTTCACCCTTCACCCATTTAATCTCGGTTATATCCTCTTCCGTTTGCGGTATCAGTAATGGATTGCCTTTCACTTTCATCGCATACCAATGCGTTTCTTTGATCACATCTTCTTTTAGATATTGATCAAAATATTCGTGGTAACCAATTGAGATCAGATTACCCAGTTCAATTCCGGTAACTCCGGTTTCTTCTTCCACTTCACGCACAGCGCATGCTTCAATGGTTTCGCCCTCGTCTAATTTGCCTTTGGGCAAATCCCATTTGCCCCGACGGTAGATCATTAACAATTCTCCCGCTTCATTCAATACCAATCCGCCACCGGCAATAATTTTTGTTTTGTCCATAGTGCATCAAATGTGAATACAATTTTCCGATTTCCCAATTCCTAAATTTCAAAATGCACTTACTTTCGTGCCATGACAAACGAAAAAGCCGTTGCGGAGAAATTATTGCAGGTTGCAGCTGTTAAATTGAGTCCGGATAAACCCTTTACCTGGGCCAGTGGGTGGAAAAGCCCGATCTATTGTGATAACAGAAGGGTTTTATCCTTCCCATTTGTACGCGATTTTATTAAAAGTGAGTTGTGTAATGTGGTATTCGAACATTTTCCACAGGCAGAAGTACTGGCGGGTGTGGCCACAGCGGGTATTCCATGGGGAGCGATGGCAGCAGATCAATTGAAACTGCCTTATATCTATGTTCGTCCAAAACCAAAGGAGCACGGACTGGGTAACCAGATAGAAGGCTATTATACCCCGGGGCAACGTGTATTGGTAATTGAGGATCTGATCTCTACAGGCAAAAGCAGTTTGCAGGTAGTGGATGTTTTGAGAATTGCAGGAGTGGAAGTAGTAGGAATGGTTTCTATTTTTACCTACGGATTTACCCATGCAGATAAAGCGTTTGAAGATGCAAAAGTGCCGTACCGTTCTTTAACCAATTACACAAACCTGATTAGCCTGGCAGTTGAAAAAGGGCAGGTGAGTGCAGAAACCGAGCAATTACTTCTTCAATGGAGAAATGATCCCGCCAATTGGCAGGGAATTTGATTAATCAACAGAAACTGATACAAATGAAAAGGATCTTCCTGTTTTTAGTGATTGCGTTTACAGCAACAAATTTGCAGGCACAACAGCCCAAACCCGAGTGGATCACCATCAAATCGGCCAACCTCAAATGCTGGGAATGTAAAGAACGACTGGACAGATACCTGCTGATGGAAAACAAGGCCAATATGGAAAGTGGCATGATGACCTGGAAATACAATCTGTTACAGGGAGAGATCAAAATTCAGTTTCTACCCGACCGTACCAGTGCCTCAGCCATTAAAGCAGCCCTGAATAATGCCGGTTTTGATGCCGATACCGATAAAGCCGAACCCGAAGCCTACAAAAAATTACCCCCCATCTGCAAACGCGCGGAAGACGGCGGCGGCCCCCAGAAGAATAAACCTTGCCATGTGCAGCCGTACAATTAAATATCGAATATTGAACAGGGAATCTTGAATGATGAAGTAGCTGATAATGAAATAACCCCATGCTTCAGCATGGGGTTACAATAAATAAATTTAAAGGCTTTAGCCGTGAATGCATCTCGAAATTCGGGAACTTATCACAGTTAAAGCCTTTTCCGATTATAGCGTTTCCCCCTCCTAAAGGCTGAGGTTATTTGATTATTCCCTCAAAAAATCAAATATTAAATAACCCGCCGTCTACTTCAAAATTCAAAATTCCTTGCTCAATATTCAATATTTAAAACAGACTGAGCATATGCTTCGCCTCATAATCAAATGGCACTGTTTTATAAAACCCCGCTTTTCCCACCCGCGTCGTTCCTTTTACATTGATCAGCACTTCTTTGCTGAAGAGGAGATTGAGCCCATTCTTCAAAACCGCTTTCATGTCAACCACCACTTTCGAGGGTAGGGTAAACTCGGCCATCCGGGGAATATGCATCAGCGTATCCAGCTGAAATTTTCCGAGATAGGTATTATCCACATACACATCGCAATCCACATTTTTCAGATCTACCCCAAAGCCGTTGGGGTTGTAGTACACCAGATCCATCCCCAAAATGGTTTTATCGAACCCCATATTCTGGATATGGATATTCTTCACATCCCTGTAATCGAAACTTTTTGGCTTGGCACAGGATGCAAATAAAAGGGCAAATAAGGCGAATAAGAGGACGTTTTTCAAGATGGGGTATTTGACTGCAAAATAGGAGAGACTCGCCAAATTTCCATTTTTACTTGTGTTAATTTTGCTTACATTCGTTACTAAACAATTTGGTAAAAAGCAGCAAAAATCACGTTTTTTATAAAACTAATTTAAGTAGTATTATTTTTATTTTCTAAATACTTAATAAACAAATAGTTGTATGTATTTATATAAACTAAAAGTGTTACTATAAAGAAGCAAATAGCTTATTAATTGATTCGATTCAATCATGATTAAACAAGACCAAAATATAAGTTCATTAATAATTGAAAATCAATATTTTCCATGTGTTAATTATATAAACACTTTGTTTCAATTTTCAAATATTAAAATTGAACAATATGAAACCTATCAAAAAATGAGTTTTCGGAACCGCAGTGTGGTTGCGGGGAGCAATGGGGTGGTTGATCTGTCGGTTCCTATCGAAAACGGACGTAACCAGCGAGGACTGATGAAAGACGTTCGAATCAGTTATTTGAGCAATTGGCAGGTGCAGCATTTTCGAACCATCGAATCCTGTTACAGTCGTTCTCCCTACTTTGAATTTTACAGGGACGGGGTTTGGGAACTCCTCCAAAAAAAGCAAATCTTCCTGCTCGACCTGAACATGGAAATTTTGAACTGGCTGAAAAAAGTAGTGAAGTTTGGTGGTGAGATCTCCTTGACCGACACTTATGATAAAAACCCTCCGAAGAAAGTTTCGGACCTCCGCAACCATTTCCTGCCTAAGAACCGGTTGGCGCACGGGGCAGGTTTCAGGTACACACAAGTGTTTGAAGACCGGATCGGTTTTCAGCCCAATCTGAGTATTCTGGATCTTTTGTTCTGCGCAGGCCCTGAAACTAAAAACCTGTTGAAAGACAACAAATTGACCATTTAATGACTCTTTAACGATTAAGGTATTTTGATAAGCCTTAACTTTAAACCTTGTGCTGTAATCGATTGCGGTGCAGGAAACTAACCCCCAAACCCCCAGATGAAGAATTTCAGATTTCTGTTCTTGCTTTTATTGCTTTTGGGGCAATTTGCAGGGTTTGGGCAGGGGTACTCAAATAAGGGTAAAGATTTTTACATAACCTATCCGATACATATTGATGGACTCACTTCTGTAATGGGGATATACATTACTTCTGATGTTAATGCAACAGGAACAATTACGGTAGGGAATCAAACACTTTCATTCACAGTTACAGCCAATACAGTTACTAAAAAATTTCTTGGTAGTTTAACCGGAACAGGGGCATGTACAACTTGTGATGCATCAAATGGTAGTGTTTATCTTTCTCAGGACGAAGGAATTACGATTGGAGGAGCCATTCATGTTGTATCTGATAATCCTGTTGTTGTATATGCTCATATTATTAAAACCTCAAGATCCGGAGCTACGCTGGTTATTCCTTCTAATGTTTGGGGTAATCAATATATTGTTCCCAGCTATAAAAATGTTGGTACACAAAACGGGGCTCAATATGGATATGGTACAATTACCGTTGTGGCTGCCGAAGCAAATACAAGTGTAACTATCACGCCTGCCGTTGACAGTAAAAACGGTTTAAGGGTAGCCAATTCCTCTTATAATATCACGCTTGCAAATCCGGGTGATGTTTATCAAATTCAATTTAAACAAAGTGCGGATATTTCAGGTACTGTTGTAAAGTCATCCTCTTCAGGAAGTGGGGGTTGTAAAAAAATAGCCGTATTCTCAAGTACCAGTTGGTCTGCATTTGGTTGCGCAGGGGCAACAAGCGGAGATAATCTCTACCAGCAGTTATTTCCTACCGGCTCTTGGGGTAAAAACTTTTTGACAGCTCCGGCAAAGACCAGAACATCAGATATATTCCGAGTATTTGTTACAGACCCTGCAACAGTGGTTAAAAAAACGGAAAACGGCGTAACTACTACACTTTCGGGGTTAGTGAGTAATTCCTATTATGAGTTTACTACAGGAAACCCAACGTTTATTCAAACAGATAAAGCGTCGTCAGTTGTTCAATATCTAACAACTATGTCATGTCAGGCTGGAGCTCTCATTGGCGACCCTGAAATGATTGTATTAAATCCTGTGGAACAGACTATTAATAATATCACTGTATTTTCTGCACACAAGAATTCAGTACCTCTCAATCAAAGTGCAATTACAAACTGCTATCTTAATATAATACTTAAATCGAATTCCGTTTCCAGTTTCAAAATAAACGGTAAGTTACCTACAGCCTCATTTGTTGCAATTCCCGGAACAAGTTATTCTTACTTACAGGAAGAGGTTACAAGTATCGCACAAACAAACCCGGTTCAAACATTAGCTGCTGATTCCAGTTTTAGTGCCATGGCCTATGGTTTTGGTAATGTAGAATCCTATGGATATAATGCCGGAACCAATGTGAAAGATTTTACTCAACAGCCTTCTTTTCAAAATGCCCTTTTAAGAATTGATTCTGCTGTAACCTGTGTAAACAATAATGTTCAGTTTGGTGTTCCGTTAAATTTTCAGCCAACATCTATCAAATGGGATTTTAGTGCTGCGCCGGGAATATCACCCAATACGGTTATCGGCCCTAATTCATCGCCTTCATATGACAGTGTTGGAGCAATTAATGGTCTGTTTTATTATAGCCCGAATAAAACTTTCAAATTTTCTGCACCTAATACATCGGCTGTAAGGGATACGATTAAGTTATATACAACTTCTGCTTCACCTGATGGTTGTGGTAGTACGGATCAGACCTATAACATTCCTGTTATCGTTAGGAGTGCTCCGACAGCAAATTTCTCTATCACACATGCAGGTTGTGTGTCTGATTCTGCAAAATTGATCGATCAAAGTAATACAGGAAGTGGTTCTTTAATAAGGTGGATATGGGATTTTGGCGATGGTTCCACTTCAAACCTCAGTGATGGAAATCCTTTTGGTAAATTATATAGTTCTGTAGGCACTGGCAGTTATTCCGTTAAACTCAAAGTAGCTTCCGACATTGGTTGTGTATCCGATTCTGTTATAAAGACAATAAATATTTCCACTAAACCTATTGCCACCTTCACCAAACCTGCAGTAACCTGTGTAAATGATAATGTAACCTTTACCGATGCATCAACTATTCAGGTAGGTACATTAGCCAAATGGACATGGGATCTGGATAATGGGGCAGGATCGGTAACCAATACTACGAATGCTGCTCAAACCAATAAGTACACAAGCTTTGGCGCCAAAGATGTTAAATTGATTGTTGAATCTTCAACCGGTTGTAAGAGCGATACTTTCCGGCTTACGCCTCAGTTTAAAGTAAATGCAATTCCTGAGCCCGGCTTTATTATTCCCGAAGTATGTTTGAATGATGCCAGCGCCGTATTTACGGATTCTACAAAAATTGCAGACGGTTCAACCAATTTCACATATCTCTGGAATTTTAATGCAGGTACACCGGCCATTTCACCTGGGCCAACGATTGGAGGAACCGCAACAACCAGTAAAAATCCTGCGGTAAAATATAATAAGGCTGCTAATTATAAAGTATCTGTAACCGTTACATCCAATGGTTGTGTGGCTACGTTGGCTTCTGATTTTACTGTGAATGGTGCCAATCCAACACCTGCATTCACTATTCTAAAACCAACTGCTTTGTGCAGTAATGATTCGGTGCGCATCACCAATAATTCCACCGTTGATTTTGGAGCGGTAACCCGTTTGGTAATTTATTGGGATGCAGCTGATACCACTAAGAAAACCGTAGATGAAAATCCTTTCATCGGGAAAAATTATGCCTATAAATATGCCAATTTTCAAACACCGTCTTCCAAAAATTACTCGGTAACCTTATTGGCATTTTCCGGTAATGCAGCATCCTGTAGTAAATCCATCTCACAAACAGTTACGGTTAATGCCAGTCCGAAAGTGAGTTTCGTAACCATGCCGGGAATCTGCAACGAAGCTTCTGCCCGTCAGATCACACAAGCCACATTTGATGCCAATGTTCCCGGCACATTTACCTATTCAGGAACCGGCGTGAATGCCACCGGATTATTCAATCCTCAAACGGCGGGTGTGGGTACATTCCCTATCACTTACACGTATACCTCTGCCAAAGGCTGTGTAGATACAGCTACCAAAGCGATCACCGTTTGGCCAACACCGCTTGCCAGATGGGCGGTAGTGGGTACTACCTGTCAGAAAAATGATATTGTATTTGTGGATACATCGCTGGCCAATTTCAGCAGGATCACACAACGCAAATGGAATTATGATGATGGAACCGGAACAATTATTCGTACCAATGATTCATCTTATAAGCGACAGTTTGCTGTTTCCAAAATTTATAATATCAGTTTACAGGTAGTAACCGACAGTGGTTGTCTGAGTGTAGCCAATACGCAGGCAGTTAAAGTAAACTTTCTTCCGAAAGTTGCATATTTATTACCAAGTATCTGTTTACCTGATGGGAGAGGACAATTTGTTAATCAGTCTACCATTGATGATGGTTCAGACGCATTATTCAGTTATCAATGGTCTTTTAATGATCCCAACGATCCATCCTCCTCAACTTTAAAGGATCCTGTTCATAAATATTCAGCATTGGGTCCATACAATGTACAACTGAAAGTAACTTCAAAGGATGGATGTATAGATTCGATAGCCAAATCTTTAACCTCTGTTTATCCGCAACCTAAAGCCAATTTCAGCATCACACCTGTGGAAGTGTGTGTGGGTGATACCATTCGTTTTAAAGATCTGGGCAATGGTATTACCAGTGCTGCCGTATCATGGGTATGGGATCTCGCAAACGGTACGAGTTCAACGCTTCAAAACCCAATTAAAAAATATACAGACACCGGAAACTTTACCATCAGCTATTATTTCTTTAATGCACAGGGTTGTGTAAGTGATACGGTTTCAAAACAAATTACCGCCAATGCATTTCCGGTATTAACCATGGGCCCTAATTTAAAAGTATTGGAAGGAGGGGTGATCACAATCAAACCACAGTTTGTATTTGGAACCAATCTTCAATATTTATGGACACCCAATCTTTATCTCAGCAGTGATACGGCAGCCAATCCAAAATCAACTCCTGCCGATGATATTACTTACCGGCTTACTTTAACCGGAAAAGGCAGTTGTTCGGTTTCAGATACTATCTTTATTCAGGTTTTGAAAGCACCGGTTGTACCCAATGTATTTTCGCCCAATGGTGATGGCATTAACGATACCTGGCGTATCAAATACCTCGAAAGTTATCCGGGTGCAGAGATTGAGGTATTTAACCGTTACGGACAGAAAGTATTTCATTCCATTGGTTATGATAAAGACTGGGATGGAACCATTGGCGGAAAAGCTTTACCGATTGGCACGTATTATTATATTATCAATCCAAAAAATGGCAGGCCGATCATTCAGGGATCTGTTACCATTATAAAGTAGTATATGCAGTTGAGAAAATTCATGATAGGAATAGGGTTATTTATCTCCGCCATAGCTACGGCGCAGCAGCGGCCTTATTATACGCAGTATATCATGAACAATTATATCATCAACCCTGCAGTGGCCGGTATAGAAAATTACTGGGATGTAAAAGCAAGTCACCGTTTACAATGGGTGGGTTTACAGGATGCACCGGTTACCACTTACTTTACCATACATGGCCCTTTAACCAAAAGCGCTTACGATAGAGAATCTGCCACCAGTTTTCATGCCAGCGGCGACAACCCAAGGGGACAGGCATACTGGCGTGATTATACTTCCGTAGATCCCCATGCCGGTGTAGGGTTTACGATGATCAATGATAAAACCGGCCCGCTCAATCGTTTTGCGGCGTATGGAACCTATGCATACCATATGGGTATTTCACCTACCACCAGTTTATCAGGAGGTGTATCGGTTGGATTTACCAATATGAGTCTGGATGCAAGCAAACTGAATTTCGGCGGTACCACTGTTGATCCTGCTGTTGCAGGTAGCGGTGTGATCAACCGGATCAAACCCGATATCAGTGCCGGACTCTGGCTATATTCTAAAGATTATTTTATTGGATTAGCCGCACAACAGATCGTTCCCGAACAGCTGGCCTTTTCTGATAATACGGTTTACCTGCAGAATGGAAAATTGTTACCGCATATTTTTCTCAGCGCAGGATATCGCATGCAGCTTTCGGATGATATCAGTTTTCTGCCCTCGGCATTGGTCAGATACATTAGCCCTTTACCACTTGGGTTAGATGTAAATGCCAAATTCCAATATCAGGATCTGATCTGGGCGGGTGCTTCTTACCGTTACCAGGATGGATTTGCAGCGATGGTAGGATTAAATATCAATCACAATATCAATATCGGTTATTCATACGATGTACAAACTTCTACACTGAATACCGTAAGCAAGGGAACACATGAAATTTTGATCGGGTTTCTGTTGGGAAATAAATGGGGTGATTGGTGTCCCAGAAACCTCTGGTGATAAGGGATTTGAATACAATTTTTGGAAGCCAATTAATGATAACGATTCTTTGGAATTCCCTTTGCGACCATTGCGGTACTTTGCGTTCCTTGCGTTACTGCTTTAAATCCTGAATTATTTACTGCCGACTATTTTATTACAAACTGCTTTAAAAATTACATACACTCTGATTTTTGAGAGGAAAAGCTGTAGCGCAAGGAACGCAATGGGCGCAGGTAGGTTACTATATTTATCTTGCGGCTATTAGAGTATAATATCAACCAGAAATAAGTAAAGGATTATTGCAATACAATTACCAGCTTAATATCTTTTTCTCCGTCTATCGTATAAGCAACGGGAATAACTTTTACCTGCCTGCGGGAAGCTTCTTTTAAAAGCCATTGTTTTAAACGCAATAGTTTCTCTGCATCCATTCTTGTTTTTTCCCGTTCATTGTAAACAGGTAATTCAGGAGCTGCAGCGGGGCTATCAAAATCAATATCCGTTTCTGTTTTTTGCTGATCGGTTGGGGCCGCTTCGGTTTCAGTTTTGCTACTGTTGCGTTTTATTTTGCGGGGATTCTCGGGAACTTTCTGAAATACAGGTGCTGCAGAAATCCTGATCTTTTGTGTCTGGTTATTATCTTCCGTAAACAGTAAAGCAGGAATATTTAATGCAGACATTACCAGTTTATCAAGCCCGATCCGTTTGGCTTCGTCTATCGCATTTTTAATTTCTTTCTCAACTTTTTCCTGATCAGCAAATACAAATTTCTTCTCCTTAAAGCGGGTTTCCATTTCCTTTTTCGCCTTGTTGATCTCTTCACTGGCTTCTTTCATGGCAGTTGAAATATCTTTTGCCAGAGGTGCACGCATTTTTTGAGGAAGTGTATTCAGTACAGAATCCGTATGAAATGCTTTATCCCAGTTGGTTTTGGCCATTTCCAGATTGTTCATTTCTTTTTCCCACTCAACTTGTTTTTTGTCTGAGAGAGAAGCGGCTGTCTGTTCTATTACATTAGCAACCATCGATGGGATGGATGCAATCATATCGGCAGAACCTTCTTTGATCTCTTTCCGGGCCAGTTCCATTTCTTTTTGTGCCGATTCAATACTTCTTTTCATCTCAGCCTTTAATGGTTTTGATAAAAAGAACATCGGGTTGAAAAGGGGATTGTCAACGCTAACCGCCATGGGTTCTACCGCATAAGTTTGCTGTTTGTTTACAGGAAGTCTTTTGTTGGTAACAGTAAGGGTTTGTTTATGTGGTGATGCAACAGGGTTTAGCCAGGCAATAGAACTCAACATACCCGTAACAATTAAAAGCGCCAGTAATTGTTTACGGTAGCTGAAGCGGTTTTCTTTCTCACCGATCATTCTTTTTACCCTGATCAGCAGATCATTTTTCTTTTTACCACTAGCGGCCATGGCAAATGCGGGTGCTGACTGCATATAAGCAATGCGCAATAAAGCTTCTGCGTAAACGGTCGCATTGTATTTGAATTGAAGCACCCAATCATCGCAACTGTTTTCCCTTTCTTCACGGATCTGCTTACTCAGCAATTGGGTGAAGGGATTAAAGAACAGCGTGAGTTCGATCACTGATAAAATGATATTCAACAGATAATCGTATCGTTTGATATGGGCCAGTTCGTGCAGTAATACGGCTTCAAGCTGATCGGTGGTGAGATGATTGATACTGGCAACCGGAATGAGTATGACCGGCTTGAAAAAACCAACCGTAAGCGGTGTGGTAATATTTTCTGAGAGAAATAAACGGATCTCTTTTTTAATGCCCAATTGAGTGGCAATGCGTTTTACAAATAAGCGCCAGTCGGCAGGGATCTTTTGTAAACCTTTTTGCCTGATCAGTTGTGTTTGACGGTACCCAAAAAGCCAACGGATACTGAGGAACAGAATCAATAACAAATAGGCCATTGAGATATAAGGAAGAAACTGTTCTGTTTTCAACATATATTGAATAACCCTGGAAGACAGATCTGTATTGGCCGAAAGAATATTTTGTACCCCCGTTGAAACAACGGCTGAATGTTGTAATGCTTCTGAATACTGCGAATAATAAAACTGAAGGGTTACCATAAACCACACAAAGCCGATGAATTGTGCGGCAACCGCTAACCGGTATTTTGCAGCCGCTGTAAATGAAACCAGACTGTTCACACACATATAGATCAGCCAAACCAAAGCCATTTGCCATAAGCTGTTGGCAATTGCAAAACCCAATGCCTGCAGAAAGGTAGATTGAAATACATGTTGCATTTCTTTATTGTTTTTTTAGATTGTCAAGCAGTTTTTGAATTTCTTCCAGTTCTTCTTTATTGGGGGCATGGTTACCCAGTGCCTGCATTACCAATTGTGTTGATGATCCACCAAATAATGAATTGATCATTTTACCTACGATCTGCTGCTGCGTATTTTCACGGGTAATATTGGCGCGGTAAATATGTGTTTTGTTGGTGTCGTCGCGCTTTACAATGCCTTTCTCAAACATGATCTGCATGAGTTTAAGTGTAGTGGTGTATCCGGCATCTTTGTGTTCGGCTAAAATTTCGTGTACCTCTCTAACGGTGGCGGTGCCTTTATCCCAAAGCACGCGTAAAATCTCCAGTTCACTCTCGGTAGGCTTAATATGTTTTGCTGTGGCCATTGATACGATTTTATTCGTAAGCAATTTACGATTTGATTCGTATTATCCAAACTAAAAATCCGTTAAAAGGTTAAAATCAGGGATGGTTGTTAAAACACACTCGGGACTAAAGTCCCGAAGAGAATTTTCGGGTATCTATTATCCCCGCTCTTTAGAGCGGGGCAATGCAGGTAATTTGAATTAAGAGATTTTATAGGTCAAAATCTTATTTATCGAAGCAGGTATTGTTGCTGTACTTAAAATGATCTATGTCTCCATTGCCACGCTCTTTAGAGCGTGGATAAAATGCCCCTAAGAATAATGATGGCACTTTAGTGCCGCGTCGGCTTATGGGCTTACTGTTTTGTAAGCGGAAACAGCATAATTATGGATTGTACTGATATGCAACCTGTCATTCTGAAAACTCACTTTTCTGTATTCCTTAAAATCACCTTTCTTATCCAGAAAACCGATGATACAGGTTAAAGGTTCTTTGCCTTTACGCACTTCAGGATGCGGCATGATGCCGAAATTGGGGATATTGACAGAATCGGTAACTCTGGCCTCTTTAGCCTCGATCTGAACGATATAATGAAAGGTCCGTTTGGTTTCGTGAAGCGATACGGCAAATTTCCAATCATTTAATTCATCAGGGATCTTTTCTGAATAGATCGAGACGGAACCGGTATTTACTTTTTGCCTCGTTTCGGGAATCGTATCATGCGAGATTACAATGGTAGAATCTTTGGGTTCGGTATTGTTATTGTTTGACTGGTTACATCCAGCAATCAATAGAAAAAGAAAGACTGTATATTTTTTCATTACTTAAAAATAGTAACCGCACAGATATCTGTAAAATAAAAATCCCGGCCAATTAGCCGGGATCCTTAATTATGTTTTGTGCTGAATTATTTCTTTTCTTCTTCATCAACCGTGATGTTGATATTCTTCTTGCCATCTAAGAATCCATCATATTTCTTCTGCACATCAGTCGATAGTTCTTTGCCGTTTATGCTTAATTTACCGTCTTTGTATTCGATAGATAATTTACCACCCACTGCAGGGAAGTCTTTTTTAATCGCATCTACAAAGTTCTTAAAGTCGCCTTCATTAGAAGTAAGGGTAATTTGTGCAGCCGTATCTTTTGCCGTTACTTTTACTTCCATTCTCTGCTCGATCACGTGCTTTGATTTGGCATCTGTTTTATGCAGTTGCGCAAGGGTGGGAGCGATTACCAATGAAACAATCGACATCAGTTTGATGAGGATATTCATAGATGGGCCTGAAGTATCTTTAAACGGATCACCCACTGTATCACCTGTTACAGACGCTTTGTGGGGTTCTGATTTTTTATAATAGATCTGTCCGTTGATCTCCACACCTGATTCAAAAGATTTTTTTGCATTATCCCATGCACCACCTGCATTGTTCTGGAACATTCCCATCAGTACACCGCTAACGGTAGCACCGGCTAAGAAACCGCCCAATACTTCAGGGCCGAATATGAAACCGATAATCAATGGAGATAAGATGGCAATTGCACCCGGCAGCATCATTTTTTTCAAAGAAGCTTCTGTAGAGATAGCCACACATTTATCGTATTCAGGTTTACCCGTTCCTTCCATGATACCCGGAATGCTGTGAAACTGGCGGCGAACTTCTTCCACCATCGCCATAGCTGCTTCACCTACTGCGCGTATAGCGAGTGATGAGAAGATATAAGGGATCATACCGCCCACAAATAAACCGGCGAGTACATCTGCATGATAAATGTCAATACCATCAATACCGGCAATACCAACAAATGCAGCAAACAAAGCCAAAGCGGTTAATGCGGCAGAAGCGATGGCAAAACCTTTACCCGTAGCGGCAGTTGTATTACCTACTGCATCAAGGATATCTGTTTTCTCACGTACTTCTTTAGGCAATTCGCTCATTTCTGCGATACCACCTGCATTATCAGCAATTGGACCGAAAGCATCGATCGCTAACTGCATAGCAGTGGTTGCCATCATACCTGCGGCAGCGATTGCCACACCATATAATCCGGCACAGGCATAAGAGCCATAAATACCGGCAGCCAATACCAGGATAGGTAATAAAGTACTTTCCATACCCACAGCCAATCCACCAATGATATTGGTAGCGTGACCGGTAGACGACTGGCGGATGATGCTCATTACCGGACGTTTACCCATAGCGGTATAGTACTCTGTGATCATGCTCATTAGGGTACCTACAGCCAATCCAACCATAATGGCGCCGAAAACTTTCATAGGCGTGAAATCAAATCCACGCAATAACATATGTTCAGGTAACAGATAGGTTACCAGGAAGTAACAAGCGATAGCTGTTAATATAATTGAACCCCAGTTACCCATATTAAGGGCATTCTGTACTTTTTGTGTGCTTAATCCTGCATTTTCAGAAATGGTTACAAACCAGGTTCCGATAATGGAAAACAAGATTCCCATACCTGCAATCAGCATAGGTAAAAGGATAGGGGATAAACCGCCATAATTATCAGCCAAAGCCGCTCCGCCAACTCCGGTTACTTCTCTTCCCAATACCATAGTTGCCAGAACGGTGGCCACATAAGATCCGAAAAGATCGGCACCCATACCGGCCACATCACCTACGTTATCACCCACGTTATCTGCGATGGTGGCAGGGTTACGCGGATCATCTTCCGGAATACCGGCTTCTACTTTACCTACTAAATCAGCGCCTACATCGGCTGCTTTTGTATAGATACCACCACCCACACGGGCAAATAAGGCAATACTTTCTGCACCCAGAGAAAATCCGGTTAATACCTCGATCGCTCTTTTCATTTCTTCACTGTCAACAGCTGCGGTGGGTGCAAATACCATTTTTAATATGATGAACAAACTTCCCAATCCCAATACAGCCAAACCCGCAACACCCATTCCCATTACAGATCCACCTGTAAAAGAAACCTGTAATGCTTTTTTGAGGCTGGTTCTGGCAGCATGTGCTGTTCTCACATTGGCTTTGGTAGCTACTTTCATTCCGATAAAGCCTGCCAATGCACTAAAGAACGCGCCCAATACAAAAGCGATAGCGATACTCCAGTGACTATGGGCATCTGAATAACCCATATAACCTAATAACAAGGCCACAATGATCACGAAATAGGTAAGGATCTTGTACTCAGCTTTCAAAAATGCCATAGCACCTTCAGCAATGTATGTACTGATCTGTTTCATGCGGTCTGTGCCCGCATCCTGTTTAGAAACCCAAATAAACTTGACAAGCGTGTAAAGAAGGCCGATAATTCCCATTGCAGGTACGGCGTAAAACAAAGAATTGTTCATATATCGATTTGTATCTCTGGTTTATATAAAAAGTCAGCAAAAATAGGGGTTTTGGGCAAAATCCCTACGCTTTGATTTTTTCAGTTTGGTTCTGTTGATAAGTGTTGGATATCAGGCAATTATTCTTCCAAACGGGTGGTGTCTGCATGACCCGTAAAAACCGAGCTCATTTTTCCGGCAGCCCATATGTTGCGGTTGAATTTATTACCAAGGATGATAACGGTTGCCGAATCGGCTACAAGGCGTTTAAATACTGCATTGTTTCCATGCCACCATCCATTATGATAAACAATGGTTGGATCGGGTGGTTTGATGAGTAAATGCCAGCCCAATCCATAGTTTTTAAAACCGCGGCTTTCATTACTATAGGGTTGAAAAGCCATATCTAAACTTTTCAGACTGATAAAATTGCCGAAGTACAATGCCTTATCCCACAATAATAGATCACGTACAGTGCTGTACACATTCTTATCGCCATAAATACAATCCAGCTTCTGTAATTTAAACGGGCTGTTATTATAGTTATAAGAAGGAATGTATTTAGCCGTGTCTTTGATACTGAATACATAGGTATTGGTCATACCCAAAGGTTTGAACACATTCTCCTGCATATACACGGGAAAGGGCATATTGGTAATCTTTTCCACGATCAGGGCCAGCATGGCATAATTGGTATTGCAATAGCTGTAACGTCTGTTGGGAGAAGCTTCCGGAGCAGGACGGTATTTGATCATGTACTGAAGCACATCATTGTTATTGGGTAAACCGGTTACCTGTACAGGGGCTTTCATGGTCTTAATCCTTTTTACCATCTTGCCCTTTTTGTTCTTTACCATTACTACGGTAGAAATGGTGCCATCCATAAAATGGTCGTATTTGGGTAAACCGCTGCGGTGCGAAAGCAGGTCTTTGATGGTGATACCGTTATAAGGAAACCCAACAAGGTATTTCTCTACATTATCTTCCAGATTCAGTTTACCTTCTTCCATCAGTTTCAGAATCACCGCTGCTGTAAAGGTTTTGGAAACAGAGGCAATATGAAAGGTGGAATTAGCGGTAATCGGTTCTTTGGTTTTCAGATTGATATAACCATGATAATCTTCAAATACGATCTCTCCGTTCTTAGCCAGCAAAATAGCCCCATTAAACCCTGTTCTCAATAACATGGACTGATACATAGGAGCGATGGTATTGCTGTAATATTCCTTTTCGCGTGCAGACACACTTGAAAAACCGGAAGGTTTTTTGGCTTTTACCGGTTCTTTTTTGTCGGTATTCGGGTTCGACCCGCAGGCAGCTATTAAGAGAAAAGTGAGTAAAGGGATCATTTTTAGTCTGAGCATTCGCACTGGTGTTTAAACAATAGTGGCAAATATAGGTTCAGGCGATAGCTCTGCCTACTAACGTGGAAAACTATGTGATTGGTACGCAAACAAATAACATTTATTTTCGCATTCATGAGCAAGCAGGCAATCACCAGTTATCCGAAAGACCGGATCAATATCCTTTTTCTGGAAAATATCAGCGAAAAAGCGGTTCAGCAGTTCCAGAAGAACGGGTATACAAATGTAAAACGCCTTAGTGGCGCATTAAGCGAAGATGAGTTGATCAAAGAGATCAAGGATGTTCATTTACTGGGCATTCGTTCCAAATCGCATATATCGGCAAAAGTGCTGGCGGCTGCACACAAACTGCAGGCGATCGGTTGTTTCTGTATCGGCGTAAACCAGGTTGATCTAAAAGCGGCTACTGAGGCCGGTGTGGTGGTATTTAATGCGCCATACAGTAATACCAGAAGTGTGGCCGAACTGGTAATTGGGGCTTCCATCATTCTGATCCGCCGAATCATCGACAAAAACAATGCGGCCCATAAAGGCATCTGGATGAAAGAAGCCAAAGGCAGTTATGAATTGCGTGGAAAAACATTGGGTATCATCGGCTACGGAAATATCGGCTCGCAGGTAAGTGTACTGGCTGAAAGTTTGGGGATGAAAGTATTGTTCTATGATACCGAAACCAAACTGCCATTGGGTAATGCCTCTTCTGCCAGAAACCTGAAAGAACTGGTTTCTCAATCTGATATTGTTTCATTGCATGTGCCCGAAACCAGTCAGACAAAAAACCTGATCAATAAAACTTTACTGAAATCATTTAAACAGGGTTCCATTCTGCTAAACTATGCACGGGGAGAAGTGGTTGATCTGAAAGCACTGGCCGTTGCTTTGCAGGAAGGACAATTAAGCGGTGCCGGTATTGATGTGTATCCATGGGAGCCTGAAAAGAACGGCGATACATTTACCACACCGCTGCAGGGTTTATCCAATGTACTTCTTTCACCACATATCGGTGGTTCAACAGAAGAAGCGCAACAGAATATTGGTGAAGATGTGAGCGTGAAATTATTCCAGTATCTCGAAAGAGGCATTACCAACGGATCGCATACTGTACCGGCAATAGGTTTGCCACCGGTTGAAAATGCACACCGTATCTTACACATTCACCACAACGTTCCCGGCGTGTTGAGTGCCATCAATACGGCTTTATCAAAAAATAATATCAATATCCTCGGCCAATACCTGAAAACCAATGATGCCATCGGTTATGTGGTATTGGATGTAGATAAGAAATTATCCAAACAGGCAGTGGAGTTATTGAAAGAAGTGAAGGCGACGATTAAGGTACGTATGTTATATTAATTAGCGAATTAGCGGATTGCGGATTGGCGGATTTTTCTCTGTGAAACTCCTTACCTCTGTGCTCTCTGTGTTGAGAAAATTACTCTGAGGCATCGGGTTTAATTTTTAACACAGAGAACACAGAGATTTAGAGGACCACAGAGGGATTGCAGATTAAAAATCCGCAAATTCGTAATGCGTCAATCCGCTAATCATTTTCTCTCGATCATCGATAGTATTTTCCTCCCTCTGCTTCTGAACGCAGCTGTTTCATGATCCCAGTTCTCTTCAATAATCAATTTTAATTCGTGTTTGATTTCGGGGTAATATTTTGAGAGATTGTAGAGAGTCGTTAACGAAAATGCTTTTACGGCAATGGGTGTGGAAGGTGTTTCAATAAATTGGAAACAGGCATTCATTACCTGTCCATGAAAAATTTCGGGGATTTCGATTAATTCTAAGATCCTGACCGAATTTCTCAGAACAGCCGGATGTACATCTGTTCGCTGTATTTGTGAAACAAGGTCTTTGATATAGGGAACGATCATTTCCGGATTCTTTCTTGCGGCCCAGCCGACGCTCCATGCGGCTCTTTGCGCAACGCGGTATTCATCGCTCATAAAACATTTCATTAGTTCCCTGAAATTCTTTTTGGATGCACAAGCGTAGGAGGCAATTTTTAAAGCCTGTGTTCGGGAATGCTCTTTCAGTATTTCATCGCGGATTATCATTGCGGAAAAAATTAACTGAACTGTGCTTTGATCTTTTTGATCTCTTCTGCATCTACAAAATCGAGATCAAAATTTTCCGGCATTTTTTCATTGCGGTATAATGTTGCTGATGGAATAAGAATTCTTGCAGAAGTATGGACTTCACTCACACCGGCAGTGGAAATAATTTCTCCAACATTTGAACTGTTCAATCCGCTTCCCGGCATAATAATAATGCGATCATTTGCCTGATCTACCAATTGTTTCACCATCGATAAACCCTCCATCACTTTGGGTTGCTGACCACTGGTGAGAATGCGGTTGCAGCCACAATCAATAATCGTTTCCAATGCTTCATAAGGATGTAAACACCTGTCGAAAGCCCTGTGAAACGTGACTTCCATCGGATAGGCGGCTTCCACCAACCGGGCTGTATTTTCTTTGTCAATGGTGCCGTCCTGATTTAATAAACCAAATACCACACCTTCAAATCCCAATTCTTTACAAAGCAGAATGTCTTTTCTGATGATCTCAATCTCATCAGTTGAATGAAAATAATCACCACCCCTCGGCCGGATCATGGTAAATACCGGAATATTGATTTTCTCCCTCACGGTTTTTAAATAACCATAGGAGGGCGTGGTTCCACCGTTTGCATAGTTCTCGCATAATTCTAACCTGTCGGCACCGGCTTTTTCTGCAGCAATGGCCGTGGCTGTATTAAACACACATATTTCAAGAAGCATCTGTTTGTTTTTTAGATCAGGAATTTACCGGGTACCATAAAATTTTTATCATCTGCGTAACATACCGCAAAATCAAAACCTTTCTGAATGCAATAACCGCCATATTCTCCCTGTTTATTAATAGCGATAAAACCTACTTGTATTTCTTTGGCCGATGCTCCTTTTATTTTGATGATGCGTTCCACCGCTTTTTTACAGGCGTTCTCGGGAGACAAACCCTGACGCATCAATTCCACCACCAGGTGTGAGCCACAGATGCGAATCACATCTTCGCCCTGTCCGGTAGCTGTTGCAGCACCTACTTCATTATCTACAAATAATCCTGCACCAATAATAGGTGAGTCGCCCAGCCTGCCCCGCATTTTAAAACCCATACCGCTGGTTGTACAGCTGCCGCTCAGGTTACCGGCTGCATCCATGGCTACCATGCCAATGGTATCATGGTTCCAATCTCCATTATCCAATTTTGTGGGTGCAAAAGCGGTTTGTTTTTGTTTACCCGAATTCTCAATATTGATCACCGGTTTGTATTCGCTTTTTTTCAACCATTGTTTATAGGCTTTTTCAGCGTCTTTTGATAAGACCTGGGGTTCCAAAGGAAATCCTTGTGATACCGCAAACTGTTGCGCACCGGCCCCCACCAGCATTACATGCGGTGTTTTTTCCATTACCCTGCGGGCCACTGATACCGGGTGTTTGATGCGTTCCAGAAAAGCCACACTGCCACAATTGGCATGCTCATCCATAATGCAGGAATCCAGGGTTACAAACCCATCCCTGTCCGGGTTGGCACCTAAACCCACGCAACAATTCTGTGAAGACTCTGTAACCATCACACCTTTTTCAACAGCATCTAATGCCCGCCCGCCGGAACGTAATATTTTCCAGGCTGCATTGTTAGCCGCAATACCTTCCTGCCAGGTTGAGATCACAATGGGTTTGCGCACAGCAGCTTTGCCAGCGGTGAATGAGGAGAATGAAAAAGCGGACAGTCCGAGTGAACTTAGTTGTAGAAATTTTCTTCTTTGGAGCATGGGTCTGATATAGTTAAAAGGGTTAAAGTAGTTAAAAGGGTTAAAAGTGAAATGGGTTTGCCTGTATTTACCATTTTAACCAACCAGTTATTCATTCATCTTCAGCTTCTGAATCATTGCATCGCTTACTGCATCACTATATACACCATACGCATTGATCAGCGTGCCTTTCAGGTGGCCGTCTTGTGATTGAATCACATATAATACACTTGAATTATCCGGATCCGTATCTCCTTCAAACCGATGGTGTTCAACAATCTCAAATTCAGCAGGAGAGAGGACTTTACCCGATTGGCTGCAGGCTATACTGTCGAACGCAATATTAAAATCGGTGGTAAAACCACGGGATTTTAGATCGGAGAGGGCTTCAAGGAGGTTATCGTATTCTTTCATGTGGGGTAGTTAAAGTGGTTAAATGGTGTTAAAAGAGTTAAAGAAGTTAAAAGCATTTAAGTGGTTAATCGGTCCTGACCTTTTTTAACCCTTTTAACTACTTTAACCATTTTAACCAACAGACATAAAGTTACGAATAGATATACATGAGATAACTGAATAAGATAAATTGCATGTCAGATATGGACAATTCAATTCAAAAAACAATTCAGCAATTATATGGTTGGGAAAACGCGGTTTTTCTGCCGGTAAATTCCGGGTTGATCAATCACACAGTCAAAGTTGAAGCCGATGGTGATATATATATATTACAGGAAGTGAACAGTAAGGTTTTTAAACAGCCATGGCAGATAAATGATAATTTGAATCTATTGGCTGACTATTTATCAAAACATTCGCCAGGGTATCTATTTACGGCACCTGTTAAAACAATTGCCGGACCATCGCTGGTTGAACTGGATGGACAATTTTACCGTGTTTTTGAATGGGTATCCGGTTCGCATACGATTGATGTGGTGGAAACGCCCGACCAGGCATATGAAGCCGCCTACCAATTTGGTTTGTTTACCTCTTTATTAAAAGGGTTTGATGCAAAGCAGCTGCAGATTACGCTGCCCGATTTTCATAACCTGTCTTTACGGTATCATCAATTTGAGCAGGCATTGGTGAATGGAAACAGTGAAAAAATTCTTGCATCCAAAGATGCGATCCGCTTTTTAGAGGCGAATGCGGCAATCGTTTCGAAATATGAAACCTTCATAAAAAATGCAGAAACCAGGCTCAGAGTAACCCATCACGACACTAAAATCAGTAATATTCTATTTGATAATCAGCAAAAAGGTATTTGTGTGATCGATTTAGACACGGTGATGCCCGGATTTTTTCTGAGCGATATTGGTGATATGATCCGGACCTATGTTTGTCCTGTGTCTGAAGAAGAAAAAGATCTCAACAAAATAACAATCAGAAAACCCTTTCTTGAAGCGATCAGGAACGGATATTTGAACACCATGGATGATGCGCTAACCAGTTTTGAAAAGGATCATTTCTATTTTTCCGGGGAAGTATTGATCTATATGCAGGCGCTCCGGTTTTTAACGGATCATCTGAATAATGATGTGTATTATGGAAGCCGGTATCCGGGTCATAATTATGTGAGGGCGGTAAATCAGATACGTTTGCTCGAGGTATTTCAATCAGTCTTATAGGCCTCTCTTTCTTATCGGCCTGATCTGCAGACAAATTTGGCTACAGTTTTTGCTGTTTCATTGAGAATTCATCATTTTTTAAGTTGGTATGAATATTTTAAAACATAATTTCCTTTTTTAAACACCCGTTTATGAATGGTAAGGTTCCCCTTTTACTGGTTATTTTTTTATGTGTATGCTTTCAGGCTGTTTCTCAATCAGATTCATCTCAAATACTTTCGAAGCAAAAGAATTATTCTGTTCTATCTGATACCGAGTTAAAGCATACACCCGGATCAAAAAAGGGAAATAAAAAGAATGATACACTCCTGGCAAAATCAAAAGAGAAAAAATATTTTTTAACCGTATTGCCTGCGGTAGGGTATACGCTGCAAACAGGTTTTGCAGGTTTGTTGAGTGCCAATATCGGTTATTATACCGATAAGGGACCCGACGCAAAGATGTCTACTATTTTAACCAGTATTACCTATTCACAATACAGTCAGATCATATTTCCTATATATGCGGATCTCTGGTCAAAAGGTGGGGGTTATAATTTCATATCAGATAACCGGTTTATATCTTACCCTTCTGATATTTTTGGATTGGGTGGTGCAACCGATCCGAATAAAGATCATACAATTGATTTTAAGCAAATCAAATTTCACCAAACCGCATTAAAAAGAATACGTAAAGATTTGTATGCCGGCATTGGGTTTTATTATGACCGTTTCTGGGATATTAAAGTAATTGAGCCACAAACCAGATTGATTAATGTGTTTTTACAAAAAGAATTTGGAACGAGTCAAGCCGCTATAGGACCAACCCTAAGGGCATTATACGACTCAAGAACCAACCAGCTTAACCCAGATAAAGGCTTTTATGCAAATGTAGTTCTCCGGCAAAACTTTACAGAACTGGGCAGCGATGATGAATGGGCCTCGCTCTTAATTGATGTACGTAAGTATTTCAATTTCCCGAAAGGGTCTCATAATACGCTGGCATTATGGAGTTATAACTGGTTAACACCTGCCGGAGACCCTAACTATTTATTATTGCCAAGTACGGGATGGGATGATCAATACAATACAGGGAGAGGATATATACAAAGCCGGTTTAGAGGAAAGCAAATGACCTATTTTGAATCAGAATACAGGTATCGCATTTCCCGTAACGGATTATTGGGGGGTGTTGTATTTTTTAATGTTGAGAAATTTTTCGGAAACCTTAAACCTTACGATGATTTTTTACCGGGTTATGGAGCAGGGTTAAGGATCAGACTAAATAAAAAATCCGGGGCAAATCTTTGTCTGGATTATGGATTTGGCAATGGAAGTCATGGTTTATATGTTAATTTGGGCGAAGTGTTTTGATTTATAACGGTAATACAATTTCTTAAAAAGTTCTGTTCTACAAATAAATTGAATGTTGGTATGAAAAGATATTTGGTAATCTGTTTTATAGTATGTTTTGGTTTAGCGGCCTGTAGCAAATCGAGTACTAAAAATGCTGCGTATCCTTATTTCTTAGATGTATACATACAGAATGTAAAATATTCCACAAGTTCCGTCTCAACATTCGGATTATCCAGTCAACAGGGTTGTATAGCCAATAAAAGTTATTATATAACCAGTGTTGGACAGATTAATGTGGACGCGTTTTATCTGGACTGTTATTTAAAACATTACTCCAATAATGTTGATTTAGCGCCTGTAAAACCCGGTGCACATAAAATTTTTGATGGGGGTACCTTATTGGGTACAACCAATTGTAATTACGACCTGATTATTGGCTTAGTAGATAACAGTATCCCCAATCTTTTTAATAATACCATACTGCAGTCAACCAATATTGTGAATAATGTAACTGCAATTGCCAAAAAAGACAGTGCTGCAAACTCATATACTTACGCCATAACAGGCAATTTTTCGTGCAACTTTAAGAATACAAATAACACAATCATTCCTGTGGTTGGAAATTATGTGATACCTATTAAAGTGGCGAAATAATTCTCCTTGCGAATGATATAAACAGCAGTTACTAACGGAATGACCGTTCTATGATAAGTGCTTTGTGAAAAGCATTCAAGATTAACCGGGGATAAATTTTACTTATCAACCAGGCAAATTTTGCAATGGCCGGAACAATGATTATGGCTTTGTTTCTTTCAATATCATACAAAACCCTTTCAGCCATTTTAGTAACCGGATAAGGTTTGCCACCCAGATTGGTTAAATATCTTTTGGCATCGGGTGTCCAGGGAACTTCGGGCAGGTCTGCCGGGTTTTTGCTGTCTAATATAGGTGTGTCAATGGCTGAGGGACAAATTACATTCACCTGAATGCCTTTTGCCATCGCCTCAACCCGTAAACTGGTTGATAGGCCCACAACCGCATGTTTGGTCATGGCATAAGGCGTCATCAATGGTGCGGGGATTAAACCTGCCATAGATGCTGTATTAATAATATAGCCAAAACCTTGCTCAACCATTAAGGGATAAGCAGCGTGTATGCCGTTAAGAACACCTTTAAGATTAATATCCAGAATTCTGTGCCAAAGCAAAGGATCGATCTCGTAGGCTTCACCGGCAATGCCGATGCCTGCGTTATTGAAAATGAAATCAAAATGTCCATGCTGTGCATAAGCGTTTTCAATGATCTGTTTCATGGCATCAGCATCACGAACATCTAATTGAAGGGCGGTAGCCAATGGGCCGCATTCGGCGGCAACCTGAGAAGCCTTTATGGGATCAAGATCTGAAACGATTACATGCGTTCCGCGATTTGACATGGCTATGGATAAAGCCCGGCCAATGCCCGAACCGCCACCGGTAACCAAAGCAACCGCGCCGTTCCAGATTGATTTTTTCACAGTAATTCTTTGAGATAGGTTAGTTGAAATGGGAGCTGAACTTAAAGATACTGAAACTTACTTATGACTGATTATTGGCGCAAACCCTTGCTGGGACTATACTTAGTTGTAAATTCTATTTATCATATTATATCCTATAATTAATATTATGTTAAACAGCGCACAACAAAATAATGGTAAGAAAAAAAAGGCCAATGCTTCTATTAAAGAAACTGCGAGTATTAATAAGCCAGTATGCGTAGTACGTGTAGATGGCAGTATAGTAAAAGCATCACCACTTATTAGTAATAAAATTCAGGTTGCTAATATAAATGGCACAGTATCTACATTTTAATCTTCCTCTCTATTAGCTGAACCGATGCAGATAAATTACCCAGATTTGTATTGATAGCTATTAATGCTTTTGCCTGAACATACTTAATGTATAGTTCCAGATTGTCTTTAGCATTCATTCCAGTCTCCTTTGTGAATGAATTTTTAAGTGTTTCAAATTCGCTTTGTTGTGGCAGGTTCATAGGGATTGATTTTACTCTAATATAATAAATAATGTAATTTCGCCATACCATTATCTACTTTGGGGTTAGTAGATGAAAATGGTAGCGCACAATAAAGGTGCGTTTAAGTATGGCAGAATTGCCTGAAAAAAGGAAAGCCAGTCTGTTCGACTGGCTCCCTGTAGTAAGCGTCCTTATCAAAATCGTGGAAGTAATCCTACTTACTATCCACAAGTAAAAACCTTTTAAACTGAGCCGGGACAGTAACCCGGCACTTTTGTTTCTAAACCGTGCCAAATATATAGACTAAAATTAGTCTATTGAAATTATTTATACAAGTGGCAGTTTTCGGGAGTATTAGGCTCGCCTATCGGCTCACTTGGCTATTATTTTTTTTCTTACCATTATTTTTCCCGCAACGGGGCTTTCGAGACCGCTAACGCTAAAAACTTACGAAAGCCCCTTCACAGCCCCACCTGTGTAACATAATATTCAGTTATAATTGATTTTTATAATCTGTTTAAGATGTTTGACTACGGTTTGTTTTACAGATTTAATGCTTCCCTGCACAGCGCCTGGGCTATTAAATCTGTAAAACAAACCCCCGTCAAACAAATGAAAAGGAAATAAAAATCACTGATAACTGACTTTTATGTTAAACAGCGCACAGCGAATCCCTGGTCCGGAGTATTCAAGTATCTTCAGTTAAACGGAGTAGAAATTATTAAATAAAAAGCCTGCGGTTTATAGTATTTAAAACGCAGGCTTTTTATTTAATAATCGTATAGCTTATGCATTGCAACCCGGAGGATAAGGACATCCTTCAACAGTTCCACCATCATCTCCTCCTCCATCTGCTGCGGCTCCTAAAGTAAGGTGTGCACCGGCAGAAGGTACAATTTTAGCTGTTGGTTTTCCGTTTACAACTTCCACCAAAAGATTTCCTTTTTTACCGTGGATCAGTTTTTCGAGATCTGCGATCTTAAATGTGAATTGTGTCATAGGTTGATAGGTTGATTTTAGATTTTAAATTTATTAATATCTTTTAGCATTTTCATTTCTTTTTTAGGAATACCCAAATAAAAAACGCTGGCGGAGTGGCCAACGTTTTTTGTATTTGAAATCAGGTATTTCTTAGAATTTCGCGTGCAATGCATCGTACTCTTTGTACTTGGCATCAAATGCATCATACGCTTTTGTGTCTTTACCACGGTTTCTGTCGCGCTTGTAACTATATAAATTGGCCAGAAAGTCAACAGATTTATTGATCACACTTTTTTCAACACCGGTACGGGTAGCTTTCGCTTTCAGGATGGTGTATGATTTTTCAAGCCAATCGATTGACTGATCAAGATTATCCATCAAAGGTTTTTCAATTTTAGCCTGTGCATCACGGATCGGGTCCAGTTTGGCTTTGATGGCAGCATCAACAGCTGCTTTTTTCTTTGGATCTTTTTCAACGGGTCTGTCTGCATTAATGGCCTGCATATTACGAATGTTGGCTGCATACAGATCGTCGTATTCACCAAAAATATTATAATAGATCACACCGATATTATAAGAAGCAATCCCATTCTGAGAGTTCTTGCTGAATGCTTTTTTGTACGCGTCAACTGCTTTTAAAGAATACATAACCAGTTTCATGCTATCCAGACTTTTGTCTTTGTTTTTCGCGTTCACGAAAATATCGCCAAACTGTAAGTATTTGATCTCAGACAAAGTACCTGCGGCATCATCCTTATCATACAATGCTGTTTTTTCTGCCAGTGTTAAATTCTGGTCCATAAAATCGATCTCATATTCATCCCATGCATAGGCTGGATACAATTCTCTGCCTATCGTAACATACTTCTTAAAGTCGGCTTCATCTTTTATAATGGTGTAATGATTAGCAAGAAACTTGTAAATATCAAGATAATTCTCACCACCTATTTTGGCATCAGCCAGGCGTGAATAATATTTTGCAGCATCAGCCGGTTTAGACGCATTCTGATAGGAATAGGCCAGATACAGAATAGAAGTGGTATCAAACGTGATACTTGAATTGCTGAATTTATTTTTGAAAATGATATCGCTGTATTGCACGGCATATTTAAAATACATTGCCGCATCTTCCCATTTTTTGGCGTTGAAATTGTTTACACCGGCTTTGAAAACGGTTTGATAAATATCAAAATAGCCTTCGGCTCCTTTTTCTTTAACCTGCGCCAGCGTAGGGTCTGCAGCGGTATATTTCTGAAATGCCTCATCTGCATCTTTTAATGCATTGGGATACTTGTCGCGCAGTTTATCATCTTTATAAATAGCGGAATACACTTTTGCTTTCCAGAACAGGGCTTCTACTTTGGTATTCTGTTTTGGGTCGTTCATTACTTTATCAACTTCTGTTTTTGCATCTTCCATTTTGTTGATAAGGTAACTGGTTTGCACTTTTTTTAAGTCCTGTGCAAATACCATGTGAGCGGTAACCGTAAACATGGCAAGCAATAAAAATTTCTTCATAAAAAGGGAGGTTAATTATTGATTATCTGTGGTTGTATCGTTAGTGTTGTCTGTTGGTGTTTCTCCGCCTGCATCCCCTTCCGCTTCTCCTCCTTCCACTGCCGGTTCATCGGTTGGTGCAACAGGTTCATCCTCTTCTTCTATCTGCGAAATAGCGGCTATTTCATCACCTTCGTCCAGTCTGATCAAAGTTACACCCTGTGTAGCTCTTCCGGCTTCTCTGATATCCTGGATACCGGTACGGATGGTTATGCCGGATTTACAGGTGATGATCAGGTCTTCCTTCTCTGTTACATACAAAATGCCTACCAGACTTCCGGTTTTATCGGTAACGTTGATAGTTTTAACACCTTTACCACCGCGATTGGTGATGCGGTATTCGTCTACAGCGGTACGTTTCCCAAATCCTTTTTCGCTTACTACCAGTATGGTACGGGTAGCATCTTCTTTGTTGATGCAGATCATGCCTACCACTTCATCTTTCTCGTCATCTACTTCAATACCTGCAACTCCAATGGCTCCGCGGCCTGTGGCGCGTACTTTTTCTTCAGGGAAACGAATGGCACGTCCGCTCTTCACTGCCATCATGATCTCCTGCTGACCATCGGTTAAACGGGCTGATAACAGTTCATCTCCTTCGTTAATGGTGATGGCGATGATACCATTGGCCCTTGGCCTGCTGAAATCTTCCAGCGGTGTTTTTTTGATGATCCCTTTCTTGGTACAAAGTACGATATAATGACTTTGTACGAATTCCTTATCGTCTAATTTATCTACATCGATGATGGCTTTAACTTTATCATCACCGGGTAATTGAATCAGGTTCTGAATAGCTCTTCCCTTGCTTTGTTTTTCTCCTTCCGGAATTTCATAAACACGCATCCAGAAACAACGGCCTTTTTCGGTAAAGAACATGATGGTTCCGTGTGTAGAGGCTACGAACAGGTGTTCTACAAAATCCTCTTCACGGGTTTTGCTGCCCACAGCTCCCCTGCCGCCGCGGCGTTGCTGGCGGTATTCAGTTGCAGAAGTTCTTTTGATATAACCTAAATGCGAAATGGTAATTACCACATCTTCATCTTCGATCAGGTCTTCGATACGCATTTCATCTGCGAGGTATTGGATCTCAGATCTGCGCGGATCGCCGAATTTCTCTTTTACTTCCAGCAGTTCTGTTTTGATCAGTTCAAAACGCAATGGTTCGCTGGCCAATAATTCTTTCAGGTGTTTGATGAGGTTTACAAGACCGGTAAATTCTTCCACAATCTTATCGCGCTCCATGCCGGTTAAACGCTGTAAACGCAGTTCCAGTATGGCTTTGGCCTGAGCTTCTGATAAACCGTCTTCCTGTTGGTAAAGTTCATTGGTAACATCGGAGAACAGTTGCTGGTTAAGGCTCCATTTCTCTTCTTTACTTTTTGCGATCAGGCTTTCTTTGGCTTCATCCGGTGTGCGGCTTGCGCGGATCAGGCGAATGACTTCATCCAGATGATCCAATGCTTTCAAGTAACCTTCCAGAATATGGGCACGTTCTTCTGCTTTGCGCAGTTCGAATTTGGCACGTCTGATCACCACCTCCATTCTGAACTCGATGAACTCAGAGATCAGGTCTTTCAGGTTCATGATACGTGGCCTTCCTTTACTGATGGCTACGTTATTGATACCATAACTGGTTTGTAATTCTGTGAATTTGTACAACTGGTTAATGATCACCTGTGCCACTACATCCCTTTTCAGGTCGAGTACAATACGGGTGCCTTCGCGCATATTGCTCTCGTTGTTTACGTGAGCAATACCTTCGATGGATTTATCATTTACCAATTGACCGATACGATCGGTAAGCTGATCACGGTTTACCTGATAAGGTGTTTCGGTAATTACGATCTGTTCACGTCCGCTGGCTTTGGTATCTACATGGCATTTACCACGTACCACTACCCTGCCACGGCCGGTGAGCAAGCCCTGCTTCACACCTTCCATTCCATATATCACACCACCCGTAGGAAAATCGGGGGCTTTTACATAATTGATCAGTTCTTCAACAGTGATGTCGCGGTTTTCGATATAAGCGATACATCCGTCAACCACTTCACCCAGATTGTGCGGCATCATATTGGTGGCCATACCTACGGCAATACCCGATGATCCGTTTACCAGCAATTGCGGGATCCGGGTTGGAAGTACAGAGGGTTCCTGTAATGAATCATCAAAGTTGAGTTGAAAATCAACGGTCTCTTTTTCAATATCATCCAGCATGGCTTCTGCCACTTTCTGTAAACGGGCTTCTGTATAACGCATGGCAGCCGGCGGATCACCATCCTGGTTACCAAAATTACCCTGGCCATCTACCAGTGTGTAACGCATGGTCCAGTCCTGCGCCATACGCACCAATGTGTCGTAAATGGACGAATCACCGTGCGGGTGATACTTACCCATTACTTCACCCACGATACGGGCAGATTTTTTATAGGGTTTGTTGCTGTTATTACCCAGTTCGTTCATCGCATAGAGAACGCGGCGGTGAACGGGTTTAAAGCCATCTCTCACATCGGGCAAAGCGCGGCCCACGATCACCGACATCGAATAATCGATGTAAGCGGTCTTCATTTGTTCTTCGATATTTACCTGTATGATACGGTCGTTATCGCTTGTCTGTTCAGGTAATTGATTCTCTTCCATGTGTGTATCCTCGTACGAATTTTAAGGTTCATGAACAGGGGTAAAAAACCGCCTGTTTTCAGCGGTGGCGAAGATAGCTTTTTTGGAGGGGAAAGGGTGCTAAAAAGGGGTGTTTTTTGAGGGGTTTTATCCACACTTGTGAATGGGTGAAAAGGGGTTGTTTTTTCGTTTTTGAATCAGGTAAAATTTTTGTTTTGGGATGTTGATTTGGCTGCTTGTGGTTAAAATAGTTAAAGGGGTTAAATGGGGTTAAAAAGGTTGAAAGAAGTAATGATTACAGCCTGAGTTTCCTATCAATTTTAACCTATTTAACAACGTTAACTCCTTAAACTATTTTAACCACTTTAGCCAGCCCCAACTATAACCTGAGTACCTTTAATTTCAAATGAGTTAAAGAAGGACTCACAGTCCCTTACAAACCTTTTTAACCCATTTAACTATTTTAACCATCCACTACCCCTAACAATGAAACATATCCTACTATTTGGCGCCGGAAAATCTGCTACGGTTTTGATTGATTACCTCAAACAAACCGCCAATGCGAAACAATGGCGGGTTACAGTGGCGGATAGGGATCTGGAATCGGTTCAATCAAAAGTTGGCGAAGATGAATGGGTAAAAGCGGTGGGTGTTTCGATTGAGAATGAAACAGAACGGATGGCTTTGATCAGAGAAGCGGATGTGGTGATCTCTCTTCTGCCCCCTTCCCTTCATTATTTTGTGGCGATGGATTGTTTGTCTGCAGGTAAGCATCTGCTTACAGCTTCTTATGTGGATGAGAAGATCAAAGCATTAGCGGATGAGATTGAGAAGAAAGGCATTTTGTTTCTGTGTGAAATGGGACTGGATCCCGGTATTGACCATATGAGTGCGATGCAATTGATCCACCGCATCAAAGCGGAAGGTGGCCATATCATCTCTTTTCTTTCGCATTGCGGCGGTTTGGTGGCACCTGAGAGTGATGATAACCCATGGCATTATAAGATCAGCTGGAACCCGAGGAATGTGGTTTTAGCGGGTAAAGCGGGAGCGGTTTATAGGGAGAAGTCTGAAGTTAGAAGTCTGAAGTACGAAGAATTGTTTGTGAATTGTCATGAAGTGACTGTTGATGCACTTGGGCAACTTGCGTATTATCCTAACCGTGATTCGTTGGGTTATATTCCTGTGTATGGGTTGGAAGAAACGGAAACTTTTGTGCGTACAACTTTGCGGCACCCGGATTTTTGTAAGGGGTGGAACAGGATCATTCAACTGGGATTGACTGATGAAACAGTGATGATCGATACAGATGGATTAACCATTTCTGCTTTTCTGAAGAATCATTTTTTCGAAAAAAATCTGTTTATCAATTCTTCCGACGGGCCTTTGCAAAAGCAGTTTCTTTATTTAGGATTGGAAGATGATACATTGATCAATAAAGGAATTTGCAGTAAGGCAGATATTCTGCAGTTAATTATTGAAAAGAAATGGGTTTTGCGTGAACATGATATGGATATGATTGTGATGATGCATGAGATCGGTTATGAGGTGAATGGTGAATGGTCAATGGTGAATAGTACATTAGTAGTAAAAGGTGAAGACAATTTAAGAACAGCGATGGCGAAAACGGTGGGGTTGCCTTTGGGGATTGCAGCAACATTATTATTGGAAGGAAATATAAAAGAAACGGGTTTACATATTCCGATCATTCCCGGTATTTATGAGCCGGTGTTGAAATTACTTGCAGAGTATGGGATTGTGTTTGAGGAAAGTGATTAGCGAATTAGCGGATTGCGGATTGGCGGATTATTTTGGATCAATAAACTTCTATGTTTTTCTAATCCGCAAATCCTTAATTCACTAATCCGTTAATACTGTCGCTGTTGAAGGCTTTCTTTTTATATTGGTTGTTTAAAAAATAGATCCCTGCTAACAATACAACCAACACTGTTATGAAGACTGGTGTATTTGTTGCCAACCCTTCCGTAAACTTTGCTAAACCGCTACCAGGTGTTAGCGTGATTATCCGGTATTCAAACCATGAAAGGGTATTGTTTACAAAATGAATGAGTATGCAATACCAGATGTTATTTGTTTTGAAATAGACCCAACCCAACAAACAGCCACCCAAAAATCCGGCAACGATTTGCGGCGGGTTTCCGTGGGCTACACCAAACAAAATTGCAGAAACGATAATAGAAGCCCAAACAGGGTATTTTTTTAAAAACTGATGCAATAAGATACCGCGAAAAAAAAGTTCTTCAAGTATGGGTGGTAAGATAGCCATTGCAAAAAAAGCCAGCAACGGTGTTCTCATCATAGCGTCAACATCCCCTTTAAACCAATCTTTCAAACCGAGAATCTGTATAATATAATCAATAGAAATACTGATGCTGACGGTTAGTAAGGTTAACACGGCCATTTGCCATACTTCCGCTTTTTTGTATACAAGTTTCCAGATAGAAAACTGATCTCCTGAATGGTTGATTTTATTTGCAGCATACCAAATAATGAGTGTAAATGAAGCGATATATACACTGACATGACCAATGTTTTTTGTAAGATCATTTTTCCAGATCAAAGAAAGCATATATCCGGGTAAACCAGCAAACCCAAACACCAACAT
The DNA here is from genome assembly GCA_965206685.1 of Sediminibacterium sp. Taxonomy (GTDB): domain Bacteria; phylum Bacteroidota; class Bacteroidia; order Chitinophagales; family Chitinophagaceae; genus Sediminibacterium. Next base: position 1,514,323 of record OZ242223.1, read on the forward strand.
TAACAAAAGAAGCACAAATGCCTCAGTATATGACGGGTAAGTTTTTTTATTCATTTAGAATAATTGACGAATTAGCGAATTACGGATTGGCGGATTATTTTGATCAAAAAACTCTATGGTTTTCTAATCCGCTAATTCGTAATCCGCCAATGCGCTAATTGAAAAAACTATTTTGATTTTTTACTTTTTACTTTTGACTTTTCATTTTTGCTTTCTTCTTTCCCCGCATCCATCACCCACTCATAATCCAGTTGTCTTTTTTCTAAATTAGCAGCCACCACACGAATAGTAACCTTATCACCCATACGGAATGTGCGGCCGCTTCTTCTTCCCACTAAACTATAATCACCATCTATTACGCGGAAATCATCGTAGTCTGAGAGACTGATGATGCTTACCAGTCCTTCGCATTTATGTGCCACGGTTTCAACCCAGAATCCAAATGCCGCTACACCGCTAACCACACCTTCAAAGGTTTCACCCAAATGTCCCTGAAGGAATTCAACCTGTTTGTATTTATTGCCTGCGCGTTCAGTTTCTGCCGCTGCTCTTTCGCGTTCGCTGCTATGTTTGCATTTTTCTTCCATTTTTTTATCGATCATCGGTTTGTCGTCGATGATGGATTGTAAAACACGGTGTACCAAAACATCCGGATATCTTCTGATGGGAGAAGTAAAATGACAGTAATGTTCAAATGCCAAACCATAGTGACCGATATTATCGGTTGTATAGATCGCTTTGGCCATGGTTCTGATACCAAGTTGCTCCAGTACATGTTGTTCAGGTTTTCCTTTGGCTTCTGCCAACATGGTATTAAAACTGAAGGCGATTTTCTCTGGCGATGATACATCAAATGAATGCCCGTGTTTTTTGGCAAACACAATAAACGGCGCCAGTTTTTCAGGATCGGGCTGATCGTGCACACGATACGGGAACGGGATCGGTTTCTTATTGATATTGAGTTTGGCTACATTCTCTGCAACCGTTCTGTTGGCCAGCAACATAAACTCTTCGATCAGCTGATGCGATTCTTTGCTTTCTTTTACCACCACACCAATCGGCTTTCCCTTCTCATCTAATTTGAAACGCACTTCGGATGATGAAAAATTAATAGCGCCTTTGTTGAAACGGTTCTTGCGTAAACGCTGGGCAATATCATTCAACAATAAGATCTCTTCTTCATGAACACCTTTTTTGGTTTCAATAATTTCCTGCACATCTTCATAGGCATAACGATGATCGGAATGGATCACGGTTTTGCCGAGCCAGTATTGTTTTACTTCCCCCTTGGCCGTCATTTGAAAGATGGCGGAGAAAGTGAATTTATCTTCATGCGGACGTAAGGAACAGAGCTCATTCGAAATTCTTTCGGGTAACATGGGGTTCACACGATCGGGTAGGTAAACGGATGTGGCGCGTTTGTACGCTTCTTCATCCAATTCTGTTTCGGGATGAACATAATAACTCACATCCGCAATATGCACACCAATTTCATAATTACCATTCGGAAGTTTGCGAAGAGAGATAGCATCATCAAAATCTTTTGCATCTGCAGGATCTATCGTAAACGTAAGTAACTCGCGGCAATCCCTTCTTTTCTTGATCTCTTCACTATCCAGTACATCGGGTAAGCGTTCAGATTCTTCCAGCACATCTTCGGGGAAGAATAAAGGAAATCCAGCCTGTGCCAATAGTTCTTTCATCGCGGCATCATTCTCATCTTCGGGCAGCATTACGTTTACCACCATTCCTACTGGCTTTTTATCGTCCCTGTCCCATTTCACCAGTCTTGCCACTACCCTGTCTTTATTCTTTGCACCGTTGAGATCGGCTAAAGGAATAAAGAGATCGGGCATAGGTTTATCTGTATCCGGGATAAAGAATGCGTAGTTGGTAGAAAGCTGAATATGTCCAATGAATTCTGTTTGTTTGCGCGTAACCACTTCCATGATCTTTCCCTCTTTCTTGCCGGTGCGCATATTTTCCTTGATCACTTTTACGCGAACGGTATCGCCGTTCAATGCGGTATTAAAATCGCCGGGACGCACCAGTACATCACCGGTTACATTCTCCACGATTACATAACCCATGCCTGAGCGGGTAACTTCCAGTTTACCTTTTAAGGTAGCCTGTGCCGTTATTTTGGATTTGGGTTTTGATTTCTGTTTTGTTTTTTTCTTGCTCATGTTGCCGGATTAAAACGAAAGTTTTTAATAAAATCTCTTACAAGTTCATTAAACTGTTCTCCTTCGTCGAATAAAAAAAAGTGTTGTATCGGTAAAACATACATGGGTAATGAGGCAAGTTGTTCCGAAAATTTGATCAGCCTTACGGCATCTTTTTCAGTTGTAAGGATCAGTTTGTCTTTTGCATGTATATGCTCAAATTTATCTACGATCTCATTCAGGTCATCAATCGAAAAAATATGATGATCTGAATAATCCTGTTGATAATAGGTATGTGTTTTTTCGTGCAGATATTCCTTTAACGGTTTGGGATTGGCAATACCGCAAACGAGTAATACTTCATCTCTGGGTGTTAACAGCCAGTCGTCTGTATGATCTACAATATGATACGGTGTGCCGTATTCAATGGTAGTGAAGAATACTTTTTGTGCGGCATCGGGTTTCAGGCTGCGGATAATTTTTTGTTTGGCTTCTGCTGAAAGATCGTACGGACATTTGGTAACCACAATTACCTGTGCTCTTTTAGCAGAAGCCCATTCATCACGCAGATCGCCGGTAGGCAAAAAGAAATCATTTGAATACAGGTTGCCGTATTCAGTTAATAAAATATTGAATCCGGCACGGATGGTTCTGTGTTGAAAAGCATCATCCAGAATAATGGCCTGCAGATCAGGAACATCTTGTAGCATATGCGGAATGCCTACAATCCTTTCTTCACATGAAGCAACAGCCACTAACGGAAATTTTTTGTAAAACTGCATAGGCTCATCGCCTATTTCCAATGCGGTGGTAGTGGCATCGGCCAATGCATATCCTTTGGTTTTTCTTTTATAGCCTCTGCTCAGTGTGCCGATCTTGTATTCGTTTTGTAAAAGTTTAGCCAGGTATTCTACCATGGGCGATTTACCCGTTCCGCCAACAGAAAGATTGCCCACACAGATCAGGGGAAAATTGAAATCTGCCGATTTGAGATAGTTCTTATCAAAAAGCCTGTTACGTATATAGATGATCAATCCGTACAAAGCTGCCAGGGGCAATAATAAAACACGGAATGATTTAAGGAAGATCGTGTTAAAATTCATAAGTCTTTTGCGGTGTGATGCAATAAGATAAAGGTACATCAAATTGATCTGTATCGCTGATCTTATCAACGGGGTCAAAATAGGAAAAACCGATGGAAATTACCTCTTTCCGGCAGCGGGAAAGATAGCGGTCGTAAAAACCTTTACCGTATCCTACGCGATACCCTTTCAAATCAAACACCAGTAAAGGAACCAGTACGAGATCAATCTGTTCGGGAAGTAATGCGTATCCCTCGGTTGGTTCGGTTATACCCCATTCGTTGGTGCGGTAAACGGTATCCTCATTAATGGCCAGTGCCGTCATGGATATTGACCCCTCATCTGTAACCGGATACGCAATGGTTAAACCAGGAACCATATGGCGCAGATAACCGGAGAACAGATGTGTATTGGGTTCTGCATGAGCATCAATGGGCCAATAACTGAAAAGGGTTTCAACCGAAGAAAAATCAAACTGCTGAAACTGAAGTAACATCAGATCATCCATACGCAGTCTTTCGCCACCGTGTAATGCCGCTCTTTTTTGTTTGTATTGCTGTCTGAGTGAATCTTTTGTCATTACTGTATGCCTTTTTCCAATAAACCTGTTCTTAATCTGTTTGCCTGTTCTTTAATGGTTGCAGGATCTATTTTTTCAAGTTTGGGAACGGATCCTAACGAAGGGTAACCGCTCCATGCAACGATCTCTTCTTCGTAATGCATATAATCATCATTAAAGATCCATCCCGCTACCTCTATATTATTTGATCGGCAATAAGCGGCTGTCAGCAGAGAATGATTAATGCTTCCAAGATAATTTCTGCTCACAAGTATTACCCTTGCGTTTAGTTTTTTTATGAGATCGGCAACCATTAACTGTTCGTGTAAAGGCACCAATAATCCACCTGCACCTTCAATGATCAGTGTTTTACCGGAAGAATTATTCAGAAGTGAATCTGCTTTTTCTTTGATGGTATCCGCATCAATCACCAACCCGTCAATCCTTGCTGCAATATGTGGGGATGCCGGTGTTTTAAGTGTATATAATTCCGGATGAATAACGGAGGATGGATTTGAAACCATTTGCCTTACCCATTGAGCATCTGTACCATTTTCAAAACCTGCCTGCACCGGTTTCCAGTAATCGGCACCCAATGCCTCGGTGAGGATGGCAGAGATTAGTGTTTTACCAACATCTGTTCCTATGCCTGTTATGAAAAAGAGTTTTTGCATTTTTATTTATTAGTTTACTGGTTTATTCGTGGCTTCTTGTTTCATTGACTTGATATTTTAGCCCTACCAATAAACAAGTAAACTAATAAACCAACTACCCCTCCGAAGTAAAGAAAGAAAACAACGTGCTTCCATAATTTCTTACAAAACTAAAGCCGTCAAATTTTTCATACTGATTGCGGGGTGTATGTTCAAGCACAAAGAAACCATTCTTTGCGATCAGTTTTTTGGATACGATGATCTTTGGCAGTTCATCGATAGATCCTAAAGCATATGGAGGGCCGGCAAAAATAAAATCAAAACTGTCGGAACAGGTATTGAGGTAACTGAACACATCCATTTTCAACACTTTTGCATTTTCTGCACCCAGCATATCAAGGTTCTTTTTTATGAATGCATGCATGGTATTGTCTTTCTCAATGATCGTCATATCCGCAGCACCTCTTGATCCCAGCTCATAACTGATACAGCCCGTGCCGCCAAACAGATCGAGTGTTTTGATGCCTTCGAAATCCATGCGGTTCTGGAGGATATTGAACAAACCTTCTTTGGCAATATCTGTGGTGGGACGAGTATGGGGCATATTGGTTGGCGGACTGATCCTTCTTCCCCCCCATTTACCTGAAATGATCCTCATACGGTGAGCTTATAAAACGGCGTAAAAAAATGTAGCGGATAATCCGGATGCGTAAATGCGGCAGCTGCTGATCCGTCAATGGATTCAACAGAGATTTCGCTGAATAAAGTAGTCAGTTGTTCAAATAAAACAGAATCTTCTTTTATTCTTCCACTGAGTTCTAAATCGGCAGATGATTTATTGATGTTGAATTGTTTGCAAATATTCATGATATGATAAAGAATATCCTCATCCGTATTGTACGGAAAGGATTGTATTAACTGAAGCCGGCCTTCCTTGGTAACAGCGGCAATCAAATGATCAGCATATACCTGTAATTTAATAAAAGGGGTAGCCGGAATTTCATTAATGAATAATCCGGAAAGAATTTGTGTATAGGTATGGTGCGGCTGGTATAAAATAAATTGCCGGCCTGCCCATTCATGTAGTGTTTTTTTGATGCGGTAAGCGTTTACCATTTTTTCGCCGGCATGAATGGGATCATGTTTAATATCATCTCTTGAACTTTCACCAAATAACAATGCCAGAAAATCTTCAGCAGCAGAAATACTGAATTTATTTTCGGGAATAATCACTGCTTCAGGAAAATTAAAATAGCAATGAGTGTCTGTATACGTTTGTTCAAGTACGCGTGAGAGATTTTTTAATTCAAAAAAGATATCCGGCCAGTCGTTTCTATCTTTTTCTATCCGGAATAATTCAAAAGAATCAATTTGTTGTGAATCACAGCCTTTTACCAATAAGGCCAGTTCACTGCTACCGATCTCAATATACAACCTGCCGGCCCCTGCCGTTGATGCATTATTTGTATCGGTATAATAACTAACCAGTTTTTGAATCATGCGATGTAATTGACTGCAATGTTATAAAAAAATGCCTTAGCAGTAAAAGCGATCTGCGGTAAGGGCAAAATAGTAGATTTGCGGCATATTATGCAAAAGGCTTCAACAAGGGTGAACTTACAGGTAAATATCAGCAATAAGCAGATACTGGGTATTGCTTTGCCCATAACAGCCGCCATTATTGTGCCGCAGATCAATTTTATTACCAATAATATTTTTTTGGGTGGATTGGGTCAAGGCGCTCTGGCATTGGCGGGTATTACCGGTGTATATTATCTCATTTTTGCCGTGGTTGGCCATGGATTAAATAACGGACTGCAGGCTTTGATCTCCCGCCGTGCCGGTGAAAACCGGATCGATGCCATTGGTAACCTTTTTTCGCAGGGAATACGGATAGCATTGTTCTTTGCTGTCATCGGTATTGCCATTACCTGGCTGATTGCCCCAAAAGTATTGAGTTGGTCGTTGCATGATCCTGAAAGTGTAAGAACCTGTGTACGTTTTTTGAATATCCGTATTCTGGGTTTACCGTTTTTGTATGTGTATCAGATGCGCAATGCTTTGTTAGTAGGCACCAACCAGAGTAAATACCTGATTATCGGCACAGCTACAGAAGCGGTTACGAATGTTTTTTTTGATTACGGGCTGATCTATGGAAAGTTTGGTATGCCGCAAATGGGTTTTGATGGTGCGGCCTATGCTTCCATCATTTCAGAATTTGCGGGTTTGGCGGTGATCTTTATTGTGATCAGATTGAATGGCGTTGCCAAACAATTACATCTTTTCAAAAATTGGGGATATGATGCTGCTAATGTAAAACTGATCATTGTTCAATCTTATCCGTTGATGTTGCAGTTTATGATCAGTATCATCAGTTGGGAATTCTTTTATATACTGATTGAACACCATGGACAGCGGGATCTGGCTATATCCAATACCATGCGTAATATATTTGGATTCTTTGGCTGTTTTACCTGGGCCTTTGCCGCCACAGCCAATACGATGGTGAGTAATGTGATCGGACAAAACCTGCATGAACAGGTACCAAGATTAATCAACCGGATCATGTTATGGAGTGTGGGGTTTGCATCATTGGTTTGCATCTTCCTGAATATTTTTCCACATACATTTTTATCCATGTATGGTCAGGGCGAAGATTTTATTACAGCCGCTATTCCGGTTTTAAGAATTGTATCCAGTGCTCTCCTCTTTATGTCTATTTCCGTTGTGTGGATGAATGCCGTAACCGGAACCGGTAATTCTAAAATGAACCTGCTATCCGAGTTTTTAGCGATTACTTTTTATTGCATTTACGTATATGTTGTTTTAGAAAAACTGCAATTACCCATTGTATGGGGCTGGGCCAGTGAGTGGATTTACTGGACGACCATCTTTATTCCTTCCTTTTGGTATATGCGCAGTGGAAGATGGAAAAACAAGAAGATTTAAGCAAGGATGAAAAATGATTTTTTCATCCTTGCTTAAGAAACTTACCCTTTTAATTTATTAATCAGATCAACATACTCCTGCATGGCAGTTTCTTTAGAAGTGCCAGCAAGTTTAGCCCATGCTTCATGTTTAAATTTAGCCACAAAATCAAACATATTTGCAGGGCCTTCACCGGTGTTATCGCCTTCTGTTGCTTGTTTGTACAAGGCATACAATTTCAGCAAGGTATCGTTATCCGGTTTTTCGCTAAGTGTTTTACTGTTGGCAACAGCTGATTCGAAAAGTTCTTTTAATTCCACGGGATAGATAATTAAAAATTAATAATTAAGAATTAAGAATTGAATTAAAGAGTTCGCTATCTAAACTCTTTCACCCAATTTATTAGGAAAGTTATTGCATTGATTCCAATAATTTACCCCCCTCTGCTTTTACGGCAATATCATCTGTTGTGCGTGTTGGCAGTTTTACCAATCTGTTCAACACTTCTATTGCCTGTGCAGGTTTGCGATATTCTTTATAGGCTTTTGCCAGATCTAAATAATTGGGTGCAAAATAAGGTTCCAGCGTTTTACATTTTTCCATGTATTCGATCGCCTTTTCAATATCACTATCCGGTAATCCTCCATAAAATAACTTAACGGCTGCTTTCTTGATGCCTGATAAAGTAACCATTTCATAATGCCATTTCCCCAATGTATAATTGGCTTTTGCATGATTGGGATTAAGGGATATGGCTTTATCTGCATACTTTTTTACTGCCTTTACATACGCAACAATTTTTTTATTCTCCGTTTCTACATCCGTCATCTTCCCATTGGCCATGGCCATAGCATACGAAGCATCTGCCTGTGTACTATCGGTTTGAAAAGCCCGGTTGGCAAAGGATAATGCGGTTTCATAATAAAGTCTTTTAATATTCTTATCCTTTTCCAATTGCCGGTTGCCAAGCGAAACATTCATCTCAGCTGCTTTTACCAATGCTTTCAGGTTATCGGGAGCGGTTAAGAGAATCAGCTTATATTTCTCCAATGCTTCGGCTTCTTTTTGTTGTCTCTCCAGATTGTCTGCTTCTTTCAATAGCAGATTTACATCCTGCGATTGTGCAGCAAGAAAACAGAACGATAAACAAAGACTCAACAGAAATTTCATGATGCGATTACTTTATGGATTCTTTCTTTGTAAACTGAAACTCACACCCACACTTCCCTGAATCTGCGGAATGGGTGGATGCATTTTACGGATGGATACAAACACTTCTTCTGCCAAAGAAAACTGTGCCAGAATTTTTTGAGCAATATCAGTAACCACTGTTTCCAATAAGGGAGTTGCTACTGCCATTCTTTTCTTCACCAATTCATATACCGCAACATAATCAACCGTATCGCTGATATGTTTCACCGGAAGCTGTTGCGGAGAATGTTTAATGGTAATATTCAACTCAAACTCATTACCCAATACCTTCTCCTCCTCATACAAACCATGATGAGCAAAGAGGATGATGTTGTGGAGATGAATGGAAAGCATGGTGGTAATTAAAAATTAAAAATTAATAATTAATAATTAAGGGTCTACAATTTTTAATTATTAATTATTAGTTTTTAATTGGTTCTATGCAAGTCCTTTTGCACTTAAATAACGCTCCGCATCCAGCGCGGCCATACAGCCACTGCCTGCGGCGGTTACGGCCTGGCGGTAGTTTTTGTCCTGTACATCGCCTGCGGCAAATACACCTTCCACATTGGTTTTGGATGTGCCGGGGATAGTAGTGATATAGCCTGTTTCATCCATATCAAGCCATCCTTTAAAAATATCACTGTTGGGTTGGTGGCCGATAGCAACAAAGAAACCGCTGATCGGAATTTCCTGTGTTTCCTGTGTTTGATTATTTTTTATGCGAACGGCTTCTACTTTTTTCTCTCCTAAAATTTCATCGGTATCTGTGTTCCAGTAAACTTTAATATTGGGTGTATTCACTACCCTGTCCTGCATAACCTTACTGGCACGCATTTTATCTTTGCGGATGAACATATGAACCGTTGTACAAAGTTTAGAGAGATACATAGCTTCTTCTGCAGCAGTATCTCCTGCACCAACAATCGCTACTTCTTTACCACGGAAGAAAAACCCATCACATACCGCGCAGGCACTCACACCAAACCCATTTAATCTTTCTTCACTCGGAATGCCCAGCCATTTAGCTGATGCACCGGTACAAATGATCACAGAATCTGCTTCAATCAGTTTCTCCTCATCTATCCATACTTTATAAGGTTGCGCACTAAAATCCACTTTTGTAGCCAATCCATAACGGATATCGGCGCCCATTCTGGCTGCCTGTTTTTCAAAATGCACCATCATATCCGGACCTTGAATTCCATCTGGATAGCCGGGATAGTTCTCAACTTCGGTGGTAATGGTTAACTGGCCACCCGGTTGAATACCTTGGTATAAAACGGGTTTCATATTAGCTCTTGCTGCATAAATTGCAGCGGTATATCCTGCCGGACCTGAACCAATGATCAATACATGTACATGCTCTGTAGCCTCATTTGCCATACTATTCTGTTTATTTAATTAGACGAACAAAAATATCGAACCCTTGCAGTTCAACGTTTTTGGTTTTTCACAAATATGTGTTATTTGGGGATAATCAATGCTTTATACTGAACGGCATACCCGCAAAATGACCCCAATCCCCCATTACTGATATTACTCAATACTTTTCCGGGTGAAGAAAACGGATTACCTACGGATTGATAAGTAAATTCCCATGTTCTCCAGAAGTCAAAGCTGGCTTTATCAATATTGCAAAACTTCACGATCGCCGTATCTCCTCTTTTAAAATATCCGTAATCTTCAAATTTCAGCTTCACATTTTTGGAAACACCCTGGTCTATCTGAATATCATAGGTTTTGCCATCGATGATCTGGTCATCAAACACACTGTTCAATCCCGGATAAAAGTCTTTGTTATTGGAACTCGTAAAATAACGGATATTATTCCCCAAACCCGGTGGATCGGTTACCCTTCCCATTAAAACAACTTTGTTTGAGTCTGTATTATTAGGTGCTTTTTTCCACCATAACGAATCTATCTTTTTTGCCAATACAGGAATGGTGGTAGTAGATGTATAGGTTTGTCCGCCGGCTTCAATATTCAGTGTATATGTCTTCCCCGTTTGACCAAACAAAGTATTGGACGGTGATGTTTGTGCCGTTGTATAATAGTAAACATTGTAACCACCGTTAAGTGGCACGGTTACTTCGTTCAGGGTATAGGTATTGGTTCCGTTATTAATGGTTACTTTGGCTCCATGCACATACGAGCCATTTAAAGTAGCCGCATCGATCTCAGAAAAATAATTTAATGAATTAGACAATACTACTATCGGTGCCTGCGCGCTTTCTATCTGCCCTTCTACTACCAGTTTGGGTGTTTGCTGAACAGTATCAATCTGTATGGTCTTTTCACAACCCCATACAACACTAATAACCGCCAAAAACAACCCCCATTTTTTCATGATGCAAAATTATATGGTTAGAACACGTGAAAGCGTTAAAAGTTATAGGTTGTAAGTTTTAAGTAGTAAGTGTTGGGTTTTGCGTTTAAGGTGTAAAGTATCCCCTCCTGGCTTTGCCAGGAGGGGTGCCCAAGCGGCTTAGCGAAGGGCGGGGTGGTCAAAAAACAAAACCCCTCAATGTAACGAGGGGCTTTTATCAGATAGTTGGATGAAATTCTTATCCTAAATAGGCTTTTAAAGCATTGCTGTAACGGGCTTTTTGTAAACGTTTGATCGCTCTTTCTTTGATCTGGCGGATACGCTCTTTAGTAAGATCATACTTCATGCCGATTTGCTCAATGGTTACGCCGTTTTCACCATCCAGTCCGAAATATGCATTTACGATCTCGGCTTCACGTGGGCTTAATGATTTCAATACCCTGCGAATCTCTTCACGAAGTGAGTCTTTCATCACATCTTCATCGGTATCATCGCTTCCTTCTAACAGATCTCCCATGGCTACATCTTCTGCCTCGTGTACCGGGGCATCTAAAGAAGTGTGACGGGTATTGCTCTGGAAGATATTGTTGATCTCAGTTTCGCTCATTTCCAGAATCTCGGCCAGCTCTTCTGTTGAAGGCTCACGCTCATGCTCCTGTTCAAATGCCATATAGGCTTTGTTAGCTTTATTATAAGTACCAATCTTATTCTGCGGTAAACGTACCAGTCTTCCCTGCTCGGCCAAAGCCTGCAAAATTGACTGACGGATCCACCATACAGCGTAAGAAATGAATTTAAAACCCTTGGTTTCATCAAAACGTTGTGCAGCTTTAATCAGACCAAGATTTCCTTCGTTAATCAGATCGCTCAAAGAAAGACCCTGGTGTTGATATTGCTTGGCCACCGACACCACGAAACGTAAGTTCGCCTGAACCAGTTTGTCCAATGCACGCTGATCGCCCATCTTGATCTTCTGAGCCAAAGTGGTCTCTTCTTCTGGGGTGATCATCGGTATTTTAGAAATTTCCTGCAGATACTTTTCAACGGCTTGCGAGTCCCGGTTAGTGATCTGTGTAGCGATTTTGAGCTGCCTCATGGATGTGTAATTACTTGACTTATATGATATAAACGACTAAAAGACCACAATTGTTTTGTAAACGCTGTATAAGAGACCGTTAAATTGTGGCTGAACTTTCAGAAGTCTGCAAAAGTACGTTGCAACTACGAATTATGCCAGCTTTTGTGGAAAAACTTGCGGATTTGGGCAAAAAAACGCAATGTTTTACCCTTTTCCTGAATAAATTAAACATAAACAGAATCCATAAAAACTTCGGTTTCCATTTATCTTCGCAGCGCTATGATAGATTTTCGATCCGATACGGTAACCCGTCCTACCCCGGGTATGCTTGAAGCCATGATGAAAGCCCCGGTTGGGGATGATGTTTTTGGAGAAGACCCCTCCATTAATCAGCTCGAAGCCATGAGTGCTGAGTTATTTGGCATGGAAGCCGGGATTTTTTGTCCGAGTGGAACCATGACCAATCAAATCGCCATCAAATGTCATACACAACCCGGTGATGAAGTGATCTGTGATAAATTGTCGCATGTTTACCTCTATGAAGGTGGCGGAATTGCCTCCAATTCAGGTGCATCGGTTAGACTTCTGGAAGGAAACCGTGGAAGAATTACGGCTGATCAGGTTAGAGATGCAATCAATCCGGAAGATGTGCATAAACCCATTACCAGTTTGGTTTCGTTGGAAAATACGGCAAACCGCGGTGGAGGTAGTTGTTATAATTTTACTGATATACAGGCGATTAAAGAAGTTTGCTTACAAAATAATTTGAAGCTACATCTTGATGGAGCGCGTTTATTCAATGCCCTCGTAGCCAAAAATGAAACCTGTAAGCAATATGGAGAGGCATTTGATTCTATTTCCATTTGTTTGAGCAAAGGATTGGGGACACCTGTTGGCAGTGTACTGATTGGAACCAAACAGTTGATCAAAAAGGCCCGCAGGGTGCGGAAAGTATTTGGGGGCGGAATGCGTCAGGCCGGTTTTCTGGCTGCGGCGGGTATTTATGCACTTGAAAACCATGTTGCAAGGCTTGCCGAAGATCATGCACATGCCCAAATGATCACTGCTGCAGTGGTAAAAAAGGATTTTACCGGTGAAATCTTACCTGTTGAAACAAATATCATTATTTTTGAGGTGAAAGGACGTTATACCGCTCCTGAGTTGGCCGCAAAATTTAAAGAACAGGGAATTTTCGTGATCGCCATCTCCCCCACACAAATCAGGATCGTAGTACATCTTGACATTCACCCTAACGATGTGGCTAAAACCATTGAAGTGATCAACTCGCTGTAGATCATCATTTCATTAACCGAGAATTATTATAACTGAAGAATAGCTATGTTACCCAGAATTAACCCAACGAATACACAAGCCTGGTTTTTATTAAAGAAGCATCATGAGGAAGAAATGAGCCGCAGGCATATGCGAGATCTTTTTGCGGCTGATCCGGAACGTTTCAAGAAATTTTCCATCACATTCGGTGATATCCTTTTCGATTACTCCAAGAATATCATCAACCCCAAAACCCTGCAGCTTTTGTTGCAACTGGCAGAGGATTGTCAGTTAAAAGATGCAATACATGATATGTTTGCCGGCATCAAAATCAATGAAACAGAAGGCCGTTCGGTTTTACATACCGCCCTTCGTAATTTTTCTGATTCTGCGATCCTGGTAGAAGGAAAAGACATCATGCCCCGCGTACGTAAAGTACAAAATCACATGAAGGATTTTTGTGAGAAAGTACACAGTGGTAAATGGAAAGGCTATACCGGCAAGAAAATAAAATACATTGTAAACATTGGTATTGGCGGCAGCGATCTGGGGCCTTTTATGGTTACGGAAGCTCTAAAACCTTATTGGAAAGAAGGGATTCAATCTTATTTTGTAAGCAATGTTGATGGAACACATATTGCAGAAACGCTCAAAAAAGTAAATGCGGAAGAAACGCTGTTTCTCGTGGCATCTAAAACCTTTACTACGCAGGAAACTATGACCAATGCACTTTCTGCAAGAGACTGGTTTCTCGAGTCTGCAAAAGATCCGGCGCATGTAGCTAAACATTTTGTGGCGTTGAGCACGAACGAAAAAGAGGTAACGGCTTTTGGTATTGATAAAGCCAATATGTTCGAGTTCTGGGATTGGGTTGGTGGCCGCTATTCGTTATGGAGCGCTATCGGTTTATCTATTGCGCTCACTATCGGTTACGATAATTTTGAGCAATTACTCAAAGGGGCTTATGCAGTTGACGAACATTTCAGGAATGAAAAGTTTGATAAAAATATCCCGGTATTAATGGCATTGATCGGGATCTGGTACACCAATTTCTTTGGCGCACAGAGTGAAGCTATTTTACCGTATGATCAATACATGCACCGGTTTGCTGCGTATTTTCAGCAGGGAAATATGGAAAGCAATGGCAAGAGTATTGACCGCAGCGGTAACCCCGTTAATTATTCAACCGGCCCGGTTATTTGGGGTGAGCCCGGAACCAATGGCCAGCATGCATTCTATCAATTAATTCACCAGGGAACACTGATGATACCTTGCGATTTTATTGCACCCGCGATCAGTCATAATGCCCTTGGCGATCACCATGTGAAACTTCTCTCCAACTTTTTTGCGCAAACAGAAGCGTTGATGAATGGAAAGTCTGAGAACAATGTGAAAGTGGAATTGATGAAAGCTGATAAAAAAGAAGATGAGATCAAAAAACTGGCCCCTTTTAAAATATTTGATGGCAACAAGCCTACCAATTCTATTCTTGTAAAAGAAATTACGCCGTTTACTTTGGGATCATTGATCGCTTTATATGAGCATAAAATTTTTGCACAGGGTGTGATCTGGAATATATTCAGCTTTGACCAATGGGGTGTTGAATTAGGGAAACAACTGGCTAACGAGATCTTACCTGAATTAACTGATGAACAACCCGTGAGTTCTCATGATGCTTCTACCAATGGGTTAATCAATGCGTTTAAGGCGTATAGAAAAAGCTAAAGAATATTGAATATTGAACAAGGAATATTGAATGTTGAAGTATAGAGATGATATTTTGATAAGGCCGATTGAACTAACGGATAATGCTGCTATTGCCAATATTATCCGCAGAAGCCTTGAAGAATTTGGTGCCAATCATCCCGGAACGGTTTATTATGATGATTCTACGGATCACTTGTTTGAATTGTTTCAATCCACTCCTCAAAGTGTTTATTTTATTGCAGAAAAAGAAGGTGTAATCTTAGGTGGTGCCGGTATTTTTCCTACAGAAGGACTTCCTTCAGATACCTGTGAATTAGTGAAGATGTATCTCTCCCCTGCTGCCCGCGGTCTGGGTTTGGGCCGAATGATGATCAGTAAATGTATGGACGTGGCTGTTACGAAAGGATTTACCAATATGTATCTTGAAACCATGCCCGAACTGAAAAAAGCGGTAAGTGTGTATGAAAAATTTGGATTTGACTATTTGAGTGGCCCGATAGGAAATACGGGGCATAGTGGGTGTGATATATGGATGTTGAAGAAACTCACCCCCACCCCCTGACCCCCAACCCCCTGGGAGGGGGCTAGTGTTTAGTGATAAGTCAGCAATACTTTTGCATATAGTAGTAAATAAGAAAGCCGCTTTTAGTAAGCGGCTTTCTTGTTTATATCAATTGATTTGAATTACCATTTGTCTACTTCTTCAGAAGCGCTGTTGGCTGCGGCTGCTGCGTCTGTGATGGGGGTTGGGGCTACTTCAACCGGGGCAGCAGGTGCGGGTTCTGCTTCTGCAACGGGTGCTGATGGAGCTACATAGGCATCTCCGCCTTCTGCGTTTCCTTCACCTTCTCCTTCTGGATACTCGTGGTTAAATGCGTCGAAATCGAAATCTGGCATCAGGTCTGTCTTCACGTAATCGATCGCCTCACCCAGGGCTTTGATGAATTTGTTGAAGTCCTCTTTGTACAGGAAGATCTTGTGCCTGTCGTAACCATTGTCATCAAAACGTTTGCGGCTTTCGGTGATGGTTAAAAAGTAATCATTTCCACGGGTTGCCCTTACATCAAAAAAATAGGTCCTTCTTTTTCCAGCCCTGATCCGTTTGCTGTAAACACTCTCCATTTTTTTGTCATTGTTCTCGTACGCCACAGTTAGTTGTTTTTTGGTTTTGGAAATCCTTTATAAGCGGCACAAATATAGGATTGTTTCAGAATTACCAAAATTTTAGCAAAAAGTCGGGAAAGTCAGTAAAGTCGGTAAGTCCGAGGGGTAAATCTGATTACTTTCCGACTTCCAGACTTTCGGTCTTTTCTGACTTTTCCTCTGTTAACTGCAAACGGTATAATTCTGCATAATACCCGTTATTGGCCATGAGCTGCTCATGTGTTCCCTGCTCGGCCAGTTCACCGTTTTCGAGAACAATGATGTTGTTGAATTGGAAGGAAGAAAATATTCTGTGTGTAATAATGATCGCGGTTTTATCGTGAAGGTATCTGTAAAGGTTTCCGATGATTTCGTTTTCTGTTTTGGCATCTACTGCACTCAGGCAATCATCAAACACAATGATCTCCGGTTCTTTGATCAGGGCACGGGCAATGGAGATCCGTTGTTTTTGTCCGCCGCTGAGTGTAACGCCTCTCTCTCCTATCATGGTATCATATCCATGACTAAAACCCAGGATTTCATTATGGACGCTGGAAGAAGCCGCTGCTTTTTCAACAGTTTCTTTTGAGGCTTCCTGCGATAATCCGAAACTGATATTATTGCTTACCGAATCGCTGAACAGAAAAACATCCTGTTGTACATAGCTGATCTGTTCACGTAAGGTTTTGAGATCTATTTCGCGAATATCTCTTCCACCGATCTGAATCGTTCCTTTTGTGGGATCATAGAATCGCAAAAGCAATTGGGCAAAAGTAGATTTACCACTTCCTGTACGGCCAAGAATTAAAACTTTATCTCCTTTATTGATCTTGAGATTAATCCGCTGTAAAGCTTTGATACCTGTATGCGGATAGGTAAAGCTCATGTCACTAAATACGATATCGCCGGATACTTTTTCTTTAACTGGATTTTTGGGATTCCTGATTACGGGTTCTGTTTGCAGGAATTCATTCAACCTTTTCTGTGATGCTGCTGCACGCTGTATCATACTGGCTGTCCAGCCTATGGCACTTACCGGAAATGTGAGCATATTAATATAGATCACAAACTCAACAATCAATCCTACTTTATTTGTGTCCAGTAATGCCTGCATGCCGCCAAGCATAATTGTAACCAAAGTGCTGAGTCCGATCATCAATGCCATGCTTGGAAAATAGATCGCTTCTACTTTTGCCAATCCTACCGCATTCTTTTTATATTCTTCACTGTTCTTCTGAAAGAAACCCAGCATTGCTTTTTCCTGCACAAAAGATTTGATCACACGAATACCGGAATACGATTCCTGTGCATTGGTGGTAAGATCGGAAAGCAATGCCTGTATGCGCTCACTTTTTTTGTTGATGATGCTGTTTACAAGATAAATGGTGATTGCCAGAATGGGTAATGGTGCCAATACCAATAAAGTAAGATGTACGTCTTTACGCAACATATTTACCACACAAAAACCGATCAGTGAGATCAGGTTGATCAGATACATAATCGCTGGGCCGGTAAACATCCGTACACGGCTTACATCTTCCGTCATGCGGTTCATCAGATCGCCGGTGCTGTGTGTTTTGTAGAAGTTGGTATCTAATTTCTGGTAATGGCGGAAGATCTCATTCTTCTGGTCAAATTCAATATGCCGGCTCATGACAATAATGGTCTGGCGCATAAAGAACATCAGAATACCTCTGATCAATGCTAATACCAATATAGTGATACTTGAAATCGCAATAAGCCAGGCAAAACTCATGTGAGACGACTGGATCCCATCAATAAACAGATCAACCAGTTTATCGTGTATGGGTCTTGTGCCGGGTGGATGTGAGCCGGGTAAACGTTGCTGCACCTGATTGATCACATAACCGGTTACCTGTGGTGCCAAAACTGCAAAGTAATTGGACGACATCACAAAAAAGATCCCGATAAAGAAGCGGTAACGGTATTTCCAGAAATACTTATTTAGTGCGGCAAGGTGCTTCAAATGCTGAAATTATTTTGGCAAAGGTAATGGCAATGTAGATTGAAATGAGGGGAATTGATGAACGGAGGAAGTATGTGGTTTACGAGTTGGGTAAAATTTACGTAGTGGATTCTTTATAGGCCAGAGGCCGGGGGATAATGGTCACCCGGCGGAGCCGAGCGACTGTATATGTGAATCTTGTAAACAATGATAGCAGGTGTGTAACAGTCGCCATTTTGAATGAAACCACCTTTACAGCGCACACCTAACTAAACAAAATGAAAAATAACGCATGGAAGCAAACCCAGATCATTAACGCGATTTTTTCAAGTTATGCACCTGTTAAAACCGTGATTCCGAAAGCGAATAATCCCTATTCTGCTTTTGTCAAATCATTTTTCACTTCCCGAAAACAGTTGTAGCAACTGGATTGTATGAACAGATCTTTAGGTTTTCTTTTTTTTCTTTTTTGTGTCCCTTGTGTTTCCATGGCGCAGGATACCCTTACCGCCGGTTTACCTTTACAGTGGCGATTGGAAGATTGTATTGCTTATGCAAAAACAAGAAATATTTCTCTGGCCACATTGCGGCTTAACACGAAATCAGCAGAAGAAGATCTTTTACAGGCCAAAGCAGGGGTATTACCCAATCTTACCGGTTCTGCTTCTCAATCGTTTGTAAACGGGAAGAATGGCTCTGCAAATACAGGTACGGTTCAGTCGCAGACTAGTTTTTCCAGTAGTTATGGGGTGAATTCTTCCATAACACTTTATAACGGAGGCTATTTAAAAAATGATATCCGTTCAAAACAATATTCTGTTCAATCTGCTAACCTGTATGTAAAAGAAACAGAAAACAGTGTAACCTTAAGTATTACCCAGGCTTTTTTTAACATTCTTCTTTCGAAAGAGATCATGGTTTCCCTTGAATCTGTTTTAGGTACTTCTAACGGGCAGCTAACACAGGGACAACAAAAGTTTGATGCAGGTGGTATTGCAAGAAAAGATCTGTTACTGCTTCAATCGCAGGTGGCTACTGATCGTTTTAACCTGATCAATGCTACTAATAATTTTAAGCTTAATACGGTACTTCTGAAGCAATACCTGCTGCTGCCTACCTCATACGATCTAATTGTTATCGCTCCTGCGGCTATTCCCGTAATTATTGTATTGACTTCATTACCCGAAGCACAGAAAGAGGCACAACAGTTGAGGCCGGAAGTAAAGAACCGGGAAGTGCAGATTCAAATCTCACAAACAGAATTAGAAAAGATAAGCGCTTCTGTAAAACCGATCATCAGTGCGGGTGCGGGTTTGGCAACCGGCTATTCCAATAATCAATCAACATTCTATACTTCCCAGCTGAATAATAATTTTTATCAGACACTGGGTGTAACCATGGGTGTACCTATTTATAGCCGACGTGTGAACAGAACCAATATCAATAAATCGAAGATCATCCTGAAACAATCAGAATTGGCTTTCTATGATACGAAAACAGTTCTCAATCAGCAGGTAGAACAGGCTTATATAAACGTATTGAATGCACAATCAGAATATACAGCTGCAGAAATCCAGTTTACCACAAGTGAAGAGATCTATCGTATAACCAATGAGCAGTTAAAACTAGGAGCTGTAACTGCAGTGGAACTGTTGTTACAGAAAAATATTTATGTGCAGTCCCAACAGGCTTATATACAGGCAAAATACAGGGCAGCATTGTACAATAAGGTATATGAATTTTATATGGGCATTCCGGTAACGTTCTAATCAATTCATTATAGTAAACATATCGCGATCATGAAAAAGAGTACATGGATTTGGTTGATCAGCGGAATTATTCTCGCTGGCATTGCCATCTGGTTCTGGAAATTCAGGAAAGCAGAAGAAGTGATCATTTTGCAAACCGAAAAGGTTGTGTATGGTTCCGTTAGTAATTCGGTTACAGCCATTGGTACGCTGCAACCTGTGGATACGGTTGCGGTAGGCAGTCAGATCTCCGGCAACATCAAAAAAATATACGCCGATTTTAATTCACCTGTTAAAAAAGGCCAGTTACTGGCACAATTAGATAAAACATTGATGGAAGCGCAGGTACAGCAATACACATCTAACCTGCAGGCAGCCAATGCCAATGTGATTTATCAGAAAAGCAATTATGAAAGGCAATCCAAATTATATGCATTAGGTGCCATCAGTAAAGCAGACCTGGAAACAGCATTATATCAATTCAGTAATGCAAAAGATGTGGTGAACAGTATTTCTGCACAATTAAAAACGGCACAAAAAAATCTTTCTTTCACAGATATCTATTCACCCATTGATGGAACCGTGCTGGCAAGAAGTATCAGCGAAGGACAAACGGTTGCCGCCAGCTTAAGCACACCTACTCTATTTAGTATTGCCAAAGATCTTTCGCGTATGCAGGTACAAGCTTCCGTAGATGAAGCGGATATCGGAAATGTAAAACAAGGCCAGCGTGTGATCTTTACAGTTGATGCTTTCCCGGTGGATACATTTGCCGGAACCGTAAAAGAGATCCGGTTACGCTCTTCTGTATCTGCTAATGTGGTTACCTATATCACCATCATCGATGCCCCAAATACTGATATGCGTTTAAAGCCGGGTATGACAGCAAATATTACCATTTACACAATAGAAGTAAAACACACATTATTGGTTCCGGCAGCCGCATTGGCGTTTAGTCCGGATTCATTATTGATTGAAAAATTTCATCTGGCAGTAACCGATATACCTGTTAAACGAACAGGTTCCGGAAGAAGAGGTAATAAGTCCAAACAATCTGCAGACAGTAATAAAATAACCATCCGAAAGGGTTTGGTATGGATCAAAAAAGATAGTATGACTATTTTCAGCCGACCGGTTATGACTGGGCTTGATGATAAAACAGAAGTGCAGGTTATTTCCGGACTAACAGAAGGGGAAGAAGTGATTACAGGCTATCAAAAATTATTGAAAAAAGATGCCGCTGCCGCTGCTGCTAAAAGTCCGTTTATGCCAACCCGTGGCGGTGGCAACCGGAGAAGGCCGGGTAATTAATACAAACGAATCCTAAGAGTGATCACACAATGCCTAATAAAATACTCGATATAAACGAACTGAAACGCGAATTCAAAATGGGTGCCGAAACCATCAGGGCACTCAAAGGAATTACTTTTTCTGTGGAAGTGGGTGAGTTTGTAACCATCATGGGTAGCAGCGGTTCCGGCAAGACTACTTTGTTGAATATATTAGGTTGTCTTGATCAACCCACAGAAGGGAAATATCTTTTAGATGGTGTAGATGTAAAAAGCCTTTCACGAAATGAATTGGCAAGATTAAGAAATAGAAAGATCGGATTTGTATTTCAATCCTATAATCTGCTGGCAAGAACATCAGCATTGGAAAATGTTGAGTTACCACTTTTATATAATGCTGACATACCCGCAAAAGAAAGACGCGAGAAAGCCGTTCATGCTTTAGAAGCTGTTGGTCTGGCTGAAAGGATAGATCATATGCCCAATCAATTATCCGGAGGACAACAACAGCGGGTTGCCATTGCAAGGGCATTGGTGAATGAACCGGTGATGATACTGGCAGATGAAGCTACCGGTAACCTTGATACAAAAACTTCTTATGAGATCATGGCATTGCTACAGGATTTGAACAGTAAGGGAAAGACGATTGTTTTTGTAACACACGAACCCGATATAGCTGTGTTCAGCAGTCGCACGGTTACCCTTAAAGATGGGCGTGTGATCAAAGACATCAAAAATGAAAATATACATTCTGCTAAAGAAGCATTGGCTGCACTGCCAGTTGAGAAAGTGGACGAGCCTATAAAAATTGCCTCATGAATATATTTAACCTGCTGGGACTTGCCTGTAAAGCCTTATTACGAAATAAGATCCGAACATCACTTACCATGCTGGGTATCATTATAGGTGTGGGAGCTGTGATCACGATGGTATCCATAGGAGAAGGTTCCAAGCAAAGTATACGGAGTCAGTTATCGAGTATGGGTTCTAATATGATCACGATCCGGCCTTTCAGTAATGCTACTGTAGGCGGCGGTGCCAGGCTGGGTAGTTCCGGTTTGCAAACATTGAAAGTAAAAGACGCAACAGCCATTCAGGATCAGGCAATATTTATTACAGAGGTTTCGCCGGCAGTTTCATCAAACGGACAGGCCATCAATTCATCCAATAACTGGCCCACTTCATTACAGGGAGTTAGTCCCTCCTATCTTACCATACGCGACTGGAAACTGCAATCGGGTATTGCTTTTACGGATGAGGATGTATTAACGGCAGATAAAGTTTGTCTTCTCGGACAAACAGTTAAGGCAAATATTTTTATGAATGGAGAAGACCCGGTTGGAAAAATCATCCGCTTTAATAAGATCCCTTTGAAAGTGATTGGTGTATTGGAAAAAAAGGGTGAGAACACATTTGGGCAGGATCAGGATGATGTGATCCTGGCACCGTACACTACTGTTCAGAAAAGGATCATGGCGATCGTTCATATTCAAACTATCTACGCATCTGCCATTGATGAAAAAAGTTCAGACACCGCTACCAAAGAAGTGAGTGCCATACTACGTGCCAATCATAAACTGAAGTTCAGTGAAGAAGATGATTTTACCGTGCGTACACAGGCAGAACTGATCAGCACTATGAGTTCTACCAGTCAGTTACTTACGGTTTTATTAACGGCTATTGCAGCCATCTCGTTGTTGGTTGGTGGTATCGGGATCATGAATATTATGTATGTATCGGTAACGGAACGTACCAAAGAGATTGGATTACGCATGGCTATTGGTGCAAGGGGTATTGATATTCTTCTTCAGTTCTTAACCGAAGCCATTCTCATCAGCATTACCGGAGGCATTATCGGCGTTGTTTTAGGAATCAGTGCCGCTAAATTGGTAACCCTGTTCTTATCATGGCCTACATTGGTTTCGCAATCGTCTGTGATACTCTCATTTGTAGTATGTGCCGTTACCGGTGTTTTCTTTGGGTATTATCCCGCACAAAAAGCATCCAGACTGGATCCCATTGAGGCATTACGTTATGAATAAAAACCGTTGGTTACAAAAGGCAATTGCTGTAGTGATTGTATTATTACCCGTGATAGGCCATTCACAGGAGGCATCTACTATTGTTCCCGAAAACAAAACGATCAAAGACACTTCTCTTCAGCGAGATCTGATTGATATTGCAAAAGAACTGCTTCATATCAAAATCGTTCATGCGCATGAGATCCGCGGAAGAAAAATTTATTTCTCATTACTCCCTTTCAGCAGTGTTGTACCGGGCGGAAGTGGCAGGGCATTGATCACAAGCACAACTGCAGGAACTTATTTGGGGCCAAGAAAAACAACCAAAATATCCAGCGCCACTTTTGCTCCGTACTGGAACTTTAACGGACGCTTTGGATTGCCCTTGAGAACAAGTGCATGGTTACCCAATAATACATGGACGATACAGGGTGATACCCGTTTCTTATATTATCCGCAATACACATGGGGATTAGGCAGCGATCATACGAATGAACAACGCATTCTCGTAAATTATAAATACCTGCGTTTTTATCAGAGTGTATTAAAAAGAATTACCCCCTATTTTTTTGCAGGCATTGGCTATCATCTGGATTACCGTGTGAATATTAAAAGCGATGATTCCACCATTAACCTGAAACAATATACCGGTTATGATTATGGAACAGGCAGTAATTCATTTTCATCTGGATTGAGCCTGAATCTTTTATACGATACCCGTAATAATTCGATCAATCCATTACCCGGTGCATATGCAAATATTGTGTATAGAATTCATCCGCAATTATTAGGCAGCAATGATAACTGGCAATCATTGTATGTGGATATAAGAAAATATCTTTCGCTCAATCCCTTAAAACCCGATCAACAGAACGTGTTAGCCTTTTGGTCGTATTTATGGACAGTAACCAAAACCGGTACGCCATATCTTGATCTGCCCAGTATCGGTTGGGATCCTGATAACCGCTCAGGACGAGGCATTGATCAAAACCGTTATCGTGGTAAAAGTCTTTTTTATACAGAGGCAGAATATCGAAGAGATCTTACAGCCAACGGATTGTTTGGATTTGTGGTATTTGCCAATTTGAACACAGTTAGCGGATCAGGAACATTCTTTCAATCCTGGCACCCGGCTGCCGGTGCAGGTTTGCGGGTCAAATTCAATAAAGGATCCAATACCAATATTGGAATGGATCTGGGTTTCAGCAAAGGATACAGTTCTCTTATGTTTAGCCTTGGCGAAGCTTTTTGATCTGATAATAATGGATATCTCCGGATGCGCCGATAAATACAGGAATATTAGTAGCTTACAATAGTAATAACCGATTGCGTTAATGCAAAAGCTTCACAGGCTCATCATTGTTTTTTTGCTGATGCTTGGGTTTTTATCCTGTCAGGATAAGTACCTGATGGGTTATGTGCCTGCAGCTAAAGGTTCTTTAAAGAGTGAATCAACCGGTGACTGTCTTCCTAAAACCATTGCGGGTACATATTCAGTTGGAAAAGAATTGAATGATACTAATTATATAGAAGTAACAGTCAATGTAAAAAGTACCGGAACCTATAGCATCAAAACAAATACCGTTAACGGATATTCTTTCAGCACAAGCGGAACCTTTACTACCATTGGAATCAACACTGTAAAACTTTTTTCGAAAGGCAAACCTGCTAATCCACAAACAGATGATCTTACCGTAAGTTTTGATACAAGTGTTTGTCATATTAAAATCACGGTACTCCCCGCTGCAGGACTTCCCGCATTGTTTTCACTGGCAGGTGCGCCATTTGCCTGTTCAAATGCGGTGGTAACGGGTGTGTTTGCAAAAGGGGCCGCCACGGATACTTTTGGTAAAGTTTCGATAGTGGTAAATGTAATTTCTATCGGGTCCTATTCCGTTTCAACCAATACGGTGAATGGATATAAATTTTCTGCAACCGGTAATTTTACGGTAACGGGTGTACAAATAATCATTTTAACACCTTCAGGTGCGCCTTTAAATGCAGGTGTGGATGATTTTACTTTGAACGGAGTCAGCTCCAGTTGTGGCTTTTCCGTAACAGTGGTAAATCCCGTGCCGCTAAACAATAACGATCATTTCCCATTAACAGGCAATAGTTACTGGACGTATGACGATCTCTATAATACAGGCGATACACTTAAAAAATATATACCCGATTCGTTAACCCTTATCAATGGCAACAATTACAGGGTGATGTATGAACAACCCAAATTTGGTAATCCTGTTCCATCTGTTTACAGAAAAGATGCAGACAATTATTATGAATATATATCGGCAGACAAATACACATTGTCTGTAAAGTTTAACCCGCAGATCAATGCGGATTTCCCTTTTATCAAAGAGTCTTTGAAAACGGGTGATACATGGACAAGTGATGAATATA
The DNA here is from genome assembly GCA_965206685.1 of Sediminibacterium sp. Lineage (GTDB taxonomy): Bacteria > Bacteroidota > Bacteroidia > Chitinophagales > Chitinophagaceae > Sediminibacterium. The sequence goes on from OZ242223.1 coordinate 1,539,858, forward strand.
TCGGAACGGCTACTTTTGGCCAGCAGATTTTTTTACGGTATGATTTTACCTGCGATAATGCGGATGCAAAAGTTACGTTCAAAGGAAATACATTCAGTAATGTTTACAAGATTACTATGCGGCCTAAGCTTAAATCTGCCACAACATATCCATACGAATCAACATCCGAAATTGTGAACATCTGGTATGCCAAAGGCATTGGGGTTATTTATTATCGGAAAATAAATAACGGGTTTACCATTTATGAATATCAGATCCGTAATTGGCTGATAAAGTAATTTCCCTGTACTTTCTTCTCACCCACACTGCCTCAATGTAAAAAATATTTTGTGAAACCAAATGGTTACATATATATTTGTGAAACCAAAAGGTTACATATATGCGCAGAGATGTTTTTCAGGCCATTGCCGATCCTACCCGTCGCGAGATCATTGGCTTGATTGCCCAAAAACCGTTGAATGTAAATGCCGTATCAGAGCAATTTGATGTGAGCAGAACGGCTGTATATAAGCACATGAAAATTTTAACGGAATGTGGCCTTGTGATCATTACCCAACAGGGTCGGGAACGGTTTTGTGAAGCACGATTGGAGAAACTACATGAAATAACAGATTGGGTTGCCCAATACAAACAATTCATGGAAAGCAAACTGGATGGTTTGGAGCACTATTTAGATAAAATTCAAAAACAAAAAAAGCATGCAAAACGAAACAGGTAATCCGGAAGAAAGACAGATCAAAATTTCCCGTCTTTTGAACGCCCCGGTTTCATTGGTATGGGAAGTATGGACAGATCCCAATCATATCAAAAACTGGTGGGGGCCTCATGGGTTTACCAATACCATCACCAAAATGGACATGGTAACAGATGGAGAATGGAATTTAATTATGCACGGGCCGGACGGAACCAACTATGATAACAAGAGTATTTTTAAAGAAGTGATCAAAGAGAAAAAAATCGTGTACGAACATACCTCCTATCCGAAATTTGTGTCTACCGTAGAATTTGAAAGCCGGGGTGATCAAACATTCATAACCTGGCAAATGTTGTTCGCCACCAAAGAAGACCTGATTAAAGTAGTGAAAACATTTAAAGCCGATGAAGGAATCAAACAGAATGTTGAGAAACTGGAATTGTATCTGCAGGCAAGAAATAAATAAATAAATATTGAATAATGAACAGGGAATGATGAATTCTAAAGTAAAAAAAATCATTCGACATTCAATATTCCCTGTTCAACATTCGATATTCCTCAGATTGCTTTACTAAACGTATTTGTATTCATCTGCTTTCTCCAGAGCTGTGCATCAATAGCTGCGCTGATATTGCGGATGAATGACATGCCTTTATCGGTTACATCAATTTCTGTTTCATTGAGCACCACCAATCCATCTGCTTCCAGTGAAGCCAGTTTCGTAAAAGCGTCTTTTACAAATTCAGGATCTAAAACAGGATTGTTGAGAATGGTTTTGTTCTCACACATCAGTTCCAGGATTTTTTTACGGATCACCACATCTTCTTCATTTAATAAATGGCCGAAAACGAGTGGCAGCTCTCCCCTGTTCACTTTTTCTTCATAGGCTTCCACTTCCTTTTCATTCTGTGCAAAAGCATTCCATGCATCGCTGATGCTCGATACGCCAAGGCCAATAATCAGTTTTGATTTAGTTGTGGTATATCCCATAAAATTTCTGTGCAGGTTACCGCTTTTGGCTGCCAGAAACAGTTTGTCATCCAGTAAAGCAAAGTGATCCATGCCAATACTTTTAAAACCGGCGGCTTCCAGCAATTGTCGGCCACGGTTATACATCTCCCATTTTTCATTTGCTGCCGGAAGGTCTTTTTCTGTATAACGTCTTTGTACTTTGCTTTTCCATGGCACATGTGCATAAGAATAAAACGCAATTCTATCCGGCATAAATCCCTTGATCAGACTAATGGTATGTTCAATACTTTCTATTGTTTGATGCGGAAGTCCGTAGATCAGGTCAATATTAATAGAGTTGTAATTGTATTTTCTTGCCCAGTCAACCACTTCTTTTGTTTTTTCATAAGACTGGATACGGTTGATCACAAACTGCACTTTCGGATCAAAATCCTGAACGCCTAAACTCATTCGGTTAAAACCAACCGTAGCCAGTTTCTGAATATGTTCCTCTGTTGTATAATTGGGATGTACTTCAACACTGAATTCATGGTTGTCATTCACGATCGCGCCATCTGTAATGCCTTTGATCAATTGAACAAGGTTATCCGGACTAAAAAAAGTAGGTGTACCACCCCCCAGATGAATTTCTTTGATCACCGGCTTTGAAGGCAACAATTCACGGTACATGGCCCATTCTTTTAAAACGGTGCTGATATAAGGATCTTCCACAGCATGGTTTACAGTAATGCGTTTATTGCAGGCGCAGAATGTGCACATGTTTTCGCAGAATGGCAGGTGGATATAAATGCACAATTCCCCGTTTTCTGACTTGAAAGTATTTACTACAGACTCTTTCCATTTGGCAACATTGATCGTATCAAAATCCCAATAAGGTACGGTTGGATAACTGGTATACCTTGGTGTGGGTACATCGTATTTATGGAGTAGATCAAGAATGGTTTGGCTCATGGTGTATATGATATTAAAAGCAAAATTACGTGGCTGATCGTCTATAAACAATGACTGTGGTTAGCGGGTTATGACAATTGTTTGACAATCGGCGGGGTTTGGTCAGAGTGGTTATATGGGGTTAAAGTAGTTAAAGGTGTTAAAGTAGTAAAAGATGTTGAACACCCGTATTTACGTTTTTAACTACTTTAATCCTTTTAACTAATAATCAATGGCATAATTTTAGATATAAGCAAACACAAATCATCATTATGAAAACAGCTTTACGGATTACCCTCCTTTTCCTGATTTCAACCTGTATTTCTTTTCATGTTTTCAGTCAACCCGGTTTTGAAAAGGTTGATAAATGGCTGGAAGATAATGTGGCCAAAATGGGTGGCAGAAACATTCTGGTAATCTATAAAGACGGAAAACTTGTGTATTCACACGCTGAAAATGAAATGAGCAAGCGTCAGAAATTAGTTGGCCGGTTTTTGGCCAAGCGACAAGGTAAAGAGGCGAATACAGATGATTTTACCAATACAAGCCGTCAAATGGTAGCCAGTTGCAGCAAATGGTTCAGCGCAGCATTGGTAATGACTTTTGTAGACGAAGGAAAATTAAGACTCACCGATACTGTTGGAAAATTCTTACCCGTTCTTTCGCAACATGGAAGAGGAAATATTACGATTAGCCAATGTTTATCGCATATGACGGCCATTAAAGCACCTGATCTGAAAGAAAGTCTTCAGGAAATGCGCAATATCAACAGCATGGATGAAGCCATTGCCGAGATCGCATCTTACCCAATGGAAGGCGAACCGGGTAAAATATTCCGTTACAGCAATACAGGTTTACAGATTGCAGGTGCTGTGATTGAAAAGATTGGCGGTAAAAGTTTTGAGCAATTGTTTGCAGAACGTATTGCCCGCCCATTAAACATGAAGAATACAGATTTTGGAAAAGGGAAAGTGGCTTTACCTGCGGGCGGAGCCAGCAGTACACCTGATGATTACCTGAATTTTCTGGTGATGATCTTAAACAAAGGAACGTTCAACGGGAAAAGAATCCTTAGTGAAAACAGTATTAATGAAATGCAGGTAAATCGTGTTACAAAAGAAGTAACCGTTGCCTATGCTCCTGCCGAGGCTGGCAATTTTGGTTATGGTTTTGGAGAATGGGTAATGGAAACTTCCTCAACCAATAATCTAAGCAAAGCGATTACGAGTCCCGGTCTGTTTGGTAGCTTTCCATGGGTGGATAATGAAAAAAAGTATGCAGGATTTTTAATGTGCTTTTATTTGAAAAGTGAGGGTAGGAATGAACGGTATAAAAGTTTGAAGGGGTTGGTGGATGAGGCTTTGAAGTAGTTAAAGTAGTCAGGAAAGTTAAAAGGGTTAAAGAGGTTAAAGTATTCATTACTTTTTTAACCTCTTTAACCCTTTTAACTTCTTTAACCAATCACTATGCTACTGCTTCTTCGTCCACACATTATTGTCTTCGTTAAAATCGGGTAATACTTTATCCGGATCATACGTAACTGAAATAATTTCTTCTGTTGATGGATATTTGAATATCCAGCTAACGTTGCGCTCCCAGATCTCAACGGGTAATTTGACTCTTTCTGTTTTACCACTTTTTAATTTGATTTCGAGGATTACCGGCATAGCCATTTTTTCAAGATTATCCAATGTGATCAGTGCGCCTTTTGTAGAATCTCCGCCAACATATTTTACATCCCGTACGGCAACATCTAAACGCCAGGTATTGGCAAACCAGCCTCTCCAGAACCATTGCAGGCTTTCACCGGCAACATTCTCCATCGTGCGGAAGAAATCATCCGGCGTAGGATGTTTAAATGCCCAACGTTTGATATAGGTTTGAAACGCACGGTCAAAACGTTCTGTACCAAGAATCTGCTCACGTAAAAGCGTAAGGCCTAAACCGGGTTTACTGTATAATAATGTTCCGTTGTTGGCTTCTTTCAGATTGTCAGGGCCATTACTAAGAATGGGTTCCAGTCCGGGGCGGGTATAACCACCACCAATCCCATGAATATTTTGTGCACGGGTAGGTTTAAATTCACCATTATTTACATTAGCAGTAGAAAGTGTATTGATGAACGTATTAAAACCTTCATCCATCCAGCCATATAAACGCTCGTTCGAGCCAACGATCATCGGAAACCAGGTATGTCCAAATTCATGATCATGTACGCTGAATAAACCACGACCCGAACTGCGTGCGCCGCAGAAAACAATACCCGGATATTCCATACCACCAGGTGTTCCGGCAACGGCCGTTGCTGCAGGGTAAGGAAATTCAAACCATTTATTGGAATTGTATTCGATGGATTCTTTTACAAATTCTGTTGAACGTCTCCATCCGTTTCCATTTGATAAAGTATCACTCTCTACCGGATACGCAGAAATGGCAATTGATTTTTTACCACTGGGCATATTCATTTTTGCTGCATCAATTACAAAAGCGGAAGAAGCTGCCCATGAAGCATCACGCGCATTCTTGATTTTAAAATGCCAGGTAAGAGTAGGTTTGCCTGCAGGACGTGAAGCCGGATCGGTTACTTCATCCTTAGAACGGATCACAACGGTTTTTTCACTCTGTGCAGCCTGTGCCCAACGTTTCTGTTGTTCGGCAGTATATACTTCCTGTGGATTTAATAATTCGCCTGAACAAACCACAATATCGTTTGCCTGTGCAGTGATCTTGATATCAAAATCGCCATATTCAAGATAGAATTCACCCGGGCCTGTGTATGGTAAAGTGTTCCATCCACTTACATCATCAAATACACACATACGTGGGTACCATTGTGCAACCGTAAATATTTTACCGTTTTTGGTTTTCAGAATTCCCATTCTGTCTGAACCATAATCAGGAGAAATAAAGGAATATTCAATTTTCAATTTCAACACACCGCCATTAGCCGTTAATTCTTTGGGAAGAAAAACCTGCATACGGGTATCCTCGATCATAAATTTTACATCGGTTGCTGTATTGGGTGCAGTGGCACTTACAACTTTTACCGATTTGATCTTGTAACCTGCATCAAAAACCTGTCCCCTGCCCGCATTGCGGCTTCCATTGGTTGGAACAATGGCGCTTCCGCGTGAATCGAGTTTGAAAAGATTTTGATCAAGCTGCATCCAAACAAAATCCATTTTCAGCGGACTGTTATTGGTATAGGTAACTATTTCAGATCCGATAATCTCATTGGTCTCATCATTCAGTTTTGCATCCAATTGATAATCGGCGCGGTTCTGCCAGTATTTTGGGCCCGGCTCACCAGTTGCGGCTCTGTACTCTGTTCCGTTTTTGGTAAAGAAAAACGGTGCAAAGGTTTCTGTATAACTGTATTTGGTTGCGGGTGCATTAGGATCTGCTAACTCTCCCGGTCTGCCCTGCCTGGGTGCTTGTGGACGATTGGCCTGTGCATTGGCTCCGGCAGGTGGTGGATTGGTAGTTTGTGCGTTGATAGTACAGATGCCTGAAAGTAAAAACAGGCTGGCTGCAAATAGTACTCGTTTCATTGCAATATGTTTTGATGGAGAAAGCGCAATATTAAGCTATATCAATAAAGACAAGCTTATCTTGATAGCCTGTCTTTATTGATTTGGATAGTTATTCGGTAAATAGCGGATTGGCTCGGTAAATGAGGTGGAGTATTACTCTGCGGTTAACGCTGCCTCTCTTGTTCTCTGCGGTTGACAAGGGTTTAAAATTTGATACAAGCCGTATCTTTGAGACTCTACCAACCGCAGAGAACAAGAGAAGCAGAGGTTTCCGCAGAGGATCCATCGAACAGAATACAATTGTTTAATCAGGCAAATTTCTCAAAAAGAAATCACGGATATTTCCGCCCATTATTTTTTCTATATCTGTTCTTGTAAAACCGAGTTTACTTAATTCTGTTACGATTGCCGGTGCTCCAGTTACATCAAAATGCATTTCAAATGCACCATCCCAATCAGAACCAAGCGCTACCTTATCAATGCCAATTTTATCGGCTACATATTTGATGGTTTTCGCTGTGGCAGCTGCATCTTTGCCGCATACGGCAGTTTCCCAAAGCCCCACGCCTACCAGACCGTTTCTTTTTCCGATCTCAAGCAAATGTTCGTCCGACATATTTCGCTGGTTATCACAAATGCCTTTTACACCTGTATGCGAAACCAATAAAGGGCCGTTATGGTATTTGAAAACATCATTAATGGTTTGCTGAGAACAGTGTGCGAGGTCTATGGTAATATGCAGACTATCCATTTTTTTGATGAGTGCAATTCCTTTTTCTGTTAATCCGGTTTTATTCATTCCATGCGCAGAACCTGCCCATTCATTATCAAAAAAATGTGCAAGACCAATGTATCGTACACCGGCTTTATAAAACACATCTAAGTTGGAAAGATCATTTTCTAAGGGTTGCGCACCTTCCAGACCAAGCATGCCGGAGGTGAGCAAATGATTTTTTTCTCTGTCTGAGATAAATTGTTGCAGTTCCTTTTTTGTACCGATCACTCGCAGTTGTCCTTCTGATCTGTCTGCAAAATCATGCAAAGCCTTACATTGCCGCAAAGCCCTTGTTTTAATACTAAACCAATTACCCGGTGTCTGTAGTTGTGCAAAATTGAGTAAGCCTATCTGGTCTGAATTGCTTGGGTTCTTTTCTATATTGATCCCCCAAGGAACTTTGCTTACAATACTGAATACCTGAAAGGCAAAATTGGCCTGCTGCATTCTGGGAAGATCTACATGGCCGTAATCATGCTGTTTTAATAAGTTTCTGTCCCATAGTAATGCATCACAATGCAGGTCTCCAATAAACGGAATAGAATCGTACCAGGAAACTTTGGCAAACGGGCCTTTACTGGTGGATTTATTTTTGGATTTATCCAGAAACTGAGGAACAAACGCAAAGAAAATAACCAGCGCAACAATGATCACATAAAGAAGAATTTTAAATAGCTTTTTCATACGGGGCGATTAGAATGCGTAAGTTATACAAAATGCGCTTTGATATTAAGCACAACAATCCTCACCGCTCTGCATGGGTGGACAAACCACCGTTCCATAACTGCAATACACACAACAATCTCCCGGTTTGGGCTTCAATCGTGCATGACAATTCATACAGTTGTAAAAGTATTGACAGGCATTGGTGGGCATAATCTCTGTTGTCTGATGCCCACATTCCGGGCAGGTAATCACCGATTCAAGTATTAAACCGTTTGCTAGTTTTTTCTTTATACCGAATGTATTATACAGTGATGCAAAAAATACCAATGCCATTCCTCCATACATAATATAAGTCCAGTAATCGGCATCTATCAGGTAATAGCTATAATACACAAGTCCGGTTCCCGCCAAGCCGCTTAACAATGGGTAGAGATTTCTTTGCTTTTGATATGTGATGAACAATCCTGCGAGTGAGATCAGTAAAAAGGCCTGAAATACATACATAGTCCATCCGCCAAATAATTCAAAACTGCCGTAGCCGAGAGCGGTTAACCCAATCCCAAGTAAAGGAAAACAGCATGGGGAAAAGATGGCTGTGATAATAAAGCCAAGGGTGCCGATGCGGTCGAGTTTGGGGAGGTTCATGGGTGAATTTACGCAATATAAAGAAGCTCTTTTAAGCGGTGTTGCTATTCAAGATGATATTCCTTTTTTAAAAATTCAATAGTAGTTCTTGCCCTTTCCATTTGTTGATTTAATCTGGTTACATAAACGGTATGTGAAAGTTTAGTCATATCAACCCAACTTAAATATTCCATCATTAGTTTCTCATCACGGTCAAGCAAACTGTATTTTTTATCAATAGCTCTATTAAAAGTAAAATGAGGGTCAAAAATTTTAAATTCAATATCTCTTGCTTTAAGCTGATGCCAATGTAAATTCTCAAATTGCCCTTCAATCTTCTCACAAGCTTCGTCATAAGATACAATACTATCTGATGCTGCCATATTCCTTATTAACCGAAGACCTCCAGAATTTTTAAGTTGAGTAATGGTTCTTTTTGTAAAGAAAACTTCTTTTCTATAATGCAGATAATTGGTTAGTTGGTATATTTTTTTCAAACTGTTATCCGTATATGGTGTAGCTAGTATGCTTGTGGCCAAACTATCCATTCCTGTAATTTTTATCGTATTCAGATCAATTCCAATTCTCATCTTTACTGTGTCTTCAATAATATCGTGTATCATTGATTCTATATACTGTTTCTCCCGGTTGTGTTCAACAATATGCTCTAATTCATATTCTGCTAAAAAACCAAAGAATACGGCAAGAAAAAGCATTAAAAATTCCTGCAAATAGGATTTCCAGTTTTTCTTTCCTTCGTGATGTGCATTATGATGTACTTCCATGAGTTGATTTTAGCCTTTTAAAAGTGTATCAGTCCCTAAGATAATGGTAATCATATATAAAAAATCATCCTCTTTTAAGATTAAGCTGCAATATCCAATTTCATTGATCACCCGATACGGAGTGAAACAAAGCATAGGCCGAAACTGATAAGTATCCTGGCTTCCCGGGCAACAAAAAACCCGCTCTTTCAAGCGGGTCTATAAGCAATTGGTTTGGGTGCGGAGAGTTAGGGATTCGAACCCCAGGACCTGTTACAGTCAACAGTTTTCAAGACTGCCGCAATCGACCGCTCTGCCAACTCTCCGGGTGCAAAATAATAGTCTGGAGAGTTAACTACCAAAAAAAGAATGCGAAAACTGCTGAAACTCACTGTTTATGAGGGTCTTCGAGTTTTTCTACCGACACCAGATCGGCAATATCTACGTTCATGGGCAAAATACCTACCTGCACAATGGCTCTTTTGCCCCTGATTTCCTTTACCTCGCCTACCTGGTAATTCTTCTTCAGTTTTACCAGTGAGCCTACCACAATATGTTCGTTTAATTCCTTATATGTTTTATCTACTTTCTTGGCCAGTTTGTTTACTACAATGGCCTCTTTTTGTTTGAAAAGCAGGTTTTGGAGGTTTTTAACCACTTCATTCTTGTTTTCTGCTTTTTTCCAGTCGAGCACGATCTGTTTTAGTTTGCGCTCCATGTCTTTCAGATAAACCAGCCTGTCTTCGGTAATCCGATTCTGGTTCTTTAAAAGTTCAATCTGCTGGCGGTGGCGTTCACGATCGAGCACTTCTTCCATTTCTTTTTTCAGCTTCTCATTTTCACGTAGCAGTTTTTGCAGTTCCTTTCTTTCTTTATTAACCTGTTGCAGATCCTGTTCGGTACTGTTCAGCAAACGGTCTAATTTAAAATGATCTTCATCTACCAGTTTACGTGCTTTGTTAATCAGGTGTTGTGGAAGGCCAATTCTTTCTGCAATGGCAAAGGTGTAAGAACTGCCGGGTTTGCCAACAACCAGTTTGTACATGGGTAAGAGTTTTACCTCATCAAACTGCATGGCGCCGTTAATGATGCCCTGGGTGTGGTTGGCCATCACTTTCAGGTTCAGATAGTGTGTGGTTACAATACCATAAGCATGGCGGCGGGAAAGTTCTTCCATGATCACTTCGGCAAAAGCGCCGCCAAGATTTGGGTCACTCCCACTACCCAGTTCATCTATGAAAAACAAGGTCTTACCATTGGCTACCTCAATAAAATATTTCATGTGGAGAAGATGACTTGAGTAAGTACTCAGTTCAAATTCCAGATTCTGCGTATCGCCGATATGGATAAAAAGCTGCTTAAAGATCCCCATCTGCGAATCTGGATGCACGGGCACCAACAGTCCGCTTTGCAGCATCATCTGGTTAAGTCCGATGGTCTTCATGGTAACCGTTTTGCCACCTGCGTTGGGGCCGCTGATTACCAATATACGGTTCTTCTCATCCAGCGTTAAAGTAACGGGTATGGTTTTTTTACCGGATGTTTTATTGTAGAGATATAAAAGCGGATGATAGGCATCAATTAAATGCACATGGGCTTTATCTGCAAGTTCGGGAAGCTGGCCATTCATATCCAGTGCCAGTTTGGCTTTGGCATTGATAAAATCGTATTCGCCAACAATGCTTAGGTATTGTTGCAGCAAAGGCGCATAAACGGATAAACGTGATGTGAGATCGCGTAGGATCTTCTGCACTTCTTTGATCTCTTCGTATTCTAATGCAAACACATCGTTGTTGAGTTCGATGGTTTCTTCAGGTTCGATAAAAGCGGTTTTGCGGCTATCGCTTTCTCCATGCAAAATCCCTTTTACCTGACGTTTGTGTTCTGAAAATACCGCCACTACCCTTCTTCCATTGCTGAAACTCTCGTCAATATCTGCGCTGTAACCGGCTTTGGCCAGTTTAGCTATCACTTTCTCAAACATTCTCCGCAATTCATTCCGCTTGCGGAAAAGGCTCATGCGGATCTTTTGCAGATCAGCAGAAGCATTGTCTTTTACATTGCCATTTTCATCCAATACTTCATCTATCAACTCAATAATCACTTTCTCATAATAACTTCCTTCTATCACTTTTGATAATGCGGGGAAGGATTGTCTGCGCTCCGCATCAAACCAGCGGAAAATATTGCTCATATTTTCCGAAAGCCTTCTGATGGGCATCCATTGCTCGCCGGTTAACATAGAACCCTGAATGGATAAGAGTTTCAGATCCCGGCTGATATTGTAGGTAAAATCGTTGGGAAAATATTGTGCCTGTTGAAGGATTAGTTTGTATTCATTTGTCTGGTTGAGTTCCAGTTGTATGTATTCTTTCTTTGTATGAATACGGAGGTTTTCTGCTTTTTCTTTGGCATACTCCGTTTTGCCATGTTCTTTCAACAAAGCTTTTACCTTATCAAATTCCAATTGCGAAAGGGCTGTTTCCGGGTATAAACGCATGATCCTGTTTCGTATTTATGGATGCAAAGGTAATGTTGTAGGGCAACTATTCGGATTCTCTGTAAAATCTACAGATCCAAACCGGATAAAATGAAAAAACCAGAATAAATCTTTTTAAGGCAACTGCTGTTTTTGTGTTAATTAGAGATAATTTGCAAATGCACCCTGTCGGTAAATTATTTGCGGTTTTTTGGGGAATCCTTTTCATAAAAAAACAATATGCATACAATTAAAAACCTTCTCGTTTTATTTTTGATCATGGTTTGTTCTGAGTGTATTGCACAAACCAGCAACTGGAATGGCAAACAATGCGCCGTTGCTTTAACCTACGATGATGCAATAGATATTGATATTGATAATGTAGCCCCTGCATTGGATTCTCTGGGATTGAAGGGAAGCTTTTATTTAATAGGCTCCTCACCTGCCATCAGCCGCCGGATTAACGATTGGCGAAAGATGGCAGCAAACGGACATGAATTGGGTAACCACACTTCTTTCCACCCTTGCGATGGCAGTAAACCCGGCAGAAGTTTTGTGAAAAAAGATACAGATCTGAGTCTGTACACCATTAGCAGACTTGTTTCCGATACCAAACTCACCAATACTTTATTGAATGCGATTGATGGTAAAACAGAAAGAACCTTTGCTTTTCCCTGCGGCGATAAAAAAATCGGCGACACGGCCTATTATCCTTTTATTCAAAACGAATTTATTGCTGCGCGCGGTGTACAGCCGGGGATGAAAGTCGCGAATATGGTTGATCTGTCTGATGTGAATTGTTATTCCATTAACGGACAATCTGCAGAATACATGATCGACCTGGTAAAAAAAGCAAAGGAAACCCATACCCTGCTGGTATTCCTGTTTCATGGCGTTGGCGGCGGACACAACCTCAATGTTTCTCTGTCCGAACACAGCAAACTGATCCATTACCTGAAAGACCAGGAGAAAGAGATCTGGACAGCCACCCTGTTGGATATCTCAAAATATATCGTGAAGCAAAACAAATAAAGGCGGTTTTGTTTCTGAAATGTTAATGAAAATCGGCTTTGTAAGGATTGAACTTATCTCCCGTCAATCTGTTTATATAAGCATATCGTACTTTTAAAAAAAGAATTCATGAACAGAACATATCTTTCTGTATTGCTGATGGCTTTGGTGTTTACAGCCTGCGCACAACCTAAAACCGAAAAGAATTTACAAATGATGAATAATGGAACAATCCCCGCAGGGGTAAAAACAGATACAGCCACTTTTGGTGAAGGCTGTTTCTGGTGTACGGAAGCTTTTTTTCAACGCCTTAATGGTGTTTACAAAGTGATCAGCGGCTACGGCGGCGGATATGTAGAAAACCCTACCTATGAGCAGGTTTGTGATAAAACCACCGGTCATGTAGAATTGGCAAGAATTGTTTTTGATCCTAAGGTGATCAGTTTTGATGAATTACTGGAAGTATTCTGGAAAACGCATGATCCCACCACAATGGACAGACAGGGCAATGATGTTGGCCCGCAATACCGCAGCGTGATCTATTATAATAACGAAGAGCAAAAACAAAAAGCTGAGCATTATAAAGAGAAATTAGACAAAAGCGGTGCCTGGGATAAACCCATCGTTACGATGATAGAACCCTTCAAGAATTTTTATCCTGCCGAAAATTATCATCAGAATTATTATAATGATAATCAAAACCAGGGCTACTGCCGTTTTGTAATTGCGCCGAAGCTGGAAAAATTCGAGAAAGTGTTTAAGGATAAGTTGAAGAAAGGATAACGATTTGATTAGCGGATTGGCGGATTACGAATTAACGGATTAGAGAATCGAGTATTAGTGGAAAACTAAATGTGATAAAGTATACCCTTAAATAATCCGCTAATCCGTAATCCGCTAATTCGCGAATTACCGGAGCTCTTTATAAAAATGAAAAGCCAGATTCCCATTCTGATAAGAAGGCACTACGGCACCCCAGAAAGGTGTTTTGTTATGAAACAGGATCTTCTTTGCAATCGGAAATAACTGGGTGGCAATTTTAGCAGAAACAATTCCAATACCCGCTCCGGCTACTACATCTCCCAACCAATGCTGGTTATTGTACATCCGCAGATAAGCAGTAGCCGTTGCTACAGCATATCCTGCAACACCATACCATGGCGAAACATCGCCATACTCCTGTCGCAATAATTCAGCAGATGCAAAAGCCGTTGCCACATGATTTGAAGGGAACGATTCATTATCCGAACCATCGGGTCTGGTTTCTTTGCTGATCCTTTTTGTAATGTAAACGGTGCTGATAGAAATAGCAGCCGTCATTCCATCGATCATCAAACGGTCAAAGAGTTTATGTTTGGCTTTTACACCTGCGAGGCTGATCACATGACTTGAAATTGCGGGAACAAACTGCAGATAATCGTCAATATTGGTTTGTTTATTAACGGGAGCTGCAAATGCATTTCTGGCAGATTCGTTCAGGTTGCGCAAGGGTTGTACATTCTGCGACAATATTCCATACACGATCAATGAAGAAGGGAGTATAAATGATCTTGCGGAATTATAACGATGCATTTCCTTTTTGGGAATGGTTTTCAAACTATCGTTACTAACCTGTGCCTGAGTTTGATTTGTTGAAAAGATGAACAGTGTGAAAAACGAAAACGAAATCAGATACTTCATGTAATTAGGGGTTCTCATACAAAAATAGAAGCTATATCCATCCTGATGATCGCAAAACGAAAATAATCAATAATATCAATTCTCTGCGAAACCTCTGCGCTCTTCCAAACTCTGCGGTGAATGAATCTTTCTTTCACCGCAGAGCCGCAGAGAAGCAGAGGTTTCGCAGAGTTTTATTTGACTATTCTTGTCTTCCTCAATTCAAGCAAATTCAACGCATTCGCATAAAACCCTTTCACATTCGGTTGTACAAGGTGTATCGCCATATCATACCATATCGGAATTACCGGCGCATCATTGATCACCATCTGATCCATTTCCCGGTAAAGTGTATAACGTAAGGAATCATTGTTCTCAATCAATGAACGCTCATACAAAACATCAAATGCAGGATTTTTATAACGGGTATAATTAGGTGGGGCGGGGTTCTTACTGTAAAACATCGCCATATAGTTCTCAGGATCCGGATAATCTGCAATCCAGCTTCCGCGGAAAAAAAGTGCCTGCGATTTTGCCGTTTGCTCCAGCAATAAACTTTTTTGCACAATTTCTACCTGAACAGGAATGCCTACTTCTTCCATTTCTCTTGCGGCAAAACTGGCTATATCTGCATAAATATTAATGGTTAGTAGTTTGATGGGGGTAAGTCCTTTCCCCTCCGGAAAGCCCGCATCTTTCAATAATTGTTTGGCTTTTGGCGGATCATAATTATATCCTTTCACCAATTCCGTATTGCGAGAAGGTAAACCACCCGGCACAAATCCTGCTTCTGCAGCAATGCCAATGGAATTACGCATATACATCATCAGCTGTTTGCGGTTGATGGCATAATTCATGGCTTGTCTGACTGCTTTAATTTTTGTGGGTGAATTTTTTACCAACGGATTATTCTCATCCACCATAATCCCGAAATATTCGGTATTGAGATAAGGACATTTTTGCAGAACGATCTTCCCCTCCCATTGCGGGCGCAGTTCTCCTTTTTTGGAAAGTAGTTCGTCTTTAAAAGAAGGATCAATATCATTTACAAAACTCAATTCACCCTGGCGAAACTGTAGAAATTCCGTGGCCTTATTGTCAAAGAAACTGATCTTCAAAGCATCCAGATAAGGTAAAGTTCTGCCCTGCTCATCCTTCTCCCAATAATGTTCATTCTTATGGAGGATCATAGATTCTCCCTCATCCCAGGAATGTAACTGAAAAGGCCCAGTGCCACAGGGATGCCGCCTAAAATCCTTTCCATATTTCTCTACTGCTTCCCTCGGAACAATACTGCAATACTGTGCACTCAAAATACCGAGTATCGGATGAAAAGGCCGTAAAAGCTTTAGCTGAAAAGTAGAATCATTTAAAGCCAGAAAGGGTTGCAGCGTATCTACCCGGTTATTAAAGATCCAGGCACCGCTGCTGGCAGTAGATTTATCAATAATTCGGTTAAGGCTGTATGCCACATCCGCCGCTGTCATCAACCTTCCTTTACCACCCGGGAATACTTCATTATCCTGAAAGAGAATATTTGTGTGCAGATGAAATGTATAGGTCAGCCTGTCCTCACTCACCTCCCATTGATAAGCTATCGAAGGAAGTATATTAAGGTTACTGTCAATTTCCACCAAAGTATTATAGATCTGGTGAACCGGCCACATAATGGACTGGTTTTTGGCAAAAGCCGGATCCAGTGTGGCAATACCTGTAGATTCATTATACGTAAACACCTGTTTATCGCTCTTTCCGGAATGCATACAGGAACTCAAAAGGAAACCGGTGATTATTGTTAAAAAAAACAAAGCCGGGAATAACCGTTTGCCTGTTACTTTGTGTTTTATCGTATTATTCACATTCATGCTACCCGAATATCATAATTTTAAACAATGGTGACAAAATTCAAATTACTAACCGTGCTGGGACTGCTGATTTCCGGCATTTCATTTGCCCAGTTAGGAGAAGTTAAACAGGTATTTACGCATCAGGATACCCTGCGCGGTTCATTAAACGCAGAAAGAACATGGTGGGATGTGATCCATTACAGCATTGCCGTTACACCCGATTTTGATACAAAAAGTATAAAGGGAAAAGTTGATATCCGTTTTAAAGTATTGTCTGCCGGCAAACGCATGCAGATAGACCTTCAGGAACCGATGGTATTAACCAAAGCCTATTTGGGTGATACAAAATTGAATTATACAAGAGATGGGAATGTTTATTACCTGGATATTCCAACGGAACTCAAAAAAGGAAAGATCGAAAAGCTGGCTTTGGCATACGAAGGGTTTCCCAAAATTGCCAAACGTGCCCCATGGGATGGTGGATGGATCTTTCAGAAAGATGCACAGGGACGGCCGTGGATGACAGTTGCCTGTCAGGGGCTGGGTGCCAGTGTTTGGTATCCCTGTAAAGATCATCAAAGTGATGAACCGGATAGTGGGGCTGTTATGATGATCACTATTCCTGATTCATTGGTTGGTGTGGCCAATGGACGATTGATCAATAAAAAAAGTTTTAGTCCGGGAACCACCACCTGGCGTTGGGAAGTAAAAAATCCGATCAATAATTATACCCTCGTTCCCTATATTGGTAAGTATGTAAACTTTACCGACACCTTAATGGGTGAAAAAGGGAAACTGGATCTGAGTTATTGGGTGTTGGATTATAATCTGGAGAAAGCCAAAGAACAATTTAAACAGGCAAAAACAATGTTGCATGCGTTTGAGTACTGGATGGGGCCTTATCCTTTTTATGAAGACAGTTATAAATTGGTTGATGCACCGCATTTGGGCATGGAACACCAGAGTGCTGTTGCCTACGGTAATAAATACCAAAACGGCTATTTGGGCCGCGATTTAAGTGGTACAGGTTGGGGATTGAAATGGGATTTTATTATTGTACACGAAAGCGGTCATGAATGGTTTGCCAATAATGTAACCAGTAAAGACCTTGCCGATATGTGGATTCATGAAGGGTTTACCAATTATTCGGAAACCCTGTTTACAGAATATGTATATGGTAAACAGGCGGGCAATGAATATAATGTTGGTTCAAGAAGAAGCATTAAGAACGACCGGCCCATCATTGGCCCATATGGCGTGAATAAAGAAGGTAGCGGCGATATGTATCCCAAATCGGGTAGTATGCTCCAGAGCATTCGCCATGCGATGAATAATGATGAGAAATTCAGAGAGCTGTTGCGTTACCTGAATAAGAAATTCTATCATAAAACAGTTACCACAGAAGATATACAGGCAGTAGTGAGCCAGTATTTTGGAAGCCCGGTAAATAAGATCTTTGATCAATACCTGCGTACCACACAAATTCCTGTTTTGGAATATTCGGTCAATGCTGATAAGACCAAACTGTATTATCGCTATAGTAACTGTGTAGATGGATTTAATCTGCCACTGTTTATTCAGGGAAATTCGGGTGCATTAATTTTAGGCCCTGAATCAACTAAATGGAACATAAAGGAATTAAGGCCGGGTGAAGCATCCATGTTTCCATTTGATGCCATTGAAAAAGCTTATTACATCAAACTGAAACAGGTAGAAACACCTGCTGAATAATATAAGAAACCAACTGCATGGGGAGTATCCGGAAAAAGACAATTATTTCAAGCGTACTGGTGTATATCGGTTTTTTGATCGGGGCACTCAATGTATATTTTTACACAGCCTCAGCCCCTTTCTTTTTTCATAACGGCAATATTTTCACAACAGAACAGTATGCATTAACCCGGGTGTTCTTTGATTCATCCGCCATGATGTTTACGTTTGCCTCATTGGGTGTGGTACCTGTTATCTACAAATTTTATCCATACTATAAAGACAATCTGCCGCACAATAAGATCGATTTGTTAACCTGGGCAATGGTGATATCCCTTGTGGGCTTTCTTATATTGTGTATTTGCGGTTATTTTCTGTCGCCATTATTTATCAGAAAATTTTCTGCCAACTCTAAACTGGTAGTTGATTATTATTTCTGGTTGTTCCCGTTAACTATGGGTTTACTTTTCTTTTCAGTACTTGAAAGCTTTACCTGGGCTTTGGAGGAATCGGTTGTATCCAATTTTTTAAAGGAAACGGGTTTGAGAATTATTACAACCATTTTTATTCTGCTATACATTTTTAAGATCATTTCGTATCACTCTTTTGTCATCCTTTTCTCTTCTTTATATTTTCTCATATTCGTAGTTCTGTTTCTTTATCTCTACCGAGCCGGGCATATTCATTTGACTTTTCAAATCAGCCGTGTAACACGTAAATACTTAAAGAAAATGACAAGTATGCAACTATTGGTTTTTGGAGGAACAGTATTTGCAGCCGTTGCAGCTTCGATTGATTCTTTAATTATTGCTAGTTTAATAGGGTTGTCATCGGCGGGTATTTTCGGGTTTGCATTGTATGCGGCTAATTTGATACAGGTACCTCAAAGAAGTATTACTTCCATATCAGCTGGCGTTCTATCGCGTGCATGGAAAGACAAAAATTATAAGGAGATAGATAGAATTTATTCACGTTCCTGTATCAACCTCTTGTTGATGGCGCTCTTTATATTCGGTAATCTTTGGCTTAATTTACTTCCTGCCATCAATGTATTTCATATTCAAAATGATTATAAGGCAGGTATCGGTGTTGTTTTTGTACTAAGTATGTTGCGTATAATTGATGCGGGTACAGGTTTGAATGCAATGGTAATCAATACCTCAACTTTCTGGCGTTTTGATTTTTATAGCGGGTTGGTTTTGTTTGCATTCAGGCTCCCGTTAACCTATATTTTAATCAAAAAATTCGGCATTATCGGTTCTGCCTACGCAGAATTATTCGCATACACCGTTTACAATATAATCCGCTGCGAATTTTTAAGAAGGAAATTTAATATGCAACCTTTCACCCCTAAAACCCTTTACTCTTTATTACTTGCACTGGCTGCTTACGGATTATGTTTTTTCGCTTTCCACAATATCAACGGTTTCTTCGGTTTGATTCTCCGCGGCTCAGTATTTTCCGCCGCAATGATTGCAGGCATTTTCTACTTTAACCTCACACCCGATGCCGGACAGTTATTAGAAACCGTAAAAAAGAGAATCACTAAATTCAGAAGTTAGAAGTTTGGAGTTTGGAGTTTGGAGTTTGGAGTTTGGAGTTTAATGTTCTAACGAATTTTAGTTACTCCAATTATTAATTTCTAATTTTTAATTATTAATTACTTACCAATCCTCCCCGCCCCTCTAAATTTCGGCTGCCAATACTTATCATTCAAATCACTGATCATCACCCCACCACTTGTGGCGGCATGCACAAATTTGTTGTTGAGCAGATAAACCCCTACATGTGAAATATCTTTTCCACCGGTATTGAAGAATACAAGATCACCTTCACGCAGATCTTCGAGTTCAATTTTTTCGCAGGCATTAAATTGTTCCTGAGAAGTTCTTGGCAGATTTTGCTGATACACATCTCTCAGTACGATCTGGGTAAAAGCCGAACAGTCAATACAGTTATCTGTAACACCACCCATACAATATCGGGTTCCCCACCATTTATCAATCACTTCCAATAAAGGGATATTGGTCAGCTTTTCAACGGTTGCATCGGTAGCAATGGCATATTTGATCTGTAACAGATTGGCCGTTTCAATATTACCCGCCATCATCGCATTATCAGCAGCATTCCTTTTCTCCTTTGTTACTTTCACTGCCGGCTCTGCAGGTTTGGTGGCGGTATTTGTTTTATGGTTACTGGTTACTACCATTCCGGGAGTAACTTCTATCCCATTCAAAAACTCACGTTTTACCGGCGTTCGGACTTTAGCAGGTGCTGAAGAAGAAGCAGCCAGATTCTTTGAAGAACGGCAGCTCGACAATGCCAGCAAACCCAGTATCAATATCGATAGTACACGAATTTTCATAATAGCGTAATCCGCAAGTTAAGGCTCAGGGCATTTCAGTTGAATGTGTTGAATAACTTTTATGCATTTGAGTCCTGATTTTTGCAATGTGGATAACTAAGAAGTCTGGAGTTAGGAGTTTGGAGTGAGGAGTTGTGGAAAACTGCCGCTTTTTTACCGTCCGTTTAATAACGATATTTGAAGTTGGTTTGAAGGACGTTGAAGGGAGAATTAATTCCAAACTCCTAACTCCAGACTTCTAACTCCAAACTCCAAACCCGCATGTCGAAATTCTCACACTTACACGTTCATACACAATATTCACTGCTGGACGGCGCCGCCCCCATCGATTCTTTGTATAAGAAAGCGATGAAGGATAATATGCCCGCTCTCGCCATCACCGATCACGGTAATATGTTCGGGGCTTTCAATTTTGTGAGTCAGGCATGGAAGAATACCAAAGTGGTGGGAAAAGATGCCAACGGAAAAGATATTACTGAACCCGTTGTAAAACCGATCGTGGGCTGCGAGTTTTATGTGGTGCGCGACCGACATGCAAAATCCTTTACCAAAGATGTAAAAGACAACCGCTATCACCAGGTTTTATTGGCAAAGAACGCAGTAGGATATCAGAATCTGGTTAAACTGACTTCGTTGGGTTTTATTGAAGGTATGTACAGCAAGTATCCACGTATTGATAAAGAACTGATCGAGAAATATCATGAGGGATTGATTGCAACCACCTGTTGTATCGGTGCGTATGTGCCACAAACCATTTTGCATGATGGTGAAGAAAAAGCCGAGATAGAATTCAAATGGTGGCTGGATATGTTTGGAGAAGATTATTATATCGAGATCCAGCGGCATAATATTAAAGAACAGGAACTCATCAACAATACACTGATGAAGTTCTCTAAAAAATATAATGTACCGGTGATTGCCACCAACGATAGCCATTACGTTGATAAATCGGATGCCAACGCACACGATATTTTACTTTGTATCAATACCGGTGAAAAACAAAGCACACCGGGGTTTGATGATTTTGTAAATGATGAGATCCAGGTTAAGAACCGTCGTTTTAAATTTCCCAACGAGCAGTTTTATTTTAAGACTACGGAAGAAATGGGACAACTGTTCAGCGATATTCCTGAATCGCTGGATAATACCAATGCCATCGTTGATAAAGTGGAGATCCTGAATCTGAAAAAAGATATTCTCCTCCCCGCCTTCCCTATCCCGCAGGAATTTAAAGTGCACAAAGATGATAATCTGAACCAATGGGAGTTTCTGCAGCATTTAACCAGACAGGGAGCCAAAGAACGATACAATGATCTCACACCTGAAATACAGGAGCGCATCGACTTCGAATTGTTTACCATCAAGACGATGGGTTTTGCCGGATACTTTTTGATTGTGAGTGATTTTATTAAAGCGGGGCGTGATATGGGCGTATTTGTTGGCCCGGGCCGTGGTTCGGCTGCAGGAAGTGTGGTAGCATTCTGTATCGGCATCACCAATATCGATCCGATTAAATACAATTTACTGTTCGAGCGTTTCCTTAATCCGGATCGTAAGAGCATGCCCGATATTGATACGGACTTCGATGATGAGGGCCGTCAAAAAGTAATTGATTATGTAGTTGATAAATATGGCAAGAACCAGGTAGCACAGATCATTACCTATGGTACAATGGCTGCCAAAATGAGTATCAAAGATGTGGCGCGTGTATTGGATCTGCCATTGGCAGAAAGCAATATGCTTGCCAAATTGGTGCCCGATAAACCGGGTACAGAATTGCGTCGTGTATTACATGCACCGCTTACGATCAAAGAAGGAGAAAAATCACTAGAAGAAAAAGAAGCCTATCAGCAGGAAGATATTGATAACGTAAAAAAGATCCGCGAGATCTATAATGGTAACGATATCCGTGCACAGGTTTTACATGAAGCAGAAAGGCTGGAAGGCTCTGTTCGTAATACCGGTATTCACGCAGCAGGTATCATCATTGCCCCGCGTGATCTGACGGATCTTTTGCCTGTAGCCACTTCCAAAGACTCTGATCTTTGGGTAACACAAATTGAAGGATCTGTAATTGAAGATGCCGGTGTAATTAAAATGGACTTTTTGGGTTTGAAAACCCTTTCCATTTTGAAGACGGCTTTGCAGCTCATTAAACAAAATCATGGCGTTACCATTGATCTGGATAACATTGCTTTAGATGATGAGAAAACATTTCAACTCTATCAGAAAGGCGAAACCAATGCAACGTTCCAGTTTGAAAGTGTGGGTATGCAAAAATACCTGCGCGAACTAAAACCCGATAAGTTTGATGAACTGATCGCGATGAACGCCTTGTACCGCCCCGGCCCTATCGCCTATATCCCAAAATTCATCGATCGTAAATGGGGTCGCGAACCGGTAAGTTTTGATGTGCCGGATATGGAAGAATATCTCGGCGACACATACGGTATCACGGTTTATCAGGAACAGGTAATGTTGCTTAGCCAGAAACTGGCGGGCTTTACCAAAGGCGATGCGGATGTACTCCGTAAAGCCATGGGTAAAAAACAGAAATCAGTTCTGGACAAAATGAAATCGCAGTTTGTTACCGGTGCCGCTGCCAAAGGCCATCCTGCTGATAAATTAGAAAAGATCTGGACCGACTGGGAAGCGTTTGCACAATACGCATTCAATAAATCACACTCTACCTGTTATGCTTTAGTAGCCTATCAAACTGCTTACCTGAAAGCTCATTATCCGGGAGAATATATGTCGGCCGTACTAAACCATGCAGGTGCCATTGAAAAGATCACCTTCTTTATGGAAGAGTGTAAACGTATGGGTATTAAAGTACTTGGACCGGATATTAATGAATCGCTTAAAGGGTTTGCTGTAAATAAAAAAGGTGAGATCCGTTTTGGTTTGGGTGGATTAAAAGGTGTGGGTGATGCAGCCGTTGATAATATTATCGCAGAAAGAGAAAAGAACGGATGGTATACCGATATGTTTGATTTTATCAAACGGGTATTGCAAAAGAACGTAAATAAAAAATCATTGGAAAGTCTTGCGTATTCGGGTGCGTTCGATTGTTTTACGGCTTACCATCGTGCTCAGTATTTCCATATTCCGGATGGAGAAAGAATGACTGGGTTGGAACGCATTATCAATTATGGTCAGGCAAACCAAACCGCCAGCATGAGTTCGGCTAATACTTTGTTTGGTGACCTTACCTCGGCCATGCAGGTACAGATGCCTAAAATGCCCAACTGCGAACAGTGGACATTAACCGAATTACTGGATCATGAAAAAGATGTAACCGGCATGTTCATGAGCGGCCATCCGCTGGATCATTTCAAATTTGAATTGAAATATTACGGTATTACCAAGATCAACGATTTTAATGAGATCAAAGAAACGCTTCACCTGCAACCCAATCCCGGCAAAGGTTTGCGCGTAGCGGGTTTGGTGATTGATGTGCAACACCGATTAACAAAAACCGGAAAGAATTTCGGTTCCTTTGTGATCGAAGATTTTACGGGTAAAACAGAATTTCTTTTGTGGAGTGAAGATTATATCAAGTTTCAAAACTATCTCGAAAAAGGAACGAATATTTTACTCAACGGTTTCTTTCGTCCAAGATATAACCGACCAAATGAATTTGATTTCAAGATCAATGTGATGTCGTTATTGGAAACCGTAAAACAAACTTTAACACGAAGTATCGATATCAATATTCATCCTGCTTCTGTAACGCCCGACTTTGTAAATTTTGTAGATAAGAACGTACGCAATTTCCCCGGTAAATCATCCTTACGTTTCAATATCTACGAACCAAAAGATAATCTGAAAGTAAGCCTGATCTCATTCGAAAAAGGTTTTCAGATGAACGAAGAAATGGCCGATTTTTTAATGGATAATCCGGATGTGGATGTGCATGTGGGGTTGGTGGGATAAATTGTGAGTAGTGAGTAGTCAGTGATGAGTATTAAAAATGATACGCCCACTCTCCACTGACTACTCACCACTCGCCTCTCACCTCTCACGAAAGCTTTGTTGCCACATTCAACCGCTCCGCCACATTATCCCAATTAATAATATTCATCATCGCATCTACAAAATCGCTGCGTTTGTTTTTGTATTTGAGATAGTAAGAATGTTCCCAAACATCAATCACCAATAAAGGTATCACCCCCCATTGTGTTAGCTTCTCATGATTCTCGCATTGCATGATACTCAGTTTATCAGAATAAGGCTGATAACCCAAAATTCCCCAACCATTTCCATCAACATCTTTTGAGGTTTTGGAGATATAACTTTTGAGTTTATCATAACTGCCAAAATCTTTTTCAATTCTTTTCAGCAGATCACCAGAAGGTTCAGTTTTTTTACTGGTAAGATTTGTCCAGAAGATCGTATGCAATACATGCGATGAAAAATGATAACTGAGTTTTTTTGTCCAGTAGTCCACTGTTTCAAGATTATTTTCATCCATGGCTTTGCGGATCATTTGCAGATCCTTATTCGCCGCCTTCACCGCACCTCCATGATGAAAGGTATGATGCAGATATACCGTTTCCTCATCCATATAAGGCTCCAGAAAATTTTTATTATAAGGCAAAGCCAGATGCTGAAAGTTTCCGGTAGCATCTGTTAATTTATCCAGTCCATTGGCTTCATAATTCTGCGCCACTACTGATTGATTGGGCAAAATAGTGGAGGCTGAAAGAATTGCAGAGGCTGATAAGAATTGTTTGCGGTTCATATAGGAATATTTTTTTCGTCAGAAAGTTAGCTTTAAATCAGTTATCAGACAATTACTGCCGGTTAAATTACCCTTTTATGACGCTTGGGCGGATAATCAGCATTTTTTGTAAAATTCCGCCCCTTTGTCAGGTTTCTCCTGTTGCAACGTCATTAATAACAGTGGTGGAAAAGTCAAATCAGCACAAATCAGTGTTTGGATTTATATTTGACATCCTTCCTGTAACAATCGAAAAAATTATAACAATTTAAATCTTAGAAAAATGGCTTTAGAATTTACAGACGCAAACTTCCAGACAACCGTTCTGGATAGCGATAAACTGACAGTGGTTGACTTTTGGGCAGAGTGGTGTGGCCCTTGCCGCGCAATCGGACCGGTTATTGAAGAACTGGCCAAAGAATATGATGGCAAAGTGAATGTAGGAAAGGTAAACGTAGATGTAAACCCGAATACAAGTACGAATTATGGTATTACTTCTATCCCTGCCATCCTTTTTATTAAAGGTGGTAAAGTGGTAGATAAACAAATTGGTGCGGTACCTAAATCTGTATTGGATAAAAAGATCCAGTCACATATTTAATTGCATTTGCAATCATTTGAAAAAGGAGCTTATTGTTAAGCTCTTTTTTTATGCCCCTAACCACCCCGCCCATCGATCGGTCGCTTGGCACCCCTCCTAGCTGCGCCGTGAGGGGATATTTTTATATGATTACTTGTACTTTCAAATAAACTTTGTTTGCATAAGTAACCAAAGCAAAAAAATCCCCGCCCCTCCGGGGAGGTGTGCCCAAGCGGCCAAGCGATGGGCGGGGTGGGGACAGCTTTTCTTTACTCTAAATTCCCTGCTTATTATTCAATATTCCCAAAGAGGCGGAAGTTATTTTTTCATTATCTTCCGAAATCGTTTTTACTAACCAAACCCCCTCTGTTATGAGCATTAAGACCCGCCTATTGTTGATGAACTTTCTGGAATTCTTTGTGTGGGGGTCATGGTTGATCTCCTTGGGTGGATATATGATCGTTACGCTGCATTTTTCAGGTGGCGAAGTGGGTGCGGTTTATGCAACAATGGGTATTGCCTCACTGTTTATGCCTGCATTAATGGGCATTATAGCCGATCGTTGGGTAAATGCTGAAAAAGTATTAGGCGGCCTGCATGTAATTGGCGCTGTTTTGTTGATCTGGGCGTCTACAGTTACAGATTATCGAATGTTTTATCTGATCATGTTGTTTAATTCCATGGCATTTATGCCCACCATCGCTTTAAACAATACAGTTTCTTATATCATTCTAGAAAAGAAAGGTTTTGATATCGTTAAAGACTTCCCCCCCATTCGCGTATGGGGTACTATTGGTTTTATTGTAGCAATGTGGATGGTGGATTTTCTGGGCTGGACAAAAAGTCCCATGCAATTATATGTGAGCGCAGGCTCGGGTTTATTACTCGGATTGTATGCCTTTACCATGCCTGCCTGCACACGTGTAAAAATTGAAGGAACCAGAAGTTTTATCTCTGCACTGGGTTTAGATGCGTTTGTACTTTTCAAAAGAAAGAAGATGATCATTTTCTTTTTGTTTGCGATGTTATTGGGAGCTTCTTTACAGATCACCAATGCATTCGGATCACCCTTTCTCGATGATTTCAAAAATCTGTACCCGGATTCATTTGGGGTAAAACATCCAAACCTGCTCATTTCTTTTTCGCAGATTTCAGAAACGCTGTTTATTCTTACGATTCCTTTCTTCCTCAAACGATTTGGGATCAAGAACGTGATGCTCTTAAGCATTTTCGCCTGGGTATTCCGTTTCGGCCTGTTTGCCATTGGTAATCCCGGGCCGGGTTTATACCTGCTGGTACTTTCTATGATCATTTATGGTATGGCTTTCGATTTTTTCAATATTTCAGGTTCTTTGTTTGTAGAGAAAGAGGCTGATATTAAGATCAGGGCCAGTGCACAGGGTTTGTTTATGCTCATGACAAATGGTATCGGCGCTTATTTGGGCGGAACCATCAGCGGCTGGGTAGTAGATTACTTTACGGTTGATGGCGTGAAAAACTGGCCAAATATCTGGTTCAGCTTTGCAGGATATGCACTGGTATTGGGTATTGTGTTTCCAATGGTGTTCAGGTATAAGCACGATAGGGCGGCGATGGAGGCAGTAAAGCACTAATTAATAATTAAAAATTAGAAATTAATAATTAAGGCCGCAGATTCGCAGATTTTAGCCGTTGTTGGTCTTATGACCAACAATATGAGCGATCACAAAACATTATTAGAATTAATAACTAAGGCCGCAGATTCGCAGATGGTTCTATAATCTGCGAATCTGCGGCTTTTACCGCTCGCGCCGTTGTTGGTCGCCGTTGTTGGTCTTATGACCAACAACATACGATTTGGCCTACAAAATGAGATATGACCAACATCATGCGATTATTTTACCCTAAATGATAATTACTAACTACTAATTACCAATTACTAATTAATTTTGCAGTCAAATTCGTGTGTATGATTTCCCCGGTTTCAGATCCAACAGTACTGGTAGCTAATACAGCAGATGCTCAGCTCAAACAAATAGGTGAAAAGATTTTAAGAAAAGAAAGGATTTCTTTTGATGAAGGTGTTACGCTTTTTGAAAAAGGTTCACTTTCCTGGCTGGGTGCTTTGGCCAACTGGGTGCGTGAACAGAAGCATGGTAATAAAACGTATTTCAACCGCAATTTCCATATTGAACCAACCAATGTTTGTGTGTTCTCCTGTAAGTTCTGCTCCTACTCACGTTTATATGCCCATAAAGAAGAAGGCTGGGAACTCAGTGTAGAACAGATGATGCATATTGTAAAAAGCTATGATGGCAAACCGGTTACGGAAGTGCATATTGTTGGCGGTGTGCATCCGAAAATGAATCTGGAATTCTTTATTGAATTATTAAAAACGATCAAAGCCCATCGTCCGGATCTGCATATCAAAGCCTTTACACCTGTTGAGCTGGATTATATGTTCCGCAAAGCAAAAGTATCTGTAGAAGAAGGCATGAAACTGGCTCACGAAGCAGGATTGGATTCATTACCCGGTGGTGGTGCAGAAATATTTCATCCTGAAATACGCACACAGATCTGTGAAGACAAAGTGGATGCAGATGGCTGGTTGCATATTCACAAAGCGGCGCATGAATTGGGTATGCATAGTAACGCCACATTATTATACGGACATATTGAAAAATTCTGGCACAGAATAGACCATATGGACAGGTTACGCAAACTGCAGGATGAAACAGGAGGATTCAACACATTCATCCCACTCAAGTTCCGTAATAAGGACAATGATATGAGTGATGTGCCTGAATCATCAGTGATCGAGGATATGCGTATGTATGCGGTATCACGTTTGTATCTTGATAATTTCCCTCATATCAAGGCCTACTGGCCAATGTTGGGCAGAAAGAATGCGCAACTAACGCTTTCTTTTGGTGTAAATGATATTGACGGAACCATTGACGACACAACCAAGATCTACGCAATGGCCGGCAGCGAAGAACAAACACCTGCCATGAGTACCGCTGATCTGGTAACATTGATCAAACAGGTAAAAAGACAACCCATCGAACGGGGAACTTTATACAATGAGATCAGGGATTATTCTGATGTGGATATGGAACAGTTTGAACTGGATCCGCAGTTGAATTGATTTAATGAGTGAATGAGTGTATGATAGAATGATAGAATGTTCTTTCACTCACGATTCACGCTAACATTCCGGCAAACTAATCGGTATATGAATCGCCAATCCGCCATCGGCTGTTTCTTTGTATTTGCTACTCATGTCTAAAGCCGTATCCCACATAGTTTTGATCACTTTATCAAGGCTTACTATTGCATAATCGGGAGAACTTTGTAAAGCGAGTTGTGAAGCTGTAATGGCTTTTATCGCACCCATGGTATTTCTTTCAATACATGGAATCTGTACCAACCCTCCAATCGGATCACAGGTTAAGCCCAGATGATGTTCCATTGCAATTTCTGCGGCCATTAATGCCTGCCGTTGTGTACCACCCATACATTCTGTTAATGCAGCAGCGGCCATTGCAGAAGATACACCAATCTCTGCCTGACAACCACCCATCGCTGCTGAAATGGTGGCGCCTTTTTTAAAGATGCTTCCGATCTCCGAAGCAACTAATAAAAAACGAATGATCTTTTCTTCTGAATAGCCATCACAAAAAGCAATATAGTATTGCAATACAGCCGGTATTACACCTGCAGCGCCGTTGGTTGGTGCGGTTACCACTCTGCCGAATGAAGCATTCTCTTCATTCACAGCTAAAGCAAAACAACTAACCCAGTCAAGCGTATATTTAAAATCGTTACCACCTTGTTTAATGCATTGGATCCATCCATCATAATCTGAATAAGTATGTCCGTGCATTAATTTTTTATTGAGATCAAACGCTCTTCTTCTTACCTGCAGTCCGCCGGGCAATTCGCCTTGTGCATGGCATCCGCGGAAAGTGCATTCTTTCATACTGTTCCAGATCTTCAATACACCTTCGCGTGTGGCGGATTCATTTCTCCAGGCCGATTCGTTCTCCATTACTACTTCATGAATGGCCATTCCGTTCATACACCAATGCAGGAGATCGTTGGCAGTATTAATCGGGAAAGGCAGATCAATACTTGCTTTCCCGCCATTGCTCTCCCCTTCTTTCACTACAAAACCACCTCCAATTGAGAAGAAGGTTTCACTCCATGATTCGCCATTTTTCAATTCTACCAAAAACGATAATCCGTTTGGATGAAAAGGCAATGTTTCGTTGTATAAGAACTGAACTTTATCTGCCACTACAAAATCGATCCATGCTTCTCCGCCAAGTAATAAACGGTGCTCCTGATGAATGGTATTGATCTTAGGTGTGATGGAATTTACATCAATCGTAACCGGATCTTCTCCACACAAACCCAGCATCACAGCAATATCGGTTCCGTGCCCATGTCCTGTTTTGGCCAATGATCCATATAAAAGAACGGTAACTGAAACAACATCAGTGACAGATGCTTTTTCTTTGATGGTATCCAAACAACGCAAAGCCGCCCTCCATGGCCCCAATGTATGCGAACTGGAAGGTCCAACGCCTATTTTAAACATATCAAAAACGGAGATCGATTCGTGTGGCATAGCTTACATCATTCAATAACAAATTTAGGCCATCAAAAGGCTTTATCTTATTTTTTTATATAGACTGTCATTCTCTGCGAAGCCTCTGTTTCGCTGCGGCTCTGCGGTGAATGGTTCTTGTTTCTTCACCGCAGAGAAAAGGAGAACGGAGAGCCTTCCGCAGAGTTATGATTTAAGATTCTAAAACTTACAGGTGTTTGGATAGTTTTGCCGAACTTTACGGCGCAAAATCAATGAATATTCAATTTTATTAATGTAAAAACTGTATGCAACTTTCTTCGCTTCTCGACAGGTTTAATGAGCCCGAAACCCTCAAAATGGCCAAACTGGGCCGTGAATTATCTGCCAAAGGATTTAATGTGATCAATCTGAGTCTGGGAGAACCGGATTTTGATACTCCTCAACATATTAAAGATGCCGCTATAAAGGCCATCAATGATAACTGGAGCCATTATTCTCCTGTAGCCGGCTATATGGATCTGCGCGAAGCTGTTTGCACCAAATTATTACGCGATAACAACCTTGCATATAAACCTGAAAATATTGTTACTTCTACCGGTGCCAAACAAAGTTTAGCCAACGCAATACTTGCTTTGGTTGATGAAGGTGATGAAGTGGTGATTCCAACACCATATTGGGTAACCTATTCTGAACTGGTAAAAATTGCCCGTGGTAAAGTAGTTGAGATCAGAACCAGTGTTGAAAATGGTTTTAAAGCCACTGCTGCAGAATTAGAAGCAGCTATCACAGATAAAACAAAAGTGTTCATGTTCTCTTCTCCATGTAATCCGTCAGGTGCTGTGTACAGCAAAGCTGAATTGGATGCTTTGGCAGGTGTGTTTAGAAAACATCCAAACATTATTATTCTGTCTGATGAGATTTATGAATACATCAACTTCACAGGCAAACACGAAAGCATTGCCCAATACGATGACCTGAAAGACCGTGTGGTTTTGATCAACGGATTGAGTAAAGGCTTTGCCATGACCGGCTGGCGGTTAGGTTATATCGCGGCTAATGTTACGATTGCTAAAGCCTGTGAAAAATTACAGGGACAATTTACCAGCGGCCCAACTTCTGTTACACAAAAAGCTGCGGTTGCTGCCTTAACCGGTGATTTACGCCCATCGCAGGAAATGACTGCAGAGTTTACACGCAGACGTGCACGCACATTGGAATTGGTGAATGCCATTCCCGGTTTCAAATGCTTTGCACCCGAAGGCGCTTTCTATGTGTTTCCAGATGTTAGTGCTTATTATGGAAAATCCGACGGAACAGAAACCATTAAGAATGCCTCTGATTTCAGTATGTATATTTTAAACACTGCCCATGTTTCCTGTGTAATGGGTGATGCATTTGGAGAACCGAACTGTGTTCGTTTTTCTTTTGCTGCCAGTATGGAGAATATTGAAACAGCGTGGGCCAGGATTAAGGATGCTTTGGCGAAATTGCAATAAGATTTCACGCCGTTGTTGGTCGCCTGACCAACAACGGCGGTAGGGGTTAAAATGGTTGAAGCTGAATTCGCCGTTTTAACCCCTTTGCATTGTTTGTAAGTACACATCAATTACATAAAATGAAAAGCCGCAGATTCGCAGATTGATTTAAAATCTGCGAATCTGCGGCTTCAATTTTTAATTCTTAATTTCTAATTATTAATTATTCATTTGCTTCCACTAACAATCCCACCCTTTTTACTATCTACATTCACCGTATACTTTCCTCCTCCCTGCACAATCCATTTAACGGTAACGGCTCCCATGCCGGGAATATTAGGTACTTCAATGGTTTGCGGATTATTCTTTTGTTCGGTGGTAAGATTGAGGTCTCTGTTCTCAACCGTCATTCCTGATACAATTTTTCCGGATGTTGTGAGAGTGATATAATCCGGTCTTTCAATTTTATTCTTTGTATCCTGACTGCTATGCGTTGGCATCAATCGCTGATTGGCGATCACGGCGGTTACCTCTTTCAAACCATCACCCAGATCTTTTTCTGCTATCTCCTGAACTTCCAATTTAGGTGTAGAAAAACAATGATAGATACTGAATGCCATATTTCTATGTGCATCAGATTCTAACAGAAATCCCGGATGTGCTCTTGTGAAATTTTTCTTGAAACCACCTATTTCAATTTTACCAAACTGCGGATGATTGTATTCTTTCCATGGAACAAAGGCATCCTGAAAAAGTAAGTAACGGTCAAAGCTGTATGTAGGATTATCAAACGGATCACGTGAGCCCTCTTTCATAAACATCAGAAACGGTGTCCATAATTCATTGGAATAAGTATAGATGCCCCGTCCTGCATAAAACCAGTCCAGTTCACCTCCATAGGCCGAGTACAGATCTTTATAAACAACCAGATATTTATAACCCGGTAACAACTCCTCTCCTTTTTTCCCAATCGCATCGTACACCTGCAGATCCTGTGCGTTGTAAGTGTTTACATCTTCCTGTCCGCCCGGGCCACGTAGTATCATACCACCTGCATTGTGAAAAGATTGTGCAGCGGCGATATTAGGATGTTTCATCACAAATTCCATCACAGCCCTGTTCTCAGGTAAAGAGAAAGGATATTTGTAGGCACCATTCTGAATATAATTCGGTTGCCATCCCCAGCCCCAATCGCGGTTGGGATCGTATTGAAAATGATAACCATCTTCCGCCACGCGGCCATCGCCGTCTTTATCCATTCCTTCAATACCCAATAGTTCATAATCGCCTTTTTCATCAGGCCCAACCTGAATCATATTGCGTGGATCTCTTGGATCTATTTTAAAACGACCATTCGGACTTTTTCTTCTCATCAATGTGATATTGCCATCATGATCAAGGTCTTCATAAGTGTCTTCATCAATCAATCCATCACCATCATTATCAACTGGCAACATGCCCGAACGTGGAGAACTTGCATTATTGGGTTTGTGGATATAACTGTCACGGCCATCTGGATTGATGGTTGGGATGATATAGAACACTTTGTCTTCCAGTAATTCCTGGATGAATTTTACATCTGCAAAAGATTCAGTTAAATACCAGGCTGTATACAAAGCAAACTCTGCGCCTTGTATTTCGTTGGAGTGAATATTACCGTCGATATACATTCC
The DNA here is from genome assembly GCA_965206685.1 of Sediminibacterium sp. GTDB lineage: Bacteria > Bacteroidota > Bacteroidia > Chitinophagales > Chitinophagaceae > Sediminibacterium. The sequence goes on from OZ242223.1 coordinate 1,572,911, forward strand.
CGGTTTACGGGCGGCATCTCCTTTTTTAAAATCGGTGATCGTTAAACACCAGAGTTCGCGGCCTTCGTATGATTTACCGATGGATTCAAATTTGGCAAGATTGGGATAGGCAGCTGCAATTTTTTTACAGATCTCACCCAGTCCTGCATGGTCATAATAACGGTTCCAGGTAACGGTTACTTTGGGATTGGCAGGTGATCCTGCGGCTTTAAATACCTGCTCCGGTGTTTGTGCAACGGCTGCAGTGCCGATCCACAATCCAAAAGAAGCAATGGCGAGTTTTATAGTGAGTTTCATGTTTCTCTGTTTAATGTTTATAAACTTACTTCAACTGTTTTGGTGCCTGCTGTAGGGCAACCGGCTTCAATGGATAATTTTCCTGTGCCTTTGATCACCCAGCTAAAAGATTGCGTTCCATTGGCATCCAATGATGGCAGCAACGTAATTTTTCTTCCGCCAACAATCTCCTGCTTGTCTGAATTCTTGACAGCTACTTTTAATTTTTTCAGGAAATAACTTCTTTCACCCAATTTGGAATGTGTTGATAATCCACCTTTGTTTACAAGATCAAAACTCACACGGGTAAGGCCGTTGGCGAGTTTTTCTGTTTTTACATTCAATACATCGATCTCAGCCTGTTGTGAGGCAAGTTTCACCAAAAAGTCTGTATGTTTTTTTACCAGATCAGCCGTCAGTTTATAAGGTGGGTTGATCAGTACAAACGGATCAATGCCACCCACTTCTACTTTTTGGTTAGGATAATCCGGATGCTGCACTTCTTTCCATTCAGTAAATGTATTTGTGATGCCTTGCTGCTGTGCCCAGCGTAGATAATTAGCTGTTGGATCTTCTATGGTAAATGCTTTTTCTTTTTTAGCCGTATCCGGTTTGGATTTGGGTACCCACCAACCTGGTGTACTGAAACTGAAACGGGCATAATGAAAATAACCCCATGATAAAATATCGCCACCCACAGAGGATGCTTTTGGCGCATCTTTTGAACCGGTTACTTTATTATATAGTTCACTCACCATGGCATTTACTTTCGCATCTGGTTCGAGATAACCGGCCAGTATTCTTTCTCTTGCTGCTATAGGATTAAATGCAATAGGAGTTGACAAATTATTATTGCTGCCAAAGCTGATCACCGCATACACATTAAAAGCATCGTATAAAAAGTCGAGCAAAGCACGGGTTTCTTTTTCACTGGCCGGAAAATCGCCGGAGCCCGGTGCAAATGTGCTGTGTTTATAAGTGAAGTTTTTATTGAAAGCAATGCCACCTTCGCCGTCTTCATTCAATTGCCCGTCCTTATCATTATCAATGCCTTCCGGTAATACAATGTATTTGCCTTTCTCACCTTTAGATGCATCGGCTTTAATCATGACCCTCGGATCATCCGGATGCATTTTATAATCACCAACCGGCGATTGAATCCGCATTAAGGTGATTTTTCCGTTTCCATCCAGATCATCAAAACCATCTTCATTTAATTTACCATCGCGGTCATCATCGGTTTCTGAAGTATTGCCATTGCGTTCGTATTTAAGTTTGGCAAAATATTGCTCCATCGCATCCGGACTCATGTTCGGGAAAACATAGTAGGTGGTTTTAGCCAGCAGGTTTTTAATACTGTCGGTATTACTTCCTTTCAAAAGGTTTTCTGCAAAGCCAATAGCCAGTTCTGTTCCCAATAAATGAGTACCCTCGGTTCCGCCCACTACGGCAATTGCGGGTTTGGTTTCGGTTTTACCTGTTCCGATGGTTAAGAGCCAGAGGTCTTTTCCGCCATTGGTTTTGGCAAGTGACCGTACACTGGCCATTGAAGGATAGGCTTTGGCCAAAGCATTGATCCGGTTGGATTGTTCAGCAAAATTGCTGTATTCCTGTGCCTGTAACCCTGCACAAAAACCAAACAGCAACGCTGCAAAAAGCGATCGTTTCATGAAGCATGTTTTAGGTTTTAAATATAGGGTTTATTGGTTTATTTGTTTAGTGGTTTATTGATATCTGATTTGATATATGATGAGTGGAAGTTTCATGCTTTGTTCACCACCCCACCCTTCGCTCGGCCGCTTGGGCACCCCTCCTCGCAGAGCGAGGAGGGGATATTTTTTGAAAGTACTTTGACCTGTTTAACCACTTTAACTTCTTAAACCCCTTTAACCATATCGCCACATCATCGTATTTTGCAGCATGAGTGAGCAGGTAAAGTCAGAAATGTTTCGAAATCGCCTCAGTAAAGTGTTCAAACACAGAAGCAAACAGGCAAAACGTATGCAGGTATCCTGTTACCGTGTGTATGATCATGATCTGCCTGAATTTCCTTTTTGTATTGAATTGTATGAAGACAAAGTGTATTTGGCTGAATACCTGCGCAGACATGGGATGACGGATGAAGAACATGAAGTATGGCTGGATGAATGTTTAACGATCATAACAGAAATAACAGGAATTGAAGCGGATCATATTTATGTAAGGCAGCGTAAACGTATGTCGCACCGCGAGGGACAGTATGAGAAGATGGACACCAAACAGGAATTCTTTACGGTAATTGAGAATGGATTAAAATTTCTGGTAAACCTCACAGACTATCTTGATACAGGCCTGTTCCTCGATCACCGCATTACCCGCCAGATGGTAAAAGAGCTTTGCAATAACAAAAGGATATTGAATTTATTCTGTTATACGGGCTCGTTCTCGGTTTATGCAGCTGCGGGTGGAGCGACTTCGGTTACCTCTGTTGATCTGTCAAAAACCTATCTAAACTGGGCCGAAGATAATTTTGTGATCAATCTGTTGAAGGATAAAGAAAAGTATAAGTTTGATCATGCCGATGTAAAACAATACCTCAAAACCCTTGCTCCGGAAAGTTATGATCTGGTGATCATCGATCCGCCCACATTCAGTAATAGCAAGCGGATGAAAGATTTTCTGGATGTGCAGCGCGACCATGTGGAGTTATTGAATGATGTATTGGCTGCAACAACACCTGGTGGAATCATTTATTTCAGCACTAATTTTTCAAAATTTGTATTGGAAAATGATCAGATCAAAGCAACCGAGATCAAGGATATTACCAAAGCCACCACACCGTTTGATTTTGAAGGAAAATTGAAGCGGTGGTGTTACCGGATCGTTAAGTGAGTTGTGAGTAGTGAGTGACAAAGGATTTATACTCACTACTCACTACTCACCACTCACCACTCACTGCCTAATTGAAAAACTATCTATCAAATAATCCCTCTCCACAAACCGGTTCTCATAATGATATCTGATGGAAAATCCTGCGGCGATGGTATCAGAGGCAAAATCGATCCGTAAAATATAGGTCTTACCCTTACTACCTGCCGTCCATTCTTCATAGCTCGAATCTTTTGGATTTCTTGCAGGAATCGGATCACCCAGGTATCCATGAACAATGGTTTTTGATTGACGCAAAGGGAGCATTCGCCACCTGGGCGGGGTTGTCCATCCGGCCGTTTTGGGTACTACCCAGCTAAAGATCAGCCAATATAAAAGCAACAGAACCACCAACAGAAAACCCGTGATTGTGATCCATTGCCTGTTCTTTTTCATTTCTCCCAATTTATTGTGTATCCTCGTAAATGGTGGAAAACATGTTAATAAATAGAAAATAGCTGATTCTGATTAGCCTCAGTCTTTAAATACATGACAATAACGAATCAAAAATCACACATTCTCTCGTTTGTACTTTTCCAATCTATAATTTCTCCAGCTCTTTTTTCGTGAATTCGTTTTCTGTATTTCCGGTATTCAAAGTTGTTGCAGGTTCAAAAAGCATAACCCAAACTTCCTCGGCGGCGTTGGGCCGGTGCTCCACTCCTTTCGGCACTACCAAAAAATCGCCTTGGTTGAGTTCAATGTTCTGATCGTGGAGTTCCATCACAAAAGATCCCTTTACCACATAAAATAATTCGTCTTCATTTTCATGGTGGTGCCAGGTAAACGGGCCTTGAAATTTAACCAGTTTTACATGTTGTCCGTTCAGTTCACCAACGATACGTGGGTTCCAATAATCGGTAACCAGTTCCATTTTCTCCAATACATTTACTTTATGCATGGTTATCATCTTTAACTTCTTCTAAAAATTGTTCGTGCAGTTTAACTACCTGCGGGATCAACAGATTTTGATCATCATTCAAAATCACAAAATCGCATAAACGCATTTTGATCTCTTCCTGGATCTGTTTCTGCATACGGGCTTTTACTTCTTCACGGGTAATACCGTCTCTGTCCATTACTCTTTTGATGCGTAAATGCTGCGGAGCATACACACCAACCATATAATCAATACCCATAGAAGAACCAGCTTCAAAGAACAAAGCGGCTTCTTTTACCGTATAAGGCGCATCCTGTTCCAATGCCCATTTTTCTGCGGCAGCAATCGTAGCAGGATGTACCAATGCATTTAAGCGATCTAACTGAAACTGATCATTAAACACAATATTGGCAAGGTATTTACGGTTAAGATGCCCGTTTGTATAGGTTTCAGCACCAAAGGTTTGTATTAATGATTTTCGTAGATGATCATCTGTTTCCATTACCTGTTTCGCAGCACTATCTGCATCAAATACAGGTATGCCCAGCACTTTAAAAATATGTGCCACCATACTTTTACCACTCCCAATGCCGCCTGTAAGGCCAATGCGTAGCGCCACGAACTGATGATTTAGGTTGATCAGACAGGAAAGTTATCAATTCTCTTGGTCATTGCCTGTATTTCAATAAAAAACCGGATGGAAGGTTCCACCCGGTTGGTAAATATGATTTTGAACCGTTGATTAGGCTTTGTTCAACGCAGCAGACCATTCCATGCTGATCGTAGATTTTTCGATCTTGAGGTAGCTGCCCGGACTCACTTCCAGTTGCAGGGTATTGTCTTCATTGATCTTATTGATCGTTCCGTGAATACCGGCGATGGTTACCACTTTATCGCCTTTCTGCATATTTTCTGTAAATTTTTTCTGCTCTTTTGCTTTTTTAGCCTGCGGACGGATCATAAACAACCAGAATACCACAATGATACCTCCCATTAATAATAACTGTACCATTCCTCCCCCACCCGGGGCTGCCTGTAATAAAATAGAATTCAATTGCAACATTTCGATTGATTTTATTTGAATGATTGATTTTTTGTTTCTACATCCGCTTATCACGGCTTTTAAAACGCCGTAAAGATAAGTGTTCGGTGATTATGCCTTATTCTTAAAATTTATCTTTTTGATCTTGCCGGATTCCAGCATTTCTTTATGGATATTATCCAGAATCCCATTTACAAACTGGCCACTTTGCGGCGTGCTGTAATCTTTGGCCAGATCAATATATTCGTTGATCGTTACTTTGGTAGGTATGGTTTCAAAGTATAATAACTCGCAAACACCCATCCGCATCAGTACCATGTCGAGCACGGCAATGCGCTCTGAATCCCAGTTTTTGAGTTTGGGTTTGATCAATTCTGCGCAGTATTCCTTCTTCTCTAAAGTGGTGGTAAGCAGGGTTTTGGCAAAATCCCATTTTTCGGCACTTAGCATTTCCTGAAGATTATAACCGGCAGGCTTTTGGATATAGTTCAGCATCAGCTGATCCATCATGTCTGCGTCATCATCCCAGTTATTGAATAATTCTTCCAGATGATTGATAAATGCTTCATTTGGAAGCATCAACTGGGTAAAAATGAGTTTGATGATCTCTTTCTCCTTTGCTTTTTCGCGGCTTTGCAGCGATATATATTCCTTGTATTTATCGGTTTCTGTCAGATCAACATAGATCTTCTTTACCAGTTCTTTATCAAGTAAAAGCTGCGGTTTGTCTAGTTCCAACGCCTTCTGAAAAGACGGGCTTTCGAGTATCTGCCAAAGGAATTCATTGCCGGCAATCTTGATATTTACGTTCAGATCGTCTTGCGAAGGTAAATTGCGTGAGGCTCTTTGCTGTGCACTGGTTTCAGCAAAACGGGCCACTTCGGTAAGAAAATAAAGGAGGTAAACGAATAATTCCCGACTTCGGTCGAGCTGCTTCTGTAACTCTTCAACGGGCTTTTTAAAGGCAACCAGGTTATCGGCAGCTTCTATCATATAAAGTAGCTGCATCACTTTCACACGAATATTTCTTCTGCTTATCATCTGGTAAGAACTTATTTGGGAGCCGCAAATATATTGCATAAACAGCCCCGCGCAAAATGAAAATACCCGTTCGGGAACGAACGGGTCTCAACCTTGATACAACCTTGCTTAAAGCTTCGCAGATATACGGGAGATTTCTACACTTGGTTTTAGATCAGCAACCCTTTTTGTAATAAATATTTTATTCTGCTTTTTTCTTCTGTTTTTCTCAAAATCTGAAATCCGTATCAAACCAAATACCGTTAGTGAAAAGGTTAACTGTATAACCATAAATAAAAAATCATGAAGAAGAAACTTGTAAAAAAGATCGCTGTTTATTCAGCTTCTGTTTTGGGATTGCTGGTATTGATCCTTTGTGTACACATTTATCTGGTTACAAGACCCAAAGCACCAGACGCTTCTACAAGGATCATGGCCAGAATTGATATCAAAAAACAAATCAGTCAAACAGATGCAGAAAAAATTACAGCATGGATGTATCAGCAAAAAGGCATTGATCATGTTTTGGTTAACCCTGAATCGGATATTCTGGTGTTTACCTATTCTCCTTTACAAACCAATGCCAATAAGGTTTTAGCAGATTTGAAAGCCGGACTGCAAATCCCAGCAGAACGTGTAGTGCCTACTGAGGCAGAGATGAAAAGTGGTTGCCCGGTTGCACCCACTTCATTCAGTTACAAAGCATACTCGTTTATCAAAAAAATTATATAACCCATAACCATAAAACAAAAAAAATGAAAAGAACAACCATTTTATCCTTCGCGCTGATTGTAAGTACAGCTGTTATTCTGTTTAGCTCTTGCAGCAAGAGCAGTGATTCCGCAGGCGCCACGGTTACCGTACAGGCAACTTTATACGATTCGTTGGGTGGCACAGCCATGGTTACAGATCCGGTAAATACCTCTGTAAAAATTGAACAGGGACGTTTAGGTATCCGTTCTGTGGTAGACAGCACCATATTTGTGATTGCTGCTGATCCCAAATTGAATGGATTCTTTAAAGTATTACTGGCAGAAGTAACTGCAGGCAATACCAGTGGATTTGCAGCTTTGAGTAAAACACTTACCGATTTCTTTTGTGTGGCTACAGGCGCCAAAAACTTCACTTATGGAGGTAAAAGTATGGCTGCGGCGCATGATCCGGCACAGAACGCAAGAATGTTTGCGAAATCCGCCAATGCAGACTTTGATCAGTTTGTAACAGATCTGGTAGCGGGTGCTACAAAAAACAAACTCCCGGCCAATCTGATCACTTCAGTAGGTATTGTGGTAAATACACAAAGAACTATTGTAGTTCAGAAATAAATTAACTTATATCATTCACATACACTCAGTGAAACAGTAGCTGAATTGTATGTGAATGATATATCAATCCCGCCCGTTCTTTCTTCCATTATGAAGGAAAAGTTTATGATCTCCGGATCTTGCTATCCTTCTTTCATTTACAATTTATGCGCAAACAAATTATTCTCTTAACGGGTGTAGTAGTGCTATGCTCAGTTGCCTGGGGATTTCATCTCTACTTTAAAACCAGGCCGGATATTGGTTCTGAAAAACCATCCGCAAGTTTAACTGCCAATGCGCTCTATACGCAGTATCAAAAAGATGAAATAGCTGCCAATCAGCTTTTTCTCGAAAAAATTATTGCAGTAGATGGTGAAGTTGTGGATGTTGCCAAAACAGACAGTACACTCAGCATTCAATTGAAAGGTGGAGAAACAGGCGGTATCAATTGCAGTATAAGAAATATGCCCAAAACCATTCCATCAAAAGGATCTGTTGTAACCATTAAAGGCAGATGCTCTGGTTTTTTAATGGATGTAAACCTGGTGGATTGTGTTTTAGAAAAACCCTGATAAAACTTTGCTATGAAACGAATGCTTTTCTTTTTTTTAATACTTACAAGTCTTATGATGATCCTCGATTCATGTAAAAAATCAAGTGAGGATAAACTGATAACAGCCACAGTCAGCATATGCGATACAACGCTTGTAAAATACAGCACCGATATCGTTCCTATTCTTCAGGCCAAATGTTACCGTTGTCATGGCAATGGCAATACAGGTGGTAGTGGTGGTATACTGTTGGAAGGTTATACCAATCTTTCCAAATGGGCTGCCAATGGGTTTCTGGTAGGAAATACAAGTCGGCTGCCGGGCTATGTTCCCATGCCTTATGGCGAATCGAAACTACCCGATTGTGAAGTAAATAAAATTGCCGCCTGGGTACACCAGGGATTTAAAAATAACTAACCCAACCTTTTTATATGAAACATATTATAGCTATCAGTTTGTTTTTGGTTGTATCATCCGTAACAGCATTTGGCCAGTTATATACAACCAGAACAGGATTGATCGGATTCTTTTCAAAAACACCTCTGGAAGATATTAAAGCAGACAATAAACAGGTCTACGCAGTAATCGATGTAGGTAAAAAAAATCTTGCTTTCAGTTTATTAATGAAAGGATTTCTCTTTGAACGCGCTTTGCAGCAGGAACATTTTAATGAGAATTATGTAGAGAGCGATAAATTTCCCAAAGCCAATTTTACCGGAATGTATAGTGGTGAAGTGAATCTGCAGAAAGACGGCTCCTACCCTGTTACCGTTAAAGGAAACCTTACGATTCATGGTGTTACCAAAAATATAGAAACACCCGCCACGCTTGAAGTAAAAGCCGGAAAACTGATGGGTATGGCAAAGTTCAATGTTAGTCCGGAAGACTATGCCATCATCATTCCCTCACTGGTAAGAGATAAGATCGCCAAACAGGTAACTATCAGTATTCAGATCGATTGTAACCCATCTAAATAATTTAAGTATGAAATCTTTTATAAGTTTTGTTTTTACGTTTTGTTTATTATCCAATATCCATGCTCAGGATAATAACCTTTTGAATATGTTGAATGATTCCATGAAAGCGAATGTTTCTCCATCGTATGTTACGGCAACCTTTAAAGCCACACACGTAGTAAACATGCAAACCATCGAATCACCGGCACAGGGCGCATTGAGTTTTGTGATTCAACACCGGTTTGGCCAGCTAAACAGTGGCGCCTATAATCTTTTCGGATTGGATAATGCCACCCTTCGTCTGGGTTTTGACTATGGAATTACAGACCGCTTTGCAGTGGGTGTTGGCAGAAGTTCTTATTTGAAAACCTTTGACGGTTATGCAAAGTATAAGCTGCTACGCCAAACGGATGGCAGTAATACAATGCCGTTTTCGGTAAGTGTGTTGGGAACGATTTCCAATTATACACAAACGATCATTGATAAGCCTTATCTTACCGCCAATTACAGAACCGCCTACACCGGCCAGTTATTGATTGCCAGAAAATTCAGCAAAGATTTTTCACTTCAACTTACCCCCACTTATTTACGTTACAATTTAGTGCCAACGGTGGCCGATAAAAACAACCTGTTTGTACTGGGCTCCGGTGCCAGAATGAAATTAACCAAACGAACCAGTTTGAACGTAGAGTACAATTATCTGCCCGATAACCAGGTAGTTTCTACAACCGTACACAATTCCTTTTCTTTAGGATATGATATTGAAACCGGAGGGCACGTGTTTCAGTTGGTGTTTTCCAATTCGCAAAGCATGATCGAATCGCAATACCTTGCCCAAACACCGGGAAAATGGAGTAACGGGGATATTTATTTCGGGTTCAATATTTCCCGCGATTTTAAGATTTCCAAACACGCCAAAAGCAAAATAAACTGGTAGGTCTCTATCATTGATCTATTTCTGCCGTGAACGGCTGTCCCCCGACAGAAGTTCACGGTTTTGTCATTTAAGCCTCAAATAACCGGTTTTGCCCCATTTTCCACCATGCAATTTTGACACCACTAATTCAAAAACTTCCCCCATCTTTGCGTCCTTTCTGACAGTCCATGCTTGCTATCGGATGGGTTTGGCCCGGTTTCTGAAAATTTGACCTGATTCTCCCCTATGGCATAATAATCGTGGATAGCCAGATACATTATTAACTCAATCAATAAAAAACCAATAACGTATGGCAAAGAAACTCAACGTTACTCCTCTGCACGACAGAGTAATTGTTAAGCCTGCCGCTGCTGAAGAAAAGACCGCAGGCGGAATCATTATCCCTGACACTGCTAAAGAAAAACCACAACGTGGCACGATCGTAGCTGCCGGAGCCGGTAAAAAAGACGAGCCTGTAACTGTAAAAGTTGGCGATACCGTTTTATATGGCAAATATGCCGGAACAGAGATCCAGATAGAAGGCCAGGATCTCCTGATCATGCGTGAAAGCGATATCCTCGCAATCGTTTAATTTGAAAATTTGAAAGTTTCGTAACACAGTAAAAATCCAAAATTTCAAAATTCCAAAATTTCAAAATTCTTATTATGTCAAAACAGATTTTCTTCGATATCGAAGCAAGGAATAAAATGAAAAAAGGCGTTGATATCTTAGCCAACGCAGTAAAAGTAACCCTCGGACCCAAAGGCCGTAACGTGGTTATTGAAAAGAAATTCGGCGCACCACAGGTAACCAAAGATGGTGTAACCGTTGCCAAAGAAATTGAACTGGAAGACCCAATTGAGAACATGGGTGCACAGATGGTAAAAGAAGTAGCTTCTAAAACCGCAGATATTGCCGGTGATGGTACTACTACCGCTACTGTTTTAGCGCAAAGCATTATCAGCGAAGGTTTGAAGAACGTAGCTGCCGGTGCCAACCCAATGGATCTGAAACGTGGTATTGATAAAGCCGTTGCCAAAGTGATTGAAAGTCTGAAAGCACAATCACAAGCCGTTGGTAATGATTCTAAAAAAATTGAGCAGGTAGCTACTATCTCTGCCAACAGCGACAGTGAAATTGGCAAATTAATTGCCACTGCAATGTCTAAAGTTGGTAAAGAAGGTGTGATCACTGTTGAAGAAGCAAAAGGAACCGATACTACAGTTGATGTGGTAGAAGGTATGCAATTCGATCGTGGTTATATCTCTCCGTATTTCGTTACCAACAGCGAAAAAATGGAAGTAGAACTGCAGAACCCATACATCCTGATCTACGATAAAAAGATCAGCGCTATGAAAGACATTCTTCATATTCTGGAGAAAGTGGCTCAAAGCGGCCGTCCTTTGCTGATCATTGCTGAAGACCTGGAAGGTGAAGCATTGGCAACATTGGTGGTAAACAAATTACGTGGTACGTTAAAAGTCGCTGCTGTTAAAGCACCGGGCTTTGGCGACCGCAGAAAAGAAATGCTTACTGATATCGCGATCTTAACTGCAGGTATCGTGGTAAGTGAAGAACAAGGTTTCAAACTGGAAAGTGCTGACCTGACTTATTTAGGTTCTGCTGCTTCTGTTACCATTGATAAAGACAACACAATCGTAGTTGGCGGTAAAGGCAAAAAAGCGGATATCGTTGCACGTGTAAATCAAATCAAAGCACAGATCGAGAATACCACTTCTGATTATGACCGCGAAAAATTACAGGAGCGCCTTGCTAAATTAAGCGGTGGTGTAGCTGTATTGTACGTTGGTGCTGCAACAGAAGTTGAAATGAAAGAAAAGAAAGACCGTGTTGACGATGCATTGCACGCAACAAGGGCTGCAGTTGAAGAAGGTATCGTTCCCGGCGGTGGTGTTGCTTACATCCGTGCCGTAGAAAGCCTCGAAAAACTGAAAGGTGCGAACGAAGACGAATCTACCGGTATCCAAATCGTTAAAAGAGCGATTGAAGAGCCATTGCGTCAGATCGTGATCAATAGCGGTATTGAAGGTTCTATAGTGGTTCAGAAAGTAAAAGAAGGCAAGGCTGATTTTGGTTTCAATGCCCGTACAGAAGTGTATGAGAACCTGTTCAAAGCAGGTGTTATTGATCCAACCAAAGTTACCCGTGTAGCATTGGAAAATGCAGCGTCTATCGCAGCTATGCTGTTAACCACAGAATGTGTGATCGCTGATAAGCCAAAAGCTGAAGCACCGCATTCACATGGTGCACCTGATATGGGTGGCATGGGTGGATATTAATATCACCGGTTTACAAAATATACGATCCCCGTTATGGCAACATAGCGGGGATTTTTTTTTGATCGTATGGTAAATAAAAGCTGATATTAATTTTTAGGTAGATAAGCTTTCAGAATGCCTTTTACAAAAAGATACTGCGACCATCCATAAGTGATCATTACCAATACAAAAACATCTTTATCGCGGTTCCAGTGGAATTTATTTAATGCCACCAGTGCGTTTTCGATCAGAAAAATAATCACAGCCGGAATCAGGTATTTATAAGCTACTTCTTTGTATTTTTCATTTCCGGCTACATTCACAGCTGTAACCGTTGTAATGGAAATGGCAAACATATAAGCAACGATGGCAGGTTTATAATCGCCCAGATCATCTCCTAAATATCCGATCAGCCACTCTCCCAAAAAAAAGAGTAATATAAGGGTACCCAGTACGGGCAATACTTTCCGCATACGAAATGCTGCCAGCGAAAGAAAAGAATAACTGTAAAAGAGATTAACGAAAAGAAAAGCGATCATTCCACTCAGGAAGAAAGTATCATTAATGATGATCAGTTGTACATCACCCAAAAAAGCCAGCATTAAACCTATATAAAAAATGAATTTGCCCGAAGGTTTGCCTATATTATTATCACGCAGAATAATGTGCAATAATAATAAAGGAACCAGCATGGGTTTGGTAACTGCCACATAAGGAAGATGAAAATGCTGAAACACACAATGGATCAGCAGAATGATCCAGAATAGTGTAATGGTTCTTTTGTAGAGAAATGCTTCCATAGTTATCAGCTACAAATTAGCCTGTTTCTTTTATAATTCATATAGTTCTGTAATTATCCCTCCCGGTTAGCTGCCCTTCTGCTGAAACCCATCACCAATAAACATTGTGCAATGCCATAGGTAAGCATTACCGCCAGATCGAGTAAGGATTCATGGTAATAGAATTTATTTAATGCCAGGATCCCATCAGATAAAACAAAAACAGCAGCACCTGTAATAAAATACCGTAAAGTCAGCTGCTTCAAAAAGCGATGATTATAGGTATTGGCCGCCAATATGGCCATACAGCTGATGATCACCATATAAATAATGATCGGCAGTTTAAAGCTTCCCAAAGCAGGCCCGATCTTGCCAATTACTGCACCCGATACAAACGTCAGTATTATAGCAGCCATAATTGCATACCAGCCTTTGGAAAGATATAATGGATATAATCGTAAAAAATAAATACTGTTACTGATATGCGTTCCGATAAAAGCGGCCATGCCCAGCAGAAAGAACAGTTCTCCGTTACGGGTCAATAACAGATCACCCAAAAAAGCAAAAAACAATCCGGCAAATGCCGGCAGGTTTATATTTCGCCCCGCTTTTTCGGCCGATAAATATAAGTATACGGCCAGTATGGGTAAAAGCAACAGTTTGGTAGCTGTTCTTAGTGCTGTATTCTCCGTATAAATAAAGAAAAGATGTGCTGCAAGTACAACAGCAAATAGCAGTATGCCCCTTTTTTTGAAGAAGTTCATGGCAATCAGGTTTAGATAAGTATTACAATCAATTGAAAGTTAGCATTTTATGTTGAAATAGTACAAATTCACCCTTGTGAATGATTAGCCCATCAGATTTTATACAGGAAGAATTACTTTTGCCGCATGGTGCCGAACGATAACGAAGGCTTTCTGGCTTATTGGTCTGAGAACAGGGAAAAGGAAAAAACAAGCCCCCGTCCTTTTATCATCGGGCTGTCATCAGGTTTTGCTATTGGGGTTTGTGTGATATTGTTGATGGAAAGCGGTTGGTACGAAAGGGCCAATATGGAAGCCAATTCAAGATTAAATTATCTGGTTTTGGTACTGGCTATCATGGGGATCTCCTTTTTTATGGCATTTATTTACCGGAAATTCAGATGGGAAATGCAGGAACAGAGGTATCTGGAATTGATGGCTGCCCAAAAAAATGCCAAAAATAAGGAGCAGAAGCAGCCTTAATTGATAAAATCAAGTCTATTAAAAAAAAGTTTCATGAGAAAATTATTGGTTATTGTTTTGGTTCTTTCCGGTTTGGCGCTGAATTCCTGCAGCAAAAGCAACAGTGGCTGTCAGCCGGCAACCATTGCTTCTGAAAAAACGGCCATGGTGGCATTTTGTACGGCAAACAGTATCAACTATAAAGAAGACCCGAGTGGTATTTTGTATGAGATCATTATCCCGGGAGCAGATCCTGCCCCAAACCTTAGCTCTACCGTATCCACTGTTTACACCGGTAAACTGCTGAACGGAAATACTTTTGACGCAGCGGCTAACCCGATAACTTTTCAGCTTTCCGGTGTGATCGACGGCTGGAAGATCGGAATCCCCCTGATCAAAAAAGGTGGCCGTATTAAAATGGTGATACCTTCTGCCCTGGCTTATGGCTGTACAGGTTCAGGAAGCGCCATCGCTCCTAATTCACCATTATATTTTGATGTAACACTGACTGATGTAAAATAACCTGGCGAGACTTTGCCAGAAATACCGGAACCAAGCCTATTTGTTCCGGTATTTTTTTGCCTTCCCCAATCCCTTCAAAATGTAGTTAACAGGTGTGGAAAACAATAAGTTGAGACTAAAATGCCATTATAAGGCGCAGATAGCGGATTTCATTCCCATTCCCCTATCTTTGCCGCTCTAAAAAATAATAAACCGTTACTAATATGCAACTGAAAGGTTTAGTGCGATTTTTTGCGATTGCTTTGATACTCATCTGTGTCTATCAATTATCCTTTACCTGGTTTGTAAAAAACCACGAAGGCGAAATGGATAAAAAAGCCACAGAATGGATGAAAAGGTTTCCCACTCCTGAAGCAAAATACGCAGGTAATAAAGAATTACAGGCTGCTTATGCAGATAGCCTGAGCGATGTGAAGAAAGACCGACTGAAGCGTTTGCTCGACAGTACAAAAGACGCTAAACTGGCTTTTGGTCTGACTACTTACCGTGATGCCAAAGAAAAAGAACTGATGCTGGGTCTTGACCTGCAAGGTGGTATGAGCGTAACAATGGAAGTAGGCCTCGACGGTTTATTGAAATCATTGGCCAACTACACCAAAGATGCACAGTTCAACAAAGCATTGGATCAGGCCGTTGCCAGAAAAGCCAATAGTGGTGCAGATCTGATCACCTTGTTCCGCGAGGAACTGGCTAAAGTGAATCCTTCCGCAAAACTGGCACCTTTCTTTGCTGCCCGCAGTAATGGTAAAGTAAAGTTTGATGCAGGTGATGATGCAGTAGCTACTTATCTGAAAGACCAGGCGAATATCGCTTTCAATACCACTTACCGTATTCTCCGTACACGTATTGACCGTTTTGGTGTGGCTTCTCCCAATATCAACCCTGATCCTGCCAAAGGTATTATCAGTATTGAACTGGCAGGTGTTACCGATAAAGAAAGAGTACGTGCCTTTTTACAATCTACCGCCAACTTACAATTCTTTGAAGTCTATACTTTTGAAAGCAAAGAATTACAGAACGGTATTGTAGCTGCAGATAAAGCAGTACAGGAATACCTGAATGGCATTACCCCTGCAGATACTGCTAAAAAAGCAGAGGCAAATGCAGATACTTCTGCTTTATCAAAACTGAAAGCGAAAGTTACCGCTGCTGCCGGTTCTAAAGCTGCTGATACAGCGAAAACCGCAACCATTTCTAATCTTACTACCAATACAACAAAAGGTTCTGCTAAAGTTGATTCAACAAAGATCAAAGCCAATCAGAACCCGATTGCCCGACTGATTCAGTTTACACAACCGTATCAGGGTACAGATGGTAAAGTGGTATATCCTGCTGCTGTAGGTTATATTCCTTCAAAAGATACCGGTACCTTAAATGATTACCTGCGTATGGATTTTGTGAAGAGCAAATTCCCTGCTAACATGGTATTTATGTATGGTAAGGCTGAACTGAACGATCCTAAGCTGAAAGATATCCTGATGTTATATGCCATCAAAACGCTCGACAATGGTCAGGCTGAATTAGGTGGTGAAGGTATCAGCGCTTCCCAGGATTATGATGAGCGTGGCCGTATTGCGATCAAAATGAATATGGATAAAACCGGTACGGCTGTTTGGGCAAAAATGACCGCCCGTAACGTGGGTAAACCTGTTGCCGTTGTTCTGGATAATTTTGTTTACTCCGCTCCTAACGTTAACGAACCAATCACTACCGGTAATTCACAGATCGCCGGAAGCTATACGATTAAAGAAGCACAAGACCTTGCAGAGATCCTCGAAAGCGGTAAACTCCCTGCTCCTGCTAAAATTGTTCAGGAACAACAGGTTGGACCAACATTGGGTAAAGCGTCTGTAACAGGTGGCGCTATGTCGTTCCTGATTGCATTCGTTGTGATCTTCGCTTTGATGTTGTTATACTTTAACACAGGTGGATGGGTTGCCAACGTAGCCTTGATCCTTAACTTATTATTTACCATCGGTATCTTAAGTGCATTGGGCTTTACGCTTACGGCACCGGGTATTGCCGGTTTGGTACTTACCGTAGGTTTAGCGGTGGATACAAACGTAATTATCTTCGAGCGTATCAAAGAAGAGCTTACCAAGGGCAAGAGTTACCAGAATGCAGTTAATGATGGATACAAACGTTCACTGTCTCCAGTATTGGATGCACACGTTACTACCTTATTAACAGCCATTATCCTTGCTTACTTCGGATTGGGCCCTGTACTGGGTTTTGCAACCACACAGATCATCGGTATCTTATTATCTCTGTTCTGCGGTATCCTTGTTTCAAGGTTGATCACAGACTGGTACATGAATAAGAACCGTCACTTTGAATACTTTACAGGCATCTCTAAGAAGATCTTCAAACACGCTTCTTTCAAATTCATCGAGTACAGGAAATATGCATATGTATTATCTGCTATCATTCTTGTATTAGGTGTAAGTACTTATTTCAATGGTTTTGATGAGGGTGTTGAATTTTCAGGAGGCCGTAGCTATACCATTAAGTTTGATAAAGCGGTTAGTCCGGATGAGATCCGTGATGAGCTGAAAAAAGAATTCGGTGAAGCCGTGATCATTAAAACAGTGGATGTTAAGAACCAGGTGAACATTACCACTTCTTACAAGATCCATGAAACCGGTACCAATGTGGATTCGCTGGTTGAGCAGAAATTGTTTGCCGGATTGAAGAATCATTTACCGCAGAATATAAATTTCATTGATTTCGAGAAGAACTATAAACAAAGTTCACAAACCGTATTACCAACGATCTCTGATGATCTGAAAACAGGTGCACAGAAAGCGACCATTTTTGCGATGATCATTATCTGTTTGTACATCTTCATCCGATTCCGCGACTGGAGATATTCATTGGGTACGATTGTATCCTTGTTGCACGATGTATTGGTAACGCTGATCGTGTTCAGTTATGCACGTAAGATTGTTCCGTTCCCGTTAGAGATCGATCAGCATTTTATTGCTGCGGTGTTAACGGTAATCGGTTTCTCAATGAATGATACGGTGATTGTGTATGACCGTATCAGGGAAGACAGCGGATTGATGAAAGGTGCCGATAACGGTGCTGTGATCAACCGTGCGATCAATGAAACCCTGAGCCGTACGATCATGACTTCACTTACAGTGTTCTTAACCATTTTGATCCTCTTCATCTTTGGTGGAGAAGTAACCAGAGGTTTTGCCTTTGCGATGTTGATTGGTGTGATCACCGGTACCTACTCTTCTATCTTTGTAGCAGCACCTATTCTGGTGGATTTTGCAAAGAACAGAGCATTGGGAAAGTCGAAGGATAAATAAATATCAGAAAATAATTTATACAAAGCCCGCAGCGAAAACTGCGGGCTTTTTTCGGTCGGGACGCTAAAGCGGCCTGAACGATAAAAACCCCAATCACAATTAGCAGCACCGAAAAACGCAACTACGTTGAATTAAAAAATTCCGAAAAAGTTTCTTTTAACAATTTTTATAAATTATCAGAAACTAATTTTACAGCATTGTTCTGTGCAACGCTTCAATAAACATATCGCCCGTGCAATAACCTTGTTGGTAGCTTTACAGTTACTCAATCTGAGTATCTATGCTCAGGATTTTAAACCGATCTATAATGAAGCGGGTTCTGATGAAACCAATATCACTGAAACCGTTGTTGAATATGTGGTGGAGGTTGTGCTGGGACATACCAATGCCATTCCTGAACAAAAACAGAACCACAAAGATCTTCACTTTCATAAACACGTTTCATTTAAGGCCATCAGTTTTGCAAGGCCTGATATTCTTTCAGCCTCACAATTGAATATGGCAAAATTGCCTGTACTTCTGCACGAGTCGTTTGAAGACCGATATTTTCAGGAGATCAATCCGCAACCGCCTAAAAAGGCTTAGTTCCTCTTTGTTTATAAGTAATATCATTTACGATGCTGCCTTGGCATGACCGTATCTGATACACGTTCATTTTCTCTAAAATAATTTTTATGGCTACTAAAAAAGTGTACAGGCAATTGCCTGTGTTACTGCTGTGTATAAGCATAGCAGGGATCTTTTGTGCAACAAAACTGAATGCGCAAAACTCAACAGACACGCTCCGGCTGGCTTTGCCGGATGCAGAAAAAATATTTATGGAGAAGAATCTTTCTCTGCTGGCAACCAAATACAATATCGATATTAATAAAGCACTGACTGAGCAGGCAAAGCTTTGGGATAATCCGGTATTGGTTACTGATCAGAATATCTATGCAGATCATGCATTTTTTGCGCATGGTAAAGATGCGAATGGACAACCTACCGGGCAATATTTTATTCAGATACAGCAATTAATTAAAACTGCAGGCAAACGAAGCAAATGGGTTGCCATGGCAGAAACCAATACCAAACTGAGTGACCTGCTGTTTACGGAAGTGATGCGAAATTTAAAATATCAATTGCGTACAGATTATTATACCATCGCGAAACTTACTGCGGTTCATCAGTTGTATGCAACGGAGTTGTCGCAGTTGCAGTTCTTATTATCGGGAATGGAAGCCCAATTAAAAGCAGGCAATATTGCGCAGAAAGATTATTTGCGGATCAGAGCGTTAATTTATTCAATGCAGCAGGATGAGGCGGATAATGACCGGCAATTAGCAGACGCGGAAACAGATCTGAAAACATTGCTGCAATTGAATGGTAATGTATTTGTCCATGCCACCATAAAAGAAGCAACCTCTGCAAACACTGATGATCTCAAATTAGCAGACCTTCTCACAGCTGCTAAACAACATAACAGCGGATATCAGATACAGCAATTACAACTTTTGTATCAGCAACAAAATCTGAGTTACCAAAAATCGTTGAAGTCGCCCGACCTCACGATTGGGCCTGAGTATGATCATAACAGTAATTATGCACCGCATTATGTTGGGTTAAGCATCTCGCTTCCATTAAACATATTTAATAAGAACCAGGGCAATATTAAAGCTGCCCAGTTTTCAGTAAAACAACAGGAAACCTATGTGAATGAAGCCGAACTGGAATTAAGCAATGCAGTTCAGAATGCGATGAACAAACTGCTGCTTACCAAACAACTCAGCAGTAAACAGGAACAGGATTTTTATACCAGTTATGAAACCCTGTTCAGAAACATAACAGAAAGTTATCGCCAAAGACAGATCAGCCTGATAGAGTTTATTGATTCATTTGATGCTTATCGCGATACACGGTTGCAATGGCTGCAACAGCAATTAAATCTACAGTTAGCAAAAGAAGAATTGAATTATCAGGCCGGAAAGGATGTGGCCAAATAATCATTAATGAATACAACTAAATATACGACGATGAAAAAGATAACGTTTTACACAATCAGTCTAATGGTATTATGTATAACAGCCCTATTCAGTTCCTGTAAAGAAAATATTCCTGTTGAACAGAAAGAGCAAAAAGTATGCATTAGTGATTCGATGCAGAAAATGATCGCATTGGATACGGCAAAAATTTCCAATATCAACGATGAACTTTCTCTTTCGGGTGAAGTGAGTTTTGATGCAAATAAAGTGATCAAGGTATACCCATTCAGCAGCGGACAGGTTGTGGAAGCGAAAGCTACATTGGGTGACAGAGTAACCAAAGGACAGGTTCTGGCTGTGATCAAAAGTGCTGATATCGCAGGTAATTACAGCGATCTGAAATCGGCAGGCTCAGATATCGCGATAGCCAAAAGAGAAATGGATAATGCAAAACTATTGTATGATAAAGGTATCAGCAGTGAGAGGGAATTAACCATTGCCAAAGAGAATTATGAAAAAGCAGTAACGGCAGGTAATAAAGTGAATGATCAGATCAAAATTAATGGTGGCGGACATACCGATGCCAACGGCAGTTATGTAATCACGGCACCGGCAAGCGGTTATATTGTTGAGAAGAATATTACGGCGGGAAGTTTTATCCGGAATGATAATACGAATAGCCTGTTCACAATTTCAGATCTTTCCAATGTATGGATCTGGGCCAATGTGTTTGAAGCCGATATTCCAAAAGTAAAAGAAGGGTATGATGCGAAGATCACAACCCTCGCCTATCCTGATAAAGTATTCAATGCCAAAATAGATAAGATCAGTGAGGTACTGGATCCACAGAATAAAGTGATGCGTGTTCGTATCAATCTCCCCAATAATAATTATTTACTGAAACCTGAAATGTTTACCAATGTGGTGATCACCAATAAGGAACCTAATAAGGCAGTAAGTATTCCTTCAGAAGCAGTGGTATTTGATAACAGCAGAAAGTTTGTGGTTTTGTATCATGATAAATGTAATCTGGAAATCAAGGAAGTAACATTATTAAAAACGGTTGGCAATATAACCTATGTGCAAAGTGGATTAGCAACAGGCGATGTGGTGGTGAGCAAGAACCAGATCCTTTTATACAGGGCGCTAACAGAAAAATAGTTCCTGTACACAAATTCTTTTCATTAACCACACAAATTACAAACATGAATAAGTTTATAAAAAATATCATCCATTTTTCATTGCGGCACAGGTATCTGGTTTTCTTTTTAACAGGTATTCTGGTAGTACTGGGCATCTGGAGTTATAAGGAAACACCGATTGAAACATTTCCGGATGTAACCAATACGCAGATCATTATCATTACCCAATGGCCGGGACGCAGTGCAGAGGAAGTAGAGAAATTTATCACGATCCCGATGGAGACGGTTTTGAATTCCGTACAAAAGAAATCAAACCTGCGTACCACTTCTTCCTTTGGTCTTTCCTATATCCGCCTCATTTTTGACGATGATGTGGATGATGCATTTGCCCGTCAACAGGTAATGAGCCGTATAGGCGGCGCAGACCTGCCGGATGGTGTAAAGCCTGATGTGCAGCCACCGTATGGTCCTACCGGTGAAATTTTCCGTTATACGTTAAGAAGTAAGATCTCTGATATCAGACAATTAACCACTATTCAGGATTGGGTGCTCGACAGGCAATTCAAATCTGTTCCCGGTGTTGCCGATGTAAACAGTTTTGGCGGTGAGGAGAAAACATTTGAGATCAGTGTAAATCCTAATCTGCTTACCAAATACAATCTATCTTCTATTGATGTTTATAATGCAGTTGCCAAAAGTAATATTAATGTAGGGGGCGATGTAATCAATAAGAATGGGCAGAGTTATGTGGTTCGTGGTATTGGATTGCTGAATGATATTGATGATATCAATAACGTAATTGTTACCCGTATTGATAATGTACCTATCCTTGTTCGTAATGTAGCAACTGTTGTGGAAAGCAGTAAACCCAAATTAGGACAGGTGGCGCGAAACAAAGAACAGAACCAGATAGAAGGGATCATTGTAATGCGCAAAGGAGAAAACCCTGCAGACGTATTGGAGAATATCCGTGAGAAAGTAAAAGAACTCAATACAACGATACTACCCAAAGATGTAAAGATTGATACCTTCTACGACAGAACTAACCTGATCGATTTCTGTACAGAAACGGTGATCCATAATTTACTGGAAGGAATTATTCTGGTAACCTGTATCGTATTGCTGTTCATGGCTGATTGGCGTACAACGGTAACGGTAAGTATTGTGATTCCGCTAGCGCTGCTGTTTGCCTTTATATGTATGCAATTAAAACATATGACAGCAAACCTGCTGAGTATGGGTGCAGTGGATTTTGGAATTATCATTGATGGTGCCGTGGTGATGGTAGAGGGTTTATTTGTGGCATTGGATAGTAAGGCCAGAGAAGTGGGCATGGAAAAATTCAATAAGCTCGCAAAACTGGGTTTGTTTAAAACCAAAGGAACTGAAATGGGTAAAGCGATCTTCTTTTCCAAGCTGATCATCATTACCTGTCTGATCCCCATTTTCGCATTCCAGAAAGTAGAAGGAAAAATGTTCTCTCCCCTCGCCTATACATTGGGTTTTGCCTTATTGGGAGCATTGATCTTTACACTAACCCTGGTTCCTGCATTATCAAGTATCCTGTTGAGAAAGAATGTGCGTGAAAAACATAATCCTATTGTGATCTTCTTCGAAAAAGGAATTTCTAAGATGTTGAATTTTGTTTACCGGAATCAGAAGAAAAGTGTGATCGTGGCGGTGGTGGTCATGTTCCTTAGTTTTTTCTCAGCTAAATTTCTCGGAACAGAATTCCTTCCGCAGTTAAATGAAGGGGCTTTATGGGTTACCGCCGAATTGCCGATGAGCGTTTCACTGGAAGAAGCCAATACACTCTCTGCAAAAATGGTAGATGTATTACAAACTTTTCCGGAAGTAAAACAAACCTTAACACAGGTAGGACGCACCAATGACGGTACTGATCCAAAAGGCTTCTTTAATGTGCAGATACAGGTTGATCTGCGTCCAGCCAAAGAATGGAAACGAAAAGGAACGGTTGATGATCTGATCGCTGATATGGATAAACAGCTCAGTAAATTCCCCGGCATTGTTTACAACTATTCACAACCGATACGGGATAATGTTGCAGAAGCCGTGGCGGGTGTACCTGCTTCATTGGCCGTAAAAATATTCGGCCCGGATTTTAATGTGTTGGATAAAGCTTCGCGTGAAGTAATGGCCCAATTAAAAACAGTGAATGGTGTGGAAGATCTGGGTATTTTGAAGAACCTTGGTCAGCCTGAATTCAGGATTGAACTTGATCAGCGAAAAATGGCATTCTATGGTGTAAATACGGCCGATGCACAAAGTGTAATTGAAATGGCCATTGGTGGTAAAGCGGCCACACAATTATATGAAGGCGAAAGAAAATTTGATATCCGTATACGCTATCAGGAAGGTTTTAGGGACGATCAGGATAAGATCGAGAACCTGATGGTGCCGGCAACGGATGGTGCAAAAGTGCCGTTGAAAAATATCGCTGATATCAAAACGCTTACCGGTCCGGCATTTATTTATCGGGACAACAATATGCGTTATATCGCCGTAAAGTTTTCCATCCGTGGCCGCGATCTGGGAAGTACGATCAAAGAAGCACAGGCAAAAGTGTCGGCCAATGTGGTGATCCCTGAAGGATATAAGACAACCTGGAACGGTGAATTTGAAAATCAGATCCGGGCATCGCAAACACTGGCAAGAGTGGTTCCGGTTTGTTTGCTGGTCATATTCATGATCCTGTTTATCACGTTTGCAAACGTAAAAGATGCGGTACTTACCATCCTTAATGTACCGTTTGCATTGATCGGCGGTATTCTGGCCTTGCATATTACCGGCATCAATTTTAGTATCAGTGCCGGTATCGGCTTTATTGCGCTGTTCGGTGTCTGTATCCAGAATGGTGTGATCCTGATCTCGGTATTCCGAAAAAATCTGGAAGAAAAAATGGGATTGGATGATGCCATTAAACTGGGGGTGATCTCAAGGGTTCGCCCTGTAGTTATGACCGCATTGATGGCCGCGATCGGCCTTTTACCTGCCGCCATCAGCACAGGTATCGGTTCTGAAACACAAAAGCCATTGGCGATTGTGGTGATTGGTGGTTTGATCACCTCAACCATACTCACCTTACTCATTCTGCCGGTGATCTATGCATTGGTGTATAATCTCATCCACAAAAGAGAAAACCGGAAATTATTAAAGAAAACAGGGCTTTTACAATAAAAGTCAAACTTTTAAGGATAGCAACATATGCTCAGAACAACGCTATCCGGCCCGTCCGTTCCCGGACGGGCTTTTTGTTATCAAATCGTTAATGGATTTTAATGATTTATTTAAAATTCCAGAACTCTTTATTCATTAGTTTTGCTGCTCTGAGCATGAAGACCATTTATACGATATTGCATAAATGTCTGTTGATTATTTTAGCCATTCAGCTACTGAATATGAGCTTTAATAACCTCAACAACTTTTTTTCGGGCCAACCGGAAACCTCCATCTCATATCATAATCAGATTGATAGTGGCTTTGAATATATAACCGAGCATTTATTGGGTTGGGACAATTATGTACCCGAGAATAAATCGCGTACCGATCATCAGGCCAATCACCTGCACAAAGTGGGAAATACCTGTTTGTATGTTCCACATATCCCTGTTGAAATAACACAGGATGAGTTTGCTCCCGCACAAAATTACCCGGTTGCCGTTTTCAGTACCATGAAGGGTTTTGAAATGGAAGTAAATCCGCCACCGCCCAAAGCGTAATTGCTTTCTCCATTTTTTCTGGCAATTTACTGCCCGTTTCTATTTATTGATTTCAAATTATTTTGATGCAGATCATGTTTACCTGTAGTTACAAAAGATCATTTTTTGTTCTTTCCGCTTTATTTTTTTTGAGTATATCCGCTCCTGTCTATTCACAAACCAAAGTACCCGATACTTTACGGTTAGGATTGCAGGATATGGAAAAAAGGTTTCTCGACAGTAACCTTGTACTCCTGGCAGGCCATTATAATGTTGATGCGCAAAAAGCATTAATACAACAGGCAAAGCTTTGGGATAATCCGGTATTGAATACGGATCAGGTAATTGCGGCCAATGGCAAATTCTTTCCTTATGGAAAAAATCCCGATGGCTCTTATAGCGGACAATATTATATACAGGTACAACAATTGATTAAAACTGCCGGCAAACGTGCCAGATTAATCGATCTGGCCACCACCAATACCAAATTAAGCGAACTGCAATTGCAGGATGTATTGCGTAATCTGCGCTATCAGTTGCGTGTGGATTATTATACTATCCTTCAGCAATTGGATACCAAGGGGATCTATACTGAACAGTTGGCGCAATTGAATAAATTATTATCCGGCATGAGTGCGCAGCTGAGTGCGGGCAATATTGCACAGAAAGATTATCTGCGTATACAGGCATTGGTTATTTCACTTGAGCAGGATCTTACGGATCTGAATAAATCGATTGCCGATAACCAATCAGACCTGAAAATACTGTTGCAGATCAAGGATGACAATTTTGTAAAACCCATCAAAACATTAATTGATGCCGGTAACCTTGCATTGGTTGATGCAGATCTTCTTTTTGAAACCGGTAAAAAGAATAATCCATCTTATCTGTTACAACAAACACAAACTACGTTTCAGCAACAGAACCTTGCCTATCAAAAAGCATTGCGTGTGCCGGATCTTACACTTGGGCCAAACTTCGATCGTAACTCAAGCTTTGCACCTAATTATGTTGGATTGGGTATTTCACTCCCCTTTCCTATTCTCAACAAAAACCAGGGAAATATTAAATCAGCAGAATTTGGCGTGAAACAGCAACAGACATTGGTTATGAGTGCGGAAACAGAGTTGCGTAACAATATCAGCAACGCGTATCAGAAATGGTTGCTCTCGGTTAAACAACGCAGTACCACACAAAACGAGTTCTATTCCAAATACCAGGCAATGTACCAGAATATTTTATCGAGCTATCAGCAAAGACAGATCAACCTGCTCGAATTTCTGGATTTCTTTAATGACTACACCCAATCGCAACAAAGATTGGTACAACAGCATCTGAACCTGCAACTGGCAAAAGAAGAATTGAATTATTATACCGGAACAGATATCATCAAATAAAATTACTCAAACAGATACAATGAAATATTCAGCATTTTATATTACTGCAATCAGCCTGGCCATGATCGTTTCCTGTAAACAGGAAATCAAAAAAGATGATACTCCAAAACCGGTTTGTGTAAGTGATTCTATGAGCTCAAGGATCACACTGGATACCGTTATCACCAGTAATATCAATAACCAGTTACAGCTTTCCGGCGAAGTTGGTTTTAATGAAAATAAAGTGGTAAAGGTATTTCCGTTTACCAGCGGACAGGTTACAGAAGTAAAAGTGTCGCTTGGCGACAGGGTTAGCGCCGGCCAGGTTTTAGCCGTGATAAAGAGTGCGGATATTGCAGGCAATTACAGCGATCTGAAAACAACCGGTTCCGATATTGCGATTGCGAAAAGGCAAATGGATAATACCAAACTCCTTTTTGAAAAAGGCATCAGCAGTGAGAAAGAATATGAAGAAGCCAAAGAAAACTATCAAAAAGCCTTAACCGCCAATCAGAAAATTACCGATGCCCTTCGCATCAATGGAGGCGGCAATACCAGTGCCAATGGTGTGTACACTGTAAAAGCACCGATCAGCGGGTATATTGTTGAGAAAAAAGCCAACGCAGGAAATTTCATCCGTAATGATAATGCAGATAATCTTTTTACCATATCCGATCTGAAAGATGTTTGGGTTTGGGCCAATGTATTTGAAACTGATATAGCCCGTATTCATGAAGGATATACGGCACAGGTAAAAACATTGGCCTATCCTGATAAAGTATTTAAAGGTAAAGTGGATAAAATCAGTGAAGTATTGAATCCGGATAATAAAGTAATGCGCATCCGCATCAATCTTCCGAACGATGGGTTATTGCTGAAACCGGAAATGTTTACCAATGTATTGATAGAAAATACTGAGAATGTAAAAGCGGTAAGTATTCCACAGGATGCCATGGTGTTTGAAAGCGGAAAGAATTATGTAGTGATCTATAAAAGCAAATGCGATCTGAAACTACAGGAAGTAAAAATTCTGAAAACAGAAAATAACCGTGCGTATATCAGCAGCGGACTGAATGCAGGTGATATCATCATTTCTAAGAACCAGGTATTGTTCTACAATGCCATTCTCGAAAATCAATAACGGTACCGCATTCAGAAAATCTAACGAAATCATACATGAATAAGTTCATAAAAAATATTATCTATTTTTCTTTGCGCCACCGTTACCTCGTCTTTTTCTTTACGGGGGTTATGGTAGTGATTGGCGTGATCAGCTATAAGAACACACCCATCGAAACCTTTCCGGATGTAACCAATACACAGGTGGTGATCATTGCCCAATGGGCCGGAAGAAGTGCGGAGGAAGTAGAAAAATTTGTTACCATTCCATTAGAAACGGTTCTGAATTCTGTTCAGAAAAAATCAAACCTGAGAACCACTTCTGCATTCGGATTAAGTTATATCCGGATCATTTTTGATGATGATGTGGATGATGCATTTGCCCGTCAACAGGTATTGAGCCGTTTAGGCGGCGCCGATCTGCCGGATGGTGTTAAGCCCGATGTACAGCCTCCTTATGGCCCTACTGGTGAGATTTATAGGTATACTTTAAAGAGTGCTACGAGGTCAATCCGTGATCTTACAACTATACAAAACTGGATCCTCGACCGTCAATTCAAATCTGTATCAGGTGTAGCCGATGTAAACAGTTTTGGTGGTGAAGAAAAAGTATTTGAGTTAAGTGTAAACCCCAATCTGCTCAGCAAATACAATCTGAGTTCATTGGATGTGTATAATGCGGTTGCCAAAAGTAATGTGAATGTGGGAGGTGATGTGATCGAAAGAAACGGGCAATCTTTTTTAGTTCGGGGTATTGGTTTATTGAATGACATTAACGACATCAGCAATATCATCATCACCAAAATTGGTGGCTTACCGATATTGGTAAAGAATGTTGCCGAAGTGAAAGAAGCCGGTAAACCCAGACTGGGCCAGGTTGCAAGAGATAAACATACCGATGTGCTGGAAGGAATCATTGTAATGCGTAAAGGCGAAAACCCTGCGATCGTTCTCGATAATATCCGTGCCAAGATCAAAGACCTGAATGAAAATGTTTTACCGCGCGATACGAAAATCGATACTTTCTATGACCGTACCAATCTGATGGATTATTGTACAGAAACCGTGATCCATAACCTGATTGAAGGGATCATTCTGGTAACTGCCATTGTATTACTGTTTATGGCCGATTGGCGTACCACGGTGATCGTGAGCATCATTATTCCACTGGCTTTATTATTTGCCTTTACTTGTATGTATTTTAAACATATGAGTGCTAACCTGCTCAGTATGGGTGCCGTGGATTTTGGAATTATCATAGATGGTGCCGTGGTTATGGTGGAAGGATTGTTTGTGGCATTGGATAAACGGGCCAGAGAAGTAGGCATGGAAAAATTTAACAAACTCGCAAAACTCGGTTTGTTTAAAAATGTGGGTGCTGAAATGGGTAAAGCCATCTTCTTCTCAAAACTTATTATTATCACCTGTCTGATCCCCATTTTTGCTTTTCAGAAAGTGGAGGGAAAAATGTTCTCTCCCCTCGCCTATACATTGGGTTTTGCCTTATTGGGCGCATTGATCTTTACCTTAACACTGGTGCCAGCATTATCAAGCATCCTGTTAAGAAAAAATGTAAGGGAAAAACATAATCCCATTGTTTTATTCTTTGAAGGAATGATCTCAAGGTCTTATAAAGTAATTGCAAAAGCACCAAAGACAAGTTTATTGATTGCTGTGATCGCAATGGGACTCTCCTTCTTTTCTGCCAGATTTCTCGGAACAGAATTTTTGCCCCAATTAGATGAAGGTGCTTTATGGGTAGAAAGTGAGTTGCCGATGAGTGTATCATTGAATGAAGCCAATTTTATCGGTAACACGATGGTGGATATTCTTTCCCGTTTCCCTGAAGTAAAACAAAGTTTATCACAGGTAGGAAGAACCAATGACGGGACTGACCCGAAAGGATTTTTCAACGTGCAGATCCAGGTAGATCTGAAGCCTAAGAAAGAATGGCGCAAAGGATTAACATCTGAAAAGCTCATCGAAGAAATGAATACGCAGTTGGTAAAACTGCCGGGCATTGTATTAAACTACTCACAACCCATTCGAGATAATGTGGAAGAAGCGGTTGCCGGTGTGAATGCGGCATTGGCAGTAAAAATATTCGGGCCTGATTTTAACACACTCGATTCATTGGCAAAAGCCACCCTTAAACAATTGGAAACAGTAAGAGGTATTGAAGATCTGGGTATTCTCAGAAACCTTGGCCAGCCGGAATTCCGGATTGAACTGGATCAGAATAAAATGGCATTATATGGCGTAAACATGGCCGATGCACAGGCCGTAATTGAAATGGCCATCGGTGGTAAGGCCGCTACCATTTTATATGAAGGCGAAAGAAGATTTGATGTACGGATCCGCTACCAGAAAGAGTTCCGCGATGATCAGAAAAAGATCGAGAATCTGATGGTGCCCGGAAACGACGGTGCCAAGATTCCTTTAAAAGAGATCTGTGTGTTTCATTCGAGCACGGGCCCTGCATTTATTTATCGAGACAATAATCAGCGATATATTGCCGTAAAATTCTCTATCCGCGAAAGAGATCTGGGCAGCACCATTGCTGAAGCGCAGGAGAAAGTAAATCGAATTGTAAAACTTCCCAAGAACTATACACAAACATGGAACGGAGAATTTGAGAACCAGATCCGTGCATCCAAAACACTGGCCAATGTGGTTCCGGCCTGTTTACTGGTGATCTTTATCATTCTCTTTATCACTTTCGGAAACGTAAAAGATGCCACACTCACGATTCTCAATGTTCCGTTTGCATTGATCGGTGGTATTCTTGCTTTACATATAACCGGTATCAATTTTAGTATTAGTGCCGGTATTGGTTTTATTGCCTTGTTTGGCGTCTGTATTCAGAACGGTGTAATTCTGATCAGCGTATTTAGAAAAAATCTGGCTGCCAAAATGAGTCTGGAAGATGCAGTGTATGAAGGTGTGATCTCACGTGTTCGTCCTGTGGTTATGACTGCATTAATGGCTGCTATCGGTCTTTTACCCGCCGCCGTTAGTACCGGCATCGGCAGTGAAACACAAAAGCCATTGGCCATTGTAGTGATTGGTGGTTTGATCACATCTACCATTCTTACTTTGTTGATACTGCCGGTGATCTACAGCCTGGTTCACAAATTCATACACAAACGTGAGAATATGAAACTGCTGAAAAAGATGGGTGCCGTATAATTTTTGAAACAATGATGTTAAAATAACAGGCGGCACTCAAAAAGTGCCGCCTATTTTTGTGCTATCAAAAACGAAAACGAGGTTGACAGAATTTAATTGTAGTATCATGAAAATAGCAGCACTGAGTATATTGGTTTTTCTGGGTGTGGAAGCAAAATCACAAAAAGACAGCTCTAAACCGGCAGAAAAAAAATATTCACTTCACTGGCAAACCACGTTTATTCCACAATACCATTTCGATTTCAAATCGCCTTATGCTGGGGATAACAGCCTGATGGCAAGTGAACCCACACGTGCTTCCATTTCCGGAACAGCATTTTTGAGTTACAAACCGTTTAAGAACACCTATCTCGTTTTTAATCCGGAAGCAGCCGGTGGCAAAGGATTGAGCAAAACATTAGGCATAGCAGGATTTCCTAATGGAGAAGTATACCGTGTGGGTGATCCGAAACCCAAACCCTTTATTGCCCGTTTGTATGCGGAGCAACGTTTCCCATTAACCAACCGAAAAGAATATGTGGAAGATGATCTGAACCAGATTGCAGAAACCACCAACAAAGATTATCTCTCAGTGATTGTTGGAAAATTTTCACTCACTGATTTTTTTGATGATTCTCAGATCAGTCACGACCCACGCACCGAATTCATGAACTGGAGTTTAATGGGCAACGGCGCATGGGACTATCCCGCGAATACCCGCGGTTATACCATCGGCGCAGTTATACAGGCGGTGTATAAAGATTGGGCATTCAGAACCGCACTCACAACCGTTCCTATTGAAGCCAATGGCCCTGAATTACAATTTAAATGGGGCAAAGCCATGGGTTTGGTTTGGGAAATAGAGAAAACACATCTCTTCCAAAAAAATGAAACACATTTCAGCACTTTGCATGCAGGATTCTTTTTGAATAAAGCTAAAATGGGAAATTATGAAACGGCTATTCAATCTGCAGGTATCAATCCTCCTGATGTAACAAACAGCAGGTTATACGGCAGAACAAAATGGGGTTATTACATCAGCATCGATAATAATTTCGGCTCTTTTCACCATTTCTTCAAAACCAGCTGGAACGATGGCAAGAATGAGACATGGGCCTTTACCGAGATCGACAGAAGTTTTACAACCGGCTTTCAATGGGATGGCGATCTATGGAAAAGAAAAAAAGACAAATTTGCGATCGCCTATGTAAACAATGGTTTATCACGTGATCATAAAACTTATCTCGCTCTTGGTGGTTACGGATTTTTAATTGGTGATGGAAAACTGAATTACGGCAAAGAGCAAATCATTGAAGCATACTATTCATTCAATATTGCAAAACAAATTTATCTCAGTCCTGATTATCAATTTGTAACCAACCCCGGCTACAACAAAGACCGCGGCCCTGTGCATATTGTGGCACTGCGCTTACACGCCGAGTTCTAACGCCATTATAAGGATCAAAAAAAAGCCACACTAACAAGTGTGGCAATATCTTACTCCCCGTTCAGGGGGCTGGGGGGTATTACACCGCAAACGAAGTTCCACACCCACAAGTCTTACTCGCATTCGGATTACTAAACGTAAACCCACGGCTATTCAATCCTCCCTGCCAGTCTACTTCCATTCCAAACAGATATAACTGGTGACTTTTATTCATCACACACTGTACACCCTCTATTTCAAAATGTTCATCGCCTTCTTCTGGTTTATCAAAACCCAACACATAGGTCATACCACTGCAACCACCACCTTTTACACCTACGCGTAAACGTTGTGTGGTATCAAAACCTTCCTCACCCATCAAACGCTTGATCTCGGCTATTGCGCCTGCTGTTAAACTTACCGGTGTTGCTGTCATGGTCTCCATAATCTTCATTTGTATGTGCAAATTTACAACTATTCTGTATTTATCAGTGATAAGCCATTTTCGATAGCGGAAAAATAAGAACCTTTTTTAACTCCCAACTTTAAACTCCAGACTCCAAACTCCTTCCTCTTTGCCTTATTTTTGTGAAAATTGCTGCATGTTAGATAACCAGACCATTTATATTATCCTGATTGCCATTGCCATAGCGGCTGTATTGGTATATTTTTTTCTGGATAAACCCAAACCCCAAAAAGAAGAGAAACCCACAAATACAGGTTCCAATGCCCTTCAGTTGCAGGCATATGAGCGTTTGATCTTATTGGTTGACAGAATTGCCATTCCAAACCTGGTTAGCCGTACCCCACATGAAGGTTTATCGGCAAGGGATATGCAATTGGTATTGACCAGAAATATCCGTGATGAATTTGATTATAATATTACCCAACAGATCTATATCGACCCCGAAGCATGGAATGCGGTTAAGAATCTGAAAGAGAAAAATCTTTTAATGATTAACCAGGTAAGCAGTGTTTTACCCGCCAACGCCAGTGCCCTGGATCTGAACCGCGCTTTACTCGAATTTTTAATGAATGACCAAAACGTAAACCTTCACGAAATTGTGAGTGAGGCTTTGAGTTTTGAAGCGAAGAAACTTTTGTAAGGGTTTATTTGTTTACTGGTTTATTCGTCGTTTAACTTATAACAAACCTGTATGAGCGAGAAGAAAATTTTTACGGATAGCGGAATAGAAATCAAACGGTTGTACACTGCCGAAGACCAACTCCAAACTCCTAACTCCAAACTCCTAACTGAATTACCCGGAGTATACCCCTACACCCGAGGCGTTCAACCCGATATGTACCGCGGCAAACTTTGGACAATGCGCCAGTATGCCGGTTTTTCCACAGCAGAAGAAAGCAATAAACGATATCACTATCTATTATCACAGGGTGTGATGGGATTGAGTGTGGCATTTGACCTGCCCACGCAGATCGGTTATGATAGCGATCATGCATTGGCTGAAGGTGAAGTGGGTAAAGTGGGTGTGGCCATTGATAGTCTGGAAGACATGGAACTGCTCTTCAAAGACATAAAACTAGAAGACGTAAGCACATCCATGACCATCAATGCCACCGGATTTATTTTATTGGCATTCTATGTAGCATTAGCAAAAAAACAAGGTGCTGATCTGAAAAAAATTACGGGTACGATTCAGAACGATATTTTGAAGGAATACGCTGCACGTGGCACGTATATCTATCCACCCAAACCTTCTATGCGCATCATTACCGATATTTTTGAATGGTGCAGTAAGGAATTGCCAAAATGGAATACCATTTCTATTTCAGGTTATCATATCCGCGAAGCAGGCAGTACAGCTGTGCAGGAAATTGCTTTTACCCTCAGCAATGGAAAAGCCTATGTAAAAGCCGCATTGGAAAAAGGATTAGACATTAATGTATTTGGCAAACGACTCTCCTTTTTCTTTAATGCGCATAATAATCTGTTTGAAGAAGTGGCCAAATTCCGCGCAGCCAGAAGAATGTGGGCCAAAATGATGAAAGAATTAGGCGCTACCGATGAGAAAGCATTAATGCTGCGCTTTCATACGCAAACCGGTGGGGCTACTTTAACGGCACAACAGCCTTTAAATAATATTTCGCGCGTAACCATACAAACATTGGCCGCAGTTTTGGGTGGCACACAAAGTTTACATACGAATGGTTATGACGAAGCATTGAGTTTACCAACAGAAGAAGCCGCACGCATAGCCCTCAGAACCCAACAGATTATTGCGTTTGAAAGTGGTGCACCGGATACGGTTGATCCATTGGCAGGGAGTTATTTTGTAGAATCACTTACCAATGAAGTGGAACAGAAAGCCTGGGAACTCGTTGAAAAAATTGATGCCATGGGCGGCAGCGTAAGTGCCATTGAAGCCGGTTTTATGCAGGAAGAAATTGCCCGCAGCGCTTACGAATACCAACGCAATATTGAAAGCGGTGAAAAGATCATTGTTGGGGTGAATAAATTTACCGTTGATAAAGAAACCCCTATCCCTGGTTTTAAAATTGATGATCATATTCGTGTATTGCAAACTGAAAAGCTAAATACGTTAAAAGCTAAACGCGAAACGTTGAAGGCTGAACGCTGTTTGCAGGAAATTGCAGTAGCTGCAAAAGATGGCCGTAACCTGATGCCATTGGTGATTGATGCAGTAGAAAATTATTGCACACTTGGAGAGATCTCGGATGTGTTGCGGAAAGTGTTTGGAGAACACAGGGGATAATTGAAAATTAAGAATTAAGAATTAAGAATTAATAATTATTAAACAACTCATCACTGCATCCACTATTCAATTATTAATTACTAATTATTAATTTTTAATTACATTTTGTGGAAGTTTTGAGTTTTGGGTTCTTGGCTTCTATTCTCATCAAGAGAAATTCAAAACTTCGAACCCAAAACCTTAATTCAAAACTCGAAATTCACAATTCAAAACTCAAAATATACCTTACCCAAGTACAACGATCAATGCATAGATCACACCCGGTAACCAGAATAATAAAGTAAGTAACAAACTCAACCAAAACCTTCCATTGATAGTTCCTTCATGAAGATATACTGCCAATGGTGGAAGAAGAATGGCGAGGATTACCAATAAAATGGTATTCGTACTTACGTCTCCGCCTGCTCTTTTTTCTGCTTTATAATCTTTGAAGGCTTTTTTCGCCTCGGCTAAACGCATTTTTCTGTCAACACGCGATAAACTTCTGAACTCATGCAATGCATCCATCGCTACCGCATCATCCAATACTATATTTTTTGTGGCTGCTGAATCTGTTTTGGTTTTACTTACAGGTTCAGTAGTTGATGCTTTGGTGGTTAGAGTGCTGAACAGTCCTGCTGCTAAAAGAAAGAGTGCAATTTTTTTCATAAGTGTTTTTTACTGGGTTTACTAAAATCCGGTTATTTAACATACCGGCAACATAAAGGTCGGAGCAATTCGCGCTTTTAAATTATACAATTGGTGAAATATTTTACACAAATCACTGTTTTATTATTCCACAATGAGAATAAAATCCGGTTTTCTGCAGCTTTTCAGCAGTGCTATTTTGTATCTTTCCCATTCAAATTTGATGAATGAAAAGACTATTTTATCTAAGCCTGTTTATTAGCGCTGCAGCATCGGCACAGAACCTTCCTGCTAATTATGACCAGTTAATCAAAACCGAAACCCCCAAAGTGGTTGAATGGAGAAGATATTTTCACCAATACCCCGAACTCTCAAACCGTGAGGTAAAAACCGGTAACAAAATTGAAGAATACCTGAAACAACTCGGCATTGAAACCAAACGCTCTGCAAAAACCGGAGTGGTGGGTATATTAAAAGGCGGTAAACCCGGCCCTGTTGTGGCCCTGCGTGCCGATATTGATGCTTTACCGGTTACTGAAAGAAATGCACTGCCCTTTAAATCAAACGCAACGGCCGAATACAATGGACAAACTGTTGGCGTAATGCATGCCTGCGGCCACGATTCGCATATAGCCATGCTGTTAGGCACAGCTGAAGTGTTATCTAAAATGAAAGCCGATGTACCCGGTACTGTGATCTTTTTGTTTCAACCTGCAGAAGAAGGCCCTCCCGGCACAGAAGAAGGCGGTGCGCCTTTAATGGTGAAGGAAGGTGTATTGGATAACCCAAAAGTAGATGCCGTTTTTGGAATGCATATTGAAGCCGGCCTCGACCTCGGAAAGATTTATTACAAACCCGAAGCTTTTATGGCATCATCCGATTGGTTTACCATTAAAGTAAAAGGCCGCCAATCGCATGGCGCCGCCCCCTGGAAAAGTATCGATCCGATTGTGGTCAGTACCTCAATCATTCAAAACTTACAGACCATTGTGAGCAGACAGATGGATATTACTACTGCCCCTGTTATTATAACTGTTGGCAAGATCAGTTCCGGTGTTCGTCCAAACATTATTCCGGAAGAAGCCATGATGGAAGGTACCATCCGTACACTGGATAGTAAAATGCAGAAAGAAGTACATGAACGTATCCGCAACATGGTAAAAAATATTGCAGAAGCCTATGGCGCCACTGCCGATGTTACCATCGACACAAAAACATTGGTAACCTATAACGATCCCAAATTAGTTGCCCAGTCGTTAACATCTTTGCAAAAAGCTGCCGGAGATAATAATGTAATTCTACATCATTGGGATACCGGTGCAGAAGATTTTTCATTCTACGGAACTAAGGCCCCATCATTCTTTTTCTACCTCGGAGCAAAAGATCCAAAATTAACCGCAGACCAGGCCCCCGCCCACCACACACCGGATTTTTATATTGATGACAGTAAACTTGATGTAGGCGTTAAAACCTTCTGCCAATTAGTATTCGATTACGCAAAATCAAAAAAATAAAAAAACATTCTATCATCCTATCATACTATCATTCACTCATTCTAACAACATATGAAACGCTTTCTGATTTTACTTATCGTTGCTGCATTTGCTACTAACACAAATGCCCAATCCGCAAAACTCACCCCCGAACAACTCTGGAAATTTGGCCGCGTAAACGGATTGGGTATTTCAAAAGATAATCAATACCTGATCTTTTCTGTAAGTACGCCGAATGTTGATTCCAACAAAAGCAAACGCAAAACGTATATGATGGCTACCAGCGGTGGTGAAGCGGTAGAGATTCCTAACACCGACAGTGTTTTTATCGATCCGAAAATATCACCCAATAAAAAATACTATGCAGGCGTAAAAGCCACTAAGGTGATGGATATAAAAGGATCCGATAAATATAAAGATCTGCAGAAATCGAATGTGTACGTATATAACTCACTCAACTACCGCCATTGGGATACATGGGAAGATGGTTTGTTTGATCATCTTTATCTCTATCCGGTTGTAAACGGTAAACCTGATATGAAAAAATCAAACGATATCATGTTCAATGAACCGTTTGATTGTCCGATCAAACCTTTTGGCGGCGATGAAGATTATGTATGGAATCCCGATGGAAAACATTTGGTATATGTGGCCAAGAAAAAATTCGGAACAGATTATGCACTCAGCACCAATAACGATCTGTATGAGTATGATGCTGAAACAGGTACTACCAAAAATCTGACAGAAGATAATAAAGGATCTGATGTAAACCCTACCTATAACGCACAATCGCACTTAGCCTGGTTGCAAATGAAGCGCGATGGATATGAAGCAGACAAACAGGATATCATCGTAACTGATGGTAAAACAAAGATCAACCTTACCGGTAAACGTGATGATCTGCATGTAGAAAGTTTAACCTGGAGCAAAACAGGCGAGCTCATTTATTTTACGGCACCTACCAACGGCACCATGCAATTATTTAAAGTAACCAATCCGCTGATCACCAAAACAGACGCCGTGATCACACAGGTTACACAAGGCGATTTTGATGTAAGTGCAGTTGTTGGTGAAGCTGACAATTATCTGTTCCTTGCCCGTAACGATATGAACCATGCAACGGAGATTTATCGCTTAGATGTTAACTCCAACGCACTCAAACAATTTACACATGTAAATGATGCCGCTTATGCCAAACTCAGCATGGTTAAAACAGAACGCCGTTTTGTTACTACTACCGATAACAAACAAATGCTGGTTTGGGTGATCTATCCTCCTGGATTTGATGCCACAAAAAAATATCCAACCTTATTATATTGTCAGGGCGGCCCTCAATCGCCTCTCACACAATCTTATTCTTTCCGCTGGAATTTTCAGTTGATGGCTTCACAGGGTTATATTGTTGTGGCACCTGCACGACGTGGTATGCCCGGCTTTGGAACCAAATGGAATGAAGAAGTTAGTAAAGATTGGGGCGGACAGGTAATCAATGATTACCTCAGCGCCATTGATGCATTGGCTAAAGAACCGTTTGTTGATAAAGCCCGCCTCGGCTGCGTTGGCGCAAGCTTTGGCGGTTTCTCTGTTTTCGCTTTAGAAGGATTGCATGAAGGCCGTTTTAAAACCTTTATCTCTCATGATGGTGTGTTTGATTTCAAAAGCATGTACGGCACTACCGATGAAATGTTTTTTGAGAACTGGGAAAAAGGCGGATCGTATTGGGATAAGAACAATGCAGTTGCACAACGTTCCTTCAGTCAATCGCCAAGCAACTTTGCTGATAAATGGAATACGCCTATCCTCATCATACAAGGCGGAAAAGATTACCGTGTTCCCATCGAACAGGGACAACAGGCTTTTCAACTTGCCCAGTTAAAAGGAATCAAAAGCCGCTTCATCTATATCCCCGATGAAAACCATTGGGTGCTGAGTGCACAAAATGCATTGGTATGGCAGCGGGAGTTTTATAAGTGGCTGGATGAGACGTTGAAATAATTAGCGAATTGGCGGATTGCGGATTAGCGGATTGATCTCTGTGAAACTCCTAACCTCTGTGCCCTCTGTGTTGAAAAAGTCCCTCTGCAACAATGGTGTTTATTTTTTAACACAGAGGGCGCAGAGTAATAGAGTTACACAGAGGAGTTGCTGAATTTCAATCCGCTAATCCGCAATCCGCTAATTCGCGAAATCAATTATAGTTTCTGCTTCCGAAAAGTAAACTTCCTATCCTCACCATCGTACTACCCTCCTCAATCGCCACTTGATAATCGCCGCTCATGCCCATGCTGAGGGTTGTCCATGGTACATGGTTGATGGTCGATGGACTGAACTTATCAAACAAAGATTTCAGATAATTAAATTCACCCCTCACTTTATTCAGATCATCGCTAAACGATGCCATACCCATTAATCCTGGAATGCGCACATTCGCTAATTCGCCAATCCGCGAATGCACTTCTGCTATCTCCGCTTCATCCATACCAAACTTGGTTTCTTCCTGTGCAATATGCACCTGCAGTAAACAATCAATTACA
Source organism: Sediminibacterium sp. (assembly GCA_965206685.1). Lineage (GTDB taxonomy): Bacteria > Bacteroidota > Bacteroidia > Chitinophagales > Chitinophagaceae > Sediminibacterium. Next base: position 1,612,166 of record OZ242223.1, read on the forward strand.
CGGTTACATTTAGCAGCCTGTTTATTAATTTCTATCAACAACTTCAAACTATCCACTCCATGTATCAGGTGTACAAAGGGGGCAATGTATTTTACTTTATTGCTTTGCAGGTGACCAATAAAATGCCAGCGGATATCTTTGGGTAATGCGATTTGTTTATCGGTTAACTCCTGTACATAGTTCTCCCCAAAATCCCGCTGGCCCAGATCGTAGAGGGCTTGAATGTCTTCGTTGGGTTTGGTTTTACTTACGGCTACCAGCGTAACTTTCTTCTCTTCGAGCTCGGTAAGTATCTTTTTATAATTCTCTGTATTAATGGGCATCTGTATTCTTTATGTAAAGATATTCAATTAGCGGATTGGCGGATTACGGCTTAACGAATTTGAAGTTTAGCAACTCCTCTGTGCCCTCCGTGTTGAAAGTCCCTCTGAAACATCGGAGTTTTTTTTTAACACAGAGGTTAGGATTTTCACAGGGATCAATCCGTAAATCCGTAATCCGCCAATCCGCTAATTATGTCTTTGCAACGATAAATATTCAAGAAAAAGTAAATTATTATAAGAAGCACAATCATAATAAAACTTCCCCACCCCCGCTCCGCCCATCCACTGCTTCAAAGGATCTGGTAACATAGACGCCATGTTGGCAATAAAGAAAGAGAAATTTCCTTCTTCAATCAATTCATTCAAACTATTCGCCTCATGCACTTTCATAACCGGTGGTTCAACGCCCCATCGCAGTAAGGATGTACTCAGTATCACTTCCTCCATAAAATTATCAGTCCTGGTCAACGCATTTTTTGCATCTTCAATTAACTGTGGTTTAAATTTCTCCAAAGATGGAATCGGCGCAACGCTCATCAATCTCGAAATATGATACAATATATTCGGCAGCTTACTGTAATGCGGCGAAACATAGGGTGCATCGGTAATATGTTTTTTCTCGGTTAATACTTTTTCTATCAAATGTAAACTGGCACTGTCTGCCGCGGTCCATTCCAGATGATAGCGTTGTACGAAGTATAAAATATTAGCCAGCACACACACATCAAAATCTACCGGCATTTTTTTACCAAACCAGGTTGAGTAGGCAGCGATATTTCTATAGTCTTTAAATGTATTATGCACTTTCTTCTCTCCGTTATTAGTAAACTGCTGCATCAGCGCATGCACTTGTTTGGCAATACTGTCCGGCGCATTCAAGGCAAGCAGCATGATCACCGTATCATCCAGATCATCAGGTAATGCCTGGCTTTTATCAAACACATTTAACCAACCCGCATTAGGAAAAATCCTTGGCGTATCTGTGGGCCAGAAATTATACGTGGGCCTGCCCTTTTGATTTTGAAATTTGGTGTAAACGGGAATGGTATGGTTGATGATTTGTTCCGCCTGCACCTGCTGTGCCTTGGTTAACCTCGGACTAAGATCCTGTAATGTCATCGCAATTAACCCGGTAAAGAAAGGATTGATATCAGCCTTCTCCCTATCCTTATTCAAAGCATACATCCGGTAAGAAGGAAAACTGCCCTTGGGGAAAACGGAACTCTCTTTAGCCTGCAGTTGATCAATGCGCTCTAATAATTGAGAGATCAGCTTACCATCCTGCGCATAGCAGCTATTGATAATGAGTGGGATGATTAAACTCTGTATGATCCTTGTATACTTCATGCTAGTTAACTACGAAAATACAAGGGTTATCGATTTAACCATCAAGAAACGTCATTTCGAACAAAGCTCAGCGAAGTGAGAAATCTTTTGATGGTAGCACAATGGTTGTTTAGTGTACTAAACAGCCATTGTGCTATAGGAGTATAAGATTTCTCAGTCGTTCCTCCTTCGAAATGACGGTTTTATTGCCGTTGTTGGTCTTATACCCAGCAACAAACTATTTAAGTATACTTCTACTGATCACAATCCTTTGCACCTCCGAAGTACCCTCATAAATCTGCGTGATTTTCGCATCCCTCATCAGTCTCTCTACATGGTATTCCTTCACAAACCCGTACCCACCGTGTATCTGCACCGCCTCTGTAGTAACCCACATAGCAGTTTCTGACGCAAATACTTTGGCCATAGATGAACTGAGGGTATAATCGATCTTATTATCTTTTTCCCACGCGGCTTTTAAACATAATAATCTTGCGGCTTCGATGCGTGTAGCCATATCTGCCAGTTTAAACTGAATGGCCTGGTGATGCATGATCTCTTTACCAAATGCTTTACGCTGCTTGCTGTATGCCAAGGCAAGCTCATACGCGCCACTCGCAATACCGAGCGCCTGTGAGGCAATACCAATACGGCCACCCGCCAATGTTTTCATTGCAAACTTGAAACCGAAACCATCTTCGCCAATGCGGTTTTCTTTGGGCACTTTTACATCAGTAAACATAATGGTATGGGTATCGCTGCCGCGGATGCCGAGTTTGTTTTCTTTGGCGGCAACGGTTATGCCGGGGGTATTTTTTTCTACAATAAATACATTTATACCATGACTGCCCTTGCTCACATCTGTTTGCGCAATAACTAAGTACACAGAAGCCGAAGAACCATTGGTGATCCAGTTCTTGGTACCGTTAATTATGTAATGATCGCCCATATCATCGGCCTTGGTTTGCTGACTGGTGGCATCGCTACCCGCCTCAGGCTCGCTCAGTAAGAAAGCACCAATATAGAGTTCGCCATCTTTCTGGCCTTGAGCCAGCGGGGTAAGGTATTTCTGTTTTTGGGCTTCGTTGCCAAAGGTTTCGAGTCCCCAGCACACGAGGCTGTTGTTAACGCTCATGCTCACGCTGGTGCTGGCGTCTATTTTGCTGATCTCTTCCATGGCCAGAACATAGCTCATGGTATCCATGCCGGAGCCGCCGTAATCGGGGCTTACCATCATACCCATAAAACCCAGTTCGGCCAGTTTGGTAACCTGCTCGCGGGGGAAACGCTGCAGTTCATCACGTTCAATAACCCCGGGTAAACACTCGGTTTTGGCAAAATCACGGGCCGCTTTCTGGATCATCAATTGTTCTTCGGTAAGCTCAAATTGCATGGTTTGGATGGTTTTGTAGCCGCAAATATAAAGCTAACGATTGTTAGGATTGTTATTTAAATGGAAAATTTTATTCAGGTGTTTTTGGGGATGGACTTTGTGATCCCATCTCAGCTTCGTTGTGTCACTCACTTGTACTACGGTGCAGGGAGCAGCTTTCCGTTCTTGCGAAAGCATTTATAAAATAGGCCTTTGCAAACGAACTGTATTTTAGATTGTATATTTAAGAATCGCAAGCAATTCTAAAATGACACAGGTACTACATGCCTAAACACGCTGATAAGTCGCAAGAAAACAAAAGCCAGGCTGTTGCCAACAATTTACCACAATTGCAAAGCAATGTTGAATCTTCTCTACAATTTGCAGATAAGAAACCGGTGGACCTTGCTCAACAAAACTTGCAGGAGGGCATTAACAATAGTCCACGTGTGCAGCAATTGAAAGCCTATCAGGAAATGGCAAATAATAGTCTGCCGGTAAAACAACTTAGGGCCTACCAAATGATGGCAAACAATTTTACTTCTCAAACTGCACAGCGAAAAGACAATTTGGAAGAAGAACCATTACAAGGAAAATTTGAATCTATACAGAAAAAAGAAAAGAATATCGGCTTAGTTTATAATTTGGAAACAAAATTGCCCCCCCCTTCAGGTGGGAATTTCAATATTACTAATACTGAAGAAGACATTTCCACCAATTCAAAAACGCTTCAAGCGAATGGGTTAATAATTATACAAAGAGTAAAAAAAATACCGCGACCTACCTTCACAAAAGAAGTTTTGACGGCAATAAAATTGAAACAAGGCCAGCATAGGCGACACATTGTTATGAGTAGCCGTATGCGAGAGGCAATATGGGCTTACCATATGTCAGAAGGCATATTACCTGCAGCAAAAATTAGCAGAAGAAAAGAACTTCAAACTGTTGTTGGAATGGGTACACTTAGAAGTGAAATGGCCACTTTAACAGCCTTAGCGCATAATTCCATGGGTAATTTATTTCCTGGAAAAGGATCTGAAAATACAGCCATTGGATTTGCAGTGAATCCACTTTATAATATTGCGCAAAGAATAGATGATAAAACACTCAATACCTACGATAAAATCTTTAAAGCTGTTGAGGAATGGGATAATATGAATACTTTTGGATTTGCGTTAGTGTACAAGAAATTTTTAGGTGAGCTGATAAAGAATTGGTTAAAAGATAAAGAAAATCATGATAATGACATTGAAAATATAGCTTCAGCTATACAGGATTTTGCTTTCTCGTGTAGTTTTGATTTTGCATACATAGAAGAAGGAGATGGAGAACGAAAAAATCATGTGTTTCCTGACCATGTGGATAAAGATATTCAGGAAAAACTCTTAAGAGTAGCCACGACTCTTGAGGAAGTAATTCAAAATCCCAAAAATGATCACCAATTATACCCTGCATTAACATACTTATTACAAATATCAAAGAATAAACCTTCGCAATAACAGTATAAAAATATAACAAAGAATTAATGCCAATAAAACAACAGGCAAAAAGGCCTAAAATAAAAGTATTACTGTAAATCATGGAATCAACCACCCATCTAATCAAAAAAAGGACTCTGCACTCTCCGCAGAATCTAATTTTAATTCTCCCCTAGTCTACTCTTAATTCTCCGCATGGTGTCCTAAAAAAGTTCCTCGCAGATGTCTCTAATAGTGGACTCTGCGAATTCGGAGCACATAACGCCGACTTATTAAAAATAGTTATTTTGAACTACTATATTCGGTATTTCTATCCAGACTCCATTTCGAAAAAATAAAAAGTTCTGTCAGGTTTTATTGTGTCTTGCTGTGATTGATAAATTCTATTCATATCAAAAATCAGGCTGTCGATTATCTTTTGTGATTTGTGAATCAAAAAAGACTTTCTATGTTTTTTTGAAACCTTGTTTTTCGAATTGTGTTTTTCCATTTCCCGTTCTGGTTACGTCAGTGCTGTGTTTCTTCGGGTCACTCATTTATGCTACTTCATATGGCACAAGTCTCTCCTATTTCGAAAGCATTTAAAAAAAAGGGGCTTTGCGTATTAGCTATTTTTAGTTGTATATTTAAGCTGCAAGCAATTTTAAAATGACACCTGTATAGCATGAATAAACACATTGATAAGACGCAGGAAAACAAAAGTCAGGCTGTTGCCAATAATGTAACACAACTGCAAACTAATGTTCAATCTGCTGTGCCGTTTGCAGATAGTAAGCCGGAATCTGCTGCTCAACAAAACTTACAGGAGGGAATTAATCATAGTCCACGTGTACAACAATTGAAAGCCTATCAGGAAATGGCAAATAATAGTCTGCCTGTAAAACAACTCAGGGATTACCAATCGACGGCAGACAATTTTTCTCTACAAACTGCACAGCGAAAAGAAAATTTGAAAGAAGAACCATTACAAGGAAAATTTGAACCCATACAGAAAAAAGAAAACAATACTGGCTTACCTGATAATTTAAAATCGGGGATTGAAAATCTTTCAGGTCATTCCATGGATGATGTAAAAGTGCATTACAATTCTGATAAACCTTCACAGTTACAGGCACACGCCTATGCACAGGGAACAGAGATTCATATTGCTTCCGGACAGGAAAAACATTTGCCGCATGAGGCCTGGCATGTGGTGCAACAGAAGCAAGATAGAGTAAAGCCTACTATCCAAATGAAAGGTGGAGTGAATGTGAATGATGATGCTGGGTTGGAGAAAGAGGCAGATTTGATGGGGGCTAAGGCATTGCAGATGAAATCGTCTTCTTCGCCCAATGCGCCAATACCTTCATCCCAATCACACGTAATAGTAGCTGACAAGGTTGTACAGCGCATACCAGACGCATTAACAATACCGGGGAAGCAAAACAACGAGCATTATCTCGGTTGGGGAAGTTATCGGGTGGCAAAAGAGGTAATTAGCAAGCCCTTCGGTTTGGTTCGCGGTTTAGAAAGCATGATAGGTGGCTTAGGTAGAAAAGCAGGAATAGATTTACCCGGCACATATCCGAACGCCAACACTGCAAGTCTTAGTGCAGAATTGCAAGCAGCACTTCCCTTAGCCATAGCCAACAACAACGCAATCCCTGGCTGGTTAGCAGTTGGTCAAAGAAGACCTAATGCTGGTATCTATGCGCCAGGTGCAGCAGCCGCAGGTCAACCGCAATATGGCAATCCTCATAGGGCTACGTATCTGGCAAAGTTTGGGTCCACATTTTTCAATGATGACGGTTCATTACCAGGTGTAAGAGGGGCAGGAGGTTATAAAGAATACTATGCTGAGCCGTCAGCGGGGGCTTGTGTAGGAGTATGGGGGAGTAACAGGATATTGAAACAAACTAATGATCCAACAGGGACTTATTATTGGGCAACTTCCAATCATTATAAGACATTCACATATATTAAAGATGCATAAATATCATTGAGAAGAATATGAATAAGACAAGTAGTATATCAGACCTTTCCGTATTAAATTTTGTAAACAGTAAAGAAAAGGAACAATTAAAAGCAATCCTGCTTAAGGAGGCCTTTACAGTCTGGGAATTCATTGGACAAAGTGTAGGTAATAAAGACTCTTTTTTCGAAGAAATAGCGAACCAATTATTTAACGGGTTCTTACCTCATAATTGGCAAGAACTAAGAACCCAACTTAACGAAAAGGCATTAGAAAGCGAGCATTCCAAGATAGCATTTATTTGGTACGACATGGATAAAATGCTAGATAATGGTTTGGCTGATTTCGTTAAACTAACAGATATTTTTACTTGGCAATCAAGAGAATTATATGAAAACCAGATTATTTTTGTTTCTTTTTTGTTAGGGAATGGATCTAATTTTCCTGAAATTAATCTCACTAGTTAAGGGAGAAATCACCAACAAAAAAATGCTTATAACAATAAAACATCAGTAACATAGATATAAAACAGACTATAAAACATTATTGCCAAATGCAATGCTGAACAGCTTTTATTGAATATTTGTGCAATTTTCACCGTCAATAATTCTATTGAAATTTTGGGACAAAATTCCTTTATTCTCTGCTGGGTATCTAATAAAACTTCCTCGCAGATGTCTCTCGATAGAGGACTCTGCGAATTCGAAGCACTTAACCCCAACTATTTACAAATGCTAATTTTGAAATACTAGGCGCAGAATTTCTATCGAGAATTCATTTTGGAAAAATAAAAATCCTGAAGGTTTCATTGTGTCTTACTGTGATTGATAAATTCTATTCATATCAGAAATCAGGCTATCGATTATCTTTTGAGATTTATCAATCAAAAAAAGGTTCTCGATATTTTTTTGACGTCTTGTTTTTCTAATTGTGGTTTTTGCGCTGTCTCCATTAATTGAATCACCGTATAAAATCCGTAGATCCGAAATCCGTTTTCTAAATTGTTCCAGTTGACCAATTAAAAAGGTTTTTGATTCTGAATCTTTTACGCCTGTAATAGTTAATCCCGAGGATGAAACTTTCGCTGTGGGCTCAGAAGAGCCTGGAGTTTGCTTAAAAAAGAGTCCATATATTGAATTAACTTGGTTACGTAAATCAGACACAGCATACTCCAAATTTTGCTGCCGAGTTATCACCTTATTTATATCTGCATCAGTAGCCTGGTTCTTTTGTAATTCCTTAATCGTCTTAGTATTTTCATACAAAAGATTCATTTGGTCAGTCATTTTCTCTAATAGTCTTATTACCAGATCATAGTTCGCAGCATTTGGAGGTGTAATGGGTACATCGGGTTTTGTTAACTCGTTCATTTTAGAAATATAACTTTCATAGGCTTTTATCTTTGCATTTTGAATGTTGCTATCCCTGAAATTTTCATAGCGCATATGTAAACTATCTTTTACTCTGGCTAATTCCATATTTTTTAATTCTTTCTCCTTTAATTCATTGGCTTGAAAATAAAAAAGAACAGGTATGGCAAATGAAACCGCTGCCAATGCAAAAAACTTTCCTTTTTTCTGTATTTTTTCCAGGTTCTTATTCGGCTCTATTGTACTAATAATATTACCGGCTGGAAATTCATTTTCAGCATTACTCATATTGTAGGGTTTCGTTTATTTTTTCTTTTATCTTCTCCATTAATACTTTTTGCAGTTCTTTTTCATTGAGACTGCTGTTTTTAAAAAGTTCAATTTTGCTTATTTGAAAATTATTTATTAGAGAATTCCAATAAGAAATTTTTCTTGTTGATAATAAATCCGCCTGGGTGTTATAATAGACAAATGCAAAAATTGGCCCGAAACCCACCCCGGCACCAAAACTTGTTATTAATTCAAGTATTGTTAGATGGCTACTGCCGTATTTTACTAAAAGAAGAACTGTTACTAGTCCAATAAAAGCCGCACCAAAAACGCATAACCATTTTTTTCTTCTTAATTCCTCATCTTCTATTTCAATGTCTCTTAAGGTCTCAAGAATATCTTTATAAGTGTGTATCGAATAGTTCATGATCTTTAATTGATTAGTTGAAAAATACAAAACATGGATTTCTAAAAAATGGGAAAAATCCCGTTTTTATTACAAGTTTTATTCTTTATACATTTAATTCTGCTCAGAGCCTGGTTTTACGTCAGTTTCTCACAGATATCTCTCGATAGAGGACTCTGCGAATTCGAAGCTCTTACCCCCCCCACTGTTTGCAAATGTTTATTTTGAAATACTAAGCGCAGAGTCCCTATCGGAGATTCTGCGGAGAACTCATTTCGTCACTGCAAAGAACGAAACAGTCTGTGGGTTGGAGCATAGGGCAGCATACATTCTTTAATTCGGTAATACCGCATAGCTCACCACAGATTGCTTCGTTCCTCGCAATGACGGTTCTTTTGCCATCAAGTCTACAAATTGTTGCTTAGAAAAGAAAATATAGCAGCCTTTTGTATCTTTATTCAGCAACGTTTAAACATGTTCGTTGTGAATAGCACCAAATAATTACAACCCACTACCCTTAGCAGAACGGCTATTATTTTACACACTGTAAACAACCGTTATGACCTACTCAATTGATCAATGGCTAAAAAAAGGTAACTGGTTTACCTACAAGGGGCATCAAATATTTTATCTGGTTGAAGGGAGTGGCGAGCCGCTTGTTTTACTGCATGGGTTTCCTACAGCATCATGGGACTGGCATAAAATATGGGATAAGCTTAGTCAAACCTATCAGGTTATCACATTAGATTTTATTGGATTTGGATTCTCGGACAAACCCAAAGATTATGTTTATTCAATAAAAGATCAGGCCGATCTGGTTGAGTATTTGCTTATCCATTTACAAATAGGGCATTATCATCTGTTAGCGCATGATTTTGGCGATACCGTTGCGCAGGAGCTTTTAGCGAGGCAATTAGACAGAGAAGAGCATACAATCCAATCCTGTTGTCTTCTTAACGGAGGTTTATTTCCGGAAACGCACAGAGCAACACGCACACAGAAATTGCTGCTGGGCTGGTTGGGTTCATTTGTGGCCAAGATGTCTACTTATAAACGATTTGTGAGTTCTTTTTCCATTCTTTTCCCTGATCAAACGAGGCCTTCGGAAGATGAAATGCACAGCCTTTATGATTTGATCAAATACAATAACGGGCATGAAATAACACATTTACTGATCAGGTATATTATTGAAAGAAAGCAAAACAGAACCCGTTGGCTCGTTGCTTTACAAAAAGCAAAATGCCCGTTAAGACTCATTGATGGATCAGATGATCCGGTTTCCGGAGTACATATGGCAGCAAGATATAAAGAACTGATTCCTGACCCGGATGTGATTGAGATTTCCGGTTGTGGACATTATCCTCAAATGGAAGTACCTGAAACTGTCATTAATCATTACTTTCAGTTCAGGAACAAGTAGCTTATTTCTACACAGTGTCTACTTTAAAAACAATGTTCCCGCAAATGTCACTTGCCAGAGGACTCTGCGAGGAACAGAAAGAGGATTTGCGCATCAGCTCTATTTTAGGTTGCGTATATTTAGTGAAAGCAGCCATTAATTACTTCACCTTATGGATAAATTGATATTGCAAATAAGAAACTGTAAAGAATGTTTACCTCATCTTACAGACGGAGTGAATCCAATTATTGCCGCAAGCCCAAAGAGTAAAATAGTCATAATAGGACAAGCACCAGGTCGAATTGTTCATGAAACCAGTATTCCCTGGAACGACAAAAGTGGAGATAACCTTCGGAATTGGTTAGGTATAGACAAGACAACTTTTTATGATGCCGATCAAATTGCTTTAATGCCTATGGGATTTTGTTACCCCGGAACAGGTAAGACCGGAGATTTACCGCCACGTCCTGAATGTGCACCTTTGTGGCACAACAAATTATTAGCAATGATGACGAATGTTAAACTTATTTTATTAATCGGAAATTATGCACAGAACTATTATTTAAAAGAAACAGCAAAAAATACATTGACAGAAACTGTTCATAATTTTAAATTGTATCTACCAAAATATTTTCCCCTTCCCCATCCTTCTCCGCGAAACAACATTTGGCAAGCAAAGAATGAATGGTTTGGAAAAGAAATATTACCAGTAATTAAAAAGAAGATAACTAATATCTTAGGTTAATTCTCAGTGGGTGCCCTAACAATTCCATGCAGATGTCTTCGCCTAAGGCTGAGACTATGCTGAGAATTCCACCTGTTACTGTGAAGAACGAAGCAGTCTGTGGGTTGGAGTATAATGTTGCATACATTCTTTAATTCGTTATCACCCCATTAGTTCAGTCCATAGTTTGCTTTGTTCCTCGCAATGACGGTTCAACTGCTTAGTCCAAAGGAAATGTTATCGCAATCGTAGTGCCTTCCCCGCATTTGGAATTAATAAACATATTACCTCCCAAAACATTGGCCCTGTGATACATATTGGATATACCAATCCCATCACGGTTTTTTTCCGGATCAAAGCCTTTTCCATTATCCCGGGTAATCGCTATTATTTTTCCATCTTTGTATTGAATAGAAATCAGCACTTTGGTTGCATGGGCATGACGGATGATATTCAGCACTTGTTCCTGAATAATGCGGGCTATCTGTATTTTCTGGCTATTGGTTATTAGGTCTTCTACCTTTTTATCATATCTCAAAACGATCCTCAGAACAGCGATCTTAGAAAACTTTTCAATCAGTAAATGCAGGGTCTCATAAAGCTGGAAATCCTGGACAGCCCTTTTCTTTATAATATGACTGAGGTTGCGGACATCCCTGATGATATCCGCCATAAATATTGAAACTTCCTGTAAGTTAACATGGTGCCGGGTTATATCTCTGAGCGAGTGATCTAACATTAATTTAACTCCTGCCAGACCTGAACTTACATGATCGTGTAGCTCGGCAGCTATTTCGCGCTCTATTTTTTTTCGTAATTCGATTTCAATAGAAACCGCATCCAGCAATGAAGAAATGTTGGAAGCCGTTTCAACTGTATTAAACTGCCGCAGCTGAATCAGGGTTGAGTCTGTTTGCTGTAAGCCTGAAATACTGCTCACCGTGATAAATAAAGGGGTCTTTTCGCGGTGCTTACCAATAAACTGTACCATTCCTTCACGTATGAGCGAAGGGTCGTTATGAACTTCCTTGTAGATCTGTTTTATCCGCTTTAAAGAAACCCGGGAAAGGAGGTTGAAGATATCCTTGCCAATTATTTCATCGGGAAAGTATTCCAGAAGATCGGTTATAGAAGAAGATGCCCATTGAATAATACCATTTTCATTTAAGATCAGGATAGATTCACACAGCCTGCGGCTGCTTTTCATTTTCACACTCTGCATAAAAACCAGGGATTATTTGAATATGCAAAGTTTCAGTGAGTGGGTAGTCTAGAAGTATCTTTTTCACATCAATTTGTTACATTTTCAAATGCCTGCTGCCGGTAAGCCGCGGGAGAAATTCCGGTATGACGTTTAAAGAAGCGTGAGAAATGAGAGGCAGACTGAAAGCCCAGTTCATAGGCCAATTCCTTTACAGAAAGGGCCGTTTGGTGTAACAGGTTTTCAGACTCCTTCATAAGCATTGCATCGATTGTTGATTTGGCCGTACGGCCCAGGTATTTTTTAGTATTAGCATTCAGCTGATTGGGGTGTATATGCAGTTTTTTAGCGTAATAATCCGTGTTGTGGTAGGTTTTATAATGCTCATTGATCAATTGCATGTATTTAATAACAAGTGGTATGACTATTTTTTTCTGTTGTTTACTTTCACATTTCAATAACCGCTCGCAATGGATAATCAGTTCAAGTATTTTCAAGGCGATCAACACTTCTTTATTCTTTCTGTCATGCGTGTTTTCTTCAAAAATCATCTCAAATATGGATGTTAACAGTGCTTCCTCTTTTTGATCAGTATAGGTAAAGGAGGTCATGTAAGGGGCAAAAAGGTGCATTTTTGCAAGGTGATGATTGGGGAAACGATCCTGTAAATAAAAGTCGAGATTAAATGATAAGAGATACCCTTTCACATCTTCTCCGTAATTGGCTGAATGAATGGTAAAAGCCGGAATCGCGATCAGGGTTCTTTCTTTGATATCAATGGTAATGGTTCCAATTTTTTTAATGCCCCCACCGGACAATATATAAAGAATCATAAATCTCGATTGTTTGTAGGGAGGAACCACCAGCCCTATTTCTGGCAACACCTGATCAAGCCGGATAATAAAATTATCCAGCTTTTTGGGCAACCATTCATCAAGGTCTACTACGTGTTTATTTCTGTAATAGCTTTTGATAGCTTTTTTGTAATCGTTTATTATGGTTCTTTCATCTGTACCCAGCATACATGGTAAAATACAAAAAAAAGATTTCTTTACAATTTTTTCTTCACTCTGTAAGATCTCCAACCAATAATTTCCTCAGTTATTTTAATTCTCAACAAGGCATACCAATAAAGTTCCCTGTATAAGTCTCTCAGCACTGGACTCTATAATATCAGAACACATAATTTCCACTGCTTACTTTGTTCCTCCAATGATGTTCGTTAATTCTGTTGGGGCTCTTTAAATGATGTACTCCAAACTCAAGGTTTGTAAATAATTATTTTACTTTTAAGCAAGAATCAACCAAGCTAAAACTCAAATCAATTATGCACTTCACAAAATTAGTACCCAATGTCTTTTACGAAAACATTCAGGATGGCCTGCATTTGTTTGTAGATTGTCTTGGTTTCAGTATTGGATTTGACGATCTGCAATCTAAAGATCCCTGCTGTGTGGTACAGAAAGACGCCCTCTCTGTTTTCCTGTTTCAGAATAAAGAAATTGCCGATAAAGACAGGCCCGAGTTCAGACTTCAAACAGACAATATTGAAGAAGTGTATGCGAAGATTTCACAGTCACACCCACGATTTTTACATCCCAACCTCAATAAAATAACCTTGCGTCCATGGGGTGCAAAAGAATTTGCTTTAAAAGATGATACAGATGTTTGTGTGATCATTCAGCAATGGTGAAGAAAAACCCATAAGCTTAACGTCTTACAGCTAGTGGCTATTGGCAATTCATGTGTTAAAAAAAGAGATATTTCTCGTATAGCTTTTGTACATTTAAACAGTCGCGGATCTTTAGCATTATACAGCATTATCTACCCTATACCTGCTGATGCAGATTTGTTTATACTAAAATCAAACGGTTTTATGAAGCTGGCAGCTTTCTTAAAATTATTACTCATCTGCACAAGTGTAGGTTTGCTGGCCTGGCTAATGGTTACCAATTACCAAACTTATAAACTGGCCCAGGAATTAGACCCTTCAGGTATAAAAATCAAAAACGATCCTTTACTCGATTCCTCAGTAAACCGTATCAGATATGCAGAAAAAAAACAAGAGATCAGACAGCGGCATGACCAGATGTGGGAACTACAGAAAAAAAGACATTATACTCTGTTCAATTATCTGGCTTGGTTTCTGTCGATCTTTACAGGATGGATAATCAGAAAATTCTGGCGTGATATTTTTAAAAAGAATAAAGCTTAATGGATAACATACGATATTGTTAACTAAAATAATACCATGAAAAAGATCACATCTAAACTTTTATTACGGATTGCTGCGGTGATTATGTTTTTGCATGCAACAGGCCATACATTGGGTGTTATTACCTGGCAAAATCGAGACAATACCATTCCGGTTGATGTCATCCAAAAAATGGAGGATACCCATTTTTCATTTCAGGGCAAAGACGCAACATTGGCTGCCTTTTTTTCGGGTCATGGTTATGCCGGAACCATTTTGCTACTGCTGATCACTACTCTTTTATGGATTCTGTCTGATTCTGCAGACAAAAATTCAACTAAAACATTGTGGGTGCTGGGTATTGCAATTGTCTTATTAGGTGTTATTGAAATGCTGTATTTTTTTCCATTGGCGGTAGCTTTTAGTTTTATTTCGGCAGCATTGGTGTTCTTTTCAATTAACAGGATCAAGAAATCTGCATAATACCAGAGGGGAAATTATTTTACTTAAAAGATTTTTTTTATGAAAACGCTACTATCAATTGTTTGTTTCTTTATTTCTGTCAACATCTTCGCACAGCCATCCCGAACAATCAATACAAATGTAGATATTGATGTATTTACAAAGGAGTTAAACGAAAAAATATATAATAAAGAATTTCCGGCATTTTCCATCAAACAGCGGGATGATTCTGTTTTTTCAAATGCCAATCTTTCCAATAAAATCGTGTTTGTTAATTTTTGGTTTGAAGCCTGTAAACCCTGCATGAAAGAAATGGATGGTTTGAATGAACTCTATGCCAAATTATCAGGCAATCCGGATTTCATGTTTGTCTCTTTCACTTTCGATCCGGATTCTACCATTCAAAAACAGATTAACCTCCATAATATCAAATACAAGGTGCATCACATAAATACGGTTGATTGTACCAGATTAAATTTCAGCAGCGGTTTTCCCTCAAGCTTTATTCTTGACAGAAAAGGAATCATCAAATATTTTAAAGCGGGTGGTCAAATAGATAATGAAAAATCTACACAGTTTATAATGAATGAAATATATCCTGAAATAATAAAGATATTATAGTGTTTGTCGAATGAGTTCTCCCTCTTTCATATCACCTTTTTTTATCGTTACCGATCTACAATCGTCTGTTGCATTCTATGTAAACAAACTTGGATTTGAAGTATGGCATATGGGCCCTGATGAGAACCCTTTTTTTGCGATGGTTGGCCGGGGGCCTGTTTCTATTATGCTTAAACAAATTTCGCAGGAAGTGCAACCGGTACCCAATCATACCCGGCATCCTTGGGCCAGTTGGGATGCCTATATTTCTGTCTCTGAACCGGATATTCTGTTTGAAGAATTTCGCTCACGGGATATTCCATTTCACAAACCGATTCTTAATAACAGTGATGGCTTACGTGGATTTGAAGTGAAAGATGTAAATGGGTATATTTTGTTTTTTGGATGCCCGGCATAGAGCAATCATGAGCATTTCATTCTCTTTAAATGAAAAGAACCAAACACCCTTAGATGTCCGGTTCTTATAAATTATGTTTTCCTTTCTGTTATAGGCCTCTAGTAAAAAAACTGTTCCGAAACAATCTTACCATCTTTTACTTTGTACAAGCCAATCTCTTCCATATTGGTTCTTGGGCCGCCTTTGGGTTTAAAATCCATGGTCATAAAGCTGGTAAAATAATTTCCGGCAACCACGGGTGCAGCTGTTGTACCGCCATACATTTCCTCTATCAGTTCTCTCCATTTGTTTCCTTTTTCATAGATCTCTTTCATGCCATGTGCTTTGGCCCAGTCTGATCCGGGAGCCTCATCGCTGGTGGCATCTTCACTGAACAGTTCGGTATAAATTTTTTCAAACGCGCCCTGTTGCATGTATTCGTAAAATTTTGCAGCTACTTCCTGTGTTGTCATGATGTAATGTTTTAAGAAATTGAATTTACAGGATTGATCTGACTTTAACCAAGCTTTATTCGGTTAATAATTATTTCATAACAACAATCAATAATCTTTCCCCGTTTCATAGCATTCGCGGCAGATTTCATAAATGGTTAACAGCAAAGTAAGATACCGCGGTAACTACCATGCTGTTAACCATTTTGTATTACTGCTTTGTTGCTGTGATCTGTCCCCTGATCTCGCCTGATGCATTTGCAGTTGTTCCCAATACATAATAACATTTCCCTGCTAATAACTGTGCTTCCTGGTCTGCATTTAGCGTGGTACTTGCAGAAAAGGTGCCGGAGGCAGTAAGTCCGCTGCCCAGCGTCCATGCATACAAAGATGTACCAACCTGTCCTGAAATGCCGATAAACAAACCTCCATTAATGGGCGGGCCGCTCAGGTTGCTCCATGTAGTGGTATACGTCATCACCTTTGTGCTGGTATGATAGGCACCCGACATAGTACCCGACCCGCTGCTGTTATTGGCCGGTGTTGCCTGCGATCCGTTACTGTTACCGGTAAGTGCATACGTAACATCAACTGCTACTGATGTGTCTGATTTCGTGCAACCGGTAAAGCCGAATCCTAATACCATGATTGTTAATGCCAATAAGCCTGACTTGCTGTACTTGCTGATCAACTGTTTCATAAAAAAGATTTAATGATGAATAAATACGAATTCCTTTTTTGAAACGCGCGTTCAGTTACCTACTTGTAAAAGCCGTGCCAGAATCGGATTTACGGGAATCAATCCTTAATAACCCTGATATTTTGAGAGTTTCTTAACAGGATTTTTGGGTGTGCGGCTTACATGTAAAACAGCGGTTTTGTAAGATTGTGTATATTCATTACTCATTTCCAAAGCATTACGCAGACAAAAGCATTTCTCTTTACTCAATTACTAAACTATGCTACAAAAAACAAGTTTCGTTTCGTTGATCTGTTTATTGATCGCTGTATCCTGTAATACAAAGAATCATACGGATCCGGATGATGGTTCTGCTATTTTTAATGCAGATAGTTTTAAACAAAAAGTATCCGTGCTTGCCTCCGATTCATTCATGGGCCGCAAACCGTTTACCGCAGGCGAAACCATCACTATTAATTATCTCGCAGCACAATTAAAAGCTGCCGGATTGGAGCCCGGTAATGGTAACAGCTATTTTCAGGAAGTGCCGATGGTGAATATTCAGGCAACGGCCGCACCAACCATGCTGGTAAATACAGCCAAAGGAAGTTTTACATTAAAAGGATATGATGATTATGCGATCTGGACAGACAAAGTAGAAGAACATATCAGCCTTGATAAAACAGAAGTCGTATTTGCGGGCTACGGCGTTGTTGCCCCCGAATATAACTGGAACGATTATGCAGGCCTGGATGTAAAAGGGAAAATAGTAATGGTAATGGTGAACGATCCCGGCTTCTGGGTTGGCGATACCTCTTTATTCAAAGGAAAAGAAATGACTTACTACGGCCGCTGGACATATAAGTTTGAAGAAGCTGCCCGGCAAGGTGCGAAAGGATGTTTGATCATACACAACACCGCTGCCGCCTCCTACCCTTTTAAAGTTCAGCAGGCCGGTCATAATTCTTCAAGACTGCAATTGGATAATCGTGGAAAAGAAATCAAGAATTGTGATGTGATTGGCTGGATTCCTGAACCTACTGCCAATAAATTATTTGCCGCCGCCGGTTTTGATTCAACTTTATTAGTGAAAGCAAATAAACCCGGCTTTAAAGCGGTTCCGTTGAATATTACGCTTACCACAAGTTTGACAGTTAAAACCACTTACGATAAATCGCATAATGTAATTGCAAAAGTTACCGGTACAAAACATCCGGATGAAGTGATCATTTACTCAGCACACTGGGATCATTTTGGGATTGGCCGCCCGGATGCAAAAGGCGATTCCATTTATAACGGCGCCTATGATAACGCTTCCGGAACAGCAGGCTTATTGGAAATGGCACGCGCCTTCAAAGCCATCAAACCCGAACGTACTGTTGTGATACTGCTGGTTACTTCTGAAGAACAGGGTTTATTAGGATCGCAGTATTATGCACAAAACCCCATCTATCCGGTTGCTAAAACAGTTGCCAATATTAATATTGATGAGTTGAACCGTTTTACCAAAACAAAGGATATGGTGATTGTTGGCGATGGGCAATCGGAACTCGAAGACTATTTAAAGGAAGAAGTGGAAAAAACAGGTGGCTATATTTCTCCGAATCCGCATCCGGAAGCAGGACATTATTACCGGTCAGATCATTTCAATTTTGCAAAAGCCGGTATACCCGCTTTGTATATCAATGTGGGCATTGATGTAGAAGGCAAAGGAAAAGAATACGGACAGAAACTGGAAGATGACTACAACGATAAAAACTATCATCAACCTTCGGATGAATACGACCCGAAAACATGGACAGCCGAAGGTGCCATCAACGACCTGAAAATATTGTATCGTGTGGGCAAACGTTTGGCTTTTTCAGAAACCTGGCCAAAATGGAAACCCGGCTCTGAATTTAAAGCCATCCGAGAAGGAAAGAAATAAGCAATCTATTTTCCCGCAGGTGTATTGAAAACTACCCTGCGGGAAATTAATATCGCTTTCCAGTTAAATAACAGGTAGATTACCGGATGAAAACAACGTCAACTACATCAACAGCACCGATCGTAAAAATACCCAGAAAAGCGAAAAAGAAAGCCCAAAAAATGATGTTGAATTCATTATTGGTACCTGCTAAAACACCGGTTCCTAAGAAAAAGTAATGGCGCTTTAGTTTTTCTGTCATTTATCCCAGATAGCTCCCACACCTGCCTCCCACATTAATTTATTAAAGGCAGGGATATGGGTATTTAATATTTCATTGCCCCTGTTTTGCAAAATGGCCCATTGTGCATTCAGTTCCTTTAGTAAATCAAGACTGGGTTGATTAACCCGCGGAATATCACTTTCCGTCTGGTTTAACAGAAACAGGTAATTGGCGGTGAATTTATTTGGAAAATTTTCTACATCATCATAGGCTTTTGATTTTCGCTGGATCATATCCTCATCCCATGTTTTCATTTTCTTAATCAATGCCTGTGCTTCTGTTTTCAGGCTCCTATATTTTTCTTCCTCCGGAAACGTTTCGAGTAGATCATCCAGTTGTTTTCTTTTGGCAAATAATGTATTGATCATGCGGTGCATCTTCATTAGTTCCGTTTCCATACCATTCATTACCGTATGGTATTCTTTGTAGGTATCAGCTGTAATAGCATACAATGGATTGGCCAGTATTTCTGCTTCGGTACTTAATTTCTGTTCACCTATCTGCAAACTAATAGTGTATTTTCCGGGGGAGGCTTTATGTCCTTCATAGCTGCTTTCAATATATGTTCCGGGAATAGTTGGTATGGTTGGGTAACGCATATTCCAAACAAAACGGTTTAAGCCTTTCTTTTTTGTCAGGAGCGGTTCATTTTTAGGTGCACCGGTATATTTTTCCGCCTTTGAATGATAGGTATGCACAATATTTCCTTCAGCATCTTTTAT
The DNA here is from genome assembly GCA_965206685.1 of Sediminibacterium sp. Taxonomy (GTDB): domain Bacteria; phylum Bacteroidota; class Bacteroidia; order Chitinophagales; family Chitinophagaceae; genus Sediminibacterium. The sequence goes on from OZ242223.1 coordinate 1,631,681, forward strand.
CACCATCGTAATATCAATTGAATCCTTTACTGTTGGCAAACGGTAATACACAACAAGGCCGGTTGATGGATTTACACCTCTGTATTTATGTTGTCCTGTAAAACTTTCTTCATTCTCATCCAATTCACTTGAACCATTTACCAGATAAGCGGGTGATGGTGTATAAATAGCTGCTATAGAATCTTTTTTATATTGACGGATCAGACTGAGATCATCCAATATCCAGAAAGCTCTTCCTGATGTAGCAGCAATCAGATTTCCCTGGTGAATCTTCAGATCGGTGATGGGTGCCACCGGAAGATTTAATTGAAACGGTACCCAATTTTTTCCGCCATCCCACGAAAGATAAACGCCGGTTTCTGTTCCGGCATACAGCAGATCTTTTCTTTTATCATCTTCTCTAATTACCCTTGTAAAAGCACCATCGGGAATACCTGTGTTGATCTTTGTCCATGTTTTTCCATAGTCGATTGTTTTATATAATCCCGGCGTATGATCATTAAATTTATAACGGGTGGTAGCAATATAAGCAGTCGCCTTATCAAAAGGCGATACTTCAATGGCATTGATCAGACATTCCTGTAAACCTGCGGGAGTAACATTTTGCCAATGTGCACCACCATCTTTTGTAAGAGAAACTACGCCGTCATCACTACCAGTATAGATCACTCCTTTTTCCAATGGCGATTCCATTATATAAGCCAGTGTACCATAATTTTCAGCACCAACCGCTTCATTGGTATAAGGAACACCGGGCTTTCCCTGTTTCTCTTTTTCATTTCGGGTTAGATCGGGTGAAGCTTCTGTCCATGTTTTACCCATATCTGTTGTCTTCAACAAATATTGTGCACCATGATAATAGGTATTGGGTTCATGCTTGCTCCAGATAATGGGTGCGTTCCAGTTAAACCGGTATTTCATATCTTTTGCATCCAATCCCAGATATTGAATAGGTGCAGCCATAATACCGGTACTGGCTTTCGATTTTGTATCCAATACTTCAATGGTTCCCTGATAACTTCCGCCTAAAACATATCGGGGATTATCCGGATCAAATGCCAGAAATGCACTTTCACCACCTGCAGAGGCTGCCCAGCTTGCATTTGTGATACCCGAACTGCCCAGTTCTCTGCTGGCAATATTTACAGAAGTATTATCCTGCTGGCCACCATAAATATGATAAGGGAATTGATTATCTACATTGATCCGATAAAACTGCGCCGTTGGCATATTGTTGATCGAGCTCCATGTTTTACCGTAATTAAACGTAATGGGTGATCCGCCATCATTTGAAATGATCATGTTTGCGGAGTTTGTTGGATTGATCCACAGGTTATGATAATCGCCATGCGGTGAAGAAAGATTCGACCATGTTTTTCCACCATCCGTTGAACGAAGTGCAGGTGCATTCATTACATACACCGTATTATCGTTTAATGGATCTGTAAAGAGTTTGATATAATACCATGCTCTTCCAATGATCCGGTGATCATTGGTTACCTGACTCCAGGTTTTACCTGCATTATCGGATACATACAAACCACCGGCTTCTTTTTCCCAATCACTTTCAATTAAAGCATATACTTTTTCAGAATTGGAGCGGCATACACTGATAGACATCTTACCCATTTCTTTGGGTAACCCTTCTGTCATCTTCTCCCATGTATTACCACCATCTGTTGATTTATATAAACCACTACCCTTTCCGCCGCTGATCACTTTCCAGGGTAAACGGCCATGCTCCCACATAGATGCATATAGGATTCTCGGATTGTTCATATCCATGGAAAGATCTGTGCAACCTGTTTTCTCATCAACAAACAAAACATTTTTCCAGGTACTGCCACCATCAGTCGATTTATAAATTCCTCTTTGTTTTGAAGAACTGTATAAAGCCCCCTGCGCCGCCACAAACACAATATTGGGGTCTTTGGGATCTACTACCACACGGGCAATATGTTGCGTTAAGTCTAATCCGATTTTTTTCCATGTTTTACCTGCATCTGTAGATTTATACATACCATCTCCATGATGCGTCATCACACCCCTCACTGCATGTTCTCCCATACCTACATAAACAACATTCGGGTCACTCTCCGCAACGGTTACAGCACCTACAGACCCAGTTTTTAAAAAACCGTCTGAGATATTTGACCAGGTAATGCCCATATCCTCCGTTTTCCAAAGGCCACCACCGGTTGTTCCCATATAATAAGTACTGGTATTACCCACAACACCCGTTGCTGTAACCGAACGTCCACCTCTGAAAGGGCCGATATTACGCCATTTTACAGGTTTGAAATAAGCGTTAAGATCCTGCAAGCTGGTATCCGGTTTTGTCTGCGTAAACGCACTAACGGAACATGAGAAAAGGATGCTTGCGGTGAGGATGTATTTAAACATATAGAGGAAATTTATCCTCAATATAAATGATATTTTACAGCAATGTACATTTTGATAAAGCCTTAGATCAGTACTCCGCAGAAAACTTATTCTCCATCAGCTTCTCTTTAAAAGCAGACCGGAAAGTACATGCAAAAGTGATCATGATGGCACGGGTATCTGCTTTTGAAAAACGATATTGTGAAAAACTTGTTGCCTGGTTATTATAACCACTCTTCAGCGTATTCAGCAAGTCGGTAATCGTGATACCTAAACGGGTATTTCCTTTACCCATTTTTTGTTGAAAGCCAAGATCTACAAAATACTGTGCCAACCGGCTACCCTGCGGAGTAATCTGCGGAGCAATATAACTGCCGGTTATCTGCAGTTTCGTATTCCGGGAAGGCATAAAATTATTGATCAGTTTTCCATTCCAGCTTAACCCCTCCTGCACTGCATCTGTAGACACATTGCTTCCATTATATCGTTGTTCAAAAAGCGTAAAACTTGCATTAAGATCATAACCCTTCACAGGTGCCATACTAACTACGGTTTCCCATCCATATAAAACGGCATTGCCGATGTTCACCGGATAATTCAATACAGCACCATTGGGCTGGAGTAAATAATAATTACGAATACTGTTTTCTGAGTAGCGGTAAAAAATATTAGAAGTTAATGATGCATTTTTGAAACTATGCGCATATCCCCATTCTAATGCATGAATGATCTCTGGTTTCAGGTTGGGATTTCCACTATGCGGACTGAGTGAATCGGTAATATCTGTGAAAGGATTCAATTGTCCGAGTCCGGGCCGGTTGATCCGTTTATTATATCCAAGTTTCCAGGTAGTTCCCTCTGCAGGCTGATAAACAAATTGTATGGAAGGAAAGAATTTCAGATACTGATTGGTAAAACCAACGTTTGTGCTTTGCACCTGGCCATTATTCGATACATTTTCTGCACGGATACCCAGATGATATTTCCATTTCGATTCCTCAAAATCTCCAAAAGAACCATGTAATTGCGCATATGCTGCATTCACCTGTTCACTGAAACGGAAGAGATTGCTGGCCGCAGGACTCACAACATAATTGCCTGAAATGTAATTGGCTGTTTCATAGTCTGAACGGATATTTCTAAACAATCCTTTATACCCAAGTTCAAGTTTTCCTGTAACGGCTATTGGAAACGACTCATCCAGTTTGGCTTCAGTAATATTCTGGTTCTCATAATTGTGTGTACGCTGTAAAAACGGAGTGCCCGTTGCACTGTAGTCTTTGGTAAGATCCTGCGAAGTAATATCAGTATTCTGTTTGGTATCTTCCGGAGACGTAGTTACACTGGCGGTCAATGATCTTCTGTCGTTTGCAAATTTTCTTTCGTAAACCAATGCCATTTCTGCTGCATTGGTTCTTTCTATCTCAATGGAATTACGGCTGGTATTAAACACAAAACCATTGTTCTGTTTGTTTAAGAAACTATTCAGGGTTTCATTGTTATCCTGTCCCTCCATTTTACCAATGATTTCTAAAGAAAGCTGATCACGCTTACTGATGGAATAATCTACGGTAAGTTTGAGGTTCTGTAATTGCTCCAGGCGTTTATCATCCCTGAATTGATTCAGTAAATACGCATCAGGTAGAAAAAAATTGGTGCGCGTTCCATTGATCTGTCTGGTTCTGCCCGCAAAACGGTTATCATATCCCAAACCGATATTCAGTTTACCTGATTTACGGTTGAAGAGTAAAGAACTGCTTACCCTACCCCTGCTGCCCATACCCGTGCCCAATGCCAATGCGGTATTGGTTCCGTTCTGTTTACTTTTTTTCAGTTTGATGTTGATAATCCCGCTCTCTGCATTGGCATCGTACCGGGCATCTGCATTATTGATGATCTCAATACTTTCAATACTGCTTGCGGGGATCTGGTCGGGATTCGTTAAAGATGAATTTCTTCCATTTACCAGTATCAATGGCGATTTCCCCCGTAATGTGATCGATCCTTCCGCATCAACCGAAACCGTGGGTGTGTTGCGCAAAAGATCGGTAGCCGTTCCTCCTGCCTGGGTAAGATTGGCCGCTGCATTTACAACAAATCCATTATTTGTACTTTCAATAAGTTTCTTCTGACTGTTAACAGTTACCTGTTGTAACATATTGGCATTCCGCACCAGTGAAAATTCCATAGGTATCTGTTCCGTTGCCGGATCATTGACACGGAAATTTGTTGCAAAGTATTGATACCCGATCATTCTTACCGTTAAACGATAATCGCCGGCAATGGGTTTGGCAAATAAAAAAGATCCGGTACTGTCTGTAGTAACGGATTGAACAGCATGGGTAGTATCCGGCAGCCGAAAGATGGCAACGGTTGCAAACTCAAGAGGCGTTTCTTTTTCTTTTACATGCCCGGTCAGTTTTTTATCCTGTCCGGAGGCAACGAAATGGAAAGAAAAAATACAAATAGTAACGGTTAAAACGACCTTGCAAATAAATATTCGAACCAATGTGTTGAGATTAATGGTGATCAGATAAAATTCAAATATCGGGAAAAGCGTTTATTGGAAAAAGAGGTTACGGTAAGCAATTGAAATAAATAGATGAAAGTTCAGATGATAGGTAAAGGAGATCGGATAGATTGATGTTACGTGTTCTTCTGAATCGGCAACAAAAAAACTCTTTCAGAAAAAAAGTTTCAAATACCGTGTTTTTCCCGTTTCGAATAAAATCGGGATTAGATACATTTACGAAAAATCAATTCTATGTGCACCAACCACCGCAATCCTGTTCAATGTATTCTTCCGCCGTATATCTCCGATAAAATGAAGAACAGCGGAAAACATGAACCCGAAGAATCGCTCGACAACCAATTAAGAAATTATCGGATGCGCAGCGACCGGAAATTTTTCTCAGCATTACCCCATGCAGATCAATTGGTATTGGCCGTTAAAAAAGCCAAAGCAGTAAAACCGAAACCGGTGATTGAAGTGCATAATGTAAAAAAAGGATACAGCCTGCCGGGCGTTCTTATGACGGCAGCCCAGATTGCCCGTGACAAAGAAGCAAAAAATGTATTCAACGGTGTAAATGCTACCTGGGATTTTTATTACAGCTTATTTAAAAGAAACAGTGTTGATAATGCAGGTATGACGCTGATCAATTCCGTTCATTACGGTAAAAGATATGATAACGCCATGTGGAATGGCCGGCAGATGGTATATGGAGATGGTGATAATAAAGTGTTTGGCAGTTTTACACTGGATATAGATATTATAGGCCACGAATTAACACATGCTGTAACCCAGTATACCGCTAATTTGAAATATGAAAATCAATCCGGTGCACTGAACGAATCTTTCTCAGATGTATTCGGCATCATGATCAAACAATATGCATTGAAATTAACAGTGGACCAAAGCGATTGGCTGATTGGTGAGAATGTAATGCTTGGCAAACAATATGCATTAAGAAGTATGATTGCACCCGGAACAGCTTATAAAAATCATCCGCAATGGGGCGATGACCCGCAACCGGCAACCATGGATAAATTTCTGAAGATGCCCAATACAGATGCCGGTGATAATGGCGGCGTGCATTATAACTCCGGCATACCCAATTATGCATTTTGCATGGCCGCTAAAGAAGCGGGTGGCTATTCCTGGGAAACCGTTGGTAAAGTTTGGTATGCGGCGTTAACCGAATCTTTACAGGAAGATGCAGATTTTGCCACCATGAAAAAAGCTACGCTTACACAGGCTCAAAAACTGTTTGGTAAAAACAGTAAAGTGCATAAAGCCGTGATCAGCGGTTGGAAAGCAGCCAAAGTATAATCCACTTGCGTTACCTTGCTGCTTTATAAAATGAATTGTGTATGATACAGATAGAATTAAAAAGATCCGGTGGCATGCTCGGTAAAACCCTGCATGCATCCGGATCTTTTGATATTGAGGAAGAACAGCTCAACCAACAAATTGCTGAGTTAGCACCTTCCGATAATCCGCAAATGCGTGATGGTTTTTTGTACAGCATCCGCATTAATGGCAATACTGCCGTTTCCATTGATCCAACTTTGGCAAAAGGATCTCTCAAAAAAATATTGAACAGCCTGGAAGATGACCTGACATCTGCGTAAAGTTCAAACTTACTTTTTTACAAAAATGCTCTTCGGCAACATTGCATGTACGCCAACATTCCCGTCAACCAATTGCGTAATATTTACGTCTACAGCAACACTGCTTAGCATATAGGCATCTGCCTGCGACATATTTTTTTCTTCCATCAGGTATTTGATCATTTCTCTAACGGCAATATGGGTAGCTGCATTCAGATCGCGGTCGCAACCCATCGTAATAATATGTGTTGCCGTTTCTGCACGCGGCCAGTTTTGTTTTTTTCCTTTATGAACAATGAATTGCAGTTTCGCTTTCAAAGAAGTTTCAATAGCAGTAATATCTACTTCTCCGTTTCCCTGTGCTGCATGGCCATCTCCTATTTCAAATAACGCACCTTTTACATGAACCGGAATAAATAAAGAACTACCTGCCACCAATTCTTTATTATCCAGATTACCTGCATTAATCCATGGTGGCGCGCTGTTCCATCGGCCGGCTTCTTTTGGTGGCGCTACACCCATACTTCCGAAGAAAGGTTTTAAAGGAATATCAATTCCATCTGCAAAATGACCGATCATTTTTTCGCGATCAAGCGGAATGACCTTCATCTTTCTCTCAAAGATCTCATCAGACAAAAACCCTGCCTGCCCTATTGCATTATACCCATATGGAATGGCGAGATCGATCGTTTGTAAACGGATCTCCAAAACATCACCCGGCTCTGCTTCTTCAATATAAATGGGGCCGGTAAGTACATGCCCACCCGGGCCACGGTCTTTTACCGATTGCACATCACGCAATTCTTTCTCTACCTGATCCGGTGCAACCCCTGCACCTTCCAGTCTTTCGGGATTGGAGGTAAGCAATGTATGTACTTTTACATAGTCACCCGAACGGATCCGGAGTGCGGGTGGCATTTCAGACCAATAATGTCCCCACGCAACGGTTGTGGGTGAGGGAATCAGTACATAAGGATCTGCAGAAGATCCTTTTTGGGCAGTTACTGTAAAAGAACAAAAGAACAGAAACAGCACTGTGGTGATCTTGCATGGAACAGTTTTACGCATAAGAATCGTTTGTTTTGGGTAATTGGTATTTACGATAGTACAAATAAATAAACTGATTGTTATGCTGATTAAGAAAAAATCCGGCAGGCAATCAAAATACAGGTTGTTAAAATTCTCTCGGGGTTTGCAAAACACCCAATACAATCATGGCAAGACAAATGATGAGTATCGGTAAATGAACAAGTAAAAAACCGGTAAGTAATATATGCGTAATCGTAAAAAACAGTGAGAAAATTCCTTCTACAATAATCAGGTAAGCATAACTCTTCACCTTAGCACGCATAACAATCAAAGTAATTAAACTAAATACGCCTACAAGAAAAAACAGGATCCAGCCCAGAATGGCATAATTCGAAAAAACTGAATCTGAGATCACATCCTGAGGATAGGCAAAAAGAATCGAATTTCCGGCCGGATACCTGGTCATACGATAACCACGGATAAGCCCGACTAATGCGGATATGGATATTAAAACAAGAGAAATCTTTCGATATCTTTTCATAGGGGTGTTTAAAACTATTTATTCTTTTGATAAATGCCACGCTAAAGTGTAGAAATCTTTATAAATTATTTTATACAATGGGTTTATACACATTCATTTTTCAAATAAACCAACTTATCTCCGTTGCATACCGTTAAAAACAACCCATTGTACAATCACAGGTAATTTGGTATCTTAAGATTGATTTTCAGGAATTTGCTGATCAAAAAATATTGCCAATGTTATCTAAACGATTGCTCATTATTTGCCTTTGTGCTTTTGTAACCTCAACTGCACAAATCAATACAGTTTCAGACCGGTTAACCCCTGCACAATCTGCCAAAATAGGTGGTTATACCGGAGAGAAACTCGATGCTTCTTATCAAAACAGGATACTCGCACAGGATATAGATAAACTTGTGTATCCTTTTAACAACCGCACAGAAACCAGTTGCTGGCAATCTGAGTTTTGGGGTAAATGGTTTACTTCTGCAGTGTTGGCTTATCGGTATAAACCCGATGGGAAACTGAAAACAGCATTAGATAAAGCAGTTAAAGGATTATTACAAACGCAAACACCTGATGGATATATTGGCAATTATGCAGACGCCAGCCATTTACAATCATGGGATATCTGGGGAAGAAAATATTGTATGCTGGGACTTCTCGCCTACTATGATATTACGGGTGATAAGAACACGATTGATGCAGCTAAAAAAGTAGCCGATCATTTGATGAAAGAGTTGTTGGTTAAAGAAGTTAAGATCGTTAAAATGGGAAATCATCGCGGAATGGCTGCCAGTTCTGTATTAGAGCCGATAACCCTTTTATATAACCGTACAAAGGATCTTCGTTATCTCAATTTTGCAAAAGAGATCGTTAAAGAATGGGAAACACCCGACGGTCCGCAATTATTATCCAAGGCAGGTATTGATGTATCCAATCGTTTTCCCAAACCAAAGAACTGGTTTGGTTGGGAACAGGGACAGAAAGCATATGAAATGATGTCGTGCTATGAGGGGTTACTGGAATTATATCGTATTACCGGAAATGCGTCTTATAGAGAAGCCGTAGAAAAAACATGGAATAATATAAATGAGAAAGAGATCAATATTGCGGGATCCGGCGCAGCTGTGGAATGCTGGTTTGGTGGTAAGGCCTTACAAACGCTGCCTATCGGCCATTATCAGGAAACCTGTGTTACGGCAACCTGGATCAAATTAAATCAGCAATTATTAAGACTTACAGGCGAATCAAAATATGCTGATGCCATTGAACAAACGTATTATAATGCATTGCTTGGTTCGATGAAACCGGATGGAGCGGACTGGGCCAAGTACTCCCCATTGGCAGGCATTCGATTAGAAGGCAGCGAACAATGCAGTATGGGCTTGAATTGTTGCGTTGCCAGCGGGCCAAGAGGTTTATTTACTTTGCCACTAACCGCAGTAATGGGTGAACGGGATGGCATAAGTGTAAACTTTTTTGCAGAAGGCAATTATCGTTTACAAACACCTGCGCAGCAAACCGCAGAAATTATTCAACAAACAGACTACCCTGCCACCGGAAATATCGGCATCAAAGTTTCCATTCCGAAAAATGAAACCTTCACACTCCGTCTTCGTATTCCTGCATGGAGTCAGCGTTCGCTGGTAAGTATAAATGGTGAAGTATTGAATGGTGTTACTGCCGGAAAATATGTTGAGATCAAACGTGAATGGAAATCAGGAGATCAGATCATTCTTACGGTAGATATGCGCGGACGGCTTGTGCGTCTGGGAGAACTGCCCGAGAATATTGCCATTATTCGCGGCCCCATAGTTTTGGCGAGGGATAGTAGATTGGGCGGGCCCGGTGTGGATGAAGCCGCACAACCCCTTGCCAATAAAGAAGGTTTTATAGACCTGGAACCCACCGGAAATAAAACTAATGGCATCTGGATGCAGTTTAAAGCTCCCTTCCTTTTGGAATCTCATAAGGAAGCAGCAGCAGCCCCCGTTCAGCTTGTACTTTGCGATTATGCTTCCGCAGGTAATACATTTGATGAACAATCACATTTCCGGGTATGGCTGCCCCAATTATATGATGTTGCAAAACACAAGTAAAATAGACTGTCGCATTTACCCTTTTAGATTGACGGAAAACACAACTGTTGTATTGGAAGAGATCATTACTTTAGTATTCATAAAAGAATAGCAATATGAAACCTCCTGCTAAATCGATCGATCATTATCTGGCTGATCAGCCGGTAGAAGTAAGAGTTGTATTGGAACAGCTAAGGCATACCATTCTTTCTGTAGCTCCCAATGCTGTAGAAGTCATCAGCTACGGCATGCCTGCATTTAAACTGGATGGATATATGCTGGTAGGCTTTGCAGCTTTTAAAAAACATTGTTCGCTTTTTCCATGGAACGGACATACGGTAGAACTTTTTAAAGCGGAATTGAAAAATTATACAACCTCTTCGGGTACTATACAATTTACATTAGAGAAACCCCTGCCGGTGGGATTGGTAAAGAAGATCGTGAAATCGAGGGTGAAAGAAAATAAAGAGAAAGCAAAAGCAAAGAGCACTTCAAAAAAATAATCCATTCATTAAACAGATCATCATGCAAAAGATCATCACTTTTTTATGGTTTAACGACCAGGCCGAAGAAGCCACAAACTTTTATGTTTCGCTGTTTAAAAATGCAAAGGTGATCAGCATGAACCGCATGGGACCGGGCGGGCCAGTGTTCTCTACTTCTTTTGAACTGGAAGGACAAATTTTCTATGGCCTTAACGGAGGGCCAAAATATAAATTCACACCAGCCATTTCTTTGTTTGTGAATTGTTATTCGCAAGAAGAAGTAGATACACTTTGGGATAAACTATGTGAAGGTGGCCAGGAAAGTAAATGTGGATGGCTTACAGATAGATTTGGTTTATCATGGCAGATCATTCCTACCCGATTGGGTGAATTATTGTATGATAAAGACCCGGCAGTATCACAAAAAGCTATGCAGGCAATGTTGAAAATGGGTAAGATCATTTTAAAGGATCTGGAATAACCACCTTTAATGTTACCAGTGAATTATATAATGATTTCGCTATAACGTGTAATAACACCACTGGTTATACAAATTACTTTTAAGGATGCAGCATCATCTTCATTAAAAAGAAATGATAACTGCATCCTGAATATGAAACAGCTTCGTTTTGTTTTTATCTCTTTGTTATTTACTGTTATCAGCATTATTGCGGCCCCCACTGTATCCCAAGCTTATTCTGTATTAACGCATGAAGCCATTGTAGATGCCTTATGGGAAAAATCAATTCTGCCGCTTCTTAAACAAAAATATCCGGGCTTAACGGATGCACAATTAAATGAGGCCCATAGCTATGCTTATGGTGGTGCTATTACACCGGATATGGGTTATTTTCCATTGGGAAGTCATCTGTTCACCAACCTCGTTCATTATGTTCGTAGCGGCGATTTTGTTAATGCATTGCTTACCGAAGCGAAAGATGCCAATGAATATGCCTATGCATTAGGTTGTTTATGTCATTATATGTCAGACAGGTATGGGCATAATTTAGGAACCAACCGCTGTGTTCCTATTGTATATCCTAAAATGCAGGTAAAATTTGGTGACCTTGTAACCTATGAAGAAGATCAGGTATCACACAAACGTGTTGAATTTGCATTTGATGTATTACAAACGGCCAAAGGCAATTACGCATCTCAGTCCTATCATAATTTTATCGGCTTTCATGTGGCACGCCCTTTATTAGAAAGGGCTTTTTTAAAGACCTATGGATTTGAGATAAATGATATTTTCAAAAACCTTTCAGTTGCAATAGAAGTTTTTCGGTTTTCTGTAACCAGCCTTTTTCCTGTTTTTACCAAATCAGCATGGGCAATTAAAAAAGCAGATATTCAAAAAGAAACACCAACCGCCACCAGCAAAAGCTTCCGGTATAAAATGAGAAAAGCTACTTATTACCAGGATACGACGAATAAAGCAAAACGTCCCGGCTTTTTTGCCTTTACCATTTCATGGTTAGTGAGGGTATTGCCCAAAGTTGGGCCATTTCGGGCCTTGAAAATAAAAGCCCCGGGGCCTGAAGCAGAAGCATTGTTTATGAAAAGCTTTGATACTGTGCTTGCCAATTGCCATACATCCATAAAACAGCTTTCATCACAAAACATTATCCTGTCCAATATCGATTTTGATACGGGCAACCCTACCGTACCCGGAGAATATAAACTGGCAGATAATAATTATGGAAATCTGATTATCAGATTGAATGATAAAAATTTTAATGAAGTGAGTCCTGCTTTACGCTCCAATATTTTACAGTTTTATAGCACCCCTTCTACCCCACCAAGAGAACGAAAAGAAAGAAAAAAATGGGAGAAGATTCATATGGCATTGAATCAACTTAAGACGTCTGATCCCAAAGGATTGACATTTCCGGTCAGTGGGAAATGATCTGATAAGGTTTTGATCCTTGCGTCTTTGCGGCGAAGCATTTCTTAACCGCAAAGACACGAGGTCGCACAAGGGATCGTAAAGTTTTATTTGGAATTGGGCCGTTTAAAATTCAGATCTTGAAAATCGTAACTGAAATCGGTTAACGGAGAGATTGCCTTCATGGTTAGTCCTGAGGCTTTACCATCTGCATCAAGACTAAACATCAGAAATGCATCTGCATCCATACTTCTGTCATCCCATTTCACTATAAAACTGCTGCCTTTATATGAAAATACCTCACCGGTAAGTTTGGGTGAGCGTTTAGAATCAAATCTGGTTTTGCCATTCTTTACCGAAATCATAATATCACCAAACCATTGATCCGTATAGGTTCCGGTAAACTGATTGATATCTGATTTAGCCGTGGATGCTTTCTGTTGCGCTTCAATATCTTTCCAAACATCTTCTGTAATTTTCTTTGCCTGCGCTTCTCCTGCGGCTACCCTGTCATGCAGCAGTTTGATCCAGTCCATCCCCTTCACGCCCAGATAACTATCCATAATAATATTGGTAACGGCTGTAAATGCCGCACCGGCCTGTTGATTGGTAAATACGATGATACCCAGTTTTAATTCAGGGATCATGATCTCCTGGGTTACAATACCGGCTAGGCCTCCGGTATGACTAACATGTTTGTACCCTTTTACATCCCGCAGAAAAAAACCTAACCCATATCCGGCAAAATGAGAATTATAAGGAGCCGATGTTCGAACAGGTATAATGGTCTGTTGTGTCCACATATCATCATGTACCGCTTCGCTGAATAATCTTTTGGATGATCCTTCTCCATATTTTCCATTCTCCATCTGCATGATCAGCCATTTACTGTAATCGGTCAAATTACTCCAGATACCGCCGGCTGCATTGGCTGATTCACTCCATTCCATATTAATAGCCTGTACTTTTCCATCAACCGGTGCATGCGGACTGATCATATTGGATCTGTCTTTCAAACGCGATAATGATGAGGCGCTTGCTGTCATGCCCAAGGGTTTCATAATCCGGTTTTCAATAAAATCTTCCCAACTGATACCTGAAACTTTTGCTACCACTTCGCCTGCCACGATATATAAATTATTATCGTAATCATATTTGGTACGGAAAGAAGATACCTGCTTCAAATAACGTAGGTTATGGATAATATCTTTTTTAGTAAAATCACTGCCATCCGGAAACATCATCAGATCACCGGCACCTAAACCCAAGCCGCTTCGGTGTGTAACCAGATCACGGATTGTAAAATCATCCGTTACATATGGATTATAGAGTTTGAATTCGGGGATATAATCGGTTACTTTATCGTCCCATTTTAATTTACCCTCGTCAATCAGCATACCCAATGCCGCAGTAGTAAAGGCTTTACTGTTTGATGCAATACCAAAAAGCGTATTCTCATCTACTTTCTGCATGGTTTTTAAGGAACGTACACCATATCCTTTTGCGTGAATTACTTTACCATCTTTGATCACAGCCACAGCCATACCGGGCACATCAAATGTTTTTAACGTAAGCTCTGTAATGGAATCTATCTGTTTAGAACTAATGATCTGAGCTGATGTATGATCAAACGTCAGAAACGTTGTAAATGCAAATGCAAAAAGGACCTTTTTCATAACTACGGTTTTGGAATATTGAAAATACTGATTAATGACTGAATTCAATCCTCTCTCTGCGGTTTCCTCTGCATCTCCCTGTCTCTGCGGTGATGAATACGCTTTCACCGCAGAGTGGCAGAGAAGCAGAGGAAACCGCAGAGGATAAATCCATGACAGTACATTAAGTTTAAGCACTTATTTTTGCGGCATGCAAAAGCGGGTCATTATTATTAAACTCGGTACTGCTGTTATTACCGGAAATAATGGCCAGATCAGTCGTTCCATTATTAAAAAAGTAGCCGCCGGTATTGCAGCACTCTCCAGAGAACACAATGTAGTGCTGGTTTCCAGCGGTGCTGTGGGAAGCGGGAAAGCCTTTATTAGAAACTATAAAGGAACCCTCACAGAGCGTAAAGCAGCGGCAGCCATCGGCAATCCGATCCTGATCCGCTTGTATCAGCAATATTTTTCTGCTTATGAGATTCCTGTAGCACAGGCACTTTGTGAAAGACACCATTTTTCCAATCGCTCACAGTTCCTCCAGTTAAAAGATACGTTTCAGGCTTTTTGGGATAATGGCATCCTGCCCATCGTAAATGAGAATGATCTGGTAAGTAATGTGGAATTAAAATTCTCTGATAATGACGAACTGGCCACTTTACTCGCTATCGGTTTTGAAGCAGAAGCATTACTGATCTGCACTTCGGTGGGTGGTTTTTTAAATGATGATAAAAAAATCATTCCGGTTGTTGAAAAAATTGATCAATCTGTGATGGGATTTGTAAAAACAGATAAAAGCAGTTTAGGTTTAGGTGGCATGATCTCAAAACTCACTTTTACAAAACTGGCAACTTCACTGGGTATTAAAGTAGTGATCTGCGGATTAAAAGATGCCTCACCTTTTACAGCTGCATTAAATGCAAAAGCAGGAACTACTTTTTTACCGCAACCATCCAATCTGAAAGCCCGTCAAAAATGGCTGGCAAGCGGTTCTATTACCATTGGCACTATTGTGGTGGATAAAGGTGCGGAGAAAGCGTTACATCAAAGAAAAAGCCTGCTGACAGTAGGTATTACCAAATTGTCAGGCAAATTCAATAGCGGAGAAATTGTTCAGTTAATGAATGAAGCAGATGAAATTATCGGCGTAGCAAAAGTAAAATTAGCAGCAACGGAGATTACTAAAAATCTTGCCACAAAAAATGTAGTTGCGGCTCATGCCGATGATATCGTAGTATTTTAAAAGAAAAGAATGAAAACGGTTGAAGCACAGATCATGCAAACATACCATGCAGCTATCTCTCTCAGATTGCAGAAAGATACTGTGCTGAAGAAAGTATTGCGTGCTTTGGCAGATAGCCTTGAGGCCAATACAAAATCCATAATCACTGCCAACCGCAAAGACCTTGTAAAATATGATGCATCCAACCCACGCATCGATCGCTTATTATTGAATGAAGAACGCATTGTTAATATTGCCAATAGTATCCGCAATATCAGTAAGCTTCCAAATCCATCAGGCAAATTACTGGAACACAAAAAAATGCACAATGGCCTGGATCTGGAAAAAAGATCCGTCCCCTTAGGTGTAGTGGGCGCCATCTATGAATCAAGGCCAAATGTAACTTTTGATATAGCGGCTCTTTGTTTACGCAGCCAGAATGCCTGTATACTAAAAGGCAGCAGTGAAGCAGAACATACCAATAAAGCTGCTGTAGCCTTGATCCATAAAGTTCTGAAAGAATATAAAATAGACACGTCTTGTGTAACCTTGCTCCCATCCAGCCGTGAAACAGTGGATGTGTTGTTCAATGCTACAAGGTATATTGATGTGCTCATACCACGCGGTTCAGACAATCTTATTCAATATGTACGCAACAACAGCCGCGTTCCTGTAATTGAAACAGGTGCAGGTGTTTGTCATGTTTACGTGGAAAAACAGGCAGATTTGGCTAAAGCTGTTTCCATTGTTGTAAATGCCAAAGTAAGCCGGCCCTCTGTTTGCAATGCAATGGATACAGTATTGGTAGATGAAAAAATTGCCAAAGCATTTTTAACCCGTTTACAAACTGCCTTAGCAGAATTTGATGTGGAAATATTTGCAGATGCAAAAGCCTGGTCATTATTAAAAGGCTATCCACATCTGCAAAAAGCCAAAGCATCAGATTTTGGACGCGAATTTCTGAGCCTGAAATGTGCAGTGAAAGTGGTAAAGGATATGAATGATGCGTTAACCCATATCCGTAAATATTCCACAAAACATTCTGAAGCTATTGTTTCTGAAAACAAAAAACAATGCGAACGCTTCTTACAGGGAGTAGATGCAGCAGCTGTTTACGCAAACGCTTCCACCCGTTTCACAGATGGGGAACAGTTCGGCCTTGGTGCTGAGATCGGAATTTCTACACAAAAACTGCATGCCCGCGGCCCGTTTGCTTTGGAAAAACTGATTACAGAAAAATGGGTGATAAGAGGTAACGGACAGATCCGGAAATAATACCGCTTTGTTTTCCACTGTAGTCATATCCTGGAGCAGTCGCATCAATGGCATATTCATTCAATAAAAGGTTTTTATAAACTACCTACGTATTTAAAACGTATTTTTAAATAACGGTAAAAAGAAATCAATGAGAACCTATTCGGTATTTGAATAATATATGTTTTCATGCTTTTTTTTCAGGAACTTTATTCAGATTCCGATATCCAAAAATGAAAAAGAAATCCGAAAATACAGGTGTATTTAAGCGTAAGGAGATTAACGCTTTTTTTATACTCGTTCTTAGCATTTTCGTGAGTGAAACGCTGATCATGCTAATATTGAAGGCGTTGCCATCCTTTACTTCGTGGCAGGAAGCCATTTTAGATTCATCCATTCTTTCTGTTCTGATCTTTCCGGTGATTTATTTTTATCTGATCAGGCCTTTAAAAGAAAGTATCTCCGACAGGAATATTAAAGAAGCCCGCTACAGAGATCTTATCG
Organism: Sediminibacterium sp.; assembly: GCA_965206685.1. Lineage (GTDB taxonomy): Bacteria > Bacteroidota > Bacteroidia > Chitinophagales > Chitinophagaceae > Sediminibacterium. The sequence goes on from OZ242223.1 coordinate 1,648,817, forward strand.
AGAACATGGGCGAAGGGGTTGTGATCTGTGACGAATCGGAAAAATTCGTTTTTGTTAATGCGGCTGCTGAAAAATTATTTAATGCGGGTAAAGGCGAACTGATAGGCGTTGGATTAGAGCATTATTTTTCAGAAGAAAACTTTCAATACATCGTTCAGCAAACATTTGAAAGGAAAAAAGGGATCTCTTCCTTTTATGAAACAGAAATCATTCTGAAAAACGGAACCGTAAAGAATGTCTTTATCACGGCAACTCCTCAGTTTTCTGAAGGAATATTCACCGGTACATTAGCCATCTTCCGCGATATTTCTGAATTAAAAAAAGCAGAAGATGCCATCAAATACGAACGCAATCTTTTAAGGGCACTGATCAATAATCTTCCCGATGCGGTATATGTAAAAGACAAGGCTTTTAAAAAGATCATTGCCAATCCGGTTGATCTGGCCTATATGGGTTTACATTCTGAAGAAGAGATTCTGGGAAAAGATGATTATGCCATCTACCCAAAAGAGATCGCCGACAGTTCTTACAAAGATGATCGCTTTGTAGTTGATTCCGGAACTCCTTACCTGAACAAGGAAGATTACTTTATAGATAACCTTGGCAAAGAACACTGGATGCTGAATTCAAAAGTGCCCATTCATGATGCTAACGGTGAAATTATCGGACTGGTTGGAATTGGCCGTGAAATTACAGAACGAAAAAAAGAAGAAACCCGTTTAAAATTGTTAGAATCTGTGATTACCCATGCAACCGACGCAGTTGTGATCACAAAAATGGACGAAAATGATCTCCATAAGCAAAAGATCATTTTCGTGAATAGTGCCTATTGCAAAATGACTGGTTATTCTTTACAGGAAGTCATAGGCAAGAGTCCTTCCATTTTACAGGGAGTAAATACAGATACAAAAGAACTGGAACGCGTGCGGGAAAGTCTGAACAGGTTTGAACCCTGTCATATGGAAGTGATCAATTACAAAAAGAATGGTGAAGAATTCTGGTCAAGCATTGCCTTCTCTCCTATTTCTGATAATACCGGCAAATACACTCATTGGATCGCCATTAAAAGAGATGTTACGGAACACAAAAAACTCGAGCAGAATTATATCCATGCCAAAGAAGTGGCAGAAGCCGCCAGTAAAGCCAAGTCTGAGTTTCTGGCCAACATGAGCCATGAAATAAGAACACCGTTAAACAGTGTAATCGGCTTCTCAGACTTGCTTACCAAAACCAGCCTCGACAGCACACAGCAACAGTATAATTCCATCGTATTTCAATCAGCCAATTCTTTACTGGATATTATTAATGAGATCCTGGATTTTTCCAAGATTGAAGCCGGTAAGCTGGAAATAGATATTGATAAAACCGATATCCTTGAACTTTGTTACAAGGCTTCTGATGTGATCTGTTATCAGGCTTATCAAAAAAATCTGGAACTGCTGTTAAATATCAGCACAGATGTTCCAAGGTTTTTATGGATTGATGCTGTTCGGATCAGACAAATATTAATCAACTTATTAGGCAATGCAGTTAAGTTTACTACAGCGGGAGAAGTTGAATTAAAAGTAACTACCGTCTCTCAGGAAGAGGGAGGTTTCAGCAAAATCCGCTTTTCTGTAAGAGATACCGGTATTGGTATTCACCCAGATAACATTCAAAAGATCTTTGAAGCCTTTTCGCAGGAAGATGCTTCCACCAACCGAAAGTATGGCGGTACCGGTTTAGGATTGGCTATTTCAAAAAAATTACTTGCTTTAATGGGCAGCAAGCTGCAGGTAACCAGCGAACCGGGTAAAGGAAGTACTTTCTATTTTGAACTTACCGTAAAAGCACAATATGGCCATGCTGATGAATGGGTAAATAATCTGCACTATAAAAATGTATTGATCGTTGATGATAATGCCAATAACCGTCTGCTTTTAAAAGAAATGCTTGCATTACAGAAAATAGACGCTTATGAAGCCGGTGATGGACTGAAAGCGATACAAATGCTGCGGGAGAAAAAATTTGATCTGGTCTTGATGGATTATAATATGCCGGGAATAGACGGTATAGAAACCATCAGACAGATCCGGGAAGAATTGAAACTGGATAAAGAACATACGCCCATCATCTTATTACATAGTTCTGCGGAAGACGAAAAAATAAATGCCGCCTGTATTAAATATGGAGTGGCTCAAAGACTTGTAAAACCTATAAAAATAACACAGTTGTATGACTTGATGTCGAAAGCAGACAGCAGACCAACAGCTGAATCTTCCGTAAACGCCGGTAATGGCCTGATCCCGAAAAACGGAAACTTCAAAGTACTGGTGGTGGATGATAATGAGTTTAATATCATGCTGATCAAAAAAATTGTTTCAGATATACTCCCTGATGCTACCATACTGGAAGCCATTAACGGTAAAGAAGCATTGGAACAATATAGATCTGCATCCCCCGATATTATATTTATGGATATACAAATGCCCGAAATGAATGGTCATGAAGCCACTAAAATGATCCGGGCAATGGAAACAGAAAAACATATACCCATTATTGCCCTTACTGCCGGTACGCAAACAGAGGAAAAAGAAAAATGCCTTGAAGCAGGGATGGATGATTTTATCACAAAACCATTTGTTCATGCTGCTATCCTGAATGTAATTCACCAATGGCTGTAGCAGAATCATTTTACAGGATTTCTGTCATACAAAAACCTTACGAAAATCATTGTTTCGTTTAGGGGCAGAGAAGAAATTTGCAGTAAATAATCCGGTATGATAGCAACACCTAACTATACAACAGCAGAAAATGCATTAGGTTTTATCCAGAGTAAACAACGTTTATTTATCCATGGCAGTGCCTGTACCCCACTCTACCTCATGCGGAAACTGGCAGAACAGGCAGACCGTTTACGTGATGTAGAATTGGTGTTCATTACCGTTTTGGGCGATCTGGAGGTACAGAAACCGCAGTACAGGGATAGCTTTCACATCAACTGTATGTTTGTTTCGGCTCCGGTGAGAGAAGCCGTTGCAGAAGGTCGTGCGGATTATATTCCGGTATTTCTGAGTGATATTCCTGATCTCTTTAATAAAAAAATTCTTCCTATTGATGTGGCCATTGTTCATGTATCACCCCCGGATGAACATGGCTATTGTTCCTTAGGGATCTCTGTAGATATTGCCCGTTCGGCGGTAAATATGGCCAAATTTGTGATCGCACAGGTAAACCCCAAGATGCCAAGAACACATGGCGATGGGCTGATCCATATTTCACGCTTTACACATATGGTTTATCATGATGAAGACCTGCCGGAAGTGAATTACAGCAAGAATACGACAGAAAGTGAACTGGCCATTGGTAAACATATTGCCGGACTCATTGAAGATGGCAGCACTTTACAAATGGGCATCGGAACCATTCCGGATGCTGTACTCCGTTCTTTAAGCAATCATAAGGATCTTGGCATCCATACCGAAATGCTGAGTGATGGCGTGATTGATCTTTTTGAATCAGGTGTGATCAATAACCGCAGGAAAAAAATTCACCCCAATAAAGCCGTTACCGGTTTCGCCATTGGCAGCAGACGATTATATGATTATGTAGACGATAATCCTGCCATTACTTTTCTGGATATTGATTATGTAAACGATCCGCATATCATCCGCAGAAATAACAATGTGGTAGCGATTAACAGTGCAATTGAAGTAGATCTTACCGGACAGGTTTGTTCAGACAGTATCGGTTCCTTACAATTCAGCGGTATTGGCGGCCAGATGGATTTTATGCGCGGCGCTGCTTTAAGTGAGGGAGGAAAACCCATTATTGCTTTAACCAGCAGAACCCATAAAGGCATTCCTCGAATTGTGCCACATCTGAAAGATTTTGCCGGCGTAGTTACTACCCGCGGCCATATTCATTATGTAGTAACAGAATACGGTGTTGCTTATCTCTACGGAAAAAATCTCCGCCAACGCGCTAAATCCTTAATAGATATTTCTCACCCCGATGACCGTGAGTTTTTAACGCAGGCATGTTTTGAAAGGTTCAGAGTGTTTCTGTAGAAAGTGAGTGGTGAGTAGTCAGTAGTAAGTGATGTTTTTTACTCACTACTGACCACTCACTATTCACCACGACATATATTTCTTCTCCAAATTAAACAACACACTCCTGTCAATATCATTAATACGCTTGGTAGTGTCCTGTAAGAAATGACGTTTGAATGAGCGGATGGCGGCAGTAGTATCTTTTACATCATATCCAACGATTCGTAAAGCCTGAATGTGATTGAAACCGGTTGGCACTTCTTCCCTGTTATCATCAAACCATAAACCAAAACCTTTTTGTGCCAGTAATTTCCATGGAAAACGGTAATTGGGATCGTTTTTACGGGTCGGAGCAATGTCGCCATGACCGATAAAATTAGCAGCAGGAATGGTATAATCTTTTTTCAATTTAGCAAGCAGACTCAACAAACTGTTGATCTGTAAACTGTCGAAAGGTTCAAATCCTGTATTATCCAGTTCAATACCGATAGAAGAAGAATTCACATCGATCAGATTACCCCAACGGCTTATACCGGCATGTTGTGCCCGAAGATAATCGTTCAACATATGGTGAACGGTACCGTCTTTACAGATCACATAGTGCGCACTTACAGCAGATTTGGGTGTTGTAAACGTTTTTAAAGTTTGCTCACATGAATTCTGTGCCGTATGATGAATGATCACAAAATTCGGCTTACGGATCCCGAAATTGGTAGTACCCACCCAATTGGAAGGCAGCTTGATCGTATCATTTAAAGGATCGGTTGGTTCAAGCAGCATCTGTTTGGTCAATTCTTTGGATTGCTTGCGATAAGCTTTATTGGTATCACCATAAGGTTTGGGGCTACATGCATCAATAATGATCATTAATGCCGTTAACACCAGTGCAAAAGATAAATGCTTCATAAATAATGCTGCTTGAATTAAACGTTCTGAGTAATATGTAATTTTTTCTGGATTCTTTTATTGAGATAATACAGCATAATGGTTGCAACAATCATTGACCCCATCACCACATAACCCAACGTATCATAATTTTCCAATTTGCCCGACGAGGTCTGCACTACAATAAGACCCGCAATGATTGAAGCGATGCCACCAGAGATCTGTTGTGTTGATGAATTGATACTCATAAAGGCACCTCTGTCTTTCGCATCCGGCACAGCGGTTAATAATGCTGATGAAGAGATCATTCTTCCGGTGAGGCCAATAAATAAGATTACATTCAACAGGATCAGTTGCCAAAGTGGTGTAACACCTAGATGTGTGTAAACGCCTACCATTGCAATGGCAATAACCGTTCCCACACAAAAAATATTGAACTTCCCGATCTTGTCGCTCAACTTACCCATCAATGGCCCGAACACGATCGATGCAGCACCGGTGATCAAATACACAATGGGTAACTGATCTAAAGTAATGCCCAGATTATGTATGCTGTAAGCACTGCCAAAAGGCATCAACATAAAACCACCTGTTGCCAATAAAGTAGTGGCAAAGAATGCTTTTGCATAATCGGGCCTTGTGATCGTTGTGAATAAATGATGAAACGCATTAGTGTCGATCTTTAAATGCAGGTGTTTATCAACCGGTTTCAGTTTCAGGAACATCAGTAATCCCAATAATGTTCCGGCACCGGCAATCATCCAGAAGGGTGCATGCCAGCCAAATTTGTTTGCCAGTAATAAACCAATGGGCAAACCTAATACCTGACTTGCAGCGAATGACATCTGTACAAAACCCATCACCCTTCCACGTACTTCAATTTTAAACAGATCGGTAATAATCGCAAAACTTACCGAGCCAATTACGCCGCCAAATATGCCGGTTATGATCCTTGCACCCAATAACAATGGGTAACTTGGCGCAATGGCGCATAAAATGGTACCGATAATAAATCCGGTATAAAAAAACAATAACAATTTTTTTCTGTCAAACTTATCAGCAAACCCAGCTGTTAGTAATCCTGCCCCCCCGGCACTGAATGCATAAGCAGATACCACTAACCCAAATTGGGATGTGGTAACATGCAGCTTCTCCATTAAAATGGCCCCCAATGGCGATAATACCATAAAGTCCAGTATCACGGTAAACTGTAGAAGCGATAGAATCGCAATCACAAATACCTGGTATGACGTAAATATTCGCTCCTTTGTTTGAACAGTCTCACTCATAAATCTTAGTCAGATTAAGGGTTAAAGATATTGATAGCGCTTCAAAAACTGACCCCTATCTTTGAAACAAAGATTCAGAATATGTCACTTAATCTCGGAAGAACCGAATTCGGCAATCCGGCCAATACCGGAAACGTATTAACCCGCCAGGAAGCTGCGGATCTTTTCAACAGCTGGGTATTAAATCCCAAACTCAAAGTTCATATGCAGCAAGTGGGCCACCTGATGAAATGCTGGGCCGCAGAAAAAGAAATGCTCGATGATGCCGGCCAGTGGAAATGGGAAATGGCAGGACTTTTACACGATGCCGATTGGGATCAGTGGCCCGACCTCCATTGCAAAAAGATCATTGAAGAACTGGAAAACAGAAATATTGACCCGGAAATTATCCGTGCCATTGCATCACATGGCCACCTGCATTTTGGTGTAGAGCCTGTTACCAATATGGATAAGATGCTCTATGCTTTTGATGAATTGTCCGGACTCATACATGCCTACTCACTCATGCGTCCCGGTGGTTATGATGGAATGGATACCAAAGGCGTAAAAAAACGTTTAAAAGAAAAATCATTCGCAGCCAACGTTTCCAGAGAAGATATCCAGGATGCCTGCGACAGAGCCGCTATACAATTAGACGACCTGATCGCCTTTATCATACCAAGACAAGCTATTGTTACGGGATGAGCGTGAATAGTGAATAGTGAATAGTGAATAGTGAATAGTGAATAGTGAATAGTGAATAGTGAATAGTGAATAGTGAATAGTGAATAGTGAATAGTGAATAGTGAGAACGAATTTCCAGAATCAAATATTTCACTCACGATTCACGTCTCACGTCTCACGCCTCACGATATAACCCTCACAATGAACCCAACATTTCTGTCCGCCAACTACTGGAACGAACGATATCTCTCCAACCAAACCGGTTGGGATATCGGAAATGTATCCACGCCACTCAAAGACTATTTTGATCAGCTTACCCATAAAAATATGCGGATACTCATTCCCGGCGGTGGCAATAGTTATGAAGCAGCTTATTTATTGGAAAAAGGATTTACGGACATTACCGTTGTTGATATTTCATCTGTAGTTACCGATCAACTTAAAAACAAATATAACAACCCGCATATTCAGATCATCACTTCCGATTTTTTTGATTTGGAAGGACAATATGACCTGATTATTGAACAGACTTTTTTCTGTGCTCTCGATCCATCACTTCGCGAAAAATATATACAGACTGTTAAAAAATTATTATCAGACAACGGTAAGCTTGTGGGATTGCTCTTCAACAAAGTATTCGAAACCAATCCGCCCTTTGGCGGAAATGAAGAAGAATACAGGCAACTTTTTTCTTCCGTATTACGTATTCAGGTTTTAGAAAACTGTTATAATTCAATACTTCCCAGAAAAGGAACTGAATTATTTCTGATGGCGGATAACCGGAAACCGGATAAAAAATGCTAAATTTTAAAATCATAAACCCACAAAAACAGTAATAATGGAAAGAAGAGAATTTTTAGGAAGTTTAACAGGCCCGGTAGTGGCTGTTTGTGCAGTTTGTTTAGGAGCCTGCAGCAAAAGCGCCGATTCAGGTACAACCGGTAATACTCCCGCACCTTCAGCGAACTTTACAGTAGATCTTAGTTCAAACTTAACAACCATAGGTTCTTCTCTTGCAGCAAACAGTGTATTGATTGTTCGACTGGCCGCGGGAAATACCCCTTCTTCTTTTGTTGCGGTACAACAAGCCTGTACACATCAGGGGTCTAATATTAATTATGTACCATCCAACCAGATCTTTCTTTGCCCTAACCACGGTGCACAATTTAATACTGCCGGTGCGAATGTTGGCGGACAAGCTACCACAGCTTTAAAAGTGTATAACATCACCATCACCGGAAATACAATGACTGTTGCAGGATAATAAATATTAACTAAACCAATGGCTCCTGCTGACTAAGGCAATGAAAACTGCCCAAGCCCCAGATAATATCTGTTGAATCTATTCCAACCGTTTCCCTGCCGGGGAAGCAGGATGCAATGATCTGTAATGCTTTCTCATCCTTATCACAACGATAGGTTGGAACGATCACGTGACCGTTACTGATATAGAAATTAGCATACGAACCAGGCAAACGCTGGTCTTCATAAATAATTTCATCCGGCATCGGCAGTTCTATAATGTTAAGCTGTTTGCCATTGAGCAAACGCATGGCCTGTAATTGTTTCAGGTTCGTTTGAAGCAGTTCGTAATTCTCATCATTCCTGTTTTCTTCTACAACCGTGATCACAGTATCTTCATTTACAAAACGAACGGTATCGTCAATATGCCCGTCAGTATCGTCACCAATAATTCCTTCATCCACCCATAATACCTGGTCTACTCCGTAATAATTAGATAAATATTCTTCTATCTTGCCTTGATTTAAATGCGGGTTACGGTTCTCATTTAATAAACAAGCGGTTGATGTAAGTAATGCCCCCTTACCGTTAAATTCAACCGAGCCACCCTCCATTACAATACCGGGATTATACACGGGAATATTAAAGTGTTTTCCTATTAAGGTAGGAATCACATCATCCAGATCATACGGTGGATATTTGTTACCCCATGCATTATAATTCCAGTCAACAATTACTTTTTTAATAGCCGCATCAGGATTGATCAAAAAAGCAGGGCCATGATCCCGGCACCACGCATCATTGGTTGGGTTCATAAAGAATTCTACCTGCCCCATATTCACACCCGCTTTTTCCAAATGCTGAATGGCAAATACTTTCATGGCATCATTCGCAACATTGATCCTCACTTTTTCTGATAAGGCAAGGTATTTTACAAACAAACTATAATTCGGATAGATCGTATCGATCTTGCCCGGCCAGCTTGCTTCTTTATGCGGCCAGCTTAACCAGGTAGCTTCATGTTTTGCAAATTCTGCAGGAAAAAAATATCCTTGTTCTTTAGGAGTCGGAAAGTCCGAAAGACGGGAAGTCGGAAAGTTTTGATCTGATTTCAATGAATATTATTTTATTTCAATGATTGACGTAATGAGTTTAACATAACAAGAATCTCTTCACATTGACCATAAATGAGAGTAAAATTTTCTTCAGAAATAATATTTCGTTGTCTGGCTATAAAAATGCACCCAACCACTTCAATATTTGAACGTAGCGCGATTGTTAAAAATCTTGCAAATTCAGGGTTTGTTTGACCAGTAGAGCCTTCGGCTATATTTAACGATACAGAATCTGCGGCCCTTTTTATTTGAGATGTAAGAACATACATCTCTTCTTTGGGAAATTCTTTTGTAACCTTACTAACGATCTCAGAAAGATGCAATGCCTTTTGCCATACAATAAGTTTCTCAAATTTAAAAGGCATAATAAAAAAGTAAGTATAAAAATATCTTTAGGCCTTTCGGTCTTTCCGACTTCCGGACTTCCTGACTAATTTTTAATCTTCGTCTATAAATCGTTTCGTAATCGGTTGATAAGAATCAATTCGCCTGTCTCTCAAGAATGGCCAATGTGTCCTGTAACTGTCGGTCTTATTTGTATCAATATCAACAATGGCAATCTCTTCTTCATCATGAGAAGCTTTATATAACAGTGTTCCGAATGGATTACTTACAAAAGATCCACCCCAGAATTTCATCGCGCCATTCTGTTCAAAACCTACTCTGTTCACACTTACTACATGCACACCATTAGCTACTGCATGACTGCGTTGAATGGTTTGCCATGCATTGTATTGTTCTGTATTGGTAGCTTCATCCTGAGAAGTTGCCCAACCAATTGCGGTTGGATAAAACAGGATCTCCGCCCCCATTAAAGCTGTAATACGAGATGCTTCAGGATACCATTGATCCCAACAGATCAATACACCCAGTTTGGCATATTTGGTATTGAATACTTTATAACCCAGATCACCCGGTGTAAAATAAAATTTCTCATAAAAAGCAGGATCGTCCGGAATATGCATTTTGCGGTACTTACCAAGATAGGCTCCATCTGCATCCAGTACAGCGGTTGTGTTATGATAAATACCCTGCGTTCTTTTTTCAAATAAAGAAGCGATGATCACCACATTCAATTCTTTTGCCAACTCACCCAACACTTCTGTTGACGGGCCTGGAATGGCTTCCGCCAATTTAAAATGTTCGTAATCCTCCGTATCACAGAAATACAATGAGGTAAAAAGTTCCTGCAAACACACGATCTGCGCTCCTTTTGCAGCAGCTTCCCTCACTTTCGCGATCGCTTTCGAAAGATTATCTTCTTTAACAGCAGTACAACTCATCTGTACCAATCCAACTTTTACTGTTGACATAATGATCGTTTTCAATGATTACAACCCAATTCTTAATTTCTAATTTTTAATTACCGTCTCAGGTAATATTCTGCACCAAAGCATCAAAGCTTTTAATACCCAATGTTTTCTCTGTACAAAAACCTTCTGCATACTCAACACCGATCCTTTTTCCAAACATCAATGCTCTTGCCTTAATACCATCCAGAAAAGAAGAGGATGAAATATAGGTTTGCGGCTCATTCAGATCCGGATTAAAAAACTGTGTTCCGTAAGCCTGTATTGCCTCCATCTTTTTTTCAAGATGAGATGAAATATCTACCACAAAATCAGGCTCAATATACCTGTCCTGTATATAATGAAACACATATGAAGGTTTCCAGACAGGTTGCAAAATACCATTATCGTGTGTTTCTATTTTTCGAAGTCCGGCTAAAAAAACAGCATCAGCTACCAGTCTTGCGCTTCTCCCATGATCCGGGTGACGGTCTTCAAAAGCATTGGCCAGAATGATCTCCGGCTGATATTTTCTGATGGCTGCAATCACTTTCTTTTTGTTCTCTTCATTGTTCTCAAAGAAACCATCAGCCATGTCGAGGTTCTCTCTTGCAGAAATACCCAATATCGCTCCGGCATTCGTAGCTTCTACAGTTCGAATTTCAGCGGTACCCCTGGTTCCCAGTTCACCACGGGTAAGGTCTACAATCCCTACTTTCTTCCCTTCTGCAATAGCAGCCAATAATGTTCCGGCACAGCCAAGTTCCACATCATCCGGGTGAACACCAAAAGCGAGTATATCAAGTTTCATGTGATCAGTTTATCGTGGACAAAGGTAATATTTGAAATCCTTACATACGCACAAAGAAGAGGCAAACACAGGAAGCAAATAAAACAAAAATCCCGAAGATTGCTCTTCGGGATCTACTATCATGGAAAGAAAACCTAAGCTTTCTTCGCGTAACGCTTGTTGAATTTGTCGATACGACCTGCAGTATCCACCAATACATTTTTACCTGTGTAAAAAGGGTGAGAGGTATTAGAGATCTCCAATTTGATCAATGGATACTCATTACCATCTTCATGTTTAATGGTTTCTTTGGTTGCTGCGGTTGATTTGCTCAGAAAAGTGGTACCGTTACTCATGTCTTTGAACACTACAAAACGATAATTTTCCGGATGGATACCTTGTTTCATTGTTTAAGATTTAGGTTACACGGATTTGGCCGTGTGATTATTTAAAGGAGTGCAAAATTAGCCCCAAAAAGGGTATTTGCCAAATCAATTCGGAGTTATTTACATGAAAAATGCACCGAAACAGCTGATTTTTAGCCCTTCATGTTCACAAACTGAAGCGGAATCCCGAAATTATCGGTTCTGCATTTTGCGATAACTTCCTGTAAATCATCAATTTTCTTACCGGTTACCCGGATAATATCGTCCATAATGGCTACCTGAACCTTAAAGCCACCATCTTTGATCATTTTTACGATCTTTTTGGCGTCATCCTGCTTCAGGCCATTTCTTACACCTACTTCTTTTTTTACCACTTTCCCGCTGGGGTAAGCATCTTTACTAAAATCAAAAGCACCGGCGTCTATCCCCTGTTTCATCGCCCGGCTGATCAATACATCGATCAGCTGTTTCATTTTCATATCACTTTCCACTTCCAGCAAGATCTTGTAGTCTTTTTTATTCAATTCAACCGTAACCGGCGAACCTTTAAAATCAAAACGGGTGCTGATCTCTTTTTTTACAGTGTTCACAGCATTATCCAATATCTGGATGTCTACCTCACTGGCAATATCAAATGATGGCATAAACAGGGTTTTTACAAAGGTAAACGGAATGTTGAATATTGAACAAGGAATATCGAATGATTAATATTCCCATCACTTCAACACTCAATATTCATAATTCCTTGTTCAATATTCCTTTGGTTTACCAAAGAAAAAGCCCCGATAGACATCGGGGCCGCTTTCTATATAATGCACATGAGAAAAAAACAAATTGATCTTTCAAAGTTGCCGATCCTCTTTCAATTGCTGAGAAAGATTTGTATGAACGGCGTTAATAAAATGTTAGCATACACATCCTGCCAGAAAATGCAGGATGTGTATGGTTTTAAAAACTTAGTTACTATCACTGGTTTTTACACGGCTGGCTTCTTCATTCGCTCCTCCTCTCTTTCTTTGTGTATTGCCAACTTTTCCTTTGCTGAAACGATAAGTGAAAGAAACATTCACAACCCTTGATTCACCAAACTGTTGAAACTGTGCATCTACATTGCTGTATTTGCTTTCTCCATGTATACGCTGACTCCACAATACATCTCTTACACTAACCCTTACAGATCCTTTGTTATTCAATACCTGTTTGCTCAATCCCAGGTTCATCGTTCCAAAGGCTTTGATACGGAAGATTCCTTCCACTCCTTCTGTTCTTCCAAAACCACTTACCTCTGCACCCCATCCTTTATTGAATTTGAACTGCTCCATCACATTGAACATTCCGGTTGTAGCTCCGATGGTTACTGCATCTCCGTTTACAATGCCTTTGAATTCATTATTGAAAACATTCACATAAATATTGCTTGTCCACCATTTGGTGAGCGGGAAAAATGCATTTACAGAAATACCATACTGGCGCTGTTTGGCAATATTGCTCTTTTTAATATAGCTCTCATTCTTCGCTGTATTCTGCTCCAGTACATCCTGAATAATATCCGTTGTGTTGGTATAATTCAATGTAGTGGTTAAGAAATTATTGTAGGTATGTGTTAACTCAATATTATGACTAAACTGCGGTTGCAGATTCGGGTTACCCTCCTGGTAGGTGTACTTGTCAAGAAACGTAACAAACGGGTTCAGATCTGCATAATCCGGGCGACTGATTCTTTTGCCATAGTTCAATACATACGTGTTCTTTGCATTGGCCTGATATTGCAGATACACAGTTGGAAACAGTTTTACATAATCTCTGTCAAACACAACCCCTGTGGTAATTTGGTTTCCGTTTGAATGAGTATGCTCAAGACGTAATCCAAATTGTCCGCTTAATTTTTTGCTGATCGGGCGGCTGTAATTCACATACGCTGCATTGATATTTTCTTTGTATAAGAAATGGTTACTTCTGTTATAATCATGAATCACACCGCCATTCTTCAAACTATCATAGTTGGCATTGTTATCTGTTTTGATAAAGCTCGATTTTACACCGGCTTCAAACCTTGCACCGTTTTTCAAAGGTTTCAGATAATCTATTTTGGCACTGCAGATATTGATATCCTGTGGAAGCCTGCCTGATAATGTATCCGGTTTGGTACCACCCAATGGCGAACCGTTAGGCGCATAATAACCATTTGTAACCAGTTGTGAGTTCTTCGAATTGTAATGGATATAATCCACATCCGCAGTGATCTCAGAACCGGTTGTATCAATTACATGACGCATATTCAGATTGGTACTGAAATTTTTCCAGATCTGGTTATTCACAGATGCTGCACGGGTTTGACTTTGCAATACATAGTTAGGGTCTGAAATATTGATCGTACCCATGCTCGTAAAATCCTGATCACTGTTACTTCCATTGAATACCACACCCAGCGTTGTTTTCTTACTTACAAAATAATCAAGGCCCAGTTTGCCGCTCAATGGTTTATCATTATTGCGGAGGTTATTTTCCTGACTGAAATTTGAGGTAACAGCTTTTGTGGTATTGTCAATGAATTTACGCTGGATCTCCAGTTGCTGAAAACGTTCACGATATGCATAGCTAACATTACCAAACAAATTGATTTTGCCTGCACGATAGTTCATATTGGCACTGGCATTGGCTTTGGGATAAACACCCTGGCCATAACCTGCTGTTACACTTCCATTATACCCAACCTGTTTGTTCTTTTTTGTTTTGATATTGATGATACCTGAATTACCTGACGCATCATATTTTGCAGGCGGGTTGGTCATGATCTCTACCTGATCCAGTTGATTGCTTTGCATATTGCGCAACATGTTGGCCAGATCGTTGCCTGACAAGTAAGTGGGTCTTCCATCAATAAAGATCTGCACGCCCTGTTTTCCTTTCAGGCTGATATTACCATCCTTATCTACGGATACACCCGGTGATTTTTCCAATACTTCCAATGCACTGGTTCCTGTATTGGTAACAGATGCATCTACATTCAATACCGTTCTGTCAATTTTTTGCTCGATCAAAGGCTTTTGAGAAACCACAGTTACGGCTCCCAGGTCTTTGCTGGCTGTTTTCAGCTCAATATTTTTTACGGTATAGTTGCTGTTTGCGGTAGAGATCTCAAATGCAGGACTATAATATTTGGCATGTCCGATCGCCTGAACCGCTACCAGGTATTTACCCTGTTTTACATTTTCAATGCTAAACTGTCCCAGTTTATCTGAAACAGCCAGTTTTACTACGGCTGAGTCTTTGGCACGTAAAAGTCCTACAGAAGCAGATTCAACCGGTTTTTCAGATGAAACCACTACCCCGTTCACTTTTCCGGCTACCTCAGTTTGCGCATGGCCGACGAAGGAAAACGATACTATTCCCAGGGCTGTCAGCAAGGCTGCTAATTTTTTCATTTTATTTGATTTATGTGTGATTTTTTTAGTTCTGTTGTTTACTAATTACAAGTCAAAACTATGTACTGTGTTTTGCATAGTACATAGTTTTGTATTTAACGGTAAAAACTGAGGATAAAAGGCAAGAAAGATTAAACAAAAGCAGCGGGGCTTTCTGAGCAGCGAGATGAATTCTACGTTAAGAGATTGATTATCAAATAAAAAAGGGAGATAGAAGCGATCTATCTCCCTTTTTTATTAAATCCTGGATTTATAATTAAATGCAATATAATATGAATATGATGTAGAAATCGTTGGTCTCCGGCCTATTCTACCTCAAAAGCAACCTGGTAAAAGTTGTTTACAGCGGCTATTGGCTTCAATTTTATGTAAAAATTGCCTGTAAATTCTGTGTAAGCTTTAAACTCATGTGTAGCTACATTAAACTCATCAAACATGATAATATCGCCTTTGTGAAGGGTGGGATACAATTGGGAAAGGGTAAAAATGGTTGCCGAATACAGATCGGCATCCAGCAGAATTACTTTTTGAGCTGCTGACTCCAGACTCTCTTTTTGCTGTTCAATAAAGGTGGTTAAGGTATCCTGAAACAACCCTTTGATAAACTTACCTCGACTATCGGGCATCGTAGGCATTTCAAATTTCATATCTCCTTTATCATAAAAACTTCCCCATTTTTCAGGTAATCCTTCAAATGTATCAAAGCCCCAAAAAAGGGATGCTTCATTTTGATTATGTTGTAACCACCAGCGAAACGACTCTCCTGCCGCAACACCAAATTCGAGATAAAGGATTTTCCTTTCAGTGGTTACACAATTGTCGGCAACATATTTATACAGATCATATCGTTTTGTATAATCCCTGATGGGAGAATAATAATCGCTGTAAGCAAACCGTTTTTTATTATTTCTGATCCAGATCTGTAACTGATTGAAGTAGGCAATAAAAATGAAAAACCTTGAGAAGGGTTTCAGCAATAACGTAACCGGAAAAAAAAGAAGGAAATCTTTAAATAATTTGAAAAGGCTTTTCATTGATCTGTTCTTTGAAGAGTATCGAAAGAGAATTCGTTTGTAAGTAATTTAAAAACACGGACTGTTTATCTGAATAAATGAACCGGAGATGAATTTATTCAACGGTTACTTTTTTTGAGAACCATTTCTCTGCTTTCAGGATCAAAACAAATCCTGCAATCATCAGCAATAAAGAAATCAGCTCTGCCTGTGTTGGATGAAAGGGCAGAAAATCATATTTCGTATTCACCCTGATCTTTTCAATCAGAAAACGTTCTGCGCCGTTGAACACAAGATAGATCCCGAATAATTGTCCGGGTATTTTGATCTTTTTTCTGATCATCCAGAGAATACCAAATAAAATCAAACAGGCAACAATTTCATAAAAAGGTGTTGGATAAACAGGAACCGGTAACTGGTTACAAAACGGCCCAACACATCCCGGAATGGGAACGCCCTCGCCTACTACATTGTGCGGGTACTGATATGCCCACATCCAATCAGGTAACCAGCTGATGGGCTTGGGATGTGTATTGGGTATACCCCAATCGCCATCGCCACTTATCTGGCAACCTACTCTTCCCAGTCCATAAGCCAACATCATAGTAGTGGCCATGGCATCGTAGAGATGAACCAGTTTTATTTTTTTGCTTTTACAATATAAGGTTACGGCAACACCGGCACAGATTAATCCGCCATAATAAGTAAGTCCGCTGAAAGAAATTAATGACCCGACCGGATCCTTTACAAAATCATTCCAGTTCTCAAGATTGTGAAATATTTTGGCGCCAAGAAAACCAAACAGTGCAGCAAAGATCACAATATCGCCAACCCTGTCCTGCGGCCAGATGCGAATGATCCTTGTTTCCGGCTCGGCTAATTTTTGTTTATTCTTCTCCCACCATTTCAATCCGAGAAATACTAAACCAACGATCAGTCCAACCAACAAATTTCCTTTTCCTGAGAGAATAAATGCCTGTGGATCGTTCAATGCATCGGGTATGGTAAATGCACCAATGATCTTATAGCCAAAGATAAAACCCATCAAAAAATTCAACAGCAATTCAGAAAATGTTGCGGGGGCACCAATGGTGATGGTTTCTTCGGTATGTACAAATAAACCCTGTTGTTGTTTTCTCCTCAACTCGAGTGTTAATACCCATGCACAAATAATGAATGCAATGGCTACAAAAAATCCAAAACTGTTTACCAGTTTTAATCCTGAGAGTTCAATACCAAAAATATCTTTGAAGGCGTAGTATAGATTCGGATACATGTAAGATCGTTCTAAAATTTATTTCGAGTATTCTGCAATGTTACTCAGAATTCATGATACTGAAACAGAACAATCTGCAGCGGTGGTTTCTGAAAAAAGCAAGGCCCCACATAAAGTGGAGCCATTACTTACTAACCCATCTATGAACAAAACTAAGGTAAATTCTAATTACAGAACTCATCAAAAACAGAAATCAGGTGCTGGGCAATAACCTGCGCCGGGCGGCCTTCGATCTGGTGGCGTTCCACGATACTCACCAACTGTCCATCCTTAAATAAGGCAATGGCTGGCGATGATGGCGGATAAGGCAATAAATGTGCCCTAACCTGATTTACGGCCTCAATATCAAAGCCTGCAAAACTCGTTGCTAGCCTGTCTGGTCGCTTGGTTGCGTTATGCACAGCCATTAATACACCTGGTCTGCAACTGCCTGCAGCACAACCACATACAGAGTTTATCACAACTAAAGTGGTGCCTTCTTTTTGCAAGGTTTCATCAACTTCTGCTGCTGAAACCATCTCGTCAAACCCGCCGTCTGTTAACTCGGCTTTCATCGGTATAACTATCTCTTCTGGATACATATTCTTATCTGCTTTTAATTAGAACACAAAATTACAACAAAAGTTGAAACATTAAGGATCAGCTAATTAACAGCCATTTTGACGGTTTAAATAAATAATTATGTCATTATGGCCGTTTTTGATTTTCATTTTCAGACATTTTTTCTTTCAAAAACCTGCTTTTAAGGCATGGTACACAGTTTGAAGATTTCTTAATATCAAACATTAAAAACACTAAAAAATACCACTATGACATTCGTAAAAAACAACCCGGTTTATTTCGGCAATTTATTTGATGAATTATTTACCCAGTTCCCTGCAACATGGGGTAAGGATGCACAAAATGCATTCAGTTCCGTTCCGGCCAACATTCATGAAACCAAAGATGGTTATCATGTTGAATTAAATGCTCCCGGCCGTAACAAAGAAGATTTTAAAGTAAATCTTGAGAATGGTTTATTGACGATCAGTTTTGAAAAGAAAGAAGAAGCTGAGAACAAAGAGTACAAAACCGTACGCAAAGAGTTCAGTTTACGCAGTTTTAAAAGAAGCTTTACCCTGGATGAAAAGATCAATACTACCGGTATACAGGCTAAATACGAAAACGGCATTTTAAAAGTATACCTGCCTAAAAAAGAAGAAGTAGTTGTGAACCCACAACAGATCAATATCCAGTAAAATATTAAAAAGTCTGTTTCATAACAGTTGGTTTTGGTTTCGCCCCGTATTTTCATACGGGGCTTCTTTTTGCACATTTTTCTCTTTGGGAGGTAATATTTTACAGCAATTGACTACTTATGCAAAAAGGCTTTGTATGAAATGGATATGGGCATCGGTACTATTTTTCTGTTCAGGCATTGGACAATCTCAGGCACAGGCCCCCAAATCCTCTTTATTATGGGAGATCAGTGGCAACGGTCTGCAGCACCCCTCCTATATTTTCGGCACTTTTCATATGATGTGTAAAGGTGATTTTGTGATCTCGGAGCAATTGGAGAACAAAATAAAATCTACCAAACAATTCTACGGCGAACTAAAGATGGATGACCCGCAACTGCAAACCAAGTTGATGGCGAAAATGATGATGCAGGGTAAAACACTGCAATCCATGTTTACGGATGCAGATTATAAAAGAGTAAGCACATCATTTCAAACAATCACCGGTATGCCTTTGATCAGTTTTGATAATTTTAAACCTTTCTTCCCTATCAGCCTGCTCGCACTGAAAAGCATTACCTGTAGTGATATTGTGCAACCGGAAACAGAGTTTGTAGCTGTGGCTAAAAGAAATCAGTTGCCCGTATTGGGTTTGGAAACAGTGGATGATCAGATGGATGCGATCGACAAAGAACCGCTGGATTCCCAGGTAAGTGCTTTGCAGAAAACCGTACTCAATTTTGATAGTGTGAAAAATGAAATGTTACGGATGACTGCCGTGTATAATCTTAGAGATGTGGATTCATTGTATTCGTTTATGAAAAGCACAGGCTTTGATCTGGGTACGGAAAAAGACCTCCTGATAGACCGGAACAGGAAATGGGCACCAATGATCAGTACCATCATTAAGAAAGATCCAAGTTTTTTTGCAGTGGGTGCCGGACATCTGGGTGGAAAAGAGGGCGTGATCAGTTTATTACGAAAACAGGGTTATACACTAAAACCATTACGATACTAAGCGTTGCATGGCATCAGAAAAGGAATTTATATCATTATTAAATCAACACCAGAAGATCGTATATAAGGTTTGTAACCTTTATATGGACAGGCATTCTGACCGTGAAGACCTTTTTCAGGAGATCACATTGCAGGCATGGAAAGCCTACGGTAATTTCAGGGGCGATGCAAAATTTTCAACCTGGCTTTACCGGGTTGCGCTGAATACGGCAATTACTTTTTTCAGGAAAGAAAAGAAAAATCCTGAAATATTTTCTACTGATATTCTGCCCGAACAAACAGATGAACCGGATTCATTAATTGAAGAACAGGTAAAAGCCATGTATGCTGCCATCGGCGACCTGTCTAAGATAGATAAGGCCATTATTATGTTATACCTGGAAGACTACAGTTATGCTGAGATCGGGGAAATGATGGGCATTACAGCCAATAATGTTGCGGTAAAGATGAGCCGTATCAAAATAAAATTAAAAGAAGAAACACAAAAACAATTAGCTACCCAATAAAGTGTGTAATTATGGAACTTGACGAGCTAAAATCGCTGATCAATCACAAACTGGCTACCGACCATGCAGGCAGGTCGGCAGAGGATATTGCAGCCTTGCTGACAAAGAAAACGGTTTCTGTGATTGGAAAACTGAAACGAAATCTCTGGATAGAGATCATTGGTTGTATTGTTGTGACTGCCGGCTTTACTTATCTTGGTGTTGCCGGGCCTTATCAATCATTCCATATTTATTTTTCTGTTTTTGCAGTTCTCTCCCTGGTGTTTTTGGGTATTATCATTTTCCTGATGCGCCGTACCAATCAGCTCAGTGCCACTTCACTTCCTGTAAAAAGTAATCTGCAGGCGCTTGTTAAGCTGATTGAAGAATTCAGTAAACGCTATTTTCAGTTTACGATGGCATTGATACCGGTATGTTTTGTATTTGCCTTTTTATTGGGCTATAATGAACCTGAACATATTCCATCGGTTGATGGCTTTGCACGAAAACATTTCACAGCAGTTTGGCAGATAATTGCTTTAGCTGTTGGATATATGGCTTTGTTAAGTGTTGGGATCTATTACTTTACCAAATGGTATATCCGTAAACTGTACGGAAGAATTGCTGATCAATTAAAAGAATGTATCCGGGAACTGGGGGACTGATTACTCACAAGGTTGTTTTCTACGCGTATCTATCAGGTATTGGATCTTCCATTGCCCGTTTACCCTCACCAGTTGAAAAGAATTGACACCGCAGTGGCTGAATGTACCGCTCAGGTAAAATTTATACGATGTCCAGGCGGTAGCCAAAGGGCCATCTACTCTCACCATATCAAAGCTGATTCTCTCATCTGCCGCATCTTTGGGCATGTAAGCAATTATCTTAACAAAGTCGGATAAAAGCTCCGTTTTAATGATGTTGTTGCCTGCCCTATCCCTCGCAACGGTTTGCATAATGGCGCTATCGGTAAATGCATTTTTTACAGACTGACTATCACTGTTCTTCATGGCTATGAATAATTTCCCGATCGCAGATTTTACAGAATCCTCGGATGTTTGCGCATGCAGACAGGAAGCCATCAGACCCAGGAAAACAACCATCAGAAAAAATACTTTTTGCATAAAAAGCTTTTATTAAAAATAGGATAGAAATCAGAAAATAGTGATAAGAAGGGATAAATGGCATTTTGTTGAACGGTATGCCTTAATTTACTCTTTCCGTTATTCATTTGTACTCAAATATCCCTTCGTAGTTTAAATTCTACTTAAATCACTGACCAATATCATCCTTTCACTCTATAAATAAAGTTAGTTTTGTTATTAGTAATAATTGCTATAACTTTCTATTCAATCAAAATAAGTTTAACGATTTGATTTTCAGTGGTTACGAAACGATTTAACATCATTCAAGAATCCCTAATATGAGTTTACCTACAGAAACCCTCACGCTGCTTGCGATAGACGATGAAGTCTCCATTCAACAGATATTGGAGCATTATTTTAAAGATACCTTTACGGTTGTAACCAAAAGCAACGGAAAAGAAGGCTTAAACTGGATGCAGGAGGGCAATATTCCACATGCGATCATCGCGGATATTGAAATGCCGGTAATGAATGGTTATGAATTTATTGACCAGGTTCGATCGAGTGGATTTCTCAGTCATATTCCTTTAATCATGTTATCTGGCAATGACAGTTCGGAAAACAGGATCCGTTGTTTAGAAGCCGGTGCTGATGACTATATGATAAAGCCATTTAACCCAAGGGAACTGGCTGCAAGGATTAACGGCATCTTACGAAGATTGGGTAAAAAGTAATCACAAAAAATTTACTGATGGAGCAAACAATTTCCTATAAAAAGATTGCTTTGATCACGCTGCAGTCGTCGTTAGCGGAGCAGATCAGCACTGCTTTGGACGGCCTATTTACGATAGACAGTTTTGCCAATGGCCTGGCTTTTCATTATGCCATGCAGCAGGGTGCCGATTATAAAGCCATTATTTCAGATGATGAATTGCGGAGTCAGAATGGGATTGCCTTATTAAAAACGCTTTTGTCGTTAGGGTACCAAGACATCCCTTTTATTTCTTTGATCGACCGGATAGATGATGAACAAAGAATACTGGCACAAAAAGAAGGGATTGCTGAATTATTTACTAAGCCTGTTGACAGCAAAGCATTACGTGTTAGGATACCTTATCTGATTGAGAATTTCAGAAATCACTCGCCTGCCGTTGCACCTAACAAACCATTTAAGCTGCCTTTGATCAAAAGATTGTTTGATATCTTTTTTTCCGGATTGGCTCTACTGTGTTTAAGCCCGTTCTTTATTATTCTGGCGATCATGATACGTATGGAATCCAGGGGAAAAGTATTTTATTACTCTTTGCGGGTAGGAACCGGTTACCAGATATTCAGATTTTATAAATTCCGCTCCATGTTTACAGGTGCGGATGCAAAACTAAAAGAGCTTTCTCACCTGAACCAATACAATACAGATAACCCCAAAAAAGCTGCGGCAGCTCCTGTAAAAGAATTGTGCGATCTATGCGAGGTATCCGGAACACTCTGTCAGAATGCTTTGTTTGCAGATAATAAAATGATCTGCGAAAAAATTCACAAAGCACAACTGGCCAGCAAAATGGATTCTGCTTTTATTAAGATCAAAGACGATCCAAGGATCACAAAAGTGGGTAAGTTTATCCGCAACACGAGTATTGATGAATTACCACAGCTATGGAACGTATTCATCGGCGATATGTCTATCGTAGGCAACCGCCCTCTTCCATTGTATGAAGCCGAAAAAATTACTACAGATAAATATGCGCTTCGTTTCATGGCTCCTGCTGGTATTACGGGTTTATGGCAGGTAGAAAAAAGAGGCCGTGGCGAAATGTCGGAAGAAGAAAGGCTAAGCTTAGATAACAACTATGCCAAGACGCACAGCTTTATGAATGATATCCGTCTTATTTTAAGAACGATACCTGCATTGTTCCAATCAGAAAATGTGTAACATGAAAAGATGTTTTGTTTTGCTAACAGGAAGCATCCTCCTTATTATGAGCAGTTCTGTAACCTTACAGGCACAGGGTGTTTCGGCAGACTCGCTTTTATCCAAAGCACTTCAAACAGATGAATTGCTGCCTATGTTGATTGATTCTGCCATCAAATATTCGCCGGTAGTGAGAAGAATGGCAAACAGTATTAACTATGCAGATGAAAGTCTGCAACTGAACAAGAAAAGTATTTACAGTTCACTTTCCCTCAACTCCTCCTATAATTACGGAACCAATTATTCTGCAGTGAATAACAGTGCCGGCAGTTCAATCAATAATTTTACTACCGGACAAACCGGTTTTTATAATATGGGAGTAGGTATTCAATTACCTCTTACACAGATCGTAAGCAGGAAGAATCTGATCCGTTCTGCTGAAGCACAGGTGCGTATAGCAACAGCTGATAAAGACAATGCGGCCTTGTATGTAAAACAGGAAGTAATCAGGCTGTACCAGGAATTTAAACTGTCGCATAAACTGGTGATGATCGGTGGTAAGAACAAACAATCTGCACAGATCAATTATGCTATGGCAGAAAGGGATTTTACACAGGGACAAAGCAGTGTAGACCAGGAAGCGCGGGTAATGGATATTTATAACAAATCGGTTATTGAATATGAGACCTATGTAAACAGGTTTCAAACAGCATATATGCAACTGGAATCGTATACAGGCACTACCCTATCCACTTTACTTAAACTGGTTAAATGAGTTTTTTACATTTTATAAATTTATTGTTCCGGAATATCAAGTGGTTGATATTAATACCACTTGCCATGGCGGTTTCTATATGGTATTTTACCAGGAATGAGAAAAAAGTGTACTCTTCCGAAACAGTAGTTTATACAGGTATTGCTTCCGGGTATAATCTCAGCGGCAATAACAAAGCCGATTTCTTTGCAACCAGTAATGCGTTTGACAATCTTTTATCTATCATCAATTCAAGAGAAACCAAACAGCAGGTAGCCATTCAATTATTATCTACCCATCTGTTCCTGAAAAAACATGATCCGAATTTACTTTCATGGGGATCATATAATGAGTTACTGAAATTGTTTCCGGATAGTATTAAAACAAGCCTGGTAAAACAAACCATACCCGAAACCATTGATGCTGTAAACAGTTACATGCAGGCCAGTGATAAGAACCTGATCTATGAATTGCTGAACTCCGATAATCCTTATTATTCTGTAAACTCTTTGCAGAATATTAAAGCGATCCGTATGAGCTCAAGTGATTTGGTAAAAGTATCGTACGAAACCAATGATGCGGCTATCTGTAAACATACTTTGGAAATACTGGTAGAAACGTTTATCAAAAAACACAAACTGTTGCGCGAAGGGCAGACAGATTCAGTGATCGCTTATTTTGAAAAAGAAACACACAATTCTTTCAGAAGACTGGATTCTGTTGAAGAAGTATTCCTCAATTTCAATAAGCAGAATGATATTATTAACTATTACGAACAAACCAAAGCTGTAGCCGGCGAAAAAGAAAATCTGGATGCGCTAAACCACACTCTGGAAATGGATCGGATGGCTACGGGTAGTGCTTTATCGAAAGTAAATGAAAATATCAAAGGCCGGCTTTATCAATCACTGTATGGTCCTGAGATAATGGGAGAACGTGAGAAGCTTTCTGATATATATAATAAGATCGCATTAAGTGAAGTTATCAATAAAGATAATAATGCCGGTGGACAAAAAAAATACATCGACAGTTTGCGTGTTGTTGCACAATCACAGGAAGGCAGACTAAAAGCCAGTCTGGATAATCTGTATAAAGAGACCAACACGCCCAACGGAATTCCAACCAAAACCGTTTTGGATGAATGGTTAAAAGCTACTTTATTGTCTGAGCAAAGCAAAGCACGTTTGACCGTTATGGATAAACGGAAAAAAGAATTTGCAGAACAGTATAAAAAATTTGCGCCACTCGGAGCTACGTTAAAAAAAATAGAACGTCAGATCTCCGTATCTGAACAGGAATATCTGGAACTGTTGCACGGCTTAAATCAGGCAAGATTAACGCAACAGAATAATGAATTAACATCGAAACTTACGATCGTAGATCCACCGTATCTTCCTTTGAAAGCGAATACCTCGAAAAGAAAGATCCTGATCGCTGTAGGATTTTTGGCAGGATTCATCTTAATTCTTGCTGTCATTCTTACCAATACACTGATTAATAAAACACTACAGGAACCACAAAGAGCGAAACGTTTAATCGGCAAAACCATAGCAGGCCTCTACCCTCTTTTAAAAGTATCGCCTGATTTTTTGGCAAGAGCCCGTCTTCGTTTAACACAGCAATTATTGTCGGTAATCGGAGAAGCAGAAAAGCCGGCAGTGATTGGCATAACCAGTGTTCAGGCAGGAGAAGGAAAATCAACCATTGCTTCATTATGGGAAAAAGAGCTGAAACATTTGGGTTTTGCCGTAAGTCATCAGCATTTTGAGAAGGGTTATACCATCCCAGAAACCACAGGGATCGTTTTACTTGAATTACCTGCACTCGAAGATCTGATTATGCAAAAAGGTATGCTTCCCGAATTAACACATACTTTTCTTGTATGCAGGGCCAACCGCGTATGGCGTAAAATGGATACAGGTTTAACTGAAGACTTTGAAAAAGTAGTACCGTTAAAATTGCTTCCCATATTGAATGGTGTAGATACTGATTTTGCAGAAGATTATATCGGAGAGGTAACAAAGAAAAGAACCGGCATCAGGGCATTGATTAAGCGGGTAGTAAAGTTTGAGTTTGGAAACAGAAACAAGATCCGTTAAGATATATAAGCCAAGTGATAAAGACCAGAGACCAGATCAAAATTCAATCATTGGCTTTTGCCAGTCAGTTACTGCCCGCAGTAATTGGTGTAGGCTCTTTTATGTTATTGGTAAGGATGGCCACCCCTGTGGTGTTGGGCCAATACCTGATCTTTATGGCCGCTGTTGTTTTATGCGAGATGATCAAAGCCGGCGGTTTACAATCAGCACTGGTAATGCGTATCTCCGGCAATGATCCTGAGCAACAAAAAAAGATTATTGGCAGTGCTTATTGGCTTGGAGGCATTTTTTCGCTTTCCTTATCATTTGTATTGATCATTTTATATTTCTCCGGCATCTTTCACAAACAACCCGGTATTGAAATTTTTTGCGGCTGGTATGCCTGTTTGGGTATCATAACACTGCCTGTTCATATTGCAGATGCATCAGGTGTGGCAAAACAGGATCTGAAATTCTTATTATGGTTACGGTTTGCACAAAGTGCCAATTCATTACTCGTGGCAGGTTGGGCATGGCTGCAGGGAAGCAGTCTGGAAGCTTTTGCCAGTGTAAACCTGTTCTTTACTTTGTTTTTAGTGATCGTGATCATTGCATTGGGAAAAACGAATCCCGGTTATATCAAATACAAAGTGAAGGAAGAAGTGATGGCATTATTCAGGCTTATTAAATATGCGATGGCTACCATGGCCACTACCAATCTGTTAAAAAGTGCGGATACTTTTTTGATTGCCAGTTTTATGGGGCCTGAAGCGGTTGCTAAATATGCGGTGCCGTTAAAACTAACCGAACTGTTCGATATACCATTGCGGAGTTTGAGTACAACTGCCTTTCCCCAATTGGCAGCAAGGCACAATAATATGGATACGCAGGGGTTCAAGAGTACATTTATCCAATATATATCATGGGCTTATTTATTATATCTGCCCGCGCTGGTGATCGGTTTTGTTTTTGCTCCATTGATTGTAGTGATCATGGGCGGTCATAGTTATGAAGATACAGCCATCATTTTCCGTGTGTTTATTTTATATGCTTTGTTATTGCCTTCAGACAGGTTAACCGGCATCAGTCTGGATGCTTTGCAAATGCCATCTCGAAATTTTCAAAAGGTATTTATCATGGCTACCGTAAACATCATTGGCGATATACTGGCTATCTGGTTAACACATGATCTTGCCTGGGTAGCGTTTGCCTCTGTATTAAATGCAGGAACCGGTGCCTTTCTCGGATGGTGGATGTTGGAAAAAACAGGTGTGATGGCACCCGGAAAAATTTTCAGTGATGTGTATGCCTATAGCATTGATTTTCTCAAACAGGGGTATCAGAAAATAAAATACCGGCTTCATTGAATCAGCCACAATGGAAAACAATTTATTCTATAATTCATACCGCGACACCCTTAGCAGGAACTGGTTAATACCCGGACTGCTGATCGCAGTATTTCTTGGCTGGCTTACCGCAACACAGGGGTTTTCCATCAGTGCATTAATGATCATTATTCCCGTTGTACTTGGGTTTTTAGTGATGGTGTTTCTGAACCCACGTGTTGGATTGATCTTTTTTATCTTTTATTGTTTTATCATACCCGGTTTGGGAAGACATATACCGGGGCCGCAATTCGGATTAGGACAAGATGGATTGTTGCTGCTCACATGGCTTGGCGTTATTTTCCATAGAAGCCATAAATTCAGGGCAAGACATTTGAATAATGATCTGGTATGGCTGGCCATTGTATGGTTGATCATTACTGTTTTGCAGATCGGCAATCCTGAAAGGCCAAGTATTACCGGTTGGTTCTATGAGATGCGTTCGGCAACACTGTATTGGGTAATGACGATTCCCTTGGCATTTCTGGTGTTTAACAAAAGATCTGATATTGATCTGTTTTTAAATATCATTATCATACTCTCACTGGCAGGTGCATTCTATGGAATGAAACAGTTATATTTTGGAACCGATGCTGCCGAAAATAAATGGTTGGCCGATGGAGCCGCCAAAACGCATTTACTTTTCGGGAAACTTCGTGTGTTCTCCTATTATACAGAGGCCGGACAATTTGGTGCATCACAGGCACAATTAGCCATTATGTGTATCATACTAGCATCAGGCCCGCATAAATTATTGAAAAAAATATTCTATCTCATCGCAGGTTTATTTATTTTTTACGGAATGCTCATTTCCGGTACGCGTGGTGCTTTAATGGCGTTAGTAGGTGGTGCATTTGTATTTCTGATATTAAGCAAGCAGGTTAAGATATTGATCTTAGGTGGAATTATCGGACTTGGTTTTTTGGGTTTCTTGAAATACACAACTATCGGCAGTGGCAATGCAGAGATCGTAAGATTGCGTACAGCTTTAGATCCGAATGATGCTTCATTTCAGGTAAGGCTTGCCAATCAAAAGATCATTAAAGATTATCTGGCATCCAAACCCATTGGTGCAGGTGTTGGTGCATCGGGTATGTGGGGGGTGATGTATAACCAGGATAAATTTATTGCACAGGTTCCGCCCGATAGTTTATATGTAAAAATATGGGTGATGTATGGGATTGTGGGATTGGTGATCTGGCTCGGCATCATGTTTTATATCACCGGAAAATGTTGCGGTATTATCTGGCAAACACGTGATCCGGTTTTGAAGAATCAACTCTCGGCATTATGCGGAGGAGCTACCGGAATTTTATTATGCAGTTATGGTAATGAGGTATTAAATCAAATGCCTTCATCTGCCATTGTATATATCAGTTGGGTATTGATCTGGCTTAGCCCGAGATGGGATACGCCATTACCCGTTCAAAAAGCAGCAGCATGAGCGAACCATTGGTATCATTGATCACAGTTAATTATAATCAACCACAGGTAACGGCAGATTTCCTGAAGTCTTTGTCGTGCCTTGAATATAAGAACTGGCACGTGATCGTGATAGACAATGCATCTCCTGATCATTCATCTGCTTATCTTAAAAAAGAATTTCCTTTTATTACCCATATCTCCTCTCCTGTTAATATTGGTTTTGCAGGGGGCAATAATATTGGCCTGCATTATGCAAAAGGAGAATATTATTGTTTGGTGAATAATGATACAGAAGTTACGCCACACCTATTAACAGAACTGGTAAAGTATATGCAGCAACATCCTGATTGCGGTATTGCCTGCCCCAAGATCAAATACTTTTACAAACCTGATACCTTTCAATATGCAGGTGCAATAGGATTGCATCCCTTAACCAGCCGTAGTTATGATATTGGTTATTTGGAGAAGGATCATGGCCAATACAATGATCAACGCATTACCGATCTGCCCAACGGTGCTGCCATGATGCTTTCTGCAAAACATGTGGCAGAAGTGGGCTGGATGAGTGAAATGTTTTTTTTGTATTACGAGGAGCTTGATTGGGCCGCCAGATTTAAACATGCCGGATATCCGGTGCATTATGTGGGTACCGCTGAGATCTATCATAAAGAATCTGTTTCAACCGGAAAGAATTCTGCTTTTAAAACTTTCTATTTATTCCGGAACAGGTTATTGTATGTAAGAAGAAATTATCGTGGATTTCGATGGTTAATTGCTGCATCTTTTTTTGTGTTGGTATCAAGTCCAGTTCACATGATCAGGCATGCGGTAAAAAAAGAATGGGCACATAGCCGGTCTATCTGGAAAGCTTTGATATGGAATTTTACACATAATCCTTTCAAAGAACCGGAACTGAACGGGAATACGATTTTAAACAAGGTTACTATAGACTGATAAAAAAATATTTATGTTACAAGAGGCGGGTTGGATACTTATATACATTGTATTAGGCTACATCACCATTCAGGTTGCCTACCTGCTATTCTTTTCACTGGCAGGAAAACTGGCAGCTAAAAAAGAATTTGCCATGGCAGCCACTCAAAGGCGTATAAGAATTTTTATTCCGGGATATAAAGAAGATGCCGTAATTATTGCCACTGCCAAAGATGCGATTCAACAGGATTATCCGGAAGATAAATATGAAGTAGTGATCATCGCCGATTCATTCAGTCAGGCTACCTTAGATACACTCCGTTCATTACGGGTAAAAGTGGTTGAAGTAAGTTTTGAAAAAAGCACTAAAGGAAAGGCGCTGCAAAAAGCTGTTGAGGCCACACAGCAAGATCCTGTAGATATTCTTTTGATTCTGGATGCAGATAACCATATGTCGCAGGGTTTCTTAACTGCATTGAATAATGCATTTGAAGCAGGTTATGAAGTGGTTCAGGGCCATCGTACCGCTAAAAATTTTCAAACTCCTTTTGCATTACTGGATGCCTGTACCGAAGAGATCAATAACCATATTTTCCGCAGAGGACATGTTGCAGTGGGATTACCCTCAGCATTGATCGGAAGCGGCATGGCCTTTAGCTGGCCATTATTTGTTTCTTTATTGGAAAATATCGGAGATACATCGGGAGAAGACAAAGAGATCGAATTCCGTATTGTAAGACAAAGAAAAGATGTAGCCTTTCTCGATGGCAAATATGTGTATGATGAAAAAGTTGCGCGTACGGATGTATTCAGTAAACAAAGAAGCCGCTGGCTGGCAACGCAGGTAGAGTTTTTTGAAAAATATTTTCTGGAAGGATGGGTACAGTTACTCAAAGGTAATATTGCTTTCTTCAACAAAGTGTTTCAAACGTATCTTTTACCGAGGGTAATGTTGGTTGCTTTGATGGTATTATGGCTGGCATTTGTGATATTGATCGCCCCTTCCCTGTTAAACATCAGCCTGGTTTTATTTGTGGCTTTGATGATTGCATTGTTATTGGGCATTCCTTCAAAATGGTATAACAAACAATTGCTGTTTGCTTTTTTACAGATTCCGGGTGCATTGGTATCCATTTTGAAAGCAACTCTACATATTGGTAAAGCAAGAAAACAATTCATTCATACGCCACACGGCGAAACGGAAGAAACAAAAAAATAAGTATGCCCTGGAATATTATTTTATTACCTGTTTTGTTCTGCCTTTTCTGGGGTTTCAGAAATGGTGTGAAAACAAAAAATAAGCAGCATGTTAAAAAAAGCTGACGCCTATATTGTGATTGCCCAACAGGAATGGGCTTTAAACCTTGGCAGTAATGCGCGTAACCTTGCCGTTACTTTCAGCAAAGATTATCCGGTAATCTATGTAAACCCTGCAGCTGATATCCGTTCTATATTGAGTCATCTTAATACCAAACGCGCCTGGCAAAGATTATGGCTGGGTTTGGGTTTGGGAAGAAACACAGAAAAAGTGGGGGATCATTTATGGGTGCATACTCCTTCCAGTATTGCTTTATCCATCAACTGGCTGCGAAATACAAAAATATATGATTGGTGCAACCGCATCAATGCAGGAGGTTTTTTCAGAAGTTTAAAAAGAAGTATCAAACAACTGGGATGGGAAAAAGAGAAGTGTATTGTGTTTAATGACAGCCAAATGTTTACAGGTTTGTACACGAAGAAATTATTACAGCCGCTTCTGAGTTTTTATTATATCAGAGATAATCTGGTAGAGCATCCTTATTTCGCATTTCATGGCAGCAGAATTGAGCCAATGACCGTTGCAGATTCGGATGCAATTTTTGCCAACTCAGCATATCTGACAGACTATGCTTCAAAACATAATTCTCTTAGTCTGGATATTGGCCAAGGTTGCGAGTTAGATATGTATGATGCTACGAAACGATATCCTGTTCCGGCTGATATTGAAGCCATACCCTATCCGCGTATTGGTTATATTGGTTTCTTAACTGGCGAAAGACTGGATATTGCGTTATTGGAAGCGCTTGCCAAAGCAAAGCCTGATTGGAACTGGGTATTGATAGGGCCGGAAGAATCCCGTTTTCTGCAAAGCAATCTCCATAGTATTCCCAATGTGTATTTTCTGGGTTCACGCAAGCCTGCAGAATTACCCGGATATATTCAGCAGTTGGATGTTTGTTTAAACCCTCAATTGATTAACGCGTTAACCGTTGGCAATTATCCCCGAAAAATTGATGAATATCTTGCTATGGGTAAACCAACCGTTGCCACCGATACACCGGCAATGAAAATGTTTCTGCCACATGTATATCTGGCGGTGGGTGTGAACGGCTATATTGATGCGATCAACAAAGCAATGGAAAGCCGATCAACAGAAGAAGTAAATGCAGCTGTTGAATTTGCCAAAGGACATACCTGGGAAGCCTGTGTTGAAAAAATATATTCTGTACAAAACCGATTGTTACATGCGTAAGTTTATACAAACCCTGAAAGACACGGGTACAAAGGAGATGCCACATAAATTTCCCGGCTTAGACGGAGCCAAGGGATTATTGGTATTGCTCGTTGTGATCACACACTGTTTGCCGCAAAGTATGATTCTATACTTTTTGTACTTTTTCCATATGCCTTTATTTATGGCCATCAGTGGCTTTCTGGTAAAAGTATCAACATTTGAAAATGGCTATTCGGGCTATTTAAAACGAATGTGGACAAGGCTGATTCTGCCATGGATCATCGCATGGTTTATCTTTTTGCCATTCAGACTTAACTGGGGATCTGCATCACAATTAGGTGTAGCTGATCTGATCTATCCTTATTATCATCTTTGGTATATTCCTTCTTATCTGATTGGTTCTTTTCTTTGTTATACCATCATTCGCTGGAATTGGCCGGTATGGGGCTTACTGCTGGTGACGGCTATTTTCAGTGTGATCTGGTATAATGTGTACAGAGATAATCATCAACCCGTTGAAACTCTTCCTTTGTATTGGCTGGGTGATAAAAGGCTGTTCTCCTATTTATTCTTTTTTATTGCGGGCTTTGCATTAAGAAATAAAATGATACCGTTTAAGTTTCAACTTACTCCGCTGGTGTTAACCATCATTGTTTCATTTTTGTTAGTCGTATTCTTAATATTCAGACATGAATCCAGTTGGTTCATTGTTTGGCCATATATGTTATTCAATACTTCGCTGGTTATTTTCATCATGATATTCATCGCCCCCAATAACTGGCTGCAGAATAAAATATTCCTTTTAGTTAATAAAAACTCTTTAGGTGTTTACCTGTATCATCCGCTGTTGCAGTCATCCATCTACACCTATATTCTACACGATAAAGAACAAAAGAATATAAGTAATCTGGCGGCTGCAGGTGTATTTGTATGTGTAATGGCCGGCACATTAGGGTTGGTATGGTTATTAAAACAATGGTGGGTAACAGACAAATACATGCTTGGCAATTTAAAACGTACCCATTAATGGTTAGCCGGAAAAAAATATGGATTGAAGCACAAAGATTATTCCGCAAACAAAAACACGGAATGGATGTGGTGGCCCTGGAGTTATTACAAAGGCTTCGTTATGCAGATCCTGCATTTGAGATGAGTGTTTTGGTAAAAGAAGATGAAGACCATTGCCTGGATTCTACCCCTGCCCTTTCGGTAAAAACACTCAAACCCGGTTTTTATCCTTTATGGGAACAATGGACTTTACCGCAGTTTCTTTCAACAGAAAAAGCAGACCTTTTACATTGTACAGGTAATACGGCACCCATTTGGGGTAAAACACCTTTATTGGTAACCATTCATGATCTGATCTTTCTGGAAGAGAATTATCTGTTCAAAAAAGACGGTGGCAGTTTATATCAACGGTTTGGAAATTTTTATCGTAGCCTGATCGTACCTGTTGTTGCCAAACGTGCAAAATATATCATAACCGTTTCAGAATTTCAACGGCAACTGATCATGAAACGGTTAAAAATTCCTGCAGAAAAAATATCAGTTGTATACAATGGTGCAGATGAGCGTTTTTTTAATCGGGCCGATACTGCAGCCATTGAAACGGCAAAAATTAAATATAACATTAATGGGTTTCCATATCTGTTTTTTCTAGCCAATACAGAACCCAGAAAAAATACTGATGGAGTTTTAAAAGCGTTTGCTCTTTTTTGTAAGGAACATCCCGAATACACACATCATCTTGTGATCAAAGGGTTAACAGATGAAATTCTTCAAAAAAAGATCATTGCCTGTGGTGCTGCGTCTGTTGCAGAAAGGATACACCGGGTTGGTTATATTGATTACGATGATCTTCCGCTTTTATACCAGGGTGCTGATATATTATGGTTCCCTTCGTTTAGTGAAGGATTTGGGTTGCCCATAGTAGAAGCAATGGCCGGCGGTACACCTGTGATTACTTCTAACCTGAGTGTAATGCCCGAAATAGCCGGTGATGCTGCTTTATATATTGATCCATATCAACCGGAGCAATTGGTACAACAAACTGA
This sequence comes from Sediminibacterium sp., assembly GCA_965206685.1. Classification (GTDB taxonomy): domain Bacteria; phylum Bacteroidota; class Bacteroidia; order Chitinophagales; family Chitinophagaceae; genus Sediminibacterium. Next base: position 1,683,057 of record OZ242223.1, read on the forward strand.
ACTTTTATTATCTGATAACGTATTAAGAAATGAGCTGATCAAAAAAGGAGAAATCATTGCTGCCCGTTTTACATGGACAAGCTCCGTAAATGAACTCCTGAAAGTGTACAGTAAATTATTACAATAGATCTTATTTGCCTACCCGCTCCCACTCTCCGGTTTCGGCATTGTATTGTTTGATCAGCTTTGCAGGATTACCCGCCACCACACTAAAAGGTGGAACAGATTTGGTTACAACAGCTCCTCCCGCAACTACACTGTGTTTCCCTATCGTAACACCCGCTGTGATCACTGCATTGGCAGCTATCCAGCAATCATCTTCCACTGTAATGATTGCAGTAGTTGTGGGTTGCCAATCTATGGGTTGGGTAATATCTGTATAAGTATGGTTTAATCCGCTCATGACAATATTCTGAGCAAGTATTACATTGTTGCCTATCGTAACCGGCCCAATGATCACATTTCCGATCCCGATCCTTGTATGATGCCCGATATGAACAGCGCCTACACCGTTATTCACTGTAGCAAAATCTTCAACCGTACTGTAATCGCCCATGGTAAACGGTTGAAATGGCAAAACATCCATTCTGGTAAAACGACAGATTGTAACGCCCTTTCCTTTTGTATGATAAAAAGGATTCACAAACCATTTTACCCATAACCTCGGCCTTGCCTGATGCGGTGGTATCAAACACCAATGCACAAACTTCTTCAGTGTGGGATTATTTTTGATGGTTTGTACAATGGACATACACTATTTTTTAAAAAGATGTTTTTTAATACGCATGCTTAAAGCCTTTCTTAGCCCGCCATCCATTTCAATTCTTCTATCGCTTGTCCATACACGTGCATCTTTACTGTCAACAGCTAATATCTTACCACCGGCCTCCTGTAACCTCAGCGCCATCATCCCATCTTCGGTTGCATTATTCTCCACAACACCTGCTGCGCCGCGGAATGTTCTTTGGGTTTCTATATCATATCCGTTTACTTCAATCCCTTTTTGCTTTACAAAACCACAATTAAAACCCAGAACATTTAAAAAGGGTTGTGTGCGTTCTTTCTTTTTGATCACAAAACTGCTTAACGCTTCATAAGCTGCATATTGTATGCGGGATGTTTTAGGGCCTGGCAGAAATGAATAACTGCCATGTACACAATACACCGGCACTTTTTCTCCTTCAATCATTGCCCCGGCCATAGCAGTGATCCAACCGGGCGGATATAATGTATCACTATCTCCTGTTAGAATATATTTTCCTTTCGCATGGTGCATTCCTGCTGTACGTGCATGGCCAACACCCTGTTTCGTTTCTAATAATGTTTGAACACCTAATTTTTGTAAAAGTGCAGCTGTTCCGTCTGTTGAATTATTATCTACAATGATCATTTCAACCGGATATTGGGTATTGGTATTGGCAAGCGATAATAGTGTATGAAGGATGCCTTCTTCTTCATTCCAGGCAGGGATCACCACGCTTACGATGGGATTGGGATTTGAAAAGACAGACAATTGATGTTTTAATTGTTGAATTTCCACGTCAGAATATTCGCTGATCCGTAAAGGTTTTTGCAAGATCCGGGTTACCCAATCGGGTAGAAATAGGTCTATCATACAATGATTTCTTTGGTAACAGGTTCCTCTTATAAAGTTACATCATATATACGCTTCCTGTCTTAAAATATTCTGCGAACGGCCCTAAATAGCCTCCGAAAGAATGCAGAAAATTCGGTACTTTGTAATTATATATTCCTCTTGTTTAATCTGCTTTTATGAATTGGATCGAGATCATTCTCTGGGTTTCTATCGCCATCATTTTTTATGCTTTTCTGGGCTATGGCATCCTGCTTTATGTATTGGTTTTGGCCAAAAGGGCTTTTCAAAAAAACAAGCATACGGCATCTCCCTTTTTTGAACCGGATATCACATTGGTAATCCCCTGTTTTAATGAAGCAGATATTATGGAAGGAAAGATTGCCAATTGCCGACAGCTGGATTATCCTTTAGAAAAATTAACGCTTGTATTTATCACGGACGGTTCTACCGATCATTTTGCAGAAGTATTGGGCAGGCATCCCGATATACAACTATTACATGATAACCGCAGGGCCGGAAAAACAGCTGCCGAAAACAGGGCTATGTTATTTGTAAAAACACCATTTGTAGTTTTCTCAGATGCTAATACGTTGTTGAACAAAGAAGCCATGCGCAATATTGTGAAGCATTTTTCAGATGAAAAAGTAGGATGTGTTTCTGGCGAAAAAAGGGTAATGACCGAAGAAGCTGATAGTGCCAGTGCCGCAGGTGAAGGTATTTACTGGAAATATGAATCATTGCTGAAAAAATTAGATTCTGAATTATACAGTGCAGTTGGTGCAGCGGGTGAACTGGTTGCCTTTCGTTCCAGCCTGTATCAAGATCTGCCCGAAGATACACTGCTGGACGATTTCATGCAATCCATGCAAATGGCAGCAGCCGGTTATAAAATTATTTATGAACCCGAAGCCTACGCTGCAGAAACCGCTTCAGCTAATGTTACAGAAGAATTAAAAAGAAAGATCCGCATTTCTGCCGGTGGCTGGCAATCCATGAAACGTTTATCAGGCACATTGGTTTTCAGCAAAACACCGGTATTGTACTTTCAATATATCTCTCACAGGGTATTGCGGTGGTCAGTTACTCCTTTTTTATTAATACTTGTTTTTCTTCTCAATATTCCCCTCGCTATAGACAATAGTTTTTTTTACAGGTTAATGATGCTTGCACAGATTTTCTTTTACGCAGCTGCCATAGCCGGTTACATACTGGAAAATAAAAAAATCCGTTTCAAACCCTTCTTTGTTCCCTATTATTTCTGTGTAATGAATTATGCTGCCATTGCGGGTCTCAAAAGATTTTTGTCAGGCAAACAAAAAGGAGCATGGGAAAAAGCACAGCGTAAGGTTATGTAGAAGATCAGATGATCTTTTTAAGCTGCTCAATTACTTTCGGAATTTGTTCATTTAATTTTTGAATAATTTCTTCCATTCGAAGCCCCGGCTTATTATCCAGTGCCAGCGTTTCCAGTTCCCTGATCTCATTTTGAAGAGAATGAATACTAAGCGTATCAATAGATGATTTTATCCTGTGTGCGATAGCTTTTACAGAAACCAGATCTTTCCTGCCATATGCATCGTTGATCTCCTGTATTGACCCGGGAATCTGTTCTACAAATAATTCAAGCATTTTATTGAGAAACGCAGTATCTCCGTGGCTGATTTCTGTAAGATAAGAAAGATCAAACAATGAAGCAGGTAACGTTTCTTCAACAGGTTTTACACCGGTAATAAATTTCATTTTTTTGCCCAGCCATATCGCACAGATCTTGATCAGATCATTTTCGGTAAAAGGTTTGGAGAGATAATCATTCATCCCCAATGCAAAATATTTTTCATTGGCCCCTTTGATCGCATTGGCGGTAAGTGCAATCACCGGCAGTGTTTCACTAATGTCTTTCCGGATGATCCTTGTAGCTTCAATTCCGTCCATTACGGGCATTTGAATATCCATTAATACAAGATCAATTTTATCCGACTGCAATATATCAACCGATTCTCTTCCGTTCAGTGCTTCAATGCACAACGCGCCATAATTATTCAGAATAGTGGTTGCCACCAAACGGTTCATTTCATTATCATCAACCACTAATATTTTTTTGCCGGCTAAGATTTGGGTATCAATATTCACAACCTCTTTGGAAGGAAGATTAGAAGTGGTTCCTTTTTTCAATTCAAGAATAAAAGAGATACGGGTTCCTTTATTCTTCTCGCTCTCCACTTTTATTTCACCCCCCATTAACGAAACCAGTTCTTTTGAAATACTGAGTCCAAGCCCTGTACCACCATATCTGCGTGTTACCGATACATCTTCCTGTGTAAATTTTTCAAAGATCCTGTCCACAAATTCTTTTTCCATACCAATACCTGTATCACTAATTGTTATCATTAATGTTTGTGTGGTAACGGTTTCGCGCAAACGTTCACAGGCTATATTTACAAATCCTTTTTCAGTGAACTTGATCGCATTATTGATGAGGTTCAGTAATACCTGGTTAATCCGGTAGGGATCTCCCATTAATACAGGCGACAAACCTTCAGAGATTTTTTTTGTTAAACTGATCCCCTTTTCTTCCGCCTTATACAGCATTACCTGCAAGGCTTTGTCGATCACTTCGTTTATTTCAAATCCAATATTTTCAAGGCTGAGTTTACCGGCTTCTATCTTTGAAAAATCAAGGATGTCGTTAATAATAATCAGAAGATTCTCTGCGGCTTTACTGATCGTATCATTGTAAAACTCCTGTGTATCATCAAGTGCGGTTTTCGCCAGTTGGTGCGACATACCCAATATTGCATTCATGGGTGTTCTTATCTCATGGCTCATATTGGCCAGAAACTGGTCTTTTGATCCGGTGAGTTGTTCCGCAAGATTTTTTGCTTTCAGTAATTCTTCTTCTGCCTCCTTTCGTTCTGTAATATCAATACCGAAACCGATGATCATTTCAAGCTCATCATTTTCATTATATACAGGAAACATGTTCCGCAGGTGAGTGATCATTCTTCCTTTCTGATCACGCATACTATCTTCAAAAGCAATCGGTTTTCTGGTTTGTTCTACCTGCAAAAAGTGTTCACGCCTTAAATCTGCTGTTGTTGTGTCACGATTGCGATATGTACAATATTCATAATCATCCATACCGATGATCGCCTTTCTGTATTCTTCACTTTTAATAGCACCTGGATTTACAAAAAGATAGCGGTGATTTTTATCAAACACAGCAATATCAGTGGGAAGCTGATTCAATATCGTTTCATAAAACACTTTCTGGCTATCAAGCTTGGCAGTAGCCAATTTACGTTCTGTGATATCGTTCATAAAACCGATAAAAAAACGTTTTCCTTTGATCGTAACCGGTGTTACTTCCAGTGCAATATCTATTTCTACATTATCTTTTCGTATGGCAGAGATCTCGATTGTTTTTTTGATGATAGGGCCTTCACCGGTAGCATGATAATGCTTCATCCCACTCAGATGTCCACTGATATGTCTGTCCGGAATAATGGTTTCATGAAGAAATTTCCCCATGGCTTCTTCTGCTGTCCATCCAAATATATTCTCGGCTTTCTTATTCCATTGTGTAATCTTTCCGGCTTCATCTATCACCACAACTGCATCGATGGTATTCTGCAGAATAATATTGATCTGCTCTTCACTATTGCGTAATTCCTCTTCTGATTTTTTCAGGTTGAGTACTTTCAAACGCAGATCGAGCATTTTTACAACCTGCTTGCCCAGTGTTCTTAAAGTGAGTAATTGAACTTCCGTCAGTATTCTCGGCTTTCGGTCAATTACGCAAAGCGTTCCTATGGTAAAGCCATCCTCGGTTGTTAATGGCATACCTGCGTAAAAACCAATATTCGGATCACCGGTAACTAAAGGATTGTCTGAGAAACGTTCATCTTTTGAAGTATCAGGAATAATGAGAATCGAATCCTGTTGTAAAGCATGGCCGCAAAAAGCAAGATCACGTGAAGTTTCTGCAACATCCAATCCTACCCTTGCTTTGAACCATTGCCGTTCTGAATCGATCAGTGAAATCAGCGAGATCGGTGTTTCACAAATCTTTGATGCTAATTGTACAATCTCATTGAAATCATCCTCTGCATCTGTATCAAGCACCTGGTACTGCCGTAATGCGGCAAGGCGTTCTGATTCATTATCGGGAATGGTACCAGGTTTCACTAATTATCAATTGAGTGTTATATGATCTGCTTGTCAAGACCACAAGTTGACTGTTTACTGAATCAATGATCCACCCGTTCAGTTCAGGTTTATCTTAAGTAGCCAAGTATCTTTAACATACTCTGCGCCGATTGTTCTTTTGCATATACCCAATCGATCAGCTTGCCATTCTTATCATACTCTACAATCACATGTTTGGGTGAAGGAATTAAACAGTGCTTAATTCCACCATATCCGCTGATCTGATCCTGGTAAGCCCCGGTATGAAAGAACCCTACATACAATGGTTCTTTATTATCCGTTGCATCTTTCGGATCGGGTGATGATATTTTGGGAAGAAACACTTCGTTGATATGTTCCTCCGAATCATAATAGTCATGACTATCACACGTAATACCACCCAACACCACACGATGATATTCATTATCCCATTTATTAACGGGCAGCATCAGGAATTTTTCGCCAATGCCCCAAGTATCCGGCAATGTTGTAATGAAAGATGAATCAATCATATACCAGCACTCACGGTCGTTCTGGATCTTCTGTCCAATTACACTGTAAATATGCGCCATGCTCTCTCCTACTGTAAAGCTGCCAAACTCTGTATAAATATTAGGCATCGGCACTTTGGCTTTCTTACAGGCTTTCTTGATATTGCTTACGATCTCATTGATCATAAACTGGTAATCATATTCAAAACCCAATGAATGCTTGATAGGAAAACCACCACCGATATTAATAGAATCCAGTTCCGGACAGATCTTCTTTAACTGACAATATAAGTTGATGATCTTATTCAATTCAGACCAGTAATAAATATCATCCTTAATGCCTTTGTTCAAAAAGATATGAAGCATCTTTAATTGAAACTTGTCTTCATAACCCTCTATTTCATCCACGTAAAATTCAAGAATATCTTTTGCGCGGATACCTAAGCGTGATGTATAAAAAGGAAAATTCGGTTCTTCTTCTGCAGCCACACGAATGCCTAAACGGAACGGAACTTTTGCACTGCGTTTGTATGCCTGTAATTCTTCTTTGTTATCCAGTATCGGAACTACATTCTTAAACCCGCTGTTAATGAGTTTGGAAATGCGTGAAGTGTAATTCTTTTGTTTATAACCGTTACAGATAATATACGTATCCTTATTGATCTTTCTGCGTTGATACAAACGGTTGATGATCTCGATATCATACGCATACGAAGTTTCCAGATGGATGTTATGCTTTAAGGCTTCTTCAACAATAAATGAGAAATGAGAGCTCTTGGTGCAATAACAGTAAAAATATTCACCCTCATACTTGTGCTTTTTAAAAGCCGTTTCAAACATCTTCTTTGCCTTGTTGATCTGCATGCCGATCTTGGGCAAGTAAGTTAACTTCAATGGCGTACCATATTTATCGATCAGTGATTTGAGGTCAACTCCGTTAAATTCAAGGTAACCATCGTCATTCTGGTCAAAGCCCTCCTGCGGAAAATGGAAAGTCTGGTTAACCAGCGAAGTATAGGTATTATTCATTAATGGGTAAGATATTAACTGTTAGCAGAATCGTTTCTTATTTGGCTGCACAAAAATAGTTCTTTGTACAGTTCACATAACAAAAAAACCGGAAGCATATGAATACTTCCGGTTTATATAATTTTTACTGGAAAAATTTATTTTACAGAATTTACCAATGCTTTGAAACTGGCCGGCTCATTCATAGCCAGGTCAGCAAGCACTTTGCGGTTCAGGTCAATACCTTTCACGCTCAGTTTATTGATAAACTGGCTGTAGGTTAAACCTTCTTCCCTTACGGCTGCATTGATACGTGCGATCCACAACTGGCGGTATTCGCGTTTTTTCAACTTACGGCCAACATAGCTGTAAGTCATACCTTTCTCTACAATATTTTTGGCAACGGTATATACGTTTTTACGCTTACCATAAAAGCCTTTGGCTTGTTTCAGGATTCTTTTTCTCCTGGCCCTTGATGCTACTGCATTTACTGAACGTGGCATACTATAATTTTTTTGAAGTCAGCAACCTGACTGATTTGTAATTGGATGATTTGATACCGGGATTACCCTTTTAAACGTAATAAACGTAAAACGAAATCTTTGTTAGTAGAACCAACAATACCTTTCTTGTTCATGGCTCTTTTACGTTTTTTAGATTTCTTGGTCAGAATGTGACGTTTGAAAGCTTTCTGGAAGGTGATCTCACCTGTACCAGTCACCTTAAAGCGTTTTTTGGCGCTGGAGTTTGTTTTAACCTTAGGCATATAAAAATAATCTTATAAAGATTACACCCTGCCGGCGGCCCCGAACAGACGGGACACTTGTTGAGCCATACGGGAAAATGGGCTGCAAAGGTAAGGGGAAGGAACTAAATATCAATCAGATAGAGGGGAAAATTAAAAATTAGAAATTAGAAATTAATAATTAAGGCGCTTACGCATTAAATTAATTTTTAATTTCTAATTTTTAATTCTTAATTATTGCTATGATGCTGCTTTTTTCTTGCTACCGGTTTTCGGTGTGAAGATGGCGAACATTCTTTTGCCTTCGAGTTTGGGCATGCTTTCGAGTACACCGGCTTCGGCCAGGCGTTCTGCAAATTTTAATAAAAGCAATTGTCCGCGGTCCTGGAACATGATGGCACGTCCTTTAAACTGAACATAGGCTTTTACTTTATTTCCATCTTTCAGAAAGTTTTCAGCGTGTTTGGCTTTGAAATTGAAATCATGATCATCCGTTCCCGGCGTAAAACGAATTTCTTTCACTTCGCTTTGCTTGGAATTGGCTTTCATTTCCTTTTCCTTCTTCTTCTTTTCGTAAAGGAATTTCTTGTAATCGATAACCTTACAAACGGGAGGGTCGGCTGTTGGAGAAATTTCTACCAGATCCAATTCCTGCTCCTGAGCAATTTTGAGTGCTTCCTGGGTTGGATATACGCCAACTGTTACGTTGTCGCCAACCAATCTTACCTGTAATGACCTGATTCTTTCGTTGATACGATGTTCAGGCTCCGGCTGCCTGTTAAACCGGGGATTAAACCTTCCGCCCCCTCTTGGTGGTAATGCCATTAAAACTTGTTTAGTGAATAATTATTGGTTAAAGATACATATAAACCCGTTATTCGCCGGATTTACGGTTTTCAATTTCGTCTTTTATGTTTTCAATAAAGGTACTGAGATCCTGTGCTCCAAGATCGCCCTTGCCCTGACGACGAACGGAAAGTTTGTTCTCGTTCATCTCTTTCTCTCCCACTACCAGCATGTATGGCACCCGCAGCAACTCAGTATCACGGATCTTTTTACCGATCTTTTCCTGACGGTCGTCTATCTCAACCCTAACCCCTGCTTTACGCAGTTGTTTGCGAACGGATTCAGCATAGTCCATAAACTTATCACTGATCGGCAGGATCTTTACCTGTAAAGGCGCCAGCCATACAGGGAACTTGCCCGCATAATGTTCGAGCAAGAAGCCGATAAATCTTTCATGCGTACCCAAAGGCGCACGATGAATGATCAATGGAACTTCCGGTGCATTGTCTTTATTGGTAAAGGAAAGATTGAAACGGCGGCCCTGCGCAAAATCTACCTGATTGGTTGCCAGTGTAAATTCGCGGCCAATCGTACTCCAGATCTGTACATCAATTTTGGGACCGTAGAAAGCGCCTTCATCCTGCACTTCCACAAATGGTGTTCCTGCTTCTATCAATACCTGACGAACCATTTCTTCTGTTTCGAGCCATAATTCGGGTTCGTTAATGTATTTCTGCCCCAGTTTTGCCGGATCATGTAAACTCAAACGCATCACATATTTATCAATCCCGAAGATCTCAAAATACTTCAGGTACATATCGTTTACAGCTTTGAACTCCTGTGCAAACTGTTCTTTGGTGCAATAGATATGCGCATCGTTCATATGCAGACAACGCACACGCATCAAACCAAACAATTCACCACTCTGCTCATAACGGTAACAGGTTCCGTACTCAGCTAATCGGTATGGGAGATCTTTATAACTTTTCTGTTCCGCATCAAAGATCTTATGGTGGTGCGGACAGTTCATGGCTTTCAGGTAATACTTGGTTCCGTCAAGTTCCATTGGCGGGAACATACTGTCCTGATAATAGGGTAAGTGTCCACTGGTAATGTATAAATTCTCCTTGGCGATATGAGGAGTCACCACACGCTTATAACCGGCATCTTCCTCTGTTTCTTTAGCCAGTTTTTCGAGTTCTTCAATGATAATACTTCCGTTGGGCATCCATAAAATGAGTCCGGGCCCGATATCTTCATCCATGGTAAAGATGCTGAGTTCTTTACCCAGTTTGCGGTGGTCGCGCTTTTTGGCTTCTTCCAGCATCAACACATATTCATCCAGTTCTTTCTGGCTTGGAAAGGTTACGCCGTAAACACGGGTAAGCATTTTATTTTTCTCATTTCCTTTCCAGTAAGCACCGGCAATGCTTGTGAGTTTTATCGCTTTGATAAAACCTGTGTTGGGAATATGTGGCCCGCGGCAGAGATCCGTAAATCCACCTTGTGTGTAGAAAGTAATTTCTCCATCAGTAAGATTTCCCAAAAGATCGAGTTTGTACTCATCCCCTTTATCGGCAAAATATTTCACCGCTTCATCTTTTGGAATTTCTTTGCGGATATAGCTATTGGCCTGTTTGGCCAGTTCGTTCATTTTCTTTTCAAGGATCAGTAAGTCTTCTTCGCTCATTTTGCGATCACCCAGATCCATATCATAATAGAATCCTTTATCCAATGCAGGCCCTACCCAGAATTTTACACCGGGGTATAATGCTTCAACCGCTTCTGCCATCAGGTGGGCAGAAGAGTGCCAGAATGTATTTTGTCCTTCGGGATCCGTCCAGGTCAATAATTTCAATGCTGCATCGGAATTGATTGGGCGCGTGGCATCCCAAACCTGTCCGTTTACACTTGCAGCCAATACTTTTCTTGCCAATCCTTCACTGATGGATTTGGCTATCTCTAATGCAGTAATGCCGGTCTCATACTGTCTTACTGCTCCATCCGGAAAACTAATGTTGATCATGTTCTTATAAATCAGCCTTTTATTAAGGAATGCAAAGTTAACAAATCGGGAGCAGACTAAAACCCCTCTTAAGCACTATTTAAAGTGAAACCTTAACGGTTCTTTATCAACGCATAGATTATATTGCAACTCAGATTTTATCTATGAGATTGAAGTTTACCCTTTTCTTTCTTTTATTGCTTAGCATTACCGCACAGGCCCAGAAAATTACGGGCATCTGGCGTGGCTATTTCAGTTCTACAAGTGGCTTATACAGTCAGGGATTAAAAGAAGAGACTTATAAATACGAGATCCAGATCGATCAGCAATCTACCAATGGTGTTAAAGGGGTTACTTATTCATACAAGACCACTGTTTTTTATGGTAAAGCAGAGTTGAGTGGTATTTACAATCCCACGAATAAAAGCCTAATCATTAAAGAAAGTAAACTGGTTGATTTGAAGATAGGCGACAAAAGTGAACCCTGTTTAATGACCTGTTACCTCGATTATTCGAAGATTGGTAAACTGGAAGTGCTGGAGGGAACCTTTATTTCCATCAATGTAAAGGATAAGGGCGATTGCGGCAGCGGAAAAGTGTATCTGGAAAGAGTTACCACTTCAGACTTTAAAAAAGAAGACTTTTTACTGAAGAAGAAGAACGATGATACGGCTAAAGCCAAGGTACAAAATACCGATAAGCCTAAACCGGCTGTTATTTTACCTCCTGTAACATCACCTAAAAAAGATAACCTAACGGCGAAAGCAGTTCCGTTGAAGCCTTCGGCAACGCCTCAGCAAAAACCAAAAACTGTTGCACCAAACGCAGCAAAACCAACCGTTCCATCCAATACAAAACCATCGCCTGAAAAAAAGCCTGTTGAAAAACCGGTGGTAAAGAATAAGCCTGTGATCAGAGAAGAGAAACCTTTGGTAAGTGCAGCCAGACCTGCTGAAAGGGTTCAGGAAGAAAGTATTCCTTCGAAGAAAAGAGATGCGGGCGAAACACAGGAAACAGAAGCCACTTCCAAAAAGATACAGATCCCTAAAGTATTAATTGAACGGGAAAATAACCTGGTAAGGACCATTACTACCAGTGAAGAAAATATACAGGTTGACTTTTATGATAACGGCACTATTGATAATGATACCATCTCGGTTTACCACAACAACGAATTGGTGATCAGTAATGGCAGGTTAACCTATAGTGCGTTAACCATAAAGATCAAATGCACAAAAACAGATAACCACCATGAGATTGTAGTGGTGGCAGAAAATCTTGGTGACATTCCTCCCAACACAGCTTATATGGTGGTTCAGGCAGGTGGCTTTAAAGAGCGTTATGAGATCAACCTTGTTTCTACCGAGCAACGCAATGCCAAGGTGGTGATCAATTATGTTCCAAAGAAATGATCAAAACCTGATATTCCAGGTAACTGATGGTATGATGGGGAATAAAGAAACCTGTTTAGCCGTTACTTTTAAAGTTCCCTGAGATGCACTTCCCTCCTGATCATAATAGATGAAATACGGGTTAAGCCTGCTGTATAAATTGTAAACACTGAAAACCCAATTGCTGCTGTACTTTCTTACTTTTTTTGGAGTGGGAGTATAGGTTGCCGCAATATCTAACCTGTGGTAATCTTTCATTCGGTAAGCATTGATACGGCTGTATTCCTGCGTTAATACGCCACTGATAAAATAGAAACGTTCAGGCAAGGATGTTGCATTACCGGTGCTGAATACAAATACAGAAGAGAGTTTCCATTTCTTATTCAGTTCATAACTTCCTACAACAGATAGATCATGTCTGCGGTCGTAACGGCTGGGATATTTTTCGCCAAAGTTCAGATCGGGAAATTGACGCCAGGTCCAGCTGAGCGTGTACCCTATCCATCCCGTAAAACGGCCTTTTACTTTATTGATAAAAAGTTCAGTTCCATAACTCCATCCTTTTCCAAATACAAATTCTTCTTCAGGATCTTTTAATGAAGGTGTATATCCTTCTTTGTATTCGATCTGATTTTCCATGGTCTTATAATACGCTTCCACAGAGGTTTCATACATCCCTTCTTTAAAATTCTTAAAATAGCCTGCTGCATACTGCCAGCTTAATTGCGGCTTAACACGAATGGTACTCGGTACCCAAAGATCAGTTGGCAAAGTAGAACCGGCATTGGTTACAAGGTGTATATATTGCAGATTGCGTGTGATGGCAAATTTGAACGATTCGTTATCATTGATCGCATAACGCAATGTGGCACGGGGCTCAAAACCGCCGTAGGATTTTACATTTTGTCCGGGACCATATTGCACACTATCTGTTTTATTTCCGTTCGCATCCCTGTTATACAAAGTGTACCGGCCAACCTGTTGAAAAACGCTGTAACGTATACCGGCATTCAGTTTCCATTTACTACTCAATTCCCAATCATCCTGAAAATAAACGGAATATTCGTTTGCATATTTTTTGGTGGCATTATTGGGCTCAAAGATCACACTATCCTGATTACCGCTTACCACATTGGGCAGAAATGTGTGATAAGTATACTGCACGCCAAATTTCAATTTGTGTTCCGGTGCGGGATAAAAATCAATATCGGTTTTAGCCGTAAGGTCTTTAATACCAGAAGAAAGGTTTAAATGAAATGTATTCTGCGTGCCGTCTAATGAGAACTTATAATCATTGTACACCAATGTAGTATTCGCAAATAATTTTTTGTTGAAGATATGATTCCAGCGAAGGGTTGCGGTTGAATTACCCCATGGAATTTCTGTTTTGAAAGAGCGTTGTGAATTATTGAAATTGAATTTATCCCGTCCAAAATATCCGCTGAGGTACACCCGGTCTTTTTCTGAAAACTGATAATTTACTTTGGCATTCAGGTCATAGAAATAATAGCCGGAGCCATAATATTCGCTGCTTTTTTTAATGAATGGTTTGGTTAATGCATCAATATAGGTTCTGCGGGCAGAGATCATGTAAGAGGCTTTATTCTTTTTTAAGGGGCCCTGAATAGAGAACCTGGAAGCGATCAAACCAATACCTGCATCGATCTGCGTTTTATTTTGATTGCCTTCTTTCATGGCAATATCAACCACCGATGACAACCTTCCTCCATACTGTGCCGGCATCCCGCCTTTGATCAGGGTTACATTCTTGATCGCATCTGAATTAAAAACAGAAAAGAAGCCGAATAAATGTCCGGTATTATATACAACTGCATCATCCAATAAGATCAGGTTTTGATCAGGTCCACCTCCACGTACATAAAAACCGGCATTCCCTTCTCCCCCGTTTCTTACACCGGGTAACAGCTGTAGTGTTTTCAGGATATCTACTTCACCTAAAAATGCGGGTAAGGCTTTAGCAGTATTCACGCTCAATTCAAACTTACCCATCTGGGCAGCTTTTACATTATTATCCCTTTTTCTGCCAACAACGGTAACATTGGCCAGTGTATAGGAATTGGGAACGAGTAAAATATTTTCGTGAATATTATCAGAGAGATCAACCGTAAATTCCTTTGACTGATAACCAACAAAAGAACAGAAAACCTTATAACTGCCTTTTACAAGCGTGATAGAAAAGAAACCATATTGATTACTGGTAATGCCTTTGCCGGCATCGCCTATTTTAAGAGAAGCGGCAATTAAGGTTTCGCCGCTGAGAGAATCTTTGATATAGCCATTCCAGGTGAATTTATCCTGCGCATGAAGCGACCATCCCGACAATATCAATACCAACAATAGCAATAATTTCTTCATAAGCATTTATAAAACAAAATACCCTGATCAATGTTGGCTGAAATGGATAAAAGCCTTGATTATTTCTTCAACCTGAAATCGATCGAGTCGCGTACAGAGCCACAATCGATCATTTTTTTAGGGATATATGGATTTTTTATTTCTGCTGAATTACTCAGCCAATTGGCACCTTGATCAGCAAAAGCCATGGGACAATATAAATGATACACGACAGCTCCGTTGTAATGAACTGTGCGGATCAGATCATATAACTGATCACTGATCATTTGTAATGACCTGCGTTTTCCTTCCATGGTCGCTTCGCCAAGCAATCCTTTTAATTCGGCACTGATGCCCAGGGAATAGGTGCGGGCCGTTTCTACCAGGTTTGAATCGGCTTTCATCTCATCCAAAGCCAGACTATCTGCAGAAACGATCATATTCCGGGTAATAGTATGGATGGCGGATGAATCTTTTTCGGCAATAAAATCGTCTTTCAGACTGTAATAATCATTTAATAAGAGACCGAAGGATTGGTTAAATGCATCAGAATTCGCTGATTGAGCCAATGGGGCCGCCGGTTTGGGGGCTTCTTTGGCTTTTTGATCATCCGTTCCGCAGGCGGTTAACAGGATCAGAACAGCATATAATACAGGTCTGCGCATAGAAAAAATTTAACCACAAATTTAAAGCAAATTGAATTGGGAGCAGTTTGCATTTACCTTTGCCGACTTAAATAGATGTTAAGAGATGCTTTTAGGATTACAAAATGTAACATTCGAGTTTGGTGCAAGGGTTATTGTGGAAGATGCCACCTGGCATATACAACCCGGCGACAGGGTTGGTTTGGTGGGCTATAACGGAACCGGCAAATCCACGCTGTTAAAGGTTTTGGTGGGAGAATATACCCCATCCAGGGGAAGTGTGGAGAAGAGTAAAGAAACCACCATCGGTTACCTGCACCAGGATCTGTTGAGTTTTGATACCAACGATAATATCACAGAAGTGGCATTAGGCGCTTTTGAACGGATCCGCGAACTGGAAAAGGAAATTGAACAATTTGGGCTTGATCTGGAAAAAGATTCTGAAAATGAAGAACTCCTGATCAAATACACCGATGCTTTGCATGAACTGGATGTGCTGGATGGTTATAATATCCACCATAAAGCAGAAGAGGTATTGCATGGATTGGGTTTTAGTAATGAAGACCTCGCAAGACCCTATAAAGAGTTCAGCGGAGGATGGAGAATGCGCGTACTCCTCGCTAAAATGATCCTGCAACAGCCTGATGTATTGCTGATGGATGAACCTACCAACCACCTGGATCTTCCTTCTATTGAATGGTTAGAAAAATATCTGTTGCATTATAAAGGAAGTGTAGTGATTGTGAGTCACGATAAATTCTTTTTGAACCGGATGGTGAATAAGATCGTGGAAGTATATCAACAGCAGATCCATATTTATACCGGAGATTATGAATTCTTTGAGCAGGAAAAGCTGATCCGGATTGATATGCAGCAAAAAGCGTTTGAGAACCAGCAGGATTATATTCGCCAGCAGGAACGATTTATTGAACGCTTTAAAGCCAAAGCCAGTAAAGCGGCTCAGGCACAGAGTGTACAGAAACGATTAGATAAAATTGATAAGATAGAAGATGTAAAACTGGAACGCCCCGATCTGCGGATCAATTTTCAATTAGATAAAGTACCGGGTAAAGTTTTGGTTACTTTAAAAGACGCCAGCAAAAATTTCGGCAACCTGAAAATTGTTGAAAATGCCGTTGCAGAAATTGAAAGAGGTGATAAAATTGCCTTGATCGGTGCAAATGGAAAAGGTAAATCAACCGTATTGCGGATGATCGCCGGTACCGAACCGTTTACCGATGGTGAAAGGGTTTGGGGACATAATGTAGAAGAAAGCTTTTACGCCCAGCACCAGTTGGAAGCATTGACATTGAACAATACTTTACTGGAAGAACTGCAATCTGCCGGAAGCAAAAAAACAGATGTAGAACTTCGTGCATTACTAGGTTCCTTCCTGTTTAGCGGAGATGATGTTGATAAAAAGATCAAAGTATTAAGCGGAGGAGAAAAAGCACGCGTAGCATTGGCCAAAACCATTGTTAGCAAAGCCAATTTCCTGATTTTGGATGAGCCTACCAACCACCTGGATATGCACTCTGTTGAATTATTGGCCGAGGCATTGAATAAGTATGAAGGAAGTACGATATTGGTTAGTCACGACCGATATTTTATCTCTAAAACAGCCAATAAGATCTGGGAGATCGTTGACCACCAGATTAAAGAATTTAAAGGCACTTACAAGGAATATGTAGAATGGAATGAGCGCATGGCCAAGATCAATGCCGAAAAACAAAAGCTCGGCTTCATCGAAACCAAAGTAGAGGCTGCACCACAGCCTGCTAAAGTAGAAACACCTGCACCCAAACCACAGCAGCAGAATACTACCATCAATAAAGAGTTACAGAAAGAATTACAAAAAGAGCAACGCAGGTTAAGTAATCTGGAAACACAGATCAGTAAAGCAAAAGAGGAAGAACAAAGATTGGAAACCG
This sequence comes from Sediminibacterium sp., assembly GCA_965206685.1. Taxonomy (GTDB): domain Bacteria; phylum Bacteroidota; class Bacteroidia; order Chitinophagales; family Chitinophagaceae; genus Sediminibacterium. The sequence continues at coordinate 1,700,195 of OZ242223.1, forward strand.
CATTAGGCGATCCGGCAAATTATTCTGATAAGACGAAATTTGTTACAATTGAAGCCGACTATAAAAAAGCGAAAACAAATCGCGAAGCTTTGGATAAGGAGTATGAGCAGGTTTTTGAAAAAGTGATGGAGCTCGAATCAAAATCATAACTTATCCCCTGCCCTTATCTACCTTGTAGAGAAGGGAGAAAAAAAACACCCCTTTCTACAAAGTAGAGAGGGGTGACGATCCCGGCTAAGAAGGGAGATGTAGTGGTGAGTTAATTGTTGGTTACGGCTTTCACAAAATCACTCACCAGATAACTGATCAGTTTCCCTGTACTGTTATTCGTTCTTCCATCGGATAATTTTGTGGCGCCTTCACTGATATGCAGATAGGCTGCTTTACTGTCTGCTGCTGCAAAGCTTACATATTGTCTTGCCAGATTAGGTGTAATACCCACCGGACTGGAAGCACTACTCAAAGTGTTCTCCACAACATCAAGATCCAGTTCAATACCGCAAAGGGTATCGTTTGTAAAATCTGTGGCGTGGCCGATGGCTTGTAAAAAAGTCCGTTTCTCATGCACAAAAATGTCTTCGTAGGTAATGCAATCCACAAAAGGATTATTTACCATATCCATCCATACATTTTGCGGGAGATAGTTTTCGTGCAATCCCACCACACAATATTTTTCTAAATACCCATCTGCTTCAGCATAGCTAAATCCGTTACCGCTGTGCCTGCCTTCCATTGGCCGGAAATCGGCATGAGCATCCAGATTGATGGCATTGATCTGAGCGATCGGCAACACGCCTGCTTTATAAAACCCTTTAGCGGCGCCTTTGATACAGGGATAAGAATTGTTATGTCCGCCACCAATTACAATCGGGATCTTTTTATTCTGGGTGATGATATGAATAAGTTGCTCCACTTCATCATCAATCGTATTTACTGCATGACGGTACGCAGCTAATCTTTCATCAAAATCATGTGCATTCTTTTCGATCAGTTGTTCAATATCAGAAAAATCAAAATGGCCGAGCAGGAGAATATTGCCACCTTCAAAAAAATCGTTACTCTGAATGTTTAAAAAAGCCTGTAAGAATGAAAGCCAGGCAGAATCTGCTCCGCCAATACCCATATTGGCTTTAACACCAATATCTTCCGGAATACCTAATAACACAAAAGCAGCAGATGATTCCTGTAAAGATTTTTCGAGTGCATTCGGATTTGCCAGAACCTGCACCCTCTCGCCAAGTTTGGTTTCAAAACGGCGGATGCGGGTTTGGGAAAGAACGTCTTTCTTATCGTAAAATCTGAAATGGCTCATATGGCTGTATTTAATTGCGTTAAACCAGAATCCATTGGGCAGGGGCAATCAACCCGCTGTTTCATAAATATACTTAAATAAAAGCACCATTGATCATCACTTTATCAATGAGATCAGAACCAAAAGCATAAGGCAGGTAAGCGATAGAAGGAATGGGTTTGGTAAAGATCAGGTTGGCTCGCTTGCCCGGCGTAATACTGCCCAACTCATTACCCAGTTCCATGGCATAAGCACCGTTAAGGGTTGCCGCATTAATCGCTTCTTCGGGTAATAATTTCATGCCAATGCAGGCCATGGATACAACAAGGTTCATATTACCGCTCGGACTGGATCCCGGATTAAAATCAGAAGCCAAAGCAATCGCACAACCTTTATCAACCAAAGCCCTTGCCGGTTGAAAAGGCATCCTTAAAAAGAAAGCAGCCGTAGGTAATAAAGTGCCGATGGTTTCAGAACCCGCAAGCGCATTAATGGCTTGTTCATCCATTGTTTCGAGGTGGTCAACTGATAAAGCACCCAGCTTTACACCTGTTTGTGTTCCGCCGGAAAGATTCAGTTGATTGGCATGTATCTTAGGTTTTAACCCGTATTGCATACCGGCACGACAAATGATTTCGGTTTCTTCCGGGCTGAAAAAACCCTGTTCGCAAAACACATCAATATAATCGGCCAATTTTTCTTCTGTAATTTTCGGAAGCATCTCATTGATGATCAGATCAATATACCCCTGATGATTATCTTTAAATTGAGGTGGATAAGTATGAGCCCCCAGAAAACTGGCTTTTATAGGTATAGGTGATCTTTCTTTCAGCCGTTTAATTACCCGCAGCATTTTTAATTCGCCTTCAACGGTTAAGCCATAACCACTTTTGATCTCGATAGCACCTGTGCCTAAATGCATTAATTCCTGTAATCGTTTCCATGCCTGATCATACAAGCTATTTTCAGAAGCGTCATTTAACTTTTTGGCAGAATTAAGTATCCCGCCGCCTTTAGCCGCGATCTCTGCATAACTCAATCCTTTGATCTTATCTACAAACTCCTCTTCCCTGCTTGCAGCAAACACAAGGTGTGTATGGCTATCACACCAGGCAGGTAAAACCGTTGCACCGGCTGCATCCATGATCTCTTCTACTAACGATTCACGTTTCACGATTGACGACATTTCCCCATATTCCCTGATCATCCCATCCTCAATCCTCAAAAACGCATTCTCAATCACCGGTAACTCCGCTAATGCTTTCCCACGTAAAACTTTCGTTTCTGAACGAACATTTACTAATTGATGTATGTTGGTAATCAACAGGTTCATATCAGCAAATTAGACAGAATCTGTTTGTCGGCCAACCCTTTTATCATCTGTACCATAAACTCCCTATTTTCGGATATGATCTGCACCCTCACTACCGTACGCTACCCCAAATGGATGGGCTGGGCAGGTTTTTTATCCATGGCTATCTTTCGTTTGCCTTTATGGCTCAATAAGGATATCGCGTTCTGGAAATTAATGGGCTGCGGAAAAAACGGAACCTTTGATAAAACACCGGATTGGAGACAATGGGCTGTATTGATAGTCTGGAGTGAGGAGTTAGGAGTTAGAAGTAGTAAAAGAAATCCAGACTCCAGACTCCAGACTCCTAACTTCTTCTCCTCCTGGTGGAAGCTCTTTGGTTGCGAAATCTGGACTTTGGAACTCGAGCCCATCGAGGGCCACGGTACATGGGATGGAGAAGAATGTTTTGGTTCACTACCTAAACAAACGGATTACGAAGGGCCAATTGGAATTCTTACCCGCGCTACTATCCGGTTTAACAAATTGAGTAGTTTCTGGAAGCATGTGGAGGGTGTTGCCTCGCAAATGGCCAACGCAGAAGGCTTTATCACTTCACTGGGTATTGGCGAAGTTCCCTGGATCAAACAGGCCACATTCAGTATTTGGGAAAGCAAGGCGTATATGAAACAGTTTGCCTACCAAATGAAAGAGCACGCAGAAGTGATCAGAAAAACAAAAAAAGAAGACTGGTATAGTGAGGATATGTTTGTGAGGTTTAAGATCCTTTCCAGTACCGGAACACTCAATGGAAATGACCCATTCAAAAGAAAATTGTAATTTGCCATTGAAACATGAACCACTGTTCAACCATATCATTGCTTACTGCCCATTTTGCATGGATGTACCGTGGCCTCAATTCAATGCCCGATCATTGAACAGGCACCCTTATCTCCCCCATTATTTCCGGTTTCTTTTTACTTAACGATCATTAATTCCATGATATGGATACGAAATTATCTGTTACCTCCGAAATAGGTACACTCAAACGTTTATTGGTGCATAGTCCTGACAGCGGTCTGGGCAAAGTAGTGCCGTCCAAAGCGCAGGACTGGTTATTTGAAGATATTGTACATCTGGATACCATCCGCCGCAATGAATATGATTATTATACCAAGATCCTCCTCTATTTTCTGGATCCTGAAAAAATTAAAGGCAAACTTGCTGCAGTTGATTCAATAGCAGCCAACCGAGATTTTTACAAACCCGATAAAGCAGCATTTTTCCGTTCAGATAAAGTAGTTGAACTGCAATGGCTGCTGGCAGAAGTGCTGGAAAACAAAGACATTCATTCAAAACTCGTAGCCTCTGTTTGTGCAATAGAAGGTTGTACTTATGAAACGCAGAATCAATTACAGAATTACACGCCCGTACAATTGGCCAAAACCTTTATCTCAGGTACAGCCAACGACTCTCAACTGTTATTCTCCCCGATACCCAATTTCATTTTCACAAGAGATATTGGCATTACCATCAAAGACCATGTATTACTGAATAAACCTGCTAAAAAAGCCCGTACCAGAGAAGCTTTACTGGCAAAGTATATCTTCTTTCATCACCCTTTATTTGCTGGTTATAAAAATAATATCATTGAGCTTGCTGATTCTCACCACAGTTTTCTGATGCCGAAAGAGGAAGATGAACGAAAGATCACTCTGGAAGGCGGTGATATAATGGTGGTAAGCGAAAACCATTTGTTGGTAGGTGTTAGTGAAAGAACTTCTTCAGAAGCGGCAGTTAGAATTACCAATACAATGTTTGAAAAGGGTTTGATGGAAAAAGTTACCATCGTTCGTATCCCGAAGAAACGGGATTACATGCACATTGATACCGTTTTCACTCAGGTAAAACGCGATGTATGGGTTATGCTGGGCAATTTTTCGCGCAAAGCAGTAAAGCATGAAGATGAAAATGCGATTGAACGGATTCTCGAGATCAAAAAAGAAGAAAAGATCAAGATCCTCCAGTTCCATAAAAATTCACCTGATAACCCTGTTTCGTTTGAAAGTCTGGAAGACCTTTTGGTGGATATCAGCAAGAATGATCTGCACTGTAAAACCGAAGTGCGGTTTCTGTTCTCCGGCAACAATGAATTCCCTTACAATGCAAGAGAGCAATGGACCGATTCATGCAATCTCCTTGCATTAAAAGAAGGGGTTGTTCTGGGATACGATCGCAACGACAAAACCACAGAAGCATTTAAAAATGCCGGCTTCCATATCATTCATGTAAAAGAATTACTCGAACAATTGGAAGCGGGAACAGTAAATGTTGAAACGATCAAAGACACTTTGATTCTGATGCCATCAGCAGAATTATCAAGAGCGCGTGGTGGTTTCCATTGTATGAGTATGCCGCTTTGGCGTGAGCCAATAGGCGAATAAACAGTTAAACACTAAATACCATTACCCTAAATCTCAAAAATGCAGTATACATCTCAGTTATTGATGATCAAACCTGTCAGATTTGATTTTAATGCAGAAACAGCCATCAACAATTCTTTCCAGCAAAAATCAACAGATAATGCTGTTCAGGAAAAAGCATTGAAGGAATTTGAAGCATTCATTTCCGTTCTGCAAAAGAACGGAATGGATGTTATGGTAATTGAAGACAGTCCCGACCCGCACACACCCGATTCCATTTTTCCTAACAACTGGATCTCGTTTCACGAAGACGGAACCCTGATCCTCTACCCTATGTTTGCCGAGAACAGAAGGTTGGAAAGAAAGCAGACAGTATTGGACAGCATTCAACAAAAATTTCAGGTCACAAAAACCATTGACCTGAGTATATATGAATCCGAAAATCTTTTTCTGGAAGGAACCGGCAGTATGGTACTTGACCGCGATAACAAAATTGCATATGCCTGTCTTTCGCAACGCACCGATCAAACCCTCTTGCAGAAATTTTGCAAAGAAACCGGTTTTACACCCATCAGTTTTTCTGCTGTTGATGAAAACAACCAGCCCATTTATCATACCAATGTGATGATGTGCGTTGCGGATAAATATGTGGTGATTTGTTTAGACAGTATCCGCGACAGTGTAGAAAAAGCAAAAGTGACAAACGCCATCTTACAAACCGGAAAGCAGCTGATTGATATCAGTTATCACCAAATGAATCATTTTGCGGGCAATATGCTGCAGGTAAATAATATGGATGGAAAAGTATTTCTGGTCATGTCATCACAGGCTTACCGAAGTTTATCAGAAAAACAATTGAAAAAAATCGAATCCTTTAATCCTATCATTCATTCAGATATTACCACCATTGAAACCAATGGAGGAGGTAGTGCCCGGTGTATGATTGCAGAAGTCTTTCTTCCTTTGCGTCATCAATAAGCAAGAACATCTTATTGTAATCTTTCAATGTGAATAAAAATATTTTCATTCATTTACTAACGACCGTTAGCGCGTTTTGATGAAATTATTGCGTTTTATAGTCATTATTTAACACGTAGTTTTTAGCATGGTAATCATTGTAAACACTGATGCTTTAAGGAAAACATAGCGTTTATTTCAGAAAAAATCACTTCAATCAGGGATAGATTAGATTACTTTAACAGATGTGTAAAAAAATGAATGCATCTGTCAGAACTTGGCATTTACTTTCAAATGCTTATTTTTGGAACTCCGTGTAGTTGATACACATTGCTTTACGATTATGATTGCCGTTAATAATTCATTGCACTAAAGAAGAACTGCCTAACTACAATGTCTGCAAAACAAGTAACAAAGATTGGTGTACTTACTTCCGGAGGAGATGCCCCGGGTATGAACGCCGCCATCAGGGCCGTGGTGAGAACGGGCCTATATCATAATCTGGAAATGTACGGTATCATGCGTGGCTATAGCGGCATGATTGATGACGATATCTTTCAGATGGATTCGCGCTCAGTAGCTAACATCATACAACGTGGCGGAACCATTTTAAAAACGGCCCGAAGCAAAGAATTTTTTGAACCCGAAGGCCGTAAAAAAGCATATGATAACCTTAGAAAACGAGGAATTGATTCTTTGGTGATCATTGGAGGTGATGGAAGTTTTCGCGGTGCACAAAAATTCAGTCACGAATTTGATATACCCTGTATCGGTCTTCCCGGTACTATTGATAAGGATATTGCCGGAAGTGATTTTACCATCGGTTTTGATACGGCCGTAAACACTGCCGTTGAAGCCATTGATAAGATCCGCGATACAGCCGATGCACACGACCGTCTTTTTATTGTAGAAGTGATGGGCCGCGATGCCGGTTATATTGCCTTACACAGCGGTATTGCGACAGGCGCAGAAAATATCCTGATCCCCGAAACCAAGACCGATATTGAAGAAATGGTGGCTTCCTTAACCGAAAAGGAAAAAAGAAAAAAACTGGTAAACCTTATCGTGGTTGCAGAAGGTGATGAATTTGGCGGTGGTAACGAAATTGCAGCCATCATCAAACACCGTTTGCCGCAGGCCGATGTGCGTGTTTGTATCCTTGGCCATATTCAGCGTGGCGGCTCTCCTACCTGTTTAGACAGATTGATTGCCAGCCGTATGGGTTATCATGCTGTGGAATGTTTACTGAACGGTAAACACAATGTAATGGTTGGTATTCTCAATAATAAACTCCATTACACGCCACTTGACAATGCTGTAAAAGCAAAACAAAAAATTTCGGACGACTGGTTCAAGATTGTTAAGATCCTGGCCCGTTAACCGTAAAACATATTTTACTAACGATCATTAACCCACCCCAAATGTCAAAAAACATTGATAAATACCTGTACAAGAATATGGATAGAGAAGCAGGTCTTGCCCATGTGAATCACAAAACCAAGATCGTTGCCACTGTTGGCCCGGCTTGTGATACATATGACAAATTACTGGAACTGGTAAAAGCCGGTGTGAATGTATTCCGCCTGAATTTTTCACATGGCAGTCATGAAGACAAACTCAACATTATTGAGCATATCCGCAATATCAATAAAACAGAACCTTACAATATTGCCATTTTAGCCGATCTGCAGGGACCTAAACTGCGTGTAGGTGAAATTGAAAATAATGGTATTGAAGTAAAAGCAGGTGATATATTAACTTTTACAAACGAAAAATGCATTGGTACGCTGGAGAAGATCTATGTATCTTATCCAAATCTTGCCGGTGATGTGATAATGGGTAATATCATCATGATTGATGATGGAAAGATTGAAGTAAAAGTAACCGGTATTGAAAAGAACGGTGATGTAAAAGTGATGGTTACCCTTGGCGGAATCCTTTCTTCCAAAAAAGGATTAAACCTGCCGGATACAAAAATTTCTCTTCCTGCATTAACAGAAAAGGATCTGATCGACCTCGAATTTATTATTGAACAGCAATGCGATTGGGTCGCGCTGAGTTTTGTTCGGAGTGTGAAAGACATTGTGATCCTGAGAAGTAAACTTACTGAGAAGAAAAGCAAGACCAAGATCATTGCCAAAATAGAAAAACCTGAAGCACTGGTCAATATCCGCGATATCATTTTAGAAAGTGATGGTATCATGGTTGCCCGCGGCGATCTGGGTGTTGAATTGCCTGTTGAGCAAATTCCATTGATCCAGAAAGAACTGATCCGTAAATGTATCCACCGTGCCAAGCCGGTAATTGTGGCTACACAGATGATGGAAAGCATGATCGATCGTGTTAAACCTAACCGTAGTGAGATCACAGACGTTGCCAACGCTGTACTGGAAGGTGCGGATGCGGTAATGCTTAGCGGCGAAACCGCGGCAGGAAATCACCCGGCCCTTGTGGTACAAACCATGCGTAAGATTATTGCAGAAGTAGAAAAGAAAGAATATCGTTATAATCGTGAAGAAGATCTGAAACCACAACCCCATTCCCCTTCTTTTCATAGCGATGCGATGTGTTACAATGCATGTAAAATATCAAAAGATGTTGAAGCAAAAGCATTGATTGGTATGACACAGAGCGGTTACACAGCTTTTATGTTGAGTAGCTACCGCCCTGAATCACCTTTGTATATCTTCACAAAAGAAAGAACATTGGTTAACCAGTTAAGTTTAAGCTGGGGCGTACGTGCATTTTATTATGCAGAAGAAGATAGCCTGGATGATATCATTCACGACCAGATCGAGATCCTCCGCGAAAGAGGGTTCCTGAACCCCGGTGATGTAGTGGTAAATACAGGAAGTACGCCGGTAGATCAGCATTTACCAACCAATGTGATCAAACTGACCAAAGTAGTGTAGATAAGATTTTAATTAATAATCAGAAAAGATTCCTCCGCAAAGAGGAATCTTTTTTATTTTCAGCCATCAAAACCTGCCTTATGAAGAATCTGCTCAGATACATCTTTCTGTTTTTCCCGTTCGCGGTTTTTGCACAAAATCCCGATTCAGCCTGGGTTGTAAATAATTACACCAAAAAAGAGGTGTACATACCTATGCGCGACGGGGTGAAATTGTTTACGGTGATCTACTCTCCAAAAGACAATACCGAAAAACATCCTGTTTTGCTGGTACGCACACCTTACTCCTGCGCGCCTTATGGGGACGGAAAATTTTCGGCTGTATGGACCAGTCCGAGAAAATATTTTTTCAAAGGAAATTATATCTATGTACAACAGGATGTACGCGGCCGCTGGATGAGCGAAGGCAATTTTGTAGATGTACGGCCATACAATCCCAATAAAAAATCCAATTCAGATATTGATGAAGCCAGCGATTCGTATGATACCATTGACTGGCTGGTAAAGAATATTGACAACAACAATAACAAAGTAGGTGTATTCGGCACTTCCTATCCCGGCTTTTATGCAGCAATGGCCGCATTAAGCAATCACCCTTCATTAAAAGCAGTTAGTCCGCAGGCACCGGTTACCGATTGGTTTGTGGGAGATGATTTTCACCACAACGGTGCATTTATGATGATGGATGCATTTGATTTTTATTCAGGCTTTGGTAAGCCACGTCCCAAACCCACAACCATTGGCCCCTCTTATTTTGACATTCCTGTTCAGGATAATTACGAATTCTTTTTACGGAAGGGAAATATTGAAGCCCTCACAAAGATCATGGGCGATAGTATTGCATTCTGGAAAGACCTGATCAGCCATCCCAATATGGACGAATGGTGGAAAGCGCGTAACGACAGAAATTTTGTACAGAATATCTCATCCGATATCGCTACTCTGGTAGTAGGTGGTTTATTTGATGCAGAAGATTGTTTTGGTGCATGGAACCTTTACAAAGCCATTGAAAGCAAAGCAAAGAACAATAACAAAATTGTAATGGGTCCATGGCATCATGGCCAATGGGGGCGTTTTGATGGATCTTATTTAGGTAATATCAAATTCGACAGCAATACCAGCGAATGGTTTGGAAATAATATTGAACTGCCCTTCTTTGATTACTACCTGAAAGGAAAAGGCTCTGTTGATCAGATCAAAGAAGCCAATATCTTTTTCAGCGGAAGTAATGAATGGAAACAATTGCCACAATGGCCCGTAGCAGATATGCAGCAGAAACCCATCTATCTGCAAAACAATGGCGCATTAAGTTTTGAAAATAACCAGAACAAAGGATTTACCCAATATACCAGTGATCCTGCCAAACCCGTACCGTATACAGAAGATGTTCATCTGACACGTACAAAAGAATATATGCTCGACGATCAGCGTTTTGCTGCCAGAAGGCCGGATGTATTGGTTTTTCAAACCCCTGTACTTACCGATGATCTTACGCTTGGTGGCCCATTAGTGGCAGATCTGATGGTGAGTATTTCTACAACGGATGCAGATTTTGTGGTAAAACTCATTGATGTATTCCCCGATGATTTTGCTTATGCCGTTCCCCTCAAAACCAATTACAATATGAGCGGTTACCAGATGTTGGTTCGTGGTGAGATCTTTCGAGGAAAATTCAGAAACAGTTTTGAAAAGCCGGAACCCTTTGTTCCCAATAAACCTGCACAGGTAAAATATACCTTACCAGATGTGGCACACACTTTCAAAAAAGGGCATCGGCTGATGATACAGATCCAAAGCAGTTGGTTCCCTTTGGCCGACAGAAACCCGCAAACATTCACAGATATCTATCACGCAAAATTGTCTGATTTTCAGAAATCAGATATCCGCATATATCATAACACTTCTAAAATTATATTACCCGTAATCAAATAATTGAAACCACCCCAATACAACCCAAACATGAAACAACGATTGCTTGCCCTTGCACTTTTATTTTCAGTTTGCACCAATGCTCAGGATGTAAACATTATTCCTAAACCAAACCGTGTTACAAAAACAGACGGTAATTTCACTATCACTCCTGCCACGCAGATCATCCTTGAAGAAACCGGATTGGAAAGATCTGCTCAGTTTCTGAATGATTATCTCCAGAAATTTTATGGTTTTCGTTTGCAGGTTATCAAAAACGGAGGACTAAGAAACAAGACCAATCTGATCAGGCTGGACATTGAAAAAATGGATAACGCCATTCCCGGTGCCTATACCCTGGTGATCGATAAATCTGCCGTAACCATTGGTGGCGATAATTCGATGGGTAATTTTTATGGTGTTCAATCACTCATACAATTGTTGCCTTTAGAAAAGAAACAGTTACTAACCATTCCCTGCGTTGAAATTGAAGACCAGCCGCGCTTTGCCTACCGCGGAATGCATCTGGATGTAGGCCGTCATTTTTTTGATGCAGCCTATGTAAAGAAGTTTATCGATTTTATTGCCATGCACAAGATGAATACCTTTCACTGGCATTTAACCGAAGACCAGGGATGGCGTATTGAGATCAAAAAATATCCAAAACTTACTTCTGTTGGCGCATATCGCAATGGAACCATCATTGGTCATCACCCCGGCACAGGCAATGATTTTAAAAAGGATGGTGGTTTTTATACCCAGGAAGAAATCAAAGAGATTGTAAAATATGCTGCCGACAGATTCATCACCATTGTGCCTGAAATAGAATTACCCGGCCACGCATCTGCAGCCATTGCAGCTTACCCGCAATTAAGTTGTTTTCCCGATGAAGCCACCAAACATTCCAATAAAGTTGTTTGGAGTGGCGACAGTACGGGTAAACAGGTGCAACAGGCATGGGGTGTTTATCCTGATGTTTTTGCACCAACCGAATACACTTTCAAATTTATTGAGGATGTGATGGATGAAGTGATCAGTCTATTCCCTGGCAAATACATTCATATCGGTGGCGATGAGTGTCCGAAAGACAATTGGAAACGCTCTGCATTTTGTCAGCAACTTATCAAAGAAAAAGACCTGAAAGATGAACATGGTTTACAGAGTTATTTTATTCAGCGTGTGGAGAAATACATTAACAGCAAAGGACGTCAGATCATTGGCTGGGATGAGATCCTTGAAGGTGGCCTCGCTCCTAACGCAACCGTTATGAGCTGGCGTGGTGAGGAAGGCGGAATTGAAGCCGCAAAACAAAAACACAACGTGATCATGACTCCCGGTAAATATGTATATCTGGATCACAGTCAGATGAAAAAAGAAGATTCAGTGGTAATTGGAGGCTTTTTGCCATTGCAAACGGTTTATGGATATGAACCGGTTCCAAAAGAACTGTCTAAGGACGAAGAAAAATATGTATTGGGAGCACAGGGTAATGTTTGGACAGAATATATGGCTTACCCATCCAAAATTGAGTACATGATCTTCCCGAGAATGACGGCTTTAAGCGAGGTTTTATGGAGCGATAAAAAAACACGCGACTGGACCGATTTTGAGAAAAGGTTGCAAACACAATTTAAAAGATACGATTGGTTAAAGCTGAACTACAGCAAAGCTTATCTGGATCCAGCTAATAAATAAATAAAAAATGCACATTTTTGCAGGAATTAGATCGATTTCTGCAAGTTTATGCATGATTTAAGTAAAAGACTTTAGTTTTGCTGAACATAAAATTTCCCATCAACATGGTAGATTCATTAGAAAAAATTCCGGTAAAAATATTTTCAACTGCTAAAACGGGTTCCAAATATGCGGCGGATGAGATCGCAAAACTCATCCGTGAAAAAGCTGCAAAAGGCGAATCCTGTGTATTGGGCATGGCAACAGGTGCCACTCCTATCAATCTCTACGATGAATTGGTTCGTATGCATAAAGAAGAGGGATTGAGTTTTAAAAACGTAATCACCTTTAACCTTGATGAATATTACCCGATAGATAGAGAAGCTTACCAGAGTTACTGGAGCTTTATGCACAGGAACCTATTTGATCATATTGATATTAACCCTGCCAATATTCATATTCCAAACGGCAGCTGGCCCAAAGATGAGATCAAAAAATATTGTGCCGCGTATGAAAAAGAAATGGATGATGCGGGAGGTGTTGACCTGCAAATCCTTGGGATTGGTTTAAACGGGCATATTGGTTTTAACGAGCCTGGATCAAGTATTTATTCAAAAACCAGATTGGTAAACCTTGATAACATGACAAGGATTGCCAATACTTATGAATTTCAGAATATTTCCAAAGTACCCAGACTGGCGGTTACGATGGGCATCAGTAATATTTTACAGGCAAAGCGAATCATATTGTTGGGTTGGGGACAAAAATCGCAGATCGTGGCCCGTGCCGTAGAAGGCGATGTTACAGAACAAGTGCCGGCAAGTATCCTTCAACAACATGCCGATTGCACATTTGTGGTGGATGAAGCGGCTGCGGCGGATCTTACCAGGATCAAATCACCATGGCTTACCGGAGAATGTATCTGGACAAACCAGATGATCAAAAGGGCCGTTGTTCATATGGCCCTTAAACTCGAAAAATCTGTATTGAGTCTTACTGCCAATGATTATCTCGAGAATGGCCTTTCAGACCTGTTGGTTGAAAAAGGTGATGCGTATGAAATCAACCTTCAGGTATATTATTTGCTTCGCGATAGTATTACCGGATGGCCGGGCGGTAAACCCGGTGCGGTTATTCCTGCACACCCTGAACGGAGTGAGCCGCATCCTAAAAGATGTGTCATCTTCTCTCCTCACCCGGATGATGATATTATCAGCATGGGCGGAACGTTTATGCGTTTGCACGATCAGGGGCATGAAGTACATGTAGCTTACCAAACCAGCGGAAATATTGCCGTAGCAGACGAATTTGTTACCCGCTTTATCGATTTTGCAGTTGGGTTTGAAGATATGTTTGGAATTGATAACCATAAAAGTCAATCTATTCTTACCACTGCCCGTGAATATATTGCCAACAAACAGAAAAATCAGCCGGATACAAATGAGATCCGTTCTATTAAAGGATTGATCAGACGTTGTGAGGCAAAAGCCACCTGCCGTTATGTTGGATTAACAGAAGACCGTTGTCATTTTCAGAACCTGCCTTTTTACGAAACAGGTGCAATAGAAAAAAAGCCCATGGGCGAAGAAGATGTTTTGTTAACGATGGAACTGCTGCGCAAACTGAAACCCCACCAGATTTACTGCGCAGGTGATCTGGCTGATCCGCATGGAACGCATAAAGTTTGTCTGGAAATTGTTTTTGAAAGTTTACGCAGATTAAAAGAAGCCGGCGAACCCTGGATCAAAGATTGTTGGGTGTGGTTATACAAAGGCGCATGGCAGGAATGGGATATTTCTGAAATTGAAATGGCCATCCCGATGAGTCCGGATCAGGTAATGAAAAAACGTTTTGGCATTTTTATACACCAATCGCAAAAGGATATGGTTCCTTTTCAGGGAACGGATAGCAGAGAGTTTTGGCAAAGGGCTGAAGATAGAAATGCCAATACAGCTAACTTATACGCGGCACTCGGTATGACAAAATATGCAGCCATGGAAGCATTTGTAAGATGGCATTACTAAAGACTCGCTATTTTTGACGAATGCAACACCCGGATCAAAGCAATAAGACTATCGCACTGGCATGGAGAAAAGCATGGAGCGACCCCAGCTACAGGGTAAAAACCATTACGGTAACGATTCTTCTGTTAGTGATTCTGATGTCGTTCCCTTTATTCTTTTCATTCATCGAAAAAAGAGATGGGATTCAGTTTAACGACAGATTATTGAAACTGATTCCACCGATAGATGTATCCGGCCTCACTTTTATATTGATCTGGTCGATGAATATTTTCATCTGTTACCGCTCTGCCCAAAATCCGGATATTTTTATTGTGATGCTGAGTTCGCTTGTATTGCTCTGCATTTCAAGAATGATTACCATTACACTTATTCCGTTAAATCCGCCCATAGGCCTTATACCGTTAAGAGACCCCATCAGCAGCCTTTTTTACGGTGGCACAGAGGTATTCATCACCAAAGATCTTTTCTACTCCGGACATACATCCACCCAGTTCCTGATCTTTCTCTGCCTCAAAAAAAGAAATGATAAGATTGTTGCCTTCGTTGCAACCATAACGGTAGGCATTTTAGTGCTGGTACAACACGTGCATTATTCAATCGATGTACTTGCCGCTTTCTTTTTTACCTACGTAATCTATTTGTTAGGAAAGAAGTTCTCCGAATATAAAGCTGCGAGCTATTAGCCGCGCACTGCGAGCATAAACAAATTTCAAAATTTCCCAATTCCAAAATTCCAAAATCTGCTAAAAAGCTTCTCCCAACTGCAGATAAAACCCATTATTCTTCCCTTGCCCAATACCATAATCAAGGCGCATATTCAGTTTTTCTTTTTTATCCAGTGCAATACGTAAACCGCCGCCATAAGAGAATTTGAGATCTGACAATGAATAATCCGTAAAACGATTGCCCACTGTTCCGCCACTTCCAAAAGCAACCGCACTGATTCTTTTATACACAGGGAACCGATATTCTCCCTGAAACTCCAGCATATCCTTGTCTTTATATCTTCCCTCATAATACCCTCTCATACGGCTGGCGCCGCCAAAAGAAGCCAGACTTCTGATGGGCACTTCGCCGGTATTATTGAAGCTGTATAACTGAAAAGCCAGCACCTTATTATTAAACACAGGAATGTATTTACGAAGATCAAAAACAATGTTTGTGTAATTAAAATCAGAACCCCAGAATTTATCAAAATGATTGAAGGACACCTGACAGAACAATCCGTTATCCGGCGCAAATGCATTGTTGCGTTTATCATACGTTATACTGGAACCAAAACCGGATACACGATAGCCCTCTTTTGGCGACAGTCTTTGTTGATCAAATAACCCGCCCGGAACAAAATCTATATCCCAAACACGCTGTGTTTCAAAAAGCAATCCTACAAAGAAATTGGGCGCCACTTTCCGTAACATATGCAGATACACGTAGAATTGCTTGAATTTATAAGCTTCTTCATTGTTATCGGGCGTATTCTTTCCTATCCCCCAGAATTTATCGGGATACGAGCTGAAAGAAACCTGTTCATTCAGGATATATTTCTCCTCATCAAAATATTGTGCGCCATTAATGGCTGTAACCAGTTGTTTTTTTGTGGAGTACAATAATAATAACTGCATATTGGACGTTCTTGACACTGTGTCCTTTTTCGAAAAGCGAAAGGTGGAGGAACCGACTGTACCAAAAGACCAGCCGGTTTCAATAGAACGGGCGATTACCGGAAATATCAACAAATGTTTGGTCTTTGAGGTGTCTTTTTGTGCATAAATACATGTATTTAAGGCAAAAACAATCCCAAAAGCCCCTAAAAAGCGAAAAATCATGCCTTGGTTTTTTACTATAAGCGGTGTAAATTAACCTCTTATACTTTAACTGGCATAAAACTCTGCATAAAATGCTTAGATTTGCTCGTTTTTTAAGCTTAGCGCTTTAGCGATTTTCGTAATAATTAATTAACATTACAGTCATAATTAACGTAACAGAAGAAAGAATGAAAAAATGGGATAGTCATTTTCAGCTGGGAGATACTGTAACCGCAGAGCAGTTGGACTTTTTTGATGAGCATGGGGTGATCGTATTCCGAAATTTTATCAGCAAAGAAAAAGTGGCCGTCTATCTCAATGAGCTCAAACGCCTCGAATCGCAATGGATAGAAGAAGGCCGCGATAAGGTAAATGGGATTCCATTGAAATTCGGTAAAGACGAACACGGAAACAAAACCATACAACGATTATGCTTCAGCTCTTTATACAGCGAGGAGCTTCATAATTTATTGGAAGAACCTAAGCTGAAAGCACTGATGGCTTTTCTGAACCCTTATGAAGGCCGTATAGCCGAGAATGAGAAGGATGGTCTGGTGATTAACAATTACATCAATACCCCCAATAGCACATTTACCCAGATGGGCTGGCATACGGATTCTCCTAGAGACCTGTTTCTTGGACAAAAGATTATGCCGATGCTGAATGTAGGTATACATCTGGACAGCTGTCCATTTGAGAATGGCGGTTTGCGTGTATTACCTGGAACACATAAGCAAAACATGCTGAAACTGCTTTTTGGAAAGAAATACTTTATTGATAATAACGATGATAGCCGCGAAGTAGGCTTTGATATCAATGCAGGTGATCTGTCTGTACATGATGGCCGCTTATGGCATAGAGTGAAGCAGTCTCCTAAATTTGGGGAAGAAAGCCGCAGAAGGGTAATGTATGTTCCATTCATCACCGGAAAATACAAACCCAAAACAGAAAGCAGCAAAACGCCTTTCTATCACAGGTTTACGGGAAAAGTACACCACTAATCCTTTTATCAAAATCATTTTAAAGGTCAACAATGGTTGGCCTTTTTTTATAATGATAGTCGGGAAGTCCGAAAGCAGAACCGATACACTCTTTCTTACTTTCGGACTTACCGACTTCACTGACTTTCTGACTAAACATAATTTATGCCCTACGCACTTATTACCGGCGCCAGTAAAGGAATTGGCAAAGCGATTGCCGAAGAACTGGCCGCCAGACAAACAGACCTGATCTTAATTGCCAGAAGTGAATTTCTTTTGAAAGAGATTGCCAAGGATCTGTCTGACCGTTATGGAATTAAAGCCGATTATCTTGCCATAGACCTCTCCGACCCTACCGCATCTATTGAGATCAGTGAATGGATTAAACAGAAAGGATATACAGTGAACATTCTGGTAAACAATGCAGGATATGGCCTCAGCGGCCCTTTTGAGCAGTATTCTGCCAAAGAAAACAGGGATATGATGCAGGTGAATATGAATGTGCCCGTAGAACTGACTAACCTTCTGTTGCCCGAATTAAAGAAACAGCCCAAAGCGTATATTCTCAATATTGCCAGCGCAGCTGCTTACCAGGCAGTACCGGGGTTAATGGTATATGCGGCCACCAAATCTTTTATCCTCAGTTTCAGTCGCGGCCTTGCCTTTGAATTAAAGAAAACCAATGTTTCGGTAACTGTGGTTAGTCCGGGTGGAACCGATACCGATTTTGCCAACCGCGCCAAAGTGGGTGCCAAAGCCGTAAAAGCCGGGGAAAAATTAAATATGACACCCGAAGCCGTGGCCAAACTGGCTGTAAATGCGATGTTTGCCCGCAAAACCGAGACGATTACGGGTTTTATTAATCAGCTGGGTACTTTTCTGGTATGGTTATTACCCAAAAAACTGGTAGAAACCTCAGCCGCAGGTATTTATGCCAAAGATTAATTCTGATTAAGAACAGGATAGGTTTTGCCAATTCTTTTTTTGACATTATATTTGCAACCCCAAACGGTAGAAGTTTGGAGTTTGGAGTTTGGAGTTTGGAATTATTAATTACTAATTATTAATTTCTAATTATAACCGGCTGCGTAGCTCAACTGAATAGAGTACCTCACTACGGATGAGGGGGTTTCAGGTTTGAATCCTGACGCGGTCACACAGTTTACTTCACTACAACACGGAATCCTGTAAATCAATGATTTACAGGATTTTTTGTTTTCACCACTTTTCGTTTAAACACGCTTTTCGTCGGAATCTGCTTCACCTATTTGTCACCTAAAAGCAGATTTTTCACCTAAAATTAAAAACCGATGCAAAAAGCAAAATTGGTATTCTATCCTAATATTGGAAAGAAGCTAAAAAAAACAAAACAAATCCCCTTCTACCTTAGGATCTCAAAAGGGCACGTAAAGGTTGAAACAAGCCTTGGTATTTCTATTCTTCCTGACGAAATTCAATATTGGGACGCATTTTCAGAAAGAATGGAAATGAAGGAAAGTAATGTTAATAAAAGGCTGGAAGATATTAAGGATGATTTTAGAGGTCTACAATATCGATTTAAGGAGGAATTCCCAAAGATGACGCCAGCACAAATCAAGGAAAAACTTTTTCCAACTCAGCGCCCTACAACTGCTGAAACGATTCTGGTTTTGAATTACATGGAAGACCATTATTCCGTTACAGTAAAGCCCAATAAAAATATAAGCGAGGGAACCAAAAGAAACTACAAAAAGGCTATCAACCACTTAACAACTTATCTGAATTTTATCAGCCAGTCTAAAGTGACGATTTCCTGCTTCTCTCCTGCCCTTGCGTTTGGTTTTTATGATTTTCTACAAAGAGATATTGTTTCATTAGAAAAAACAGGCATGACCGATGTTTCTGCCTCAAGTATCACCATTAAGATCAAAGCAATATTTGAAAGGGCCGTAGATATTGAACTGCTAAATAAAAATCCTTTCAAAAAACTTCGAATGCAAACAAAATCTCCCAAAAGAGCAGAATTAACAATCGAAGAAATCAATGCACTTATTAAGATCGATCTCACACAAGATCCAAAATTGGACATTTATAGGGATTTATTTCTTTTTTCAAGCTTTACTGGTATGGCCTATAGTGATGTTTACAACCTCAGAAAAATAGATATAAAAGAAGAAAACGGGGAGTTGACAATATTGAAAAATAGACAAAAGACAGATGAGCCCATTCAACAGGTATTAGTAAAACAAGTGGTGTCCATTGTCCAAAAATATAAGGATCATATTGAAACACTTCCAGAAAACCGGGTTTTTCCAAAGAGACATTTGAATAACGTAAACGAAAATCTTAAATTACTTCAGGCAAAGGCTCAGATAACGAAGAACCTATCAACACACATTGCACGTCATACCTGTAACCAGTTATTAAGAGACCTGGGAAGTATTAATTCGGATGTAATTAATAAGATGCTCGGCTGGAGCAATAGCAAGGAGGGCTCAAGCAGGTTTTATTCACGTGTTAATTTTCAAAGATTATTAGATGCTAAAACAAAATTTCAAAACTTTTTAGACATAAATCTATGCGACCGCTAACAACAAGAATTGAGGAATATATTAATTCATTAAATTTTGATGAGATTAAACAACTAATACCAAAAGGCCAATTCAACCTTTTAGAAGAGTGTTTACCAATATATCGTACAACGTTGATAAACTTTATTACAGAAGGATATTCCAGTTATATATCATATTTAAACGAAAAAACCATAAATACTATAGAATGGATCAATCAGAACCCTGATCAGATTCCAGATAAATTTTATAACTATTCAGGCGAAGGTGAACTTAATATCGTTTATCAGACTTATGCAAATTTAAAATTTTCTAAATCTTATGAAGTGATCAATTTCTTCAAATACAGAGGAATCAGGGAAGTTTTTTTAACCCATTTCGTAGAAATAAATCGTATAGAAGATACCATAATGGAAATTATCAAATCGGGCATTATTATAAATGCCCAGTTTACATTAATAATTGTTGATATGATGTACGACATGCGAATTGCTAGAGATTTAAATGCATATTTCATTACCCATAAAATAGTGGACGAATACGATGGCCCAAAGGAGTTTAAAGAATGTGAAATAACACTGCTCAATATGCTTCGAAGAAGAAAATCGGATTTGGATAAATTTACTAAAAAAGAAAAATATGCTGACCCATTAGAAGCACTATTAGCTGAAGTTGAACGTAATGATGATTCGCCAGATAAATTTCTTACAAACATTTATATTCAGGCACAAAAGGGTACAATACGAGAGGATAACAATCCTTTAAAGGAGTTACTAAAATGGTATTTTATGCGCATTTTAAAATATTATACACCATTAGAAATTAAAAAAATATTTAAACCCCTCTTCTATATTTTATTTGAAAATAGTACTGATGGATTACTATCTGAAGATCAATTTAAACTACAAGCGGAAGACAATGAAAAATATGATGGATATTATAACAAATACTACAACACCCGACTAGATACCCTTGTTGGTTTTAGAGAGATGAAATAGTCATCGTAGAATTCTACTACTTGAACCATTAAAGGCGAAATATACTTTTGAATCTAATAAAACTGATTCAAAATGATAGAAAATAACACAATTTCAAACAAATGGATTCCATTAGCAGAAGTCCAGAAGTTTTTTAACTACAAGCCAACGCAAATGGCTGCCTTATTAAAAAATGGCCTTTTAAAGGTGGCAAAAGTGGGTAAACGAAAGTTTATATTAAGGGAATCTCTGGAAGCATTTCTGGAAAAAATGGCCGAGAAATGAAGATATACACCTATTTAACAGGTCGAAAATGTCTTCATTGCGGGGTACGTATCCCAGATCAAAAGCATTTGGCATTAAAATTTTGCGATTATATAGAGCTGGGTATACCAAGCAAGGAGTCTTGCAAAAATAAATACTGGTCTAAGAAGAAAAAAATTGATCTCAAAGCATATAGGATGCTTGTCAATTTTCACAGATCAATGAATAACAGAATTACACATTTGATGTTAAATAAAGGTGAGAATGTAACAATCGAGGACATAAATAAATATGGCATTATTTTAAAGCGCTCTGTTATAACGGATTATGGATTAAATAATAAAGGTTTGTTCTATTTTGTGGGTTATCTATTAGAAGAGATTACGATTACTGATTATAAAATCAAACAACATGAATTATTATTATGATAATACTGAATTTGTGAATAAATTTTCAGGAGGCGGGGTTGTAGAACCAAAAACTAATTATAATAACCCCTGGATTTTTCCGATTTCGGTATTTATTACAACCATTTCAATTTTAATGCTAAAAGAAATCATCTGTAAAATGATGATCAAGCATAAAGAGATAAAGAAAGAGAATAATAATGCACTCAAAAATGCAGATTCTAATTCTTCGGCACAAAATCAAATTGTATTACCTAAATGATACAAGTCTGGTTTTCACTTTTCGTTATTTCAAGTCAATTATCCTATACTACATCCATCATCGCTGCCATATTTATGGTAATCTTGAAAACGAAACTTAAAAACAGGGGCTGGTATTCTTTAAAAAGTTCCCGAAACGCCTCCTCCTCACCTTTTGCAGTAAGCAATAGCAAATCAGCTTCCCTAAAAGACTTCTTGGGGACAATATTCAGGCCAGTTTCGATCAATCTTAATTAAATATCTATAAAATTTCAATAGACGCCCAGGATATTTGGATTTTGAAAAAGCGGCACAAACCACCCGCTAATCAATTGGACAATAATACAATATCTTCCGCTGCAAAGGAATTCATAAACTAAAGAAATGGTATAAATGGGCAATACTTAGATTGTGCCGGATAATATTGACAATCCTAATCATTTGGGAATGAAGAAAGATTTATGTAGCAACCCAAATTGGAAAACTCTATGGAAAGATTTGATATTAAGCTTTCTTCCACGGGCCATTAGGATGTATTCCTATTTCAATCATATCTGGCAATACACACTCATTAATAAAGGTAACTTCAGCTATACTACTTGGATTTCCATCATAATTCTCAATCGACTTAAATGTATCTTTCCCTCTTGGAGGCGCACCTCTATATTTTGGTATACACCGCGTTGCTCCTGAATTCAAGTTAGTTATTAATGGAGCTGGATTTAATTTAATGACATCCAAAGTAGGCAACCGCAAAATAACCGGCTTTTCAGATGCGTATCTACCAAAGTGAATATTCAACCGTTTAAGATTAGGCCAAGTAAAAACGCGTTGATTTAAAAAGTGAATAAAATCCTCCCTTGTCCAGTTGTCCGTTAAACAGCGATCTAATGCTCTAGTAATTGGCTGCTGATCCCTGACGTAAACTTTTAAACCGTTGATATCAAGTGCTACATGATTATCACGGCGGGTACGCAAAAATGAGTCTCCACTGCTTTTTATAGAAGACATTTCAAAAAGTTCAACTGTAGAATATAATTTGCGGTCGGAAAGCACCGAATCCAGATTATCACTACTTGTCAGATGGTATAGGTAAGGTGTTTTATCAAGAAATTGTTGTTTATCCATAGTATTTTTATTTCCAGTTTCGTCTATCAATTACAGCCCGATAATCAAATGTAGTTCCGATCAGAGAAACTTTCACCCCCGAGCACCTTTCTATTTCCTCTATAAATCGACGTGTATCATCAGTTAGATTTTCATACCGGCGTGCCTTCTCATTCTTAGTAGAAAAATAGTCTGTAAAAGTTAAGGCAATGTCAGTAGGTGAATTTAGCTCACATGCCTTGCGGAATAATGACCAACTGAATTCAGCAATGCGTCTGTTCTTTTTTGTGGTAGTCGTTATCTCTTTTTTTACAAGATCATTAGCATCTTTACCAGACCTGCTTGCCACCTCTTGCATTGTGATTTCAGTGCTACCAAACGGCCCAGAAGCGCCGCCAACCCTAATAGGATATGTGCGGGTAACCATTATGATTTTTCGCACACGACGAGGAGATATACCTGCTTCTGATAAACAGCCAGAAACTGTTGTATCCCTAGAAGTAACATGAGGATATAAACCATGATGAAGGCTCAGTCCTGTCCCTTGAGTACCTTCCAATAATACACGCTTTCCTTGTGCATACATTAATTCCAATTCTTCGCCAGTATTGCCTAAATAACCGCGTAATTCTTTTTCGAAATTTCTCGCCTTATGACTATCACTTCCACTTAACCTTGCTATTATATTGGTTGCTGTTGCAAAACCAACACCTTGCGCTGTAGAACTTATTGTGTCTTTAACTGCAAGTTCGGCATCAATGTCTGTTTGATTGATAATAACCGCATTCCTATCAATTACTAATCTATCTTTCTCAATGCCAAAATGTCTTATCTCTTCAAGAATTTTATTCAAATTAAGTACCGCTCCAGGACCAATTAACAATTTTGTATTTGGCGACCTATAGGTACCAGAAGGAAGTAAATGAAAAACATGATTGGTAGGCTTTTCAAAAACAGTGTGTCCGGCATTAGGGCCCCCCACCCGCATAAGGCAATCATATTCAGGTGAAATATGAGCTGCAATCTGGCCCTTACCTTCGGAACCAAACTGACCTCCAACAATTACATCCACTAGCTTATTGTGTGTAGAGGGTAACAGGTTGAAAAAACCGGCGACACGAACAAATACATCATCCTCATTGCACTTATCAGTATCGATAACGAGGTCGGCTTCATCGCGAAGGGAATTTACTTTCTTTTCAGTTGAATCAGATTTGTAACGTACATATTTCTCTTTTTGCTGTTCTGGTTCGAGTTCTTTAATTTCTCCTCTCTCATAAAATCTTCCTTCGAGACTTTTTGCAGAAGCTTCTAAATGAATATGAAAGACAAAATAGCTGTATGCTTCGCGTATGTGGGTTATTTGTTTTAAGATTCGGACAGAATCAATGACATAGAATTTATTGTTATGAAACTCCTTCTGGTATAAATGCTGAAAATAATCGAGTACCCATTTACCTCCACCAGATGAATCTAATTGCTCTCCAAGTTTTTGCAGATACCCCCTATCTGGAGTTTGCCCTTTTAGTTTTTTTTGGCCATGGTATTCTAACCCTTCTTTGGTTTTGCAATGTTTAAAGCCAAAGGCAACCTCGAGCTTATCAGCTAACGTACTTTTTCCTGTACAGATTTCACCGCTTAATACTACAATAACTTTCCGGTCTCCCATGTTGAATTGTCTTTAAAGAGAGTTAGATTGGTTTTTTGTTTTGGATTAAATGGCTTTCCGGGGAAAAGATAGATATTGACTTTTAAATCGTAGTTGACAAGCTCATCGTGAATCATCCCAATAATGATATTCCAGTCGCCACCAGCATTACCGGAACCAATTGCATTCATGTGAATAGAGCAATTTAATTCTTTAGCAGTTTCCCGAAGATCTATTAGGCATTTCCTAAGTTCGTTGTATCGCAATGGAATTTCATCTCCTTTTGCGAAAATTCCTTTCTGAGCAAGCATTTGAAAAACATATAGATTCTCATTGACTTTCACAAGATTTGTATTACCTAAAACAAACTCAGCCTTATTATCATGCCATTCTTTTAGTTTCTCCTTTATAATGGGGTAGTTTTTTGCAAGCGAAAGTCCAAAGCCCCTTCCTAATGCAGCACCGGTATTTACAACTTGTGCAATTATTTTCTTTCCAGGGCCTCTTGGCTTGGTCGCATCACCATATTCTAAAATAATTTTACCAGATTCTATTGATGAATTGTCAGAAGTTGTAGGCAATATTAAAATCCCAACTCTGGGTTTGTTGTCTCTTCTATAAGGTGAAATACCAACTGCAAATAAATTATACGTTTTTCCCTGAAAAACATTCCAATTGACTTGTTCTCGAGAAGTCCATCCTGGAGAAGTACACTCATAGGCTTTTGATTCAGCTGGAATTTCAAAATAATCAGGAAGTTTAATAGCAAATTGTCTTGAAGTTTTATGGTAGTCAATTACAATTTTGTTATCACTTTGGAAAATTCCTATAAAAACAGCACAAGGTTTATCAATCACTTCAGTATATCTTATGAAAACAGATTCTAAGGAGGCTTTATATTTAGTGGCCAAATCAATCAAACCTTCAATGGAAGGAGATGCTGTATTAGCGTCATACGAGAATATCGCATACGGTAATTGAATCTCAGCGGCGGCAGCGTTGCATAACTGTTCCAATTGTCTGTTTTCATTTGGTGATTCTTCTCGGTTCCGAATGGCATCACCACAATCCGAAAATAAAGTGTGTGCGATTTCATGAGAAACAGAAAAGTTAATACGTGTTGGACGTTGAAAAGGATTGTATTGTATTTGAAACCCCTTCTTTCCTTGTAATATTCTGGCATCTACCACTGAATCGTTTGGCACTACATCTATGCTGAGATACTCAGCTAGCTGCACTGGACTGTATGGTGGGCCCTCCCATCCCATTTCAAAAGCCTTTAGAACCAATTTCCGAGCTCTGGTTTTAATTTCATCTAGTGGGTCAGGATTTCCCGACTCTTCAATTAATTGTAACACAGACTTGTGTGTCCATTTTCTTTTTTGGCTGTATGGAATTTCTGCAGTTGCATGGATTGTTGTCTGCGCCTGAAAACCACCAGCAACTTTTAAACGATTCTGTAATTCTTTTATTTTACTTACACCTGTTGAAACGATAGCCTTTACATCTACACCCTGCTCTTCCAAATACTCCTTTGCTCTTTCAGGGGAAGAACTATTGTGTTCTATGTTAGACATTATGAGCCTAATAAACGTTTCTTTATCAAAAATTGGATCCTTGCTCATCATGGTTTTGTTAGATCGTACTTAACTGCTGTTTTTTTTAATACGGTATTTAACCGCTTCATCCCATTGTCGAACTGTGAGTCAGATAAATTATGTTCTTCAATAGTTTCTCTTCTTTTTAACCCAGTGCATATTCCGTCAAATATTTTACCCGCAATCTCATCAGTTGAAAGCTCGATTTTAACATGCGAAATAATTTCCTGGTAATCTATTTCCTGATCAAAAAAAGCACCGGCAAAAGGCAAAAGTGCATCGAGACTGGATTGTGTATCATTTTCATCATTGTCGTTGGTAGTTATTGAAAATATGTCATCGGTTATAAAATTCTCATGGCTTCTTGCATCATTTCCTACAAGAGTACGAATGATATGCAATTTTAAATAGTTAACAAAGCTTCGATTTGTTGTACTGTCATATTTTTCCGGATGTCGAAGATGTTTTTCTATCGCGTCAGAAATATAATCATGTACCTGTTTTCCTTTTAGATAAGAATCAGACCCGTCCTTTCTGAACCATTTTTTTGCCTTTAGTAGATGATCGGTATATGCATATAACTGTACATATATATCATCCCAGTCTAATATCTCCATTGTAAAGCTTTAAGTTACCATAATGCCCCCTTATATATATGATATGCTACTAAAGTAATTTTTTTTGCCACCGACGGCAAAAAATACTTTCTCTGCAACATAAGAAGGTAAAAGATCGAATCATGAAACAGACAAATTCAAATCAAAAAGCATTCGGAGGGGAAGCAAAGCTTTCATTTCTTGTTGAAAATCAGACCCTTACAACAGAAAAACAGTATCTAACGGGTAGTGAAATCAAACAGTTAGCAAATCTACCGAAAGAAAGTGAATTATTCCTATCCCTCCCAGAGCCTTGGAAAGACGAGCCTATTTTAGATCAGAACCTTGTAGATCTGGCAAGGCCTGAAATCGAGCACTTCTACATTAAACGGGAGTTAGTGTACACTATAAATGGCAAAGAATTTGGCTCGGCGAAACAGTACATCAAAGGAGCCGTCATTCGCAAACAAGGAAGTATTCCGGCATCAGATGAAATTTACATGGCAATTAAAAAGCCTTGGGAAGATGAGTTGATCAAGGATGATGAACTCATAGATCTGGCTCGACCTGGAATTGAGCACTTCTAGTCTAAAAAAACAGTGACAGAATTCTGCATTATCGTAAACGCAAAAGAGCATACCTGGAAAGAGAAGTCCATCTCCTATGCTCAGGTTGTTGTACTTGCTTTTGGTGTTCATGAAGAAAACGAAAGAAGGGTTTACACAGTGACCTACAAACGCGGACCTGAACAAAACCCTGAAGGTTCAATGGTCAAAGGAGACAGTGTTTTTGTAAAAACTAAAATGATATTCAATGTCACAGCAACTGATAAATCTTAGTCAGGACTTAAAAAAGCTAAGAGAAGAGGGATATGAGATAACCGTATGTGGTGGGCACCTGCTCGCCCACCACATACCTTATGTAAACAGCCAAAAGCAAATCGCTTATGGCACTTTAGTAACCCCGCTAACTTTAAGCGGCAACAAAACAGCGAGACCAGATACTCATGTTATTCATTTCTCTGGTGATCATCCATGCAACAAAGACGGTAGCATTATCGTCCAGATTCAACATGCTAGCCAAAGCCAGCAACTGCACGAGAGGATAGTTGTGAACCACTCTTTTTCAAATAAACCAGCAAATGGTTACGCAAACTATTACGATAAAATTCAACGATATGCAGATATCATCTCTTCACCTGCAAAATCGCTTGACAACACTGTTTCAGAAAAAACATTTATTGTAAACGACCTGAATGATGAAGAATGTGTTTTTCAATACACCGACACTAATTCCAGCCGGGCAAAAATCAATCTCATCAATTCAAAATTTAAGAACCAGAAAATCGGGATCATCGGTCTAGGTGGAACAGGTGCATACGTTTTAGACCTGATATCCAAAACACCTGTCGCTGAAATTCATTTGTTTGATGGAGATATATTTATGCAGCACAATGCGTTTCGTTCACCTGGTGCAGCCTCACTGGATCAACTGAAAAAATTGTTCGCCAAAGTGGATTACTATGCTGATCGTTATACAAAAATTCATAAATATATTATTCCGCATCGTCAATATATAACGGCTGCCAATATCAACGAATTATCCGAGATGTCGTATGTGTTTATTTGTATTGATAAAAACAGTGTGCGAAAAATGGTGATGGCAACCCTCTTAAAATTGAACATCCCCTTTATTGATGTAGGTATAGGTGTTGAAATTGTGGATGATTTCCTAATCGGCGCTGTTCGTGTAACTGCTGCAACACAAATGAAAAATGATCATTTACCCAACCGTGTAGCTACTGAAGATGCAGAGGAGGATGATTACTCATCGAATATTCAAATTGCAGATCTGAATATGCTTAACGCAGCAATGGCTGTTATCAAATGGAAAAAGATGTGTTCGTTTTACCAGGATCTTATTAATTATCACAACTCGATTTATACTATTAATGCAGCGCAACTCACCACAACAGATTTTACGGTTTAAGTTCGTTGAACTCATGCCCGATCATATTGATGAAAATGTGCTATACATTTCATTTGATTACGCAACCGCAATACATAAATGTATATGCGGTTGCGGCAGGCAGGTAGTCACCCCCTTCAGTCCTACTGATTGGAAACTCATATTTGATGGGGAAAGCGTTTCCCTTTCCCCATCTATTGGCAATTGGAATTTTCCTTGCAGATCGCATTATTTCATAAGAAACAGCAGAATAATCCATTGCCGTAAATGGAGTGATAAGGAAGTAGAATTAGGTAGAGAGACCGACCACAAGAACAAAGACAATTTTTTCACCCATTGGAAAAAGAGACATAAAAAAAAGGATAACCACCTCCAGCAAACCCAATATTTAATTTTCACGATAGTTAGAATTGTAAATGGCTGATAATCAAAGATTAAGGAAGTAATTATACATTTTGCTAAAAATATTAGTAAAGTTGTAGTGATTTTGGTTCTTAATACTTCCCTGATGTACTTGAATTGTAAAACATATTATTCGTTTTGTTATGGGACTTTTTCAACTTCCGCGCTTGTGGAAGCTGCCGTAGAGCAGGGCGTTACGGCCCTTGCATTAACCAATATCAATTCAACCTACGATCACTGGGAATTTGTAAAGTTGTGCAGAGAAAAAAATATCAAACCGGCGTTGGGTGTAGAAATACACAATGCACAAACCTTTCAATACTTGCTTCTCGCAAAAAATAATCTTGGCCTCGCCTGGATCAATGAATTTTTATCAACGTATTTATTAGAAAAATCAGAATTCCCCCATTCCCCATCTGCACCTGCTGATGTGTTCGTGATTTATGATTTGAAAAAAGAGCCCGGTGAATTACTCCCCAACGAACGAATCGGTATCCGCCCATCTGAAATCACCAAAATATTCAAACTCGATAATTTCGATCAGTATGTGATTCGCCAACCTGTCACCGTTCAGGACAAAGATCATTACTACCTGCATTGTTTGCTTCGTGCAATTGATAACAACGTATTGCTATCTGCGTTGACTAAAGAGGCTTGTTGTGACCGAAATGAAACCTTTCTCAGTCCTTCAAAACTATTGGTTGCATTTCGGCATTACCCAGCATTAGTTACGAACACGTACAAATTACTATCCGACTGTTCCATCGAAATGGACTTCAATGTAGACAAAACCATGCAGGTCTATGGCGGATCGAAAGAAGATGATTTTATTCTCTTGGAAAAATTGGCCGGTGCCGGGCTTGCCAGGCGTTATGGAAAGAAAAACAAAAAAGCGAATGCAAGATTGCAAAGCGAATTGGAAGTGATTCGTAACCTGGGTTTTATCGGTTACTTCCATATCAATTATGATTTTATTCGCTTCGCGGATGCACAGGGTTATTACCACGTTGGTCGCGGTAGCGGGGCCAACTCCATTGTGGCGTATTGCTTGGGCATTACGGACGTTGATCCCTTGGCACTGAATTTATATTTTGAACGGTTTTTAAACCCCGAAAGAACTTCTCCACCCGATTTTGATATAGATTTCTCCTATACAGATCGCGATGAAGTAATGGATTATATCTTCAAGCGTTACGGCAAAAAGCATGTGGCACTCCTCGGCTCCTGCCCGACCTTCAAAAGCGATTCCATTATCCGTCAATTAGGCAAAGTGTTTGGCTTACCCGACGAAGAGATTAAAGCCTTTCAACGTTCACGCACACCCACTTGTGCCAAAACAAAAAAGATTGCAGCCTATGGCGAACTCATGCGCGGCTTTCCCTACAATCCTTCTCTCCACCCCTGCGGCATCTTAATTTCTGACCGCCCCATCTATGAATACATGTCGCTGTTCATGCCTCCAAAAGGTTTTCAAACCGCACTCATGGATATGTTCACCGCAGAAGATATCGGCCTGAATAAATTTGATGTCTTAAGCCAACGTGGGCTTGGCCATATCAAAGAATGCCAGCAACTCATCAAAGAAAATCATGGTAAAGAAATTGATATTCACAACACCGCCCCTTTCTTCACCGATCCAAAAATCAAAGACCAGATCCGCGAGGCCAACACTATCGGTTGCTTTTACATCGAGTCCCCCGCCATGCGCGGTTTATTGAAAAAACTGAAATGTGATGATTATATCACGCTCGTTGCCGCCTCCTCCATCATCCGTCCCGGTGTCGCCCAATCCGGCATGATGCGTGCCTATATCGAACGCTACCATAATCCGGAATTGGTTGAGTACATTCACCCTACATTCAAAGAACACCTCTCTGAAACCTTTGGGGTAATGGTCTTCCAGGAAGACGTGATCAAAATCGCACATTTTTATGGAGGTCTATCTTTGGGCAAAGCGGACATTCTCCGCCGCGCCATGAGTGGCAAATACAGATCACATAATAAGTTCAACGAGATCAAAAGAGAATTTTTCGCTTCCGCCATTTCCCTTGGCCGCGAGGAAGCCGAAGTCGCCGAAGTCTGGCGACAAATGGAATCCTTCGCCGGTTATTCCTTCAATAAGGCCCACTCAGCCAGCTTTGCAGTAGAGAGTTATATGAGCCTCTACCTAAAGACTTACTATCCCCAGGAATTTATGGTAGCTGTCATCAATAATTTCGGCGGCTTCTATTCCCGCGAACTCTATTTTCTCGAACTGCTAAAATGTGGTGGCGATATACATTTGCCCTGTGTCAATCACAGTGACCATTACACCAATATTCACAACCAAAAAGTGTACGTCGGTTTCATCCATATCAAAAGCCTGCAAAACAAACTTATTGATACTTTATTGGAAGACCGAAACCAGAACGGCCCATACACAAGCCTCACCAATTTCATCGAACGCACCAACCCCGGCATCGAACAGCTAAATATCCTTATCCGCATCGGCGCATTCCGATTCACCGGCAAATCAAAAAAAACATTGCTTTGGGAATCGAACTTCCTCCAAAAGAAAGCCACAGTCGAAGCACCGGAGGTCCAATCCATGTTCAACGAACCTCTCCAGTTCGGTTTTGAACTCCCCGAACTATCAGACGATCCAATCGATGACCTCTACGATCAAATGGAGATCATGAATTTTTGCGTAAGCAATCCCTTCGCCCTCGTTGACGAAGACCCGTCCAAATACATCCCCTCACAAGACATGCACCTCCACTCCGGCAAAACCATCACCATACTTGCCTATTTCATATCCCGCAAACACGTCATCACAAAAAACGATGATGCCATGTTCTTCGGCACTTTTGTGGATGCAAATCTTGACTGGATCGACACCGTCCATTTCCCCGACGCCGCCAAACGCCACCCCTTGCATACCAGTGGGTTTTATAAAATCAGAGGAAAAGTTGCAGAGGATTTTGGTGTCTTTAGTCTGGAAGTTTCATGGATGGAAAAATGCGGGTATAAAAATAGATCATACATCAACTGATATCCTGACTCTCAATCATCAGTATAGTGTTAAATTCCAGCTGGGAGAGAATAGTTAATCTTGAAACTCTAATCGCCATTTACTTTATCCTTTTTATGTTTCATAAAATCATATACAATAAAGAGGATAAAAATACTTTCTTATGGAGCTAACACTCTGAACGAATTCTCGAAATTTTTAAGATGATCCAAATCCTTTATAATTGACAAAGCAGGTTCATCATCTGGTTTACGATAAAATTTCACCGTGTGTCCTATTTTTATGAGATTTTCCAAGAATTCAAAAAAATCGGCAGCTTCCACCTTTAATTTTTTTCGCTGAAAATCTTCAACTGTTTGTAAGCAAAATCTGATTTCTGACATATCTAAATTAGTTGACAATTAAATAATATTCAGTTTTATTACATTACGTCTCAATGAAATAGTAGTTACACTTTATCACTATAATTTCTTTTCAATTATTCCTTCAAAAATACCTTTTTGTTCTGAGGTCAAAGTTCCGCTATTTGCTCCCGGGTCCCAGTCATTCTCAATCATGATGCGAATTGACTCGGATATCGAATGCCATGCTAAATGTTGATCATGAAAATCGGTAACAGGCTTAAGGGTATAAGGAAAAGCTACAAACCTTGATAAGTCATAAGTGCCCTTTCTGGCAAAATGATAATGAACAAGAAGGATAGGGAATATTTTAATAGACTTATATTTATCCCATTTATCAATTGCTTTTTTTATTTCATTTTCTTTTACGTATTTGGTAGCCATCAAATTCTCGCTAACCATAAAGAATATAATATCAGCATCATCGAATTTCTTTTCGATTTCGTCGTTCCATTCCCGTCCACCAATAAGTTCCGTACAATACCAAGGCTCTTCGATTAATTCATCATCAAAAAGCGGCACTAAGTATTCCTTAAACTTATTAACCAGTACAAGGTCTTTTTTGGAGTAAGAAATCGCAACCTTTTTTCTTTTCCTAAGAACCCTATTTGTGAATATTTGAAAAGGATAAATTGGAATTATCTTATTGGGTCCCGCCAAAATTCGATGTTCATCAATCTGAATGGAATTAATAGAAATTGTATTTCCCTCATTACATAAATCTGGATAATTAATAAAATGCTTTTCATCATAAGATATATACAAGTCAATTGGCCAGCAGCTAGAATTTTGATATAAATTGTGGTACTGGTCTATTTTGTTATAAAGTCTGTGTCCTTCTGTTATATCTTCCTTCTTGATCGTATTATTCAAATAAGCAATGAAATCAGGAAAATCCAACAAGTCAACATCCCAATAAAGTCCTAGAATACCATAGAAAATGTATTTTTTTATATTTATTTTCTCCGGCTCTCCGATTTGTTTTAGGTATGAAGCAAAAACCTTAATTTCTAATGTTTGAAAGTCAAGATGGATTAGAACTTTTGCCTGCCCTTCCAAGGTAAATAACAATTGGTCACGCCAGAATTTCTTTTTGTCCTGTTGTCGACCAAAGAAACAAATAATCTGGTTTATCAGTCCAAAAGGAAGAAAGTTCTTAAACTTCAATGTAAAAATTGGCTGGCCAAATCCAAAGGTATAGAGATCAAAGGCAGCATTATCCTCAGTGGTTAGTTGAAGGAAATTGGGTATTATATATTCCTGACCTTCATCCCCAAATTCATGGAGGAAAATTACTTTTTGTAAGTGAAGTAAGTTTAAGACATTCTGGTCATGATTAATGAAATGGCTAAATGGGATCTTACCTCCTTTAATTGCATCATAATTAAGAACTGTTTCGTGAACATATTTCGCTAGTGCAGCAGGGTTAAGCCATACTATATCAGGACATTCATTTTTATAGTAAAGAATTAATCCCTGCTGATGCAGTTGGTCTAGTTCAATTTTTAATGAGGATAATACATCTTCTCCTTCCTTCAGATAATACTTTGCGACTTCAGTTTCTACATTTTTGGCGATATGACCCTGTTCAGAATCCTGATTTAAAATATAGATCAGGAATTTTTTATACCAATCAGGTTCATTCCTTACAACTTGTTTCTCTTTTATTATATCTCTAATTGATGCGTAGAGATACTTCAAAGCCTGTTCATTTAACACATGGTTGGGATCTCCTTCCAGTTGATGTGCTGTCTGCCGTAAAGAAACAAAGAATTCATTTCGAATTTCATGTGTTACCAAAGGGTCATGGAATGACTTGCGCTTGTCACGGTCTGCATATGTTTGGATAAGTAATAGGGGGTCAACTTGACCTCCATATACTTCATTTTCCAAATAGCTTTTTTGCGATAGCCAATATTGAACTGAAAAATCTTGGGTAAATGTCCCATTGCTATCAATACGTTGATTGTTATTATCAAATTGCTGATTCCAAAGTATCAGGTAGATTGAACCACTGCTAAGAAAAGCTTTATAGATCCCGTGGTAGTAATCCTGTCCCCCAAAATCAAAAAAGATTGCAAGGGGCATTTCTTTGCTTTTCTTAGGGTATTTCTCGATTTTTATGATATGTGTACTTTTCGTGGAATCCCTTAAATGTTTTGAATGCATATATCCTAGCAGAGAGCTTTTACCGCTGGCATGATTCCCTAAGAGAAGTATTTTTGCCGGTAAAATTAATTGAACCTTTCCATCTTCCGCCTGTCGAAGCAACAAGTTTCTAATTGGAGGCAAATGATTTTCGTTATCTGCAAGTTTTAGCTGAAGTGATTCAACAAAAGGGTTTCTATCTGCCTTTAGATATTCTAATTTATGAAGGTCAATTATAAAATCGATATTTTCGATCCGGTTATCACTTATATCAAGAATCTTTAGTTGCCCTGCTTCTGCCAGCATCATGATTGAGGATATTTTATTCCGAGCAATGTTTAGGTTTCTCAATTTCTGCAATTGAGATAAAAAATTAATTTCTGATATGTTGTTTTCACTAAGGTCTAAAATCTCCAATTTTCGGAGATTAGTTAGAGGACCAATTACCGTTATATTATTACCTTTCAGATAAAGAGCCTTTAAATTCTTTAGCGTTTCCAAAAAGTCAATGTTGGAAAGGTCATTGAAGCTTAAATCAATTGTAGTTAGCTTCTTAATGCGTGATAGAAAATAATAGTCTGTTAGCCCATTGCCTGAGCAATAAAGAGTATGGAGCCTATTAAGACTCGAAAGACTGGAGATATTGTCAACACCTGAATTATTTAAGCTAAGAATTTCAATATCAGGAAATATTAAAAGGTGAGCTGCATTAAATTTAAGCCCATTCAAATTCAAATAATATATCGATCCATTTTCATTTACTTTATAAGCCGAAGTGCTGATTTCAATATTCAACTCCTTTTCAAGTAATATAACTTGATTTGGCTTCAATACTTGGGTACTTCGTTGAATTGGGATATATTTTCCTAGAAATAGTTGTTTGATTTCTCTAAATATCTTTTCGTTGGGAATGCTTACAATTACTTCGGTTGAAACAGTAATCTTGTTAAATTCCTGGTCATAAATTTCCGCTACTTCAGCGTGTTTCAGTCCTCCTGCTCCACTTCCCAACAGTGGAATATTGATTCCATTTGAGGCCTGGTTGCTTAAATTTTCTGCAAGGGATCCGCTTATCTGGGATATAATTTCAGTACTTGATTTAGTTTTGTCAACTGAATACGCATATCCTGCTAAGAGGTTATCCTCATGACCTGCTTTATACGTAATAATTGTACCCGGGTCATTTTTAATGGGGTATGGTATGCCTAATTCTGAAGCCCTGTTTAGAATATTTGAACTTGCAGAACCGTCTGATGAGGCAGGAAGCAAAATTACATTAGTGTTTCTTAATGCATCTGAATCAAACATATCGCCTTCTCTGAAAATTATATTCCCAACTTTAACAGTCCTTACCTCTATGTCATTGTCAATGTATTCCTGTAGAGAAGTAATCTCGAGCTGACAATCTAATTCAAAATCTGTTTTATCAGCCCATGCAAACACCTTGAAATATTTGAATTCATCACTAACGGTGACCTTCCTTGTTACAGAAATATTTGGAATTGCCGAAAAGGATACATCCAACTCGTTTGTTTCTAAGTTCTTTTGAATTCTCCATTCTAATTCTCCTTTTTCCTGATAATTTTCAACCTTTTGTAGAATATGTTCTTCTGAATTGATATTATACTGAGCTAATTGAAGTTTATTAGGGTAAAACCATTCTTCATTATTCCACTCGCCAACACCTAGGTGTATATCGATATAATTTTCCTGAAAATCAGTGCTTTTGTAACGGTGTTCAGGATGATAGAAATGTATTGTTTCTGTTTTCGACATACGAATGCCAAAGCGCCAAAAACTTACTTTTGGTCGAATCCAAAAATGATATGAGTAGCCTTTTAGGAAGAAGGGATTACCTGGAAGAACAACATCATTGTTAATAAACTCTCCTGTGTTTTTGAATATGAATGATTTTGCTGTCATAATTCAATAAATTAAGTAATATAGATTAGATAAGTTCAAGCATAATTCCATGTATTAAAAATTTGGAAGATTCATACCAATTTAGACCATTCCCCAGTTCACCATGAACTTTACTCTCATTTTTTTCACAGATCATTACTCACCAAATCAAATTGCTCCACCAATAGTTATTGAATTTCATATAGTTATATTAATTCTACAAACTTGAACTAAAATACCATTTATACTCGATCGACTTTAAATGGTATTTGTTGTTAAAAAATAGTGGATTTCTAACTTTGTATTCTATTATTAAATGAATCAGTTTTTTATGGCATTAAAATAGAAAAAATAAATACTAATATATTTAGTATTTTGCCATCAATGCTCCCTTCTTCCCGCCATATCACCCATCTCGACCTCGATACCTTTTTTGTATCCGTAGAACGCCTCATCAATCCAAAATTGATCGGCAAACCGGTGCTGGTGGGCGGTAGTGGTGACCGCGGCGTTGTCGCTTCCTGTAGTTATGAAGCCCGCAAATTCGGCATTCATTCCGCGATGCCGATGTATGTGGCCAAACGGCTTTGCTCTCACGCAATTGTCGTGAAGGGCGATTACGAGTCTTATAGCAAGTATTCCAACCTTGTGACCGAAGTGATCCGCGATAAAGTGCCGATGTTTGAAAAGTCTTCGATTGATGAATTCTATATTGATCTGACCGGTATGGACAGGTTCTTCGGTTGCAGCAAGTTCTCCGCAGAGCTTAGGACGCGCATCACAAAGGAGTCTGGCCTCCCTATTTCTTATGCGTTGGCTAGTAACAAACTCATTAGTAAGGTTGCCACCAACGAAGTCAAACCCAACGGCCAATTGGAAATTCCTTTTGGCAACGAACGCTCCTATCTCGCCCCACTGAACGTCACAAAATTGCCCGGCATCGGTGACAAGACCAAAGTGTTATTGTTAAACATGGGTGTCTCAAAAGTTGAAACCCTTTCCAAGATCCCTATCGAACTCATGATTAATCTCTTAGGTAAACCCGGCGCCGACCTGCACCGAAAAGCGAACGGAATCGACGATTCTCCTGTAATCCCTTTCCACGAACAAAAATCAATCAGCACCGAAAATACTTTCCAACAGGATACCACCGATCTCACGTTCCTACACGCTGAACTCTCCCGCATGACCGAAAAAATCGCCTTTCAACTCCGCTGCGACAACCGCCTAACCGGCTGCGTGTCAGTCAAGATCCGCTACACCGATTTTGAAACCCACAATATCCAGAAAACCATCCCCCCATCTAACCAGGATCACACCCTCCTCACCACCGTCCGCGAACTCTTCACCAAACTCTACACCCGCCGTGTTTTAATTCGACTTATCGGCATCCGCTTCACCAACCTCCTCCCAGGCAACTACCAGATCAATTTATTTGAGGACACACAGGAAAAAATCAAAATGTATCAAGCAATTGATAGTATAAAAAAACAGTTCGGAGAAAAATATTTGTTAAAAGCTATTGGTTTATAATACTTTACAGTACAAAACAAAAAGGAATTTAAAAAATCAACTACCGACATGATACTCCACAAAACTGCGATAAAAGCTTAAATTAGCAAATTATACAAACCCGCTAGGCTATTATTAATGAGATTATTACCCAACACACCAAAACAATCATTAAGTAAGGCTTTCCTGAAGCAACGCCCATTAAGAAATGAGATTGATTTATTTAAACAGGAATTCATTACACTTTTAGATCATATAGACTCGCACGAGACTGAAGAGTTTCATAAGAACCTTGTAAGTGACTTTCTTAAAAAGGCCCTTTACCATGAAAATTATTTTATAAACACAAAGGGGAGACAGGATCTAGTAGTTCGTAACGGTAAGGATAACAATTCCCCAGTGGGGGTTATCATTGAAGCCAAAAGACCTGGAAATAAAACAGATTGGATTTCAGCCGATAAACCAAATGGTAAAGCATTACATGAACTGATACTTTATTACCTGAGAGAACGAATTGAGGAGAATAACATTGATATTAAATACTTAGTTGCGACCAATATTAATGAATGGTACATTATTGAAGCTAAATACTTTGAAAATTTATTTTATAAAAACAAGGCTTTCGTAAAACAATATGAAGACTGGAGAGACGGAAGGAAAGTAACAAAAGATACTAGCCTATTCTACAACGAAATCGTAAAACCGTATATTACTCAACTTTCAGAAGAAATCCCTTGTACATATTTTAATATCCAGGATTATGTTAAGGTCATTAAAAACAAGGACAAAGAGGATGATAAAAATCTAATCGCGTTACTCAAAATACTTTCGCCTCAACACCTACTAAAAATCCCGTTTACAAACGACACAAATGAACTGGATGAAAAATTCTATAAAGAATTACTTCATATCATCGGATTGGAAGAAGCTAAGGAAGGTGGGAAAAATATTATTCGAAGAAAAGTAGCGAACAGAAATTCTGCATCTCTATTAGAGATGGCTTATAAAAAATTAAGAACAAAAGGAACTCACAAGATTACCGACATCAGATCCTTTGGCGAAACAACCGATTCCCAACTATTTAATTTGTCACTTGAACTCTGCATTACATGGATCAATAGGATTTTATTTCTGAAATTACTTGAGGGGCAGTTAATAAGCTATCATCAGGGTGACAGGTCTTATCGTTTCCTGAATACCGATACTATCTTCGATTTTGACGAACTATTTAAACTCTTTCACAATGTTTTAGCTGTTAATTATAAAGAAAGGGAAGACGAAATAAAAGATAAATACAAATTAGTGCCATATCTGAATAGTTCGCTTTTTGAAATCAGCGACCTGGAAGATTTGACAATATGTATCGATTCATTAGACAACTCAGAATCGCTTGAATACATTAATACAACTATATTAAAAGATCAAAAAAACAAAAACAAGAAACTTCATACATTAAATTATCTATTTCAATTCCTTGATTCCTATGACTTCGCCAGCGAAGGATCAGAAAATATACAGGAGGATAATAAATTACTCATTAATGCCTCTGTTTTAGGAAAAGTATTTGAAAAAATAAACGGTTATAAGGACGGTTCTATATACACACCTGGATTTATAACCATGTCCATGTGTCACCAATCTATTCGTAGCGCTGTTCTGGAAAAATTCAAGGAAGTCAAGAAATGGGAGATTAATAATTTCGAAGAAATATATAACCATATCGACGATATTGACGAAGCCAACAAAATAATCAATGATGTAAAAATATGTGACCCGGCCGTAGGATCAGGACACTTTTTGGTTTCAGCCTTAAATGAGATAATCTCCATCAAAAGTGAATTGAAAATCCTTAAAGACAAAAAAGGAAAAAGGCTCAAAGAATACACAATTGAAGTGGATACTGATGAGTTATTCGTAACCGACGAAAACGGGGAAATTTTTGAATATAACCCCAAAAACAAAGAATCACAGCGCATACAAGAAACATTGTTTCTTGAAAAACAAACAATCATTGAAAACTGCCTGTTTGGTGTCGATGTCAATCCGAATTCTGTTAAAATTTGTAGGCTACGTTTATGGATAGAATTATTAAAAAACGCGTATTACAAAGAGGAAACAAATAATACAGAACTTGAAACGTTGCCCAACATTGACATTAACATTAAATGTGGTAATAGTTTATTAAGTCGCTTCCCACTTGATGCAGATCTAAGCAAAGCCTTAAAAAGTATAAAATATAGTATTGAGGAGTACCGGGGATTTGTGTCAGATTATAAAAATGAAAAAAATCGGGATGTAAAAAAGGGTTTACAAAAAATAATTGATGGAATTAAAAACGATTTCAGAACAGAAATAAATAAAAATGATCCTAAAGAGGTAAAGCTTAGGAATCTAAATGGCCAATTATTTAAATTAATTAACCAAGGTGACCTGTTTGAGCTTGACAGCAAACAAAAAAAGGCACGAAAAGAAAAAGAAAAAGGCCTTGAACTTGCCATTAAAAAACTCTCAAAGAAAATTGATGACATCAAAACAAATGCAATATTTAAAAATGCTTTTGAATGGCGGTTCGAATTCCCGGAAATTTTAAATAATGAAGGTGAATTTGAAGGATTTGATCTGATTATTGGTAACCCGCCATATATCAGTGCGATGGAGTTAAAAAAATCAATTCCGGAACTTATTTACAAACAAATGAAAATAGACTTTGAAACGGCAAAGGGAACTGTTGATTTGTTTATTTATTTTTTTGAAAAGGGATTAAAACTTATTAAGAACAATGCACCCCTTTCATTCATCACACCTAACCGATATTTATCTGCCAGCTATGGAGAAGCATTAAGAGAATATTTATTTAAGAATTCGAAAATTATTGAAATCGTTGACTATTCTCATGTGCGTGTGTTCAAAGAGGCAAGCACTTATCCGATTGTAACATCTCTTAAAAAAGAAGAAATTAACGAATCAATTTACAATATCTCAGTTGGCAAGTACAATGAATTAAAAGATATTGTTGATTTTAAGATTGTCACTTCTGAAAAGTTGAATTTTTTAGAAGGTTTTATTTGGGGTTACTTACTCAATGAAAAAATAGATATTACAGAAAAAGTCATTAATCAGTCTGTTCCAATAGTTCAATCCGCTAAAATTAATGCCACATCAACTGCTTCTGAAGCTGATGAATTTCATGAATCAATTAATGAAAAGAAAGGGTATAAACTTATCAATACTGGTACGATTGACAGGTATGAAAGCCTTTGGGGGAAGTCTGAATTGACGGACAAAGGAAGTCGCTATACAACCCCATATCTTAATACTGAATCCGAACAGATTAGTAAAAACAGGCACCTGCTCTATAGTTCACCAAAAATAATTCTCGCCAAAATTGCAATTCGCGCAGAGGCGTTTTTGGATTCAAATGGCGAATATGCATCAGTTAATACAAACTGTTTTCATTCATTTAGCCCAGACTTTAAGCCTGAGTACATCCTTGCCTGGTTGAACAGTAAACTCTTCCAATATACTTTTGATTGTTTTTTTGAAGGTTTGAAAATGCAGGGAGGTTATTTATTATATAGTGCGCCGAATATTTCGAAAATGTTTATTAAGGATATTGGATTAAAAGCCCAAAAACCATTTATTTCATTAGTAGATAAAATCCTTGATGCAAAGCTAAAAGGAAAAGATTCCTCTTTATTTGAACAGGAAATTGATGAACTATTTTATACAGAATTTAGTTTAAGTAAAAAAGAGCGGATAACTATTGAAAATAGTATTCGATGAATAAAGCAATTATTCCAAAAATTGACCCACAAATTGCAAGGGCAGCTTATAACGAAATTGAATGGAAAAATTTTGCCCTTCGGATAACCAAAAATCCTTTTGTAAAAGAATTTTTACTACAAAAAGATGGCAATAGTTGTCAATGGTGCAATAAACCGATGAATGATAATATTATCATTCATCACATTTCCTATGAACACTCATGTACATTTGGAAAGGTGATTGAAATAAATAGAGCAACTGAAAAAAGACCAAACAAGGTAGCAGTCGTTCCAGATTGTAAACTTTGTAAAGAGGGAAATGAGGATCGGTTTAACACTTGCATTTCTAAACTGGCGTTAGTTCATTCAGGTTGTAATTGGATAATTTCAAAGCATTCCACTTAGATGCTTCTCCAAACTTGGAACATCCTCCCCATAGATAAACAGTATTGATGGATCATCAGCGGTTTTAAAATCTTTCTCAACAGGACGGGTTTCCATTAATTCCATAGGATACTGAACGGTTGACAGCTCTGTAATTCGTTGTTCCGTAAGATCAGCATACATCCATTCCCATGCCTGATCCTCAGTGAATATTGTAGGCATCCTGCCCTTACTGTTATGCACCCATTCCATCATCTTATGACCCTTTGCGGTAGTTGTTCCATTGGCGACGGTTTCAACATACTCACCAGTTTGTTTATCCGTCCATGGTTTCCAGATCGCAGGAAAATAGAAATACGGTGTATCCTTCAGCGTAATATAGTGCGGTATTTTTGAAACCGTTTTATTGGGAATGCCAGTACGTTTATTGATCGGGTAATAATGATGCCATTCAAAAAAACCAGTTGACAGCATAAGGCATCTATTATGCAGCGCAGCATCTTTGAATTTCTTCCCGTTCATCATGATCTCTTCACCAATAAAATTTAAGGCAAGTTTCGGTTCCCTGAAATTCTTATTTGGGGATGTTCTGTCACCAAATCGGAATAGGTTCACATCCGCTCTCGTCTCAATCGGTTTACCATACCAATCATCGGGTATCATTCCCCATTCCATCTGAACGATATCAAAGTCTTCAACATCAGGTTTGCGTTTTAGAATAGCAGTATTGCCATACGGAAACCCTTGAACCACTCCACGATTAAGGAAATCGTAACTGGCCACCAGTTTCTCAATACTCTTCAATCTAATAAATTCAGTATGGGTAACTTTCTGTCCGTTATAATAGCACATGCCTGAAAATTTAATTATGCAAAATAACCTGCGATCCAGCCGCCAATTTGATCAATCAGTTTTTGATCGACTTCACAGTTAAGGGCTTTATCAAGTTTGGAGAGTTCAAAGCCCCAAAGACCTGGCACCAGCCGAAAAAGATAATCCTCACCATTAT
This sequence comes from Sediminibacterium sp., assembly GCA_965206685.1. Lineage (GTDB taxonomy): Bacteria > Bacteroidota > Bacteroidia > Chitinophagales > Chitinophagaceae > Sediminibacterium. The sequence goes on from OZ242223.1 coordinate 1,743,345, forward strand.
AAACAGTGAAATTGATCTCTTTCAAACTTTGTTCCGTACTATCTGGAAACTTTCGAACTGAATCGCCTCTGTCATAGTGAAAAGATACTAAAATATTTTACCCGTAGAATGAGGGTATTATTTTGATGAAGCTACTTTATAATGCGCTGCAATCATTGGCCCTATCTGTTCTGCCTCCCCCTGCCTTCCTTCAGGCACAGAAGTCCAGAAATGACCACCCTTCTCTTTTGTGGCGGATGTCAGCATCAAAACTGGAGTCCGGTCAGGGAACCGAATAATATACACCCAGTCACCTCCTACTTTCTTAGGAAGGACTTCTAATTCCTTATCGCGCCAGATCAGCTGGAAGTTTGTGGAAAGTTCCATGAATCAAAAATAAGAAATATTTTGAAAAACTAAAATAATTAGTAAATTAGTACTACAAATAATAGTAGTATGGAAATTCAACACACCCAAAACCTCTTGGCAAGCCTCCAGGAAGTAAAAATATTTGACCTCCAACTGGTAGACGGTCACTGCATTACTCCCTATGAGATCAATTTTGTAACACAGGAAAATGGTAATTCTCATGTCCGTGCGATAGCTTTTCCGGGCACAGAAAGACAGCATTCAGTCCTGATTGATAAGGTGGATATCATAGATAACCTTGCCACAGGTGAGGTAACCGGCACTATATGGATTGACATTGACCTCTGCAAACCCTCCCCACTGGCAGAATCCCTTGGCGCAGCCATTGAAGCCAAATGCAGGGAAAGAGCGGTGTCAGATAAGTAGGGTTTCCGCAAACGCCTTTGCCATACCCTCTCTCCAATAATCAAAGAGTGGGAACCAGAATAGTTGACCCTGTTTGATTTTATAAAAAATAAAGATCAATTCTTTGTATTCATCTGACTCCACGCGCACCCTTACCATAGGCGTTATAAGAGGAGTAAACATGGAAACTTCCGCAGAATATTTTTTGCAGGAGTAACTAAATTCAAATTTTGTATTTACAACCTCCATACCAGTTCAATTGGCTATTAAACTAAGATAGGAAAGTTTTATTTTTTGCAACTAAAAAGGAATTAAGCACGGTAGGTATGCAAGTTGTGTTGTTTAGTTTCCTTGAATAAAATTAAAAGGAATTGAAACCCGGATCCTCGTTCCATTTCCGGGAGATGAAACAATCTCAAGTTGTCCACCAACGGAAACTGCTCTTTCCCGCATTCCCAATAAACCCAAATGATCAGTATATCCCTGTTGATCAAAACCGATACCGTCATCTGTTATCTCCATATTGATTCCTTCAGAATCCTGAGATAAAAGAATATGCAGGTGACTAGCCTTTGCGTGACGCATAACATTGGTCATGGATTCCTGACATATCCGGAATAATTCAGTTTTGATTTCACCCTCAATTGCCTTATCATTTAAAGAATGGCTGAAATCACACGAGATGCCTGTCGCTTTTTCAAATTGTTGCACCTGCCATTGCATGGTTGCTATCAGACCCAAATCATCAAATTTAGGTGGTCGCAGGGAACCGGCGATTTTTCGGGTTTCTGTTATTAACAAGTCTATTATTTCTAGACAACGATCAATATGTTTCTGATTATTTTCATCCTTCTCAGTGGGATGTTTATTAATCCAAAACAATTCCATCTTGGCAGCGGTGGCCAGTTGCCCAATCTCATCATGGATCTCCCGGGAAATATATTTTCTTTCCTCTTCACGTGCATTCTTTAAATAACGGGAAAGTTTTTTTAATTCCTCTTTTCTTTCTGCCAGTTGATGAAGAGCTAATTTTTTCTCCTTTCGCCCCAATGCCTCTTCTAATTCTCTTTTAACTACTTCGGAGAGTCTTTGCAAATTTCCTTTCATCAGATAATCACTGGATCCCGCCTTCATCATATTTACGGCAATCTCCTCCCCGACGGTACCCGAAACGAGAACAAATGGAATATCCTGTCCGGATTCTTTGAGTATTAGCAAAGCTTCCGGTCCGCCAAAACCTGGTATATTAAAATCGGAGATGATAATGTCCCAATGGCCATCTTCCAATGCAAACTTGAAATCATTTGCTGAATCAACGGTTTGGGAAAAAATTTCATAACCCCCATGCTCGATCTCTCGTACAAGAATTGCTGCGTCCGCTTCAATATCTTCACAAATCAATAATCGCAAGGCTGTTTTCATATACTAGGATTTAAATTCTGGAGGCAACTCATTCATGATCAACCAATAGATCCCCAGTTGTCTAATAGCATCAGCGAACTGTAAAAAATCGACCGGCTTTCTGATATAGCTGTTCACACCAAGATCATAGCCCATAGCAACATCCTGTTCTTCCTTAGAAGAAGTTAGAATCACAACCGGGATCCGCCGGGTCCTTTCATTTTCTCGTATCCTCTTTAGTACTTCTAAACCGTCAATCACCGGTAATTTCAGATCAAGCAATACTAATGCTGGCAGGTGGGCATCTTTCGCAAATAGATAATCCAAAGCCTCTTGGCCGTCTTCTGCTATGATCAATGGGTTGAGTATATTGGCCTTTTCAAAAGCTCTTTGAGCAAGCGCAATATCGCTGGGATTATCTTCGACCAGTAAAATGGTTCTTGTTGACATAGAATTTATGTATGAATAGTGAAATGAAAACATGCCCCTTCCCCGGGTTTTGCATCTGCCCAGATCCTTCCACCATGTAGGTGAATGATCCTCTGCACTGTGGCAAGGCCAATTCCTGTTCCGGGAAATTCAGATTGCCTGTGAAACCGTTGAAAAGCACCGAATAATTTTTGTGCTTTCCCTATATCAAACCCCACCCCATTGTCTTTAACAAAATACACCCATTCTGTTCCATTGAATTTCCTGCCTAATTGAATCTTTGCATGAGAATTCTTTGCTGAAAATTTGAAAGCATTGCTATATAGATTTGTCATGGCAATTTCTATCAGATGGGCGTCTGCTTTAATAAACATATCTTTTTCTGTTTCAAATTCAACAACCCTGACCGGATTGGATTCCTGCAAACGTTCGATAATGGCTTGAACGATAAGGCTCAGATTCAGTTCAGATAATTTGATCTGGGAACGTGACACCTGTGACAATTGTAACATATCATCAATCAATAGCCCCATTCTTTGTGTTTCGGATCTCACCCTTTGCAGATATTCTTTTGCACGATCATCCAGTTGTCCACCATAGTCCTCCCATAAAGCAAGACTCCATCCGTCGATACCACGAAGAGGTGCTCTCAGATCATGGGAAACAGAATAGGAAAAAGCTTCTAATTCCTTATTGGTCAGTTCCAGTTGTGCAGTCCTTTCGGCAACTTTTGCTTCAAGTCCGCGATTGAGTTTGAGAATCTCTTCCTGAGCCCGGATTCTTTCTGTGATATCCATAGACAGTATAAAAATCCCTTCTGGAACTGGTTGAAAACTTAGTTCAAACCAGCCAATGCTGCCATCTGGAAATTGAAATTCATTTTCCAGATGAATGGCAACCCTGTCCTTAAAACATCGAAGATAGGTTTGGTAAATAGGGACCTTTTCAATTCCGGGATATTTTTCCATCACAGTATATCCAATCAATTCCTCTTTTGAATATCTTCCATGTTTTGCCATGGAATCATTAACATATAGATATCGCCAGTCAAATCCAATGATCTGTGCACCTTCCAGCATATTATCGAGTGTCTCTCTGAAACGATGTTCCTGAGCCAGTAATTCTCGGCTGCGTTCCTCTACTCTTTGCTCAAGTCCCATATTCAGGGCTTCAATCATTTTTGCATTTTTTCTTCTTGCCTCAAGGCTGGACAGGATTAGGGTTAAGAAAACTGACAAAAAAACCATGCCAGCTGCAAATACGAAAACAATCCTATCAGATTCTTTTCGGTTAACCTCATTGTCCGAGCGCCTATTGAAAAGTATTTTTTGTTCTTCAGATTGCATACGAAATAGCATTCGCCGTAATCCATCCATTGCCAGATTGGCTTCACCGACCAGCGAAACTACCTTCTTAAGACTGAAATGACTGCCTTGCCGGAGCCTGATCTGTTCATCACTTAATCCGATTCTTTTAACCGTCATAGAATGTAATGAATCAACTCTTGCATATTGTAGGGGATTATCTCTTGTAAGAGTAGAAAGGCTGTCAAGCAAAATCAACGCCATTGCCCTTCCACTTTTATAGGGAATCAAATATTTTTCATCATGGCTTAGTAAATAGCCGCGGGCACCCGTACCGATATCACTTAAAGCGGTAAGCAATTGTTCAGATTTATATAAAATGGTATCACTATGCTCCACCCACCGAGTGCTGGCCCTGAAACGATCTGCATTCTTTTGTAATTGCCAGAAACTAAGGCACATAATAAAGAACATCAGTACAGTAAGTACGGCACTATATCTGGTAATATTATTTTTAACTGGCATGGCGTAAAACATGAACCTTGCCGAATATCGGGGGGATGGATATTGGCAATGTAAATCAGAAAAAAAATCGTGAATTGTAATTGTGGGTAAGTCCTTATAAATATAAACAAATTCAGGCCGATTAACAAGGTGCTGGAATTATTTTACCCGCAAATGACAATAGCTTTTTTACAAGTTCCAGTAGTTGAAGCTATTATGAAAATATAGGCGTAATAAAAACAGTAATTCCTTCATAATCTCTCTTAATAATTGTCGCTACATTTGAAATCTATAATGTCCAAAATGAAACTAAAATATCTTTTGATTTGTTTTTTGATCGTATTCAGTTCAAATATCCGTGTATATGCTTGGTCCCGCGAAGGCCACCACATGGTCGCAGAAATCGCATATCAATTGCTCAGCAATAGTGCAAAAGAAAAACTAAAAGCCTATTTGGGAAACACTTCCATAGAGGATGCCGCAACATGGCTGGATGAGCAAAGAGGTGGGAACAATCAATTTAAATATCTGACCACAACACACTACATCAATATTGAAAAAGGTGGCAAAATTGATCCCTTCCAGAAAGGCAATATTTACACCGAGCTAAACACCGTAATATCTGAGTTGGAAAAAGGCACCAGTCCCACCGACCTCAAACTAAACCTGATGATCCTGATCCATCTCGTTGGCGATGTCCACCAACCCCTCCATGATGGTTACGGCAACGACAAAGGCGGCAACAGCATCAATGTTTCCCTGTTCGGCAAACAAACCAATTTACATTCTGCATGGGATGGCGCGATCATTAATCATGAGCATATCACCAGGCAGACAATCATGGCAAATTATTCAAAACTGTCTGCTACCCAAATTGCCGGTCTAAAAACGGAGAATGTTGCAAACTGGATTAACGAGTCTCGCACTTATCTCCCACAGATCTATTCCTTTTCAAACAGTACATTGGACGAGGCCTATGTTCAGAAAGCAGCACCCATAATAGAGGATCAAATTCTAAAAGCAGGTATCCGCTTATCCGCCATTCTCGAAAAAGCCTTAGCCAATAACACCGCGTCTGCACCCACACAGGTTAAACAAACCGTTCAACAAAAACCAGGCGCAACATTTACAGCAGCAGAAGCCAAAGACCACACAGGAGAAAAAATAACAGTATGTGATAAAGTTTTCGGAACCCGCTTTCTCGAAAATTCAAATGGACAACCAACATTTTTAAACCTGGGCGCAGCCTATCCCAACAGTCCCTTTACTATCGTAATTTTTGGAACTGAAAGGGTTAACTTTATGGAAAAGCCGGAAATATTATATAACAACAAGAAAGTTTGCGCAACTGGTTTGATCAAAGAATACAATGGCAAACCGGAAATGATCTTGTCAAATGAATCAGAGATCAAAATTGTCAATTAAGGGGAAACTAACTACCAAAAATTTTGAAAAAGAACCCCACTTTACCGAACTTTATTGCTGCCAACAAACTTGGATGAAATGCCAAAGCAAGGAGAACCAAGCGTACATTTTTCTCTATTATTGATTAAGCCGAATGGGGAGCCCGGTCCTACTATGGGTAATTACGAAACCCTACAGGAAGCAGTTGACAACTGGGCCGAAATGTATACCGCGGATGGCCCGGATATTGGCATAGTTCGTGTTTTCAGCGTGTATGATGCCAAAGCCCAGCTATACGAAGTGACCCACTTAGAGGCAGTTAGCGAAGAAGAACTTGAATCCGTCCAGGTGAATGAAATATCCGAAACCAGTTTTGATGATCTCTTAATGGAAATGAATGACGGAAATGATTTTGTCGCCGACGAAAACCCTGACTGGACAATCAAAGAATTTCACGCGATCGTAAATTATGTGGAAGCTTTGGATGATGAAGCGATCGGAACCGAAGTACCACCGGTTTCAACGCATGACTCTCTTGCTGAGGCCAAACAAGAATTTGCAGCCAAAGGTTATTCAAGTGATTTTACGATTGTTGTAAGACAGCTCAAGGTCAACCCTGCCAACCCAAAGGAATATTATCTTTTCGACGAATGGGATGCTGAGTAATTATTGTCGAAGTTTAGGATTTATGCAAATAACGCGGGACAAAAAGAAATACCGATCAATTGATCGGTATTTCTCATTTATTTATATATATCCCATACCTTATGCACCCAACGAATACTTAGCCCTCATTAAATATTTTAAACAATCATATGAAACTAACAGGCAATAAAATTCTCATAACAGGCGGTGGTACCGGGATCGGTCTAGGATTGACAGAAAGATTTTTACAGGAAGGCAATACTGTTATCATTTGCGGTAGACGGGAGGCTGTCTTAAAGGAAGTGACAGACAAATTTCCTTCTGTCATTACAAAAGTATCCGACCTATCCAAGGAAGAAGGGCGCTTAGAATTACACAATTGGATCAAACATAATCACAGCGATCTGAATGTGCTGATTAACAATGCAGGCATTCAAAATTGGATGAACATAACAGATGAAGATTTTTATCAAAATACAACCGAAGAAATTACAACCAATATACTGGCACCGATTCATCTAACAAAATTGCTTGCACAACTGCCGTCAATAAACTCGATTATCAATGTCACTTCCGGCTTATCCTTCGTGCCTTTTGCTAAAGTACCCGTGTATTCAGCAACAAAAGCTTTCATGCGGTCTTTCACTTTGTCCCTTCGCCACCAATTAAAAGATACAGGAATTGAAGTAATCGAAATGATTCCGCCAGCATTAAACACCGACTTAGGGGGAAAGGGTCTACATGACAGTGCCCCACCTGTTTCTGAATTTGTAGACGCCGTGTTCCAACAAATGAAAGAAGGAAAAACAGAACTAACTTTCGCAACCAGTCAGGCAAGAGCCGAAGCGAATAATCAAACTATCCTCGAATATTTTAATCGGTTGAACACTTAATGAACCAATTTTGATTTAACCAGATTTCACTTCTAAGACAATGATGGATATTTTTGAATTACCGGTTGAATACAATGGAAAAGAATTCCTTTTCCCCGCTGAATTATTGCCGATGGGTTTTACCCATAAAATCAAAGTTACCATTGACGGAACAGAAATACTTTTCGAACCGGACGAAGAGCGTAATTATCGAGCAATGATCACAGATCTGGAAAATTTCAATCAATCCAATATTAACAAATTGCTCTTACAGGAAATTTGCAAAACATTGGATGAGTTATTTGGAAACGGCGACCAGTCTTCCAGCACAATAAAGTAAATACGCCTTCGTTTATAATATAACTTAACGCGTTTACTAACCCATTTCATTGAATAAATTCCCCGCCAACTAACGGGGAATTTTCATTTTGTAGTAAGAACTATTTCAAGAGAATTTGCTTTTTGTATTCCGGATTTAGTAATAGAAAATTGAATCGTATCTGCCTGACTTATCTGCACCATGCCTTCCTTTTCTAATAATTGCAAATGAGAATAAATCGTCGCCCAATCAAATTTTGAAAGTAAAATCAATTGCCTTGGCAAACACTGATATTGTGTGGGTTGTGGAATTTCCCTAACGATAGATGCAAGTAAGCAAAGAGTCTGAAAATGGTTTTCCATGTAACCAAGATAATAATCCCTTCCTTTTCGCTGCAAACTGCAAGCATTTATTTATTAACAGACAGAGAAATTTACTTTGTATTAACGTACTACAATGTTATTAAAACAAAATAACTGTTATAAAGATCAAAAGTGGGTGCAAAGTCGTCGATTTAGGTACAGTAATAAAAAATAACAAGATATCAAGTAATCAATTTCAGCTGAATATTTTTCCATATCGGACTTTATATTCTCTTCTTTCAAGGCAGTGAATGGAAAAAACAAAGAAAACGCAGAAATAGAATTTTCATCAAGTCGAATTTCCCTAGGCAATTCATACTGCACAGCGATGTTAATTTCATTGGAGATGTCCCTAGGTATAAAAACAAGCCACAACATGTCCTTTTGCATTATTTCCGCAAGGATTGGTTGTGCACTTGGAGAATCATTATTTTTCGTACCCAATTTCATTGTGTCCAGTCGAAATAAATCTCCCCGTCATAACCTCTTAAAATATGAAACATCCACTTATTGAAATTTTTCCAACCAACTAAAACATCCTCGTTAGCTGGAAATATTAAAATTCTCGTATTGGTAGTAAAAAACAGTTATTGTCGAATAGAACTTGTTTTTTAACTTAGTTCTATGTCAATAGTCTTGAAGCCCAAACAACTAATAATTTCCTGTCCGGAACTTTTGACCCAGCCGGATGATCAACATACATATATACACTGTGCTTATTTTTCTCCATCCCTTTCCGTAAATAATGGATGGTTTAATATTGAGCCAACCCCCAATTTAGTCAATGTAAAAAACACAGATCAAAGGATTTCGCTAATACACGCCATCAACGCCCCGATTGCCCCGGAAAAATACTATTTCAAAAAAAGGCGTGACTGGATATACTTTACCTTGATTTTCAATAAGCTACCCGAACACTGGCGGTTGTTTACTATAGCGTTCAATAATGCACCTAGAAACTTGAAAGTATTTGTCCTTAAAAAGAATGATCCTAAATGGGGAGGCTATGCTGTGGGGCCAATTGAAAAAACAAAAAGCGGTATTTATAAAATAATTGTAGGATATTAAAATAACATTTTTGTTAATGAAATAATTGATGCAGACACAAAAAAAGGCACTAGCGGTGTTTTCAAAGCAACATCCCATTGAAGGTGATAAAGATAAGGTTAAGACAAGCTTAATTCATTACTAGGCAAGATGAGCGTTATTGAAAAAGAACAGAAAAACGAAAGTGAAGAGCATCTTAAAAATAATCTTAGGGATTTCCTAATGGATAGAAACTATCTCATTTATATAGATTCAAATATCGGCAAGTACTGAATTATCCAGAATTCTTGTGAATTCCTGATAATTCACACAACTTCTCTTTTTTATTTTACGTTTGTAATCAGTCTTTTTTTATTTTCCTAAAACTTAAGCTATTCCTATAATCCTCTTGTAGATATTACATAATTTCCTTTGTCAGTCACTGTAAGAGTTTCAAATCTTAGAATAGAACTTTTGAATACAAACAAAGCATAATATTTTATAATTACAATTATCTCCTTACCTACTTTATTTCCAAAGGAAAATTACAAAGGCCTGTCAATATCCTTTTAACTTTCCCGAAGTCGATTATCCAATAATTGAAAAGCCTTTAAATTTCTTTCCTTGAAAGTCAAAAGAGATTTACGAGTATTCAAAAGGAATATTATAAGGAAATTGAATCATTAATTGAGTAATTGTAAATACTGAAATCTATTAAACAACCCTTTAAAGTCCCTTTGCAATCGCAGGAATTCATGTGAATTCACGTAAAACATCTTGATAGGTCTTTTGTGATTCAAAGAAGAAATACAAAGGAAACAAAGGTTTAATTGAATAGTTTCACCATAAAGGATACTTGTTTTTCTTTATCAATTGAATTACTTTGAACCACAAGAGTTTACATGTATTCATGTGAACCTGACGCGGATTTCTGAAACAAAGATGTATAAATAAACCATAGTTGAAAGGCTTTCCTATTAAAATTCTATAGGAAATCCAACTTAACACATATCCCAGTTTTGTTTTGGTACAATAAGCAAAGTTTCAAGCTATATCTTTAAAAAAAGATGAAAAAAAAAGTACATCACTCCTATTAATTCCCAATTTTGAGCTATTTATTAAAGCTTCCTCTTCTGGACGACGACAAACACCATCAGGCACTAAAATCACAAAGAATGTCATTGTTGGCTACGAATGTGTTTTAAAGCTATTAATTGAATATGAATCTAAATCTGGCAAACAATTAAGAATAGAGCTTTTACACCGGAGTTCTTTGAGAATTATCCAAAAAGAGCGCAATTATTGGTCTTTGTTTTACAGAAACTTCTCGGAATTCCTTTATAATCAAAAGGGGTATTTTGACACATATACTGGCCAAGTATTTAAAATCATTGTTACATTCTTTAACTGGATGCAAAAAGAGAAGGGATTTACAATTGGAAATTTTCATCATTTTTTCCGTATTCCATTACAACAACAGATACCGGTAGTTTTGAGTCCGGAAAGACTTAAATTTTTAATAGCAGATAAAGCGTTTGAGGAAACTCTTAATGTGCAACTAAAAAGAGTAAAAGATATTTTTGTTGCAGGCTGTACCATTGGTACAAGATTTGGAGATCTGATTCAGTTAACCCAATCCAATTATCTTCAAACGGAATCAAACAATTCGATCCATCTTTATACTGGCAAAACCAGCACAGCCGTAACTGTTCCGGTACCGAACTATTTAGCAGCCATCTTGAGCAAATACCGGAAAAACAATTCGAAAAAACTGTTACCAACAATATCCAATGCACGGCTTAATGTACAATTGAAAAAGCTGGCAGAAAAAGCTGGTTGGACTGAATTATTACCTAAAAACATGTGCAGGAAAGGCAAATGGGTGGAACTCAAAAAAGAAAATGCAATGAGTTGGCGATTTTGTGATCACATAACTACTCATACTATGAGAAGAACTGCCATTACCACATTATTGATATTAGGTGTACCAGAATTAGTAGTCAGAAAAGTATCCGGACATGCTCCAGGGAGTAAAGAATTTTACAAATATGTTTCAATTGCACAGAATTACCTGAGTAATGAGGTGCAAAATGCGCAAAAGAAATTAATGGAAATAAACAGTAATATAGTTTAGGATTTTAGACTAAAAACTGAAATATTGGCTTATTTTGATAAAGCAAAGTTTCTTTGAAATGTAATGTAGCAAAGGTTTAGCTAAACCTCTGTTATTATCCGTTCGGGTTAACAATGAGTGGCATCTCTTCTAAGGCTGCCGGGAAGTTGGAGAATAGGTATAAGTATAATGGAGGTAGTGAGTTACAAAGTAAAGAATTCTCCGATGGAAGTGGGTTAGAAATGTATGATACACACTTCAGGCAGTTAGACCCTCAGTTAGGTAGATGGTGGCAAATAGACCCTAAACCTAATGATGCTGAAAGTCCTTATGCTTCGATGGGCAATAACCCAATTATGAAGAACGATATATTGGGGGATACAACAGGTTTACAGAGAATATTTGGGGCAAGAACTGGAAATGGAGATAATAGTGGTATAATTAAGAATGCTACTACTGCTGAATATGAAAATAGCCCAGTAGGAGCAACTCTTAAAGATATTGGGCATGCTGTATTTTCATTATTTGGATTAAATGCAGTTGATAATTTCGTTGCAGATGGAGCCGATGGGAAAAATTCACCTGCTCAAATTCTTGAAGGAGGAATTGAGGTAGGATTTGCAACAATGAGAGGTGAGGGTGCTATAAAAGGAACAAAAGGAGGTGGTAAATTTACTGAACCAACTCTTCCTTCAAAAACAATTGCAGAAGATGGGGAAATTTCAGCAGTTCACTATACAAAAAGTGGTGACCATGGTCCTCCTCACATCCATATAAAAGGTGGAGGGAAGGAAGTCAAAGTAGGTCAAAATGGAAAGCCGATAAACGGTTCTCCTGAATTATCTCCTGCACAAGAAAAGTTTATTTCAGACTTTAAAAAAGATATTAGGAAAGCAGTAGATAAAATTGGAAAATGGTTTAATTATAATAGTAAATAGTATTTATGAACAATTTGATTTGGGTTTTCAATGGAAGTGGAAGTAGATTTCCAAGTGGAGTGTTTACAGATTTAGAAAGTGCAGAAAACTGGATAAAATTACATGGTTTATCAGGTGTTCTAACTGCATATCCTGAGAACATTGGTGTTTTTGATTGGGCAATTGAAAACAAGTTTTTTACACCAAAAAAAGAAGAACACTCCTCTCCAGAATTCATTGGAAAATTTTCTTCTGCAAGCCAAGAGCATTATCATTTTGAAAACGGAATAAAGGAATAGTTTTTTCATTAAAATTGAATATTCTTAAACCACTTCGTTTTGGAGTGGTTTGTTAAATCAGATAAAATAATTTGACTATCTCAAACTGCTTTGAAACTTTGCTATTATACTATCCGAAATTGGGCAAGCCTTTCGAGATATTTGAATTACCCTACTCATGTTACTTGACTGGTTATAAATTTTCTTAATTGGAATAAAAGAAGAATCTATATACAAAATGTAGTTATATCCTTCTACAGTTGGGTTGCGTATTTCATATTTCTTTATTCCATTTGACGAATCTCCTATAAGTTTTCTTATTTCATATTTTTCAAAAAAATTAAAATTTATCTCAGATTTATCTATTTCAGGGAAACTGCTATTAGGCTTGATAACACTAGTATTGTTCAAGAATAAATAGTTAACTAATGTGTCGCGTTTGCTTAAAAGTCTAATCTTTTGATAAATTATATTTTTTTCTATGATAAATCTTTCTTTTGAAAATTCTATATTAAAGTCTTGTTCAGAATTATATTTCATCCAAGTTTGATGCTGTTCGATATTTTGAATAGTTCGGATTTCTTGAACAGAGAGAATGAAATATCTAAAAGGTATTGATGATGTATCATGTCTATATGCCGCATAAAAGAGCAGTTTATTATTTTGTTCTTTTTTACAACATATGAAATACAAACAAATAATCAGAATTATTAGATATCTAGTTTTTCTTTTTAAGATTTTTATATTTTTCATCATGCTCTTTTTTCTCGTTATCAATAACTGTAACACTAAACCCGTATTTTTTTCCTAGATTTTTCAGTTCATCAACATAGCTATTAAATGGATTATTCTTGCTATTTATATAGTTCCCATGGTCAGTATCACCATTAGGATTATTTTTCTTGGAATTTCCATACTTATTTAGGACTTCTTTGAATTTGCCACTCTGGAAATCTTTCATTATTCCATCGGTATTTTTATTGTGAATTAGACTTTCGTGCCCCAAAGTGAGAGCAGTGGTAGCTATCCCATCCATACTTTCTGAAGAAGTGACGAAATTAATACTTAAAGCAAGTCTTCCATCGGCAGACAAGGCACCGTCATTTACTTCGTTTAAGTCTGTATATTTCCCCGTTTTATCTTTATATTTTAATAGCGTATATCCATCAGCTGTACCTAAATTGTCTGCCTCGTTAAATTCAAGGTTTTGATTTGAAAACTGCCCATCCTTAGCAAATGTGATACCGGCAATGGTTTGCCCAGCTCTAGCATATTTACTAACAAAATTATATCCCTCCTTGGTTCTCAAATACCCTGCGAACGCTATTTGAGATGCTAAAGTTAATCCGTCTTTTGGCACATCTTTGCCTCCTGAGTATGTACGTAAAATAACATCTCTTCCATCCACATCACTAAAAATAATAGGATTATTGAGTGTATAATTGTAAGGACTAAAACTGTGGAATTTTTCTGCAAGTTGGTCAATGTTATGCCACCTACCAATCTGTGGGTCTTGCATACGTGCCCCATAATCATACAACTCCAACCCACTACCATCACTAAACTCCTTACTCTGCAATTCCTTCCCATTATACTTATACCTATTCTCCAGCTTCCCAGCAGCCTTGGAAGAGATACCAGCCATTGTTAACCCGAACGGATGTGAATATTTGCCCTCTAACAAGTTGGTCTTGCATTACTTATCTTGAAATTCTCAAAGAACAATTTTGCACAAAAATGAAGTATTATGCCTTTTAAAGGTAGCAATAATCCGAATTTTTTGCGGGAGTTTCTCCACCTGCACATCATTATACAAATCCAAATTATGTCTTACAGCCAATCCTGCAAGTTCTCCTGTGTACTGTGGGTGCTTTCTTTTTACCACTGTTACTTTTATGGTTACTCTCATCCTGTCCAGTGTATCAATCCTTACACCTCCTAACAGTTCAATAAGTAGTTCATCGGTGGTGTAAGTAAAGCAATGTGGGTTAGTTGTAATTAGCATATACATGATTTTAATAGTGAGGTATGGGTATAAAAAAACCACTCCGTTTTGGAGTGGTTAATATTGAATTCATTCTCTCGTATCTTATTTTAAATCAGAAGGCAAAACGATAAGCGATTTATAATACCTCGCAAAAAAAGAGGTGTCTTTTATTATTGCATTTTCGATTTTCAAAAGTTGCCCGAACTTATCATCTTGACCTTCAATACTTGATAGTTTAAAATAACTGTCTTTTCGTGGATTGTAGAAAAGTAAGAATAATTTCGTTTTTGCACAATAATATGAATCCGTGTATGAGTACCAAGGAATGGCTTCGTCAAAAAAATGTATTCGACTACTATCCAAATTATCGAGTTTATAATTCTTTACACTTATTGTTTTACTCAATTTATTCAAAAAGTAAGGGACTGACTTTGGTAAACTTGATTCAATTTGTGAAATACTATCGAATGAGTGAGTGAGAACATAAGGCGAGTTGTCTACAGAACGATATATCCCATTCATTTCAATTTTTTCCTTGAATACGATACTTATACTATCAATACTTGATGAAATTTTTACAATCCGTGCTGAACTATCAGCTTTCATATACTCAATTCTTAGTGCATTTGATATTTTCAAAGTATCATAAGAGTAATAATCATAATGCAAAATCATATTCTCTTCTGAAACATTCTTCTTATAACAACTTAAAATTAACAATAAGCACATATATGTTACAAGCTTCTTCATTGGTAAAAATTGGGTTATTAAATTATTTCTTGATAAGTGACCCACTAAAATTCCACATAACGCTTTTTATTTGAGCATCAGTAAACTTATTTCCTAAATCCGAAGATGCTGTTTTAAGTAATTGGAAGGCTTGATTAGGCCATAAAGAATTACTGTTGGTTTGACCAAGTAAATAATTCCTACTTAACTCATAATGGTCTCCATGAGCCTTTAGTTCAGAATAAAGAACTCCACTTGACAAATGACTCTTTGTCCAAGAGGAAAGATTTGACTGATTAAGCTTTTTATCATCAAGCCAATCCTTTGTTCCCATATCTGCATGCATAAAACTTTCATGGGTAATAGCTTTCACTAAATTAAGAGTCTTATTATCCCCAAATCCATAACCTTCTTGAGCTAAAGAAATATTAATATCTACTCCACCCTGCTTATTTTCTTTTACATCTGTAACACTACCTTCTTTAGAATCTCCTACTGAATAGCTTATATTAATACCATCCTTATCGTATTTGCCTTGTTTATCAAACGTTACTCCATATATAGATTGCCCTTTTCCTGCGTAATTTGATAGGAATTTCTTCCCTTGCTTGGTATGGGCAAACTCACTCATTGCTTTACCATGTGCTGCATCAAGCTTTTTAACATCAATAGAATCGCCGTTCATATCAATAAAGAATACTGGATTGTTTGCAGCATATGCATATGGGGACATTGGCATATATTTTTCTGCAAATCTATCTTGTGTCATAAACCTCCCAATCTGTGGGTCTTGCATTCTCGCCCCATAATCATACAATTCCAACCCACTACCATCACTAAACTCCTTACTCTGCAACTCTTTACCATTATACTTAAACCTATTTTCCAACTTCCCAGCAGCCTTAGAAGAGATGCCTGCCATTGTTAACCCGAACGGATAATAATTCGTTTCCTCCAACAGTGGGCCACGCGTGTGCATCACTTGTAAATTATCAAAGAACACATCCTGATTGCTCTCATTGGAACAATACACATAAAGATACCCATTCTTCGTAATTGAAACACTTTGGCTATGAGATTTCAAGGCATCTGCTGATGTATTAACTGGGTCAAAACCACTATTAGAAGTAACGACACGGAATTGTTCATCAAACAATATCCAGTTGATATATGCATTGGGCCTACCAGACGCCGACGGCTCAGTCCCCAGTAGAGTTGTAACATCAGAAGGTGTAACGGCAGAGCCTGATAGGGCTGCGTAGCTGGCACCTTTACCAGAATTCATAACAGCTTTTGCATTTGCAAGTGCTGTCAGGATATCTGTTGCTGATAATGTATTACTATTTGATGTAGTTCCATTGCTGTGCCAATAGCTTTTTCCATAAATGGCTACATTATCACCGGCCATAACCTTTAGGGTTGTACCCAAACCCGTTTTATCGGAATGACCAGACCATGTTGGATTGATCCTGTACATATATTGACTAGTGCCACTCGTATTAATATTTGGATTGGTGTTGTACGGTGGATTACCATTATTATTTGCATAATTACTTGGAAGAGAGCCCTGGTTTGAAACAATATTGGAGGTATTGATATTGTAATAAAATGTGTCTATTGTAATCGAATTTGTTTCTAACGTAACCGCAGGATATGCATCAATTTGCTGTTCGTCAGTTAAAACAATACGCGTATTTCCCAAATGATCTTTGACCATGTAATCATACGCAAACACTGTTGGGTTGCTTACAGTAACAGTATGATTTAATCTTACTCTTCCTTCTTCGTGAGCGAAGAATTGCAATGTATTATTCTCATACACAAAACCATTCAAGTAATCAGTAGTTGTTGTTTTACTTAATGGAGAAGTTTCAATAGTGCGCTTCACTAATTTAGTGCCGGTTGCATCGTAGATATATTTAATCGTTCCTTTTCCGGTAACCGTTATTGAATCCGGTAGATTCAGGTGATTATAGATAATGCCATTAGTGCTTGAGCCACCGATACTTTTATTTCTGTCTTTTAACAAGTTTCCGTTTCCATCGTATCCATAATCATCTCCGCTAGTATTGTTGTCTGTGAAGTCGCCAAGTTTTTGATCTGCTGTGATCGCATCAGCAACATTGGCGAGTTTGTTACTGTTTGTATTGTAAGTATAGGTAAGATTATCAATTAATGCGCTGCTGTTAAGTTTCAGTCCTTTTTGTTGCATTGCAAGGATATTTCCGTTTGCATCGTATGCACTTGTTGCTGTAGAACCATCTCCCATCTTCATACTGAAATCAATTCCAAAACTTCCGGAGGATTTTGCCCAGCTACCACTGAAGTTCTGATTGAAGTCTGCAAACAATATTCTGTTGGCCTGATCATATCCATATCCAAATGTCCGCTCTGCACCATCACCGGCACTTACCCAACGCTGACCTGCGATATTGCCACTAAACTCATTAGTCCCAAAACCCCAGTCATAGCTTAGATCCATTGCGAACCATTTGCTGTTGCTTATGTTCATCTGTGAAGTAGTTGGGCCTGAGGATGCACCATAGTTCCAGTTCATCCCTTTTAACCATCCACGGATATTGTAACAGTAGTCTTCGTAATTCAATGCAGAAGTATCCATCATTGATTTTTGACCCAATCTCTTTCTTAAGAGTTGCCCCATTGCGTCATAACTGTTACGGACAGTGAAGCGCTTGGTACTGTCATTATCATTGAGTTGCTTAGTAACCGTGAGTAGTCTTCCCGCATGATCATAATCCATATTGGTTCGTACTCTAACTGTTACTGTACTATCAGAAGGATTGGTATGTAGTAAGTAGTTACAGATCACTTTACTGTTAAAATCATAACGGTTGGTAGATACATCCACTCCATTTTTATAGTTGTTCGCATTAGTCTGAATCACTCTTCCTTTATCATCATAGAAGCTGGCTGTTTCAAGCCACGCTCCTTTGGTAAGATCTGAAGGGGTTTCAATTACACGAACTCTTGTTACAGTTGCCATACCTCTTGTATGGTTGCTACTTGCACTTGGAATTGTATCTCCATAAACATTCGCACCAATTCCCAATTTGCTGTTATCAGGTGTGCTGTACGATCTGCTGGTCGCTGAATAATCATCGTAATAGGTATAGGTAAGTGGAACCGGACTTGGACTCAGGCCCGATGGAATCGGGTTATCAAGAACCGTAACGCTGTTACTGAATGTTCCTGTACTGCCTGTTACAATCTCTGCTACAAACTCTGCGGTACTTTCACTGGTGAACTCTCCATTGAATGTGATCTGATTGGTTGCGTGGTAGGTAGCCCTGCCTGCCTGTCTTTCATACATATCCAGATTTGCAGGAATTGTGGGTGGATAGCTTCCTGATGTGGTTACGGAACTGCTGCTTGAACTTCCGGTATTGCTGTCAACATAACTCTGTAAACTGGATGGACTGATATTATCCGTCATGATACCCGTTTGCACAGGACGGTTTAATCCATCATACAATGTGTACATCCATTGATTGGATGCATTCATGTTTGCGTCTTGCGTAAACACTAATCGATCTCTTTTATCATAGATCATATAAACCCATCCTGCACCGGGAACTTTTTTGGCACTCATTCTTCCTCTTCCATCATATTCGTAACGGAAAGAAAGCTCATTGATTATTGTATTACTACCTGTTGTTAAATCCCATGAACCAGCCGAAAGTAGCGTAGCTACTGCCTTTGGAGGGATGACGTAGCGCAAACGACTAAAATCATCGTAAACATAGTAAGTACAAAGCCACCCGATATGGGCATTGCCTGGAGATGAAGCGATCTGCACTTTCTTTAAAACAACATGGCCATCTTTATCTTTATATTCAATTTCACTATTTCCTTTTTCATCAATGGTTACATTCTTATATAATTGACCTGCACTGTATGTTGCACTGGTTGAGGGAATATTCGTACTCACATCTCCGCTACTATAGGTGAGGCTGCTGTTACTGATAGTCCAAATCCTTACAGAATCACTTGCAGTATTTACCAAATACTGCATTTGCACGGCGTGTTCTGTTCCTCCTTCACTTCCTGCCCAGCTATTTCCCGGAGCGAAACTTTTCTGTACACGATTTAATCCTGATCGTTCAAAAATGCTTTTACTGTAATAGACCGATTCATTTGTAAAAGCCGCTTGCTGACCAGGGTAAGTAGAGCCATAGAAACTTGCCTGATCTGTAAACGGATCGTTTTTAAATGACCCGTCCGTAGCAGTAGTTGCATACGGTAGAAATTTAAACTGCTCTCTGCCGATTGAATCGTAGAACATAGCAGCAACAATATCTTTCAGGGTTGGTGAGTTCTGCCAACCCACTGTTTGCAGAGGCCTTCCCAGTCCATCAATATATTGGGTGCTTCTTGAAACTTTGCTCGCATCAGTTTCAGATATCACACTCGATTGAGAAGTATATGGCTGTCGCGGCTCCCAGGTTCTTACATAGTTTACCGGTGTACCGCCTGCATAAGATGAGGGTGCATATGGCGTAATACTTGTTGAACCTACTTTGGTATTTGTATTAGGCGTGTTGGTTTGTGCATTCGCGAACTGTGCAACTGCTAATACAGATAAAATCGTAAAGTATCTTTTTAAGAAGACCATATGGGATGGTTTTAGAATTTGTCTATTTTTTATTATTACTTAAGATTGAAACTTTTTGTTCCAACGCTTTTATTTTTTCATCTTGTTTCAACAGATATAATGTGAGTTCTTCTATCGTCTTTAACAGCAAAGCCTGATTATCTCCTACACAGATCCCTTTTGTTTCTATTTCATTTTCACTCGGAACTTCTGGTAAATGCTTGTACTTATTTATATAGGTTTGTAGTGACTCAAGGCTTCTTAGCTTATAATTCTTTGCAAAGACATAATCACTCCAGCCCGATTGGGTCACGATTAGTTTTTTTGCCGAGATATTACCGTTAACAGAGAGTTTTTCGGATGGGGAAATTGTTCCGATGCCGATATCACCTGTGTTTGAGATTATTAACCGATTAATATCGTTTGTTTTTATATAAAAAGGATAATTACTAACTGTACCTAGATACGACCCTGCATCGTCGTTTAACCATTGTGACACAAGCGGATTATTTGTGGCCTGAATCTGAATAGTTGGGGAACTACTGCCATATACCTGCAATTTCCCTCCTGCAACCGAACCTACGTTAATGTCTAGCTTATTGCCTGGTGATGTTGTGCCAATACCGACATAGCCAGAATTGTTGATGGTCATTCTACTAATATCATTAGTCTTAAATAACAAAGAGTAATTACTAACAGTACCAAAATAACTAGCTACATCATCGTTTAACCATTGTGACACAAGCGGATTATTTGTGGCCTGAATCTGAATAGTTGGGGAACTACTGCCATACACCTGCAATTTCCCTCCTGCAACCGAACCTACGTTAATGTCTAACTTATTGCCTGGTGATGTAGAGCCAATACCAACATTTCCACTTGATGGGAATGTATTTGTTTGTGCAAATGAGAATTGGATTAAACACAGAAAAACAACAAGAAAAAATATTTTTTTCATTTCTATTGGTATTGATAAGTATTGGTTTTCAAAATCCTACGTTTCTCATCTTTCACTTGCAACAGTCTTCCGAGAGAATCGTACTCGTAGTAAGTAATTTTATTTCCTGCATCGCATTGTGATGTCATGCCCGCAAGTGGTATATAAGTGTAGGTTGTCATAAGAGATCCCTTCGGATAAAGCCGCAATTCATCAATAGCACCCGTTCCCGAAACATTTATCGTTGATGCTCCTGTAACCTCATGTTCAATATAAGTCCAGCCACCGATGGATGCGCCTGTTTTGGTAGACGACACTGTTCCCGACAATGTATAACTACCTCCTGTATTACTCCAATAAGAAACGATATATGTCGTTCCGGAGCTAAGCCCTGTTTTTTGTATGGTACTTCCAGTTAAGGTGTAATATTTGCGACCTGTAGGAGAACCCGAATTACTTACAACACTACCGGAACCTATGCCTGACCAATTGCCTGTACCATCTGCTTCAAAAGAGGTGTAGGCGATACTCGCACTATCTGCATTAGTTACTTCTACTATTGGGTATGAAGAAGAATAATCCCAGAGATAACTATGCTTTGTATCACTAAGCTTCTGCTGTTCTATAATATTACTATGGGTATCATACCTGTTAAATGAAACCTGCGATTGATATAGACCAGTTTTTGTAATGCTCCCTCCAGAAACAGAAGAGGCACTGAACGAAGTAGTGGGTGTAGAGAGCTCTGTTGTGTAAATATTATCTGGTAGAGGTGTGTTGGATTTGTAAGAAGTAAATGTTGATTGCAGCACGCGGTTATCTCCGCCCACTTGTGCATATTTCTCGATTACAGGTGCAATAACATTTAAGTTTTGGAGGTTTTTTATTCCTGCTGTCACTGCATCATAACCGGTGAGACTAACATAATCTGATGGGTATTTCATATTGACAACAACGGCTTCGCCTTTACTATTGACAGTGCTGATTGCAACTGGTTGATAATGGTTGGACCCATAAGAATAGTTTGTAATCGTTTGAGCATAGTTAGATGAGTTTGTTTGGTCATATGTACGAACAGTATCGCTGATTAGCCGGAACCAACCGGATGAGGTAGTGAACTGGCTAACATCATACACTCGGGTATACCCCGGAGAAAATCCTTGGAAAAATTCCTTCTGACCAACCTTCAACCCCATAACACTAGTTGCATCATAATCTTCATATGCATTGACTTTTTCTTGCACGATCAGATAAGAATTTGTTGGCGCGTTGTATATGAAGTTTTTGGTTTTCAGCAATTGACCTCTCTTCCAATCTAGGGATGTGGCAGGCGCAAATGGAAATGAAGTATTGACTGTATCTGGATAAATATCGGGTGCGGTAAATGTATATTCATTTTTTCCGAATTCTCCGTCTCACCAAGCAGCTCCTGTACATATTTATAGCCAACATAAGATCCTTGGGTAGTTTGGAGTGGGTAGTTAGAGCCAGAACTTAAAGTAGTATATGGACAGTCATAGAAACTGATTGACTCTGACGGGCCTCCTGGGTCAAGAATTTCTTTTTGGTGAATGACTATATTATTTACATAGTTAGGAAACGACAGCAGATAACCACTTGAATGGCTAAGCGAGTCCGGTAAACCATAGGTATATCTTTTAATTGAGGCTTTTGCTGTTGAACTCGAATAGTTTGTGATCTTTTTTAATCGCAATCCGGCAACGGGTGTATTGTATCGGTAAAATGAATCCAGCTGAGGATTTTTCAGCCATGTAAATTGAACATAAAAATTATTGAGGACACTAGAATCGCTCACACCCGTTAGGTCAACTGTCAGGTGGTAAGTACCTTTTTGCATCAAGGCAGTTCCACCAGTATAAATGCTTGCACTATATCCGCCCGGGCCCGTTAAATATACAAGAGGGCAGTCAAGAGAGGCTCCGTATGCGCAACTGCCTCCGCCATTATTGATCGTAATGGTCACTTGATTCGTATCAGTATCTAGAAAATACTCTGGAATATCAAAATACTCTGAATATGTATAGGTTCCTAAAATATAACCCAATGGAAAATAACCATAGCCGACAGAAATACTTTGACTAGATTGAAGGTTACAAACCTTATTTGTTTCGTATTCAAATTCTGTTCTTCCGCCGGTTGGGTATTGAATACTTGTTAGAACTCCCAGCTGGTTCGCCAAAGTATCTGTATTTCTATCTGCTCCGGAAATAAGTACGTTGCTTCCTCCTGCAGATATTGCTGTCGTTGGAACAAAATCATACCCATTCTCCGCTGCATTATAATACCCCCAATGATCCTGAGAGAATGACTTTCTAGAAGGCAGGGCAGCAGATTGATTATAAGTAAGATTATAATGCTCTGTCTTTTTTGAATTATCAAATACATTTACGCTGTCAAGGTACATCCGGTTGATCTCATCGTCGGATGTTCCATAGGTTGCACTACTTCCCGCTATAAAACTTTGATACAACTGTACCTTCTTATAAAAACTACTGTCCGTGTTATAGATTTCAATTGACTGTAAAGCGCTGTCACCGACAAAATCAATTCGTGCGTTAGATCGTTTGTTGAACTTTACTGTGCCATTTTTGAATGTAATCTGTGTAAGCCTTTTACCTGAAGTCGTGCTGTAAGCATAGGAATCTTCAGGAGATTTCGATGAACAGGCCGGATCACTACCGGTTAAGTAATACTTAGTTTGAGCGATGCCCGTATTCATTTGTGTGTAAGAATTCTCATAAGTGATAGAAATAGAATCAGTATGAGCGGCATTAATAATTTTGGTCAGATACCAGGCGGTGGTAAGTGGTATATATGCTGATCCTGTAATACCTCCAATAGCCGGAGTTGTGGTAGTAGTTTCTTTCGCTGTTAAGTAATATGTACTGCCATTTACATCAACAATAGTCCAGCCATCACTACCTCCTGAAATCCGGTTCTTTGAGTAAGGAATCGTTAGCGCATCTCCATTAGGCTTTAAAAAGAACTTACCGGATTCACCGCCCAGATTATAGACATATATATCCGACTGAGAATCGATATTGCCGTCTGTAATATCGTCTTTGTAAGTCTGTTTTTGGGTGCTGTTCATTACATTATTGATATAATCGCTGATATCACCTGAATGATACAGATAACCTCCCCCCGATTCATCCGCAAGACCACGTGCTTGTCTGGTGATTACACCCCCGGCATTCAAACTCCACCCCAATCCAACCCAAGATGCGATCTCTTCCACACGAACACCACCTGCATGGTAACTGAAATTGATGGGCATCTTTAACGATCCACTAGTGATTTCATAAACAGGGATGTTGATACTTGGTATCCCTGTGGAATAACCAACAGGGATCTCCCCATATTTTGCCAATGACGCTGCATTGGGTGATACAGGGATTATCGAGCCAATAGATGGCAGGGTATTGGTTTGGGCCTTCGATGTATTGCCCACCATGAATAAACATAGAGAGACGATGATTGCCGATATCTGTGTTAATAAACGCTGATACATATGAAATTCTTTAAATGATTAACCTTTACCTTTTACTAAATTTTTGATATCTTGGTTAGTACTGGGTTTTGCAG
Organism: Sediminibacterium sp.; assembly: GCA_965206685.1. Taxonomy (GTDB): domain Bacteria; phylum Bacteroidota; class Bacteroidia; order Chitinophagales; family Chitinophagaceae; genus Sediminibacterium. The sequence goes on from OZ242223.1 coordinate 1,767,543, forward strand.
AAGCATCGAGTACATTGGTGATCATGCCATTTTCATCTACAAAGAATTTTTGGAAAGACCCTTTAACCGTTGCTTTCCTGTCTCGTGAAAGTTGCTGCCCGTTTATCCACTTAAACAAAGGGTGCGCGCGATCTCCTGTAATTATTGTTTTTGAGGTCACGATAAACGGAAGTTTAAACCGCTCAAGAAACCTCGCTACGTCATCATTCCGTGCTGGTTCTTTCTGAAAATCATTAGTGGGTACTAGAAGGACCGCAACCAGCTTCTTACTCTGGATATATAGTTTTTTCAATTCGAGTATTTGATAGAAAGAAGTATCAAGTGTTGCCGTGGTGATTATTAATAAACCCCTGCCTTTAAAAGTCGACAGATCGATTTTTTTCTTTCCAAGAATAGAATCAATGGTAAAAGAATATACCGAGCTATCACGAGGTTGTTCTTTTTTTTGATTTTGCGCTTTTACGTTGTAAAAAAACATTAGCAATAAACACAAACAAGTAGTTCGGAGTTTCATTTTCTATTTGGATTTTGGGTGATTTGTTGCAGTTTTTTATCAAACGCTTTTTTCTGATCTTCAATTTTTTGATTGAGTTGAATAACATAAAGAGTTAGCTCTTCAATTTTCTTTAGCAGCAATGCTTGGTTATCACCAACACTTACACCTTTTTCCGCTACCTCTTTTGCTGATGGAATTTCTGGTAAATGTTTATGTTGATTGATGAAGGTTTCAAGGGAAGTAAGACTGCGCAGTTTGTAATCTTTTGCAAATACATAGTCACTCCATCCGAATTGGGTTACGATGATTTTTTTTTGCAGATATATTTCCATTAACGGAGAGTTTTTCTAAAGGAGAATTTGTTCCAATACCGACATTCCCTTCTGTAATTCGCATCCATTCAGATCCACCGGTAAATCCTGAACGGGCCGTCCCAAAAACAATATGGCCAGCTCCACTACCATCATAGTCTGTGTTAAAATAAATTCCTTCTGAGGAATTAATAAATCCGTTTGTTACACATGCTGATCCGATGGATAATGCTCCGGTGAAATTTGCATTGGTACCTACCAAACTTCCTGTTAATGTTCCACCCGAAAAAGGCAAATAAGTTGTAGAAGCAGAAGATGTTGTTAAATATGAACTATTATCATAACTCAATGTTGACCCACTTGCTTTTACGAACCCTGTTCCGTTGATAATATTAACATTTGCAGACCCATCAAAAGAAACTCCGTTGATAGTCCTTGCAGTTTGGAGGGCTGATGCTGAAGATGCATTCCCAATAAATGCAGTTGCAGTTATAGTGCTGTTCACCGTAAATGCTCCGACAGTTGTAAACCGCCCCCACTCTGTTCCACCCGAAAATCCACTTCGTCCAGTACCAAATACTATTGGTGCCGCACCACTAGCATCATAATCTGAGTTAAAATAAATACCTTCTGCTGATTTAATAAACCCATTTGAAACCGCCGCTGATCCTATTGAAATAGCTCCAGTAAAATCTGCAGTTGTTCCTATTAAAGAACCAGTCAAGGTTCCGCCTGTTAGGGGTAAATAATCAGTATAATTTTCTGCTGCTTTTTTAAATTCGTTTCTATAAAAAAGGTTTGCAGAATCAACCCCATTCAGCGCCTTAATTGAATAATACTGAAGAAAGCTTCCGTATGAATTAAATCGTTTTGGCACTTGCGAGATTCTAATATAAGGTTTTGTTCCGGACGCCATTAAATTCTGAGCGATTAGTAAAAAAAGGCAGATATACTGTAATGATTTTTTCATTGATTTATTTTTTATTCTTTAGTATTTTAATTTCTTTAGATTGGTTGTCAATCTGTTTTTGTTGCTTAATGACATAAAGCGTTAATTCTTCGATCTTCTTTAACAACAAGGCCTGATTATCACCTATGCTGATCCCATTAGACTCGACCTCTGTTGCAGTAGGGATTTCAGGTAAGTGTTTGTTTTGATTGATGTAGGATTCGAGTGATTGAAGACTTCTTAATTTGTAGTCTTTTTCGAACACATAATCACTCCACCCGGTTTGGGTAACAGTTAGTTTTTTTGATGTGATATATCCATTTGCAGCAATATTTCCATCTACCGAAAGTTTTTCGGCAGGAGTCGTTGTACCGATACCTACGTTGCCACTACTGGAAACATGAATTCCCGTTACCCATACACCGCTACCATCAACTATTCCCAATCTTGCCCAACGAGTTGATGTTGCGTCACTTCGTAATAATTGAATCGCGCCACCATAACCGGAATTCCATATCGTTCGGGTAGTCGCATTTGCAGACATGGCAATATCGCCATTGACATCCAACTTGCTCGAAGGATTTGTCGTGCCAATACCAACATCTGTTCCATTTGTAATGTGTATTCCTCCAACCCATGTGCCGCTAGCATCAACTATACCCAACTTTGCCCAACGAGTACTTGTTGCATCACTCCTTAATAGCTGGATCGCGCCACCGTAACCCGAATTCCATATTGTGCGGGTAGTTGCGTCGGCAGACATAGTAATATTGCCATTTACATCTAATTTACTGTTAGGACTTGTTGTACCAATTCCAACATTTCCACCCGAGAGATGTGTCATAACATCAACGCCTCCTGAATTTTTGAAATAGACTGGTGAACTACTGTATGCCGTGTAGCCATTGGTATATACAGATGTCCCCACAACCAGGTTAGTAGCGACATTTGCATCACCATTGACATCAAGTTTTCTAACCGGGGTTGATGTACCAATACCAACACTGCCACTGAAGTTTGCGCTTGTCCCGGTTAAAGTACCAAAGAGGGTACCACCCGTTAATGGAAGGAATGCTGTGTCCGTGCTATTGAACACAGACAAATTCGCCAACACTATCGAAATTGATTTCGAAGAACCCTGGTAGTTTTTTAAAAATTCGGATCGGAAGTCAGCAATTCTTTTATCATTGATATAAAGATCACTCAAGACAGCTGAAGAAGAAATCTGAATAATTAGAAAGAGGTTGCAAAAAAGAAACAGTTTTTTTTTCATCTTTATTTTTTACGAAAAATGAATATTTATTTTAAAAACGCATATCCAAATCTAAATTTCAAACCCGGTGTTTGTGGAACCTGACTATAACTCAGAAAATCCCATAACAACTGAATGTTGCCATTCTTCTTTCCTACTTTGTATTTTTTCGTTAGTCCAATCAATCCGCTTTTCTGCCAGGCATCCATATCTTTTAGGTGATCAATCTTTGTAAACTCATGTTGATAATTTTCTTCATAACCTCCGCTGATCCAGATACTACCCTTTAGTTTTATATCGAGATAGCTGCGTAAGGAAACTCCTTGACTCGTGAGTTTAATAATGCTGATATTATTGCCCCATCCAAGTTTATATCCTGCACCTACACCAATGGTGCTTTTATCGTTTAACTTATATCCCATGGTCAAGGCTATATCACTGGTTGTTGGCAGGAAAGCATTTGTCTTTTGTGATTGGATATTTAGGCCGTATTCAATTCGTTTCCAGAATGATTTTGTCTTTTGATTGTTGGGTTTAAAATCAGGCATCGCCATATCACTGCTACCACCCAGTTTGTTTACTTTATCCTTTAATGCATCCATTTGGCTTTGTGCTGCCTGCACTTGTTGTTGTAAATACTGTTGGGGATTGGCACCCGCTCCGCCAAGTCTTTGACTGAGTTGTTGTTGTACGCCTATTCTTGTCTGTAAGCCTATTAATGCATCTGCTGTTCCATAGCCATTCGGCATAGGGAATAATTGAGCGAGGATGCTGTTCTTAGAAATAAAATCTTTGAAGGCAGGAATATTTCGAACTACTCCCAATGCCTTCTGTTCCAGTTTATCCGGATCACTCATTAGGTTCTTATACTCTGTGATCTGTTGCTGGTAATAGTAAACCTGTTTGTTTATCTGCTTTAGCTGATCACCCATTCCAAACTTGCTTAACTGGTCTGTCAGTAATTGCTTACGCTCTTTTATAAATTTCTTTATATCGGCTGTAGATTGTAACTGAGTTTGCAGACTTTTGAGTTGATTAGAAACAGTTTGAAACTGTGCAAGTTTATCGGGAGGGATTCCTGGAATCTTGGCTCCTGTTTTATTCAGAAAATTAAAGGTTGTTTGGAGGCTGTCTAATTTAGGAATATAATTGTTTAACGCACTGGCATTCAGTTTATCTGTTGGATTTTGGATCTTTTGCAGCATGGACGCATATTGTGCGTCAGAACTTTCGAAAATACTTTTTGCGGCAAGGCTGTCTTTCTGTGCAAGTTTCTTCTTGAGTTTACGCTCTTGTCTTTGCAAGCGTTTGAGAGATCTTTCGCTGTAAGCAGTTAAATTGTGTTCAAGCTTTTTGTATTTGCCATCAATTGACAAAAGCATCTTAGTGCTGAATCGATCAACGATTGAGCTTGCTTTTTGGATACTTGAATCCGTTTGGCAATAGCCAATGCTAGGTGTTGTGCATACTATTATTGTTAATAGCATGAATATTGGATGCAGTTGTTTCAGAAAAATTATTTTTTTGGCGTATATAATTTCCTGTCCTCGTCTTATCTTTTCGGGTACGACAAATCAATATTATATATAATAAATAAAATAAAAAACGGGGAATTCCCCGTTTTTGGATTAAAAAACTTATCGTATAATATTTAAATTTCGGTATTGTATTAAATACATTACAGAAACGAAATAGAATTATAATCAGATTGTAACACTAATTAAGAATGCACGTTTAACTTCATTCATTATATTAAGAAGAAAAATAGAGAATACATCTTCAATTAACATTAAGAACTTACGTCCATACTCATTTTGATTAATATCGTATTAATTGAAATGAGGAAATAAATTAAAGCTCATTAACTAACATAATAAATTTTTCAAATGGTTCAATTTTGCATCTATTCTTCCACTTCTATGTTTATTACAAAGAATTAATTACCTTAGTGATAGTTCTAGATAAGATAACGCGGGATTCCGATCAAAATCGAAACTGCTTCACTAACAGTTCACTGAAAGCGATAAGTATTGATGTAAATAATTGAATGCAAACAGATTATACAATAACAAGTATTTCCTGACGCGGTCACAAGTGAAGTTTCACAATGTATCGAAATCCTTGTAATCTATTGATTACAAGGATTTTTTGTTTCTATTGATTGTAGTTGAAACGCAAGGGTTATTCAAATAATAGCTTTCTGGTTCGAAATTGAGCCCATGTAAGACTCATTTTATTATGCATGCGATGCTGCTCCTTCTCCTGCTAAAGAAGCGCGTGGAGTTGGCCTAACAGAAAAATTTTTCACCATTTCCTATCTTTCAAATTCTTCCAGAATGATTTTCCGACTATCGCTTAACTCAGAATCATTTTCAATTTTATTCCTGACTCTTTTTAGGTTGATGGTTTTATCATCCCAAAGTAGGGGATCTTGTGCTGCCGTATTCCAAATTGATTCTGCTTTTAATTTTTCATACAGCGGCATAAGTGTTGGGTTTATCGGAGAATCAATATGCCATTTTTTTTCAAATGCCATTTTTTGAAGTACCAATACAAAATTCACTCCCTTCGCATCATCTTTGGTTTCTGAATCAAAATTTACATGATCTGGTCCTACAGAAACAATCCCATCATTTATTGCTTGAGGGTATTGAAAGTTTCCTGACTCTGCTCCATGTTTTATGACCTGCCCACCTGTATAGCCTCCCCATGCCGCCGCCGCAGCATTCAGATCCAGCATCATACCAATTTCAAAGGGGCTTATATTTCCGAATAATTTATGTGCATGTTTCGCATTCGGTACCCCTTCTGATTTTTCTTCGGCCATACTGCGGTGTGCGTCCGCTGCAATCTGCGGAGTAACGTGATCTACATTATCATTTGTGTTCCCTAATACCTGTCGTGCATTTAGGGTAAGTTTTCTTAATTCGTTTAGCTTTCCAGCTTCTGTACTTGCTTTCATAATACCATACATATCATAATCACCAGTGTAAGCCAAAGCATTTGCTTTTGGCGGTGTAACATATGTAATAGAACTTGAATGCGAAGCCGAACCTGCATTTGCAGGAGCTAATCCAATCAAACCCGAAGCAGCCATTTCTTCAATTGGTGCATTAGCTGCTTTTGCTTTGTCTGCAATTCTATGTAAGGGTCTACTTCTGAATGAAGCAGCCATTCTCATTACTCTCATAAGCGCCCCCGCAGACAAAGCAGGTGCTTCTTCTTGACCTTCGTTTGCAGTATTGTTATTTGAAACAACATTACTATCACCACCAGATGTTTCGTCTTCAACAGGTAAATCTTTAAGGTTGGGTTTCCCGATTTCAATATCTCTCAACCACTTTGAAAGTAGCTGATCAGAAGGAATCAAACCTTCTGTTATAACCTTTTGCAGAACCCCTATTAGCCCGGGTTTGTCATTAACATCATGAATTTCAGTTATCGGAATAATTTCCGGGTTCAACTTCCTTAGGTATCTTCTAAGGGTATTTAATTGTGGTATTGTTAACTTACTTAAATCAATAGTCTTGCCTTTTACCCACAAAGGCTTAGCCGCATAATTCTTGCTCAGCAGACCAACACTGTGTTTACCTGCGGGTCTTATTGTAACACCCGCTGAACCTCGAAGTGTTAACATGGATTGAAATGCTAAAGAATGATTTGCCACTAGGCCGCCCGCACTTTTTACATTTTCTGCCTCACTATCAGTACTTTGGCTTTCACTCTGACTTTTTCGCTCTATAAAATTCTGATCAATATTATTCGTATTTAATATACGTGAAATAGTGATGTTAAATTCAGAATTCAGATGATCAATACCTGCAATCAATTTCGCTTCAGAAGGAGTATGTGGGTGCATAACGTTTAAATCGGCAAGTCCATAATAAGGATCTGTGTTAATTATATCATCTAAATCAGATTTTTTGTTAAACTCAATTGCCTCCGGATGATATGTGCCAAGGAATTGATCTCTCAGACGTAAGGAATCATTTTCAAATGTTAGTTTACAGCGATCAACTTCCTCTTTTTTAGCACTAGATTGTTCATTATTTAAAATGAAAGTTATGCTGAAGTTTAATCCTGGTAAAATTGTGAAATGATTAAAAAACCACTCTCGACTTTGCCCATCCCTAGCTATATCTTTATTAGAAAGTAATCTTTTTATTGGTTTAACTCGCTTTTGCAATTCGGTTTCCATTTCAACTAAACCTGATTTATATGGATCGATAAGAGGCTTAATATATTTATAATTAGAAGATGTAGGTGCAGGAGTAGGATAAGAAAGTTGGGTAGCCATTCTTCGTATTTCTTTTAAACCTACCTTCCATGTTTCAATCGCAAATAAAACATTTTCAGGAGTCTCCATAGCGCTTCCATTGTACATGGCAATAAAATTTTGCAAAATTGCCAAATAGCCCAGATATGTTTGTGATAAAGAAGGAAGACCACTATCAAAAAAGTCGTCCTTATTGATTACCAGTTGTGTAACAGATGAATTGTCAAATTGATTTCCGATTTCTCCATTCACGACATTAAAATTGTGATTATCATATGAATGCATCTGTAATGCCTTAGACCCCATCATATCCGCTTCTTTCTCCAAACCAGCATCATCATTTATAGGTACCCCCTCTTTCATTTGTCGGGTAGCCTGTACCCTGCCCTGTTTCTGCTGCACAACATGCCATGCTTCGTGTGGTAAATGTTTTTCCTGACCCGGAGACAGGTGTATTTCTGTGCCTTGCGCATATGCATGTGCATTTAACTGCGCGGGTTTAGATGAATTGTAGTGAACTTTTGCATCATCCAAAGAATATCCGGAGAGATTTTCAATTCCTCCTTTTAATTGATCGGGCAAGCCGGTATGATTTTCTTTTTTTTGTACCGGCACGGAATTTTCCTGTGAATTCAATCCTGCTGTTTCTTTTCCATTCGCTTGTGTTTGTTTTGCGGAATTGTTTTTGGCCATTTGCTGGTATACCCTATATTGCTTTATCTGGTTGCTATCATTAGTCATTTCCTGTAACTTACGCAATTGTAAAGTTTGCGGACTGTTATCTGTCTGATTTACGGAAGAACCCTTTTTGGCTTTTGTATCTGAAAGATTATTAGCATTTCCAAGATCCCCGGTCTTTTTTGATTTATTTGAATAGGAACCCATAATAAATTGTATTTTATATTGAATTTACCAATAAATATTTAAAAGGTAAGTCTAATTCTGTTGACTGAATTTGTTACTATTCTATATCGGCAATCTTACCTTCTTTTGCAAATTCCCGCCGGATTCCCTTTAACAGATCAGAAAGTAGCACGATATTATTCCCTCTTTTCAATGCCATCAATGAGCAAAACATTACCACATTAATAATTCCACCTCCACTAATTTCAAATTTTTCGGAGATCATTCGAATATCTATCGCGGGTTCCAGTATCGATTTCTCTGAAAATGCCCTGATCCAGAGTTTCTCGCGTTGCTCTGGTGTTGGAACCTGAAAAGCAATAACGGATTGAAATCTGCGCATGAAAGCATCATCAATATTGGCCTTAATATTAGTTGCCAGAATTATCAATCCCGGAAAGTCTTCTATTCTTTGTAAGAGGTATGACACTTCCTGGTTAGCGTACCGATCGTTTGAACTACTGGTAGCAGTTCGTTTACCAAAAAGGGCATCTGCCTCATCAAAAAACAGTACCCATTTTTTATTTTGTGCCTGGTCAAAAATATTGGCAAGATTCTTCTCCGTTTCACCGATATATTTAGATACCACCATCGACAGATCTATACGGTAAACATCACGTTGTTTTGTTTTTCCAATTAAAGCTGCCGTAAGTGTTTTACCGGTTCCCGGCGGCCCATAAAAAAGAATCCGATAGCCCGGTTTGATCTGCTTACGCATGCCCCAATCATCCAATAAGGTATCTCCATGCTCAAGCCAGTCATTGATCTCATGTACTTCCTCCATTACATTCTCATCCAGTATCAGATCGTCCCAGTCAAGGCCTGTGGTTATTAACTTGGCAGGGAAATGAATATTAAAGTCCGGCTTCTGTTCGCCACTTTGTGTAAAATAACTGAGGTACTCAAACGATATTCTTAAAACACCACTCAAAAAAGGTTCGCCCGTTTGCGAAAAATGCAATTTTACCATATTAAGCTGGCTAAAGAAATGATCACTACCCAGAATCTCCATAACCTGAAAACGTTTTTCCAGATCATTGGCTGCCAGTATAAAAGCTGCCGTTTCGCCGGTGGGAATAAAGCCTGAATGGTTTTGCCCTTTAATACCGCCAAATTCAGTAAAGCCCCTGTCGAAATCTGCATTTCGAACAAAAAAAACATCGAGCAGATGTGGTTGAATATGAGGGGCCAGTGACAATACCAATATTACCCGCTCTTCAAAATTGAGTTTATGACGCAGTACTATATCTGAATACACAGATTGTCCGGGTTGTAAATCGGGCATTGGCACATCAGAAACCTCTTGGTAATCGGAATCCTTTGACCAATACAACTTCATACGTGTATCAATAACCAACGCAAGCCATTGCAACTCGGCATTGAGAACTTTTACATTAGCCTGCATAATTGTTAGATCCATTCTACATAAAGTATTTTATCCATCAATGAATTTCTGATCATTCCATACGTCCATGGAATAAACTGCAGCAAAACATCATAACCCCGCGATATCACCTGTAGTTTCCAGTTACCATCGTCTAAGCCAATATATCCCTCCCTGATCAGGAATGAGTGACGGAAACTTTCCACGGATATGTTATTTAATTTATCCCACTGTTTGATAACAACCTGTAATAGGTCCTCAGTTACTTCCCTGTCTTTTTCTTCCAGATCAAAACCCATGGTAACGGGCTCATCTATATCCATCCCGCAAAGTATTTTATTTAAGAACAATTCCTGTTCATCATGTATTGTTTTACCATCTACCAGGTACTGGAGTAAATGTAAAGCCTTATGCCTTGCCTCTTCATTGATAAAATTTCCAGACTGCGTTAAACCTAATTTCGAAAAATAGGTTGAAAAAAAGGGTGCCAGTAATACCAGTCCTGCATTGTTAATATAAGTCTTATCCACGTGTTCCTCAACTTCTTTTTTATTTCCCCGGTCTGAATTTTCTTTTTTTCGTTTGTCCGCTTTTGAAATGTCCGATATTTCATTGTTCATGTTAACCATCGGCATATTTCCTGCTCTTGGGTTCCCGTATACTTTATCGGCATAACGGAATACGTTATCACGCACATTTCCATCAAGTTTAGATCGTTCTATAAGTTTGTTAAATCGCTCCTGCCATTGATCTGCCTTTTTTACAAATGGGGGTATATTACTTTCACTGATATTTTTTCGAAGTGCCGCAAGAAATCCGATTGGTACCTTCAGATAGATCTGTTGGAGATAGGAATAAACAAGATCATCCATCTGATCATCCTGCATTAGAGATTCTATTCGATAAATATTTGAGAAAAGGAAAAGTGCTAAGGATGCCATCAGGTTTTCCCCAACCACAAGATCTTTGCGGCTTTTTTCGAATAGCTGTATGATGCTATTGATGGTGTGTACATATTGACTATTGTGGGCCGACTCTTCAGCAAATTTCAGCCAGACCTTATCAAAGGATTTCAATTCGACCAATAAGCCTGCCACCGAAGTAAACCGGGCGGCTTTTTTTAAGAAATCGCCAACGGATGTTTCTTTTTCGAGCATCACTTCCAATGCCTCATTTATTTCAAGGCCGAAGCCCAACTGTTTTTGCAAAAAAACAACAGCGTCTGTTTTTCTGAAAGGCTGAAGAAAACTGATCACCCTGTTCTCCCTGTCGTTCAACCCATCTTCGAACAACTCAAATAAACTCAATTTATTTTCGGTTACTTCCATATCCCGAAATACTCGATCAAGGACTTTCTGATTGGATTCGTATAGCCAGAATATCATGTTTTTGATAAATAATTTCTGTGCGTATACGGGCATGGCTGGGATACCTCCGGGCAGAAAGCCCCTGAGGATATAAAACCTGAGTATTCTATCTGCCGTTTTTACATCCGGATAATATTTCTTTTCCTCATCAAGATCGGTTTCAGCTTGCCATATGGCAGACTTCTGTGCGGTTACCAATAGTTTAGTATGGAGTAATTGCTCAAGAAAGGTTTTTATCTGTAACCCGCTTCCGCTTGTATTCATTTTGAACAAATCCAGTAAAGAGCGAATGGTTCTTGCCGGAACCTGCTCATCATACAGGCTGTATTCGAGCAGTCGTGGGTCTTTCCGAAAAAGAGCTGTTACAGCTAACAAAAGGATTCTTTCTTTTAATCCTGTGGAAGCCGTTTTTAAAGAGGCTGGGAACCTGTCGTTTTCTTTGTAATAGGCAAATACCCGGATGGCCTCGATTTCTATGTCACTCACCATAAAGCTGGAAGATTGGAAATATCCGGCAACATATTCGTTCGTAAGTTCCTTTCTAAAAAAAGAGGAAACCGGTTTCCCGATCATCTTGGCCGGGTTTGAGGGTTCAATCATTTCTTTACTACCGGCACTTAAAATGGCAGCGATGTCTTTTGAAATCGGATCTGTTTGATACCGTAATGCAAGAAGAATGCTGTTAACGGCTTTTACAGAAACAGCTGATTCAGCAACCATAGATTCAAGAAAACTGCGGGAATGTTTGTATAAATAGTACACCAGATCAATCAGGAGATTATCTGATACGCCAAGCCCCGGTTGAAGCAGCTCTCGGGGCATAGCGCCATGATACAAATAGTATCTGAAAACCTCTTTTATCCTTTGAAGCAGTGTATGCTGAAAATAACGGTCTGTATCAAAGCCTGAAGAGAACACATAACCAAGCGTGAGCCATTGCATTTCCAAAGGCTGATCTAGTTTATTCTTCATTTCAGATTTTAATAACAGGAAACTGTTTTTAACCTGTTCGTCAAACCCTTTTACCCTTTTTGTTTTCAAGATGAATTGAAGATCCCCGATAAATGAAAATGCATCAACCTGTAAAACAGCAGGAAGTTTGATTAGTAATCGCCTGAAAAAACCAGTCACTGTAATGCCCTTATAACCGGTATCGGCGAGTTCAGTCCAAAATGAGTCAATTACCATTGCTGAGGCTTGCTGATGATAGTTAACGGGTATCCGGTTGGATGCAAGGATCATTCCCAATGTCTGTTCTATCATTCCCGTGTAACCAATTTTAGTTTCATATTGCGTAAGAGTATCCGAAATAAATGAAAAAGGAAAAACAGATACGAACCGGTTTCTGTATACGGCATCAATACCCGCATATTTCAAGACAGCCATTCTTGCTTCAATATTTTCTTTTGCAAATAACTCAACTGCCTCCCTGATATCCTGCTTCAACGCCCACCAGGGTTTCTGGCCGGTAGTGAGGTAATAAATCCAAAAATTGAGGAGATAGGCTGATTTTGCAGGTTTACGATCAACATGGGGTACAGATTCCTTTTCCCGGTTCTCATCGGTTTTTTGGGAAAGCGTTCGATTGCGCTTCGGCTTTGTATCCTCTGTGTGTTTTAGGTTACGCTCGTCTGCTTCCATTGTCTGCACAATATTTTCAGCAGCACTATTGATCCACGGTAATAAAAGAGTAGTTTCTATTCGGTAGTGTTCAGACATCAGTCTATCATGTAATTCAATATAATTTTTCAGCTTAACCTTTCCCTGTGTGGTAACTAAATAAGTAATAAATATGGTCAACTGCTCTTTAGTAAAATCATCTTTCACGAAAGGCAGCAAAGGAAAGGATGCCATTTTTTTCTCCAGTTCTGAAAAATAACGTAGGAACAGATTTTCCTCAGATCCGGCCACCGCTGTTATAATATGTTTCAGGAAATTTTCTTCCTGAATACCCATTTTTTTGATACGTTCAATAACCTCATTAACATTGTCCAGCGTATTGATCAATGAAAACAGTTGGCCCGGTTGGGTTTTGAGTAAATGGAGAAATGTTTTCAGCATCTCATCCGGTGCAGTGTAACTGTTTACTAGCTTAATACTTCCGGTAGCGAGATAATTGATTAATAGTTCAATCAGGGGACTATCTGTATTTTTTCTTCGCCTCACCGGTAAAGCTGCTTCTTGTTCAAGATTAGCTTCCTGCTGCAGTTCGTCTATAATAGAAGGAAGGAAGCCTTCGGATATTTTAGGCAATTGGCCTAAATGAACGGAACTTGAAAACACTCTAAGAACTTGTTGATACGAAACGTTGTATTTCCCTGCAATCATTTGCAAATTGCTTTTTACAAACTGCTTCTGGTTAAAAACACTCCCACGATCAACGGTAATTTGTGTGAGAATGAAATACCAAACATCCTGAGCGAATTGCTTTACAGGCGCTTTCACCACCTGTGTTGTTTGTTGTACCGATACTATATTTCGCTGATATTGTAATATAAAATCAGCATTAACAGGTTCCATTACGGGTATGATTGATCTGATAACCGTATCATTAAACTGAAAAGCCATCCTTTTACGCACATTCTCAAATTGCGCTTTTTGCATTAACAAGTTGAACAGCCGTTCCTTTTTAGAACCGGCCAATGATACAACCCTATTGCCCATATCATTAACCGAGAAATTCCGGATCCACCATGGAAATGCGCCGAACTCAAGAAAGAATTCCAGGGTTTCCAGATCACGCGCAGATTTCTCTAACACCTGTAAACCTCTTCCATTAGCAAACGGAATAAAGTGATTGTATCGATACAAGTGATCGGCGATTGCTTTTTCCAACTCCTGTTGAATCCGAAAAGGTAACAGTTTATCAAGCTGATCATAAGAGAGCGTGCCTATATCGATGGTTAGACTATCAATTTTAAAAACAAATTCCGCCGGAATACTGGCTTCGAAATAATTTTTCATCCCGGGTACTACTTCGTTATGGAAAAGGAAACTTATCTTATCCTGTAATTCATGTACTGGCTTATCGTGAGCATATTCAATATCGAATATTTGCTGTCCTATGATTGTTTCAATAGCCAAAAATTATTTTTTTAGGTATGGATCAATAAAGGAGAGTAGCTTATTTGAAAAGGCTTCAAGTTCAAGAGAGGAAGGATTGTTTGCCAGTGTTGCTTTCCATGGAAAATACACTGATTCGAACGCTTTCATCTCAGAAATATCTAACATATGTACCTCAAGATCAATATAGGACGGCAGGTACTCTTTAAAAATTCTATTCGCAAAATGAATAAAACTGCTGTTCTGAAACCTAGCAGGCCAGTTAGGCATGAAAATGCTAATGCGATTGTTGAATATTTTTTCATATACCACATGTTGCTCTTTCGGAAATATCTTTAAAGTTAGAAACGGGTACAGTTTACTTTTGCATTTTGAATATGCATTATTTATACTGTTCAATAATAAAGTAGTATCGCCAATTTCATGCAGAACAATTTGCGAACATTTCTTTTTGTCGCAATCAAATATTTCAAAATCTTCATTTAACTTTTTAAAGACATTTGGTATATCCGACTCTTTTTTTTCTTTTGAATCTTTTGCTTTCGCTTTTGCCGATTTAAGTATTTCGAAAAATCCTTCTGCATTAATAAAAAAATTATTGATATACTCTAAACTGCAATTTCTTTCATTAAAGCTAACCCATTTTTTATTTTTGAAAAAAAAGCTACTATTATTAGCTTCATCATAAAAAAATTCGAAAGAAAATCCAAAAACATGTGAGTCCATAGGTGGAGCCAGAAGAACATGTTCTACAAGGTAAAAACCTTCCGATTGAATATTAATTTCAGTCAGGTGTTTTATAAAATCATCTTTTACCCGGTGGGCTGATTCTTCATTCAGAAAATGTCCTACCGCTTGCCATTCATGGCCCTGAAATAGTTTGAACTGCACTTGCACATCATCCATTCCTTCACTTGTGTTTTTCACATGGATACGTTCAATCCTAAAGTTACTTGCGTCAGTTGCATTTTTAAAAAACTCAACACCCTGCATGGGGAAATGCAATTTACCATCGCGCAATATTCCGTTGCTTTCTGATGTTTCTTTAATTTGATTTTTTATCTCATCTATAGAAATCGGATTTGCCGGATCAAATAATGCATTTGTGATCGGTTCATTTTCATTTTGTTTTAAATAGAGTAATTCACGAATGATTGAACATACACCGGTATAAGGACCCTTGCTATTTGAATCTTGATTAGTGTGATCTTCTTTTTTACCATTATTAGCAGAAATATTATTCTTATCCTGAGTTGTATGAACTATATGTGCTTTATTACTATTACTTGCAGAAGGGGCATCCTTATCCCGAGTCGTATTAACAATATCTGCTTTATTTCGATTACCCGTAAATGAGTCTACATTGCGCAATATATTAGACTTCCAGATTATCTTTTCTTTTAACAGATCCATATTTCTTGCTCCGTATATTTCTCTAAAAAGATACAATGGATGATCATCAGGATTCAGATTAAATCTGGCAAGCATAAAATCTAAGCTCCGATTCTTTCTGTCAAATTTTATAATAGGTGTTTCGCTGATAGTTTGTAAAGCGGTTATATAACTGTTTTTGGAATCCGCGACAAATCGTTTCCAATTAACAGATTTTCGTGCGGGATCCGTAAAATCTTTCAACAAGTCGCTAACAAACGGTATATCATATAAGGGTTGTGAAAAATAAGTTTGAATAGAATTAACAGCATCTTGATCAACAGGTGCAAAAATTTCATCAATGTTAGCCAGTTGTTTGAGGTAGTTAGCAAGCAGCTGTTCAAAAAACATGAGGTATCCTTTCAGCTGTTTAGCCTGACTTTTCCTTACTTCGGTTGCTTCAGCTTCAATTCCATCTATTCCAATACGGTAAATCCCCGGAAAATATTTCTGAATGGAATAATATTTTTCAATTTCTCTGAAATTACCTCTTACTTCAAAAACATCCTTTTTTCGGGTATTTGTCAGGGATTTGCGGCTAAAGGTTTCCCTAAGTTTGTTATAATAGATATCAAATAGGTCTTTCGAAATAGATAATTTGTAATGATCATAGATTACTTTAATCTGTTCATTTTCCTTATCAATTTTGATATAAGGGAAAGTATATTCTTTTAAGGTGAACCGCGGTTCCTGAAGGGTGCCGTCGAGACTTGCCCCCAGTTTATTAACGGTAATACCTGGCAGAGCCGAAATACTTTTATCGATTTCAGAGAGGTCAATTATCATACCCCCTGTTAACTTGTCTTCAGCTTCTTCAGTTATAAAACCACTGTCTAAAAAGGGTCCATCGTAAATTCTGTCGATGGTCATACCTGCTTCTACTAACTCCGATTCCGTGTGAAATATCGTATGGGGGTTAAGGTAATTTACAATCACATTATAAACAGCTGCCAGAGTTTCTTCGGGCTGCAAATCAGGTCTGAGTTTTAGTTCACCTTCGAATTGTATTGCTTGTCTTTCAAGAATGCGAACGTGTTCAAAACTTTCAGAAATATTACGGCAGTTGTTTAAAGCATTCCAAACAGCAAGCTCGGCTTTTTTAAATATAGGTCCCGCTTTGTCATTCTTTTTATTTGATTTTATATCGTAAACCTGGTCATAAAAATCACTATCCATCTGAATAATTACCTCATATTTGCTCTTAACATAATGATCGGAATAATTTGCTTTTAGGGGTTTAAACCACAGGTTGTGAACATGGAAAGTTTCTTTTTGGTTGCCAGATTTCCCAAGATCGGCTGGCATAAAATAATCTATTGTAAGTTGATCAATAATATAATGACGCAGATCGGTGATGGTAACCGGACTGGTGGTTAATATCTTATTACGTAAAAAAAATGAATTCTTAACACTATCGATCTCCTTCACTTCATTGGTAAGTATATCTTCAATTGGAAAAAGAGTCGTTCGGTAAGCAAGATCTGTTATGGAAAAGCACAGGTACTCCAATATAGTTATGCCCGGATCATGAAAATTAAAATCCGTCCATTTATTACCCGAATATTTTTGTAATAATGATAAGGCATGCGAACGCAGAAAATTAAAATCCAGGGGCGACTCCTGCCCGTCGTATTTATGTATTGTAGAATATTCAGAGTTTGTTTCTGCCATAATTGCAAAAAAATTTACTTGACTGTAGTTTCCATTTTCAGGAAACTATCATCCCAGAGTGAGGTAATATGGTAATGAATCTTCACTCCTTTGCCATAGTTTCTATTTGCTCTCATCCATAATGCGTATTTATCCTGATACTTTATTGAGCGTCCCCATTTTAGGCTGATCTTATTAAGGAACCAGCCATGATATGCACAGCGTTTATGTATCTTATTATGACCTGAACCAAAGGCAGATAAGGCAATTGCATGCAACATTGCATACCTGCCTGTACTTACCGCACCTGTTCGTGCCACAATTTCAAAGGCACAACATCCATCCAGATCATCAGCTATTTCTTGCCAGTTCCTATTCGCATCTATGGTTGTACCGAGACCATTGGTACCATAACGGCTTTTGCTCGCCATTATGCCATCAACTTCCATTTTTATTTCAGGCTTTTCAACTTTTTTCCCGATGCCTAAGGTTCCGTCTATTCCAAAATAGAAACCTTTTCCCTGCACATTTCCGTCAGCATTCGTATTATCTGACGCATTCGTATCCACGTTATTTTTTGAACCACTGACAGTATTTTCATTTTTACTGTTACTCTTATCAGATTGCTCATTACTATTATTTGTATCATTATCTTGAGCAGGCACGATAACAAAACTATCTCCATCGAATTTGAACACATAAAAAGGTTTCAGCTCTGTATCATTCACTGATTTATAAAATGAAATAAATGATTTGTATTCCGGATCTATCGGCGAAATCCTCCACCCTGTTTGTTTGGTGTTACCAAAGCCATCATCCTTTGAATTTACCATAGATTCAATCAATGCTTTAAAAGAATTCTCATCGGGGCGCATGCCATTCCTGAATAAACCCTCAAGCTGTTTTCTAGAATACCATTTTTTAGAAAAATTATCGTTGTCCATAGACTATTTATTTTTGATTGAAATTAAAATAAGCGACAGGCAGTTGTTTAGAAACATTAGGTAAACCAGACGCTGGTGGTTCATCTTGGAATTCTACTTTGGATTCTTCATTCCGGAATTTTTCTTTACCCTTGCCAATCACAAACTCATCCCCGAGAATAAGGTGACTTATTCCGGCCTCACCCGAAAATAATGTAATGATATAAGTGACGTTTACATTGATATAAATGATCTTGTCATTGATTTCTTTATTTTTTCTTTCTTTAGTTACATCAGAAATCAGTTCCAATAATTTATTTAGATTAGAAACCAGTTCTTCTAAAAGTGAACTTAAGTTAGCTGCCTGAATAGAATCAGCTTCCTTCTTTGCACTTTCTGCTGTTTTAGCCAATTTGTCCCAAGCCTTTTTGATTACCAGTAGCTTCAATTGCTTTATAAAGGGTTGGAGTTTAAACATGGCAACCGGGTTCATCGCAGTAATTTCTTTTATATAATGAAATTGTGATGGAACTAAAATAGCATCCGGGGCAAATAGTTTTATGATCTTCATATCCGGATTTTTTACCGAATCTTCAAACGTATAATACTTTCTACCGTCATTGTTTTGAGAATAAAAATGAACAATCGAAAATTCACTAACCCGTTTAACATATGGCAGGTCTTTAATTTTATTTAGTATATCTGATTGGTAAAGCTCAGAGAGGCAGTTCATATCATCTACCTCTTGATTTAACCATGGCCATATTATGTCGATAATATCACGATTTAGCTGACTAATATAATTACCGGTTCTTGAAAACTCAACTTCGCATAATACTTTTACTTTTTCGTATTCAGGATTCTCCACCTTTACGCTAACAAATGGAGAAATATGTGCTTTAATAAAATTTTGAATTTCAATTAAGGTGGCAAAACTAACTTTCCGGATTGGCAGGTAATTCAAGTATTCTTCATAGCTTAAATATTTACGCGGCATAACAATCACTTTCAAATGATGGTTTTCTTTTGAACCATCAAGCGAAATGCATTTCACTTTCAGTATTTCCGGAAATTTTTCCAGAACCATCTGGCAAATATCATTCTTGGTGATCATCCGGTTTTTATGCCGTAGTCTTTCACTCACTCTAAGATAAAATTGCTGGTCGGTTTCTCCCAGGCGCCCTTTGAATGATGGAAATGGCTGCCAGATATTTTTTATATTTGGTATCTTTCTTTTAAACTCCATTGTTGAATCACGATATAAAACCATTTCTGTATCATTTGCAGAAACGACTCTTGAAGCTTGAACTCCTTGCGCAAATACTGCAGATACGCGCACAGAAATATTATCATTTGATTCACAGGAACCTTTGATCCAAAAAAGTTGTGGATTCAGTATTGTATTTGTGCCGATAAACTCAGAATTTTGCGTTGGAAGTTCGAAACAGATGATTCCTGAGTGAACCAGTTGGTGAGTAGTATCGAATATGATGTCTGTACTTTTGAATGGTTTCCACTCATTGTTAATCAGGTAACGCCATTCAATTTTAGAAGGCTCATCCTCTGTGTTGTTTTTTTCTGAATCTTCCAATTCAAAATAAAGATTCAATCGCTCTCCTCGTTTTACATTTTCTATTCCGATATAAAGGTTACAAGATTTTTCAAAAGAAGGTAGAAATGTGATTTTTTCGACACTCTTATCGGGAAACACTTTTCTGTACCCAAAGGGATATTTATGAATCAAGATCACATCTGAGTTGGAATCGGACTTAAGGGAATTATTAAGTACCTCGTCACACTTCAAAGCGTAGTCTACATTTATATATTTTACCTGAGGAGCAAGCGGAGGATTGGGAACAGGTTTAGATCGATTATACCATTTTGAGTTATTCAAAATAACTTCCGGAAATACCTGAGGAAACGTTTTATGTCCAAATGCATCATCAGGTGCAATTAGTTCTAATTTTACAGCGCCTTCTATAAAATTCGCCTCAGATATATTCTGTTCATTTTTCAGGAGTGGACTACAGGTAAAAGAATCTTTTTTCAAAGGGTCTACCCTGATCACTTTCTCATCCGGCAAATAATCATCATTTGCCCCGGAGTCTGTTGTGAATAAACCTGTTTCGATTCGTTTTCCAGGATCAGTAAATGAACCTTGATTTAAGGTGCTCAGATTAATCCTGAAAGAACTGTTATGTATATTTTTATTATAAGCGCGAAAGTATGATGTAAAACCATTTTTTTCTTTGGGAAGATCATACCATCCTAAGCGCAGGTTATAACGGGTAGTAAATTTGTTGAAAATATTTGTATTTTTTATATTTACAAAAGATCCGACTGTAGGCTGAGGGCCAAAAAGCTGAAAGGGGTTTCCCATCTTAACCAATCCGATATTGTTTTGAATTTTAAGATCGCTGCTTTTTTCTACAACCGTTTCAATAGATACTCTTTTAAGCTCAACATTCTCAAAAAAAGAAAAGGCATTGAAAAACGAATCATTATTCAGTGACACCTTAATTGCGGGATAAGTAAGTGTGAGATCATAAGGAGGAATTGTTCCATGTACTTTTGGATTATAAACATCCACTGGTTCAACTTCGCTCTTTAATGTAAAGGAAAGTTCTATATATGAATCCTCATCATTAGCATTCTTACGTTGTCCATTTTCAGATTTAGTATCGATTCCCGATTTAAAACTGCTGCTATAAATCTGCAACCTATGCCAACCTGATACCGCAGTGATGTCTAAAAGAAAAGTATTATTCAATATTCCGTTGAAAACGCCTTCATTTTTCCAATTTTTATCGTTTGATCTATTTTCATCCGCCTTCTTTTCACCATTGTTTAATTCTAATGAAACATAATCATCAATGGAATCGACAATTTTTGCGTAAAAATCATTTTTGAAAAATAAACGTACCGAAAATTTTCTCTTCCCATCCCGCGCAAATAAAACAGGTGAAAAAATTAGCGTTGCCATATCTGCACTTACCATTGTTCTCTGTTCTTCAGAAAGCGATTGCTGATCTTCTCCGAAAAGCATCCATGATTTGGCATTTTTCCGATTTTTTGCAAATTGTGATGGTATATGGGGCGTATTATCAGCAACAAATACCCTTTTTTCTATTACGTCTTTTTCAGTAAGCTGAGGTTTTGATGAAAGTTTTACTGAAGAACATACAAATAAGCTTTTCAATTCTTTAACCAGTGCCTGCGTTATGGTAACATCATAATCAAGTTCTATATAAAGATCTGCTTTCTCCTTTGACTTTACTACTATCATTTCGCCTTTAACCAGTTCTGTTTTATCAGCATTTGGAGAGGGCTCCAAAATAATATGAACAATATCAGCCGCTTTCTCTTTTTTGGATAAGCCGAGAAATTTAGTATAATAAAAATCAAGATGCCGGTACGAAATTTTATTTATTTGGCCTTGTACCAGGTTGAAAAGATCTAAAAATGCAAGAATCAGACCCGTATTGGGATTGAGGCCTACGGGTTCTACCTCCTGAGTTCCTTTTGTATATTTTTGAAGCGCATTTGAAACAATATTAAACTTTGTGGCGAGTTGGGTAAACAGTTCGTCATATAATTTAAACGATTCCTCAGTAAAAAATCTGTCTGGACCGGCTAAATACCCCTTCACTTCTGATTCGATTTCATCACGAATTTTATCGCTTATATATTCAAAAAGTTCTTTGTTGATTTTTGCAGAAATATCTACAGCTATACCAAATCTATTGACAGCCTGGTTATTGATCAGTAATAATTGTACGATCTCGAATTTATAAATGTCAGAAGCAGAAGTCAACGCATTGTTTTCTGTAATACCTGCATTGTTGATTTTGTTAATCTGAGTGAGTACATTTTCGTTTAGTAACGATTTTTCATAGTTATTAAACTTGTGAAGAAAATTCTTTTGGTCCAGTGTAAAATCATATAAAAACAGAAGCAGGCTTTTAACTTCCATTTCTGTTATTTCTTTGTCGCCTTTTTGCAAAGAAACCACTACTGCTTTTTTTCTACCTACATATTCCTGCAGATGGCCATTAAGATCGTATTTAAGAAAAAGTTTGAGTAGAAAATAGAAATCAGAAGTAAACAGGTCTATCCAATCATCTTTTACCTGTTTACCTTCATTAACATAATAGTAATTGATCCTTTTCGAAAGCTGAAACAAAAAAGCCAACAGATCTTCTTCTGTTCTTTCATCGATTTTGAAATAGTCTGCATTCAGCGCCTTAATATTCCGCTGAGAACTGACCATCCCATCATCTTCAAAATATCCGGTATTCTTGTTCATGTAGTGTGATTGGGGGAGTTATATTTTGTCTGGCACATTGGTTCCCTCATACAGATAAAACGGAAATACAATATTGTGACGGGTGTTCGTGGTGATAATTGTGTAATTAACCTTAATCATTATCCTTCCCTCCTGATTGTTTTTTTCAAGTACCTCAATATTCTGGAATTTAATCCGGGGTTCGAAGTTCAAAATGGCGGAACTGATTATTTCATTAAAACGATGGATCAGACTGTTATCAAGTTTTTCAAAAACCAGTTTTCGAAGATCACACCCGTACTCAGGCTCCATAATTCTTTCTCCCGGTATGGTATGAAGCAGAATATGCAGGCTTTGCGTGATATCTTCTTCATTAGACACCATAACTATCTTTTTTTCTTTAAGGTCGAAACTGGGTGGAAATGTCCATCCCGTGCCTAAAAATGATGATTCGTTAATTTTATTCATATTATCCTCCGATTAAAACAGTTGGGCATCCTAATACAATACTTCCACCATGGGCCGTTGTATCCCCGATTCTTGCAGCGGGTTTACCACCTATCAAAACAGTTGCTGATCCTTTAATAATGGCATCAGGCGGGCCCACACAAACACAAGTATCACCTAATACTGCTGCGGGCATTTTTCCGATCAGTACAGTGGGTGCACCAGGCCCAACAATAGGTCCTCCCACATGTGGTATTGGCGGAAGCCCCGGGGTTAGCATCGGGCAGGTATGCATATCGGTTAGTCGTGCAGCAGGCATTCCCATATAAATAAGCGTAATTTATTTTTAGTTAATCATTACAATAGCGCCTTTAACAGTTGTTTGACCTGAGGCAGAGATTTCAGCAGATGCATTTCCTTTTGCTGTAAATCCGATTTCGGCAGTAGCATTCACATTGGCACCTGAAACAGCTACATCCTGTTTTGCCGAAACGGTAACCTTTCCAATACCATCCAGCACAATATTACCCTGTGCTTTAATATTGATATCTTTATCACTGGAAAGGGTAATCCCATCATCCCCCATTTTTATGATGTTGTTATTCTGATCTTTTAACTCAATTGATTTGGCATCATCACTCAATATAATAGAATTTCCTCCGGGTGTTTTAATTTGAACAACTTTTTTTTCATCGTCGAATGAAAGGGTCAGTTTTGTTTTGGTAATGATTGATTTTACATAATTATTATCATCCGGCGGAAAAGCAGGTGGTTTATTGGCTTCGCTATATACAGCTCCGAGTATGATCGGGTGCCTGGGATCATTTTCCAGAAAACCAACAATAACTTCATCCCCCACCGACGGATAAAAAGAAGCACCAAATTCTGCAGAAGCATAAAAAGTAGCCATCCTTGCCCAAACACCGGTGGCATTGGTGGCATTGGTAGGAAAATCAAGTAAGATCCTGTATCTGGAAACAGGGTCTGATATCAATTGCTTAACCGTTGCAATCTGTAATCCATGTATCGATGGAATCTGACCCAGTGCCGGCGGATAAGAGAAATCTGTCTTGCGCGAAACAGGTGCATAATCCAATCCGAATTTTACAACTGTATTCCACGAATCATCATCAAGGGTATGTGTAATCTGGGAAACATATGCTTTTCCATTAAATTTTTTTCCAACACCCATCAATTCGATAATATCACCTGTTTTAATTTCTGCATTTCCAATAAATTTTACCCGGCCTTTTACTGCATTCATTCGCCTTCTTAATAAACTGGCATCTGCCCAGGATTTAAGTTCATCTGTACTCATGGGTAAAGCTGCGTTGACACTCAGCTTACTTTGCGATAATTTAGAAGGAAGATCTTTTGCAGCTATGCTACCCTGTTCATTTAAAGAAGGCTCTTCTGCAGTGGACTTAAGCATTGCCTGTGTTTTGGGATCCCAGGATGAAGCCTCCAGCGATGACGGTTGGTTTTCGCCATTCAATTCTGCGTCAAATGAAATAATTGAATCGCCAATGGCAATATTAAGCACAGGAGATCCACTAACCTTGGGTTTACCAATGTTCATTGAATCCTTATCCATCGTAATCACAAAACCATTGAACTCAGCTCTTGCCAATACAAAATCCCAATCGGTGGCCAGTTTTTGAAATACCATTTCATTTTGATTGGAACAACTGTCTACACTGCAATCCAAAGAATAATCAGAAAGCACTGCTTTTATAATACTGTCGTCAGTTTTATCCTTAAACAATTCTTCTTTCTGATTGAAAGTCATTTTAACTGCTGCGTGCTTACAGGTAATTTTGAAGATATAACCCGCTTCCAGGCTGATTTCAAGGGAATGCTTAACGATGATCCCTTTGAAAATAGACGTTTCTCCGCTATCTCCAAAGCCGGCTGTGATTTCAATTGTTTTGCCCGGAATAAAATCATCATCATCCGTAAAAGGAACTGCATTGGTTTCTATATCAACTTTTCCTCTTAATTGTATATCAGCAACCGAGATCCGGTTTATGCAATGATTAATATTGATTGAAACGATCCCAAATGTATCTTTCATTACCGTTCCATCCACCTTTACGGTTACGCGCAGAGACAGGCTTGATATATTATCTAAGGGCGATTTGGTAAGCATTATTATTTTTTTAAAGGGGGGAAGTGTAGCGAAGTACCCGGAACTGCACTAAACACGCTGTTAAGGCGATTCTTAAGTGCTACATCCAGGTAATAAATACTGTCCCCATAGGTCTCATACGTAAGTAATGGCAAGGTCTGGCCTGCATTCATTACTTTAACATGTGTAAGATCCGGCGAATTTTGTGCCGCCATTTTAGCTTTGGTTTCCGGATCAACCGTTGATTGGAGCGTAAGAGTTATCTCTGCCCGTAAAGGAGTACCATCGGGTTTAAATAAAGTATATTTAAGGGAAACGGAACTGCAAATGCAATTAAAAACAAGGGATCCCCAGGTGATTTTCAAATATGGGGTACTATGTATATCTCCATTCCAGTCGCACACTACAGAACGGAATTTTTTGATATAACCCTCTACCGTATCAAGCGGAGGCTTGGGCTTACTTACCACTACGCCCGTACCATCTACTATGATCTTTCCCAATGTCAGTTTTTCTTCGCCTACCGACTGAAAAGAAAATGTAGGTGCTGAGCTATTGATGGTTGGATTGTCTTTCAGTTTTATCTGAACGTCTCTGGAATAATTATCAGGATTAATAAATGCTTCTATTGAACCAAGAGACTTGGAAAAATCTTCGTCAAATGCTTCTATCAGAATTTTCTTTAACTCCATTATCTGCAACTTTTAGCGTTCGTTTAATAACTCCATTCTGGCAGATATTTTGTCAATGCATTCTTTGATGACCTCTTTTTTAAGGTCGCGCAGCTTCATATCCAGCTGTTCATCATTTTTGAACTGGTCTTCCTTAACGGTAACTTTAATAATCAGTTCGCGTATTTCGAGCGGCATAAAATCTGGTTGAATAAATAGGATCAGGTATCGTCGCGTTCGAAGGAATTATAAGCAAACTCCAGTGTTTCTATTACATATGCATTTTCCATTGCCTTAAAATCACCAATTTTCACTGCCACCGGGTAGGCATTTTTAAAACTCCATTTTACCAATGGGTTTCCTTCCTTATCAAGAAGTTTTACAATGATATTACGGGGGGTAAAAACAAATTGCTCCAATGTAACTTTTATCCAGTCTAAAATAAGCGAAGACCCTTTTAAGAGTCCTCGCTTTAAAACCAGATTTGGGTAACTTACATTTTTCGGAAGTTTATGAGAAAATGTATTGATACCACCTTCTCTTACTTCTTCGAACTTGATCTCCGCATTAATACCGCTTATCTCCTGAAATTGACAGTCGTTTTTTGAATTTACATTGTCAATATAAACTTCGAATAAAAAAGACAGTGGCGGATAATATGCATTCTGGATATCGTCTGGCATTTTTTACTCAATTAAACACTTCCAACGTTATACTATTTTGCCTTTAATGTTAATCCCTCATGCGCAAGCTCAATTGATTCTACGGCAATCTCGCTGCCATCTGCCTTCATATCGGTAACATTAATTTTTGCAGGAAATGCATTGGCCAGATTCCATGTCATGGCTACCTCACCTTTTTCATCCAGCAGATTGATCACAACTGCTACCCTTTCTATAACATTGGCTTTGAGTTTATTATACATATCCCAAAGTTTGGTATCCCCTTTAAAAGTTCCTTTCTTTAATGTTACGTTACCGAATTTTTGAAGACCAGGCATTTTTACGGCTGAAAACGCTTTGCTATTTCCAACACGATATTCTATTACCTGTGTTTCAGAACTCAGGCCGGTAACTTCCTGAAATAATATTGCATCACTTCCGATGGTAACCGAGAACATAAATTTCACCATCGGCCAGGTATTCGCTGATTGTTCGCCTCCAGTTTCTGCCATAAGTTAGATTTTAATAGTTGTGTAAATGGATATTTTAATAATTAACTCTACAATTAAGATTGTTGTTGTTGCTGCTGGAATGTAATCACGATAAATTCAGCAGGCCTAACAATCGCAAGCTTAACGCTAATGCGCATGATACCATCTAATATATCAGTTGGTGTCATGGTTGTTCCCAATCCCAATTGTACTTCAAATGCCTGTTCCGGCGCAGCACCTGCCAACGCACCCTGCATCCAGAGGTTTTTCAGGAAGTTATTAAACATAGAAGTGATTACTACCCATGTACTATTAGTGTTGGGTTCAAATACAAATGCCCGTGTGGCCAGTTTTAAAGATTGCTCAATCATGATCAGGGTTCTGCGAACATTTACATAACGCCAGTCCTGACTATTTCCATCTAAAGTTCTTGCACCCCAAACCAATGTACCGATACTTGGGAAAGGCCTGATGACATTGATAGATTTTCCACTTAAGGGATCAACATTTAAGTTTAACTGCTGTTCGTGAGAAATATTAATCGTTGGTGCTGTTACACTACTTACCGATACATTGGCCGGTGCCTTCCAAACACCTCGGTCATTATCTGTGAGAGCATAAATTCCTGCCATCGCACCGCTCGGAGGCATAATATTCATGAGCTCTAATATTTTCCCCATCAAACTTTTGTAAGTATCCGCACTCGCAACAAGTAAAGTTTGGTGTAGTATTTTCTTATCAACTTTACCGTCTTTGTAGCGACCCAAAAGGTCCTGAAGAGCCTTTTTCGTTTTAGTAACTTCCGGGGTATCCTTATCCTTTTCAGGGGCATCCTTGTCTGAATAGGCTATTTCGGGGAAAGTAAGAACCAAAGTATCGAAATTGTCAATCCTTTCAAAGTCAACATCACTGGCGGTGTATAATGTTGTATGTAACCATGGAAAATATGCCGCTCCATATTTCAAAGCAATGGTACCTATACGATTTCTGAACCTTTCAATATCTTCTGATTGAAAATGCTCAAAATCGGATTGACGTAGATCAAAGATAGCCACTCTGCTTTGTACTTCTTCGCAATGTTTCAGTGCCTGTAGATAAAAAGGATCGTAAGCTGCTTCACCAAGCGCAATAACATCTGGCATCACCACTATCGTTGGATCTATCTCTGTTTTCAGAATCTCCCAAACAGTTTTATTATTTTGATTAAAATCATCCGGTTTTATTTCACATTCATTTTGGCCTTCATACGTTCCCACAGACATGATAAAACAGTTACTCCCGCCATTCAAAAAAAACAAACGAATAGCATTGTACATATACAACACTGTATGATCTTTAACCTTTATGTCAAATTCAGTTTTCTTACCTTTTAACGTGCCGTTTAAACTATAAGAAAATTTGTCTTGCTTGAACGATGGTTCTGCAACGTCACTATCACCTAGCACTTTCGCTTCAGGTACCGTATTCGGAACTTTAGTTACAGTAAACATGGGCTTCAACCCTTCACCGAAATTTTCAACATACTCAGAAAGAGAAGTGATTCTTTTCGGTTTGTAATTGAGTTTAACCCCTTTTAATGTTTCTGCCTTTTCAGTGTAACCGATGAAGACGGGCACTGCCGTTTCAACTGCAACTGCAGAAGGAGGAAAAGCATTTTTTTCATCAATGTAGACCCCAGGGGTCCGTAGATCTAGTGTTGCCATTAGTTTTGGTTTAAAAAATGAACAGTGATAGAAAGATAATTAAATTATTATATTAGATATATTTTTTTTAGAGTTATCAACGGTCGTGTTAATAAATTTTGATATCGTATCAATTGAGGGATTACTTAATACAGGTATCACAATTTTTTGTTTACTATCAGGTTGCTGGTAATTCTCTACAAGTTGAAAAGATCGGTTTCCCGTTTCAGATAACTTGATAGTTTGTTTTGATTGAAAGCAAATGGTTTTCTTTTTATCGGGGAGTATAATTTCTATAGGGCCATCAAAGGATTCTTTGGTTTCTTTATTGATAATAGAAGGATGTGAAACCCTTACCAGATAAGCACTCGCAAGGATGTACCGCCAAAAAGTTGATTGGCTATTGAAGTTAATGGAAAGCTCATTTTCAAGTTCAGGCTCAAATGTGATATTGATCTTTCCAAAATATTTGCTGAAATAAAACAGATCTTCTACTGCTTTCTCAATAGGCAATACACTTTCCCTTTCATCTTTGGGAATTGGATAAGATGAGCCTGTATTTCGCTCAGGAAGAATCACAAAATCTTTCGCAGATACAAATGTTTCATTATGTAGTAATGCACGCTGTTCGGCTGTAGTATTTTTATAGTTTTTAAAAATAAAAAGACCGGCACTAATATTTTCAACCTCAACATCTGTGTAATTAAAAAAATACGGATCATCCTGCTTGAGCGTAAATGTAAGTTCTAAAGCTGTTTTCAATACATCTTCACGTGTACGTTTTGTATTGCAGAAAATCGCATCAAACAATATGATGACCCTGTCTTCATATATTTTACAAACAAGCCCGTGGTTATCAATGATCTGAGCCGTTTCAGGAGGAATCATCACCTTGAACTTTCTATAAGCATTACTATTATAATAATTATGCCTGAAAGAAATCGTAAATAATATTTCGTATGAAAAATCCATTGAGATATTGGAATGGTATTAAAAAAAGATTAAGACGCTTGTTGTGAAATTGGGGGCCGGTATTCCCGGAGAATATCAGGGTTAAAGGTGATCATTCTCACTTTGTACAAGACTGAAGGCATATATTTTGCACCAAGGGTTGCCCACATATTATTTAATTTTTCAGGGCCGAGGTTTTCAATTTCGAAACTGAGTTTATCGATTGAACTGTGCAACCGCGGGGTATTTGATTGGGTGAAAACATTTTTATCCTGCAAAAAGATCATCACAAATGAAATGAACTTAAGAGAGTCTGCATAATTATTACCGGTAAAAAATGCCGAGATCAGTACATACAGGTTTATAGTAAGTGGTGCCGAATGGGTTCCGGATCTGCTGAAAGAACTGGCATTGGAAGATAACCCCATCGTTTCTTTTTCGATATTGATTAAAGTAAGAATGAGCTTATTCTCTCCCCTCACAGCTAATGTACCATCCTGGTTCATGATACCAGACAGCAAAACTTTATTCTCAGTTAGATGAAGTGAAGCCCTGAAGTAGTCGTTTAATTCATCAGTAAGACAACTCAGCGTTTCATAGATCATTGCAAAAGATTTGAATTTTAATAAGTATGCTGATGTAATTCCCCTCACCCCTATTCTTTAAATACTTAACTGTAATATAAGAAACAAAATAAATAAATATGTAAAATTTTAAAGTGAATAAAGTATATTGACACGGCATTATGAAACCAATTCTACAAGCAACATTGCTTATCTGCTTCTTATTTGCGGGAAGTATTTCTATTGGCAGCAGGCATCCAATATCTGCCGCTCCTGCATATGGCATTCCATTCATTGAAAATGACAATCAGGGCAAAGTTGCAGATACCAGTATTAAAAAAACACTCAAAGCTCCACCTGATGCAGGCAAGGGCATTTTAAAATCAATCGGCAATTTTTTTAAATTCAAGGCGAATGCGCAGAAACAAGAAAAAAAACGTGTAGGAAAAATAATAGACAGCCTTGCGTCAGATAACCGGATCGCATTTACCAAAAAAGACATCGATTCCCTAAGTAAGGTACTTGCCGCAAGCCGCGAAAATAAATATGATTCGCTGCTTTTCATTATCAATCAAATGAAAACGGGAGGTTTTTCAGCGATCTATTCCGCAGCCCCCTCTGCCAAAGAAGCTCCAGAAAGTACATTCAACGGTAATGCTATTTTAGATAAAGATATCGACACCCAGACGAAAAAGGAGAAAAACGAAAATGAGATGCAGGCTGCACAGGATTCAAAAGATTCTGCAAAGTGGGTGGTTCTAAAAACTTTTGCCGACGCGAAAGTCAAACTGAATGATACTCTAACCTTAAACGGACCGGCGAATCAAAAATACCTGCTAAAGCTTGTACACAAAGCCGAGATATATGGCATTTATAATTATCAGCACTCTCCTGTACCGATCGATAAAGACCTAAGTTATATCAGCTCACTTATCTACACAGGTTTTTTTGTAAATGAAAAAAACGGGATTTATAAACCTAACAATGAGTGGAGCGCCAATAAAACAGGAACGGATATTATTTCGATAGCCCAGGCAAAAGGTTGTTCTGTAATACTATCTGCATTACTTATTGATAAACAGAAGATCCGTAATTTTCTGAATAACCCAACTGTCTGGTTAAATTTTATTCGCAGCACGAAAGATTCCCTGGTTTTGCGAAATGCAAATGGAATTAATATCTGTTTTCAGAAACTTTCTGCTGACGACGGCGAAAAGTTTGTTGGGTTTATTCAAATGGTTTCAGACTCGTTAAGAAAAATTAACCCCCTATGGAAACTATACATTACGGTTCCTTTCAATAATGCAGAAGAAGCATTTATTGTAAGCAGGTTAAATAAATTGGTTGATCATTTTGTGATCGACTTCAACGATGAAATTCCTAAGAATCCCGGATCATTCTTTAAGATAAGAGGAAAGGATAAATACAGTATAGATCCGGTAGTCAATTACTTTAAGGGGCATAATGTTGAACCCAATAAGCTGATACTTACGGTACCTTACTCAGGCATCGAGTGGACATTTGAAAGGCCCAAAACCAAATCCTGGATTAATTATGATAACATCATGAAGAAACAGGAAAGCTGGGATTTTACCCAATATAATTCAGATAATACCGCCTTTATAGATTCGCTAGATAAAACCGGCAAAGTAGTAAAAAGCATATACTATGAAGATGATGAATCGCTAAGCAAGATTTATGATTATGTGCTTGTACGCGGTATAAATGGTGTGGCATTGAATGCGTTAGGATTTGACTCGGGGTATCCAGAATTATCGGATATGCTGGCCTATAAATTCATTTCGATTGACACGCTCAAAATCATCCCACCTGTTATTACACCAAGAGCCGAACTTTCGTGGAAGGAACAATGGAAAAGAAAATGGTTTATTTATAAATATATACTCGACAACCCCTGTATTACCTGTTTTAACAACGCACAAGACAGCAGCATTAGATCTACTATTCATAAATACATCTATGAACTGAAAGGCGATTCCCTTTTAAAAGCATTCAATGATAAAATAACAGACCCAAAAGACTACTATAAAAAATATATATCCTTCTTTGAGTATTATGTTGATGAAATGACAGAAATCGCTTTATGGATAGCTCTTATTGTAAGCATTCTGTTAGCGGCATTATCCGGTTTCTACTTTTATATGCTGATTACAAAAGATGAAGGATGGAAATCAAAACAAAGAAAATGGACGGAGTGGACATTGATTCTGGTGTCAGTGATTTTTATTTCTGCATGGTTTACCTATATTTTTATTGATCAGGATATTGAATTTGTGGGCACCGGCACTTCCAAAAGCGGCATTATAAAAACGTCATCTCTGAGGGCATCAAAAAAAGCCGCCGGTTTTTGGACGAATTTCGAAACCCCTTCCATCGTAAGGGAAAAAAACGGAACCTATCGCCCCAGTCAATCCTCTAAAGCCTGCACATTGGATAAAGATTGTTTCAATACACCGCTTTATAATATTTTACTTTTGATCTATATCGGAGGATTACTGGGAGGCTTGCTTTATAGGTATGTAATTGCATCCCTTACCAAACCGAGAGATATTCCATAAAGCGGAGCCGTTTTTTTCGGATCATTCAACTAATCAATGCAAATTTTCGCGGCATTCCGACAACAGTAAAAGCGCATCCGCATTTTGGGGATCGTTCTCAAGCAGTTTCTCGAGTAATTGTGCCGCATTTTTCCATTGCATCAACTGTTTGAAGCATAGCGACATATTGAAAAGGGTGTCAAGATCTGTTCCATATACCTGAGTAGAACGGCTGAAAAAAATAAGCGCCAGTTTAAATTCCCCCAGTTCATAAAGGAATAAGGCTATGCGGTTGGCCAGGTCCAGCTCCTCTCCCAACGGGAAATAGTTTTCCCAGCAGTGATGGATACTTGAAATTATATCTTGTTTTTGCCTACTGTTAAAAGCACCGGGATCAGATACGAAACGGGTTAAGCATAAAGCCAATTGGTGACTATCATAACGGCTTAACCGAAGGAATGCCAGTGATTGATCTGTATTTAATGCAGCAAGGTTTTCACGAAAATAGTTGGCTATACTAAAATAATCATCAGGTCCAAACCGGTTAATATTTTTTTGATATGCCGAATGAAGCTGTAACGCATTAAATCCGTGGGGCATAAACAATAGGCATCCAACGTTAATACCTATATAATGATGATCAGGAAAAAACACCTGGCCGCCTGTTAACTCACAATGCAATTTAAAAGCATGGTAATTTACATTTAAAGAAAAACAGTTACCATGATGTGCAAATGCCGGGGCACCTTTTTGATCAAGAGCCGAAAGCGTATGGTCTCCTTTATCAGCGGTTAGCAATAATGCTCCGTTTGCAGAATACGAGCGTAAATGTTCTAAACAACGCAAGCCGTCCGCAGGAAAAAGAACATGTGCCTCCTCAAATGAATTACTGTAAAAAGAATTTATATTTTGTAGATATTCTTCTTCAAAAAAAATATGGCTGTCATTATAATGATAATCATACATCAGATTTGCAGCCATATCTTCTTCTTCGATCTCTTCGGGATTTTTGTCAATATAAACGGATATGTCGCAAGGGCTAGCCTTATTTTTTGTATATAATATTATATCCTGAGGGATTGAATCGAATACATAATTAGCTATGATCGTAATGGGTGTAACCAGCGATGCTTCCGCAATTGTTTTACCCTTTATTTCTAATTGTAAATCACGCGAATGTATCATGTCAAATAAACCCATATCCAAATGCCCGCTCTCAAAGTAAGGCCGGAGGCATCGGTGATTGCGCCAGAAATCAAGATTTGATTTAGTGAAATCTGTAAGTACATATTGAAACGATTCAAAAGGGATCTCTTCCTGTTTGCAGATTTGTTCAAGTTGTTTCAGAAAATAAAAGCCAAACCTGCCTGTTCCTGCGCCTAATTCAATAATATAAAACGGATCAACAGGTGCTGTTTTATTCCGTGTAAAATCTTTATACAAAGCCACCACAAGCTCTGCGTAATTTGCAGCAATAGTGGGGTTAGTGGTAACATAGTGGGGCACTTCTCCCTGCCGCCAGGCATCCGCCCCCCGATCCTCGTAATATTTATTTTGCAATTTCCAAACGATCGACTTGGAAAAACGCTGGCGGTCTTCAAAAAGATACCAGGTCTTTTGCTCCTTATCATTTATTATCTTAGATTTAACCATAACTGTAACAAAAGTTGTTTTTGTATCCAAAATCACCAATGCTAACTTAAAGAACTATGGCCAGATTTGCTGTCGTTTTTATTCTTGGATTATGTTACGGAGTTATTTCCGTTAACCCACAGTTTTTCAATATTCAAAAGCCAAACAGTTTACATAAACAAATTTCGGACACAACTCGAAAAAAAGCGCATGCCATCAATATTCAAAAACCTGATAGTTTACCTAAACCAACTTCAGACACGATCCAAGTAAAAACTGATACCACCAAAATTCAAAAATCTGATAGCTTACATAAACAAACATCAGACACAACCCAGGTAAAAAAAGATTCCACCAAAATTCAAAAAACTGATAGTTTACATAAACAAAGTTCAGACACAATCCTAAAAAAAGCGCTTGCGATCAATATTCAAAAACTTGATAGCTTAAATAAGCTAACGTTAGATCAATTTGATACATATATAACAAGCCATGGCTATCTTTTTTTTAAATCCCTACCCACTGAAAAATATGGCGAGGCAGTACTATATGCATATAAACAGAATGATTCAACTCTAAAAGCAGAATATTTTATAAAAAAATATCTTAATGCCAAAAGTTCCGGACAAAAAGTGATTAGTTTTCAAACAAACTATGTATCTGAATACCTTAGCCTGAAAAAAGATCTTGTGAAGGGAGGTTTTGTTGAAGCTAAAACAGAAACAAGTATTTCACCCGAACTAAGTATTACCTATACTAATGAAAAGATAAAAGCAACGGTAGTATTATCCATATATGTATCATCCGGCACTAAAAAAACGAATATTTACGAGATAACCCTTATACAAAATTAATGGAGCTTCTCTTCTTCTTTTCCCTTCAATTGAGCTGACACCTCTTTTTTCTGCACCATTTTTTCTTTTTCGGGCAGCCCTGCTTTTTGAATAGGGTTGTCAGAACGTACTCTGCTCATTTGCTGCATTACAGGAACAGCCGGAAAACTTTTGCCTTGCGGTTTTGTTGCGGAATCCGCGGCTATACTTGTTCTTTCTGAAGAATTACCGGCATAACTGATATTTGTTGCCATAGGTTTTGTATTTGTAGCATATGAAATTCATAACCAATGTAAAATACGAATAAAAAGATGATTTCCTATACCCTTTCTGGCCTGCCAACATTATGGATTAAAAATGACCATTATACATTATTGATTGAAGAATTTAAAAAGGATGTATAGTGATTTCTATTCGTTAGTGCCATATATTCCATTAATATCAAGAATAAAAAATGGTGAATGATTTGTAAGATCATTCACCATTTTACTAACCATATTTTTTACAACTATGCTGCTTTAGCATCTTTTGCAGGAGCTGCGGCAGTATTGGTTGCGGTTACAGCTGCTGTGGCTGAATCGAGGGCAGCTTTAGCATCATTTACATTCACTTGTGACGCTGCAAGCTCTTTATTACTAACATCTAATTTAGTTTTGTATTCATTAAACTTGCCTTCCCTTTTTTCTTTTTCGCTGTCAGCTTCTTTTTTCATTGTATTAAATATACCTTTTTTGCCACTGATTGTTTTTAAAAGGGTATTATCAAGCAAATCCTGTGTTTTGGATAAACCTTCTTTATATTTCAGAGATGTTTTATAGATATCAAATGACGGCGAAAGTAAATTAATCGTATCTCCAATAACCGTATTTACTAGCTGTTTGGCAAGTAAGACAGCATTTAACAAAGAGTCGGCAGGAGTAGTATTATCAGCTTTCCATCCATCAGTTATTTGTGTTATTAATCCTGATATCTTATTTACCTGTGTCAATATATCTTCAACACGCTTAATTGTATATATAAAGGATTGACCATCTATCTCTTCAGGAGTTGCATCCTTGTTTTTAGTTGCAGTCTTTTCTACAGCAGAAGCATTCTTGTGAAGTTTATTGACTATTTGTGTGGCCTTACTATTAAGCGTATCAACTATTTTTTTTACGTCTGATAAAGATGATTGGGCTTCCTCAAAAAGTTCTTGATTATTTTTTGCATCAACAGATGTCTTGAGTGCTATTTTAAAATCTCCGTCGGCTAAATTAAATGCCTGAAGCACTATATTGTACGCATTCTGTAAAGGTTGGAGATCTTTTGTATCGGCATCTAAATTTTTCTGAAGTTCATCCAGTTCAATCTGTTTTGCATCAGGGCCCTTTTTTTTCAGTTCATCATTCTTTTTATCTGTACTGATTTGAGGAATTTGATATTTCTGTAAAAAGGTATTTAGCCCTTTAGCCGCAACAAGATCAATACTGTACTTTCTGTAATTAGCGTCCGATGTATTATTTTTGGTAATTGAATCCATAAAAGCAGCAAGAGAAGCCGTAACATTTCCTTGCAAATCTTTTACTGAAGCACCTACACCAGCATTTAAAGCATCTACATTGGCAACAGCCAACTTGATCTTGTCCTGCACCATTACGAGCCATGCATTTTGCGACAAAGTAGCTGCATTTTTAATAGCGTTTAATGTATCTGTTTCCAATTTTGCAACTTGGGCTTTGGCTTTTTTTAATTCATCTTGAATAACAGTTGCAATACCAGATTCACTTTCTTTACCTGAACTAAGTTCTGAAAAAACAGTACCCAAACTATTTGATAATGAGGTAAGAGATCCGGACGTTTGGTTAATATTTTTAGATAAAGTATTTGCCGAATCCATCATTGCTGTAGAATTGGATAAAGCCCCGGCGAGCAGGTCTGAAACTGTTTTGGTTCCTAGACTCAAGACAGTTATTTCAGCACTCAGTTTGTTAAGGCTAGACACTTTATTAAAAAACTGATCATAGTTACTCTCTAACCATTTACGATTTACATCAGCATTTTGCAGGTTTACATCTTCTGAATCGAAAAGAACTTGATTATCATTTTTTTCTTTTTCGGTGCTTTTTTTAAGCTGATCAATAACGCTTTTCAGTTCTTCATCCGGATTTTTAATAACAAACATTGGGGATACTGGTGTAGTGTTTGGCTGTGCCATTTGGATTGGTTTTGGATTTAATAATTGAGTTACTGTAATGAGGGAATAGTAAAATATTCAAAATAATCTGAAAAGAGAAATGTTGTTTTCCACAGTGTGGATTACTTATTTGTACCTGCCTCTTTTCGGTCAACCTACCTTTTTATTTTATGGCTTTATTAAATAATGCTTAATAATATTTCACCTTCGGTAACCTTTTTGCCTGAATAAAACGTTGAAAATATCTATCGTTCTCTAACCTCAATGAAAATTAATGATTAGTATTTGGCAGATACATGAATTTTCAAAATCCATTAAAAATCATTAATTTACCCTTACGCTCAAATCATCTTGATGCAGTCTCACGAAACTAACAAACAACCGACTAAAACCGAATCCAATACGTCCAGTTTACCAAAAACTGAACCAAATGATTTTTCGCAACACTCTCTAATTAATATTGGTGAATCTTCCGTTAAAAAAAGCTCAGAGGCATTTGTAGATAGTGGGAAACGAAACACCCAGCTAAAACAAATCAGGGATATTGCGAACGATAACCCACAGATCAATCAATTACGTGCTTATCAGCAAATGGCTGATACCAGCAAAATAAAACCGGCGGGAGATCATCAAAATACGAATGGCTTACCGGCTCAATTAAAATCGGGTGCAGAAAAACTTTCAGGTGAATCTCTGGATGATGTAAATGTTCATTACAATTCTGACAAGCCTGCACAATTTCAGGCTTTAGCCTATGCGCAGGGAAACAATATACATATTGCACCGGGACAGGAAAAACATTTGCCACATGAGACCTGGCATGTAGTACAACAAAAACAGGGGCGTGTGAACCCTACCACACAACTGCAAACAATCGATCAAAGTGAGATATCAGCCGTCGGTAATCAGGTATTGCCGATTCAGCGTTTAACAGAAGGAAGTAACTCTATAGCCAATTCTCCGGCTGATATAACACAGTTTGCAACAGATCCCAATATCAGTACTGGCGTAAGTCTAGACTTACTTGGCAATCCTAAAAGTTTAAGTGATTCTTTCCGAGAGTCCATTCTTGAAAAGGAGTTAGGCCCATGGCCCAAGGCCAAAGCACTCTGCCTGGTTGCTTTGGCTTTTGCTTTCAATGGACTGGTATCTTTAAGTAACTGGTTAAAACTGGTAGTAGACGCATATGGTGCATTAAAGACCATTGCTGCTATTCCCCGAGGAGTTGTGGCTGTTTTTTTATGGGGATTAGGAAAATCATTCTTATGGTTTGCGGATAGATATTATAATAAAAGATGGGTAGCCAAAATAGGCGGTGATATCGAAGAGGAGCATGTTTATAGTTATATGCATGGTGCAGATGTTTCTCATTCCAAAATTCAGGATTTTGTAAACTACGTAAAGAGTATAGTTGATTCAATAACAAAAGTAACCTCCAGTTATATTGGTTCATTTTTTGGAGGCAGCGGTGAACAGGAAAAAGAAGAGCCTCCTAAAGAATCTGAAGAGGCCAGCACAAAAGAAGGAAATAAAAAAATCTCGACTCCATCCTTTATTTCATTGAATGTAGATACCCCAAAACTCACCCAATGGAAAAACGAGGAGACCATAAGAGATGGGGCGGGTTTGGAAGCCAAAGCAAGTGCCCATCTTAGCTTACTTGGACAAAAAATGGGAGGTGATCTGAACATTAAACTGCCTTTCGGATCAGGCTGGCAGATAGCGGTACAGAATTTCTTCCAATCATCAGGAATTACTTTATCAGGTTTTCACATAGACTATATTTCAGGCGATAACCTGACTTTTACAGATAAAGGGCTTGTAGAAGCGGGTATGAGTGTTCATGGATTTAAGATTCAAAATGTGCTTGAGGCAAAAAGCATAAGTGTTATATACAAGCAAGGTAAAATTGAATTTGAAGGAAAAGATGGAACTTTTAATTTATTGAGTGAAAACACAAAGATTAAGAGGGTTTTTCTGACTATAAATACGGATGGTTCATTTGATAATGCAGGTATTGAGATAGATAATACCAGCAGCACAGAAATCATTCCCGGTTATCTCGAAGTGCAAAACCCAAATGGTAAAATAGCTATTTATAACGGCAAATCACCTGATGTATCTGTTAATGCAACAATCATTGCTAAAGGATTGCCGGGCGTAAAAGATGCCCGGGCCAGAGGGGGCGTAAGTTTTAAAGATCAAAAATTATCCGGTCATATAAAAAACCTGACACTGGTAATTCCGTTGGGTAAAAAAGCGACTTTAAAAGTGAATATTGTTGAAGCGGTCTTTAATTCAGAAGAAGTTACTGCAGAAAAAGCTTCTATAGATTTTGATTACGACAAGAATATTCATGATGAAGAAAATACAGATCCGGGCAAAGCTGCCAAAGACATCATAACTGGAGACTTAGCCTGGCTTGATGTATCACAGTTTGTAGATCTTGAGAAACTTTCTGTAAGTCAGGGGTTAACCAACCTAAACCTGAAAGCAGGTAAATTTGGCTATACCAAAGATGATAACAACGGCCTGCGAGCGCTAAAAGCCAAAGTATTGGGTATTTCCGGAGAATATGATGGTGAAAAAAATGAAGGTTCGTTAAGTGGAACTGTAGAGAAAGATATTGAAGCAAACCTGATTAAACTTGATTTCCCATTGGGTGGGGTTGGTGGCGCTTATTTAGAAATGAAAGGCACAATGGGTTTCGGTGCATCCTTAACAGGCACTATGAAAAAAGATCCCGAAAAAAGCACCAAACAAGTTACTGCTATGCTACTTTCAGGTGAGGTTGATGCAAATGCCAGGGCAGGAATAAGCCTACATGCCGGGGCATTTATTGGTGTTCCCTATCTCGCCAATTTGAAAGGAGGATTATTTGGTGAGATTAAAGGAAATATTGGTGGAAAGGTTAAAATGGATGGAGGATTGCTCTATGATAAAGACAAATCGAAAATATCAAAAGACCCTGCCGCTTTACCAAAAGGAGATTTTGTACTGAAAGGAATACTTACGGCGAAAGTTGGCGGTGAGATCAAAGCCCAGATTCTCGTTTTTGAAAAAGATATAGTGAAAATAGTACTGGGTGATTGGGAAATCGGACATTACCAATTAGTAGGCAATATTAGTTCTGATGAAGCAGGAATGCCTGTTTTTAATATTACGAAGCAAGGTTTTGATGGCGAACCCAAACCACCGTCTGCTTTGATAAAACCAATTCCATTAAAAGAATGGCTGGATAAGATTGCTGAGGATAAAGGCACTATAACCTATGATACTGAACCTGAAAAAAAAGTAGGCAAAGTAGCCCGCGATATTGTTTACGGTCGTTTCACCGAAGACGAAAGAACCGAAATAAAAGTTCAATATATAACATTACTAAACCCATCATACCAATCAATATTTATTTTAGAATACAACCGTTTGCAGGAGCTGCGAGCCGCAAATTTTGCTGACTCTTTTATATGGAGTGCTGTTGAGTGGGATAAAGCCGTAAACAGGAGAAAAATACTGGGCATATTTGAACAAAGTGAAAGCAAACAAAAAATCAGTGAGTTAATCGAAGGATATCACAAATTGCAAAAAGCAGATTTTGAAGCTAAACTGAAAAAACTAACAGACATACAAGCGGTAATCACTAACTATGTTACCAATCGGTCAAAAGTTCCTGAAAATAAATTAGAGGCAAGCCAGCTTATGCAGCAAATAACAATGGAAAAAGAAAAAATATCTGCTGCGAAATTGGTTAAATAGACTGATTATTATTAATTCTCCCCCTTTTAAAACTTTACAATCAATTTGCCGAAATTGTTAATGATCCAATTCAGGAGGCTCAAAAAAAACCAAAAGGTGAATAAAATTATATTCATCTGAAAATTATTCTCAAATTTAGAAATAGTAGGTCACTTTCCTATACCTAACAATAAGCTGATTTCCCAATATGCAAACTGCGTAGAACTACTGAATTTATACGTAGTTCTACGTTTTTTTATACTTCATCTGATTTTATATTCAGATCCTTATATATATTGAACCGGCTTTTAAATAGTAAAGGGGGGAACCTTTAGTATTTCGGTGCACTGAAAGGTGCACCTTTTTTATTTTACAGATTACCAAAATTCTGGATTCATTTGATCTGATCTTGTCAAAAAAAATCCCGCAGCATCATCGGTCTAAGACCAAGACACTGCGGGATGTTATTTTAACTAATCAATCAACTCTTGGTTAGATTATTAAAAAATGGTTGATGATAATAACGTTTGCCCGTTGCTTTATACAAAGCATTTGCCAAAGCTGCAAAAACCGGGGGAAATGGCGGCTCACCTAAACCGGTAGGATCGATATTGTTTTGTACAAAATGTATATCAATCTTTTTGGGCGCTTCCCGCATTCTGATCATTCTGTATTGGCTAAAATTCTTAAACATCGGTTCTCCTTTCTCAAAACGCATACCACCATATAATGCATTACCGATGCCATCCACAATGGCACCTTCCACCATATTCTTTGCCCCTTCGGGATTTACCACAAAACCGCAATCCAATGCAGAGGTTACATTTTCAACTATCGGCTGACCGTTCTTCATACTTACATCAATCACATGTGCCGCATAGGAATTATGACAGAAATAGGCGGCCACACCCCTCTTTGCATTCTTATTATTTTTTTTGATCCAGTTTGATTTTTCTTTTACCAGTTCAAGAACGGCAATATATCTATCTGCATCGTAATCGTTGTTCTTTCCAACCGGTGTGGCTTTTGCTTTTTTCAGCAATTCGATTCTGTAATCAATCGGATCCTTACCAATGGCTTCTGCCAGTTCATCTAAAAAGGATTGTTCAGCCGATGCAATAAAATTAGAACCCGGTGCCCTGAAGGCTCCAATGGTAATATTAGAAGGGATCTCCCAGCCTTCTGCCAGATAATTTTCAAAAGCACCTGCCGGAAAACGGTTTTCATGAACGGCTCCTTCAGGTATACCACCACCCTTGATATGAATAGCCGTTACATTATTTTTCTCATCAATAGCAGCGCGGTAGGTTACCATATACGATGGACGATACACACCATTATTCATATCATCTTCTCTTGTAAAAATGAGCTTTATGGGGGCTTTCATTTTTTTAGAAATATGCCCGGCTTCAATAATGTAATGCCCATAAGCTTTCCGGCCAAACCCACCACCCATTCTGGCTAATTTCATTTCAATTTTATTGGCAGGCACATCCAGATTGGCAACAATGCTCTGCTTCATAAATTCAGGGATCTGGATCGGCGCTACAAAAAACGCTTTCTCATCCGTAATGTGAGCAAAACAACTGATGGGCTCCATTGGGTTATGTGCAAGAAAAGGAGCTGAATATGTTTTTTCAAGCACTTTTTTTGCTTTGGCAAAAGCTGCATCCGGATCGCCATCTTTTCGCAAAACCTTTCCCGGCTTTTTCAGCATCTGACTCATTTGTTTCATATGATCAACGGTACTTTCCAATCCACCGGGGATGGTTTGTTCTTTGTTACCACCGCGACCGGCAGCCATTTCCGGATAATTTTGGAATGGCTCCCACATAATTTTTACTTTTTTTCTGGCATTCATCACTTCCCATGTTGAATTACCCACTACCACTACCAGATTGTTGAAAGTTCTTGTATCAAACCCTCCTTTTGCATATCCATCTTTATACACCTGTATCTCAAATACATCTTTTATACCCGGCATTTTCAAGGCATCGGCTGCATCAAAGCTTTTTAGTTTCATGCCAAATGCAGGTGGACGGATGGCCATGGCGATCAGCATACCCTCCTGTTTATAATCTAATGTAAATAATGATTTACCGGATACTATCTTTTTTCCTTCTACATTTTTTTGCGGAGTACCGATCAATGAAAACTCACTATTCTTTTTTAATACCACATTGGCAGGAGCAGGTAATTTGGATGCGGCAGTTGCCAATGCTCCATAGGTTACACTCCTATTGGTTGCAGCATGATAAACAGCGCCGTTTGAGGCTTTCAATTCGGATACAGGCACTTTCCATTCATTTGCCGCAGCCTGCAATAACATGAGTCTAGCCGTTGCACCAGCAGTTCTTAATGGCTTCCAGGCCATTCTCATTCCCTGGCTGCCACCTGTGAATTGGCTTCTGAATCTTGGCGTATCATAATCCCCCTGCTCAATCATTACTTTTTTGAAATCCACTTCCAGTTCCTCAGCAACCATCATGGGCAGAGAGGTAATCACATTTGTTCCGAATTCGGGATTGGGCGAAAATATTTTGATCTGGTTATCAGGCGTGATCTTAATAAACCCGGTAAGTTCAATCCACTCATTAGCGCCTTCTGCTCTGGCCAAAGCTTCATTGGGTATCAGGTTGGCTAACCAGCTAAACCCAACCATCATTCCTCCACCCGTAAGAGAAGTCACTTTCAGAAAAGACCGGCGGCTTTGTTTATTTTGCGTGTTTTCCATTTTCTGTTTTGTTTATTTGATGGGTGATTTAGCTGCCATTTTGATGGCATCTTTAATTCTCAGATAGGTTCCGCAGCGACATAAATTGCCGCTCATGAATGTTTCTATATCCTCATCCGTTGGTTTCGGTTTTGATTTCAGGAAAGACACTGTTGACATGATCTGGCCCGTTTGACAATACCCACACTGCGCAACATCCAGTTCCAGCCATGCTTTTTGTACGGGATGATCTCCATTTTCAGACAATCCCTCAATAGTGGTGATTTCCATTGTACCTACGGCAGATACGGGGAGTTGGCAAGACCTGACTGCATTCCCATTCAGGTGCACCGTACAGGCTCCGCAGGAACCGATACCGCAGCCGTATTTCGTACCTATAAGGTTCAAATGATCCCGCAATACCCATAATACCGGTGTTGTGGGATCAAGGTCTACCGGAAAAGTTTTTCCGTTTACTTTCAGATTCATCTTTGACATGGTCGGATATAATTTAAAAAGATAGAAGTGTAATAATAATAAAACTTAGTTCAGAGATCTATATTCATTTGGTGACTGCCCAACCTTTTGTTTAAACAAACGCGTAAAATGTTGGGGATATTTAAACCCAAGTTCAATTGCAATCTGGTTCACAGATTTATTGTGATCAAATATTCTTTCTTTAGCAACATCAATCACTGTTGACTGGATATACTCCTGTGCTGTTTTGCCGGTTTCTTTTTTTACCAGATCCCCAAAATATCCCGCAGATAAATTCAATTCGTTTGCGCACCAGGCAACAGATGGTAAGCCAATGGTT
Source organism: Sediminibacterium sp. (assembly GCA_965206685.1). GTDB lineage: Bacteria > Bacteroidota > Bacteroidia > Chitinophagales > Chitinophagaceae > Sediminibacterium. The sequence goes on from OZ242223.1 coordinate 1,811,886, forward strand.
TGCGGATTGTCTGATTCAAAGTATTGATTAAGTAATTGTTCAAACCGTTCCAGAATTCCTTTGTGTGCATTTTCACGGGTAATAAATTGCCGATCGTAAAAACGGATACAGTAATTCAAAAACAGGTCAATATTCTGTACAATCAGCTTCTTACTGTGTGTATCAATGGCATGTTCCAATTCATATTCAATTTTTGAAAAACAGTCTAAAACGATTGCTCTTTCACGTTCTGAAAGATGAAGTGCCTCCTTAGATTGATACTCAAAGAAACCATATTCTTTTATATGCCGTCCCAGCGAAGTACCATGTATTAAATCGGCATGGAAGATCAGTGCATATCCTTTCGGTTGGTATATTTCGCCATTGCTGTTAAGGCCTGCCACCTGCCCGGGAGCCAGAAACACCAGAGTTCCTTCCTGATAATCATATGTATTGCGGCCATACAAAAGGTCGCCGCATTTCACATCTTTCAGAAAAATGGTATAAAACCCGAAATACATTTTTGACCCCTCACGTGGATCCGCCTTTGATAAATCCACTACACTTACCAAAGGATGACGTGTTTCATTGTTATTGAATACGTTATAATCATTTATTGTTTCAAAGCGCCGCAACAGATTATCCATAAATCGATATTTACTCCCTTGAAATTAATGATTAATGGATTCTTTCCAAACCCCGCAGGGTTAAATCAGGAATATTGGTAGAAGAAACCGCAATCTGTATACCATTCAGGCAGATAATTAGTAAAAGCTTTGCACTAACCAATAAGTTAACCATTGCAGTCAGTAAAATTGAATAACGGAGTTGAAATGCCCATTTTAGGGTTTGGTGTTTTTCAGGTAACCGATTTAGCTGAATGCGAACGTAGTGTTTTGGATGCGATTGAAACAGGCTATCGACTGATAGATACGGCTGCTTCTTATGGAAATGAAGATGCAGTGGGTAAAGCGATTAAGAACAGTGGTGTAAAAAGAGAGGAATTATTTATCACTACAAAGCTCTGGATACAATCAGAGGGCTTTGATGGAACGAAAAAATCTTTCGAAAACTCATTAAAGAATTTACAACTGGATTATCTGGATCTGTACCTGATTCATCAACCTTTTGGTGATGTTTATGGGGAATGGAGAGCTATGGAAGAATTATACAAAGAAGGAAAGATCAGAGCTATTGGGGTAAGTAATTTTCATCCTGACAGGTTAATAGATCTGATCGTACATAACGAAATTGTTCCTGCTGTTAATCAAATTGAAACACATCCGTTTCATCAGCAAGTTGACACGCAAAAATTCTTAAAGGAGAACAATGTTCAGATAGAATCCTGGGGGCCATTTGCCGAAGGAAAAAATAATATTTTTCAAAATAAACTGCTCACCTCCATTGGCAAGAAATACAATAAATCGATTGCACAAATTATTCTTCGCTGGCTTACACAAAGAGGTGTGGTTGCGATTCCTAAATCTATTCGCAAAGAAAGAATGGAGGAAAACTTCAATAGTCTTGATTTTGAATTAAGCACTACTGATATGGAAGCGATCAAATCATTAGACACAAATACAAGTGCATTCTTTGATCACCGTGATCCGGCAATGGTAAAATGGCTTGGAGAGAGAAAATTGAATCATTAATCAATAAAAAAATAAATCATGAAATCATCAATCCTGTCGCTGTTTCTTATCATGCTATGTGTTCAATCTTCGAATGCACAACCAAGCGAAACCATTAAAACTGCCACTAGTAATACTCCAGAGCAACAACAGATCATTAACCTATCTAAACAGAAATGGAATTGGATGTCCGACAAGAACGTTGATTCGCTAAATGTTTTGTTTGATGAAAAATCCATGTTCGTTCACATGGGAGGAAGCTGGGGAAAAGCTCCGGAACTTTCTACCATTAAAAGCGGCGGTATCTGGTATAAAAAAGCGGAAGTTTACTCAGTAATTGTAAACATTATGGGTAATACAGCCATACTGCTAAATGATATTGACCTGCAGGCGGTAGTAGGTGGAAATACAGTCACGAATGCTTTTATGGTAACCGAGGTATATATCAAAGAAAACGGAAAATGGAAAATGGGCTCCCTAACCTTTTCACATCTGTTAAGGCCGGTTAAAATGAATACAACTAATCAGTAGCCTTAATCATAATATGAAGATTGCCCTTTTTATTTAGGGAATCTTCATATTATGTATACCATAAGACTATTCAAAGTGTGATGTATGTCATAAGAAAAATATATTCATCAATCCCTCACCTGAATTGAACTGTCATCAAACACAATTTTATGACCCTTGATCAGGTTGATCATTTCTGCTCCGGCCAGTAATACAGGACCATAACCATGAGCCGCAAACACATTGGTCGGCCTATAATAATAGAATGCGGGATCAAAGGCCATTCCTGTTCCTACGCACACGCCTTCTACTTGCCCGTTGTTCGCAATTTTAGTTGTTACTGCATTCCATGCCAACAAACACATAGGTGTGTACGCTTTGGCATCTATCCATCTATTGTTAATGGCTTTGGCAATGGCATAACAGTATATGGCGGTTGCAGAAGTTTCTAAATAAGAATCATTTTTATCCAGCAACTGGTGCCAGAACCCTTTATCCGATTGATAGGCTGCCAATCCCTTTACATGTAATGCTAACTGATCCATGATCCATGGCCTTGAAGGATGGGTAGAAGGCATAGCATCCAGTAATTCTACCATTGTCATAATGGCCCAGCCATTTGCCCTTGCCCAATGAAATTGCGGATGTATACTCATAGATTCAACCCAGCCATGCATGTACACATTTTTTTCTGAATTGAACATCCGTTTGGAAAATTGTAACACCTGTTTTGCCGCATCATCAAAATATTTTTGATTGCCGGTTAACTTACCTGCCTGCGCCAATGCCGGTACGCTCATAAACAGATCGTCGAGCCAGAGTGTATTGGGCTGCGGCCGGTTTCGGGCAAGTGTTCCATCGCTGAAACGAAATTGTTTGTTGGAAATAAAGTCAAGGAAGTTATCAGATAGTTGGGTAAGGTTTTTATTGCCTCCGTTTTGTATAGCTTGAATAACAGCTGCACACATGGCCCCCGCATCATCCAATGCCAATGGTTCGATCACAGATCTAAGCGGATTTGTTTTCAGTGGAAACTTTTGATACACCGCTTTCAGATACGGAAAAGCATCGGCCATTAATTGTAATCTTTCCAATGTGTAATTGGCAAATTTTTTATCGCCGGTGGCTTTACCTGCTGCCAGCATACCTGCATAGGTTACCCCCCACTCATAGCTTGTTAACCTGAAATCGCCGGGTTTAAAAATGGTATTGGTATCCGCTGCATTAAATGCAATTTCTTTTCCCGATTGTTTATTTACCAATTGTGCAGGCGTAGTTGTATTTAAATATTGGTATACTTTTTCTATCTGGCCGGTAATATCTGCAACCGTTGGTATTTTATATGGAACGGGATAATCGGGTTGTAATGCATGCAATGGTGCGGTAACATCATTGGCTTTGCTTTGTGCAACCGTTTTTTGTGTGATCAATAAAATGAAAGCACTAAAAAACATGGTCTTTACTGCCCGATAAAATTGAGTCTTCGTCATAAATTAACTGTTTGAAAAAACTGTCATAAAGAAATATCTCAATCAGACTATTGCTTCTCTTTTATAAAGTTATATTAATACAACGGGGAAAATTTTCATTTTCCCCGTTGATCAGTATTCAAAAAACGATTTACGTTTTGTTATTAATAACCCGGATTCTGCATTGACTGTTTTTGAGCCGGTGTTAAGTTTTGGCCACTTGCCTGAATTCCATCCAAAAAGTTTTGTGGAATCGGGCGTAAAGTATGGGCTGCTTTTACATTAGGCCCACCTTCGGGATTGTATGCCTGCACACGCTTAACCAATGTTTGGGTTCTTGACAGATCTTCCCAGCGCTTAAATTCGCCAACCAATTCACGGGCACGCTCATTAAGTACAAGACATAACATACGATCATACGGACTGGATAAACCCAGTGTACTGATGATGTTCTCATCCTGTGCAGGTAAAGGAGCAATACCCGTAATCGCTAAGCTTGCAGAAGGTGCCGTAGTTACAGGAATATTGTTTGATTCATAATAAGAATTTCCGGCATAAAAAGAAGCACTAACGCCGGGTGTTTGCAGTGTTACAGACTGTAATGTATTACCACCATCATTATATGCTGCTCTGTTTTCGCCGTTTGCATATTGTGCACGTGCTCTAACAGCATTAATATAAGGCAATGCATCTGCGTAGGTACCTGTACCTGCCTGTGCGAGTCTGATCTTTGCTTCAGCAGCAATCAGATATGTTTCAGCAGAGCGGGCCAGGTTAAAGTCTCTGTGACCAACCACATCATTCAAAGAGTTTCTATGGCCATCCATGTGTTTACTGCATGAAGGGAAGCTTTGTCCTGCGGTAGTAAGATCCGTATTTAAAGCACCATCAGTGGTTCTTCCGGCAGGATACGCAACATAAACGGTTGGGATCGCTCTTTGTGCACCATTAATATCTTTTACAAGATTGGCACCGGAGGTTCCTTTAGAAATTTTTGATAAAGGATACCTTGTATCACCCGGCTGATTGATGACAAACATAATACCCAGATCACCCTGAATATTGGGAGCTACAGGGCTTGCACCATTGATCGCACTTTTGGTTCTGAATGATTTCCAGAACCTAGAATCATTCACCATATCAAATACACGGTACATGAAATACGTAGTGGCTAAACGGCTAAAAGGTCTGTCACCGGTAAGATCACGGGCCATTTGATCCTGTATATCATATCTTGACGCAAAATACAGGTGTTGTGTATTACCGTTTGCAAGATTGGTATTTACATCATTGGTAAATTGAGCGGAAAGAATCAGTTCGGGTAAAGTTTCATTTGCCGAATTGATATTGGTAAAATTCCACAGACTGGCAAAATTGGAAGCCAATGGATGATTTAGGATTATCTTATCACAAAGCGGTACAATAGCCGCTAAATCAGCGGCAACAAAAGATGCATTCCATGAATTATTGATCTCACTGCATCTGGATAAAAGGGCTTTTGCCAGATAATGATTAGCTGCATCCTGTGTGATCTTTTGAGGAGCTCCGGTAGTAGGCAGCAATTTTGCAGCATTTGTAAAATCTGTGATGATCTGAGCGTACACATCTTTAGGAGCAGCTCTTGTAAACTCCAGCTGCACGGTAGAGATAGGTGTAAGTTGCAAGGGAACGCCGCCATATTGGCTAACCAGTCGCAGATAATTATATGCACGCATAAAATATCCTTCGCCCAAAGCTGTATTTTTAACAGCGGGAGACGCAGAAGCGCTATTGATACAATTCTGGATCAGCAGATTAGCATCTCCGATACCGGTATATAAAGCATCCCACTGAAAATTGGAAGCTGCGGTATTACCATTAGCCGCTACCACCACTGAACTGAATGTGGCATCATAATTATTCCATGGCGAATTGGAAGGGTCACCACCCACATGAAACTCATCCGTACCATAATTGGTAGCAGCATAATTCCACTCTCCATTAAACGGAACATTGAATACCTGATAATAGGTACCAACTGCCAATTGCTGTATACCTGCATCTGTTTTATAAAAATCAGTGCTGCGCGCAGTGGTAAGTGTTTCCGTTAAAAAATCTTTTTTGCATGACGAAGCCAAAAATACCGTTCCGGCGATCATCAGCGTTTTAAAAAATGTATTCTTATTCATATAATTCAAATTTATTTGTATTAAAATGATGCATTAATTCCGAATGTGATACCTCTGTTCCAGGTTGAACCGGCAACATCCATATCTAAGTATTTGATCTTAGAGAATAACATTCCCGGATTAGACATTTGGAAATATGCTTTTAAACTTGAAATACCTGATTTGCCTAAAGATTTATTATCAAAAGTATAACCAAGAGAAATATTTCTGATTTTAACAAATGAAGCCTGGTAATATCCTAAAGCAGGGAAATAAGGATCTCCTGCTGCATTACCGGCATTAAATATCGGTTTCTGAAATTCTGCGTTGGTATTGTTTTCAGTATAATAATTGATCTGGCGTGTTACGCTACGACCCGCTTCACCTTCACCACCACCATTAAACATATAGTTTAATCGGCCATAGAAGAAGATCGATAAATCCCAATTCTTATAGGTAACGGTATTGGTCATACCCACCACCCAACGTGGCCTGGTTGATCCGATAATGGTACGATCGTTGTTTGGATCAATTTTATTATCACCATTCAGATCGGCAACTCTTACGCTACCCGCAGAAAATGTATTTCCGTTTGCATTAAAGGCAGCCATGGCAGGATCGCCTTTTTGCCATAATCCCAAAGCTTTGTATCCATAGATCACACCGATAGACTGACCGATAAACCAGTTATTATTAATATCATCCTGTGTTCCGTTAGATAATGCTTCGATACGTTCTTTTTGCCATGCTGCGTTAACGGTAGTGGTCCACATTAAATCTTTCTGTTTAATGTTAACGGTGGTGATATTGATATCTATCCCTTTATTGGCTGTTTTACCAATGTTGGCAAACGTTGTGGTAAATCCGGTTACAGAAGGAATTGATCTTTGCATTAACAGGTCAGTAGTTTTTGAAGTGTACACATCAACACTTCCTGAAACCCTTCTGTTGAATAAAGAGAAATCCAATCCTAAGTTATATTGTGTAGTCTTTTCCCATCCAAGATCCTGGTTAGCCAATACTGAGTTAGGAACAGAACCTGCAGCATTGCTTGATACAAAAGGATAGAAAAGAGACGTGATCGGGCCCTGTGTTGCATAAGGTGCAATTGCAGAGTTACCTGTAACACCCGCTCCCAGCCTTAATTTCAGGTCATTGACCCACTTGGCTTTCATGAATTTTTCTTTGTTGATCCTCCAGGCCAGGGCTGCTGATGGGAACAAAGAAAATTTATGACCTTCCGCAAGTACAGATGATCCGTCCTGACGGGCTGAAACAGTCAATAAATATTTGTCTCTGAAACTATAATTAATCCTTGCCATATAAGACAGCAATTTTTGCTGAATGATATTTGAACTTGAGCTTAATGCACCTGTAACCGTTCCGCTGGTAAGCGCATTCCATAATTGAGAAGGTAAAGGAACACCATTACCCGAAATAGCACTTGTTTCCTGAGAGTATGAGGTCTGACTTTGTAATAAGGTTACACCAATCGCATGAGCGCCAAAGGTTCTGTCATAATAAACCAGGTTATCCAATGTATAGGAAAATGTTTTATTATTAGACAGAGAGGCAAAGTTTGTACTTCCGCCATTGGCTACTGAATTCGCATCTATATAAACGCCGTCACGATAATATGAGAAATCAGGCCCGAAATTCATTCGGTATTTCAATCCTTTCAAAGCAGGGAAAATAGCACCCAAATTGACTTGCGTAAACATACTTCCAAAAGCTCTCAAGGTTACCCTTTGATCAATATTGTAATTCTGTTCATCAACAACACTTTTAAAGGAGTTGTCACCACCCGGAAACAGAATTCTTGCTCCGGCAGTATCATAAGGTACTGCATAGGGGAATAAGGATCTGGCAGATTCATATAAACCACCGGCAGGTGTACCGATTGTTGAAACGTTTACTGTTGACTGACCAAATTCCTGTATGCTGTAATTCACACTGAAATTATTTCCAAAAGAAAGCCATTTGGTTGCTTCAATATCAACACTGGCTTTTCCTGAATATCTTTTATAAGATTGTCCTTTAATGGTACCTGTATTATTCAGGTAGCCGAAAGATCCATAGGCTTTAATTTTATCAGAACCACCACTCACACTGATCACATTATCTGATGTCATGGATTGTTGAGCAACAATACCACGCCAATCTGTAGTAGCAACTTTCGAACCATCCCATGTTCCTGAAGCCCAGCCTTTGGCAATATTATTCCAGGCATAAGGATCAGCTGTTGCATTAAAGAAAGTTCTGTCGGTAGCCAGTGTTGGCTGGTCTCCTCTTGGATAGGTACTAACACCTGTAGCGTTATTTAAACCTGCATAGTAATAGGCCCAACGACGGAAAGTGATATAATCCGAAGCATCAAACATAGTTGTATTATCAACCAGATTTTCCAATTTTATCGAGCTGTTTAAACTTAAAGTTACCCTACCTGATTTTCCCTGTTTTGTTGTTACGATCACAACACCATTGGCACCTCTTGAACCATAGATAGCAGTAGCAGAGGCATCTTTCAGGATATCAATAGACTCAATGTCATTAGGGTTGAAGTTATCTATTCCACCTGTAATTAAAGGAATACCATCAACAACAAACAAGGGCGAATTGGATGCTGTTAATGAACGAACTCCGCGGATATTAATGGATCCTACCGAACCGGGGCGCTCATTGGAAGAAATATCCACCCCTGCTACCTTACCCTGCATAGCCTGCAAAGCATTGGTTACCGGGCGGGATTTAATATCCTGTTGGTTAATGCCGGATACGGCTCCGGTCACGTCCTTCTTTTTAACGGTGGCATAACCGATCACCACTACATCTTCCAACGCTTTTGTATCAATAGCTAATGATACACTGATATTTGAAGATGATTGGTTTACGGAAACTTCTTTGTCCGCATAGCCGGTATAGGTAATTACAAGAACACCCGTTTTATCCTTCAAAGCAATACTGAACTTTCCGGAAGCATCGGTTGTTGTTTTGGTTTTTGTATTCTTGATCTCAACAACAACTCCCTGTAGCGATTCACCTTTTTCATTGGTTACAGTTCCTGTAACCGCATGAGAAGTTGCAACTTGGGCAAAAAGATTTTGTTGAAAAACAGAAAGTAAAAAGACGCAGGCAAACAGCAAGCGTTTCATGGGAAGACATCTTTTTTTCATATGGCAATTAGTCTGGTAAAGAAAATAATTAAAACAAAAATTTGAATAAGAATTAATGGGTTAGCAGGTTTTTATCATAGCAGGAAGATTAGTGAAGAAATAAGGTCTGAAAACCAATGTTTTACGCTGCCATTGATTCTTTATATTAATAAATGACGTGAATATGAATAAAAAAAGAGGGGAGCGAAATAAAATGGTATGAATCGATCTGTCTATAACAGATCCGGCGAAATCAGTTAGGTTATGGGTGGTATTGTTCATTTGTGGAACAAACCCAATATCCCCATCTTGTATAGGAAAAACCTGACGCAAGGTATATAATTCTTTATGGTGAAGCAATCAATTACTATTAAAAGTAGAATTTAGGTAAACTTTACCGTCCTGCACCATCCTGTCTGGTATAATGCAGCATCTTCTTTTAAAAAATTGTCGGAGGCGGGTTTTCCGTTTCAAACGATACAAGGGGAAATTCCCTCTTTCTCCAGCTAACGTAATACCAAGGCGCAATAGAGAAGATTTTGTTGCAAAAACTAAGTTTTACGACTGATTCTGCGGTTCTCCTACTAACAAATTTCCTAAATTGCCTTCTTTCTGATTGCCGCATCCCTAACTGTTAATGCACAAAACACTACTCATTCCCTTGTTATTTCTGGCCATCTATTGCCATGCCCAGAATAAACCGGTTACGTATGTACAGCAAAGCTGGGCCGGTTGGTACCCGCAGCTAAAATTTTCAAAACACTGGGGACTTTGGTTTGATTCTGAAGTACATACCACCGATCATTATTTTAATGGCTTTTCGCAATCTATTTTGCGTTTGGCGGGTACTTATTACAATCAAAAGGGTAATAAATTCACTGCCGGTTATGGTTTTGCAGATTATTTTCCGGGAGATAACCATAAATACATTTCCATTCCCGAGCATTACACCTGGGAACAATATCAATGGTATCACAATACCAAGAAGCATAAACTGATGCAGTGGCTGAGAATGGAGCAAAAATTCAAGCAGAATGTAATTGATGATTATACGGCAGATAACAGTTATACGCTTACTTATAAATTAAGGTATAATGTATTTTATACAGTGGCCCTTTCTAAACGCGGACTGATGCCCGGCGTACTTTCAGCAGCCTTGGGTAATGAATTGTATTTGTATTACGGTCCGCGTATACCCAATCACTTATTTGACCAGAACCGGATTTTTTTGGGATTCAGCTATGCAGTGAACAGCCACGATAATTTTGTATTCGGGGTAACCAATATTTATCAGGAGAACGGCGGTGGTACGGGTTATATCAATAATAATGTATTACGGGTTTCTTTGTTTCAGAATATTGGATTGAGACAGAAGGATTGACCAAATCATTTACCGTGCCTTTGTGCCTTTGTGTGAGAAATAATTTGCACACAAAGGCACGATTGAGTCTCTCAAAGCCGGAGTCTCTATATTTTTTTCATCAGCTTTACCAGCATATCTGTAATAACTGCATAGCCTTTATCTGAAGGATGTAATCCATCATAGGTCATATCCCCTGCTTCAACCGGATACGGATATTCATCGGTTTCGGGATTGAAAGGAATATCAATAAATTTTGGATAAGGATAATTTTGATATAAACCGGTTTGCGGATCTTTTAAGCGTTTGTATTTTACGAGGTTCTCATGGCTCATTCCGCTTTTGTGGTAGAGATCCACTACGGCACAATGCTCATACTTCCCTATCGCATTTACAGCATCAGCAAATTGCTCCAGCTTCTGCCCTGCTTTTTCTTTGTACGATCCGTAGGCATTATTCTTGAAATTGTTGATGTACACAAAATCAACACGCTGCATGGGTGTGATAAGAATGATCTTTGCCTGATCATTCAAACTATGCAGTTTATTGATGATGGTTCTGAAAGCACCATATACAGTGGTATTGCCGGTATTATTCTCATAATCGCTGAAACTGCCTAATGGCTTGCTCCCCCACCAATCATTCGTTCCCAAAAAAACAGAATACACATCTGCTTTGGTTAAACCCAGTTTTTCAATATCGGTAGCAATCCGGATGGCCGTCCAGCCATTATGTCCCTGGTTTACGAAATGAATATTGGGTAGTTTTTCAGTTACTCCCGTCATATAACCTTTGGTAATGCGGTTACCTGTTTCATCAGGATGATCATTCAGGTAAGTGATGGAATCACCAATGGCCACCCAGGTAATGTCTTTGGGTTTAAAAGCAAATAGTGAACTGATCATGATGACCAGTAAAAGTATTTTTTTCATAATGGGGCTTTGTATGGTGATATAAATATAGCCATACAATTCATGAGAATGATAATGAACTGTCGTTCTTTATTGCGCCTTCGCGCCTTTGCGAGAATATATCGCACGCAAAGGCGCGAAGGCGCATTTGGTTGCTGTATGGCAGAGCTTCCTTAAAAATCCATTCGAAACTTTCTTAAGAAACCTACCTATTATTTGATAATTTTAAGAAGCCACTTAAACGCATTGCTCACCATGAGAAAAATCATCTTTGCTTTATTCATTTTGTTGCAGACAGAAGTTTTTGCACAAACACCAAACATTAATTATCCGGTTGATTCTGCTTCGGTGGAACATGCAGGTATTCCGAAAGGCGAGATCATTAAATTGGTATTTGATCATTCAAAAATATTTCCGGGAACTACCCGTGATTACTGGATCTATATTCCGGCGCAATACAAAGCAGATAAACCGGCATGTGTGTATGTAAACCAGGATGGCATTCAATGGAAAGCACCCACGGTATTTGATAACCTGATCGCTGCCAAAGAAATGCCAGTTACCATTGGTGTATTTATAACGCCGGGGCGGGTACATACAAATGATACAGCCCATAGCCTCGACCGCTTTAACCGCAGTTTTGAATATGATGGATTAGGCGATGCGTACGCTCGTTTTTTATTGGAAGAGATCTTACCCGAAGTGGAAAAACAAAAAACAAGTGATGGCCGTGCAATCATTTTATCAAAGAATGGAAACGACAGAGCCATTGGCGGATCGAGCAGTGGTGCGATCTGCGCCTTTACGGCTGCATGGGAAAAGCCAAATGAATTCTCACGTGTATTCAGCGCTATCGGCACGTATGTAGGGTTACGTGGTGGCGATCGGTATTCAACATTAGTGAGAAAGACCGAACCAAAGCCTTTGAAAATATTTTTACAGGATGGCACCGAGGATCTGAATATTTATGCGGGTGATTGGTGGAAAGCCAATGAAACCATGGAACGTGCATTAACCTTTTCGGGCTATGATGTAAAACATGTTTGGGGAGAAGATGGCCATAACGGAAAACAGGGCACTTCTATTTTTCCCGATGTAATGCGCTGGCTTTGGAAAGACTGGCCCAATTCAGTAAAAACAGGCCTTACCAAAAACCAAATGCTTGGTGATGTATTGATTCCTGGTAATGATTGGGAATTGGTTGGGCAAGGCTATCAATTTACCGAAGGCACAGTTGCCAATACCAAAGGAGAAGTTTTCTTCGAGGATATACCTAATTCAAAATCATATAAAATTGGTCTCGACGGGAAAATAAGTTTGATCAATAGTGATTCAAAAAGAGGCAGCGGCAGCTGTTTTAGTATTGATGGAAAAAGATTAGTTGTTACCGGTAACAAACAGATTTTAAGTTATGATGAAAATGGAAAAGCAACGGTTGCAGTGAATGATATTGCAGGTAATGACCTGGTAATGGCAAAAAATGGCAACCTCTATATTACTGCACCCGATGGCCGCGAGAACCCAAGTAAAATTTATCTCGTAAGGCCCAACGGAGAAAAAATACTGGTGGATGAAGGATTGAAATACGCGAATGGCATTGCGTTAACACCCGATCAAACACAATTGTACATTACTGAATCTACTTCGCATTGGGTTTGGATCTATTCTATTCAACCGGATGGAACCCTTGCCAATAAACAACGCTATGGATGGTTACATGTAAGAGACACAGATGAGAATGCCTGGGCAGATGGTCTTAAATGCGATCGCGATGGCCGCGTATATGTGGCTACCAGAATGGGCATTCAGATAATGGATCAGATTGGCCGGGTAAATGCAATCATTCCCGTTCCGGGGCCTGAGCCTTCCAATCTTTGCTTTGGTGGCGCTAATTTTGATACACTTTATATTTCCTGTCGTGATAAAGTGTATCGGAGAAAATTAAAAGTACGTGGTGCGTTGCCATTTGCAGACCCCCTAAAACCGCCTACCCCAAGACTCTGATATTTTTCAGCAACACCTCTGTGCAACTCTGTGATCTCTGTGGCTCTGTGTTGAAAGCTTCTACTCTAAAACATCGGGGTGTTATTTTTAACACAGAGAGCACAGAGATAAGGAGGTTCACAGAGAGTTATTAATAGCGCCTAATGGATAAAACCATATTTCATAAAAAAGTTAACCGGTTTAAACTTTCCATCGTAAGACCTATCTAAAAGGTTCAGTTAAAAAATGATTTTCTGAAAACGATCAGCTGTTCAATAGCCGTATCAAATTGCTATCCGCCGATTATCTTTCAGTAATCGTTTTCGAGAATGTACTTTTAAATATCATTCCCCCCAGACCAAAAATTATCATGAATCCAAAAGCATTTCATTTTTATTGTATACAATTATTCTGTTTGTTTTCTGTTATCAGCAGTAATGCTCAAAACAAGGTTACTACTATTGATACCGGTGATTTTAATGATGCGGCCCATCACTGGTATGATATCAAAGACAAAAGCAATACCATCAATCCCCGGCCGGGCCATCCAAGATATCGCGCAACAGAAATAGAAAACATTGCGGATAATATTCTGCTGTATCAAAAAGCAAATGGGGGCTGGCCAAAGAATTATGATATGCAGGCGATCTTATCTGCCGAACAAAAAGACAGTTTGATCAAAGCCAAAAAAGAAGCACATACCACTTTCGACAATGGCAGCACCTATGCACAGGTGGCTTACCTCGCAAAAGCTTACGCGCTCATCAAAAAAGAGGATTACAAAAGATCACTTGAAAAAGGACTGGATTTTATTATGGATGCGCAATACGGCAATGGTGGCTGGCCCCAATTTTATCCGATAGAACCGAATAATTATAGTCGCTATATCACGTTCAATGATGATGCGTACATTGGCATATTGCAGGTTTTAAAAGATATTGCTGATGATAAACCGGAGTATGATTTTATTGAACCGAAACAAAAACAGAAACTGATCAAATCGTATAACAAGGGACTGGATTGTATTCTTAAAACACAAATCAATGATGCAGGCAAACCCACCGCCTGGTGCCAGCAATACAACGAAATTACTTTAGAACCGGCATGGGCCAGAAAATTTGAACCACCCAGCATCTGTAACCGTGAAAGTGTGGAGATCGTTTTATTGTTGATGAGTATCTACAATCCATCCGATGCCGTTAAGAAATCTGTTCAAAATGCCGTTGAATGGTTTGAAGCATCAAAGATTCCGGATACAAACGTGTTAACCGTTGATGCACCTGAGATGGTCACGCCATTTACGGTTTCCAAACATGATAAGATCGTGATCAACAGTCCGGGCGCTCCCCCTATCTGGACACGTTATTACGAATTAAAAACACACCGTCCTTTATTCTGTAACCGCGACAGCAAAGTAGTGTATTCATTGGCTGAAGTGGATAGAGAAAGACGCGATGGATATGGCTGGTATACGTATGAACCGCAAAAAGTATTAAAAGCTTTTCCGGAATGGAAAAAGAAATGGTTGAATTGATCTTTCGCGGTTACATCGGCCTAAAAGTTGAATTATTGCATCATCTCACTAATTTTGCACCATGAAGATTCAACTTTGGTCTGTTGGCAAACCGCATGAGGCATACGCGAAAGCGGGTATTGAAGATTTTACCAAGCGGATCACGAATTATTTTCCAGCTGAATGGCATATCATTTCTCCGCCAAAAAATGCCGGTAATTTATCTGAAACAGAATTAAAGAAAGCAGAAGCAGCCATTATTCTGGCACAATTACAAAAAGACGATTACCTGATCTTATTGGACGAAAGAGGCAAATCTTTCAGTTCGCCTGAACTGGCACAATGGATCCAGCAAAGGGCCAATGAAAGCACCAAACGACTCATATTTCTGATTGGTGGCGCATTTGGTGTGGATGATACGGTAATGAAACGGGCCAATAATACATGGAGTCTTTCTAAATTAGTATTCCCGCATATGTTGGTGAGATTGATACTTGCAGAGCAGGTGTACAGGGCCTGTACGATATCGAGGAATGAAAAATATCATCATCTATGATGTTTTGTGTTGTTGGTCGGAGACCAACAACGGCGATGGGATAATTAACACATGAATATTGATAACCGGTTAACCCGCACGGAAATAAATATTTAAATTGCAGTATGCTTACCATCACCTTAGTTATATTACTGGTCACCTGCGTAGTATCATTCACTGCATTTTCGAATGATAAGATCACTAACGATCTGATCTTCTACCCTCCTGCTATTACTAACCGCAATCAATGGTACCGTTTTATTACCTGTGGGTTTATTCATGCAGACATTATGCATCTTGCCTTTAACATGTATACGTTTTACCTGTTTGGCAATATGGTAGAATCTGCCTTAACACAGATCTTTGGCGCAAGTGGCAAAGCTTTATACGTAATATTATACATCGCAGCACTTGTGGTTTGTTTGCTGCCAACTTATTTACAGCATAAAGACGATTATCATTACAGAAGTCTGGGTGCTTCGGGTGCGGTATCTGCTGTTATTTTTGTGGGAATTTTTTTATATCCCACTATGGGAATGGGCATTTTTCCGATTCCGTTTAATATACCGGCCTTTATTTTCGGGCCTTTATATCTGATCATATCTGCATACCTCGCTAAAAAAGGGCATGGCAATATCAATCACTCCGCACATATCTGGGGGGCATTATTCGGGATCGTGTTCCTGATCATTACCAGTCAATTCATGAGTGATTTCAGGCCTTTGGAGCATTTTGTAACGGAGGTTTCTGCTTATTTGAGATAAGTAAGCTGTAAAGCAGATTTTGTTTGATCAGTGATTTTAAAGCGATCATCAATCCGATAGCCGATTACCCAAACAATCTTTTGATTGCTTTCCAATACCCAAACTTTTTCTTTCTCAGTTTTGGATAATTTCAGATCAATTAAAAACCGGCTGATCTTTTTTTTCTTCTGCATGCCAAGAGGATAAAAATAGTCGCCTGTTTTACATTTACGAAGCAGAAGTGGAAATTGGATATTTTTGAGATCAATTAAAGCCTCGCTTTGGTCATTTTGAATTTTGAATTTTGAATTTTGAATTTCTTCGATTTTCAATTCCCCATTTTCAAATAAAACGGTTGTTTCACCTGATTCAATAATAATATTCTGTGCAATTAAAGTAGTAATCGGAGAAATGATCATCCAGTTGCGATTACGAATGATTCTGTGGGTATTTGATGCAATATGAGAACCGTTTTCAGCATCCAGTAGTTTGATCACTTCACTGGTTTGTGCCGCGGTAAAACCATAGGATTTGATCAGTTCCCAGGTAATGGTAGGTAATGGATTTACTTTCTTCCACTTTAAAAC
The DNA here is from genome assembly GCA_965206685.1 of Sediminibacterium sp. Taxonomy (GTDB): domain Bacteria; phylum Bacteroidota; class Bacteroidia; order Chitinophagales; family Chitinophagaceae; genus Sediminibacterium. The sequence continues at coordinate 1,828,406 of OZ242223.1, forward strand.
TGGGATATGAAATTCATTTCCTTTGGGTTCCACTAATTTCTGCAATTGCTGTTGAACGGATTGTTCATACAGTGCTGCCACTTCTGAAAAACGTTGAATATTGTGCAGCAGGTTTTCTTCTACCTGCGGAAACACTTCTTTGATCTGCGGGATCAATTGATTGCGGAAATAATTGCGTGTGTATTTATCCGATGCATTGGATGAGTCTTCCACAAAATGTAAACCGTTCTCCTCAGCGTATTCCAGCAATTCCATTTTCCTGAACGATAATAAAGGTCTGATCAGTTTCCGCTCTTTTAAGATTGGCTGAATTCCAGTTAAACCCTGAATACCTGTGCCACGGAAAAAATGCATCAGCATAGTTTCGATATTATCATCGGCATGGTGCGCAGTGCATACGTGAGTAGTGAGTGGTGAGTCGTGAGTAGATGATTCTAACCCGTTAATAATTTCCGCAAACCATTCGTAGCGCAGATCTCTTGCAGCTTCCTGGATGGCGCATTTGTGGGTTTGGGCGTATTCGTTTGTATCAAACCGTTTAACTAAAATTTCTTTACCATATTCTTTTGCGAGGTTTCTTACAAACTGTTCATCTCTCTCACTTTCTTCACCACGTAATTGAAAATTACAATGGGCAATCTGATAGCTGAAACCTGTTCTATCCATCAGATCAACCAATACCACACTATCCACACCCCCACTCACCGCCAGTAAGAGATGGCAGTTGTTAATTGTGAGATGACAGAATTGTTTCTGCCAATGCTCCTTAAATCGATCTGATAGATTCATTTGTATACAAAAAATGATAGAATGATAGCATGCGTGAATGATAGAATAGAAAAATACCGACCAGTCACGATTCACGCCTCACGTCTCACGATTCACGCCTTTTTCACTTCCTTCGCCCAGCCATCTTTTAAAGTAACTGTTCTATTGAAAACCAATTTCTCTGCCGTGCTGTCTTTATCTAAAGCAAAATAGCCTTTGCGGATAAACTGGTAGCGGTCATCGGCTTTATCATTCTTCAACGCAGGTTCTGCATACGCATTGGCAAGTACATGCAATGAATCATCATTGATATGATCTTTAAAATCGCCTTCTGCATTGGCTACATCTTCTACTTTAAATAACCGGTCGTACAAACGCACTTCAATATTGATGGCGTGCGCAACACTTACCCAATGTAAAGTTCCTTTCACATTAATACCAGATGTATCTGAACCACTTTTACTTTCCGGAATATGTGTACAATGTAATTCTGTGATATTCCCTTCCGCATCTTTGATCACTTCATCACACTTAATAATGTACGCACTTTTTAAACGAACCATTTGTCCGGGTGCGAGACGGAAATATTTTTTTGGCGCCACTTCCATAAAATCTTCTCTTTCAATATAGATCTCACGGCTAAACGGAATATCGCGGCTTCCGGCTGTTTCATCTTCCGGATTATTTTCACTGGTTAATATTTCGTTCTCATGGGTGTAATTGGTGATCACTACTTTCAAAGAATCAAAGATGACCATTCTGCGTAATGCAATTTTATTCAAATGTTCGCGAACACAGAATTCAAGCAATCCCACATCAATCAGGTTCTCTCTTTTGGCCACACCTATCCTCTCGCAGAATTCGCGAATGGCTTCAGCCGTGTACCCTCTTCTGCGCATACCGCTGATAGTAGACATACGCGGATCGTCCCAGCCGGTTACATGTTTTTCATTTACCAACTGAAGCAATTTGCGTTTACTCATCACCGTATAGGTCATGTTTAAACGTGCAAATTCATATTGATGCGATGGGAATATTTCCAGTTTCTCAATACACCAATCATACAGATCACGGTGAGGCACAAATTCGAGTGTACAAATTGAGTGCGTAATATTTTCTATCGAATCACTTTGCCCATGTGCAAAATCATACATCGGATAAATACACCAGGTATCGCCTGTACGGTGATGATGCGCATGTTTGATCCGGTAAATGATCGGATCGCGCAGCAACATATTGGGCGATGCCATATCAATTTTTGCTCGCAATACTTTTGTTCCATCTGCGTATTTACCAGCACGCATATCCGTAAACAATGCCAGGTTATCTGCTACGGTTCTCTCTGCGTATTGATTTCTGGTTCCGGGTATGGTGGGCGTTCCTTTTTGTTGGGCAATTTCATCACTGGTGCTATCGTCTACATAAGCCAACCCTTTTTCAATCAGTTTAACTGCAAATGCATATAACTGATCAAAATAATTGGACGCATATAATTCAGTGGCCCATTCAAAACCCAGCCAGCGAACATCGTCTTTAATGCTTTCTACATATTCAGTGTCTTCGGTAACCGGGTTGGTATCATCAAAACGCAGATTGGTTTTACCGCCATATTTTTTGGCCAGTCCAAAATTCAAACAAATGCTTTTGGCATGGCCAATATGCAGGTATCCGTTTGGTTCAGGAGGAAAACGGGTGATAATTGATTCGTATTTACCAGTTTTCAGGTCCGATTCAACGATCTCTTCAATAAAATTCAGACTTTTTTCTTCGCTCATTTAGTTGCTTTTCTAAGTTGGCAAAGATAAGAGATGGAAGTTAGAAGTTAGGAGTTGGGAGTTGGGAGTTGAATTATTAGAGGGTACTCCAGACTCCTAACTCCCAACTACTAACTTATTCAGAAATCTCATATTTAGTTAAAAATGCTATTGCTTTCACCATATCATCATGCAGCACCCTGTCCGCTTCATTAAAACTGATGATCTTACGGAATTCGGACATCAGTTTTTCAAGTGTGGGCGAACTTTGGCCGGGTCTTCTGAAATCCAGCGCCTGTGCGGCACTCAGGAGTTCGATGGCCAGTACTTTTTCTACATTATTGATCACCCGCAAACATTTGGTGGCCGCATTGGCACCCATGCTTACATGGTCTTCCTGGTTATTGGAAGAAGAAATACTGTCTACCGATGCCGGCGTACACAATTGTTTATTCTCACTCACAATACCCGCAGCAGTGTATTGCGGGATCATAAATCCGGAATTGAGTCCGGCATCTTTGACGAGGAATAAAGGCAGTCCTCTTTGTCCGCTGATGAGCTGATAGGTTCTGCGTTCCGAAATATTAGCAATCTCGCTCATGGCAATCGCCAGAAAATCAAGTGAAATAGCCAGTGGTTGGCCATGAAAATTACCGCCACCCAATATCAGATCATCTTCCGGAAAAATATTGGGGTTATCGGTTACCGAATTGATCTCGCGAATAAATACACTCAAAATATGTTCAAATGCATCCTTACTCGCGCCATGTACCTGCGGGATGCAACGGAATGAATAAGGATCCTGCACCTGCACTTTGGCCTGCTGCACAATGGCACTGCCCGCAAGGTGTTTACGAAGTATTGCTGCTGTATCAACCTGACCTTTATGCGCACGGATCTCATGAATATGCGGATCAAGCGGCTCACTGACACAATCAAAGGCATCGAATGATAAGGCACTGATCAGATCCGCCATCTGCAGGAGATGCTCGGCTTTTTTCAAACAAAACATTCCGTAGGCGCTCATAAACTGGGTACCATTGATCAAAGCCAACCCCTCTTTACTTTTGAGCGAAATGGGTTGCCAGCCAAACTTTTGCATGGCTTCGGCAGACTTCATCTTTTTGCCTTCGTGGTAAACATCGCCTAATCCAACCAAAGGCAAACTCAGGTGACTCAATGGCGCCAGATCTCCCGATGCACCCAAAGAGCCCTGGGTAAATATCACAGGCAATACATCATTATTATACATATCCATCAAACGGATCACCGTATCTATCTGCACCCCGCTGTTTCCGTAACTGAGCGATTTGATCTTGAGCATCAGCATCAGTTTCACGATCTCCTTTGGCACTTCCTCACCCAATCCGCAGGCATGGGAGACCAATAGATTGTATTGAAGCTGTTCAATCTGGTTATCGTCGATCTTTACGTTCTGTAAAAAGCCAAAACCGGTATTGATGCCGTAATAGGAACGGTCTTTATCTTCCATTTTCTGATCCAGATAAGCCCGGCAGGCCAGAATTCGTTCATGGGCATCGAAAGTGATGGAAACCAACTGGTCAAAATCCAGCAAATGCTTAACCTGAGAGAAATGCAGCCATTTTCGGTCGAGCGGAAGATAATTATAACTCATTCGGCAATCGTTTCACGCAAAGTAATGAGATTTAGCAGTAGGTTGATGGAATTTGTGGGGGGCAGTAGTGAGTAGTCAGTAGTGAGTGGGTAGTGTCGATGAATGAATAAACATACAATTCCCCATTGACTACTCACTACTGACCACTCACCCTTCACAATCCGCTTGTTTCGATAGGTTTTTTTCCGTTATTTTGCAGCCCCTGAAGGGGGAATGGACCGGTAGCTCAGCTGGATAGAGCACAAACCTTCTAAGTTTGGGGTCATTGGTTCGAATCCAATCCGGTTCACTCGAAAGGAAAGATGTACATCTTTCCTTTTTTTATGCCCTTTAGGCTGTTTGTCTGGCTATCAAGAGCTACATCCATATTTTTTTTGTCAATTCTATACCTACTGTTAAGGCAGATTTTAAATTGGGAAACCACTTTTGAGACATCCCATTTTGCACTTATATTTATTGGATGAAAAAAGGTCTTCTTGTATTGGCAATTATCCTGTTAAGTTCTTTTATTACTAATGCTCAGAGTAGAAAGATCATTGATGTTCATTTTCACGCACGTTCTGCAGGTGATTATGGCCCTACGCCACCAAACAATCCAATGACGGGAAAAACGCCTAATGCAAAAAATAATACGGCTATTTTACAAACAAATATTGCTTACCTGAAACAATATCATGTTGTAAAAGCGATATGCTCGGGTTCGCTTTCCAGAAATGCTGATTTCGTTTCACAGGAGCCCTTGTTATTCATAAGTTCACTGGAATATCCTGATCACCAAAACAATCCATTACCGGATACCGCAACTTTTAAAAAATTATATTCGGAAAAAAAGTTTTTTGTTTTTGGAGAACTCGGTTTACAATATGAAGGCAAAACGCTAAGTGATCCAATATTTGAACCCTATATTGCTATTTGCGAAAGATTGGGTATTCCGGTAGCCATTCATACTGGAGAAGCGGCACCGGAAACGCCATTTCATGGATCTCCCGATTTTACCATCTCATCGGGCCGGCCATTAACCATAGAACCCGTTTTGAAGAAACATCCAGCGTTGAAAATACAATTAATGCATTTGGGCTATCCTTTCCTGGAAGAAACAAAAGCATTATTAAACGTTTATCCGCAAGTGTATGCCGACATGTCTGCTATCGATTGGATAATTCCCAAAGAGGAGTTTCACCAGTATCTGAAAGCATTTATCGTGGCAGGCTTTGGGAAACGACTTATGTATGGTTCAGATCAAATGATATGGGAAGATGCGATTCCTCTTTCTATTAAAAATATCGAGTCGGCCCTTTTTTTAAGCGCTAAACAAAAAGACGATATTTTTTACAACAATGCAGCTGCATTTTACAATTTTAAATAGCCTGTTTTACAATCACGTCTTGCCAAACACTGTTGCAACTAACTTCATATTAGCTGGAGAATGGTTCGAATCTAATCCGGTTCAATTAGTTTGAAAAGAGGTCTTAATGGCCTCTTTTTTTTATGGCGACAGTAAAGTATCGGATCATATATTAAATATTACCATTTCCTTGGCATTGTTTTAGCTGTAATGTTTGCATTTTAGCCTCCCAAACCCTCTGCATGCTCCGTAACTGCTTTCTCTTTTTGAGTTTTCTGTTTTTCGGTCATCTTTTGCATGCACAGTTACATACCGTTAGCGGCACCATTACCAATAATAAATTAGAACCCCTTGCTTTTGCCAGTGTGCAGGTATCTACGGCCAAAACAGGTACGCTGTCTAAAGAAGATGGCAGCTATTCTTTAAAATTAGAAGAGGGTAAGTATGAACTGGTGGTGAGTATGGTTGGTTTCAGAAACCGGATGATCACGGTGATCGTTAATAAAGATATTGTGGTGAATTGTGCACTGGATCCGGATGAATCTAATCTTACCGGTGTTATGGTAAAAGCCAAAATGCACGACCGGTCTGAAGAATTTATCCGGAATATCATCCGTAACAAAGAAACCATTCTCGCAGCTCCGGGTGCATACTCCTGTGATCTGTATATACGGGCCGTACAAAAAGATTCTTCTGAGATCAGGAACAGAAATAAAAAAGCAGATACCAGTTTACAGAAAAAGATCAGTGAAGAACTGAATAAAATGTCCATGACAGAAATTTCGGTTCGGTATGATCAGTCCGCAACGCAGCAGGTGCATGAACAACGCACCGGTGTAAGTAAAAGAGGGAATCCAGAAGCACTGTTCTATTTATCCGCAACCGAAGGCGATTTTAGTTTGTATAATGACCTGATCCGTTCACGCACACTCTCTCCTACCGCTTTTGTTTCACCGGTTAGTTACAGCGGGTTATTGGCGTATAAGTTTAAGACACTCAATATTGATCAAACCAAAAAACACAAAATTTATACCATCGGTTTTAAACCAAGGTCATTAAGTAATGCAACCGTTGAGGGACAACTGGAAGTAGAAGACAGTACATGGGTAATTCTATCCGCCCGTTTTCAATTTCCTAAATATCATTTGCCTGAGTATGATTTTTTTGAAGTGTCGCAACAGTATGAAAAAATGAATGATACGGCATGGATGATCGCTAAACAATCTTTCACTTATTATTCAAAAAGTGGTAAAGAAAAAATATCCGGACAAACCGTTGTGGGTTATTCTCATTTTTTATTAAACAGAACTTTCCCGAAAAATTATTTTGGCAATGAAGTAAGTGTTACAGAAAAAGAAGCGTATAAACGCGACAGCAGTTTCTGGCAACAAACCCGAACAGAACCTTTAACCAGCAAGGAGATCCAGTTCATCCGTTACAAGGATAGCATTTACAATGCCACACATACCACTGCTTACCTGGATTCGCTCGACAGGGTAATCAACAAAACCAATTGGAAGAAAATAAGTTTTTTAGGACAGGAACTACACAATTATAAAACAGAAACCACCTGGATATTACCATCGCTGCTGGAACTCTATCAACCCTTACAATTTGGCGGAACACGAATTATGCCGCAGGTATATTATAACAAGATCTTTGCTGATAAAAAATCGCTTGAGATCAGAACCAATATCAGTTATGGATTGCGTAACCATGATGTAAACGGGAACGTGAATATTACAAGGATGTACAATCCGTTTAACCGGGGCTTCTTCAGAATTTCTGCCGGCCGTGAATTTCAGATGATCTATGCAGGTGATGCATGGATCAATACATTTAAAAGAAGTAATTATTATCTGGGTACAACCTTCGGTATTGGTCATGGGTTGGAACTGGCCAATGGATTATTCTTATATAGTGATATTGATTTTTCGATCCGCCGTTCGGTAAGCGATTATAAAACCAATCCACGCATAGACAGTTTGTTCGGAGATGTTTTAACCGATAATCATGCCATTGCGTTTACTGGTTACAATGCCTTGTATGGAAAATTAAAATTGACCTACACACCTTTTCAGAAATATATCCGTGAGCCGGATCAGAAAATTATTCTGGGTTCTAAATGGCCCACATTTTATAAGTTATGGAGAAAAGGTATTGGTGGTGTGTTCAATAGTGTAGTTAATTTTGATTATCTCGAATCGGGTCTTGAACAGCAATTCAGAATCGGAACGGCGGGTACATCATCCTATACATTATTAACCGGTATCTTTCCCAATACAAAGGACCTGCGTTTGGTGGATTATAAATTTCAACGAAAAGGCGATCCGCTCCTGTTCTTAAATCCTAACGAAGCCTTTCAGGCAATGGATTCTACATTTCCGGTATTCAACCGTTTTTACCAGGGGCATTATCTGCATGAGTTCAACGGTTATTTATTAAACCGGATCCCGCTGTTAAAAAAACTGGGCTTACGCGAAGTAGCGGGTGCCGGTTTTTTATTAGCTCCGGAAAGAAATTTAAAGTATGCGGAACTGTTTACCGGTGTGGAACGGGTTTTTAAATGGCCCTTTGCGCCGATGGCGAAATTTAAGGTCGGGTTTTATGTAGTCGGTTCAGTAGCCAACCAGTTTAATAATCCGGTGCAATTTAAATTTGGCATCACTACCTGGGATCGGGTTTTGAATAAGTGGTTGTAAAACCTTCTCCTTAAAAACACTTTGCGTCCATTGCGGTCCCCTGCGTCCTTTGCGTTACAGCTTTACTACCCCACATTTTCAAGAAATCATTTATAAAGCCAACATGATTAACAATTTTGATCTTTACTTATGCAAAACCTAAAGCGGTAACGCAAAGGACGCAGGGAATCGCAAAGAACGCAAGGGAAATCTGATTAGCGAATCAATACAAATGTTCCCTGCTTAACCACCGACACACCATCGGGATCAACAAAACTGAAGAAGTAGATATAAGCGGCATTAGGTTGTACTTCGCCATTGTATTTTCCATTCCATCCTTTACCGATCTCGCGGGTTTCGAAGATCATTTGTCCCCAACGGTTCCAGATCTGCATTCGGTAATTGGTAATGGGTGCACCAATCAATGGTTTGAAATTATCGTTCTTACCATCACCGTTTGGTGTAAACCCGGTAGGGATCTGTATGGGAATACATCGTTGAAATAAAACATTGATCGAATCTGAACCAATACAACCTTTGCTATCCGTTACCGTAGCACCATAAATACCCGCAGTGCTGATCTCAAATATTTTATCGGTTACCCCTGTATTCCAAAGCACATTATTATATCCTGAGAGATTGATCGTAAGTGTTTTGCCGATACATACGGTTGAATCCAAAGGCAGGAAAAAGGCAGGATTAGGATTTACTTGTAAAACAGTGGTAACAATAGAATCACAACCCAATGTAGTTTTTAATGAATCAACATAAGTGCCGCTTTTTGTTTGTTGTGCACCGCCTGCACGATAAGAGAAACCCTGACAGATCTGTGCATTCACAGTTTTATTGATCACTGGGTTAACCCTTAGATTTAGCGTACGGATGCTATCACAAGAATTAACTCCTTTGAATACATTTACATACGTGCCGGAGCTTGTGTACCCAGCATAGCTCTCGCCCTGACAGATAGTGATATTGGTAACAATTCTGGTAACGGCAACAGATTTAACGGTAAGGTTCAATACACGGATACTATCACATCCGCCGGAAGTGGTAAACTGATCGCTATAGGTTCCTGTTTTGGAATAACCCAATAAAGTATCGCCACTACAGATCGCGCTGTCAATCACTTTCGTGACCGGCTTATAGGTGAATGAAGTGGTATTATTGGTATAATCCTTTTCTAAGAATGAAGTATTGGGTAGTACAACAGGCACCTGTTTGGCAGTATCATTCACAACTGCATATACTAAACCCGGTACTGTTTTTTTGATCTTTGCAGTAAATGCCTTTTGTTTTACCGATGCTGTTGAAGGAACAATAAATACCGGTTGAAGCAATGCTGCCGATGATTGTGAAGGATCGTTATTATAAAAAGCCACCCGTAAATTTTGCGGAATGATCCCTCTTTTAAATCCATTGGAAACGGTGAAGCTCACAAGCAAACTATCTGCACCGGCACAGGCAATACTGTTGATCAACACAGAGTAATCATTGGCCGGTGGTACTTTAATGGCAATATAGGCGGTATCAAAACATTGGTATTGACTGGTGGCGATAACTTGTTTGGTAGTATTGGTATCGGCATATAAATTAGTAGTACCGCATTTAGGACAGCTTAGGCTGGCCACACTGCTCCATATAAAGGTTGAATTAAAATCAGGAAAAGTTGTTGCGCTTAATAATACCGTATCACCGGGCTCAGCTGTAGCCGTGGTAATATTTGGTGTAACCCTGAAATGGAAATTTTTTAGACTGGTAATATTGTTTGTATACCCACTTGGCGGGCTTTTCTCGATCAAAGTGGTATTGGGTAATACTAGTGGCAGCACTCCCCCTTTATCGCCAACAACAGCATATAACTGATCGAGGTTGCGATAACCAACATCCAGTATGGTTGTGTACACTTTGGTACAACAATACCCTACTACAGAATCAGGCACAATAAAGGTCTGGTCTATCTGATGCGCACCGGGTTGTGTTGGATCAGCATCATAAAAGGTAACTGGTGTATTGGGAGAGATTCCTTTATAACCAAAATCACATAGATAAAAACCCACCTGTACTTTGGTTTCCTTATAGCAGTTAACACTGGTAATGGAAATATAAGCATCAGGTGTAGGATCCTGAACAAAAAAGAAATCCTGTATCACATCGGAGCAGGTACCGTTTGTTGCAGTAAGTTTTATAGTATAACTGCCCGGTTGGGGGAACTCATAATTCAAGTCTGCAGCACTACCACCTGCTGCATTACTGCTGATCGTTTGTGTGGTTGGTGCGCCTCCGGTAAGGGGTGTAAATATAGATTCCCATTTATACGTTGTTCCCGCCGGCCCTTCAGAAAGATTCTTGAATAAAATGGTATCTACCATTACACCCACTTTAGAAGCTATGCTTCTTTTGCTATCAAAGAATCTTGCTGTAACACCACAGGTAACAATTACATAATCTGTATAAGAAGAAAAACAGCCTGCATTATTAAACGCTTTCAGTGTCACCCTGTATTTACCAGTTGTTGTAAATGTTCTGCTGAAGCTGGCACCCGTAACAACTAATGTACCGCCAATAAACCATTGATAGGTGGTTAGTCCGGTATTTGCAGGTGTAAACACAACTGTCTCTCCTGTTTTAGGATAAGGTTTGTCGCGGGTAAATAGGGCAGAGATATTTTCATTACAAGGCAAACTGATCGCAGTAGAAGCTGCGCCTGGCCATAATCCCGGACGTTGTGTGAGAATAGCTGCCCGCATTCTGTCTGCCTGACCTTGTGTAAACTGGTTACTACATGTTTGATTGCCATAATCCATAAAATTGGCAATCGGATCCGGTACATCTTTTGGAAAAAATCCGTTTGAATACGCAGACAGTGTGTCTGTAAAACAGGTGTTTGTAGGTTTATCACAGGCAGGTGATCCCTGTGTTGTACCATCGGGTGGCGTATCACATACTCTGTCGCCATCCGTTGTACAGTTATTATTGGTACATCCCTGTTCAAATGTATGGTACAGCCCAAGGTAATGCCCCATTTCGTGTGGCAGCACCATATCATTCAAACTGGGAACTACAATTCCATCTGTTGGTGAAGGAAAGGTAGAACTGGTTGCAGTGGGCAAAGTAGCATAACCGCCTACATATGATCTCGACCAAAAACCGCAACTAAAGCCGGCACTGATCTCGCCTCTGATACCTTGTACCAACCAGATATTAATATATCTTTTGGGATCCCATTGATTCAGATTCTTCATACGCGTATCCTCAATGTTCATATTCATATCGGCTCCGTAAAAAGAAGTGATACGGTCAATACCCGTTGTAATGCCCCCTAAAGAATCTCTTTTTGCGAGTGTAAATTGAATTCTTGCATCCGCGCCAACACTGGCTGCATATCTGCCGGATTTACTGAATGCTTCATTCAGGTTCTGGATTCCTGCTGCCACATCTGCATCTGTAATGGAGCCGGGATTTGAATTAATGATATGCACCACAACCGGCAAGGTAAGAATAGGATCGGTGGGCCCGCCATTCACATGTTTTTGAATGACCTCATTCATTTTTCTTTCGCGTTCAACAAAATCCGGACTTTTACGAAACTCTTTTAATAACAGATCCACTCCACAATTAACCTGTAAGGGATTGATGGGGAGTAATGAAGAATCTACATAACGCGATGCCGGCCTCTCCTGCCCGATCATGGATCCCGGGATTAGAAACAACAAACATGCAATTATGTAAACCTGAAAATGTTTATACATGTATCCCTTTTATAACATAGATCAACCCAATCAGATGATCCATAAGCAGTCGAAAATAATTCATTTTTGAATGCCTCTGCCGGCTTTTCAATCGGTTTAAGCAAGTTCCTCAATAAGCGGATACATCTTTAACAGGATTTTCTCCGTTTTGGATGCTTTTACAGTAAACCGCAAATGTTCTACCCACTTAACTGAGTCATTTCTTCGTCTGTTCGTTGCCTCTTATCCCTGAGAAACACCTGTCAATTTTCCAATCTCCTGGTTTACAGTTGGATGACTACGTTTTGTAGTATCGGTTCTATGCGTATTTGCTTGCTGTGTCTATCAAACACGCTGAAACAGCTTCATAGTTTTATACTGTCAAATAAGCCGATCATCCTAAATCTTATTTTATGATAAAAGCACCTATTCCTGAAAACGATCTCATCCGGGTTCAGAACCTGTATGAACTCGGGATACTGGATACACCCGAAGAAGATGAGTTTACAGATATTGTAGAACTTGCATCTAAAATTTGTAACACTCCCATCTCGCTCATCTCATTGGTTGATTATTCGCGTCAGTGGTTTAAAGCCAAAGTGGGTGTGAATGCTACCGAAACACCAAGGGATATTTCTTTCTGTGGACATGCCATTGTGATGGATAACGATTTTTTTGAAGTACCGGACGCATTGAAAGACATCCGTTTTTTAGATAATCCACTGGTAACCGGGGAACCGAATATCCGCTATTATGCAGGTGTTCAATTGATCAGTAAAAAAGGATTTCATATCGGTATGTTGTGTGTGAATGATACCAAACCCAATAAACTTACAGAAGATCAGATCTTTGCCTTAAAAGTATTGGGTAGCCATGTAGCCAAATTACTCGACCTGCGTATTACCAAAAAACAGTCCGAAGAAAAAAGTATAAAAATCGAATCACAAAATGCGGTTTTGCGTAAAATGTTATCCATCATTGCGCACGATATAAGAGGACCGATCGGTTCGCTAAAACAGATCTTTGAAATGAGTGAAGCCCATTTACTGGATGAGAAATCAGAAAAAGAATTGCTTCACCTTTCCAAATACCAGATAGATAATGTTTTATCCCTTTTAAATAATATGGTTGAATGGGGTAAAATAAAAATTGAAGGTGACCAAAAGAAAACAAGCAAAGTAAACCTGTATGAAATCACAGAAAGCGAGATTGATCATTTGGTGTTGGCTTCTATGCTTAAAGACAATTCTATAAAAAACCTGATTGATCATCAGATCAGTTTACAGATCGATCCGGATATGATCCGCTTTGTGATCAGAAACCTGATCACAAATGCGAATAAGTTTACAAAGAATGGTGAGATCATACTTTTTTCTGATATCGACGACCAGTATATAAAATTAACGGTGAATGATACGGGTATGGGCATGACACAAAAAGTAATAGAAACATTGCTTGAGAAAAACACGATCATCACTACTTTGGGAACCAATAATGAAAAAGGAAGTGGAATTGGTTTTAAGCTGATCAAAGAATTTATGGAGAATATCGGAGGCAGGATTGAGATCTACAGCGAAATAGGAAATGGAACATCTGTTACGCTTTATTTTCCGAGAGAAAAATCCGGCGCTATTGCTTAACACCCGGTAATGAATCTGAAAAATGTATCAGGTACTCGGATATATAAACAGAGGTATCTTTTGTCTGGTCTTTATAAAATAACCTTGCCGTTTCACCTACGTTGAGGCAGGTATTCTTTTCCTCCGGATGTTTATTACTGCCAAAAGGCTGCAGTGAAGGATACCATACAATATGTCCGGGTTTATTTACCAGCAATTGAGGTGTTGTCCACTCCTGACTCATGGTATGATCAAGCGATTGATTTTTATTAAATGATATATATACGCCAGAACCTTTCCAGGAAGCTCCTTCCGATTTTGCCATCAGCATTACCCAACAGTTAAGATGCGTGTTCCAGCTTACTGAAGGTCCCCAATAATATTTACTGTTAGGTTGTGATGTTGGCCCACCACCTTCAGAAACGGGAATCTGCAACGAAAGAACGGGTGCACCAATTCCATCATACGCCTCGTCAAAAGCTTTGCCATTCCATCGTTTTGCTTTACCGGTGGGTTCATCAAGATCGGATAGTTTGATCCTTGCCACACTGATACATTGTCCACCGTATTCTTTTTGTGGATCATATGTTGTGCGATCGTATTTACCGGGATAACCATATTCACCATAAAAAATATACAGATACTCCTTATCAGCAATCGCTGAAGGATCACCATTGCCACCGGCAAATGTTACGGAGGTATTATGCGGTTTTAATATCATTCTCGGTTGATCATCTTCCAGCACGATTCCTTTATTCTCCCAGGTATGCCCTCCATTAACTGACTTCATGATCCCGATACGGCAAACAGCAGCAGGTGTTTTTTGTCCGGTTAACCCCTGCGGCCAGTCTTGATCAATATACCCCTTCCCTGTTGAAGCCCTGTATGGAAAAGTATTCGGATAATTTTCATTGTGATACAAAGCGTACAATGTTTTTCCGCTCTTATCTTTTGCATCCTGATAAACCGTTTCAAACCAAACCGCACCGTGCAAACCATCTTCACCGGGTAAAACATTTTTGGGTAATACCGGTTCTGTAAATTCATTAAACTTTCGGTTAAATGCTTCAGCAGCATCTTTGCCATCTGCATATTTCAGATCGCCTGCATTGCCCCATAAAGGATCTTCGCCATATTTACCGGGGAAAATACGGAAGGTATCTCCTACCCATGCTTCGGCCATATTACAATCCACAAAAGATTTAAAATAGATCGTATCCGCAGGAACGAGTTTAAAAGAAGCGATCTCTGACACCTTTTTGTTTGTGCAGGAATACATCCATACCAAACTGATCAGTAAGCAAAGCAATCTGCGGATATTCATACCTCTGTTGTTGTTCTCAAATATAATAAATAACAAAACCCGAACACCACTGCAAAATGGTATGACGGGTTCTGATTATTTATTTCCTTGTCTCTTGATACTTGTTTCTTGTCCCTTGTTTCTTGATCCTTGTTCCTTCTATTTGAATGTAAACGCAAACGAAATAATATTCGAAGTCAGATCTGTTGTTTGTGAATAATGTCCATACCTTACTTCCATAGAACTGATATGTTCCGTAAAAATTCCTTTTGGCGGCGCTAAGTGTACGCCTACGCCCATAAACTGGCTGTTGAGTGCCGACAATGAATAGTTACTGGTATAAAACTGTTCCGTTGTTTTATGTTCTGCATATCCTGCAAAATATTTGGATGCCGTTTGTGTGTAGAAACGATAGAAAGGAGATACTGAAAAGAATGCATTCAACTTAACCGGCACTTCCAGTTCGGCGGTATGTGATTTAATTCCCCAATCATCCTGGTAATAACGGTAATAGGTTCTGAAGATCACATTATCGCCCATAAAATAATTCAAACGGAAACCCACAGGCAATTTCATTCTGGATGATGGCAGGTTTTCTACATGCACCGATCCGTCTGTAAGATATACTCTGTGAAAAGGCAATCCGAGATAACCCGTTTGAGAAACCAGATCAACATCTACACTGGCCTGCAATTCTTTATTGATTACCTGCGAATAAGAAAGAGATGCTGTGTACGTATTTCTGTCGCTTGAAGGAATAGAATATTCTTTAGTACCACCACCGGAACCCAATGCTACGGTTCTGCCGCTTGCTGTTGTATAATAGGTAACACCTGAGTTAACCGTTGTAGTAGTACCCGGTACCAGTTCGGATGGATAGATCATTTTTACTTTATCAAAAAAGCCCGACACTTTCGCATTCAACTCACTATTGGAGTTGAATTTTTTGGTTGCATGAAAATCCACACCAAGTGATTTATAATTATACTCAGATGAATAATACGCACCAATACCAAATGCATTGCCATTATCTTTTTCCATGGTCCAGTTAATCGCAGGATAAATCCGTGTGCCTTGTGTAGAAGATGCTCCGGTTTTAGAAACATAGGCAGAAGAAGCAGCGGTGTGATGGTCGAATCCCATTTCCAGACTCAGGGTATGTTTGTTATGATCAGGATCCCAGCCCACAAATTTTAATTCCACCCCATTGGAAAGATCAACCACTTTTTCATTACCGATACCACCGGTAACTGCTGAGTGATTCCCCTGCTGTTTATAATAACTGGATACAAGATTGATCTCTTCCAGCTTTAAGGGTTTGGCATTGTATACGGCTGTATCCTGCTTTGTATTCTGCGAAAATGCATTGAGAAAAAGCAGGTAGAGGCCTATGACGGTGAGACTTAGTTTTTTCATATGAGATCAATATCAATGAGAGAATGATAGGATGATAGAATGATAGAATATTTAATTACATCCGCAGCCACCGCCGGTTTTGCCGCCGTTGGCGCCGGCGGAACCTTCGCGGTAGTTTTGAAAATTCAATTCATTCTTCTGGCTTTTACGGCTTGAGAGGGCCATATCCGCATCATTGATCTTGTTCTTCTGGTATTCTTTTACGTTCATACAGGAACTGAGCGAAAGAACACAGCCGGTTATTACGGCGACGGGAGTTATCAGTTTTTTATGCATACCTGGGGTTTTATGTAAAATGTAAATTTTGGGTTGTGTAGATCACATCATGATCATCTATTACGATCGCTTCAATATCTTTTATCTGATTGATCATATCAAGGCCGGCTTTAATACCCATAATAGTAACCGGTGTAGCCATCGCATCAGCAATTTCTGCATTGGGTGAAATGATCGTTACACTTTTAATACCTCTCACCGGCAAACCCGTGTGCGGGTCAATGGTATGTGAATATTTCAATCCATCAATCATCACAAATTTCTCATAGTTACCCGATGTGGCAACGGCAACATCCGTTACATTCATATAAGAAAAGATCTTACCGGCAAAATTGGGGTTCACAATTCCAATGGTCCATGGCTGCCCGTCCGGTTGATAGCCCCATGCCGTTAAATCACCGGAAGCATTTACGATTCCGCTTTTTACACCGGCTTCTTTTAAAACACGTTTGGCCATTTCTGCAGCATAGCCCTTTCCTATTCCACCAAAACCGATACGCATGCCTTTCTCTTTAAGAAAAACGGTCATTTCATTTTCATCGAGAATAATGTTTCTGTAATTGATCAGCCGCACCATTCGTTTGGCAGTTTGTGCATCCGGAAGGCGCGTCATGTTCGCATCAAAATTCCATAGGCTTTTATCAACCGATCCATAACTGATATCAAATGCGCCCTGTGTAATTTGAGAAATACGCAATGAGCGTTGAATTAATCGGAAGGTTTCTTCGCAAACTTTTACCGGTGCGATGCCTGCAGCATGATTTATCTGATTGGTTTCGCTTTGCTCATCGTAAGTAGTCAGCAGTTTTTCTATCCGCCGGATCTCTTCAACCGCTTTTGCGATCATGGTATGTGCCCATGCTTCGTCAGTACCCACAATGCTGATCTCAAAATGGTTACCCATCAAGCGCATGCCTTCTTTAAAAACGGTTTCTATCGTTGTAACTTCACTCATGTGCAAACAGAAAAGGAAAACGGTTGCCTAACTAACTAATTTTCAACACTTATTTATTACTAAGGAACCACTAATAAACTTAAACGCTGCTTAAATATGCCCTTTTTGCATTTTATTATCATATATGTGATTTGTAGATATAATAAGAGAAGGATTATCGAAAAATTGTTACCGATGCCCATTTCATTTTTTGAAAACATAAAAATGTTAAACTACACCGCTTTTGCATTGCCAAAAGCCCATTTTCGGATGGATTAAACGCATTTCCCTAACTTTACAGGAGCTGAATTTTTCTTAACCGATCTCAGCCTTACTTTTTTTATGAAACCATTATTGATTACAGCAGGCTTTCTTTTAGCGGGAATATGTGTATTTGGCCAGAAAAAAGCCGTTACCGCAACACCCGTAGCTCCTTCCACCAGCAATGTTCCTGTGTCAACCAACGGGGTTTTTGCTTCTTTTGAGAGTTCACTGGTAAGTGGCACGATTTCATTGAACAAATCATTTAAACAGGGCGACGGAAAAGATATTATTGTGGTATACAGCCTTCAAAAGAATGATCCTTATTTTAACGGACGCAAACCCATTCCGATTTCCTTGTCCAAACAATCTTACGATTCGGTGTTTACCAAAACCACATCCGACCTGGCAGGCAAATGGGCAGTGATGAATCAATATATCACCGAAAACAAAATACCCCTCAGCACTGAAAAAGGATGGATCGATATCATCACTTATTTTAATAAACTAAAGTGATACCATCATCCTCAACATATTGAGCCAACAATTTGTTGGCTTTTTTTATGCTTACAAATACGCTTGACTGTAAATGCATTGCAGCGGCTTTTCTAAATAATTCAGTATATTGTATTCCCGTTTGATCAGCTAAGACTCCCAAATCATATGTCTCTTTCCGCATGGCGATACATCAAACTGCTGTTACTCCATGCCTGTTGTCTTATTGCAGTCACAGCAAGTTCGCAATGCCCACCCAATATTGGATTTGAATCAGGAACCTTTGCCAACTGGGAATGCTCCATTGGCAGCATCAGTAATGTAGATGGTTCTATCACCTTGTCACCCTCCAGCCCTGTATCGTACCGCCATACAATGATGCAAAACAGTAATAACCAGGCAAAAGATCCTTACGGTGGTTTTCCGATCAACTGTCCTAACGGAAGCAATTATTCTATCCAGTTAGGAAACAGCAGTACAGGCAGACAGGCAGAACAGGTAAGCTATACATTTACCATTCCTGCCGATAAAAATAATTACAGCATCATTTATAATTATGCGGTAGTGCTTCAAAATCCTACCCATGCCATATGGCAGCAGCCTAAGTTTACGGCCAATGTTTTTGATGTAACCAATAATGCTTATATCGATTGCAGTTCTTTTTCTTATGCCGCCTCTTCTAACCTGCCGGGGTTTAAAAGGTCGCCGGTGGCAGACAGTGTTTTTTATAAGCCATGGACACCGGTAACCATCAAACTATCCGGATATGCGGGGCGAACGATCCGCATTGAGTTTACCACAAATGATTGTACTATTGGTGGCCATTTCGGGTATGCTTATGTTGATGTAAATGAAAACTGTTCTACCCCAATCTCGGGAAATGTGCATTGCCTGGGAGATAATTCGCAAACACTTACAGCACCATTTGGTTTTGCCGGTTATCGTTGGTTTAATTCAGATTTTTCTCAATTACTCGGAACGGATCAAACATTAACCATGGTGCCAATACCCAAAGCAGGTGATATTTTTGCAGTGGAAGTTACCCCTTTCCAGGATCAGGGTTGTATTGATACCGTGTATGCAACCATCACAGCTTCAAGCGATGTGATAGATCTGCATGTACCTACTAATACGATCTTATCCTGTATCTCAAATCCTGTTGATCTTACTTCCAGTCTGATCACGGCGGGGAGTACAGGAGGCTTAAATTTTTCGTATTATTTAGATCCTTCACAAACTAATTATGTACCTGTACCTAAACTGATCACAACCAGCGGACTCTATTATATTAGAGCGGAAAACAGTGCAGGCTGCACGGTTATGAAACCTGTATCAGTGCAGATAGCCAACTATCCGGTATTAACCATTATTGATCCGCCGGCTACAACGCGGCCTTTTACGATCGACCTTTTATCTTCTATCAATGGAAATCTGAATGGGTTAACCATTACATACTGGAGAGATTCGCTGGCTACTATTCCTTTAATCAATCCGCATACCATTGCTAAAACCGGGCGTTATTTTGTAAAAGTAGACAATGAAGGAGGTTGCTCTTCTATATACGGGATTAATGTAGATATTAACGAAGCCCTGATCATACCGCCAAATGCATTCTCACCTAATGGCGACGGGGTACATGATCTTTGGGAGATAGATCTGCTGAATCTTTACCCCGATTGTGTGGTAGAGATCTATAACCGGCTAGGGCAAGTTGTTTTTCGATCCATTGGTTATGTAAAACCATGGGATGGAAAATACAATGGAATTGATCTGCCGATTGCTACTTATTATTATGTGATCAAACCCGCTGCGGGATTGCCACCGATTGGAGGCAGTGTTACCATCGTGCGGTAAAACTTGTGTTCGTTTCTGTACATTCGTGTATTAACCAATTCATTTTAAACCGGTATCATGGATGTAAAAATGGAAGCGAGCTGGAAAGCGGTGTTGAAGCATGAATTTTCCAAACCGTATTTTTTACAGGTGGTGGCACATTTAAAAACGGAGAAAGCAACCGGTGCAGTTGTGTATCCTCCGGGCTCTCTTATTTTTAATGCATTTAATACAACCCCTTTTGATCAGGTAAAAGTGGTGATTCTGGGGCAGGATCCTTACCACGGTGCCGGACAGGCGCATGGTTTAAGTTTTTCCGTTCCAGATGGTGTTGCACCGCCACCTTCCTTAGTAAATATTTATAAAGAACTTAATAAAGATATCGGTATGCCCATTCCCAAAACCGGTAATCTTACCAAATGGGCAGAGCAGGGTGTGTTCTTATTAAATGCCATGCTTACGGTTCGTGCCAATGAGCCTGCCAGTCACCAGAAAATTGGCTGGATGGATTTTACGGATGCAGTGATCAGAAAAATCTCTGATGAAAAAGAAGGTGTGATCTTTTTATTGTGGGGGAAGTTTGCACAGGAAAAACAAGTGCTGATAGATGAAACCAAACACCATGTACTAAAAGCAGCACACCCTTCTCCTTTTAGTGCGGATAAAGGCTTTTTTGGGTGTAAGCATTTTAGTAAGACGAATGAATTACTGAGTAAACAAAATAAAACACCGATTAAATGGGAGCAGATCTAACCCCAATACCCCCCGGCCCCCTGAAGGGGGAGCTAATAAAGCTTTATTAACGTATTTACTACTTATTAAACAATGAACGATTCTAAAAAACTAAACAATAATAAAGCCCCTTTAGGGGTGGGGGTTGGTGTTTTGATATTTGCACGTATCTGGGCTTTGTGGGCCTTGCTTTTATTTATCGCCACATTGATCATTGGCATCATTTTTTACAGTCCTTGTTTTTTTCTGAAAGATCCCGCAAAAGCATATTGGCACCGGCATGTTTCGCGGTGGTGGATGACGGTGTATCTGAACCTGATCGGTTGTCCGCTGCGTACAAAAGGAAAAGAAAATTTTGTAAAGGGTACCAACTATATTGTTGTATGCAATCATAACAGTTTGATGGATGTTCCGGTGAGTACACCGTTTATGCCGAGGGCGAATAAAACGATTGCGAAAAAAAGTTTTACCAAGATCCCAATCTTTGGATGGATCTATACTTTTGGAAGTGTGCTGGTTGACAGGAACAGTGATGCCAGCCGCAGAAAAAGCTATGATGAAATGAAACGGATGCTGGCCATTGGTCTGGATATGCTGATCTATCCTGAAGGCACACGCAACAGAACAAATGATCCTCTGAAGAAATTTTATGATGGTGCTTTTCGTTTAGCGGTGGATACAGGAAAACCCATCTTACCTGTGATCCTTTTTCACACAAAAAAAGTATTGCCTGCCAATCAGTTTTTCTTTTTGATGCCACATAGATTGGAAATGCATTTTCTGCCGGCTATTGATTCTACACAATACAGTGCAGATGAATTAAAGGAAAAGATTTTCAAAATCATGTGGGATTATTATTCCCAAAACGATCATCAATAACTGGAGAAGGTTCTGCTGCGGTTGATCTTTAGATCGCGGAGAATACCGGATTTAGGACTAAGCATGATATTGAACGACCGATATAAACCAATCGGTGTAACATTGATAGATAATTGCCAGCAATGCATTTCACGCGTAATAAATGTACTGATCTGCTGAATGGCATTCTTGGTTACATCATAATATCCCGTACCCCCTACTTTCCATTTAGGCGTTAAACTAAAATCGCCGGTAAAGTTTATAGAAGAATAGGTTTGCGTTTCATATCCCGAAAAATCGATTTTTAATACCCTGTTGAAATTGAGTGAGTAAGATAAATTGATATTCCAAGGAATATTAAAATCGGTAAATTCTGCCGGGTTGGCACGCACATATTGCAATTGTCTCTGCTGTTCATCGGGTGTCATGAAAGGATCTACAGGTATTTCTCGATTCTTATCGGTTTTGCCATCTTTCGATTTGCTTTTGAACGAAGTAGAGATAGCGAGGTTACCGCCCGTGATCCGTCCAAACTTAAACCTTGCAGGATCCCATAAGATCGTTTTGATCCGGTATCCTTTGCTGTCTACATTATACGGATCCAGATTGGCAGAAGCAGAAATATTTACTTTATCAAACAAAGTACTTCTTGCGTAAAAAGAAAAATTACCCAATGCAAAACTATCGGCCAGTAAGTTATAGGATGAGTTAAAACCAAAACCATCCAGCAGTCTTATTTTTTTACCGGGTTGTTTTACGGTGGTATCATTTTTATCGCGCACTTTCATCTCCAGCAAATTGTCTATTCCAAAACCGATACCGCCAAAAGCTCCTTCAGAAAAAGAACCAATCACGCCACCATCAAACTGAGAAAAACGCACACTGTGACCAAAAGTATCCACCTTGGCAGTGTAATAATATTTAGCAGCAAAATCGGGTTTATAACTTAATGTAAGTGTAGGCCTGATCTCGTGGTGCAGGGCCATTAAAGTGCTTCCTTCTTTAAAACGGTAATTACCAAAGATTCTTGTATTGATACCCAATCCAAAACTCATCTGGCGTGCTGTATAAAAACCTTTTTGCACAGTAGTATCCACTTTGAATTTGCTATTGTTCCATGTTTTAAAATTTCTTTGTCCATACCAACGCTCTTCATACGATACACTTGGTGAAATGTTTAATGCCCCCAATTGCGGCAGTGATAAAGTGATCGGAATATTATGCACCGCCCCCCACTGCACAGTATCTAACAAACGCTTGAAATTAAAAGCGGTGTCAAAGAATGAGATCTGGTTTTGAAAATTACCACTATAGCCAATACCAATTTTCTCCCACCATTTACCTGCACCTATCTGCTCCTTTGGCTGGAAAGGATAAAAAGTAACCACATTAAAATTGGCCGTTGGCAAATTCAAATTCACCAAACGCGATACACTGTTCTGGTTGTGGTTAATATTAAGAGAGAGATTGAATTTACCCCTCCAGTCTTTTGAATAGTTGATAGAAGAACTCAATTGGTTCTGGTAATTCTGAAACGGATTGTTCAATAAATATTGATTGAACTTGGTACTGCCAAAGTTCACATTCGCAGAAAAATTGGTTCCGGGCCTTGCACGGTTATCGCGACTATGGCTCCAGTTGATCATGTATGATTTGGAAGTGGTAAACTCATCATCCGATAATCCACCCCTGTTCAATGCCCTTGTATTCTGGAAAGTAACATTCAGGTTACCCGTGTATTTATAGATCTTGATGTATTTCGAATTCAGATTCAGATTCCATCCGCCATAAGAATAGAGATTGGTTTTTACGGTTACATCTGCATTATCACTTAACACTTTGTAATACCCCAATCCTTCCAAACCCAAACCATAATCTTCGCTCGAAGCAAATGCAGGAAGCAATACACCGGAATGCCTTGCACGGTTTAAAGGAAAAATCCCAAACGGAATAAAGATCATGGGAATCGGCACCGATTCTATTTCAGGATATACTCGCCCCGTTACACCCAATTGATTATTTACGATCTTCATTCTTTTTGTTCTGAAAGCAAAGTGCGGTGTATCCAAGTTACAGGTTGTAAAGCGGGCATCGCGGGCAAAGATCTCATCCGCATTGATCTTCTTTAACACCCTTGCATTTAAAAAGATCTCCCCTTCCTGCAAAAATGTATTCTTGATCAATCCTTTCGCGGTTTTCATATTATAAGCGATTGTATCACTCACCGTGGTCATATCGCCCTGCTTAAACTGCGGTTTTGCTAATGGGTTACCGGAACTATCGGTTGAACCATATGCCTTTACCGTAGATGTTTTCTGATCAAAATCAATGGTGGCCGCTTCAAGGTTCAAATCCTTATAATCTGTTCTGGCCTTGCCATAAAGCGTAAGCTGTTTGGTTGCAATGATCAATACACCCGAATCATCTGCATGGTATTTTACGACGGCATCTACTGAATCTTTCGACATTAACAGCGTATCAATATGCACCACCGAATCCGGGATCTCTTTTCCGGTTGAATCGAATCGAACGGGCTTTATTTTGGGAGAAGAAGCAGAATCTGTCTTCTTTTGGGCAGGAAGCGTATCCTGAACCGCAGTAATCACCGCCAAATGATTTACCCGATACCCACGGGCATTCACATAAAACGTTAATATGAGCAAATAAGCCGCTATAACAATAGCAAGGGTCGTTTTTGCGTTAAATTTGCGGAGTATACTCATGTTTCTGCGACAAAAATACGGCCTTAGTCCTGTAAAAGCTATTTCAGGCAAAATCCTTTAACGAAATGATATGATGGAGAGAAAATATGCTGCTTTGGTTTTGTTAAGTTTGGTTAGTCTGGGCCTGTTCTCTTTCAATCCCGATACAAAAAAGCCACAACAGAAACAGGCACTCAGAAAAATCATCATTGATCCGGGCCATGGTGGCAGCGATCTTGGTGCCAAGGGTAAATATTCCTACGAGAAAGATATTGCTTTAGCCGTTTCAC
Organism: Sediminibacterium sp.; assembly: GCA_965206685.1. Taxonomy (GTDB): domain Bacteria; phylum Bacteroidota; class Bacteroidia; order Chitinophagales; family Chitinophagaceae; genus Sediminibacterium. The sequence goes on from OZ242223.1 coordinate 1,853,040, forward strand.
TGAAGCTGGACAGTATGCTGCGCGAAGAAATACCGGATGTGGAAACCTATATGACGCGCCGTAACGATGTATTTGACCCCGTAACCCGCAAAGCTCAAATAGCCAACCGCGAAAAAGGTGATCTGTTTGTATGCATTCACGTAAACGAAGGCGGCGGTCCGCAAAAGCATACTGAGTTTATTGGCTATAAAGAAGAAACACGGTACAAAGGCAAGGGCAAGAAAAAGAAAGCTTATACCGTAAAAGTGAAGGATTATAAAGTCTGGTACACACCCAATCCGGCAAAAGGTACCGAGACCTTTATATATGGAGTAGATAACCGAAACCAGGCCAAAGCCGCCATTGCGCTGAATGGTAATGAGGAAATGTATCTGGATAGTGTATCTGCCAAAGAATTAAAAGACTTTAACCCACGTGATCCGGCCAAGATGATGATCATTAATATGAAGATCCAGTCTTATTTTACCCGAAGCGCCAATCTGGCCCTTACCATTGAGGAAGAGTTTCAGAAAGTAGGCAGGATCAGCCGGGAGGCCAAACAGCGCCAAACGCCTATTTGGGTTTTACAGGCTGTGGCCATGCCCGCTGTGCTGGTAGAAACCGGTTTTATCTCCAATCCGGATGAAGAGGATTATCTGAATAGTGAGGAGGGCCGCCAGCAGATCTGCGAAGTATTGGTAAAATCCATCAAACGCTATAAATATTCGCTGGAAAAACAGATCTCCAATACAGGCACAGGTAAATAGCCTCATTTTAACAGGGTTTAGACGTAAACCGCACAGGAAGAAACCTTAGATTTGTACCATATGAAGATATCAAACGAAACGAAAGTGGGTGCTTTAACCGCTATCGCCATTACTTTATTGATACTGGGTTTTAATTTTTTGAGAGGAAAGACCCTTTTTAAAACGGGTAATTTCATATATGCAAAATATACCGATACCAAGGGCATTATGGTATCCAATGCCGTTTATATCAACGGTTTTCAGGTGGGTTCCGTTTTTGAGATCGAAAATGCAGATCAGAACCTTTCTTCTATTATTGTGGGGATCAAACTAAAGGATTACTATAATATTCCTGCCAACTCTGTAGCCAGTATCAAAGACAACCCGCTGGGTGCCGCCAGTATTCAGATAACCATGGGTGATGCGAAACAGTTTCTTAAATCGGGCGATACCGTTTTAACAGCCTCTTCGGCTGGTTTATTAGGTAACCTAATGGATAAACTCGGTCCTGTGGGCGATCAACTAAAAAATACTGTTCATTCGCTGGATAGTGTTTTGAAAAATATCAATTCCATATTTGATCCCAATACAAAAAATAACTTGCAGGCAGTGATTGCCAATATCAATAAGGTAACAGCCAGTCTGGTGGTATCTTCTGCTTCTATTCAATCTATGATGAATGAACAAAGCGGTGCCATTACACAATCGATGAATAATGTGGCCAGTTTTACCAAAAACCTGAGTGATAATAATGAGAAGGTTACGAAGATGCTCAGCAATATGGAAAAGACCACCGACAATTTTTCCAAATCTGATATTGCGGGAACGGTTGATAAACTCAAAACTACGATCAGCAACCTGAACAGTATTTTGGAAAAAGTAAGTTCCAAAGATGGCTCACTCGGCAAACTGATGAATGATAAGGCGCTTTATGATAATCTTACCAATACCGTTCGCAGCGCCAATATTTTAATGGACGATCTTCGTGTACATCCCAAACGGTATGTGAACATTTCGGTGTTTGGCAAAAAAGACAAGAGCGGGCCATTGCTGGAACCTTTACCGGTTACTGATTCTACCAAGAAATAATTAGATGCGGATACAAAGGTTATACTATCTGTTTGTTCTGCTGGCGGCTGTGTCTACCTGTATGGCGCAACGCAATCCTGCGGATACTGCAAAACAACCTGGTAAGCTCATAAATATTCATAGTGCCGATAAATTAAGTCTTCTTACGGTAGATTCTGCACACAGATTCACGATACTGGTTGGCAAAGCGATTGTAATACAGGATAAGACATGGTTCTATGCCGACAGTGCCGTATTAAATGAAGTAGACAATTCTCTCGAAGCTTTTGGCAATGTACATATCAACGATGCCGATAGTGTGCACACTTACGCTCAATATTTGAAATACCTGGGAAGAGAAAAGAAAGCGTATCTGAATAAAAAAGTAAGATTAACGGATGGTAAAGGAACACTTACCACAGAAGAATTGGTATACGATGTAACCATTAAAATAGGAACCTATTTAAAAGGCGGTAAACTTGTAAATAAAAAAACAACCCTTACCAGCACCGAAGGATATTATTACGGCGACACCAAGGATGTGATCTTTAAACGAAAAGTTGTTTTGGTAGATCCTGAATATAGAATCGTTACTGATACGCTGCAATACAATACCAATACCGAGATCGCAACCTTTACCTCTCCTACTGTCATTACAGACAGTTCAAAAAGAGTGATCAAAACAAGGGATGGTTATTTTGACCGGAAGAATAAAAAAGGCATGCTGTTTAAACGTTCGGTAATTGACGACAGCACCTATACATTTACGGCAGATGATATGGCTTTTGATGATTCAACCAAATTGAGTGAGTTCAGAGGCAATGCCGTTTATCGCGGAAAAGATAGTGCTGAGGGTTTTGATATGATCGCTAACAATATCAAGACAGATCGTAAAAAAGATATTTTACTCGCTACTGAAAAACCCATACTGCTGATTAAACAGGGAAAGGATTCGATTTTTATTTCGGCGGATACACTTTATTCTGCACGATTATCCGATCTGATGAAAACCCGTTATGTGCCTGAGATACGGCAGTTGGATACAAGCAGAGGAAATTATAAGGCCGTAGATACCGTAAAATCAAAACCCGACAGTACAGCCAAATATTTTGAAGCCTACTATCATGTAAAGATCTATTCGGATTCTTTGCAGGCTGTGGGTGATAGTTTGTTTTATTCTTTAAAGGATTCCGCATTCCGTTTATTCACCAATCCGATCGTTTGGGCGCAGGAGAACCAGATCACGGGAGATACGATCTATCTCTTTATCAAAAATAAAAAGCCCGAAAGACTGAATGTGTTTGAAGGCGCTATGGCCATCAGTCGTGTAGACAGCAGCACCTATTTTAACCAGGTAAAAGGCACCAGCATCAATGCTTATTTTAATGATGGTAAGATCAATTTCTTACGCGCCAAAGGCAATGCAGAAAATGTTTACTATGGGCAGGATGAACAGAAGAAATTTATTGGTGTGAACAAATCCAATTCGGATGTGATCGATATTGTATTCGACGACGGTAAACCCCAACGCGTAACCTTTCTCCGCAACCTGGATGGAACAATGAACCCGATGCGGCAGGTAAATCATGAAGAACTCAAATTACGAGGATATAAATGGCTGGACAATTTGAGGCCGAAGAGCAAATACGCGATACTGGCGAATTAATAATTAAAAATTAGAAATTAATAATTAGTCATTTCCTTGCGTTCCTTGCGGTTCCCTGCGATCTTTGCGTTATGGCTTTAAAGATTGCAAAAAGTGTAGCCGGCCATTGATCATAATTCGCAATACAAGATTTTTGATTTATCATTTTTGATCTTTAAAGCCATAACGCAAGGGACGCCAAGAACCGCAAGGAACGCAATGTGAATTTTTAATTTTTAATTTTTAATTTTTAATTTTTAATTACCACCCCTAACTACTAATTATAAACTTCATACCATGGACGAGATAGAAGTTCCTACGGATCATTTGCATGAAACGATTCATGAGAAAGCGGAGCATAGTGAGACGAAATGGTTTCCGTTTGTGGCGATATCTACTGCGCTGATGGCGGTGTTTGCAGCGATCTCAGGATTACTTGCCGGGCACCATTCTGATGAAGCCGTGATCTCACAGATCAAAGCATCAGATCAATGGGCCTATTATCAGTCAAAGGGAATTAAAGCAGAGATCAAAACACTGGAGATACATGCAGGCATTGCCGATTCAAGTGCCATCAGTAAATACAAAACTGAGCAGGAAGAAATTAAAACCAAAGCGGAAGAGTTTCAGAAAGAATCCAACTTTCATTTAGACAAACATTCCATTCTCGCAAAAGTGGTAACGCTATTCCAGATCGCGATTGCCATTTCTGCTATTTCCATTCTTACCAAAAAGAAATGGTTATGGCTCAGCAGTCTTGTACTGATGTTGATTGCTTTGTGGCTTTTTATTGAGGCGTTTATATAGAATACTTCCTTGCGCCCCTTGCGGTTCTTAGCGCACTTTGCGTTACTGCTTTTACTGCAATCTTTAAAGCCGTAACGCAAAGAACGCAGGGAAACGGAATGATCGCAAGAATGCTTTTCAATATTATGACTGATTGCTTCAAAACAAAACAGCCACCCAAACGGATGGCTGTCTTTATCAATCGAATACTAAAACCCGCATTAATAGACCTCACTGCAACTCATGTATCTCCAATTATTAATTTCTAATTTTTAATTATTAATTTTTACCAGCGGTACCACTCTCCTTTTCTCTCCCTGTATCAATTCTGCATAATACGTTCCGCTGCTGTAATTAGTACCGATCTGCACCGTACTGTTTGCTCCCAGTTTTGATCTGGAATCAATTACACGTCCTCTTCCATCCATTACCCTAATATCAACCGGTGTATTGTATTTACTTTCGATCTTTAAGGTAAAGTAAGTGGTGCTTGGGTTTGGCATTACCGTTACTTTCAATTCTTCTTCTGAGGTAGCTACTTTTTCCTGTGTAATTATCGTTGATACATTGATTGCCGGAGTATAATTAATCATTGGCACCGGTGATGAGTTGCAATCGAAACTATTCCATACTACGTTCTTGCCATTGCCTTCTATATCTTCGGTGATGAAAATACCTGTCATGTAAACATTGCTGTTGCCCTGGCCATAATAGCGGTCGTCATCATCATCCACATCGCAATCTCCTCTGCCGTTTCCATAATCGCCGTAGCGGTAACCGCCGGTAACACGCAATGTGCCGTTAGGCATATAAATGTTGGCGGTTACTTTGGTATCGCCGCCTTTTACGGTAAACTTCTCATCATCCGGTTTTTTATCGCCCATGTAGAACGTTACTTTGTTATTGTCCGGATTAATGTATACCTGACTGCCAATGCTTACACTTCCGCTAACCAATATTTTGGTATCGGGTGCAAAGCGAACGTAGCTATAACCCACTCTTGGTCCTTTAACCACCTGCAGTTTATCAATATTAATCGTGGTTGCCGTAAAGCTAACTTTCGCTCCCTGTTCCACACGAATGGTACCGAATGTATTACCGGTAAGGGTTGTGTTAGATCCTTTCTTTAAAGTAAGGTTCTTATAATTACCGCTAACGGTTGTTGTGCTGTTGGCAGCCACATCTTTATTAGGAAGGTTATTGGTGTTGGCCGTATTCAGGTACATCGTCGGCAAACTAATGCCTGTTGCCGCCGCATAGATCGGGTTAGTAATAAAGATCCCTGATCCATTCTTATCAATATTCTTCGCCTTTACAAATGAACCGGGAGAAGATACAGAACTATTTCTGCGAAGATCTATCTCACCGTTATTTGAGGTTACGCCAACACTGCCACTCGCTACCACATTGTTCTCACCGAGTTCAATTTCTTTGGTAGCCAGAATGGTATAACTGCTGATGAGGAACTGTTTATTGAATGTGTAGGTTGCCGGTAAACTTGTACAACCATTATTGGTTACGGTTACACTGTAAACGCCATCTCCATTGGTTTGCCCGAGACTCAGTTGTTGATTATTACCGATCACCGTTGATCCTGATTTCCATTCATAAGCTGTGCCGATGCTGGCTGTAAGGATGATCTTATTACAGAATGCATCTGCATTACTAACCGTTATGGTTGCAGGTGCTGCTGCTGTAATGCTAACGGTTGTGTAGCTCTTAACAACATGTCCTGCAGGATCTGTTGCTGACCATGTAATCATTGATACACCGCTATTGAACACTCCGCTTGCATTATTACCACTACCTGTTCTGGAAGTTGCTCCGGTAATTACATAAGAAACCGAAACACTGCAATTATCGGTTGCTGTTAAAGCTGGAATGGTATAACTGCCACCCACGTTGGTACAGAAAGTTTGTGCCGGCAAAGGAGTAATCACAGGCAATTCATTATCGATCACGGTGATCTTTTGTTTGGCCGTATCATTCACATTACCACTTGCATCGGTAACTGTCCAGGTAATAATGGTGGTACCTACAGGATAATATGGAGACGGATGATTATTAACAACACTTGCCACCGAACAATTATCTGAAGTAACCGGTGGTGCAACAGTTATATTGGCACCACATTTACCGGCATCATTCACAACACTGTAATCGCCCTGAACCAATACGGTTGGTTTTTGTGTATCTGGAATAACGGTTGGTGAAATGGTAACTGTTCCTGTGCATCCGTTTGCATCGGTAACTGTATAAGTGTAGGTTCCTGCTGCAACAATAAATACACCGGTTCCTGTATAAGGTGCTTTACCACCACTTGCAGAAACGGAAACAGTTGAATTTCCGTTACAGGTAATTTGCGTTGCAGCAGCTGATACTAACAGTTTTGAAGGTTCTGGAATGTTTGCATTGAATGTATACGTGCAACCATTCGCATCTGTAACGGTGTATGTATAATTAGCCGCAAACGTAGATCCATGATAAGTTACACCACTTGATGCGCCGATAACCAATGCGCCACCGCCCTGATTTTTAACAGTATAAGGTGCCGTACCTCCATTGATGGTAATACTTTCAGTGCTTAATCCCCCATTACATAAAATAGGTGTAGCACTATAATTGACCGTGATAGGTGAAGGCTGTGTAATGTTTGCATTGAATGTGTATTTACATCCGTTTGCATCTGTAACGGTGTACACATAATTGGCTGCGAATGTATTTCCGGTATTTCCACCATAGGTTACGCCTTCAGCAGCCCCGCTGATGAATAATCCGCCACCTTGATTTACCATGCTGTAAGGTGCCGTACCGCCTGTGAAGGTTACGTTCTGTGTACTTAACCCGCCGTTACAAAGAATCGGCGTGAATGTAAAGTTTGCACCGAGTGGTGCAGCAGGTTGCGTGATCTCAACAGTTACAGATGCAATATTGCCTCCATCATCTGTGATCACAACCGTATGTGTACCGGCTGCAAGACCATTAATGGTAAAGGAAGAACCATTGGCAGCAGTAGATGATCCGCCATCTACCGTATAAGATGAAGAGCCAATTCCATTGGCAAAACCAATCGTAGCAGAACCATTTGAAGATCCATAACAGCTCACATTTGTTTTACTATTAATTACCACATTGGAAACTGCACCTGCACAAACACTTGCTGTTTGAAAGCCGGAAGTGGATCCATCTGCATCTGTACCACTCGCCAACCATGAGCTATGCGCCACTCCCGCCCCATTGATGGATGCATTGATGGTTGATGCCAATGCAGTGCCCCACCAGTTACAATTCATATCAGCGGCAAAGGTTCCCGCGCCCGTTGCACCGGTTGCCTGTGTTACATTACTGCTGCTGTTGTTACTGATCGAATTATTATTGGCTGTCAGATTTAATGTATTGCCTGCTTCGGATTCCAGATAAAATCCATCTGCATTATTGGTAACCGTATTGTTTGTAAAGATGGAACTGACATTGGCCGTTCCAAAACCAAACAGATCGGTTGTGATGTAAACACCTGTTGCATTGGGTTTACCTTGTCCGTCAACAGTGTTTCCTGTAAATAAAGTTGTAACGGCTGACTGTTGTCCGGCAGCTGCTAATCCCACATCAACTCCCGATACTATATTATCTTTTACGGTTACTGGTAAATAAGGTGCAAATACCCAGATACCATAACCACCATTGGTACTGTTAGAAACATTGTTGTTTTTTATCAGATCCACAGCACCACCTGATCCACCATTGTTATCCGTATGAATACCGCTTCCGGAATTGGTTATGGTATTTCCTGAATAAACAGTTCCTGTAGACCAGTTGGAAGCGATTGCATCAGCAGCATCACTTACTATATTATTTGTGATAGAACCCGCTCCGCCAAAATTGAAGATGCCTATCGAACCACCATCCGCTTGTACATTGGAAACGGTATTATGATCAAAACTGAAACTGCCGCCTGATGAAGCATAAATCCCTCTCAGAAAAATATTCTTCACCGTTACATCATGCACATTCAGATTATTGAATACACCTGCAGGATGATTTGTAATGATCCCGTTTCTGGCATCTATATCCGCACCCGCTGAAACAATACCACTGGTGAGTGATGGATTATCGCCATCAACCGTTAACTGATCAATAGTTACATTATTGGCCTGTACCAGAAAAACATTACTCGATCCTGCACAAAGTGAACCACCGCCACAATTGGCACCGGATACAGCAGGAATGATCTTTGTGAGTGCTTGTCCGTTACCGCGGATCTCTACACCTTTGGTAACAGTAATATTTTCAGCGAAAGTTCCGGAGCTGATCTTAACCAGGTCTCCGTTTTGTGCCACATTACTGATTTCTGATTGAATGATCGCTCCAATCCTTCTTACATTATTAAAGTTATATGTTCCACTTGTGTATGAGAAAATTCTTGGGGCAAAAGATGATTCAGGGGAAAGTGTAATAACAGCTTTATCAAAACTATTGTTGCTCCAGTATTGGTTCCAGTTAAACTGAGAATTGTCAACCGTTCCTCTGTGGCGAATATATTGCTCTCCATTTACAAAACTGTTTCCGGTAATCACAGCACCACCTACTGAATTTACAAACCAGGGCACACCGGTACCCGATCCGTTAAAACTTACCATAGCCCAGTTACCGCCGGCTGCATCAAAATAATTATTTAATATTATTCTGTCTAAAGGATTGCCTGTAAAACCTGCACCATCACTGATGTCGAGACTGGTGCCTGCTTCAAATTTATTTCCTTCCACATGGTATTTGGTAATATGCGAAACATTGGTGCCGGTGTTATAGCGCCAGTCGTTGATGTATAAAGAATTTCCATCGGTAAGCTTACAGGATTGCATCGTAAAATTCTCACCGATCACTTCAACGGTTTTGTTTTGTGAACCATTGGGGTCGAGATAAATATTCAGACCCGTGATGGTTACATTATCTCCTTCTACAAAAACACCACTCGGTCCGAAATTATTGGTGGCATTACATTGTACATTGGCCAATACATTTGCATACCCTGATACCGGAATACCATTTGCATCTACACCAACAATACTGATACCTGATTTTGCAGCGGGAATAAATAATCCAAAAGTATAAGAAGCACTGTTAAACAAAGTGCTGTTAGGAGCAGATTCAATAAAGTTTCCGGGATATACATAGATCACATCCCCCGGTGCTGATGCATTGATCGCTGTTTGAATATGTGTACCCGCTGTAACGGTAAATTGATTGGTTGAGATCTGTTTTACAGATGATAAAGAAGGATTAGGCATTACCGCAGCAAATGCCATGGCAACCGCTTTTGTTGGAAAATAATATGTATACCCAACCACTGATGCATTCTGTACTTTGTAATCATCACCGGTAACTGTTGTATTGGTGTTTACAAAACCATTCTCATCCTGACTATACACACCATTGGGTTCTGCAAATGAAGAAGTAGTAACATCAATGGAAACATTATTCGAACCTCTTCCCACTCCGTTAGGATATGGATTGGAAACATATACTGCCATTCCACCCCATGCATTACCGCTGGTGGTAAGATGATTGGCCGTAACATTTACACAGCCACTTAACTGAATACCATTTCCCGCGGTAGTATTGGTTGCAGTTAAATAACTGATGTTAAGATTATTAATGGCATTAAAATCGAATGCCGTTTTTTTGGCACCATTAATCGTAATATGACTCAAACTAATGTTAGAAAGTATCGGCAATGGCGGCCCGCCAACACCTCCCACATGAATGGGAAAACCTCCGGTTGCCGAATTGGGCGTAACCGTAAAATTACTCAGCGTGGTATTGGATTTATTGGGATTGATGGCCCAGGCAGATGCCGGCGTACCGGTTGCTTTAATGATCACACCAGCCTCGCTCTGGCCGATAATGCTCAGGCTTTTATTAATATTTAAAGTTGTTGTAATGGTATAAGTACCATTTGCAAGGTTGATAATATCACCATCTGTTGCTGCCGTGATAGCCGCCACAATGGTAAGTTTTGGTGCAGCAGCTGATAAACCGTTATTGCTGTTATTGCCTGTTGGCGATACATAATAATTGGTTTGCGCTTTGGCTGTAAAGAAAAAAGCAACCAACAGCATGATTGTCAGCGTTGTCTTTGTTCTTACTGATTGAGTAGAAAATGTTTTCATGGATTGGATTTTATATAAGAATTCAAGTTCCCGATGACAGGAAGAATTGAAAACAATAAAAATGTTTGAAGAAGAAAAAGCCCTGATCGCGGGCAATAAACAGCATGGCCTTCAGAAAGGATTTTTTGCAATCGATCACCCGGCATGCCCTGGGCATTAACGGATAATGAAATAAACCTGGCGAAGTTTAGATACATTAACACAGTTAGTTGGATTGAGTAAAAGGATGGTTGACAGATTCCCTTGTTTTACTACATCATAATATTATGAAAAAGTGATATAAAAAGAATGGGAGGTTTTACGGTATTTATTGTAGTGAAAAAACTACTCCCCTACCACTCAGTATTTCTAACAGACAATGCATAGAAACAAAAAAGACAGCCATCCTATAACGGATGGCTGTCTTTACCAATTATTAATTGTTAATTTCTAATTATTAATTTTCACCAACTGCACCACTTTACGTTGCGTACCCTGAATCAATTCTGCATAATACGTTCCGCTGCTGTAATTGTTTCCGATCTGTATGGTGCTATTTGATCCGAGTTTGGATTTCGCATCAATCACCCTTCCTCTTCCATCCATTACACGCAGTTCAACCGGTGTGGTATAACGGCTTTCAATTTTCAGTGTGAAGAATGTAGTACTTGGATTTGGCATTACCGTTACTTTCAATTCTTCTTCCGAAGTAGCCACAGTTTTTTCTGTACCGATGATCGACTGGTTAACAGAAGTATTGCTGTTGATCAATGTTACCGGGGCAGCACCACAATCGAAGCTGTTCCAGATCACATTTCTGCCATCGCCAGTTAATTCTTCTGTGATGAATGAGCCTGTCATGTAAACATAACTATTGCCTTGTCCAAAATACCTGTCCTCATCATCATCACGATCGGTATCTCCAAAACCATTCCCATAATCACCATAACGATAGCCACCGGTTACTCTCAGTTTTCCATTAGGCATATAGATATTGGCGCTTACTCTGGTATCGCCGCCTTTTACCGTAAACTTCTCATCATCGGATTTATTATCACCCATGTAGAATGTGACTTTATAATTATCCGGGTTAATGTAAACCTGACTGCCGATACTTACACTTCCGCTAACCAAAACTTTAGTATCCGGTGCAAACCTTACATAGCTGTAACCATTTCTTGGTCCTTTTACTACCTGCAGTGTGGCAATATTGATGGTAGTTGCAGTAAAGCTTACCCTCGCACCCAGTTCAACACGGATGGTTCCGAATGTATTACCGGTGAGTATGGTATTGGATCCTTTTTTCAGAGTCAGGTTTTTATAATTACCCGACACAGTTGATGTACTGTTAACTGCAACATCCCTGTTGGGAAGGCTATTTGTGTTAGCAGTGTTAAGGTACATGGTTGGTAATACAATACCTGTAGCCGCTGCATAAATCGGATTACTGATCACAATATTGGAACCATTTCTATCTATGCTTCTTGCTTTTACGAATGAACCCGGAGAAGATACAGAACTGTTTCTGCTAAAATCAATATCCCCATTGGCTGAGGTAACACCCACACTGCCGCTTGCTACAATATTATTCTCACCCAGGTCAATTTGCTTTGTGGCCAGGATGGTATAACTGCTTACGAGAAACTGTTTTTGGAAATTATATGTAGCAGCTGTGGTTGTACAACCATTCAAGCTTGCCGTTACACTGTACATTCCATCACCATTTGACTGACCAAGACTGATCTGTTGTGTTGTAGCAAAAACACTGCTGCCCGATGTCCATTGATAAACAGCACCCGTACCTGCAGAAGACGCTGTTAAAGTGATCTTATTACAATAAGCATCTGCATTACTTACCGCAATGGTAAGCGCAGGCATTGTATTTACAGTTACATTGGTTGTGCTGATGCGTTGATTACCTGAACCATCTGTAACAATCCACTTGATCACCGATAACCCTGTATTAAATAAACCGCTGGCATTATTGCCTGAGCCACTTCTTACAGTGGCACCGGTAATACTATAGGTTATGGTACTTACCGAACAATTATCCGAAGCCGTTAATACCGGAATGGTATAGGTTCCTGAAGTACCGGAACAGAAAGCCTGATCAGGAACCACAGTGATCAACGGCGCGGTGGTATCTTTTACCGTTACAACCGCAGAACCTGTTTTGCTGTTGCCTGACGCGTCATAAACGGTTAATACCACTGTATTTGCGCCAAGATTAGTGCAATTGAAACTTGTTTTACTAAGACTGTAAGAACTGATGCCACAATTATCCGTACTGCCATTATTTACCTGTGATGCAGTTACTGTTGCTGTACCTGATGCATTCAGATAAACCGTAACAGATTGTGTAACCACTGTTGGCAAAATATTATCCAACACAGTTACAATAGCTGATGCTGTGTTGCTGTTGCCTGATGCATCCACTACTGTTAATGTAACCGTATTAGCACCAAGATTTGCACAGGTGAATGTTGTTTTACTAAGACTATATGAACTGATACCACAATTATCCAAACTACCGTTATTTACCTGTGATGCCGTTACTGTTGCGGTACCGGATGCATTCAGATAAACGGTAACAGGTTGTGTCGCCACCGTTGGTGCAATATTATCCAACACAGTTACAACAGCTGATGCTGTGTTGCTGTTGCCTGATGCATCGGTTACGGTTAATGTAACCGTATTCGCGCCAAGATTTGCACAAGTGAATGTTGTTTTACTAAGACTATATGAACTGATACCACAATTATCCGTGCTGCCATTATTTACCTGTGATGCAGTTACTGTTGCTGCACCTGATGCATTTAGATAAACCGAAACAGGTTGTGTGGTTACAATTGGTGCTATATTATCCAACACAGTTACAATAGCTGAGGCTGTATTGCTGTTACCTGATGCATCGGTTACGGTTAATGTAACCGTATTCGCGCCAAGATTTGCACAGGTGAATGTTGTTTTACTAAGACTATAAGAACTGATACCACAATTATCCGTGCTGCCGTTATTTATCTGTGATGCGGTTACTGTTGCTGTACCGGATGCATTCAGATAAACCGTAACAGGTTGTGTGGTTACAATTGGTGCTATATTATCCAACACAGTTACAATAGCTGATGCTGTATTGCTGTTACCTGATGCATCGGTTACGGTTAATGTAACAGTGTTAGCACCAAGGTCTGCACAGGTGAATGTTGTTTTACTGAGATTATAAGAGCTAATGACACAATTATCTGTACTGCCATTATTGATCTGTGATGCAGTTACTGTTGCTGTACCGGATGCATTCAGATAAACCGTAACAGGTTGTGTGATCACCGCTGGTGCTGTATTATCCAATACAGTTACAACCGCTGATGCGCTGTTGCTGTTACCTGATGCATCGGTTACAGTTAATGTAACAGTGTTAGCACCAAGGTCTGCACAGCTAAAGCTTGTTTTGCTGAGACTGTATGAACTGATACCACAATTATCCGTGCTGCCGTTATTTATCTGTGATGCAGTTACTGTTGCTGTAGCGGATGCATTCAGATAAACCGTAACAGGTTGTGTGGTTACAATTGGTGCTATATTATCCAACACAGTTACAATAGCTGATGCTGTATTGCTGTTACCTGATGCATCGGTTACAGTTAATGTAACAGTGTTAGCACCAAGGTCTGCACAGGTGAATGTTGTTTTACTGAGATTATAAGAGCTAATGACACAATTATCTGTACTGCCATTATTGATCTGTGATGCAGTTACTGTTGCTGCACCTGATGCATTTAGATAAACCGAAACAGGCTGAGTAATTACAAACGGTTTCTCTGTATCATTTACTGTTACGGTTTGTACAGCTGTGTTGGTCCATCCGTTATTGTCGGTTACCGTCCATGTAACATTGGTTACCCCAACCGGGAAACTTGCTGATGGATGATCATTGGTTACAGAAGCTACCCCACAATTATCTGAAGTAGGCGGTGTTGCCAATATAATATTTGCACCACAGATACCTGCATCATTGCCAACGGTTACATTGTTTACCGTAATTACCGGCAACTCATTATCGATTACGGTAATCGTTTGTTTTGCCGTATCGGTAACATTACCATGAATATCTGTAACCGTCCAAGTAACAATGGTTGTACCAACCAGGAAGATTGGCGATGGATGATCATTGGTTACTGATGCTACTTCACAATTATCATTCACCACTGGTGAACCAATATCTGCGATAGTTGCACTACATTGGCCCGCATCATTCACCACACTATAATTACCCGGTGCAGTAATGGTTGGTTTTTCTGTATCGTTCACCGTAACTGTAAAGTCTGCAGATGAAGTATTTCCAGAAATATCTGTTGCAGTAACATGAACAGTTGTGGTACCTACAGCAAAAGACGTTCCTGCATTCTGACTGTAAGTAATTGTTACCGGACTGCAATTATCAGCAGCAGTAGCTGTGTAGTTAACCACTGCACTGCAAGCACCTGCATCATTCGATACCGAAATATTTGTTGGTACAGTGATCACCGGTGCCTGTGTATCATTTACGGCTATAATTTGTGTTGCTGTGTTGCTGTTTCCCGCAGCATCGGTTGCTGTCCATGTTCTGGTGATGGTATAATTATAATGGGCAACTGAACTGATATTAACATCCTGAGTGCTTACTTCTGTAAATACTACTGAGATACTTACATCACAATTATCCGCAGCAGTTACAATAGCAGCTGCAGGAATATTATCGCATGAAACACTTGTATTAACAGGCACACCCGATAATACAGGGGCCGTAACATCTTTCACAACTACAGTTTGTGTTTGTGAACTGATGTTACCATTGCCATCATTAAAAGTCCAGGTGATGGTAAAGCTTCCCTGTTGTGTATAAGAAAGCGGATCTGTTGTTTGTGCAGTAACCGATCCTTTACAATCATCTGTTGCGGTTGGAACCGTTGTAACGGTTACAGAACATTCTCCGCTTATCAAAGGCAGAATGGTTACATCCGGTACCGGAGCTAAATTATCTGCAACTGTTGCAGAAACAGAATTAGCGGAAACGACAGAGCAGGTATTGATATTGGTTGCTTTAACAGAATAGGATCCGGTTATTAATGCAGTATAATTGGGTACAGTAGTGGTGGCTACTGCATTGCCATCTTTAAACCATTGGTAAGAACTGATAGAACCATTACCACCATCTGCTACGGTTGCAGATAATGGAACACCGGCACCCGGACAACCCGTATCAGATCCCACTGTTGAAATGGTGGCTGAAACAGGACTTTTATTAATGTTAATATGCAGGGTTACAGTAGAATCACATCCTCCGGTAGTTGTAAATACTTTCGTAGCGGTAGTGGATGTTGTGTAAACCGTTCCTGCCCACGTATAATTGTCACAGGCAGTTACCGATAATTCTGATGAAGAAGCACAGGTTCTTGTATACCAGATAGGTGATGTGACAATACGTGATGTACCATTGGTAATATCAATATAATAATAACCGGTTGCATGGTTAGCCAGACTGTTATCTACATAACTAAGCGAGCTGCCAAAAACAGAATCAATCACAACAGGTGTAACATTGCTGCCCGGTATGCCGGCCATTACCCTGATCAAAGCATTACTTGTATTTGTGGTTGGATCGGTAAGTGTAACGGAAATAGAAGGTGCATTTCTGTCTTCAAAAACAGAACCCATGATCCTTGTATTGATCGTAAAATCAACTCTGGCATCGCGGTCTTCCGTGGCATAAAAATGCATGTCTTTTACTGCTTTGATAATATCTGATTGCGTTAGAGACGGAGCAATCACGGCAGTTCTTGCATTCGTCGTTCTTCCAAAAGTGGTATTGTGGTTATCATGGTCAATGGTAGGCCCAAGGTGATATCCTTTCGACAATAATTTTTGATAATACCATAAATAGAACATCGGCGATGCCGGATTTGAATAACTGGTATTGGTAGAAGTAGCCGGGCCACTTTCTACCGCTACTCCTGATATTGCGCTATCTGCAGCTGCATCATACGCGATATTTGAAAGGTTATTAAAATCTGTATTATTCGGGTGAGCCAATGTTGCAAATGCGTTCTTGGCAACATAATCATTCACCGTTTTAAATAAACCTTCGGTACCGAGATAGGTACTCTTCGGAACATAGACATCATAGTTAGGTCCTACATGTCCGTTTACATTTGATTCCCATCCAAACAAGTCGGTTAATCCATCACCATATACCACTACGTGGCCACCGCCTGAGATCACACCCCATTCCATTCCATACAATGCTAAGAAGTTGGTATGGGTTGCATTAAATGCAGCAGCCTGTGCAACACCTAAATGGTAATTAGCCAATTCATTACCCGGATTATCGAGTGATGAGAAGTGGTTATGTTCTGAGATACCAAGGAAATCCATTCCTAAAGAACCCAATGCATAATTATAATCATCTCCTGGTGTAAAACCCGGATGATCTTTATTACCATCAGAATAATCGGAGTGCGCATGCAGGTTACCGAAATAAATATTGTTTACCGGTGCATTGGTGGTAGTTGCATTTCCGGTAAGCGGAGCCACGGTTAAATATTTGGTTCCGCCGGTACAGTTTTTATTGGCAGCAAAAACAAAGAAATAATAAGTGGTTGATGTGCTCAGGTTATTGGCAATAAAACTGGTGGATGTTGCATTGGAAATCACTGTTCCTCCACCTAAAGCAGTACCAACGTTATAGTCGGTATTATCAACAGGACCACCCGATAAAACCGGTGATGTACTCATAATCACCAGATAATTATTATTGGCACCGCTTCCATTAAAGGTTGCTGTAACACTGTTATTGGAAGCATTGAAACCAATACTGTAAGGTTGTGATGCAGGTGTTGCACAAACCGGTAATGGCGATGTGGTTGCAGGAACTGATAATGGTGATACAATATTATATACCGGCCCGTTTACACATGCCTGCGAATTATAAGGGAAGATAAAATAGTAATACTGTGTAGCCGGACTCAATGATGATGCCGTAAATGCAGTAGCATTCCCATTTTGAATAACCGTTGCATTACCCAAAGTTGCACCAATACTATACGATACGCCATTAACAGGTGTATTGCTTAATACAGCAGAGCTGCTCTGCAGAATCAGATAACCGTCTGCCGCTGTTCCGGTAAAGGAACCCTGTACTGAATTAATGGATGAAACCGTTATTAGTGAAGTAGGTTGTGTTGCCGGTGCCGCACAGGCAGGCAAGCCCGCAACGGTTGTTGCATCATCCGTTAAAGGATTGCTGGTTAAATATAAAGGACCGCCGGTACATACACTGTTTACAGGGAAGATGAAGAAATTATAAGTTGTTGCCCCCGTTAAACCGGTTGCGGTAAAACTCAGATCACTGCCTTTTGCAATTACGGTTCCGTCTCCTACGTTATCTCCTATCGTATACGTTTGTCCGTCTATTGGTAAGGAAGTAAGACTGCCACCTGTACTCATGATTACGAGGTACTCATTTACTGCAGGACTGGCTGCAAGGAAACTTCCCTGAATGGTTGTTTCGGTAATATTTCCGAATGTAAGTGAAGTAGGTGTTGATGTTGGTGCCACACATGGTGCTGATGCAATACCGGTTACGGTAAGATTATCCAGACTGATCTTTGGTCTTGAACCGGTTGTTCCACCCGTTCCGTTATGGTAATAAAAACGAAGTCTTGCAGTAGGACTATTATTAAATATGGCCGGTAATGGAATGCTGTTAACCGTTCCGGTAGAAGGAACATTATTGGTAAAGTTCAGCACGTCTGCAGAAGTCAATTCAATAAAATTGATTCCATCCACGCTTGCATATACACGCAATGAACCATTTCTGTCGCCGGTAGAATTGTTTACAGAAGCCCAGTCAAAACTCAGGGTTCCGGCATTCATTCCGGTAAAGTCCATATAAAAATCAATCGCAGAGGATGAGCTGTTATCAGTAGAACCGGTTGATAACAATTGAATGTTACCCGTTCCTTTCTGTACGCCCCCACTCGTTCCTGATGAGAAAGCCGTGGTTGCTGTAGTAACCCTTGTAGCACTTGGAATCGTTCCTGTTGCATTTACGGTTACACCCGAGAAATGATTGGCGCCAACACCCGAAGTGAAATTAGCAGACCAATTGGCGATATCATTAAAATTTTCTGAATAGCGAATCAATGGCTGTACAGACATTACCACGGGTACTACCGAAGATGTGGTAAAACTGCTTTCCGATCCATAAGCGGTACCTGCGCCATTTGTAGCAAATGCTTTGTAATAATAAGTAGTTGCACCGGTTAATCCTGATACCGTTTTACTGAATACGCCAGAACCAAGATTAGCGGCTGTTACCTGAATACCTGTTCCGCCAACAAAGCCTGAGGTGGTGCTGTATTCAAAACCATAAGCTGTAATACTGCTGCATCCAATAACAGAGATCGTTCCGTTTAAAGTAGCAGATGTTCCGGCAACAATATTTGAACCTGTTGCAACTGTAGCGGGCGTGTTAATACCTGTGGCAGTTGCAAAAACCGGTATACCTGCAATGCCTCCACCACTTACCGTGATGGTTCCATTATATGATTGCGCAAGTGTTGGTGTAAATTTTACAAAGATCTGTTTACCTGTAAACCCTCCGCCTGAATAAGAAAAACTCAATGTATTTGTATAGGTTCCGGTCAATGTTTCTGAGTAGAAGAAGCCGGGCAAGGCACTTAACGTGATATTGCTTCCATCAAGATTAGCTCCATCAATGATAAAAGAATTGGCGGCTGTTGTGTTATTTATACAAACACTTCCAAAACCAGCCAATGAAGAAGTAATGTTGATCACAGGTGTTGCAGGCGCAGCAGTCTGAATACCTGCACTTGTTGCCGAGTAAGCAGAACTGCCGGTTGTATTCACCGCTTTAACTCTATAATAATACGTTGTAGAAGATGCTAATCCTGAAACCGAAACAGCAGTTGTAGATGAGGCAATATTGCTTTGTGTAGCATTGATCGATCCAAAATTAATATCATCATCAACTTCTAAAGTGTATGTAAATATTTCAGAACCATTACCAGTTGGTGCTGACCAGTTAGCTGTAAATCCATTCAATGTTGGGCTGGTTCCGGAACCAATACCCGGCGCATTGGAAATAGTTGTAAAGTTAGATTCAGTTCCATACGTAGTGGTAACACTTGTGGTTACATAGGCTCTGTAAAAATATTTTGTATTGGCTGTTAAGGAAGTGATGCCGCTGGTAAAAACCCCTGTAGCCGTACCATCGTTTGTTTTGGTTGATAAAGCCACCGTAGGTGCTGTAACAGTGTTCCACACAACACCTCTGGCACTGATCGTACCGCTGCCGGCAGAGGTTACATTGCCACCGGAAGATGCAGTTGTGTTTGTAATATTTGATGCAGTAGTAGTGGTTACCGTTCCGGTTGATGCACAAAAATTAAGTGCTGTAGCACTGTTTCTTGGACTGGCCGTTGTGACTGTAAAATCTGCAGAATTTACATCCGTATCTGTACAGCCATTTGATTTACGAAAAGCAGCAGTAGTGGCTGAGAGGTTTGCAAAGGTTCCTGTACCTTCTGTGCAATTCACAGATGTTGTACCGAAGCCCACAAAATCAACTAAAGTGGCTGCCCCTATTGGACAAGCTGTTCCAGAAGCAATAGCAGTAGTAGAACTTACCAATGCTATTTTACCAGAAGTACCCGACATGTTGATAGCATTTGCAGGAGTAACATCTGGCGTAGGCAACGCTGCTCCAACTGCCCCACCGGAAGCCAGCTTAACAAGAAAATATCCACCTGATTGAATGGTACCTGAAAGAAGTGCAACACTCCAGGTAGTACCTGCAGCAGATGCATACTGAAGAGACCATCCGTTAACCGCAACTGAAGCGCCTGTTGGGTTAAACAACTCAACATAATCATTCTGAAAATTTGCGCCTGAATTACCGCCTCCACCATATACCTGGCTGATCACAATATGGTTAACCTGAGCAGAAACTCGAAGTCCGGCAAATGCTAACATACAAACAAGCAATAAAGACTTCAGGGTAAAAAATTTACGCATACAATGTGTTTAATTGTAAAAATGTTTGTTCAGTAAGGTTTGAGTAAAGGGTAAAACCCGGGATGTATATATATAATTATGCGGAATGCAGAAAAAGCATCCGTTAGGGATATAAGCAGCAGGGGGACAACAGGGTACAAACAAAATCAAACGTCGTTTAGGGCGTTAAGGAGCAATAATAAGTTTTATACGCCTATCCCCAAATTATTAAAATATGAACATGTGAATGAATCAGTAGTAATCCACATTTTGTAGCTTTATCACTACATTATTTTCAAATCAGGCATTTGAAAAACAAATTCAGTTCATTGTTTCGGTAACTTTAAATATGATCCATTTTGTAAAAAGAAAAGTAATTCATCCGTTACAAAGATTTATCCACGACAGCAGATCTGTAGGTATTACCTTATTAATATGCACAGCCATTTCATTGATATTAGCCAATCTGGGTTTTTGGGATAATGGTTATATCAATATGTGGTCTGCCGGATTTACGGGTATCAATGAACATGCCATCACCATCGGGCCCATACATTTACCTAATACACCTTTATATATTATCAATGATGGATTGATGGCCATCTTTTTTTTCCTGGCGGGAATGGAGATCAAACGAGAGTTGGTAAATGGCGAACTCGCTACCATTAAAAAATCTTTACTGCCGGTATTTGCCGCAGTAGGTGGTATGCTGGTACCTGCAGTATTATTTGGATTACTGAACAAAGGTACAGATGTGATGAATGGATGGGCCATTCCAACCGCAACCGATATTGCCTTTACGCTGGGTGTTGCTTCTTTATTGGGAAACAGGGTACCGGTTAGTTTAAAAATATTTATTACAGCCCTTGCTATTATTGATGATCTCGGAGCCATTATGGTGATCGCTTTTTTTTATGGCAGCCACCTTCAATGGCTCTATCTGGCGGCAGCCCTGGTTATGGTTGGTATTCTTTGGTTTATGAACCGTGCAAAAAAACCTTTTGGTATTTTACAGATCATTATCGGACTTGTTTTATGGTATTGTATGTTTAACTCAGGTGTGCATGCAACCATTGCTGGAGTGATCTTTGCCTTTATGGTACCTGTTGAGCAGTTAAAGAAATTTGAACTGGCATTGCATAAACCCGTCTACTTTATTATCATGCCCATATTTGCATTAGCCAATACAGCGATTGCGTTTCCGGAAAACAGTCTCCAGGAATTGAATACAAATCTTAGCTGGGGTATTTTACTCGGTTTATGTGTGGGTAAACCATTGGGCATCTTTGGCGCCTGTTATTTTCTGGTAAAAAAGAAACTGGCAGAACTGCCACGCGGTGTTACCTGGCATAAACTGACAGGAGCAGGCATTCTGGCGGGTATCGGTTTTACCATGAGCATCTTTATTTCCACATTGGCTTATACTGATTCAGCTTATCAGGATATTGCCAAGATCTCCGTTCTCATCGCCTCCTTTCTTTCCATCATTGTGGGTTGTATCTGGTTTTGTGTAGAGAAAAAACATCCTGTATAATCTTATTTGAAGCATGCTGTTTTTTTCAACACAGAGTTACACAGAGATAAAAAAAGGTTCAGCCGGAACAAATCCAACTGAACCTCAATTTTTAATTATTAATTTCTAATTATTAATTAATTAATACCCCAACCCCAGATCTCTTCCTTTTAACACTGCAGGAACACCATCGGTAATCCATTTGGATGGCTTCTCTCCTTTCAGCATATAATCAAAGAATTGCTGCTCGCGGATCTGTATATCTTTTCTGTTCTTTCTTTCTACCAGGTTATGTGCTTCTCCGTTATAGGTTAACATCCATACTTTTTTACCCAAACGGCGCATGCCTGCATACATTTCAATTCCCTGGTACCAAGGCACGGCATCATCTGCATCATTGGCCATGATCACTAAGGGTGTTTTTACTTTTGGTAAAGAGAATAACGCAGAATTTTCAAGATATAAATTTGGTTTCTCCCAAAGTGTGGCACCTATACGGCTTTGTGTTTTTTCATACTGGAATTGTCTTACCAAACCACTACCCCATCTTACACCACCATAAGCACTCGTCATATTCGCCACCGGCGCACCTGCCCATGCCGCTGCATATAAATTGGTTTTGGTGATCAGGTAAACGATCTGGTATCCACCCCAACTCTGTCCCTGTAAACCGATCTTGGTACTATCCACAAATCCTAATTTTACAACAGCTCTTGTACCACTTAAAATATGATCATACGCACCCTGACCCGGATGCCCTGTCTTATACCAGATATCCGGAACCAATACAATATATCCTCTGCTTACAAAGAATGGAATATTTAATCTGGAAGGTGTTGGTGCAGGTGCCTGATAATTATATAAAGTATTATTATTACGTTCATAGAAGTAAACGATCATCGGATATTTTTTCTTCGGATCAAAATCTTCCGGTTTATACAGAATGCCTTCTGTTTCTTTTCCGGTATACGCTTTCCACTTGAACAATTCTGCAGTTCCCCAATTGTAATTGGCCTGTTGCGGATTTGTGTGTGATAACTGTGTTGCAGAACCGCCTATCGGATGAATATACACATCCGTTGATTTCACATAGGTTTCTTTGGTATACACCAGCACATCTGCATTCTTGGCTTTCTGTATCGCAAACCCCATGCTGATCGGTTCTTTGAACAGAATTTGTGTGGTATTGTTTTTGGCAAGATCTAATAATGCGAGTCCGGCTGTTTTATCTTTTTCATCATAGATCTTCAATAATAATTTCTGATCTGCTTTAATAAATCTTTCATCAGGATTGGTATTCACATAACGCATTTCCACTTTATCTTTTCTGCCGGTTGTAAGGCAAACAGATTTTTCTACGCCTGTTGGATCTACTTTCCAGATATCATACCTGTCGTAGATCAAAACATATTTATCGTCCTCCATCCATCTGGCAACACCATAGGCATTGGGTTCATCAGGCACATCGTTTTCTTCATCGCTTAAAGAGAAGGTAATGTCTTTAGCTACCGCATTGATCTTTTTGGTGGTGGAATTATAAACGAAATAACCCGGCTTCTTTTCATCATAGAACAAAAGGTATTTACCGGAATAAGAAGCGTTGGTAATATTTCCTTTAAAATCTTTGGTGATCAGTTCAGTTGCACCTGTTTCAGGGTTTACCGTATACAAATCATTGAATGTAAAACCCTGCCATTGGGATGCGATGCGTTTGCCAAAATCAGAAGATGCATAAAACACATCGCCATCACCTTCTTTGGTTTGTATCAGGTTCCTGAATTTTTCATTGCCTAACTGAACCACCTGTTTGGAAACAGGGTCTACACTGGCCGCAAAATTTCTTCTCAGTTCTGCATCCAGATTTTTTAACTGCACAGGCTGGATATAATCATCATTATAATGCCATACATCAACACTCACTCTCTCAAAATCAGGCAAAGTGGTATCTTTTACGGGCAGAATATTTACTGTTCCTGCAAACAAACGTTTTCCGCTTTTGCTGAAACTGATATTGGCATTCTCACTCACCGTCCAGTTGGCGGGAACGCCTTTTGTGTTTCTATCCGCAACCAATACGGCACTGTCTGCTCCTTCTTTATAGTAATACAGTTTATAAAATTTCTGTAAGGACTTACTGCTGCTGTCGCGCTCTGCTACAAAAGCCAGTTGTTTTCCTTCCTCATCCATCCGGTATCCTTTCGCATCATTAAATCCTTTGAAGATAGTTGCGGATGTATTTTTTGCGAGATCCATTCTCACAACCATTGGTTTTACCTTGTTATCATTTGTTTTTTTGGTAGTCTCCATCACCAGCACCGTTCCTTTTTTATTGAAATAGAATTCACTCACCAGCGGAAAACTTTTGGTTTCACCCGTAGCCAGATTTTTCAATACCAGTTCCGTTCCTTCTTCAAAAGGATCTTCAGGTGTTTTAGGTGCGGTTGGTAACGGATCCCTTCCCGGTCTGCGTAAAACAGACATCCCTTTTTCTTTGATATCATTTGCTTTATTACGAATACTATCGGCCACATGCACTAAACTATCTGCCATGGAGATCATGTTATTGATGCGGGTAGCAGAATCAAGCTCAGTTCTTTTAGCGGTCTCAGGTAATGATTTATCCAGTAAATACGCCAGCCACATACCTGATTCATCAGGCACTTTAAAGCTTTTCAGGCGGGGTATTTTCAGGGTATTGTCTTTACCGAGTTCTACAATAGCCAGGCTGTCTTTCGGCATATCATCCGCTTTTTTCTTTTTGATCTTCGCATCCCTTGTGTCTTTGAATGCAGATTTGATACGACAGATAAGAAAGCGGCTGTCTTCTGTGATCACAGCGCCATAACCACGGGCAATTTCTTTTTTATAATCACCATTGGCAGATTGTACATATAAAGTACCATCTCCTTCCTGCGGATTTACGGCATACACTACATATTTTCCATCATTACTTACAGATCGGTCGGCGATGCTTTGCCAGCCATCATACACGGTATGATCCAATGGTTTTTTCTGGGCGAATACCTGAATGGAGAGAATACAAAGTGAAACAAAGAGGAGCTTCTTCATGTATAGTTGGTTTTGGGTGATCCGAAGATAATAAAAGAAGCGGCACCTGCATTTTATGCAGCTGATAATTTGATAAAAGGTCCTATGCCCGGTTTTAACAGGCGAAAGCCTGTTTATCACTGAACCAACCTTACGATAATCAAAATCTTCATTATCTTAACAACAAATCCGGCATTGCCTTAATAACTCACCTATGCATTTTGTTTATCGTTTCTGGCTATTGGGAATATCATTTGCATGTTCAGCTGCAAATGCTCAGGTACCGGAGTTGGTTTTGCAACAAGGACATACCGCCAGCATTAATGCAATCTCATTCAGTAGTAACGGCCGGTATATTTTAAGCGTTAGCGCTGACCAAACAGCGAAAATATGGGACCCCTTTAATGCCAGACTGATTACCCATTTAAAAGTTAGTGCCCAATCTTTAGATCATGCATTTTTTTCGCCTAATAGTAAATATGTATTAACTTATGGGGAATCTAATACGGAGACTGAAGGTTTTCATTTCTCTGATCCCGCTACGGGTAAGTTATTGTATACGATACATAAGCAAAATGGTCATGTGGTCAACAAT
The DNA here is from genome assembly GCA_965206685.1 of Sediminibacterium sp. Classification (GTDB taxonomy): domain Bacteria; phylum Bacteroidota; class Bacteroidia; order Chitinophagales; family Chitinophagaceae; genus Sediminibacterium. Next base: position 1,878,619 of record OZ242223.1, read on the forward strand.
GTAGAGATTAGTCCTAACGGGGAACTCTCCGCTGCCACTTATGAATCTGTTAATGAAATATGGCTTTATCATGCCAATACGGGTAAACTTTGGAAAAAAATAAATGGCTTAAGTCAATCCAAAACAGAGGAGCCTCATTTTTGGAAATTTGCCTCAGACAGTACTTTATTAATTGGTAGTTACCGCTCAGTTCCCAAATCAGATAACCGGAGGTTGGTGTATTACGTGTATAATATTAATACCGAAAAGATTATTTCATCCATTCCTGTACCTAAAATTCCGGAGATGCCTGAGTATTATCAACAGGAAATGGTGATGAGCCATAGCGGAAGGTATTTTTTACATGCAGGGAGAGATCATTCCACTTATAGAGACTATACCGAATTATGGGATATTCAGAATAAAAAAATGATCTGGCGAAAGCATGCGGAAGCTGTGACAATGGATTTCAATGCCGATGATTCAAAATTGATGCTGGGTACTTTCCCGGAATCCGATAACGATACATCGCAAAACGGGAAAATAGTCTATCCTATTTTACTTGAGATCTCGCCTTCCGATCCAAATTATGTTTACCAATTAAAAAATGAAGGGCTGCATTGTTACAGTTCAAAAGGAAACCTGATCGCTACGAGCTATTCAGATTCAGGTCTTACTGACAAAAACGAAACGGCCGCTCATAAAATATCCAAAATAGGCATCTGGAACAAAGCACATGAATTGATCAGCGAATGTCGTTTAGAGAACGAATTATCAGCTATAGCTTTCAGTAGGGATGAAAAATATTTTGTTACCGGTTATAAGAATGGAAATTTCAGTGTTTGGGATATTACCAACCCGGTAGCAAAACTGGTTACAGAAACGGAAAACCAGTTTGATCCAATAAAAATGGTTCATGCTGACCCTTCTTCTAACAAAATGCTATACCTCACTAAGAATATATACGGCACCAGAGAAGAGAATACATTAAATAAACCCATCTATTTTACGGTACCTGAAAACGTAGATCCCAAAGTTATATTTTTCAACAGGGATTCCTTGAGTATCATAAAATCGGGTAAAGACCTGATGCTGGTGAGTAATGATAGCCTGGCTGTTTTGGCAGAAATAAAAGCTGATCAAATGAAAAATAGCGGTGTAGAAAAGCTTGTCCATTTTCGGGAGCTGCAAACATTCGGTATTTATTCAAAACCCATTGTAAACAAAACAGACGGTACCCCGTTTGTGGATACGGAAAATTACAAACCCGTTCCGGGCTATTTTTTATTTGGATCTGTAAAGGGAGTAAAAAAATCTTTTTCAATACCACTTTCAATCAATATAAAATATCAAAGCATACGTAGGTTCAATGATTCATTGAATAGTTATCTTTCACCCTTTGGCCATAACCTGTTTACAGTTTCTGAAACAAACAAAGTAGTAGTTCAGCAAAAAATAAACACCCTGGATTTACAGAGAAAAGCAGTAACCAATCACGAAAAATATTTACTTGGAAGGAAGAAGACCGGAACGGATAGATTTGCCGAAGAGGATGCTTTTATTTACTGCGTGGATCTAAACAATCACACAAAGTTTACTACACCTGCCCGTTTCAAAAATGATAGTATTGGAATTCCGGACATAGCCATTTTTAGTCCTGATGAAAAAACAATGGCATTAGCTTCCGAAGAAACAAATGATGTAAGAATCATCAATGGAAATACGGGCCAAGCCTTATATAACCTCGCAGGACATACCAGTAAAATTTCCGGGCTCGACTATTCAAAAGACGGGAAGTACCTATACAGCTGGTCAGAAGACGGTACAGCAAAAAAATGGAATGTTGCTTCCGGGCAGAATGTATACACCCTTATTTTTCTAAAGGATCATGATTATGCAATTATATTACCGAATAGCTATTATTATATATCGTCACGAACAGACGCAAAGTATCTCAATTTTAAACTGAATAACCGATTGTATAATTTCAGTCAATTTGATATCCGGTTTAACAGACCGGATAAAGTACTTGAAGCACTGGGCAGCACTGATACCGGCCTTATTAAAGCATATCATGATGCATGGTTGGTTCGTGCCCAAAAATCCGGTTTTACAGAAACAGCATTGAACAGCAAAAGTCTGCATGTACCTGATGTATCTGTTAACCTTAATTCACTGCCCTCTATTACCAAACAAAAAGAAATAAAAATTGAATTTGTTTTGGAAGATAGCCTCTACAAGATCGGCAGTTATAATATCTTCATCAACAACGTACCGGTTAACGGTATCAATGGGAAAAAGATAGCAGGTCCTTCCAAAAAAATAATATCCGGTCAATTACTTACCCTAAGTGAGGGCCTTAATAAGATCGAGCTAAACTGCACTAATGAAAAAGGCGTTGAAAGCCGGAAAGAAACGGTTTATGTTAATTATGAACCTGAACAGGCCGCGAGGCCCAAAACCTTTTTTATCGGTATTGGTATTAACCAATATGAACGGTATTCAAAATTTAAGAACCTTTCGTATTGTGTAAAAGATATCCGTGATCTGGTAAATGCACTGAAAGAGAAATTTACAAATGATTTGATCATCGATACTTTACTTGACTTTGCTGCTACCAAAGAAAATATCGGGAAACTCAGACAAAAATTGCTGCAAACCGGAATCGAAGACAGGGTAATCATCAGTTTCAGCGGCCATGGAATGGTAGATAGCAGGGATAATGAGTTTTATTTTGTTACCGGGAACACTGATGTAAATAATCCATCTGTCAATGGCATCGCTTATTCAACGCTTGAAGAATTTCTGGACAGTATCCCCGCTAGAAAAAAATTATTATTACTGGATGCCTGTCATAGCGGCGAATCGAATGAATACCAGCTCGCTAAACTGAATGGTGTACCGGGAACAAGGGGGTATGAAGATTCTGTTACCACTATCAGCAAAAGACAAATTGAGCTAACCGAAGTGAAGCAGGAAAAGCCTGCTATAAAACCGTTTGATGTATTTAAACTGATGAAGGATGCTTTTGTAGATATCCGCAGGAATAACGGAGCGTATGTGATCTCTGCCGCACAAAGCAATGAATCTGCTTTGGAAAAAGGATCATTCAGTAATGGCGTATTTACCCATTGTTTACTTGAACAGTTAAGAACAAAAGCCAGTTTACGGATCAACGACCTGAGTATGTTGATTAATCAGTGTGTGCATGAATCTACCAAAGGGCAACAGAATATTGCCAACCGCCAAGAACTGGCCGATTATAACTGGACGCTTTGGTAAAAGTTTTTATCCGATTAATAATAACTTGTAAAAATATATTTTTTCAAACTCCAGGAGGATGCTGTAGGTTCTGGGGTTAAATCAATTGCACGCGATTTTACACCGTTTCCCATATTTAATAAAACAGATAAGGGATGTTGATCCCCACCACGCGAACCTACATCCGAATAAACATCACTCTGGTTAAATATGACTCCTGGTTTTGTGATCTGTTGTTCACAGGCCAATACAAAATAAACATCTGTGCCGGTGGTTTTGGAAACCTTGATATTCCATCTACCTTTAGTTATAGAAATCTCTTTCACCAGCTGATCAGTATTATTGATGAATCGGGGTAATTTATTCTCACTGCCCCCGTCGGCACCGGGAAAGATCAAATCCATCCTGCCCGAATTGCTGAGTGCAAACACATACACATATCTCATTTGAGGGAAATGATCGAATATATCTTCGTCTGCCACTAATTTGATTTCAATATTGGTACCCACCCGGTATCGGTTGTTCTGAATGGGCTGTTTTGTTACAGTGTCTTCAATTACTAAATGAAAAGGGAAATCTTTTTTGGTAGCATCCGGAACAGCCAGGCTTAACCATCCACGCAGTTTACAAAGTTTCATCGCTCTGTCCATTAAACTCTCGGAGATATTTTTGGTACTACCGGCTCCGGGTAATTCAAAACAATCTGTCATACTGGGCATTAAATCCAGACTATCGCTGGCAGATACCTGCTTCTTACGTAACCCGTAAGCAGGCATACCATTCAGGCCAAGTTTTCCATAAAGAACATAATGGGATTCATTCACATTATCTACCAGCTGAAAACTTTTATTTTCGGATAACCTTTTTGCATATTGAGTAGCATTTGTTTTAGAAACCGGCAGTTCAATATAAAAAGTAGAATCCTTTTTACCATACTTCAAAAGATTTTGTGCGGTAACCGTTTTTATTTCCTGAATGGCCGCGATGCCTGTTTTTACAAAACATTTTCCATCTCTCCAGAAAACAATGGTATACGGATCCGGAGATTCTTTACCGATCGGTTTATCCACCCATTTAATACCCGAATTGGTTGAATTACGGATCTCTTTTGCGATAGAAGCCAACTTATCTATCTCTTCATCGGTATAGGCAGTATTCGGAACATAAATCTTTAATAAAGGACGACCTGAAGAAACCCAGTTAGTAACTCTAAAACGGTTCCCTCCTTTTATCGAATTGATATCGCCCTTAGTAACAGATGCCATCGCAGTGTTGATACCGGTAACCGTATCTATCTTTAATTGAATGGTATCATTTCGATCAATGGAGGTTAATTCATTTTCTTTCATTAATCCAATCGCATACCCTCCCTGTAATTCCACTTGCGAACCGATCATTCCCGAAACAGAGATCACTGAATAATCAGACACCATTCCTTTTTTCATACCAAATAAAGTTTCATCCAATCTTCCACTATTCCCTCCTATTACCGGCTCTTGTGTATAGCCATTGTTGTGTATGATGGCCCGAACGGATTCGAAGATACTCTGTGCACTGGCATCAACAGATTGCTGGTTGATTGCGTCTAATAATGCAGAGGTAAATACACCATGTTGCACTTTGTTATCATCTTTACCTTCTGCTGCTTTTTCATCAGATTGAGCAGCCGAGAGTATCATAAAATATTTTCCTGAACGCATTTCGGGAATGGTGTCGGGACGATAAGCGTCTTTTGCATCTATAGCAGTGCCTGTCGGAGGCGGTGTGGAACGAAACGTAGTTGCACTAATATCAATGCCTCTTGAAAGCGATCCGCTATGGCAACAGTCGAAAATTACCGTTAGCTTAACCTGTTTATCAATAAAACGGGTAAAGATCCTCGAAAGTTCTTTGTCCCGGATATCACTCACATTCTTATCCCATGTCGCATTGTTCGGAACGATCGTTTGATCTTTCTTATCTGATTCAAAAGATAAACTATTATACATTTCGCTGCCATGGCCTGCATAGTAGATAAAGGCAATATCACCCGGGGCACTTTTGGTAAGCAGATCATTGATGCCATCCAGAATGCCTTTACGGGTTGCCTGCTGATCAAATAAGGTAGAAATATTTTTACTGTTGAACCCGAATTTTGAAACGATCAATGATTGTATGGCTATTGCATCATTTTTACTTCCTTGAAGATCATGAAAACCTTCCCTTCCTTTAGGTGGTGCAGGTGTAACACCCTGAGGAGGTGAATAACTGTTTACACCAATCAATAAGGCTCTTTGTTGTTGCGCAAAAACGGAACAGATCAATCCTAATTGAAAAAGGATAAAGAGTGTACTTTTTTTCATATTTATTTTTGAAATACTGATCAATTTGCTCTTGAAACTCTTGCCGGAGCGGATCCGAACTTCTTTTGCAATACCGCATTACCTACTGAAAGCACATCATCAGAACCGTATTCTATCAGTTTATCTACAAAATTGTTTTGTGAGGATTCTTTTACTTTTACGCGGATAGAATAAACACCCAGTCCATAACATTTTTCGATGGCTCTGTTTGTAGCGTTTTTAAAATAGCCACGGGATCTGGGTATCAAAAACGATTTACCGATACATTCAGATCGGTTGGCAACCAGTTTTTCATAATAATCATGGTAACCCGGTGCGCTTTCATCTAATGGCGCATTTCGAACAGAATATAAAAACCTGCCTACGGGAACATCGTTATTCATTTGTCCGTTATCGTTAATATAGCTCGACAGAAAACTGATCTCAAAATCCATATTCAGCATCCTTTCATTATCCGGCACTTTTACCCTTGCGCTGTGTAACACAAAACTGTCGAGTTTTAAACGGAACATCCCGTTGTTCATGATCTCGTTGATCTTGTCGTCAGAAATATCAATGGAAAATTTTGCATAGAATCCTGTATCCGGCATACCGTCTGCTCTTTTGCCTATTCGTGAAATAGAGAATCCGTTAAAACGCATACCAACCGGATCATACGCGCCGGCTACAGAAATATCATCATAAAAACTTTCATTCTCGCTAGAAAAGGAATATTCTGTGGTGTATTTTTTTTTACGGTTATCGATCAGGTTAATGATGCCCTGAATGCCTTTAGCAACCAATAACCCGGTGATCATATCACGCCCCCCGCTTCTTTCGCGCATATTCGCAGGCTTCTGGGCTTTGATCTGGTCGTAAGAAAGAATACCGGGATCATTGGCAACCTGCATGGAAAAACGCTCGGGTTTAATTCCGTATTTAGCAGTCTGAGAAATGGCATTAGATGATACCAGAATACCAAAGCCGAAAATGATGAAAAGAACAGTTACTGTAGAAATTCGCATACTGATTAAATGGTTTTTTGCAACAAATTTTATATACATCCACTATCTATCGATTGCTTCTTAAGTAAAATAGCATCACCGATAAAAATCGGCATCTAATTATTTTCCAACGCTTTTTAAATATAAGGTAATATCGTTTACAATCTTTTGGGTATACACCTGTCTGGCATCCACCCTTCCTGTTTCCAGAAAATCCTTCACTTTTTTATTCTGTTTGATCAATGATATTTTTGCAGAGATCACATTCCCTTTTGTTTCATAAATACCTCTTATTGAATACGCATCAGCAGATAAATTATTCTCTATATAGGTTAGTGGACTTGCGGCACCGCGGGCAGACTGGTTATTCAGTTCCTTATCTATCTCATTACTCAATTGCAAAGGATCGATCAATAATAAAGGGTCACCGGAATATACAATAGACCGGGCAAAGATCATTTTACGAACACTGAGTTTTATTCCATTCATAACTTCTTCATCAACCAATCCTACATCAAAACTTGCATTACCAATAATTTGCGGCTCCTGCCTGCCTCCGATCTCTTTTGCCATGGCTCTTACATTATCCGAAGCATTATTAAACCATCTGGTAACATCTATGTATTTATTCTCTTTTAATCCATCCTGGTTTTTGATGCCTGACAAAAGACTATACGTTAACAGGCCCTGCCCAAACTGACTGGTTTCATAAGCCGATTGACCCGATGCAGAAGCCGAAAGAATAAAAGTTCCGTTCTTATCTTTTAAATTTTCCAAAGCCCTTACCTGGTCTGCAGGTACATCTCTTTTCGCAATCAGTTCCTGCAAATCGCTTACTGCCTGACCGCTGTTACAGGCATCCAAAATCAATAATTGTTTATTGGCTTTAATGTTCTGCATCCATGTATTCAATTCATCTGTACTGATGGCCACTTCTTTTTCTACTCCACTCATTTCAAAACCGGTGGCTTCTGCGGTTAACAGATAAAAATTCTTTTGTCCGCTTTGTAAAACGCCATGCCCTGCAAAAAAGATCACCATAATATCTTCCGGGTTGGCAATAAGGGCAATCTCTTCCAGTTTTTTCCGGATGGCTGCTTTGGCCGGCCAATTGGTATTATTGGTTTCTGTGCTGAATACATAATTTTTTACATGCTCTTTCCCATCTGTATTCAATAATTTTTTTGCAGAAGCATTCAATGCGGCCCCAAAACTTTCAGCATCCGTTGATGCATAATTCAATTGTATTTTTTCTCCCTTATATTTATTAATCCCTATAGAAACAATATACATATTCGGGTTTACATTGCTTACACCGGTTGCTACTTCTTCCATCGTAATCCCTCTTGAGGTCATGGTACCCTCTTTGGTTGTGGCCTTTATCAAAACCTGGTTGGTACTGCCTTTGATAAAATAGGGCTTAACCAGATCTGTCTTTACGGTTAATGCATAATTGTTTGCTGTTTTCGTTAATGTTTGTGGATCAAAGGTTTTAATCATTTTGCCATTTACATATAACTGTACTTCCCCTACCCCCCCATTGCGCGATTGAACTGTAAAATGATACCCATCTTCTTTCAAACCTTCCTGTACTACTTCAGGTGTAAAATTGCAGATATTGATATCGGATATTTTTTTAGCGGTGATGGGTTCTTTATTCACACCATTGATCTTAGAGGCAAGTCCCGGCTCCCAGCACAGGTCTTCAAATTGCTCCAATTCAATGATCTCATTATCACAGGTGAAGTACAATAATTTTCTGGCTCCGGGGGTTCCGTCATAACGCTGGTCTTTATCCAATACCAGATAATCATCATTGTTCACGGCAAAAAATGTGTACATCAATTCACCCGTTACCGCATTCCATTTTTTGAGGGTGTTATCAGACGATTTGGTCAGAATAAATAATCCGTCTTTGCTAAAGTGAGCCTGTAATACATTGGATAAATGTCCTTTCAGATCAAAAAGCAGTTTACCTGTTTCCGTATCCCATACTTTGGCGGTATTATCATCAGCGGCAGAAATAAATTGCCTGCCATCAGCACTGAATTCTACATATTCAACCATGCTTGTATGACCAATGACAGTGTTGAGCAATTTACCGGAATTGGTTTCCCATATATAAATGATTCCGGACATTGTGGCTGCCAGCATTTTTTTCCCGTCAGGACTAAAAGTTGCAAACTCAATGTCGTCAGTATTCCCTCTGCAAACCATTGTAAAATTACCCGAAGCGATATCCCAGATCTTTGGGTTTTGAGGTATCCAGGCCTGTTTCTTTATTAATCTTCCTGCTTCCGTTTGCACCAATACCAATTTCTTACTATCAGGTGAAAAAGCAATAGAGGTTAAGTTTTGAGCGACCCTTTCAATAGTTGCCTTCATATTACCGGTTGCAGCATCCCATAATCTTACTGTATGTTCGGCGGCACCCGATGAAAAAGAAACAAGTAAACGGTTATCCGGACTGAAGCCAATATAAGATACCGAAGCTTTATGCCCTTTCAGTGTTCTCAGTAATTCCCATGTTTTGGTATTCCATAATTTCACCGTTTTATCATCAGAAGCAGTGGCTAAAATATTTCCATCCGGACTAAATTTAGTCTGTGTTACGGGGCCTTTATGTGCATCAATACTTTTTAACAGCTTTCCTGTATTCGCATCCCATACTTTCACACTGCTATCCAATGAAGCCGTAGCTACTTTTTTTCCATCAGGACTATATTCAGCATATAATAATGGCGCGAAATGTCCTTTCAATGTAAATTTCAATTGCCCGGTTTTCATATCCCATATTCTGGCCATGGCATCTTCACCACTTGTTAATATGGATTTACCATCGGGACTAAAATGTTCGGAGCTGATGCCAAATGTATGTCCGTCTAATAATACCAGCGGCTTGCCTGATTCGGTATCCCATACTTCAGTTGTGGCACCATCCGAACCTGTCACAAATCTGGAACCGTCTTTACTGAAGTTGATGGTGGTAACGCCTGCATTAACCATTACATCTCTGATAGATTTGCCGGTGGTCAGATCCCACATAACGGCAACATGGTCATGACCGGTAATGGCTTTTTTGCCATCGGGACTAAAGGTTGCAGAATAAATATACCCGTCTTTACCGTCGAGTGTATATACCAGTTTACCGGTAGCCACATCCCAAATTTTTGACAGATTATCAAAAGATGTGGTAATTATCTGAGTACCTTTTGAATTAAATCTGGCAAACTGTACAATATCCTTCCCTTTTAATACAAAGAGCGGTTTACCTGATACTACATCCCAAATACGTGCGGTACTATCCTGAGATGCGGTAACAACTTTTTTCCCGTCTTCACTCATCATTACATCGGATATTCTGTTTTTGTGTCCTTTTAATACAGATACCATTTGCCCGTTATCTGCATTCCAGATCCTTGCGGTACTATCATATCCGCAGGTAAGTACATATTTACCATCTGAACTGAAACCACCTTTCATTAGTATGCCTGTATGCCCGATACATGTTACGAGTAATTTTCCGGTGCCTGTATTAAAGATAGAAGCGGTGCCGTCGATCGATGTGGTCAGTATTTTTTTCCCATCAGGGCTAAAGGCTGCGGATTGGATCATATGATCATCATCGGCGTTAATTGTATACAGAATGGAACCGGTATGTGTATTCCACACTTTAACGGTACCATCAGCGGAAAGGGTAAGAATGGCATTTCCATCCGAACTGAAACTTGCATCCAAAACGGCGGCAGTATGGCCCTGTAAATTGGCCAATAATAAACCTGATTGAACATCCCAGATTTTGGCGGTTTTATCTTCAGAAGCAGTAAGCACCCATTTTCCGTCAACACTGAACACAGCAGAATACAATTGCGCTGTGTGGCCTATCGGCAGCATTAACCTGGGCTCCTGAGCCCGGGCGTCAACTTGTGTAATAAACAGAATCATCAATACAAAATATCTTTTCATAGCGCTGAGTCTATTCTGATTAATTAATACGTTCACTCCCCACCGTTTTTAAGTAATCTGAAATATCTGTTACAATTTTTTTTGCGAATACATCAAGAGCTTCTGTGCTTCCTGTTTCTGTAAAGACTTTAACGGAACTATTTTGTTTGACCAATGATAGTGTGGCAGTTACTGATTTCCCCTTTATCTCGTAAGAACCGTGGATTGAATAGGTTTCTGGTGAAACATTGTTTTCTATAAAAGTTAAAGAACTCTCTTTCCCGGCAAATGAAAAATTAGTGAGCTGCTTATCTATTTCTATTTCCAATTGTAAGGGGTCTAACAATAAGGAAGGATTACCGGAAAACAATTTGGTTCTGGAAAATATCTTTTTACGGGATGAAAGTTTGATCCCGTTCATTACTTCCATGTCCACGAGACCTACATCAAAGCTTGCGTTTCCAAAGAGCTGTGGCTCCTGACGGCCGCCGATTTCTTTGGCAAGGGTTCGTACATTGTTGGATGCATTATTAAACCACTGGGTAATATCAATATATTTATTTTCTTTCAGTGCACTTTGGTTTTTGATTCCGGACAATAAACTGTAGGTTAATAAACCCTGTCCAAACTGGCTGGTTTCATAAGCCGATTGACCTGATGCAGATGCCGACAATATATAGGTTCCATTCTGATCTTTCAAATTTTCCAAAGCCCTTACCTGGTCCGCAGGAATATCTCTTTTACCAAGCAGTTCCTGAAGGTTGGAAACACCCTGGCCGCTATTACAGGCATCCATGATCAATATTTGTTTATTGGCTTTAATATTCAGCATCCATCTGCCTAACTCGTCGGTACTGATGGCAACTTTGTTTTCAATCCCACTCATTTCAAACCCGGTTGCTTCGGCTGTTAACAGGTAGAAGTTTTTCTGACCGTTTTTTAAAACACCATGACCCGCAAAAAAGAATACCAGGATATCTTCCGGTTTAGCAATCCTTGCGATCTCTTCCATTTTTTTCTGAATGGAATCTTTAGCGGGCCAGTACAAACTATTGGTTTCGGTACTGAATGTATAACTGATCACATGTTCCTTACCATCAGAATTCAATAATTTTTTAGCGGACGCAGTGATGGCCGATCCAAAACTTACGGCATCAGTAGATGCATAATTCAAACGGATCTTTTCCTCTTTGTATTTATTAATGCCAACAGAAATGATATACATATTGGGGTTGGCATTTTTATTACCTGTTGCAATCTCTTGTATATCAATTCCTCTTGATGACATGGTTCCCTCTCCGGTAGTGGCTTTTACCATTACCTGATTGGCGCTGCCGTTGATAAAATAAGATTGCACCCAATCTCGTTTTACTGAAAATGTATAATCGCTTCCGTTTTTCTTAAGTTCCTCTTTTTTTCCCGTTTTGATCAATTTCCCATTTACATATAATTGCACTTCCCCCAATCCTCCGTTTCTTGGATGAATGGTATATTGATAATTGTCGCCCGCATTTTCATCCTTAATCACTTCAGGGGTAACATTGCAAATACTAATTTCAGTTAATTTTTGGGCTGTGATCGGTTCTTTATTTATGCCGTTAATCTTAGAAGCCAGCCCCGGTTCCCAACACAGATCTTCAAATTGCTCGAGCTTAATAATCTCATTATCGCAGGTGAAATACAATAATTTTCTGGCATTTGGTGTTCCGTCATACCGACCGTATTTATCCACTACCAGATAATCATCATCATTCACTGTAAAAAAAGTATACATCAATTCGCCTGTAAGGGCATTCCATTTTTTCAAAGTTTTATCCGGTGATTTTGTAAGTATATAGGAACCATCTTTACTAAAATGAGCGTAGGTGAAATCTAATAGACTGCCTTTTAGATCTAACAATAGTTTTCCGGTTTCTACATCCCAAACTTTAGCTGAATTATCATAGGAACTGGTAAGCAGTCGTTTACCGGATGAACTGAATTCTGCAAAATCTACTCTACGGGTATGCCCGGTACATGCAGTTGGTGATTTTGTAGTTTGTACATCCCAAATAAAAACTCCTCCATTCATTGTGGTTGCCATCGCCTTTTTACCATCTGGACTGAAAGTGGAATAGCAAACATGTGAATCAAAAGTTTTAAAATCTTTACTATATCGTCTTTTATCTATATCCCATATCTTTACATTGCTTACATATCTACGAACCTGTTCACCTGAATTTATATAGGAACTGTCAATAATCAAAAGTAATCGTTTACTATCCGGAGAAAAAGAAAATCGTTTACTTTCCGTAAAATTAAACAACATAGAATTCACTAATGAGGTATTTCCAGTAAGAGTAGTAATTCTTTTGCTTGTATTAACATCCCATATAACTAAATTTCCATTATCACCTTCTTCATAATAGAATACTATTTTACTATTATCAGGACTAAAGGCTACAAAATCTCTGCTATAAGAAGAACCGAATCCATCATAAAAATCTTTATCTTTAAAATTATCCAATGCTTTCAACAATTGATAATTTTTTGTATCCCAGATTTTCACACTCCGATTACTACTTAAGGTTACCAGTTTTGACCCCTCTGAATTAAATTTTGCCGATATAAAGTTGTTATTAACATCTTTATCTTTGATTGAATGCAATAGTATACCGGTACCGGCATCAAATATTTTTACAGATGACCTGTTATTTACTACAATTTTTTTTCCGTCGATGCTATATTCAAAATCTTCTCCCCACTCAGTCAATGTGAACGGTAATCTTTTCCCTGCTATCATATCCCAAAGCATTGGCATTGAGGATGATTTCCCAACTGAAATAAGATACTTACTGTCAGGGCTTAAATGTTCAGCTTGGGTACCTATTGATTGACCAGGAAATTTTTTAATCTCTCGAGTTTTAAAATTTATAGAACTAAGATTCATTCCATCAGAAAACATAACCATAACACATTGCGACCCATCATAATTATAAGCAGAAAAGAAGGGAATCTGATTCTTATCAACGAAAACCGTATCATTTATTATTTCTGTAGAGATATTCCCTATAATGAAAGCAGCGCCATTCCTGATAATTATTTTCTTACCATCCTGACTAAAGTCAAATCCTAAATCTATATCTAGATTATCCCATGTATAAATCAATTTCCCCGTTTTAGAATCCCATAATTTGACCATGCTTCCTTCAATGCTATTATGGCTTGACATTAAAAGTGTTCCTGATTGATTGAATTTTGCAGCTCTTACATTGGCATTTTCAATCTTCAATGTAAACAAAAACTCCCCGGTTGGGCTATTCCATATACGTAAACTACTATCACTGCTCGCTGTAACGATTTTAGTACCATCTGAAGTCATGGAAATATCAGTTACTAACCCCGTATATTCTTTCAAAAGTCTGATCAGCTTTCCATTTGCCGCATCCCATATTCCGGCAGTGCTGTCTGTTAAAGCTCCAGCGATATATTGATTATCGGTGCTGAAAAAAACCTTGGTCCTGGGTACAAAATGACCAATACATTTTGTGAGTAAGGCGCCTGTGGCAATATCCCATATCCTTGCTGAACTATCAGCAGAAACTGTAATGATCTTTTTACTGTCGGGACTAAATTCTGCGGAATTAATTCTTGAATCTAATCCTATATTACAGATAAGGTTGTAAGTTTTGGAATCCCAAATTCTTATTAATCCTTCACCGATTAATGCATCAGACTCGGATAAGGTTAAAATATAATTATCATCCGGACTAAAACGTGCAACCTGAACAGGTTGAGAATGCCCTTCCAAACTGGCTATAAGCAAACCAGACTGAAAATCCCAAATTTTAGCTGTTTTATCGTATGAAGCAGAAAGAACTCTTTTACCGTCAGCACTAAAAACAACACGTTTTACATAATTAGTATGTCCAATTGGCAACATGAGCTTTGGCTCTTGAGAAAAAGCTTTGATTCCTAATAAGGAAAACAGCATGCAGGCCAATAAGGTTCTCATGAGCAAGGGTTGGTTTTAAATATAATTAATTTTATCGGCAGAACTTGTTGTTCTGAAGAAAATAAGCTAATATTAAGCTCATAAAACCAAAAACTCAACTTATGAAAAAATTACTCTTCATTCTCGCAGTTACATTCTGCACGGCAACTGTATTGACCTCTTGTGGTAGTGGCGGTGACAAACCTGCTGCTGATACTACAGCAGTGAAAAAAGATACGCCAATGGCTGCACCGGCTACAGTGGATACTAATAAAATTGATACGGCTAAGAAAAGACCTATCCCACCAAATAATTAATAATACTTATCCCGTTTGGGATGAATATTTACCGGCCTTCCCTGTAATTGTTATTTACAATTACTCGGAAGGCTTTTTTAATTTGATCTTTGTCTTCTTAATGTTGATGGATTCATTATCGTTGTAATGGTGCCGGTGAGTTAACCGCGCAATAAACCAATGCTCTATGCGGTGATGTCCGGGAATCAGAATTGCTGCGATCGCAACAAAGATCAATAATTCATAAAAGGGTGTATGGTGCGTAAGCTCAACAACAAAAGGATGCAGCAACAGCGTTAAATATTCAAACACCAGTAACAAAGAAACAATCCCCAATACCTGGATCGCTTTTACATGTATTTTTCGGCGGCTGATCAGTAACGTGAACAAAAGAAAAACGGGAATAAAAACGCCAATCACCAATAACTGCAACTGCTGACGTCGCTCCTCTTCTTCTTTGCGTTTTCTTTCTGCCTGCTCTGCCTGCCGTACTTCTTCATTAAATGTTTTTTGCTGAAAGTCTTTTACTTTTTCAAGACCGTTGATCGTATCCCGGATCTGAACCATTTGTTCAAAATATAACAGCGCACTGTCGGGTCGGTTCTGTTTTTTATAAAAGTTAGCCAGAAAAGTACTGGCATCCAGCTTTCGCGATTGAAAATTGTCTTTCGTAGCCAACCCCAGCATAACATGTGCATAATGCAGTGCAGAGTCTTTCTGCTTCTTTTCTTCAAAGATCCGCGCCATGTTATAAGCCGTTTGGCAGTACATGTCCTCTTCGTTGGCGAGTTTCAAATAAGCAAGTGCTTCATAATATAAAGCCAATCCTTTTTCTTTATCATTGTTTTTTACATAACAATTTCCTAAGCCGGATATAGTTGCACCTATATAATAATTGTTTTTAAGTTCATAGGCACGGGTCAATGATTTTTGATAATAAAAAAAGGCGGAATCCAGTTTTCCCATCTGCTCGTAGAGCTCACCAAGATTTTGAAAACTGAAATAATTCAGGTTGGCAATTTTATTTACCCTGATAATAGAATCAGACTGAAGATAATAAGGCAATGCTTTTTTATAATCTTTTTGCTGGTGGTGCAATATCCCGATATTCATTAAAGTAGAGGCCAGTTTATCGGGTATATTGGTTTTCTCATCTACCTCCAGTTGTTTTAAAAGAATTTCGAGTGCCTTATTATAATCACCGGTTACACGATAGGTATTGGCAATATTTCTCAGCGCCCGCGATTCGCCCGCCGAAAACCCGACCTTTTTTGCTAATTGATACGCTTCCTGAGCTTTTAGTAACCCCTGTGCCGGATTAAACGTATTATACCTGTACGCCAACTCATTTAAATCGGTAACCCGCAGACTGTCTTCATTTGGGTGTGCAGACAGTAATGATAAAAGGCTGTCAATTTCCTGTGACTGCGCTTTTACCAGATGCGTACAAAACAAACAGGTAAGAAAAACAAGGCTTTTCTGAAAAATATATCTGAAACAGTATTTATCCGGCATTAGAAGTGGCATAATAAGTTGAACCCATATTAAAAACAGAAATATTTTTGTCTATTTTGTATCATTACAAAAGAATAACAATTTCGGTACAACTCAATATAATCATATAACATGAAGAAAAAAACATTCCTGCTGCCGTTTTGTTTGTTGATGTTATGCTTTTCTTCCGAGGCTCAAACTTTCTATGAACTCAATTATGTTTCTCCGGGAAATGAGCATATTTCTCCCGTTACTGCACTTTTAGTAAGGTTTTCAGATGGCAATGGCTATGTAAGGGTAAAATATTTCGACAGTACCGAAAAGAAAGCTGTGGTCATAAACATGGATATAGCCGATGTGATACCCGAAATATCTGTTACCGGTTCAATGCCCGATACATTTACGGTTAATGTATCCAATCCAAAAACGATCATCCCGCTAAAAGAAATGAGCCATATACCGGATCATTATTTGTTTCGGATTGACCCGGCAACCGGCTTCGCAGAACCCTGGAAAGTAATCAGCAGTGACAACACAAAAAAACAAACCGGTTTTAGCAGCATACCTGTTATCATCCAACCGACAGATATCACACCCCGATACGTTCAGAATTTTTTCAGAAAAGAAGAACCCTTCTTTCAGTATGTTCTGGGTGCAGATCATCGCGATTTAAACAATCTTCCGGGAAAAGGGATTACCATGTATTTACTAATCGTAGCAGATATCGGCGATGAATCCATCGGAATCGATTGTACCAAAGATTATCAAAACCTGGTAAGTACCTACTCCAAAATTGCCGCTCAAATAGGTGTTCGTTTAGATACACTGAGCATCATGGGGCCCCGATACAGCAAATCAAATGTAGAAAAAGCATTAAAAAACCTTCACCCTGCAGGTAATGATATTGTGATCTTTCATTATACCGGACATGGTTTTAATACCGATCTTCCTGATAAAAAATTTCCAAATATTTTTTTACAAACTTCCAAAAAATATAAAAGCGAAGACCTGCCAAAAATCTCCTTAAACATCGAAGACGTTTATCAGACCATCATTAACAAAGGTGCCAGATTAAATTTTGTATTCAGCGACTGTTGTAATAATATTCTTGGCTCAAAACCCAAAAAATCAGACATCGATCCAAACAGAGGTGGTGTGTTAGATATCAATCCTGAAAAATGCAAAACCCTTTTTATTGACCAACAGGCTTCTGTATTAGCAACCGCAGCGCAAAAAGGAGAATTATCAAGGAGCAATGAAACGGTTGGTGGTTATTTTACCTCTAATTTTGTAACACAATTAAACGAGTTACTGTCACCTGTTTATAATCCGTATGTTAAAATTACCTGGGACGGGATCCTCGGCAAAACCAAGGAGGTTACTTTACAAAAACTAAGAAGATGTTATGATGAAGACGCGATCAATTGCAAATGTGTGATGAATCCTTTTTTTGTAATCAATCCTGCAAAAACTAACTAACCGAATTACTTTTTATGAAATATTTATTAATACCATTTCTTTCTCTTACAACTTTGATCGTTTCGGCACAGGGCCATAGTCTGGTAAAAAAATGGGAAACAGATACTTTATTAAGAACACCTGAATCTGTTTTATATAGTGAGAAAGAAAAGATCCTCTATGTTTCTGAAATAGATGGTGTACCCAATGAAAAGGACGGCAAAGGTGCCATTGCCAAAGTTTCCCTAGATGGAAAAATCATCAATGCCAACTGGGTTACCGGATTGAATGCCCCCAAGGGAATGGGGATCCACAAAGGCAAATTATATGTTGCCGATTTAACGGAAGTAGTCGTGATAGATATGGAAACAGCAAAAATCATTCAACGGATACCCATTGAAGGATCTGTTTTTTTAAATGATATTACCATCGACAAAGAAGGTTTTGTGTATGTAAGTGATACCCGTAATTTTAAAGTATACCGGATTGAAAAAGGCTTTGTGGTAACGCTTATGCAAAACCTGCAAGGGCCAAACGGGTTATTGGCTGTTGGTGATGAATTGTTGATATTGGATAAAGGCTCCTTACTCAAAATGCTGATCTCGGGCAGTGTAACCGGCGTAAGCGATGGCATGGACCCCAGCACAGACGGAATTGAAATGGTTAAAAAGAACGAGTACCTTGTTTCTGCCTGGAGTGGTGTGATCTATTATATCTACGCTAACGGCGGCAAACAAATTTTACTGGATACCCGCGCAGAAAAATCGAATACCGCCGATATCGGATATGATGCCAAAAACCGCATCGTATATGTGCCTACTTTTTATGGCAATCGTGTGGTGGCGTATGAGCTGAAATAGTGTGAGTAGTGAGTAGTGAGTGGTGAGTATAGAGTCTTCAAAAAAACTTACCTTACTGGTTATATTCATTCACGATTCACGATTCACGATTCACGATTCACGATTCACGATTCACGATTCACGATTCACAATTCACAATTCACAATTCACGCCTCACGATCGCGCCCGCTTCCTCATCACCCTTACCATCTGCAATCCCACCGATAAAGCAATCAATGAAAAGCCGATATAAAAACTATTATTCAGTTTTTCGTTCTCATTAAATAAAATAAACGCCAGAAAGATTCCGTAAACGGGTTCCAGATTCAGGCTGAGTGTTTGGGTAAAGGCAGAAACTTTTTGCAGGGATTGTAACATAAGATCCATACCCAATACGGTACAGAACCAGCTTAATACCAGCAGCCATCCCCAGTCTGATAAGGTTGGCAAAATATAGTCGGTTGGAAAATAATGCAGGTATAACGGCATTAATAAAGTGAGGATCAGTAATCCACCACTCAATTCATACAACATCAATGTCTTTGGCTCGGCTAGGTTTACATTTTTTTTATTCAGCACAGAAAAAATGGCGGCTAATAATGCTGATAGTATGCCAACGATGATCCCGGCACGATAACGTGTATCAAAATGAAAGATGAGGTAAATGCCCAGCAAACTGATCAACCCCAACCCTATCTCCTGCCAACTAAATCTGTTTTTTGTAAGCAGGGGTTCCAGTATGGCGGTAAATAATCCTACCGAGGCAAAACAGATCAACCCAATAGACACATTGGCCATTTTAATACTCCCGTAAAAACATACCCAATGCAAAGCGATCAGCGTACCAATACCCAGTAATTTCCACACGGCTGCTGACGGGATACGGGTTATTTTTTTCTTACTGCGGAGAATAATAAATAAAGTAACTACCGTTAAAAAGATCCGATACCAAACCAATAATCCCTCATTTAAATAAATCAACTTGCCCAAAACACCTGTAAAACCGGCAAGGAATACAGCGATATGTAGTTTAATGAGGGCTTGTTTCATGGCAGTAAAGAAACAGAATATTTGTTTATCATGATGCGTGAGACGTGAATCGTGAGTTTATATGTTTTTACTCACGATTCACGTCTCACGCCTCACGAACAGATTTCCTTGGTTATGAAAATAATTAGTAAGAAATTGTAATATAATCAACACCGAAACACACTAATCAATAAATCCATTGCATGAACCCGATCATCAGTCTGCAGAATGTATATAAGAATTATGGTACCAAGCAGGTATTAAAAGGCATCAATCTCACTATTTATCCCGGACAGGTAATTGGTTACATCGGGCCGAATGGTGCGGGGAAAAGTACCACGGTAAAAATATTATGTGGATTGATCTCTGATTATGAAGGTGAAGTAGTGATTGATGGCATTAACCTGAAAGAAGATCCTATCGCCGTTAAAGCAAAAATAGGCTATGTGCCCGAACTGGCTGAATTATATGATGTTTTAACCCCCGCAGAGTTTCTTGGCTTTATGGCCGAGTTGTATAATATGCCAAAAGAACTGGCGCGCGACCGTATTATTAAAATGCTTACGGCATTTGGCCTTGAAGGAAATATGCACCAGCGCATGGATACTTTCAGCAAAGGTATGCGGCAGAAAGTGCTGATTGTTTCCGGATTATTGCATAACCCGGATATCATTATTCTGGATGAGCCTTTGAGTGGATTGGATGCCAACAGTGTGATCATTGTAAAAGACCTGATCAGCAAATTAGCCAAAGAAGGAAAGACTATTTTTTATTGCAGTCATATGATGGATGTAGTGGAAAAAGTGAGCGACAGAATTGTATTGATCAATGAAGGAACGGTAATTGCTGATGGCAGCTTTATTGAGTTACAGCAGCAGCAAGGCAACCAAAGCCTTGAACAGATCTTTGCCCATATGACTGCCAAAGAATCTTTATCAGATGCTGCAGATCAATTGATGAGCGCATTCGGAAACCAGAACCCAAGCTAAGCCATGAATTTTATTAATAAATTTTTCCTGAAATTATTATTGTTACCTGCCGGTTTGTATACGCGTATGGGTGTGGATATGCGTCACCTGAAAGCCATCTTAACTGCCAAGTTAATGATGGACGACAGAAGGCCCAGTCCCATTCAGCAGGCACAAAGCAGAAAATCGAAAAAGCCGGTAACAGCGGCAACCTTAGGCATTATCTTTTTTACAGCCATCATGGGTTGTGTGTTCCTGGTAAGTTTTGCAGTAGGAAAAGATTATATCACGAGGTTAACGATCTATTTTTCCTTTTACATTTTTGTACTGGCTTCTACCTTGATCACCGATTTTACTTCTGTATTGATCGATATCAGAGATAACATGATCATCCTCCCAAAACCCATCAATGATAAAACCTTTCTGCTGGCAAGGTTATTACATATCATGATACATATTTCGAAGATGGTATTGCCTTTGTCTATTCCGGCGCTGATCTATATGGGTATTAAAGAAGGAATGGCAGGATTATTTCCTTTTCTGTTATTAATTATTGCTGCCACATTGTTCACCATCTTTTTGATCAATGCACTGTATGTATTTATCCTGAAAGTAACCACGCCGGAAAAATTCAAAAATATCATCAGTTATTTTCAGATCTTCTTTGCCATCTTTTTTTATGGAGGATATCAATTGGTACCAAGATTGATCAGTAAAGCAGCATTGGAAAATTATACGATCACTTCTTCCTCATGGGCTTTTATCACACCACCCTATTGGTTTGCAGGAAGCTGGCAATGTTTACGCTATCTGGATTTCAGTTTTCCTTTGCCTTTGTTTTTTATGCTCAGTCTTGCAGTACCTGCATTCAGTATCTGGGTGGTGATCAAATACTTTGCCCCCTCTTTCAATCAAAAATTATCCATGATCAGCGGCAGTGATGGCGATGGTGCACCCGCAAAAGCAAACAGTAAAGGGGTCATATCAACTACCTCTGCTTACATCACCCAAATGGCGCAATGGCTTACCAAAGCCGGGGCTGAGCGTATGGCATTTCTGTACACATGGAAAATGACAGGGCGCAGCAGAGATTTTAAAATGAAAGTATATCCCTCACTCGGTTATCTGGTTGTGTATATCGTGATCATGTTTTTGAATACCAGAAATAAAATATCCATGAGCGATATCCGTGACCAGGTGCGTGGCGGTAAATTTATTTTTATCGGACTGATCTATTTCAGCAGTTTTATTCTGGTAATGGCGCTGCGGCAGATCATCTATTCTGATAAATACAAAGCATCCTGGATCTATTATATCGCTCCGGTAAAAACACCCGGACATTTGATCGTTGGCGCAGTAAAAGCCGCTATCGTTAAATTTTATTTTCCGATGTTAGCCATCACTTCTGTTGCCGCCATTTCGATTGTTGGGCCAAAAGTGATCCCGAATTTATTATTGGGCATGAGTAATCAATTATTGATCACCTCCATCGTTGCCTATCTTACGATCCGCGAACTGCCTTTTTCTTCGCAGCAATCCAATGCATCAAAGGGCGGTACTTTTATCAAAGGTTTATTCAGTATGCTGATACCGATGGGTATTGCTGTGGCACACTATTTTGTTTACACAAATATGCCGGTGATTATTCTTGCACTTATATTATCAATGATTGCCTGCTGGCTGATGTTCGATGCTGTAAAGAATAAAAGCTGGAGTTCGATAACCGTAGGGAATTATGAATAAGATGCTGTCTAATTAGCAGCTTTAGAAGTAAAGGAAGTATTCACTTCTGTATTCTTTACTTTTTTGCGGTAATTGTGGAAAAGGCTTTTCCATTGAATGCTCAATACACCCAAAACGCCTTCTTTAATAATGCCTTTACTCATTTTGCTGTATCCTATCTTGCGGTCAACAAACGTGATAGGCACTTCTTTTATCGTAAAGCCAAGTTTCCATGCAGCAAATTTCATTTCAATCTGGAAAGCATAACCCACAAACTGGATCATATCAAAATTGATCGCCTCAAGTACTTCTTTTCTATAACATACAAATCCTGCGGTTGGATCATTCACAGGCATCCAGGTGATCAGCTTTGTATAAAAAGCACCACCTCTCGAATACAGCTGACGGTCTAAAGGCCAGTTCTCCGTTTTGCCACCTGGCACATAACGGCTGCCGATGGCTATATCCCCACCCTGGTTTTTACAGGCATCATATAAACGTTCAAGATCTGAAGGATTGTGTGAAAAATCGGCGTCCATTTCAAAAATAAAATGATAGCCGCGTTCAATACTCCATTTAAATCCATAAATATAGGCAGTTCCTAAACCGAGTTTACCGGTTCTTTCTTCCAAAAATAATTGGCCGGGGAAAGATTGAATCAGGTCACGCACAATACCAGCCGTGCCATCGGGTGAATTATCATCTATCACCAACACATGATAACCCTGTTGCAATGCAAAGACTGCATTTATAATGGCAGAAATATTTTCTTTCTCATTATAAGTGGGTATGATGACAATTTTTTCCAAACAATTGAGGGTGTTGGGGTAAAAACTAAAGTTACGACTTAGATCGTTTTCAAATATTAAATTATTCTATAAGAAAGAGATAAAATCAGTTATCAGCTTTTTTTCAAAAGCGTACGGTTCAGGATCTCAGTCAGTTTCTGCTTGGTGTTCATGGGGAAATCCCCTTTCATCATCCAGTCGTAATACTGGGGTTCTTCCTTCAACACCTGGGTAACGGGCTTACCCTTATGTTTACCAAAATTGAAGATCTCTATACCGTTATCTTTAATAAACCTGCGTGCAAAATCAACAATATCATCTTCTCCGGTGAATTTGACAATGCTTTCTACCGTACTGCCAATTTGCGGATATCTTTCTACCTGCGCTTCCAACACTTCCCAGGTAGCAGTGGCATCCGCTTCAGCTCCATGTGCTCCTTCCAATACTTTCTGACAGTAAAATTTATAGGCCGCACTCAACGTACGCTGTTCCATCATATGAAATACTTTCTGAACATCTACCAGTTTTCTGCCGTCAATAGAAAATTCAATACCCACACGCAGAAACTCTTCGATCAGCATGGGAATATCAAAACGGTTACTGTTATAACCGCCAAGATCGCAGTTCTCCATAAACTGTTTCAGTTCATTGGCCGCCTGTTTAAAACTGGGTGCATCTTTTACCATCTCATCTGTAATACCATGTATATCGCTGGAAGAAGAAGGAATGGGCATTTGCGGATTGATGAGTTTCCTTTTGGGTTGCGATGTTCCATCAGGCAAAACTTTTATAATCGCAATCTCTACAATACGGTCGGTACTGATGTTGATACCGGTGGTTTCCAGATCAATAAAGGCAATGGGACGGGTTAGTTGCAGTTTCATGTTAGCAGTAATGTTCTTTTCTTATTTAGTGATCTGTTTGGCGAAGGTAAGCATATCTAATCCATCATAGTTTCCGCTACTCATTAAAAGAATATTGGCATTTGTATAGGTTTGCAACTGAAGCCATTCCCATAAAATCTTTGCATCATTCATCACCAGTAATCCTTCTTTATCAAATCCTGCAAGCACTTTCTCAGCAGGCAGATCGGGCATGCGTTTGAGTTCCAGTGCGTGTTTTGAATAAAAAACAATACCGGTATCTGCTTTATCCATTGCGCCTTTATACTCCTGCATAAACTGTTCGTTCAAACTGCTGTAAGTATGTAATTCTAAAATGGCGATCAGTTTTCTGTCGGGATATTGTTGCTTTACCGCTTCTATAGATGCTTTTACTTTGCTTGGAGCATGCGCAAAATCACGATAAACCCTGGTTGTTTCATTGGCTGATAATAATTCCAACCGTTTGGAAGCACCCGTAAACGAGGCAATCGCAGGTATAAATTCTGCAGCCATTACACCCAATTCTTTACAGGCATAAAATGCAGCAAACAGATTCATCAGGTTATGGTTGCCAAAAACTTCCAGTTGGCCGGTAACGCCATCAATGGTTACGGTGGTGGTTCCATTTTGAATGGTATGATCCGGTACACCATAGGGTTGGTATCGGATATCTTTTCGCAAGTTGGCTTCCACCAATTGTTTCAGTACGGGGTCAGACGCATTATAGATCAGCAATCCATCTTTCTCAATTTTATTGATAAAGATCACAAACTGCTCAAGGTAAAATTCAAATGTGGGGAACACATTAATATGATCCCAGGCAATACCCGTAAGTATGGCCACATGCGGAAACAGAAAATGGAATTTGGGTTTTCGCTCAATAGCACTTGCAGGGTATTCATCCCCCTCACAAACAATTACCGGGGCGTTTGTGATATCAACCGATTGATCAAACCCTTCGAGCCTGGCACCTACCAGATAATCAAAATCACGTTTCAACCGTTTCAAAACGTGCATGATCATGGCGGTGGTGGTAGTTTTTCCATGACTTCCGCCAACCACTACCCTTTTCTTTTGCAGGCTTTCATGGTAAATATACTCGGGGAAGGAATAGATCTTTAGTCTCAGTTCCTGTGCCCTGATCAGTTCCGCATTGTCATTTTTAGCATGCATACCCAGAATGATGGCATCTATATCGCTGGTAATCAAGGTCGGCTGCCAGCCAATCTGGGTTGGCGATAAGCCTTCTTTTTCGAGATTGCCTTTGGCCGGCTCAAAAATTTCGTCGTCTGTGCCGGTAACCCGGTAACCTTTCCGGTGTAAAGCAATGGCTAATTGGTGCATTACGCTACCCCCGATTGAAATAAAATGGACTCGCATACGTTAGTATTCAGGAATTCATCAACAAATTAACAAAATGTGTATGCCGATTAGGCAACGTTTACACCTGAAAGTTTATCTTTGATGAGTCGCAAAATACAGCCTAATCTCTTATCTAAACACGAATATGAAAAAGATTACCCTTTTATTTCTTACCATTTTGGTGGCGGCAGCCCTGTTTACATCCTGTGCACCGTCGAGAAAAGGATGTCCCACAACCAACCCGAAATACTTCCGTCAGTAATTGATTGAACAAAGGTTTCAAGGATTTGTTATTATAGAAAAGAGATTGATGAACTGGATTCCCCTTACGACAGAAGAACAATTTGAACAGATTCTGATTAAGTCAGCAGAAAAGCCTCAGGTTATTTTCAAACACAGTACACGCTGTGGAACGAGTTCTATGGTGTTAAACAGGCTTGAACGTTCTGAAGCACCCGGTAATATTGATTTTTATTTCCTCGACCTTATCGCCTTCCGCAATATCTCAAACAGAATATCTGAAAAATTGAGTGTTTACCACGAATCGCCCCAGTTATTATTGATCAAAAATGGCGAATGTATTTACGATGAAAGCCATATGGGTATCAGTATGGACGATCTGGTTGAACAGGCCGTTTAGGTACCTCACTCCCCCGCTTTTACGGTTAGTTGATTTGGTTATACCCCATTCATAGAAATTATCTATAACCCTGTCAATTGCAGCGCTTTATTCAGCATCTTTGCAACCCAACCACAAGTACATGGAAATTGCCGGATATTTCGCCGCTCTATTAATTGGCCTGTCCCTGGGCCTGATCGGCGGCGGCGGTTCCATACTCACGATTCCTGTTTTGGTGTATCTTTTTGGCCTTCCCCCCAGTATTGCTACCGGTTATTCATTATTTATTGTAGGATGCAGCAGCCTTGCGGGTGCCTGGAAAAATTATCGTAAAGGAAATATCAATTTTAAAGCAGCATTGTATTTCGGGATCACTTCTATCGTAACCGTTGTGTTGATCAGAAAATTGTTGATCCCCATTTTACCGGAACATTTTTTCATGATCGGAAGTTTTGTAGTTACCAAATCGCTGATCACTATGTTATTGTTTGCGGTTGTGATGATCATTGCTTCTTTGAACATGATCAAAAAACAGGTGGCGGTTATAGATAATCCCAATGATCATCAGATCCATTTAACCAAAGCATTGATCCGTGGTGTGGAAGTGGGAATCTTAACAGGTTTGCTTGGCGCAGGTGGTGGTTTCCTCATTATTCCGATACTGATCTTCTCCTTCCATCTCAAAATGAAAGATGCGATAGGCACATCGTTATTGATCATTGCTATGAACTCGCTGTTTGGGTTTGCCGGCGATCTTTTTCATCACCAGTTTAACTGGGCATTACTCTTACCCATCACCGCCATATCTATTACCGGAACCTTTATCGGCCGCAGGCTTGGACAGGACCTACCTGGAGAAAAACTGAAAAAATGGTTTGGCTGGTTTGTACTGATCATGGGGATCTATATTATTATTCATGAGTTGTTTGTGAAATAGGTTTATTCACGAATTAACGGATTGCGGATTAGCGAATTTTTTAATCCGATAATCCGCAAATTCGCAATCCGCTAATCTTTCTTATTTTGAGTGGCATTAAAAATTGATCTATGATTGAATGGCTTCAAAAACCCTGGCCATGGTATGTGGCGGGGCCGATGATTGGTTTGATGGTTCCTTTGTTATTACTCATCGGCAATAAACGGTTAGGGATCTCTTCTTCTTTAAGACATATTTGTGCGGCATGTTTACCGGCTAAGATTCCTTTTTTTCAATATGATTGGAAAAAAGAGGTATGGAACCTGTTTTTTGTTGCAGGCGTTTTGTTGGGTGGTTTTATCGCCGCAAACTTTCTATCTAACGGAGTCGCTGTTGAAGTAAATGAAAAATTATTGGCAGAATTACAGCAATATGGAATCACCGATCACCATTCACTTGTTCCGACAGATCTTTTTAATTGGCCTGCATTACTAACGCTAAAGGGATTTCTGCTAATGGTCGTAGGAGGTTTTCTCGTTGGATTTGGAACAAGGTATGCTGGTGGTTGCACTTCCGGGCATTCAATAATGGGTTTGAGTAATTTGCAATTCTCATCGCTGATTGCCACCTGTTGTTTTATGGCGGGTGGATTTATTATGGCCAATTTGATCTTACCCATCATCTTAAAATTATAATTATGCAGGCAAAAGAAATGAATACCGATTTTGAAGTACGTTCCTTAGATTCAGCCTGCATTAACGCCAGTGAATTAAAACATCCCTGGTGGCACAACCTGAAATATTTATTTGCAGGCGTTTTGTTCGGCATTATTTTAACCAAGGCAGAAGTGATCTCCTGGTTCCGTATTCAGGAAATGTTTCGGCTGCAGAGTTTTCATATGTTTGGTGTGATAGGTTCGGCAGTAGTTGTTGGGGCCATCTCAGTTCTGATCATTAAACAACTAAAGATCAAAACCATATATGGCGAAGAAGTTCAGTTTGAAAATAAGCCCTTCAACAAAGGACTTGTGATTGGTGGATTATTATTTGGTTTTGGCTGGGCCATGACGGGCGCCTGTCCGGGCCCATTGTTCGCAACCATAGGCACAGGTGCAACGGTTGTGATCGTAACTTTATTCAGTGCTATTGCAGGAACCTGGGTATATGGTTTAGTAAGAGATAAATTGCCTCATTAAATTCTCTGTGCTCCTCTGTGTACTCAGTGCCTCTGTGTTGAAATGCTATTTGATTGATGATGCAGGGTGATTTTCAACACAGAGGTCACAGAGGAACGGAGTTACACAGAGGAAATTGATTAAACTGAAAAGATGAAATCAACTTGTTTATACATATTTTTTCTGATGCTTATTGCAGCATCATGCAATAGCGATAAACAAGAAGCATCTATCAGTAATACAAATACCGCCGATTGCTGGACAGGTGCTTCAGCCAATCAGATACCGGTTGACAGCAGCGGCACATTGATCCGTTATGGAAGAAACTTAATTGAAAAAACAGCATACTATCTTGGGCCGAAGGGAACCGTTGCACAAATAACCAATGGCATGAATTGCCAGAATTGTCATTTGGAAGCAGGCACAAAACCCTGGGGAAATAATTACGGTGCTGTTGCCTCAACTTATCCAAAATTCCGCGACCGATCGGGCACAAAAGAAAGCATTGAAAAAAGAGTAAATGATTGTTTGGAACGAAGCCTGAATGGTCAGGCACTTGACAGTAACAGCAAAGAGATGCGTGCAATTATTGCTTACATTAAATGGCTTGGGAGCGATATCAAAAAAGGTACAAAACCCAAAGGCTCCGGTATTATGGAGCTGAAACATTTGTCGCGTGCAGCAGATCCTGTTAAAGGACAGATTGTGTATACAAGTGTATGCGAAAAATGCCATGGTAAAAATGGAGAAGGGCAGATCAATACAGATAATGCCACTTATCTCTATCCGCCTTTATGGGGTGAGCACAGTTATAATATTGGTGCAGGCTTATATAGATTATCAAGGTTTGCGGGTTATGTAAAAAACAATATGCCCAATACAACCAATTATCATAATCCGCAGTTAACAGATGAAGAAGCATGGGATGTTGCAGCCTTTGTAAACGCAAAGCCAAGGCCTTCTATGGATCTGAGTAAGGACTGGCCCAATATTCAGAAGAAGCCATTTGATCATCCGTTTGGGCCGTATGCGGATGGCAAATCGGAGGTTGAGCATAAGTTCGGACCGTGGGAGAGATAATTAGTAATTAATAATTAAAAATTAGAAATTAGTAATTGATTTTTTCATTACCCAATCATGCTGCACGTCATTTCCTAAAATGAAATCCTGTTCTGCGAATTTTTCGAAGCTCCATTTTTTGTAGAAATCAATCGCGCGGTGATTGTGTTCCCAAACGCCGAGCCAGATCACTTTTTTTTGCATTTTTTTTGCTTCCTCTATTGCGGCATTCATCAGTGCTTTGCCAATACCTTTTCCGATAAAAGAAGTTCTTGCGTATAGGCGAGAGATCTCGATGGCATTTTTCTCATCAAGGTCTTCGTGAGAAGATTCTTTCAGAAACACATATCCTGCAGGCTGATCATCTGCGTAAGCGAGTAAAAAAATATTTCCCGCATCGGTTACCTGTGCCATTAAATATTCTTTACTGAATTGTTCTGCGAGGAATTTATCCATATCCTCTTTTGTATTGAATTCAGCAAACGTATCATAAAAGGTTTCTCTGCTGATATCAGCAATCAATTCTGCATCCGCATAACCCGCTTTCTTAATTTCAATCATACCTGTAAAGATATTGCCACAGATAATACAGAAATGAATCTGCATTATCTGTGGCAAAAATTATTAATTATTAATTTCTAATTATTAATTATCTCTATCACCATTGCACTAGCCCCTCCTCCCCCATTACAAATACCCGCGGCACCAATTTTACCGCCATGTTGTTTCAGCACATTGATCAGCGTAACAATAATTCTTGCACCGCTGCAACCCAACGGATGGCCCAAAGAAACCGCACCGCCATGTACATTTACTTTTGCGGGATCGAGTTTCATTTTTTGTGTATTCACAATTCCTACTACAGAAAAAGCTTCATTCAATTCACAAAAATCAATATCACTCATTTGTAAACCGGCTTTGGCTATTGCTTTTGGAACGGCCATGGAGGGTGTGGTAGTAAACCATTCAGGTGCCTGTTCTGCATCTGCATAACTACGTATGATGGCCAAAGGCTTAATACCCATCGCATCTGCTTTTTCTTTACTCATCAGCACCACTGCTGCTGCACCATCATTCATTGTTGATGCATTAGCAGCTGTTACGGTACCATCTTTTGTAAAAGCAGGTTTGAGTTCGGGGATCTTATCAAATTTTACATTAAATGCTTCTTCATCTTTATTAAATAAAACAGGATCACCTTTTCTCTGGGGAATTTCTACCGGAACGATTTCATCAGTAAAAGATCCATTGGCCCAGGCAGCCTGACTTCTTTTATAGCTTTCAATTGCAAAAGCATCCTGTTCTTCTCTGCTGATATTGCATTCTTTTGCACACAATTCGGCTGCATTTCCCATGGCATAATTATGATACACATCTGTTAGTCCATCTTTCGCGAGCCCGTCGATCATGTTCACATTGCCGTATTTATTACCCCAGCGTAAATTAGGGCTGTAGTAAGGCACATTACTCATACTTTCCATACCACCTGCAACAATAATATCCGCATCCCCCAAAAGAATGCTTTGTGCACCTTGTGCAATCGCTTTCATTCCACTGGCACAAACTTTATTTACGGTGGTACAGATCACACTATCCGGAAGTCCGGCAAATTTAGCGGCTTGTCTTGCGGGTGCCTGTCCGGTATTTGCCTGAATTACACAACCCATCAAAACTTCCTGTACATCTTCAGGTTTAATACCGGCTTTGGCAACGGCAGTTTTAATAGCGATTGCGCCTAACTGCGGTGCTGTAAAATCTTTTAATGATCCACCAAAACTGCCGATCGGCGTTCTAACGGCAGCAACAATATAAACAGACCGATTACTCATATTTTCAAAATTTGAATGGCAAAGGTAATGATTTAAGCTAACACCCGTTAGTACGGGATAATCCCCTCAAAAAAGCGGGTTTTTCCCCATAGGTGGGGCTGCGAAAGCGGTATAGTTTTACTCTATTGTAAATATTAATTGAAACACATGCACCCGATACATTTATTCGCCGCAGAAATGACCATAGATCTTGTGAAAAGCAATCTTGTTTTTCAAAGTTGGTTTGTGATTGCGTTTTTATTAATCATTGCTTTTTCGAAAGATGATGTATCGCAGGATATTGGTCAGAGCAGAAAATAAAGTAAAAGCATTTCTAATTGAAACACCCACTTCAGTAACCCTTATAAAACAAAAGGTATGACTGTTCTAACACCTGATATTGGCCTTCTTTTATGGACAATTTTTGCATTGATCCATTTGGCCATGTTGGTTACCGCAGCTATTCAGTTATTTTCCATCAATTCTGTGAGCAATAAAGTAAAACTGATCTGGTTTGCGATCCTGTTTATGATTCCGTTCATCGGCCCGGCCATGTTTTTTGTATTCAGAAACAGAATTAACAGGATCAGGCTATTCTTATACAATACCCAAATTACGGATAGCATATAACGAACTCCCCAGTTATAGTAGCCCATTCAACATGAAAAGCGAGAAACCTTCACACATTATTATTCGCAGTTTAGATACCAGCGATTTCGAAAACCTTTTTATCTATCTCAATCAATTAAGTCAGATATCCTGTAAACGATTTGGCCCGCATGCATTTGACCCTGACTCGATCATTGATTTCTACAGAGATCTGCACGCTACAAAACTTGGATATATTGCATTAGATATGGAGACCAATGAAATCGTTGCGTATGCCATTATCAAAACAGGTTATCTGGATCACGAAATTGAACGTTTGGAGGCATATGGATTAAAATTAAATCCGCTGACGGATTGTGCGTTTGCTCCATCTGTTGCGGATAAATGGCAGGGGAAAGGGATCGGCAACCAGCTTTTACATTTTATTATCAATGACCTGAAAACAAGGAATATCAAAAGGATCGTGTTATGGGGCGGTGTACAGGCAGATAATGAGCATGCCATTCAATATTATCTCAACAACGGTTTTCATAAACTGGGACAGTTTGATTACAATGGGGTTAACTACGATATGATGCTGCATTTGAATTGAGAAGCAATACTGTTCATCCCGGTTATTATTGCGTTGTCAAAGGTTTTTGTAAAACCATCACTTCATTCATAATAAATGTTGAGCCGCCATTGGTTTCAATATTATATACTTTCTGAAAGCCACCAGCTCCTTCCGTTCTTGTCCAAACAGTATATTTTTCATAAATGCCTGTTTGTTTATTCAGGCAGAGAATTTCATCTCCCGGTTTTATTTCTCCCATTTTCTTTTCACCGTTTACAGTAAATACGGGATGGTTAGGTGTGGCATTTAATTCTTTAACTGATAATTTAATTTCATTACCCGCTTGTGTTTGTATTTCACCCGCTCCCAGTAAAACCAAACGGGTAATGGCATAATTTTTTTCTTCATGGGCAACCAGGGCCGTTACCTGTGTAATGGCTGAAGTTTTTGTTTGCGGATCAACCGTGATTATACGATCACCTTTTTTGATATCACGCAAGAATTTTTTACTTCCATCCCACATAGCCACTTCTACCGTTCCGGGAAAACAGATATCACTGCCGTATGTACCTGCTTCTTTTGAAAGATCTGCACCCTGCCTGCTTGCTTTGTATAGTTGAAATCCCAGTTCTTTTGACAAAACATAAGAAAGCTTTAAAACAAAATTGGGTTCTGTTTTATCAATGGCATGAATGTCTTCAAAATATTTTTCCCATACTTTACCATCGGCTTTAAAATTGGGCAGACAGGCCTGGTACAATTTTCCTTTCTCATTTGTATAAAATAAAACGGTTCCCATTTCCTGCATTCCGTCTTTTAAAAGAAAACGGTATATGTCAATTCTCTTCTTCTGTCCGTCATCACCGGTTATGAAATAAGGTTTTCTTCCCTCATAACGGTCGAGTATGTAGGTATTATCGAACTTAACATAGGTATCGTTATCCAGGTCTTTTACTTTAAAGGTTTTCGCTTTCTCATATTCATCCATGGTAAGCGAACGGATAACCGTTTTTTCCTGAGCCTTACTGTTATACTGAGATATAAGCAAACAAAGAATAAGAAGGAGTTTCTTCATGAATTTGTACTGTTTTTCTATATAGATAATTTATTGGAAGCTGTGAGCCGCAAGCAAATACCCGCAGCTCACCGCTTTCTTCTTAAGAGATTTCCTTAAACGCAGCAGCAAAAGCTTCCATTTCATCCATCCTTCCGATACTTACGCGGCACCATTGCCTGTTATTGAATTGCCATGGACGAACACCCACGCCGCGCTTATTCATTTCTGCAACAAATTTGGTGCTCTCCATTTTTATAGGAAAGATCACAAAGTTTGCAAAGGATGGCACGTATTCATAACCTTCTGCTTTGAGTACACCGTAGAGATAGTTTTTAGAAGCAATGGTTTTTTGCAAAGCACCTGCTAAAAATTCTTTATCCTGATAACTTGCATAAGCTGCATGTAAAGAAGTAGTGGAAAGAGAATTCGGCCCCTCGGTATATACAGACAATTTCGCGATCATGTCGGGCTGTGCAGCAATATAACCAACACGTAATCCTGCAAAACCATGCAGCTTTGAGAATGTTCGTGCAACAATGATATTCTTACCGGTTTTGATTGTACTCATCATACTGGAAGCTTTGGGATCATCCAGGTAATCAATATAGGCTTCATCAATAAACACCGTTACTTTTTCGGACACGCGATTACAGAATGCTTTAAGCTTTTCAATATCCAGTACAGTAGCCGTAGGGTTATTGGGATTACAGATATAGACAAGGCTTGTATTGGCATCTATTGCTTTTTCCATCGCATCCAGATCCAGTTTGTATTCTGAAGTAAGCGGTACTTTTACCCATTTGGTATTTAATCGGGTTGCTTTGGAAGGAAGATCTTCATAACTCGGATCACCTGTGATAATATTACTGCCGGTTTTTTTACTAAAATATAATCCTGCTGCCAGTAATAATGGTGAGGAACCGGCTGCCAGTAAAATATTCTCAGTTTGCAATCCTTCGTTATCTGCTATTAATTTGGAAAGATCTCTTGCAAACATAAAAGGGTATTGGTAACTCTGCCCCATTGCTTCTTCTATAGCCTTTTTTGCTTTGGAAGAAGGTCCAAAGGGATTTTCATTGGCAAATAAACGTGCTTTTAATTCTGCAGGTGCGTTAAATACAGCCTCCTGATCGGAAGACAGCCACTCGTTTTGGATAAGTATATCGTTATAGCATGTATTGGCGGGTTTTGCAGCCAATTCATTAAAGAAACCGGAGGCGAGGGGTAATCCACCGGCCATAAATATTCCTGTTTTCAGCAGTTTTCGGCGATCCATTGAAGTTGACATATGTTTCGTTTTAGTGAGTGATTAAATAATTACGATTGTAAAACCCTTTTATGCATTTCAGACACTACTGATCTTGCCGATTCAAATGCACCTGCCATCCATGCATTCAGATAAGTAAGATGCTCTCCTGCGAAATACACCTGCTTATCTGCCTGCAATAAAGCTTTATATACGGTTTGTCTTTCTTCATTTGAATACAGCGCCCAACCTCCCATACTGTATTGGGTTTTGTGCCAGCTGACAGAGAAGGAGGTTTCAAATTCTTTGGTGTATTGGGGATGAATTAAACTGCCTTTCCGCAAAGCCAGTTGCTCTCTTTGTTCAGGTAACAGGTCACCCGTTCGTTTTGCTTTCTCATTAAAATTATAATAGCCGATAAGAATTCCTTTTTGTGACTGGTAATCGTAAGAAGGATAAAAAATCTGGGTTAACTCATTATTGGTATGCGTAATACCGCCATACACCTGTTCATCTTCTTCCCAAAAACGGCGTTTAAATTGCAGGCCTATTTTTCCTGTGGAGATATAGGTAATATAATCGATGGCACGACTAACATCGGAAGAAAAGTTGTGATCGATATTACTGAGTACGGGCAAAGGAATGGTGCAGATGCACATATCGCCATTTATTTTTTGCAATCCCTCTTTATTCTTATACTCAACGGTTACTCCTTTTTCTGTATTTCTGATCGCACTCACTTCAGATTGAAAATGGATATCCTTACCCACCTGTTTTTCAAATGCTTTTGCAATCATATCCATACCGCCTACGGCCTGAAACATCGTCATTTGCAGTTCATAGGTGTACTGTGCCACATGATAAAAATCCGGATCCATTAATCCGGAACTCAGAATATCCCGAAGTGTATATGGAGAAGCCATATCACCTGCTTTGGTTCCGGAACCGGGGGCTGTTGCATATCCCCTTCTTGCAGAAGCACGATACAGATTGTCAATATCCAATCCTCCTTCTGCTCTGAGATATTCTACAATCTTGTCGGAATCTTCTTTGGTCATAGCAAGATCCAATTGTTTGCTGTCGATCGCTTTAACCAGCATCTCACTCATATATCCCCGTACATCACTGTCAATTTCTCTTACCCGGATTTTCTTATGAGATAAAGGCCCTTTTCCCTCACTGAAATAGTAAGCACCTTCATTTATATTATTGTATACCTGTATAGGAACCTTTAATTCTTTGCAGTAATGTAAGGTAAGCTGGTGATGATGTGGAATACGGGAAGGGCCGGCATTGTAATAAAGTCCCTCATCAAAAGAGGCAGTCTGGTGAATATTTCCGGTTTCACTGTTATGGCTGTTTTTGCGTACACTCCAGCAGCGGCCACCTGCACGGTTTCTTGCTTCCAGAATGGTACATCGGTAACCCAATTTGGCAAGTTCATATGCAGAAGCCAATCCGGCCAAACCTGCTCCTAAAATGATCACATGTTTTCCCTTTCCATCACCTTCCAGTTGAAAAGGTTTAACCGGAGCTTCCCGTAACATCCCCAATGCCATCATGGCGGGATAAGTTGCTCCGGCTAACATTCCGGTACTGGATAAAAATTGTCTTCGGGAAAGAGTTTTCAAATTAAAATAGAATATATATTATAATATATGTCTTAATGATTGTCTATTTTCGATTTATCATCTAATTAAATCGATTATTTTCAATTTATGACAAGTAAAATACTACTATTAATTATAATTTATTTTATTTATTACACATTAAATATTTTATAATTTAATAAATATTATAATATTATTTTCGAAAAATCCTAATAAATCAGGTTATTCATAGGTAATCCGACTCAATAATTATTCAAAGCAGATCAATGTTTTGTTGTTGGGTGATATTCTTTTTCGCCTGCGGTAATGGCAATAGGAAGAATATTTTGTTTGGGAGGCAAAGGACAGGTAGCATAATCAGAAAATGCACAGGGCGGATTATAGGCTTTATTAAAATCTAGCACGGTATTTCCATTGGCATCCGGAAGTTTGGCATACAGGAACCTGCCTGCTGGATAGGTTTCTTTACCGCTCGTGGCATCACCAAATAAAATAAACAGTTGATCGCCTTCGGTGATAGGATCCAGTTGAAATGTTTTTCCATTCAATGAGAATACTAATTTACCGGGTGAATCTTCGGGTTTGGTTTGGCCAAGCACATTGGTAATCATTACACTGGCTTTAGGAGCAGCTTCGAGATGAGCCGTTACTTTCCATTCTTCATTTACAGGAAACCGGTTAATACCTTTGAATTGTTTTACGTTGTCTGATTCAATATTGCGGAAACGAACACCGATCTTATCATCACGTTTAATAATAGTCCAGCGAAAAGTTCCTAAAGAAACTGTGGCGGGTTGTTTTCCTTCTTCATAAACAGTTGCGGATGTAATGGCTGAATCGCGGATGGTGATTTTTATACCAGCTTCTGTTATCCATTTTACTTTTCCTCCCTCCCATTCAAAATAGCCAGCCAGGTTGGGGAATGAATTGTGCTTATATACAATATCATTTGCCGAACCGGCACCAAACGAGTTTCTTCCCTGCTTTAGCCAGAATAATCCTTCCAGATTTACCCAACCATTTGGCGCAACCAGTGATTCAACGCGTTTTTTATGCCAGCTATCAATTTCCTGCTGATATTTTACTTTATCCTGAGCCTCAACCGTTACGGTAAAAAACAAACAAGCCCAACAAATGGCTCTCGAGATATATTTCATTGAATCCGGTTTATGAGCAAACATACAAAAATAATAGTCTATAATTTAAGTAGATTACTATTTTTCGATTCTAAACCATTTGTACGATTCCGGTTCAATTGAAACAGTCAGCTCTATTGAATAGTCTCTTTTCAATGTTTTTATCAATCTTACCCCTTTATCGTTGATGAAAGTTACTCCTGTTGTCAACCCCGTATAATACAATGGAACAGTAATGATTCTGGTGATTTTTTCTTTCAAAGGATTATATAAAAGCACAAAACCTTTTGTGGCAAGTTTTGGATTAACATGTAATATTCCATCCCAATCACGCCCATCTGCACGGCGCAAGTGAATGATATCTGAATTAAGTATTTCACGATATTGTTTGTACCAACTGATTACTTTACTTACGGTTGTTTTTGTAAGATCGGTGTCATATAACCTCGGCCCACGATAACAGGCCTGTACACCGGCACCATAGTATTGCACCATCAACTGCTCATAATCTTTTAAATGTTCACTCAAGGGTTCCAACACAGCTTCCGGTCCGCCGCCCTGGTATTTGGTAAGCGGCACAAACCCCCAACCCATGGATGGTGTTTTTTCCCAGGTGCCATCATAAATATTCTGCCGGTTAAGGATCATCTGCTGCTCACGCGGTAAAGAAAAATTTACTTCACGATAACCGATCGCTATTTTATTGGTTCCATCCAGAAAATACCAATCAGGTGCGTTTACGTAAATCCCGTTTTCATTACACCAGTGGTACAGGCTTTTCTGCAATTCCATCTGCTTCCATTGAGAATCTTTTAAACCGGTATGTCCGGGATGTGTTGTGGATGCACAAACATCGCCCGGGTAAGGCCCATCATTCTCGAAAATATCAAAGCCGGCTTCTTTCATAAACATTTTCAACTTTAACAGATAAGCCAGTCCCCATTTACTACCCATACAGGGAGCATTACCAAAAAATGCACCTCCGGGTTTACCGGTTTTAGGATCGATCACATCATCTTCCGGACTGATGGATCTTGAACTGAACAAAGAATAACTGCCAATGAAAATATGTTTGCTATGTGCATAATCAGCAAGCGCTTTCCATTTCTGAATATTAGCAGCAGAAGTGTCTTCCATATCACAATGGCTGCCAAAACTCAGTATCAGTGCTTCATAGCCGGTTGCCATACATTGATCGATGGCTGTTCTTACCTGTTCATCATTACCACTAACAAGGTGCATGAAGATGGGGTTTGTGTTTGTCCATGGAGCAATGGTGCGGTACATTTTTCTTACGGCAAGTCCTCTTCGCTCACGATCATAACTATCCATCAGTAATTCATATGTGCGAACCGATTTGATCTCCTCTCCTTGTTTTAATTCAATACCCGGTGCTTTATCGGGATAGATCTCAAGCAAACAGGGTGTTTCATAATTATAATTCACCTGCGATGTATAAGCAGGATCTGTTTTCCAATGAATCGTCTGATCACTGATATCATACCGCATCGCATTATTAAAAGCATAATTGGTTTCGATATAGATACCGGAGGGTTTTTTCATTTGTTCAGGTTTACCAACAACAGCACTTTCTTCTTCAACCATACCCAGAATCTCATTCACCAAATGATCAACGGTGATGGAATGCCCGCTGTTATTGGTAACCGATACCCATTTACAAATGAGTGGAATACCATCATATAATTCATATTTTACAGAAACGTCTATACCTTGTAAAACCGGTAATGAAGATTGAAATGTAAAGGATACTTGCTTGCCGGTGGGTTGTTGATTGCTTCCTGTCCACATAGTTGTTTTCCCATTCAGAAAGGGTTTGATCTCAGAGACCGTGTATGCCACATAATGAAAACTGCTATCCTTTCTTTTCATTTGATCCACCCATTCGGGTATGAGATAAGCGTTTTCTTTTTGTCCGGATAACCCACCAACAGCATAATCTATACCATCAAGGGTTATCCGTGCTTCAGGTTTTATGGCCCTTAGTAATTGCTGGCCGTTGATCAGGTTTTTATAATCGATACAAGCCAGATCAGGTGATAGACGAAAAGTTCTTTGCACCAGTCCGTTATTGAGAAGGATATTCCGATGGTCTGTTGATTCAGTAACCTTTGCTTTGGCTAAAACAGGATTGACCAACCAGTCTTCTTTAGGATCTGAGGTTGCCGCTTGTGCAATTGAAAAAAAAGGGATTACAATAAAAGGGATCGTTCTAAGAAAAGTCCGTAGCATAATAACAGATCATGTAATGGAAAAATTCTTTCTTTTATTCTGCTGTTACCAGCTGTATACCTGTTTTGGTAAAAGCGATCTTCTGTTGTTTGTAAAGTGTACCTGTGGTCATTTTGAATGTTTTCTTGCTCATACCAAAGAAATCATAGATCTCCTGCGGATCTGATTTATCATGGTAAGGCAGATAACCATTGTTCTCAACCAGTAAGCGAAGAATCTTTCCGGCTTCATCTTCCACTTTTTGAAAACCGGGTTTCCCCAGTACCACATCGATCTTATTATCGGGGCGGATCGTTTTGACAAAACCCTCCATTTTATCGCCAACATGTAAAGTGGTGTACACTTCATTACTGTGGAGGATGCCTGTATGGATATTATTGATGATCATGACCCAACCCAATTCTGACTGACGGTACACAAGCAGGTCAACAATATCTTTTTCTTTAACGGTCAGTTCCTCATTACTGAGTAAGGACTCAATTTTTTCTGTTGCGGCTACCCTTCCGGTCTGTTCATCAATATATAATTTCACGAGGTAATCGGCACCTTCACGCATTCCGCCCAATTGTTTGGATTTGGGTACAAACAGGTCTTTCATCAAACCCCAATCTAAAAAAGCCCCGAGGCCGGTTACAGATATACATTTCATTTTAACGATCTCACCTACACAGGCTTTGGCTTTTTGTGTGGTGGCAATGAGGCGGTTATCTGA
Source organism: Sediminibacterium sp. (assembly GCA_965206685.1). GTDB lineage: Bacteria > Bacteroidota > Bacteroidia > Chitinophagales > Chitinophagaceae > Sediminibacterium. Next base: position 1,918,691 of record OZ242223.1, read on the forward strand.
ATCATGATATACAAATACATTGATCTCATCACCTATACGCAGGGTTCTGGGAGCAAAACGTTTGGGGAGAAGGATGCCTTCTTCGCCATTATCCAGATAAAAACCAAAATCTACCTTCCGGTTTACTTTTAATGTATTGTATTGTCCAACGAGAACCGGATCCATGTGTTTGTGATTGATGATGCTTGCGAAGGTACGATTGTTTCTTTTGACTGACTCCTGCCCCTCTCTGATACACACAGAGGGGGAATGTTTATATGTTAGCAACTTTCGGGGTTTGGGGAGATTAGCCTTTACTATTTTGCGGAAAGTATGAGGAATCTGATCAAAACAGCCCTGTTATTTGTGTTATTGGCTTCGCAATTTCCTGCTTCTTCCCAGCAGGTTAACGGCCATTGGTATGGAATCGGCATGTTGCAAAGCACCAAACAATATAATCCGTATTTATCCGAACTGGTATTGCTGCAAAAAGGAAAATCAGTAAATGGTTATCTGCTATATTATTTTAAAGACAGTCTTGTAAAAGCCAATCTGAATGGTTTGTATGATGACAAAACGCATAAGTTAGCCATCAATCCGTTTCCGGTAATGTATTATCTCTCGCCTAATCCGAAGAACAGTATTGATTGTTATATGTCGGGCAATTTTACATTACTTGCCTCTAAAGCAGAATCGGTATTAACAGGGCGTTTGTTTGGCGACGAGGAACATAAATATACGGTGCCGGATATCATGCTGCGCCTAACAAAATCAAATGATACCGCAGCATTGGTAATGAAGGATGAGGAGCCCGAAGTAAAAAAAGATACGGTGATTGCTGCTAAACCCAAACCCGCTGAAGCTGAGATCACGGTATTGGAAGCGTTTAATCAGAGAGGAAAAGTTGTTGCCAAAGAATTATCGGTAATTAATTCCAAACTCCGGTTGGAGATCTATGATAACGGAGAGATTGATTATGATTCTGTTTCTTTATTCCTGAATGGCAAACAGATCTTACCAAAAAGTATGCTCAATCACAAAGCGATCCGTTTAACGATTGACCTCGATCCCGATCTGGAAGTGAATGAATTAAGCATGTTTGCAGAAAACCTGGGAATGATTCCACCAAATACTGCCGCACTGATCTTATATGATGGTACCACACGTTATGAAACCATGTTAACGAGTGATCTGAGTAAAAATGCCACTTTACGGATCAGGCGAAAGAAATAAAAACCATCATTTCGAATGAAGCGCAACGTAATGAGAAATATTTTATTAATAACTGATCAGTTCTGCATTCAGTTTTTTGGCTAATCCTTTTGCCCCCCAGCTCATTACCACATCATGATTGTAATTGAATGCAGGTTTCAGCATAAAAGCCAGATAGTTCATCCATGCTTTGTTGGTAAATACAGTCCAGTTATATTGCACATACGTAATGTCTTCTTTTTCTTCAAAAAACCATTCCCCCTCTCCTTCCAGTTCTCCAAAAGCCACGCCTTTCATTCGCTTGTATTTTTCAAACTCGGTTAAGCGCATATTAAATGCCAGTTGATAAGGAAGTATGCTGCGCCATGTATATTCTCTAACGCCACCAACCCCATCGGCATCGCCTTTCTGTAATTCGGCAACTTTTACCACACCTTTCCACCACGAAGGCCATTCAAGGGAACTGTGAATAGCATCCCATACCTGCGTTAAAGGAGCTTTGATCTGCCAGCGCGTTACAAATGCATATTGTGTTGCCATAAAATATTTTTATAACATACGATAAAACATCCTGTGTGGTTTACCCGAATAACTCGGGTTGCGCATTCTCATCTTTGGGTTTTTGTTCCCATTCCATTTCAATGGTTTTACTGAAATCGGTAAGCTTTGCTCCTACTGCTTTCCAGCCCATTACTTCTACCATTTTGGCTACTTTAAATTTGGCTTTACGCACCTGTTGTCCACGCCCTGTTTGCACCACCAGTATCGGTTCTTCGTCAGTAGTTACTGCTTCCAAACGGTTTCCGTTGCCTTCTTTGATGAAGAGGAATTGCGATTTTAAAGTAGTGGTTTCAATTTTGAAACGTTTGATATTATACTGTTGTTTATCGTTATCAAGATAAACAGCGCTGATGATCTTTGCCGGATCGAATCTTTCTATCAATGCGATCTTTTCAGGTTCAAATCTTTGGGTTATTTCAGTATCTGTCAGTTCATAAGTTCCATCATTGTAAAATACAATAATCTTTTCATCTTCAAAACTTCCGAGGTATTGGCCTTTTTCTTCTGTATTTAGTCTTCCAAATTTATCATCAAACCATAATTTTCTTCCAGCCAGTGTACTTCTGCCCGCTTCTTTGAATTTAACGGTCTTGATGGGGTATTTGGTCACCTGATTTCCCATACTGCTTCTGCCCTTGATCTCCAATTCTTCGAAAAAGAAATCGAATTCTTTTTTATGAGCAGTACAATTCGGACTCAAAACGATCTTCACCGCTTCCGCTTCTCCATTCAGGTTAGCGGTAAAATAGTGAACCTTACTTTTTTCTGACCCTTTCGTAAGATCATATTCTTTTTCACGGGTAATACCGGTTACATTAAAACGTTTTGCATAACTCACGCCCGATTTACCATCGAGATAAATCATATTGTAAGTAGTGCGTTCATCGTTCTTTTGGAATACGGCTGCGTGAATGATATCTTTCCCGATAAATACTTTATCAGAAACCTTTACCACTTTCATTGTTCCGCCTTTGGTAAAAGCGATGATATCATCGTAATCAGAACACTCGCAAAGAAATTCGTCTTTCTTCAACCCAGTGCCAATAAAGCCTTCCGCTCGGTTCAGGTATAATTTGGTATTGGCAATAGCCACCTGTTTTACCTGTATGGTATCAAACTCTTTGATCTCGGTTTTACGTTCTCTTCCTTTACCATATTTTTTAAGGAGATTTTCAAAATAGGCTACGGCAAAATCGGTTAAATGCTCCAGATCATAATTTACCTGCTTGATCTCAGCTTCAATGGATTTGATCTGCTCATTCAGTTCATTGATATCCAGACGATAAATTCTTCTTACCGGTTTTTCGGTAAGCTTCAGGATATCTTCTCTTTCAATCGGTCGCTTTAATTTTTTCTTGAAAGGATTAAACGCTTTATCAATCGCTTCAATTACTTTCTCCCATGTTTCGTGTTTCTGTTCAAGCTCTTTGTATATCTTTTCTTCAAAGAAAATTTTCTCGAGAGAAGTATAATGCCATTTATCCTCCAGTTCACTTAACCGAATCTCCAGTTCCTTTTTCAGCAAAGCTTTTGTATGCTCAGATGAAACAGTCAGCAATTCATGTGCCGTAAGAAATTGCGGCTTATCTGCCACGATCACACAGGCATTGGGAGAAATGCTTACTTCACAATCGGTAAAAGCATACAATGCATCAATCGTAATATCCGGAGAAATACCCGGCGCCAGATCAATCTGTATTTCTACTTCTGCCGCGGTAACATCAATTACTTTTTTAATCTTGATTTTCCCCTGGTCATTCGCCTTGGTGATGCTTTCCATCAACTGTGTTGTAGTTACACCATATGGCACATCACGGATTACCAGTGTTTTCTTATCCAGTTCTTCAATATGTGCGCGCACCCTTACTTTTCCGCCGCGTTTTCCATCATTGTAATTAGCCACATCAATCATACCACCCGTTTGAAAATCGGGGTATAATTCAAATTTCTTTCCGCGTAAACATTTGATGGATGCTTCTATCAGTTCACAAAAATTATGCGGAAGAATTTTGGTTGACAATCCTACCGCAATACCATCAGCCCCTTGTGCCAACAGTAAAGGAAATTTCATCGGTAAAGTGATCGGTTCGTTTTTACGGCCGTCGTAACTTAATTGCCAGTCAGTTGTCTTATGATTAAAGGCAACTTCTAATGCAAACTTAGAAAGACGTGCTTCTATATACCTTGAAGCAGCTGCCTCATCACCGGTTCTTACATCTCCCCAGTTACCCTGTGTTTCAATCAACAGGTCTTTTTGTCCCATGTTTACCAATGCATCACCAATACTCGCATCACCATGCGGATGGTATTGCATGCTTTGTCCGATAATGTTCGCCACTTTATTAAAACGACCATCATCCATTTCCTTCATTGCATGCAGAATACGACGTTGCACCGGTTTTAAGCCATCTTCAATTGCCGGCACTGCACGTTCCAATATTACATACGATGCATAATCCAAAAACCAATTACGGTATTGGCCACCCAAGCCGCTTTCACTTTCAAATGATCTGTTCTCTGCTTTTTCTTTTGCCATTTATTTAGTCTCCTTAGATCCAGTTATTAATACAAGTCAACATTCAAAAGTAAAAAGTCAAAAAAGGATTTTTAATTTTGAATTTTTACTTTTCCTCAAGCCTGAACGAATTCACCCTCCCGTCTTCCAGTGTATTCAGTTCAAGTATGATAAAATCTGTTTCAGCAATTACTTCATGCCATGTGTATGCGTAAACGGTAACCATAGCAGGTGCTGAAACCTTTTGTGTTCCTTTATTTTCGGTGTTGTTTATATCAAACCAGTGAATCGTGATCTCGCCTGATAGTAATATAAAGATCTCCGGATTTTTTCCTTTTGATAATTCTTTGTGGTAATGCTTTGCATTATGACTGCCAGCCTTTCTATATACCAGTACATATTGCTCTGATCGATCAGTATTGAAATAATGAGTGGTTCCTCTCTCATCACTGTGAATTATCGGTATTTCAGAAACTTCGATCATTGTATTTATTTAAGCCTGATATAATTCAAGCGGTTGCCCGTTGGGATCATAAAAAAAACAGAATTCTTTTCCGGTGAATTCATCTATCCTTACATCCTCCACTCTTACTTCATTTTTCTTCAGCCATTCATAACCGGCTTTTATATCTTTCACTGCAAATGCCAAATGACGTAACCCTTTTGCTTCCGGGAAAGATGCTCTTTCCCTAAAGTCGGGGAATGAAAATAATTCCACCTGGTATTTTCCATTCAATGCAAGATCCAGTTTATATGAATTTCTGGCTTCGCGAAAATGTTCTGCTGCAATCGTAAAGCCCAACACTTCCGTATAAAAACGTTTACTTACTTCATACAATTCAGTATCGGTAAGTATGGCAACATGGTGTATGGCTTCTATTTCAATCATTATGCTTCTGATTCAGCTGGTTCAGCAGTTGCCGTTGCATCTCCCGGCAGTTTTACCACAAGGTCCTTCCATCCTTTTGCCCAATCACCGGTTACTTCCAGTTTTCCTGCCGCAACCATTTCGCGTATTCTCCAAACCAGAAAAGCATCTCCGGTTTTCACTTTCATTTTATTCAATGCACTGCTGATCAGTTTTAATAATTTCTGTGGGCCAAAATTTACAATATTCAGAATATCCCGATCATAAAAATCCGCTTCTTTGGCAGCCAGTTTTTTTCCGCCTTCTAAAAATCTTACTACTGCGTTTTCATTGCAATATTTCTTCCATTCATCCGGGTCAACTTCAAACTCACTCAATGTAATGGGTCTTGCCAGTTTTTTAGCTTTCAGAAATTCTTTGGGCTGGATCTCTGATAGATAAACCGGATAAAAAATATTTCCTTTCTCATTAATAAACGGCAAGTTGTTCAGATACAGAACATGCACCCTTCCCTGGTATTCCTTTAATTGGCTCATTAACCAATAATATCCGCAAACGTCGTGGGCATTTTGTGCCATCCAGATCCAGACTTCTTCTTCAGGGTTTTCAGTAAGTGTTGCGATCAGATTATGAACCGTCATCTTATCATCTACCAGATCCAATTGATCTGTATATGGCGAATATTCCAAAACGGTTTTCCACCAATCCCTTCTTAGCTGATAGCCTTCTGTTTCATAAATATCCGACAATGGCCCAACCGCAAAATCATCTTTGATCTGTATCACTGTTCCTGCCAGACTATCATCGATCTCGATCACCTTTTCCATTAAGGCTACTTCATTCTCGTTAAAAACTATATGAACCATTTTGTGTAATTAATAATTAAAAATTAAGAATTAAAAATTGTTACTCATGTTATTGTCCGACCGCTGAAGAAATCAATAATTATTAATTATTAATTTCTAATTTTTAATTTTCTACCAGGTCCAGTTCCACTTTCAGATTATTGATAATAAACTCCTGTCGTTCCATCGTATTCTTACCCATATAGTATTCCAACAGGTTTTGAATATGATCTCCCTGTTCCAGGATCACGGGTTGCAAGCGGATATCCTGCCCAATAAATCTTCCGAATTCTTCAGGAGAAATCTCACCCAATCCTTTGAAACGTGTGATCTCCGGTTTGCTGCCAAGCTTTCTTACAGCTGCCTGTTTTTCTGTTTCGTCGTAACAATAGATAGTTTCCTGTTTGTTGCGTACACGGAATAAAGGTGTTTCAAGGATATAAACGTGACCGCGTTTTACAAGATCAGGAAAGAAATTGAGGAAGAAAGTCATCATCAATAAACGAATGTGCATACCATCCACATCGGCATCGGTTGCTATTACGATATTATTATAGCGTAATCCTTCCAACCCATCTTCAATATTTAAAGCATGTTGCAACAGATTGAATTCTTCGTTCTCGTATACCACTTTTTTGGTGAGGCCAAAACTGTTCAATGGTTTACCGCGCAGACTGAATACTGCCTGAGAATCAACGTTTCTTGATTTGGTGATACTACCGCTCGCACTATCCCCTTCCGTAATAAATATGGTAGAATTATTCTGCAAAACAATGAACTCTGCTTTGTTCTTTGCGGTGGTTTCATCATTCAGATGGATACGGCAATCGCGCAATTTTTTATTATGCAGATTGGCTTTCTTGGCGCGTTCGTTGGCTAATTTCTTAATACCGGCCAGTTCTTTTCTTTCCCTTTCATTTTGTTCGATGCGTTTTTTCAATGCATCAGAAACAGTTGGGTTACGGTGTAAGAAATTATCAAGTTCTTTGGCAAGAAAATCAAGAATGAAATTCTTCATGCTTGGTCCACCTTCATAAACCGTTTGTGAACCCAGTTTTGTTTTTGTCTGGCTCTCAAACACAGGCTCCTGCACGCGAACAGAAACGGCCGCAACAATACTGGTTCGGATATCCGATGCATCGTAATCTTTCTTATAAAAATCACGGATCACTTTTACATACGCTTCCCTGAATGCCTGTTGGTGAGTACCGCCCTGAGTGGTGTATTGTCCGTTTACGAACGAGAAAATATCTTCACCATAATCATTGTTATGAGAAAGGGCTATTTCGATATCCTCTCCTTTTAAATGAATAATCGGATAACGCAGTTCATCAGGATTGGTCTTGCGTTGTAACAGATCCAGCAATCCATTCTTACTTACATATTTTTTACCATTGAAATGCATGGCAAGTCCGGCATTCAGATAACAATAGTTCCATAACTGGTTATCTAAGTACTCATGTATGTAATGGAAATTGCGGAATACTGTTTCATCAGGTATGAACTCAACAAAGGTTCCATTGGGTTCATCAGTCTTGGCTTCTTTGTGTTCTTTGATCAGAACGCCTTTCTCAAACTCAGCTGTTTTCTCTTTCCCTTCACGATAAGCGGTTACTTTAAAGTACTGGCTTAATGCATTCACGGCTTTGGTACCCACGCCATTCAATCCCACACTTTTTTGAAAGGCCTTACTATCGTATTTGGCACCCGTATTGATCTTGCTTACTACATCCACTACTTTACCTAAGGGAATACCACGGCCATAATCTCTAACCGTTACTTTCTTGCCTTCAATAACCAGTTCCACCTGTTTACCATAGCCCATCGTGTATTCATCAATACAGTTATCGATCACCTCTTTTACAAGTACATACACACCATCATCCGGAGCCGAGCCATCACCCAGCTTTCCAATATACATCCCCGGACGTAACCGTATATGCTCTTTCCAATCGAGTGATTTGATCGATTCTTCGTTGTATTCAAATAGATTTTTGTCTTCTGCCATTGTCAATCGTTTAAATTCTTACCACTGCTGCCCCTTTTACCCCCTCTGCCTGCGGCATCTCCCCCTGGTAGGGGGAGAGAATTTAGTGCTGCTAGCATTTCAAAAGCGCATTCCGCCTCTCCCAAACTTTCCTCCCCTTCCAGGGGAGGTGTCCGCGCGAGCAGGACGGAGGGGTACAACCCGCAAATCTAACTACCTCACAGAGCAGCACAATTTTACTTTTCTACAAATCGCTAAATAATGTGGATAAAACAGGCAAAAACCTGAATTTGCTTATTTCTAAACGGGTAAAACTTAGATTTGCGCCATCAAAACACCTACCCCCCATATTGAAACTGATCTGAACCGAATTTCCGCATTTTCGGTATCGCATACCGAAGAAAACGACCGGTTTAAGCTATTTGTGAAGGAAAGGAACAGCGGGCAGATAGATGAACTGGTTTTTGCTTTGGATAAAGCCATCTCCCCACAGATCAGTTGCACCGATTGCGGCAATTGCTGTAAAAGCCTGATGGTTTTGATCAATGATCAGGAGGCTGATAATCTTTCTCAACACCTCGGCCAAAAACGCGAGGATTTTGACAAAGAATACCTCGAAAAAGGCAGCAACGGCCTCATGATCATGAACCGTATGCCCTGCCCTTTTCTCAGTGATAATAAATGCAGTGTTTACGAACACCGTTTTGAAGGCTGCAAAGAATTTCCAGCACTACACCTGCCTAATTTTAAAGACAGATTGTTTACCACTTTTATGCACTACGAAAGATGCCCAATTATTTTTAATGTGGTGGAACAGTTGAAGGATGAGATGGGGTTTGAGAGAAATGTTTAATTGATCGTGAATCGTCAATCGTGAGACGTGAGTTTTTTGTGAATGGTGAATGGTCAAATTTGAATAATCAATAACCGCTTTCTATTCACAATTGACCATTCATCACTCACGATTCACGATTCACGCCTCACGTCTCACGAAAACATAATTACGCTAACTTCATTTCATGATACAATTTGGCATTGATATTCTATTAGCACAAACTCCGGAATGGAAAAACAGAAGGATTGGATTGGTTACCAATCATGCGGCAACAACCAATCAGCTTAGTCCTTCAAGAAAAGCTTTGCTTCAACATTCTTTCCATATTCAAAAATTATTTTCCCCTGAACATGGCTTAGATGTAATGGGTGCCGATGGACATGAGATGAAGGACGGGATGGATGCGTTAACAAATTTACCCATCATCAGTTTATACAGTACCAAACTGGCACCATCTGATCAAGATCTGGAAGATCTGGATATTGTTTTGTTTGATATTCCTGATGTGGGAAGCCGTTTCTATACGTATTTATGGACGATGACGTATGTGATGGAAGCCTGCGCAAAAAACAAAAAGAAATTGATCATTCTCGACAGGCCCAACCCTGTTTCGGGAGATCTTGCATTGGCAGAAGGGCCGATATTGGATATTGAGCAGGCGTCATTTATCGGAAGATGGCCCATTCCCATCAGACATAGTTGCACATTGGGAGAACTGGCTTTGTATTTTAATGCTGAAAGAAATATCGGCTGTGATATTGAGGTGATCAAATGTGAAGGATGGAACAGAGAACAGTTTCAACCGGATTGGGGAATTCCGTTTGTGCCAACTTCGCCAGCTATACAGAATTTTCAAAGTATGCTTACGTATCCAGGATTGTGTTTGCTCGAAGCTACTAATATCAGCGAAGGACGTGGCACCAATAATGCTTTTCGAATTGCCGGCGCACCATGGATCAATGGACAATCATTAGCTGCGATGATTGCTGACATTGGTTTGGATGAGATACATGTTACGGCTCATTCATTTATTCCTTCCGATAGTAAATACAAAGGCGAAACCTGTAACGGCATTTTGATAGAGGTAAAATATCCCGAATCATTTCAGCCTGTTTATTTTGGATTGTTGTTGATCCGCATCATCAAACAATCCTATCCGCAATATTTTGATTGGGCTCCCTACCCTACGATGGTTAACCCAACAGGAAAACAGCATATGGATAAATTATTGGGAATAGCGAATAGCGAACAATTATTTTCTTTACCACTCCCCAAATTCATTGCAGAAATCACAAAACTGACACAGTGCAGAAACTGGGCCGAAGAAATGAATCCTTACTTACTTTATTAATCGGCACGCAAAGGCGCTAAGGCGCAAAGATAAAATTGCGCCTTAGCGCCTTTGCGTGAAAAAATAAAAGCTACATTTAGTTGCTAAATATCATCTGCATGCGTCTTATCCAAACGGTAGTATACATTTTTTTTGTGAGCGTCAGTGTTACTGCACAACAACCCACTATTAAAATACTGGAATCCGGCAAACGGATAAGCATTCGTGGTTTAAGTGTGGTAAATGATAATATTATTTGGGCCAGTGGCAGCGGTGGTTCTGTGGCAAGATCAACAGATGGTGGCAATAGTTTTACCTGGATGAAGGTACCCGGCTATGAAAAAACTGATTTCAGAGATATTGAAGCCTTTGATAAGAATACGGCCATCATTATGGGTATTACCAATCCTGCCGCAATTTTTAAAACAACTGACGGGGGAAATAATTGGGTTAAGGTTTTTGAAGATACTATCAAAGGTGCTTTTTTAGATGCAATGAATTTTAGTACTGATAACAAAACCGGAATGATTGTTGGCGATCCACTGGAAGGAATGCATTCTCCCTATCTTCTTTACACAGAAGATCAGGGAAACAGTTGGAAAAAGATACATAACAACATTCACAATACAATTGAGATGGCAGATGGTGAGTCTTTTTTTGCCTCAAGTGGCACTAACCTTGCAGTTACAGGAAACATTCCATGGTGGGTACTGGTTTCAGGAGGTAAAAGTTCGAATGGGTATGTATTGTATAAGAATTCAGAAAACGTGTGGAACTACTATACAAAAGGAAATCCCTACGCCTTCCCAATCATTCAGGGAGGGCAATCTACCGGTGCCAATTCTATTGCACTTCATTCATCCAAAGGGAATGGATATTTTGGTGTTGCAGTGGGCGGGGATTTTTCAAAAGACACAATTTCCTCTAATAATTGTGTTTTATTTTTTATGCATGGAGAATTATATGAAATCAGACAACCAAAAACACTCCCCCACGGCTACCGCTCCTGCGTAATTTATCTTGATAAAAATAATCTCCTCACCTGCGGCACATCCGGCATTGATATCTCAAAAGATGGCGGTAATAACTGGGAACTCATTTCCAAAGAAAGCTTCCATGTTTGCCAGAAAGCAAAAAAAGGGAAAGCTGTTTTTCTGGCGGGAGGAAATGGCAGGATTGCAAAATTGGTAAATTAAATGTAAGCCGCAGACCTGTCTGCCGACAGGCAGATTCGCAGATTTTTTTGGGGAGCATTAAACCTTTTTTTTCTTCTCAGGTCTATTTACAAACCTGCAGAATGAAAAAGATTCTTACATACCTGTTGATCAGCATTTTAGCCATTGGGTTGGCATCATCACAGGCTTCTGCACAGAAAAAAATACCCAGGGAGAACCTGAAAGCTAAATTAGACAGCTTATCTCCCGAACAGAAAAAAGCATTTCGTAAAAATATGAAGGCCCGGTACGACAGCCTTCCCCCGGAAGAAAAAGAAAAGATCCGCCAGAATATCATGAACCGGGTAGATACGATGTCGGCAGACCAAAAGAAAAAATTCAGAAAGCGCTTAAGAGACGCTAAAAAAGATAATGGTTGATTAAGAATCTCTCTATGCAGCAGGGTAAAACAAGGGCAGACCGTTCGCGGGATGCCCTTTGTTATTTTTTAAAGGCGAAGTACACCGCTCCGAGAATAAAGGCGAAACTGATCAGATACTTTAGTTGAAAAGGCTCTTTCAGATACCAAACCGCAAATACAGAAAACACCACCAATGTGATTACCTCCTGCGTGATCTTTAACTGAAACCCGTTCATTCCATTCATAAAACCCGCCCTGTTGGCAGGCACCATCAAACAATATTCAAAAAAGGCGATACCCCAACTGATCAAAATCGCTTTCCAGAGTGGAAAACCTGTGTGTTTTAGATGGCCATACCAGGCAAACGTCATAAAAATGTTGGAAAGAACCAGTAATCCAATTGTTTTCATCGCTTTTAAAGTTTATATTTAGTTACTGCAATTTACTGTTATAAATGCAGTTGCCCCTGCTTCGATTGCCAGTTTGCCATCCGAAAAAGTATTGCACGGATATTGCAGTACCCACCCTGTAAAACAGCAGAGAATGAAAAAGTTTCAGGCGATCATCAAATTTACTATGGACGAGGACTTTATGTCGCTGGTACCCCCACACCGCACCTATATCAACTATTTGATCAATAAAGGCATGATTGACAGTTATGCCGTAAGCATGGAGAGTCAAACCTGCTGGATCACTTTAAATACAGAATCTAAGAGCGAGGCAGACAGTTATATTCTAAAATCTCCTTTATATAAATACTGGACCTATCATATAGAAGAATTGTTCGTATATGACAGTCAACATTACCGTTTACCGGCCCTGCAACTCAATTAATTTAAAAAAATACAAACTTTTTTTTGGATGATACCGTGCAGACCCTATTTTTGCACTCCCAATAAATAAGGGAGCATAGCTCAGCTGGTTTAGAGCATCTGCCTTACAAGCAGAGGGTCCGCGGTTCGAACCCGTGTGCTCCCACAGAATAACCCCGAAGATTTTCTTCGGGGTTTATTTTTTCAAGTAACGGATTTTGTCTTTTTGTTATCCATGATCCAAAAACTAACTTTACAAGCATGATGCGTACCTTATTCAATGAAGCTGCCCAACCCTGGAAAGAAGCAGAACATGAGATAGATACAGAACTCATGTCTACTTACAGCCTTGTTGTTTGGAATGATGAGGTAAATACATTTGAATGGGTGATTGAAACACTGATCAAGATCTGCCACCATACACCCGAACAGGCCGAACAATGCGCCATGTTCATCCACACTAAAGGAAAATATGCCGTAAAGAATGGCGAATACGAAACCCTGAAACCCATGTGCGATGCAATTACCGATCGTGGTATTGGGGCTACGATTGAAGTGGTTGCCGGATAGAGACAATTAATAATTAGAAATTAAGAATTATTAAGTGCTCAATATTTAAATCCACACTTTCAACAAGTATTCCTATCAAATTTTTAATTCTTAATTTCTAATTTTTAATTACACCTTTTGCCTGTTTACACATTAGATAAAAACCTCTGGTTCCCTCCTGTTGAAGAGGCAATGGAAGATGGTTTGCTGGCCATGGGGGGAGATATGGGTATTGAAAGGCTTTTACTCGCGTATAAACACGGTATCTTTCCGTGGTATGATGGTGACCTGCCGCTTTGGTGGAGTCCTGACCCCCGATTTGTTTTGTTTCCGGATGAATTGAAAGTGAGTAAGAGTATGGAAGCCATTATTAAAAAAAGACAGTTTCATTTTCGCACCAATACTTCTTTTCCGGAGGTGATCCGTGCATGTAAAAAACTGGAACGCAAAGGACAGGCCGGAACATGGATCACTGATGAACTGGAAATGAGTTTTATAGAACTTCATAACCGCGGAATTGCACATTGTGCAGAAGCATGGAAGGATGGAGAACTGGTTGGCGGACTTTACGGCATCCGCATCGGTAAACTGTTTTTTGGAGAAAGTATGTTCAGCAAACAGAGTAATGCAAGCAAGTTTGCTTTTATCAATTATGTAAGACAATTACAAAAAGAAGGTGTTGTATTAATTGATTGCCAGGTTTACACAGAACACCTCGAAAGTTTAGGTGCAAATATGATCAGTAGAGAAATATTTAAAAATGTGCTAAAGAGATATTGTTAGCACTTTCTTTATTGCATCGATTTTTCTCTCTGCGAAAACGCTGCAACTCCTTTTCTCTGCGGTGAAAAGAGTTTTTAAAATTGGGGCTATCTGTTATCGTTGAGTTTTTTTCACCGCGGAGGCGCTGAGTAGCAGAGTTTGCGCAGAGTCAATTATATCAGGCACAAAATTTTATCCTCTACTGTAGCCGTACATTTTTTCTACATCCTTTACGATCTTTTCCATATCTATATCCTTTCCAAAAGGATCATAACTCTGTTTCAGGTTACTGCCAAATACGATGGCTACGGTTTGCCAAAAAGCGGCGCTGATAAAGCCTTTGTATTCATCAATGATTTCGTAACAGTTATTGCCGGTTTCGCGGTTGATGAGTTTCATTAATACCTTTCCCTGATAAATGGATAATTGCGTAAGCTTATCTGTAAATTCTTTCTTTAACTCCTTTTCCCTTGTTTTAATGATGGCTTTACGCTGCTTTCGATCGGTTACATTCACCAGCTTGGTATTGATCTCATTCATGATACGGCCAGCTGCTTTGGCATAAGGATAGGTAACATATACGGCATTACGCAGTCTTGTCCACTCGGCCCAATAGTTCTTCCATTGTTTGGTCATGCGGCCATACACCAGCACCGGAGGCAGATTGCTTGAAGGAATGGTATCACCTTCTGCCGTAACATACGCAAACACCTTTAATGTATCGTATACACCATGTTGTTGTGCTTTTGCTTCGGGCATAGTGATGAAACCTGCCAAAAGGCAAAACAGAAAGATGATATGTTTGGATATGCTTTTCAAACCGGTTTAAAATTAGACACTTCTTGCCTTATTAATGCTGTATGAGGCCAAAAAGTAACCTATCAACCTGTTAAGAAACCCGCAAATCGCCTCGTTTGGAAGTTTTGATGCGTTGGTAGATGGACATAAAGAACCCGATCACCATAACGATCACACCGATCCAGAGGATATTGATCATTGGGAATTCGTATACTTTCAATGTGATCAGATCGGTGATGGCACCGCTTTCTTTAATACCTATTTCGAGTGTGCCTTTGTCTTTATCAACTACTTTATTGAACTGAATCACCAGGCTTTGCGAAACCACCGTATCGGGCAGGTTACGCATGGCATCCATTCCCTTAATCGCAATACCGGGTTTTACACCATATCGTCTGCCATCTTTGGTGATCACAGACATATCGAGGAAAACAGCGGTTTCATCATCCGCATATTTGCTTTTCAGGTCGGCAGGATTTTTATCTACTTTATTCAAAACAATAAACCCGTTTCCGTAGAACAGGGTATCTCCCACTTTTGCTTCGCGGTTACGGAAGCTCGCAGTATCAGAACGGTTATTCTCCTGAAAGGATGTGATGTACACAAAAATATCTTTGTACCAATAATGCTGAGCTGCAGGATTGGCCGAGAACCCTTCTGCTCCCTTATTTTGTTTGATCACATCCGGATATAAATTGAATTCTTCCTGATCCTTTTTGGCTTTAAAGTTGATTTCAAAATAACGTTTTCTATCCGCCGGGTTCAGGGTATCTTTTACATAGGTTACCATGTATTTACCCATATCTGTTGCCACTCGTTTGAACAGGGTAATATTTTCTGCAGGATCACCGGCAGGATTCTTACTTCCTTTTTCAGCAGCCTGTAAAACCGATATACCTGTTGTATTCCAGCTTAAAACGGTTTTCTTGCTTGATGAAATCAAGATTCCTACCAATACCAATCCAAAACCCACGTGTGCCACAGAAGCACCGGCAGCTTTGATCTTTCCTTTTAGTCCCAGCCAGATATACGATGCATTAGCTACCACAGAAAACACCGCAGCAAAGATGGCAAGGTGTATTGCAAACAAAAAGCCAGGGCCTTTTTTATCGTAATTGATATTTCCAAACAGGCTGATTGACAAACTGATCACTACGGCAATGGCAGTAGGAATCCAGATCTTCTTTCCAAAAAAGGCTTTGGGTGTGTCTTTGTATTTGAAGTATTGTGTGATGGCCGTTAATAATCCAATTACTACCGCAACAAAGATCTGGATCTGGTTGTAAGAAAATTCTGCATCTTCCGGCGGTGCTATTTTGGTGCCGAATAATTTATTGATTACCGGTGTGGATGTTTTGGCAATGATCACAATTCCTGCAAGAAACAATACCAATGACCCGATAAATAACCAGAACTCACGGCTATAGGTACTCTCCTCTTTCTGAATAGCCGGTATGCTTTTGTAATTTTTGAAATACATGAACAAAGCAGGCACCAAAAACACCAACACAAATAATACCAGTTGAAAATTCATTCCCAGATCTGTAAATGAATGCACCGATGTGTCGCCCAAAATGCCACTCTTGGTTAAGAATGTTGAATAGAGAACGAGAATAAAACTGATGATATAAAACAGATAGGTTGTTCGTAAAGAATAACCCGAGTTACGATACACAAGATTCGTATGAATACCCGCCACCAATGTTAACCATGGCACCAAGGAAGCATTCTCTACCGGATCCCATGCCCAGTAACCGCCGAATGATAAACTTTCGTAGGCCCATGCGGCTCCCATCATCACACCCAATCCTAAAACTGCTGCAGAAAAAGATGCCCAGGGTAAGGCAGGTTTTGTCCAGCCATGGTCTTTCTTCATCAATCCGGCAAACGCAAACGCAAACGGAACAATGGTTGAGGCAAACCCTAAGAACAATACCGGCGGATGTATTACCATCCAGTAATTCTGTAACAATACATTTAATCCGGTTCCATCTTTTAACAACGTAAGATAATCCTGACGCAGGGCACCGGTATTGATATCCTTAAAGATCGGCGTCATATCAAAAAAGCCTTCTGTTCTGGATAGAATAAATGGCGCTATACCGATCTTCACATTAAAGATATAAATGCCAATCAGCATGGTAGCTATGCAGAATTGAGCAAAGCTGATCACGGTCATAACACCCGGCTCCCATTCTTTTGCTGTTTTGATCAACACCCATCCCAACACACAATGCCAGAAACTCCATAACATAAAGCTTCCTTCCATTCCTTCCCAAAAGCAGGCAAATAAATATTCGGTCTGTAAACTTTTATCGCTGTGTGTGAATACGTATTTGTATTCAAACATGTGATTGGAGATGATGTAATACAATAAGGCAAAGGAAACCACCACACATACGGTTTCGATCAAAAAAGCGATCCTTGCCAAACGGATCCATGAAGCCTGTTCCGGAGAAGCCTGTAAACGGCTTGCCTTAAAATAAGCAATCGTTGCCACCAGGGAAACGATCAATGCCAATATACCTAAAAAATGTCCGATCTGTCCGGGAAGTAAATGTTCGCCTATATAATTCATGTAAAGTGATTAGTATGTTATGCAGCTTGTGTTACAGGGTAAAAAATGCAGCTAAATCTCTATGAAGTAGACTGCTGCAGATTTTTCTGTGCTGCTTTGGGATCATCCTTGTATTTAGAAGGGCATTTCAGCAAAATATCCTTGCATTCAAAATGATCGCCCTGTACCCTGCCTTTTAAAACAATGCGCTCGCTTTTTTCCATATCCGTTGGCTTATTGTTGTGGTAAACCACTTTTATGTTGTTTCCCAGCGAATCAACGGCTACAAAACTTACATAATTAGGGTTCTTAACTGCATCGTATTCAAGTGGTTGAGCCTTATCCATTTTCACGATCAGGTTCACAAATTTGCCTTCTTTCTGGCGGGCAGAAGCAATGGTTTCGTAGGTGGTTAAATCGCCGGTATAACTAATCAATACCACAATGGCAGCGGCGATACAAACAAGGAGTATGATATGGGACTTCTTCATGGTAGAATAATTTCACTGCAAAAGTAGCCCAAAAAGCAGATTTCAGCAGAAGTTTATGAGGTAGTTTAACAGATTTACAAACTTGAAAGCATTAACTCCCAACTTTGCTATAAATTTGCGCCCGTTGCATTTCAAGCAATCTTTATGTCAGATCTATCTCTGTTCGACCCCAATGCCGTAGGCAATCCCAACAACAATATTTTTGGTCTGCCTTTTTCAGAAGAAGAAGCCAAATTAGTGATCCTGCCCATACCCTGGGAAGTTACGGTAAGCTATGGTGCCAGCACCTCTCGCGCGGCAGAGCATGTGTACAAAGCCAGTAAGCAAGTTGACATTTTGGATTGGGATGGCAAACAAAGCTGGAAACAGGGATTTTTTATGCGCGAGGTTGACAGGCGCATCCTGATGAAAAGTGATTACCTGCGCAAAGAAGCTGAATTATACATTGATTATATTTCTAAAGGTGAAGTGGTAGAAAAGAACAAGTTCATGTGCAAAAGCCTGAAAGAGATCAATGAAGGCAGCGCTATGCTGAACCAATGGGTTTACGAACAAACCAAAGAATTATTGGAGCGTGGCAAACTGGTTGGTATTTTAGGCGGTGATCACAGCACGCCACTTGGCTACCTCAAAGCTTTAAGTGAAAAGCACGGTGCATTTGGTGTTTTACAAATTGATGCGCATTGTGATCTTCGGAAGAGTTATGAATTTTTTAAATATTCGCATGCCTCTGTAATGTTTAATGCATTAACTGAGATTCCTGAACTGGAAAAATTGGTACAGGTAGGTGTGAGAGATTATTGTGAGGAAGAATGGGATTATGTATGCAACAGTAACTATCGGGTGATTACTTATCTGGATAAAGCCATCAAAGAAAGAATGTATGATGGTGAAAGCTGGAAACAGATCACGGATGAAATGATCAATCACTTACCACACAAAGTATATATCAGTTTTGATATTGATGGATTGGACAGAAAATTATGTCCGAATACCGGCACACCGGTTCCCGGTGGGTTTGAGATTGAAGAGATTGCTTATCTGATTAAAAAGATCAGCGACAGCGGCCGTGAGTTAATTGGATTTGACCTTGTAGAGATTGGTGTGGGACAAACAGACTGGGACAGCAATGTAGGTGCCCGTGCTTTATGGCGTTTGTGTAATTTACTGGTGAATAACCATTCCTAAAACCTGTTCATGAAAGTTCACGATTATATTATTGTTTTAAAAAGGCCAAGCTATGTATTGGTAGATCTGATCAGCCGTTTGATGTTGCTCATTTCTATTGCCGTATTTGGTTATTTTGTTTCCTATACTTCCGGTTTTGGTTTTAACCGTGTAACAATAATGCTGATACTGCTGATCATAGGTATTGTGGGTTGGTGGATGTTTTGTTATGTGAAGGAGAAAAAAGGAGAAATGCCTTTTTACCGTTTGGGGTTATTAATGGCAGCTATAGGCTGGGCCATTATATCCGGTGCAAGCTGGATGACGATCTTATATTTTATTGCGGTTGTTTCTGAGAAGCAGGTAAAATTTCCACAGGAAATTGCTTTTGATGATGATGGTGTGATCGTGAATTCACTGCCGAAGAAAGTTTATACTTGGTCACAGGTAAGTAATGTAATTTTAAAAGATGGAATCTTAACGCTTGATCTCAAAAACAATAAACTCATTCAGAAACCAGTAGAATCAGATACTTCTAAGAGAGAAGAGGATGAATTTAACGAGTTTTGTGTTTCGAAGCTCAACGCATAACGCTGAAGGCATAATGCCGAAAGCAATTTTTTATTTACACTGATCAAATGGCATTAAAACAATCACCTTTCTTATTGTATTCGGATGGAGAGGGAAATATTTTTGAGGATACCAGTTTATATACCACCGGCCGTGCGGGTTGGGATGCCTTTCCCGTGCCTGAAGAGGAATGGATAGAACTGCCTGATGGTGGCAATTTATATGAACTGCCTGGCCGCCGCGGTATTGGGATTGATGTAAAGACCGGCGAAATGCGTTTATGCGAAAAAGGCTGGGCCGTTGCAGCATTTATCCCCCCGGCACATACCGGTTTATATATTGCGGCATTTGAAACATTGCCTGATGCACCTACCCTTCCTTTGTTTTGTTATACGGCTGTGGGTTGGCTGGATGGTGTGAATTATGTTCCAGCTGTTCGTATTGAACAGGACATACGACAGGAATGTGCGGGTTATGATGATGATAAAATAAAAGAAGGCACACAACATTTACTCTCTGCTTATCCTGAGAACCGTTTGGTAAAACATTTGATGGAAAATTGTTGCATGACGTATAATTGTCCGGCAGCCAGAAATTTTTCTTTAGGCAGATGGGAATGTCCGGTACCGACTTCTCCTGCATGTAATGCCAACTGTATCGGATGTATTTCCTTTCAACCGGAAGAAGAAACGATCGTATCGACGCAAGACAGACTTACTTTCAAACCATTGGCAGAAGAGATCGTTGAGTTCACCGTTCCACATTTATTGAATGCACCATTTCCTATTATCAGTTTTGGGCAGGGATGTGAAGGTGAGCCGCTGTTGATGTGGGAAACCATTCGCGAAGCGATCATACAGATAAGAAAACATACCGATAAAGGAAATATCAATATCAACACCAACGGTTCCAAACCCGATGCAGTAAAAGCCTTGTGTGAAGCGGGTTTGAACAGTATACGTGTAAGTACCAACTCTGCACGTAAACATATTTACGAACCTTATTATCGTCCAAACAATTATCAGTTTGAAGATATTGTAGAAAGCCTGAGAGTTGTAAGGAGTTATGGTGGATGGGCAAGCATTAATTATTTTGTATTCCCCGGAATGACGGATAGTGTGGAAGAATATGAAGCGTTACGAAAACTGATCATCGACACAGACCTCAGCATGATCCAATGGCGCAATTTCAATATTGACCCCGATTGGTATATGGGTAAAATAGGTGTAAATGAAACCGGCGAAATGCTGGGTGTAAAACAATTGATGGACCTTATCCAGGAAGAATTTCCCAAAGTAAAATTCGGCTACTTCAATCCATCCATGGAAAGGATCAAAGGCGATTATGCGCATGATTTTGCGGGTGGGGATCTTTATATTTAGCGAAGAACTGTCAGGGCTAAAGCCCGGCTTCTGAAGATATGCTAAGCCCCCAGCCTGAAGGCTGGGGTTAAATTTTACATTTTATCATCTCACTTTTATCGGGCAGGTATACCATATACTTTTATACAAAGTATAAAACGAAAGCTATTTACTAACCCCTGCATTCAGGCTGTGATTAGTTTTAACTCTTTTATCACCATCCATAGTCTTTCAGGTATTATGCACTCTCTTTTCATTTTATCATTTCCAACCATTTAATAACCCCAGCCTTTAGGCTGGGGACACATAGGCCTCTATGGCTTGGGCTTTAGCCCTGATTGAATCCAAAAGTTTTCAGAAAGCCCGCATACTCTTCTTCAAAACTGATCTTCCGATGATGTTCTTCCTGATTTCTGATATAATTCCGGACACTATTCAAATTACTTTCACTAACAGATGCTGCAAAATATTCATCAGCCCATTCTAATTTTTGTGTCATTATACCATTTTTATTTACCCAATAAGCAGACTCACCTTTGATCATCTGCATCTGCTTAGCAATACTCCAGTCAGATTGTAAAGTCATTAAACAATGAAGATGATCCAGATATCCATTTACTTCAATTATATGAAAGTCTTTTGCTTTAGCATTCTGATGAATATGATTGCAGATTTGTGTTCTTGCATCCGGCAATAAAATCTTTACTCTGTTTTTGGTTGCCCAAACAGCACGCACCCATATTTTTACAAAAGACATAATTCATATTTTAAACCCAAACTAATTATCAGGCTCAAGACTTCATAGCGTATTTACCGCAATGCATTTTTTATGGTATTTTGTGCACCAGTTAATCAGAATGCTTCAAACCCATCCCAAAAAAGACATTTATATCGGCATTGCACTCGCAGTGCTGGCAACCGTTATCTGGTCGGGAAATTTTATTATTTCAAGAGGGGTTAATCAACAGATCGGGCCGGTGAGCCTGGCGTTTTATCGTTGGGTTACTGCTACCGTCATTATCGCACCGTTTGCATGGAAAAAGTTTAAAGCGGAGAAATCAATTGTGATTCCGCAGCTGAAACATCTGGCATGGGTTGCTTTGTCGGGGATAGCGTTGTTCAATACATTCGTGTATGTTGCCGGACATTATACCACAGCCATCAACCTTGCATTGATCGGCACAACATCCTCTCCCATTTTTGCAACCATCATGGCGGTGATTTTCTTGAAAGAGAAAATCAATGTATTTCGCGTAGCAGGTATTGCCATTTGTATTTGCGGCATTATTGTCTTAATCTCAAAAGGTAGCTGGCAAATACTTGCAGGTTTTCATTTTGCGACGGGAGATCTTTGGGTGATGGCTGGTGCTTTGGCATTTGCCGTGTATAATATTCTTGTACGAAGCAGGCCACAAAGTTTATCTGCTTTGAATTTTCTGTTTGTGATCTTTGCGATGGGAACATGTATGTTATTCCCTTTTTATCTGATCGAATTATTTGCTGGAAAAACTACCCAATGGAGCTGGCCTTTATTCAGTGCTATCTTATACTTAGGAGCAGGCACTTCTGTTGCAGCTTTTCTTTGCTGGAATATTGCTTTACATAAATTGGGTGCCGGCAGAACGGTTTTGTTTGGAAACCTCATCCCTATCTTCAGCACATTTGAAGCAGTTGTTTTTTTGGGTGAGGAATTTACAACCATTCATCTGATCAGCGGTGCATTGGTTATTATCGGTTTGGTATTAGCCAACACCAGCCTGAAGCGAAAATCTTTGGAATAAGATCAATACTTATCTTGCAATCGCTTATGGATACACTCACCCTTGTTTTACTTTGCCTCTTTGCCTTTAGCGCCGGATTTGTAGATGCCATTGTGGGGGGTGGTGGATTGATTCAAACACCTGCTTCATTAATTCTGTTACCACAACTGCCTGTAGCAACCGTAATCGGTTCTCTTAAAATTCCTTCTTTTTCAGGCACCGCTCTTGCCACCGTTCAATATGTAAAAAATGTAAAAGTTAATTGGAAACTCGCTGCCATTATGTGTGTATCAGCATTCATAGCAGCTTTTGCGGGTTCTGAAGTGCTTACACTGGTGAGTAACCGTTTTATGAAACCGGTCATTTTTATTGTATTGATCTTTGTGGCCATCTATACCTATTCAAAAAAGAATTTTGGTCAGCATACACATAAAACACATTCGCCAAAAACCGAATTAGCTTATGCATTACTGATCAGTATCAGCATTGGATTTTATGATGGATTTATCGGTCCCGGCGCCGGTAGTTTTTTAATATTGGCGTTTATCTCATTATTGGGGTTTGATTTCTTACTCGCCAGTACCAACGCCAAACTGAATAACCTTTCTACCAATCTCGGCTCCATTATTCTGTTTTTGTTAAAAGGAACCATCATCTGGAAAATTGCTATCCCCATGGCTATCTGCAATGGAATAGGTGGTGTTTTCGGTGCCAAACTGGCTATCGCCAAAGGAAACCGTTTTATCCGTATTTTCTTTTTGGTGATCATTACGGCTACTTTACTTCGGTTTGGGTATGATGCTTTCTTTAAGAAGTAGTTGATTTGTTTATTGGTTTACTCGTTTATTAGTTTATTGGTAAAGCCAAAACTCTCAAATCAACCAATAACTAATAAACGAATAAACCTTGCACCCCCAACCTTAACCTTTCTTTATACCCAAAAAGTGGATTACCCAACGCATTGGGTTGTAATTTTCAACATTCAATTTAACCGGTTACGATACCTGTACATTTGATATGAGCAATACCGCGTCCATGTCTGTAAGTTTTGAAAGGGAGAAGAATCTAAAAGCATCGGCTTACACAGCTATGATCTGTGTGCTGTTGTTTTTACTGTTCTTTTTTTTGCAGTGGACATTACCCACAATTCCCCCACCCGACTTCGGTGAAGGGATTGAAGTAAACCTGGGCAACAGCGAAACAGGATTGGGAAATGTAGCGCCGCAAATTCCCGGAGAACCTTCTGTTGCTGAGGATACAAAATCTGCTCCACCCAAAACCGTTCAGGATAATACCCCACAGCCCAAGATCCATACAGATGAATATGCTGATGGTGATGCTCCTACGGTTAACAATACAAAAACAAAAGCCATCAGTAAACCGGTTGTAAATCCACCAACCGTAGTTAAGAAAACAACACCAGCTACCGTTACCAATACAACACCTGCCCCTCCTAAACCCAAAGCTGTATTTAAAAGTGGAACCAGTGCCACAACCAGTGGAAACCGCGCGGACAGTTATAATGGTGTAAAAGACCAGGGTATTGCGGGTGGCAAAGGTGATCAGGGAAATCCAAACGGTAATCCGAACTCTGATAGTTATAAAGGAAATGCTGCCAGTGGAAACGGAGGTAGTGGCGGCAGCGGTGGCGTAAGCATTAGAAGCGGATTGGACGGAAGAAGAATTACCAAACTCCCTTCTTTTGAAGATGATTTTAATGAGAATGCAAAAGTAGCGGTAGACATAACCGTAGATAAAGCCGGAAATGTAACCATGGCCATTGTTAATCAACGTGGCACTACCACTACCAACCAGAATATCCGCAACATTGCTTTACGCAAAGCACGAGGCTTAAAACTTAACAGCGGTAATGCAGAAGAACAAACCGGCACTTTAGTCTTCAATTTCAAACTAAGGGGTTAAATATTGTTGCATATTTGCAACAGATTATGACCTATCCAGAAACACTATCTTATCTTTTTGCTAAACTGCCGATGTTTAGTCGCATTGGTGCAGCAGCATTTAAGAAAGATCTCACCAATACGATCCGTTTATGTGAAGCATTAGGTAATCCGCAACATTCATTCAAAAGCATACATATTGCGGGAACGAATGGCAAAGGATCGACCAGTCATATGCTTGCAGCCATTTTACAAACGGCAGGGTATAAAACAGGACTATACACTTCTCCTCACTTAAAAGATTTCAGGGAACGGATTAAAGTGGATGGTGAATTATGTGCAGAACAATTTGTTGTTGATTTTACGGAACGCATTCAACCATTGATTGATGAGATTGAACCTTCTTTTTTTGAGATCACCGTTGCCATGGCTTTTGATTATTTTGCTAAGATGAAGGTGGATGTAGCTGTGATTGAAGTGGGACTGGGTGGCCGTTTCGACAGTACCAATATTATTCATCCTGAACTAAGCATCATTACCAATATTGGCTGGGACCATATGAATATGCTGGGTGATACTTTGGAAAAGATCGCGTTCGAAAAAGCGGGGATCATTAAGAAAGGCGTTCCGGTGGTGATTGGTGAAGTGATTCCGGAGACCAAAGATGTATTTGAAAAGAAAGCCGGAACTGATTCGCAGATCACGTATGCTCAACATGAAAGATATGTTGTGGGATGGGAATATGAACATCATCAATTAAAGGTGGAAGTGGCTGAAAAGAAAACAGATCAGCATCAGCATTACCTACTCGATCTGCCGGGTATCTATCAAACCAAAAATTTACTTACCGCTCTTGAAGCTGCTCACCAACTCCATTTGATGGGTTGGAGAACGGATACTTCTATTATACAAAAAGCTTTATCAAAAGTGAAACCATTAACCGGTTTGCATGGCCGCTGGGAAGTAGTTCATCACAACCCGGTGGTAATACTCGATGTTGGCCACAATGTAGATGGCATGGCGCAAATAAGAGAGCAGATCGAATTATCCAATTACCATCATCTTCATATCATCATCGGTATGGTGAAGGATAAAGAGATTGATGCTGTTTTACAATTATTACCTCCGCAGGCATCATACTATTTTACTCAGGCACAGATTCCAAGGGCTTTAGATGCTGCGAGCTTAAAGCTGAACGCTGAACGCTTTGGACTGGATGGTTCAGCTTTTACGAATGTGAATATGGCTTTGCAACATGCTTTGAGTCATGCGCATAAAGACGACATGATTCTGGTTTGCGGCAGTGTATTCTTGGTAGGAGAAGTATCTATGTAAACTGAAGCCATCCAAGTTTTACCAGTGCTTCATACAACGGGCCGATCTGTACGCCATGTTGCATTTTATTTTCTTTCAGTAATTGCAGGATCTCTTCTTTGGAAAAAGAAATCACATCAATATCCTCAAACTCATCCATATTTTTTGAGTTGGCTACCGGATAAGCATTTCGGGCAAGAAAAAAATAGGCAGTATTATTATTTAAAGCTGGGTTGGGAGAAAGTCTCATAAGAAATTCTATCTCATCAGAAGTATAACCCGTCTCCTCTTCCATTTCACGTTTTGCACCCTCTATCGGTTCTTCATTCTTCTCTAAGATACCGCCGGGTAATTCATACGTAGTAAGATCTGCAGCATAACGGTATTGCCTGACAAGGATGATCTTTTCTTCTTTTGTAACAATAATCGTATTTGCCCAATCAGGTACTTCCAAAACATAATAAGGCTCAATAATTCTTCCATCAGGAAACTCACAACTATCAGCCCTCGCCTGAAACCAACGGTCCTGATAAACATATCTGGAAGATAACATCTTCCATCGCAGATCTCTTTCCATATCAATTATATTACCAGCCCTTAGCTTCTCTCAATGAAGTAATATGTGCCGTATGATGTTTACCGTGCCAGGCATATAATCCCAATAAAAACCAAAGTGTCATCTGCCTTCCATGTTCAGGATGCACAACCGTTCTTTCCCAATCAGCATCTTTGGTATCTTTTATCGCCACATACCAACGTTGGTGCAGTGCATGCAATAAGGTAAGAGAAATATTGATCGGCAATTCATTATCCGGAAACAAAGCCCATTCTTTTTCTTCGTATGGTTTGATGGTGGGGTTATTTTCAGTTAGTCCCAGTTTAAATCTTGTATACGCATTCATATGACTATCCGCCACATGATGCACCAGTTGCTGAACCGTCCATCCCCCATCACGATAAGGCGTATGCAATTGTGCCGCATCCAGATTTAATACTGAACGCTCTAATTCTTCGGGCAAAAATTTTATATCCAG
Organism: Sediminibacterium sp.; assembly: GCA_965206685.1. Lineage (GTDB taxonomy): Bacteria > Bacteroidota > Bacteroidia > Chitinophagales > Chitinophagaceae > Sediminibacterium. The sequence goes on from OZ242223.1 coordinate 1,945,474, forward strand.
CAACCATTTTTCTTTTTGCTCTGCGGAAAAAGGCTTTGGCTCATATTTCCCAATCGGGAACTTAGGATCTTGTGTCATTCAATATCTTTTAAATAAAAAATCATAATTCATCCCATCATCCGTTCTATCGAAGTAATCTATGCTTCCCTCAAAACATGTCCGGTTAAATTAATAAACACATCTTCGAGATTTGCCTGCTTCACTTCTTTGGGTTTTTCAAAACCGGAAGCCACCAGTTCATCGATCAGTTTATCAGGCGAATTCAATGCGATGATCTTTCCGCTATCGATGATGGCTACCCTATCACACAATACTTCGGCTTCATCCATATAATGTGTTGTTATGATCACGGTGGTGCCATGACTTCTGATATCCCTGATCAGATCCCACAAATTTCTTCTTGCCTGTGGATCCAACCCTGTTGTGGGTTCATCTAAAAAAATAATTTTCGGGTGGTTGATCAAAGTAGTGGCAATAGAGAAACGTTGTTTCTGCCCGCCACTCATTTCTTTGAATTTGGATTTGGCTTTATCGCGCAGATTTACTTTATCCAATAATGCCAAAGGATCTACTTCTTCATTATACAATCCTGCAAAGAGATTGATCAGTTCCACCAGATTCAGCAATGGATAAAAACCAGAGGTTTGTAATTGTACCCCGATAATTTTTTTGATATCATTCGGCGATTCGTCCAGATCCATTCCATCAACAAATACTTTCCCGCTTGTTTTAGAACGCAATGTTTCAATGATTTCAAGCGTTGTTGATTTACCGGCACCATTCGGGCCAAGTAATCCAAAGATCTCACCTTCCTGCACATCAAAGCTGATGCCTTTAACTGCTTCAAAATCGCCGTAATGCTTTCGAAGATCTTTTACACTGATAATCGTATTGCTCATACTTTATAATTTAAATACCAAACCGGCTTCTTTATCTGCCACGCCCAAACCCAGTGCCGCCTTATGGTTTTGTTTATTGAATAAAATTACGGCCATTTGGAGATTTTTTTGCCCCATCAGGGTTAAATATCCTCCGGTAATTGTTACAGCAAGTCCCCCACCAATCATTGCCCATCCGGTACTCTTATTATCATCAGATGAGGAAAGTTTTCTGATACCGGCAATCGTTGCAATTGTGCCAACCAATCCAAGCACCTGTCCGGCAATTTTGTTGGACTGATGTCTGTCAACCAACTGTATCAGATTAAAATCACCATAACGATAAAAAAGCTGTTCAAACTGTTTTTTACCGGTATAGATTGTATCGTGATAAATAATGGTATTGGGTTTAGGGTTGGCAAAATAGGTCATACCACCCGGTTCTATTCTTTGTTGTGCATTAACTGAAATAACTGAGGCCAATAGAAAGCTCAGAAAAAAAAGATACTTCATTCGTTTATTTTATCGGTCCGGTAAATGTTTCCAATTCCTGCATCATTTGTTTACTGCCAATAAATAAAGCAGTTCGCTGATGAAGTTCTGTAGGTTGAATATCCAAGATCCTTTGTTTACCATTGGTAGCCAAGCCTCCGGCCACTTCTACAATAAATGCAAATGGATTGGCTTCATACAATAAACGCAGTTTGCCTTTGGGTTTATCATGCGTAGCTGGATACATAAAGATCCCACCCTTGATCAGGTTGCGATGCACATCAGCTACCATACTACCGATATAACGTTGTGTATATGGGCCACCGGTTTCTTTTGTTTTTTGCTGACAACCATTAATGTATTTTCTAACCGCCTCATCGTACTGGAAAAAATTTCCGTGGTTAACGGAATAGAATTTCCCCGTTTCAGGACATTTAATATCCGGATAACTTAATGAAAATTCACCAATGGAAGGATCCAATGTAAAACCATTCACACCTCTTCTCGTAGCATACACAAGCATGGTACTGGAACCATATACCACATAACCCGCAGCTACCTGTTGATGGCCGGGCTGTAAAAAATCTTCTTTGGTACAAGGCTTACCCAATTCGCTTACTCTGCGATATACACTGAAAATAGTTCCTATAGAAACGTTCACATCAATATTTCCGCTGCCATCCAATGGATCAAACAACACAACATATTTGCTGTGGTTACTCACATCATCATCAAACACCACAAAATCATCCATTTCTTCACTGCCAATACCGGCGCAGCTGATACCGTGTTTCAGCACACCCATGAATTGATTATTCGCGAATATGTCTAATTTTTTTACGTCTTCTCCCTGCACATTTACGGAACCTGCATCACCAAGAATATCAACTAAACCGGCTTTATTTACTTCAACATTAACGCGTTTTGCGGCCAATGCCAGATCGCGGAGCAGGCGGCTTAATTCGCCGGTGGCGGAGGGAAATTGTCTGAGCTGTGTAAGGGTAAATTCGTCTAACGTGAGGATCTTTCTGTTTACACTCATAAACTGATCATTTCGATAAAGTTAGGAAGGGACTTGTAATCCGCTCGATAAATTTTATCAAAGGAAGATGTATAAAATACACAGAAACACCACGTTAATTCCTGAAAAAGATCTGGGTAAAGAAGATGATGCCTTTTTTGTCTGTATACACGCCAATTCCTGTAAAACGGTAATCGCCTTCTATATTCTTTTTGTGGCCCGGACTATTCAGCCATCCCTTCACTACTTCTTTGGCAGAAAGCTGACCGTAAGCCACATTCTCAGCCGATGCGGTGATCCATCCTGTTTTTTTCTTGATCACAGCCATTCTTTCATCAAATCCTTCGTGACCAAATCCTGTTTTGCGGTTGGCCATGTCTTTACTGTGCTGATAAGCCTGTCTGTTGGCTTCTGCATTCATTTCCAGAGAAGATTTCCCCAAAGACCTGCGGTGCTCATTTACATAATTAAGGATAGAAGCTTCCATATTACCCACCGCTTCCACTTTTTCGGGGATATTGTTTGAAGAAGAAATTTTCGGGCTGCAGGAAAGGATTCCGATCAATACGAAAGCACTTAAAAAAGAGCGAATAGATACAGTGTTTGTCATGAAAGCTATTTTGCTGTGTAAGACAAGAACCATACCAACTAAGCCATATCAACTCTTTTAACAGTTGGGCAACCTATTTAGGGATTTACCCTAGTTTTGCCGAAACAGACATTATCAACAGTAAAGGAATGAAAGTATTCAAATTCGGCGGAGCCAGTGTTAACAGTGTAGAGCGTATTCAGAACCTGGCGGGCATTGTAAAACAGTATCAACAGGAGCCATTGGTGATCATCATCTCAGCCATGGGAAAAACCACCAATAGCCTTGAAAAAGTAGCTGAAAGTTTTTTTGCCGGTAAAAAAGAAGAAGCCCTTCATTTGTTTGATACCATCAAACAGCACCATATCAATATTTCAAAATATCTACTCGTTACAAAATTCAACGAGTGCCTTGACCAGTTGGCTGATTTTTTTACGGAGATAGAATGGTTACTGCACGATAAACCTGTTCGTGAATTTGATTATTATTATGACCAGGTAGTTTGTGTGGGTGAATTGTTGAGTACCTGTATCATCAGCCATTACCTGAATGAAACCGGCATTACCAATGAATGGCTGGATGTTCGCGACCTGATCAGAACAGATAATACTTTTCGGGATGCGGGGATTGATTGGGAAATTACAGAAGGCCGAGTGAAGATGTTAGTTGACAGATGGCCGATGATAGATTCTTCTTCTAACAACTCCCATCTAACATCTAACATCTACATCACCCAAGGTTTTATTGGTTGCACAGATGATAATGAAAGCACCACACTCGGCCGCGAAGGAAGCGATTATACAGCAGCGGTATTTGCCAATATTCTGAATGCTGAAAGTTTAACGATCTGGAAAGATGTAGAAGGTGTGATGAATGCCGATCCGAAATTATTTCCGGCTGCACAACTCATCAGCGAACTCAGTTTTACCGAAGTGATTGAAATGGCGTTTTATGGTGCGCAGGTAATTCACCCAAAAACCATCAAGCCTTTACAGAACAAAGGAATTCCTCTTTATGTAAAATGCTTTCTTGATCCGTCTTTACCCGGAACAGTCATTCATCAAAGAAACAGTAAGAACCTTCCTCCTATTATTGTGATCAAAGAAAACCAGGCTTTGCTACATTTGAACAGCCAGGATTTTTCTTTTGTGGGTGAAGAACCGATGAGTAAACTGTACCAGTTATTTGCCAAAATACATTTCCGCCCTAACCTCATACAAACCGGTGCCATCAATGTACAGATCTGTGTAGATAACCGTGCCGATAAAATAGAACAACTGGCTTCAGCCGCAGCCGCCATTTTTGATGTGCAGGTAGAAAAAGACCTGAGCCTGCTCACGATCCGTCATTATCACAAAGAAATTTTTGAAGAATTGACCAAGGATAAAAATATCATCCTTACACAAAGGACCAAAGAAACGATTCAGGTTTTGTACGCTTAATTTAAAAGCGGTACGTACTCTCCTTTTTTATTGATGGAGATCAGGGGTAATTTTTTATTCTGTTCAAAATAATCGAACACTTCTTTCAGCCTGCCCGCAAAATGCTGGTAATCGGGATCGTCTTTACTGGTCTTAACCAAAAACTCCCTGCTTTTTTCTACATTATACCGGATTGGAAAAATATGCACCGGGATAAAATCTTCTCCCTGGTCATGTGCATACGATGCAAGAATATACAACTCATCGATCTGTGTATTGATCGGGATGCAACCCACTGTTACACAGCTCCCATGAATATAAATTTCATTACCGGGTTTGGCAGAATCGCTCAGCAACATATCGGATGCGTTGGGATAATTTAAACCCAGCGACATATTATAATTACTCTTCGGGTTAAACTGATTAATATAATAAAACCCTTCCGGCACCTGATAATCCCCTTCAATCCGTTTTGGCCCAAGCGCACCGGATAAGGCACACACTTTATAGGTTTTGAATAATTTGAAAGATTCATTCTTGCTGTTACGAACCCAAACTTCTAACTGACTGTCGTACTTAAAACTGCGAACATAGATCTGTTTCACCGGCCATGAAATATGCATGGCCGCCAGTTGTTTCTTCAAAGAATCTTCGCGCAATTTGATTGCAGTGGCCACTTTAGGGTACTGACGCTGGGTATTCATGAAAGACACCTGCCCCTCAACCTTCACCAGGCAGGAAACACAGAAAAAAAGGGCCAGTACAGCTTTCATATCTTCAAAAATAGATGAAATAAAAAACGCACCAAAGATTGATGCGTTAAAATAACGTTTAGGATGATGGAAAATTGTTCATGGTTCATAGATCATGGTTCATAGTAAGAATCCATGAGCTTTGATCTATGAACCAAGAACGGCGCTCTCAAAGATTCCCCCTCAACTCCTGCTCCCGCTCAATAGCCTCGAAAAGGGCCTTAAAGTTTCCTTTGCCAAAGCTTTTCGCTCCTTTTCGCTGTATGATCTCGAAAAATAAAGTGGGGCGGTCTTCAACGGGTTTGGTAAAGATCTGCAGAAGGTAACCTTCATTATCTCTGTCTACGAGGATACCCAATTCTTTTAACGGGTTCAGATCTTCATCTATTTGTCCAACCCTGTCGAGCAATTCATCATAATAAGACGAGGGCACTTTTAAAAATTCAATACCGCGGTTCTGTAATTCGGTTACTGTTTTTACAATATCATTAGTAGCCAATGCCACATGCTGGCAACCTTCGCCATCATAATAATCGAGGTACTCTTCTACCTGCGATTTCTTTTTCCCTTCTGCGGGTTCATTGATCGGAAATTTTACAAAACCATTTCCGTTACTCATTACCTTGCTCATTAAAGCAGAGTATTCTGTAGAGATATCATTATCATCAAACGTAAGAATATTGCGGAAGCCCATTACTTCCTCATAAAAATTTACCCAGCGGTTCATCTGGTTCCAGCCTACATTGCCTACACAATGATCCACATATAACAACCCGGTATCAGTTGGATTATAATTCGATTCCCATTTACGGTAGCCGGGCAGTAACAAGCCATTATAATTTTTTCTTTCTATAAACAGATGCACCGTTTCTCCATAAGTACAAATCCCACTTACCACTACTTCACCATTCTCATCTTTTAATGAATGGGGTTCAAGATAACTTTTACCTCCGCGTTCGGTGGTTTGCTTCCAGGCGTCGGTAGCATCATCAACTTTTAAGGCAAGTATTTTAACCCCATCTCCATGCCGGTAAATATGATCGGCAATCGCATTCTGACTTCTTAACGGCGTAGTAAAAACAAACGTGAGTTTGTTCTGACGAACCGCATAACTTGCCCTGTCTTTCATTCCCGTTTCAGGACCGGCATAAGCAAGACTCTGAAAACCAAAAGCTGTTTTATAAAAATGAGCCGCCTGCTTGGCATTGCCCACATAAAATTCAACATAATCTGTTCCCTGCAATGGCAGAAAATCTTCCTGTATAGATATAACAGGCGTATTTGATACGAGTGTTCCCATAAATTTGTTTGTGTGTAATGACTGAAAATAGAAAATACAAAGCCATAGCGTTAAGCCTTTAGCTTTAAGCGATTAGCGTTTTATCCATGGCCAAAGCTTCCATCAGCAAACAATAGCAGAATCGTTTGTCGCCGAATAATTTATGGGGATAATCAGGAGTCATCGGTACAAAACTAAAGAATTAATTTAAAAGTCTGGAGTTAGGAGTTTGGAGTCTGGAAATCATATATTTTTTTTAAAAAAACTCCAGACTCCAAACTTCTAACTCCTGACTCCTCTTTTACTTATCTTCGTTTTACACTCAACTACAGTTATGAAAATCGGAATCCTCGGTGGTGGCCAATTGGGCAGAATGTTATTACAGGCAGCGGCTAATTATACGGTGGATACCTATGTTTTAGAGAATGATGATCAATGTCCGGCTGCCCATTTATGCCATCATTTCACCAAAGGAAGCATTACTGACTTTGATACTGTTTACAATTTTGGTAAAGGTCTTGATGCCATAACGATTGAAATTGAATCGGTTAATGTAGACGCATTGGAAAAACTGGAATCAGAAGGTGTACGGGTTTATCCCAAACCATCTGCAATTCGAACGATCAAAAACAAGATCATTCAGAAATCATTTTATAAACAACATGAGATCCCTACTTCAGATTTTATTGTAACAGAAAATCTTTCTGATTTGCAAAAACATATAGATTTTTTACCGGCAGTTCATAAAATAGGACAAGGTGGTTATGATGGAAAAGGAGTTCAGGTATTGAACGATGAAAAAGATCTTGCAAAAGGATTTGATGCACCTGCTGTGCTGGAAAAGAAAGTAAAGATCAAAAAAGAAATTGCCATTATTGTGGCGATGGGCGACAATGGAGAAACGGTTTTATTCCCCCCGGCAGAAATGATCTTTGATCCGGTTTGGAATTTACTCGATTATCAGTTAAGTCCCGCTCAGCTTCCCGAAAAAACATTATGGAAAGCGGAAGGCATTGCTGCCAAAGTGGTGAAAGAATTAAAAAGCCCCGGCCTGTTTGCCATTGAATTATTTATTGATGTAAATGATGATGTGCTTGTAAACGAAGCAGCACCGCGCGTGCACAACAGCGGCCATCATACCATTGAAGCCAATTACTCCAGTCAATACGATATGCTCTGGCGCATTATGCTTCAATTGCCTTTGGGAAATACCGATCCGATTCTACCTTCTGCCATCGTAAATATTCTGGGTGCTGATGGGCATACAGGTCTGGCCAAATATGAAGGATTGAATGAAGTATTGCAAATGGACAATGTATTCGTTCATCTCTATGGTAAAAAAGAAACCAAGCCCGGCAGAAAGATGGGGCATGTTACCATTTTGCATAAAGACTACTCAGACCTCACCTATAAAGCCAACAAAATCAAGCACCTGCTTAAAGTAATTGCTTAACCGGCTGTAGCGGGAAAATGAATCACTTTCTTTACAGTCAGAGGCATCAGGAATCCAATACCTATCAAGCTTTTGGTTTGCAGTCCCGGTGATGTATGATCCGGTCCAAACAACCGTATATTATCATCATAGATCAGATCAAGGCTATACGTTGCAGAGAAATATTTATTGATCTTGAATGAAAAAAGGTTGGTCATAAAAACGTCCACATTCTGTGGCTGACTCTGATAATTAGAGAACAGATCCATCCTTCCTTTATACGTAATATTTTTGGCGATGGTATTATTATAGTTCACCGTTGCAAATGCACCGATCTCATTTAAGGAATGCTCCCCGGGTGGTACGCCGTAAATCCCTTTTGCAGCCAACACTTTATTGGAAATAATCGTAGAACGCGAAGTAAGTGGAGAAATGAAGACGGATAGAGACGGTTTGGGTTTATAGTCAAATCCAACAGAAAGAATCAGGTAAGCCGGTGATAAAAAAGATGATGAAAAATCTCCCACATTATTCGAAAATGTATATCCATCAAAAAACTGCGAACGGAAATTGAATAGTCCGGATAAATACCATTTACCCAAAGTATCCATTTTGTATCCATACTTGCTCAAATAATCAAAGCGATCATCATTCTTCCGGCTGCCGAGACTCGTAGATTGTACAAAACCGAGATTTACATCCACATTATTATCCCAGCTCTGACGACCCTTTCTATAAAAAAAGAAATAATTGAAATAGGCATTGATGGTCATCGAAAAATTATCACCCCCTGCGGCCCAGTTACTTAAAGAACCCTGCGCAAGGTTAAAACTCATTAATCCGCCTGTTTTCCAGCTCCATTTGGTAGTATCAGCATCTTTTTTAATGGTTCTGGAGGTCTCATTTCTTAGCTTGTTCACAACAATATCCTGAGCTATCACATTATGAACCAGCAACAGAGTACAGATAAAAAGGGGGATTTTACGCATTCCTGTCAAAATTTGCCCGCAAATCTAAGCCTTATGATGAATTTTTACGAAACAACTGCTGACAATCTGACATTAACACTTCAATTTTGTATTTTTGCCAACTAAATTATTGGAAGAATGGAAATATTGGAATTAGCAGGCAAAGTTCACGACGAAACCCGTCAGGGCGAAGCCTTTAATCCTTTGGGTAGTGAGGAGAAGTCCTTTAAAAAACACTTTTATATAGAGAGTTACGGCTGTGCCATGAATTTTGCAGACAGCGAAGTGGTGGCGTCTATTTTAAACGGAGAAGGTTTTGGTGCCACACGCAATGCCGAAGAAGCCGATCTGGTTTTGATCAATACCTGTTCTATCCGCGAAAAAGCAGAACTGACTGTAAGAAAAAGACTTACTGAATTCAGAAGCCTGAAAAAGAAAAAACCGGGTATGCTCATTGGTATGCTGGGTTGTATGGCGGAAAGGTTAAAAGCCAAATTACTGGAAGAAGAAAAATTAGTAGATCTGGTAGTTGGGCCCGATGCATACAGAAGTTTACCCGCATTAATTGGCGAGGCAGAAACCGGACAAAAAGCAGTAAATGTTTTATTGAGCCGTGATGAAACTTATGGAGATATCGCTCCTATCCGCTTGGACAGCAATGGGGTTTGTGCATTTGTATCCATCATGCGGGGATGTAATAATATGTGCAGTTTTTGCGTAGTGCCATTTACCAGAGGAAGAGAAAGAAGCCGTGACGCACATTCTATCATTGCAGAAGTGGAACAGTTATTCAGTACCGGCTATCGCGAAGTAACCTTACTAGGACAAAACGTTGACAGTTATTACTGGATTGATGAAAGCAATGATGAAACCATCACGTTTGCGAAACTGTTGGAGAAAGTGGCATTGGTATCTCCCCTGCTGCGTGTGCGTTTCAGTACGTCACATCCGAAAGATATTACCGATGAGGTTTTGTATACGATTGCAAAATATGAGAACATCTGCAATTACATACATCTTCCCGTGCAAAGCGGCAGCAATCGGATTTTGCAGTTGATGAACAGAACCTATACCCGCGAATGGTATATCGCAAAAGTGAACCGTATTCGCGAGATCCTTCCGGATTGCGGTATCAGCACAGATATGATCACCGGCTTCTGCACAGAAACCGAAGAAGACCACCGCGAATCTTATGCATTGATGGAATATTGCAAGTATGATCTTGCCTACATGTATTTCTACAGCGAAAGACCGGGAACGCTTGCAGAAAAAAGATATGAAGATGATGTGCCTGAAGAAGTAAAGAAAACCCGTTTACAGGAGATCATAGCATTGCACAGGATACACTCTTTAGAAAGTATGCAGCGCGATGTAAACAAAACTTTTAAAGTATTGATCGAAGCCGATTCCAAAAAAAGTGATCAGGATTGGCATGGAAGAACAGACCATAATAAAGTAGTCATATTCCCGAAAGAACATTACAATCTGAAAAAAGGAGATTATGTAAATGTATTTGTGTATTCGTGCACAGCGGGAACTCTTTTGGGGAAAATTGTTGACAAACAATAAATGGATACCCTATGAAAGTTCAAATTAAATATTTGATTTTGATTTTCGGATTTATTGCCGGTTTCGATGCCTTTACCAAAAGTCATTGGGGCTCAGGACTTGCAGCAGCCGGAGCTTTTATTGCATATGCTTTAATAGAAATTCAGGATGTAAAAGTTTTGAACACAAAGGAAGAAGAATAAAATAAGCTCAACTAACACAATTAATAATTATTAATTTTTAATTATTAATTCTTAATTATTAAGAATGGATTTACAAAGTATAAAGAACAGATTCGGTATCATCGGAAACTCGCCTGCGTTGAACCATGCGTTAAATACCGCTGTGCAGGTTGCTGCAACAGATCTTACGGTATTGATTGTTGGAGAAAGCGGTGTGGGTAAGGAAGTTTTTTCGCAGATCATTCATGCATTGTCTTCGCGGAAGCATAATCCCTTTATTGCCGTTAACTGCGGAGCCATACCGGAAGGAACAATCGATTCAGAATTATTCGGTCATGAGAAAGGCGCATTTACAGGTGCTGTTGACAGCCGCAAAGGCTATTTTGAAACCGTAAGCGGCGGTACCATTTTTATGGATGAGATTGGTGAGATGCCATTGGGTACACAGGCGCGTTTATTGCGTGTGTTAGAGACTGGTGAGTTTATCCGCGTAGGTTCTTCCAAAGTGCAAAAGACAGACGTACGCGTGATCGCAGCCACCAACCGCGAATTACTTGAGTTTACACAGAAAGGACGTTTTAGAGAAGATCTGTATTATCGTTTGAGTACCGTGCCTATCCGCGTTCCTTCTTTACGGGATAGAAAAGAAGATATTTTATTACTCTTCAGAAAATTTGTGGTTGATTTTGCAGAGCGATATAAAACCTCACCTGTTCAACTGGATGATGAAGCCAAAAACCTGTTAATTAACCATCGCTGGCAGGGTAATGTGCGTGAGTTGAAGAATATTGCAGAACAGATTTCTGTACTGAGCACCAGTGCACAGATCACAGGAAACGAAATGCGCAGATTTTTACCGGAAGCAGCGGGCAACCGTTTACCAATGCTGGCAGGACAACCCACCGGAGAATTTGCCAATGAGCGTGAAATTCTGTACAAGCTTTTTTTCGATATGAAAAAAGATGTAACCGAATTGAAGAAGATGTTTCTCGAAATATTGCAGAACCCATCCTTGGCAGGAACGGCAGCAAATTTTACCAGAGAATCATTGGTAAATGATTTTCACAGCAACGGAGATGTTCAGCAATCGATCTCATCAAACAATACCATTCCTGCAGGAAATATGCAACCGGCTTTTCTTCCCGCAGGAAATCATTCCTCACAACCCGTTTTATTGCATGAGGATGATATACAGCAACACGAAGAAATAGAAGAATCGCTGAATATTGTTGATAAGGAAAAAGAACTCATCATCAAAGCACTGAAAAAACATAAGGGAAAAAGAAAAGATGCCTCACTGGATCTGGGAATTAGTGAAAGGACGCTGTACAGAAAACTAAAAGAATACGATATTGACGAATAGTGAAGTAATTAAAAATTAATAATTAGAAATTAATAATTAAATGGCTAGTAATCATTTGTTACGAAATATATTGGGAATGCTGATAGCAGTTTTTCTGTTCTCATCCTGCGGTATTTATAGTTTCAGAAACGGAACCATTCCTGCGGACGTAAAAACAGTAAATATCAAACCCATTGAAAACAGGGCGCGTTATATTAATCCGCAGCTGAGTCAGAAATTTACAGATAAGATTCAGCAAAAAATTATTGGCGGCACCAAACTTACAGGAACGAAAAGTGAAGATGCCCATTATGTGCTTAGTGGTACCATTACAAATTACGATGCAAACCAAACAGTAGGTATCAGCGGACAGCAGGCCACAACCAACCGCTTGACGGTGACTTTGCACATGGTATTAAAAAAGACTTTGGAAAATAAAACAGATGAGTTCGACGTTAGTAGGTCCTTCGACTATTCCGCCAATTTATCCCTGCAACAGGCAGAGGCACAATTACTGGATGAAGTAGTGAGAAGTTTAACAGATGATATTTTTAATAAAATCTTTTCAGACTGGTAACGATAACGGATTATGAGTTTAACACAGGAAAAAGCATTGTTTCATTTATCAGGCAAACTGGATCTATCCCAGTTAAAAGCCGAAGCCTTGTACGAGGTGGCGGACGAGTACCCCTATTTTGCACCTGCCCAATATTTTCTGGCTTCTAAACTGGGTATTGAAAAAAATGAACGCTCTTTTTCTCAGGCACAAAAAGCCAATCTTTACTTTTCTAACCCATTTTGGCTGGCTTATCAATTACAACATGGTTTAAAGAATACAAACGAGCCAAAAGCTTCTGCCCTTCCCTTTACAACGGTTCCTGAAGGAATGGCTGTTCCTACTGTAGAAGCGGTTAAAGAGATTATGCGGAAAATAGACCGCTCGGAAGAAATACAGAAAGAAGAGGAAGAAGAACCTTTACCTGAGGGAGCAGAAACAGATAGTCCGATTGAAATAGACGAATCTGACAGCAAAATAGCCGGAATGTTATCCGATCAGCTGGCTGAATTCAAAAAACCATTGGCAGCAGATGCCAAACTTGAGATAGAACAGGAAAAGCAAAGACTGCATACAATCGATTATTTTGCCTCACAGGGTATTAAAATTGACCTTTCTTCCATTCCCCAGGATAAGCTTACCCGCCACCTGCTGAAGTTTACAGACTGGTTAAAGCAGATCAAACAGGTAAACCCGGCTGAACTAACCACCAACCTGGAAATGGAAAAAGCGGTTGCCGAAACAGCTCAAACATCCAATGAAACCAGGGAAGTACTCACCGAAACCATGGCCGAAGTATTGATCAAACAGGGTCAGACGGATAAGGCAATTCAGCTGCTGATCAAATTAAGTTTCTTAAATCCTGAAAAATCCAGTTATTTTGCTGCTAAAATAGAACAACTAAAAGGAATATAATATGATCATCTTGTTTTTGATTCTGATTGTGATTGCCTCTGCGGCGCTTGGTTTTATGGTATTGATACAGAACCCTAAAGGCGGTGGTTTATCTGCCAATGTGGGTGGTTTCAGCAACCAATTGATGGGTGTTAAACAAACAACCGATGTACTTGAGAAAGGCACCTGGCTGTTTGCAAGCATTATTGCCCTTCTGGCCATATTCTCTGTTTTATTCCTGAAAGGCGGTACTTCTGCAGGTTCTGATAACTCAATTCTGCAAAAAGTAAACACAAACGCTCCTGCCGCGGCACCAGCTGCTGCTCCTGCGGGAACAACCACTACACCTCCAGTTAAAAAATAACGGTATAATCTGATTTAAATGCCCTGTCTGTATTTGCAGACAGGGTTTTTTATTTAATTTGAACCCATGTCGAGATCTGTAAAACTTATTGGCGTAATTATCCTGATTGGAGCAGTTGTTATTGGCTGGGCGATCGTTGGATCGGGAACCGGATTTACTGAGAAAAGCCAAAGCTTTATTATTCGTGAAGGACAAACGGATAAATCTTCTGTTATTGCCGAAATGAAGAAGAACCATATTCTTTCAGGGGTAACCGTTTTCTGTTTGTTATCATCGGGAACCGGTGTTTGGGATAAGATCAAACCCGGAAAATATGAAGTAAAAAAAGGGCAAAGCCTCTGGAGTATTGCAAGGATGCTGAAGAACGGAAGACTAGCGCAGGTCAATCTTGTGATCAATAAACTGCGAACCAAGGAAGATCTGGCAAAACTGATCAGCAAAAATTTTGCACCGGATTCAGTATCGGTCATGCAGTATCTCAATTCAAATGATTCGCTGGAAAAATTTGGTGTGGATACGAGTACGGTATTTACCATGATTATTCCGGATACCTATAGTTTTTACTGGAATACAAGCCTGACCAAGATCTTTCGAAAATTATCAGAAAGTAAAACTGCATTCTGGCAAAAGAATAATCGTCTAGCCAAAGCAGAAAGTATTCAATTCTCTCCCGATCAGGCTTATATACTGGCATCCATTGTTGAAGAAGAAACCAATTACGACAGCGATAAATATAAAATCGCCAGTGTATACATTAACCGTTTGAATAAGAGCATGCCATTGCAGGCTTGTCCTACGATTAAATATGCCATGAAGGATTTTACCTTAACACGGATCTATGAGAAATATCTTTTCAATCCTTCTCCTTACAATACCTATCGTAGAAAAGGTTTACCACCGGGACCGATCTGTACACCATCACCCAAAACCATTGATATTGTACTGAATGCGCCTAAAACAGATTATTTGTTCTTTGTGGCCAAGAGTGATTTCAGCGGTTATCATCATTTCAGCAGCAATTTTTCGGAGCATAGTCAATACGCAAAGGAGTACCAGAAAGCACTAGATATTTATATGGCGAACAAGCAAAATAAATAATCAACTTGACAAGATTTGAACGCATACTTATCCGCTGGTGGCCCATCGCTTTTCTTTTACGAAAAAGTAAAACATGGGTATTTCCGGGTTTCAGGGGTATTCCGGTGTATGATGTGGTTAATTTTTTTCTGAAGCAGATCAATAAAGTAGGATTGAATGAAAGAGCCGCTGCGATTTCTTTTAACCTGATCATGGCATTACCTGCGGGGATCTTATTTCTGTTTTCATTGATCCCTTTATTTCCCAAACCGGATAGTTTACAAAAAGAAATTTTGCGCCTGTTTAAGGATATCACTCCCAATTCTAGCACCTATAATTTTATTGCGGGTATACTCAATGATTTATTGGAGAATCAACACGTAGGAATCTTCTCATTTGGTTTTCTATTGTTGATCTTTTATTCATCCAATGCGATGATCGGCATTATCCGCACATTTGATAAATCGATCAAGGAACATAAGGGTATTTTTCTGCACCAGCGCTGGAGAGCCATCAGACTTACCCTGATCCTAATTGTTTTGATACTGATCTCTTCACTGGCTTTATTCCTGGGGAGAGAACAGGTGATCTATCTTTTAAAGAATGTATTCAAGGTTAAAAAAGATACCCGCATTATGTGGTGGAGCAGTGTAAGATGGACCATCATCCTGAGTATGCTGTTCTTCGGGATCGCATTCATTTACAAATTTGCGCCCTCCATCAAAAAACGTTGGGATCTCTTATCACCCGGTTCCATATTGGCTACCGTGTTAACATTGGCTACAACCATCCTGTTTTCATATTGGGTAAACAATTTTGCCAGCTATAATAAGATCTATGGTTCTATTGGTACGGTTTTGATTATTATGATATTGATCTATTTCAACTCACTCATCCTGCTGATCGGTTTTGAATTGAATGTGAGTATCACTTACCTTACCAAAGAAGTGGAGGAAAGAAAATTAAAAGAGGCAGAAAAACATATCTCTGCGTAAACCTCTGCCCCTCTTGTTCTCTGCGGTTGGCGAGGGCTTTCAAAATCAGAGTTTCTGTAAGTTGTAGTTCTATTCAACCTCAGAGAACGGGAGAAGCGGAGATAGCCGCAGAGATGATAAAATATTTATGGTTACTTTATGGAAATAACCGGCTTTCTGCATCAAAGTCTTCAATAACCAAAACGAATGCATATGAAAAAGAATCCATCACTACGTACCATCGTTATTCTGGGTATCATTCTCCTGATCATATATGCACTGGCCGATGGCATCCGTTATGGAAGTACCTGGGGGATTATTCTGGCCGTAATGAGTATGCTGGCACTTACCATCTCTATCAGCTTGTATTCAAAGCTCCAGAAATTGAAGGAAGAAGAGGAAGAAGCCTCCTAAAATACTTATTCCGTTAGTTTTTGTAATTCCTGTACCAATTTGGCTTCAGGCAATTGTTGTTTATAGAACTGGCGGTAATGTTTTTTGTTATTTACCATTAAAGTAACTGGGATCGAGCCATCCCATGTTTTATCTATTTTAGGACAGAACATATCCGAATCCGTTTCATTCAGCCAAACCACTTTTGAGGTGTAGTTGTTCTTTTTTACAAATGCTGTAATTCCAGCAGGATACTCACCCGGAAAATCGATGCTTACCAAAACCAACCGCACTTTCTTATCTGCAAAAGTTGCCACATTCTTTTCAAACCAGGGTATTTCATGAATGCAGGGTGCACACCAGGTGGCCCAGAAATTAACCACTAAAGGAACGGTTGTGGTATCAATCATTTTCTGCAGCTCTCCTATTTTTAGTTTTCTGATCGATTGTGCAGATACCGTTTGTATGGCAATAACCAGTAACAGCAGCGTGAGTATTCTTTTCATAAAATAATTATAGATCGTTTTCAGTAAAACCCCATTCTTTTAAAAGTACTTCAACCCTGTCAGCAGGTAAAGAAGTCTGATCATATTGTCCGGCTGCTTTTTTCTGCCGTAAAGCTTCATACACAGAAACAGCACAGGCCACAGAAATGTTCAGGCTTTGGATAATACCCATTTGCGGAATGATAAAATTACCATCTGCCATCGCACGGATCTCATCGCTCACACCATCATGCTCATTACCAAAAACCAATGCTACCCGCTGGGTAAAATCTATCTCATATAATCCGATGGAATCTGTTGCCAGGTGTGTGGTTAAGATCTTATCATAATGCTTGCGCAGTTCTGTAAAACATTCAACTGCATCTGTATACTGATGAATGGTTAACCATTTTGCGGCACTGCTGCTGCTTTTTACGCCAAATCTTTTATGCTTTGCAATCGTTGTGGTAAGTACGTATATATCCTGTATGCCCACCGACTCACAAGTACGCATTACGGCAGAGATATTATGTGGATCATTCACATTTTCCATTACAACAGTCAGCCCTGCCTGGCGCTTGCTGAGCACACTTAATAATTTCTCCCTTCTCTCAGGTGTCATAATTAATTAATAAAGAAACGAAATTCGATAAGTGTATCCAGTAAAACAAAATTCATTTGTAGATTCGCGGATTACGCATTAGCGGATTGGCGGATTATAGAGGGAATAGGTATCTATTTTGCCATTGTTGGTCTTATGACCAACAATCACCACCGCTCAACCATACCAGCTAATGTTTAGCCTATCCGCTTATTAAAAATCCGCCAATCCGCAATTCAATTATTAAAAAAGAGTTTGCCATAGAAAATATAAAAAAACCATGAAGCAACTACTTCATGGTTTTCCGTTTTATTGATTAACCTCTGCCGCGGCGGCCTCTGTCGTCGTGGTCACGACCTCTGTTTCTATCGTCACGATCGTGGTCGTTTCTTTCATATCCTCTTCTTCCATTATCATGATCATCCCATCTGCCGCGGTTAAATCTGTCGTTATCATATCCGTAAGGACTTCTTGGAGCCACTACTACTCTTGTGCGGTATGTATTATAATAAGAACGGTATCTGTCGCGATAAAAATCGCCACGTAAATAAGGTCTTGGCTCATTCACCACTACTTTATAACCGTGGTACAGGTCATAATCACGATACATATATGGCAGCTCAGAAGCATAGATCCAGCTACGTCCATCGAAATAAATGAACTGACGGCTTGGAATATCATAGTAACTGTCTATTTCAGGCATATAATAATAATCTCCTGCATAATTTCCGGGTACACCCCAGGCCGGTCTTGCGCCTATATTAACGTTAAGATTAAACCTAACCTGAGCATTGCTTTCGTTATAGATAAAGAAAGCGATAACAAACATGGCTGAGAGTAAATACTTTTTCATGGTTCAAAATTTTATACTCTATGTAAGCCAAACAGAATGCCAGAAATGCCGGAGATTGTTAGAATTTCGTTAAGGTGAAAAATTATAATAATGTAATGCCCAGACCGGGTTTACCTGTAAGGGTTACTTTTCCAAAGTCAAATTGGATACCTGTTGCAGAATCTTCGGAGAGTAATAACGGGCCATCCATATCTACATGGTCTATCTGCGGAAGAAATTGTGCAATGGCAGCAGAACCGATCGTTCCTTCATTCATACTGCCCATCATTATTTGCATTCCCAATGATCTTGCTTCTTTGATCATTCGTATGGCGGGTGTGATACCGCTGCATTTAGTGAGTTTGATATTGATGCCGTGGAAATGCTGGTAGCATTTTTTTACATCGTGTTCAGATACACAACTCTCATCTGCAAACAAAGGAAGTATTGATTGTTCAAATAAAATTTTCATTCCTTCCCAATTATCTTTTGCTAATGGTTGCTCGATGTATTCAACACCCAAGGCAGCCAATTGTGGAATTTTTTCTAAAGCTTCTTCAGTTGTCCAGCCAGCATTGGCATCAATCCTGAAAGGAACCTCTGTGTGTTTGCGAAGTGCCTGCATGATGGCAATATCTTCATCCGTACCTAATTTGATCTTATAAATAGGCCATGGTTTTGCCTGCATTTTGGCTACCATTTTTTCAATCGTATCAATTCCGATCGTATAATCAGTAACAGGTGTGTTTTCCCATTTTGTGTTCCACAGTTCATACAAAGGTTTGCCTTTCATTTTTCCGTACAGATCCCACGCGGCCATATCCAATGCACAAACCAGAAAAGGATTGTTGGGAAATAAATGATGCAGATAATGCCAGTAACGCTCCGGTTCCGTAAAAGCAAATTTTTCAACCAGGGTTCTTTTCGATTCAAGATCGGCGATCATTTGCTCAACCGTAACATTATAGTAAACGATGGCTGGCGCTTCTCCCACCCCAACAAAAGGACCGAGTTCCAATGCCACCACCAATGCAGGCTGGTGTGTTTTGGTACGGCCGTTAGAAATAGTGAATGGATATTCGAAAGGAAGATTCTGTTGGCGATAATGCAGTTTCAAATCGGAAAAATTAGACTGCAAAGGTAAGCCATAGCAGGGAATGATGAATATTGAACAGGGAATCTTAAATAACGAAGTTTTTCTACTTCAACATTCAAAATTCCCTGTTCAATATTCCTATCTCCCGCTTGCAGTAACAAACCCTTTCAACTCCTCATTAAAATCATCAGCCTCCAATAATTGTTCTAAACTCAGGTGCATACGGTATTGCCAGTAATGTTTTGGATTGGCGGGGATATTAATGCGTTCTTCATTAGGGTCTTCTCTGCGCAGGCTTTCGCTGATGCCGAGAATATCCTGCAACTGAAACACACTCCACATGGCAGGTGAATATAGATGCTGTAATACAATCGCTTTATTGATCCATGCTTCGCAATACAAAGGTGCATCGCCCCACTGGCCTAATTGATCATTGTAAAAACGTTGTATACGCTCCCTGTCTTCCTCCCACCAGCCGCGGATGGTACTCATATCATGTGTGGAAGGTGTAACCACACTCAAATAAGGTGCATCGTTTGGATGAAAGAATTCGGTGTTCACATCTTTCGGCATGCGTTGTATTTCCAGACTCAGTAGTCCCAGTTGTTTCATCACATCCGGCACACAGGCAGGAACCATCCCGAGATCTTCTCCACAAACCAACATATTGGTTACGCGTTTTAATGCGGGTAATTTCTGCAAGGCTTCCTTCATCCAGAAATCATCCTGGCGGCGGAAGAAATAGTTTACATATAATTCGCGAAGCTGCTGTTGTGTGCCGTATTCGAGGCTGCGGAAAGAAGTGGTATTCTCCATTCCAAAACGGAAATGAAAATGTTGTCCGTCACCGTTCTCTGCCTCAAACAGGATCACATTGCTGATCAGTGTATAGAGCCCCTGTTTTATTTTATCATGATGGGTATCCTGATCCAAAGTGGCAAAATGTGCTTCAACCAATCTTTGTGTTCTATACTCAGGTTTCAGAGAATAATTGCCATGCCCTTCATTTTTGAGGAACATACTTTTCACCAGTTCATTATCATACCCAAAAACCTGCCACAATACATTCTCCGTAATATAAGGTTGTGTGTAACGATAATGATCGAACCAGATGTTGTTGCCGTTAAACTCATTGATATGCACAGGAATGGCGGGAACAAAATGTCCCATAATTCCTTCCACCGCATCCATTGGAATACTCCAGATACGGAAGAAACCAAGAATATGATCGATACGGAATGCATCGAAATAATAACTCATCTGCTCAAAACGTTGTTTCCACCAGGCAAAGCCATCCTCGCGCATGCGTTGCCAGTTATAGGTTGGGAAACCCCAGTTCTGCCCGGTTACCGCAAAATCGTCCGGCGGCGCACCTGCCTGAAAATTGAGATGGTATAATTCCGGATTCTGCCATGCATCTGCACCGTGACGGTACACACCAATAGCAATATCCCCCTTTACAATAATGCCGTTTGCATGCGCATAGGCAGTGGCTTCTTTTAATTGAAGATGTAAATGGTATTGTATAAAATAATGCAAAGCAATATCATCATACGCGGCAGATGTTTGATCTGCCAGTTTTGTGATATCCTCTGCATGGTATTGTTTAAAAGCGGGCCATTTACTGAAATCAACAGTTCCATATTGATCACGCAGGTAGCAGAATGCAGCATAAGGTACCAGCCAATGTTTGTTCTGTTCAAAAAACTGTTGGTAATCTTTGGATGCTAAAACAGTGGCACCATTTTCTTTAAACGCAAATGCAGCATAGTCGTATTTTATTTTTGTTACTGCTTCGTAATCCACTGTTGATAAGGCATTCAACCGTAAACGCTCAATTTCCAGTTTTTGCAATCGTTTGCGGGCAGGGGCCGAATCAAAGATCTTTGCAATGTTTAAATACAAAGGGTGTAAAGCAAATGCAGAGATGGCTGCATAAGGATACGAATCCATCCAGCTATGTGTGGCAGTGGTATCGTTGATTGGCAGGATCTGCACCATTTTCAATCCCACTTTTTTGGCCCAGTCAACCAGCAATTTCATATCCGTAAACTCACCGGTACCAAAACTGTTTTCTGTTCGCAAACTAAAAACAGGTATCGCCGTTCCTGCACCTTTCCATGTATTGTTTGGCAATACAGCAAAGCCATCGTTGATCACCGTTGTGCGGCTGGCTTTGCCTGCATCGTGTAACACACGGTTATTGCCATCTTCAAAATGTACAAATGTTTTCTTTACAGTATCATACACCCCATATTTATATGCAATGGGAAAAGATTCTTTAGAAAGATCTAAGGATAATGAAAAGAAGTCTGATCCTTCTTCCCTGCTCATTAACAATGGATCTGTTGTATTCCATTCTCCCAATTTTTTTCCGCTTCCGGAAATGCAAAGTGTTTGCCCCTTTGTTAATAAAGGTGTTTTCACTTTTACTATATGCGAAGCATTCTTTGTGGAGATTGTTTTTACAGCAGTATAATTTTCTTTCAGTAAAACCTGTGTAAACGGTTCGGTATAAAAACTGTTTTCAAAATAACCTGCATAATTCCAGGCATCCATTACCAGTAATTCTTCTGAGTAAATTTTTGCAAGATTGAAGCTTTTGTCATTCCCCCAATCGTAATTGAATGTGCCATCTGCATTCTTTAACAGATAGTGATAAGTTATATCCTTATCAACAATTGCATCAGCAGTAATATCTAAAGAGAGGTACCAGTATTCTTCATTAAAATATTGGAGTTTAATGGCCTGCTCCACAACATCATTTCCCAGCAAAGGATGGTTGCCTGTAATGAACAGCTCCTGACCAAACACGGTTTTAAAACGAATCTGGAAAACAATTCGCTGAATCACGGATTTTATTTGGGTTGTTTTTTTAGATGCAGGTTTCTTAGATACAGTAGTTGTAGCAGCTTTCTTTTTCGTAAGGGCTGATGATTTTGCAATGGTATTCTTACCCTCGCCGTTTTTTGATACAGATTTGACATCAATACCGGCTTCTTTGCCTGTTTTCTTCTCTTTTAGAGCAATAGCAGCAGGGTTCCCTTCTTTGGCAGAAGGGGCAATCGTTCTTTTCTCGGTAGCCAATGTGCAGCGTTTTTGAATCGCTAAAATAATAAAACAATGTGTAAATCAAACACAATTAAAAAAATTGCCATTGTTCCTGATTGCGAGTGAATTAAGTCAGTTTGACGATTTGATCAGATCGGCACCTTTCTCTCCAATCATGATACAGGCTGCATTGGTATTGCCCGAAATAATGGTAGGCATGATGGAGGCATCGATCACACGAAGGCTTTTTACGCCATACACACGCAATTCATCATCCACAACTGCCAGAGGATCTTTGCCCATTTTACAGGTGCCTACCGGGTGGTAAAGGGTTTCTGCGCTTTTTTTAATATGCTCCCAAAGGGTTTCCTCTGAAATGGGTTCCTGAGGGAAAGACATCCCATTTATCGCATAACCGTTAAGGGGTTTGGCATTGATCACTTCTATTGATTTCTTCAGGGCTGTCATCAATACTTCTTTATCCCGCGGATCAGATAACAGATTGGGCTGGATCACCGGCGCATCTTTGGGTTTGGAGCTTTTTAAGCCAATATACCCCCTGCTTTCCGGCCGGATAAGTATGGCCAGGATTCCAAACCCATCCTGTTTTGAAAAGGTATTGATATCGTATATATCCGTTGAATAATCTTCCGAAATGCCCAAGGGTACAAAATGAAACTGAATATCGGGCCTTGTTAAAGATGGATCAGATTTCAGAAATGCGTTTGCTTCCAAAGGACTATTACTCAATGGCCCGCTTGAAAACAGTAAATGCTGCGCAACGGCCTTAGCCATATTCAATGGCTTAAGAACAGAATTACCGGTGGGTATGGATGCCCAGCTGCTAACGCCAGTCCACACATGTTCCTGAAGATTCTTGCCAACACCGGGTAAAGGATGTTTGATGTCGATCCCCTGCTTACTTAATTCTACAGGGTCTCCTATACCCGAGAGCATCAGAATATGTGGTGATTGGATAGCTCCTGCCGAAAGGATAATTTCTTTTGTACAGTTGATCCTTTCGGTATCTGAATGTGAAGTGATTACTTCAACCCCTACCGCTTTTCCGTCTTCTATGAGAACACATTTAACCTGCGTGTTGGTTCTGACCGTAAGATTGGAACGACGCATAGCAGGTTTTAAGAAAGCCGCAGCTGTACTATGTCGCTTATTTTTTTTGATAGTGAACTGCATCATACTGGCACCATCCTGCTCTTCTCCATTATAATCTACATTGCGGGGAATACCACATTCTTCGCAGGCATCAATAAAAACACTTGCCAACTCACTCGGTTGTTTCGAAAGTGTAACATTTAACGGGCCATTCTCTCCATGAAAAGGCTCTCCAAACTGTTCATTGTGTTCTGATTTTTTGAAATAGGGTAACACATCATCATAACCCCAGCCTTTATTTCCTAAGGACTCCCATTCATTATAATCATCTTTATTGCCACGCACATACGCCATGGCATTGGTAGAACTGCTGCCACCCAATGTTTTGCCGCGTGGGATAAACATCTTTCTGTTATCTAACTGTTTTTGCGGCTCGGTCCAGAATGCCCAGTCAACAGAAGTTCTGTTCAGTTTTGTATATGCACCGGGAATATGAATTTCAGGCTTGCTGTCTTTAGACCCTGCTTCCAGCAATAACACCGTGCATTTAGGATCTTCTGTTAAACGGTTGGCTAATACACAGCCGGCAGAACCGGCTCCTATTATGATATAATCGTAAGGCATTGGTTAAATATAAAGGAAAATGGAGAATGTTATGGTGGGTGTTTGGTGCTGCGGGTGTAAACCCCTCTGTCCGCCTTAGGCGGACATCTCCCCTGGGAGGGGAGAGGAATTATTGCTAAGTAACCATCCGAATTGATTTCCCCTCTTCGCTTTGCGAGGAGGGGTGGCCGAACTGCTTAGTGATGGGCGGGGTGGTGAAGAGATTCAATAATCATGTAACTTACTTACACCCTATATTTGCAAATACTAACAATTGTTCGCATATGAATGCCGCGTTTAACCGTAATGAAGACTGGATGAAATTGGCTGTAAGTGAGGCTAAACAACATTTTGAAAAGATCAAACTGGGTGGTGGTAAAAAAGCCATCGAAAAACAACGTGAGCGTAATAAACTTACTGCAAGAGAAAGGATTGATTATTTATGTGATAAAGGCACCCCATTTACAGAGATCGGCAGTTTTGCGGGTTTTGAAATGTATGAGGAACAAGGGGGTTGTCCGGCAGGAGGAACGGTGGCCGGTTTAGGATATGTAAGCGGCAGGCAATGCATGATTGTTGCCAATGATCAAACCGTAAAAGCAGGTGCATGGTTTCCCATTACAGGTAAGAAGAATCTTCGGTTACAGGAGATTGCGATGGAAAATCGTTTGCCGGTTATTTATCTGGTAGACAGTGCCGGTGTATTTCTTCCCATGCAGGATGAGATCTTTCCGGATAAAGAACATTTTGGCCGCATATTCCGCAACAATGCAAGAATGAGTGCGATGGGTATTACGCAGATCGCTGCAGTGATGGGTGCTTGTGTGGCAGGCGGTGCTTATTTACCTATCATGAGTGATGAAACCTTAATGGTAGAAGGTAATGGAAGTATTTTTCTCGCAGGTTCTTATTTGGTAAAAGCAGCCATTGGTGAGGATATTGATAATGAAACATTGGGTGGTGCGGTAACACATACAGAGATCAGTGGTATTGCAGATTATAAATTTAAAACGGAGCAGGATTGTCTGGATCATATCAAAAAGATCATGAACAAATTGGGCGAACCGGTTAAAGCAGGCTTTGATCAGATAGCAGCGGTTGCACCTAAAAAAGACCCCAACGAATTATACGGCATCATGCACGAAGGCAACCTGAAGCCTTATGATATGCTGGAGATCATCGAGCGCATTGTTGATAATAGTGAATTTGATCAGTTTAAAGCAGATTATGGAAAAACCATTCTCTGCGGTTATGCAAGAATTGAAGGATGGGCCGTAGGTATTGTTGCCAACCAACGTTTGGTAAGCAAAAATAAAAAAGGCGAAATGCAGATCGGTGGTGTGATCTATAACGACAGCGCCGATAAAGCCGCCCGTTTTATAATGAACTGTAACCAGAAAAAAATTCCACTTGTTTTTTTACAGGATGTAACCGGATTTATGGTTGGCAGCCGCAGTGAACACAGCGGTATTATTAAAGATGGTGCCAAACTGGTAAATGCTGTAGCGAATTCAGTGGTTCCTAAAATCACCATTATTGTTGGCAATAGTTATGGTGCGGGCAATTATGCCATGTGCGGTAAAGCCTATGATCCAAGATTTATTTATGCCTGGCCTTCTGCAAAAATTGCGGTGATGGGTGGCGACCAGGCTGCCAAAACATTGTTGCAGATACAAGTGGCTACCATGAAGGCAAAAGGAAAAGAAGTGAGTCCGGAAGTTGAGAAAGAATTACTCGACCGCATCAAAGCCAGTTACGAAAAACAGACCTCCCCTTTTTATGCTGCTGCACGTTTATGGGTTGATAATATTATTGATCCGATAGAAACCAGATTGGTGATTGCAGAAGGAATAAAAGCCGCCAATCAGAATCCGCATATGGAATCATTTTCTACAGGTGTGTTTCAGGTGTAAGGATTGGCGAATTAGCGGATTGCGGATTGGCGGATTGGCGGATTACGCCGTTGTTGGTCTTATGACCAACAACCAGCAGTACAGCTCCAAAAAACATTTATTATATCCGCTCATCAAAAATTCGCGAATCCGCAAATCCGCAATCCCCTAATCATGCTTACTTTGCCTCGAATAAAACTTTAATGTATGCGCTACCCTATTTATACCGTTGATGCTTTTACCGAAAAAGTATTTGGCGGAAACCCGGCGGCTTGTTGTCCTTTACCTGAATTTCTGCCAACAGAAACTATGCAGAAACTGGCCAATGAAAATAATTTATCTGAAACTGCCTTTTTTGTGAAGAATGCAGATAACAGCTATAACCTTAAGTGGTTTACACCTGAAGTGGAAATGGATCTTGCCGGCCATCCTACACTGGCCACGGCTTTTGTGATCTTTACAGAACTCGGCCATGATTCAGACACCATCCAATTTCACACCAACAGTGGTTTATTAACGGTTGTGAAAAAAGGTGATCTGCTGGAGATGAATTTCCCGTCAAGAATGCCTGTAATCTGCACCCCACCTGATGATCTGTTGAAAGGATTCAGCTTACAGCCGAAAGAAGTACTGAAATCAAGGGATTATTTTTTAGTGTATGAATCACAGGAGCAGGTAGAACAGGTGATTGCTGATTTCAATTATCTGAATAAAGTAGATACACTAGGCATCATCATCACCGCAAAAGGAAATACTTCTGATTTTGTATGCCGTTTCTTAGTACCCAATTCTGTGATTGGTGAAGATCCGGTTACGGGTTCTGCACATGCCACTTTAATTCCTTATTGGGCAAAGGTTTTGGGCAAAGATGATCTTACTTCCATACAGCTATCCAAAAGAAAAGGACATTTATGGTGCGGCTCCCGCGGTGATCGGGTTACCATTGCAGGGAAAGCAGTTTTGTATATGAAGGGGGAATATTTTTTATCGTGAGAGGTGAATCGTGAGGCGTGATGATTGAATGTTTATTATTTCACCATTCTATCATACACTCATACTATCATTCTATCATTATTCCTTCGTGCAAAGTGAATGCTGAGCTTAGTTCGTCCTTGCGAGGAACGAAGCAATCTGTGTTACGCATAAGAGAAAACTGTATTTTGCGGAACATTTTAGAAATCGAACCTAACTTAACTCAAAACCACAGACTGCTTCGTTCCTCGCAGTGACGTATCTATGCAACAAGGAAACCAACTGATCATTTACACCGATGGCTCTGCGCGCGGCAACCCGGGGCCGGGTGGTTATGGTATTGTATTGATCTGGGGTGATAAAAAGAAAGAACTTTCGGCAGGCTATCGCCTTACCACCAATAACCGCATGGAATTATTGGCTGTGATCGTTGCCCTTAAATCACTCACCAAAAAAAATATTCCGGTTACTATTTATACAGATAGCCAGTACATTGTAAATACCGTTGAAAAAAAATGGTTAGACAACTGGATCCGTACCGATTTTAAAGGCGGTAAAAAGAATAAAGATCTGTGGATGCAGTTCTACGAAATTTCAAAACAATTCAAACTCCGCTTCGTTTGGGTAAAAGGCCATGCAACCAATGCCATGAATAACCGTTGCGATGAATTGGCAACTACTGCTGCAGATGGAAAACATTTGTTGGTGGATGAATGGTATGAGAATGAGGTTGGATAAGTGCCGTTGTTGGTCGCCTGACCACCAATGGTAATAGAATGAAGTTGGCTAAATCTAATAATCACAAAAATCTAATAAACCATCGATAATGAATACAGGTTCTGCATTGTGCAGCTGGAGTGGTGGCAAAGACAGTTGTTTTGCTTTAATGAAAGCGATACAAACCGGTTTTGTACCTAAAGTATTACTGAATGTACTTAATGAAGAAGGAAAGATCTCCCGCAGTCATGGCATACCTTCTGCTATTTTACAGGCGCAGGCTTTATCTGCGGGCTTACCGGTTCATCTGATCAGCAGCAGCTGGCAGGATTATGAAATGAAATTTACACAGGCACTTGAGCAGCTGAAACAGGCATATGGTTTATCTCATGCCATATTTGGAGATATTGATCTGCAACCTCATCGTGATTGGGAAGAAAAGGTTTGCAGTAATGCAAATCTTACAGCCGTATTACCTCTATGGCAGCAAAACAGAAAAGAACTGGTGATGCAAATGATCAATGGTGGGATTGAAACCATTATCGTAAGTTGTAATACCATCATGGGAGAACGATTTCTTGGAAAAAAGATCTCGGCAGAGCTGGTAGATGAGCTGGAATTATTGGGTATTGATGCCTGTGGCGAAAATGGCGAATTTCACACATTGGTTTTGAACTGTCCGTTATTCTCAAAACCGATATCTGTAAATATTCTTCAGAAAATACAACATGAGCAATATTGGTTCTCTCAACTTGAACTTGTTTCTTAAATGATATATAACCTTTAATAAAAACGCGAAACAGAAGTTCTGTTTCGCGTTTTTTATATTCAAATACAATAAAGACTTATGCCAATTGTTTCTTGCTGAAAAAGTTTTTAGCGAAATAATAAGTTCCAAAAAGCACTGCAGAGAATACAACCG
The DNA here is from genome assembly GCA_965206685.1 of Sediminibacterium sp. Taxonomy (GTDB): domain Bacteria; phylum Bacteroidota; class Bacteroidia; order Chitinophagales; family Chitinophagaceae; genus Sediminibacterium. Next base: position 1,973,920 of record OZ242223.1, read on the forward strand.
TTGCCACCAGGCTATTCTTATAAAACGGTAACGCATCGCCATAGCAAAGTAATAGTCCGCTAAAGGTCTTAGGCCTGTTTAATCCGTAACCAAGGCCACTGGCTGTCCAAACGAGATAATTAGAGATCAGGAAGTGAACAGTAGGTGCAGATAAAGCAGCAATCGCAATATTGCTTATTTTATCCTTACTGATCATAAATCCAAAACTGGTTAATCCGGCAAACAGCAGATAATTGATCAATTGTCCGTCATAAAACCCGCGAATCGTACTCAGGCCATTGTTATAAAGCACCTGATACAAAAGATCTGACAGCAGCATAGATAATAAAGGCAGTATAAAAGCCCATTTCTTATCTTTTACAAACAAAGCACCGCTGAACAGGCCAATCGCTATCTGAGGGGCAAAACCCATGGGGCGGTTGGGCATAATTCTGTATAAAGCACTTACCAGTACCATTAAGCCAAGAGAAATAAGAAGTGGTCTGTTAATTTTCATTTGTTTCCTGATTAAAGGGCAAAAATAGGCGTTATCAGCATTAGAGCCATCTCAATTTTCCTCATACTGTGAATAAGCTACCCGGCAGGAACAAAAGCCCTGAATAAAGTACAGTTTCCGGAAGCTTCAATAGTATAGGTTTCACCGGGGAATATGGCCACGGACTCTCCTCTTTTCAAAACCAACGAATTATTGATCAAAGATCCCCCCTCGGTTACGATCAGTATTTCTAATGAAGAAGAAGTGTTGGAATACGACATACCGCCTGCCAGATCTACCTTAGTGATTCCAAAATCGGATACAGGACACGGAAATAGCTTTTCTCCCGTCATACCCGGCTCCCCTTTCAGCACGTTGGGCATTATGCTTTCAAAAATGGTATGTTTCATCAACTCCGGCACATCAATATGTTTGGGGGTTAAACCGGCACGCAATACATTATCGCTGTTGGCCATCAATTCAACACATTGGCCCTCCATATAGGCATGTGGCATACCCGCTCCCTGAAAAAGACCTTCGCCCGGATGCAGGTTTACAGTATTGAAAAAATAGATCGAAAAAATAGCCCGGTCAATATCTCCTATCTCCTCTCTACCCTCAAATATTTTAGCCACCCACCAGGCCGGCATCTCTTTGGTTAGTTCCCCGTCTTTTTTCTGGCGGATATTTCTTTTGATCAGATTGGCAAGCAGTGCGTTTACTTCCGGCTGTTCCATTTCCATTACAAACTGATATAGTGCTTTTAATCCTTCTCTTTTATAATAGGGTGATAAAATATTGAACTCAGGAACCTCATTCAAAATTTTTTCAATTTCCGCTTTCTGTTTAAATCCATGTAACAGCCAGAACTCACTCAAAGTCACCAACATTTCCGGTTTATGGTTTCTGTCTTTATAGTTTCGGTAAGGTGCATTTATGGGAATTCCTTCGGCTTCCTCTCTATCAAAACCCTTCTCGGCTTCTTCTTTGGAGGGATGAACCTGGATAGATAAAATATCTTTTACATCCAGCACTTTAAAAAGATAAGGGAGGCCGCCAAACTGATCATATACCCTTGCAGAAAGGATTTTTTCAGGATGCTCCTGTATGGCTGTATATAATGAAAAGCTTTCCTGGTTTACCTGCAGTTCTGAAGGTGCCGAGGGATGTGCCCCCATCCAATATTCTGCAAAGGGTTTATGATCTGGGTTTGCGATACTCAGAAAGGAAGGGATAAATGTATACCCACCCCATGCATAATGCATCAGCTTCCCCTTTAGTTTATAGATATTGTTATTGAGTTCCATCACCGTAAAATTTACAGGTATTTTCCTATAACGTTGAAATCGAAAGAATCTTGCATGGATAAGTAGTTTTAGGAAAAGCTTATCCAAATGAGAAAAGATAACCTCTCTAAAGGCAAAGAAGGCGAAGAAATAGCTGCTGCTCATCTCGTTAAACTTGGGTATTCAATTCTGGAAAGAAACTGGCGCTTCCGACATTGGGAAGTGGATATTATTGCTTCCAAAAACCAATTTCTCCATTTTGTGGAAGTAAAAACCCGCCACTCGCTCCGCTATGGCCGGCCGGAAGAAAGCATTACGCGCGACAAAATGAGCAACCTCCGCAATGCCGCAGAAGAATACCAATACCTGCATCCTGAATGGAAATATATCCAGTTCGATGTGATCGCCATAACGATCATAAATGAAGAAGTGAAAGAGATATTTATGATTGAAGACGTGTATTTTTAATTAAGAATTAAAGATTAATAATTAAAAATTGTGAATTACTAAATGAACATACAAACTGTAAAAAACGACCAGGATATAATAAAGTGCTGGAAGGCTTTAAAAGAACTCAGGCCGCATCTGGAAGAAGCTGGTTTTCCTGCTTTGATCAAAGAAATGATGGCCGAGGGGTATCAACTGGCATTTATTGAAGGGGATGATGGGTATGCATTATCAGTAATTGGTTTCCGGTACCTGCAATTCACTTTTAATGGCAAACATTTTTATATTGATGACCTCTATACTCTTCCCGAAGCAAGAGGGAAAGGTCATGGCGGCACTTTACTTGACCATGTGATCAATCTGGCAAAAGAAAAAGGTTATGCCCATGTAACCCTCGACTCAGGCCACCAACGATTTGATGCACACAGGCTTTATCTAAACAAAGGATTTACAATCGCATCCCATCATTTCTCAAAAAAAATCTAAAAAATTACGCCTTAGCCTCTTTACGAAAAATTCACGCAAAGGTACTAAGGCGCAGAAACCAATTATTAATTTTTAATTTCTAATTATTAATTAAAACCGCTCCATCATCTTCTCCACCATCTTATACGTTGCCGGACAATATTCGATATTCTGCTGGTGAACATGTATATATTCCACCATTTTCTTTTTCTTCAGGTGAGGGAAGCCGGCACAATCTTCCGGACGCACTTCATAAATGCTGCACATATTGTTTTCGAGGTTTAAGAATTGGCAGGGTTGTTTTACATTCACCCAGTCGCCCGCTTTCTTATCAAACTCAAGCCATTTTTCTTTGAACTCATTAGGCGTGATCTCAAAATGAGCCGCAATACGTTTTACATCTTTATTGGTAAACGTAGGCGTCATGCTTTTACAGCAATTGGCGCAGCTTAAGCAATCCACTTCTTTCCATACTTCTGCATCAATGACTTCCGCAATTTTATCAAGATGATGTGGCGGTTTCTTTTCTATTTTTCCTAAATAACGTTTAAAAGCTTTTCCATTAAAACGGACCTTTTGTTTGAACGAGCGAAGGTTTACTTGCATTGGGAAATTTTGGAATTGGGAAATTTTGAAATTGCAATATCGGGTACGAAGCCATCAATTCCAAAAAACTCTCAGAAAGCGTAAGATCTTACTCAGAATTGATTGTTGTATATTTAATCAAAAACAGGGTTTCATGCGGATCAGGATTGTAATATCTATTTTGTTATTTGCTGTATCGTATCTGGCTTGGGCAAATGGCCCTTTCAAACAAAAAAACTCACCAGTAAAAATATTGATCACCGTTAAAGCAGATCATGCTTTTTCAAATCCTATGGTAAAAGATCATTTTGAGATCAGCCTGATCGGCAGATCTGTTGCGGGGGGGAAGATTAGTTTATCCATATTCAGTAATGATCACAAGTTGATCTTCAGAGATAGTTTTCCTGCCAATCATCTTTTATATGATCTTGATGAAGAAGGTTTACTTTCAGCTAAACAGAAGGAACAATTTATTCGAAAAAATATTAATCGTTTTTTTGCCGACAGCTGCTTTATATATCCCGCAATTAAAATAGCTGAACCTTTTTATGATGATAATTCAAACAAAGCCATTTGGCTGGATATCAAATCTAACAAGCAGGCAATCGGCTTTGTATACTCACATGGTTATGAAGGCACTTATGCAATTGCCTATTCAAAGAAGAAACAGAAAGTTGTCCAGTATTTTTCAAGTGACTAATCTGAATCAAATGCTAAATTTCAAAATTTCCCAATTCCAAAATTCCAAAATCCCTCCCCATGTGGGACTCATATAAAAAAGGATACAAAGCCTGGCTCCGACTGGAGAAATCTCTGAGTGATCATTCAGTGGAGGCCTATTTGCATGATGTGGAGAAACTGACAGCTTATTTGCAGATCAGTAATCATTTGGTGGCACCATCTGAACTGGAATTGAAAGACCTGCAGCAATTTGTAAAATGGATCAGCGAATTGGGGATGACAGCCACTTCGCAGGCAAGGATCATTTCGGGTATCCGGAGTTTTTACAAATACTGTTTGATGGAACAGGTTTCCAAAACCGATCCTTCTACCCTGCTGGATGTTCCCAAAACCAGAAGAAAACTTCCCGATACCCTAAGTTTTGAAGAGATTGAACTCGTGATTGCACAACTCGATCAAAGTACACCCGATGGCGGCCGCAACAAAGCCATACTAGAAACCATGTATAGTTGCGGTTTGCGTGTAAGTGAAGTAGTGAATTTGAAAATTTCTTCTTTGTATATGGATGTGGGTTTTATTCGTGTGATCGGAAAAGGTGATAAAGAAAGATTGGTACCGATCGGGCGCGATGCTGTGAAATATATCAAGATCTATAAAGACAATATCCGCGTACATCAACCCATAGAACCCGGTTTTGAAGATTTTTTATTTCTTAACCGCAGAGGAAAGAACCTGAGCAGGGTTATGATCTTTTATATTATTAAAGATGCAGCCAGGAAAGCAGGCATTACCAAAAATATTTCACCGCATACTTTCCGTCATTCTTTTGCTACACATCTGGTAGAAGGTGGCGCAGACCTTCGTGCCGTGCAGGAAATGCTGGGGCACGAAAGCATTACCACCACTGAGATCTATACACATCTTGACCGTGATTTTTTACGCGATACATTACAACGGTTTCATCCGGCGTTTAAGGGGGCATAGGGGTCGGGACGCTAAGGGGTCGGGACGCTAAAGCGGCCTGAACCCTTAGCGTCCCGCACCTATCGTCATTCTTCATTTTTTACCATTTCCTTTCTCTTACTGATCGCTGATGCCATATCGATCAATTGCACAAAATCCTTACGATATCCTTCTTTATCTTTTCCAATTGCTGCTTCCGCCAGATATTTCGCAAACGAATAACTCGCATCCCCTTTATATTCTGAATTACGCAACAACATTCCAAATGAAGCAACAGCAGATGCAAAACGGAAATTGGTACTTGCCTGATCAATGGGAACCGGTTTTCCTTTAACCGGATACGACATCAGCGTGCTGGTTTCGCTATCGGGTTGTTTGTAACGCAGTTTGATCATCATTACTTCATCTGAATATTTCTGTTGTTGTGTTGTGAGGGCATTTAATTGTATTTGATAACGGAGAGAATCAACAGAATTAGGTTTAGGAATGTCAACACCCGGTGGGATCAATTCATACAAGGCAGTTACGGTATGTCCACTGCCCAGATCGCCCGCATCTTTTTGATCATTATTAAAATCTTCTTTGGCAAGCATCCGGTTTTCATAACCGATCAACCGATACCCTTTTACTTTGGCAGGATTAAATTCAACCTGCAATTTTACATCTTTGGCGATGGTGAACAATGTGCCTCCAAACTCATTGATCAATACTTTCTTTGCTTCGTTGATATTATCTATATAAGCATGATTACCATTTCCCTTATCGGCCAGTTTCTGCATTTTTGCATCCTGATAATTTCCTGTGCCAAAACCTAACACAGTTAAATACACTCCGCTTTTTCTTTCTTCTTCAATCAGTTTTTCCAAAGCATCGTCGCTGGAAGTACCCACGTTAAAATCTCCATCTGTACAAAGGATCACACGGTTATTTCCTTCTTTGTTAAAATTGTCTTTGGCAATTTTGTATGCCAATTGTATACCTGCCCCACCTGCCGTTGAACCACCTGCTTCCAGTCTTTCAATAGCTTCTTTAATATTGATCTTTCTGTCGCCCGGTGTTGAAGGCATCACCAATCCTGCATTTCCTGCATACGCAACAATCGCAACCTGATCCTGTGGGCGCAACTGATCTACCAATAATTTTAAGGATGTTTTTACTAAAGGAAGTTTATCGGGCATGAACATACTACCACTTACATCAATTAAAAAAGTAAGATTGCAGGCGGGTAATTCCGCTGCGTCTATCTTCTTTCCCTGCAATCCAACCAAAGCAAGCTGGTGTTTTGGATTCCACGGACAAACCGATAATTCTGTATGCACAGCAAAAGGATCTTTACCGGTAGGTTGATCATATTCATAACTGAAATAATTGATCATCTCTTCAATCCGAACAGCGCCTTCTGTTGGTAATTGCCCGCTTTTTAATATTCTTCTGATATTACTGTAAGAGGCTGCATCCACATCAATTGAAAAAGTAGACAAGGGGTTATTGTCAACCGTTAAGAAAGGGTTTTCAGGAATATGATCGTACCCTTCTCTGTTAAATCCCCTGTTCCCAGGGAGAAATTTATACCTGATATCCCCAGACAAACTTTTCTGATCATGTAACATGTCTATTCCAGCACCAATTGAATATCCCGATATATGGCTATTTGCGGCCATGGGATTTCCAGAACCAACAGAAACATAACTTCCTGCATTTAATGCAGCAACAGAACCTGTTATCTCTTTCTTCTTCTGAGCCTGATAACCTGTTACCACAACTTCCTCTAAAGCCTGAACAGAGGCTTGTAAACGAATGGTCAATAGTAATTGTTTACCCACCGGAATTTCTTTTAGCTCATAACCGGCAGCGGTGATCACTAAAATGGCTTTATCGTCTGTAACCTGTATTCGAAAATGCCCATCTGCACCTGAAGAAACCCCTGTAGAAGTTTTTTTTATGTAGATGTATGCAATTATCGGTTTTCCTGCATCATCCGTTACGGTACCGGTTATAAACCTTGTTGAATAAGCAAAGGCAGTTACTGTTACTAACAGCAGAAAGCCCAAAAAGAATGCATATTTCATATAATTGATTTTATACAGGATGCCATTCTTTTCCGGATTACATAAAGATTGAAAAAAAGTTATCTTTCATTGGAAATGGCACCGGTTAAACAAATAAGAGAACAAAACAGCTATACAGACGAGATGCTGCTGAAAGCCTACCAGGCTTCCGGTGACCAGTCTGAACTGGCTACCCTCTTTATGCGTTATACCGATCTGATCTTTGGTGTTGCCCTTAAATACCTGAAAGAAAGAGAAGCGGCCAAAGATGCCGTAATGAATATTTATCAGGAGCTGGTTGAGAAATTAAAAACACATGCCGTTGATAATTTTAAAAGCTGGGTATATGTAGTAACCAAAAATCATTGCCTTATGCTTTTACGGAAGGATAAAAAAACAATTGTGGTAGAATTTCAGCAGGATCTTATGCAATCGGAAGACTTTACACATCTGGATGATATACTCGAAAAAGAAAAAGAATTTCAGAAGCTTGGCAATTGCATCGGCACTTTACACAATGAACAGAAAACAATTATTCAACTATTCTATTTAGAAGGCAAATGTTATAATGAGATCGTAGATATTACCGGCCATGACTGGAATAAGATCCGCAGCCTGATACAAAACGGAAGAAGAAATTTAAAAATCTGTATGGACAAACATGAGTGAGCAGCAAAAACATATTAACCATTATTCATTAACAGATATTGAACAATACCTGCATGGAAAGCTATCTCCATCAGCCATGCATGAACTGGAGAAAGCCGCATTGCAGGATCCTTTTCTGGCAGATGCCATTGAGGGATATCGCGAAGCTGATCTGGATGATGTAAAGGATGATCTTGCCCATATTCATCAGCAATTACTCTCCGGAGAAAAAGTTGAGGCTGAGATAATAGAGACATCATCCAAACAAAACAATTGGCTCCGAATTGCTGCTTTGTTTATTGTATTTGCCGGCGCGGGTGCATCAGCATGGTATCTGTTGAATAGAGATGATCAGAAAACAGCCATTGTACAGCAACCTGTAAATAATAACAGGAAAGACAGTCTATCAAAGGTTACCGTAATGGAAATAAAAAAAGACACGATAACCATTGTACCTAAATCATTACAAACAATCATTACCCATAAACCGGATTCACTGTTAGCTAAAAATAATTCTACAAAAAAAAATCCAGCTCTTTATGCCGACAAAATGAATATTCCGCTTAAAAATTTGGTAGCTGCCAATAGCATTAAAGGTTTTTCATTTATACAAAGATCCGATAGTAATCTGGCGGATATCCAAAGATCAGTACCGGTTGCCATGGCAGTCAGCATTCCTGTTTCAGCTAATAAATTACCAGGTGATTCTGTAAAGAATCCTTATAAAGAAATTGTTGCTTTGGCAGATAAACAAGAAAAAGATGAGCCATATAAACCTTTAACGGGTACAACTATCGGGGGTAATGGAAAGTTAATGGTAACCGGTACCGTTGCAGCACAAGGATTGAGTAATACAGTAACTGCATTTCAACCTACTTTAAGTAAGACTATTTCATCTGAAAACACATTGGATGAAGTTGTTGTTACAGGATACCCAACACAAAGGAAAAAAGACGTTACCGGTGCTTTTACCATTTCTGCCCCTAATAAAAAAGACACTATCCTGATTGGTGAAGGGAGAATGAATTTGATCGTGCCTGTTGGTGGTATGAAAGTTTTTAGCGATTATCTGATCAATCAATTAATTCTTCATGCCAATCTTAAAAAAGAACCCGGTAAATATGGTACGCTCAAATTAAGATTGGGTTTTGATGAAAACGGAAAGATCATTAACGTAAAGATTAAGCGCAGTTTTGATAAAAAACTAAATCCTATTCTTATCAAAGCTATTACTGAAGGCCCTCTCTGGATCCTCCCGAAAAAAGAAAAAACGGATTTTGATTTAACCATTCTTTTGTAAAATATTAAGTTTACCCAAACAGGCAGATATACTTGCTCACGGAAAATAATGTAGGTTTGTTACACTAAAAACAAGTACAAGTATGAAAAAAATGCTCATGCTGGCTGCTACCCTTTGCAGCTTTGCCGGTTTTGCCCAGATCAGAATGCCTGCACCAAGTCCTACACAAAAGATCACACAGGAATTTGGTATCGGTTCCATCGAATTAACGTATTCACGCCCGGGTATCAAGGGCCGCAGTCTTTTAAAAGACAACAGTGACCTTGCTCCATTAGGTAAATTATGGCGCACAGGTGCTAATTCGGCTACAAGAATTGTGTTTACCGAAAAAACGATGATGGGAGGAAAACTACTCGACACAGGTGCGTATGTTCTCTACACAATTCCCGGAAAAGAGTATTGGGAGATTGTGATCAACAAAGGCCTCAGCAACTGGGGTACCGATGGTTATAAAGAAAGTGAAGACGTAAACCGTTTTAAAGTAAAAGCAGAAAAAAGCGGAGCCGAAACAGAAACTTTTACCATGCAGTTTGGGAACATATTACCCGAAAGCTGCGAGCTTCAGATTATTTGGGGTGGCACATTGGTAAGAGTACCTATGAGTGTTAATGTAAAAGACAAAATCCGCGCGCAGGTTGAAAGAGCATTGGCAGCAGAAACACCAAACCCTGCTGTATATCAGTCTGCCGCAACCTTCTATTATGAATGGGATAAAAACCTGAACAAGGCATTGGTTAATATTACCAAAGCTACCAAAGCCGATCCAAAAGCTTTCTGGTTATTATTGTTACAGGCAAAGATCCAGAGAGACATGGGCGATAAAATGGCCGCTAAAACCAGTGCAGAACAATGTATTACCGTTGCTACAGAAGCCAAGAATGACGATTATGTGAAACAGGCGAATGATCTGATTAAGAAATTGTAGTTGGTTTACTGGTTTATTGGTTTACTGATCTATTTGCATAGAAAAACGGAGATAATTCTTCATGAATTATCTCCGTTTTTGTTTTCTAGATCGCCGCCCACCGTTGCTGGTCGCATGACTATCAACATTGCACAGTTATCTCAATTCTTCTGCCGTTGTTGGTCGCCTGACCAACAACAACATTACGCAGTTATCTCAATTCTATTTCCTTCTGTATCCAGAATTACACTTTCATAATATCCGTCGCCTGTTTTGCGGGGCTCTCCAACAATTCGTATCCCGTCTTTTCTGAATCGTTCTGTTAATTCGTTTACTTTTTCTGCACTACCCACTGATAGAGCAAAATGTATCAATCCCGTAAATTGTTTCATCACATCATTCAAATTATCCGGTATCCCCGGCATCTTCATCAATTCAAGCCTTGGCCCTTTTTCGAAATGCAAAAAATAAGAAAAGAATTTATTTTTAGGATTGTGATATTGCTTATTGGCAACAGCCTTAAAATACTTCACATAAAATTCTTTCATCCCCTCAAGATCCTTACACCAAATAGCTAAATGTTCTATATACATTCTTAAAATAATTTTTCAAATTAACACCGTTTCTATTTGTTACAGAAACCAATCATCACAAAAAAAGCCCTCACGCAAGTGAGGGCTAAAATAATATTCCTAAATACATCTCCCCTCCCAGGGGAGACACAGAGGGGTTAAGCTTCTGCCATATCCGGTATCATCTCCGCCTTATAAGCACCCGCATCCAGTTTTGCTTTCGTTTCACTAAATGCTTTCAAGGTCTCTTCAATATCTGTATCGGTATGTGCTGCAGTTGGAATCAATCGATAAATAATATGTCCTTTAGGAATTACCGGATATACTACGATAGAACAGAAAATATGATAATTTTCGCGTAGATCCATTACCATCGCGGTAGCTTCTTCCACACCACCATTCATGTAGATTGGGGTAACCATTGTATTGGTATTACCGATATCAAATCCCCTTTCTTTCAATCCTTTCTGCAGTTTTAATGCATTGGTCCATAAGCGTTCCTTCAGTTCCGGTTGTGTTTGCAGTAATTCCAAACGTTTCAGGTTGCCAATCACAATCGGCATCGGTAAACTCTTCGCAAAGATCTGTGAGCGGATATTGTAACGGATAAAATCAATGATTGCTTTATCACCCGCCATAAAAGCTCCGATAGAAGCCATTGATTTTGCAAACGTTGAAAAATACAGATCTATCCCATCCTGACAACCCTGCTCCTCACCTGCTCCGGCACCAGTTTTACCCAGGGTACCAAAACCATGCGCATCATCTACCAGTAAACGGAATTCATATTTAGATTTGAGGTCAATGATCTCTTTCAGTTTACCCTGATCACCCGCCATACCAAATACACCTTCTGTAATCACCAGAATACCACCGGTCTTTTGTTTTTCGATCAAAGCCGTAGCACGCTCCATCTGTTTTTCAAAATCTTCCATATCGTTATGCTTAAATACATAACGATGACCAGGATGTAAACGCAAGCCGTCTATAATACAGGCATGACTTTCTGCATCGTAAACAATTACATCATGTCTTCCGCAAACCGCATCAATCGCACTCATAATACCCTGATAACCGAAGTTCATCAGGATCGCATCTTCTTTGCTTTCAAATGCGGCCAGCTCTCTTTCCAACTGCTCGTGATAATTACTGTTTCCACTCATCATACGGGCACCCATGGGCAGGGCAAGGCCAAATTTGGCGGCTGCTTCTGCATCGGTTTTACGTATTTCGGGGTGATTGGCCAGGCCGAGGTAATTATTTAAACTCCAAACCACCATTTCCTTACCGCGGAAGATCATACGGCTGCCTATTTCACCTTCCAGTTTAGGGAAAGCAAAATAACCATGCGCTCTTTCGCGGTGCTGGCCAATAGGGCCTGAGTTTTTCAACAGTTTTTCAAAGATGTCTGCCATATTATCAAATGATTATTTTGTTTAAAAATCGTGGCAAAGGTAAACTTTTAGCCCCTAAGAGGCAAGCGCAATTATTCCCATACTGTATCTTCACTGCGTCAATTAACGTTTCTGTTGACAGAAATACCCCTTAAAACGTAAACAAACCCAATGAAAAGATTAATTCTACCCTTATTAGCCGTTGTTTTCAGCTTATCTGCCAATGCCCAAAAAACCGCTACCACCGCTCCGGAAGGCATCCAACGCCCCAAACTGGTGGTAGGGATCGTAATTGACCAGATGCGCTGGGATTACCTCTACCGATTTAACCCCCTCTATAAAGCAAATGGTGGCTTTAAAAGGCTATTGGGTGAAGGTTTTTCCTGTGATAATACATTGATCCCTTATACCCCTACGGTTACCGCCTGCGGACATACCTGCGTATACACAGGAAGTGTTCCTTCTATACATGGCATTGCCGGAAATAACTGGTATGATAACCAACTGATGAGAACGGTGTATTGCAGCGAGGATAAAACCGTAAACGGTGTGGGTGGCAAAACGGTTGAAGACGGACAAATGAGCCCGAGAAATATGCTCACAACCACCATTTGTGATGAGTTGCGTTTGGCTACCAATTTTAAAAGCAAAGTGATTGGTGTGGCTTTGAAAGACAGGGGCTCTATCCTTCCTGCCGGCCATTCTGCCAATGCAGCTTATTGGTACGAAGGCAAATCGGGCAATTTTATTACCAGCACTTATTATATGAATGCATTGCCTGATTGGGTAAACAAATTCAACGATCGCAAACTGGTAGATTCTTTATATAAACTGAACTGGAATATTTCTTTACAAAAAGATGTATACACACAGTATGCTACTGCCGATGAAAAATCATACGAGGCAAAACCCTTTGGTGCCGATGCAAAAGCATTTCCTTATGACCTGAGTAAATTTATTGAAAAGGATTACAGCAAGATCGCTACCACTCCTTATGGAAATACGCTAACTGTTGAAATGGCAAAAGCTGCTGTGCTTGCTGAGAACTTAGGCAAGGGTTCAGCTACAGATTTTTTGGCGGTTAGTTTTTCTTCACCTGATTATATCGGCCATTCATTCGGACCAAATTCCTGGGAAATGGTGGATGATTATGTTAGATTAGATGAAGAGCTCGGAAGATTATTCGGTTTTCTGGATGCAACCGTTGGCAAAAATCAATACACTGTTTTCTTAACGGCCGATCATGCAGTTGCGCATGTTCCGGGTTTTATGAAAGAAAATAAATTGCCGGGTGGTGTGCTTGAGGGATTGAATGTGAAAGACATGAACAGTAAGCTGAAAGCAAAATTCAATCTGGATAATTTAGTGGTGGCGATGATGAACGACCAGATCTATCTTAACCACCCAAAACTCGATTCAGCCAAACAGGATGAAGAGCCCGTGAAAGAATGGATCATCCAATATGTAAAAAAGAATGAGGCGGTTACCAATGCATTTGCTACAGCAGATATTATGATTACCCCCATCACCAAAACACAGCGCGAAATGCTGGCCAATGGCTACAACCCACGCCGCAGCGGTGATATTCAGATGATACTCAAACCGGGTTATATAGAAGGAGGCGCAACAGGCACCACACACGGTGCATGGTATCCTTACGATGCGCATATTCCGCTATTGTTTTATGGCTGGGGAATCAAAAAAGGAAAAACAAACCGCGAAACCTATATGACTGATATTGCTGCCACAGTAGCTGCTTTACTGCATATACAAATGCCAAGTGGTACTGTGGGTAAGGTGATTGAGGATGTGATGAAGTGATTTTTGTCGATAGTCGATAGACCATGGTCCATAGCAAAATCCTTTAAAAAAATTACTATGGACTATCGACCATGGACTATGGACGATCATCTGTTAAATATTACTAAATTAGAATGAAGCTGTAAGGAAAAAACAAAGCCCGCGTCTTCACCAAAAATTAACCATATGAAAACAGTAAAAACCTTTGCCACTCTCCTGATCATGACAGGCTTTTTATCCACTGCTGCTATTGCACAGGATACCAAAATGGACAAAAAAGCAGACAAGATGGAATCCAAGATGGATAAGAAAATGGACAAAATGGAATCCAAAATGGACAAGAAGATGGATAAGATGGATTCCAAAATGGACAAAATGGACGACAAGATGGCCATGAAAGAACACAAATGCACCAAAGCCTGTAAAGATGGTAAACATGTTTACGCTCATGGCGAAAAAGGACATGTATGCACTGATGCATGTAAAAAAATGGAGAAGAAAGTAAAAGCGTAATTGCTGAAAAGAACAAGTACAAAAAATCCTGCTTTATGCAGGATTTTTTATTTGATTTATAGTATGATTTTGGGGGAACAATTGACCGAATAAATAAGTCATTAAGAATATTGCCCCTACCGAAAGAGCCATATTGACAATTTTTTCTGCATTTCTCCCCGCTTTATAACTTTCATATTGTTCGCTTGTGATTTTACCATTTGTATACAGGTATTCCATGAATTCATTTTTCTCCTCCGGCGTGGATGTTCCCGAGTTTACTTTATCACCCAGATAGACAAGCCTATTATATTCCTGAAATTCTACCGTCATTTCTTTTTGTTTTATTTTTTGAAGGTTGACTTAACAAGAGAAAACAATTCTTTTAATTGGTCAATAGTCTGCTGTTGCAATTTATCACTTTGCTCTAGGTCTTTATATTTCAGTTCCAGTTTATGGATATCATCTTTGAATCCATTGATGGTTTTAAAATGCCAATAGATAAACCCTGCAATCAATGCAACACCAGCAAGAATAGATGCAATCAGTTTCCAAAGTTCTTCATTCCTCATAGTAAAAATAATAATAACCGATGGGTTATCAAATACGCACAATTTTTCTAATAATATCACCGACTTTATTCTAACGATTTTATAAAAGGAAAAATAATCAGTTTTTGATTAGCCAAATAGCGTATTTATACTTGATCTGATGCCTTTTTATATAAAAAAAGCTCCCACAAATGTGAGAGCTTTTACATGTATTCTTTTATTGAAAACTATTTCTTCAGTTTCGCCTGCAGATTCTGATCCAGTGCATCAAGGAATTCTTCTGTGTAGAGATAATGTTCTCCATGATTCACTTTGTTTCCATAAATACAAACCGCAAGGTCTTTTGTCATCTTACCGCTTTCTACGGTTTCAACACAAACCGCTTCGAGTGCATGACAGAAATCGATCAGCTCCTGATTACCATCTAATTTACCACGAAATTCCAAACCACGTGTCCACGCAAAAATAGATGCGATCGGATTGGTTGAAGTTGGTTTTCCTTTCTGGTGTTCACGATAGTGGCGTGTTACAGTTCCGTGTGCGGCTTCTGCTTCCATGATCTTACCATCCGGTGTGATCAAAGTAGAAGTCATCAAACCTAATGAACCAAAACCCTGTGCAACAGTATCGCTCTGTACATCGCCATCATAATTCTTACAGGCCCATACAAAGTTTCCGTTCCATTTTAAGGCACTGGCAACCATGTCATCAATCAAGCGATGCTCGTAAGTAATACCTGCTGCTACATAAGCCGCTTTAAATTCATTCTGATAAATCTCTTCAAAAATATCTTTGAAACGTCCATCATATTTTTTGAGGATGGTATTTTTTGTAGAGAGATACAAAGGCCATTTTTTAGCCAATGCAGTATTGAAACAACTTCTTGCAAAACCTTTAATACTTTCATCGGTATTGTACATTGCCAATGCAACGCCATCGCCTTTAAAGTTGAACACTTCATGTTCAATCACCTGTCCGTCTTCTCCTTCAAACTTGATCGTTAATTTTCCTTTGCCTTTGGTAACAAAATCGGTTGCACGATACTGGTCACCAAACGCATGACGGCCGATACAGATAGGAGCAGTCCAGTTAGGCACCAGTCTTGGCACATTTGAACAAACGATCGGCTCGCGGAAAACCGTACCATCCAGGATATTACGGATGGTTCCGTTAGGGCTTTTCCACATCTGTTTCAGTTTGAATTCTTCCACACGCTGCTCATCAGGTGTAATGGTTGCACATTTGATACCTACACCATATTGTTTAATGGCATTGGCCGCATCAATGGTTACCTGATCGTTGGTCTCATCACGGTATTCCATTCCGAGATCATAATATTTGATATCCACTTCCATGTAAGGAAGGATCAATTTGTCTTTAATAAATTTCCAGATGATCCGGGTCATCTCATCGCCATCCAGTTCTACCACCGGATTGGCCACCTTGATTTTTTGTGCCATTGATATTGAGCTTTAGGTTAATGTAAAATCGGACACAAATGTAGGATTTTATCGTTTGTTTACCCATCCAAACATTAGGGGCTTTTTTACCGTATATAGGATATGAAAACAGTATTTTTCTTATTAACGGGCCTATTCCTGCAAACGGCTCTTGTTTTAGGGGCAGTCGGTTGTAACAAACCCGAAATAGCCAACATACCTAAGTCTGACAGCCTCTCCCATAGCTTTCTTGCTTTAGGTGATTCATACACAATTGGTGAATCCGTGGCGAATATTGATAGGTTTCCTGCCCAAACAACGGCTATTCTAAAAACCAAGGGAATTCATACGGGCACTCCTCTATATATAGCCAAAACCGGCTGGACAACCGAAGATCTGGAACAGGCTATCAAAAACAGTTCATTACTTCCCAGCTATGATGTGGTAACGCTTTTAATTGGTGTAAATGATCAGTTTCAGGGATTAGATACAGGCGGATATCGAAAACGCTTTATCGGATTATTGGAAAAAGCTATCAGCCTTGCCGGTAATCGAAACGATCATGTATTTGTACTTTCCATTCCTGATTATGGAGTAACCCCTTTTGGTGGCGGATTAAAAAGAATCAGTAAAGAGATCGATGATTTTAATGCGATCAATAAAGAAATCACCATTGCCCATCATGTGACATATATTGATATTACGCCTATCAGCAGAATGGCTGCCAATGATCAAAGTCTTACTGCGTTCGATGGATTGCATCCTTCAGGCAAACAATATAAAGAGTGGGCAATAAAATTAGCAGAGGCCATTCATTAGCGGATTAGTGGATTACGGATTGGCGGATTGAACCACAAAAAAATCCGCAAATAATTCGCTAATCCGTAATCCGCCAATCCGCTAATCCTACACATTTACAATCAGCACAGGAATCGATAACGCATGCCTTACATCCTCGATCGTCTCCCCAAAAATATAATCCTTAAATCCTGAGTGCCTGTGCGCCCCCATCACCAACATATCAGCTTCAGCTTCTTTTACAATCCGTATGATCTCTTTTACACGGCTTCGGTAACCGATGTATGCATCTACCTTATATCCCATATCCTGTAATTGCGAAGCATAATTCTCTAATCGCTCCCTGTCTTTTCTTGTTTCATCATCATCACTGGATTCACCTAAATACCTTGCCGAAGCGCTTTCAACCACATGCAATAAAATATAGGTCACTTCAGTATGTCCCTGTGCAACGGCATGTGCAATAAGTTTTTGATCCGATACAGAAAAATCAAGTGCTACAGCAATCCGGTTTGTTTTCTTTACTGATAGATTTTCAAGTGTTACCGTTTCACCGTGCAGTGTTACTCTTTGTTTCTGCATTCTTTTTTGTAAGATGGGCAGTAAGGTCATTGTGAGGAATAACCAGATGAATGCGAGGATACCAATAGCGAGACTTGCTTTCCAGAACCAGTTAATCTCTGCTGACTCAAATACTTTCCACGCTTCCTCTCCTACCAAACGTACATTCAGAAATACCAAGATGATGGCCACTAACCATGAGATTGCTTTTACATGCCAGCGGATGGCAAACTGCCCCATCGTTCTTTTATCACTCACAAAATGGATCAATGGAATAACGGCAAAACCTAATTGCAAACTCAATATTACCTGACTGAACACAAGCAGGTCGTCTACTTTTTCTTCTCCATATAAAAGGATCACAACAACTGCAGGTACAATAGCGATCAATCGAGTAATCAATCTTCTCAACCATGGATTGATGCGTAACTGCAAATAACCTTCCATAACAATCTGTCCGGCTAAGGTTCCTGTAAGGGTTGAACTTTGTCCGGCAGCAATCAATGCCACCGCAAACAATATCGGCGCCAGTTTACTACCCAGCAAAGGATTTAATAATTCATGCGCATCCTGAATTTTGGCAACCTGTGTATGTCCCGTATTAAAAAATACCGATGCTGCTAAAACCAGTATAGCTGCGTTTACAAAAAACGCTGCATTTAAGGCAATGGTGCTATCAATATTGTTATACTTCAATGCACGTTTGATACCGGTAACATCCGAACTGATTTTTCTGGTTTGTACCAGTGCCGAATGCAGATATAAATTATGCGGCATAACCGTTGCACCAATAATACCCACAGCAATATATAGTGCCTGGTTATTTAAGGCAGTGGGGATAAACCCTTTGGCAACTTCTCCCATATTCGGCTGCGCGAGAAAGATCTCAAAAAGAAAAGAACCACCAATAATGGCAACCAAACAAATGATAAAGGCTTCCATTTTTCTGATCCCATATCGTTGCAGGATGAGAAACAGAAAAGTATCCAGTACAGTAATAATGGTTCCCCATATTAATGGCAAGCCGGTTAACAAATGAATACCAATCGCCATTCCCAATACTTCTGCAAGATCACAGGCTGCAATGGCCAGCTCTGCAAGAATGTATAAACAAAAATTAACCAACGGTGGATATACTTCACGGTTGGCCTGCGCAAGATCTCTTCTTCTGACAATACCTAATCTTGCACTCAAACTTTGCAGTAGCAAAGCCATCAGATTGCTCATCAATAAAACCCAGATCAGTTTATAGCCAAACTGTGCACCGCCCTGCAGATCAGTGGCCCAGTTACCCGGATCCATATAGCCTACACTTACTAAATAAGCCGGACCTATATATGCCAATATTCTTCTCCACCCTTTTCTTGGCGCTGTAGTATCTACTGATTCGTGTACCTCGCTTAACGATTGATCACCATGAAACCTCTGCATCATATCAAACTAATTTTACAAATAATGCCTGTGCCAATTGCTGGCTGATGGTAAATGGATTCTGGTTCTTCAGCTTGATCTCGATTGAATGATCAAAACTGAATTTCCTTTTCACTTCCAGCTTTGTGCCAATGCCTATATGCTTGTGTTTTAATAATTCGAGTAATTCTGTTGACTGACTACCCACACCGCTTACTTCGGCTGCTTTGTTAACCGCCAGATCAATCAGATTGATCTGTTGCTGAACAGCCATCTTACCATGGCTATCCGGAATAGGATCTCCATGCGGGTCAAATTTGGGATGGCCCAGAAAGGCATCTAATTTTTCAACTAATTTTTTACTGCTAATATGTTCAAGTTCTTCTGCCACTTCATGCACCTCATCCCAGCCAAACTGTAATTTATCTACCAGAAAATATTCCCAAAGCCTGTGTTTACGTACAATACCCAATGCCAGTTTCTTGCCGTCGGCACTCAGGCGAACACCTTTGTACTTCTCGTAACTCAATAATTTTTTTGTTTTTAGTTTTTTCAACATATCGGTTACCGACGCCGCTTTGGTATGCAGTTCTGCCGCCAACTCGTTGGTAGACACCGTTCCTTCCCCCTGTTGCAGGTGAAAAATGGCCTTGATATAATTCTCTTCGGTTATGGTAAAACTCATTGTATCTAAAATTATTTTTAGACAAATCTAAAAATAAAAACTCATTAAATAAAGCCTCAATTACCCACTTTGGCCGAAAACTGTATTTTTATACAAATATTACGGGAATGAAAAGATGTTTGCCCGTCCTGTTACTGCTGGCATTATGGGGTTGTAAGGACAAAACAATTGACCTATCAGGAGAAGTTCCTGTCAAGGTTTCTGATTTTATTGCGGTATTCCCGAAACTCAATCTTCCCTATGTGGTGGCCGATACCAATATCCATAAAGCGGGCGATACCATTTCCATAGGAACAAAAGCATTGACTCAATTCTTCCCCGACAGTTCTTTAACCCCTGTTGTAGGCACCAACCGAAAACTGATCATACATCCTGTAGGAAAAATTGAAAAAGAAAAAGAGAATTATATTCTGGTTAGCCTCACTGCCAAAAAAAGTACACACCTTGTTGTTTTCGTTACAGATAAGAAAAACAAATTTCTAGCCTCCAAAGAAATTCTCCGCACCGGTATGGATGAAGATTACACGCATTCCGTTTCCATCAACCGCGAACCTACCTTCCTGATCAGTCAGGAAAAAATGGGCAAGGACAATAATATGCAGTTTACCAGAACGGGCTGGATCTATAGCAGCACCGGTTCATTCATGGTAGTGATCAACGATTCAAACGAGGATCCTAAAAAAACAAGTGTGATCAATCCGATCGATACGCTGCCCAGAAAAAACAAGTATAGTGGCGATTATGTGCAGGATAAAAAGAATTATATCTCTATCCGCGATACCAAAAAACCGAACACCTATATCTTCTTTATTCATTTCGAAAAAAATGAAGGCAGTTGCACCGGCGAATTAAAAGGTGAACTGAAAATGAAAGATGCATCAACAGGCCAGTTTCTTGAAAATGGTGACCCATGTGTAATCGATTTTAAATTTGAAGACAATGAGATCATTTTAAAAGAAAAAGGAACCTGTGGCAATCACCGCGGTATCAAATGCTATTTTGATGATACGTTCATTAAAAAGAAAGAACCCCGTTCTGCCAAAAAAGCCAAATAAACCAACACTTGTGAGTTTCTAAAGCTGCTGAAACGGGTTACCCACATCCTAATGTGTATAAAATACATTTAAGTCAAATACACCTATCTTGCACCCGCATTTTTAATTAAACGAGTACATAATGAATTTTCGTAATTATCAGGTCCCTTATCAGAACAATGAGCAGTATGCCAAGAAAGCTGCTTATTTCTCCATGGAATTTGCCATTCACCAGCCTTTAAAAATATACAGCGGTGGCCTTGGTTTTTTGGCCGGCTCTCATTTACGCAGTGCTTATGAATTACGCCAGAATATGATTGGCGTGGGCATTTTATGGAAATATGGTTATTACGATCAGGCCCGCAACCAGGATCAAACCCTGCAGGTAACTTTTATGGAAAAGAATTTTGATTTTCTGGAAGATACCGGAATCAAATTTCAAATTCTGATTCATGAACATCCGGTTTGGGTGAAAGCATATTATCTCAACCCCGAAACATTTTGCAGTGCACCACTGTTTTTGTTGAGTACCGATTTACCTGAGAACGATTATGTTTCTCAAACCATCACTCACCGTTTGTACGATGCAAACGTGGCAACTAAAGTTGCACAGTTTATTTTATTGGGTGTAGGTGGCGCAAAACTGATTGATGAACTCGGCTTCAATCCTGATGTTTATCATTTGAATGAAGCGCACGGTATCTCTTCTGCTTTCTATCTCTTAAACAAATTCAAGAGTCTTGAAAAAGTAAAAGAACATTTGGTGTTTACTACACATACACCTGAAGAAGCGGGTAATGAAAAACATGATATTTATCTCTGTCATAAAATGAGTTATTTCTGCGGACTGAGTATTGATGAGGTTCGTAAGATCACCGGCATCAAAGATGACCAGTTCAACCACTCACTGGCAGCTTTACGTTTTGCGCGCAAAGCCAATGGTGTTTCTGCTTTACATGGGGTGGTAAGCCGTGAGATGTGGAAGAATTATGAAGGCATCTGCCCTATCACTTCCATCACCAATGCACAGAACTGGCGCTACTGGGCCGATAAACAAATGCATCGTGCCATGGAAGAAAACAATGATTTTGCATTTGACGACAGAAAAAAATACCTGAAGAAAAGAGCGTTTGAAGTTGTGGCCGATCAAACCGGTAAGATCTTCAATCCGAATACACTCACCATTGTTTGGGCAAGAAGGTTTGCAGGCTATAAGCGTGCAGACATGCTTACTTATGACATGGAGCGTTTTGAAAAATTATTAAGCAATACAAAATATCCTGTACAGATCATTTGGGCAGGAAAACCTTACCCTGCAGATTATCCGGCAATCTCTCAATTCAATAACCTGGTGCATTTAAGCAAGAAGTATAAGAATGTTGCCGTAATGATCGGTTATGAATTAGGATTGAGCAAACGTCTGAAACAGGCTGCTGATGTATGGTTGAATAATCCACGTGTTCCCCGTGAAGCCTCCGGAACCAGTGGTATGACGGCTGCTATGAATGGCGCCGTAAACTTCTCTACCGATGATGGATGGATACCCGAATTTATCAACCACGGTAACAATGGCTTTGTGGTTCCTAAAGCCGATTATCATAACATGACCGTTCACGAGCAGGATGAATATGATCTGAACAAAGCTTATGAAATTCTTGAGCAACAAATCTTGCCGATCTACTACGATAATTTTGATACCTGGAGACAGATCCAAAAGAATGGTATGCGTGATGTACGCTTCCAGTTCGACAGCAACCGAATGGCGCATGAGTATTATGAGATCATGTATAAAGATGTACAATAATTTTTTTGATATAACTTATGAAAAGGTTTCTTGCTTGCAGGGAACCTTTTCTTTTTAAAAGAAGCGTCAAAAATCATCCATATTTCAGATAACTATTTGCTCTTAACTTTGTTGTTATAGCAAACCATTTCCATGCCCAATAAAATTGCCATAGCCATCACCGGTGCCAGCGGCTCCATCTACGCAAAAGTATTGCTGGATAAACTGGTATTGGCCAAGGATCAATACGAAGAAGTAAGTATTGTGATGAGTAAGAATGCCAAAGAAATCTGGCAATCAGAACTGGGTAATGAAGATTATCAAAACTATCCTTTCCGCTATTTCGATAAATACGATTTTTCTGCACCCTTCGCATCCGGCTCTGCCAGATACAATACACTGATTGTTGCCCCATGCAGTATGGGCACTTTGGGTAGAATTACCACAGGTGTTAGCGATGATCTGGTAACCCGCGCAGCCGATGTGATCTTAAAAGAACGCCGCAGATTAATATTGATGGTGAGAGATACACCTTACAATCTCATCCACATAAAAAACATGGAAACCGTAACACTGGCAGGTGGAATTATTTGTCCGGCCACACCCTCTTTTTATAGTAATCCAAAAACGATTGAAGAAGTTGCCGCAACGGTTGTTGATCGTGTGCTGGATCTTGCAGGCATTGATGTAAAGACTTTTCGTTGGGGCAAATAATCGTCATTGCGAGGAGGAACGACGAAGCAATCTGTGCTTCGGATATAAGTCTGATCAGATCGATAGTTAACTCCCATGTAGAATATCAGTCTCCATTACGATTACAAACTCATCTGTTTTTTCATTTACGCTATTGTTCGTAACATAGATTGCTTCGTCGTTCCTCCTCGCAATGACGAAATTCAAAAGCCCCGCAGAAGCGGGGCTTTTTATGTACTATACTTACCTTGTTCTTATGCGCTGGCACTGGCATCTGCACCTTCTTCAACTTTCCGTTGAAAACTGAATTTCAGTTTTCCGGATTCCTTATCAAGATCGGCAATTAATGTATCGCCTTGTTTGATTGTCAGATTCAGAATCTCTTCTGCCAATGGATCTTCAAGATATTTCTGAATGGCCCTATGCAGCGGCCTTGCACCAAATTGCGAGTCGTAGCCTTTATCTGCAATAAAATCCTTTGCTTCAGGTGTTAGTTCCAATGAGAAGCCGAGATTGGCCAATCGTTTAGAAACACCTTTCATCAGGATATCTATGATGTTGAAGATATTTTCTTTGTTCAAAGAATTAAATACGACCACATCGTCAATACGATTCAAAAATTCAGGAGCAAATGTGCGCTTCAATGCTTTTTCTATCACCGCTTTATTATTCTCTTCTGCATTCTGCACACGTGTTGCCGTAGCAAATCCTACCCCATCACCAAACTCTTTCAACTGGCGAACACCAATGTTAGAGGTCATGATGATCATCGTATTCTTAAAGTCTACTTTTCTTCCCAAACCATCTGTCAGCTGCCCATCATCCAATACCTGTAAAAGAATATTGTAAATATCCGGGTGCGCTTTTTCAATCTCATCCAGAAGAATTACACAATAAGGTTTGCGACGTACTTTTTCCGTCAGCTGTCCGCCTTCTTCATAACCCACATAGCCGGGAGGCGCGCCAATTAAACGGCTTACCGTAAATTTCTCCATATACTCACTCATATCAATTCTGATCAAAGAATCTTCTGAGTCGAACATATATCTTGCCAATGCGCGAGCCAACTCTGTTTTACCCACACCTGTAGGACCTAAGAAAATAAAGGTACCGATCGGCTTCTTCGGATCTTTCAAACCCACACGGTTACGCTGAATGGCTTTCACCACTTTTTGAATGGCTTCATCCTGTCCAACCACCATATCCTTCATATCCTCATTCATCCTGCGAAGCTTCTCTGTTTCGGCCTGTACCATGCGTTTTACAGGTATGCCCGTCATCATGCTCACTACTTCTGCAATATTTTCTTCAGAGATCGGATAGCGTTTGTGTTTACTTTCTTCTTCCCAGGTATTCTTGGCCTTTTCCAGTTCTTCTCCCAAACGTTTTTCTGTATCACGTAAAGAAGCGGCTTCTTCAAAGCGCTGGCTCTTCACTACTTTATTCTTCTCGTTCTTAACATCTTCTATTTTCTTTTCCAGCTCAACAATATCCTGAGGCACATTGATGTTTTTCAAATGCACCCTTGCTCCCACCTCATCCAATACATCAATTGCTTTATCAGGCAATAATCTATCGGTCATGTAACGATCGCTCAGCTTTACACAAGCTTCAATCGCATCATCACTATACGTTACATTATGGAAATCTTCGTATTTGGATTTGATATTGTTCAGGATCAAAATCGTTTCATCCACACTTGGCGGCTCGATCAATACTTTTTGAAAACGACGGTCCAATGCACCATCTTTTTCAATATACATACGATACTCATCTAAGGTAGATGCACCAATGCATTGCAGTTCTCCTCTGGCCAATGCCGGCTTGAATATATTGGAAGCATCCAGTGAACCACTGGCACCACCGGCACCAACTATCGTGTGGATCTCATCAATAAACAATATCACATCGCGGTTCTTTTCAAGTTCGTTCATAATGGCTTTCATCCTTTCTTCAAACTGTCCACGATATTTAGTACCAGCCACCAATGCAGCCAGATCCAGTGATATTACTCTTTTGTCAAACAATACACGGCTTACTTTTCTTTGAACGATACGCAGTGCCAATCCTTCAACAATGGCTGTTTTACCCACACCCGGCTCACCAATTAATATCGGATTGTTCTTTTTACGGCGGCTCAGTATCTGGCTCACACGTTCAATTTCTTCTTCACGTCCGATGATAGGATCTAATGAACCTGACTCTGCCAGTTTGGTAATATCCCTTCCGAAATTATCCAGAACAGGGGTTTTACTTTTGGCTGCGCCTGCCTGTTTGCCCGCACGTTGTTGCTGGTAACCGGCCCCGCGTTTTTCTTCATCAAACTCATCATTGTCATCATCCGTGAATTCGCTGCGGGGTGGCGGCGGAGTGCCTGTGCCTACCATACCGAGTTCGTTGCGGAACAGATCGTAGTCCACATCAAACTGGTTCAATATCTGCGTAGCGATATTTTCTTTATTCTTTAAGATGCTCAACATCAAATGCTCCGTTTCTACGAGCGGACTTTTTAATGCTTTTGCTTCCAATACGGTTACACGTATCACTTTCTCTGCCTGCTTGGTTAATGGCAGACTGTTGATATTAGCAATATTTTTTCCCGTTTTATCCTTTACGGCGAGTTCCACTTCTTTACGCAATTCATACAGGTCTACATTCAGCTGCTTCAATACTTTGATGGCGGTATTATCCCCATCGCGTATCAAACCCAACAACAAATGCTCGGTTCCTATAAAATCATTGCCTAACCTGAGTGCCTCTTCCCTACTAAAGGAGATGATCTCTTTAACCTGTGCTGAAAAATTATTATCCATGGCCTAATTTGGATTTATACAATTATAACGAATATTTTTGAGCGAAGTTGTGATGCACTTATGCACACACTGTTAATGTAATTTACTAACTATGGAAGTCAAAATTGATACCAAGGAGAAATTTATCGTTGTAACGCCGGTTATGTCTAATCTGTCTGACAATATTGCAGAATTAGCCGATACCTGTACCCGGCAACTGCAAAATCCGGTAAAAAACCTGATCCTGAACCTTACCGCTGTTTTAACAATTGATAAAACAGCCGCTGAAGCACTTACGCTTTTGCAACAATCCTTTTATGATAACAATGCTTCGTTTGTGATCTGCAACCTGCAGCCTGCTGTTGAAGAAAGCCTCGACAAACTCGAACTGCTTGAATTGCTGAATATTACACCTACCGAAAGTGAAGCATGGGATATTGTACAGATGGAAGAAATAGAGCGGGAACTGCTTGATGGTGATGATATGGAATTTGATTCGCACAAATAAGCATTCTTCCGTTGAAAGATTATTACAACATATTAAACATTTCTTCTTCAGCTACTTCGGATGAGGTGAAAAAAGCATTCAGGAAATTAGCGCTGATGTATCACCCCGATAAAACTAACGGCTCAACAGGTTCATCAGAAAGGTTTAGTGAAATACAGGAAGCTTATGCTGTATTATCGAACAGTAAGAAAAGATCGGAATATCATTACAGCCGTTATAGAGAAACCGCCCGTAGCAAGCCAATCGCAGAAACGGCAGAAGATGTAGTAACGCTTACCTATGAACTGAAAAAGAAAATAGTACAGTTTGATCCATTCAGAATAGACAGGGACCTTGTTTATTTTGAACTCAAAGACCTGCTCCGGCCACATAATATCCGTCTGTTACAAGAGAATCCCGATCAGACGATAATGGTTTCTTTTACAAAACTGATTCTGGAATGCCTTACCCCGCTTGATTTTGAGCGGATAAAAGAACTATGCCATATACTGGAAGAATTAAACATTGGCGATCATCCATCTAACCAACAGGTAAAAGATTTCCTTAAAAACAGTTACCTGCTGCATAGCTGGAACCGGTATAAAGTATATGTTGCCCTACTCATTTCGGGAATACTCTGCCTGGAAATTTTTCTGCTAACACGTAAGTAAGTAAAACAAAAATGCCGGCGAATTGCCGGCATTTTTGTTTGTATAGTTTTAATCTGTTTACTAGTTATGAGAGTATACAGAAAGTGTACGGGCTTTGGTACCTGTGGTCAGACTACCACTACCGCGGTAATACAGCGTATAGGCACGCTGAAACTGAAAGGTTTGTCCATTCAATTGGGCTAATACAAAAGTAGTACCGGCCCTTCTTACCAACAAGGTATCAACAACACCTATAGCATTTGCAGGCAAACCCGTAATGGCTTGGGTATTTACAAAAGCAGTAGGTGTGGCTCCAGGTTTTATATTGGAAAAAAGATTAGTGCCAAGTCCTTTGGAATAAATATCCACTGCTTTACCAGCAGTGTCATTCATTACAGTATTGATAAAACGAAGGGTTGCTATACCTGCTGCGGGTTTTGTATAACTATCATCCAGCAATATTCTGGAAGAATCGGTTACCAGCATTGTGTACCAGGTTGCTGCAGTTAACGCTGCCGGAAAACTTACAATGGCAATCGAATCCGGATTTACCGTGCCCGCAACTGAAAATTTTACGGTTGCAGATCCGGAAGGAACTGTGAAATACGCATTGTTTGAAGTTGACGCAGGGAACATAGATGCATAGGTAAGAAAGGTGCCATTTACTTTACTGCCGTTAACAAATACGTTAAAGGAATCAGCCTGATTAAATACAGCCCTGAATGACGGGGCAACATGTATTACCCGCAAATAGGCTCCGGTACCATCATTAGTCTGGAAACCGGCCTGCATTGTGTTATCCTTTGTACATGCGAAGACTGTAAAAATTATGGCAGCAATCACGCTATGATAGAAGGTTATTTTTTTCATCATTTTTCTTTTTATGGGTTTCAATTATTTTTGTGAATACCAACTCTCTTTAGTGTGGTAATCAGCTTTATCAGCACCAATCCGGATTAGTTCATTGAGATTCCATACATATTCAGAATTAAATCTGGGTCTAATTCTATATACAGGTTTACCTCCATTATCTATATATAGATTAGCACCGGTAGGAATGGCAAAATCAGCATATACCTGAGTACCCGTAACCGGATCAGGATCTATATAATGGAAACGCCTCATATCCGACCAGGTTTCCATAATACCGTGCCCCCATAAAGAAATGTATTTCTGCATCATGATATTACTCAACGTAAGATTGGCAGGCGTTACCAATGGATTTGCGAGATAAGCCGCCTTGTTTGTCGCCGTAATCTGGTTGGCAGTGGCAATATTTGTACTGTACAATGAAGATAACATATCAAAATTCAGACTGATACCTTGTGTGTAAGCAGACAGAGCGGTTGCTTTATCTCCTTTTCGTAACGCAGCTTCTGCTTTCATAAACTGTACCTCACTTGCCGTAATTACCGGAGATTCTGCATAGTTTCTGAAAATATAGGTACAACCGTTATCATTAGGTGTGGCAGCTGTTGCTGTATTTTGTCCACCATAAAAATTATCAGGCCTGTCATTCACATTGGCTATGGCCGTAACTCCTTTATTGGGTTGTACGCCTACAAATGCTCCGTTAGGGTTGGTTTTAAAGAAGTACCATCTTCTGGGATCCTGAACACCTGGTAAGGCAGAGTTGCCGCCGGTTAATAGCTTTACAGAATAATCTGACTGACGCAAGGAACCAATACCATTATTACTGAAAGGACCGTTATAATTGGCACTTCTGTTATTACCCGTTACCGTATATTTTAACGTAGCATTATCCACATTGGAATTGATAGAAAGATTTGCATAGTAAATAACAGAATCAGGTTTGTAGGTTGATTTGTTGCTTAAATGATTATGATATCTGGCAAGAAGCGCATAAACAAATTTTTTCCATTTACTTACATCGCCATTATAAAAGTACTTATCACCCAATGCAAGGTTTGTGGCACTTACCGCGTCTCCTGTTTTACTGAGATTCGAAAGAGAAACAAAACAAAGAGAACGCATATAATTGTATACATCTTCCTGTGTATCGTATTTAAAAGTAAGCTGACTTGTATTAAATGCTTCTTTAAGGATCACCTCGCCGTATTGGTCTGCAATGGTAAGCCAGCTCCATGCAAAGATGGCTTGACCAACACCTACATAGTCCCATTTTTTGTCGTCAGATGCCCATTGGATCATATTATTTAAATTCTGACCCAGATCATAATAATGGGTACGCCATGTTGATGTTACATTATCTGTTTGTACACCACCCATTTGATCATAAATATCACCGGAAGAGCTTAACTGCCAGTTTTGAATATAACGTCCGATAAAACGCATATCATTTGCAGTTCCGTGAAAAGCGGTATTACCTACCATACTTGCCAAAATTGGTGGTAATAATTGTTCAACAGGAACTTTTACATCAGCATTGGGATTGCTGTATGCATCATCAATTCTTTTGGTACAAGATACCCCTAAACCGATCACAGCAGCAAGGAAAATTATTGTATATGATATATTTTTCATAATGTATTCTTTAAAGTTTGATACTAAATGATTTCGATTAATTAAAAATTCGCTCTTAACCCAACGTTCACACTGATGGGTGTTGCGATATTTCCATAATCAAAACCAAATCCACCAACACCCCTTGTTCCGGATGTATTACCGCTTACAGCAGGATCTGCTCCTCTGTAATTGGTAAACAACAGAAGATCATTGCCTGTAAGGAAGAATCCAAGACTCTTTACAAACCTGAGGTTCCGGATCGATCTTGGAGACATTGTATAGTTCAACGTAATATCCCTTAATCTGAACCAGTTCACATTTTTCTGAATAAACTCTTCTTCCGGCATTCTCGTTGTGTAATAAGCCTGAAGATAATACGGCGTAATAGCTATATTGTTCTTGGTTGGATTGGCTGAATTCTGCAGGCCATCATTCAAAACACCCTGAACCACTCTTGGGGTAAGCCTGTCATCGGTTCGGGTACTTTTGCCTCTTGTAGTAAGGAACATATCAGTTCCGTTAAAAATATCGCCGCCAACTTTAAGATCCCAGAGCATACTCAGACTCCAGTTTTTATAACGCAGGTTGTTATTGATACCCAATGTATAATTAGGATTCCTGTCACCCCTTACTTTAAAATTCTGATCTACAATAGGAAGTCCGTTTGTAGGATCGATCAGGATATCTCCATTATTGTTTCTTGTATAACCATACCCTGTAATACTTGTGCTTGGGCCTCCTTTAATAAGACCACCTCTTGCATTCGCATATAACCAGGTATCTGAAATATAAAACTCAGGAACATTATCCGGTAAAGAAAGAACCTCATTGCGCATGCGGTTAAAATTCAAACGGAAATTCCAGGCAAAATCTTTTGTTTGAACAGGACTGGCATCAAGGCTGATCTCAATACCTGTATTTCTGGTAGAACCCACATTAAGCGTATTCAAAACAAATCCTGTTGCATAACTGGCTCTGAAATTCTCGGCAATTTGTTTTTCGTTAAGTGTGTTATAATAGGTAACATCCAGATTAATTCTGCTGTTAAAGAATTTCATTTCGGCACCCACCTCATAAGTCTGCTGACGTTCTGGTTCGAGGAAGAAATTATTATTATTAAATGCATAAGAATAACCACCACCACTGGAAAGTGCAAAATTAAATACAGATTGATTGGCATAAGGTGAGCTGGATCTTGCTGTTTGCGCAAGAGATCCTCTGAACTTAAGATAATTCAAAACATTTCCTTTTTTGATAAAAGGAAAGATATCAGACATAATCAAACTCATGCTTCCTGCCGGATAATTGTAGTTTCTGAAATCCTGCGGGAATATGGAAGAATTTTCAAAGCGATGGGAATAAGAAATAAAGGCAAGGTTCTTATAACTTAAGGAAGCCTCTCCGAAATAAGCAGCCTGTCTGCTAATGCTATAGTTATAGCCACCTGTTCTTTGTGCGTTGCTCAATCTTACACGACCGGCAGGTGCAGTGTTCCCACTGTCCATACCATTCAGATAATTACCGGTAAGGAAAGTACCCGATACTGAGTACATCGCAGTGGTATAATCCTGCCACATATTTCCGACCATCACCCTGCCTGAGAAATTACCAAGGGTTTTCTTGGCTGTAGCCGTAATCGTATGATTGTAACCTGAATAATAACGGTAATAATTATCCTGAGAACCTCTTGTGGACAGTGCCAGAGAAGATCCTGTATCAATAACAGAATATCCGGCAGATGTATAGGTATCATATCCGAATCTGCCTGCTATCGATAACCAGCTTGTAGGATTAATATTAATACCTAATGTTCCGAGCATCCTGTCTGTAATATCTCTGCTCCTGTTATAATTGGCATTGAATAAAGGATTATCAAACTCATTGTTACCCAATTTCAATTTTGTGGCATTGGCATCCACATAATTGCGGATATCATTATCTACGGGCCAAACCATAAGGTTCAGGAGATAAGAACCGGCACCGCGTAATGGCTTGTCATTAGTGCTTCTGATACCGGAAAATGAAGGAGCAATATCTATGTACTTACCAATTTTTATGGTGCTGGATAAGCGAAAATTATATCTGGAGAAATTGTTGTTAGGCACAACCCCTGTTTGATCAAAGGCCGATCCAGACATTCTCCATGTAACATTTTTCTTGCCATACTCAACTGAAATATTATGCGTCTGAGAAAACCCTGTTTGAAAGAAATTATGAACATTATCATAGGTTTTCACATCAGCACCGATGGCCGGGCCGAAATAAGAGAACAGGGTATTATCCGGAACGCTGTTAGTGCCCTGAGAAAATTTATTGGAATAGCTGGGAAAACGGTTAATCACCTGAAAACGGAAACTATTATCATACGATACAGCGTATTTACCATCTGCTTTTGATTTCTTTGAAGTAATTACAATGGCACCGGAACTGGCCTGACTTCCATATAAAGCTGTGGCTTCCGGTCCTTTCAGTACAGTAATTGATTCAATATCATTCGGATTCAGATCTGCAATACGGTTTGTGTAATCGTTGGTACGGTTAGGTTTATCAGAAGCAAGTCCTAATTGAGAACCTCCGTTACTGGTTTCATTCACCGTTTGGTTGTCAACAATAATACCATCCACTACAAAAAGCGGCTGGTTACTTAATGCCATCGAATTAAATCCTCTCAATACAATGGTAGAAGAAGCACCTGCCTGTCCTCCTGTTGGAGCAATGGTAAGACCGGATACGCGACCCTGGAGACTGTTGACAAAATTTTCACGCTGACTTTCAGCGATCTCTTTTCCGGATACTTTTTGTACAGAATACCCAAGTTCCTTTGGTTTTCTTTTTATATCCATGGCAACCACTACTTCATCCAGTTCTGCAACTTCAGCCTTCAGGCTAATGTTTAACTGACTTCCGGTAACAGTTACACGTTTTGTTTCAAATCCAACAGATGTGATCAATAAAGTTTGCCCGGTGGCAGCCTTAATTGTGAATACACCTTTGTCATTTGTTTGGGTAACCGCTGTTGTGTTTACAGATTTTACTGTAACGCCGGAGAGTGGTGCCTTTGTAGTTGCATCCAGAACAGTTCCTGTTACCGTTTGGCTTTGCCCGTAAGAAGGCATTGAGAAAATGAGCAGAAATAGCACTACCATTTTCATCAGAGAAGCAATGTTTCTCATAATTAGTTTTTAGTTTTGGTTCAATATAGCACCCGATTAACCGGAATTAGAAACTCCCGGATTCTTCAGGACAGTACAACCCTGCAAAACATTGCATCCTTTAACATTTTTTTTTACGCAAAAAGCTGCAAAAAGAAGGAACAATGAAAAATGCAGAAATCGAAAGACAATGTTAAAATTTGTCCGGCATATTTACGAATTTATTTAATAACACTGTTTTGCACCTTAAAATGACAAACTCCGAGGCGGAGTCAAACACGCAAAAAACCGCAAAATCGAGTTTATGCAGAGGATAATATTATAAAATGGTAATTCCTTTGGCCAGATATGGAGCCAATAATGGATTGTCGGGGTCTAATTCGGTTATCAGGGTTTCCACTTCTTCGGGCGGACAAACCTGTAAACGTTGGATTGTGTTGAGTTTTTCGGAGATGGCGAGAGAAACGGTCTTATGAGCACACTTAATCATGGCTTTCTTTACTTCTATGATCTCCCATTCTAAATCGGTGATACCAAAAGTGGCATCTATACTATTGGTTCCTAAAAAACAAAGATCTGCTTTGATCTGGCTTAAACGCTGGATCACTTCAGCCCCTACCGACATCTGGGCATTCTTTAATAACTTATTGCCGATAAAGATTACCTCACAGGTTGGGTGCTCTAATAATTCCAACGCAATCGGCACGCTTACCGTAATAAAAGTGGCATTCAGATCGGGCGGTAATGATTTCACCAATTCCCGGATCGTTGTTCCACCGGATAATAGCACCATCATCCCGTCTTTGATCAACTGAATCGCTTTGTAAGCAATGCTTTTCTTTTCAGGCAAAGAATAAATGGTCTGGCTTTCCAGTGTAAAGTGAAAAGATTTGGATAACGCTCCGCCATGTACTTTGATCAGCTTATCCTCCTCAGCCAATTCCTGTAAATCACGACGCACCGTATCTTCCGATACATCCAGCTGCACACTGAGGTCTGACGACAATACCTTGTTATGGATATTGATCTGCTGGATAATATAAGCCTGGCGTTCTTTCTTAAGCATGTTTAAAAATAAGGAGTCTGATTAAATTATGCGCACTAAATTATCGGGAAAGGTTTATTCGTTTATTGGTTTACAGGTAAGTAGAGGTTGGCCGGGTGGGCAATTGGGTGACCTAACCCCAAACTCCAAACTCCAAACCCCAAACTTCTTATTTCAATCGCTTAACTTCGTCGCTCCATGATTACCCCAAACACCATACAACAGATCACCAACCGGATCGACATCATTGATGTGGTGGGCGAGTTTGTGAAACTGAAAAAAAGGGGTACCAATTATATCGGCAACTGTCCGTTTCATAATGAGAAAACGCCTTCTTTTACCGTATCGCCTGCCAAAGAAATTTATAAGTGTTTTGGTTGCGGCAAAAGTGGTAACACCATTACCTTTCTCATGGAGCATGAGAAATACAGTTATGTAGAAGCACTCAAATGGCTGGCGGCAAGGTATCATATTGAAGTAGAAGAAACAGAAACCAGTGCTGAGCAGAAACAACTGATACAGACTGCCGACAGTTTATATATCATCAACAATTTTGCACAACAGTTCTTCTCAAATCAGTTGTTTAATACAGAAGATGGAAAAGCCATCGCACTCTCCTATTTAAAAGAACGTGGCTTTCGCGAAGAAGTGTTGAAAAAATTTCAGATTGGTTATAATCCTGATTCAAGAGATAGCTTAACAAGGGCTTTATTGGGCAATCAATTTAATAAAGAACTGCTTCCCAAAACAGGTTTGGTTTCTCTACGAAATAATGATGAGCTGGTTGATAATTACCGCGGCCGCATCATCTTCCCTATTCACGGCAATACCGGAAAAGTAATTGGTTTTGGTGCACGTGTGATCGGCAAAAGCGATCGTGGCCCGAAATATATCAACACACCCGAAAACGAAGTTTACAGTAAAAGCAAGATCCTGTATGGTTCTTATTTTGCACGCACTGCCATCGATAAAGCAGATGAGTGTTTATTGGTGGAAGGATACACAGATGTGGTAAGCCTGCATCAGGCTGGTATTGAAAATGTAGTGGCCAGCGGGGGCACTTCGCTTACTACAGATCAATTACGATTGATCAAAAAATACACAAACAATCTTACCATTATTTATGATGGTGATAGTGCAGGTGTAAAAGCTGCGCTGCGCGGATTGGATATGGCGTTGGAAGAAAGCCTGAATGTAAGGCTGGTATTGATTCCGGATAATGAGGACCCCGATAGTTATGTAAACAAAGTAGGTGCCGCTGCTTTTTATGAATTTGTTGCTGCGAATAAAAAAGACTTTATCATTTTCCAATTGGAAGTGATGTTGAAGGAAGCAGGCAATGATGTAAATAAAAAAAGCAGTGTTGTCAATCAAATTGCCGAAACCTTAAGTAAGATCAACAGAGCAGAGGATTTTACCAAGCAGCAGGATTATATCCGTCAATGCTCCAATCTGTTGCGGATTGATGAAATGGGGTTGACTACGCTCGTTAATAAATACAAGCGCGATAAGATCTCGAAAGACGAGAAAAAGATGTCTCTCGAAGAAGCCACATTCCTTCAGGAGCAGGCCGCACAGCAACCGGAAGATGTTTTAGACGATAACCAGTTTCTCTTTAATCAGGATGAAGCGCATGAAAGAAATATGCTTCGCGTATTACTCGATTACGGATTGCGCCCTTGGGATGAAACACGTACCATGGCTGATTATATTTTTGAAGAACTGGAACAGTTTCATTTCGACAATCCGGATCTTGAAAAACTGTTTGAAGAATACAGAACATGGTATTTGCAGGGATTGGAGCCTACTTCCAAAACACTGCTTTATCATGAGAATGAAAATATCCGCAACCTCGTAGTCAGTATCAGTATGTTCCCGTTTGAACTGAGTCAGAAATGGGACGAAGTAATGGAAACCATGAATATTGTAAACAGAGATACCAGTTTACAGGATGTAACGATGAGTGTAAATTTTTACAAACTCCGCAAGATCAAAAAGATGTTCGACCAAAACCAGCGCGACATGGAGAATGCGCCGCTTGATGAACAGATGCGATTAATAGAAGTACACAAACACCTCAAAGAAATTGAGCGGGAGCTCGCTAAACAATTAGGCACTGTAATCATTAAGTAAAACCTTATAATTAGCGGATTGGCGAATTACGGATTGGCGTATTTTATTGAACAATTTGAATATTTGTTCTAAATAATCCGCCAATCCGTAATCCGATAATCCGTTACTATTTTCAGAGAGATTTTTTTGCCAAGAGCATATCGCTGTAACTATGATTGATCAGGTCCTCATCACGAATCTCAAAAGCTTTCATATAGAGATCGCACTGTTCCCGTAAAATCTCAATCGTTTTTGATGGATCGGTTTTATTACCGGCTTCTATCTCAACAAAAGACCCAAGCCCCGGTACTTCATCCAGATGAAATTTTACATTATCAATAAAGAAGATCTTCCGGTATTTATCAACGATCACTTTCACACCCAATGCCTTTTCCAACACCTGTTCTGTTCCCGGACCATCACCAATTTGCGTGAGGGAGAAGTCAGATTGCTTAGGACCTTCCTGATCGGGACGTTCATAGTAGATCAGGCTTTTCTCAATATTCCCCTGTCTCAGTTTCAATCGACCTTTCGGAACATTAAAATAGGTGTCTTTCTGATGGTCGAGCCCGATAAAGCGGGCATTTTTTGAAAGCAAAAATGCTTCCACTTTTTCAGGGTGGAAGCATTTTGCTTTGATCTCGATATTAATATGATTCATTTGCTATTTTTCGGATGGGTTCTTTTTGCCTGCCAGTAATTTTTCAAGAGCGGTTTCGAGGCGGCGTTTACGTGTTTCCTCTTTTTTGGCCCCTTCTATCCAGCTTACATATTCTTTCTGGTTGGTAAAAGACAGCGAAACAAAGAATTCCTGAGCTTCGGCATGCTTAGTAAACAATTTATCCAACTCTACCGGCGGCACCACCAATCTTTTCTCAAAATCGATCCCGTTGATCTCACTGCTCCTCACTTCTGAAGAAAAGGCACGGGTGCGGTTAGGGATCTTATCGAGTTTTTTAAAGCGCATAGCACTCCAAACATGGTCAAGGGCTACCTGGCGAACACATTCGTACTCTTTCTGGGTTAAAAGATCCCAACTGCAGTCGCGGTTCAGATCGCTAACGATCTTGCTGGCGGTTTTGGGGTATGCCACCCATAATTTGGTGTCATCATGTAATGCCGGAAAAACCTCATTCAGCACATTATTCAGTTGGTTCTGGCTAAGGGCGAACAAAAGGGCGAAATCTACTTTTTTGCTTTTCAGCAATGGGGTAACATTCTTCGCGTAAGTGATCTTGGCAAACTGCTTTTCAATAGAGGATGGTAATCCCTGAATTAACAGGTTCTTCTCATCTTTCAACTGTAACTTTTCTAACAATGTTGGGTTTGACATGCCTAAAAAGAAATTTAGGTGATGTAATAAAGGCTTGCAAAGTTAAAAAAATGTTACCACAGTTTGCAAACAAATAAGGTCTATTTTGCGGTAATTGCCCCGATTTAACAGTAAAATCAAGGGTTTTAGGCCTTGTATATTCATTTTTACTAATAACTCCGCAGGTTTCCGCAGACTTCACATTTTGAAAACCTGATTCTACAAATCTCTTAAGGGCTATTTAGGATGATAATATTGCAGCGCTTCCGGCATCATTTCTTTGATCTTCTGGATGCGTTGTTCATCGCTCGGATGGTCGCTGAGAAATACCGGTGGTTTTTGGCCACTACCCAGATTGGCCATTCTGGTCCAGAAATCAACTGCTTTTTGTGGATCATAGCCTGCAGCTGCGGCGAAGATCAATCCAAAATGGTCTGCTTCCAGTTCCTGTTTACGTGAATTGGGTAATAAAGCTCCATATTCTGCACTCACTCCGTACACTTGATTAAATATATTTACCGATTTGGTATCTGTTCCTAAGGCCGCGCTACCCAAAGCACCCAGGCCCTGGGCCACCATTTCCTGACTCATTCTTTCCTTACCATGGCCAACTACGGCATGTGTGATCTCATGTCCCAATACAATCGCCAAAGCGGTTTCATTTTGGGTAACCGGCAATAAACCCGTGTAAACCACCACTTTACCTCCGGGCATACACCATGCATTTACTTCTTTGCTATCTACCAGGTTAAACTCCCATTGATAATTATCCATGGCATTGGGTAGTCCTTTATCAGCATAATACTTTTTAACGGCTCCCGCAACACGGTTGCCTACTCTTTTCACCATTTCTGCATCGCTGTTTCCGGCAGATACCACTTTATTGGTTGAGAGAAACTGTTTATACTGGGTAAGCGACATGGTTTGCAGTTCTGCATCAGATACCAGGGTTAGCTGGCTCCTGCCGGTAATGGCGTTGGTAACACAGGATGTAAAAACGGCTGAGGCCAGAACTATCAGGGCTATTTTCTTCATAAATATGTGCGATATGTGTTTGGAGAGCAAATTACTGATTCCTGAAATATATGCCTTTATTATGGACATAGAGATTACGGTCCAACCCGGAGATAATTTATACTAAGACAAAGTGAATTAACAGAAATTACTGTCCCTGGCGACGGCGTCTGCGCCGATCGCGGTGTTTGAGGATGGGAATTTTACTCTCAGTTCCCTTCAGGATACGGCCAATATTCTTCTGGTGTGTGAGAACCACCATCAAAGCCACCATCACCGCAAAGATCCGGTAAAGGGTTTCTTTTTCATTGAAAATGAACAGGATAAATACCATGAAAGATACACCAGCCAGTATTGAACTAAGGGATACAAAACGTGTTAGAAATAAAACGATGAGGAAAACGCCGATACAGCAAACCGCAACGATCGGCTGAATAGCTACTGCCATTCCTAATAAAGTAGCCACACCTTTACCACCTTTAAATCCTGCCCAGATCGGGAAGATATGCCCAACAACAGAAGCCAATCCCAGCCCGATCATCAGATTGGTGCGGTGCAGTTCATCAGTCAGGTAATAAGGAAGTAAAATATAGAGTGAGGTAGCAATTACACCTTTGAGAATATCTACCATCATTACAATGGTTCCCCATTTGGAACCGAGTACACGAAAGGTGTTGGTAGCGCCTGCGTTGCCACTGCCATAATCACGAATATCAATTCCGAAGAGGGATTTACTGATCCATACAGCCGTTGGCACTGACCCGATACAATAAGCTAATAGAATGAGCAAAAGTTCGTTCATCAGGGGGTGGTTGAAGTTTGGGGGTACAAAGATAACAAATTGAAGATAATGATTTCTTAACAATCCGAAAATTACAAGTTTTCACCATTTAACAGAATGGCAATCCATCCATTACGCTCAATGGTGGTTTTATGGGTTAAGCCCAAAGAACCGCAGGCAGTCAGAATATCTGCCTCGTCCTCTTTCAATAAACCACTCAGTATCAATTGGCCTCCCTTTTCAAGTCCGGCAGCCAGTGCCTGAATATTATCTAAAATGATATTCTTATTAATATTGGCAAGGATGATTTGATACTTTTCGTTCAAATCACATTTATCAACTTTCTGAATATCAATATATTTACAGTCATTAATTGATATATTTTCTGAAGCGTTTTCAATACACCAGTCATCGTTATCAACCGCAAGTAATTTGGTAGCCCCGAGCTTTTCAGCCAGGATCGCCAGTATTCCTGTGCCTGTTCCGAAGTCGTATACTGATTTACCTGTAAAATCCAGATCACGCATTAACTGCATTACTGAATAGGTTGTAGCATGATGTCCGGTTCCGAAGCTCATTTTGGGTGTAATCACGATCTCATGGGCCACATCGGTAAAGGAAGGATGAAAAGAAGCCCTGATCCCTACAAAGTCGCCTACCTGTACCGGCTCAAAATTAGATTCCCAAAGTTCATTCCAATTTTGTTTACTAATAATTGATTTTGAATATTTTAATTCATATTTATTAAATAAAATATTTAACTCATTTTCAACAAATTGCTCCTCAGGGATATAGGCTTTGAGCACAGATTCAGACTCTTCAAACCCATTATACCCGATCAAAGCCAATTCGGCAATCAGCAGTTCCTGCATAGCCTGTTCGGCAGGGATGGTTATTTCGCAATAGCTACTCATATATCGTTAAATGGGGTTAAAAAAGTTAAAAGGGTTAAAGCAGTAAATAAAACCACTTTAACCCTTTTTAACTACTTTAACCAGTTACGGTATTATTTTATCCTTCAGCATTTTCGCCTTCCTTCGGTTTGAACTCCGGTTTTGGCATCAATGCCTTGCGGCTTAATTTGAATTTTCCTGTCTTAGGGTCTACACCTACCAGTTTCACTTTTACCATATCCCCTTCTTTAAACAGTCCGTCCATGGTTTCGAGGCGTTTCCAGCTGATCTCACTGATGTGCAATAAGCCTTGTTTACCCGGCATGAACTCTACAAAAGCACCAAATTCTTTAATGCCTTTTACAGGACCTTCGTAAACATCGCCAACTTCAGGTGTAGCAGTAATGCCTTTGATCCAGGTTACAGCCTTATCCAGGCTTTCTTTGGATGCAGAGAAGATACTTACTTCACCTGTATTGCCAACTTCTTCAATATTTACGGTAGCACCTGTTTCGCGCTGGATCTCCTGAATTACTTTACCACCCGGTCCGATCACCGCACCGATAAATTCTTTATCAATGATCAGTTTGATCATACGTGGGGCGTGTGGTTTCACTTCTCCACGCGGGGCAGGCATACACTCGTACATAGCATCCAGGATGTGTAAACGTCCTTGTTTAGCTTGTGTAAGTGCTTCCATCATCACGTCCATGCTCAATCCATCAACTTTTATATCCATCTGAACTCCACAGATACCATTGCGGGTACCGGTTACTTTGAAGTCCATATCTCCCAGATGATCTTCATCACCAAGGATATCAGTTAGAATTGCATATTTACCATCTGCACGGGTAATTAAACCCATAGCCACGCCACTAACATGATTACGAATAGGCACACCTGCATCCATCAGCGCCAGTGAACCGGCACAAACAGTAGCCATTGAAGATGAACCATTACTTTCCAGGATATCGCTCACTACACGAACCGTATAAGCGTATTCGCTGCCCGGCATCATCTGCTTTAAGCTGCGCATAGCCAGGTTACCGTGACCGATCTCACGACGGCCGGCACCACGCATCATTTTTACTTCACCTGTTGAGAATGGAGGAAAATTATAGTGGAGGAAGAACTTGGTATATTCTGATTTTGCAGCACTTTCTAGCAGCAATTCATCTAATTTAGTTCCGAAGGTAACCGTTGTAAGTGATTGAGTTTCACCTCTTGTGAACAATGCAGAACCATGCGGAGTTGGCAGAGGTTCAACTTCCATAGCCAGTGGACGAACCTCATCCAGTTTACGGCCATCGAGGCGAACTCTCTCATCAATCATCATGTTTCTTACTACTTCCCATTTCAGGTCTTCGTAGTATTTTTTGGCTAATTTCTTTTCAAGATCGGTTGCTTCTTCACCAAGACTGGCGATCAGCTCATCTTTCAATGCGCTGTATGCTGTAGAACGCTCATTTTTAGAAGACCCTTTTCTTGAGATTTCATAAACCCTGTCTTTGGCAAAAGCGTTCACTTTTTCCATAACAGCATCATCAGATGCCGGCTTTTTATAATCTCTTTTAGTAGTGATCCCTTTCTTATCTCTCAGTTCAGCCTGGGCTTTGATCTGGATACGGATTGCATCGTGCGCCAGTTGTAAGGCTTTGATCAGTTCAGACTCATCACATTCTTTCGCTTCACCTTCTACCATCATCAGATTCTTCTCAGTAGCGGCGATCAGGAATTCCAGATCATAGGCTTTGAGTTCGGCACGGGTTGGGTTAACGATGAAATTACCGTTTACACGGGCAATTCTTACTTCACTGATAATTTCTTTGATAGGAATATCCGATACAGCTAATGCAGCTGAAGCGGCCAAACAAGCCAATGAATCAGGTAAAACCTCATCATCGCTAGATACCAGACTAATCAATACCTGTACATCGCACAAATAATCTTCTGGAAACAATGGACGTAATGCACGGTCGATCAAACGGCTGGTTAATATTTCGTAGTCATTCAGCCTGGCTTCTCTTTTAAAGAATGAACCAGGTACACGGCCTGCTGATGCAAATTTTTCTTGATAATCAACGCTTAAAGGAAAGAAATCCTGTCCCTCTTTAGGGTCTTTATTGGCTACAACGGTAGCTAAGATGATACAATTGCCCTGACGGACAGTTACGGCACCGTCTGCCTGACGGGCTAATTTTCCAGTTTCGATGAACACCTGGCGGCCTCCACCGAGGTCGAAACTCACACTGATTGGTTGTGATAACATAATCTCTTTTTGTAATATGGGAAACGAAGAACGCAGGTAGGAACGGGGTTATTCGCGGCCCTTGTTAAGGAATGGCGAGGCAAAAACAGACACTAACAGAAATAACTATTCCCAACCGCTTTAAAAATACCAGTTGGGAATAGCCTTTGCCATGAAGTGACAATTATTTTCTCAGACCCAGTTTTTCGATCAGGGAACGGTATCCCTGAAGGTCGGTTTTCTGCAAATAAGTCAATAAACGCTTGCGTTTACCAACCATCTGCATCAATCCACGCTGGGTAGAATGATCTTTCTTGTTAGCTTGTAAGTGCTTGGAAATCTCGGCAATACGAGTGGTCAGTAAGGCTACTTGACCTTCGATAGAACCTGTGTTAGTGGCTTTCCCACCAAATTCTGCAAAAATGTTTGCTTTCTTCTCAATTGTTAAATAAGGCATCTCAAAATGTTTAAAAAGACTCCGGAATGTTTTCTTCTATTTTTTTATCGGCTGCAAAAGTAGGGAATATAATGGGAAAAGCACCATTTTATTGGGGATTTTTAGGAGGAAAACGTCGATAGACCATAGTCCATTGACCATGGACCATTTACTATCGACAGAACTTGCCATGAATTTCCATCATTTTCCATTCATAACAGGCTAATTTGCTTAATGTTGTAACCAATTCAGTTTTATCATGTTTGGCGTTACAATCCTTGGGAATAACTCGGCACTTCCTGCGTATGACAGGCACCCAACCTCGCAGGTGGTGACTCTGAACGACCAGTTATTTCTGATAGATTGCGGGGAAGGAACGCAGATACAGATGGCCCGGTACAAGATCCGGAGGAGTAAGATTCACCATATTTTCATTTCTCACCTGCATGGGGACCATTATTTTGGGCTGATCGGATTGATTACCAGTATGGGTTTATTGGGAAGAGAGCAGGAATTAAATCTTTACGGACCTGCGCAACTGGAAGATATTATTCAACTGCAATTGAAAGTTGCGGATACCACCCTACCCTTTCCACTTGTTTTTCATAAACTGGAGAAAGAAGGTTTACTTGTTGATACCCACAAATTTCAGGTGGCCTGTTTTGAAACACAGCACCGGATTCCCTGCTGGGGATTTGTGATACGGGAGAAAAAGAAACCGAGAAAAATTGATAAAACAAAAGTGCTTGCTTCCGGTATCCCTGCCGTGTATTATGAGCGATTGAAGAACGGTGATGATTATGAGATGAAAGATGGTACGATCATTAAAAATGAAACCGTAACCATTCCTAATAAACCACCACGCAGTTATGCCTATTGTGCAGATACGGTTTATGATGAAACGATTTGTTCTAAAGTTGAGAAGGTAAGTTTATTATATCATGAAACCACTTACCTGAAAGATCTTACAGAGCGTGCGAAAGCAAGGTTTCATTCCACCACTGAACAGGCTGCTGCCATTGCGAAAAAGGCCGGTGCACATCGCTTGCTGATTGGTCATTTCAGCAGTAAGTATGAAAATTTACATGAGTTTCTGGATGAAGCGAAAGCGGTTTTTGTGGATACGGAGTTGGCGATTGAAGGGGTAACTTATGTGGTTAATTAAGAATTAGAAATTAATAATTAATAATTACGGCTGGATTGTTGTAGTAACTTACGAAGTCATTTTTTCACTCACGACTCACGACTCACGACTCACGACTCACGACTCACGACTCACAACTCACAACTCACAACTCACAACTCACGACTCACAACTCACAACTCACAACTCACAACTCACAACTCACAACTCACAACTCACAACTCACGACTCACGACTCACGAATGTATGTTTAGCTGTTACCGTTCAGGTCGCTTTAGAGCGCCCCGACCGGTTACTCAAAGCTCATGATCCATTTATAGAAGCCGGGGAACTCCTGTCGCCAGTAGGTTTCATTGGGTTGACCGAGG
This sequence comes from Sediminibacterium sp., assembly GCA_965206685.1. Taxonomy (GTDB): domain Bacteria; phylum Bacteroidota; class Bacteroidia; order Chitinophagales; family Chitinophagaceae; genus Sediminibacterium. The sequence goes on from OZ242223.1 coordinate 2,017,855, forward strand.
GGGCTGATGACACGGCGGATATTGTATTTGGGTTTCTTTTGGAGAATATCTCCTAATCGTTGCAGATCGGTTACAGATGTTGTGGCTTCTTTTCCCCCACTATATAAATAGAATTTGGGCATGCCGGGGGTTACAAAACTTTCGGCGTCATTGTAAATAAAAGGTGTGGTGTATAAAATTGGAGAGAGCACGCCGGCACCGCCAAACACATTGGGGTATTGCATTACGGCGTACAGACTGATTAAACCGCCCAACTGACTTCCGGCAATGAAAGTATTCTCAGGGCCTTTTTTGGTTCTGTATTTACTATCAATGAAAGGCTTTAACGTTGTAGCGAGAAAATCTACGTATTGTTTCCCCTCTCCTTTTCCATTTTGAATATTATCGTAGGGATTGTATTCTGCGTTTCGTTTATCGGCACCGTTATCAATTCCTACTACAATGCATTCTTTGTTCAATTTTGACTGCAGGGTATCCAGGCATTCATCAACACCCCATTCTGCTGTGGTAGCCGTTTTTTCGTTGAAGAGGTTTTGTCCGTCGTTCATGTATAAAACAGGATATATTTTGGAGGAAGTGGCATACCCTTTTGGCAGGTAGATCCAGATCCTTCTTTTGCGGTTTAGCTGGGGCATGTTAAAAGCTGTGTCCAGTAAACGGACCTGCGGACTGGCTGTATATCTTTTGGGAACTTCAGGATAGTCATCTTTCCAGCCGGGAATTGTGAATTCTAAGGAGAGGTCTGCATTTACTTCCAATACCCGATCATTAATATCGCGGCCATCGGCGGTGGTTTCGAGTTTATCCTGGCTTCCGCGTGAAAATTTGAAAGCGTAGGTGCCGGGAGCCATGTCTTTGATCACAATGCTCTTTCTGTTGCCACCGAAGGGTTTGAGTTTGTATGCATCATCTTTCGGATTCCAGTTGTTGAAATTGCCGGTTACATATATATCATCGTATTTACGTGTGGCGATATCGGTTACCACCAAACGAACCGTGTATTGGGCATTGGCGCTGATAAAGACCAATGAAAATAAAAGGATCAGTCCCGTTTTCATGCAATGAATTTACGTAACAGATATAAAAAAGCCGGACATTGTTATGTCCGGCCTGTTAAAATTTTGTTTTCCTTAATCCAGTACCTCAACGTCTTTGGGGTATTTGCTTTTGTTGAATACGAATTTGGCATCGGGTATCACTGCATTCAGATTGAGGTTAGCGATCTTAACTTCTGTGATATTATTGCTTTTATCGAGGATCCTCGCTTTTGAGAAAGTGCTTTTGGCTTTGTCAATAAACAGGTTCACTTTCTGGAAATTCTTGCGGTTATCTATCGGCTTCATTTCTATTTCGTAGAAAGCAGAAGTGGAAGGAAGTAATTTATAGGTGAAGTCTTTATCGTAAGCACCGGCCAGGAGTTTAGCGGGGCTAAGGGTTTGGCCACTTTCTTCTACAGCAGCTTTAGTAATGGTTTTTTCACCATCAAAACGGTACACATCTTTACCATCACAAATAATCTCTGTTTTACCCTGGTTGAGCAGGTATTTTTCTCCTTTCATCTGCAGGGAAACGGATTGAGTACCGTTGGGTTTTCCTTTGCTGGTAAAAGAACTAAGGGTACAATTGGCGGTGATTCCTTTGGAGGCTTTTACTTTGGCGCCAACGGCATCAAGAACTTTTTTGGCGGCAGGATCATTTTGTGAGAAAGCGGCTCCTGAGAGCATGAGTATAGAAAGAAGGCAAGCGTATAATTTATTCATCAGTCTGTTATTATTGGGGGCAAATATAGGTTTTCGCTTTATTATGACCTTTTTGAGGTTGTTAAGTTTACGTGGTTATCGGTTTGTTGGGATTATGAATCGGTAAAGCGTGCATTTATTCTTTTTATAGTCATAACCGCTGTTGTTCGATACTAGGGTCGCTCGGGCCGCTGGGCCTCGTCCCTGTTCCCGGGCTACTTTGGCCATTTTCAAATCAGCTTCGCATGATTTGAATGCCTTCGCATTCGCTCGGCACCATACCCAAAGAGACCCGTCCACAGGGACTGAATAGAGTTTGAAATGCAATCACGCCTATATTCCAGTAGTGTTACATTCAAGAGCTCTCCTTCAAATAAATAATACTATACCAACGAATCTAAAAACTGTTGCAATTCCATATCTGTTTTGAAAAGAACTTCTCTGGCTTTACTTCCCTGGTTGGGGCCAACTACGCCGGCGGATTCGAGTTGATCCATGAGGCGGCCGGCGCGGTTGTAGCCGAGTTTCATGCGGCGCTGGATAAGGGATGTTGATCCCATTTGGCTGCTTACAATTAGTTTTGCTGCATCTTCAAATAGCGGATCGCGGTCGTTGGCATCGAAATCTTTGCCTTCCAGATCTTTTTCATCCACATATTCTGGTAGCAAAAAGGCTTGTGGATAGCCTTTTTGATCACCGATGAATTCGCAAACGCGTTCTACCTCAGGTGTATCAACGAATGCACATTGCAAACGGGTGATCTCTCCATTATAACTTACGAGCATATCTCCCTTTCCGATCAATTGTTCGGCACCACCAGCATCGAGAATGGTGCGGCTGTCGATCTTACTGGATACTTTGAAACCGATACGTGCCGGGAAGTTTGCTTTGATGGTACCCGTAATAATATTTACAGATGGTCTTTGTGTGGCAATGATCAGGTGAATACCAATGGCGCGGGCAAGTTGGGCTAGACGGGCAATCGGCATTTCCACTTCTTTACCGGCCGTCATGATCAGATCTGCAAACTCATCTACTACTAAAACAATGAATGGTAAATATTGATGTCCTTTTTCGGGATTGAGTTTTCTTGCAGAGAATTTTTCGTTGTATTCTTTGATATTACGGCAGTGTGCTTCTTTTAACAGATCATAACGGTTATCCATTTCGATACACAGCGCATTCAACGTGTGAACTACTTTCTTGGTATCGGTGATGATGGATTCTTCTTCGCCGGGTAATTTGGCAAGGAAATGTTTTTCGATCCTACGGTATAAACTCAACTCTACTTTCTTTGGATCGACCAATACAAATTTGAGTTGGGAAGGATGTTTTTTATAGAGCAATGAAACAAGGATCGCATTCAATCCTACCGATTTACCTTGTCCTGTTGCACCCGCCATTAAAAGGTGCGGCATATTAGCTAGATCAACGATAAAATTTTCGTTATCGATCTTTTTACCAATAGCAATTGGTAAAGAGAACCCACTGTTCTGGAATTTATCCGAAGCCAATAACGTTCGCATACTTACCACAGATTTGCGAACGTTGGGCACTTCTATACCGATGGTTCCTTTACCGGGGATAGGTGCGATGATACGTATACCCAATGCGGCAAGGCTTAGAGCAATATCATCTTCCAGATTTTTAATACGGCTGATACGTACACCGGGAGCCGGAACGATTTCATATAAAGTAACTGTTGGACCTACTGTTGCGGCGATACGCTGGATAGCGATATCGTAGTTTTTTAATGTGGCGATGATCTGGTTCTTATGTGTTTCCAGTTCTTCGGGATCGTGAACGATCTTTTCGCTGCCATGGGTCTCGAGCAGATCGAGGGTTGGGTATTTATATCCTTTCAGATCAAGGGTTGCGTCGTATTTGGTTTGGATACTACCAACGGGTGCAGCGGGTAATTCTTCATCAAGTTCTTCGGGGACCTCTTTTATTTCAAGTTCTAAGTTCGGAGTCTGAAGTTTGGAGTCTTTTGTTGAAGGTGTTGGTGTATAAACCTGCTGCTCAACAATGGGTTCCATTTCATGGACTACGGGTTCTTCCTCTTCCCCTTTTTCAACTACACCAAAATCGTTCATTGGATTAACGGCAGCTTCTGTGCCGTGTGGCATGATCACAACAACGCCTTTGCCTTCGTTCTTCATTTTATTATTGCTCACGGGTACTTCCACTTCAATTTCATCATCGATCATTAATAAGGCACCGGCTTCTTCTTCGGCTGTCCATTCTTTGATTACAGGCAGTTCATCATCTTCTGTAATGGGTAAAGCATCTGTATTTGCTTTTTGAGGACGGTTAAATTTCCATTCAGGCAGTTTGAATATGGGATTAAAACGCCAGATCACATAACTGAAAGCGGCGATAAAAATTATGGCGGCTGTACCTACATTACCGGTCCATTTCACAAGCCATCCTGAGGAATATTCACCTACTGCCCCACCCCATGAAAATGCATTACCGGCAGTAGCAAAAGCGAGTGCGGTACTTAACACAACCAATCCGACCAATACATAACGAAGATTACGAACGAGGCTGAATATTTTTTTACCGAAGAGGAGGTTCATTCCCAATACAAAAAAAGTTGTGCAGAAAAGGAAGGAAGCAATACCAAATCCTCTATAGATAAGGCCATGGGCCACATAAGCGCCAAGAACACCGAGCAGGTTGGTGACCTTTACATCATCCGTTGCGAAAATTTTGATACCGAACTGGTGAACCTTATCCTGGTCTTCCTGCCAGGTAAATAAATAAGAAGCGAGTGATACAAAAAGAAACGCGGCAATTAATAAACAGACCGCACCTGCGATCTTGGTGGTACGTTCATCTTTCACAACTTCCGTTACGGTAACTTCTGCTTCTTTATCGGCAGTAAGCTTTTCGGGATCCGGCGGAGGTGGCGTTTTCTTTTTGAGACTATTAGCCATGGAAACAAATATAAGCTAAGCGTTTATGCAGATACCCGAACAGGCGGCTATGTGCAAAACTGCTGGAAGCTGCTTCAGTTTTCCACTTTACTGTATTTCGGTATTGCGGATACCGACTGCCAGAAAGATCCATCCGGCGATAAAGAACACACCACCAATGGGGGTTATGGCACCAATCCATTTAAAATTTTCCGCCCCTAAAACAGACAAAACATATAAAGAACCGCTAAAGAAAATGATACCGAGGATGAATAGGTTACCTGCCAATTTTATCTTTTTATTGGGATAAAATTTAAACAATAACCCTGTTAACGCCAATGCAAATACATGGTAGAACTGGTAACGAACGCCCGTTTCAAAAGTGGTCAGGGATTGAGGAGATAAATATTCTTTTAAAGTATGTGCCCCAAAAGCACCCAATGCTACAGAAACTGCGCCTAACCATGCGGCTATTGTCAGAAATTTTTTATCCATTTTCTTTGATGAATTTGGCAAAGCCTGCATCGCTGATGTCTTTGCCCTGTAAATGATATTTTGCCTGCTGATAAAATGAAGCGCGTTCGGCTAATTTCTTTGTAAGGAATGAACCCAGTTCTTCATCTGAAAGATCCTTAATCAATGGACGATGGTCTTTTTCAGGCTTTAATCTTTCGACCAATGTTTCTATGGGTTCATCTATCCAGATAGTAGTACCGTTTTTGTTCATCCATTCCATGTTCTCATGAAAGCAGGGTGTGCCGCCGCCTACTGCGAGTACAAATATTTTTTTCTCGCCAAACCATCTTAAAATTTTAGCTTCTGTTTTACGAAAATATTCTTCGCCGTCTTCAGCAAAGATCTCTGCGATGGTTCGTTCTTCGTGCGACTCAATTAAAAAATCAAGATCATAGCCGCCCGTTTTTAGTTTTTTGGAAAGCTTCTTAGTCCAGAAGCTTTTGCCGGTGCCCATCATGCCAAGTAGGAAGATCTTCATTTGGAGCGAACTATTGAATAATTAAAAATTAATAATTAAGAATTAATAATTAAGAGAGAATAGATAGTCAATTTTTAATTCTTAATTATTAATTTTTAATTACTTACTTGAATGCATTTAACCCGGTTACATCCATACCTGTGATCAATAAATGAATATCGTGTGTTCCTTCATACGTGATCACACTTTCGAGGTTCATCATGTGGCGCATGATGCTGTATTCGCCGGTGATGCCCATACCGCCAAGCATCTGACGGGCATCGCGTGCAATATTGGTGGCAATTTCGCAACTGTTTCTTTTGGCCATACTGATCTGTTGCGGAGTGGCTTTGCCTTCATTCATTAAAACGCCTAAACGCCAAACAAGTAATTGCGCTTTGGTGATCTCGGTGATCATTTCTGCGAGTTTCTTTTGCTGGAGTTGAAAACCGCCGATAGGTCTGTCAAACTGAATGCGTTCTTTGCTGTAACGCAAAGCTGTATCATAACAATCCATTGCTGCGCCCAATGCGCCCCAGGCAATACCATAACGGGCTTTGGATAAACAGCCTAATGGACCTTTTAATCCTTTTACATTTGGGAGAATATTTTCTTTGGGAACTTTTACATTATCAAAAACCAATTCGCCTGTGGCGCTTGCGCGTAAACTCCATTTGCCGTGTGTGGTGGGTGTTGAAAATCCTTCCATGCCTCTTTCCACAATCACGCCTTGAATTTCATCCTGTTCATTTCTTGCCCATACAACGGCTATCTGTGAAAAAGGAGCATTACTGATCCACATTTTGGCGCCATTGAGAATTACATGATCACCTGCATCTTTGATATTGGTAAGCATCCCGGCTGGATTACTTCCATGATCGGGTTCGGTTAATCCGAAACAACCTAACCATTCGCCACTGGCGAGTTTGGGTAAATATTTATTGCGTTGTGCTTCGTTTCCGTAAGCATAAATAGGAAACATCACCAGACTACCCTGTACACTGGCTGTACTGCGTACACCGCTGTCTCCTCTTTCCAGTTCCTGCATCATCAATCCGTAGCTGATATAATCGAGCCCACCACCACCGTATTGCTCGGGCACGGTTGGCCCAAAACAACCCAATTCTCCCATTTGCTTTACGATCTGAACGGGGAATTCTGCTTTTTGTGCATAGTCTTCTATGATTGGCGAGATCTCTTTTTTTACATAACTGCGTACCGTTTCGCGGATGAGTTTATGTTCTTCGGTAAGCAAATCATCGATCATGTAATAATCGGGTGATTGGAATAAATCTGTTCTGGAAGCCATGGGATTGAGTTTGGAGTCTGGAGTTTGAAGTTTGGAGTTATTCCCTTTCTTCTCACTATACAAATTTAAAGATAAGGGGTGAGTGAGTGGGGTTTTGTTTATGTTTTTCTTTCCTCTGCGGTTAACTATCCGTTCTCTGCGGCTCTGCGGTGAAGAGAGGTTTTGAGAATTGCAATCCTGACTCATTTTATAAGCTTTTTTCACCGCGGAGGCAGGGAGGGCGGTGAGTTTGCGCAGAGGGGTTTATATTTAAGTTCAAAATCTGATTATGAAACGAATATTTTTTGCAGTATTACTGGTGTTCCCGTTTTGCCTTAAAGCACAGGAGAAGAAACTGGAAAACCAGATTCGTCAATATTTTTTTGTGATGTTAACGGCAGGACCCAACCGTACACAGGATTCTGTTACGGCTGCAAAAATTCAGGAAGGGCATATGGCCAATATCAATCGGCTGTATAATGATGGTAAATTAAAAGTTGCCGGGCCTTTTGGAGATGACGGCAAATGGATTGGCATTTTTATTTTTGATTGTAAAACAAAAGAAGAAGTGGAATCACTTTTGGTAACCGATCCGGCGGTTAAGAGCGGGAGACTGAATTATGAGATTCATCCCTGGTGGACGGCGGCTGTGGGGAGTTTTTCGGTTGATAAACCTAAGAAGGAATAGTTCAGCCGGAGGCTTGGTGATAGTAGTCACTCGGCAGAGCCGAGCGACTACTTGAGTTAGGAGTTAGGAGTTGGAAGTCTGGAGTAAAAAAAACTCCAGACTTCCAACTCCTAACTTCAGACTTATTATTTAATAATCTTCCTCCTCTTCTTCAGGCGCACCTCTCCTTCCTGTTGCTGCACCGCCTTTTGCGCCGCTTTGTTCGATGTCTTTGTTGATTTCTTCAATGTCTACACTTCTTGCTGTTGCATCACCCATTAAATATTCGGTGAAGTAATCTGCCATGCGCCAGAAAAAATATTCGACCATATCTCCATAGCCGTGGCGTTGGCCGGGCAGGATCACGAGGTCGAAACGTTTGTTGGCTTTAATGAGTGCGTTGGCTACTCTGGTTGTGTTTGCAGGATGTACGTTGTTATCAATATCGCCGGTTGACAACATCAGATGTCCTTTCAGGTTTTTAACAAGATCCTGATTCTTTTCAATGTTGTAAACAAAACTGGTATCGCCTTTATCACCAATCACTTCTTTTACGCCATGGTGTTGCTCACTCCACCAACGATTGTATACTGAGTTATCGTGGTTGCCGGATGAAGACACGGCTACTTTAAAGAAATCAGGATATACCAACATAGCTGCCGTACTCATAAATCCACCACCTGAGTGGCCGTGAATACCTACGCGGTTAATATCTAAATATAGATATCGGTCTGCCAATTGTTCTGCGCAGGCTTTTTTATCGGCAAGGCCATAATCGCGCAGATTTCCATAACCATAATTGTGGTACCATTTGCTTCTCGATGGATGTCCGCCGCGGTTACCCATGGTTAATACAATAAAACCGAGTTGTGCCAAACGTTCTGTTCTATCCATACCGCGGGTGAATGCTTTGTTTACGGCTTCTGTTTGCGGGCCGGGATACACATATTCAATAACCGGATATTTTTTGGTAGAATCAAAATCGAAAGGTTTATACATCACTCCATAAATATCTGTAATACCATCATCTGCTTTTACTTTAAAGATCTGCGGGAATTTATAACCTGCAGCAAGTAAGGAACTGAAATCAGCAGTTTCGAGATCCATTACTTTTCTGCCGTCAGCAGCATACAATGTTGATTTTGGAACGGTGTTAACGCGTGAATAATTATCAACAAAGAAAGATTTGTTATCATTCATGTTCATTGCATGCTCAAATTCACCGGGGTTCAGGAGTTTTAATCCTGTGCCATCAAAGTTTACTTTATAAGCATGGAGGTAATAAGGGTCTTCGCCTGCTTCTTTTCCGTTGGCCGAGAAATAGAGAATGCGTTTGGCATCATCAATTCCTAAAATATTTTCTACGTGGTAAGTTCCCGATGTGATCTGGTTTTTCAATTTGCCATCCATATCATACAAATAGAAATGGGCATATCCATCACGTTCGCTCCATTGGATAAATTCTTTGCCGTCATTTACCAATCCTAATCTTCTGGTTTCGATATAGGTATTAAAACGCTCTTCAATCAAAGGTTTGATAGTTCCTGTTGCCACATCGGCAACACATACATCTACTTTTTTGAGATCGCGGCTGGTGCGGGTGAAATAGAATTTATCACTTGTTCCTAACCATTTAAGAGGGCGCCAGTCATCATCGCGCTGATTGATCTTTCCCGGATCGGCCCAAACAGCAATGTTCTGATCTTTAAATAATGACAAAGCCAATTCTTTACCTGTTTGTGTAGTTACATCAAACAGATACACATGATCTACCGGAGCATCTTTTTCGCCGGGCATCCAGTATTTATAGGTTTCTAAGGTTGGTCGTGGATCGCTTAAGCTGTTGATCACCCACAGATCTTTTACTTTACGGTTATCGGTTCTTCCTAAAACAAAATGTTTTGAATCGGGCGACCAATAAGCAAACACAGCTTTCTTTTTATTCTTGTTCTTTTCTTTATCAAGGTTATTATCACCGGTACCGGATAAGTTTCCTTCGGAGAAATAACTATAGTTTTCAATACCATCTGTTGTTAATGCATGGTCAACAATGGTAGAGTCATCTTCATTTTTTAAAGCTTTTTCGTAATTGGCTTTATCCATCCAATACAGATTATAGTTCTTGCCAAACAGGATCACATTACCATCAGGAGAAATAGATGCCCATGTAGGTTTACGTCTTGGCTTTTTAAAATCGTTGAGTTCGGTAAGTTCGCCGGTGCCAAGATTGTATTCAAAATAGAAAGTCTTTTTTTCTTTTACGGGCGGAGTTCCTTTTTTAGCGGTGGAATCTTTCTTTTCAATTTCCTGTGTACTTTTTACTTCAAACTGGATCCAGTTTTCATCTTTTATAAAACGCATACTGTCGAGGCCGAGGTGTTGCGCATCAAACGGGTCTTTTACTATGCGGGTAATTTTGGCGGCGAGGTCTGCATTATCAAACAATACTTTCTTCTCTCCTTTTACCGGATCAACGATATACCATTTTTTACCTTCTGTTGTTTCGTACATATACCAGAAGCGGTCGCTTTTCTTAAGCCAATGCGGATCAACGTTGGTGGTGAAGATCAGTTTCTCTAATTTCTTTGGAGAGAAACGGGCGGCAAGCTGGTAATTGGCTTTGGTAACGGGATTATTTTGCGCGAATGATGCCAGGGCAATACACGAAAATAAAAGGATCAGTTTGATGATTCTCATGGAGTGTAGTTTTGGGTGCCATGAAAATAAAGCAAACGGAGGGAATTAAAGAACCATTGGTAAAATTTTTCGAATTCGCGGATTAGCGAATTATGGATTGGCGGATTTAATCCGCTGATAATTCGTCAATCCGCTAATCCGCAATCCGCTAATTCCCTTTACCTTGCATGAAAGGAATTACCTGTTTATGGAATTTACTACTGATATCGAATTTGCTAAACAAGCGGATGCGGCTGATGAACTGGCGGGGTTTAAGCAGCAGTTTCATTTTCCCAAAAAAAATGGAAAAGATGTGATCTATTTCTGTGGAAATTCATTGGGATTGCAGCCTGTTTCTGTTGAGCCTGCTATACAAACAGAATTAACCAGCTGGCGCGAAGTGGCGATTGGCGGGTTTTATGGTGGAGAGAATCCCTGGTTATATTATCAGGAATATCTGAAACCATCTCTTGCAAAAATTGTGGGTTGTAAAGAAGATGAGGTTACGGTAATGAATACCTTAACGGTGAACCTGCATTTACTGATGCTTAGTTTTTATCGCCCAACAAAAGAGCGATTTAAAATTATGATGGAAGCGGGTGCCTTCCCTTCTGATCAATATGCGGTGGAAACATTGGTAAGACATTTTGGATTTGACCCTGCCACTACGATAATAGAAATTTCTCCCAAAGAAGGTGAAAAGATATTACACACAGAAGATATCATTGCAGCGATTGAATTACATGGTGAAAGTCTTGCACTGGTTATGTTTGGTGGTATCAATTACTACACCGGACAGTTATTTGATTTGCCGCGTATAACCGAAGCAGCGCATGATGTAAATGCCATCGCCGGTTTTGATCTGGCACATGTAGCTGGCAATGTTCCGTTGAAACTTCACGACTGGGGTGTTGATTTTGCTGTATGGTGCAGTTATAAGTATCTGAATGGCGGTCCGGGTGCCGTGGGTGGTGTTTATGTGAATGAATATTTTGCCAATGATGTACGCACACCGAGATTAGGCGGCTGGTGGGGTAATGATGAAAAGACAAGGTTTAAAATGGAGAAAGGCTTTATTCCCAAAACCAATGCAGGCGGGTGGAATATCAGTACGGCTCAGATCTTTAATACTGTGTCTTTAAAAGCGGCATTGGAAATGTTTGATGCAGCTGGGATTGAGAAGTTAAGAGCCAAGAGCATTCAGCTAACCGCGTATCTCGAATATCTTTTGCATCAATTACCAAACTTGAAATTAGAAATCATTACACCTGTAGATGCGGATAGTCGTGGGGCACAGCTTTCATTATATTTTACAGAAAGAGGTAAAGAAATTCATGATAAAATGATTGAAAGTGGGATCATTGTGGATTATAGAGAACCCGGGGTGATCAGGGTGGCTCCTGCCCCATTGTATTGCAGCTTTGGGGATGTGTATGCGTTTTATGAAATATTAAGAGATCATTTTTAACCGCAAAGACACAAGAGAACGAGGATTCGCGAGGAATTTTACTTAGCGTAACTTTGCGGCCAGGCGTTTTAGCGGTAAAACATACCAAATGAGTAAACATCACTACACATTTCTTGCACTCGGAGATTCTTACACGATCGGGGAATCTGTTCCGTTGCATGAAAGTTTCCCATACCAAACTGTGCAGATGCTCAGAAAAGCAGGAAAACGTTTTCATGCACCGGAGATCATAGCCAAGACAGGCTGGACAACCGCTGAACTTGCCGATCAGATCCTGCAAACAAAATTGAGTGAGTCGTACGATTTTGTAACACTGTTGATTGGGGTAAACAATCAATATCGTGGATTACCGATTGATGATTTTAGGGCGGATATAGATTATTTGATTCATAAAGCCATTCATATTACTGCAGGAATAACAGAGCATGTAATTGTTTTATCCATTCCCGATTGGGGCGATACCCCTTTTGCCAAGGGAAAGGATTATAAAAAGATCAGTGAAGAAATTGATGCGTATAATCAGATCTGTGAATCCACTGCAAAGCAGTATAAAACACAATTCATCAATATTACTGAAGGTACCCGGAAAGCAAACAAGGATCACACATTATTGGCAAGTGATCATTTGCATTATTCAGCAAAAGAGCATGCGATCTGGGCCGGCGAAGTGGTATCGGCTATGATTGCTAAGTTGAATAATTGATCATTGTTTTTTGTTTACTGGTTTATTCGTTTACTGGTTTACTGGTGCATTCATTTCAGTCAATAAACCAGTAACCCAATAAACTTATAAATAAGAAGCCATTTCAGATTGATATTGCGAAGCAACTGTTTTGGCCTGTTCTGCAAAATCTTCTCCACTACTTGCAAAGATTACTGCGCGACTGGCATTTACGAGTAAGCCGCAATCTTTATTCAATCCATATTTAGAAACTTCCTGCAGACTTCCGCCCTGTGCGCCTACGCCGGGTACAAGTAAGAAATGATCGGGGATGATTGTTCGGATATGGCCCAAATCGCTGGCTTTGGTGGCGCCTACTACAAACATAAGATTGGAGGGTGTGCCCCATGCGCTTACTTTTTCTAAAACCTTTTCATACAAATGTTTTTCTGTGATACCGGTTTTGAAACTGAGTTGTTGAAAATCGTTACTGCCTGCATTGGAAGTTAATCCCAACACAATGGTCCATTTATTTTCATATTCTAGGAATGGGCGTACACTGTCTTCTCCCATATAAGGGGCAACTGTTACTGCATCAAATGGCAATACTTCAAAAAATGTTTTTGCATATTGGGATGAGGTATTGCCAATATCGCCTCGCTTTGCATCGGCAATAGTGAAATGTGTTTTGGGAATATAATGCACGGTTTTCTCCATCGCCTCCCAGCCTTTCAATCCCTGCGATTCGTAAAAAGCCGTATTGATCTTATAGCTTACGCAATGATCTTTTGTTGCATCAATGATGGCTTTGTTAAATTCAAACACAGCATCAGGATGCGATTGCAGGTGTTTGGGGAGTTTGGTAATGTCGGTATCCAGTCCTACACAGAGATAGCTTTTCTTTAGCCTGATCTGTTCGATAAGTTGGGGGCGGTTCATGGGGCGAAGATAGGAAAGTCTGAAGTTAGGAGTTGGAAGTCTGGAGTAAAAGTTACTGCTAACTCCAGACTTCCAACTCCTGACTATTCTTATAGTCCCGTATAATAATCATACCCTCTCTCTGCCCAATAATCAGGCGGGCGGGCGTTGGAGAAAGTGATAGTACCAATGCGTTTCAGGTGTTTGACACCATATTTTACGGGGATGATCAGTCGTAGTGGATAACCTTGATTTACAGGTAGGGGTTGTCCATTGAGTTCATAACAGAGAATGGTTTGCGGGTGAAGGATGCTGGGCATATCAATACCTACATAATATTCTTCATCGGGGGTATTCATACCCACATATTTCATTTGGGTTTCTTTATCGAGATGATATTTTTTGATTACTTCAGAGAAACGGACACCGCTCCACCAGGTGATCTGGCTCCAGCCTTCAATGCATTTGAAATTATGTACCACATCAATTTTAGGAAGTTTTTTTATATCATCTAATGTGAGAAACAAAGTATCGCCTGTAGATTTTACGATCTGCAGTTTCCATGTGGCGGGATCAAAATTATCTGTGCCCAAACCGACATCACCGTTTACGCGGGCTTTTTTGGCTGCTGCTTTTTTGGGGTATTCTTTTACCAGGTGTTTGGTGCTGTATAAACCACTGTACACTTCTTCATTCAGATCGAGCACTTTACGCAAAGGTGTTGGAATACCTCCACGGATGCCATTATCGAGTGGTTGGTTGCCAAGCCATTTCCATCCGGCCCAGCCCAATCCAATCATTGCAAAGAATACCACAAAAGCAATCAGGCTTTTGCGTTTGTACTTTTTAGCAGCCGCCTCATCTATAATAAATTCTTTCATGATTATTTGTTTTGTGTTTTGGTGTTTTCTTTGATCACTTCAAACCCGGCCACCATGGCGCGGAAATTATTCCATCCGGCAAGAATCACCTGAATAATATGTATCACAAAAAATAAAACATAGCCAACGGTTAAAATAAAATGTTCACCCCTTGCCCATTCATATCCACCACAAAGCGTTGTGAGCCATTGAATTTGCACAGGTTTGTAAATGGCAAAGCCGGTAAGTAAAGAGCCAAAACCCATCAGGATAATCATGGTATATGCCACGCGTTGTGCCGCATTATATTTTAATTGTTCGGGGGCCGATTTACGTATATGCAGATCGTGAAGAATTACCTGCCAGGATTCTTTAAAGGAATGTTTATCGGGAACCAGATAACGCCATTCGCCTGATACAATGGTGTATGTTACATATAACAGGCCATTGATCATAAACAGCCACATGAATACAAAATGATAGGCCATCCCTTCAGATAAACGATACGGAATATGCAAGGCCTTATAAAAAGATTCGGGAAAGAATTTCAACAGCACTGAATTACCGATCTTGACCTCATACACATCATTAGCCCAATAGATCAGCATTCCGCTCCAGATCATGATCGTGAGCACGGGAAAATTGATCCAATGCATCCACCGCGTAGCGATCTTGTGTTTATAAACAACTTTTACGGCCATAAGCAGGTTTTTATCGGTAACAAATTAGCTAATCTCTCCCTAAAATGCAATGAACGAACGGTTAACGTATGTACGATACCCGTCCGTTCATGGTTTTGACGAAAGGAAGTTCTGTTCCTTTCACAAAAGAGAAAAAATATTTTTAATAACTATACACCTGATAACCCCATGCAGGCAAACTGAAAGATTTACCGGGTGCCATTTTTTCTTTTTTGTTGGTGAATATTTCTGTGGCTTCGCCTGAAAGCAAACCATCCTGCACAGCAAAACTTACCGGTGCATTGGTAAGATTGAGCAGCACCACCACTTTGTTTTTATCAGACTGACGGGCAAAAGCATATACTTTATCTTCCATACCTGTAGTAAGTTTTGCAAAGGAAGCGTTGGCACTAAGCGCAGGATTGGATTTGCGCAAAGTCAATAATTTCTTATACAGATCTGCCCTACCCAACTTAGTAAAAGACATGGTATCCTTATCGAAGAATTTGATTGAACGCAGAACGGGTTCTTCCTGTCCGCTGTAAACCAAGGGTAGGCCGCGTTTCATGGTTTGTGTCATTACAGCAAAAGGGGTATGCGAATCGCCGGGCATGGTGGCGTAATCGGCTTTATTCCAACTGTTTTCATCGTGGTTGCTTGTAAAGAATAAACGGATCGCATTTTTTTGTAGAGAAGTATCTGTAAAATTGAATACACTATCCATTGCAGAAGCATTTCTTTTTCCTGCAGCTATCAGTTTCATCATATTAAATTCGGGCCATGAATAAGTGGCATCAAAACCCACTTCATGTAACCATGCACTATCTGTTTCGGCCAGCATGAAAACATTTTTTATGGCTTTAAGTTGTTTGTTACATTCTGTCCAGAAAGCGCGTGAAGGCCCAACTGCATAATCGCAACGAAAACCATCAATACCGGTTTCTGTGATCCATGCTTTCATCTGTACAATCATGGTATCGCGTAATTCTGCGTTGGCAAAATTGAGTTTACGGGTATCTGTCCAGTCGAATTGAGAAACCGGTTTGCCGGTACTGTCTTTCACATAAAAATCAGGGTGTTTCTGTAACCAGTAATGATCGGCACCTGTGTGATTGGGCACCCAGTCGATCATGATCTTAAATCCTTTTTCATGTGCTTCTTTAACCAATGCTTTCCAATCATCCATGGTTCCATATTCAGGATTAATGGCCGTATAATCAGACACTGCATAATAACTGCCCAATGAACCTTTGCGGTCGGTTTTACTGATGGGATTGACCGGCATAAACCAAAGTGTTTGCACACCCATTTCTTTAAGCCTGTCGAGATGTTTGGCAAAGGCTTTAAAAGTGCCTTCGGGTGTATATTGACGAACGTTTACTTCATAAATATTCCCCTGCATGATCCATGCGGGATGGCCATCCACTTTTGCGGTATCAGAAACTGAAGAAGGATCTGCCCCATTTTTACAGGAAACAAAAGAAGCAAGCAGACATAACAGCGGCAGGTAATGTTTTATGCGCATAGCAATCGGTTTAGGGTATAAAATTAGGGAAGAATGTGTAAAATGCACACATATTAATATAGCCGTCATTTCGAACGAAGCGCAGCGAAGAGAGAAATCTTTTCACCTGCATTGAAATGACCGTTTTTGCAACTGGATATTTTTTTGACTACTTCCATTGCGGTAAATACGCTACAAAATCTCAATTACAATTATTTATTTCGTTGATAAATATTAGAGCATGGTCAGAGGGGGCTGTATTTACATATTAACTAATAAGAATAAATCAACACTATACATTGGTGTTACTTCCGATTTAATCCGAAGAATACAGGAACATAAAAACCGAGTCTATCCAAAAAGTTTTACTGCAAAATATAATCTGGAATATCTTGTTTACTATGAATCCTTCAGCAGAATAGAGGAAGCCATTTTGATGGAAAAACAAATAAAGAAATGGAGAAGGGAGAAGAAAGAAATTCTAATTAATTCAATAAATCCTGATTGGGATGATCTGTGGGAAAAAGAAGTGAAATATTGGTAATTTCAATGAAAATGAATCAATATTTTCATTGCACCGTTAATCTAAGGAGCCTTTAATAATGATATTCAATAACGAGTAAAAGATTTCTCAGTCGTTCCTCCTTCGAAATGACGTTTCATATGAAAACCCTTTCTTTGCAACATAACGATCCCTTATGGAAAAGCAGCCCATGTATTACGGCGGATATCTACATCTCGATAAAATATTAGATGCCCAATACCCGGCAAGTTTTGAAAAAGGCAATGAGCCTGCACATGATGAAATGCTGTTCATTATAATACACCAGGCATATGAATTATGGTTTAAACAGATCCTGTTTGAACTGGATTATGCGATGAAAGTTTTTGCACAGGAAAAGATCAATGATAATTCGGAAGATTTGAATCTTGTGCGTCATCGTTTACACCGCGTGATCAGCATTATGCAATTACTAAACCAGCAGGTGAATATTCTAGATACCATGACACCTCTTGACTTTTTGGAGTTCCGTAATTTATTAACGCCTTCATCAGGATTTCAAAGCAAACAGTTCCGGTTAATTGAAGCCACGTTAGGTTTACAGATTGATAAACGCCACCATAAAGATTATTATAAACGAACCAATGAAGGCGGATTTACAAAAGAGGATTACAACAGCATCAACGATACCGAATCACAAAAAAATCTTTTACAGTTAGTGAATGATTGGTTAGAAAGAATACCTTTTTTTAAAGAAGATTATTGGAAACAATATCAACAATCTGAAGATACTTCTGTTACACAACATCCATTCTGGGCCGATTACAGAAAAGTATATCAAACAGGATTAACTGAAAGGGAAACGAATAAACTTGCAGATTTTGATTATGTTTTTTTCGAGAAAAATATAGATGGCGCTTCTCCGGAACAATTAGATAATTTACGCAGCAACTTCTCTCCTGCCGCATTACGTGCCGCATTATTCATTATGCTTTACCGCGACTTTCCGGTTTTCCAAACATCTTACCAAATACTCGATTCACTGATTG
Organism: Sediminibacterium sp.; assembly: GCA_965206685.1. GTDB lineage: Bacteria > Bacteroidota > Bacteroidia > Chitinophagales > Chitinophagaceae > Sediminibacterium. Next base: position 2,035,761 of record OZ242223.1, read on the forward strand.
AAATAGATCATCTCATGAGTAACTGGCGGCACAAACACCTGATCATGGTTCGCAGAATGATTGGTATGCGTGTGGGCACGGGCAATACATCCGGAGCAGGTTATCTGGAAGGTGCTTTGAGTAAACATTATGTGTATAGAGATCTTTCGGGATTGTCTACGTATTTGATTGAAAGGAAGAAGTTGCCGAGGTTGCCGGAGGAGTTGATAAAAAATCTCGGTTTCAACCCCCTCTGAGTCTCCCCATTCGAGGGGGAGAGAAATTAGTTTTGCTTAATGTGAAGTAATACTAACAAACTTTTCTTTTGGCCTAAGGCCAAAAGCTTTCCTCCCCTTTCAGGGGAGGTGTCCGGCGAAGCGAGGACGGAGGGGTGAAGAGGGTGGTTAGATAGGATTATTCTTCTTCTCAACCCAATCCCTAATCTCCTTCAAAACCCCAACCAGATCCCCAAACACCCTTGCATTCTCAAACCGCAAAACGGTAATACCCTGTGCCTGAAAAAATGCTTCTCTTTCTTTATCATTTATCATACCCTCTATTGAATAATGCTGTTTCCCATCTAATTCAATAGCCAGTTTTTTATCAAAACAATAAAAGTCCAGTATATAATGTAACACACTAAACTGCCTTCTGAATCTGCATCCCAAAAGCTTTCCATTTCTGATATGCTGCCAAAGTATTTTTTCCGCCTCCGTTGCATTATTCCGAAGTGCTTTACGATTAGCTTCGAGATATTTTAGGTTATTGATTCTGTTGTTTTGATACATGCATCAAATTTCTACAAGAACTAACTGCCCAACAACAAACCATCACTGAATTAATACGCAGTATTTATACTTCACAATCCTTAATAAATTCCCAAATTCCCCTCCCCTCCCAGGGGAGGTGGCCGAAGGCCGGAGGGGTCACACCACTTGTGCACTAATCAACCATTATTTCCTCTATCTTTATTTCCCCCCACAATCAAAAAATCACCCGAACTCTAAATACTATTTTATGCGATTAAAAAATCTTATTGCTTTCATTTTTATCTGCCTGTCAACAATTACGCAGGCGCAAAAAAAAGAAGCCCCATTACCTCCATATCCCGATACCAAGATCGGAAAGCTTAGTAATGGTATTACTTATTATATCCGCAAGAATATTGAACCGAAGAACCGCGCAGAAATGAGATTGGTGGTAAATGCAGGTTCTGTATTGGAAAATGATAAACAGGTGGGACTTGCACACTTTGTTGAGCATATGTGTTTTAACGGCACCAGTCATTTTAAGAAAAACGAACTGGTGAATTTTCTCGAAAAAAGCGGGGTAAATTTTGGCGCAGATCTTAACGCCTACACTTCATTTGATGAAACTGTTTATAAACTTCAGGTACCAACGGATAGTCCGATGGTGTATAAACAAGCCATGCAGATACTTGAAGACTGGGCCCACAATGTAAGTTTTGAACCCGTTGAAATTGATAAGGAACGCGGGGTAGTAGTGGAAGAATGGCGTTTAGGCCGTGGCGCAGATGCCAGGTTGCAGGATAAATTCTTTCCTGTTTTGTTAAAAGGTTCTCAATATGCCAAACGCATGCCTATTGGCACCAAGGCGAATATTGATACCGCCCATTACAATACGCTCACTTCATTTTATAAAGATTGGTACCGGCCAGATCTGCAGGCAGTGATTGTTGTTGGGGATGTGGATATTGCCGAAACAGAGCAAATGATCAAAGATCATTTTGCATCAATCCCTGCAGCTGTAAGTCCTAAAAAAAGAATTCAATACAGCATCCCTTCACATACAGATACCCGTACCGCTATTTTAACCGATCCTGAACAGCCGTATAATGTAGTGCAGATTTATTATACTCAACCGCAAAACATTGTAAAAACGGAATCAGAGTACCGTACTTCCATTGTGCAGGAATTATTTAACCAGATGATGAGCAGCCGCCTGGATGAGATCGCTCAAAAACCGGAAGCCCCCTTTCTATTTGGCAGCAGCAGTTATGGCGGGTTTATGGGCGATAAAGATGCTTTCAGTTTGATTGCAGTGGCCAAAACAGGAAAAGACATCAACACATCTATTCAAACACTACTCACAGAAAATGAAAGGGTAAAACAATACGGCTTTGCGCAAACAGAACTCGACCGTGCGGTAAAAAATATTTTCTCAAGAATGGAGAACAGTTATAATGAGAGAGATAAAACAAAATCTGCAGAACTCATAGAAGAACTGGTTCGCAATTATTTAAAAGGAGAAGCTATTCCCGGAATTGAAGTTGAATTTCAACTATACAAAAAATACCTTCCTTCCATCACACTCACGGAAGTGAATAGCCTGATTGCCAAATGGATCACGCCAACAGACAGATCAGTGGTGATCACTGCTCCTGCAAAAGAAAAAAACAACTTACCAACACAAGCCGCGGTAACCGCACAATTGAATAAACCCATCGGAAAACTGAAAAAATATATTGATAAAGTTTCTACCGGCCCTTTAATACCCATCGATCCTATTGCAGGAAAAGTGGTGAGTGAGAAAAAATATGATGCGATCGGAACTACGGAATGGGCGCTATCAAACGGTGCCCGTGTGGTTTTAAAACCTACGAACTTTAAAAATGATGAAATAGAATTTTCCTGTATTAGTTGGGGCGGGACTTCACTGTACAGCGATGCAGAATATGTAAATGCTGCCAATGCCGCCGTTTCTGCAGCCGTGGGTGGCATGGGCAATATGGATATGCAATCTTTACAAAAAGCGTTAAGTGGTAAAAACTGTTATGTATCTGCCTCTCTTGCCAATACGATGCAGGGCATGAATGGCAACAGTTCAGTAAAAGATCTTGAAACCGCTTTGCAATTATTGCACGGCAGTTTTGTGGCACCCAGAAAAGATACTACTATGTTTAAAGTTGTACTGCAGCAATTTAAAGTTGAGTTAGAAAACAAAGACAAATCACCTGAGTCTGTTTTTGGTGATTCAGTCAGTTATATCATGAGTAATTATCATCCCCGCCGCAAACCGATGAGTATAAATGATCTGAAGAGAATTGACCTGAACCGTTCCTTTGATATTTACAAAGAACGTTTCAGTAACCCCGGCCAGTTCCTGTTCACTTTTGTGGGCAATTTTAATACAGACAGTATTAAACCTTTGGTTGAAAAATACATTGCTTCTCTCCCATCCAACGGACAAAAAGATATGTATAAAGACCCTGGGGTTCGCAACATAACCGGTCATATCAATAAAGTGATCAGGAAAGGAAAAGAAAATAAGGCAGCAGTTCGTTTATACTTTACCGGAGAAACAGAATACAATGAAACTGACGACAGACAATTGGGCCAGCTCTGTAAAGCCCTTGGCATAAGGCTTCGCGAAGTATTGAGAGAAGATGCAGGTGGCGTGTACGGTGTAGGGGTAAGTGGTGGAGTAACCCGCGAACCTTACAGCAATTACAGTATTGGTATTCAGTTTGGCTGTGCTCCTGAAAATGTAGAAAAACTAATAGGACTGGTTATGGATGAGATCAAAAACACCAAAGCCAATGGCGTTGCACAAATTAATGTTGATAAAATTGTAGCCGAACAAACCCGTTCAATGGAAAGCCAGGTAAAAGAAAACAGTTACTGGCGCTATACGCTAGAACAGAAATTCTTCCGCAACCAGGATCCATTAAAAATTCCGGATGCGCCCAAACTGATCAAAGATTTTTCTGTAGAAAGAAGCAAAACGCTGGCCAATAAATATTTTGATGATAAGAATGTGGCAAGAATAGTGTTACTGCCTGAAGGGAAATAAAAACATATCGGCCTGTTTATGAAACTTATCGCCTGGAACTGCAATATGGCTTTCAGAAAAAAAATGCATGCACTATCAGCCTATAAAGCCGATATACATGTGATCTCTGAATGTGAGCATCCGGATAAAATAGATTTTCTAACTAAGCGTGCTACACCTGTTGACAGGGTTTGGGTTGGTGATAATCCCAATAAAGGTTTAGCCATATTTTCTTTCGGACAGTATAAACTCAGTTTACATAAATCGTATAATTCTGCTATTAAACTGATTGCCCCCATACTTGTAACCGGTGGTGATATTGACTTTACATTGTTTGCGGTTTGGGCAAATAACCCCGCAGATAAAGACGGCACTTATGTGGAACAAACATGGAAAGCCATACATTACTATGCCCCTTTATTAAAAAAACAACCTGTGATCCTCGCAGGAGATTTTAATAGTAATACCATCTGGGACAGAAAAAGAAGAGTCAGCAATCATTCCAATGTAGTTACACATTTACAGCAAAGGGGAATTGAGAGCATGTATCATCTGTTTCACAAACAACAACAGGGTAAAGAGAAGCATCCTACACAATATATGTACAGGCATAAAGACAAACCTTATCATCTGGATTATTGTTTTGCTTCAAAGGAATTTACAGCAGGGCTTGATCTGGTAAAGATCGGCAGCCATAAAAAATGGGCACCGTTTAGTGATCATATGCCCGTTATTGTGAATTTTAAAACAAAAGTTGAACCTTAGAAAATCACTTGCGTCCTTTGCGGTTCTTAGCGTTCCTTGCGTTACTGCTGCAGATTACGACTAACAGCGTTTCAGATTTTTTATCATGATTCATCTGAAATAGCGAGATGACGACAACGCAGTGTTTAAAGCTGTAACGCAAAGTTCGCAAGGAACCGCAGGGGGCGCAAAGGGACTATCTAGAGCTAAAGATTAAACAACCATCTCCTTATTATATTTATTTCGATAATCCACCGGCGACATACCGGCTATTTTTTTAAATACATCTCTGAATGCTTTGGTATCTGTGTATCCAACATCATACATTACTTCATTCACCGTTTTTCTGCCTATTTCCAGTTGTTTTTTTGCGGCTTCTATTTTTACACGCTGCATGTATTCAACTACTGTATTACTGGTTGATTTTTTAAAACGTCGTTCAAAACTTCTTCTGCCAATGCCAAATGTATCGGCCAATTGATCAACGGTGATCTTATCACTGAAATGTTCTTCAATAAACTCCTGCGCTTTTCTGATCTCATGGTCGTCATGATCTTTTTGTCCGCGGAACATGATAAAGGAAGATTGGCTGCGCTGCCCTATTTCCAGTAAAAAATATTTTGAAGCCAGAATCGCCGTTTCGCGATCTGTATATTTTTCAACAAGATATAATAACAGGTTCCAGTAAGCATTGGCGCCACCGCTGGAATACAAGCCGTTCTGATCGGTCATCATTTTATCATCTACCATGATCACTTCCGGAAACATCTGACGGAACTGGTTGGCAAATGACCAGTGTGTAGAACATTGCCTTCCATTCAATAAACCTGTTGATGCCAATAAGAAAGCACCAATACAAAGGCTTGCCACTTCTGCACCATTCTTATATTGATCAGTGATCCATGGCAGATACTCAGCATTGTCTTTGATCACTTTTTTAATATCCCCGCCAATTGCAGGAATGATCACCAGATCTGTCCGCTTCACATCTTTCAATAAAATATCAGGATGTATGGAAAACAAACCATCATTCAGTTTTACTTCTTTTGTCAACCCAACCATTTGAACTTTAAATGGCTCCGGCTTATGTGCCGCTTTAAAAAAAACATTTACGGTTGTAAACATATACCTCGGGTCTGCAACGGCAGCCATTACAGCATTTTCGGGAACAAGAATTGAGACTGTTTTCATAAAACAAACTTAACTACTTTTTCAGTCGCAATCAACCCCTCAGATTGACGTATTTACCCATATCTGACGTTGATTATTGCCGTTATGTTTGCGTTATTGATTATCAAGCAAATTTGAATGTAATGGTAGAAGTTTTTAAAACCAATGTTCGCAGGAGAAAAGACGCTGCTATTCTGGTGAGTGATTTATTGAGCGTATTCCCTTCCTGCCGAATCAATTTTGATCTGATGGATTGTGATCATATACTTCGTGTTGAAGGAAATTTTGTTCATTCTGAACAAATCATTCATATTATGCAGTGTAAACAATATGAATGTGAACTGCTCAATTAAATAACAACCACCCCCAATTATTCCTACGAAATAATTGGCCCCTCCTTGAAAAGGAGGGGATATATTTTAATAGCATGCCTCACTAAATTTCCCTCCCCTTCCAGGGGAGGTATCCGCAAAGCAGGACGGAGGGGTTAGATTTCGCTTAAATTAGGGATGGCGCTATGTTTATACACCACATTTTACTTATTTTAGTAATATATCTTCCTTACAAAAGCCCATGCAAAAAACCCAAGGCAGTTCATCCATAAAATGGTATGCATTCATAACTGCCCTGCTGGGATGGTTTGCTGTGATCACACAATTTATCCTTCTGATCCAAAACAGAGTCACTTCAATCCCTGAAACAGTTATCAGGTTCTTTAGCTTTTTTACCATTCTGTCAAACATCATTGTTGCGCTTACCTTTAGCTTACTCTTTTATAGTGGTGAAGGAAAATGGGGCCGTTTCTTTCATAAAGCCACTACGATTACAGCGGTTACTGTGTATATCATTGTTGTAGGTGCCGTTTACAATATCATTTTACGGGTAATCTGGCATCCTGTAGGACTGCAAAAATTTGTGGATGAATTATTACATTCTGTAATTCCGGTTTTAGCAACTTTGTTCTGGATCCTATTTGTTAAGAAAGAAGAACTGCAATGGAAAGATTCTTTTTCCTGGTTGCTTTATCCGATTGTATATACCGTATTCATAGCCATCAGGGGCATGATATCTGACTATTATCCTTACCCTTTTATTAATGTTCCTGCCATCGGATATCCAAGAGCTTTGTTAAATGGTTTGGTATTAACGGGGGTATTTCTGGGCTTGTCGTTATTTTTGATTGCAGTTGCCAAATTCATCAGCAGAAAAAAAGCAACTGCAGAATAATCAGACTTCCTTAATCTTCTTACTTATGATGGAAAATATACAGATCCTCCAAACGGAGATCCTTTGCAATAATTGGCATACTTTAAAAAAGATCACTTACGAATTCAATAAACCGGATGGCAGTAAACATACGCATGGCCGTGAAGTTTATGACAGAGGCAATGGCGCTACTATTCTGTTATATAATAAAGAGAATAAAACCATTATCCTCACCCGCCAGTTCCGCCTGCCCACTTATGTGAATGGCAATGCAGATGGTATGTTGATAGAAGCCTGCGCAGGCTTACTTGAAAAAGATAATCCCGAAGCCTGTATCAAAAAAGAAACCGAAGAAGAAACCGGTTATCAGGTAAAGGATGTACGTAAAATTTTTGAAGCGTATATGTCGCCGGGATCCGTTACGGAGATCCTGTATTTTTTTGTAGCAGAATATTCAAAAGCCATGAAAGTAACGGATGGTGGCGGACTGGAACATGAACAGGAAAATATTGAAGTATTGGAAATGACACTTGATCAGGCTTTTGAAATGATGAAGGCAGGAGAGATCAAAGATGGCAAGACCATCATGCTGCTGCAATATGCCAAATTGAATAACCTTGTATAAATTGATTCATGCAGCAAAGAAAAAAAGTATTGGCTATCTGTGGCAGTACAAGAGCAGCATCTGTAAATCTGCATATCCTCCAAAGAATTGCAGAGATGTATAAGACTGAAATGGATATTTCTATGTATACATCCATTGATCAGCTTCCGCATTTTAATCCAGACCTTGATACAGAAACACCACCACAAGCCGTTATTGATTTGAGAAAACAAATAGCAGCAGCAGATGGCATTTTGATCTGTACACCCGAATACGTTTTCAGCTTACCCGGCAGTTTTAAAAATGCCATTGAATGGCTCGTATCTACTACCCTGCTAACCGATAAACCGGCAGCTTTGATTACGGCATCTTCTTCCGGACAAAAAGCCCATGAAGCATTGAATCTGGTAATGAGAACTGTGGGTGTAAGATTAGGGGAGCATACATCGCTCTTAATTTCTGCTCCAAAAACAAAGTTGAGTATGGATGGTCAATTTACGGACGAACCTACACGACAAAAAATCTGTGAATTGATGGATTCATTTCAGCAAATGCTTTTAGAGAACTAAGCGCTACCTTTCCATACGTTTAAAACACATATCTATGGAAACCTGGATCCTGTATGCCATTCTCTCAATGATATTTGCCGGGCTTACTTCTGTATTGGCTAAATATGGCTTACAGAATATCAATCCCGATCTTGGCCTTGGCATACGCACCACCACCATTTTTTTGATCATTACCGTGATCAATGTGATCGGTTCAAAATATAAAGACCTCTCTTTAATAACAGGAAAACAAACCATGTTGCTGGTTGTATCAGGCATTACAACCACGCTGAGCTGGTTATTTTATTACCGTGCTATGAAAGACGGACCTGTATCGTATGTTGCGGCTATTGATAAGGCCAGTATTGTGATTACGCTTATTCTCTCTTTTGTTTTACTGAAAGAACCGGCTACACCTAAAGTGCTGATTGGTGGTGGGTTTATTTTTCTGGGGATGCTAATTCTTGTTTGGAAATAATTCTCACACGTTTTTACACTCTTTTTCTACAGCGGTTTTATTTGATTACTGAAAAAGTTGCTGTAGCGCTTCCTGATAAACCATTCTTTGTAATGCCTTGTATCACTACCCCATATTTTCCGGGAAGATCTGCAGTGTAGAATGAGACCCTTTTCTTTCCGTTTTTATCTGTGGTAATATCAGGTGCCCAATACAGAAGATTTCTGAGATCTGGCAGACGGCTATTTATCTGCTCTGTGGTTTCGTATACAGGAGAGAAGAATTCGCGCTGCAGCTGAAATCCTTCATACCCTACAATCAGCGCATTGGCATCTAACTGGTAACCGGCAAGGTCTCCACGATAGGTTGTATAATTTACAATACCATCATGTGTAAGTCCGTTTTGGTAAAATTTCTGTGCCACTACATCTACGCGTTTGATCTTTAACGGATCGAACTTAACCATTTTATCTGCATCAAATACAGGAACACCATCCAGCAGTATCAATGGAGGTGTTTCAAAAAACTGATCAAAGCTGCGGTTTCTTACTTTGTAACCAAATTGATTGTTGGTTGTTTTTAAATGCACGTCCAGCACAAATTCGCGCATTACTTCTTCCATTGTAATAAAGCGTGTGTAGTCATCAAGATAATAACGGTTATCTGCTGAACCATAAAACGGAACAGTGTCCATAGATGCCGGAAAAACAAATTGCTGCTGTTTGTTTGCATAATATGTGTTGGCCACCTGCGATTGAATACTGTGCGCAGTAAGCAAGCGGGTTACAGATTCTGTCAGATATAATGGCGGCAGGGTTCTGTCGGAATATTTTTCTGCAAACGGATTCGCGATATCTATTCTGTAAACAGAATCGATCAAGCTGTTGGTTTGCACAATAATATCACTGTTACCATAGAGGTTACGCACATTAAACTGAATCGCTCCGTTTGGCGCACTGATAGAAGTATTGAACAAAGCTTTTTCTGCCGGAACAGATAAATAGGTTGTGATATTGCCTGCGCCTTTACCCGTTCTTTTATCGGTGATTTTTCCGTTGATCAGGTGTCCTTCTGCTTCAGGAAGAAATTCGGGTTCATTTATTTTCCCAGACAATACATCATCCCACCGAAACCTTCGCCAGCCCTGGGTTAACATGAGATTATCGGCTACTTCTGCTGCTTCCGCGCCGGTATGTGTAAAATAATAATCAGGAGATTCGATATTGCCTTTAAGGTCTGACTGTAACCATAAATAGGAACTGATACCGGATGTTTCAAATGATTGAAGTGAATCCAGCAGATAAACCGACATTGACAAATTTGCCTGTACAACCTGCTGCTGTTGATCTGAGGTAAGAAGATCAATGGTTACTTTCTTACGATTGCCATATTCGATTGCATCCGATTTCAACGCAACATCCATGGTTGAAGGTTTCTGAAAATAGAGGCGTTCGCAAAGCGGCCGGTTATTATCATCAAACACTGTAAAATGCGTAATGCCTTCTCCTATTTGGTTTTTATCAATCTCTATTTCTGTAACACCATCAAACAACTCACGTGCAACAGCCAGTTTAACCAATTGGCGTGTTTGCACCAATAAAGAAACCGTTCTGCTACCCATATTGCTGCGGATAATGATCCTGATCTTTTCTTTGTTTACTTCTTCCAAACGCATGGTAATACCTTTTGCCATGATCTCCGGCAATGCCTGTGAAACCACATTTCCCGCTGCTGTTTTAAATATGGCCCGATAACGATTACCCGCATCAGGTGTAAGATCAAAATGACCCATGCCAAAACGTAGGGTGGTGAATTTTATGACCGTATCATTTCGTTGATTTAATACTGCCCCCTCTCCATCAATACTTTTTCCATGTGAATCAACAATACGGAAACCCAGTTTGCTTTTGATTCCATTTACCAGATTACCTCCTTCCGGAAATAATTGAAGATCATACTGCAAAGAATCGGCAACCGGCCAATCGGGATGTTTTAATGCATTAACGATCGAGATATTCTTTTCAAAAAAATAATCCGCACTGCTATTCTTCATCCAGTTGGTATAGGCACGCAATGTATAATTACCGGTACTCACAGAATAAGGCAACTGAAATGAGCCATCCCCTTGTGCATGATTCATAGCAACCTTTTCCTGAAATACCGGTTTGTTTTCTTTATTCAGTAATTCTACATAACAAACTTTGCTCAGATCTAATGGCCGGTTAAAATGTGCATCTGTTGCATACACTTTATACCAGATGATCTCTCCGGCCATGTAAAAGGGCTTATCAGTATGTACAAATATTTTTTCCTGCAAATTTTGTGTACGGTATTGATCAAAGCTTCGGGTTATGTTGTCGAATATTTTTTGTGCGGATATAGTGCCGCATAAACACAACAACAAACCCATCATGCGTAACTGTAAAAAAATATTTTGTATGTTTTTTCTTTTTATCATTACCAGAACAAAGGTTTTAAGTTCGTGCCTCCCCTTCTTGTGCAATCCAGGCAAGGGGTTTTTACTATAGCTACTGTACCTGGTGTAATAAAATAATAAGGCGAGAAGCTTGTATCCGGATAAACATAATGCAGGTAATTGTTAGGATCCTGTATCCCCGTGGTTTGAACACAATCCTTACTTGAAGCGCTTATATACGCCCAATTGCTCAAATCACTGTTATTGATAAAGATCCGTTTCTCTGATACCGAACCCGCAGAAACAAAACCCAATACAGGCTCATCCGGATTGCTGATACAATTGATATTACTGTTTAATTGCGATGGCAGTGCATCAAAGATCGTACCTGTGCTTTGTGTGTTCTTTTTGAGGACCTCCCAGTAACTATAGGCTTCTTCGGTTAATGCATATTGTATCACATTAATGCTGTAACGTACTCCGGCTTTTTCAGTGCTGTCTTTTATCACCTGCAAAGGCATATAACTAACTACATCTTTTGAAAGGGCTGCAGTGGAAGCCGTTAAAATATTTTTGGAATGCTCCGTACCCCAGCAATTATAGGTTTGATTAAGTGAGTCCAGATAAAAGATCACCCTGTTCTTAACACCTAAAGCTGTTTGATAAGCTGCCCGATATTGCCAGGTTTCATCAAATTCCCAACGGTAATAAACGGTTTTATTTTGCGGATCATGCGTATGTACAAACAGTTCAAGATCTTTATCTCTTTTCCATGTAACACTGTCTATCGCAGGTGATTGTTTGGCCAATACATATACCGATTGATATACGCTGCCATTACCTGTACTGATCTTTAAACGATACTTCAGCGTAGGGTTAAGGCTTAAAGTAGTTGATTGATAAACGCCATCACCTTTGCCTGTTAATATTAAAGAAGTGCCGCCTTCTGATTCGATCTGCACCTGCGCTCCGTTTTCGGCAAGCAAGGTAATAGCCGTATCACTTAAAGACCTTGTACGACTTAGCCTGATAGTAGTAACCGCAGCCGTTCCGGTATTGATGAATCCTTCAACAGATAAGAACTGATTCTTAGCAGTGATGGCCGCAGGCTGATAAGCTTTTCTGCAAGCGCCAATCAATAACATTATTACCAGAATAAACAATAAGCGGCTCCTTCCCCTTCCATTAAACTGAAGCGAGGTTAACTGTTTATAAAAATAATATCTGATAATGCTTCCTTTCATTTTACCAAAACGATGGTTTTTGATTAGTGCCTCCCCTTCTTCTGCAATCCACGCAAACTTTTTTGGCAACAATGGTATTGGTACCACTGAAATAAAAAGGTTGATAGGTAGTATCCGGATAACTGAAGATCCTGAAATCAACCTGATTGGTTGGCCATATATCTGTTTTACAAATATTGCCCAATGCATAATGATAATTCCAGTCGGTCAACTCACGGTAACCAATAAAAATCCTTTTCTCTGTTATATACGATACACTCACAAAACCTATCACCGGCTCATCCGGATGGGTTATACAATGTATGTTCCCGATTACCTGTGCCGGTTGCGGATCAAAGATGCCGCCTGTTTGTTGTGAACTTTTGCGCACAATCTCCCAATAATTATATGCCTCTTTGGTTAATCCATACTGTCTCACATTGATCGAATAACGAAGCGCCATCCGTTCATCGTTTTGCGGCACCACTTCAACAGGCACATAACTGATTACATCCTGTGCAAGCGCTTCTGATGTTGCGGTGGTAATATTGGGTGCCACGGTTGTACCCCAGCAATCGGTTGTTTGTGTGGATGCATCTGTATAAAAGATCAGACCCTGCTTATCCAATCCTACAAAGCCTTGTAAATTGGACTGGTATTGCCATGTCTCAACATAATCCCATCTGTAATACCTTGTATTGTTCTGCGGATCATGCGAGTGAACAAAAATGGTTACCGATTTATTAGGCGAATCCAATTGCTGCTTCCAGCTAAGGCTGTCGATTGGTGGAGTTTGTTTTACGGAAACAAAATCTGACTGATAAACATTTCCGTTAACCGTAGTGATCTTTAGTCTGTATTTATTTGCGGCATTTATATTTTGTGTTGTACTTGTATAGGTTCCGTTTCCCTGTGAAGCCAAAACAAATGATCCTCCGTTCTGTGCTTCCACAATTACCTGTGCACCCAATTCTGCTTTGGGCAAAATTGCTGTATCGTTCAGGTTTTTAGTTCGGCTTAGGTTAATTGAAGTAATACCATTGGGGTTTGCATTGATCACTCCGTCAATTACGAGATAGTTATAATCCGTTTTAATCACAACCGGTTCATAAGGTTTTCTGCACGAGAAAATCACAATGGAAATCAGCAGGCATCCTATGGTTCTCGCTTTTATCAATTTTTAAAATTTAAAATTATAAGTGATAAAAGGGATCATGGTTCCAAAGATCGATAACTGGTATCCCTTGATCTGACCGTTCTCCTGTTGAAAATAAACGGAATACGGGTTTTGTCTGCCCAATAAATTATAAACCCCCAATGACCATGAACTGTGCGCCAGTTTTTTGATCTTATGATTGCCTTCAATATTTACGGAAAGATCTGTTCTGATATAATCCGGAACACGGTATTGATTTCTGTCTGAATAATAAACCCTTTGTGCCCCTGCCTGTGTAAAAATGGCAATAGGTAAGGTGATCGGCCTGCCTGTGCTGTACACACCATTCATAGAAACACTGAACCTGTGAGAAAATTTATAGTTGGCAATTACATTTACATTATGCGGTTTATCAAAATTGGCCGGATAATAATTTCCTTTATTGATATTCTCTCCTGCAATCGGATCATCTATCTGCAACTCAGTTCTTGAATAGGTATAACTAAGCCATCCATTTAATTTACCCGCGGTTTTCTTGATCATGAATTCTGCCCCATATGCACGGCCATGTGTATTGATCACATCCGTTTCAATATGCTTATTCATGATGAGTACGGCACCACTTTTATAATCGAGATAATGCTGAATCTGTTTATAATAGATCTCGAACGACATTTCAATATTCTTAGCAGGAATATCCCTGTAATACCCCAAAGAAACCTGATAACCCTGTTGCGGTTTGATATTGGGATCGCTTAGTTTCCAGATATCCGTTGGTGAAATGGTTGTTGTGTTGGACAAAGTATGAATGTATTGCCGCAATGTATTGTAACTGATCTTGAGGGATGATTTATCTGGCAGGCTATAACGTAATGCAATCCTGAACTCCGGCCCTTGATACGACTTGATATTTTTACCCGACCCATAATGCATCGTATCAATAATACTGCCTGTTTGTCTTGGCGATCCTGGCACATAATCATACACATCATGTGGGCCAAGATAATTGTATAGTGAATAACGTATGCCGGCATTCACAGAAAGTTCGGGAGTGATATTATATTTATCGCCTGCATACAAAGCCGTTTCCATTGCCTGCTCAGCGGGCACATCATTGGGCACAGCCAGTGATTGAGGAGCATCCGGCTGGTAAGAACCGGGATGAATTTTATAGTAGATAGAATGCAATCCGAAATTCAACGAATGTTTTGCATTGGGATTATAATTGAATTCTGTTCTGAAATGATATTGATCAATATTAAAAGACAGTTTAAATGCATTTACTACTACCTGATTACTACTTTCTGAATAATCATAATGATCCATTCCTGCAGAAACCACTCCGTAAAAACGGTTATTAAAAATATGTTTCCATTTAGCAATCAGATTGCGGTTGCCATAACTGTATAATGTATCGCTGTTGAGCTTGAATTTATCATGACTGATATATCCTGTAAAGTATAATGTATTCTTAGGATTGATAGTATGTGTAATATTCAGATTCAGATCATAAAAAGACGCGCTGCTATTTGCATAATCTCTGTTTGGTAATTGTTTCAATACCCAATCAGAGTAAGTAGTTCTTCCACCAAGGATAAAAGTTGTTTTGCCGCTGTCGAGCGGGCCTTCCAGCGTAAGCCTGCTGGTTACCAATCCGATTCCACCGGTTCCGGATAATTTTTTACTGTTGCCGTCGCGGGTAGAAACATCCAATACCGACGATAATCTTCCGCCATATTTTTCGGGGATGGCGCTTTTGTATAGTTCTACGCCTTTTACTACATCAGTATTAAAAGCAGAAAAGAAACCAAACAGATGCGAAGGATTATAAATGGTCGCATCGTTTAAAAGGATCAGGTTTTGATCAGCCGCGCCGCCACGAACATTAAAACCTGTACTTGCTTCGCCAACAGAAGTAACACCCGGCAATGTGAGTACTACACGCAGAATATCCGATTCACCCAAAACGGTTGGCACCTGTTTAATGGTGCGGATATTTAATTTATCTACACCCATCTGTGTGCTTCGGGTATTGGATCTTTTTTCAGTATTAACTGTTACGGCCAATAAACTGGCAACATAATCTTCCAGTTCTATATTCAGTTTTCCGCCCGAATACAACATTAGCTGACGCTGGGTTTCTTTCATCCCAACGCTGTTGATACGCAAGGTATGTCTGCCTTTGGGAAGCGTAATCGTATAATATCCAAACTGATCAGTAATGGCTTTTATAGAAGGGGTATCAATATAAACCGCAGCGCCGCTTAAAGCTTCTCCGTTTTTAATATCCCTTACATAGCCCACCAATACCGCATTTCCTTTGGTGAGGTTATTGGTTTTAATACCGATCTCAAATAATTTCTTTTCAAGTGATGCTCTTAGTTTTTCTTTTTCAGCATTGGCTGTTGATACCACCAGTACGGGATCGTTTGCTGTGGTGTCGTTTATGATTTTCTTTCTGTCGAAGAAACCGCCTGGTAATGAAGTTTGAATTTGTTGTAGCTTACTCACAAATATTCTGTTCTCTTCATCTATTGCATATTGAAAGCCTGAATGCTGGAAAGTATTATGGAGTAATTCTGAAAGCGTTAGTTTATCCACTTTCACAGAAATGCGCAGGCTGTCTGTTTCAGTGGGATTAAAATAAAAATGGCAGTTTACAATGGCTTCTACTCTTTGAACAAATTGAGTGAATGGTAAATCAGTTACTTCTATACTGATGCGTTGCTCCTGCTGTGCTTCCGCATTATTTTGCAGCAGCAAGACTGAAAAGAATATCCATATAAAATGTATTTTACCGGACATTCCCTTTTTTTAAGCTTGAATAATAGGCTGCTGTTTGCACGATCACTTTAGCGGGATCTTTTTTATAATTCATACCACGGCTATTCACAAATTTTCTGATCTCATTTCTTTGATCCTTAAACACCTTAACCAGATCCGATTCTCCGGTGATCTCATAAAAGACACCATCCTTCAGTACATAATACGCATCGTATTCTACAAATCCGGTCAGGTTATCTTCTGCTTTTTGCAGTTGTTTGATCTTTTTTTCCATCTTCAGGTAAGCCTGAACATCGCCATTGTATAACCGTTCATAAAATCCGGTGGCAGGTACAGATTTGTCAGAAACATTTTTTATCAATCGTACAAATTCATGCGTATTGATAAAAAAGTAGTCAACCTGGTCACTCACAAGGCTCATATCGGCATTCTTTGTAAAAGTTTTTGTAACCAGAAGGTCTTTCACCATATCATAGGCAAGGGGGATGTTTTCGTACAGGCTTCCATTATAAAAAACCTTGCCGGCAACCATTTGATCTGAAAGATAAAAAGGGCTGCCTGAAACCCTGTTCCAATAGTGATCATATGCAACGCCCTGATAGAGTGCAGAATTAATACCGATATTTTGGATGAGACGGGAACGTGTATTGGAAACGGTTTTTTGAAAAAATGCGGAATCTGGAAGATAATCCTGCGCCGAAACACTCAGTACCGGAGCGAGCAACAGTGTAAGTAACGATAATAACAAAACATGCCTTTTCATTACGCAATATTCACGGTTAACAAACAGAAGAATGGCACACACAGGGTTTTGTTGGAAGTAAGTTAGTTGAAATATGATTTGCAGCCACACCAATTATGTAAAACCCGCCAAAAAGCAATATTTCCGCATAAGAACTGCAAAACCTAACTTTGTTAACTTATCCTATTATGAGAAAGTACCTACTCTTTACCTTTTTTTTGTTAGCCGCCTGCAGTTCTCCCGATAAGGATTACCGCAAAGCAGAAGATGCGTTGGATGCCGGCCGGGAATTCATTAACAGCCATTTGCAGGGCGATTTTTTGAAAGCAACTTTTTATTTGTTGCCCGATGAAAAGAATAAAGCCCTTCTTGCAGATATGGAAAGAGCCTACCGCGAAAAAGACAAAGAAGGCAGACAGCAATGGAGAACCGCTTCTATCAATATCAAAGAAGTAAAAGAACAAAGCGGTACTGAAACCTATATTTATTTCCAGAATTCATTTGATAAACTGGCCGATACCATTCGTGTGATCAAACAAAACGATAACTGGCTTGTTGATCTGACCAAAAAGCAATAATCATTATCATGTTACTAAAGAACCTTTTATTGGTGGGCTTTGGCGGAATGATCGGTTCTGCACTCCGGTATCTGGCTGTACATTTTATTAAACATGATAGCTATCCCTATGCAACGTTTACGGTAAATATTATCGGTTCTCTGGTAATTGGTGCTATCATGGGTATTGCCGCCAGACAGGAAGGTTTTGGAAACTGGCGTTTATTTCTGGCAACCGGTATTTGTGGAGGTTTTACCACCTTCTCAGCTTTTGCCTGGGAAAATATGCAGTTATTAAGTCAGCAACGATATGGAAGTTTTGTAATTTACACAGGAGCGAGCCTGATACTTGGCTTAGGGGCCGTAACACTTGGCTATTGGTTAACCAAATAATTAAAATTCGTATACTATGCATATGACAACCGTAAATCATCCATGGCACGGCGTTTCCTATGGCGAGCATGCTCCGAGAACTGTAAATGCAATTATTGAGATTCCGCAGGGTTCGCGTTGTAAATATGAGATTGATAAAGCCAGCGGGCTGTTAAAGCTCGACAGGGTAATCTTTTCTTCATTTTACTATCCTATCAATTATGGATTTATCCCGCAAACCTATGGTGGCGATAAAGATCCGCTGGATATATTGGTGATCACTTCATTACCCGTTCAGCCCCTTACTATCATGGAGGCTAAAGTGATTGGTGTAATGCAGATGATCGATGGCGGAGATCCGGATGATAAGATCATTGCTGTGGCAGCCAACGATCCGGGTGTTAATCATTATAACAATATTGAAGAACTGCCTAAACACTTTTTTGACGAGTTAAGACATTTTTTTGAAGAGTATAAAAAATTAGAGAATAAAACCGTTGTGGTGGAAGATTTTGGTGATAAAGCACAGGCTCTTGCCATTATTGAAGAATCGATCCGTTTTTATAAGGAAACCTTTTTGAAGAAATAACGATAAGCGTTGACAACTAAAAACAAACCTATGACGTTTACCATCATCCTCATCCTGCTCTTAATAGGATTGGCTGCCGGTTTTTTAAGTGGCCTCATCGGTATTGGCGGCGGTGTATTGATCGTGCCTGCATTGGTGCTGTTTGCCGGGTTCTCTCAAAAACTGGCACAGGGAACTTCATTGGGTATTTTGTTGCTGCCTGTAGGCATTTTGGCGGTTATACAATACTATAAACAGGGCTACCTGAATGTAAATTATGTAGCCATCATTTCTATCGCCTTTATCCTCGGTGGCTTTCTGGGCAGCAAACTGGCTATTTCGCTGAGCGATGAAAAAATGAAAAAGATCTTTGCAGTGATATTGATGGTAATTGCGGTTAAAATGCTGTTTTTCGACAAGGCTAAACCCACGCCGGCAAAGGATCCTGTGGCATCTTCCACAAAAATTCAACAATCCGGCGGCTAAGGGCTCAAAAAATCATTTGCTACCCTTATCTTTGCCAAAAATCTATACAAATGGAAGTAAATCAGTCAAGAACTAAATACTGGGTATATTGTTTTATATGGTTAGCCATTATGATTACTTTAATAGTGGTTTACCGTCAGTTTTTCTGGCTGGCATTGCCCGGCACCGTTACCTATTTTGCCAAGGCAATGGATCTTCTGTAATATTTATCTTCTTTACTATATAAAAGCAACCTAAACGGGTTGCTTTTTCTGTTTGCAGGAGATATTAATGAGTGAATGATAGCATGAGTGAATGAGTGAATAAAACCTATTCTTTTTTTCTTCGTTTTTCTTTTAGTAAAATGGCTTCAATAAGAGAAGTAAATAGAGAGGAATTAGAAATAGCGTTTAATGAGTCGGAGTTTATGGGTTCGTTCTGCGGTATCACTGTTTACAATTCCCATATTATCGATCTTATCAATCCGAACTTTTCCTGCTGCATGGATGATGGTATCCTGATCAAGTAAAATACCTACATGGGTAATCTTTCCTTCTTCATTATCGAAATAAGCCAGATCACCACATTGGGTTTCCTGTAAAAAGCCAACGGGTTCGCCTGCTGCTGCCTGCTGGTAAGCATCTCTTGGCAAAGGAATATTGAAACAACGGAATACCTGTTGTACAAAACCGCTGCAATCAATTCCGTATGTGGATCTTCCACCCCATAAATATGGGGTATTGAGGTATTGAATGGCTTTTGCTTTAATAGCGTCAATGGAAATGATGGCAGTATCGGGATCAAATGCTTCTCCCGAATAATGAATGGTAAATTTATCAATCACTGATTTGCCATTCTCCAGAAATCCCAACGAACTTCCGATAGGGATATGCATGGGTTGATCATTCACGGCAATAACAGTATCCCAATTTGCCGTAATGGTTTTACGGTGATCATTTACGATAGATCCCTCTATAACCGCGAGCTGATTAGATTGGCACCAGCCTTCGTACCCATCATATACACAGCGGATCTTTGTGAATGATTTATTTTCTTCCAATACTTCAGCAGCCTCACCAAATAATACCTGACTGATCATTTCAGAACGATGCGCATCTTCTTTTCTGAGTGGTGCGGCGGGAACAATACAGATCACAAAAGACATCTTATGAATTTGCATTCAAGATATGGAATTTTGTTACTACCGCATCTATACATAAAATGCTTTATTTTCAGGCCGTGGGAAAAGATCGATTTGACCATATGACCGATAACGAACTGCTGGATAAATTCCACAGCGATCATGATGCCCTATGGCTGGGGATTGTATTACAACGCTACACATATCTGCTATTGGGTGTTTGCATGAAATACCTGAAGAATGAGGAAGAAGCAAAGGATGCCGTGCAACAGATTTTCTTAAAAGCCATTACAGAATTGGGTAAATACAAAGTGGCTTATATTAAAAGCTGGTTGTATATGGTAGCCAAGAACCATTGCCTGATGAAGCTTCGGGATAAAAACATCTTTATACCTGTAGAAGCCCGCCCCGACCTGACCGCTGAAGAAACCGACCGGATTGAACTCGCCGATAAAGAAGCTACCCTCTCGATTTTGGAGAAAGCGCTCGAAGAATTGAACGGGGAGCAAAAAACCTGTGTAACTTTGTTCTATCTGCAAAAGAAAAGCTACCAGGAGATCGTAGATACAACAGGATATAATTTGCTACAGGTAAAAAGCTATATACAGAACGGTAAACGAAATCTGCGTATACTGGTAGAAAAGAAAATGAAAGCCTCTTAATGACAGATCTGAAAGACATATTAAACCATGAAGATGAGCTCAGCAGCGAAGAACTGATGCGTTATCTGCAGGGTAATGCCACAGAAGAGGAGCGTTTTGCCATTGAAAAACAAATGGCAGATTCATCATTTGTGGACGAGGCAATTGAAGGTTTACAAAACTTTAAAGATCCGGCTCAGGTAAAAGAATATGTGGATCAGTTAAATAAACAATTACAAAAACACACTGTAAAGAAAATTTTCCGGAAGAATAAAAGAAAACTGAAAGACCAAAACTGGCTGGTAATTGCTATCCTTGCAATATTGCTGCTTTGTGTAACGGGTTTTTTGTTAATTCATTTTGCGATGAAACACTAAGAGGTAATTAATAATTAAAAATTAGAAATTAATAATTTAAGATTAGAATATACAGATATGACTTACGAAGAATTGGTTAAGAATCATGCAGGGGATATGATTGAGAAACTGGTAACCTGGGTAATCAGTCAGGAGAAAGCGGATATTCATTTTGATTTTGCAGATGAAGATCAGTGGGCGATCATTTCAATGCATATTTATGAAGAGGACAAAGAAATCTCTCTGCGTTTACATATAAACGATGTTTACGATCTGTATTTTGGCTATTATGATGACGATGATGAATTTTTTGAGATCGTTCATATTTTATCTGAAGAAGAAAAAAAGATCATCCCCGAAGCCTTACGCAAACTGATGAAACATGTACTGGATAAAGAGGAAGGTGTAAGAATTCCTTCTAATTTTCTTTCTAAGTAGCATAGTGATCATTTCTGTTTGCTGCGAATCAGCAGCAAGGGTGTCAATACCCTATTAACATTTTGTAATGTCCGGTATTAACTCTTGTTGTATCCTGCAGACCTGAATCTGCAACGGTTATTATTGAAGGGAAATTATTCTGATTAAAAGAATAGCTGTATACACTTTCTTCAACACGATTGTTCTCAGAAACATATGTTCTTTTATACCTAAGTAATTCATTTTTCGAATGATTTACGATCATAAGAAACCCGGAAATCAGAAACTGGTCCGGCACTACCATAAACTTCTGTTGGCAACTGTAAAATATCCCTTTACCTGTTCCGTAGGTATATTCCATGTCAACTATTCTGCCGGTTTTTTCCTGCAGACGAATCTTATTTATATTTCCGTCTAGGTAAGTTATTTTATACGATTCAACGGTATCCTTACTGTAAGTGGTATCGCTTACGATAATATTTGGATTCGTATTACTGTTTTTAGCGACTATTATCCTTCTGTTATAAAACCTGGCTTCCACAACCATGCCATTTTCAAGCTTATAAATAATGCTATCAGTTATTACCTGATCAAAACTATTGGCATTATTATTATTAACCTTCACATAGGTTCTTGTTCCTGCATCAGGTAGATTATTGGTGTTATAATGAATATTGTAATTATAAGTATACAAATCAGTATTCAAACGTAGGCCGGAGATCGACTGTTGACTATTATAAGAAAAATAATATCCCGGCCCACCCATATAAGATAAGGTACTATCAGGATTATACCCAACAGGAAGTGGAACCTGCCAGGGAGTTTGTGTGGTGCTTTTATCAAAAACTATTTTTAACGGAAAAGCTTTGCTATTTGCCTGAACCTGATTGGTATCTGGCATGGGAGGATCTTTCTTGCAGGAAAAAAACAAAAGAATACACCCCGTCATAATAGTTACGCAGCTGCTTTTCATAAGTAACCGTTACTTTATTAATAAAATAAATCAGGGGGATATTAGAATAAAGATACAAAAAAGTGTTTTCCAACAACCTTCATAAGGGAACCATGATTTATTTACATTCAAACAAAGGCTAGTGCTTACAGCAATCAATAAAAAAGAGCCGCTCAAAAATGAGTGGCTCTTTTCGTTTCTTTTAGTAACCCGGCAATCACCGGGTTACTAATTATTAATTCTTAATTTTTAATTCTTAATTAAAAATCATCCTCTTCCTTTAATCAACTGCACCACTTTACGTTGAGTACCTTGTATGAGTTCTGCATAGTAAGTGCCGCTGCTGTAGTTATGTCCGATCTGGATCGTGCTGTTGGCGCCGATCTTCGATTTCGCATCTACTACCCTGCCTCGGCCATCCATCACCCTCAGCTCTACAGGTGTCTGGAACCTGCTCTCTATCTTCAGTGTGAAGAACGTGGTGCTCGGGTTTGGCATAGCCGTTACTTTCAGGTCTTCTTCGCTTGCTGCTGTATTTACTGTCTCTCCATCCTTCGCTATACCTGAGCTGCTTACACCTGTATTGGTAACGATCGTTGTGTTACATGGCGACTGATCCGCACTACCCAATCTGTCATTACCATTGCTTCCACAACTGCTCGATCCGATATGGGATGACACACTGCTTAAGGCTACCTGCAGCGTTTGTGCCACCGCATTCTTGCCGTTTGGTGTATGCGTTACATAGATCTTAGCTCCGTTTGTTCCCGGTACCCTTACATCCGTTACACAGATACTGATGCTGCAGCTCGCCGTACAGCCATACTTGTTGGTTACCGTTACACTAAAGGTGTAGTAACCGAACTGTGTTGGTGTAAACACCGGTGCTGCTGTTGTGGTGCTGCTCAGTTTGTTTGTGTAAGTACCACTCCACACATACGTGTATGGTGCGCCTGATGACGGTAAGCTACCCACCTGTAAGCTGGTGCTCTGTGCTCCGTAACCCAGGTACAGGTTGGTAGATACACCACCTGTATACGTATTGCTTGTTGGTACTGAACTGATGCTGGTAGTGAACGGTACACCGATCGTGATTACCTGTACACTTGTTGCATAGTTGCCCGATGCATCTGTGGCCTTCCAGGTTCTTATGATCGTATTACCTGATGGCACATCTGTTTTGCTTAGTGTTACTGCACTGCAGTTATCTGATGCGGTTGGTGTACCCGTAGCTGATGGATCGGTTGATCCATTACAGTTTACCGTTACATCTGCAATATCCGTAATCGTTGGTTTGGTATTATCCACGATCGTGATCACCTGTACACTGGTTGCACTGTTGTTCGATGCATCGGTGGCTTTCCAGGTTCTGGTGATCGTATAACCACTGGTTACATCTGTATAGCTTACTGTTGGGGTACTGCAATTATCCGTTGCTGTGGCTCTGCCCGTTACTGATGGGTCCGTACTTGTACCACAACTTACCGTTACATCCCTCGGATCTGTAATGATCGGTGCTGTATTGTCTACAATCGTCAGTGTCTGGGCAGCTGTGCTGTAGTTACCCGCAGCATCGGTTGCTTTCCAGGTCCTGGTAATTGTATTACCTGATGTTACATCGCTGTACGTTACTGTTGGTGTACTGCAGTTATCCGTAGCTGTTGCACTTACCGTTGGGGCTGTGCTGGTTCCACAACTTACGATCGCTGCTGCAGGTGCCGTGATGGTTGGTTTGGTTACATCACTTATTACCACTGTCTGATTCTGGGTGGTGATGTTGCCGTTACCATCATTATAACTCCAGCGGATCGTGTAGGTGCCCTGTTTGTTATACGTTAACGCATCACTGGTAGTGGCTGTGATCACTCCCTTACAGTTATCATTTGCTTTTGGTACACTTGTTACCGTTACTGAACACTCACCTGTTAACGTTGGAAGTGTTGATACCTGGGGTACCGGTGCGGTTACATCGTTAATCACTACCGTCTGGTTCTGATTAGTGATGTTGCCATTACCATCATTATAACTCCAGTGGATCGTATACGTTCCCTTACTTGAGTAGGTAAGTGGATCCGTGGTCGTTCCGGTGATCACTCCCTTACAGTTATCATTTGCTTTTGGCACACTTGTTACCGTTACTGAACACTCACCTGTTAACGTTGGTAAGGTTGTTACCATTGGTACAGGTTTGGTATCATCATCCACCACCACTGTTTGGGTCTGGGTGCTTGTATTACCATGGCCATCTGTGTAGCTCCAATGGATCGTGTAAGTACCCTGGGCTGTGTAGGTCAATGGATCCGTGGTGGTTCCGTTTACGATGCCTACGCAGTTATCCTTAGCAGTTGGCACCGCAGTTACTGTGGCTGAACAGCTGCCTGTTACCGTTGGCAGGTTCTTCACGGTAGCTTTTGGTGCTATATTATCTTTTACTACCACTGTCTGGTTCTGTATGGTGATATTACCATGACCGTCGTTGAACTTCCATACGATCGTATAGGTACCCTGGGTTGTGTAGCTCAGCGCACTGGTGGTGGTTGCCCTGATCCAGCCTGCGCAGTTATCCCATGCCCATGGTGCTGAGATATCATAACCATTGTCATCATCGTCATCATCCCACCACTCCCAGTTTGCGTTCAACGACAGGTTCACTGAACACTGACCGCTGATCGTTGGTAAGGTACTTACCCATGGTATTGGGGCTTCATTATCTTTTACAATCACTGTTTGTGGCTGGATCGTTACGTTGCCGTTTGCATCCACGAACTTCCAGTTGATCGTATAAGTGCCTTGTGTATTATAATGTAACGGATCGGTGGTTGTTGCTTTGATCAGACCGCTACAGTTATCCAACGCGGTTGGCGTGGTCATGTAGTACGTGTTGTAGTCGTCTGCATCATTGTCACAATCATCGTCATCGTCGTCATCATTATTCCACCACCAGCTGTTCCAGCTATGGTTATTCCAGCTGTTATCATTCCTGTGGCAATGGCAGTTATCATGGCAATGACAACCTCCACGGCAACAACGGCAATTATCTGTACACGTTGCATTTACAATCACAATATTGGCAGAACACTGGCCTGTTACTGTTGGTAATACGTTCACCGTTGGTACAGGGCCCAGTTTATCCTGAACCGTTACTACCGCTGTTTTGAAGCTTACGTTACCGTTCACATCCGTTACTGTTAACGTAACTGTGTTGGCTCCCAGTTTAGAACAATCGAAACTGTTTGGTGATACACTCATGCTTGCGATACCACAGGCATCGCTGCTACCATTGTTCACATCTGCTGCTGTGATGCTTATATGGCCTGTGCCATCTAAGTACACGGTGATCGGTTTGGTGATCACTACAGGGGCTATCTTATCCTGTACCGTTACTACCGCTGTGTTGCTGCTCACGTTGCCGTTTACATCCGTTACTGTTAAGGTTACTGTGTTAGCACCTACATTAGCACAACTGAACACATTTGGTGATACAGTCATGCTTGCAATACCGCAGGCATCATTGCTTCCGTTATTTACATCAGCTGCTGCTATTGTAGCCGAGCCTGATGCGTTTAACTGGATCGTGATGTTTTTGGTGATCACTACCGCAGGTATTATGTCTTTAACCGTTACTACCGCTGTATTGCTGCTCACGTTACCGTTTACATCTGTTACTGTCAGCGTTACGGTGTTCGGTCCTACATTACTGCAGTCAAAGCTTGTTTTGCTTAACACCATGCTGGCGATACCACACGCATCATGTGAGCCGTTGTTGATATCGGCTACTGTGATGCTGGCTGCACCTGTAGCGCTTAACTGGATCGTGATGTTATTGGTGATCACTACCGCAGGTACATGATCTTCGATTGTTACCACGGCTGTAGCACTGCTGCTGTTACCGTTTACATCCGTAGCCGTTAAGGTTACTGTGTTCAATCCTACATTACTGCAGTCGAATGTTGTTTTATCCAAACTGTAGCTTGCAATCGCACAATTATCGGTTGAACCATTGTTTACCTGTGCAGGGGTGATACTTGCTGTTCCGTTTGCACCCAACTGTACCGTGATATTTTGTGTGATCACAGTTGGTGTTACTTTATCTTCTACGGTTACTACCGCTGTGGCTGTTGATACGTTGCCGTTCACATCCGTTACCGTTAAGATCACTGTGTTCACGCCTACATTGCTGCAGTCGAATGTTGTTTTATCCAAACTGTAGCTTGCAATCGCACAATTATCGGTTGAACCATTGTTTACCTGTGCAGGGGTGATACTTGCTGTTCCGTTTGCACCCAACTGTACCTTGATATTTTGTGTGATCACAGTTGGTGTTACTTTATCTTCTACGGTTACGATCGCTGTAGCTGTTGATACATTGCCGTTCACATCTGTTACCGTCAGCGTTACAGTATTCGCTCCTACATTGCTGCAGTCGAATGATGCTTTATCTATACTATAAGTTGCAATCGAACAATTATCTGTTGAGCCGTTGTTGATGTCTGCAGGAGTGATACTTACTGCTCCGTTCGCATCTAACTGTACTGTGATGTTTTTAGTGATCACTGTAGGCGCAACTTTATCTTCTACCGTTACAATCGCTGTAGCTGTTGATACATTACCGTTCACATCTGTTACCGTTAAGATTACTGTGTTCGTTCCTACATTACTGCAGTCGAAGCTTGTTTTATCTAAACTGTAAGTGGCAATCGAACAATTATCCGTTGAACCATTATTTACCTGTGCCGGTGTGATAGTTACCGCTCCATTAGCATCTAACTGTACTGTGATGTTTTTAGTGATCACTGTAGGCGCAACTTTATCTTCTACTGTTACTACCGCTGTTCCTGTTGATACATTACCGTTCACATCCGTTACCGTTAATGTTACTGTGTTCGCGCCTACATTGCTGCAGTCGAATACTGTTTTATCTAAACTGTATGTAGCGATAGAACAATTATCTGTTGAACCATTGTTGATCTGCGCAGGGGTAATGCTTGCTGCACCATTAGCATCTAACTGAATCGTGATGTTCTGTGTGATCACAATCGGTGCAACTTTATCTTCTACCGTTACAATCGCTGGTGCACTGCTTACATTACCATGGATATCTGTTACAGTTAAGATTACTGTGTTCGTTCCTACATTGCTGCAGTCGAAGCTTGTTTTATCTAAACTGTAAGTGGCAATCGAACAATTATCGGTTGAACCGTTATTTACTTGTGCCGGTGTGATAGTTACCGCTCCGTTCGCAGCCAACTGTACTGTGATGTTTTGTGTGATCACAGTTGGTGTCACTTTATCTTCTACGGTTACTACCGCTGTGGCTGTTGATACGTTGCCGTTCACATCCGTTACCGTTAAGATCACTGTGTTCGCACCTACATTGCTGCAGTCGAAACTTGTTTTATCTAAACTGTATGTAGCGATAGAACAATTATCCGTTGAACCATTGTTGATCTGTGCAGGTGTGATACTTGCTGCACCATTAGCATCTAACTGTATCGTGATATTTTGTGTGATCACAATCGGTGCCACTTTATCTTCTACGGTTACGATCGCTGTAGCTGTTGATATATTGCCGTTCACATCTGTTACCGTCAGCGTTACAGTATTCGCTCCTACATTGCTGCAGTCGAATGATGCTTTATCTATACTATAAGTTGCAATCGAACAATTATCTGTTGAGCCGTTGTTGATGTCTGCAGGAGTGATACTTGCCGCTCCATTAGCATCTAACTGTACTGTGATGTTTTTAGTGATCACTGTAGGTGCCACTTTATCTTCTACGGTTACTACCGCTGTAGCTGTTGATACATTACCGTTCACATCTGTAACCGTTAAGATTACTGCGTTCGTTCCTACATTGCTGCAGTCGAAGCTTGTTTTATCTAAACTGTAAGTTGCTATTGCACAATTATCCGTTGAACCATTATTTACCTGTGCCGGTGTGATAGTTACCGCTCCGTTCACATCCAACTGTACTGTGATGTTCTGTGTGATCACAATCGGTGCAACTTTATCTTCTACCGTTACAATCGCTGTTCCTGTTGCCACATTACCGTTCACATCCATTACAGTTAATGTTACCGTGTTCGTGCCTACATTGCTGCAGTCGAAACTTGTTTTATCTAAACTGTAGCTAGCAATAGAACAATTATCTGTTGAACCATTGTTGATCTGCGCAGGGGTAATACTTGCTGCACCATTAGCGTCCAATTGGATCGTAACGTTTTGTGTGATCACAATCGGCGCAACTTTATCTTCTACCGTTACTACTGCTGTCTTGCTGCTTACGTTGCCGTTAACATCTGTTACAGTTAAGGTAACTGTGTTCGCGCCTACATTGCTGCAGTCGAAGCTCGTTTTATCTAAACTGTAAGTAGCAATCGAACAATTATCTGTTGAGCCGTTGTTGATGTCCGCCGGAGTAATAGAAACCACACCGTTCGCATCTAACTGTGCCGTGATGTTTTTAGTGATTACAGTCGGCGCAATTTTATCTTCTACCGTTACGATTGCTGTTGCCGTTGATACATTATCATGAATATCAGTCACCCTTAAGGTTACTGTGTTCGTTCCTACATTAGTGCAGTCGAAATTTGTTTTATCCAAACTGTATGTAGCAATCGAACAATTATCTGTTGAGCCATTATTGATATCTGCCGGAGTTATAGAAACCGCTCCGTTTGCACCCAACTGTACGGTGATGTTTTTGGTAATCACCACCGGTACTACATCATCAACTACAGTTACCGTAAATGTACAAATCGAAGTTCCTACAGCATTGGTTGCTGTAGCGGTTACTGTTTTTGTTCCTACACCAAAGAAACTACCTGGTGCAATTGAATACGTAATGGTTGAAGCAGGAATAGCTGTAGTTTCTGTAGCAACATAATTTACAATAGTACCACATGCACTTGCACTTGATGATACCACAATATTTGCCGGACAATTAATAGAAGGTGCCAATCCGCTTACAGTTACTGTAAACGAAGAGGTAGCTGTTAAGCCCACTCCATCTGTAACAGTATAGGTAACGGTTGTTGAACCTATCGGAAATACGGCTCCACTTGCATAACCCGCAGTTAATACTGTTGATGCAACAGAACAATTATCTGCGCCAACCGGTAATGTATAATTCACCACTGCACCCGCAGCACTTGTTGCAAATACTTCACCCTGTGCATTTGTTGCTGAGGTAACAGCACCCGTTGAAGTAAAGAAAGGAGGAATGATATCCTGTACCTTAACGGTTATTGAATTGGATGGTGCCGAGAAACAACCATTGCTGTTCCTGATCACTACCGTATAATCTCCGCTAACCGGTGCTGCATAAGAAGATCCGGTTGCAGATGGAATATTTACGCCATTCTTCTGCCACTGGTAAGTAAATCCTGAACCTGTATTGGCTGAAAGGCTTACTGTATTAGACGGACAAACTTCTGTTGCTCCTGCTGCTGTAATGGTTGCAACCGGTAAAGGGTTAACTGTTACCGTTGCTGTAGCTGTACCTGTACAACCATTTCCATCAGTACCGGTAACGGAATAGTTGGTAGTGGCTGAAGGATTAACTGAAATACTTGCCGTAGTTGCATTACCTGGTGTCCATAACCAGTTATTAACAGTGTTTCCGCCTCCATTGCTATAAGTTACTGTAACAATTGCATAAGCATTGCTTAATGAAGATGAAGGAACGAATCCGAAAGCATTTCCATTGGTAAACAGTAAAGTATTTGCCGCACCAACTGTATAGTTTGTTGGTGTGAAATTGATTGTATAAAGAGAAGCAGTACCTCTAGGGCTGCAAGTACAACTCGAAGCTGTATTCGTATACGAAGTACCTGTATTTATATTATTCAATAATACATTATGTACAAATCCAACGCTGTTGCACTCTACACCAATTGAAAACTTAACTGAGATATTGGATACTGTACCGCTACCGGCATCAGTCCATGTAAACCCTGTATTTGTACCACTGTAATAACCGCCCGTTCCGCAATTGTTTGTTGCATTAACCAGGTTAGCAAGCGGGATTGAATACGTTCTTGTTTGTGTTTGATTTTGTGAAGCGGTTAATGTAACAGCCGATCCTGCACAGATTGCTGTAGCAGAAGGCGAAATAGTAATCACCGGAGGAGTATTTGCTACTACTGAAGCACTTCCTGTCATGGCAATATTACAACCCGTTGTAACATTGGTTGCAAACACTGTATATGTACCCGCTGCTGATTGAGCACCAAAATTAATTGGTGAACTATTACCTGAAACAGTACTTACCGTATTACCATTATTTCTCAATTGGTAACTGATACCGGATTGAGAACCTGATAAGCCAACTAATACATTTGTCTGACCTACACAATAGGCACCACCACCCGTAACTGAATACAGCGTTGGTAATGCGTTAATGGTAACGGTAGCCGTTTTAGAATCTGAATTTCCGTTCACATCTGTTACAGTAAGGGTTACTGTATTCACACCCACATTTGTTGTATTGAAAGTTGTTTTATCAAGCGAGTAAGAAGCAATACTGCAATTATCAGTTGATCCGTTGTTTATCTGGGCAGCTGTAATAACAGCATTTCCGCTTGCATCCAGGCATAATACCAGATTTTGGGTGTTCACTGTTGGTTTGATATTATCTACAACAGTAACCGTTGCTGTACCTGTATTTGAATTACCGGCTGCATCTGATACTACCAGACTTACCTGGTGTGTACCGATACTGCTGCAATCATAGTTATAAACACTTCCTGCGTCAGAATACGTTGCTTGGATATATAATCTTTTTACAGTACCACCGCAAGGGTCTCCAAATACACTGTTATTGGCATCAATCGTTACGGAATTTTGTCCGATAGCCAAAGCAGATACAATCGAAACACTATTATTTGCATGGCATCCTCCTATCGAGAAATTACCACATGATCCGTTTGGTGTACCGTAACTCGCGAAAGTAATTCCGGTGATCACCTTACCGGCTGGTGCCTGCAAAGTAAGACTGTTACCTTCTGCTGCAGTGGCGCAAATTACACCTGTACTGCTCT
The DNA here is from genome assembly GCA_965206685.1 of Sediminibacterium sp. Taxonomy (GTDB): domain Bacteria; phylum Bacteroidota; class Bacteroidia; order Chitinophagales; family Chitinophagaceae; genus Sediminibacterium. The sequence continues at coordinate 2,067,091 of OZ242223.1, forward strand.
GTGGTAAAGTAACCGTTCCGCAATTATCATAGCTGCCATTATTGATATCAGCAGCTACCACAGTAGCGTGGCCGGTTGCATCAAGATAAGCTGTAACATTTTTTGTTATAACAACAGGTTGCACATCATCCACCACTGTTATATCAAAAGCAACAGAAGGTGATGCACAATTATTAGAAGCCACCACCACTACATGTGTGACGCCTTTATTAAATACCTGTCCGCTTCCGGTTCCTGCTCCTGTTCCGGTAGTTGCACCGGTAAATGTATAGGTAACATTTGGTGCAGGTACTCCACCGTTTACACTCAATGGATAAGTAACCACAGCATCACAACTGGTTGCAGAAGTTGATGCCTGAATATACACATTCGTATTTGCGAAAGATGCGCCTGAACCTATTGTGATGGTTTGACTGGCTGTATTCTTACAACCATTTACATCTGTTCCGGTTACGGTATAGGTTGTTGTAACTGAAGGAACAAAGGCAACACCATTGGTTACTCCACCTGTCCAGCTATAGGTACTTGCGCCGCCACCTGTAAGGGTAACAGAAGAACCATTACATACAATCGCAGAGCTTGCATTAGCCGTAACTACGGGCAATGCATTTACGGTTACTGTAACGGGTGTTCTGGTTGGTGATGAACATGAAATAGGTATATCTGAAACCTCTACATAGTAAGTAGCATTTGCGGTTAATACAGGTGTTGTATACGCTGCACCTGTAAATAGTAATGTACCTCCACTAGCCGCATCATACCATCTGAATGTTGGACTGGCTGCATTAGAAGAAGCTGCAGTTAAAGTTGTAGCATTCCCTGAACAGATAGTCTGGGTTCCGGTAATGCTGCTGATAATTGGAATTAACCTTACAACTACAACCACAGAGCCCGACACTGTATTGGAACAAAGTGTTGAACTGGCATCTTTTACAGAAACCAATGCATAGGTGAAGGTTCCAACAGTTCCTGTTGGAGCAGTTACTGTTGCAGTATTTCCTGATGAAACTACTGTTTGTTGTGTACCACTATTTATTGTATAGGTAAATGTGTAAGGAGCTGTTCCATTAACACCTGTAAATGTTACAGTTGGTGCAGTTCCATTCTGGCAAATATTAGTACCGCCACTAATGGAGGCTGTTGGCAAAGCATTCACCGTTCCTGCAACAGCAACATTTACCGTTGTAGTTGTAGGAGAAGTAAGCACTACATTGCCGGAAATACTGCCTGCAGAAGCTGTAGCAGCAGATCTAACAAAGATGATAGTGCTATTAACGGTACCGCCACTTTGCGTAAGGGTAACTGTATTACCAAATCCACTTGTTGCAACTGTTGATATTTCAAAACCGGTTGGTGCAGTAGCGGTAATATTTCCGGTGAGATTTACACCAGATACCGTGAACTGCTGTACACTTGGGCTTGAAGAAGCAGAACCCGCACAACTAACAATGGTTCCACTCACACTGCCCGCAGTGATACCCTGTGTACCCCGCGCAATCGTATTCGAGTAAGCACCTTCTCCTGTAACAGATGCTTTATCTGCTCTAACACGGTAGTAATAAGTAGTACCGGCAGCTAATCCTGTTACTGCAAAGCTGGTAGTGGGTGATGCGATGGTAAAAGGTGAACCTGTTATTGCATTTGCAAAAACAGCACTCGTTGAAACATCCAGCAGATAATTGGTTACGGTACCAACAACCGGCGCTGTCCAGTTAGCAGTAAATCCTGTGCTTCCAACACTGGTAGCTGTATTTGCTTTTGGAACAACCATTGCATAGCTCTCTACCCAATTGGTTGTTGTTCCGGTTAATGCAAAATTGCCATTAAGGGTACCTGTATTAGCATTGCCTGATAGATCGATCAATGTATTGATACCTGTATTATTTGCACCTGCAATCCCTTCGTCGAAATTATAATAAGCAACCAGGTTTGTTTGCGGAGCAGTGGTTACACTGTTCAGATCTGATTGAATTTGTGTTTGTGTTCTTGGTGTGTTCCAGATATGTATTTCATCTAACTTACCTGTAAATCCTTGTCCAAACTGAGGCGAATAGCCTAAAGTAAGATTTTCACTTGCAGGCTGTGGTCCACTTACACTGTTCGTACTGGTTTCTAACACACCATTTACATATAGTTTAAATGATCCGGCAGTATGATCCCATGCAGCTGCTATATGTACCCATCTGTTTATAGGCAAAGCAGTGGTTCCAAGGGTTTGTGTCCACTGAGTACTTGAAGTTCCGGCTGTCCATACTTCTGCACCGATCACTCCATTTAAAATAAACAGATTATAATCTCCGCTTTTTCTGATGATCGAATACACTCCTGAAGCGGATGTATAATAAGCCCATGCTTCAAGTGTAAATCCTGAAAGACCGAGGTTAGCAACAGATGCTGTTTGATTGATAGTTACAGCAGTAGGTAATGCTGCATTAAATCCTAATGCATTACCCGGAGCTGTTAACTGCGGATAAATGGTTACAACTGCAGAACCGGAAACAGTAGCAGAGCAAAGCGTTGCGCTTGCATCTTTCACAGAAACCAAAGCATAAGTGAATGTTCCCGCAGTAGTTGTTGGAACACTTACCGTTGCTGTAGTACCCGAAGAAACCACAGTTTGTTGTGTACCATTATTGATGGTATACGTAAATGTATAAGGAGCCGTTCCATTTGCACCTGTAAACGTAATGTTAGGTGCAGCTGAATTCTGATAAAGTAAAGTAGTTCCACTGATCGTTGCAGTTGGCAATGGATTAACCGTTACAACAATTGGCGCAGAAGTTGCTGTACATCCATTTGCTGTTACCGTAACTGTATAGTTACCTGAAGCAGTTGCAGCAATAGATGCAGTAGTTGCACCACCCGGTGTCCATGCATACGTACTGAAACTTCCCGGTGCATTGGATGGTATCCAGTTGACTGCAGCGGTAAGTGCAGAGGTTACATTATTTACACTCGCATCAGTAAGACTAAGGCCTGATGTTTCATTTAATTTATAATAAGCTACCAATCCTGAACTGTTACCGGAAATTTCAGCAAAACGATTGTTTTGTAATTCTGTTTGTGTTCTGGCAACATTCCAGATACGGAGTTCATCCATGATACCATTATACAATTCACTTCCTGCATCGCCAATCGATCTTTGGCCAATTCGCAAAGTGGTACCTGTGGTATTAAAGCTTTTTGTTGAACTCACATCCAATGTACCATCCACATATAATTTCAATGTAGTTCCGTCGAAAGTTGCGGCTACATGGTGCCAATTGCCATCGCTGATATTGATGTTACCCTGCAGATCATTATTCTCACCTACATAATAAATTCTGCTGTTTACAATAATTAAACCTGATCGCTGATTGGTGAACGGTTGTCCCCAGTTGGCTATTACACCATTGGTTGACGTTGTTGTTTTAACCCATGCCTCAATGGTACGGCTGGTATTACCCACAGGTAATGCCGGGTTATTGCTTTGCCCATATTGCGTGCCATTCATTTGCATTGCATTTCCTAATGCTGATACATTCAGGTTTACTGAACCACCTGCACAGAATGTAGTTGCACCTGATGCATAGATAGTTGGGGTTGGTGTATTATTCACCGTAACCGATGCCGTTGAAACACCTCCACACAAATTTGTATAAGTAATCGTTGTGGTTCCTGCAGAAACAGGAGTAACCACACCAGACGCATTGATGGTGGCAACTGAAGTGTTACTACTTATCCAGGTACCTCCTGTAATAGAGTTAGCTAAAGTAGTAGTGGTTCCCAAACATACAGTAGTTGTTCCTGTAATCGCCGCGTTTGGAATCGTAAATGCAGCGCATGTTCCGCTTACTGTTCCTGCTACCCAATTGGATGTTGTTCCTGATAAAGCAAAATTTACCAGTGTACCATTGTTGCTGTTACCTGAATTATCAGTAAGTGTAGTTACACCTGTATTATTAAAGTTAACGGATCCCTGATCAAAATGATATAAAGCAACCAGACCGGTTTGACCAGTATTACTTAAACCACATCCTTTATTCGCTGTTAATTCACTCGCACAAAGCGCACGGCTCCAAACCCTCAGTTCATCCATATCTCCAGCGAAATATAGTGACCCATTTTGATTGGTACAAACACTATAACCAAGGGTTGATACATACGCATTATTTACATTGGCCGTGCTTGTGCCGGAAGTTTCAAGCACCCCATCTACATAAATGGATACCAGGCCAGACTTCCTTGTCATAGCAATATGATGCCATGCATTGTTATTGATAGGAGTAGTACCCGTAAGGCTCAGATATTGCACAGCGCCGCTACCCTGGTCTATTTCCATACTCAGCTTACCATTTACCGCCTGCATGCTGATGAAATTATCATCACCACAAGCAGCTCTTTTTGAGAAGAAGTAAGTATTGGCAAGTGTAGTTCGGATATTCATTTCAATTGTAAAATCTCCTGAGCCTACATTTCCAACTGTATTATTAATGTTTACAACATCATTTACCCCATCAAAATTTAAACCGGTAGCCGGAGTTAAATAAGTAAACCCACCCAGAGTGGCTGTACCACCCGGTGTAGTTACACTTACATTACCGGTAGCACCTGCTCCAACCGTTGCCGTAACCGAGGTTGCGCTGGCAACTGTAAAGGAAGTTGCCGCAGTACCACCAAAACTTACGGCTGTAGTTGCAGATAGGTTAGTACCGGTAAGGGTTACCGTTTGGCCTGAACCCCCAGCAGCAGGTGTAAAAGAAGTAAGGGTTGGTGTAATATAATAAGCCATCTGATTGGCTTCCAGCGTTTGCCTGTCGGTTGCTGATAAAGCAGATGGTAGTATAATTAATTCAGAAAGATAACCACCATACGTACTGCCATTATCTACACCAATGGTTCCATTGGCAATATTGCCTGTTAACAGATTCGTTAATGCACCTGTTACGGCTGTTCCTCCATTTCTGGTAGTTGTAACGGATGCACCACTTCCTGTCCAGGTGGCTTCTATCACATAAGGTACATTGGCTACAACCGGACCTGCATTCACATAAGAAGCAGAACCAAACGTTGTGTACAATCCAAATTTACCTGCAGCATCCAACGGTCCAAATCCCGGTCCGAATTGACTTGCTCCAGACGACCAGCTGATCAAAGCCTGAAAGCCGGACTGTAATCCCGGTTGTTGTTGTACTGCAGAGAAAGTTCCCTGTGCATTAATAAGTGTTGATGAAAAAGGAACATTTAAAGTAGGCCCGCCATTAAATAATATAGCAGGTTTTCCATTAAGGGTTGTGATCGCTCCGGCAAGTGCAATAAACGGCTGAGAATTTGCTGTAGCCTGTGTTGCGTTTCTTCCGTTTCCACTTTGATCATAATAGATTGCAACCTGTGCATTGCCGGTTCCGTAGAAAGTATTGAATGGCATTGTAGTACCAATCGTTAATCCTGAAGTACCTGCAGCCGTAATGGTTGCAACACTTGCGTTACTGATGGTACCATTTGCATCAAATGCAATATCTGCCTGTGCATTATCTAAAGACCTGCGTGCATTCAATGCAGCGCCTGTATAATTTGGACTAAGTTTTCTTGTTGAATAAGCTGCTGCCGCATTAACGGTAGACGGTAATCCGGTATTAGTGATACCCGAATTAATGGTAACCTTGGTAGTAGCTTTTGAACTGCAACCCGCTGCATTGGTTGCCGTTACTGTATAAGTACCTGCACTGGCAACACTGGTGGTTGCAATAGTAGGGTTTTGTGCTGTAGAACTAAATGAATTCGGGCCTGTCCAGCTATAAGAAGTACCGCCTGATGAAGTAAGGTTAAGAGCAGAACCCACATTTACCGGACTGTTGCTTGATGCAGTTACAACCGGTAATGCATTTACAGTTACAGTGGCAGATGTATTGGCCGAACAGGTATTACCTGCAGTTGTTCCTGTTACAGAATACGTAGTTGTGCTGCCGGGAGATACTGTAATGCTATTGGTTGTTGCACCTGTATTCCACAAAACAGATCCGGTACCGCCTGCTGAATAGGTAACCGTAACAATTGCGTAATTATTATTTAAAGCTGCATGTTGTATAAACCCAAAACAATTGGAAGCTGCAGTAAGAAAAGTATTGGTACTTCCTACCGCATATCCTACAGGGTTTGGAAAATTAAGTGTGACTGCTTCACCACCACCCGTTTGATTCACACAATTACATGATGCAATTGTGGTTGAATAAGTTGGCCCCGCTACCCCATCCAAAAGACTTGTATGCGCACCAACCGCGCATTCTATACCTACATAAAACTGTACTGTTACATTCGTAACCGTACCGCTGCCGATATCCGTCCACGAAAATCCACTATTACCTGCGGCACAGCCATTATATCTGTTAACACCCGTTCCATCACAAGAACTTCCTTGATTGATCAATTGCGCCAATGGAATTGCATACGTTCTTGTAGAAGACGTATTAAATGTGGCAGTAAGCGTTGTGGGCGAGCCTGCACAAACCGTTGCACTGGTAGGGTTTACCGAAATGGTACATTGCGCAAGCGTCTGGTTAACGGAAAAAAGCCCCATAAAGGCCAGACAGAAAATAGTAATGAATTGCTTTAAGTATATATTCTTCATAAGGTCCGGGTTAGAGTGTTGATTTTGTAAATCCAGTAATACTGTAGATCAGGTTATTAATATCATAATTACCTCTCAAAAAAAGGTCTACCGGTAAACAAAGCAATCGCTCCGTTACAGGTTGTGCACAGGATCCTTCAATGATCTTGTTTGGCCCGATATGAAACTGGACACTGCCGTTATTGCCAGCATTTGAATAGTTACTGGATCCGGAAACAAGATTATCGTCCCAGGTTAACAGCAATGAATCCGCTGAATTATTTTCTATCCGTAAAAAAATCTTATCATTTGCATTACAACCAGATACAGTGTAACTGATCTTTACCTGCAGAGTGTCGATTACTGTTTTCCATTGGGGGGAAGACTGTGCCTGTGTGTTTACAGAAGCCAGTGTGAACAGCGCCAGAAAAATGATCGGGCAATAGAACCGGAACATAATGCCGGTTTTAACCATTTGCTTGGTTGAATGCATCATAAATTAGTTTTGGTTGTATGCGTACAATAGGAAACTGCCGGCAAGCATACTATGCCAACAGATGGAATACATTTGATATTGGGGATCTTCAATTCCTGATTTCTACAAGAATAATGAGGCCGGGTAGTTCGGAAAATCACTCACTAAAGGGGGGACCTGCAGGTTATAAATCGGGGGATATTGGTATTTATCAAATGAAACTAACAGATGGAATATTCTCAAAGAAAGTTATTTGATAAACTGTTGTATTTAGTAGATAAAACATATGATTCAGTAGATGTAAAAAATAATCTCATTGTTTTTTTGCTACAAAGCCTATTTTTAACAACTTATAAAAGACTATTTACCAACCCATTAGAATAATTATTGATAGATGAAGTACCGTTGTATCATTATTGAAGACAATATCCTTGAACGTGACGCGTTGGAGATGAAACTGAATAAAATTGAAAGTCTTACCGTAAAAGCCGTTTTGGCCAATGGTATGGAAGCCATATCCGTATTAAAAAATGAAGATGTTGATATTGTATTCTCAGATATTGACATGCCCGATCTTTCCGGAATCGAATTATTAAAAAGCCTGAAGAATCCTCCCGTTTTTATTTTTATTTCGTCGCACTCAGAACACGCTGCAGAAAGTTTTAACCTTGATGTAATCGATTATATCGTAAAACCAGCCAAAATTGAACGTTTGATCAAAGCAGTTGATAAAGCCATTGAATACATTAACGCAAAAAAATCAATCAAAACCGAGCTGCCCGTTAAACCATCAACTGCACAGATCCCCAACGATTTTATCCGGACTATTGATGCACATGAATATTTTTTCATCAAGGAAAACAATACACACATCAAACTGAACATGGGTGATGTATTGTACATTGAAAGTATGGGCGATTTTTCGAAGATCGTTACCATCTCAAATAAATCGCATATGGTACTGATCAGTTTAAAAAACCTGGAAAAACAATTACCTGAAAATCTGTTCATCCGCGTACATAAACAATACATCATTAATGTACTGCATATCAAAAATATCAGTGTTTCTGATATCAAACTCAGCAATAACCTGTTGATCCCGGTTAGTATTGCCTATAAGCAGGCACTGCAGGATAATTTGATCAATAAGAAAACGTTGACGAGGTTTATCGAATGATAGAATGATAGAATGATAGAATGAGTGAATTTACATTCTATCATTCTATCATTACTTCACACCGCAACCGGCAGGCTTAATGCAAAAACACTTCCACTACCCTGCCTGCTTTCTGCTATTATTTTTCCTTTCATTAATAAAGCAAAATGTTTGGAAAGCATGAGCCCCAGTCCGGTTCCTTTTTCTTTAGCGGTACCGGCGGTACTTTCTAATGTGCGGACAGAATCTGCGTTGATCAGCTTCAATTTGTTTTCACTTAAACCAACACCCGTATCTTTTACTTCTAACTGAATACGGCCATCCTGTTGAAGTATTTTTATTTCTATCCGCCCATTCGTTTCTGTAAATTTTACTGCATTATTTAAGAGATTACGGATAATCAATTCAATCATATTCCTGTCCCCCATAACCATTATTTCATCCAATACATTATTCACAAAAGCAATATTTTTCTTTTGCAGTGCCGGCTCCACTCCTTTATATACGTTTTCAATAATGGGTGTAAGGCTAACTTCTTCAGTAACCGGCGTAAACCCCTGCATCTGGCTGGCAGCCCAGTTGAGCAGGTTTTCCATCATCGTAGAAGTATGATCCAATGTGCCTTTGATCTGATCGATATACAATAACAGTTTCTCCTGCGAAACCTGACCTTCTTCCAATATTGAACTAAAGGCAACGAGGTTATTAACCGGTGCACGCATATCATGGCTTACAATACTGAAGATCTTATCCTTTACTTTACCCATCTCCTCCAGTTCTTCTTTTTGTGCCGATACCAATTTATTTAATCGTGCTGTTTTCTGCATGGCCCTGTATACAAAAAAGGCTGCAGCAGCAATAATAATGGCTAATGCACCAAAGAAAAACGTGATCTTTCTTTCTGCACTGATCTGTGCTTTTTGTTCGTTGATCGTTTGACTTTGTATTTTCTGTTCCAATACTTTTTGATTCAGTGCTACTGCCTGTAGTTTTTGTGCAGTCTCCAGTTCTGATTGCTTCTTCAGATAATTCAGTTTTTGAATTTCTTTTTCACGATTGGTTAACTCCAGCTGTTTATTTCTCAGACTGATCTCCTGTTGCTGTCTGATGGCCAATCCCTGCTGCTGTTTAATTTTGCTTTCAGCCAATTGCTGGTTGATCTGGTAGTCTCTTTCTTTTAGTCCGAAGTCAAATTGTAATTGTCTGCGTGTAATTTCTTTTTGTTTTTCAGTATTCGAAATACTGTCGCGCATACTGATGAACTGTTTATAATAAAAATAAGCACTATCATATTGATGAAGCGATTCCTTAATACTGCTGAGATGAAACAAAGCTTCTCTTTGCAGATCAAGCACTTTTATTTTTCTTGCTCCTGCCAATGCTGTTTGCAGATAGATCAGGCTGCCTGTATAATTGTTTTGTTCTTTATACACTTTGCCCATATTCAGTATGGCAGTATACGCAAAATTTTTTCGGTCGGCTTTCTGGAATATATTGTATGCTGTACGAAAATGTTCCAAAGCAGAAGGGTGCATATTTTGTTCCTCATCAATATTGCCCTGTAACGAGTGTACTTCTGCAACCAATTCATCATCATCTTTTGATAAAAGGGCCTGCTCCATGGCTTTATCAGCTAATTGCCTGCTGGTGCTGAGCCGGTTTGCCGGCGGGATATTCATCTGAATAAGTTCTGCATCTGTTGCTTTTAAATACGTACGTACAACAGACATATAACATTCTGCCACACCTCTGAACTCATTACCCGCTTTCTGAAAAATAGCCAGCGCTTTATTAATAAACTCAACTGCTTTTACATTTTGATTGGCAAACGATTGGTATACGCCACCCATGTTCACATAACAATTGGCAGCAGTACCCTCATTACCTGAACTGATCGCATAATTGGCTGCTTTCTGATATAAAGCCAAAGCCCGGGGATAATCATCAATTGATTCATAAACGGTTCCCATGTTTAAAGAATATACTGCGGCATGTTCTTTATCAGCGGTTAGTTCGCAGATCTCTATGGCACGTGTATAGTTTTCAATGGATTTTTCATACTCCGAAATTCCTTCATAATAAAGACCCAATATATTATATACAGGATGTAATGGTTTTATGAAATGTATCTTCTCGCCAACGTTTACCGAAGCTTCAGCATACAGAATTTTTTCTTTTGCCAATTTCAGTTTCCGGCATTCTCTAAAAATGTCTATTAACAACAATACCTTACCCGAGTCTTCTTTTAGATACGCAGTATTCTTTTTCAATAAACTGTCCAGACGGGTCTGTTGTGCATTAGAAGGGATCGCATATGCGAACAATACAATAAAAAATAAATTACTTAATTTTTTCATACAAATCCTTCCTGATAAATAGCCGGAATTTCGTGGCCAAAATACGATAAGTTTTTCTTCCCTACTCAATTTGTAGAGAAAGAAAAATCAAAAACTAAATATCTCTATTGCTTAGGCAGAAATTTACCGTATCAATGATTGGTTTTAACCATCATTGTATTTGAATACACACTTCTATTTGTTGACAGTATATTTTCGGCCAGTATCCTGTAATAATATACTGTATTGGGCAATAGCCCTTTTACAAGTGTGTTGAATCCACTTACCGGCAAATCATGAAAGCCTTTAACATATGTACGAAAATCCCGATCTGTTGAAACATCCAGACGATACTGAAGCACTTCACCAAAGCGTGGCTTATCCCATTCTGCAACAAACCCGTTATCGCTTATATGCGTTGCTTCTTTGGCAACAGGAACAACCATTGCATAACTTTCTGTCCAATTGGAAATATCACCACCTGATAATTGAAAACCAACCAATGCACCGTTATTATTATTATCTGTAAGATCAATCAAAGTGGCAAACCCGATATTATCTCCCGATGCCCTTCCGATATTAAAATTATAATAAGCAACCAATCCTTGTGTAGCGGGCGAGAGGGTATTGATCATATCTTCTTTAAAAAAAGATCTTCGATCTGTATTAAAAATGCGCACTTCATCCAATGAAAAATTCATGCGCTCATCAAACCCTAAACTCAAAAAACTATTACCATATGCAAGTGGAAAACCCGTGTAGGTTGATTGCTCATGTTTCCCATTTACATAGAGACTTACACTATCTTTTGTAAACAATGCAGAAACAAAATACCATTGCCCTAATTTTAAAGAATCTTTCTGTTTGGCAAATTTTTGTCCATCCCTGGTTCCGGAACCTGAACATACTGCTGCAGTAAAATGAAAATTACTGTCAATACCAATAGAGTAACTATCATCATATCCCGGCAGATCATTTCTTTTTAATAACACCCTTCCAAATTTTGAATTGAGATTATTCATCTTTACCCAAAGCTCAACGGTAACCGTTTCAGTATGAAAACAAGGTGCATCAGGTACGAATACCCGGTCATCTATTCCATCAAAATTCAATGCATGTCCGGGTTGTGATGAAACGGTTATGGAAAGACCGGCACTGCTGCTCCCAAAAATATTATACGCAGTGATGGTATAGTTACTGTTGATCAGGGTTTCAGATGGCGTTCCTGTTAATACACCTTTGGTTCGATCGAACTGTAAGCCCGCAGGTAATAATTCCGGGCTGATGGAATACCCTTTCAGTTCAACGATCCTGATCTTATTATTTAATGCATCGGATACAAAGAGGTGTCCTTCCTTATCTACAGCCAATCCATTCGGAAAATAAAAACCAGCGAGTGAACCGGCGGTATTATCCTGCGAACCTGGTGCCCCGCTTCCGGATAGCGTTGATACAGTACCTGAAGGCGAAATCTTTCTGATCTTTTGATTGGCAACATCTGCCACATACACATTGCCTGCTTTATCTACAGCTACACCGCGTGGGTTATTAAAACTGGCCATCGTTCCTATTACATTATCCGAAGATCCTGCGGCACCGCTTCCTGCCAGGGTGGTAACAACACCTGTTGCGGTAATTTTTCTGATCTTATGATTTAACTGATCTGCGATGTATAGATTTCCTTTTATATCTATATCAATTCCATTGGGTTGATTAAAGGTTGCTGTTTCTCCAATTTTATTATCAAAAGATCCTGTAAAACCACTGCCGGCAAATGTGCTTACGGATCTTCCGGGTGTGATTTTGCGGATGCGGTTATTGGCTTCATCTGCTACAAATACATTTCCTGCTGCATCAACAGCAAGATCTACCGGAAAATGAAAAGAGGCTTTTAACCCATTGGAATTATCTGCATAAACAGGCTGCCCGTTTCCGGCATATGTACTTACAGCACCGGAGGGCGTGATCTTTCTGATCTTATGATTATACACATCGGCAACAAATACATTTCCATATTGATCAACCGCAATACCGGAAGGCCCGTTGAAACTTGCTTTTGTTCCGGTTACATTATCTTCTGCACCTGCTTTACCACTTCCTGCCAAAGTGGTAACCATCCCATCCGGAGAAATTTTTCTGATGCGGTTATTCAGTTCATCGGAAACATACAGATTACCATTATTGTCAACAGCTATTTTTGAGGGGCGATTAAATTTTGCTTTCCTCCCCACACCATCCATAAAACCTGCAGTTTCACTGCCTGCGAAAGTTTGTGTATTGCTATAGATCGTATTAGGTATTTCTCCACCTTTATTTAAAGGTATTAATGGAATAATAGTTGAGTCTTTCGTAAAAATTTTATAGGCACCATAACTGATCTTTGGTGCCTGTGCAAACAAAACATTCATACCCGTTAACATAACGGGTAGTATGCATACACAGATCCAAAATTTTACTGTTACAAAAATCTTCATACAACTAAAAAATATTATCCTTTCGGTAAAGCCAATTCAAATTGACAACCGGGTTGATAAATGTTTGATGTTACCCTTATATCACCCAGCATTAACCTGCTGAATGTTTTACAAAGCAATAAACCTAAACCGGTTCCTTTTTCTTTTGCTGTACCCAATGTACTTTCTGCCTGTTCCAGTGTTTCGGAATTAAACCGATCCATTTTTGCTGCAGGCATTCCTACACCGGTATCTTTTACAGTGATCAACATCTCATCTCCTTTCGTAACAGCCACTATTGTAATGATTCCGTTTGCAGGTGTAAACTTGATTGCATTGCTTACCAGATTACGCAATACCAGTTCCAACATATTCGCATCGGCCATAACAACAGAGCCAATATTGATCTCATTTTTGAAAATAATCTTTTTAGTTTCCATTCTGTCTGCAAAAGATTGTTGTAAGCTCTTGGTCACTACACCCACATCTACTTTCTCGATTACGGTTTTAAAACCCTGCATCTGACTTGCCGACCAGTTAAGCAGGTTATTCATTAAAGAAGAAGTATGGTTAAGGGTAATATTGACCTGATCAAGATACAATTCCAGTTTTTCGGTTGTGATAAAACCTTCTTTGATCAGTTCTGTAAAAGATAACAATGTATTTACCGGCGAACGGAGATCATGGCTTACCACACCCAGAATGGTATCTTTTACCATACCCATCTGTTCCATTTCGTTCCGTTGTTGCGAGATCACGGCATTTAAACGTTTGGTTCTTCGCTGACTGTAATAAACGATGATAGCAAATGCACCTACGATCACAAAACCGATCAGTAATACAAGATTCCATTTACGATTATTACTGATCTCATCTTTTTGTGCATTGATCTGTTTATCTTTTTGAATTTCCAGCAGTCTTGCTTCCAGTTGATTTTTTTGTAAGATCTGTGCCTGCGTTTTTCTATCCTGTTCCAGTTCGCGCTGTTTGTTCGTAACACGTAATTGGAGTAACTGTTTTTCTTTTTCTGCCAGTTCTGTTTTTTGTTTTCCGAGGAGGATCTTTTGTTGCTCCTGACGGTTCAATTCGAGCTGTTGTTGTCTGCCCAGTAACAATAATTGTTGTAACTGGATCTTGCTATCGGTGCTGAGCGCATTGGCAGCAGGTTTAGCAGAAAGTTTAGAAAGGGTATCGGGTTTAGCTTTTTGCCCATACACATGGCAAAAGCAAAGCAACTGAATAAACAATAATACACCCGTGGTTCTCATAGAATAACTTTCTCTAATGCATTGTATCTGAAAGCAGTATGGGTGAAAATACGATAGATGAGGGAATTGTATGTGTAATTTTTTTATGACAAACCGGATTCAAAAAAGGTATATCAATAGAGATTTAGAAAAGCAGAACTTGTACAGTTCAATCTGTTTATTAATTTTAAAAGAAGATAGCCAGGTTTTCTCTTAACCCATATACAGAGAAAATCACAGTAATGTATCTTTTGATACCATTTCAGTCGTTGTAAACGTATTATTATTGATAAAATAAAATCTATCATGAACACAACCGATCCCTTACTTCATCAATTACGTTTCTTCCCCGAGCCCGAATTCAGGGATGAATTGTTAAAGCACGGTCAGGTTGCTTCTTTTAAAAAAGGAGATGTGATTGTGAAAGATGGCCAGTATGTAAAATTCTTACCCATCGTTTTAAAAGGAGCCATCCGTGTTTACCAGCAGCGCGAAGACAGGGAAATTTTATTATATTATGTAAAAGCAGAAGAAACCTGTACCATGTCGTTGGCAGCAGCTTACTTTAATAACAAAAGCAGTTCGCATGGTGTGGTAACCGAACCAACGGATGTGTTAATCTTTCCTGCTGACCTGGTGCATAGCTGGCAATTAAAATATCCATCATGGAACAAATATGTAATGCATATGTTCCGCAGCCGATACGATCAACTGATCAGTTCCTTCCAGGGCATTGCTTTTGATCATATCCCCGACAGGGTTCTCTCCTTCCTACAACAGAGAACCGATAAGGAATCAGGCAACAAAATCATCCACATCTCCCACCAACAACTCGCCAAAGAACTTGGCACCACAAGGGTTGTGATCTCACGTATTTTAAAACAGTTTGAGAAGGAGAAGAAGCTCAGGTTATTGCGGGGAAGTATTGAGTTTCTGTGATATTGACTGCTTTACGAGATGTTTTTGTGAATGGTGAATGGTGAATGGTGAGTAGTCAGTAGTGAGTAGTGAGTAACTAAACGCTTTTATTCACAATTGACCATTCACCATTCACAAATACCTACTCACCACTCACTACTCACTACTCACTACTCACTACTCACAAAAAATATTTCCGCAGTGTATCTTTTGATACCGTTCACAACCTCCATTCCTCTCTATCATTGCATTGTTAAACAAAACAAACAATGAAAACAAAAACCCATTTCAAAACCCTGGCTTTTGCAGTATTCTTTTCTTTCACTGCGTTCAGTATGCAAACAGCCTTAGCACAAAACACAAACAAAATGAAGATCCTGATTCATGTAACTACCGGGCCTGAAAATCCAACCAAAGCAGCATTATCATTTTTAGTTGCTAAAACAGCAATGGAAGAAGGCCATACCGTAAGCCTTTTTCTTGCAGGCGATGCGGTACAACTGATCCGCGATAATGTATTGGATAACCTCACAGGCCTCGGCACCGGTAAACTGCGTGAGCATTTTGATGCATTGGTAAAAGGCGGTGCTAAATTTTATCTCTCCGGTAATTCAAGTAAAGCGCGTGGTGTTACAGATGCAGACATTAAAGGCAAACCTGCAGAATTTGCTCTACCCAATGTATTGGTGAAACTCCTTATTGAAAATGATAAATCGCTCACTTATTAAACCTCTGCGGTTCACTCTGCTTCTCTGTTACTCTGGGGTAATTTTTTTCACCGCAGAGTAACAGAGAGCAGGGAGTTTTCGCAGAGTAAACGCTAAAAATAAACATATATGAAAACACTCCATTGCTCCGATGCCGGCTTCGATTGTAAAGCCGTTGTTATTGCCGCCACAGAAGAAGAGGTTTTACAACAGGCCGCCGCCCATGCACAACAGGTACATGGTGTTGCCGTAACACCTGAAATGGCAGAAGCCATTAAAAAATTAATTAAAGAAGATGCATAAGTTCTAATGCTGCAACTTATCCGAATGGCTGTTGAATAGAAGTACTTGTTTTTGAAAACCATTTTGGCCCTTCAGCAGTCATGTAAGCACAATCTTCCAAACGAACACCAAACTCGCCGGGTATGGATATAGTGGGCTCTACGCTAAAACACATACCCGGTTGCAGTAATTGTTTGTTGCCTTTTACCATATTACCCCATTCATGTCCGTCCATGCCAATACCATGACCGGTTCTGTGTGGCAGGCCGGGTAATTGATAACCGGGGCCAAAACCTGCATCGGTAATTACTTTACGGGCAGCAGCATCAACCAACTCACAGGCCATCCCAATCTTTGCTGCTGCAAAACCCGCAGCCTGTGCTTTTTGTTCGAGGTTCCATACATCCAGTTGGCGTTTGGTGGGTTCTGCACCAAACACAATGGTGCGCGTGATATCAGAAGTATAACCTTCTATAGAGCAGCCGCAATCCATCAACACAATATCGCCTTTGGAAAGTGTGCGGGGTTTGATACTGCCATGTGGTACGGAAGAAGATTCTCCAAAAAGAACAAGGGCATCACCATTACCGCCCAGTTTACTATGCGCTTCTGCAATGATGCCTGCGAGTTCTGATTGCGACATTCCTTCGCGTAAACTACTGATCCCTGCTTTAATAGCAGCCACCGTTATATCATTCGCTTTTTGCAATAAGGCAATTTCTGCGGGTGATTTGATCATGCGGCAGTTCATCGTTACCGGGTCACCGCTTACACAATTGAGATGTGAGGCTTCTTTCCGGATTCCATCCAATATAAAAAAACGTAGTCTTTCTTCAATGGCAATGGTACCTGATTCAATTCCTGCTTTTTTAAAAGAGGATGCAATTAATGCATACGGACTCTCATCTTCCTGCCATGCATATACTTCTTTGCCGATGGTGATCGATTCACGCAAACGCGATTCTTCAAAACCCGGACATACATAAAACACTTCTCCCTTAGCCGGTATCACAGCCACCATCGTTCTTTCGCTCGGCCACCAATGAATGCCTGTAAAATAAACAAGTGATGTACCGGCATCCAATACCAATGCCTGCATTTTATTTTCGGTCAATAATCTTTGTGCTTTGGCAATCCGTTCCTTTCTTTCTTCAACAGTTATCGGTTTTACATCTGAAGTAATGGATGATAAAGAATCCAATACAGAACCTGCACCTGCTTTTTCTGAACTTGTTTTACAGGATTGCAATCCGCCAATAACAACTGTTCCGGCAGTAAGTGCCGACAACTGAATAAAATCTCTTCTTTTCAGATTCATGGTAAAGCTTTTAAGTAAAATAGTTATTGATTTAAAGTTAAGGGAATAAATAACTAATTTGTTACTGAATACATTCTATACATCTTTATTCTGAATTGGGTTTAACTTCAACAAACAATATGGCATCAAAAGGGTTGCAAAAAACAATCGGGTTATGGTCTGCCACTTCCATAGTGATTGGAAGTGTGATCGGGAGCAGTATTTTTATGAAACCTGCAACAATGGCTGCTCAACTGGGTTCTCCTTATCTGATCATCATTGTATGGATCGTTGCAGGGTTGATCAGTATGTTTGGCGCAATGGCTTTTGCAGAACTGGGTACCATGTTTCCTGAAACAGGCGGCCAATATGTTTATCTACGTTATGCATTTGGCGATCTGGTTGCTTATCTCTACGGCTGGTCCAGTATCGCTGTCATTAATACCGCGGCGATTGCCTCTATTGCTTTTGTGCTGGCTTCTTATGCAGGGTATTTTATTCCCCTTCCGCAATTCAGTGTTGCTACAGAACATGCTTATGTGCTGCATATCCCATTGATCGGTGATATTATGCCGCTGCAGAATTTTGGTGTAAAAGCATTAGCCATTTTTGTGATCATGGGATTGAGTATCGTAAATTATATCAGCGTAAAATCCGGTAATTGGGTTCAACTGATCGCTACTATTTTTAAAGTGGCAGTGATCGTTTTATTGATCGCAGGTATTTTTTTATCAGGAAAGGGGCATGCTGTAAATTTTGTTACTAATACAAAAGATTTTAATTTAAGCAACTGGACCTTGCTGGCAGGCTTTATGGCAGCCACTACCGGTGCTTTTGCCGCATATGATGGTTGGAATAATCTGAATATGGTAGCGGGTGAGATCAAAGATCCTTCCAGGAATATTACTAAAAGCCTGATCATTGGTTTGTGGGCGTGCATTGCTGTTTATGTGTTGATCACTTTATCTTATATGTATGTACTGCCCATTGATGTAATTGCCAAATCACCATTGGTAGCAAGTACCGCAACCGCTGTTGTAATGGGTAATATGGGCGGAACCATCATTGCCTTACTGATCATTATTTCATGTTTGGGCGCCACAAGCGTAAACCTGCTTGCCAACGCAAGAGTTGTTTTTGCAATGGCTGAATCAAAACTGTTTTTTAACTGGTCGGGCAAAGTGCATCCAAAATTTAATACCCCGGGAAATTCTGTTTTGTTATTGGGTTTATGGAGCAGTATACTCGTAATTAGCGGCTCATTCGACATACTGGCTGATATGTTTATTTTTATGAGCTGGGTATTTTATGGCCTGGTTGTGATCGGTGTATTTATTATGCGAAAGAAAATGTCTGATGCAGACAGGCCCTATAAAGCATGGGGCTATCCTTTGATCCCGCTCATCTTCATTGCATTTACAGGTGTGTATATCGGTACTACTTTATATAATGATATTACCAATTACTTAAATGGCAGCTCTCCTATTATCAATTCTGTTTTTGGATTGTTGTTAACGGCGATCGGTATTCCGTTGTATTATTATTTTAAAAGAAAAAAATAAAAAACACATTGCGCCCCTTGCGGTCCCTCGCGCCCCTTGCGTTACAGCGTTAGGACTGCATTAATAAAAAATTAATTAAAAAATATTCGGGATTTGAATATAAAATCTAACATCCGAATTGTGCAGAGTTTAAAGCAGTAACGCAAGGGGCGCAGGGAACCGCAAGGAAAAGCAAGGGACGCAAGGTTATTGCCTGCATAATCTTCTGATCAATATTTCCATTGATGGAAATTGCTGAATCAGTTTCTCCGCTTTGGCCAATTCAAAATCTGCAAAATCAAACCCGGGTGCTACGGTGCAGCCTACAAAGGAAAAGGCACCACCTTCAGCCGTTTCAGAGGAAAACCAACTGCACGCAGGAACAACGGCTTGAAAAGATTCTCCCATAGAAAGATCATTACCCAATTTGAGTAATTCATATTGTCCATTGGGATGGATCACATGTACATGCAAGGTTTGTCCTGCATAAAAATGCCAGCACTCATCACTTTGAATCCGATGAAAAGCAGAAAAATTTCCCTGCTCCAGTAAAAAATAAATAGCAGTTGAAAATTGCCTTCCACCTGAAAACCTTTGCGGCAAAGCATTTTGACTGATCGTTTCTTCCGAACGATAGTTCTCTCTATAATACCCTCCTTCCGGATGCGGAAGTAATTGAAACCTTTCTACCAATTCAGCTACCGTATGCTGCATATCTTTAGTCTGATTAAATGATCGTTCTCCCCTCTGTGAAACTCCTCACCTCTGTGCCCTCTGTGTTGAAAAAAATTACTTCTTAGGCTTCCGCTTAATCGGCTTACCATATTTCTTCTTCATCTGATCCTTCCTGCTCACCTTCGCATTTACTTTTAATTTCTTCGCCGACTTTTTATGGAAATCAATCTCACTATACACTTTCTTCGGAAGCTTTACCCGATCCGTTTTCATAAAGATCTTCGGCTTCTCATCTTCCGTTAATACATCGGAGATCACCAATCCATCAGGCAATGCCACAACCGGAATCTGATACTGCATCAATTCTTCAATAGCAGCCCTCTGTTTGGTTTCCCTTGGTGTAATAAAAGTAATAGAGATCCCCTTCCGATCCGCCCTGCCCGTTCTGCCAATTCTGTGAATATAAGTTTCGGGCAATGCCGGTGTATCAAAATTAATTACGTGCGATACTTCTGCCACATCAATTCCTCTTGCAACAATATCTGTGGCAATTAAAAAACGATAGGTACCATCTTTAAAACTATTCACCGCATTAAAACGAAAATTCTGCGCTTTGTTGGAATGGATCACACCCACTGTTCCGGGAAATGCGGGTTCCAGTTGTTCAAACAATTCATCTGCCAGTTGTTTGGTGCCTGCAAAGATCAACACCTTGTTCATGGATGCATCACTCTTCAATATTAATTCCAGCAGGTTTACTTTGGTATAAAAATTGGGTACCTCATATGCCGACTGGTTAATATTTTCCAACGGCGTACCGGTTGGGGCCGCTTCAATTTTTTCGGGGTTCTTAAAATAATCCTTTATCAGTTTCTCCACATCATCGGTGATGGTTGCGGAGAACAAAAGGTTCTGTCTTTTTTCAGGAAGCAGGTCAAGAATATTTTTGATCTGTGTACGAAAGCCAAGGTTAAGCATTTCATCCATCTCATCTATCACCAGTCTTTTTACCGCTTTCATGTTAATAGAACCATCCAATGCAATATCCAGTAACCTGCCCGGTGTGGCCACCAATATATCCACTCCTTTTTCTATTCTTTGTTTTTGGGTATTGATATTGGTTCCGCCATATACGCCATCCACTTCCAATGTCATGTAAGTGGTTAACTTTTTAACCGCTTCCATTACCTGTATTACCAGCTCACGTGTGGGCACAAGGATCAACATCTGCACTTCTCTTTTCTTTGAGAACTTCATCAACCGTAAAGAAGGTAATAAATAGGCAAAGGTTTTACCCGTTCCGGTTTGTGCAATACCGCATACATCTCTGCCCGACATTACCACTGAAAACGCTTTGCTTTGGATAGGCGTGGTTTGGGTTAAGCCAAGATCCTGCAAGGCATTTAATAAAGGGGTACTCAGGTTTAATTCGTCGAAACGCATGATCTTCTTTGGGTAATTGAGGCACAAAGGTAATACCTGACGGCTAAGTGGTATGAAAATCGCATTTCAGCCCCTAAACCGTGCCTTTGTGCCTCTGTGTGAGAATGATTTGCACACAGAGGCACAAAGGCACGGTTGGTTACTTTATTTCATAGCATTCCTATTAAAGGCTGTTCGTTGTTTACCGTTTTCGTTCATAGTGCTATATTTAACTCCTCAAACTCCCCATATGAAGCAAAAGGCATTACTCATTTTTTTCTCTTTACTCACCATCGTATTATTCAGTTTCAAATTTGACTATAAACCCTTTGCTGCAAAAGCCAATGGCATTCTCACCGGTGCTGAACAAACAGAAAAATATCTTCCTCTATTAAAAGGAAAAAGAGTGGCGCTCTTAGCCAACCCTACTTCTGTGATCGGTAAAACACATTTGGTTGATAGCCTGCAAAAACTGGGCATCAACATTGTAAAAGTGTTCGGCCCGGAACATGGTTTTCGCGGTAAAGCAAGTGCGGGAGATAAAGTATCTGATGAGATTGATAAAGCCACCGGTATTCCCATTATTTCTTTATACGGTGCCAAATCAAAAGCTACCAAAGAAGATCTGGCTGATGTAGACATTATGATCTACGATCTGCAGGATGTGGGCTGCCGTTTCTACACCAATATCAATGCGCTCGCAAGATTGATGGAATCCTGCGCAGAGAACAATAAAGAATTACTGG
Organism: Sediminibacterium sp.; assembly: GCA_965206685.1. Taxonomy (GTDB): domain Bacteria; phylum Bacteroidota; class Bacteroidia; order Chitinophagales; family Chitinophagaceae; genus Sediminibacterium. The sequence goes on from OZ242223.1 coordinate 2,088,932, forward strand.
TACTCGACAGACCCAACCCCAACGGTTATTTAATTGATGGACCCGTGCTCGATATGACATTCAAATCCGGTATCGGCATGTTTCCTATTCCGATTGCTTATGGAATGACACCCGGCGAATTTGCACAAATGCTGAATGGTGAAGGATGGCTGGCCAATAAAGAAAAATGTAAGATCACTGTAATACCGGTTGCCAATTATGATCATGACATGGAGTACACATTACCTGTTGCACCTTCTCCAAATTTAAACACGCCTTTATCCATTCTCTTATACCCTTCTACCTGTTTGTTTGAAGGCACGTATCTGAACCATGGCCGCGGCACGTATTCCCCCTTCACTATTTTCGGCAGTCCGGATCTGAAAGGAAAATATAGTTTTTCATACACTCCCACCGGCATTAAAGGAATGGCCGAAACTCCATTATATATGGATCAGGTTTGTTACGGCCTCGACCTCCGCAATTACAACCCCGAACAATTACGCAAAAGCAAACAGATCAATATTGCGTGGCTGATTGAATTATACAATGCCTTCCCGCACAAAGAAAAATTCTTTGACTTTACATTGAGTAAAGAAATGGGCAGCATTGATAAACTCGTAGGACAAAACGCCTTCAAATACCAGGTAATGACAACCATGCCCGAAGCCGAGATCCGCAAAACATGGGAACCGGGGTTGACTAAGTTTAAGGAAATGAGAAAGAAGTATTTGTTGTACCCTTAATAAAGAGCAAACGTCATTTCGACGAGCCAGCCTGTCGGCAGACAGGGAACAAGGAGAAATCTTATCATCGACGAAGAAGTTTTTCGCCACAGATTCACAGATTTACACAGATAATGCCGTTGTTGGTCGCCTTTGCCGTTGTTGGTCGCCTGACCAACAACTGAGGTTTCAATGTTAAACTGAACTACACATGATTAATTATTCTCAGTATAGTTCTTAAAATTATTCAAAATAGCCTGCCACCCCCCTCTTTGCATTTCAACGGGGTTTTGATCTTCAGGGTCAAAACTTACCACCAGTTCTGTTTGGTTGCCCAGATCTTTAAATTGAACGGTTGCGGTTCTGCCGCCAAATTCGTAGCTAAATTCTTTTCCTTCGGTGATAGCAGTGTACACCACTTCAAAATCAAAACCGAAGCTGCCGTCTTTGGCTTCCATTCTGGCTTTGTAAGTGCCGCCAACACGCATATCATTTTCGGCACTTGGGCAATGCCAGCTCGGATCTGCAAAGTTCCAATGAATGATGTGTTTGGGATTGGTATAATAATCCCACACTTTTTTTAATTCTTCATTAACGGTTACTTCTACTACGATTTGTGACTGACTCATTTATTTTTTTTGAATGGTTATTGTAAAGATGCAAAGATTATTTGAAAAAAATATTATGTAATAATGACAATTAAAGGGGGATTTGCGACAGGCTTATTGCACTCCCTGAGCAGCATGAAACGTCATTGCGGGTAGGAACGACGAAGCAATCTGTTATTCAAAATTGTGCAACTCCGCTATCTATCAATATCCAGTAGCATTTTGTAATATTTTTTCCAAAAAGAACCGTACTCAAAATCATCTGTGTTTGTGTTGATCACTTTCATTATTTTATCTTTCCCATCACCCGACGACTTCATAATCGTCATTTTCCTGAAGACCTCTTGTTCAATTTCATCTCCTTCCACTTCAAATTTTATATAGTATAGAATATGGGGCTTATTATTTTTGAACACATATAATTGCGACTTGTAGTCATGAAGAAATTTAGCCTCATACCAATTGCAATAAATCCCTCTGGCAGTATCCAGTAACTCCCAATCATCGGTGAATGCAAAAGATTTACTCCTGAATTTTTTTGTTTGGGGATTGAACAGGAATATTTCATTGGTCCATTTCCAAAGGAAGACGAAGTCGGGGTAACCGTCATTATTTACATCAGTGTTAAAATAGTAGTCATTATGATTTCCTAAAACTGGAAGTTCGATATTCAGGATCCATTTCCTGTTCTCTAATTTTTCAACGATTCCATCATATAAAGTATCATGATGAACCAGTCTGAAGTGATTTTTACCAATACTAAACGTGTCAATGTAACCATCGGCACCGGCATGTCCGAAATCCGAATCCCAAAAGCGAAGTGTTCCCGCACCCTTCTTCCAAACAGAAGAGGGTAGTTTACCAGCCTGGCCAATTACTGTTTGATTAAAAACAAACGCCAGAAATATGATTGTAATGAAACGCACGGTAGTTAATATGATGGCTGGATTAATCGATGATTATGAATACTAAATATACAAACCGAAATAGACAAATTATTTATAGACTTACATTTTCATTTGTAAACTCATTACTCTCCCTGAGCAGTATGAAACGTCATTGCAGGAGGAACGACGAAGCAATCTGGGCTAACAAAGTTCAGTGGTTATGGGATTGTTGAGTTTACCTGAACGGTTTATTATTTCGGCGTTACCGGTTATTCGGTCCACAGATTGCTTCGTTCCTCACAATGACGGCTTCAGTTCTCCGCAGAGTCTCCGATAGGGACTCTGCGCTTAGTATTCCAAAATAATCATTTACAAACTGAGTTTTGAGACGCAGACACTACGGAGACTTAATTAAAGATGTTAGTATATTTATCTACTTAAACTTTAAAACATGTGTAATTTCATGGGCGTACGGGTAACTAAGATTGAATATATCAGGCTTCTGAAGATCGAAAAAGATCTGGGCACTTTAGCCGCTCTTGCTGAACTGGAATTAATGAAAGACGGCTTTAGATACTCAAACTCATTGATCGTTCGGAAAGCGGCTGACAATAATGATATAGAAGTAGTTCCTGCACATTGGGAGTTTATACCACCGTGGATAAAAAATGAGCAAGAATTAATAGCTGCCCGCAAACAGGGAATACCCTGGCTGAATGCCACATCCGAAAAACTGCTGTTAAGTAAAATGTTCCGTCCTGCCGCACTCAAAAGAAGATGCTTGGTAATTGCCTCACATTTTTTTGAATGGCGGCATTATAAACCGGAAGGTGAAAAGAAAGCCCTAACCTACCCTTATACCATTGGTTTGAATGACAAAGACTATTTCTATATGGCGGGAATATGGCAACCGTGGACCGATAAAGAAACCGGTGAAATAATAGACACATTTGCCATAGTAACCACCGCCGCAAATATGCTGATGGAGGTAATTCATAACACGAAAAAGCGGATGCCTACCATACTTACAGAAGATCTGGCATGGGAATGGATCATGAGCGATTTAAGCGAAGAACAAATACAAAGAATTGCCTCCTATCAAATACCATCAGAGAATATGTATGCCCATCCAATACGAAAGGATTTTAAACTGTTGGAAGAACCTTGTGAAGAAGAAACCTATCCTGATTTACCTGCTTTAGATATTGCGTTATGATAGATCAATGAACGATACCAGTGGGTTTCAGCAAGATGTATTTTCATTATTTTCCCGCGGAGTCTCCGATAGAGACACTGCGATTAGTATTCCAAAATTTTCGGTATTAAACTCATTAAGCTCCCCTCTCAGCATGAACCGTCATTGCGAGGAGGAACGACGAAGCAATCTGTGCTAATGAGGTTGAGTGGTTTTGGGATTGTTGAGTATGTAAGAACGTTTTCAGTTTTGATGTTTCTGATTATTCCGTCCATAGATTGCTTCGTTCCTCGCAATGACGTACGTGATTATACTGAGTAAAAAATCAAGTATAAATACCTACTTGAAAAACAGAAGCCGTTTCTATATTTATTACATGACTAAGGGCGGCCATGTTTATTTTCTAACAAACCCATTACACTCCGTTTTATATACCGGAGTAACCTCCGATTTAATTTCGCGTATTCAGAAACACAGAAGCAAATATTATCCCGACAGCTTTACGGCAAAATATAATGTTACTATTCTTGTTTACTATGCTTTTTATTCAAGTATTGAAGAAGCGATACTTGAAGAGAAACGGATCAAAGCTGGGAGCAGAAAACAAAAGATAGCTTTAATTAATTCAATGAATCCATTTTGGGAGGACTTGTGGGAGAAAGAGGTTGCCAGGTGGTAACGTATTGACATTACGCCGTCATTGCGAGGAGGAACGACGAAGCAATCTGTGCTAACAAGGTTGCGTGGCTTGGGAATTGTTGGGGATGCAAGAACGTTTTACAACTTCGATGTTTCTGATTGCTCGATCCACAGATTGCTTCGTTCCTCGCAATGACGGCTTCAGTTCTCCGCAGAGCCTCCGATAGGAACTCTGCGCTTAGTATTCCAAAATAATCATTTACAAACTAAGTGTATTTCGAGCTCCGAATCCGCAGAGTCCTCGTCTCGAGAGACATCTGCGGGGAACACGCTTTCTTTATTTGAAGTACACCCTGCGGAGAATTAAATATTTTAGAATACAGTGTATGTTAGGTTGTTCGAGTTCGCAGTGGCATGTGCGAGAGACGCCTGCGGGGAGCTGTTTTGAAAAGTAGACCCTGCGGAGAATTAAATAACGTATTCGTAAGACCAAAAATGCAGTGCTAAATACTGAATTATTTAAATAGATAAAAGGTCAAGTAATAAAATAACTTCATCCATCGCCGTTGCGACTGAAAAACCAGAGTTTAAATATTCGACGTTTGTTATTTTATCTCTCAAATTTCTCCATTCCTGTTTATAAGGAATATATTTCGAAACAACCCCAATAAGATTGTAAACCTTTTCCTTTTCAGTAACAGTTAATTCAAATACTGGACCACCACTATTACCAGGATAAACAGGGCAATCTAAAATTATCGTATTGTCATTTTTATTGATATAAGAGACTATCCCTTTTCTTAATAATGGTTTATCATAATAAAAAAATTGATGGCCATTAATTGCCGTTAATGAGGTAGGAAATCCGAATATAAAAATGTCGTTTGACAAATAAACATCATCTATCATTTTAATTTTGTCCTCTATTATAACTACAGGATTATTGACTGTCTTGTCTAATTGGTCAACATATGGAAGATGTCTAATAGAATACGTTTGTTTATCTTTAATTTTTTCAACTGATCCTAATAAAACAACTGCTACATCAGATTTTTTACTATATTTACTTTTGGCTTTCTGCATATTAATTTTGTATCGACGTAAGTCTAGATCAGTCACAGAGTTAAGGGGACATGAAATTTCTATTTCATCAGATACCAGTGTAAAATTGTTTTCCTCATTAAAAAGTAGGTGTCTTGCAGTGATCAAATACAGTTTTTTGTCCCATAATAATAGAAATCCTGATCCTGAGCTAGAACCAGTAGATATCAATGATGAAGAAGCTAAAAGTTTGTCATGTACATTTCTCATAATTATTCCTGTAAACTTCAAGGCATTGAAAAGATGGGAGAGAAAAAGTCTCCTTCTCCCGTGACTGTTTAAATATACAAAAAATTGAGACTATGTTCTCTTTTCTCCCGAGAATCTCCGATAGCAACTATAGGCTTTGTATTCCAAAATCCACATTGACAAACTGTGTATAATAGGTTCTCCTTATTCGCAAGTTACTCTGCGAGAGATACCTGCGGGGAACTGTCTTGAGAGATACGCTCTGCAGAAAATTAAAAGTGGACCTTGCGGAGAATTAAAAACCGATGTCAGCAGCAGTTTTTAAGGTTGAAATTTGCAGAGTTTTACAAAATACAGACCAAAATTTGTAAAGTGAACTCTTTCTGAAGTTTCAAGTTCATATGACTTTATCTCAATAGATTGAGATTCGCCAATATATGTATCACTTACTCGGATTCTTTCTGTTGATTCATTTAATTCTGGCTGTTCATACTTTATTATGCCAAATGAAATCATTCTTTCAGTATATAAATCTAATTGCTCTTTTGAAATCTTTAGTTCAGTATCGTATTTCCAAGGAGAAAATATTGCCCAGTCTGGCGTAATATTAGTTCTATTCTTAAGCCTTTCATCTGATTTCCATTTTTCAAGTAACTCAACTTCCTTTTCTTTAAAAAGCTTGAACAAATAGTCAAGGAATAAAATTTCACTAGGCGTTATTTCCTTTAGGATTTCCACACATTTCAAATTGAATATTTGCTCGGTATCATAGCTTGCAATGTTTGCTATAACATTTGACCAAACATCTTGGACGGTTTTATCTTCTTCTAAAGAAGAATATTCAATTAGCGGAACCAATAACTTTAAATTTATGGTTTTCGGAGTTACCCCTTTTGATTCTAAAAGTTCTTTGGCTTTTAAAAAAATATTAACTTGATTTTTAAATCTACGAAAACGAATTTCGTCTGATATCAACAGACCTGTTTCAGTTATAGCTGGTCCAATTAGTTTTCTTAAAAAAAGCTCTGCCCCGTCAACAATCCGCTTAGGTATATTGATTGCTTCTACTAATTTTTCGATTGTACTCATGATGTCGTTATTAAATAATGCCAACATATAAATATACAAATAATCACCTCAATTAAAAGCGTAAAGCCAATTGCGCATTCAGCTTTACGCATTAATGGTGCGGACGTATATATATCCACAATCGGTAGCCAAACATACTTTACAGTACTTTCATATTAACTAATTGATTCTTACAGTGTTTTCGTAAACAAAAAACAAAACCGCAGATCCCCAGACAAAAAATCTGCAAACCTGCGGCTTCAAAAAAAATCGTATTTATCTACTCACTCAACTTCTCCGTTAAATGAGATTTTATACTCTGCAGTTCTTTTCTGCTATAGGTGAGTTTGGTAATAGTTACAAATAATACCGGTACAATAAAGATGGCGAGTAAGGTGGCGCCGAGCATGCCGCCTAATACGGTCCATCCGATTGTGCTTCGGGCCACACCGCCGGCACCGGTTGCAAATGCCAATGGCAATACACCCAATATAAATGCCAGCGAGGTCATAATAATGGGGCGCAAACGGAGTTTTACGGCGGCAATGGTGGCGGGTACAATTTCTATTCCGCTGTCTACCCGTTCCTTCGCAAACTCAACAATCAAGATCGCATTCTTTGCGGCCAAACCAATTAAGGTTACCAGACCAATTTGTGCATATACGTTATTGGTTAAACTAGGTAAAAGGGTTAACGTAAGTATCGCACCAAATGCTCCTGTAGGTACCGCCAGCAATACAGAGAATGGCACCGACCAACTCTCATACAATGCTGCCAGAAACAGAAACACAAATATGATTGACAATGAGAAGATATAAATGGTACTCGAGCCCGCATTAATTTCCTGCAAACTTAAACCGGAGAACTCGTAGCCGTAACCTGCGGGCAATACTCTGTCGGCCACTTCGCGTAAGGCCTGTATGGCTTGTCCGCTGCTGTAACCATCTTTCGGGCTACCATTAATTTCTGCGGTGCGGAAGAGATTATAGTGAGAGATCAGCGGCGCACTTTCGATTGGTGTTGCCGTGATCACCGTACTCAATGGCAATAAAGTACCTGCCTGGTTACGAACATAATACTGATCCAGTTTACTGATATCCGAACGGAACATCGTATCTGCCTGCGCCACTACGCGGAAGTTTCTTCCGTAAATGGTAAAGTCGTTTACATAACGGCTGCCGAGAAAAGTTTGCATGGTATTGTACACATCTGCAATAGAGAGACCGAGCTTTTTACATTTCTCTCTGTCAACCTCCACTTTATAACTGGGTGTTTTAGCGGTAAAGAAAGAGAAGGCTCTTGCTATCTCGGGGCGTTTATTCATTTCGCCTACAAAGGTGTTTACTACTTTTTCAAACTGTTTAATATCGTCGGTGCTTTCGCGCTGTTCGAGTTCAAAAGTAAAACCACCGGTTTGTCCGAGACCCGGAATAGCGGGCGGAGACGTAACCACAATATTGGCACCTTTAATAGCCGCCAGTCTTTTTTGTGCAGAAGCAATGATGGCTGCGAGTTGTAAACTTTTATCTGTGCGCTCGTCCCATGGTTTTAATTGCGAGAAAATGGTACCGCTATTAGATTTTGTGGCACCCGAAATAATATTAAAACCACCCAAAGCCGCGTAGTGATCAATACCCGGTGTTTCTTTTAAAATTGCCATGATATTGTTCAATACTTCCAGGCTGCGTGTGGTAGAAGAAGCTTCAGGCAATTCATAGGTTACAAACATCCTTCCCTCATCTTCAGTAGGAATAAAGCCTGTGGGTTTAGCGCGGAACAATAATCCTGTGCCTACAATAATACAAACCAACATTACCAAAACCAACGGCGCAATTTTAATGGAACGATACACACCATTGGTATAACGGTTGGTAAGATGCCCAAACCATCTGTTAAAGCGGAAGAAGAATTGATTTAAGCCTCTTGATTTCTGACCGATATGCATCGGCTTAAGAAACAAAGAACACAAAGCCGGAGTTAACGATAAAGCTACAAATGCAGAGATCAAAACAGAAATGGCGATGGTGATGGCGAACTGTTGGTACAGTCTACCTACGATACCCGGAATAAATCCAACGGGAATAAATACCGCAGCCAATATCAATGCAATGGCAACCACCGGGCCTGATATATCTTTCATTGCTTTGGCGGTAGCTTCTTTCGGCGAAAGTTTATCGTGATCAATATAATGTTGTACAGCTTCCACCACAACAATCGCATCATCCACTACAATACCAATGGCTAATACAAAACCGAACATGGTTAATGTATTGATGGTAAAACCTAATGGCACAAAAAAGGCAAAGGTTCCGATAATAGATACCGGGATGGCCAAAACAGGAATTAAGGTTGCCCTCCAGCTTTGCAGAAATAAGAATACCACCAAAGTAACCAATGCCAATGCTTCCAGCAACGTAGTGATCACTTCACCAATAGATACTTTTACAACCGATACGGTTTCAAAAGGGATTACATAATCAATATCTTTTGGAAAAGATTTTTTTAAGGCTTCCATGGCAGCGGTAACGCCTTTAGCAGTTTCCAATGCATTACTGCCCGGCGCCTGGTACACCAATAAATAGGAACCACGCTTTCCATCTACAAACGAATTGCTCGCATAACTGAATTTACCTAACTGAATACGTGCCACATCTTTCAAATGCACGATAGAACCATCTGATGGTTTATTGCGAACAATTACATTTCCAAATTCCTGTTCGGTACTTAAGCGGCTGTTGGTAAATACGGTGTATTCAAAAGCCTGCACACTGTTCTGCGGCGGTGCGCCAACCGAACCTGCGGCGATCTGTAAATTCTGTTCCTGCAAAGAAGCTACTACTTCGCTTGCGGTTAAACCCAATTGTGCCAATTTATCGGCCTGTAGCCAGATGCGCATACTAAAATCATCGGCACGGGTAAAAATATCTCCCACACCCGGTACGCGTAACAAGGCATCACGCACAAAAATATTGGTATAGTTATCCAGAAAAGAAACACCATGTGTTCCGTTTGGTGAATACATAGCCACCAGCAAAAGAATACTTGGGATCCGTTTACGGGTAACCAATCCCAAACGTTTTACATCATCGGGTAATTGCGGAGTGGCAATCCCTACCCTGTTCTGAATATCGAGAGCCGCAATATCTGCATTGGTTCCTACTTTCAATGTTGCCGTGATCGTAGTTCGTCCATCACTCGTACTGTTACTCTGTAAATAAGCCATACCGGGCGTTCCGTTCACCTGCGATTCTACGGGTGTGGTAACGGTTTGTTCCACCGTTTGTGCATCGGCACCGGTAAAGCTACCCGTGATCTGCACCGTTGGCGGTGTGATCTCGGGGTATTGGCTAACCGGTAAGTTCAGAATAGACAGTACGCCTAACAGAACGATCACTATTGAAATCACAATAGCGGTAACCGGTCTTTTAATAAATGTATTTGCGATCATACTTTCTTCGTTATGGTTTGGTTGCTTTTGGCGGTGCTGTATTTACTACGGTACCATCCTTTAATTTTTGTACACCTTCTGCTACTATTTTTTCTCCGGGTTTTAATCCGTCTTTCACGATCACTTTATCGTTGATGCGTGTACCCAGCACAACTTTTCTTTGCGATACTTTGCTGCTGTCGCCCACCACATACACAAAATATTCTCCCATCTGTTCAAGTACTGATTTGTAGGGAGCGAGTAAGAAAGTTCCGTCGTGATTATTTTTCACACGGATATTTGTATTCATCCCTGCTTTTAACTGACCGTTATTCTGAAACACCAATCTGGTTTTAATGGTTCCTGTTTGCGGATCAATAGCGCGGTCGGTTAAACTGATAAAACCGGTTTTTGCATACACACTGTTATCAGGCAATACCAAAGTGAAGATGGAATCTTTTTCAGGAGCCGGATGTTCTTTCAGTTTGGTAAAACGGGCAAGTTCTTTTTGATCGATGGCAATATCAACTGCCATTGGATTATCGGAAGACACTGTATTCAATATATTCTGATTGGCCGTAACTAATGTTCCTGTTTTTGCCTGAGAGATACCGATGGTTCCATCAAACGGTGCATAGATCGTAGAAAAACGCAGATCGTTTGATAAACGCGATACATTGGCTTGTGCAGCCGCCACCTGCATCTTTGCACTTTGCAGATCAGCAATGGCATAATCTACTTTTTGTTTGGCGATGGCATCCTGTTTTAATAAGGCTTCATATCTGTCTGCATCCTGCTGTACTTTGGCCAGATTGGCTTTTACCACATTCAGGTTGGCAACAGCCTGATCGTAATTGGCCTGGTATTGCTGTTTATCGATTTCGTATAATTTTTGTCCCTTATTTACATGTTGCCCATCTGTAAAAAAGATACCGGTGATATATCCCGTAACCTGTGCTTTCAGATCCACCAGATTTAATGGGATGATTGTTGCCGGATAATTATCAAAATATATGGCAGATTCATTCTGCACTTCATACACGGCCACAGGAACGGGTGGCGGTGCTTTTTGTTCAGGCGCTTTGGGGCCACTGCAGGCAGCAAGGAATAAAAGGCTGCCGGATAAGAAACGGTTTATGTTGATTATTTTTCCCATAGTTAAGTTGTGTTGTATTAATATTGAATAGTGCCTAATGCTTTTTGTACATCTAATTTGCTTTGCAATAACTGGAACAAAGCATTGTAAAAATTCAGCTGTGCCGTACGCAGGTCAGATTCTGCGATGATCACATCTAAATAGGTTTTGATACCCGAGCGATATTGGATATCTAATGTTTTATACACATCATCTGCCAATACTACATTTTCTTTTAATGCCTGGTAATTAACAAGATTGCCTTTGTACACCGCTAAAGCCTGTGCGTATTGGGTATTGAGTTTGTTTTTCAGTGAGATCATATCCCAATCAATCCTTCGTGTTTGCAACTCCGACTGTTTGATCTGCAACACCCTTTTGTTTCCCTGAAAAATCGGAAAAGCCAATTGCACACCGATATTTGAATTGGCAAAACCGTTGCTGTAGGTTTTGGCAAATTCATTATTCAGGTAGTTCATGTTGTAATTACCAAATGCAGAGATGGTTGGCACATAAGCAGAGCGGTAATATTTTTCGGTTGCCTGCTGTAAACGTTGCTGTGTTTGCAATATTTTATATTCGATACGGTTATCGTATTGCATTCCTGCACTTGTATCTGCCATCGCATCCGTTTCCATATGGGAAGTATCGTATTGCAACTGAACAGCCGTGCTGTCGGATACGCCCATTAATTGTTTTAGATAAGATAATTTGGCCGCGATCAGATCCAGTGTTTGTTTGCGTTGTGCTTTGGCATTGTTTAATGCAATGGTTGCACGCTTGTAATCAGTTTTGTCTGCCACGCCGCTCTGGTATTGACTTACCGCATCTTTTAAACTTCTCTCCAGACGAACTACAGCTTCATTTAAAACAGACACCTGCTGACGGGTAAGCAATACATCATAGAATGCTTTACTCACACTAACCGCTATATCAATTTTATTGAAACTGGTATTTTGTTTGGATTGTTTGCGGATATCTTCTGCCGTTCTGCTTGCAAACAATACATCGCGGTTAAAAATGTTCTGTGTAACATTCAAACCGATATTGGAAGAATTGAATGTTCCGTTGCGAACATAAGCCCCGGAAAAATAAGACGCAGGCAGTTCAAAATTGTGCTGCAAATTATAATTCAGGTTTACCTGCGGATACCAATCGGCCAATTTACCCTGGATCTGTTTTTCGGTGATGGCTTCATCCAGTAATGACTGCTGCAATACAGGCTGATGCGTTAATGCATATTGCACACAGGCTTCCAGTGTGGCCTGTTGCAAAGAAGGATCTTTACCCGTTTGGGCAAATACACCGCAGCACATTAGTGTTACAGCGAATGTTAGTAATGGTGATAAACGTATACTCATAGTCAGTTCAATAACTTTAAAAAATCGTATTCGAAGGTATTTTCAAAATTCAGCCCCTATACCGTGCCTTTGTGCCTTTGTGTGCAAATTATTTTTCTCACCAAGACACAAAGGCACGGTTTGGTTACTATAGATCAATACTTTACTTAATAAGGCAAACAACAAATCAACTTCCGTTACTTTTTCATTCCATCCCAACACATATTGAACATGGCATCGATGGTTGCTTTATTCAATGGCTTTCGGGTATAGTGTGCATTCTTAACACCTTCATGGATACTGCCGATCATAAAAATGAGTAAGGCAAATGTGTCCATATCTTTAAACACGTTTTCATCTTTTCCTCTTTCAATCAGTTTAAATAAAGGTTGTTTCCATTGTTTGGTCATCTTCATTGTGCACTCGTCCATAAAAGGAGAATGGTAACATTGATCCATTAACACCACTCTGTCAAAATGCAGTACACGGTACTCAAGAATATTGTTCCATACAACCTGAAACCCTGATTTAAAGGGTTTGGTAGCATCGTAGTTTTTAAAATAGCTGTCAATGGAGGCTTTGCGGCAATCGGCAAATAAAGTGTTGATCAGTTCTTCTTTGTTCTTGAAATAGATATAGAGGGTTCCGGTAGCAATTCCGGCTGAGCGGGCAATCTCGCCCATGGTTACACCGGCAAGACCTTTTTCTTTCACCAATGAAAGGGTTGCCTCAAAAATCTGTTCGACCTTTTTATCGTCTTTCAGTTTCAAGCAACAAACATACCTGAATAATTATTCATTTTTGAAAAAAGGGCTTATGATTTTTGGAAAAAATACAGCAACGGTGTTTCAAAAATATAAACGGGATGCATCAACCCGGGGATCAGGCCAATGCATTGTATAAAATCTCTACAGGGTGTAAGGCTTTTCTGCCCGTGCCATCTTTGATCTGGTGACGGCAGCTGGTGCCCGGAGCAGCAATGATCGTGTCATCAGTTTGTTTACGAACAGTTGGTAGTAAAACCATCTCTCCTATCTGCATAGATAGTTCATAATGCTCCTTCTCATAACCAAATGAACCCGCCATACCGCAACAACCGGATGGAATGGTTTCAACCGAATAATTTTCCGGTAAAGTAAGCAATGTAATAGAAGGCGCTACAGACGAGATTGCTTTTTGCTGACAATGTCCGTGCAGTTTGATGGCTCTTTTTTCTTTGGTGAAAGATTCTTTACTGATATTCCCTTTTTTGATCTCGTTGGCGATGAATTCATCGATCAGAAAAACATTTTTGGATAATGCGGTTGATGCATCCAGCAATTCGTCAGATGCCAGTTCGGGATATTCATCTCGGAAAGTTAAGATTGCAGAGGGTTCTACACCAATCAATGGTGTTTCTGCTGTGATGAGGTTACTTAACAGCGCAATATTTTTATTCGCGATCTTTTGTCCCTGGCGGATTAATCCTTTGGATAACCAGGCACGGCCGCTTTCAACATGTTCGGGTATCACTACTTCATAACCCAGTTTTTCTAAAAGCAGGATGGCTTTTTGTCCGATGTGTGCATCATTGTAATTGGTAAACTCATCACAGAACAGATACACTTTTTTACTGCCTTTCTGAACGATGGCTTTCTGATGCTTTTTATACCAACTCAGTAAAGTGGAATCAGATAATTTGGGCATGGATCTTTTTACCGCGAAGCCGGCAAAGCGTTTGATCAAGCCACCGGTAAAAGGATTCGTCACAAAGAAATTATAAACAGAAGGCATCAATGACCCCAGTTTTGCCGAAGCAGAAAAATTAGCGATCAGTTTTGAGCGGAAGGGAACACCGTTGGCATCGTAATACTGTTGCAGAAATTCGGCTTTCAGTTTGGCCATATCTACATTTGATGGACATTCTGACTTACAGGCTTTGCAACTCAAACACAAATCCATTACTTCATAGATCTCTTTATGATCAAAGCGGTTGAGTTTGTTGGAATGCGTTAAGAACTCACGTAAAATATTGGCTCTTGCCCTTGTGGTATCTTTTTCATTGCGCGTGGCCATGAAGGATGGACACATGGTTCCGCCGGATAAATGTGTTTTTCTGCAATCGCCGGAGCCATTGCATTGCTCGGCATGTTGCAGAATATCCTGCTGATGAAAACGGAAAATGGTTTTGAACTCGGGCGTAAATTGTCCGGGCTCATAACGCAGCATCGTATTCATCGAAGGCGTATCCACAATTTTATTGGGATTGAAAATATTATCCGGATCCCAGGTATGTTTTACTTCCTGTAATAATTTGTAATTCTTCTCTCCCACCATCTGGCGGATAAATTCGCCACGTAATCTGCCATCGCCATGTTCACCGCTTAATGAGCCTTGATATTTTTTAACCAGTGTGGCCACATCTTCCGCTATGGTTCTGAATAAATGATTGCCTTCAACGGTTTTTAAATTGATGATGGGGCGCAAATGGATCTCACCCGAACCCGCGTGCGCATAATGAACGGAATGCAGTCCGCGTTTGGTTAAGATCTCATTGAACTCGCGGATATAAGCCGGAAGATCGTTTACATCAACAGCCGTGTCTTCAATTACAGGTACTGCTTTTTCATCGCCGGGTAAATTGCCGAGTAAACCGAGGCCTGCTTTGCGCAGTGTCCATATTTTCTTTGTATCCTCTCCAAACAAAACCGGGAAATGATAACCCAAACCAGCGGCACGCATATCGGCTTCTACTTTTTGGGTAATGGCCAATACTTCTTCTTTGGTTTCTGCAGCAAATTCAATCACTAAAATCGCACCGGGATCGCCTTGTACAAAAAAACGGTTCTTACTTTGTTCAATATTGCCTTTGGTGCATTCCAGAATATAATGATCGATCAACTCGCTTGCGCGGGGATGATATTTCAATCCAATTAAGTTGGCACGTAACGATTCATCTATCGAATTAAAATGCACACATAATAATCCACTCACTTTTGGCGGTAAAGGAATCAGGTTTAATTTGATCTCTGTAAGAAAAGCCAGGGTTCCTTCAGAGCCGGCTATCAATGAACAGAAATTAAAATCGGGACCACCTGCATGAAACGGTGCAGTATCTACCAAAAGATCAATCGCGTAACCCGTATTTCTTCTTTCCACAGAAGCTTTGGGGAATTCTTTTTTGATCTCTACCTGGTTATCATAATTGCTTAAGATGCTGCGCACACTTTTATAGATAGATCCTTCCAAGGTGTTCAATTCGCATTTGGCATGAAAATCATCGTTAGACAAAGACTTGAATACTGTTTCTGTTCCATCACTTAATAATGCTTTTACTTCCAGCAAATGTTCACGGGTACTTCTATACACAACAGAATTAGAGCCACAGGAATTATTACCCACCATTCCACCGATCATCGCACGGTTAGCGGTAGAAGTTTCCGGACCAAATAATAAACCATGTGGTTTCAGGAACATATTCAATTCATCACGAATTACACCGGGCTGCACGCGAACCCATTTTTCTTCTGCGTTGAATTCTAATATCTGTGTAAAATGTTTTGATACATCTACAATAATGCCCTTACCTACTACCTGTCCGGCAAGCGATGTTCCCGCCGTTCTCGGTATCAATGAAGTTTTGTGATCTTTTGCAAAACGGATCAGTGTAAGCAGATCTTCTTTTGATTTGGGTATGGCTACAGCCAAAGGCATTTCGCGGTAAGCCGATGCATCCGTTGCATATAATGTACGGATGGTATTATCGAGAAACAGATCGCCTTCCAGTTCTTTAGACAGTTGCTGCAGCTTCGCCTTCATTGATCGCCTTTGATGATTTTTGGATAGAGATGCAAAAATATCCCTTTCTGTTTAATATGGCGGGAAGCTTATCAATTAAAAGACCACATATTAATAAAAAGCCGTTGTTGGTCGCCCGACCAACAACATTTGCGAACTCGAGTTGTTGGTCAGGCGACCAACAACGGCGTAAAAACCTGTGCAAATCTGTGGCGCAAATAATTGATCTGCTATCTACCTGTTCAATGCTGCTATCATTGCAGCAAACAGAATAACAATATATAAAGCAACAACAACGATCGTTAGTATTCCATTGTACCGGAACATTTTTTTGAGATTTTGAAACGACTCATTCAATTCGTCCTGATTTCTCTTATGCAAGCCCGTTTTCATTTTATTCGCAAACCGATACAGGTAAAGACATCTTATAAAGAAAACAGCAGATCCAATCACATACATAATTCCGATCAAAGCAGATCTTCCGAATGTTTGAACAGGTCTCCCCGAATAGGAGTAGCCTGTTGAGACCTGGCTCATAAGAGAAGAAAATATGGCCATCATAATACCGGCTATCACTATGATCCCGCAACCAATAAAACCCATAATAGCCAGAAACCTCGCCCATCGTGCTGCTTCCGCCAATTGTTCACGGGCAATAGAATCGATTGATAATGTTTCTTCCTGCTGCACCACAGGCATACCCATAGATTCATCCATAAATTGAATGTTTTAAAATTGAAAAATAGAATCCGCTAATCCGTAATCCGCGAATTCGCGAATTAAGTGATCAGGTTATTAAGATCAGCTTCTGCGGGAGGGAGAAATATTCAGCTTTAATCTTTTCGAGGGTTTCTTTTTTGTTGAACAGTTCATAATACTCATCTACATCAATGTTCACATTGTCTTTGTTTACATAAACAGGGCCGGTAACCGAACTGTTCTCGCCATTTTCAAATTTAGAAGTACGTACAACGCCATTTACTATTGCATCTTCATTGAGTGAGCATTTGTTCTTACAAATTACATTGCCTTCAATCATTCCGCCGATCACAATATCATGACAAAGGATATCGCCATTAACGGAAGCTTTTTTATCAATGATCACTTTATTGGTACAAAAAATAATACCCTTAAAATCACCTTCAATTCTGATGGGGGAAGACGTTTTAATGATCCCAAAATAAACACCGCCGGACACCACTTGTACGGCAGGTAACATTTCGGTAGGTGCTTCTGTTTTTTTAAATAGCATAGTGGGGGTTATGGATAGGATTAAGCTTCAATATAACTAATATTGAACGTTTTTTGCAAAAACAGGTGGATTGAGATGAAAAATCATAAAAAAATAATCGTTTCTCCCCTTTTTATAGATGAAAAATATTAACTTTTCGCCATAATATAAATAACCACAAATGAATAAGTTCAGGGAACAGTTATTGCACGATCCAAATTCCGGTTTTTCAAGCCAGAGCGCATCAGATGAAAAACAACTTTTCATTACCAGTTCAACCAATATTTCAGGTGTGCTGGATTCTGAGAATGATATCATCCTCGATGGTAATTTTAATGGTGTACTCTACAGTAAAAAAACCATTCATATTACCCCTACCGGTATTATACGTGGCGTAATTATCTGTAACGATATTAAAGTGGAAGGTGAGTTTGAAGGATCGGTGTACAGTTTACGCGTAAACCTTTGCAAAGATTCGATCGTAAAAGGCAATATTCATTGTACGATCATCAATACCGAAATGAACCAGTTTGTAGAAGCCAATATCAAACTCTTAAGTTTAGAAACTTCGGTGTTTGAATCCAGCTCTTCTGATCTGTTTGCTCAGTTGAAAGATGTGTTCAATAAAAATAATAAAGACAATAATTATCTCGCCATCTTCAATGAAAAACTGAACGAGGTAAAACCGTCTACAAAATTCTATCACCAGACTATTTATGTAGCCCCATCTAATAATGATTCTTCTTCAAGAGTGGAAGACATTACGCCGGAGGATGGCAATTAAAATATCAGGTTATTTTAAAAAAGCCTCATCAATATTGATGAGGCTTTTTTATTAGATTTTTTAGAGATCAAAACATCGGACTCAGATTTTCCCATTTCACTTTCCATGTTCCATCTTTTGGAAAACCTGGATTGATGGTTTTACAGCCATCATATCCTGCACACATCAAAGCGATGGCTGAAAGGATTCCTCCGTTTCCGGGTAGATAAATGGTTAACCTGTCGTCTTGATAATTATGACCATTTACGAGATAGGTATTCGTCTTAATATTTTTAAACAACCCATCCAACGCAAGCGCTGGTTGATTCAATCTGGTAGCCGTCATCGCAATCAATGGAAAATCCCAACCCCATGTATGATCCCAATGCCAGATCTGATCAACCAGTGAATAAGTTCTGTGCATTACTGCCGTATCCAATCCATTACTTGGCGGCAAACTCGCCAATGCTGCCAATACCGCCGGATGATCGATCGTGTATTTACTATCTACATCATAACAATCCGGTGTGCTTTCTGTAGCAAGATATACGCCATTCTTCTGTGGAAGCGGTGCCAGTTTTTGAATGATCTGATCCCATTCTTTTTTACGTTTCATTCCCAATCTTTCTCTCCATTTTTGTGCGGTTTGTAATCCCCAGCTCCAGTAAGCCAATTCATAAGTAGGATTAAAAGTTGATTTTGCATCAAAACATTCCTGCGCAGGTATCAGGCCTTTTCCTAAATTATATTTATCGGTTGCTTTATCATATGTAGGAAAGGATGCCATAAAATCAGCCGTGGCAAAAATGAGTTCTTTGTATTTGTCCAGAATCTTTTTGTCTTTACTATTACGATAAACCAATTCTGCAAGATAAATCAGGTGTGGTTGCTGCCAGATCAAAAAAGCGCCTACTGAAGAAGGCACTTCTCTCCCATCATTATCTGTCATCTTCTGCCAGCGTATTCCTTCAAAACCTTGTCTTTGCGCAATCGCCTTGGCACCTTTGGCTGCTGTAAAATACCAGCTCAGGCTTTTTTCTAAAAGATCTGTACGGTTCCATAAAGCATAATGTGCCGCATGCCACCATAACATTTCAATATGTGGTTTTCCATACCAGCTGTTATAGGTTAACCCTGTTTCCTGAGGAGGGAAATTTCCGGCGCATTGAACTTTGGTAACATATTGAGAAAGTACAACCCTTCTTTCCAATTCAAACGCACGCTTATCTGTACTACCTGAAAAATCAACCGATCCGCCGGATAACCAGAATTTCTTCCAACCTGTTTCACTGCTGTTTTGGGTAATGATAAAAGAGGGTGCACTGTTTTTTTTACTTTGAGAAAAATCAATGCCAAATGAAAATACTTTTGCCTTTGCCGGATCAATAATAAAATAGTGTTTCGATTTTTCTTTAATAGATGCCTTGCCCTCCCAGGAAGCATGCACATAATACATAGTTGTATCCAGAGTATGTGTGATCACAGCTGCATTAGCAGACGAACCCGATATAATAGATTGATGTTTTTCATCATTAACATAATTAGCCCCTTCATCTGCAAATGCACCTGTTGGATAAGGCAACCGGATCCTTACTTTCAATCTTCCTTCTTCCAAAAGCGGGGAACTGATCTTTGCTGCAATCGCATCTTTTTCCTGATTGGCATACGTGATTACAGTAACGGCAACCCCTTCAACCGTAAACCGACTTGTGATCTCTCCTTTCCAGACATTCAACTCCTGATGTATGTTTTGAATATCTGACAGATCAACTAGTGATCCATTTTTTTTGATGATTTCCAATCCGATATTTCCCAACTGCAATCTATGTTGATTGATACGATAATAATCGGATGCATCTTTTTTTCGTTTCGGCTCTTTCGGTTGTGTTGCATAACTGATCTTTTTCCCCTCAAGCATATAATCCTGCAAAGATTCTCCATCAATAAAATTTTCAGGATTCGGAAAACTATGCCAACCCCACTCCGATTGTGTTCCCAGCGGTACCCCTTTTTTATATTGCTCCGTAAATGTTTGCAAACCTGTAATATCTGCCGTAAAAGCAAATCTTCCATTACCTACAGAAAGTGAAGCCAATGGATCGGCCTTGGTTACTACCGCGGTATGCCTTTCTGCCAATGCATGCCTGTTGATCTTTTGTTGAGCAGTAATTAATCCAGGGATAGCTGCAATAAAAAATATCATTAAGATACCGCAGACCCGATTCTGATAGATAGATCCGAAAATCATTTTGCTTGCTTTATTTACATTCAGGAATAACTAAAGTTAAATCCTATTCAAAACATTCGCTTAATTTAGTTTTACGAAAATCAAAACATGTCATACTGCCGCGCAATAGAAAACATGACCGGGGACAGAAAAGCCCTTCACAAAGCCTACCACGACCATTTGTATGGGTTTCCCATACATGATGATAATGAGTTATTCTGCAGACTGGTACTTGAGATCAATCAGGCGGGACTAAGCTGGGAAACAATCCTGAAAAAAGAAGCCGGTTTCAGAAAAGCTTACCACAATTTCAATATCAAAAAAGTGGCTGCGTATAGTGAGAAAGACAGAGAACGATTACTGGCAGACGCAGGCATCATCCGCAATCGCCTCAAAATAAATGCAGCAATAGAAAATGCAAAGTCCATTCTTTTACTTCAGAAAGAATTTGGCTCATTCGAAAAATGGCTGGAATTGCATCATCCCAAAACAAAAGAGGAATGGGTAAAGTTGTTCAAGAAAACATTCCGCTTTACCGGTGGTGAAATTGTGAATGAGTTTTTAATGAGTATTGGTTATTTAGATGGCGCTCATTCAACAGACTGCACCGTTTTCAAAAAAGTGCAGAAGGCTAAGCCTTTGTGGATGAAAAAGAATTAAGATTGAAGAACCAAGGATCAAGAACCAAGGATCAAGAATCAAGATTCAAGGATTAAGGATTGATAATGTATTTACATTCTTATATACCTTGAGCCTTGTTCCTTGAATCTTGTCCCTTGAATCTTGTCTCTTGAATCTTGTCCCTTGAGTCTTGTTCCTTGGTTCTTGTTCCTTGAATCTTGTTCTCCTAATTTGCCAGCAACTCATCCAAATTACCCAACGCCATCGTAAATCCACCTTTGAAGCCCATTTCAACCAATGTATTTAATTCTGCTTCTGTATTAAAGCTCAATTCAGTAATCACTTTGGTACCTGCTTCACTTTCCTCAAATCGTACAAACCATTTCATTTCAGGAGCAATCGTATTGGGTGTACCTTCTTCATCACAAAAAACCGCTACGGAACGAAAACTTTTACCAGGATCCACTTCCAGTATATCCACACGGCACCAATGTTTATCTCCTTCCGGACTAACCATAGAGTATAACCAAAGTCCGCCACTAACAAAATTCAGGCTTTTGGTTTCTGTACGCCATGGCCTGGGGGCCCACCATTGATTGAGTAATTCAGTTTCTGTCCATGCCCGCCAAACCTTAGCTACCGGAGCACTGAATTCGCGCACCACAATCAATTTAGGTTCTGATGGATGTTTACTGATCTGTGTTTCTTGTAAGTTGATCATATTTAATCGTTTAAGTTTTTCAATACTTCATCCAATTGGTTAAACCGGCTCTCCCATAATTTTCTAAAAGGCTTCAACCATTTGTCTACTTCTTTCATTTTGTTTTTGTTTAAATGGTAGTAGATCTCTCTGCCGGATTGCTCCTGCTTTACCAAACCGCATTCATGCAAAACATTTACATGCCTCGAAACAGCCTGCCGGGTGCAATCAAAATGTTCTGCCATCGCATTCGGTGTCATGGCTTGCGACACAAGCAATAATAAAATGGCCCGCCGCGTGGGATCAGCTATCGCCTGAAAAACATCTCTTCTGGATTCATTTGACATAATCTGCAACAATGTTGTTGCAAATATATAATATGCAATCATATTGTTGCATATTTTTTAAAATATTTTTTGTCACAACCAGCGTGTCCGATTTGTGAATTGTCTTATCTTAGTAGGATGACGGAAAATAATTCAGCGCTCTCAGAAAGGTATCGGCAAACCACTAAAGAACTACTACAGTTAATAGAAAAGTTTGACAATGAAGCATTTAACCGAAAACCTTCCCCTGAAAAATGGAGTGCAGGAGAAGTAGCTGAACACCTGTTGATATTTGATATTCGCTTGAGTGATATTCTCAAAACGGCCACACATCCCACTGAGCGGGATCTTAATGAAAAAGTTCCTACCGTAAATGCCAGGGTAAGCAACAGAGCTAATAAAATAGACGCCCCTCCTTTTCTGATCCCTTCACCTGATGCAAAATCTGTATCTGATCTTGTTGAAAAAATACGGGATCAAAGATCAAACATTGCTGCAAAGATCGAAAAAATGGATCTCTCACTTCACAGTAAAGAATACCCCCACCGCCTCTTCGGTGAATTAACCATTTATGAATGGATTAACCTCATAGATCTGCATAGCAGGCGACACATGGATCAGTTATTGGAACTCTTAGAATCTTAGAATCAGGAACAGAAGAATCATTGCAGGATTTTATTTTGTTTCCGTCTTCATTTGTACCGGCACCTATTTCCATATAGCTATCAGGATTCCCGTGTACACTGCAAAAAAACTAGCTATATAAACAAACAGTTCAAAACTTGTTTCGGGAAAACCGGAAGATTGTAACACATAGGCACAGGCTAACAGCGTAAGTAAAACGGCTGTACTGATAGACATGATCCGTTTTTGAACCAGATTCATTTTCTTCCGCGTTGAATGACTTACCACGGCTGACTGTTCAATAGAAATACCTAAATGTTCGGTCAGGGTTTTTAGAGTATATGCCCGCGGCATTACTTCCCCATTCTCAATACGCTGGATAGATCGCAGACTGATACCTGACAATTCTGCCAATTCCTGTTGGGTATAATTCTTTTGTATTCGGCCTTCTTTTATGGAAGCTGCGTATTCCTGTAATTTTTTGTGATCCATGGTATTGATTTAGACGACATTTTACGTCATTTAAACGTCATTCATAAATGACGCATAACGCTAAAGTTCTCTGATACTACATTTGCTGCATGATACCTACAACTGAAAAATACGAAGATTCAGGAATATCTGCCCTGCTGAAAAGTTTAGGGTTTATCATTTTCTTTATTGTGCTTCTCGTGATATGTGGATTAATCCGTACAGCATTCCCCTCTCTGTACAATATGCTGATCTATGGCACGCTGGGTAGTTTCGCAGGTTTTTTGGCAGTATGGGTTTTCCTGAAACCCGAAAAAAAGCCATTCTCTACTGTAGGTTTGATTTGGGAAAAGCAAACCGGGTTCCGATTTATCCTCGGAATCATCATCGGAACCATTCTGTTTACTGCTATGCTGTTTACTTTACTGTTTTTTAGCGAACTCACTTTACAATTTCACACCAATGCATTTGATTGGAAAGTCATTTTCGTCTATTTACCTATCCTGCCACTGGCGTTAATGGAAGAGATCGGATTCAGATCTTATCCAATGGTGAAAATGAATAAGGCTTTTGGAATCTGGACAAGCCAGATCATCATTGCCATTGCTTTTGGCGCTTACCATATTCTTAACGGCTGGACCGTTCTCAGTTCCATTGCCGGGCCATTTGTTTGGGCATTTGTATTTGGACTTGCCGCAGTATGGTCCCGTGGGATTGCCATGCCTACCGGTATCCATTTTGCATTGAACCTATTACAAAATCTAGTAGGAATTAAAAGCAATAAGGGGGCTATATGGATATTGGATTATCCAACAGGCACTAAGCAAATATTATTAGAAAGAACTGATCACCTCGGATGGATATTACAGGCATCTGTCCTGATCATCGCATTAATTGCTACCGCCGGTTTTGCCATGAAGCAGAAACAGAAAACTTGTTCTAATTAAAAACGTCCTGCAAATTTTTATTTACAAGCGTTGAGATGGATAAAAGGGCCCTAATCATATCTTTCAGGGTTTGAATACCGTTTTACCTGCTTCAAAAAATACAGCTTCATTGTATTACCTAGTAAGCGGTAATGGATGACCGATTTTTTTACTGGCCCATTCAATAAAATATTTCACATTGGGCGCATCGGTATGCCCGCCTGCATGTTGACGCCACGCAAGTTCACCATTCAGCAAACCGGTAAGAACCGGTGGCATTTTTTCTGTTTTATAATCGTTTGATACACCCAGGTCTTTTGCCCCCAACAATTTAAATACCTCGCCTGCTGCTACGGTTGCCATATAACTTCCTTGCTGGTCAAGCCATTTGGCATCTCCCTGTTCAGGTACACCATAACTGATAAAAGTTAAACGGGGTGCACACAATGCAATCAACTCATGCGCGTCAACCGGAAGATCGCCGGGGTTCTTTGAACCGAAGCTGGATTCTGCAGCACCATATTTCAAAAAATTTCCTGCCATCCAATGGTATTCTCCACCACCGGTAAGGCTTTCTACTGCTTCGCCAAAATTGCGGCGGTGCAGTTTTGCTCCGCCTTCACCCGATGAACCCACAAGTGCCATCGCAAATCTTTCTTCAAAGGCTAGGGTGATCAGTGCCGCTTTTCCGTAACGCGATACACCTTCTATTCCTACATGCTTTGCATCTACCATCGGTTCTTTTTCAAGATAATCCAATGCCCGCGCAGCACCCCATGCCCATGCACGCAAAGCGCCCCAATCATCAGGCTTACGTGGTTGCCCTTTATTTACCAACCCAATAATTCCTTTGGTGAGTCCGGCACCATTATCAGCCTGTATACTTGAAGGATCTATTTGAACATAACCCCATCCCGCTGCAATCAATTGTTGTGTGGTTGGCGGATCCTGTCCTGCAGGCGTTTGTGGTGCACCAAAACCAAATCCACCGGCAGGTGCTGCAGCAACAATCGGCGTATATGCCGGATACTGATCAAATATTGCTTTAACAGAAGGATCATTTTTGATCATCAATGCTTTCAGCGACTCATTCAGTTTTTCCATTGCTTCTGCATTGGGTTGTGCGGGTGCGGGTAAGCTGTTACCACCACCAAACATCATCAAAACCGGTACGGGGCCTTTTGCATTGGCAGGAACAACAAGTATCATTTTAATATCTACAGAAATACCCGGATAGCTGCTGTTGTCAACATGTCCAATGAGTTTTTTGGCGATCACCGGTAAAAACCCGATTCGTTCATTATCTGTAATCTTTACTTCCCAATTAACTTTCGGAACATTTTTAGGAACCCTGCCTACCACTTCCCTTTCAAAATCTTCAACGATCTCTGCGCGGCGTTCTTTCCACATCTCTGCGTTGGTTACCTTCTTACCGTTCTTTAACGTAAGTATTTCCGGCAGGTTAGGGTATGGATTGGCCAATGCCTCATCATAATTGGCATGGTTGGGTGCCGACTCATTTCCACTTGGCCCCGGTCTTAATTTTTTAATGCCTAATTGATCCATCATGTTCTTATGATCCTGTTCGGCTGTATAGGTTCCGTTAGATGAATTTTGCGCAGAAACGCTGATACATAAGATCAGCAATGAGAAGGTGAATATTCTTTTCATAGCAAGCGGTTAATTTCTCAAATCTACTTTTTGTTACCGATAATGTAATCGGTTGCATAAATTTACTTATTAACATAAGAAATCGAATACCTGCCATTAAATCCGCCTTGAAAGGAATTGTCGCAGCGTTGTTTTTACACTTAATCGGACTGCTTTACATAACAAAAACGCTCCTCAACTGAGGAGCGTTTTTACTAAGGGTTTTCTCAAGACACATTTCTGAAAGAAAAGATCCTGATATGGAATTGATCCGATTCTTTATGGCTTAGCCGTAAAGCGTGTGAATTCGCCAAAATTAGGCATACCATTCAACCCTGCACCGGTACCAAGTCCAACGGTGGGGAATGCCTCATACTTTTTGTCACCCAGATACAGATCAGGTGCAAAATCATAGGTATCGTTCAGCGCAATAGCTGCTCCAAACAAAGTTGCTATGTCTGCGGCAGTAACAGTAAAACCTGCAGGCAAGGCAGACACTGCTGCTTTGAACACTTTAACGTTGGAAACAAGTCCGTTTTTCCTAACAACTACATCGATTTTAGTAGGTGGGGTTGCTCCGGAAAAATACATGGATATTGTAAATTTACCAGAGAAACTAGCCAAAGCCGCCATACTTATTGATGCAGATCCTGTAGGATCAATATTGGTTGAAACAGTAGGTATGGCTTCAACGCTTACGCTACTTGGAACAGCCCCATCTTTTTTTGTACATCCCACCAATGAAATACACAAGCAGAGAACAGCAGCCGCGAATATGTTTAATTTTCTAATTTTCATAATCTCTTTGTTTTATTAGTGATATATCAATTCTATCAAGGTTGCCAGAATACTTTATATGATTCAGGAACTTTTTGAGGCGGTGCATTACTGTTTAACGCAATTTCACTTGTATTAAAAGGCAATGACCATGGATACTTTCTGTCGTTTGATACCGGTGTAACTTTTCCATCAGGTGCAGTTACACTTGTAACGGTACCAACGGGAGCCGGCGAGAACAACACCGGATATGATGTTCTTCTGTAATCGGTATAGCTATCAACCGGATTTTCAATTCGATTAATCCATTTCTCAGTCATGATATATTCTAACTGTTTTGCAGCAGTTCCTAAATCAAAAGCGGCTAACACTTTTGTTTTATAAGTATTTGTTTCAGGCGTACCAACAATCAGTGGAACCACTTGAGCTGCACCTGCGGAACCCGGTTTAACAAAATTGGTAATTACATAATCCATCTGTGCAAAAGATTCATCCAGAGCTTTGCTGAATACCGTTCTTGCAGTTCCAGTAACCAATCCTGTCTGGATTAATTCAGCCTCAAGATATAAGCGGTCTGCATAAGAGATAAACATGTGTGGAAGTGCACCCGTTCCTGCTGCTGCACCACCACCCACTGCAGTAACTGTTTGCCCGGCACCCGCATCATAACGGCCACCAGCCGGATAAATCCCTAATAGTGAATAGGTGGCACTGTTTGAACCATCGCGGCAATTACCGTTTGAGCCAAACAGAATTGTAATAAATCCTCCATCACGATACTCTGTACAGTTTTCAGGAGTTCCGGTTGGCGTTTTCTGGTTATATATATAATATGGAATTCTTGGATCAGGGTTTCCGTTTAAAATATCCGCATTCCTTCCTTTCATGATTTCATATAACCAGGGACTGAAAAGCTGTCCACCGCGCTGAGTAGCATTGTAGTCTCCATATGCCGGATGTCTGTCATCCGTTGTACCATTGGGCCCGTAAGGCAGCATAAAACTTTCTGCCTGAGAATTGATAAGTGTAGCAGGTGTTGCCAATAATGCTGCTACCTGCGCTTTAACATCCTGTACAAGCCTAATCTGGGTGTAGAGTTTAAGCTTTATGGTATTAGCTGCTTTGGTCCAGTTAGTAACACTCCCTTTGTAGATATAATCATCAGCAGCAGGTTTGGATGGGTTGGTTGTTGTATTATTCATATCTGCAATCCCATCATCAATCAATTTTAAAAGTTTCGGATAAATATCTGATCCTTTATCAAATTTTGGCTGCTTTATCCCATTTGCAAATTGATTAAACTCACTATAAGGCACATCGCCCCAGATATCTACCATTACGCTGTAAGAATATGCTTTCAATATTTTAGCAATACCGACATATACAAAACGCTTCTCATCAGCTCCCCTGGTTATGATCACATCCAGATTGGTAATGGCTGCTAATAAAGAATTCCAGGCTCCATCTGCACTTCCGCCATATCGGTCAGCTGCAACACGACCAGTGGTTTGGTGTACATAAACGGAAGTAGTACCCCCAAGCCCGGAACCTAAGGCCAAAGAATTCCCGATACTTCGCTCACATCCACTTAGGAGCAACGATAGGGGTACAGAGGTAGGGCTGTTGAGATTCTTGTTTACATCGAGGAATTTCTGACAACTTATCCCTACAGCGGTTATCATAACCAATGCTGTAAGAATGTATATAAAATTTTTGTTCTTTCTCATAATTGAAGTTTTACAGAATGATTATTAGAAAGTTACGTTTAAGTTAACACCGTATCTTTTTGAACTTGGGGCACCTCCGATTTCATTTCCTTGCGAATTAGCACCAACCGAATTGTTATTATCCGGATCGAAATTGGTGTATTTAGGAATATTAGGTGCGAGATACCAAAGATTACGTCCACTTAAAGAAATGGTAACGTTTGTCAACTTTAACTTGCGAATGATTGAATTAGGCAATGTATAACCCAAACTCAATTCCCTTAACCTGTACACAGTTCCATCATAAACTGAATATTCAAATGCACCGTTGGTAGCAAAAGTTGCACCGGTTCCTGTTGGAGAGAAAAACAGGTCATTGGTTGTAATCCTTGTCTGATTAGGAATCGTTTTACCACCAGACAACATAGGTGTATAATGATTTAGTCCGTCAGCACCTGTAACAGGGGTAGGATTTGCATAGATTCCGGTAATCACACGGCTCGCCTCTCTATCATAAGTATCCATGGTTACACCTCTTCCCAACATTCCCTGAATAGATTCGGAGTAAAACTGACCACCTTTGGTAAGATCAAAAAGAATACTCAACTGGAATCCTTTAAAAGAAAAATTATTGGTGAGACCCAATTTGTAGTTAGGGGAAGGATCACCAACCATACCATCATTCGGGTCAACAAAAGGAGCACCATTAGCAGGGTTGATTAACAATTGGCCATCGTCTGAGCGTGCAGAATGTGACCCTCTTAAATAACCATACGGTAACCCTGGTTCAGCCCAGTTATTTGTACCAATTGCAACTCTGGTTATACCATCAATCAATTTGGTTACCGTGTTTTTGTTTTTGGTAAAGATGGTTCTGATATTCCACTGGAAATCTCTGGTTATTACAGGTTTTAGATCCAATGCTGCTTCTACTCCAGTATTACGAATTCCTCCCAGGTTGGTAAAAAAAGAGGTATAGCCGGTAGATTGAGGCAAACTAACACCAAAAATCAAATCGGTTGTTTTTTTATCGTAATAAGTTAATTCGAATCCTGCTCTTCCCTTTAAAAAACGCATTTCTGTTCCGAGCTCAAGTTCTGTGGTAAATTCCGGAGTAAGGTTTGGATCGTAGGTTGTACCTCCTCTGGATGCATATGGCTGACTAAGAAAACCGGCAGCATTTAGACCATAAATAGGTTCACTGTTATTAGGCGGAGCATCATTACCTACCCTTGCATAACCTGCACGCAGTTTACCATAATCCAACCAGTTTGATTTAAGTTTGAAGGCGTCAGTCCAGATCAAAGTACCTGAAACAGCCGGGTAGAAATAAGTTGCATTTTTATAGGGAAGGGTTGATGTAAGATCGGTTCTTCCTGTAAGGTTTAAGAATGCAAAATTCTTATATCCCAAATTCGCATCTGCAAAAAAACCAACCAACCTTCTATTTGTTTTGCTGTCTTCATTAAAACGCTGAACGGCCATATTATTCAGGTTATAAATACCCGGAATAATATAGTTAACGCCGATAACATTCAGGTTACGTGCAACTCGGGAATTGATATCGTTACCCGCTTTCACATCCAAAGTCCAGTTAGTGAAAATCTTTGGCGTATATACGGCTACCAAAGTAGATTGAAGTTCTTGTGTTCTGTTTGCTACAGAGGTAAGTGTACCTAAGGTATTATCAGAACTACCATAAGAAGATTTATCTATAATCTGCTCTCTGAAAAGTGCATAACTGTTTATACCCGCAGTATAATTAATGGTAAGCGCCTTATTAAACCTGTATGAAGCCCTGAATGTAGCGGTTATACGGTCATCAATTGAGGTAATTACGTTATGCCATGCACCCCATACCGGGTTTGTATACTGGCCATCATTAAATCCAATCTGAACGCCGGCTCTTGTTTCTGACGGAAAGCTAACAATATCCCAGTTTCTGGCCATTGTATAGGTACGACCCCACTGAGAAATAAAACTTTGTGCCTGACCAATAAATCCTCCAACTTGTTTTGATCTGGTATAAGATAAATTAGCCCCAATGGTTAATTTTCCAAAACTGGTTTGTCCACCAGCACTTACATTCGATTTGCCATAACTTGAATTGGAGATATATCCTTGCTGATCAACCCGGGAAACAGTAACATTAAAAAGCGAATTTCCTTCTCCGCCATTAACGCTTACTGAATTTTCATACAGGTTACCGGTGCTGAACAGGCTCTTTACATTATCAGGATATGCTTTATATGCATTTCTTCCGTTTGGAAAAAGCTCCGGATAAGCTGCGAACATGGTTGCCCATGTACCAGCAGGGATTGAATCAATACCTGATGCAGAAGTACCAATAATATAGGTTGCAGAAGGTACGCCACCTGTGATACTTCCCCCACCATAAATAACACCTTTACCAAATTTTGCACCCCATGAACCATTAGAGCCTGCCACTGCAAACTGGGCACCGGCACCATAGCTGTTTTGGAAGGTTGGTATATCAGAAATGGTTTCTGTACTGTAACCTGCTTTATATGTTACGTTTAGTGATTTGGCTCCTTTTTTGGGTGAACCTGATTTGGTAGTAATTAATAAAACACCGTTCGCTGCCCTTGAACCATAAAGAGAGGCAGCGGCTGCGCCTTTTAAAACGTTTATCGATTCGATATCATTAGGATCAATATTTCCAATACCTGACCCATAGGTACCTCCACCGGAAGTTGTACTTGTGGTATTGCTTATATTATTGCTATAAGGAATTCCATCAACGACAATTAATGGTTCACCACCATTAAAAGAAGACACCCCTCTGATTTGTATACGTGAGGCAGCACCCGGTGCACCTTGTCCGGCTCTGATATCTACACCCGGAACTTTACCGGCAAGATTTGCCAAAATGTTCGGCTCAGATTTTTGAAGTAAGGTGTTGGGATCAACTTTAGATACAGCATAGCCCAATGACTTCTCTGAACGTTTGATACCAAGAGCGGTTACAACTACTTCAGACACATTAACATCATTGGAAAGTGTTACATTAATTGTACTACTTGATCCAACCACCACTTCTTTTGCAAGAAAGCTTACGCTGGAAAAAACTAAAACGGCCCCTTTTGATGCGGTAATTTTAAATTGACCCGAGGCATCTGCAGCAACACCTGCTGCTTTTCTTCCTTTGATTACAACAGATGCAGAAGGAATGGGCACTCCTTTTTCATCTGTTACCCTGCCGGATACGGTCATTACCTGAGCCGTACCTGTAATAGCAAAGCAAAGCAATGCCAGCAGGAAGCTAGACAAGAATTTTCTCATGTTGTTTGGTTTTGGACAGTTTAGAATAACTTTTGGTAGAAGCAATATACAAACATATGTTAAAATAAAAAACAGATAATTGAATATATTATGTATAATATTATATATTCTTTTTTATCATTTAATGCTCAATTTTATATAAATTAATGAAATTATATTCAAATAATAATTAAATATAATACTATTGATTTTGCCTTATTTATATTATGATTGATCACTTTTCAGAGAATCTCATTTTAAAGAATCAGGTCCAATAAGGCGTTTTAAGGATTTCAGGAAAAATGAGCTATGCAAATGAAAATGCATAAAGTGTTAAAATGAACTGTAGCTAAACCATTAAAAGACTATACAAATAATTTGTCCGCTCAAATTACTCAAACTACTTTTTTTTTAATATCAAAAATATATTATTGACCCTCACTCATTCGAAAGAATCAAGATTCGTATTTCAACGGACTGATTCATATGCACTGCTGTTTTCAGAACAGAACGTTTTATAAAGGGTTGAAGGGCTTCAGCAAACGGGGTAATGGTAATACGTTGTGGGGTTGACAGGATAATGACAGCATTCTTTTCTACAAATTTTTTGATCAATTGAAGCAGGGGTTCAAACTGGCCGGGTGCATAATTGATATCACTCAATAAAATGATTTCAGCATGGATCTCATCCGGAAAATCATTCCAGTCAAGGTGTATTGCCTTAACATGTTCCAGTTTCAGATGTTTAATATTTTTTTGCATCAATGATACCGCTTCTGCTGCATGATCGCTGATGATCATGCTTTTTGCATGATGCGCCATTGCAAAAGAAGGCAACCCAATGCCTGCCCCTAATTCGAGAACGGTTTTATCTTTTATCCAAGCGGGCTCCTCTTTCAGAAAGGAACTGAGTGCTATTGCCGAAGGCCAGATCTTTGCCCAGAAAGGAAAATTTGTTTTTTCATCTTTGGCAAGCAGATATTCATAAATAGGTTTTATCTGTTCGGGATCGGGTATGAAAATGCTAAGTCCATCTTCTAACACAACCAACTTATCCGGGTAGGGCATTCACTTTTTTTTATTCACTAAAGAAATTCATTGCCTGTTGCTGATTCTTGCCTATTCGGGTTAACAAGTATCATGATTTTTTCATCATTCTCACAGTTCCGTAAATCGGCCCCACACTATTACCTGTTGATGCTTTCAGCGTTACGGTAACTTTTTCTTTACCGCGGGTAAGCGATTCGGGAATAGCATAACGGATATCATAAAACTGGCTGCCTTTGTATTTATTCAGATCTTCTGTAGCAATCGTTTTTCCATCAACGAGTATATCAAACACCCTTCCTCTGTTATCCATTCCCCAATAAGTCATCTGAATCTCATTTTCTTTGTCACCTGCTACTTTTAACAGGAAACTCATAGAACCTGCCTGCCTTGTTGCGCGCCATTTTTTGGCATGTCCCTCACCGTTAAAAGTTTCTCCGGTAAATTCATGATCTCTTTCCGGCTGCATTTCGCCCATGCGGAGAACATCTACCGTTAAACGTTCCGTCTCCTGCAGACGAAATTTTTCGGCTTCGTATTTTACCTGTTGCTCTTTCCAACCAGCGGAGGTAAACAGATCAAAGTAAACACTGTAATACTGATCCTTGATCTGATTAAACGGTTTGAAATAAATATCCTGCGGTTGCCCCACTTTCAAAGATGCAAATTGAAATTGAGCAGGATCCCGTTCAATCCATTTAACCGGATCAGTAACATCTGAAACAACTACCGGAATGCCTTTAACGGGATCGGGTTCAGTGTTCCCCATATCGCCTGCCAGTAAAACCGGGCCATAAAAAAATGCCTGTCTGTTTTTATTATCGGGCATGGCAACCGCATACACCGACATGGAAAACTGTACATTTATTTTATCTCCTTTTTTCCAGCGTCGTTTAATAGTAAAGTATCCTTTGTCATCAGTACTGATATTTTCCTTTTGATCATTCACAAGAATAGTGGTACCCTCTCCTGCCCATATTGGTTTACGGATTTTTATTGCATACGATGACGGATTTTCATTTGTAAAACTGATGAGTACCTGATTACGCTCAGGTAAAGATGTTTCCATTTTTAACGACCGGTTATTTTCCTTCCATGATAATTCAGAGGGAATAAAGAGATTAATGTAGAGACTGCCATCAGCACCCGCAGCATAGATGGCTTCTCCGTACTTAACATGATTTTCCATTCCCGAGCCCACACAGCAGGTGAATGTATTGAACGGGTTACTAAACCGTTTACGGCCACCCATACGGAGCGGAACAAAATAACACATCATGCCATCATCATGATTTTGCGACGAAAGAATATGGTTGTACAATCCATTCTCGTAGTAATCAAAATAATGGGCATCAGGATCCAGTGCAAACAAATGCCTTGTAAGTTTTAGCATGTTGTAAGTGTTGCATGTTTCCATGGTGTTTTCCGTCAATGTTTCACTCAATTGATCTGCAGGACCAAAATATTCATAATTGCTATTACCCCCTGCTGCGTACGTATGATGTTGTACAACTGTGTTCCAGAAAAATTCAGCCCTTGTTTTATCATCAGCATTACCGGTGAGTTCGTAGCGGCGGATACTGCCAATCAGTTTGGGAATTTGTGTGTTGGAATGTTTTCCGGCCAATACATCTTTACCCAAAGCAAGTGAATCGAGTACACGGCGGTCGTGAAATTTATAGGATAGCGTGAGATACCTCTTATCTTTTGTGATCGCATAGGTGTTTGCCAGCACTTCGTTCATACCGCCATATTCGCAAAGCAGCATTTTCTGGACTTGCTCATCATTCAGATCCTTCAGAATATTTTCAGTCCAGTCAGCAAATTTTTTCTGAATAATCAATGCTTTCTCATTGTTGCAATAAACATATGCATCGAGTAAACCGGCCATGATCTTATGTACGGTGTACCAGGGCGACCATGCGCCGTTGAGATCAAAACCGCGTGAACGGATATTCCCTTTCTGCACTTCGGCCCAGATACTGTCTTCTTTGGGAATGGCGCCGAGGTAACCATTTCTGGACGACTGGCAAACTGCCAGTTCATCAATAATATAATTTACTTTATCAAGAAATCGTTGATCGTTAGTAGAAGTGTACTGTAATGCACAGGCAGATAAATAGTGTCCGAGCGTGTGGCCAGCGAGGCCTGAGGTTTCCCATCCTCCATATTTTTCGGCTTTGGCTTTTAATCCTGCATGATTTCTGAAATCTGATAACAAACGATCAGGATCGATGGTAAGCAGGTATGCAGCATCAGCTTCCATAGCTTTTTTAAACGGCCCGTCTAACAATACAACCTTGTTCAATGGCACAGCAAATGCTTTGGCCGCAATAGCATCGGGCACCTGCATTTTATTTTTCTTTTCAGGCACATATGATTGAGAGAAAATCTGATAACATACGCCCAGTATAAAGAGGGTACAGCTTATGATTTTTTTATTCATAGCAAGTGTTTACATTATTTAAGAAGATACCACTTCATCTGCAATGCCATCAGACGCTGGGTTCAGAAAATACAACTGTATAAAAAGAACCGCAAGTACAAGCACGGCAAGCATGGCAAAATCTCTTCCGAGATGTCCGGCATCCATTGACTTACCCAAAAAATTGGTGATCAATGCTCCGGCAAAAATTCCGGCCATATTCATTAACCCATAACCGGTAGCTCGGGTTTTGGAAGATACGAACTGACAGAGAATAGGCATATTATTTCCATCAAACATTCCAAATCCGAATCCGAAACAGATGGCGGCTGTAATTGCATGAAATAAAGTGTTACCAAACCCTATCAGCAGTAAAGAAGGAATGGTAAATGCAATACCTATTGCACTGGTATAAATTCTACCCTTTGTATTTTTCTGTACCCATTTATCAGAAAGGATTCCTCCGGCAATCACTCCCAATAAAGAAGATGCAGATGTTGTGATGGTAGATAAAGGGCCTGCTTTGGTCATATCAATATGAAGATTTTCTGCCAATAAAGTGGGCAGCCAGTTTTTAATGGCCCAACCCGGTAAACTCAATACGGCAAAGTAGAGTAAGATGATCCGGAAAGAACGATTGGCAAAAAGAATTGGCAAGCCTTTCCACAAAGTGGATTTTGTTTTTACTGGGTTTGCGATTTTACTACCAAGTGTGTCGTTTGCTATCCTGTTTTCGCGAAGAAAAAATATCAATAGAACAGAATAGAGCATACCAATCATCCCGAACGTAAAAAAGGATGATTGCCAAGAATAAGCGGCAGCAACCGTGGCACCAAAGCCTCCTAATGCCTGACCCATATAAATGCCTGATGTATGCACACCAATAGCCAAGGACCGGGATTGAGAGGAATGAAAATCGGCGATCAATGATAAACCTGCCGGAATATAAAACGCTTCGCTAATGCCCATGATAGCTCTTAACCAATATAGTTGTTGAAAATTATTTGCATATCCCATTGCACAGGTAACACCCGACCATACAAACAAGCTGCCAACGATCAGCCATTTGCGGTTAAACCGATCGGCAATGATGCCCGATATGGGGCTCATAAAACCATATACCCATAAAAAAACTGCCATCAGGTAGCCGAAGTTGGTAGCGGATTGTAATTCGGCAATATCAATCTGCATAGATGGACGCATGGTGGCAAGCATTTGCCTGTCCATATAATTCAACAATGCAACACCCCATAATAATGCTACCAGGATCCAGGGATATTTTCGGGAAGGGGTCATGCAAATTAAAATTTCAGCATTGAGATTCTTTCGTACAATAAACTCGGTTATATCTTACAATATAAGAAAGATTCTTTCGAATGTTTCGCCTTTGATCAACCGATCAAGATAAAAAAGGAAACGTTTTCACGTTTCCTTTTAAATGGTGTTGAGTCTAAATCCAAACCTCGCTGACTTGATATTATTATTTTATCGCAATGAGTATTGATTCAAGGGTTATTTGTTAAAATACAAAAATCTATTTTTTACTGATCCTGTAAACATTCCCATCATCTGTAATCGTATACAGCATTCCATTCAAATACGTAATATCCCGAAAACGCTCATTCTTATCGGTAAGCAATCGTTCCTCTCCCACTACTTTGTTGTTTTTGATAATGATGCGGTTTACATGCAATCCGCTTAAACAGGCAATGAACAGGTTGTTATTCCATTCGGGTATGCTGTTCCCTTTATAAAAGCAGATACCGCTCGGCGATACCACAGGATCCCAGTAATAAACCGGTTGCTCCATACCGGCTTTCTGTTGAATGCCTTCTCCCACTTTTTCTCCACTGTACTCTATTCCATAAGTGATGGTAGGCCAGCCATAATCTTTTCCTGCACGGATGAGATTAAGTTCATCGCCACCACGCGGACCAAATTCAACTTCCCACAGATCACCTGTTGCAGGATCTATATCAAGTCCCTGCGGATTACGGTGCCCATAACTGTAGATCTGTGGCACGGCTCCTTTGGTATTGATAAAAGGATTGCCTGCCACCGGCTTCCCGTCTTTTGTGATATGAAATACTTTGCCGAGGCCCGCATCCAGTTTTTGGGCCTGCATACGACCGGGAATGATTGAGCGTTCGCCGGCACTCACAAAAAGATTTCCTGTTTTATCAAACAACAGTCTTGATCCAAAATGCAATTGACTTTCCAATGCAGGTAATGCTCTGAAGATGACAGAAACATTTTCTACTTTTCCTGCTGCCTCATTTAGTTTTCCTTTCGCAATTGCTGTACAATTTCCGGAACTGTATTTTTCAGAATAGGTCCAATAGATCATGTGATTACTTGTGTATGCAGGATCAAAAGCGACATCGAGTAATCCACCCTGGCCCACATAATCAATAGGCGGAAAGCCTTCAATCTTCTTAACCAGTTTGCCGTTTGTATCATGAATTTCCATGTACCCTTTTTTCAAAGTCACCATAAGTCTTCCATCAGGCATGGCTACGATGGCAAACGGGGCACCGAGTTTATCGGCAATTTTTTCAACCTTATAAGGCGTAGTTGTTTTGGAACTGTTAACCCTTGTTTGTCCGGTAAATGCAGGTTTATAATTTGAGTTGGCTTTTTGTGTTTCAACAGGTGCCTGTGCCTGCAATAAACCGGGACCGGTGATACCTAAACCGCAAATCAATACGATTCCGAAAACGCTTTTTTTCATATGGGTGCTGTTTAAATTTAAAGGCTGGGATTTGAGAGGGAAGTTACAACCATATTCATTTCAAAAATCGTAATTGCAATTATGCAGTTTGGGAAATTTCTTTCAAATTCCGGATGAGCTGCGTAACTTTCTTCTCTCAAAGTGTACACCTAAATTCTTTCCAATGGATACTGCTATTCAGGATTATATCAACCGCCAGCCGGCAGAGCGGCAAAAATTACTTTCTG
The DNA here is from genome assembly GCA_965206685.1 of Sediminibacterium sp. Classification (GTDB taxonomy): domain Bacteria; phylum Bacteroidota; class Bacteroidia; order Chitinophagales; family Chitinophagaceae; genus Sediminibacterium. Next base: position 2,126,736 of record OZ242223.1, read on the forward strand.
ATCTACATGCGTTGATCATAAAAAATGATAAAACTGTTAGGCCTGTAATTGAACCCATGATGGGAAAGGAAATGATCATTTATAAGGGAAAGAAGATGATGAAATACGGGCTGGCAAGTATGAAGGAATATATGTCGCTTCATGCTTTGCCCATTTATATGAACCCGGCACTGTATACGAAATATCAATCACTCTTTAAAAATGCAAGTTTTCAGAAAGGTTGTATCAATTTCAGTTCCGCAGAACAGATGCCGATTGCTTTAGTTACACAATTCGTTAAGGAATGTTCTGCTATAGATTTGGAAAAAATCAGGGAACAGCAATTACAGGATAGAAAGGCGGCCAAAAAAACAGCTGCACCCAAAAAAGGTGCAGCCGGTAAAAAGAGTTGACTTATGATTTATTTTTTGGCCTGAGCAATTACTTCAGTATTTAAACGAACATATTCTTCCGTTTTCATTTCGGCGGCAATTTTTGCACCCTCTTGCGCCGTAGCAATTGCACCGGCTTTATCACCTTTTTTCAATTGTATACGGGCCTTCCACAACTTTGGTACAAAGGGAGGAAAGTTTTTATCCTTCTCCAGTTCTGTGGCCCAGGCCAGTGCCTTGTTCATGTCTTTATTGTTGTTATAATAATAGATCAATGCTTCATAATAGGGCTTCTTATCGGTGTTCATAGCTGAATCTATTCTCGCCATTACTTTGGAATCCACATCTGTGGTCATATGAATTACAAAGCCGCTGCGCTCCCACATCATCTGCAGATCGCAGGAAGAAGGTGTAACATTATTGAACGCAAGTGTCATTGTTTCTGTTAACTGATTCAAATGCTCAGTTTTTACTTTGAAACGTAAAAAATCATCGGTGGCTTTGTAAGTATATGCTCCCCATTGTTTTGATTGTTTACTCAGGATGATGGTCCACTCCTGCTCACCGGGAATGCTGAACAAACCATATTCACCGGCCGGCACTTTATTTCCCTCCATGGTTACATCATCGCTGAATTTAATCAGGGTAGCCGAATTGGCACCTGTACGCCAAACAGTACCATAAGGTTCCATACCGCCGAATATTTTACGACCTTTCACATCCGGACGTGAGTAAACCAGATTGATTTTGCCAAGACCAAAATCCTGAACAACACTTTGTGTAGAACTTGGCTGTGGTGTTAATTGTGCAAACGTATTCAGTCCGATAAATAACGATAAGATAAAAAGGCCGATCATTAACTTTTTCATAAATAGCAGGTTTTAGTAAAGAAGGCTTAAGATATGTAATATCCTACATAATATTTTTAATCAGGGTTGACATTTGAAAAACATAACAATTTAAACGAAGTTTTCGGGATAATCATTTAGCTGATTGGGAAATGAAAAAGGACTTGTAATCAATTGAATACAAAGTTTTGTGGAGTCAGTTGGATTTAAATCGCCCGCCTAAAGCTTTTTTACAATTTATCACATCGTTGGATAACCCATAGCTGATTGCTTAATCTGATCTCATCGATTTTAAGTTGCTTTTTGTGAGACTCTCAGTTCTTTAAACAGCGCATAAAATATTCCGGTGAAATTACAATACGTGTACGCTTCATACGTCTCTCAGTAAAAGACCTTATGATAATTTTAATTAGTTGGTTGATTCGGACTTTCAGGTTGAAATCCAGACACACTGTGCTAAGTGATGGCTTTTCGGAAGAACTAATTTTTTAAAGATATTTCATCAATTGTTTATTCATCTTAAAGCTTTTCAGGCACATTCAACACCGATTTGAGCGCCGGTTTCGGTTGTCTTTGCCTGTCCCATAATAATGGATAATTGGTTCTGCCGGGTATGGGATAATTGTTCTTCCAATTCATTCCGTCGTGCACACCCCAAAAAGTTACCCTTGCAATTTTGTCTCTGCGTTTATAAAAAATACCAAATAGTTCCTCATATCTTTTCGCCAGCAGCGTTTGGATACTGTCCGGCAACCCTTTTGAATAAGGATCAAGAAAGGTTTTAAATTCTTCCAGTTGAAATTGTTTATCAGCCATACCCTGGCCAATGATCTGCCCCTCTTTGGTTAAGGGAAGTACATCAATATCCATTTCCGTGATCATTACTTTGATACCGCAGGCTGCATACGCATCTATGGCATCTTCAATGTATTTTGTTTGAGGATAATTCAATCCCCAGTGCCCCTGCATGCCTACGCCATCAATACGAATCCCTTCTTTTTGGAGCATTTTTACAAGTCGTACGATACCCTCTCTTTTTTCGGGTCGCCATGCATTAAAATCATTGTAATACAATTCGGCATCAGGTGCATATTGCGCAGTGAACTTAAATGCATACTTAACCAACGTATCGCCATTGCCAAAAGCATTTACCCAGGATGTATTACGATAGTTACCATCTTCATCTATCACTTCGTTAACAACATCCCATGCATGCACACGTCCTGCATACCTGCCCGCAACTGATTCAATATGGCTTCGCAGCCGTTCGATCTGTTCCGCTTTTGTATTTGGGCTTCCGGATGCGTTGGTAAAAAACCATGGCGGACATTGGTTATGCCATACCAGTGTATGCCCTATCATAAACAGCTTATTTTTTTCTCCGAAAGCAACATATTCATCTGCAGGGCCAAAATTAAAAACACCGGGACGGGGATTGATAACCGACGCTTTCATAGCATTTTCTACTGTTATGGAATTAAAGTGTGTAATCACAATATCCTGCGAAGCTTTATCTGATCCGGATACAATGGCAGGGTTTACGGCAACACCAATAAGGAAAGCATTTTTATAAGCATCTTTCAGCACCTGGCTGTTTACGGAAATGCTGCCGGCAAGGAAGCATAAAAAAGGCAATAACCTTTTCAACAGTATTAACCGATTTGACATGATGGTCGGATATCGATCATTCTTTCTCATAAGCAAGCGGGTTGGCTGACGAAACCTTTTCTGAAAATAATAAAAAATGCAACCGATTGTATATTTTCTATTCACAAAAAGCCGTTTTACCCTTGAAATAAATATAATTGACTCAAACTGAGCTATAAAAACTCCTTTGTTAACATAACAAAACGAAATAATTGCCCGTTTACTGATTTTTCTGCATTTTTATGTAACCGATTGCAATCATTCAAAATACCATCGCCATGCGTAAAAAGATCCGTTTACTGTTTTTGTATTGTTTTTGTGTGTTGTTGTCAGCAACATTCCATATCGCTTCGGGACAGGAGTTAAAACTCAATGATCTTGAGTATTTTGAAAAACAAGGTGTGAATGTACTCGTGTACAGCAACCTGTTTACAGGCGGATTCAACGATGAGAAAAATGCCGGTATCGAATTGATTCATCATGGCGTGAGAACATCACAAGGTGGCGCTGTAAGGCTTTCCAGCACACCGGAACAGTGGGATCTTGTTCCCGTGATATTAGACCGGAAAGTAAACCGTGCGTTAAAAACCATTGAAGCAACCCTGCGATATAAAGAATATGATTTTGACTCGAGGGTGGTTGTCACTGCAAAAGATAAAGGTGTTGAAATATCCGTTTACCTAGACAAGCCCGTTCCAAAAGCACTGGAAGGAAGTGCCGGATTTAACCTCGAATTTCTGCCCTCGCAATACTGGGGGAAGGCTTACCTGGCAGACGGACGATACAACCGGTTCCCTCGCTATGCTGTAAGCAATACTGTTACGAAACCTAACAGTGAAAAACCAAAGCAGTTTAAGGGATATAACACTTCCGATGACAGGGGTACCGGAAAATTTATTGATCCGCTGCCACTTGAAACAGGACATACCTTTTTGCTGGCACCTGATGATCCTTCACGTTTGCTCAAGATCGTTTCGCCTGATGCAGACCTGATGCTTTTCGACGGCCGTATGCTTGCGCAAAACGGCTGGTTTGTGGTTCGCAGTATTTTGCCCGCAGGAAAAACAGGCAAGGTTTTAACATGGACAATTGAACCCAATGCCATTGATGGCTGGGTAAGAGAACCCAATATCGGTTTCTCGCAGGTAGGCTATACACCTGCACAACCAAAAGTTGCTGTGATTGAACTCGATAAGAAAGACAAGCCCCTTACCAACGCATCGCTATATAAAATTGGTGATGACGGCAAAGCTGCCAAAGTATTCAGTGGCAATATCAAACCATGGGGCGATTATTACAAGTATCATTATGTAAAGTTTGATTTTTCAGCGGTTAAAACACCGGGTATCTATTATATCCAGTACGGCGACTTTAAAACAAATAATTTTTTAATTGAGAACAATGTTTATGAGAAGATCACTGATGCCACCAGTGATGTATGGATTCCCATCCACATGAATCACATGTTTGTAAACGAAGCATACCGTGTGTGGCATGGCGAGCCGTTTAAGGAAGGTTACCGGCAGGCTCCGCCAAATACCGATCACTTCGATATGCATAGTCAGGGACCAACAACAGACACGAAATATAAAGCACTGGAACTGATCCCCGGATTAAACACAGGCGGTTTTTTTGATGCCGGGGATTTTGATATCGAAACAGGAGCAAATATTGGTGTGGTGCAGAACCTGGTACAGATCTGGGAATCGTTTAAACCTTTACGCGACGAAACCTTTGTGGATGAAAAGCAGCGCTATGTTGATCTTCATCGCCCGGATGGAACACCTGATATACTGCAGTTTATTGAGCATGGAACCATGAACCTGATTGCGCAGGCAGAGATCATCGGCCATATGGCACAAACCCTTTCTAATTCGGTTCTTGATAATTACCATCATCTTGGCGATGCCGGTTCTATAACAGACGGGCTTCCTTTTAACCCGAACCTTGGCCGCTATGAAGTGGCTGCTGATGGTCGATCCAGTGGTGTGAAAGATGATATGTGGGCATTTACCAGCCGCAATCCCCGCCTCGATCTCAGGGCGGCTACCATGTTTGCCGCAGCAAGCCGTGCATTAAAAGGATATAACGATGATCTTTCTACACGTGCGTTAGTACAATCAAAAAGACTGCTAAAAGAAGCAACAGATCTGCTGGCCAAACAACCGCAGGATAATGCCGGCCCATTTGGTGGGGCTGGAAATATGGCAACCAATCTTCAACTCTTCATTGCGACCGGTGAGCAGCAATATGCCAACAAGTTTCAGGAACTTGTATGGCCCGCACTTGATCGTAATGTGAGCATCAATCTTTCTACTTCGCTGGATGCTATTCCATACATGAATGCATCTTTTAAAGAAAAACTTCGCCCCTATGTTGTAAAATACAAATCGTACATCGACAGTCTTGAAAAAGACAATCCATATGGTGTACCGATCGTACTTGGCAACTGGGCAGGTAGCGGTGCCATTGTTAGTTTTGGTACTACCATCTGTTTTGCCAACAAATATTTTCCTGATATTATCGATGCCAGCCAGGCTTTCAAAACAACTAACTGGTTATTTGGCTGCCATCCCTATCATAACTATTCGTTAGTGGCAGCAGTTGGTGCTGCCCGCCCCAAAGCCGTTTTTTATGGTAATAACAGGGCCGACTTCTCGGCAATACCGGGTAATGTTGCACCGGGAATATTATTCAGGAAGCCCGACCATTTTGAAAACTACGACGACTGGCCATTTTTATGGGGACAGAATGAAGGCACTATTGGTGGAAATACCGGGTATTTGATTTTTGGATCGGTGTTTAAGAATATAATGAAATAGAAAAGTAAATGCAATTCACGTTTCCTAAATCTTAGGAGAATTCAATCGAACCCTTAACAATGTTTCTGATCTTTTGAATAAGAAAGCACAAACTATTGCTTTCTTATTCAAAAGATCATTTCAGGCTTTCTGAAATTTCTGTGAGCTTACCAAGTAATTCATCTGTTTTTTTAATATTGGCAACAGTGTCGTTGTCGTAATTATCCAGATCCTGATCTTTCTGCAACATTCGGCCGAGGTTTTTCCCTTCGGCAAATAAACTGTTCAATTCAACAAGAGAGTCGTTCATGTCTTTCTTACCTCCATATTTAGAACTGCTCATCCAATCCGCTACCTGTGGTAATACTGCTGTTATAAAATTAAAAATAGCCAGGCCGATTTTTATGCCGAAACTTCCTTTATCAGTTCCGATCAACACAACGATCACTGTACTAGACAAGATGGAAAGTATTGACGCAACAAATCGTAAACGTTTTGCTGCTGTAAGTTTTTGCCGGATACTGATCAAAAGCGGTTCCACAACACTCATCGATGCAGACAATGCCTTAATGCTAATCAATACCAATGCTTTCTTTTTTTCAGGAGTATCTGCATGATCCTCGGCACCGTACGTTTCCCGTCCGCTGAGAATATCTTTATTATCAGGAAATTGATTCTGCACTACTTTAAGTGCTTCAGGCGAAACTTGCGCAAGAAAAGCAACCGTGTTTTTAATTTTCAGGATCGAATCCATAATCAGCAATTTTATTTTTTTATTCTTTTTATATAATTGTAGATAGCTTTACCAATACGTATCACACTTCCCACAATAAATAATACAGCTGAAAAAAAGAGTAAAGAAAAAATAATATCTGCAAAATCATTTCCTGACTCCGTCTTTCCCTGATCTTGATCTGTTTGAGCAGGTTGCGTTTGTTTGGGGATAGGTTCGTAACTTACTTTTATCATCTGCTTTTCATCGTTCTTATTCGGATCAAAAGAAGAAATTATCGTCTTATTACCCTCAACCGTCATTAATCCATATAATTCAGCATTCGAAATTGTTGATTGGGCATGCAGGGATTGCATAACTTTTGTCATAACACCCATAACATCCACATCATATACTGGTTTTACATAGCCGGTTCCGCTGGCTATCGATGCAGTTTCACAGCCTAAGAACACAATATCTACATTAAATTCTTTTCCAAGCTCTTTAAGCTCCTGTTCACTAAAATTTCTATCTGCAATGGGTTTTCCATCATTAGTTCTCGCAAATAAGGAGCCTTTTTCATAATGACCGGAAATCAACAATATCCCATTACTGGCCTTATTAAACAGATCCCTCATCCTATCTCTGGTAAGTACATTATAGTTCGTACGATTTTCATTTGCTGATTTGCTTAATTGCATGTGGTTGGGTAAATCGGACTTTGCATCATCTAAAATGGAAGCAAAATGTACATCGGAACTTTTCACTTTTTTTTTCTGAAAACGGAATATATCATCAATTTTCATTTCCGGGGTTGCCTTTATTGCGAGCCTTTCACTTTCGTCTATGAAAAACTCATTGGTAGCCTTGGAATAGGTAATTGATGCATGACCATCCGCGTCGGTAAATTTTAAAATAAATTCGTCTCTACATTCTTTCAGGTCCAGAACCTGTGTCAAAGTTTTGCCTTCGTAATCGCGTGCACCCAGTTCGACAGGATAATAATACACTTCCTTCAAATGTTTCTCACCTTCCTTAGTATGAGTAGGGCCTTGTATAGCCCCTTCGGATGACTTATACTCCTGCTTATGTTCGGCTTCCGGTAAGTTATTTCCTTTAGTACTTTCATGGGGCTGGTAACGGGGCCGGGATATATTTCGAGGACCTTGAGATACCCCACTAATTACGCATAATAAAAACAATGATGTATAGAAGAACTTCCATAAGCCCTTACGCAGGTATTGTTTTGTATGATACATCAGTGGTTATTAGGGTTAGCCAAAGGAAGCCATCTCATGTAAAATAAGAAAAGATATTCATCAGGAGTATTATTATTGAGGGAAATTAGGTGCGTTGAAAATCTTCATCTTTTACAGGTCGTGTATGGGTGAGACCGAAAATATTTTAGAAAAAAAAAGACACTATTCACATTTCCTTCAATCATTGGAACGAATGGAGAAACCTGTGGGGTAATCCGATAAATAAAAACTTGTCGCAAAACACCCTTTTTTTGTCTTTTCCTCCCATCTTGCATTGCTGAATACTGTTTACATTTATTGAACGCTAATGTATTATTCAAATCAAAAATCATTTACCATGGCAAGTGTATCCATCTACCTGAATTTTGCAGGCAATGCCGAAGAAGCCTTTAACCATTATAAAAAAGTTTTTGGAACAGAATTTTCCACTCCTATCTTAAGGATGAAAGACAATCCCCCTCGCGAAGGAGTGCCGGCAATTCCGGAAGCAGAGCAAAATAAAGTAATGCATGTGGCGCTGCCAATACTTGGCGGAACACAGCTAATGGCAACGGATGTACTTGAAAGTATGGGACGTTTAGTAGAAGGCAATAATATTACCATCAGCCTGAACCCCGATACCAAAGAAGAAGCCGACAGGCTTTATAAAGGATTGTCGGAAGGCGGTAGCAACACTGTAGCACCGCATGATGAATTCTGGGGATACTGGGGCACTTGCAAAGACCGGTTTGGCATCCGCTGGATGTTTAATGTGATGAATGCCGGTTGATTTTATTCGGAACGAATTGTAATGTGACATGAGTATTAAATAAAATGATTACTAATCACATTATTTTTTTAGCAGATACCCGCATATACATTTTACAACTATAAAGAAAGAGTAACATTTCAAGTAAATAAAAACCTACGGAGGTATATTCAAGCAAAAGATCTTGTATGACATTTTCCTTACGATCCTCACATTCCTGATACTTCACATCCTGCTTTATCTTCTCTTCATTTAAGCACACTGAACTAACAATATAAACTGCACTATAAAATCAGGCAGAAGAGTTCTGTCTAATGGAATAACCTCATCATGATATAAAATTACTAATAAATATTGAATTGCTAAAAAATTTAGTAATTTGGTGCCGGATAGGTTAACCTAAGTACATATGCGGCCAGCAAATGCTGATATCATCTCGCGATTGCGCGAAGAAATTCTTCTGCGTCAGGGTTTGCAAAAAATGCCCGGGTCTCAGCACATAGATATGGGTTTGGGCAGATTATGCGAAGCTTTTCCCGATCATACTTTTCCGCTAGCTGCGGTGCACGAATTTATTTGTGCCTCCCCCGAAGATAAAACTGCCTCCACCGGTTTCATAACGGGGTTGCTTTCTACTTTACTGAAACGCGGCGGCTCCTGTATCTGGGTAGCGCCAACGCATATGGTATTCCCCCCTGCTTTATTGGCTTTTGGTATTGATCCCACACGTATCATTTTCACTACACTGTCAAAAGAAAAAGAACAGTTATGGGTAATGGAAGAAGCGCTGAAATGCGATAGCCTTACCGCTGTGGTGGGAGATATCCGTAACCTTGATTTTACTGCATCACGCCGTTTACAATTGGCAGTGGAAACAAGTAAGGTTACCGGGTTTCTTATCCGCCAAACAACGCATACAAATACCAATACCTGTGTGTCACGCTGGCGGGTGCGTTCGGCATTAAGCAGTTTGCCCGAAGGCATGCCCGGACTGGGTTTCCCCCGATGGAAAGTAGACCTCTTAAAAATACGCGGCGGCAAACCAGGCTCATGGATGCTGGAATGGAGAAACAAACAATTTAAAGAAGTAATGGATACACCTGCAGTATTCCATCAAGAACAAAGGATGATAAGTTAATGCAAAGATTTGTAACGATATGGCTCCCCTACTTCAAAACAGACTGGATGATTTTGCGCAAAAAAGAATTATCCGACAAAGCTTTCGTGCTCACAATTAATGACCATGGCCGCAAACTGATTACCGCTGCAAGTCCGCAGGCTGTGAAACAGGGCGTACATACCGGTATGGTGGCAGCCGATGCCCGGGCCCTTATACGCAACCTTGAAGTGTTGGACGATGATGAAGCAGCAGCAGGTAAAGCATTAGATCGCCTAGCACACTGGTGCATCCGCTATACCCCTGCCGTTATGTGCGATCCACCCTCCGGCCTTATTTTGAATGCAAGTGGATGCACGCATCTCTGGGGCAGCGAAGAAAATTATATTAAGGACCTTCAGAAGCGTTTGCAGGGTTTTGGTTTCCATGTTCGTCTCGCCATTGCCGACACCATTGGCGTTGCATGGGCCATTACCCGTTTTACCAAAGCGCAACTCATCGTACCAACTGGCGAAACCATGGGTGCCTTGTTACCTTTGCCGGCTGCAGCCCTTCGGCTGGATCCATACACTGTAGAACAACTCGAAAAACTGGGACTAAGGCAAATCAAAAGTTTTATCGGTATGTCACGCAGTTCTTTGCAGAGGCGATTTGGTGAGGATTGTATCCGAAAAATAAATTTCGCCTTAGGCCATGAACCCGAAATACATCCTTTGATCTTCCCTCCTGAACCTTATCAGGAACGCCTGCCTTGTATGGAACCCATTGTTACCCGAACAGGTATTGAAATCGCTTTAGAAAAATTATTGGAAATTATGTGCACCCGTTTGCAGGGAGAGGGAAAAGGCTTGCGTACTGCTATTCTTAAAGGTTACCGAAGCGATGGTAAAACCATTTCGCTTACCATCGGAACCCATAAACCTTCGCACAATGCAAAACATTTACAGAATCTCTTTTCTTTTAAAATTGAAAGTTTCGAGCCGGGCCCCGGGATTGAACTCTTTACACTCGATGCACAGAAAGTAGAGGATGTTATCGCTGCGCAAACACAGTTATGGGGAGGCTCTTCAGCATTGGCGGATGATCGTCTCTCTGAGCTGCTGGATCGTTTCAATACACGTTTCGGCGAAGGTCATGTGCATCGATATTTACCGGATGAACATTACTGGCCGGAACGTTCTGTAAGATTGGCAAAAACATTGACGGAAAAAACCAATGCGGTTTGGAATACAGATCGCCCGAGACCTTTACAATTATTACCCGAACCCGAACGCATTGAAGTAACCGCGCCTGTGCCGGATTATCCACCCATGAATTTTCGTCACAAACAAGTCTTGCATACAATTGCTCACGCAGAAGGCCCTGAACGTATTGAGCAGGAATGGTGGTTACAGACAGGAGAACACCGTGATTACTACCAGGTTGAAGACGATGAAGGCAGGCGTTACTGGATATTTCGTTCCGGTCATTATAATGTAACCCACAAAGCACAATGGTTTCTCCATGGATACTTTGCTTAAAAAAAATAATGCATGTACACTGAACTACAAATCACTTCCAATTTCTCTTTCCTTCGCGGCGCATCACACCCGCAGGAACTGGTGGAACATGCAGCTACACTGGGATACACTGAATTGGCCATCACCGACCGAAACACACTTGCAGGCATAGTACGTGCGCATGTGGCAGCAAAAAAATCCGGTATGCGCCTGATTGTCGGTTGTCGTTTGGATCTGGTGGATGGGCCTTCCCTACTTGCCTATCCCACTAACCGCAAAGCCTATGCATCACTTTGCACATTATTATCAACAGGCAACCTTCGCACTGAAAAAGGGAAATGTGAATTATATAAAAAAGATGTATACCATTTTAGTGCAGGAATGAAACTGATTGTGATTCCGCCCGCATCACTCACAGAAGAATTTGATTTTGAGGATTCTTTCAAAGAAGCTTTACGTGAGTACAAAGAATATTTTAGTAATGATCTTTATATAGCAGCAGCAAGGTACTATCATGGTGATGACGCAAAATATTTGTTTCGTTTACATCAGCTATCGGTTTTGTTCTCTGTTCCGATGATCGCTACCAACGATGTACATTATCATTCACACGAGCGCCGTGAACTACAGGACATTGTTACCTGTGTGCGCGAAAAATGTACGATCTACAATGCAGGTTATAAATTACATGCCAATGCAGAGCGATACTTAAAGGATGAAAAAGAAATGCTGCGACTTTTCAGACAATATCCCGATGCCATTACACGTACACAGGAGATAAGGAACGCCTGTACATTTTCGCTCGATGAATTAAGGTATGATTTTCCGGATGAGATAACACCTGACGGCACTTCTCCGCAGGAAAGACTAACTGCCCTTACCTGGAAAGGTGCGCATGAACGTTACGGCGAAGTAATACCGGAAAAGATTGTGAGTAACATCAACTATGAACTCGCTTTTATTGAGAAGATGAAATACGCACCTTTCTTTCTTGTGGTAGAAGATAAAGTGCGCGAAGCACGTGCAAGAAACATACTTTGCCAGGGCCGGGGATCTGCTGCAAACTCCACTGTGTGCTATTGTTTAGGAATTACCGCAGTTGATCCCACTAAACACGATTTATTATTTGAACGTTTTATTTCAGATGCACGTAACGAACCACCGGACATTGATGTGGATTTTGAACATGAACGCCGCGAAGAGATCATTCAATACATTTATCAGAAATACGGCCGTGATCGTGCCGGCATAGTTGCCACCGTAACACAATTGCACCAAAAGGGAGCCATACGCGATGTTGGCAAAGCGATGGGATTATCTGTTGATACCATCAACGCTTTATCTGCAGGTGTTTGGGAATTTACAGATGAATATTTAGCAGGCCGCAATACCGGAGAAAGTGGATTGAATAGTAACGATCCGCATTTGAAGAAAACACTTGAACTCACAGGTCAGTTTATTTCTTTTCCGCGCCAACTCGGCCAGCACACCGGCGGTTTCGTGATTACACGCGGCAAACTGCATGAGCTCTGCCCTATTCTTAATGCAAGAATGGAGGACCGTACCTGCATCGAATGGAACAAGGATGATATTGATGCACTCGGTTTTTTAAAAGTGGATATTCTCGCATTGGGTATGCTAACCTGTATCCGCAAAGCATTTGATTTAAGCAAAACACATTACGGTCTCGATCTAACATTAGCAAATATTCCTCCCGAAGTTCCACGTGTTTATGATATGATCTGTGAAGCAGATACCATCGGTGTTTTCCAGATCGAGAGCCGCGCACAACAATCCATGTTGCCACGTTTGCGTCCTCGTACATTTTATGATCTCGTGATCGAGGTAGCTATCGTGCGCCCGGGTCCGATACAGGGCGATATGGTGCATCCCTATTTACGCAGAAGAAATGGGATTGAAAAAGTAGAATATCCTTCCCCGGCTCTTGAAGAAATTTTAAAAAGAACATTAGGTGTTCCGCTTTTTCAGGAACAGGCGATGAAGATTGCCATTGTTGCTGCAGGCTTCTCTCCCGCAGAAGCAGATGAACTCAGAAGAGCGATGGCAACATTCAAATTGCAGGGGCTGGTTACAAAGTTCGAACAAAAACTGATCAAGGGTATGCTCGAACGTGGATATACATTGGAGTATGCACAACGCGTGTTCAAACAACTGGAAGGATTTGGTTCTTATGGTTTTCCGGAAAGTCATGCAGCGAGTTTTGCTTTACTGGTGTATGTTTCCTGCTGGCTCAAATGTTTTTATCCCGATGTTTTTGCATGTGCATTATTAAATAGTTGGCCCATGGGTTTCTATCAACCCGCACAAATCATCATAGATGCACGAAAACATCATGTTGAAGTACGCGAAATAGACATAAACTATTCTTTATGGGACAATACCCTCGAAGAAAAAGTAAATGAATATTGTGCCCTGCGCCTCGGTTTCCGCCAGGTGAAAGGCATCCGCAAAGAAGATATACAATTGTTGATCACTAGTAAACCTTATACATCCATTAATGAATTACGGATGATAGGCATAACAGAAAAAACATTGATGAAGCTTGCCGATGCTGACGCGTTTCGTTCTATGGGTCTTGATCGAAGGCAAGCGCTATGGGAAGTATTCACCAAAGACAATCCCAAAGATCTATTCGAAGGCCAACCGGCACCTGCTGCAAAAGATGAGCAACAGATCGAGCTTCCTTTCATGAAATTAAGCGAACATGTAGTTCAGGATTATGCGAGTATCGGTCTTTCTTTAAAAGCGCACCCTGTAAGTTTTGTACGCGATGAATTAAATCGTTTGCATGTATTATCAACCCAATCACTCAGCACTGCTAAAAATGGTGATCAGGTGAAAGTTGCAGGACTTGTGCTAGTACGCCAGCGGCCCGGCACAGCAAAAGGCGTAATTTTTATGACGATAGAAGATGAAACCGGCAACGCCAATTCAGTGATCTGGGAAACCGTATTTGAAAAATACCGAAAGGAGATCCTCACTTCGCGCCTGATACTTTTAGAAGGAAAGCTTCAGATAGAAGGCTCAGTAATTCATGTAGTGGTAGAAAAATGCTACAACTTATCATCATTGCTCCGCCGCCTCACACCCACCAACATGATAGAACCACCCGTTCTCACTCTCTCCCGTGCCGACGAGCGCAGCCTACCCGCCCATATCCAGCGAGAACAATCTGAAAACAAAGATGCGGTGTTTTATAAAGGGAGGAATTTTAAGTAACCGGTCTGGATAATCACATAACGCGATTATGTAAAACAGAAAACCCATGATTAACACAATCAGATTTTGAATTTACTATGAATTCTTCTTTCTTTTTTATATTTTACCCTGAACCAAAACCAATAAAATGAGAAAGATCATCTGCTTTATCGCAATGGCTACGATTGTTTTCACCTCTTGTGAATCAAAAAAAGAGGGTGCAACTGCGGCTGAATCCCAAAAAGGATCTGGTTATACACTTGACAGTTCTGCCAATATTGAATTGGTAAAAAAATTAAATTATGCATTCCCCGCAGGAGATTCTGCAGCAGTTTATTCCTGTTACAATGACACTGCAAAAGTGCATGACAATTTACATACAGTATCCATCAAAGAAAATTTCCGCGAATTCCATTCACTTGTGGAAAAAGGATTGACTTTTAAAGTGGAGAACATCAACGCTATTTTTGAAGTTGTTAATTACAAACCTACACCGGATGGAGTGACTAACCATGTGGTAGCATGGGTCACTCTGTCTATGCAGAAAGGCGGAAAATCAATTACCGTGGTAATGAATCAGGGTTTCGCAATCAAAGAAGGAAAGATTGTTGAAGAATGGGATTCCTATGATACTGCAGGATTAATGGACCTGCTTAAATAAAATGTTTGCGATGAGTTTACGGTGAACTGAAAAATATATTATCACTTCATTGATTCCTGACCACCGTCTATGACGGTGGTTTTTATATTCATAATAAAAAAGAGACGTTCAAAACTGAACGTCTCTTCAAGTGGAGTCGAGGGGAGTCGAACCCCTGTCCAAACATCGCTACCATTAGCTTTCTACATGCTTATTTCATTATTATTTGTCGGCACCCGGCAGGAAATGAACAAACCAACCAAACGCTTAGCTGAATAATCTTAAGCGATCATCACAGCCTTTGATCGCAGCATCCTCTTTTGTTTTAAGTCGGCGGCAGCAAGAGGTAACAGGCGAACCTTAGCCGCGGCCCGAATGGTTACTTAATCACTGATTAAGCAGCCATGGCATACTGTGTATTGCCATTTGAAGTTTTCGCATTCAGATTAAAGTGCTGACCACGCAACGCACTGCATGCTTACACCAACCGTAACCTATGCTGTCAAAACCAATACGACCCCATAGGTGTAATTAAAAATTAGAAATTAATAATTAAGAATTGTAAAACCGACTCCCTCAATTTTTAATTTCTAATTTTTAATTCTTAATTATTTAAACAACCGCCAGAAATCCAACCCCAACGCATACGCCATTAAACCAAGCAAAAGAATCATCCCTGCCATCTGCGCGTATTCCATGAATTTATCGCCGGGTTTTCTGCCGGTGATCATTTCATATAAAGTGAATAATGCATGGCCTCCGTCAAGTGCAGGTATCGGTAAAATATTCATGAATGCAAGGATGATGGAGAAGATACCGGTTAATGTCCAGAATTTTTCCCAATCCCATACACCGGGGAAGGTGTTACCAATACTAATCACACTGCCTAATGAATCACTGGCTGCCACTTTGCCTGTGAATAATTGTTTTAATCCTGTAATGTAACGACTTAATGTTTGCCAGCAACGGTTGAAACCGATGGGAACAGATTCCATTAAAGTATAATTCTTAATTACGGTTCCCAGCATATCAGGAGCGGATACAAAACTGAAACTCACAGCTTTGCTGTTGATCAAAAACTTCACAGCAACTGTATCTGTTCCACGTAATACTTTCAGATCAACGATTGAATCCATGTATTGCTTTTTCCATTTCACAAATTCATTATGGTATTCAAAGTAATGTCCGTTAACGGCAATCAACCTGTCACCTTTCTGCAATTTGCCTTCATAGAATTTTGCATTCTTGGTAATAGAATCCACAACAGCAGGTACACGTGGATACACCAATCCGCTAAACTTTTTATTCTTGATGATCTTTTTCATAAAACCATCCGGAATATCCAGATCAATTGTTTGCCCATCTCTTGTTACCTGTAATTTCTTCGCTTCTTTTAAAACGATCTCAGATTCTAAGGTTCCGAAATTTTCAATGGGTCTTCCGTCGATAGCGATAATATTATCTCCGTCTTTAATACCCATGCTTTGGGCTAATGAATCTGTGTATACTCCGTATTTCAAATTCTTCACCGGCAGATTTTCTTCTCCCCAAACCCATGTGATGCCGATGAAAATAACGATTGCTAAAATAATGTTCACAATCACACCGCCACACATAATAATCAAACGTTGCCAGGCCGGTTTTGCACGAAACTCCCAGGGTTGTGCCGGTTGCTTCATCTGTTCTTTGTCCATGCTCTCATCAATCATTCCGGCGATCTTTACAAAACCACCAAAGGGCACCCAGCCAATACCATATTCTGTTTCACCTTTTTTGGTTTTCCATAAACTGAACCATGGATTAAAGAAAAGATAGAATTTTTCTACCCTGCATTTAAACCAGCGCGCCGGTAAAAAATGCCCCAGCTCATGCAGCACAACTAATATAGAAAAGGATAAAATGAATTGTCCGGCTTTTACACCTACACTAACCCAGTCGATTGCTAATAAACTCATACACATCTGCCCCAAAGGGTATTTATTGAATAATGTCTGTTATTGATTTTTGATTTACATATGAATCAACGAAGCGGCGAAGTTACGTGCCTCTCCATCGGTTTCAAAATACTCTTCTAGCGTTGGCGTTTCGAGATAGGGTATCTTTTGCATGGTTTGTTCCACCACTTCTGTCATATCCAGAAAGCCGATACGGTTACGAAGAAAAGCATATACAGCTATTTCATTGGCGGCATTCAGTATACAGGGCATATTTCCGCCCTGCTTCATGGCTTCCATAGCCAATGCCAGATTACGGAAGGTTTTGATATCGGGTTCTTCAAAACTGAGTGTGCCCGGTTTCTTAAAATCATACCGCGGAAAATCATTCGCGATACGGTTGGGAAATGCCATAGCATATTGAATAGGCAATTTCATATCCGGTAAACCCATTTGTGCTTTAATACTTCCATCCTCAAACTGCACCATACTGTGAATGATGCTTTGCGGATGCACCATTACCTGGATCTGATCGTAAGTAAGATTAAACAACCATTTTGCTTCGATCATTTCCAAACCCTTATTCATCAGCGTTGCTGAATCAATCGTGATCTTGGCGCCCATACTCCAGTTAGGATGTTGTAAAGCATGATCTTTCTTCACATTCACCAAAAAATTTGGTTTCTTTCCAAGAAACGGACCGCCACTTGCTGTGAGAATGATCTTTTCAATTTTATTTCTTCCCTCTCCTACCAAACATTGAAAAATAGCAGAATGCTCACTATCTACCGGAATGATGGGAATCCGTTTCTCCATCGCTTTGCGCATAATGATATCGCCTGCCACTACTAAAGTTTCTTTATTGGCTAATGCGATGGCTTTACCTAATTCAATCGCACGCAAAGTGGGTTTTAAGCCTGCATACCCTACGATCGCGGCAAGCATCATATCATAACAATCCAGTGATGCCACTTCTTCTATTGCCTTCTCACCGGCAAATACTTTGATCTCGGTATGTTTCAAGGCTTCTTTAACAGCGGGATATTTTCTTTCATCGCCAATTACAACCGTATTCGGATTAAACTTCAGCGCCTGTTCTATCAATAACACATCATTGCTCTGTGCAGTTAATACTTCTGCAGAGAACAGATCGGGATTCGCAGCAATTACATCCAAAGCCTGCGTTCCGATAGAACCTGTTGAACCAAATATGGCGATACGTTTTTGAACCATTTTTTCTTTCTAATGATATTTAACTAAACACTACAAATTAAGCTATTCAGCGGGAAGAAGGATTTTGGAATTTTGGAATTGGGAAATTTTGAAATTTTCCTTCAATTTCAAAATCGCAAATTTCAAAATTTCAAAATTCAACCCAGAAAGGTTTTCAACCCTTCCGCCACCCCCCTGTCATTACTCAACCTCGGCACCTTATTCTGTCCGCCCAACTTACCTACCGATTTCATATAATCTATAAACCCATTCTTTCTTACTATCCGGATCTGAAGTGGCATTAAAATATTTCCGCCTATCAGATCATCATAATATACATTCTTCTTTCTGAGGTAGGTATCCACTTTTAACCGCAGTGTTTCCAGATCAGCAGGTTCATTTTCAAACTCGATGAACCATTCGTGGTAACTCTTGCCCTTTCCCTGCTCAACCATGGGAGCTACCGTAAACTCGGTGATATTGATGCCTTCCTCATTAGCGGCCTGTAATAAAGCATATTCCACCTCTTCTCCAATCACATGTTCTCCAAAAGCCGAGATAAAGTGTTTGATCCGGCCACTGACTACCAAACGGTATGGGTCCAGACTCACAAACTTTACCGTATCTCCAATATTATAACCCCATAAGCCGGCATTACTATTAATTATGAGCGCATAATTCTCCCCCAGTTTTACATCCTTCAGACTTAATCTGGTTGGATTTTCTGAAAAGATCTCTCCCGCCGGTACAAATTCGTAGAAAATACCGCTATTGGTATTTAATAATAAGCCTTCCGCATTCTGCGAATCCTGAAAAGCGAAAAAACCTTCACTTGCCGGAAATAACTCTATCGAATCCACTTTTCGGCCAATACTTTCAAATAACCTTGCCTTATAAGGCTCAAAATTGACACCGCCCTGCACCATGACACTGAAATGGGGGAAAATGTCGCCCACTTTCTTGCCTGTTTTCTCCATCAGCCTGTCAAAATACATCTGCATCCATGGCGGAATACCACTGATCAGGGTCATATCCCGTAAAATGGTCTCCTCTACGATCTTATCCAGCTTGGTTTCCCAGTCTTCAATACAGTTGGTTTCATAACTGGGCAACTGGTTAGACCGAAGATAGCTTGGAATATGATGATTTACGATACCACTCAGCCTTCCGGTAGGTACATTACCAATTCTTTCCAGTTCAGGCGATCCGCTTAAAAAGATCATTTTACCGTTGGCAAAGCCAGAATTCCCGGTTTCGGCCATATAACAAAGCAGGGCATTACGCGCAGTATCTATATGATTTCCAATGGATTCTTTCGTTATCGGAATATATTTTACCCCGCTGGTGGTACCACTCGTCTTGGCAAAATAGATCGGGAGGCCCTTCCAAAGCACATTATGCTTGCCTTCTTTTACCTGATTGATATACGGTTTCAGCTGCTCATAATCGCGAATGGGAATTGCCTGGGCAAATCCGGCGTGGTCTGAAACCGCTTCCAATCCATGATCTTTTCCAAAAACAGTTGATTTTCCGGTCTTTAGAAGGGTTTTAAGGATGGCTTCCTGATCGGGAAGCGCGGTTTGCATGCCTTTTCGGGTCTTATTATATATATAATTGGCAAAAGGCTTTGCCAAAAGGGATTTCAGATTCATATTACCACAATCGTTAAAGGGGGCAAAAATAGAGGAAGTTTGGGGTTTGGAGTTTGGAGTTTGGAGTTAATGCTGATATTTAACTAAAAAAAGGTCCTAAACGCATCCCCAAACCCCAAACCCAAAACCCCAAACGGCTTTTCCACCAGTGGGGACAAGATTTATTTCAAAAATGTTTGCATATTTCGGCACTGAAACCTTACCTTTGCCGTCCTAATTTTGGTAGCTATGTTAGCAGTTGTAAAAATCGCAGGTCAGCAGTTTAAAGTACAGGAAGGTCAAAACCTGTATGTGCCACACCTGTCAGGTAAAACCGGAGACAAAGTTGAGTTCAGCGAAGTGTTGTTAGTTGACAACAGCGGAACGATTTCTGTGGGCAGTGCTGTAAAAGCAACTGTAAAAGCAGAAATTATCAGCGACTTAGTTCAGGGAGACAAAGTGATCGCCTTTAAAATGAAAAGGAGAAAAGGTTTCAAAAAGAAACACGGTCACAGAACCCACTACACAAGAATTAAAATTGAAAGTATCGCTTAGTAAGCGCTAACGGCTGAATGATTGATTGAATATTCTTCTGTTGATCATTTGGTTTTTAAAACAAAACACTATGGCACACAAAAAAGGTGAAGGTTCCGTAAAGAACGGCCGTGATTCACAAAGCAAACGTTTAGGCGTAAAAATATATGGTGGTCAACCGGCATTTGCAGGTAATATCATCGTTCGTCAAAGAGGAACTGTTTACCATCCAGGTAAAAATGTTGGAGTTGGAACTGACTTCACTTTGTTCGCTTTAACAGATGGTGTTGTTGAATTTAAGAAAGGCAGAAACGACAAATCTACTATCTCGGTTAAGCCCGTAGAAGTGACTGCTTAAAAATTTTTTTTTGTAGTTCCAAATAAGTTTCTACTTTTAAGGTATTAACTAACCATTAAATCTACAAAAACATGGCAACTGCAAAAAAAGCCGCTAAAAAAGCTGCTCCTAAAAAAGCTGCAAAGAAAGCCGCTCCTAAAAAAGCTGCAAAGAAAGCTGCTCCTAAAAAAGCTGCAAAAAAAGCTGCTCCTAAAAAAGCCGCTAAGAAAGCTGCAAAAAAGAAGTAGTCTTCTAATTTCTCTAGCAGAAATAGATTTAAAGTCCCGGAATTTTCCGGGACTTTTTTATTTTACTATCTTTCAGAACTCAATACCAGTAAGGATTATGGATAACTACACTATTGCAGAGAATTTCTCTCTCCTCTCTAAGTTGATGGATATACATGGCGACAATAGTTTTAAAGCGAAGTCGTATTCATCTGCTGCATTTACGATAGACAGATTAACTACACCGTTAGCAGAATTAGCGCACGATAAAATATTTTCTATCCGCGGAATTGGTGATGCAATTGGTAAGAAAATTGTTGAACAACTGGAAACCGGACAGCTTTCTGCATTAAATGAGTACCTGGCCAAAACACCACCCGGCATCCTCGATATGCTCGGAATTAAGGGAATTGGCCCAAAAAAGATATCCACCATCTGGAAAGAATTGGAGATAGAATCGCTGGGAGAATTGTTGTATGCGTGTAATGAAAACCGGTTAACACTGTATAAAGGGTTTGGAGAAAAAACACAACAGAACATAAAAGAAGCAATCGAATTTTATTTCAGATCAGCCGGAAGTTATTTATATCAGCAAATGGAAAGTTTTGCAGAGACGGTTGATGCAAAATTGAAAGAAACATTCCCTGCCAATCAATTTTCGATCACGGGAGAGTTTAGAAGACAGATGGAGGTGATCCATAAAATGGAATGGGTAACTACTGCATCCGCTGATCAGCTAAAATCGTTTTTTACGGCTAATGAATTTGAAGTAGTTACGGAACAGGACGCATATCTCTCATTAAAAGGGAAAGAGAATGTAACGGTCGGTTTTTATGTTACAGATGATATTCATTTCATAAGCAAAGAATTTCAGACTGCAAGCAGTGAAGAATTTTTAACCGCATGGAATGAGCAGAGCGGATGGGATGCGAATAAAGAATATACTTCAGAAGAAGCCATTTTCAGTTCTGTAAACAGTCAATTCATTCCACCCTTTCAAAGGGAGAAAGCGGGTACGGTTGCTCTGGCAAAAACTGGAAAACTGATGAAAGTGATAGAACCGGGCGATATTAAAGGCATCATCCACAGTCATAGTAACTGGAGCGATGGAGTAAATACCCTGGAACAAATGGCCAAAGCCGCCATAGAAAAGGGTCTGGAATACCTGGTGATCAGCGATCACTCCAAGACTGCTTTCTATGCCAATGGCCTTTCCGAAGAAAGGATCAGGGCCCAGCATGCTCAGGTTGATGAGCTGAATGCCAAATTGGGTCCTTTTAAAATATTCAAAAGTATTGAGAGTGATATATTGAATGATGGAGGCCTGGATTATAGCGCAGAAGTTCTCGCAACCTTTGATCTGGTGATTGCTTCTGTACACTCAAACCTGAAAATGGCCGAGGAAAAAGCTATGATGCGGTTGATGAATGCCATCGAAAATCCTTTTACAAGCATTCTGGGGCATATGACGGGACGATTACTCTTAAGCCGTAATGGTTACCCGGTAGATCATAAACGCATTATAGAGGCCTGTGCTGCCAATAATGTAGTAATTGAGTTGAATGCCCACCCAAGGCGTTTGGATATTGACTGGCGTTGGATTGATCTTTCATTAGAAAAAAATGTACTGATCTCTATCGACCCGGATGCCCATGCGATTGATGGGTATGATGATTGCCGCTATGGTGTATTGGTTGCACAAAAAGCCGGATTAACCAAAGAAAAGAACCTGAGTAGTTTTTCTTTATCCG
This sequence comes from Sediminibacterium sp., assembly GCA_965206685.1. Classification (GTDB taxonomy): domain Bacteria; phylum Bacteroidota; class Bacteroidia; order Chitinophagales; family Chitinophagaceae; genus Sediminibacterium. The sequence continues at coordinate 2,149,223 of OZ242223.1, forward strand.
AATTTGAAGCGTTTATTAAAGTACAAAAGGCTAAAAGAAAATAGTGCCAAATTATTGCGCCTTAGCGCCTATGCGAGAAAAATTTGCACGCAAAGGCGCTAAGGCGCAATTTGATTTCTGTACTTTGTAAATCCAACCGATTCACTCATTCACTCATTCACTCATTCACTCATTCTATCACTATCCTCCTACGCAAGCGGTAAATGAATATAGAACGTAGTCCCCACTCCTTCTTCAGAACTAAACCAGATCTGTCCATTGGCCTGTTCTACAATGCCTTTACAAATAGCCAATCCCAATCCGGTGCCCGATGACTTAGTTGTAAAGTTTGGGGTGAAGATGTTTTCTTTCATATTTTCAGGTATCCCACCAGAGTCGTCCTGCACGGAAATCAGAATCTGTCCGTTCTCATTTTTTTGATTGATGACCACATGAATGGTTGTGTCTTTCCCTTCACCTGCTTCTACAGCATTTTGCAGCAGATTAGTGAAGAGGCGGTTAATCTGTACTTTATCACACAGGATCTCATACCTGCCTTCTTCTTTATACCATTCCAGATGGATGCGCGGGTTGGTACTGTATAATCTTGTAAGCGATGAAATGATTTCGGTAATATCAAAACGTTCGATTCGTGCATTTCCAATATTGGCAAACTGTGAAAAATCGCCCGCAATCTTTGAGAGTTGATCGATCTGTTCGATCAGGGTTACCGCCATATTTGCGGAAAGTTCTTTTACGTTCGGTGCTCCTTTCTGTATGGCATTCTGCAGATATTGAATACTCAGTTTCATGGGAGTAAGCGGGTTCTTGATCTCATGAGCTACCTGTCGCGCCATTTCGCGCCAGGCTCCTTCTCTTTCACTTTGTGCCAACGCCTGGGCACTGTGTTCGAGTTTCTTTACCATTTTATTGTACTCATCTACCAGCATTCCGATCTCATCATTCCGGTTCCAGCTGATGGCTTCGTTGATCTGGCCAAGATTCATCTCCTGCATTTTTTTTCCGATCAGGCTAAAAGATGCGGTAATACGACTGGTTAAGAAGAAAGCAATCGCTCCTGCCACCAGAAAAATAAATGCATTCAGATTGATCAGGGTTGCGAGAAAGCTCGAGATCTCCTGGTTTAATTCATTTTGCGAATTGAGATATGGAATATTCAGATACGCATAATTATTTCCTTTATCATCTGTTAAGGGAACATAAATACTCAGGTATTCCAATGAACCCACTTTTTCTGACTGCAGATAATGGATACTATGCCCAAACTGTAACTGACGATAGGCCTGCGGTTCCATTAATGAACTCAGTAAATGTTTATTATAGATATAGGGCTGTGTAGAGATCACAAGGTTACCACTGAGATTGTAATAATTGATATCTACGTTATGAAGGTCAGAGATCTCGGCGATGGTTTTTTCCAGTCCGGTTCTAATGCCGATATTATCCGGCAGGTCATCAAAAGCAGAAAGTGAATTCATTTTACTGTTCACTTCATTGGCCATTACCTGAATGGATTTTGATAAACGTTCTTCATTATTTGTATGGAAACGGATAATAAAGAACGAGATCGTGGCAATACCAATCACAATAAATGAGAACACGCTCAGAAAAATGATCGTTCCCTGAATTTGTGTGCGGATATTGAGCCGCAACATTTGTTTCAGTTCTTTCCAGCGGAACCTTGTTTTTAATACATACCCACTGAGATGGAATATAAGAATGATGCTTAAAAAAGAACAGAACAGATAAGCGAACAATGTAACCGATTCCATCAGCCAGGTGCTGCGTTTTACCACCAGTACCTGTTTATCGTTACCGCTGTTATACCAAAGCTCGTTAAAATTGCCTTCCTGGCGGAAAGAGAATTCAAATGCCGGGGCCTGATCCTTGCTTAACACAGAAGGAAATCCGTAAGTATTAAAATGGTTAATGATGCGTCCTTTATTATATATGGCATAGGCATAATTCGTGTTCAGATCTGAAGCAATATCCTGCACCTGGTTAAACAATTCCGGGTATAATGCCTCGCTTTTATATCGCTTTGATTTTACGGTAACAAAAAGATAACCGATTGTATCATCCCCATTCTTTATCTGCTTTTGGTAGATGTAGCTGAACCCTTCCACAGAATTTTCGGAGCTGTATAACTCAGGAATCACCGTTGGTTTTGCCTGATTGAGGATAATACTTTTAAGTGTTGCATACTTAACGGAATCCTCGTTATATAATGGATGAAACGTACTGTCAAACGTATAGATCCGGGTATCATATTTATTTAAATAGCCGGAGAAATTCTGATTGATGAGACTGTCTTTGATAAATTTATTCGAAAACTCACTTCCCGAAAGGCGATGAAAATTGTTAACCAGAAACTGGTCATCAAGGTTGGTAGCGGCAATATTTAATAAATTCTCTCCTGACGGATCTGTTTGTAATGCCAGTTTTTCTGCAATCCGTTTTCTCTGTTCAAATTCTACCAATCGATTTTCATAAATAACCATTCCGGCAATTGACATGGCAAATAACATCACCCAAAAAATAAAAAAGGATGAACGCAGCAAAGGCATTCCCATATCTTTTTGCCTGAAATTGAGCAAACACAGGTATATGATCAGCCATCCCATCACACATAAATACACCGGTACATCTGCCGACAGGAAAAAGAAAAGCAGGAAAATGAATCCATACAGAGCAACCGCCATACATTGAAATGAGAGCGGCAACTTCCCTTTTAAATTTTCTTTTAAAAGAATCTGTGAGAAATGAAAAAAAGATAACACCAGCAGGCATAAGATCACAAAGCTGCTTACACTGTAAATATTGAGACTGAAGAAATTGGTAACATCGAAAGAAATTTTCGAATCACGAACCAGACTGATGATCACACCGGCAAGCAGAAAACCGATGGCTGTAAAAAAGAACAGTCGGCCAAAATTTTTTACCCTGTCAGAAAACCGGAAACGGAACCAGGGAAGGTGATCATTATGCGACTGGTAAAAATTAACCAGCCAGAACAATAAAACTGCATTTACAAAAAGATCTCCGAGCGAAGGATGCAAAAAATTAGACGCGTAAACCGAAGGATCAAATAAAGGGAGCTTACTGAAATCAAATGGAAATGAAAACCGATATGCAATTAAGCGTAAGAAAGCTACGGATAAGAGTAAGAAAATAAATCCGGTTTTAAACCTGTATTGCCCCACCAGTTCCTGTGCCAATGAATGCAGAAAGATCAGTAGTAATATGATAGATAAAACACGAAGAAGAATGGTGACGATATCATACGATATGAATGACTTGCCCGGCTTTAATTCTATACGATATAATTCATGTCCGGCAGAAGTTAGTATCGGCAATGCAGAGGTGTTTTTGCTGATGGCATATTGATCATCCAGATTATCAAACCCATCAAAATCTGTATGCAGATATTTATTTTCAATGAAATAAGACCAGCGAACGGGTAACATACCAATCACAATCCGTTTGCCTTCTTTCAGATTAATGGTTTTTTTGATCATTCCGAAAGACCCGTTTTGGTTTTCTACAAACCAGGTGCTGTCTTTTACATACAGGTCGTCTGTATTTACATACATCCGGTTGGTATTCCAGTAAACAAGCGAAGGTGTTAGTGAACCGGCGGGTTTATTGTAAATGAACAATCCGATATTATCGGGAACAGAATTCACTTTACCATTTACAGAATTGGCAAGTGATGATAGCAATGCGGTATCAGCAACCACCGACTCAAATCGGTGTTCCATTTCCTGTAACCGGCTTTCGAGTTTGCTCTGTACTTTCTGAGGAGAGGAATGATAGCTCCAGTAATTGATGAATATAAACGAAAGTGTGTACAACCATGCGGCCGTAATGACCAGGTAACCATGTTTATACGCTGCCTGTTTTAATGCGTTGATCAAGTTTGGGCGGTTTGCTTTTTTACTTCGTTCCAGATGGCATCCATTTCGGTAAGGCTGAGGTTTTCGAGTTTTTTACCCTGTGCCGTGGCAATGGTTTCCATCTGTTGAAAGCGATAGATGAATTTCTTATTGGTCTTTTCCAGAACCCCTTCGGCATCTACCTGCAAAAACCGTGCATAATTTACCAGACTGAACAATACATCGCCAAATTCTTCCTCTACATGGGCCTGGTTACCCTCCTGAACCGCCTCGTGTAATTCGCTGATCTCCTCTTCTACTTTCTTCCAAACATCTTCTTTATTATCCCACTCAAAACCCACCTGTTTGGCTTTTTCCTGAATACGTGTAGCTTTTACCACCGCAGGAAGCGAGGGAGGAACGCCACTTAGCACAGATTTCTTGCCTTCTTTCATCTTTAGTTTTTCCCAGTTTCGTTTTACATCCTCCTCATCGGTTACTTTCACATCCCCATAAATATGCGGATGGCGAAAAATGAGTTTTTCACAGATTCCATTGATCACTTCATCCAGTTCAAACTGTTTTTCTTCCTTTCCGATACGGGCATAGAAAAGAAAATGCAGCATCAGATCGCCCAATTCTTCCTTTATGCCCTTCCAGTCGTTATCAGTAATGGCATCTGCCAGTTCATAGGTCTCTTCCAATGTTAATGGGCGAAGGGTGTGAATGGTTTGTTTTTTATCCCATGGGCATTGCTCGCGAAGCTCATCCATGATCTTCACTAATCTTAAAAAGCTATCTGCGGTTTGTTGCATATAAAATAATTAAATGGCCATGGCCGAGAAAATAAAGAAAACGCAAAACAGAATGGTCATGATAAATAAAGAAAGAAACATAACCAGCAGGTATTTGGCAATTGTTTTACCTCTTCTCTGTTCGTAAAAATTACGCATCGATTTATACCAGTAAAGGAAGCCTGCAAGCGTAAACAATAATCCTATCGCCTGATTATGATAATTAAAGGTTTTTAGCAGTGCATTCAGCAGTACATAGCCCAGAATGATAATAAATGTTCCGCAATAAAGATGGATCGTAAATACAACATGATTTACATAAAAGAAACTCTTTCTTCGTACATATAATAACTGGAGCAGCAGCGCAAATAATGGCAAAGAACAAAACAGCATCTGCGGGAACATGTGTTTGAACTTTTCTATTATCGCTTCCCACATTGCCTTACTGTCTTCATGATATTTTTCGCGGAGATGTATATTTTGTCTTGTGAATTTTCTTTCAATAAAATTATCCCTTTCCGATTCGGGTAATTTTTTCTGCGCCGAATCATATTCACCAATACTGCTGTAGCGGTTATTTTTTGAGCCACCGAAAAAATTAACGTTATTGGTGCTGCTGGTATTAACCCTATCCTTAGCCGTGGTATCTCTTTTTAATAGTGCAATATCGCTGTCTGCTTGAGAGACCGCGGCTAACATGGCTCTTTTAGCGATTCCGGGTAAAGAATCATTGATCGATTCCTTAAGATTATCTCTTTTTTTCTCCAGTTTCTTCATTACCTGTGCCGCAGTAAGCTTCTTGCCTTTTTCGCTTCCGTTTGAGTTTTCATTGATACGTACGATAGACTCATCAGTCTTTAGACTGAAAAAGATCAGGAAAAAAATAGCAGAAGTAAACACATACATCCTGATTGGGTGTAAATAAGAGGCTCTCCTCCCCCGCAAATATTCATGTGATAAAAAACCCGGTTTGAATAACAGGTATTTGAGTGTGCTGAAGAATTTACCGTCGAAATGGGTAATATCATACATGAAATGCGTAACCAGATGCCAGAAACTCTCTTTGGGCTCAATATTTTCCTGGCCACAAACCTGACAAAACCTGCCCTGCACCTCGGCTCCGCAGTTTAAACAATTCTTTTCTTTACGTTCGGGTATATGCGACACTTGTTAACGTTTGACTAAAAATACAGAACTATTAGATTGCCCCAAGTACAATTACCACGATGTTTTTGGATTGTTGAAAACTGTACCTGTACATTTGATGAAAATTACCCCCTTCCATGAGAGTATTACTGTCCTTTGTACTTGTTCTTTGCCTGAATGCCGGGTTTGGCCAGTATTATTTTAATGATGTGGTTTCTGCACAACTCAGCAATGAACAATACAAATTGCTGCGATCCAATAAAATTCATAAAGTAAAAGCAACCAGTTTTGAAGCCGACAATTCGGTAACAGAAGGTTTTTTGGTAGAAGAAGAGATCAGTCTGGATGGAAAACGGATTATCCAAACCAGTTCTTTATCAGGCGGTAAAGCTTCTGTGGTGAACCGGTTTTATGAATTAAATAAACTAAAACGTACACAAACTCTTTTTAACGGTATTGAAACCAAAACCGAATATAATTATACGGATAAAGGTGCTATACAAAAGATCGTTATTACAACAACCGACACGGCCATGAAGGCCACCACTGTTGAAGCACATGAATGGATGTATAATGAAGCAGGCCAACCGCTTTCTATGCTTAAAATCAAGAACCGGACCGATACTACCTTAATAGAACTTTTGAAAGATGAGAACGGATTGGTTATTGAAGAACACTGGAAACGGAAAAACAGAAATCTTGAAACCTATTATTACTATTACGATAGCAAAAATCAGTTAACGGATATTGTTCGCTTTAATGCCAGATTGAAAAAACTGTTACCCGATTTTCAATATGAATATGATGCTAATGGAAAAGTAAGTCAGATGACACAGGTATCTATGAGCAGTTCCAGTTATATCATCTGGAAATATACGTATAACGAAAAAGGATTGAAACAAAAGGAAGTTGGCTACGATAAAGACAGAAGGCTTGCCGGAAGGATTGAATACACTTACGAGTAAAACAGCTACTCTTTTTCTTTCTTAAATTTTTGATTGGGTACCACCAAAGTAAAAGTAGATCCTCTACCAAACTCAGATTTCACAAAGATCTCGCCTCCTATCCGGGTTAATGCTTCTTTTACAATGTACAAACCTATACCCAGTCCATTTTTAAAATCGGTGCTGCGGAAGAAGATCTGGAATATTTTATTTACATGATCTTCAATGATACCCACGCCATTGTCTTCAATAAGAATCCTCGCTTCCTTCTCATTTACTTTGGCTGTTAATTTTACCATGGGATGTGCCTCATCTTCGCGCTGGTATTTAACTGCATTGGATATCAGGTTATTTAAAATCAACGAAAGCCTGAAAGCATCGCAGCTAAACGTAACCGGCTGGTCAACCTCCACATCAAAAATAATATGCGGATTCTGCATGTTGCAAAGTTCAATGCTATGGATGAACATACTTTTGAGATCCACTTCTTCATTGATCTCATCCAACCGGATCCCTTTATAATATTCAATGATCTTGTGGATAAAACTGTCCATCTTATTCACGCAGCTCTCGATCATATCAAAATATTCCTGCGGATCTGTAAGCGGTTGTTGTATTTTGGCCAGATTGAGGATACCCAGAATATTGGAAAGCGGTGAACGCAGATCATGTGAAGTGCTGTACACAAAACGGTTCAGCTCATCATTGGTTCTTTCCAGTTCCTGAATTTTGTTTTTTAACTGCACCCTGGTACTGTACAATTCAAAGGCATTGGAAATAGCTGTCGTTAATTCTATCTCATCCCATGGCTTTTTAATGTAACGAAAGATCTCTCCTTTATTAATCGCATCAATGATCGCATCAAGATCTGAATAACCGGTAAGTAAAATCCTTACAGGATCCGGGTGTGCTTTTCGGATAAGGTTGAAAAATTCCACGCCCGTAGTTTTGGGCATGCGCTGATCAGCAATGATCACGTGAATTACATTCTCATTTAAAATACTCAGTCCTTCCGCTACATTGTTAGCGGTATAAATATTATATAGCCGTCTGAAGCCTGCCTGAAAGGCAAGCAGGTTGTTTGACTCGTCGTCAACATACAATACACTGATCTTTTGATCGCTCATTAGATATTGGATTAATCGATGGCTGTTTCGGGCAAGCTGTGATTTAAAGTTATTATAAATTCCGCACCTTTCCCTCTTGAAGATACTACTTCTATTTTACCTCCGTGCTTTTGGATAATTTTATACACGATCGATAACCCCAACCCTGTTCCCTCCCCTACATCTTTGGTGGTAAAGAACGGATCGAAGATCTTTTGACGTACTTCATCCGTCATCCCGATTCCTGAATCCTTAATGCTGATCTGGATCTGGTCTCCTATATCTTTTGTGCTGATCACAATGGTTTCTTTTTCAGACTGTTCTTCTTTTTCTTTAATGGCCTGAATACCATTGCTGAGAATATTCATGAACACCTGATTCAGCTTGCCAGGGAAACACTCAATGGTTCCGCCGGCTGCAAAATCTTTTTCAACATGGATATTTTCGGGCATCTGGTTCTTCAGAAGTATCAATGTAGAATCAATTCCTTCGTGAATATTCACTGTTTTCACTTCGCTCTCATCCAGTCTGCTGAAATTCCGCAGCCCCATTACTATTTCCGCCGTGCGCTCAGCTCCTTCGCGAATGCCAGTTACCAGACTTTCAATTTCTGTTTTTACAAAATCAATATCGATCTTCTTTTTCAGTTTCTCAATGCTCTTTAGTTTTTCCGGTATGTCTGTACTTTCTGCGGTATGCAGTTTATTATATTCATCTATCACTTCCAGCAGATCATTGATATCCAGTTGAAGCGGTTTGATATTTGATTTTACAAAATTGATCGGGTTATTGATCTCATGAGCAATACCGGCAGTTAATTGACCCAGCGAAGCCATCTTTTCTGCTTCAACCAATTGAATCTGGGTATCCTGCAGATCCTGCAAGGCCGTACTCAGATTTTGATTGGATGATTGTAATTCTTCTGTACGCTCTGCCACTTTCTTCTCCAACATTACATTCTGATCACGCACCAGTTTTTCATTAATTTCAAGCCTGCGTAAACTTTCTGCCTGGGATTGCTCTTTCTCTTTTCGTAATACACTGATCTTATCCGCCAGAGCTATTGACAACAAAGCTACTTCCAATGATGATCCAACATAAATGGTGTATGTTGTTATATTGTTATAAGGTAGTATGGCCAGGTTACGTAGAATCAAAACGATAAACGAACCGAGAAAAAATACCCATGCAGTTAAATAAAAGTAGGCAGGCCGGTATCGTTTGATGGCCATATACAAACTGGTACCCAAAACAGACAATACGCCAAGCAGACTGTTATAATTCAATACCTGGTAACTGAAATTGAGTCCGGAAAAGAAACTGCTGATGATGCCTGCAACAAATATCAATATCAGGAACCACATCCATTTATGCGCCTTTGGGGCATTGGTGGCGGTTCTTAAAAAGTGCATGCTGAATAATAAACCCGACATGGCCGAACCCGAAGAACTAAGCACAACGGCACTTGTATTAAACGCCGGATAATCAGGCCAAACATAACGGTAGCCATAACCGGCCAGTGTTGTTTGTGCAAATGCCAGGAAAAAAATATACACTACGTAATAGAGATAACTGCTATCTCTAGTAGCAAAGAACAAAAACAGGTTATACAGAAACATGACCATCAACACACCCAGATACACACTGATGATCACATTCTGAAGATTGATCTCCTTTTGTAACGCATCATCGGTTAATAGTTTTGCGGGCACCATAATCGGGTGCTTGCTGTATACATGAAGAAGATATTGATGTGAAGAACCTTGTGCCGTATTCAGATCAAAAATAAGATTGGGTGATCCCGGAAATGCCTGTGTATTAACGGCTGCATTTCCCTGCTCGCCTACCAGCTTCACTTTCATTGAATCTATACGGTACAAACTGACATTGGATAAATTAGGATATGCAATATTCAGAAACAGTGTTGAGGCATTAGAAAGGTTTTGGGCCGTAAACCGAAACCATACATTGTTTACATTATTCGGGTAGATCGGTATACGGCCATTGGTATTGTGAAAACGTGTATCGTTTAATACCTGCGCTGCTGTTAAAGTACCGGTACTATCTACCAATTCATCCATATTGGCAGAAATGGTATAGTCCTGCATCCGATCCGTTACCGGAACAATTTGTGAAAGCGTTTGAGAAAAAACAGGCTGTGAGGAGAAAATGATCAGCAATAAATATACACCCAGACATCTCTTACCAAAAAGAGGCCTGAAAAAACTATTCATACAAAACAGTGGGGATCTGCTTTTAAAAAACATAAGGAATGATCATTTTGGTATCCTGTTGATACGCCACATAATCATTGCCAAAACGTGAAACCAATTCTTTTTCTTCAATCCGGATCCGAACGTAATAAGCAGTGAACATGGCCATACAAGATATGACAAATCCTATCAAACTTTCAAGGATCACTCCACCGGCTGTTAACGCAATAAAAGCACCGGCATAACTAGGATGCCTTACAATTCCATAAGGGCCTGTTCTGATCAGCTTATGATCATCCACGATCTGCACAGTGGCTGTAAAATATTTTCCCAAAGTGTTTACGGCCCATGCCCTGAAAGCCAGTCCGGCAACAATCATGGCTGCGCCGAGATAAGTAAAGAAACTGATATGGGTACTGGCCCCTTTAAAATAAGCCCAGTCCGTAACCGGCACCACCACGCTTACTACACACATTAACAGGATGAGCAGTACCGAAAACCTGTCGCTGTTTTTTTGATCACTGGTTTCTCTGGCAGAGACAGGTGGTTGTGTTAACCACATAAAAATACTGCCAGCCACAATAAACAGGATCTTGCCATTCAGCATCAATGCCGGTTTGCCGAGAAGCGGCAGTATGATCATTAAAATATTACTGATAGATGCGAGAAGCAGTTTTCTCATTGCCGGAATTATAATTTAACAGCGTGCTCGAAAGATTCGTATTCAATATGAAATTCTTTGGGATCCACATTGTCAAGTTGCAAAGCATAATGAATGTTTACTTCGCGATTCTTAAAGGGAGATTTTTCATTGGCAACATGCACAGGATGCTCCCGCAGATACATTACTTTTTCTCTTTCTCTTGGATGCGTTGCGGCCAGATTGGTCATATCATCAGAATAAATAGCCGTAGCCAGCAGATCTATTTTAGGATAATAAAAAGTTCCATCATTACCTACACCTGTCAGAATCTTACCACCCATCCAATCTTTAAAACGAACCGTTGTGGGAGAACATAAAGAGAAGAATGTATTCACGCCAATTTGTGTAGACAAAGCAACTGCCACTCTTGAAGGGAATAAACTTCCCAGGCCCAGTCCTGCCACCTCTCTCGAATTCCATAATCCGGATAATTCTGCAGCGCCGGTTTTTGCATGCTCCCTTACAATTTCATAGATCCTGGCATCCATTTTTCCGGTGGCTTCTTCTATCGGTAAGGGATGAATTCCATCCGCCACCTGTATTCTTGCTCCGCCATATAATTTTTTACCGTCGAGCGTTTCTACAACAATTACAAATATGGAACGGCGAAACATCCAGTCCTCAGTATTGGAAGTAATATTTTCAATCCCATAAATCGACAAAACCTTTCGGTGCCCCTCAATAAACTTCCTGCAGGTTTCAGGGTCATCAATAGCCCTGAAAGCCCGAATGCGGATATTGTTGTCAAGGGGGATTATTTCATTCATTCTACTTCAATCTTTAGCAAGATGTAAAAAAATAACAAAATTTCCGGGTTTTTGTCATATTTATGGCATTAATCGGTGATTTGACTAATTTTAACGCATCAATCATGCTTTTCACCCCCGTAAAAGACCATGGAAGAACAAACTATCAATGTCCTCTATATTGATGATGAACCTAACAACATCACCTCTTTCAGGGCAGCATTTCGCCGGGTATTCACCATTTTTACTGCCGAATCGGCCGAAGAAGGCAGAAAAATACTTGAAACCGAGACCATTCATGTGATCCTGAGTGATCAGCGGATGCCTAAAATGACCGGTATTGAGTTCTTCCAAAGCATACTTGCCTCCCATCCAGACCCTATCCGCATATTAATTACGGGTTACACAGATATTAACGCTGTAATTGATGCAATTAATGTGGGACAGGTATATAAATATTTATCCAAACCCTGGAATGAGGAGGAAGTAAAGAATACTGTTTTAAAATCCTACGAAGTTTTCGACCTCCGCCGTAAAAATGAAGAGCTTACTGAGAAGTTGAAAGACGCCAATGTAAAACTGGAATTTTTGGCGAGACAGGGGTTGTTGTCTTAATCAATAATGCTATAAACTATAAATAAGAAAAGCCTTGAAGCAGATACTTCAAGGCTTTTTCTTTGCGTGCCCCAGGCGGGAATTGAACCCGCACGACCGTTGCTGATCACAGGATTTTAAGTCCTGCGTGTCTACCAATTCCACCACCAGGGCTTGTCCCGAAAAAGTCGGGAGCGTACCTTTTTGAACGAATCCAAAAAAAATCCCATCACGCCACCGGCGCGACGGGACTCAGAGCGAAAGACCGGGCTCGAACCGGCCACCCCGACCTTGGCAAGGTCGTGCTCTACCAAATGAGCTACTTTCGCGGAATTGTGTAAGAACTAACGGGTTGCAAAAATAAACATCCAGCGTTCCTGACAAAATTTTTTATTGATTTTTTTATTTATACTCAGGTTTATACTGAGAACTTTTTTGCACTTCTACATCGGGTTTGCCCGCGTAGCGCTGATTGTAGAGGCGATAGCAACCGCCCAAAACAAATGCTAAAATGCAGAATACCTGCAGGTAAAACAGGAACCTTGATGAGCTTACCCAGCTTTTGGTGAAGTCTTTCTGGCTGTTATCGTCTATTTCGTGTGACATAAGTAGTTTTAATTGCTCCGCAAAAATAAGGGACAGTTACAAATTATTAGGGCTTCTTTCCAAGAATTTCAAAGAAACGCGATTTATGGTTGATAAAATATTGCCATACTACCGATCCATGGTATACTCCTTCCAGTTGTTTCAGGGGTTTTGCTTCTGGTTTTGAGCGCTGGTAGTCTGTAAAAATTCTTTTGATCACAGCTAAATGTGCCCAAAAGATGGCTTTAAAAAAGTCGGTATCGCCGGTAAGCAATCCTTTCCAGGCAGAAATGGCATCCAGTAAAAAACGCAAAGGCAGTTTCCAGATCTTTTCGCTTCGGGTAAGGTTCTTGGTGAGCATTACCAGATTGTTCCTGAAATTGAGATACACTTTTCTCCCGCCACGGGGTAAGGTTCCTGCGCCTACATGGTAAACCACAGATTGCGGACAAACCATGATCCGGTAACCCGCCAACTGCATGCGCCAGCAAAGATCAATCTCTTCCTGGTGAGCAAAGAATGATGCATCCAATCCTCCCAATTCATGATATACCCCTGCCCTTACAAACATGGCGGCTCCCGATGCCCAGAAAACGGATTGCGCATCATTGTATTGGCCATCATCGCTCTCACAGATATCAAAGATCCTTCCACGTGAGAATGGATAACCCAGGTCATCTATCCAACCGCCACAGGCACCTGCGTATTCAAATTGACCTTGCTGGTGATAAGAAAGCATTTTGGGCTGACAGGCAGCGATACGCTTATCTTTTTCCATCAAATCAATAATCGGTTCAATCCATCCGGAAGTAACAGACACGTCAGAATTTAACAACACATAATAATCTGAAACCACTTCTTTCAGTGCCCAGTTATAACCACCTGCAAATCCTTCGTTCACGGAATGTGTCAGGACTTCTATGGATGGATAATGATGTTTCAGAAATTCGAGTGAATCATCGGTAGATGCATTGTCTGCCACGATCACTCTTTTATTACCATAAGTAGATGCCATTACCGAAGGCAGAAAGGATTGTAAATGTCCCCTGCCATTGTAATTCAAAATAACAACTGCTACTTCGGGTAAGGCCAATGGTTTGATTTTGTGCGAAAATAAGGGTTATTGTGAATGGTCAATGGTGAATTGTGAATGGGATTGTATATTGATTTGATTCACAATTCACCATTCACAATTCACGATTGCAGCCCCCAATTAATCAGATACCTCACTTCTTTAGGAATCGTATGCACACGAATCGGCGATGTCATTTTTCCTAAACGTACGATGATCATTTTTTTGGAAGGGATCATGATGATGTATTGTCCGAGAATACCTCGTGCATAATAAATTTCAGGATGTTCGGGATCTATCCACCATTGGTATCCGTAATAATCACAGGCATTTCCTTTGGTGTCTTTGATGCCGCATGGTTTGATGGAATGGGCATAATAATCACTATCTATCACTGCAACACCGTTGATCTTACCACTATCCAGCATCAGTTTTCCAATCCGCGCAAAATCGCGTGTATTGGAGTTAAAGCAGCAATATGCTTTTTCATTTCCTTTTTCATGATCAGTGCTCCATAGTGCAGGATGCTCTGCACCAAGCGGCTGCCATAATTTTTCAGAGGCATAATCGCTTAATGATTTACCGGTTGCTTTTTCCAGCAACAGGCCCAGTAATTGTGTATCGCCGCTTTTATAATAATGAATGGTTCCGGGCGGATTGATCGCTTTTACACCCGTAGCTGTTTTGTAAACATCAGAGCCATAATAGGCTTCAGTGGTAACTGAAAGAGGATTGATATACGACTCATTCCAATCGGTTCCACTGCTCATGGTAAGCAGATCCACAATTTTTATTTTGGCCTTGTCTCCTTCCGTAAACTCAGCCAAATATTTTCCTACTGCGTCATTTACAGAACCGATCTTTCCTTCTTTAATGGCAGCACCAATCAAGACACTTGTAATGCTTTTGGCCATGGAAAAAGAACCGGACAGAGAACTGTCGCTATATCCATCCCAGTATTTTTCTGAGATGACAGAATCGTTTTTTATCATCAGTAATCCAACGCTGCTTAAGCTTTCCATTAAACTGTTCAGTGAGTCGGGATAAGCAATCTTATTGTACTCCGAAGAAAGTTTCCATGGCTTAGGTGCTGCAACCGTTACAGTATTGTTGCTGAATTTTTTATAATCATCAATGTTTGCAAAATTGTATATCACGGCTTTAAACAAATAGGTTCTGCCGCTTACCAGGGCATAAGCAGAAAAAATAAGGATAACACCTACCAAAAAAAGCAAAATGCGTTTTAATATTTTCATATAGCAGATTTGGTTAAACTATACCTGAAAATAAAGATTAAATTAGAAATAATCAGCACTAACAATTATCTTGCCAGCGAATTAACATTCAGGCAACCATGCGCTTCTTACGTCTTAATCTTGATTTCCTCGATCACCCCTGTGCCGCTTAGCGGCGCAATACTTAATTAATAATTAGTAATTAAAAATTAATAATTATTGGTTTCTGTTTGTGCTTTCTTCTATCGCTTTTGCTTTCCAATTTTTAATTCTTAATTATTAATTTTTAATTGCCATGACTCTATTGTCGGATAAAACTGCTTTCTATTTAGCGCTTGAAGAAAAATACGGAGCACATAATTATCATCCTTTACCTGTTGTGCTTGAAAAAGGCGAAGGTGTTTTTTTATGGGATGTGGATGGAAAAAGATACTATGATTTTTTAAGCGGTTATTCTGCGGTTAACCAGGGGCATTGCCATCCAAAGATCATTGCATCGTTGATGGAACAATCGCAAAAACTCACACTTACTTCGCGGGCATTTCATAATAATTTATTGGGGCAGTATGAAAAATTTATTACCGGTTATTTCGGTTATGATAAAGTATTGCCAATGAATACCGGTGTGGAAGGAGGTGAAACAGCCATCAAGCTCGCAAGACGTTGGGCCTATACGCAAAAAGGTGTGGAAGAAAATAAAGCCAAGATCATTTTTGCAGAAGGAAATTTCTGGGGAAGAACCCTGGCTGCCATTTCATCTTCTACCGACCCCAGCAGCTACAAGGGTTTCGGACCATATATGCCCGGGTTTGAATTGGTGCCTTATAATAATATCGCTGCATTGGAAAAATCATTTCAGGATAAAAATGTTGCTGCATTTATGGTTGAACCCATACAGGGAGAAGCCGGTGTAGTAATTCCTGATGAGGGTTATTTACAAGCTGTTCGCGAACTTTGTACTGAGTATAATGTGTTATTGATTGCAGATGAAATTCAAACAGGTCTGGCAAGAACCGGAAAAATGCTGGCATGTGATCATGAGAATGTTCGTCCGGATATTTTAATTCTCGGCAAGGCATTAAGTGGTGGTGTATTACCTGTATCTGCGGTATTGGCCGACGATACTATTATGATGAATATTAAACCCGGTGAACATGGTTCTACCTATGGCGGCAATCCTTTGGCGTGTGCTGTTGCCATTACTGCATTAACGGTTTTGAAAGAAGAAAAAATGGCCGAGAATGCAGAACTGATGGGGCAACTGCTTCGTTCAGAATTGGCAAAACTTTCTTCTCCATTTATAACTGCCATTCGCGGCAAAGGATTATTGAATGCAATTGTGATCAAACATCATAATCCGGATGCTTCATGGGATCTCTGTCTTGCATTAAAAGAAAACGGATTACTGGCCAAGCCAACGCACGGAGATAAGATCCGCTTTGCACCACCTTTACTGATTAATAAAGAGCAGGTAATGGAATGTGTGGGAATGATTGACGGGGCTTTGCAAACACTGGCATAAATCAAACGACTGAAATTCTTTGATACGGGTGATGATGCACACGGAGACACAAAGACACGGTTTGTTTAATAAGTAAATGATATTACGTTTCTGAAAAAGAATTATGCTTTCACCTGTAATTTAGGCAGTAGGGTCATCAGTTGTATAACAATGGCCAATCCTACCAGAATAAATAGTGCAGGTTGTTTCTCAGGGCATTCGCCCATCAGGCAGGAAGAGAGTAATAGATAATTCCTGAATGCCCAGGCAAGATTTAAGGCACCTAAAAAAACATTGGTCCGCTTTGACCAGATTGCGGGAACCGCAAACATGATCAGCATAATAGTACTTAATACAAAATTGAACAGACCGGGTTTCCCAAAATCAGTACCCGGCGCTTTAAATCCGGTAACGGTGATCTGGTGACTTGGAATATAACTCCAGGGTAAAAAACAAATCGCTATTAAACAAATAGCCGCTATAATTCCAATGGTTTGTGAATGTTTCATGTATATAAAAATCCTTCAGCGCAAACCTATGACATTTTCAATAAAGGTTGGATCTGTATATAAGGATCCGTGATTATAATTGTGGCATGATCACCTTAAACTCAGCACCGGCACCGGGTTTTGAGTTGATATCGAGAGAACCTTTTAGGCCCTCAAGCAGGTGTTTAACAAGAGAAAGCCCAAACCCATACCCCTGCTCTCCTTCTGTTCCATCGGTTGAAGAAGCCGTACCACCTTGAATATGCTGAATGGTTTCTTCACTCATACCAATACCGCTATCTTTTACATTAATCTGTAATTGTTTTCCTTCCTTAGCAAGGTTAAGACTCAGATCAACAGTAACCGACCCGTTTTCAGGAGTGAATTTGATCGCATTTGAAATAAGATTTCCCGCGATCTGAAGGATCTTATTTTTTGAAAAAGGAATTTCTCCGTTGTTATCAATAATATTTACTGCAAAATTGATCTGCTTGGGTTTTGCCTGGGCTGCGTATAATTTTTCAAGCTTTTCTTTTAAAACCAGCAAATTGAATTCGCTTGATTTCATACCGGACGCAGTATCCGATTTGGGTTCGTCCACCTGCTTCCCGGTAGTGAGAATCTCATTGGCCAGCTCAAGCAGAGATTTGCCGCTTTTCTGTATCAGGTTAATGAATTCAAGCACCTGATCCATTTTATTGCTATCGCCCTGATCGCTGATGATCTGTGCCAAACTGATGATACCGCCTAATGGGCCGCGGATATCATGTGCAACTTTTCTTTGTGTGTCTTTTGCTTCTTTTACTTTACTATGCAGTTGCTGAATAACTTTTATAGCGGTTAACCTGTTAACGATCTCGTTAGCAATGATTTTTAAGAGTTCTACTTTCTCCGGAGAAATTTCCTTACCTACCTGATCCAGCACACATAACGCACCAAGACTAAAGCCATCATCTGTTTGAAGGGGAACACCAAAATAATAAGTAACCTTGGGTGCGCCGGTTACATAGAATTGATCTTTAAACCGGTCATCTGCTGTAAGATCAGGTACTTCAAAACTTTCTTTTGTAACAATGGTGTACTGACAAACAGATTCCTCTCTTGTCATTTGTTCAAGATCAAGCCCATATCTGGCAACGGTCCACTGCGTGAATGAATCGATCAGATTGATCAATGATATGGAAGTACCGGCCACTTTCGCGGCCAGTTTGGTAAGATCTTTCAGCGATTCCTGGATATCAGAATAGTCAAGATCCAGCTCTGAAAGCTTAATGATCCTCTCCATCTCGTTTTGAGGAATAGGGGGAATATTTTTCATAGGTATTACTCTATACAGGTTTTACCGGGCATGACAAATATACATTCGTGAATGAATATCTAAAACATCTAAGTCCGCCTTTTAGTTTATTTAACCTTTATTAGTTGTATGATTGAATGCTGAGCACCTTGTGTCATCTCAGCAAAATAGATACCTGGCAAATAATTACCTCCTACCTGAATGGAACTGTTTACTGTTAATTTTGATCTGGCTTCAACAACACGTCCTGTAATGTCGGTTATTTTTAATGAAACCGGTATACCTGACCTTCCGTGTATCATTAACGTGAAGTACCCGATACTTGGATTGGGTGCTGTGGAGATTTTTAATTCATCAGCAGGTTCTTTAGCAGCAGTTGTATTGGTAAAAGTTGTGATATCGTTACTCAGTTCATTCGTTTTCTTTAGTACAATACCCCCCATGCTTACACTAACGATCACTTTTTGAATACTTGAAGAAGTATTTCCGCTGTTATCGGTAACGGTCCAGGTAACTCTTGTTGTTCCAGCAGCAAAACTAACCGGTGCATTATTGGTAACCGACTTAACACCGCAATTATCCGAACTAACCGGTGTACCCAGATTTACGTTTGACAAAACAGATGTTATACTTCCAACCGTAAGACTAAGATCTGCAGGTGCTGTTATGAAAGGGTTTTGTGTATCATTTACTTTTACTATAAACGTTTTGGTTGTAGTATTTCCACTCAGGTCTTTTGCAGTAACCGTTACGGTGGTTGATCCCACCGGAAATAAAGAACCGGAAGATATACTGTATGAAATGGTAACCGGACTGCTGCAATTATCGCTGGCTGAAGAAGCTGCATATCTTACTACTGCGCCACATTTGTTCTGATCATTACTCACCGTAATATTAGACGGCACAGTGAGTGATGGAGCGGTTTTATCCGTCACAGTGATTGTCTGTTTAGCGGTTGCTGTATTACCAGTAATATCTTTGGCAACCCATGTACGGGTGATGGTATAATTATAGTAACCAATAAGATTTGTATTGGCCGATTTTGTGCTTACCTGACTAAAACTGACAGTTGGCAATGCGTCACAATTATCAGTAACAACAGGATTTACAACAGCGGGTATCGTAGTGCAGGTAACCGTTACATCAGCAGGAACAGCTGTGAATACAGGGGCTTCCGAATCCTGTACCAAAACCGACTGCGTAATGGCCGCCGTATTTCCATTCAGGTCTGTTGCTGTCCACGTAACCACTGTGGTTCCTTTTGGCAACAAAGCGGGAGCATTATTTTTTATGCTTACAATACCGCAATTATCCGTTGCAACCGGTGCAGATAAGAGTTGACTGAATGCACCACATTTACCGGCTGAATTCTTGAGTAGAATACTGGCTGGTACTGAAGTAAATACAGGCTGCTCATTGTCTGTTACAATGATCGTTTGAACTGCCGAACTTGTGTAACCTGTGTTATCGGTTACTATCCAGTTAACCAAAGTAGTTCCTACCGGGAAAAAAGCAGGTGCGTCATTGGTTACAGAAGCAACCCCACAATTATCGGAAGTTTGGGGAGTACCCAGATTTACTGCAGCTCCACATTTACCTGCATCATTGAACACACTGATATTGGTCACTTTAATTACAGGCAATTCATTATCAATCACGGTGATAAGCTGAGAGGATGTATCAGAATTACCATAGGCATCTGTAGCCGTCCATATGATCAAGGTCGATCCTACTGAAAAATAAGCGGGTGCATCATTGGTTAAGGTTACAGGCAAACCACTGTTATCGTACGTAAAGGGAGTAAACAACCCTACCACCGCACCGCATTTGCCGGGATCATTCACCACACTGATTTCACCCATATGTTCCACATAAGGTTTTTCAGTATCCAATACTGTTACATTTTGCAGAGCGGTAGCTGTGTTACCGGCATTATCTGAAACCGTCCAGGTAACTTTGGTTATGCCGATTACAAATGAAGCCGGTGCATTATTGCTGATATTATAAGTAACCCCAGTGACTTTTGCAAATGAGGGGGTACCCAGATTTACATTTGTGGCGGTATTGGCATATGGGTCTGTTTGTACAACCACATCTCCCGGAGCTGTAATGCTAAAAATCAGGTTGTTGGAAAAAGGCCTGTTGGGAAGTGTTTTGTGTGCAGAAGATAAGTTGTTGTTTGCCAAACAGGTAACGGTGCTTAGGAGAAGAACACATACTACATAATAGAATGTTCCGGGGAGAACTCTTTTCATGAAATTGGATTTTATATTATTCAAAAACAAACCGGCGAATCATACTAGTCAATGCCGGCAACAGTTCTGGACTTATGGTTGATCAGGATTTTTCACAGCTTATGCACAATTATTCCCCTTCGAAAACCTCATCAAAAATGACAAAAAGTGTTAGCTATCTCTTAAAACACGGTTTTTCACACTCTTTTCAGATAATAATATTACAGCATATATTTTAGAAATGAAAAATTATCGACGTATTTCAATTTTTAATATACTATAAAATCAAAATATATTAGACCGATATGGATGGGTAAAAAAAGCCAGAACAAAAAAAAGCCACTCAATTGAGTGGCTTTTTTTGAGGCATTGAATGGTTTATTTAACCTTCATCAATTGAACAACTTTACGTTGTGTGCCTTGAATCATTTCAGCATAGTAAGTACCACTTGCGTAGTTAGCTCCTATCTGTATAGTGCTGTTTGAGCCGATTTTAGATTTAGCGTCGATTACTCTTCCGTTAGCATCCATCACTCTCATATTCACCGGTGTTTCGAATTTGCTTTCAAATTTCAGTGTGAAGTAAGTTGTGCTTGGATTAGGCATTACGGTTATTTTCAGATCTTCTTCAGATGTTGCAACAGTAGCCACGCCTTCTTTTGTAGCACTTGAATTAACAGCCTGTTGAACGATTGCATTCACCACAGGAACAGCCGGTGCACTACAATCAAATGTGTTCCAGGTTACATTATTACCATACCCTATTACCTGATCAGCTATGTAGAAACCTGTCATGTACAAAGTACTGCTACCTTGACCATAATATTTCGGATCATCATCATCACGGTCACAGTCACCATATCCGCCACCATAATCCCCATATCTGTAACCACCGGTTACTTTAATGGTTCCTGTTGGTGCGTAAATATTTGCATTGATCTTACTGTCACCACCTGTAGCGGTAAATTTCTCAGCATCAGGTGAATTATCTCCCAGATAGAAGGTAACATTATTATTATCAGGATTGATAAAGCAGTTACTACTTACAGTAACATTTGAGCTGATCAATACTTTAGTATCCTGAGAGAACCTGATATAAGTGTAACCATATCTTGGTCCTTTATTCATTTTTATTTTATCAATATTTACGGTAGCTGCAGTGAAAGTAACCTGAGCACCTTGTTCAATTGTGATTGAACCAAAGATGGTACCATTCAAAACAGTGGTTGATCCTTTTTTCAATGTCAGGGATTTGTAATTACCATTTAAAGTAGTGGTAACACCAGGATTGACTGTATAGCTAGGAAGGCCTCCGGTGCTTACTGTGTTTTTATACATAGTAGGCAATGTAATACCCGAAGCCGCACTCCAAATAGGATTCGCAACGTTGATACCCCAACCCCATGCTGCTATATAAGATGACTTTACAAATGTTCCGGGGGCAGTGATGTTTGTGTTACCGTTTAAGGCAACATAACCCCAAGGAGATGTTACACCTACCCCTCCACTACCTACGGTATTATTATATCCTAATTGAACCTGAGAGAATCCAAGGATCGCATAATTGCTTGCCACATTTTGTTTCTGATAATTATAAGTGGTAGCTGTGCTTGCACAACCGTTAGTGGTAACAATCATTTGATAAACACCATCAGCGTCTGTTGAACCAAGGCTCAATTGTGCATTGGTAGAAATAGCGCCTGTTGGACTAACCCATTTAAAGCTTGGGTTGGTTGTAGTGGAAGAAGCAGTAAGTACCACTTTATTACAGAATGCATCTGCATTACTTGCCGTAATAGTACCTGCAGGTGAAGCTCCTACGGTTACAGTGGTTGTAGCTGATGTGGTATTGGTACCATCCGTTACTGTCCAGGTAATCAGCGATGTACCTGTATTAAATGTTCCGCTGGCATTTGATCCTGATCCGCTTCTTGTGGTAGCACCTGTGATGCTGTATGTTACTGTAGCAGAACAATTATCAGTTGCTACCAGCGCAGGAATTGTATAGTTACCCGCTGCACCACAGATTGACTGATTAGGTACAGCAGTAGTAATAACCGGTGCTGTATTATCCTGAACAGTTACTACAGCTGTTTGTGTATTTACATTACCTGCAGCATCAGTTACATTAAGTGTAACAGTGTTGGCTCCTTTATTAGAACATCCAAAACTAAGTGTTGGCGTTGTTGAAGAAGATGTTGTAGTTACTGTTGACTGATAGGTAGCCTGAACATACAATCTTTTATAGGTACCCGGACAAGGATCACCAAATACTGTATTGGTAGCCGGAATGGTAGCTGTATTCCTTCCTAATGTATAACCTTCTACTATTGATTTGCTGTTTGCAGCATTACAACCACCAAGGGTAAAGCTTCCGCAGGTTCCGTTAGGTGTACCATAGCTTGCAAAATTGATGGCAGTAATGGTTGCGCCAGCCGGAGCTGTTAATACAACATTTCCATTCTCATCGGCTGTAGCACAAATGGTTCCTGTTGTAACAGCTGATGAACTTGTTCTGAAACTAAGTGATACCGGACCACAATTGTCAGATGAACCATTGTCAACCTGAGAAGGTGCTATGGTTACCTGTCCGCTTGCATCCAGTGAAACCGTAATATTTTTAGTGATAGCTGAAGGCGCAGTAACATCTTTAACGATTACATTAAATGATGTATTAACCGTTCCGCATGGATTAACCGCTTTAACGGTTACCAGTGTGGTACCTGTAGCAAAACTTGCTCCGCTTCCTGTACCTGAACCTGTACCGGTAGTTGCACCTGTGAATGTATAGCTGAGTGTTGGATTACCTGTAACCGATACTGTATAAGTAACCGGTGCAGAACATCCTGCAGATGCATTTGCATAAACTGTGTTGACAGCAGTAAATACAGGTGTTACACATGATGCTGTAACGGTAACATTTGCAGTTGCTGCATTGCTGCAACCGGCGTTTGTAACTGTATAAGTAATGGTAGCAGAACCTGTGCTTACGCCTGTAACCAGTCCTGATACACTTACGGTTGCTACAGCTGTATTGCTGCTTGACCATACACCGCCAGCTGTTACATCAGCTAACTGCGTAGTTGATCCTGAAGCTACAGAGGTTGTTCCTGTAATGACAGCAACTGTTGGTATTGCATTAACTGTTGCAGCGATTGTTGATGATGCAGAACATCCCCCATTGGTTACAGTTACAGTATAATTACCACCTGTTGTTATTGTTGTAGAAGAGGTTGTTGCACCAGTGCTCCATGATAAAGTTCCAACCGCATTGGTTGATAAAACTGTATTTCCACAATTATTTACAGCCGTAATAGATGGTGCTGCCGGTACTGCTTTTGGTGCTGTTGTACCTGACCCTGCTCCACTTACACAACCGTTAACCGTTTGAGTAACTGTATAAGTACCTGCTGTTGCAACTGTTATGGAAGGAGTAGTCGCTCCTGTGCTCCATACCAGTGTGCCCGCTGCATTGGTTGATAAAGTTGAACTTCCACATCCGTCAACTACTGTTACAACCGGTGTTGCAGGAGCGGCTATAGGCGCGGCAGTTATTGAACCAGCCAAACTGGTACAACCATTAACGGTTTGTGTAACTGTATATACACCACCAGTGGTTACTGTAATAGAAGGAGTAGTTCCTCCTGTGCTCCATGTCAGTGTACCTGCTGCATTGGTTGATAAAGTTGAACTTCCGCAAGTATTTGTTGCAGTAACAACCGGTGTTGCCGGACGGGCAGATGGTGTTGCCAAAGCAGAACCTGCTGCGCTTGTACAACCATTTACCGTTTGTGTTACACTATATGTTCCACCTGTTGTTACCGTTATAGAAGAAGTTGTTGCATTTGTGCTCCACAACAGGCTTCCTGTTGCTGTGGTTGATAAAATTGAGCTTCCACAATTATCCACTACTGTAACAAGCGGTGCAGCTGGTTGCGCACCTACTGTAACGGTTGCAGTTGCCGTAGATCCACATGCATCTGTGTAGGTAATAACAGCGGTTCCAACTGACTGTCCTGTTACCACACCTGAAGCATTGATACTTGCAACGGCAGAATTGCTGCTGCTCCATGTACCACCTACTGTAGCAGATGATAAAGTAGTAGTTGATCCCACACAAACTCCTGTTGTGCCGGTAACAGGTGCTACCGCTAAAGGAGTGATCGTAACCGTAAAGGTTCCGCTTGTGCTGTTATTGCTAGGATCAGTTGCGGTAACGGTTACTGTAGTAACCCCTATTGCAAAGGCTGAGCCTGAAGCAGTAGAATAAGTTATGGTTACAGGGCCGCCTGAGTTATCAGTTGCTGTAGCAGTATAAGTAGCCACGGCCGAACAGATACCTGCAGTTGCCGGTTTGGTAATATTAGCAGGTAATGTAAGTGCCGGAGCAACATTGTCAAGAACAACTACCTGTTGTGTTTGTGTAGATGTGTTTCCGTTAAGATCATCATACGTCCATGTAATTGTAAATGTACCCGGCGTGGTAAAGGTCAATGACCTGTTAGCCGTTCCATTTACTACTCCGCGGCAATTATCCGTTGCAGTAGGTATGGCAGTAACTGTACCACCGTTGTTGATAGTGACAGTAGCAAGAGAAGACAGATTTGCAACCGGTGCTGTTGCATCAGGTACAACGGTTACTGCTAATCCGGCAGAAACCGTAACATCTGTTCCATTGATAATGTTTACAGTATAGGTTCCGGCCTGTGTAGCGGTAAATTGATTTGAGGTTGCGCCGGTAATTGCCACATCATTTTTATACCACTGGAATGAAGTACCTGCTGACGCTGTTGATAAGCCAACAGAACCATTCGGACAAATAGCTGTAGGGCCATTTGGAACGATTAGAGATGCGGTTGTGATATTTACTCTTGTACTTGCAGTAACCACACAGTTTGTGTAAGGTGTTGTTACAGTGTAAGTACCGGATTGATTAGGTTGTACAGAATTGATAACAGGATTCTGTAAAGTAGTTGAGAATGCATTAGGACCATCCCATGTATACGTATTGTTATTACCGTTATTAGCAAACAGTTTAACCGTACTTCCCACCTGGAAAGAAGAGCCATTTGCAGAAGCAGATAATAAAGGCTGTACAAATGGATCACAAAGACCATTTACTTTACCATCTACCCATGAAGAAGTGCTTCCGGTTAACGCAAAATTATTTAAGGTACCATTGTTTCCGTGACCACTTGAATCTGCCAATACAGTATAAGCACTGTTATCTGCGCCGGTAAGACCCTGATTAAATCTATAGTAAGAAGCCAGTCCGATCTGCTGAGCCAATCCGTTATTGGCACCGTTCAGTTCACATGTTTTCATATTGTTGATGATCTCACACTGAGATTGAGCCCTGCTCCAAATGCGCAGTTCATCAACAGAACCTTTATAGAATTGGAAAAGTCCGTCACGGTTTCCAAGGGTAATATTATTAGTATTAGGTGTGTAAGTACCTACCACTTCAGCAACAGCAGCAAGCGCACCGTTTATGAAGATCTTCATATAGAATCCGTCATAGGTTGCTGCCACATGATTCCATTGTCCTAAAGCAGAACTTGGGAAGGTTGCAGCCAATGTTTTCCAGCTGTTATTTACTGATAAATCAAAAGAAACAGAGTTCCATCCATCATACGTTTTAGGGAACTGGAATCCGTTATCAGAAGTACGTGATGCATTTGACACCACATCCTGAATAGGCGTAATATTTGGAGAAGGATTGATCCAGGCTTCTACTGTAAAAGCATTTGATGTAAATGAACTATTATAAGGTATTGTAACATTATCATCTACCCCATCAAAATTAAGACCACTGGCCATTCCTGCTACGGTTACTACGGTACTGGCGGTGAGTGAACAGCCATTAGCAGTGATTGTAACGGTATAGGTTCCTGCTGCCAGACTGCTAACACCTGTAAGAACAGGATTCTGAAGTGTGGAGGTAAATCCGTTTGGACCGGCCCATGCATAGGTGCTGGCCGGATTTGTTGATGTTGCGATCAAGCTAATGGTTCCGCCAATTGGCACCGCACTCTGAGCGGCACTCGCAGAAATTACCGGAGGAACATAGGCCGGACAAGAAGTTGCACTTACCGTACCGGCAGCCCAGTTAGACAAAAGCCCAATCAATCCAAAATTGATTAAGGTACCGTTTGCACCGGTAGGGCTGGAATCATTTAAAGTAGTTAAACCCGTATTTAATACATTCAGTAAACCCTGGTTAAACTGGTAATACGCTACAAGACCTGTTTGTCCTGCTACATTTAATTGACAAGTAAGGTTATTGTTGATTTCGCAAGCTGTAAGCGCACGGTTCCATACCCTCAGTTCATCAACTGTACCACCGAAATATTCGCTGAAACCAACCTGGTTACCCAGAGAAAGAGGGTTATTATTAACAGAGATCGAGCCCGCAAATGCAAATTCGCCGGCTTGAACACCATCTATAAATATTCTCATTTTGATACCGTCGTAAGTAGCTGCTACATGGTGCCATTGGTTCAATTTGGCAACGCCGTAGGTAACTTTTAAAACTTTCCAGCCATATCCATTGATATTAGCAAGGAATTCAATTGTTTTCCAGCCATCTGAAGTTCTTGGAAAAATATAACCGTTATTGGAAGTAGCATTTGACTTACTTAACACATCCTGTGTACCGCTTGTTTTAGAAGGATTGATCCATGCTTCGATGGTGATTGCAGAACTAACGTTAAAAGCCGGATCGACCGGAATAGAAACATAGTCGTTTGCTCCGTCAAAATTCAGGGCAGTGGCACCCAATTGTGCAGAAGCTGACCCCATAAACAGGAGAGCAATCATGGACAATACCAGAGACTTTTTCGAAGAAACCAGAAAGTTCAATGCTTTAGTGTAAAAGTTCAGCTTCATAAATTTTTTAAAAAATAGGGTCAATATTTTTATTCACTTTGATCCGCATCGATTAGAATGCCTGATCTGGAAATGGATTGTAAAACTTGGAAACGCAATCCAGCAAAGGGCTGGAGGTTTTTCAGTGGATAGGATTTCGCTGTGGATTTCAGCTAGGATTTTAATAGCTTATTAAGCTTTTTCACATAACCTTTCGTTAAAACACCGAGACTCTTGTAAAGGTTATACTACAAATGTAGTTAAATCATCTATATCACAAAAAAGATTTTGTATTTTTTTTATGAAAGATTTCCACAACGTGAGTACAATGGTGGAACATCGAAATAAGAGAAGGCAGAACTGATTTGAAGCGTGCAATACATTTTATGTATTACGAATAAATAAACAATTGATAATCAACATAAAAATAAAAAAGCCCGTATAAATACGGGCTTTAAATACTTGGCTTTACTTAAGAGGTCCCGAGCGGATTCGAACCGCTGTGGAAGCTTTTGCAGAGCTCTGCCTAGCCACTCGGCCACAGGACCTTTTTGTAAAATCGACGTGTAAGTAAAACACTACAAGCTGAAAACCAAAGTAGTGCTTTTACCTTACCGGGGAGCGAAAATAAAGCAATCAAAGGAAATTTAAAATTCTAAATCTGAAAAGCCGAAATTTGCCGCCTAACAGAACATATATGAACAGAATAGCAGAAAGTGAATTGATCATTAATAGCAGAGGAGCCATTTATCACCTTAACCTGAGACCGGAAGAAGTAGCACCCACCATTATTACTGTTGGCGATCCTGATAGGGTTAAAGAAGTCAGTAAGCATTTTGACACAGTTGAATTTACCACCCAACATCGTGAATTTGTGACGCATACCGGTTTTATCGGCAGGAAAAGGATATCGGTTGTATCTACAGGCATCGGTACTGATAATATTGATATAGTATTAAATGAACTGGATGCATTGGTTAATATTGATTTTACAACAAGAACCATTAAACCTTCACTTACACAACTGACCATTATCAGAGTAGGCACCTCCGGCTCTTTGCAGTCAGATGTTCCGGTGGATAGTTTTGTGGCCAGTACGCATGGTTTGGGAATTGATAACCTGCTTAATTTTTATAAACAGGAAAACAATCAGGAAGAAGCCCAGATCTTAAGTGCATTTTCCGAACATGTTAAACTGGGGTATCCCCTATCCTCTCCTTATATTGCAACGGCAGGTGCTGCTGTATTAAAACATTTTGTAGAAGGATTTCATCACGGGATTACAGTTACCTGCCCCGGGTTTTACGGGCCACAGGGAAGGGTATTACGTTTAGGCCTTACCAATGCAGAATTGATAGACCGTTTAACACAATTCAGTTTTGGGAACCACCGCATCACTAACTTTGAAATGGAAACCAGTGCGATCTATGGTTTAGGGAAATTACTGGGCCACCAATGTCTGAGTCTGAATGCAATCGTAGCTAACCGTGTACAACAAACATTCAGTAAAGACGGCGCAGCAGCAGTTGAGAACCTGATCGTAAAAACATTAGGCATTTTAACCGCTTTCTAAACAGAAAAAATAATGACGGCAACTTTTTATAAATATCAGGGAACAGGGAATGATTTTATCATCATGGATAATCGTGATGGTAAAATTGAATTAACTGAGACCGAAATAAATCATTTCTGCGACAGACGTTTTGGTATTGGTGCAGACGGATTAATGCTTTTGAATACAGTATCCGGTTATGATTTTGGCATGAAATATTATAATGCGGATGGCCGGGAAGGTTCTATGTGTGGCAATGGCGGAAGATGTTTAACAAGGTTTGCCTATGATATGGGCATTCATAAAGACCTGTACCGTTTTATGGCAGTGGATGGAGAACATGAAGCAAGTCCTGCAGATAATAAATGGATCAATCTGAAAATGAAAGATGTGCATTCTGTGGAAGATTATCATGGTGATTTTGTGCTGGATACAGGATCGCCGCATTATGTAAAAAGTACCGGCGATGTAATGAAACTGGATGTTTTTAAAGAAGGCCGAGAGATCCGCTACAGTAAAGACTTTGAAGAGAAAGGTATTAATGTAAATTTTGTTGAAACCATTGATAAAGGAATTATTGTACGCACCTATGAAAGAGGCGTAGAAGATGAAACCTTCAGTTGCGGAACAGGGGTTACGGCATCTGCATTGATATTTGCTCATAACGATAATGGTTTTAACCGTGTGGAAGTACAAACCAAAGGCGGCCATCTGGCTGTTGAGTTTGATAAAACAGGTGAAGATCGTTTTGAAAATATCTGGCTTTGCGGGCCGGCAGAATTTGTTTTTAGGGGAGAGCTTACGCTGAACGCATAATGCAAAAAGCTGAACGCTGATTTTATAAAATATTATACGAAGATTTATTATCAAGATGTAAAGCTACCCTCCTATGATCCAGTACTTCAAGAATATCAGTGGGCAAACAATGGAGATAGACAAACCCGATATGGGTGTGTGGGTAAACCTTGTGCCGCCATTTAAAGAAGAAGAATTTGTTGAGTTAAGTGAAGACCTTGAAATACCGATCGAGTTTTTACGCGATTCATTGGATATTGATGAACGTCCGCGTTATGAAATGGAAGACAATGTAAAGTTTGTGGTTATTAAAACCCCTACTGAAAATAATTCTTTCAACGACAGCGATGCATTTTATATTACCATTCCCATCTGTATCATTTTAACCCATACTCAGATCGTTACGGTAAACTCTTTTGATAACGGTGCCATCAAAAAATTTCTGAACTCTTTTCAGAAAAGACATCCGGATAAAAAGAATATGATGATCCTGAAAGTGTTTGAGAAAGTGGTACAGAATTTTATGGAGTTTTTGAAAGAGATCAATCACCGCCGCAATCAATATGAGAACAGTTTGTATGAAAGCAACAGTAATGAGGATCTGTTGAATCTGATGCGGATTCAGAAAAGTCTGGTGTATTTTGTTACAGCTTTGCGCAGTAATGAAATGCTGATGATGAAACTGGAGCGAACCAATTTTCTGGGATTGAATGAAGAAGAAAGAGAATTCTTACAGGATCTGATCGTTGATACCAGTCAGGCATTGGAGATGGCCAATATTTATACAAACATTCTCACGAGTACACTGGATGCATTTGCCAGCATCATCAGTAATAATCTGAACAGTGTAATGAAAAGGCTTACCTCCATTACCATCATCCTTTCATTACCCGCACTGGTGGCCGGTATTTACGGAATGAATGTTAAGATCCCTTATATGGATTCGCCACATGCATTTTATATACCGGTGGTTATTTCACTCATTACTTCGTTTGTGCTGAGCTGGTATTTTATGAAGAAAAAATGGTTTTAATATGGCTTTGTTCAATGTGCGTGTTTATGGGTTATTGTTTGATGAACAGAAACGTTTGCTCGTAACCGATGAATTTATCCGCGGCAATTATTTTACCAAATTACCCGGCGGCGGACTGGAAATAGGCGAAGGCACACGTGATTGTCTCAAGCGGGAATTTATGGAAGAAGCCGGATTAGAAGTTGTTGTTGGCGATCATATTTATACAACCGACTTTTTTCAGATTTCTGCCTTTAATAATAAAGACCAGATCATTTCCATCTATTATCATGTAACCGCCGAAAGCCCCATCAATATTGCAACTAACGCAACTCCATTTCAATTTAAACCCCAACAAATAGCAGACCCCAATGGAGAAAGCGAAGTTTTCAGATGGATTGAATGGGATGCTCTGAGCGAGAATGATATGTCGCTGCCCATTGATAAAGTGGTGATCAGGATGATCAAAGAAAAAAATATTCTCAACCAAGGAAATCGTTTCTGCTCCCTCTAATTTTTAATTATTAATTTCTAATTATTAATTAAAGTTATTCCTCCTCCTTCCCCATCGCCGCCAATTTCATTTTCTTTGCTGCATCGTGGCCGATATAATTTTCAATTTGTTTTTCTATCAGATAGATCACCGGCGTTAACACTACAGCCATGGTAAATTTATAAGCATAGTTTACCAAACAGATAGCCAATACCAGTTGCCAGCTCCAGCCGTTACCGATTTTGAAAGCGATGAATAAAACAACAAAACTATCTACCAGTTGAGATACAACGGTAGATCCGGTTGCTCGTAACCAAATCCATTTTTCACCGGTCATTTTTTTAATGCGATGAAATACGGTTACATCTACTATCTGGCTTACGAGAAACGCTGTTAAACTTCCCAAGATGATCCACATACCCTGTCCGAAAATACCACCAAATGCATCCTGCATGTTGGGAATACCTTTTGACTGATTGGAACCTATCCAGAAATCGGCAGGTGGAATTTTCATGGCGGCATAAAACATCAGAAATGCATAAGAAATCAAGATTACGGCAGTGTAACTGATTCTTCTTACGGCTTTAGGTCCATAATATTCGTTAACAATATCAGTTATAATAAATTCCAGCGGCCATAAAAGCACACCGCAGGTAAGGTTAAACGACAAACCGGATTGCCCGAAAATGGTGAAATTGGAAGGGTTAATGCCTAATAATTTTTCGAGAGAAAAAATTTTCCCGCCAATACATTCAGCGATCAGGGCATTGGCCACAAAAAAAGCGGTGATACCCAGAAACAGTTTCGTGGGCTTGTCTTTTAGGATCTGATGGATCATGACGGCATTATAAAATGAACAAAAATTTGTGCACAGAGAAATATCAGGTTGGTAACACCTAACCATGTGGGAAGGTTCACCGCGTGTTTGCGAATTAACTTGGAAAGCCACCAAACATTTACCAAAAAATTGATAAAAGGTGCCAGAATCCAGCCCAATACAATTACCGTTCCTTTAACCCCTTCTATATTGATAAAATCATGTGTCCGCTGCAATAAAAGACAAAGCAGGAAGAGTACATTGCAGATGAGCGCCAGTCTTGACAAAAATAAAAGCCCCTTCATAAAAAATTTCGTTCAAAATAACATTAATTTGCTGCACTTAACCCTATACAGATGAAAAATTTTGAATGGAAAAAATTACTGCCACATGTGATCGCGGTGGTTGTTTTTATCGTGGTTGCCCTGGTTTACTGCAAACCCACCCTCGAGGGCAAGGTTTTGCCGCAATCGGATGTTACGCTCTGGAAAAGTATTGCCCAGAATTCGTTCGATTACCAGAAAAAGCATGGCGAGTTTCCATTATGGTCAAATGGCCTTTTTAGTGGTATGCCCGCTTTTCAAATTACCAGTGTAGGCAGTAACCCTGTTTCCATTGTTTATGCCGGAAATATTTTATCGCTTAACCTGCCAAAGCCGGTAAGTTTCTTTTTTCTGGCCTGTGTGTGTTTCTATTTTTTAAGCCAGGTTCTCAAAGTAAACCCTTACGTAGGGTTATTTGGCGCACTTTCATATGCTTATGCAACTTATAATCCGGTCATCATTTATGTAGGACATGATACTAAAATGCAGGCAATTGCTTATCTGCCCGCTTTTATCGCTTCCTTATTATTATTGTATAACAAGCGATATCTCTGGGGTACGGCCTTAACCGCTCTGTTTACGGGTTTATTGATCTCTGCCAATCACCTGCAGATAACCTATTATGCTATTTTGATTGCAGTGATCATGAGTATTGGTTTGGGTATTCAATGGATCAAAGCAAAAGATTTTAAACACCTATTCACCGCTGGCGGACTTGCCATTGGTGCCGCCTTATTGGGTATTCTGGTAAATGCGGTTATGCTTTTCAGTACTTATGATTATTCAAAAAGAACCATCCGTGGCGGAAGTCAGTTGGGCGATGACAAAGGAAATGTAACCAAAACCGGTTTGAGCAAAGATTATGCAATGAGTTATTCATTGTATAAAACCGAGCCATTGGTAATGATGTTTCCGCGTTTGTATGGCGGAAGCAGTCATCAGTTAGAAGTTGCAGAAGATAAATCAAAAGCAATTGAAGCTTTACAACAAATGCCACAACAGCTTGCACAGAATGTACAGAGTGGATTGCAGTTTTATTGGGGAGGTATTGATGGTGTAGGTACTTCAGGCCCGCCTTATTTAGGAGCTATTGTTTGTTTTCTGGCATTGATGGGTTTTGTATTGTTAGATGGAAAACACAAATGGTGGATCCTCACAGCCTGTATATTAACCATACTCATGAGTTGGGGTAAATATTTTGAAGGCTTCAATAAAGTATTACTGGATGTATTACCGATGTATAATAAGTTCAGAGCACCGAGTATGATTTTGGTGATACCCACTTTGTTATTAAGTATGATGTCGATACTTACGCTGGACTTTATATTAAAAACAGAAGACAAAGCCTTACTCTTTCAGCAATCTAAGAAAGGATTAATGATTGTTGGTGGTGTATTTGTATTGGCATTGCTTGTTTATTTTACTGCTGATTTTTCAGGCGGTGCAGATAAATCTTTACAACAGTATGCCGGTAATTTTACAGATCCCCAACAAAAAGCAGTGGTTGATCCTGCCATCAAATCATTTATCAGTGGTTTGAAAGAAGACAGAAAATCACTTTTTATTGGAGATCTCTTGCGTTCATTCCTGTTTATAGCTGTTGCGATAGTGGCTTTATATTTCTATTCAAAAAAGAAATTGAGTGCCTTGGTTGCAACCGTAATTGTTGGTCTGTTTGCATTTATTGATGTGATCACGATCGATACCAAATACCTGAATGCAGAAAGTTTTCAGGAGAATACAGAATATGATAATGCATTTAAACCGAGTGCTGTTGATCAGCAGATTTTAAAAGATACGGGATACTATAGAGTGTTGGATGTATCTCAAGGTATTGGCAATGCATTTAACGGAGGCCCGCTTACTTCTTACTTTCATAAAAATATTGGCGGCTACCACCCTGCCAAACTGAGTATTTATCAGGATCTCATAGAAAAGCAACTTTACAATTTTCCAAACTGTTTGCCCGTATTGGATATGCTGAATACCAAATATGTGATCGTACCTGCACAACAGAACAGCCAGCAATTAATGGTACAGCAAAACCCCGATGCATTGGGTGCCGCATGGTTTGTAAAAGCCATTGATTATAAGAAAACACCGGCTGATGTAATGAATGCCTTAACCACATTCAATCCAAAAGATACTGCCATCATTGAAGAATCATTGAAACAGGGACTTGCTGCAAATGCTGTGAGAGACAGCAGTGCCTTTGTTAAACTGGTGAATAATGATAATGATATTGTTACCTATCAGTCATCATCTAAAAACAATGAGTTTGCGGTGTTCAGTGAAGTATATTATGATGCAGGCTGGGTTGCAAAGATCGACGGAAAAGAAAGCCCGATCATCCGCACCAATTATGTATTACGTGGATTGCAGGTTCCGTCTGGTTCGCATACAATCGTATTTGAATTTAAACCGGCTTCTTTTTATAACAGTAATAAAGCAGCTATTGGTGCTTCTGCAGTGATCTGGCTAATGCTGATCTTCTCTGCTGTTATGAGCTTCAGAAAACCAAAAGAAGAAACCGCCTGAGCATGAAGCAACCATCTGTACTGGGTATTATTTCCTATAAAGTATTCCCTGCAAAGATGGGTGGCCAGAAAGGTGTGGCAGATTTTTATTCGCATCTAGCCAAACAAACCAAAGTAGTATTGGCCGTTTCCAAAGAAAATGAAACGGCTAATACAGACGGTTTATCCATGCATCCGTTTTTATTTCATCACAGGATAGGGTTTGCCAATCTTCTTCGGGTTTACAAAATATACAAACTGATCAAAGAAGAATCGATCGATGTAATTTGTATCGAGCACTCGTATTTGGGGTGGCTGGGTTTACTGTTACGATGGATTACCAAAAAGCCCTTCATAATTCACTCACATAATATTGAAGCCTTTCGTTTCCGCGATATGCAAAAAACAGGCTGGCGTTTGTACATGATGTATGAACGTTGGGTACATCAAAAAGCCAACTATAATTTTTTTGTCACGGCAGAGGAAATGAACAAAGTGATTGACCGCTGGCAGCTGGATCCTAAAAAATGCCTGGTGGTTACGTATGGCACCCATATTCTTCAACCCATTTCTTTTGACGAAAAAGCGTATTACAGAAACCAATTAATTGCCGAAAACCAGCTGACTGATCAAACCAAACTCTTTCTCTTTAACGGCTCATTTGATTATTTACCCAATATTGATGCTTTACGGGTGATCATCAGCGAAATATTACCTGTGTTGAATGCACAACCTTTCAACTTTCGGTTGTTTATCTGCGGCAGATGGTTAACAACACAATGGGAGGAAGTATTGCGCACTTATCCAGAGATCATTTACAAAGGCATGGTGGATGATATTACACCTTATTACGGAGGCGTAGATTGTTTTATCAACCCAACCACTTTAGGAACCGGCATTAAAACAAAGCTGATCGATTCTCTTGCTGAAAACCTTACCGTAGTTTCTGCCCGCACCGGTACAAAAGGGCTCCGGCCTGAACTTGCCGGTGAAAAACTCATTATTATTGAGGATTACGATTGGCAGGGATTTGCCCGCGCCATGATGGATCCGGCTACATTTAACCCCAAAAACACGCCGGAGGCCTTTTACCAGACTTTCAATTGGGACTCCATAGTACAAAAAGCTCTGTTATCTTTGCAGGCCTTATGAGTAGTGCCCTTAAAATATCAGTAGTAATCTGTACCTATAACCGTTGTGTGTATATTAAAGACGCAATGGAGAGCCTTTACAATCAAACGCTTTCAAAGGATCAGTTTGAAGTGATCGTTGTAAATAATAATTCAACCGATAATACAGAAGAAGTTTGCCGTAATTTTCTTGCCACACATACACTGGGAAATTACCAGTATATGAACGAATCCAAACAGGGAGCATCTTTTGCGAGAAATACGGGTGCGGCACATGCCAACTCTCCCCTGCTTTGTTTTATGGATGATGATGCGATTGCCGATAAGGATTATCTGGAAAAAATTGTACGCTTTTTTGAGCAATACCCGGATGCCGGTGGTTTGGGGGGCCGCATCATTCCCAGATATATTCCCAGAGAACCCAAATGGATGAGTCATTATGTATCCTCGCTGGTTGGACATTTTCATTACAGCGAAACAGTTAGTGTTTTTGCAGCCAATAAATATCCGCTTGAATCAAATATGATCATTCGCAAGGTTGATTTTGATGCGATCAATGGGTTTAATCCCGCATTACCCGGCGTAGTAGGCACATTGCGGATTGGTGGTGAAGGAAAGGACTTCTTTTTCAGGTTGAAACAATTGGGCAGGACCATTTATTATGATCCGTCAATCAGGGTTCAGCATGTGGTGGAAGTTCCCAAACTTACCAGAGAGTATATGTATCGTGTAGCCAGTGGCATTGGCCGGGGTGAAAGGGTAAGAATTAAAGAACAGGGTGATTGGGCTTTTTATAAAAAAATATTGGAATACATTTTCAAACTCGGTGCATCCATTATACTCGGCATTAAATATACTTTGCTTGGCACGCCCTCAAAAGCAGGCCCTGTGATCCGTTTTCGGATAGATGCATTAAAAGGATTATTGAACCATTAATATTTATCAGATGGGTTTACAGTTAACACTGGAAAGAAAGATCAAAGGAACACTGAACAGGTGGTTTGGTATCAAATTCAAAGTGCCTTCCGAAACAGCCAAAGTACTGAAATGGGTACTACCCTATTGCATTGGCAAAGGTTGTGATGTAGGTTTTGGCGGTGATAAAGTGGTAAAAGTAGATTGCGATGGAATCGATTTCCCTCAGCCTTATACATACACCGGTGCCAACAAAGTAGATATTGGTGTAGATGTGATCAATAATGAAATTCCAGTTCCGGATAACACGTATGATTATGTTTATTCCAGTCACCTGATCGAAGATTTTGTTGACACAAAAGATGCATTGCGCAAATTCATCCGCATTTTAAAAAGCGGTGGCAATCTGGTTCTGGCTTTCCCTGATCAACCTAAATATGAAGACTATTGCAATAAACTGAACATCCCCAAAAACCCATATCATGTGCATGCCGATATGGGATATGATTATATGCTGAAACAGATCAGCGAGATACCCGGTATCAGTACAGAACTTTTGTTCAGCAGTAATTGTGAGAAAGATTATAATGTGGTACTGGTTTGGAAAGTGACCAAGTTACAGGCTTAGTTCAGGTTTATCATTAATTTTGAAAAGCTTAATCATCATCATTACTTCATTAAAACGTAAACATATATTTTGAGTTGGCTGCGGAAAATATTAATGGGATGGAAAACCGAATTTGATGTTCAGCAAAAAGAAAAACGGTTTTTACACGGACTGGCCAATGCGCCCGATCTTTTAGGGAATCCTCCCGTTATTGAAGGCGACGAAGTAAATTTTTCGCATAGCGGACATACAGGTGATGTGATCTATTCACTGCCGGCCATGTATAGTTTGGCAAAAGGCAGAAAGATTAATTTGTATTTGCGATTGCACCAACCGGTTACGGACTTCACCAAAAACATGACACATCCCAACGGCAAATTTATGCTGAATGAGCGAAGTGTTGAGATGTTTGCGCCTTTGCTTTCTAAACAACCCGGTATCCATAGTTTTAAGGCATTGGAGAATGAGACTGTTCATTATGATCTTTCTATTTTTAAAGCCTTCCCTTTTGATTACAGGATGAGCAGCATTACCCGTTATTATCTGTTAACGTATGGTATTAATGCTGACCTATGGAACCCATGGCTGCAGGTAACGCCAAATGAAGAATATAAAGACACTATTGTCATTGCCAGAAGCAGCCGGTATCATTCACCTAATATTTCTTATGCTTTTCTGAATAAATATAATAAGCTGTTCTTTGTTGGGTTACCCGATGAATATGCGGAGATGAAAAAACAATTACCCAATCTTGCCTACAAACCCGTAGCCAATTTTCTGGAATTAGCAGAGATCATTGCAGGAAGCAGGTTATTTATCGGCAACCAATCCTTTCCTTTTGCAGTGGCAGAAGCATTGAAGACGAAAAGGGTATTGGAGGTTTTTTACCAATGCCCAAACGTAATGGCAGAAGGGCCAAACGGATGGGGTTTTTGTTATCAGCCGCAATTTGAAAAAATAGTAAGCGATATTT
This sequence comes from Sediminibacterium sp., assembly GCA_965206685.1. Taxonomy (GTDB): domain Bacteria; phylum Bacteroidota; class Bacteroidia; order Chitinophagales; family Chitinophagaceae; genus Sediminibacterium. The sequence continues at coordinate 2,187,756 of OZ242223.1, forward strand.
TAGACAACTAATCAATAGCCTTCCTCTGATATCATTTCATTTAGAGAAATAGATAGTGCAGGAAATAAATACATCACCATGAGAAAAATGATTCGTCAGTTTTTAAATAAAGCGGGCTACGATATTGTAAAAACCGATCAGCACGGCGATAGTAAAGCAGGCATTACCCAAAAAGTACAGGTTGGTAAATTTCAGATAGATATGCCGGGTAATAACCGCCAGATCAGCACTTATAAATACAGGCCGGATGCAAACAATCTGTTAGGGATCCTTTCTGTTTGTGTTGCCGAAAAATATCCCAACTTATGGGCCATTGATATCGGAGCAAATGTAGGCGATACAATCGCTATCATTAAAACCGCCATTGATATTCCGGTGATCGGGATTGAAGGTGATAATATCTCCTTCAAATTTCTCGAAACCAATACAAAGCAGTTTCAAAACGTAACCATACTAAAAGAATTTTTGGGTGAGAGAAGACAAACGATGAAAGTGGAACTGGAAAAAAGTGGATGGAACACAACCCTGATCCCTACTGAAAATGCAGGCCAGGAATTGTCTTTAAAAACACTGGATGAAGTTTTGGAAGAAAATCAACTTTCAGAAAAAGAGATCAAGATCCTGAAAGTAGATACAGAAGGTTTTGATACGATCATATTAAGAGGCACGAACGAAACGTTGCAAAAACATTCGCCCGTGATCTTTTTTGAGTATAATAAAACCAATATGGATGCAATTGGTGAAGATGGCCTGTCTACACTCCTCTCACTCGAAAAATATGGATACCACTCAGTGATGTTCTTTGATAATTACGGAAGGTTTATGGCAACGGTTCCTATTCAGCAGCACGATCTGATCAAACAACTGCATCATTATTCTGATGACAACAACAGCCGTGTGGGTTATTATGATATCTGTTTATTTCATGACAAGGATAGTGAACTCGCACGCAAATTCACCGAGACGGTAGCGCCGAAATAATTTCACAAATTGATCTTCCGTGGATGCCCGTTCTTGGTTAGCAGGAAAAATTTAGGAGACTCATAATGATTCTCAACTGTAAATGGCCCGGTAAAATGATTGCCCATTACATCTTCTCTTACAAAAAAGGCATTCAGTCCGGCAAAACTGCTGGCAACTAAACGATAACCTTTTTCTAGGCCGAGTTTCGTCATGGCTTCGAGGCTTGCACCGCAATTACTCGTTCCATCCCACATGGCATTGGCATCATAATCAACCACAAAATGATCGCCGGGTTGAAAGATGGCGTTGTATTCAATGACTACTACACGGGGTTTATAATGAGTGATGGCTTCCCACACATGGTAATCGTTTCTGTCAATATCAATGGATAAAAGATCAAATTCTTCCGGCACATTTCCCTGGGCAAAAAGGGATTCTATATTTTCGGCTTTGATAAAACCGTTGATGAGTGTGAGTTGTTGATTCTCTATCGCTTTGGTAAAATTGGTTTGGATCTCCTGACTAAACTTCGGGCTTCCCTCTATCCACAAACCTTTCCAGCCTTTGAATAAAAGATAGGTGGTATTGGTTTCTGAACCATTCTCCACACCAAACTCAACAAAAAATTGATTGGTGGTTCCGATACGGTTGAATATTTCGCGGATAATGCCATCTTCACCAAACTGAGAGAACACCTGCAATTCAAACTTAGTTAGTTTATCAGGGGTATCGTATTTGGGATTTTTATAGAGATTCTTTTCAAGATATTGTTCAACTTCCAATGAATGCAGATGGCCCAGTTTGGTATCCATCTGTTCAAGATTAAGGGTACTTCTTAATTTTTTGTAGAGTGTGGTTTTCCACTTGTTAAATGCCCCCATCTTACTGATTATTGTTAATTGTATAATATCCGTGATAAATAACAAATATAGCAACAAAGCACTAAAATACAGGCGGGTTGGCCCTATTCTGCTTCTTTAAAAGCCGAAAATAGATGCCTGAAGATATATCTCGAATAGATGTTAAATTGCAGCTTCAAATACAGAACACGTATGAGTGAGTTGAAAACCTTCCTGGTTAAAATAAAAGGGTATTTCAAAAAAAGTACACCGGAACAAAAGATCCTGAACAGGCTGCATACCCAGGAAATTCTCGGTATCCGGAATAAACTGGGACTGTCTAAGATGGGCCCGTTTTACACAGCCTATCACCCCGACTCCTATTATGCATTTAAAGCCTATCCTGAATTTGATGAACTGTTTGCCAGATTTACAGCACACAATAAGATCAATAACGGCGGAGATATAGCCAGGCTTTGGTCGCTCATCATAAATTGCAAGCAGGTACTTGATGAAGGTATTGAAGGTGATTTTGCAGAGCTGGGTGTATGGCGGGGTAATACCGCTGCTGTACTGGCCAGATTTGCTGCTTCTGCAAACAGAAAGGTATTGTTGTATGATACGTTTGAAGGATTTAAAAAAACAGACCTTACCGGAATAGATGCTGAAAAAGAAATGGCTTTTAATAATACATCCATTAATCTGGTAAAAGAAGTGATTGGCGAAAGTGATGCGAGTTGTATTTATGTGCCCGGCTTTTTTCCTGATACGATTACAGAAGACCATAAAGCCAGAAAATACGCCATTGTAAATTTAGATTGCGATCTGTATGCGCCAACCAAAGCAGGACTTGCCTTTTTTTATGAAAGGATGCCAAAGGGCGGGATCTTTTTTTTACATGATTATTCAAGTCTCCATTGGAATGGTTCAAAACTGGCGATAGATGAATTTTGTAAAGCGCATGAAGAGTATGTGGTACTGATGCCGGATAAAAGTGGCAGTGCCTTTTTCAGAAAATCAAAATAACAATGATCTCGCTGATGAATGATCTATTCAGCATACAACATCAATCATGAACAGGCTAAAAGGCATCATATACGATTGTATTCTTTTTCTGGCAACGCTGGGTTTTCGTAAATCCGGTTCAGGAAAAAAATTGCTGATCGTAAGGGTGGATGAGATTGGAGATTATATGCTTTGGCATAAATTTCTAAAAGATATTGCCACAGCCGATGCCTATAAAAATTACGAGATCCATTTCTGCGGAAACCAAAGCTGGAAAACACTGTTCAATACGTTTGATGCGGAATGGGTGTCCAAAAGTTTCTGGATAGATAAGACCCGTTTTAAAAAAGAAATGGGGTATCGTTATCGATTCCTAAAACAGGTTTATCTGGAAGGATATGAGATCGTGATCAATCCAACTTTTTCAAGGGATAAACGAAATGATGACAGTATAGTAAAAGCTGCGAAAGCAAAAGAAAGGGTTGGAATGGTATCTAATCTGGAAAGTGTCCGATCATATGAAACCGGCTACGATAAGAATCTTTATACTCAATTATTTGATCATACAGAGAAACCTGTTTTTGAATTTTATCGGAATAAATTGTTTGCAGAATTTGCAACATTACATCCCTCATCAATCATCGACACAAAAATTGATCAAAACCGTCTCCCCTCTTTTGCAATACCCCTGCCTGAAAAATATTTTATCGTATTCCCCGGTTCCAGAAGCAAAGCAAGGATCTGGCCAACAGAATCTTTTGTACAGGTAAGCAATTATTTGTTTGAACAATATAGCTGGACAGCCGTAGTATGCGGCACCAAAGGAGATGCAGAGTATACCGGTGCATTCATCAAACAATATAAAAATCCTTTATTAGACCTTACCGGAAAAACATCGCTGATAGAAATGCTTTCTGTTTTCACCAATGCCCAATGTCTTTTGTCTGTTGATACCGGTTCTGTTCATTTAGCTGCGGCTGTGGGTTGCACGGTGTTTGGTATTTTTAATGGTTCTCAATACAAACGATTCGCGCCTTATCCGAAAGAACTGAGTTCCAATTTTTATCCGGTTTATCCTGACGATGTAGAAGAGGAATTAAAAGATGCTTCTGTAGTAAAAGAGAAATATGAGTTCGTAGTGCGGGTTCCGTATGCTTCTGTGAAAGCGGAGAAAGTAATTCTTGCCATTCACAATCACTACATAATTACAAATTAAATCTCTGCGTAAACTCTCCGTTCTCTGCGGCTCGGCGGTGAAATTGAGTTGTCAATCACCGCAGAGCCGCGAGAGACAGCGTTAGCCGCAGAGAGTCCCTAATAATTCTCCAACCCCAGCTTCTTCTTCAAACTGAAGAGCCATTTACCAAAAGAGGTTTCTAATAGATAATACAACAACCTTAACCGCAGTTGCCAAAAAACCAGTTTCCAGGAAAACCCGAAATGAGATTCAAAAACTTTACGGTTCTCTTTTAATGAATCGAGGTATTTATTATTGCTGATACCGCTGTCATCGAAGATGCTGATCACTTTATCAAGATAAGCGTAGGGTTCATTACCAAGGCGGCACATCAGATCATAATCCATCGCAATTTTATATTCACTGCTGAATAAGCCGACCCTACTGTACACCTGCTTTTTCACAAACCAGGTTGGATGCGAGACACTGCGCATGCCACGGTATAATTTATTCTTATCAAATGGTTTTCCAACCACAACCGGCTGCCCGCCCCGCATCATCTGGATATTTCCGCTGATCCATTGCAGACCTGCATTTGCATCGAATGTTTTTGCAACTGCTTCAAGCACATCATTAGAAGCATAAATATCGCCTGAGTTTAAAATATGTGTGATTTCACAACCCGCTTTATTAACACCTTTGTTAAATGCATCGGCAATTCCTTTATCCCTTTCATTGATCCATTTACGATAAGCCGGTTGCGGTGTATTCAATAACCACTGTTCAATATCCGGCTTGGTAGATCCGTTGATCACCCAATGCTCCTGTGGCTGCACCAACTGGGCATCAACAGATGTACAGGTTTTTTGCAGGTCTGCGAGGTTATTGAAACAGATAGTGATGATGGAAATCTCTGCCATGAGGTAAATTTATTGAATATCTGTATTGAACCTAAAATGAAAAACATTCATAATTCAATATTCCTTGCTCAATATTCGATATTCAAAGTGTTTTCAATTTCTCCAGAAACAAAGCCAATCCCTTTCTCTTCTCTTCCGTTAAATGATAGTTGATATTCTTTGTGTAATAAGTAGTAAGGTCATACACGGGATAATCCATTTCGGCAGTCACTTCATCAATATGTGATACGCCATACCCATTGGCACGGTTAAAAGCATCTTCAAAATCATCCCCCAATGGCTTATTGGCTACCCATGCAGCAAATACAAACGGAAGCCCGGTATGTGCTTTCCAGGCAGTGCCCAGATCGTAGGTGTAGGCAGATATTTTTCTTTGTTCCAGGGCCCTGTCGCCAATTACTACGCCGGCAGTGGTTCCTTTAATATGTGACCGAAAATCTTCTTTAGCATCTTCCAGCACTGGGCTCAATTTCCAATAATCTCTTAATAAAACACGGGCAAGGTTAACAGAAGTGCGGCTTTGATAATCCAGCAAAACGGTTGTAGCCTGCTCAATCGGCACTTCACTGAAAATGGCCACAGAAGCCACTTCTCCCTCGGTTCCAATGCAATAATCCGTAATAATATGCGACTCTTTCAGATAGGGTATTACCGCAACAGGCACCAAACCCACATCAATCTCATCGTTTAGCAACATGGCTGCTATTTTTGAGGGATATTCTTCCAGCAGTTCTATCCTGTCCATCAGTCCTGAACGCTTCAAACCAAATAATAATGGCCGGGTATTTAGATAACTTACGGCCCCAACGCGTATTCTCTTGTCCAATTCGGCTAATTTTGCACAAAGAAACCCATTTAGTAATTAATAATTAGAAATTAATAATTAAAAATTACGGCGGGTGGTTGTCTTATCTCGGTCTATAATTCTTAATTTTTAATTTCTAATTTTTAATTAGCTAATGGAACTCAGCAATCTCTCCGCTATCTCCCCCATCGACGGGCGTTATCGTAAACAGGTAAGCCATCTGGATGAATTCTTTTCAGAATATGCATTGATCAAATACAGGGTTTTGGTTGAGATCGAATATTTTTTCTTTCTGGCAGATCATAAATTTTTTAAACTCTCGCCTAAAGCCAGGCTTCAGTTAAAAAAAGTGATGGATGGGTTTAGTATAGATGATGCACAACAGATCAAACAGATCGAATCCATCACCAACCATGATGTAAAAGCAGTTGAATATTTTCTGAAAGAGCAATTGGATAAAGTCGGTATTCCGCAATTAAAAGAATGGATTCATTTTGGATTAACTTCTCAGGATATCAATAATACATCCATCCCCCTAAGCTGGAAACATTGTATGGAACATGAGTACCTGCCTTCCATTATCAATATTCAAAGTAGTTTATACCAGTTGGCGGCGCAGTGGAAGAATATTCCTTTACTGGCACGTACGCACGGGCAACCGGCATCGCCTACCAGACTGGGAAAAGAGTTTATGGTGTTTGTAGAACGATTAAATAACCAGATCGAATTGTTTTCAAGCATCCCATACGCTGCCAAATTTGGTGGTGCTACGGGTAATTTTAACGCACACCATGTTGCTTTTCCGAAAAAGAACTGGGTGGTATTGGGTAATCAATTTGTGGAAGAGGTTTTGGGGTTGCAGCGTATGCAGTTTACTACGCAGATAGAGCATTATGATAGTCTGGCAGCGCATTTTGATGCCATCAAACGCATTAATAATATACTGATTGATTTGTGCAGGGATATATGGACCTATATCAGCATGGATTATTTTAAACAAAAAACCAAAAAAGGCGAAGTAGGTTCTTCTGCCATGCCGCATAAAGTAAATCCAATCGATTTTGAAAATGCAGAAGGCAATCTGGGTATGGCCAATGCTTTACTCGAACATCTTTCTGCTAAATTACCGGTAAGCCGTTTACAGCGCGACCTTACAGACTCAACCGTTCTCCGCAATATTGGTGTACCGGTGGCACATGTGGCCATTGCCTTAAAATCCTTAGAGAAAGGTTTGGGCAAATTGGTTTTGAATGAAGCCAAACTAAAAGCCGACCTCGAAAATAACTGGGCGGTTGTAGCAGAAGCCATACAAACCATTCTGCGCCGTGAGAATTATCCTAATCCGTATGAAGCATTGAAAGAACTTACACGTGGTAAGGATGCAATTGATAAAAAAGCTATACAGGATTTTATCGGCTCTTTAAAAATGAGCGCGGCAGTGAAAAAAGAATTGAAAGCGATTACGCCTTTGAATTATGTTGGGGTGAATCCGGAGTTTTAGATCATAGCTTCCAAATAAAAATTTATTTCATAAGCCTTTTGCTATAGTAGCAAAAGGCTTTTTGTATATTGTTAGTACATAACACTAACCCTATGTCCACCAACCACACCCGCCGCTCCTTTCTCCAAACCCTCAGCCTTGGTTTGGGAACTGCGATCACGGCATCTGCTTTTCCTGCAATAGCCAATACAAAATCTCCTTTTCAAAAAAAGAAATTAGGCATTGCCCTTGTAGGATTGGGCAGCTATGCAAAAAATCAATTGGCAGTAGCCCTTGCACAAACAGATAATTGTTATCTCGCAGGTATTGTAACCGGCACTCCTGCCAAGGCAGAGGAATGGAAAAAGAAATACAATATCCCTGAAAAGAATATTTACAATTACCAAAACTTTGATCAGATCAGGGATAATAAAGACATTGATATTATCTACATCGTACTACCCAATTCCATGCATCATGAGTTTGTTTTGCGCGCAGCCAAAGCGGGCAAACATGTGATGTGTGAAAAACCCATGTCCGTTTCTGTAAAAGAAGCCGAAGAAATGGTAAAAGCCTGTAAAGACGCCGGCGTACAATTAGGTATTGGTTACCGTTTACATTTTGAACCTTTTACACAGGAAGTAATGCGTCTTGGACAAAAGAAAATATTGGGTGATGTTCGTTTTGTACAAACCAATTTCGGTTTCAGTATCGGCGATCCAGCACAATGGCGTTTGAAAAAATCATTGGCCGGTGGCGGACCTTTGATGGATGTGGGTATCTACTGTGTTCAGGCATCGCGATACAGCACCGGCAAAGAACCACTTTGGGTTACGGCACAATTTGGACCAATAACTGATAAAGAACGGTTCACTACGGTTGAGGAATCCATCTCCTGGCAAATGGAATTTCCCGATGGTATTATGGTAAATGGTTTCAGCTCTTACAAATCCAATATTGAACAATTATACGTATCTGCTGATAAGGGATGGATCCAGATGAGCCCTGCTTATAGTTACGGCCCTATTAAAGGCAGAACCAGTGCAGGCGAAATGAACCTGCCCGTTGTGCATCACCAAACGGTTATGCTTAACGGTATTTGTAAAGAATTGATCGAAAACAATAAAATCCCTTCTCATACGTCTGGCGAAGAAGGGCTGAGAGATATGAAGATCTTAATGGGCATTTACGAAGCCGCCCAAACAGGAAAAAAGATCAGCCTAGTATAATAATTAACGGATTGGCGAATTACGGATTGGCGGCTTTTTAAAAGCCATGAATCCGTTAATCCGCTAATCCGCAATCCGCTAATCAAATGAAAAATGTAATTATCACCGGCACCAACGGCATGATCGGGAAACTGATACTGGAGTATTGTTTGCAGAGAGAGGATGTAAACAAAGTAACTTCCATCACCCGCAAAAAAACAGGCATCACTCATCCAAAACTCTTTGAAGTGATGCATGAAAATTATTTGGATTTTTCATCCATTAAAGAATCACTTCAAAATCAGGATATCTGTTTCTTTTGTATTGGTGTGTACACCGGGCAAGTGCCCAGAGATGAATTCAGAAAGATCACTGTTGATGTAACGGCTGCTTTTGCAAAAGAATTGAAAGAACAAAGCCCCGGAACTGGTTTCTGCTTTTTAAGCGGACAGGGTGCAGACAATTCAGAAAAAAGCAAGATCATGTTTGCACTTGATAAGGGCATCGCCGAAAATATTTTAATGGGCTTGCATTTCAAACACCTGGCTATTTTCAGGCCGGCATATATTTATCCGGTTACGCCCAGAGTTGAGCCCAACGCTTTGTATCGCATATTCAGAGTCTTATACAAACCTTTCTTAAGCAAGATCTATCCAAACATCGGACTCACATCAGAACAACTCGCAAGAGCCATGGTGCATATCGGTTTCGAAGGTGGGGATCTGGTAATTTATGAAAATAGAGATATTAAGAGATTTGCGAATTAGCGGATTACGGATTGGCGGATTTTTAAAATCCAACAACTCCTTAATTCGCTAATCCGTAATCCACCAATCCGCTAATCCTAATACTTCAATATAGAATACCCCTTTAACTGATAAGTAGTAAGCGTCGTAATCGCTGATAACGCCGGGCTTACTTCCGGGGTAACATTTTCTTTGGGGATATTTCTTTTGTTGAGAGATTGTCCGCAAACAAAAATTTTCACACCCGCATCTTTCAATTCTTTAAACAGCGGCACATTCGGATTATCTATGTTGAATTTCTTTTTGTACTCCTCATTATTGATCACAAACTGCGCAGCAGGGCCATGTATCACCATGATCAGGTGAAATTTATTGGCAGGTACCCCACCGAGTGCATGCAGGTTTACAACGGCGGCCACTTTATCAAAAAACTCGTGAACGGTTTCGGGTTTTGTATTGTCTGAACTCACTTCCACAATTACTTTATAATCCATTTTAGGATCTGGGTTCTCAACAGAAAAAGGCACTTCCGTTACGGTTCCAAAATGTTTGATAACCGGGTTTACCCTGGTTTGGGCATTGGCAAATACGGCCATCACCGTACAGATCATTACAAAAGCAATTCTTTTCATAAACATATTTTATTGAACCAAGATAAGACTATTTCTTTTCCATAAGCCTGTTGAAAAAAACAGGCCGTTTGTGCTGCATTGCCTCTATCTTTTGATTACTTTCATAGCAAACCCCAGAACTATGCTCAGAAAACTTACCTATTTCTGTTTTGTTGCATTCATGGTACTCTCCGTAAACCTGCACGCACAAACCAGAAAATCTACCGACAACTATTATCAAACCAGCGATGTACAGCCCCTGATGGCGCAGTACGATGCAGACAGAGGCAGCCTTAATCGGTTTTACCTTATTCCCAATTCTCCCGAACGCAGGGAGCGTTTTAAAAAGAATGTTGTTGATTACCTCAAGCAATTGGAGCAACTGGATTTTGATAAGATGAAAACCAGTAGCCAGGTAGATTATATTTTGTTTAAACGCCAGCTGGAAAATGATATCCGCACACTTGATCAGGAAGCTACTGAATATAATGCCATCTATAAATACGTTTCGTTTGGCGATCCGATCTATCAGATAGAAAAACTCCGCCGCCGGGGTGCCACCATGAACAGTGAAGAGCTTGCAGGTAAATTTCAGTCTATACAAAAACAGGTGTTGACCGCTTCGCAGTCACTTAGTAAGGAAGGATTGATGGATATGCCATTATCTGTTCGGGCAGAAGCTACCGTTCGTGGTTTACAAACTGCCTTAAAAAGTGTGTATGATTTTTATAACGGATACGATCCGAAGTTTACCAAATGGGTTCCTGCTTCTTATAAATCGCTCGATTCATCATTATCCGTTTATGCAAGGGTTATTAAAAGCAAAGGCAATACAGCTACATTACAAAAAAAGGATGCGAGCGGTATTGTAGGTAATCCTATCGGCAAAGACGAGTTGATCAGACAGTTGAAATTTGAAATGATCCCTTACACACCCGATGAACTGATTGATATTGCCAATAAAGAATTTGCCTGGTGCGATGCAGAAATGCTGAAAGCCTCACGCGAAATGGGTTTTGGTGATAACTGGAAAGCCGCACTCGAAAAAGTAAAGAACAGCTATGTACCCGAAGGAGAACAACCTGAAATGATCATGGGGCTTTACAACCAATCGGTTGATTTTATCAAGAAAAATGATCTGGTAACCATTCCGCCACTGGCAGAAGAAACCTGGCGGATGAATATGATGTCTGCAGAAAGACAGTTGGTTAGTCCTTTCTTTCTGGGTGGTGAAACCTTATTGGTATCCTACCCAACTTTCGGAATGGATTCTGCGCAGCGCATGATGAGTATGCGTGGAAACAATCCGCACTTCTCAAGAGCCACTGTTCACCACGAATTGATTGCCGGCCACCATTTGCAGGGATTTATGAACAACCGGTATAAATCATACCGTCATTTTAATACGCCTTTCTGGACAGAGGGCTGGTCGCTTTACTGGGAATTTATCCTGTGGGACAAGAATTTCCCCCGCTCACCTGAAGACCGTGTAGGTATGCTGTTCTGGCGTATGCACCGTTGTGCGAGAATTATTTTTTCGCTCAATTATCATTTAGGTAACTGGTTACCGCAACAGTGTATTGATTTTCTGGTAGACAGGGTTGGCCACGAAAGAGCCAATGCAGAAGGCGAAGTACGCCGCTCATTTACCGGTGGCTACGGACCATTATACCAACTGGCTTATATGACCGGTGCGTTCCAATTCTATGCATTAAAAAAAGAAGTGGTAGACAAGGGTTTAATGACCTACAAACAATTTCACGATGCCATTTTAAGAGAAAACAATATGCCTGTTGAAATGGTTAGGGCCATCATCCTCAATCAAAAACTGAAAAAAGATTTTACAACCAGCTGGCGATTTTATAAAAAATAAAAATCATCATCCCGGACCGATAAAAAAATACCATCTGCAAGGATGGTATTTTTTTTATAGACAATCAGAAATGATTAAGGTTTCTATTTCCCAAACTTCTTCTTCAACAAACTCAAAGCATCATCGACACTCATTTCAGCTTCCACTTTTGGTTTTCTCTCAAACTTCTCACTTCTAACTCCAGACTTCTGACTCCTCATCGGTGCTTCTTCTGTTTGCTTAATAGACAAAGCAATCCGTTTACGTGCAACATCTACTTCCATTATTTTTACATTTACTTTTTGTCCGAGTTTTAATACTTCACCGGGATCTGTAATGTATTTATGGGCTATTTCGCTAACATGAACCAATCCATCCTGTTTTACACCAATATCAATAAACGCACCAAAGCGGGTAAGGTTGGTAACAGAACCGGGTACGATCATACCCACTTTTACATCTTCTATTTTATAAATATTGGCAAATTCAAATTGTTCCAGTTCACTGCGTGGGTCTAATCCGGGCTTCTTTAATTCATTGATGATATCCCTGATGGTTAGTTCACCAAACTGTTCAGTCACATATTTTTTAGGATCTATTTTTTTCAAAGCTTCCTCACTGCCAATCATTGTTTTTATTTCAATACCAAGATCTGCAGCCATTTTTTCAACCAAAGAGTAAGCTTCGGGGTGAACGGAGCTTGCATCAAGTGGATTTACACTTTCCTTAATGCGTAAAAAACCTGCACACTGTTCAAAAGCTTTTCCACCCAATCTCGGCACTTTTAATAATTGCTCGCGGCTTGTAAATCCACCTAACTCATTTCTATGCTTAACAATGTTATCAGCCAATGATCCGCCAATACCGCTCACATAACTCAACAAATGTTTGCTCGCGGTGTTCAAATTAACACCAACTGTATTTACACAGCTTACCACGGTTTGATCTAACCTTTCTTTTAAACGGAATGCATTTACATCATGCTGATACTGTCCTACCCCAATACTCTTTGGATCAATTTTCACCAACTCCGCCAACGGATCCATCAAACGCCTTCCAATACTTACCGAACCCCGCACCGTAACATCATACTCAGGAAATTCTTCACGTGCTGTTTCAGATGCAGAATAAACAGAAGCACCATCCTCATTTACTAAAAAAACAGGGAGACCTAAATTGATTTTTTTGATGAATTGTTCGGTTTCTCTTCCTGCCGTTCCATCGCCAATGGCGAATGCTTCAATATTAAATTCTTTTGCCAGTGAACGGATCTTGTATTCACTATCCATCATACGGTTAGCTTCGTGAACATAGATCAGGTCTGTTTTTTTCAATTCCCCTTTTTCATCTAAACAAACCACTTTACAACCGCTACGATAACCCGGATCGATGGCTAAAATTCTTTTGCTGCCTAAAGGTGAGCTTAACAATAACTGGCGAAGGTTTTCTGCAAATACATTGATCGCTTCTTCATCTGCTTTTTGTTTTAAAGCGGTCCTGAATTCGCTTTCTAAACTTGGTTGCAGCAATCTTCTGTATGCATCTCTGATCGCTTTCTTTACATGTTCAGTTGAGGGAGTGAGTGCTTTTACATAATCCTTCTCCAATATTTCCAACGCATCTTCTTCTAAAGGAGAAATGGCCATGCGCAAAAAGCCTTCCAGAAATCCTCTAAGCACTGCCAATATCCTGTGCGATGGCACTTTATGGATCGGTTCAGAAAAATCGAAATAGTCTTTGTATTTAATACCTTCTGTTTCTTTATCGGCCAATACTTTACTTTGTAAGGTGGCTTTATCTTCAAAAAGTTTACGCAGTTTGGCACGAAGCGTTACATCTTCATTTACTGTTTCTGCAATAATATCCCTTGCTCCCTGCAAAGCTTCGTCTGCAGTTCTTATTTTTTCGTTGAGATAATTTTCAGCTTCTTTGGCAATATCCTTTTCGGTTTGCTCCAGCATTAATAAAGCCAACGGCTCTAATCCATTTTCTCTGGCTGTTTGTGCTTTTGTTTTTCTTTTTGATTTATAAGGCAGATAAATATCTTCCAGCTCTGCAATGGTCGTTGCAACATTGATCTTGCCTTGCAGGTAATCTGTCATCTTTCCCTGCTCGGTGATGGATTTCTCAATAAAGGTTTTTCTTTCTGCAAACTCCTTACAAAACTTTGCTTCATCCTGAATCTGCAGAATCTGAACCTCATCCAATCCACCCGTCATATCCTTACGGTATCGGGCTATAAAGGGCACCGTGGCTGCTTCGGAGAACAATTGTAATACGGCTTCAACCTGTTTTTTACTGATATTGATTTTTGATGCGATCTGGGAAGCAAACTCCAACATAAAAGATTAATCGTTTTTTAATGAGTCAAAAAGACTGCGAAAGTAATTGTATCGTTCATACAGTAGCCAATCTACCAACAATTTATTTATGCCCAGGTCTTTCATGGTCATTTTACTGCTCCTGACCATACATATTTCTTACGCACAAACTCCCGGAAAATGGATCGGTACCGGCGAGTATTTGCCTGGCTCCCCGTTTACGCGGGTAATGAATAACATGGCGGCCAATAAAAAACTGATCTTCTATATTGCGTCAGATGGAAGTGTAACAGGTGATCTGCTGACTGTTTACAACCGTTCAAAAGCCCAGATCAAAAATGATGATGGCAACCAGCAGTTTACCATCAAAGGAAAATATGATGCAGTGAACAATTCTCTGTTGCTGATCATCACCCATTTTAAATCAAGGCCCGATACATCTGATGGCTTTTTAACTTTCCGTTGTCCGGATAGTGTGTACTATGATCTATCTGTAAACAAACGCAATAACAAAACGGTAATAACAGGAATAGCCAATCCTGAACGAAATAAAAATGCATCGGTTGAATGGGTCGGTTCTTTTATCGGCGGTTTATGTAAAACGGTTGGTAAAAATGTTGATATGCATATTCTGCCACTCCGCATCAGATTTGATAATGAATCAGACATCGCTTTACAAGCCACCGCAGAACCTATTCAAACCGTTTACAAAGAACCAATAGTGATACCTGCTAAACCCGTGAAACGTTTTACGGATATTCAGCGCATCATTACGCTGGACACTTCTTTTATAAAACTTGACCTGTATGATAATGGTGAGATAGACGGCGATATTGCCACATTGGTGTTGGATGGGAAAACGATCATAGACAAGCAATTACTCAGCGCCACTGCTGCAACAGTTTTCATAAACCTTCCCAATACCGGAGAAGAACATACACTTGAATTGTTTGCTAATAATTCAGGAATGATACCGCCAAACACAGCGCTGGTTGTGCTTACCTGTAATAAAAAAAGGTATGAGATCAATCTTTCATCGAGTGAAACAACGAACGGGGCGGTGAAGCTGATTTTTAAACACTAAGCGATCCTGATCACTTTTGCAGGAAACCTTTCCGCAAAATTCCGGATCATGGATTTGATCACTTCATTTTCAGGATATTCAACCAATTGAGATTTGATCGTATCCAGCGCAGTAATATCTGCATGGTGCGGAATCTCTCCCATTCCATAAAACTTTCCTTCTTCCACCAGCACGCAACCTTCTTTATCACGGATCAAAAACGTTTCTTTCTGTGCCTTTATCCATTCCAATGCATTCTTTACTGATACATTATACTCTTCGGGCTCGGGCAATACATGGCCGGTGGTATTATCTAAAAAACAAAGTACAGGGTGCAGTTCAAACTCCTTTACCAGTTTCCACAAATGCCGATGCGCATCAGCTAATAAAGAAAAAGTGGCAACCGGACCTGAGTACTTGCTTTTTTTATCAATCGCCAACCGCAGGTAACCGCGATTGTCTTCAAACAAATAAATGCCCCATAACTGCTCGTATCGTTTCTGGCTTTTATTATAGATGGGCCACAAACGTTTGATCTCTACACTCTCGAATAATGAGGCGATAAACTCTGTTGGGCAAACCGTATGCTTGATCGAATAAATGCTTCTTAAAAAATCCTGACGTTTCTTCGAGATATCCAATCCGGTAAAATGACTTATCACACGCTTGCGGATATTCTTGGCTTTACCAACATAGATCACTTTCCCTTTATTATCATGGAAATAATACACGCCGGGCAACATCGGCAAACCTTTAATATAGTCTTCGTGCAGATTGGGTGGCAATACCTGGCCCTTGTTCTCTTTCTTCAGCATTTCCTTGATCAGGAGTCCGCCGTTATTCTTCAACACTTTATCAAGCACCTGAGTCGTAGCCAAAGCATCTCCTCCGGCACGGTGTCTGTTTTCGATCTGAATGCCCAGCTCTCTGCATAAATGTCCCAACCCGTATTTCCTGAAACCGGGAAACACTTTCCGGCTGAGTCGGATGGTGCACAATTTTGGAGTTTGCAGGTTAAAACCCGATTCCTGTAAATGATGCTTTACAAAGGAGAAATCGAAGTTTACATTATGCGCAACAAATACCCTGTCTTTCAGCAATTGATAGATCTGCGGAGCCACTACAGAAAAGTCCGGTGCTGCAGCCACCATCGCATCTGTAATACCGGTCATATTTACCACAAATGGCGGAATAAGCTGGTGCGGATTAACCAAGGTTGAATAGGTTCCTTCAATCTCCGTGCCATTATGCAATACAATCGCAATCTCAGTAATCCCATGCTGTGAGGGAAAACCGCCTGTGGTCTCAATATCTACGATTGCAAACTGCATATCCGCAAAATAACGTTAGTAAATCTGCTCAGCAAAGCTTATTTTGTATCTAATCGGATTCCTCAGAAAGGCATTGCCTGTTTTCCGGCCCGGATTATTACTTCGGTTTGCTTGCCATCTACCTCTATTTCCTTTCCGGAAATAAAAAACAAGGCTTTTGTAATAATTACCAGAGAGGGTATACTAATAAAATATTCAAAAAAGCTGTAACCTTTTATTTAAACAAACGTTAGCCTTAATTAACAGTGATTAACTGCTAAAAAACGGCAAGCTGTTTACTTTTGATACCGAATACACCTGTTATGAAAACGATCCTTTCCCTTTTTCTGGTTCTGCTGCTCTCTTCCTGCAGTTACCACCCTACTGCCAATACAGCCGGGGCCTTTGGAGATAAGGTAAAAGCCTGCTGCACTACCCTATCCATGGCTAAAGAAGCTAAAAAACTGGTACCGGCTTCTTGCACAGAAAAAACCGAGGCCGAATCTGCTTTTTCAGTCTCCATTCTGGAAAGAACGGGCCAGATTCTTACCTGGTAATCGAAATCTCCCCCAAAGCTTCTCTTTTCATCAACCTCTACAAGGCTTTTCCTTACTTTTGCCATCCTGAAACGCTAAACGTATAAAGCTCAACGCGGAAGGCTTAACGCATAACGCAAATAAGCGTTAAGTATTAAGCATTATGCCTTTAGCGTTAAGTATTAAGCATAAAAAAATGGAATTAAGTAAGAATTATATCCCCAACGAAGTAGAAACCAGATGGTATGAAACCTGGTTAAGCAAAGGTTATTTTGCTAGTAAACCGGATGAGCGCGAGGCGTATACAGTGGTTATCCCTCCGCCCAATGTTACAGGGGTGCTGCATATGGGGCATTGTCTGAACAATTCTATTCAGGACATTTTGATCCGCCGTGCACGCATGCATGGAAAAAATGCCTGCTGGGTTCCCGGAACAGACCATGCTTCTATTGCTACTGAAGCCAAAGTGGTGGGTATGCTGCGCGAAAGAGGTATTACCAAATCATCTCTAAGCCGCGAAGAATTTCTGGAATATGCATGGGAATGGAAAGAAAAATATGGTGGTATTATTTTACAGCAGTTAAAAAAACTGGGCTGCAGTCTGGATTGGGATCGTACATCCTTCACCATGGATCCTGTGTATTATCAATCGGTGATCAAAGTATTTATTGATCTGTATAATAAAGGAATGATCTACCGCGGCAAGCGCATGATCAACTGGGATGTAAAAGCGAAAACCGCTTTGAGTGATGAAGAAGTGATCCGTAAAGAAACCCATCAAAAACTATATTATCTCCGCTACAAAATAGAAGGTGAAGACAAGAATGTGATCATCGCAACCGTTCGTCCGGAAACCATTATGGGCGATACTGCTGTTTGTGTACACCCGAAAGACGAGCGATACAAATCATTACACGGAAAATTTCTTACCGTACCCCTTATCGGACGCCGCATACCCATTATTACTGATGAATATGTTGCGATGGATTTTGGTACCGGTGCGTTAAAAGTAACACCGGCTCATGACATGAACGATTACCAGTTGGGCGAAAAGCATGGACTGGAAGTGATCGACATTTTTAATGATGACGGCACCTTAAATGAAGATGCACAGATCTGTGTAGGCGAAGAAAGATTTGCTGCCCGCAAAAAAATTGTACAGTTACTCGAAGAAGGAAATTTTGTTGAAAAAACAGAAGACTATACAAGCGAAGTGGGTTATTCAGAAAGAACGGATGTTGTGGTAGAACCCCGCCTCAGCCTGCAATGGTGGGTAAGTATGCAAAAGATCAGCGAACCTGCTTTGAAAGCAGTGATGGATGATGAGATCCATTTTCATCCGGCCAAATTCAAGAACCTGTATCGTAACTGGATGGAGAATATCCGCGACTGGTGCATCAGCCGACAGTTAACATGGGGACATAGGATTCCTGCTTATTATTCTCCGGATGGAAGATTTGCTGTTGCCGCAAGCAAAGAAGAAGCCTTACAACAACTCACCACTCACGACTCACCACTCACCATTGACGATATCCGTCAGGACGATGATGTACTCGACACCTGGTTCTCCAGCTGGCTCTGGCCTTTTGAAGTGTTTGGCGGATTATCCAATCCGGGTAATGAAGAAATTAAATACTACTACCCTACCAATACCTTAGTTACGGCTCCTGAGATCATTTTCTTTTGGGTAGCAAGAATGATCATGGCGGGTTATGAGTATATGGATGGGAAACCTTTTAATGATGTGTACTTCACCGGTATCGTTCGTGATAAGCAGGGAAGAAAGATGAGCAAGAGTCTTGGTAACTCACCGGACTTATTGGGATTGATAGATCAATACGGGGCAGATGCTGTGCGTTTTGGGATCATGATCGCATCTCCCGCAGGTAACGATATTTTGTTTGATGAATCATCTTTAGAACAGGGAAGAAATTTCAATAACAAACTCTGGAACGCGCTGAAGCTGATCAAAATGTGGGAAGGGCGTCAGGCGTCAGTAGTGAGTAGTGAGTTGTCAGACTCTACTCACCACTCACTACTCACCACTCACGATTTTGCGGTAACCTGGTTCGGCCATCGCCTCAATCAGGTAAAAGCCGAAGTTGATGAAATGATGACCCAGTTCAGGCTCAGTGAAGCATTGAAAACGATCTACTCATTGGTATGGGATGATTTTTGCAGCTGGTATCTGGAATGGGTGAAGCCCGGTTTTGAACAACCGATCGATCCGGCAGTATATGAAAAGACCGTTGGTTATTTTGAAGAATTGATGGAATTGTTACATCCTTTCATGCCGTTTATTACAGAAGAGATCTATCATATGCTGAAAGAGCAGAAGCAAGACCTCTGCGTAAAACAGGTAGAAGCCTTACAATCATTTGATAAAACAATTCTTGAATCGGGCGAATTATTAAAGAAAGTAATTTCTGCTTTAAGGGATGCGCGTAATAAAAACCAGATCAAACCCAAGGATCCGATCAAATTACATATACAGGCTGATGTGATTTCCGGTTATCAGGCTATTGAGAATATTTTATTGAAACAGGTAAATGCAGAATTCATAACATATACAACTGCTTCTGTTGCCAATACTATTGTGGTAGCTGTTGAGAAGGATAAATTTTTCATTGAAACTGAAAAACAATTAGACAGTACCTCACTGAAAGCTGAGTTATTAAAAGACCTTGAGCATCAACAGAAATTTCTGGAAGCCGTAACCAAAAAGCTCAGCAACGAACGTTTTGTACAAAACGCAAAACCGGAAGTGGTAGAACTGGAGAAAAAGAAACAGGCTGATGCAGAAGCAAGGATCAAAACGATTGAAGAAAGTTTGCAGAATCTATAAATCAATTGCATTTGAAATCAGGCATAGTTATATTCAAACCCTTGTTAGGAATAGTTTGTTTATTTTTTATTCACTCAGGATATTCACAGTCTAAATGGGAATATGAATTTGTAAGAGGGATCAATGTTCGTTATCCCACAAACCCTACATGGAAAACATTCAGTACCACAGCAAAACCCATTTCAGTTGCTATTCCATTTGGCATGCTGGCTGTTTCACTCATCAGCGAAAACAAACAACTTGAAACAGGTGCATATGAAGCAGTTGGCGGTTTGGTTATTGCAACAGCGGGCACTGAAATTTTAAAGAAATTAGTAAACCGACCAAGACCATACCAAACCTACAATAACATTTATCCTGATGAGATCGATCTGAGCAATTCCTTTCCTTCAGGACATACATCTGTTGCATTTGCTTCTGCTACTTCTCTTTTTCTGGTAACCAAAAAATGGTATCTTGGAATACCCGCTTTAGGATGGGCCACAGCGGTAGGTTATTCAAGAATTTATCTTGGGCAACACTATCCTTCAGATGTACTTGCGGGTGCTGTTGTGGGTGCGGGCAGTGCATTCGCCAGTCATTGGATTCATAAAAAATTCTTTTCCGGCAAAAAAAAGAAAGCCCTTACGGTTAAATAAATTATGTACTCAGCTCTAGTAATCAGAAAAGCAACTTCTGCTGATATCCCATCTATCAGACAAATCGCATTTACCACCTGGCCCGATGCCTATGGGAAACTGTTACCCAAGGAACAACTTGAGTATATGCTGGAATGGATGTACAGCGAAACATCTCTTCAGGAACAGATGAATAAAGGCCATCAGTTCTTTATGGCCGATCTGAATGGGAATTCTTTTGGTTTTGCTTCCGTATCTGATGAAGGTGATCAACGTTTCAAACTCAATAAACTATACGTTATCCCGCAAACACAAAAAACAGGCGCCGGCAAAGCTTTGCTTGATCAGGTGATCGGTCATGCCAAACAAAACAATGCATCCGTTTTATTTCTCCAGGTTAAACGCGACAATATTGCAAAAGGTTTTTACGAAAAACAAGGATTTGTGATTACGCAGGAAGTGGATCTTGAAATCGGCAATGGATTTTTTATGAATGATTATATTATGGAGTTGGCTTTGGTTTATTAGTTTATTGGTTTACTTGTTTATTCGTAAAATGGCGAATATTGTTGATGCTAATAAAAACCACACCCACCAATAAACGAATAAACAAGTAAACTAATAAACTAATACATGTGTCTGCTTAATAATCCCCATCACAAATACACTCTGCACATGCCCGATATTTTCTGCCTGACTTAATTTGTTTACATGAAAATCGTAATAAGCATCCATACTCTCAGCCACTACTTTCAGCATAAAATCAAATTCGCCTGAAATATTGTAACACTCGATCACTTCATTCATCTGTTGTATGCTTTTGATGAATTTTCCACCGGCATTCTTATCATGCTGTTTCAAAGAAACATAACAGATCACCATCAACCCTTTTTTTACTTTGGAATGATCGACCAATGTTGCATACTGTCTGATCACCCCCGACTCTTCCATACGTTTAATTCTTTCATGAACGGGTGTAGTACTCAGATGAACTTTTACGGATATTTCTTTTACGGTAGCACGGGCATTTTGTTGCAGTATTCTTAGTATGGCCATATCCTTTTCATCCAATGAAAAAGAGACATTAGTGGATTCGGCTGTTTTGACTTGTTTAGGCATGGCAAAAATGTATTTTATCCTTCGTAAAGCTAAATAATAGCATACTTATTCCAAAATAAATAAATAATATGTGATTTTATTCTGTAAAACTACATTTGTGCCACATAAAAACACATTATATGTCATTAAAGAACATCGATTTCAGCCTTCCTTACAAAGTGGCTGATATGAGTTTAGCCGATTGGGGCCGTAAAGAGATCCGTCTCGCAGAAGCAGAAATGCCAGGTCTTATGTCTATCCGTGCCGAATACGGCCCAAGCCAGCCTTTGAAAGGTGCGCGTGTTGCCGGTTGTTTGCACATGACCATCCAAACCGCTGTGTTAATTGAAACACTGGTTGCATTGGGTGCCGAAGTAAAATGGAGTTCTTGTAATATCTTCTCTACACAGGATCAGGCTGCTGCTGCAATTGCTGCTGCCGGTATCGGTGTTTTTGCATGGAAAGGCCAAACACAGGAAGAAGCTGATTGGTGTATTGAACAGACTTTGTTCTTTGGTGGTGCAGACCGTCCGTTGAACATGATCCTTGATGATGGTGGTGATTTAACAAACATGGTTTTCGATGTATATCCTGAACTGGTTAAAAATATTAAAGGTTTATCAGAAGAAACCACAACCGGTGTTCACCGTTTGTATGAGCGTATGGCAAAAGGCACTTTACCTATCCCTGCGATCAATGTAAACGATTCTGTAACCAAATCTAAATTCGATAACAAATACGGTTGTCAGGAATCACTGGTAGATGCAATCCGCAGAGCTACTGATGTAATGATGGCTGGTAAAATTGCCGTTGTTGGTGGATATGGTGATGTTGGTAAAGGTTCTGCCCTTTCTTTAAAAGGCGCAGGTTGCCGTGTAATTGTTACCGAGATCGATCCTATCTGTGCTTTACAGGCTGCTATGGAAGGTTTTGAAGTAAAACCAATGGCTGAAGCGGTTAAAGAAGCTGATATCATTGTTACTGCTTCAGGCTGTCGCGATTTGATCACTGAAAAACATTTCCGTTCAATGAAAGACAAAGCGATCGTTTGTAATATCGGTCACTTTGATATTGAAATTGATGTTGCCTGGTTGAATACCAACTACGGTCATACAAAAGATACCATCAAACCACAGGTTGATCTGTACAACATTGATGGAAAAGATATCATCTTATTAGCTGAAGGCCGTCTGGTAAACTTAGGTTGCGCTACCGGTCACCCTTCATTTGTAATGAGTAACTCTTTCTCTAACCAAACTTTGGCCCAGATCGAATTGTGGACCAACTTCAAGAACTACGAGAACAAAGTGTACGTATTACCTAAACACCTTGATGAGAAAGTTGCCCGTTTACACCTTGCAAAAGTTGGCGCTGTATTAGATGTGTTAACCGATGCACAAGCTGAGTACCTGGGTATTTCTAAAACAGGTCCTTTCAAGGCTGATCTGTATCGTTATTAATTGTTTTTGTCCATGAACCATGGACGATAGATCATAGTAAAAGCCCGCTTCTTCGAAGCGGGCTTTTTAATATCGAATATTGAACAAGGAATAACGAATGATGAAGTGAAGCAGTCTCACAAAAATTCCCCTCCCCTCCCAGGGGAGGTGTCCCGCAAAGCGAGGAGGGGATATCTTTTTTTATAACGTAGTTTTGAATAAATATTTATTTGCAGTCAGCCACCTTATATATTAAACCGTTTTTACGATTTCTTTTTATTTATTTCATTTGCGTGAATGCATTATCAGCATCGGCAAATAATCAACGCAATACAGATACCACACCCCTATCCACCAAACACCAGGCGCTTACCTATCTCGAAAAACAAAATCCTTTACCCGCCAGTAAATTCTGGTTAAACATAGATCCTGCTCTCTTTCTACAAAATCTGAAAAAGAATATTGAACAGCCACTCAGTATTTATGAAGGCCGCAGTACAAATTTTTGTTCCTACGCCGCACTTTCCTATCTGCCCCTGCATGATGACCCGCTAACGTATGTAACGTTTATGGTTGAAATGTATAAGAACGGAAAAGCCATGTATGGCAAAGAATATTTTGAACCCAGTAAAGAAATCAAACTGGCAGCGGGTACGCTCACCTTTAAAGGCGAACTGGATATCAGGCCGGCAGACCAGCTCTGGTTTCTTTCATTAGCGGATCATTTTAAAGGATATTTGAATTTTCTCGATAAACATTATGATGCGGGCAATGAGAACACCATGTGGGCTGCGGTTAATTTTTCTAAATTCAACCGGATGATCCGGAAGCTATTCAATTATCAGGTTGATGCAGTAGGTTCTGATCTGATAAGGCCGGGAGTAAGGGATATGTTTGAATATTTATCAGAGAGATTACAAAACGGCAATATTGCTTTATTTGTAAATAATCTCGATCTCTATAAAAAGAACCATACCAGATTAAAACTGGGCGTGCCTACGCATTTTATTATACTGCTGAGTGTGGAGGAAGTAGATGACAAGATCGCAATTACCTATTGGGACTATGGCTTCCGCAGCAGACAAATTCTTTCCGAATCTTTTTTAAAGAAGATCATTTTCGGTATTTCTCATATCACAAAAAAAACAGCGAATGAGAAATAGACCGCATAACATATTGTTGATCTTACTTACTTCGGTACTGCTATTCTCCTGTGCTACCCGTAAAAATTTCTCTACCAACTACTATTTCGAAAATCAGAAAACACTAACGAATATTGAACAGCTGTATAAAGATATTTACCGACAGAAACATTTTTCACTGGCTTTCACCGATAAATCATTCAATTATATTTCACTGGAGATCCTTACGGATTCTATTAAATACATTTATGAGTTTGAGATCAAAGAACCAAGGTTGCGCGATACATTAACAAAATATGGCTTACCGGCCCAGCATATGGACAGTCTTGTTAATCTGATGAAAGGCATTCATTGTATCTGGATCAATAATCTGGATTATTTTGCCAATGGTCAGCGCCATGCACTAGTATTCATGTCTATCCGACAGGTAGCTATTCATCTGCCTTTTACCAATGAGAAATATTATATCCTCACTTTTTATCCTCAGCCACAATACTTCGACAGTGAAGGAAGACTGCTGGCAAGTCGAAGAGTAAGAAAACTGCGCAAGATCAATGATGATATTTTCCGGCGGATAAATGATAAAGTGGCGTATACGGTTTCGGAGAGGTTTAGATAAATAATGAGAGAATGAGTGAATGATAGCATGATAGAATGAGTGGGTGATAGCATGATAGAATTTTTAGGAATAATTACTTACAAACTCATGGACTGTGGACAATGGACCATGGACCTTCCCCCCATCTTCACATGTGAGGATAAATAAGCAAGTGCCAAGATTACCCCCCTGCCTATCTTTGAACCGAAACAATGCATTTACTATGAATATTCTGAAAATGATGGCTAATACAGGTTTAGCTGTATTGGCTATTGCAGTGGCAACAAGCTGCAACAATAATGGTGGCACAGGTGCTAAAGGGGCAGATTCTCCAAAAGCAGTGGTGGCTGCCAAGCCCATTCCCGGCACACCTATTAAATATGACAGTTCTAAACGATACATATACCTTACCTGGGATGATTCTCCACAACCTCCGGGCACCGTTAATTGTAAAAATGTGTTTCACGCTGCCGGTGTAAAAGCCACTTTCTTTTCGGTAGGTTTTAACCAGGTTGGGCCATGGAAAAAACGTTTGATCGATTCTATCAGAAACGGTTATCCTGAGTTTTTGCTGGCAAACCATAGTTTCAGTCATGGCTTTAATGATAAATACAGCAAATTTTATGCGCCGGCCAATACAGACAGTGCACTGAATGATTTTTTAAAGAATGAGAAAGTTTTGGGGGTTCCTGTAAAGATCATCCGATTACCCGGTAACAATACATGGGCTTCCAATGGCAAAATAGATGGCCAGAAAGCCGAAACAGAATTGGTTAAAAAACTGGATGGCTTAGGTTACAAGATTGTTGGCTGGGATCTGGAATGGGGCCAGCAGGGTAAAAAGAAAGAACCCCGCGAGTCTGCAGAAGAAATGGTAAAAAGAATCAACCAGAAATTTGAAGATGGAAGTACCAATCAACAAAATGCAATTGTGATCCTTTCACACGACAGATTATTTGAGAAAAAACAATTCGCCGATTCATTAACCCGTTTCATCGACTTATTGAAAGCAGATAAGCGTAATGTGTTTGAAACGATTGATCATTATCCTACGATTCAGCAGAAATAGTTATTGGGCCATCGTCGATAGTCCATAGAAAGAACTTTATAAATAAGCCCGTTTCAATAATGAAACGGGCTTATTATTTGCAACATCGAATCAAATCATAAAATAATCTGTGTAATCCGTGCTCATCTTCGCCGATGGGGCAACCGCTCATCCTAAAGCGTACAGTTGTGTCATCCATTTCGTCACGCAAAAAAGGGCTTTAAGATTTCTTTATGAAATCGGCTGAAATCCTTTACTGTATTGCATTTAACACGATCATTAACCTACGTTAACATTCATGTTAACACCGCTCATACAATCCAGCATCCTTTGCCTGTAACTAATCACAATTGCCAACGTCTACATAGCAACCGTTTCTACTTTTGACATATCAAATTGAAACAAACAAAAACAACATTCTAATAAAGTAAAAAAACAGACAATGAAAAAAGTATTCATCATGGCTTTAATCGCCATCGCAACCACAACCGCCGCTTTTGCATCAGGTACTACTGCCAATACCAAAGTAAGTGAGGTTTTTGCAGCATCATTCAGTAATGCAAAAAATGTATCATGGAAAACCGAAAGCCGTTTCGAAAAAGTAAGTTTTGAACTGGGCAACGAAAAAGTAAACGCGTTCTATAATAAAGAAGGTGAATTGCTTGGTACCAGCAAGAATATTGCGTTCGATAAATTACCAAAATCGGCTATCGAAAACATTACCACTAAATACACTTTTCCGGAATTTCAGGTAAAAGATTGTATGGAGTTTACGGATGATAACAAAGAGAAAAATTATTATGTATCATTAGACACAGTAAGTGAAACCGTGGTTTTGGAAATCACCAAAGCCGGTATCGTGAGTGTATTTAACAGGAGCAAAAAATAATATTCACTCTCCATATATACCAGGGCCCGGCGTTCTTGCGCGGGGCCTTTTTATTTTTACCCCGGCAAACTGATCTTACCCATACTCACCGAAGGAATATCGCTGGTTCCGTTACCGATCAATGTATCACCACCCGCCACACACTCATTAGCCAGAACTGCAAATAACAGCGCTTCTTTTGCATCAGGATTAATCAACAAAGCGTCGGTGGTTTGAAAAGTATATGCAGGCAGTAATGCCTCCATTTGCTGCATCAATAAAGGATTGTGCATTCCACCACCGCTGGTATAGATCGCATAATCTACGGCAGGATCCAGTGTTCGCTTCAGTGCATCCACAATGGTTACTGCGCTAAAACGGTTAATGGTAGCCATTACATCGAAATGTGAAATGGTATTGATGCCGGCAAGCAATATGGCCGTTTCTATATACTGCAGGTTAAATAATTCAGGGCCGGTGGTTTTGGGGAAACCTTTTTCAAAAAAAGGATGTTGTAATAACTGGTCCAATAATGCATCATTTACGGTTCCCAATCTTGCAATGGCTGCATTTTTATCGAAAGGCAATTGAAAATGTTGCTGCACATAAGCATCCATCAATGTGTTGCCCGGACCCGTATCGGTACTGAAGATGGCTGTTGCATCCAAACTACCGGGCAAATATGTAAAATTGGCAATACCGCCAATATTCAACATAATACGGTTCTCGCCTTTCTTGCTGAAAATAAAATAATCGCCATACACAGCCAGTGGCGCACCTTCGCCGCCTGCGGCAATATGTTTTTGTCTGAAATCGCTCAGTGTGATGATCCCGGTTGTTACAGCAAGCTGGTCACCATCTCCTATTTGTAAAGTTGCGTTCCCAAAACGATCATGCTCGTGCAAAAGTTTTGGAGCATGGTAAATGGTTTGGCCATGACTTGCCAGAAGGTCTACTTCGGAAGGACTAACCTTCCATTTTTGTAAGCAATCTAAAATGATCGCTGCATGTTGTTGTGCCACCCAGCCATTTAACACACATACTTTTTCAAGATCCACATTTCTTTTAGAGAATACGGAACGGATTTCCTCTTTAAAATCATCAGTAAACGGAACGGTATCGAAATGAAGGATCTCAATTTGGGTATTATGCCCGCTGCCTGTAAAACGGCATAAAGCCACATCCAAACCATCCAGTGAGGTACCACTCATTAAACCGATAATCAATCGGGAATCAGCTGCGGCAATACTGCATAATTTGTTTAGGTTTTTATTCATTTTTTGCGGCTTTTTGTTGATTTTTTGTATAAATACTGCAACAATTTGCAGCTTTTTATTTGTTTAATGAAAAAAATTGCAGAAATTGATGGACAATTAACTGCTTGAAATGCTCAAAAAAGAACGCCAGGCCTATATTTTAAGACAGGTTAGCCTCCACAATAGTGTGCTTTCTGCCGATCTGAGCACCTCTATTAATGTTTCCGAAGATACGATACGCCGCGACCTGAATGAACTGGCAGATAGCGGTAAAGTGATTAAAGTGCATGGCGGGGCATTATCTAAATCGTTCAACAGCTTTTATCTGCGTTCTGATGTTTATGGTGTAGACAGTAAGAAGATCATCGCCGAAAAAGCCGCAACACTGATCAAAGACGGGATGTTTATATTAACAGGAGGAGGAACAACCATTGTAGAGATGGCACGTCTTTTACCTGAAAATCTGAAAGCCACATTCTTAACAGGCAGTATTCCGGCAGCCTACGAATATTCACAACACCCG
This sequence comes from Sediminibacterium sp., assembly GCA_965206685.1. Taxonomy (GTDB): domain Bacteria; phylum Bacteroidota; class Bacteroidia; order Chitinophagales; family Chitinophagaceae; genus Sediminibacterium. The sequence goes on from OZ242223.1 coordinate 2,216,026, forward strand.
AATATTGAAGTGATTTTTATTGGTGATAAGATCGCCAAGAAATCACAGATAGCGGTAGGTGGCGAGGCTATTACACGCATCAAACATATTAAAGCCGATCTCTGTTTTTTAGGGATCAATGCTTTGGATACGGAACATGGGATAACCGATAATGACTGGGATGTGGTACAGGTAAAGAAAGCCATGATAGAAGCATCAGCACAAACCGTTGTACTCACGATTTCTGAAAAATTACATTCACATCAACGTATTCGTATTGGCGGTGTGGATGAAATAGACATATTGATCTCGGAACTGGATCCTTCTGATCACTTACTGGATCCTTTCAGATTAAACAGCTTAACCATTCTTTGATTTATCACTAATAAAAACTGCGCTATGAACACAATCTTTAACAACGGCTACGGTAAATGGAAAAGGATCTGTTTACTTATGGCCATCACCATGCTAACCGCCTTTACCTATGGGCAGGTTCGCATCTCCGGAAAAATATCCAGCTCTTCCGGTGCCTCCGTTGAATCCGTAACGGTTACTGTTAAGGGAACCAAATTTGGCGGCCTGGCCGACAATAACGGAGCCTATAGTTTTATGGCGGGATTAACTCCGGGCAAGTACACCATTGTTTTTTCCGGACTTGGTTTTCAGGTACAGCAATCAGCACTTACCGTAGGATCAGAAAAAGCCTATACGGTGGATGCACAATTAAGTGATAAGGTATCTAAACTGGATGAAGTGGTTGTTACCGGTACATCAGCAGGTACTACCCGCAGACAATTGGGAAGTTATATCAGTTCCGTTAAAGCGGATGAATTAACCAAAGGCGCAACAGGTAATATTCTTGCGGCACTGCAGGGTAAAACAGCCGGTGCACAGATCTCTCAGAACTCAGGCGATCCTGCAGGTGGTATTTCTGTAAGGCTTCGTGGTATCAGTTCTATTTCTTCATCTTCAGAACCTTTATATATTATTGATGGTGTGATCGTGAATAACGGAACCAACCGTGTTACCAATACATCGGGCAACTATGATGGAAGTAATTTTGTAGGCACCATCGGTCAAAGCCGTTTGGCAGATATCAACCCAAATGATATTGAAAGAGTGGAAGTATTGAATGGTGCTGCTGCAGCCGCTATCTATGGTAGCCGTGCCAATGCCGGTGTGGTTCAGATCTTCACTAAAAAAGGAAAAAGCGGAGCCCCATCTATCAGCTTCTCTACCAATTATCTTACCAGCAGCCTGCGCAAAAAATTGGATGTGAACATGGCTCCAACAAAATTTGGAGGACCAACAGATGGTGTTGGGGCGTTAACCCAGGATATTATTGCAGTACCATTGGCTACTACTACCACTGCCGTTTCAAGATATGATTATCAGGATTATATTTTCCGTAATGCAATCGGTACAGACAATAATCTTGCCATCAGCGGCGGAACTGATAAGACCAAATATTATGTTTCAGGCTCTTATTATTATAACCAGGGGATTGTTCCCAATACAGATTTTCAACGCTTCAGCTTTCGCAGTAATGTAGATCAGGTGTTAAACAAATGGGCAAGTTTTAATCTGGGACTGAATTACGTAAACAGCAGCAGTAATGAGAAACCCGATGGCAACTCATTCTTCTCTCCTATGAACTCCGTTACCATCATTGGTAATTTCCACAATATCTGGCAGCGTGATGCATTGGGTAATATTCAGGCAGTGGGTGAAAGAGGCCGTGCCAACCCGGTATCAGTAATAGAAGACATCAAACAAAAACAAACCACCAACAGGATCATTGCCAATATGGGTTTGAAATTACGTCCTGTTAAACACCTCAGTGTTGATTACACAATGGGTATAGATAACTACTCACAGAACGGCACAACCTATATTCCTCCTTTTGCTTACAACGTAAGCACAGCATTCTATGGTGGTGGTGCCTCATTGGATCCAACACAAAATGGCTATTCAAGCGCAGCGAATAATAATTTCTTTGCGATCAATCATGATCTGAATGCTACTTACAATATTGACCTTACCTCAAAGATCAATTCAGTAACACAGGTAGGTGTGTCGCAGCAATATGAAAAAAATAACTATACCCTTTTACAAGGTCGTGGGCTCGCTCCTTTTGTACAAACCGTAAATGGTGCAAGCACTATTATACCGGGCGTGGATGACAGAAGTGAGATCTCAGTATCCGGTGCGTATGTGCAGCAGAATTTTAAATACCGTAACCAGTTCTTCTTAACCGGAGCTGTACGGGTGGATGGATCTTCTGTATTTGGAAAGGACCAGCGCAACCAAACCTATTACAAGGCAAGTGGCAGCTATGTGATTTCAGGAACCGATTTCTGGAGCAAGATGGGAGTATCTAAATGGTGGGACCTGTTTAAAGTACGTGTAGCTTATGGAGAAAGCGGAAACTTAACAGGTATTGGTGCTTACTCAAGATTCAACACCTATAGCTCTTCTTCGTATATAGGAAGAACGGCATTGAACTCAAGCAGTACATTGGCCAATGAAAATGTGAAACCTGAAAGACAGGCAGAAACAGAATATGGTTTTGATCTCTCTTTCCTGAACAACCGTTTGGGATTAACCATGAACATTTACAGCAAAAAAGTATCCGATCTGTTGATCAACCGTTTTATTGCACCAACAGCAGGTTTCTCAAGTTTGCTTGATAATTTCGGATCATTGGAGAATAAAGGATATGAACTTGTATTAACCGGTTCTCCTATCGCTAAAAAAGATTTCAAATGGGATATTACCGGAATCTATAACCATAATCGTAACAAAGCTGTAAGCATTGGTCAGTCGCTGACTTTATTAAGTACCAATGCCGGTGCTCCAGTAGCGATTATTGAAGGACAGCCGATCGGCGTATTCTATGGTACTTTCTTTGCTACCGATCCGAGTGGTGCTTTGGTTAAAAATGCTTCGGGTATTCCACAACAGGAATCAGGTGTTCAGAATAGTACATTGGTATACACCCCGGGAAGAAATGCAACAACCGGTTTGCCTAGCGGATCTGTATTGCGTAAGATCATTGGTAACCCTAACCCGGATTATACAGCCAGTTTAGTGAATGAATTCAGTTATAAAAGATGGAGTGTTCGTGTACAGATAGATGCAGTAAGAGGCGGCAATGTATTTAATGCCGATTTCCGTACACGCCAGGGTGTAGGTAATGGTAAAGTTGCCGAGCAGGAAGATCTGGGGCAGATTCCACGTGGTTATATTGCCGGTATCTATGCGATTGAACAATGGCGTATTGCCGATGGTTCATATACCAAACTGCGTGAATTATCATTAACCTATAATGTAGGAAAAGTAAAAGGTTTCAGTGATCTGAGTATCAGCTTCAGCGGCCGTAACCTGATCAGCTGGGATAATTATAATGGCTACGACCCGGAAGTAAATGCCGGTGGACAAAGTACCATTTTAAGAGGTATCGATTTTGGTGCCACTCCTATCCCAAGAACTTTCAGCTTTGGAATTCAGGCTAAATTTTAATTCAACACAAAAAAGATTTTTATGAAAAATATATTTCAATCAATAGTTTACACGGGGCTTGCAGCCATGCTGATGACTGCAGTTGGTTGTAAGAAAGATTATACCAATCCCACTGCTGCCACATCGGCGCAGGTATTAAGCTCTGCCAAAGGATTGGCAGGTGTGGCAGTAGGTCTTCAGCGGACTTATATTTCCAATGTAGGCTATGGCCTTGCAGATGCAAACGGTTTAATTACCGGCGAAACCATTTTGCTGAATGCGGGTAATGGTTCTGAACTTCAATTCTTTACAGGTGGTACAGCTGTTGACGGAACCAATGCATTGCTGGGAAATGTATGGAGTACTGCAAGCAAAGTGATTTATGATGCGAACAATGTGATTGCAGGTGCCGCAACTGTAACCGACAAAGGTTATGCAAGCGGATTGATCGGTTATGCTACTATCTTTAAAGCTTTATCTATCGGTTGTCAGGCTGAAATGTGGGAAAAAGTTCCGGATACGATTGGTACAACCACAACAACTTTCTCGGACAGAATGGTGGGTTATACAAGAGCGGTAGCCGCCATTGATAAAGCATTGGCCGCAATCAGTGCCAACCCCATCAGTGCTTCTTTTATTTCAGATATACCAGTTGGTGTTGATATCGTAAACACATTGAATGCATTAAAGGCCCGGTATTATTTATTCTCCGGTAATTATGCAGGAGCATTAGCTGCAGCAAACCTTGTTGACCTTACTAAGAAATCTGCATTCAGTTTCGAACCTGCTAATCCCAATCCAATCTATTTTTCAGTATCCTCAACCAATAACGTTTACCAGCCGGTAGATTCTACATTGGGATTGCCTGCTGCATTGGCACCGGATCTGGCAGATAAAAGGATTCCTTTCTATACTTTGATCAATGCTACTATCAATCCAAGATTCCGGTTAAATGGATTCTGGATTGCAGCCACTACCGCCATCCCTGTTTACTTCCCCGGCGAGATCACATTAATCAAAGCTGAAGCGTATGCAAGGGCAGCAACACCTGATTTAGTAAATGCAGTTGTTGAACTGAATAAAGTAGTTACCAAAACAGCTGCAGCAGATCCATTAGGAATTGGCGCGGCGCTGCCGCCGGTTGCACCCGTTGGTGCAGCGGCTATACTTGACCAGATCTATAAAAACCGTTGTATCGAATTATTCCTTTCGGGCCTGAAGCTGGAAGATATGAGGCGTTTTGGACGGCCACTTACCGAGCGTAAGCGTAACCTGTTCCCTTATCCTTTCCGTGAAAGAGATGGCAACAGTAACACGCCCGCAGATCCTTCGTTCTGATTCTCTTTATCAGATATGATTAACAAAGGCCCCGCTTTTCCAGGCGGGGCTATTTTTTTGTTTACTATCCGTTATAAAAAAATCGACTGATTTAAAATACATTCGGGCTGATTATTTAATAAAACCTGAACATGATTTCGATCGTAACTGAAAAAGATATTACGGCACTGGATCTATTGGTAAACAGTGCTTATCGCGGTGAAAGTTCTAAAAAAGGATGGACAACAGAGGCCGATCTGTTAGATGGATTGCGCACCAATCCTGATTCATTGAAACAAATGATCAACGACCCCGATGCGGTGATCTTGAAATACAATAACGAAAGCGGATCGATACTGGCCTGTGTTTATCTGAAAAAGAAAGCATCAAAACTTTATCTGGGCATGCTTACGGTTTCTCCTGAATTACAAGGGCAGGGAATTGGCAAACACTTACTTGCCTCAGCAGAAGATCATGCGAAGAGAACGGGTTGTAAAGAGATCACCATGACTGTCATTTCTGTACGATCTGAATTGATTGCCTGGTATGAACGTCATGGCTATATTGCTACCGGAGAAACGGAACCCTTCCCTGCAGATCCTGAATTTGGATTGCCTAAAACACCTATCCATTTTATCGTAATGGAAAAAAAGATCTGTTGATTTAACCGGGTTTTCTCATATTTTAACAATCGCGCCAAAAGCATCTGACCCGGTTACCGTTTGATTTATTTAACTTCAAACTGTTTTCCAATCAACGTTTCTCACGATCTATGATGCACCGGCAGGCAACCCATATCAGTAAAAGGATACTATGGCTATTTCTGCTGTTTGTTTGTTTTCAAAAAATACAGGCGCAGGTAAAAGATCCTGCTGATACGGTTTTCTTTCTGGCTAAGAAAAAAGGGTTGCTTGGCCAGTTAGGAAGAAGCCTTTCTGTAAACATCCCCGACCAGTTCTTACCCACCAATGGTGCGGTTAAAAATGAGGTCGCATTTATTCCTTTCACAGGAAAGATCATTCGTAATATTAAAGTGCAAAAGACAGGTTTTGCGAAATCGGTAAATGATACGGTAAAAATTGTAAAAAATCTATTTAATGATATTGGAGATGCGATGCATACCAATACACGCAACAACACAATATTGAATAATCTTTTTTTCTCTTCCGGAGATTCTTTGTATCCGTATCTGCTGGCAGACAATGAACGGTTTCTGCGTGAACTTACTTATTTACAGGATGCAAAAATTACGGTTCAGACCCTATCACCCGAATCAGATTCGGTAGATGTAATCATCATTTGTAAAGATGTATTCCCGATCGGCGGTAGTTTGGAAGAAGGCTCTGAAAAAATGGCCAGCTTTGAAGTAAATGATGATAATCTGTTTGGAACAGGAAACCGCATACAAATAAAAAATCTGTTTGATGATACAAGGAGGCCGCATTATGGTATTGGTTTTGAATTTTTGAAACGAAACCTCGCCGGCAGTTTTGTAAATCTGGCTTTCGGCTATCAAAATCAGGCACAGGCATTCAACAGCGGCAGAAGAGAAGAGAAAAATTTGTATGTTCAGGGCGAGCTGCCCCTAGTAAGCCCATACCATAAATGGACAGGCGCTTTTGAGATTGCCAATCATTTTACGGAGAATGCCTACTTGTCCGATTCATTATACCGTTCAGATTTTAAATACCGTTACCGCATATTTGATGGATGGTTCGGATATAATATTGGTGCTAATAAATATGTGAATCAGAATTTAACTTCCAGGTTAAAGAAACTGATTTCTATCCGGGGTATTCACAGAAGCTTTCAGGATGTACCTGATCTGTTTAAAAACAATTACAATATCGGTTATTCAAATCTGGTTTCTGTATTAAGTTCTTTTACCATTTTTGAACAGGATTATTATCATACCAATTTCCTCTACGGCTTTGGCCGGAATGAGGATGTACCGGAAGGTTTTAGTCTGGCATTTACGGGTGGCTGGACCAACCGTAACCGCGTTTCAAGACCATATCTTGGTTTTGATTATCAGCGTAACTATTTCTCCAACAGAAAAAATTACCTCAACTATATTATCAGATTAGGCACCTATTATAACGGCGGACGCTTTGAAGATATCAGTATGCTTACCAGTCTTGAGTATTTTACCAAACTCAGAAAACTGAATGGAAGTCGCTGGTATATCAGACATTTTCTTAGCGGCAGTGTTACTCAATTATTAAAAACCTATCTGAACGATCCTTTACGTTTGGGGAGCGAGTTTGGAATACCTCAACTGGCAACACCCGATCTGATGAGAGCTTCTACACGCATCACCTTTAATGGCGAATCTGTTTTTTATAATACCTGGAAACTGGTGGGCTTTAGTTTTGCGCCATTTACTTTTGCAAGTGCCACTTATCTGAAAACATTGGGCGGAGCCGTAAAAGACGGAGATATCTACATGGCCTTGGGTGCCGGCGTAAGAACCCGTAACGAAAACCTTGTGTTTGGAACCATGCAGCTCAAAGCCTTTTACTACCCACGCATTACCCGCAGCATGAATCAATGGAATATCACTTTTGATACCGATCTGCGTTTTCGATATGTAAGTCAGCTGATCAAAAGGCCCGATTTTGCGGTAGTAAACTGATCCTTTGTTTTTATTTCTCCAAAATAAGAACCTTTGCAGTCATAATTTGTAATTACACTGTACAAAGCAGATATTGAAGAAAGATGGTACAAGCTTATAATTTTTTAGCCGGTTGGCAATTGTTTCCTGAGAAATGTGATTTTCAGCACGGACTCACTCCTAAAAGTGGTAATTGTAAAATAGAAAGCATTCGTAATGGCCATGCGCTCAGTATCAGTATAAACTGGGTGAGTTTGGATAATGAAGCTTTTTATTCTCAATATGAGATCCTGCCGGATGATGAACTGCATCCCTTTGAAAATCAGGAAATGGCCGATACCATTAAAGCCTGTATACTTAATGCTTCTGCTATCCAAACCGTTTTTATCAAAGCGGAAAAACCAATATTGGAAGTAACCAACGAGATCCTACCAAATGGTTATATGAAAGTGACACATAAGGGAACGGATAAAGAAGGGAAACCATTTGTAAATACAGAGATTTATCATAAACAAATGAGTATTCTGCCTTATGCATCATCCGTTGGCAGTGTAGCCATCCGGCCTACAAAAGAAGGTGTGATCAAACACAAAGCGCTTTCTGCGATGGAAGAGCAAACCAATATGCAGCTGGATCAGATCCGTCAGCAAATAGAATTACTGGCAAGACAGGCGCAGGAAATCAGAAAACGTAAGGAACTCAGCATGATGATCTATGAAGCGAGATTAAGCTTCAAACCACAGATCGGACATACCTATCATTTATATGAAAGAAAAGATGGTTCGCATATGCTTTCATTAGTAGCTCCACATGAATGGGGCGGTGCAGGGCCTTTCAAGCAATTCATTTCTTCTGTTAGATTACTTGCTGACCATACATGGGTGGAAATTAATTAGTAATTAATAATTGGAAGTTAGTAATTGGATTTATTGCAGTTCTTTCATTGTTGCAGATGAAATAGATAGATCATTTTTGTTCTGGATGTATAATACTAACGCATACTCTGAAGGTTTGAACATAGGGGGAAGCGTAATAGAACCGGCACCTTCATTACTGATCGGCTGTGTTGCAAATGAGCGTACGATATTATGATTGGTAATGGTTACGCCTTCATTCTCTCCGGCTTTGATATGTGTTGTAGCCTGTTTCTGTACCAATGCAATATTCAATACCTCATTTTTATTTATGTTGGCTGTGATGTAATGAAAGTTGATTGCATTCTTGTCAATGGCAAAATCTTTTACCGTAACGTTTTCTGTTTTTTCATTTACCAATTCACCCTGCACAAGGTTGTTTACTGCTTTTCGGTTATTGCCTACCGCCTCTACTTTCCCATTAACAATCAACTGCGGGGTGTATACACTTCCTTTGGGTAAATGCTGGCTATACCATTGTTGTCTTTCGCTATACGATTTACTACTGAAAGGATCAGCCCAACCCAACCGGTTCCAATAATCTACATGGAAGGATAATGGGATGATATGTTCATTATGTTCGGCTGCATATTCTGCCAGCAAAGCATCTGCCGGCGGGCAACTGCTGCAACCCTGACTGGTAAAAAGTTCCATCACAACAAACCCCTTTGTTTTTTCATTGTCAGGAACTGTCTTATTGCCTATCCGTTTATTTTGCGAACCGATCAATGCCAATGAAGAAAAAACAAGTAAAACGGAAAAGCTGACAAGACCGATTTTTTGCAGAAACATGACCTTTTTCATACGGTGGTTTTATATGAATGAATTTACCACTCTGACGAAGCTTTGTGCTGATACTTACAGATCAATTCCGTTTTAACATATTGTATAAACTTCCGCCTTTTTCAAAAAGTCTGTCGATTTTCTTTTCGATTACAGGATCTTTCTCAACAGGCGGTGCATGGTGAGGTTTAATACGGGCATCTATTACTAATGGGCCACGACAACCCCAGTGTTTATTTTGTGTAAACGCATCAATACCATACATATCATGCGAAGGGTTACAACGCGTATAGGTAACCCATAAATAATTACGCAGGGTTTCTGATACAAATACTGCATCATCGCAAACAACAATCAAAACTACACTTGATAATTCATCTGTTTTTGATATCAATTGTTGATTCAGCAATTCCATCTCTGCATGTGCCTGATCATAATTACTGAATTTTGTTGCTTTAACAGCAATCACACCGGGCATCGCAAGAGAAGCATTTTCAAAACCAGATAACTCTTTTAAAGCCGGTGGCACTTCTCTGCACAATGCTCTTTTTACTTCTCCATAAGCAGCGAATACAACTTTACTTCCGCTGTTCAATCCCGTACCTGAATAGTCCAATGTATCAATAGTGGTATTGGTATAAAAATGTACATCACGCGAAAGATCGATGCGTTCTAAAACATACTCCATAAAGGATTGCACTTTATGCGTACTCAGTTGATGGGTATCATCTGCTGTGATAAATAAAAATTTCGCAAGGCTTAATTGTCCAGTACCTAAAATATGATTGGCAATGGTTAAGATTTCTGCCGGCTGCTTTGCAGGCGTATAGGGTGTATATCTTTCACTACCAATAGCCAGTAATAAAGGATGAACGCCGGCTGCATCAACAGCATGTACTTCTTTCAACCCGGGAATCTCCTGCGGAATAGCAGCACCAGTTAACTCATGGATCAATTCCCCAAAACTCGTATCCTCCTGCGGTGGGCGCCCCACAACGGTAAAAGGCCAGATCGCATTTTTCTTTGCATATACTTTGTGTACACGCATCAAAGGAAAATCATGACGTAAACTATAATAACCTAAATGATCACCAAACGGGCCTTCGGGTTTATTTTCTCCGGGATATACTTCTCCTGTGATCACAAAATCTGCATCTGTACTGATGCAAAAACCATCCTGATAAGTGTAACGGAATCTTCTTCCACCCAACACTCCGGCAAAAGTCATTTCACTGATCCCTTCCGGCAAGGGCATCACCGCTGCAACCGCATCTGCTGGCGGCCCGCCTACAAAGCAACTTACTTTTAAGGGTAACCCTTTTGCATTGGCTTTGGTTTGATGCACACCAATACCGCGATGCAATTGATAGTGTAATCCTATCTCTTTATTCTTTTCGTAATCATTACCGGTTAACTGAATACGGTACATACCCAGATTGGCTTTCATGATCCCGGGCTGGTCTGCATCTTCTGAATACACCTGTGGCAAGGTTACAAATGCACCACCATCCATTGGCCAGTGCTGAATTAAAGGGAGATCAGAGATTTGTATCTCTTCATATAGAACAGGTTTACTTACAGGATTTTTTAATGGGAAGGCTTTTGCGGCAGCCAATCCTACTTTCATATTATCAAAAGGATGTTTTAGTGCTTTGATCGGATCGCCTTTTAACGCGATCAGTTTTTGCACCAATGAAAAAGTATCTCTGAAAATAAATTTACTCCGCTCGATCGTTCCATAAATATTGGAAACTGCCCTGAATTTTGAACCTTTCACATTTTCAAACAACAATGCCGGTCCACCTGCTTCATACACACGAAGATGAATAGCGGCCATTTCAAGATAAGGGTCCACTTCTTCTTTAATACGAACCAACTGGCCCGTCTTCTCCAGATCTAACAAACATTCTTCTAAGGAAACATAGCTCATGCGATAATAACAATGGGGTTGTATAAAAGTTGTCGCTCTTACTTCTTCAAAGATACCCTTGATCAATCAAATAATCCACAATTGAGATGGCCTATTGACAGATCCGGATTTATTTCAGAACTTGTTTCATTATTCACCCAAAAAACATTGCTATGCTAAACGATCTTTTTGCTCACATTCATTGGCTTGCCGTATTGGCAGGCGCCGCTGCTTATTGGTTTTTAGGCGCTATCTGGTACAGTCCTGTATTATTCTCAAAATCCTGGGTTAAAATGGTCAACATAAAAATGGACGACCCCGAGGCGAAAAAAGGAATGCCCATGATGTTCATTGGCAGTTTTCTGCTCATGTTCGTTGCCAGCACCGGAGTCGGTATCCTCTCCAACCTACTCTATATTGGCGATGTTATGCATGCAGCCAAACTGGGACTTTTATTAAGTGTGTTCTTTAGCTGTACCTCAACAAGTATCGCCTATCTCTATACCCGCAAACCGTTAGGGTTATTTGCTATTGACTGCGGGTATTATGTGGTGGGTACTACTCTTGCTTCCATAGTAATCAAATTATTGAGTTAAAAGTCTGAAGTTGGGAGTCTGGAGTATGAATTAAAAAACACTCCAGACTTCTAACTCCAAACTCCAGACTTAACTTTCCCTTCGTATTTTTGCCTCATGACAAAACTCAGTGTAAACATCAACAAATTTGCCACCCTGCGAAACAGCAGAGGCGGTAATAACCCTGATGTTGTGAAATCAGCGATAGATGCCCAGCGTTTTGGGGCAGATGGGGTAACCGTGCATCCAAGACCGGATGAGAGACATATTCGCTATGATGATGTGAGACAGATCAAAAAGATCATCACCACTGAATTTAATATTGAAGGCAATTGTACCGAACAGAAATTTGTAGATCTTGTTCTGGAAACCAAACCACATCAGGTAACCCTGGTGCCTGATGCATTGGGACAATTAACCAGCGATCATGGTTGGGATACGATCAAGAACAAATCATATTTGATTGATATGATTGCAGTTTTCAAAAAAGCAGGCATCCGTGTATCTATTTTTGTTGATCCGGATATTGCGATGGTTGAAGGTGCAGCAGAAACAGGAACGGACAGAATTGAATTGTATACCGAAGGCTATGCAACCCATTTTGCCAAAGGCAGTGCAGAAACTGCGATTGCCCCTTATATACAGGCCGCTTTAAAAGCCAAAGAACTCGGACTCGGATTAAACGCAGGTCATGATCTTGACTTACATAACCTGAAATACTTCGCACAAAATATTCCCTCATTAGATGAAGTAAGCATTGGTCATGCATTGGTTTGCGATGCGATCTATTTGGGATATGAGAATGCTGTGCAAATGTATAAGCGGCAACTCATGTAAATATTGAATATTGAACAAGGAATATTGAATTTTGAATAAAGCCATCACTTCATCATTCAGCATTCCTTGTTCAATATTCAATATTTCACCCTTTATTTCTTCGTATATTAGTTCTTCAATTTGCTTTATGAAAAACTGCTTGCTGCTCATCAGTTGTTTTTTGGCAACTGCATCGTTTTCACAGACCATTACGCCACTACCTCCTCTTCCTTCCAACGAACAATTACAATGGCATGAGAAAGAGTTTTATCTCTTTATCCATTTTGGACCGAACACATTTACAGACAGAGAATGGGGACTTGGCACTGAAGATCCATCAGTTTTTAACCCAACAGCACTTGATTGCGAACAATGGGCACGCATTGCTAAACAGTCTGGAGCCAAAGGCATTATACTTACTGCCAAACACCATGATGGATTTTGTTTATGGCCCAGCAAATTCAGCACACATACTGTAAGAGAAAGTAAATGGATGGATGGAAAAGGTGATGTGGTAAAAGCATTATCAGAAGCCTGTAAAAAGATCGGGATTGAAATGGGTGTATATATTTCTCCATGGGACAGAAACCATCCACTTTACGGAACACCCGAATACAATGATGTATATATCTCCACCATGAAAGAATTGCTTACTAACTATGGAAAATTTTTTGAACTATGGTGGGATGGCGCCAATGGTGAAGGGCCTAACGGGAAAAAAATGGTGTATGATTTCAGAAGATTTGAAGATTCCGTTTTTAAATGGCAACCACAATTGGTTGTATTCAGCGATATTGGCCCAAGCATTCGCTGGTGTGGAAACGAAAAAGGTATCATCAACAGCACCAACTGGAATTTATTGGATACAGCAGGTTTTAAAAGAGGACAGGGCGGCCCACCAACAGACACATTAAACCGTGGAAATGTAAACGGAAAATTATGGATCCCTGCTGAAGCGGATGTTTCTATCCGTCCGGGTTGGTTTTACCATCCGGCAGAAGATACGAAAGTAAAAACACCGCAAACATTATTCAATCTCTATCTGCAATCAGTTGGCAATGGAGGTAATTTATTATTGAATGTGCCGCCAGACAGAACGGGGCAGATAAATGCTGCTGATTCTGCCGCTCTGGTAGGTTTTGGAAAACTGAGAGCAGATGCTTTTAAAACAGATTTGCTGGCTAAATCCGATCTCTCGTCTGATGGCAAAGAAGATCCTTCACTAAAAAATCTGATTGATAATAATATCAATACATACTGGTCAGCACCACAACAGGAAAATTCAGAGATCGTGATCGATCTTCCAAGAAAAAAACAGATCAACACAATTGTACTGGAAGAAATGATCAAATACGGACAAAGGGCTCAATCATTTATCATTGAAGTTTCTGACGGCAACAGTTTCCAACCCGTATACCGCGGCACCACTATTGGTCGTAAAAAAATTGCCACATTTACAAAAACGGAAACAGATAAAATAAAGATCACTATCACGCATGCCAAAGCAGCACCGGTTATCAGGGGGGTGTCGGCTTATTTGATCAATCTGTAGAAAGATTAGGTTAGTTAAAAGGGTTAAAAAGGTTAAATGGCTTTTCACTTAAAACTATTTTAACCTCTTTAACCCTTTTAACTTCGTTTAACCTCTTTAACCTCCCCCATCCCACTCATCACCAAAATCCCGCATTAATCATATATCCCTGCAATAATCGATACAGGAACCGTAGCTTTTATTTCTAAAACCGAGATTATGAAACAGTTTCTGATTGCAGCTGCATTGCTGGTTACGACCGCACTGCAGGCCCAAAGGCCATTAACAACCGCCCCAAGCGGAGGCAATAAAAAAGCCTTCGTGGGCGAAAAAGTAGGTTTAACAGATATCACTATTAATTACGACAGACCCGGTGTAAAAGGCAGGGAAGGAAAAATATGGGGACAGTTGGTTCCTGTGGGTTATACCGATCAGGGTTTTGGTTCAAGTAAAGAAGCACCCTGGCGCGCAGGTGCTAATGAGTGCACCACGATTGAATTCAGTACCGATGTAAAAATTGAAGGACAGCCATTGGCAAAAGGCAAGTATGGATTTTTTATTGCTTACGGACCAGAGGAAAGCACCTTGATTTTTTCAAGAGATAATACCTCATGGGGAAGTTTTTATTATGATCCCAAGAAAGATGTGTTGCGTATAAAGATCAAACCGGTGGCAACAGATAAATCGGTTGAATGGCTGAAATATGAGTTTACCAATCAAACAGAAAATGCAGCCACCATTAGCTTGTTATGGGAAAAATTAAGTTTCCCTTTTAAAGTAGAAGTAGATCTGAATGCAACGCAGGTAGAAATCTTCCGCAGCGAATTAAGAACCGACAAAGGTTTCTTCTGGCTGGGATGGCAAACGGCGGCACAATGGTGTGTGGATCATAATACCAATTTAGAAGAAGCCTTATTATGGGCCGATACAGCAACCAATCCAAATGTATTGGGTGATAGAAATTTTATTTCCCTTTCTACCAAAGCATCTGTATTGGCCAAGTTGGGAAGAACCACTGAAGCAAAAACCATCATGAAAGAAGCTGTGCCTTTAGGAACCATGCAACAGATACATCAATATGGAAGAGTACTTCTTGCTGCAAAAAAAATGCAGGAAGCATTAGATGTATTTAAAATGAATTATGAAAAGAACCCTGATCAGTTTACCACACTTATGGGATTGGTTCGCGGTTATTCTGGTATGGGTGATTATAAGAAAGCATTGGAGTATGCGCAAAAAGCATTGCCCATTGCACCTGCCGGACCTAACAAAGCCAATCTTGAAAAAATGATCGGCATGCTCAAAGAAGGAAAAGATGTGAATTAAATGACCCTGTATAACTGTTACGAGAAAATTTTCTCGTAACAGTTATACTATTTTCTACGGACAGGAGAAAACCTGTTTTCTTGTATAAAAATTGGGAGAAATTTCATTTATACGTATAAAATTAATATTTTTGTAGTATAAATGAAATGCATATGGATGCCAAGATTACAATGAGTTTTGATGCGGAAGTAATTGAAAAAGCGAAACAATTTGCTGAGGCAAACAACATCAGTCTTTCAAGGCTTACAGAATTTCTGTTTCGTAACATTACGCAAAAAAATTACCGCAGCCTCGAAGATCTTCCGCTTGCAGATTGGGTTTCTGCTGTGGCTGAAGGCCAGGCAGAATATAAAACCAAACACAAAACCCGCACACAACTGAAACAGGATTATTATCAATCAAAAAAAAACCGAAAATGAAGGTTTTTATTGATGCTAATATTCTGATTTCTGTACTGAATAAAGAATATCCGCTGTTTACACAATCAGCCCGGGTACTCAGCCTTGCAGATCATTCGTCGTACCAACTGTATACTTCCCCTATTTGCTTTGCGATCGCATTCTTCTTTGCTTCTAAAAAATGTGGTGCAGCTATGGCAAAAAAGAAAATAGCCATTCTGGCTGAAAAAATAAAAGTTGCAGAGAACAAACAATCGGATGTAAAAGCAGCTGCAAACCATAAAAAGATACTTGATTTTGAAGACGGACTGGAATATTATGCAGCAAAAAATGCAGGCTGTCATTGTATTGTAACAGAAGATATTTCAGATTTTCATTTTTCCGATATTGAAGTTTTGAACAGTTTATCCTTTTTAAACAGGCATGTTTTAAAATAATCCTTAATTAGTGCCTTGCGATCTTGCATGCAAACTTCTCAAAAATCAAGTATCTTGCATCCAGCATCCAACCAACCGCTATGGCAACTACCACCCCACTTGTAGGTATTATCATGGGAAGCGACAGCGACCTGAACATTATGCAGGCCGCGGCTGATATTCTGAAACAATTCTCAATCCCTTTTGAATTAACCGTTGTGTCGGCGCATCGCACCCCATTGCGTATGGTAGACTATGCAACCACAGCAAGAGAACGCGGTTTAAAAGTGATCATCGCCGGAGCAGGTGGTGCGGCACATTTACCGGGAATGGTAGCTTCCATCACCACATTACCGGTAATCGGAGTGCCTATTAAATCTTCCAACTCAATTGATGGCTGGGATTCTGTTTTATCTATTTTACAAATGCCCAATGGTGTCCCCGTTGCAACAGTTGCTTTAAATGCGGCGAAAAATGCGGGCATCCTTGCCGCTCAAATTCTCGGCAGTAGCGATGCAAAGATTGCTGCTTCCATCGCCCACTATAAGCAGGAACTGGGGCATGAAGTAAGCGCCAAAGTAGGCAATCTTAAAAAGGATTGGCCGAATGGGTTTGATGAATAATCGTCTACTTCAATTTCGGGCACTTCACCCAATTCCCTCCCAACACAAAACTTACCCCAAGCGATAATCCGTAATAATTATCTTTTGCTTTGTTATTGGCTGCATAACTAAACCCATCTATATAATCAGAAAAACTGAAACGGATCGTTGCTTCTGCATTTACAGACAACCGGGGCGTTACCATCAAGCGTACGCCTGCGCCAACGGGTATTACGGGCAACACGCGTGGCAATGCATGAACTGTGTCTATCCCCAATCCCGTTTGTGTTTGTGATTTACTGTTGAATGCAGTGGTATCCAATCTGCTCCAATCGCGCGTTATATTCAGAAAACTTACACCTACTACGGCTACTAAATAGGGAGTGAAGGTATGATAGGTTTCCTGCCCGTTATCTCCATACAAATTGTATTGCAAAACGGCACTGAATTCTATTACCGGACTGCTGAATGAAAAATTACGCAGCTGTTTCCAGAAAGGAGTACTGAACCTTGATTCATCTGCACTTACCGATCCAAACAACAGTGAAGCTCGCCATGATAAATAGGGTGAAAAGGGTTTGGCTAACCAAAATTGAAAATTGGGTTTGACACCTTTAAAAGATCCGAAAGAACTGCTCACAAGATCTCCCTGATAAAGAAGGGTTCCTGTGTTCACGCCTGCTTCAAAATGATAACGATTGGTTTGTGCGTGAGAATCAACAACACACGATAACAGGATCCCTGCAAACAATACAATTCGCGCAATAACATTCATAACTGATATTTAATTTGATTAAATAGGTCAGGTAGAATTTTAATGCATTCAATAGTTTAGGTGATGAAATCCTTATATTTCATCTTTAGATACAATTTTGTAGCCAACTGTTGTTAAGGAACTGGTAAGATGTTGCACCAAAACATCAGCTGTATTTTTTAACACAGAGGCAAGAAGATCAGGAGTACACAGAGGAGATTTAGACAGTAACAATACCGAAGCCTTTGTTCAGGCCGGTTGAAACAGCATAGATCATTTGTAACCAGGATTTGCCGTGCGTAGAATAGTATACAGAAAGATTATCAAGTCTTTCCTGTAAACTGTTACCCGGAAAAAGATCCTGTTTTAATTTGCTGATCTGTTTTTGCTGAACAGCATATTTCAAACGCTCAGCGCGCAGTAATTTCTTTTCTAATTCCGTAAGTCGTTTGATGGCTTTCTTTTCGAGAGAGATTAAATGCTCTGACAAAGTTTTGTCTACGGCATCGGTTACAGAACGCAGGTGCGCATAATAATCATGTGCCTGCTGTAATTCATTGGCAAGACTTATCTGATGATCCGTTTCGCGTTTTACCAATGTATTGATGAGGGATAGCTCGTCTGTAAATAAATCGGTATCGCTAAACCCGAGTTTATTCCATTTATCTTTTTGATCCTTACCCATGATAAGGAATGAATTCCGCAAGATCAGCACGGGATAAGGGATTTCTACCGCTTCAAAAACATTTTTCAATTCGAGCCAATAGGCGAGTTCTCCTCCCCCGCCGATAAAAGCTATGTTTGGCAAAACCGTTTCCTGAAAAGCGCCACGCAGAATCACATTGGCACTAAAACGTTCAGGATAATTTTTCAATTCCAGTAAAATCTCTTCCTGAGAAAACGAAAGCCCTAAAGTTCGTACTTCGTACTTCGTACCTTCTGGTTCAATCCTCTCCCGCTTATTATCTATCAGGTAAAACAAATTGATATCTCTCCCGCCTGCCTGAACTTTATAATTTTTTCCTAAAGCTTCAATCGTATCTGCCACAGCTTTATGCGAAAACCCTTCGTTTAATTCTTTTTCAATTACTGAATGAAAAGCAGATTTCAGTTTTGCATTATCGGGTATCAATATGACCAATCCATATTCACCAAATAAGGCGTTCACTAAAGCAAGTGTTGCCTGTTGTATAGTAATTCCTTCTTTATAAGCATTTTTCAATAGTTCTATCCATTCATTACCAAAAGGCAAAACACCCACCTGACCATAGATCGCATCTATCAGTTTTAGTAAGCCTTTATCTACTTTCATCCTTCCTACCGCTCCGGTTTGTTTGGTTTCCCAAACTAATTTTTGTCCGCCAACATTTACATACCCCAGTTCATCCAGATCGGCATCTTCGCTTCCCATATAATACACGGGAACAAATTTGTATTGCGGCATTGCTGCATTCAGTTCATCCGCCAGTTTTACAGCATGCAGAATCTTATAAATAAAATATAAGGGACCGGTAAAAATATTGGGTTGATGTGCTGTGGTTACTGTGAATGTATTTTTATCTGCCAGCAGTTCAATATTATTCTTCAGCTTTTCCGATTGATCAATATTTGCATACTGTTCTTTCAAAACATCAACCAGTAAATGCCTGTTGTTTGAAAACGATTGCCTTGCAGTGATCGATGATTTGATTCCATCCAGATCAGGCGTATGTGCGTAGAAAGGTTTGAGTTGCGCAGATTGTGACAGATAATCTGAAACGATCTTAGAGAAATAGCCCGTGCTTTCGTATGGTAAGTAGTTAGCTGTCTGATCCATAATAAGGGATAAAAATACGATTTAACGGATACCATGGCATCCGTTCATCATTTTAACATGCCCGAAGGCAAAAGGTTCTTTTAACTGAACCTGTCGGGGTCAAACGGAGCAATATTCATGCTAAACTGCTCTTCATTAATGATTTCGCTGACAATTTTCCCGGTTCCGGCACCCAAACTTAAGCCTACCATGGCGTGGCCCGTTGCAAACACCACATTTTTCCATTTTTTGGTACGGCCCAGGTATGGCAAACCGTCAGCCGAACATGGCCGATAGCCATACCAGATCTTATCTTCCGATGGCATGGGTATTTTAAATTCGGGGAAGAAGCTTTCAACTGCATTTAATATCCCCTCTACCCTTGCCATACGCGGCGGAGTTTGGGTAGAAGTGATTTCCATCGTTCCGCCAAAACGGATCTTGTTGCCATCCATTGGTGTTAAAGCCACACGGCCTTCGATCAATACAGCAGGATGATTGATTTTATAAGGAGAATTTTCCAATGTAACCGAATAACCTCTTCCCGGCATCAATGGAATTTTTACTTTCATTTTAGCCGCCATTTCTCTGCTCCATGAACCGGATGCCACTACTACAGAATCAGCTTCATAAACCGCTTTATCTGTTTTTACATGGGTGATCTTTCCATTGCTGTTTTCAAAACCGGTTACCTCTTCATTACCTAAAAGTTTTACGCCTTTTTGTTTTAGGTCTGTCAGCAGTTGCTGCATTAATTTATTGGGATATAAATGTGCATCACATTGAAAATGTACAGCACCCAGGGCATTGATCTTTGTTTGAGGTTCTAAGGCTGCCAGTTCATCTTTATTCAATAACACAGTATCTGTTAAACCCAGTTCATGCGCTTTATGCATTACATGTTTTGCATGTTCTCCACCGGTTTCTGTTTGAAATATTTCCAATAACCCTTTTGTTTCGTAAGCAAATTGAAACTGTGGAAGTTTTGTCCATTCTTCATACAGTTTTTTGCTGATGATCGCAATATCTCGCAGCGGAATGGCAGATTTTTCTACATGCTCAGCGGTAGCCACTTTCATAAATTTTAACCCCCAATCAATCAGGCTCAGGTTTAATCTTGGCTGTACATAAAACGGGCTGCGTGGATTCAACATCCATTTTAATCCCTGTTTCACAATACCCGGTGTGGCGAGAGGAACAAAATGGCTCGGACAAACATATCCTGCATTGCCATATGAGCAGTTATTAGACATATCTGTCTTGTCGATAACCGTTACTTCATGTCCGCTCTGATGTAAATAATACGCGCTGCTTAACCCAATGATCCCGCCGCCGATGATGACTACTTTCATAGCTGTGATTTGAGGTGCAAAGTTCGCGAAAAGCGGGGGATATTTGGTAATCAGTAATTAATAATTAGTAATTAAAAATGGTTTTTATAAAGCCAGCCATCTGAACAAGAACTTACTAATTACTAATTATTTTGCTTTTGTGAGTTTCCTGATCAGATCAGTCTCTCTCTCATCAAACGGCTGTCCATTCTTCCTGAATATATCGTGGAACCAAATTGCCGGTTCACCCGAGCCTTCTTTACTACCCCATGGGAACATGGTATTGCTTTTGCCTGTTACAAAACCCCAGTTAATGGCGGCAACGTGTTTGCGTTTTAAAATGGCTGTATGGGTGAGGAAAGTACTTTTATTGGTTCGTGCCATGTATTCGGTGCAGATCACAGGCCTGCCGCGTTTTTGTAAAGTATCGATCGCGTTTACCATGGATGCGGTATCATCATAATTATGGTAAGAGATCACATCTGAATTACCGAGTTGGAAAGCATTGATCTCAGGAAATTTACTAAACCATACTCCTGCTGTTAATGGTTGTGATGGACGAACAGACCATGCCCATTGAAAGATCTTTTTTAATAATGGTAAACTGCTTAAACCATAATCGCTGTTGGCAGGTTCATTATACAGATCCCATAAAAGAATACGGTCATCATTTTTAAAGGTGGTGAGAATATCTTTTACATACACTTCCAGCACTTTCCATTTTGTGCTGTCGTTATGAACCGATTGATTAGGACTTCTCATCCAGCCTGAATTATGTACACCCAATTTAGGTTCCGGCTGTTTGCCATACACCGGTTCCGGATTCCAGCAATCGTCGAAGAAAACAAATAAGGGTTTGATATGGTGTTTGGATGCAATGGTCAGAAACGTGTTGATCCGTTGTTTAAACCCTTTTGCGTCATTTTCCCATACCAGGTTATGCAGGAAAACACGCATGGTATTAAAGCCGATATTTTGTGCCCAGCCTAATTCGCGGTTGATGGTAGCTGTATCAAAACTATCTGACTGCCACATTTCCAGTTGATTGATGGCTGTGCTTGGCAAAAAGTTTGCCCCGGCAAGCCAGCCTTGTTTTGCATACCAGTCGTTTGCTTTTTTAGCGGACCATATATTTGCCTGTTGAGCGGATACGATTTGTACAAAGAGGATGACAAGTAGCAGAAATCTTTTCATTTGTTTTGATTAGCGGATTTGCGGATTACGAATTGGCGGATTAAAATACACGATAATTTTTCAATCCGCTAATTCTTATTTGATCATGACTGCTAAGTGTTAGCAGATTAAGTGTTTTTGAAATTCCGGATGATGAATTAGCGGATTATATTTTGCGACAATCCGTTAATCCGCCAATCCGCAATTCGCGAATCATATCACCTGAAATCCATAAGCATAAGGATCATCTTCCGGATCAATGGAAATGGTGTTGTATCCATAGATCTTGGCCCAGCCTTCAATACCCGGGCGAATAGACGGTTTCTCTCCCACTTTTGTTTCTTCCTCAATTGTGCCTATGAATTTGCTGCCGATGATACTTTCGTGAATAAATTTATCTCCTTTCTTCAGTTTTCCTTTTGCATACCATTGCGCCATGCGTGCAGATGTTCCTGTACCGCATGGTGAACGATCAATCGCTTTATCACCGTAAAAAACAGCGTTGCGTGCAGAGGAAGCTGGATCTAAAACCGCACCCGTCCACAAAATATGCGAGCAGCCGTTGATCGTTGGATCATCGGGATGTACGAAAGAATATTTTTGATTGATGCGTTTACGCAATTCCCTGGCCCAGGCAATCAATTGATCTGCGGCATAGTGTTCCAACCCTTTGAAATTTTTCTGAACATCAACGATCGCATAAAAATTTCCTCCGTAAGAAACATCCATTGTCAATTCACCCAGATCAGGACAATCCACAGTTATATTTTCTGCCGCTAAAAAAGCAGGCACATTTGTCAATTTTACACTCGTAACTTTTTTCCCTATTTGTGTATAAGAAATATTTACCAACCCTGCCGGTGCTTCCATTTTTACAATGCCCGGTGTTTTGGGTTTGATCAATCCTTCTTCAATGGCAATCGTAATAGTGCCGATGGTTCCATGTCCGCACATGGGTAAACAACCGCTGGTTTCAATAAACAGAACAGCTACATCATTGGCAGGATCATGTGGCGGATAAAGAATACTTCCGCTCATCATATCATGTCCGCGGGGTTCAAACATCAGTCCTTTACGGATCCAATCATATTCCCTCAAAAAATGTTGTCTTTTTTCACTCATCGAATTGCCTTCAAGTTCGGGGCCGCCGGCGGAAACTACCCTAACGGGATTTCCACAGGTATGGGCATCAATACATACAAATTGAGACCCGCTCAGATTTCCCGAAACCGGCTTTGTATATGGGATAGGAGCATTTTTCATCAGGTATTAAACTTAATTTAAGTAACGATTGTTAGTTTTTTGAACAGTTCTTCCTATTTTCAAATATTCGATTGCCAATATGGAAACTTACGGAAAAATATTATTGATTGCCATGCCCGCATTTTTTGTGCTGGTTTTATTTGAAAAATGGTGGGGATGGTACAGGGGTAAAGATACGGTACAGAATATGGATATGGTTTCCAGTCTCAGTTCCGGCGTTACCAATGTTACCAAAGATGTATTGGGTTTAAGCATCACCATTTTAGGATATAGCTGGATGGTTGATCACTGGGCCATTATTCATGTTCAATCTTCTGTTGCATTATACATTATCGCTTTCTTCGCATTGGACCTTACCGGTTATCTCGTTCATCGGATTGATCACGAATATAATTTTTTCTGGAACAGCCATCTCATCCATCACAGCAGTGAAGAGTATAATCTGGCTTGTGCATTAAGACAAAGCATTTCTTCTGTTGTAAGATTATTTACTATTTTTTTATTACCTGCTGCATTAATGGGCGTTCCTGCTAAAGTGATTGGTGTGGTTGCACCATTGCATTTGTTTGCGCAGTTCTGGTATCATACAAGACATATTAACAAACTTGGATTTTTAGAGAATATCATTGTAACGCCTTCTCATCACCGTGTTCATCATGCTTTCAACAAAGAATATCTTGATAAAAATTATGGACAGATCTTTATTTTCTGGGATAAATGGTTTGGCACATTTCAGGAAGAATTGCCCGACGTAGAACCTGTATATGGCATTACCCGACCCGCACAAACCTGGAATCCGATCAAGATCAATTTTATGCATTTGGGTTTATTGATCAAGGATGCGTTGAGAACAAAAAGCATCAAAGACAAATTCAGGATCTGGCTCATGCCTACCGGCTGGCGCCCTGCAGATGTGGCTGAAAAATATCCGGTTTTTAAAATTGAAGATGCCAGGCATTTTGATAAATACGAAACAAGAACCAACACAATTTTTTCTGTTTGGGTCTGGATACAGTTGGTGGTTCTTTTATCATCTGTAAGTTATCTGTTTGCGCATATTGCAAAAATCGGCAGTCCGGGAATGTTTGTATACGGTGCTTATGTTTTTCTTTTTGTTTATGCCCTAACAGAATTGATGGATCGCAATCGCTATGCCTGGGTTTGGGAAATATTGAAAGCCGGATTGGGATTGAGCATCATGTATTATCTGGGAGACTGGTTTGGGATCAGTCAGTATTCATCTTACTTCAACTTTATTTTTGTCGTTTATTTTATTGTATCGCTTTTTGCCTCTATCTACTTTAGTATGGTGGAGCCAAAGAAAATGTATAGTGTTGTTTAGTTAGTTAGAGAAGTTAAAAGGGTTAAAATAGTTAAAGTGGTTGGGAAACCTTTTTAACTATTTTAACCCTTTTAACTATTATACCAATCTATTAATGTTTACTCCAAACATTATCTACTAAACGCCATATACCCAATGGATTTGCCACTTTCAGGGCATCGGGCAATAAAGTATCCGGACAATTTTGGTAACAAACGGGGCGAACCCATCTTTTAACTGCACCAATACCTACTGCTGTAAAACGGCTATCGGTTGATGCAGGAAAAGGACCACCATGTACCATACTCGGACAAACTTCAACACCTGTTGGTACGCCATTGAATACAATTCGTCCGGCAATGGATGGAGCAATATCCATCAGGTCTTTATGATCACTCAGGTCTTTATCAGTACCCATCAATGTTGTGGTTAGCTGTCCGGCTAGTGAGCGCCATACGGCTTTTAACTGATCAATATTTTTACATTTTACCAGTAATGAATATGGTCCAAAAACCTCTTCATGCAATAATGGATCATTCAGAAAAGTATCTGCATCAACTGTTGCAACAGATGGTAAGGCTTCAATATCGGTAGGTGTTGTTGAGGATTGTGATAATAAACTAACCCCCTTTTCATCCAATGCCGCTTTCATTTTACTGAGATAAGCTTTATGAATACCCGCATGTAACATTTTTGCAGGAACGATTGCTTTGATCTCATTATCGAGTGTTTGTAAGAACTGATCAAGTCCTGCACCTTCCAATGCGATCAATAAACCGGGATTGGTACAGAATTGCCCCATACCCAATGTAATAGAGCCTGCATATTGCTTAGCTAAACTCTCTGCATTAAGTTGTAAAGTATCCGGTAGAAATATTACGGGATTGATGCTGCCCATTTCTGAAAAAACAGGAATGGGATTTTTTCTAGCGGCTGCATAATCGTATAATGCTTTGCCGCCTGTATAAGAGCCTGTAAATCCAACAGCTGTTGTATTGGGATCCTGCACCAATGCCTTACCCGCTTCAAATGAAGAATCGGTTACATGCTGAAAAGTATATGCAGGCATTTTGCAGGTAGCGATTGCAGAAATAATTGCATCTGCAACCATGGTTGAGGTTTTAATATGTGCCGGATGGCCTTTCACCACCACTGTGCAACCACCTGCCAATGCACTTGCAGTATCACCGCCAGCGGTTGAATAGGCAAAAGGAAAATTGCTTGCACCAAAAACCACAACGGGCCCTAAAGGCAATAGCATTTTACGGATATCGGGTTTGGCGGGAACTTTGTCAGGAATGGCCTTATCAACCGAAGCTTCCACCCAGCTGCCTTCGCGCAGCATTTGTGCAAACATGCGTAACTGCATGGTTGTTCTTCCGCGCTCACCTGTTAATCTTGCTGCAGGCAGATTGGTTTCTGCTGATGCCTGTTGAATCAAGCCATCTCCCAACCCTTCTATATTTTGTGCAATCGTTTCTAAAAAAACAGCTTTGCTTTCTGCATTTGTTTTTTGATAGGCAGCAAATGCATCGGCTGATTGCTGCATGATGTTTTTGATATTGCTCAGTTCACTCATTGCTTAGCTTTTAAGGTGTAGGTATTCAGGCAAGATAGGACGTGTTGCGATACCTGTATCAATTGTTTTTAATACCCGTTCTCTTTCTTCTCCAACCAATGTTAATCTTGGTGCACGAACATTCTCAGAACCAATGCCTGCCTGTGTTTCGGCCAGTTTAATGTATTGTACCAGTTTAGGATGAATATCCAGTTCAAGCAAAGGCATAAACCAGCGGTAGATGGCCCGGGCTTCTTCAATATGTCCGGCTTTTACCAAACGATAGATAGCCACTGTTTCACGCGGGAAGGCACAAACCAATCCTGCCACCCAGCCATGTGCACCTAATAACAATTCTTCCATCGCCAATGTATCTACACCACATAATATTTTGAAACGATCACCGAAACGGTTGATCAGTCTGGTTACATTGGTAACATCACGTGTTGATTCTTTAATGGCAGTGATATTGGCACAGGCGGTCAGATCTTCAAACATATCCGGTGTAACATCAATTTTATAATCGACCGGATTATTATAGATCATGATCGGGAGGTCTGTTGATTTTGCAACGGTAGTAAAATAGGTTACTGTTTCACGATGATCAGATTTATAGCGCATTGGCGGTAAAATCATAATACCCTTTGCACCCCATGCGTTTGCATAAGCCGCCTGCTGCAATGCTTCGCATGTACTGCCTTCGGCTATATTGATCACAACGGGTACTTTGCCTGCAATTTTATCGATCGCGAATTTTACAAGGGTTTCTTTTTCATCGGTGGTTAATACACTGGCTTCGCCTAATGTACCACCGAGGATAATACCGTTAACACCGGCATCTAACTGAAACTGTAAATTCTTTTCAAATAAGTTGAGATCCAGTTTATCATCTGCAGTAAACTTAGTGGTAACTGCGGGGAAGATTCCTTTCCAGTCGAATTGCATACTATTTTTTTTATAAAGGTATTGCGATGGCAATGATTTTTCAATACGGTTATTAAGCATTACTAATACAATATTATCCATTTTATCAGTCGATATATATAAAATAGGTTAATTTAGCTACATGAAGGTGATTCCTTTCCAAATACCCAGATCCGGCAATACTTCCCTCAATATTCAGGTTGAGAAAGTTCCTCATCTGTATAACCATTTACACCAGCATCCCGAAATACAGGTTACCCTAATTAAACAGAGCAGTGGTATTTTGATTGCCGGTGATTATATTGGCCGTTTTGAACCGGGGGATGTTTTTATCATCGGCTCTAACCAACCGCATGTTTTCAGGAACGACTCTGTTTATTTCCGTAAGAAAAAAACCGCTGAATCCATCACCGTTTTCTTTGATGAAAATACGCTTGGAAAAGAATTTTGGCTACAATCAGAACTCGCTTCGTTACAATCTTTTTTTAGTGAGAGTCAATTTGGATATCGCGTACTCGGCAGTAAACATCACGAAATGCAGGAGATCCTTTTATCATTAAAGGATGCTTCCGGATTAAAAAAGCTCAATTTATTCATTCACCTGTTAGATCTATTAAGTACAAATCAGGAATTACAACCACTTTCGAAAACACATCCGCAACGAACTATCAAAAGTTTTGATGGAAGCCGGTTAAACAGGATCATTGCGTATACTTTTAAAGAAAGTCAGCGTACTGTAAATCTGACTGAAATAGCAGGTATTGCCAATATGACCGTAGAGGCGTTTTGTAAATATTTTAAAACCAGAACAGGAAAAACCTATATCAATTTTCTGAATGAGATCAGGATCAGTAAAGCCTGCAAATATTTATTATTAGAAGACAAAACGATTACAGAGGTCTGTTATGAATCCGGGTTTTCCAATCTTTCCAATTTTAACCGTGTATTTAAAAGGATCACAGGAAAAACACCCAAGGAATACCGAAAAGCTGTCAACTACGAATTGGATCAGACAACTTCTCCTTCCAGATCATAATCATACGCCTTGGTAATTTTCACATTCACAAACTCTCCAATCGGTAATTTTTTGATTGAATGAATCACCACTTCATTATCTACTTCTACACTATCAAACTCTGTTCGTCCTAAATAACGGCCAGCTTCTTTTTTATCAATGATCACTTTGAAGGTTTTTCCAATTTTTTCCTGGTTCCTTTCATAACTGATCTCCTGCTGCACTTCCATGATCTCCTGCGCACGTTCGGCTTTTACTTCGGCCGGTACATCATCTACCAGATCATGTGCAGATGTGTTTTCTTCGTGACTATACTGGAAAATACCAACCCTGTCAAATTTATGCTCGCGTAAAAAATCTTTCAGTTCTTCCACATCTTCTTCTGTTTCCCCAGGAAAACCTGCGATCAATGTGGTACGCAAACAAATACCCGGCACTTTCTCACGAATGGCATGAATCAGTTCCGTCATTTCTTCACGCGTAATATTTCTGCGCATCGCTTTCAGCATATTATTGCTGGCGTGTTGCAATGGCATGTCTAAATATTTGCAGATATTATCGCGTTCGCGCATGGCATCCAAAATCTCTAACGGAAACTTGCTGGGGTATGCATAATGTAAACGGATCCATTCAATCCCTTTTACATCTGCCAATGCGTGTAATAATCTTGGCAGATCCCTTTTCTTATAAAGATCCAATCCGTAATAAGTCAATTCCTGTGCGATCAGCATAATCTCTTTCACACCTTTCTTCACCAACCCTTCTGCTTCTGCTACCAGCTCTTCAATGGGTTTGCTGATATGCTGTCCACGCATTAAAGGAATGGCGCAGAATGAACAGGTTCTGTTACAGCCTTCACTGATCTTTAAGTATGCGTAATGTCTTGGTGTACTCAACAAACGTTCACCCAATAATTCGCTTTTATAATCTGCATCAAACTGTTTCAGCATCAATGGCAATTCCATGGTACCAAACCATGCGTCTACTTCGGGCATTTCTTTTTCAAGGTCTTCACGGTAGCGTTCGCTCAGGCATCCGGTTACATAAACCTTGTCAAGTTTACCGCGGCGTTTGAGTTCCAGTTGATCCAGAATAGTATTGATGCTTTCTTCTTTGGCCTTATCAATAAAGCCACAGGTATTTACCACAGAGATATTATGATCCAGTTTGGTATTCTCATGCACCACATTTATATCATTCGCCGCCAGCTGTCCGCTAAGTACCTCACTGTCTACCAGGTTCTTACTGCAGCCGAGGGTAATGATATTTACTTTGTCTTTCTTAAGGGTTCTTGCTTTCATAAAGGGGCAAAAGTACAAACTAAGCCCGACTATTGTGCGGGAATATGGGCGCTGAGCCACTCTTCGCGTGTAATGGAGAACAGATCGAGCATCTCGCCATGTTCAAATACCTGACCTCGGGACAGCATACCCGATTTCAATAGAACCTTTTGTGATGCATGGTTTGCAGCAGATGTGATCGCAAATAGTGCCGTTTTTGCCGTTTTCTCAAAAAAATGGGTAATGCCTTTGATAACCAGTTCGGTAGCTACTCCTTTACCCCATGCTTCGGGTACAAGGGCATAGCCAATATGTAATTCTTCCTGACCTGATAAATAGAGAAAGGAAAAAGTGCCCATGAATTCATTGGTATGCTTCTCGAAAACAGCAAAACGGCCCACAAGGGAGCCGTCCTGATATAAATTGATATTTTCCTTCAAAAATGTGTTACTTTCTTCTCTTGTTTTGGCAGGCCTGATAAATTTTACCACATCGGGATTACCATTTATACGAAAGAATTCATCAGCATCTGCCAATGTAAATCTTCTTACTAAGTATTTATCTGTTTCAAACAGCAACATTTGCTTTTTCAGGGGTATTGATCAGCGCACTGATATGTGTAACAATCTTTTCTGCGTGGTCCCTTGAATTCTCAATAAACAAACTATGCGTATTCATGCCACCGCAGATAACACCTGCAAGATAAATACCTTTTATATTGGTTTCATGTGTATCCTCGTCATAATTTGGCTTGCATACTTCATCATCCGATAATTCGATACCCATGTTTTCGAGAAAGGCCAGATCGGGTTTATAGCCGGTCATGGCAATCACTTTATCATTGGCTACGGTTACCAATCCATCCGGTGTTTGTATATCCACTTCATGTTCACGGATCTCTGCCACAGTAGAATTGAAATAAGTTTTGATAGAACCTTCTTTGATTCTGTTCTCAATATCAGGTTTGATCCAATATTTCACTCTTTCGCCTATTTCATTACCTCTGATCACCATGGTTACTTCAGCACCTTTGTGCCAGGTTTCCAATGCCGCATCTACCGCTGAGTTATTGGCTCCTACCACTACCACTTTCTGAAACGCATAAAAATGCGGATCATCATAATAGTGTGTTACTTTCGGAAGGTCTTCGCCTTTTACATTCATCATGTATGGCTTACCATAAAATCCGGTTGATACGATTATATTTTTGGCTTTATACGTTCTCTTGATTGTTTTCAAAGCAAAAAGACCATCTACTCTTTCCAGTCTTTCCACTTCTTCAAACAAATGAATATTCAATCCTGCAGAAACCGCCACTTTTCTGTAATACTCCAATGCTTCATCTCGTGTTGGCTTTGGGTTTCGACTCATGAAAGGAACATTTCCGATCTCCAGTCTTTCGGCCGTTGAAAAAAAGGTCATGTTTACCGGGTAATTAAATAACGAATTCACAAGGCATCCTTTTTCAATAATTAAATACCTGAGTCCGTTGGCTTTTGCATGTAATCCGCAGGCCAATCCTATCGGGCCTGCACCGATGATGATGATATCGTAAGATTGTGAGAACATAACATATGATTTTACGGGGTTAAGTAACTATTTATGTATTTCACTCGAAAAATGAAATGTGATATCCGGATTATTGGTGATCTCTGTATTTAAAAACCATTCGCTCTGCGCCAGGTAAACCGGATTACCATCTTTATCCTCTGCCGAATTCTGCTGTTTGAAACGAAGAAAATCTTCCAGCTTTTTTTCATCCTTACTGGTTAACCAGCAGGCTTTGTAAAAAGGTAATGACCTGAACTCACATGCTGCACCATATTCCTGTAACAAACGATATTGAATTACTTCAAACTGCAACTCTCCCACACAACCAATAATTTTTTTGTTTCCGCCAAACTGTGTGAACAATTGGGCAACACCTTCATCGGTCAGTTGACTGATCCCTTTTTCAAGTTGTTTGGTTTTCATCGGATCTTTATTCACCAGTTCTTTAAAGATCTCCGGTGAAAACGTTGGAATGCCGATGAAATAAAAATCTTCTCCTTCCGTCATCGTATCACCGATCTTGAAATTACCGGTATCAAACAAACCCACTACATCACCTGCATAGGCATCTTCAATAATATCTTTACTACGAGCCATAAAACTGTAAGGGTTGCTGAAACGCATATCCTTATCCAGTCTTACATGATGGAAGTATTTATTTCTTTCAAAACGGCCGCTGCATACACGCATAAAAGCAATCCGGTCGCGGTGTTTGGGATCGAGGTTAGCGTGGATCTTAAAAATAAACCCGCTGAATTTATCTTCGCCTACTTCTACGGTTCTTGTTGAGGTTTCTCTGCTGCGCGGTACAGGTGCAATGCGGATAAATGTGTCGAGCATTTCCTTCACACCAAAATTATTTACGGCGCTACCAAAAAATACGGGAGCAATTTTTCCTTTCAGATAATCTTCGGGGGCAAGACTGCCGTAAACGCCATCTATCAGTTCTACATCTTCTCTTAATTGTGCTGCATCGCGATCACCTATTTTTTCATCCAGCATCTTATCATCCAAACTATTGATGGCAATTACATCCTCATCATCTGCTTTTGTACTGGCAGTAAACAGGCGAAGGCTTTTGTTATCAATATTGTAAACACCTTTAAATTCTTTACCACTGTTAATGGGCCATGTCATGGGGTGTAATGAAATACCCAGTTCTTTTTCAATTTCTTCCAGCAGATCAAAACGGTTCTTACCATCGCGGTCCATTTTGTTGATAAAAACGATTACAGGTGTATCGCGCATACGGCACACTTCCATCAGCCTGCGTGTTTGTGCTTCTACTCCGTTTACACTATCTATCACAAGAATAACACTATCAACAGCTGTTAATGTTCTGTAGGTATCTTCCGCAAAATCTTTGTGCCCCGGTGTATCCAGGAGGTTGATCAATGTATCCTTATACTCAAAGGTCATTACGGAAGTGGCAACAGAAATTCCTCTCTGTCTTTCAATCTCCATAAAATCGCTGGTTGCGTGTTTTTTGATCTTATTGCTTTTTACCGCACCTGCAACCTGTATGGCACCACCGAATAACAACAGCTTTTCTGTTAAGGTTGTTTTACCCGCATCCGGGTGTGATATAATGGCGAATGTTTTGCGCCTGTTGATCTCTTTTTCGTATTTCATAATTGATAGTCCGTAAGAAGGAAAGACGGGAAGTCCGGAAGAACTTTTTATTGTATGATTAGACCCGTATTTCCTGTCTATTTTCAGCGGCAAATGTAAGGTATAGAGGGGTTTGAGAAGATGATTTTAGGCATAGTCTGACCAAAATCATCAAATCGGAATAAATTTTGCGAGATTTATGTTAATAAACGCCCTGTTATGCTCTTACGAATCTGTTTACTGATGATGATCATCCCGGTTTTATCGTTCGGACAGGCTTCTGATACCAGTGGAACCAGACCGGATATGTTGAAGTTGAACTATCAGGATATTAACTGGACCAAAGCCGAAGGCAGCAGTTTCTGGTTTTATTATAAACCCACACATTATTTCTTTACCAGTAAAGAATTTGAAACCATTCCATTGGAGAATGGCGATATACTGATCTATCTTTTTGATGCGGGATATTATCTGTTGCTTCCCGATTATGGTAATACTGCAAAGAACAAAGAACAGCCGGTTGAATTTGTAACGGCAAGAAGTTGTGTATTTGTACGCCGCAGCCGCGGGGCTTTCTGGATCTACGATAAAGGCATGTATGTTTCCAACCTGCAAAGCATTGGTGTGAATACTTTACACCAATACGTTTACAGATCAGGTTTGTCTGATAAACGTTATTGGATTGAGGAATATGATTTTGTTTTTGGCAAGATCGCGAAGCCGGTGGGTATTTTGTCGGAATGATTCTGGTGAGTGGTCAGTGGTGAGTAATGAGTAAATTTCGTGATTCGTCAATCGTGAGGCGTGAGTGTATTTCGTGAGACGTGAATCGTGAGACGTGAGTGGGGAAATGAAATCATACTCACGACTGGCGATTCACGATTCACGAAGCAACTAGTATGTTATCATCTTCGCAAACACCTTCCCTCCCACAGCCGTAACTATCCACAAATGACTGTAATCACTATCATCCAGACTAGGATATTTGCCGTTTTCTTTGATGAGTAAATTAACCAGTGCCGGCGTAGTGTTTGAATGGCCGGCTACTATGATCGTTTTGCCTTGTAACTGTAATAATTGTTCTGCAAACGCAGGAAGGGCTTTTGGATCATATACCTGAATCTCTTTATTGAATTTTTTAGCAAGTGGTGTTACGGTACTTTTTGTTCGGGTATAATTGGTTGAATAGATGGCATCGGGTTGATAGGCCTCCAATACTTTCAGCAGGTTTTGGGCACGAAGTTCGCCTTGTTTGGAAAGCGGTGGATCTGCCGTCATCATGGTTGAGCCCGCCGTACTGGTATCTTTTTCAGAATGCCTAAGGAGAATGTATGTGGTGGTTTGGCCTGAAACAGTTCCATATACCAGAAAAACTGCAAACAGTAAGGATAGCAGTTTACTCATTTTGATCAATTTAAGTTATGAAGATACAAAGCGGCCCGCATAGAAAAGAAGTGAATAAATTGGGCAGATAATAGCAATTCCTTCACAACTGCTTTGCCTTTCTCCCTTTATATTTGAGAAAAGCAACTGATTATCCGCTTTGGTATCATTTTTGAATCTTAATTGAAAACAGACATATGAAACGAGTTTTTACATTGTTATTCTTTGCAGCTATTGCCATTCAATCTGATGCACAGGGATTAAAAGGACTTCTGAACAAAGCCAAAGATGCCGTTACCAAACCCGGTGGTTTAAGTAATGATGATATTGTGGCGGGTTTGAAGGAAGCGCTGGTTGTGGGTTCTCAAAAAGGTTCCAACACTTTATCGCAGGTGGATGGCTTTTTTGCCAATGCTGCATTAAAGATCTTACTGCCACCTGAAGCACAGAAAGTTGAAAACACTTTACGCAGAGTAGGCCTTGGCAAACAGGTTGACGATGCCATTTTAAGCATGAACCGTGCCGCAGAAGATGCCTGTAAAAGCGCCGCACCTATTTTTGGAAATGCTGTAAAACAAATGAGTTTTGGAGATGCTTTGAGCATTTTAAAAGGAAGTGATACTGCTGCCACCGGATACCTGAGGGGAAAAACAACAACTGAACTCACAAACGCTTTCCGCCCGGTGATTGAAGAATCACTAAAAAAAGTGGATGCAACCAAATACTGGAATACACTCATCACTTCATACAATAAAGTAAATATTATCGGAGGACAAAAAATCAACCCCGATCTGTCTGCCTATGTAACCGATAAAGCCTTGGGTGGCATATTTACCCAGGTTGCCATCGAAGAAAAAAATATCAGAAAAGATCCATTGGCGAGAACTTCGGATATTTTGAAGAAGGTGTTTGCGACGAAATGAGAAGTCATTCGTGAGACGTGAATCGTGAGACGTGAGTAAGGTTTGGGGGATATCCGGTAAATTGCATATCAATATTCCACTCACGACTCACGACTCACGACTCACGACTCACGACTCACAACTCACAACTCACAACTCACAACTCACGAATGAATGTTCGGCCGTTTCCGTTCAGGTCGCTTTAGCGCCCCGACCGGAAACTACCTAAACACCTCATCATCCATCTCATTCGCCTTATTCACAATAGCCCTGATTTGTTGATCGAGTTCGTTGGCACTTTCTATGAGGAGGTCGAATATTTCAAGTCCTTTTAATGTTCCGGATTGTTGTAAAATTTCTATCACACCTAAAATATTGGCCAAAGGCCTGCGCACTTCGTGTGATTGAATAAAGGCAATATCGCGCAGCACTTTATTCTGTGATTTTATTTTTTCCTGAACAAGAATATCCGTTGTAACATCACGGTTGGTTCCGATCAAACTCAGAATTCGTCCGCTATCCGATTTTTTTATGATGGCATGTGATTCAATGTATTTGATATCACCACCGGGAATAATAATTCGGTAAATGGCGCCGTCAATTTCTTTTTTCTGTGCCAGCAATTCATTGATTATATTGGCCATCATCGTTCTGTCATCGGGATGAACAGAATTAAAGAATACTTTATACAAACTCAAACCGGGTTCTTTTCTGCAGCCATAGATCTCGTACATTTTTTCATCCCAGATCACATCATTGGTTGCAAGGTCAATTTCAAAAATGCCGATCTCGGCCGATTCTGTTGCAAGGGTTAAACGTTGCACCAGTTCTTCTTTTTCTTTGAGGGTTTGTCTTCTTTGGGTTACATCATTCTCCACCGCCATAAAACCTAAATGCCTGCCATGTTCATCCAGTAAAGGCTGGCAATCTACTTCAAGCCAGATAGGTGTTCCATTTTTTGTGTAACTGATGAACTCCTGTTTATAGGGAAGTTTCTTATCCAAGTAATAACGGATCTTTTGATATTCTGACGGATCCGCGCCTTCTGCCTGTAAAGAATAACCGATCTTTTTTCCTCTGATCTCTTCCAACGTGTAGCCACTGACACGTGTATATCCTTCATTGATCCAGATGATATTTTCATCTGCATCGGTAACCATAACAGAATTGGTTGTGTTTTGCGCAACCAATGCCAAGCGTTTTACTTCTTCTTCACTTTTTTCAAGATCAGCTTCCATTTTTTTTCGCCGCGTAATGTCAAATATGTACCCATCAATAAATATCTCTCCGTTATCGGGGTCGATATTTA
Source organism: Sediminibacterium sp. (assembly GCA_965206685.1). Classification (GTDB taxonomy): domain Bacteria; phylum Bacteroidota; class Bacteroidia; order Chitinophagales; family Chitinophagaceae; genus Sediminibacterium. The sequence continues at coordinate 2,251,877 of OZ242223.1, forward strand.
CTTTACCGCTTTCAAATACCCATTTGATCTCACCATTTTTATGTACGATCCGGTACTCTGTTTCAAATTTTCCTTTTTCCATTAAAGCAAGCCTGTCGTTCTGGTTAAACATTGCCCTGTCCGGCTCATAAACCAGATTGGAATAACCATTGACACGATTCTGCATAAAATAAGAAACAGGATAGCCTGTTAGTTTCTCTACACCATCACTAAAAAATTCAAGGGTAATATCTTCATCGCCCAGACAGCGATAAATGGCACCGGGAACATGGTTTACAAGCGATCGTATTTTATCATTGTCAATCCCGAACATAAGATTTCTTGAATGGCCATTAAAAAGACATTTGTGCCAATACACAAATGACTAACCGGGCAACTGGCAAGTGTACGGGGGGATAGATTGCCAACCGGTTGATAACTCGGTATTTATACCTTTAAATTAGGCATTTTCATTGCAAATTCTGATTAAAATGCTTTAAGTCATTTTCTTCGAAATGATTTAAACCTAATAAACAAAATGAATCTCTCTAATCTTTGTAACCGCAGGTCGCTCAAGGCCGCTGGGCCTCGTCCCTATTACCGGGCTGCTTCGGTCTCTGCTCCCGCTCTCCAGCGGTATGCTTCCCATCATTTTGACTGCTTTCTCCGCCTAAGGCGGATCAGTACCGAACCCAAACAGGCCCGTTCATAGGGACTGATTGGATTTAAAACTCAAACATTCTTTGATTCACTTTTTTTAAATAAAAAGGAAGGCTGATCAGCCTTCCTTTTATTATACAAATCTTTCCTTTATTTGTTTAAATATCAATCGCCTCACCATATGCTGCTGCGGTGGCTTCTTTAATGCCCTCGCTCATGGTTGGGTGCGGATGACTGGCATTCAGAATTTCATGTGCTGTAGTTTCCAGTTTACGGGCAACTACGGCTTCTACAATAAATTCTGTAACATTCATACCGATCATATGACAGCCCAGTAATTCACCATATTTCGCATCGTAGATCACTTTTACAAAACCTTCTGTGGCACCGGCTGCGCTGGCTTTACCGCTGGCCATGAATGGAAACTTACCGATCTTCAATTCGTAACCTGCTTCTTTGGCAGCTTTCTCAGTATAACCCACACTGGCTACTTCCGGTGTGCAATAAGTACAACCAGGAATATTGTTATAGTCCATTACATCGGGCAGGTGGTTAATTTTCTTTTCGTTGTATGCCATATGTTCTGCGGCATTGATACCTTCCTTAGAAGCTACGTGTGCCAAAGCCTGACCGGGTGAGCAATCGCCAATTGCATAAATACCTGCAACAGTTGTTTGCTGATAAGGCCCAACAACGATCTTTCCTTTTTCTGTTTTAATACCGTTTTCTTCCAAACCGATATTCTCGATATTGGCTACTACACCCACTGCACTCAACACAATATCTGCTTCAATCACAACCGTGCTGCCATCCTGTTTTTTTACAGTGGCTTTAACGCCAGCACCTGATGTATCTACAGAATCCACAGAAGCATTGGTCATAATATCAATACCTTGTTTCTTGTATTGTTTTTCCAGTTCTTTAGAGATTTCTTCATCTTCAACAGGTACAATGCGTGGCAGGAACTCAACAATGGTCACTTTTGTTCCCATGCTGTTATAGAAATACGCAAACTCAACACCTATTGCACCACTTCCTACAATGATCATGCTCTTGGGCTGCTCAGGCAATACCATGGCTTCGCGGTAGCCGATCACTTTTTTACCATCCTGTTTCAGGTTGGGTAATTCTTTACTTCTTCCGCCGGTTGCGATCACAATATATTTTCCTTCTACCACAGATTTGGTTCCGTCTGCAGCGGTTACTTCAATTTGTCCTTTGGCTTTAATCTTGCCATAGCCCATTACCACATCTATCTTATTCTTCTTCATCAAGAACTGTACGCCCTTACTCATTTTATCGGCTACACCGCGGCTGCGTTTTACCACACCGCCAAAATCTGCCGTAACACCGCTGGCATTAATACCATAATTGGTACTGTGTTTCATGTATTCATATACCTGGGCACTTTTTAATAAGGCTTTGGTTGGAATACAACCCCAATTTAAACAGATACCACCCAGGCTTTCTTTTTCAATGATCGCCACTTTAAAACCCAGTTGTGATGCACGGATTGCCGCAGGATATCCACCCGGGCCGCTTCCTAACACGATTACGTCGTATGCCATTTTTATTAATGATTGGATGAGTGAATGATAGTATGATAGAATGGAGAACCTCTCCTATTTATCAGGGGACAAAAATACTGGGTAATGGGCAAATGGAAAAAAGAGAGTTGTAGGCGTGAGACGTAAATCGTGAGTCATGATTGAAGGCCGTGAGGCGTCAGTCGTGAGTATTGTGGTCTTGAATTTATTTGAAAAATGGGCCAATCAACAACCCACTCACGATTCACGTCTCACGATTCACGAACCACAGTTACTCAAAAAACACCCTCACCGTCTGATAAAACCACTTATTATCCGAAGCAGAACCCGTTTGCTGCATTTGTTCGTTAAAGCCTTGTAAGCCAAACAGTCCGGCCATATTGCCGTTGCGGAGGGCGATTTCGAGGTAGCCGGCGGAATTAAACCAGGCGAGTTTTTCTGATTCGGATACTGAGGTATAGTTATCGCTGATGGTATCGATGGTTTCGTTGCGTTTGAATACGATCTTGAAGCTCCTGCCCTTGCGTTGCTCGGCAAACTCTTCTCGGGTGATATTAATGACCACATTCTCAAAATTGTCGATGAACAGGATCTGGCCTTCCATCCAATTGGGGCCGATAGTAGCGCGGAGCGGGTATTTTTCTTCAATATTGATCAGTGCAGGGCCTCCTTCTGATAATTTCTTTGAATCATGAATGGCAGCGATCTTCCAGGCGATCTGTTGGGTGATCTCGAGCAGGGTTTGTGCCTTATCAATCTCAATCGCCACCATTTCTTTGGGCTTATTGCCGGTGATCATGGTGAGAATACCGTTATCCGGACAAATGATATACTGATCCTTGTGTTTGGCTGCCACCATATGCTTTGCAGCCGAATCAAACAGATTTACGATAATGAGGTGAAAAGTGCCGGGTGGATAATACCGAAACGCATTATTACAGGTATATGCCGCCTGCGGATAATTGGTTTGGGAAAGATAATGTGTGATATCGCAAATGTTCACCGTTGGCATCAGGTTGACAAATTGTCCCTTGATAGCACCAACAAGATAATCCCGCTGGCCTATATCAGTTGTCAACGTTAGAATAGGCATGGTGACAGTAAAACGTTTGTAATGGATGGTTATTTCACCAACTCACCGTTTTTAAAGAAAAATTTCCTGACCATTTTATCTGCCAGTGACGGGAAAAAGCGATTTAAATAAACGGTTTCCTTTCCGGTTAACGTTAGTACCAATGTTCTTTTGCGTTTACTGATGGCTTTTAAGATATGTGAGGCACATTCTTCGGAACTCATCATCTTGCTTTCATCCATTGGCGATTCGCCCTGTGATTTACCAAAACGGTTTAATGCCACATTGCGAATGTTTGAAGCGGTAAAGCCGGGGCAAACCCACATTACATTGGTTCCGGTATTGAGTAATTCGGTACGTAAAGCCTCGAGCCAGCCGTTTACTGCGTATTTAGATGCAGAATAACCGCTTCGGCCCGGTAAACCACGATAACCGGCGATGGATGATACGCCAACTATGGTTCCGTTGTTTTTTGTGATATGTGGAAGCGCAAACTTGGTACAATACACCGTTCCCCAGAAATTAATGTCCATCACCTTACGCAAAGTGTCTAATTCTACTTCAGCCACCAATGAACGCATGGAAACACCTGCATTGTTGATCAAAATATCAATTGTGCCGAAAGATTGTATAACAGTATCAATAAAATTGCGACAATCCTGCTCTTTACTTACATCAGCTGTATAGATCAACAACGGCTTTCCGGAGTGAATTTGCTGTAAACTGTATAATTTATCATAATTACGGCTGCAGGTAGCCACTTTGGCGCCCTGTTGAAGGAATATATCAACCAATGCCTTACCAATTCCCTCTGAACCGCCCGTTATCACTACGATCTTGTTATCAAATATGGACATAATGAATATGTATTAATACTGCAAAAATAGGTAGTTAGCAGCTGAGTTATTGACGGCATGTTAGTAAATAGCAGAATTTATTTTTATAAAAATTTGGCTGGTTTTCTAATTCACCTATTTTTGCACTCCCAAACTAAAAAACACTACGGTGTTTTTTAGCATACAAAGGGATGATTCCGTAGCTCAGTTGGTAGAGCAATACACTTTTAATGTATGGGTCCTGGGTCCGAGTCCCAGCGGGATCACAAAGCCTCACAGAGATGTGGGGCTTTTTTATGGAATATTGAATATCGAGCAGGGAATTTTGAATGTTGAAGTGATCCTTGCGATTTATTATCTTATTGGTTTTCCTACATCGGCTATCAATCATATTGTGCTAAAAAATATTAACTTTATAACAGTTAATTTACCATTATGAAAATAATGCCGGTTTTAAATAAACGTCCTTTAAACACAGTGCGGGAACAAGAAGAAGATCTTGAATATTGGCTTAGCCAACCGGCCAGAGAACGCCTCGCAGCTGTTACCTTTCTTATATCTCAATCATTACAGGTAGGACAAAGAATGGATAAAACATATGTTATTAAGCGAAAAATGCATTCATGACATTAGCAAAGGATTTTGAAGATTTTGTTGCGCTATTAAATAAGCACGGAGTAGAATATATGGTTGTGGGTGGTTACGCACTTGCTTTTCACGGTAAGCCACGCCATACAGGTGATTTAGATATATGGATTAATATTTCAGCCCAAAATGCCGAAAAGTTATTAATTGTTATACAGGAATTCGGATTAGCTTCTTTGGGATTGGAAAAAACAGACTTTTTAAATAGTGGATATATTACACAAATTGGTTACCCTCCTTTAAGAATTGACATCCTTAATAATATTGATGGACTTGAATTTAAAGAAGCTTTTAAAAATAAAGAAACCATTGATGTTGATGGCCTGTTAATAAACTATATCGGCCTGCATGACTTTATTACAAACAAAAAAGCTTCGGGAAGAAGTCAGGATCTGACAGACATTAAGGAGATTGAGAAAAAAGGAAAATTTTAGTATATCCAATTCTCTTTTTATTTCTTGGGTTGTTGCTCAAGAGCTATATAGCTCGAATAAAGGAATTCCTCTCAAATATTTATTAGCACGATTTTGTGTATAATGAAATTATTGATCTCAAAACTATACAACTGGGGTAGTAATCTCCTCAAAAAAACCGGTCTCTTTATTCTTACGGACTTTATCCCAAGGAAAACATTGGCCGTTCATGGCTATATAAACACCGTGTGGCAGAGTTTGTACAAAAGCAAGGGCGCAGCCGATATTGAATAAACCATCCGAACTACCGAATTTGATAGGGATCATGGCGCCGGTTAATACGATGGTTTTATCTTTTACCTGTTCGGCAAGGAGTTTGGCGGTTTCTGTCATGGTGTCTGTGCCGTGGGTGATAAGAATTTTATTTCGTGCAGACTGATGGCAGTGACGGGCAATCAGTTCACGGTTTTCATGTGTCATGTCTAAACTATCCATCAACATGAGTGGGGTAATGGCGCAATCTAAGCGGCTTCTGCCCAATTCGAGCAGTTCGGGTAAATGGGTTTCTTTAAAATACAATTGACCGGTGATGAGATTGTATTCTTTATCAAATGTGCCTCCGGTTACAAATATTTGAATGGACATAGCTTTCGTTTTTGTGGATATTGATTTTGCTATAAAGTTCATTCAATTTTGTCAGGAATGATTGATCCTGAAAGAAAATTCGCGTATTGATAACAGATATAAGATCTCATAAATCTTATCAGGTGTATCCATGGCTGAAGGCCTAACTTTATATAATGATGGCTCCTGTTTTAGCATTGATCTTTATTGTGGTATTTATTATCTGGTTTGTACGCCATAAAAGCCCGGTAAAGATGGCTTTGTTACCGGCAGGTTTTCAAACATTGCTTACAGAACATGTGGTTTTTTATCGTTTACTGGATGAAGCCGGAAGGTTACGTTTTGAAGAGAAACTAAAAGAGCTTCTCGGCTATATTCATATTCATGGTGTGAAAACAGAAGTGACCGATCTTGACAGATTGCTGATCGGCTCCAGCGGTGTGATCCCGATCTTCGGGTTTCCGGAATGGAAATACTATAATCTCAGAGATATATTGCTGTATCCGGATTCTTTTAATGAAATTGATTTTAAAACAGATGGCAAAGGGGATATACTCGGCATGGTTGGAAACGGAACCATGCAGCGAATGATGATCTTATCCAAACCGGCTTTATACCGGGGGTTCACTAATACTTCTGATAAAGAAAATACCGGGATCCATGAATTTGTTCATTTGCTGGATAAGGAAGATGGCGATGTTGATGGTTTGCCGGAAGCTTTATTGGAAAAACAATATACCCTGCCATGGCTGAATCTGATTGCAGAAGGAGTTGAAGAGATAAAAAAAGGAAAATCAGACCTCAATATTTACGGAGTAAAAAACAAGGCCGAGTTTTTTGCCGTTGCTGCAGAATATTTTTTTGAGCAGCCTGCTTTATTTAAACAACATCACCCGGAATTATATCAATTGATGACGCAGGTATTTCAGCAGGTGCCGCCGGGAACAGTTTAGTGTTGTTTATTCTTTAACTTCTCCATTGCATGTTTAAAAATGAAAGACTCATTGACCTGTTATAGTTTGTTAATCCCATCAAAAATTTCAGTCAGTTTTATATCTAACATATTTAATGCCTGTTTCTCTGTTGCACCATAACGGCCAATAATGACACCTTGTCTGTCAATTAAGATCTCAACAGGAATAGGCATTAAATTGAATTGTTTTCTGAGTTCACCTTCAAAACTCGCGTCACCCATTTTATCATGGGTTTTTAAAAAGTTCATGTCAGTATCCGTGAACGATAAAATATTTATGAATCTCTCTATACTATCGGCACGTATCGCATTGAGCCATGCATCATACTTTGAGTCACAGGAAACAGCCATCACTTCTAATCCTTTACTGTTATACTTCGCAAATAACTCTTTTATATGAGGTGTGGATTCGCGACAGGGAATGCACCAGCTTGCCCAAAAATCCAGTAATACATATTTTCCTTTGAATGAGGATAACCGGATGTTTTTACCATTAACATCTTTCCGTGTAAAATCCTGTGCATTGCGCCCCGGTACTGAGCTGATTTCAGCTACATAAGCTGCTTTAGCTTTTTGAATTGTGGTGTAATGCTGTATCGAGCGGCTTAGTGAATTCAGCATAGAGAGACAAGAATCCGGTCCAATTTCCTCATTCACAGATAGTTCCATTATAGCTTTCTGTGCTATTAAAGAATGCTTGTGGTTTAATATGAAATTACTTGAGATTTCTTTCGACTTCTTCTTATAAAAAACCAGCGAATCCGTTAATGTAATATTCTGCTTACCTCCCAACCTTATTTCATTCTTCAATCTTTCAATACTACTCAAAACAGGGTTTAGTTCATTATAGTATCGTTTATAATCATCATTTGTTTTAGAGCCTTTCAATTTTGAATTCGCAAAATGATTATTTACAAGAGTGATAGTCATTTCAGCGGGTTCTATATAAAAATCAGAGAGATAATTGCGATAATCGTCTCTCATTAATTTCTTATTATCAGACAATTGGGCTTTCACAGGTTCATCAAGCAAGCCCTTAAAAATAAATTCCCCTTTACGAATTACTGCCGAATCTGTGATCTTTTTATTTCCATTAAAATAGTTTAAATACATCTTGCCGGAATCTAGCCCAGAAACGAATCCATTTAATGTAAATCCATTTCTATCTTGAGAATACAGTGCAGAAAAAAGTATCGTATTGATTATAAAAGAGAGCAATAAGTATTTGCTGTATTTACCGGAAAGCGTATTTAGTATATGCATACGCTAAGTGATGCAGTTTTAGATCCATTCCATAAATTTCAACTGCTCAAAAATCGGAACCGGCATTTTCTTTGTATCAGCTCCTATTTAAGATTCAGTAGTTCTACGCAAAAACAAACAGACAGATTAAGGAACTTTATCCTTTAAAATCCAATATCTATGTTATTGTTACCGGGCGAAAAAATACTGCAACTTTGGGAGGAAGATGGGGTGGTGCTTACTAATTTCAGGGTTTTGTATGTAAAAAACCGTTTGCAGGTTGCAACGGAATCGGCTGTACCATTGGATCAGATCACCAGTTATCAGGTAATCCCTAAATCGCATCAATGGATGCTGATATTGAGCGGTTGCTTTTTTGCGCTCAGTTTTATAGGTGCTTCTTTTGAGGGCAGTTACCTGATTCTTTGTATTTCTTTACCGGTTAGTTTTATGCTGCCCATTTTATATTATAAAAGTAAATGCCATTATATACAGATTGTTACGGCTGACAAACAATTGCAGATCCGCATCAATTCAGCAAATCATGAAGAAGTTGTAGAAATAGCCCGTATGATGGAAGAAGTACGGTCTATTGCATGGCGCAATGAGGCGAGAAGAAAATATTTGCTGAGGTAACCCTAAATCTTTCCCGTTTGCTACTAACATTACTGTCCACTGTTTGTTTTTTACATTAATTTTTTATGCAACTATAACGCCGAACTCATCAGTGGGTTGAATTGTTTCGCTAAAAGAAAGCCAGAAGAAAAAAAGAGTCATCGCATTTCGGAAAGACCTTCTTTATCTTCTTTTCTCCGTTTTTCTTTTAGCGAAATCTGTACGAAGCTGCACGTAATATTGTATCAGATTCGATTTTTGCAGGCCTTATTTGAAAGTATGGATACCCATGAAAACTACTTATCAGTTATCCGGTAATGCCCGTTCTTGATGGCATAGATTGCTACACCTGCCGGAGTTTTTACATTCATTTTTTCGAGGATCTTTGCTCGGATGCCTTCTACTGTTCTGGCACTCATAAATAATACCTCCCCTATTTCTTTGCTTGATTTTTCAGCACAGATCAATTGAATGATCTCTTTTTCTTTCTCAGAAAATAATTCAAACCGTTTGGATTTATAGGGATTGAAACTGCTTGCCGAGATCATTTTTACCAGATGGGCTGAAGTTGAAAAACAATAATACGGCTGATCAGCATGCACCGTTTTGATCGCATCAATGATTTCTCCTTTTTGTGCATTCTTGATAATATAACCCATAGCTCCGGCTTCCAGTGCTTCTACGATCAGGTGCTCACTATCAAAGGTTGACAATGCAATACACTTAAGTTTTGGATAACGGGTGTTGATCTCTTTAATAGCGTTAACACCATCCAGTTCCGGCATGCGGAGATCGGTAACCACAACATCAACCGGTGTAGTTTCCAATAAGGCAAGTAACTGCTTCCCGTTTTCTGCTTCGCCCACAACGGATAGTTGAGGATCTCTTCCCAACAATAACTGCAGGCCATCTCTGTAAACATCATGATCGTCTGCAATTACCACCCTGATGGTTATATTTTCATTCATATTTTATCAGTTAAAGGAATCTCAATGGAATAATGAACACCTTTACCCGGAGCGGTTTCAAGATAAAGACTTCCCTTCAGTAATTCAACCCGCCGTACAATATTACGCAAACCGTTGCCTGAATATTTTCCTTCTGCTATCTGGTCTTTTACAAATCCTTTACCATCGTCTTTACTATCTATGATAAGTTGCAGTTTACAGATCTTAAAATATATATCCATCCCCGTAGCACCTGAATGCTTAACGGTATTATTAATGATCTCCTGCAGAGTTCTGTAAATATGAATTTCTTTATCGGGGTCTATTGTGGGTATGTCTGTTGCAAAATGTAGGCGGATATTCAGCAAGCCGGTATGGCCAACCATTTCTGAAAACTCTTTTATCGCTATCAGTAATCCTTTTTGCTGCAACACTTGTGGCATCAGATTATTGGAGATCTCGCGGATCTTTTGCATGGTGGTATCGATATATCTGCCTGTTTTTTCAAGGATCACCGCATCATCTGGATTTACCGTGCCAAGACATTCCAGGTTGAGTTTGATTGAAGAGATCAATGAACCCAGTTCATCATGGAGATCAGCGGCAATACGGCCGCGCTCATTTTCAAGCAATAATAATTCGGCTGCGAGTTTTTCTTTTTCAGAAGCCATCTTTCTTTTCTGGTGACGAATGATCGTAACCACAAAAAAGCCCAAAACCAGCGCCAGCACACCGGCTGCAATTATGATCGAAATGAAAACTCTTGCTTCGAAGGTATACATAGGATAGCGATGGCGTATACGAGATTGGTAAACAGGTTAACAAATAAAAGGATCTGGAAAAGATTAAGATAAAACAATTTACTGAATGGCAGCTGAAGGATATAAAATGTTTCTATAAATGCCTTATAACTGTAAAAGAAAATAAATGCCATACAACTGAGAAACATGGCATTGCGGATCAGGTTCTTTTTTTCGTAAACAATCAGTTTATTCACCTGGTTAATACTCAGGAATAAAATAAGAATGGAATACAATACCCTGAATATCGAGTTAATGGTGTGCAGGCTGTGCAGGATAAAATTATCGGTTATCCAAACCAGCAAACCCAGTGTAAGTAAAAACAGATACCTGTTCTTAGGCGTTTTTTCATTCCAACGGTAAAAAATAAGGAGCAGGAAAACAAATTCTGCCAACACATACATATTAGAGTTAACCACATTGTTGCGGTTGATCTCTATCAGTACCCAACTTACTGCCTCGTTTACCGTTCCTGCCCAGATAAACCAAAGCAGCGGGCGATAAACGGGCAGTATTTTCTGGTAGCGCACTATGCCAATGATGGCAGCGGGCAGAATAGAAGCCGTTGAGATCTCATTTAATAAAAAGAAATTCATTTAGGGTGTATTTAAAGGAGATGGCGGTGGACAGGTAACCGGGCATCGCATCGAATCTTCCAAGATATCTCCATCTCCATCACCTCCTGAACCATGACCATGACCGTGTCCATGTCCTCCCTTTACGGAAGGTACAATATCATTGCCATCTTTATCAGCAGCCACCAGAATGGCATGTACAGTCATATCCGGTTTCATACCATAGTAGATCCTGAAAAAAACGCAATTTGGGTTAGAGATCAATCTTTCAATAGCGGCTTTGTCAAATGATTCGCAGATCGGAAAATTGTCGGGTCGGTTTTCTCTGTAAAGAGTAGTCATGTCCATTGCAGAAACCAGGTCGATCTGGTGGTTGATTGAGGGAGGCATGGGATTAGATTTTGGTTACTGCAATATCCATTAAAAAGCAATAAGATAATTACGTAGATGTACGCAATTATCTTATTATAAGTGTATTGAAATGACTTTATCAATTTCTCTTAAAAATCAAAGAATTAATTCCTTCAATTTTTTCTCCATTGCTGCAATTTCAGATTTTTCTTTTTTGATATCCTGTCGCAGGAAATTGAAGATGCTCATATAAATATTGGCAATCCAAACAAGCGAAAACTCTGCGATCAGATAACCGGTCCAGTTATCCATTAATAATTTGTAACCTGTAAGGAAAAGAAATAACAGGGTTACATAATGACTGAAACAATATTCACAGGTAAACAGATAATAGAATTTTCTCACAGCTATTGTTTTGCCGGTTTTGCAACGATTGACGCAATATTCTCTGGGCTCCCTGAATACTTCTTCGTGAGTTACTGTCCATGCAATACAGGCAATAGGAATGGCTAATAGAAAAAGCCAGGCAGTTTGTAGATAAAGGGTCATAAATAGGGTTATAAACCGCCTGAAGAAACTTTATATATTGGGTAGTCTGTATATCCTTTTTCATCTGCCGTATAAAACAAATCCATATGCAGGTCTTTTGAAAGTGGCCAGTTATTTGACATTCTTTCTTTGAGATCAGGATTATTAATGAACGGGCGGCCAAATGCGATCAGATCTGCCAATCCTTTTTCTAAAAAAGCCTCGGCACTTTGCTTAGTAAACCCACCGCAATGAATAATTGTATTGGTAAAATTGTTTCGGATCAGTTGTTTCATAGAATCGGGAACAACCGGGGCACCCATTGCAGAATGATCAACTAAATGGATATAAGCAATACCCAGTGTGTTTAGTTGTTTGGATAAGTAATCATAGGTTGCATCAATCTCCGGATAATGCGGCATATCACTTGCCACCCCATAAGGAGATAAACGGATACCGGTTTTTTCTTTTCCGATAGCATCGGCTACGGCGTCTGCCACTTCAATTACAAAACGGCAACGGTTTTCTATACTGCCTCCATATTGATCATTGCGCAAATTACTTACGGGTGAAAGAAATTGCTCCAATAGGTAACCATTGGCACCATGCAGTTCAACACCATCAAAGCCTGCTTCTATTGCATTTCTGGCGGCGGTAATATATTCGAGCTTAGTAGCAGCAATTTCATCTGCTGTCATTTCTTTAGGCACCGGAAAATCCTGTAATTGTTTGGCATCTGTCCACATTTGCCCTGCGGGTTTTACTGCAGAAGGAGCCAGTATAACAGCACCTTCACCCATATTCAATGGATGACTGATTCTTCCACAATGCATTAACTGTACAAATATTTTTCCATTTTTTGCATGAACGGCTGTAGTGATTTTCTTCCATCCTTCTACCTGTTGTTCATTAAATATGCCCGGTATTCGTGCATACCCAAGTCCGTTTGGTGAGGGAGATGTTCCCTCTGTAATGATCAAGCCTGCTGCGGCGCGTTGTCCATAATACGTTGCCATCAGATCGTTTGGGATATTGCCGATAGCTCTGCACCTTGTCATTGGAGCCATCACAATCCTGTTTACTAAATGGGTTCCCCCAACTTCTGTTTCATCAAATAATTCGTACGGTTTCATATGATCTTTTTTATCTGTTTATTTTGTTGGCGATACAATAAGTGTAACCCCCGGAGCCAATATACTACTATCGCCTGAAGGGCTATTTTGTATTTTGTTTTTATTATTTACGATCTGAACTTTTGCCGGCACTTTTTCAATTGCAATAAATTTATTGGCCAGTAATAAAACAATAGAAATAAAAATGGCAATCGTGGTAAGTCCTACCCCTCTTGAATAAAGCCTTGTTCCTTTTTCTGTGATCGTATTGTTTTTATTATACGAATTTGTGTTAGCTTCTATTTCATATAACAGGATCTCTTTGTAGGTTTTCTCCATTAACTCCTTGTATTTTTTTACGCTAAAAGCCTGATCTAAGGGCTTTGTGCGAAAAATACTCAGCATTAATAAGATGGAGCCAATAAAGAAGCAGATGGGTAAAATGGATATAAACTGGATCACCTGAAGCGTACCATCCAATCCGTTTAAAAAGAATGGAATAAATAACACTGTAACGCCGATAATGGTTCCGGCATAGGAATGCTGCTGGCGGTAAGAGTCTACCTGCTTTTCAATGATCTCTTTTGAATTGAGTGCGAGAAATTCTAAATGCCTGAGATCATCCATTGTATTTCGGATTTACGATGCAAAGTTGATTAACTATGGCTTAAAAGGATTTACATAAGCAGTATAATAAATTATATAATTCACTGATTAGTTGATCCTCACCAATTGAGGCATGTGTGATACATATAAGATATTTCAACAGTTCTGTAAGAAAAGGGATTGACAAAAACACAACTTTGTGAATCTATTCAGCTTCGATTACGTTGCTAAATGACATCTCCCTCACCTAATTCCCTTTTTATGAAAAGCATTAAACTGTTGAGTTTACTAACAGGTACAATCATTTTTGCTTCCTGCACATCTACAAGAATCACGAGCAGCTGGAGAGAACCCGACAAGCAGGTTGTTGTGAATCAATTAAGCAAAGTATTGGTTGTTGCAATGCTTAACAACGAAACCAACCGTCATAAAGCTGAAGACCAGATGGCTGGTTATCTGAATGGGAAAGGCGTGGTATCCTACAATTATCTCGATGCAAATTTTAATAAAAACAATGAGGATGCTTTAAGAAATAAAATAAAAGCTGACGGGTTTGATGCAGCGGTTACTATGCGGTTGATTGATGTTGACAAAGAACAAACCTATACTCCGGGAAATATGTTATCGTATCCTGATTATTACAGAAACTTCAGCGGCTATTATTACAGAAGCTGGTCTTTTTACTCTAGCCCGGGATATTATTCAACCACCAAAACATACACTATTGAAGTGAATGTATATTCTATTAAAGAAGATAAAATTATCTGGTCAGGCCTTACCGAAACCACGAATCCCGATGGTGTTAAAAGAATGACGGAAGAAGTGGCTAAAGTTGTGTTTAATAAAATGGTTGAGCAGGGGTTTATCAGTAAATGAGTTCTTGTTTAAAGATTAATTGTTTTAATTACAAAAGCAGCATTGCCAACAAATGGTTTTAACCATCGTTGTAAAGCTGCTTTTGCTTTATCTAAAGAGTCGTAAGTATTAAAATCACTTCCGCATCCGGCTTCGTTCTCACATTCACTTGTCACCTGTTTAAATTTGGCTTGAGCCATTTTTGATAATTCTGCCTGAGTGCAAGTGATCTCTCCGATTTCTGTATGCTTCACGGTTCTGTTTTCAGGTGCACCGGCATCTACGGCAGGTTTGAGGAAGAAAAAATAATAATAGGTTTTTGCAACCTGTTCAGTCGTAACCGAAGCGGTTTGCGATTCGGTGCGCATTCCCAGTGTTGTGGCTGCATTATTGATCACATTATCTGTGGTAAAATATTTTGTGCGGATCATTTCCATTTGTGATTTGTTGTTAAGCACAACACTCAGGGTTTGTTCCAGAAAATGATAATTGGTAAAGGTTACCGGTGTTTGCAAAAGCGATCTGATCCATTTCCACATGGCTTCTTCACCGATCTCTTTTTCGATGGCGGTGAAAATAAGGGGTGCATAATAATAAACATATAACTCTCTGTCGTCGTAATCATTTTTTGATTTTACGGATGCAAAGGGAACCGGCTTAAAATTCCGGAGAGCTCGAAATTTTGATTCGAGCTTATCGTTAAAAACACTATCACTGATCAGTTTTCTGGTAATGTTCAACGACAGGTATTCTGAAAATCCTTCAGAGATCATATCGCCCAACTCTGCATTAAACACTCTGTACTTGCCAAAATAATAATGCGCCAATTCGTGTGCCATATAAGGTTTGAAGCCATCGCCTTTCTTTTTATCGAGAAAGGTTTTCATTCCGTTTTCGCCAAAGCCAATATTCACGATCGTTGGGTAAGTAGCAAACATCCAGGAATTGTTTTTGGATACCGGTGTTGTTTGAATATAGGCAGCAGTTCCCCTGTATGGAATCTGCAGATTATTTTCGTAATACACTTTATTGGAATGGATGATTCCTTCAAGTTCTTTTAACTGGTTATCATCTAAATCTGGATTTAAAAAATAGCTGCCGTTAATGGCCACCATTCTGTAATCGCCCGAAAACATAGTGAGCTCCTGCGGACGATCACTTTTAAAAATTGCGTGAGTGCTTTCTACCGGTTCGCTGCCGTTGATATAGATGGTTTTACAATCGGAGCAATTCACTTCTATATCATACGTAACCTTATCGTATCTGAGATCTTTCTTAATATCATACAACACAGGATACCATGCCGTTTGCGATCCGTCGGTGCGTACCGTTTTTCCATTGAACGCAATATTACCTTTCCAGTCTACAAAGCTGCTTGTATCTGTAAACACCGGATACATGCCCACATAGCTTAACCGGATAGCACGTGGGAGAAATTTTCCGTTATCAGTATACGCCTTTAAAAAATAAGCACTTGCCTCACCCGTTGCCAGCGTATCGTCTGTTGATCTGCTGTAACGGAGCGATGCCATACCATTCAGGCTTTTGATGTAACGGATATTCATACCTGCATTTAACCGGATATAATAATCGCTGATTCTCGGGATATTGGAGAGGGTGAAATCACATTCAATGGTTCCCTTTATTATAGAAATATCCATTTTACCTTTTAGATGTGGAATGGTATCCTGTGCTACAGATCTGAACACAAAAGAAAGCAGAACGAAAAGGGCTACGGGGTACTTTATCATAATAATCAGCTTTTTATCAATCTTAAATTTAATGATAACAACTCTTTCAATCAGTATAATACACTTCGCGGGTTAGTTTCAGGTTGGCTAAATAATAAATATCCATCCTGTTTACTGACATTTCAGTAATTACATAATCAATAGAAATGGGCCCTGTGGGATAATCAAATATTTCTTTAAGGTCTTCCTCTGTAGGTATGCGCCATGTACCTGTTTTTCCTTCCGAAGTAGTTACGATCCCCGAGTTTTCACTTCCCGCATTAAGGACATATACTTTGCTGAAGGCTTTTTGCTGGGGTGTAAGTATCTGAGAAACTGTATTAATATACAATTCCTGCAAATGCCAGGTTTTTTTGCCATTACCCACCAGGTTTTGTGACGCCTGCTGCAGTGGAGTAAGGGGATCGGGACTCTTAGTGCATCCGATAAAAACAGAGCATGCTAAAAATACCAGGCCCGAAAGAAAATTTTTATTCAACTGCATGTATAAAATAAATTTCTGTTGCTGAATGATGACTGAAAAATATATTTATTTTTTCAACGCATCCTGATATACTTCCCTGGCTAATTTGTACTCGTTCCAGTCAAATTTAATCAAAAAATCATGTGCCGCTTTGGCTCCTGCTTCAAACATGCCCAGTTTTTCTTTATCGGATAAAAAGAAATTAAGCCAGTTAAATTCGCTTAAGGAAACCGTACCCACACCTTTTTCGAACATTTTATTTTTGAGCAGAAAATCTTTATCGTAGTAAAAACGAATGGTATTGAACATACGGCCTACGAAACCAAAGAAACTCCAGCCGGTTGGAGATTGTGCATTGTCTTCCGGACTGCTGTCGTCGAGATTAATGCCAAAAGAAGGCAGTCTTGGTGTACGTACGGCAGGATTGTAAAAAATGCTCATCGGAAAATTTGATAACACACCACCATCTACAAAACGGCAGATAGAAGGTGCATTTTTTTCGCCAAGCTTGTTTTCCCAAAGCGCCTGCAGGTCTTTATTTTGGTTGGGGATGTTTTCTATATAATACGATTCGAAAAACACCGGCAGCGACATGGAAGCCCTTACAAAACCGGCAGGATGGATTGTATCCCTGTCTGCAGGTAAACGGAACAGATCAATCATGCCTGGAAATTCAATTTTATTCTGTGTAACCAGATCAGCCGTAATAAATGTTACATCCGCCGATAAGCTCGAAACGCCTATGGGATGATTAACACCTTCACGCAAATGAAGATTGGGTAATTCGGATGCCTTTTTGATCAGGTCTGTTGTATTATGAATATTGCGGGCAATGAATTGCTGTTTTACCCAATCGTAGAAATAATCGCCGGGATTCATTCCCAATCCTTTCAGACGAAATTTTTTCAATACACTTTTGATATATAAACCAAGGGCTATTGCACAAAAAGTAAATAAACCCAGTCCGGCAAAGAAAATATCAGTGATCAGATTGAGTCCGGAAAATATATGTTGCAGAAAATACAGAATTCCCGATCCAAAAAACAATACGGCAAAAAGTATGGTTATGAATTTAATAATAGCCCCTACCCTTGCGGAAAAATCTTTCGTTTTCACAAACTTTTTGACTATCCATTTAATAACCGGCGGGCCATCAACAAATTTGAAGAAATCCATTTCAGCAAGAATCTGGATTACTTCTCCTGATTTGGCTTCCGTTTTATCTTTTCCTGAAATAGCCATTAAAGCGGTATTAATGGCTCCGGCACTGGTACCTGCCTGCCGCAAAAAACGAATCCCCATTTGTTCAAGCACATAGGTATAGCCTACTAATGCAATACCCAATACACCTCCTCCTTTTTGTACAAGGTTTACATATTGCCTGTTTTGATCATCCAACACATCAGAAACGATCAGATCCGGCTTTTCTTTTTTCAGTTGCAGCAAATAGGGATCAGCGAGATCTGTAAAATCTTTTACCGTTAAGGCCATAACGCAATTTTTTTCGTTTGTATAAGGAGCTTATGATCAGGGGGGAATGAACTGATAAGTAAGATAATCGCTTGCCTGTAATTATCCAAATTTGCTGTATTCAGCATATTCCGTTGAAAATAAAGTGGCTAAACGTAATCTGTGAATTTTGCAATTGATTTTCAACAGGATGTAACAGGCCCGATTCAATTGGCATGACCTTTGTATTTCCCAAATAAAAGTCGTTAACCATACTTAAAACCAAACTATCAATATGAAAAAGTTATTATTTCTAATCGTTATCGCATCTGCTTTTGCAGCATGTAACACACAACCCAAAATACCTGTAGTAGTTGTTGATACAGTTGCCATCAGACAAAAAGCTATTCTGGAAGAGCAGGTAAGAGTTCAGGCAGAAAAAGATTCGATCAACAGGGCAGCGGATTTAAAAAGAGAACGCAGACAGGCAAGAAATGAAGCTGCGAGTCAGAATGCATCCGGATATAAAGATGCTTCAACAGAAACACCAGCTCCTGCTAAAAAGAAAGGATGGAGTTCTGCAGCGAAAGGAACAGCCATTGGTGCAGGTGTGGGTGCCATTGCCGGTGGTATTATCGGGCATAACTTAGGTGGTGCCGCAATCGGTGCCGCTGCAGGTGGTGGTGCAGGCTATTTGATTGGAAGAGGAAAAGATAGAAAATCAGGACGTGTGGTTAAGAAAACAGATACTACCAAAGCAATTCAGTAGCAGACAGTTTCGATCAGACAATCATCAAGCTGTTATCTGAAGCATATATCCTTTACCGTGAATATTGGTAATTCTGATATCGGTGTCGGGGGAAAGATGTTTGCGAAGACGGGAGATGATCACATCCATACTTCTTCGGTTAAAATAATCATTACTGCCCCATACTTTTTTGAGTGCAGTTTCGCGATCGAGTAACGTGTTTTTGTGATTGAGCAAGAGCAGCAATACTTCCGATTCTTTTGCGGTGAGTTTATATTCCTTTCCGTAGATCTGTAATACCTGTGTTTGTACATGAAAGAAAGAATTGCCAAATGGAAGGGTGCTACCTGTATTTGCATGAGAGACAACTGATGTTCTTTTTAATACCGCCTGTATTCTTGCTACCAGCTCTTCTTCATCTACCGGTTTTACAATATAATCATCGCAACCCAGCTTAAATCCTTTGAGTTTATCTACTTTAAGGTTTTTAGCAGTGAGAAAAATATAAGGTACTCTTGCGTTAGAAGCAGCGATCTGTTCTGCAATACCAAAACCGTCTATAGAAGGGAGCATCACATCCAATATACAAAGTGAGTATGGATTCTTTTGTAAAAGCGTAAGTGCTTCTCTCCCATCTTTGGCCCAGGTAACCGAAAAACCTTTCATAACAAGGTATTCGGATAAGATATAACCGAGGTTCCTGTCATCTTCCACCAGCAATAATCCTGCGTTAGTTTCCATATTCTGCACAAGGTATCAGTAAAACAAATTCAGATCCATTTCCGGGACTGGTATTTACCGATATGGTTCCCCGGTGTGCGTCTACTACTGTTTTTACATAACTCAGTCCTATGCCATAGCCTTTCACATTATGCAGGTTACCGGTATGTGCCCTGAAAAAACGTTCAAAGATCATACCCTTGGTTTCCATATCCATGCCTATTCCATTATCCTGAAAAGAAATCATGATATTATTTCCCTTGTTTTGCGTTCGGATAGTGATATGTGCAGGGCCATCAGAATATTTAAAAGCATTGTCGGCAAGACTGTATATCACACTTTCCATCTGTGCCTGGTCGGCCTTAATATAATGTGTTTGCGCCTGCAAAAACAATTCAATGGTTGCTTTTTGTTCTTCACGGATCAGATCCAGATTTTGTACAGCAGTACGGATCAGTTCATGCAGATCGATTACCTGTTTATGATCCTTCCATTGTTTTGTATTAATGGCTGCCGTTCGCAACAGTGTTTCTACCAGTTTATTCAGCCTTTGGGTTTCCTGCTGTATACTGTTAACATAAGAAACATATTTATCATTCTGTTTAACCGATTCCTGTTCGCCAAGCATTTTTGAAGCAATTGAAATGGTAAACAGTGGCGTTTTCAATTCATGCGTCATGTTATTCACAAAATCATTTTGGGTTTTTGCCAACAGATTTTGTTTTCTGATAATAGCGATTAATGCCATAAAGCAAACAAAGAGCATCAGCAATGTAAGCACCAATATCACAATTAACGGCAGCAGCTCATTAATAAGATAACGTGTTTTAAAAGGGAAGAATATTTTCAGATAATACAGATTGCCTTTGTGAGGAAGCGTATTAATCACTTTCAGTTTAGTACTGATCAGTCCGTTATTTTGAGCAGTATCACTGCTCCAGATCAGGTTATTACCCATCCATCTTCTCTGAAAAACAGGCACTCGTGGATCGTAAGCGACATCTGCCCTGAATTTACCGACGGCAAAAACATAATTGAGCGGTATTTCATTTTTGGTGAAGAGAGAATCTATCTCGTTTTTTATTCCTGTGCGAAAGACGTTAATCGCATCTTCATCACTATTGCATTGGCCTAACTTTACTGTATCTCTGTTGAGCTGATCTTCATAAAAAGCAACAACATAAAAAAGTTTGTCATTAAAGTCTTTTTCTTTCCCTTTTATGGCACTGTTCAGCAAAGCTAGAATAACCCATACCATGATCACAAAACCCAGCAGGATAATATAGAATACAGGTTTTCTTTTAAGTGAAGACAAATTCATACTACAATTTAGCAGGAAATCAGAAACGGGCATTCCGTGTAACATCCTGTTAACATATTTAACCTTTGATTAAGCGATAAAATGTTTTTATAACAAAAGCCGGGGTTCTTATGCTGTAGTTTTGTAAAACAATTTTAAAACATACCCTCAACATATTAAGTACCAAAAAAAGCAAGAATTCTTTTCGCAATGAACAAGAATTGGTCGGCCCTGTTTATTAAAACGGGGCCCTTTTTTTTGAAACAGATCAGCGACAGCTATGCAACGATTGTTTTTCGTTTTTTGCCAATGCGTATTTTTTGCACGGTAACCTCTTCGGTTCCCAGCATTTTGCCCCAGGGTTTTAATTCATCTATTCTGTCGAAAATAATTTTCAGCACACCGATAACAGGTATAGACAGGAACATACCGGGAACACCCCACATAGCACCGCCAAGTAAAACAATTACAATAGAAATAAAGGCATTGATCTTTACCCGCGATGAAACAATCAGTGGAATTAACACATGGTTATCTACAAACTGGATAAACAAATAGGCCAGTGTAATACCAATCTGTGTCTGAATACCTTCTTTGGTGATCGTGGCTACAATTATCGGCAGTAATATGGCAATAAAACCACCGATATACGGTAACAGGTTTAATAAAGCTGCGGTTATGCCTAATAATACAGCATATTTAATATCAAATATAAACAACGCAGTAGTATTCAGGATTGCCACAACAATTCCTTCCAGTAACAGCCCGATCATATAACGTTGTATGGCTCCTTTGGTTTCCTGTAATACCTCGGCCACTCTCTCAGAATCAGAGTCGCCGAATACTTCGTATAAAAAAGTGAGGAAATGATTTTTATAAAACAGCAATACAAATGTGTAAACAGGTAAGATCATCATTACGCCCAAAGTGCCGGCTACCGTGCCAATGGTTTGACCGATCATGGGTTTCATACTTGCTTCCGCTTCTGCAATCCATAGATTCTGTTGTTTTATATTTACCCCAAGCCCATCTCTTACAAAAGTCTGGAACTCGCTGAATAGAACCAGAAACCTTTTTTGCAGTAAAGGCAAGTCATTTCCAAAACTCATGATCTGTGTTGAGATGAAATAAGCAGCACTTGCGATCACCGTAAACGCCAGTAATATAGCAATGCTGATGGCCCAGAATTTTGGAATATGGATACGCTCCAGCTTTACAACTAAACGGTTCAGTAAAACAGCGAGTAACAGTGCAAAGCAGATCGGCGTAAGAATATCGCGCAGATTAATGAGCATATATACAAGAAGAATAAGCCCAAAAAGGATTACTGTTGCTTTAATATAGAAAGGATAGGTTTTTTTCATAGATCCGGTACGGTGGTATTGCCTTGCAAACTTTCGGATGCACGAATGATAGAATGTATAACTACAAGTTAGCACATAATTGATGCTATTGCTTAGTACGCTGTCACTTTCTGAAAAATTTCACGTAGAGAAGTAAAGAAAAATGTAAACTTCAATGAAAATTCTACAAACCTGCCCCCCATGCAGCTATTTTTGAAAACAGCTATTCATTTTTTAACCGATGGGTACTTTTTGAAATATTCCCGTGTAAGAACACCGGATTCTTTCAGATCCTGTAATAACCATTTACCATCAGAACCAGCAGAGGGTTTTATCACGCCGCTTGATTCATTCTTATCGGAGATAGACCAGGTGATCCAGCTTAAACCTCGCGCATCCATCCAATCGATCCATTTCTGCCATTCAATTTTATCAATGGGGCCATCGCCCGTGGCTTCTGTACCAGCCGATTCTGAAATAAAAACGGGTATTCCTTTATTAATCGCCGCATCCGTTCTGTCGCGCAGCCATTGTTTATGTGTGCCGGCATAAAAATGAACCGTATACATCAGGTTATCAAAACCAATGATTGGATCTTCTGCCGGCAAATGAATATCCTGATCCCAATGTGGAGAGCCGATCAAAATAATATTGTGTTTATCTATTGCCCGAATCGTTGTGATCACTTCCGTGGCATATGCTTTTACTTCGGGCCAGCTTTCTTTGTCTGGTTCATTAAACAATTCATAAATGATATTGGGATATTTACCATATTGTATGGCCATCTCTTTGAAAAAAACTTTTGCTTCTGCCAGATTCACATTATGGCTATGCCAGTCGATGATCACATAGACTCCTGCACCGATAGCCGCCTCTACCACTGTTTTTATTTTCTGTATTGAGCCCTTTGGATCTTTAATGTATCCGTTCTCAGGCTCTACACCCATGGCAGCCCTTATTACAGAACAATTCCAATCGGCATACAACTCATTCACCACACCGGCTGTGTAAAAACGCGGCCACCAGTTATGCCATCCCAAACTCATACCATGCAAAGCAATGGGCTGTCCTTTCTCATCAACCAGTTTTGTTCCTGCTACACTTAATTGCCCATACTTTTTTACAGGTTGTGCAAAAACAGTATATCCATAAACCAATAATATCATCAATAACTTTATACGCATAATCCTATTGAGATGATTTTATAAAATAAGTGTCTGAATAGCATGTGGTAAAATATCTACCACCGCCGCATTTCTGCCAACACACAAATTATAAGTAACCTTTTTATCACTTTGATTCATTACCACTACTGCAATCTTTCCGTCTTTATTTTTAAAAGATGTGGTAAGCAGTTGGCTCCTGCTGGCCGCGCTCGCAATGCGCTTGGCACCCGGACGAATAAATTTTGAAAAATGGCCGATATAATAATAGGAATTGGTATAGATCAACTCACCTGTCATTGTGTTCGCATGCACCGGCGCAAAACAAAAATTACCTACATGGTTGGGGCCACCGGTTTCATCAAGCAGAATATTCCAATCTGTCCAGCCAACAGAACCGTTATTAAAATCGTTGATCATATTTCTTCCGTACTGTTCACCCAAACTCCAGTTTTTAATTCTTGAAGCATTAAAACTTTCTGCACAACCTTCTGTAAACAATAAATTCTTTGTAGGGTACGCTTTATTAACGAGGCCAACATTCTCAAACATTTTTAATCCACCACTCCAATCTTCATACCAGTGAAAACCCATACCCCATGCATATTTGGCGGCTCCGGGATCATCGTAGATCACATTGGCACGGTGAAACATCAGATCGCGGTTATGATCCCATACAATGATCTTCTTTTCAGATAATCCTTGTTTCTGCATCGTTGGCCCGAGATATTTTTTTAGAAAATCTCTTTCATCCTCTGCGGTAAAAATGCAGGACTCCCATTTTTGTGTAGCCATCGGTTCGTTCTGAATGGTGATACCCCAAACAGGAATGCCTTCTTTTTCATACGCTTTGATGAATTTGGTATAATACATGGCCCAGCTTTGTGCAAAAGCAGGATCGAGTTTACCGCCGTGAAGCATTTCTTTATTGGTCTTCATAAATGCCGGCGGGCTCCATGGGCTTGCATATAAAACGATCTTACCACCGGCAGCCGCAATTACCTGTTTGATAAAAGGAATTCTGTATTTTCTGTCGTGATCAATATTGAATGAGTTGAGCGCTTTATCACCTTCTGTTACATAGGTATAACTATCACTGCTGAAATCGCAACTGTGGATATTGGTGCGGGCCAATGAATAGCCGATTCCTTTTTCAGTGCTGTAGTATGCCTGCAAAAAATCCTGCTGTTGCTGTTTGGGCAATTTGGCAAAGGTTTCGGCACTTGCATCGGTTAAAGCGGCGCCGATACCGAGAAAGGATTGATAGGTTTTGTTGGGGTCAACAAAAATACTCACTTCACCTTCTGTAGGTTGTGCGAGTTCTTTGAAAACCACTTTATCTGTTTGCGATAACCGGAGATTACTGTTATCGGCAGTAGTGAACACCGTAACCGTTTTACCGGCATAATTAGTGCTGGCAGGTTTTTGAGCAGTTGATAAGGAAAGAAGGATTGTAAAAGTAAGAAGGGAAGAAAACAGGTTTTTCATGTGGCAAGGTTTGGGCTGAAGAATCGTAAGACTATCTGGTTATAAAGTTCGGTGAAATCTGTAAATGGGCAAGTAAAAATGCACACAAAGGCACAAAGACATAGTTTGGGTTTAGGAAAGTTAGAGACGCCTGAAATATTGGACTTGGCAGTAAAGTTGTGAAGCGCGAATTTTGCGGAATGGATCTATTGACCGTATCAGGCATTTATAAACAGATCGATGCCGGTTTTTCCCTGCGTAATATTCATTTTACCCAACTGGCGTCGCAGAAGATTGCGATTGCGGGTGAAACAGGTTCCGGGAAAAGTACTTTATTGAAGATTATTGCGGGATTGGAGCAGCCGGATGCCGGTTTGATTTTATTTGAAGAAAAAAGAGTTAAGGGGCCTAATGAAGAACTGGTACCCGGACATCCGCAGATCGCCTATTTATCGCAGCATTTTGAATTGCGTACCAATTACCGAGTTGAAGAAGTACTTGAATATGCCAATAAGTTATCGGAACAGGAAGCATTCACACTCTATAAAGTCTGCAGGATCGATCATTTATTAAAGCGCAGAACAGATCAATTATCCGGAGGCGAAAAACAACGGATCGCCTTGGCGAGGTTGTTAACCACCTCTCCTAAATTATTATTACTGGATGAGCCTTTCTCCAATCTGGATATGATCCATAAAACCATTCTCAAATCTGTGATCAGGGATATTGGTGATGAGCTGAACATTAGCTGCATCATGGTTTCACATGATCCGCTGGATACATTGTCGTGGGCAGATGAGATCCTGATCATGAAGGAAGGGCAGATAATTCAGCAAGGAAAACCTGAAATGGTTTATCATCAACCCAAAAACATTTATACCGCAGGATTACTGGGTAATTATAATCTGATCTCAACTTCAAAAGCAAGTTATCTTTTCGAATCACTGCCTCATACCGCTGCAGGTAAAAAAATATTGGTTCGCCCTGAGCAATTCAGGATCAGTAAACAACCCAATGCACACTTAAAAGCAACCATCCACCATATTGGTTTTTTGGGGGCTTATTATGAATTGCAGGTAATGACGGGCGATGAAAGCTGGATCGTAAGAACAACTGATACCGGTTTTGAAAAAGGTGATACGATCTTTCTCTCTATCAATGCAGGGGAGATCTGGTATGTTTAATGGATTAGTATTCAAATGTGGTCTTCTCTTCTTTTCTGGTCCATTTGTGTTTCTTCTACCGAATTGGACGAATCCGGATTGAGCGATTTTTTATCTACCCGGTTTCGCAGGATCAATAACAGAACCAGGGCAATGATTATTATACCCGTCATTACCAGCACAAGAATATTTAATTCAGACATAAAGAAGGGTTTATATTTAAAGTTAGTTACAATATTCTGGTTTGCATATTAAGAATAGGTAACACTGTTTATGCAATGATTACCCTTAAGTTTGTTGATAAACAGGCTCATTTCAAAAAGACCATTTCCTCGCCCCACCGCCAAAATCCACCGTTTTACCTATTCTTACCATCTTTTACAACATTTTCAGTTTCTTTTTGTATTTTAAGCTTCCCGTTGAGCCTTACACTAAAATCATCATTAAAAAAGTAACCATGAAAAAGAATTACTTCTACTTCGGGATGCTTCTCGCGGGTATCGCCCTGCTGGCAGCTACCAAACCTTTTGTGAGTTCTCCCTACGGATTGATCAAGGGTACACCGGAGATTAAATCGGTTAGTGCGTTAACTTTTGGAAAAGACGGTATTCTCTTTATCGGCGATTCTAAAAGCGCAGCTGTATTTGCTGTAGATACAAAAGATAATAAGAAGAATGAAAATGCAGCACCGATAGCCATCACTGATATTGATAAGCGGATTGCTGAATCGCTGGGTACGCAGGCAGACAAGATCACCATCACTGATATGGCTGTAAATCCTGTTTCTAAAGAATTGTACGTTGCCGTTCAATACAGCGATGGTACGCCGGTGATATTAAAAGTAGAGAATGATAAAATTGAAGCCCTCTCATTAAAAGATGTAAATTATTCAACCATCGCTCTGAATGATGTGTATGCAGAAGATGCCAAAGATGCACGTGGCAGGCCAATGCGGGTTTCTACTATTTCGGATATGGGATTTGATAATGGAAAAGTATTGGTAAGCGGATTATCCAATAAAGAATTCAGTTCTACCTTCCGCAGCATTCCTTTCCCATTCACTGATAAGCAGGACCAGGCTTCACTCGAAATGTACCATGCTTCTCATGGCCGTTATGAAACCACCTCTCCGATCAGAACCTTTACTACCGGAAAAATCAATGGCAAAGATTATCTGATTGCCAGCTATACCTGCACACCATTGGTTTTATATCCTTTAGATGAATTAAAATCAGGTCAGCATGTAAAAGGCCGTACCGTTGCAGAAATGGGTGCGGGTAATACACCGATTGATATGACCACCATCACCAAAAACGGAGAAACCTTTTTGGTAATGGCCAATACCGCAAGAGCCGTAACAGAAGTAGGTTATAAAACCATTTCTGCTTTTGAAGGCACATTAACCGAGCCAGTAAAAGGCACAGCAGGCACCGCTTTTGTGCAGGTTCCTTCATTAACCAAAGTATTGCAGATGGATAAACTGGATAAGAACCATGTAGTAATCATCCAGAAAAAAGAGAATGGAAGTACAGATCTGCTTACCACAACCAATGAGGCCCTCTAAGTACGCCATAGTAAATAAGAGCAGCAGGTTAGGCAGATTGTCTAACCTGCTGTTTTTTGTATTACTAACAGTGATTGGTTGTGGCGTTGAGACCCATGAGCCAAAGATCATCTGGAAAGAAAATAAAGCTATCGCTGTTTTGATTCCTGAAAAAATGATTGCCGGAATTTCCGGAGACTCAGTTACTAAACTGGTCAAGCTGCGTTTAGTGGTAACAGATAGTGCAGCAGATATTTTAGGCCGCTACAAAACAAATAATGGATTGTTATTTACGCCGTTGATTCCGTTTACGCAGGGAACGGATTATGCAATACTTGTAAGAGGCAATACGGTAGCTCATTTTACGATTCCGTTTGCAGACAGTACCGATGCACCCAAATTAACCAGCTGTTATCCACAACAGGATACAGTTCCCGAAAATCTGTTGAAGATCTATCTGCAGTTTTCGCATCCGATGAGAGAAGGACAATCAGATAAATATATCAGGCTGATCAAAAACGGTAAGGATACTTTACATGATGTATTTCTGAATCTACAACCTGAATTATGGAATGAAAACAGAACCGTATTAACGGTTTGGCTTGATCCCGGCCGTATTAAAAGGGATCTGCAACCCAATCTGAAACTGGGCAATCCACTTCAGCAAAAAAGCACTTATCAATTAACAGTTGCCAAACAATGGCAGGATATACGGGGCCGCAGTCTGCAAAAAGATTTTACAAAATCATTTATGGTTGCTGTAAGAGATAGTTTGAGTCCCGATCCCGCTCAATGGAAAATAATTTTACCAAAAGCTTCATCAAAAGAACCCATACAGATCCTGTTTGGTGAGGCATTGGATCATTATTTACTGATGGAGACGTTGCATATAAACACCAAAGAAGGTAATCCAATAAAAGGTAAATTTGAATGGGATGGAATGGATCGGTCCTGTCGTTTTGTTCCTGATCAACAATGGACAACTGGAAATTATGTTTTGAACATTGATGCCAAATTGGAAGATCTGGCAGGTAATAATCTGAACAAACCTTTCGACAGGGATATGACCAAAACAAAACAGCCCTCCACGCAAACACAGTATCAAAAATATTTCAGTATTGAAAAATAAATACCGCTATGAAGATCAAATTCATTCTTTGCACCGTATCTGTACTTATTGTTTTTGCAACAAAAGCACAGCAAACACAAAAGCCGCCATTACATGGCAAGAACTGGATGGCCGTTACCGGTAAGCCACTGGCAGCCACGGCTGGTTCCATGATCTTTCAAAAAGGTGGCAATGCGGTTGATGCAGCCTGCGCTATGCTGGCAGCCACCTGCACCATGTGGGATGTATTAAGCTGGGGTGGCGAAACACAGGCATTGATCTATAATCCAAAAACAAAAAAAGTAATTGCGATAGATGCATTGGGTGTGGCGCCAACCGGCGCAACGGTTGAGTTCTTTAAAAGCAAGGGTTATAATTTTCCGCCGGAGTATGGTCCGCTTGCAGCTACCACGCCGGGCACAGTAGGTGGATTGTGTTTGATGTTATCCGAATACGGAACCATGAGCCTGAAACAGGTGCTGGCACCAGCTATGCAACTCGCAGCAGGTTACCCGATCGAGGCACAAACAGCCAACAGTATGGAAAAAGGAAAAGACATGATCAAACAATGGCCTTATTCTAAAGCCGTGTTTATGACACATCCCGGAGAAAAAAGAGAAGCACCTGAGGCAGGAGAAATTTTTGTACAAAAAGATCTGCTGGTTACTCTCACCAAATTGGTAGAAGCCGAACAGAATGCGCTGAAAAATAAAAAGAATCGCAAAGAAGCCATCATGGCTGCGTTTGACAGATTTTATAAAGGTGATATAGCTGATGAGTTTGTACGTGGCAGTAAAGAACAAGGCGGATTGATCACCAAAGAAGATCTTGCCAAATGGAAACCACGGATTGAAGAACCCCTGCACACCAATTACAAAGGGATTGAAGTGTACAAATTACAACAATGGACACAGGGACCGATGTTATTACAATCGCTGAACATACTGGAAAATTTTGATTTGAAATCGATTGGATATAACAGCAGTAAATACATTCATACTTTATATCAGACTTTGAATTTGAGTTTTGCCGATCGTGATTTTTATTATGGTGATCCATATTTCCCTCCGGAAGAACCGATCAAAGGTTTGCTGAGTAAAGAGTATGCAAAAGAAAGGGCCAAGCTGATCAAATTTGATAAGAATGATGCGAAAGCCGCACCGGGTGATCCTTATCCGTATGAAGGAAAAACCAATCCTTATCTCAGTTTATTAAAACAAAGAGAAGCTTTGGCAGATACCAATTCAAAATCAGGTTCTGCCGTTCCCAAACAGGATCAAACGTATAACAACACAGAATTGAACAATACACTTGCGATGTTAGACGAACAATATATGGATCGTTTATGGCGCGGCACAACATCAGTGGAAGCTGCAGATACTTCGGGCTGGGTGGTTTCGATTACGCCAAGTGGCGGATGGTTGCCGGCTTGTATTGCAGGGCATACGGGTGTGGGCATGAGTCAGCGTATGCAGAGTTTTGTTCTGGATCCGATGATCGATCCGTTTAATGTTGTTGAACCCGGAAAAAAACCAAGGGTAACCTTAACGCCTACGCTTGCTTTAAAAGACAATAAACCTTTTTTATGTTTTGGTGTACAGGGCGGCGATACACAGGATCAGAATTTATTACAGTTCTTTCTGAACATGGTTGAATTTAATATGACCGTTCAGCAATCTACAGAAGCACCCAATTTTAATACCAATCAATTATGGTTATCATTGGGTGGAACCAAAACAGAGGATAGAAAACCGCGTCCCGGAAATATTCTGTTATCAAACCTTACACCGAAAACGGTGGCAGATGATCTAAAGAAAATGGGTTATAAAGTAACTACCGGCGACAGAACCAGTGGCCCTATCAATGCGATATTCCTGGATTGGAAACACAATAGTCTATGGGGTGGCAGCAGTAATAACGGTGAAGATTACGGAATTGGTTGGTAGACCCTCCTCGCGAACCTTAGCGCCATTGCGTCTTAGCGGTAAAGCTGTTTAACCGCTAAGACACAATGGCGCAATGTTTCGCGAGATTATTTATTATCTGTGATCTCATGAACACGTTTACGAATATCGTTTCCCCAAATATGATAGCCCTCAATATTGTAATGCAGTTTGTCCTCTCTGAATAAGGAAGTGATGGGCTTACCATCCGGTCCGAGAAATTTTGCAGAAGAATTGATTGTATATAATCCTGTGGTTTGTTTACAATATTCAGCAATCAACCGATTGGCTTCCTGCACCTCTGCCCAAACAGGCCATCTTCTTTCGCAGGGTGATATTTGCAACCAGGTAATGGGTGTTGATGGATATTTTTCTCGTAACGCTTTTACGGTGTATTTAAATAATTCTAAGACCTGATCGGGTGCTTTGTCTTTTTCGCTTCCAACTATATCATTGCCCACATAAATAAAAATAGCTTTGGGTTGATGCGGATACACAATCCGTTTTACATAATAAGCCATATCACTCAAATTAGAACCACCATAACCTCGATGAATGATCTCTTTATAATCCAGATCGGTTCTGATGTTTTCCCATAAACGGATATAGGAACTTCCCATGAACAAAATGGCTTGATCGGAATAGTGTTCTGCTTTATTAGCACTATCAAATGCTTTGATCTCTCTCTCCCACCGCGTTACATATTCTCTTGGGTTTGCAGGCGAATAGATATACCGTAATTGTGTGTATAACCAATCAGACATTGATTGTATGGCACTATCCTGTTTGTCTTTATTATTATCCAGTGTATGTCCCGCTCCATAAAAAGGCCGCCAGCCTGTGGGCACACCTTCCTGTAAACAACGCTGGTAAGCAATATAGGCACCATCGTGAAAACCATGATATAAATAAGAACTATCATAAGGCACGGTTTTATCTGCAGTGCCGGCAATATTAAACAGAGGTGCATCACCTGCTTTGATCCAATGATAATCCGGAATGGCGCCCCATGAATTGATCACGCCCTGCACTTTTGATGAATAACCCTCATTACCACTGTTTCCATCAAGGCTGCCCCATTTTTCTTTATTGATACCGGCGGGAATATTCTCTTCTTTCATATAAGCCATTCCCAAACAGGTCATAGAACCGGCCGAGCTGCCTGCTACAAAAATCTGTGAGGTATCTATTCCATATTTTTCAGCATATTTTCTAAAGAAACGAACAGCTGCTTTGCCATCCTGTTGTGCACGATAGAGTGCTTCTGCATAATCTGTATTGGTTCTTGTATCCGCAACGCCTAAACGATAATCAATGGTTGCCGTTACATAACCACGTTTGGCAAAAGCGTTACAGATGCGTGATCCATAACCACCAAAGCGTGTATTATTCAAAAATCCGCCACCATGAATAAAAATAACCAATGGGCGGTGTTTCATTGTATCCGCCTGTGGCATGTACATATTCAGGAACAGTTTCTCATTTTCACCTTTGAGGTTAATGGCTTGTCCGAACTGAATATCGCCAATGGAATCAATGGTATTGAAGACGGTTTGTTTAAATCTTTTCTGTGCCTGTGTTACATTAATCACCAGGGCTAAGCAAAAAAGAATACATAACCTGAATCGACTTCTCATACAAGCAATTTTAAAACATACTTATAAAAAAGGCCTGCATGAATGATGCAGGCCTCTGAAAATTATAATGTGGCGAGGTCGATCACAAACCGATATTTCACATCAGACCGGATCATCCGCTCATAAGCATCGTTGATGTATTGTGCCGGGATCACTTCCACATCAGATACAATATTCTTTTCTGCGCAGTAATCCAGCATTTCCTGTGTTTCTTTCATTCCACCGATCATTGAACCGATAATGCTTCTGCGTTTGGTGATCAATGAAAAAGGAGACACCATAGGTTCTTTGGAAGGAAGACCCACGATCAATAATTTACCTTCAATATCCAGCAGGTCTAATAAAAATGTATAATCGTGGTTGGCTGAAACAGTATCCAGTATTACATCAAAATGACTGGCATGTTTTTTCATCGCTTCCTTATCGGTTGATAACAGAAAATGATGTGCCCCTAATTTTTTAGCATCGGCTTCCTTACCCGGTGATGTACTGATTACTGTTACTTCTGCACCAAAAGATGCAGCAAACTTTACGCCCATATGGCCTAACCCACCGAGACCTACTACGGCTACTCTTTGTCCGGCTTTAACACCTGCAAACCGAAGCGGAGAATAAGTAGTGATACCTGCACACAATAAAGGTGCGGCACCAGCAAGATCTAATTTTTTAGAAATATGCAATACAAATCTTTCCTTTACCACAATCTGAGAAGAGTAGCCACCTTGTGCAATCGTAACACCATCTCTTTCCATCGCATTGTAAGTGCCTGTCATTCCTTCTTCACAATATTGTTCCTGATCGTTATTACAATTTTTGCAGGAACAGCAGGAATCAATCATTACACCCACGCCAACTATATCGCCTGTTTTAAATTTAGTAACACCTGGACCGGTACTTACCACTTCTCCAACAATCTCATGGCCGGGAACCATTGGGTACATTGAACCACCCCATTCATCGCGGGCCTGGTGTATATCGCTGTGGCAAACACCACAAAAAAGAATTTTTACCTGAACATCATCTGTTCTGAGGTCTCTTCTTTCAAATGAAAAAGGCTGTAAAGCTGTTTTGGGGTCAAGTGCTGCGTAAGCTTTTGCGGGAATCATCTTTTTGAGTTTTAATTTTTCTGTTAATACAATTCAACTTGCTTTCGGTTTAAACCTTTCTGAAAAGATCCAAACCGGGCGTGAAGATAGTTTGCAAAAGCCATTTCCTTAAGAACTGTATTATCTGCTTTAAGTTTTTAAAAATAAGCTCACATCATCAGGAAGAGAAAGCTTTTCACGAAAACGTTTTCTTGCCCGGCAATGATTGCAGATCCACCATAAATCGTATAACCATAACACTTTCAGATATCCATTTTCTTAAACAAGAACTCAATCTAATGCACCGCTCTTCATTTTGCTTTTGTTGTCCAGAGTACCTTCCAGCTTTCCTTTTACCGTGAGTTTGATCACAGAAGCAACGGCATCAGGCGCTTTTGTGGGAAGATGAATTAAGATACCTTCTTCTGTATTCTCTGTTTTCCAGATGCTTTTATCTGCCAGTAGAATGGCATTGCCTGTTTTATTTTGAACACCGGGCAAAAGCAGTTTTCCATCCTGCGGCCAGTTAAACACACTCAGGTAAAGTATCGTTCCATCAATTGTTTCTCTTTTGGTACACCTGCCCCAATTGAGAGATTGAAAAGGGCCGGCTTTGGTTGCATAAATGGCTTCTCCGTTTATCTTCATCCAGTTACCCATTTCCTGTAATGCTTTAATACTTGGTTCCGGAAAAGTACCATCAGGTTTAGGACCAACATTCAATAAATAATTTCCGCCCTTGGAAGCGATATCACAAAGATTATGGATTAATGTTTCTGTTGATTTCCATTTATTGTCTGAAGTACGATAGCCCCAGGTTCCGTTCATCGTCATACAGGTTTCCCAATCGGTTCCGTCTAATTCTTCAACGGTTGGAATTTTTTGTTCAGGCGTTTTGGTATCGCCTGAAAAATTGGGCCGCTTTAAGCGATCATTGGTGATGATGTTTGGCTGAAGTTTTAATAGTGCCTGTAATTTCAAAGCAGCTTCATCCGTCATATTGGTAGGCGTATCCCACCACAGTACAGATACCTCTCCATAATTGGTGAGCAATTCTTTTACCTGTGGTACGGCTACTTTATCTATGTATTGATCAAAGGTTGCTGTCTCCTGCATCGGATCCCAATGGCCATTGTGTTCTTTGGTGTATGCATCAATTAAAGCAGAATCTGGATTAGGCCATCCTTCCGACATTAATTTTCTGGATGCGGCACCACCGGGATTATTCCAGTCCTGCGCCTGTGAATAATAGAACCCCAGTTTGATCCCGTATTTTTTACAGGCTTCTGCCAGAGGTTTTAAAATATCCTTCCCATAAGGTGTGGCATCTGCAATATTCCATTTACTGGCTTCCGATTTAAACATGGCAAACCCATCATGGTGTTTGGAAGTGATCACGATGTATTTCATGCCGGCATCTTTTGCCATTCTTACCCATTCATCTGCATTATACTTAACGGGATTAAATTGTTTGGCCATTGCCTGGTAATCTGCATAGGGTACTTTGGAGCGGTTCATGATCCATTCTGCACCGCCTTTCTGTTGTTCGTGGCCATTGTATATACCGGCAAACTGCGCATATACACCCCAGTGAATAAACATTCCAAAACGGGCTTCGCGCCACCATTGCATGCGTTCATCTTTGGATAATGACTGAGCAGTACTTATTTGAATGAATGAACTGCATACAATAAATAGAAAGATGATTTTTTTCATATTATATAGAGTTTATGAATTGGATTGCTTTAACCGTGCCTTTGTGCCTATGTGTGAGAAACTTATTTGCATACAGAGGCCAAAGGCTCAGTTTTATTTAGTTATCTACTGTTTAAGCAGGCGATATAAATTATCTATACTATCAAAATAGATTAACTATTCAATTTTACAAAACCACCATCGATCGGGTAATCATTACCACTGATAAACGATGCCTCATTACTGCATAAGTATAAAGCCAAAGCGGCTACTTCTTCTGTATTACCCATACGGCCAATGGGTTGCGATTTTGATAATTTATCAAACATTTCTTCTTCCTTACCCGGATAATTTTTGGAAATAAATCCATCCACAAAAGGCGTGTGCACCCTTGCAGGAGAAATAGAATTACAACGGATGCCATCATGCAGATAATCTTTAGCCACGCTCAACGTCATAGCATAAACTGCTCCTTTACTCATACTATAGGCAAACCTGTCAGGAATACCTACCAAAGCAGCAATAGAAGCGACATTTAAGATAACACCACCACCCTGCTGTTTAAATGCGGGAATGGTTACATGTAAACAATTGTAAGTGCCTTTTACATTTACATTGAATACTTTTTCAAAATCTTCTGCAGTAGTTGTATCGGCCCTTCCTATATGGGCAATACCTGCGCAGTTCACAAGAATATCGAGCTTGCCTATTTTTTCAAAAACTGTTTTTACCTGAGGCTGATCACTTACATCAACTATTTGTACTTTGGCTTTGCCACCGGCTTTGGTTATCAGCGATACTGTTTCGTTGGCGTTTTCTTCATTCAGATCAAGCACATATACGGTTGCACCTTGTTTGGCAAATACCTCTGCAATAGATCTGCCGATTCCGCTTCCGGCTCCTGTAACGGCTGCTGTTTTATTGTTTAATGAGAACATAACAAGTCTTCAATGAGTTATAAAAAATCTTTTTGCATATCAAATATCTGATCCATCAGGATCCATTTTTCTCCGGGTTTGGCAAAGGGCAATGGTTTTTGAAAATCCCACATCAGTTTTTCCCACTCCTGCACTTTTGGATTGGTTGCATCAGCTTTACCTTTTGCATCAAAACTGAATTGATCATTTACTTCCATGATCATAAATAAACGATTGCCCACACGATAGATCTGCATCTGTTCTATTCCTGATGAAGTGATACTTTCAATAATTTCAGGCCATACTTTTTTATGCCATTCTTCATAAGCGGCAATCAATGCATCGTCTTCTACCAGATCCAATGCCAGACAATATCTATGCATGGTTTTCCTTTTTGATTATTTTATATCCTTTCCACCCAAAAACAAATACAATGGCAAAGCAGATCAATGGAATGATATATCCATTTTGAATATTTCCGGTTACATCGCTGATCTGCGCCATGATCGGTGGCATGATGGCTCCACCCACAATTGACATTACTATTAAGCTACTGCCGAATTTAGCATCACCACCAAGGTCTTTGATACCCAAAGAAAAAATAGTAGGGAACATTACCGACATGAAGAAGGCGATTCCTATTACTGCATAC
Organism: Sediminibacterium sp.; assembly: GCA_965206685.1. Lineage (GTDB taxonomy): Bacteria > Bacteroidota > Bacteroidia > Chitinophagales > Chitinophagaceae > Sediminibacterium. The sequence continues at coordinate 2,288,404 of OZ242223.1, forward strand.
ACCGCTATCAATCCATGACTAAAAATGGCCACCACACATAATAATGTATTCAGCAATGCATACAATGCCAGTAGTTTAGGTGGCTCAATAAACTTCATGAAAAAGGTTCCCGCAAAGCGGCCGATCATAAAAGCCATACCGCAGCCCCAACCTAAATAATCTGCAGCTTTTACTCTGTCAATTCCAGCTGCTTTGGTAGCATATAAAATAAAAAAACTGAACACACAAACCTGTGCACCTACATAAAAGAATTGTGCTGCAACTGCCCAACGCAAATGGCTGTGGCGAAACGCATGAAAGATATTTTTGCCGGCGGCATGTCCTTCTTCATCTGTGATCTCGGGTAATTTGATCAATGCAAATAATACTGCAATCACCAGTATAATACTACCCAATATCATGTATGGCATTTTTACACTCGAAGCTTCTGAAGCAAGGGCTACCTGTTTAGCCGCAGCCGACATAGCATTCAGTTCTTCATCTGTAAATCCTTTGGTAAGAATAATTCTTGCACCAATGATAGGTGCCAGTGTTGCGGCAAGTCCATTAAAGGATTGTGCAAAATTTAATCGCTGTGTGGATGTAGCCGGATCTCCCAATAAAGAAGCATAAGGATTGGCTGCTGTTTCGAGGATCGTTAATCCACAGGCAATAATAAAGAGAGCCATTAAAAAGAAAAGGTATTGTTGTGTATTGGCTGCCGGGATAAATAAGAAAGAACCGATCGCGAATAACAGTAACCCGGTAATAATACCCGCTTTGTATCCATATTTCTTCATGATAAAACCTGCGGGTAAGGCCATTACAAAATAGGCGATGAATACGGCAGAATCAACCAATGAAGATTGGAGTGTACTTAAACTGAAAGATTTTTTCAGGTGTGGAATTAATATAGGATCGAGGTTATGAACAAAACCCCACATAAAAAAAAGACTGGTAACAAGGATAAAAGGATACAGATAACTGTTCCGCTTCGAAGCGTTCGATGATTTCATAAGCTGTGCAATCGGGGTTCCCAAATACCTATTCCATATTATGGAATCAAATTTGTTTATATGGATTGAAACTAAGATTTTCCATGAATAATCCCATAGATTTGCTTTAATTTTTCAGCGAAACTGTTGACGATGATACAAGTGATTCACCGCTCATTCGACATTATTGAATTTGTGGCCCGCGACCCCGACCGGCCCAAGTTATTAAGTGAGATTGCTACCGGCTTACACCTCAAGCCCGGCACCTGCGCCAATATTGTAAAAACGCTGACCATCAGGGGGTATCTTGAAAAGCTAGGCTCACAAAAAGGATACCTGCTGGGCAAGCAGTTTTATACACTGGCAGGTAATACCGGTTACTGGCGAGACCTGGTAGCCGCGTCTAATGCAGAGATGGAAAAATTAACTGCTTTGTTAAATGAGAACACTTTGCTCTCTGTTTTAAACGGAGAGAACCGTGTGGTAATTCATCGTAAACAAAGTGATCAGCTGGTGCAGGCGCATACACCTGATGAGAAAAAAGCTTACGACTCATCCAGTGGCCGTTTATTGATCGCGATGTTATCGGATGAGGAACTGGAGAAATTTATTTTCCGTTTTGGTTTACCGCCTGCGAGTATCTGGCATGATGCAAATACCAAAAAGAAATTTTATGAACAGGTTCAGCAGATTAGAGATTCAGGATATGCTTTGATACAGGACAGCATACAGATCATTGGCCTTGCTGCTCCTGTTTATAAACAGGATACCATTGTTGCCAGTTTAAGCATATTCATTCCGGCTTTCCGTTTTGATGAAAAGATCAAGAAAAAGATGATCAAACTGGGATTAGAATCTGCCAAACGTATTTCGCGGAATCTTGGTTAATTATGTGCTATGCCGGTTTCATTTCAACTATATCTTCTTATTAATCCCGATGCACCGGTTCGGTATCCGTATGTTGCCATCAGTAAACAAACTCAGCGTATTATTTTTATAAGTGATGAGCAGGTAAATATTCTCGATCCCGCGGAGATCTTATTTTTTGAAGCTGATTATGTACCGCTGATGCGGTTTTTCGATTTTGATCTGGAATTATTAGACACACTTGTCAAAAATTATATCGGCCCGCTTGACTACGCCATTCTTACCCGGTTTAATGAACATAAACATATCACACTTACTTACCATTCGCCTACCAATGAATCGCCGAAAGATTATGATATTTATTTGGGGTATCCCAGCGAAAGAGCATTGCAACTCATAGAATCCGTTTATCCTTTTTTAGAAAAAGTAAAAAGTATCATACCGGCCGATTAGGCTTTTCGGATCATTCATCATCCTATTATAAAATGGAGATCATTTTCAGTTAATCAGATTGATGCAAAAAAAAGTGGAAGCTAATTCATTAGCTTCCACGGTATGAATACCTCCGTTATATTGCAAATATTAATTAAGGATGTATTTATTCATCATTTGTTGGATGATCACTCCTACTAAATCCCTTGCAGCTTCTTTTTTACCTGATTCGATCAGTGCTTTTGCATCTGCAAAATGATTATAGTATATTTTTTCATATAGTTCCCTGCTATTGGGCTCTTTCCTTATTTGCTCAATTAAAACAGGTGAAATATGGTAATACATCTCAACGAGGCCGCCGTTTGTATTTTCATTGGCAATTAATTCATCCCTGTAATTCCTGAAAATATCCAGCTCCGATTCTGCTTTAGTATAATTACACTGTATAGCAATCTCCGTTAGTAAACAGGTATCAGGACAAGGTCCGCCAGGACAAAGTTCTCCATGGTCAATATAGATATCAAAACTGATATTATGGCTTTTAAATGGCTCCAATACCACACGATACCTGTCTGAAACCCTTTCTATATTATTACTGGAATCATATCCGAAATGATATTTAATGAATGAAACTTCATTGAGCGATACCATTTCATTTAGCTGATTCAATCCGAAAAAAACTGATCTGTTTACTTCACGTAACAATAAGGAAGGTTCTAATTTTCTGGAACGTATCACATGGTTATTGATATATCGCCACACTTCCGACAGGCTCATTCGTTCTCCGGTATGGGTAAAATATCCATCTGGGTTCATCATATGAAATAAAACAGGGCTATCTTCTTTGGCTTTGCAAGGGACCAGAAAAATAATTTTTGTCTCAGGGTCATTTTCATCTTTTAATCCGTACAAAAATTTTATTCCGCATAAGTCAGGATTTGAAACAATAACTTCTTTAATCAACTCTGTTTTTATGAGCAGATTTTTCTTTTCAAAAGGAAAATATTTTTCGAATTCTTCTTTCAGATAAGAAGATTCACCCTTTTGAATAGGTTCTCCAACATTGTGAAAGCGGCCGATCTTTAACTGTTTCATTTTGTAAGTTTAAAGTTTGCAATAAAGTTAGCATTAGTAATATAATGATTTTTTATATTACGACACAGACAATTCTGTTTTTTTTATTAACCACCCTGGTTATTAAACAATAAAATCACCGCTCATTTACAAGCTGTAGTATATACACTACCAACCACCCCTGCCGCCTCCTATTACGCGATGATCATTTAGTCTAAACCTTATACGTGTTTTATAAGGTGTCATTCAGCAAATCATCCTATCCATTTATCAATGTTGCTCTATTCCTCACGCAGCTTGTGTTTTGTCACTTTGTGGTAGAAAAGGGAATCAAAATAATCACCCTAAAAACCAAACAAAATGAAAACGCTCATCACAACTACCGCAAAAAGAAACCTCCCCGGAACAGGCAGGTTCTTTGTAACAGCCATGGTTGCTATTGCACTGTTTGGTTGTCAGAAAGAAGTGGTTAATCCTGCAAATATGGCAACTGCGGCTACTACCCAGATTACCGTTCCTACTTTGCAGTTAGGAGATGCAAAAGTGAACTTATTACAAGGCAATGAAAATCTGAAAGCAACTACCCTTCGCTGGACACCGGCTGCTAATGCAACCTATACAGTTGAAGCAGCCGCTTACGGAGATAATTTTGCAGACATGGTAGAAATAGCCAATACTGCTCAGGCAGGTATTGATATTACCGTAAAAGATCTGAACAAAGCGGCTTTACAGATGGTACCTGCAGGCACAACCGGTAAAATTGAATTACGCGTAAAGGTCAACAATGGAAAAGTTAATTGCGGATATACTGCACCGGTTGCTTTAGAAGTAACCACTTATCTGCCTTATACAGAATACGCCTTACCTAATCTGATGCATGTGCCCGGAAGTTACAATGCCTGGAAAGTAGCAACCGCTCCTGCAATCGTAAATATACATAACGATGGAGTGTATGAAGGCTTTATCAATTTCATTACCGATTATACACAGTTTCTGGTTGTAAAAGATATTTGCTGGAACCCGCTGACCACTTTATATAATATCGGAAACGGCAAACTCGGATTTGACGGAAACATCTTTAATAATAATACAGGTGCCGGTGCTTATCAGATAAAAGTAAATAACAATAACAATACATGGGCTTGTGTAAAAATCAATAACTGGGGTTTATATGGCAGTGCAGTAAAAAATCTAACAGGAGCGGATCCTCAAATGACCTATGATCCAGCCAATTTAACATGGACCATTAACGCAGACCTGGTACCCGGAAATTTCCGTATCAGAGCCAATAACAATGATGCCATTAATTTTGGCAAAACAATGGTAAACGGCTACCTGGTTCCCGACCATAACGGTGCTGACTTTACCATCACCAATGCCGGCAATTATCATATTGTTCTTAACCTCCAATTAGCCGGCAACTATACCTGCACCGTGGTAAAAAATGCAGGGAATTAAAAAAGCAGGTTTAGAAATCAAAAAGCCGCAGGTTGAAAAAATCTGCGGCTTTGTTTTAGCCAGTACTTTTTTATTTAAATATCTTTTTTAGAAATCCATCTATATAATTTACCATCGGTTCAAACCATGGTTCAAATAAAGGGAATGAATGTGGCGCACCTTCAAAAGTGTGTACTTCTGAATAGATCTTATACTGATCAAGAATTTTGATATAATCGGTTCGGCCGGCATGCATTCTGTCTACACCGCTGTTGATGAATAATGTTGGAGGTGTTTGACTTCCTGTATAACTGAGTGAAGAAGCCGCTTCCCATAATTTGGGTTGTTCGGCTTTCCCATAACCAAACCAGTAAGTTGCAGCAGAAGTTCGTTTGCTGTCATCGCCTTCTCCTGATTCAGGATGCGTGAAAGATAAAATGCCATCCATATCAACAATCGCATTTACTTTAGTACTGATATTGCTGTTTGCAGTTGATCCTTCAAACAAAGGCATACCGCCGGTTACCCCTAAAAACGCTGCCAGCTCCCCTCCTGCAGAGAAACCGGAGACTACTACCTTAGCCGTATCAATATTATATTTATCCGCATTCTTTTTTACCCAGCGGATCGCTTCTTTCAGATCGTATATTGCTGCAGGAAAAAGTGCTTCTGTAGAAAGCCTGTACTCGGGTGTAAAACATACATACCCTTTTAAAGCCAGTTGTTGTGCCAGCGGATAATGCTGTGTACGATTACCGGTGCGCCAACCACCACCATGAATGATCAATATGGCTGTTTGTTTTGTTTTGGGTTTGGCTTTTGAATGAAAAGCATCTATCAACAAACTGCGTGAGCCAATATTGGTATAGGGTATATTTTTTTCTTCTGCAAGAAAAGCATTCTTTTCTTCAGGAACGATCCTGATCTCGGGATTGGTTTTCTTCGTGCTTTGATAGGCACTGTATGTAGAATAAGATGTATCGGGTTTATGTGTGATTCCCGCCGTGGATTGTGCGTTTACCATACCAACCCAACAAAAAATAATGGCTGAAACAATAGTATATCTCATGATTTTTTTCTGCGTTTATGAGAAATCGATTTAATAATCATCGCCCAATGAAAATACCGGTTTCTGATACATCCATTGCCCACCCGTAAAATCAGGAAACTCAACCGTTTGGTTACCGAGGTCAACAGAATGTTCACTCAAAGGACTGATCGCACTCCATGTAGCTGCATCATATACATTTAAAGGTGTTGGTAATTTACGTTTGGCTGATTCGATAAATGCGTGGATCACAAAGAAATCCATACCGCCATGTCCGGCGCCTTCAGAATCCTTACTCCATCTTACCCATAAAGGATGATCGTATTTATCGAGCCATGATTTGGCTTCATCCCAAACATCATCTTTAGCAGATTTTCCTTCAATGTAAATACTCTTGTTCACATCCATCCACAAGCCTTCTGTACCCTGCACGCGAAAACCCAATGAATACGGGCGTGGCAGATTGGTATCGTGTTGTAACAAAACCGTTTCGCCGTTGGCACAGGAGATGCTGGTGGTAACCACATCGCCTAATTTGAAATTTACTTTTGCATTGGGATGATTTTCTCCTCCATTCTTTACAATATAATTATGCAGGCCTCTTGATTTAGAAGAGAAGGAACATAACGAAACAAACCGGTTACCACGATTGATATTGACATAATTAGCAATGGGCCCTACTCCATGTGTTGGATACAGATCTCCATTACGATGTACTGAATGTTCTGTTCTCCATTTGGCTTCAGAAAATGCTTTCTCACCAAACTCAACACCTTTGCCTACGGGATTGGCACCGTTATTAAATTTAACACCGCGCAGGTCATGCTGATAGCCACCCTGTAAATGGATCAGTTGGCCAAACAATCCCTGACGAACCATATTCAATACCGCCATCACATCGCGTCGGTAGCAAACATTTTCAAGCATCATCACATTCGCATTGTGTTTTTCTGCGGCATGTACTACTTCCCAATGATCTTCGAGGGTAATACCGATGATCACTTCCGAACCCACATATTTGATTCCAGCTTCCATTGCACCAAGGATCATAGGTTTATGCCATTCCCATGGTGTAGCAATTACTACCGCATCCAATTGTTTTTTGGCCAGCATCTGTTTCCATGCATAATTATCACCGGTAAAAATTTCAGGCATTTTTTTTCCGCTCTTGGTGATGATATTTTTTGCATAACCCAGCATTCTTTCATCAACATCACATATAGCCACAACATCTACATCTGCTCTTCTTAATAATAAAGAAAGATGGTTCTGTCCGCGAAGCCCGGTACCCATGATACCTACTTTTACTTTATCATCAGCCATACCGGCAAATAAGTTTGATGATGGTGCCATGGCCAAAGTAGCGGCCGCAAGGCCAGTGTTTTTGATAAAATTTCGTCTTTGCATAAACGGGTTATTTTATAATGTGGAATTTGAACAACCAAAAAATCATTTGTGCTATAAACATACTATTTCCAAGTCCAAACAGAAAAAACAATTTGACTGTAATTACTCTTTTCATAAAGAATACCTATCGTGTTATCTGAACACTTTACGAGGTCTGAATAGGCTGTGAAATCTCCTTTTGTATCAGCAGGCGCTGTATCTATCAGCCATTGTTTTGTCCAGGTTTTACCCTCATCAAATGAGATCCGCAGTGTAAGATTATTTCTGCGCAGCGTATCTGCATTATTAGAAAAAGCCAGAACAGACCTGTTTTTCTTTTGTTCAATGGATAAGATACTTCCTTCACAAATGGGATCGGGTAATTGTTTATCAAAAAAAACCGTGTCCCATGTTTGTCCGCCGGTTTTACTTATAGCAACGATCCTCTCTTTAATATCTTTTTTCTGATTACGGATATTCATCAGTAACCGATCACCCGGTAATTCAACGGCCGTTGATTCATTACTGCCTGCCATAGAAACCGATTCACTCAGCTGAAATGTTTTACCATGATCATCTGAATAAAAACCATGGGCAGAATAATCTGTAAAATCTTTTTTTGGTTCGCCGGAGGAATGATTGGCAGCAACATAGATCCGCCCTTTGTATTTGCCTTCAGTAAATTGAATAGCGTGACCGGGTGTATTGGCATAACTTCTCCAGTCTTCTGAAAATTGATAAGCAACATTATATTTGAGTTGATTGGGCCGATGAACAGATGTAGTAATATTTACAGGAGCTGACCATGTTTTACCCGCATCAACAGAAGTTTTATACCATACTTCGCGAATACCCGTTCCTTTCCGGTTATTGGCTTCTGATTGATTACCCGTATTATAAAAAAGAAAGATCCTGCCTTGTGGAAACATGGGATCACTTAAATCCACTACCGGTGCGGGATTACCTGCCTGTAAACTATCATTGGAGGCTACAACAGATAAAGGCGACCATGTTTTGCCGTTGTCATTACTTTTTTTCATCACAATATCAATATGGCCAAAATCTGCACCGCCATTTACACGGCCCTCAGCGAAAGCAATGAGTTCTTTTTTCAGTCGTATGATTGCGGGTATCCTGAATATTTTATACCCTTCTGTACCCGATGTAAAAACAATACTTTCTTTTTGTGCATAGCAGTTGCTGATCATTAAAGAAAATAAGATTACTATAACAGCATGTTTATGCATTGTTTATTTTCTTTTATAAACTGATCTTCTGCTCCCCGCCTGTTAACTTAACTATTTTCCCTTTCCACACAAATTCACCAGTGAGCTGCTTGGGTAAACTGATCTTTGCTTCAATACCATTGGCTCCTTTGCGTTGTAAGGCAACGGTTATATTTCCATCAGGGTGTGGCATGGTTCCGGTTACTTCTTTTAACTCTCCCAATGCTGGCTCAATCCGCACTGCAGCAAATCCGGGTTTGGAAGGAACAATGCCGCAGATGGTGGCGAAGAAATCGTAATTAGGACTCGAACTCCATGCATGACAATCAGAACGCGTAGGATCCGGGTTTTCAGCAAAAGTGGTTAATCCATTCTCAATCATTCCACGCCAGGGTTTCAGTTCAGAATAATACATATCGGCCATGCCCACTTTTTTTAATGCGCGGTTTAAATAAAAGCGGTAATAAAAAGTTGCCTGACTGAGTGTGGTATCGTACAATACTTTTTTCATAACGGCTTTCCGGTTCATTTCCGGAATACAGCCGGTTAATATCCCCATGATACCTGCATGCTGACTGAATGTTTTTTTATCCGGCGTATTCGCCATCAATCCTTTTTTAGTATCAAAACATTGTTGGTAGGTGCCTTTGCTTAATTCGTCTGCCAATTGTCTGTAATGTGCTGCTTCTGTTATTTTACCAAAAAATGAAAACAGATCAGCGGCCTGTTGTAAAGTCATAATATATTGTAACGTAACCACAGAGGAATTTCCGTCGTTGGCACCTTCGGGTGTTCCGCCGGGAAAAGAAAGGTTCCAGTCAACAAAATTCCACCACTTCATTGGTCCGAGCATTTTTTTGTTTTGATCGATCTTCTTTTCGTACCAATCCAGAACGCCCCTTACCGGTGTTAAAAATGTAGAAACAAATTCTTTGTCTTTTCTATGCATCCAGTAATCATACACCATCGATACCCAATACAAAGAGAACGGTGGTATTACCTGTAAACGGCTGCTTGGGTAACGGCCCTGTGTTAAACCTTCGGGAACACGTGAATGATAAAAATCGAGGATAGCTTTACGCATCAATCTGTCATCACCGGTTACATATAAAGAGATCAGTGATTGAATTCTTGTATCGCCTTCATATTGTAATTGCTCATAGTAGGGACAATCAAAATACGTTTCACCAGCACAAAGTTGTGCCGTACGCCAGCCAATATCCCAGATCTGTTGGAGAGATTCATCATTACTTGTAAAAGAAGCTTTTACTTCAAAAGGATAACCCGTTGCTGATCCATATAGATCATTGATGGTTAACGGATCTTTGCCTGTAGTAATATCGATCTGTATAAAGCGATAGGTTCTGAACCATAATGGACGAAAATTTCTATTGTTTCCTCCATCAGGTAAAAAGATATCGTAGTTACCTTTGATCTCTTTATCGTTGATGAGATTACGGTTTCCTTTTGATCCGTCTTTTGCGAATAAAGCTTCTGCATACGTGAGTTTTACAGAAGATCCTTTTCCTCCGCTTACCATTAATTCAGGATAAGCAACGGTGTTATAGGATTGGTCGATCAAAATACTAACCGTAGTATCAGCAGGAATGGTCAATGGATTTTTTCCATTGAGAAAATCATTTGACATCACCAATCCTTTTACTCTGCGCACAACAGACATACGCTGTGGTGTTTCGCGCATGAGCGGAATATTACGGGGTTTTAAAGTCCATAAATTATCTGACCCATACCCTTCCGCAATCGGGTTTGCGATCCTTTTTACATTTTGCCACGCAGCTGTATCTGCAAAACCCGGCTGCTCCCATCCCCATGGATATTTGGATGCATCCACCTGATCGCCCGGGCCAATTACCATATAAGTACGCAAACGTGCTGCATTATCGGTTGAAACAGCCGTGTATGAGAGATCATGAAATACTTTCCATCCATTGTTTGTGTTCACTATTTTTTCCGCATCGGTATTTCCCTGTAAAACAAAAGCGGTTTGATTGGTAACCTGTGCCACCGGTGCGTTTACACCCATATTCCAAACCAGGGCTGCAATAGTGTTATTTCCTTTTTGAAGATATTTTGCAATATCTACTGTTTCAAAATACCAATTGTACAGATCACCACGGGCCGGGCCGCTGCAAACAGCTTTGCCATTTACAAATAAACGGTAACGGTTATCTGCAGATACATGAACAATAAATTTTGTGGGCTGATCATTTAGTGAAAATGTTTTGCGGAAATGATAAACGCCATAGTCACGCTGCGGCGCATCCGGACAGCTTACCCATGATGCCGGCCACGAATTATTCAGCAGAGATGGATTGATCATACCTGCATCCTGTGCATAAGATGAACTGACTGCTGCAAACAGAATTACTATTATAATTTGCTTCATAAAAATGATTAACCTGATTTGTGAAATTATCTTAATTAAATTGTGCCTTTGTGCCTCTGTGTGCAAATTCATTTCTCACACAAAGGCACAGTTTTAGCCCATTAATTCTTTCAGTAATTTATCCAGCTTCTCTTTTACTTCTGTCAATTCGTTTTCTACTTTGGTTAAACGTTCTTCCAGTTCAGATGCGGGCCTCACCTGTATTTCATCATCCACTTCCTCTTCTGTAAGATCAGGCACACCGGCTAATAAATGTGTGTAACGCATCTCTTTTTGTCCGGGCCTTCTGGGTAATTGTTGTACAAAAGGCATTTCGGGTGTTGAAAGTAATTCAAGCACATTCTGTACTTCTTCCAATGATTCGAACTCATACATTCTGCCCGAATTGGTATTCAGTTCTCCCGGTGTTTGCGGACCGCGCAGCATCAATAAACATAAAATAGAAGATGCCGCATTATCTATCTGATATACAAGCGAAAAATTATGTTTGTATTTGATCGACCTGCTCGTACCACCTGTAGCTGTATTTACAAGCCCTCTTCTTTTTAAAGAATTCAATGCATTGATCACCGTTTCTTCGTCATAATTCACAACAGGCTTTCGGGAAGTTTTCTGGTTGCAGGCTGCTGTGAGAGAGTTAACAGTCATCGGATAATAATCCGGCGTTGTCTTTGATTTTTCTATCAATGCCCCCAGTACACGGATCTCAGTGCTGTCAAGTATCGGTAAACTTTGTGTTGGTTCCATACTTTAAAGATAATACCTCTGCGGTTATCTCTGCTTCTCCCTGTCTCTGCGGTGAATGAGTTTTTTTCACCGCAGAGCCGCAGAGAGCGGGGAGTTTTCGCAGAGTTATTTTTTAGATACTGAGAAATGATAAATACCTGAACCTACACTTAATTCAACGAATCCGCCAGCAGTTTTTACAATCTGCATCTCTTTATTGGATGAAAGAGATGCGCCGTTTTCTGTAACTGCATCTGCACTGTTTGCAGGTACAAATACAGTTGCCGTAGTATTCGCCGGAATTTCAACATCCATCAATATTTTATCAGATTCAACTTTCCAGCCACTGCTCAGTTTACCATAATAGGTTTGTAAAGATGCGTTCGCATTGGTAAACCCGCCACCAATATGCGGCTGAATTTTGATATGTTTATACCCCGGGCCATCTTCATACGTATCCAATCCAACCATGGTGCGGTACATCCAGTCGCCAATGGCACCATACGAATAGTGATTATAGGAGTTCATACTAGGAACCTGGAAAGAGCCATCAGGTTTTATACCATCCCATCTTTCCCAAATAGTGGTTGCACCCATTTTTACAGGATATAACCAGGAGGGATATTTTTCCTGCAATAACAGATTATAAGACATATCTGTATAACCAAAACGGGTTAGTACATGACAGAGATAAGGGGTTCCTAAAAAACCCGTAGTTAAATGGTTACCATAACTTTTGATATTTTCCACTAATCTTTCTGCTGCCTGCTGACGAAGTGATTCGGGAAGCATATCAAAATTCAGTGCCAAAACATAAGCAGTTTGTGTGCCCGAAACCAATCTTCCGTTAGCTGTAAGATATTCTTTTATAAAAGCTGCTTTGATCTTTGCAAGTAATGTTTCATATGCCTTAACATCATCCTGATTACCCAAAACTTTTGCTGCATTGATCACCAATTGAGTTGAGTGAGCGTAAAAACATTGCGCAATCAGATATTTATCTGTTACCGCAGCTTTTCCATCGTTATCATCATCCGGGCGGTAAAATAACCAGTCGCCAAAATGAAAACCTGTATTCCAAAGATCATTTTTACTCATGCTGGTCATATAGCCAACCCAGTTTTTCATACTGCTGTATTGTTGTTCCAGCACCCTTTTATCTCCGTATGCGAGGTATACATTCCATGGAATAATATTGGCTACATCTGCCCATCCTGCAGAGCCTGCTGCTGTTGGGCCCAATACATTCGGCACAACAAAAGGAACACTTCCGTTTGGCAATTGATCTGCTGCCACATCTTTCAGCCATTTTGAGAAGAAATTATTTACGTTCATATTAAAAGCTGCAGTGCGTGAGAATACCTGTGCATCGCCCGTCCAGCCAAGGCGTTCATCTCTTTGCGGACAATCTGTTGGCACATCAATAAAATTGCCTTTTTGTCCCCATTGAATATTATGCTGCAACTGATTCACCAATGCATTGGAAGAACTGAATGTTCCCGTTGGCGCCATATCTGAATACAGTGCCACAGCTGTAAAATTTTCTGCTTTTAATTCACCCGGATAACCTTCCAGTCTGATAAACTGAAACCCATGCCAGGTAAAATGCGGTTCAAATATTTCTTCTTCGCCTCCTTTTAAAATATATACATCCTGTGCTTTTGCTGCGCGAAGATTAGTGGTATAAAAATTTCCGTTCTTTTCCAATACCTCTGCATGCGATACCACGATCTTATCACCTGCATTGCCTTTTACTTTGATCGTTACCCAGCCAACAAGGTTCTGTCCAAAATCAATTACCTGTTCTCCTTTGGGTGTTTTAAATATTCTTACGGGTTTAAATGTTTCTTTTCTTTTTACGGTTTCGTTATAGGTTGCCACAAGCACATCCATGGAATGAGATGCTACTTTTACACCACTCCATTTGGTATCATCATAACCCGGCATTGCCCAACCATTCTTTGTCATACGGGCATCAATGGTTTCTCCATTATAAATTTCTGCATAACGAATGGTTCCGGTAGATGATTTCCAGCTATCATCTGAAATAATATTTTCGGTTGTTCCATCGCTGTAGGTGATCGTTAACTGAAAGAGTAAGGCAATATCTTTTCCATACACATCATGGTTATTGGAGAATCCGATTACACCTCTATACCAGCCATTACCTAATGTTACACCTATGGCATTATTCCCTTTAGCAATCATTGACGTAACATCATACATCTGGTATTGTAAACGTTTTTGATAAGCTGTCCAGCCCGGAGTAAAATAATCATCACTGATTCTTTGTCCATTAATTTGTGCTTCATATAAGCCATGGGCAGTAATATAGGCTGTTGCAGAAACGATCTTTTTGGAAGTCGCGAATTGTTTACGGAACATTGGGCTTGCACGTAAACTATCTTCTGTATAACCCGGCTCTATCCATTTTGCTTTCCAATCGCTCACATTTAATAATGCCATTTGAAAAGATGCCGCTTCACTGGTTGCTGTAATCCCATTATTATCCCATACCTGCACTGTCCATGAATATTTTTTTCCGCTCTGTAATGTTGCTCCTGCGTAAGGAACAAATACAGATTGATTGGAATTTACTTTACCCGAATTCCAGACAGGTGTTTTTTTATTATCAGAAGCAAATACCTGAATAGCATAGGCGGTTTGCACTGTATTCCGTTTCTCATTGGCCAATTGCCAGCTAAACCGGGGAAGGGTAATATCTACGCCTATTGGGTTTGGTTTGTTTTCTGTCAGCAAATGCGAAACCGTAGTTTGTGCAAAAGCATTGATCAGCAGTAGTTGCAGAGAAAATAAAAAAAATAAGAACTTCTTCATGGCATGAATCGTTTAGACGGGTAAGGATATGAGTAAGAAAACTAAAATATAATTATGGTTAACTGTTATGGACTGTGCTGCATATTAATGATAGAATGTGTGCATGATAGAATGATAGAATGGGTTATTTTAATGTGATTTTGTATTTATTTTTTTCTGTGATGTTGTTCCATTTATCTGAGCGAATGGGTAATGCGGGGAAACCTTCTTTGTTAAACAGATTGGCATTACCGGCATCGTCTGCCCATGCATAACGATAAGCAACAGGCATTGAAACATTTGGTGAGATCAATTCTACTTTATCACCTTTTATGGTACCGGTTGCCGGATAAAATTTCTGATCAGCCCCTGCTAATTCAAAGCCTTCTACTTTAACCGAACCATCTTTAGTAGTAAGTCCTGAACCCATACTCATCGGAAGAAAGGACAGCATTACGCTGTTACCATTTACATTCATACCTGTAACTAAAGGACCAGAATAAACATTTCCCTTATCATAGAGATTATGTAAAGCAATCGCTGCAAGCCGTTTACCCACATCCTGTTTATTTTTAGGATGAATATCTCTCGATTCACCAATATCCGTAGTTACTGCCATACCCGTATTTGGCAACTGTAAAGTAAGGGTTTGTGCTTCTCTTAACTCTCCCCATGTACTTCCATTCTGACTATTGCCATTGGCTGAATTAAAACTGGCCAACTGAACAAAATAAAAAGGGAAAGAACCTTGTGCCCATCTGCTCCGCCAATCACTGATCATCAAAGGAAAAGCTGTCCGGTATTGAAAGGCACGACCAGCATTGTTTTCACCCTGGTACCAGATAGCACCTTTGATGGCATAAGGGATTAATGGATTTACCATAGCATTAAATAATAAGGATGGATAACTATTCGGGCCAATGGTTGAAGCTCTCCCTGTAGATTCAATACGGTATGCCCATGAGCCTGTTAATGATTCATTTCTTCCACTGATTAAAATATGAAGATCCTGGGTATCACCATACAATCCTCCACCACCACCGGTATCTTCTACCCTGAAAGCGATTACATTTTTTCCTGCTTTTAAAATACCGGCAGGAATATGATAGATGCGTTTAATATTATATCCGTTAGTGCTGCCTACTTTTACACCGTTTACATAAGCCTCATCATTATCATCGATCATCCCCAAAAAAAGATCGGCTGTTTTTCCGGCATCTGCTTCTGTTAAGGTTATTACTTTTCGAAACCAAACCACACCATCAAAATCAGGCAATGATTGGCTTTCCCATAAGCCGGGTAATTGCATGGTCGACCATCCGCCATCGTTCATCGAAAGCTCTTTCCATGTTTTTAATTCTGTTGCAGATGGTAACCCACCTTGTAACTTTTGAATCTTAGCCGACATTGCTTTTGTACGAATGGCTGATAAGGAATCCAGATTAAGAGCCGGTAATCCTGACATCAACTCTTTAAATTCATCACTGTTTTGTAACGCTTCTCTGCTTGTCCATGTTTCTACATCTGTACCGCCCCATGTAGTATTGATCAATCCGATGGGGACATGTAATTGTTGATAAAGGTCTCTTGCAAAAAAATAACCCACTGCGGTAAAATTGGCCACCTGTGCAGTACTTGCCGAATGCCATTCACTATTTTTACTAAGATCCGCTAATGGTTTATCAGAAATAGTGTTCGCAATTTTAATATGCCTTATCATCGGGAAATCAGCAGCAGCAATTTCTGCATCACTGTTCTTTGCACTTTTTACGGTGAACTCCATATTGGATTGTCCGGAACAGATCCAAACATCGCCAATCAATACCCCTTTGATCGTAATTTGATTTTTACCTTTTACAACCAATGTATAAGGGCCGCCTTCTTTTTCTGCATCAAGGTTGATCTTCCATTTTCCGTCTGTACCTGCTGTGGCTGTTTTGGTTTGCTGATGAAACTGAATGCTGACTTTTTCACCTTTCTCTGCCCAACCCCATACTGGAATAGACATTCCACGTTGTAGCACCATGCTATCTGCAAATATTTTGGCGGGATGTACATCTGCAAATACAAATGAACAAAGGCTTACAGCAAACGCTGTGAACAGAATTTTTCTCATGTGGTTATTTTGGAAGCAATTAGTATTCTTATATTTCTCGCTACTGATTCACAGATTAGCACAGAATAAATCAGTGCTAATCTGTGAATCAGTAGCGTTAACTTAACTCAAAAAATCGTCCGCCTCACGATACGCTTTTATTAACGCCAACTCCCCTTCTTTACCCGGCTTTGCATTTCCATGTTCCATTCCCAACACCCCTTTGTATTCTTTTGCATGAATATGCCTGAAAATATTTTTGTAATTCACTTCTCCTGTTCCCGGTTCTTTTCTTCCCGGGTTATCGCCGATCTGAAAATAAGCGATCTCGTCCCATGCCTTATCAATACTAGGTATCATATCCCCTTGATTGCGTTGCATATGATACATATCAAACAATATTTTACAGGCCGGACTATTAATGGCTTTACAGATCGCATAGGTTTGAGAAGATAAGCGCAGAAATAATTCCGGTGTATCGCTTAAAGGTTCTAGTACCATCACCAAACCGGCAGGTTCGAGTATTTCTGCACCGCGGCGCAAGGTTTCAATTACATTGGCTGTTTGAAAACCGTCTGATAAAGTTCTGTCGTAATTACCCGGCACAACAGTGATCCATTTTGCATTACAACGTTTGGCAACTTCAATGGAAGTTTTACAATACTGAATAAATTTGTCACGCCACTCTTTACTTCCGCTGGTCATAGAAACCGATAAGGGCCATTTATCAAATTCATTTACAAACACACCCATCTGCATCCCCAGCTTTGCCAAAGCATCACCTATTTTTTGTTGCTGTTCAGGTGTGCGGCTCATCATGCCATTGTCTTCAATGGCTCTGAAGCCAACACTATGGGCAAATTTAATCTGATCAACAAAATCAGGACCGGCATGATTCTTAAACATCCCATCATGAATACCATATGGCAGATTAAAAGGGCGGTTATCGTCTAAAATTTCTTCTTTTTTAATATTGGCGAGTGAGGCCGAAGCGGATAATAAACCACCGCCGGCCAATAAACTTTGCTGCATAAATTTTCTTCTTTGCATATGGCAATTTTTTGTGCTTAAATTTACTGATAACCCTTAATAAAACCGCTACTTTGTTCAGAAGCTTTATCCTCGTTGTTGGAACACTGCTCATTATGGGAACTGTTTGTGGACAAAAGAAGAAATATCATTTCTCTGCAAGCAAAATGGGTTCTCCATTTAACATTACCCTTGTTTCGGATGATTCACTAAAATCGGCACAACTGGCCGAAAGATCTTTTTTGCTGGTTGATTCTCTTGTGAAAATCCTCAGCGATTATGACAGTACAAGTGAGTTAAGCCGGCTTAGTGCTAATGCAGGAAATGGCCCTCAACAAGTTTCTTCCACAATGTGGAATATTTTAGAAAAATCAAAACGGAATTACGAAATCAGTAAAGGCAGTTTTGACGTTTCAATTGGCGCCCTCAGTCATTTATGGCGAAAGGCAAGAAAGGAGAAAATATTTCCCGATAGTATTTCCATATTGGAAGCAAAGAAGAAAGTCGGGTTACATCATATGATTCTCGATCCGGTTCATCGTACGGTAAACTTGAAAAAGAAAGGAATGATATTGGATATGGGCGGTATTGGCCAGGGTTATATTGCACAAAAAGTAATGGACTTTTTATCCCAAAATGGAATCAAACAGGCTTTGGTTGATGTGAGCGGCGATATTGTGATGAGTGATGCACCTGACGGAACAAAGGGATGGACAATCGGTATCAATCTCCCGGAAGCCACGGATGACCTGCTTCCGCGCAAATTACAGTTGCATAATATTTCGGTAACCACCTCCGGCGATGTGTATCAATTTATCGAGCATAACGGAAAAAAATATTCGCACATCATTGATCCGCGAACCGGTTATGGTATCTCCTCTCAAAGAAATGTAACCGTGATCGCATCCAACGGAACCGATGCCGATTGGTTAACCAAAGCCTGCAGTATCTTACCCATCCCCGAAGCAAAAAAGATCATGGCAAAAATGCACGCAGAATTCCTGATCACCGAATGGGTAAATGGAAAAGTAATTTCACACCAAACAAAAGGCTTCAGCAAATACTGGAAACCATAATATTTTAGTTGGAATATAGTAAGACAACCTCCTTGCGCCTTAGGGAGCAAATTTCTTCATCATTTAGTAAGTTCAGCATTCATTCATGTTCATAAATTCCCTATCTTGAATCACCCAAAAAATGCCATGTGAAACGAGTTTTTCTTTCTCTCAGTTTACTGATTATCTTCCAGCATATACAGGCTCAAACAACTGATAATAATTTTAAAACCTACGAACAAACCATTCCCGGCAGCACTTTACATTTTAAAATGATGCCTATACCGTCGGGTAATTTTTTAATCGGTAGTCCTGCAACAGAAAAGAATAGGAACACCAACGAAGGCCCGCAGAAAAATATTAAACTCTCCGCTTTCTGGATGGGTGCTTACGAAGTTACCCGCGATGAGTTTGATGTTTTTTACAAAGATGAAACCACCAGCATGAATGAAGATGTGGATGCCATCACAAGACCCAGTCCGCAGTATGTTGATCTGAGTTGGGGAATGGGAAAAGAAGGTGGTTATCCCGTTAACAGTATGTCGCAATTTGCGGCATTGATGTATTGCCGCTGGCTGTATCAAAAAACAGGCATCTTTTATCGTCTGCCAACAGAAGCCGAATGGGAATATGCGTGCCGAGCAGGAACCGCGACTGCTTATTATTTTGGCGATGATGTTTCGCAATTGGATAAGTATGCCTGGTATGAAAAGAACAGTGATGATAAATTTCAGAAAGTAGGACAAAAACTTCCCAATGCATGGGGCTTATATGATATGTTGGGAAATTTAATGGAATGGACGATAGATCACTATCAGGAAGATCGCTATGCAACGATTACCGACACAGATCCAATGGTTACTGCCAATCCATCAAAATATCCCAAAGCATTGCGTGGTGGCGGGTTTACGGAAACAGCAACAGAGTTAAGATCTGCCAATCGTTTTCATTCTGATCCTGAATGGAACAAGCGTGATCCGCAGATCCCGAAAAGTAAATGGTGGCTAACCGAAGCGCGTTGGGTTGGGTTTCGGGTGGTAAGGCCTTTGCAACAACCCTCTGCAACAGAGATCAATGACTTCTTTAAAAAATACCTTGGCCGATAAACTTTAAAAACTTGCCTTATGAACAACGATGCTTCTAACAACAATTCAAGAAGGGATTTTGTAAAACAAAGTTCCCTGATTGCAGGCGGATTGATCGCCGCTCCGTTTTTTTCACGCGCCAATTATTTTTCCGGCGCCAATGATGAGATCAAAGTAGCCGTAATTGGCTGCGGCGGGCGCGGTACCGGTGCTGCCATGCAGGCCCTGATGAGTAAACAGAATGTAAAGATCGTAGCGATGGCTGATGCCTTCCGCGATAATCTTGACAGATGCTATAAATCATTAACCACAGCAGACAGCAGTGATAGTGCCGCCATGGCAGCCGTGAGAAAAAAAGTAGATGTGCCGGAAGAAAGAAAATTCAGCGGCTTCGATGGATACATGAAAGCAATTCCACTTGCCGATGTAGTGATCCTTGCCACACCACCCGGCTTCCGCCCTATTCATTTTGAAGAAGCTATCAAACAGAACAAACATGTATTTATGGAAAAACCGGTAGCTACTGATCCTGCCGGTGTTCAAAAAGTATTGGCAACCGCTGCTATTGCCAAACAAAAGAAATTAAATGTGGTAGTGGGTTTACAAAGGCATTACCAGAATTCTTACCGCGAATTATTTAAGCGCAAAGAAATGATCGGCGATATCACTTCTGCACAGGCATGGTGGAACAATGATGGCGTTTGGGTAAGACCCAGAAAATACAATCAAACTGAAATGGAATATCAGATGCGCAACTGGTATTATTTTAACTGGCTTTGCGGAGATCATATTAATGAACAGCATATTCACAATATTGATGTGATCAACTGGTTTAAAGAAGGCTATCCTGTAAAAGCACAGGGCATGGGCGGCCGTCAGGTAAGAAAAGGAAAAGACAATGGCGAAATTTTTGATCACCATTTTGTAGAATTCACTTATGCAGACGGATCTATCTTAAACAGCCAATGCCGTCATATACCCGGTACCATGAGTCGTGTAGATGAACTGTTGATAGGAACCAAAGGTGCTATCCATTGCGGCAAAGCATCTATTACCGATACCAAAGGAAATTCCATTTATCAATTTGATAAAAAAGGGGAACCCGATCCATACCAGGTAGAACATGAAGAACTGTTTGCTGCCATTGCCAAAGGCGATTATAAATTTGCCGATGCAGAGAACGGCGCAAAAAGTACCATGACCTCCATCCTCGGAAGAATGGCCACCTACAGCGGACAGATCATTGAATGGGATAAAGCCATCAATTCAGGCATTGATATTCATCCGAAGGAATACAGCTTTGATGCAATGCCACCGATACTTCCGAATGCAGATGGATTTTATCCAGTGGCGGTGCCGGGGGTTACGAAGTATTTCTAATTAAACTTTTGTAGCAAATAATATAATTAAAAAATATCCCCTCCTTTCTAAGGAGGGGATATTTTTTATAATTTTTTTTATACGCTAACTTTTGTAACCTTTTACCCTAATCCTGCATCAAATAAGTACATCAATAAAACATAAACAATGGACACAAAATTTATCATCTGGATCGCGCTGTTTTGGATTCCGGCACTTACCTGTGTTTTTCTCGCCTGGTTTTTTTTACACCGGGCCCGTCATAAAGAAAGATTAATGATGATGGAAAAAGGGATTGATCCAAAAGCAAATGCATACACCGGTAAACGGTTTTCATTCCCATGGGCAAAATTCGGGATCATTATCATGGGGCTGAGTGTAGGACTGATCATCATCTCTATACTGGTTAGCTTTAAAGCATTAGATGGCGGAGGTAATGCATTGCCACTGGCTATCTTAGGGATTTGTGGCGGCGCCTCAATGATACTGGCTAACCGTTTGGATAAGGATAAAAACAGATCCTGATAATGGATGATGTTTTTATAAAAAAAATATGCGCAGGAGATCAGGATGCTTTCAGGTATTTTGTATCTAAGTATAAAGACATGGGCTTTACTGTAGCCGTATCTGTTGTAAAAGATGAATTCATTGCGCAGGAAGTATTGCAGGATGCTTTTATTAAAGTGTACAAAAATCTTTCCTCATTCAGTAGCCGATCGAGCTTCCGTACATGGTTTTACCGTATTGTTGTGAATGAAGCTTTAAGCAGACTGAGAAAAGAAAAAGCTGAAATCATTTCGTACACAGATCAGCTTAATGATGAGATGCCGGATGAAACAGTATTATCCGATTTAAAAGAAGAAGAACAGATTCACCTGATCAATGAAGCCTTACAAAAACTGCCACCAAAGGAAAGCCTTGTTCTAAGGCTTTTCTATTTACAGGAAGAAAGTATTAAGGAAGTTTGTGAAGTTACCGGGTGGACAGAATCGAATACAAAAGTATTACTTCACCGGGCCAGAAAAAATATGTTTACGATCATGAATCAATTAATGAAACCTCAATTATAACCAGCCATGCAGGATAATACACAAAACGACCGTCTTCTGGCACAGCTCATGCAAAAGAGCCACTTAGAAATGCCTTTTACGGATTTTGAGGAAACTGTGATGCATCGTATCCAAACTGAGGTAAAACAAAAAGATCTTTTATTGCGTTACAGAAAACTCTCTTTTCTGTTCTTTGTTTTGGGAACCGGGTTTGGTTTGGCAATCAATTTCATCCTTCAATGGTCTCAATTAAGTTTTCCCGGAATTTCTCCCCAAACAACATTGTTGATCTTCCAGTCATTGTTTGTTTTATTATTTCTTACGCAACTGGATAATTCAATTAAACTTTTCAGAAACCTGAAAAAAGGAAGCTACTAAATAGCCTATTGATGCGATATTCGCGTTATTACCAAAAACAAATATGGTATTGATGCTGCTATTGATGTTATCACCAAAAGTAAACATGACATTGATGTCGCTGTTCGTTTTATTACCAAAAACAAATATGACATTAATGCCGCTGTTGGTGTTATCACCAACAGCAAACATGACATTAGCACATTTCACCAAGAATCACCCACGATAATGAGATAGTATATTCCATTCATCTATCCCTGTTTCATAAAATCTGGCTGAAGAATAGCGATAATCTTCCGGATAAACAGTTAATCGCGCTTTGACCGGATTTTGATGAATATAATTCAGTTTCTGCAAGAAAACTCTTTCAGTATATAGTTCGATACTTAAAGCATTTCTCTCCCAGAATTGGTATTCCCTATCAGAAGCATTTACCCTGTATACTTCTAATTTCAATCTGGAACAGCTCATCAAATTAAATTTAATTTGTTGAGCTGTATATTTTAGAAAATTATGCTGATTTTGTTTAGGAGTATGTTTCCCCAGTGGTTGCCAGATCAGATGTAAATGATTTGACATTATTACAAATGCATATAAGGAGATTTTTTTGTCCCTTTGCATATACCTTAGGCTATTCATTACAATATCCTTATGAACATTCCTGGATAAAAGTGGTTTCCAGTTCAGATTGGTTGCTGTAAAAAAACAGGCAGGGTATATTGGATAATGCATGCTGAAAACTAATGGATTGTTCTGGGTGGTAAAAGCGTATTTATACTTAGATATCTGGGTGAAAAAAGGTGCTAAGATGCGTATTTGTTGTTGGTGATAACACCAACAACGGCTACAATAAAGCGTATTTAGATATCGTGTGAAAAAAGGTGCTGAGATGGGTAATCGTTGTTGGTGATAACACCAACAACGGCAGTAATAAAAAATAGAGCTAAAATAATCAGCACATCCAATATAAAATTGCCCATTTTTGCAGTGCATTTTACCAGCAGATGAATTACCCCAAACCCGAGATCAGAACCGTAAACGTTACCCGCTATGTTACTCCTTTGCGTGAGGGTGGGTCATTGCCTGCTATTGCAGAAGCGGATGATGGTTTTTTGTATGTATTGAAATTTCGCGGAGCAGGACAAGGTGTAAAAGCATTGATCGCAGAACTGATTGGTGGAGAAATAGCCCGCGCATTGGGAATAAAAGTACCTGAAATTGTATTTGCCAATTTAGATACCGCATTTGGGAGAACAGAGCCCGATGAAGAGATCCAGGATCTGTTAAAAGCAAGTGTAGGCCTAAACCTTGCACTACATTATCTATCAGGATCTGTAACGTTTGATGCAGTAGTAACAAAGGTATCCAATGAATTGGCCTCCAAAATTGTTTGGCTGGATTGTTTGTTGACGAATGTAGATAGAACCGCACGCAATACAAATATGCTGGTATGGCATAAAGAATTATGGCTAATAGATCATGGTGCTGCTTTGTATTTTCATCATTCCTGGCAAAACTGGCAGGAACAGGCCACACGCCCGTTTGTGCAGGTAAAAGATCATGTGTTATTAAAATCAGCCACAGAACTTGATCAGGCAGATACCTTTGCAAAAGAAATATTGACATCCGAAACAATCCGTTCCATTGTAGCTTTGGTACCGGATGAATGGCTGGCAGAAGGAATTGAAAATGGATCAGCTGCAGAACTGCGTGAAGTGTATGCACAATTTTTAGAAACCAGAATTACCTCATCTCATATTTTTGTTAAAGAAGCAAAGGATGCCCGAGAAAGACTTATTTGAGTATGCCATTGTACGCATAGTACCCAAAGTGGAACGCGAAGAATTTATCAACGTGGGTGTAATCATGTATTGTGCCAAACAAAAATTCTTACAGGCCCTTTTTACAATCAATGAAGAAAGACTCCGTGCTTTTTGTACAAAAACAGATCTTGAAGAATTAAAAGAACACCTGGATTCCTATAACAACATCTGCAAAGGCACAAAAGATTCCGGCCCCATCGGCCAACTCGATCTTGCCTCCCGTTTCCGCTGGTTAACCGCTACGCGCAGTACCGTTGTACAATCTTCAAAAGTACATCCGGGTTTGTGTGAGGATGCTTTGGAAACTTTACAAAAATTGCATTCGCAATTAGTATTGTAATTAACAGGAAAAGTATACTTAAAAAAATATCCCCTCCTTGCTCTGCAAGGAGGGGTGTCTCGAACGGCTTAATGAGAGACGGGGTGGTTACAGCACTCAACACCACCCCCGATTCATTTTTTCTGCGAAAAAACAAATCGTCCCCTCCTTGAAAAGGAGGGGATATTTTTTAATATATAAAAACTGTTTACGCCGTTGTTGGTCGCCTGACCAACAACACCACTAATTCTCAATCGCATGATCCACAGGCACACCAACTCCATTCCACACCTTCCTGGTTGTCCAGTCTTCATCCTTCCCATTCCAAAACGAATCTGTTGCAGGTAATCCCAACATTAAATAGGCTTCTGCACAGAGATATAAGCTACCGGTTGAAATATAATAATCTCCCATACCCGGCTGATGTCCATACACACCAATCTGTAACCAGCCATCTGCATCATAAGTATTCGGTGCTTCCATTTGTTTTTTGATAAGGCTATACATCGCAAACCTTACCTGTTGCTCTGAGATATGTGGCGATAATGCTTTTTGCAATGCCATCTGTGCCAATGATTGAAAAGCACCACAACGATAAGCAATGGATCGGCCAACTATTGGATAGGTTGCTTCAGGAGAGATCAATCGTTCCTGGATCTCTGCATACCGTGTGCTTCTTTTTAATTCTGTTTCCAGATCCAATGCCATGGTTATCCCTTTCTCTTTCATCACACGAAGAATATCCACCATCATCGGCTGAATCACAAAACTGTTATAATAATCGTAGTGAAAATCTTTTCCATCTCCATAAATGCCATCACCTTTATACCATTCTTTGTGTTTAAGAATAGAATAATCAATACGCGATTGATCACACTCGCCTGTAAATTTCAACAAACAGGTTTCTACCATTCCGGAAAATAATAACCAGTTGTTTTGTCCGGGTTTGGTGGCACGGGATAGTTTTAAAGCAGCAACCAGATTGCGTTTGGTTTCTTCATCCAGTCTTCCCCATAACTGTGTAGGTGCACGCACCAGCGCATGTGAAAGAAAAGCGGCATCTACCAATGATTGTCCGGTAAGATTAAATTCCAGATAATCGGGCGAAGTAGAATCCGTTCCATTCTTAATACACAGTACGGCAAGATCAATATATTTTTTTCGAAGCTCCCCTTCTTTGGTTTCATCAGGGCCTAATTCCAGCCATGGCCCCATGCCTGCCATTAAACGGCCAAACGCTTCGAGATGAGTTGAAGATGGAATCCTTTTTGCTTTAATCATATCCGGCGATTTTTCAACCGGCATCAATTGTTTTAATTTTTTCTGACTGAGTGCATTCAGCAAAGGATCGGCCATTTTGGTTAAGGAGCTGATTAGGTAGGCTCGCTCTTTTTGTCCGTCTGCATTATCCGTTTGTGCGGATGCATGTATTGAAATAACGGTTATGATCAAAAGAGAATAAAGAATTCGCATGGGGGATTTTTTTTCAAGTTAGGATTTCTTTCGCCACAGATTCACAGATTTTCACAGATGAAAGGTGGATGATTTATGCCGAAGCAGGTCTTTTATAATTCGCCAGAAACACACCACCCATGATCAATGCGGCCGCACCCATTTTAGACAGGCTCAATGTTTCATGCAAAATGATCATGGATGCGGCAGTTGCAAAAAAAGGTTGTGTATAAATAAAGGAACTTGTTACAGAAGCACCTAATTTACTGATGCCATAATTCATACATCGATAAGCAATAAAAGTAGAACCCAATATAATATAAACCAGACTGAACCAGCTTAACAGATCAAATGATTGCCATTCAACTTTTGCAAGATCATTCCAGCCAATCGGTAAACTGGCAAAAGTGCCGAACAGAAATACCCATTGCAGAATGTGTGTTGCTTTGTATTTACTCATCATTGGTTTTACAGAAATTACATAGGCAGAATAACTCATTGCCCCAATGATCACAAACAGATCTCCCAATGATTGTTCTGCTCCTGCCGTAGAGGAAAGATCACGTGAGAAAACAAGTAATGCCCCACCTGAAATACCTAAGGATAGTCCGATCAGTTTTAAAGGCGTTACTCTTTCTTTCAAAAACCATGCAGCAAGAAATGTAATGGTAATGGGTGTAGTTAAGATCAGTAATGAAGCGTGTATCGGACTTGTGCGTGCAAAACCCATCATGGTAAATGTCTGGTTCATAACAATACCTGCCATCGCACAAAAAAATAAACGGAGATAATCTTTTGGGATGATCCCTGTCTTAACAGGTTTTACAGAATATAAACTCCAGAAAAGAACAGCCGTAACTACAATACGAATCGCTGTTAATGCAAATGGATGTAACAAATGTGGTGAAATATGTTTCACAGCAATCACACTCGTGCCAAAGAAAAAATTAGCAAGCAATACAGCCGCTATGGCTTTTTGTTTCTCATTCATCAGCAAAATAATTTCTCTACTTCCTGCTAAAAAGAAAAAGGGAAACATCCATACGGAGTTCCCTTTTCTTTGCTATACGATCCCTTAACAAATTAATATTTAAACACTTTACCACCCGCCATTACTTCCTGTGTTTTGGCATCAAACGTAACTTTTTCTCCGGTACGGCAGGCTGCGTTAGACATGATAGTGGCAATAGAGTGATTGTACCCTGCTTCTACCGGTGCATTAGGTGTTTTACGGCTGCGTATACACTCCATCCAGTTACGAACGTGCGCAGTGGTTAATACATCACCACCTGTATTGGCACCCGCTTCTACCTTAACCATCTCGGATAAACTCAAGTCAGGCAGCAGATTGGCTTTCATACCCATATCTTTTGCAAAGCGTTCTGTTAAGCCTCCTTTCGGTGATACTTTATTGGTGATCAGATTTAATTCGCCACCATTGCTGTAATACACCTCACTTGGATTTTCATCACCGTTATGCATGCGCGACATAAACACTACCTGGAAACCGGTTGATGGATCATTCTCAGGGCCATACTCAAATACAGCCGTAATCGTATCCCAGTTTCTTCGGCCATCTTTCCACTGATAAATTCCACCATTAGCTGTTACACTGCGTGGATGTGCTAATCCGCTAAACCAGTTAACCGTATCGATCTGGTGGCTCATCCATTGGCCGGGTAATCCGGATGAATAAGGCCAGAACAAACGATACTCCAGATATTTTCTCGGATCAAATGCTTCTTTCGGTCGATTCATCAGGTAACGGTTCCAGTCGAGGTCTTCCTGTTTACATTGTGCTACCAGTGCAGGTCTTCTCCAACGGCCGGGCTGATTTACATTCCAGGTAAGTTCTACCATGGTAATGGGACCAAATTTTCCGCTCTGTATAAAATCAGCAGCTGCTGTATAGTTAGGCCCGCTTCTTCTTTGCGATCCGATCTGAACAATACTCTTGGATGCTTTTACTGCTTTGAATGCAGCACGGTTGTCTTCCATCGTTTCTGCAAACGGTTTTTCACAGTAAACATCGAGACCTGCCTCAACGGCAGCTTTGCAATGCAATGCGTGTTGAAAATCTGCTGTACTGATAAACACAGCATCCACAGTTTTAGAATCAAACAGTTCATCATTGTTACGATACGCATTGATATCGTGACCCATTTTATCTTTCAGAAATGCCTGTCCTTCGTCTCTTCTTTTTTTCCAGAGATCAGAAACAGACACGATATCAAAATTCATCTCTTTATAAAATTTCATAAAGGGAGGAATATGCGAACTGCGGTGACGGTCAGAAAAACCTACCACACCAACCCTAACCCTGTCGTTGGCACCAATAATACGGCCATAACTTTTTGCACTGATACCTATGGTGGCAATATAAGTGCCCGCAGCGGCCTGTGCAGATTGTTTAATAAAATTTCGTCTTGTGTTTGACATATTGCAATCGTTATTGAACGTGAAGAAAGAATTTATACCCTACTAAAATACGTTGTTATTATCTGATATCCCAACACTATCCTGAACCATCCTGCCCTGTTGATCAGATATTGAAATATTCCTTGGCGTTGTTATACGCAATATCCTTTAGAATGCCCCCCATCCAAGCTTCATCGTTTGGCAGCAGGCCCTTTTCCATTTCATCGCCAAAAAGGTTACACAGTATCCGACGGAAATATTCATGGCGTGGAAAAGAAAGAAAACTGCGGCTATCTGTGATCATTCCAATAAATGTACTGATCAAACCCATATTAGATAAAGCATTCAGCTGTTTTTCCATACCATCTTTCTGATCCAAAAACCACCAGCCGGAACCGAACTGCATTTTGCCTTTCAGACTGCCATCGTTGAAATTGCCAAGCATAGTGGCAAATACTTCGTTATCCGAAGGATTGATATTATAGATTACCGTTTTTGCCAGTTGATCATTCTTGTCAAGATTATCGAGGAACAATGACATCTGTAAAGCCTGCGGAAAATCGCCGATAGAATCAAAACCACTGTCGGCACCCAGTTTGGCATTCAATCTTGTATTATTGTTTCTGATGGGGCCCAGGTGAAACTGTTGCGCCCATCCTTTGGCATGATACATTTTACATAATTCCATCAATACAAATCCCATAAAAGCTTCCGGATCCGAGAATGTGCCTTTACGGTTGATCACAAAGAATGTAAACTCGGTTTCTAACTGCGAAGAGAAACTGAATTTACCCGGCATCTGTGTTAATCCATGATCAGAAACCAGACAACCATGTGTATGAAAAAAATCAACCCTGTTCTGCAAGGCCTGTAGTAAAGTAGAAATATCTTTTATACGAATGCCACTAGTCTCTTCAAGCAATTGCAGGTTTTTAAAGAAGGTTTCTTTTTTATCGATCATCAATACTTTATCCGGACGGAAAGATGGAGAAACCCGAATCGCATAATTTTCTTTAGCCAGACTGATATGATGTTCCAGGCTATCCCATGGTTCATCCGTGGTACCTACATATTCAACATTAAAAGATTGAAGGATGGATCTTGTGCGGAGTGCCGGTGTTTTTAATAATTCATTGCACTGATCATACACTTTATTTCCGTTATCTGCATTCAGGTATTCTTTGATACCGAAAACATTTTTTAATTCCAGATGTGTCCAGTGAAACAAAGGGTTACGCACAGTTTGCGGAACCATCTTTGCCCATGCATCAAATTTTGCTTTATCAGAAGCACCACCGGTAATCAGTTCTTCTGAAACGCCCAGTGTGCGCAATGCACGCCATTTATAGTGATCACCTTTTAACCAGATCTCAGTTAAATTGGCAAATTGTTTATTAGAAGCAATTTCATCGGGAGGGAGATGACAATGGTAATCTATGATGGGCATGTTCTTTACATAGTCGTGATAAAGCCTTTGCGCAGTTTTACCCTGTAACAAAAAATCATCTGTAAAAGCATATCCATTCATATATCGCCTGTTTAAATTTTATACTCCACCAAAAACGGTAAAGCCGCCATCAACACCTATCTGCATACCCGTTACAAATTGAGAAGCATCGCTGAGTAAGAAAATGAGAGCACCGATCAGTTCATCGGGTTTACCAAATCTTTTGAATGGGGTTCCTTTTACTACCAGGTTACCACGATCGGTATAAGAGCCATCCGGATTGGTTAATAATGTTCTGTTTTGTTCTGTGAGAAAGAAACCGGGCATGATTGCATTCATGCGGATCTTATCGCCATAACGATTGGCTACTTCTACGGCGAACCATTGGTTATAGGCATCTACCGCTGCTTTACCCATACTGTAGCCCAATACTTTTGTGATCACCTGTTTTGAACTTACGGAAGAAATATTTACAATACTTCCTTTGCCTTTTTTGGCCATTACGCCGCCAAATACCTGGGTAGGAATAATGGTGCCCCAAACATTCAGCACCATGGCTTTTTTCATGCCATCAATATTCATGGCAAAAATATCTGCATCGGGTTGCAGAACGCCTTCAGGCATATTACCGCCGGCGCCGTTTACCAAACCATCGATGGTTCCTAATTTTTCAAGAATAATATCGCGGGCTCTGATCAGATCTGCTTCTTCCAGCACATCTGCAACAATGGCCAATGCTTTACCGCCTTTATCGGTAATTTCCTTTGCCCTTTGTTCTGCCACTGCACCGTTTCTGCCAAGTATCACAGGTATACCCCCTGCTTCTGCAATGCCTTTTACAAATGATCCGCCGAGTATGCCTGTACCACCTGTTACAATAATTACTTTATCTTTTAACGAGAACAGATCATTCGATCCCATAGCCATCTTTATTTACGGAGTGAATATGATATTTTTTTCTTTCTGAATGGATTTGCAGCCGCAATTAATTTACGAAAACGATGTAGGCTTCTGAGGTGATTGAATGCTATTCAGTTCTTTTCAAAACACATTGCTAACCTTATTATTATTGCTGAATCATTTCAACTTTTTTAATATTAATGATCGGCACCAGTAATTCTTTTTTCTTTACCAGAAAAACAAGTGCATTATCTTTTTGCTTTTGTGGTATTCCTTCAACTATTATCTCATCTTCAAAACCGATCACCTTCAACATTACTTTGTGGTCGATAAAATAAGTATAGGCCGACCCATCATAGGCTTTTACCGGAACCTGTCTGGCTGAACTCAATCCTTTTTTAGTTGTAATAATAATCACACCCGCTGCACCCTGCGCACCATAGGTGGTTGCGGAAGCGGCATCCTTTAAAACACTGATACCATCCACATCCTGCGGGTTGATGGTACTGATATCACCATTATAAACAGAGCCATCCACTACAATCAAAGGGTTCCGTTGATTGCGTAAACTTCCGATACCTCTTATGGTAACGGTTCCGCCGCTTTTATCACTGGTTGTAGTTACTTCCAAACCCGGCACTTCTTTCAGCATTTCAAAAATCGTTTTATACGTTCCCGGCAAAACCGAACTGGCTTTGGCCTGCGACATACCGTTTGTGCTAATGCACAGCATTCCGATACCTAAAACAAAAACGAAAAATGAATTGGCTGTTTTCATAATCTTATTTTTTAGCGGCTAATTTTTGTGCCTGTGTGGTTGTATAATATTTAGCCAGCATATTCGGCACTTCCCATGCAGGCATATTATGATTGGCAAGATAACCCAGATACTTTTCGGTAACCCGCGCAAAATGTGATTCATGGCCTTCTTTAAATATTTCCGGAATGATCACTTCCCATCCTTTCTCATTTTTCTTTAGCGATACGCCTTTGTATTGCTGCGCAATCTTAGCGATCACTTCTTCTGCAACTTTTTCATAGGCAGCACTATGATCGGCTGTTTCTATATATAAAGTAGGTTTATACTGTTGCTCTGCACCCTGCCTGATAATCAGGTTTGCTTTTGTTCCACGCATAATAGAGTAATGCGTATCGCCTGTTCCGTCCGGTGCCTTGTAATTCCAGATCACCGAAACCTTTGCATGTACACCTTTGATGGTGTAATTAATTTCACCATTGCACAGTACGTTTATATTCTGTTTATCATCGCTATACTTTTTCAGGTAAGCAGGCTCTTCGCTCAGCTTTGTCATTTCGCTGAACTGCGCTTTACTGATTACCGTTGGCCAGCTTTTAGCAGTGGTTAGTTTAATGTCTTTTTTATAATCAATGATCTGATCAGGAAAACATTCCCACTGTACAAGATCTACCAGGTGTGTGGTAACATCTACAATACCTTCTCCTTCCTGTTCAACATCTAAGAACCAAGCAGGCCTTGTTAACACAGCACCCGATACATATTTATAAAAATGATGAACGCTTTCTTTGGTTACAGCCGGTTCTGCTTCAGTGCCTTTTTGTAATTGTCCGAACAAAGTTGGCTGCATAGATAAGGCTCTTTGTAAAACCGTTGTGATCTCATAACGTTCTGTCATGATATCATACAATAACCGTTTATTTTTTTCTGCCTCTGTAAATGCCTGTTTCAATTGTTCAAAACCTTTTTCATTGATCACCATCGGTTTATCAGAAAACACATGATAGCCTGCCTGTATGGATTTCAGGATATAATCCGTTTTCAATTGGTTATTACCGGCAAGTACTACTACATTGCCTTTTTTCTCTTTCAGCATCCGCGATAAATAATCGTCGCCTTCATACACAACTTCTTTCCAATGTGTAGGAGCTTTTGCATCTCCATTGTATGCATTGATCTTATCCAGATGCATTTGCAGGTCAGCACTTTTTTTGGCATACACATACACAGTTGGGTCTACCTGCGGATACATAGATTTCTGCACCAGCGCAGCATGAAAATGCCCCGGATCCAATGTGATCAGTTTTACGGAAGGTTGCTGTGCATCACTATTCAACATAAAAAACATTATCGCTCCAAACAAAAGGGTTCTACGCATCTTATCTTATCTATTTTTAATTATTAATTTTTAATTCTTAATTACTTCAACGGGTCGTCTTTACCAACTGCATGTGCATTGGCATAGTTCAATCCTTTATACTGACTTGCAATATATTTAATACCCTGCAGCAAATGATTCTTGTAAACAGGATCCTGGTAACTTTCTTTAGTATGGCCCAAAGTAGTAACCCAGATATTACCCCCTTCAAAATTTTGATACCATACTGCCGGAAAATAGTAGGTATAGGTTCCAAGATTTGCTTTCAGGGCACTGTCTTGTTTTTTATCTTTTGTATCAATCGTACTCACATCGTGCGCCATTAATACTTTAATGCCGGGATACATTTCTTTACCAAAATAACATTCATCTTCTCTTTCCCAATATGCCGGCACGCCTTCCATGGAAGGATGTGTTGCATCAATTTTTTTGATGCCGAACTTTTGAAATTTGGCATGCCAGGTAAAGGTTTCGCCCAACATCATTTTAAACCATTTCCAGTTTCTTTCTGTTCCGGTTACAGAATGAACGCCCACAAAACCACCACCCGCTTCAATATATCTTCTGAAAGCTACGCGCTGGTCATCATTATCAAACACATCATTATTGGTGCTGGTAAAAATGAGTAATTGATATTTTTTCAGATTGGCTTCCGTAAAAACAGAAGGATCATCCGAAACATCTGCCGTAAAATTATTTTCTGTTGCCAGTGTTTTTACACAGGCTACTGCTGAGGCAATATTATCATGCACATACCCTTTTCCGTTTTTTGTGTAAACCAATACACGGCTGTTTTTAAGTTTGCCATCTGTATTATCAGCAAAAACGGTAGATGCCAAACCCATGCAGATAAATATCAACCATAACGATTTCTGTAGTTTTAGTCCCATAGTATACATATCCATTTTCTGTTTTATAGTTTAATTATCACTTACTGTTCCACATTACGGAACGATTAAAAAAAACTTAACCGTTTACTGTCTTCACATTGAAAAATATTATTCACAGGGTATGTGGATTTAATACATTTCAGTTCAATAATATGGAATAGACAGGATGTGCTTTTCGTAAAGATCATCATCTGAAATCTGCTCAGATTTTTTTTATTTTTTTTGTTAACGCAATGCAGCGAAGGGGATAGAATTAACGTCTTACCGTACAACCTTGTATACAACCATAAGGTTCCATCCAACAATACCAAGGGTTTCAGGAGTTTTTCGCAAAGGGAAGACTTTCTAAACAGGATATCAGCTCTCCAGGTATCGGAACGGGTTCTTTTCATCAGGCAATCGGGTTAAGGCAAAACTAATTTACTACTAAGCCATAGCCTTCGACACTTAATTTACGAAAACCTTTTCGTAGAAAACACGCAACAAAATATTTCCATTTGATGGTTAGTTGAAAAACTGAATTAATTTAACATTCTATTAATAGTGTGCTGCCAAAAACGGGAACGATTGCCCGAAGCTTACTGTTATTCATCAAAACCAATTCTTGCCATTATGAAGAAAAATCCGAATGCTTTTAAAGCAGTCCCCTTCATGCGCGTACTACACTTAGTATGTTTCATGATTCTAGCGGGATCCTTCGCAGTTACGGCAAAAGCCGGATGGTCAGCGAACAAACTCGCGGCCCTCAATCCCCCTCCTTCTACCGTTACCGGTAAAGTATCTGACTCAAAAAATGCTCCGCTGGAAGGCGTAAGCGTTACGATCAAGGGTACAAAGAGAGGGGTAACCACCAACGCACAAGGTGTGTTTACCATTAACAATGTTCCCGATAACGGAACCCTCGTTTTCAGTTTTACCGGCTTCGGTGCGAAAGAAGTTGCTGTAAAAGGAAACGGAGCTATCAACGTATCACTTACAGAACAGGTTTCAGGCCTGAATGATGTGGTGGTGGTAGGTTATGGTACACGTACCAAGAAAGACCTTACCGGTGCTGTTGCACAGGTAAAAGCCACTCAATTGGAAAATGAGAACCCAAGATCGGTAGGAGACATGTTACGTGGTAACGCTCCCGGTCTGGATGTTGGCTTTGATGCCAGCACCAAAGGTTCTAACTCCAGCTTACAGATCCGTGGTAAAGGAACGCTGACCGCAAGTTCCAGCCCGTTGATCGTATTAGATGGGGTAATTTATCCGGGTGGTTTGGAAGATATCAATCCGAATGATATCAATACCATTGATATCTTGAAAGATGCCAGCTCTGCTGCCGTATTCGGAGCCAGATCTGCCAATGGTGTTATCCTGATCACTACCAAAAAAGGTAAAGCAGGTAAACCGATCATTACCGTTAACAGCAATGTTGGTAAAAATATATTGACTAACAAGCCACACTTACTTACACCAGCCGAATTTATTACATGGCGCCAGGATGTAAGATGGGCGATGTCTGGTTTTGATTCTACTTCAAAACCGGGTGTACAATATAAATACTGGAACCCCTCAACGCTTCCTGCATCTTTAAGTGTAGCTAACTGGCTGGCATTAGATGGTTCTTCAGGCGACCCAACCGTTGCCTGGTTAAACCGTTTGAGTTTAAAACCTGTAGAGATCGCTAACTATCAGGCAGGTAATTACCTGAACTGGGAGAACCTGATCTACAATCAGGGTGCTATGCAACAGGATCATACCATCAGTATCTCTCAAAGAAAAGAAGACCTGAACTATTACTTCTCTGTTGGCTACCTGGAAAACCAGGGTTTAACAGTAGGTGATAAATACAAAACCATCCGTACCCGTTTCAGCCTGGAATCAAACATCGCTAAATACTTAACGGTTGGTGCCAATATTCAGTTTGCTGAAAGAGATGAAAGTTCTGTAGCCGTTAACTTAACGGATATGATCCATACAACTCCTTTTGGTTCTTACTATGCAGCTGATGGTATTACCTTACGCGCAAGCCCTAATGATGATCCGGGTAATAACACGCACCCGTTCATGGGCCAGGCATATACCGACAGAATGTATAAGTATGATAACATCTTCGGTCAGATCTATGCAAAAGGTAAATTGCCATTTGGTTTCTCTTACTCAGTAACCTTCTCTCCAAGATTAGACCTGCTTCGTGAGTATAACCACCAGTCAGCCAATAACCCTGTTCTGGCAACCAGAAAAGGTATTGTTGACAGAAGAAACCAAACCGTTTATTCATGGAACGTTGATAACCAGCTGAACTGGGCAGGTAAATATGGTAAGCACTCTATCGAAGCTACCTTCCTTGTTAACGCTGAGAAATTCCAGTCATGGAACACAACTATCCACGCTGAGAACTTTGCGCCAAATGATAATCTGAGTTATAACTCAATCCAATCAGCTACCCTTCCATTCACTGCAAACAGTGATGATCAGTATGAAACAGGGGACGCCTTGATGGGTCGTATCAACTATAACTACAATCAGCGTTACTTCCTTACTGTTACAGCCAGACGTGATGGTTATTCAGCTTTTGGACAACAAAACCCAAGAGCTACTTTCCCTTCTGCAGCTGCAAGCTGGGTGTTTAGCGAAGAAAAATTCATGAAGAGCACAGACAAATGGCTGGATTATGCCAAGCTGAGGGTTTCTTATGGTGAGAATGGTAACCGTTCTATCGGACGTTACGCCGCTCTTTCTAACCTCTCTTCAGGTACCTATACATTTGTTACCAGTGGTGGTGCTGCTTATAACGTAGGTTTTGTATCTGCAAGCAACCTATCAAATCCAACTTTGAAATGGGAAAGAAATGCTTCCATCAACTTAGGTTTGGATTACTCAATTGTTAAAGGATTTTTATCAGGTTCAATTGACTACTATAACAGAACTACCAAAGACCTGTTGGTTAACCGAACCCTGCCTTCTGTTACCGGTTTCGGTAGCATTCTGGCCAACCTGGGTGAAGTACAGAATAAAGGAATGGAATTCAGCTTCAATACCAATAACATGAAGCGTAAGAATTTTGAATGGCGTTCTACACTGGCATTCTGGTGGAACAAAAACCAGATTAACCACCTGTACGGACCAACACCTGATTTTGATGCAACCGGAAAACAGATTGGTACTTCTGAAAAGAATGATATCGGTAACGGATGGTTTATCGGAAAAAATATCAGTGCTGTATACGACTACACCATTACCGGTGTATGGAGCACTGCCGATGCGGTTACAGCTGCTAAATATGGTTATAAGCCGGGTGATTTCAAAATTCTGGATGCTAACGGAGATGGTAAATACACCATTGATGACAAACAATTCCAGGGTGCAACCACTCCTGATTTTTCATGGAGCTTACGTAACGAATTCAAGCTGTATAAAAACTTTGATTTCTCTTTCACTTTGTATGCTAAAATGGGACAGTTAACCCAGTTGAATGAAGCGAAAAACGTAGATAACTTCTATGACCGTTCACAGTTCTATCAGCGTCCTTACTGGACTCCATCAAACCAGATCAACGATTATGCAGCGATGATGTCTAATGCAGGTGGTCCGGTATCATGGAACGTTTACAGGAAATCAAGTTTTGTAAGGATTGGTAATGTGGCCCTTGCATACACCGTTCCTGCCGAGATAGCTCATAAATGGCATCTTGATGGATTGAAAGCCTATTTCAATGTGGTGAATGCTGCCGTGTTCTCACAATGGAATTATTTCGATCCTGAAACCAAAGGTGCTACACCAATGAACCTCAATTTCGGTATAAACCTTACTTTATAAGATAACCTCAATAAAAACAGAAGACATGAATAAGATATATAAACTGGCCTTTCTGCTATCCCTTGTCGTTATCAGCATGATGACATTGAATAGTTGTAAAAAAGATTGGCTTAAACCACAACCTCTCTCCATCTACTCACCTGAAAATACTTTGGTTGATGTAAATGGTTTTAACGCTGCTTTGGCCGCCTGTAACCGTAACCTGCGTACCGAATGGTATGGTGATGGTGCACCGATTATTACTGAACAACTGTTCTCTGAAGTAACTGTAGACGGTACAGATGATAAAGCAGGCCCCGCTCAAAACCTCGATGTACAAATTACGCCTGATGCACAGTTGAACAATGTAGACTTTAACAGGATCGGCTGGTTTTGGAACCAGGAATATGTGGGTATCCGTATGGCTAACACCATTATCTCCCGCTTACCGGGTGCAACAGCGATTGCTGATGCAGATAAGAATATCCTTTTGGGTAAAGCTTATTTCTACAGAGCGTATGATTACTATCGTTTAACACACCAGTTTGGTGATGTACCATGCCCTACCAAAGAAGTAACTTCTGCCAAAGCAGATTTTACAACTGTTAAGCGTGAGGTGATCCTCACACAAATGAAAGCCGATCTGGAATTTGCCGTAAAATATGTTCCTTTTGTGGTTGATAAAGGAGATGTAAGCCGTGCTTCCTGTTATCATTTGCTTGCAAAGATTAATCTCGCATTAGGATTGTTTGATGATGCCATTGCTGCCTGTACCGCCGTGATCAGTCAGGGTTCTTTTAAACTGATGACTGCCCGTTTTGGTGAAGATGCAGGTGTTGCTACCAAGAATGTGATCTGGGATCTGCACAGACCTAATAACAAAGCCGCTGGTTCTAATACAGAAGGATTGTTTTTGGTAACAGACCGTTTGGGAACAGCCAGTGCTTTCTTAAGCTCAATGCTTGATGGAGGTACCGGTGGAACAGGTGGTATGCGTATCATGCGTCAGGTTGCACCGGGCGTATCTATCGGAACAACCATCTTCACTCCTGCCGGTGGAACCGGAATGACGGCTTCCGCAGGTGTTGAGATCGATATCATGAATATTTATGGAAGAGGTATCGGCCGTGCACGTAACACGCCTTACAGCTATAAAGATATCTGGGATGATGCCAATGACCTGCGCCACGATTCAACATCAGGCAACTGGTTATATCCTGAAAATCTTCGTTACAACAACCCTGCTTTAAAAGGAAAAGATACCGCCTATGGTTTACGCCTGCGGTTAAGAGGTCCTACCGGAACTTTATTGTGTGATGATACATTGCGCAGATGGTATCCTTGGCCTCACTACAAAGTGTATATTCCTGATACAGAGAATGTACCTATGCAGGGTGGACACTCAGACTGGTATGTATTCCGTATAGCGGAAACTTATCTGTTGCGTGCAGAAGCCTATATGTGGAAAGGCGATGCGGTTAATGCGGCTGCAGATGTGAATGCGGTAAGAACACGTGCTAAATGCGCTGCCCTTACACCTGCACAAATGAGCATTGGAACCATTTTAGATGAAAGAGCCCGTGAACTGTATTGGGAAGAGCCACGCAAAACTGAGTTAACCAGGATTGCTTACATCTTCGCAAAAACAGGCCAGCCTTACAATGGCAAAACCTATACACTGGCTAATTTCTCTACCTCTAATTTTATGGTAGACCGTATTCTGGAAAAGAATATTTTCTATAAAACCAATTTCGTTACGGTTCACGGAGATCAGTTCCGTATCAGCCAGTACCATGTGTTATGGCCGGTTCCGCAGAGTGCTATCCTGGCTAACCCTGACGGACATATCAACCAAAACACCGGTTACTCAGGTGCAGCCGGAAACGTAGCTGCCAGTGATAAGATCATTGACTAACCATAAACTGTTCTTTAGGTTATAAGCAAATAATGAATGCCATCCCTTAACATTGGGGTGGCATTCTCTTTTTACCGTTTTTAGTTTTTATCATCAAACACTTCTCAACTATGCATCAACGCAAAAAAATTATTTCGGTATTAGCCGGATTGGTTTTGTCGGTAAGTATTTTCGCACAATCACCCAAGCCGCTTTTGCAGATCATTGATTCTGCCTTACAAAAAGCGGTTGCGCAATACAAATACATGGGAACGATTTTACCGGCAGATAAGTTTCCAAAAACATGGTATCCGCTCACGAAAAAGCAAGAGACCAGCAATTCAGGCTGGTGGTGCAGCGGGTTCTATCCCGGCTCACTTTTCTATCTGTATGAATATTCAAAAGATCCCGCTTTATTAACAGAAGCAAACAGAATTGATAAGGTTTTAGAAAAAGAAAAGCTTAAC
Source organism: Sediminibacterium sp. (assembly GCA_965206685.1). Lineage (GTDB taxonomy): Bacteria > Bacteroidota > Bacteroidia > Chitinophagales > Chitinophagaceae > Sediminibacterium. The sequence goes on from OZ242223.1 coordinate 2,328,355, forward strand.
AAAGGCACACATGACCTGGGTTTTATGATGTACTGCAGTTTTGGCAATGCCAACCGTTTAACACCGTCAAAGGAATATGAGGATATTTTATTAACGAGTGCTAAATCTTTATCTACGCGGTTTAATCCAACCGTAGGTTGCATCAAATCATGGGATCACGGCACATGGAAATTTCCGGTGATCATTGATAATATGATGAACCTCGAATTACTTTTCTGGGCAACCAAAGTAAGCGGCGATTCCTCTTTTTATAAGATAGCCGTTACCCATGCCAACACCACAATGAAAAATCATTTCCGTGCAGATAATAGCTCTTTCCATGTGATAGATTATGATCCTGCAACCGGAAATGTGCATGAGAAAAAAACAGCACAGGGTTATGCAGATTATTCTGCATGGGCCAGAGGACAGGCATGGGGATTATATGGTTATACAGTAATGTATCGTTGTACCAAAGACCCGAAATATCTGGCACAGGCCAATAAGATCGCTGCCTTTATTACAAAGCATCCAAACCTCACAGCAGATAAAATTCCTTATTGGGATTATGATTCTCCCGATATTCCTGCAACTTACAGAGATGCATCTGCTGCAGCGATCACTGCTTCTGCATTACTTGAACTGAGCAAATATTCAGGTGGTGAAAAAGGTAATTTTTATCTGGGTTATGCAGAACAGATCATCCGTGCATTATCAACCAAAGCATACACTGCACCAATTGGTGAGAACGGTGGCTTTATTCTGAAACACAGTACCGGCCATTTACCCGGCAACTCCGAAGTAGATGTTCCGCTTACTTATGCCGACTATTATTATATTGAAGCAATGATGCGGTATAGGGCTATGAAAGGGAAGAAGTAAGAGACAAGGAACAAGAAACAAGTAGGAAGAAACAAGGGTAAAAAATGATGAGGTTGAAAACACCTCATCATTTTTTACCCTTGTTTCTTCAGAATATTCCTCCCCTCGCAGGGGAGGTGCCCAAAGGGCGGAGGGGTTTTTGACTTGTGCACTAAACTTAATCCCTTATTCCTTTTTATTTTACGACAATCATCACCGCCTCCCCTCCTTTCGCATTAATATCAACTGCTAAAACAGAAGTACTATTCACATCCATGACCCGTTTAATCACATTCCCTTTACCATCATCATCATAAACAGAGGCTGTGTATTTCTTCCCTTTATCCAGAAAATCGAGTTTAATATGGGTTTGATAAGGTTTATCATTTGTAATAGATCCGATAAACCATTGGGTACCTTTTTTTCTGGCTACACTTATGTACTCACTGATCTCTCCTTTGAGATGGATGGTTTTGTCCCATGTTGTCGGAACCTGTTTAAAGAATTCAATCTGCTCAGGCAACTGGTAATATGCAGGCCTTCCATACCAAAGCATAGATTGTAAGGGACTGTAAAAAATAACTGTTAATGCGAGTTGCTGCGCCTGGCTTACCTGTAATTTTTTGGATAATAGTGTATTATTAAAACTATCATTCTGACTGCGGTAACAAAAAGTATAATCAGCGGGGCCTGATAAGAAACGGGTAAATGGCAAAGTTGTATTGTGAAAAGCATCGGGGTTGTTTTCATTTCCCCTAACGCCTTCCTGTGTTAAAAATGCCGGAAGGGTTCTGCTGATGCCGGTGGGTTTGTAATTATCATGTACATCAATAATAAATCCATAATCCTGTGCCTTTTTTACTGCCTTAATCAGCCAGGTAATTCCATCCTGTGTAAGGCCATTTACAAAACCGAATTTCAAACCTTTCACACCCCAGCCTTTGTAGAGTGTAAATAAAGTATCGAGATTATTCTTGCGAAGTCCTACATAATTCACATACAAAATCAATCCTACACCTTTTTCCTTTCCATGATTGATCACTTTGGGCATATCTATTTCAGGAACCACTTTTACCGGATCTGAATCTTTATCAAATTCTGCTGCATAACCTTTTCCATACCAGCCTGCATCGAACATCACGTATTGAAAATTCAATTTTTGTGCAAAGTCTATACAGTCCAGTGCGCCTTTAGTTGACAATGTCATATCCCTCAATAATTTGCCGGGTTTGATCCAGCTATAATCTTTTGATGCATCCGGTTTTGGATTCAGTTTATACAACAGATCACTGTTCTTACAAAGGCCGATAGCCGTTTTTGAAAAACTGAGCGTACGCCAGGGTGTTTGAAAAGAGCCATTCAGCTTCACTGTATCTTTTCCAAACTTTACAGACAAAGTATTATCTGCATCACCCTTTCCAACTGTTGCCTTTGTATATTGATCATTAGCTGCTTCATTAATACAGACATACATTTTCGGCGAGGCCAATACAACCGGAAAATCTGAAGGATTTTTTAATTCATTGATCGGCGTTGGACTAAATACCGATTCTGTATTATGACGATATACAGAATACGCTGAAGTAAAATTAAAGCCGGTATTTTCTTTATGAATTGTCAATACAGACTTTGCAGTTGTTTCAGACAACAGGTAACGGAAAGCAAGATTGTCGTCAAATACCCTTGCTTCAATACTAAATAAAACACCATTGTCACATTGATAAGAAATGATAACCTGATTGTATTGGTTATGAATGGTTGTATTCTCTCCAAATGGCCAGGCAAAATTTTCGTTAACTGCAGAACGGGTGATCTTTCCTGTATTAACTTTTCCGGAAGGAATGGATTGTGTTTTGGCAACCAATCCCAATGGCGACCAACCCAGTATTTCTTTTTGATGATAGACCACTTTGTATTCAATATCGGTTCCGTTGTGCAGGCGGAAAGAGAGGTTCAGTTGTTTGTCGGGAGATAATTGAGAAATAATATTTTCGCTTGTTTGAGAAGAAACATGTGCCGTAATCAATAAAATACTACAGATCAGCAGACAATACTTTCCGGCGCTGTATAAGCGTGCAATCGGTTGGGGCATGGCAAAAGCTTTGTTTTAACAATACAGAATAGTACGCTATCCTTCACAATACTAAGCATTAGGAGGTATTTTATTTTCGTAGATTACGAAAACGTTTTCAGGGTTTTTCGTAATTGTTGTATCTTAGGAACGGAAACAGAATGATGGTCTTCCAAAAGAAGATGATCAGTAAAACAGACCACTTCGATTATGAGCAGTACCAACCTCAAAAGGCTTGCTGAAGAACTCGGGCTTTCCATATCCTCGGTATCAAAAGCTTTGCGTGACAGTTATGAGATCAGCGCAGAAACGAAACGCAGGGTTCGTGAAATGGCGGAAAAACTTAACTATCAGCCCAATCCATTTGCCAGCAGTTTACGCAGAAAAAAAAGCATTACCATCGCTGTTGTCATCCCCGAAATTGCCAATAACTTTTTTGCATTGGCGATAGATGGCATACAACTGGTGGCGCAACAGAAAGGATACCATGTACTCACTTATTTAACTCATGAAGATTTTAAGAATGAGGAATCTACTATCCGTCACTTACAGGGCGGGCGTGTAGATGGTGTATTGATCTCTTTATGCAGAGATACAGCAGATGTAAGTCATTTAGCCTCCTTACACGAAACAGGAATTCCGTTAGTCTTTTTTGATCGTGTTCCTGAAACCATGGAATGTCCAACGGTTACCACAGATGATTATGAAAGTGGTTTTAAAGCTACAGAACACCTGATACAGGCAGGTTGTAAGCGGATTGCGTGTTTATCGCTGTCCAATTATCTTTCCATCACACATAAAAGAATGAACGGATATGAAGATGCTTTGAAAAAACACAATATCAAAGCCGATCCGAAACTGGTTGTTCAATGTACAAATGATAATGCTGCTAATCTTGACATGATCAAGAAATTACTGAAAAGCAAAGACCGGCCTGATGGGATTTTTGCAACCGTAGAAAAATTAGCCATCTCTACTTATTATGTATGTAATGATATAGGGTTAAAAATGCCCCAACAATTAAAAGTGATCAGCTTCTCCAATCTACGCACCGCTTCACTGTTAAACCCTTCCCTCTCAACCATTACGCAGCCTGCGTTTGAGATAGGCAAAGAATCGGCTGCCTTGTTATTCCGGATGATCGAGAAAAAAACCTTTGGTAACCGGATTGATAAAATTGTTTTGAAGAGCAGTTTGATTGAGCGGGATAGTTCTAAATAGGATCACTGATTTTTTATGAACTGATGTATAACTTCGCGGATTATAGCCAGATCAATGGGTGGCGGATGGGTACATTTCTGATTACTTCCGTGATAGTTGGTTGATGATCTAATTTCTTCCAGATTTCGAACCATTCTTTTTCTTTGTACTGATTGGCACCAAAAATTAAAAAAGGTTGTGCTACGGGCCAATCGTTCCAGTACATGATATCCTGCTTGCCTGTCCATTTGGATTTATCTGCGATGAATGGATATAGATACATGATTCCTTTTTTGATAGATCTGCCATCAGCCATTTCATAATTCCAGAGATTATCTGTTGATGTAGAAACGATCTGGCAAAGGGTTACCATTGCATCCAGATTAAAGATTGAATAGCCATAAGGTTTGGTACGCGCCAATTCCTGCGGGAAGCTTCCATCCAATCCCATTTGATTGGGCAGGAAAACATTTTTATATAGTTTACGACAGGTATCGAGCATCGCATTATCTCCACAGAGTTTAGCAAAAGAAGCTACCTGCATGGCCCAGCAAACACTGTGATTATTTTTTGCATTCTTTTCATCAATTCCATTCTTGCTGGTATTTAGCCAAACAATGTATTGGGCGAACCATTTTTTGATGCCGGTTACTATTTCTTTATCAAACAAAGCATCATTCTCCATTACGATCACGGCCTGTGCCACTTCCATAAAATGAATGGTATCGATGATACCGTAACTGCGTCCTTCAAATAATCCTTTTACTGCCTGAGAATATTTGAGATTCGGGTTCATCAATGTTTCGGGGTCAATGAACCATGCTTTCAAATGTTTAATAGCCTGTTGCACATATTTTTGATCCCCTGTTATTTTGTAGGCAGATGCCAATGCACCCATGATCTTACTAAAGCGGATCATTGCTTTTCTGTGTGCTGCAAAATTATCGGGATTGGACTGCCCGTCGCGGTTAATATAAGGTCCATCCGGATTTTTAGGATCGGGCCAGAAATAATCCGCCTGCGAAAAAAAATCATGTTTACCACCGGTACTGAGCGGTGAAGATTCTGCGGTAACCGTTATGGGTTCCTGCTGCATAGCCCAATCCGCTTCTTCCATGATCTGTTTTTGTAAGACGGCCCTCATCTGTTTCTGCAGATCAGATCCGGATAGGGAACCCGCTTTATGCACTGAGCAACTGATCAGTAAAAGCATTCCTGCAAATACAATAAAGCGATTATATTCTTTGAGCGACAAAATTTGCATATTGTTTTTTTAGAATGATCTACCAGATAATTGTTGCTACTGCACCGGCAGATAATGTGATTGTTGTTTTTTTGTTTTGAAACATAAGATCTGTTGTCTGTGAATTGCCCGAAGTATTCAAAACGATCAAAACTGTTTTTCCATCTAACCTGCGAAAAGCCACATTAGGCAAATGATCCGGCATTGTAGACTGAATACGAACAGAACCTGGCTTTACAAATTTTGCTGCGTGTGCAATAATATAATAAGCCGGGTTTCTTGCAAACTGATTGCCGGCTATGGTAACCGCACCCAAACAGGTTTTACAACCACCACGATCTGTGTAAGGTTTGTATTCAGTATCAGATGCCAGATTCCATTCGATCACTGTTTTGGCCCAGTTTCGTGTGGCACCTATGATCAGTGTTTCAATATGCCATTTTAAATCGCCCGCTAAATTTCCCGGTGCGCCTATCCATTGTTCGGTGAAATAAATGTTTTTATCAGGATGTGCATCATGCACTTTTGACAGCGCTTCAATCTTTCCTCCATACATATGAAAAGCGGAGCCATCAATATATTTTTTTGCTTCCGGATTATCCAGGATCGAAATCGGATATTCAGGTTTATCCGCATTGTGATCGTAGACAATTATTTTCGTATCCATCTTTGCTCTTCGGAATACCGGGCCCAGATGGTTCTTTACGAAATCGGCCTGATCAGGTGCCAGCATCAACAAACTGGGATTATTGCCGGGATGCAGTGGTTCATTCTGCACAGTTAACGCATCAATGCGGATACCTTGTTTGCGCATCTCCCGAATATACTTTACCAGATAGCGTGCATATACTGAATAATATTCTTTCAATAAACTTCCGCCGCGCGTGTCTTTATTATCTTTCATCCAAACCGGTGGCGACCAGGGAGAAGCCATGATCTTAATGTTGGGATTGATCTTAAGAATCTCTTTCAGAACCGGAATCAGGTTTTGTTTATCGTAACCCAGATCAAAATGGATCAGGCCTGTATCGGTTTGTCCGGGAGCGAGATCATCATATGAAAATACATGATCATCCAGATCAGAAGCACCAACACTAATGCGCAGATAACTTGTGCCGATATTATTTTTATCATTGGCAAATAATTCTCTGAGCAAAGCTGCACGGGCTTCTTTACTCATCTTCATGAGATTCAATGCGCTGCCGCCGGTTAAGGCAAAACCAAACCCATCAATGGATTGAAATTTTTGTTTCTCATCAATCAAGATCGAAAAAGTATTGCCATTATTATCATTCTTGGTAAAAGGAATATCATTTTGCTTTTCAAAAAGCACTTTATCTTTTGGATCGGTGAGCCATACCGAAGCGGATTGTTTTACCTGTGCATTAACAAGAAAAGTACAACTGCCTATACAAAATAGTATCAAAAAAATTCTGTGTAAAAGAAACATGAAACATCAATTATTAGTAGATGAAAAGATTAAGCCCAGCTAAATGCATCAGTTGAAGGAATATGAGTGATACGGATATCTTTTATTTGTGGCTGGAGCCATTTTACCAACCATTCCAGTCCGGGTTCTTCACTTACTATATGTCCTAATACAAGCAAAGATGTTTTGGAGCCGGAAGAACGGAGATCGCGTACATATTCACTGGTTTCCCATTCGTCTACTTCACCTACGATCAACAGATCAGGCTTTTCTAAAGTTAATGCACTGATTTGCATACGGCCGCCGGCTGAACCCGGTGCAAAAACAATTTTGCTGCAGGATTGTTGCAGATCACCAACATAGCGAACATGCGCAATATTTAATTTCTTTTTACAAAGTTCAATTACTGATTTTAGATGGGTTGTTGGAATATTGATGAGATAAGGTTTTTTGGCAATATCTGCATACTTCTCCCAGCCCAATGCTTCGAGTACACCACTGATCACGCCATCGGGTTTATGTGCATGGATATAATCGTGAAACCGCCATACAACCATATTATATTTTTTAAGAAGGGCTGATTTGTATTTGTATGCCTCACTGTTTTCGAGCCAGTTGGTTTCATCTGCGTGATTATAAAAGGTTGGTTCATGCGCAATGATAAAATTTGCTCCAATAGCTGCTGCTTTTTCGATCACGTCCACCGTAGCAAACATGGTGGTTACAATACCGGTAACGGTTTGATTAGCGTCACCCGATTTAATCGTATCCACTGTTTTAGGGAAAGGTGCGCCGGGGATGTCTTTAATGATCAGATCGATCACCTGTTGCACCGTCATAGCAGCGCTATTCTTTTCAAGGGTTACGGCAAAACCGGTACCAGGTAATGCAGCCAATGCTGATGTACCTAATACGGAGGAAACAGTAGTAACAAATTTTCTTCTGTTCCAGATATTCATTGCTGATTGTTCTTTAGTACTCATAGGATTATTTTATGCCTTTGTATTAATCACTTTCATTTCTTTTGCATCCCAATGGATAGCACTGTTCAATTCAACACTTTTATTGCACAGAATGGCAGGGCCTGCTGCGCGTAAACCAAAGGATGCATCTTCCAATACAGGCTTACCCGTTCTAACGGCTTCAAAGAAATTGATCATGTGGTCTAAGCGGCTGTCGTAACCCTTGGGTGCTTCAAAAATAATATCCTCACTGATCTTTGCTTTTTTCTCTTCTGCTGTGTACCGGGCATTATATTCTTTCAACAAAGATTCCTGCATCGCTTTGGGAAAGCTTTCCATCGAATCGTATCCGCCAATACCGGGTGCTATCGGTCTTTTAAAATGTTTGATTACGATACTGTTTGATTTTACTTCTATCACACCTTCTGTTCCCACAAAACGATTACTTTGTCCGCCACCGGCACCATCCGCCAGATTTACCCTTGTATAAAACTGGAAGCCATTATGCGCTGCTGATCTAGGGTAACGCATGATACCGGTAACAATATCAAAAGCATCTCTCCCATCTTTCCAATAATTTAATGCACCTGCAGCATAGATCGTATCCGGGCCTAACGATCCTGTAACTGTATGCAATCCCGTAAAATTGTGTACAAACAAGTCGCCTGCAACACCCGTTCCATAGGCTTTATAATTTCTCCATCGAAAAAAACGAACAGGATCAAATGCAACTTTAGGTGCATCGCCTAAAAACATATCCCAGTCAATGGTTTGGGTACTGGCATCTGAAGGAATGGTATATTGCCAGGCGCCGTTTGCAGAATTTCTGTCGTTATATGCTTCTGCAAAAGCGAGTTCACCAATGATGCCCTGTTTAAAATATTTTTGTGCTTCCAGAAATAAAACAGAACTGGCCGATTGGCTTCCTACCTGTAATACTTTACCGCTGGCTTTCTGTGCAGCCACTACTGCCAGACCTTCTTCTGCATGATGTACCATGGGTTTTTCGCAATAAACATGTTTACCGGCTTTTAATGCATCGATGGTGATATGATCATGCCAATGATCGCAGGTGCAGACCAATACGGCATCAATATCTTTTCTGGAAAGGATCTCTTTGTAATTACGTGTCACAAACAATTGATTACCCCATTTTTCTTTTGCCCTGTCGAGCCTTCCCTGATAGAGATCACAAACAGCCACCAGTTCTACACCGGGAACTTTCAATGCTGTTTCTGTATCATAATGGCCAATAATACCTGAACCGATCAGAGCGATCCGCACTTTATCGTTGGCACTTACTTTAACGCTGGATAACAGGGTTTGTACTTTTTGAGGATCCGCAAAAGCGGGTAAGCCGGCAAGTAACAAAGAACCGGAAGACCCCAATGTTTGCAGGAATTTTCTTCTTGTGGTAGCCATGGCAAGCAGTTTAGAGGGAGAAATTAATAATTAAAAATTAGAAATTAATAATTAGTAATTAACCACTGCTTTTTATTACTGTACAACCTGATCTTATCTATTGTTTGTGGGTGCTTTTGCCAGGATGACTTCTTTCCAGAATTTGGTGGGTTTTCCTAAGCGGTTACCTCCACCTCCTATCCTGCCCAGAGATCCACTGCCGATGGAAATACCCATTCCACCGCCACTTCCAAAGGAACCAAATCCAAGGCCGCCGCCAATGGAGATACCACCACCACCGCCACGTCCGTTTGATTGGCCTGGAATATTATCAAGCATAAAACCGATAGCAATACTTTTTCTGTTCAGATTCATGATCTCTAATCGGTTAAGGAAAGAACTTAAGGGAATGCTTGCTTCATAAACCAATTCGTTTGCATTGTTTAACCCAATACCCAGTTCAATTCCTTCTGCATTCTTTTTACCGTAATCAAAATTTTCAGGGGTTTTTATTTCATGAAACCCAAATAAGGCATAATCCTGCACAGCGTCTAATGCTACATGTTTATTTTGCTGCAGCTCTGGGCGGTCATTCAATAGCTTGTCTCCTTTCTGCACTCGGTTACCGGTTGGAAAAACAATACCTGCGGCACCGTTTTCGTCTTTTACGCCATGGTTATTTAGTAAAACGGTAAGGCCTCCTCTTAATACCCTTTGAATAGTCGTTTCATTTTGACTGGTCGCCAGAATGTAAAGATTTTCATTATCGTTTGACACCGCATAAGAAAGACCGGTCTTATCGTCATAATAAGGAAGTGGTTTTACCCAGTCTGCATCATCACCATTGGCTACCAGCGAATCTTTCTGGTATTTTACGGTTTGAACCAGATCCGATTGCTGACTGCTTTTGGAAGAACTGCAACCGCTTAAAAGTCCGCCTATAAATGCAGTAATGACCAGTATACCTGTAAATCCTGTTTTCATGTGCCTTAGTTTAACTGTAACAAAAGGATACGCTGTTGCGTATTACCGATGCTTAATGCAAAGTTAAAAGGAGTTTGAAAATATTTGAGTAAAGTTTCGTTAATACCGGGTTAGAGTTGTTTGGAAGAATCAATAAGTCATGTGTTTCAAATACTTGCCTCGACCTTCTGGGCGTGGATAAAGATGATCGCAATTTTCCTTTGTGTGGCTTAAGCCTCATTAAGAAATCAAGTACAAAATATATCCACTCCCTAAAAGGCGTGGCGAATCAGAGATTTCATTCTATAAGCATTTTCAGAAAACCTCAGGCCATCTGATCAGCAAGGGCAAAAAACTAAAATAAAGTTAAGCCACAGACTATGTGAGAGAATAGCTTTACTTTCCTTATTAATTACCATCAATGCTGACAATGAAAAAACGAACGATCAATCTCATTGGATTTGCCATATTGTTTTGTCTGTCCGCATTTGCTCTTCTAATTTTTATTCCCAGGAAATATCAGGTACCTCATTTACAAAATTCAGAAAGTATCTCCTACTGGAATTTATCCACTGGCTCAAGAATAGCTTATACTTTAGTAAAGGCTAAAAAAGCCGGAAGGCCTTTTCCGATCATTTATGTTAATGGAGGTCCCGGTGGTTCTGTTACGGATGAAATCATCAGCAGCCTTTCAAAATTATCCGATGATGGGTACATAATCTATTTCTATGATCAGATAGGCAGTGGCAGATCCTCAAGGTTAGACGACATCAATGATTATACAGCTCAAAGACATAAAAAGGATCTGGAAGAAATTATACAGAAAACAGGTGCAGACAAAGTGATACTGATTGGGCAATCATGGGGTGCTGTACTTTCCTTATTTGCTGCTGCAGATAATTCAGATAAAATTGAAAAGATCATCTTCACCGGCCCCGGACCAATATTCCCTATTCACAAAGAATTGACTTCATTGAGACCACCGGATAGCTTGCAACTTAAAATGCCTTACTATACAAACGCAGATGGCAACAAAAAAGCAACCAATGTCAGGGCAAAGGCTATCGAGTTCTTTGCGGAAAAATTTGGATGGAAATTAGCACCCGACGAAGAAGCTGATGATTTTTCTGTTTATCGAAATACGCTTGTGAACAGATCTACTGTTTGTGATACATCCAAAATACCAAAGGCGTCAGCAGGCACAGGCTTTTATGTTCAGGTTATGACTATGAAGAGTATTTCTCAAATGCCTGACCCCAGACCTAAACTCCTTAATTGTAAAATACCTGCCTTACTATTGAAAGGCCAATGTGATAACCAGCCATGGGGTTATATAACGGAATATTTTAGATTGTTCCCCAATCATCAGTTCACTATTATTCCTGATGCAGGGCATTTTATTTTTCTTGAACAGCCGGAAGCTTATCTCAGGAGTATCAGGGATTTTTTAAATAATTGATTGGCATTTCACGCTGAGATGCAGTTGTATTATTAACTTGGATTAGTACTTATAGAATACTATTTTAGTTTCACCACCTCACTTCCTGCCAGTAAAAAACAGCCTAATCCAAAATCTTCAAAATCAGGAATCCTGTCGTAAGTAACCGGTTGTGCTTCTTTGGGTTCTTTGCCGGTACCCTGCACATAGCCGAGAATTCCGTTTGTATGAACACAATCTTTCAGCAAAGCATTCCAGGCTTTTGCAATAGAGGGATGATATAATTTCTTATCCAGAAATCCATTATTGATGCCCCATGCAAAACCATAGGTAAACAATGAGGTTCCGGTTAATTCTTTACCACCATAATTGTTTGGATCTTTCAGGCTGGCATTCCAGAATCCATCTTCTCTTTGTAATGGCAGTATCGCAGCACACATTTTTTTATAATCACCAAGGTATTCACTGTAATGCGGATCTGATTTTGGCAGAAGCTGCAGTGTTCTTACCAATGCCGCCAATACCCATCCATTTCCTCTTGACCAATAGCATCCCTCTCCGTTAGGTTCCTTGTATGCAGGGAAAACAAAATCTTTATCTCTCCACCAAAGATTGGTTTTCGGATCAAACAATCCATTACCGCCATGATTGTATTTTGTGAATGCATACATTTCATACATCTTTCTGAAATAAGAAGTATCGTTCAACACAACTCCTAATCTGGTAAACACCGGCATACCCATTTGTAAAGCATCTACCCACGACCAATCGTCTTTCTTATCACTTTTCACCATATTATCAATACAGGTCTTGATATCGCGGATTCGTTCTTCTTTTTTATCGATCAGGTAGAGATCAAAATAGGTTTGTCCGGCGCACTGGTTATCTGCATTGCGTACTTTGGTTCCGCCCCACAAACCCCATTGATGTTTTTCGCCCCATTGTACTGCATAATCATAATAGGATTGATCTTTATCAACACTATATAAAGCCATTAAACCTTCATAATACACTGCACGTGTCCATAAGTTACTGGGCCTTTCTTTGTTGGTGGTAACGGTTTTACCTGCATCGGGCCATTTGTTCATGAAATAGCTATTGGTTAAACGCATGGCTGCCAGTGATTCTTTTTTAGTAGGCAGTTTTTGTGCATTGGAAACGATAACAATCAACAGAGAAAGAAATAAGGCGATTTTTTGAACATACATTTTCATAATGGCAATTATAGATAGTGATGAAAGTGATTCAGTTTATTATTTATAAAAGATATTTTTTAAGCGCACATTGTTTCAGGCTTTTAATTCCTTTCGCTACCTGTTCTGCATTTAACAGTGCCCCTTCCTTATTGGTATGTGTTTTATCAGCCGGGAAAAAACTATTAACGGTCGTTGTATCCATTTTTTCGTATTCCAAAGCGATCAGATCCTGCAGGTCTATAAAATAAGCACTGGTTTCATCGGCTACCTGCTTCGCCCATAATCCATATTCACTTCTATTGTATTTCCCATCTTTACGGTTATCTCTTGGAATGGGAGAACAAATAATAGGGATCGCACCTTTTGCTTTTGCCTCATTCACAAATTTGCGCATGTACCAGCCATACGAGTGTACCATCTCTTTCATTTTGCGGATGGGGTTATAAATTTCTGTACTGTCGTTGCCAATACCTTTAATAGTGCCACGTGCACGGGCTGTATCATCCAGCGGACTTGAATCGTTATGACCGAACTGCATCAGTACATAATCGCCTTTTGTGAGTGTTTCTAAAATTTTATCCCATCTGCCGTCGGTAATAAATGTCCTGCTGCTTCTTCCGCCAATGGCGTGATTGCGGACGCTGATTTGATTGGTATCAAAATGCATATCAATCACTGTGCCCCAGCCCCATTGACCATTTTTTCCGGAACCATCACTGTTTTTAACCGTTGAATCTCCAATGATGTAGAGAACGGGTTTTTGATAGATTAATGTAAATGAGACCAATAAGGTAGTTAGTAATAATATAGATATTGTTATTTTTTTCATTACTGATTTTAATTTTAAAGTTTAATAACCTGCCTTATGAAAAAATCTCACAAAGGCACAAAGTCACGGTTTAATTCTTTATTGTTTTAGTCTCTCTTCAACTTCTTTGGGTTGAGGTTTTGTTGGTGGTTTTATTTTTTGAATATCGATTACTACATTATTAAACCTCCACCCTTTTGTGTATTCAATTGGGCCGGTGGCATCGGCTGATATTTTTGAATTGCTATATGTAAAGTTGGTTAGCAATGATTGTTCCAATCCGGTTACACTAAATACATTTTGCACATTAGTGGCTGTTACATCAGAAACATAAACATCTTTTGCATGCGGGATACCTCTTTCTACCGGGGTAACTTTTTCGAGCATCGATTTCCAATGCGTGGGAAGTGTTTCGTAGGTATAGCCTTTTGGCAATTCTGAATAACTGTAAGATGGGTTCCAGTTCAATGTATAATTGAAAACAAATTTTACAGAGTCCATGGTAACTTTTTGAAAGTAAATATCCTCAATGGTTCCGCCACGTGTAGTGGCAGATTTAATGCGGAGACCGTTGTCTGTATGTCTTGCCACCAGATCGGTTGCGAGTACATGTCTGATACCACCGGATGTTTCGCTACCCAATGTAACCAATCCGCCACCTTTGCGCGCCAGACATTTTCTGATCACTACATATTCTGTTGGGCGGTTAACACGAAGTCCGTCCCAATCACGGCCGGCTTTTAAACAAAAATTATCATCATTACAATCAATATCGCAGTTCTGCACCAATACCCATGATGATGAATCAATATCAACACCATCCGTACTTGGGCCGTTACCATCTTCGTTATTTTTTATAACCACTCCATCAACGGTCAGATGATGCGAGTAAAGCAGTTGTACCGTCCAGAACCCTGCGTTCTTAAATGTGAGTCCTTTGATCTGAATATCAGAAGCATTCTGCACCAATAACGTGCGAACACGTTTGGCGTCATAATCAACGATCCAGCGTAAGCCTTTTGTGTCATAATCTTTACGCATTGCCCAATATTTATCCCAACAGAATTTTCCTCTTGCATTAACAATGCCTTCACCGGTTACGGCGGTATTTTTCACATTGATGATATTGACCAGTGCAGCGGGCCATTTCATTTCTATACCGGCAATACGTGTATCGATTTCAGGATAATCATCAAAATTCTGGGAGCCGAGAATCAAAACATTTTTATCAATGCGGAGATGAACATTGTCTTTTAGAAAGATAGAACCACTTACATAAGAACCCGGTTGCAGTGTTACTATGCCACCGCCTTTGGCAGCACATGCATCAATCGCTTTTTGAATGGCGGGAGAACTCAGTGTTTTTCCATCGGCTACAGCGCCATAATCGTTGGCTGAGAAGATTTTATTAATAGAAGGAAATGATCTGGCACCTACTTTGGTTACCCAATCCATTTTACCATTCTGTGCAAAGGTTATGATTGAAAGCAGTAAACAACATGCGAATACAATTCTTTTGAGATTCATCAGTTTTTTGGGTTTGATAAGGGATTGGAAGGAATACCTGCAGCATGCTATGTCCTGAGAAATGAAGACAATCCGGCAAGCGTTTCCTTTTCGATTCTAAAGTAGGGGTTCTTCGGTTTATATCCGTCCTGAAGCATCCTGAGTCGTTTTTCAACACAGAGGACACAGAGGAAAGGAGTTACACAGAGGGGTTACTGGTTACTCAGTAACGCAAACTCTTTGCGGGTTACTGTAAATACCGTTCCGTGGCGGGTGCCTTTGGGGAAGCTGATCTTATCTGATATATCTTTCCAGTTTATCAGGTCTTTTGAACTTACTGCACCGTACTGGTGGTCTCGATATTTATCGAAATAAACGATCCATTCCTCCCCTATTTTTATTGCTGTTGGGCCTTCTGCCCAATAGTTGCCTGTAATGGGTTTTGATGGGCCGGAATATTCACCTGTTAATTTCGAGGATGTGGATGTACGGATATTTTTTTGAGGTACCGGCTTTGGCGTTTCATCTTTCAGAAACATGATATAATGGTTACCATCCGGTACAATCGTTGCATCAATTACATTAAACCCTTTATCGTACAATATGGCTGTTTTACTGAAGGTTTTAAAATCTTTGGTAATGGTATAATAGATGCGGTGATTATTTCCATTTTCTACAGAAGCATCCGCAGGATATTTCCCGGCGATGGTTGTTGCCCAGTAGATCATATATTCTTTTTTTGAACGATCGTATGTTATTTCCGGAGCCCAGCAGTTCTTTGCTGAATCTTCCGTTTCCATTACGGGTATATATTGTTGTTCACTCCAATGTACAAGGTCTTTTGAAGATGCATAACCAATACCTCTGGCCTTCCAGCTTACGGTCCATACCATATGAAATAATCCATCACCCCCACGAATGATACAGGGATCCCGCATCAGTTTATCATTACTGATCACAGGTTTCAGGAAGGAACTGTCGTGTTTGAATGTGTTCCATTGAAAACCATCTTCACTATAGGCATAATGCAGGCCATCAGCTCCGTTATTGATGAAGTAAGAAAACAGAAAAATATTTCCTTTTTTTTGTGCCTGTCCAATACTACAAGCCAACAGAAAACTCATCAAAAAAATTAACCGCATACAAGTATAATTACTGATTCATTGATAGTAAGCTATAAAGAACGGATTAATTTATTGAGATAACGGCCTGAGTTTTACATTTCTGTAGTAAACTTCTGCAAACTCAGATTGCAAGAGAATCCTTCCTTCTTTAACACTGGCATCTTCACCCACATTCACCACCACCCCGTTTACAATATGCACACATTTACCATGATAAGAAATGATCTCAAGCGTGTTCCATTCTCCATTGGGCTTTTCAGCATCTTTTTGTTTGACCATTCTTGTGTGATTGGAAGGCTTATTATATTCTCCACTTACTTTAATTGTACTGAACCCTAATAGCCAGAAATCTCCCACATCCCCTTCCTGTACCTGGCATTCTATAGATTGAGGCCAGATAGAATCGGGTTCATTTTTTGGTATATTATAGCAAACCCCTGCATCGCGTTTTTCCTTTGTACGCGATCCCCATCGCCTTTCCCCCCATTTAAAATCTACTTTAAAATGATAATCTTTATATCCCTTTTCAGTAATCACATATCCAAGGTCTTTACCCAGCACATGCAGCACACTGTCTTCGATCATGAAATTATGATCGGGATCTTTATTGGTTCCGATATCTTTCAGAAAGCTATGCCATCCCTTAAGATCTTTGCCGTTGAATATACGGGTAAAAGGATCTTCCGTTACCGGTTTAATATTTTTAATCAGAAAAACATAATCGTTGTAGTCTCCGTTCTTTGCTTCTTCAAAACAAAGCAGGTAAGTATTCTTAACAGTTTTGCCTGACTGATCTTTCAACGGAAATATTCTTGTTGCACGAACTGCATTGACCGGAAATAAAAGCATGTTCCATACATCTTCCGAATAAGCAGAATGCGTTGGGCCGGTTGCATAAAAACCAAATGATTGATTTCCGGGATCAAATGAATGACTGCCTTTGGCAATTGCCGGAAACAAAGTTTGATGCTCTGGATACTCTCCGGCTTTTGCCAGAAGACCTACTTGGTGTAATTCAGGCATTGCTGCTTTATTTATATAATACCCAAATGGCAA
Source organism: Sediminibacterium sp. (assembly GCA_965206685.1). Classification (GTDB taxonomy): domain Bacteria; phylum Bacteroidota; class Bacteroidia; order Chitinophagales; family Chitinophagaceae; genus Sediminibacterium. Next base: position 2,345,592 of record OZ242223.1, read on the forward strand.
TTCAAAATCGGGAGAATATCTTGCTACAGGTATGATCTCCACTCTTTCTTTACTCGCTTTTTGAAATAAAGAAAATGGAAGTTCATCACCTTGTAATTCAGGCCTGCTGTGATTGGCTAACCCCGTCCAGCCAATATTTGCCTGGTAACCCAATGCATCCACAATTTGCGAAAGCGGCGCTTCGTTCTCTCCTTCCAGACCTTTGGTACTAAGTCCGGTCAGTTGTATTTCCGAAATGGGTTTATGTGATTCATTATTTATTTGAATAGTTGCCCTTGTAATGCCAATAAAATTGGAAGTTGGCGAAAAAGCAACGACCAATTTATTTTTTTGTCTGGATAGTATTCTAAAACTGGCAGTATCACCTGTTAGAAATTTTACTGTTTTTGCAGTTGCCGGTATTTGAATAGTATCCGGTTTGCTCATTTTGCCTTTTATAGCAGATAGCGCTATTGTTTTTTGAGAATACCCGGCAATAGTTGTGATACAAAAACCTATTGCTATAAAAAAAGCCTTTCCATTCTTTTTCATAGAAAATATTTTTTGATAACAGTTATTAATGAAAACAGCGGAAAGAATTCCGCCGTTTTACTATTGATTGTTTCTTGCCATTAGAGAATTAGTATCCCGGACTTTGCGTATACAAACCCGGTGCTGCATCCAACTGTGATTGCGGAACAGGATAGATCACATAATTAGCCACTACAGGACTGATTCTTTTCTGCACATCTTCTGCTGCGATCCATGCGTTCATAGTAGTTAATAAAGCACCGCTCCTTTGCAGATCAAACCAGCGTGAACCTTCATCGGCAAATTCTTTTCTTCTCTCATCGAACAGTTGTGCCAATGTTACATTGGTTTTGGAAGGCAGGCCTGCTCTTGTTCTTACTGAATTTACAATGGCATCTACATCAGCCTGTGTGCCACCGCCTGAACCATTCAGGATACATTCTGCTTTCATCAGCATGATATCTGTGTAACGGATAGCGATGAAATTTTCGCCCCAGTCGAAACGGCTGGCAGCGGGGTATTTGGTTACATCAAGGTATTTTTTAAAGAAGGGTCTTACTTCTGTACTACCTCCACTGGTAAAGCCGGTGGTAAGTATGGTAAACGATTTACGAACATCTCCTGTTTCATACGAATTAACAAGATTTGCAGATACAGGTATGATCTCCAGGCTGCCATTTGAGTTAGGTATAGCCAATGATGTAAAATAGTTATTAGGTGTCAGGCCCCAAACATAAGTTGCTCCCAATACTGGAGTTTGTCCACTAACATACATTACATCAAACACCGCTTCTTTATTACCTGCGGTTGTTGGGCTTTGGTTGGTATATGAGAATATGTTTGCAAAATTTGTATTCATAGCAAACAAACCGCTGCTGATAATATCCTGTATCAAGGGCATGGCTAAACCCCATTCATTTGAGGCCATACCAGGCCCTTCAATTCCATAAGCAGGTCCTGAACGTGCCATATATACCTGAGCCAGTGTACCTTCTGCAGCATATTTTGTAGCACGGCCAACATCCGTTGCTGAATAAGAAGGAAATGCACCACTATAATTTGCAGGTAAATTTGCGATTGCATATTGCAGATCGGCAATAATGAATTTATAAACATCAGACACCGAATTGCGTCCGATACTGTTGGCTTCTGTAGCCACTACGGGATGATCGATCACAGGAACTTTTCCGAAATACCTTACCAGATCAAAATAGAAGAACGCTCTTAAATATCTGGCTTCCGCAGTTAAACGTGTTGCCAATGCCGGAGAACCCACATAAGAACTGTTCTTTGCAATCTGATCAATGATTGTATTTGCTTTGAAGATTCCGTTAAAATCTGCATTCCATGCTTCTTCCACATAGGTATTAGGTGCAATACCGGGTGAAAAATTATTGATGGGATCCCAATCACGAACGGTAACGGATACTCCGTAAATATTATCAGACCTGATCTCAGACAGATTTAATAATCTATCCGGATAACCTCTTAATGAATTATACACAGCATTTACTCCCTGAATAAAGTCACTGGGCTGCTGATAAAATGTTGAGGTAGTTGCCGTTGAAATCGGTACCTGATTCAGATCCTTACTGCATGATGCAAGGACGAATAAAAATGCTATAAAAAATATCTTTTTCATTTTGCTTAGAATTAAAATGGTTAGAAGGTAATGTTTACACCAAAAATGAATGATTTGGCTAATGGCAAACCACCATAATCGCCGGCTTCAGGATAAGAACCATTGGTACTTATCGTTGTATTGGCTGCTTCCGGATTTAAACCATTGTAATATTTATCCTTTCCAAAGAAATTTTCAAGTGTGAGATATACCCTTACACCTGAAATAAATGAGCTTTTAACAATATGCTTCAGGTTATAACCCAATGTGATATCTCTTACACGGATATAATCAGATGAATACAACCAGTCGGTTCCTGCAACAAATCCAAAAGTGGAATAGGCTTTACTAAACCTGCCTGCGCCCTGGTTATCTGGCGAGATCCATCTTTGTGTATAAGAAGCAGGTGCATTATCTGTAAAGCCTTGTCCGGTACGTGTAATTGCACGACCTAATTGTGAGTAGATAGACCCCCCCCACTGTCCCTGTACTAATATACTCAGATCAAAATCTTTATAACGGAAAGTATTGGTAACACCATAAGTGAAATCAGGATTCGGATGTCCCACAATCATTTTATCTGCTTCGGTAATTACACCATCGCCATTCAGATCATAAAATTTAGGATCGCCTACTGTTTCTCCCGAACCATATAAAGCGGCTTTTTTGGTGATATCATCCTGTGTTAAGAAACCGATCTGCTGAACAACGTAAATGCTGTTAAGCGGAGAACCTACACGCAGGATCTGGTCAGACACTTCAAATCCGTTTGGAATAATGATCTGTGTTTGTCCGGGTGCCAACGCTTCAATTCTGTTTGTGTTATGACTTAAGTTGAGGGAAGTATTCCACTGAAACTTACCGATCAGGTTACGTGAGTTGATCTGTAATTCCTGGCCGATATTTCTTACAGAACCGATATTATTCAGATAAGTCTGAAAACCCGTGGCTTCCGGTACCTGTACATTCAATAATAACTGTGTATTCAGTTTATTATAATAATCGATAGATCCTGTAATGCGGTTATTGAGTATACCGAAATCTAACCCGATATCGAAGGTTTGAGATTTTTCCCACTGAAGATTTGGATTAGCTAATACGTTTGGCGCCTGACCGATAGCCGTTGCAGGTGTGGTACCAAACACATAACTGCCTGTTCCCAAAGTAGCAATGCTCGCATAATCGTTTGGCAGGTTATTGTTACCATTCACACCATAGCTGGCGCGGAGTTTCAGGTTAGAGATCACACGAAGGTTTTTCATAAAACTCTCCTGGCTTATTCTCCATCCCAATGAGGCAGACGGGAAAATACCATATTGGTTATTGATCCCAAATCTTGATGAACCATCTCTGCGTAAACTGGCAGATAATAAATATTTATCTCTAAACGCATATTGTAAACGGCTGAAATAAGAGATCAATACGTTTTGTGTTGAAGTGGTATTTCCGGTAACTGCTGCAGCAGCATTCAGTGTTTGAATCACGGCGCTTGTATAACCACCACTTGAACTTAATGTTGCTCTGTCAAAACGATCCAGATTATAAGATTGTCCGATCAAAACATTTAAGCTATGATCAGATTTAATGACAGTGCTATAACTAAGTGTATTCTCATTTACAAAAGTTTGTCTTCTGTAACTGTTGTATGAGCCGGATGTTGCTGCAAGCAGGTTATTGGATCCTGTAAAGGTTCTGGCAAGCTGTGTACCTGCGGTGATATACGGAACATATCCGTTGGAAACATTATCGGTATTATCGAGGTTAACCGATGTTCTGAAATTCAGTCCTTTAATAATTTCATATTCACCAAAAATAGTAGCTAATGTGCGGTAACGTTTGGTGGTTCCGATATTATTCTGCAATTTACCTAAAGCAGCATTGTTACTGTTGCTCCAGAGATAACTTGCATTTTTACCAATGTTAAAATAAACACCCATGGTATCTTCCTGAACAGGTGTGGTACTTAATGCCTGATGAAAAATAGCATCCTTACCTTCAACACCCGGATCTTGTGTGATAGAATAAGAAGGTGCGATGTTCAATCCGAATCTTAATTTTTTAGACGCATTGAATTCAACATTCGCTCTTGCAGAATAAGATTTGTATCCCAAACCAATTACATAGCCATTCTGATCTGCATAATTACCTGAGATGAAATATTTAACCGCATCTGTTCCGCCACTTGCAGAAATTTCATGATTCTGCATCAACCCCTTTCTTTCAATTACATCCTGCCAATCCCAAAAAGCCAAACCGGGATGTCCGGGTTGTGCCCAACGTGGATCAAGCATATACGCTGTATTCACCTGCGTGCCGGTTAAACCAATCTTTGCCTGTCTGGTAGCAGCATTATCACTGGCAGTTGCACCGGTTGATCCGTATTTTAATACATAAGCTGCATTGATCATTTCAGTAGCACGGTCAATCCATTCCTGCCCGTTCAACATCTGTAATTTTTTTGCAGCTTCATTATAACCCATATACGTATTGAAAGTAATTTTTGCTTTGCCGGCCTGACCACGTTTGGTGGTGATCAATACAACACCGTTTGATGCACGTGACCCATAGATCGCAGCAGCGGCAGCATCTTTCAATACTTCAACACTTTCAATATCATTGGGGTTAATATTATCCAGCGGGTTACCGGTTGAAAAAGAACCATTACCTGTATTACTTGAGTTTACAGATAAAGGAAATCCATCCAATACATATAAAGGTTCGTTACCTCCGCTGATAGATCCTGATCCTCGTACCTGTACGCTGAAAGCTTTACCAGGTACACCTGTTGTTTGTTTTACAGTTACACCTGCTAACTGGCCAACCAAGGCCTGGTCAACACGTGTGATGGCCCTTTCATCCAGGTTTTCATTCCGTAAAGTACTAACAGCACCGGTTACACTTCCTTTCTTTTGTGTACCGTAACCCACTACAATTACCTCATCTAATTGCTTTGTGCTTTTATCAAGTGTAACAGACACTGTATTACCGGTAACTGTAACCGACTTCTCACCAAAATTTACATGAGAGATCAATAACTCAACTGTGTTGGTACCTGAAACAGTAAGGGTAAAAGCTCCTTTTACATCTGTTCTGGTTTTGGCAGCAGCGCCTTTTACAGATACAGTTGCATCAGCTACAGGCAGGCCGGCATCATCAGATACAGTTCCTTTTATTTGCCTTTGCTGTGCGAAAATGAAGAGAGGAGATAAGAGTAAGAGTACTACAAATGGTAGAAAATTCCTTTTCATATGGCAGCATTATGGTTTTAAAATCGAGACAAATTATTCTGATTTTACTCGCCAATCATCCTGCCCCATCCTGCATAAAGTATCCTGTACCATCCTGCTTTCTGCTTCAAAGCAGCACAACTAACAAATTGATGTTTTTAATGTACGCGTATTCATCAATTAAAGAAAAATTGTTTGTCTTTTGTTTCTAGAACAAAAACTGTTTACTGTAAAACATATTTATTAAAATACATTATCAATCAGCGGCCTGCTGTACAACTCTTTACCTGCAGGGGTTTTAGGCGATCCGAAATAGAAATACAAAGTACGTTTTACTGGTGCAGCCATTTTTGTTGGTTCACTTTGCGGGCCAAGTGCAGATGTATTATAATTGATATTCAAAGCCAGTTTTGAACCGATAGGCGGTATACAATCGAGAAAACTGATATTGCCTGTCGGTAGTTCAGGATGTGGTTTTACACCCGTTAATCCATAAAAATCAAAGAGGCGAACATATAATCCTGTGTCTTTACTGGCTACATAAAATTTTCCTTCAACGGTATTAAACTCCATCCAGTTGATTTCACCATAATATCCTTTAAACTCAGGATAGATCATAGGTGCGTAACCCGTTTGCGTATTGTTATACAAATTCTGCCAAACATTGATTTCTGTTCCATCAACTCTGTTCTTCCATTGACGATACGGCCCCTTACCCAACCATTTTGCACCCAGAATAAAATTTTCAGGATATTGAAAACTGATACCGGCAAAAGGATATGCCCCGTTCAATACATACTCATATTCCAGGCTAACCCATCCGCTGCCATACATTGTCCAGCGGGTATATTTCAAATTGCCATCATAACTAAATTCTGCAATACTGTTCTTACCCTCTTTGTATTGTTTTGAAGAAATCAGGTTAGTTGTTCCCTGCACTAATTGCGGGCCTTTGTTAAATGACAGATTATCAGATGAAATATTTTTAGTGCCGCTTAACAGTCCGTTTCGTTTATTAAGCGTAACCGATACTTCTCCTCCTTTCAAAACATAACTGGTATCTGTTTCGTTTACTGAAGTACTGCTATCATTCATCACTATAATATCTTTCAGCAGATCTGTATTTGATTTTATTTTCCAGACCCATTTATAGATCTCATTCTGAAAAGGATCTTTGGCTACCAAGACCAGTGCATCATATTTTTTGTAATCGGGAGGAAGATTCAATTCAATATTTCCTTTAGCAGAAGGTTTTACAGAAGAGATACTACCTATTCCATTCTTTTCAACCGTAAATCCCGCAAACCGATCCTTGGGCTGATAATAATTTACCAACGCCCATTGAAAACTGCATTGATCTAAATTGGTGAAATGATAACGATTTTCTGCTTCGATCTTTCCATCAAATGATTCCGGCAAATGATTCATACGAATCTTGACAGGAGAAAATATTTCTTTTAATGCAAAAAAACTGGCTTCCTTTTCACGATGCGGGCCAAGGATACCATCGTTTGCATTTAGTCCGTTCCCATCCAGCACATTATTAAAATCAGTTCTCGCAACCGATTCATCCAGCATGGCCCAGATAAATCCACCACCGCTTCTTTTTGCATTCCAATGCAGTTCCCACATATCACTCATACCCGATGCAGCCCCTCCATCATCCTGCGAATGCTGAAATTCTGTTGGCATATAGATGAGCGAGTCATTCAGGATTTTTTGTGTGCTGTAATAATCCTCGTAATGGTTACAATCAATGCCATTGAATTCATTACCCGGGCGATGATGTGGATGTATCACAGGGCGTTGAGAATAATCCCATTTTACAAATTCTTTATCCAGCTCTTTATTGGTGCCGCCTTCATTACCATTATCCCAGAAAATAATAGACGGATGATTCAGATCACGTGTAACCATTTCTTTCACAAGGTTCACACCCACTTTTGTATTATAAAACTTTTGCCAGCCTGCCAACTCATCCAATACATACAAGCCTAATGAATCACAGAGTTCCAGAAATTTCTGATCTGGGGGATAGTGTGAGCAACGAACCGCATTCATATTCATTTCTTTCAGGAGCTTTACATCCTGCAGTTGAATAGCATCATTTAATGTTCTGCCTGTTTCCGGCCAGAAGCAATGGCGGTTGGTACCTTTCATTTTTATTTGTACCCCATTCAGATAAATCCCATCTCCTCGTCTCACTTCAATCGTTCTGAAGCCAAATTTTTCTAAGGTCTGGAATATTGTTTTACCGTTCTCTTTTAAATACACATATACTTTATAGAGATTGGGTGTTTCGCTTGTCCACTGTAAAATATTATTTGCTTTTGTATTCAAAGTAATTACAGAATCACTCTTTCCCGCAACAGCATTCATCGATGTAATTATGTTTCCTTTCTGATCAATAATATCAGCGACTATATTTTTTTTCGAAAAAATATTTTTCAAAAAAACCTGCATACCGAAACTCCCATCGGCTTTTGCATTGATTGCTGTATAGTCGATATATTCTTTAGGAACGGCTTCTAAATAAACGGGACGGAAAATCCCTCCAAACACCCAATAATCTGCTAAACGTTCTGCATTATTTACGCTTGGGTCATCACTCATCTTGCTAACGGTTGCCTCAAGTTGGTTTGTTTTTCCGAATTGTATTTTATCTGTGATCTTATATTTAAACCGGTAAAACGCCCCCTGATGAACTGCTCCCGCTGATTTTCCATTGATTTTTACGTCCGTATCTGTCATACTTCCCTCAAACACAATAAATACTTCTTTGTCCTTCCAGGCCGCAGGTACTGAGAAATTGTATTTATACATTCCTTTCTCCTCAAAGAATCGAAAATTCTTACCATTGGTCTTATAATCGCGGCCATAATTATAATTACCAAACCCTTGTTGTTCCCAACAGGATGGAACCTGGATCTTTGTCCAGTAACCGCTTTGTCTTCCGCCGGTACAATAAAAATCCCATACAACCGTATGATCACTTCCGATTCCGGAGAGATATTGTATCTGTTTTGTTTGTGCAAGAGATTGCATAACACAAAGCAGTATGAGAGCTAATAGAATTTTTATTTTCTGCATAATGATTTTTCGATCATTTTTATTTAATAGCCTGGATCGTTACCGGCCCCAGTAAACCTGCAGGTTTCGGTTGCCATTTAGCTGCAGTAAATATTCCATCTGCGCCTCTGTTCTGTGGCAGTCTTGAAGGAAAATTTGTGTTATAGAATTTCTTCCACACAACACCTCTCCTTTCAAGATCAGCGATCCTGTTTGGCATACCATTGGTTACATTGATCTGTAAAAGATTGTCTTCTTTGAATGCTGAGGCAGGAATGATGATTTGAAAAGAAGGGCCGATCAATGTTCTGATCGTTTTTCCATTTAAAATAATTTCGGCTGTTTCCTGTACATCACCCAGATCAATCAGGTAACGATCTGCTGGCGTGGATGGTTTTGCAAAATGAATACTGTATTGTGCTGTACCACTGAAATTTCTCACATCCTCTCCTACCAGATCTGTCCAGGACCCCAGTGTTTCAAATTCTTTTTTTGTTGGTAATACAGGGCCGCCTGACACGAACTGTAAAGACCATTTACCTGAAATAGTTTGTACCTGTTCTGTTTTTTGATAATAAGGATATGAATTGGCTATAACTGCTGTGACAGATGATTGCAATACACAACTACTGCCGGCAGCTAATTGGAGATATACCTGCACATTCCCGTTTTCAATTCTGGTTTTTGCATTGCCCGCAGCCAATGTCATTGGATCAAATACGACAATATTCTTTTCTTTGATCTGCAGGCTTACCCAACCGTCTACATTTGTTTTTGTTGGATTGGAAATAAAATAATAATGCCCACCATTGTAGCTGCGCCGGGCAAATTGCAGACCATTATCAACCAATGTTTCTCTGCCGGTTTTTGCAACAGATAGCAATTGTTCCATATCATCACCCACTAAAAAAGACCCTTTACCTACCGTTGCTTTTTGCACAGACCCTGCTACTGTTGAAAATGACAAACCTGTTGTAAGTGCAGTAAATGCAGCTTGTCGTTTTTGCAGATCTGCCAAACCGGGAACATCTTTCGGAAGATGTTTATAAAAAATAATCGACGCACCTTGTTCTGCCAGTTTACGTAATTGTATCATCGTTTCCAGCGGAATAAATTTTACATTTGTTAAAACAATTGTACGATAATTTACACCACCGGTTTGTAATAAAGCCCCATTTCCTTTAACTGCCTGTACCTGTTTATCAGAGATCAGATCAAAGGCATACCCTTTATTTAACAACCATTCTGCACTGCTTTTAAAAACGGTTTTGTCAAATCCTTCCATACCATCAAAATGCAAAAGCAGATCGCGGCCGGGTTCGGCTATTCTGTCATTAAACGGGAAATATAATAACACATCATTATCCGGTTTCCCTTTCTGTAAAAAACTCTGACAACGGGCTACATAATTATTAAGCGTACTAAAATCTTTCCAGAAAGGATTTGCAGGTGTGAAGTGTACGGCTGCATAGAACAACCATCCCGGCCAAGGTTCATCCTGTGGCGAGTAATTAGTGCCATGCCAGAATACATGGTTAACGCCTCCCACAAAATATTTATCAACTGCCTGTTTTACATCACCCAAAGAAGATTGAAAATGTTCATTCAACCAGGTTGCGGTTTCTGAAGAAGCCAATGGTTTACCCATTACATGAGCCGTGGATGTAGCAAATTTAAAACGAAGAATATCCGCACCTTCTGTTTCAGGAATATCCACTACTGCATACAGATCCAGAATATTGGCAGGTGAGCCATGCGATTGGTTTCTGATCAATTTGTTTTTACCCGTTGCCCAATGCTGCCAGGGTTTGGTAAAATTATCCAGTAATAAATCGGAAATCGTTTGACGATAATCTGCCATTAATCTTCCGCCCATCTCAGAACTATCCCTGCTGAATAATTGCGGGAGGTACTCTTTCAAATCATATCCTCTTCTTACTTTAAATTCATTCAAAAAATCAGGCGTCCAGTTACTTTGTCCGCGTGCATCATCTACTTCATAACTATCATTAAAAAATGATCGAATGCCTGAAATATCCTTCCCTTTAAAAGCACTGTCAAAGCGATTCAGATAATGCTTTAAAGCCGTTGCATTAAAATGATCGATCACATCTCCTTCGCCACCCGGCGCTGCTCTTTCCACCATCTTTCCATGAAAGCCAATAAATAAAGCCACTACTTTCCAATTGCCTGCAGGTGCTGTCCAGTTTAGTTTGCCGGTTTCATCCACTTTATTGGTTACATCCAGTACTTCGCCTTTTTCGCCATAGGCAATGATTGTATTCGGTTTCAATACCATTTCAAAACGTACCTGGTCAAATGCATAGAATTGTAAATTTTTATTGGTTGCAATCGGATAACTCAGGTCTTTCCAGTTCACCTGTGCTTTACTTTCCGATCTGTATAAAGGTTGCTGTGTAAAGCGGATCAACTCATTCAGCTGCTCTCCGCCTTTAACAGTATAGGTTTTGATATTTGCATTCTTACAGGCATCTGTTGGTGTAACCCATGGACCACCGAATGGCCAGCCGGTTGCATTGGCCATATCAATACCCAAGCCCAAACGTTTTCCTTCGGTTAAGGTATGTTGCAACATTTCCATCCACTGCGGTGATAAGAAATTAATGAACTCATTCTCATGTCCCTTAACTCCATAAATAGGTGTGATCTCCAATCCGCCCAATCCTGCCTGTTGGTATTTTTGCATCGCAGCTGTCAGATCTTTTTTATTTACGGCACTGCCTTCCCACCACCATCTTGTCCATGGTTTATTGGTTTGTGTAATCATGGGCCATTGTACCTGTGCATTTGCAGAAAGTATCAAGAGGAATGAAAATGGCAGCAATATTTTTTTCATGAGAATCAGCATTAATGATCAATGGTGAATAGCCAGCCTTAATTTGATTTTTTAATTTCTACAGCATATGAATTTTCCACTCCTTCAAAGTTAGCGCGGAAGATTATCCATTTGGCATCCGGACTAAAATGCACATTAGGTTCCAGTTTATATTTATGATATTTCATATTCACTAATTTCTCTGCCTGCAAAGCATCGACTTTGGGCGTAAAGAGATTGATCCACTGCCCATCTTTTGCTTTAGCTACCGCACCGGGATCGCCGCCATCGCCGGCAAATATTTTTTCATCAGGCGAGCTGGTATAGTGTACCGACCAATCATTTCTTTCCACTTTATATTTTATCTCCTTACCTGTATTTACATCGGAACCTGCTACAAAAAAAGTTTCACCCTTGGGCTGTTGTAGATCAAACCAGATGGTTTTTCCGCTGCCACCAATCCATTCATGTCCGGCTATTTCCATATTCATGGTTCGCTTGTGCATGAGTGTGATCTTTTTTGTATGGATATTGATCGTCCAGATCCTGTCTACTTTATGCCATGGGCCTTCGTGACAAAACATGAGTAAAGACGGATCGGTTGGTGAGAACTGCACATGATTCAACCAGGCACTATCGGTAAATATTTTGGTTAACTTTTTTGTAGCAATATCAATGGTAAATAAGGTTTTGGGAAGTTTGGCTTCATAAATCAGATCGAAAAAATCTTTTTTCTCCGGGTTCTTTTTATAGATCTCAGCTTCCGCATCACTTCCTTTGGTTCCACCCAACAAAGTACCATCAGCATTTACGGTAGTAATACCTCCTTTAAAATCCTGCGGGAAAACAAAAACCAGTTGTTCTTTTCGAGTGTCAACATTGACAGAAAAAACACTGTCCTTTATCTGGTAAAAAACTTCTTTTCTTTTGGCCGAAACGATCTCACCATTCATGGGTGTTCGCTGATTAGTTAATCTTTTAGCAGTCAGGTTTTCGAGATCAAGTATGTATAATTGTTTGTCTTTCACATTCATATTATACGTTTCCTTTTTCATATCGGTTACAGCACCGGCTTGTTCTTTACTGCTGTTATAAAAAACCATCCGATTACCAACAAATGGATTGTTATGAAAATAAAAGCTTACACTGCTTCCTTCAATACGGGTTAACCTTACCACTTTATGATGCGTGTCTTTATCGATCCATTCATCCGGCATTTGTTTGCCACCGGTTTCCAATACCTGCTGCGCAGATAATTGCAGAACAAAGCTGCATAAAACGATTGTCAGTAAAAAAGTTGATTTTGGTGACATGGATTTGGATTAAACGATTTTAAAAATAAAAGATGAAGCCGTCATATATTTTCCACCTTGCGAAGTGGTAAACAGATAAGCCGGTTTACCATTCCTGAATAAGATCTGCGGTCTTTCAAAACGGCCGTATTTTTTGAGATGTGATGGTGCAGGTGGTTGCTGAATATATTTATCTGCTGAATAGTAGGCAATCTTTGGTTCGCTCCAAACAATTCCATCTTTCGATTCCATCAGTATTCCGTTCTCATGATTGAATACACCCATATCACGGGCAATCATTTTAAATTTCTTTTTTTCCATCCACACAAAGGCATCTTCGAGCTGACAATTATTTCCTCTTGAAGAAAAATCAATCAATGGATTGGCTGAATATTTAATATATGGCCCTTCTAATTTTTCAGCAATGGCTAAACCATATTTTCGGTTTCCTTTGATTGGACCTGAATCTGTTTCGTAATCTTTTGTATTCCATGATTTATAATACAACCAATATTGTCCGTTCGGATGTTTGATAAATGCAGGATTGGTGGTACAATGATCATCCCATGCACCTGCCTCGCCCGCTTCGAGCAAAGGTTTATCAGGTCGCTTCCACGGCCCATTCAATGAAGGCGCCGTTGCCATACCAATTCGTTTGGTATTGGTTTTACCATTTGAATTGCCCATGTAGAACAAACAATATTGATCATCTACTTTTCTGATGGAAGGATTATGACAGGTAGTGGCATCCCAAAAACCGGGACGCGGTTTCAAGATGGTTTCTAAAATCTGATACGGGCCTTCCGGCGAATCAGCAATAGCGTGAACGATCTCACACCCATTGATCCATCCACCCATTCCTTTTTTTGCATCCCAGCGCGAAAAGAATACATGCGCTTTTCCATCATCACTTTCTATCGGGCTATTGCACCAAACATAATATCCTTCCAGTTCCAATGCGCGGCCAACGGGTTTTAAATGTTTAGCGAAGTCTGATTCATCATTATAAAAAAATGCATTGCCAACAGAGGGCATACAGGCACCTAATGAGAGGATGGAAAGTTTATCTATGAATTCCCTTCTAAGCATACAATGTAAAAGCCTTACTGCTGAAGGAACAAAAGAAAATGCTTTTGGGGGCAAACAGCAACCGGCAGGTTATAAAATAACCAAAAAAACACAGGCAATCCATCCTGCGGCATCCTGATATTAACTGCCATCCGGTTTCTGTGAGGCAACTACCGGACTTAAAGGCCAATACCATTTTTCAACAGGATCCGGTTTTGCGGGATCAAAATGTGAAATACCTGTTTTGATCTGATTCGCTATCGGTAATTTCAGGTCGATCACACCTTGTAAAACACAACGTGCAATCTCATAGGCACCATAAGTATTGAAATGAGTATCGTCTTTCAACTCCGTATCCTGACCGGGGAAACTATGTGCCGGATAATGTACAAATGCTTTGATCGAATTAACCGGCCCCCATGTTTCATATAAAATCTTACTCATTGCATTCAGATCGATCAAAGCAACGTTTTCTTCTTTTGCCGTTTGTCGCATAGCTTCGGGGTAGTCGGATAAAGTATTGATGATATGCCCCGACGAATCAAAATTTCTTCTATGCATGGAAGTAACCAAAACCGGAATCATATTTCTTTTGCGTGCTTCATCGATCCATTCTTTTAATGTGGATTGATAGGTTGTGAATGGATCAAGATGCGTGCTTCCCGGTTTTTGATCATTATGTGCAAACTCGATGAATAAATAATCTCCGGGTTTTGCGAAAGTCATTAATTTTTCTAACCGCTTTTCTCCTTTAAATGCTTTTAAGGTTTCTCCGGATTCTGCATAATTAGCAATCGCAATATTTCCGGATTTGAAAAAGGAAGGAAACATTTGCCCCCATGCGGCCCAAGGCTCTTTATCCTGATCTACCACCGTTGAATTCCCTGCAAGAAAAATAGTGGTTGCATGATTATTAGGTGTGATATCGATTGAACAGAGTTTTGGCAAAGAGTCGCTGAATTCAAGGGTGAGCATATTATCCCAATGTAGATAAGCAGACTCTCGTGGTTTTAATCTCACTCTTCCTGTTATTTTTCCATCGGTATCACGGATCAGACTATCTCTGATATGAATGGTAAAATTTTGTGTGGCAAGTTCTCCTTTTTTTGTTGTGATATGTGGAAGAAATAAACGCCTGTTCTCTGCCCTTACTGTTGTTGCTGAATTACCTTCTGCATCACCCATCACAAGTTTTACATCATAATTCCCATCGGGCAGTTTTACAGAAAAATAGAATGGGTGATCTGATGTAACAAAGGTATTGGTTAGTGCATCTTTCTTTTTTCTAACAACCGTATGCACAACAGAACCTTGAGAAAAACCATATCCTGTTTGATAATTGAACATCGTTTCTGAAGTTACAGGCGTATATTTTGGATCTATTGCATTTTTCCCAAAATAGAAATGATACGATGTCTGTGAATACCCAGCAAGGCCGAAGAAAATAAACAATATAATTAAGAAGACGTATTTCATCGAGATACACTATTTGGGTATTGCATAAAATTTCAGTTCCACCAAATTATCGGGAACCATTTGTGTATTCCAATGCTGATGGATAGCCAATGCAGCCCCAATAGCCGATGCCTGCGATACAGACGCAGCAAATACTTCCCTGCCGGGAAAAGCGCTGGCCAGCATATACATGTAAACAGGATTTTGTGCAAACCCACCATCCACAAAGATCCTGGTCACTTTTATTTTACCCAATACTAATGAAGTGGCCGTTTTTTGCTGCAGCATTATATCATACATCAACTGATGATAGGCTTCTGCATAGTTTGAAAAAGAAGACAGGTCTTTTTTAGAAAATGAAGTACCCGATTCAGCAGTTCTTTTGATCTTTTTAAAATAGGCGGGAACAAACACTACTTTTTTATATTCGTCAACAGGAACTTTAAAATGTTTGGCCAACCTTTTTACTTCCTGCTCATGTTCATTACCTGCAAATAAACGTGAAGCCTTTACAGGTTTGCCTTGGTAGGTAATATAACTAAGACAATCCTGCTTCAATTCCTTTGTGGTTAAAGGTTCTTCACTAAAGGGATTAAAACTGATGCACCATGTACCTGTAGAGATCAAAATAAAAGGCTCTGTAAATCCAGCCAGATAAGGAATAAGTGCAGCTGAACTGTCGTGCAGACCCGTGCCAACTTTTACCGATTTACCCAGAACCTTTGTTTCGATTATTTCATCAGATGGAACAATCGGCGGGAGTTTTGAGGCAATGTCTTCTGTAACTATCCAATCATGATAAGCGTTCTTTACAAAATCCCACAAACCTGTATGACAACCGATACTGGTTATCTCTGAATATTTTTTTCCTGAGACTAAAAAACTGATGTATTGCGGTAAGTGAAGTGAAAACGCAATCTTTTTAAATACTTCTTCCCTCTCCTGTTTTAAACGATACAATTGCAAACCCGAATTCAGATTACCCAATACAGGAGAAGCAGTGATTACAGAAAAATCTGTTTCACCACCATACTCATGATAAAATTTTTCATGAAGTGTTTTGGGAAAAGGTTTCAGATAATTATAAAGTGGCGTAACCGGTTCGCCCTTGGCATCAATATGCACAAAACTGGCACCGTATGCAGAAAAATTAATGGCTTTAACAGAGAACTGTTTAAGGTTCATCACTTCTTTAATACCCATTGCTACCCATTGGCGCAACAATACCACATCGTCGCAAGGGAACCCGTCTTCATCTTTTGATTCATCAAACTTAGCAGAGCGTTCCAAAACAATCTGGTATTGTTCATTGAACAGGAAAAATTTTTTATTGGTTTTTCCTACATCAAATATGGCAATAACCGGTGTTGGTTTCATGATTGGCTGAAAAATGAGGATTGATAAAAAAATATTGAATATTGAACAAGGAATATCGAATATTGAATTTTAGAGGATTCATTCAGCGTTCAAAATTCCTTGTTCAATATTCAATATTCTATAGGCCTGTTGCTACGGTCTTCTCCCCTCTCACTTTCACCAACTGATCCCTTACTTTTTCTTTTCTGAATAATTGCAATGGATCAATGGCAGCACCAGCTTGCAATCGAGCCTCGGCTACAACAGATCTTACATCTGTTCTGTATGCCTGTTGCAATATTTCCTGTGCTTTTACCACATCATTATTTTCCTGTGCTTCCTGTAATGATTTTGTATCTACCAGCAAAGCCTGTGCATAGGCAATTTTGATAGCTTCTACACTTTGGATCAGATCTTCCAACGGATCTTTTACATTGTGTGATGCGTCGATCATCCAGCCAAGATCATTGGCATGATTCATACCGCGTGCATCCATGCCTTCAACCAGTTCATTAAAGATCAAAAACAGTTGATAAGGATCGATACTGCCCACAGTAAGATCATCATCACCATATTTACTATCATTAAAATGAAAACCTCCTAATTTTTTCTCATTCAATAACAAGGCAACAATCTGCTGAATATTGGCATTGGGTAAATGGTGACCAAGATCAACCAAAGTATAGGCTTTCTCTCCTAATTTACTTGCATAGAGATACGATTGTCCCCAATCACCAACCGTCATTGAATAGAAATTGGGTTCAAAGGCTTTATACTCAACAAATACTTTCCAATCAGCAGGCAAGGCTGCATAGATCTCCTGCAACCCGGCTAATGTATTTTCAAATGCTTTTCTGAAATTCAATTGTCCCGGGAAGCACGATCCGTCTGAAAGCCATACGGTTAAAGACTTTGAACCCAGTTCAATACCGTGACGGATCACTTCAATGTTATGATCAATGGCCTGCTTACGAATATCTTTATTTACATGTTGTAATGAGCCGAATTTATAACTGTGTGACTGACCCGGTTGATCCTGAAAAGTATTTGAATTCACTGCATCAAAACGCAGATCATATTGCGCTGCCAATGAACGGATCTTTGCTGCATCAGAAGGTATATCCCATGGAATATGTAATGAGATGGCCCCGCTGGATCTATTCAGCTGATGAAGTAAACCCACATCTTCCATTTTTTCTTCTAAAGAACGTGGTTCACCACCGCCACCAAATCTTCCAAAACGTGTACCACCCGTACCCAATGCCCATGATGGAATGGCAATCTGAAAATCTTTCAGCTTCGTGATGATCTCTTTTACATTTGTAATGGTTTCTGCTGTATATGCGAAACTTCTGTTGTGCTGTGCTAATAAACTGTTGTTATGTTCTGCAAGCTTGTTCTTTTCAATCAGCATGGTCAATCGTTTTGATTCCGGTCAATTAAGGTAAATAGAATACTTCACGTAAGGGAATACTTACCGGCGAATTATCTGCGTTGGTATCCATAATATCTTTCATATAGGCCCACCATTTCTGCATTACAGCGCTGGTAGGCAATTCTTTAAGCCTTTCTGCATCAGTTACTTTTAAAGCCCCAAACAATTGTCCGGTAGCTTCATCCAGAAAAATAGAATACTCGCTGATGCCCGATTCATGCAACAACTCATTCAGGTCGGGCCATAATACTTTATGCCTGCGTTCATATTCTGCTTCGCAACCTTTGTGTAACTGCATTCTGAAAGCGACTCTATGCATAATTTAGTTGTAATCGTTGTTTAGTTATTCGTGAGTCGTCAATCGGGAGGCGTGAGTGATTTCTTTCTATCCAACTCACGATTCAGGGTTCACGATTCACGAAAAAAAGCGGGTTGACAATTAGATAACCATCAACCCATTCGACTGCTTGTCGTAAAAAATTGAATCTTATCTTACAAATGCAGCGGCAACACCACCGTCTACATTCATTACATTTCCTGTTGACTTACTTAATAATCCTCCCACAAAAGCAAAACAGGCATCTGCAATATCACCGGGATTGATGATCTCGTTCAGCAAAGTTCTCTTTGCATAAAATGCAGGCAGCTCTTCTACTGTTACGCCATATGCTTTCGCACGTCCTTCTGCCCATCCACTTTGCCAGATCTTGCTGTCACTGATCACTGCATCGGGATTTACAACGTTCACACGGATCTTATCTTTTCCAAGTTCAGCTGCATTTAAACGACTTAAATGTAATTGTGCAGCTTTGGCAGAACCATAGCCTGCATTATTCGGACCGCTTACCAATGCATTCTTACTTACAATATTGATGATATCTCCACCACGGTCCTGTTTGCGCAAAATATTTACGCCCTCCTGTGTTACAATGAACTGGCCTTTTACCAGTACATCATATAAAAGATCCCAGTCTTTATCGGTATGTTCTTCTATGGGTTTAGAGATAGAAAGTCCTGCACAATTCACAATAATATCTACCCCGCCAAAAGCCAAAGCGCCAGTGGCAAAAGCGTTAGCTATATCTTCTCTTTTGGTAACATCTAACAAAACAGCAGTGAACACATCATTACCATATTGTTTTTGAAATTCTTCTTTCGCTGATGACAAACGCTCTGCATCATTATCGTTGATGATGATACAGGCACCTTCATTTGCAAACTTCTTCGCAATCGCTTTACCAATGCCACCTGCACTACCTGTAACCAAAGCAATCTTTCCCGACAAAGCTTTGGGTTTTGGCATACGCTGCAGTTTGGCTTCTTCCAGTAACCAGTATTCAATATTGAAAGCCTCTTGTCTTGGCAATGAAGTATAGGTTGAAATCGCTTCTGCACCGCGCATTACATTAATGGCATTCGTATAGAATTCTGCTGCCACCCTTGCCGTTTGTTTATTCACGGCAAACGTGAACATACCTACACCGGGATATAAAATCACCACCGGATTGGCATCACGCATTGCCGGACTGTTGGGATGTTTACAGCTGTTATAATAGTCAGCATACATTTTTCTGTAAGCATCAAACTGTGGCGCTAATTTTTCTTTGATGGCAGCTACATCAGACAGATCTTCTCCGCCAGTAAGATTCAAAACCAGCGGACTGATTTTTGTACGAAGAAAATGATCCGGACAGGAAGTACCCAATGGAGCCAAACGATCAAGATCATTTGAGTTGATGAAATTCAACACCCTGTCATCATCCGTAAAATGGCCGATCATTTGTCTTTCAGAAGAACAAAAACCTCTTAATACCGGTGCCAGTTCGGCAGCCTTTGCTAATCTTTGTTCTTTAGGAAGTGATTTGATTTTCTCTCCGCCAAAAACAATTTTGTTTGTTGCTACTTTATCTTCAATGTATTCGGCACATCTTTCAATCACTTCTAACGTATTCAGATAACTTTCATAAGCCGAATCGCCCCAGGTAAATAATCCATGAGAGCCGAGCATGATACCGCGGATGCCGGGGTTGGCATCGAGACAGGCTTTTAATTGTAAGCCCAGATCAAAACCAGGTCTTTGCCATTCCACCCAGCCAATGGTTCCGTTAAATAATTCCTGTGTAATTTTTTTTCCATCTTTTGCGGCAGCGATGGCAATGGCTGCATCAGGATGTAAGTGATCAATATGTTTGAAAGGAAGAAATCCATGTAAAGCCGTATCAATAGATGGCGCTTTGGATGCAAGATCATAAATGCAATGGTTAAATAACTCAACCATTTCGTCTTCCTGATCAATACCGCGGTAAACATTTTTCAGACTTCTCATTCTATCTACATACAATGCAGCAAGCCCACTGGCTTTTAAAGTACCCAGATCACCGCCGCTTCCTTTTACCCACATTACTTCTGTTTCTTCTCCGGTGAGCGGGTCTTTGGCCATGGCTTTGCAGGAAGTATTTCCACCGCCATAATTGGTTAAACGCAGATCGGCTCCTAATAAATTGGAACGGTATATTAATAAAGCCACTTCATCACCTGCCATTGATGCTGCTTTGGCTTCATCCCAGAGATAACTCACATACTTGTATTTGGCTACTGAATTCACAGACATAAACGGGATATTTTAATTTTCTATTTTGCTAACGAATTGCCATATCCAACAATCAATACAGATCCAATGATTGTTAATATACCAATAGTTATAGTTGCTTTGGTTTTACCACTCACACCTTTCCATTCTTTTAAACTGATGCCCCACATATTGGCCACGAGAATGATGAACGACATGTGCAGGATCCATGAACTGGCGCCATTACCCATTTTGCTCTCACCCATTCCATAAAAAAAGAATTGTAAGAACCAGGTGGTACCGGCCAATGCACTGAATAAATAGTTTCTTGAGAGTGGTGTTGCTTTGTTGGTATAATCACCAAACGATTTGTTACGTGCATTTAATATCATACACCAGATAAAATTGGTGGTCAATCCACCCCATAGTATCACTACAAAAATCACATTGTTCTGAAACAGAAAATTCCCTTCACCGGGATGGGTTAACTGCCAGTTGGCATTGGCCACTTCTGCCATAGGTTTACCCGCTTCAATACCAAAATTAAAAAAAGCACTGAGTATACCGGATATGATGGCAATGATCAATCCTTTCACAAGACTGAACTCACCCACACTTTGTTTTTTTAATTCTTCCGACTGACTTTTTTCCTTCATCATACCCGCACGGCCACAGATGGCGATTCCTAACACACAAACCAAAATACCCAGCAAAACAAACTGCCCACCGGTATTATGAAACATATAACTGATGGTAAGGTTCTCTTTACCCGGAGTAGGCACATAATTATAATAAATAGCAGGAATCAATGATCCGAAAGTGGAACAGAAACCGAGTATTACAGAATTACCAAGACTCATACCCAGATAGCGAACGCCCAATCCATATGTTAATCCGCCAATACCCCATAATAAACCCATAAGGAAAACGGTGCCTAAAATCTGTGAAGAACTACCGCTGATGATCTCTGCAAAACCGGGTATGGTAAGATAGGCCGCAATAGGCGGAACGATCAGCCAGGAAAAAAGGCCACCCACTATCCAGAAGCTTTCCCAACTCCAGCCTTTTACTTTTTTGTATGGCATGTAAAAACTGCCGGAGGCGAACCCGCCTATAAAATGGAAAATAACACCGAGTATGATACCCATGATCAGATAATTTCAATATGGCTAAGCAAAATACAATCTAAGGATTTCAAAGCTATCACTCACAGAATATCCGCTGTCATGTACCATCATGGTTAATAAGCTTTTGGGTGATTTTCTCTTATCCCTGCTGCTTCTGTTTAAAGAATATAGCACATTATCCCTAAGTTTGGAAACGATTTGCGTTACAGTTTGCTTTGAACATCGGCCATCATGAAAAAGAAAAGCGTTTTTCAGCATTTATTCATCGACTATTATTCAGCTACCCCAAAGTACCTGCAACTGGCCAATTCCATTATCAAAGCTATTGGCGATGGAAAGATCAAAAAAGAAGAACTGCTGCCCTCCATTAACGAACTGAGTTTTGAATTTGAGATCTCCAGAGATACCGCCGAAAAAGGTTATAAATATTTAAAGAAGATCGGTGTGCTCGGTTCTGTTCCCGGAAAAGGATATTATGTGCAGGATACCAACCTGAAACAACAACTGAAAATATTCCTGCTATTCAATAAACTCAGTCCGCACAAAAAGATTATCTACGATGCTTTTGTTACTTCATTGGGAGAACTGGCTTCAGTTGATTTTTACATCTACAATAATGATTTTGATTTTTTTAAGCGTCTGATCTTAAATACAAAAAAAGACTACACACATTATGTGATCATCCCACATTTTATGGATGGTGGTGAAAATGCGCATGATGTGATCAACCAGATCCCTAAAGAAAAACTGATCCTGTTAGATAAGTTGATTCCCGGTATCCAGGGCGCATTTGGAGCCGTATACGAGAATTTTGAAAAGGATATTTACAGTGCATTGGAGCAAGCTCTGCCTCAATTGGCCAAGTATCATACCATTAAGATCATTGAACCTTTTTATACCTATCACCCGGCTGAAATCTTAAAAGGTTTTACCAGATTCTGTCAGCAATATGCATTCAACTACAAAGTGGTTCACAACATTGCCAATGAACCTATTAAAGAAGGGGAAGCTTATATTAATTTGATGGAAGATGACCTGGTAATTCTGATTGAAAAAATATTGGCCACAAAAATGAAGCTGGGCAAACATGTGGGTGTAATCTCTTATAATGAAACACCGCTGAAAAAGATCATCCTTAACGGAATTACAACGATCTCTACAGATTTTCAGATGATGGGAGAAAAAACAGCGGAGTTGGTTTTAGAACAATCTGTTCAACATATAGAAATACCTTTCTATCTTACCTTAAGAGCGTCGCTGTAAACGTTATTCCTAAGTGCAGTTCGTGAATCGTGAGTCGTCAGTCGTGAGTGATTGGCAGTGATTGTGTCTTCAAAGCCTGTGATTGTGTCCTCACAATCAGCCATCACCCAAATTAATCTTCTTCTTCCTCTACATGCAGTGGATTTCTGCGGGTTGGGATGATCAGTTCCTCATCATCACTCAAATACACCCAGAACTCGCCTATTGCAAAAATATCACCCGGTGTTTTAGGACCGTTATTCTCGCTGTTACGATCATAAGAACCCAGTAATTCACCCGAGAATTTTAGTGCTTTCAGCTTCTCTTCGTGTGATAATCCTTTAAAACTTTCAATTGTCATAACCCTATTGTTTTTGGTAAGTCTGTCAACAAAATCTGCTGCAAACTAACTTGAAAAATGCCAAACTAAAAAACGTTTCTATACCCTGTTTATCCACGTACATACTTCATTTAAAACCGCCTTATTTCAGGTGCTCAATGGCTTTTTGAACGGTAACATCATTGCGGTTGCCTACTTCAAAATAACCTTCTGTACGCCAGATCTGACGGGCCATCATGGTTTGTATTCTTTGTAAAACCGCTGTTTTGTCTTTTGCACTGATATTATTTAACTGAATCGTATCCTTTTTAGCAAACGATACCAAACCCGCCCATTCCTTTTCGCCCGGAATAAATTTAGCTGCCAGGTCAGCCGGTGTTGCCAACGTATTAAAGAAGCTGCGGTTCTGCATATAATAATTATATACAAAACTACCCACCGTGTATTTGTAATACATTTTGATTACTGCAGGATCTTTATGCGTTGTATCAAAGGGAACAAATATATCAGGTGTGATACCGCCACCACCATAAACGGTTCTTCCTCCGGGTGTTTTAAAAGCTTTACCTGTAGGTTTTGCTGTATCTCCTTTTACCACCTCGCCATTATGAAAACGATCAGCCAGCTCCTCTTCATACTGTGCTTTCCCTTTTGTATACGACTTCTGAATATTTCTTCCTAACGGAGAATAATATCTTGCAATGGTTAAACGCACCGCACTGCCATCTGTTAATTGAAATTGTTGCTGCACAAGGCCTTTACCGAATGATCTTCTTCCCACAATGGTAGCCCTGTCCCAATCCTGCAAAGCGCCCGCCAACACTTCACTGGCAGAAGCTGTGGTTTCATCTATCAGCACTTCCAATTTCCCCTTTTCAAAAATGCCATAGCGTTTGCATTTGTATTCAAAACGCGGAACATGTTCTCCTTCTGTATAAACGATCAACTTATCATCACTCAAAAATTCATCGGCAATATCTGTCGCTTCTTTCATCAGGCCACCGCCGTTACCACGCAGATCGAGTATCAATTGTTTCATCCCCTGCTTCTGCAGTTTTTCCATGTTCTGCATAAAAGCCTCATATGTACGCTCTGCAAATTTGTTGATGCGCAGATAACCGGTTTGTGCATCAATCATATAAGCCGCATCCACCGGCGATACAGGTATCACACCCCTCACAATCTTTACATCCTTTTTCTCATTACCTCTTAACAACTGTACCTTAACTTCCGTATCCGTAGCGCCTCGAAGCAGTTTACGGATATCATCTGATTGTAATTTTTTTCCGGCAATGGTTATACTGTCATTAACCTTTATAAACTTATCTCCGGTTTGCACACCCGCTTTGGCCGAAGGACCATCTTTCATCACATTCATTACATTCACCGTATCATCCATTATCTGAAATTCAACGCCAATACCCTGAAAATTACCCATCATCTCTTCATTCACTTCTTTTAAATGCTCGGCCGGGATATAAACAGAATGGGGATCTAAATGAGATAATAATTCATTGGCAGCCAATTGGGTAATACTGTCGGCAGCAACTTTGTCTACATATTTGCCCTTGATCAACTCAACCAGTTCCTGCAAAGAAGTTCTTCTGGTCAGGTTAAAAAAACGGTTGCCCAGTGTTTTCTCTTTTAACTGATAGCCAATCGTCATGCCTATCACCATTACCACTGCAAACAATACCGGCAACCAGATCTGTAACTTTTTACTTCCCATAATTGTGTTTCTGAATATCAATTGAACAGCTGCAAATATCAATATTAATGTTTGAATGCCGTGGTAAAGGTTTGCTATTTAGTACGAAAGGCATAAGTTGCACTTAATTTCAGGTATGAAGCATATACTGTGAGGTACGAACTACTTCGTTTTCTTATAATAGGTTCATACTTCGTACTTTGTACCTCCAACTTAACATGAGATTATGGCCGGAATTTTGATTGCAGACAGCGGCGCTACCAAATGCGAGTGGAGACTGGTAGCAGAAGGTAAAACAAAGACCATTCATACACAGGGAATCAGTCCGTACTTCCTTAGTCCGGAACAAATCTCAGCCCTGCTTCATAAAGAACTGCTCCCAAAACTGAAGAATACCCCCATTAAGGATATTCACTTTTATGGAACCGGTTTAAGCAATCAGGATAATGCAGCTATCATTAAAAAAGTGCTGAAAACCCTGTTTCCCAAAGCCAAAATTGAGGTACAAACGGATCTGCTGGCTGCAGCCAGGGCGCTTTGCGGACATAAAAAAGGGATTGCCTGCATTTTAGGCACTGGCTCAAATTCCTGCTATTATGATGGGAAAAAAATCGTGAAAAACAGTCCCGGATTGGGATATATTCTGGGAGATGAGGGCAGTGGTGCCTACCTTGGCAAAAAAGTGGTTCAATATTATCTGTATAATACTTTTGATGAGGATCTGAAATCCCGTTTTGAAAAACGTTTTCAGGTATCTACTATTGAAATACTGGATCATGTTTACAAACAACCGTTAGCCAACCGTTACCTCGCTTCTTATGCGATATTTCTGGCTGAGAACCGCGGGCATTATATGATCGAGAATATTATTGAGGACGGATTAAACGATTTCTTTTTCACACATCTATACAAATACCGCGAAAGCTGGACCTTACCCATTCATTTTATCGGCAGTATTGCATTTGGTTTTAGAGATGTATTAAAAGACCTTTGCAACACTTATGAACTTGAATTGGGTAAGGTGATCAAAGCCCCGATGCAGGGATTATTAGCGTATCATAAATAAAACACTGATATGTCAGATTTTATTAAAGTAACTGAACAATCTTCCACCTACAGGCATCTGGAGAAAATGTCTATTCAAGAATTACTTCAGAATATCAATAATGAAGATAAAACTGTGCCTTATGCAGTTGAGAAAGCGATTCCACAAATAGAAAAATTAGTATCTGCCATTAGCGATAAAATGCTGGCAGGTGGCCGTGTATTTTATATCGGAGCAGGAACCAGTGGCCGTTTGGGCATTGTCGATGCCAGCGAATGTCCGCCAACTTTTGGCGTACCTTATGGATTAGTGATCGGATTGATAGCCGGTGGGGATAAAGCCATCACACAGGCTGTAGAATTTGCTGAAGACAGCACCGAAGAAGGTTGGGGCGATCTGCAGAAACATTTTGTGAGTGATAAAGATGTGGTGGTTGGATTGGCCGCCAGCGGAACCACCCCTTACGTAATCAGTGCCTTAAAAGAATGCCGCAAAAGAGGTATTATAACAGGAAGCATCAGTTGTAATCCCAACTCACCCGTTTCAGCAGCTGCCGACTTTCCGGTAGAAGTTGTTGTTGGGCCTGAGTTTGTTACCGGAAGTACCCGTATGAAAAGCGGAACCGCACAGAAACTGGTGCTGAATATGATCTCCACTTCTATCATGATCCAATTAGGACGTGTAGAAGATAATAAAATGGTGAACATGCAATTAAGCAATGTAAAACTGGTAGATCGTGGTGTGAAGATGGTGATGGATGGCTTATCACTTACGGATTATGAAAAAGCCAAGGACCTTTTATTGAAACACGGCAGTGTAAAGAAAGCTGTGGAAGCAGCTACTGCCTCTTAGGATAAGGATAGTGTATGCATGATATTGAACCCTTTTATAACTGGCGACATATTTATATAGCCGAGGAAGATCCCCGTTCTCCATTCTTTGGAAGAAAGTATAGTGAGTTTGAATATTCTCAAACCGTTTACAATTACTACATACATCCGCAATGGGATGATTTTGGAAGCCGCACCTTGTACCTCAAGATCATTTATGTAGATTATGAACTCAATTTTGCCATCATAGAATTACTGGGTGAATGGAATGATGCTATTGAAAATGATATCATGGAGTTAAAGCGCGAGATCATTGACCTATTATATGATCTCGGTATTTTTAAATACATACTCATTACCGAAAACGTACTCAATTTTCACAGTAGTGATAAAGAGTATTACCAGGAATGGTATGATGAAGTAAGCGAACAGAACGGATGGATTGTTGCCCTGAATATGCCCGAATCTACTCAGCAGGATTTTAAAAAGAAAAAGCTCAATTATTATATCGAGTTGATGGAGCTTCCCGAGTGGCGTGTGTACAAACCCTACCATCTCTTCAAAAAAATTGACGACGAGTTAATGAAAAGACTTGATTAGCGGATTGGCGAATTACGGATTTGCGAATTACGAATTGTCGTGGCGGTATTAATCCGCCAATCCGTAATTCGCCAATCCGCTAATGGCTTCCCTCTTCCAGTTTCCGTTCAATTCGAGTATCCGGAATAAACCACATAATCGCAACCAGCGCATACAAACTCAAACTAATCCATCCATTAAAACAGGATAAGCCGATAGCTATCGCATATACCACTACTGAAATCACGCCCTTCCTGTCTCGGCCGACTGCTTTGGCTAAAGTAGAATCCTGTCCATGCAATTGTACCAGACATTGAGCCAGAATATAATACGCTACCCCTGCCATAAAAAGAACCACCCCTAATAAAGCCGTAGGCAAAGACGCGAAATGGTTCTCACCCATCCAACCCGAAGCAAAAGGCATCAATGATAACCAGAAAAGCAGGTGACTGTTGGCCCACATTACTTTTGCATTGATCTTTTGCGCCGCACGCATCAGGTGGTGGTGATTGTTCCAATAAATGGCGATATAAACAAAGCTGAGTATATAGCTGATAAAAACAGGTATTAGTGGTTTAAGAGAAGCCAAGTCCTCCCCATGGGGCACTTTCATCTCCAGCACCATGATGGTGATGATGATGGCCAGTACCCCATCACTAAAAGCTTCCAATCTTCCTTTTTCCATAAAAATCAATTTCAGCGTTATGCATTCGGCATTAAGCCCTAAGCGTTAAGTTTGAAAATACACAAAATCAACTTAACTTACCCTCCGATTACAAAAAGTAAAACCAATTTATTATGTCATTACCCGTAAACAATAAGAACAACGGAAAACCCGGCAGCAAAAATGCCAAAGGCGGTTTGCAGGGTTCTAAATTTATTGCCAAACCCAATGCGGCCAAAGCCATGGGTGGTGGAAAGAAGCCCATCAAGACCGGCGGATCAAGAGGAAGCTGAGAAACTTGGGAATCTTGAATATTGAACAAGGAATGATGAATGTTGAAGAAATTTGACAGGCGTTGTTCCTTGTTTGGTTTTATATACTCAGCTATTTTTTTGTTTTGAGGTTTCAAATTGAAACCTCAAACAAAAATTATTATTTCAACCTTTCAATGATCGATAATCCATTCTTTCTCAACACATCCAATGCCACATCATAGCCAGCATCCGCATGCCGTATCACACCCATACCGGGATCGTTTCTTAATACACGGCTAAGTCTTGCGGCAGCTTCATCCGTACCATCCGCAACAATCACCATTCCCGCATGAATGCTATAACCCATGCCTACACCACCGCCATGATGCAGGCTTACCCAACTGGCACCACCTGCTGTATTTACCAAAGCATTTAATACAGGCCAATCTGCAACCGCATCCGAACCATCAAGCATGGCTTCTGTTTCCCGATTGGGAGAAGCAACAGAACCGGTATCTAAATGATCCCTTCCAATCACAATCGGTGCTTTTACTTTTCCCTGTTTTACAAGTTCATTAAAAGCAAGTCCGGCTTTTTCTCTTTCGCCCTGTCCCAGCCAGCAGATACGCGCCGGCAATCCCTGAAAAGCAATTCTTTCTTTTGCCATCTTCATCCATCGTTGCAGGTTTTTATTGTCAGGGAAGAGATTCATGATCACTTCATCCGTAACAGCAATGTCTTCCGGGTCACCACTCAACGCAGCCCATCGAAACGGACCCTTCCCTTCACAAAATAATGGACGGATATAGGCAGGCACAAACCCCGGAAAATCAAAAGCATTGGTTAACCCGCGTTCCTGTGCCCTTGCACGTAAATTGTTTCCATAATCAAATGTGATGGCTCCTCGTTTTTGTAATTCAAGCATCAGCTCAACGTGTAGCTTCATACTGTCGTAACTCCGTTGAATATATTCTGTTGGATTCTGTTCGCGCAACACATTCGCTTCTGCATTCGACAAGGTATGCGGCACATAACCGATCAACGGATCATGTGCAGAAGTTTGATCGGTAAGCACATCTATGCGGATATTTCTTTCAATCAATCTATTTAATAAATCAACAGCATTACATAAAACACCAATACTTAATGCCTCCCCGTTTGTTCTGGCATCCAATGCGCGATCAATTGCCTGGTCAATATCAATAAACTTGATGTCAAGATATTTTGTTTCCAATCGTTTATCAATCCGCCATTCTTCCACTTCTGCAATCAAACAAACACCATCACACATGGTTACAGATAATGGCTGTGCGCCACCCATCCCCCCTAAACCCGCAGTAACACTTAAAGTACCTTTCAATGATCCGCCAAAATGTTTATCTGCAACAGCAGCAAAGGTTTCATAGGTTCCCTGTACAATACCCTGCGAGCCGATATAGATCCATGATCCCGCGGTCATCTGGCCATACATCATCAATCCTTTTTTTTCCAATTCTGTAAAATGCTCCCATGTGGCCCATTTGGGTACAAGTTGAGAATTAGAAATTAATACACGCGGTGCGTCTTTATGTGTTTTCAACATAGCAACAGGCTTACCACTTTGTATCAAAAGTGTTTCATCATTCTCAAGATCTTTTAATGCTTTGATGATGAGATCAAGACTCTCAAAATTCCTCGCCGCTTTTCCTCTTCCGCCATATACGATCAGTTCATCCGGCCTTTCTGCAACAGCAGGATCCAGATTATTCAATAACATCCGCAGAGCCGCTTCCTGTATCCAGCCTTTGCAATTCAATTTTGTACCGGTAGGTGTTTTGTACGCAATAGGATCGTACTTACGGAGGGTTGTATTCATTTGGCAATCGTATTTTGAGATAAGTCAAAAGTAAAATTCAAAAGTCAAAAAATGGATTTTGAATTTTTACTTCTGACTTTTGAATTAATAAACAAGGTCTTCATACGCAGCCTGCAACTCACTATACGCATGGTTATCACCCGCCTTCTTTGCTTCAGCCATTCCTTTCTCATACCACTCAATTGCTAAATCCGTTTGTTCCATTTTTTCCAACAGTTTGGCAAGATGATAATAGGAGCCGATATAGTCTGGCGAATCTGTCAATACCCCTTCAAACAGCTCCCTTGCTAACAGATCCTCCCCCACTTTCAGGTACTCCAATGCTAACGCGTGACGTAGAAAATTGTCATTAGGGTTAGTTTGCAGAAATTCTTTGATCTTGGCTATGCGATCCATGTGGTAAAGGTAGGTTGGAGAGTTAGAAATTAGCAGTCTGGAGTTAGGAGTTTTTTCTTGAACTCCAGACTCCTAACTCCTGACTCCTAACTTTCTATAATTTCCTCAAACAAAACTTTGCTACTTTCAAAACCTTCCTATATTTGCAAATAGTTGTTTATGCAACTATTTAATACTGATCAAACTTTTTGATATGAAAATATTAGTCTGTGTAAGTAAAACTCCCGACACCACTTCCAAAATTGCTTTTACCAATGGCAATACAAAATTTGATGAAGCCGGTGTACAATGGATCATCAATCCTTATGATGAATGGTATGCATTGGTGCGAGCCATTGAATTAAAAGAGAAGGATCCTTCTGCAGTAATTCACCTGATTACCGTTGGATTACCGGATTGCGATCCAATCATTCGCAAAGCATTGGCTTTAGGTGGTGATGAAGCGATTCGTGTGAATGCAGACAGCAGCGACAGTTATTATATCGCTGCACAAATTGCAGAAGTTGCCAAAAAAGGTGCTTACGATCTGATTCTCACCGGAAAAGAAACCATTGATTATAATGGTTCATCTATCGGTGGTATGGTTGCTGAATTAGTAGATGCTTCTTATGTTTCTTTGGCCACTTTGTTTGAACTAAACGGTACAACCGCCACCATTACCCGTGAAATTGAAGGTGGCGAAGAAGTTTGCGAAGTTAGCCTGCCTATTGTGGTTAGTTGCCAGAAAGGAATTGCAGAGCAACGCATCCCCAATATGCGCGGTATTATGGCAGCCCGTACCAAACCATTACAGGTTGTAGAACCCGCAGCTGTTGAAGCGTTGACCAGCATTGTGAGTTATGAATTGCCACCTGCCAAAGCGGGTGTTAAATTGGTTAGTGCAGATAATGTTGCAGAATTAGTTAGGTTATTACACGAAGAAGCAAAAGCAATTTAACCCCCTTGTGTTCCCCCTGGGAGGGGGAATAAATTTGTGGTCAAATTCCAAAATTTCCCAATTCCAAAATTTCAAAATCGACCCTATGTCAGTTTTAATATTTGTAGATCAAACCGAAGGTCATATCAAGAAAGCCTCCTTTGAGGCATTAACGTATGGTTCAAAAGTTGCCGAACAATTGGGCACAACAGCTGAAGCATTGGTACTCGGTACTGTTAATGACGATCTGGCTTCATTAGGTAAATACGGTGTAAAAAAAGTACACCAGGTTGCCAATGAATCATTGAATCATGTTGATACACAACTCTACAGCAAAGTAATTGCAGATGCTGTTACCGCAACGGGGGCCAATGTGTTGGTATTCTCGCATAACCAAACAGGCAAAGCAGTTTCGGCGCGTGTTGCCGCAAGATTAAAAGCGGGCATTGTTGCAGGCGCATCTTCTCTACCGGATACAAGCAATGGTTTTGTGGTTCGTAAAACCGTTTTCTCCGGTAAAGCATTTGCCAATGTAAGTATCAACTCTCCCATTAAAGTAATTTCTCTCAATCCCAATAGTTATAAAACCATTGCGGGTGAAGGAACAGCAGATGTATCTGCATTAAATATTGCAGTTGATGCATCGAAAATAAAAGTAACAGCTGTAAATAAAATTGTAGGCGAAATTCCTTTAACAGAAGCGGATATTGTTGTAAGCGGTGGACGCGGATTAAAAGGACCTGAGAACTGGGGTGTATTATTAGATCTGGCAAAAGAATTACATGCTGCTACAGCCTGTAGCCGTCCGGTGGGTGATGCACATTGGAGACCACATCATGAACATGTTGGACAAACCGGTGTTCAGATCGCACCCAACTTATATATTGCCTTAGGTATTTCCGGAGCTATCCAGCATTTGGCGGGTGTGAACAGAAGTAAAGTAATTGTTGTGATCAATAAAGACCCTGAAGCACCTTTCTTTAAAGCCGCGGATTATGGAATTGTAGGTGATCTGTTTGAAGTGGTTCCGAAATTAACAGAAGAGATCCGCAAAATGAAAGCGTCAGCGTAGCTGAATATTGAATTTTGAACAAGGAATATTGAATCTTGAAGTAATAGATCCCGTTCTTTGAACGGGATTTTTCTGTACTTAATAACCCCAGCCTTCAGGCTGGGGAAAAGCTAATTAATACAAAAGGCTTTAGCCATGATGGCTTACCGATATATAGGAAGCCATCATGGCTAAAGCCGGAAAGCAATTTCACTTCCGACCCCGTGCTAAAGCATGGGGTTAATCAATTATCTCCTTCACTTCAACATTCAAGATTCCCTGTTCAAAATTCAATATTCACTTCTCTTCGGACTTCGCACGATAGTCTTCCCTCACCGGATAAAACACATCCAGTATCCTGCAATCCGTAATAGCCAATCCCGAATGTTTTACATTGGATGGAATGATAATTACTTCTCCCGGGCCAAACTGTATCGGTTCTCCATCAAGTGTTAACTCAAAGTTTCCTTCCAGCATAATAGATACCTGCTCATTCATATGAGCATGCTCCGGTAATGTTTTTCCTGCGATCACATCCACAAAAGAAAAGGTCATATTTTCTGTATGGATAAAACGGGCAAGATATCCGTCTACCAAAGGATTGGCTTTTAATGAAGCCACTTCAATTTTTGACATAATTAAATTTTAAAATGAATTGTTGATTATTTTTTTGACATCGCCCTGAAATCCTCTCTCACAGGCGTAAACACATCCATCAGTTTACAATCGGTAATAGCCAATCCGGAATGCCGCACATTAGAAGGGATAACAATCACACTACCCGGACCAAAACGAATGGGTTTTCCTTCAATCGTTAATTCAAATTCTCCTTCGGTAAGCATGGCCACCTGCTCCTGTGGATGCGAATGTTCTGCTGAGGCAGAGCCTGCTTTTACATTCAGAAAAGAAAAGGTCATATGTTCTGTATGAATAAAGCGTGCAGTATATCCGGGTGATAATTCAATGGGATCAATTGAGGCAACTTCAATTTTAGACATGTCGTTTATTTTAAAAGCAAGTTACTTGTAATCATTTTCTCTCACTCATCAATTCACAAAAAAAAGGCATCAGCCTGAGCTAATGCCTTCCATCTATGCTTGGGGGTAAAAAACTATTTTGCAAAAATGTGTACAGCCAGTTCTACATCTTTAGAAACGGCACCAATACCATAATTCACACCAAACAAAGTTCTGTCGAGACTGAAGAAAGCCTGAGCAAAAAATCCTTTGTCATCAATACCACGGATCATGGTTGTGAATTTTACAGGTAAAGAAGTTCCTTTCAAATTCAAAGTACCATTAATGTCTGCAGTATTTTCACTTGTGTAAGTAACACTGGTAATTTCATACGTTGCTTCACCAAATTTGGCAACATCAAAGAAATCAGGTGTTTTCAGGTGACCAGTAAGTCTGTCGCCACCGCCAGCATCTGTTACTTTCAGATTAGCCAGGTCAATTACGAATTTTCCACCGGTTAATTTTCCACCGTCTACAGTTACAGATCCGCTTTTAATAGGGAAGTAACCTGTATGGAAATCAGCTTTTTTAGAGCCAACCCAATCAACACGGCTTTTTTCTGTGTTAACAGCCAAAGAGGTAGCAGCTTTTTTTTCTGTAGCTGGTTTGAATGCATATGTACCGGCCAAAAAGGCGATACCTGTTAATGCGAATAATACTTTTTTCATGCTTTAGGTTTGTTTTACTATTAAATATACAGGGCTTCAGCGTAAAAATAATAAATTTGATGTTACAACACTAAATATTATCTGTTAATTTTGAATATCGTATTCACGTACCTTCGCAAAAATTTTTTTACAGCATGAACCTCCACGAATACCAGGCCAAGGAATTACTGAAAAAGTATAATGTTCCCGTTCAGGAAGGCATAGCCGTTGATACGGTGATGGCCGCTGAAGAAGCCTACCGCCAGATCAAGACACAAACAGGTAACAATTTTGCCGTTATTAAGGCACAGATCCATGCAGGTGGACGTGGGAAGGGCAAGATCGCCGGTTCTGAACAAAGGGGTGTTGCCGTTGGCAAAAGCCTGGAAGATGTAACCTCAATCGCCAAGAATATTCTCGGTGGTACATTGGTTACCATCCAAACCGGTCCCGATGGTAAAAAAGTGAATAAGATTCTGGTTGCGCAGGATGTATATTATCCCGGCCCGAATCCCGTAAAAGAATTCTACCTGTCCATCCTCCTCGACCGTGCCAAAGGCATGAACGTAGTAATGTACAGTACCGAAGGTGGAATGGACATTGAAGAAGTGGCCCATAAAACACCCGAAAAAATATTTAAAGAATGGGTACATCCCGGTGGTGGCCTGCAAGGTTTTCAGGCAAGAAAAATTGCTTTTAACCTCGGGTTGAGTGGCGAAGCTTTTAAGAGTTGTGTAAAATTTGTAACCAATCTGTACAACGCATATGTTGGATTGGATTGCAGTATGCTTGAAATTAATCCGCTGTTTAAAACCAGTGATGAAAAGATCATTGCAGTTGACTGTAAAATGAATATCGACGATAATTCATTGATGCGCCATCCGGATATTGCTGCACTGCGTGATGTAACCGAAGAAGATCCGACTGAAGTAGAAGCCGGACAATACAATCTGAACTTTGTAAAATTAGATGGTAACGTTGGCTGTATGGTAAACGGTGCCGGTTTGGCGATGGCAACCATGGACATGATCAAACTGAGTGGTGGCGAGCCTGCCAACTTCCTGGATGTAGGTGGTTCTGCCAATGCACAAACAGTGGAAGCAGGTTTCCGTATTATTCTGAAAGACCCGAATGTGAAAGCGATCCTGATCAATATCTTCGGCGGTATCGTACGTTGCGACAGGGTTGCAGCCGGTGTGATCGAAGCCTTTAATAAGCTGGGCAATATCAATATACCGATCATTGTTCGTTTACAGGGAACCAATGCGGTAGAAGCCAAAAAATTAATTGATGATAGCGGATTGAAAGTACAATCAGCTATCCAGTTAAGTGAAGCAGCAGAATTAGTAAAAAAAGCAGTTGCTTAATAGTAACTGATTCATCTGATAAAAAAAATCCCATCAATTACTGATGGGATTTTTTTATGGACTTATTTTTTATTTATGCATCCAGTAATCCAATACTGTTGCTTTATCTATCTGCGGCCCGGCAATATCCACAAAGGCTTTGTGTGCAGGGTGAACAAGGTAATCATCCCTGTCTTTGGCAGAATGAAAGGTTACAAAAAAACAATGGGTTAATCCCTGATTCAGTTTTTCAGGGCTATTATTTACACCCCACTCAAAATCTTTGATCAATGAAATTTTTGATGGAAGAGCACCAAAGGCTTGTTCTATCTTTTTAATCTGTTCAGGTGTTGCTCCGTCTTTAAATTTGAACATGACTACATGGCGAAGAATAGGCTCTTTGCTTTTTTCAGTTTGCGCCATAATACAGATGAATGAAGTGAATACAAATAATACAAGTAAACTGATTTTTTTCATACGGGATTTGTTTGTTTAAATCTACAACAATCCTGCAATGTAAAATATCATGCTTCGGGAATAACTTTTACTTCTGTTACGGGGCTGAAGGTATAACGCAGACCTGTCTTCACTTCCACGCATTCAAAACGTTTTCTGCGCCGTGGGCCTTTTCGGAATATTTTTCCGTTTTCTGTAGCAAATAAAGCACCTTCGGGCACATCAATAATAGGATGATGGTTTGCTTTTTTTACAGGATCATATTTACGAAGCACCAATAACAATTCTGTTTCGCCATTAGCGGTTGCAGATGGATTGATAATGGATTTCTGCAAAGCTTTTTCAACATCTGCCGGAAACACATTCTGCTGTACAAAATCGATCAATAATAAACTGTAATGCTTTTTCCATTCCTTCCCATGTGCATCTACTTTGTTTTTAAATTGCTCATACGTAAGCAAATGCGCCAGCTCATGTAAAAGCGTAATGAGAAATTCATATTTATTTAAATTTCCGTTTACACTAATGCGGTGATTGCCCCCCCACCCTGCATGGCGGTAATCGCCCAATACCGATTTTCTTTGTTTGGAAATAGTGAGATGTACTTTGTAATGATGGATATAATTAACCACACGGTCAAATGTACCATCCGGCAAAAACGCCGCCAATGCCTGCATGGGATGTTCGGATACAGGCATTATTTTTTAGGCTTCATCTGTAAGGAGATCTTTACTTCCAGCCATGTATAGATAATGTAGAGGCCCATTCCCACAAAAACCGCATTTACACTGCGGTTGGCTCCGGCTGCTACCAGATAAATAATAGCCGCTGCGGCCAATCCCATCAATTTTAAAAAAGTACCGGCCATCACACCACGTATAACCGCAGCCTGATTGGGATTATTGATATTTTTTTGCTGAAAATAAATATTGAGAAAAGTGAGCACAAACAAAACGGCATTGGCACCTTCTACCACCACCCAACTGATCTTATAAACAGCCAGTTTTTCCTGCCACAGCATGGTTAGTCCTAAAACAAATACAAAAAGGCCGATTACATGATAATTATTCAGTTTTCTCTGTTGCGCCATATTATTTTTTTGAAGTATCTTTTACCACTTTGATCATCATGGCGATCAATAGCAGCAAAGGTAATAACCAGATCAATAAAGGGAATCCGATGTTGATCTTTCCATCTATCCACCAGCCGCCCCATACCGCCAAACCCAATCCCACTGCCAATTGTGCAGCATAACCCGCATATTGCAAAAGTGGGTCATTCTGTTGCTGTTTCATCAGGATCAGTCGTTTGAAGTTTCTGCTTTAGGCAAAACAGCCGGAATGGTATCCAGTTGCGAAGGAACATCGCCCGACAATACTTTTTTTACCCCATCCAGATATTGTTCCTTGTATTTGATGGCCTGTTCCAGTGAATCGGTTCGGATTTTTAATACCTGCAGGGCCGTTCGGCTTTCTCGGGTTCCGTAACCGGGAATATAATATTTTAAAGGGGAAAATGCGATCAGTGCAATGGTTAATCCCACTAATAATACAAATACTGTACTCAACCCGATATACACACTCAACCTCGACAAACGGAAGGTTACCACTTCTTCATACGTATCGTCGTTCATTACCACCAGCCGGTAACTGTTGCGGAGTCGCTTGAGGGTATTATTGATTTCTAAATTGGCCATTTTGTTAAATCAGCCTAAAGGTAATAATGAATCTGCTTTTCGCCGCCCTCAATTGAGAAATAACTGTATTTTTAAACACATTTTATGTACCTGATGAAGTTAAGAACCAACGACCGTAGCTATTCCCGGATATTAGGCTGTTTTGCATGCGCATTTTTCATGCTTTTTTCAATGGTTTCGTATGCACAGTTTAACCTGTCGTATGAGATCAAGAAACCCAAACAATACGAATCGCGCAGTTTGCCTTCCGAAAAAACCGGCAATTCTAAATTTACTGCCCCCAAACGTTTTTATAATGATATGGTAAGCCGTTTCAATTATTATTTTAATGCCAATACCAAAATGAACGGCATTATCGATTCGGCCAAAGGTTTATATAAAGATGATTATACGCAGTTATTATCATTTTATAATTATACGCTCGATCAAACTGCGATGGGGCAGATAGATACCATCATTTATAAATGTACCGCCGGTATTTTATTACACGATCTGAGAAGTGATTGGGTAGATAAATTATACCTGCTCATGGGCAAAGCGTATTTATACAGAAAAGATTTTGACTCAGCCTCTACTGTTTTTCAATATATCAATTATGCTTTTGCGCAGAAAGATAATGGATATGATCTGCCCATTGGCAGTAATGCAAGTAACACCAACGGCATTTTTACCATTGCTACCAGAGAAAGTAAAAGTGTTTGGAAACGGATGATGAGTTTTCCGCCAAGCCGTAACGAAAGTTTTATCTGGCAGGCAAGAACCTATATTGAAATGGGACAGTATGTAGAAGCAGGAAGTTTACTGGAACTGATACGTACAGATCCCAATTTTCCAACCCGGTTAACAAATGATGTACATGAATTGATTGCTTATAATTTTTATAAACAGCAGCAATGGGAAAATTCTGCTGACCATTTATTAAAAGCTTTGGGCAATGCTGCCAATCAAACAGAAAAAGCAAGATGGGAATTTTTGGCCGGACAGATGTATGAAAAAGCACATAGAGATTCTCAGGCCATTATGCAATACGAAAAAGCCATTCAACATACCAGCGATCCTTTGCTGGAAGTATATGCAAGATTGAATGTGGTTAGCCTTGCCGCAAGCCAGCAGACAAATGCACTGCAAAAAAATCTGGATGAATTATTGAAGATGGCAAAGCGCGATAAGTATGAATCCAACCGCGATATCATTTATTATGCAGCCGCTGAACTGGAACTGAAGAGAAAAAATTATGCTGCTGCACAGGAACTGCTCATCAAGAGTGTTAAATACAGTGTAAGCAACCCTGAACAAAAACAAAAGAGCTTTCTCTTACTGGGTGATATGAATTACGACAGAAAAGAATACGGGTACTCTTTTCATTATTACGACAGTATTCAAACCCCGCTATTAAAAGACATTGATGCACAAAGAGTAACCGAAAGAAAACCTGCTTTAAAGATCATCAGTGGTAATCAGGATATTATTTCGAGAGAAGACAGCCTCCAGAAAATATCCATGCTGCCGGAGGAAGAAAGAACTGCCTTCATAAAAAAAATATTAAAGCAGTTAAGAAAGGAAAAAGGATTGAAAGATGCAGGAAATGATCCGCTTTCATTTGGAAACGCATTATCATCCGGCACACCTGCAGCCAATACCGATCTTTTTGGAAGCGCTATGGCTGAGTTCTATTTTCTGAATACTTCTTTAAAAGCCAAAGGAATTGGCGATTTTAAAAGTAAATGGGGAAACAGGCCCAATGTAGATAACTGGAGAAGGCAAACAGCCGTGAACAGTTCATTAGCTGCTGCTACATCGGCTACCACAAACGATAAAAAAACACAGGTTGCTGCCTCAACTAAAGAAGATAACAAAGACCTTTCTATGGACGGGCTTACAAAAGATATTCCGCTAACGACTCCACAAAAAGACAACTCCAACAATGCCATTAAAAAAGCTTTATTGGCTAATGCGGCAGCATTTCAAAATATGCTGGAAGATTTTCCATCCGCCATTGAAACCTATGAAGAACTGATCAGGCGTTTTCCTGAAAGCTCAGAAGTGGAGGCATCTTTATTTAACCTTGTGTATTGCTATAAAAAGAACGGACAGCCGGGTAAAGCAGATTCTGTTTCAAATATTCTGAAAACATCTTTTGCAAAAGGCAGCTATGCTACCAAGCTCAATACAGCATTGGCAAAAGCAGATAAGAAATCCGATCCGGCAGAAAAACAATACGCCGACATTTACAATATGTTCATTGCCGGTAAGTTTAATGAAGCCAAAGAAGCCAAACTCCAGGCAGATAAACAATACGGTAAGAGTTACTGGACACCGCAGTTATTGTATATCGAATCGATCTATTATATTAAACAGAAAGACGATAGTACCGCCATCAACCGCCTGCAGAGTATTGTAAGTATGTTTGGCAAAAGTCAATTGGCAGAAAAAGCCAATACCATGATCGATGTATTGAAAAGAAGATCGCAGATCGAAAATTATCTTACCAACCTGAATGTAGAAAGGCCGATGGAGATCATTGAGCGTGGCGTAGATCTTAACAGTACCAATGCCCAGGCTGCCAACTATAATAAAAAAGATACCACACTGAATATACCGGGCAAAATTGTTGGTGGACCAAAAGATCTCGCTGACCTGAGTAATACCAAAACCATTTCGACAGCAGCGATGATCAAAAAAGATTCCCTCTCAGCTGTTCCCAAAATGCCAATGAACCGGTTGGATCTTTCCAATGCAACCAAAGGTGCAGCTGTAAATGATAACAGCTATATTTTCAATCCGGCCGATACACAATATGTTGTAGTGGTGTTGGATAAAGTTGATCCCATATTTATTTCTGAAGGCCGAAACGCATTTAACCGTTATAATGGCGAAACTTATTCAGGTGCACAACGGGTTGAGATTAGCACCCGTAAGATTAATGCCCAATTCCAGTTTCTGATGATCGGGCCTTTTGCCAATGCAAAGGAGGCGATCACGTATATTGATAAGACCAAACCTTTGGCTAAATCCCGTATCGTTCCCTGGTTAACCACTGATAAATACAGTTTCAGCATGATCAGCAACTATAATATGCGGATATTGGTGAGTAAGGAAGATGTGGAAGGTTATCATTTATTTATCCAACAGGTATTTCCTGATAAATTTTAACCGTTAGAAAACAAACGCTTTTTTAGTTTTACCTTGTCATACAAATCATATCTGATTCCCTCTACTATGTCTAAGTCAGTAAAAATATTCTGGAAAATATTCTTCGGCGGATTTGCCTTTGTGATCCTGTTCCTGATCATGATCAATCTGGGATGGATCGGCGATATGCCATCCATAGATGATATTGAAAACCCTTCTGCCTCTCAGGCCAGTCAGGTTTATGCAGATGACGGCACCCCGATGGGTAAATATTATATTGAGGACCGTGTAGATGTATTGAACAAAGACATCAGCAAACATGTGATCAACGCATTGGTAGCTACGGAAGACAAACGTTTTTATGATCACAGCGGAATTGATGGTTTTTCATTGATGCGTGCCTTTATGTATCTCGGCAGCGAAGGTGGTGCCAGTACCATCACCATGCAAACGGCAAAAAACCTGTTTACCGAAAACTGGAGTACCAAGAACTTTCTGTTGAGAAGTATCCAGAAATTAAAAGAAGCCATCATTGCCATCAAACTCGAAAAGAATTTTACCAAGGAAGAGATCTTAACGCTTTACCTGAATACGGTTGCTTTTGGCGACAATGTGTTTGGTATCCGTAATGCATCCAATACTTTTTTCCAGAAAGAACCCGATCGTTTAAATGTGGCAGAAGCCGCAGTGTTGATCGGTATGGTGAATGGACCGGGCATTTATAATCCGCGCACCAATCCCAGACGTTCATTGGAAAGGCGTAACCTGGTATTGAACCGGATGGTAAGTATGAATTATTTATCCGCTGCCGAAGCAGAGATCTTAAAACACAAACCTATTGACCTCAATTATAAAAAAGTAAACGAGAACAATGGCCTCGGCCCCTATTTCCGTATGGTTTTGGGAGAGGATATGAAGAAGTGGTGCAAAGAACATAAAAAGAATAATGGCGATAATTATAATCTGTATCGAGATGGATTGAAAATATATACTACCATCAATCCCCGTATGCAGATGTATGCAGAAGAATCTGTAGCCAGACATATCGCCGATATGCAGAAACTCCTGAATGCACAGGAGAATATCAAAAAAGGAACAGTCTGGAAAGGATATGAACACGTACTCGAAGCCGCAGCCAAGCAAAGCGAACGCTGGCGCAACCTGAAGAAAGATGGTATGGATGATGAAGACATCCGCAAAACATTTGACCAGAAAGTGCAGATGCACATTTTTGCCTGGAACAAAACACGGGGCAAAGACACGGTAATGACACCGATGGATTCCATCAAATACCACAGGCAAATGTTGCAGGCTGGATTTATGGTGATGAATCCGTTAGACGGACAGATCAAAGCCTGGGTGGGTGGTGTTGATTTTAAAACTTTCAAATTCGATCACGCAAATATCAATACCAAACGCCAGGTGGGCTCAACCATGAAGCCGCTATTGTATAGCCTTGCTATTGAAGAAGCAGGTTTTACACCAAATACTACGGTATATGATATTCAGCAAAGTTTTGGTGGATATGGAATGGTACCCGCTACACCAAAAACCTGTACCGGTGCAGCTATGCCTATGGCCCTTGCGCTTGCCAAATCCAGAAACTGTGCAACGGCTTATGTGCTGAAACAATTAGACAATAACGGGAACAACGGAGCCAAACGTTTGATCGAGTTTTTACGCAAATGCGATTTTCAATCACCCATTCCCGCTTACCCTTCCATTGGTATTGGTGCAGTAGAGATGTCGCTGATAGAAATGATGCAGGGATACAGTATGTTCCCCGGCCGTGGTTTTAATGCAAAACCGATGTACATCACACGCATTGAAGACCGCAACGGAAATGTGCTCGCCAATTTTACACCCAGA
This sequence comes from Sediminibacterium sp., assembly GCA_965206685.1. Taxonomy (GTDB): domain Bacteria; phylum Bacteroidota; class Bacteroidia; order Chitinophagales; family Chitinophagaceae; genus Sediminibacterium. Next base: position 2,388,199 of record OZ242223.1, read on the forward strand.
AGAAAAGAAGTGATCAGCGATGTAACTGCTTACTCTGTAATTAAGATGATGCAGGGTGTAATGCTGGTAGGAACCGGTGCAGGTATCTGGGGTTATGATATGCCCGGCGGAATGGAAATTGCCGGTAAAACAGGAACCACCAATGATAACAGTGATGCATGGTTTATGGGTTATACCCCACAACTCTTAGCCGGTGGCTGGGTAGGTTGCGATGACCGCTTTATACGCTTCAGCACAGAAAGTAAGAACGGTGAAGGCGGACGCGCCGCTATGCCTATCTGGGCCTATTTTATGGATAAAGCTGCCAACGACCCCAATTGCGGTATCGATCAAAAAAGCACTTTCGCTAAACCGGAGGGAATGAACGAGATCAATATCGACTGGAAAAATGGTGCTGTTTCGATTCCGAGTGATGAGGAAGTAGGTGTAGGCACGGGCACGGAAGACCAATATTCTCCCAAAACCATGTCAGAAGAAGACCTTGCACCGGCTGAATCAGATATAAAGATCGTTCCTGAAAAGCCAACTACTTCAGGGAAACCGGCTGATCCCAAAAAAGGAAAAAATCCGGGAGATAAACCGGTAGGTACACCGGCAACATCACCCGCTGATCAAAAGCCTAAGCACCTGATGCCTCCCCAACCAAAGAAACCGGGCGGGACCAATTAATTCAAGAAAGGAGTTTTTTCACACCTCAAAATGGGGCTTTTCCCCCTATGTGCCGCCGTATGCCCGGGGTATTTTTGCCATTCAATAAGGCGAACTGTTAATTTTTTTAAGAATTGGGGCAACGGCGGTGAATGATGCTGCATCTAAGTAAACAGTAAGCAAACAAACATCATTAAAACTTTGGTTATGAAAAAGACTTTACTCTCTATCACTGCTTTATTTGTTGCACTGTTTATCATGCAGTCATGTCAGAAAGAAGTACACCAGAGCGAAAAGATCAAAGAGATCACCATTGATACTACCCTTGCAGCAGGCACTACTTATCAGCTCTATCTTGCTCCATTAGGAACCGACGATGATATTGCCAACATCATACAACAGGGAAGTAATTTTTCTGTTAGTGCCCTTACAAATGAAAGCGATATGTTTACAACGGTGTATCAATACAGCCCCGCAGCAAAAGCTTCAGGCACAACAGATCACGTAGTACTCTCTATCAGCGAAAACCCTGCCGGCAGACCAGCCTGCAGCAAAGACTCTACCATTATCTATCTCAATTTTACAATTAAAAAGTCAGTAGTCAGTAGTCAGTAGTCAGTAGTCAGTAGTCAGTAGTCAGTAAAAGAAAAATGATTTGTAATCACTAATATTGCGCCGTCAAAAAACAATTTTCACAACTCACAACTCACAACTCACAACTCACAACTCACAACTCACAACTCACAACTCACAACTCACAACTCACAACTCACAACTCACAACTCACAACTCACAACTCACAACTCACAACTCACAACTCACAACTCACAACTCACAACTCACAACTGCCCTCCCCTTCCCCAATTCAAATTCAGCGATAACTGATGAAACAGATTGCTTTGATAGAATCCTGTTGCATAACGGATATGTAGTTTCTTCAGCATGATGGCTGTGCCCAATGTAAATCCATTTAATCCGCTGGTAACATTAAATGCGTTCAGATCCTGCCGTCTCTGAAAATTATAGCCGGCATCTATTTCCAGTTTTTCATTCAGAAATATCTGTGTTGATAAAACCAGATGTGAAAATATTTTCTGAACTGTTGTATTATTTGCATAACTGTTATCACCTTCCGATGCGCGAAAACTGGTATCATTATAATAGGTATTGAAAGCCTGTAAATGGTGCGCGGTTAGTGAGAATTGAAATGGTGCATTCTCTAATCTTTTGGTAATACCCACCTGCAGATCAAAAGGCAATTCTTCTTTTCGGTTACTTCCGTCGTAAGTGGATAATTGCGTTCCCATATTTTTAACCACCATACTTACCTGTAATTGATTAACCGAATCATAATAACTCAGTCCCAGATCAACCGCTACCCCTGAAGAACGGTATTGGCCATAATTTGAATTGATATATTTCAAAGTAGCACCGTACCAGAACCGCTCATGATATTGTCTTGAAGCGGATACCTGCACTACATAATCCACAGGACGAAAAGTGCCCAATACCAAGCCCGATGCATCTGTTTGCGTAATATTACCATAGTCGAAATAATTGGCGCCAACAGCAAAATTGGTATGCATGTCTTCCGCATGAAAAGCCGAACTCAAACTGTAGTTACGAATACCTGCCAGAAAAGAATTGAAAGAAGTACTGAGTTGCTGGTGCATCCCATCACGCAACAAAGAAGGGTTATGAAAAGCCATACCCACATCATTTCCAATGGTAGAAATATTCACACCCCCTAATGCCGAAAGTTGGGCAGTATTGGATTGAGATAGAAAATTGAACACAGCATTGCCACCCAGGGTTTGTGCCGGAGAGCGGAGGATACAGAGTAACCCTAATAAGATCAGGTAATGCCGCATACAGAAAATTCTTATCAAATCTAAGGGAAGAATAGCGATAGGCTGGTTCAAAAAAAATCCCCGTCATTAAAATGACAGGGATACTATCCTTAAACAACCAACATGAGACATGCTGATGTTATATTAACAAGAAAACCCTTAATTGGTTTAGGCTAAACCGAAAATTTATACAAGGGCCAGATCAATTACCTGCTGCATTGTTTTTACATAATGAAAAACGACGCCTTTAATAAAAGCACTGTCTATCTCATTCACATCCTTTTCATTCTGTGCGCAAAGAATGATCTCTTTCAGTCCGGCTCTTTTGGCTGCTAATATTTTTTCTTTAATTCCACCCACCGGCAATACCTGTCCACGCAAAGTGATCTCCCCTGTCATGGCAAGAAAAGGTTTCACTTTTCTGCCCGTAAATGCGGAGGTGAGTGATGTAAGCATGGTAATACCCGCACTCGGACCATCTTTTGGCACCGCTCCTTCCGGAACGTGGATATGGATATTCTTCTTCGCAAATTCATCCGGATCAACACCCAGTTTTCGGGCATTGGCCTGCAGGTAACTTAAGGCAGTGGAAGCACTTTCTTTCATCACATTTCCCAGATTACCTGTTAATTTCAGTTCCCCTTTTCCATCACCTAATATCGTTTCAATAAAAAGGATATCGCCACCTACATAAGTCCAGGCAAGCCCAACAGCTACACCCGGCATATTCGCTGTTTTATAGATATCGTTTGTATAGCGCGACTGGCCAAGGATCTTTTCTACATCTGCGGCCGTAACAGTAGATTTCACTTTATTCTTCATGGCCAGCTCTTTGGCCTGGTAACGCATGATTGATGCCAGTTGCCTGTCAAGCTCGCGCACACCGCTTTCGCGGGTATAGTGTTCAATTACTTTTTCGAGAACTTTATCGTTGATCTTAAAATTCACTTTACCCAAACCATGGGCTTCTTTTTGCTTAGGCAACAGATGACGTTTGGCGATCTCTACTTTTTCTTCCACTGCATAGCCACTCAGATCAATGATCTCCAAACGGTCGCGTAAAGCGGGTTGAATGTTTTGAAGGTTATTGGCTGTAGCAATGAATAATACTTTACTTAGATCATATTCCAGCTCCAGATAATTATCATAAAAAGTATGGTTCTGCTCAGGGTCCAGTACTTCCAGTAAAGCAGAAGACGGATCGCCACGATGATCATTGCCAATCTTATCTATCTCATCCAGTATCATTACCGGGTTAGAAGATTTACATTTCCGGATATTCTGTACAATCCTCCCGGGCATGGCACCGATATAGGTTTTTCTATGACCGCGAATTTCACTTTCATCATGTAAACCACCCAGACTTACCCTCACATATTTCCTGCCAATAGCATGCGCTATCGAACGGCCAAGAGATGTTTTACCGATACCGGGAGGACCCAGAAAACATAAGATCGGGCTCTTCATATCCCCTTTTAATTTCAAAACCGCCAGATATTCAAGAATCCGGGTTTTGATCTTGGTCATACCATAGTGATCAATATCCAATACTTTCTTCGCATTCTTCAGATCGTAATTATCCGCCGTATAATCCAGCCAGGGAAGATCCAGCATCAGATCGAGGTGGTTATACACCACCGAATAATCCGGTGTGGTGGGATGCATCCGTTCCAGTTTCTCAATACCATTTTTAAAGAGTGTTTTGGCAGCATCGGGCCATTTTTTGCCTTCCGCTTTCTTTTTCATCTCCGCAATTTCACGTTCATTGCTATCTCCACCCAGTTCATCCTTAATACTTTTCAACTGCTGCTGAAGAAAATAATCTCTTTGCTGCTTATCTATTTCTGTGCGGGTTTTATTGGTTACCTTATCTTTTAATTCGGCAAACTGGAGTTCGCGTTGCAAAACAAAGATGAGACGCTCTGCTCTTTGGTGAATATCGTTGATCTCCAATAACGATTGTTTTTCAGTAAGATCGCTGTTTAGGTTGCTGCTTACAAAATTGATCAGGAACGAAGGGTTCTCAATATTTTTCAGAATGATAGAAGCTTCGGTAGGCAGATTGGGTGATAACTGGATGATCTGTGCAGCCAGATCCTTAATACTGCTTACCAGCGCATTAAAGTTCTCGGTACCCGGCAGTTCATCATCGGCCAGCAGGCTGATGGATGCTTTAAAATAAGGGTCTTCACTCAGCATCTCGCCCAGTGTAAATCTTTTCTTCCCCTGAATAATAATAGTGGTACCGCCATCAGGCATCTTGATCAGTTTCACAATCCGGGCCACTGTTCCGATCTTACAAAGGTCTTTGGGTTCCGGTTCTTCAATATTGGCATCTTTCTGTGCCACCACACCAATCAGCTTATCCAATTTATAAGCATCGTTTACCGCTTTAATACTTTTATCCCTACCAACCGTAATGGGCAAAACCACCCCGGGAAACAACACCGTATTCCGTAAAGGCAAAATGGGCAAGGTATCAGGTACTACCAGATTCTTATCCTGCTCAGAATCATTTTCTGTAATAGGAATTATAGGCATGAAGTCCGTATCCTCCTCTGATCGTAAAAACATATTTTCTTTGAACATAATCTTCTTCTTAGGTCAAATTGTCACAGGACTCCAAAAGCCCATTATAAAACAAGTCGGTAAAATTAAGTCAATATTGGTGCCGTACCTCCCGAATGCGGTAAATACGTACAAACTGGCACAAAAAAAATCCTCCCGTTTTTCGGGAGGACCTTCTTGCAAGAAGTAATATTCAGTAACGAGTACTTGAATTACATTTTAGATTTTGCAGTGTCCATTTTAGCTTTTGCGGTGTCCATTGCAGCTTTTGCAGTGTCCATTGCAGCTTTAGCTGTATCAGTTGCAGCTTTAGCAGCGCTGTCAGCAGAAGCAGCTTTGTTGTCACCTGAGTTACATGCAGCCAGTAAACCAGCTACTGCGAAGATTGCTAAGAATTTTTTCATTGTACTTGTTTTTGAGTTTTTTATTGGGCGCAAAGATAGTTTTCTGCACCAATTTTGCAAATTTTAACACATGTTTTTTATTTCTTTCTGAAAAAGATCCTAACGGGCACCCCTGTAAATTTAAAATGGGTACGTAGCTGATTTTCCAGATAATTACGGTAAGGCATCTTAATATCATCCGGATAATTGGCAAAAAAGGCAAAAGATGGCACCACTGTAGGCAGTTGGGTAACATATTTGATTTTTATTGAATTCCCTCTTACTACCGGTGCATGATAGGCCGCTACCGCCTTCAACATGATCTCATTTAATTGAGATGTTGGTACTTTACGCTGGCGGTTTTCATATACCTGTAATGCCAGTTCTATGGCCTTGAAAATTCTTGTCTTTTCCAAAACTGAGATAAAAAGAATAGGCACATCTGTGAAAGGGGCCAGTTTTTGCTTTAAAGTTTTTTCATAATCACGTGCTGTATTCGTCTCTTTTTCAATAAGATCCCATTTATTTACTAGAACAACCACACCTTTTCCTTTTCTTTCAGCCAAACTGAAGATGCTTACATCCTGGGCGGTAATACCCTTATCTGCATCAAGTACGATCAAACAAACATCTGCTTCGTCAATTGCTTTGATGGCCCTGATGATGGAATAGAACTCCAGATCCTCTTTCTCTTTGTTCTTTTTACGGATACCCGCCGTATCGATCAACATGAACTCTTTATTGAACAGATTGTAGTGTGTATGAATACTGTCGCGGGTAGTACCTGAAATATTACTTACAATGGTACGCTCCTGGCCTACCAGTGCATTCAATAAAGATGACTTACCTACATTGGGCTGTCCGATAATGGCAAACTTAGGCAATCCGCTATCTTTCATAGCTTCTTCTACATCCTCTTTAGTGATGGGTTCGGTAACCGCATCGAGCAACTCACCGGTTCCACTTCCTGAAATACTGCTGATGAAGAAGTTATTCTTGAAGCCGAGTGAATAGAACTCGGTCGCTTCAAGTTCACGGGTTCCATTATCCACCTTATTTACAACCACGTAAACCGGCTTTTTACCTCTTCGGAGAAGATCGGCCATGGATTCGTCAAGATCGGTTATGCCGGTAGCTACATCCACCATAAAGATGATGGAGTCTGCCTCTTCAATGGCAATCCTTACCTGTTTGCGGATCTCTTTTTCAAAAATATCCTCACTATTGGGTACAAATCCGCCTGTATCGATCAGGTTAAACACCTTACCATTCCAATCGGCCATACCGTATTGGCGGTCGCGGGTTACCCCGCTGATATCATCCACGATCGCTTTTCTTGTTTCGAGAAAGCGGTTAAATAAAGTACTCTTTCCCACATTGGGCCTTCCTACAATTGCTACTGTGTAACTCATAATCTGATCACTTAAATAGAAAAATATTATTCGATTTTAATTTTAGATAAATAATTATAATAAACTCATTTATAATTATTTATATCCATATTCATTTAATTGCAGTTCATTGTCTCTCCACTTCGGCCGCACCTTCACAAAAAGCTCGAGAAACACTTTTTGCTGGATAAATTCTTCGATGTCTTTTCTAGCCGTCATGCCAATCTGTTTGATCATCTTACCCTTATCGCCAATAATGATGGCTTTCTGGGTTTCGCGGTTTACGATGATATCGGCCTGGATCTTTACCAGCGATTCCTTCTCTTTAAACTCGTTCACCATTACTGCCGTATGATAGGGGATCTCATCTCCAAACAGTTCATAGATCTTCTCCCGGATCATCTCTCCAACAAAGAATTTAGTGGGAAGATCGCTCAGGTCTTCCTCGCTATAGAAAGGATTGCCTTCGGGTAATAAAGCCAAAACCGCATCCAGCAGTTTATTGATATGAACCTTTTCGAGAGCTGATATTTTGACGATTTGTTTGCAATAAGACTTAGTGGCAAAAAAGGTTTCTGCGAGGGCAATCCTTCCATTACCTGCCCGGTCAATTTTATTCAGCACAACAATGCAGGGTACCCTTAATTTAAGAGAACTGAAAATGGCATCCACTTCTTCCAGATCCTCATTAGAATCTACGATCAGGAGTGCCACATCGGCATCTTCCAGCGCACTTTTTACGGAACCCATCATTTTCTCATGGAGCTTATATCTCGGGTCGATGATACCCGGTGTATCAGAAAAGATGATCTGATACTCGCCCGGCTTGTTTAAAAAGGCCTTGATCCTGTGACGGGTGGTTTGCACTTTGGAGGATACTATAGCCATCTTCTCGCCTATCAGGGCATTGAGTAAGGTGCTTTTACCCGCATTGGGGCGGCCGAAGATGTTGACGAATCCTGATTTCATATTGTTGTTATGATAGTCCGAAAGTCCGGGTGACCGGAAGTCCGAAAGTTTTCAATTTTTTTAGCGATACTTCGTGCCTTAGTGCCTTAGTGCCTTAGTGCCTTAGCGATAAAGTCTTCTTAACCCTAAGTCGCAATGGAACGGGGTTTCGGGTAGAAATACTCAATAGAAGCGGTGAATGGGAATTGAAATTAGATGCAGCGTCCCTAATTGGGAGGCCAATTATACAAAATCATCTTGTATCCAGAATCCAGCATTCAGTATCCAGAGTAGCCTCTAGCCGAATAAAAAAGCTCTGCAAGCCTTTTTTATAAAATGAAGGCCTCAAAATCGAGGCCTTTACTAAGTTGCGAGGGAAGGGATCGAACCTCCGACCTTCGGGTTATGAGCCCGACGAGCTACCGCTGCTCTACCTCGCGATGTTTGGAGCGCGAAGGTAAGGGTGGGAAGGCTTGTATCCAAATATTATTTGATTTACTCGTCCGTTTTATGTTTTACAGAAGCACCACCACTGGCACTGATATCGCGTATAAGTCCGCTGCCTTTATAGAATACACTGCTTCCGCCGCTGGCCTGGGCATTCAATTCTTTATTTACTGTGATACGGATATTTGAGGCACCACTTGCTTCTAACTTACACATATCGGTAACAAGATCATAGGCTTTGATATTACAGGCGCCACTGGCATCTATATTAGTAGATTCTGCCTTGCCGCTTATTTTAATATCAGATGCACCGCTTGCATTTAGTCTTAATTTGCCAATAGTCACTTCTCCCGAAAAATCGCTGGCGCCTGATAACTCAATTTTCAGTTCATTCTGCTTAATCAGGCCGGTTGCTTTAACATTGCAGGCACCGGATGCTTCAATACCGCTCAGGGTTTTGAAAGTTACATAGGCTTTCATCTTGTTATTATTCCAAAGCTTCCAGTTAATGCCTTTGCCATCGAGATAGATGCGGAGAGTGGAACCTCTTACCTCTGTACGGATCCTTGATTTGATTTCATCCGAACTGGCACTGATGGCCACAGCCTCTTCGCTGCCTTGTGAAAGATACAGATCAATGGCACCGGAAACTTCTATCGCGGTAAAGCTGCTTACCTTTCTTACTTCAGCATTGGCATCAACCACGAGATTTTTCTCTGTTTGGGCCTGTGCCGAAACCAGACTCAAAGCCAATACCATAGAGGATATTATTTTCTTCATGGGGGTATTTTTCAGGTTCAACGGATTAGTTAGGTTAAAGTTACAGTTGTGTGCAATTTCCTGAATACCTATTTTTGCATCATAATTTCCTCGGGGTGCTGACAGATGGTGTGTGCACACACCATCTGCCGGCTGAGATAATACCCGTTGAACCTGAACAGGGTAATTCCTGCGAAGGGAAGGTGTACATTTTTTCCAGTCCCTCTCCATTAGCTATTCCCTGTTCCCATTATTAACTTTTTAAAGCAAAAAACATGAAAAAGTTTTTGGGAACAACGATGTTGGCTTTGATAACCCTCATCTCCATTGCACAACCCAGTAAAAGCCTTGTACAAGGTACTGTTACAGAAACACCATCCAAAACACCGGTCGCAGGCGCAACGGTTAGTTTGGGTAACCGCAAAACCCTTACCGACGAGCAGGGCAAGTTCAGTTTTGGCAAGGTAGACAAAGGCGTTTATGAACTGATTGTAAACAGCCTTGGTTTTAAAGATGCCAAACAAAGCCTGACCACCAATGGTACAAACATTACAGTGAACATTCAGTTAACAGCCACTGCCCTCTTTCTTCAACCATTGGAAGTAAGGTCTGTGCGTGCCTCCGACCGGGCTCCGTTTGTAAAAACCAATGTCTCCAAAGAAGAGATTGCCAAAACCAATCTTGGCCAGGACATCCCTTTTATTTTAAATCAAACACCTTCGGTAGTGGTAAACTCGGATGCCGGCAATGGCGTAGGCTATACTGCCATCCGGATACGGGGTACGGATGCAACGCGTATTAATGTTACGCTTAATGGCATTCCTTATAATGATGCGGAAAGTATGGGTACTTATTTTGTAGATCTTCCCGACTTTGCTTCTTCGGTAAACAGTATACAGGTTCAGCGTGGCGTGGGTACTTCTTCAAATGGTGCCGGCGCTTTTGGGGCAACACTTAATATGTCTACCAATGAGTACAACGAAAAAGCATATGGTGAATCGAATAACAGTTTTGGTTCTTTCAATACATGGAAAAATACTTTGAAAGGCGGTACCGGTTTGATCGATGGACATTTTACGGTTGACGCAAGATTGAGCCGGATTACCAGTGATGGTTATATTGACAGGGCAAAAAGCGATCTCAAATCATTTTATTTCAGCACGGCCTATATCAATAAAAAATCTTCTTTGCGTTTGAATATTTTTTCGGGCAAAGAAAAAACCTATCAGGCCTGGTATGGTGTTGCGGATTATTTACTGGCTACCGACAGAACCAATAATCCTGCAGGAACAGAAAAGCCGGGAACGCCTTATGATAACCAGACTGATAATTATACGCAAACACATTACCAGTTATTTTTCAATCATTCGATCAGTACAAACTGGTCGTTTAATACTGCGGTATTTCTGTCAAAAGGCAAGGGTTATTATGAAGAATATAAAGCAGCACAGGCCTATGCCGATTATGGTTTACCCAATGTAATTGTTGGTGGTGCAACAATTACCAAAACCGACCTGATAAGACAGCGTTGGCTTGATAATGATTATTATGGACAGATCGCTTCACTTCAATATAAGGAAAGCAAAGATGAATTGACTTTTGGAGGAGGCTGGACCAAATATACAGGGCAACATTTTGGCAATATTATCTGGATGCAAACCGGATCGGTATCTAAAGATTATCGGTATTATAATTATCCTGCCATAAAAACAGATGTCAATTTATATACAAAATGGCAGCACCAGCTGAGTACACATTGGTTAAGTTTTGTTGATCTGCAATACCGCCATGTAAACCATAATATGCAGGGGTTTGAAGGAAACCCTGCTTTATTTGTAAACCGCAGTTTTGATTTTGTTAACCCAAAAGCGGGTATTACCTATACGCATAATGGTCTACAGGCTTTCTTTAGTTATGCTTTAGGACAAAAAGAGCCTAACCGTGATGATTTTCAGGCAGGTGTTAAAAGCCAACCTAAGGCAGAGACTTTGCACGACATGGAATTGGGAATTGAAAAGAGGAAAAGCAATTACCATTTTGGTGCAAACCTTTATTATATGTATTACTACAATCAATTGGTGTTAACCGGCCAGATCAATGATGTGGGTGCTTATACAAGAGCAAATGTTCCGCACAGTTATCGTTTAGGTGTTGAATTGCAAGGTGGTGCTGTTTTGGATAAATGGATTAATGTAACAGGCAATTTTTCTGTGAGCAGAAATAAGGTGAGCTCTTATATTGAGTATATAGACAACTATGATAATGGAGGACAGAATGCTGTGGCGCATAAGAATACAGATATTTCTTTCTCACCTTCGGTTGTGGTCGGGGCAACGATCAATTTGTTACCTGTTCAGAATCTTGAGTTTAGTTTGTTGAGTAAGTATGTAGGTAAACAATACATGGATAACAGCCAGAATGAAAGCAGAAAACTAAATGCATTTTTTACAGAAGATCTGCGTGCCAGTGTAACCTTGAAAAAAGTATTGTTCTCAGAGATCCATATTATTGGCCAGGTGAATAATGTTTTCAACAAAAAGTATGAACCGAATGGTTATACGTACAGCTATATTTCGGGAAATGCTTTAGCTACTGAGAATGGGTATTATCCGATGGCGGGCACGAACTATATGCTTGGTGTAAATATCAAATTATAGTGAATAATGAACAGGGAATATCGAATGCGGAAGTAAGTTCAAATTCAATATTCAATATTCCCTGTTCAATATTCAAAATTATTTTGTAATCCTTTCCTGCCAGGCAAGCATGCCGCCTGAAACATTGATCACATTTTTATATCCCATGGTTTCGAGAATCAGACAGGCTTGTCCGCTGCGGTTGCCGCTGCGGCAGTACACGTAAACCGTTTCGTCTTTCAGATCATCAATATCTTCTGTTTGCATGGTTTGTACTTTGCCTAAGGGAAGTAATAATCCACCGATATTAAATTCGGCATTCTCATGCGGTTCGCGTACATCTACAAGATTTAATTTTTCTCCAGCGTCAATTTTGGCTTTCAGTTCTTCTACGGTAATGGTTTGCATAAAATATGAATAAGGGTTCTGAATCAGTTTTTGATCGTATTGGTTGAATCCAATACCGGAGCTGTGCTGCTGATATAAATATCCACCACCTGCCCCTGTTTAATTTTATTTGGGATACGCAAGCCCGAAGGACCGATGGAATCGGTTAACCTGTCCGGACTTTGTCTTACCACAAAAGAAGTTGCCGAATCTTTGATCGGGCCAATAGCCATTACGGAACCAATGTTTATACTAATGGTTGAGAGATAATTCCGGGCTTCGTCCAATGTCATTCCAACAAGATTTGGCATATCCATATCACCGCCGCCTTCACCGCTGCCTAACACAAAACTGATGGTTGTGCCGATAGGTATTTTGGTTCCCGGAGCGATGGGTTGTCCGTTGAACAACTGTTCCAGCACGGAGTTGCGGGCGATATCGGGTTTATAGGAGAGCTCTCCCATTTTTAATCCCAGACTTACCAGATACATCTCAGCACTTTTAATGGAGAACCCTGCCAGGTTAGGCATTTCTACCTGTGGCGGAATGGTGCGGTTAATGGTGAGATAAATGGTGCGTCCATGTTTTACGATTGCATCTGCATCGGGGATCTGTCTGATTACGGCTTGTTTGGCAATACTGTCGATATAGATCGAATCCTGTACAATTACATCAAAGCCTTTATCCTCTAATATTTTTTTTGCGGCGAGATAATTTTGTCCGGCCACCGAAGGTACTTTTTCTGTTTTGCCTGAACCGGTAAGCCATGAGAGGGATACAAAGAAAAGCAACATTAGGACAATGATCAGTCCGAGTGCTGCCAGCATGTTTACCCAGAGGGGTTTTGATGTAATATATTTGATCAGTCGGGCCAATTTTGGAATTTTGAAATTTTGAAATTTTGAAATTTATTACAGTGGCAAGATTTGAAATTTCAGGGAAGATAAGTCAATTCCAAAATCTGCCATTCCAAAATTTCAAAATTAACTAAACGCCTGTTCAATCACGGCTGTGTAAAAATTTTTCAGGCTCATTCCCATTGCCCTTACCTGTTGTGGTATTACGCTGGCATCGCTTTGACCGGGCACTGTATTTACTTCCAGCATATAGGGTTGGGCTTTTTCAATATTATAAATAAAATCAATCCTTACAACACCCCGGCAGTTCAATACTTCATATGCACGTTGTGCGGCGGCTTCCAGTTGGGATTTCATTTTTGTGTCAATCTCTGCGGGTGTGATCTCTTTGCTTTTTCCCTGGTACTTGGCTTCAAAATCAAAGAACTCATTACCGGTAATGATCTCGGTGATGGGGAGTACTTTAATACCTTCTTTACTTTTAAATACACCGATAGTGAATTCTCTACCGCTGATAAATTCTTCGATGAGGATTTGATCATCTTCGGCAAAACCTTTTACCAAAGCAGGCGCCAGTTCATCTGCCGTATTTACTTTACTGATACCAATACTGCTTCCTCCGTTATTGGGTTTTACAAAAACAGGAAGCGAAAGTTGTTTCAAAATTTCTTCTGGACCAACGGGTGTATGTTTAAAAAGATGTAATGATTTAGCAACATTAATTCCACCGAAAGCAGCAACAGCAACGGTATACCGTTTATTAAACGTTAATGCCGAAGTGGCTGCATCGCAACTGGTATAAGGCAATTTGAGCATATCAAAATAACCTTGCAGTTTGCCATCTTCACCCGGTGTGCCGTGGATACAGAGAAGAACGGCATCAAAGTTTATTTTATTGCCGTTATCAATCACTGAAAAATCATCCCGGTTTACTTTAGATTTTTCTCCGTTCACGGGTTCATACCACCAGCCTTCTGCGTTAATATCTATGCGGTATACATCGTACTTGTCTCTATCTACATTATTTCCTACCGTGATGGCACTTTTATAGCTGATCTGTGCTTCGCCACTCAATCCACCGGTTACCAATGCAATTTTCTTTTTCATGCGTTTGATTTCTGGAGCAAATATAATGAGAGGATGAGAGAATGAGTGGTTGAGTGAATGGAATGCGGAAAATGTTTCTATTTTATGTAGTCTTCGGTCGTTGTGGGACACAATGACTGCGATGAAGGATGAGAGAATGAGTGGTTGAGTGAATGGAATGCTGGAAATGTTTCTATTTTAAGTAGTCTTCGGTCATTGTGGGACACAATGACTGCGATGCGAATGAGTTTGAATGATTTTTCGTGAGTCGTGAGTTTGATTGACAAATAGTGCAAAACATCGATCCCACTCACGATTCACGATTCACGTCTCACGCTGTTTCCTTCCGGGCAAACAAAAAGGTGAAGAAACTACCTCGTTCCTTCACCTCACGTTGACGGGAAATATCACCCGCCGTTACTGGTTGTTGCCATTTGCGGCAACAATTATTAATACTACGATTAACAACTCTAAGATACACCGGCCACAAGGCTTTTGCAAGTTTTTGGTGTTAAAGTTTAGCACATAGTATTGTGCATTAGATGTGCATTGTAGCCTTCTTGGCAAGCAATACATCTACAGTTTCCTGGTACATCTCATCGGGTACGCAGCAGTCAACCGGACATACAGCCGCGCACTGGGGTTCTTCGTGGAAGCCCTGGCACTCGGTGCATTTGTTGGGGGTTATGTAATAGGTGTCTGTGCTGATGGGCGCAAAACGCGCATCGGTGCTTACTACTGTACCATCTAACAAGGTGAAATCTCCTTTTACGGTAGTTCCATCTGAAATAGACCATTCAACGCCACCTTCATAAATAGCGTTATTAGGACATTCGGGCTCGCATGCGCCGCAGTTGATACACTCTTCTGTAATTTTGATAGCCATACAAAATGGGTTTGTTGAGTTAGTGATTCTACATTTGCACATCAAAAATACGACGGCGAAATGATTTTACAAGAACGAATTATGCTGATGGGCCGCTTAGGCCAATATATGTTCGGGAAGGATGAGGAATGGGAAGCCATCAAAGAAAGGGCCTTTAGGGAAAACCAGTGGTTTATTCCTGAATTTATTGAACATGCGGTAGAAAGCATTGCTGTTCATTTTCTGAATCCGGCTTTTCTGGAGGAATGGGCCGCTCAATATCAGATCCCTTCTATACACCCATCTCCCAAAACAGTGGGGTTGGTTATGGCCGGAAACATACCACTGGTAGGCTTTCATGACTTTTTATGTGTGTTTATCAGCGGGCATTCCGTGGTGATCAAGACCTCTTCCAAAGATGAGATTCTCATTAAACATCTGGTTAAAAAGCTTTACGAATGGGAGATCAATATACAGAATTCGGTTTCTTTTGCTGAGCGACTGAATGGATGTGATGCCTATATTGCCACCGGCAGCAATAATTCGAGTCGGTATTTTGATTATTATTTTGGCAAATATCCCAATATCATTCGCCGCAACCGCACTTCAGTTGCCATTCTTGATAATTCTGAAACAATGGAAGAGCTGGAAGCACTGGCAAAAGATATCCAGTTATATTTTGGTTTGGGTTGCAGGAATATTACCAAATTGTACGTGCCGGCAGACTATGACTTCATTCCGTTACTGGCGGTATTGAAGAAATATGAGTACTTTATAGACTACCATAAATACAAACACAATTTTGATTACCATCTGGCATTGCTGATCATGGGTAATAAATATTATATGACCAATGATGCGGTGATACTGACTGAAAATTTGTCTCCTTTTTCACCTGTAAGTCAGGTACACTATGAATTTTATACTGATAAAATTTCAGTAACGAAAGCATTGGCCAACCATGAGGATATTCAATGTGTGGTAGGACATGGATTTGTTCCTTTTGGCAAAGCGCAAAGCCCTTCTTTAACGGATTATGCGGATGGGGTGGATACGATGGCGTTTCTGGCGGGGTTGTGAACGTATTTCGTGAGGCGTGAATCGTGAGTAAAGGGGCTAGAAATTGGGCAAGCACTAAACTTATCACAATTAACTCACGGCTCACGATTGTCGACTCACGAATGAGAATATTGAACTAAATTGTTTCCCGGTTGTTCCCTCATCTACGAGGATTGCCGTAAAACATTTGTTAAATGGTAGAGAAGGTGAACTGTCAATTAAACAGCTTCGTTTATTTGCTATCAGAAAGGCATACAATTTGAAAGAACATTTTTAAACCAAGAAAGAATGAATATGAAACTCAACAACATTTTAGCCGTAGTGGCCATCAGTGCTACCACCGCCGTTTTGAGTGTGTGGGGCTATGGCAAAGTTCTGGAACACCAGAGTGCCGGCATCCAGGAATCGGGCAAAGTACCGGCCAATTATGCAGGATTTTATGGCAATGCCCCTGCGGGAGGCGGTGCCGTTGATTTTACCCCGGCTGCCACCAGTGCAACGCCTGCTGTGGTGCATATTAAAACAAAAACCAAAGCAAGACAGGTTAGCAATAACAGCAGTAATTCCCGTGGCAGAAATCCATTCTCTGATTTTTTTGGAGATGATTTTGATGGTTTCTTTGGCGGACCAAGAACCATACCTGAGCAGCGCGCCAGCGGAAGTGGTGTAGTGATTACTGACGATGGTTATATTATTACCAATAACCACGTAGTAGAAGGTGCAGATGAGATTAATGTAACCTTAGCCAATAAAAAATCTTACAAAGCCACTGTGATCGGTACAGACCCAAGCAGTGATATAGCGGTTATTAAGATTGAAGGTAAAGGCCTCCCATACCTGGTTTATGGCAACAGCGATGAAACCAAATTAGGCCAATGGGTTTTAGCGATCGGTTATCCTTTGAATCTGGATGTAACTGTTACGGCAGGTATTGTTAGCGCAAAATCAAGATCTATCGGCATTAACGACAGACAGAGCCAAACAGCTATCGAATCTTTTATACAAACCGATGCAGCAGTTAACCCGGGTAATAGTGGTGGTGCATTGATCAATACCAACGGTGAACTGATCGGTATTAACTCTGCCATTGCCTCTCCTACCGGATCTTATGCAGGCTATTCTTACGCGATCCCTGTAAATATTGTAAAGAAAGTGGTTACGGATATTGTGAAATTTGGCACGGTACAAAGAGCTTTTATCGGTATTCAATATCCAAAAGAAGATCTGACCGATGAACAAAAGAAACAATATGGTGTAGACTATAAAGAAGGCGAAGGTGTTTTTATCAGTGATGTACCAACAGAAGGTGCTGCTGCTGCTGCCGGACTTAAGAAAGGGGATATTGTTACCAAGATCAATGGTATTACTATTAATTCGGGTCCTCAATTACAGGAGCAGGTAACGCTTTATAAGCCGGGTGATAAAATTTCAATATCCTATTTACGTAACGGAAAAGAAAATACCGTACCCCTTATTCTGAAAAATAAAGCCGGTAACACAAACGTGGTAAAAACCACCGGTATCCTTGAAAAACTGGGTGCAGAATTAGCAACCGTTGATACAAAAACAGCCTCTGCCAATCAGATAAATGGTGGTGTGGTTGTTAAGAAGATCAATGATGGATTATTAAAGAAAACCAGAATGCAGGAAGGTTTTATCATTACCAGTGTAAATGATCAGGAAATTAAAACCGTTGCAGATCTGGATAAAGCTTTATCGCTCAACAAGGGAAGAAAAGTGAAGATTGAAGGTGTGTATCCGGGGTTTGAGAATACGTATCCGTATCCTTTGGATTTGAGTGATGTTGATTAAAATTAATGAGTGGATGAGTGAATGATAGGATGATAGAATATTTTTGGGGCGGCTGTTCATTTTGAACGGCCGTTTTTTTTGCGTCATTGCGAGGAGGAAAGACGAAGCAATGACGTTATTGAATCTTTTCGTACACAACATACTCCCCTGCCTGCAATTCAAAAGTTTCATTTCCATTGAATGAAAAGCTAAGTCCGGAGAATATGTTTCGGAAAGTGCCGGTGAACCAATTGTTTTCTACTGTTATTTTAACGCGGTCTTCGTTGGATAAATTTAATAGAACAAGAACCACATCATTTCCATTTCTTCGGATATAACTCATCAGCTGATCGCCGCTTTGGCTTGGCAGGATAAAGGTTTCTCCATCATTGATCGCTTTATTTTCTTTTCTGAGTTGTAAAAGTGTTTGATAAAAATCATGGAGCAGTGGTGTGCCGGTCCAGTCAATACTGTCTTTATGAAAGAATTGTAAACGTTTTAAATTTGGCATTTCCTGTCCGCTGTAAATCAGCGGCATGCCCTGCCAGGTAATCGTAAATACCGCCCATGCTCTAGCCAATTTATCATATTTCTCATATTCAGTTCCGTTCCAGCTGTTCTCATCATGGTTAGTGGTAAAGAACAATTTAATGGCACCGGGTGGATATTGTGTATAAGCGTGCAATACCTGGCGTACATCATTCAGAGAAGCATTTCCTTTCGCATGTTTCTCTGTAACATGCATCCATGCCCATGCATAGCTCGCATCGTATGCATTGTGATATGATGCTTCTTCGCATTCTGCAAGCCAGAATAGGGGTTTAATGGCATCGCATTGTTTGCGTGCCTCTATCCAGAAATCCAAAGGAACCAGATGCGCCATATCACATCGAAATCCATCAATATCACATTCGGTAACCCAATACTTCATCGCATTCATCATTGCCATGCGCATATCATTTCTGTCGTAGTCAAGATCGATCACATCTTTCCATCCATTTCTTTCTGTAAAATTTCCTTCCAAATCTTTTACATACCATTCGGGATGTTCGATGGTCCAATGATGATCCCATCCGGTATGATTGGCTACCCAATCAATAATCAATTTAAAACCTAATGCATGTGCCTCATTCACTAAATTTTTAAAATCATCGAGCGTTCCAAATTCAGGATTTATGGAAGTATAACTGCTGCATGCATAATAACTACCCAATGAACCCAACCTCTCTTTCACACTAATCGGAGTAATGGGCATTAACCACAAAATATCCACACCCATATCTTTTAACCTTGGTAAATGTTTGCTGAATGCGCTGAAACTGCCTTCTGTTGTGTATTGCCTGATATTTACTTCGTAGATATTAGAACCCTTTGCCCAGGCTACCGTAGAATTATTTTGACTCATATTCGTTTTGTCTGCTTACAAATAAATAGTTTTAGGGAACAAGCACATGAGCGAGCAACCGAAACTGGAAAGAAAGATAAGCCTTTTACAGGCTACAGCCATCAATATGACCGACATGGTGGGCATAGGGCCCTTTGTGGTGTTGAGTGTTGTGGCAGAGACCATGCGTGGTCCATGGTTTTTATATGCATGGATAGCCGGTGCTTTTCTTTCGTTTATTGATGCTATGATCTGGAGTCAACTCGGCTCTACTTACCCCCTCGCCGGCGGCAGTTATAATTTTTTAAAAGAAGGCTACGGACCCAAATTGGGAAAGCTGATGAGTTTTTTATTTGTTTGGCAAACCATGATTCAGGCACCATTGGTAATTGCTTCTGCTGCCATTGGCTTTGCGCAATACTTTGGATACATTGTTCATTTGAATGAATGGCAGAGTAAATGCATGAGTGGCACATTGGTTATTTTAATTGTGCTGTTATTATATAGAAAAATTGAAGCGATCGGTAAGATCAGTGTGTTTTTATGGGTGGGTGTATTGATTACACTATCATGGATCATTGGTGGTGGTGTATTGCATGGGCATTTTCTGGAACCCATACAAAATATCAATAACGGTTTACAGGTTGATCATGCATTTGCAGCTGCATTGGGTTTTGCAAGTGTGAAAAGTGTGTACAGTTATCTGGGATATTATAATGTTTGCCATTTAGGCGGGGAGATCATTAACCCCAAAAAGAATATTCCAAAAAGCATGTTCATTTCCATTGCAGGTATTGCTGTTTTGTACCTGATGATGAATGTGAGCGTGGCTTCTGTTTTGCCGTTAGAGCAGATACAGAAAAGTAAATTTGTGGTGAGTGAATTTGTTCAACAACTTTCTGGATCAAGATCTGCAACGGTTGCTACCGTTTTAATTTTATGGGTGGCATTTGCTTCTGTATTTTCTGCAACACTTGGTTATAGTCGTGTGCCCTATGCTGCTGCGAGTGATGGTGCATTCTTTAAGATCTTTGCAAAACTGCATCCTACCAAACATTTTCCGCATGTGTCTTTACTATTTCTCGGAGGGATTGCTTTTGTGTTCAGTCTGCTCTTTAAATTAAGAGATGTGATCGATGCGATTTTAGCGATGCGGATTCTGATACAGTTTATCGGACAAGGCATTGGCCTTTTATGGCTGGTGAAAAGAAAAGGCAAAGAACATTTTGCATGGCGTATGCCTTTGTATCCACTGCCCGTAATTTTAGCGATACTGATCTGGGGCTATATATTCTTTTCGACCGGCGAAAAAATGATGTTGGGCGGATTGACAGTGATCATACTCGGAATCATTGCTTATTTAATCAAGGCGAAGCGGAATAAGGAATGGCCGTTTGGGGGGGAGGGTAATTAAAAATTAATAATTAAGAATTAATAATTGTTTGGTCTTAAATTTTGTGGTGGGTTGTAGCGGTGCACTTTTAAGCAAATCTTTCTAGTTAATTCAGATAACTGTTTTTGGGTTGAGAACAAGTTAGTTCCTGCGGAGAACTGAGATCATGATATACCTGCGTGCCGCCAGGCAGGTTCTATACATTATTTCTTAAAAACACTTATCGCTTTCTTCAAAAGAATATCCTGATCAGATAGCCTCTCTCCAAGAGTTGGCTTATAAATAACGGTAGGTGTATAATATGTTTTTTTGTCTTTGTTAAAACCTGGCAAAATAAAATTAGACGTTGGGTAATGAAATGTTAGGTGAGATTTTTTTAGCGTGTCGGTATGTACTTCGCCGGTAATAAATAAGGGCTCTGAGCTGATTTCACCCATTGTCTGTCCCATTTTATAGTATTGAAACCCCACTTGCATCATGTGAGCACTTGAATATGTAAGGCTGTTATTCAAGAGAATAGTTGATCCATTGAATCTATTTATGTGAGCTGCTACTGAATGTAGGCTTGTGTCTAATTCTTCCTTTATAGTGTTCTGTTCTTTATCAACTTCTCCTTTACTTAAAGTATAAGGCTTGAAACTGATGTGGTCCAAAATATCTTTTGCTAAAATGGAACTGCCCCCGGGATTGTTTCTTATGTCAACAATCAGTTTATTGCTTTTTGCGGATTGCAAAATCAAAAAAGCACTATCAATGAATCTGTCAAATGTTTCTCGTTCTTTTTCGTTATTCCAAATCAATGAAGGAATTTTTAGATAGCCGATATTATTATCAAGAATCTTAAACTCCGGCTTGTCATTACCTGTCTGTGGACTCTTTAAAGATTTTTCTGATATCCCAACTATGGTAAATTTTAGTCCATTCGATAATACAATATTAAATGTGTCACTCAAATCAAACAAGGTGAATAAACGTTTATAAAAAACAGGCTCGTTCCATACTTCGAAAAAGGTCTCTTCATTTGGGAGTTTAGAATTGCATGAACGAATTGTAGCTAAAATGGTTGTTACCGGAATGGAATTGATGCTAATAATTTCATTTCCCTTTTCAACCCTTTTTTCATTGCTTAGGTTCTCTTTTACAAAAAGCCTGTTTCCGACAATCAGAACTTTGAAAGGAAAATATCGGGTAGTCTCCGAAAAAAAATTATCCGGAAGGTGAAGCGAAAAATGAGCATCATTGAGGGTTTGAACTAAAGGATAAAAGACCTTGTATATACCATTGAGAGATGCAGAATCAGGAATATGTGTTCTTGTATACCGCTTTATTGAATCATATTGTTCTTTTGGGCAATTATAAAATGGGTAAGGGACCTTTGTTTCAATGGTGTTTGTTAAATCATTAAAATCCTCCTCGATTTCTTTTTTTGAGAAATATTTTTTTGAGTTTCCCTGATAAATTGCCTGTCTGCACCCAATAAAAGATGAGGCACAAATTATTGCGAAAAGAATGTAGATATATTTCAAAAAGTTGATTATTATTTGGGTTAGTTGACTGTTATATTACGTACAACGTTTCACGGCTTTGCGATTTGATGGCACTCCATGTTCTGGCAGTTTAAATTTATTGCAAAAGTTCAATAGTATTACAATCGCTCAGCAATTATTCAGCAGCCACCATATTGCAAAACCGATGTTGTTTGCAGTTTTATTATCGGATTTCAACCTTTGGCATTAACTTCTGTAATCTTTTGATTTCAGTCGAGTCAATTAGTGTTTCATCTAAGTAAATTGTTTCCAAATGTTTCAATGATTTAAGCGTATCGGGTAACTTTTTGATTTTATTTCCATTGATCCCTAGAACTTCAAGAGCTTTTAGCTTAGCGATAGAGTTTGGTATATCTGTAAGTTTGTTATTACCAACATAAAGAACTTTCAAACTATCAATGCTCAGAATTTGCGTCGGAATGGTGGTTAAGTGATTGCCAGTCAAGATTGCTTTATAAATCTTTAGATCGGAAACTGCATTTGGCAAAGAAGTCAGACCTTTGTCTTGAAGCCAAAGATAGACGCCAGTATTATCTTGCCAGATAGGTGATTGATCGCTTTTGTAGAGACTTTGAACTTTCTGAGCATTAATCAAATTGCTTAATTCTGTCATTTTATTTTTGACAGTAGGAGTTTCAATATTTCCTATCGTAAAAAGCCATGCTTTTATTTTATAGTTGGTCGCAATACATTCATATTCAAAGTTTGCATCCCAAAACATTTTATTATAATCAACAGAACTTCCGTTAGTAAAATAACATCTAATTGAATTCGGAATTTCATCGATTGCAGTTGAAGTAATTATTATTCCGTTTTCAGGTATTTCTATTCTTTTTTTCCAATATTTAGTTGAAGGCAAAGGAGGGTAGCCTTTTATTCCGAAAATAATCCCGGCTTGTCCTTTAAAGTTGCTAGGAAAAACAATCTCGTTATGTTCCTGCCACTTTAAATATGTCCAACAGGTAAATAACAAATAGGCAATTGAAGCGATGAATTGAGTAGTCCAAAGTTTCTTACGATTCTTAAAGCAAATTTTGAGAAGATAATCGACTAAATACAGTATCAGACCGACACCTATAACTGTTAGTCCAAGAACTAGTAAATACCCAAATGTCAATATAGTCGCTGTTAGTCCCAATAGGACTGTAAGAGAACCAAGTACTTTAAGTGGACTATTAAATAATCTTTTCAATGTGTGTCAAAAATTGCAAACAACGAACAGGGCTTTGTGCAGGTTGAGAAATAGAATTCCGTCTGCCCAGAACCGAAGTAGATAATTGCAATATTGCTGATGTTTTATTCATTGCTAAATTTATAACGTCAAGCTGGAACTAAAGCCAAATTGAAATACAAATGTTGAGATTTATTCCGTCTGCCCAACTTGCACAAAACCTTATGTTAGCTGAAGCCCTATTGAAGAATTTTCTTAATCATAAAAGAGAAATATCTCGGACTCTCTATATATTATTGGTTTATTTTTTAAAGTTATTGGTTTGTACTTAAAAGTTTTGATTGTTTCATTAATAATACCTACAAGTTTATTTATCTCAATTTGAGAACAGTTTTTTCTATTAGTGCTATGCTTTATGTTAGAAACCAGACCATTTTCATTAATAATCCAAAAAAAATCGAAACTTACGGAACAAGAATATTTATCATCATATCCAACTACCTTAACAATATTTTGTTCTCGTAGCTTTTTTCTAATTATGTCTTGATAATTTTGAGAATAACCATTTTCATTTAAATAGTTTAATAATCTTATGTCTGCATAACTTTTAGAGGCATCCCAATAACTATTGTAATCATATGTTTTGTTTTCAATTTTTATTTGTTGAACTGCTTTTATTGGATTAATCGGACTATTAATAGTCTTTTGAAAAGTATCGGCTTTTGGTTTTGTTATTGTTGTGTCTGAAGTTGCTATTTTGTCTGATTTATTTATGTTTTTTTCAACAGATAGTGTGTCTTTCTTTTTCATAGATGTATCAATTTTATCTTTTTGAAAAATACCATATTGTGTAATTGGCTTTGGTCTGTCAAAGAAAATTGAGGATGCTAAAAGAATTGATGAGACACAAGTAATAGTTACTGTGGTATAAATTAAAATATAGCCAGCTATTTTCAATGGTCTGTCATTTACTCTTGTTAAAGATGCAAACAGAAACAACAAGACCATAAAGCCAAGCATAATTAGGATACTTATAACTGGAATGGAACTGTAATTCTCAATCCCAAAAGATTTAATTATTGCTATTGCTGCTGCAACACCTGCAACTCCCAAGGCATATTTTACAAAGGGTACTTTTTGAATTGCAGCATTTAATATTTTAAAGGGATTAGTCATTGTTTTTAGGTTGTATAATGTGTCAGTTTAATGCATCAGTTTAAAATTAGGGTAGTCCACAGGGTTTCAGCTAACACTTAAATATACGCAACCCAAAATACATCTATTGCGTAAAGCCGCCATTTTTTGTCTGCTTTACGCAATAATAGAAAGCCGCCCCATGCACAACCGTACAAGTGAGTGACACAACCGGGCTGAGAAAAGATTCCACTGCCTAAACCCAAAACAGCTGAATTTACTTTCCGTTCTCAGCAGCAGGGTCTATCGAGATACCTATGTCTGGAACTTGGGGGCATCTTGGGGGGTTCGGAGCTCCGTTTTGCTATCTCCGGACAGAAAATGATCGATTCTGGAATGGGTAATGGAATTGTAATATTCAGAAACTCCCTCTGCGGCTAACTCTCCGTTCTCTGCGGCGCTGCGTTGAAAGCGGAATTCCCTTCACCGCAGAGGCAGGGAGAGGCAGAGGTAACCGCAGAGTAATTTTTAATTATTAATTTTTAATTATTAATTGCTTTTTCAGAAAGATCTGCAATAGTAAACTAAGCACCACTACTGCCACCGCTCCTACTACATTTAACCAGAGAAACCCGAGGCCGATAATTTCGTATTTATCGAGGAGGAAGAATGTGATCACGATGCATTCGCCAAGGATGGCGCCGATAAAGACGGCATTGCTGCCTACTTTTTTCAAGTAAAATGCAACAAGGAATATACCGAGGATAACGCCGTAGAATAAGGATCCCAGCACGTTTACGGCTTCAATTAAACTACCCATACCCGTTGCAAACTCTGCAGTGATCACAGAAAAAATACCCCAGGCCAGTGTGTAATATTTGGATGCTTTATATTCATCAGCACATTGCTCTAAATTGGTGTTATCATATTTAGATCCGCGAAATCTGAGATGAAAATCAACCATGGTACAGGATGCCAGCGAATTTAATGCTGCAGCAATAGAACCCCATGCTGCCAGGAAGATGATGGCTATTAATAAACCTACAATTCCTTTCGGTAAAAAATCAACAACAAATCGAAGAAAGATATAATTGGTATCGCTGGTATCATCTGCAGGTAATGCTTTTTTCAAAACCGTTTTATACTCTTTCTGAATAGCGGTTAATTTTATTGAACCATCGCGTAAGCTGTCTTTATAATTTTCTTTTTTCTGAATGATATAATTCTTACTCAGTTGCTGTTGTACCAATTGCTGTTCATCAAATCTTTTTCCGATATTAACCAGTGAATCTTTATAGGGCGTTGCCATTGCCTTATCTGCAACCGATTTATTAAAGAATACCGGAGCGGAATTGAATTGATAGAAAGTAAACAACATCGCACCCAATAACAGAATTAAAAACTGCATGGGTACTTTTACGAGGCCGTTCATTAACAGTCCGATACGGCTTTCGGTATTGCCTTTGGCAGTAAGGTAACGGCCCACCTGCGACTGGTCGGTTCCAAAATAAGAGAGTGCGAGAAAGAAACCACCAATTACGCCGCTGATAATATTGTATTTATCCTTCCAATCAAATCCCTTGGATGAGATGCCTGTTGTAATCACATTCATTTTACCGGATGCACCACTCACTTTCAGTGCATCCATAAATCCAACCCCTTCCGGCAAATAATGAACAATGCAATATCCGGCTACAAACATGCCGATGAATATGATGAGTAATTGCAACTGTTGGGTATAGGCTACTGCTTTGGCACCGCCGCTTACTGTGTAGATGATGAGCAATCCGCCCATTACAATATTCGTCCAGAATATATCCCATCCCAATAAAGAAGACAAGATGATGGAAGGTGCGTAAATACTGATTCCTGTTGATAATCCTCTTGATAATAAAAACAGGAAAGAAGTAAAGGTTCTTGTTTTCAGATCGAATCTTTTTTCCAAAAACTCATAAGCCGTAAACACTTTTACTTTATGAAACAGGGGAACAAAAGTGATGCACAGGATCACCATGGCAATGGGTAAACCAAAATAGTATTGTACAAAACGCATCCCGTCTGTAAATGCCTGTCCGGGTGCTGATAAGAACGTGATGGCACTCGCCTGTGTACCCATAATGCTTAGAAGTACCAGATACCAAGGCATACTTCTGTCGCTGAGGAAATAGCCTTCCATATTCTTGCTGGTACGACTTTTATATAAGCCATAAGCAATAATTCCGGTGAGGGTAATAATTAAAACGATCCAATCCGCTTTACTCATGAAAAGTATTTAGTGAACCAGATAAAAAAAATGATTAGTAATACCAATACGCCAATCACAAACCCGTACCAGCGGCGCCAGGTGGAAAAAAGGGGTATGTGTTCTTTGTTTGACATATTTTATTTTGAACGTCATTGCGAGGAGGAACGACGACCGTGTTCGCCGCAGCGATAGCAAAGGAGGAAGCAATCTGTGTTTCGAAAAGCAGAGTGGCTGAGTTTGCAGTCCACAGATTGCTTCGTTCCTCGCAATGACGGGTTTATTTTTTTCTTCCTCCCCCACTACTCAACATCCCACCCGCTAGCAATCCCAACATGAGCCCAATAATTAAGCCAATCTTTACATTCTTAATAAAAAATCCGATTCCAAGGCCGATTAAAATGATGGTTACAATGCCTATTCTTTTTCTGGGCTGCATTTCTTCTATTTATTTTTAGGCATTGCGATGAGGTTAGCCAGAATACGGTAAGCACCGGGAACACCAGCCGGTAATTCGCGGAACAATACCAGACTAACATAAGCAAAATTGCCTTTCCCATATTTGGCGATCGCCAAACTGCCATTGCTCTCTTTTTCACCCGTATCATTCATAGCCAATGGCATTTCGAAATGGCTATCTGATTGCGATACCTGATAGGTGCTGCGCTCCTGGATCCATCCTTCAAAATCTTTTTCAGTGATTTTGTTCGGATAATTTAATACAGTATGTTCAGGTAATAGAAATTTCACTTTTGCATCTTCCTCTGTAACCCTTGACCCTGCGCTGATAGAGAAAGGATATGGCCCGATTTTTAAAGGCTTATTGGTGCTGGTTGTATTGCTCTTGATATATTGCGCGATCAGGTTTCCGCCATTCTCTACATACTTATTCAACACATTATTCTTTGCTGTAAGAAACTCAAAAATATTACTGGCGCGTATTCCGGTGATCACTGCATCAAATTGTTTCAGGTTATCTTCCGTAAGATCAGCTTCATTTAAAATTTTCACTTCATAACCCAGTTGTTCCAAAGCCTGCGGTACTTTATCTCCTGCACCAACAATGTAACCGATCTTTTTTCCTTCAATCTTGATATTCAGATTGAGTAGATTGGCTTTTGCCTGCGTGAAATAAGTAATGGTAGGGATATGATCATAAGCAATCACTTTGGTACTCCCTAAAAAAACTGACGGTACAGAACTGGTTAAACTGATTTCACTCTTTGTGTTTGTTTCTTTATTCAGAGGTCTTAACATGGAATTAGATTCACTCACTGAGCCGCGTGTATTTTTTTGAGCCTGTTCATCATAAGTCCAGCCAGGTGCAAGATCAAACCTTATATCAAAACTTGCATATTTGGGATTATTGATTTTGCTTACATTTTGTATTTTCACGGTTTGTCCGTTCAATGACACAAAATTTTCTTTAGGAAAATTAACTTCTACGCTGGGCAATACAGCCAAAGGCTGATACAATTCGCCTTTTGCGGGATCTACGACTTTATATTGTACCGGTCTTTTAATGGTAAAATCTTCTCCTTCTATAGAAACCGTAAATATTGCTTCAAAGGAAGGATCATTTTCTGCTTTACCGATCAACAATTGGTCTTTTACAACAAACTGTCCTTCTTCTTTCGGATATTCAAGCCAATACGGTTGTGATATTTTTTTATCTGCAGCAACCGGCAAAACCCTGTTGAAAGTAAAATTGCTGTTTACAGAGAGTGATGCAGTAACCGTTGTATCAAAGTTTTCAAGCCTGATACTTTTTACTGTCACATTTGCTTCTTTTCTTTTGTTGAAAAAGAAATTTACATTCAGGGCATCACCCTGTATCACATTTTCCTGTGAGGTTGTGGCTTCGCTGAACAAGGCTGCACAGGCTTCAATCAGCTCCTGGGTTTCAGCCAGTTTCTTATCACGCCAGTTACCTGATGGCAGCGCTTTGATGGAACGATATAAATTTACCAATGCAGGTACAGAAGCTTCCGGCTGTTCAAATTTGTAATTGCTGATAATGGTATTGATCTGTGTTTGTATTTTTTCTCCGCCATCAATTCTTTTCCAATCAATCACAATGCCGTCCATCAGGTCGTTCTTTGGCGGGTCGCCGGCAAATGTGCTGAAATATTCATACACCTGTCCCCTTCTTCTTGGCCTGCCCTCACCCTGACTCTTATGCATGGTTCTTGCTTCACCCCCCAGTTCCCCATAACTTTTTCCGATCAAAGAATTATAGCCGCCTACTTCTACTTTCAACTGGTCATTAGCCGTTGTATTGGTTCCACCAAAATTGAAAGTGTTCCATAAAATTCTTTTTGCCAGCCATGGTTTTACACCATACTTAAATTGTTCAGGAAATTTTTTGGGATCTGCTGCTGCGGTATACGCTTCCTGTGCCAGAACCGAAGAGGCAGCATGATGTCCATGCCCCGCTCTGGTATCGGGAGGAAAACGGGCAATAATTATATCGGGTTGAAATTTGCGGATCATCCAAACCACATCACTTAATACTTTTTCTCTGTCCCATATGCGAAGTGCTTCTTCCCAGCTTTTACTAAATCCGAATTCATAGGCTCGGGTAAAATATTGTTCTGCTCCATCAATTCTTCTTGCCGCGAGTAATTCCTGTGTGCGGATCAATCCCAATTCTATCCCTTGCTCACTTCCAATCAGGTTTTGTCCGCCATCGCCTCTGGTTAAACTCAAATACCCCGTGCGGTATAATTTTTCTTTGGCTAGATATGGGAGAAAACCATTGTTCTCATCATCCGGATGGGCGGCAACGTATAACACACTTCCCAATACATTCAGTTTTTTTAACTGCATATAAATATCGGTGCTGCTGTTGGTTACGGGAACCTGTGCGTTTAACGCTGAATGCTGAACGCTTAACGCGGAAAGCAGGAGGATGCTGAACGCTTTTGAGAATTTATTCATTGTACTCGCTCATTTATAGAATTATCGAAGATACTGTTCCTGAACTAATTGGTTCCACCGTTCAACAAAAAATCGGTGTATAAAAACAAAGGTCAGGTAAGCATACCTGACCTTTGTTTGGTTAATACTTTTTTAATGTCCTACGAGGAATACGGCGTTGCAGAACAGCATTTTACCGTTTTCCCAGAAGCTGCGGAATAATGGGTCTTCTGTAAAATAAACCACACTACCTGCGCCCAGATCCTGCACACCCAGCATCACGCCGTCTTTGATCTTGCCTTTGATTTTTACACCGGTAAAGCCGGTTACATAAGCATCTTTTTTCATCACACCTACATTCCATCCGTCTTTTAAAAATTCAAATACGCTGCCATCCTGTTTTAGGGTGAAATAATAATCAGGGTAACCAAAAGCGAGTGGATGTGTATTGTCTAACTCCATTTTATAAATAGCACCGGGAATGGAGTTGCTTAACGATTGGTTTTCACGGTCAGCATATTTTTTTACATTGGCATATTCACCTTTATCATCTGTTTTATCATCTCTCAGTTTAATGCCCCAATCGGCACCGGCCATAATGGCAACGGCATTATCAATGGCAACAATTTTCCCGCCGGTTCTTACAAAATCTTTCAGTTTATCGGTGGTTGCTTTATCGCCAAGGGTTCTGTAATTACCATCGGGAATGATCAATACATTATAATTTTTCAGGTTCACCCTTGCAAGGTCTGTTGCATTGATGAGGGTTACCGGATAATCCAATTGCTGTTCAAAGAAATGCCAGATCTCGCCTGAGCCTAATGACGAACTCTGTTCGCCGCTGATCAAGGCCACTTTTAAGCCCGCATTGATGGTTTTAACATCAGGTGATCCGAAATCAGTTCCTTTATCCATAAAACCGGTTTCAACGGCAATAGGCTGGATATTGTATTTCTTACAGGCATCGTTTGCTAATTGATTCCAGTTGGCAGGGTTGCCGGTTCTGATGATGATGAGTGTGCCTCTTTCATACGTTTTACCATTATAGGTAAATTGTTTTTCAGAGAATCGAACTTTCACGCCATTCTTTAATAAATGGGCAACCAGTTTAGATGCATTTAATGATTGGTAGGGAATCAAAATTCCATAAGCAGAACTTACAGCGGTAATATTAGATGCGATCTTCAGATCACCGGCAATGTCTAATTTTTCTTTTACTGCGTAAGCTTTTACACCATACGCATAAGGCACCGACCATGCAGTAATATCATACGTATTGGAATCAGTTACCACCGTTTTGGGTTCAAGCAAAACCTTTGCCATTACTGATCTTGGCTGGTAAGCACTTACGGCCAAATGAAAGCCTTCATCTGTAAAGGCATCATCTTTCCCGGTAAAATAATTATAGCCACGGAAACTTTTATTGGACAATGTTCCATAAGTAATTCCATTCTGATCAAGCAATGCCATTACTGCTTTTATTTTGTTCTCATCTTTTGCAGTGAGGACATAGGTTTTGTATTCACCAATTTTTCCATCCTTACTGTCGTCAAAATATTTTTTGAATTCATTGATCAGCTTCTGTTTGTTTCTGGATGCAGTTTCAATGGTTGATAATCCTGTTGTAAAATGGTGTGTGGCGCGATCAACCAATGTAAGCGTGTCTTCATCAGCTTTAATAATGCCTAATCCTGCCCTACCGCCACCGGCCTGTTCATAGGTCATACCAATAGCGCCATTGTAGATGGGATAGGTATCTCCATAAGAAGGATATAACAGATCATATCTTTCTTTTGTATAAAACAACCAGCCTTTTTTATCAAAATAAGCGGCATTGTTCTTGCCGATCATTAACTGAAAATCTTTCTGCCATTGCGTAATTACCTCATGATAAGGATCGGCAGCCGGTGCAAAATAATAGGGCCCGTTAATTCCCTGCTCATGAAAATCTACATGTACATGCGGCATCCATTGATTGTATTTTTTTAAACGTTGCTGGGTTTCTATCTGTGTTTGCCAGGCCCAGTCGCGGTTCAGATCAAAATTGTAATGGTTGCTTCTTCCGCCGGGCCAGGGTTCTGCATGTTCACGAGCGGCAGGATCGGCGTTGAAATTTTTGCCAACCATACTATTAAACCAGTTCACATATCTGTCGCGGCCATCCGGATTGATACAGGGGTCCATAACCACCACTGTATTCTTTAACCATTCTTTGGTTTGAGCATTATCCGGATCAACCAATGCATATAAAGTAAGCAAGGCAGCTTCTGAAGAAGAAGTTTCATTACCATGCACATTATAACTCAGCCACACAATAGCAGGAGCGGTTTCAGCGGAAAGCGAGGTTTTTTCTTTTGATAAACCTGCCAAACGGAGATTGTTGGTGCGGATGGCTTCCAGGTTCTTTATGTTTTCGGGTGTACCGATAAATGCGAGAATGAGTTCGCGACCTTCATTGGTTTCTCCATACTTTTCTATTTTAACCATATCCGGTTTTGCCTGTGCCACGGCCCTGAAATATTCCACCAGTTTATGATGGCGGGTATAACGGGTTCCGATCTTATAGCCCATATATTGTTCCGGACTCTGTAAATTTTGTGCAAATAAGCCACCTGTAAGCAGTAAAAACAGGGAGCTAAAGAATAGTTTTCTCATATTGTAATAAAATGAATGGTGAATGTAGGGAAGAAACAAAGCAAGAGAGCAGATTGAGCTATTTTTTTTGTAAACAGGCAGGGGGTGAATTGTCAATTGTGAATGGTGAATGGGGAATAGGGGCATTGATACTTCGCGGGGCTGCGGACTATCCGCCAAATATTCACAATTCACCATTCACCATTCACAAAGCTCCCATCGTTACTCTAAAAGCCGTAATTTTCCTGCATGAGAAAAACGACCATCTTTCTGTTGGCCTTTTGCGGCCCTTTTCTTATTTCGGCACAATCCGTAAAGTCGATCGTGGGCCCCGGAAAAGAGATCAATCCTTACAAATACACCATTGTAAAAAAAGGTGATTTCAGTAAAGCTTCTGTAAGCAGTGCGCATCCATTGGCCAGTATGGTAGGTGCGGCTATGATGAAAAATGGCGGTAATGCTTTTGACGCGGCCATTGCTACACAACTTGTATTGGCAGTGGTATATCCCAACGCCGGTAATATTGGTGGTGGTGGGTTTTTATTAGCCAGACAGAAAAGCGGTGAACTCATCGGTATTGATTACCGCGAAGCAGCACCCGCAAAAGCGAGCCGGGATATGTATCTTGATAAAAACGGGAATGCACAGGCCAATCTATCGCAAGCCGGTCATCTGGCATCGGGTGTTCCCGGAACCGTAGCCGGTTTGTTTGCTACTTTACCCTATGCACATTTTAGTATTAATAAACTGATACAACCTGCCATTGATATTGCTGAATTCGGGTTTGTATTAACCGAGCGACAGGCAGCAGGACTGAACGGCGTTCGTGATGCCATTCTGAAACAAAGCACCCGCCCTACTGCACTTACCAAAGAAGGCAAATGGAAAGCAGGCGATACTTTGATACAAAAAGAATTGGCCGCAACGTTGAAGCGGATCCAGAAAGATGGTGCCAAAGGATTTTATGAAGGAGAAACTGCCCGTTTACTGGAAGAAGAAATGCAGCGGGGCAATGGGATCATTACGAAGGATGATATGAAGAACTATACTGCCAAATTCAGAACACCTTTGGAATTTGATTACCGTGCTCACCATATCATCAGTTTCTCACCACCCAGCAGTGGCGGAATATTACTGGCGCAGATGTTGAAAATGATTGAAAAATATCCGGTGGATTCTTTTGGTTTTCAAACAGGCAAAAGTGTACAGCTGATGATCGAAGCAGAGCGCCGTGCCTATGCCGACAGGGCCGAGCATTTAGGTGATCCTGATTTTTGGAAAGTACCTATTAAAACATTAACGAGTGATGCCTACCTGGCACAGCGTATGAGTGATTACACACCTGATAAAGCCAGCTCAAGTAAAGTAATCAAGGCGGGTTTGATCAAAGAAAGTGATGAAACCACGCATATCAGCATTATGGACCCCGAAGGAAATATGATCTCTATTACCACAACCCTTAATGGCGGATACGGAAGCAAAACCGTAGTAGGCGGTGCCGGTTTCTTACTCAATAATGAGATGGACGATTTTAGTGCCAAACCCGGTACACCCAATATGTTTGGTGCTATTGGAGGCGAAGCCAATTCCATTCAGCCCGGTAAAAGAATGTTGAGCTCTATGACGCCTACATTGGTATTAAAAAATAACAAGCCTTATTTAGTGATCGGCACACCGGGAGGCACGACTATTCCAACTTCCGTGTATCAGGGAATTGTGAATGTGATCGATTTTCATATGAATGCTTCTGATGCCATTAATAAACCCAAGTTTCATCACCAGTGGCTGCCGGATGATGTAATGGTAGAAAAAGATTTTAATCCCGAAACCAGAAAACAACTGGAAGCGATGGGATATAAATTTAGAGAAAGCGGTGCCTGGAGCGCAACAGAAGCCATACGTATCATCAACGGAAAAAAAGAAACGGCAGCGGATATTAGAGGGAATGATTCGGTGGCGGGGTTCTGAGGATTTACTATTTTTGAAATCTCTGTTATTCACAATTAAAAATTAATAATTAGAAATTAAGAATTGTCCGAATCGATTTTTAATTATTAATTTCTAATTACTAATTTTTAATTATGTCCTTTGAAGCCGGTTTTCTAAAAGATTCTATCAAACGTTTTAAATACTACAAAGAACTGGGTGATAAAACGTTTGAACAATTGGAAGAGCAGGATTTTTTCTTTCAACCTTCGTCTGAAAGTAACAGTATTGCGGTAACAGTGCAGCATATGTACGGCAATATGCTCAGCCGCTGGACCGATTTTTTAACCGAAGACGGTGAAAAAGAATGGCGGAAACGGGATGCTGAATTTGAGATCATTCAATGCAGCAAAGCAGATATTATTTCTTTCTGGAATGATGGCTGGAAATGTTTGCTTGATACACTCGAAAGCCTGAAACCCGAAGACCTTACCAAAACCATCACCATCCGTACAGAGCCCCTTACCGCTTATGATGCCATACTCCGTCAGCTGGCGCATTATCCTTATCATGTTGGACAAATTGTTTATCTCGGCAGATTGGTTAAGAATGAAGAATGGAGATCATTAAGTATTCCAAAAGGGAAGAGTGCAGATTATCTGGAGAGTGTGAAGCAGGGGCAGAAGAAATGATTTGCGGATTGGCGGATTAATCTCTGTGTAACTCTGTTCCTCTGTGGCCTCTGTGTTGAAAAAGAATCATCCTAAATCATGGGTTATTTTTTTTCAACACAGAGGCCACAGAGATTGGGAGTTTCACAGAGAAGTGCTCTATATTCAATTAATCATTATTCATAAAACATGAAATACTTACTTTTTACCGCTGTTTTAATCACGATTGCTTTATCCTGCACCAATCAAACCAAACAAACCCAACCATCCATCATGGGTACATGGGAATTGATCTCGGCCACTTCTACGGAGAAAAATGTTACGGTGTCTACTTTTAATCCGGCTACCAGGATGATCAAGATCATTAATCCTACACATTTTGCTTTTTTCAGTCATGCAATTGGTGGCGGAAAGGATTCTGCCAATAATCAATTCAGTGCAGGTGGCGGTGCGTATACTTTAGCGGATAGTACCTACACTGAAAACCTTGAATATTTCGGAGATCCACGATGGGAGAATCATAAGTTTACTTTTACCGTAAGTTTATCCGGTGATACCTTAACACAAAAAGGTGTTGAGAAAATTGATAGTCTGGGTGTGGACCATATTATCGTTGAAAAATACAAGAAAATAAAAAACTGATCTGATTGATCAACATACTATGACTACAAATAATGAGATCAGTTTTACACAGGTGTATGCAGGCAATATTCTGGAAGCAGGCATGGTGCAAAGCTTATTAGAGAGTGCCGATATCAATGCCTTTCTAAAAGATGAGATCATGGGAACCCTGCAACCCTGGTGGGCAGCGGGTGGCGGTGCGGGTGCTGTGAAAGTAATGGTATCAACTGCCGATCTGGAAAGCGCAAGATTGATCGTTGAAGAGTATGAAAACGGATTTCGGGATCAGTAAAATCGTATTACACCAAACAAATCTTCTGCCGATAAACCTCTCGGTTTTCCGTTCAACATTATTTAAACTGAAAAAACAATAGCGGCAGCAACCGAAGCGTATTTCATACCGTACGGGTTTCCCTAACCAAAACCTGTTTTATTATGAAAAGATCATTGGTGCTTATGTTTTTTTGTGTCACCTTACCGGCATTGCATGTTAAGGCTTCTTCTCTCTTACCTTTTTTATTCAACCCTCTCAAAAACAATTTTTTCGAAACAAAAAATCTTCGAATAAACACAGAAGACTCTTTTGTAGTACGCGCTAATAAAATTCAAGGCAATGTTTATTTTCTTGAATGCATCAATGGATTTGGCGGCGGAAATGTGGCTGCATCGGTGGGTGAGGATGGCATCCTGATCGTAGATGATATGTATAATATGATGAACAGCCGGTTGAAAGCCGCTTTAAAAAATATTTCTGATCAACCGGTAAAACTGGTGTTAAATACACACTTTCATGGTGATCATATTGATGGAAATAAAAGTTTTCAGAAAACGGCTTTGATCATTGCACATGAAAATGTTAGCAGCCGATTATTGAAAACCAATTCTGAAAAACATCCAACTGCCGGCATGATGCCTGCTGTCTGTTTCCACGACAGCCTTACTATTCATTTTAACGGAGAGGATATCAAACTCATTCACTTCCCCAACAGCCATACAGATGGTGATGCGATGATCTATTTTACAAAGTCGAAAGTGATTCACCTGGGCGATATGTTCTTCTTTAAAATGTTTCCTGCAGTATATACTGAAGGTGGCGGTAATATTAAACAGTTGATCGTTTCATTGGATAAGATCCTGAAAGAAATCCCATCAGATACACACGTAGTGCCCGGTCATGGCGATGTAGCCACTATGCAGGACCTGCAGGATTATGTAAACATGCTCAAAGAAACCACCCGCGTTGTAGAATCCGGTATCGGCAAAGGCATTAGTCTTGAGCAGATGAAGAAAGAAAAAGTATTGGCTAAATATAATGCGCTTGGCGATGGCGGTGCACAAACCACAGATGAATATCTTTCTATGCTGTACAAATTATTATCAGTTAGCAAATCATAGTCGGTTATAAAAAACGATTTACATTTTGTATATTTATTTAGCTTAATAAGACCATATGAGCAAAGATCAAACAAAGGACCTGCTTACATTTCTGAAACCTTTTGGCAAAGAAATTACTGAATTGGTAATGTATCTGCGCGAATTTGTTTGGGACCAATATCCAAAAGCCAATGAGCTGATCTATGATAATTATAATGCATTGGCTTTTGGCTGGTCACCCACAGACAGAGTTGGCCATACATTTTGCTCCATTGCCGTTGGCCGAACGAGTAAGAATATTCATTTTGGATTTTATTGGGGCAGTCAGATTTCCGATCCGGAAAAACGATTATTGGGACAGGGAAATCAGTATCGATATATATTGGTAACAGATACAAAAAGTTTCCCCAAAACCTATTTAAAGAAACTAATGAAAGAAGCATGGGCCAATTCGCTTGCCAAAGTAAAAGATACAAATCAGATAATGGAAGGTGTTACAATAACCAAATCGATATCAATTGTTAAGAGAGAAAAGAAACCAAAGGTTGTTGTTAAAAAGGTTACAAGGAAAAACTAAGCTATATGTTGAGACCCATTGATAGCTGGTTTTTAGAGCATGATGACCCTTTTAAGAGTTGTTTACAGTTTTTGAGAACACATATTCTTTCACGCGATAAAAACATTACTGAAGCCTAGAAATACGGAATGCCTTTTTATTGCTATAAAGGCAAAATGTTCTGTTATGTATGGACACATAAAAAATACCGGCAGCCATATATTGGGTTTGTAGAAGGTAATCATCTTAAACATCCTGAACTGATACAGGAAAAAAGGGCAAGGATGAAAATACTGCTGATCGACCCTGAAAAAAATATACCTATTCAAAAGATCAACCGCATTCTGAAAGAAGCCATTTTTTTCTATCAATCATAAATTATCATTTTTTGCACCAACAGCTTCTCAATAATATCTCAAAACATATTTCACTCAGTAATGAAGAAACAGATCAGTTTATTTCTCTGATAAAGCAGACGAATGTTTCAAAGAAAAGTATTCTTCTGCAAGAAGGCCAATCCTGTAAGTATATCTATTTTGTAAATTCCGGAACACTGCGAGCCTATTGTACAGATAAGGATGGGAAAGAATCTACCATCATGTTTGCCGTATCTGATTGGTGGATCACAGATATGTATTGTTTTATTAACCATCTGCCCGCAATGCTTACGATTGAAGCCGTAGAGAACAGCAGCGTTATTCAGTTGTCTAAAAAAGACCTTGATCAATTATATATCACCCTACCCAAGTTTGAAAAATTCTTCCGCATACTGATGCAGAATGCTTATATACGTGAGCAACTGAGAGTAATTCAAAATCTTTCCTTAACTGCTGAAGAACGTTATCACCAGTTTCTCTCCAAATATCCGCAGGTGGCCCAACAGGTTACCCAAAAACAGATCGCATCGTATCTGGGTATCACACCTGAATTCTTAAGTGCCATCAGGGCAAGGCGATGATTTCTTAATCTACCTTAATTTTCAATTGACCGGGTATTGTTTTCTTTACATAAACAAACAACCATGCTAATACTGATTGCCGGCCCATATAGAAGTGGCACAAATGATGACCCTGTTTTAATGAAGCAAAATCTGGAGAAGCTGGAATCAGCAGCACTTCCCTTATTTCGATTGGGACATATACCCATGATCGGGGAATGGGTAGCACTTCCCTTATTGCATATCGCAGGATCAACACACCCCGGAGATGAATTTTATGAAGAGATCCTCTACCCCGTTGCCCATCGCCTTCTACAAAAATGTGATGCGGTTCTCAGACTGGAAGGCGCTTCCAAAGGTGCGGATGAAGATGTACGTATTGCCAAAGAAAGAGGACTACCCGTTTATTACCGGATTGAAGATGTTCCTAAAGCCTTATAATTATTTTGAACCGGGTCAATCCTATTTGTCGCAATTGCCCCTGTATAATGTCAGAAAAACAGCATTTTAAAGTAGGATTGGTAATGTACATTTACAGTAACCAAACCAAACCATTATGAACGTTTCTAAAACGACCAAGATCCTTTTCTGGGTGCCTACTATTCTGATATTTATTTTTGAAGGGGTGATGCCAGCCCTCACTTCTCAAACAGAAATGGCCAAAGAAGGTATGCGCCATCTGGGTTATCCACTTTATTTTGGAACAGCGCTTGCCGTATTTAAAGTTTGCGGTGCGATTATTTTGATTATACCGAAATTTCCGGCTCGTATAAAGGAATGGGCTTACGCAGGTTTTGGATTTGATTTCATTTTCGCCTCTATTAGCTATGTCTGTGTAGATGGGGTTGGCGGTAATGCTGCGTTTCCTTTGGTGGTTTTGGCATTGCTGATTCTGTCGTATGTTTCTTATCACAAAATGATTGAAGCAAAAGCATAATACTGATTTTCAAAATAATTTAGCCGCAGATTTGCAGATTCATTAAACAAAATCTGCGAATCTGCGGCTAAAATTTCAT
The DNA here is from genome assembly GCA_965206685.1 of Sediminibacterium sp. Taxonomy (GTDB): domain Bacteria; phylum Bacteroidota; class Bacteroidia; order Chitinophagales; family Chitinophagaceae; genus Sediminibacterium. The sequence continues at coordinate 2,427,399 of OZ242223.1, forward strand.
CTATTATTTCTTCAATGTGCGGATATAATTAATCAATTCCCACATTTCATCAGCCTCGTCAATTTTCTTTTTAAAGCTGGGCATATCATCTCTTCCCTCGGAGATCTTGTAATACAAAGAACCATCCGTTTGTTTTTGAAAAGAAGCCAATGAAAAATTTCCCGGTTCCGATTTTAATTGTGCGGCTTTGGAACCGTCACCCAATCCGGTTTTTCCATGGCATGACTGGCAGTGTTTTACATACAATTCCTTTCCTTCCTTAAAAGATTTCTGATCTGATTTTTCAGGGTTTACCACTTTTGAAAACTTCTCAGGAACTACCCATGGTTTTGCGGGTTGATTAAAAGCGGTAAGTGTAACTCCTAAGATAGCCAAAGGGTATACCAGTGCCACCATTGTTATTTTTGATCTCATATTATATATTTTAAAAGATACCGTTCCGGATTTACATGGTCCATGATGCATTTCCGAAAACGGTATCCGTCAGGTATAATTAATGTCTGTCGGTGTATTGTCTGCTCTTACCCTGCTCATCCATGTAAACGGTACGGTATCTGCCATGGGTAGGGATCTTGATCTGATAAATGGGTTGTTCGTTATCCCTTTCAATTCTGGCAACACGATAGTTACCATTTGCACCATAACGGTTATTGATACGGCTGTTGATATTACGGGGCACATCCATTTTATCCAGTGCACGGTGAACATCTTTTCTTACACCATCGCGATTATAGTAAACATCTACATTGTGGCGGTTGTTATCTCTGTAATTGGCTTTCCACTCGTGGTTGGTCTGGCTCCATCTGGCATCTCTGGCATCAGGATGTTGTTTTTGAAAAGATTCCTGAACCTGAGCGGGTGCATGGTTGGCAGGCTGGTTCTTTTCATTATTCATTCTTCCAATCTGGGCAAATATGGCTGTACTGCTCAACAGCATCAATGCTAACATTGTTTTTTTCATGTTTTACTTTTTTATTTGAGTGAAATAAGATTCACACAGTAAAAGTAGTTGGCACCTAAATCTTAATCATTACAGTATCTTTTATGAATGTTATATGATTCACATATACGATTTTATACTTTTATTAAAATGAGGAGCGGTACGGGAGGCAAAATCGAATTGTTTATTTTTAAGCAGTTTTTACATCTTAAATAAATTGTATGAAGACAATTTTTCAATTGGCAATCACAGCTCTCCTGTTTGTTTCTAACAACAACGGGGTATTACAGGATCATCAAAAATCAGCAAGCGGTTCTTCCGATAAGTATCAATGCATGCCCTGCGGATATGATTGTGATAAAACACTCTCTGATGCACCGGGTACCTGCAAACAATGTAATATGCCGTTCGTAAAAGTTTCTACTATTCATTTTAATACACTGCAGCCTGCTGAGATCTGCAACTATATTAAACAGCATCCCAATGTTGTTTTGCTTGATGTACGCACTAAAGAAGAATTTGAAGGTCGGGCAAACCCTGATTTTGGTACCTTAAAAAATGCGATCAATATTCCTATTCAACAATTGCCGGCACGGTTAGGGGAAATTTCCAATCTTAAGAATAAGGATATCGTCGTATTTTGTTCACATAGTCACCGGAGTCCACAAGCCAGTTATATGCTTACCCAAAACGGTTTCAATAGAATAACCAATATGGCAGGTGGTATGAGTGTGATGAAAGATAAAACCTGTGTAAGATAATTTGCAAAAAAAAATAATGTATTTATTATGAAACTGATTCAAAAACCATTAGCCAATATTCCTTCTTTTTATGAACCCTATATGGCGCAGGTTCCGGATGATGGTAAATTATTGATGCACTTACAGGACATACTTACAGAAACGCTAACGCTTGCTCATTCACTTTCAGAAGAAAAATTAAATTTCCGTTATGCACCCGGTAAATGGACGATCAAAGACCTGCTTGTACATCTGTCTGATTGCGAAAGGGTGATCATTTACCGCGCTATGCGTATGGGAAGGGGCGATACCACTAACCTACCCGGGTTTGATGAAAACATATTTGTTGAAAATGCACATGCTGCCAACAGGGACCTTGAAGATATTCTTACAGAACTGTCTGCAGCCCGTGCAGCCAGCATTGCATTTATAGGATCGCTTTCAGAAGAAGCACTAAACAGTGAAGGAACGGCAAACGGATATCCTTTATCCTGCAGGCTATTGGTAAATCATTTATACGGGCACCATAAACATCATTTAACTATTATTAAAGAGCGGTATCTTGCATAACATTCAATTATTTTCAGGTTATGAAACAGATGCTGCTTTTTTTGTTGGTTGTTTCATTTAGCTGGTTACACGCTCAGGAAATTGTAAGGCCCACAGACAGTTTGCGGATAACCGGTAAAATAAAAAAGGATTGGCTGTTTACGCAAAAAGAGCTTGATACATTTCATACTGTTCCGGTTGGTGATGTGCAGATCACGAATCATTTGGGTATTCAAAAGGGAATGGCTAAAAACATGCGTGGCTTTCTTATTAAATCCATACTGGATAGAGTATTGATGGATGCAGCCAACCCGAAAGTATTCAGTGAATTTTATTTTACATTTATTGCTTCCGACGATTATAAGGCCGTTTTCTCATGGAATGAAATATTTAATACTGAAACCGGCAATCATCTTTTCATTATTACAGAGAAAGACGGCAAAAAAATAAAAGATACTGATGACAGGATCTTATTACTATCCGCTTCCGATTTCAGAACCGGAAGACGGTATATCAAAGGTTTAAACAGAATTATTATTAACCGGGTTAATTAACGAAAAGAAAAATCCTTATATTTAATTAACTGCTTGCGCAAACCCCAATTTATGAGCAGGCAATACTCCCTATATAATCGTTTACATAGATTCTGGAAAACACTGGGTCCCGGATTAATTACCGGCGCCAGTGATGATGATCCCTCTGCTATTACTACTTTTTCGCAAGCCGGCGCACAATATGGCATGGCAACTTTATGGATGTCAATACTGGCCTATCCTATCCTGGCTGTTCTGCAGGAAATGTGTGCCCGCATCGGCATTGTAACCGGTAAAGGACTTACCGGTGTAATCAAAACGCATTATCCTAAATGGATCTTATTTATTTTAATAGGTTTAAGTTGTCCTGCTTTTCTGCTCAACATTGGTGCCGATATAGCTGTACTTGGGGAAGCCGGCAATTTGCTTTTCCCATCCATACCCTCTTTGTATTGCAGCGTTGGTTTTACAATTTTGCTCTTTGTACTCATTGTATTACTTCCTTACGATAAACTGGCAATGGTAATGAAGTATGTCTGTTTAAGTTTATTAGTTTACCTGATTGTTCCTTTTTTGAATCCGCAGAATTTTCGGGCTATCATATGGCATACATTTGTTCCATCATTTGAATTCAATAAAAATTTTATTTTGGTCGTTACCGGCATTACCGGTGCTATCATTTCGCCCTATCTCTTCTTTTGGCAAACCTCATCGGAAGTGGATGCAATGGCTGCTTCTGATACAGGTAAACCAAGAACACTTACCTATACTTTCCGTTTAATGCGTAAAGATATTTTATCCGGTGCTTTCTTTGCAGTGCTGATCATGTATTTCATCATACTAACTACAGGCACTATCCTTCATGACCATCAGGTCACAGAAATTGATACCATCAAAGATGCCGCAAAGGCTTTACAGCCTTTAGCCGGAAACCTTTCTTACCTGCTATTTTCAATCGGGATCATAGGAACCGGTTTTCTGATCATCCCGGTATTAAGTGCCTCCATCTCTTATATTCTTACCGAAGCATTCGGTCTTGCATCCGGCCTTAACAAAACACCTGGCGAAGCCAGATTATTCTATGTAATCATTGCCATAGCCATGTGTTTGGGAGTTGCTATGCACTGGTTACATATCAGTGCTGTAAAAGCATTATTGCTAACAACCCTGATGTATGGCATTACGGCCCCTTTTCTGATAGGTATTCTATTACATGTTTCCAATAACCAAAAGATCATGGGCGCAGCCAGGAATAATTTATTTTCTAATACAGTAGGTCTGATTGCACTAATTCTTATGTTGGCTACAGTTATTTCATTGGCTTATTTTTTAATAAAAGGGCTTATATAATTTATTACCGTTTGTTCAATTTTTTTTGTATATTTAGCTAAGACAGTTTTTTATTTAGTGCTGTCCCCCCAAATTACCCTGCACTGAAACGCATCAAATTAATTTATGCCTTACAGTGAAATCTTGTCAAACCAATCCAAAGATGACCTTTTGCGTCTCTTAGATGCCTACCAAAAAGCCACACTCGATACGATACTCTGTTCTATTACAGACGCTGATGGGAATATTGTTTATGTAAATAAAATGTTCTGCGAAGTTTCGCAGTATTCATTTGCAGAGCTACTTGGGCATAATCACAATATTGTAAATGCAGGATATCACGCTAAAGAATTTTTTACAGATCTATGGAATACCATCAGTGCCGGTAATCCATGGCGGGGTGAGGTAAAGAACAAGGCCAAAGACGGTTCTTTTTACTGGTTGGATTCTGTGATCATCCCAATTAAAGATGAGAATGGGAAGATCATTCAATATTTTTCGCTTCGCACATTGATCAACGATAAAAAAAATGCGGAAGCTGAAATGGATTCGCATATTAAAGCATTGGAAAATATGCTGTTCATGATCTCACATAAAGTGCGGCACCCTATTGCCAACATCCTGAGCATTGCCAATGTGTTTGAAGAATATGCCAACTCACCTGAAGAGATCCTGAAAATGATCAGTTTTATAAAAGATGAAGCTATGGCACTGGATGGCTTTACAAGGGAACTGACAGGGTTTATTTATGAACTGGATCAAAAGAATAAATTATCAAAAAGGGAGCATCATTCCTGAGAAGCATGATTTGTGCTCATTTTTATGATCTTACCATCTTCCATCTCGATAATGCGGTTGGTGCGTAAGGCAAATTCATTATCGTGGGTAACAATCAAAAGCGACTGCTTGTAAACATCTGCCAGTTCTTTAAAGGTGTCAAAAACAATTTCAGTATTTTTTTTATCGAGATTCCCGGTTGGTTCATCCCCCATAATAATTAACGGATCGTTGATAAGTGCACGGGCAATGGCCACGCGTTGTTTCTGACCACCGGATAATTGATTGGGCCATTTCAATGCTTCATTTTCAATACCCAGGATCTTTAATTTTTCGTAGGCTTTGTGTTCCACTTCTTTTTCCGAATACTTAGCCAGTTTCAAACCCGGCAACATTACATTCCTGATCACTGAAAACTCATTCAGGAGATAATGAAACTGAAAAACGAATCCGATCTTTTCATTTCTTACCCTGGCCAGTTCGGCTTCTTTTCTTTTGCGCATGCTAATGCCATCTATTAACAGATCGCCTTCGAAATCGGTATCCATGGTAGACAAAATATACAGTAAGGTAGATTTACCACAACCTGATTTGCCGATAATAGAAACAAACTCACTTTTATACATTTCAAAACTGATCTGTTTCAATACCTGAATGGTTTCAGGATCATGAAAGTATTTGGTGATATTGGCGGCTTCTAATATTTTCTCTTTCATATTATTTTCCCCTGATAATAATTACCGGATCTATTTTGCTGGCTTTACGCGATGGAAAATAGCCGGCGAAATAAGTGGTTACCACTGAAAATATAGCACCAATCATATAGTACTTTGGATTGTAATTGATTGGATAGGTTTTTACGGTTGGTAAGGCTGCCGTATTAAAAGGGATCTGATCAATGATGGACGAAAGGCTAAATCCAAATAACAAACCCAGCAGCCCGCCAAAGATACCAATGGTTAAAGCAATGGAAATAAAAATCCTGTTCACATCTTTCCCTGAAAAACCGGTAGCTTTTAAAATGGCGATCGAATCCATCTTTTCATAGATCATCATGTTGAGGATATTGTAAATGCCAAATCCGGCTACAATTAATAAAGTAACCCCTACCGCGTAAGAGATCAATGTTCGGATAGAACTGCCTGTTTCAAATTGTGAATTAGCCGTTTGTATATCCACTGCTTCCACATCAAACAGCTTTGCATACTCTTTTGCCATTGATGGCGCCATGGTGATGTCTTTCAGTTTTACCTGGATATCTGTAATATAACTGTTGGACTCGCTCAATAATTTTTGTGTGGTACTGATAGATGCATAACTCTGTACCTTATCAATATCCTGTATGCCAGATTGAAAAAAGCCAACCACTTTTAACTGCATCCTTTCCCCTTTTGTTGTAGTTACCTGTATCATATCACCGATATTGGCCAGCATTTTTTCTGCGGCACCTTTGCCAAGGATTATGCTGTTAGGAATATTTTTCAGATCAATATAATTTCCACCTACCACATAATCTTTAAAAAGAAATAAGCGATTCTCTTCCTCCACTTCTACCCCATTGATCACACCGGTAAGATCAATAGCCCCAACATTATAAAATACTTGTGCCGTTACTTTTGGCGCAACACCCAATACCCTGATGTCTTTCCTCAAAGTATTGATGATGGCAGCATTATTATAAATCTCGAGGCGTTCGTTCTTGGGTTTTATGGAACTGATAAAATTATGGCTATTCTTAAATTGATCAGATACATCAACAGGTTGGTCTTTAGATGGCTGGATTTCATTGTACAAACGGATATGTGGCGTTCGGTTTACGATCAACCCATCAAGAAGATCATTCAAACCCGACATAAAACTCAGCAAAGTAATAAACATGGTGATACTGAAGGTAACTCCCACAGCCGCCACCAGTGTTTGACGCCAGCGGGCCAGTAATAATGAACGTGAGATACTTGCGAGCAGCTTTAGTTTCATTGCGCAGGTTTTACCAGTTCATCGTTTGCAGTGATCCCGGAAAGGATCTCTATTTTCTGATAATCACGCAGTCCGGTTTTTACAACCACTTTTTCGCCGTTAGGTTTGGTAACTACAGAATCAAATAATAGGAAATTGCGGGGGATCAATAAAGCATTCTCTTTTTTCTGAATCACAATATTGGCTTCAAAACTGATGTTGGGATACAATGTTTCGGGCGGATTGGTAAATTCGGCTTCCACTAGAAAAGTCTTACTGCGTTCATCCATCAGCGGATTTACTTTGGTAACAGCCGCATCAAATACTTTTCCTTTGTAACTATCCATGGTAACCAAAACAGGTAGTCCCATTTTTATTTTCTGGATATCATATTCATCCACCTGCATCTCCAGTACAAATTTTTTGGCAGCACCAATTACCGCAAGTGGTGTTTGAATATTTACGATCTCTCCCTTGTATTTGGGAAGGCTGTATACGATACCATCCATCTCACTTCGTACGGTATAATCTTTCTCCACCCTTCCGGATATAAGTAAGTTCTTCTTTGATTGTTCAGAACTGAAATTCAGTTGCCGCTTCAGATCCTCATATTTAATAATGGACGATTGATAGGCATTACGCGAATTTTCAAATGCCAGTTCCTTTTGTTCCAGATCCACTTTCGTGCCAATCTGCTGTTGCCATAAAGCAGATTGTCTTGCATACAAGGCCGAATCGTTCTTCATCTTGCTTTTTGTAAGATCTATCAAAGCCTTTGCATCATTCAGCTTTCCCTGATTGGCATTCAGGTCGGCAAATTGTTCTGCCAGTTCTGCATTTTGTTTATTGAGTTTCTGGGCCTCATTATAGATAGATAAAATAGGATCACCTTTTTTAACAATCTGTCCTTCAGTAACAAAAACATTTTCAATAATACCGTTCACCGTAGCAAATGCCTGGTATTGGTCTTTACTTTTTAATGTGCCGGAAGCGTAAACGGATTCTGAAATAGATTCTACAGTGGGTTTGATTTTTTCTTCTTTGCTTTTACAGGAACCCAGAAAAACCACACCAACAAACAGGAGTTTTTTAAGCATAAACGGGATTGCTTTTAACGTTGGCTAAGTTACTGCATTCTTGTTCACGAAAACATGATAAAAGTTGTGTTAGCCCAACATTACAAACCCTGATAAAATGCAATCCGTGAATGTTGTAAGAATCGCTTCCACACGTGTAACAGCTTCGGTTAATGATTAACATAGGTTTGTGAGTATTAAAAAAACAGCCCCGAAAATTAAGCCTTGATAAAGATCATTGCCCTGTTCTCCCGGTATTCCTTTTACAATCCAATATCTATTTATGAAAAGAAAGTCTTATTCCATTGAAAACATCTTTTTGAAGGTGAGCAGCAGTTATACAAAGCTGTTTTCCAACAAATGGCTGATTGCTTTGCTGCTGATCATTGTTGCAGCAGGCTGTAAAAAAGTTACTGAAGAAGTAGGCATTGTCGGCGTTTGTCCGGTAGTAGTTACAACCGATCCTTCAGATAAAGCAGTTGATGTGGCACTCAACAAACTGATCACTGCCAACTTTAATACGGATATGAGTCCTGCAACCATCAATGCCGCCTCATTTACCTTAAAGCAGGGAACCCAAATTATTTCCGGAACAGTTGCGCCAACTAATCTTGGTACATCTTTTACATTTAAACCGGATGTAAATTTATTACCCTTTACTAAATACACCGGAACGGTTACCACCGCTGCCACTGATAAATTTAAAACAGCGATGGTAAATGATTTTGTGTGGACGTTTACCACCATCCCGCAAGTAACCGTAGCCGTTAACCTGGCTGTTGGCGGAACGGTGATCGGTGCAGGCACATTTGCACAAGGCTCTACGGTAACCGTAGCGGCTACGCCTAAAACGGGATATACTTTTACCAACTGGACCGACAGCGGTTCTACTACCAGTGTATCTACCAGTCCGAGTTATCAATTTACCGTTAACGGAAACAGAGCATTGGTTGCTAATTTCACTATTATACCACCGGCAAAATTTGCGGTAGTTACTTCATCAAGCCCTATTGCAGGAGGATCAACATTTGGTGGTGGTTCTTATGATGTAGGTACCTCTGTTACGGTTATCGAATCACCAAACCCGGGATACACATTTGTTAACTGGACAGAAGGTGGAACTGTCGTATCTACCAGTTCAAGTTTTCAATTTACTTTATCGGCCAACAGAACATTGGTTGCTAATTTCAGTATTGTGCCTGCATTACAATTTGCAGTGATCCTTGCATCCAATCCTGCAGCAGGTGGCACCAACAGTGGTTCCGGCTCGTATACATCAGGTGCATCCGTTACGATCAATGCTTCGCCTAATACAGGTTATACATTTGTTAACTGGACAGAAGGTGCCAATATTGTATCTACCAGTTCTGCATATACTTTTGTGATCACTGGAAACAGAACATTGGTTGCCAATTTTGCAATCAATACATATACATTAGCAACGCCAGCTAGTCCTACTGCAGGTGGAACTGTAACAAAAAATCCTGATCAGCCAAGGTATAATCATGGGACGCAGATATTACTTACTGCTGTGCCGAATACTGGTTACACTTTTACCAACTGGACAGAAGGATCGACAATATTATCAACCAGTGCCGCTTACCAGATCTCAATGACGGGTAATAGAACTATCGTGGCGAATTTCAAATTGAACAGTTATGGATTAACACTATTGATCAATCCATCTACCGGTGGAAGTGTTACAAAAAATCCTGATCAGGCATCATACGATAGTGGAACTTCTGTAATACTTACAGCCAAACCAAATGCAGGATTTACATTTACTTCATGGGCAGGCGATGCTTCGGGCAGCACCAATCCATTAACGGTTGTAATGAATTCGAATAAAAATATCACAGCCAACTTTACCGCTGTAGTACCGGTTGTAAACTTAGGTACGATCGCAAACTTTGGAACATTTGGCGGTACTTCGGGAGTAACCAATATGGGCATTACTACAGTGATCAATAACGGAAGCATTGGTTCTACGGCAGCATCAACATTGATCACAGGATTTCATGATAATACAGGAGATAAATACACAGAAACACCATTAAATATTGGTGATGTAAAACTCAGAATATATACTGATGCTCCTCCACCGGTAATTTTCGGCCCAGGTGGCCCTTTCGGTGGAAATGCAGTAACCAAACAAATTGCAGATCAGGCACTGGCTGATGCACAGTCGGCTTATATCAGTATCTCACCTGCTTCTAAACCCGGTGGTACTGATCCCGGTGCAGGAGAATTGGGTGGACTGGTTTTAGCTCCAGGTACTTATAAAGCGGCAAGCGGTAGTTTCAATATATCTCTCTTAGACCTTACCCTTGATGCAAAAGGCGATCCTAATGCAGTTTGGATATTCCAATGCCCTTCCAGTTTAACAGTTGGTGTTCCATCGGGTGCCAGAAGTGTTAATTTAATTGGTGGTGCTTTAGCGAAAAATGTATTCTGGTATGTGGGAAGTACAGCCGTAATTAATTATGGCGGTGGCGGAACCATGGTTGGAACCATTATTGCCAACTCAGGTGTTACATTTTCTAATCCTACAATAGCAGTTACCGGAGCACAGTGTGTATTGAATGGCAGGGCCATTTCACTGGTATCTTCAGTTACAATGGTAAAAACAACCATCAATAACCAATAGACTTATAAGAAAGTATCCCGTTAAAAAGCGGGATACTTTCTTTAACAAAAACGTTTTCATTTTAAAAAGAAATTTATGTTACAATCTTATACAACAAAACTAAAGACTGCATCCTTATTGCTGTTATTGATCATAGCAGGCATAAGTGGTAATGCGCAAAAATTAACGGGGCCTCAACCTGTTTGGTGGTTTGGAGAATCAGTTGGAATGAACTTCAATCATTTCCGCGGCACAACACAAATGCTGAACAGCGATTTAACGGTACCTACGGCTTTTCATCAGGGAGATGGCATTAAACCTTATATCTCTCTTCTCGCAGAATACAGACCCAATAAGATCTGGGGGGGTATGATGAATATTGCTTACGATAACCGTGGCGGTAAATTTGATGGTGTTGTTGCACCCTGCAATTGTCCTGCAACCTTAGAAACCAATATCAGTTATGTTGCCATTGAACCCAGTTTGCGCATTGCACCTTTCTCTTCTTCATTCTATATTTTTGCAGGCCCTACTTTAAATTTTAATGTATCCAGAACTTTTACCTATAAGCAATTTAAACAACCGGATACCAGAGCCGAATGGAGTGATATTCGTCAAACCATGATCTCGGCGCAGGCAGGTTTGGGTTTTGATATTCCATTATCGGGTGCAGAAAGAGATACCAAAGTTACCCTCTCTCCTTTTGCTTCTTTTCAAACAGATTTTGGCCATGAGCCTCGCGAAGTTGAAAGCTGGTCTTTCTATACCATACGTGCAGGTGTAGCTTTAAAATTTGGTACAATCAAAAGAAAACCTGCTGCAGCGGTTACCAATACAGTATATATAACCAATACGGTTACAACACCTGCTGTCATTAAAGAGGGAGATGTTCAGTTTTCTGTTCGTGGGCCTAAAGCCATTCCATCAACACGTCAGGTAAAAGAAACTTTCCCGATCCGTAAATCTGTATTTTTTGATATGGGTTCATCTGATATTCCTGTTCGTTATGTACTCTTAAATCAATCACAGGCAACTGCTTTTAAAGAAGCACAATTACAGGAAGCACAACCGAATGATCTGAGCAAGGGCCGTTCTGCAAGACAGATGGCAGTGTATCACAATATCCTGAACATTATCGGCGATCGTCTTCGTGCTAATCCACAAAGCAGTATCACGTTAACAGGTGCGTCTGATAAAGATCCTGTTCAGGGAAAATTAATGGCAGAAAATGTAAAACATTATCTGGTAGTAAACTTTGGAATTGACCCTGCAAGAATTCAGACAGAAGGCAGAGATAAACCTTTGATCCCATCAGAACAACCCGGTGGTACCAAAGAACTGGATCTGTTACGTGAAGGAGACAGAAGAGTTGATATCACAAGTAATTCTCCAGAACTGATGTTACAGGTAGGTGGTGCCAATTCAGATTATATGAAGCCTGTTCAGATCTATGCTTTTCAGGAAGATCCATTGGATAGCCATGTAATCTTTACAAATGAAGGCGCCAATGTATTACTGGATTCATGGAATATTGATATGACAGATGAAATGGGTGCCGTTCAACATTATGGCCCTTTTTATCAGGACCAGGCATCAGTATCCGGCAAAACAGTCTTAGGTACGAATACACAAGGCAATTACACGGTGGTTATGACCGGCCAGACCAAAACAGGACATGCTGTTAGAAAAGAAAGCACCGTTAGCTTAGTGAAAGGTGAAGACAGCAAACAGGAAGGCCTTCGGTACAGTGTGCTGTATGATTTTGATAAATCAAAAACAAAAGCTGCTTACGAAAAATTTCTCACAGAGATTGTTGCACCATTGATCGCTGATAACAGTACGGTAATCATTCATGGCCATACAGATATTATTGGCGAAGAAAAATACAACTACAACCTGTCTGTTGAAAGAGCAAAAGACGGACAGCAGATTCTTGAACGTGCTTTACGCAATTCAGGTAAAGCAGGTGTGAAATTTGAAACCTATGGGTTTGGAGAAGATCTTGGAATGGCTCCTTTTGAAAACAATACACCGGAAGGACGTTTTTACAACAGAGCGGTGATCATCGATATCATTCCCGTTAAATAGGAATAGTACTTGTTATACATAACAATAGTATGGCCTATGATAAAAAGTATTATAGGCCATATTACATTACAGACGCATAAACAAACAGCTACGCACCTGTAGTGATTACTTTCAGGTAAATCCAAGACCTGTGAATAATGTAAGAGAAAGAATAGGTTAGCGTTCGCTTTTGTGTGAACTTTGTACTATAAAAATGTGGGCAAATTTTTCTATCTTCTGCAGCCTTTTGCGATAAAGAACTGAAGATAAAATGATGAGCCTGGTTTCACTGCAAATGACAATTCAGCGTCATACTACAGGACAGACTGCTTAATCTACAGGCAGGAACGCTGACGGAAAGAAACAGAAAGATATATTATTGATCAGGCATCTACTCTTAACAATTGCTTGCTGCCAAAATACCCGCTATGAAGCTATATATCAAATATATGGTTAGCCTTCGCTGCAAAATGATGGTGAAGGAAGAGTTATTGAAACTCGGGTTACACTATGTAATTGTGGAACTGGGTGTAGTTGAAATACTGGAAGATATTTCTCAGGCACAGCACGATGAGTTAAAAGAAAACCTTGCCAAATCCGGCCTTGAGTTACTTGATGATAAAAAAAGCATCCTGATAGACAGGATAAAAAATGTGATCATTGAGATGGTGCATTATACCGATGAATTACCTGATGTAAATTATTCGGTCTATATCAGCGAAAAGTTGCACTACGACTATACATATCTTTCCAATTTATTCTCAGAAGTAAAAGGCATCACCATTCAGCAATTCATCATCATTCATAAAATTGAAAGAGTAAAAGAATTATTGCTGTATGATGAAATGAACCTGACAGAGATCGCTTATATTATGCACTACAGCAGTATGGCGCATCTTTCCAACCAGTTTAAAAAAGTTACCGGGCTCTCTCCTTCTTTCTTTAAACAGATGCAGCAAAAGCGGAAAGTGAATTTAGAGAATATGTGATATTTACAAGATATTATCATCAATATGTAATACTTAAAAAAACGTTTTCAGGAACTTTACAGTGTGAACTCATTTAAAGAGATTTTACATTCTATATGACGAAAACAAGCTGCCTGGGTATCTGGATGGATCATGCAAATGCACATATTATTGCGTTTACTACAGATCCTATAGAAACAAAAAAAATTGAATCAGGATTTACATCCGAAGACAAAGAAGAAACCGTTTTAAAAGGCGAAAAAAGAATGCACAATAAAGAGCAGGACCAGCAATGGGCCTATTACCGTAAACTGGAAGATGTAATTGCACATTATACAGATGTATTGTTATTTGGCCCTACCGAAGCAAAAAAAGAGCTATATAATATTTTAAAAGCCAATCATGCTTTTAACAATATTACCATTGAAATGAAGCAAACAGATAAAATGTCGGAAAACCAGGAACATGCATTTGTAAAAGAGTATTTTTCAAAAAAATAATACCCTCTGCCAATCATAATATTCACAAGGTTTGAAGAATATTAAGCCTACATTTGGAATTGAAGCTAAAAAAGCCTTTCCTGCTCTATTGTCTTCCTATCTATTCGTTTAAACTTAATACCACTTACATTGGAAACCAACGAAATCGAAAAATCGAAAGCATTTATTGTTGTTGAGATATTGGAATATATCCCCAATTCTGTTTTGATCAAAACTATTATCAAAAAAACTACCGGTAATGTAAGTGCGGTTTCTTTTGATTCAGGCGAAACATTTTCAGAAAGAATTTCTCCATTTGATACTTTTATTCAAATCATTGATGGTAAAGCTGAAATCGTGATCAATGATCATAGTCATCTCCTTGAAACAGGCCAATCCATTATCATCCCTGCACATTCGCGCAATTCAATCAAAGCAAATGTTCGGTTTAAAATGCTATCTACCATTATTAAAAGTGGTTATGAAGAAGTAAGCTGATAAATATTTAGATAACAAAGATTGTTGGGCGCTCATAACAAGGCTTTATATTCCCGGTTTTGAGTACGTTAAAATTTTATTTATACCTGGCTCAGATTAAGTAAAATAGACTTCTGTTTGCAGTTTCCGTATACTTCCATTTCCAATATTAGTTGTGAAACTAAATTCAAATTAACGGTATACAATTTCTGCATTAGCTTCTTGTATTTTTTTCATAATAATAACCTTAAAATCTACTCTCCATTTAACCAGTTTTGGATAAATATCCGAAACTGTCTTTCCATGATTAAGCCTAAATAAAATGAATACCCAACAAAAGCTCAAAACACAATATCTACCGACTTCAGAATTTTATAGTCAGGTGATAGACAGTTTACAGGATTATTCCATTTTTACAATAGATAATGATTCGCATATTAACAGCTGGAATTCCGGAGCTGCAAGGATTTTCCAATATGATGCTGAAGAGATTATCAGCCAACATTTTCAAATCATTTTTTCGGAGATTGATATCAGGAATGGCGTTCCCCTGAAAGAAATTGAAACTGCATCTAGCGAAGGGAAAGCACTTGATAACAGGTGGCATATCCGCAAAGACGGAACGAAATTCTATGCTTACGGATTGGTATTCCCACTAACAGGCATTGATGGCGAAAAATTAGGATACGTAAAAATTCTAAAAGATCTTACTGAACAAAAGAAATCGCAGGATGCCGCAAATAAGTATCTAAAGGAATTAGAAGAACTGAATACTCACAAAGAAAGTGTATTATCGATACTTTCCCATGATCTGAGAAGCCCGTTAGCAGCCATCATTACAACGATCAAATATCTGGAAACTGAATTTGATAATATATCGGGGGAGGAAGCTAAAGATCTTATTTCGCTTATTCACAAATCGTCAAAAGATGAAATAAACATGCTGGACTATCTGGTGGAGTGGGCAAGGATTAAATACGCATCAGAGGCTTTTTCACCAACAAAAATTGAGCTCTTTAAAAATGTAGCAGAAGTATTTTACCGTTTAGAAGAAGTTGCTGCTATAAAAGGAATTATACTTTATAATAAAGTAGAAGAAGATAAAAGTGTGTTTGCTTACCAAAAGATGCTGACTTCTATTTTACAAAATCTTATTTCAAATGCATTACAATATACACCGCAGGGAGGTTCTGTAACCATTAGCGCCAGCAGTAATAAAAATAAAATTACCATTGAAATTAAAGATACCGGCAAAGGAATGTCAGGTGAAGTACTGGAAAAACTTTTTACTCCGCAACTAAATACTCTTTTAAAAGAACGAGAAAATAAAAAAGGTGCCGGAATAGGATTATTATTAGTTAAAGGATTATTAGATAAAAATGCCGGTGAAATTTGGGTAGAAAGTTCAGAAGGGATAGGTTCAATATTTTATTTTACGTTACCAACTGATAAACACTCAACAAACATTGACAGTGCAGATAAAATAGAACTGATCAATTAATTTTGAATAGCTTAAATAAGTGAATCTTGTAACTTATTGCTCATTTTCTGTAATAGATACCCAGTTAAAGCTCCCAACTTTGTGAGGTAATGAATAAGCTATACAGGAATACAGAAATAGGTTTTGAAAAACTGACTTCCTTTGCAACTTTTATTCTCGGGAACTCAGTAACTTTTATTCTTGCGCTGTTAACGGTAATTTTCTGGATCACAAACCGGATGTTCTATACACAGGATATCCATCATATGATCGGCGATCTGATACTTGGTGTTACTTTCCTCAGCCTATTCATTATACAAAAATCTTTTAACCGGTTTTCGGCGTCACTTCATTTAAAAGTAAATGAACTGGTGGCCTCACATGATGCTGCCAATAATGCGGTGATCAATGTAGAACAGAAAACAGAAGCAGAGATCACAGAGCTCACAAAAGAATATACAGAACTGGCCGCAATTATTGAGAATTCATTAATAGAAGAAAAAGACAAAATCATCACAGACACAAAAACACCATCCTAAATTGACAACAACACCCAATAATATTTTCAACGATGCAGGCAGTATCACAAAATTTGGCTTGCAGTTTTTTAAGGAAGTTTTCAAGCCTCCCTACGAGATAAAGGAATTCGTTAAACAGTGTTTCCGTGTAGGTTATCAATCATTGCCATTGGTTGCCATTACCGGATTTATTATGGGTATTGTAATGACCCTGCAATCGCGGCCTACCCTTGCTGGCTTTGGTGCAGAATCCTGGCTGCCTGGAATGGTGGGTCTTTCATTAATCAGAGAAATCGCTCCGGTAATCACTGCATTGATCTGTGCCGGAAATATCGCATCAAGTATTGCCGCTGAACTCGGTTCCATGAAAGTTACCGAGCAGATTGATGCGATGGAAGTATCTGCCATCAATCCCTATAAATACCTCGCTGTTACCAGAATACTGGCTACCACATTAATGATTCCCATTCTTGTATTTTTTGCAGACATGGTGGGTGTTATTGGCGGATATATTGGCATGAATATTCATAGTGATATCAGTTTCATGCGTTACGTTGACAAAATATTTGAATCGCTTGGGTTTATTGATATCCTTCCTGCAACTATCAAATCATTTTTCTTTGGATTTGTGATTGGTCTGATCGGTTGTTATAAAGGTTTTACTGCGGCCAATGGCACAGAAAGCGTAGGTAAAGCTGCTAACTCCGCCGTAGTTGTTGCATCCTTAACCATTTTTATCATTGATATGCTGGCTGTTCAGATAACAGATGTATTTTTTTAATGACCACAGAAACAAACAATATAAACCCAGATCAAACGATCAACAATTCAGTTGTTATCTCCCTTAAAGGATTATGCAAATCATTTGGAGAAAACAATGATGTTTTAAAAGGAGTTGATCTTACCGTAAACAAAACAGAAAATCTTGTATTACTGGGCCGGTCAGGCTCCGGCAAGTCTGTGATCATCAAATGCATTGCCGGGCTTATTGAAGCAGACCAGGGAGAGATCAAAGTATTTGATACAACGCTCACAGGGATCAGTAATACAGAATTGAACAAGATCCGGTTACGCATCGGTTTTCTTTTTCAGAGTTCTGCATTGTACGATTCTATGTCAGTTAGGGAGAACCTTGCATTTCCACTGTCTCGACACTCAAAGGAATTAAGCGAAGAAGAGATCAACCGGGCAATTGAAGAAGAACTCGAAAACGTGGGCCTTGCAGAAGCAATCGATAAAATGCCGGCCGAATTATCCGGCGGTATGCGAAAACGGATTGGCCTGGCACGAACACTGATCTTAAAACCGGAGATCATTTTATATGATGAACCAACCACAGGGCTTGATTCTATCACATCCAGGGAGATCAGCGAATTAATATTAACCATCCAGAAAAAAAATAAAACCAGTTCAATCATTATTACCCATGATATGGCTTGTGCAAAACTTACCGGCGACAGACTTCTTGTTTTAAAAGACGGCGTTATTGGTGCAGAAGGTAGTTATGAGGAATTGGAAAAAAGCAATGACAAAACAATCAGTGCTTTTTTTGTTTGATCATTCAATAAAATAAAACAGTATGAAAAAAGAATCGGGCAACACAATGAAACTAGGCGTATTTGTGGTTTTGGGACTTGCCATTTTTATAACCGTTGTGTATCTGATCGGTAAGCAAAAAAACATGTTTGGCTCCACTTTTACGCTTCGGTCGCAATTTAAAACGGTGAGTGGCTTGAAAGTGGGTAATAATATACGCTTCTCCGGCATTAATGTAGGAACGGTAGATGATATTACACTGATCAATGACAGCACAGTAATGGTAACCATGGTGATGAAAAAGGATGTACAGAAATTTATTAAGTCCGATGCCCGCACAAATATCAGTTCAGATGGTTTGATGGGTGATAAGGTGGTTTCTATCTCACCGGGTAACAGCACCAGCCCCATCGTAAAAGATAATGGGCTTATTCAGGCAAAAGATCCGATTGAGATGGATGATATTATGATCAGCGTTAAAAACAGCGTAGATAATATTGATATCATAACTGATCAGCTGGCCGATTTTACTTATAAGCTTAACAACGGAAAAGGCGCTTTATCCAAATTAATGAACGATGAAAAATTTGGTAAAAATCTGGATGCTACCATGACCAATCTGAAAACCGGATCAAAAGGTTTGAGTGATAATATGGAAGCAGCGAAAAGTAATTTTTTATTGAAAGGATTCTTTAATAAAAAGAAACGTGAAGAAGCCAAGAAACAGGAAGAATTAAAGAAACTGGAAGACGCAAAAAAACAGGAAACACCAAGGAAAAAAGTTCCAAAAGACAATAATTAACATACTACAAATAAAATATATTTTATGAAAACCATCGGATTCATACTTACTAT
This sequence comes from Sediminibacterium sp., assembly GCA_965206685.1. Lineage (GTDB taxonomy): Bacteria > Bacteroidota > Bacteroidia > Chitinophagales > Chitinophagaceae > Sediminibacterium. The sequence continues at coordinate 2,446,305 of OZ242223.1, forward strand.
TCTTGGCCTTGTCATGATCATATACACTGGATTCAATTACGTAACTACAGAAAAGGTAGTGGATCTCGGTCCTATTCAGATCAATGCAGAAAAGAACCATCCGGTGCAGTGGTCACCAATTGTGGGTGGAGTTTTACTGATTGGCGGTATTGTTGTTCTGGCAAATAGTAAGAAAGCAACCAATTAATGTGTGATAGGCGTAACATATTACACGACTTGTGTAATACCTGTTTGATATAGGCTTAGGAACTTTAGGTTCTAAAATATCATATATGTCTACCGATGAAAAAAACAGAAATATGCCCGCGCTCAGGGCTATAAAAAGTTCAGAAACCAATCCCCAGGGATACCCCTTATACCCTGTTAAAGACGACATCTACCATCAAAGCAAAGAAGAAGTAAATATTGATCCCGAAGACATCACCAGATTGAAAACACCCAATTCAAAAGGTTCCAAAAATGAAAAGGGGTTTGAAGAAGATGTATCCGGCAACGATCTGGATATACCCGGTGCAGAACTGGATGATGATAATGAGATGATTGGCAGTGAAGATGAAGAAAACAACCATTACAGTCTTGGCGGTGATCCGCTCAATGATCCGGAAGTTGATAATGGTGAATAAACATCAGTGGTTTGAGCAGATGTGTGAATCATATAACCATACCTGTTCATTCTGTAATATTTAAAGCTCACAAACACTTCAACTTTACACTGTGTTAAAGTAATAAGCTGTTAACTCAGATAAAAGGCTTTAACCGTTTCCCTTCTATTTCCCGGCAACTGCTCATTGTACCGGAATGTACCCGGAATCTTTCTAAACAATATTCTCATACTTCAAATCTTACACATGAAAAAGAATGCTGCATTTGTCGTTGTTATCGTTTTGTTAGTTGTTTTTGCACTTACAGGATGTATGGAATCACACTATTACCGTCAAAACAATCACCATACCCGCGGTTATTATGAAAGACGCCATATGCAGGCTCCAGCCGGTGTAACCTTTGAGATCAGAAAATAATTTCATCCGGTAAGAACATAATACCGGATTCTCAGAATGCAATTCACAGAATATATTTTAACAAGATAGATTCAAAAACCGACCATGGTAGCCGTTTCAAAAATTGGCGTTCTGTTAAATAAGACTACCCTTGATTTTGAGAATGAAGGTGTACTAAATCCTGCTGTGATCAGAGACGGTGAATTTGTACACATGTTTTACAGGGCAGTCAGTACCGGTAATCATTCCACTATTGGCTATTGTAAATTTCAAGGTCCGCTCACCGTTGACAAAAGAAACGCTACTCCTTTGTTGGTTCCAGAATTTGATTATGAAAGCCAGGGATTGGAAGATCCGAGGATCGTTAAAATAGATGACCTGTATTATTTAACGTATACAGCATTTGATGGTATTAATGCGTTGGGGGCTTTAGCTGTTTCCAAAGACCTGATCCATTTTGAGAAAAAAGGTTTGATCGTTCCCCGGATCCCTTTTTCTGAGTTCAATTTTATGGCTGGAATAAAAGGTGCATTGAATGAAAAATATCCACGCTATAATGAACATAACCGATTGTTGCAGCAGGATGTTCAGGAAATATACCTCTGGGATAAGAATGTGATCTTCTTTCCAAGAAGGATAGATGGAAAACTCTGTTTCCTCCACCGGATCAAACCCGATGTTCAGATTGTTGTAAATATCAATGAAATCACCGAATTAACTCCTCAATTCTGGCAAACCTATTTTCTGCATTTCCATGAGAATATTATTCTCACACCAAAATACGATCATGAAGTAAGTTATATCGGTGGCGGGTGCCCCCCTATTGAAACCGAACACGGCTGGGTTTTGATTTATCATGGCGTTCATGATTCCGTTAAAGGTTATGTTTACTCAGCTTGTGCTGCTTTACTCGATCTGAACGATCCACGCAAAGAAATTTCACGCTTGTCCTATCCGTTATTTTCGCCCGCTTTCTCATGGGAGCTGAAGGGCGAAGTAAATAATGTTTGTTTCCCCACCGGTACCTCACTTTTTGAAGATACTCTGTATATATACTATGGAGCTGCAGATGAAAGAATTGCCTGCGCTTCATTGAGTTTGTCTGAATTATTAAAGGAGCTACTATTAAATAAGACGAAAAATGAAAACTAATCTCCACTTCACAGATCTTAATAATAAAAGTATTGAGAAAGATGTAAAATATTTATTCAGAGACAGAGCAACTACACCTGAGTCCATACGGGAATTACCCGAAATACTTTTTATTACGTCTTATCCGCCAAGAGAATGCGGAATTGCCACTTATTCGCAGGACCTGATCATGGCTTTGAATAATAAGTTCGATCAATCATTCAGCATCAGTATCTGTGCATTGGAAACCGGTTTAGAAAGATTTTTATATCCGAAAGAAGTAAAATATAAATTGGATACAGACAATGATGAATCATTTACTGCGTTAGCAGCTTCTATCAATGCAAATCCTGCTATACGGATCGTGATGATACAACACGAATTTGGTTTGTACGCAAAAAAAGCAAATGCATTTCTGCAATTCATAGAAACGGTTAACAAACCGGTTATTACCGTATTTCATACAGTATTGCCAAATCCGGATGAACAATTAAGAGAAAGTGTGCAGAATATTTCAGACGCTTCTGCAGCCGTAATTGTTATGACAAATACTTCTGCCCGTATACTCATTGATGATTATAATATATGGAAAGGCAGAATAACCATTATTCCCCACGGAACCCACCTGGTTCAACATCTTAGTAAAGACATACTAAAAAAGAAATATCATTTAACAGGCAGGAAGATCCTTTCTACTTTTGGTCTTTTGAGCTCAGGAAAAAGTATTGAAACAACTTTACAGTCATTACCCGCAATCATATCAAAAGAACCGGATGTATTATTTCTCATCATCGGAAAAACGCATCCTTCTGTTGTAAAATCAGAAGGCGAAAGATACCGGCGGATGCTCGAAGCAACCGTATTTGAATTGGGTATACAGGAACATGTACATTTTATTAACCAGTTCTTACCCTTACCCGAACTGTTGGAGTATCTTCAGCTTACAGATATCTATCTGTTCACTTCTAAAGATCCTAACCAGGCAGTAAGCGGAACCTTTTCTTATGCGATCAGTTGCGGTTGTCCCATTATCTCAACGCCTATCCCACATGCCCGCGAGGTTTTATTGAATGATTCAGGCATTATCGTTGCTTTCGAAAATGCAACACAGATCAGCAGTGCCGTTATCAAATTATTAACCAACGAAGAACTCAGAAGAAATATCAGTTCCAATGGTTTGCACAGCATGGCTTCTACGGCATGGGAAAATTCAGCGATCGCACATATAAAATTATTCGAAAAGATCAGTGAAAAAGCATTTATACTGGAATACAATATTCCGCCGGTGAACCTTGATCATATCAAAAAAATGACAACCGGTTTTGGAATGATCCAGTTTTCTAAAATCAATCATCCGGATATACTTTCAGGATACACCCTTGATGATAATGCAAGAGCCTTAATTGCCCTATGCCAGCATTACGAATTAACATCAGACAGAGAAGACCTTCCATTTATTGAAAAGTATTTACGCTTTATACAGTTTTGTCAGCAGCCCAATGGCGATTTTTTAAACTATGTAAACGAAGCAAAAGAATTCACAGAACAAAATAAAGAAACCAATCTCGACGATTCAAATGGCCGTGCCATCTGGGCTTTGGGTTATCTGTTATCACTTGGTTCTGTTTTACCAAGGTCTTTTTCAGAAACCGCCGGGCCACTGCTATTAAGTGCTTTATACAATGCAAACAATATGCACTCCACACGTGCCATGGCATTTGTGATAAAAGGGTTATACTATTTTAACACAAAAAGGCCATCAGTTCTAAATACCTACCTCATCAGAAAACTGGCCAACCGTCTGGTACAGATGTATCGACATGAAGCAGAAGATAACTGGCAATGGTTTGAAGGTTATTTAACCTATGCCAACAGTCTTCTTCCCGAAGCTATGCTATGTGCATGGCTGGCTACCGGAGAACCCGATTACAAGCAAATCGCAAAAGAATCTTTCGATTTTCTTTTGTCTAAAATTTTTGTGCAGGACCGCATTAAAGTGGTTTCCAATAAAAATTGGTTGTCAAAAGAAAAAGAATCAGAAGAGATAGTAATTGGCGGCGAACAACCGATTGATGTAGCCTACACAGTTATTGCCTTAGGAAAGTTTTATCAGGTTTATAAAGCTGAAAATTATCTTACAAAAATGAAAAATGGGTTTAACTGGTTTCTTGGCGATAACCATCTGCACCAGGTAATCTATAATCCATGTACAGGCGGATGTTACGATGGGTTGGAAGAGACTAATGTTAATCTTAATCAGGGTGCCGAATCAACAGTAAGCTATCTCATGGCAAAATTAACACTCCAGAAAACACAAACTCCCATCCCGGTAATCAATATGGCAACACAACAGATCTCCATTCACGAAAGTCAACATATCTCTGTTTAATATGTGAATTATATAAATAATTATACCCGGTATGTAACAGTTATTATATCGTCAATAGTCAACTTTGTATAACTAACAATTCTTCGTCAACCGTCTTTTTAATCAGATACATTCCATCAAATCAACTTAAAAAAAGAACATGAAAAAATCCATCACTATCCTTGCAGTCTTCACATTGTTATCAGGCGCAATATTTACGAGTTGCAGCACACCTGCAGAAAAAGTAGAAAATGCAGAAAACAATGTAGTAAAAGCGAATAATGAATTAGATAGCGCTAATAAAGAGTATCTGGTTGATATGACTAATTTCAAAAAAGAAAATGATGAAAAGATTGCAGCCAATAACAAAAGCATTGCCGAATTCAATGCCCGCATTGATGATCAGAAAGCAACAGCAAAGGCCGAATACAAAATAAAGATCGCCGAACTGGAAAAAAAGAATACAGACATGAAGAAAAAAATGGACGATTATAAAGAAAACGGCAAAGACAACTGGTCGAAATTTAAAGCAGAGTTCAGTCACGACATGGATGAACTGGGTAAAGCATTCAAAAACTTCGGAGTTAAAAACGTAAAATAATTTAAAAAATACATATCATGACAAATTCAAACGACAGCATAAAATTAGTAGGAGCATTATTACTCGGAGCAGCAGTAGGTGGTGCATTAGGCATTTTAATGGCTCCTGATAAAGGCAGTGAAACCAGAAAAAAGATCCTCGCCAAAGGTGATGACCTTACCGATGCCTTAAAAGATAAATTTCAGATTTTTTTGGATGAAGTAAAGAAAGAAATGGAAATGGTAAAAAACAAAGCCAACGGATTTATGAGTGATGGTGTTGCAAAAGCAGAAAAATTTGAGGTTGATTAGTTCGAGGTTGATTATCGAATTAAAGGCATCATTCGATTTTCGAAAATTATAGAAACCTTTCGATCATGAAAGACTATCAGGGTAAAACCAAACAATCGATTGATTATAGCATAGATGTAAACTTATATCTTTTCTTGGCAGGATCTGTTGTATTACTCTTAATCATTATTGAAACTGTTATGAATAACCGGATAAATTAAACCCCGGTTATTCATAAAATATTTAGTTATGGAAGCACCCACAAATTTAATAGAACCATTACTGGAAAGATGTAAAGATTATGGCAAAACCAGTCTTGAATTGATTAAGCTCACTTCTATAGACAAGTCTGCTCATGTTCTTTCTGCACTGATATCGCGTTTGTTCTTTGTAATAACACTCTCCATTTCGCTCATGGCACTTAATATCGCTATTGCGCTTTGGCTGGGCGATCTGATTGGGAAAAACTATGATGGTTTTTTGATTGTTGCCGGTTTTTACGCAATGGCAGGTGTGATTCTTTATTTTATGCAACCTTCTATTAAAACCCGAATGAATGATTGGCTAATCAGACTCCTGATCAATTAAAACATAATGCAAAAAATAAATAACTCAGCTGAACTGAAATCAGCCATCAAACAAGCAGAAATACAACAGGCTGCTGATTGGATCTTATTGAATGATCAGATAATGCTTGTACGGGACAGCCTTCATCCATTGCAGATCTTAAAAAGATCGTTTAATGAAATAGTTTCTCCTGCTGATACAAAAACAACCGTGCTGGGTTCGGTAATGGGATTAACTGCCGGTGTTGTTTCCAAAGCATTGATCGTTGGTTCTTCCTATAATCCACTCAAAATATTGTTTGGCGCGCTTTTGCAAATGAAAGTATCCGATACTGTAACCAAAAATGCCGGAACCATTGGTTTTGTCGCTACCCATCTTATGGGTTTCTTGCAAAAGAAGAAACAAAAGAAAACAGAAATTATAGATATCCCCGCTAATCCATTAAAAGAAATTTTCTAAAAGCATTTTCTGCTATTCACGAATCATCATTAATCACTAAATTGTTAGCTGATAAAGGATGTATTTCCGTGTAATAAAGAATGAATGCTTATGAAAAACGGTATTGTTTGCCTCAGTTTTCTGTTGCTGCTTAGTAGCACTGTTTTTAGTCAGAACAAACCATACAGCGAAAAACATCGCCCCCAATTTCATTTCTCCCCTCCTGGCCATTGGATGAACGATCCCAATGGCATGGTATATTATAAAGGTGAATATCATTTGTTTTATCAATATTATCCCGATAGTACTGTTTGGGGACCGATGCATTGGGGCCATGCCATCAGTAAAGACCTGATTCATTGGCAAAACTTACCCGTTGCTTTATTTCCAGATTCCCTGGGTTATATTTTTTCGGGAAGTGTAGTGGTTGATAAAAATAACAGCAGCGGTTTTCAGAAAGGAACAGAATCGCCGTTGGTGGCCATTTATACCTATCATAACATGGCCGGAGAAAAAAGCGGAAAAATAGATTTTCAAACCCAAGGCATTGCCTACAGCATTGATAAAGGGAGAACCTGGAAAAAATATGCAAATAATCCCGTGATCAAAAACCCGGGGTTAAAAGATTTTCGTGATCCCAAAGTTATGTGGCACGAAGCATCCAAACAATGGATCTTAACCATGGCAGCAGGTAATGAGATCCGATTCTATCGCTCAGCCAATTTAAAAAACTGGGAACTTTCCGGAACTTTTGGTAAAGAAGAAGGCAGCCATGGCGGTGTATGGGAATGTCCAGATCTGTTTGAAATAAAAACAGGCAAAAGCAACGAAACCAAATGGATCTTACTCGTAAGCATCGGTAGTGGCGCGCCAAACGGTGGTAGCGGTACACAATATTTTGTTGGAAAATTTGATGGAAAAACATTTACCAACGACAACGGAAAAGAAACCAAACTTTGGCTCGATTACGGAACCGATAATTATGCCGGTGTAACCTGGAGCAATACACCTGATAACAGAAGAATATTTTTAGGCTGGATGAGCAACTGGCAGTATGCACAAACAGTACCCACAAAATTATGGCGTAGTGCCATGACCTTACCAAGAGAGCTCGGTTTACAAGAAACTGCAAAGGGTTATCAGCTCATCACAAAACCGGTAAAAGAAACAGAAGCTTTGCGCATAGGAGGATCTATCACAAATTTTGTTTCCGGGAAAGAGTACAATTACTCTCTGGCTGAGTTACAAGTACAATATAATCTGGATAAAAACGGCGCCGAAGATTTTGGTATTGAGTTATTAAATACCAGGAACGAAAGTTTACGAATCGGTTTTAATAAACTGAAAAATGAATTCTATATTGACAGAACGCATCTTTCGGATAAGTCATTCTCTAAAGATTTTTCTGCAGTACACATTGCGCCACGCTCTGCGAGCTCGAGAAAAATGACCCTTCATTTATTCATAGATCACTCATCCGTTGAACTACTGGCAGATGATGGAACCGTGGTAATGACTGATATCTTTTTCCCTTCAGAAGATTTCAGTAAAATCAAAACTTTTGAAAAGAACGGAGCTTCCCTTCTGCAATCAGGAAAATTAACAGAACTCAAATCAATTTGGTAGTCCTCTGCGAAAACTCTTTGTTCTCTGTGCCTCCGCGGTGAAAAAATATACTCACCGCAGAGACACAGAGCAGCCGAGCTAACGCAGAGAAATTTAATGCTGAAGCAACCTGCTTATGCTTAATTTTATACTCTAAAAAAATAATTATGACCCAACAGGAAATAGCCGTAAAAATGATCGTTTCTGCATGGCATGTTCAAAATGCCCAGCTTGATAAACTGATTGAGAAATTGACCGATGAACAATGGATGAACGATACAGCCCCCGGCCGCAATAGTGGTATCTATTTACTCGGTCATCTTACCGCTGTTAATGATGGTTTGATCTCCATTCTTGGCTTAGGAGAAAAAAAGCACCCGGAACTCGAAACTATTTTTCTCTTTAACAAAGACAAATCCGGACAAACCTTTCCTCCCATTGCCGATCTGAAAAAATACTGGAAAGAGATTAATGCTACCTTAACAGCTAATATGGAGTTGATGTCTGTAAACGATTGGTTTGCCAGACATACCAAAGTATCGGAAGAAGATTTTGCGAAAGAGCCACACAGAAATAAATTAAATGTGCTCATCTCCAGAACCAACCACCAGAGTTATCATGTGGGGCAGTTAATGTATTTACAAAACTGAGTGTAAAACAATCGCCGCAGATTCGCAGATTAGCACGGATTCTCTCTGTGCTAATCTGTGAATCTGTGGCGAAAAAATTCAGAAGAAACACCAATGAAACGAAGCCTTCTTTTCTTTATCCATTCTTTTACCGGACTTGTTTCCGGTTTATTTATTTTATTGATGTCGCTCTCGGGCGCTGCATTGGTTTTTCATGAAGAAATAGACAGTTTACAGTTTCCATCAATTATTCAGCAGGGAAATACATCCGCGATTACTGTAGACAGTGCTTATCAGCTTCTACAGCATCAATACCCGCATGCACAAGTGAGCAGTTGCAGTTTGGCAGAAGATAATCATCATCCGTTTATTTTCTCTGTATACGATTCTTCTTTTAAGCAGGGTAAAGAAGGAATGCAGGTATTTATGCATCCGCAAACAGGGAGTATTTTAAAAACAAGAGGTGGATCAAAAGATATAGCCAACAATTTTATGAGCTGGCTTACAACCTTTCATAACTCTTTTCATCTAAAACAGAAAGGTGAATGGTTATTGGGTGTTCTGTCGGTTCTTTTTTTGATCAGCATCATTACGGGTATTATTTTATTTAGGAAAAAAATCAAATACGTACTCGGTTTTAATAAAGGAATCTACACCAAAGCCAATCTTCATCAGGTAATTGGCGTGTATGCTTTACTATTCAACCTGATGATTGCCGGTTCCGGTTTTTGGATGCAGCGTTATGTATTCAAAAAAGATTTTTATGCCGAACAGCAACCTTACACGCCTGTTTTAAAGCCGAGTGGTAAATTATTTTATGGATTAGACAGTGCTTTACAACAGGTAAAAAAAACACATCCTGACTACACAGGGTACATCATCTATTTCGCCCAATCCAAAAAAGGAAAAACGGCTGTATATGGCAGTCAAAGCACTAATTCATTTATCCATTCAAAGAAATATGCAGATGCGGTTTTTCTGGATAGCAGCGGAGCCATTGCAAAAATCGCTTTTATCAACGAGATCCCATCCGATAACCGGCGCGATATCATTAATGCACAAATACATTATGGAAGATATGGCGGCTGGCCCGTTAAAGTCCTGTATAGTTTGTTTGGTTTAAGCGGTGGTTTATTAAGTATAACCGGATTTGCCATGTGGGTCAAAAGAAGAAAACGTAATAGCTAAGATTGAAACCCACACTTAAATATATAATCAGAAAACTACGATTAACGGGATGGCTTGATTCATTGCTGTTCACACTGGCAAAATGGAAAAGCCAAAAAGCTAATCGCAGATATGCAGATGAAAATCCGGGTACGATTTTACCGGATGACTATGATCTGTATGAAACCTACCAACTCAATTATCAGAAATTTATTGAGGATGGAAAACTGGCAGCAAAAGAGATTGTTGAATGGACCAAACCCTATCTCAGTTCACCACAACCGGTAATACTAGATTGGGGTTGTGGTGTTGGCAGGGTTGTAAGACATATAAAAGAACAAAATGCAGGTGCAGCATTATTCGCCTGTGACATTGATGAGCAAAGGATTGTATGGAATAAAAAACATTACAGAGATATTGTATTCTCCCTCATCTCCTATTCACCACCCACTTCTTATACAGCAGATAAATTTGATCTGATCTACGGCATATCCATCTTTACCCATATAGATGCCGCATCGCAAGACATGTGGCTGAAAGAATTATTTCGCATCTTAAAACCCAACGGAGTATTATTGATCTCTACTCATGGAGAAGCTTATCTCAATAATCTATTATCATCTGAAAAAAAATTACTGTACCGTAATGGTATTCTTACGCAAACCTATTTTCAGAAAGGACATCGAATGATGTCAACCTATCATCAACCCGATAATTTCAAAAAAATGATCACCCCTTATTTTACTGTGAAAGAATTTTATGAAGGGAAAATACATCCTGAAAAAATGGGCGGCCAGGATTTCTGGATACTGCAAAAAAAATAAACGTCATTGCGAGGAACGAAGCAATCTGTGTTACAAAATTCGATCTCTCTACTATTTGCATCTCAGATTGCTTCGTCGTTCCTCCTCGCAATGACGTTCAACATTCAATATTCGTTATCCCCTGTTCAATATTCAACATTCTCTACTTCTGCAACTCCGCTTCCTTCTTCGCTCTGTACTCAGGATCTTTTGCCAGCTTCTGTACATCATCCAGTTTGGCAATATAAATACTGCGTCCATGGGTTCCGAGGATCAGATCGTTATCGCGTGGGTGTAAAGCAATATCATGAACCGGTACACTGTATGGCAAACCTTTGTTCCACATCATAGAACTGTTACCACCATCAATACTTACATATAATCCACCATCGGTTCCTATATAGATCAGATTCTCGTTGGTCAGATCTTCTTTTACGACATTGATCGGTTCGTTGGGAAGATCTTTGCCAATCTGTTTCCAGCTTGCACCATAATCTTCACTCACATATAAATAAGGCAGGAAATTATCATTGCGATAACCATTTAAAGAAGCATAAACACGGCCTTCTTTAAATGCACTGGCAGTTACGCGGCTGATATATAAACCTTTCGGTAATTTTTTACTGATCAGTTCCCATGTGTAACCACCGTCTTTGGTAACCTGAATATTCCCATCATCGGTTCCTACATAGATCAATCCAAAACGTAATGGGCTTTCGCTCATAGTGGTTAAGGTACCAAATGGCACATCACCCTGTTTAGGATTGGTGGTAAGATCACCACTCATGGTTACAGAACTATCGCCTTTATTAAATGAGCGATGGAATTTATTGCTGCCGTAATAAAATACATCCTGATTATGGCGGCTTATCAGTATCGGTGTTTGCCAGTTATAACGCAATGCGGTTTCACCCAGATCACGGAAAGGTCTTACTGATCTTGAATTTTCAAAACGGTTACCACCCGCACCAATTACCTGTCTTGTATAGGCACCAAATTGAGAACCGCTGTAAACAGTTTTATTATCGCGCCAGTCTACCTGCACCTGCATACCATCACCACCATTAATTCCTTTGTATGGATTTTCTCCTGAATCATACCAGTCGTAATTTTCTCTGGTGGCACTTGAACCATACCATGTTCCGTTATCCTGCAATCCTCCGTAAACATTGTATGGCTTAGCCATATCAAAGGTTACATTATAAAACTGTCCAACCGGTGGTGTATTGGCTTTGAACCAATGTTCTCCATTATCATAAGTGATATTACATCCACCATCATTTCCAATAATGATATGGCTGTCTTTTTTGGGATCAAACCATGCCACGTGATGATCAGCATGAACGTTGGCTCCTCCAATCGGTTTAAATGTTTTACCACCATCTGTGCTCATCTCTACATCAAAACCTGTGATTACAATTTTATTATCATTAGACGGGCTTACCCAAACCTTTCCAAAATAATAGCCATAGGTACTAAACATCGGTAATGATTTGGTATGGGTTTTCTTCCATGTTTTACCGGCATCATCGCTGCGGTAAAGTTCGCAACCGATAATAGGTGTTTCAAACAAAGCGGTATTTGCATCAAACAAAAAATCCCAGATCACGCTTGGTGGAAATTTGTCTTTTGCCACTGCATCTTTAATAGCAGCCGCTGTATATTTTTGCGGGATGCCGTTTCTGCGTGAGGTAACAAAGGCAGTTAATTTTTTATCATCCAATGCCTGAAACTGTTCTTTGGTAAGATCTTTAAAATCGCGAAGCACATAACGTGTTGAATCCGTTCTGTTGGCTGCTGCATCTCCCGCGGCCTGGTGAAAATTATTATCTACCACCGCATACACTACATTGCTGTTTTGCTGAGAAACGGAAATGCCAATTCTGCCAGCACCTTCTCCGTTAGGGAAACCACTTCCTTCGCCCGAAATCAGACTCCAGCTATCACCTCCATTGGTACTTTTATAAATGCCACTTGTTTTTCCGCCTTCTTCAAAATTCCAGGCACTGCGGGTTTTATACCACATGGCTGAATACAAAGTATTGGGGTCTTTGGCATCAATATCAACATCAATACCACCTGTATTTTCATCTATGTATAAAGTCTGTTTCCAGGTTTTTCCACCATCGGTTGTTTTGTAAATACCACGCTCTTTATTGGGAGAATATAAATGCCCCAACACAGCTACCCATGCAACATTATTATCCGTTGGGTGCAATAAGATCTTGCCAATATGATGGCTCTCGGGTAAACCAAGGTATTCCCATGTTTTACCGTTATTGGTTGATTTATAAATACCAACACCGGCATACGAAGAACGGCTGCTGTTTACTTCACCCGTTCCCAGCCAGATGGTATGGGTTTTCCAGTTAACGGCAATATCACCAACGGTTAACACATCTTCCGAATCAAATACAGAAGTAAAACTCTGTCCATTATTGGTAGTATACCATAAACCACCGGAAGCATAGCCTACATAAAATTCAGTAGGATCATCGGGATTGGCATCGACATCCACCACACGTCCGCTCATTACACTTGGCCCCACATTACGGAAGGCAGTATTGTTAACGAGCGATTTTTTTAATAACGCTTTTCGTTGATCGGCAGCTTTTAAGCGATCCGAAGCTGACGTAGGTTTTACCTGTGCGGAAGCAGAAAATGCCAGCAACAGTAACAAGGGGATTGTTAATTTTCTCATTGCAGTATTGAATATTTGTAGTTTTGAGTACTCAATTTAGGCATTATGAGATTTCTTCTGCTATCATTATTCATTTTCTTTTCTATTGGGCTTACTGCCCAGTATAAAAGTTTCCGTATCAGTGGAAACGGTAAAGACACACTGGATAAGATAGACATGAATGGCCAGAAACAGGGGAAATGGCTGATCAAAATGCCCGCCCTGCGTGGAGAGCCCGGTTATGAAGAGGAAGGCATCTTTGTAAACAACCGCAAAGAAGGTGTATGGAGAAGGTTTAACCTGATGGGCGACCCCCTGGCCATTGAAAACTATAAATGGGGCAATAAAAACGGGATCTGCCGCTATTTTACCATTAATGGCCCAGAACACGAAGAAAGCTGGCGTGCTGTTAACCCCGATAAAGGCTATGATACCATTGATGTAGCCGACCCCAAGTTTCCCGATAAAATAGAAAGGGTAGTAGTAAAAAATGAAGGCACCTCCCTCAAACATGGTACCTGGAGATATTTTTATCCTCCTACCGGCGGCGTAACCAAAACAGAGAATTACTTCCTCGATAAACTGATAGAACCCGGCTCAGAAAACGATCCAACCAAAGGACTCACCAAAGTAGCCAATGATACCGCCAAACCCAAAGAACCCGTAAAACCCAAAGCAGTACTGGATTTCGAAAAAAAGACCAATGGCAAGAAAAAAGCGGTTAGAGACGGAAGAACCGGAGGTGGGTAGGGAATATTGAATGTTGAGCAGGGAATTTTGAATGTTGAATTAAGGGGATACTCCGAAACTCAATACCCCTCACTGGTTACATTTTTGGGGGTGCTCAATGCCCTCCTTACCTCTGTGGCTCTGTGTTGAAAACCAGCACTAAACCCCAACCATACAATATAATCAGTCTTATTTTTAATAAAGAGATACAGAGGAACGGGGTTCAAAGAGATCATCTCTTCACTTCATTATTCAATATTCCCTGCTCAATATTCAATATTTTACTCATTTATATAAGAAACAACACTTTATATATTATTGATAACCAATAATATATAAATCAAACTTTCTCTTTCGCATTTTTAAAAAATCTCCTCTTCAAAAGCAACCTTACCACATCATTTCACGTATTCGGTAAATGAGAGTAGTTTAGCACTCGAACGCACTTATTGTTGTATCCTACTAATTTACATTGCCCCGGGAGATACACCAGATATCAAGTCTTATCGACGGTTGTTGTAAAAACGACCGTAACAGCCAGCGTGACCTTTATCACTGGCTGTATGACTATGCTATGAAAATCAGCTTCCGCTACGTAACCCGTCAGGAGGAAGCCGAAGAACTGGTGAATGAATCTTTTATCAAATTATTCAAGAACATTCAGCAGTTTGATGGTACGCGTGCGGGTGAAACAGAAGCCTTATTAAAAGGATGGTTTAAACGGATCGTGGTGAATACCTGTATTGACCATTTACGTAGAACCCATCTGAAATTGGTAAGTCAGGAAATCAGCGAAGAGAGTGAAACCTTTGCAGACGATCAGGAAAACGGAGTGGACAAATTGATGTATCGTGAGATCATTGAAGCGATCAAGAAACTGACACCGGTGTACAGAACGGTTTTTAACCTGTTTGTGATTGAAGGATATAGTCATGAAGAGATCTCAAACATGCTGGGCATTAGTGTAGGTGCATCAAAATCAAATTTGTCGAAAGCAAGACATAATCTCAGGAAAATTATTATACAACATAACGCATACAAAACATATGTATAATCTAGGCGACGATAGCGAGCTTGACCGATTGAGCAGGGAGGCAGCCGGACGATACGAAACCCCCGGAAATGCCAACTGGCAGGCTCTCAGCGAAGAGCTGGACAAAGTAATGCCTCAGGAGAAAAAAAGAAGGTTTCTTCTATGGTGGCTCCTGCCTGTGCTATTGGCGGGTGGTGCCCTTACTTATGGAATTATTAACCGCGAAAACAAAAACATAGCATCATCAGAAAAAAATATTCCTGCTTTTTCAACGGATAAAACAGCTGAGCAGGCAACAACACTTAACAATAACAAATCAACCGGCTCTGACATAGCTGCAACTGATAAAACAGATAAACAAACCGAGATCTCAACAGAAAAAGCGATCACTGCTCCGCAGGTAAAAGAAAACACAAAGTCTTCTTTGAATGAAAGTAATCTGAACGGCAGTAGTTTCTCATCGGTTAAAGGAAGAAATAACAAAGTACTCGCCAATCATAAAGCGGTTGTGAAATCTATTGATAAAACTGAAACAGGCGTAATTACTGCAGAGTCAGCTGTTGTTATTCCTGAACCAACCAAAACGGCAGAACAACCACCTGTGATCAAAGAGCAAAAAGAAATCACAAAAGAAAATATTGCGGCAGATCAACCACAACAGCCGGTAACAGCCGCACCTGCCAAAACAGAAACACCCACAGTAGAATCACCTGCCAATAATGATGAGAAAAAGACGGTTCAGAAAATCAGCTTACCTGCACGTGGTAAAGGCTGGAGCTTTGCGCTTTTGACGGGATTAGATAAAAGCACGGTTAAGTTTACTTATGGATATACACCTGGTTTTAACCTCGGGATGGAAGTTGCCTATCACTTCAATGATACCTGGGCCATCAGAACTGCAGGAATTTTTACGCAGAAAAAATACAAAATAGCCGGTGAGGATTTTACAGCCCCTAAAGGAACTCCTATCAGTTATTTCAAACTGGATCAGGTTGAAGGCTCCTGTCATATGTGGGAAATTCCCCTGTTGGTTAGCTATACCATCAGCCGTAATGGTAAAAAATCGGTTACCCTAAATACCGGCCTCAGTTCTTATTTTATGACGCATGAGGACTATGACTATTACTATCCTTATAACGGTGTGCCAACCACAAAAAGCGCATCGTATAATTCAACAGATACCCATATTCTGTCTGTAGCGCATCTGTCAGCAGGGTTTGAAAACCGGTTGAGTAACACGCTCTCCCTCCAGGTTGAACCTTATGCCAAAATACCATTAGGCGGGGTTGGTTTTGGCAATATTAAACTCAGCAGTTTTGGGGTTAATCTTTCTGTACAATACAGGCAACCGCATAAAAAATAACCTCGTATTCATACATACTAAAACAATACTGGTCAATACATAACAGGTAAACTCTATTTAGTGCAGATGGCAGATACAATGATTTATTAACGGGGCTTCATTGTATTAACTGCATTAAAGAAAAAGCAACTCTTTATTGAGTTGCTTTATTTTTTTGCAGACAGGCTTCTCTTATTTTCGGAGACCCGATTTCGTGAATCGTGAGGCGTGAATCGTGGGTGTCTTTTTGTGAATGGTGAATTGTGAATGGTCAATAAAACCCAGTTCATTGACCATTCACAATTCACCATTGACCACTCACGATTCACGCCTCACGTTTCACGATCACGGTTATCGCAACACTTTATCAAAATACTTCCTGAAAAACAACACCTGGTAATCAATCGATTTTTCCCAATAAGCCCAGTTATGTTCGCCTGGTCTTTCTGTATAATCATGTGGAATTTTCAGTTTGAGCATTTTTTCATGTACCGGGCGGTTCATCGCCAATACCCTGTCTTCAGTTCCACAATCAATAATAATCGCCAGCGAAGAATCGCTTGGATAATTATCCAGCATATTCAATACACTCCAGTCGTGCCAGTATTTTCTGTTGATGGCCGTATCACCTAATCTTTTCTCGGCACCATAGCCTTGTGTGATCACAGAAACATGCAAAGCACCGCTCATGCTTCCGCAAGCGCTAAACATCTCCTTATGCCTGAACCCGAGAAATAACCCACCGTGTCCACCCATGCTTAATCCTGAAATCGCCCTCCCCTTTCTGTCTGCAATGGTTCGATAGTTTGCATCCATGTATTGCGGAACTTCAGTGCCTACAAAGGTTTCAAAGCGATAGGTGCTGTCGATAGGGCTGTCGAAATACCAACTGGTATAACCGCCATCAGGACAAACGATCAGCATCTGATTCTGATCTGCCAACTGCTGAATATGCGGCACTTTACTGATCCAGTTGGAATAACTGCCAAAAGCACCATGCAGCAAATAAAGTACAGGATACTTTTTACTCTTCTCGGTTTTATAAGAAGAAGGGGTAATGATCACTGTTTTTACACCACGATGCATGCTGTTGCTGAAGATCGCAATGGTATCAACAGTTGCGGCTTGGGTGGTGATTGTGATGAAGAGGAAGCTTAAAATTGTAATTAGTTTCATTTGGTTGGTTTGTTGTAGTGAGTAGTCAGTAGTGAGTGGTGAGTATAGTAGTGTTCATTAAGAATCACTCACAACTGACTACTCACTACTCACAATAAAGCCACCTAAATTAATAAAGGTGGCTTTATCATTCATGCGAAATGAAGATTATTTTTTCTGCAAAGCATTCTGCATCGGACTAAGACCTGTGGATTGTCCGCGGCCGGCACCGGCTCTTGCTTTGAACAAAGCAAATTTGCTGGGTTCTGCTACGGTTGGCCAGCTGTTATTAGACTCGTTGATATCCGCTGTTTCTTTTAACGGATCGAGTTTAATGGCAGTCGCTTTTTTACGGGTAAGGAATACCTTGGTTACATTGTTCTCATTCTTTCTCCAGATCTGTGCAGGAATTCTTTCGATCTGCTTGGTGCCATCTTCAAAAGTAAACTCAACAATGATCGGCATTACCAATCCGCCTTTGTTTGAGAAAGCAATTTCGTATAAATGAACATCTGAATATTTTGCCTGGTCTGCTGCTGATAATGGTTCAGGAGCTCCACCCAAACCACCCGGTGCAGGGGTTATTTTGGTAACTGAATCATAGGGTTCTAATCCACGATCATATCTCCAGTAAAAATCACGCAGGCTTGTATCTGCATCTGTTGCAAACACAATACGCTTGTCTTCACGATTACGGATCTTAGAGATATCGTCAAAAGTCGGAACCATCGGTCTTGCCAAACCATTGTTGTTTCCGCCGCCAAAAGCCTGGCCATTGCCGCCTCTTCCACCAAAACCACCACCTGCCGGTGCGGTAGCATTAGGATCATAGACAGCATGTTTTACAGAGTCGATTGAAATATCACATGGATCAATTCCATAGAACCATCCTCTCCAGAACCAATCCAGATCTTCGCCACTCGCATCTTCCATAGTACGGAACAGATCGGCAGGTGTTGGATGTTTAAATGCCCAACGACGTGCATATTCACGGAAAGAGAAATCAAACAGTTCACGTCCCATAATGGTTTCACGCAAAATGTTTAAACCGGTTGCGGGTTTTGTGTAGGCGTTAGGACCAAAGTTGATAATGTTCTCACTATTGGTCATAATTGGCTCTAACTGATCTTTTGGCAAACGCATATATCCTGCCATTGTAGAGGCAGAACCCATACGTGAAGGGAATTTATTATCGTATAATTCTTCTGTGAGGTATTCTACAAATGAGTTCAAACCTTCATCCATCCATGACCACTGGCGCTCATCGCTGTTAACGATCATCGGGAAGAAATTATGTCCTACTTCGTGAATGATTACACCCAACATACTCTGTTTGGTCGCCTCTGAATAGGTACCGTCTTTTTGTGTACGGCCGTTGTTGAAACAGATCATCGGATATTCCATACCGTTGGCGGCTTCAATACTTTGTGCAACCGGATATGGATAAGGAATAGAGAATTTAGAATAAGAACGAATGGTATGCGCCACTACTTTGGTAGAAAACTTACGGTATAAACCATAGGCTTCTTTTGCATATCCGCTCATACACATGATCTTTTTGCCTTCTACATAGGTTGGCATTGCATCCCAGATATATTTGCGGCTCGATGTCCATGCAAAATCACGAACATTCTCTGCTTTAAACACCCAAGTTTTTTTAGCAGTACTTTTTCCTTTTTCAGCATTTACAGCTTCTGCAAGGGTTACTACTTCTACGGGTTCTTTGGCAGTTTGTGCCTGGTTCCAGCGTGCTAACTGAGCAGCTGATAAAACAGCCGGGTAGTTCTGACACTGGCCTGTTCCCAATACCACATGATCTGCCGGAACGGTGATCTGTACATTGAAGTTTCCGAAAGCCAAAGCAAATTCGCCACGGCCGGTAAACTGGTGGTTCTGCCATCCTTGAAAATCGCTGTACACACATAAGCGTGGGTACCATTGTGCCATGGTGAACAGGTTATTGGCATCGTCGCCTACTGTTTCGTAACCGCCACGTCCGTTAAAAACATTTCTGTCGGAAATCTTATAATTCCAATCGAGATTAAAAACAAATTGTTGTCCGGGTTTCAACGGAGTTGGCAAATCAATACGCATCATCGTTTTGTTGACGGTATAGGATAAAGCTTTTCCGGTTGCATCGGTGAGTTTGGTAATTTTATCGCCATACTCATTGTCTTTTTTGGCGTCAGTCAATGCATCAATGCTTCTGGTGCTTACACCTCTCAGGTTGCTACCATCCTGATAGTTGGCGTTGTTAACGGTGCTATGCTCATTCTCATCCAACTGCAGCCAGATATACGTTAATACATCGGGTGAGTTGTTATAATAAGTAACCGTTTCGCTTCCTTTTAATTTCAGGTTTGGCTCATCCAGTTCAGCTTTAATGGAATAATCAGCTCTTTGCTGCCAGTATTTAGGGCCCGGGGCGCCACTGGCTGTGCGGTATTCGTTGGGTGTAGGTAAAATGGTACCCAGCTGCTCAAACTTATTACCGTGGTTTGAATTGGGATTGTTGCGTATGTCCTGCGCATACATCATGCCTGCAGTACAAACCAACATCATCAGAAGCAGTAGTTTTCTCATTGGTATGTTTAGTTTAGTAATGGAACAAATCTGTCGATCGCCATCTGAAGTGCTAAGGCAAAAATACCGGCTGTTATCGCCAGCAAATATTCTCTGCGGTTAACCTTCAGAATAGATACGAATATAAAGGAAATCAGTAAAATGATGGTTACGATCAGCAATTGGCCAATTTCAAGCCCAATATTAAATGCCAGTAATGGCCCGACTACATTCGTACCCGACCCCAACAGGCTTTTCAGGTAACTGCTAAAACCGAGGCCGTGCACCAGTCCAAAGAACAATGCCAGGAAATAGATCAGGGGAAATTTGCTCTTGAAAACAAATTGTTTCACAAAAACATTACTGATGGCCGTTAATACAATGGTTACCGGTATTAAAAACTCGATCCATTTAACAGAATACTGCACCAGATCAAATACACTAAGCGCAAGGGTGATGGAATGGCCAATGGTAAATGCGGTTACGAGTACCAGCAGTTTACGCCAGTCGCCGAATTGGTAGCGAATGGTAAGTGCAATTACAAAAAGGATGTGGTCGAGCGCACCCCAGTCTGCAATATGCTTAAAGCCTATCTCAAAATATAATCCGAAATCATTCATGTGCAGGGTTTGAAATTATTGATGACATTTGCAGTAATCAAAAAATCATGGTTGAATGGTAAATATAATGGTTCAATGGATGCTTGCCGGCCTCCTCTCTGTATTTCATCCTTTTTTTGTTTCAGTTATTGAAATAAATCATAATGCGAAGGATGCTACTGTTGAGGTTAGTGTGCGTGTATTTACAGAAGACATGGAAAAAACTTTACAGAAATATACAACAGCCAAAATAGATATTGCCAATCCTTCAGATAAAGCGTTTCTGGAAAAACAGCTCAGTAATTATATTATGCAGAAACTGCAATTAAAGATCGATGGCAAATCGGTAACGATGAATTATGTGGGACATGAAATTCAGAAAGAAAGTATTTGGTGTTATTTAGAAGTGCCCAAAATTACCGACATGAAAAAACTGGAATTGAATTGTACTTTCTTATATGATTTTGAAAAAACACAGAGTAATATCTTTCATGTAAAGAGCAGGAATATTGAGAAGAGTTTTAAGCTGGATAATCCGAAGAGCAGCACGCTGTTTGAGTTCTAATAAGAATTGTTTGTTGGCCATAAGACCAACAAAGGCGGAAAATCTGTGAATCTGTGGCGAAAAAATTACGGAATATCTAATGGCTCATTTGTTGATACAAGTACTTTATCAATCCGGTGATTATCCATATCCACGATTTCAAACTTAAATACTTTCCATTCCATCGTATCACCGGTTACCGGTATTTTCTCCAGTTCATGAATAATAAAACCGGCAAGGGTATCAAAATCCTGATCGCCTTCCATCATCCATTCTGTTTTATCAAAGCTGGATAAAAAATCGTAAAAAGGAATTTGTGCATCTATTAAATAAGAACCATCGGCTCTTTGTACAATTTCATGTTCTTCATCTTCTTCCTGCGGAATATCGCCTACAATGGCTTCGAGAATATCGTTCAATGTCATTAAGCCCTGTACACTTCCATATTCATCTACAATAAAGCACTGATGGATCTTGGTTTGTCTGAATTTTTCCAACACCTGATAGGCCGTATTGTTTTCAGGTACATACATCGCCTCATTCATAATGGAACTGATGGTGGCAGAGGGATCGGCAGAGAAAAGATCTTTGATACTTACGATCCCTTTGATCTGATCAATATTTTTTTCACAAACAGGATAAACCGAGTGTACTACTTCTTCAAGTGCAATCTTAACTTCTGCAACGGTTTTATCCGCTTCAATCCAAACAATATCGCTTCTATGTGTCATTAAAGAAGTAATATTTCTGTCGCTCAGATGAAACACCCGTTCAATAATATCCTGTTCGGCTTCTTCTATCGCTCCCTGTTCCGTTCCTTCGCTGATGATGGCTTTGATCTCTTCTTCTGTAACCTGTGCATCGCTTGCTTTAATATTCATCAGGCGTATGATCAGATTGGCCGAATGTGTTAGCAACCATGTAAATGGAAAAGTTAACCAGGCCACGATTCGCATGGGCCCGGCAGCAGATTTGGCAATCGCTTCCGGATTACTTAATCCGATTCGTTTAGGAACCAGTTCTCCCAATACCAAAGAGAAGTAGGTAATCACAATAACGATCAGGGTTGTAGCGATTGTACCTGCATAGGGTCGTAAAAGATCAAAACGTTGTAACCATTCCTGCAGCGGCTGCTTAAAGCTGTCACCGGAATAGATACCGGTAAGTACACCAATTAAAGTGATCCCGATTTGTACGGTAGATAAGAAAGTTTCAGGGCGGTTGGCCAGCTCCAATGCACGTTTGGCCTCCATATCGCCTTTTGCAGCCTGCCCCTCCAAACGGGCTTTACGGGCAGATACCAATGCGATCTCTGCCATGGAGAAGAGTGCGTTGATGCAGATCAGGACAAATATTATAAGGACTTCTGTCATAGTGAATTATATCAAATCTAATCAATCCCCGCCAAAAGATCAGGGTTTGCCATTTAGAGAGATGAGAAGATATTTAGGAACTTCCTGATCGCGGGTATCGGGGTTAAGGAAAGGAAGGGACAATGCCGTTACACCAAAATGGCCTCCTTCATGCAATATTTTCATTGCAGGAAATGCTTTTTGAAAAACAGGCAGACTGTCTTTGGAAGTAAGTACGATATTATCCGCATGCAGATCCTGAAAATTTTGTTTCTCAGGAAAAATATGTTTTCCGTAAAAATGGAAAGCCCTTCCCTCATGTGTGCCGTAAATAAGAACCCGTTCTTTATCTATTTTTTGCTGATGAATAAATGCGGCTGCATCATTACCTAATTGATATTTTAAAACATTGGGATAAAAAGCCGTACTGAGAAAAACATTTACCCCTGTAACCGTAAACAAAGCAACCGTTAACAAAACGGGTAATTGATTTTTTTTTGAGAATACAATAAAGAAAAAACTGACCAACCCCAACCCGGCCAATGCGGCTACAAATTTGGGTATGGCTTCAAAGGGCCATGCCATTAAGATGATAGCGGCAACCCAAAGCAGGATAAAAATAAAGGAATGAAAAATCAGCAAAGGCTTTTTCCATCTTAGCAACATTTCTGTAAACAGTAAACGATACAGAAATTTTGCCGTTACGATTGCAGCAAGCGGAAAGACCACAAAAATATAATGTGGTAATTGTGCCTGGCTTCTGGCAAGGATACAATAGGTTACGATAAAGCCGCCGGTGCTGATCCATTCTTCGTTTGCGGCTAATCTGAATTTATTTACGATCAGGTCTTTCAAAGTAAATCCCAATCCGATCAAAAAGAAAAAGATCCATGGCAGAAAACTCCAGATCATATTTTCGAGAAGGAACGTAAAATGATTCATTTCGTTGAAATGATTCTCGCCTGTATAGCGGCCAAAACTTTGTGTCCAGTAATAAAACCGTAACCCGGAATTGATCGGTTCTCCATTGATCAGTTTTCCGGGATGCAGATCAAATTGTTGATAAAGACCAATGCTCATAGGCACCAGCATTACGGCAATAATGATCACGCCCAAAATATATTCCCAACGAAATAATTGTTTCCATTCTCTTTTTAAAATAAAATGTGGCACCAACGCAAAAGCGGGAACCATTAATGCGATGGGGCCCTTCGTCATCATACCACAGGCAATGGCAATAAATGCGAGCAGAAAATGTTTCCACTTATGGTTTTCGTACCATGCTGCCATTTGCCAAAGACTGAAAGCCACCCAACCCATTAACATGGTATCGCAACGAACATCATGTGTAATCAGAAATAATGCCTGACAGGATGCCAATACCATTGCACTTAATTGTGCGATCTCTTTTTTGTAAAATAATAATGCCAGCTGGTAAGTAGCATAAACAGCCAGTATGGCACATAAAAAAGAAGGTAAGCGGTATGACCAGTCATGCACGCCCAATAATTTCATACTAAGGGCAGACAGCCAAAAAAGCATAGGTGGTTTATCCAGATAATCATTACCAAGATCAAATACCTGTAAATAACTTTTGTTCTCCAGCATCTCGCGACTGATAGATGCATATTGGG
This sequence comes from Sediminibacterium sp., assembly GCA_965206685.1. Lineage (GTDB taxonomy): Bacteria > Bacteroidota > Bacteroidia > Chitinophagales > Chitinophagaceae > Sediminibacterium. The sequence continues at coordinate 2,470,511 of OZ242223.1, forward strand.
ATGCATCGATATCCATTAACGGGATCATGATCATACCCAGTAATGCGGTGATACCGCAAATGAGTAATACAATTTGAAAAGTGCGATTGCTGATCATGTATAATTTATTCCGTTTCAAAATTAATTAATGGGCCTAATTTTTGATTATAAATGGTTGCAGTAATATAACCGATCCCACAACCCAATAACCCGCCGCAGATCACATCCAGCGGATAATGCACCCCCACATAAACCTGCCCGTAACTGATGGTTGCAGCCCACACAAAAAACAACCAGCCCCATTTTTTTAATACCGGTTTTAGTGTAAGAAAAATAAACATGGCAAAACCAAAATGATTGGTGGCATGCGAAGAAGTAAAACTATAGCCACCCGAACAATTACTTAATAACAACCGTACCTGCCCCATAATAAACGGATCGCGGCATGGCCTTGGGCGGGCTACCCAGTTTTTGATCAATGTGCTGCTGATCTGATCGGTGAGAATGAGGGTAATTACGACAAACAGGATCCATGGAATGGCTTTCTGTTTAAAATTGATCAAAGAAAAGAGAATGAGAAAAAGATACACCGGAATCCATGTATTGGCTTCGCGCCACCAAGGGTAAACACTGTCTAAAAAAGAATTGGTCCATACTGTATTGATTTTCAGGAACAAAAAACTATCCCACTGATCAAGCCAGAACCATAATTTTTGAAAAATGCTTAGCAGCAGTATGGAAGATTGCATAGGCAGTAAAGATAGGATTTGTACAATAGTTATCAGAAACCCGGTTTTAACAGAAAGAAGAAACCCGGTATTGTCCATTTTAAGACTTTGGTGTAATTTAGAACTATGAGAATATTGCTTACACTTCTGCTGCTGGGAGGCATGATTTCTTCCGGATTCTCTCAGATGAATTATAAGGTTATCGTTACCCCACAAAATAAATCCCTAACAGACACTACGATACGGCGCTATCAGGATGAATTGAGAAAAAAACAAGTGCCTGATTTCGGAATCCCGAATGCAATAAAAATAAAACCTCAATCCGATGTATACCGGGGCAACAATGGACAGGGTTTTGATATTTATGATTCTCCTATAGATAATATGCCCATACTGAAACCGGATAAGAATAATGGGTCTAATATGCCTGTGCTCAAATACGAAAACCCGGAAAAAATAATTCCATTACAAGGATTCTTAATTACAGATTCTTCCGGAGCGGTTAGATGGCGTATGCTTGACAAGCAAAAAGATACAATTACGCCAAGAGCATGGGAACCTAAAATCTATCATTTCCCAAAAAAATAAGCGAACCTGAAGTTTTAATTTTTACGCGCAATAATGATCATACGGGGAGATTTTCTTACATCATATCTGTTTAACTGATAATCGCCAAACACTTCCTGCACCTGCATTCCCTGATAAGCGAGCATTTCGGTAAAATCGCCAAGTGAGAATTTGGCTACCCGTTCTGTATATAAATGTTTCAGTGTTTTATTTTCATTATCCGTGATCTGGATCTGTTTAAAAAAATGATCCTCATCCGCCCATTTACTGATATGAAAAGTAACCCCTTCAATGGTAGTGGTAAATAGTTTCTGCAGCCTGTCTTCTTCAAAATGAACATTCAGATAGTCTATCACAAAAATGCCTTTGGCCGTTAAACTTTGCGCAATGGTGCGGATGGCATTATCATGTTCACGTCTTGTTTTAAAATAGCCAAAACTGGTAAAAAAATTAAAGGCGTATTGAAAATAATGGATCCAGAAAGGCGAACGCATATCGTGCTGAAAAAAATGCAGATGTTCATCTTCATCTTTTTTAGCTTCGGTGATGGAAGCAGCAGAAAGATCAATTCCCGTTACATCAAAACCCATATCTGCCAATGCCTTGCTATGCCTTCCTTTTCCGCAGGCAATATCTACCATGGTGCTTCCCGGAGAAGGCTTGAGGTATTGAATAAGTGTATTGATGAATTGCATGGCTTCATCCTCATCCCGATGCTGGTAAAGCAAATGATAATAATGTGAATTGAACCAGTCTTTATACCATGCTTTATCCGGCATACCTTCTCTTTATACTGCAAAATTACACCCATAAGGCAAACAAAAAATTTCTATTATGTTTGCAGACATATAAACCCCATAACATGGCATTGATTAAGAGTATTTCAGGAATCAGGGGAACCATTGGTGGAAAACCCGGCGACACACTCAGTCCTATTGATGTGGTTCGTTTTACAGCCGCATACGGCACTTTACTGATCAAAGAATCCAACAATAAAAAAGTAGTGATTGGCCGCGACGGGCGGATCAGTGGCGAAATGGTACAACGGCTTGTAGTAAGTACCTTAAATGCACTCGGATTGGATGTTGTTGATCTGGGCCTGAGCACCACACCAACTGTTGAAATGGCGGTTGTTTTTGAAAATGCAGCTGGTGGCATTATTCTTACGGCAAGTCATAATCCAAAAGAATGGAATGCACTGAAATTACTCAACAGCAAAGGGGAATTTATCAGCGGTGAATTAGGCGCTGAACTTTTGGAGATCGCTGCCAAAGAAGATTTTATGTTTGCACCGGTTGATCAATTGGGTTCTTACAAGGTTAATAATGATCTTTTACAAAAACATATTGATATAGTAGTCAATTATCCTTTGGTGGATATTGCTGCGATTAAAAAAGCAAAATTTAAAATTGTACTGGATGCCATTAACAGCACCGGTGCATTTGCTGTGCCTATGTTATTAAAAGCATTGGGTGTTACACAGATCACTGTTTTAAATGGTGAAGTGAATGGAAAATTTGCACACAACCCCGAACCGCTTCCTGAAAACCTTTTGGAATTATGCAACGAGGTTCAAAAACAAAAAGCAGACCTCGGTATTGCGGTTGATCCGGATGTGGACCGTCTCTGTTTTGTTTGTGAAGACGGAACACTATTTGGTGAAGAATATACATTAGTGGCTGTTGCTGATTATATTTTGAAAAACAGAAAAGGGAATACGGTAAGCAATATGTCATCAACCCGTGCTCTAAAAGATGTAACCATTAAACATGGCGGACAATACACACCCAGCGCTGTTGGTGAAGTAAATGTGGTTACCAAAATGAAAGCGGTTAATGCTGTGATTGGTGGAGAAGGCAATGGTGGTATTATTGTTCCCGATCTGCATTATGGAAGGGATGCGTTGATCGGTATTGCTTTATTTTTAACGCATCTTGCCAAAGAAAAAAAATCGGTTCGTCAACTGCGCAATACTTATCCCGATTATTTTATGAGCAAGAATAAGATCGAGCTCACACCGGGATTTGACATCAAAAAAATCTTCGATCATATCAAGAAAAAATATAAGAAGAACGAGATCAACACAGAAGACGGATTAAAAATTGAATTTGAGAACGATTGGGTACACCTGCGCACCAGCAATACCGAACCCATAATCCGCATTTACGCCGAAAGTAATTTTGAAACCACAGCCTCTAATATTGCACAGAAACTGATGAAAGATATCAGGGAGGCGATGTAGTTTAGTCGACAGACCACGGACCACAGTTTTTTTTGATTATTTGACTGTGGACCGTTGACCGTGGACTGTGGACCTATTTTCTTATTTTTGCCCTCTTATGGAAAGAATCTATCTCGATAACGCAGCAACCACTTCACTGGATCCACAGGTGCTGGAAGCCATGATGCCTTATCTGACAACGAATTTTGGCAATCCATCTTCGATTTACAGTTATGGACGCGAGAGCCGTATGGCTATTGAGAATGCGCGTAAATCTGTTGCCAAAACATTGAATGCACATCCCGCAGAAATATTCTTTACAAGTGGCGGAACTGAGAGCAGTAATACTGCCATCACTTCTGCGGTGCGTGATCTGGGTTGCAAGCATATTATTTCTTCCGTAATTGAGCACCATGCCACTACACATACCGTGGAGCATTTATACCATAGTGGCGAAGCAGCTTTGAGTTATGTGAAACTCTTACCCAATGGACATATTGATCTTGAAGACCTGGAAAAAATATTGGCAGAAAGCGAAGAAAAATGTTTGGTAACACTCATGCATGCCAATAATGAAATTGGCAATATGCTGGATATACATGCAGTAGGTAATCTCTGTAAATTATACAATGCCATCTTTCATAGCGATACTGTACAAACCGTTGGCCATTTCCCTTTCGATCTGAGAAATACGCCTGTACATTTTATTACAGGTGCCGGGCATAAATTTCATGGGCCCAAAGGTGTGGGAATGCTTTATATTAATGAGAATGTAAAGATCAAACCCTTTATCCATGGGGGAAGCCAGGAAAGAAATATGCGTGCGGGCACCGAAAATTTATATGGCATTGTTGGTTTTGCCAAAGCATTGCAACTGGCTACAGATAACCACGAGCAGGAAAGTGCCTATATCAAAGGCTTGAAAATGTATATGATGGAACAACTCAAAAAGCACGTAAAAGGTGTTGCGTTCAACGGCGACACTTTGGGCAAAAGCCTGTATGCTGTTTTGAGTGCCAGCTTTCCCAAAACAGAGAAAAGCGAGATGATCCTTTTTAATCTCGATATCAATAATATCTGCGCCAGCGGTGGCAGTGCCTGTACCAGTGGGGCTGATCAGGGTTCACATGTAATCAGGGCCATCAATAATAATCCCAATCAGGTAACCGTTCGTTTTTCTTTCAGTAAGCACAATACCAAAGAAGAAATTGATGCCGTAGTAAGTAAACTGAAAGACCTGATTTAAGTCGCGAAACTCCTGCTGCGGGATCTGTTATTCTTTTAACCACAAAATTTGTGAATACCATTTTTATTTCTAATTTGGTATTCCCCTCTGTTACTGTGTTCAGTATTGGTTAATTGTATTCTAAATTGTTTACTTTCTAATAAATCATGCAACTATGATCATTAAAAAATCGTGTGTAATGGTTCTTACCGGTTTATTATTTATCATAACCGTTACTGCTCAGAAGAATGACCTTGTTACAGGTAGCACCAAAACAATTTATGGGGAGATAGGTGGTCCCGGAGCTTTGTCAGTAAATTATGATCAAAGGTTCAAGGGAGAAAAAGGTCTTGGCTTCCGGGTAGGTATTGGAGGCATTACTGTTTTGGTTGCCGGCGTTTTTACCTTGCCGGTGGGCATTAATTATCTACAGGGTTCTAATGGACATTACTTAGAACTTGGCACAGGTTTGAGTGGCGTTACCGTATATAATGGCGCTGAATTTTTCGATGCCAGAAACTCAACAGTTATTGGCTATTTTACGGTCGGCTACAGATACCAGCCGCTAAAGAAAGGCTTCACAGGAAGGATATTTGTATCTCCATTAATCACGCCGGGAGGTTTTTTCCCTATTTATGGTGGCATTTCAGCAGGAATCAGGCTCTAAGTTTGAGATCTATATTCAATTTTAAAATATTTGACCCGGGATTTACGTTATGGGTAAGGCTTTCTTGAAAGTCTTACAAAAACAATAACCATGACCAGAAGAATTCTTTTACCGGTACTCATTGTATGCTTCTTTTCTGCTATCAGCCATGCCCAAATGGCTACTGCGCAAAAAAATGCACAGAGCTTTTTTGGAGAGCTGGGTGGTGCCGGTATTCTTACTGTCAATTACGAATACCGTTTTAATGGCCAGCAGGGATTTGCTGCGAGAATAGGTATGGGTGGATATGGTTTTGGAAAGAAAGGCGTATTCACCGTTCCGGCGGGCATTAATTATATTACCGGATCGGGTAAACATTTTGCAGAAGTAGGTGCCGGAATTTGTGGTGTGGCCTTATCAGGCGGCAATACGTATTTTGATAACGATAAATCCGGCATCACCGGTTACTTCAATTTTGGCTATCGTTACCAACCTGAGAATAATGGCATGATGTACCGCGCATTTTTATCTCCCCTGTTCACGCCCGCAGGCTTAGTGCCTTTTTATGCCGGAGTTAGTGTAGGATTAAAATTCTAACATAATTTGAAAATGTGGCAATTTGAAAATTTGAAAATGAGATTAACCATCTAGGCAATTATCCCATTTTCAAATTTGCATATTTTCAAATTATCTATAGTCATCTTCATTAAAATCATCACTCTCCTCATCCAGATTCATCGAGCCTAAGTTCATCATACTGCCCATCAGGTCTTTGAACTCAATTTTACCGTCTACTACTTTTTTACTGATGAGTGAGTAAGATGACAATCCATGCAATACAAACTCCATCAGTAATGCATTTTCTTTTTCCTTGGCATGCGGGAAATATTTTTTAACAAAGCCATACAGCCCATCTACTTTATATAATGTTGCAATCTTATCGGCATCTTTCATATCCAGCAGAATATCCAGATGATTGCCGGCATCAAACCATTTGGTAATGGCTTTATAAGGGTTTTCCGGTTCTTTTTCTTCAACAGATCTTTTGCCTGAACTTCTTTTCTTTTTCAGTTGATCCGGATTTGGGAAATATTGCGCAAACTGTGTACGGATAGATTTATCAACAAGATTCACAGCAACCTGGTATGGACCTTCCTGTTCTCCTTCATATACCAATTCGATTTTTCCAGTAATAGAAGGAATAATACCTGACAGATCACTGATCCAGACCTGTGTTTTTTCTTCATTATGAATAATGGCCCTTCTCTCTGCACTGCTCACCGCGTTTTCAAATGCCGCGATGGTTAAACGTGCGCTTACACCGCTTTTCTTATCAACATATTCATTGGCCCTTGCTTCAAAAGCTACCTGTTCTATCAATCGTTTGATCAGATCACTTACTTCCACCTTCTCTATCTGAGCAGGTAATACATCTGCTTCCTGTTCTGTAATAGCCAAGGAGGTTTCAAGATCTTTGGGATAGTGTGTTAAGATCTGGCTTTCAATCCTGTCTTTCAAAGGTGTTACAATACTTCCTCTATTCGTATAATCTTCCGGATTAGCTGTAAACACAAACAAAATATCCAAAGGCATACGTAGTTTAAAACCACGGATCTGAATATCACCTTCCTGTAAAATATTAAAGAGTGCTACCTGTATCCTTGCCTGCAGATCCGGCAATTCATTGATCACAAAAATACCGCGGTTGCTTCTGGGGATGATGCCGTAATGGATCACTTTCTCATCCGCAAAACTCAATTTCATATTTGCCGCTTTAATCGGATCAATATCTCCAATCAGATCGGCAACACTTACATCGGGTGTTGCCAATTTTTCGCCATAACGCTCAGACCGATGTATCCATTGGATCGGCGTTTCTTCTGCATGTTCTGCAATCAGGTCTTTTGCAAACTTGCTTAATGGATTCAACGGATCATCATTTACTTCACTGCCTGCTATGATCGGAATATATTCATCCATCAGATCCACCATCTGCCTTGCCATTCTTGTTTTGGCCTGTCCGCGCAAACCCAGAAACAAAATATTATGCCTGCTCAGCAAAGCCCTTTCCGTATCCGGAATTACCGTATCCTCATAACCCAAAATACCCGTAAAAGGATTCTCTTTATTACGAATGGTTTTGATCAGGTTATCGCGAATTTCTTCTTTAACCGATTTAGGTTTATAACCGCTTTTTTGTAACTGGCCGAGGGTTTTTATTTTTTGTATGTTCATGTTTCGAGTGATCGTGATTTAAAAATGTGAGTGGTGAGTGGTGAGTGGTGAGTAGTCAGTATTGGTTTTTACTCACTACTGACCACTCACTACTCACGTCAATACACCGTCTTCCGCTTTCCGCTTTCAAAATCTTTAAAAATAAATGCACCTAATTTATCAAGTGATGCAAAAAAGGCTTTGCCGTTATTCATTTCTGTAAATTCCTGTACAAACTTCTGCAGGTATGGATCTGATGCGATCATAAAAGTGGTGATCGGAATTTTTAATTTCTTACACTGTGCCGCAAGATTGATACAACGGTTCACTACTTTTCTATCCAGTCCAAAACTGTTCTTATAATATTTCTTACCAATTTTCAAACAGGTTGGTTTCCCATCGGTGATCATAAAGATCTGTTTGTTGGGATTTTTTCTTCTGCGCAAAATATCCATTGCCAATTCTAATCCGGCAACTGTATTGGTATGATATGGACCTACCTGTAAATAAGGCAGATCTTTGATCTCAATACTCCATGCATCATTTCCAAACACAACAATATCAATCGTGTCTTTCGGATATTTTGTAGTGATCAGTTCACTCAATGCCATAGCCACTTTTTTAGCAGGCGTAATTCTGTCTTCGCCATACAAGATCATTGAGTGAGAAATATCAATCATCAACACAGTTGAAGTCTGTGTTTTAAAATCACTTTCCCTGATCTGCAGATCATCTTCCTGCATTGAAAAACTTTCTACTCCATGATTGATCTGTGCATTACGGATACTCTCGGTAAAATCAATTTGTTCCAGCATATCGCCAAACTGAAAAGGCCTTGTATCCGGATTTACTTCATCACCCTGCCCCGGCTTAAATGTTTGGTGATTGCCCTGTTTGGTTTTCTTCAGTTTTCCAAAGATCTCCTCCAGGCTTTTTTTGCGGATGGTTTGTTCAGATTTTCCGGTTATCGAAAAAGTTCCGTCCTGCGGGTTCTCCTGCATATAGCCGTTCTGCTTCAGGTCGTCAATAAAATCGCCCATGCCATATTCATCATTGGTCAATTGATATTGACGGTCTAATTCATTCAGCCATTGCAAGGCTTCGCCCGCATCACCGTTGGTGTAGGTGAGTAATTGCATAAACAGATCAAGCAATTGTTCAAACTTGCTTTTACCGTTTGCATTGGGGTCGAAATGGGTAAATCTGTGTCCGATCATATTTGTAATCTACAAAAAATAGAATGTTCTGCAATAATAACGAAGAACCGGGGTAAAGGTTTGCGCAATGAGAAAGAAATCAAGGACTTAGACTAAGCTTAACATAATAAACGGTTTACACTAAGCTGGTTTATAAACAGTTCTATTTTTTTTTTCGATTATTTGCCTCAACTTTAATCTTCAAGGCAGTAAAGCGATCTATTTACTAAAATAAGATTCATGCTACTACTTAAAAAAACATTCTTTGTACTCATTGTGTTTTGTATTCTGACAGCCTGCTCAAAAGAGAATACGACTCCTTTGGAATTAAGCCTGAGCAAGGTTTCTGATTCATTGATATATAAACCTGTCAGCTTTGGCGCTTACGTATCTGAAACTCCCGAATCGATCACATGGGATTTTGGCGACAATAGTACAGGTACCGGTACCTCTCCACAACATACCTATCAGAAATTAGGAACCTATAGGGTAGTATGCACTGCCAAATTGCGTGGCAAAACCTATACGGCTTCCCAGCAATTTGAAATGTTCGGAGACAACAGAATTGAAGGACAAAAAAGATTTTACGGAACGCATACCTATAGCACTGCCTTTGGCGGTTTTGATCCTACAAATTTTGTAACCGTAAATATTACTGATACCATTTTAAATTTTACCGGCATAAGTGCCAGAGGCAATAGCGGTACACCTTCGATGAAAATTTTTGATTATCATACAGGACTCTGGCAGCACGATAATGGCACAGAAGTTCTTTATCATACTAATAATCTTGTACAGGTTTATAGTTCAATTACAACACTTGCTTATTATCCGGCAAATGATAGTACGTATGTCTATTTCATCCAATATGGATATAAGCCATATCCAGGTCATGAATACAAACTATACCAAAAAAAATAGCGATTGTTATTTGATACAAAGTTTAAATCCTTTCATTTTTTTTAACCTAATCTCTTCTTTTCAATAAAAAAGCCGGGCAATATTACCCGGCTTTTTTATTGAATAAGCTTATGATTATTTTTTCTTAGTAGTGTCTTTATCTGATGATGACATTACTTTTCCCGGGATCTGAATTCTTGGATTATAGATGGTTTGCATCTGCTCCAGTCCTTTCAGATAATTATCAGTCATCCGTTTTTCCTCAGACATCTGATCTGCTTTATCTCCGGTTAACGAATTATAATAATTCATTTGCTGCGTCATATCTTTCTTAACCGATGCGGCAACTTTTTCTGCCAATGCTTTATCATCAGCCATATAACAGGCTTCTAAGAATAACATGGAATTACGGTTGTGTTGGTTGGCACGGCTTGTCATACCATAATCGAAATTACCCTGGTTCAGCATTTTATCTGCTTTCTCCAATACTTTTCTCGCTTCTTCTTTACGCTCTTTTGAAGCCAGATCAATCGCCAGTTCTGCATAAGCGGTACGGATACTGTTCAGGTGACGGCGGTTTTCTTCATCAAAATACACACCTTTCACATTGGCATTTCCGAAACCGAATTTGTTCATGGCTTTATCATACATCCAGTCGTCGTTAACACGGCTGTTCTCAACAGGCACCAAACGGAAACTTAAACCATCTCTGCGGATGTATTTATCAAAACCTAAATCAGCTGATGGATTGGTAAAGTAAATAGGCCTTTTCCATTTATTGGCGGCGATGATATTCAATAAAGCGAGATCATTCTTAACCATCGCACCTTTCTGCAAATCAAAACGCAATTCACTTACCACACTATCTTTTGCATTAACGGTTCCGTTTTTGAAAACGAGATCCTTGTCAACAGGCACTGATAATTTTCTTACCGGATAGGTATTCAATGGTTCTCCGCCGCGGGTATCATCTACTTTAGAAGGGTCATCGCTACCTACATAATTCTTCATCATATCGAACAGATCATAATACCTGTCTTCCGGTATTTCTGCTTTCGGACGATATAATACATAGTCACGTTTACCGCCTTCAATCTGCTCTGGTGTCCAGATCACATCTATCGGATCGCTCTGGTTTACTTTATAACGGAGTTCATTAATATACCAATCAATACCTAATAAGCTAAAGTTCACCACACGCACATCCGGACGAATGCCTTCTACTTCCTGTGCATACCACAAAGGATATGTATCGTTATCGCCATAGCTGAATAAGATCGCATTTGGCGCACAGCTTTCGAGATAATCTTTGGCCAAATCACGTGGTAATACTTTTTGGCTGCGGTCATGGTCGTCCCACTCCTGCTGCGCCATAATTACCGGAACGGCCAGTAAACAAATAATGGTTGCTAATGAAGCAGCTATTGACTGCGATAATTTTGAACTTAACCAGTCTTTCACTTTCAATACACCCAATCCTATCCAAACAGCAAATGCATAGAAACTTCCCACATAAGCATAGTCACGCTCACGTGGCTGATAACCTGCCTGGTTAAGATAGAGGATGATCGCAAAACCGGTGAAGAAGAACAACAGCATATTCACCATTCCATCATCTCCTCTTTTTTTGAATTGATAGAATAAACCGATCAACCCGAGAATAAATGGCAATGCAAATAGTTTATTGTTGGCTTTATTATTTTTCAAACTATCCGGCATGGTGCTCTGATCGCCGTACATAAAATTATCAAACGGAGCAATACCGGTGATCCAGTTACCATCTCTCACATTACCCGCAAATAAGCCCTGGTTATCATTTTGTTTACCGGAGAAGTTCCACATAAAATAGCGGAAATACATCCAGTAGATCTGATAACCGCCAAAGAATTTTATATTCTCCAATTGGGTTGGTGCCCTTTCATATTTGCCATCCCTTGTTTTATTGATACCTAAATAATATGCATAGTAGTCGGCATGGTTTTGATCATTGCTCGGATCCCAAACCCTCGGAAACACCATTTTATCATCAGCAGCATACACATAATGTCTATCTGCACCCATCTCAATATATTTATCTTTTGATTTCTGGTATCGCATCCCTGAACTCTTCAGATCAATCGGATCGGCAGTAAATTTCTGTCCGTAGAACAATGGAAAATCTCCATACTGATCACGACCAAGATAACCTACCAGACTGATCGGGTTATCTACATTATACATATCCACGGATGGATTGGCATTACTGCGGATCATAGTGGTTACATAAGTACTGTAACCCATTAACATAAAGGTGAAGCACCATACACCGAGGCGCAAATAGGACCATGATTTTTTAGCTGCAAATTTCAATGCCCACCAGATAGCTACGGCTACTAATACAAAGAAGAAAGTAAATCCGGAAAAGAAAGGCAAACCAAATCCGTTTACAAAATAGCGGTCAAAGGTACCGGCCAGTTTTACAGAGTATTGAATTACACCTACCTGCACCAAACCAACGATAATACAACCGATGGCAAAAAAGATATAGGTTCCGCCATTGTAGGCTTTCTTTTCTTTATTTATACGCTCTACCAGAAACAATAATCCGATACCGGCCAATGTTCCAAAAACAACCAGGCCAGCCATTGTTCCATCAATCGGATTATTATCGCTTGATTCAGCTGAAGCGCTGATCATTGCCAGAATAAAAGCAAGGATACCGCCAATGACCGCAAGGCGTAAAAACCATTTGCGTAAAACTTCATAATTAAAGCTCTCTCTTCTGCGGAAATAATATACCATTACAATGGCAGGGATGGTTAAGAGGTTCAACAGGTGAACACCGATAGACAATCCCATCAGGAAGAATATTAAAACAATCCATTTATCAGCACCCGGCTCATCTGCATGGTTCTCCCACTTAAGAATGGCCCAGAATACGATAGCTGTGAAGAAAGACGACATAGCATATACCTCACCTTCCACGGCACTATACCAGAATGAATCACTGAAAGTATACGCCAAAGCACCTACGGCGCCGGCACCCATAATTGACCAGATCTGAGAAGAACTGAGGATATCCTCGGTTTTCGCATTCATGATCTTACGGGCAAAATGGGTAATGGTCCAGAACAGGAACAAAATGGTAAACGCACTGGCCAAAGCACTCATCACGTTTACGGCTTTTGCGGCAGTAAGCGGGTTATCGCCAAAAAGAACAATAAACACACGGCCCAACATTACAAATAAAGGGGCTCCCGGTGGGTGGGGAATCTGTAGTTTAAAACAGCTGCTCACAAATTCACCGCAATCCCAGAAACTGCCTCCGGCTTCTGCGGTTAAAATGTAAACGGTAGCGGCAATCAAAAATACTGCCCATCCAACAAGGTTATTGATCTTCTTAAACTGCATTGGTTTTGGTTTTTTAAGACTGGCAAACATACCTTATTAATCGTAAAAAGGAAAATGGAGATGAGGGTTTTATCTATTTTAAGAAAACGTTATAACCTAGGGGAAGTCTGAAGTCTGGAGTTGGGAGTCTGGAGTTATTGGAGCCACAGCTAAATATGGTTTTCTAATTCAGACTCCAAACTTCTAACTCCAGACTTGTATCTTTGCCCCCTCAATGGAAAAAAAACGCACCGTAGCCTTTCATACACTGGGTTGTAAACTCAATTTTTCGGAAACCTCTACCCTTTCCCGCATGCTGGAAACGGAAGGTTTTGAGAAAACAGGGTTCGACGATCTGGCTGACGTGTACGTGATCAATACCTGTTCTGTTACGGATAATGCGGATAAGGAATGCCGGAGCCTGGTAAGACGTATTCAACGGAAATCTCCTGAAAGCTTTGTCGTGATCACAGGGTGTTATGCGCAGTTAAAACCCAAAGAAATTGCTTCCATACCGGGGGTTGACCTTGTTTTGGGTGCTTCTGAAAAATTCAATATCGCTCAACATATCAGTGAACTGGCCAAGGGGGATGCAGCAAAGATTTGCAGTTGTGATATTGAAGAACTGAGCGGGTTTAATGCCTCCTTCTCTCAAAACGACCGTACCCGTACCTTTTTGAAAGTACAGGACGGATGTGATTATAACTGTTCTTTCTGTACCATACCTATGGCAAGAGGCAAGAGCCGCAGCGATTCTATCAGCAATGTGGTTGCCAATGTTGAAGAGATAGCCAAAGCTGGGGTGAAGGAAGTTGTGCTTACAGGCGTAAACCTTGGCGATTTTGGTAAAGGGCCGGATGGCAATGATAAGGATGGAGAAAATTTCTTCGAACTGGTAAAAGCACTGGATGCCGTAAAAGGGATTGAACGCTACCGCATCTCTTCTATTGAGCCGAATTTATTAACGAACGAAATCATCGAATTTGTTGCCAACAGCGATAAGTTCATGCCGCATTTTCATATTCCGTTACAAAGCGGAAGCAATGAGGTTTTGGCGTTAATGAGAAGACGGTATAAAAGAGAATTGTATGCCGAACGTGTAAAACTGATCAAAACCCTGATGCCGCATTGTGCGATTGGTGTAGATGTGATCGTTGGTTTTCCGGGAGAAACGGATGAACATTTTAAAGAGACATTTGACTTTCTGCATTCGTTGGATATCTCTTATCTCCATGTATTTACCTATTCAGAAAGAGATAATACAAAAGCACTCGAGATCAAACCTGTAATACCCGTTTCTGTTCGCAACGAAAGAAATAAAACCCTCCGCAATCTTTCTTATATGAAGATGCAATACTTTACCCAACAGTTCAGTGAACAAACCCGCAAAGTTTTGTTTGAAGCTTTTGAAAAGAACGGGATGATGGAAGGGTATACGGATAATTATATTCGGATTACCACACCTTATAGAAAAGAATGGGCGAATGAGGTTGTGGATTGGAAACTCTGATTATGAATATCGAATAATGAACAAGGAATATTGAATGATGAAGTGATTACCACTTCGATATTCAATATTCCTTGTTCAATATTCATTATTGAATGGGAGATAAATATTCTGCCGGAAACTCAACTACCATTACCTGTCCGAGGCTTTCGAGTTTTACATATACTTTTTTCTTTCCGCCTCTCAATACGGTTCCTTCATTGCCCATAAATACGCCGTGATTGACTTTGATCTTGGTTTCTTCTTTAAATCCTTCCTGAGAAATAATAAAGATGCTGGCATCTTTTTCGGCAAGGTATTTTTTAATGGTCTCGATCTCTTCTGTTTTGATCACCGCCGGTTTACCCAGATAGTGTACAAAATTCAGGATCCCATCGGTCATCAAAACCTTTGTTCTTTCCGTATCATCAATATGAACAAAAATGTACGACTTAAAAAGTGGGTCTTCGATCACTTTTTTACGGTCGCTCCACTGCCGTTCTATTTTTTGTAAGGGGCACCAGCTTTCAACGCCTTTACGGATTAATACCGAGTCGATCTTTTTTTCCCAGCGGGGTTTTGTATATAAGGCATACCATTTCTTCTCAGGCTGCATTGCAAGCAATTTAAAAAATCAAAGATAGCCTATTTCAAAACAGTTTGTACCTGTGTATGCACCAGATCGCTCACTACACCTGCCGACTCGCTGATATGCATATCGGAACGCAATGATTTTAACCATGCCTGATACAGTTCTCCACGCTGCACATTGGTATTATTAAAGAACTTGTCTTTATCTACTATCATTGGCTGAACATCAAGTTCCTGTTTGCTTTTTAACAAGGTGTTGTTTTGATTTACCGTATTCATAACCTGTTTCTGGCGTGCCCTGTATTTTTCAATATTCAGGTCAATAGGTGTTTCGTTATTTTTTGCCAGCCACTGTAAATTGCTGTTCAGCAGATTCAGTGATGAATTGCCTTTGATCTTTTCATTCTCTTTTTTGATCACGGTTTCAAAACCGTTGCTGTTTTGCCATACTTGATAAGGTGCTTTTGAGATCTCATCATAAGGCAAAGCATCTGTATTGTCTTTTTCACGGCCTTTATAGTATTCATATAAATCCGGTAAAATAATATCCGGTACAATACCTTTTAATTGTGTTGATCCGCCGTTTACACGGTAAAATTTCTGGAAAGTTAATGTCATGGCACCCAGGTCTGTTCTTCCGCTGTACAGATCATTGCGGTTTCCAAAAGGTATTTGTCGCTGAACCGTTCCTTTACCATAGGTAGAAGTACTTCCGATAATAATCCCTCTTTTATAATCCTGTATCGCACCTGCAAAAATTTCACTGGCCGATGCGCTGAATTCATTTACCATAACCGCCAGCGGGCCATCATATAAAACAGATTCATCATCATCTCTCCATGTATTCTGGTCTACTTTACCGCCTCTTTCTTTTACCTGCACCACGGGACCGCTTTTAATAAACAGGCCTACCATTTTTACCACTTCGTATAAAGAGCCACCACCATTATTACGAACATCGATCACAATTCCTTTTACATTTTCTGCTTTCAGTTTTACTACTTCCTTAGCTACATCAATTGAGCAGCGGTGGTCGTTGGCCTCATCAAAATTGGCGTAGAAATCGGGCAGATAAATATAACCGATCTTATCATTACCATTCATGATCACCGCACTGCGAACATCCAGTTCTTCCTGTTTTACTTCTTCGCGTATCAGAGAAATTATTTTTATGGATCCGTCTTGTTTTTTTACAGTCAGTCTCACTTCTGTATCCTTATTACCGCGGATCAGCTTAACAGCATCTGTTACATCATATCCCGCAATATCAACCGGCTCTTCTTTGCCTTGTGCTACTTTGGTAATGATATCACCCACTACGATCTCTTTAGATTTCCATGCGGCAAGACCGGTAACAATAGTAGCAATCTTTACACCTGCATCATCCTGTTGTAAGGATGCGCCGATACCAAAAAATCGTCCGCTCATTCTTTCATCAAATGCCCTTTTCTCAACCGGAGGAAAATAATCACTATGTGGATCCATCAGATTGGTGATCACATTTACAAAACTGTTGAAGCGGTCATCTTCTTTATACGTTTTCTGGATACGCTCATAAGTTTTATCCATCACCTTCAGCACTTTTTCTCTGGCTTCTCTTTCTAATGTAGAATCTGCTTTTACTACAAAATCTTTCTTACCCTTGTTTTTTTCACGGTCATCAACACCTTCCACATATCTTTCGAGTGTATAGAGTTTCAGTTTTTTTCTCCATCTTTCTTTACGCTCAGCTTCTGAAGATGCAAAAGAAAGTTTTTCAGGATCGCCATCTGTAGATTCGTCTTTTGTAAATTCAAAAGGCTTGGCAAGGATCTCTTTATATAAAGCCATCACATCTACAATGCGTTTATCATAAATAGCACTTACTGCCGATGCAAATTCAACAGGTGCAGTACCATGTATTTCATCATCAATGGTTGTTTCATATTTTTTGAGCGCAGCAAGGTCTGATGCCAGAAAATGGGTTTTATCACCATCCAGTTCATCAATAAACTTTTTGTAAACCTTTTTCGAAAAGTCATCATTGATATTTTTAGGACTGTAATGCAGTTCTTCCAAAATAGAACCTACACTCTTTAATAAACGCTCTCTTTGGGTAAGTATCACTTCCGGACCACCAATGCCGGAACTCTTAAACGCGAAGAACAAACCGCCAAACAATACGATGGCCAGCAACAATAGACCTTTTCTACTCTTCATAAATTGCGTAAATTTTTGCATGATTAGTTTCAAAAATAACCTAAAAACATGTTTAGCGCATCACCCTTTTACCCCAATTAACAAAGGTTTTGATAGACGGCAATCAAAAAGAGTTTAAAATTCAGTTTTGCGTGAAGGGTATTTGCCTTATTTTTGCCGTCCATTAAAAATGGAGAGCGTAGCTCAGTTGGTTAGAGCGTTAGTTTGTGGCACTAAAGGTCGGGGGTTCGAGACCCCTCGTTCTCCCTTAAAAAAACCTATCCCGCTTTTAGAGGGGGATAGGTTTTTAAATTTTACAGCATGCATTATGGATGGTTTCTGATTCCGCTGATTTCGGCATTTATTGGCTGGTTTACACCCTGGTTAGCCATAAAAATGCTGTTCAGGCCAAAGAAATTGAGAAATATCCTTGGTTTTAGGCTACAGGGGGTGATCCCTGCCAAACAACCTGAGATAGCTGCCGGCCTTGCAAAATGGGTTAGTGAAGAACTTTTTTCAATGGATATTATTGAACAAAAGATCACCGATCCGGCGGGATTTGAGAAACTGATGCCGGTGATTGAAACCCATATTGATGATTTTTTACGGGTAAAACTGCCCAAACAGATGCCGGTGATCAGCATGTTTATCGGTGATAAGACCATTAATGAGCTGAAATTGGTGTTTATGGGCGAATTACAGGAGCTGTTTCCCGTAATTATGAAAAACTATGTAGGCGGCTTGAAAGAGCAAATAAATATTGAGTCGATTATTATCAATAAGATAGGTAATTATCCATCCGAAAAAATTGAAACCATTGTTTATCAATCACTTAAGAAAGAATTATTTTATTTAGGTGTGTTTGGTGCAACAATAGGCTTTGTTATCGGTTTAACACAGGTATTGATCGTCTGGCTCTCTTAATTACCGGGAAAAAGCGCTGATCACCGACAAAACAGTTATTTCTGCCTCACATTTTCCAACTTTGTCCATTCAAATTTGTCAAATTACCGCTGGTGTAATGAAAATGAGGGAAAAAGAGCTTGCATCGCAACTTTGCATAATATAATACGAATATAAATCATGAGAAAAATTTTAACTGTAGTAGTACTGAATCTGATGTGCCTGACGGCTTTTTCGCAAATGCCAACCGGTGGTTTCCGCGGGGGTGCCGGTGGAGCCAATGCCCAGAGTATGAATATCGGGCATTTTTATGGTAAGCTGGTAGACAGCAAAACCAATAAAGCGTTGGAATCTGTAACCGTTCAATTGGTTGGCAATAAGTTTGATACAGCCACTAAAAAAATGAAAGAAGTGATCTTCAATACCCAGATCACTAAAGCCAATGGTAATTTCAGTTTTGATAATTTACCTGTTTTAGGAAACTTCAAACTAAAACTGAGTGCGTTGGGTTATAAAGCCGTTGAACAGCAGATCAGTTTTGGTATTAAAATGCCAACAGGTGGCGGAGCGAATGCAGCAGGCGGACAAGCCGCAATGCAGCAAGCCATGCAACAGGCAGTATCTATGGCTGATAAAGACCTGGGTAATATTAAAATGGAAGTTTCTGCTACCGATCTGGGTAATGTAACGGTTACTTCTTCTTCAAAACCACAGTTTGAACTGGGTATTGACAGAAAAATCTTTAATGTAGATAAGAATCTGGTGAGTACCGGACAGACAGCTACAGAGATCATGAAGAATATCCCTTCTTTAAATGTAGATATTGACGGTAATGTTACACTGCGTAATGCTGCTCCTACGATTTTTATTGATGGAAGACCTACTACGTTAACGCTGGACCAGATCCCTGCCGACATTATTGATAAAGTGGAACTGATTACCAACCCCGGTGCCAAATATGATGCATCTGGTGGAAATGCGGGTATCCTGAATATTGTTTTAAAGAAGAACAAGAAAAGCGGTTATAACGGTGGTATACGTGCCGGCATTGACTCTCGTGGTAAGCCTAATTTTGGTGGTGATATTAACCTGCGTCAGGATAAAGTAAACATTACTTTAAGCGGAAACTATAACCAACGTAAATCTATTTCAGATGGTATTACCGACAGGAATAACCTTTTAACCACACCAAGTAATGTATACAATACCAGCAATGGTACCAATACCGGTTATTTTGCCTTCCTGCGTGGCGGTTTGGATTACTTTATAGATAACAGAAATACTTTCTCTGTAGCAGGAAGTTATGTAAAAGGACAGTTTGATAATACCCAGACACAACGTGTGGATTCAACCATCAAATCTGTATACACTTCTTACAACATGATCAGCACTTTGAGTCACGCTGTTTTTGAAAACAAAGGTGCTCAATTAAGCTATAAGCACAATTTTGCGAAGAATGGTCATGATATTTCTGCTGATTTCAACTTTAATTCCAGCGCGAACGATAACCAGGCTACTATCAATACCCAAACCTATAATACCAATGGTAGTACCAAAGGTCAAGCGTTAAAACAACAGACACTGGGCAATGGTACGAACAAGTTTTATACAGGCCAGTTAGATTATGAAAATCCGATCACAGAAGACAATAAAATTGAAGCAGGTGCCAGAGCGGCGATCAGGGATTTCACCAACTTAAGCGATCAGTATATCTATAACAGTTCTACGAGCAGTTATGTATTGATTCCACTGATCAGTAATAAATATAAGTTTCATGATGAAGTATTGGCAGCTTATGGCACCTATACTTTTAAAGTGAAAAAATTTAATTACCAATTAGGTTTACGTGCAGAGAGTTCTAATTATACAGGTACGTTATTGAACAATAAAGGAGCCGATTCGGCAACTTTCAAAGTAAGTTATCCATTGAGTCTGTTCCCAAGTGCATTCATTACTTATAAAATGGATGACAAACAGGATTTCCAGTTGAACTATTCACGCAGGATCAACCGTCCGAACTTCTTCCAGTTAATGCCTTTCCCTGATTATTCTGATCCGCAGAATATCAATATCGGTAATGCAGGATTGAAACCGGAATTCACCAATTCATTTGAAGTATCTTATAACAATGCGTATAAAAGAAACTCCAATTTTCTGGCAACGGTTTTCTTTAAACATACCACAGACCTGATTACCCGTTATGTGTACAGAGATAAGAACGGATTGGCCAGTGGCGATAGTGCTTATTTCAATACTTATATCAACGCCGATTACAGTTATACCTATGGTGTTGAGTTAACCAATAAAATGCCGGTAACCAAATGGTGGGATCTGACATTGAGCTTTAACCTGTTCAACTCAAAGATCAATGCAACCGTTCCCGGACAGAACCTGAGCAACGAACTGGTTAGCTGGTTCACTAAAATGAACAGCACTTTTAAAGTTTCAAAAGGATTATCTGTACAGTTCAGCGGCGATTACCAGGCCAAGACTGTTTTACCTCCTAACTCAGGCGGTGGCGGAATGGGCGGCCGTGGTGGTGGCGGTGGTGGTATGATGTTTGGAGGCGGACCACAATCTACCTCACAAGGTTATAACCTGCCACGTTATGGATTTGACCTTGCGATCCGTAAAGACTGGACATGGAAGAACGGACAGAGTGGTTCATTAACCTTAAGCATGAATGATATCTTTAAAACACAGGTATTCAAATCATATTCTGAAAGTACCTTCTTCACACAAACCAGTGAGCGTACAAGAGACCAGCAGGTATTACGTTTGAACTTCAGCTACCGTTTTGGTAAGTTTGATGCTACTTTATTTAAACGTAAAAACACTAAAGCAGACCAGAGTGGTGGAGCAGATATGATTGGACAGCAGTAGGAGTAATTAAAAATTAGAAATTAATAATTAATAATTGAAGAGCCGCTTGATTGAAATCAAGCGGCTCTTTTGTTTGGCAAATAATATGTTTGAGTATTATCAGCGGTATTAAAACACTACAACATCCAATTATTAATTATTAATTTCTAATTATTAATTATCTGTTCTTCCCAGTAAGCATTGGTACAAATGAGAATTGTTCGAAAGCTTCTTCCTTTACGGTTCCATCTTCCAGTTTGGTGAGACGTAGCATGCGTTGAGATTCGCCTTCGTCTACGGGTATTACCATCATGCCACCGGGTTTGAGTTGTTGAACTAGTTTGGGCGGAATGAATGGAGCTGCTGCAGTGATGATAATTTTATCAAAGGGCGCAAATGTTGGTAATCCTTCAAAACCATCTCCAAAAAAGAATTTGATATTGGGGTATTTGTTTTTGAAATAATAATTCTTTTGCAGGTCGTATAATTTTTTCTGTCGCTCAATGGTAAATACCCTTGCACCCAGTTCGGCCAATACGGTGGATTGATAAATACTGCCGGTACCGATCTCCAATACTTTTTCTGATCGTTTGATCTGTAGTAATTGTGATTGGTAGGCAACCGTGTAGGGTTGTGAAATGGTTTGCGACTCTCCTATCGGAAATGCGCGGTCTTCATAAGCGATCTTATCAAATGCTGAGTCGAGAAAATAGTGGCGTGGGATGGTATTGATGGCTTCGAGTACGGCTTCATCTGTGATGCCTTTTTCTTTTAATAAATCTACCAGCCGCTTGCGGAGTCCTTTGTGCTGGTATGTATCCTCGTATTTTCTCATAGCAGTACGAATATACACTTAAGAAAGATGGGATAAACAGGCCGCCGGGGTGGTGCAAAAAGAAAATGATTGAGGGAAGTTATTCAGAGAGGAAAGAAGATTGCCACAGATTACACAGATTAGCACAGAAGAAATCTGTGGAAATCTGTGTAATCTGTGGCAAAAAATTATTTCAATTTCATATCCTCAATAATCGCTTTAATCTTATTTTCAAGCGAAGCGAAGGTTGCATCGTAGGCTTCTTTGTTTTCCAGTTTAGTATTTACGCTGAAATAGAATTTGATCTTAGGCTCGGTTCCGGATGGGCGTGCTGAGATCTTGGTTCCATCTGCCGTTATGAACTGCAATACATTGCTTTTTGGTAACTCGATCTTCCAGGTTTCGCCGGTTACTAAGTTGGTTCCTTTCTGCAATTGATAATCCAGCAAGGTAGTTACCTGTGCACCGCTGATGGTTTTTGGCGGATTACTGCGGTAGCCTTCCATCATATCGGCGATCTCTTTCTGGCCGTTCATTCCTTTTTTGGTAATGCTGATCAGGTTCTCATAATAAAACCCATATTGAACATAGAGTTCGATCATTTTATCAAATAAGGTCTTGCCACGGTTCTTTTCATAGGCGGCCATTTCGCACATCAGTGCCACGGCGCTTACTGCATCTTTATCACGGATCTGGTTTCCAATCATTAATCCAAAACTTTCTTCACCTCCTATCACATAATTTTTCTGTCCGTCCAGTTCTTTAATTTTTTCTGCAATCCATTTGAAGCCGGTGAGCACATTATAACAGGCCACATCATTTTTCTTAGCCACTTCGTTGATCATCTCTGTGGTAACGATGGTGGTGATCACCATATCGTTGTGTTGTGCAATGCCTTTGGCTTTGCGGGCTTCCATCATATAGCTGAAAGCCAGAACAGCGGTTTGGTTACCGTTCATCAATACCCATTCGCCTTTGTGGTTTTTTACACCAATACCTACGCGGTCGGCATCAGGATCTGTACCCAATAAAATATCGGCATCCAGCGCTTTGGCTTTTGCAAGGCCAATGCTCATGGTTTCACTTTCTTCGGGATTGGGATAGGAAACCGTTGGAAAGTTTCCGTCGGGTGTAGCCTGTTCATCAACAATGGTCACATTAGTAAATCCAAAACGCTTTAATACTTCAGGTACTAAGGTGATGCCTGTTCCATGAATGGGTGTGTATACAATTTTAAGATCGTGTTGTTTGGCAATTACATCAGGATATACGCTGAGGCTTTTCACCATATCCATATATGCGTTATCCATATCCTTTCCGATCAACGTAATATTGGCAGCGCCACCTTCAAATTTCACCTCATCTACATTGGTAATGGCTTCTACTTCTTTGATCACATTTACATCGTGTGGCGGCACCAGTTGTCCGCCATCATTCCAATATGCTTTATAACCGTTGTATTCTTTTGGATTATGTGATGCCGTACAAACCACGCCGGCCTTACATTTCAGGTTGCGTATGGCAAAACTCAATTCAGGCGTTGGTCTTAATGCTTCAAATAAAAATACTTTGATGCCGTTCGCAGCAAATACATTGGCTGTGGTTTCTGCAAAGAAGCGGCTGTTGTTGCGGCTGTCGTGTGCAATGGCTACACTTACTTCTTCATTTCCGTATGTTTTCTTTAAATAATTGGCAAAACCCTGTGTGGCCATGCCGATGGTATATTTATTGATACGGTTTGTACCGGTACCCATTATACCACGTAACCCACCGGTTCCAAATTCGAGGTTTCGGTAAAAAGCATCAGCGAGTTCTTCGGGGTTTTCTGATTGTAGTTTTGTGATGGCATCTTTTGTGGCCTGGTCATAGTTTCCATTGATCCAGACATTGATCTTTTCCTGAATGGCAGCGTCCATAGTCGTATTTTTTAGTTGATCCTGACCTAATTACCTGACAAGTTTATGAATAATTTTTCCATTTTCAAGACGAATCAGCAGAACACTTAACATTTACTGATTATGTTTGAGGTAGTGAAGAAACCGCTTTTGATATCTTTATTACTCACGGCATGTCTTGCGTCCTTTTCGCAGGATACTGCAAAGCTATTCGATTCGGGAATACCTCCCGCTATCCGTAAAAAAAGGATATTTATGGCTACTGCCGGAAGCGGTATTTTCTATGGCTCCAGTCTGATCGGTTTATCAAACATCTGGTATAAACGTTACCCGCAATCTTCCTTTCATTTCTTTAATGATAATGACGACTGGCTACAGATGGATAAAGCCGGCCATGTATTCAGCGCCTATACCACAGGAAAAATGGGGATGGAACTCTGGCGCTGGGCGGGCCTGTCGAAGAAAAAACAGATCTGGGTGGGTGGTTTGACCGGCGCAGGATTTATGACCGTAATTGAAATATTGGATGGCTTCTCCTCTGCCTGGGGTTTTAGTGTGGGTGACCTGAGTGCCAATATTGCCGGCAGCGGTTTATTTATTGGCCAGCAACTGGCATGGGATGAGCAACGGATACAGATGAAATTTTCTTTTCATGCAAATGATTATGGCAGTCCGGAATTAAACCAGCGGGCCAACTCCTTATTTGGCAGACGAACCATTGAAAGAATGCTGAAAGATTATAATGGCCAAACGTACTGGTTGAGTATAAACCTGAAATCATTTGCAAAAAAATCGAACCTTCCCGCCTGGCTGAATATTGATCTGGGGTATGGTGCTGAAGGAATGTTTGGCGGAACGGTAAATGTTTTAAAAGATGCCAATGGCAATGTTTTGTTTGACAGGAGGGATATCCCCCGCTTCAGAAAATGGTATATCTCACCCGATATTGATCTTACCAAAATAAAAACCAAGAGTCATTTTTTGAAGACCACTTTTTTTCTGCTCAACTCCTTAAAATTCCCCGCACCGTCAATTGGTTTTTCAAAGAAGGGGATTGACTGGGATTGGGTACATTTTTAGTCCATGGACTATGGACTTTTCCCAATAAAGTATTATCTTCAAATATGGCCAACCGAAAAATATTACCCATCCTGTATGCTGTTTCGATAGCATCTATTGCACCTGCGATGTTGGCAAAGTATTTACATTCCAATACCTTGATGGTATGGTTTACGATCTGTGTAGCCGCTCAGTTTTTATTTGCTTTTGCCGCCATTGCAGAACTGAAGAACCTTACACATGTAAGTGAAGAAAGAAAAGGAAGATGGAGTAGTCTTTTATTAGTGGCACCAATCATCTTTGGAGCTCTTTACCTGATAAACATCAGAGAAAAATCATTCAATCAAGTATAGCATTCCGCATTTCAGCGTTTAAAAATTATTAATT
Source organism: Sediminibacterium sp. (assembly GCA_965206685.1). GTDB lineage: Bacteria > Bacteroidota > Bacteroidia > Chitinophagales > Chitinophagaceae > Sediminibacterium. Next base: position 2,495,731 of record OZ242223.1, read on the forward strand.
TCTAATTATTAATTTTTAATTACTGATATACGCCCCCAACACCTCCCCATCCACCACCTCAACCTGGATATGATCCTGTAAAGTGGTAGCAACGGATAATCCAACGTAATCGGGTTTTACAGGAAAGAGTTTATGCATTCTTTCAACCAGCACCAGGGTTTGTATACTTTTTGGATGAAAATCAAGCAAAGGTTTCAACGCATACATCAGGGCTTTGCCGCTGTTGGTTACATCGTCTGCAATAATTACATGAAGTCCATCAAAATTTACAGCTTCGCTCAGTTCAACTTTCGTGGGTTTTGATTTATCCATAGATACAGAAATGATCCTGATCTCGTTGGTGATATATTGTTTGAGCAGGCTGCCCATTTTTTCTGCTATCACTGTACCGCTGTTGCGGATGCCGATAATCACTACGGGAATAGTATCACCGTTCAGTTCTTCGGCAAGTTCCAATGCCATACGCTGCATTTTCTGCTCCGCGGCCTCTTTGTTGAGGATATAGTTTACTGGTTCCATATTCCTTGATTGATCTTCCAAAATAACAACAATAAAAGCATCCCGCAATCGGGTTTACAATAAAGCAAAAGGTTACCTTAGCAGAATAAGCGTTTACTTATGCAGTATGTACAACAGGCATTGTTTGTATTGCTCTCCGCGGCAGCTATCTGGCTGTTTACCAAAAAAGCGGGCGAGATCAGGAGGAATATTTTGCTGGGTAAGGATGAGGACCTGAGCGATAACCCTTCCCAAAGATTTAAAAACCTTTTATTACTGGCATTGGGACAGAAAAAAATGTTCAAAAACCCGCTTGTGGCTTTGATGCATTTTGTGATCTATGCAGGTTTTATCATTATCAATCTGGAAGTACTTGAAATTGTATTGGATGGTTTATTGGGTAAGCACCGTTTGTTTGCGCCATTGCTGGGGCCTTTGTATAACTGGCTGATCAATGGGTTTGAGTTTTTAGCGGTAGGCGTTATTTTTGTTTGTGTAATTTTTCTCTGCCGTAGAAATATCATTAAGCTGAAACGCTTTATTCATAAGGATCTGAACGGATGGCCGCGTAGTGATGCAAATTATATCCTCATCACTGAGATCATTCTGATGAGTTTATTTCTTACCATGAATGCCACCGATCAGGTATTGCAGGCGAATGGCAATGAGCATTATCACCAAACAGGTACATTGTTTTTTTCAAACTTACTTACACCCATATTTCTTGGCGACAGCAACAGCAGTTTAATGGCTATTGAAAGAACCTGCTGGTGGCTGCATATTGCGGGTATTTTTGCTTTTCTGAATTATCTGCCATATTCAAAACACCTGCATATTATGCTGGCTTTCCCCAATGCCTATTATGCAAGGCTTGAAGTACCGGGTAAGATGAAAAATATGCCCGCCATACAAAACGAAGTCTTGTATGCCATGCAGCCGGAAACCGCACCCACAGATGCAGCACCGCCTGCCCGCTTTGGTGCCAAAGATATTTTTGACCTGAGCTGGAAAAATTTACTGGATGCGTATAGTTGCACGGAGTGTGGACGATGCACAGCTGCCTGTCCGGCAAACCTTACCGGCAAATTACTCAGCCCCAGAAAGATCATGATGGCTACACGCGACAGAATGGAAGATGTTGGAAAAAATATCAACCTTAATAAAAATTTTGTTGACGATGGTAAATCATTACTTCACGATTATATCAGTGTGGAAGAACTTCGCGCCTGCACTACCTGCAATGCCTGTGTGGAAGCTTGTCCGGTAAGCATTTCTCCATTAGAAATTATTGCCGAACTGCGCCGTTCATTAATTATGGAAGAAAGTAATGCGCCGCAGGAATGGAATAGTACATTCAGCAATATTGAAAACAATTTTGCACCCTGGAAGTTTTCACCGGATGACAGAGATAAGTGGGCGGTGGAAGCCTGACGAATATTGAATTTTGAACAAGGAATATTGAATGTTGAAGTGAAATTGATATCGAATGGAACTTTCTGCTTTTCCGTTTTCAATTACGGATTTTACAAGTATTGAACCCACATTACATAAAGGCATTACCGGATATGCGGAATGGAGAACTTTGCATCGCGACAATGTCAGAATCCGTCAGGTAACCTATTCACCAAATTATCTGGCAGATCATTGGTGCAGTAAAGGCCATATCATTTTTTGTGTGGAAGGATCTATGGAAACAGAACTGGATAATGGAACCAAACACATACTCAGCAAAGGTTCGATCTATACCGTTGGTGACAATTCAGACAAACACAGAAGTTTTTCGAAAGAGGGTTGTGTGTTGTTTATAGTGGATTAAGATAGTCAGTAGTCAGTAGTCAGTAGTCAGTAGTCAGTAGTCAGTAGTCAGTAGTCAGTAGTCAGTAGTCAGTAGTCAGTAGTCAGTAGTCAGTAGTCAGTAAACTGAACTCGATTATAATCACTAATATTGCGACTCCAAAAAATATTTTTCACGACTCACGACTCACGACTCACGACTCACGACTCACGACTCACGACTCACGACTCACGACTCACGACTCACGACTCACAACTCACAACTCACCTCAGATCCACGGCTTATACAACATCCTCCACAACTGTATCAGCGCAGTAATCATAAAAATCACGCCCATAATTTTATTCAGCGTTTGATTACTTGTCTTTCTTTTTGAAACCAGCCAGTTCCCGCCATGGATATATACCGCGAGTCCCCCTAAGGTTCCCGATCCTGCGCCTATTGTAAACTCGTTAAAAGCATTTGCCTGTACCGGCAGAATATTGGCCTGGATCAAAGTAGATGTCCATAGGAACCAAAAAGGTATCTGTGCAGGATTTAGCGCACTCATGGTGAGGCCTAAAACAAATCTGTTAAGTTTATTATTCAGTAACAGCGCTTTCTTTTCTTCTTTCTGTTTTCTTGCGGTAACAAACGCCATTACGCCCAATACAAAGAACAAAACCACTGTTAACCATCCTAATCCAAGAAAAAGTGTTCTGTGTTGAACCACCCAATGCATACCGGTTAAGGCAAGCCGGAGATAGATCATTTCAACGATTGCCACGCCAATAGCATATTGCCAGGCTTTTTTTATGCCTTCCTGAATACAGATCTGTGTGGAGGTAAAGCTCATATTTCCCAAAGGCAATTGCCCGAGGAAGCTGACAAGAAATCCCATAAAAATGATATAGGCCATAGAAATTGAATGTACGATAAGTCCTTGAATCATGAATATTGAATCCCCCCTGCGGGAAATACTGAAGTATTTGTTCAATTCGAAATTCAGAATTCCTTGTTCAATATTCAATATTCCCACCCTCACAATGCAGCTAAAACAAAACGCCGTACATTCGTAAAAACATTGCTGTATGAAGGTGAACACTATGGCTGAGATGATGATGAATGGAGAAACACCCGAGATCCTTTTCTGGGTAGGATGTGCCGGAAGCTTTGATCAGCGCGCACAAAAGATTACGAAAGCTTTTGCATCTATTTTAGATAAAGTCGGGTTCAAGTACGCCATTCTTGGCAAGGAAGAAGCCTGCACCGGCGACCCAGCCCGGCGAGCAGGAAATGAATTTCTGTTTCAGATGATGGCGTATCAGAATATCCAGGTATTGAATGGATATGGCATTAAAAAGATCGTTACCACCTGCCCGCATTGTTTTAACACACTGAAAAATGAGTATCCTGAACTGGGTGGCACATACGAAGTAATTCATCACACAACCCTTTTACAGGAACTGATTGATGAAGGAAGGATCAAACTGAAAGAAGGCGGAAGTTTTAAAGGCAAAAAAATATCTTACCACGATAGTTGTTACCTGGGTCGTGCCAATAATATTTATGAAGCACCACGTAAAGTACTGGAAGCACTGGATGCAGAACTTGTGGAAATGAAACGCTGCAAAACCAACGGCCTTTGTTGCGGAGCGGGCGGCGCACAAATGTTTAAAGAAGATGAACCCGGTGATAAGCGCATCAATATTGAACGTACGGATGAAGCATTGGCAACAGGTGCTTCATTTATCGCTTCGGCTTGCCCGTTCTGTAATACGATGATGACAGATGGTGTAAAGAACCGGGAGAAGGAAACCGAAGTAGCCGTATTGGATATTGCAGAAATGATTGCGGCAAATATGGAATAGTTTGCCGTGGTTGGTCTCCGAGCCAACCATTTGAATTTCTACTATTGCTGGTCCGGCGACCAACAAAGGCATTAATCAAAACCGAACCATGTTCTCTCTAAAACATTTTTCCTGGCAGAAATGGTTAATACTTACCGTATTAATTTTCATCATCACTTTTTTGTTGCAATATTTTCTGCATATGAGCAATGAAAGCCCTGAGCAGTTAATTAAGAGCACATCGCTTGGCAGAAGGTTGATCACGGCACTTGGGCTGGGCTTATTTATTAGTTTTATGAATACAGACCGGAAAAAGTGATTTTGAATCAAATCTGTACCTTTACAACATGGATTTCGACTACAAACAACATATCCCCGAAGATTTCAGCGATTCATCCCGTGTATGGATCTACCAGTGTAATCGCCTTTTCTTTATCAGCGAAGCGCTTCAGATAGAAGATATGCTGAATGAATTTCTCGAAAAATGGAATACCCATGGCACGCCGGTAAAGGGTTATGCCAATTTGTTTTTCGGTCAGTTTATTGTGTTAATGGCAGATGAAACGGCTGCGGGTGTAAGTGGCTGCAGTACGGATAGTTCTGTACGGCTGATCAAACAGATTGAAGAAGCATTTAAAGTAGATATGTTTAACAGACAGAATCTCGCTTTTGTAATAAAAGAAAAAATACAAACCATTCCACTGGCCCAGCTCAATTACGCATTGGAAAATAATTTCATTACGCAGGATACGATCTATTTTAATAATCTGGTTTTAGATAAAGCTGCATTTATGACAAAATGGATGGTGCCCGTGAAAGACAGCTGGCTGGCTTCGCGAATCTCTAAACAAGCTGTTTAATTTTCGCTACAGATTCACAGATTATTTTCTGAAAAGAATTCTATGAAATTTGACCGCCTCACTCCTATGCTCTGGACGAATGAGCTTAAACAAACGATCGCTTTCTACAAAGATCTTCTTGGTTTTGAATTAGATGAATATAATGAAGAATGGGGTTGGTGCCATATGCATAAAGATGAGGTGAATCTCATGTTTTCAAAACCCAATGAGCACACAAAGTATAACGGTTATCCCCTGTTTACCGGTAGTTTTTATTTGTATACAGAAGAGATCGATGCCCTTTGGGAAGTTTTAAAAACCAAAGCCACGATAAGCTATCCCATTGATAACTTTTCGCATAATATGCGTGAGTTTGCCATCCTTGATAATAACGGTTACTTATTACAATTTGGAAGGGAATTAAAGGAAGGTGAAACCATCACCGAATAGGATGAATAATATTCCGGGGAAAAGCAAATCTGCATTTCGTTATGTAATCTATTTTTCTTTTAATTTATCCAATGCATCTTTCTTCTGCTTACTATCCAGTTTGCTTTTGATCATGGTTTTACTGATCTGGTAACTGATCGATAAACGGAAATTCTGCGTATTGCTTTCACTATGGCTTTCTATATTAAAATTAGTGCCATACGTAAAGCCATTATATTTCTGCAACCCAAAAGGATCAATGGCAGCCAGTGATACGATGAGCCGCTTGTTAAAGAACTTATGCATGGCACTGATGCTCATATTAATATTACTTCGCGATTTGCCCTGTGGATTGGCATAACTGCTGTAACGGTTATTGGCTTCAATAATGGTAAGGTTATCCGGTGAATACGTATAGTTCAGGGTTGTATAAACCGTTCCCCCATCAATATAGCGGTATAATAATTTTTCTTTATCGCTGTACTTATTATAAATATATCCGCCGCTGATATTGATACGAAACTTTCTGCTTACCGTTATACCTGCCCATACACTTCCTGAATATTCTTCCTGATCGGAAATGTTCTGATAAGTGGTTTGTGTTTTACCACTGTCTATCAAGGTTCGGATGGAATTGAATACATTCTTGATACGGTTATACCCTGCATTGGCATTCACATTAAACTTCTTCTGCACATAACTGATATTAAAATCATAATTATCCGTTAATGCCGGTGTGATCATCGGATTACCAAAACGGATATTGTAGGGGTCGCTGTAATCTACATTGGGATTGAGTTCTGTAATACCGGGCCGGCGGATGGTTTCTCTGTAAACCCACGACATATTGAGTTCCTTACTAAATTCTTTACGTAAAGTAATATTGGGCAATAACCGCCAATACGAATTATTGGCATCCACAGAATTACCTTTCACAAATTGAAAATCCGACATGGTATGTTCTGCCTGTGCACCCGCAATCAAACGCCAATGAAACGGGAGGCTCATTACCAAAGCTGCCCTGACAGTAAAGATGGATTGATGAAAATAAAAATTATTACTCAACAAATCATTACCTACATATCTGTTATCAAACTTCCTCAGAAAGCTGGTACTTAAAATATTATGATAGGTATTATTGGAATAAGATACACCCGTTGATAAATAGATGGTTCCGGTATCATTCAATGGTTTATTATAATTACTGTTAACATAAAAAGAGCGGACATAATTATCAGTCAACTGAATCTGTGTGGAATCCAACCCTGTTGGTAAAAAATTGGATTGTAAAAACTGCTGATAAAAATCCCTGTCGTTATTATTCTTACTGAAACTTAATCCGCTCCATAATTGAAATTTCTCAACAGGGTTAACGCCTTTCCACTGATATGAACCTGAAAAACCATGACTGTAGCCTGTTCCGTCATATTGATTGGTGCGTGTGCTGGCTTTATAAATACGAAGCGCACTATCCAGATTGGAAGAAACAATATCTGAATGATTATTGTAATAATTGAGATTACCCTGATAAACAAAACTGGCGTTACTTCTTTTTGTAAAATCGTAATCGGTCTGTATCCGTGCATTGGGATAAGTATTCCGATTAACAAAAGCTGTATTGGTATAGAAATAATTTACGGAATCCTTATATATATTCTGTCTGTGCGAGTAAGAACTTCCTCTTACTTCTCCATTACCCACGCCAATACTGGAACTGAAATTTAATTTACTGCTACGATAATTAAAATTTCCCGAAATCGCTTTCTCTCCTTTTGATCCCATACTCACCCCTACTCTTTCATAAATACCCACACGTCCCTTCTTGGTAATAATATTGATCACACCACCGGGGTAAGTGGCATATTCAGGTGGTGGATTGGTCATAATTTCTACTTTCTCCACCACATTGGCCGGCAGGCTTTCGAGCAGATCAGATAATTGTTGTCCGCTAAGGTTCACCGGTTTTTCATCCATTAAGATCAATGGTTCTTTTCCCTGCATTAATAAAGTGCCATCCGGATTCACATTCATTAACGGAAGATTGCGCAGCATTTCTGAGGCACTGCTACCGCTGCTGAGCGGACTTTCAGAAACATTATAGATTAGCTTACCGTCTTTATTTTCAATCAGCGGTTTTTCTGCATAAACAATTACTTCATTTAAAGAGTTGGAAGCTTCGTTTAATTTAATGTCTCCAAGATTAATATCCGGCCTCTCGGCATACACATGAATACTGTCCATTTCTGTTTTGGCAAAGCCAACCACGTCAATGGATAAAGTGCATAATAACCGGGAAGGAGTTTTTGAAAATCGAATCCGCCATTTTTATCAGCCACAATGGAGATGGATCTGGCTGAATCGTAATGCCCTTTCAGTCGGATACTGGCAAAAGAAAGCGGCTTTACCCGATTTTCCATCCAATACATTACCCAGAATACTACCCGCCAAATTTTTGGTCTTTGGTATTTGTCCTGCGCAAATAGCGAAGTCTGGATCCCGATAAAGAAGATTAGTAAGGAAAGTTTAAACATTTACGATTGCTTAGAGCAAAGTAAGTGCTAATGGTTTAATATTTGGTCAAAATATAGATGTATGGCTATTTTTGTAAATATAATCGGTCAACCATGTACACTCTTCTACGGAATACCCAATTGCGATACTGTAAAAAAAGCCCGCACCTGGCTGGAAAAACAAAAGATCCTTACGAATTTCACGATTATAAAAAATCGGGGATTACAACGGCAAAACTGAAACAATGGAGTTCGCAGGTTGGCTGGGAAATACTGCTGAATAAAAAAGGAACCACCTGGAGAAATCTGGATGAGAAAACGCAGGCTTCGGTTACCAATGAAAAAGCCGCCATTAAAATATTAAGCGAAAATACCAGTGCCATTAAAAGGCCGGTGATTGAAAAAGGAGATAAAGTAATGATGGTGGGATTTGATGAAGCAGCTTACGAAAAGCTTATGGAAAGTGATTTTTAAGAAATGATGAGCGTGATATCCGAATAATAAAGCCGCAGATTCGCACAGATTGTTAAAAAATGAATCTGCGAATCTGCGGCTCGCAATTGACGGTATGCGCCCCCGCTTTAGCTAATGCTCTGTATTACTTATGAAAGCAAGTTGCTTCAATGTATTTGCGTAAGAACTCCTCCCCACGCAGATCACGTGCAATGATCTTGCCGGTTGGATCTATCAGAATATTGGCGGGGATACTTTGAATATGGTATAATTGTGCAACCGCATTGTTCCAGTATTGAAGATCACTCACATGTGTCCAGCTAAGATTATCTGCTTTGATCGCTTCTAACCAATTAGGGTTTTGATTGATCAAGGGATACACCTAATACCGTAAAATTTTTATCTTTAAACGCATTGTACGCATTTACCACATTCGGGTTTTCCATGCGGCAGGGCCTGCACCAGCTGGCCCAGAAATCTACCAACACATATTTTCCGCGGAACGATGTTAGTGAAATGGCTTTACCGTTTACATCTTTCTGTGTAAACTCAAGGGCCTGTGTTCCTACTGCACCCACTTCCGGTTCTTTGGGTTTGCGTGCATCCACCAATGTTTTATCAATCAGTTTTCCAAAGGATCCTTTTTTGGCATCACCCTGTAACAGATTATATTTTGCTTCAAGATCATCCGGGCCTGCAAACAAACTCATTTCAGCAAACCAGCATGTAAGCACTAACAGGTGAATTGGGTTTCTTTTTCAAAAAAGCCATTGTAGCATTCATGATGTCTTCACGCATGCCTGTATAGGCTTTGATCTGTTCATTTTTCCTGGCGGCATCTGTTTCTGTAGAAATCAGTTTTGCCTGGTTATTCAGCTTTTCATAATAAGGAACAAACTCTGTTCTGAAAGCAGCATATTCATCATGCGATGCAGAACCTTTAACCTTTACATTTTTCAGATCTGTATACTCTCCGTTTACCGTAACATTATCGTTGGCAATAAATAATTCCACAGGCTTCTTTACCACCGGCAAAACTGAGAATAAACAGATCGGGCTCATTGGATTGTCCTTTTACAGAAAATACACCATTGATGGCATTATCCTGAGCAACCACTTTGTTATCGATTGCGGATAATAAAGTTACCTGGGCATTCAGGCCCTTGATACTTCCTTTGATGGTAAACCCTTTATTGGTTTGTGCCATACATAAGATGGGCAACAAAAAGGTAAGTGTAAAGATTTTTTTCATATTATTTTGAGTGGCGTTTATGCAATACGTCTGCTACGTCCTGCAATTTAAAACCTTTGGCGTTAAGCAAAAGTAAATAATGGAACATTAAATCGGCAGCTTCGTTAATAAACAGGTCATCATTATTGTCTTTGGCCTCTATCACCAGTTCTACCGCTTCCTCTCCCACTTTCTGGGCTATTTTATTAATGCCTTTGGTAAACAGTTTGGCCACATACGATTCTTCAGGCGATGCCAGTTTTCGCAGACGAATGATCTCTTCCAGATATAACAAAAAATTATCTGCATTGTTGCTTTCGCTCCAGCAGGTATCCGCACCTGTATGACAAACGGGCCCCAATGGATGCGCTTTAATTAATAAAGTATCATGGTCGCAATCAGACGCAATGCTCTTCAGTTCCAGAAAGTTGCCACTCTCCTCTCCCTTTGTCCATAAGCGCTGTTTACTTCTGCTGTAAAAAGTAACTTTCCCTGTTTGCTCTGTTTTATCCAATGCTTCTGCATTCATAAAACCCAGCATCAATACTTTATGCGTGGTAAAGTCCTGCACAATGGCAGGAACCAATCCATCCGCATATTTCGCAAAATCTATTTTCATGTTTCCGTCTTTGAGTTCTTTGTTGGGCTTTCGTTGTGTCACTCACTTGTACGTTCTGTTCTTTATGCCGCTTTTTAAAGCCTTACCACAATTCCTTTCTCGTTCAAATACGTTTTCAACTCCGGTATCCCAATCTCTTTAAAATGGAAAATACTGGCTGCCAATGCTGCATCGGCTCTTCCTTGCTTAAATACTTCCACAAAATGCTCCATGGTTCCCCCACCACCGGAAGCAATTACCGGAACAGGTAAAAGACTCGCCAAGGTTGCTGTAATACCCAATGCAAACCCCTGTTTGGTTCCATCATGGTTCATCGAAGTTAACAATATTTCGCCTGCACCGGCTTCTACGGCCTGTTTTGCCCAGTCAATACAGCGGGTATCGGTTTTGGTACGGCCGCCATTAAGGTAAACGTACCATTCGCCATCGGCTTCCTGTTTGGTATCTATGGCCAATACTACGCACTGACTGCCAAATTCTTTGGCCAGATCGGCCACCAATTGCGGATTTTTAAAGGCGGCGGTGTTTACAGATATTTTATCGGCACCGTTCTGTAATAAAATACTTACATCTTCCACACTGCCAATGCCGCCACCTACCGTAAAAGGGATATTGATATGGTGGGATATTTTATTTACGAGTTCACTTAAGGTTTTGCGCTTTTCAACTGTAGCGGTAATATCAAGGAATACGAGTTCGTCTGCACCCTGCTGTGCATAGAAAGCACCCAGTTCTACCGGATCACCTGCGTCGCGGATGTTCTCGAAGTTTACGCCTTTAACGGTTCTGCCATCTTTAATATCAAGGCAGGGAATAATTCTTTTTGTAAGCATAGCTTCTTATTGTGCCTTTGTGTGAAATACTTTCTCACACAAAGGCACGGTTTTAGAATTTCTTTAATTCATCTAACGATATTCGATTTTCATAAATGGCTTTCCCTACAATAGCTCCAGCACATCCTATCTTCTCTAATTCTTCCAGATCTGCCACAGAACTTACGCCGCCGCTTGCAATAAAATGCAGTTGCGGAAATTGGGTGATGATCTTTGCGTACAATTCGATGGACGGGCCTTCTAATTTTCCATCCTTACTTACATCGGTACAGAACAATTGCTGAATGCCTTCTGCAAAATATTTTCCGATAAAATCATAGATATCAATATCTGTTGTTTCAAGCCAGCCACCGACGGCAATTTTTTCTTCTTTTACATCAGCCCCTAATAAAAATTTATGCGCACCGAATTTTTGCAGCCATTCAAGAAACAGTGCTTCATTTTTAACCGCTAAACTTCCTATTGTTGCCAATGAGGCGCCTGAATTAAAAACGATCGTAACATCTTCTTCTTTTTTGATTCCGCCACCAAAATCAATCACCAATGAAGTATTTGATGCGATGGTTTCCAGCACTTTCCAGTTCTTTACGGCTCCGGCTTTTGCGCCATCCAGATCCACTAAATGTAATCGGTTCAATCCGGCTGCTTCAAATTCTTTGGCTACTTCTAATGGATTCTCATTATAAATGGTCTTTTGACCGTAATCGCCCTGCGTAAGACGAACACATTTTCCATCGATGATATCTATTGCGGGAATGATCTGCATTGGGGTAATTAAAAATTAATAATTAGTAATTAATAATTTTGGGTTTAGAGAGTTATGAAATTCTTTAATATCCGTTCGCCAACTGTTGCACTTTTTTCAGGGTGAAACTGGGTTCCGTAAAAATTATTTTTGTGTAAGGCTGAACTGTAGGGTTGGATATAATCTGTTGTAGCGATAGTATGTTCGCCCAATGCAGCATAATAGCCGTGTACAAAATAGGCATAACTGTTTTCTGTTATTCCTTTAAACAGATCAGTTTTCAGATTGTATATAGTATTCCAGCCCATTTGTGGAATTTTTATTCCGGGCTCATTTGTTTTGAACCATTTTACATGCTCTTCAAAAATGCCGAGACATTCTGTATTATTTTCTTCGCTGTAAGTACACATTAACTGCATACCCAAACAAATACCCAGAACAGGTTGCTGCAGGTTTTTGATCACTACGTCCAATCCTCTTTCCTTTAAATAATTCATGGCAGTACTTGCCTCCCCAACACCGGGAAAGATCACTTTATCTGCAGCTTTGATCTTTGCATGATCATCTGTGACAATGGCTTCCATTCCTATTCTTTCCAGCGCATACAATACCGATTGTATGTTTCCTGCATTGTATTTGATAATTACCAGTTTCATACTCACTATCTATTATTATCAGATGATATTTTGTAAAAAGTTCTTTGTAGTTATTTCAATATCATCCACAGCTTCCAATGCTTTAATAAATGCCGTTCCGATAATCGCCCCATTCGCATATTTACAGGCAGATGTAAAGGTTTCTTTGTCTTTAATACCAAAACCCACCAAAACAGGGTTTTGTAATTTCTTTTCCTGTAATTTTTTCAGGTATACTTCTACCGCATTAAAATCTTTATCCTTTCCGGTTGTGGCAGATGAACTTACAGCATATAAAAATCCTGTGCTTAATTCATCTAATTTTTTAACCCGTTCATCTGAGGTTTCAGGTGTTACGAGAAAGATAAAATCCAATCCATATTTTTTAATGATCGCTCCGTACTCCGTTTCAAATTCATATTCAGGCAAATCGGGTAAGATCAATCCATCAACACCTACTTCTGCGGCTGTTTTACAAAATTCTTCAAAACCATACTGCAGAATCGGGTTCATATAACCCATCAGGATCACAGGGATCTGAATTTCTTTTCTGAATCCGTTTAATTGTTCAAAGAGTTTGGCAATGGTCATACCATTCTCCAAAGCCTTGCTGCTGCTGGCTTGTATCACCGGCCCATCTGCTAACGGATCACTATAAGGCATACCCAATTCCACTAAATCGGCACCATTATCCTGTAAAGATTTAATGATCGTAAGTGTATTGTTCAGTTGCGGGTAGCCTGCGGTGCAGTACACGTTGAGTACAGCGCTTTTTTTTCTTTGAAATAGTTCTTGTATTCTGCTCATATTGTTTAACCGCTAAGTCGCGAAGGCACGAAGGTTCGCGAGGTTTATTTTTAAATACCCATTGCTTTCATATAAGTGGCAAGGTCTTTATCGCCTCTTCCACTCAAACATACCACAACATTATCTGTCGTTTTCAATTTCAGTTTTCCCAGCACCGCAAATGCATGCGCAGTTTCCAATGCAGGAATAATGCCTTCTGTTTTACTCACGTGAAATGCAGCTTGTAATGCTTCTTCATCTGTTGCACTTAAAAAAATCCCGCGGCCGCTTTTAAATAAATTGGCATGCAAAGGGCCAACACCGGGATAATCCAATCCGGCTGAAATGCTGTGTGGTTCTACTACCTGACCATCTTCTGTTTGCATAACAAGGCTTTTGCTTCCGTGTAAAATTCCAGGTTTGCCTAATTGCGTTGTTGCGGCACTCATACCGCTATATACGCCATGGCCCGCAGCTTCTACGGCAACCAACTGAACACTTAACTCATCCAGAAAATGATAGAAAGCCCCGGCTGCATTACTGCCACCACCTACACAGGCAACCACATGTGTTGGCAATTCACTACCTGTTTTTTCTTTTAACTGCCATCTGGTTTCTTCACTGATCACACTTTGAAAACGGGCAACCATATCCGGATAAGGATGCGGGCCCACTACACTTCCGATAATATAATGTGTATCCACCGGATTATTGATCCAGTCGCGGATCGCTTCATTGGTTGCATCTTTTAATGTTTTACTCCCGCTCATTGCAGGGATCACTTTTGCCCCCAGCATTTTCATCCTTGCTACATTGGGTGCCTGGCGTTCAATATCTTTTTCACCCATATACACAATACACTCCATTCCTTTTAATGCACAAACCGTTGCGGTGGCTACACCGTGTTGTCCGGCACCGGTTTCAGCAATGATCCTTGTTTTACCAAGTTTTCTTGCCAATAAGATCTGGCCGATGGTGTTATTGATTTTGTGTGCGCCTGTATGACAAAGGTCTTCCCGCTTCAAATAAATAGAAGCATTGAATTCTTTACTCAATCTTTCCGCCAGAAATAAAGGTGTTGGTCTGCCCACATAATCTTTGAGCAATAACTGAAATTCTTTTTGAAAAGAAGGTTCATAGATAATATCAAGATATTTCTCTTTCAGTTCTTCTACATTTCTGTGCAGCATTTCAGGGATATACGCTCCGCCAAATGAACCATAATAGCCCTGTTCATTTGGATGTTGGAACGTAATGTCTTTTTTTGTTTCCATTATCATCAGATCTGTTTTATCGTTGTTATAAAATCGCGCAGCATATTCATGTCTTTCACACCGGGTGATGTTTCAAATTTGCTGTTTACATCTATTGAGAAAAGATCATGCGCTACCGGATCTTTTATAAATTCTTTCAGTTTATCGGTATCATTATGTTCAATACCACCACTCAGAAAAAAGGGTTTGCCAATCTTTAATCCGTGTAACATTTTCCAATCAAATTTTCTACCTGTGCCACCGTAACCTGCACCTTCTGTATCAAACAGAAACATATCGGCCACATCCTGATAATCTTTTACTTTCCATAAAACATTATCATCCTCACGCAGGCGGAATGCTTTTACAACTGTTACATAATCTGCGATCTTCTCACAATACTTAGGCGTTTCATCGCCATGCAACTGAACAATGTATAATCCGCAATCGTCAACCGTTTCAAGTACCTCTTCAATAGGCGCATTTACAAAAACACCTACTTTATTAATACCCTTTCCTTTGATCTTTTTGATTGCGGGCCGGGGCATGAATTTGTAAACGTAACGCGGGGATTTGGGATAGAAAATAAATCCTGCAAATTCAACTCCCATTTCGTCGAGTTCCATTACCTGATCAGCGCTTGTCATGCCGCAAACTTTTATACGCATGTTATTTTGCTTTTAGTTGATTTACAAAATCAGCAAAAGCAATCGAAGGGCTTGGCTGTTTCATAAAATTCTCTCCTATCAGAAAGCCTTTGAAACCTGCCGCACGTAAAGTTACAATAGTATCTACACTACTGATACCGCTTTCAGCTATGGCGGGCTTATCGCTGGGTATCTTGTTAATAAGACCCAGTGAGGTATCAATACTTACTTCAAATGTTTTGAGGTTGCGGTTGTTAACGCCAACGAGTGTTACTTCATCGCAGATATGTTCCAGTTCTTCATCGTTGTGTATTTCCAGCAAAACCTCCATACCTAAATTTCTGGCGGTAGCTGCCATTTGTTTCACTTCGGCAGGTGTTAAACATGCAGCGATCAACAAGATCACTTCTGCACCAAAGGCTTTGGCTTCTACCAACTGGTATTCGTCGATCATAAAATCTTTACGCAATAACGGCACTGAGTTGATAGTTGCAGCAAGCAGATCATCTAAATGTCCGCCAAAGAATTCTGAATCTGTTAATACGGATATACCGGATGCATCATGTTTGGCGTAAGCAGTGGTAACTTCTTCAACCGTTACTTTATCATTGATAATCCCTTTGCTTGGTGATTTTCTTTTAAACTCGGCAATGATGCCCGTTTTGGAAGGATCCAACAAAAACTTCTTTAATGATAAAGTTTCGTTGGGAAAGAATTTTCCTTTCTCCAGTTCAGCAATAGAAGTTTGCTGCTTGCGCAAAGCCACTTCTTTTCTTTTTTGTGCAACGATGGTATCTAAAATATTCATCTTACTGAAGACTGATTAAGGTTTGTAATGATTGATAGGCTTTACCGCTTTCCAGACTGTTTACAGCTGCTTCGTAGGCTGCATCGTATGTTACAAATTTACCTGTACAATTCAATGCCATAGCGGCATTAGCCAATACCACTGCATTCTGTGCCCAACTGCCTTCACCCTTAATGATCTTTGTAAAGATCTTAGCCGCTTCTTCTACTGAATTACCTCCATAAATATCTTCAGCAGAAACAATTCGTTTGCCCAATTGTTCGGGTGTCATTACCCTTTCGCCAATATTGGTAATCACTTTGGTATCGTTGGTAAGTGAGATCTCATCATAGCCATCCAAACTATGAATGATGGTGAATGCATTACCGGTTTGCTGCAATAAATAATTATAGATCCTTGCCATCTCCAGATTATACACACCTACCAACTGAAAAGCAGGTTGCGCAGGATTAACCATCGGCCCCAGCATATTAAAGAAAGTTCTTACACCCAGATTCTTACGGATAGGCCCAACAATTTTTAAGGCAGGGTGAAATAAAGGTGCATGCAGAAAACAAATATTGGCATTCTCTACCTCATTCAGCAAAGCGGCATTATCGTTTTTAAATTTATACCCCAGTTGCTCCATCACATTAGATGCACCACTGATAGAAGTGGCTCCGTAATTACCATGCTTGGCCACTTTTTGTCCGGCACCCGCTACAATAAAACAGGAAAGTGTTGAAATATTAAATGTATTCTTTCCATCACCACCCGTTCCTACTATATCCATTACCTGATGACCTTTCAGGTCGATCTTCACACAGAGTTCCAACAATGCATCGCGGAAACCCTGTAATTCTTCAATAGTAATGCTGCGCATCAGGAACACGGTAATAAAAGCCGACATTTCGCTTTCATTGTATTGTCCGCGCGACATGTTTACCAGAATCTCTTTGGCGTGTTCGCGGGTGAGGGTTTTGTACTCGAATAGATATTGCAATATTTTTTTCATGCTATTTTTTTAACCAGTTACCAATCATTTTCTCTCCATCTGGTGTTAACACACTTTCCGGATGAAACTGTACTCCCTGAACATCATATTTAGTATGTTGCAAAGCCATGATATAATTATTTGCATCCCTTGCTGTAATTACTAACTCATCAGGAAAATTTTTATCACTGATTACCCAACTGTGGTAGCGGCCCACTTCTATTTCATCTGGCAGACCGGCAAATAATGTAGTTCGTGAGGCGTGAGACGAGAATCGTGAGTTTTGTGCTTCACTCACGACTGACGATTCACGATTCACGAGATTGATTTTTGTAGCAACGCCATGATACACCTGCGACAGGTTCACCAATGTTCCTCCAAACGCTTCACCGATTGCCTGATGCCCCAAACAAACGCCCAGTATAGATTTAGAAGAAGCATATTCTTTGATCAAAGGCAATAACATACCCGCTTCTGAAGGAATGCCCGGACCGGGAGATAAGATGATCTTATCGTAAGCCTTCACGTTTTCCATTGGGATTTCATCGTTACGAAACACATCAACCTTACCATGTGTGATCTTCTCAACAAGGTGAACCAGGTTGTAAGTGAACGAATCGTAATTATCAAATACTAATATTTTCATTTTAACTTTTGTTGTTGACCATAGTCGATAGTCCATGGACCATGGTCTATGGACTAAATATCTCCCGCTATCTCAATCGCTTTCTTCAAAGCATTTAATTTATTATTTACTTCCTGCAATTCATTTTCAGGAACGCTTGCTGCCACTACACCGGCACCAGCCTGATAAGTGAGCGTATTGTTTCGGCTTAAGAAAGTACGAATCATAATGGCGTGGTTACAACTTCCGTCAAAACCCATAAAACCAATACCACCGCCATAATAACTGCGGGCCGTGGGTTCATAATCATCAATGATCTCCATGGCTTTGAACTTAGGTGCGCCGCTTAATGTGCCTGCAGGAAACGTTTTTGCAAGCAGTTCAAATGGGTTTTGATCTTTCTTTACTCTTCCTGTTACTTCGCTTACCAAATGAATCACATGACTATAATACTGCACTTCGCGATAATGCGTTACCACCACTTCATCGCATGCACGACTAAGGTCGTTACGTGCCAGATCAACCAGCATTACATGCTCTGCATTTTCTTTGGCATCTAGTAATAACTTTTCGGCCATTTGCTGATCAATTTCATTATCGCCTGTGCGTTTAAACGTTCCCGCAATCGGGTGTACAACGGCTTTGCAGTTTTGTATGATCAACTGTGCTTCGGGTGAAGAACCCATCAGTTTATAATCACCATAATCAAAAAAGAATAAATAGGGAGAAGGATTTACACTGCGCAAAGCTCTGTAAACATTAAACTCATCACCGGTAAAGCTTTGCTGAAAACGACGGCTGAGAACGATCTGGAACACATCGCCACGCATACAACGCATAATACCTTTCTGTACCATTACTTTGTATTCATCATCCGTCATATTAGAGCTTTCCTTCCCGTTGGATTGAAAAGGAAAAACCGGAACATCTTTACTTCTGATCAATGATTCAACAACCGCCACATCAGAATCCAACCCTTCAATTTTATTCTCACAGATAAACAATTCATCTTTAAAATGATTGAATGCAATCACATACTGATACAAACGATAACGCATCAATGGAATGATCGGTGCTTCTGCATTAGCTGTTTGTAAAGAGATGGTATCAAAGAATTGAACCGCATCAAAACAGGTATAACCAAATAAACCCTGTGCAAATTTTCCTTCTTTTACTTCGGGTGCTTTCACATCAAAATTTTGCATAAAGCCCCAAAGCAGATCAGGAACCTCAGCTGTGTTTTTGATCGTTACTTTTTCAGGTTTCTGTCCGGGCAATTTAAATTCAATGCTTTTGGTTGAAGTGATTTCAATCCCGCCAATCGCATTAATGCCAATAAACGAATAACTGTTTTCTGCAGCATGATGGTCGGTACTTTCCAGCAGTACCGTATCCCTGAACCTGTCGCGGATCCGCAAATAAATCCCCACCGGTGTAAACACATCGGCAAGCATTTTTTTACATTGGGTTTTTACTACTATTTTCTTCATATCCTGTCTCCAAACGGAGTATTTTATTTTGTCAACTTTATATCAAAACTCAGCATCGTTGCGTCGCACCCTTCAACTTTCTGTTCTTTTTTCAACTAATCTCTAGCCCCCTCCCAGGGGGGTTGGGGGTCAGGGGGTGGTAACAAAAAACCCCAACATCTCTGTCGGGGTTCTGAATATTATTCAAAAAGTACTGGCTATGCCATTACAATCCCCGAACGGAGTTTGTATGCCACCACCAATATTTGTTTGTGATCTGATTCATTGCATTGCAAATTTGCAGGAGAATCGCGTTATAAACAAATTTTTTTTGGCTGCGGGTATCTTAACTTATCTTCAAACCCAATAACCTGCTATGAGAAACAGACCTATATTGGCTTTGATTGCCTTTGTATTTTGCACATCGGCCAATGCCCAAAAAACAGATACCGCTTATTTATTGATCCCCGACAGGGTATTTGATGGAGAACAGATGCATATTAACTGGTCTGTTTTGGTACAAAAAAATACAATTATTGCAGTTGGAGAATCCTCTTCTATTAAACCTGAAACAATATATAAAACGATCACTTTAAAGGGCACTACACTTTTACCCGGAATGATTGAAGGTCACTCACATTTATTATTACATCCCTATAATGAAACCAAATGGGATGATCAGGTTTTACACGAATCGAGGGCCGAGCGAATGGCAAGGGCCACCGTACATGCACGCAAAACTTTAGAAGCCGGTTTTACCACCGTTCGGGATCTGGGAACAGAAGGTGCGGGTTATGATGATGTGGGTTTGAAAACAGCGATCGAAAAAGGAATCATTCCCGGCCCCAGAATGATCGTTGCTACCCGCGCTATTGTTGCCACCGGAAGCTACGGGCCTAAATTTGAGAACCTTGATAACGAACCCATCCGCGGCGCTGCTGAAGCCGATGGTGTTGATGCCCTGATTAAAGAAACCAGAAAACAAATTGGCAATGGTGCAGATGTAATTAAAGTGTATGCCGATTACCGTTGGGGATTGAACAAAAAAGCAGAACCCACATTTACAATAGAAGAATTAAAAAGAGTGATTGAAGTGGCCGCTTCCAGTGGTCGAAAGGTAGTAGCACATGCCAGTACTGAAGAAGGGATGAGAAGAAGCATATTAGCCGGTATTGCAACCATTGAACATGGTGATAATGGAACAGCAGAAATTTTTCAAATGATGGCTGATAAAAAAGTGGCTTATTGCCCAACCATCAGCGCCAGTGAAGCCATCTCTGAATATGATGGCTGGAAAATTGGAACGCTGCCGGAACCTGAAAGAGTAAACACCAAGAGAAAAGCAGTAACCCTTGCATTACAAAAAGGTGTAACCATTTGCATGGGTGGAGATGTAGGTGTATATGCCCATGGCGATAATGCCCGCGAAATGGAAGCCATGGTAAGATATGGCATGAAGCCGCTTGACGTTTTAAAAAGTGCTACCTCCATTAATGCGGATATATTTGGTTATGGTAATAAAATCGGAAGAATCAGGAAAGGCTTACTGGCAGATCTTGTTGCAGTAAATGGCAACCCCACTGAAAATATTTCTGATGTGCGCAAAACAGCGCTGGTGATGAAAGATGGTGTGATCTATATAAATAACGTACGATAAAAATCTCTGCGAAACTTCTCTGCTCTCCCTATCGCTGCGGTGAATGAAAACGCATATTCACCGCAGAGCCGCAGAGAACAGAGAGATTTCGCAGAGAGGCTATTTAAAAATAATTATGAAAAGAATCCTTATACTGTTCACAGCCCTGATAAGTTTTACATCAGTTTGCTCTGCCGCAAACAATCCTGATGACATCATTGGTATTTGGTTAAGTTCTAACGGCCAGGGACAAATTCAGATCTATAAAGAAGGCGATAAATATTTTGGCAAACTGCATTGGATGAAAGAACCCAATGGCCCAAAAGGGAATCCTAAGATTGATGCCAATAACCCGGATCCCAAATTAAAGAATCAACCATTACTGGGTGCGGTAATCGTTAAAAATTTAAAATACGATGACGGTGAATGGAGTGGCGGCAAAGTATATGATCCACAAAACGGAAAAGAATACAAATGCTATATGAAGCTGAAAGACGCGAATACGTTGAGTTTACGAGGGTATATCGGGTTTTCGTTGTTGGGAAGAACGGAGGTGTGGACGAGGATGAAGTGATAATTAAAAATTAGAAATTAATAATTAAAAATTACTACGGTTACTCTTTTGTTGTCTACACCATTTTTATAATTATTAATTTCTAATTTTTAATTACCTAAAGTACTCCTTTTGTTGAAGGTAAATAATTCGAAAGCGGATCTCTCTTCACTGCCATTCTGATTGCTTTCGCAAATGCTTTAAAGATCGCTTCAATTTTATGGTGCTCATTTTCGCCTTTGCATTCGATGTTGAGGTTGCATTTGGCCGCATCACTGAAGGATTTAAAAAAGTGGAAGAACATTTCTGTTGGCATCTCCCCTATCTTTTCCCGTTTAAATTCTGCGTTCCAAACGATCCAGTTGCGGCCGCCAAAATCTATTAATACTTTGGCTTCTGCTTCATCCATAGGTAAGGCAAAACCATAACGTTCCATCCCGCGTTTATCTACCAATGCTTTGGCAAATGCTTCGCCAAGGGCAATGCCTGTATCTTCAATAGCATGATGTTCATCAATATGCAGATCGCCTTTGGTCATAATATTGAGATCCATTTTTCCGTGGCGGGCAATCTGATCAAGCATATGATCAAAGAAACCCAAACCGGTTGAAATATTGGCTTTGCCGCTACCATCCAGATTTAATTCTACTTTAATCTGTGTTTCATTGGTATTTCGTTCATGTACAACTTTACGTAAACCCAGTTTCAGAAAAGAATAAATATCTGCCCAGTTATCGGTTTCTAAAATAATGGTATCACGCAGCTTTTGTTCCTGCGCTTCTGTTAACAAAAGTGACTGAACCGGTGAGCGGAAATAAATGGCTTTGCAACCCAGATTCTTCGCCAATTCAATATCACTCCAACGATCGCCGATCACAAATGAATTGGCGATATCAAAATCTTCATTGTGTAGTAAATGAGTAAGTAAAGCTGTTCCGGGTTTACGTGTGGGTTTATTTTCTTTGGCGAAAGTTTTATCAACCTGCACTTCATCAAATACAAATCCTTCACCTTCCAAAGTTCGGAGCATCAGGTTTTGATAAGGATAGAAATCTTTTTCAGGATATGAGTCTGTTCCCAGTCCATCCTGATTGGTTACCATCACTTTATAATAATCCAGTTCTGCGGCAATTCTTGCCAATGCAGTAATGGCACCGGGCACAAAGGATGTTTTATCCGTACTGTCAACCTGAAAATCAGTTGGCGGTTCCTGCAATATCACCCCATCCCTGTCTATAAAAAGAATTCGCTTACCCATACTATTTAATTTTTGCCCTTACTGCTTTTACTTCCGCAGGGGTTACTGCAGAAGCTTTATTGGTCCAACTGTTTCTTACATAAGTTAATACATCTGCAATTTGCAAATCAGTAAGTTCTCTGTGCGGTGCCATATTGTTACTATAATATTCACCATCAATTTCAATTCTGTCTGTCATGCCTTTTAAAACAATGCTGATGATCTTTGCTTTGTCTTTGCCTACCACTGCCGTTGCGCCATCTAAAGGTGCATTCAGGTGCGGAACACCGCCACCATCTACCTGGTGACAGGTAAGGCATTGCGACATATAAACCAGTTTACCCCTATCCATAGAAGCGGCAGGATTTGCATTAGATACTGCAGGTTTTGCAGCGGGCTTTGTTGCCGTTGCTGCTTTCTTAGGTGCGGTCTGGAAACTCATCAGTAAAACCATGAGTGCGATCGGGCCCAATATTTTCTTCATTACTATTTTTATTTTCCGTTATAAATGATGCGATAAATAGATCCTTTCTGATCGTCTGATACATACAAAGAACCATCAGGTCCTTGTGCCAAACCACATGGGCGATGTGCCGCACTGCGGGGCGTTACACCTGTTTCCATGCCTGAAAACCCATTTGCAAATACTTCCCATTTACCGGTTGGTTTTCCATTTTCAAAAGGAACGAATACAACATAATATCCTTCCTGTGGTAATGGTGCACGGTTCCATGATCCATGAAAGGCAATGAATGCACCATTTTTATAACGTGCAGGAAACTGATTGCCGGTATAGAACAACAAACCATTCGGTGCCATATGCGCAGGAAATGCCATTACCGGATCGATGTATTCTTTAGAACCTTCTTTTTTTCCATCACCACCGTATTCCGGTGCCATCATTTTTTTATGTTGTGCAGGATCATAATAAATATAAGGCCATCCTGCATTATCTCCTTTCTTTAAAGCATACATGGTTTCTGCAGGAAGTTCTGCATTATCCTGCTCTGTATACAAGGATGGAAAAATATTATGCAGGTCATCACGGCCATGCTGCATCACAAAGAGTTGGTTCAGTTGTGTGTTCCAGTCGAGGCCCACCACATTACGTAAACCGGTTGCATAACGTGATCCATCACCATAAGTCTGGTTCAGTTTATCTGCTTTGAACTGCCAGATACCACCCGCAGAATCCAAAATCGGACATGGCATTCTTCCCAATGAGCCGGGCTTTCTGTCTTCGATCTGGCAAGAGTTTGAGTATGCACCAATATTCACATAAATATTTCCTGCATCATCTAGTGTGATTGATTTTGTTTCGTGCTGATTTCCTTTCTTCAAACCTGTGATGATTTTTTCCACTTTGGAAGCATCAATCACATCGCCTTTTTCATTGATCTTATAGCGAAATACTTCTTCATCAGAAGACGCATATAAATAACCATTTTTGATAGCAATACCGGTACCACCATAATTGCCCATTCCTGTGGTTTCATCAGACTTTCCATCACCATTGGCATCATGTAATTTCAGTATTCCCTTTCCTTCCGCTACTCGGCCCATGATCTTGGCGTACACATCGCCTTGTGCATTTACAACAATATGTCTGGTTTTTCCAAGGTTTTCTGCCACTTTAAGAGCACCAAAACCTGCAGGCAGTTTCAGTCCTGCATTATCAGGATCAGGTACAACCGCAGTAACCGGTTTGTTTTTAGCAGGCTTATCACCCGGATTGGCAACAGCCGTTAAAGCACTGAACCCTATTGCAAGCAGCGCCAATGATACAACTGAAAAGGTCTTTTTCATATTTGTGTTGGTTAAGATTAAGGTTTGAAATTACAAATCAAAACAGATAAACAAGCAGTTTGTTTACTGAGCATACCAATCCTGCATAGCATCTATCAATAATGTGTTCTCTTTTTCGGTTCCAACGGTGATACGCAGACAGTCTTCACAGAGTTTTACATTGCTTCGATCGCGCAGTACAATGCCTTTGGTAAGCAGAAATTTATAGATCTTTCTGGCTTCTTTGATCTTCACAAGCAGAAAATTGGCATCAGACGGATAAACCTTTTCAACCGTAGGCATAGATTGAAATACTTCGGCCAATGCTTCACGCATATCTACCAGCAAACGGATCATATCATTTACCTGGCCTACCTCATCCAATGCTTTTACAGCAAGTTCCTGCGTTGCCTGGTTTACATTATAGGGAGGTTTTACTTTATCCAAAATTTCAATTATAGCAGTTGAGGCAAATGCCATACCCAATCTAAGCCCTGCCAGCCCCCATGCTTTACTAAAGGTTTGCAGTACTACTAAATTGGGGTACTCTGTAAGTTCCTGAATAAAAGATTTTTGTTTGGCAAAATTGATATAGGCTTCATCAATCACCACAATACCATTAAAGTTATTGAGCACTGTTTCAATATCTACACGGTGCAAACAATTGCCGGTAGGGTTATTGGGGGAACAAAGCCAGATGAGTTTGGTATTGGCATCCACAAGGTTTTCAAGATGAATCAGATCCAGTTGAAAATCGTCTGTTAATGGTGCACGCTTAATTTCAATATCATTAATATTCGCACTCACTTCATACATACCGTAGGTTGGCGGACAAATGATCACATTATCCTTACCCGGCTCACAAAAAGCACGGAATAACAGATCGATACATTCATCGCTGCCGTTACCCAGAAAAATATGCTCTGCAGCAATGCCTTTTACCACAGCCAGTTTATCCTTGATGGCATGTTGGTGCGGATCGGGATAACGGTTATACCATTTGGTAAGCGGAGAACCAAGGCTGTTCTCATTGGCGTCCAGAAATACTTTTGCATCGCCACTAAATTCATCCCGTGCAGATGAATAAGGGGTTAGTTTCTGAATATTGGCTCTGGTAAGTTTATTAAGGTCGAAAGACATGCTGTTGATTTATTGATATTGTATTTGGTTATTGCCTATAATATTTTTTGATAATGAAACCCAAGGATCTTATACCCTTCGTTGGACCAGAATTTTTGTCCGCCATGATTGGAAGTATAACAATTCAGTTCCGATGCCACACAACCTTGTGATCTGGCATATGCATATACCCATTCCATCATTTCTTCTCCAATATTCTTTCCGCGGTAATCGGGGAGTATGATCACGTTGTCGGGTTCTAAATGACGGCCTACATAATATTTGGTAAGAATCCAGAGTCCGCAGATCCCGATCAGTTGATCATCATCGTATGCACCTACACATTCATATCCACGATCTACCATTTCTGTTAAACGTTCCTGTAATACATCTACAGAAATCTTGTCATTCAGCACTTGTAAGAGTGGAATGATGAAGAAGATATTTTCTTTAGGTATTAATTGATAGGTATACATAGTATTTCATTTTATCCCCTCCCTGGAGGGGATAATGCGGATGCCTACGGCATTCGCATGCGCATTCAGGCCCTCAGCTTCCGCCATTAACATAACTGTATTTCCAATATTCTTCAATCCCTCTTGTGATAATTTTTGGTAAGTTATCTTCTTCACAAAACTATCCACACTCACTCCACTATAGGCTTTCGCAAAACCATTGGTGGGGAGTGTGTGATTGGTTCCGCTTGCATAATCACCCACACTTTCCGGAGAATAATTTCCGAGAAAAACAGAGCCTGCGTTGACAATTTTTTCTGCTATAGCTTCATCATCTTTGCAGGCAATGATCAAATGTTCTGCAGCATATTCATTAACCAATTCTATCGCTTCATTAATATCCTTCACTACTATTGCCGAGCTGTTCTCCAATGCTTTAGCAGCAATATCCTTTCTTGGCAAGAGTGCTAATTGTTTTGTCAATTCTGCTTCTATACTCTTTACTATTAACTCATCACTGGTAACTAATAAGACCTGACTGTCTACACCATGTTCTGCCTGACTTAACAGATCGGCAGCAACAAATGCTGCATTCGCAGTTTCATCAGCCATTACACAAACTTCACTTGGACCCGCGGGCATGTCAATGGCAATACCTTGTTGTTGTACCAACTGTTTGGCACAGGTTACGTATTGATTACCCGGCCCGAATATTTTATATACCTGAGGAACCGTTTCTGTTCCGTAAGCCATAGCCGCAATTGCCTGAACACCTCCGATTTTAAAAACAGAATTGATCCCTGTTAATTTAGCAGTATACAAAATAGCCGGATGCAATTTTCCATCCTTACCCGGAGGCGAACAAAGGATCAGTTCTTTACAACCCGCAATCTTTGCCGGAATAGCCAGCATTAATATTGTTGAGAACAAAGGCGCTGTTCCGCCGGGAATGTATAAACCAACTTTTTCAATCCCCACACTTTTACGCCAGCATTTTACACCGGGCATCGTTTCTACCACTTCAGCAGCCGATAATTGTTTCTCATGAAACAATCTAACATTAGCAGCAGCCTGCTGAATGGCCTTCTTCAAATCATCCGAAAGCAACACTTCAGATTCATTGATCTCTTTTTCTGAAACCACAAAACTATCCAATTCAACTCCGTCAAATTGCTTAGTGAATTGTTTCACTGCCGCATCACCATTCTGTTTCACTTCAAGCATAACACTCCTCACTTTCTCCAATAACGAAGTGTTATCAATTGCCGGTCTTTGCAGAAGCTGTTTCCAATTTTCTCTAGATGGATACTTAATAATCTTCATAAACTAAATTAATTCCCCCTTCAGGGGGCGAGGGGGTTACACAATCATTTTCTCAATCGGCACAACCAAAATCCCCTGTGCCCCTGCTGCTTTTAATTGTTCAATAATATCCCAGAAATCATTTTCATTTAACACACTGTGTACACTGCTCCAGCCTTCCTCTGCCAATGGCAATACGGTTGGGCTTTTCATACCGGGTAATAAACCGATAATCTCTTTTAATTTATCATTCGGTGCATTCAGCAATACATATTTATTGTTCTTGGCTTTTTTAACGGCCTGAATCCTGAATAATAAACGATCCAGTAATTGCTGTTTTGCTTCGCTCAGTTTTGCATTACGGATCATTACGGCCTGTGATTGCAGAATAGATTCAGTTTCCTTCAACCCATTCATAAATAAAGTAGAGCCGCTGCTTACCAGATCGCAGATGGCATCCGCTAAACCAATACCTGGTGCAATTTCCACACTGCCACTGATCTCATGGATTTCTGCGGATACATTTTTTGATTTCAGAAAATCACCCAGGATTACAGGATAGCTCGTAGCGATTTTCTTTCCTGCCAGAAATTGTACACCTGTATATTCTTCACCTTTTCTTACGGCAAGACTGAGTCGGCATTTTCCAAAACCCAATTTATCCACTACATCTACTTTCTTTTTCTTTTCATACACAACATTTTCTCCCACAAAACCAATATCGGCAACAGAGTCTTCCACATATTGCGGAATATCATCATCGCGGAGAAAATATACTTCTATCGGAAAATTATTGGCCTCGGCTTTTAATTTGTTCACTCCGTTGCTGATATCAATGCCACATTCCTTTAACAGTTTGATAGAATCATCATGCAACCTGCCACTTTTCTGAATAGCCAATTTCAGTTTTACAGTTTCTCCACCGGGTGTTTTTTGCGTTTCGTCTTTCATCTTCGATCGCTTTGCGATATTTTTTCCCTGAAGTAAAATGCCCCCCTTCAGGATGGGGGCTAAATAAAAAAGACCTACCGCGAGGTAAGCCTTTCAATGTTTTATTGCAACAGACACAAAACACCAACAGCCTACCCCTTGGGTAAGAAATGATGGTGATGTATGTGTACCAGTACTTTCATAATAAGCCACAAAAGTAAAGCCATCTGCTTTTATGGGCAAATATTTTTTCACGCTCATCCAAAGCCTTTTTTAACTGGATTTTTTATAAGTATCTTGCTATCTACCTAAATACGGGTTATATGAAGAAAATATGTATGCTTTTAATCGGCTGCATCACCATTCCTGCCTGTTTATCCTCTGTTTCAGCGCAGGTAAAACGTAAACTGGTTTGGAGTGATGAATTTAATTATAAAGGGCTGCCCGACTCAACCAAATGGGGGTATGATGTTGGTGGCGATGGCTGGGGAAACCATGAACTCCAATATTATACAAGCAAAAAAACGGCAAATGCCAGAGTAGAAAACGGTTCGCTGGTTATTGAAGCCAAAAAAGAAACCATCGGCAAAAATGGGTACTCTTCTGCCCGGTTGGTAACAAAAGGCAAATACGATTTTACCTATGGTCATATAGATGTTCGTGCCAAACTGCCTAAAGGACTCGGCACATGGCCCGCTATCTGGATGCTGGGTTCTGCTACTCCCTTAAAATGGCCTGATGATGGCGAGATCGATATAATGGAACATGTAGGCTATAATCAAGGTGTGATTCATGCTTCTGCACACACCCGTAAATATTTCCATAGTATCGGTACACAAAAAACCGCTACGACTTCTTTACCGGATTGCAGCGAAGCTTTTCATGTGTACTCATTGGACTGGGACGCAGAAAGCATTACCATGTTGATTGACAACAAAGCTTATTTTACTTTTAAAAATGAACATACCGGAAAAGAAGCCTGGCCTTTTGATAAACCTTTTCATTTGTTATTGAATATTGCAGTAGGTGGCGATTGGGGCGGACAAAAAGGTGTTGATGAAAATATCTTTCCGCAAAAAATGGAAATTGATTACGTAAGAGTTTACCAATAACTGTTTCTACTATACAAACCAAACTAACATGAGAAAAATCAACCACATCATCGGGCTCTTATGCCTGGTACTCGTATTCAGTTCCACTTATGGACAGGATGCGGTAAGTTATCAAACCCCTCCTAAAGACATTGCCGATCTGCTATTGGCAAAACCTACACCTGCCGTGCGTATAGACAGCAAAGCAGAATGGATGTTATTAAGTGAACGCAATTCTTATCCAACCGTAGAAGAATTGGGGCAACCAGAAAATCGTATTGCGGGTTTGCGTTTGAACCCGAATAATTTTTCGCCAAGCAGACAAACCTTTATCAACAATTTCCGTTTGAAAAATATTAAATCAAATCAGGAATTTGCTGTTGAAGGATTACCCGCAAATTTATTGGCAGGCAATGCAACATGGAGCCCGTCTGAAACCAAGATCGCTTTTACCAATACAACAGGAAGTAAAGTGGATCTCTATGTAATTGATATTGCTTCAAAAAAAGTAACCAAGATCAATAAGCAGGCAGTGAATACTGTTTTAGGCCTTTCGTATACATGGGTTGATGATAATACCATTTTGTACAAAGCCACTACACAAGCGGCAACCAATGCACCTAAAAGGCCTATCACACCCAAAGGACCAACTGTTCAGCAGAATCTTGGCAAAACCGCTCCCAGTCCTACTTTTCAGGATCTGATCAAATCGCCATACGATGAACAGTTGTTTGAATTTTATGCAATGGCGCAATTGGTACAAAATAAAAATGGTGTGGAAACCAATATCGGCAAACCGGGATTATTAAGCACTTTGGCTTTATCACCCGACAAGAAATATATGATGGTCCGTTCTTTAAGAAAACCTTTTTCCTATCTGGTAACTGCTAACGGATTTCCTTCTACAGTAAGCATTACAGATCTTACGGGCAAAGTAGTGAAAGTATTGGCGGAATTGCCTTCATCGGAAGGAACACCATCCGGATATGACAATACACAAAATGTACCGCGTGGATTTGACTGGAGAGACGATGAACCTGCAACCATTACATGGGCCATGCCTTTAGACAGCGGCATCATTAAAAAACAAATGGACTACCACGATGCGGTGTATGCTTTATCTGCACCCTTTACCGGAGAAGCAAAAGAACTCTTCAAAACTAAAATGCGTTATGCCGGTACTAACTGGGGTGATGCTTCTTTATCCTTGGTAACTGAGATCTCCAGAAGTAAGCAAATGAACAGGGTTAGTCGTTATAATACAACAACCGGTTCATTGGAATTATTATGGGAACGTAACCAGACCGATGCATATAATAATCCCGGCACACCCACTTCAACCAAAAATAAATTTGGCAGAAGTGTGATTCAAACAACCGATAACGGCACAAAGATTTTGATGAATAACCTGGTAGGTTCCTCACCCGATGGCGATCTTCCTTTTTTGGCAAAATTTGATCTCGCCACCAAAAAGAATGAGATCCTCTGGCGTTGTAAACCCGGTGTGTATGAAGTGGTAGAAGATGTAATTGATGCTGATAAACTGATCTTACTTACCCGCCGTGAATCACAAAAAGAAGTTCCGAATTATTTTATCAAGAATCTGGTACTGCGTATGGCAGATAGAGCCATCACCAATTTCAGCAACCCATATCCGCAACTGGATGGTGTTACCAAAGAAAAGATCAAATACAAAAGAGCCGATGGCGTTGATTTAACCGGTGATCTTTATTTACCGAAAGGATATAATAAAGACAAAGACGGCCCATTACCGGTTGTAATCTGGGCTTATCCAAGAGAATTTAATTCTGCCGCAGATGCAGCGCAAATCAGAGGTAGTAAGGATCGCTTTACTACCATCAGCTGGGCGTCTCCGATCTTTTATGTAACACAAGGCTACGCAATTCTGGATAATGCAGAAATGCCCATTGTTGCATCAGGACCAGACAAAAAACCAAATGATGATTTTATTGCACAATTAAAAATGAATGCAGAAGCGGCAATCAATAAATTAGCTGAGTTGGGTGTTGGCGATAAGAATCGCGTAGCGGTTGGCGGACACAGTTACGGTGCATTTATGACAGCCAATTTACTCGCACATACCAATCTCTTTAAAGCAGGTATTGCCAGAAGTGGTGCATACAACAGAACCCTGACCCCGTTTGGTTTTCAGAATGAAGACCGAACTTACTGGCAGGCTCCGCAATTGTATAATGAGATGAGTCCGTTCATGTATGCCGATAAGATCAAAACGCCGATCCTGTTAATACATGGCGAAGCAGATGATAATACAGGAACCTTCCCTATTAACAGTGAGCGTTTGTTTGCAGCCATTAAAGGCAATGGCGGAACAGTTCGTTTTGTTTTCCTTCCTTACGAAGCGCACAGCTACCGCGGAAAAGAAAACCTGTTACACATGTTATGGGAGCAGAATCAGTGGTTGGAGAAATATGTGAAGGGTAGTAAATAGTAAAGATTTATCGCCACAGATTCACAGATTTCCACAGATTTTTTCTGTGCTAATCTGTGAATCTGTGGCGATTTTTTTATTTTAGTAATTGATCAATCGTAGTTTCAAACTCTTTCTTAAAAATTTGATAATGCACCCCGGTTCCAGGACCTTCAAAACCTGTGTGGATCTTAGATACCTTACCTGTTTTATCAACAATGATCATTGAAGGAAAAGACTTGATAGGCGTTAATTGCGGTAAGGTTTTTTCCGTTCGCAAACTGTCTGAAACGGTAACGCCGGTATTCAACATTGTATATTGAACATTAAACCGATTCTTAAATTTTTCAATACTGTTTTTCGATCTTTCGAAATCGGTACTGTATTCATAAGCCAATCCGATCACCTCAACGCCTTTCTGTTTATACTTAGTATAAAATTCACTTAAAAAAGCGGTTTCATCCATACAATTTGGGCACCATGATCCCATGATCTGAACGATCACTACTTTATTTTTAAATTTCGGATCATCTATGGAAACCATTTTCTTATTCAGATCCTGAAAACGGAAACGTAATTTTTCTTCTGGATATTTCATGAACATCGCTGCAACATCCGGTAAAACTGCCTGCTCATTTTTTTCTGCGATCCAGGGTTGTGCGCTGGTAGCACCGGAGTAAAAAATTCCTTTGCTGATCTTTTGTCCGTTCTCGATTTTTGCCACAAAAGAAAAGGCATGTGCTCCATCAAAAGTTGACAAATGAAAACTATCGCCCGATACCACTCCTGTTAAATAACGATAATCTCCCGTTGGCGTTAATATCGTTCCACGAAGTGTATTCCCTTTTTGTTGCCATTCACCAATGGCTGGCTTGTATAATTCGGCATTCTCTGTAAACGTAACGGCCCATTTACCTGTAATATCAGCAACAGCCGGCTTAATTGCCTGTATTACCTGATCTTGCTGAGGTTCTGCGGTAAAAGGCATGATCTGTGTTTTTACAGAACCTCCTTTTGTCCATACCCCTTCCCATTTACGATTGGAGTTTTTTTTGATCCTGAAAACAGATTCAAACACAGGCATCTCTATCAACAATGAATCTTTACTATCTTTTATTTTAGTAACCCTTATTTTTTCATTGGCATTAATAATATACAAAACCGTTTTCCCATTCTCCGTTTTTATATCAAAATGAAAACTGATCACATTACCATCGGCACGATATAAATGCCCGCTCCATGCCCCCTGCTGTAAATGGGTTTGTGCCGTTACGTTCATAACCCATACAAATAACCCAACCATCATCCAATACTTTTTCAAAAACATATAGTCATTTCATTTAGGCTGCAAGAATACAAACAGTCTACCAATTCAATCTACTAATTCGGGAAATACTGGAAATTGTTTAACCGATTGGCGTTTATTGGCCAGAATCCTTCTTTTTGATCTGCAGTTCCTCCCATGGTGTGGAACCATCTTTTTCACGGGTAAAGATGAGATTTGAAGATTCAGTAATCACAACCTCAGCAGTCGTATACACTTTGCAACCTGCCAGCAGATGCCCTCCAATGGTTTTACCCGTACTGTCTGAAATAGAAAGATGAATATGACAGCCGTTTACAGATAAAGTACCCACCAGACTCACGATCTCAAAATGCCCTTTATCACTATACCCTTTTTCCTGGTTGGCAAAACGGATATTGTATTCCGTGAGGCTCCCTACACAGGTGGCGATCCATCCTGCCTGTATATTTTTTGCCTTTACAAAACTGTCTATGGATTGTTTCAGGTCCTGGCCGGGTTTTAACCGAAACGCATGGCTGTCGCTCATAGTCTGATGGGATTTACAGGAAATAAAAAGGATACAGACACAAAGTATCCGGATGGCATTTTTGATCATATTACTAAGATACAGGAACCATTCCATCCCCCAAGCCTCCACGGTAAGCAGTTGCAAACGTTTGCAATTGATTAAGCAGGTAAAATCCCCCGCTTCTTTCGGGTTTCTCATTGGCAATCTTTATCTTACGTTTCGTAAAAAATAAACTGCCATGCGATTGCTGCTCACCTTTTGTTTTGCATTAGTATCCCTATGCCTTTCCGCTCAGAATTATTACCTGTTTATCGGCACTTATACTTCCGGTGGCAGTAAAGGAATTTATGTATATAATTTCAATTCCCAAACCGGTGAGGCCAAATGGGTAAGTAATACCGATAGTGCCGCCAATCCTTCTTTTTTAACCATCGCACCCGATGGAAAACATGTTTACGCAGTTAATGAGATCAGCCGTGCACAAGCCGGGCTGGTAGCTGCCTATACATTTGACCCTGCTTCAGGAAAACTAAATCTCATTAACCGTGTATCAAGCGGTTCTGAAAATCCCTGTCATATTTCCATTACCAAAAACGGTAAATGGCTGGCAGTAGCGAATTATACGGGTGGAAGCTTGGCCGCTTTCCCAATCAATCCCGATGGATCCATTCAACCCTTTGCACAGCATATTATTCATAATGGAAAAAGTGTAAATCCGGACAGACAGGAGAAAGCCCACGTACACTCTGTTTTCTTTTCGCCGGATGAAAAATATTTGTTTACACCTGATTTAGGAATGGATCAGATCACCAGCTATCAATTCCACCCCAATAACAAAGAGCCGCTCTCGTCTGCTGCCATGCCCTTGGTTGTTGCCGAACCCGGCAGTGGCCCAAGACATCTTGATTTTTCGCCCAACGGAAAATTCATGTATGTAATTGAGGAGATGGGCGGAAGCGTAAGTGCTTATGCTTATAACAATGGCGTTGCGAAAAAAATCCAGCGCATTGCCACACACCCGGCTGATTTTAAAGGACAACCCGGCAGCGCAGATATCCATATCTCACCCGATGGAAAATTTTTATATGCATCCAACCGTGGTGATGAAAATAATATTGCCATCTTTTCTGTAGCAGCAGATGGAAAATTAACATCGGTTGGCTATCAATCAACCATGGGTATGCAGCCACGCAATTTTATGATCGACCCCACAGGTAATTTTTTATTAGCCGCCAATCAAAAGACGAGCAATATTGTGATTTATAAAAGAGATAAAGCAACGGGTTTATTAAAGGTTTTACCGAAACAATTAGAAATACTGAATCCGGTTTGTTTAAAAATGCTGGCAATAAAATAATCCATCACAACCCCTCAACCCATCACTATGCAAAACTGGAAAATCAAAGCCTCGCTTTTTCTGAATTATTTTGTGTTTGCCATTCTGCTGAACAGTGTGGGCATACTGATTCAAAAATCCATCAACACCTATCATGTTGATGAATTAAAAGCAAGTTCGCTGGAAGCATTCAAAGATCTGTCCATTGCCTTTGTTTCGTTCCTGATCGGTTCCTTCCTGCCACGTTTAGGATATAAAAAAGGAATGCTCATTGCATTGGCGCTTGTTTTCGCAGGTTGTCTGGGAATGTATTGGGGCAATTCATTCACATCCGTACGAATTTTATTTGCCTGTGTGGGTATTTCATTTGCCGTAATTAAAGTTTCCGTCTATTCGTTGATAGGTTTGATCACCAACAATGATAAAGAACACAAAAGTTTATTAAGTGCTATAGAAAGTTTTTTTATGATCGGGATTGCAGCGGGCTTTGTGGCTTTCCCGTTATTTTACAGCGATAATGATCCTGATGCATGGCTTCGCATTTATCTGGTATTGGCCGGATTGGTAGCCGCTTCTTTTCTCTTCCTGCTTTTCGCAGACTTTACACTTAAATATGAGATCCCCGGTGTAAATATCAAAGATGATTTTATT
The DNA here is from genome assembly GCA_965206685.1 of Sediminibacterium sp. Classification (GTDB taxonomy): domain Bacteria; phylum Bacteroidota; class Bacteroidia; order Chitinophagales; family Chitinophagaceae; genus Sediminibacterium. Next base: position 2,531,066 of record OZ242223.1, read on the forward strand.
GAAATGATCCTTTTATTAAAGAGGCCATTGGTACTCGTTTTTGCCGTTACTGCATTTATGTATGTGATGACAGAACAGGGCATTATGAGCTGGTTGCCCACATTCAATCAGAAAATTTTACACCTGCCCGAAAAAACAAGTGTATTCATGGCGGTGATCCTCATGCTTTCCATTGCACTTGGCAGATATGTTTCATCCTTATTGGTAAAACGAATTTCGTGGTTTTATATTCTTTCTGCCTGTTTGATCGGTGCCGCATTAATGGTTGTTCTTGTGTTACCACAAACACAGGAACTCGCACCTAAAGAAATCAACTCAATGGGTGATGTGCCCATCATTGCTTATGTATTTCCGCTGATCGGTTTTTTTCTGGCACCAATCTATCCAATGGTAAACTCTTATGTATTAAGTGCTACTGAAAAAAGTTTTCATAGTCCGATGGCTTCTTTGCTTGTATTCTTTTCTGCCATTGGTGGCACATTGGGTTCAAGATTGGTAGGTTATCTGTTTAAAAGTATTGGTGGGGGAAAAGCCTTTTATTTTTCATTGATCCCGATGACGGTATTGATCATCTGTCTCTTTGTTTTTAAAAGATTAGAAACCAAATCAACAAACAACAGCAGTACCAAATAACAGCAGCATGCCCATCCTTCCCCACTTTTATATGGAAAGCCTTTCGCCTTTGTATGAAGATGTTCAGCTGAGCGAAATCTTTTCTGATTCGAAATTTTTTGTGGATGGTATCCCGCTGTTTACACCGCAGGAGATCATCACTAATTATTTAGCAGCAAAAGACAAACCCGGTTTTGACCTGAAAGCTTTTGTGCTCAAACATTTTACGTTACCCGCAGAAACCGATAACAGTTATTCATCAGCTAATAAATCACTACCCGATCATTTATCCGGTCTTTGGAATGTTTTGATGCGCAAACCCGATGAACACGGTGGCACTTTAATTCCGTTACCACATTCCTATATCGTTCCCGGCGGACGTTTCAGAGAAGTGTATTACTGGGACAGTTATTTTACCATGCTGGGGTTACAGGTTTCCAGAAGAGTGGATATCATTCAAAACATGATCGACAATTTTGCCTACCTGATAGACCAGGCAGGTTTTATTCCCAATGGAAACCGCACCTATTATCTTGGTCGCTCGCAACCCCCTTTTTTTGCATTAATGTTATCTGTGCTGGAAGAAGAAAAAGGAAAAGCATTTATACAACACTATCTGCCGCAATTAGAAAATGAATATTCTTTCTGGATGGATGGGGCAGAATTATTATCAGCAGAAAATACAGCACAAAGAAGAGCGGTAATGATGCCGGATGGCAGTATTCTGAATAGATATTGGGATGATCGTGATACACCAAGACCCGAAGCTTTTATAGAAGACAAACATCTCGCTAAAAAATCAGGAAGAGAAGAAACAGTTGTTTACAGACATATCCGTGCCGCAGCAGAATCGGGCTGGGATTTCAGCAGCCGTTGGTTCCGGGATGAGAAGAATATGGAAACCATACAAACTACTGATATCATTCCGGTAGATTTGAATTGTTTGCTTGCTTCTATGGAAATGTATCTTTCTCATTTATATCAAGGAAAAGATGATCAGCAGTCAGCTATCATGCTGAAAAGAGCTGAGCAAAGAAAACAGGCGATTCAACAATATTGCTGGAACGAAGACAAAGGCTTCTATTTTGATTTTCAATTCAGGGATCAACAACAAACAGCCACCTATTCATTGGCAGCTTTATTTCCGTTATTCATTCAACTGTCGGATAAAACGCAATCCGATAAAGTTGCATCAACCGTAGAACAAAAATTTCTCAAACCAGGCGGACTCATTACAACACTTAATTCAACCGGCCAGCAATGGGATGCGCCCAATGGCTGGGCACCATTGCAATGGATCACATATAAAGGATTAAAGCAATCACCATATAATCATCAATCACTTGCAGAAAAGATTCGCAACAACTGGATGCAGAACAATGAAAAAGTTTTTGCAGAAACCGGTAAGATGATGGAGAAATACAATGTGTCTGATACGGCTACCAATGCCGGCGGTGGTGAATACCCTAACCAGGATGGTTTTGGCTGGACGAATGGTGTTTATCTGAAATTCCTCTCAGAGCAAGAGAAATGATTTTTATGAATGTTGAATGCAGGGGATTATCTTTCATTCATCATTCAAAATTCAACATTATTAATGATGTTTCCTGTGCTTATGGTGATGACTCTTGGGTTGCGGATGCAGGTGTGCTTCTTTTTCTGAATCCACTATAATCTTTCGTTGGTTTTGTAAAGCACCCAACCCAATTAATGCAACGGAGAAAATCAGGAATATATATTGTACAATAAAGGTTTCACCGATCAGCATCCATTGAATAAATACAAACACACAAACGATTACTCCTTCCAACATAATAAAAAAAGAATAGAACCGGTTCTTACTCATGATGAGTAATACAACTATTGCCGACAAAACCCCAACTGTAAACAATAATACCCAGCCCAAAACCAGGTAATTTGTAAAAATGGTTCCGTTCAATAAATAAAATGGTAAACCCAAAGAGCTACCCGTAGGATCTATGATCATATGGTAACTAAAGAAGAATGCCGCTGCTGTTAGCAGCAACAAAATGGCAACTGATAATTGACGGGCAGCTTTCATTTTGTAGTGTATAACCTACAAGGTAGGCAAAATATTTACAAGAACCCTTGTCTTAATGAAATCTTAAGGTGTTATGAATCAATATATTATAGAATTTATGGATTTTATTCAACCTGTTTTTCCCCATATTAAGGATAAAAACATCCTTTTAAAATTGTTTTAGCTTCATAATAAAACGTCGTTGAGCGGGTATAGTTTGCTGTAAACTATCGTCCCTCAGGGGACTCTATTATTTCTTTGCTGCCAATACCTCAATGTCAAATACCAAAACACTATTTGGCGGAATGGCTTTACTGCGGCTTCGAATCGTATATCCTAAAGCAGAAGGGATAATGATCCTGATCTTTCCTCCCACCTTACACATGGGTACCGCCAATTGCCAACCACGTATCAATCGTTTTAACGGAAAGGTTGCAGGCTTCTCTTTTGTTTGATCAAAAACACTTCCGTCTTTTAATAAAGTCCCTTTATAGAAAACGGTTACCGTATCGTTAGCCGTAAAATCAGCACCGGTTCCTTCTTTCAGTATTTGATAATAAACGCCATCCTTACTTCCTGTTGTATCTAACTGCTTATTTTTAATCGCATCCATGATCAGCTGCTTATCCTTTGCGGCCTGTTTTGCACTATCTGCATTTTTTGTCCAGTCGATCACCGGCCTTTGATTCGCTGCCGGACGAGTAAACACATCACCAAATTTTGCATTCGCCGGTTGAAAGCCCCCATTCCATAAATAAAATTTTCCATCATTTACACCACCACCATAATCAATCCTGTCGCCTGCTTTACCTGTGGCATCATAAGAAAAGGTACTCTTTGTTAATTCAATCCATTGTCCGTTTTCTCTTTGCACCCATTGGTTTCCAAACAGTGCTTTGCGTTGCAGCTGCCCATTTACACCCCAAAAATTTTCGTTGAATGAATAGAGGTTACGCAGGTTCTGCCCGTCTTTAGGTGCGCGAAAACTGGCAATCAGTTTCCATCTTTGCGATTCAGGCAAAAAGAAATAACCAGTGTAAATAGTTGTTTGAGAAGCACTATCCGTTAATGCCGTTACCATCATCTTATAGGTTTGTCCGGTTTTCCACGGATACACCCAATGACTATGGCCACCGGTTCCTTCATTACCAAAACCATCCGCAAACACATCTTCACCTTTGGCAAGCAGCATTACTTTATTTGAATCGGCTACTTTGTTTCTGTCAACGGCTTCTTTACCTGCATCCCATACAGAAAAGATTACCCTTCTTTCCGTTTCGCTGTTTACCTGTATGCCAAAATAACCACGGGCAAAACCGCAGGCCATATAATAACTATGTAAATGATCAAAACCATTGGGTATCGTGATCTCATTATAAAATGCCACTACTTTTAAAGAATCATCAATCGGATAACGCAAATGAACAGAAGCCGCATTCCTTCTGGGTTTGGGGTTATAATGTAATCCGGCAGTTGCTGTTCCGGATAATTGTATAGAACGGATATCTGCAATACTGTTTCTTGCTTTTTTGGTTACAGAAATCGTTATGGAATAAAAACCGCTATCCTTAATCGTAACAGTTCCTGCACTGATCATTTTGAACTTTGGTGATGAAGGAATTTTTACAGGAAAATCTTTTCCCAAAACAGATACTTTTAAAATCGTTCCTTCGGCTGCATTCTTTGCATCCAGTGCCACAGACAATTTTCCCGGTTTGCGTACATAGAAAAAATACTGGATCTGCTGGTCTGCATCTTTCCATTGTTCAATACCATTCTTTTCAGAAAATAAAGAAGATTCTCCTTTTTCTGAAGGAACTGCATAACCGGTATAAGCAGGTATAGAAATGGTTTGTGCAGACAAGAAAGTTGTGAGGCAAATAGCAATGATTAAGTGAAGGGTGCGAAGCATGGTTGGTGTTTAAGTAACCAAACTTAATAAAAGATTTGTGTTATAAGTGTTGAACGAATAAAAACATTAATAGAATCAACTTTATAATCTAACTATACCCAATCCTTATTGCGATCGTTGCGGTTCTTTGCGTGCCTTGCGTTACCGCTTTAGGGGCTACCCTTACTAAATCCAAAAATTCTGATTAATATTCTACTAAAACAGGGCTTTGCTTTTATTACGAAATGTAAAGCTGTAGCGCAAAGGTCGCTGGGAACCGCAAGGAACGCAAAGAGTTCTTCCTATTTCAGATTCTGTCTATCGATGATAGATTGTAAACAGTGCAAAACGTTTGCAATAAGTTTAAAAAAGGATTTACCTCCAAGCATTATGCATTTTTCAGAAAATCCCGAAACCAGTAACCGGAGTTTTTGATGGTGCGTAACTGAGTTTTAAAATCTATATGTATCAGGCCAAAACGGGCAGCATAACCTTCAGACCATTCGAAATTATCGGTAAGCGTCCAGGCAAAATAGCCGTTTACATTTACACCTTCTTTTTTGGCGCGCAGGATAGCAGCGATGTATTGTTCAAAATAATCGATCCGCTTTTCATCATTTACAACGCCATTGATCAATTCATCTTTAAAGAATGCACCGCCTTCGCTGATAATAATTTCTTTTACACCACCGTATAACCAGAAGCGTTTGATCATTCTGTAAAAACTATCTGCATTGATCTCCCACCCCATATCGGTATGCGGCACTTTACGTGTTGCCGCTTTTACTTCGGATGCATGGATATAAGGAATGAGTGCATTGTATTTAACAGTAAGCGAAAAATAATTCTGTACACCAATAAAATCGAAATTAAATTTCATACGCTCCGTATATCTCCACGCTTTACTATGAAGATGGAGTTTATCAAGCAAAGGAAAATTCTCTACTTCCGGATATCCCCTGCCCATTGCAGGCTCAATAAATAAGCGGTTCAATACGGCATCCATTCTTTTGGCGGCCAGTACATCTTCTTCTTTTTGTGAATAAGGCATTACTTCACTGCAGGAAAATGTAGTGCCAATATTGGCTTTGGGAACCAATGCACGTAAGATCCTTCCACCCTCTGCCTGACAAAGCGCTGCATTATGTACCGCAGGAAGAAAATTACTTAATCCGGTTTTACCCGGTGCATGCATACCCACACCATATCCGAGTGAAGTAAATCCGGCAGGTTCATTTAATACGATCCAGTTCTTCACTTTATCGCCATATTCTTCTGCACAAACGGTTGCAAAACGGGTAAACCATTTCAACATCTGGTGACTTGTCCACCCTCCATTCTTTTGCAGTTCCTGCGGAAGATCCCAATGGTATAAGGTCACATAAGGTGCGAGTCCGAGTTGCAAACATTCATCAATCAATCTGTGATAAAAAGCAATGCCTTCCTTGTTTACCCTTCCAACGCCTTCGGGTAAAATTCTGCTCCAGGAGATAGAGAAACGAAATACTGTAAAACCCAATGCTTTTACCAGCATCAGATCATCTTTATACCGGTAATAAAAATCACAGGCTTCAGATGGTTTGCCACCGCCTTTGATTTTTCCATTCCGTCTTGAAAAAGTATCCCAGATAGATAATCCACGGCCATCCACATTATATGCCCCTTCATTCTGGGCCGCAGCCATGGCCACACCCCATTGAAAATCAGGGCCAAATGCACGTGCGTTGAGTTTATGATGGTATGACAAGCGGGAATGATTTAGGCAAAAGTCGCCATAACTGCCCGAACCCTCATATTATCCCAATGTTAAATTTCAGAGGGATGTGTAAAAAAAGTTAATTAAACGTTTGTTTAATTCAAACATTTGTTTAAGATTTGTGTTTTGAAACTATTTATATGAGTGCCGATAAGAAAGAAACGATCATGAATGCTGCCATTGAGCTCTTTGCAGAAAAGGGGTTTGAAGGCACATCCATCCGCGATCTGGCCACCAAGGCAGACGTAAATGTGGCCATGGTGAATTATTATTTTGGATCGAAAGACAAGTTGTTTGAAGCGCTGCTGGAGCAGAAAGCCACATTTATGCGGGGCAGATTAGACGAGATCGCTTCCAATGAAAAGCTCAGCGAGATAGAAAAAGTAGATGCAATCGTGGAAAGTTATGTGGGCAGGATCTTATCACAACCGGCTTTTCACCGGGTATTGCATCAGGAGCTTTTGATGGGTGAAAGAGCTGAACTGCATCAGAACATCGTAAAAGTATTTGGAAAAAATACACATGTTTTAAAAAACATCATCGAGCTGGGCATCAAAAAGAAAATATTTAAAAAAGTAGATCCCGAATTAACCATGGCCACTTTAATTGGCACCATTAACCAGGTAATGCTTTCAAAAACCATGTGTACCATGCTGATCAACAGAGAAGAGAGTTTTGACCCCTATACCGATGTGGCTTTTAAAAACCGCCTCATCAAACATTTAAAACAGGTCATGCATTCTTATCTATTGAATAACTAAGTCAACCATAAACAAACAACAGACTACAAACCACAAACCACAAACTACAAACCATTTATATGTCAGAAGAAAAAAAATCACCGGTAAAAACCATCGTATTAGTAGTGGTATTATTGGTAGCAGGTTATTTCGGTTATAAGAAAATCCATTTTGTGTTAACGCATGAAACAACCGATAATGCGCAGATTGAAACACAGATCACACCGGTATTACCACGTGTGGCCGGTTATGTAAAAAGCATTGCTGTTAAAGATTACGACTCGGTAAAAACTGGTCAGTTAGTAGTTGAGCTCGATGATGCAGAACTGCAAACACAGTTGCTTGAAATGGAAGCCGATTTCCGTCAGGCAGAAGTGGATGTGATCAATGCAAAAGCAGCGTTGAATAATGCCATCGTTTCACTAAGTGTAAACAGAGGTAATATTGACCTGAGTCAGATGCGTAAACAAAAAGCAGAAGATGATTTGAAAAGAGATCAGAATCTTTTTAAAGACCAGGCTATTACCAGAAAACAATTAGACGACACAAAGTTTGCCGTAGAAACATCTGCACAACAATTAGAAAACAGCAAAACAGATCTTTCTGCTGCACAAAGCCGTATTGCTGTATTGCAGGCCGGTGTTACCAAAGCTACTGCAGGTCTGGATGTGAAGAAAGCCAAGATAGAACAAACCAAACTCAAAATCACTTACACAAAGATCTATGCGCCGCAAGCAGGTAAGATCGGTAAGAAGAATGTTTCGGAAGGACAATTTGTGCAGGCGGGTACTCCCTTATTCTCAATTGTAAATGATACCACTTATTGGGTGATCGCGAATTTTAAAGAGAACCAGTTAAAGAAATTATATCCCGGTAAAGAAGTGGATATTGAAATAGATGCATTTCCTGATCAGAAGATCACGGGTGTGATAGAAAGTTTGAGTGATGCGACCGGTGCCAAATTTTCTTTGTTACCTCCGGATAATGCGAGCGGAAACTTTGTAAAAGTTACGCAGCGTGTGCCGGTGAAAATTCAGATCAAGAAAATTAATCAATATAGAAATATGCTGAGGGCGGGATTGAGTGTGTTTGTAGTTGCAGACACGAAGTGACCCCTCCCTGCCCTCCCCTAGAAGGTGAGGGTGGATTTTTCCTGCGGAAAAATTTGTTTTAGAAAACATTAATTAAGAATGGCAACACCTAAAGGATTTGCGAGAGCAATTATTGTACTGACTACCGTGACGGCTGCGGTGATGGAGTTGATTGATACTTCCATCGTGAACGTGGCGCTGAGCGATATGAGCGGTAGTTTGGGCGTGAATATTGAGGATATCAGTTGGGTGATCACTTCTTATGCGATCGCTAACGTGATCATTATTCCGCTGACGGGTTTTTTGGCTGAATATTTTGGTAGAAAAAATTATTATATCGTATCCATGATCATCTTCACCATTGCCTCGTATATGTGCGGGCAATCGGATACATTGGTAGAGATCATTATCTGGCGCTTTATACAAGGTGTAGGAGGCGGGGCATTGTTATCTACCTCACAGGCCATTTTATTTGATGCCTTTGAACCGCAGGACAGACCCATCGCATCAGGACTGTTTGGAATGGGAATTGTATTAGGACCAACACTTGGGCCAACATTAGGTGGTTATATCATCGATCACGCATCATGGCCCCTGATCTTTATGATCAATATTCCAATCGGTATTCTGGCAACTTTTCTGGCATTCACGTTCATTGATAAAAAAGAAGGCGAAGGCACCAAGAAAAAACAGATCAAAATCGATTATACCGGAATTTTATTATTGATGGTAGGTATTGGTTGTTTACAATATGTACTGGAACGTGGAGAATCGGAAGATTGGTTCAGCAGTCAAACCATACAGATCACATCCATATTAGCTTTTGTGGGAATGGTCGGATTTGTTTGGTATGAACTAAGCATTAAGAACCCCGCAGTAAACTTAAAAGTATTGGGTAACCGAAACCTTGCCTTCACCACCATCTTTACGTTTGTGGTGGGATTGGGTTTGTTCACCTCCGTATTTGTATTTCCGGTATTAGCACAGAGAACCCTGGGCTTTACTGCATTTGAAACCGGTTTAACACTTCTTGCTCCAACGATGATCACGGTATTAATGATGCCTTTGATTGGTAAGATGATGAGTAAAGGTGTATCGCCTATCCCTTTTGTGGTAATTGGATTTCTTTTATTTGCTGCTTATTCCTGGATGAGTGCAAACGTTAGTCCGGATGTAGGCAAAGGAGATTTCTTTATCCCGCTGGCCCTACGTGCCGTTGGTATCAGCATGGTGCAGTTACCATTGATCAATCAGGCAGTGGCAGGATTGGCACCGAAAGATTATCCATCAGGTATTGCGTTGAATAATATGATCCGCCAGTTAGGTGGTGCATTTGGTATTGCTTTAGCGAATAATTATATCGCACATCAATATGCACAACACAGAATTGACCTGGTAACAAAAATTACCCCTGAATCACAAATGTTCATTGAGCGTAGTAATACGATCACGCAAGGCATCATTGCAAGATCAGGTGATGTGGCAGGTGCAAGTACCAAGGCATTGGCAACGATCAATGGCATTGTAGACAGACAGGCGTATTATCTCTCCTATCTCGACACATTCCGGTTAATCACGATCTTCTTTGTACTCGTAATTCCATTAGTTGTTTTTTTACGGGTAAAGAAAAAATCAGCCACAGAAATTGCAGCGGCGATGAAAGCGACGGAGGAAGCGCATTAAGACAGATTTTGGAATTTTGGAATTGGGAAATTGGGAAATTGAAAAACATAAAAAAGATCATCATTTCGAACGAAGCGGAGCGGAGAGAGAAATCTGCTACTCAATTAGCAGATTTCTCAGTCGTACCTCCTTCGAAAAGACGATCAATAATAAACGTAGAATTTTTATACAATGAAAAAGATACTCATTACAACATTCATGATTGCATCTGCACTTTTTGTTAAGGCGCAGGTTACGGTGAATAATGAATTGAAAGGTTTGATCGGACAGTCGTTCAGCTATTTTCCGAAAGTGAAAGAAGTGGAAAATACAGTAGCCACGGCTCAGGAAAAAATATCGTTAACACAACTGAACAAGTATCCGGATATTACGGCAGATGCTTCGTATGCGTATGTTCGCCCGAAAATTGAATTGCCTATTAACGGCAATGTATTTCAGTTTGCACCTGTTAATAATTTTAGCGGGGCAGTAAATGCAACCTATGCACTATTTGATTTTGGCAGGCTGCAGGCTAATATTGAACGCTCTAAAGATGATCTTCAATTTGCCAAACACAATGTAGATTATGTAAAATCTCAGTTAGCATACCAGGTAGCGAATGTGTATTACAATATTGTGTATTTGCAAAAAGCCATGAGCATTCAAGACAGTGTGTTGAATTTTTTGAGCGAGAATAAAAAAATTGTAGAAAGCCAGTTACAGAACGGAACGGCTTTGCGCATTGATCTGTTAAATATTCAGGCATCCATTGATAATGAAGAAAACCGCAAGATCGATCTGAAAAACAGTTTACAAAAACAACTAAACCTTCTCGAATACACAACCGGTATTAAACAAAGCAATGGCAGCAATTTTGATTTTGATATTAATCTTACCGATGCCAACAGTGCATTGGGATTGGCACAAACCAATAATATTGATTTCTTATTGGCCAAAGATAAAATTAAACAGGCGCAAAGCGATCTGGCCATTACCAAGGTTGCCGATAAACCCATGATCGGATTAAAAGGTGCGGCTGGTGTGAAAAATGGTTATGTGCCTTATGTAAACGACCCGCGTTTTAACTATTTAGCAGGCGTTTCTTTTACCATGCCGATTTATAATGGTGGAAAAAATAAACAACAGCAAAAACTGCAACAGAACATCATCAAACAAAACGAACTGGCCGTAGAAAGTTTAAGCAGTTCCTATAAAAAAGATATTGAACAGGCGTTAACCGATATCAGCACCAATCTTGAAAGAATTAAAAATACCCGCGGCCAGATAGACCAGGCCAAAGCCGCTCAGATCCTTGCCACCAACCGTTTAAAAGGCGGTTCAGGAACGAATTTAGAAATCACCAACGCCGGCACCAATGTGCAAAGAGCCGCATTAACCAAACTTCAATACGAATACCAGTTATGTTTGGCAAAAGTGGAATTGACGAGGTTGATGGGGTATCAGTATTGGTAAACCAATTAAAAATTAGAAATTAAAAATTAAGAATTGGACTGATGTAATTTTTAATTTTTAATTTCTAATTTTTAATTAATCGGCGTCAAACCAAACCGGCGTTTCATCGTCAGCCGTTGCATTGTAGTTTATAAACAGCTCCTCTCCTTTTTTGATCGTTCTGATTGTTTTGATCGTCATCAGTTCCGATTCATAGTCCATATCATAATCGCAGTTGGCATTGTAGGAATGGTTGTAGATGGAAATATAGCCAAGGCCAATGCATACTGAGCGGTTATCTTCTGCGCCCCACTCAAATAAATAATTATACAACAACGTTTTTTCTGCGTGATCCCTTTCTTCGCCGTTCAAAACCAATACAGGCGATATTTCGATCACGGTATTAGCCGGAATTCTTTCTGTGGTAAATACACCCCTGCCCCTGTTATCTGATGGAGCCACAACTAAGATCGGTAGTATCATAATACATTAAAGATAAGAGAAAGCACATTGAATAATGTTCGGCACTACCCATTTAATCAACACTCTGCGCAAACTCCCCTTCTCATGTTCTCTGCGGTGAAAATAGCACTGTACAATCCCGGATTCTCCATATTATAAAGAGTTTTTCACCGCAGAGAACATGAGATGCAGAGTTAGCCGCAGAGTAGCGCCAGGTATTGATTATCATGCATAGAATATGATAAGATCCACCTGCATGAACCATTAAATTTTCGCACCAATGTGTCGAATCTCTAATTATTAATTTTTAATTCTTAATTACTAATTAAATTGCGCCCATGTCGCTCGAATTAGAACAGCCGGGAATCTTTGAGCAGTTTATACAACTGATCTCTAAGGAGGATAAGCTCCAGATACGTGAGTTTCTGGATGACCAGAACATTTCTGATGTGGCTGACCTGATCAACGAATTTCCCGACTATGAGGCGCAGATCATTGCCAATATGGCCATTCACCGCGCCGCCAGTGTGTTTAAGATCCTGGATATTGCGCAGCAGAAAAATATTGTAAAAGAATTACCCTCAGCCAAAACAGCAGAGCTGCTGAACGAATTACCTGCGGATGACCGTACCGACTTTTTGGAAGAACTGCCCAAAGCTGCTATCCGCGACCTGATCAAATTACTGGATCCCGAAGAAAGAAAGATCACACTTTCATTATTGGGTTACCCTGAAGACAGTGTGGGCCGTTTGATGACACCCGATTATGTGTACATCTACCTGCACAACAGCGTAAGCGAAGTTTTTGAAACCATCCGCAAACATGCAAAGAACAGCGAAACCATCGATGTATTGTATGTGATTGATGAGAACGGAGAATTGATAGATGATATCCGGATCCGAGATGTGATCTTAGCCTCTCCTGAAAAAAGAGTGGACGAAATTATTGATGGCCGTTATGTTTCTTTAAACGTACACGATGATCAGGAACATGCCAGCCAGATCTTTAAAATGAATAACCGCGTGGCTTTGCCTGTTGTGGATGACAATAATATTCTGCTGGGGATTGTAACCATTGATGATATGTTGTGGGTAGCCAACGAAGAGTTCAGCGAGGATATGCAGAAAATGGGGGGTACCGAAGCGTTGAACGAACCGTATCTGGATATTCCATTCTTTAAACTGATACAAAAAAGAGCAGGCTGGCTTATCGTACTTTTTTTAAGTGAGATGTTAACAGCTACTGCCATGGCTTATTTTTCTGATGAATTATCAAAGGCCTTGGTATTGTCTATTTTTGTACCGTTGATCATGTCTAGCGGCGGTAACAGTGGTTCGCAGGCATCTACTTTAATTATACAGGCCATGGCTGTTGGCGAAGTGGCTATTGCAGACTGGTGGCGTGTAATGCGCCGCGAAATTTTCAGCGGACTTACTTTGGGAGGTATATTAGGTGTGATCGGTTTTATCCGTATCGTGATCTGGCACCAGTTAATGAGTCATGGTGTAATTGCCGATCTCTACGGGCCACACTGGATCTTAATTGCGTTTACCATCAGCTTCTCATTAATCGGTGTAGTATTGTGGGGAACGCTTACGGGTTCTATGTTACCCATCGTTCTAAAAAAACTCGGCGCCGATCCGGCCGCTTCTTCTGCACCGTTTGTAGCTACATTGGTGGATGTAACCGGACTAATCATTTATTTCAGCGTAGCCTATCTGTTTTTGAGCAGTACGGTGTTGGTTGGATTGTAAGATTTTCTTCTTATTTATTTGAATACCGGCTTTTGTGCCAATGGCATCGTCTGTTGCGTCGCAATCCTTTGATCGGTTGGTTCTTTGGGCGGCTATTTTGTCTTTACTAAATGCATGGTACTTCTAAAGAATCCATTGGCACAATGGCATCTCTTCTATCATTTGTAGTAGAAGAATAAAACACAAAGGCCCTTTGCGATCATTGCTCTTCTTTGCGCACTTTGCGTTACTGCTTTAAAAACCGAGCCTGCCGCTATTTCAGCTACAACAGATAGGCTGCCGTAAAAAGTTATGAATTTGAATTCGTGTGGCTTACAGCTGTAACGCAAAGTACGCAAGGAACCGCATGGGGGCGCAAGGAATTAACTCTGGTTCAACCTCTCAATTAAATCGATCTATCATCCAACCAAATTATTTATATTTAAGCTGCAACAGTAACTCCCTGTATTGTTAACCTGTAAAAGCGCAATGCTTTTCTGTAAAACGTACTGTTGTATGCAAACCATTGTATTAAAACCCTTTCACCACCGGGGAGAGGAATGTATTGGGGTTTATTTCTCTCACAGCAACACGCTCACCAACATTGTAAAGAAACAGCCCAATGCCAGATGGAGCCGAAGTAAAGGCTGCTGGTACCTGCCTTGTAACCGAATGCAGTATGAACGTTTGGTGAAAGACTGTAAGGGCAATGCCTTAATTGATAACAGCTATTTAAAAATGTATCTGCAACAAAGAAAAGCGATCGTGCCCGCAAACCACTCAGTAATTGACCCTGCAACAGCAAAAATGATTTTGCAATATCCGTTAAGTGAAGCCAATCTTCTTGCGCTGGTGGCTTTGCGGAATATGCTGATGCTGAAAGCGTATAGCCCCAATACCATACGCAGTTATTGCAATGAATTTCATCAACTGCTGCGTTTGCTGGGTAATCGTGTGGTAAATGATTTGACCAAAGAACAGATCATGAGTTATCTGCTTTGGTTGTTAAAGAACCAAGGGTATAGCGAAGTGAGTGTGCATACCGCAGTTAATGTGATCAAATTTTATTTTGAAAAAGTATTGGGCAGACAGAAAGAGTTTTATGATCTGCCAAGACCCAAGAAACCTTTTAAATTTCCATCGATACTGGCGGAAGAAGAAATCATAAAGTTAATACAGCAGTTACCCAACCTGAAACACAAAGCAATCTTGATGACGGGCTATGCTGCGGGTTTGCGTGTGAGCGAGATCATTCATTTACAAATCAGGGATATAGACAGTATGCGGATGATGATACATATACATGCTGCCAAGGGAAAGAAAGACAGGATGGTACCCTTATCTAAAAAACTGCTGCAAACATTACGCGAGTATTATCTATTATACAAACCCAAACAATATATTTTTGAAAACCCGGCCGGTGGCATGTATAGTGTGCGCAGTGCCCAGCAAATTTTACACAATGCCAAAGTACAGGCAGGAATTACCAAAAAAGGAAGTATCCATATGCTGCGGCACAGTTATGCCACGCACTTGATGGAGGGGGGAACGGATATACGGATCATACAGGAATTGTTGGGGCATAACAGTATCAGAACCACCATGTTGTATACGCATGTGAGCAAGAAAGATTTGGGAAGAATTGAAAGTCCGTTAGACAAATTGAGCTGGTGATCGTTTGCGTATTTTGGGTATCTGGCTTGCGTTTTTTGGGTATTTGGGATTGCTGAATGTTGAAGTTGATACCCAAAAAACGCAAAGGGTAGGATTGAAATTCAACGTGTTAGAATTTTGGTTGGAGGTGAAAGTTGCGTATTTTTAAGTGTTATACGCCATTAAATATGGAAACACCCGAAAAAATTATTGAGCTAAACTTTAACCGAAAAGATTTTGAGGATATTTATTTCAAAAACAAGCAAGCCGATATATTTTTTAGTCCTCAAGTAAAAAAATCCTTTATACTTTTTCTTTTTATTTCATTTCTACTTATTTCGTCAGTCGCCTACTCGCTAATAACAAATGAAAATGCATGGCTTATTATAGTCTTATTCCTTTCTCTTTCACTAGCTTTTTACAACTATTTTATAAGAGCTTCTCCAATATATAAATGGCGAAAAAGTGTTATTGAGTATTTAAATAAGAACTCTCAAATTAACCATCATAGACTTATTCTGACAAAAAACGCTCTTATTATTTCCCAAGATCAAATTGAGACAATTACCAAATGGACAGTATTCACAAAAGCTATCATAGATGAAAATCACGTTTCATTAGTTGGAACAGATAATTTTCTCTTTCCTAAAAGTTCAATGCCCGCTGAAGATTTCGAGATTCTTTCAGAAATAGTAAGATCGCGCTTTAAAAACGGCGTATAACACCGGCTTCCAGCAATTGGGGCTGGACGAATATATCTTTCATCACCAGTACAAATCTCAGCTTCAGCTTCAGGGCGACCCAACTCGGCTCGTCAGTAGAATATGTCATTAAGCTTTTGTACTTTTACTCAGCGGCAGTAGCCAGGCTGGACGGAAGTAAATTCCCCAACTGCTTAAAGCCCTGACCGTTAGCCGCAATAGTAAAACCTCATGAAATTAACTGTAATAATATTTTCAATTTTTCTGATTTTGTCGGGTTGCTCTAGTGACAAAATAAAATTAGACTCCGTAAGGCAAATCTCGTCTCCTATATTTAAAGGTGTTTGGGTTTCCACTGACTACATTGATCAAATTCAAAAAACAAAATCACCATTAAAATCTGCCAGCAAGCTTTTAGGCGTTGCATCGATGTTATTTGGCGGAAACTCTAATAGTGAAAGCTTACATGTTGGTATTAGTTGGAATAACCATGAAGGGACAGACTTTACATTATATTTTAAGGAAGGACAGAAACAAAATAGCTTAAAAACAAACCTACCTGACTATGACCATAAAAATAATTTTTATGAACTTGCTTATGAAATGACAAATAATGACACAACAATATTTCTAAATCATTATACTAAGGCAAACCAATTAATTGACAGTAAACGATTTTCAAAAATTAGAAGCTATAAGCCTACAGATGACCTTGGCGGTGGAATTCAATTTATTGTGAATAGCAAATTAATCTCTGGCACTTATGACGTTATTGATACTTTAAATTCTCATAGCGTTGCACAATTTAAAGATGACGGTTCTGTTATTGGATTCCTTGATTATAAAAAGTATGTAATACAAACAGATTTCATTGCCGGGCCAGAAAACAATCTTGATCAAATTTGCTTTGATATTTCAACGAAAAATGCACAATGTTTCACATATCAAATAAACGGAAGTACAATTAATATATATGAAGTTACTGAGGATGCTAATCATGAGTTCTTGCAGGTTGGCAAATTGAAGTACACTCTTGTTCGACAGTGAGAAATACTGCGGCTAACACCAGCTTTCAGCAATTGGGGGGCGACCCAACGCGTCTTTCAGCAGCAGCAAATATCCAAGCAGCAGCTCCAGCGCGACCCAACTCGGCTGGTCTGTAGAATATATCATCTGCTTTTGTATCTTTAGTTCAGCGGCGGTTAGCCCGGGGCGACGGAATAGCACACCCCAACTGCTTTAAGCCCTGACCGTTATGCGCCATTTATGAAGAACACTTTTCGATTCATTCCCCTTTTAATTCTACTTGCTGCTTGTAAAAATCAAGAGGTAAAGAAAGAATTGCCTAATCCAATACCGGAAATAAGTACGAATCTTAATACAGATACTCTAGTCGTAAGAGATAGAGTAGCAGTTTTTTATGAACCTGACACTTTACGAATAACAAAAAGAAAAAAAGAAGTTGGAGAACAAGATTTTTATACTGGTGCTGACGACTATTTGTATTATATGCATTTATCTCGCGAATTTATTGACAGTGTCAAATTGCCAATACTCACTATTAAAAATAAAAAGTTTATAAAATTTATATCTAACGATTCATCGAAACAACTTGTAATAATTGACACTTTACCGGAACTCTGGGGAGTTTATTTTTTTGACCCATCAAAAAAATCAAAGCAAGTGGACATTATATCTATAGCCGATGAGTACAGTAATTATTTTAAGCAGCAATAAACGCGTAAAACCGGCGCATAACACCGGCTTCCAGCAATTGGGGGGCGACTCAACGCGTCTTTCATCGGTAGCAAATATCCAGGCAGCAGTTCCAGCGCGACCCAACTCAGCTGGTCTGCAAAATATATCATCAGCTTTTGTATCTTTAGTTCAGCGGCGGTTAGCCCGGGGCGACGGAATAGCACACCCCAACTGCTTTAAGCCCTGACCGTTGTGCGCAATAATTTGGGTTTCTAAACTTTGCAAATTTTCATAAATTATGAGTTCTCCTTATAACGAATACAAATCATTTAGAAATTGGAATATTGTCGAAAGTGCGGTTAATGAACTTAAGGAAAATAAGGATATTCAAATAACTACTCAGACAGATTATGTAATTGGCTTTATTACAAAAAAAATCGAAGACGCTAAATCTGACAATCATATTCTTTACAAAATACTCGAAGACTTAGATGAAGCAAAAATTCATTATAAATTAGAGCGGTATCGTACAGACACAATTATGATTTGCGTCACTGTTGTTGGTGCAAGAATTGAAATAGAGGTATTTAATTCAGGTGACATTCAAACTAGCATATTAAAAGGTGACGAAAGCATAGAATCTGGGTCAGAGTTTGTTTATAATATAATTAATTCAAATCGCGACTAAATCATTACTGCGCACAACAACAGCTTTCAGCAATTGGGGCTGGACAGAATAGCGTCTTTCATCTGCAACAAAAATCCCGGCTTCAGCTCCAGGGCGACCGGCTTCGCTCGGTCGACATAATATTTGCCAGGCTTTTGTATCTTTATTCAGCTACGGCAAGCCAAGCGCGACGGAAGTCCATTCCCCAACTGCTTAAAGCTCTGACCGTTAGCGGCAATAGTATGAATAACACTCTAATAATTAAAAAAGCTGTAGAAGAAATTGAAACCAAGAATTTTGGTGTAACAGAACAATTCTTAGAGGTTCATAAAATTGTCTATCAGGATAATGCTCCAATAATCTCTCGAATTGACACTGAAAAAAATAACGGAATGGCGATTGTTTACTTCCCAGTGGTCGATGAAAAATTTCATCTTGCTGTCGGCGTTGAAACAAAGCCTGAAGTTGCAGTGAGTTATGTTCAAACTGAATCTTATAACAGCGTTTGCTTCCGAGCCTCATCAGACAATTTAAGTTTAGAGGAACTTGCTAAAAAAACAAAATTAGAATTTTCAAAAGGTCGAAGTAAAGGAGAGCCCAAGAACCCTAAAGATGGAACCGGAGTTTTATGGCCAAATAGTACAATCATTTTTGAGCCTAATCCTGAGCCAGATGAATTTGAAGACAAACTCACAAAACTTCTTGACTATTTAGATCATGACAAAAAAGGAATTAAGGAACTTATTAATAACGCAAACGGCTACATTCAAATAGCAATAGAGTTTCATAATGGAAATACTATGCTTGGCGGTCCGCATATTAGCAAAAAACTTTTAAAACGAATGGCTACGTTCAATCTTGAGATTGACTTTGATTTATATGTCAGCGGCAACTTTTTTAGATCGTAGAACTACTGCCGCTAACACCGGCTTCCAGCAATTGGGGGGCGACCCAACGCGTCTTTCAGCGGCAGCAAATATCCAACCAACATATCCAGCGCGACCCAACTCGGCTGGTCTGCAGAATATATCATCAGCTTTTGTATCTTTAGTTCAGCGGCAGTAAGCCCGGGGCGACGGAAGTGCATACCCCAACTGCTTTAAGCCCTGATCGTTGTGCGCCATTATATTTACATGTCTAAATCTAAAATCAACATATTTTCTGTAAGCACCTTTCTTGCGGGATCATTATTTCAGATTTTTCAAGGTTATAAAAACGAAACTATAATTGACATTGTTTCCTTTGCTCTGATATTTACTGGTTGTTTTTTACTCTACACTAACTATTTCTCTAGTTGGGCATTTGACGAACCAAGAAAAATAAAAGGTAAAGTAAAGACACTAAGCTTCCTTCAAAATACTCTAGGCTTTTTTTCAAAATTACTTTTCGGAGCAATCGTGATATCTAGCTTTATGTTATCTAAGTATGTACAAGAGCAAAGAGTTGTCTATATTCTAAAAAATGAAGCCACAAATATTACAACAGCAACAATTGATAACATTGAATTTAGGTACTCTCCTAAATCTCTTTCAAAACGTTATGTAATTTTTGCGTATCTAGCAAATGGAGAAATGTTAACACAACCTATTTATGATTTTGAAAAGCGATATTCGATTGGTCAAAGAGTAAGAATAAAATATTCAGTCGAATACCCAAAAATGTTACAAGCTTTCTCAACTTTGAAAAGCGAATAACGGCGCACAACAACAGCTTGGCAAAAGTTGGGCTGACGAATTTCGCCCATCAGCAGTAGGAATTCTGACCCAGCTTCAGTAATTTGGCTTTAGCTAATCGAGTCTTTAGTGGCCAAGCAAGCGGCAGAATATATTTCCCAACCTTCGCCAAGCCCTGGACGTTATGCGCAACCATGTGCAAATGCTTTAGGTGAAACAGAAAAATTCCGAACCCTCTATTTTTATTCGTAATTGAGAAGATAAATTTATGGATACAGCAACTATAAACACAATTATTGGGGTAATCGTAATAATAATCCTAACAATTATTTTTTCAAATTTTATAAACCGAAAACGACAACTAAAATCGAAGATAAAATTTCTAATAGTTTTATCAGCTACAGCCTCAACTACTGTTGTTCAGATACCTTTGGCGTGGTTGAATTTTGGACAAACTTTCAACTTGATTTCACTCATTATATTAGCATTTGTATTAACTCTATCAGCTTCTTTGATTTTCGTAAGATATTAAAATTGACACATTACTCTCCTTTCAAAATGCCAAATAGGTGGCGCATAACAACGGCTTTCAGCAATTGGGGCTGGACAGAATAGCGTCTTTCATCGGCAGCAAAAATCTCGGCTTCAGCTCCAGGGCGACCCAACGCGGCTGATCAGCAAAATATATTCTCAACTTTTAGTACATTTATTCAGCAACGGCAAGCCAAGCGCGACGGAAGTGCATTCCCCAACTGCTTAAAGCCCTGACCGTTAGCGGCAATAGGTGACAACTTCCGAAATTCGAATACCAATTCTTCAAAATTGAAATCAACTCAACGAAAGTGCTATTTAATAAAATTAAGATTACTATTTAGTTTCTTAATCCTTTTATTCCTTATTTCATTTTTTGTTGAGATGTCCGTTAGAACTTTTATTAGAGGGACAAAAACGCTTCAAGATCTAACCCATGTGACCGGTGCAATCAAAAATGAGCGATATATAAAGCATCTCAATCCTGGGAACAGATTTCGAAAGTCTTATTATGACGACATTTTTGTTTTGTCTATTGAAGGCTGCAACGATGAATTTGGTTTTATTACTACTGATCAGAATCCGATAGACCTAACTAAAGTCAGGTATTTTGGCGGCAATACTATAGCCGATATTTACTATGATAAGTCTGGCCAGAAAATTGAAGAAAATATCACACTTCATACTTTTGATTTAAAGTTTGACGACGTCAGCTTCGTTAAAATAGAAAATATTCAAAAAAAAGAGATAATAGAGTGCATAATCTTTTCATTAATTTCTGTGATATTGAGTGTACTAACTTTTATCGGAATAAAATCAGCAATTAAAAAATAATTAAGAGAATAGTGAAGCTGCCAAAAATGCCGCTAACACTGCATTGCAGCAATTGGGGCTGACGAATAACGTTCTTCAACTCCATCAAAAATCCCAGCATCAGTTCAGGCTGAAGGAATTCTGGGCGGCAGTAGAATATATCATGATCTTTTGTAACTTAGTTCAGCGACAGTAAGCCATGGGCGACGGAATAGCATTCCCCAACCGCTTCAATGCTTGGACGTTATAGGCAATTAATCAATCAGTCTTTTGAACGAAATTGTAAAAGAACATATAGAGACTAATGAAAATCGCATGGCACGACTTATAATGTCGGGCATCTGGTTTTACGATGGCATTATTTCTAAGCCTGTAAGAATATTTGCTCTTAACTATGACTTTTACTTTCATTCTGACGAAGGTTATCATGAAGAAGGGCGACAACCTGAATTAAACAATCAAGGAGAACAGTATGTGGCAGTTTGGCACAACGACCCTTTTTTTACTGCTTCAGATTTTCCGTCAAATGGTTTTATGACAGTAGCTGAAACAAAAAAATATGCGGAGACTGTTGTACAAAAAATTCAATGGCAAGAACCACTGACGAACAACTATGTGTAACATCAAAAGAAACTGCCTATAACACCAGCTTTCAGCAATTGGGGCTCGACAGAATAGCGTCTTTCATCTGCATCAAAAATCCCGGCTTCAGCTCCATGGCGACCGGCTTCGCACGGTCGACATAATATTTGCCAGGCTTTTGTATCTTTATTCAGCAACAGCAAGCCAAGCGCGACGGAAGTGCTTTCCCCAACTGCTTAAAGCCCTGACCGTTAGCTGCAAGTTGCAATCTTGTCTTTTCTAAAGTATTCCTTATGCAAGACATACCCGAAGAAAAAAAACTAAAAGAAAAAAATTATTTTAACCTTTTCTGGATAACGTCGCTATTGTATATGTCGACAATCCTTTTCAAGGTTACTTATAACAGTGATTATACAAAAATTGTATTTGATTGGCGTGTTGCGCTGATTCTTTTATTACTTCCGGTTTCAGGGCTTTTTCTTCATTTCACAATGAAAAAAATAGGATGGATAGTCAATGCATTTTACTACTTATGTATGACATCACTGATAATTGGAATATTGTTAGCGACAATTATTAAAGAAAAAGACTTCTATCTAAACAAATATAATTTGCCTGGATTGTTATTATTGCTATTCGGATTATCAGCAACTTTCTCTCTATTTACACTGTCAATTAGATTTTTCTTTAAAATCAACAACCTAATAAATTTAATCACAATAGGACTTGCATTGACTGCGGCACTCATAATATTCATTTTTGTACAAAGCTAACTAAACCAGCAGCTAACAAAAGCTTGGCAAAAGTTGGGCTGACGAATTTCGCCCATCAACTGTAGGAATTCTGACCCAGCTTCAGTAATTTGGCTTTAGCTAATCGAGTCTTTAGTGGCCAAGCAAGCGACAGAATATATTTCCCAACCTTCGCCAAGCCCTGGACGTTAGCGGCAATTTGAGCGAGATAGGTCTTCGCAAATTCAATAAATGAAACTTACAAAACGACTACTTAAAATAATTATACCCATCGTAGCGATAATCTGCACGGTGGCATTTACACCTTGGGACGCATTATTGATATGGGCAGCACCATTACCTGATACAGTTAAGGAACAAGTTGACAATGCAATTAGTCATAATCTTGACGGCATTATTGTTTATGTAGATAAAAAAGGTAAAGAGCCTGAATTTTATTCTGCTGGCTGGAAAAACAGGGATAATAAAATTCCTGCAAATCCGCAAGCATTGTTTAAAATTGCCAGTATCAGCAAATTATATATCGCCGTTGCTGCTGCAAAATTGATTAATAACAAAAGTTTGTCGTTGGATAAAACTCTTGCTGACTATTTGCCAGAATTGACTGGAAGAATTGAAAATGCAAATCAAATTACACTGAGAATGATGCTTCAACATCGAAGTGGCATTCCTGATTTCATTGATGACCCTAAATTACCCTGGTCTAATTTGCCAACAAACTCCAATGAGTTTCTAAAGTTAGTGTTAGATAAACCCGCCGATTTTATGCCAGACAGTCGTTATCGCTATTCCAATACAAACTATCTGTTGATTGGTAATATTCTTGATAAAATATTGGGCTATAGCCATCGACAATATATAAAAAAAGAAATCTTGGATACTCTTGGACTAACGCACACTTATAGCTTGCTGAACGAAGTGAATTTAAAAGACGTTGTCAGTGGATACTATACTGAATATGACGGAGATTTAAAGACGCAAAATTTTGTAACTTCTGGTGGCTCAATGGTTGCGACTGCACAGGATGTTGGATTTTTTTTGAGAGCCTTAAATGATGGGTCATTATTAAATCATGACGAACAAACTATTTATTCCTCCATCTATGTGTACGAACATACAGGTTTGTTGCCGGGGTATTCGAGTATTGCACGGTATTACAAAGATATTGACACAGTAGTCATTATGTTCGTGAATACAAGTGGTGGAAACTCTTGGACGACATTGGAAGTACTCTATAACCGTATAGTTAGGATTCTGCACAAACAATCGGCATAACAATGAGATGCAGAATATTTGACGTAGAATGAATCGAAAACTGCCGCTAACAGGGGTATTGCTGCAAGTGTGGCTGGACGTTGTAATCTTCGGCTGTAGTTCGCTATCAGCAGCGGTTTCGGCGGACGGAATTCTGTTGGGCTTTTAGTTGTTATCTTGTACTTTTATTTCTTTATTGGGCAGCGGTTCCGGGCTGGACATTCAATGAATTCCACACCTGCAGCAATACCTGTCCGTTATAGGCAACCTTAGCGACACCCTCAAACAATTTTAACATGGCTAAACTAAGTGATAAAATATTAGCAGAATTACAGCGAATAGTGTTGAATTGCACAATGAAGAGAGAACTGCTTTTGCAAAGCGCAATTTCAAAATCCAAAATGAAAAAAGGGTTGACAATTTCTTCAGGAATTTTGGCTCTTTTTTCTGCTGGTACAATTACATCGGTAATTGTGAAGTATTTTGGAAACGAAACCCTTCAAATCCTTGCCGCTATTACAGCTGCTCTATCAGGAATTTTATCTCTCATATTGACAATTTACTATGCGGAAGAAAATACTTCTAAAATATTTGAAGGAGCATCTAAATATTTATTGCTTAGAGATAAAGCATATAGACTTTTAATAAGACCCAACAATTCAAATGATAAACTCTTTGACGACTTAGCAACTTTACAAACTGAATACGCTCAACTTGACGAGCCGTTTTCTAAATACGTCCGGTATAAAAAAACATTTCGAGGTTCTTTCTTAATGAGCAGACAGAGTAGCCAACCACCTGCAATACTGACAATGATAAATAAGGATAAAATAAAGCGACAAGATAAAATAGACACAGCCATAAATATCGAATTGGACAATTTTGACAAAGAATTATCTGCTTTAAAAAAAGAAACCAATTAATAATTCTGATTGTGCAGGACTTCATAAAAAGGCTGCCTATAACATGGGTATTGCTGCAAGTGTGGCTTGACGTTGTAATCATCGGCTGTAGTTCGCTATCAGCAGCGGTTTCGGCGGACGGAATGCTGTTGGGCTTTTAGTTGTTATCTTGTACTTTTAAATCTTTAATGGGCAGCAGTTCCGGGCAGGACAAGCAATGAATTCCACACCTGCAGCAATACCTGTTCGTTAGCCGCAACCGTATATGAGTATAATACTAAGTCTAATCATACCGGCACTTTTACTATTGACACCAACTATTTTTCAGATAGTTTATACAGTTAAACGTCTTAAAAACAAGACGACAATGTCTTTATTTGCTATTTTCTTATTGACACTTTTTCTAGGATTCATTTTACCGTTTGCTGCATTTTATATTTCAATGTATGGACTCAGCTTGGGCTTCAATCAGGATGAAAAAAGATGCCTTACTGGTGTTGAGTTTATTATCTTTTTCGGAATTGGTATAACAATTATTTTGACACCACTTATTGGACTTACTGGTGTAATTATTCAATATTTTAAAACTAAAAAACAAAACGTATCTCTCCTATCCTGACAATGACGATGGCTGCAGCTAACACCAGCTTTCAGCAATTGGGGCTCGACAGAATAGCGTCTTTCATCTGCAACAAAAATCCCGGCTTCAGCTCCAGGGCGACCGGCTTCGCACGACCGACATAATATTTGCCGGGCTTTTGTATCTTTATTCTGATACTGAAAGCCAAGCGCAACGGATATACATTCCGAACTTGGACAAAGTAACTATGACAGAATGATAAACAAAAATTCTCTTTCTTTCCCCGTCTTAAAAACTGAAAGGCTTACGCTCAGACAATTATCCATTGATGATCAGCAACCTATTTTTACTTTGCGTTCTGACGCAGAAATAAATAAATATCTTGAAAGAGAACCATGCAGAGCAATTGAAGACGCTACAAACTTTATCAGCAGGATTAATGATAATATTAAAAAAGGCAATTCACTTTATTGGGTAATTACCTTGACGAACACAAAAACATTTGTTGGAACAATTTGCCTTTTCAATTTTTCAGAAGAAACATCCAGTTGTGAAATCGGGTATGAACTGATGCGGCAATTTCAAGCGCAGGGAATTATGAAAGAAGCAGCAGCAAAGGTTATTGGCTATGCTTTTCAAACCCTGCAGTTTCAAAAAATAACTGCATTTACCCACAAAGAAAACCGCCAGTCGATCAAACTATTAACGAAACTATACTTCCTTCCATCCGGGGTGTCAGATAAAGAAAATGCTGATTTTACTATTTTCACATTGACTTATAAAAACTAAATCAATAAAATGATACGCAAATTATTTCTGTCAATCTTCGCATCTTTCTGTTTATTCAGCTGTAAAACCAGTCAACTTCTGCATGCCTCCTCATCGGGAAATGAATTGTTTAAAGTCGCCATTCTATATCCAAACGGAGAGGGCAAAACTTTTGACATGGACTATTATGAAACCAAACACATGCCAATGGTAGCTGAATTTTTAGGCAAAAATTTACAATTTTATGAAATTGATAAAGGCATAGCCGGAAGAACGCCGAATGATAAAGTTCCTTATTTGGCTGTTGGTTATTTTTATGTGAAAGACGTTACAGAATATAATAAAGCGGTAGCCCAAAAAAGAGATACCATCATCAATGATTTTAAAAACTATACCAATATTCAGCCTGTGATACAGATCAGTGAAGTTAAGCGCATAGGTTTTACTTCTCCCAAATAAAATCAGTAAGAGGTTTTGTATGATGGGTTGAATATGTAACAATGATAAAGCTGTACAAGTCCTGTTGAATTAAAAAATATTTTGACGCAAATACCCTTTACAATTGTCGGATTGACACTCATCAGTGATCAATAACAAAATGTATCTTGAAAAAAATTGAAACAAAACAAACAATGAAACAGATTTTTATCAATTTACCGGTAAAAGATGTGGAAGCCTCCATGCAGTTTTATAAACAATTGGGGTTTACAGTCAACTCCTTATTTACTTTTGACGATCAAAAATGTATGGAATGGAGTGATCAGGTTTATGTGATGTTACAGACATACGAAATGTTTACATCAGGGAATAAAAAAAATCTACCCGATATCAAAACAAATACAATCGCCACTTTTACGCTTCCTGTAGAAAGCCTAAACAAGGTTAATGAAATAATTGAAAATGGTTTAAGGGCTGGAGGAACGGAATCAACACCCATGATTGATGAAGGGTTTATGCAGATAAGAAATATTGAGGACCTCGATGGCCATAACTGGGGGATCATATACCTGGACATTGACAAATTTAAACAGATGACCGGGAAGCAATAAACGAAACCGACAGAAGAACAACGAACGTTAACAGCAACCTTTCATTTATATGACCACACAAGAACAGATCAAAACCTATTTCGCCAGCCAGCCTGAAACAAAGCGTAGTGACATGCAGGCGCTGCACAGTTTCATACGTAAGGTATTACCGGGTTGCAAATTATGGTTCCTTGATGGTAAAAACAGTGAAGGTAAAATTGTTTCTAACCCCAATATTGGATATGGATCTTATACAATACAATATGCCGACGGAACAACAAAGGAGTTTTATCAAATTGGCATCAGTGCAAACACAACGGGAATCTCTGTGTATATACTTGGCTTAAAAGATAAGAGTTACCTGGCTCAAACGTTTGGGAAAAAAATAGGCAAGGCAAGCGTGAGCGGATATTGCATTAAGTTTAAAGCACTTAAAGACATAGATATAGATATTCTTGGAGCAGCCATACAGTATGGGGTTAAGCATTCACTCAGTGAATAAATCTATCATCAAACCCCGGTTTTAAAGAACGCCATGTTATGGTTTGTTTGAAAATTTCTTGATAAGAACCAGAACTAAGAATAGCCAATAGTCATCAATTTCATAATCCCCTATTTCGGGCTTTCAACATTTTCTAAAAAATAAACAGGAAATATTTTGCGAAACCGATCAGTTGCGCATATATTTGCAACCGATCAGCTGCACAATAAAAATCGAGACCAAATGAGACGAGACATTTTTCAGGCAATTGCGGACCCTACCCGACGGGCCATTATTGCTTTAATAGCCATACAGGCTATGACACCGAATGCCATTGCTGAAAACTTCAATACTACCCGCCAATCTGTTTCTAAACACCTTCGCATACTTACAGAATGCGAACTGGTAAAACAGGAACAGCAGGGCAGGGAAATTTATTATACACTTGAAATTGACAAAATGAAAGAAATAGACAAATGGTTAGCCCAATACCGGAAGATCTGGGAAGCCCGCTTTGCTGAACTTGACAATCTATTATCAACTATTAAAAAACAGAAAAAATGAACAACAATTTGTATTTTGATTTTACCGTTGACAAAGAGGCCAAAACGGTAGTCATAACCAGAGAATTTGCCGCCGAAATTTCATTGGTTTGGGATGCTTTTACAAAACAGGAACTACTTGATCAATGGGTAGCACCTAAACCCATGGTATCCAAAACAAAATATATGAATTTTGAAGTTGGTGGAAAAAGATTCTATGCCATGGTAAGTCCCGAAGGATTGGAGCGTTGGGCAATTCAGCGTTACACTTCCATTACACCGAAAACGAATTTTAAATTGTACAATGCGTTTGCAGATCAAGATGAGAACCCGGAGCCAACAGGTTCTGAATGGGATCATACGTTCAGCGAACAGAATGGGGTTACAAAAGTGGTGATCACTATTTATAATGAATCTTATGAAAGAATGGAGAGAATAATGGAAGGCTTTAAGATAGGATTTACCATGTCGATGACTAACCTGGAGACTTTATTGGCAAGTTTATCGAACCGATAATAAAAACAGAACCGTGTTAAGAAAATAAAGCGGAATGCAAAACCTAATTTTTTACTAATGATTAAACAGATCATTTTAATAACTGTGGCAGCTTTGATGATTGCAAGCTGCCACAATTCAGATAAAAATATAATGCATTCTGAAATGAATACAGATAACCAACCCAAACCAGACAGCACAAGCGGTTATGCATCCGTAAACGGATTAAAAATGTATTATGAAATTCATGGAGCAGGCAGTCCACTGGTTTTGATTCATGGTGGTGGTTCTACTTTACAAACAACTTTTGGGAGAGTGTTGCCTGAGTTTGCCAAAACGCATAAAGTAATCGCTGTTGAAATGCAGGCGCACGGGCACACTGCAGACATTGACAGACCCTTAAGTTTTCAGCAGGATGCAGACGATATTGCAGGCCTGCTAAAGCAGCTGAACATTGACAGAGCGGATATCTTTGGTTTCAGTAACGGAGCCAGTACAACACTGCAATTTGCCATCAGGCATCCTGAAATGACAAACAAAATTATTGTAGCATCGACCTTTTATAAAAAAGCAGGCGCCCCGGATTGGTTTTGGAAAATGATGTTGAACGCAAGTTTTGAAGGGATGCCCCAGCCATACAAAGATGCTTTTTTGAAAATCAATCCGGATACAAACGCACTTCACAAAATGTATGAGAGAGATGTGGCAAGAATGCAATCATTTTCCGACATTACTGACGAGCAGATGAGATCGATCAAAGCACCTGCATTGATCATCATTGGAGACAAAGATGTTACAACACCTGAACATGCAGGTGAAATGCAACGCTTACTTTCAAACGCAAGACTGGCCATTATTCCGGGTGGTCATGGTGAGTATATCGGAGAATTAACAACCCCACAGGATAGTACGATGATTTCATTTACCGTTTCCATGATCAACAAATTCCTCAGTGAGCCGCTGATAAAATAGAATATTCGATACACCATCTCTATTACTACTACAGATAAGAGCCCCGGAATGATACGTGTCTTACCTATCATTCCGGGGCTCTTTAGCTTATTTTTCTATTACTAAAATAACGGCTTAGCGGGAGCGACTAATATTTGACGGCTTTTGTATATTTATGAAACTGGTGAGATAAGCCAGGGAAGTATTTTTTCCAACTGCTTAAAACCCAAACCTTTAGTAATAAGGGTAAGTGGCGCCCAGATGAAGAGCATAAAATAAAAAAGTTCGCTTATAAAAATCTAATTTTAGTAACTATGAAACGGACTATATTAACCATAACACTGATTGCAACTTCCTTTTTATTCGGTTTTAGTTTTCAAACGATCATCAGTAACCAAAAAAATAAAAAAATGAAAAAAGTAACAGGGATTGGCGGGATCTTTTTTAAATGTAAAGACCCCAAAGCGGTTAATGAGTGGTATAAAACACATCTTGGCTTTGATACCACCCCATATGGTACCAGTTTTGAATGGCGGGATATTGACGACAGTACTAAAAAAGGCCTGACACAGTGGAACCCTTTTGCCGAAAACACAAAATACTTTGAGCCGTCTGCCAAAGATTTTATGATCAATTACAGGGTTGAGAATTTAGAAGCCCTGGTTGAAGAATTAAAAAAAGAAAATGTAACGATCGTTGATAAGATAGAGAGTTATGATTATGGAAAATTTGTCCATATTCTGGATCTTGAAGGAAATAAAATTCAATTGTGGGAGCCAAAAGAGTAAACTAAGATCAAATTGATAAAATACCCGGCTTAGAACAAGCATAAAAATATCATCTTAAACAATTAGCTAAAAAAGTACCTATATGAGAAAATATATATTATTTGTCATCGGCCCGTTTTTAGGATTAATGCTGCTTAGTGCCTGCAATATTGAAACGGCATCAAAGGCAACAGCGAAGCCGGACGTGCCTGAATATTTTAACCTGAGGCCAAAACTGGAAAAAGACTATGGCTATTCACATGCCGTAAAAATTGGCGACGACCTTAAAATTTCCGGTGCGGTAAGTATGAACGATTCGGGGATCATTATTGCGCCAGGCAATATGGAACAACAGATGAAAAACTGTTACAGTGATCTTGAAAAGATCTTACAACATTACGGCTTCACCTATGATGATGTGGTTGCAGAGAACATATACACAACCAACATGGATGATTTTATAAAAGTATCCGGCTTTAGAAATTCTATATATAAAAAACAATTTCCAACAGGAACCTGGCTTGAAGTAAAAGGGCTTGCCATTAAAGGCCAACTTATAGAAATTGATATGGAGGCCCATAAGTCGAAATAAACGTTCATAAAATAACGTAACCCTTTTCAACTCGTTACTAAATGACAGCACACTCATGTAACATAACGATACACATGGTTTCCAGTCTTGATGGCTTTATCGCCAAAAAAGACAATAGTATTTCCTGGTTTGAAACATCAAGTAACTACGATAAAGGTGTTGCTAGTGAGAACCCCGAAGAATTTCTGAAAAAGATTGATTGTTATGTCATGGGAGCCCGTACCTATGAACACGCGCTGGCACTTTCAAAAAACTATGGATGGGCATATGGAGATACGCCAACCATTGTTGTAACAAGCAGAAACCTGCCGGTTGAAAGACCGAATGTTGAATTGTATTCAGGTGATCTTAATACATTGGTGAATGAAAGATTAAAAACGAATTACAAAAATGTTTGGGTTGCAGGTGGTGCTATGATTACGAAAGATTTTATTCTTTTACAATTGGCAGATGAAATCAGACTAACCGTTTTACCGATTATTTTAGGGGATGGGATGCCATTCTTTGACCATATTGGAAAAGAACTGGCACTAGATCTAAAAGATGTAACTGCTTATAAGAACGGAATGGTAGAACTGTATTATGTAATAAGGAAAGCATAAAAACTATTAAAAATTCATACCTATGAATCTGGAAATCATTACTGAACCATTGAGCTTACACATTTATGGGTTTTCGGGCATTGCGCTGAATAAGGACTATACCGGAACAGCCTTCAGGTTAATGGATAAAATGTGGAAACTGGTTAAATCGAACGATTTAAAAAATAAAGGATCGAACATATGGATTTATGAGTCAGACGAAAAAGTGTTTGCAGGTGTGGAACTTTACGATACGCCTGAAACTGATTCGGGCCTGGAGCAGAAAACGATCAGTCTTTTGAAATATGCTTATTACAAACATATTGGCCCATATCAAATGATCAAACAGGCAGGGCAAAACATGAAGGATCAACTGAAGGAAAAAGGTATGGAAACCGTCCTCCCCTATATTGAGATTTATGGCCACTGGACCAGTGATGAAACGAAATTAGAAACAGAACTTTTTATGTGTTTGAAGTAACACCGGGCTATCTGCCTATTTCAAAAAAACACAGCTGTGAAAAAAAAATAAAATGGAACCAAGACCAAAACTAACACTTACGCTTTCGCCGGTTGATAAAACATTGGAGCTGATCAGCAAACTTTGCTTA
Source organism: Sediminibacterium sp. (assembly GCA_965206685.1). Taxonomy (GTDB): domain Bacteria; phylum Bacteroidota; class Bacteroidia; order Chitinophagales; family Chitinophagaceae; genus Sediminibacterium. The sequence goes on from OZ242223.1 coordinate 2,563,128, forward strand.
GCTACTATGTGGGGATTGACAATTTATACTTACGCAAAGTTACCCACAACCATTCCGATTCATTTTAATGCATCTGGGCAAGCCGATAATTATGGTGATAAAACAACACTACTATTTTTACCTGCATTAGCAACGGTTCTATATTTTGGTTTAACCATACTGAACAATTATCCTCATATTTTCAACTATATGACTCCGATCACCGAGAAGAATGCGCAAAAACAATACTCGATTGCAACAAGATTATTAAGATTTATCAAGTTGGCTATTCTATTAATATTCTCTTTGGTCATTCTTTTCGTTTACCTGACAATAACCGGTGTAACGAATGGTTTAGGGGGTTGGTTCCTGCCATTAACATTGGGCCTTTTATTTGTTCCCCTTATCATTACGATCATCCAGTCATTGAAGAAAGAAAATAATGAGACTTAACATGAAGTATCTTCAATAATCTAACACAATTATTTCTTATCAAAAAGGAGACTTATGACGACGAAAGATCAAAAACCACATTTTGCGCCGGAGCTTTTCATAAACAATGGTGTAACAGATATTTCGTTTTACGAAAAAGCTTTTGGAGCAACTGAGCAAATGCGGTTTTCTAATGACGACGGAAGCATACACGTTGTTGAACTTTCTATTGATGGCGCTATTTTTCATGTGCATGAAGTAACCCGTAATCAACATTTCTTCACGCCTGACAAAAACAGCGGAACCACGATCAACATAGGCTTATTTGTTTCAGATGTGGATGAAGTAATGAATAAGGCCATTAAAGCAGGCGCCATTGAAATAAGCCCTGCACAGGATTATGAATATGGATACAGACAGGGAGCCATAAAAGATCCTTTTGGCCATTATTGGCAGGTACAGAAAAAGATATAGTACTGTTTATTAATCGATATTCTTAAATAAGCATTATGAATCCTAAAGTTGATTTTTATTTTACAAAAGCAAAAAACTGGCAGGAAGAAATCAGCAAATTAAGATTGATCGCGCTCGATTGCGGATTAACTGAAGAATTGAAATGGGGTTGTCCATGTTATACTTTTGAGAAAACCAATCTCGTTTTAATCCATACTTTTAAAGAATATTGCGCATTTCTGTTTTTTAAGGGTGCTTTATTAAATGATCCGGAAGGCATTTTGATTCAACAAACAAAGAATGTGCAGGCGGCACGGCAGATACGGTTTACCAATGTGCGAGAAATCGTTAAACTCCGCAGCACACTGAAAGCGTATATATATGAAGCCATTGAAGTAGAGAAAGCCGGTTTGAAAGTAGCTTTAAAAAAGACGACTGAATATAAAATGCCTGAAGAGTTTCAGAAAAAACTAAACAGTAATGCTGCACTAAAAACGGCTTTTAAAGCATTAACACCGGGAAGACAAAGAGGCTACCTGCTTCATTTTTCACAACCCAAACAATCCACAACCCGAGAGTCGAGAGTGGAAAAATGTATCCCGATGATTATGAAAGGAAAAGGTTTAACTGATTAAGATATATTCATTACCAAACAACACCGGTAAACAATAAATAAAATGAGTGCTACAACTCTATCCATCCGACCATTTATAGGTGCTAAAGACTATCAAATGTCAAGAAACTTTTATCGAGATCTGGGCTTTGAAGAAATTGTTATTTCAAACAATATGTGTTTGTTTAAAACAGAAGGACTGGGGTTTTATTTACAGGATGCTTATGTAAAAGACTGGATAGACAATTCAATGATCTTTTTAGAAGTTGCCGATGTTCATAGCTATTGGGAAGCGCTTTCTGCATTAGGTCTTACCACAAAATATGAAGGTGTAAGATTAACGGCTGTTAAACAATTCGACTGGGGCAAAGAATGTTTTCTGCATGACCCTTCGGGTATTCTTTGGCATTTTGGGCAGTTTAAGCCCCGTTAAGTCAGTTATCCCATATTTGCTTTGCTTTTCAACTTCGCTTATACCTGCTACCGTTCATGTAATTCAGGGTTCTTATACCGGATATATTAAACGATTTCAATACTTTCAATATCCCCGTTTACAAAACCAATAAATATGAGCGAAGCCAAACAAAAACTGATCCTTGCCGAACAGAAAGCAAAAGCATTATTTCAGACAGTAGAAGAAAGAGGATTGATCGTTGCGGGAAAAACCGAAAAAATGTTAAGCGATGAAATTGTACACATTGCAAAAGAAGATTTTGGTATAGTCAATCACTGGTCTAAAAAGATCGTTCGTACCGGTATCAATACATTACAACCGTTTATTGCAGATCCTCCGGATTTGATAATTGCAGAAGGAGATATCCTGTTCTTTGATTTCCATCCCATTTTTGAAGGCTGGGAAGCAGATCTTGGGAGAACCTATGTTTTAGGCAACGACCCTTTGAAATTAAAGATCAAAAAAGATGTTGAAGCTGCCTGGCAGGAAGCCAATGATTGGTATTATCAACAAACCCATCTTACCGGCGCTGACTATTTCAATTATGTTTCAGCTCTTACCAAACGTTATGGGTATGAATTTGGGAATGCAATTGCCGGGCATATTGTGGGTTATTATCCGCATGAACAACCCGACGATCCGAATGATCTTTGCTTAGATGTGCATCCGGATAATCATACAGATATTCTTCAGCCTGATAAAAACGGGAACAAAAGACATTGGATCCTTGAGTTGCATTTTATTGACAGGGTAAATAAGATCGGTGCATTCTTTGAGCAATTATTGATCAATGAGTAATAGATCCATACTGAAATTTAACCTCAGGTATTTTATTGCAACCCTTCTGCTATTCTTTACTGAAGTATATATCGCCGTATATGTTCATGATAATTTTGTAAGGCCGTATATAGGAGATCTTTTGGTGGTTATTTTAATTTACTGTTTCCTGAGATCATTCTTCCGTTTATCTGTAATGGCAGCAGCTATTCCAGCGCTGCTCTTCTCCTATTTAATAGAAACTTTACAATACTTTGATATTGTTCATATACTCGGACTACAAAATTCAACGATAGCCAGGATTGTGATTGGCACTTCTTTCGCATGGGGCGATATCCTTGCCTATACTGCTGGAATAGCGATAGTGATCCTACTGGAAACTGTATTGAAAAAATTAAAATAAACCATTTCTCTGCAAATCATCTGTGGCATTATTCAATCAGGACAAATCATTTGTAAATCTTATTTTTGATAACAAACACCAGACGAATACCCATGAAATTATCCTTAACCTATAAAACAAAGATCATTCTGGTAATCGCCTGCTTTGTTGTTTCCGTACTCGGGTTTATGGTTAAATTACCTTCGGGTTTCAGGCATATTGATAAAGAATTGCATTCACTATTTTATTTTCTGGCAGCAGCTTTTTTAAATGTACTTTTTGCTAAAAAAAGAATAGGTGTACATATTCTGATCTTTATGATTCTGTTTCTGTTTGGCGTATTGATTGAATATGCACAGGATTATTCCAACCATTTATTTCATACAAGAATACATGGCCGTTTTGATATTGAAGATGTGAAATCCAATCTCAAAGGCTTAATTGCCTTCTCTGTATTGTGGATCATCTATTTTGTTTTTAGTCTGCTTACAGTAAAAAAAAGCGATAAATAATATTTTTGTGAATTAACACACATGATCCTTCCATTACTTCATACCATTACAGGTGCTCTCATTGTTCTTTGTTTTACGGGTAAAGTGATGATTCATTATTATCTTGACAGAATGAATAACAGGGCTGTTGGTATCGGGTATATTTTAGTTAACCCCCTGCCCTATTTTCTTTTATACAAATCAGAAACAGAAGAACGCTTTATAACGCTTAGGAATGTATGCAATAAGTTATTAGGTTTCACTGCGATAAATCTTGTTCTGAATATCATATTAGGGGTACTTATTTATTTTTTATAGATACCTTGCTGTTATCGGATTTTAGGTTAGCCAGATTGAATAAACATTTCGAATAATTACCTATTTTGTAATATTCAATTTTGATACTATGCTCAGACAAATAGTAGCCATATTTACAGGGTATGCCATTTTTGTAGCCGCCGCCGTGCTGTTGTTTCAACTTTCAGGAATTGATCCGCACAGCGATCCGTCAATTCTTTTTTTATTGGCCGTAATTGCCTGCGGGATAGCTTCTTCCCTTACAGGCGGCTATGTAACTCAGCTGATCGCAAAAAAGAATACGCTTACCGTAAATTATATACTTGCACTGATCATTGCCGGATTTGCTGCATTTTCGTTTTATAAAACAAGTGGCAATCATTATTCACAAATGGCTGCTATTTTTCTGTTTGCCCCTCTTTCAATTGTTGGCGGTTATTTATTCATAAAAGCAGGCGGTAACCAATAAATGAATACCATTTTTGATTAAAATATATTTCACCATCCTTATCTAAACTGTCTTATGAGCGGCCTTATGCATATGTGGCTACTATTTATCTTTACGTTGAAAAAAATGGCACTGAAAACAAAAAATCAAAATAGCTATTACAAACTAACAGTTCTTGATAATCTGGAATTACTGGATGCAAAGAACCATACCCATTCTTTTCCGTTTCATACCCACCCTACCTATAATATAACGCTGGTGCTGGAACAGACATTTGACACGAAGATCAACAGTCAAACCTTTCATGCATTACCCGGCTCCATAGTTATTACCAATCCAAATGAGGTGCACGCTACCGTTTGTGATGCCGTAACCGGCAGTTCTTTTTTTACATTTTATGTATCGCCGGACATACTTACCGGTTTAAATAATGGCGTGCCTGTTTTTTTTGCTGATAAGATCATTGATGATTCAACCCTTTTCCGGAAGTTAATGCAGGTATCTGCCAGACTGAATGCAGGTGATGATACAGCGGAAGAAGTATTTCTGGTCCTACTTCAGCAATTGATCACTGGTTATTCAATCAACAATCTTTCTCTCAGTAAAAAAAAACAACTGTTTCAGCGGTTTCTGAATGAAGAAAATATGGAGAATTTTTCTTTAACGGAAACTGCAAGACAATTCGGGCTGGATAAATATAAATTTCTTCGCCTCTTTAAGCAGGAAACCGGCTTAACACCCAATAACTATATTATTCTTAAGCGGATCGAGAAATGTAAATCCCTACTCCATACAAACGATGATCTGCTGGATATTGCCATCCAGACCGGGTTTTACGATGCCACCCATCTATGCCGTCACTTTAAAAGAATTACCGGGGTAACCCCGCAAACCTACCGCGAGGCCTAATCTGTAGTGCAATATTGTACTATTGATCCGGCCAGATGTGGAATACTTTTGTATTGATCAAATATCAATACGTTCATGAAAACAATTTTCAGGTTACTATTCTGTATTATCATAAGCATTAGTACAAAAGCACAACAAACACCCAATCTTTTAAACCAATTCAAAGAAGATTTTACTTTTTTCTGGGAAACGGTGAATACGGAGTATGCCTATTTCTTTAAAAAGCAAACGGACTGGGGTCTTGCAAAAGAAAAGTACACAAAAGAGTTAGACCATATACAAACGAAGGAGGAATTCATTTCACTCACTGAAAAAGCCTTGTATGAGATCTATGACCATCATGCTATTTTAAATACCAATACGCAAAGTTCTTTCCGTCTCGTTCCCTCAGGTTCTGATATCTGGGCCGAATACAGGAATGGCAAAGCTGTGATTACGGAACTCAGAAAGGGGTTTGGTGCGGAAATCTGTGGTATAAAACCCGGTATGCAGGTAATCGCTGTTAATGGCATTCCTGTTGAGCAGGCTATCATTCAGAATTTACCGGTAAGCATCAGAAAAGCAGATGATGAAGTAAAAAGTTTTGTATTGCGTTTATTACTCGCAGGCAAACATAATGAAACAAGAAAATTCACACTGGCAAATAGCAGTGGCCAAAAAGAGTATTACCCTGATCAGACTGGTGCTGCATTAGAGCATATTTCATACACTTCCCTATTGGAATCGAAGCAGATAGGCCATACAGGTTATATCCGCATCAACGACTGTTTGTATAATAATGACCTGATACCTGCTTTTGACAGTGTAATGCAAACCATGTTAGCCACGGATGGGTTGATCATAGATCTGCGTGAAACACCCAGTGGTGGCAACACATCGGTAGCAAGGGCTATTTTGGGATGGTTCATTAACAAAGAAACATTTTATCAGAAGCATGAATATTATGCCGAAGAAAAAAGTACAGGTATTAAAAGAAGCTGGGAAGAAATCGTTTCTCCCAGAAAAGGGAAATATTATTCAAAGCCATTGGTGATCCTCTGCAACCATTGGACGGGAAGTATTGCAGAAGGTATTACCATTGGTTTTGACGCATTACAAAGGCCAAACACAAAAATCATCGGAACCAGTATGGCGCGTTTAAATGGAGCTGTTTACAGTTTTGAAATGCCCAATACAAAGATACATTTCGGGTTTCCTGCAGAGCGGCTATATCATGTGAACGGATTACCGAGAGAAAACTTTCTCCCGTCCATCATGATAGACCCTATAAAAGAGCCGAGCGGTTCTTCTCTTGATCCGTTTATCAGCAAAGCTTTACAATATTTAAAAAAATAAACCATGTTTTTTTCGAGTGAGAATTATGATGGGGTGCATCCTGCCATTTTAGAATCGATTGTAAGGTGTAATAAAGGGTTTGAACCTTCATACGGAAAAGACAAATATTCTTTTCAAGCAATTCAGTTAATTAAAAAAATACTGAAAAGAAACGATATTGAAGTGTTCTTTTGTTTTAACGGAACAGGAGCCAACAATTTTGCCATCGGTGCAGTAACAGAAAAATACAGTTCTGTATTTTGTTCAGATATGGCGCATATTTACCGGGCAGAATCAACCGCACCGGAAGCATTTACAGGTGCACGGTTATTCCCGATAAAATCAAATCAGGGAAAAATAATTCCAGAAGAGCTGCAATGGCAACTAAACAAATCGAATGGTATTCACCTTCCCATACCTGCAGTTGTTACCATCAGTCAGCCAACAGAATATGGAACGGTCTATTCTGCCGATGAATTAAAAAATATTTCAAAACTCTGCAGGCAACACAATGTTTTGCTCCATATAGATGGCGCAAGAATCTTTAATGCGCTGGATGCGATGAAATGTTCTCTTGCTGAATTTATCAAACTGAGCAAAGTTGATCTGCTTACCTTGGGAGGAACCAAGGCCGGACTTATATTTGGTGAAGCCGTGATATTTTTCAAAAGCAGTCGTTTTAGAAATCTTGCCTTCAACCATAAACGAAGTATGCAACTCGCTTCCAAGAACCGCTTTATTGCTGCTCAGTTTGCTACATTACTCAGCAATGACCTTTGGAAAGAAAATGCAGCATATACAAATGAACTGGCTAAATATTTTGAGAAGGGTATCCAAAAAACGATCGGCGTGGAGATTACTTATCCCGTTCAAACAAATGCCGTTTTTATGAAAATGACTGCCGCTGTTTACAAACAATTGCAAAAAATGGCTAATTTTTATCTTTGGGATGAGAACCTGGAAATGGTTCGTTTTATCTTCTCTATCAACAATACAAAAAAAGAGATCGATCTGTTTTTGAAAGCTTATCGAAAAATAACAGGAACTCTAAAAAAATAAACAGTTGGTTATTAACTCAATCAATTTTTGTGAGGTTTTGTATCTTAGGTGCTCTGTATTCAAGTTTTTCAAATGACAAACCATCAAACCATCCCCATTGAAACCGTTCATCTCTTCCCCGAACTTGATAAGGAATTAATTGCGTTATTAAAATCTTTAACGCCGGATGAATGGCAAAAACAAACCATTGCCATAAAATGGCTGGTAAAAGATGTGGCAGCGCATTTACTGGATGGCAATATCCGCATCCTTTCGATACTCAAAGATGATTATTATGGAGAGCGGGCTGATATTCAATCGCATCAGGATTTGCTTGATTTTTTGAATGGGTTAAATGCAGATTGGGTAAAAGCGATGAAGAGAGTTAGTCCGGCCATGCTGATTCTTTTACTGGAAACCACCGGCCCTTTATTCTGTAATTATTATGCATCCCTCGATCCTTTTGCCAAAGCCGGTTTTGCAGTAGATTGGGCAGGAGAAACAGAAAGTAAAAATTGGATGCATATTGCGCGTGATTATACCGAGAAATGGTTGCACCAGCAGCAGATACGCGATGCCGTTAACAAACCCGGTTTATTAACAAGAGAATATTTTTATCCATTTATTGAAACATTTATGCTTGCCTTACCGCATACCTACAGGAATGTAATTGCAGGCAACGGAACCAGTATCAAAATAACGGTAACAACAGAAATTGGCGGTTCCTGGTTTTTATCAAGGATCAATGATCAATGGCAATTAAGTAAAGATGCTGTTGATGAACCTGCAACAGAAGTAAGCATTGAACCGGATATTGCCTGGCGTTTATTTTCAAAAAGTATACGACCGGAAGAAATTACAAGCGGAATAATCATTACGGGAGATAAAATATTAGGAGAAACCGCACTAACAATGGTTTCTGTAATGGCATAATTATTCTAGTTAATAAAATCTCAGTGGTTAACTACAGTCAACGTTTCCTTCAACCATAACTCACGCGAAGAGCTGCCGATCATAATTCTGAAATCGCCCGGTTCAATTACTGTTTTCAATTGTTCATTCAACATTTCCAGCATGGAAGGTGTGATGGTAAAGTAAACCGTTTTTGTTTCACCCGCTTTTAAATGAATTCGTTGAAATCCTTTTAATTCCAACACAGGTCTTGCAACAGAAGAAAGCAGGTCACGGATATATAATTGCACTACTTCATCGCCATCTTTATTACCGGTATTTTTTATAGAACAATGCATTTTTACAGATTCATGGGTCTTTATCTGTTTTTTATCCAATTGAATATTGCTGTAAGAAAAATTTGTGTAACTCAACCCAAATCCGAAAGGAAATAACGGTAAGCCGCTGAGGTTGTTATAATCATCTCCCCTACCCGTTGGTTTATGATTATATACCAATGGCAGTTGAGCTTCTGATAAAGGGAAGGTGATGGGCAATCTTCCTGCCGGATTATAATCGCCAAATAAAACATCTGCTACCGCTCTTCCGCCCTCTTCACCGGGATACCATATATCTATCAGTCCATTTATGTTATTCAGCCAATTGTTCATGGTTACTGCACTGCCTCCAACCAATAAAACAATCACCGGTTTACCTGTGGCGGCAATTTTCTGGATCATTTCTTCCTGATGCCCAGGTAATGCAAGCATGGCCCTGTCTTGAAATTCTCCTTCCTGAATACCCACTGTTATAATGGCTGCATCTGAGGCAGCTGCAGCATCTACCGCTTCCTGTATTTTTTTATTCCATTCATTTTTTACACCCATATCAGATACCAGATGGATATGTGCATTTCCCATCGCTTCATAAAATTCTACACGTATATCATACCTAGTATTCTTCTCAAAAACAAAATCAGCTAAAAGAGTATGATATGATTGTTTACTCCAGTTATCAATCAGTAATTGATCATTAATGTATAAGCGGAACCCATCATTCCCGTCCAATCCTATTTTATATTTTCCTGTTTCACTTGCTGTAAATTTTCCTGTCCAGCGAACGGAGTAATGATCTGCACTTAGTAATGGATCAGGCGAAAATAATGTCCAGTTAAAATCAATATTTCTATCTGTCCTTGTGAGTACCGGTTTTGCATCAGGTACCAAAGAAGAAAAATATTCGCCTTTCAGTCCTGTGATCATTTTACCATTCTCTACTGTACTCAATTGTTCAGAAGGTATGACTTTCCATTCAACCGATTTTCTTCCGCAGCCTTCTGCATAATTTATTTTAACGTTGCTATTTATTTTTTCACGGATCCCCTCAAGAATATTGATCTTTTGATTACCCGGGCCGCTATATCCGCCAAGTCTTGCTTCCATTGCATCGGTTCCGATTACTGCAACAGAGTGAATATTTTTATTCAAAGGCAAAACATGATTCTCATTCTTTAATAAAACAACCGATTCAAGTGCGGCTTGTTTTGCCAGCGCCTTATGTGCAGGATTACTGATCCATTTTTCTGCTTCTGTTTCAGCAACATAAGGATGTTCGAATAAACCCAGCTCGAACTTGGCACGTAAAACCCTGGTTACTGCATCATCAATTCTTTGTTTGCTGATCTGTCCGTTTAAAAAAGGTTCAATAAATAAAGCGTGGTGTTTATAATCTGTTTGAAAGATCACATCCAATCCGTTAGTGATCGCTTTCTTACCTGCATCTGCATAATCTTTTGCCGTATAGTGTAATACATTGGCACCGCCAACCGCACTGGCATCGGAGATCACAAAACCTTTGAAATGCCAATTGTTTTTTAATTTTTTATTGAGTAACCAATCGTTTGCTGTGCTCGGACTTCCATCAAGTGAATTATAAGCCGTCATAATAGATCGGGATCCACCACGTTCAATAGCCGCTTTGAAGGGCGGGAGAAAAACTTCGTCGAGTAACCGTTCATTGTAATGAATCGGATAACTATCGCGTCCGCCATCACCCACATTGGCGATAAAATGTTTGGGTGTGGTAATAATGCCGTTCTTTTCAAACGGACTTACAAAAGCCACGGCCATTTCAGAAGAGAGAAATGGATCTTCGCCATAGGTTTCTTCGGTTCTGCCCCAGCGAACATCGCTCGCAATATTTACCACAGGGGTTAATACATCTCTGATGCCCCGTGCTTTTGTTTCTATTGCAATTGCTGTAGCCACTTGTTTCATTAGTGCCGTATCCCATGTGGCTGCCAGTGCAATAGCCTGTGGGAAAGAGGTTGCACCGCTTCTTACCAATCCATGCAAGGATTCATCAAATGCGATGATGGGGATACCCAGTCTTGTTCTTTCAACAAAATATTTTTGAATGGCGTTGATCTTTTTTGCAAGACTCAATGCATTTTCAGAAGTTCCATATTGCAATAATTGAGAAGCTGCATCCCCACCCTGCGATGCCGCACTTACCTGAAAACCGAAGATGCCATTTTTGTATTTGGATTCATCTGCACCCAGATCGCCGGGGATCATAAAAAGTTGCCAGAATTTTTCTTCCGGTGTCATTCTTTGTAAAAGATCTTTTACCCTTTGCTCAACCGGTAATTTTTCATTCTTATACGCCGGCTTTTGTGCCATTGCATGTAAGCAGCTAAAAAATAATATGACTACAAAGAAAAATATCCGTTTCATAACAAGTATATGGGCATTGGAAAGATAATGATCATCCAGTATCTTCAACAAAAGAAAAGAATCATGCGGTACTTACAAAAGCTTTTTATGGTTCCGGTAATATTCAGCATGATGCTCATGGGTTTAACAGATGAAATCCTCGCTCAAAAAGCTTCTATCCGCAATAATTACCGCAATGGAGAAGCCCTGATCAGTATGAAGATTCAGCGTGGCATGATCTATGTTCCCAGTAATGAATGGATGTATTCGCACCATCCTTCCATTACTGCTTTTAAAGGTAAACTGATCGCTATCTGGTCTAATGGAATGAAAGATGAAGATGCCCCCGGACAAAGAGTGGTCTTTTCTATCTGCGGTCAGCATATTACCGATTGGTCAAAACCAAAGCCATTGGCGGTGCCTTCTGTTTATCATGGAGATACTTTGAATGTATTAACAGCTGCGGGCTTCCATCAATTTCATGATACACTGGTGGCCTATTATGGGGAATATTCACCCAAAAAAACAAATACGCATTTATGGGCAAAGATCACAACCGATGGAGAGCATTGGAGTGAAGCGATGGATATGCATATTCCCGTTAATCCCAATCATGGCCCGCAAGCCATCAGTAACGGCCGCTTGATCATCAGTGGAAATTTTACGTTTCCATATACAGATGATTACCGCGGTTTAAACGGTTGGAAGATGAGTAGTTTTTATGATGCCACATTATTTACAGAAGACAATCCGGCTACCTTTTATGCACCGGCAGAAAAAAATAATTTACCGCCACTTTGTGAGGGTTCCTTTTTTGAAACAGATGATGGCGTATTACATTCCTTATTAAGGGTAACAGGCAAAGGATGGAAAGGAAGGTTATGGCTAACAGAGAGTAAAAACAAAGGACAAAATTGGTCAATGCCGGTTGAAACCATGTTCACGGATAATGATAGTAAATTTCATTTTGGCCGCTTGCCCGGTCAACGTTTTTATTATGTGGGCATACCGGATACACTGCATCACTATGCACGAACACCTTTGATACTATCTGTTTCAAAAGATGGCCAATTGTTTGATCAACAATACATCATTGCAGACGATGAATACAAACTAAAAAAAGAAGGGCTTTGGAAAGGCGGCCAATATGGCTACCCGCATACAATTATAAAGGACGGATATATGTATGTAATCATTTCACGACAGAAGGAAGCTGTTGAGATAATCAGGTTTACATTAAACCAAATACAATAAGCTAAAGTTTTGCAGCCAGTTTTTCTTTTACCCCATTCTCCCATTCATTTTTTAAAATACTCAGCACAATACTGTCACGCCGCGATCCGTCGGGTTTTAATGTATTACTTCTCAGAACACCTTCCTCTATACAACCAATACTTTTCATAGCAGCAATGCTTCTCTCATTCCTGTTATCGGCCCTGAATTCAACACGCTCCATACCCAACTGTTCAAAAGCGAACTGCAGTAACAGGTATTTGCAATGTTTATTTAATCCGGTACCATGAAATTTTTTACCATACCAGGTATAACCCAATTGCAAAGTTTTGTGCATGGGTTGAATATCGTAAAACCGAGAAGTTCCTGCATATTCCTGCGTACGTTTATCAAATACGATAAAGGCATACTCTTTACCGGCAGCTCTAGCATCCAGCGAAGCCTTGATATAATTGATCAGGTTGTCTTCTCCGGCTACTTTCACCAGGGAATATTTCCACAATTCGGGCTCATTTTGGGAATATAACAGCAAATTCTTGCAGTCATCGGCCGCTAAAGGACGCAATAAAACGCAACTGTCTTCCAATACATAATCCTTAGCCGTATCAAAGAGATTATTCATACCAAAAATCAATAATTTTAAAAGCTATTCAAATCTGCCATTAACAGCATTATTAGCGTAAAATAACTAAACTTGCACGTTAATCTAATATAAGAAACCAATATGTGTGGAATTGTAGGATATACCGGACCCAGAGAAGCCTATCCCGTGATCATCAAGGGATTAAAACGCTTAGAATACCGCGGCTATGACAGCTCAGGGGTTGCCTTGTTGAACAACGGGAAATTAAATGTTTATAAAAAGAAAGGTAAAGTTGCCGAGCTGGAAGAATATGCACTGGGGCAGGATTGTCACGGTCATATCGGCATAGGCCATACCCGTTGGGCCACACATGGCGAGCCAAGCGACCGTAATGCACACCCACATCAATCGCAGAGTGGTGAGTTGGCTATGATTCATAATGGCATCATTGAGAACTATACCCAGATCAAACAGGAATTGCTTTCAAAAGGCTACAGTTTTAAAAGCGATACGGATACAGAAGTATTGCTGAATTTTATTGAAGACATCAAGAAAAATAATGATTGCACGCTTGAAGAGGCTTTACGTATTGCATTAAAACGGATCGTAGGGGCTTATTGTATTCTGCTGATCTCGAACGATGATCCGGATACGATCATTGCTGCAAGAAAAGGTAGCCCGCTTGTAATCGGTATTGGCAAAGGCGAACATTTTTTAGCAAGTGATGCCTCTCCTATTATCGAATACACCAAAGAAGTCGTGTATGTAAATGACTATGAGATTGCAATCGTTCGTCCGGATGAACTCATCCTTAAAAATCTTGGTAACGAAAAACAAACCCCGTTCATCACCAAGCTGGATATGGAACTGGCAGCTATTGAAAAAGGCGGCTATGACCATTTCATGCTGAAAGAGATACATGAACAACCCGATACAATTTTTGATTGTTTGCGCGGAAGACTATTAACGCAAACCGGTCAGATCATGATGGCGGGAGTTGAAAATCATATCGAAGCTTTTATTAAAGCACCACGCATTGTGATCGTTGCCTGTGGAACCAGTTGGCACGCAGGTTTGATTGCAGAATACCTGATCGAAGAATTATGCCGCATTCCGGTAGAAGTAGAATATGCATCAGAGTTCAGATACCGTAATCCAGTTATCAATAAAGGCGATGTGATCATTGCTATTTCGCAAAGCGGCGAAACAGCAGATACATTGGTGGCATTGGAAAGTGCGAAAGAACAGGGGGCATTTATTTTTGGCGTAGTTAATGCTGTAGGCAGCAGTATCGCAAGACTTAGTCATGCAGGCGCCTACACCCATTCAGGCCCGGAGATCGGCGTTGCCAGTACCAAAGCATTTACCGGACAACTGGCTGTTTTAACCATGATGGCATTAAAGATCGGTTATGCAAAAGGCACGCTCTCACAAGAGCGTTACCTGCAGTTGATGAAAGATCTTGAATCGATTCCTGAAAAAGTAAAGGAGATCTTAAAAGATACTTCTAATATTGAACGGATTGCTGTAAAGTATAAAGACGCTACTGACTTCCTGTTCTTAGGCCGCGGTTATAATTTTCCTGTGGCTTTGGAAGGTGCATTAAAACTGAAAGAGATTTCTTATATACACGCAGAAGGATATCCTGCCGCAGAAATGAAACACGGGCCGATTGCATTGGTGGATGATAAATTGCCGGTTGTATTTGTTGCAACCAAAGATTCGTATTACCAAAAGATCGTTTCCAACGTGCAGGAAATTAAAGCACGCAAAGGAATGGTGATTGCCGTAGCCACCACAGAAGATAATGTGATACCGGGTATGGCAGATGATGTAATGTTTGTGCCTGATGCAGATGAAGCCATTGCACCTTTGCTGAGTGTGATACCATTACAATTATTAAGTTACTATACCGGTCTTGCAAAAGGATTGGATGTAGACAAACCCCGTAACCTCGCAAAAAGTGTAACCGTAGAATAAACGGTTTCCCAAAAAATATTGCATGTCGAAAAACATCATTTACAAAACGCCGCTGGATGCTTTGGGGTATCAATTCATTAAAGATGAATTGATACCCAAAGGCGAGAATGAATATTACCTGCGCGATATGCAGAACCGCAGTGGTATTGAGTACCGAAGGCTTTCTGCATATGAGATTGAAATGTTGGTTCGCAATGGCAATACAAGTGATGACTGGAATAATATTCTTGTATCAGATGCATTTAATGCAGAATTGGTAAAGAACTGTAAGTTTTACGGGCTGGTTCGGATTGGAAAGCTTGAACCTTTCTGCATGGGGTTTAGTGATCTGAAAGCTCCGGTAGGCTTATATAATTCAACCATTATCAGTTGCGATTTTGGAGATAATGTGGTGATCGATAATGTGAACTATCTCTCGCACTATATTATCGGCAATGAAGTGATCATTACCAACGTGAATGAACTGGTTACCACCAATCATGCAAAATTTGGCAATGGTATTATCAAAGAAGGCGAGAAAGAAGATGTACGTATTTGGGTAGAGATCTGTAATGAAAATACAGGCCGCCGCGTAATGCCTTTTAACGGCATGCTGGCTGGCGATGCCTATTTATGGAGCCGAAACCGGGATGATAAAACTTTACAGGAAAAATTTAAACAGTTTACCGAACAACGTTTTGATAACCGCCGCGGGTATTATGGAAAGATTGGTGACAGAAGCGTGATCAAAAACTGTAAGATCATCAAAGACGTTTGGGTAGGGTCAGATGCTTATTTTAAAGGTGCCAATAAATTAAAAAACCTAACCGTAAACTCCGGTCCAGAAGGCACTACGCAAATCGGCGAAGGCTGTGAGATCGTAAATGGAATTATTGGTTTTGGGTGCCGTTTATTTTATGGCGTAAAGGCTGTTCGCTTTATCATGGGCTCCCACTCTCAATTAAAATACGGTGCAAGGTTGATCAATTCTTATCTCGGTAATAATGCAACCATCTCCTGTTGTGAGGTATTGAATTCATTGATATTTCCGGCGCATGAGCAACACCATAATAATTCTTTTTTATGTGCCGCATTGGTAATGGGTCAAAGTAATATTGCCGCCGGGGCCACTATCGGTTCAAACCATAACAGTCGCGGTGCAGATGGAGAAGTAATTATGGGGCGAGGTTTCTGGCCGGGACTTTGTGTAAGTTTAAAACACAACTCACAATTTGCAAGTTTCAGCATTCTTACCAAGGGAGATTATCCTTCTGAATTAAATGTTCCTTTTCCATTCTCACTGATCAATAATGATGTTACCAACGACAGGCTTGTGATCATGCCCGGATATTGGTTTCTATACAACCTGTATGCACTGGCCCGCAATTCATGGAAATATGTTGACAGGGATAAACGTATCGAACGTATTCAAAGCCTTGAATTCGATTTCCTGGCTCCGGATACGATTAATGAAATGTTCCATTCACTCAAATTGATGGAAACCGCTACCGGAAAGGCTTATCACGCCTCAATTAAACAACCGGCAAAAGACGAGGATCTAACAGAATCAGGTAAACACCTGTTACAGAACAACAATAAGATCGTGAATGATCTGGAGATATTGGGAGAGAATATTGAGAACAGTAAACGAAAAACAGTTCTTACAAAAGTTTTACCGGCTTATAAAGTATTTGAGGAGTTGATCATTTATTACGGCACTACTCACTTATTAAAATTTATAAAAGAAAATAATTTTGCTACTATAAAAGAACTGGCTGCAGCACTACCTGCAAGATCAACCCGAAATGAATGGAGCAATGTGGGTGGGCAGCTGATTCCGGTAACTGAGCTTGATACTTTAAAAGAAAAAATCCGGTCAGGTAAAATTAAATCATGGGATGCGGTACACCAATATTACCAGACACAGGGCGATAAATATCCTGCGCAGAAATTGAAACACGCATTGGCTTCTTTATCAGAGATAACCGGTATCAATTTAAGAAAGTTAGATGCTCATCAACTCACCAATCTGTTAAACGGAATGGTAGCCACCAAAGAATGGCTAACCAAAGGCATTTACGATTCAAGGGCAAAAGACTATACAAGCCCTTACCGTAAAATGGTATACGAAAGTATCGGAGAAATGAATGAGGTACTGGGCAAATTGGAAGAAAACAGTTTTATCAAACAACAGATTGCCGAACTGCAACTTTTCAAAAAAGAAATACTCAGTCTCAAAAAGAAATACAAATTATAATTTACGCTTAATACGAAACGCAAAACGCTTAACGCATATTTACTGCGTTAAGCGTTTTGCATTTAGCGTTGAGCTTATTAAAGGCGGAACCCAAGTCCCACCTGCATCTGCTGGCTGGTCCACTTATCTTTATTATCAATATCGTTGATGTTCTGCAAACCGATATTGTATCGTCCGTAAACACGCAGGAATTTGAAATTCAACTGCCCACCTAATACAAAGGCAAAATCTCCATTTTTAAAAGCCGACTGGCCATTCTGTAACAGCGTGTTGTCTTTTTTAATGAGGATACTATACTGAGGACCTGCATTCAAAGACAGGATACCACCAACATTGTATCGGAAAAGAATAGGGATCGACAGATAATCCAGTTTGATCGTTTGATTACCATCAAACGCTGTTGGAATCGAAGTAGTACTGTATATACTTCTGAAACTCGAAGGTTTTCCGGATGTCTGGCTCCAGAGTAATTCAGGTTGAATACCCCATTTCTTATTAAAATCGATTTCAAGGAAACCACCCGCATGGTATGACAGATCAAATCCATCATTAAACGACTGTCCTGAGATCTTATTCATGTTCGCTCCGGCTTTAATGCCTACCCGCACACCCTGCGCTTGCGAAACGGATACAATAAGTATCATCATACATACTGACAAGATTACTTTCTTCATAACAATTGATTTATTTCAGTATCTATTTTCAATGACCGTGCCAAAAAATGTTAATCTGTAAAAATTGCAATGTTATGACGGTATCCTGCAAAATGATCAGCTTAATTCTATCAGGGTAATTTCAGGTAAAATACCCACTCTGCCCGGGTAACCGATAAAGCCATATCCCCTGTTCACATATAATTTCTGTTTGCCATCTTCATATAGTCCCGCCCATTGTTTATACATCCACTGCACAGGACTCCATTTAAAGTATGGATTTTCAAGGCCAAACTGCATACCGTGTGTATGGCCGGCCAGCATCAGGTCTACATCAGGGTATTTTACTTTTACCTCTGCATCCCAATGGCTGGGGTCGTGACTCAGTAATATTTTAAAAGGAATTTTTTCCGTTCCGGGATACGCTTCATGCATCTTTCCATACTTGGGAAAACGGCCTTTGGCACCCCAATTCTCTATTCCCAACAAAGCAATCTGCTCGCCTTGTTTTTCCAATAATACATGCTCATTCATCAATAAACGCCAGCCAAGGTTGGCATGTACCTGTTTTAGTCTTTCCAGATTGGCAGATTTTTCCTGTTGGGATGGCCATGATACATAATCACCATAATCATGGTTACCTAAAGAACTGTATACACCCAAGGGAGCTTTTACCCGGTTAAACACATTCATATAATCTGTCATCTCATCTGCCCTGTCGTTTACCAGATCGCCGGTAAACAAAACCAGATCAGCATTTTGTTTCAGGATCATATCCACTCCATGATTCACTGCTTCCTTATTCTGAAAACTGCCGCTATGTATATCGCTGATATGTACAATCTTCAACCCTTTAAAAGCCTGTGGCAGATTGGCAAAGGATAGTTTGATATTTTTTATCTGATAATTATACTTATTACTGAATCCGTATAAAAGTGTTCCAAATAAAGTTCCCCCAATACCTAAGCCCAACCAACTCATAAAAGTGGAACGTGGAATGGCATTGCCCTCTCCCATGTATCTTGCCCCTGTTTCGGGTAAGATCTTGCTAAGCGACCATAATCCGGCCCGTCTGAGATCATCCATCAGAAAAAATACCGATCCCAGCAGCTTGGCAAAAAACAATCCCACCAATATCGCAAACACATAATTGCGGAAAACTTTAGAGGTCTGAAGCGCCTGTATGTAGGGAAACGACAACAAAGCCACCAATGTTAACCCAGAAATAACCCAATAGGTAATCTGAACCGCCATTCTTGTTTTTTCACTGGATTGGCTGCTTACCGTTCTTAAAGCCTGATACACATACAGGTCGAGCAGTAACATGATCACGGCAATGATCCACCAGGTGCTTGCATTTCTCATAATTCGATAATTGTCTCTTTCGGTTGACGTTTCATAAGGCCGTTTATTTTACCCTGCCTTTTATTTGTTTAAGTGGGCAAAGATACTGTCCGGAAGCCCCAAAACAGGCCTGTTGAAAACTTGCCCTCCTTCTATAACCCGGTTTGGATAATATTGTTTCGGCAGATGTGCCCTAAAGTGTATTTTTGACCACTTTCAACAAAAAAGAAGATGAAACTGAGCTTTTACGGACATTCCTGTTTTGCGGTAGAGATCAAGGGTAAAAAGATCCTTTTTGACCCTTTTATCACTTACAATGAATTAGCAAAGGATATTGATGTTAACTTGATTAAAGCTGACTATATCTTCTTATCACATGGCCATGCTGATCATATTGCCGATTGCATAGCCATTGCCAAAAGAACCGGCTGTAAAGTAGTGGCCAATTGGGAGATTCATGAATGGCTGAATAAGAACGGCGTAACCAATACCCACCCCATGAATACAGGTGGCAAATGGCATTTTGATTTCGGTACGGGAAAATGTGTGGTTGCCCAACACAGCAGCGGCCTACCCGATGGAAGTTATGGCGGCAATCCGATGGGATTTGTATTTACAACAGAAGAAGGTAATTTTTATTATAGCGGCGATACTGCTCTTACCCTGGATATGCAATTGATCCCCGGCTGGGCTAAACTCAATTTTTCTGTAATGCCTATTGGTGACAATTTTACCATGGATATAGCAGATGTAATAAAAGCTGCCGATTTTGTAGATTGTAAAACCATTGTGGGGGTACATTACAATACATTCGGTTTTATTAAAATAAATGAAGAAGAGGCGAAAGCAAACTTTGCTGCATCAGGTAAAACATTGTTGCTTCCGGGTATTGGAGAAACGATAGATATTTAGATTTACATCACAATTAAATGTCCGCCTCAGGCGGATTGGGAGTAATTATGGCGAGAATCATTGGAGTGGCCAATCAAAAAGGCGGGGTAGGTAAAACAACATCAGCAATTAATGTAGCTGCCAGCCTCGCTGTGCTCGAATTTAAAACATTATTGGTTGATGCAGATCCGCAGGCCAACAGCACTACAGGTGTTGGTTTTGACCTGCACAATATCACCAACAGCCTCTACGACTGTATGGTGAATAATGCATTAGCAGCAGACGTGATATTAAAAAGTGAGATCCCTAATCTTGATGTACTTCCTTCACATATTGATCTGGTAGGTGCTGAAATTGAAATGATCAATTATCCTAACCGGGAAAATGTATTGAAAGGAATATTGGATGCTGTGCGCGATCGTTATGATTTTATTATTATTGACTGTTCTCCGTCGTTGGGATTGATCACCGTAAATTCTCTGGTAGCCTCTGATAGTGTGATCGTTCCTGTACAGTGCGAATTTTTTGCATTGGAAGGATTGGGTAAATTACTAAACACCATCAAGATTGTTCAAAGCCGTCTCAATCCCGAATTACAGATCGAAGGTATTTTAATGACCATGTACGATGGTCGTTTACGTTTATGCAACCAGGTAGTTAGTGAAGTAAGAAGACATTTTGATGATATGGTTTTTGATACCATCATTCACAGAAACACAAGATTAAGCGAAGCCCCAAGCGTTGGCAAACCCGTTATCTTATATGATGCCGAAAGCAAAGGCGCAGTGAATTACTTAAACCTTGCCAAAGAAATTTTACAAAACAACGGCATGACGAAGATGTCGAACCAGGAAAGAATCATTGAGTGATTTTGAAATTTTGGAATTGGGAAATTTTGAAATTTCAGAGCCCAATTACTAACTACTAATTATTAATTACTAATTGGAATGTCAACACCGAAACAAAATAAAGACCTCATCGGAAAAGGGCTCCGCTCTTTATTACAGAATATAGATGCTGATTTAAAAACCACTACCGGATCTTTAAAAACCGATGTGGTTGAGCAGGTTACCCATACCATGCGCATCCCTATTGCGGATATACAGGTAAATCCAAAACAACCACGCCGTGATTTTGATGAAGCAGCTTTGAATGAATTGGCAGCTTCTATTAAACTGCACGATATTATTCAGCCATTAACGGTTTCTAAATTAGCCAATGGCAAATACCAGCTGATTGCAGGTGAGCGTCGTTTTCGTGCTTCTAAAATTGCAGGGTTAACAGATGTACCGGCTTATATCCGTCAGGCAAATGATCAGCAATTACTGGAACTTGCTTTGCTTGAAAATTTACAGAGAGAAGACCTTAATGCGATAGAGATCGCCATCAGTTATAAAAGAATGATGGAAGAACTGGACCATACGCAGGAACAGGTTGCAGAAAGAATGGGCAAGGAAAGAACCACTGTTACCAATTACCTGCGCTTATTAAAACTGCCACCGGATATTCAACTGGCAGTCCGCAATGGCTCATTAAGCATGGGGCATGCAAGAGCGTTGGTAAATATTGATACCATTGATAAACAATTATTCGTTTATAAAGAAATTGTTCAAAAAGGCCTCAGCGTTCGCCAAACAGAAGAACTGGTGCGTAATATGTATAAGGCAGAGAAGAATAATGGTGTTAAATCTTCCGTAAAGTCGGAACTGCCGCCTGCCTTCAAGAAAATTGAAGATAATTTAGCCTCTCATTTCGGAACCAAAGTAAAAATGGCCCATAATAAAAAAGGCTATGGCAGTATCAGTATCGAATATTATTCACTGGAAGAACTGAATAAAATACTGGACGCCATGAATGTTACTGTGAGTTAATTGTTACATGAAATTATACAGGCTCTTCATATTATTTTTTATTTGTGTTGGATGCGCAACGGCTGTTTTGGCGCAGAATGAAAAAAGATCACTGGCTACAGGATCTCTTTTCAGTTCGTCCAAAAAAGATTCTGTGATCTCTCCAAAAGACACGGCAGAAAATAAAACAGCCGTTAAAAAAGATACGGTACCAAAGCATATTCCCAGAATTGCTACACGCCGCTCTGCGTTGATACCGGGTTGGGGACAAGCCTACAACAAAGAATACTGGAAGATCCCCCTCGTTTATGGAATACTTGCGATACCCACAGGATTATATTTTTATAATAACAGCTATTATAAAAAAACAAAATTTGCATACGAAGCAAAGTTTAAAGCAGCAGCAAACCCTGCCGATACTGCTGATCTTAAGAATATCGATCCGCAATTGACCAATCTAAGTATCACTTCTTTGCAATCATACCGTAACTCCTTTCGCCGCGACAGGGATTATTCCATTTTGTGGTTTCTCCTTGCCTGGGGATTACAGGTGGCCGATGCAACCGTATTTGCTCACCTCAAACAATTTGATGTAAGCAGTGACCTTTCCATGGAACTTAACCCTACTTTCAACCCGCAAACAAGAACACCGGGGTTAGGACTTACGCTGAATCTGAAGACTCCATCCAAAAAATCGGTCATCACCCGTTAAGCAGAAATCCTTCATTTTCTATCCATTTATTACAGCGAAGTGTTTTATTTGCAGAAGTATTGATTTTATGAAGTGAGTCTGATCCTTTCAATCATACAAATCATACCAAAAATCATAAAATCAGCGATATGAGAATAGCATTGGTAGGTTACGGCAAAATGGGGAAAGCAATTGAAACCATTGCTCTGGAAAAAGGACATGAGATCGTTTTAAAAATAGATCTGGATAATGCGGCTGATCTTAACAAAGAAAATATCTCCAAAGCAGATGTTGCTATTGAGTTCACCGGCCCCCACAGCGCCTTTGGTAATGTGATGAAATGTTTGGAACTGGGTGTGCCCCTGGTTTGCGGCTCAACAGGTTGGTTGGATAAATTTGAAGAAGCTGCCCAATATTGTCAACAGCAAAACGGAACATTGATTTACGCCAGCAATTACAGCATTGGTGTAAACCTGTTTTTCGAACTCAATACCTATCTCGCCAAACTGATGTCGGGTCATAAAGACTACCAGGTAAGTATGGAAGAAATACATCATACTCAGAAAAAAGATGCGCCAAGCGGAACAGCGATTACATTGGCTGAACAGGTACTCAAACATATCAAAACCAAAAAACAATGGGTAAATCACCTGAGTGATAACCCCGGTGAACTTGAGATCATTTCTGAACGGATAGATCCTGCACCCGGTACCCACAAGATCAGGTATAGCTCATCCGTTGATGATATTGAAATTATTCACACAGCACATAACAGAATTGGTTTTGCCGGTGGTGCGGTTTTGGCTGCCGAATTTGCAATCAATAAAAAAGGTATCTTCGGCATGAAAGAAGTATTAGGCCTGTAATCTCCCCGTAAACAGGCTTATTGGCGCGAACGAAAGAAATAGTATCTTCCCCCTGTCAAATCCATATCCCCCGCGGAACGGCAATGCCCTAACCGTTTGGAGCAGATGAATTTTTATTAATTTACCGGTTATTATGCTTTCTAAGAAAACACAATACGCATTTAAAGCCCTCACCTTTATGGCTGAGCGCAAAAAAGACGGCCCGGTGCTGATAGCAGAGATTTCCAAAAGAAAAAAAATCCCCCTTAAATTCCTTGAAAATATCCTCTTGGAACTGAGAAAAGCAGGATTACTCGAAAGTAAAAAAGGTAAAGGCGGCGGTTATTTTTTTAAAGTGGAACCCCAGGATATACCATTAGCACAGGTTATGCGATTAATTGAAGGACCCATCGCATTACTGCCCTGCGTAAGTCTGAACTTTTACGAGAAATGCAGGGATTGTGATGAAAAAAAATGCGGCCTGAACAGGGTAATGAAACAGGTAAGAGATAATACGCTGGCGATACTGGAAAATAAAACCGTATCCGACCTCGTTTCTAAATAGTATACAGCAACCAAACATAACCAAAACCAAAACAGAACATTTATGAAAAAAATTATTGTTATCTTATTTTGTCTGCCCATGTTTGCCGGCGCGCAAAGCCTGATAGGCGGAAAAAATATCCTTAGATGGAATATCGGTTCAGTAGCACTGAGAAATTATCATTTTACCTATGAAAGAAGTTTGACAAAACATTTCTCCGCATCGA
This sequence comes from Sediminibacterium sp., assembly GCA_965206685.1. Taxonomy (GTDB): domain Bacteria; phylum Bacteroidota; class Bacteroidia; order Chitinophagales; family Chitinophagaceae; genus Sediminibacterium. Next base: position 2,587,396 of record OZ242223.1, read on the forward strand.
TCAGTTACCGTACCATGGCAAAAGGTGCACTTCCTTTTCAGGATGAACTGGCTAAAAAAATCAATAGTAGCAATGTGGATTTTGGTAATTTTCAAATGGGTAATACTGCATGGACTTTAGAAGGACGTCTCTACCTTGGCTTAGGGAGGATGAAAGGCTTCTACCTTGCACCTTATCTCCGCTTTGCCAATTTTGATCTGGCGGCTCCGGTAAAATACACGTATACTTCAACGGTTGCAGGACCTACTTTTGGTCAAACATATTCAAAGTCTGCAAACTTTACTGGTAATGTAAAATCAACAAGCCCGGGTCTTATGGTGGGTTGGCAGTTTACCTTAGTTGGTAAACTTGTGTTGGATCTTCAAATCATTGGCGCTCATTATGGCCATAGTAACGGAGATCTGAATTTTGCAGCTACCCTAACCAATGATGAAGTAACCGCCCTGCAAAACAGTATCAACGATATCAAGAACAAAACAAGTCCGTTTACTGTAAGCGGTACTGCAAGCAATAGTGGTGCAAGAATTACAACTGATGGCCCATGGTTGGGTATTCGTAGTAATATCGGCATAGGACTTAGGTTTTAATTAATAATTAGAAATTAATAATTAAATAAGAAGGGCCTTATACAAGGAAATATCTCCTTGCATAACGCCCTTCTTATTTAGCTTTATTTGAATGAACAAATGAGCCCCTCTACAATTATTAATTTTTAATTTCTAATTTTTAATTACCCTTCAGGTTCTCCAGCATATCAGCGGTCATCTTAGAGAGATCGTATTCCGGTTTCCATCCCCAGTCTTTTGCAGCTACACTGTCATCAATACTTTGCGGCCAGCTGTTGGCAATATCCTGCCTGTAATCAGGCGCATAATTGATTTTAAAATCAGGAACATGTTTACGAATTTCTTCGCCAATTTCTTTTGGTGAAAAACTCATTCCTGAAATATTATAAGAAGTGCGAATAGAAATTTTTTCTGCAGGTGCATCCATCAATTCCAATGTGGCGCGGATGGCATCGGGCATATACATCATGGGCAGATAAGTGTCTTCCTTTAAAAAACATTTATACTTTTTATCTTCTAATGCACCATGAAATATTTCAATAGCATAATCAGTTGTACCACCACCGGGTTCTGATTTATAACTGATCAAACCCGGATAACGGATACTGCGTACATCAACACCATAACGGTTATGATAATAATTACACCAGAATTCACCGGCATATTTACTGATACCATAAACAGTGATAGGCTCTATAATGGTTTGTTGCGGACAATTTTGTTTGGGAGAAGTTGGCCCGAAAACAGCAATACTGCTTGGCCAGTAGATTTTCTGTATTTTTTCTTCACGGGCAATATCCAGTACATTCAATAACCCCTGCATATTCAGATGCCAGGCAAGGTTTGGATTTTTTTCGCCGGTGGCTGATAAGATGGCCGCTAACAAATAGATCTGCGTAATATTCTGGCGAATCACCTGAACATGCAGCATTTCCTTATTCATCACATCAAGACTCACATAAGGTCCGCTGCCTTTTAACAAGGGATTTTCTTCCCGCAGATCAGAAGCTACTACATTGTTGTTACCGTATTTCTTACGCAAAGCCAGGGTAAGCTCCACACCTATCTGGCCGGAAGCGCCAATAACCAATATTTTATCTTTTACAACAGACATGGCAATCATTTTAGTAACAACAAAGAAACTTAAGAATATCGAATATTGAACAGGGAATATTGAATTACGAAGTGTTTTTTACTTCAACATTCGATATTCCCTGTTCAATATTCATTATTCAAAAAAGGCTTAATTTCGTTAACTACATATACTTATCAAATGCTTCCATCTTATTTGTCAGAATTATTTAAGCAACAGTCATACAATCCCGATAACTTCTTCCTTATTGCCGGCCCCTGTGTGGTGGAAAGTGAAGAGCTGGTAATGGAAGTAGCCGATAAAGTATCCGCTATCTGCAAACGATTGGAAATTCCCTATGTATTCAAAGCCAGTTACCGCAAAGCCAACCGTACCAGTGCCGGTTCTTTTACCGGTATTGGAGATGATAATGGGTTATCGCTGATCAAAAAAGTGGGCACTACCTATGGCCTTCCAACCACATCTGATATTCATGCGCATGAAGAAGCGGCAATGGCTGCTCCGTTTATTGATATTCTGCAGATCCCGGCTTTTTTATGCAGGCAAACAGATTTACTGATCGCTGCCGCAGAAACCGGAAGAATCGTGAACGTAAAAAAAGGCCAATTCTTAAGTGGCCCTTCCATGAAATTTGCCGTTGATAAAATTCAGAAAGCCGGTAATGAAAAAGTAATGCTTACTGAAAGGGGAAATACATTTGGCTATCAGGATCTTGTGGTTGATTACCGGAATATTCCATGGATGCAGGAAAACAAAGTACCGGTGATTATGGATTGTACGCACTCATTACAACAACCCAATCAAACCTCAGGTGTAACCGGTGGTAATCCACAATTGATCGGTACCATTGCCAGTGCAGCCATTGCAACAGGTGCAGATGGATTATTTATTGAAACGCATCCCAATCCTGCAGTGGCTAAAAGTGATGGAGCGAATATGTTGAAGCTGGATTTATTGGAACCTTTGCTGGAGCGATTGGTTCGATTAAGAAAAGCAAGTATTTAATAATATGCTTCGTAAGGCACAATTCATATTTTCAGTTCTGCTGTCATGCTTCTTTCATGCAACAGCACAAATGCCTTACACCTTTCAAAATAAAACCCATTCATTCAAACTATCTTTAGAATGGTTTGATAAAACAAGCATGTGGGGTGCGTCTGACAGTTCTGTAAATAGTATTAAGGTTACCCGCCTGAAAGATCATAAACTGATCCAGAAAATTATACCTGACGATAATTACATAACCAGAGGTAACGAAGAATTGATTTTTGATGATTTCAATTTCGATGGTTATCCCGATTTCAAACTCTTTGCATTTGAAGCAAAACATGCTCAGACGGGTTATCTGTTTTATTTATTTGATCCTAAAAAAGAGAAATACGTTTTTTCAAAACAGATCACAGAATTACTGGGAGATGCATCTCTCGATAAGAAAAATAAAACGATTTCAAATACGTATCGGGAAATGTCTGGTCATTATAAACAGGTTGTTTATGGTTTTATTCAAGGCAAACTGGTATTAATGGAAGAAAGAACAGACACCCGGCTTGGTAACGATCAAGTTGAGATTATAAAAAAGAAAAGAATAAAAGGGGCATTACAGGTAGTTAAGCAATTTACAATCAGCCAAACAGAATATGGTAAAATGGAAGATCGCTTAATGCCTATTTAATCAGTAATTAATAAGGAGGCCCTGATTTACTTGTAAACCAGGCATACTATCACCTGCAAAGAAGTGTAATTACTAATTTCTAATTATTAATTTTTAATTAACTAAGCCTACCAGTTCTTAATCGGATTCCTCTTCCCCGCCAAAATATAATTCTTGATATTGATCCAGAAAGCAAGGATCATATAAATGATCACCGGAGAGCCCAGTGTTAGAAAAGAAACATAGATAAACCACATCCTGATCCGTGATGAAGCAATACCCAGCTTCTCGCCAATGGCCGAGCAAACACCAAAAGCATGTAATTCCAGAAATTCTCTGATCTTTTGCATAGTTCCTGTTTGAATTAGGGGGTATCCTCGTTCTGTATGCAAATTAAGACAAATAAGGTGTATAAAAGTTTAAAACTGTGTCCACCCCCACCCGTTTTTTCGTAAATTCGCGATTCCAAGCGAAACGCTTAATGCAAAACGCTTAACGCAGGTTTCTTTCATAATGCGTTAAGCATTCAGCCTTAAGCGTTCTGCATCCAGAAACTCCTAAAAATCAAGAAATATGGCTTTTGACATTGAAATGATCAAAAAAGTGTACGCCGAAATGCCTGCGAAAGTAGATGCAGCCCGCAAATCCCTGGGCCGGCCCTTAACACTGAGTGAAAAAATATTGTTCGCCCATCTGCATGCCGATCAGACACTGGCCGGTTTTGAAAGAGGGAAAACCTATGTTGACTTTGCACCGGACCGCGTAGCCATGCAGGATGCCACCGCACAGATGGCCCTGTTACAGTTTATGCAGGCAGGACGCCCCAAAGTGGCTGTTCCTTCTACCGTGCATTGCGATCACCTGATCACTGCCAAAGTGGAAGCCAAACAGGATTTACACGTTGCGAATACAGAAAGTAAAGAGGTATATGATTTTTTAGCCTCTGTATCCAATAAATACGGTATCGGTTTCTGGAAACCGGGTGCCGGTATCATTCACCAGGTTGTTCTGGAAAACTATGCATTTCCGGGTGGTATGATGATCGGAACCGATTCTCACACCGTTAATGCAGGTGGATTGGGAATGATCGCCATTGGTGTTGGCGGTGCCGATGCTTGTGATGTAATGGCCGGTTTACCATGGGAACTGAAATGGCCAAAACTCATCGGTGTAAAACTAACCGGTAAATTAAATGGCTGGACCGCTCCTAAAGATGTGATCTTGAAAGTGGCCGGCATCCTTACCGTAAAAGGCGGAACCGGTGCCATCGTTGAATATTTTGGCGAAGGCGCAACAAGTATGAGCTGTACCGGTAAAGGAACCATTTGTAATATGGGTGCCGAAATTGGTGCTACCACTTCTACATTTGGATATGATGCCAGCATGAGCCGCTACCTTGCTGCTACAGGCCGTGAAGAAGTTGCTTCACTTGCTGATGGTATTACTGCTTACTTAAATGCTGATCCTGAAGTATATGCCGATCCTAAAAAATATTTTGATGAAGTGATCGAGATCAACCTGAGCGAACTGGAACCACACCTGAACGGACCATTCACTCCGGATCTGGCTACGCCTATTTCTAAAATGAAAGAAGCTGCTGCTGCCAACGGATGGCCTACCAAAATTGAAGTGGGTTTGATCGGAAGCTGTACCAACAGTTCTTATGAAGATATCAGCCGCGCAGTAAGTCTGGCTAAACAGGTAAAAGAAAAAGGCCTTACACTGAAAAGTGAATTCACCATCACTCCGGGTTCTGAGCAGGTTCGTTTTACTGTTGAAAGAGACGGCTTCCTGGCTGAGTTTGATAAGATTGGCGCGAAAGTATTTGCCAATGCCTGCGGACCATGTATTGGTATGTGGGACAGGGTTGGTGCTGAGAAAAAAGAAAAGAACACCATCGTTCACAGTTTCAACAGAAATTTTGCAAAACGTGCAGATGGTAACCCGAATACATTTGCTTTTGTGGGATCACCTGAATTGGTAACGGCATTGGCTATTGCAGGTGATTTGAATTTTAATCCGTTAACAGATACATTAACCAACGATAAAGGCGAACAGGTAAAATTGGATGCACCAAGTGGATTTGAATTACCACTCAAAGGTTTTGCAGTGGATGATCCCGGTTACCAGGCACCTGCAGCTGATGGAAGTGGTGTAACGGTAGCGGTTGCAATCGACAGCAAACGTTTACAATTACTCGCACCGTTTGCAGAATGGGAAGGAACCGATCTGAAAGGATTGAAACTGCTGATTAAAGCAAAAGGAAAATGTACTACTGACCATATTTCAATGGCGGGGCCATGGTTAAAATTCCGTGGACATCTGGATAACATCAGTAACAACATGCTGATCGGTGCAGTGAATTTTTATAATGAGAAAACTGATAATGTAAAAAATCAACTCACCGGCGAATATGGCCCTGTACCTGCTACACAACGTGCATACAAAGCCGCAGGTGTAGGAAGTATTGTTGTAGGTGACGAGAACTATGGAGAAGGAAGCTCACGCGAACATGCTGCTATGGAGCCACGTTTCTTAGGAGTTCGTGCCATATTGGTAAAATCATTTGCCCGTATCCACGAAACCAATCTGAAGAAACAAGGTATGCTGGCTCTCACCTTTGCTGAAAAAACGGATTACGATAAAATTCAGGAAGATGATAGCATTGATATCATTGGCTTAACTTCTTTTGCACCGGGTACTCCATTAACACTGGTGTTCACTCATGCAGACGGAAGCAAAGACACGGTCATCGCAAATCATACTTATAACCAACAACAGATCGAGTGGTTTAAAGCCGGTGCTGCTTTGAATATCATTCGCAAACAGGTTGCCGGTTAATCGGTCAAAATCGGTCGGGACGCTCAAAGCGGCCTGAACGATTTAACTAAATATTATTCAAAAAAATCCCGCTCCAAAAAAGCGGGATTTTTTATTGCGTTAGGTCGCTCAAGCGCCCCTACCACTATAAAAAACTACTCCTCCAATTTCAACTTCTCAAAAAAATCCTTTTCACTCATCTCCCTCACTTCCCCCGGCAATAATCCATCCAACTGAATATCTTCAATAGACAATCTGATCAATCGCCTGCAACGATGATGAATGGCCGCAACCATTTTCCTCACCTGGTGAAACTTACCCTCGGTTAAAGAGATTTCCATCCACGTACTGGGAACATCTTCCCGCAAAACATATCCGGAAGAAAATAAGTTTCCAGGCTCAGCAACAATCTTTACGTCGCACGCTCTAGTAATATAATCTTCTCCACCTTTTACCTGAATAGGAATACCGTTTTGTAAACGTTGCAGATTTTCCTCACTTACCTTATTCTTTACCTGCACCAGATAGGTTCTGGTATGCGGTACTTTTCCCTGAAATAATAAACGGGTAACTTTTTTATTCGTAGTCAACAGTAATAATCCTTCCGAATGATTATCTAATCTACCTATCGCATGTGTACCCTCCGGGAAATCAAAATCAAGATCACCCAATAAAGTCACTTTATGACTGCTCACAAACTGTGAAACCATATCATATGGCTTATTCAGAATAAAATAACGATGCGTGTCCATAAATGAAAAGTAAACAGATCTGACCAATAAAAAAACAGATAATCTGTGAATGATACAACTCATCAACAAATAGATGTAACACGGATCTTTTCTATAATCTGACCTTTGTTTATCTCCCTTATCTGATAGAAAAGAAAAAAGGGATCATACATTATTTTAAAGAAAAGCAAACCCGCATGAAAAAAATCAACTCAAAATTATTACCGCTCGCAATGGGCTTATTTGCTATTGTGTTCGGCGTTACGTCTTGCAAATCAGGCGCAGATTCTAAACAAGCCATTGCTGATTCACTTCAGGCAAAGATCACTGCAGATTCAATTGCTAAAGTAAATCAGGACGCATCTATGCAACAGACCATGTCTGCAGGAGTGGCAAAACCTAATCCTGCCAAAAAAAATGGCAAAGGACAGGTAGTCTTCCAAAGCGAACAGGAAGCTCAATATGACAAAGAATATGCTGCAATGGTTATTGAAATGGACAAAGAAGGTATTTATAACAGGGCTGAAATTAAACCGACATTTCCAGGCGGTCAGGCAGCACTTGCCAAGTATATTCAAGACAATATTATATACCCGGAACCTGCGATCGACAACGGCGTAGAAGCCACAGTAGATATTGTGTTTGCAGTAGACGAGAACGGAAAAGTATACACCCCACGTTTGAAAAATGAAAAACAGGGATATGGTATGGATGAAGCTGCTTTAGATGTGGTTTCAAAAATGCCAAAATGGAACCCCGGACAGATCAAAGGCAAAAATGTAAAAAGTTATTACACCCTGCCTATCAGTTTTGTGATCAACTAAAACGGTCGGGACGCTCAAAGCGGCCTGAACGTTACAACTAAATATAATTAAAAAGACTCTTTCATACGAAAGAGTCTTTTTATTGTCCAAACAAAAAGAACATACCTCAGCATTTGTTGCGTCGCACACTTCAGCTTTTGCAGATCAATTCAGCAAAGTAGATTCACCCCGAATCAATAACAAGTATTAACCGCAAGCCCTTCCGTTCAAATAAGTTTCCATTTATTTTTAAAAAATGGAACCGGCAATCATTCAACAAAAGATCTTCGAGATCAGGGGTGAGAAAGTTATGCTCGATTTTGATCTTGCGATACTTTATAGCGTAGAAACTAAAAGATTAAACGAGCAGGTAAAGCGAAACTTCAAGCGTTTTCCTGAAGACTTTATGTTTCAATTGACCGAAAAAGAATGGGAGATGTTACAAAAGGATTCAAATTTTTATATTTCCCCCATGCGGTCGCAAAATGCGACCGCATCTATCAGGAAACGGAATAAACAGTATCTTCCTTATGCATTCACAGAGCATGGGGTAACCATGTTGGCGAGTGTATTAAAAAGTGAGAAAGCCATCATTGCCAATATTGCCATTGTAAGAGCATTTATTGCATTAAGGCAGGTTGCTCATCAATACAAAGAACTGGCAGAGAAGCTGGCACAGTTAGAAAACAGTAACAGCAAACAATTCAAAGAGATTTATCAGGCGCTTAATTACCTGATCGATAAAAAACAGAAAGAAGAGGATTTCAGTAAAAGAGAAAGGATTGGTTTTAAAAGATAAATCCCTAACATTACATTTTACTGATACCAATGGAACAACATAACAACGACCCCCTTCATGGCAAAACGCTGCAGGTAATCCTTACAGAACTGGTAGCGCATTTTGGCTGGGAAACTTTGGGACAGCATATTCCTATCAATTGCTTTAACAGCAACCCAAGTATGAATTCTAGCCTGAAGTTTTTACGCAAAACTCCCTGGGCCAGAAAAAAAGTGGAGGACCTTTATATACGGATGATAGAAAAATAAAAAGGTGATGACTGTTAGCCACCACCCTCTTAACCAAAACAGAACCAACTTAATTTACAACGATCTCTTTTGTTTCCGGTTTTTTACCGGGGATCAATGGAAGGCTTACTTCCAAAACACCGTCCACATATTTTGCGGTAATGTTATTGGCATCAATGGATTCATCAAGCGTAAATACCCTTTCAAATCCACCCCTGCTGTATTCCCTGATCACCCATTCAGGTCTTGTAAAACCTTCCGGAGGAAAATAGGATACGGTTAATTGATTCCCTTTTACATCCAGATGAAAATGTTCTTTGATCCGCCCCGGTGCAAACACCAGCATCTCAAAGCTGTTCTCTGTTTTGTAAACATTTACTGCGGCTCTTTGTGTTGAACGGATATGCAGGTGCCGGTTCCTGCCTCCTTGTTCGCCTTTTGCGGCGCATGACTGATTGTAGTGCATGTTTTTTGTTTTAAAATGAATAAAAATGTTTCTATTCAGGAAGACGTTCAGCAGAAAAGAATATTTTATCTGAAAATGAAATATCGGTAGAACTTATCCGTCTTACTTTTGTAGACTATTATTCACTTTACAAACTATCGTATGACAAATATCAAAATAGGACTCGTAACCGGCGGAAGCCGTGGATTAGGCAAAGACATGGCGCTCCGTCTGGCAGAAAAAGGAAATGATGTGATCATTACCTATCAATCACAAAAAGAAGCCGCGGAAGCCGTTGTGGCACAAATCGTATCCACAGGACGAAAAGCTGCCGCATTACATCTGGATGTTTCGGATTTTTCTTCTTTAGATGGATTTGTAAAAACATTATCCGAAACATTACATACCAATTGGGGTGTATCGCATTTTGATTTTCTGATCAACAATGCCGGCATGGGTGCAACTATTCCTTTTGCACAGGCAACCGAAGCAGATTTTGACAGATTTATGAATGCCCATTTTAAGAGTGTATATTTTCTCACACAAAAAACAATTTCCATGCTGAATGATGGTGGCCGTATCATCAATATCTCAAGCGGATCAACAAAATTTTGTGTGCCGGGTTATTCAATATATGCTTCTATGAAAGGGGCAATTGAAACTTTGACAAAATACCTTGCCAAAGATCTTGGCGCAAGAGGTATTACCGTAAACGTAGTGGCCCCGGGCCCAATTGAAACAGATTTTAATAACGCGGCCATTCGAAATAATCCCGAAAGAAAAGCTGCCATGGCAACTACCATTGCATTGGGCAGAGTTGGAAAAGCGGAAGATATTGGCGGGGTGATCGCATTTCTCTGCTCTGCGGATGCAGGCTGGATCACCGGCCAGCGAATTGAAGCATCGGGTGGAATTTCACTATAAATAAAAAAGCCGCAGCAAATAACTGCGGCTTTTTGCTTTTTTATTGTGTTAAAGCCTGCCTGTTTGTTCAGGCAACAAATGCTGAATAAGCAGTATCTACCTTGCACAGATTTTAGTAAATTTAACACAACCTAATCCTGTCTGCATGAAAAGATCATATGCTGTGATGCTTATTGGTATTCTGTTTATTGCAAACAGCTGTAAAAAAAACAGCAGCGATACTACCAACGATTCTGCAAATCCGATATACGATCTCAAAACAGCCGCCTTCACCGTTCCACCAATTGATACTGCAGATATAACCGGATTTGTGCCCCTTGGCAATCTTAATCCAACGGCACACGTTTTCCCATCAGATCATATGTATATTTATTGCATTACAGGTAAACCCTCTTTGGAAATAAAATCGCCCGGCAATGTACGCGTTCTGCGAATCAGCAGGATTCATGTTAATGCAGGCGCTTTTAATGATCATTTTGATTACAAAATTGCATTGGGCTCGAATAATAGTTATATGTACTGGGATCATGTAAGTAGTCTTTCTGCAAAGCTACTCAGCGCTGTAAATAATTTTGCCGGGGCCACCTGTGAACCAACCTATTCAACAGGTGGTATGAGTTTTCAGGGTTGTACGCTGGAACCTGTTAACCTGATGGCAACACCTGGCGAAGTATTGGGATTAGCGGTTACTAATGGTGGAGTGGCGGGTATGGATCTCGGTGTATATGTTAATATGGTTGCGATGAACCCATTTGAATATTTTGATGCGGCAACAAGAGCAAAGATGGAGGCCAAAATGAGTAGCTTTGACGGCAAAACCAAAAGAACTGCTCTACCCATTTGTGGCGAATACAATTATGATATTGCCGGAACAGCTCAGGGCAATTGGATCAAACAGGGATATCAGAAAACTCCTGAAGACAATAATCTTGCTTTGGTAAAAGACAATATCACTCCCTCCATACAGGTTTTTTCTGCGGGCAATACATTACCGGGCTTAAACAGTGGCACTTATTATTTCAATCCTAAATCAAGCGGCATCATCAACCGCAATTTTGCCGATGTTAAAGCTGATGGAAATATCTATTGTTATACACTCGATCTGTTAGGTTTTGTTAATGTAGGAAATTCAATTCCGGGTACATCCATCATTATCAGAATGGAGGGTAATACATCTATGACTGCAGAAAAAAGGAACTGTGATTGTTCCTGTACCCCTTATGTGTTTACTACGAACAAAGTATCCTACACAAAATAATCGGCATAAGAAAGCCCTTACATTCTGTAAGGGCTTTCTTAAACATCCTATTCAAATCTTTGTAATCTGAGATCTTATTTAACCTCTTCAAACTCAGCATCCGTAACTGTTTCACCACCAGCTTGCGAACCGGCATTGGCATGTGCACCTCCTGCTTGTTCACTTGTGCCTTGATTGCTTGCACCTTGTCCCGCCTCTGCCTGTGCTTTGTAAATTTCTTCACTTGCGGCAGTCCATGCAGTATTCATTTCTTCCATTGCCGCATCTATACCGGCAATATCCTGATTCTTATGCGCTTCTTTCAATTTAACTAAAGCCGCTTCAATCGGTGCTTTTTTATCTGCAGAGATCTTATCGCCAAATTCTTTAAATTGTTTCTCTGTCTGAAAGATCATGCTGTCAGCCGCATTCAGTTTTTCAACTTTTTCTTTTGCTTCTTTATCAGCAGCTTCGTTGGCTTTTGCTTCGGCTTTCATTTTTTCAACTTCTTCCTTGCTCAAACCGCTACCGGCCTCAATACGGATCTTCTGTTCTTTGCCTGTGCCTTTGTCTTTTGCACTTACATGCAACATACCATTGGCATCAATATCAAACGTTACTTCAATCTGTGGTACACCGCGTGGTGCCGGTGGAATACCATCCAGATTAAACATACCTAAGCTCTTATTCTGATTAGCCATTGGCCTTTCTCCCTGTAATACATGGATCTGTACACCGGGCTGGTTATCACTTGCAGTAGAATATACTTCTGTTTTCTTGGTAGGAATGGTTGTGTTAGACGGGATCATGGTTGTCATAATACCACCCATCGTTTCAATACCCAGGTTTAAAGGTGTTACATCCAGTAACAATACATCTTTCACTTCACCGGTTAATACCGCACCCTGAATAGCAGCTCCTAAAGCAACTACTTCATCCGGGTTCACACTTCTGTTTGGTTTCTTTCCAAAGAATTTCTCTACGATCTCCTGTACTTTAGGGATACGTGTTGAACCTCCCACCAGAATAACTTCATCAATCTGTGAAATATTGTAACCCGCATCTTTCAATGCTTCTTCGCAAGGTTTTAAACAACGTGCAAATAATTTATCTGCCAACTGTTCAAATTTTGCACGGCTTAATTTTACCACTAAGTGTTTAGGTACCCCATCCACTGCAGTAATATATGGCAGGTTGATCTCTGTTTCTGAAGAAGAGCTCAACTCTACTTTCGCTTTCTCAGAAGCTTCTTTCAAACGTTGTAAAGCCATAGGGTCTTTACGCAGGTCAATCGCTTCCTGTGATTTGAATTCTTCAGCCAGCCAGTCCATGATCACTTTATCAAAATCATCACCGCCCAGGTGTGTATCACCATTGGTAGATTTTACTTCAAACACCCCATCTCCCAATTCAAGGATAGAAATATCGAAAGTACCACCACCCAAATCAAATACAGCGATCTTCTGATCCGCATGTTTTTTATCCAACCCATAAGCCAAAGCGGCTGCGGTTGGTTCGTTTACAATACGGCGAACATTCAGTCCGGCAATTTCACCGGCTTCTTTGGTTGCCTGACGCTGTGCATCATTAAAATATGCCGGAACGGTAATTACCGCTTCATTTACCTCATGGCCCAGATAATCTTCAGCCGTTTTCTTCATTTTCTGAAGAATCATGGCAGAGATCTCCTGCGGTGTATACAAACGGTCATCTATCGCTACACGAACCGTATTATTGTCACCTTTGGCTACTTTATAGCTCCAATGGCTGATTTCTTCCGTCACTTCGTCGTAACGGCGGCCCATAAAACGTTTAACACTACTGATCGTGTGAGCGGGATTGGTGATCGCCTGTCTTTTAGCAGGATCTCCCACTTTACGCTCACCATTCTTTAAGAAAGCCACTACCGATGGCGTTGTTCTGCGCCCTTCGTCGTTAGCAATCACTACCGGCTCGTTACCTTCCATAACGGCTACACAACTGTTCGTTGTTCCAAGGTCAATTCCTATTATTTTGCCCATAAAATTGAATTTCAGATTAATAATCAGGATTCTATAGTCAATCACCATGCCACCTGACCATAAAATGTAAAAATGTCAGCCTTTTATCCACGCTTTATCCCATTTCTGCAGGCGATTAGAGCCTCTCAGGTATTTTATGACAGATTTAAGCTCGGAAAAAAGACAGATTCCGTAGTTTTATGTACCCCCCATTACACTCTCCGGATTTATGTCCTGATTGTATTCTAAGGGGTACCTGAAAATCCAATCCTTGATAAACTTATTGTTTATCTAACCCCTTTTGCATAAACTGTTGCGTGAAGAGAAATGATTTTTTGACCCGATTAGTGGCTGTAATTTGCTGTTCCCTCATCCTGTGTTCCAGTGCCTGGTCGCAGCGCGGCAGCGTACGCGGTAAAGTGATGAATGATTTCACCAAAGAAACTGTTCCCTTTGCGAGTGTTTTCTGGAAAAAAGCCGGTTTTGGCATTACAACAGATAGTTCCGGAAGTTTTGTAATTAAATTTAGTCATCACCCTGTTGATACACTCGTTGTCAGCTATGTAGGATTTATGGAAGTATATAAAGTCTTTCGTAGTTCTGCAAAAGATACAGTTAATGTTGAACTGGTATTAAATCAACTCAAACTATCCAATACTGTAGAAGTAAAATCTAAATTCAATAAAGGCCTGAGATGGTGGAAAGCGGTCGTTACTCATAAAGCAAAGAACAATCCATACAAATACGATAACTACGCTTATGAATTATATAATAAGGTAGAACTCGATATGAGTAATGTAGACAGAAAGTACTTTACCGATAAAAAACTCTTACGCCCTTTTGTATTTTTGCTGGATAATATTGATAGTACTTCTGACCACAAACCTTTCTTACCCGTTTATTTAACCGAAGCCATTTCTGATTATTACTATTCAAACGATCCTTATAAAGTAAGGGAAGAGATCAAAGCTGCCAAAACAGAAGGCTTGAAGAATGAAAGCATGCTCCAGTTCATTGGTGGTATGAATCAGAAAGTAAATGTGTATGAGAATTACACCAATGCACTGGGAAAGGAATTCATCAGTCCGCTTAGCGATGTTGGCGATAGATATTATAATTATAAGGGTGCTGATACCCAATATATTGCCGGGCAGCGATACCTGCACCTTCTCTTCACGCCCAAAAGAGATGGTGAGAATACATTCAGCGGCGATTGCTGGATCCATGGGGGTAACTGGGGTATTTACCGCATCAACCTTAATATTTCTGCAACAGCCAATATCAATTATGTAAACCGTTTGGGTATTGTGCAGGAATTTACACTGAGACCCGATAGTGCATGGATGTTTGCAAAAGATAAAACCGTAATCGACTTCACACCTTTTGGCAAAGAGAAACTGTCGTTTATAGCCAGAAAAACCAGCACATATAAAGATGTTCGCCTGAACGATCCTTCTGTTACAAAAAAATTATCTGAGAATGCGCAAAAAGAAGAAGTGATCGTTGCTGAGAATGCCAGAGAAAAAGATAATCATTTCTGGAAAGAACAAAGACACGAAGAACTTAGCGTAAATGAGCTGAAAGTGTACAAAATGATGGACACGATAAAAACCATTCCGGCTTTTATCAAATACACTAAAGTGATCACTTTCATTTTTGACGGACATAAAAAATTGGGGGCCGTTGAAATAGGTCCATGGTATAAATGGGTAAGTGGTAACCAACTGGAACGTTTCCGCATGCGCTTTGATCTGGGAACCACAGAGCAATTCAGTAAATATCTGCGCTTGCATGGCTATCTTGCCTATGGTTTTAAAGATGGCAGATGGAAAGGAAGGATGGATGTTACTTATCATTTGCCCAATGATAAAGGAATCACCCTGTTTGCCGCCTATACACATGATCTGGATAATGGCCGCACCCGTTACAATGATGAAGACATTACTACCGATAATATTTTCAGTCAGTTAATCCGCAGGCCGGATATACCACAAAAATTTCTGGGTGTTGAAGAAATGAAACTTGCCGTTACCAAAGAATGGAAAAGTAAATTTTCAGTACAACCTTTTCTAACCCGCACCGCCTACGAAACGTTTAATCCGTTACCAGCTACCAATACATTGTATAGCAGGCTCTCGCAAAATCAGATTATCAGTTCAGAAGTAGGTATCAAATTCCGTTATGCACCGGGGGAAAGAACTTTTGCCAGACATAGAAAAGAAGTAAAACTAAAAAGCAGTCTGCCCGTATTGGAGATCAGGCCGGCATGGGGTGTTCAGGATTTCCTGAAATCGGATTATCAATATTTAAGGGTAGGTGTAAACCTTTCGCAGAATGCACGTATCCCGCGCTGGGGTAAACTCAGCTATCTGTTATATGCAGGAAAAATTTATACCGATGAGTCGCTTCCGTTTATGTTGCTGGAAATGCATCCGGGTAATGAGATCTATTATTATAACAAACAGTCTTTTAACCTGATGAACCGCTTTGAATATGTAAGCGATAAATTCTGGGGGATTAACCTTGAGCATAATCTTGAAAAGAAATTTTTGAACCTGCTTCCGTTCATGCGCAAATCCAATATGCGCCAGTTCTGGAATTTTAAATCCGTTTGGGGGGATCTGACAGATAAAAGCCGTGCCCTTAACCGTATTGAATATTACAACGAATACCGCTTACGTTCTTTACGCGGCGGTTTCTATACAGAGATCGGAACAGGCTTTGAGAATATCTTTAAACTGCTGCGTATAGATTTTGTATGGAGAAATGCCCCATTAAGAAATATTCCTCCGGGCTTAAACCCAAATCTCTTTAAATCCAACACCAACGATTTTGGTGTGTTTGGAAGCGTGCATCTGCAATTTTAACAAATCAGTCTATGCAGTTTTGCGCATTTCTTATCTTTAAGGATATGAAATATCTACTCATTACCTGCTGTTTGGGTTTTCTCGTGTCAGACCTTCACGCAAATGCTGTTGATTTAAAAGCAGGGATGGTAATTAATGCATCTGTAACAATCAATAACCATGCATATAATCTTAACGGCTCCTCTGATCTTTCGAAACCTTTGATCACTATTGAAGGACATGATATAGTGGTAGACTTCAACAAAGCCATTCTGCAGGGCTCCAACGATAAAACAAGGCCGGATGAATTTTATGGCTTATCCATATTGATCAAAAAAGGGTCAAAAAATATCACGATCAAAAATGCGGTGATACACGGATACAAAATTGCTATACTCGCCGATAGTATTCAGAACCTTACCATCGATCATTGCGACCTTAGTTATAATTACCGCCAGCACTTACAAAGCAACCGCGAACGCGAAGATGTGAGTGACTGGATGAGTTATCATCATAACGAAAAAGATGAATGGTTACGCTATGGCGCAGCTATTTATCTAAGAAAATGTAATAAGGTATCCGTCGCAAACAACATAGTTACCGGTGGGCAATGCGCTTTGATGATGACAGACACAGAAAAAGCAGAAGTATTCGATAATGATTTTTCATTCAATTCCGGCATTGGCATTGGATTGTACCGAAGCAGCAATAACAATATTTATCATAATCGCCTGGACTATAATGTGCGGGGCTATAGTGAAGGCAAATATAAACGTGGGCAGGATAGTGCTGCTATTCTTGTATTTGAACAAAGCAGCAATAATATTTTTGCTTACAATCTTGCCACACACAGCGGTGACGGATTTTTTTTATGGGCAGGCCAAACAACCATGGACTCTGGCAAAGGCGGCAGTAATGATAATTTTATTTATGGAAACGATTTTTCGTATGCACCAACCAATGGTGTTGAAATTACATTCAGCAAGAACCTTGTGATGAAGAATATCATTAAAGAATGTGACCATGGTATTTGGGGCGGATACAGTTACGATACAGATATTACCGATAATACTTTTGAAAATAACCGGATTGGCATTGCTATTGAACACGGACGAAATATCAATATAGTACTGAATGGTTTTACCGGGGATAAAACAGGTGTAAAATTATGGTCACGCGAGAAACAGCCTGATGACTGGGCTTATGCCAAACTCCGCAACACAGAAAGCCGTAATTACTGGATAGCCGCCAACCGATTTACTTCGAACGATATTGCCTTTGATGTAATGGGAACCGATACGGTAGTATTCAGCGGCAATACAAAATTACTGGTAAAAGAAAATTTAGTACTCGGTGATCGTTGGGATAATATTGACACCTCGCGCGAAGAAACTTTATTGGATATGGATTACAATAAAGATGAACGTCTTAAGAAAGTAAAAGACTCATCATTACCATCCATTATTGTTCCACAAGCTAAAAATGAGATGCGCATCACTGAATGGGGGCCATATGATTTTCGTTATCCATTGGTATGGTTAAAAGATATTGATAAATCCGGCCTCTATCATTTTGATGTTCTCGGACCAAAAGGGAAATGGGCCATTGATCAATTAAATGGTTTTGAGATCATCAATAAAGGAGCGGATAATTTTCCATCAACCATCATTGCAAAACCGGATACAACCCTTCAGCAAAGAACTATTCAATTATCTTATACAGGCAGCTCCTATCAAAATGTTTTTGGCAAACAGATAGATGGTAATAACACCAGTTCCTTTAACTATCAGTCTTTTGATCCGCTTACAAAATGGGATGTAAAATGGTTTACCTGGGATGGAGAACATGATCCGGCAAAAGATTTCACGCAGTTTACAAAAGTATTTGACCAGCAACCTGTGTATACTTCTGTTTCAAACAAAATAGATTATACGTGGTGGGGAAGCATCGGTAAAAATTTACCGGCCGATTCTTTTGCTACTGTAGCTCTTTCAAAAATGAATCTGAAAGAAGGCAGATACAATATTGGTATTACAGCTGATGATTTTGTAAAACTATATATCGATGGCAAAGAAGTGATAAACGCATGGGATGCAAAGTATACAGAGAATGATGAGGATACACACCACCGCATTTCCATTCAACTAAAAGACGGCGAACACAGTTTTAAAATTGTTCATGCAGAGAAAAAAGGATTGGCCACTTTACAGTTTTATATCAACCCTGAATAAAACAATTATGCTTCGGATTACGCAGCAGGTTTAAACGTGTAATTCTTTTGTGAGAGATAACTGAAAGCCACTACAAAAATGGTCGTGAGCAATTTTGAAGGCGTTGGGTACCAGCCAAACACATCTACAAACAATTTTAGAAACCCATAGTTAAGGAAAAGACAACCCAGCACAACCGTAAAATACTTTCTTAACTGCTGCCGCTTACCCACGGTTGTTTCCTGAAAAACCACATACCGGCTCAGGTAGAAACCGATGGGGAAGGTAACCGTGAACCCGATTAAAAAGGCTGCGATATGCGGGCCAATCGTTAAAAAGGGCAAATGAACCGCTTCTTTCTTTAAAATAAAATTATAGGAAACAAAGAAAAGTGAGATGTCGAGAATGGTATTAAATCCACCGCAGGCTGCATACCGAAAGGTTTGTAAAGGCATTACCCGTCGGAATAAAGGATAAAACAAATCCACTATTCCTAATATGAGTCTACGGAAATGGTCATGCAGTTTTCGCATAAGTTGCAGCGAAGGTAGGGCATAAATGGTTACTTTTGCCAGCCGAAAATGTTAAGAATATGAGCGTGGTTACACAGATAAAGGATGCAACGGTTAAGGCTATCAGTCACTTATACGGTATTAACCTGCAAAGCAAAGAAATCCTGGTCAATGCCACCAAGCCCGAATTTGAGGGCGATTATACTGTTGTTTTGTTCGCTTTTGTAAAACAATTGAAGAAATCGCCGGATGCACTCGGACAGGAATTGGGCGATGCCATAGTTGCACAAAACCCTGATCTGTTTACCGGTTATAATGTAATCAAAGGATTTTTAAACCTCAGTGTTTCTGATCAATACTGGTCTGGATTTGTTGCCAGTGAATTTGCTAATACACAATTTGGTTATGCAAATGCTAACGGACAAAAAGTAATGGTTGAGTACTCCTCTCCCAACACAAATAAACCCTTACACCTTGGCCATTTAAGAAATAATTTTCTGGGAAGAAGTATTGCTGAAATTTTAAAAGCAAACGGATACGATGTAGCCAAAACCTGTATTGTAAACGATCGGGGAATTCATATTTGCAAAAGTATGATCGCATGGCAAATGTTTGCAAATGGCGCAACACCTGCCAGCACAAATATGAAAGGTGATCATTTTGTTGGCGATTACTATGTAAAGTTCAATGATGAATTGAAAAAGCAGGTAAAAGAATTAATGGCGAAAAATGTTCCGGAAGAAATTGCAGAAAAAGAAGCACCCATCATGAAAGCCGCACAGCAAATGTTGCTCGATTGGGAAGCCGGAAAGCCCGAGATTAAAGAGCTCTGGCAAAATATGAACAGCTGGGTATATGCGGGTTTTGATGCCACTTATAAAAGGATCGGCAGTGATTTTGATAAAACTTATTACGAAAGCAGTACTTATTTGTTAGGAAAAGACCTGGTAACTACGGGATTGGAAAAAGGAGTCTTCTATCAAAAAGATGATGGCAGTGTTTGGATAGATCTGACTGCTGATGGACTGGATGAAAAATTAGTAAGAAGAAAAGATGGCACTTCGGTTTACATCACACAGGATATTGGTTTGGCAGAACAGAAACAAAAAGAATTCAATGCAGGCCAAAGCATTTATGTGGTAGGCGATGAACAGAATTATCATTTCAAAGTATTAAAACTGATCTGTCAGAAACTGGGGTTACCCTCTGCTGATGGCATTTATCATTTAAGTTATGGAATGGTAGAACTACCCACCGGCAAAATGAAAAGTCGCGAAGGAACCGTGGTGGATGCAGATGATCTGGTTGAAGAAATGGTAAACATTGCCAAACAGAAAACAGAAGAACTGGGGAAGGTTAAAGATTTTACTTCGGAAGAACTGACCGAACTCTATGATACAATTGGTCTCGGCGCATTGAAATTTTTCCTGCTGCGTGTAGATCCAAAAAAGAAAATGGTTTTCAATCCTGAAGAAAGTATAGACTTCCACGGTTTTACCGGGCCGTTCGTTCAATACACTCATGCAAGGATCAAAAGCATTCTAAGAAAAGCAGAAGGAGAACAACTCCAAACTCCAGACTCCAAACTCCAAACTTTGCTTCCTTTAGAAAAAGAGCTTTCCATCCACCTAGAAATGTTTCCTTCGGTCTTACAGGATGCGGCAACAGAACACGATCCATCCAAAGTGGCGATCTACGTATTTAACCTGGCCAAAATATTTAACTCATTCTACACAGAGCATTCTATAGGCAATGCTGAAACAGTAGAGAAAAAAGCTTTGCGCTTACAATTGGCACAATTAACCGCACAGGTTATTAAAAACGGAATGACTGTTTTAGGGATCAGGGTTCCTGAAAGGATGTAAATAAAATAGCCACAGATTTCACAGATTAGCACAGAATAAATCTGTGGAAATCTGTGAAATCTGTGGCAAAAAATATTACTACTCTAAAAACTAAGCCCCTAATATTTAACTGTTTTTCCTTTACTTTGCAACTCTTAAAGCGGAGGTGGCGAAATTGGTAGACGCACTACTTTGAGGTGGTAGCGCCTTTTACCGGGCGTGGGAGTTCGAATCTCCTCTTCCGCACACAATTAGAATAATAAAACCCTGTAAATCAATTAATTACAGGGTTTTTTCTTTTTTGTCCGCCGTTTTTTACCGCTTTTTTACTCTTTTTTCCGCTCTTTTTGGCGGACAAATGGCGGACAGTCTGGTATCACAAAATCAGACAAAAATGAGTATCGTAATTACATCTAAAAAATCCCGAAATGGACTTAAAGTTTGGTACACTTTTGAATGGGGGAAATCAGCTTCCCAACGAAAGGCAGCAGGTATTTTCACCTACACAAAACCAAAAAATCAGGTTGAAAAAAATTTCAACAATGAAGCGCTGTCCCTCCTGGAAGTCAAAAAATCGCAATTGATTTTAGAGCAGCAATCAACAGGAACTGTATACATCCCGTCCCACAAATTCAAAGCTAACTTCCTTGATTATTACAGTGAATTTGTGATCAATAACAAACGCGAAGGAAACCGGCACCTTGAAGGAAGTCTAACCCAATTCAAGAAATTCTTAGGCAAGGAGAAACTCGCACCCATAGACCTGACCGAAAACCTGTCCCTTAGATTCCGCACTTTTCTATTAGAACGCCTGACTGGCAAAAGCCCTTCAGATTATTTTGGGGCGTATAAAAGGGTAATCAAGGCAGCAACCAAGGAAGGATACTTCCGGCTCAACCCAACTGAGGATATCCGAAGCAGAACAAATCCAAGTAAACATCTAAAAGAATTCCTGGAGGCTGAAGAATATATCAAATTGATCAAAACCCCAATCCAAAATAAAAACATCCGTGATGCTTACATCGCATGCTGCTTTACAGGACTGAGATGGTGTGATATTAATTGGCTGGAATGGAAAGACATTAAAGAGGATGTGATTGTCACCCGTATCATACAGCGGAAAACCGGTAAGCCTGTCGAAATCACGCTGCATCCAATCGTAAAGACTATTCTGTCAAACAGAAAACAGGAAAAAACGAAGTCAATGAACAATCCACTGGAACTCAACGGCAAAGTATTCGACCTGCCTACCCATGATGGTGCTAATAAATCACTTCGCAAATGGATTAAGCGTGCCAAAATCAATAAATACATCACATGGCATAGTGCAAGACTCAGTTTTTCCATATTACTGCAGGATGCCAATGTGGATGGAGCTACGGTTTCTTTGCTATTAGGCCATACCTCAAGCAAATATGTGAATGAAACGTATAAACGCCATAGACCAAAGGACCAATCCTTGCATCTTAGTAAATTACCTTCGATCGAGTGGCCGCTTAGTTTGAATTAAAAGAAAACCCTTGATATTTTCAAGGGTTTCTTTTTCACTATCCGTCATCTTTTACCAACCTGCATCCTATTAGCTTTTTCAACCAGTTTAGAGCCCTCGCCAGACATCATCAAATCCAGATCTTCTTTTTTGTAATAACCACTCGCGTTTTTATATACTCCATGCTCCGATAATTTTTTAGCAAGTTGTGTATGAGCCAGGTTGCAATATATCATTGCCTCTTCAGGTTTGAGATAAGGCTTATAACAAATGGCTATTGCTTTCAAAACTGATATCTCTTGTTTTTTCATTTCGCTACTTTTTCAAAAATTCTCTACTAAAATACCTGAACTCCAGATTTTCCACCAGTCCGAAAGGAGAGCAACGTTTTAATGAACCATTATAAAAACAGATACGACGGATCCTGTCATTGAATTTGCAAAAAAAAGTAAGTTCCAATAAATAGATTTGAGTGGGATCTCTTTCCTGAATAATTTCTTTATTGTTGGAACGATTAAAGGCACTGTATAATACCACTGTAGAGTTCTCCAAGATACCAACCATTCTAATCATTGGCGGTTTTCTGGATTTTCTTAAATATTGAAAATAAATATTGAAATAAGCAAATGCTTCCGGAAAAGTCTCAAAAGAAATCTGTTCACCCAAACGGTCGCAAATAAAATCAAACCGATTGATCTGCGACAATGGATTTATTAAACGCTTCCAAATAACCGGAACATAACAACCCGATGATAGGGAAGAAACCAGATCCACATCTTTAAAATAAGAACAGATCGGCAGGTTTAAAATTGAATCCTTTACAATATTGAACTGACGAAAGTTTTTGATAGGTATTGCCCCATTTAAAATTCGTAAGATCAATCCAAGATCGCAAATACGAATCATGATCCCTTGGAGCTCTTTCTCTTTGCAATATTTTGCAGCTTCACCATAACTATGAAAACACGGCGAACTTAAAAAAGGAATGCCAGGCTCAAAAATCATCCACCTCTTTCCCATCCAAAACGCTTCCGAAAGTTTATGATACTTCTTCATTATTCTTAAAAACTCAACTCATCATAATTTCTTAAACCCAACCATCCCTTTAACAAACTGGTTCCCCGCAGCTTCATATTTAATATAACCGAATTCACGAAGCTCATTAATGCGTATCCTGAAAGTATCACGCGAAAATTTAACCTTGGCGGCAAGATCAGCCGAAACAATCTCAAATTCTTCCGGGCAACCCCGTTCCTGCCAGACATTGACCAACCCGAGATATAAAACAATATGACTCGATAATATTCTGGGGTCATCCGCTACCGTTTCAAAAAAATCTGCAATACTTACCACGAATTACCTCACGCTTTTTTAATCAACCCTTTGCCTGAAGAACTGCGGGATTTCTTTAAAAGTAATTTACCATTACCACCACCGCCGTTGTGGTCGCCTTCATTTTTCTTCACCAGCAATTTTTTACTTGCCACCACCTGTCTTTCCATCCACTTGGCTCTGAGGAAACGGCCCGCCTCCGAAAAAGAGATCACATGCGCCTCATCCACCAGGTAAAACCGCTCACTAATTTCATACCGGTTCTTTAAGCTTGCTATATTCGACATCATTATCTCTAACGGGGTATCCACCCAATACTTGAATTTTAATACATCTGCCTGCGAACCCATTTCCCCCAGCTCCTTTAATAATTCAGACGCCTGCAGCACAGATGCCTTATCAACCTGCTCAAAATCATCACCGGTCAAAACCTTCCAGTTAACCTCCGACATTTTCATATCTATCGCAAGCAATTCACCAGGCACAGAAATTTCTTTACGCAAAGAAGCCTGGTAATAAAGTAGATCATATTGACCCTTCTCAGCTCTCTCCACCCGTACCGCAAACCGCGCCACATCAGCCCCAGCCGTTTCCCGATGCACGAGCTCAAAGGCCGCCCGCCCAAAGCAGATCCTACACCGCAGCTCCATTTCAACCGAGGCAGCAAAGCCCAGCTGCATGAGCCGGGCTTTGAGATTTTCTATATTCCTTTCGTTCATCGCCATTTTTTTTAAGTCCTTGCCTTTCTGTATCATCCTTTTTCTATCCCATGTCCTCAGCTGATTTCCATTATTTTATTTTCTGTCCGGGTGTTTTCTTCCTTGGTGTATTTTTAGCCAGCAAACCATTCCCCGGCCCTTTCTTACCCAATAATTTCTTGGCACCTTTCCCATACTTCGGCGCACCTTCATTCACCATAGCACCACTCAATTCCTTCTTCTCATCCACCGGAGCTTTACCATATTTCAACGGCACTTTCTCCATCGGGTAGAACATCTTTTCTCCTTCTTTGTCGTACATATTGAGTGTCTTGAACTGTGGATTGGCTTCTAAAGCAACCTTGACAGAAGATCCATCATTTTTTTGCAACTCTGCCACTGGCCTGTTACCCTTTTCCAATGATTTCATCAGCGTCTTCATCTGGTCAGGATACTCCAGTTCTTTAAATGGCATCCTCTCCACTGCTTCTTTCAAATTGAAACCATAACCGTTCCCAAATTGCCTGAGCTTTGGATAACCGGTCTTATCGTCCATCTTTTCATGATCGATCTTCAGCCATGCTTTATAAGCCGCACCTTCCTTCGGTGTGATTTCCTTGTAAACCGAGCGGCCGTTCAACAAATTGCAGGACTCTTTAAAAGTGATGTTTTGTCCCTTATTGTTGACATAGATAAACTGCGACTTATTTTTTTCTTCCTGAAGCAGTGTAGCGATATAACTGTTACAGAAATAATTGTCCTGTCCATCCTTGTCTGAATGGCGGAAATGGATCACTGCTTCCATTTTATCCTTCCCATACTCGGTGCTGGCGTTCAGGGTGAATTCCGGTTTCCCTTCCTTCATCTTATCTTCCAGTTGCTTGTATAGGCCTTCGTCAAAACCTAAGAACTTTAACTGGTTCTTCAGGTACTCCAGATTCTCGTTGTTCATAATAATTGTTTTATGTTCATTTAAAATTTGTTTAGGTAAATAACCGGGTCCGTCCTCCTTTACCAGCGCATTATTCCCAACTACCCGGGGTGCATACTTCACGCCTGGCATAATGCTTTCAACTTTTTGTTGTAAGTCATCCAAAGAATCAATTCGGACGACAATAAAACAATCGTATTCGTTTGTGATTCCTTCGGCAAAATCATCGGCGTCTCCAGGATTGGCAAAAAATTCAATGTCATCGTGGTGAATAAACAGGAGTGTATTGTTATACGCAACCCAGTTTTCATGGTTTTCAAAAGCAACCCTTGCTTTCTCCCACACAGCTGGCGAGATCAGATCCGGTACTTCCATCGGCTACAATTCTTTGGCAAGCATCACCTGCCGGTTATACGCTTTAATCACCAGTTGCCTCCCGCCGTTCCTTTCCAATATTTCCACCTCAAAATGTTTGTCATCCGGAATGGTGAATTTATTGAGTGCCACCACCCACACACGCGCCGCTTTTCCTTTGATGGTTGTTGTATCACCACTGACAAACAAGGGCTGCTGAATGATTTCCTGTGAAGCGGTTCTACGCAGTGTATTATTGTCCCGGATATAAAACCGCAATTGCTCAATATCATACCCGATCTGAGAACGGTTCTCCATTTTCAGTTTACAGAACATGGTTTCTTCCAGTACATACCAGCCGCAAAGTTTGAGGGTTACTTTGCCACTTGAATAATGCATCCCTGCAAGATTGGATTTCAGCTTCATTACTTTATTACAAAGCGGTTCGAGTCTGTTTACCGCATTGACAGTGACTTCTGTTCCCAGATGAATGGTAAGGTGTACCGGATGCTCGGCATACCGAACAACAAAAGAATAAATTTTATTGTCTGATGTAACAACTGTGAGATTAGTTTCGCGGCAACTATCACTTGCTGCTTTGACCTTTAAAATATTATCTGCCGATTTCTGCACCAACACCTGGTTGCTTCCACGATCTGTGGAAACAATATTTGCAGGAAATACAAGGCTCACCGTTTTATTGGCACTCACTTCAATGTTTACCGAAGCAGTAAATACCTGCGCAGACGAGACAAGGCCGTAAAGCAGAAACATGCACACGAATAATTCTTTCACACTAATTAGTTTTATCGTTCTCCTCACGCAGCAATACTTTGTACCCTGATTTCACAGTAACACGCTCTTGCTTTATTCTTTTACTCAAAAGACTCTTCGCAGCATTCACACCTGCTGCCGCAGCCTGCGCCTTCAGCGATGGATCAAAGGACATACCGCCAACAGATTGTAGCCCCTGGTCCGCGGATTGCTTCACAGATTCACGCGCACCGGAACCGGGTATATGTATTCCTTCGATCCCATCCATATCAAATACCGACAGCCCAACTGGATACAAATGATCCTGAAACCGGATCGAAGAAATAAAAACCTTCATCCGTTCATTGATGAGTGAAGCATTGCCGAATACAAAACTGCCGGCTGGTATCGGCTGCCCGTTTACAAATACTTCCTGCAGCAACCGCAGTTTAATAACCGAACCGTTTACTAAAATCTGTTCACTATGAACAACTGCTGTGATGGCCCCCTTAACGAAATCTTTGTTATCATCAGTATCAGATAAAAACCCGCCTATATTGCTTTCAGAATCCTTACCAAAAAAACTGTTATCGGCATTCGAACCCTTTGTCGTAACTGTAAACAACTTGTCTTTTTTCGCGAACGGCACATCCTTTTTGACATGGGTAGGATTTTGCAATTCCAATAATTTATCTAAGGTCCCATTCAGGGCATCTATCTCAGGATCAGATCTTTTCTGACTGATCTGCTCCATCATCATTTGCAATCTTTCCACTTCACCAGAATTTTCTACAGTTTCTTTCTTATGAGTCTGCGCATGGTAAGTCGTCTCGTCAGTTTGCCTTTGCAGCTTACCAATTTTATTCCTGATCAATTCACTTCCTTTTTCCGAAATAATGGGTTCCGTCCTTTCTCTTGAGGGAACTGCGTCCTGAAAATTCGGATCCATCCTCACCTGTTCCTCCCGCTTAACAGAATCCCTATCCGCCATTACATAAAAACTGAGCTTATCCAAAGCAGACTGACTTTTCAAATTCGCGTCCGGTAAATGGGTATTCAATCCGCTTTTTATTTGGATGGCATTTTGAGTCCCTGAGCCGCCACCCAGTAACCAAAACAATATGGTCATAAACGGAAAAACGATCACCGGCAACAGGGTCCAAAATCTTCGTTGCTTCAAAAATTTTTGCGAATTTGATTTTCCCATAACCACTCATTTAGCCTCAACTCAGCTTTATCTTGCTTCTGATTTTAAATCTTTGTTTTCGAGCGTCTCCCATTTCTCGATCAAAAAGCCATGAGCATTATGATCACTCCGTGAAACGCTTCTCAAGTAACCCTGGGTAATCAAACTGCGAATAACAACACTTGTCGGCCGCGTGATCTTGATCATTGCATAACACCTAAAAGCATACGGCTCATTTCGTATATCCACAAACACACTGTCAACAGCAATCTGCTGACTGATATTCCCCGAAATGATCCCGGCGTAATAACCCGTCTCCCTCAAATTATCGTACTGCGTCTTAGCAGAACCATCCGCGAGATAAAGCGCCTTTGTCAAATTTGCCTGAATCGCTTTTTCATCCGGGTCGAGCGAGAAAAAGTAAGTGTGGAACATACGCACATGATCCCTTGCCTCTACTCCAATATTATCCTTGCGCCCGGCTGCATAGGCTTCCAGTGCTTTGTCGCCCGCCAATACATAGATCTTATTTTCCAGTTTTGCTGACAGCTCATAACTTTTGTACAACACATAACTGCACAACATAAAACATACTGCAAGCAACACAAATGCAAACGACCGCACAAACCGGAAAGCCGTATCAATATTTCTTACTTTTTCAAAACTCACTTTCCGCCGATCTTATCTTTGAAATAATCATTGGTTACTGCATTTTCACTCATGCTCCCACTCATCTTTGATGCACCGTTTCCGAATTGATCCGCAACCATACTGGTGCCGCCGGTCATGGAAGCCGCCGCTACCCTTGTTGCCGCGGAAGTAAATGAGCTGATCTTTTGAACCAATGCATTGCCGCCACCGGCGTTCACGATAAAATTCGCAACGGAAGGCACGCAGAAATAACCCACGATCGCGATCAGCAGGAAGATCATATAAGCAGCATCACTCACAGACCCAATAGCCATACCTGGTATAGATACATCGAATGCACTTCCTTTCATCATATTCTCCTGGATCTTGGCGATGATCGCTCCAAAAATATTAGTCACCGGTAACCAGAGGTAAACATTGACATAGCGCGCGAGCCAGACCGTGACCGTATGCTGAAACCCATCATAAATGCCCAACCCAAACACAATGGGGCCAATGATCGCAAGAACAATCAGGTAAAATGTACGGATCGTATTGATGATCAGTGCCGCTGCCTCAAAAACCAGTTCCAAAAATTCCTTGAATAACTCCCTGATCCAATTACCCGGATTGATGGCACCAAGTCCGGAAGCATTGTCATTTTGCATTTGGAGGAATTTTTCCATCACGCCGTTCGATCCTTTGACCATCGCTTGCGTACCGGCAACTGTCGGCTGCAACACACCATTAATGAGCACGATCAGGGAAGGAAAAACTAAAATGCAGAAACCCAATACAAATGGCCTCAGCAATCCATACACATCCACCGGTTCAGCATTGGCCAGATTCTTCCAGATCCTTGCACCGACATACCAAAGCGCACCAAATCCTCCGATCATTCTTCCGGCACCGATGAGCTGGCTGCACATCGGCATCATATCCTGATACAACTGTTCAAGCACAAACTGCAAACTCTTCATACGCCTAATTTTTCAACCCATAGAGTGAACGCATCGCATTAATATCATTTCTCCTTTTGCCACGTTGTGCAGCCAGCGCGTTCCGCTCCTTCACCAGCGACCGCACTGCATCCACCGCCCCGCCAACATCCTTATCGATCCGCTCAATCGCACTGATCCTTTCCTGGTCGCTCATCCGCAAAGCCCCGGGAGTCAACACCACCCGCAAATGATCCAGTTCTTTCACCACCGCTATTTTGATTTTATCAACCCGCCTTTTGATGTCCAGCAGTTCGTCTGCTGTAAACAATAGTGATTTTACATAATACCGGTAAGCAATTTGTGACTCGCTTTCTATCGTTGCCTGCTTATCCAGGACAGATTGTATCCCCGGATAATTTCTTACGGGAGAAGCCACCTGTAACAATTGATCCAGAAAATTTTTATGGAGATCAAAATTTCCTTTCGCCAAACCGGAAATTTCATTGTACCCTTTTGTAAGGGTGTTATATCCGGTATACATACTGTTTAATATTGATTTCATTTGCACCAGTTTTTCAAGATCCAGTTGCAATTGCTCGATATCCTGCATTTGCGATAAGCCATCAGACGAAAAACGCATCACCAAAAACAACACAAGTATTAATTTCATATTCGCTACTTATTTATCGGGTTAAGAAATAAACTGTCAACAGCAGGCTTCACTCGTTTTAATTCATCAAAATAATTTCGATAAAGTTCTTTTTGCTTTAATGACCAGTCAGATATTTCAGCAAGTTTTAATGCATACAATTTGTTTTCAATGATCTTCTGTACGTTCTGTAACACCAACGTTTCATTTTGCAGGCGCTGCACTTTTAAATCAATTGCTTTCACCACTTTGCTGATAATCGTTCCCGCAATAGGGATTTGTGCACGGGCTTTTACAAAAGAAACCCCGAAAAGAAACAGTATTGCCATAAGCAAGGATTTGATTCCTTTCTCCATACTTCCATATTTTTTTGCTGCATGCATTACTTTTATTTTTTCAGTTTGTTCCGTGGTATAACACAAATGTTCCTCCGGTGATACCTGTATCCTGTAAACTTTATTGCATACTGAGAAATAGGCTTCCTTGTATTTCTCAAATGGATCATTAGCCTTGTTAATGGATAATACCTGTTCCGTTTGCTTATCACTAAACCCTAATAGTTCCTGCAGCTGCCCAAACTTGTTCTGGTGCCTGGACTGGTCCAGTAATATTTTGCAATCGCAGTTGTTGATGATTGAATTCTTGACGATGGCAGACGAGATCATGTCTTCGATCTCCTGGCTCACCAGCCACAGTTCCCCAAAATACTTTCGGATCGTTTTCACCCAATACCTGATCGCTTCCTCCATGCTTTCTTTAGCGAGAGCCTTCCAAACCTCTTCCAGCAACAACACTTTTCGGATGCCCTCCAGTTTGCGCATCTTTGAAATGAATACATCCATCAGAATGATCGTGACCACAGGGAACAGGATAGGGTGATCTTTTATATTATCCAACTCAAATACAATGAATCGCTCCGCTAAAAGATCCAGGTTCTCCTTTGCGTTGAGTAGATAATCAAATTCACCACCCTTATAAAAGGGTCGGAGGACATACAAAAAATTAGATACATCGAAATCCTTATCCTTTACCTTTTGCGTTTGCAATAGCTGCACAAAATCTGTTTCCAAAAACGCATAGAACGAATCAAAACATCGGAACCCGACCTGCTTCTGGTAATACAATTGCAATGCATTCGACAATGCGACATATTCAGACCTGTTAAACCCTTCATCATCCTTTTTCCAAAGCGAGATCAATAGATTCTTCAGACTTTCCTTTCTCTCTGTATCCAATACAGCTCCCTCACTAAGAAAAAAAGGATTAAAACGGATCGGTTCTTTTTCAGAATAAGTCAGATAGGTTCCGCCCACCAGCTCGCACAAACCTTTATAGGAGTGCCCCACGTCCACGATCACCACATGGGCACCGCATTCATAATAGGATCGCGCCATATGATTGGTCAAATAACTTTTCCCGCTGCCCGATGGCCCGATAATGAACTTGTTGCGGTTGGCAATAACTCCCCCCTTCATCGGTTCATCCGAAAGATCTACATGCAGGGGCCTGCCACTGATCCTGTCACTTAACCTGATACCGATAGGGCTAACAGAAGAACGGTAACTGGTTTCAATATTCAGAAAACAAGTCGCCTGGTTAGAGAAGGTGTCAAAGGTTTCGTTCATCGGGAAATCTGCCGCGTTCCCCGGAATACCCGCCCAAAATATTTGCGGCCCGCCGACCGTTTCTATCTTTGGCGTTACATCCATCTGCGATAGTGCAGAAGCGCACAAATTCCTGATACCGACGCTTTCTTCTTCCCTATCCGTCCATGCCAGCACATTAAAATGCGCCTTCACGGGTAATCTTCCCGCGCCTACCGCCTCATTTAAAAACGCATCCGTTGCATCCCTTCCCATGGCATTGTCCCACGAATACGCCGACAAACTTTGCAGCCTGAGTTTCCTGGCTTCGAGTTTTTTGATCGTTGTATTGGGATCTTCAATAAAGAGGTACTGGCTGTAAACATGGTTGCAGGATAATAGCTGCCCCACGGGGGAAGCAAACCCAACACTATATTTGGTTTTGTCAGTAGAATACTTTTCATAATTGATACGCGACCCGCAATAAGAAGGCAACCCTTCCGGATCTGCCATCGTAAACAGTTCGCAATGTTTCTCACCAACCTGTACGCTGGTTTCATTCAGCCCAAAAGAAATATCGCGCACAATACTGTCTGTACCCAGGTTCAAATACTGTTGGATTGCATTGACCAGCTCCGCATCGTTCAATCTTTGCAAAGAAATAAGCCCGCTGTCGTTCAATACCTTTTCAAACTGCCCGACACTTTGTGCAAATGATTCAAAGAACTTATTCTCCATTGTTTCTACCGGAACAATATGTTTTCTTAACAGCGTTGAAAACATAGAACTTGAAGGCCGCCTGCCTTTCGGCTTCATTGTCAAAAACAAAAAGCACTGGTGATCCAGGTATGGCCGTTCGTTAAAATATCGTTCACTGCTCCGGGAAAGAAACGACAGCTCTTTTTCAAAATCACCCTTGTACTTTGCTTCCGTGAACCAATCCTGTTTGCAGAAAACCGAATTAACCGGCAATAATTTGATGGCTTTGACCCAGGCCTGGTGCACCGTTTCATATTCCGGCGCTGATAAACTAAAGATCTCAGCCAACTCCATACGATACCCAACTGTTATGTCTCCCATCTTTGTAAGGATCGCATCATTCTCTACCGACCATATTGGTAATAATGCCTTTATTGTTCGCATAGCCTGAGTCCCTTCACTACATTTTTGCGTGAACAACCTTTCAGTTCCTTCGGAACTGACTTCGATGCCATCTTCTTCATCAACCCATGTTCACCGAATTGTTTACTCATTGTATACACCGTCCCGAACAATCCCACGGCAAATACCGCAATGACCACAACGCAAACAATGATGTTGGCCCCAAGGATGTATAGTAAAGCAAACAGCAAGAGCAACAAAACAAGCCCTCCTCCCAGCCACCAGATATATTGCGCCTTTAATCCCCGAAACACAATCGGCTTATTGATGCCTTTATTGATTTGGTAAACGCTACTCATACGCCCCCTGCAAAAAATCGCTGATCACACCGGTGGCCGCATGATCGAGAGCCAGATTTTCTTCCATATCCTCTGACAATGGGAACTCATCAAACAAACCCTTACAGGCACTGATCATGTTGACCACTTCAATACTGAGCGCCCCTGAGGCCTTCATTTGTTCATATTCAGCCGGAAAAGCTTCTTCCAACAGGTCCCTGATATAATGAAATTTGGATGGCTTCAGTTCCGCTGTCATCAGATCTAGGTAATCAGCTTCCATGAGCAACGATGGCTTTGAATTTTGCAGGACCAGTTCCACTTCCTGGATCTTTTCCAGCACCCACGCATGCAATGCATCGTCTTCTTCCAGTTGAAATAATAGGTCAGGATTATTTTCTCGTATATAGCCCAGTAGCAGGCCCTGTAGTTTATCTCTCATAATTTTCTTTTTATTGATTTCCCATCCGCTTTTTTTGGCAGGAGATTATGATTTTTGACAGGCTTAAATAACAGTCCTGCTTTACCCAATACATCCTCCATTTTATTTGTTTCGTTCTCGAGTTTCATTTTCTGATAATTGGCAGGATTCATGATTGTTGAGCCCTCTTTGATCTCCTCTGCCAGCCATTCAAATCCTTTCGGGTCCATTTCCTGTAGTGTTGGAAGTCTAACCCATACCAGGTCAAGGTCTTTCCTATGATCAAACGACTCTTTGCTTCCTTCGAAATAATTTTTCGTATCCGGGTCAAAACAAACCAGGTATCCTCCTTCGATCTCGTTCAGGTCATTCAGGTTCATTCGGTTCATAAAATTGTCACACTCCCTGAACTCGTTTAAACGCATATCTAAATAGAATAAAGTACCTCCTATATCGATCTTTGGTAATTCCCTTGCCTTCCTGCCGCTCATAAAACCATTTCGTTTTAAAATTTCCCCAATGGAATAAGTGTCATTCATTCTTTGATCGATCGCTTCCATTATATCCCGAAAAATGCCTTGATCACAGTTACGACTAAAACCAGGAAAACGCATGCCCCAAACCATGCCGCCGCCACCTTACCCGTATCATGATCCCCCGCGCTCCATTTCTGGTACACTTTCACGGCCCCGATCAGTCCAACAATGGCCCCGACTGCATACATGAGTTGTGTACCTGAGAAGAAATAACTTCTCACCTTGTTATTTGCCTCGAGTATCCCGGCATTCCCATCCTGGGAAAACAAATAGCTGACACATAAAATCAAAGCAACTATCCACACTAATCTTTTCATCAAATTGTTCTTTTCGTTTCTTAATTCCGTCTTCCTAGGTTTAGGGGTTAAAAGAAACTCCACCCTTTCCGGTCACACTTGCTTTCCTGTACCACAGATGGAGTTCTTTACTTAACTAACCATCCACAACTGTTCAATCTCCTCTTGCCGCACATTATGGTAACCAGAGATCTCAAGTTCCTGAGCGATAAATAAATTGATCTTTGCCTTGTATTCGCAGTGTCTCAGAATAGAAAATTCTTTGGCTTTAATTTTTAAAGAAGCAAGCAATTCCGGCAGAACAGTTTTGTCTTCCGCAGCCGCATGGATCAGCAGGCTCAGTTCACTTACCAGCTCATGCACCATCGGCAGCAGTTCCTGCGTTGTTTCAACCGGCGCTTCAATCATTTCCTGTAATGCATTTCTTTTTGCAAACAGCCAACGGCAGATATCTTTCCTGCAATAGAAGAATCCTATCATAATGAAATAGGCGAACAATAGAAAGCCAACTAACAGGAAATAATTTGTCCAGGAGAAGTAAGAGAACATTTGCTTTGCCTTTTGTTACACAAAGCTATTTTGAGAAAGAGGGGGAGTTGATCACTGCAAAGTGATGAACCGAAAATAAAAATCACGCAGAAGTGAGAAATTCGAAATTGATGATTCAACTATTAAGTACATTTTTACGCTAACTCACTTGGCAAAATAATATAGAACCTGAACAATCTGTTCAGGATTGACAGAGTTTAATCTGCAATCCCCATAACTTAATTACCACGATAAGAGATTCAGAAAACTTGTTTACTATGATGAGATAACCCAAATCAAAACTATCTGTTACAAAGATTTACCAACCTGTCCTTATAAACTGCTTTTCCCACAATTCAGTGCCCCTCTCACAATAATCAGACATGATAAATTAGATATCCGGGCAAAGGTTTGCAGTATCAATTTTAATGCGGTGAACATTACGTTGAGAGGCCTATTGTGAAAAACCCTTAAGACCTGCAAAGAGAAAAAGAACAATACACAGTTTTTTCATGGCGCAGTTTTTCCGGGATAACCGGTTTATTTTTTCTAGTTTGAACGGTCTCAAATGTAAAAAAATGACAGATGTGTTTTAAAAAAATTGATGAATGGCTCATCAGAGACGATCCGATTGTTTGTGTTATGCTTTGACCCAAAACTGAACAGGAATTAGTAATACAAAAAGTGAATTAACCAATGCCACCTTAGATTGGGCAACATTGCTTTAATCCATCTATCTTCATTCCTTTAGGACACGATTTCGGAAAGTATCGTATCGTTTTACGAGGTTAACTATCAAAGAGTCCACATCAGAAATTTCCCTTTTTTCAATTTTAAAAAAAATTTCTCTGGCTGGAATTTTTTTATCGTCTTTTGTTAGCTTTTCCTTATATAATAGTCTGATTTTATACAATTT
This sequence comes from Sediminibacterium sp., assembly GCA_965206685.1. Taxonomy (GTDB): domain Bacteria; phylum Bacteroidota; class Bacteroidia; order Chitinophagales; family Chitinophagaceae; genus Sediminibacterium. The sequence goes on from OZ242223.1 coordinate 2,622,786, forward strand.
CATTATAGCTAAACTATCTGCTTTTTTGGAAAAACTGTATTCAATTTCTTTTAGATTATTTGTATAATAAAAAAACGCGGTGTCTACATTATCAGGGTTATCCGATGAGACTTTTGGTATGAATTTTTCAATTAGAGATTCCCCTTCTCGTATGCTTTCCCTTTTCTGCCAGTCAGAATCAGACAGATCCGATTTCATCCCTGTGTATGCCCGATTGAATAAAATCGAATCTACTGAAGCTTTTGTTCCGCCGCCTTGTTGATTGATTGAGTCATATAGAGAGCCAATGGTGCTGTTTTGGTAGTATAAGAAAAAGGGTTCTGATCCATTTCTTTTCTGACCAGTCTCCAAACCTCTCGAAGCACCTAGTTTGTATACAATATAATTATTGACATAATAAATTGATATCGTATCCAATAGATCAATGACTTTAATATTTCCTGACCAAATCTGCACCACGGGGTAATTCACAATTAGATTTATCCCTTTGAAATCCATTTTCCTGACATCACAGTTAATGAAAAGTATACTGGTTAACAAGGTAATTAGTATATTTTTCAATACAATCTTCTTAGATAACATCAGGTTAAATTTACGGATGTCAACAAATATATTCACCCGAATAAAATAGGCGGGGTGGGGAAAACCCCGTATTGTACTGAAGCGTGAATTAAGATAACCGAAACCTTGGTATAAAAGATTTAGCCCTCTATACATTCAGAAACTTGTTTACTATGATGAAATAACCCAAATCAAACCTATCTGCTACAAAGATTTACCAACCTGTCTCTGCTAACCGATCACTAATCAGGGAGTCCCTGGATCATATTCAGGCGGGCACACTTAACATTCAAGCACTTACACAGTTTTCCAGGGTAGCCGCATATTCTTTTGCAAACAACCTGCAAACAAAAATCCGGCTTAAGATTTCGAATAAAGGGCCTCCAATTACAAAATGCAACTTTGATTTTTCACCTTGGCAATTTTACTTAGCATTTGAATTCTGTTCGATACTACCAAATGAAAGCATCAGGCAAGTGATAAAATCCCTCCCAATATAGCTGCAGCTCTATTCCGGATTGTCGACTTAATGACTGTGTGAAATCAATTGAGTTGTCTAAACTGACGGAAGTTGAAAGATCGCCAGCCTAACATAAAATGGCGTTCCCGGGTGACCATTCACATACCTGCCTATCGAGAGGTACGCAAAATACTGTGTTTGCGGGCCTGGAAAAGAAAAAGTCAGGGTATTATTGATTTCTATATCCTCATCGTAGAGAGGCTGCACGTTACCGGCAAAGGTTTTGATCGACGTGGATACACTCACGTAGGCTCGCGCAGCCGAAGCAGTATCCATAAAATTTAACACTAGAGTGGCATTAGAAGCGTCAAGGACCGAATCCTTGCTGGAAACCGTTATATCAATCTCGCCTTCATTGAATAGAAACAATAATTCAGGGTGCGATGTAAATACGAACCCATCGGTGTGAAATTGAAACACGTTACCGGCTTCATTTTTCCCTGTCCATTTATTATCTACCTGCTTATAGGTAAGTAAAGAAGTATGTTTGTAATAGTCAATCCAATTGAAAATATCCTTTTCAATTGGAGCATAAAGGAAAACAGCCCTAATAAATTGTGCAATAGGGGTTTGCGAATTTCCCTTCTGAGCAGTCATCAATACAACCAATAGAAGAAATCTACGAATAAGCCCAGATATTGGTTTGCATGCATACAATAAGTAATCATTCATAAACAGACAAATGTTGGCCTTTATATAAAAAGTCTCCATCAAAGAGAAAGTTAAACAAGCTCATTAGCATATCGGGGCAGGCTTCTCCGTCCGGATACACAAAACCACCTTTGATCCGGGTGTCAAATAAAAGTTTATGATTGACAAAACCAAAACGGGGAAAACTCTTTCTAAGCATCTCGTGTACAGTATTAAACAAACCCTCTTCCTCTCCAGAATCATTTTTTTTTGAAAAAAGAATATGCAATTTTGGCTTTAGAGAAAGATCCCCATAATCTCTAAATGTATAAGTATCTTCAACATACAGCGTATAATAATCGCACAAGAGTGATACTGAAATAACGAGTGCCCGTTGCATGTTGAATCTTGAATTTTCATCAGATAATATTTGCAGTTTCCCTGTAAAACCGGGAAACTGCAAATAACTCATATCGAACAAAAAATATTCATTTAGACCACTCAACTCCGAGGCAAACCTTTCCCATGCAGTTGACTGGCGATTGATGATTGAATCAATTTTACCCTTAAGTATTGCATCATATTTTACTTTGCCGGGAAATCTCTGATCGACTCTATCGGAACCCATTGGATAAAAATCATGAACCTTTTGGAATAACTCATTTATTACTGATGTATCTACCATATCCTAAATTTACGATTACGGGCAGAAACTGTTGTAGTTAATTGTTGTGGTTGGTATTCCCGTCCCGCTGCAGTTCGCCGTTGACCATGAAGCACCGGGAATGGTATTGCTTAATGTCGTCTGCAAAAGTGTTTTAAACGTGGCCTTTGCCGCCATCGGTTGTATGACACCCGAATTCAATTGTGTCTGTACAAGATATGCAACTGCGTTAAATGCAGTGTTGAAAGCTGCACCGGCGGTTGCAGCCGTCATTGAATAACTAGGTATTTGCAGACATGAATTGGGAAATAATATTGTTAAATTCAAATTGGTACTCCCAAACGAATATGCGTAGGCCAGGTTTGTAATGGAAGTTGCATAGCTGTTACCGACAGTTGTAAATGAATAGGTCTGGCACAAGAGGGCGGTGATGCTAAAATATCCCATCGAACCCGAATCATTTGGATCATCCGGTTTATCACATAGTTGGTATAAAAAATACTTGGGAACCCATTCGCCGGTATTTTCATCTATTTCCCACCACCACATGTCTGTACAATTACTACCTGCTACCGAGGTTGTTTTTGCATGCGGCGTATTAACAGATTTATTGGTCCCCGGATATTCAGACCCTGAGTGTGGGCGTACAACCCGGTACATTACTTTTGCCCTTGCATCCGACTGCCATTCTTTTACCGGCAAGTGATCAATCCCCCTGACTAAAATGGAATCATTGGCTCGAAGCGAATGGGAGGAATATATATTCCTGATTTCTTCAATGCCCGATGCTTCATAGATTCCATCGAAGGAATAATTACCCTTTTTAAGTGCAATCCCCAGGTAACACCCTTTTTCAAGTTTTTCATTTCCTTTTATTCCGATCACAAACAAGACACCTGAATCACCCAAGGCTATCTTAAGGCTATTTGTAAAATCAAGCCGTTCCGTGAAGCCTTGGGTGAATCTGGCTTCTGCAGGTGAAGCGGTTTCAATAAATTTAACTTTCCATTTCTGAACTGCTGAATTAAATAATTCAGGATCATTGGTGGCTGGATTTTGGTCCTGTTTTTTACATGCAAAAAAAATGCAAAGACCAATTACCACAGAGAACGAAGCAATAGAAAATCTTGATTTCATATTTCTTTATTTTGATTAAAGTTGCTATTCGCGGAATGGAAAAGATACCGTGAAAACACCCTTTTAGCTTCATGTATGAATAAAACTTGCTGAAGCATTGGATTTCCAGGTTAAAGGCGCAGAGGCTAGCCATAAATCCAACTAACCCTTTCTCACCGTCACTTTTTATGTAAACAAAAGTCTCAGGCAGATCCTGTTTCACCAGTAGCCTCTTGACCGGATAGAACCCCGATACCAAAAGTAGCAGTAAACGAATTACCAGTTTTTTATGAGCAGGAGATGGTGTGCGCGAATAATAACTTTACTGACAATGTACCCCGAAGGTTTGCATTTTTTTGAAGGCTGGAACAGTGATGCGAAAATTCTGGAAGATCAAATTTGAGACAATCGCGAAAATCATCCTGCTTTTTGTCCTGCATGAAGACAAGTATCTTTTCTATCGCTTCGCAAACATGCTGAAGCCTGTGCTGGTCCGAGAGAACATTTTCCAATTCGTTTAAAATATGGGAGCGTGATAATGGGCCTAAAGCACATGGGCGTATCAACTCAACTTTCCGACCTAACAGATCTTCGAGAAAATAGCCAAGGTCAAAAAGATCTTTTAGATCAAACTCTTCCTTTTCAAACTCGATAATAAAAACAACTCGTTTTTTTAAGAATGCCTTTGTCGCGTTGAAAAGAACCAAAAATACCCATCTTCTTTATGCCATAGCCACGAATTACTGAACCACTCCCCTGGAGAAGATTCAATAATTGTTCTTTATTTGCCACCGCATTTTCATACCATAAAGTTATGAAATATGGCTTATTAATATGATTTTTACAATCAACTTTCATCTTTCCGCCACTGGCAAACAGCATTCGCACCAACTCCCAAATACGCAGCGAGCAACCGATCTGTAAGGCGTGACCCATCAATCATCCAGGATTGATCACCGGCCATTTTCTCGTATCGCTCTCTAGGAGATAACATTAACAGGGCGCTATGGTATTCCAATGTTGCCACATGATGTTCTGCTACCCTTTTAAAATGACTATTCAGCTCAGGTAATTTTTCGATCAAAGATTGCAGTTCGATATAGTTGATATAGACGATCACGGTTTGCTCAATACTCCTGATAGAATAATCAGATGGAATTCTATTGAAATAACTATTAGCGGAAAGACAGAAATCATTTTCTTTTGAAAAATCAATAACGAGTTCTTTACTGGTTGATTCAAAATACAGCTTCATCAATCCCTTGATCACAAAACTCAGTTTATCACACACCGCCCCTTCTTGCAGCCATATCTGGCCCCTCCGCAGTTCCTTGGTACGGATCAATTTCATTAACCCGCTGGTGGCTTCCGGCGATAAAGGGTACAGGCTGTTGAGATATTGAAAGAATTCAACCATCTATTGATAATTACCGATACTGATATGCAGGTTGAAGCCTAATGAATTTTGAAAAGGTGAGATAGCGGCAATAGTTCCGAAAGGAACGAGGTAATGAAAATCCAGACTATACCCTTGATCCTTAATAAATCCTTGGTATCCGACACCAAAAGAAAAATATTTTCTGTTTCCTGATAACTGACTTTCCAGATTGACCCCACCCCGCAAAAAAAACTGGTTCAGAAAGCCAAATTCAAGCCCCCCGGCAATAGAAAGGTTATTCAAATCGACAGAAATCTTATGTGCCAACATTTTTTTAAAATCAATCCCACCCGTAATCTGTGTTCCATCATCTCCATTGATACTGGTATAACCCATACCGATTCCCAAAGTGGTGGGAAGGTTACTGTTCGCCCCAAGATTCGAGATAACTGCTCCCCACTGTATTTTTTTATTGGCATCACCACCGAGATTGGCAAACTGGTAATAGCTTACATCACCTGAAACAGTGTAAACAGTTTTAGAGATTGCCGAAAATTGATTCTGTCCAAGGAATCGAAGCCCAACGCCAAGGGATGTCTTAGCATTCAATTGCAATGCATAAGATGTTCCCAGGTTATATTCTCGGGCATGGTATGATGCTATAGAAGCGCCATTATTATCGCGGGTAGTGATCGCTCCCATATCGAGATAATTCAGTGACACGCCTAATGCAGAAGTATTAAACACATTGCCTAAATAACTGGCATTCATTAAGCGGGTATCATTACTGATGGATGATAACCATGGCGTATAATTAACAGCCACCTGGTGAAAATTTTGAATGAATGCCGACTTCGCCGCATTGTAAGCGAGTTGCTGGTTCTCAATCGCCGTAGCGATCCCGCAATCGCCCATCGCAAGCCCCCTGCTCGATCCGCTTATTTGCAAACTTGGAAAACTTGTCACAAAAGGATCCAATGTTTGCCCAAAACTCAGTACCGGAAATAAGAATATCAGGAATATATTTTTCATTGTATGGTGAGTTGTTTGTGAAGGGTATCAGAGTTTTTTCCGAGATCGTCAATGACATATAAAACAATATCATGTGTTCCTTTTGAATGAAATGTCCATTCCATATTGGGAACAGAGGTTACAATCGGTTTGCCGTTAATGGTAAAATGGTATTCTCGGATAATTCCATCAGGGTCATTACTGATCGATGCATCAAAATGATAGGGCCAGTTCTGCAATTGGCTATTGTCGAGTGGGAAAAAGAAAAAACTCGGCACCGGGGAAATATTTGCATGACAGGTAATAATCAATTGTTTTTCATTGACCTTACCCAACCTGTCCGTCAGTAAACAATCTATCGCATACACACCTGCCATATCCGCGGTACAATAAATCAGGATACTGTCGATCACTGGTAGTGGTCCTTTGTTCATCACATCTTCACCGCGATACATAAAATGGACTTTGCCACTGGTATCTGTAACCTGCAGATTGAGTTGGTTATTCGGGCTGGAACAGTAAAAAGTCAACCGGCCTTTGTTTGTCCAGTTGATATTATTGTAATCCTTTTCCCGGATCTGAATGGTGTCTTTGTTAAATGACAATCCCGGGTTTGGCGAACTGTTATAAAGTGATTCATATTTATTACTGCAGGCAACCAAAAAAATCAGCAATGCAAACGCAAAATATTTTTTCATGTAAATAGATATTATTACTTAAATAGTTTTTCAAAATGTTTTTGATTATTGTAAAAACCGGTGATGAGATAAAACACATTGGCAGGCAGATTTTCCAGATGGTTTAATTGGAAAACATTTTCACCTTTTTTTCCGCTGTACTGCCAACTCCTCACCCATCTTCCATCCACCGTAAACAGATCCATCCGCACGGTTTCATTTCTTCTTAAAATCACCGATACTTTTAATTCATTGTGAAAAGGGACCGGGAAAACGTTCCAGTCTTTCAGGTTCCCTGTAAAAGAATGATCGGGAATACTGTCAATGATCCGGGGATCTACGCTGATATACCCATTAAAAGTTGTCTTGCAGTTTCGTTCACTGATCGCTTTTACACTGATGTGAAGACTGTCACTCGCTGAATAATAATTTTGAATGATCTTATTCGATGCTGTATTGATAATGCTCCCGGTTCCTATATCCCATTGGTATTGCACAGCATTGGTCACATCTGCAATCAATGTGACCCGCCCTCCGTAAGGAATCGAGCCAGGCTTGATGTTCAATTTGCCGGCCGGAAAATCAGTATCATCTGATGTAATAGCGACTAAAGCACTATCGGCACATCCCTCTCTCTGCGTATAAATCTGATACTGCCCGGCAAAAGCCGAAAAAATGCTGTCCCTGGCCAACACATGACCTGGTGGGTCGGTCCATCGCCAGATTGAGTATAATAACAAACTGTCCTTGGGAACAACAGCAAGTTTTGTTCTGCCATCTGGGCAGACCTTTAAAGAACCTGTGATAACGGGTTTGGAAACAATACCCGTACTGATAATGATCGGATCTGAAATACTGACAGCATTGCAACCCTTATCAGAGCCTGCCATAACAGTATAAGTTGCTGCCTGTGTTACATGAATGGTATCAAGTGTAGTTGACCTGAATAACACACTATCCTTATACCAGGTATAAGTGAAGCCGGATTGAAAATTAGTAACGGTAATCACACCCGTATCTCCATTGCATAAATGTGTATTCGGTGCAGCGATGAGCGCCTTCACAGGTTGTGGGTTAACAGTAACTGTGCTCGAACCGAAAACGGTATTGATGCAACGGGTGCCGCCGGAATCCATTACATTGATCAAAGAATAAGTGAATGTTCCGGCAACATCCGTTGGAACGCTAACCTTAACAGTATTTCCCGATGAGGTAGTAACTGTTTTATTCGCACCGCCATTGATCTGGTAAGTAAATGTGTAGGGTGCTGTTGCGCCGCTTCCGGTGAACGTAATAAAGGGACTGGGACTATTTTGGCAAACGACCATGGTTCCGCCAACCACTGCCGAAGGCAATGGATTAACGGTTACTGTAACTGAACCACCTGCCGCATTACCACAAGAAACACCGCTTGACTCCTGCACGCTTAACAAAGAGTAAACAAAATTTCCCGATAAATTTGTTGGCGCACTGATAGAAACACTATTTCCTGAGACAGTCGTTACTGTTTGATTCGGGCCTCCATTGATTTTAAAAGTAAAGGTATAGGGAGGAGTTGCGCCACTTCCGGTAAATCTAATCGAAGGGCTATCACTATTTTGACACACAGTAGTTGTTCCGGCAATTATTGCAGATGGCACAGGATTCACCACAACAGTTGCAGCACCACTGGCTGCATTTATACAAGTTGTGCCACTGGATTCCTGTACACTCACCAAATTATAGACATAAGTTCCGGGAGTCGTTGTTGGTACGCTGACAGCAACACTATTGCCGAAAGTTGTCGATAGGGTTTGATTCGGCCCCGAATTGATCTTATAAACAAATGTATAAGGTGAAGTGGCACCAATACCGGTAAAGATGACCGAAGGTGCAGAACCATCCTGGCAAACCGTTACAGATCCTGAAATAGCAGCCAAAGGCATTGCATTGATGGCAACGGTCGATGATCCACTCGCACCAACCAGACAGGCCGTACCGCTGGATTCAGAAACACCCACCAATGTATAAGTAAACATTCCGGCAGAATTTGCAGGAACGCTGACAGATACATTATTACCTGATACTGTAGAAACAGTTTGGTTGGCTCCATTATTTATTTTATAGACAAACGTATACGGTGCGGTCGCCCCGCTTCCTGTAAACACTATTGAAGGAGCCGTGCTGTTCTGGCAAATAGTGGTTGAACCCGCAATACTTGCTGAAGGTGAGGGATTAACCACAACCGTCGCAGAACCTGCTGCAGCATTGGTGCACGAATTTGTCCCTGATTCCTGCACACTCACCAACGAATAAACATACGTACCTGGTGACAAAGTCGGAACACTAACCGTAACGCTGCTGCCTGTTATCGAAGTAACCGATTGATTTACACCCCCGTTAATTTTATAGGTAAACGTATAAGGAGCCGTCGCGCCACTACCCGTAAATGTGATTGAAGGAGCTGACGAGTTTTGACAGATAGATGTGGAACCCGCTATGGCAGCAGTGGGTAATGGATTAACCACAACCATTGCATTACCACTGGCAGAGTTGGAACAGGAAGTTCCACTTGACTCCTGAACGCCAATCAGAGAATAGATATAAGTTTCGGCTGAATTAGTAGGCACATTGATAGCTACTGAATTACCGGTAGTGCTAACCGTTTGAACAGCACTACCATTTATTTTATACGAAAAAGTATAAGGTTGTATACCGGCACTACCTGTAAAAATAATTTGTGGTGAAGCACTGTTTTGACAGACCGAATTATTCCCTGCAATCGTTGCAGTTGGCAATGGATTCACCAATACAGAAGCAGAACCGCTTGCCGCATTTGTGCAAGAAGTGCCACTTGATTCTGAAACACGCACCAAAGAATAAGTAAATAATCCGGCGACTGATGTGGGCACACTGACAGAAACACTGCTGCCACTGATGGTTGTAATGGTCTTGTTCGCGCCTCCGTTAATAGTATAAGTGAATGTATAAGGAGGTGTTGCACCGCTGCCGGCAAATGTAATAGAGGGTGCAGAACCAAATTGACAGATGGATGTTGACCCTGAGAGCAAAGCAGTGGGCAATGGATTCACCACAACAGTCGCGTTACCACTTGCTGAATTAGAACAGGTTGTACCACTGGATTCAGAGACGCCCACTAAAGTATAGCTAAAGATTCCGGCGGCCGTAGTTGGAACACTAATGGAAATATTGTTTCCGGATGTGGTAGTAATGCTTTGGTTGGCAGATCCGTTTAGTTTATAGATAAATGTATAGGGGGCCGTTCCGCCACTACCCGTGAAGGTAACGACCGGCGCTGCTGCATTGGCACAGATGGTATTCGACCCCGCGATTACGGCATTGGGCAAAGGATTGACGATTGCAGAAACGGAAGCAGAACTTGCCTGACAGCCATTGCCGTCAGTTACCGTTACGGAATAAGTACCCGAAGCATTGACAACAATACTATTAGTAGTTGCACCATTACTCCACAGATAAGAGGAACCAACACTCGATGCAAGTGTAACGCTGCCACCCGCACAAAAATTAAGTGTACCTGATGCACTGATGAGTGCCGCACCAACCGCGTAATTACTCACGGTAACGGTTGCCGACGTGGCGTAACAGCCGCTTTTCATTACGGTAACGTAATAAGATCCGGGTCCGACCGTAATGGTTTGTGTGGTAGCACCTGTATTCCACAGATAAGAATCATAACCGGCTCCCGCGTCAATTAATTTTGTTTTGCCGGGACAGATAAAAAAAGAAGTTCCGGGTGAAGGGAACGGGCAATTTCCCGTAGTGATCACTACCGTATTACTCGCCCCCCTGTTGCCACATGCATTGTTATCGATAGCATAATAGTTTCCGGCAACACCTGTAACCAATGTGTTCCCCACAGTGCCGTTTGACCAGGTGATATTAGTACCTGAAGAACTTAAGGTCGCAGTCGCTCCATTACATAACAATTGATTGCCGGGAGGATTGACAACCGGCGCGGGAGGTTTATTCAAGGTATTTATCGTAACAGTCCCACTATTCGGTCCGGCACCGCAGGTGGCATTGGTTTCCCATGCATAATAATTCCCACTGGCACTCACCGTAATGCTGTTACCTGTGGCACCTGTTGACCAATGGAGCACGCCGCCACTGGTGGCGGGGGAACCACTAATGGTTTGAGCGGCGCCATCGCAAAGCAATATCGTTCCCGATACATTTAAAGAAGGTGCTGCCGGTATGTTATTAGTTAATATAGAAACGCTGTTACTCGAAGCACTTGTACCACAACCACTCTGTTCCCTGGTTGTATAGTTTCCTGCAGAACTAACTGTATAGGTTGTTCCAAAATGTCCGGTAGAAGCCCCGTTAAAATACCAAAGGATATTTCCGGTGACAGTACCGGAACTGGCTAAAATTGTGAACGCCCCACCGCAAAGAGCCAGCGATCCCGCAGGTGTAACCGACGGAGCGGGCGGTGTATTGAGCGTGGTAACAACCAGGGACGCACTGTTGGCACTATTACCGCATCCGTTGGTTTCCCAAGCATAATAATTACCGTTACTATTGATGGTAATACTGTTGCCCGTAGCACCATTACTCCAGCGGATCACACCGCCAACCGTTGAAGGGCTGGTGGAAATAGTTTGGTTTAACCCATTGCAAAGAGTCATGCCACCACTGATACTTAAAGTAGGTGCAGGCGGAGTTGAATTGGTACTGATCGATACGGTAGAGCTATTAGATCCACTTCCGCAACCATTCGATTCATACGCATAATAATTTCCGGCTGCACTCATTGAAATCGTATTGCCGGTTGCTCCAGTATTCCAGCGGATCGAGCCTCCTTCAGAAGGACTGGCACTAAGGGTGGTAGATCCACCATTACATAAGAGCGTTCCATTGCTGCTGGTGACAGTAGGCGCAGGGGGAGTAACAGCAGTGGTTACCACAGCCACGTCACTCTCGGGCCCAGCCCCACAGCTATTGGATTCATGCACGCTATAATTCCCTGCCGTGCTTACACTAAGGGCACTACTTACCGAACCGGTAGACCATGTATAAGTTCCCCCCGAACCATTCGCTGTCAAAGTACCGGATGCCCCATTACATAAAGGAAGAGCAGGCAAACTAATAGTTGCTTTCTCCGGCAACGTTCCGGAATTGATCGTAATACTGGTGGAGGTTATCGTTTGACAGGCATCACTGATAACTGCATAATAATTTCCTTGCGCAGCTACGCTGATCGTTCCTGTATAATCTCCCAGTGAAATTGCTGCACCGTCTTTGTACCAGTCATAGGTAAAACCATAACCTGCATAATTAGGCGCTGAACTCAATTGTGCGTCAACCCCTGAACAGACCATGGATGAATTACTGGTAATAGCGGGTGCAGAAAGTGTAACTGGATTGGTATATAACAGCGGAACTGAAAACAAGGTTTTACCGGAGTGAGTAGTGGTACTCCCGAATTGGTCGATGGCTTCAACATCGACGGCAAGCTGTTGTCCGGTATTATTATTCGGAAAGGTTGCATAAGGAATATCAATGGATAACCAAAGCTGTGAACTGGTTTGAAATGTTTTGGTAGCATTGCCGATCTGGCTTCCTTCAAAATAACCGGGGATCAGATTGCTATAACTGGTAAAAATACTTCCCCCGCTTACTGATGCAGTGAAATTTCCGATTTCAGAATATACCCCGGAACTGTAATAATAAAAATGGTATTTGAACCCATTAAAAGATGTAGCAGTAAAGGATTGAACTTTTCCGGTTTCTTTCATTACTGAAGATGTGTTGCAGTAAAACTGCCTGTCAACATCTTGTGAAACACTGTATTGTGCATCTGCTAAAAAACAATAACCCACACAGATCCATAACAACACCATTTTTTTCATAACACAATTATTAAAAGTTGCCTAAACAGATTTTCAAACCGAGACCAAATGCAAAGCGGGTGGTCCCGAGTGGTTTATTGAACAATATTTTCTGTTGAACAAAAGCGCTCAAACAGAAATTCTGGCTCAACCCCCACTCTCCGGCCAGTTCACCTATTAATCCGTAATTCATTCTTTTACCCGCACTTAGTCCCTGATAGATCCAGGGTTCATTTTCGGTTTGCCAGCTGAGACCTGCGCCAAGCCTGAATCCAAAAATATTTTTGTCGAAATCGCCTTGCGAACTGGCGTACTCAGCGAGTATATCCAGCCCACAGTTTGTATAATTCAACCCGCCCGTATGACTGGCTTCGTAAAAAATTCCAATAGCAGCATTGATAGGGAGATTGGAATAATGGGTGTACCTGAGTGAAAAATAATCAGCCGGTAAAATCGAATGGCCTGCTTGAACCCCCATATATTGAGAATTGATGTTCTCAGCCGGCAATGAATAAGATAAGATCCCCAATAAGATTTTGACTGCCCTTTTCATCTACGCTTACATTTGATAAATCAAAAGTAGAAGGGCTTTAAGACTGCCATGTTTGCAGAGGTCAACAGAAGTAAAATAAAAATTGATCTAAATCAACAAATAGAAAAACGCCACGGTAAAAAACAGGTCATTTTCCATTTCTGTACCTGCTTAGCGTTGCCTTATCTATTCCCAGATAAGCGGCAAGCATATAATCCTTGATACGTCTGTCTTCCAATAACCAGGGCTCCTGATGCTGAATCATCGGGAATCTTCTTCGTGCCGGCTCCATCAGGAGATTACTATGATCCTCCAGCTTCCCATATTTAGCTTCGAGTATCCTTAAAAGGTGTAAATAAAAAACGGGGTATCTTGCACAGATTGCATCCAGTTCTACTTTCCGTATTTTACGTAAGTGGGTTTCCTCAATTACCTGTATGCCATGTTGGGACGGAACGCTTGACATATAACTTTTAGCGAAGCCGATCATATCACCCTCTTTATGAAACCCTGCAACAAGCTCAGTGCCTTCTTCAGGTTCATAACAAACTTTTACCAATCCTTTTTCGACATAGGCGATCCAGTCACAAACATGACCGGCTTCAAGAATTCGCTTGTTCTTTCTATGGACTTCTTTTGAGAACCGCTGCATCAGGGCGACCAGCAATTCAGGGGCAAGAGGATAGTAATCCGATAGTAGTTTTATCAGGTCTTCCATCGTTTTGTATTTTAGGATTAAATACAAACAATGCCGGATCCGGGCTAATGGGGAATATTATTTTACAGTAACCCAATTTTCGTTGTACTAAAACGGGGGGCTGGCTAAACAACCACCCCCTATCCCATAAGCTTTGCCTGGTAATTAACGGACATTGCTTATTATAGTATCAAGCGTTACCAAAAATAATAATTCCCAAAAATAGTCGGTACCAGAATAACTGTTATGGGAGCATGGAACAATTTATTGGTGGATAGCCACCAGATATAATAAAATTATTGGTCACAAAAAGGGGGAAAACCCCGTTTTTATTGCTTAGAATTCCGTGTATTTTTACCAGGGATCAAAGGGTTCTATAATGTTCTTTTCTGAAATTAATTTTATTTCCCAATTAAATATCCCTGGGATCGCCATGGGCGGGAAATACAACTTTCAGTAATTGACAAAAAAATAAATGTAAGGAAGAGGGGTATATCAGTAAAATCACGACATTGTTTCACGCAGTGCAAAGCTGGGTCACAAGGCAAGTCTTAAGTATTTAACCTTCAGGAAATATAAATATAAAGACAAATGTCCGCGACAGCCGGAACAGGAAAACCAACCCGCTTTTTCAGCGACTGAATTTGAAATTATCATCGGCAGAAGCACGGAAGAAAATTGGATCAAAAAAAAGTATATCTATTTGTATCCTCCCCCAAGGATACAAATAGCTAAAAGACATTTATACTACTGGCATCCCCCGGGTCTTATAGTGATTTCTTTTAGCTACCTGTAAGTAAAAATCCCCTCTTTTTCCGGGATTTTTCACCCCCAAAACAGGTAATATTATTTATAACATTGCTACACCAAACCTGTTTATGAAAACAATTTTACTATCCACCATCTGTGTTTTCTTTTTGTCAACTCTCTCTTTGCGGGGTCAGGAAATAGTCAAAGTAATAGAGATTAATAACCGTACCGGAGGAGCAACCGAAACCCTGCCTTTTGATCGACCCGTTATTGTTAAATATGCTACAAAAGAGCAAATTGTCGCCTCCAGTATTTCGCTTATCGCCATTCCTAAAAAACAGGTGTCGCTTTATTATTCTCAATTGTTTACGGCAAGACTGGCAAATCTATTTTCAGGTATGAGTACCGGTGCCTATAATCCGGTTCCGCTGGAATGGCAATCTGCATACAATGCCGGAGCGGCGGATGCAAAAAATGAGCTTAATATTGCCGTAGGAGTCCTGGATCCTAATAAATTTTATGACATTGTGCTTTTACGTCGCCCCACCGATAGCGAAGCCGATCTGTTCGTCGATCTCTTTCAGGCACTCTTTGATTTTTATCTGGGCGGAGGCGCCCCCGGCACGGTCAACGATGTTTTTCTCGGAAAACTTAATGCGGTCAACCAGCTAAAAAAACCATTTCAAATTGTGTATCTGGCAGGTGCAAACATCGGCAAACCGGATCCGACAAACTTATTGGTAATGTATGGTTCGCTGTCACTGTCGGCACAATTTACGGCCATGGCAGCACTGGCTGATGCTGCATTAAAAGAAAAATTGAGGATAAAAATAAGAGAACAGATTAAAACCTATGTTCTACCAGCCGGGGTAACCGATTTCCTGATTTTCCCACAGTCACTCTCATTATCGACAACCTCCCTCACATTTGATACCAGGACGACCTTCGCTATCACACCTGACTTTGGCTATGTGTATTATGGTGGTCAGACAAACTTCAATGGGATCACTCCATATCTCGGCGTGCAGATCGAGTTCCGCTACTATGATAAAAATATTCCCTTCAGATTGATTGCAAATAGGTCCTTCTGGCATCATTTATCCTTCACCACCGGGCTTACCCTTAGCTCGTTAAAAAAAGAATCCAAAAGAGACGATTTTTTTTCGGGCAAGTCATTGCTCGCCGGTTTTGGATATCGTTTAAGCAATGCGGTCCGGTTTACTTTCGGTGGAATCATTTTTTACAGAGAAGATAGTAACCCGTTTATTGATAATAAAAAACTGGGCATCACCCCTTTCGCAGGTATTTCCATCGATCTGAAATTAAAATCATTACTAACTGACTTCACAGGGCTTGTCTCAACAAATCGAAAATAATGAAACATAAAATTATTGTAGTAGTATGCTGCATCCTGCTATTCATTTCCTGTTACAAGGAATCTGACTATCAACCGGCGAACATCAATACTTCGCTGATAACACTTTCTGCTGCCGATGCAAGCATCGTCGGTGATGGGGATGCATTTACCTATATTACTGCAGAACTTCCACTGGAAACAAGAGACGACAAATCCTCAGTTGTTTTCACGACTAACAAGGGAACTTTTGAAAACACCCAAAAAACAATTACAAAGACGGCTACTATACAATCTGTCGGTGGTGTAAATAAACGTATCGCAAAGGTGAAACTGATCAGCAGTACGAAAATTGAAAAAGCCACGGTAGAAGCTACCATTGGGGATATTACCAAAACAGTTGATGTCTCGTTTGTCAGTATTAATTATGATGCACTGATGACCATTACCACCAGCGGCACACAGATTCCGGCTGATGGGGAAAGCAGCCTGCTAATTACGGTAGAGCAGCCGCTGGATACAAAAGACGACTATACCTCGATTGTATTTACGACTAGCAAAGGAAGTTTTGAAAATGGAAGCAAGACCATTACAAAACCAAGCACTATTATACTTGAAAACAGTGTATATAAAAGAAAAAGTCTGGTTAAACTGATCAGTTCCAAAAAAGTCGAAACCGCTGATATAGAAATTAGCGTCAAAAATACACTGAAAAAATTATCCATTCCCTTTCTTAACGCTTTTCCGGAAACCCTAAAGCTGTCAGCTTCTGCTCTTATCTTATCTGGTGGCTTTGCCAATCTTCTGACAGTAACCACTACACTGCTTCGTCCCGTGGGAACACCTTCCGCCCAGAATATTTCCGATCTGTTCGTATTTGATGCCAATAAAAATAAAATAGGGTACTTCCAGAATTACCTCTCAAGCAGCGACGAGACCGGCACCATACAAAATAAGTTTACCCTCGGTGACTATACCTACAAAGGAGCGCTAAAAATTATTGCAATCGGCACTAACGCTTTGGGTAAAACGATAACATCAGACACATTATTCATAACAGCACAATAAATCAAACACATATGAAAGCCCATTTGAAAACCATCAATGACAATTTTTCCGACATACGTGACGATGTCAACAAATTACTCAAAGAGAAATACAATCTCTCAGCTGTCCATGTCAGTGAAATACATTTTGCTGAAACTCCCGATTGCCCGCCCGGTTATGAACCTGCCTGTCAGTATTTCGGTAAAGATCCAAAGACAGGGAAACCTATTGTGAAATGTACCTGTGTTCCAAAAATGTCTTGACCCATCGTTTTTAAAAATAAACCAACAGCATCCTATTATGACTGAAGTCAATGAAATGGTTGTTAAAGAGGAAGTACCTTCCAAAGCCAGAGCATCTATCTGGCATACCAAGGATTTTCCTTATGTATTTACGGTGTTACTCGCTGCCCTTTCCTTTCAGTTGAATTATATTATTAAGGATCTGACAGAAGCGCCTGTCCTTGAGTATACACAGCATAATTCCCTGATCAGAAAAATACCGGGTGGAAATTTATATGAACTGGAATATGAACTGACCAATATTTCTAAAGGGACCAGGTTCGATTCACTGATATTCAGCTTTTCTTATTCAGCAGGAATAAACAGGAATATCCGGATCTGGCCTGTCGCCACCGTTGTGCAACGATCGGATGGATCGACCTATGATGGCAACAGCCCCAAAACCTCCAGGTATGGTGCTGATTTTCTTTTCAAGAATTTTCAACCTGATTTTGGTTACCGCTGTCTGACAAGGATTGAAATGGATTCAGGAGAATTTGTCTATCCGGCCGTATACATTTATTCCAACAACCAGCTCAATCTGCAAAAAACTGGTTTTAAATCATTTTTGATTAAAAACCAGTTTGTCATCAATTGCCTGATCACCTTATTGTTTCTTGTTATGACCATTGTCTATTTTGCTAAATTCAAAAAAACAGTAGTATGAGAAAATATTTTCTGGTTATTTTGATAGCCTCCTGTTTTTCCGGCTTCGGGCAGTCACAGCCAACGGAAAAAGACACTTTGTATACACTGGCTGACCAGGATACCCTACCGGTGCCGGTTAACATTTATATGGCTGACGGATCTTTGATTTCTACCAATTCAAATGGCATGTATATTCTTACAAGAATCCGGCTCGACAGTTTGCGGGAAACAAAAATTTTATCGATCAGACTTGTCGACACCATCGGTGCAAATAGTTTTCTTACCGGAGTATATTGCACGACCGTCAAACAGAATCCTACAATCACTGTTCATAAAGAGTTCATGTGCTATGATTGTATTCAGATCAGAGATCTCACCTTTAATAAATTATTTACGCTCAATAAAAGAACAGCAAAACTTTATTTGGCAAGGAGAAGGACAGGTGCATGTTATGATTGAAGTACTGATTTGCAACAATCTTATCCAGCTTAATTAAATCGCATGTCAACTAACAAAGGGAACCAGGCAAAGATTGACAATCTTATTCTTACCGTCTTAGTACTTGTTATCGGTTTTACCATGTTCTTGCTTGTGCAAAACCTGCTGACTCAGAAAAAAGTATACACTGATGCACTGATTTCCGTTCAGCAGTCCCCGACAATCATTACGCCAAATGCTGTGCTTGCCTATAGCAGATCCATGGATTTTGCGATCACAAAGACTTCTGCCATTATGATGGGTTTTGTGTTGATTTTTACTGGGGCTTTGTTGCTTTTCAAATTATTTAATGGCAGTATCAATCTCAGTTCGAGTCTACCTGGTAATGTAAAATTTGATTTACAAACCTCAACGCCGGGACTCGCCCTTGCAGCCTTCGGAACCATCATCCTTGTAGTCGCCATTACAACTCAATCAAAAGTGACACTTGATTTTTCAGACAGAGTAGTAGATCCACCTCTTATTACATCAACCTATGATACAATTGTTGATACAGTTAGCCATCTGGAGGGGGAAAAAATCCGAAGGATATCTGCTCCACATAAATATTCCACCCCTATAGACGTAAGCTTGGATAATAGTAATATTAAATTGTCCGGCAATTTGTTTGACAATTCCATGTCCCATCTTAATGGTTCAGCAAAAGAAAAATTACAGCAACTGATTAATGCAGGAAGATTTATCAACAGGTCTTACTCTCTGGACATTACACCATCTGATGAAAAAATGAATAGCGCCGGTGATAAGTACACAGGTATTAGATTGAAACACTTAAATCAGGAGATTGAGAATTTTGTCATGCATTATAATTTACACGAAATTTCCATTACCACCCAAGGATTCGGCTCAACGCGGCCTGTTGCTTCCGGAAAAATGCCGGAACATCTGGTGGATGAGATCATTTTTCATAAACAATGAAAAATGATCAGAGCGGCTTACTAATAGATAGGGCTTTATTAAACTCAAATGATTCTGACACATGTACATCAGCCCGCTCCGAAAATTACTCAAAGACGATAAACAATGCAACCCATTTAACGATGCTTATGAATATGAATCCTTGCTGGCCAAAATTTTCACCGGTATACCCAAAGAAGAAATGGTCAACGATCCCCTGCTCCTTACGCTCCGGGTAATCCCATTTATGAATGACCATTACAAGGATTATTACCAATTGCTCAAAAAATGCATATTCGGATCCAACCTTCTCTTTGACCAGCTGCTCGGATTGCTGTTTGCTGTATTTAACCGCAATTACCAGATCATACACCGAAATAAATTAGCGGCTATGAAAGGCCAGGAAGGTTTTAACCTCGCCGATCATTATTCCTATAAAATTGAGACACTTACTGGAAAAGCAGAAGCCAGCAGCGCACTGGAACTGGAAACAGAGTGTATGAACACGATCCTCAATTACCTGCGTTATTATGAAACGCACCATTTTGACCGAAACACTTCATTGCCTGAACTTCACCCAATCGAAATGTCCAAACGGATTTTTTTTGCCAGCAGCCTATTTGTTGTGATCAAGGAAGAATATGATAATTCGATCTGGAACGATGGCTATTGGTCACTTCACAAAATAGATGGGCGCGCCATTTTCAATATTATTTACCCGCAGGAGGATCTGCTTATTACCGGTAAAACCGGACTAATCAGGCTCGGAAAAAACCCTGCCGCCAATTTCATGGGTATCCAGGATCATCTAAAAAGAGAAACGCCTTACGGGTTGTTTATCAGGGGGCTTTTGAAAAGACACAAGAAAGAAAAAAGAATCAAACAGGTCCGGATAAACAATGGCAACATAAGCTGCAAACTTGCCAAGGGCTTTGCTCCAATGAACAGCATAACTGAGTTAAAAAACATGGTTGAGTTACTTACCTTTTACAGTTTTTTGCAAAATACCCCCCTACCAAAATTGGAGGGGCTTGAGCTGACTGATTTGATCGGCCTGTTCAGCCTGCTACAGGAGCTTCTGGAGCATAGTATTGAGAACAAAATGGATGACAGCATTTTTTCATTTGCAGATACACACAAGTTTCCGGTAAAAATTTCTCAGCACTTACTTATCGATTACTTTACACAAAGAACAGATTATTCCCATCGTCAGATCAATCTTTTTATCGGGCTTATTTCTGCGCCTTTTGGAGAACGTATCAATCTTTGGGACAAGCCATTAGTCCTGTTTCGCGGTCACTATTACATTTCTTACTTACCTGCCTTACAACCCATTTTGCTAAACATGGTGGATTTCTGGATCGGTCAGGGGGGCTTCAACCTTGATCAGAGGGGTAAATTTCTGGAGCAGTATTTAACATCGACTTTACGGGAGGTGTTACAGGAAAAAAAGTTCCAAAATACAGTCCCACAAAGCGGTAAACTGTTCAACCGACAAAAACAATATGAAGAAGTAGATCTGGTATTGAATTTAAAAGAGATTGTAGTGATTGCTGAAGTAAAGTGCATCAAATTTCCTATGGAAGCTCGTGATCGTCACAATGCCATGAAACGATTGGATACTGCGGCTAAACAGGTAACGCGCAAACTTGGTTTTATTCGGGAGCACGCGCCGGATTTAGTCGGCCAGATTGGTGATACCACGGGAAAAACATTTATCCCACTGATCATTACCAATTACCCTGTTTATACAACTCACCAGATAAGGGGGATCACTATCACTGATTTTTACCTGCTGGAAAGTTACTTAAGGATAGGCAGGTATGAGGAAATAAAATTGCATGCCGATGGCCGGCGGGATATTCTCCAACAGCAATTGTATTACCATAACGAATTAGAAATGAACCACAACTTTGTTTCTTTTTTTAAGAACCCGATCCCTGTGGACAGCATCAAGAAACTTTTCGAAATGGTTCATTTCAAAATAACGCCTGATATGGTGGGGTATGATATTTATGTTTCATCTGCGCAAATTAAATAAGCTAACATAATCAAATGGGCAATGATTATGTTAGCTTTTTAATGTAACAATCTCACAAATTAACTATCAACCAAACTAATCATCATTTCATCCTATCCCCTTCCTTTGATCAGTTGCACAACTTTACGGATGTTCCCCTGTATCAATTCCGCATAATAAGTACCACTGCTGTAGCCATGGCCGATCTGGATGGTGCTGTTAGCTCCCATTTTCGACCTCGCTTCTACTACCCTGCCGCGTCCATCCATTACGCGCATGTTAACCGGTGTTTCATAATTACTTTCCAGTTTTAAGGTGAAATAAGTAGTCGTTGGATTCGGCATGACAGTAACTTTTAATATTTCATCGGTTGTTCTGATCACTTCTTTTTCAACTTCGGTTTTCTGCGGCCCGGTTATACTGCTGTTAACTGCCACAGCCTGGCAGGCCGTCTGATCACAACTACCCAACCTTGCTGTTGGATTAGCGGTGAGATAAGAGGCGACGGTGGTGGTAGCCATAACAATTGACTGCCCACCGTTACATACGTACACCTTACCTGCCATTCCTGTTACACGAATATCCGTTACACAAATGCTGATAGAGCTTGTGGTTGTACACCCGAACTTATTTTTAGCGGTCACTGTGAAACTATACGATCCCGCGGCCCCGGGTGTAAATACAGGTGCAGAACTGGTATAGTTGTTCAGTGTGCCTGTTCCGCTCCATAGATACGTGTACGGTGCGCCGCTTGCTGGCGCTGCCACTTTCAGGCTGGTACCTGTGGCACCATAACCCAGGTAAAGATTGGTTGCAATACCACCGGTATAGGTAGTCGTAGTTGGTACGGAACTTATGGTAACGGTAGGGATCTCGCCGGTAACGGTTACTACCGCCGTACCCGTAGATACATTACCATGAACATCAGTTATTGTCAGGGTTACTGTGTTGGCCCCGATATCAGAACAGCTGAAAATCGTCTTGTCCAGTGTCATGGTAAGTATTCCGCAACGGTCCGTACTGCCATTGTTGACTTGTGCGGGCGTAATGGTAACCGTACCTAAGCTGGTTAAGGCAACGGAGATATTCCGGGTGATCACCACCGGCGGTACGGTATCAATAACGGTTAGAATAGCAGTTGTGGATGATGTGTTCCCCTTTGCATCTTTAACCGTAAGGGTAACAGAATTGGCTCCCACATTGGCACAACTGAAACTGGCAGGTGAAACACTCATCGTGGTAATACCGCAATTATCTGTTGACCCATTGTTTACCTGAGCTGCAGTGATGGTGGCGGTTCCTGCTGCATTTAAAGCAACCACAATATCCTGTGCACGCGCAACCGGCGGCAGCAGGTCCTGAACCGCAACTACCGCTGTTTTAGTAGCCGTATTGCCGCTTACATCTGTTACTGTTAATGTAACAGTATTGTTTCCAACATTCGCACAGGTAAAAGAAGCCGGTGAAACACTCATCGATGCAATGGAGCAATTATCGGTTGATCCATTATCTACCTGTGCGGCGGTAACCGATGCCGCACCGCTTGCGTCCAGTTGAACGGTAACATTTTTGGTGAGTACCACCGGTTTGGAATTATCCAGTACGGTTACAACTGCCGGTGCGGCAGATGAATTACCCGCGGCATCTGTTGCAGTAAGTATAACCGTATTGTTACCAATATTGGAACAATCAAAGTTTGCCTTATTCAGTGAGAATGTGGCAATGCCGCAGTTATCTGTGCTTGCATTGTTCACCTGCGCTGTGGTAATAGAGGCAGCGCCGGCGCTGGTAAGTACAACGGTTACATTTTTAGTAAGTACAACCGGCGGGGTCAGGTCAATCACGGTTACCAGTGCCGTTCCGCTGGAAACATTGCCTTTCGAATCTTTTACGGTGAGTGTTACGGTATTGACCCCAACCTTTGTGCAATTAAAACTTAAGGGCGCAACAGTCATTGAAGCGATAGTGCAATTATCAGTTGAACCATTATCAACCTGAGCAGCCGTAATGGTTACAGTTCCGGTTGAACCGAGCTGTATAGTGATATTTTTTGTGATGACGGTCGGCGGCCTTAAGTCCTGCACGGTTACTACCGCGGTGCGTGTTGCCACATTTCCGTTTACATCAGTGACAGTTAAGGTCACTGTATTAGCGCCCAGGTTGGCACAGGTAAAGGAGGATGGCGACACGCTTACAGAAGCGATACCGCAATTATCTGTCGATCCGTTATTGACCTGCGCCGCAGTGATCGATGCACTGCCCGCCTGATCCAATTGAACAGAAATATTTTTTGTGAGCACCACCGGTTTCACCAGGTCCTGTACAGTTACGATAGCTGATGCAGATGATGCATTTCCCGCCCCATCTGTAACTGTCAATACCACTGTATTATTGCCAACATTCGAACAATCGAATACAGTTTTATCCAGTTGTAATTTGGCAACCGTGCAATTATCCGTGCTGGCGTTATTCACCTGTGCCGCGGTAACTGAAACCGTGCCCGCAGCGGTTAACTGAACAGTGATATTTTTTGCTTTTGCCACCGGTGGAATATTATCGCTGATCACTACAGATGTTGCAGCCGAGGTGGTACTGCATCCGTTAAGGATTTCCGTGACAGTGTAACTGCCCGTTAAACGCGCCGTATAAACGGAAGCTGTCGATCCTGCAATGGCTGTTCCGTTCAGGAACCATTGATAGGTAAGTCCCCCGGCTGTATTCGCAGTTAATCTAACAGAACACGTAACTATATTACTGACAGTTATGATTGCCGCCGGTACTGAATTTACCATAACCGCCGTGGCGGGGGATGTTGATGAACAGCCATTTCCGTTGGTAACAGTTACCGAATAATTTCCGGAAGTTGATACGGCAATAGATTGAGTGGTCTCGCCATTACTCCAGAGATAAGTTGATCCGGCAGAAGCAGTTAATGCAACAGCCCCGCCTGCACAAAATATTGTTGGACCGGATGCTGTGATAGTGACTGTTGGTAAAGCATAGACGGTAACCGCCGTAGCAGCAGAAGTTGCTGAGCAGCCATTTTCATTGGTAACGGTTACTGAATAATTCCCCGCAGTTGATGCTGCATTGGATTGAGTAGTCTCACCATTACTCCACAAATAGGATGCTCCTGCTGAAGCCGTCAAAGCCACAGATCCACCTGAACAGAATTCAATCGGGCCTGATGCCATGATGGTAACTGTTGGTAATGTATAAACTGCAACCGCCGTAGCAGTAGAAGTTGCTGAACAGCCATTCGCATTGGTAATCATTACAGAATAACTTCCGGAAGTTGATACGGTTATCGTTTGAGTGGTCTCACCATTACTCCATTGATAGTTTGCTCCTGCCGAAGCCGTCAAAACCACAGATCCACCTGAACAGAATTCAATCGGGCCCGATGCCATGATGGTAACTGTTGGTAATGCATTAACTGTAACAGCTGTAGCCGCAGAAGTTGATGAACAGCCATTTTCATTGGTAACAGTTACTGAATAATTCCCGGCAGTAGATACTATAATCGTTTGAGTGGTCTCTCCATTACTCCATACATACGATGATCCTGCTGAAGACGTCAAAGTCACAGATCCACCTGCACAGAATGCAGTCGAACCAAATGCTGTAATCGTCGCTGTTGGTAATGCATTAACTGTAACCGCTGTGACAGCAGAAGTTGCTGAGCAGCCGTTTACATTAGTAACGGTTACCGAATAATTTCCTGGAGTGGATACGGTAATTGACTGGGTAGTCTCACCGTTACTCCATACATAGGATGATCCTGCTGAAGCGGTCAAAACAACAGACCCACCTGCACAGAATTCAGTCGGACCCGATGCCATGATGGTAACTGTTGGTAATGCATAAACGGTAACTGCTGTGGCAGCAGAAGTTGATGAACAGCCATTTCCATTGGTAACCGTTACTGAATAATTTCCGGTACTGGACACTGTTGTTGATTGAGTGGTCGCACCGTTACTCCAAACATAAGATGATCCTGCGCTCGAGGTTAATACTACTGAACCACCAAAACAAAACTCCGTTGACCCGGATGATGAAATCGTTACAACGGGTAAAGGATTTACAGTTATTAATACAGGGTCAGAAGTTTTTGAACAGCCATTACTTATAACGGTAACTGCGTAATTTCCGGTGGCATTTGCATGATAAGTAGCCGAATTGGCTCCATCAATCGCAACCCCTTCTTTCAACCATTGGTAAGTAAACCCGGTTCCCGTATTTGCGGAAAGTTGAACGGTTTCCCCACTACAAACTGTCTGTGAGCCGGTAACTGTGATTGACGCAGCAGGTATTGGGTTTACAGTGATCGTAAAGGCAGTAGCTGGGGCCGGACAACCGGACGCTGAAATAAAATTCCCAAGGGATACTCCGTTAAATCCAACTTGCTGAATGACTTGTGAAACACTATTGGTCGCAGTAGAAATAACGGTTACATTGGGTGGGCCAAATACATATAATTCAGATCCATCCGGCGTAATCGAATTTCCCCGTGTTGGTGAAGTTAATGGGATGGTCGTGAAAAGAGAATTATTTGAGGTGTTGATAACAGCTATTGAATTGTTATTGGTACTGGCATATACCCGGCTACCATCAGGGCTGATAGAAATCCCTTCCTGGACACCGGAAAGACTGATATTGGTCAACAATGTGTTATTAGTTGTATTGATAACAGATAAGAAACTACTTCCTGTATTGCCGACATACAATCTTTGTCCATCCGGGCTGATCACAAGGGTCTTAGGGGCATCCCCTACCCCAATGGAAGTAATTTCTGTATTGGTTAAAGCATTAATTACCGAAACACTTGCGGATCCATATTTGGTCACATAAATTTTACTGCCATCCGGGCTGATGGCTATGCCATGCGGGAAAAGGCTTACCGGTATTATGGCAATTACCTGGAGGAGGTTGGCATCAATTACATAAACATTATTGGTAGTAGGACAAGCTACATATATCTTATTCCCGTCAGGACTTACACATAACCCTGATGGATTCCTGCCGACAGGGATGGTTGCAATAATGCTATTGTCCTGTGTATTGATAACGCCAACCGAGTTATACAACTGCTCAGAGACATAAATTCTGTTCCCTGCAGGGTTTATACAAATACCTGTAGCATTTTGAGCGGCCGGGCCGATCAATAAAGTAGTATCAATTGTATGAGTCGTTGTATTGATGGCAGCAATTGTGCTGTAAGACAAATTATCGCCAAGGCCCTGAGCCAATATATAGGCATAACCTTGTTTAAATGGTGTCACATTTATAGTTGCGGTTACAGGGTCAGTGCCGGTATTAGTTGCAATGAATGGCGGAAGACTTCCGGTTCCATTAGTCGGAAGGCCAATCGTCGGCTTATCATTGGTCCAGGTAAACCTGTTGGCAGAACCGGTGAATATAAGTCCGGTAAAAGTTGATCCGTTACAAATTGTTTGAGATGAAATGGTGTTTAGTGTTGGCAGAGCAATGACTGAAACATCTTTAGTAGCACTTGATGTACAACCATTGCCGTCAACGACCTGTAATTGATAGGTGCCGCCCGCCGCAGCTGTTATACTGCTGATAACTGGGTTTTGCTGCGAACTCGAAAAATTATTAGGGCCTGTCCAGTGATAAGTGGCACCAGCTACCGCATCAGTTGTGAGACTTAGCACTCCTCCTTCACAGATTCCGCTCTTAGCTGTAATATGAACCTGAGGCAAAGCGGCCATGACAGTAATACTATTGCTTGTAAATGATATGGAAGAACCACAGAAGTTCGCACTTACAATACATTTTACCTGGTCACCGGCCTGGAGATTGCTTCCCGCATAACTGTTGCCGGATCCTGATTGAACGGGAATATTGTTTACCAACCACATGTAATTCGGAGAGCTTAGTTGACTGATTGATGAAGCAGAAAAACTGATCGGGTTGGGTAAACAATGGCTATTGGAACTTATGGCAAAACTTGATCCTGCAATGGCGGAAGCAAAATTCCAGCCTGTATTACCACCCAAATCTGTACTATTCAAACCGGCATTAAAAATTGCCCCACCGGAACTCGAAATATTTTTCAGTAAGGTATAGTCAATACAAACAGACCCACCATTTTGACTTATAACAGCATGAGCATTGAGCCCATTGAGAGAAACCAGGAGTGTTGTGGTTCCTGTCGCATTAAACGATCCAAGGATGGTCTGGGTTCCATCAATATCATAACTGGCGCCGGGGATGAAGGTCATCGAGTGGTAACGGTTATTTCCATTGATTGCTCCACTGTTCTTATATACGACATCGTAGTATTGACAACCTCCTCCAAAAAATTGAACAGGCTGCCCCCCATTAGCTAATGTCAATACTGAACTGCTAAAATCCGAACTAATATTACCGTAATAATTCCACGCAAATGAAACATTGATGGCGGCCGCACCGGTAATCAGTGTTGCACCGGCTCCATTGGAATTAAAATAAGTTAGATTGACTGTCTGTCCATTAAAATCAAGGGTACCATTGGTATGCATGATCTGGCCACCATTAAAAGTGTCCATAAATTTCCATCCCCCACCGGCACCTTCAAAAAAAATACTCTCCATTCTGTTACCACCCAAATTAATCGTTTGACCTTGGTTGGTTGCAAGAAAATGAATACCATTATAACCGGATTGAAAATCGATATGCATACCCGCAACAAACCTTAGCGATCCATATACATTCAATGTACTCGTAGATGAATTTATTGTAGCTAAAACAGGATTATTCGTTACACCCGTCCAATCCATATTATTACAATAACCCGAAACATCCAGCATCACTCGCTGACCTGCTGCAGAAAAGGAATTAGCATCAAAGCGGACATTGTCATTTTGATTAGGGGAACAACCTAAAGGGCTACCGCCACTTGTTAAAGACCAATGGCTTCCATCGGACCAGTTACCTGCACCGCCAACCCAATAGAGATTCTTACCCGCAGCAGTTGATATTTGCCATCCGGTATTATTACCTCCGTCAAAAGAATTGAGTGCCGTAAATACAGCACCACCACTTCCATGAATATTGTTCAAATTAACATAGGATATGCTTATAGATCCTGAACCCTTCGATATTGTCGCAGAACCATTTAAAGTAATAAATGCAGTACAGGTTCCTGTCGCATTAAATGATCCGAGGATAGTCTGGGTCCCACTTACATCATAATTGGCTCCGGGGATAAAGGTCATGGAGTGGTAACGGTTATTTCCATTGATCGTTCCACTGTTCTTATATACGACATCGTAGTATTGACAACCTCCTCCATTAAATTGAACAGGCTGCCCCCCATTAGCTAATGTCAATACTGAACTGCTAAAATCCGAACTAATATTACCGTAATAATTCCACCCAAATGAAACATTGATCGACGCTGCTCCGGTAATTAGTGTTGCACCGGTACCATTAGAATTAAAATAAGTCAGATTGACTGTCTGTCCATTAAAATCAAGGGTACCATTGGTATGCATGATCTGGCCACCATTAAAAGTGTCCATAAATTTCCATCCCCCACCGCCACCTTCAAAAAAAATACTCTCCATTCTGTTACCACCCAAATTAATCGTTTGACCTTGATTGGTTGCAAGAAAATGAATACCATTATAACCGGATTGAAAATCGATATGCATACCCGCAACAAACCTTAGCGATCCATATACATTCAATGTACTCGTAGATGAATTTATTGTAGCTAAAACAGGATTATTCGTTACACCCGTCCAATCCATATTATTACAATAACCCGAAACATCCAGCATCACTCGCTGACCTGCTGCAGAAAAGGAATTAGCATCAAAGCGGACATTGTCATTTTGATTAGGGGAACAACCTAAAGGGCTACCGCCACTTGTTAAAGACCAATGGCTTCCATCGGACCAGTTACCTGCACCGCCAACCCAATAGAGATTCTTACCCGCAGCAGTTGATATTTGCCATCCGGTATTATTACCTCCGTCAAAAGAATTGAGTGCCGTAAATACAGCACCACCACTTCCATGAATATTGTTCAAATTAACATAGGATATGCTTATAGATCCTGAACCCTTCGATATTGTCGCAGAACCATTTAAAGTAATAAATGCAGTACAGGTTCCTGTCGCATTAAATGATCCGAGGATAGTCTGGGTCCCACTTACATCATAATTGGCTCCGGGGATGAAGGTCATGGAGTGGTAACTGTTATTCCCATTGATTGCTCCGCTGTTCTTATATACGACATAATAGTATTGACAACCTCCTCCAAAAAATTGAACAGGCTGCCCCCCATTAGCTAATGTCAATACTGAACTGCTAAAATCCGAACTAACATTACCGTAATAATTCCACGCAAATGAAACATTGATCGACGCTGCGCCGGTAATTAGTGTTGCACCGGTACCATTGGAATTAAAGTAAGTCAGATTGACTGTCTGTCCATTAAAATCAAGGGTACCATTGGTATGCATGATCTGGCCACCATTAAAAGTGTCCATAAATTTCCATCCCCCACCGCCACCTTCAAAAAAAATACTCTCCATTCTGTTACCACCCAAATTAATCGTTTGACCTTGGTTGGTTGCAAGAAAATGAACACCATTATAACCGGATTGAAAATCAATATGCATACCCGCAACAAACCTTAGCGATCCATATACATTCAATGTACTCGTAGATGTATTTAGTGTAGCTAAAACAGGATTATTCGTTACACCAGTCCAATCCATATTATTACAATAACCCGATACATCCAGCATCACTCGCTGACCAGGTGCAGAAAAAGAATTGGCATCAAAATAGACGTTGTCACCAGTCTGCGGTACCTGTCCGTAAAATTGGCTTCCACCGGAACTGGTGGCCCAATGGGTAGAGGCTTCGGACCAATTGCCTGAACCGCCGACCCAAAAATAATCGTTGGCAAATCCGTTTGATAGGCCGAAAAAAAATAAGATACTAAAAAGGAACAATCGGGTAAAATTTCCGGGTTTCATAACGTAGGGATTTAAGGTGAAACAGCCTCTTTACCTACAATTTAACCCGGGTATTTTATTTGTTAGCTCAATTTGATGTGAACAGCCGAATTTCTGATGTGAACAGGATTAACCCCAACTTTTCAGATTTTTTTACTTTGAATATTCTCCAGATTACGATATTTCTCAAAAGCTGCTTTTTTTGAAATTCTATTTCCGAAGGAATCTAAACAGGATAGAATGATAGTATCAGGCTTTTTCATCTCATAAATGAAATTAGTATTGACAATACAGCTTCTCCTGATCTTAAAAAAATAATTCGGCAGGAAATTCATCAACTCAGAAATCGTCTTTCTTTCTAAAACAGGTTTTTGAAGCTTTTTTGCATCCGCATCAAATACATAGTAATTTACATATACAGCAGAAACGGTTTCGATATAAGCAAGCTCCATTAGATTTAGAATTATGAGGCCCTTGTCTGTTTTAATGGCGATTTTTGAAACATCCCTAATTTGTTTCTCTTCAGCAATCAATTGTTTGAATTCCGCAATTACCGCAGCGATCTTACCATTCGAATACGGTTTAAATAAAGGAATAAAATGATGCAACTTGGGAATATTTTTAATCGGCAGTTTGAATTCTTCATGTTTTGTATTGAGAACAATAACACCAAATCTATCCAATGGGATTGTATTAAACAGCTTAAAACAATTTTCGTGTCCAATTTCAATATCCAAAAATGAAATGTCAAATTTTTCTTTAGCCAGAATCAACCTTGATTGTTCAAGATCAAAAGCTGTATGTGTTATTTCCAGAATTTCTTTATGCAACATTAATTTCTTCTTCAACTCATCTATCATCCTCGGTTCATCATCAAGAATAAATCCTTTATAAGGTCTCATAAGGCAATTGAAATTTAATAGTTGTACCGGTCATCTCACTACTATGTATAGAAAATACAAAATTTTTATCACAGGCCATTTGATTCTTTTCAAATGCATTAATCACTCTTTTCCTTAACATATCCAGATAAGAATCCTCTCTTATCATTTCCTGAATTTGGTCATGCCCCTTGCCATTATCAGCAATCTCACAAAATAGCAACTTATGGTCTCTGGCAATTTTCACACTAAACACATACTGTTTGGTATATGATTTAAATGCCTTATTAAGAGAATTTTGATATAGAGAAACAAGGGTGTCAGACAAAAAGAAAGTGTTATCAAAATCAAATCCTGTAAATTCTTTTTTCAGTATCACTTTTTTATTATTTAATACCATTTCAGTCGATTGAAACTTTTCCAGAATTCTCCATTCCTGTCCCAGACTTATCCTTTCTCTAAGCAGGCTTTTATAAAAATCATCAAAATAATCAGCGCTCTTATCAAGATATTCCAGCAAACGATCATAATCTTGATTTTCTATGGCCAGTTTTACGTTTAAATAATGATTATCAAGGTTATGATTTTTAATCGCCGAGGATAATTTTAATTCTTTGGCATTAGCCCTGATCACCTCTCTCGAAGCCTCCACTTCTTTTTGGTTTGCCAGCAGCAATTCCTCATTGGCCTTAATCACCTTCCTCGCGCTTTTCTGATATCTCCGGAAATAATATAGTGATACAACTATGGATAGCCCCAAAAGTATCAGTGCTATCCAAAGTCTATTTTGTGTGCGAATAGCAATTCTTTCACTCTCCTTTGCTTCTTTTTCACTCTTCTCGGCATTGGCCTTGTTTATTTGGGCAGTTCGTTCGTTACTTTGTGCCAGAATCCGCAACTGGGTTTCACTTTCCTTGCTCTTAAGCGCGTTTTCAGCGATAATGGTTTTGTATTCAGCTGTCGAATCAGCCTGTCTCTTTTGACTGTTCAGGATCGCTGCCCGGTTTTCAGCTTCCAGTTTTAACCGCTTAGCTTCTGATACTTTTAATTGCAATTCAAGAATATTGTTTTTAAATAATTCCTCTCTGTTATCGAGCAATAGGTTAAAAGCTTCCCCTTGCGTTTTATTTGATTTGTCTATTTGCAATGTGTACTTTTCGAGATAAGTCAGTGATCTGGCTATTTCTCCAATGTCCTGATAAACTTCCGAGAAGGTTTTATATATATCCGTAAGAATCGTTTCTGCTTTTGCTTTTTCAGCGATTACCAATGCTTTGGAAAGACTATCTAAACTTTGCTGATAACGTTTACCAATAGCATCAATCTTCGCAATTTCGGTAATCGAAAATGCTTCTGAATAATAATCTTTAATGCTCCTTGCTGATCTTAAACATTGTTGAAAATATAACCGTGCAGAATCCAACTGATTCAATTTGAAAAATGCCTGTCCCAAACTTCCTGAAATCGTAGCAACTACTAGAGGCTCGCTGAATTTAATAGCATAGGCATATACTTCCCGATAATAATACATTGCACTATCCATTTGGCCTTTATCATTATAAACATTGCCGATACTGAGCAGACTGTTGGGGATCATAGTAGTGTTCTTATCTTTTACTGCATTCAAATAAGATGCACGATAGTAACCTAGGGCCTCTGTTTTCCTGTTTAGTTTATTTAAGGAATGACCTACATTCATGGCAGAAATGGATAAACCCCGTGGATCATTTACTTCTACACTGGCAGCATATCCAACCAGTGAATATTTCAAAGCGTTCTGTTGGTCATTCTGCAACCCTGCAATATACCTGAGGCCATTGGCTGCATTAATCGTTATTCGAGGTTCATGATATGCATCCGCCGAACTTATCGATTTTTGATAGTATGTAATGGAATTACTTAAGTTTAAGATCGATAAATACATCTGCCCCACCATCAGGTACGCGGTAGGTTCGAATTCCTTTTTATCTAACTTTATCCCTTCCTCCGCTGCTTGTAAAACGAACTTGGTTCTATTCAGAGTATCATCCTGCCTGATATGCGATTGCATGGCTGTAATGAAATATCTTTTTTTGTCAAGTGTTGAGATATTACTGGAAAAAACTTTTTTCAAGCTATCAATCGTGGAAGATTGACCTGAGGCAACATTTACCATAAAAATGAAAACAATAACGACAATATGACTATATTTCATACTATATAATATGATTAATTTAATCAATAAAGAAAAAGGTGATAAAACTTGCCAATCCGGTATCACCAGACAAGCTCCATTGAAATCAAAGGGGGGAAACTAAATTTAATATTAAATAATCATAAATACAAGACATATTTAATGAATATTTTTCATGGAACTATACTGATTTTAAGAAGAGTATAAAATTCGATAATTATATATGTATTATCCATTTTAAGTATATAGAAAGCCGCCGCCGTACGTGTTTTACCTTACAGTTTACTTTTTATCCTTTTGTAGAATTTCCTGCATATAAACAGGAACGGTGTTTTGATGTTCAGTTTTCTGTTCTTCAATATGAATGGCAAAAGAAAGGTACATCATGGCAGCTCTCGCCATCTTAATCAGTACAAACGTTTTAGCAATCAGGTCATCTTTGGTTATTTGATAGGTCAAACCATCGTGAACTAACTTGCCTTCACCAATATCAACCACCATAAATGATTTATGTTCAATAAAATTCCGGATGGTCACCAGTTGAGAAGATTCCGGCAAGATCGTGCTTGAAAAATCAGATTCATAAGTCGTCAGGTCTTTGCTTAACCAGAACAATCCACGCAGCGCCCAATTCTGGCTGTCCATCAGGCGTGGATTCAATTCTGCCGGCTTCCTGTTACCCTTTTCGTACCAGACTTTTCTGAATGAAACCTCTGTTGGGTGTAATCCCACTTTAAGATAGTCGTTTAACAGATAGGCTATCTTGTCAAAAATGGAATAACATAGGCGAAAAGTTATTTTTATCTTTTCAGTATTCAGAGAATACATAGCATAATCCAATGTATCTACCTGCAGGTTTCCCTTGTCTGAGAAATGTGGTGCTTGTTCGGTAATCCCTTCAAACAATAAAAACCTTGCACTCACATATTCCTGTTTCAATTGATTGTAAATAGTATGATAAACAGGAGGATCATCCAGTCCGGTAGTAATAGTTGAGAGAAAGAAGTTATCGTGTGAAACAATGTTAGCATGAACAAAATCATTCAACGGATTAAGAAAAAGGCTGTTACTTATGCACCAGTGGCGGTATTGTTTTTCAAGGTCTGAGCGGCCGAGTGAAAAATTATCCAGATCAATATCTGCTACCAAATGATCATGTCCATACCGCTTCGCCAATATCTTGGCCGTTTCCAGAAAACCATCTCTGGCTTTTGTATATACCTGTTTGTTCATCGCACCTTCCAGCAGATACTTATAAGCAAACTTGCAAAATATGAGCCGGTGTCCTTCATCATACAACACTCTTGCATAGTGAGCGAGTCCAAAACCAAGGTTACCAACTGCCATACCAAAACCGGGTACAATTGATATCGCCCTATGCCAATAATAAACGGCTTCCACGAACCTGCCTACATGATTCATCGCATTGCCCAGATTGGTCAGTATCTGCGCAAGCAACGTACGATCCCCTGCTTTCTCTGCAAGCAAAAGGGCTTTTCTTAAATACCGGATCTCGTTTCCGATTTCTGTTGATTCAAGATCAAACCTGATATCGGGACCTGTTGGATTTTGCAGCCGTTGCAACGAACTCCATCCATTTGCGATGAAATAATATAAAGCAGCCAGCCAAAACTCACTGTAACCATCAGTATTTTGATCACCGGCGATCCGAATCCCTTTTTCTACGCCTGAAATATCTTTTCTGTCAAAGCCGGCGTCAATCAAGGTTCCAACAACGCCACAAAAGGCTTCAGCAGAAAAAGCAGAGAAATCTTTCATTTCAATTGCCTGCTCATATGTGTATTTTGCAGCCATGATTAATTTTGTCAAAAATCATACTTTTTCACCAAATTCTCCCATATGCGCATTTATCTGGATAGCAACGTGTTCCGCGATTTGAAAAAACCAGAGAACAGGACTTTATATGAAAGGATCCTTAAAGACAAGGATTCTAATTATTACAGTTTTTCTGAAGCCCATATTCAGGATCTGGTTCGCGACAATTCTGATAAGAAATTACAGGACATGGATTTTATGAAAACCATTGTGACAGATAATTGTTGGTATTACGATAAGAGGTTGCAGGTAAAATTTATGACTCCCCATGACTATTATAGTGATTCAGAATGGGAAGTTGGGACAGACATAATGACTTCCGATGATCAAACTTCCTGTTTAATACGTGAAACTTTTCGCGCCATCCCATTGAATTGGAAGCAGTTTATTGATACCGACCAACTGCCAGCTGATTTCCCGGAGGATTTAAAACCCATGTTCCTCAATTCAGTTACTATGCTGGATTTCATGGAAGCTATGCTCGATTTAACGGATGATCTTTCAGACGAACAATCAAAATTCAAAAGCCTGCTGCAATACCTGCATCGCTCTGCCGGACTTCAGGGCTTTTATGAATCGGCGGGTATCAAAGGCTTCGATGGCAATCAATTTAACGATTGGGATGCTTTTGTAGAAACTTTTAAAAAAATGGTATACGACCGAAGCACAGCCAAAGATTCTTACAACCTGATCATTGAAATGCTCTTCTCGTTGGATATATATGGGATTGTCAAGGGGAAGCCCAGGAAGCAAAAGTTTATGAGCCTGCTCAACGATGGCAAGCATGTTTACTATGCTGCTCATGCGCACATCCTTGTAACCAGTGATGCAGATATGATTGCAAAGGCAAAAATGATGTACAGGATTTGGAATTTGGCCACGAATGTTATGACACCGGAAGAATTCACCCAATACCTCATGGATAAGTCTTCCGGGGATGCTTCAGTAAGTGCGATGTTTTCACAATTCGACCGTGTATCAGAACTGCCAACAATATTAGAGGAATTCACGTTGGATCAAACCTTTGTACAAAAGAAATTACCCACTTGGTATCTGGGAGAGTTCAATACGCTCAATTGTGCCACAGCCCGCGGCAACACATATTATTATTTCAGCCAGTATTTTCCGAAGATTTCATCTGACGCGCTAATCGTTGAACTGGAGCGGGTGGTGAATATACTGACACATCATTTCGGAAATGACGAACTTGGTCGGGGAAAATTTGAAAGTACTGAACTTGAAAACAATGAATGGAAAGGAAGAGAATGGCGAAACGGTGAAATGGGTATTCTTTTGCATCTTAATAATGGACTAATGCTTTCATTTTTTAGGGCAGCACCGCCTCAGGAAGAAGTAACTAAGGAATCTCAATAAAATGCAATACAACATGATGGCACTTGCGAATGAATATTAAAACTAAAGAAATAGCCCTTCTGTCTATTGCCTATGTATTTTCCGGGATTACCCTTTCACCAAAAGAACTAAATACTAGTGGTTAATACTGGGCCTTAATCTTTTTTTGTCAGGTCCGCAAGAATACGCCCAATACTATCCATCTTATCGTCGTAATAAGCGTATTCCCCCCAGGTCGCACTTATATATAGACTTCCTTTCAATCTTGCCTTTGATTCAGCATAGGTTTTCCAGTTTTCAATTGTCTCATCAAATAACTTTTCAGATTCTTGAGGATAATCAAGTCTTTTTATTTTTTCTGCCTTTATTTCTTTCAGCTTCACAAGTAATGCCGCCTCCATAGCTTTAGATTCTGCAGCAACCGCCTCAAGCTGTGTTTCTGGGTGGAGGCCCCAATATTTGTAAAGCAGGCTATTGAGATAATCGGAAGCATAGTCAATAAACAACGCACAGTTTTTCAGGTTTTCAAATATTTCCTTTCTGTCTAAGTTAATGGACATGGATGTTTCGTGACAGAAGATATGTCTAAGTTCAAAACTGCGAACAATACTTTTTTTGATGGCTTCAAATTTCGCCTCACCAAATGCCTCCTGTTTTATCGGTCCCTGGAACACCGGGAAATGATCCTTGATCTTATTCAGGAAGTCCTGGCCCAATATGTCAGTTAATGAGCGGTTGACATCATTTAAATTGTTGCAGGGAACTAGGTGAGAAACCAGTTCACCCATGGTAAATTCATTCTTGTGAATATTCTTGAGGACATCAAAATCAATTTTCTGCGTTGTTCGCTGAAGGAGAATGGCAACATTTTCAAAATATTCGTCACCCTTATCAATGAGTGACCGAAGGGATACCCTTGTAAAACTTTCCAGGCATGCAACAGATGCGATGGGAAGGTATTTATAAAATTCAATGGACTCCCATTCAGGCAGCTTTTCAATATGAGGCATCATTTTTGCCAGTGAATGCAGCCTTTCAGTTGAACCGGCACCGGGCCCGAATTCTTTTCTATCCTTGAGCTGCTTTATTTCAGATGCAATATCTCTTTTCATATACGGCGGTTTATTTTGAATCAGATTTTCCTTTTTTTGAATCTAACATGGACTTGATTATCCGGTCCTCATATTCCTTTGTTCGCCAGGCCATATGTGCTTCCACTGTTTCCGTTTTCAATGGAGCTTCATGATAGGCCGGGCCGAAGGATACATCATAACCCACTCTATTCAATATGACTTTGTTGATACATTCAACGCTTATGTTCTTTTCAGCAACCGGTCGACCGAAGAGAATGATATTGGGAATACTCTCTGACGCTGCAACCTCGCGCATATCCTTTATTCGTCGCATAGCAAGGCCGTACACCGTTCTGAAGGGTTCGATACCTGTTCGTAGATAACTGAAATACGACGGATAAATCAGGCCGTCAAAACCGAGACCCGCTGCGGCCTTAGCAATTGCACGGCAAATAGGATAGGAATGTTTTCCCGCAAGAAATAAAAAGTGAATCGCCAGATCAACACTGGTAAATTCGTCTGCATCTTCATCCAATACCGCAGACATATCAAGCAACTTGAGCTCACGCGCAGGAGCAAGGGTTGCAACATATATATTATCCTCTGCGCTTATCCTGCATTCATGCAGACAAAGTTCAAGATCGGGAGATCCATATAAAGTTGGGAAGCCGGGCTCATCGAAACGGTTGTTTCCGGCTGTTGTATCCGGAGCACTGTCGTATTCGAAGAATTTTTCAGGATGAACGGGGTTTGTGCGTAATCGGAAAAAACGGTGATCGGTTGTTGCAATGTATGTAGGGTACTTAGTAAGGAGACTATTAATGGTTTCCTCCCGCTTGTTTTCATCTAGCAGATCCTTCAACGGTTCAAT
Organism: Sediminibacterium sp.; assembly: GCA_965206685.1. GTDB lineage: Bacteria > Bacteroidota > Bacteroidia > Chitinophagales > Chitinophagaceae > Sediminibacterium. Next base: position 2,661,081 of record OZ242223.1, read on the forward strand.
TTGTCCCAACATCCAAAACCTGGGCTTATAATAGAATAATCCGATTTCGCCAATCTGTTCGATCAGCTTTGCGTCCTGCTCCAGCCAGGGAGAAACATGAATTTGCGATTTGTTGAAATGTTGTTCGTTGAACTGAATGAGATGGGTGGCACCATATTCGAATTTTTCAATGGTACCCCGCACGAAAAAGAAGTAGCAAAGTTTCAATATCCTGTGCTTAGTTAGTTTATGACCGGTTGTGAGACCACAGTTTTTGCAAGCATCCGCACTTTTGATCCCGAGTTTCCGCGCATCGAGCCGCAGGCCGGTGTCATGGAAGCATTCAGAACATAGTAAGGGTTCACCTTCGTCTTCTCCTTCCATTTTGTGGTTAGCGAAATAGCCCTGCTGGGCCAGAACCTCCGCATGTGCAAGGTTAAAATCTGCCATAATCAAGTGGTTATTGGTAAATCAAAGGGGGAGTCTAAGATAGTAAGGATTCTGTGCGGGAAGTATCAATCCAACTAACAAATGCCTAACCCGTAATCCGGGCTTATTCAACCAGGATTTAAAACAAAAATTAGTGATTGTGGTAAAGTCTTCCCATATTTTTAAGAAATTTCATGGAATGAAAATCGCTTAATAAGTGCCATATTTTCAACCAGATGTTCCTTTTTTATACGGCTGAAAAGTTCATCATATTCTGTGTAGGTTATCAGTTCCTTTAAGGTAAATAATTTGGAAGACCCAAATAAACTACCTGGCCCGATTTCCCTTTCAATAAATTGTAAAAAGGTCTCCTCAGGTTTTATCGTTCTTAACGCATTAAAAAAAGGATTAACTGATTCAGGAAGTCCGGTAACGACTGCAAGAAGGACGATAGCAGCGCTGTGAAACTCAGCTTCCTCTCCTTTCCGGATAGTGAATTTGGCGTGTGTGCGGATAATCCTGTAAATATTTGTATATCGTTTAATGGTCCTGGGACTATTCCCGATCAGGTCGGCGATGAATTCAATTAAAACAACTTCACTTTCTGATATCGTAAGTGTTTCCGGCCTGACAGATTCTTCATTTTTATTACCCTGCTCTGAACTGACTGTGACGGGAGTAGTGGCAGGTAAGGGATTTGCTATGGAAGATGGTGCTGTAGTTCCGGGAATGCCGGTTACTGCTGTATTTGCAATTAAGGGAACCTCATCTTTGACGGCTAACATGTTCTTCATCTGTGAACGGATTAATTTCGATTTTCCTTCCTGTGACATTTCCTTTAACACAAACGGAATTTGAAATATTTTTTCCAGGTAATCATAGCTGGTTGCTCTATTATCCCCTGGCTTATCGACATCATTAATAAACCTGGCATGATGGGAGCTAAGTGCGCGGTGCATCCATCTTGGATCCACTCCGACAATCACCACAAATAATGGAAACGCCAGCAATAAGTGTATGGCCTCCAACACTTTTACAACAATCTCCTCACTGCAACGGTCAAGGTCATCGATGAAGAGTGTGATCCTTTCTAAATGATATCCTGCGGGCAATGGATCTCCTGCGGCTAAAGCTTTCTCTCTCGCCTCCCGCTGCTGCCTGAATAATCTGTCCAGTTGTTCAAAGTCCTTTCGTACCCATGAAATGATACCTAAGCTATTTACATAGCGTTCGTCCGAAACCTTGGTTTCAATGAATTTGATGATTCGTTTACCGGAACTGATATCGTCGATATCAGATTCAATCCTTGCTAAGGCAATGGAAAGGACCTCGACTTGTTGTTGGATCCCTTCTTTTTGTTTTTCCGCTTCATTAATGGTTTCTTGAATGCTGTCAATCTCTGATTCAGATTTATCCGATGATTGCTTCCTCAAAACTGATATAGTATCTCTGATACTCTTTAGCCAGCCAAGCAACTTAGTCACACGGGTTATGGCCGGTTTGATCATGATCATAAACTGTGAAAAAGCGACGCTGAACCCGGTGATCAAATACTTATTTTCAGAAAACCAGGTACCTGCCAGTTTCGAATTATTTAATAAAAGCCAAATCACACCCCCAATCAACACAAAATATAAAATCGCTTTCCAGCCTTTACCGGACTTAACTGAGTAGGCAATTTTAAAAACATCGATAACCTTTGTTCTGAAATCACCTAACGCATGAATGTTATTTTCAATCTCCTGGTATTCATCCATTTTAATAAAGGAATACTCGCTTTTTACACGACCTATTTGCTCCTTGACATCAGGATTTTCCATCACAGCTTTAATGATATCCCTGCCGCTAATACCTCTTAATTTATCCGCATTGAAATTGATCTCTGTTTCTTTCAAACGTTTTACTCCTTTCAGTTCCTCAATATCCTTGGCAACCTTCTCCTGTTCAACTTTTTTATCATCCAGTATCTCCTTTGTAGAGTGAAGTTCTTTGAATATTTTTTTAACGTCTTCGGGATCATCTTTACCTTGCTTTTCAAGTTCTTCAAAGATCTTTGTGATCAGACTTGCCCAAAGATTGGAATCAGAATAGTGCCAGGAATTAAATGTGATACATAGTGTTTTTCGGCAAAACAATCCCGATTTATCTTTTGCAAGGTAGTCTATGCGATCCTCCAGTTTATTCATGAAAAAACTCTTACCACTTCCCCAATTACCAAATAAACCTATGGCTAATGGGGGTTTTACCTGTTTGTAGCAAATAACAGACGCCAATGCATTGACATCATCCATGATCTTCAGTTCATCTTTTATTTCCTTCCCAACCCCATCAGAAAAAACTTCTGAAATGAAATTTTTGGGTTCATCCGCGGCGATAACCTGATGGCTGAATGAATCGGCCAACGTTTCAAACTCCGATGCTTCGATGGGAATTAATTTTACAGAAGATTCATCCAGCATAGAACTGATTCGCCCAATCGATGTATCCTGATCTATTCTATAATGAGGTTGTACCAGGTAGGCCACTTTGAATGAAATGATTTCACCCATCACTTTATCACTATGTAACTTTTCGGTCACTTCAAATATGAATGCAAACCCTCTGTCAGAAGAAAAATCATAAGCAACCCCGAAGTCGCCAACACCAACCTGTTGAAACATCGGGTAATCCTGTCCCCGTAAATTTCCTTCAGTATGTGTGTGAAAATAACATTCAGAGCCTGACCGCAGATCTTTCACACCCCAGTTATCACCGTAGATCCTTAATATCCAGAAATGATTTCCGGACTCCTGCAATTTTTTGGTTGCATCCTGTCTCAAAAACTCCTTGGCTTTCTCCCGAAGGATGGCCCATCTTAAAATCTGGCGGATTATGTCAGGCCAATTGACCTCGGTCTCTTGAAAGGATGTAATGATTTCTACATCGCTGTCTGAGAATTGGGCAAATGCATTGCGGACATCCTCTCTGGAGCGCCGCCCCAATCCTACCGTCATATCAAAGGTTTCATAAATAATAACCCTTCCGTTGTTATTTTCGAATTTGTCCGAATTGTCAAGATTTACATTAGCCAGTTGTCCGCCCAACCTGTAAGATTCAACTACCAAATAGTTACTGCCGTTTTTGGCCTTGGAAACGCTTCTGATGATAAACGAACTGTCTTTACCGACAAACCTAAAACCCGGCTCTTTCCAGGAACCGATAGGGGTTCCAAAAGCAAAATCGCTTTTCCCTTCAAAGATCCAATCTCCTATCTCAATTACCTTAGATAAATTCTCATGCAGCGTATCTAAGTACGCATACAGCCCTTCCGTGAAATCTTCAGCTGTAAATGATTTTCTAAGTTTTTTTACAATAGTAAAATCAAACCTTTCCAAATATTTGTACCCTTCTGTTTCCATTCCCCCCTCAAATTCATTGGGCTCCAGTTCTTTCCCTGTTGCAAATTTTGAAGCAAGAGACAATACGAATTTTGGCGGATAAGGTTTGTCCTTATATAGTAAATCATAGGTTGTGGATTGCCGTCCCGGACGCACACCATTTCGATCAATTTCTTGTATGGCTGCAAGGATATGTTTTTCATCTATAGCATCAAATAAGGAACTCTCCATAGTTTTATGAAAGATTTGATAAAGAAAGAATTTAAGGGAATGGATACTTGAAGGGGAGCCACTAAGATAAATATTCTATCCGGAATATTTTAGTAGCACATGGTAAATTTTTACGCAAGAATACCTAATCGAAAAAATATAATTAGATCAAGAGGGTCGATCTAATTCCCTGTATCAGATGCGATGACACTTTTTGCTCATTTGCATAACTTTCCCATTCAGAAACCACAGCGAGAACCTTGTCAATGATGGCTTCCGGCTTTTTCACGTTCATCTTTTCCGCCACGGTAATCATATCACCTTTTGTGATATTGTCTCGCTTTCCATTGACACTCAAACACTGTCGGCTTACCCATGGACTACCTGGCCGGTATGCATGGCATACATCGTAGGCCGGCGATAGCCGCCACTCTCCTGTTTTATTCATTACGAATGCGAAGTTCTTTGTATGATCATCACAATTGCGTGCAATCACATTAAACACCATACGGCGATACAATTGTTCCTGTTCGTCGTAGGGTAGCCGCAATACCCGCATGGTTTGGAACAACTGCTCATAACTGAACGAATTAATTTCCGTGAAATCATAATGCTGTATGCCACAGAAACTTTGTACATGAAGTTTCCCTTCACTAGGTACTCTATCGAAGCGGCGGGTCATAAAATGCGCCCGTCCTTCCTCATCGGGCAACAGGTCGCATTCTGTCATTTCTATACCGCAATCAACCGCCATCTTGTGATAGGCCATTTCTACACGGCCATAGCCGTAGTTAGTGCTTAGCGGGCCGGTTCCCGTGCTGAGTTGTGTATCCACCACGCCGTCAAATTTTAGCAACCAGTGCGTAAAACCGGTTGGCGCATCCGCCTGGCCTGACCTCACTTCTCTTGTGGCCGGGTTATAAGCGATCAGCGCCTTGGCCCGCGCACCGCCGGCGGAAGTTCCGATCTTCAAAATATCGAAAAGTGCTTTTTGTGTATGGGTAGAAACATTGGTTTGGAAGTTGGTTCGCCCGCTCATAATTTCCTGAGCGATCTCTACCAGGCTGTCTATTTCTATCTTGGTTGACGTAGCTGGCGTTTTAGGTACAACCGGTTCGAACTCCAGCGCCCCCATGGCCCTTGTGCCGATAAAACAAAGGGTCTCTACCGGGTTCAGGCTGTTTTCCGGCCGCCCCTGCTGTGCGAGCCAGGCATTAATTAGCCTGTTACCGTACTTGTCAGGCATTACATCCGCCAATAGTCCGGGCAGGCCTTTGAATGTATGTATGCGTGCGAGTTCAGGAAAACTGAAAACCTTTCCCGGTACTACCTGCGCAAGCGGCATTTTGATGGGTGCCAGGTCGAGATGCTGCCGTGTAAAAGCCGGTTCGAACTCGAAACTGCCGACACCGGTTTTGCTGTCCCACGCAACCGCGCCGACCCGCTTTTTCCATATATTGATATATGCGGTCTCAATCATTACCGGAGATTTAGTGATTTGAATCCTTAGAGTTATCCTTACGTTGGCTCGCGCGGCTTCTTTTCTGCGCAGCTTGTTTAGCAAGCAGCAAAGGGCTGATTTGCATAGGGACTTCAAATACCCCAAGCAGGTGAAGCTGCCCTAACATTCGCAGGGTCTGAATTAACGATAATAGCGTTGCACCGGAGCCTCCTTCCAGCAAGGCAAGTGTAGAGCGTGCGATCCCTGAATCGTCGGCCAGCTGTTGTTGGGTCTTGTTCTGTGACAGTCGCGTATCTTTGATATAATCGCCGATAATGGTAAGTATTGCCTTATCGCTCATCGCATCCCAGTTAATATCCGATTTTTCAGTCATTACAAGTCATTTTTGACCACAATGTCCGATATTTCATCCATTTTACCAAATATAAAATGTCCGATTTATCATTCATTATATTAATAATATGGCAATAATGACCGACAATTCGGACAAAAATGGTTTCATTACTTAGGAAACCGAGTCAGATTTGTTTTAGCCCCTATTCTGACTTTGCATTCTCTTAGCTCTTAGTCCGGCTTTCTTCTCCGTAACTAACCTTCTTTGCAGGCATACCCGGCGCCTTCGATTTTCCAAATCAGGGTATGGTTACCATCTGTGCTAAGCTGCTCCTCGAAAAATGAAACATTCTTTGATATACAAAATGGACAGCCGAACATCTTATCGCATTTAGATCAAAAGATTGATTCAATTCGAGCCGGGTTGCGGGAATTCATCAGATAAGTAAGTGAAGACTTCGGAAGCAACCGATACAGGATCACACCCCTTGTCCAGGCATATGGATATATGGCCGCCTTTTATTTTTTTTACTAACTGGTAAAAGTTTCCGTACCGTATTATCAGATAATTGAGTCCTCCGCAATCAATGTTGCCCCTCTGCCCTGCCAGGGTTAACAAGGTCGGATTGACCAGTAGCTCTTCATATTTGTCCGTCTCTGAAACGGTGCTGTCTTCTATTTCCGATTTCTGGCGCGAGCTAAGTTCCCCATTCACATAAATAGCAACGTATCGTATCGATTCAAATCGGTTGAGCAGGCCTTCTATTATTTGTATAGTATCCAATAAATAATTTTTTAAAACACAGGATTGGATGGGTGATAAAAAGAATCAATAGCAGATGCTGGTTTCAAATGCGCTTTTCCTGTCCAGTCATCAATTTTTACACTGGCTACATTTATCTGTCCTGCTTCCTGTAGCGTAAAAGGTTTATAACTATCGGCAGCTACGCCGCTGAAAAACTTTTGAAAAAGGAGTTCCAAAGTTTGCCTTTTTTCATCGTCATCGGTTATGAGACGCACTTTACCATATATCATTACGCTTTTGTATTCACTGCCGAAGTCTACTGCTTTTTGGGCAGTATAAAGCTTTCCGTATTTGTACATGCTTATGGTTGCCTTTTTTCCTGTTGTTATTTCATTGCCCGCCCATCCGTGTTTTGAAAAATGAAAGGTTACAGCCTCGCCGGCAGCGTCATAGGCGTAAAATGCCGTGTGTAAGAGGGGGTGTCCTTCCCGCTCAATCGCAATAGAACAGGCCAGGCTTTCGTGCAGCATTTCTGTCAGGAATGTATCATCTTTTATTTGCCTGTCCTTTCTGCGTACATCTTTTGCATATTCGTTCATGAGTATAATTTTTCAAAAAAGCCGTTTGTGATCCTGAAACTATACTTGGTAGTTGTGCATGTAAGCTATCAAAATAATTATCGCCCGGGTGGTTTTAAAGAAAAGCAATAATTGCCAACCTTTTTGCACTTTGCCCCGCGCATTCGGTTATTTGGAAATTTATCCTGCACGCTTAACCCGTGTTTTCTGAACCTGTCAACAGCAGTAAGCGACTTTATCGTTGAAGAATAATTGTACCATTTGTCTGGAAATTCCACGTATACAGACCCCACTTGACCGGTTGAACTACTTTGCTAAATCCAGGTTCTGGCAGAATCCAATTACAATTTCCTTTCCTAAGCACGCATCAGATTTCCAGGCTTACAAAAGCAATCTACATTTATCAGTACCTGTATAGTTCTCAGGCAGAAGAAATACCAATTGGCAAAACTGCTTCCGGCTTAAGAACTTTTTCTCCTGATAAATTCTTATAAGATGCATCCTTTATAGTCTGGCTAAATGAATTCAAACCAAGCAACAACAGTAAAATAACATAGGATCCATTTTTTTATAGATCCTATATATAAATAAAATTTCAGGGTTTGCATTATCTCCAAGCCCCGATAATGATACCCATTACAATAAAACTCAGCACTGCATAACCACAATGGATCAGCATATATCGGGTCGATTTTCTCTCAAATTGCCCGATAATAAATAGTGACATAGCAACCCAACCAAATCCGGCCAGAAAACCGGCTATGGCTCCCCACCCTAGAGTTGTTTTACTGTCATTTAAAAACATGGCCAGATTAAATGCCATAATAAGCGAAAAGAGGAAAGTCATTCCAAATATTTTGGGCATATTGCCCTTTTTCAGATCCTCTTCTGTAAACTTATTTTCCTGCATCCAAGGTTTTCCAAATAGAATGGGGGAATACCAAAGTCCGCCGATTACAAATACCGAAAGTGCGGCCGTTATAATGGCTAACCAGTTAAGCTGTGAAATGGAATTATTCATTTGTTTTGTTTTATTTTTTTAAGATTATTTAACATAAAAAACTTTTAGATGGCTGAAGCCATTCACCTGGCAAATTTGAATTTTGTTCCATCGAAATGTAATAGCATTAACAAAGCTAAGGAACCTTGAATATTGACAAAGACTGATGGCCATCCGGCATTGCTTTTTATTAAAAAAGTCAATTTTCGCCAACTAACAATGTCTAGTCCGGAAAATATCTAACATGTAGATTTGAATGATAATTTCATTTTTTCTCCTCATTCCAAAATGGAATTTCAAAGCTGAGGATTTTATTAAGAGGGGCTTTATACGTTATTGAGAGCTCAACTAATGTCTCAAACCGAAAATCGATTTGACCTTTTTCTATTTTGGCAAGTTTGCAATGGTCAAGATTTGATTCAATGGAAAGTTGCCGCACACGCTTAATAGTAAGATCTTGCCCTCTTCGTTTTCAAAGATAGTCACCTAAAATTTTCCGTATTCCTTTTTTCTTTCTAAAAGTCATCATTTAAAAGTCAGCATCCCGTAGAAAAAACTAAAAAAAACACAAAGTAAAACCCGTACGATACCTGCCGTAAAGTTACTTTAGGACAATACAAGTACTTAATCACTCTATAAGACATGAGATTTACAATTCTCTTTTACGACCGTAGACTTTGATATGCAAACTATTAAGAATATACCATTGCCCGAGGCAATTGTACTTAATGATAGATTTAAAATACGAAGCTTTTAATCCCATGAAGAAAACTAACAATATGATTTTACGATTTTTCTACCTTTGTCTTTTTTAGGGCTATACAATAGCAAGACATCAGCGAATTAAAGAATTTATCAATAGTGCTCTGATGGAATCTCGGTAAGAAATGCACTCAGATTTTAGTGAATCAACAGAAATAGGCTCCTTCAAATCAGAAAAAAGTCTTGTTACACACCACGCCTTTTTCTGAAACATGACTTAAGGGTACAAAAGATTCTCCTTTCAGAAAAGACAATTTGGTATTGTATTGGAAAGTATCTTTTTAGTACAATTCCTGCTTCACCATTTTACCTATTCTCGCCATTTTCTTTTACAAATTCAACTTCCCTTACCCAAACCACATCCATTGGGTAATACACACCGGATTTTTCAATGTACAACATTTATTTGCTCACAGTAGGTTTCAAGTTTACATAATTTGCCCAACTTTTAAAGTGTCTGCTTGAGCTACCAAACGATTATCGCGACATGAGAACCAATATGATTCATGGTGAATCACTTGAATTTAACGCTTTAATCAAAAGGCTAAAAGAATTGCGATCTCGCTTTAGAAGTAAGGTTTTTGAAATAGAGCTAAAAAACAGGGCGAAAGATTTCAATCTCACAGCAGAAAAATTAACTTATTTAATCGAAATTGCTACAAAGCAAGTCACATTTCCATTTAAACCTTCTGAAAATGGTGCTGCAAAAATACCTGTAACAACTTATAGCGATCCATTTAACCCGGCCGGAGAAAATAATCATCCCGACACGTTTTACATCCATTTCAGGATGGAAGAGGATGTGTTACTATTTATCGCAGTAACTAAAGAATAGTTACACTATATGAAATAGAAGGGGAGAATCTGTTAAACAAACGTATCCTCAGGCCTTTGTCAAAATTGTAAGACCCTTTCTTAAGGAACCTATCTACTTCCTGAAATAGCCAGAGGATTGCATATTCATTAATCCATCTTAAGTGTGGTGACAGGATTGGCAAATGCCGCTTTGATAGATTGTATAATCACCGTTAAAAGGGCAATAAATATGACCCCTGCGGCTGTAATAAGAAACACAGTCCCGGGAATCTGAATCCTGTAAGCAAATCCTTGTAACCAATTGTGCATGATGAAATAACTAACCGGAATCGCCAGAACAAGTGCTACTGTCACAAGCTTGAGAAAATCCTTACATAATAATAACGTAACGGTGGTTACACTTGCTCCCAATATTTTTCTGATCCCTATCTCTTTACTGCGCCGTTCCGCAGTATAGGCAGATAACCCAAATAATCCCATGCATGAAATCAACACTGCCAGGAAAGCGAAAACGCCGGAGAGTTTTCCAACAAGATTTTCGGTTTTAAAAAGATTATTGAATTGGTCACTGATAAACTTATATTCAAAAGGATATCCCGGGATTTCAGCTTTCATAATAGATTCAATTTTTGTAAGTGAAGCCTGTATACCGTCTCCCGATTTAATCCGTATTGTAAGCAGGCCTCTTATATCGGGTCGGCAGAATAAAATAATAGGTGAGGGTGCATTATACATTGAGTTGTAAAGAAAATCTTTGGTTACGCCTACTACGGTATACTTGGTTGAGTCACGGAATATTGTGCTACCGATGATTTCTTTCTGATTCATTGTTTTAGCCAGTGTTTCATTGATAATAATGTTATTACTGTCAATGGACGCATTGGGATAGAAATCCCGCCCACGGATGAGTTTGATATCCATAGTCGATATATAGTCCGGTGTCACATATTCAACTGTAACCAATAGATCTTTTGAAGGGTCTTTCCCGTTCCAGCTGAAACCGCCTGAGTTGCTCCCCTTTTGCAGAACAGAGGACTGGCTGATACACAAGTTCCTGACAATGCCCGTAGCTAATAACTCATTCTTTAGGGCATTGAAATGGGAGCTTACATCTTTGGTAGCGGGTAACTGCACCAGATTTTCAATATCATAGCCCAGATTCCTGGCTTTAACGTATTGTATCTGCCGGTAGATAATAAAAGTAGAGACCAATAGAATTACTGAAACACCGAATTGCAAAACAACAAGCCCCTTTCTGACTATGCCGGCTCTTGCAGAACCCGAATTTCCTTTTGAACCTTTGAGAACAATCGCCGGTTTGAAAGATGACAGATAAAAAGCCGGGTAACTTCCTGCTAATAATCCACAAACAAGGCTGATAATGATCAATGACAATATATGAACCGTTGAAAAAAGATTTCCAATATGTTTTTCGACAATTGAATTGAAAAAAGGCAACATCAATAGTGTAATTATAACAGCCATCAGCATCGCAATAACAGCTAGAATACTGGATTCAATCAGGAATTGAATAATCAGCATTCCCTTTCCTGCCCCTGCAACTTTCCTGACGCCAACCTCTTTGGCACGTTGTTCTGATCTCGCAGTTGAAAGATTCATAAAATTGATGCAGGCGATGATAAGAATAATCCACGCTATGATGGTAAACAGGCGAACATATTTAATCCTTCCGCCTTCCGGGTCCTCATTACCATTATCATCAAATTTACTATACAATCTCCAGCGGTTCATGGGATAGATGAATGATGTGGAAACAGCCTTTTCATTCTTGGATTTGATAAAAGTTTTTATCAGTTGATTCGTTTTACCGGGATCAGTATTTTTTTCAAGTTGAACAAAAGTTTGTATTCCGTTGTTCCCCCAGTTTGTCAGCCAGGAATTTTTATTCTCATATACCTGATATGGCGAAAGCCAATCAAATTTGAATGAACAATTTTCCGGCAGGTTTCTAAATACTCCCGTTACTACAAAATTATCAGCGTTGTTTACTTTGAATATTTTTCCGATCGGGTTCCCTTTACCAAAAAAAACATGAGCCATATCCTCGCTGATGACTACACTATTATACTCATGGAACGCTGTCTGTGCACTCCCAATGATAAAGACCAGATTAAATGTTTTAAAAAAGGACGAGTCGGTATAATGGCCTGATTCAAAAATGCTTTTGTCTTCAAAAGCAAAAGATTGTTTCTGGGGAAAAGTAAAACGTATAGTAGATGCAATGCCAGGTATCTCTTTTGCAATAGCCGGTCCCAACGGGCCCGGTGTAGAACTGAAAGAAAATGTTTTTCCGTCGTAAGTTTGGTGGTTATAGGCAAGATAAATCTGACTCTTTTCCGGGAACTGATTATCAAAAGTAAGTTCATCTTCCACCCATAAAAAGATAAGTGCAGCACAGGATATCCCTACTGCAAGCCCCATTACATTTAGCAAATTGAAACGCTTGTTTTTCAATACACTTCTTAGCGCTGACCTGAAATAGTTATAAAACATTTTTTCATTTTTAAGGATACATCCTATTGTTTTTATATTCCGAACTTATATGTCAGTAATCCAACAATATTAAACGGTTACAGCGGGTGGGTTACACCACCATCATTTTACAACCGCATTCAAGCAGGGTTACTGCCTCAAAGGAGGCGCATAAAGAGTTCCGAGTCAAATATTGATCCCCAACCCTAGAAAATAGTAACTACACAAATTGGGTTGCCGATGTTTAGTTCAGGAAGGAAAACGAAGCAGAAGATATTGTGTTACAATAAGTGCTATGAATTTTTTTAATAAGTAACCTTCAAAAAATGCATCGTCTTTGCATAACGGGTATTGATAAGGGATTTCCATACCTGTTTTAACTGTCCTATATTTTTTTTGAATTACCGGCTCATTGAAATTGCACCTTATTGCTTTCCTCTTACAGACAGGTATAACGTAGGCGGAAAGTTTTTAGCTGATTGCTGCCAAATCTGTATGAAAATGAAATTTTTATTGTAAAAAATAATATTTTAGAACAAGACAACATCAAATCCGGAATGAGGTGGTTAGCGCAATCGGATTTTGCTACTGGTGCGGGTGTTCAGAAAAAAGAAGCTAAAAAGAAAACTTAAAAATAGTAAATTTATAAATAATGTTTATTTTTTATGAATGACTTAAACCTTCTTCTAACGCTTGTAAGTATAGTTGTTAGTATCTTTGCCATTATAGCTGGCATAAAGTTTAAAACAAGCACTTTTCAAATACCAAATTGGCTAATATCATTCGTTTGCATAATCATTGTTCTTACTATTCTTGAAAGACCGGAAGCAGCAAGATTGAGAGATAAAATCCCAATAGCACTTATAATTTTGTTCTTTTATATCTTGTTTCGAGGGAAAAAGAAAGATTAGTCTTTTATACCCGAAGTCCCAACTCCTATATACTTGCCAAATTAATTGAATCACTTACATTTTTCAATAACATTCAGATGGGATACTTATTCGGATTAGAGTGCCTTTTCCGGCCAGAAATCTTTAGGCGAGCATTTGAATACCTTTGCTAACTCGTTGAGATGGGTGGCCGTATATTTAGCGGGGAAGTCTGGGCTTTCAATGTATTCTAAATAACCCCTACTTACGCCAAGATGTATAGCCAGTTGTTCCTGCGTTACTTTTCGATCCATCCGCATTTCCCTTACCCGGCCAACAATATACCAATCGATCTTGCTTGTAAGGTTTCGTGAAATCTGCTTTTGCAATTATCAGTCCTCAAAGTCAAAATCAAAATCCAATAATTTTTTAGGATGTAGTTTTAACGCCAACGCTATGACAACTACTGTGGCTATTGTTGGACTTTGGTGTTCTACCTCAATTCGATAAATCTGCTTGGATTCAATTCCTGCTGTTGCTGCTAATACCTCCCTCGACAGCTTTCTGCTTTTCCTTAGTTTCTTAAGGTTTTCGCCAAATGCTCTATCGTATTCCTTATTCTTAATCTTCACTCATTGAAGGTCAGATTGTGAATAAAATATTTTCACGTCATATTTGACGTGTTCTTGTTTTTTATTTACATTTACCCATATTATCTCCCAAAAGAGAAAGTATTTTTGCGGATAGCTCAATAAATTAATTTGAAGCATTCGCTTTGAGTCTTGTCTTAGAAACCTCGGAAATTTCGGACACGCAAGACGATAAGTAGAATGCCCACGGTACGGCGTGGGCTCTCTTATTTGCGTGTCGGGCCTCCGAGGGCCTCTAGGGCGGTAAGTTGGGTTCCACGTCCGTTTTTTTCCCACTTACAAAAGACTCCCAAACTTTATTGTATTACCAACTGATCGAACCCTTATGCCGGTAAGACTTGATTTGGAACGAATGATTATTCGCGGGCTTGTTCCCAAACAGGCCATGAATATCATCATGTGCCACCTCGTCAAACGCATGGTTGCTGAACAAAAGGCGGCTGCACCCGGTATTCGGCACCGTTTTCTGCACATTACCTATACAGAGAACTTTAGAATGAAAAACCGCTACATCCTTGTTTCCCCCAAAGGCAAAGCCCTGTGTTTACTCAAAACACAATTTGCCAAAAAGCCCAAGAATCCCGTATAGGTTCTTGGTGCCCGACTCCTACTCTTTTTTCAATTAAAAAATTACATGTAAATGAAATACATCTGTTTCATACTGGCCATTCTATGCTCTTTTTTGGGCAGCGCTCAATCAACTCCATCTGTTACTATTTCTGGAACGGTATCATCTATTGATCAATCACCAATGGCAGGTACTGTTTTATCCTTACAGTACCATCATCAACAGGTACTAACTGATTTGAAAGGGCGTTTTACCTTGCAACTCTCTCATTTTCCGGATACTTTATTCATCACCCATACCGGATATCGTAATAAGACAATTTTAATCACCTCTGGCATGGCCCTTCCCCTTATCATTGAACTCGAACCCTTAGTCAATGAACTCTCCGAAGTAGTGGTAAGTACCGGCTACCAGGAAATTCCGAAAGAACGGGCAACCGGCTCCTTTGTCAAAATAGATAAAGAATTATTCAACCGCCGTGTATCTACGAATGTATTGGACCGCCTTGAAAACATCGCCCCCGGCCTTCTCTTTAACCGCAATACCATTAGCTCTTCCAAAGGAACCCTTGACCTGAGTGTCAGGGGCCACAGCACTCTCTTCGCAAACGACCAGCCACTGATCGTTCTGGACAATTTTCCATATGATGGTGAACTCAGTAACTTAAACCCGAATGATATCGAATCAGTCACCCTGTTAAAAGATGCAGCGGCAGCCTCCATCTGGGGCGTGAAAGCGGGTAATGGGGTGATTGTCATCACCTCCAAAAAAGGGAAAATGAATCAACCCCTTTCGGTAAGTATCAATACAAACACAAGCTTTGGTAAAAGGCCCGATCTCTACTATGACCGCAATTTTTTAAATGCTTCTGACTTTATTGACTTGGAAGATTCACTTTTCAGAAGAGGTTATTATAACGCCGACTTTATTGCTGCAGACCATCCTCCCCTTTCTCAGGCAGTTGAGATCTTTCGTAAAAAACAACTGGGTCTGATCTCTGCTGATCAGGCTGATCAACAGATCGCAGCGCTCCGTGGTTTGGATATTCGGGATCAGCTTTCCCGGTATTTGTATCAACCCTCTCTCAACCGGCAATATGCCGTTAACATCAATGGGGGTACTGCGGGCAGTAACTATGTATTTTCTGCAGGCTTTGACAATAACCTGTCAAGTGCCGTAGGTAACCGCAATAGCAGGACAGCTTTGAATGGCAGGTACAACCTTTCCTTGACAAAACAATTATTGCTCTCTGTTGGTGGAAGCTTTACACAGTCCTTTGCAAGGAACAACAATCCAGGTACACTTAGCACAGGTGGCCCGAACAGCAGGCGGCTGACACCGTATACCCAAATTGCGGATGCGAACGGAAATCCACTCAGCATCATAAAAGATTTTAGTGCCACCTACACCGATACCGCCGGTGCCGGTAAATTACTCGACTGGAAATACAGGCCACTAGATGAAATATCTCTTTCCGATAACACAACAGGAGCAACGGATATAAGGATCAATCTCTCACTGGTATATGCCTTTAATCCGCATTTGAACGCTGAGATCAGGTACCAGTATGAAAACACCCAATCAGATAACCGCGTCGTCGCAGGTGAGCAAAGTTATTTTACCCGCAACCTGATCAATACCTATTTGTCTATAGTGAACGGAATTGTTAGCAGTCCCATACCGGCTGGTGGGATCCTCGATACCCGCAGCAGCACACTCAATTCATCACGCGCAAGGCTTCAACTAAATTACACCAATACTTTTCATAGCATTCATAACCTATCAGCGATTGCTGGTATGGAAGCAAGTGATGTGGTTGTGGGTACTGCATCCAACCGGTTCTATGGCTATAACGATGACCTCTATACCAATAATACACTGGTGGATTATACGGGTCTCTATAAATGGTATTATAATCCCGGCAGAAGCGGACGCGTGCCCAATCCGCAAAGTTTGAGTGAATTGACAGACCGTTATCTTTCGTATTATGCTAATGCAGCTTACTCACTTTATTCTCGATATACTTTTTCGCTTAGCGGCAGGATCGACAGATCCAATCTCTTTGGCGTCAGTACTAACCTCAAAGCAGTGCCTTTGTTTTCTGCGGGTCTGTCTTGGGATCTGACAAGAGAAAGTTTTTATCACCTCACTTGGCTCCCGCAACTGAAACTTCGCACAACTTTGGGTTACAGCGGTAACACCAATAAAACCGTTACTGGATATACAACAGCGATCAACAACACCGTGGGACTCTATTCCGGGTATCCCGCTGCGACCATCACCAATCCCGGCAACCCCGAACTGCGCTGGGAAAAAGTCAGGATGTTCAATATCGGGATTGATTTCGGTTTAAAGAGTGATATACTTTCCGGAAGCCTGGAATACTATCAAAAAAAAGGGATTGACCTGATCGGCAGCGCACCCATCGCCCCATCTTCCGGTTTCACCACCTTTCAGGGCAACACGGCAGGCACCACAGGATCAGGTTTTGACATCGTAGTAAATTCCCTCAACCACAACAGGAAATGGAAATGGACAACACAGTGGATCTTGAGTCAGGCAACGGACCGTGTGAGTTCCTATGATGTGAAAGCAACACCGGCAACCTATATCCTCAATGGCAGCGGCAATGCAGGTCAGATCTTTCCTTTACTGGGTAAGCCATTGTTTGCCATCTATTCTTATCCATGGGCGGGCCTCGATCCGTCAACCGGCAACCCAAGAGGATTACTCGATGGTTCACCTTCCATAGACTACAATAATATCCTGGCAAAAACAACCCTTGACAATATGATCCTGAGTGGCAATGCAAGGCCGACTATCTATGGATCGCTAAGAAATACCTTCACATGTAAAGGCATTTCTCTCTCCTTTACCATCGCCTATAAACTCAATTATGTTTTCAGAAGAAGCTCCATCTCCTATGCAGCTCTTTTTCAGAACTGGCTGGGCAATACGGATTACGCAAGCCGTTGGCAAAAACCGGGTGATGAACTGCTGACAGATATTCCTTCGCTTCAGTTCCCGCCTGTAAACAATAATCGCGAACAGTTTTACAACTATGCATCAGTATTAGTTGAAAAAGGAGATAATATTCGCCTGCAGGATATTGAACTGAGTTATTCTCAGGCAATGCATTCAAAAACAGGTACCATAAAAGGTCTGAAAATATATACCTATCTAAATAACCTGGGTATACTCTGGCGGGCAAACAAAAAAGGCCTCGACCCTGATCTTTTTTCCGGCAATCTCCCCTTACCAACAAGTTTTTCCATTGGCTGCAACCTTAATTTTTAAATCAATCGAAAATGAAACCAAAAAAAATAATCAGGACTTCCCTGCTCACATGTTTGTTAGGTATGCTGACGCCGGCCTGCCAAAAACAAACCGATTGGCTGGATACCAAACCCAACAAAGCCTTGGTCGTACCCGCTACCCTGACCGATTTTCAAAACCTCCTGAACAGAGAGACCCTTTTCAATACAACAGATAATGCATTGGGATTCTTAGCTGTCGAAGATTTTTATGTCACATATCCGGTTTGGCAGGCAAGGGCCACGGCCACAGAACGCAATGCTTATCTCTGGGCAAAAGATATTTACGAAGGAGAATCCGTTGGCGACTGGAACAATAATTACCAGGCCATCTATTATTGTAATACAGTTTTAGAGGGTTTGGAAAACATGCCGGATGCTTTTAAAAATACACCTGCCTGGCAACAGGTAAAAGGAACGGCTTTATTTTTCAGGTCTTATGCTTTCTACAAATTAGCTTCTGTTTTTTGTCAGCCTTATTCAATTACGAGCGCTTCCAATGATCCGGGTATCCCTTTAAAGCTCTTATCCGATCCGAATGATATCGAGCCAAGAGCAAGTGTACAACAAACCTATGACAGGATACTCGGGGATTTGACACTCGCAGTTGACCTGCTTCCCGCAACCGCCCCAATCGCCAGCAGGCCTTCCCAGCCGGCCGCATGGGCTTTACTGGCGCGGATCTACCTGAGCATGGAGGATTATGAAAAAGCTTTTCTGTTCTCCGATAAATGTCTCGCACAAAATAGCAGTCTGCTGGATCTGAATACCTTGAACACTTCCGCAGCCTATCCCCTCACCTTGTTTAACAAAGAGGATCTTTTTCATACGCGATTAACATCCTTTGGTATCATGTCCAATACAAATGCACAGGTGGATTCCAATCTCTACCGGTCCTACCAGCTGAGTGACTTACGGCGCAGTTTGTATTTTTCAAATACGGCGGGTACCATCGCATTTAAAGGAAGCTACGAAAGCGGGTCTCCTTATTATGGAGGATTGGCGAATGATGAAATGTTCCTGATACACTCAGAATCCAACGCAAGAAAAGGAAATACCGCTGCTGCCCTGACAGATCTGAATACACTGATGCAGAAAAGATGGAAGACAGGCACCTTCGTTCCTTTTACTGCCGCCACCGCAGCGGATGCACTGACCATCATACTAACAGAAAGAAGAAAAGAACTGGTATTCCGGGGACTGCGATGGACAGATCTTAGAAGATTGAACAGGGATACCCGTTTCGCAGTAACCATTACCCGTGTGCTCAATGGAATAAATTATACACTGCTGCCCAACAGCAATCTTTATGTATATCCGATCCCTGACAACGAACTCCGGTCTAACCCGATCCCGCAAAACCCACGCTGATTTTATTACCTAAAAAAATAACATGAAAATTCTTTCATCGATTTTTCTCATTAGTATTTGCGCATGCATCTCCATTGAATTACCTGCACAAAAACCAAAGAATGCTGTTATATCCATGAACTTTTCTGATGGAAAGGAAGGGGATAGCATTTTTATCAGGCGGTTTACATGGAACCTGAAAACGCCGGAATCTTATATAAGAACCTGGCACCAGATACATAATGGCCGGATCAACATCCGGTTTGATTCTATGCAACACCCCGGGTATTTCACCTTTTCCAATCCAAAATGGAAAGGGTATCTGCCGGATACCTACCTGATTGAACCGGGCGATAATATTTCAATCCAGGTCAGCCGGGACAGTATGCAGGTTTCCGGAAAAGGTTCAGAAAAAATAAAGTTCTGGAATGAATACCGCGATTTGCAAAAAAAAATAGAAAAAGAATATCCTTTGAAATTAACTGCGGGGCAACAAAAACTCCATTATGATTTGCAGGACAAGATAGTCTTGAGTGGAATGAATTTGCTCGAAAAATATAGCACTAGGATGGATCTGGGTACCTATCAGCTATTGCTCACCGATTTGCTTGGGGAAGATGCCAATTACCGTTTAGACGTTTCCGGTCTGGTCGGTTATGCAACAGCTGATTCAACGAAAAAAAAATACATGGATGAACTTTACAGGAGTTTTACAAGTACATACAAGGCCCATGCCAATCGGATTAAAGCATCCTCAAGTGTATATTCCTTTTACTGGCCCACGGTCTTACTAAAAAAATATTTTGTCGACTCTTTTTATATGGCGAAAAAAAATCGGGATCTACCTGTTGAATTACGTTTTTTCCGCGATCGATACCAGGGTAAAATGAGGGACCTACTGATCACTTTATTATTGAATACTTACCACCATGCTTCAGATCAGTTGGTGCCTTGCCTGAAGGAAGCCCTGACAATTGTCAAGGACAAAGAACTTCGATCAATCGTTGAGACACTAAACATCAATTTCCTGAAAGGCACCAGAGCTTTTGATTTTTCATTACGGGACACAACTGGCAAACTGGTTCATCTGAAAGACTTTGCCGGCAAAACGATCCTGATGGACTTTTGGTATACAGGTTGTACGAATTGTATACTGGCTTCAGAAGCCCTGCAATCTTTTGAAGCGCCTTTCCTCAAGGATTCAAATTTTGTTTTCCTGAGTATTTCAATTGATAGGGATAAAGTCACCTGGCTGAATAGTGTGAGAGGAGGCAAGTATACATCCAAAGGAAGGATCAATCTATATACCGATCAAAGAGGTTTCGAGGATCCTTTAATCAAACACTATAATATATACGGGTACCCGACCCTGATGATGATTGATAAAAAAGGAAATGTATTGAGTGCCAGGCTGCCGGACCCAAGAAAAAACAACGGTGAGGAGCTTATCAAAATTATTAAGGAAGCCCTGACCTTATAACCAAAAGAATAAAAAAGTAGCCGGTGATCCCGGCTACTTTTAAACCAGAGCTATCCCCCTACTGAAAATCACCCTTGCTGACCAGCTCACCACTGGTCGGGATCTGGTCGTCTGAAGGAGGGGCGGCAAACCTTGCTTCACAATAATGATCATCATTAGTGTTGCAGGTTCCTTCTGATGAAATTTCCTCCCATCTGAATCCACCACCACTGTATACAGCTTTATACAGTGGATCCAGATTGGCTTTTGGCGCCGTGGTAAAAGCACTGCCTGCAGCAACGAGTACTGCGGCAAGCAAAAACAATTGCAACTTTTTCATAAAAACGGTTTAATGTAATGCCTACTGTTCTTTAAACAGGCTTTCGGCTTTCCCTGTGTTCATGCATGAATAATTTGATTCCTAGTAAGGAAATAAGAACAAAAAATAGATTGAAGACCAGATGTTGCGGCCAGGACAATTGCCTGATCACCCCACCGCAGGAACAGGGGATTCTTGTAAAAAGCCCCGCCAATACCAACCCCGTATACGCAGCAAACAGGGACATCAGCAACAACGATCCAATCAGCCCGGCGAATCTTGTCCGGTCAATAAAGAGTAGGACGGCAAGCAGTAATTCAGCAAAAGGTAAAATCCAGATCAGCCAGCCGGCCCATGCTTTGGGAAAAGGTTGGTTGCGTAGTTCCCGCCCAAACCTGTCCATATCCAGTAACTTACTCATGGCAGTATACACAAACAACAGAATGAGCAGAAAACAAATAATGGATAATATCCGGGGTTTCATTAGTTCAGATTTTACAGCTAAACTATTCTCAAGGATTTATGAGCGGAAGAAAATCTGTTATGAAGGAACCTGATCACAACTTGCGCAAAGACACAGGTGTGTAACCAAAATAGGTTTTGAAAGCAGAAGAAAAATTAGGGTAACTATGATAGCCGGCGGATTTTCCGATCCGTTTCAGTGGCCATTGGGTGGATATGATTTTTTCATGTGCATTCAGTAATCTTTCCACTCTGATATATTCGAATAGTTGTTTTTCAACCAGGAAATAAAACCCCGCCCTTAGTTTCCACTTGTCAATACCTGCTTTATTGGTAAGAGTATCCATCGTCAAAACCTCACCCAGATGTGTATCAATCCATGTTTTCAGTTCCCTGATCCGGGAAAATTCCTGCTCCGTAAGCAAGGGTTTGTTTTGTAGATCACGGTAAACCGATACCGCTTCAGAAAATAATTGATCAATGGTGTCGATTGAAAATACAGGCATTTGATCCAGTAAGTCCTGTATTGACCTGGTAATAACAAATGGCATGGGTGGACTGTATGGCAATACTGGCAATTCCCCGATCGTATTGTCATGTGGATGGCAGATCAATAATATACGCGAGACCGAACCTAACGAACGTTGTGTACAAAAGCCCTGTACATAATCCTGCCAAAAAATAATACCGGATTGATGACCGATCAATTGTTTACCTGTTCCGGCTTCAGTCAATAGCAGGTTTCCACTTAGATTGATGAATACGGATGCACAGTGTCCCGCATGACGGACTTCCATGGTCGTCGGTTCCTCCAGTCGGGCACTGCAATAAATAAGCTGGTAATCCCCCACTTCCCATTCCTGCATGCAGGCAATGCCCTCAGTCAAAGAATAATAAAAGACACGGCTTCCCGCTACATACGGGTGCCGCAAGGATACCAATGCGGCATCTGGAATACTGGATAGTTCACCTGACAAAAATGAACAGTTCATACACACAAAAAAAGTAAAGCCAAATTCCGTCATCTCATTTATGAATCATAGCCGTCTCAAAAATTGGTGGCTACCCACCAGATTACTGGTGGCTTCCACCTGCACTCTCCCTGGTTCCAAGGGTACCCTTGCATAAATAAAATGATTATGCAAAATACTACCCCGCATTCCATCAGCCTGACTGAAGCCATCGAATTGACCACCCGTTTCAGGGCCAACCGGACACCCGATTTAGCACTTGCCGAAACCTTTGACAAAAATGCTGTTTTGGCCATGCTTTCTGTTCCCAACGCAACCCAATTCCGCATATATTTGGGAGAGAAAGCAGATGGGAATATCTGTAGTGTATTGGTAGCAGCTGATGCAGATGGAAATGATATTCTTCCCTTGGCAACAAATCTGGCAATCGCTAATGATGACCCTGCTTTGATCCTGGAGGATGCGTTTCGATGCCCGGACTTATGTCCGCCACCTTCGCCCTTAAATAATTAAAGAATGTCCATTTTTTATGTGTCCGTTTTGTCAGCTTGCACCATCCTGCTTCCATTAACAGCTTCTCTTTTCCGATGGAAACGGATGAGGGACACATATTTGCCATTGATGATCTTATTGGGCGTAGGTATAGTAAATGAGATTATCTCATATCTTCTGATAAAATACCGCTCAACCAATAACATCAATGGCAATATTTATATACTGATTGATTTTGTGCTGCTGATTTGGCTATTTACCAGACTGTCCATATCACTTTCTAAAAGATTCATGGCTGCACTTCTGATCATTGGATCAATCGTTTGGGTGTTGGATAATACGCTAATTCATTCCCTTGCAAATAATAATTCAATTTTCAGGATGACGGCTTCACTGTTTATCGTTATCATTTGCATTGACAAATTAAACCAACTACTTTTTTTCAGGGATCCGTATGGCAACCGGAATACGGATATCCTGCTAAGCATTGGCATTTTGAGCTACTATTCTTATAAGACATTTATCGAATCATTCAATGTCTTTCCAATGCCTATCAGCCGGTCATCATTTTATATCGATCTCTGGGTTATCTTGGACCTGATTAATATTGTCATGAACCTATTGTTTACAGCAGCGATCATATGTATTCCACAGAAACAGGCATATACAATACGTTTATCATAGGGCTGACGATGCTCTCACTCTTACTGGTGATTTTTCTGGCTTCTTATAGACGCCAGCAAAGACAACGTATGCGTGAATACCGGACACAGGTTATGAGGGACTTCAACCTGATAGAACAGGAACGAAAACGAATAGCCGCTGACCTCCATGATGATTTTGGATCTATGTTATCTGCCGCAAGGCTGGGCCTGGAAAATCTCCTGGACGAAAACCCTTCCAACCTGGTTGCGCAAAAAACACTGGGGCAGTTGGATCATTCCATCGATAGGATCAAAGAAATCGCACATAACCTGCTTCCGGGGATCCTTCAGGCAAAAGGGCTTGGGGCCGCTATTGAAGAATTGGCTGAAGAGATCCGCCTTTCAGGAAAAACAAGAGTAGTGGTTGACTACCGTGTGAATGAAACTGATTTTGTCCCGGAAAAAACCATCTTTATATTCAGGATCTTGCAAGAGATAGTAACCAATAGTCTAAAACATGCCCATTCGGATCTGATCAGGATTGAGTGTAGTCAAAACAAACAACAACTTCATGTAGCAGTAAGTGATAACGGTATGGGTTTTATCCCGGAGATGATTCGTAAAACAGGAAAACAATTCGGGTTACAAAATATCAGCGCGCGCCTTGAGCTGCTGGAAGGGAAATACCAATTCCAGACTTCTCAAGGTCAGGGAACCAGTTACCAAATTCAAATTCCTTTATCCTCACTCACCCTATGCCATGAAAAAAAAGCAACCCATCACTATAATACTCGCCGATGATCATGAGATCTACCGCGAAGGTCTGGTGAGTGTTTTGGAATCTCAGAAAGGGAACTACGAGATTCTGGCCATCTGTCAGGATGGAGAGCACCTTATGAGGGCTCTGGCGGGCAAAATCCCGGATATTGTTTTGACCGACCTGAAGATGCCTGTGTTCTCAGGTGTTGAAGCTATCCGTGCTATCCATATAAAATACCCCGGGATCCGCTGCCTCGCATTGTCCACTTTTGACAACGAATATATGATTGTCGATGCCCTTGAAGCAGGGGCTATCGGATACATCACCAAGAGCATGCCCCGAAAAGAATTATTTGATGCGATCGATTCTGTTTACAGGAACATCCCTTATTACTGCAGGACCACTTCTGCGAAACTGGCGAGAATGATTGGACGAAGTTATTTCAATCCTTACAGCAAAGAGAAGAACGGCTATTTCTCAGAAATGGAAAAGGAAGTGATCCGGCTGATCTGTGAAGACAAGAGTTGTCAGGAAATGGCTGACACATTATTTATGAGCTATCGCTCAGTAGAAAATCACAGATCCAGGATCTTTCAGAAAATGAATGTCAAAACAACCGCTGGTGTGGCCATATATGCGGTGCTTCACTCGCTGTATTTCCCGCAGGAGCAACAATAGGCAGAATGGATACTGCATTTGTTTAACCCCATTGCGGGGTTATTTAATATAAAGAGATATTGTTTTTGAAAAGAGGCAACCCTCTTTTCAAAAACAATAACCAAAATTTATTGACAGCTCGTACCGGTTAGGCCTAAAAATTGTCTTACCTGCAAGCTACGCACCGGTGCCTCACTGGTCCAGAAATTTAGATAAGTCACTTTTGAATTAGGCATGTAACGGTTTGGTGAAGCAGGACAAACCAAAAAATTAATACTTGTTTTTCTAAGGCTGAATTTTTGCTGGGTGTCAAACCAGATTTGCAGGTCGGTCCGGGCAATATGACAGGTCCTGCATGAGGTGGCTACCACATCCACATAAAAATCTGACGGCTTGATATTGTTGATTGTAGTTGCGGTATTCCAGGTAATACCTGCGCCCCCTTTGTCCACAACAGCATTATCAATATATTTCTGTCCTGCAGTTCCGGGTTGATTATTGTATGAAGTATTGACAAAATCAATAATGGCCTGTGTATTCTGAACAGAAAGAATTTTATTGTTGAGCTGCCTGATATTTTCTTCCTGAGCAATCCTTGTATAACCGGTCGCAGTTGAATAATAGAATGATTTTGCATCAAAAGGAAGGAAATTCGGGATCTCCTGTCTATGTTGTCCGTTGAAATAGTTTTGTAATACTGCACCATTGGCAAAATTACCGGGGCTGTAATCCAGATTACCCGATCCGCCATGACAGGTGATACAAAGCCCCGGAACAAATTTAAATCCGTTATCAGGGCCAAAATTATTCCCATCAAGATTGGCAGAATTAACCAATTGACCGGCATCGTTAAAAACGTAAAATTTAGTCACGTTGGAATTGCCGCTCCCCACCACAATGGGGGAGTATTCCATACAAACAGTTGCTAAGGCGTTCTGATTTTGAATGGCATCATTATCATTGCTAAAATTCGATACATAATAGGAAATTGCATTTGTCACGGGCGCCGTCTTCTGATGCATGCCTCTCCAGAAAGCGAGGTCCCCGGCATTAAAGTATACCGAGTTCACATCTCCTGTTCCATCTGCATTGTATCCGTTCTTTTCCTTCCACTCATCAAAACTGATGGTATGAGGCACAGGATTGGCCGTACTTGTGTAATTATTTGCACCGATCAATGTATAATAATTATCCCCGTCTATGGACCCATTTATATTTTGTTCTGCAGTCAGAAACTGATCAAGTTGCTGCTGATCAAGTGTCAATAAATCCGGAAGCATATATATCTGTTCCGCAGCAGGGTTATAAGGAAAAGAGGGTGAAGGTGGCGGGCAACAGGAGGCAGAACCTTGGATTACGGCACCTGTTCTTGGGTTCAGCGTATTGATGACAGTTCCATTACTGATGATCTGTACGGTTACCACCGTGTTTGCGGCCAGGTTGACCACGGGTAACCCATTTCCGCTATTCAAATCGCCCGGTTGCAGGTTGTCGATCACATGGTAGCCCTGCACGACACCACCGGATGTTTGTGGTGCAAACAAACGAATGTCAATTGGGCCCGCATGTGAAAACACTGAATTATTTGGATTGTCTTTTAACACAAGAAAAGTACCATTGTTTAATTCAAAGTCGGCATTGAGAACAGAGAATTTATGCGTGATCCCTTTAAAATACATCCCGGTCTTGGTTCCCGAACCGATTTTTTCCCAGGTACCGGTAGAATCATTATAATCCCAGAAAGATATCTTGTCGGGTGCTTTTGAAGCATGCGCCGCCAGCATCGGGATACTTAATTCTGCATTGGCAGTTGGCACAAGATTGTACTTGATCTCAGGATGGGCTTTATCGCGAATTTGAACATCAACGGCACCGACGCTTTCAAGCCGCACAATTTTTCCATCACTGATCCCGCCAAAATTACCGGGCATTTGTCCATTGGGATTGGTGATATCTATTGAACGTATAGAGACATTGACGGGAACATTCACAGTTTTTCCGGTTGAATCCACGATTGAATTCTTAGGAATGGATACCATCGCCGGCAGCCTTCGTTTATCATCCAGGCGGGTATATTTATCGGGCCTTTCAGTCAAACTGATGTCCCCGGTTGGATCAAAGGTCTGTGTAGTGCTGGGAATTAATTTATACTCTTTCTGCAAAGCATCATTGAAGTAAATTTTGGAGAACAATGAATAGCCGGATTTACTGACATTAAGAACATAAGATTGTCGGTCGTTCTCCGGCACCTTCAGAGTAAAGTATCCATTCGCATCCGTAAAGGTAGAAAAATGCCCATTGACTTTGATTAAAGCATTGGCTATTCGTCCCGATCCGTCAATACCTGAAACCGTTCCTGTAAAATAGACAGACCCGTCACCGGCATTGATCGTGTAGCTTTTATACGCAACGCCGCCCAGACGGTCAAAAACCATCAGGTCCATCTCATATTTCCCTGCTTTGGCAGGAAGTTCCCAGTCAAGTTCAGGAGCGTCTACAGAAACAAATCCTGTGAATTTTCCAAAAGGGATCCATTGGTAATGCAGCGTATTATTATCCGCATCTTTGACATAGGCCCGCAACTTGATCTTTCTGCCCGGCCCTGTTCTTAAAATAGATTTACCATTTCCATCAAAAGCAATTATGCTGCTGATCGCAGGACTTGAATTTGGAAAAACCATGTCAATCCTGGGCTCTCCATTCAGGGAAGCCGTGGTAAAAACATTTTCGCATTTTGCGGTAATTTTCCCTTTGCCTCTGGCATTCAGATTAGGTATCAAGTAATACCCGTAAATATTACAGCGCGTATAAGTTGCCGTATCTGCAGGATTTACATAGATACGGGTGTCAATATCCACAGCAAAGACCTGCTGTTTATAATATCCGGCCCTTCCGTCCTTTAGTTTGACAGTTCCCCAGATAAAATTATCTTTTCCATAATTGATCTTCAAGGGTCCCGGATGATTAGCAGAATTTTCTATGACTGCCTCATAACAGGATAACATAAACCCATTTTTGGAAAGGCAGATTTTATACCGGCCATTGATAAGTTCCTTGGTCGCATAGCTGCCGTCAAGCCTTGTGTTAACCATATTTACCACACTATCCTTTTCATTTTTTATGCTTACCTGCACATCAGGAATAAAAATATGCTCCACCCTTTCCTTATTGATTGAAACATCTGCATAAACATATCCGCGGATAATACCCTCACCTTGTTTTGCTATGGGTTTGCCCTGGTAACAGGTTGTCAGTAATACGCCTGCAACGCTTAATGCGAATAAGACGGAAATAATAGTTTGGCTTTTCATATGGCGTAGTTTGATAACGATTAACGTTATGATACTGCCAAAGTAGAAGGTCCCGATACTAATTGCAACGGGGAAAACCCCGTATTTTAAAGTGGTTGATGCAAGTATAGACCTACTTAATCAAAATTGTAGGATTTATCATCAAAACCATGTCACGAACTCACAGATGAAAAAAAACACTATTCCCAATAGCCGAAACATTTCTAAACATAAAGTATTAAATGGAGCGTCCACATATTCAAAATATAGACATCGAAAGTTCGATTCCTGTTCGGGGGCTTTCAAATTAAAGTAGTTGGAAAAAACTAGCGTAATACAATAGACTGCCTTCTGATATAGCCTATGACATTATCAGTACAATATTTCTTTATTTACGCAATCTTTAAACGTTGGGTGGCCTTCCTGATCCCAACAACTTAAGTATTGACAGTAATTTGCTTATTCAGTATCAAAAACCTGACACCAATAAGAACGTCTGTCTATTAATTTAGTTATGGCAAGTGGGTTAGAGAAAAAATGTGGGATATGAAATAACTGCGACTATATTTATTTGAATTATAGTCTCGTTAATAAATGCATCGTCGGCTGGATTAACAAAATGATTGCCTCTAACCGCATATTTGTCTGTATCCCATGATGATCTGTCGAAAACCTGTAACCTTTGTTTTAAATTTACTTCATTGTTTATGTATACGGCTACATAGTGTTTGTCAACAAAGGCATGAAGCAGATCAGTAATGAAAAGCTATCAAATAAATACTAATAATTTCTTTTGCACTGGCAAGTAAACTCAAAATAATATTTATTACAATTTCTTGGTAAAATGAAATCCTGTTATAACAAATCCTTCCCGATAGTAAAAGCGGTGGGCATCCCTATTTTCAGCATATGCATCCAGTATCACGGTCCTGCAACCAAGTTTTTTAGCTTCTTTTTGAATCCAGTCGCACAATATTTTTCCAACTCCTTTTGAACGATGATCCTTGTCAATCACTACATTGTCCATCTCGACATATTTGTCACAATACAATTTGGTGGAAATCCAGAAACCACTTAATCCGATACATTTATTGTCTTCATAAGCCCCTGCCATTCTGTAGCCGTGAACAAGCATATCCTTTAGCATTCTTTTATAATCAGGTCCAGAAAGCTTGTTGTTGAGTTGATTTAACAAATAATACTGCCCAAGCATTTCACTTTCCGATACTATTTCCCTTACACTTATTTTATTCATTTGGCTTCGTTATTATGCTTCATCTTTTAATGCAAAATCGACTGCCGCTTGTACATGAATACGCAAAGTATCAAAGACAGGTAGCGGAGATTCTTCTTTTTTTATTAGCAAAGGTATTTCCGTACATCCAAAAATTATTCCTTCCGCCCCTTTCTGTTTTAACTTCCCAATAATTTCCAGGTATTTATTTTTCGTCTCCGATGTAAATATTCCTTTGCCGAGTTCATCAAATATGTTGGCATGAATAAAATCTCTCTCCGCTTCATCGGGTATCAGGGTTTCTATACCAAATTTCGTCAACCTTTCTTTGAAAAAAGCTTTTTCCATAGTGAATTTTGTTCCCAACAATCCAACAGTTTTTAACTTTTGTTTTGCTATTTCTTTCGCTGTCTCTTCTGCAATATGTATAACAGGAACAGAAATATTCTGCTGTATAATATCAGCAAACATATGAGTAGTGTTTGCGCAGAGTAATATACAATCGGCCCCTGCACATACAAGTTTTGTTGCAATGCCAATATAAGATTCTGCTATTTTTTCCCAGCCTTCTGGCTCAACCGGTAATTTAAAATCGTCATAGTTAAGCGAATACAATAATAGTTTTGCTGAGCTAAGATTACCCCTCCGTTCATTCACAAGTTGATTTAGAAGGCGATAGTACTCAATAGTAGATACCCAGATTGTTCCTCCAATTAATCCCAGTGTTTTCATATATCATATTTTTATTTATTTCTACCAAATTCAGCGTAAAGTTCGCCACTGATCCTGTTTTAGTACAACAGTGTTCATATTAGGGTCTTTGGGAGATTTGAATTGAAAGAATCCCGAATGTTTAAACCCCAAAACCTAAAATAATCCAAATATCTACTTTGGGTTTCCCTACTATCAAATAACGTATAAATATGTTATTACACATAAACACTGCAATCTTCATGAGGCAAAATTACATACACTCTTTTCATAAACGATTTGAATATGATTTGTATTACTCATTAATCCATTTAATGCTTAATATTAATAAGCCACACTTAAAGGGTGAAATTGTAATAGAAAATACCCGCTGGCAATGGATGAAAAAAAATTACATCCTATCCAACCTGCATAGAGTCACTTAAAGAAACTTAAAAACAATAAGAGATATCTAAACCTGACTAGTAAAATAAAAAATGAGCACTTCTGATTTATCCTAAGTGTTATTTTTTGGGTACTTCTAATTCATTGCCCCATCTTAATACTTCCCTGACCAATAAATCAAAATCCTGCAATTCGCTTCGGTGGTTGGTGATTGCTGCACGGATTACAAGCTGACCTCTAAGTATTGTTCCTGATACCACAATTTTCCCATCTAACTGCAAACTCATCACAATCTCCTTGTTGATCCAGTTTAAATCAACTCCCTTTTCGGCCCGATTATACCTAAATGCAACAACATTCATTTCTACGGGAGCCATTAATTCAAGTTCTTTGGTAGACATGATCTTTTGAGCAAGGTATTGTGCCTGGTTCAGGTTCTTTCTAACCATTCGGCGATACTTATCCATGCCATGTTCTTTAAGAGACATCCATATTTTCAGGTTCTTGCTGTTCCTGGATAAATCTAACCTTGACTCATTCAACGGTGGACCTGCCGAAATCCCCCTTTCATATGAGCTCAGGTAACTTGCATTCACTTCAAATGTTTTTTTCAGCATCCCTCCTTTTTTGACCAATACACAACCGGCATCGTATTGAATATGGAACCACTTATGAAAGTCAAATGCAATGGAGTCGGCTTCTTTAATCATTGCCAGGCTTTCTTTGTACTCAGGCAGAATTTTCAGTGTTGCACCAAATGCGCCATCAATATGCAGCCAGAGATCCTCTTCTTTGGCAATTTGCACAAGAATGGCTAACGGGTCTATTGCACCGGTATTTACTGTACCCAGGTTTGCCACTATACAGAACGGAATATCGCCGTTTGACCTGTCTTCCTTTATTTGGTGGGATAGTAAAGAGATGTTTATCCTGAAATTTTCATCAACAGGAATAAACCGGATGGCATCTTTTCCTAAACCAAGCAACTCAACGGATTTTTGAACAGAGTTATGAGTTTCTGTTGAGCAATAGAGTCGTAGTTTTCCTGAAGTTATATTTACTCCATGCTCCTTAATGTTTAAATCTTTCACGGATGTCCTTGCCGCAGCGAGAGCCGAAAAATTTGCAGTAGTTCCACCGGTTACAATTGAACCGGATGCATCTTCGGAATACCCAAATATCGAACTGAACCATTTTACTATTTGCAGTTCCATGTAAGATCCCGCTGAATCACCAAACACCAAATTAGCATTCAATGCTGCGGCAAGCATTTCATACAATATTATTGATGGGGTACCTGCACCATCAACCCAACCCCAAAATCTGGGATGAATATTTCCTCTGGTGTAAGGTTGAACAAATTCTTTAAATTCCTGGTATACCGTTTCAAGTGAGGAAGGAGAATCCGGTAAGGGCTCATCAAATTTCTTTTTTATTTCAATTGGCACAGGTTGCCAAACGGCTTTATTTCTGATTTCGGAAATAAAATCAATCATGTCATCAAGCATTATGTGGGCTGACCTTCTGTACTTTTCCCAATCTGAGGGATCAAGATTCTCGGTATCATTAAAGTCAGTCACTAAATCTTTTTCCATTGCTAATTAAAATTTAAAATAAATACTATCCAATGTAAAATTAGAAATTAATGCAGTCAACTTGCCTGAATTATGCTAATGTGGTTAATGAGAATAGATAATGTAATCACAATTCAACGGAGTCATTAAAACAATTCAAATGATCCGCTTTTTAAGCAAAAAACATTTGCTTATCTAGATTAATAGTCGAGCTGGTATTACTTCCATTGTATATTCATTTTCTGCCTCCCGGGTTTGATTTTATTAATTTAGAATTATCTGTTCCAGTTACTTATCGAAACATATATACATGAAAATTTTCAACAGAAATTGCAGTTTGGCAAGATGATAAATTCTCTTAAAAGGATAAATAAATGTCGATCTCATATACTACTAAAGGCTATTTCGCTTTGGCAATTGTTTGTATCTTATGGAGTACAACTCATTTAGGCGTGAAATATGGTTCAGATCAGATACCCCCTTGTTAATGACAAGCATACGCCAAATGACATCTAGGTTATTAATGCCAATTGGTTTAAAGTATTTGATGCCTAAACCAATATCATTCGATTTTAAGTGGTCCCGCCTTATCCCAGGTATATTGATGGTAGGTATATCCAATGGCTTAATTAGTGCATCAGTATTTTATGTACCAATAGGTCTTTTTTGAGTCTTAGCTTCGACAATTCCTTTTTGGGTGATGCTGATGACTACAAATTGGCATTATCGACATGCCTGAACTCCATAGATCACATTGTGCTTGTCGTCTAGTCCTGCAATTGAAGTACAACTCATGAGTAATTAATAAAATACTAATATTTTCATATGCCAATTTATAATTTAGATAGGATCATTAGAAGGGCAAGTAGGCTGATAAAAGATTGTACTACTTACTAATGCTAGCTATCTTCTTTATACTTACTAACGATCTACTTTTCTAATTATTACTATGAGAACAATTCAAATAAAATCTTGAATTAAAGCTCTAATATGCTCCCAATAAATAGAAGAATAACTGATGTTTTAACGAATTCTAACCCTTTAAAGTTTATAAGAATCAGACACAGAGAATCTAAATCCACTAGTTTAGGAACCTTAATAGAAGTCATCAAACATATTTTTTTTCTTTGATCGTATTCATTTGGGCCATTAGAAATAGAAATAAAAATGGAGACTTTAAAAGAAGAGCTAACGATAAATATTTGAAGAACTATTAATCATGCCACGCTTCGCTTAATATGATTTTATATAAAAAATTCAGAGACACGTCTAACCAACGTTACTGAATTTTTTTACCAAATTTTTTGCGGAGAATTAGCGTCTCATCATATCAACTAAAATGCCACACGATGATTAAAGACATTATTATTCGGGAGGTAACACTTGAGGACAATTCATCACTGGAAAAAATGATCAAACTGGTCTTTGAAGAACACAATGCTCCAAAAGAGGGTACGATTTATTCAGATCCAACCACCGCCAATTTATTTCAACTATTCAGAAAATCAAATTCAATTCTTTTGGTAGCTGAAAATGACGGTCAAATTATCGGGTGCTGTGGGATATATCCAACAGATGGGTTAAATTCAGATACAGCAGAACTTGTAAAATTTTATTTGCTATCGGATTTTCGTGGAAAAGGAATTGGCAAATTGTTGATGAAAAAAAGCATATTGGCTGCGCAAATATTTGGCTACAAAACAATATATTTAGAAAGCTTGCCTCAATTTTCAAAAGCGGTAGCTATGTATGAAAAACTAGGATTTCAAAAACTCACGCACCCACTGGGAAATTCAGGGCATAGTGCCTGTGATATTTGGATGAGAAAAGATCTTTGAAAAACAGCAAAAATCCGATAGAATACTGTTCCCTTTCAGATCAATTATCCAATAAATGTGAAAACGCTCAGTTAAAAGAAGAAACTATATAAACATTTATGCTAGCGTGTATTTGTTTGATTTCAGTACCTTATTATCCTTTTCAAATTTATGACGTACAAAGAATATAAAATACAGCCTGCAAGAAATAAAGATATCCCTTCTATAAAAAACGTCGTTTTTGGAGTTTTACAGGAATACAAATTAAACCCTCTTGAGTCAGGAAAAGATAATGACCTGAATGATATCGAGCAAAATTATTTCAAAAAGGACGGGTATTTTGGGATCGTTATTGATATACACTCACACAAAATTGTAGGCACCTTTGGTCTATATTCAGTCAATAAAGATGTTTGTGAACTGAGAAAAATGTATCTCCTGAAGCAGGCAAGAGGAAAAGGGATCGGAAAGTATATGTTAAACTATGCAATAGAAATAGCAAAGGAAAAAAAATATAAAAAAATCATTTTAGAAACCATTACCCCTCTGAAGGAAGCGATTTCGCTATATAAAAAGACTGGATTTAAAGAAATTATGCCAGCAGAAATAAATGAAAGGGTTGATCAGGCTTTTGAGTTACCGCTTGTTTGATAAAATTATCTTGATTTATTTTACAATGGCTGTCATCATCAGTCGCTACTACTGTAGGCATTATGTCGGCCATAATATACTCAACCAAATTCCAATGAGACTTGGAATAAAGCATCTTTGGACGCTAATGACTTTCACCAATAATAATCAAAATCAGGCTATTCAAATACATAAAAAAAAGCACGATTTAATCACTTAACAATATCGCTCACGGGTATATAATAGATATCCCCAAAGCCATTACCCCATTGGTTTAATTTACTTCTGGCTTGTTGATAACTCAATTTTCTTCCGGCTTTATAAACGGTCACTACCCTTTCACTCGTAAAATATAATGTGTTTTTATAGACAAAAGGACAATAATCAAGCCGGCTTGAGTTAATGGAAGGGCCAAGGTTTTTAGGTTTTGTCCAGTTATTATCAGTTTTTCTATAACTGATATATAGATCCCCTCTCCCAAGGTCACCCTCTCCTCCCTCGGCAGAAAAAATGATATACCGTTCATCTGGATCTACAAAAGCATTAAACTCATCGAGTGCAGAATTTACTGCCGGACCAATATTTACAGGCTCTTCAAATTTATCATTCATCCATTTGCTTTTGTATATGTCTTCTTTACCAAGTACATCCTTCCTTTCAGCTGTAAAGTATATGGATCCATCCTTTGTTACAGAAGGATAAAATTCATTTTTTTCGCTATTGACCTTATTACCGGCATTTACGGGCGCTGACCACCCTTTAGCACGCCTTTGAACATACCAAATATCAAAATCTTTAATTTTTCCGCTATCAGTAAGTGGCCGGTTTGAAACAAAAAATAATTTATTTCCGTCAGGAGAAAAGGCAGCTTCCCAATCAGCATATTGTCCGGAAAAAGGGGCGACTTCTGCATCACCCCACTTATTATTCTTGAAAATACGATGTACGATGACACTAAATGAAAGTCGGGGCGACTGAATGGTATAAAACATTTCTTTCCCATCGGGTGAAATAGCCATATCTCTTTCATTATACCCGGTAGATACAATACCTGGCATAAAGATCGTTGGCCAAATAGTACTATTCGCTTGCGAAAAGCCAAAAAACCAATTACCGGAAAGTAGGATGATCAATAAATATTTCATTAATTGATAAAAGTTATCGCTAAAATACTTTTACGAATAATTCTCAATAAAAAACTCAAGTTTCACCAGACATTTTGTATGCTTTGATATTACAAATGCAAGTCAATCTATCTTAGGCAACGGTTCGTTATAGGTTGTACTTTGAATAGCTAAGAAAGTAAAACAGCTTCATTACTTTTGAATCCCATTAGTTCTCTAACTTTATTGGCATTATCCCGACTGGTCATCTTTTCAAGTAATAAAAAAGCAACTGCAAGTGCCGTAGACGGATTCCAGCTTGTGATAATAGAATCATCTTCAACAATGGGTTCATCAATTACATTTACACCATATTCACGTAGTGTATTTTGGCGGATTCCATTGCGTTTGTTGTAGGTTGTTCCTAACTTGCCATTTAGAATACCGCTTTTCCCAATTGGCAAAGCCCCTGTACAAATCGATGCCACAGTTTTACCTTCCCGATGAAAATCCTTGATTATTTGTAAGAATCGTTCGCTATAAGCTTCATTATAAAAATTAAATTCCCCAAAACCGCCGGGTATTGCTAGGGCATCATAATCACTGATAATTAATTCGTTCACCGTAATATCCGCTATCAAAGTGGCTCCAAAAGTGCTGTTAATCTCCTTCGTAAATCCGCAGATCACAATTTTAACGCTTTTGTTCCCCTCCACCAGGTTCCACCCAAATACATCAAAAAACGCACTTGCTTCAAAAATCTCAAAACCATTTGCTAAAAGAAGTAATACTTTTTTCAAGATTATTATTTTTTAAAATACTATGCAAAATTAATACCAAAATAATAACATTAATAGGCTATTCTTGACATTTTCAATAGATCCATTCTATTGCCATAACTTACCTGACGTAAGAATTATTGCATTTCAATTGAATGGAAAAGCAAATAACCATTATATAAAAATAACCGTTATATAAACTTACATGATGGGGAAAAAAAACCTTGATATAAATGGCATTGAAAGAAACAAACTCACTGTTTACTAAAATACATGTAAAGAGGTTAGCTCGATAGAAATAAACTAAAATGCAAATGATTTTTTTAAATAACCCTTAATTTAATTAGATATGAAGATCAGGATAATGCATTAGTTATTTTGATTGAATAAGCAAATTTTATTCATAACATATTTCATGATGTATCAATAATTTCACATCATGAAGATAACAGCGTGCAATAATACCATCATTCGCTACTCAAAAGTAAAAAAACCTAAAGCGGATATATGGATTATTCACGGATTTAGCGAATCAGGTTTAAGCTTTGCTAATGCTTTTGATTCAGAACTATCCAAAGACTATAATATCTGGATACCGGATTTGCCGGGATTTGGCGCAAGTCCTTACAACCGAAAGTTGACAACTATCCATAAATACGTAACCCATCTATCCTATCTGATCACAAAAAGATCTACAACTCAAACCATTTATATTATCGCCCATTCATTCGGCGCAGTAATTGCCACTTTACTATGCGAATGTATGAATGAAACGATCAAGGCTGTGGTGAGTGTAGAAGGTAACCTTACTAATGATGACTCTTATTATTCGGGGTGGGCCGGGCAATATGAAGACGGGGAACAATTTAAGCAGGACTTTAAAGAACTATTGCAAAATAAAGCCAAAGACAGGCCCGAGTTTGAACACTATTTTGTCTCTGCTACTATGGCTCACCCGGCGGCTATGCTTGTCTTAGGAAAAGGCAGTAAAGAATATACAAATAATAATGATGCTGGTGACAGGTTTCTAAGTCTCTCGTGCCCTACATTATATATATGGGGAGATATAGATACTCCTCTCATAACTCAGAAGTATATCAAAGAAAATATTCTATTTAATTATTTATTTAAGGGCAATACACACTGGATGATGAAAGAAAATCCAGTCTTATTCTATTCGGAAATATCCGCTTTTTTAAACCCACTTAACCCGGACACAACTGAGTAATCAATAATCTTTCTATCATCCTTTTTATATAACTCAAAAGAAGAAATATGAAACCATACAATGACCTGTCGCATATCTCGGAAGAAATACTATTTAAAGCATATAGTCAGGGGTATAACCGATTAAAGATGTCAATTGAGGGTCTTACAGAGGACGAACTAAAACAAAAGATCATTCCCGGAAAATGGAGTATTCAGGAAATAGTATTTCATTTAGCTGATGCCGAGATTATGGGAGCTTCCCGGATACGGCAGGCAATTTCGCAGAATCCACGGGAGGTATATGCATTTGATCCTCCTACCTGGTCATCAGTAATGTTATATAATAATGCAACCATGGAAGAATTGGAACAGAATTTACAATTATTCCAATTCCTCCGGAAAACATCATTGCGAATTTTCAAACTGGCAACAACGGCTGACTGGAACAAAACCATACTTCATCCTGATCGGGGTGAAGTACCACTTACCACTTTATTACAGGTTTATGCAGATCATAGTGAAAGGCATTTGGAGCAGATTTTGGAAAGAAGAAGACTATTGAATAAGGAAATCAAAATGGAAGTTTACTTTACAGAAAGAACTTATTAAATTATTAATTTATGAAACGAAGGTCATTGATTAAGTATGGAGTTTTGTCACCCCTGGTAACATTGCCTTCTTTTCTTTTAGCAGGTCAAAAAAGAGAAGAAACCAAAACAACAAATTCACAAACAAATAATAATGATATCATGAAGATTCAACGTCTTGCCTGGGCGGGCATTAAAATTGAAGTGGGTAGTACAACCTTATTTATAGATGCTACATCAGGAGAAAAAGATGTTAAATTAACTGTTAATACAAAAAATAAATACGCGCTGATAACTCATGCGCACGGTGATCATTTTGACCCCACAGCGCTCAAAACAGTCTTAGACAATAAAAGTTTGTTGGTTTGTCATAAAGATATCTTGTCTTGGATAGATACAAGGGATTTTCGAATTCATGCACTTAACACTTACGAGCCAATTATTTTAGCAAGAGGCAACAGTGATATCGTGGCAATACCAGTACCGGCTGTAGATGGCTTCGGCCTTACACAGGTATCCTGGATTGTTGATGGTGGAGGGAAGCGAATTATCCATTGTGGTGATACGCTTTGGCATGGTTACTGGTGGGATATTGCAAGAACATATGGTCCTTTTGATATGGCTTTCCTGCCCATAAATGGGGCCAGACAAAATGCCGGCAGATTTACTGATACCGGAATTCCTGCAGTACTTACACCTGAGCAAGCGATAGCTGCTGCTACACTTTTACAAGCAAAAGTCGTTTGCCCGATTCATTACGGTGGAGCCGACGAAAACTATTTTGAAACGCCTGATCCTGAAGGAACCTTTATCAAATTAGGCAGGGAACAGAATATGAATATTATTATACCAAAACAGGGAGATTGGCTAAAATTGTAAATACAATAGAAGTAGAAAAGTACTTATTTAGTCATTAATTACTCAAATACTGGCTTCTCCTTTATTTTATCCAAACGCCATAACACTTTTTATTTATTTAATTTAAAAAGCCTCTTAAAAATCAAGAAAATGAAAAAAAATGTTTTTTACGCAGCGGTCATACTGCTTTTATTCACGTTTACATCCGGTATTGGGCAAACCGTCAATGTACCACCGATAAGTACTAGGCAAACGATAGAGCAGGAACTCGGTCTGGGAAAAATAACATTATCGTATTCGCGGCCAAATATTCGCGGCCGGAATATTTATGGAGGATTGGTCCCATATGGTGTCATCTGGCGATTGGGCGCAAATTCAGCAACAAATATCAAATTTAGTGATGATGTAACTATAGATGGCTATAAGATACCTGCAGGTGAATATAGCTTGTTTGCGATTCCTTCTGCGGATGAGTGGACTATTATTTTAAATAAAACAGCTCGTCAGTGGGGTGCATATTTTTATAAAGCAGAAAATGATTTTTTACGGTTCAACATAAAACCTTTGCATGAAAACAACCGGGAAGAAACCCTGACTATGTGGTTTAAAAATGTGGAAAAAACGACATGCGAACTGGAAATGCGATGGGAAAATGCCGGCTTTATTTTGCATATCAGTTCAGATGTGGACGCAAAAGTAATGGCAAATATTGATCAGGTAATGAACAATGATAACAAGCCTTATTTTACCGCCGCAGTATACTATTATGAAAATAACAAAGACTTGAACAAGGCCTTAGAATGGATTTCTGTTGCTGAAAAATCCGATCCAAAATCAACAGGCTTTAAGTTGTGGAAGGCCCGTATTCTTTTAAAAATGGGTGATAAAGCCAAGGCCCTGAGTACGGCTCAGGAAGGCGTTAAGCTTGCCCAGGAACAAAAAAATCGGGAATATGAGTACTTAAACCAGGCCGTGGTTGACCAAGCCAAGAATTAATCTTTTTTTAAAAACTATTCCGGATTGCGCATCATCACGAGATTCATTTTCAAGACTCCCCTAATGATGCGCGATCCAGTTAAACTGGCAAGGGCTGTAATATCAAATCCGGAATGAGGTGGGCAATGCTTTCGCATTTTGCAGTTACGCAAAGGTATTTACGATAAAATATTTGAGTACGATCTATTTGTCGTTGCCGAAATGTAGCATCACTTTAGCACTGAACTTTTATTGATAAAACCTTCCGAAATTATTTTATTACGCCCATCCGTCATGGCAGCAACCAGCATTCTGACTGCTGGCATATCTTGTTTAGTTGTCTATTTTTTATTGTCTTTTAACCATTCAATTACAAGATCAATATTCTTGTCTGTGGGAAAAACCGGGTAAAACCATTTTACAATCTTTCCTTCGTCAAATATTAGTGTGACTCGCTTTATTAAAGTCATATTGTCCACCAAATGAAATGGAAGTTGTAAATCGTTTGCAAATACAAGGTCTTTGTCGCTCAATAAATCGTATGGCAAAAGCAACCGGTTTTTAACTTCGCGTTGATATTCTGTTGTCTGAGTGCTAAGTCCAAAAACATTCGTGTTTAGTTTCTGTAATTCGCTGTAGCGGTCTCTGAAAGAACAGGATTGTGGTGTGCAACCTTTTGCTCCCGGTATTTTCGCCCAACCTTCTGGAAGTTTTCTATCAGGTCGCCCTGTCATTGGATAACAGTAAATTACTAATAGACCTTTTAAGGATTGTAAGTTGATTGTTGCTCCACTTGTAGAAGAAAGTGAAACAGCAGGAATTATTCGCCCAAGCAAATGATTACAAGCTCCATCATCAATTGGAATTGGTAAGTCTTCTGTTGGAAACTTTTCTGAAACTGTCATCCAATTTTATTTGATTAAATATTATGTTCTTTCAAAGTTTTAGAGTGTCCGAAGTACTTGCAGTCAACGATTCTCGGTTTCAAACAATTCTGGCCGAACTAAGGAATTTTTTAAGTATTGGGTGAATGGTATCTTCTATCTGCGGCACAAATAGTGTAGCTAAATAAAATGATTGAGAAGACACTTCAAATATGCGTACTTCTCCGGTATCATCAGTTCCGGATATAATAGCCCCGGCATTTTCAAGTCGTTTGTTAAATTCAGGAAGTAAGCCAAAAGTACAATAGTACTTTTCGATTGCGATCTCAGCCCCATAAGCTTCATAAGCCAAGGTACCTGGTTTTATTTTTACTTCTAACCGGCTTCCCGCGATTGGACAGGCGATTCGACCAATAACAGTAAGCTTTTCCTGAGCAGGATATTGAGTGATAATATTAACTTTATTTTGAATGTACTGTTCGCTAATCGCATCTTTCTCTCCTAAAACGTTTTGAATATATTCAAGCATCATATGCTGACAACCTGCACAAGTACCAAAAAGTGGCAGGCCTGCTTCTCTTATTTTCTTAATTGCAGCTAATACACCAGCCAAGCTTACATACGGGCTGCCAGGGCTACACCAAAACGAATTATAGCGCTCTATGATTTTATCTGCATTATTTGAGTTCTCAAATAACATTGTGGGCAACCATTCAAACTCGATGGTAACATTAAGCTGAACAGAAGCTCTTTTTACGGACTCATTTACAATACGATGTGGTTCAAAGAGCGGGTTAAAATCTCCAATAATTCCAAGTCTTACAATACCTTCCATAGTAATTTAATTTTAAAATAATTATTTTCAAAACCGGAGTGACCCTAAAACCTTTCCTTTTTTACTTGTACCAAATAGTTGAAATACGTTTCAATAATTCATTAGACACAATAGACCCCGCTATCACTTAGATATATAGATAGAAGCTGTGTTACTTGCGCTTGTTACGATATCTCAAAATAAATTAGCCAATTTATACTTACTTTTTAAACCATTGCTAATAGAGTCCCATTGTAAGATAGATTTCATAATTACATATCAAAAATAGTATTAAAGTACCCTAAATTCATTGAATCTATTTGTACATTATCATTACACAAATTAATAATAACCCTATCAGATTACTGCAAATTGCTCATTGTTTCTAAAGCAAATAAATACAAGGATGAATAATATGATCAGTAAATAAATCAATGCACCAATCTATCTTTCCTTATATGATCAAAAGCGCATTAGTCTCAGAAAAGTGAAAATTGATAAATCGCTAAGCGGCTTAATATTATTTTAACGCAATTAAACCATTATTCAAGAGTTTCATTTCTCAAAATAATCGCTTCGTCTAACATGCAAATACTCGACAGAATTTTACAAGTTTGCGGTTTTAAAGGCCAGGGAGCAAGTATTTAGATTTGCAATATAAATAAGAACGAATCGAAAACCATATTAGATCTACTCTTGCATCATACACTTCCGCTTCTGCAATTTTCTGAAGAATACTATGACTGAATTTTCTATTTTTTGTTCAAAAAAAGTACCGATATCATACGGCTATTCAAATCGCTTTACTATTTCAGAAATTACACCTCCGTTCCTTCTGGACTATCTAGTTGAACTCCAACAGAGCAAGATCCTCAGAATTTTTAAGATGCTTTGTCAATTGTCTTATAAATGCATTTATATAAGGAGGGAACTCCTTATTTTTCAGAGTTGCAGCATACCAGGTACGCTTAATTCCCTTTTTTGTAATTGGAATGGCAACTAAGTCATTAACCTCAAGATGAGGGGCTATAACCCAATGTGGTAAAACGGTTACGCCTAATCCAGCCTTAACCATTTGAATAATAACCTCAGTTAGAGCAACTTTACTTACTTTTTTGGGCTTACCCGTTTTGAAAAGCAAATTATAAATCGTACTCAGTTCATTGGGAACGGCATACATAATGTAATTCTCTCTGTAAAAATTTTCGGGATTAATATATTTCAGATCAGCCCATGGGTGATTTCCGGGAACAATAGCAACAAATTCATCCCTAAAAAGGGTCACATAATTTAACTTTACGTTTGTATTGTCTTCGACAATTCCAATATCTATTTTATTTTCCAGCAAAGCATTTACAGAATTATAAGTAAATATTGTATCTATATTAATATCAACCTTTGGAAAAAGCGCATTAAACTCCTTGAGAAATGATCCTAACCAATGATAAGATGTATAGCATTCAGAGCTGATTTTAATTTCACCGGCATTTTTATCAGACAGGTACTTAATTTTTTGTCTGGTCATCTCAATTTCCGTCAATATTTTTTCACTTGCTTCCAGAATTATTTTACCGGTGTTAGTCAAAAGCATTTGCTTTTTTTGCCGTATAAATATTTGGGTATTAAAAAAAGCCTCTACGTCTTTTAGCTGATG
Source organism: Sediminibacterium sp. (assembly GCA_965206685.1). Taxonomy (GTDB): domain Bacteria; phylum Bacteroidota; class Bacteroidia; order Chitinophagales; family Chitinophagaceae; genus Sediminibacterium. The sequence continues at coordinate 2,704,283 of OZ242223.1, forward strand.
ACTCAAAGCGGACTGTGAAAGATAAATACATTCTGCAGCTTTGGTAAGGCTACCTTGTTTTGCGACTTCCTGAATCATTTTCAAATGTCTTATTTCCATGATTAGCAAATTTAATGATTAATTGTAATTTACGCCATTTTTCTAATACCTAAAAGTCAATCTTCCGGAAGATTCTTTTGAGGGATATATGGTCAAAATTTGATGATGAAAGGCAAAACTTCACTTACGGAGCGTTTAGCTCTTGACTAAATTCCGTTCTATGTCATCCCCAAACATTTAATAATAGCAGAATCGAACATATTACGTTTATTAATTCAGACTATTAAAATATTACCACTCGCTATTAAGCAATAAGAAATAATTTGCATCAATAATAAACCATGTTATTCTACCCAACTTCGACGAATTGTATATTTAACCCATGTAGCTGATAGTTTAAAAGAAATTCATTTACTACTACTATGATTCTAAAATCGGCAACCTGCTAAATGCTTTTCAGCCCAATCCTAACCCGACATGAAAAGAGTTCTAATTATCCTGGCACACCCCAATTTAACTGAATCAAGAATTAATCGAACGCTATACGAGGGAGTCAAAAAAAAATCTAATGTGACTATTTCGGAATTATATACTAAATACCCCGATTTCAATATTGATATTTTAAAAGAGCAGAACCTGCTTATAGAAGCTGATGTTATTATATTTCAGCATCCGGTGTATTGGTACAATTGCCCGCCCTTATTAAAACAATGGATTGATACGGTATTGCTGCCGGGTTTCGCTTATGGTATTGGAGGAGATAAACTTACCGGCAAATTTTTATTATCGGCAATCAGTGCCGATGCGGCTAAAAAAGATTACGGTCCAAACGGGCACAATAAATATTTAATAAATGAATTGCTGCGCCCATTCGAATTAACCGCTAATTATTGCAGTATGAAATATCTGGATCCTTTTGTTATATATGAAACAAATAATATTACAGATAGCAAACTGAAGAACTTAGTTTCTGACTATGGCAATTTGATAGATTCACTTATACCCCAATAATATGTCACTAAACCCTGATTATCCTCGCTTCAATAGCCCCTGGGAACTAAATTATTAAGACTTATGCTATTTGTTTGGCATTGGTGTATTTGTCAAGAATGATTGCAAACCCGACAATTAAGCATTGAGTTCAGGTGACTTTAGAGATATTTTATTGTACTATTAATCCTGGAAATATGCAAAATGTCAATTTTAACCAAGTTAAGTATATTGCTTGTGATGAACTTTACTTCGATTGTACCTTACTGAAAGAGTCAAAGTAGTATGTCATATTTATTTTTTTTAACATTTCAACCTTTTGTGTAATTATTTTACTGGTTTTTTCATTTAAATAATTTTTATGAACAAATTTATTTTCGTTTTACTGTTAACGTTATGTAATACTTGTCTATTGCCAGCGCAACAGTCGCTAACAACAAACATAGATAGAGATAATGGCTGGAAAGCAGATATTGACACGCTTTTAGTTTTAATGAGGCAACAGCACTATATATATAAATCAAAGCCCTTGCCCGCCGAATTACTAACGCAAGCAATTACACTTAAAAGCCATTTATCTAAATATAGCGATGAGAGAATGGTAAGTGAATTGGGGAAACTTATGTATTATATGCATGACGGCCATTCTTATATATTGCCTTTTGCACCAAAAAGGGGGGATTCATATTACTTACCCTTAGAGTTCTATTTGTTTACTGATGGTGTTTATATCATTAATGCAGATACTCCATACAAACAGCTGGTTGGTTATCAAGTAATTCAAGTTAACGGAATCCCTATTAAAAAGATTATTGAAGACATGAATTCATACGTTCATCAGGACAACAAGTACACAGTAAAATGGTTTGCACCGACAGTAATGCGATTCAGGTCTGGATATGAAATGTATGGTTTAAAACCCTTTTCAAAAAATATCAGGTTAACTATCGCAAATAAGAGTGATACCATAGCCAAAATGGTCAATTTTGTTTCTGCATCTAATTTTAGAGGTATCCCAAAATTACTTCCATCGCAGATAAAAACGGCTCCTTCTCCACCACTTTACCTTTCCAAAGTAAATACCAATTTTTGGTTAGAAAATATTTCTAAAAGCAACTGTTTATATTTCCAATTCAATCAGGTGTATGATATGGATACTGAGACATTAGAACATTTTAGTATCAGATTAGATAGTACTTTATCAAGTTTAAAACCACGCTTGTTTATTATCGATGTCCGCCACAATAATGGAGGTAATGCAGATTTGCTTCAGCCGCTTCTTGCTGTAATTGAGAAATTCGAATCTAATCATAAATCAGCAAGAATAGTTGTGCTTACCGGCCGAAATACCTTTTCGGCTGCACAGATTTTTATATCCCTGCTCAATAAAAACACAAAGGCACTGTTTGCCGGCGAACCAAGTAGTTCCAGTCCGAATTTTGTTGGCGAAGAAGGGAATATGTTCTCGTTACCTTTTAGTGGTGTAATGGGAAATATTTCAACTAAGTACCATGAAATTATCCCGGGAGATATGAGAAAATGGATTCAGCCAAATTTCAGCATTCCACTTTCTTCAAAAGACTATTTTCAGAATCAAGATCCAGTAATGAAATTCATTCTGAATAAATTTGGTAACCAAAGTTATTCAGAATGAAATAATTTATTCCGATATAACCTTTATTAATCGCACAGATACCCAATTCAATTAATTGGTCAGTGCCACCCGAACGTTTGCTTATAGAAAGCACATTTTTCCGGAATTTGAATATTCAACTACTGTCAAGCAACCACGAGAGAACTAACAAATCCGTTGTCAATTAGGTCTTTTAGGAGGTGATTTGCCTATTGATGAAATTATTGACTAACCCCACCTGTTCCCTCGTAAGCAGTACTGTTCTCTATAAGAAATACTATTTCTATAGAATAGCAATTTGAATTAACTGATGCGATGCTTTTACCTATTTTACATTCAGGCAACGAAAAAATAGAATAGATATCGGGTCTGACCTGCGAAAATACCCGGCTGCAAATCATAATTAATAATAATAAAATCCGTTTTTTTCTCATCTTAGAAAAATTGCGTGCTGAAAAAAACATTAAAAAGTGTTAGTTTTTTTTGCTTACTGTCTTTATTACTATCTAACTGTCCAAACCCATCGTTCATAATATCAGGTACTTCGGAATTCTAGTAGCTGATGGGAAAAGCCTGATACGTCGGAAGTTGTTGTTTAATAATATTTTCAATTTCCCGTGCGGCCCTGGTCAGTTGGGGTTCACTAAAAGTAAGGCTGACATGGCTGTTGTTTAAATAATCTGAAAATGAATCGAATTTTACATTATTGGCAGATCCATAAATCACATAATAAGGAACAAAATAACTGATGTATACAACGATGTTGTTTTTGATAGACTGATCTGTTGCTATAAACCTGGTCTTGACGCACCGGTCATGGCTTAGAAATTCAGAAATGTTTTGAAACTGAAAATTTCTGTTCAGTGAACAGAAATCTTTAGCTATCTGATCTATGATATCCATGTAGCTATTCCGGCTGACAAACAATTCCTTTCGCGCCATACTTTCTTTACTTTCAGCATATCCCTTGTCATCGTCAGGAATACCCTTTGGGAAATACCTGTATGCGAGTTCCGTTAGTCTTTCTATTTCTGCTTGTTCGTTCATAAAACAGATTATTAAAATCTACATCCAATGCCCATTAATGAGTTCCAAATGATGTTCACCCCGGAGTTCCATATGGCAGGTGAAGTTACAGTAGATGATCCGCTTTGGCTAAAAAAGGTAGTTGCACCCGCACCATTTTTGCAACCCGCGATCCTTGAATAATCCCATACCTCCGGTTCCTGGTCATCCCGCGGTCGGTGCGAAAAATGTGATCGATAGGAACAAAAGAAAGGTAGCTGCTATCAAGTAGTCGCGCAGGGATGTAAAAAAAGATGATATATGGCCGACAGGGGTCACGATGTATTCAGGTTTCACTTTTCTAAAAAAATGTTGTTTGTCATGAGTATAATTCTACTTGTCCATTGGTAGAAATTTTCTATTAATCAGGCACTACTATTTTAACAACCACTTTAAGAGATTAAAAGAACTGATAAAATCTCTTCTAATTAAAATACAGTAAATGATATTTCAACATTAAATAGATGTAAGTTTAGTCCTGTTCTACTAAGTATTTATGTAAATTTTCATTGGCCAAATAGAGCAAAACCAGATACTATATACACTTGCTTTTCTTAGCTCTCATCTATCGCTAATTTTTTTTATCACTTTTTCAATTCGTTTTATTTTGGGCTCCTTTTCAATCTCTTTAAGGCGTAAATTCAGTGTTCGAATGAAAAGTGATTTGTTTTTATCATTGATGATTGGAATTGCCCTTTCTGCATACATTGGTAATTGATTTAAAGGGCAGCTTAAAAGTTGTTCATTTAAGGGAGAAAAAGCATTACTGGAGTACCTCTTTATTGAACATAATTTGATTAAAATATTTACCCCCTAGTCTTTTGTAATAACAGAGCCGTTGTCTGCAGCCGTAATAATTTTGGCAATCGAAGTCCAAATAATTTCAGGATTTTCAAGAACTATAGTGTTAAGTGCTGTCATTGCCCCCCACTGAAGTCGATTGTATTTGTTACTAAGCAGGGAAATAAATTGTTTCGAATACGCAGCAATTAAAGAAGGGTCTATTTCTCCAATCTCATAAAGAACCTTGATGCAGTCGCTTTGGATGTCTTTACTTTTATGACTCAAATTTTCCACAAGTTCCAGAACTGCTCTCTTATTTTTTTTTGACGCAATTTGTTTGGCTAGCTCTTGGTTGGGGACCTCATCTCGTCGGTCAAGTGAAGATGCAAGTTTTGAAATTACACTCATTTTACCCAACGTTTTAGTCTAGGGATACCTTTTGTGAAAAATCCTGCTAAAAACCCCGGAAAACCCATTTCTTTCATTTTTGCCTTTACGAACTTCTGCATTTCAACAGCAGTCCAGTCAGGTTGTATAAACTTTCCTCCTTCATAGCAGTGAGAACAATAGACTTTACTTGTGCTTCCATCAGCATTTGTTCCCCCACCATTGGGTGATTTCTTTAGAGGCATCCCACAACTCTGACAATTTTTAAAAGTTAGCTCCATATTAATCAATTCTATTGTTATTAAATTACTTTCTCCTTATATAAGTAAAATCATAGTTCGTTGTCCATGTTTTACCACCATCTGCAGATGACTCATTAAATTGTCTTACCTGGTTGGGCCCTTGATTATAAAATATAAGACGACCAATAATTTTGTTGCCTTTCCCTCCCCCACTGATTGTTTCGTATGTATACCGCAAAGCGCCATCTTTGTATTCGCCATCGACAAATTCTTCTGTTCCATTTGCATAATTACCCACCCATGATTGCTTCCATTTGTTGGTTACAGGGTCAATAAAGTTTATACTCTTGCCATTACTCGCCGGACTTTCCCAATTTTCCAATATGGCGCATCCGCCACTTATCATTTGAATCAAACTTTTGGCTCCCGTGTTTTGTTTACTGACAGTCTGAAAGACATCCCATTCACCAATCCAGAAATCAAATTCCCGGTGATGAGCATCAGCCATACAAGGGTTCCCGTTAACATAAACTTTATCCCTTATCTTTTTAAACTGATCTTCGTTTCTAATACTGTTAAAATCAATTAGAGTGTCAAGTTCTTTAAAATTGGAGTATCCATTGCTTACTGCACTATCAAAAGCTCTAAATGCGTTTTGCTTTTCATTCTTAAGTGAATATATTTTTGCCATCCTGGAGTATATAATGGGTTTTAGTCCGGGTGATGGCTTTTTAGATAAAGATTTCTCGAAATTTAGTAAAGCTGCATCATATAGTTTAAGATGATAATTAGCAAATCCGAGTCTGTTGAAGGCAACCGCATTATTCGAGGTGTCTTTCAGCACAGATTCATAGGCAAATTTGGCGTTTTGCCAGTCTGATACAGCAAATAATGAATCCGCTTGTAAGATAGTAGCATTTTGACCTGTGGCGGATTGAATAAATAAAAGAAGAACAAGTATCACTCGAAATTGACGAACTGAAATAAGAAGAGATCCCATATAAAAAGGAAGCACTAAAATTCTACGGATCATAACGGTATATTTTTATTGAAAAGCGACGATATCATGCAATATGCCATTTCAGCTGTCAACTACATTGGTCAAAATTGACATTTTTCTTGCCTGGCTACCATTTTAGTCCAAAGTGAGTTAAATATATTTTTATCCTCTCTGAGGATTCGAAGATTCTGAAAAGGATTTTAAGAACAAACTCAGCAAACAAAGATCTTTTTAATAAATTTCAAATTGCTAATAACAAAATCAAAAACCCGTAAGGTGTATGCCAATCATTTTAAGCAATCCTGCAAAAACTCTTAGGCCGGGATCCCGGCTTTATCCTTAAATGGATAGAGGTATCCCCTTTTCCTTGAATGTGCATCCCCAAAAGAACAAAAAGGTCCCCCAACCCATTTATTTGGAAATTAGGCTTGATAACTCAGTTCATCTAAAAAATCGGAAACTCATAATGACCAATAAAGGGACATATAGGGATCTGTAAAACAAAATCTTTTTGATAGTGATTTAATATCGCTAATCTTTTGATTCAACCCGGATTTAAGCAAATCAGATAAAGTAAGGAATGTCTTTTTGATTTTTTTTTATTCAGTTGAGAATAATACGTTCTTAAAGAAAAAAATTCACCGTTTAGTCTATTAAATTTTTCTAACAGATTTAATAATCGAAAATTACAGTACAATTTTCTCATGTTGATCAGTTTTAGTTGAAAGAAAACGTTAACATGTCGAGCGGGTATTCTTGCCCGCTCTTTTCATTTCACTCATTCTGAAGATGGATAATTATTCAGCAGCATCAACAAATAAATAATACTGCTTTTCAGACTGAATTGTATGGTTAGGTGAAGAATTACATTTTATCATATTTAGATAAGAAACCCGACTAATGATATATCGCCCAGAGTCAAATAATGGTACTTTAACTAAATAAATTCATCCTTCATCATATAATTATTTTCTTTTCATTTCCTAACAAGCAACTTCGTTTTACAATTTTCTCATGTTGTCGTTTTTAGGATAAACTACAACAGATCGGGCGGGTAGTCTTACCCGCTCTTTTTTTTCCCGGGAATTTATCAATATACCGGGTATTATCTCCTAAGACCGATTCGATCCTTCCATTTAGCCTAAATGATACTTAGATTCGCCATCTCCATCATTAGGTATCTCAGGTAACCTTTCCCAGAACTGGCTTACCATTATTTGAGTTTAATAAAATTGCAGGAAATCCTGTCTAAATAATTAATTTCAATGAATTATTTGGGCCTTATAAATTGAGAAAACCCCTACTATGACAACGCATTCCTTTCTTTATTCCAATAATTCTAATTACCGGATATTCCGACATATCAGTTTTTGGATTGCCTGGATACTGTACTATGTGATAATCTACAGCCTGCGAGTGGAATCTGGCAATATTGGGTTTTCTGATTTCCTCCAATATACAGTCATTGAAATGTTAATTTTGCTTTCGGTTGACGTCGTTTTTTGTTATTCCATCATCTATCTGCTCGTTCCAAAATTGCTTATGCAAGGGAAATATACCCGGTTTTTTCTTTTCTTTGGATTATTCCTTTTGCTTGATGCCGCTTTGTCGAGTTATTTCTACACCTGGTTGATTAACCCATTGAGAAAGCTATACAACTTACCGGAATTCCCTTACGTTGCGTTCACAGACCTCCTGAGGGGTTTAAATGGTGTTTTAATGATAACCGGTATTGCGACGGCAATCAAGTTTTTCAAAATGTGGAATATTAAGAAGCAGGAGTTATCGATGGCGAAATCGGAAAAGATAAACAGAGAACTTAAATTTATAGATACTTATATTCAACCGAGTTTCTTACCAGTACTTTTACGAAAGATATATTCCTATTCATATGCTTCATCAAATAAGGTTCCTGAAATGCTGGAAAAACTCCAGAATATCCTTTCATACCTGATAGATGAATGCAACCAGCCCACGGTATTATTGTCACGTGAAATAGCTGGTATTAAAGATTTTATTCAATTAGAAAAACTTACCACTTCTGACCGCCTGGTGATCACGCTTGAACAGACAGGGGAGCCGGATAACCTCAAAATTGTACCATTCATATTGTTCCCTTTTGTAGAAAACAATTTCAGGCAAGTAAATGATTATATCACGGACAAAAACTGGACAAACCTACTGATAAAAATTACCGGAAATAAAATAGAGTTACATATAAAAAACAGCAAGCCTGTTGAAACCTCAAATTTGTTAAATTACGAAACTTCTACTTTGCAGCAAATGAGGAAAAGACTTGACCTGTTATACCCCGGAAGTTATAAAATGAACATCATTATTGAAGACAATACTTTTAGTATTCAATTAGAAATCGATTTAAGTAAAAGGGTAGCTTAGTGAGGCATTAATATTGATTTCGGGACTCAATAAAAAAAGGCTGGTTCAATATATTTCCATTGAACCAGCCTTTTTTATTACTTTATCTGTGCTACCCGGGATTTTTAATCGGAGAACTACCGGAAGCGGGCGGATTAAGTTGAGGATTTGATTCATCATCCGGAACATCCCAATAATCAAGGAAATTATAATTGATAATAGCTTTCGTATTTAATACACCGGTACTTGACATGACTACCGCGCCTGTTCTGCCTCCACCTTTACTTATATCATAAATAACACCCCACCTGCGGGCATCATAAAACGATACCCCTCTGAATACCAATGCAACCCTTCTTTCTCTGCGAAGCTCTTCCAGGGCAAGGGCCTGTGTTAACCCGGTTCCACTTGTTGCGGAAAGACCGGATCCCTGATAAGTTCTTACCTTATCTACACTGGCCAGACCCGCATCAGTATTACCGATACGGATGTTCGCTTCTGCTTTCATCAATTCATTTTCTTCATAACTGGGGCCGATAAATAACTCATACTGACCGGGTGTTGTATTTGACAATACTGATACGCCTGCCATCCCATTACCTCCATCAACTAACTCCCATCTGCCGCTGAAAGTAAACCCGCCAACCTGATTAAAATAGCTCACTGTACTGAAATTATTTGCCAATCTTTTATCGGTAGACTTATACTCCTGTACAAACCGCTCACTCATCTTAAAGGTAGAACCTCCTGGGTCGCCTGTTGCCAAGGTAGCTACCGAACCGGTAGAGGCAGAAAAAAATCCATTTTGGCTGGTTGTACGGCCCGTAAAAACAAAATCGCCGTTTTGGATACCTGAATTGGCCAGTGTTAATACACTGTTCCACTCAGCGGTAGTCATTGTTTTGGCAGATTTGTTCACTAAAAAATTTCTTGCTTTGAGCGTGTTGATATTTCGGATCCACATTTGCGTAGTTAAGACACCTCCGTTACCTGATTGACAAAAGGAAGGGATTAACTTCTGCATGGTAGCCAAATAATCCGACGGTGCAGTGATAGCCGCCAAAATACTGGCAGCTTTATCGAGGTTCTTATTCGATTCAGCAATAATGGCATCGTGCGATTGATATAAGGAAACTTTACTGCCCGCAACATCGTTGATCAGGCCGGAATAATAAAGAGACCCAATCTTAGCATAGGCATACCCTTTCCACCAGTAAGCCCATGCTTTCAACGTATTTTTCTTGGTTGCTGCGTCTCCGGTATAACTGATACCATCTATCAGGTCCAATAACAGATTACATTGGTTGTTCAATGTGTACATATAAGTCCATTCATAATAAACAGGATTTTGCGCACGATTATCCCTGGAATTACCGGTCCTGAAAGCGGTTCTTGAGGAAGATGTATTACTTTGTTTTACACCATTATCATAAATTACATAATCCGGCAAATTCACCACATTGATACTTACATTAGCTGCTTCCGCAGAGATAACATCTGCCATCAACTCATGGAATCCATAGCAAACACTGAAATAACTGTCACCTAATACATTTAGTGTTGTTACGTCAACCTGGTTAAAGCCATTTTGATAAACAGAACCTAATGAAAGGGCTATGATTCCTTGTTCGGTTTTTGCATTGTCTATGGTTGGTTGATTAGGGTTCACCACATTTAATTGCTTTTTGCAGGCTATATTTACCACAATCAACGCCAGGAACAGAATAAATTTTATTTTTTTTGTTTTCATTTCTAAGGATTTATTTGTTTTAAAAACATATTAGAAGCCAATATTCAAACCTACCTGATATGATCTTAGGTTGGGCATTGAATTATGATCTACGCCCCTGTCCCAGGCAGAATTTCCCGTAGCCGAGCTGACTTCAGGATCAAACCCGCTATATTTTGTAATTGTAAACAGGTTACGCCCGGTTAATACCAATTGAATTTTTTTGAAGCCTTTAATATTTTTCAATTTTGTTAAATCGAAGGCTAATGAAACGTTCCGTAATCTTGCAAAAGAAGCGTCTTCATAGAAATAGTCTTTGGTACTATTCCTCGCTCCATTTTGTACACCAAAATAATCCGCATAAGCACTTCGGTAATAGGCAGTATAGGCACCTGATACCCCATTTATCGTTACAGGGTTCTCAAAATCTCCATGAATACCATCTCTATACATCCATTCTTTTGTCTGATTGTATAAATGGCTTCCACATATCCAGTCTATCTGGAATGAGAATGTCAGGAAATTTTTATAAGAAATAGAGTTAATGAATGAAGCGTTAAACTTTGGATTAGGATCCCCAAAAGAATAAAACTCGTTGGTAAACTGGATACCCTTAGTTGCAGTATCTACTACATATCCATTTACGATTTGATATTTACCATAATCTGCTTTATCAATATATGGTGTGCCATCCTTTTTTGTTTGTGTCAGGGAAGTAAATGCCTTATACCCATAAAGCTGGCCAATTTTTTGACCTGCAGTTAAAACAAGATTGGAGGACCCTGCCTGCGAGGTAAGTACAACATCGGGACCATTAATTTTGTCAATTTGAGAAGTTTGATGACTAAAGTTAGTTGTCAGATCCCATGTGAAATTTTTGGTATTTATTACACTGATATTCAACGACGCCTGAATCCCGTTTGATGATAAGAACAGCGCATTGTCCTTTATACTATTTGACCCTTGTGACGGAGCAACATCAACATTATAAATTACATTTTCACTCTTTCGTTTCCAGTAAGTAAGTGAGAAATTAAAATTAGAGAACCAATCACCGTTAAATCCTTTAATAGCCATATCAGTTCCAATTTCCAGCTCCTTGGATACTTCTACACCCAATTTTGGATTGGTTTGTATGTATTGTGAACTGAATGCCGAACTATTTCCCACATTGCTGGCAGGTAAAGTAACCTGGCGGTCAAATGCACCGGGTTGAATTCCGGCTTCTCCATAAGCAGCTCGTAATTTCCATTCTGTAATAGTATTGCCCAAACCACCATTTTTCCAAAAGTCAAAACTTGATGGTCTGAAGTAAGCATCCCCTCGCGGAAACGAAAATGGCTTGGAGCCTTCACCAAACGCTGAAGAATAGTCTGTTCTAAACCCGGCCGTAATTCCTCCCAAATCGCCATAATCGAATTTCTGATTGACCAGGAAACCATAGGTAACAAAAGTTTCTTTGTAGTCGCCTACTCCTCCCGCAACGCCTTGTGTAGCCGTTTGATTCAGGTTATAGATGGGATAAAGAGGGAGCCCCAATCCATAGGTAAAGTATTGACTATAATTTCTTTTTCTGAAATCATATGATAGTTGCGTACTTGTTGTAATGGGTAACTTTGAATGAAAATCCTTTTGAAAATCCGTTCGAATAAAGGCTGTTGCCAGCATATTTTGTGCGGTGGTAGAATAATTATAATTATCATATTCACCGGTCGCATCATTTGCATTATACGTTCCGACGTATGAATTAAAAAGGATAACGTTTGGATTCAGTGACTGATTTTTAAAAATATTAGTCTGGTCTTCCCTTTGATGATTTATGCCATATTTTGCATCCAGTTCCACAAACCTGTTTATCTTATAATCCAGCTGCAAAGTTTCGAATATGTCTATCGTCTTGCCATTCCCTATTTCATTGTCCAACCTGTAAAAAGGATTGTCTCCATTAACACTTACTGTTCCCGTCGTTAATCTTTTGGGATAAGAAATTCCGTCAGGCAAGGTTTTAGTTAAATCATAGAACGGGGTTATATTATTCACATAATATAACCCATTTGTTAAACCGGTCGTAGAATTAAATCCACCGACTCCAAAGGCAGGGTTCAACGTACTCTTTGTATAAGCCAACTGTGTGATGGATCTTAAACGTAGTCCTTTAAGCAATTCAGTGCCCACATTAGAAGTAAAATTACTCCTGTCGACATACCCATTTCGCCTGATATTACTTTCCTGGTGAAAATTGCTGAATCCCAAAGCAAAATCAGATTTACCGTTATTCCCCGATATACTCAGGCTGTTGTTCATAGCCGGAGCACTCTGGAATAACTGAGCATATTGATCATAATATTTCAGATTTTGGTTGTAAGGCTTGTTCATGATATTTCGTGGGTTACCCATGGCAGAAACAAAACTGCCCGCTGAATTTGCCCAGGTAACGCCTGAATAAGTGCCCTCTGGCGACAGCTGAATGATTGTTCCTGCCGCATTAACAACATTTCCACTTGCGTCGGTTTTATAACTGTGAAGCCTGGCTTTGTGAAGACCTCCTTGGTTAATCATAGTGCTTGTACCATAACTGGTCGAAAAATCAATGCTTGTTTTATTACCGGCCTTCCCCTTTTTTGAAAACAGTTGTATTACCCCATTTGCGCCTTGTGCACCATAAATAGATGCCGCAGCGGCACCTTGTACGACTTCTACCCTTTCTATATTATTCATATCTAAAGAGCTGATATCTGTAGCCCCAAGTTCAACACCATCAAATAGTATCATAGGCCTGGTCCCACCTGAAATTGTATTGATACCCCTCAGAAGAATATTTGTTTTAGCTCCGGGCGTCCCATCTACACTTGATATTTGTGCCCCTGCAATTTTCCCTACTAACGCCTGATCAATAGACGCTGTTGGTGCTGCCGGTAATTTATCGGCCGAAATAGACTCAACAGAAATGCCTATTTTTTTCCTGCTTGTTGCTACACCGGTACCGGTTACGACTACCTCATTTAAAGATCGCACATCAGTAACTAGTTGAATCATTAAATTGGAAGCGGTACTGGCAACCTGTTTGTTGTCATACCCTACTGCAGATATAACCAATGTGCTACCGGTTTTTACCTTAATAGAAAAAGTACCATCATTACCGGCGCTGACTCCATTTTTTGTACCTCTTTCGAGTATAGATGCCCCCGAAAGAGCAACACCTTTGTCATCGGTAACCTTTCCTGTAACAGTAGTAGATTGTGCAAATAGATTTGTAATTGAAATAGAAAATATCCATAACAATAACAGGCAGAATTTCCTCATAAGTTTTTTTTAAGTGAAAAATGTTAATATACAGTTAACATAACCTGACAAGAAAATTATACGGTTTGGAATAAGAAGAGCTTCAATTTTTACCAAAGCATGAATATTCACTACTAAGACACGATACATGAACAGTGAACTTTATTTTCATTTTATTTCTGTACACAATTATTTCATACGCTTTCTTACATTTTCGAACAGATCCTTTTTTCATTTTCTTCTTTGCTTCCTATAACTGTTAAAAAAAGCATGTGGTCTTCTCTCTCGAAACTGTCAGGTAGGCCCCATTTTGTGAATTTCTGCTGATAGTGAATGTCGAATTTCATCTTTCAATGGATTGACTTTTCTGCCAAATACAAAGTCCCCAATCTTACGATTGAGGACTTTTGCTTAATTGGGGCAACATAGTATTTATTTCTTCCTCTTAATAACCTGCATTTTGCTGAATGGTAGTATTTACACTTACCTCATTCAATGGAATAGGAAAAACAAGTTTAGTATTAGATGGGCTAACAATCAGGTTATTTTGCGGCGCATCCTGATCCATTACTTTGGTAAAAGTTCTTTGCAGCCGAACCAGATCCCAGAAACGGGAACCTTCAAAAGCCAGTTCCTTCCTCCGCTCAATGAGGATATTTTCCAGGGCCTGAGGCCCCAGATCCACCCATCCTGTAAATGATGGATCTCTTTGTATAGCCACTTTATTCAATGTTAAATTGGCATTGGTTATATCATTTAGGTTATAATAGGCTTCAGCAAGGATCAACAAAACATCAGCATAACGAAGTACTTTAGAATCATCATAATCTGTAGTATTACTTGTGTATTTTCTACAGATATAAGCACTACTTACCTGTCCGGCTCTCGCTCCAATGGAAATTAGTCCTTTTCGGGCATCACTGGCGCTATAAAGGTTGTACAAACTGGCATTAACAAGGACATCACCATAAGCACCATTGAAAGGAGATGCAGCAGGTAAATAAAGCCCTCCCAGTCTTGTACTTCCCGTGTTATTATTCGCATCACTGGTAATTTCAAATATGGTTTCAACCTTATCTGTTCTTGGATTCGCATTGGCCCAGTATGCAGACAGGCCATTGCTGGCTGTTAAAGTAAATCCTCCATTATTCACAACATCCAACGCTGCTGTTTTTGCATTGGCCCAATCACCCATGGTCTGGTAAACTCTTGCTAAAAGACCGGATATGGCATATTTTGTGATAAACGACGTATTTAATGATCGGGTCGCACCTGTCGAATTAAAGGTCATGTTACCGTTTATGGCAAACTTTACAAGGCCTGCCGCCGCAGTAAGATCGCTGATGATCTGAGTATACACTTCTTTAATAGTATTTCTAGCAGGAAGAGCATTTTGATCAAATGTTAATACAATCGGAACTCCTGGCTTGGTAGGATCTACTGTATAAGGAATTGCAAAATTTCGAACCAATTCAAAGTGCATCAATGCTCTTGCAGTTAGCGCCTCCGCCCGTAACTGACTAACATTATCATTTGGAGCTATCGCTGAATTAATAATCAGGTTGGCGTTTTTGATTGTTGAATATGCTCTCGCCCAGATATTATTTGCATATCCATCCGCATTGATCATATTGTACTGATTGAAGGGAAGATACCGACCCGAGTTAGCGGTTGTAAGAAAACAGTTATCAGACATTAAATCTCCTTTGAGGAATAATGTCAGTCCATATAGATCAACATCACGCATGGAAGCATATACCCCATTCATCGCTGCATTCATATCCGCATCATTTTTCAATGAGGATCCAACGGGAACAGAATTATAAGGTTTCTGGTCAAGGAATTCCTTTTTACAAGCAGACAATATCAGCATTAAAGCCAATCCCATTATCTGTACGTTATTTTTCATCTTCATATAAATCGATTTAAAAATCAAATAATATATTAATTAAAATCCAATGTTAAGCCCAACAGTGATAGTCTTTGGATTTAGAAATCCTTCATTGTTCTGACTTGCTACCCCTTGTTCAGGATCCATAGGGCTGGTTTTATCATAAACTTTTGTCCATAAATTCGTTCCTCTTACATAAAAATTCAGGCTGCTCAAATGGAGTTTGCTTAACAGGGATTTATTTTCCATCCTATATCCTATAGTGATATTCCTTAGCCTGATATAATCACCCTTGTACAAAAACTTTTCGCCACCGGACTGGTTTGCAAGGCCATAAACATATTTAGGAATAGTTGTGATATCACCCGGTTTCTGCCACCTGGTTAAATTGATAGCATATTTTCCTCTTGTAGGGAATTGCGCATTTAAGAAATACTGACTGTAAGAATCGACTACCCAGTTTCCATAGTTATAATAAAGATCTCCACTCACATAATATCCTTTAAAGGTGATACTGTTACTCAAGGACCCGAAATAAGTGGGAGAACCGCTTTTTCCGAGAAATTGAAGTGCCGCATTAGCATAGGTTGAAGTGGTTGCACTCTTTTTATCATCCAGATACCACATTTCCAGGCCTGTGTTAGGATCAACACCCTGAAGTGCCCTCAGATAATAAGATTGTATATCCAACCCTTCCCGCAGCCGGAATTGTGTAAGTGTGGTATTTGCAACATCCTGGTGGGACGGCAGGCTGATGACAGTATTCTTATTATGGGCAATATTAAATCCGATATCCCATGAAAAATTCCGGGTATCAATCACGCGTGAATTAACAGTAAACTCTATTCCCTTATTTTCTATCTTTCCAATATTACTCAGAATACTTCCAAAACCTGTAGTAAGAGAGATAGGTTTATTGAATAAAAGACCATCCGTGAGCTTTTGATAATAATCAACGACGAAATTGATCCTGTTTTTGAATAATCCAAGGTCTAAACCAATATCAGTCTGGTTTGTTTTCTCCCATGTAAGATCAATATTACCAATATTGTTAAATGTGCCTCCTGCATTACCGTTATAATTAGCACCATAACCATAAGTTTGACGCCACTTGTAATTTCCGATTTCCGCATTTCCGGTTGAACCGTAAGATCCCCGAAGTTTTAATGAAGAAACTACTTTCATATTCTTCATGAATGATTCATTGCCAATGTTCCATGCAGCACCTACTGACCAGAAACTACCATTTTGATTGTTTTCGCCAAAACGTGAAGACCCATCCCTTCTAAAACTGCTATATAGGGAATACCTACTGTCATAACTGATATTGGCACTGGAATAAAGGGATGCAAAAGTATAATTTGCCGCATCTGCGGAACCCGTTAAAGCAGTTGCAGCATTGGTTGCCAGAGGTAATTCATTAGTTGGAGGATAATTCTGTGCCGCTGCCTGAATACGATAAAAATTATACTTATTAGCCTCATATCCGATCTTCAGATCAGTACTAAGTTTCTTATTTCGTAACAGGTCTGTATGGTAATCAAACTGGTTATACCAATCCCATAAAAAAACCCGTGTAAAGTTATTCTGACCAAAGCCCGCGGTACTTACCCCATCACCATGGAACGGGTTATTGAACACGCTTTCTTCAAGGCTATTACTTTGAATACCAATATGAGATGTAAATTTCAATCCTTGCAATATTTTATAATCGATATTTCCGCCACCGAATATTTGTGTATTGCGTACAACATATTTGTCATTGGCGATCACGTACAACGGGTTATAGTGTGTTGGGAAACTTAAGTTGTTGGCAGAACTGATATTATATGTTCCATCGGCATTGAAAGGGTTTTGTGTTGGCCTTAAAGTGAGTGAAACATAATATGGATTGGCAAACTGGCCGGGGCCGGATGGAGGTGTATTCTGTAAGACATTACCAATATTCCAGTTGGTAGAGACCATCAATTTTGGAGAAATATTATGTGTAATTTTAATATTTCCGGAAAGCCTTCTGAGATCAGCACCAATATTAGCGGCTTCCTGTTTGAAATACCCGCCAGACATGAACAACTGCGTTTTAGCATCACCTGCAGTCATACTCAGATTATACTGTTGCTGCTTGCCATTTCTTGTCGTCAAGTCAATCCAGTTAATATCTGTCCCACTTCCAAAACCATAAGTAGCCAGCGTGCTATTCATTTGAGCCGCTGTAAAGTTTGCATTAACCATCCCCTCTTTCAGGAGTGTGAACCAATCATCTGCCTTTATGGGTTTACCTGCATCCGGTATATTCGCATAATTAGTCTGTCCTAATTCCGTGTCTAATCTAAACTGCGCCTTTCCTGTTTTTCCTTTTTTTGTAGTAATGAGAATAACACCGTTGGCTCCGCGTGAGCCATATATAGATGTGGCAGCCGCATCTTTTAACACCGTAATGTCGTCAATATCATTGGGATTAATCGTAGACAAAACATTAGTGGTCTGTACTGCACTTGAAAAATCACCTGTCACTATCTGTATCCCATCTACAACATATAAAGGAGCCGCAGAAGCAGTAAATGAACCAATACCGCGTATCCTGACATCCTGGTTGGATCCGGGTTGTCCATTGGCACTTGAAGACTGCAAGCCGGCAACCTTACCTTGTAACCCTCTGTCTAAAGACGCTACCGGAACATTTTCAATTTGGGCACCACCTATTTTGGTTGCAGATGCTGTAGAATTGACTCTTTTTGTAGTTCCATAGCCGGTCACGATTACCTCATCCAGTTGGTCTGCAGAAGCCAGTAACTTTACAGTAACCTGAGTTTTGCCTGAAATACTGATCTCTTGTGAAATGTAGTTTAAGGAACTAACTACTAATGATTTAACAGAAGCAGCAACCGAGATAGAAAAATTTCCATCTGCATCAGTAACGGTTCCACCTTTACTTCCTTTTAAAACTACCGATGCATTCGCGATCCGGGTACCTTTATCATCAGTAACTGATCCTTTTATGACCCTGTTTTGAGCAAATAGCAGCCCAATGCTCAATAGCATGAACATTAAAAACGTAGTAAGTTTTCTCATAACTTTTAGTTTGAAATTTTGGTTAGCGAAATATCGTTCAAAGATCAAACGATGTAAATAGAACAGACAGCAAAACAAGAGGGAGTGAGTCAAAAAAAGATTGTTAAAATGCTGAAGCCTGAATATTTGAGACTGAAGTCGTCAAAAATCGATTTAAATAACATAATAATACTATGTAGTCATTCAAATGATGCAATCATTGCTAATGACTCTGTTAAGAAATAGTATGATCCTTGTGAAAGTATTTGGATACTAAAGAATACTACCTTCTGATACTAAATAGACGATTACAATTTACGCAAAGTCAGCTCTTTTGAAAAAAGTGTATTATCGAATCACAGCTGTAACTTTTTTTAGTCCTGCCCGTTGTATCATTTCATTATTAACCTCAACTTGTATAGTATGAAAAAAATAGTATTGCCTTTTTTAGGGTGCCTATTGTCTATTGGGGTATTTGCCCAAATGCTGAAGATGGTGCATTTACAGAAATCAGACAAAGTAATGGTATCCGTGAAATTTCTATTTCCGGATATATAGAATTAAGCCTGCGTCAGGGCGAGAATGATTCAATGATCGTTAGTGCTGCAAACAAAAAATATATCCCTAACCTTAAAACGGAGATTGCAGACGGGAAGCTTACTATCTATTATGCTAAAAAACCCTGGGAAGGTTTGATGTTTTCAGATAATTTTTTGAAAAGTAAAAAACTGAAAGTGGTGGTTACTATTAAAGAGCTTAATCAATTGCGGGCGATGGCGGGATCCATTGTCCGTTTTTCAGGGGTAATTAATGCATCAAATTTGTTCTTGAATGTAAATTCAGGTTCATTTTTAAAAGGGGAAATTGAAACGGAGAATTTAACCGTCTCTCAGGGAGGTGGTTCCGCGATTTATCTTTCTGGTAAAGCAGAAGAAGTCTTCATTCGGTCCAATAGCGGAGCCCTTTTTTCCAGTTATCATTTGTCTACTGAAAAATGCCAGGCATGGGCCGGTAGCGGTGGCAAGATTAATATTACTGTAAATTCAGCATTTTCCGCAACTGCCAGAAGTGGTGGGAGAATATTATATCAAGGCAGTTGCAGCAGCCTGAAATTTATTACAAGTAGCGGTGGCCTGATCAAAAAAAATCAAATCTAATGTATAAATAAAAAGTTATGCAAAAAATAATCACATTTCTTCTCATTATGGGTGTATGCGTTACGGGTAATCTCTATTCTACACCCCCTAAAGGGAATATTTCTTACGGAGATACACTCTCTAAAAAAATATCTGTTTTACTCCTGGGCGCATTTCATTTTGATAATCCCGGTCTTGACATCGCAAAATTTAAAGATGCAGGTATTACAACACCAAAGAGACAAATGGAAATCATGGAGGTTGTAAATAATCTTAAGAAGTATAAACCAGAAAAGGTTTTTGTAGAATGGCCAGTGGAGAAGCAGAGAAATCTGGATTCCCTTTTTGCAAATTATAAAACAGATAAAGCTCCCCTTTCGACAAATGAAATTCAACAGATAGGATTCCGGATTGCAAAAGACCTCAATCTTCCTTCCCTATACGCTGCTGATTACAGAAAGGTTAACTTCCCTTTTGACATCATGATGAAGGTTCTTCAACAAAATAATCAGGTTGACATGTTAGGGGGAATTCAAAGTAAAATCGTCGCAGTACAGAATGAGTTTAATCACCGTTTAGTGACTAGTTCGATCCCCCAAATATTCTTATGGCAAAACTCGGATTCGATGAAACTTGGGAATTCAGGTTTTTATATGTCGTTGCTTAAAGCCGGCGACGCCAATAACCATGTAGGTTCTTATCTGGCAAGTGAATGGTGGAGAAGGAATATGTTTATCTTCGAAAATATTCAAAAACAGCTCACTGGAAATGAAAGCAGAATACTGGTGATATTTGGAAGTGGACATACGGCAGTCCTTGAACAATTGATGAAATTGGATCTGGGTATAGAAATTGTTGATATCAGAAAGGTCTTAGGCAAATAAATAAACTAACCAAAAAAAATAATACCTATTTTCGACCCGCTTCTCCGTTTTTATCAGTGATTGTCTCTCTTAAAGGCTTCTAATCATCTATCCAAAATTAATACTATTAGATAAAATGGAAATTTAAGTATCTGGGGCACTTATATAAAGGCAGCAAAAAAATCAGGTTGCAAAATAGCAAGATGGCGTGCATATACTGAACATTTAAATGCCTGCCGTTTCTATTACAGGTAAGGGTTGGGTATTATCGGTTTCCATTTCCTAAAAATATAGTCACTAACCATTACACAAGAAACACAGCGGTTGTACTATAGGCTCCAACGCTAATAAATAAAGAACGAATAGTGTAAGTGATCAGCCAGTAAGTAGCCATATACTTCTGCAAATATGCCTTAAAGATCGTTTAAACCGGTATATACACTATCACTCTTTGTTTCTCTATCCACCCTGCAAATAATCATATTGGTCCCAAAACCATTCGCACCTGTAAAATGTAAGAAGCTATCAAGAGCATAAACAAGAAAACCAAAAATATGGTTAATAAAACCCAGGCTTATTTTCTCAAAAAATGCCAATACCGAAACACGCATGTTGGACAGTTTCCATAGTAGACTGTTGGTTTGGTTAACCGGTGGATTTAGAAAATAAAACATAGGCTTGGAGTAAGTAGTTGTAAGATGAGATGTTTTCAAAAGCCTGGTCAGCTCTGTTGCTGTCCTGTCAACAATATGCCCACGGTGTTGATAATTAGGTGACATATTCTCGGTGAAAATTAAAACCCCATCATCCTGCAAATACTCTTTCATGTTTTGAAACGACCGGCTGTAAGCTTCATCTGTAGTAATATGGAACAAGACATCCATACACAAAATAATATCAAATTTTTTCTTGGGTATTGAAAAATGTTTACTGCCGATATCATTGGTATAGGCATGAACGGTTGGGTATTTCTTAGCTAAATTATTAGCGGCTACTTCAGTAAGGTCGCACAGCCATAATTTATCTATCCCTTTTTGCAAAAGCATATCTGTATAGAACCCGGAACCAGGGCCAATTTCCAATATATCCGGGTTAGCTTTTTCCCGAAGAATTTTGTTAAACTGCTTTAGAAAAACCTTTTTCCTCATTCGATATATCCAGTAATTATAAATGTTGCCTGCTTTGTAATAACCTACCCCTTTTAAATTAAAATTTTCGTTTAGCCGTTTTTCCCAATAAATTTTCGCAGAAGCATTCATTTTATACCAATTATTTCAGAAAATAAAATTAATACCTCTAACCGATACATCAGAGATGTACAGAATTATTTTCAAAGATTATAAGCCAATATCCGAAAAATTCAATGGTGAGTATGAGATTAATGCCGGATTATTAAGTTGTAAATGCATTATTTGCAAATCGCACCACTGATTAAATTTATATCCGCAATTTTTTAAAACAGCTTCAATAGTAAACCCAAAATCCAGGTGCAATTTTACACTACCGGGATTGGGTAACGTCAATATTCCATAGGCGTTTGCAAATCCCTGTTCTGTTAGTATATTCAATAGTTTGCCGTAAATATTCGTTCCAACCCCAATTTTCGTAAATTCAGATTGGATATAAACAGACGTTTCGACACACCAATTAAATCCCCCCTTTTTTCGAAAAGGCGCTGCGTAAGCATACCCTATTACCTCATGATCTTTTTCGGCAACCAGCCAGGGGTACAATTTATCCGAAGATTCAATTTTACCAATGATATCTTCCGCTGTTGTCGCAATTGTTTCAAGGTTCTGTAAAGTATTAAGTGAATAGTAAGTATATATTTGGGCGATTGCACCCGCATCATTTGTTGTTGCCAATCTTATCCGGGGTTCATTTTCTTTTAGTATCATATAAAAAATTGCTTTAACAGTAGTTAGCCGATTCCATGAGCATTATAAGATATCCTTCATTATCCGGGTAAACACTTTTAATCCCTTTTATAGTTGATGTTACTTCTAACATAAATGATTAGGATATCTGTTGTATCTAACCGGATTTAGTAATGTAACGCATAGTAATTGTCAGCAAAAAAATGGATAATTTAGGTCAAAATGTACAGTCAATAATTGCTTTTTCGGCAATGTCAGTACCCAATAACAAAATATCAATTTTGAACCACTTGTTAGTTCTTTAAATTTTATAGCTTTCGGTTTCATTGAAAAATAAGGAATACTATTTGTTTATCACCAAAAATAGAATTTAACAAAAGTAGATATGGCTCTTGAAATGAGACAAATTTGTGAAAAATGCAACAAACTACTGCCACAGGATTCGTTAGAAGCAAGTATTTGCAGCTATGAATGTACTTTTTGCAATAATTGTACAGAAAAAATGAACCATACCTGCCCTAATTGTGGTGGGGAACTTAAAGCCCGGCCTCAAAGGATACAAAAGGACGGTTCTTGTAGCCTGTCTGCTGCCGGGGATAAGTTATGAAAACACACCTCGCTAAAATATTCAATTACTAATTTCATAAAAAATAGTACATGAACCGAGGTTTAATAGTATTGAGCTTTTTTTTATTACAGGCATACTCATCAAATGCCCAACCTATTGAAACCATGAAGAAGTTTAATATCCCCGAATTATTGCAATTGCAAAAACAAGGGCAAAGGCCATGGAAGCAGTTTTTGGATGAACCAACGATTGAGGCGGGTATTTATCACCTGAATGCCGGGGAGCCGGATCGCCAACCCGTACATGAATTTGATGAAATTTATTATATACTAAATGGCAATGCCACTTTGCAAGCCGCTGATACATCTATAATCGTTTCCCCGGGATCCACCATATACGTTAAGGCGCAGGTACCACATCATTTTAATAATATAAAAAAAGATCTCGATGTTTTGGTCTTATTTCCCAAGGCCGAATTTTCACCTGCAGATCCTAAGCATGCCAATTACTTTTTGAATACTATCAGGGAAAAAGCAGGCAAGGATACTGTGGTATGGACAGTTTTTCACAATTCAAAAACAATGATGCTTGGCCTTTATACATTACCCAGAAGAACTGGCGGTGATAGCACGCTGGTACATAAAGTTGATGAATTAAATATTGTAACGAAAGGTACCGCGAAATTTTCTGTTGATGGTAAAGATATTGATGTTAAAGAGGGAGACATTATTTATGTAACAAAAGGGAAAGGGCATTATTTCCATAATCTCAAAAGCGATCTTGAAGTAATGATATTATTTGAAAAGAAATCCATTCAAAAACCAGATTAATTTGGACGCTCATTTTAAGCTATTATAAAAGCAGCTACTATTAATAACGGATTTTCATCGGAAATAATTGAGAGCCAGTTAAAAAATTTTATTTCGAATCACCGTTTACGTATTTACTATTAATAAAATAGTCAAATTGTGTTCAAACCAATCATTAAAACCGATAAAAAATGACAGCATTTCTGTCTATATAAACTTATTCTAATAATTATTAAACAGGCTCTAAACGATGAACTGTTTGAAAAATAGCCGGGTATTTAATCTGAGAAAATTTATCTTTCTCCTAAAAAGTAGCGTTTTCTGTTCTTAATAAATTAGAGTTCGAATGCAGAAAATATCTTATCGAAATTTCATGAGACCCGTTTACATAAGAATACAGGCTTGAAATGGTAAAATCATATGAATAGCCAACCTGCATCTTTTCATTTAACGGTATCCGAGTGGATAGTGTTGCAGCATTGGTCATTTGAAGATCTGTCTGCAAAAGCGGTTTTGAAAAAATATTCAGGGCGGTTCTATATCCAACCCCAAACCAAATACGGTTTTCAATTAAAAAATAACTATTCAAATCAAGATTCGTAGGCCCTCTGAAATCCTCTTTGATCAGAAATGAAGGGAAAATAGTGATATGACCCGAAACAGGAAATAGCTTTCCGGCCATTAAATAATAATGAAGTCTTTGTTTGCCGACAATATTCCTTATATCCCCGGTATAATTGATATTGTCATTAAATATATTAGCAGCAGATATCCCAATAAAATATCTGTCATTACTCAGATATATGCCAAACTTAGCATCAGGAGAAATCGTATGACTTGTGGCACCAGGAACTGCATTATCTGAAGAAACCAACGGATTCATCAAAGTCCCGTCCAACTGGTATTGTGTTGCCCCAAATGCAATTCCAATGGATAATATCTCTTTTTCAGAGAACCGGATCCGGTAAGAAACAGAAGAATAGGCACTGATATTACTTTGTGCCCCCAATTGATCTTTCATCAAATGAAAGGCAAGTCCAAGATGCTTTTTTTCAATTCTACCATCAATACTCACCAACATTGTCCTCGGCGTACCCTCAATGCTTTCACCTGACCACTGGTTCCGATATAATACATTTAGATTAGTAATATTCTTATGTCCCGCATACCCCGGATTCAGAGGAAGTGCGTTAAACATATGTTGTGTAAATTGAATATCCTGTTGGGCAGAAACTACCATACAGAAAAGAACCCCGATCATAAATGATAGTATTTTCATAGAACTATCTTATTAAGGTTATATATCCTTTATACAAACTGGTATTTTCAGATACTTTGATTTTCAGTACATAGAAATAGGTCCCTTCCGACAGTCCCCTTCCATTAAATTTATTGGAAGAGGAATATTGTTTCGTTTTAAACACTTCATTCCCCCATCTATTATAGACTACTATTTCATTATCAGGAAACAAATTGATGTTCGCAATTTCAAAATCATCATTCTTTCCGTCGCCATTGGGCGTAAATACATTGGGAATGACAATTGAAGGATTTATTGATAAGGGCTGGCTTGCAAATTTGGAGACATATATACTATCCATGCTAATCG
This sequence comes from Sediminibacterium sp., assembly GCA_965206685.1. GTDB lineage: Bacteria > Bacteroidota > Bacteroidia > Chitinophagales > Chitinophagaceae > Sediminibacterium. Next base: position 2,729,613 of record OZ242223.1, read on the forward strand.
GCCCGAAATTTGTCGAATTTGTGGCTGATGAATTAATCGGATTGCCGGTGGTAATCAGTCCTGGCGATTCAGGTCGGCTATGTTTAAGTGAAATATCATGCCACTGGTCCTGCTCGTATATACCAATATAACTATTTAACCTGCTTCTGTTAAAAACAGCCCCTTCTGTAAACATATTATGCTCTAAACTGATTGTATACGAATTCTGGCCTGACCCTTTTTTGATCTGCCAGCTGGTATTAACAGATGAATCGATCATCGAATATCCCGTAATGCCCCTCGTATACGTTTTTGAAAAAACCGATGCACCAATATCTTCAGAAAATAGGTTGGGAGTTATCGTTAACGGGGTGTATCCTTCTGCTAAGTCTTTTGAACCCAATGGGAAAACACCCGGTACACCTTTTGGAAGGTTTCTTTGCACAAGTAGCCCTGAACCGGGCACTTCTCCTGTTACGAAAAAGCGCTGGTCTGTATAGTTAATGATCTCCCCTACCAATGAATCATTTCCTAAAACAAGGGTCTGACCATTCAAATATAAATGGCCATTAAGAAGATTAATTTGGTGTATAACAATTACATCAGTTTGAAGTGAAACTCCATCGTTATTATTGATGATGATATTTGAAAAAGCCGGTCCCTTTCTTTGGATACTGTTGTATTGACAATTGATCCACTGCATTTGCGTAGCTCCGGATGCAGAACCGTATTGCCGAAACTCAATGGTACCACCATCGGGTGATCCTTCAGCTCCATCCCCATCAAGGATTTTAGCGTTAATACCATTACTCCATATTTTTCCAAACATAATCGTATGATTCTTCTTATTTATGTTCAATACCCCATTATGCAAAACCGGACCAAAAAAAGCCAATGAGTCGCTTTCAAATAAGCCCATTTTCCCATCCCCGCTAATAAAAAGAGAATCCTGCCCAAATAAATTTCCGGGTGAATAAAGTCCATGGAGAATGAAAAAGAAAAAAGAAAAAATATATTTTCTAGAATTTTCCATACTTACTCAAGTATGTTTATGATTTTTTTATAAATAATGGAAAGAAAAAACCGTGTAGGCGGAATCACAATATCCCCGGTTGTGAAATTGGTTAAACGGAATTTTACTTTCCGAGTGCCAATTCCACCAAAAAAAGGATTATCGCCTGCTGTATTTGAATATATCCCCCCGACTATTCTTGCCCATGCAATGGTAATGCCATCAGGCAAGTCTTTATCTGGTGAAACAGTCACCGTTCCAAATAACATAGTAACTCCTGGCGGAAGATTAACGAGAACTGTTGTATCAAAAGAACCGGAAGCTACTATCACTGCACTATCAACATTAACATAAATCTGCATAAAATCCATTACCTGATTATCTTGAGTTTTAAGTGTAGAATTTTGTCCGTCTTTAGCCACCGTTTTCCATTGGGAGCCATCCCATATTTGGCTTTGCCCTGCATCAGTATTATATCCGGCATCATTTAACGATGGACTTGAGGGGAGGTTGGCATTAGAAAAATTACCTATCCAATTAACCCCTTTCCCGTCCTGGCCATCATTTACAAGAACGTTCCAGGTAATGCCATCAAATATATAAGCTGCTCTGTTTACGTAGTTATAATATGCCCAATTGATCTGAGGATCCAAAGGATCACTATCCAAACTACCCTGCCAACTAATTGAAATACCATCCTTTGTCATGACTGACCAGACAGAATCAGCATATAAATAGCTCTTCCTGTCAAGGGTATTATAATAAGCCCAATTGATTTGTGGGTTTGCCGGGATACTATCTAAAGCCCCTTTCCAACGAATACTTATACCATTACTTCCATTTGTGCCATCCTGAGCAAGTATTACCCATCCGCTTCCGTCATATAGATAACTTTTCTTATCAACTATATCATAATACGCCCAATTCAGTTGAGGAAAAGATGGTGCTGTTGCCAGGCTCCCTCTCCATGTAATACTGATACCATCATTTCCATTGATGCCATTACTACCCGCTGCTCCATCCTGTGAAAGCATCATCCAAACGGTTCCATCATATATATAACTTCTCTTGTCAACTGAATTATAATATGCCCAGTTCAGTTGTGGTGCAAAAGGTGCTGTTGTCAGGCTTCCTTTCCATTGAATACTGATACCATTTGTTCCGTTGGTACCATTGGCACCTGGCGGACCATCCTGGGATAAAATCTGCCAGATAGTTCCATCAAATAAATAACTCTTCTTATCTGTCAGGTTATAATAGGCCCAGTTCAATTGTGGGCTGACAGGAGCAATCACCAATGAACCCTGCCAGGTAAGCACTGCACCTACATTATTACAGAGATAAGCCCTCCAGTTTGCATTACCGGTACCCCCAATCAATTGATACAAAGTATCCACGCTGACCACATAGACCATCATGCCTCTCTTTCTTCTCAGCCCAGGGATATTATTCCTTGATGAAATACTATAAACAGACATAAATCCACCACTGCCCAAACTATCAAAATGAGTAGCATAAGTATCACCCGGTCCATTAACTGTTAAAGGCGCCAAAACTTTTACACCCTGGCCATAAGACAGCACACAAAAGGTTACAAGAGATACTATTGAAATAAGTACTCCCTTTTTCATAATAAATAATTTTATTATTGTATTGAGAAATTCACTGAACCATTGGTATTATTTATTGAAGCATAAATAACATAATTCGTAATTGCACCACTTGCATTAGTAAAAGATTGGACTGTTCTTTCAAAAGCACCTGTCTGATCAAGTCCGCCAATCAGTATTTGTGTATTGGTCCCATCCCATGATAAAGGATACGCAATTACCAGCCTTTGAGATCCTGTGGGTGTAAAGTTTGCAGAGAAATTTTTTCCGGACCCGAAACCTTGTGCCAGTGACAAGATTTGTGCATTGGTAACCGTCAACGAAACACCATCAGCCGGACCATCTAAAAACCCATAATACCGCTTCCATGAAAAATTCATACCCACAGAAGTAGAAGCGGTCTTGTTATCCACAGTGGTAACCGTATTCGAAAAATTGGTATTGACATTCCTGGTGATATGATTGGATTGACTTCCTGAAACAGATCCTCCGGCACCAGGTTGCGTAAATGTGACTGAGCCACCGGCAATATTTACCGTTGCAAGGTTAGCAGTTGAACTTTGTCTTCCTGCCGTCCAGTTAAGTGTAACGCTAAGATCCGCTCCGGGGGCCATCTGTTCGAGCGTAAATGAGTTTGAGGTAGTTCCCAGATAAGTCATACTTAACCCGGCCAAAGGGCCCTGGCTGGGATAAAACAAATCTTCAAGCCATTTACCGATATCGTTGGTGCCGGGATTTTGACCGTTAAATACTGATGCTGTAATGGGTCGGTTTCCGTTGAATAATGATACAATACCACTACCATTACCTTGCGTACCTTTGGCTAATATATTCCATTGTACTCCATTGTAAATAAAAGAAGTATTTTGAAGGGTATCAAAATAGGCCCAATTGAGTTCCGGAGAATTAGGGGGCGATCCCAAACTTCCCTGCCATAATATTCCTTTACCATTTGTTCCATCTTTTCCAATAATCCGCTGTGATGACTGAAAGCTGGTACCGTCAGAATATAAAATTTGCAGACTGGAATCCTGTCTAATTGAAATATTTTGAATACCCCTCCCTTCGATTCCTCTTTCCCCGTTTCGTCCAATAACCTTTTGCACAGAAGTAAAGGAAGTTCCATCCGTATAGATAATACTGAAGGTAGAATCTGCATTCAATTGGACTATGTCAATACCTCTTCCATTTGCACCATCAATTCCATTACGTCCATCCTTTCCTATAATTTTTTGCCTTGAGATAAAAGTCGTTCCATCGGTATAATTAATTGACAAAGTAGAATCCGGGTTAACAATAATATTTTGTATCCCTTTTCCGTCTTTTCCATTTAGACCATTAACTCCATCTCTGCCAAACGTCCGAAACGGGGACTTATATATGCTTCCATCTGTAAATAAGAAACTAAAAGTAGAATCTGTATTAAACAATACATCCCTGATCTCACGGCCATTTGTCATTCCTGTACCCCCTGAACCTAATAACTCCCATATCCTATTTCGTCGTAAATAAACGCCACTGGTAGATGTGCTGGATGTAGCCAGATAGATCAGTGTGCCATCGGGAGGATCCAGCGAATTAATCAATAAAGTATCACTTAATCTCGATAGCAGGATTCCACGTGTGTTACTTTCAAGTTCGAGTAATGAAGATGGGTTAATTTTCGTTGGATTGTTCCCGACTTTGATTTGTGCAGAAAGGGAATCCACAAAAACATAAATAAAATAAAATAAAATCAGTAGTCTGGCGAAATGGATTTTAACTCTTATCACGGCTTAATGACATGGTTGCACTAATCTATATCTCAATATTTATATTTTCTCATAAAGCATACAATGAAAAAACGAAAATGTACTGATACATTACGCAAATGATTATAAACAAGATCATAAACAGAGAGAGAATCAATAAAACAATAAGGAGAGATTAAAAGAGCAGACGCAAAGTCGACAATATTTTATCTATTTAAGAAATATTTTATCTCTATTAAATAATATTCGATTAATATTCTATTTTTCGATTAACCCTGACATTAATAATAATAATACCTTAGGCAATAAACTCCAATTTTATTCGTTCCGTCGGACAAGGCTTCATTTTTGTATAGTTATTTTTTTTGAAAACTTATTGTGGTCGTCCCGGCGAATACCCGGTCTTTCTTTTAAAAAAAGCTGTCAGAGACTCAGGATTTGCATATCCCATTTTTCCTGCCAGTACTTTAATGGAAACATTGGGATCTATAATACTCTTTTTGATAGCAGCAATCTTAATTTCATTAAATATTTGACGGAAACTCGTATTTTCTTCTGCCAGTTTCTGTTGTAATGATCTGACTGAAAGATTATTAAAAGAAGCTACTTGTCCAATTGTAATATCCAAAAGGCTATCCTCCATTGATAACATCTGGGCTTTTACCTTGTAAGCCAACTTTTGAATTTCAGAATGTGCACCTAGATAATGTATGATACGTGACTCAAGTGCTTCATACACTTCTGAATTCGCTGTTATCATCTTACTATTATGGGTACTATCATAAACCAAACAGTCATCATCGTAAACAAGCTGAAAATCACCATACAGCTTAATTTGTTCACGTGACTCAGGCAAGTTACCCATCACATGAGCATTCGCAATACAAATCCTTATCGGTAAAGTGTAGCCGTTGGAATGATCCTTAATTAAACGATAAATAAAGGCAATGATAAAATCTCTGACCAATCTCGAAGAAACCGGAAATTTTGTGATCCACTCTTCCGCTGCAAAAAAATGAGCTAAGAAAACACCATTAAACTCAGTTTCTTTAACAATACTGAAATTGGATAAAACATAGCTATACTGAGAGATCTTGCGGATAATATCAAACACAGTCTCACAACTACGCAACATAGAATCCAATACATGCCCTGAAAGCATATTTTTGGTTACGCCAAGTTCAAAACCGATATATGGGTTATCTGTCTTTTCAAGAATAAGTAACATTAACCTATCGAGAATTTCAAAATCAACAAAGCCTGTATTTTCATATAAGCTATCTTCTTCACAGCCAAGAGCTCCTTTGATTTCCTCATTGAGAATGTTTTTTCCCGTTGCAAACAGAATAACAGGCCGGAATATCCAAGTTCCAACATGAAAATACTTATCAGTTTTCATATACAAATCTAACTAGTTAGAATAGAAACTTTCTCCATTACAGGAACAAGAAATTAAATTTCGAATAGATAAGATATGCAGAGGTTTACAAAATCAGAAGCAAGAAAAAAGAAATAAGACAACAAAACAAATGAGACAAGCGTAATCTCGCTAAATAAATTACCGAAGCATGAATTTCTGCCATTGAACCATTAAATAATTACCCTGACTTTAGAACACGGGTAGATTTAGCGAAACATCTTGTTTTCATTATTAAAATGTAGTTAGATGAAAAATCCTCCCCTTAAGAACAACCTAAAAATTCTAAAGACACTTGGTCTGGAATCGATTAGACAAATACCGCCATAAAGAAGGCCATTTAGCCGTATTTGGAAGAGAGCTGTAAAATAAAGATTTTCAATTCAAATAGAAAAAAGTCAACAAAAAGAGCTCAATAACAACTTTATCAACACATTAAATATCATAACACAATGACATGTTCTGATATTAAGTATTAATTATTTTCATTATTATCAAAATATACTTTCAAATTACTAATTGAACATGATAGCTACTTTTACTAAAGAATCTACCAAATCTATCAAACCGTATAATTATGAAAGCTATCATCGTCTTTACATCCCTCCTAAATTGTATCGCATTTTGCTCCAATGGCCAGTCAAATGCAAATTCACTAAAAGGATCTGTTAGAGATAGTATAGGCAAAACAGCTTTACAGGGGAGTACAATTTTACTAACCAATCAAAAAGATTCAGCATTAACAGTTAAGACTATTACAGATATAAATGGAAACTTTTCTATTAAAGATCTTTTCCCCGGAAACTATACCTTAACTGCTGAACACATTGGTTACAAATCAAAAACAGTAAATATTTTAGTCAAAACTAGTCTTGAGCTCTCCATTTCACTACTTAGGTCTATTGATACATTATCAGAAGTGACGATCTTTTCATCTAAAATGCAGGTCATTCAAAGTGCCGATAAAATAACATTCAATGTAAGTGAAGGAGTTGTCTCTTCCTCAGACAATTTATTAAACATTATTTTAAAAATTCCCGGTGTAACTCAATCAAAGAATTTTCTATTTTATCAAGGTAAGCCGCTTATCATTTTGTTAGATAATAAAATGAATAACTTATCAGGTGATGATTTAAAAGAGTATTTATCTGGTGTAACCGGAACTACTGTTGATAAACTGGAGATCTTATTAAACCCTTCCTCGAAATATGACGCAAAGGGGGGGGCCGTTTTTAATATAAAAACCCAAAGAAGTAAAAATTATGGTTTACAGGAAACAGTAAGTCTGGGAGCCGGAGAAGGGACTTATTTTAGGGGAATGTTAGGTTATTCCTTTAACTATCGTGATAGTATTATTAATATCTACGGAGGTTATGACTTTAACCATACAAAACAGTTTTTCCTACTTCATGCCAACGAAACTTTTATGTCAAATCCTGCATCAATCAATCTGGTTGATAATAATATTAGAACGCAAAATAATAATTCGGCCAGGCTTGGAGTTGACTATGATCTAAACAAAAAAACATCTGTTGGTCTCTCATTTAAGGGTTTTCTGAATTATAGACATAGAAGTGTAACAAATACCTCGGTTTACAAACCAGCAATATCCAATAACGATACAGTAGCAAATGTATATACTAATACAAATGCCGTCTTTAAAAGTCCATCCCTAAATCTATATTTAAAAACAAGGGTAGGAAAAAAGGGATCCGAACTTAACATGAATGGTGATTATTTTGGTTATGATAAATCCTGGAGTGACGATTTTGTAAATATGTATTCAGATTTATCGGGTCATACGATAGGCCCAAACAGATATCTTTTAGACAGATCACCGGCAAATAACTCAATTAAATCTTTTGCCGCTGATTATTACCATCCCTTTAAGGGGGGTAAATGGGAGTCAGGCTTGAAGGCTACTGTTTCCAGGACAGACAATAATGCACTCTGGCAAGAACTGGTATCTAATACATGGATTGACGATTTAGGTAAAACCAATCATTTTGTTTATTCAGAGACGGTATATGCGTCCTATATAAACTTTAGTAAAAGCATTGCAAAATGGACTATACAAGGAGGGTTAAGATATGAAGCTACCCGGTCAATTAGTAACTCTATAACACTGAATAGTAATACAACGAACCGATATGAAAATTTGTTTCCTACTGGTTTATTACAATACAATTCGGGCAAAGGGGAATCTTTTACGCTCAATTACCGTTCAAGTATTCAAAGATTTGGTTTTGACATCATAAACCCTTTTATCGTATTCCAGAGTCAATATTCTTATAATCAAGGGAATCCTAATATTAAGCCGTCATTCTTTAAAAGTATAGATTTATCATATTCATATAAGAGTAGACTTTTACTCAGCATTGGCTATTCGTCGGTTACAAATCCGATTTCCTATGGCTATAAAAAAGATGCAGCAACAAATGTGGCAATTGGATCGTATTTCAATTTTAGCTCCGGCCAAATTTTTACAGGTAATATTAACTACTCAGTAAATCTATTTAAAGGGAAATTGATTAGTTCTAACGCAGTAAATGTAGTGCATAGTTTAATGCCCGACTTTACTGCTCATATTCAGGAAAACACCAGTTATAGTCTAAATACAACAAATACGATATTACTTCCGGGTAAGTTATCACTGGAAGCCACTACTTTTTATAATTCCTCCTCTCTCGATGGAACTGTTATGCAATCGTCAGTTTTTGGAGTAGCGGCAGGGATTGTCAAATCAGTTTTAAAATCAAAGGGATCTTTAAAACTAAGTTGTACAGACATCTTAAATACACAAGGGGTCCATTTTTTTACCAAAGGAGATGGCATCATCATTGCCTCAGACTGGAAGGTTGAATCACGATTTCTTACTCTTTTATTCACCTACAAATTTGGCAACCAAAACGTCAAAGCAAATAAAAACAGAAGGACGGGAATAGAAGACGAGAAGAAAAGAATGGGTGCCAATTAATAAAATGAAATATCTGAAGCCGTGATTTCAAATCTACCTTGTCTGATTATCGGCAAACGAAAAGGACTCGACACCTATGCAACCATAGTCCACTATCATTTTATTTGGAGCGGGTAATTTATTACTAATTGAGAAATACTAAAGCGTGAATATTAATGACTAAAGTGTGAAAAATTAGCTTGGACGAATTCATTCATACTTGTCTGAGCCTATTCGTAGTTCTCTTTATGCTTTTATACTGATTATCTGGTTAAATTATTTAAACGGCAAAATAAACTACACTTATCTTTCGAACTTTCTACTACACAACATACCTGCAACAAAACAAGCCCGTCTTATGACAGCTAAGTCAAACAAAATAACTGATAGAATATATAAATGCATCGCCATCCCGGGTACCGGGATCCTGGCTTTCCATTTATCCGGGTTTGCAAAAGCAACTTTCCACACTGCCGATATTCTCCTTATCAATTATACTTCCTTTTCAATTCTCTCATTTAGTATATGGAATGGGATTGCACTCACACATAAAATCCTGAGAAAACAGTTATATGCGTTAAAACAGATTTATTCCAGAGTATTAGTCAGTTATAGTATTACCATCATTATCTCGTGGATCATTTCCAATATTTTACTCAATTCCTGGAATAAATACCTGCAAAATGACAGGTTTAATTCCACTTCTTTACTAATATGTCAGGTAATAATAACAGTCATTAGTATCCAGATAACCAGTATCTACGAAATTGTCTACCTAAACAAAGAAAGGGAATCGGAACTTCTAAAAGTGGAAAGAATAGAAAAATTAAAAGTACAAGCGCAATTAGATGCATTAAAAAATCAAATAGATCCTCATTTTATTTTCAATTCATTAAATACATTATCTTATCTCATAAGTGTGGACCAAGGTAAAGCAAAGTTTTTTAATGACACGCTGGCTAAAGTGTATCGTTACATCCTGCTGAATAAAGAAAAAGACCTTGTCCAAATTAAAGAGGAAATCGAATTTGCAAGTAACTATTTTTATTTATTAAAGATCAGATATCAAACCGGCTTAAGCCTGATCATCAGAATGGACAATATCATTTCGGAAGATTACCTGATACCCCCCTTGTCTTTGCAAGCACTGATTGAAAATGCTATTAAGCATAATCATTTCTCCGAAAAAATACCTTTACTCATAGAAATAACCATTTTAGAAGATGAAATACGGGTAGTGAACAAAAAATACATAAAAAAATATGCTATTCACTCATCGAAAATTGGACTTTCCAATTTAGATGAACGCTATAGTCTTATCATTAACAAAAATATTTCAGTTATCCAGACACAAGATGTTTTCACTGTTTTGTTACCCATTTTAATACCTGAAGAACAATGATTAAAGCTATCATTATAGAAGATGAAGAAATTGCATTAGAAAATCTGCAACTTTCAATACTTCGCACCAAAGAACCTATTTCGGTTATGGCCACTTTGGAAACAGTAGATGACTCAGTAGAATGGCTGATCAACAACCCACCCCCTGATCTGATATTTATGGATATTCAATTAAAAGATGGCCTTTCATTTAATATTTTCGAAAAGGTAAAGGTGTCTTCGCCCATTATTTTTATAACAGCTTTCGATAGCTTTATGGTAAAAGCATTTGAACAAACAGGTATCGAATACCTTTTAAAGCCTGTTACTGAGCAGGAACTTACAAAAGCAATTACAAAATATAAGAATTTGAAAGACCATTTTTTGATTCATCACAATAACCTACTGCCTTTTCTTTCTGACAGTGGTACAAATAAAAGATCAAGGATTGTTGTTAAAAAAGGTATTGAGTTTCAAAGTATTTTGTTGGAAGAGGTTGCGTATTTTTTTACCGACCAAAAGATCAGTTTTCTTATAACAAAAGATGGTAAGAAATTCCTGGTTGATAAAAATCTGAAAGAACTGGAAGAAGAATTAGATAGTAAAATATTTTATAGGGCAAACAGAAAATACATAGTTAATATCAATTACATAAAATCGTATAAACCATTCGATAAGATAAAAATACTCTTAGAGTTAACCGTACCTGTTTCTCAAGATATTCTTATAAGTCAGGAAAATGCTATTGACTTCAGGAAATGGTTCGCGACTCTGTAATCAATCCCAATTATAAAAAATAAAAATTCTTTTAAATGTGTATAGGTATTGAATATATAAGGCAGTTCCCCCAACCCACCAAATTTGATCATTCTGAAGAACTGTGGGAAAATAGTTATGGAGAAGCCTTTGTTGTTATCAACTGTTTTTCAAAAAACATTTACTACCCGGACCACTGGACACCATTGTCGGTTAAATGTGCATTTAATGGAAAAGAAAACTACCGGTTTAGTAAAAAGGCTTATGCAGTATCTGACAATTCGTTTCTTTTATTAAATGAAGGTAATGTATACGCTAGTTATATTAATGCTGATATAGAAGTTGAATCGCTCAGTCTCAATTTCAATAAGAATAACATTGAAATGCTTAAAACTATTTTTCAGTCTACAACTGACTCTCTCCTCGAAGATCCATTCGTTTATGCAAAAGGTAGCCTGAATTTTTTTGATAAGCTATATGAATACACGCCGACATTTTTAAATTATATCAACTTATTTAGGTTAGAATTACAGCAGCTCAAACCCGATAAGAATAAGTTAAATGAGTTAATGTACTTCTCTCTCATTGAGTTAGTTCATTTAAACAAACAGACCTCTTCAGAGATAGAAGAAATTTGTGCAAAAAAACGATCAACAAGGGAAGAATTATATAAACGGCTGAATGTTGCGAAAGACTATATCTCTTCCTGCTATCAGGAAGACATCACACTTTCTGAGCTTGGAAATTTATGTTTTTTGAGTCCGGTCTATTTATTAAGAGAATTTAAGAGGTTCTTTAATGTTACCCCTCATCAATACCTGACATGTGTAAGACTAGGTGAAGCAACCAAACTGTTATCAACAACAGAGAAACCAATATCTGAGATCATAACTGAAGTTGGGTTTTCTGATATTTCATCATTCAATAGACTATTTAAAAGAAATTTTTCATATTCCCCTGGGGCGTATCGCAATATTACAAAGTAAACTTATCATCTTTTTGCTGATACAGGTAGCTACCCATATACCTGTGTAATGGTAATCAGCGTATAATCTTGAAGGATAGTTTCATTTTTATTTGGTAATGATGTCGTCGATTTGCAAATCGACTTTGTTCATAAAACATTCTTTATCATTAATCCTGCCAAAGCCGCTATATATATAATATAAGGCTCTTGTAGCTTTTTAAAATAGATCAATGCCAGTAGAGAAGCACAGGCAATTAAAGCGGTTGGTATATCTATAATGCTTCTTGTGCCAATGATAATTACCGCTCCAACCAAAGCTCCAATGACTGCAGCTGTGATTCCATCTACAAATGCCTTAATAGAAGCGTTTTTAGCTATCTTTTTAAAGTAAGGGGCTGGAATGATGGTAAACAGGTAGCAAGGGAAAAAGGTTGCCAGCGCAGCCACTGTTGCACCGGGAAAGCCTGCGACAAGGTATCCGATAAAACCTACAGTAATAACTACCGGACCAGGTGTTATCATAGCAACAGCTACTGCATCTACAAATTGCTGTTCCGTCAACCAGTGATTTTCTGTAACCACACCTGCATGTAAAAATGGGACGATAGCTAATCCGCTGCCAAAAACAAATGCGCCGGCTTTTGTAAAGAACCACCCTATTTTTTCAAGGGTCCCCCATTCAAACTGCCAAAACCCGACAATACCTATCAGAACAGTTTTGAGGCCACCTTGTTTATATTTCCATTTAGGAGGGGCTTTGATAAACATGTAAATGAGGCCTGCTCCTACAAACAAAAGAATTTCTTCAGATTTTGTGATAATAGTTACAGTTATTCCGGTAAGGTAAAACAACCAAAGCAACCAGTTTTGTTTAAGCAATGGCCAACTTATTTTCCCTACAGATTTGACAGTTAACTTATAACTGCTCATAACAATAATTCCAATGACAGCGGCACCTACCCCATAAAATACAGCCTGCATCCAGGCCAAACCTCCAAACTGTTGATATAGGATCCCTAACGAAACCACCATGATAAAAGAAGGAATAACAAAAGCAAGGCCGCAAATCGTAGCACCCAAAACCCCGTAATGAACAAATCCAAGATAAATGCTCAATTGGGCTGCCAAAGGGCCGGGAGCTAATTGAGCAAGGGCCAACCCGTTTTTATAATCTTCCTCGGGAATCCATTTTCGGTTTTCAACAAGATCACGATGCATATAACCAACGAGTGCAACAGGGCCACCAAAGCCTGTAGTACCTAACCGGAAAAAATAAATACTAAGTTGTTTGAGGTTATAATTAGGTTCTGCCATTTATCAGGATATCGGGTTCCATGTATGTTTTTCTTTTTGCAGATGCCTGGCCCAGCTATACAATGCATCATAAAGCTTCATTCCAATACTTAACATTTCTTGATCGTTTATATAATTAAACGAAAGTCCTGCTGAAATTGCCCATAATCCTGCAGCCTGCGGTGCGTAATCAAAACAGTCAGTATCTGCCCCTCTTACTATTAATGCCAATTGCTGTAAGACAGGATCACTCAATGAGTGTTTTTTTAAGATAAAATCAAATGTGCATTCTGCGCCATAATGAGAATATTCTGCTCCGGGAATATCATACGGAATAGCATTGGATCTGTTTGCCTGATCAAATACCTGCTCTTTGGGAACAAATAAAAATTCAGCATCTGTATCTACAAAATTTTTTATGAGCCAGGGGCAGGCTATTCTGTCGATTTTAGGTCTTTCCCTTGTTATCCACTTCATGCGACAATTATTTTGGTTTATACCTATATTCAGATTTTTGGTCAGCTTTTGATTAAGCAAAATTTATGGTTACACCTCTTCCAAGCCCAACCGCTTTTTCATACACGATCGCTGCCGCTGCAACATCCTGTAATGCCATACCTGTACTGTCGAAAACAATGATTTCTTCTTTTGTTTCCCGTCCGGATTTTAAACCGGCGATAACTGAGCCAATATCTGCGTGAATATCTGTCAGTAACATTTTTTGCTGATCGATCGCATGATGCACTTCGCCTATCGATGCACTTTGCTCAGGAATATCAACAACAATTTTACAGGATGCAAGGATATCCGTATCCAATTCCTGTTTTTCTTCACTATCGGCACCTACCGCAGCAATAAATGTCCCCGGCATGATGTCTTTCAAATGTATAAATGGTTGTTTCGAAGGAGTACAGGTTATACAGATCCTACTTTGCCGGAGCGCCATCGACAAATCTTCTGATAGAACCGGTATTACCTGCACTAAATGGGAAAATTCTTCGATTAATTTTCGCACTTGATTTTGATCGATATCAAATGCGTACACTTTTGTAACAGCCCTTACCGTCATCAATGCTTTCAAAGATATTTTCCCTTGGTTTCCGCAACCGCAAATGGTAACAACTGATGCATCGGGTGAAGCCAGGTATTTGGCTGCTACTGCTGTTGCGGCTCCGGTTCTTATAATAGTAATCTCAATGGAATCTAACAACGCTAGCAAACGCCCGTTGGTGGCATCACACACAACAATAACACCTTGTATAGTTGGAAGGCTGTTTTTCATTGGGTTTCCTGGAAAATTGGCATTTATTTTCGCAACAAAGTATGGTCGGGATAATCCGAGGACGCCGGCTTTTATGTGAAAGCCCCCATCCTCAGCATGAATTCCCAAAATTTTTGGCGGCATTGCCTTCCCTTCTGAATATAGTTTAAATGCAAGTTCAACTCCCGCTATACATTCTTCCATACCAAGAAGATCGGCAATATCAGCACGCTTCAACAATAGTGTATCTGTTGTCATAGTAGTTAATAAAACACAATGTTAACTACCCGTAACTACTTAAAATAGAACAGAATTAACTTTTGGAACGCGTATTACTTTTTAGTGCCATTTTTTTGAAAGCAGAGGGGTTACTGCCTGTATGTTTTTTGAATATCCGCGTAAAATGGCTCTGATCTGAGAAACCGGTAAGATAAGCCACCTCTGTCAGTGAATAATCGCCAGATCTAATTAATTGAATTGCTTTTTCAATTCGAAGTTTTCGGATATACTCACCGAAAGAAAGGTCTTCAAAATATTTTGAAAATTCCCTTGAGAGATAGGACGCATTTACATCCAGTTCCTTTGAAATATCTTTTAAACTAAGGGCAAGATTGGTATCGATCTGATCTTGGATAATCTCTTTTAATTCTTTTGCCCAATTTGGTATCTTCTTTTTTGCGCCGGCCTTCTCTTTCAGGAATTTATTGAATACATCAATAAGTAAATGCTCAAAAGGGCTTGTCGCATGTTTTTCCTGTTGCAGAAATTTTGCCCAACTATACAGTGCATCATAAATCATCATTCCCTTTTCAAGGAGTTCAGCATCATTCGCATTATTGTAAGCCAATCCGGCAGATATGGCCCATAACCCGCTTGATTGGTTAGCAATATCATGCCTGTCGGTATCTGCACCGCGCACGATTACAGCCATTGTTTGAATGGCCGGATCGGTAATATTGTATTTTTCGATAAAATAGTCAAAAGTACATTTGTCTTTATAGTGAGTGAATTCTACTCCGGGAACATCAAAAGGCATCGCTTTTAATTGCTTTGCCCGTTGAATTACTTTATCGTAAGGCACATAAAGAATTTCTGCTTTGGGGTCAATAAATCGCTTAATCAGCCAGGGACAGGCGATTCGATCGATTTTAGGTTTATCTCTGGTTATCCATTTCATATTTCAGCCGGATATACTTCTAAGTTGGACATTATTGTAGATATTCACTTAGTACTACTTTCGAACTTATCGTAAAGATAGTTGTAAACTGGTTTGAGGTTTCTTCTTGATCGGAGTTATGAAGATTTAATCCAATTTAGCTTATGAAGCGCATTGTATTCTTATTGTATACTTTTGCTTATTGTCTAATCACTACCGCCAGTTACTGAAATTATAATAAGGACTGACAACAACAACCAACCTCTCTGCGTCCTCGATGAGACACATGATTTTACTGGCGATCTCTATAGGTTTAATAATGATCATTGCAGTTGGTTTTACAGGTTTAAATACCATTCAAAGAAACGAAAGGTTTCCGCACGGGGAAACAAATGATCCGCGTGTTCCCTGTTTTTTTCAAGCAATTGGGCATTGGGAATCGCCCTTGCAATTAACTGCTCTCTATAGTTGCCGTACAGCTTTGCCGCGTACTGGAATCTTTCTGATTTATTATAACCGGGAATTCTGCCATCCTTTCTTAATTCATTGACAACTTCGTCGCAATCACCAAACAGTCTTCCGGTATGGACAAAATGCAGGAGCAGCCATATTTCAAAACATGGATTGTTCTCCACGACTGTTACTCCTTCTGCCTGCGCGCCTGCTTTCGCCGCCGAATATTGGGCATATTGGTTGTCCTGGTAAACCTTATCGAGGTCAATTAATGCAAAAACATGATCAAATTCGCCGGCAATCTCCACCGCCCTTTTTAATACACCTGCATAGCTGCCGAACCGTCTTGGATAATCTGGCTGTATCGAAAGGTTATCCGGACGGTCGGTGTCGCGCACATTGGCAAAATAGATCCGCTCTGTCTGGCCATCTCCGACAATAGCAACAGTTTTACGGTACGGTTTTCCATGAAAAATTCTAGCCATTGGGTTCCACGTCATTTATAAATGGTGAACCAAGGTTGGGTTTCGCTCCTAATCTTCCTGCACGGTATGCGTTGATAATACTCGCATCTTTTCTTAAAACGGAACTGTCAAACTCAGCAGCTGAATAAAGTGTGGAAGATCCATCTTCCAGTTTTTCACTAAACCACAAAGCATCCCTCCGTAAAAAATCAATATTTTCCATTAGCGATTGGTTATGCGTTGTAATGAGCAGTTGTGAATCTTTTGCATTCAATAGGAAGGCTTGTAAATAATATAGCATCAGATCTGGATGCAAAGAAGTCTCCAGTTCATCGATGCATAGCAGGTGACTTTCATGTATTAGCTTGTACAGCAGGCCACCCAACCCAAAGAATCTTTTTGTGCCGCTGCTTTCGGCATATATAGGAAGGAGAAAATGATTGTCCGCAAAAGAATGAATAAATTCAATTCTCCGCTCATTTGGCCAGCCATAGTATTTAGGAACTGGTTCGGTCTTGATGGCAGTTTTGATTTTCTTATGAAAATCAGAATATCTATCCCCCAATCTCAAACCAATATTAGGTGGGAATGCCTCATCGACCGGCATCGGGACCATATCGTATTCTGCTCCTACGTTTACACCCGATACCTGCCTGTCCGCCTTATTCATAAACGCATCGATCCAGGCCTTGACTAATTCATTTTGATTAACCAATCCTGCAGTTGCTTCTGTCAGGTTATTGGAAGAATTGACCATTCCCAGCAGAAAACCGCTGAACCACAGGTTTAGTTTATCCAATTCAGGAATATCTATATTGGTTTTAGTAAAGGCGCCGAGTACCGTATTGTTGTGGAGTATATGGCTTTCTAACAGGTCACGCTCCCTGGATGATACCTTTGTTTTGCTGCCAAACTCTATTCTTGTCAATCGCTTTTCGGCATCTGTTGTTCTTGAAAAAAGTTCAGTCGGCTTGACGGTCTGGTAAAACACAACCTTTTCACTGATAATGGATTGTTTATTGAACTTAACCTCGTAGATATAACGGATTTGATCGAGATAGAAGGATAACTCAAAACGTGAATCATGGCCATAAGGGTCCTTATTGAACAGGAAAGGTTCAAAATCGAGCAGGTTCGCTTTATCGCCGACCGGGGCCAAAATTAACTTGCGTAAGAACTCAAAGGCTTTCAATACAGTGGTTTTGCCTGAAGCATTGGCCCCATAGATATAGGCCAGTTTTAAAAGCTGCTTTTGGTCCGGCATTGTGACCGAATAGCCGTCGTCAGGTCCCTGGTCAACCACTTCAAAATTCATTTCAACCAGGTTTTTAATAGACCCGAAATTTTCAATTTTTATATAATGGATCATTATTATATCTATTTTTGCATATAATTCTCAAATTTAGCAAAAATATTTGGATAATAATACTTTTTATCCTATCTTTACGCTAATCATTTGAAAATCGACTTTGTCATTATATTCTTAAATGGTTGGAGTTCTTTGTAAAAGGGCATCTGCATGAGATGGCTGTTGTAATGGTATCTGGTTTAATAATATTAAAAAAAGAGTTGACAATGAAAAAATTACTACAGCACATCGGGATTCATTTATTGGTTTCACTTGGATTGGAAAATGCAGGACAAATACTGTCACAGTTTGGATATGGGGTTGCTTTTGCCGGTGGGTATGCAACAGCGTCATCCGTGTGCGTGCCTGACAACAAAGAATAAATACCATGGGCAAAAGCAGTGGTTCGAATCCACGCCCCACCTCTTTGGCCGCGATCTTTGATCGCGGCTTTTTTACTTCTCAGATAATGAAAAAAATCACGGCATTATCATAATCGCCATTTTTCCAACCGTTGGTTCATCGCTGTGACCAGTTTCGGATTGCCGGCATACAAGCGGTTTGACTGTATACACGCAAGCAATTTTTCAATGGCCACCTCTTTTGAAACGATGGATTGGAGCAATAAATTATCGAACAGCCATAAGAGGCCATGGGTATCGATTGCATTTTTCCCTGCACACTCTCTGGTATGTTTTTCAACGCTTAGAATTTCCGCACCGAGTTGCTTCGTCAGGTAAAGGGAGGCCTTATCTCTTTGGGAAAAGCAACCTGGATAGCCAGCTTGAAAAATGGCGATCCTGTCCTCGGAACTGATAGAATGAAGTATGAGCTTTTCCGAAGAGATAAAAGATAGGTACAATGCCTGCTGCGCTTCAGTAATTTCATAAAAGGTATCTTCCACAACATGCATTTCCGCAGTCAGCGAGAAGAATGAAGAGATGAGATCTACATTACAAAGGTCAATAAAGATACATGGGTCGCAAATGACAAGTCTCACCCCGTGAAGGTTTGATTCAATAATAAGGGGGAACACGGCAAAGATATAGAAAATCGATGATCAGGCTGCTCCCTGTAAAGCCGCGCGAAACGCAGCATGGTTCTGATTACTTAAGGAAGCGGCTTTACTGGTAGTGATCAGTTCTTCCGCAAGCGCCCTGAAGACAAGCTGTTCAAAACGGTTTGAACTTTCTTCACCAAAATACTCAACAGGTTCGGACACTTTCCAACCCATTTGCTTTACCAGGAAGAAAAATTGTTTACTGTAACTCTCTGATACAATATTCAAATCCTTGGCACGCATGACAATCGCCTGCATGGAAATACCATATTGTTTTTTTATGGACCCGAGTTCAGGGATCATGATCTTGGTCCTTGAGAGTCCCAGTTCGGCAATTGCTGCTTCTTTAGGTAATAATAACGCTGCCGCAAACTGGTGACAGTATTTTTCTTTTACCGCCTCTGGTAATCCTTCCAGCGGAAGCAGCAAGTGCCCGAGCTCATGTAAAACCGTAAAGCGCTTCCGGTCAGCCGATTTTACTTTGTCTTTGTTAATAGCAATAACCGGGATATTGCCGTTTACCCAGGTCTGCATTCCATCATAGCTGTCACCTGCTTCAACTTCAACCACTTTGATATGATGATCTTCGAGCAATTCAATAGTGTTGGATACAGCACAGGTGCCGATTCCCCACCGCTCCCTGACGGTTTGAGCAGCAGCTTCGATTTCGTCAAAAGAAGTAATTGCGCTTAGATTGGTGAGCGGATTTACAAAATCCACGTTGATAGAAAGTATCTCCTCAAGTTCAAGATACCTGGCTAGTTTATCTCTGACTGCTTCAATGATCCTGTATTCGTCTTTTGCGGGTAGCCTTTTTAACTTCCTGAATTCGATGGCCCCCAGTTCGACTTTCGTCTCGCAGAAAAAGAAATCCGGCTGAACGTTAAGTACATTACTCAGCAGCCTGATCATTTTACTGTCAGGGATCACGTCTCCTTTTTCATATTTATGAAGTGCCTGTCGGGTAACGAGGTTACCTAATTGGTCAGCAAGGTCCTGCAATGACAGGCCGTTAAGTACACGGGCTGATTTAAAGCGATCGGCAAAAATCTGGTTCATCAATTGGATAGAATGGTTAGTTAACTTTACAAATTAAGCATAATAGTTCAATATGTCAATCAATTATGTAAAATTGTCAGTTAATTAAAATCATAAAATAACGCTTTAATGACAAGATTGTAGTGTATTAACGGATTTCGTGTCAGTATCTGCCAATTTGGTTGACAGATGATACCATTGGCATCATTTTTGTAACTTACAGTATTGGGTTAAGTAAGTTTTTAAAAGTCAAAACACCTGTTTATTGGGGGATAAGCAGGCAGAAATAAAGTTGTGTCCCGGTGGTATGGTCTGTCCGGCTATGGCCCTTCGAATCCATCATCTTCGTCCCACTCCTGTCATTTTCATCTTTTAAGAGCCGAAAGCATCTCTGAGCATTCAGTTATGCACAATATTTCAAAACGATTAAAAAGCTTAAAAGATGAGCGACAAAATCAAATTTTACGCCGTAGGAAACGGCGATCAAACCCTGATCATTCTTAAAGATGGCACAACCATCGGTATTGATTGTCATATCAGGCAGGAGTCCGTTGGCTGCACCGATGGAAGTATGTATGATGTAAAAAAAGACGTGCTTGCGTCTATTAAAAAGAGGAATGGCATTCCTTACCTCGATGTTTTCGTATTGACCCATGGCGACAAAGATCATTGCGGTGGTTACAGGGATAACTATTATCAGGGTGATCCTGCCAAATACAACAAAGACCATCTGGCTGCCAACCTGATTATGATCGATGAGATGTGGTTCTCGCCTATGATCGCGGAAGAACATGGAAATCCCAATGAAGAAGCCTACCAGGCGGAAGCAGAAAGAAGGCTCGCATTGCATCTTGATGAACACGAAGACAAGGATCTTCCCGGCAACCGTATCCGCATCATCGGTTATGATGGCGATAAAAAGTATGATTCTCTCAACGGCTTGAGATATACACCGGGTATGATCGTCAAAACATTCAATGCCGTAACCCAAACTACATTCTCGCTTTTCATACATGCCCCGTTTAAGCAAACGCTTGCATCAGCCGATGAGGATCCTGATAAAAATACAAACAGTATTGTATTTCAGGTACGTTTCAAGAATCATCCCGCTGATAAGGAATTTTCATCCCTTGTTATGTTAGGTGGTGATGCGGATTATATCGCATGGGAACTGATCCTTGAAAAAACGATTGCAAAAGGCAAAGACGTTACAGAATATGCTCTCGATTGGGATATCCTGCTGGCGCCACACCACTGTTCGTGGACCTTCTTCAATGAACACAATTGTAAAGATGAACCAAGGGACAGTTCGCTCGAGGTGCTGAAATACAGGCGCCCCGGTGGAATTGTGATTGCTTCCTGCAAAAAGATCGTTGATAACGACGACAATCCTCCGAGCCAACTGGCGAAAGATACTTATATTGATCACCTTGAATCTGCAAAGAAATTCCTGAATACATCTATGGAGCCGAAAGAATCTTCACCTGAACCGATCGTGTTTATCATGACCGAAAACGGCCCTGCAAGGGAACCCAATGCAAAGGTTAGCAGCGCTTCGGGTGCAGCGGGCGGTGCAGGTGCATCTTCAACCATCATAAAC
The DNA here is from genome assembly GCA_965206685.1 of Sediminibacterium sp. Taxonomy (GTDB): domain Bacteria; phylum Bacteroidota; class Bacteroidia; order Chitinophagales; family Chitinophagaceae; genus Sediminibacterium. The sequence goes on from OZ242223.1 coordinate 2,751,114, forward strand.
CAGGGGTAATTGTGGCTATCTTGTACAGTGACTCAATGAAATCCTTTGCTGAAGATTTGCCAGCGAACATACAGGACTGCCTACGTGAAATGAAGGCATGGTCAGGATCACCTGACCTTCCTGTGCTTTCATACGATGAACATTCTGTTGCCATACCGATCACACTGCAGGTGCAATTACCGATGCGCGGTGCCGTTGCCGGCATTGATATCCGCGAAAATGAGCCAATGCTTTTACAGGTTTCTTTAAAACAATATCCGTTCAAAATGCCTGTTCTGCGAAGCGACAGGAAAGATTTTCCGATAAAGCAGCTTCCCCATCTCTTTGGAAGAGAAAAAGAAGAAGCTGCCGGGCTTTGCCTGATCAGGAACAGTCCTGACGAATGGTTCGCAAACAAAACAATCGCCGACCTGCTTACCGTTGGCTCAGAATGGCTATTCAAAGCCGCCGCCGGTATTCTGGCAGATGACGGTAATGAGTGGGATCCGGTTAGGATTGGTCCGGTTGGACATCATATTTACCCATACGATTTATTTCATGCAACTGTGGTAAATCGTGATCGTGTGCTGCCGGACTGGCCATGCGCTTTTGTATTTGGGTATACTTATGAGAATGAATACCATGGCAAAATAAGAACATACAGGAGCCTATTTGCCTCGCCGGCCACAGCCGTTGCCATAATACTGGAATCCGTAAAAAAATCTCAGGCTGAAAAAAAATACAAGGATGCGCTGCCAATGTTCTCCATACTGGCCTGGGACGAGAATAATGCTATCGATGCGACTTACAATATCGATATGCCACGGACCTATGGCGAACTGAAGGCTTATGTAAAAAATGCGGGTATCGAGCTTGATAAGGTCATCTATGGGTATGCTTCACAGGGATGCCATTTGATCAAGGGTATTCCCTTTATACTTGCTGTCAAACGTCCCAAAAAAATGATCGGCTATGATGGTGACTACGAATTTTTCAATTTCAGGATCGAGGGCGGTGAAATGAAAAACCAGCGAATACCGAACAATGCCATTGTAACCATGCAGACACATATTGAACCTTTCAGCAAAAGCCTCGCGGCCAAACTTACCGGCGAAGAAAGAAACGATAGCACGCTGTTCGTAGGTGCAGGTTCGCTCGGGTCAAAAATGATCATCCATGATGCGAGGACAGGCAAAGTGAATATCGGCGTTGTTGATCATGATGAATTTTTGGAGCATAACCTCTCCCGACACGCACTTTACGAAAACCGTATCGGCCTCAATAAGGCAAAGGCTATTGTAAAAGAGATCGCGGATCTGTATTCAAATGATGTTGTGAAAAAATTTGAATATTTTGATAACAAACTGCACAATGTTTTTAAAAGCGCAAAGGAAAAATATGAGTTACTCGTGGATACCACGGCGGGCAAAGAGTCTTTACATTTTCTTAGCACGGCCGATGTTCCGGTAACCATGATGATCGCCAAAGTGGAAATGGCAGATGACGGCAGGTTGGGATTGCTGTACGTTGAGGGGAAGGACCGCAATCCAAGAATCGATGACTTGGTGAACCTCTCCTATTTTGAAGCGTTGAATAATCCAGTGCTTGAAACATGGCGGAGGAACGATGCAAAAAAGAAAGTCACCAATTTGAGTGTCGGCCTCGGCTGCAGCTCAACAACGGTAATTATACCGGATGATGTTATTTCTTTTCATGCCTCTGTTTTTTCAAAAACGCTGTATAAAGTTAGCAAACGTGAGCAGATCGGTGACAAAGGTCTTTTGTACAGAAGCATTATTGATAATACTGGCTTGCCTGTTTTACAAAGCGAATCAATGCTTATCGATCCTTTTGAAATTTATCCCTGTCTGCAGGACAGTGGCTGGACGATAAGAATGCGTGCGGGACTTACGAAAAAAATGCTGGATCTATGTAACAGTCATAGTCCTGTGGAAACTGGTGGTGTCCTGTTAGGCATTGGGAATTATAAAACCAAAACGATCCATGTATTTGATATCATAGAAGAGCCGCAGGACAGCAACGGAACCTGTATGGGCTTTACGCGTGGGATCAAAGGTTTGCCTGAGGAAATTGATGGAATCAAAGAACGAACCGGTAATGTGATCGGGTATATCGGCGAATGGCACACGCACCCGATGAACCTGCAATGTTTAAGCAGTAGAGACAAACAGACTATCGCAGAATTAATTCCTCTTAATCGTAAAGAGCCGATTCCGACCTGTGCAATAATCGTAACAAAGAAAAATATATTGCCTTTTGTATCTGAATAACCGAAAGAATAACGACTATGACAAAATATGCATCCATGTGTTTTGAGAAAATTGGCCAGGGACTTTTTTATACCGGCGAGTTGGCGAATACCTCCCATTCCTTTCGCTTTGTGTATGATTGCGGGAGCCTCAGCCGCGCGCCCTATCTTTCTGAGGCGATTAATAGAGTTAGAGCAACTGCAGATATTTTTGATATGATCGTGATTTCTCATTTCGATGAAGATCATGTCAATGGAATGGCAGACCTCATCAGAAATAAAAAAGTGAAACTGCTGATCCTGCCGTATGTTTCATGGATTGAACGGTTAATGGTGTACGCACACAGCACCAGCCGGGACGAATCCTACATCAGGTTGCTACGTGATCCGGTTGCTTTTTTCAGTGACGGCAATAATTTTGATATTGATAGTATTGTTATTGTTGGCGGGCCTGATAATTCTCCATCACTTGATCCGGACCTCTTGCCGCGTTCACAGGATGGCAATACTGATACCAGAGACAATAACGAAATCGGCATGAGCATTCGCATCACGCCCGGTAAAATAGTAGATCAGGAGATACTTGTCAATATGGTGAGTGCCCTACTGACAAAAGTCGAAAGTGCTGCCGAATTTCGTGGCGACCTGGTTTTCTATAAAACCCCCTTCAGCATTGTAGCCGGAGATTTCTGGGAATTTCATTTCTATAACCGACAAAGCACCGATACCGCATTACAGGGTAAGTTTCAGAAAGCACTTAACACCTGGATGAAAAAAGAAGGCATCACCGTGCGCAATATTTTTGATGAAAGGTATCGCACGGGCGTGCGCACAGTCTACAAAAGATTCTATAAGAATCTTAACCAGACATCACTTATCCTTTATCATGGCCCGCTCGGTAATCAAAACACCATTGATTTTTCCTACCTGGAAGTAATATCAAATGAAAAATCCGGCACGCTGCTAACCGGCGATCTCAACATAAGCAGTACCAGGGTATTGGCTGATCTGTGCGCTTATTACAGGGACTATATTCCGCGTACAGGCATTTTCCTTGTTCCACATCATGCCGCTTACGCCAACTGGCACTTCCGGCATCCCTCCGACCTTGAAGATTTTGAAGCCTATATTGTATCAGCAGGTGTTAACAGGAAAAATCACCCATCACCATATGTATTGAATGATATTCGTACATATTGCACTGGCGATATATTTCACAGTAATGAAGGACAATCATATCCCTATTTCGTTTTTCTTCAGTGAAAAAAGTGACGGGCAGTATAATTTCAGTTGTAGTTCAGTCATATTAGCCGCATGCCTTGAAAGCACTGATACCTCTTTCACAGTTAATTTAGTTAGATTGGTGCCTACCGCCCTTGCGATAGCCAGCTCCGCCGGTGTGAGGGCAGCATCAACGATGGATGTATAATTCACATTTTGCTCAAGAAGATTTTGTATTTCCCGTCTATGCGCCTCAACTTCTTTTGCATCCTTCAGCCATTCTTCTGGTATTTTGTGCGCTTCAATTACAGCAGCAGTTACCTTATCGCCTGCCAGGTTGTTAATAAACCCTGATATACAGTTTTCAATATCCCATTCAAGCGAGAAATAGGCAATCTCTTTATTCACCGTTGTGGTGTTGGCATAAATATTCTGCATCATCTGGAAATTTTTTATTCTCCTCATAAGAACATCCATAGTGCGGATCAGCAATACAAATACGTTGTTACATGATTTGGTAAAGGGCACTACGTTACCCGCATCACTTGTAATGATGATCCCACATTCGTAATATCCTTTCTGCGTAAGCCGGTGAATGCCTTGGTTGTCGTAAACGCCGCCATCCACCAATTGCGGATTAATTGTGTCAGCAAGCGCAGGGTCAACATAAAATTCCTTGGCGATTCCTATCGGTGCAAACGCGAATGGCACACAGGACGACGCCATTACCGCGCGCGCAACAGGAAAATCCGCTTGTTTGAATTTTACAGGAACCATTGCATAAGTGTACATGGAATCTTCCATTTTGCTTCTGGAAAAAGAGAACTGGCGACAGGTCTGGATATTCGTAGATCCGATGACCAGTAGCGGTTTTTCACAAAGTGAGGACAGTTTGGCTTCCTGGTAAAAAAACTCATCGTATGCCTGCTCAATAATGGCGCTTACCGGAAATAATTTATACTGGAATAAAAGGATTAAGGTTATTACCGCTGCAAGAACGATAACAGACAGCCATGCGAAGTGAGTAAAGGGAAAATAAACAATCGATGCGAGCAGGAGTAGAACAAGTGCCCATGCGCATAGCGATCGCGGGGAGGTCAAGACATATTTGATCACGCTTTTTTCAGAAAGTGCCGCCGCCATCCTTTCATCGAATGTGGCAAAATCATTTTTGGTAAGACAAAAACACGCGCCGGTAATAGATCCACCGGATATGGTTGAAAGAATGTCAATCTTTTCAAGCACGTTCAGTTGATTGAGTTTACGTAAAGTACCTAAGTGAAATGCTGCGGCACGGTACCCTCCACCTGAAAGAGATAGACCAACTTTCTTGTCACCGTTCATAAACGTTAGATTTTGGCTGAGGCATGAATATGCGGACTTTAATTCAATTATACAAGAGGGAAATCCCCCTTTTTTTTATAGGACAGACGTCATATCTTACACAGTTATTACCCTATTTTCAGTAGCCAAATCAAGCCTGAGAACATATTTTCGTTTATGTCATCTTAAGTCAGAACAAAACTAATTTCCAAACGATCAATTGCTTATGAAAAATTATCTCTTTGTAGTCAGTGACTTCCTAAGCGGTAAACCCGTCTATCCCGTTATAAGCAGGATCTTACATGTCCTTTTTTCTGCCAGTATTGCGTCTTTCCTGTTTGAAAAATTTTATTTTCATTACCATTGGCTGGAAATTTCCGATTACAAAGGAATACTGGATTTTTTTATCAAGGGCTATTTTGTTGTACCATTCACTATTTATGTGGTTGTTCATTTTTCGATTAATCTCTTTTCAACCGCACTATTCAGTTTACTAACTTTTTTTAAATCAGCAACCCTTCTTAATCGGATACATAAATTCCAGCTTACAAAGGAAGAGAGCAATGCAGCAATAGATAAACTAAATAACAATCCCGTTGTCGAACCTCCGGAGAAATGGACCGAGCCTGCTTTTTTTAAATTGTATGAACACATCAAATCGAATGTACCTGCTGCACAATGGAACAGAATGGAAGCAGATCTTGACAAACAAAAGATAAATGTTCAGAAGAACTTTCACCTTGGCATTAAGACCATCATAGTAGTAACCATTTATTTTGTAACCATTTCATATTTCGGATGGATGCTTTATCTGGTCTTTCTCATTGTTATCCTATTAACATTGCTTGGGTTATGGGTCAGTTACCTTTTCCTGGATCTTTTTCCTGCAGCCATTCGGAAATTCAGGTATGAAACAGATAAATACATATTGGAATCTCGCGCACAAAATCAGTAAACTATTAACGGATTAATTATATACTATGGGTAGAATGAAGGACCTGATGATTGACATGGAGAATCAATCTGAAGAAAGGCAACTGGCAAAACTTCTGGGCTTAACCTATGATGAACTCACCAGTACTGATTATGAACTGATCCCTGAAACGGACAAAAATAGTGTACTGTACAATTACAAGCTAACGTTCCCGGATGATACGCCTGCAGCCATCTTACAAAAAGTAAAAGGCTTACAGGAAGGGTTTTCAATAAATATCGACCCGCAAGAGCTTGACGTGGAATACAATTATTATTATGATGAAGAGTATGCAGCCATCCTGGACAATCGAAACTATTATAAAAAATTCACCGAAGAAATTCAAAACCTTTCCCAACTTAACGACCTTCTTATTGAAAATGATAAATTGCAAGCCATCTTAAAGCGGCAGATATACATCAGTGTTATTGGGACAATGGAAATCTTTCTATCAGATACCTTTATTCATCTTACCGATGAAAAAAAAGCATATTTTGAAAATTTTATTAAAACACACCCCGCATTCAAGGAACGAAAATTCGAACTGAGCCAGATCTATGAAGTGACAACTAAATTGAATGCAACCGTCAAAACGGTTATGATAGACATGATATATCACAACCTGCCAGCTGTTAAAAAAATGTATGAATCAACATTTGAGATGGAGTTTCCGGCTATCAGCAAAGTTTTTCCGATGGTATTGAAAAGACATGATCTGGTTCACAGAAACGGCAAAACGAAGGCCGGTACATTAGTTGATCTAAATACTGAAGTAATTGAAGAATTAATTCGCGAAGTCTCCTCTTTTATTTTTGAAATAGTAACCAAGCTAAAACTGCAATAACGATGATACCTGACTGGCAAATTTTAAACAACATTTTCATTTAGGTTAATTCTATCGGGCAACTCTTCATAGTCAAATTCGCCAAACCTGCCTTCAATAAATCCCCACTGCATAAAACACTGGTTAATTTCATAATGGTTTCTAAGTATCCCGTCAATACAACCCCGTACAATCACTTGGCTTTCAAAATTTTGGAAAAAGCTTTCAAACAAATCAGGCGTAGGCAGGTAATCATATAGATACCTGCATTGGTCAAAAATATATACGTCTGAATACATTACTGTAGACTTTGCCTTGTACTCCAGTGACAGCTGTTTACCGGCGTGTGCGAGATAAGGATTGCCGTATAATCCAAATAATAACTCAACAATAAGATTCTTCATAGGAATATCACAGGCGATATGCATGTATCTGTCAAAGAAATCGAGGTTACCCAAAATCTGCTTTAAGCGATCACTACAGATGTCAAAAATAAAAGTTTTGAATTGCGTAGCTGCTTCCTCAATGCCCTTTAATAATGAACCCACATACATAGCATCTTCTAAAGAAATGTTCCTTCGCTTGCTGCTCATTAACCGGTGCAACGGATGATTATCGGGCAGTTCTTCTTTTACCATCCTTGCAAAGTTTAGTAAAGGATAGGAATCGACCGCCAGCCTGTAATGCTGGATACTTGATAATATTTCTTCTACGCTTGTTCCTGAAATCGGATTCTTTCTGATCTTATCCAATTCCTTGAAAAGCACCTGTTCATTTAAAAGGTAGTCCGTTTGAATGGAACCCAGAGAACAGGCCTGCCAGATCGGGACCATCTCTCCCGCAAAGCAGGCGGTAAAATATCGCAAAAACCTTCCGTAGTAATCCGGTAGATTTTCATTAATCACTTTACTATATTCTGCCAACGATCCTGTTTTAGCCATTGGGTCGGAACTATCTTCATACGGATTTGAAGGCACCTGTATGTCCAGTTTGGTAGCGAACCAGCAACTCATGATCTTCCCCCAATCAAAATTATTACCTGGTTCTGCAAAATTGGTAATAAGCGCAGAAAGACTGGTTAATCTTTTATTATCAAAGATCTGGCGCAGGGTTTCCAATGGAGAATTTGCAGGTGATATTAACGGCGAACACGCGTCGAAATAAATAATATCAAACTCATGATTTGTATACTCGAAAAAATCGGTCAGATTACCTCTATGGATTTTAACATCAATTTTGGCATTCCGCAAAGAACTGAGTGCCTCTGTATAATTAGCCTTGTCCATTTCTACGGCCCAGATATTATTCAGTGAAATACCATTTTGCTGTAATACCTGTATATCATTTAAAGGTTCCGGGCCGGCCAGGTACAATACTTTTAGCTCGTTAGCGGATTTTGGTTTACTGATGTTCTTATAGGAAGCAAGCCATTGCTTTTTATATTTTTCAAAACTCTTAAGATACACCTTGAAATTCTTCGTTGTTTCTTCCGGCAAGACTTGCCTGAGACGTTCATTAAATGCATCTGTAATACGAACGAGATGTTCCTTGGATACAAGGAAACTGCTGGCTCGCTCCGTGGTAAGCGAAAGCACTGCGTGGGAAATTAATTTCTCACGCGACCGTTGTTTAATATCCTGCTGGTAACTTTCCATAAGACGATATTACAATTCAGGTGGTACAAAAAAAGCATCTGTTCTTTGAATATGCGTTATTTGAATAGCATCATCAAGACCGAATTGACTTTTTAAAAAGGATCCATCGAGGTACGGATCCTGGAAATATATTTTTTTAAGTTTCCCACTTGTTTTGAGCTTCTCAAAAATGGCTTGGTCTGTTTGCCTGTTAAAAAAAGGGAACGAATACCCGATGACCACAAGTATCGTGGCGTCCTTAACCATATTTTCAGCAAAGAGCATCTTTCTGCTCAGATGGCGCCCTGCACCAGTAGCATTGTTTTCCCATGCAAAACTTAAGACATGTATTTTTTTGTTAGAATCAGTCATAAAATGCCGGATAATTTGTGCCAGGCAGTCGTCCGAAGAATCCTCTACCTCCAGATATATATTCCCGTTATGATCTGTACTATTAAAATTATGGATACCGGCGATCCCGTTGAGATGTAGAATATTAAATTCATTTAAATTTGGGTTATCCGCAAAAAAACCGAAGACGTTTCCAGCGGGTGGGTAGTATTGTACCAGGCCCGGGCTTGATACGGTCACGCCGTTGTTACTATGACGAATGGACTCCCTTCGGTAACGATAACCGGTTATCTCCATTTGAAAATCATAGTTCCAGGTTAATATGCGAATGTTTTCCGGGAAGAACAATTGATCCATGACTGTTGTCAAAAAAATCAGGTAACGTCTATCGCGTTTTTTATAATACAACTGCTCAATGGCAAAAAAAAGTGAAAGGCTGATCTTTAGTTTGATAAGCTCCTTTTTATCGGTAAGGAATAAATGTTTGGCGTAAGTATCAACGGTTGTAAAGTTTTCACTTTCCTCAGCCAGTAATTGCTGGCTTGTTATCTGTTCATCAATAAATGCCTTTTCCTTGCTTTCAAAAGCCTGAGTAGTTAAAAAAGCCGCCATCTCCCGAAATGCGTTCGCCAACCCTTTAATAGATCCGTCCGGTGAATCCTTCACCATCGGCAAAGCCTGCGCACTCGCACCGGCACCTAACAGGTATACGATTTTCTCACTCATATTGGCTGTGTAAAGAAATTATCCAAATATACTCATATCATGTATATTTATTATACTTTTCAACTACTCTCAATGACTGAGTCTGAAATCGCGGGCTTGTCCCCTACGGACCTTTATTACTTTAACCTATACTATGGCGAAAAGCTGTTGGGGCATGTTGAACGTGATAACGACGGGTACTACATCGTAAGGCGCCGGCCGGATAACCGGGAGAAAAAAGCCGCAGAAATAGGAAGATGGTTTTTACCGGCGCAGGTCGAGTCTTACCATATTGCTAAACGGGAAAACGAAAAACCCAAAAAAGACCCTGATATAACATACAATTCCGCCATTGCTTGCCGGACCCTGGTTGTGGTGGGTGCAGGTGCATCTTATGATTATACTTTTGAACAAAAAGCAATTAATAAACCTCCGCTTGCGATGGAACTTTTTGATGACAGATATGCAAAAACAATTTCAAATTTTAATGGTGCTGAAAACCTGTGCCCCCAGATCCTTCACGCCAAAGACATAGAAGAATATTTTCAGCAGCAATGGAATAAAATTATTCAGACTTACAATCCATTATTACTTAACAAAATAATGGATGTGCAGTTTTATCTTCATTATCTGTTCAGAAGCATTTCGCTCTCTCAACTTGATTTTCGTAAAAACAACTACACTGCTTTCTTTCAGGCATTGGAGGATGATCTGATCAAAAAGGGTGAATTGGAAAAGGCTCTGGTGGTATCATTTAATTATGACAGCATTCTGGAAAAATCAATAACCAAATCTTTAGGGTATCGTTTCGACAGCCTTGATGACTATGTGAATACTGACAATAAATTACTATTGTTTAAACCACACGGCTCATGGGACTGGATCAAAAAAATTGACCCTGCCTTTTGTCAGTCTTTACATCACTCTGGTCAACCAACCATGGCATCGCTCCACAAACATATCTATGAAAAACAAGTGTCTTTAGCCAAACTTAGTGACAACCTCGCAGAGGAAACGACAGTGATCGACAGTAATATGTGGGACAATTATTATTTTCCACAACTACTGATACCATATAAGCAAAAGGACGCTTTTGTAATGCCGGAGAAACACGCCATTTTATTAAATACCTTCCTTACTCAGGTTGAAAAAATCATTATCATTGGCTGGAAGGGCGCTGAGGGGCAATTCAAAAAAATGTTATCTGATGCTCTTGGACACAAGAGTGTAAAACTGACCTATGTAACAGCCGGCGACACAACCGTCGAAAAAGAAATCAAAGAGGTGTTACAGGGTGCAATCATCTCTCAATTTATGCCGGAAGAAAAAAGCACAGGCACTTTTAGCGAACTGAACCGGTTTATCAGGCAATACCCTGACAGAATTTTTAATTAAGGCAGAGAATGACACAAATATCGAATAAGGTCGTGTTTGATTTATTTGCTGAACTTGTTTCAGAATTCAGTGATCAGCTACCCAATGTCCTGTCAGATCCGCGCATCGTCAGTGCGATAAAAACAGGATCCTTTCCGGAAAAAGGGAAAAAAAGGTATGGCGGAAGCAACAGGATATTTTCCGGTAATTGTTTTAGTGTTTACCAGATGAACCAAGTATTGCGGTCTCATACAGCCCATCTGCCTTCGTCAAGAAAAATATATAACTATATCTATGAGCAAAACCTGTGGCCCATACACAAAGGTGATACATTTGAAACTGACCTGTATGCTATACCATCTATTCACGCAAATCTCATAGCCGGGTTTTTGTCAAGAAATTTTGAGATAAATAATTTTCAGGTTATAATCACAGATGCCTCATTTTACCAGGCGTTCGCTGAGCTGGAATATTTTTTTGCAAATGATACAGTTGAAATAACAACTTTTCTGACCCTGCACGGCGTAACCGGTGAATCGGTGAATCTTTCCCTGGACCGGGATGTGGTATTCAGGAATGCGGACCACTACCTTGTCGTCCTCTTCGGTCTTTTTTATTCAACCAACGACATACTCAATACTGAATTGTTCGAAAACGACTGTATACTCGCTATCAGGTATACTTATCGAAAAGAAGAATGGCGCTCAGTCGACCAAAGTGAAAAAAAGATATTAGAGAAGTGGTTCTTAGCAGTACTTCTTACCCTGCCTGGCAATATAGAATATGGCAAGATTTACCGGGATTCCATCGCCTGGCCTGTAAATACGATAAAAGCTCCGAACTCATTATCAAACAGTAATCCCTATGATGGATTTCTTAAATCTGATTTCATCGTGACCAAAGATCATACACCGGTTTTTCTTGAAGTCGCTGAAGTCATCCAGCAAAGCGATTTGTCCGTCATTGATGAACGGATCAAATATTCAATTGAAAGATTAAAAAAAGCAAAATCTTCGCGTAATATCGACGACAGGATAATAGAGCTTGCATTAGCGCTGGAATTCCTTATCAACACCTCAAACAATGAAGTTATATTACAGTTGTGTCTTAAGACGATCAGGCTGATCGCTGAAAACAATCAGGATGAAACGATATTCAGGGATTTGAAAAAATTTTATTCTCTCAGAAGCAAAGTAATGCACGGCAACGATAAGATTCCTTCTACAGATGAAAACAGGGATTTAGTATACCGTGTAGAAAAGATAATCCAGAAAATGCTTTTGCGTTATTTGGAATTAAATCCGACCTATTCATTTAAACAAATCAATATTGCTCTTGAAAGGGCCCTGTACATATCCTCACCTCTTCGCGAACTATTGGAACATACCAAAATCCAATCCTGATGCGAGACCATGTTGCGTTGACCATTTGACTTCAAAGTCACTAAAAAAAAGATAATTGCATTTACCTTGGCTTTTGAATGCTTCCAGTTTGAATACGATGAAAAATGGCACTGAAAAGATCTTGACGCTTCGACCATCAACTTCAATTGAAATTGCTTCTCTGAATTCTGCTGAGTACAACTTGATGCTAAAGCTAATTATTTCCAGGTGTGTAGGTAAGATGTCTACAGTGATCTCCTGCATCTGGCACCTTCGGATCACACCGGATTTGTCAACGATGCCAAATCCGATGTCTTTGGCCTTTCATCCGATTCTATATAGCCATGCTAAGATACGAATTTGATTATTACATCTGCATGGCTTCAGCATCAATAGAATCTGCATATCAAACAAAGGTAACATCTTCAACAAATACAACATATTCCATAATCTCTCAAGTATTCCTGCAATTGCTTCTTTACGAGCAATATTGGTGTGCTGGGAGATTGTCTTACAACGTTTTTGTATATCATTGAACTTCACAAAATGTATTTGCCGAAAACAGTCTTCTGAGCTGTCAATTGGTGTAAATCTCATGATCATTCATTCAGTTGATGGCAACAAATATCCTCTGATAGGATAATTTTATTTCACAGGATGGTATAATTTATTCCTAAGATCCCCCGCCTTGTCAAATACAGGACGCCATCGAAAGGTTTCTTTTGTATAAAATTTATTTTCAGCACCTTTATCCACAAACTCTCCATTGCCTCCAAAATCACCTAACGAAAAATTATTGTGATAAAGCAGAGTAGGTAACAAAACTTCGTGATGGCCGGACCACTTATCGTTAAGCTGCTGTTGAATAAAAAGCAGCGCTGCAAACGAAAGCCTGTAAATAGGGTTGAACGATCGTAACCGGTTTGCAAGCACTATATTTTTTTTAGAATGCTTCAGTGTTTGCCACCACGGCCAAGCAGATGCATTTTCATGAAACCTCACATCGCAGCTAAGAAAATCTTTTGTGTCAAAGAAAAATTATCTTAGTATTATTACTTAGATCCAGACCCACAAAGCTAAAACATAGCATTTTACCTGATCAATTTTGCTCAGCCGAAAACCTTCTTTTTTGTAACCGTATAATTTCAGTGCAACTATGAAAAATATTAGGAAAATTCTTGTTGTTATATTGCTTGTATTTTGTTTGAATAATGTATCAAAATCACAGGATGGACTCAATGAATACTTAAGCTCACAACAATATCCATTTTCGTTACGAGAAGGTTTTGATGCACGTACCAGCGTCATGCTGAAAGAAAAATTGGGAAATTATAAGCTCATCCTGCAGGCTCAGGGCGGATCTCATTACCTGCATATGTATACTTACCTGGCGCCGTTATGGCTTTCGTTTTTAAACGAGCATTTCGGAGCGACTGTTTTTTTTAACGAAGCGGGACATTCGGCCTCCATTGTGTACAATAGATTCCTGCAGACCGGCGACACTTCATTATTGATTTTCCGCAGTAAGGAGCTTATTAAAAAGCTGTATCAAATGAATCAGTCATTACCGGAAAACCGCCGCCTGAAATTTCATGGAATCGATTTTGAGAGTCCGCGTTCTTATGTGCTTGCGCTGAAACTTATTATGCCCGCCATGCAACCGCCGGCAGAAATAGCTTCGTCCATCGCATTGATCAAAAACGCTAATCCGGGGTTAGCGGAATGTGATTATGTCACAGACATCAATAAAACGCTCAAAAGGGAATTGAGCCACCATACAGAATCCTTTTTAGATTTTTTTGGCGAAAAGTTCCGGGATTTCGAAAGAATCATTATGAATGCAGCTACCTGTAACGATACGCGCAAAAACAGGAACCCCAACCTTGCGGCAAACTTCCTGTCATTTGATAAAGAGTTTCAGCAACGAATGTATTATGCAGAATTAGGAGGCGCACACACCATCCTGTCGCGACAGGCAACGGCCGCGTCTATTATCAATGAATCGGATCAATTCAAAGACAAAGTATGTGTGGTGAACCTGTATTGCGCCAATTGCACAACGGTTGAAGAAGGACCGGCATCCAACTGGTCGTTTGGAAACATTGAAAAAGACATTGCCAAATATTTTCTGCCATTTTGTAAATCAGATTTTACCATATTCGATCTTACTGGCGATAATCCACTTATCAAAAAATTTCAGGCTTATGGTCAATTTCTCATCGTTGCACGAAACCAGAATTGAGAGAAAGAGTTGGCAATCGGATTTTGCACCCACATGACCATTCCCGCATCAGGCAGATTAAAATCCTGCGGCGTTTTCGCCCTGTATCAAACAGTTCAAATTCCTGAAATAAGCCAACCATGGCTTAAAATTAGCCATTAATTTCAAAATACTAAATTATTTAGTATTTTGTGCTGTATAGATTAGTATGGAAACAGCTAAAACTGATATGATCGCGCGCCTACGTGGCGAAATACTCCTGCGCCAGGGCCTGCAAAAGATTCCCGGCACCCAGCCTCTTGATATGAGTATGGGAAGGATCTGCGCTGCCTTTCCTGATCATACTTTTCCATTAGCCGCGATCCATGAATTCATTTGCTCAGGCCAGGAAGACAAAACCGCATCCATCGGTTTTATGGCTGGTCTTCTGTCAACACTCTTGAAACGAAGCGGTACCTGCATCTGGATCGCACCTTCACAAACGATCTTTCCGCCTGCATTAATTGCATTCGGCATCGACCCGTCACGCATCATCTTTACTACGCTGACCAAAGAGAAAGAACAATTATGGGTCATGGAAGAGGCCCTCAAATGCGACTGCCTTTCCGCAGTCGTTGGCGACATCCGCAACCTGGATTTTACGGCATCACGAAGACTGCAACTCGCAGTTGAAGAATCCAAGGTCACCGGATTCCTGATCCGCGAAACAAATCGCGTCAACACAACTGCATGTGTTTCACGTTGGAAGATCAGTTCCGCTGCAAGCACACTACCCAAAGGCATGCCCGGCCTAGGTTTCCCGCGATGGAAAGTAGACCTGTTGAAAATACGCAGTGGCAAACCGGGATCATGGATGCTGGAATGGAGAAACAAAAAATTCCATGAAGTTGAAAACACCTCACTGATCATTCATGAAGAGCAAAGAATGGTAAGCTGATGCCACGCTTCGTGACGATATGGTTCCCTTATTTCAAAACAGACTGGATGATCTTGCGAAAGAAAGAATTATCCGGTAAACCTTTCGTATTAACCGTAAATGATCATGGCCGCAAACTCATCACCGCGGCGAGTCCGGAAGCAGTTCGCCAGGGTGTGCATCCCGGTATGGTCGCAGCCGATGCTCGTGCCTTATTACGCAATCTCGAGATCATGGATGACGACGATGAGGGAGCACACAAGGTTTTAAAACGCCTTGCCCATTGGTGCATCCGCTACACACCCGCTGTCATGCTGGATGAAGCCGGCCTGATTTTAAATGCAAGTGGTTGCACCCATCTCTGGGGCAGCGAAGAAAAATACATCAAAGAAATGATTGAACGGCTCCGGAACTTCGGCTTCCATACCCGTGCTTCCATCGCTGACACGATAGGTGTATCATGGGCGATCACACATTTCACCAAAGCACAACTTATTGTTCCGATAGGTGAAACCATGGGAGCGTTGTTACCACTAACTCCTGCCGCACTTCGCCTCGATCCTTACACCGTTGAACAACTGGAAAAACTCGGTCTTCTTCAGATCAAATCTTTCATCGGCATGCCCCGCACAGCTTTACAAAGAAGGTTTGGTGAGGACTGCATCAAAAAAATAAATTACGCCCTCGGCCACGAACCCGAAATCCATGAACTGGTCTGCCCTCCCGAACCTTACCAGGAACGGCTATCCTGCCTCGAACCGATTGTCACCCGCACCGGCATCGAGATTGCCTTACAAAAATTATTGGAAACGATGTGCGCACGGCTACGCAGTGAAGGAAAAGGATTGCGCACCGCAATACTCAAAGGTTACCGCATTGATGGCAAAACAGTATCGCTCACCATCGGCACGAACAAAGCATCCCACAACGAAAAACATTTGCAGCATTTGTTTTCATTCAAGATCGAAACCTTCGAACCGGGCCCCGGCATTGAATTATTTACAATCGATGCACAGAAAGTGGAAGATGCTGTTGCAGCACAAACACAGCTCTGGGGCGGGTCATCTGAGTTAGCTGACGATCATCTCTCCGAATTACTTGACCGCTTGAACACGCGATTCGGTGAAGGCCATGTGCATCGTTACTTGCCCGACGAACATTACTGGCCCGAACGTTCTGTAAAACCGGCACACGCACTTATCGAAAAAACAAATGCAGCTTGGAACACCAATCGTCCCCGTCCTTTACAACTATTGAAGCAACCCGAACAAATAGAAGTAACTGCACCAGTCCCCGATTACCCGCCCATGCATTTTCGGCACAAAGGAACACTGCACAAGATAGCACGCGCAGAAGGCCCCGAACGCATAGAACAGGAATGGTGGCTTGCAACGGGTGAACATCGTGATTATTATTCGGTGGAAGATGAAGAAGGTCGGCGTTACTGGATCTTCCGCTCCGGTCATTATGATGCGACGCACAAAGCACAATGGTTCCTTCACGGATATTTTGCGTGAAATAAATTACTATACAACACAAAACTATTCTCTGGTTGTTTGAGCCTGCTATGATCCTTTATTTCTGATTTTATCCCTGATTTCGGATAATATGGGATGCCTGAATTGTACTACCCAGTTATCTGGTCGATAGAACTTGCCGTATTTGTTTAACTTGACAAAAGAGAGATTCAATCCAATTCGAGGATCCTCACCAACAACAAATGTGAATGAACCTGCCGATATAACCTTTGATTTCTGGTTTCTTTTCCGGTAAAAACAGGTGTTGTATATTTTTTTAAGTTGTTCATTAGAAAAAGCAGCATTGAAAAACAATTGTCGGTTGCAATTCATGTATTGCAAACAATTCAATTGTTGGATGTCATGCAGATTATCTGTACGATAAACCGTTTTTACTTTTTTACTTCCGCAATTATATACAAATGTGTCGAACCAATACAATAAATGACGAGGTGAAATCGGGAAAAAAACTTGCAATCCTTTTGACACCCATGAATTTCCTGGGAACATGCACTTTTTTTCTTCCATCAAAGAATTATATTGTACTACGGGATTATCAGAAGTGATAAAAGGTATAGGTGAATCATTAACGATAAGTACACAATCGAGGTATTGCAACAATGGCAATGAGGAAGAAGCTAATTGCATTATTTCAAGCACACTGGTTTTTTGTTGCGGGATTTTGTCTGGAGAATCCCCCATCTTTTCATTAGTTTTTTCCCGCAGGCTATTAAGTTGTTCATTAGTATTTTTCTCTGCCTTAACTGTTCTGGTATATTGCACCAATAGGTAATATAGAAAGTGACTATACAGCTTGGGAGTAAATCCGAACAATTTGTCATTTGTAATCATGAACCGCATCATCGGTGCAATTGTGGCCTCGAGCGTACCTAAGCTTGCTTCAACCCGGTCATCATCTCCATAAAAAAGTTTTTCCTTTGCTTGCCCTTTTATAGATGCTGTAAAAAAAGTAAAATCATTCACTGTATCATGTAGGCCGATGGTAGTTTTCTCTATATTGGTAGCGAAATTTCTCAAATAGAACTGCGGAATATAATGATGCTCTTTTCGCTTCCCCATTAAAATGTTTTATTAAAAGTACGAAAGTCCGAGGTCAAGTCGCTCCTAAATACTAAATATTTTAGTATTTTGCGCTATGGCATACACGGAACTCCAAGTCACTTCCAACTTTAGTTTCCTTCGCGGCGCATCCCACCCGCAGGAGCTCGTCGAACATGCAAGTATCTTGAGGTACACATCCATTGCCATCACCGACCGCAATACCCTCGCCGGCATCGTCCGCGCGCATGTCGCCGCAAAAAAATCAGGCATTCGTTTAATGGTAGGTTGCAGACTCGATCTCTTAGATGGCCCTTCTCTCCTGGCCTATCCCACTAACCGCAAAGCATATGCATCACTCTGCACACTCTTATCAACCGGCAACCTGCGCACCGAAAAAGGAAAATGCGAATTGTACAAAGCTGATGTATATGAACGCAGTGCAGGCATGAAATTAATTATCGTTCCACCTTCCTGTCTCAATGATGATTTTGATTTCAACGATGATTTCAAAGAAGATGTACATGAATACAAAACAAATTTCGGTGACAATCTCTACATCGCTGCATCACGTTACTATCATGGGGATGATTCGAAATATCTATTCCGCCTGAACCAGCTCTCCATCCCGATGGTTGCCACCAACGATGTGCATTATCATTCGCACCAGCGCCGCGAACTGCAGGACATCGTCACCTGCGCAAGAGAAAAATGTACGATCCATAATGCAGGCTACAAACTCCACCCCAATGCAGAACGTTATCTCAAAGACGAAAAAGAAATGCTTCGTCTCTTCCGTCAATATCCTGATGCCATCGACCGCACGCAAGAAATCGCGGATGCCTGCAAATTTTCGCTCGATGAATTAAAGTATGAATTCCCCGATGAGATCACGCCGGATGGCGATTCACCTTTAGCGCGATTAACAGCACTCACATGGAAAGGTGCCCACGAACGCTTTGGTAAAACGCTTCCTGAAAAAATTACAGCGAACATTATTTACGAACTTGCCTTCATAGAAAAGATGGACTACGCACCTTTCTTTCTCGTGGTAGAAGACATCGTTCGCGAAGCACGTGCAAGAAAGATCCTATGCCAGGGACGCGGTTCTGCTGCAAACTCTACTGTTTGTTATTGTTTAGGCATTACCGCAGTGGATCCTACGAAACACGATTTACTTTTCGAACGTTTTATTTCTGATGCACGTAACGAACCACCCGATATTGATGTGGACTTTGAACACGAACGCCGTGAAGAGATCATCCAATACATTTATCAAAAGTATGGCCGCGACCGTGCGGGCATTGTGGCCACCGTCACCCAACTGCACCAGAAAGGCGCAATCCGTGATGTGGGTAAAGCGATGGGGTTATCGGTTGATACCATTAATGCGTTGTCAGCCGGTGTCTGGGAATTCACAGATGAATACCTCGCAGGCCGCAACATTAACCAAACCGGTCTCAACGTGAATGATCCGCACTTAAAAAAAACACTCGAACTCACGGGCCAGTTTATTTCATTTCCACGTCAGCTCGGCCAGCACACCGGCGGTTTCGTCATCACACGCGGCAAACTCCACGAACTCTGCCCCATTCTCAATGCCCGCATGGAGGACCGTACCTGTATCGAATGGAACAAAGATGATATAGACGCACTCGGATTTTTAAAAGTAGATATTCTGGCACTCGGTATGCTGACCTGCATCCGCAAAGCATTTGATTTCGCTGAGACACATTATTCTTTGGATCTCACCCTCGCCAATATTCCCGCAGAAGTGCCGAAAGTGTATGACATGATCTGTGAAGCCGATACCATCGGTGTCTTTCAAATTGAGAGCCGCGCGCAACAGTCCATGTTACCACGTTTGCGCCCCCGTACATTTTATGACCTCGTGATCGAAGTAGCCATCGTGCGCCCCGGCCCCATTCAAGGCGATATGGTGCATCCCTATTTGCGTCGCCGCAACGGCCAGGAAAAAGTGGAGTACCCTTCTCCTGCTTTGGAAGAAATTATAAAACGCACACTCGGCGTTCCTTTGTTCCAGGAACAGGCCATGAAGATCGCCATCGTCGCCGCAGGCTTCACTCCCGCCGAAGCGGACGAACTCCGCCGTGCAATGGCCACTTTCAAATTGCAGGGACTGGTGACAAAATTTGAAACCAAACTGATCAATGGAATGCTCGAACGCGGTTACACCTTGGAATATGCACAACGTGTCTTCAAACAATTGGAAGGCTTTGGGTCTTATGGTTTTCCCGAGAGCCATGCCGCCAGTTTCGCTTTGTTAGTCTATGTATCCTGCTGGCTCAAATGTTTTTATCCCGATGTTTTCGCATGCGCCCTACTCAATTCATATCCGATGGGCTTCTACCAGCCCGCTCAAATTATAATTGATGCACGTAAACACGGAGTTGAAGTACGCGGGATTGATATCAATCATTCAAGTTGGGACAATACCCTCGAAGAAAAAGTAAATAACTACTGCGCCATGCGCCTCGGCTTTCGCCAGATCAAAGGCATCCGCGAAGAAGACATGCAATGTCTGATTATGAATCAGCCTTTCACATCCATTAATGAATTACGTGACGCTGGCATCTCAGCCAAAACACTTACCCGACTAGCAGATGCCGACGCATTCCGCTCCATCAACCTCGACCGTCGTCAGGCATTATGGGAGGTTTCTACCAAAGACAATCCCGAACAATTGTTCAAAGGCCACACCGCACCCGCTGCAAAAGACGAACACCAGATCGAACTTCCTTTCATGGAATTAAGTGAACACGTGGTCCAGGATTATGCCACCACCGGTCTTTCCCTCAAAGCGCACCCCGTAAGTTTTGTCCGCCCTGAACTGGATCGTTTACACGTTACGCCCGCCGCCGCACTCTCATCCGCCCGCAACGGCGACCGCATCCAGATAGCCGGCCTCGTACTTGTCCGCCAGCGCCCTGGCACTGCCAAAGGGGTCATCTTCATGACCATCGAAGACGAAACCGGCAACGCCAACGCCGTGATCTGGGAAAGCGTTTTTGAAAAATATCGAAAAGAAATCCTCACCTCCCGCCTCATCCTGCTTGAAGGAAAACTCCAGATCGAGGGACTCGTCATTCACGTAGTAGTAGAAAAATGTTACAACCTCTCCCGCCTGCTCCGCCGCCTCACCCCTGACCACGCAGCCGAACCACCTGTACTCACCCTCTCCCGAGCCGATGAGCGCCACGTCCCCGCCCACATCCAGCGCGAACAATCCACAAACAAGGATGCTGTATTTTATAAAGGCAGGAATTTTAAATAATCCGGTAGTAGTTATCCCGGTTTACATATTCTTAAGTTAAACATATCTTCATTCATCAATAAAGCTTCAATGGATCAGGAAGAAATGCCGGTCGACAAATACACGGTACAATTGTATTATCACCCTGTAAAAAAGGATGGGCAAACCCGTACTGAAATTACCTACCCTGTTCAGATGGCCTCCGGCGTTTTGATCAAGAACTCCAGGAACCATTTCCTGCTTACCTGTAAACACGTTTTTGATAATATCAGCCCGGAGGATATTATTATTTTAACAGAAGAGGGGTTCGCTGTCAGGTTACCTGAGGACGTGCATTTTATCAACAATGATTCCAATAGCATTGACCTTACCTTGATCCGTTTATCAGGAGCAAGGGTCATGGAACTGAAAAGCTGTTATTCTTTTTTACCGGAAAAATATTTGGGATTCCACCACGAGTTTGATGAGGAGCTATGGTACATGCTTTATGGATTTATCAATAAAAAAACAACACGAAAGAGTAAAGAATTTTATGTAGAGTCTTTTGGGTATTTAACCGGTATCAGAAAGTATAAAAAAATTGAAAAGATCGGTCTCAGTTATGACAACAATATCACTCTGGAATACAATCGGCGTAAACAGGGATATTTTGAGAATGATACATCTTCCTTCGGGTTCAAGGAATTAAAAGGCTGGAGTGGCGGTGGCATCTGGTTATCAGTATAGGGTAAAAGAAAGAATACCCACGATTACCTTTTAGTTGGGATCATGATTGAAGAAAGGATCGAGCGGGGTTTTGTCGCAGGCTCCAAAATCGACCTGATTGAAAATGTATTCCGCAATTTCAAAACCCCGCCCCGCAGTAAATCCCGCATTAATGACTTTCTTCAAGGACTGGATTAGTAGTCTGGCACCGTGAAAAAAACTGAAAAATCAGGTATAAATACCTAATTGACAAACCAAAGGGATTCCTAGTTTTACCTCCATGAAATGGAAAGATAAAATGCTTGCACGGCTGGACGACATGGCTTACGAAAATGAGCTAATGCGCCTGCGTACGCAAAAAATGATTCACCTCTTGCCCAAAGGCTTCCTGGAACAGGTGCAGGAGGTCGGTAAACAAATTAACATACTAAGGACTACCTTACCAAAGCAATAAACCCTCCCATGAAAAAGAAATTCCTGCTCATCGCATCGTCCCTATTACTATTGGTTCACGACACCGTTTTCGCCTGGAGCCGCGAAGGCCACCACATGGTTGCCCAGATCGCTTACCAACTCTTAAGCCCTGCTGCCAAAGAAAAACTCAAAGTCTGGCTTGGAAACACTTCCATAGAAGATGCCGCAACCTGGATGGATGAACAAAGAGGTGGTAACAACGAATATAAATATCTCACCACCACGCACTATATCAATATTGAAAAAGGTGGAAAAATCGATCCCTTCCAGAAAGGAAATATTTACACCGAACTAAACACGGTGATCAGCGAACTCGAAAAAGGTTCTAATCCCACAGACCTGAAACTGAACCTGATGATCCTGATTCATTTAGTGGGCGATGTACACCAACCTTTGCATGATGGCTATGGTAATGACAAGGGTGGCAACAGCATCAATGTTTCCTTGATGGGTAAATCCACCAACCTACATGCTGTCTGGGACGGAGCTATCATCAATAAAGAACATATCACTATGCAAACAATTATGAACAATTATTCCAAACTTTCCGTTGCCCAAATCGCAGGTTTCAAAAACGAAAACGTGGCAAGCTGGATAATTAAATCACGTTCTTATCTGCCGCAGATCTATTCATTTTCAAACAGCACCCTTGATGAAAACTATATACAAAAAGCGACACCCATTATTGTGGAACAGATCTTGAAAGTAGGTATTCGACTATCTTTCATTCTGGAAAAAGTATTAAGCAATACTACCACGCCCGCACCCGTGGCCATACAACAACCCACACAACAAAAACCAGCAGCTCCTTTCACAGCTTTCGAAGCAAAAGATCACAAAGGTGAAAAAATCACCGTTTGCGACAAAGTATTCGGAACACGTTTTCTCGAAAATTCAAATGGCCAACCTACTTTCCTGAATATGGGTGTAGCCTATCCCTCCTCTCCTTTTACAATCGTCATTTTTGGCAATGACCGCACCAACTTCAAAGAGAAACCGGAACTGTTTTACAATAACAAAAAAGTCTGTGCCACCGGCTTGATCAAAGAATATAATGGAAAACCTGAAATGATCCTAACCAACGAATCGGAAATCAAAATTGCCAACTAGACAATTTATCCGTTAGCCTTATTCACAATTATTTAACTCGATTCCGGGGTTTTCCCCCTTGCATCTCTCATTTCTACCTGCTACTTTTCCGCCATAAACCAATTCACGATTGTATGGCAACCAAAACTTCTCTCACTGTAAACGCCCTCAAGGGTGATGCAAAAGTATTGCTGGCTTTTAACCTGGGTCAGGAGGATATTAAAAACCTTGCTGGTTTTACCATCCAGTGCCAACCCCAGGGTGCCGACGCTTATTACTTACTTAACAAACTTGCATTTGAAAACCCAAGGGATCATATGCAGGATAAAACCCAACGGGCAGACTCCACTATTAACGCCCCAATTCAAAAATTCCGTTGGCTGCATGTTCCGGGAGGGCTTCACACAGATGGAAAGATCATCTATGGAAAATATACCTATACCGTAACACCACGCTATTTCGATGACAAGAATAGCCTGTTGGCAATTGACAATAGTTTAAGTGTTACGGTCAAAACCACGGTCGAGCCGTTTGTGAAAGGAGGTATTGAACTCGGTTTCACCCGCGGATTTGTGCAATCACAGGCTTTCGTTGATCACTTTGGGCCCAAAGCCCCTTTTAAACCTAAGGATAATGAATTATTGTTTGACACCTCAGAAGTTGCCGGTACGGACGGCCAGGGAAAAGAATATACGTATCTGGATGAATACACCTGGTCAGGTCTTACTGCCCGGACTAAGGTTTTTGAAATACTGGATATGGTCCAAAAAGACAAAACACTTTTTTTGGATGTATTCGCTTATGACCTGAGTGAGCCGGATGTAATGAAAACATTCATTGCACTGGGCAAAAAAGGCCGGATTCGGATCCTTTTGGATAATGCCGCCCTCCACCTTTCCGGACCTGACAAGAAAACCGGCAAAATAAAAGTATCTCCCGAAGATGCCTTCACCAAAGAATTTAAAAAGACCGCCAAAAAAATCGGGAGCAAAGCCCCGATCATCCGTGGCAAATTCTCCCGCTTTCAGCATAACAAAGTTCTGATCGTATCCAAGGGTAAAAACCGCGAACCGGTAAAAGTCCTGAGTGGCTCTACCAACTTTTCTGTAACAGGCATGTACGTGAATTCTAATCATGTCATCATCTTTAATGATCCAAAAATAACAGCCACCTATCAGGGCCTCTTTGAAGAAGCCTGGAAAGATGCATTAGCTACTACAAAATTTCAAAAATCAGATTTCCCCCTTCAGCCCTATGATTTTAAGGCCAGTGGCATTCCTCCAGTGTCAATTACGTTTGCACCGCATCCACAGGACCAGGCGGAAAAAAACCTGGACGATATTGTCACAAGGATGACTGCCGAAAAAAAGAATATCCTTTTTGCTGTAATGGGGATTGACCCCAAAACCACCGGTCCTGTCGCTCCGGCACTTATTCAGTTGCATCAGCGAAAGGATATTTTCACCTGTGGAATTACCGATTCTACCAATGGGATAACCCTTTATAAAGTCAATTCACCCGAAGGCTTACTTGTTACCGGAAAACAAGGTGCAACACTCCTGCCTCCTCCTTTTCAAAAAGAAGCCAGTATCGGTCTCGGGCACCAGGTTCACCACAAGTTTATCGTCTGTGGATTTAATACAAAAGATGCAGTTGTCTGGCTCGGATCCTCTAATCTCGCTCTTGGCGGCGAGGAAGAAAACGGCGATAATCTCATTCAAATAAAGGACAATGATATTGCGACAGCCTTTGCCTTGGAAGCACTTGCGTTGGTGGACCATTTTCATTTCAGAGATTCACATATGGCACCAAAAGCACCCAAGAAAGGGGCAAAACCGGTTAAGAAAAAGGCAGCGTCACCAACAAAAAATCCTGTCACTTTAAACCTTCATACAGACGGAGCTTGGGCAAAATCCTATTACAGCAAGACCGATCTGCATTGTCTGGATAGGTTACAGTTTGCCTGACATACAATAAACGTAATAAAGTTGCGTTTATTAGTTAACTTAACGCGCTTACTAACCCATTTCACTGATAAAATTCCCCGCCAACTAACGGGGAATTTTCATTTTTGCGAATGACTGATTTCTTTGAATGCCGCTTTTTCAATTCCGGCTTGCGTAATAGAAAATTGAATATTATCCGCCTGAACAATCTGTACCATACCCTCTGTTTCCAATTCCAACAAATGAGAATATATGGTCGCCCAGTCAAAGCTGGAGAGTAGGATCAATTGCCGTGGTAAACATTGGTACTGTGAGGGCTGTGGGGCATCACTGACAAGTGTTGCCAATAATCGAAGCGTATCAAACCGAATTTCCATACAACCAAGATAAAATAGTTCATAAATAAGTTGCTTTTAGTACCGGGATAGTTATTCACATTCCGAAAAAATACAGAATCGACTTATTCCCAAACAATAGTTTTGATCCTAACATGGAAAAACAATCTTTTATACGTGGAAAATCATACCAATTGGTTTGGATCGAGCCGGTATTAACCATTGTAAAAAATATATGATCTCAGATACGGGCCTTCGTAAAATTTGTATCAATATGGGTATTCCATTACCGCGCACCTCATTGGATAAAATTAAAAATTGGACAAAGTATTTTCATAACCACTACCCAAAACCAACTCAATAAAAAAAATAATGCGTTACGAAATCGTCCACTGGAATTTTTAAAACCCAAAGACATCCCATTGCCTGCCAAAATAAAAAACTCCTGGTTGAACAGAAATTCGCTCCGATCTAAACCATTAGATTTCATGTTGTACCTTAGACACTATGAGTTGGAATCAATTAATCGGAACAAGAGTCGAAGCACTGGTAGTAGAGTACTTACATTCCGAGGGCTTTACCGTGATCGAAATGAACTGGCGATCCGGTAGATCAGAAGTTGACCTCATTGTTCAACGAAAAAAAGAACTGCATTTTATAGAAGTCAAAATCAGAACAAAGGACTCGTTCGGCCTGCCCGAAGAAAGAATCACTAAGTCAAAACTAACCGCTCTCACCAAAGCCGCCGAACAATTCCGTCTCTTAAATCCCGCCTGGAAAGAAATCATCTTCGATGTTCTATCCATCACCATTCTACATAGCCAACTTCCGGAATTCTGCCTGATTGAAGATTTCAGGGTCAATACTTAATAATGATTAATGCTGCTCATCAATAACATGATCCGGTGCTCGGCCAATCAAAACTGTTGGCGCATCTTTTAATCGGAAAGAAAGAGTATAGCAATATTTATAGCCCGTCCCCCTGATCTGCGTAAAGAAATCAAATTTGAATCCCTTCTTTTCAAGACTCAGGCGCGTCACTTCAACCACGCTTTGATTTTTAATCGTCTTTAATAAAATCTCATAATTCTTATGCAGTATTTTATCTACCCTCGACACATTTGGATCTAATCCATACCGCTGGAGATTATTGTAAGCAGTTTTACAATACTCATTACAGTATTTAGCATCTCTCCTCATTTCCTTTTTCAAGAGCTTATTACAGTATAGGCAGTTTCTATCTTCTGTGAGCATAAGATTCGCTTTATCTAGTAAAGATACCCAAAAATATTATCCGTGTGATCCGATTCATAAACGAAACGGATACGGATAACACTTCTCCTTTCGCCCGTCCCTGTTCACTTTTGTCCTCACAATTGAACTATCAATCACTTTACATTCATACGCCATGAAAACACAAAATCAAGTACAACTAATCGGCTACCTCGGCAGTGACCCTTTGATATCCACAGCCAAAAACGGCAGTAAACGGGCCTACTTAAGATTGGCCACGGATTGGTACCGTAAGAACGAGGACGGCACCGAGCAGAAAAAAACTACCTGGCATGACATCGTTGCCTGGGATAAAAAAGCAGAAAAGATTGAAAACAATTTTATCTGCGGCAGCCATGTTCTGGTAGAAGGCGAGATCGATCACCGGAAATATTATAAGGGAACCGAAAAACGCTATATCACCCGGATTCGGGCAACCAAGATTTTGAATCTCGACAGATAATCCGTCATTAATCATTTAAAATGAAAGCACCCAAACAAAAGTTCACCTACTTCGGCGCGATTCCTCTCATTAGCTGGGGCGGCCATTTCGATTCACTCACTGAATTGAAATTTGCTGTCTCCATTTGGGAAGAATATGATTTCATGCGTTCCCCTGTCTCTATTTACTATCACCCTGGGACCTTCCAACCCGTAAATTCTATCCTTACATTCCATAGGCGCTATACGCCTGATTTTCTTATTCGGCACAAAATTTCAGGCAAGGCATTTCTAATTGAGATCAAGCCTCGCGCATTCCAGATGCAGCATGAACTAGTCATCCGTCAACAAGTCGCAGAAAACTTTATCCGCCTGAAACAGTATGACTGGAAGTTCAAAATCGTTTACGACGATGAGATCATCCTGAGTGCGCAGCAATTGGCTGATTTTGGAGAATGTCTGAGGTTAAAAGGAAGATCTTCGTTTGACAAGTGGGCATCGCAATATGCTGAGAAAATAAATGCAAGTTCGCCTGATCGTCTTTCAACATATCCCAAGCACAAACAAGCCGAATTCATAATGCTGGGTCGAATCATCTCCTTACACAGTTGGCATAAATAAACTGAATATCGATGGCAACTTTTACATACGAACAAAATCCACGTTTCGTCCATTACGATAACTGTCTCCTGGATTCATTGACTGAACTGCGTTTTTTACTAACCATTGAAAAAACGCATGCATTTCTCCGCGATGATATCGGAATCTATTATGAAACAGAAAGCTTTACTTATACAAAGCTTATACATGATGGTTTACGAAAATACACACCTGATTTTTTGATAAGGGATTGGCAAACCGGCAGGGCATACTTAATCGAGATTAAACCCAAAGGATTTGCAGATTATTATGTGCTTACTAAGCGAAGAAAAGTAGCGGAGGATTTTATTCAATACTTTGGCTATGACTGGCAGTACAAGGTTGTTTTTGGTAACGAAATTCTGCTTAACAGGCAGCAGGAGGAAAAATTTGAGTCTATCATTCATTCAGGCAGCAAATATCCACTGACCAAGTATTGCTTTCATGAACCACCGGCCTTCAATCCTTTCAACTTAACTATTGGCGGATACCAGCGGTTTGTAAAAGAAGGTCTGTTACCGGCATGTTTTCCCTGATCAGACTTTCGTTGCGTCGCACCATTCATGTTTCTGTTCATTGACGGGCACCCACCGCAACGCTATCCTGCACCGATGCTCGAGCATTCCTTTTCAATCTCCTCCATTGGAATTGAGAGGAGTTGAAAAGGAATACTCTCTCACCATTATTAAACTTAAAAATCAATTGTATGGAATTCACCGGAACAATTACAGCAGATGCAAACATTACTATGGTCAAAGGCGACAAGGAAGTAGTAAACTTTACAGTAGCCATCAATGACCGCTACAAACCCAAAGGGTCATCAGAAGCAAAAGAATTTACCACCTTCATCAACATCGCATGGTGGATGGGAAAAGGAATCGCAAAGATTCTCAACAAGGGATCCATCGTGACAGTCTCCGGACGCTTGTTCGTTAATGCGTACAATGATATGAACGGCAACGCCAAAGCAAGCATCAACTGCCACGCAGATTCCATTAAACTCATCCGTGGTAAAAAACAGGTGTCGGTAATTCCACCTGATCCGAAGGATCTGACTGAACCTATTGAGGATTTGCCCTTTTAAAGCAATCAGACATAAACATCAGAAATGATTGCTGTTAAAATGGCATCTCCAAGAGCCTTACTCCAGGATGTAGAGCAAGAATAGAAACGGCAATACACCAATTAAATTCAAATTATTAAACCTGACCGCAGCAACCCAACTGCGGGATATAAGACATATGGGTAATCAAACATGGCACATCAACTCAATTTCAACGAAAAGACACAGCAATACAGTTTCTTTTCTGTAAAAGAAAAAGCCTGGCATGGATTAGGCAAAATCGTGGACCAGTACCCAACCAGTAAGGAGGCACTGGAATTTGCCGGTCTCAACTATACAGTCGAAAAAAGGCGATTATTGACTTATGATACCGAAAATGAAAAAGCTGACGAAGAAACAGGAATCAAGATCCCGGAAATTACCGTTCCAAATTATTATGCAACGATCCGGACAGACAACGATACCGTTTTAGGCGTAGTTGGCAAAGACTATGAGATCGTCCAGAACATAGATGCATTTTCGTTCTTTGACGCAATAGTGGGCGGAGATGGAATTCAGTACGAAACTGCCGGCGCATTGGGCAATGGCGAACGCGTTTTTATTACTGCCAAACTTCCCGGTTACATCCGTGTGGGCAATGATGACCTCACAGAAAAATACCTGTTCCTTACTACATCCCATGATGGATTTGGAAGTATCACTGCTGCCTTTACACCTGTCCGGATTGTTTGTAATAACAGTGCGACTTGTTGGATGAACTAATAATTCATCCGAGTCTCACTCGAAAGAGTGGATTTAACTTCTGATTAATTCAGTGAAATGCTGATACTGGCAGCTTATCCAGTAAAGTTCATCCGATCCTTAACCTGCCAAGAGAACAGGGAATGGAAAGCTCGGAACAAAGTCTAAAACTCGAAAGTGATGTCGAAAGTAAGATGGAACGAATTGAATATGATAACCTCGTTATTAGGTATCGAGAGCAGTTACGCTGTACGAAATTTTATCACTGATACGTGCAGTTTCCCAGCAAAAGAAAGAAGTACCTCTGTTGTGGTTCACTTCATAAGCTTTTCAGGCTGGCGGTATAGAGAGGAGTCTAAGTTCAAGCAAACATTAATCAGAGGAACAAGGAAACCGGTTTATCACTTTACATCAAGTAATAAGTTCTCTTGGACGAATGTGATCTACCGGGTAGGAATGGCGACCAAGCGAAAGCCGGATGGCTACGGTCAACCGGATATGCCAAATTCGCCGTGGATTTAAATTAAAAGATACATTATGAAAGTAACAACAATGCTGAAAGTAAACAGATGGGAAAACATTGACTGGACTAAGGTCGAGAATGGTGTTTTCCTGAAGCAAAATCAAATGTATCGGGCAGCGCTTGCCAGTAATATTCCTGAAGTAAGAAGATTACAAAGGGATTTACTGAAAGATCCGTATGCAAAGCTGCTGAGTGTTCGAAGGGTTACTTCTGAAAACACAGGACGAAACACACCGGGAATAGACAGGGAAATCATTAAGAGTAATGAAGAGCGTTTAGAGCTTGCTTCAAAGCTGAACCTTGATAAATACTATAGTGCAAAGCCCTTGAAAAGAATCTATATCCCGAAGTCAAATGGTAAGCAAAGACCCTTAGGTATTCCTACCATAGAAGACAGAGCTTACCAGGCTTTAGTTAAAATCGCATTAGAACCTGAATGGGAAGCAAAGTTCAGTGAAAACTCTTACGGGTTTAGACCAGGACGCAGCACCCACGATGCAACAATGGCAATCTGGCACAACCTAAAAGCAAGAAAAGGTGAGGTTATCGTATTAGATGCAGACATCGAAGGATGTTTCGACAATCTAAACCATGATTTTATCTTGAATCGTTTGGAAGGTTGCAGCAGTAATATGCTTCGTGCCATCAAGCAATGGTTTGAATGCGGCTATATTGAATCAGACATGTTCTTCGCAACAGAATCAGGAACACCACAAGGTGGTGTCATTAGTCCTCTTTTATGCAATATTGGACTATGGGGAATAGACTTCGAAATCTATGACCACCTGATAGCAACGAGGAAACCTTCTGATAGAAACCTAAAGCCATTTTATGGATTTGTTTGCAGCGTTAAAAAGAAATGCAGGGACCACAGTCCATCTGTAGGATTTGTTCAATATGCGGATGACTTTGTTGTTATCTGTGAGAACAGAGACTACTACGAAAGAGTTATGGAAGTGTTACCAGCAATCTTAGAAAAACGCGGCTTGAAATTAAATCCTGAGAAAACCAAAGCTGTTGAATTTCACAAAGGTGATAGCTTCAAATTCCTCGGCTTTGTATTCGACAAATGGAGAAGTGGCAAGCATGACAAAACACATAAAGTCACGTTTTATGCCGATCCAGACAAAGTGTATTCGTTCAGTAAGAAAATCAGAGAATGGAGTAAGAATATCCATCTCTTTGAAAACAGTAATCTCGAACAACTTAGCGGTAAAGCCAGTCATCTGAAAATGATGATTAACGGATGGTTGAACTATTACAAATGGGCTATGGATGCCAGTCACGGATTTATGAAACTTAGAAAAGAATTGGATACAATTCTCTATAAGGCTTATGAAGATGTTCACAAACACCGTAGCACACGACACCAGTTCGAAAAACTATTTATTACGAAGGCAATGAGAAGAGGCAGAATGGTAGATAAATATAAACTCGGGAATGTGGTGTTTGGAATCTTTGACGTTAGTGCAAATGTCAGTTGGAAAAAGGTTCAGGGTGCAAGAAGTCCCTTCGATGGAGATATCGAATACTGGAGTAATCGAAACTCTGTATTATCCGGTATCGTGTCAGAGAAACTTTACAAATCGCAGAAAGGAGTATGTCCACTTTGTGACTGTAAACTTCAATGGTATCAATCATGGGAAAGGCATCATAAGAACCTTGACAGAAATGACAACACTTTATCAAATATTCAATTAGTTCACAAGCGCTGTCACCGGATGGAACATAACCGGATAGATTTAAATCTGGGAGCTGGATGCCATGAAAGTGGCACGTCCAGATCTGTGGGGAAGGATATGGGGCAACTCATATCCTCACCCTAACCTTTAAATGCCGCTCTGAAAAATCAGACGAATGCAATCAAGATCAGGCATACCGCCAACGCAAGGGAACGTCTTGAAGAAGCGCACAAACTGATGGGAATCAGTAATAATATGGCATCCCAAATGGAGTCAATATTTAACCACTGGACCAAAGTCAGGATCACAGATAAAGAGGTTCGAAAATTGATCCAGAAAGCCTTGATCCCTAGCAAAGAAGTGCTGCAAAGATTGGAAGCAGGCCTTGATGACCAGTGCTCTACCTATTATAAGAACATGTGTGACTTCGCCTACAGGTACACGATGGAAAATGAAACACAACAGGTAGAAACAACTAAAGGAACACTGTTTGGCACATACAACGGAATCACAGGATACTACCAGAATGTCCGCAAGTACAAGGACGATACAGCTAAACTAAGATCCCTGATGTATAACGGTACGGGGCAGCAACGCGGTCAGGCGGCTTTTGATCTCTGTCAGGCTTTTGATACCGACAGATCCTTCCTCAATAATTAATTCGCCAAAAAAAGGGGGTATACCCCTTTTTAAAACCTATTATATGAATGAAACAATAACATTCCAGTCAATTAGTTATGCTTACGCGGTTCGCTTATCCGGGCATCGCGCAAGAGTCAAGAGCCTTAATACCAAGATCGAATTAAAGGTAAAGCAGCTGGAACGGCTTCAAAAAAAGAATAAAGCTTTTAACGCAGTTTACCCACGCTGGACAGAATTGCTCTTACGCCCTTTGTTAAATCAATTACGACAAGACTTTCCCGAATACAAATGGGACGGTGAAAATCTCTCTCCAATGGGTTTGGGCTGCCGTGTCGCAGTATTCTTTGTAAAAGATATGAACCTTCCGGAAGCTGACAGGTATGAAGAGAACAATTCCATGTATGTCTGCTTTCAACCGGGAGATTTAGGCAAGGGGGAACTCTTATTTGAAACAGGAGAAAAGACCCAATCCTACAAACCCGGTACCATCGGAGAGATCAATGGATTTAATAATGTCACCAAGCCTGTTGAATCCATTGAAGAAATCATCGCATTTATGAAATCAAAAATCCTTTAGTATGAAAACGGAAATACCCGCCAACTTTTGCAAAAATTGCGCTCACCCGATCAGGGGAAGAAGCGATAAACAATTCTGCAACGATTCCTGTCGGAACGTTTACAATAATGCAAGGAATCAGCAAGACAACAATTTTACAAGAAACATTACAGCCATCATAAAACGAAATCGAAGCAAGCTTAAAGATTCGCTAACAAGGCAACTTACAATCATCACAAAAGCCGATCTCGTTGCCTGTGGCTTTAATTGGGACTACCACACCCATTGCAAACCCAACAAAAAAGGATCCGCGGTTACATTCTGCTTCGACTATGGGTTTCAGATTTTGTCAAATAACAAAGTAAAAATCATCTATCAACCTCAATCATAAATCATGGAAACCAATTTCTTTCAACAAATCAGCACATTGGGAATCACAGGAAATATTGTCCTGAATATCCGGCCTGTTTCTGAAGCGCAAATGATCGTTTCGGTTCTTGTCTGCAATGATTCGGTCAAAGACAAAGCGATTAAAAATATACCTCCAATGGTATTAGACGGCAGTATCGCAGAACTGAACGAAAAGTTCTTCACTACCATAACCGAACCGGTAAAAAAAACAACAGAGCTGTTCCGTAACATTCTTGAACATGAAAAGGGTTTGAAGGCAGCTCTGGGAAATAACAATATCCAGAAAGGTAAAAACGAAGCAGACAAAAACAAACGCAAACAGTTTGATGAAAAAATGAAAAAAGTGGATGAACTGGAGAAAGAAAAGAAATATGGCCAGGCAATTGCCCAAATGCCTGATGTAAAAGCCTTTCCGGAATTTACTGACGAGATTAATAAAAAGATGACGCAATTGCGCAGCAGCCACGGTACACTTGACCTATTTGCATCTCAGGAACCGGGAAGCCACAATGCGGCATCCGGAGTAACAGGACTTGATGAAGATAATTCTGAACTGGAGCATGATTTGGATAATCTAAGCCTGGAAGATGATGATCCCGGGGAAGGATTAGATGACGACAATGATGATGATCAACCTGAAGATTAATAAACTTAAAAACTGTAACCATGTTACTTGCAAATGAATTACCCAGAAAATTCCTATTCAATAATGACGGAATTGATATAGACTTACCCGATCCACAATCGGGGTTTTCACCCGATACTGTATTGAACTTTTACGCACCTACCTACCCTATCCTTACTACTGCAAAAATTGAAGGGCCGGAGATTAGAAATGATTACGTGCAATACAAATTCGTTACAACGATTGGAACAAAAGGATAAACATGAAAAAGAAAACAGTTCTTACACTTGAAAATAAAGATGAAGATCTATGCAAACGCTACAACCAAATAGGCGAATTCGCAAAGAAGGTGAATTATCTGGCAGACGCGGGACAGGTAAAAAAAGAGAAGAAAAAACCCGTACCCATTTCCGTCACGCCAATGGTTTTCTAAAACAGCGATTCGGACCGGTGATGGACATAGGTAGGAACAACAATGAATCATTAAAATGTATCGAAGAGTCTTTCTACCATTCACTGAAAAATCTGGCTCAACTATACAAATTTGAACCGCTCTTGAATCCTTCTTTACCCTACCCCTTGAATATCAAAAAGTCCTTTCACCATGCAGAGCAGTATATCGGGGAAAAAGGATCAAATATTCAGCTAATCATTTACCAGGATTATAAAACCGAGCCATCGCTTGCTACCGTAAAAGAACTTGATACAAACCTTACCCTTTTTTACATACCGATAGACCCTCTATGGAAACTGCAGCGGACTAAAAACAAACCGGCTTTTGATCTTTTGCTGTCTGTCTTTGCCTATCTCCACCAAATGGCTGATATGCCATTATTCAATGATGACAACTATGTGGGTAGCACCTGTAATATGATTTTTGAGCAGGTTGAAGAGGATCAACACGGATTCGATGAGGATGAATTAAAAAACTACAGGACTCTTGCCGGTGCCATTCAAAGAGTGGCTCCTATCCTTAATAAAGAAATAGGTTACCCGAAAAACCTTCACCTGTTTGAATCACGAGTAAACGCCTTTGAACCCAAATCTGATTTTGAAGACGGCCTCTTACATTCTGCAAAAGCATTCCTGAACCTGTATCAAAGTTTTCCGGGAAAGTCATTTATGGAAAACCTTTCCTGCGGCTTTTTATACTTCAATGAAGACGAATTAAGCAGTGCAGATCAATACTTTTCCTTCTGCTGGACCCTTGATGGCTGGCTGATGGATAACCTTGATTCCTACGTTAACAGTGACCTGCAGGAACGGACCTATCTCGATCAACCCTGCTCTGTCCAATTCTTTTCAAAAAGGCAAGTCAAAGAAACGCATGGTTTTGAATTTCATCAGGCTTTAATGGAACAATTGAACCTATTAGTTGACACAATATCTATGCTCCCATGATAAATATTACAGAACGATTTACAACCCAGTACCTGCCAACCAAAGCATTTATTGTCTATACAAGCCAGGAAGAACAGGAAAACAGTTATGTGGAATCCTTTGATTTCGACAAGAGGGGAAGAATGATTAATGCGCATCCATTGACCGAGCAGGAAACGGAAAAATTAGCCCAGATCATGTTGGCAAATACCGAAAGGCAGGGAAAGTGTTTTGACACGAAGGGCATACTGCCCGCAAACCTGCTTTTCCTGCGCTCCGGCAACAACGGTTGCGCTGTCTGGCATACCCCAAACCAGCACAGGCAACTGCTCTTTATTGAAGGATTGGGTTTGCTGAGTGGTATTTATCCCGTCCCGCCATTACTATGGAAAGCGACCCGCGATTCTGTTAGCGTTTTTGCAATTAAAACCACAGCCAGACCCGATATAAAAACAGAACTGTTTGAAGCTCCCTTTTTCAATATTTATAGTACAGGGAATGTTTGCATGGGAACGGTAGATATAGAAATAAACGATGACGAAGGATTGGAGGTATTTATGAAACAATGGGAAGATTATTTTTTCAATAGCCGATTCTCTCACTTACTCAGCGATCGTTCGCCGGTTAAGAGCAATATCATCCGGCTTTACAAGAGCCTCTACATTACTAAAAAAAGTTTCCCCTTAAGCGAACTGAAAAAACTTACAAAATCCTTTAAAACCTTACTCGATGCGCAATGATAAAACCGCTGTCCATATAGTTGAAAGATACCTGTTATCACCCGCGAATCCGGTACTCGTAACCCTAATTGGTGTTGGCGGAACAGGCAGCCAGATCCTGACCTCCTTATCAAAAATCAATACCTGCCTGATCGCACTCGGTCACCCCGGACTTTTCGTTAAAGTGATTGACGATGATATCGTAACAAGGGCAAACATGGGCAGGCAGCTTTTTACAACCGAGGAGATTGGCTTACAAAAGTCCGTGGCACTGATCAATCGCAACAACCGGTTTTTCGGGACCAACTGGAAGGCCATTCCTGAAAAACTAACTTCCAAATCAGACCTTGCGATCATAAAAGGTAACATTATCATCACCTGCGTTGACTCGGCAAAACTCAGGTTTACAATTGGCAAAATGCTGAAAGGAATCAAGGACAAATCTACTGGCCGCGAAAACCCTTACTACTGGATGGATTTCGGAAACAGTCTGGATACAGGGCAGGTCATTCTTTCCACTGTAGGGAAGATCAAACAACCACCGTCAACCAAATACAAAACAGTATCCGATCTTCCTTTCGTAACCGACGAATTCAAGTCCCTTTTACAATCAGTTAAAGACGATGATTTACCAAGTTGTTCATTGACCGATGCACTCTCCAAACAGGATCTTTTTATCAATACAAGCTTGTCTGCTCTTGGATCATCCCTTTTATGGTCAATGTTCAGGGAAGGGATGATCAAATCCCGTGGGTTCTTCTTAAACCTGAAGGATTTCCGTTCACAACCCATTCCGATTAATTAATCAATACATCATCATGGAACGAATATTATTTATGTCCTGTATCATCAATGAGCATATTATACTCCCCTCATTGTTCTATGTGATAGAAATGTTCCCGGATCCATCCTTTGTTGCGGATGAGACCGGTAACCCCAAAACCTTTACTTGTTTTGAAGATGCGGCAGATGAAGCCACACAGTGTCAATGCGGGCGTGTAATCGCCTTTTAAAACCACTAACTATGATCGAATTTTTAGACTCTCCGGAATGGGAATATAAGGTTGCTGAAATAGAACTCGTCTACAAAACAATTATCAAGCCCTCAGACCGCACAACAGTTCGTCAATCTGACGATATGTACAGAATGTTTTTGCAGTATTGGGATAAGCGTAAGATTTGTCTTCTTGAAGAGTTCAAAGTCGCCTATCTAAACCAGGCAAGGCAGATTGTCGGAATCTATAATGTATCGTCAGGGGGGATTCACAGCACTTCTGTAGATTCCCGTCTGATTTTAAAAGCCGGCCTTGATCTTTGCGCCACTTCAATGATTATCTGTCATAACCACCCGAGCGGTAATTTACAGCCCAGTGAATGTGATAGAATTGTCACTGAAAAAATAAAGCTCGCAGGTATAAATCAGGATATCAAATTGATAGACCATTTAATCATTACGCCATATAGTTACCTCTCCTTCGCTGATGAAGGAATACTTTAATTATCTATCCCCGACACTTCAGCATCGCCTGCGGATTTTTCAGGCAGGCTAGTTTTCCCCTTCTATCACTTCCTATTTTTACATCACAATCATTCAAACAAGTTAATCCAAGCCATCAGCGGCTTTGGCTGCCCGCGGCAAGATGTACAAACGTTATACGTTTGGGCATCTTGCCCCTTCACTCGGGACTCGTGCGGGGAATAGTACAATAGGAATAAATGAAGAAGAAACAATCCGAAGTACGAAAAAAATTGGTTGTCGTCAGACTGAATGAAAGTGAATATTCACAACTAAATATAAACCGGAAAAAAAGTACAGAAAAGACAACGAGCACCTATTTAAGGAAAGTAGCACTTATGCAGCCCATAACAATCATTTACAGAAATGGTTCCGCCGACGATTTTTTAAAAGATATGCTGCAGCTGCAAAAAGAATTGAATGCAATAGGGAACAACTTTAACCAGGCAGTTCATAAACTGCATACCCTTGACCGGATCCCGGAGTTCAGGAAATGGATATTGGAGTATGCAACAACGCACAAAAAATTCCTTAGCAAAACCGAAGAGATCAGTGATTGTGCTTACCAAATCTATAGGCAATGGTCGCAAGGATAACGACCCCCTCCAGTATTCAGCAAACGCTGAACTATAATGAGAAAAAAGTACACAAAGGAACTGCCGCTTGTATTGGTCAGAATGGATTTCTTTTGCCTGTGCATAAAATGAACTTTTACCACAAGCTGGAAGGTTTTGAAATGAGGAACAGTTTAAATGAAAGGGCGGCCACCAAAACGTTACATGTTTCACTCAACTTCAGCCCTACCGAAACCCTGTCAAACGAAAAGATATTAGACATTGGAAATGATTATATGGAAAGACTTGGATTTGCCGGCCAACCATATCTTATATATAAGCACTTTGATGCTGGGCACCCGCATATCCATATAGTCAGTTCCACGATCCGGGAAAACGGGACGCGGATCAATACCCACAATATAGGCCGTAACCAGTCTGAAATTGCCCGTAAAGCAATTGAAGAAAAGTATGGTTTGCAAAAAGCAGGAAATGGTATTAAGGCACCCGACAAAACCAGCCAGATCTTTGACATATTGAAACTGCAATATGGTCGTTCAGAAACGAAGCTGGGAATTACCAACGTATTGAACGCCATAGTCAATACATACAACTACACTTCTTTGCCGGAATTTAATGCCGTGCTAAAGCAATTTAATGTGGTAGCGGATCGAGGTAAAGAAGATGGTATTATTTATCGCAAACGAGGGCTACTATACAAGGTAATTGATCCATCGGGTATAAAGGTCGGAATACCTATCAAGGCTAGCACTATTAACGGTAAGCCAACGCTCGATAGACTAGAACAGAAATTCGTGCAAAATTTACGTTTGCGCGAACCGTTAAAACGTAAACTGATGGACACCATTGATCAGGTTATATTGAAGAAACCAAAATCATTGTCTGAAATGGTCGCCGCACTTCAAAAAAAGGATGTGTTCACGGTCCTTCGTCAAAGTGAAGATGGCAGGATCTATGGGATCACATTCGTCGACAATAAAAACAAAAGTGTTTTCAACGGTTCAGAAATCGGTAAACCGTACAGCGTAGCAGGGTTACTAAAGCAAATGAATGGTTTAGACAAAATAGCTTCACTCAGTCAATCTCAACCACATCAAAAAGCAGACAATGGGTTTATAGAATTTAATGGGTTGTCGCTGGTAGCTGGTTTAATGACACCAACAGAGGATTTTAACCCAACACCTTACCATTTGAAAAAGAAAAAAAGAAAACGAAAGAAAATGGGCTGATGCCTACGCACTAAATATTGATGTATGTCAACCACCGGTGAAAACGAGAGTGATTTGAGGAAGATATTAGATCTGATAAGATTCGGAAGTGTTTTATTACTTGGTCTACATGTATATTACTCATGCTATACGGCCTTTGCTTATTGGCAATTAACGGCCAGGTTTACGGATCGTTTACTGTTACACATAGCAGCAACCGGAATCTTTAAAAATTTCTATTTGCCGAAGTTTTTTTCTCTGTTCCTGCTCTTCATTGGCTTACTAGGGGTGCAGGGAAAAAAGGATGTTGGACTTAAATGGAAAACCTCGCTAATATTTTTGCTATCCGGAGGGGTTATTTTTTTTGGCAGCGAAGTTGCCTTCAATTGGAACGGATCTGCTGAAACCGTCGTTATTGTTTACATCATTCTACTGGCGATAGGGTACTTGTTAATTCTTAAAGGCGGAATACAAATAAGCAGGCTGATCCATGACAAAGTATCGGTAGATGTCTTTAACGAGGAAAATGAAACTTTCCCGCAGGAAGAAAGACTCATACAAAACGAGTTCTCGATCAACTTCCGGGCGAGATATAATCTGAAAGGAAAACAACGTGATAGCTGGATTAATATTCCAAATCCATTTCGTGGATTTATTGTAAGCGGAAGTCCCGGCGCCGGAAAGTCCTGGTTTGTGATCTTGCCTTTGATGAAGCAATTGATCGAAAAGGGCTATGGAATGTTTGTGTATGATTTCAAATATGATGACCTATCGAAGTCAGCATATAACTGGCTACTTGCCAATAAACATTGCTATCAAAATCCACCCAGCTTTTACGCGATCAATTTTGATAACCTCTCCTGCTCACACCGGTGTAATCCGTTAGACCCGCAGGCAATGCATGACATTACCGATGCAACGGAATCAGCGAGAACCATTTTATTGGGGCTGAACAGGGAATGGATCAAGAAGCAGGGAGATTTTTTCGTAGAGTCCCCAATCAATTTCGTTACCGCCATTATCTGGTTTCTCCGCAAATATGAAAACGGGAAATACTGCACATTGCCTCACGCAATTGAACTCATGCAGGCAGATTATGATGATCTCTTGCCGGTA
The DNA here is from genome assembly GCA_965206685.1 of Sediminibacterium sp. Taxonomy (GTDB): domain Bacteria; phylum Bacteroidota; class Bacteroidia; order Chitinophagales; family Chitinophagaceae; genus Sediminibacterium. The sequence continues at coordinate 2,791,793 of OZ242223.1, forward strand.
TTGAATACGGAACCGGAAATAGAAGTTCTGGTCAATCCATTTATAACAGCCTACCAAAACGATGCTATGGAACAGCTAGAAGGACAGGTGGCCAGTGCAAAAATTGGAATGGCTCGATTAGCTTCTCCCCAACTCTATTGGGTATTGTCCGGAAATGATTTTACTCTTGATATAAACTGCCCGGAAAAGCCGAAGATTGTCTGCGTTGGCAACAACCCCGAAAAGCAGGGAATTTATGGGGCAGTTTTATCGCTTTATGTGTCGCGCCTTGTCAAACTCGTCAACAAAAAAGGGAAGCAAAAATGTGCGTTGGTCTTCGATGAATTCCCCACCATCTTTTTTAATAACATGGATTCACTGATAGCAACGGCGAGAAGTAACAAGGTAGCGACCATTTTAGGAATGCAGGATTTTAGCCAACTACGCAAGGATTACGGCAAGGAACAGGCGGATGTGATAGTCAACATCTGCGGGAATATCATCAGTGGCCAGGTGATGGGTGACACAGCCCGAGTTTTATCCGATCGGTTCGGGAAGATCATGCAGGATCGTGAAAGCCTGTCTATAAATCGCACAGATACCTCAATTAGCCGTTCAAAGCAACTGGAGGCCGCAATCCCTGCCAGCAAAATTTCAGCGCTTTCTTCCGGCGAATTTGTCGGAATGGTAGCGGACGATCCCCATGAAAAGATCAAGTTGAAAATGTTTCATGCCACCATTCAAAATGATCCTGAAAAAATTAATAGAGATACAAAATTCTTTCGCCCAATTCCGATAGTTGAAGAAATAAATCAACAGCAAATAATGGATAATTTTTTTCAGATCAAATACGATGTAAAAGATCTTATCTCACGGGAGGTCGCAAGATTGGTTGCAGAGAAAACAGACAAGCGAGCTGAAAATTGAGCAAACGCTGTGATTTTATCCTAAAAAGCTCATATATAACAACTTATGTTGCCGTCAATTGTGCCAACAAGCACAAATCGGATGTTGATTTCGCTAAAAAAATTAACCATTGTAACCTGGTTTAAGAGAAGCTAATACAATTCTCCTATCTCTTTTACTTCTCTAAGAGTATTACTGGCATTATATCTTAGAAGATTGGCTAATTCCCTTTATCTGCCATTTGTCGCGTACAATAGGCTTTATACAAGGCGGTTTGCATTTCAGAATCTTTTTTATATCTTTTACCGTTGTCCATTGAAGTCTTTAATCATCTTTACTAAACATGAAACGAATTTTAAATCCTTTCTGGCTGGTACTCAGCATCATTCTAATTTGTCTGAGCGTAACGGTGTTGTTTATGTTTATACGACCGTTCAATACAGGCCCAATGCCTGATGCGGAACTTTTTTCAAGATATGGATCTTTTATAGGCGGAGTGGTAGGAACATTTCTAAGTATTTTGAGCGTGATTCTTATATATAACACTTTCCAATCTCAGAGAAACCAGCTTTCCGTTCAGGAAACTTTTTTTAAACGTGAGCGGTTTGAAAGTCTATTCTTCGAAATGGTCCGCTCAAATCGTCAAATTGTTGCTGAGATGTTGTTTAAAGCTCCTGATGATTATATGCCTGCAGATAGTCAAGGTGAAGAAAATGGAAGGGTTGCTTCTTATGTTCAATTGTCGGGACAGAAAATTTTTGTCAAATTTCGACTACATTTTATCCAGGCAATGACGGAAACGAAAGATCTGATCGCTAATGCCTGGGACAATAATAATTTGTTTAGTGATGAAACCGCCAGGGCCAGGGAAGAAGCCCTCTTTAGCAATTATCTCGGCAATAGATATAACCCGGATATTTTACGGAAAGCCGCGACAGTAAACATTATATACCACTGTGTTTTTTATGGCGTGTCGCGACATGGCCAAGTCACTATTATCAATATGCTAAAAAAAACTTATAATGAACAACTGCTCGATAAGGTGGTTGCGCGTCTCGGCTGCAAGCCGGTAAAATGGAGTAAATATTGGGGGGAATTTATATCCGCTAAGAAAGACCAGTTCGTTAATTTAAATTTATCAGACTTTCCTGACAGTTCACTAAAATACTATGGTGGCCACCATCAACGGCTGGGGCATTATTTCAGACAAATGTTTACGCTGTTGAATTTTGTTAATAATGAGCCCTGCTTATCATTCAATGACCGCATGCACTACATAAAAGTGTTTAGATCTCAGCTTTCAACATACGAACAGGCGGTGTTCTTCCTTAATAGTCTTTCTTTCCTTGGTCGGATATGGGAGATAGAGGCCGAGCAAAATCTAAAACCAGATAAAATCTCTGACAAGCGGTTAATAAGTAAATACAACCTGGTTAAAAACATGAGTGATTTTCCTTTTGCGGATATCGTAGGAAGCGATTTTTATCCTCTTGTAGAATTCGAGGCAGCACAGCCAATTTTGGAGAAAGAGGAACTAAAAAAGTACTACAACTGAAATTGAGAACTGGCAATTAAAATCATACAAAAAGGTGGGTCAAATATGAATTCAAAGAACAAAGTAGGCAAACAATGGGTTACAGAGATCTTTAAAAAGACCGCTGCAAAGCTTGATGCTTATATCTATATTGAACCAACCTACCAGCATGCAGGATATATAATTTTCAAAAATAAACGAAAGCTGTTCTTCAGAAGTGAGCGCTTCAATATCAATGAAGCGGGATCAATAGAGTCGGTTATAGACAAGAATTACTGTCACTTTTTTTTAAAGCATTTCGGATACAGTGTGTCGGTGGGGCAAACCTTTTTTAATAATGCTATCAATAACCATATAGAAAATAAAAGAACGATAGATGATGGATTAAAATATGCTGAGTCATTGGGATGGCCCGTCATTCTGAAGCCAAACAATGGAAGCAAAGGCAAGTTTGTGGCTAAGGTGGAAAACCGATCAGAGTATTTTAAGGCCGCAAAGAAGATATTCAGCGTAACCCAGGTGCTGATCGTTGAAAAATTTTATGTTGGAGGTGACTACCGCATCATCGTTTTCAACAAACACGTATTCGCCGCCTATAAACGCATACCATTTTCCATAACAGGAAATGGCATAAAAACAATCGAGACATTGTTATCGGACGCAAAAATAAAGATAGAAGCAACTGGCAATGGCAAACTGAATATTTCAGATGATAGGATTAAAGAATCATTACGTAAATTGTCGTTGACAAATGATTACGTCCTCCCAAAAGGCAAACAGCTCAGATTGCTGCAAAATGCCAATGTATCCGATGGAGGCAGTATGGAAGATGTTACATCTAAACTTCATACTGCTTTCAAAAAACTGCTGGTAAAAATGACAAAGGACCTTAACCTTGTTTTATGCGGGATAGACATAATCAGCAATGATATTACCAAGCCTACCCCGTCATATGTTGTCCTCGAAATAAATAGTGCACCTGCATTGAAACACTATGCTTCAATAGGCAACCAGCAATTGCGTCGCACAGAGATGCTGTACACAAGAATATTCAAATACCTGGAATCAAATTAATTTCAAATGAGCAAATTGTACATCTTGCATGAGACATTGAACAGTGATATATCGGATAGAATAAAAATGCTCGTGTATTCTGCAAACAAAATGGGTTTAGACTGCAAAGTAATCGACAGTATCCATACAAATTATTCCGAAATACCCATCTTACAAAGCAATGATTTCCTATACAATATTTCAAGGGGCAGTAAACACCTTGAATTGCTGATGCTTAACGACCAGGCAACCACATTTTATAGAAAACGACCCGAATTTGTAAGGTTAAATACAATAGAACAGGCAATCGCCTTTAGAAAAGCGGGCATTCCGGCGCCCCCGGCAATTTTTCATTCCACAAATGACACAATACTCCTGTCATCTTATGTAACCCAACTAGGGGGATACCCGGTGATTGTGAAAGTAAGTGGGGGAACAAAAGGTGTAGGCACCATTCTTGCAATGGATACAGCTACACTGCAGTCCATTACGGATTACTTAACATCTATCAATGCAAAATTCATGTTGATGAAATACATTGAACCATTGGAAGTTGCCCGTTTGATAGTAATTGGTAACCGTGTGATCGCCTCAAACAGAAAATCTATTCCCAAAGGCGATTTCAGAACATCGGTAAAAAACAAACTGCCGGAAGCTAAAGCCTATCCTGTTAGTGTCCAGGAATTGGCTGTCAGGACAGCGGTGGCTGCCAATTCGGAAAATTGTGGAGTTGATGTGCTGATAGATATAAATAACATCGCCTATGTGCTGGAGGCAAATATGCCGCATGATTTCGTAACAACTGTAAAAGCTACAGGAATAGATGTCGCAGGTGCAATGGTAAATTTCCTTGTCGAAAAAGCGTCAACATGCATCCCAGTTTAGCCGAAATAATCAGAAACACTCCCACACAAATCCATATTGCCGAATATTCTGCGGTAGAATACGAAACAAATCGTATAGAATTATTCCGGAAAGGGCTGCCTTTTACTGTCCGCAATTTTACTGATGCGAATGCAGATAACAGTCTATTAAAACGGTTTACGGAACATTATGGAAGCTACACGGTAAAAGCAAGGTTCAATGCAACACCGGAAGAATATGCCAACAACAGAAAATATAAAGATGTAATATTAAAAGAATACATCGACGATGTATTTTACGCATTGCAGCCCCAACCAGTCTATGCCGCTAAAAACATTGTTGATGGCAATATTCTGAATGCATTAAACATTAAGCATCCTTATCCGGAATTTACGGAGCATTTCCGCACACCAAATTGTTGGATTGGCCCAAAAGGATCAACAACGCCCCTTCACAACGACAGCACGGATAATTTTTCAATTCAATTGGTCGGTATCAAACGCTGGATACTCTTTTCAGTCCATGACATAACCAAACTGGGGTTACAAAGAACACGATATGGGAACTATAAACCAGCATCTTACGATTTCCAGGTGAGTCTAAGGAACATTAACAGTTTAAGCAAGGAAATTCCAAGTTATGAAATATCCGTACGAGAAGGCTCTCTATTATATCTACCTTATGGATGGGCACACTATGTAGAGAACACAACGAACACTTTGATGATAAACTGTTGGCTCAAACCTGATAATTATGTTCCGCTTATACTTACCTGATTTACTTTAACACGATTAGCAAAGTCAACCTTCATAAATCTTCCATATAAAGTGCAAAAAATATTTTATAGCCCCCAGATCTGATTTCCAGTTGTCTAGTTCTCGAGGAGGACTTTGCGCAGCATGGGTTTACTACTGATACTTAGTTCTGCATTATCAAGGATGAAATCATACCGGTTGCAGACTAAAAATGTTTGGCCGCAGGCATGGCGGTCAATGGTGTTAGCTTGATAATCAGCAAACAATCATACGCAACATACTCTATGAATTAGCGGAAATTAGATACAAATCTGGGCCAACTGAATCAATTCAGGATTAAGGTGCGTTGAAAACCATCCACTTCGGGCACCAAAAATAGCAATGGCAAATTAGTAATAAATGGAAGAGATTTTTAATCTCATAGTCCTTTGAAAAGAAATAGAATTCAAGAATCTAGGATTAGCTAACATTTGAATTGACAAATAAACCAAACCTCGGTCTAAGGTAAAGAACTAACAAAAAGAGAACTATTTATGAAAATGAATAGCCTAAAATGAGAGGTGGTCCAAGAATTACTGAAAAGAAGAGACAACATTTCTCGGGTGTTTTATACAAATTTGACAGCTATCAAAGATTATACTAACTTTGAAACAGGCAATTTTATTATTTATAAAACACCTTCTGTCCAAATAATAGCGGACAAAAGGCGGACAAGAACTCATAGGAGATTGAGGATCAAGCACAATATTGTGCTCCTCTTCCGCACAAAAACCGGCTCAACTGAGCCGGTTTTTTCTTTACATTACTTAATCTTACTTTGTAAAAAAATTACGCCATGGCGGGCTTTATCATAACATGTCCCAATTGCAATAACCAATTTGAACCCGGCGATTCTATCCGCGACGAGATCGAGAAAGAACTGCGCGGCAAAATGGTGGATTGGCAGAAAAAAAAGGACGAAGAATTTAAACAAAAAGAAACAGCTTTTGCGCAGCAGTTAAAGCTGAAAGAGGAAGAAAATGCGCTACAGATAGAAGCAGAAAAAAAGAAGCTGCAGGCAGAGTTACAGGAATCTATTCGCAAATCGGTTGCTACCGATTTTGAGAATCAACTTAAAATGTTGCAGCAAAATGCAGCGGATACCGAGGAAAAATTAAAAGAGGCCCGCAAAAAAGAACTGGAATTTTTACAAAAAGAACAAAGCCTCAAAATAAAAGAAGAAGAATTACAAATTACGGTTCAACGCCAATTGATGGAGGAACGTGAAAAATTAAAAGAACAATTACAAAAAGAAGAAACCGAAAGGCTGGGTTTAAAAGAACAGGAATACCAGTTACGAATGAAGGAACTGGAAAAACAACTAGACGATCAGAAAAAGCTTGCCGAAGAAATGCGCCGCAAATCAGAACAGGGCAGTATGCAGTTACAGGGTGAGGTGCAGGAACTGATGCTGGAAGAAATGCTGCAATCCACATTTACATTTGATAAAATAGAACCCGTTGGTAAAGGCGTACGCGGTGCGGATTGTATTCAAACGGTGCATAATCGTTTTGGGAATGAAGTGGGTAAGATCATTTATGAAAGTAAGCGTACAAAAGATTTCTCCAACGACTGGATTGAAAAACTAAAAGCCGACATGCGCACATTGGGTGCAGACGTAGCTGTTATCGTTACACAAGCCTTTCCGAAAGACATGGACAGATTTGGTGAAAAAGACGGTGTTTACATTTGTTCCTTTGCGGAAGTAAAAAGTGTAGCTCTTTTGTTACGAGATGCATTGTTGAAAGTATACGAAGCCAAAAAAAGCCAGGAGAACAAAGGCGATAAAATGGTTATGTTATATGATTATCTCACCGGTGCCGAATTTAATGAACAATGGAAAGCCATCCGTGAAGGTTTTATGAGTATGAAACTAAGCATACAGCGTGAGCGAGATGCCATGGAGAAATTATGGAAAGCCCGTGAAAAACAATTGGAAAAAGTATTGTTGAATGCAGCCTATATCCGCGGTTCAATTGAAGGTATTGCGGGCACAGATGTGAATCTTACCCTAACAGACGAAACAGATCCACTATTACTTGAATAACACATTCGAAAATATCACCCCAGGCGATAAAACAGATAAACCTTCCAGAAAGAAACCCATTTTTCCGGTAAATGAACACCTGCGCAACTACCTGGTAAAATATGGGAGAGAAGTACATCTTCCGGCCAGCTATCAGGACTTGCAACATTTTACTTATACTGTTCCCCTGAAAGATAAATCAGGAAAAGAAACTGCATGGGAAAGGGTTTCTTATGATCTGAAAGAATGGGAATTTTTGCGCGAAAATCTTGTTCGCAATTATGCGATCCTGAAAACAGAAGGTGATATGAGTTTTGTTGATCACCTTGATGTAGCCGGTATCGATTTCTGTTATTTCGGTAACAGTCAGCCTTTCCGTATAAGGATCGTAAACAAATTCAACGATAACTACGATCACTATTATATCAAACAGGCAGATGCCAGCAGAATCTATGGTTTGGAATTGGAGCATTTATTGTCGCCCAACAGAATGAGTTATTTTACTTACAATCAAACATTGGTTGAAGAACATATACCCGGCATACCTGGCGATATTTTTATCAGTAATTATTTAAATGCTCCCAATACCAACCAGGTAAGACTTGCCAAAGAGTTTGTAAAATTTAACGAACGCTGTTTTGTGCATTTACTGGGCGATATGCGTTCTTACAATTTTGTGGTAAACATCACGCCTGATATTGAAGATTTTCAATACCGCATCCGCGCCATTGATTTTGACCAGCAATCATACGAAGGAAGAAAAAATTTGTATCTGCCCCAATTTTTCAAAGAGAACAAAGCACTGGTTGATATTGTACTCAAACACCTCAACAACAAATCCATCGCCCAATACCAGGCAGAAGAAAGAACCATGATGACGTTTCGTTTGGCATCCTCACGATACCGCATGAAAGAGATCCTCGACATTATGATCAACGATAATATTTCCAAGCCTGAAAAAATTGAACAGTTAAAAGAGGAATTAGCCAATCATTATAGTCATACTACTGCTTTCAAAAAAGCAAGAACCATGGGCCAGTTGGTGAAAATTCAAATGAAACAGTTACTAAGCAAGAGTTTGAAACTGGTACCCAAAATGAAAATGCGCTTCGACGACTGAGGGGGAGGGAATTTTGAAATTTCGAAATTGGGAAATTGCTTTTCATTCTATCATCCTATCAATCTATCATCCACTCATTCCATCCTCCACTCATTCACTCATTACTCACCACCCACGCCAAACTCAACCCCTCCGGCATTTGATAATTGATATTAAGCGGCACTTTTATTTCTTCTTTTACAAACAAAGCGGTAATCAGTCCTTCGGCAGAAAATGTAAAATCGTTTATCCGCAGCACTTCACTAAAATCCACATCTCCCCTGCCCCACCATTTAAACATGGCTTCTTTTGTGCTCCAGAGTAAGGTTAGCAATTCTATTTGTTTTGCTTCTTCATGTTTGTGAACAAACAACAATTCATCAGGATGCAAAAATTTATGTTTTATTTTTTCAACACGTTGTGTAATATTTTCAATATCAATCCCAACTCTTGCCGTACTGCTAACCAGGGCAGCTGCATAATTACCACAGTGTGAAATGGAGAAGTGATATTGTTCATCAGGTAAAAATGGTTTTCTTGTATCCGCAATCTCAATCTCTTCATTGGGGAAATCAGGAAACAAAAAACGCAGTAAATACCTTCCTGCCAAATGCTGTAATCGCTTATGGGGATGCGTAATGCTTCGCTGTAATGGCACTGATCGTAGAAAGAAATCTTCTTCCTCTTCAATCTTCCATACACCTAAACGGGTAGTTTGGTTAATATCTTGTTGATAAAACAGCGGCACTGCGGAAATTTAGAAATTAGATTGCAGATGTAAGCATTTATTTGCATCTCAATTATAAAAATAGTGTTAGAATGATCCTCACAGACAAGCGCATACTCGAAGAAATGGCCAAAGAAACGATCAAAATAGAACCTTATAACCGTGAGGATCTTGGCAGTAACAGCTACGATGTACACCTCGGATCCTGTTTAGCCACTTATGTAAATGCCGAACTGGATGCCAAAAAACATAATAAGATCGAATACTTCGAAATACCCGATGAAGGGTTTGTATTACAGCCCCATGCATTTTATCTCGGTGTAACCTTAGAATATACTGAAACCCATGCCCATGTTCCCTTCCTCGAAGGCAAATCATCTACGGGCCGTTTAGGTATTGATATACACGCCACTGCCGGCAAAGGCGATGTAGGTTTTTGCGGCAACTGGACACTCGAAATTTCCTGCAAACAACCTGTTCGTATTTACAAAGGCATGCCTATAGGACAATTGATTTATTTCCCTGTTGATGGAGAGATAGAAGTAAAATACAACCAGAAAGGAAACGCCAAATACAGCGGCCAGCCCAATAAACCGGTGGAGAGTATGATGTGGAAGAATAAGTTCTAGGAATTCAATTTCCAGATAGCCGCATTCAGTAAAGTGGCAAAACTTACCCATGAAATATAAGGAACCATCAGCCATGAAGCTGTAGAACTTATTTTTCCAAACCAGATAATGGTCAGAAAAATGAAGACCCACATCAGAATGATCTCAACCAGGGCCCATCCTAATTGATGTTGCTTAAAAAAGATAACCGACCAAAAAAAGTTGAGTACAAACTGAACGATAAATAAAGTAAGCGCAATATTCCTGTCTGTTGAAACAGGATGTTTCCAGACAAGGTAAACCGAGATCCCCATCAGTATATACAAAAGGGTCCAGACAGGGCCAAATAACCAATTAGGCGGATTAAAAGAAGGCTTTTGCAAACCCGCATACCAATTGGGTATTTCACTAACGGTAAAGATTCCCCCCAGTGAGCCCAGGCCAACAGTTACTAATAACGAAACAACCAGTTTAATTGTATTAGAGCTTTCCATATTTTTTTTGATAGGCAATTAACCAGCCTATTACTTCATCATAACTATTTACACCTGCTAATTGTTTATTCATTTTTAAATACTGATCGTACATACTGGACACCGCGGGAGAAATCCGGTTTCTTCTTTTACGAAAGAATTCCCGTATTTCTTTTCTGTCCTTCCTCACCAAACTATCCAGATGTATACGGTTATATTGAAATACGCTTTCAAATGCTTTAAAATCTTTCTCCTTTCCATATAAAATGATCTCCTGACTTTGTGCGTAGGAAAAAAGGTCATTATAAACTGAATATCGAAAATAGACATCATCAGAAGATGCGGCAGCCAGATACCCTACAAAATTGGCTTCACTTTCGCTTGCATAACCCAATTGATGAGCCATTTCATGACAGGCGATATACGGTATCAAAACCCTTGGAATATCCGATCGAACCTGCGCTTCACCCGTAAACGGATTATAATATCCGGAGAAACCCATATAATCCCCAATACCACTAAACAAACTGGCTTTTACCGAGCGGTTACGGTAATTTAAAAAAGTAAGCTCGTTGGAAACCAATCCGAAAGAGCGGTGGGCTTCACGATAGATCGTATCCAATGAGGGCGACGGTAAAACAGTATCTTTTATCTGTCTGCGACATTCATTTAATTTATCGATTAGCTGATGAGTAAGCTCAGTAACCTCTTCTTTGGTGTATTCTTTTTTGGAGATCTTTAATTGATACGCAATACCCAACCGATCATAATTCAATCCCCAGGCCAATTTAAAAATGATATAGATCCAGAGAAGCGTTCTGCCTAGTTTAAACAGAAAATGGATCAGGTCTGTTCGGGTATATTGTTTTCGATAAAGCTTTATTCCCCCTTTTATTATTTTAACTACCAGAAAAATAACCAACCACACATAAAGGATATCGCCCAGGCTGAATGGGATCCATTTGGTAAAGATCCTGAGCATTGAAGAAAAACCCGGGTAAATGCCAACCGAATACACCCGCTCAACCTGTTCAGGAAACCAGGAAAACAGGCTGATAGCCAAAGCAATGGCGAACAGAATGCCCAATTTTACCCATAAATGGCCCGAAAGGCCCGATTCCTGCTTCATATCTACAAATATGGAACAAAAAAGGCCTATCATTGCCGCTCAGGCCGCAAACCTTAGGAATTCAATTTTCCTTTGGCATTTCGGCTGTTTTAGCCTACCTTTGCAAGCCCTTAAAAAACGGTTATGAGTCAGCGCCGGGAATATGAGATAGCATTTGTGGGTTTGAAGCCGGGGATTCATGTATACGAATACAGGGTGGATGATAAGTTCTTTGTACCTTATGGTGAGCAGGATTTTGAAAACTGCGTTGCCAATATCAAACTGAGTCTGGAGAAAAATACCGGATTCATGCAGTTGAAATTTGATATTGACGGCAATGCGGACGTGGTCTGCGATAAATGCGGAAACACCCTGCCCATGCAGCTTTGGGACGAGTTCAACATTATTGTAAAGATAGTGGATGAACCTGAAGTGATGAATGAACAGGAAGAAGATCCTGATGTTTATTACATAGCCCGGGGAGAAAGTCATCTCCATCTGGCCGACTGGATCTTTGAGTTCGTAAATCTGAGTATTCCTTTGCAGAAAATGTGTAGTGAAGAAGAGATGGGCGGACCAAAATGTAACACCGAGGTACTGGAAAAACTGAGAAAAATGGAAGAAGAGGCCACGAAAGACAGCAATAAGCTGCTGAAAGGGCTGGATAAATTTAAAAACCTGGATTAATTTTTTTTGATACTATAAATTCCGAGATATGCCGAATCCTAAACGCAGACATTCACAGCAGCGCAGTGCTAAGAGAAGAACACACTATGTGGCACAAGAAGTGACATTGAGCAAAGACAGCACTACTGGTGAACTGCACGTGCGCCACCGCGCCCATGTAAGCGAAGGTAAATTGTTCTACAAAGGTAAACTGGTAGCTGAAAAAGCTCCTCTGAAAGCGTAATAACGTAACCTTTTAGTTCAACTATACTTCCTGCCGAATGAATATTGGTTTAGACATGATGGGTGGAGATTTTGCACCGCTTGAGGCGGTGAAAGGCCTGCAATTATACTTGTCTGACGATACTCGTACGGCTTCTTTATTTTGTATAGGTGATGAGGCACAGGTAAAACCTTTGCTGGCAGAACATGGGATCAACTCCCCCAATGTTCATATCATTCATGCCCCTGAAGTAATTGGTTACCACGAGCATCCTACCAAAGCGCTGAAAGAAAAACAGCGCTCTTCCATCGCTATAGGTTTTCATATGCTGGCAACGGGTAAGATCGACGCCTTTTTAAGTGCCGGTAATACTGGTGCGATGATGGTGGGCGCAATGTTCAGCATTAAAACCATTGAAGGGATTATGAGACCTACCGTTGTTACGGTGGTTCCAAAGATCAATGGTGGCACAGGTGTATTGCTGGATGCCGGTTTGAATGCCGACTGTAAACCGGAGCACCTGAATCAGTTTGCCATCCTGGGTAGCTTATATGCAGAGTATATTTATAATGTACCCAATCCAAAAATAGGATTGATGAATGTAGGCGAAGAAGAAGGCAAGGGCAATCTGATCGCCCAGGCAACTTATCCCCTACTTAAAGAAAATACACAGATCAATTTTGTAGGCAATATTGAAGGCCGCGACCTTTTTAATGATAAAGCAGATGTAATTGTCTGCGACGGATTTACCGGCAATATCATTTTAAAACTGGCTGAGTCTATTTATGACATTGCCGACCAGCGTGGTTTTGGCAAGGATGCTTATTTTAACCGCTTCCATTATGAGAATTATGGCGGCTCTCCAGTTTTAGGTGTAAACAAACCCGTAATCATCGGCCACGGCATCAGCGAAGCAAAAGCTTTCAAAAATATGATCCTGGCCGGCGAAAAAATGATCGAAACCCAGCTTTGTGCTAAGATGACGGAGATGTTTAAGTCGTAGCATCAGCGTTTTTACCCTCTTTTATCAACTTTTTTACTGAAAACACATTTTCTGCTCTTACCAAGAGACAGGTGAATATTGAATATCGAACAAGGAATTTTGAACGTTGAAATGGGTTTCGTTAAATAACCCCATGCTTTAGCATCGGGATCAGCATCCTTTATATTTACTGGCTTTAGCCATGACCGCTTCTCGATATTCGGTAAGCAGTCATGGCTAAGGCCTTTTGCATTGCTGTATGAGTCCCCAGCCTAAAAGCTGGGGTTATTCGCTTTTTCGGTTCAAAATTCAATATTCCTTGTTCAATATTCAATATTCGCCCCAACGCCCTGTTACTCATCCCATCCTTTTTACCGCTCATCACAATCCCTCATTTCAATTTTTCATGCCTAAAACTGTCGAAATGCCCGTATTTGCTGCATTCCAAAGCATAACTCACTATTATCCTATGGAAAATACTACCTTTTAGTTGGTACTATTTATTGCATAGTACCTTAATTGTCTCTATCTTTGTTCTATCAAAGTAAAAAACAACAGAAAAAACTAAAAACAACCTTTATGAAAAAGTTCATTTTTACCGCCAACATGATCGCCATTATCGCTCTGGTTCCTGCTTTAGTATTTGGATACCTGCATAACGATAACAAATCAAACGACAACAAAGCCAATACGGAAACAGCAAAAGATGTGACCAATGGCCAGGAAGATGGTACGTCTATTCACCTGATCAAAAGCTTTTAATCTTGCCATTCTGTAACAGGTGCCACCCCCCGGCACCGGCTGAAAAAGATTCTCAAGGGTAGCGGATTATGCCGCTCAGGATGCAAATCCGCCACCCTTTTATAATTTCCCGAATTCGTAGTTTCTATTTTTGAATTAGCCACCATCCGGATGAGCAAAACTTTACCTTTGACGCAAACAAGCGTTAGCAAAGTATGTGGCTCAATAATATTCTGGAAACCATCGGCAACACTCCCCTGATCAAACTCAATAAGATCACAAAAGATATTCCTGCCACCGTGCTGGCTAAAGTGGATTATTTTAACCCCGGCAATTCCATCAAAGACCGTATGGCTTTGAAGATGGTTGAAGTAGCCGAAAAAGAAGGCAAACTCAAACCCGGAGGAACCATCATTGAAGGAACCAGCGGTAATACCGGAATGGGACTTGCACTGGCAGCCTGTGTAAAAGGATACAAATGCATTTTTGTTACTACCGATAAACAATCTAAAGAAAAAGCAGACATTTTGAAAGCCGTTGGGGCTGAGGTAATTGTTTGTCCGACCAACGTTTTACCCGAAGACCCAAAAAGTTATTACAGTGTAGCCAAACGCCTGGGCAAAGAGATTCCCAATTCGATGTACATGAACCAGTACGATAACCTGGCCAATCGCCAGGCGCATTATGAAAGTACGGGGCCTGAAATATGGGAGCAAACAGAAGGAAAGATCACACACCTTGTTTGCACAGCAGGAACCGGTGGAACCATTACCGGAACAGCTATGTACCTGAAAGAAAAAAATCCAAACATACAAATATGGGCGATAGATGTGTATGGCTCATTGCTTACCAAATATTATAATACAGGTGAGATTGATATGAATGAAGTACACCCATATATCTCAGAAGGTTTTGGGGAAGATTTTGTTCCGCAGAATTATGATATGAGTGTAATTAATAAGTTTGAGCAGGTTACCGATAAAGACGGCGCCGTGATGGCAAGACGTATTGCCAAAGAAGAAGGCCTCTTCTGCGGATACAGTGCCGGCAGCTGTTTACAGGGATTGATGCAGTTAAAATCCACACTCACGAAAGAGGATGTTGTGGTTTGTATTTTTCATGATCATGGCAGCCGTTATGTAGGAAAAATTTATAACGACGAATGGATGATGGAACGCGGTTTTCTGGATGTGAAAACTTTCAAAGACATTGTTAACGGAAGAAGTGTAAAAAAACTGGTTACCATTGAACCAACCAATACAGTTGCAGAAGCGGTTGAACTGATGAAACGGTATGATATAGAACAGATTCCTGTTTTGAAAAACGGTGAACTCGCAGGCGCGGTAAGCGAAAGTGGATTGTTTCAGAAAGTATTTAATAATCCGGAGATCAGAAATGCAACCGTTGAGAGTGTGATGGAACATGCCTATCCTGTGGTAGATTTTGATACACCGGTAGAAAGATTGGGACACCTGATCACCAAAGAAAACGGTGCCGTGATCGCGAAAGATGAAAAAGGAGATTTTCATATTGTAACCAAATATGATGTGATACAGAGCCTTGCAAAATAAGGGGAAAGCATCTTATCTTTATTTTTTACGTACCTGCTGATATGATATCCACCAGACATGATGTTTTCCTGACAGTAGCACAGCAAAAAAGCTTTTCAAAAGCCAGTCAGGTATTGTACATATCGCAACCCGCCATCAGCAAGCACATAAAATCGCTTGAGGAATATTATAAAACGAAGCTCTTTAACAGAAAAGGCATCCAGATCGAATTAACCGCCGCCGGAAAGATCCTGATGGAAAAACTGGTGGAAGTAAAACGCATTCAGGAGCAAACTGAATTTGAGATCTCTACGATCAAAGATGTTTTACAGGCCAAGGGTGTTTTAAAACTGGGGGCAAGCACTACTGTTGCTTTGTATATTCTTCCAAAAGTATTATCGGCATTTAACCAGCATTATCCGCAAACCAATATCAGCTTACTCAACCGGAATTCAGAATTGGTATTGGAAGCGCTTTTGAGTGAAGACATTAACCTTGGAATTATTGAAGGACGGCTAAAGCTTACGCATGTAGACTACCAGCCATTCCTCACAGACAAAGTAGTAGCCGTATGCAGCAAAAAAAGTCCGATAGCGAAAAAGAAGATCTATAACATTAAAGATATTCTGGGCATGCCGGTTGCTATACGCGAACGGGGAAGCGGCACATTGGCAACTTTAAAATATTCGCTTGAAAAAAATAAGATCAAACTCAGTGATCTGAATATTAAAGTGAGGCTTGGCGGAACAGAAGCCCTAAAGAATTTTTTGATCGAATCGGATTCGCTTGGTTTTTTACCACAACGCTCTGTGATCAAAGAATTAAAATACGGAGAACTTACCGAAGTGCATTTTGAAGGATTGCATATTGAGCGTAATTTTTATTTTGTACAACGCAAAGGCGAAAACAGCGAACTGAATAAGAGTTTTATAAAACTGGCGCAGAGCATTTATAATGTATAGTTATAGATTATAACAACTATGTATTATTCAGGTTATAGCTAATGTCTACTTTTACTGCGTGGAAACAGCAGTATTACAACACTCACTCATCACCCATTTATCCTGTGCCGCTTGTGGACGGGTCTATCCATTCGAAGTCGTTCAATCGTATGCGGCATGCTGTAACCAACCCTTATCATCTAACTATTTTTTAGAAGAACAGTCAACAGCACTCTTAATAGACAAGCCATTTACAATGTGGCGGTATAGTGCATTCCTTCCTGTGATCAATCCCGCTAATATTATCAGCCTTGAAGAAGGATGGACCCCTATACATACACTTTCGAAAACTGAGGTTACATCCAGAGTAAACCGCTTATTATTAAAAGATGAAAGTATGAACCCAACGGGTTCTTTTAAAGCAAGAGGTTTGAGTGTAGCGGTGTCAAAAGCAAAAGAATTGGGTATCACACATTGCATTATCCCTACTGCCGGCAATGCCGGTGGTGCATTGAGCGCCTATGCGGCAAAAGCCAATATGAAAGCAACTGTTGTGATGCCAAGACATACACCCAAGACTTTACAGAACGAATGCAGATATTATGGTGCCGAATTGATATTGATGGATGGACTGATAGATACATGCGGCAAAAAAGTAAAACAGCTGGTCGCAGAAACAGGTGCTTTTGATATGTCTACTATGAAAGAACCTTACCGCATCGAAGGAAAAAAAACGCTGGGTTATGAAATAGCCGAACAATTGCAATGGCAATTACCGGATGTAATTATTTACCCAACTGGTGGCGGAACGGGTTTGATAGGTATGTGGAAAGCATTTAAAGAAATGCAGCAATTGGGATGGATAACCCGAAAACGTCTGCCCAGAATGATCATTATTCAATCGCAAAACTGTAACCCGATGATACAAATGTTTGAAACCGGCTCGTTTCCGGAAACGTATAAACCGGAAGCTTCTCTTGCCTATGGTCTCGCTGTACCACATCCTTTTGCCAAAGACCTGATACAACAGGTAGTAAGAGAAAGCGGTGGCACTGCCATCACGGTTAGTGAAGAAGAAATGAAGAAAGCAATGCATGAGATCGCTGCAGCAGAAGGTTTATTGCTTTCGCCCGAAGGCAGCGCCACTTTTGTTGGATTGAAAAAACTGATCGAAAAGGATTATGTGCATGAAGATGAAACCGTGATGCTGTTTAATACGGGTTCATGGAATAAATACAGTTAACCGTTTACCAACGACGTAACTGATTACGCATAAAGATCCAGGAAGCGGTAACGATTTCTTTTTGTTCATTCAATTCATACCAGGGCCCTAATGCGGGATCGGAAGGATTCAGAAGGACATGCATATCCTGTGCGGGCATATATCCTTCAACCAATAAAAAGATCTTTTTTCCGGTTACCGCATTTACTGCCATATCTGCTACTATCTCTGCATGTCCGGGAGCACCGGCTTTTACAAAAACATCTCCTATCTGCAGATCCTGAAAATGATAAACGGGTTTTAGCTGCTGTTCTAAAGTATATGTGCCACAATTAATAAAAACCTGTTCCATAAAATGCAGTAACCATTCGTGGTTATTTTTATCTGCTGCACTATACAATGAATATTGATAATACGAATGATTTCCTTTGGGAAAACGGATACTGTCGAATTGTTTCTTCTCAAAAAAATACTCTGCCCGCAAACGCATAATGGCATCGGCACATTGTTGCAGGTCTTTCTCACCCGTAGAGATATCAATTACCGCATAATGCAGTGATTGATTGGGTTTGGGTTGTTTATTATAGAGATAAACGGTTTTGTCTTTACGCAAGGGAAGGTTTTGTAAATAAGAAGCAAAAGAATGGCCAGAAGCACTAATGCGTTTATATCCCTCCGGCAATGGAATATCTTTTATTCTCGTCATGCCCTGATGAAACCCGGGAAATGAATTAACAGATAAACAAGTTGCACAATACATCAATAGCAGAGAATAGAGTTGTATCATTTCGTTTTATTGTATGGATGCAAGCCATTTCATTTTTCATACGATCATCTGTTAAAACTTCTGCTTATTTTAGCAAATGCCTTTTTATACAGACCAGCTAAACAGGGTTGTTGAGATCAACCGGGCTCCGGAAAGAATCATTTCATTGGTGCCATCGCAGACAGAATTATTATTTGCACTCGGACTCGACAAAGAAGTAATCGGTATTACAAAGTTTTGTGTACATCCCAAAGAATGGTTCAGCAATAAAACAAGAGTGGGTGGAACCAAAACAGTTGATATTAAAAAAGCATCTGCACTTAACCCGGATCTGATCATTGCCAATAAAGAAGAGAATACAAAAGAGCAGATTGAGGCATTGCAGAAGATTGCCCCGGTATGGATCACCGATATTAACACAATATCGGATGCACTCAAGATGATCAGTGATATTGGCGCGATAACCCGAAAAGGAGAAACCGCAAGAAATATTGTTGAACAGATAGAAACCGATTTTTTTAAGATTCAATCCATCACAAAGCATACTTCAAACCATAAATACCGCACGGCTTATCTCATCTGGAAAGATCCTTATATGGCAGCAGGTGCCAACACATTTATTAATGATATGATGGCATTAAACGGATTGGAAAATGTGCTGGCAGATACAGACAGATATCCCACAATCGATTGCGGTGAATTAAAAAAGAGAAATACAGAACTTGTATTGCTTTCATCCGAACCTTATCCGTTTAAAGAGGAGCATATACAATTTCTATCACAAGAAATGCCTAATACAAAGATCATGATCGTAGATGGAGAAATGTTTAGCTGGTATGGAAGCCGTATGTTATATGCGGGTGCCTATTTTCAACAATTACAAGGCTTATTAAGGGGGGATTAATGTGTAAAAATGCCCCAATCTAATTGAGCCAAGTACAGTATCTTGCCCAAAAATTAAGTATCCGATTTATTACATAAACAAAAAAAAAATGAAAAAGTATCGTGCCGGTGTTTTATTCGGCGAAGAATTAGAAGCCTTATACAACGACGCAAAAGATAACCAGTTCGCCTTACCAGCCGTAAACACCATCGGTACCAATACCATTAACGCGGTTTTGGAAACAGCTGCCAAAGTAAATTCACCTGTGATCATCCAGTTCTCAAACGGCGGTGCACAATTTATTGCCGGTAAAGGAATGCCAAATGATCAACTGCAGGGAAATATTTCCGGAGGGATCTCAGGCGCTTTGCATATTCATAATGTAGCAAAATATTATGGTGTACCGGTTGTATTACATACCGATCACGCTGCTAAAAAATGGTTGCCATGGATTAGTGGTTTGATTGATGCAGGCGAACAATTCTATAAAGAAAAAGGACAGCCTTTATTCAGTTCACATATGCTCGATCTTTCTGAAGAACCGATCGAAGAAAATATTCATACCTCTGTTGAATTTTACAAGCGCATGGCTCCATTAGGCATGAGTATTGAAATTGAACTGGGTGTTACCGGTGGTGAAGAAGATGGTGTTGATAACAGTGGTGTTGAAAATGATAAACTATATACACAACCGCAACACGTTGCTTACTCTTATACTGAATTGAGTAAAGTAGGTAAACTGTTTACCGTTGCCGCAGCTTTTGGAAATGTACATGGTGTGTATAGTCCGGGCAATGTTGAACTGCGTCCCGAAATTTTAAAGAACAGTCAGGATTATATTGAGAAAGAATTAAAGACCGGCCCAAAACCTGTATACTTTGTATTCCATGGCGGAAGCGGTTCTCCACAACACCAGATCAGAGAAGCCATCAGTTATGGTGCTATCAAAATGAATATTGATACCGATTTACAGTGGGCGTTCTGGGAAGGCATTAAAGATTTCTATAAAAAGAATGAAGGATATCTTCAGGGACAATTAGGCAATCCGGAAGGAGCCGATAAACCCAATAAAAAATATTATGACCCAAGGGTTTGGTTACGCAAAGCAGAAGAAAGTTTCAGCAAACGTTTGGAAGTAGCGTTTGATGACCTGAATTGTATTAACCGTAACGCATAATTTTTACAGGATTATATAAAAGCCGCAAAGTAAAATGCTTTGCGGCTTTTTCTTTTTAAATATAAGCATTTCGATATTTGTTAAATGAACACGAAAGAAAAAATGATACACATAAAATGAACTATTTTTAATAGACAGCTTTTATTGGTAGCAATAATGCTATGTTGATCATTTTAAAAACACAAAAATCATTTTTCAAATGGCCAATACAAAAATTCAAACATTACTCGGCGATCAGGCTTCTTATTTATTGGATCATCAATGCAAAACCATTGATAAGAACAGTATTCATTTGCCTAAGCCTTCGCATGTTGATGATATCTGGATCAACAGTAACCGGAATAATCAAACATTAAGGAGTATTCAAACATTACTGGATCATGGCCGTTTAGGCGGAACCGGTTATTGCAGCATATTACCGGTTGATCAGGGTATTGAACACAGTGCGGGTTCTGCATTTGCACCCAACCCGATTTATTTTGATCCGGAAAATATTATAAAACTGGCCATAGAAGGCGGCTGTAATGCAGTTGCCTCAACCTTTGGTACGCTTGGATTGATGAGCAGGAAATACGCACATAAAATTCCTTTTATTGTAAAGATCAATCACAATGAGTTTCTCAGTTTACCCAATCGATATGACCAAACACTGTTTGGCTCGGTAAAATCTGCATGGAATATGGGAGCCATTGCAGTAGGTGCAACCATCTATTGGGGAAGTGCGGAAAGTACAAGACAATTAAAAGAAATAGCTGAAGCATTTGAACTGGCGCATGAATTGGGCATGACAACCATTCTCTGGTGTTATCTGCGTAACAACGGTTTTAAAGTAGATGGTATCGACTATCATACTTCGGCAGATCTTACAGGTCAGGCAAACCATTTGGGTGTTACTATTCAGGCCGATATCATCAAACAAAAATTACCCACTAATAATGGCGGATACCTTGCCACCAAACATGGAAAAACCAGTCCGCTTGTTTATGAAAAACTTACCACCGACCACCCGATCGATCTTTGCCGGTATCAGGTATTGAATTGTTATAACGGAAGAATCGGGTTGATCAATTCAGGTGGAGAAAGCAAAGGCGATAGTGATATGGCCGAAGCGATCACCACAGCTGTGATCAATAAAAGAGCCGGGGGAATGGGTTTGATATTAGGCAGAAAAGCTTTTCAAAGGCCAATGGCTGAAGGAATTGAATTATTACAGGGCATTCAGGATGTATATTTGGATAATTCTGTCACAATTGCTTGATTTTGAACATCTTCCGTATTGGGCAGCTGCACCCGTATGGATGGATATGGTAGCTAAAAATTATTATCTTCGCAGGCCTAATAGTAATGACCGTTATGAAAAAAGAACGTGAAGAAGATTTAGAAGCCAATTTAACCGGAGAAGAAAGTCATGGTGGCGATCCCGCAAAACCACGATGGTTTAAACGAATCAGGAAAGGTATTCTTACCTCTACTGCGGATAAAAAGGAAACGCCTGAAGGTTTATGGAATAAATGTCCGGAATGTAATTATATCTGCACCACTTCTGAATTAAGAGAAAATCTTTTTGTTTGTCCGAAGTGTAATTACCACCACCGTATTGGCAGTGAAGAATATTTTGAATTTATTTTTGATAATAGCCAGTACACAGAACTCTTTGATAATATCCGCAGCAAAGATGCACTCGGTTTTACCGATCTGAAATCTTACCAGAAACGTTTGGATGATATTCATTCCAAAACAGACCTGAAAGATTCTATGCGCGTGGCTGCCGGAACCGTAAACGGAGAAGGAATTGTGATTGCCTGTATGGATTTTGAATTCATCGGTGGATCATTGGGAAGTGTGATGGGAGAAAAATTCAGCAGAGCAGTTGATTATTGTATTCAACACAAACTGGCTTATCTGGTGATCAGCAAGAGTGGTGGTGCACGTATGATGGAGAGTGCATTCAGCCTGATGCAATTAGCCAAAACCAGTGGTAAACTATCGCAGTTAAGCGATGCAAAGCTTCCTTATATCTCACTCCTTACCGATCCTACTTTTGGTGGTATCTCCGCCAGCTTTGGTATGTTAGGCGATCTGAATATTGCCGAACCCGGCGCCCTGATTGGTTTTGCCGGCCCACGTGTGATCAAAGAAACCATTAAAAAAGATCTACCTGAAGGCTTCCAGCGCAGCGAATTTTTATTGGATCACGGATTTCTGGATTTTATTGTTGACAGAAAAGCGTTGAGGGATAAACTATCGCAGTTGGTATTACTTTTCAGAAGCTGATATTTTTAATTAAAAATTAGGAATTAATAATTAAAAATTGAAAGGGCATTCTCTTTCAAAATGCTGAGGAAATTACAGTTAGCACATCTGTAATTTTTAATTTCTAATTCCTAATTTTTAATTACTGGAAGTGTTATGGCAAATGAGATGAACAACAGACAGGCTTATTTTCACTACTTCATAGAAGATAAATATGTAGCTGGTATTGCTTTGCTTGGGACCGAAGTAAAATCGATACGCGATGGTAAGCTGAGTTTTAATGATGCTTTCTGTTTGTTTGATGAAGGAGAACTTTGGGTGAGAGGATTATTTATTGCCAGCTACTCACATGGCACCGCTAATAATCATATTGAAGTGCATGACAGGAAACTCCTGCTTAATAAACGCGAGTTAAACAAGATCCAGTCAAAGCTGAAAGAGAAAGGGTATACAATTGTTCCGTTAAAAGTATTTTTTAATGAGAAGAATTTCGTGAAAGTAGAAATAGGCCTGGGTAAAGGAAAGAAACTTTACGACAAACGTGAAACCATCAAAAGCAGGGATGTAGAGAAAGACATCAAACGATATCTTAAATAATATCGAATATTGAACAGGGAATATTGAGTGATGAAGTAAGAGAACATTCTATCATTCACTCATTCTATCATTCTATCATCCTATCATTCCTTGTACCGCTTCTTCTTCTCCGGTTTAAATTCCAATTGCTCCAATAATGCCTCAGGTGTGGGATTCTTTGTTAAGGAAAGAGCAATTTGAAACAAAGCCAGATACATCAATACAGTAGCCAATACTTCTCCCCACGACATCCAGTAACCCCAAAATGCATATACGGCAGCCTTTTCAGGGTGTTCGGTTTCGTAGATCACTTCTGTTTTCTCTCCCTGTTCCCATTCGCGCAAAAAATAACGGGCGTCAACTGCATATTCCTTTCCGGCTTCTTTGAAAACAGCTTTGGGAATTTTTATGCCGGATGCGCTATCAGGCAACCATTGTATTACAGCCGGCGATTTTTCTCCATCCAGATAATCGGGCTGGCGTGTGAAGAAGAGATAACAGCCAAAACAAACCAGGTAAAGTACAGTGATCGATTTATACAAAACAAAAATTTAATGATAATAAAATAAAAGGTTATCAACTACACAGGTTTGTGAATATTGATCTTATGCAATTCAAGAATAGTTTTTTGTCCGTCCTCACTCTCGCGGTACATGGGAACAAACTTACGGTTGAATATTATTTCCTGATAAGTATAGGAAGTTCTTTGCTGAACATAATTTGAGAACACATCATCAAAACCGCGAAGCATTACGTACAATTCAACATCGGCATTTTTCATATCCTCTTCTGTAAATCCATAAAATGGACTGGTTTCAGTAATGGGATGCACAACCGTCCAGCTCATCGGCATCGTTTCTACCCGTGTTCTTTCGAGATCCAATGAGAAGTATTTGTAGATCGGCGTTTCATTTTCTAAAACCTTTAAACCAATATTTACTTTTATTTCCAGATCGGTTAATGTATGCATATCCTTGTATGCAGCAAACCGAAACATTAAAGCGGTGATTTCTTTATACGGCGATATCAATGCCTGTTCACTAAAACTCAGATAACTCCTTGGTTTTGAAAATCGTCCGTAGATCAAACCCGTAACAATGGCAAGGGATAACAAACCGGTTAATGATTCCAGTCCTGAAACAATATTTGCAAAATCCCCTACCGGGTTCACTCTTCCATACCCTACTGTAGTATAGGTTTCTGTGCTGAAATAAAACAATTCTTTAAATGTGCGCCACTTACTTACACCAACCGGCAATCCGGTAAGTTCAGAAGGGCCGATCAGAAAATACACTGTAGTGAAACTCAAATTGATCACCAGATAGTAGATCAGGATAATACTTACAAATTTCCAGCTGGGCAGGTTAAGCATATCATGAAAAACGCTGATCCGTTTCCAGAAAGGCATGCCTTCTTTTACAAGGTTGTAGCTACCATCTTTATTAATAAAACGGCCTGTACCCAGATCACTGTTTTTTGTACTTAAACCCGTATCGTTGTTCAGTTTCGAGAACGGGTTCATTTTTTTATATAAAGACATATTTTATAAATTAGGTAAACTTATTTTGATCTCTTTATTCAGATATTTTTTTACAACCGCGTAAGGGATAATCGAAAAATCCGGTTTATCACAGGATGCCGTAGCATGGGGAAATGTGGCTCCAACGTACAACCCTTTTTTTGTGAAAAACCAGACAGGAAATTCCCAGTGTGAAGGATTAGGATAATCACAGGCATCATCGTTGGCAACCGGTTTTTTCATTTGTTCTGGATATAATTTGGAAAGAATAGCAACAATAATTTTTGCCCTCTCCATCAGATAATCATAATAATTACTGTCGTTTTCTGTATGCGGTTTCCTTCCGGTAAACCAGAAAAGATCATCTAAATTTTCTACTTCATCACCTGTTTTTGCATTAATGGTAAAACTCTCATCGCCTGTTCCGGGATGTGCACCACCGCAATACCAAGATAGATCTACCTGAACACTGATAAATTCGGGTGAAATAAAATAGTCTGTTATATTGGTTTCATAATCTCCCTCTTCTTCATGTTTGCCGGTACAACTTAAACTGTTATTAACACTCACATACTGTTTCTTACTTAGAATGGAATTGATTTTTTTTGAAACGGCCTCTGAAAATCCTTTTATAAAAAAAAATGATTTGATCTTTGTTTCAGACTCATGCAGCCATTGTAAGTCATACTTCCCATAATGGGTAATTGAATCTTTAACAAACTTTACTCCTGATAAGCGCGCTTTTGTATAAAGCCTGTCTTCTGAATTGGCAAAGGCGAAATCCGGCACATTTGAAAAATCATACTTCGTTGTATCAATAGTTGTAAGACTCACAGATAACACAGCTCCTTTTTTATTTTTCCAACTGCCTTCCCATTTATCTGAATACCCATTTTTAGTTTTATGAATATTGAATGATTCAGAAACGATGTCCTGATTGCTTTTACTATCGTAGACCTCTTTCTTTAGGTAAATACTATCCGAGCCAGCTAATCTTCCATACACTTCAATATCATGTTTGACCTTTTTATAGAAATAGATTGCATGCCAATCATCCCCATAATTGTCCAATATCATTACAACCGGGTAATTACCAATCGTGCCTTCCAGTACAAAACGAGTCTGGCCATTACTGTTGAAAGCAATGGCCAGACATATTAAAAGGGCTAAACCCGTTTTCTTCATCAAATGAAAAAGTTTTGGTTGAATACTTAATTCGCCAAACTTCTGAAATCCACCGGTACCAGTTTGCTTACACCCGGTTCCTGCATGGTTACACCGTAGATCACATCCACCGCACTCATCGTTTGTTTATTGTGGGTTACAATAATGAACTGTGAGTTATCACTGAACTTCTTGATCATCTGTGTGAACTTGCCCACGTTGGCATCATCCAATGGCGCATCCACCTCATCCAAAATACAGAATGGTGCGGGTTTGATCAGGTAGATAGAGAACAACAAAGCCGTGGCGGTTAATGTTTTCTCACCACCACTTAACTGGGTGATGGATGATGGACGTTTACCTTTTGGTTTCGCAATGATCTCAATTCCTGTCTCTGCAAGATTCTCCGGATTTACAAGGATCATATCTGCGGTATCTTCCTCTGTAAACAATGCCTTGAACACTTTCTGGAAGTTCTCACGCACCTGATTGAAAGTATCGAGGAACTGCTGGTTGGCAGTGGCTTCTACTTCCTGTATGGTTTGCAGGAGACTTTCTTTGGCCGATACAAGGTCATTCTTCTGTTCAAGAATAAACTCGTAACGTTTTTTCATTTCTGTGTACGCTTCGATGGCTGTTGGGTTTACTTCACCCATATTATCCAAACGCTTGCGCATACGGTCGGAGCTGGCTTGTAATTCTTCCAGACTCGTATCTGTTGTTCTTTCCTGATCTAAGATCTCATCCAGTTCAACTTTGAACTCAACGATCAATCTTTCTTTCATTCCGGCTAACTGCAGTTTCAGTTCATTCAACCTGTCTTTGATACCGGTTACCAGATGATCAATATTTTCTTTGCTCTTCACTTTCAATCTCAGTTCGCTTTCTTTTTCCTGCAAAGCATTACGGAGATTATAGTAAGCCTGATCTGCTTCATTCAGTTTTTTCTCTTCCTCATCTTTCTTACGCATCATTTCCAGCAACAGTTCTTCTGAACCGATCAATGCTTTTTCACCTTCGGTGATATCAGCAGATGCTTCAGATAATTGAGCCGTATTGGTAGTGATCTGAGCATGCAGATCATTCAGTTGATTTTCTTTGAATACCAATTCCTGCTGCAATGTGGTAATCTTGCTCTGCTGACGAGTATATTGAAGATTGGTTTCATTATACTGAACAGAAGCAAAATTGTATTCGTATTCGGATGATTGATAATCCTGCTCAACTGTTTTTAATTCTTCCGTAGTTGCCTGTAATTGTTCATTCAAGGTAATGAACTCTTCACGGGTTGAAGCGATGGCGTCATGTTCTGCCTGTAAACGTTGTTCAAGATCTTCCAACCTTTGCAAACCATTTTGTTGTGCGGCCTGCAGATTTTCAATTCTGTTCTTGGCAGCAAAAACCTGATTGGTTAACTGATTGATCTCGTTCTCTGTTTGTTTGATCACATTTTCTTTCAACTGGTCGTTGAAAGCGATCACTTCATTATGTTTAGCCTGAATATCTGATTTCAGCAGGTTTACGATAGATTCCTGGTCTGCAATTTCTTCAGATAATTTTTCAAGATTTTTTGCACGGCCAATCTTCTTTCCTTCAAACAATCCGATACTTCCGCCGGTTAATGTGTATTTGCCTTTCACATATTTACCGGTCTTCTCCAGAACAACTGAACCATTACTATTGGCAATCGCTTCATCATTTTCTGCGATGTACACATTACCTAAAAGATACTCTGCCAGTTTCCAGTATTGGGCATCCACCTCAACAACATCCAGTGCTTTAATGGTACCGGCAGGCTGGTGTGTATCCAATCTGAAATCTGCAAACTTCTCCAGCATGAAGAAATTTGCCTTCCCTTTTTTATGTGCATCCAAAAGGTGAACGGCCTGTAAGCCTTCTTCCAGATTATTTACAACATAATAGTTCAGGTAAGGTTCCAGTACGTTTTCAACAGCTGTGCGGAATTCTTCTTTTACATAAATGATATCAGAAAGAATTGGTGCTGCATGGTTCCACTCAGGATTCTTGTGAAGAAACTTGATACTCTCCGGATAACCTTCCATCGAATCGATCAGGCTCTTCAACAGATTAAACTCATTACGTTTTGAATCGAGTTTACGGTTCTCTTCGTTCAACTCATTACGCAAAACTTCCAATTGCGCCTGTGTTTCAAAGATCTGCTCTTTGGTTTTTTCCTGATGTTCCTGTAATTGTTGTAGATCTATTCGTTTGGCATCAAGCGTTGCTTCTTTTTCTTCCAGCTCTACACTTAATTGTTGTAATTGTGCTTCGCGGTTTTGTTTCTCATCATTCAGCTGCGCCTGCGCTCTTTGTAAATTGAGAATAGAGGTATCGGCAACAGCTACTTTTTTCTCCGCATCAAACTGGTTGCGCTGGATCTGCTGGTAACGGTTACGCAAAGCATCTACACCACTTCTTTTTTCATCAAAAATGCGGCGTTTATCTTCTACATCAAATTTGGCGGTTTCTACTTTTTCTTCCAAAGCAGCCAGGTTTGCCTGCTCCTCGCCTACCTGCATTTGTGTGTATTCGATCGAATCGCCGATGGTCTTTAATTGTCCTTCGGCCTTTTCTAAGAATTCTTTTAGTCCGGCTTCTTTCTCTTTGAGATAATGTAATTTCTGTGTAGCCAGATTCTTTTCGTTCTCTTTGCTGCGCAGTTCCTGCAGGTATTCATTGAATTCGTGCTGCATGCTCTGCAAAGCCCTTTCCTTTTCAATAAATCCAACTTTCTCCTGTTCAATCGCTGCCTCTTCTGTAGCGATCTCAGCTTCTAACTGAAACTTTTTATTGGTTTCGTCTTCCTGCTGCTCGTTCAGTTCTTTATAGGTTACATTGAATCCTTCCAATGCAGCTTTAGCCAATTCAATGGCTACTTCTTTGTATTCTTTTTTAATCTCGTAAAATTTCTCTGCTTTTTTAGCCTGGCTTTCGAGTGTTTTTAACTGGTTATTGATTTCGAATAAAAGATCTTCAATACGTGCCAGATCCTGTTCGGTGGCGTCCAGTTTATTTTTGGCTTCTTTTTTTCTCGTTTTGTAGATAGTGATACCCGCAGCCTGTTCCAGCATTCTTCTGCGGCTGTTCTCCTTATCCTTAATGATATCATCCACCATTCCCAATTCGATGATGGCATAACTATCGGTGCTCACACCTGTATCCAGAAAAAGATTATGGATATCTTTTAAACGACAGGTAACATCATTCAAACGATATTCACTCTCGCCATTCTTATAAAAACGGCGGGTTACGGTTACGGTATTAAATTCTGTGGGGAGAAGATTTTTCGTATTCTCGAAAGTGAGGCTCACCTCGGCCAGTCCGCTCGGACTTCTGGTTTTACTTCCATTAAATACAAGTGCCTCTAAGTTTTCACTTCTGAGGGCAGATATTTTCTGTTCACCAATAACCCAGCGGATGCTATCAATGATATTCGATTTTCCACAACCATTTGGACCGATGATACCGGTTATACCTTCATCAAAACTGACAACAGTTTTATCAGCAAAACTTTTGAACCCTTTGATTTCTAACGACTTTAATCTCACGTCTATCCTGTTTAAGTACCTGCGAACATACAGTAAAAACAGCGACTATTTATGTGTAGAAAAATTTCCTGTGTATAAGAGGTGGAGAAGTAAACAAAAAGAATACGGGGGCAGTAAATAAATAATTGCAATCTACTGACTATCAATAAAATACAGTAGTTTTATTTCTGTTAAACTGTATGTAATTTCATATAGTGTGCTTATAAGAAATACAACTCATTGACAACCAAACACCGCTATTTTGCCAAAGATCATTTTTACCGTTACCAATGACCTGAGTTACGACCAGCGGATGCAGCGGATTGCCGGTACTATGGCTGAAACGGGATACGGGGTTTTGTTGGTTGGCCGTAAGAGAAAAGACTCCATTCCTCTCAAAAAAGCATCTTACCAACAAAAAAGGCTGCCCTGTTTTTTTGAGAAAGGTTTTTTGTTTTATCTGGAATATACTCTCCGGTTGTTCTTTTTTCTCCTGTTTCAAAAAGAAGCCATTATTTGTGCAATCGATCTGGATACCATCCTTCCTGTTTATGCCGTTACATTGCTGAAAAAACAGAAAAGGGTGTATGATGCCCATGAGATCTTTACGGAGCAGAAAGAAATTCTTAGCCGGCCGTTTGTACATTCTGTTTGGTTAGGCATCGAGAAATTCGCCGTTCCTAAATTCAGAAACGGGTATACAGTTAACCTTTCTATTGTGAGAGAATTTGAAAAGAGATACGGTGTAAACTATTCCCTTATTAGAAACTTACCCAAAACCTACCCATTGCCTGCTGCAAACACACCGGCAGAAAAATGGTTATTATACCAGGGTGCGGTTAATGAAGGCCGTTGTTTTGAAACATTGATACCTGCGATGAAAGAGGTGAATGTTAAACTGTTAATCTGTGGCAATGGTAATTTCTATAAACAGATTAAGCAGTTGATCAAAGATAATGCTGTGGAAGATAGAGTGGAATTGAAAGGCTATGTGTCTCCAACTGATCTTCTGAAGATTACTCCCAATGCATACGCCGGTATTACCTTATTTGAGCGGGAAGGTATGAACCAGTATTACTCGCTTGCCAACCGTTTTTTTGATTATACCATGGCAGGCATTCCACAGCTTTGTGTGAACTATCCTGAATACGCTGAATGTAATAAAGAATATAATGTTGCCACATTAATTGATGCAGTTGACAGTAAATCTATTAGCATTGCACTGAACAATTTGCTAAGGGACAATGTTCTTTATACAGAATTGAGGCAAAACTGCCTGAAAGCAAGGGAAAAATGGAATTGGGAAAACGAGCAACAAGCGCTTGTTAACTTCTATAATGCGTTATAAGATTGGAAAAACATTTACATATCATTTCATTTAATGTACCTTATCCTGCGGATTATGGCGGGGTGATTGATGTATTTTATAAATTACCGGCCTTTCAGGCACAGGGGATCAAAATTCATTTACATTGTTTTACCTATGGCCGCGCGCAGCAACCAGAGTTGAATAAATATTGCGAAACTGTTCATTATTATGAGCGCAATATTGGCCACAAAGGTATTTCCAATACGATGCCCTATATCGTTTCCAGCAGAAAGAGTGAGCAGTTGCTGCAAACGCTTTTGCAGGATGATTACCCCATTTTTATGGAAGGGGTTCACTGTACGTATCTTCTGCAGGATCCGCGATTCAAAAACAGAAAATGTTTTGTGAGGGTGCACAATGTAGAATACCAATACTATGCAGATCTGGCACGCAATACATCATCCCCGGTTAAAAAAATGTATTACTGGATGGAGAGTAAGCTCCTGAAAGCCTACGAAAAAAAGATCATTTCCAAAGCGGTATTTTGGGGTACTACAGATAAGGATGATGAGGTATATAGAAAAGAATTGGGTTGTAAAAATATTGAACACTTATCTCTCTATATTCCCGATTGGAAAGTGCAATGTTTGGAAGGGATGGGAACTTATTGTTTTTATCATGGAGATCTGAGCGTGGATGCAAATGATAAGGCTGCTACCTGGTTATTGGAAAAAGTGTTCTCACAATTAAAAGTTCCTTTTGTGATTGCCGGAAAAAATCCTTCAGAAAAATTGATGGAATTGGCGCATTCGCAAAACCATACCTGTTTAGTGGCCAATCCATCGGCAAAAGAAATGCAGGATATGATTGCCAAAGCGCATATCAATATTCTTCCTTCTTTTACCTCTACCGGAATGAAAGTAAAACTGGTAAACAGTTTATTTAACGGAAGACATTGTTTGGTAAACGAAGCAACTGTTGCCGGAAGCGGTTTAGAATCTGCCTGTCATATAGGAACCACAGCCAATGCTTTCCGCGAGATCATTGCACAGTTATATCACCAACCATTTACAGAACCCGAAATTAAGCTGAGAAAAAAATTACTCGAAGGAATGTTTAATAATGAAGCCAACGCGAAGAAACAGGTGGGTTGGATCTGGGGGTAGATTACTAATAATCCTTTTCGCCACAGATTCACAGATTAGCACAGAATAAATTCAATTGAATCCGTGGAGAAAAAAAAATTAAGCGGAAACAGCAGCACTGTCAATCACTTTACCGCCTTCTGTTTTCAGCATACGCGAAGGATAGCGATTGATCACGATAAAATCGTGGGTGGCCATAATTACGGTAGTTCCATAATCTTTAGCAATCTGGATTAAGAGTTGCATGATCTCATCACTGGTTTCGGGATCGAGATTACCGGTTGGCTCATCGGCCAATACCAGTTTTGGGGAATTGAGTAAGGCTCTTGCAATATCTACACGCTGTTGCTCTCCACCGCTCATTTCAAAAGGCATTTTAAAACCTTTACTTTTCAAACCTACTTTATCTAAAACATCATTGATCTTTTCTTCCATTAACCGTTCATCTTTCCAGCCCGTAGCCTTCAAAACGAAACGCAGGTTTTCCTGAACATTTCTATCGGTAAGCAATTGAAAATCCTGAAATACCACACCAAGGTTTCTGCGGAGAAAAGGTACTTTTTTCCAGTCCATTCCTTTCAGGTCAAATCCTACCACTGAAGCTTCTCCTTCACGCAATGATAGTTCGCCATACAGTGTTTTTAGTAAACTACTCTTACCCGTTCCTGTTTTACCAACAAGGTAAACGAACTCACCTTTGTTAACGGTAAAATTCACATTTTGCAATACCAGGTTATCCCCCTGATAAATATTCGCATTCTGGATGGATACAACGATGTCTGACATAACACTAAATTACAATTTCTTACTAAGATTTACCCTCTCACTGGCCCTGATTAGCCTTTAGTGTGGGTGAAAAGCCTGTTAATATTCATATTTCAACTCACCAAAACTGCCTTTGAGGGTAAGAACAGATTTTGCTGCCGGTTCTACCCTGCCTACAATCTTTGCTTCAATATTAAATGCTTCGGCTGCTTTTATCATTTTTTCTGCTGCAGTAGCATTGGTAAATATTTCCAGCCTGTGGCCCATATTAAACACCTGATACATTTCTTTATAATCGGCTCCGGAGTTTTTCTGGATCAATTGAAAGATCGGTGGAATGGCAAATAAATTGTCTTTAATGATCGATAAGGGTTGCGGCAGGTATTTCATGCACTTGGTTTGTCCGCCGCCACTGCAATGGATCACACCGTTCATATCATCAAAATATTCATCCACCAATACTTTCAATAAAGGTGCATAGGTTCTTGTGGGTGATAATAATAATTTTCCAACATTGATCTTTTCGCCTTCGATCAACAATTCATCGGTCATTTGATTGGTTCCGATGTAAACAACTGCATCACTTAATTTCGGTTCAAATGTTTCCGGATATTTTTCGGCGTAATATTTACTCAATACATCATGTCTTGCACTGGTTAATCCATTACTTCCCAACCCGCTGTTGTATTCCGTTTCGTAAGAAGCTTTACCGGAACTGCCAAAACCTACGATCACATTTCCCGGCGCTATCTTATCATTGGTAATCAGTTTTGATTTGGGCCAGCGTGCCGTCATGGTTCCATTTACAGCGATGGTTCTCACCACATCGCCTACATCGGCAGTTTCTCCGCCTAAATATTGAATATTAACACCAAAGCTTTTCAATACATCAAAGAATTCCTGTGTACCGTTGATCACTTCCTGTAATACCTCACCGGTTATCAGAGATTTATTTCTGTCGATCGTAGAAGAAAACAACAGATTATCGGTAACGCCCACACAGAGAAGATCATCCAGATTCATAGCCACGGCATCCTGTGCAATACCTTTCCAAACGCTCACATCGCCGGTTTCTTTCCAGTATAGATAAGCAAGGATACTTTTGGTGCCCGCTCCATCGGCGTGCATGATGTTTACCCAATCTTTATCGCCACATAAAAAATCGGCATATATTTTACAAAAAGCATGGGGATACAGACCCTGATCCAGCTTCTGGATAGCAGCATGTACTTCTTCTTTTTGAGCGGAAACACCGCGTTGGGCGTAGAGCGACATTTTGAAATTTTGGGATTTGCAATTTTGGAATTTGGCAAAGGTAATGATTCGGCTACGAGTGAGGGAAATTGACAGTAACACAATTTCAAAATTCCAAAATCGCAAATTTCAAAATTACCGCAATCCTCCCTTACTTTTGCCCAACTATGAGGGTACATCGGGAATTAGCGGGCTCATTGCCGGAATTTAGGCGGGCTGTAGTAACTATCGGAACATTCGATGGGGTGCATATGGGCCACAGGAAGATCATTGCGCAATTGAAGGAAGAGGCTGCGCGGATCGACGGCGAAACCGTGATCATTACCTTTCACCCTCACCCGAGAAAGATCGTTTCTTCCGTTCCTGGAGATATCAAACTCCTCACTACCTTAAACGAAAAGATCAGCTTACTTGATGATGCAGGGATTGATCATCTGGTGGTGGTTCCGTTTGATCATGTTTTTGCCAATCAAACGGCTGAGCAGTACGTAAAGGATTTTCTCTACGCTTATTTCAAACCGCATACCGTGATTATTGGTTATGACCATCGCTTTGGCAAGGGCCGCGAAGGAAATTACCAGTTGATGAAAGGATATGGAAAGACCTATGGATTTGAAGTAAAGGAGATCTCAGAACAGATCATCAATGAGATTGTGATCAGTTCTACAAAAATCCGGCATTCGCTAAAAGAGAACGATATCGCTACTGCCAACCAGTTTCTGGGTTACCCATATTTTTTTGAAGGCATAGTGATTGAAGGAAATAAACTTGGCCGTACCATCGGTTACCCTACCGCCAACCTACATATATCAAGTGAAGAAAAACTGATTCCGGGTAATGGTGTGTATGCCGTTACTGTTGTGGTTCGCGATTCGGCAATCGTAAACAAGGTTTACAAAGGCATGATGAATATTGGATTACGCCCTACGGTTGATGGGAAGAAAAAAGTGATCGAAGTAAATATTTTTGATTTTGATACAGATATCTACGGACAAACTTTACAAGTACATCTGCAACACTATCTTCGCGGCGAAGTAAAATTTAACGGACTGGATGAATTGAAAGAACAACTGAAGCAGGATAAAATTTCTGCACAAACGTTCTTATCCTGAGTATGGCTTTCACTAATCATTAGGAGGTATTACTGAAATGTTTCGTATCCTCATAATATCCGGAACATCCTGATTATTTTGATTTTGAAATCCTGTATTAAGTACTACCGACGCCGTATTTGG
Organism: Sediminibacterium sp.; assembly: GCA_965206685.1. Lineage (GTDB taxonomy): Bacteria > Bacteroidota > Bacteroidia > Chitinophagales > Chitinophagaceae > Sediminibacterium. The sequence goes on from OZ242223.1 coordinate 2,826,883, forward strand.
CGCTATTATCATTATTACACTCGAATAATCATTCAGATTTTGTCGTACAAGTTCAATCTTCAGACGCGATTGAATGGGCATGCTCAGCTTAACGGTTGCATACACAAAAATATCACAAGGCTTAGGTATTTGTCCATTTTGATAACTATAACACTGCACAATAGGTTCCAGAGAAATGGAAACAGTGGTATTGCCAAGATTCTGAACATGATTGCTGCTGTTTAATACATTGTTATTTTGATGAGTAACAGTAGTACTATCTATTGATTTGGTGCAGGAAACCAATAAAAATGCGATTACTAAATATTTCATTAGTGATTAAGTTTACATGACGATGAATTGAATTACATGTAAACCAGCGAAAGACATGTATAAAAAGATCCGGAACTGCCGGGATGAAGGGTAAGCTTTTGCTGAAACAGACGGATAAAAACTGCTTTATAAAATTGGCAGTAGAATTTGAGTCACTGATTATTTCAAGAGCAAAGTTGGGATTTTATTGCAGGGCAATCATTACACCATGAAGTGTATCTGTTGTAATATTCACGTATCCATAAAAGCCGGAAAATCAGGCCATCATCTTTACAGTCATCTCTTTCATCAAACCGGCATCAGAAGTATTGCCATCATGCACACCCACACTACGGAGATTGTATTGGTGTAATAAAAGAAGTATTTTTTCTACACTGGGATAATCATATTTTTTTGCTGCACCCATATAATCTTTAACGAAATATGGATTTACACCTAGAGCAGATGCAACTGATTTTTCGTCAGGACTGGACACACTGTAGATCATGTATACCTTACTGAAAAAATTATATAATGCCGGAAGGATCATCTGAATAGGGCCAGCTTTGGGATTGGCCTCAAAATACTGTATGATGCGGATCGCCTTCGACATATTCTTTTGTGCGATCGCTGCCTGCAGCTCAAATACATTGAACTCTTTACTTACACCGATATAGTTTTCAATATCATCCTCTGTAATATTCTTACGTGCACCGAGATTAACCGCTAATTTTTCAATTTCATTCTTAATACGGCTCAGATCATTCCCAATATGGTCAACCAGAATAAACAATGCTTTCTGTGTAATACTCAACCCATGTTGCTGCACCATTTCACCGGCCCAGGCTGGCAATTGGCTGTCGTACATTTTTTTGGTACTGAGCACTTCTCCTTTCTGTTTCAGTAATTTGGCCAGTTTGCCGCGTCCATCCACTTTCTTTTCTTTATGGCTTACCACAAAAATGGTTGAGGGCAAGGGGTTTTCAATATACCCTTCCAGTTTTTCCAGATCACGCATTTGCTGTGCTTCTTTAAGCAATACCACCTGTCGCTCAGCAAACATCGGATAACGCATACAGGCATTTACTACTGAAGCCCAATCGGCATCTTTTCCGTAAAAAATGGTGAGGTTAAAGCCTGCTTCTGCTTCGCTGAGGATATGATGCTCTGCATAATCTACTACCTGATCAATAAAAAAAGACTCCTCCCCCTCTAACCAATAGATGGGTTTGAACTGTTTTTTCTTCCATTCGCCTATGATCTTTTCCGCCGACATGGATGCAAAGATGTGGCAGGATAGAGTAATGACGAAAAAATGGTTGCGAAAGTTGTAAACATCGGAGGAGAGCCCATAGACCATGGTCCATAGTTGATAGCAGGAATTAAGGGTTTTACTATGGACTATGGACTATCGACTGTTTCATACCACCACCACCCTATCCTCCTCCAGCAAAGGTTTGTTCAAAAACCGCAGAATCACATTGGCGGTAACTACTACATCCCGCTGGCAATAAACGGCAATACGGGGCAGGTCGTGGTCTTTATAGTAAACATCCTGAACCATACTCCCGTCAATATCCGATTTGGAGGAAGGGATACCCAATACATTAGCCAGAAGATTGAGGGAGATATAGTTTTTGTTATCGCCAAATTTCCACCAGTTCAGGGTGTCAAACATTTTTACCTCCCAGGGTTTTTTATCATGAAGTTGTAAATATTCCGGCAGCGGAAGATGATTGATCAGCAAACGCCGGCAGATGTAGGGGATATCAAATTCTTTAATATTATGCCCCGCAAACCGGAACTGGCGGTTATGTTGATACATTTTATTACATAATTCAGTGAAAATACTGAGTATTTCTACCTCATCATCTCCATAAATACTTTTCATTTTAAGGCTGAGGGATTTGTCCTCTTCTTCATAAAAAAAAGCGGTGGATATGCAAATGATCTTGCCGAATTCGGCCAGAATTCCTGCTTTTTTCCGATATGTTTCTTCCGGATCAAAATCTTCTGGCACGGTTTTCGCAATCTTGTCGTGAAACAGGCTTTGCCAGTTAGAATCCATTCCTGCAAAGGATGGAACCTGCGGCACGGTTTCAATATCCAGTAATAAAAGTTCTGTTATCATAGCATAAAAAGTAATAATTTTCGAGACCCAAAAAAATAAACACATGAGCTACAATGAAGCTTCCAATTCAGGAAATGAAACCGGTTATTCTCAGCCCAAAGACAACCGTAAACTAATATACGGTATTCTGATAGCCGCTCTTATTGGCACATGGGCTTACATCTTTTATGATAAAAGCAAGACCAAGGAAACGGTCACAACTTTACAAACCAAAATTGTAAATATAGATAGTGCCCGTAATGAGATTCAGCAGGAGTTTTTGACCGTTTCGGCCAAAGCAGATTCATTAACCCAGACCAATATCCAGTTGCAGGGCGATCTGGCGGATAAAAGTTCAGCCATCCAGAAATTAAAAGGCAATATCAGCAACATTCTGAAGAAGAAAAATGCAACGGATGCCGAACTGGCCGAAGCCAAACAGATGATCTTTGAACTGAATGGCAAAGTAGATGGCTTGTTTGCTGAGTTGGACAAAGTAAAAGGCGAAAACAAACAATTAACCTCTGCTAACGAGCAATTAAGTACAGAAAAAACAAAACTCACTGCCGACAAGCAGGATTTGGAGCAGAATCTGAGCACCACTAAAACAGAAAAGAAACAACTGGAAGATAAAGTAGATGTAGCCACAACCCTGCACGCTTCTAATATCGGTATTGCCGCTATTAAAGTAAGTGGAAACGGAAAAGAAAAAGAAACCACTACGGCCAAAAGAGCCAACCTGATCCGTATTGCATTTGTGCTGGATGAAAACAGGGTTACTCCTTCCGGAACAAAAGATATTTATGTAATTGTTACCGGACCTGATGGCAAAACCATTACGGAGGGAAGTTCATTCAATACCCGCGAAGAAGGCAGTAAGGCCTATACCAGCAAAGTAAGTGTGAATTACGAGCAGGGAAAAGTAACACCGGTAAGCTTCGACTGGAAACAAAATGATGCTTACCAGGTAGGCGATTATAAAATTGAGATTTATAATAATGGCTTCAAAATTGGCCAGGGTGTAAAAACTTTGAAGAAAGGCGGTTTATTCAGCTAAGAAAAATATCCCTATTGAAAAGAGGTGGTTACCGGTTGGTAGCTGCCTCTTTTTATTTAATTAACGGATTGGCGGATTGCGAATTAGCGGATTAAGGCGCTAATCATATAAATTTACTAAATGAATAATGCGCTAATCTTAATTCGCTAATCCGTAATCCGCTAATTCGCAAATCCATGCTCCCACAATGGCTTAACTGGAAGATCATTCTTATCTGCATCGCGATCGTGCTGGTGAGCGGTACTATTTTTTATTCGCAATATGTAGCCGGAAAAATAGCAAGGGAAGAAAGAAAAAATGTAGAAGCCTGGGTAGAAGCACAAAGAACGATTCTCAATTCGTCTGACAGTGCCAGTATTAATCTGGCAACGAAAATTTCCACAGAAAATAATCAGATTCCGATTATTGAAACTAATGAGAAAGACAGTATCACCGGTAATTATCTGAACCTTGATACAGCAAAAGTAAAAGAGGAAAAAACTTATCTGAAAAGGAAACTGCAGGAATTTAAAAGATACCGGCACCAGCCAATTGTACTTGTGTTGAAAGAAAATCCGTATACAGCCAATCAATATTATTATGGTGAAAGCGATCTGTTGAAAGAAGTAAAACTCTACCCTATTATTCAGCTGATCATTGTAGCCTTATTTATCACGATTGCTATTGTTGCCTTACAAACTTCTTACCGTAGCGCACAAAATCAGTTATGGGCCTCTATGGCAAAGGAAACGGCACATCAGCTGGGCACACCGGTTTCCAGTTTACAGGGATGGCTGGAGATATTAAAAGAGCATGAAGTAAACAGATCCATCGTTCCGGAGATAGCCAAAGATGTGAATCGTTTATTGCTGGTAACAGACCGTTTTGGAAAAATAGGCAGCCAGCCGCAATTTGAAATGAGTAAGCCCGCAGAACTGATCCACCATATGCTGGAATACATGAAGAAAAGAACCGGCGGACATGTAAGTATGATGTTTGATGATCAACCCATCAAAGAATTAAAAACTATGCTGTCTCCCCCTCTATTCGATTGGGTAATTGAAAACCTGATCAAGAATGCATTGGATGCGATTGAAGGAAACGGGATGATCAATATTGTTGCCAGTGTAAACGAAGGTTACTTATTAATTGATGTAACGGATACCGGAAAAGGCATTGCCAAAAATCATCTGAACGATGTATTCAACCCGGGATTTACCACAAAAAAACGGGGATGGGGATTGGGCCTTTCTTTGAGTAAAAGGATAATTGAGCAGTACCACAAAGGAAAACTCTTTGTGAAGTGGAGTGAACAGGGTAAGGGCAGTACCTTCCGGATTATTCTGCCTCTGCAGCCACAGCCTCTGTTTGCGTAGAAGCCATCAGATCAAAATAACTCATAGCAGCATACCATTGATGCAACGATTGTGTTGTGGTTGTTTCCACATACAAATTTGCTTCGCTGCATAAACTCAGTAATTCCGTTTCTGCTACAGCCATTTCTGCATTGTTGTCTGTTTCACCAATCCGGCGGATACAACTGTGCATTCTTGATAATTTCTCATCGGAGAGATGATCAAACGCATGTTGTTGCATTAATTGTCCAGCCGCATTCACCAGTAATTCGTACGATGTCGTTTTCATATACCTGTGTTTAGTGTGCAATTACTTATATAGACAACAAATAGTGGGCAAACGTTGATTATGAAAATGTTAACGGCAAAAAAAGGTGGATAAGATGGGGATTGCAGGTGTATGCAAAGGTTTGCGAAGATGGGAATATCGAATATTGAACAAGGAATGATGAATTTTGAAAAACACAAACGTATAACCCCAGCCTTCAGGCTGGGGTATTATATGTAAAATGAAAAGGGCTTTAGCCATGACTGCTTAACGAATATCGAAAAGCAATCATGGCTAAAGCCAAAATATAAAGTACAGCTTTCCCCATGCTAAAGCATGGGGTTACATGTCCTTATTTATCATTCGTTTATCATATCCTGCTTAACGCGAAATAAGATTTTCAAATAGTCAATTCTTCTGATTTTTGATGTATATTAATAGTAAGATAAATCACAATACTCAACAGCGCCGCAAAAAAACACCACACCGATAAAAGATGTGCCTGATAAAACCATGCTGAAAAAATAAGCGATACAGTAAAACAGATCCCGAGCAACCACATCTTTCTCACACTCGAAATAAAACATGGCACAATCGTTACCAATCCATATAGAATATCCGTAACGGTTACATATACTTCCGGATATTCGAAAACATATTTTACATGGTGTCCGCTGATCTCTGCGGTAATGGGTGTTTGCAGCATGTAATACACTTCACTGCTTGATAAAAGAATGGCAACCCCAAAAAGAACTGATAATATTTTCTTTCTGGTTCCGGGTTTTTCAAACAGTAATGCAGATAAGGTGATCCAGAAAGGCCATACAATATGTGCAAATACCATAAAGACGTATATGGGAATAGATTGCCATTTTGCATATTCTGCATGTTGCAGTGTAAGCCATACAAAACCTTCTGTGATCTGCTGTACGGCAAATAATACCGGAATAAATGCAAATATGCGGTGTGAAGGTTTGTGCGTGATTTTTAAAGTAACCACTCCGATTCCTGCAAGTACCACTCCCGATCCAAAACTGGCTGCTGCTGAAAAACACATATTGATAGAATAAATATTGAATATACGTCCTAGTTCCCGGTAAAGAACCCCGTTCAAAATAATTACGAACCAAAAAATTCAACATTCAGTATTCCCTGTTCAATATTCAATATTCCCTCAGCTTTGTCTTTTTACAGATCCGCCGCTGTTCACATTAATATCACGGATCAAAGCCTCTCCTTTAAAACGTACAAAACCGCCACTATTGGCTTTGGCAGAGATTTCTTTGGAAACATTTACCTGAACACCGGCTCCACTGCTGGCTTCGGCTTTGCAATTGGCCACATTCAAAGAATAACCGCGAAACATGGCACCACTGCTTCCATCAACATCCAGAGAAGAAACGGTTCCTGATAAATTGATCACACCGCCACTGTTTAAACGGGCAGTTAATTTATCAAGACTGATATCAGATCCTTCAATAGAACCGCCGCTATTCGCTTTTACGGCATCGAGATTTTTGTAGGATACATATACTTTTACTTTCCAGTTCTTCCATTTGTTCCAGAATTTCCAGTCGCCCTTGCGTGAAACTTTTAAAACACCATTTTCTACCACTGTACTCACTTCATCTATATAATCGGTATTGCCTACACTCACGGCCAGTTCTTCCTTATCAGCTTTACTGATGATCACCTCAATACCTGCAGAGGTTTCAATGGCATGAAAGGAACTGATATTCCTTTTCTGAACATTATCACCATACACTACTTTCTGGGCTACTACTGTTGAGAGCATTAATACAACAGCCACTAATGAGATCCATATCTTTTTCATAAACAGATTTTAGGGTGTAACGCGCAGGAAAAAGGAAAGTTACACCTATCAAAAAAATCTCTGTGTACCTCTGTCCCTCTGTGACCTCTGTGTTGAAAATCATCCTGCATCATCGAGTGTATTTTTCAAAACAGAGGCCACAGAGGTAAGGAGTTTCACAGAGTTATTAGCGAAGAACGATCGCACCCAAAGCCGGTAGATTCACTTTTAGCTTATAACATTTAGACGGTTTATCTACCAGTTCGCTTCTGATCTCGGGATTGAATACATCGCCTGTTCCCCAGAACTCTTTGCTATCACTATTAAATATTTCTGCCCACTTGCCTTTGCCATGTACATAGATCTCCCAATCGTGGCGTACTACAGGTGTTACATTGAGTATGATCAATACATCATCTTTTTCTTTTTTGCCTTTTCGTCCATACACTAAAACAGATTCGCTTCTGTGATTGAGATCAACCCATTCAAATCCGCCGGGCTCAAATTGCTTCTCGTATAAGGCGGGTTCTGAACGGTATAATTCATTTAATTTTTGCACACATAATTTCATGCCGCCATGGCTCGGGTGCTGTAACAACTCCCACTGCAATTCACTTTTATAATTCCATTCGTTGGTGGCACCAAATTCATCGCCCATAAATAAAAGCTTGGCGCCCGGGTGTGTGAACATATAGGTGTAGAGTATGCGCAGGTTGGCAAATTTCTGCCATTCATCACCTGGCATTTTGTAGAGCATGGGACTTTTGCCATGCACTACTTCATCATGACTGAGCGGCAGCATAAAATTCTCATCATAGAAATACATCATGCTGAACGAAAATTTATCCTGCTGAAACTGGCGGAAAATCGGATCGAGTTTAAAATAATCCAGTGTATCATGCATCCAGCCCATCATCCATTTCATTCCAAAACCTAAACCACCCTCAAAAGTAGGTTTACTGGTTTGCGGCCAGTCGGTAGATTCTTCGGCAATGGTTTGTATGTCCGGAAAATCGCGGTACAGGGTTTCATTGAGGTCTTTAATAAATGTAATGGCTTCTAAATTGCCGTTGCCGCCGTATTCATTGGGTTCCCACTGACTGGCATTGCGGCTGTAATCCAGACGCAGCATAGAGCTTACCGCATCCACACGAATACCATCTGTATGAAACTGATCGCACCAGAAACGGGCACTGCTGATCAGGAATGATTTTACTTCACCACGTTTATAATTAAAGATGTAGGAATTCCAATCGGGGTGATAGCCTTTACGCATATCTGCATACTCATAAGTATGTGTTCCATCAAACATAAATAATCCATGTGCATCATAGGGGAAATGTGAGGGAACCCAATCCAGTATCACACCAATACCTGCTTCATGAAAAGCATCAACCATGGCTGCATAATCCTGTGGCGAACCAAAACGTGAAGTGGGTGCAAAATAACCGGTGCCCTGGTAACCCCAGCTACCATCAAATGGATGTTCCATTACGGGCATGAATTCTACGTGTGTAAAACCCATTTCTTTTACATAAGGAACCAACCGTTCGGTAATCTGCTGATAAGTGTTGTAAACTTCCTCATCATTTTTATCGGGGCGCATCCAGCTGGCAAGGTGTACTTCGTAAACAGAATAGGGAGAGGTTAATGCATTGTGCTTTTTTCTTTCCTTCATCCATTTCTCATCCTTCCATTCGTATTGTGTTTGCCAGGTGATGGAAGCGGTAAACGGACGCTTCTCCCAAAAATGGGCAAACGGATCGCCTTTATCCAATTTGATCCCCATATATCCATGGATATGATATTTATAAGCTTCTCCTGCATTTACTCCGGGAATAAAACCTTCCCAGATCCCAGAATTATCCTGACGAACTTTTAATGGATGTGATTCTTTATTCCATTCATTAAAATAACCTACAACAGAAACAAATGTTGCATTGGGTGCCCATACAGCAAAATAGGTTCCCCATTCATCAAGGATCTGTAATTGCTTGTTTCCGAAAAAATTGTACAAACTATAATGTGTTCCCTGCTGAAAATTTCTCACATCTTCATCTGAGAATAAGGAATAGTTCCAAACAGATTGCTGCTTATCTACGAAATGAATCTCTTCATATTTTTTTGCAACGGGCTTTCCAACTTTTGAAGCAGCTTTATCTCCTTCTTTTGGATGTTGAGAAGAATCATCCTGTAACAATGACAAATTTTTATCGTTAGTGGAACTCATAATAGCGTGATTATCAAATGATAAATTTTTTTAACATTAGTTTACAACTAATAATTTAGTTAACGCAATACAATTTATGGATTTTGTGTTGGATTGCATCTATACGCTAACCCTGCTTAACAATGAGAAAATTACAGCCAATACTTCTTTTCTGCAGCTTTTTTTTGCTGTCGGTAACCTATGCACAAAAAAGCTCCCTTAAAGGTACCGTAACGGATACCTTAAACAAACAAAATCTTCGCAATGCGGTGGTTTCTGTTTTAAGGGCAAAAGATTCTGTGCTGGTTAAGTTTGTGAGAACCGATGCGCAGGGCAATTTTGAATTAAAGAACCTCGCTGCAGGTAAATTTGTGTTGCTCACTTCCTACCCCAATTATGCAGATTATGCAGACCTGATCACAATTCCCGAAGAAAACACATTAGATCTTGGACAGATAGCCCTTATTACCAAAGCGCATTTGCTGCAGGAAGTTGTGGTAAAACAAACTATTGGCGCCATTAAAATGAAAGGTGACACTACTGAATACCGTGCTGATAGTTTTAAAGTACAGGCCAACGCCACCGTAGAAGAACTATTGAAAAAGTTACCAGGTATTCAGGTTGATAAGAACGGGCAAATTACGGCTCAAGGACAAAAAGTGCAGAAAGTATTGGTTGACGGAGAAGAATTTTTTGGTGATGATCCAACATTGGTAACGCAGAACATACGCGCCGATATGGTTGATAAAGTGCAGGTATTTGATAAAAAAAGTGACCAGGCCACATTTACGGGCGTTGACGACGGTCAAAAAACCAAGACCATTAATTTGAAATTAAAAGACGATAAGAAAAAAGGGTATTTTGGAAAGATAGATGCAGGTGGTGGAACAGATAATTTTTATAATGAACAGTTCATGTTCAATAAATTCAGAAAAAAAGAAAAAATTTCATTCTATGGCATTCTCTCCAATACAGGAAAGATCGGTTTGAACTGGCAGGATCAAAGAAGTTATGGTGATGATAATTCTTCTGCGATTCAGTATGATGATAACGGAAATGGTTTTATGACCATGTCTTCATCGGGAGATGGACTGGAAAACTGGGGCGGCAGTTATAACGGGCAAGGCAGGCCGAAAGTGCAAACAGGGGGTGTACATTATAACAATAAATGGGATGATGATAAACAATCAATTAACGGTAATTACAAAATACTGGATCTGTCTGTAAAAGGAAGCAGTACAACCAACACCCAGTATATTCTGCCAGACACAACCTATTTTAATAATCAAAAACAGATTTTCAATAATCAGATAACCAGACACAGAGGCAATGCTACTTACGATATTGATTTTGATTCATCGTCTTCCTTAAAAGTATTGATGGATATAAGTTCCGATCATAAACTTACGGCCAATCAATACGAAACAGAATCATTGGCCAGTGATAGCTCACTGATAAACCAGGGTAACAGAACCATTACTTCTACCAGCGACATCAACTCCTTTAACAGCAGTTTTCTCTGGCGTAAAAAATTAAAGAAAAAAGGAAGGACTTTATCATTAAATATAAAGGAGAATTACAGTACTACCACATCTTCCGGTTATCTCAATGCTGTCAATTTCTTTTTCAAAAAAGGAAGCAGTACGCCTATTCAGACTCAAATAACTGATCAATTCAAACCGTCGGAAAATAAATCTTTGGCTTTTGACAGTAAACTTACATATACAGAACCATTGTCTACCGCTGCTTCCATTGTGTTTAATTACGGAATCACACTTAATAACAGTTCTTCTAACCGCAGCTCCTATAATAAGTCAGTTTCAGGCAAATATGAATCGCTTGACACGGTTTACAGTAACAATTACCAATTCAATATTTTTTCTCAGAAAGGCGGTGCCAGTTACTCGTTTATCAAAAAGAAATACTCATTCAATTTCGGAACAAATGTGGGTTATACAAATTTTTCGCAAACGGATCTGAAAAATAATATTGAATCGAAAAGAGATTTTGTAAACTGGTTTCCGCAGGCCAATTTCTCTTATGCATTGGCCAGTCAGCGCAGAATTTCTATTTACTACAACGGTTCTACTTCGCAACCCAGCTTACAACAGATACAGCCGGTACGCACCAACGACGATCCACTGAATATTGTGATCGGTAATGCTTCTTTACGTCCTTCATTCAGAAATAATATTAACCTGAACTATAATGATTTTAAAGCCTTATCAGGCAGAAGTATATTTATGGGCGTCAGCTACAGCAGCACCAATAACTCATTTGCCACAAAAGATTTTGTGGACTCATTGGGCAGAAGGGTTTCTCAATCCATTAATGTGGATGGCAACCATACTGTAAATGGCTATCTGGATTATGGCTGGAAATTATTTGGCGCCAATATGGGTATGAATACGAATATCAACTCATCGCGCTATGTAAATGTGGTGAATAATTTAGAGAATATTACCAACAGCAACAGTTATACATTAGGAACCTATATCGGCAAATCGGTTGACAAAGTATACGATAACAGTATATCAGCTAATGTAACCTATACCACCAGTACTTCTTCGATTCAGAAAAATGTATCAACACATTACTGGACATATAATATTCGCCCTGATTTTGATTTTTTCTTGCCATGGAAAATACAATTACATACAGATGTTGATTTTATTTTCAGACAGAAAACAAGTGTGTTCGACAATAATAACAATGTGATTTTATGGAACGGATGGGTTGGTAAAAAATTATTGAAAGGAGATGCGATGCTGATCAAATTGTCGGCCAATGATATCCTGAATAAGAATATCGGCTTTAACCGTACAGTAAATACAAACTACATCACACAGAACACGTATTCAACCATTCAAAGATATTTTCTGCTTTCTGTAGTATGGAATTTTACTAAAAATGGCGGAAAACCTGCTCAATAATCATATTCGTAAAAACAGTATCATGAAAAATATTCTGATTATTTTCTTTCTATTCATGGTGTTCAGCACTGTCCATAGTCAAACCCGTTTTGTTTCTGAAGGAAAGATAGAGTTTGAAAGAAAACTGAACCTGCATGCGCAAATGGAAGGCGATGATGCATGGGTTACTGAATGGAAGAAGAATTCTCCACAGTTCAAACTATCTTATTTTGATCTTTCTTTTACCACTAATAAAACCTTCTATAAACCCGGCAGAGAAAATGCTGATAATAACAGAATGTGGGAACAGCCCGCTGAAGAAAATATTATTTACAGTGATCTTGAGAAACATGCCGCAGTTAGTCAGAAGAAAATTTTTGAAAAAACATTTCTGATCCAGGATAGTACCAGAAATATTCAGTGGAAAATAACGGATGAAAAAAGAACCATTGCCGGTTTTGAATGCAGGCGTGCCAATGCATTGATTATGGATTCAATTTATATTGTTGCGTTTTATACAGATGAAATTGTTACACCCGGCGGACCGGAATCTTTCTCAGGCTTACCGGGAATGATATTAGGACTGGCCATTCCACATGAACATGTAACCTGGTTTGCCACAAAACTCTATGCCGTACCGGTTACGGAAACGGAATTTAAAATTCCTACCAAAGGAACCAAAACAACAAATGCAGCCATGAAGGATAATATTAAATCGAGCCTTAAGGATTGGGGCAGATGGGGCGACAGATATGTGAAAGCAGCATTGTTATAAAATACATCCTCTACATAAAAAAAGTGATGATAAATGATCATCACTTTTTTATTGCATTTACTATTAATCAGTACTCCTTTCTATAGTTTTTGAATACGTACGGCATTTAATCCTTTTTTACCTTGTTCCGTTTCAAATGAAACTTTGTCATTCTCCTTAATGGTTTGACCACTTAAAGCGGTAACGTGAACAAAGATTTCCTCTCCATTGTCGGACTTGATAAAGCCAAATCCCTTGGCTTCATTAAAAAATTTTACGGTTCCTGTTGGCATTGTTTTGTTTTTTATTTAATTAATTCTAAGATAATCATTTTTTTGGGGGAAATCGTAAAATGATCTGATTTAACAGCATCTTCAACAATATCCTTTCCCCGGGTAAACCCTTTTGTTCTCTCTTCAAAATCTGAAAAATTAACGATTTTCTCTTTCTCAGAAGTATTCATGATACACATAATGGTCTGTTTGGCATCATATCTAAAATAAACATATAAGCCATCGTTGGGCAGGTATTGCATCAGTTTACCTGTTTGTAATGCGCCTGACTTTTTGCGAAAATTACCGAGGATTCTCACGTATTGTTGAACATCCTTTTCAGCATCAGTTAAGCCTTCGCCGGTAAAAGCATTTTTCTTATCGCCTTTCCAGCCTCCGGGAAAATCAAGACGCACCCAGCCATCAGGATTGCTGATGCCTTTCATGATGATCTCTGTACCATAGTATAATTGTGGGATGCCGCGACAGGTAAATAACCAGGCGAGGCCCATTTTATGTTTTTCAATATCTTCTCCCACGGTTGAGAAAAATCTTGTCATATCATGATTATCCAGAAAGATCAGGTTACGCATCGGATCTTTATAAGCGATATCATTACTGAGTGTGTTGTATAATTTGTTCACGCCTTCTGTCCAGCCAAATTTTTCATTTACTGCCGGCTGAATTCCGTAGAACAATAATTGAAAATCGATAGCCCCCTGCAGATTACTTTTAAAAGGAACATTCATTGTATTCTGAACAAAATAAGACTGATTTAACACACCATGCACCCAGTTCTCGCCAAACATGGTCATTTTAGGATATTCATCCGTTAATGCTTTATTACAGCGATTCATGAATGAAAGATCATTGTAGATGTAAGTATCAATACGCCATCCATCCACACCAAATTCTTCCACACTCCATATGGCATGTTGAATTAAGAAGTTGGCTACATATGGATTGCTTTGATTAAGATCCGGCATCTGTGTAGTAAACCAACCATCCGCTGTTTTTTTTGTATCCGATTTAGCTGCATACGGATCGAATAATGGTTGATCTTTATAACTGGTTTGTGTAAATTTTGGCCATTGATGCAGCCAATCTTTGGAAGGTGCATCCGTCATCATAAAATGATAACTGCCCACATGGTTATACACAGCATCCTGTATCAGTTTCATACCTCGCTTATGCAATTCATCGCTTAATTTTTTATATGCAGTCTCACCACCAAAACGGGGTTCAATTTTGTAATGATCGGTAAATGCATAGCCATGCTCGGTGCGGTTGGGCATATCGTTTTCTAAAACCGGTGTCATCCATAAAGTAGTAACCCCCAGGGATTGCAGATAATCGAGGTGATTAGTTACACCCTGCATATCACCGCCATGGCGCAGGAAGATCGAATCACGGTCAAGGCTTTGATCGCGCATACCGGCAATGCGGTCGTTTGTTTCATCGCCATTGCTGAAACGATCGGGCATTAAAAAATAAATAAAGTCTGCAGAGGTAACCCCTTGTGCAAATGTTTTGCCACGTCCTTCCCTTCTGGGTTTGAGCGGCCAGTTTACTGAATGAGCTTTGGCACCTTGTATAAATTCTATGATTACATTCCCGGGTTTTGCCACACCGGTAACGGTTACATCCAAAGCGATGTATTTGCCATTTTCGAATGTGCTGATTTTATCCAGTGTTACGCCGGGATATTGAATACGTACTTGCTCATTTTTAAATCCATCATACTCACCCTTAACCAGGATCTGTACTTTGTTCCATTGCATACCCGTATACCAATTGGTTGGGTATAGTTTTGCATATTGAGAGAAGGAACTGATGGCAATCAACAAAGCCGCAACAAGAAATTGCTTTTTCATACTCAGGCTGTTTCTTTATTCTCTTTCACGATCACCGCACAGGCAATGGCTGCCAAACACAAAAGGCAACCGCCAATTTGTACCGCCAATAATCTGTCGTTATGCAAAACATTTTCCATGATCTTTCCAAAGAAAAGCGATGCAATAATCTCAGGCAATACAATAAAGAAATTAAAAATGCCCATATAGATTCCAATCTTTCCTTCAGGCAAACATCCCGCCAGCATTGAGTATGGCATTGATAAAATAGATGCCCATGCAATACCAACCATCCCCATCGCCACATATAACATTGATGCTTCATGAATATGGTTGACCATGATCAATCCCGCACCACCCACCAATAAACAAACGGTATGTGTATATTTTTTCCCAAGCTTACTTACCCAGAAAGGGAGTGTGAAAGAAAACGCGAACGTAACTAAATTCAATATGGCAGAAGTGGTATTCGCGTATTCCAATCCCTTTGTGTACACATCGCTTGTATTCTTTGGATCGCCGCCGAAGATATCGGCCGCCACACCGGTACTATAATAAAACCACATTAAAAATAATCCCGGCCAGGTGAGAAAATTTACCAATGCAAGCCTTTTCATTTGATCCGGCATTTCTTTGATGGAGATAAATATTTCTTTGATGCCGCCACCAATCCCTTTATTTGACTGTTCCAGTTTTGCTTTCCAGTCGGGATCTGCAGGTGGATATTCTTTGCTTTTGAAAACGGTATACAAAACGGATACTAAAAATACAGCACCGCCTATATAAAATGAAAGCATGATATTTTGCGGAATGGCACCGCCGGATTTATCTCTCGATACACCAAACCATTCCACCAATTTCTGCGGAAGATATCCGGCAACAAAAGATGCCAGTCCGATAAACATACTCTGCATCGCAAAACCAAATGGTCGTTGTTTTTCATCAAGGTTATCCGCCACAAATGCACGAAAGGGTTCCATGCTGATATTGATACAGGAATCGAGGATCCATAAAGTTCCCGCTGCCATCCATATTACAGAAGCATTGGGCATTATAAATAAAGCGAGTGAGCTGAGTATTGCCCCAATTAAGAAATAGGGCCGTCTGCGACCAAGTTTAGGATGCCATGTTCTGTCGCTCATATACCCGATGATCGGTTGAACAATCAATCCCGTCATAGGTGCTGCCAACCATAAACCGGGGATCTGTTCGGGAGAGGCGCCAAGATATTCGTAAATGGCACTCATATTTCCCATCTGCAGGCTCCAGCCAAACTGGATGCCGAAGAAACCAAAACACATATTCCAGATCTGCCAAAAGCCAAGGCGGGGTTTAATACCGGTGTAGGTAGTAGACATAGCAATCGTTTAAAGGGGTATCATGTAATTCTTACACGTACTCTAAAATACAATAAAAAAACATCCTTTTGAGGATGTTTTTTGGGTAATGTTATGGACTAAAAATTAATAGCTTTCTTTTTAAATTACAAAACCATCGGGCAACACAGCTGTTTTCTTCACTACCACAATACCATCTTTAACTGTATATAAAGCATGGTCTGTATTGGCCAAATGACTTCCGCCATTGATGCGCACATCATTACCAATGCGGCAGTTTTTATCAATGATCGCATCTTTAATATAACAGCGTTCGCCGATACCAATCTTTGGTAAACCATTGCGGAGATTGGATTCCATCTCTTCAATGGTTTCATAATAATCGTTACCCATGATATAAGTACTTACTACCGTTGTACCATGGCCTATTCGGGCTCTGATGCCCACCACACTTTGTTCAATACGGCTTGCATGAATAATGGAACCTTCGGCGATGATCGTTTTTTCGAGTGTTGTGCCACTGATCTTTGCAGGCGGCAACATTCTTGCACGACTGAAAACGGTTTTATTATTATCAAATAAATTGAACGGCGGAACCTCTTGTGTTAATGCAAGATTCGCTTCAAAGAATGAGTAGATATTTCCGATATCGGTCCAGTAACCATCATACTGGAAGCTGGCTACCTTATAATGTGAGATAGAATCCGGGATGATCTCTTTACCAAAATCCGTTGCCTGCGGATGTGCTTTGTTCAACAGATCATACAATACCTGTTTGCTGAATACATAGATACCCATGGAGGCAAGATAATTTCTTCCCTCCTTTTGCATTTCTGCACCGGTATCACTTGTCCACTCCGGCAAAAGATCTTTTTTCGGTTTCTCTATAAAGGAAGTGATACAGCTGTTTGCATCTGTTTTCAGAATTCCGAATTCAGGGGCATCACGGTCATTCACAGGAATCGTAGCAATAGAGATGTCTGCTCCTGAATCTTTGTGTGCAGCCATCATATCTGCAAAATCCATTTGATATAATTGGTCGCCGCTGAGAATAAGGATATATTCAAATTCGAGATTGGATATATGTCGTAAGGATTGTCTCACCGCATCCGCAGTACCCTGAAACCAACCTGGATTATCCGGTGTTTGTTCTGCCGCAAGAATGTCTACAAAACCCGTACTGAAAGCACTGAAGTGATAGGTATTTTTGATATGCTTGTTTAATGAAGCAGAATTAAACTGCGTTAGCACAAACATTCTGTTGATACCACTATTGATACAGTTACTGATAGGTATATCCACCAAACGGTATTTACCTGCAATAGGAACCGCGGGTTTTGATCTGCTTACGGTTAACGGATACAATCGGCTTCCGGCACCACCGCCCAGAATTACAGCTACAACGGATTTTGAAAGAGTTTGCATAATGGCAATTTAAGCGTTTAGTTAGTCCATGGTCTATAGACGATAGTCCATAGACTGAATATAGGTTATTTTAAACTTAGATATAACTGTGTATATTGATCAACCGTGCTTTCCCAGCTATGGTCTATCTGCATCATGTATTGGCGCATTTTTTTCATCTGTACTTTATCCTGATAAACAGAAACTGCACGGCCGATAGAATAATCAACATCTGATACGGTAGCATTGTTGAATCGGATCCCAAATCCATCGGGGTCACCCATATCTACTACAGTATCCTGTAATCCACCTGTACTTCTCACCACAGGCACTGTTCCATAACGCATGGCATACATCTGGTTAAGTCCGCAGGGCTCTACGCGGCTGGGCATTAACAGAAAATCTGCACCGGCATACATTCGGTGACTCAACGTTTCATCATATCCTATTACCGTATTAAAAACACCTTTGTAAGGTTCCACCATTTGCTGAAATTCCCATTCCACATGGGTTTCACCGCTTCCCAACACAAGAAAGCATGCGTTGCCTTGTGTATTGTAAATGGCTGATTTGATTGCATCCGGTAAAATTTCCGCTGCTTTCTCTCCTACCAAACGGCCAATAAAAACAAACAAGGGTTTTTCGGGATCTAATCCAAACTGTTCACAGAGCGACTCTTTATTTTTTTGCTTTCCTGTTGTAACGGTTTTAACTGTAAAATGTTCGGTGAGGTATTTATCGGTAGCCGGATCCCATACTTCGTTATCGATCCCATTCAAAATACCGGAACATTTTCCTCTTTCATACTCAAATAATTTTTCCATGCCATTGGAATTGTAACGCAGTTCATCCATATAGCTATGGCTTACCGTAGTTACTTTACCTGCACATTTTACTGCCGATGCCAATGGGTTAATGGCATCTGCCCATTCGAGCATGCCTCTTTTCCAGAGGTCCCAGCGGGGTATATAACGGCTTTTATCCCATCCCATCCAACCCTGGTATTGGGCATTATGAATCGTAAATACGGTGGGAACGGCTCGCAGTTTGTTGTAATCGTAACAATACTGCATCATAAAGGGTACAAGCCCGGTATGATGGTCGTGGCAATGAACAATATCCGGCTGATGCTCCCATTTGCTCATCCAGTTTACCAATGCGATCTGGAAAGCAGTAAAACGTTCAGCATCGTCATCGTAACCGTACACTTTTTGTCTGTCGAGCAGGCCATTAATATCGATCAGAAAAAGATCGAAGCCCAGCTTATTGGTGGTTTCTTTAATGACTGTATAATCGAAGAACCAGTTACCCAGATTGGAAGAGCCTTTAAAGTCAACCGTCCACTCATTTTCATAGAGAAATTTGGTGCGGTACATGGGCATCACCACTTTGGCAATATGCCCGGCTTTTACCTGGTATTTGGGCAGGGCACCTACTACATCACCCAAACCACCGGCTTTGGCAACAGGATAGCACTCGGCACTTACATGAATGATCTCCATGAGAGAATAATCGTTATTTGATGATCAAGCCTAATTTCCGCATGAATTTAATGAATAAGTGTATAAAGATTTAAAATTTTTAAAAATGCAAAATGTACTTACTTTAGGCTGTCATATAATGCTAACCCTCTAACGATTACTTATGAATCAAAAAACCAACTGGTCGCAATTCGGCACCCTAATCTCTGTTTTCTTCTTTTGGGGATTTGTTGCAGCTTCCAATGATATTCTTATCCCGGTTTTCAAAAAAGCCTTTGATCTTTCACAGGCGCAAAGCCAATTGGTATCCCTCGCATTTTATGTTGCCTATACGGTAGGTTCCATTATTTATTTTACCGTTTCTAAAATGATCGGCGGTGATGTGTTGAACAGGATCGGTTATAAAAATGGTATTGCATTGGGGTTGATCATTTCTGCGATCGGCACCTTATTGTTCTATCCGGCAGCAAATGACAGATCCTTTACTTTGATGATCACGGGTTTGTTTATTGTGGGACTTGGTTTTTCATTACAACAGATCGCAGCCAATCCATTAGCCATTGTAATTGGTGATCCTAAAACCGGATCACAGCGTTTGAATATGGCGGGTGGTGTAAATAATTTGGAACCACGATCGGGCCGTTATTGGTAAGCTTTGCCATTTTCGGCAGTGTATCAGCAGGTTCTACCGAAGCCAGTATTGAAAGTGTAAAAACGCCTTATCTGGTTTTAGGTGTTGCCTTTGTATTGGTGGCTATCTTCTTTAAGTTTTCTAGTATACCTAATAAAATTGATCTGGATGCTGTTGCTGAAAGTGAAGCGGAAACAGATTCAAAAGTATTGCACAAAGCTTCTGTATTTCAATATCCGCAATTGGTATTGGGTATGATCGGCATATTTGTATATGTGGGTGTGGAAGTGGCTACAGCCAGCAACCTGCCTGAATATATGAAGCAACACCTGAACATGCCAACCAATCAGGTAGCCCCTTACATATCGCTTTATTGGGCCAGTTTAATGATGGGCAGATGGACAGGAGCTGTGGGTGCGTTTGATGTAAGTGCAGGTGCTAAAAAAATACTGAATTTCTTAATGCCTTATCTCGCATTTGGTGTTTTCTTAGGCGTGAATGCAATTGCACAACATGATGTGAGTTCATTTTATGTTTACGGTTTTGTGATCATTACCATGATCATTGGTGATATTTTAAGTAAAGGCAACCCTGCAAGAATGTTATTGATCTTTTCATCACTTGGTATTACCGCTTTGATCATTGGCATGTTAACAAGCGGAATGACCAGTGTGTTTGCCTTTACCAGTGTAGGTTTATTCTGCAGCACTTTATGGCCTTGTATTTTCACATTGGCGATTGCCGGATTGGGTAAACACACCAACCAGGGCAGCAGCCTTTTGATCATGATGATCATGGGTGGCGGTATCATCAGTTGGTTACAGGGCTATGTGGCAGCAGACCATATTCTGGGTATTCAATTCAGTTATATTGTTGGCGCACTTTGTTTTGCATATCTCGCATTTTATGCGATCCGTTGCAAATCGATTTTACGTTCGCAGGGAATTGATTATGATATAAAGACCAGTGGAGGCCATTAATTTTGTGCTTATAAATTATTCGATTGATCATGTCTGACCAGGAAAACGCAAGCAATATGCCCAGAACAAAATCCAGTTTAGAACAATTAGCCATCGGTATTGATATCGGCGGTACCGGAACCAAATTCGGTATTGTTGACAGGCTTGGCAACCTTCTTTTCTCGAGCGAGATGAGTACCCGCAAACACAAAGAAGTTGAAACCTTTATAGACGAGCTCCATGCCAACTTAACGCCGATGATAGATCAGGCAGGCGGAATTGGCCGTATGAAAGGGATTGGATTAGGTGCACCAAATGGCAATTATTATACAGGCACTGTTGAATATGCACCCAACCTGCCATGGAAAGGAATCCTTCCTCTGGCTAAAATGGTTGAAGATAAATTTAAACTACCGGTTGTATTAACCAACGATGCGAATGCAGCGGCTTTAGGCGAGATGATGTATGGTGCCGCGCAGGGTATGAATGATTTTATTATGATCACGCTTGGAACAGGTGTAGGAAGCGGTATTGTTGCTAACGGAAAACTGATCTACGGGCATGATGGTTTTGCCGGCGAACTCGGACATACCATCATCATTCCTGATGGCCGTATGCATGATGGCACCGGTAAAAAAGGTTCTTTAGAAAGTTATGCATCTGCCACGGGTGTTCGTTTAACGGCTTTGGAATTATTAGCAAGAAATGATACGCCAAGCCTTTTACGCAATGTTCCCAAAGAAGAACTGGATTCCAAAAAAGTGTATGATGCAGCCATTGAAGGCGATGAATTGGCTAAAGAGATTTTTGAATACACAGGAAAGATTCTTGGAATGGCGCTTGCGAATTTTGTAATGTTCTCAAGTCCGGAAGCCATTGTTTTATTTGGTGGATTAACCAAAGCAGGCGAATTAATTCTCAAGCCAACCAGAGAACATATGGAAGCAAATCTGATTCAGGTGTTTCAGAATAAGGTAAAAATATTAGTGAGTCATTTGAAAGAATCGGATGCAGCGATACTTGGGGCATCAGCACTTGTTTGGGAGCTGAAATAGTAATTAATAATTAAAAATTAGAAATTAAGAATTAGGTATAAATACGCTATTTTGATAAAAAGGCATTTGCTACTTTGGTGCAAATGCCTTTTTTATGAAAGAAAATAATATCATTCTAGATAAAAGCTATCTATTTGCCTTACGGGTAGTAAAACTATTTCGCTATTTATGTGTTGAAAAAAAAGAATATCACCTATCAAAACAACTTGTCCGTTCAGGAACTTCTATCGGTGAGAATATTGAGGAGGCGATTGGAGGTTCTTCCAGAAATGATTTTAAAGCCAAACTGGATATCGCTCATAAAGAAGCCCGGGAAACAAGATTCTGGTTAAGACTATTAAGAGATAGCAATATCTTGGAACTTAAGGCTGCAAATTCAATGATAGAAGACTGCGAAGAGTTAATAAGAATACTAGCTACCATTCTAAAAACACTTAAAAAAGTATAGCCTTCCAGCCGTCAATTTTTAATTCTTAATTATAAAAACCGCCGGCACACCCCGCTGCCCTTCCTTATCGCTCGGAGTAATGGTTTGTTTTCCATTGATGAGTAAACAACTGCTGCCTCCGCCATCTAAATTCAAGGCTTCAATACATCCAATCTGTTTCAGCATTTGTGCTTCTTCTGTAAGCGTTGCCCCTTCTGCTTTTCCGGGGAAACGGCCTTCGATTACCATGAAAATCAGTTTTCCATCCTTTGTGTAACCCATTCCGGTTCTTGGGTGTTTATCGTTGATGGCTTTACCTGTGAATTTTAATTCTTCATTATTGGTGATCTGTATTTCTCCGTTCTGAATCAATACCGGGCCACCGCCCACTGCGGATTGCATTTTCCATTTTTTAAAGCTTCCTTTTGCAAGCATTTCTTTTCCCGTGTGATGAGCAACGGAGTCCTTAAAATTATTGATCACGGTTTGTGTTGCATACGCACTTGCATCAGATGAATCGGTATAGAGCCAGGCAACATCTGCTTTTCTTTTTTTATCAATACCAATAGCGCTGCCAAACGCATGTCGGTAAGTGAATGTATCTTTTCCCCTTCCATTGATACTATGCACCTGATATGCTTCTATCTTTCCGTCTTTGATCACCACATTCTGGTTACTGTTATGTACAAACTCAAAGAAAGTTGTATTCATTACCAGTAAAGGTTTTTGCTCCTGATCAAAATATTGGGTGGGCGTATATCTTTTCCCGTTACCAACCTGTGTTGTAAAATTGAGCGACTTGTCTTTTAATTCGGCACTAACATAATACGCAATATTGGGTTTACCTTCAGTGGCATCATTGGTCATGTACACATGCACAGAGGCAGGTAATGGCTGAAAAAGAGAATCTACATTTTTCCAGTTCCATTGTGCGTTTGCAGAAACACTAATAATAAAGAATGAAATAATGAACAGGCTCAGGTTTCTCATCTGGTAAAAATAAAAAACGCCGGATGATCCGGCGTTATAAAATTATGATTGAATTGTTATTTGTTTTTCTTCCATCCACTTTTTCTTTCCATAGCCCTGTATCACATGTTTCTCACTATGATAGGAAGAACGAACCAGCGGTCCACTCTCTACATAATCAAATCCGATCTGATATCCGATCTCGCGCAATTCGGCAAACTCATCAGGATGCACAAAACGCTGAACGGGTAAATGTTTTTTGGTGGGCTGTAAATACTGACCAAGGGTTAACACATCTGTGCCAACCGCAACCAGGTCTTCCATGGTTTGGATCACTTCTTCTTTGGTTTCGCCCAAACCCAGCATCATACCGGTTTTGGTGCGCATACCGCCTTCTTTCAGCATTCTTAATACATCCAGGCTGCGACGGTATTTTGCCTGCACACGAACCTGTTTGGTTAAGCGTTCGCAGGTTTCCATATTATGACTAACCACATGGGGTGCTGCATTAATAATTCTTTGTACCTGATCGGCCCTTCCCTGAAAATCGGGGATCAGGGTTTCCATGGTGGTATCGGGGTTTAATCCTTTTACGGCTTCGATTGTATTGTACCAGATAATAGATCCACCATCTTTCAATTCATCACGATCTACACTTGTAAGCACAGCATGCTTTACTTTCATTAAATGAATGGCTTCTGCTACGCGTTGCGGTTCATCCCAATCAACAGCTTCGGGTCTTCCGGTGGCTACTGCACAAAATCCACAGCTGCGGGTACATACATTACCCAGAATCATAAATGTGGCTGTTCCTTCGCCCCAGCATTCGCCCATATTGGGGCAATTTCCGCTTTCGCAAATAGTATGGAGTTTATGGGTATCAACCAGACCGCGTACATGCTTATAGCTTTCGCCAATAGGCAGTTTTACGCGAAGCCAATTGGGCTTTTTTAAGGGAGTATCTGTGGGAGTAATTTTGGCTACAATAGGTAATTCCTGCATTTGCTAAAAGTTAAAAGTTAGAAGTTAGGAGTCTGGAGTAAGGAATTTATTAATTGTTCCAGACTCCTAACTTCTAACTCCAGACTTGCAAAAATAGCTTACTTTCTTTTACCAAAAACGAGGGCGATATAGGCGTTGAAAAAGAATTTCTTTTCCGGATTTAGTAATAGGATGGGCATGGTTTTGGAGTAATATTCAGCATTTACACCCACTTCCATAGCGGAAAGAACTTCGTTGTAGCGGCCATAATCAAAGCGCAGTGCGGCTCTTGCATGAACACCGGGAACAAATTTGATCTCGTTAAAGCCTTTTCCAAAACTGCCTTTTCCCAGAATGATCGTTGGATCGAGGAATAGGTTATCGTTATTGTTATACTTGATCTCTTCTTTTACGCCCGTGCTGGGATTCTGGATCTCTATATAATAAGGCTTCAACAATCCTGCAGAAAATCCACCCCCATAAATAGCAGAAACGGCTACCCCGTTTTTATTGCCTTTGCCACCGATCAGGGTTTGTTGCCCAAGGCCGGCTTTGAGGTAGTAAAAATTATTTTGCTTACCATAGATATAACTGGAAATAATGAGAAAACCCTGTGAGGCACTTAGCGTAGGAACTTTTTCTTCTTTGGGATGTTTTCTTTCACCCAGTTCAAGCCACCATAAACTGGTTTTGTTGATGGTTTTGTATTTGCCATGCTCGTAGAACATACTCCACGCATCGGTATTGAACTTAAAACCAAATGCACCCTGTTTTTGATAGATCAGGGCCCCTTCTTCTTCCTGTTTGATCAGTTGATTGATCTTTTCACGACGTTCCGCTTTCTTCAGTTGTTTGGTTTCAGCATTGGTAGATTTTACTGTTTGCTGTGCAGAAACAACCACCGAACCCAGGATGAATGACATTAAAAATAGCTTCTTCACTTCCATTTGATTTGTTACTTGTAAATTTATGGCAAAATGATACAATGACTTCACAAATTATTTATAAAGGCCAGCTCCGCACCAGTGCCACCCATTTGCAAAGCGGTACTGTGATTGAAACCGATGCCCCAACCGATAACCAGGGCAAAGGCGAACGTTTTTCTCCCACCGATTTGGTAGCCGTGGCCCTAGGCACCTGTATGATCACCACGATGGGCATCAAAGCAAGAACCATGGATATTGAACTGGATGGTACCCGTGTTGAGGTTACCAAGATCATGGTTAGCGATCCGCGCCGTATTGGTAAGATCATCACACACCTGCTCTTTCCGCCGGAATTGAACCTTGATGAAAAGACCAAAGAGATCCTCGAAAGAACGGCCCGCACCTGCCCCGTTGAAAGAACTTTACATCCCGATGTTGAACTGGACATGCAGTTTAACTGGTAATTGTAAACTTAGACGTAGTTTTTGAGAATTTTGTTGCCTACGGCACAATCCAGACAGCGTTTATTAACACAATATTGATTAGTAAGCTCAATCAATGCCTGCGAATCCAAAGCGGAACGGTGGGTGACACCCGCTTTTTGCCAGGATCCGGTGATCCGGTTCTGCTCGGCCGGCAGGCGATATAACCATTGAATACATCTTTCTTTGTATGATTCTTCCTTACTATACAATCCATACGCAAAAAGCATCGGGATAACTGAATTGATCAGAATATTCTCAGCCATTTGTTTTCCGAGATGTTTGGGTTG
Source organism: Sediminibacterium sp. (assembly GCA_965206685.1). Lineage (GTDB taxonomy): Bacteria > Bacteroidota > Bacteroidia > Chitinophagales > Chitinophagaceae > Sediminibacterium. The sequence continues at coordinate 2,852,698 of OZ242223.1, forward strand.
ATGATTTGTGATTTCATCAAACCGGTAATGATCATTCCAAAAATCATTGGCTGTAACCATAAAAAGATCCATTGCCTTTTCCGGCTGTGTGCAATCTTTCAGTATTGAAAAAAGATTGGAAGACTGATTTAGCAACATCGCCAGCTGTGCCAATCGTATGGTTGGAAAAGCAGCAGGACGCATGCGTAAGAACGCAGGCTGCTTGGCAACGGGTTGTAATCCATATTTCTTTTTCAGAAAACGATACTCGCGCTGAAGCATGATGGGGTAAGCTTCTTCGTATTTGCCGGATAATAAATTGGCCTGTCCTAACAGTAATGCTTCCAGCTGATGGATCTGATTTTTATGTTTTGAGAGAAGGTTAACAGAAATACTTTTGGCCATCATCTCAAACAAAACACTGTTTACACGAATGCCGAAGTTTGCTGCGAGTAACCACCAGCAAACTTCTTCCCAATGATGATTGGATTGTTTGAGGAGATCGAGTACATGTGCCGATTTTCTTTCGAGCCGTTCTGCTGCCAGTCTTTCTTTCCACGACATCCATCCCAATTCCTGCAGTGCCGGTAAAAAAGAATGGCAGGGAACTACCTGCATGGTTTCCATCATTAATTGATATCGTTCGAGTAAGATGCCTGATATGCGGGACCGCAATTCAAATGTGGGAACCGCGTTTCCTAAACTATCAAAAACAGGCTGATCATCTTCCCAAACAACATGCAGGATAATATTTCCATAATTGGCATCAGCAGAATGGTGGTGTTTGAACCAATCGGAAGAACGGATATGCAGTTCGATATTCCCTGCCCAGATCGTGTTACCAATTCGGATAATGGCTTCTGAAAAATCAGGGCCTTGATGAGGATTCAATAAACCGGGCCTTTCTATTTGAAGGAGTTCTCCCTGCGTGGTTTGGCAATCCTGTTTTTGATAATACTGGAACTGCCAGATAAACTGTAATAATTTTTCATTCATAGTTAACCGCTTTAGATGCGGCCAACTGAAAAATTACAAACAAAGGGCTTGCGGTAAATACCTGATTTTTGTTTACAAATTTATTGTATGCAATGCCTGTATCACCCTGCTCACGGGCAATCCCATCACATTATAAAAATCGCCGTTGATGTTTTTGATACCGGTAACACCAATCCATTCCTGTATGGCATAGGCACCGGCTTTATCATAGGGTTGGTATTTATCAACATAGAATTCTATCTGTTCATCGGTTAATTCGTGAAAGCTTACTTCGGTTGTATCGGCAAAACTGGTTTCGCCGTTTTTGTAAAGTATCACCACACCGGTAATTACACGATGTTGTTTGCCGGAAAGAGATCGCAAGATCCTGATCGCGTCCTCACGATCTTCAGGTTTGCCAATCACTGTTTGATCTAATACAACAATTGTATCCGCTGCCAAGATAGCTTTACCCAGCATTTCACCATGAAATGCACTCTGCACATGTTCCTGAACCGCTTTCGCTTTTTTATGGGCGATGTAAACAGCCACTTCGGCTGGAGAAAGCTCTGCAGGAAATTCTTCATCCGTATGTTTTACGATCACTTCAAAAGGAACTTCGGCCCACTCAAGTAATAACTTTCTTCTGGGTGATTGTGATGCCAAAATAATATCCTGCATAAATAAAATTTAGAAATATCAATAGAGCCTGAAGAACAACATGGATAAAATACCTGTGAACATGACCAGTTTGATCACCGCGCTCAGGCGGTGAAAGTCTTCGGCAGACTGTGCCTTAAAAAGCTTTAGCAGGATCCAGATCAAAGGAGCAATAATGAACAGCAAACAATACAAAGCACTCTGCCACCAGCCAAAAGGCAATACATAGAATTGCAATATCACTAAAACAGAAACCAGTACAATGATCCACACGGCTACAAAAACTTTACTGGCATTTAATCCCCAGAGAATAGGCATAGTGCGGCAACCATATTTTCTGTCGCCCTCCATATCTTCCATATCCTTGATCACTTCACGGATGAGTGAAATGATAAAAGCAAAAGAGGCGTATAAAATAGTGAGTCTGAAAAAACGAACTTTATTGGTATCAACCTCTAACAGTGTATTTAATTTTAAAAGATACTTTGAAAAAAAGATAATCCCGATCACCCATGCGGTTAACAATGAGATGAGCACATTACCAATCAATAATTGTTTTTTAAAATTGGTTGAGTAAAACCAGAGAAGAATAATACTTGCCAGATTACCCAACACGAGATACCAATATTCTGCAATGGGTAAAGCGGATACGGTAAAGAACAAACCCAGCAAACTCAGGATCATATGCCAGAAAATTACCCATCTACGACTGATTAAAACATTCACAACTACTTTATCGGGTTTATTTACCTGATCAATATTCAGGTCAAAATAATCGTTGATGATATAACCGGCAGCAGCAATCAGCACAGAAGCCAAAACCAGAAAAATAAATTGACGTGTTTCTGCAGGATTATTCCATGAGTAGCCATAGATATGCTGATAGATACAATATTCAAAAAGAAATTGTGTTAACACGATGAACACCAGATTGGGCCATCTTATCAGTCTGAAAAATGCGGCTATACTCTTCAATATGCAGGTTTGGGTTGCAAGTTATATAAGCGCTTGTAAACGGAGGATTATTATTGGGCGCGAACAGCAGTATCTTCTCCCCAATCGCCTCTTAATTTCATTACTTTCTCGATCACATCTCTGGCACAACCTTCACCACCTTTCAGATGCGAAATATAGGTAGATCTTTCTTTTACATCCTGTGCCGCATCTGCCGGACAGCAAGGCAAACCTGCAGCTTTCATTACGGAAAGATCGGGAATATCATCTCCCATATATAAAACAGCCGATGCCTCTAACTGATGATCCTGCATGAATTTTTCAAGCACTGATAATTTATCGGTTATCTGCATCCATACTTCTTTAATACCCAGGTTTACCAGTCTTTGTTTTACCTCCGGTGAATTTCCTCCCGAAATGATCACTACATGGTACCCTTTTTTTACTGCAAGTTGCAAAGCATACCCATCTTTAATATTCATCCGCCTCGCCATCAGTCCATCGGGCAATACAAACAAACTGCCATCGGTGAGAACGCCGTCTACATCGAAAACAAAAGTGGTGATATGTTTGAATTGTTCGAGCACGTGGTAAATTTTGGAATTTTGGAATTTCGAAATTTTGGAATTTGATTTTCAATTTCAAAATTCCAAAATCTGCAAATTCCAAAATCATTTCTGATTGTCTCTCCACTCATACACCCACGCACTCTGTATCATTTCCAGGTGTCCTTCTGTACTTTGTTCACGCGTTCCTTCAAATCTTGGAATTTCCAGGATCCATTCCAATAAATCTGTGAAACGGATGCGGTAGATCTTTCCTTCTGTAAAATCATCACCAAACCGCTCATAGAGTTTCATGGCTATATCTTCGTGGTCGTTCCAGTTTATGGGTGGTTCAAAATGCGACATGTTATCGTTTGAGGTTTGAAGTTTGGGGTTGTTGTTTATTCTCCTAAGAATTGGGTTTGGTCGGGCAGGGTTATTTCTACCTCGCCGGTTCCGGGTTGTAAAACGCATTGGCAACCCAGTCTTGAATTGATTCTTGGGTTTACCGCCCGGTCTATAAAATCTTCTTCTTTATCGCTGAGTTCTTCCAGATGGTCCATTCCCTTGTCTATATATATATGACAGGTGCTGCAGGCGCAAACGGCCCCGCAGTTATGGTGTAATTCTATATCATTATCCAGGCAGACTTCGAGCAGGCTTTGATCGTTGCTTATATTGGTAAGGGTTACTGGTTCCAGTCCTTTCTGCTCAAATTTTATCTTAATCGTATACATAAACCGGTTGAATTGGGTGGCAAAAGTATCTCAGAATGCTTATTTAACCAATCGAGTTGCGGAAAAGTTTGGTTTATCCCTATAAACCTGATCCATTTTCTTCAGGAAACGGGTAGTCGTTATGCTAAGCCAATCAGGCTTCATATCCTATTCCTGCCCCTATCCACTCATTATAGCTTTGAACTGCAAAAGCCCAAAACCAGGAAAATCATATTCCGTACGCCCCCAAAAACCTTCCGTTGGCAGAATTTATCTGTCACTTGGAAGAACAGTCAAAAACCGGGGATATGGAAAGGGCAATTTTACACCTGTAAACGATAATCAACCTACTTTATGAAACAGATCAGTACCAAATCAAGCCTTTTCTTCGCCGGAATCTTATTATTAGCGGTATCCTGCCAGAAAAAATTAGATACAACAGCTACGCCTGCTGCATCTGCCACTACCCCGTCTACTACAAAAATTGCCCCCGACGGATTTACGTATGCTACTTCTAAAACGGTAAATGTTACCGTAAGTGCGCTTACCAATAACAATCAACCCATGAATGGTGTTCCTATGAACCTGTATACCTTAACGGCTGATGGCCAGTTAGGTAAATTGGTTTTCAGGGGTTTTACCAATATGTCAGGTATGTTTTCAACTACCATTACCGTACCTGCTTATTGCGATACACTGGTGGTTGATCCGGCTTATGTTGGCCTGGTTCGTTATGCAAAAGTATTACTGAATACCAATTCTGTAAGCTGTACGATTGGAGGTTCAGAGGGTATGTCTTCTAATGTAGTTGGTACCCTTCAGGCAAACAATGCAGATATGGTGATCATCCGCAAAACGATCGATTATCAAAATCAAATGGCTAATAACCGTTACAAAATGGATGATATCAATGGTATTAAAACCAATACCAAGTTTATACCAATGGGAACCTACGATAGCCAGGGCAGACCTGATTATCGTGAGAAATCTATGGATGTAATTTCTAAAGAAATGCTTGCGAGCATTAATGCTTCTGTTCCTGAGCGTTTAAATGTGGCTTCACTTCATCCGGAATATATTGATGCTGGCACCAATTCAAGTATTGTGATCACCAAAGATGCGGATGTATGGATCACATTTGTTTCTGAAGGCGCGGGTTATATGAACACCATGGGTTACTATACTTATAAAACAGGAAGCACCCCTAAAACAGTTGCAGATATTACTGAGATCAAATACATATTCCCTAACTGCAGTCTCCCCGGCAGTGGTGGTAATCTTAACTCTGGCGATAAAGTAAAATTGGGCACTTTCCCTGCAGGCACCACAATCGGATTAGTTCTGTTTGCCAATGGCTGGAATGGCAAAGAGATCAATACTGCTTATTCAGGTACTTATTTCAGCGATGCAAACCTGAATCCTGAAACAGATGCAAAATTGAGAAAGCATAATGTGATGTTACAGTTTAAAGATACTTACATCATTGGATTTGAAGATATGAACCGTCAGAACAGTGGTTGTGATCATGATTTTAATGATGTGTTGGTATATGCTACAGCTAATCCTGTAGAAGCGATCTCTAATGAGAATGTAAAACCAGCTGATACACCTTTAGATTCTGATGGTGATGGTACAGCGGATACATTTGATGCATATCCGAAAGATCCAACTCGTGCTTACGTAAATTATTATCCTGCAAAAGACACATGGGGTACACTGGCTTTTGAAGACCTCTGGCCTTATAAAGGAGATTATGATCTGAACGACCTGGTAGTAAAATATAACTACATGGTAGTTTCTAACTCAAAGAATCAGGCAGTTGAAATGACCGCTAATTTCTTACCGGTTGCATCAGGTGCTTCTTACAACAATGGTTTTGGTATTGATTTGGGCATTCCTGCAGATTATGTAAAGAGTTCTGTTGGACAAAAACATACACAAGGCTATATTAAACTGAACGGAAATGGTATAGAAGCAGAGCAGAAGAACGCAGTAATTATACCTTTTGATGCAGCACAAAGTTTATTAAGAGATGGCGGCGGAAACTTTACCATGAACACTTTTATGGAACAGCCATTCTTTGCAGCCAATACTATTACGATGAACCTTGTTTTTGCAGATGGTGTAACCACCAATGCAGGTTCAATCGCGAGTTTAGTGACGGGTAATTTCAATCCATTTCTGATCAGCAATATGAAAAGAGGTGCAGAAGTACACTTACCGGGTTTCAAACCTACCTCACTGGCTGATCTTACTTTACTGGGCCAGGGTAATGATGCTACCAATCCTGCAGCAGGTATCTTTTATGTAACCAGAGAAAACTATCCATGGGCTTTGAATTTTACAGAATCATTCCTGTATCCAACAGAAGGTAGCGCAATCAATAATGCTTACACACATTTCTTTGAGTGGGCCGCTTCAGGTGGTACTTCTTATAAAGACTGGTACAGCAATACAGGATCGGGTTACCGCAACAGCAAATTAATTTATTCAAAATAGCTTTTCAGATAAAGCAGGTTGACTATTCGGCGCCGGTTTCTACCGGCGCCCCTTTTTGTGTAAGCCTTAACCCAATCATTATTCACCCATGAAAGTTCGAGCCCTATCTTTGGCGCCATGAAGATGAAACTTGCGCAAAGACTGGTGATCAGTTATTACAAAACCAAGCTTAAGACCATCGGCATGCTTTCTCCCGCAAAAGCAGCCGAAGTTGCGTTTCGGTTATTTTGTACGCCCTTCTCCCGTGGGAAAAAAAGAAAGGAACCACCTGTCTTTCATAAAGCCGAAAAACTATCGGTTGAGATGGAAGGATCAATCATCCGCGGATACAGATGGAAAGCAGAACACCCCAACGGAAAAACGATCTTGATCTGCCATGGATTCAGCAGCTATGCTTATAAGTTTGAAAAATACATTTCACCCTTAAAAAAAGAAGGCTTTACTGTTATGGCTTTTGATGCACCGGCACATGGCAGTAGTGACGGAAGAATCATTAATGCTTATATCTATCAAAAAGCGATTCTGGAAATAGAAAATAAATTTGGCCCCATTTATGGCATTATGGGGCATTCATTGGGAGGCCTTGCCGCATCGCTTGCTTTTGAAAAGTTCAACGATAACCAAAACCGCAAATTGGTATTGGTTGCACCGGCTACAGAAACCGAAAGGGCTTTGGATAATTTCTTTAAGATCATCCCTCTTGACGACAAGGTAAAACAGGCTTTTGAAGAAATGATCCGTAAAATTGCCGGTAAGCCCATCAGTTATTACTCCGTGAGCAGGGTAGTAAAAACTATCCGGGCAGATGTGTTATGGATACACGATAAGCAGGATCCCATTTGTACGTTTGAAGATGTAAAACCCGTTATCAGCCTCAATCTGCCACATGTAAAATTCATTATTACCGAAGAATTGGGGCATAGTAAAGTATATAAAGACAACAAAATTTGTAGTGAGATCGTACAGTTTTTCAGCGGCACGGTTTCCTGATATTTTTTGTGATTTGATGGTTTCGCCTAATATTGCAGGGTAGCAACCCTGAAATTCTCCCCACCCGGGGAGCATTTTGTATAGGGTTAGGCAATTGAAAAATTTCAATAAAAGTTCCGTCAGACGCGGATTTAGAAGCAGTATGGCAAAAAATTTATTGATCGTTGAGTCACCGGCCAAGGCCAAAACCATAGAAAAGATCCTCGGAAGCGATTTTGAGGTGAGGAGCTGCTATGGGCATATCCGCGATCTTGAAAAAGATGATATGGGTATTGATGTAAACAATCATTACCTACCAAGATATAAGGTTCCGGAAGACAAGGAACGTGTGGTGAAAGAGCTGAGGCAGATGGCAAAAAAAGCAGATGAAGTCTGGCTTGCATCGGATGAGGACCGTGAGGGGGAAAGTATCAGCTGGCATTTGGCAGAGGTACTTGGATTAGATCCGAAAGTAACCAAGCGGATCGTGTTTCATGAAATTACCGCACCGGCCATTAAAGCAGCTGTGCAAAATCCACGTACCATTAATATGGACCTGGTAAATGCACAACAGGCCAGAAGGGTTTTGGATAGATTGGTGGGATTTGAATTGAGTCCGGTACTCTGGCGCAAAATTGGCATGCAAAGAAGTTTAAGTGCCGGCCGTGTACAAAGTGTTGCAGTAAGATTAATTGTAGAAAGAGAAAGAGAGATCAATCATTTTATTCCGGAAAGCAGTTATAAAATAGATGCATTCTTTATCGCTGCAGATATTAATAATAAGCAGGTAACGTTTAAAGCGGAAGGCCCATCTAAAGTAGCTACGATCGATGATGCACAATCGTTTTTAAACAGCTGCAAAGGTGCCAATTATAAGGTAACCGATATTGTGGTAAAACCTGCCAAACGTACACCGGCAGCGCCTTTTACCACATCCACTTTACAACAGGAAGCTTCGCGGAAACTGGGTTATGGTGTTAGCCGCACTATGTTACTCGCACAGAAATTATACGAAAGCGGTAAGATCACTTATATGCGTACCGACAGTGTCAGTTTGAGTGATACGGCATTATCAGATATCCGCAATCAGATCACTACTTCTTACGGACCGGAATATCATCAACCCCGTAAATTCAAAAACAAAAATGAAAGTGCACAGGAAGCTCACGAAGCCATCCGACCAACGTACATGAGTAATTTTTCTGTTGAGGATGAAGATTCAAGAAGATTATATGAACTGATCTGGAAACGAACCATCGCATCTCAAATGAGCGATGCGGAGTTTGAAAAAACGACGGCAAAGATCAATATCAGCACCAATAATGAATCGCTTTCTGCCAATGGCGAAGTGATGAAATTTGATGGTTTCTTAAAAGTATACCTCGAAGGAAAGGATGAAGAAGATGATGAAGATACAGAAGGTATGCTGCCGCCATTAACTACTGGACAGGCACTCAATTTTACACACATGACTGCAGCGGAAAAATTTACCCGTCCTGCAGCAAGATATACAGAAGCCTCACTGGTAAAGAAACTGGAAGAGTTAGGCATTGGACGCCCCTCTACCTACGCACCAACCATTTCTACTATTATCAAACGAAACTATGTAGAGAAACGTGAGAAAGAAGGAATTAAAAGAGCCATGAACCTCTTACGCCTCACAAAGAATGATGCTGTTGAGAAACAGGTGATCATGGAAAATACCGGCGCAGAGAAAAATAAACTCTTCCCAACCGATCTGGGTATTGTGGTTACAGATTTTCTGAAACAGTATTTTACCAAGGTGATGGATTTTGGTTTTACCGCCAGAATTGAAGAAGAGTTTGATGAAATAGCCGAAGGCAAGATCAAATGGAGCAGCATGATCGATGGTTTTTATAAACCCTTTCATGAAACCATTGAACATACCTTAGAGAATGCAGAGCGTGCCAAGGGCGAAAGAGAGCTGGGTATAGACGAGGCCACCGGCAAGAAAGTAATTGCCCGTATGGGCCGCTACGGCCCCATGGTGCAGATTGGTGATACCGCCGACGAGACAGAAAAACCAAGATTTGCCAAACTCAACCAAAACCAGAGTATTGAAACCATAACCATGGAAGAAGCCATGCAACTGTTTTCATTACCCAGAACTTTGGGTGAGTATGAAGGACAGGAGCTGGCCGTAAATGTGGGAAGATTTGGGCCTTATATTAAATTAGGCGAACAATTTATTTCAATTCCAAAAGGAGAAGACCTCCATACAATAGAATTGGAAAGAGCCATTCAGCTGATCAATGAAAAACAACTTGCTGATGCGCCGATTGGTTTTTATGATGAAATGCCGGTAACCAAAGGCAAGGGAAGATTCGGTCCGTTTATTAAATGGAACGATATGTATATTAATATTCCGAGGGCTTATAATTTTGATACACTCTCACAAAAAGATATTGATGAACTGGTTGAGAAAAAAGTAGCCAAAGAAGCCAACCGTTTTATTAAACAATGGCCTGCCGAAAAGATCTCCATTGAAAATGGACGTTGGGGTCCATTTATCCGCTTCCAGAAAAAAATGCTCAAGCTGAGTAGAAAGGCAGATACTGCTAAATACACACCGGAAGAGCTGGTAGATATTGATATAGAACTGATCAAAAAAATGATCGAAGAACAGGTGCCGAATGCATTTGCCAAAAAAACAAAAGCCGCGCCGAAGAAAGCTGCTACTAAGACTGCGAAGAAAACAGCTGTGAAGAAAGCGGCAAAGAAAAAATAATTGCTGAAGTATAGAAGTTAAAAGGGTTAAAGTAGTTAAAAAGGTATTTTACCAATTTAACTACTTTAACCCTTTTAACTATTTTAACCTCTTTAACGATTTAATCGTGTCTTCCCATCTCTCTCAGAAACCTAACGTGCGCTACTACCGCTTTACGCATGGTTGGGTATTCAATATATTGTAACTGATATTCCCTGCACACATTACGAACGATCTCGCTGATAGCGGGATAATGAACGTGTGAGATTTTAGGGAACAGATGATGTTCAATCTGAAAATTCAATCCGCCAACCAGCCAGCTTACCAATTTATTGCGGGTAGCAAAATTGGCTGTGGTTTTGATCTGGTGAATAGCAAATTCGTCGGACATTTTATTGGTTTCCACATCAGCAACCGGAAATTCAGTATGCTCAACGGTATGCGCTAATTGAAATACAATACTGAGAACAAAACCGGCTACCAGACTCATCACTAAAAATCCAACTATCCAGCTGATCCAGCCTACCGCTGCAATTGGCAATACAACAAATACCAACGCATGGTATACTTTCACACCCCAGAACTCAATATGGTCTTTCAGTTCCATTTTCTTCAAAGGCACATTACCGATTTTGCGCGAAAAATATTTTTGATAATCTGTAAAGAAGATCCAGAACACGTACAACAACATATACAGAAACCAGAAATAGAAATGCTGAAACTTATGCATTTTATAACGCTTCTGTGTGGGTGCCATTCGCATTAAGATGCCGATCTCGATATCATCATCCACACCATCAATATTGGTGAAACTGTGGTGGATCATATTATGTTTCATATTCCACATAAAATGATTAGCACCCAGCAGGCTGATAGAAGAAGCCGCAATCCGGTTAACCCATTTATTGGTGCTGAAACTGCCATGGCTGCCGTCGTGCATCACATTAAAACCGATGCCGGCTACCAGGCCGCCCATGATAATACATTCGGCAATGGCAAAATACCAAACCGGGGTCCATACAAGCAGGTGGATATATACCAGAATCAAAGCGATAACCATACTGATGGCTTTCGTAAATAATTTAGGGTTACCCGTAGAATCAATACCGCGTTCATCAAAATACTGCTGAACCCGTTTTTTAAGGTCTGTGTGTAGAGATCTAGATACGGCAGGGAACTTGGGAATGGCGAATTGTGACATAGTAATCGTTAACTTATAAGGCACAAAAGTAGCCAATTAAGGGCTTCAACGGGTGTTAATTTTTGTCATTTCTTTACCCCCCTGCAGACGCTCAGTAACGTACATATAACAATATTATTATTTGGGGAGGAATCCTTGTTTCCACATTGATAGGATAACTTCCCATTGATTGGTAACCGAAATTTAATTTAGTTTGATGTGGAAATCAATGATCTATCAACGGAAAACTGACAGGTCCGGCTGATATTTCAGATCTAAAACATATGGAGGAGACCAGAGAGATTAACGCACTGTTCACGCTTATAGACGACCCCGATGAGGAGGTTTACTCCACCGTTTCTGAAAAAATTGTGGCTTACGGGAAGAATATCATCCCTAATCTCGAGCATCTCTGGGAAACCACTTTAAGCGAAGATGTACAGGAACGGATTGAAATGATCATTCATCATCTGCATTATTCTGATCTGCATGATGATTTGGTTGAATGGCGCGACAGCGGATATCATGATCTTTTATTTGGTGCCTTACTCGTTTGTAAATTTCAATACCCCGATCTGCATACCACACCTGTGTTACAGGATATAGAAAAGATTCGCCGTAATGTTTGGCTGGAATTGAACAGTTTTCTTACACCACTCGAACAGGCCAATGTTCTTTCAAGCATCATTTATAATTATTATAATCTGAAAGGTGTTGAAGTAAACTATGAACACCCCGATGAATTCTTTTTACATAAAGTGCTGGAAAGCAAAAAAGGAAACGCATTAACCAACGGGATTCTTTATCAGGTAATGTGCGATAAGCTGGATATTAATGCCAAGATTATTAATATCCCCAAACAATGCATTATCGCTTTTTATCATTCAGATTATGATGCCACCACGCATATCGGGCATCCGCAGGATAAGATCCATTTTTATGTAGATGCCACTACGGGACAGGCTTTTTCGCATAAAGATGTAGAGAATTACTTTAAAAGAATTTCTGTACCGCCTACCCCATCCTACTTCAAGCCGCAATCGCATGTGCGGATTATTCAGACCTTACTGGAAGAAACAGCCAAATGTTTCGACAGGCCTTCGAATGAGTACAAACAAAAAGAGTTATTGAAACTCGCGGAGATATTAGATCAATAATCATTAAAAGAATTGCCACAGAATACACAGATTACCACAGAACCTTTCTGTGAAAATCTGTGTAATCTGTGGCAAAAAAAATTAAACCAAACTTGCCTCTAAAGTAATGGCCATATTATAAGCCTTACTTACCGGACAATTTGCTTTTGCATCAGCCGCACATTCCTGAAATTTTTCGTCGGTAATACCGGGTACTTTTGCTTTTACCACAAGTGCAGAACTGGTGATCACACCTTCATCCAATGAAATAGCACAACTGGTTTCAAGTTCATCGGGTGTAAAACCTGCGGCACCTAATACAAAGGTCAGCTTCATGGTAAAACAACCGGCGTGTGCCGCTGCCATTAATTCTTCGGGGTTGGTTCCAATCCCATCTGCAAAACGTGAGTTGAAGGAGTATTGTGTTTTATTCAATACTGTACTTTGGGTGGTGAGGTTTCCGTTACCTTCTTTACCCGATCCGTTCCAAATGGCGGTTGCTGTTCTTTTCATACGTATTTGTTTTTAGATTTGATAAAATTACGTGACCATGATCAACTGGGATGACTTTGAAAAAGTGGAAATCCGCAGCGGAACCATACTGGAAGTTACTGATTTCCCGAAAGCCAAAAAGCCGGCTTATCAATTAACGATTGATTTTGGGCCTTTGGGGATAAAACATTCCTCGGCTCAGATCACACATCATTATTCTCCAGAAGCACTGAAAGGCAGGCAGGTAGTGGCTGTGGTGAATTTTCCACCCAAACAGATCGCCAATTTTTTTAGCGAATGCTTAGTATTAGGTGTGTATGATGAGAATAATCAGGTAATTTTATTGCAGCCCGACAAAACCGTAGCAAACGGGCAACGAATTGGCTAATGAGTGAACTGCATTATACATATTACGACAGTCCGATAGGCATGCTCAAAATTGGCGGCACGGAACAATATATCGGCCAGTTAACTTTTGTAGATAATCCCGATCAGCTCACTTATGGTGAACCCGGCATTACAGAAGTAATGCATCAGTGTACGGAGCAACTGATCGAATACTTTCATGGCACACGCAAAAGTTTTGATATCCCTGTTCATCAGGAAGGCACTGAATTTCAAACAAGGGTTTGGAGTGAATTGATGGAGATCCCTTACGGAAAAACCATCAGTTATATGGACCTCGCCAAACGTTTGGGCGATCCGAAAGTGATCCGTGCGGCAGCGAGTACCAATGGTAAAAATAATGTAGCCATTATTGTACCCTGCCATCGGGTAATTGGGAGCGACAGAACATTAACCGGTTACTCAGGCGGTTTGTGGCGCAAGAAATGGTTGCTGGGGCTTGAATTTAAGATTGCGCATGGGGTGCAGACGCTGTTTTAATATTGAATATTGAACAAGGAATAATGAATATTGAACTTAAGGATTCCGGCTTCTTTTTCTTAACATTTCATTGAAAAATCCTTCGCTAACCAACCGTTGAATAAAATACTTTTACAGTCATGTTTCGTGTTGGTAAGATCATATACTTTTTACTGGTTTTTGTACTCTGCATATCTGGTGTAAGAGCGCAAACTGTTTGTACCGGTTTAGGACAAAATCCTGCTACAGCATTTCCTGTTTGTGGAACCAATGTGTTTACACAAACTTCTGTACCTGTTTGCGGAGGTACTAAAATGCCCACTCCCTGTAATGATGGAAATATTTATACCGATATCAATCCCTATTGGTATAAGTTTACCTGTTATGCAAGTGGAACGCTGGGTTTTGTAATCACACCTAAAAATCTGGGAGATGATTATGACTGGCAACTGTTTGATATTACAGGCAGAAACCCCACGGATATTTATACGGATAAAAGTTTAATTGTATCCGCCAACTGGTCCGGCTCTCCGGGTGTTACAGGCGCTTCTCCCGCCGGAAAAAATGCTTTTGAGTGTGCTTCTCAGCCAACAGCGGGAGTATCTACATTTAGTGTGATGCCGAATATTATTGCGGGCCATGATTATTTATTAATGATCAGTCATTATGATGGTGTAACCCAAAGCGGTTACACGCTTTCTTACCCAACCGGTACGCAAGGCGGTACTGCCAGTATTGTAAATCCTGTAGTACCCAGTGTAACCAGCGCTTACGCAGTATGCGACGGCACACAGATCGTTTTAAAAATGAATAAAAGGGTAAACTGTTCAAGTATTGCCGCAGATGGGTCTGATTTTTCAGTAAGCGGTCCAACAACACTTACCGTTTTATCTGCCATAGGAAATGGATGTACGAATGGTTTTGATTCTGATTCTATTATACTTAAAGTGAACAAGGTACTTACTGCGGGAAGTTATACAATATCCTCAAAAATCGGAACCGATAACAATACACTTACAGATAATTGTGCTAACATTCTTGCTGTTGGACAAGTAGCTACTTTCACATTTACATCTGCACAACCGGTGCCCTTAGACAGCATTGCGCCATTTACCTGCGTAACCGATTCATTACTGCTGGTATTTTCAAAACCCATTACCTGTGCATCCATCGCATCTGATGGAAGTGATTTCGCGATAACGGGCCCGGCGGCGATCTCTATTAAAAGTGCCGTTGGTTTTTGTACAAATGGAATAACAACCACCATTAAAGTAAAATTTACGGCTCCGGCTAAAGTAAACGGCACATATTCCATCCGTACAAAAATTGGTACAGATGGCAATACATTAATTGATCAATGTGGATTTGTTACGCCGGTAGGATCGTCAACAAAATTTACCATCAAAAATGTAACTACTTCCGATTTTCAGGGAACCATTGCACCCGGCTGTAAATACGATACACTTTATCTAACCCATAACGGTTATGGCGGTACAACCCAATGGCAATGGAGTATTGACAGCAATCTGGTAAGCACCTTACAAAATCCAACCTTCACTTCTAAAGCATTTGGATTTGGCCCGCACAATGTTCAACTGAATGTTACCAATGGATTTTGTTCAGATACCGCATCCGGTAATTTTACGTTTCCGGATTATACTGTAAAAGCAGCTTTTAGTTCAGCTGATACTTTATGTCCGGCAGATACTTTGCATTTTACAGATATGAGCAGCAGCAGCACCAGTTTCTGGAAATGGAATTTTGGAAATGGGGTAAGCAGTTTTCAACAGGTACCCGGACCACAATCCTATCCGTCCAATCAACGAAGAACCAATTTCTTAACCAGTCTGATTGTAGGAAATAATCTGGGTTGTACGGATACCACTTACAAATACATAACCGTACTTGCCAGTTGTTATATCGCGGTGCCATCAGCCTTTACGCCAAATGGAGATGGATTGAATGATTACTTATATCCCTTAAATGCATTTAATGCAGATAATATGATTTTCCGTGTATTTAACCGTTACGGACAAATCATTTTTGAATCGAGGAACTGGACCCAAAAATGGGATGGCCGTGTAAAAGGCTCACCACAACCCAGCGGCACGTATATCTGGACCTACAGTTATACAGATCATGCAACAGGGCAGGCGGTGTTTTTGAAGGGAACGAGTGTACTTATTAGATAATTAAGAATTAAAAATTACAGGCGCAACTGTTCCAATTTTTAATTATTAATTATTAATTTTTAATTACTACTTCATGTCTTCTCCCGAAAAACTAAACGGTAATAAACTCTGTGCTCCGTTGATGACGTAAATTTTTCCTTCCATTCCACCGAGTATTAAACGAATGGGATGTTTGAGTAAGGATTCATATTCGACCAAAGTTTGGCGGCAGATACCACATGGCGGTATAGGCTTATTGCTTTTGCCTTCGGCATTTTTGTAACTGATGGCCATAGTTAGTATAGGTACTTTGGGATAAACTGATGAAGCTGCAGAAAGTAAAACCCTCTCTGCACAAATGCCTACGGGGTAGCTTGCATTTTCCTGGTTACTGCCCGATAAGATTTCTCCATTGGCAAGTAATACTGCGGCCCCAACATGAAACTTTGAATAAGGTGCATACGATTTATCTGTGGCTTTATAAGCAGTGCGTAAAAGATCAGCATCTTCCTTAGCAAGCTGATCAAGAGAATCGTACACATCAAATTCGATACTGATCTTTTGATGGTTCATAATCGACGATTTTTATTTACTTGCTGAACTAATAAATAATTCCTGCTCTAACTGTGCCTTTGTGCCTCTGTGTGCAAATTTTTTCTCACACAGAGGCACAAAGGCACAGTTTGGTTTACCTATAGCGGAAAGAACTTTTAAACTAATTCAACAAATAATTAGTGAGACAAAAAAGCCCTCAACACTTTAGATGTTGAGGACCCTTCCTTGTATAAATATAGTTATTTTATACCATTGAACAATCGTTTCCAGCGCGGGCCTTTATCCCAACTGAACCAGATCAACGATGCTTTACCTACCACATGTGTTTCGGGTACAAAGCCCCAATAGCGACTATCCTGGCTGCGATGGCGGTTGTCACCCATCATCCAATAATAATTCAGTTTAACAGTGTAGGTATTGGTTTCTTTTCCGTTAAGGACATACTTACCGTTTATTTCATCCAACTTATTATTCTCATACGTAATAATCAGCCTGCGATACAGTGCAATATTTTGTGGAGTGATCGTGATCACATCTCCTTTTTTAGGGATCGTGAGTGGACCGAAATTATCAACTGTCCATGGATAATTTACTTCATCATTCGGGAAGGTAAGTCCTACCTGATTATCAGAATATGGAACAATGGATCTTACATTCGGTTGCTTTCTCACTTTCTCTGCTTCTTCAGCCGTCATATTGATCACAATCGTACCCGGTGTACCCGATGTTCTGATCTGATCGTTGGGCGAATCAATATCAATCCCCAATTCGTCCTTGAAAAAGTCTTCTGTAAAATTAGTACCGTTGGTTTGTATCAGGTATTCTGTTTGTGAACCCGATGGCACAAAAGCAGGTTGTCTATTGATAAATAAGGAACCATTTTTTACCTGCACCTCATCCCCACTTACCGCCACACAACGTTTGATATAATTATCTGTTTTATCCATCGGATGAACCAGCAGCGGTAATGTTTGATCGGCTTTTAATGCTTCCCTGTCGCCATGAAACTGAGTCCTCAACACATCATAATAAGGATTTTTACTTCCGTAATCAGGCAGGTTAATGATGGTATCTCCTTCCGGAAAATTAAATACCACCACATCATTTCTTTTTACTTCTGTGAATGCCGGCAAACGTTTATAAGGCAACTGCACTTCTTTGATATAAGAAGGCATGGTGGTAGAGAATGGCATGATATTGTGTACAAACGGAAATGAGACAGGTGTTTGCGGAATACGCGCACCGTAACTCATTTTATTCACGAAAAGAAAATCATTCACCAATAAAGTCTTCTCCATACTTCCCGTAGGGATCACATAGGCTTCAAATACAAATGTGCGGATAATGGTTGCAGCTACAATCGCAAACACACCGGCATCTATCCATTCGCGGGATGCGGGTTTATGATAATGTTTCAAAACATCTTCACCATACCATTTTTCTTTTTCAGAAAATCCGAGATATGGAAAATAGATAAAGGGAAATAAAACAGTTGCTGCATGATCGAGTACAGATACCTTTTTAAAATGCATCACAAAAATGATCGTGATCCAGATGGTGATAAACTGTCCGGCAATCGGGATCAACTGTAACCAGAACCAGTATTTCCGGATCTTGGTTTTTTCAACGATCAGCCATGTATTGTAAAAAGGAATAAAGGCTTTCCAGGCTTCAATACCTGCTTTTTTAAACATCCCGTACATACCCACATGCCAGCCAATAATTCCGATAATGAATAGAAGTAAACCCATAGTTTTCAATTAAGTAGTAACAAAAATATCCTTTTAGGTAAGACGGGGAAGCTTTATAGGCAAAAGTTTTCTTAAATGTTGTTAAAGGGAGTTAAACTGGTTAAAAGGAGTTAAAGAAGTTAAAAAGGTTAAAGTGGTTATGAGATGGACAATCTGTCTGAACCTTTTTAACCCTTTTAATTTCTTTAACTACCCTACCTCACATACGCCTCCACATCCCCCACCGTAATTTCCTTTCCGGAAAGTATGATCAATCTCTCCACCACATTCCTGAGTTCCCGGATATTGCCACTCCAGTTATTTTGTTGCAAAGCTGTCATCGCTTTTTTATCGATCGATTTTTTGGCCTGGCCATATTCTTCGGCTATATCGCCAAGAAATTTATCAACCAGTAATGGAATATCTTCTCTTCTGTCGTTTAGAGAAGGTACATGTATGAGGATCACACCCAATCTATGGTAGAGATCAAGACGGAAATTTTTAGCCGCTACTTCTTCAAGCAGATCTTTATTAGTTGCCGCAATTACGCGAACATCAACGGAAATTTCTTTATCACCGCCAACGCGGGTAATTTTTCCTTCCTGTAAGGCACGCAGTACTTTGGCCTGTGCACTCAAACTCATATCACCTATCTCATCCAGAAATAAAGTGCCGCCGTTGGCCTGTTCAAATTTTCCGATACGTTGTTTAATGGCAGAAGTGAATGAACCTTTTTCATGGCCGAATAATTCACTCTCAATCAATTCGCCGGGAATGGCCGCGCAGTTTACTTCTACAATAGGAGAACCTACGCGATTGCTTTTTTCGTGCAACCATCTTGCCACCAATTCTTTCCCACTTCCGTTTTCTCCGGTTACCAGCACACGCGCGTCTGTTGGAGCTACTTTATCAATTGTATCTTTTACTTTTTTTATGCCCTCACTTTCGCCAATGATCTCCTGTACTTTGGAAACTTTTCTTTTCAGCACCTTGGTTTCTTTTACCAAAACCGTTTTATCCAGTGCATTGCGGATGGTGATCAGCAGGCGGTTCAGATCCGGTGGTTTGGCAATATAATCGAAAGCGCCTTTTTTAACCGCATCCACAGCTGTTTCAATATTACCGTGGCCACTGATCATGATCACGGGTGTTTCGGATTGACTGTCAATCACTTTTTGCAAAAATTCTATGCCATCTACTTTTGGCATTTTAATATCACAAAGGACTACATCATAAGAACCGGATGTAAACTTCTTTAATCCTTCTTCACCATCGGTAGCTTCTTCTACAGCAAACCCTTCATTGGTAAGGATCTCCTTCAGCACGTTCCGTATGGATTTTTCATCGTCGATGATCAGAATAGTTGGCATTGCAGTTTTATTTGAGGCTAAGATAATCTAAGTTGAATGGATATAGGATTCAGATATAAAAATGATTTTATTAAAACCGATATAGGATTCCGGAGAAAACATTTCTGCCGGTTGCCGGATTATAATAACGTTTTCCTGCGGCATTGATATCATTACCGAGACTGTAGTTCTGATTCAACAGGTTATCAACTCCAAAAAACAGATCCATTTTTTTATTTTTCGCATTGCAACGGTAACCGAATTTTATCTGTAGTAATTGATAGGCATCTGCGTAAGCGTCGTTTGCATCTGTTAATGGTAAGCGTGACGTGCAATTCAATGATGCATCAACATAAAAACCATTTTGGATTATCATATCCAATCCGCTCACCCAGATATTTCGTGGCACGCCTGTTAACTCATTACCCGAATAATTATTGGTAGTCTGTTTGTAATCATCAAACCGGTACGGTTGATAACTGTAACTGCTATGAACCGAAAGTTTTGAGATAAATGTCTTGGGGTTATTGATCACCTGGTATTTGATAAAAGATTCTATCCCGTTTTGTTTGGTACCGCCTGCATTCACAAAATATTCTGCCCCTGCTGCATTATTTCTTCTTACGATCGCATTTTGTAATGAGAAAAAATAAGCGGCCATATCAAACTGCAAACGTTGATCAAATAATTCTCCTTTGATTCCTGTTTCATAATTCCAGCCATATTCTGCATTCAGGTCGCCATAATAATTTCCATCCGATGGCCTTACTTCAGCAAGGGCAGGCGGCGAAAAGCCTTTAGCAGCAAGGGCGTACAGCGAAATGTCTTTATTGATCCTGTACAAGACCGCAACACGTGGTGTTACCACCATGCTGATACTTTTGTTTGCATATACTGAACCGGGATCGGTTAATCGTTTGTATTTGTATGATTGATTATTCAAACTAAATCCCGCTGTAAAGATCCATTGATCATTTACTGCCAATTGTGCCTGCGAAAAAGCAAACCACTGTTTGGCAAATACATCGTCTTTGAATTGAACCGTATCTGCATTACCACCACGGTTACCAAAATCATTAATAGCCGAATGATCGTATAACCATTCTGCACCATTCATCCATTGAAAAGAACTGTTTGCTGTTTTGGTTTGATAGATCAGGTTTGTACCAGCACCAAAATTCGCCTCTCCCCTTTTTTCGTAATTGGTGATAAAGGGATTGGTGAATGCCGTATGGTTTCCGGTAAGAAATGATTTCAACACAAAATGTTCACTCAGCTGAGCTTCATGATGTAAGCCGCCAAAAAGGGTTTTATTATATATCGATGCTTTTTGTTGAACAGAGCCGGGTATAGCACCCGCTGTTTGCCTGGATAGTTTAGGATTTACCTGCATTTGTGCAAGTGTAATACCCCCGGGTGTTTGATAATAGAGATCTGTATAAAAAACAAGGAACTGAACATTTTGTTTTTTCATCTGCCAGTTCCCCTGCCATTTTAAAACATCTTTACGGCTGGCAGATTGTTCGCGATAACCATCTGACTGCTGATGGGTTTGTTGAAGGGATGATGTGAAATTTTTTTTACTGTAATTCCATCCTGTCTGTTCACCAAACAAACCAAATGAGCCGCCGGTAATTCCTGCCGTAAAATGATTTTCCGGTTCAGCAGAAAAAGCCTGTTCTGATTTTAATAATAAAGCGCCTCCGGTTCCTGCCCCATAGGTGCTGGCAGCAGGGCCTTTGATCAGTTCTGCACCGGTAAGTTCATTCATATCTACCAGATTCAGATAGGTATTGCCACCGGCATCTGTTAACGGAATATCGTTCCAATACACTTTTACATTCCGCACGCCAAAAGGAGAGCGCAATAAACTACCGCGGATAGATAACCGATAACTGGCAGGGGAACGTTCTTCCATACGTATACCGGGCACTTCATTTAAAACAGGAACCAATGAAGTATTGGCATAACGGGTCATATCATTGGAAGTGATCAATGCAACCGCAGCGGGAACTTTTTTCCATTGCATTCTTGTATTGAATGCCTGTACCACTACTTCGTTTAATGATCGACTTGAAGTGACTGTATCAGTGTTTTTATTTTTAAGTGTATCTATATCATGTGCCCATGAAATGGTGCTTGACAAAATCCATCCTGATATGAAAAGTAGTAAACGCATGAAAAATATATTCTGTGAAAAACAACAGCTTATAAAAATACCCAATCTCTGCGAAACCTCTGCCACTCCCTGTCTCTGCGGTGAATGTAGTTTTCATTCACCGCAGAGGAGCAGAGAAGCGGAGTAAACCGCAGTGATTTTTTACAAACAAAAACCCGAAGTGTTTGCTTCGGGTTTTGACTATTCTTATTTGAATTACTTTTTCAGGTACATCACTTCTTTCACCAGCTTCACAGTTCTTTCTACATCAGGGATGGCCAGTGCTGCCAGGTTTGGTGCGTAGTGCATGGGTGCATCGGCGCTGGTAATACGGCGGATTGGTGCATCCAGGTAATCAAACCCTTCTTTCTGAATTCGGTAAGTGATCTCAGAAGATACGGAAGCAAATGGCCATTGTTCTTCAACAATCACCAGACGGTTGGTTTTCTTAATGCTTTCCAGAATTGTTTGCCAATCCAATGGACGGATGGTTCTCAGATCAATCACTTCTGCGCTGATGCCTTCTTTTTCCAATTCAGCAGCAGCAGCCAGAGAAACCTTCACCATTTTATTAAAAGAAACAATGGTTACATCGCGGCCCTGTTTTTTTACATCGGCCTTACCCAATGGGATATAATATTCTTCATCAGGCACATCTCCTTTATCACCATACATCACTTCACTTTCCATGAACATTACGGGATCTTTTTCGTAGCGGATAGCCTGTTTCAATAAGCCTTTTGCATCGTAGGGTGTAGAAGGAGAAACCACCTTTAAACCCGGGATATTGGCATAATAACTTTCAAAAGCGGTAGAGTGCTGTGCACCCAGCTGACCTGCACTACCGTTTCCTCCACGGAAAACGATCGGGCAGCTGATCTGTCCGCCACTCATAGCCAGCATTTTTGAGGCGGTATTCAGGATCTGGTCGAGGGCCAGTACGGCAAAGTTCCATGTCATGAACTCAACAATCGGTTTCAGGCCATTCTGTGCGGCACCAACGGCCACGGCGGTAAAACCCAGTTCGGCAATCGGCGTGTCTATCACACGTTTGGCACCGAATTCGGCCAGCATACCCTGACTCACTTTATAAGCACCATTATACTCAGCCACTTCTTCTCCCATCAGGAAGATGGTATCATCTCTTCTCATCTCCTCACTCATGGCTTCACGTAAAGCCTCTCTGAAAGCAATAGAACGCATAGGTATTTTATTAAATGAGCAGCAAAAATATAAGATTATGGAGTATAAAACCAAAAAACGTGTAAGCAGGCTGAAAGCGGAAGGCTTAATGCTAAACGCTGAAATTCGAATATAAAAAATCCCCTGCCGTTAGGCAAGGGATCTTTTATATGTTGAAAAAACTTATCCGTTAAAATACATTCCAGCCATAGCTGATATAGTATAAACCACCGATAGATGGGTTACCATAACCGGTTACATAGTATTTGTTAAACAGGTTGGTAGCACCTATTTTAATCAGGGATTTGGTAGAAGGCAGCTTATAGCTAACCATCGCATCCACTGTTCTGATATAAGGGATCATACCGGTTGTAAAAGTTCCTTCGTAGTAGAAAGAATTGGCCCATCTGTACACCACGCTGAAACCAAAGCGGTTATCCTTACCAAATCCGGTATTGTTAAACGCCATGTTTACACGGTATTTAGGTGTGTTGAAATAAGAGGTAAAGCCCGTAGGTAATGTACCGATCTCATCATGGTAAAGGTTACCGCTGATCGAGAAATTCTTAGGCATCAGGTATTCTGCAGATGCTCCCCAGCCCATTGTTTTTACATCACCAACGGTATTGGTAGAAATGCTGTAGCCGATACGTTTGTTGGCATCCAGCAAATCAAATACGCTTGCTGGTCCGGTTGGAGCATTTCTTGCCTGCAACACAGTTACACCGCTGATGAAATCTTTGTAAGTACCCCAATAAGCATATACATCAACCAATAATCTTTGTGCGATCAATCCTTTATAACCTACTTCAAACGACTTCATGGATTCCGGTTTGAAATCGCCGAAAGTCTGTTGTTGTAACAAAGCAGCGTTTGGTGCTCCGGCCAATGCACTCGCTCCAAATGCCTGAACGCTGGCAACTGTATACACCGGGTTTCCGCTGAAGTTGTAGAAATTTCTCAGCGCAGGTAATCCACCCATTAAACGGGTACCGCCACCAATGGTGAGGTTGATCCACTGGTTTTGTGTGGTTGGGAAACGATACGCTTCCTGATAAGAGAAACGCAGGTTATGGTCTTTCGCCAGTTTTACCACGGCAGAAGCCCTTGGTGTAAAGCGTCCGGCGAAGTTGGTGTTCTTATCATAACGTCCTGAAATAGTCAGTTTCAATACATCATTCAGTAATTTCTGAGATAACTGGGCATAAGATCCAAATTCATTGATCTTAATGGCACCGGTTGTATCTGCAAATAACGTTCCCTGAGAGTTTAGCTGGTATTGTCTTACACTCGCACCGATCAAAAGATCTGTTCCTGATTTATTCAGACCCAAATCTTCACTCAGATTATATTGTCCTTCAAATACATTCAGTCTTGATCTGTCTAAGAACAAACCACCATTTTTTGAAATAGGTGTGCCGGCCACTTGTTGGAAAAGTGGATTAGCACCCAGGTAACCGGTTGGGCGACCAGCATCAGCTATCACCCTTGCTGAGTTATGGGCATCAATGTTTGCAAAACCAGCTGCAATATATGTGGAATAAGCACTGGTGTACTGGGCATACCATGTGCTGCTGGGTTTCCATGCTTCATTAAACAACCGGGTTGTTATGGTTGCATTAAAAGAACTACCTGAGTTTTCGTGGGTTGTATAGGCTCTAAGTAACCAGTTCTTGCTTTTTATTTCCAGTTTATACTGACCCATTTTCAGGTCTTTCAGAGAATAACGATCGCTACCGGTATACACGCTGTTACCTGTACCCCAGTTAACAGAGAAAGAAGCTTCTGTTCTATCTGATAATTTATAATGTAAGGAACCGGCTAATTTAACGTTAACCGTTTGCGGATCGATCACATCTTTTTCATCATAACCTGTGCGGCTCACATTTTGACCCACATAATAGTTTTTGATATTACCATAGAAGAATGGTGAATAACCAGCTGATACTAACGTGCCACCACCAATGCTGCTAAGAAAAGTATTATACGCTGCGAGAGAAGCTGTTGGCGCAGCAGCCAGATAAGATTGTGAAGCTCCATATAACGCATTAAAAGTTGGTGCACCTAAAGCAGCGGTAAGTCCAGAGAATACGCCACTGGTTACAGCACTTAAGCTGGAAGTGGTTTCATCACCGTATACATTCACACCGTCGTAATTAGGATCGGTTAGTCTTGTACCTGTAGTGGGACTTCCGTTAGCGCCGCTTAAACGTGAGTAGTTACCGGTATTATTGGCCAACCAATCCTGTGCCTGTACAAACTGTGCATTGATCTTGAATGCAAATTTATCAGACAGTTTTTTTGCCCAACGCAAGCTCCAGTCGTAGAAAGGAGAAGCGCTGCGCTGACCACCATCCACATCTTTCACACCCTGTTTGATCTGGAAGCTAAGGCCCTGATACTTGAAAGGGTTTTTGCTGTTCATCAGCAAAGTACCATTCATACCACCTGAACCATATAATGCAGATGAGGCACCTGCCAGTAATTCCATATTATCAACATCGAGCTCGGTTAATCCGAGTACGCTACCTACTGAGAAATTCAGTCCCGGAGCCTGGTTATCCATTCCGTCTACCAACTGGTTCAAACGACCGTTACCGCTGTTATTAAAACCACGGGTACCGATACTGCGGAAAGTTAAGCTGGCCACAACCACATCCACCCCTTTCAGGTTAGTGATCATATCGTAGTAGTTGGAGGCAGGTGTATTTCTGATGGCAGCGGAACTGATCCTTTCGATAGAAACAGGCGATTCGAGGATACGCTCAGGTACCCTTGACGCAGCAACTACCACCTCATCACCCAAAGTAAAAGAAGGCTCGATCTCTACATTCACAACATCGTTACTGCCTTTTACAGACACTTCTTTATTGGAATATCCAACAGAAGAAAAGACTAAAGTAAATGGAGGCTTTTGAACGGTTGAGAGTTTGAAATTACCCTTATCGTCGGTAAAGGTGCCGGTTGACCCTCCTTTGATTGTAACGGAAACAGCCGAGATGGCTTCTTTCGATTTCCCGTTTTTAACACTACCGGAGACCGTAGTTGATTGCTGGGCCGATACAGTTAAGCAGAAAACTGTAGCAACAATCAGCAACCCGTAATGGGTTAATTGTCTTCTCATTTTGGCAAGTTTTAATGAATTGTTATTAAAAATAGCATTTGTTAGTTTTGTATAAAAATTTAATTTGTTCACAAATAACGCTTTGGTGTTGAGAAAAATTATCTATGTCAACCCTTATTTATCAAGGCACTATCTAATTTTGGGGCATGCCTTCCTTTCAATTTCCATCCCAGACCAATGTTTATCACGGTAAAGTAAGAGACGTATACAGTATTAAAGACAACTGGCTGGTGATGATTGCCAGTGATAGGATCTCCGCTTTTGATGTGATCCTGCCCCGTCCGATCCCTTATAAAGGACAGGTTCTCAATCAGATAGCAGAATATATGTTGAATGCCACCCGGGATATTTGCCCTAATTGGCTGATAGATGTACCTGCCCCAAATGTATCCATCGGCAAACGTTGTGTTCCGTTTAAAATTGAAATGGTGGTAAGGGGAAATGTGGTGGGTCATGCCTGGAGAACCTATAGCAGTGGCAAAAGAGAGCTTTGCGGGGTGGTTTTGGCGGAAGGATTGAAGGAAAACGATTTTTTTCCAACCCCGATTATTACACCCTCCACCAAGGCCGCAGAAGGGCATGATGAGGATATTTCGAAAGAAGAGATCATTGCGCAGGGTTTGGTTTCTGCCGAAGATTGGAAAGTACTGGAAGACTATACCCTCAAATTATTTGCCCGGGGGAAAGAGATTGCCGCAAAACAGGGTTTGATACTGGCCGATACCAAATATGAATTTGGAAAAATTGGCGATACCATTTATTTGATGGATGAAGTACATACCCCCGATTCGTCGCGCTATTTTTATGCGGATGGTTTTGAAGAAAGACAGGCCAGCGGCGAGAAACAAAAACAGTTGAGTAAAGAGTTTGTACGTGAATGGCTGATCGCAAATAATTTTATGGGTAAGGAAGGACAAACCGTTCCGGATATGTCTGATGAGTGGATTGATACGATCAGCAAAAGATATATTGAACTGTTTGAGAAAGTTACGGGGAGAAAATTTCTTCCTGAGAATTTAGCAGACGATTTTATTGAGCAGAAAGTAATTGAAGCTTTGGTGCGTTTGAAGGCTGTGTAGTGATTGATTTTGGAATTTTGAAATTGGGAAATTTTGAAATTTGTTTTAGTAAGAGACAAACTTTCCTGATCCGTTGGGCATATCAAAAATATTGGCGTCTACATCAAAGACCTGTTTTAATAAGGAAGCTGTAATGCCTTCTTTTTTTGTGAGTTCTTTTATGAGTGCTCCGTCTTTCATAAACAGGATTCTGTCTGCATATTTAAGCGAAAGGTTTACATCGTGCAGAACAGCGAGTACGGCTACATGGTTAGTGCAGAGTTGTTTGGCTTCTTTTAATAACTGGTGCTGGTATTTGATATCGAGATGTGATACAGGTTCATCCAGCAATAATAATTTTTGATTGTTTTCGGAAGTTTCGCCAATCTGTGCCATTACGCGACACATCTGTACTTTCTGTGCTTCGCCACCGGACAGGGTTTGGTAATTACGTTCACTCAGATCTATCACTTCCATCTTCTTCATACAATCGGTTACCATTTCTTCATCTCTTTCCAAGGGTTGATTATTGAAATAAGGATAACGGCCCATCATCACAATTTCCGTTGCTGTTAAAGGAAAGCTGATATGATAATGTTGCGAAAGCACCGCTCTTTGTTTGGCCAGTTCCTCCGTCTTATATTGCTTGAGCGGTTTATTTTTAAAAATAATTTCTCCGTTAGTAGGCTGCAATGCACCCGACATCATTTTTAATAAAGTAGATTTTCCTGCACCGTTGGCACCCATTACCACAACAAATTCACCCGCCTGCATTTGTAGTGAGATATTATTGACGAGTAATTTTTTGTCAACAGAAAATCCGGCGTTGATCACTTCAATCATGTCCGCCTCCTTTTCCATTAAGTATATGGGTACGTTTTAAAAGGATGATAAATACAGGTGCCCCAACCAATGAGGTAATAATGCCGATGGGAATTTCTGCGGGAGCCAGTAATAATCTTGCACCCATATCTGCAATGGTTAGCAGAATGGCACCGGCGATCATGGAGGCAGGTAATAATCTTTTATGATCGCTGCCAATGAGCAAACGCATCAGATGCGGAACAATCAATCCCATAAAACTGATCACGCCCACAAATGCAGTAGCCACCGAGATCATTGCCGTATTATAGAGCATGATCTTTCGTTTTAGTTTTTCTGTATCTACGCCTGCATAATTGGCTTCCTGTTCTCCTAATATTAAAGTATTCAGTTGCTTGGCGTATTTTGTTGCGATCAAACAAACAATGGTTACTACTGATCCGGTGATCCAAACCTGCATCCAGCTTGCGCCTGAAAAAGTACCGAGGTTCCAGAAAGTAATACTTCTTGCCTGCGGATCGCGGGCTATATAACTCATGAAACCTGTGCCACTTAGTCCTACTGCATTTACCGCAATACCAATCAACAATAAAGTAGTTACATTCATTCGCTCTGTTCCTTTTGCGAGCATATATACTGTGTAGGTTGCCAGCAATCCACCACCAAACGCAAACAGTGGAACCAATAAAGGGCCGGCCAATTTTTGAAGATCTGTACTTAATGATGCCGAGATCACAAAAACAATGGATGCGCCAAAAGCTGCACCGGCACTGGTTCCTATTAAACCCGGTTCTACAATGGGGTTGCGGAATAAACCCTGCATCAATACTCCCGATACGGCCAATGCGGCGCCGGTAATCATACAAAGCAACACTCTCGGCAACCGGATTTGCAAAAATACACCTTCATAAATATTGGCAGGACCCTTGCCCTGAAACCAATGTTGCACGGCAGCAAACATATCGGCCACGGTGATAGATACCGCACCAAATGCGATAGCTATCAGCAGCACGATTACCAACAGGATAATTGATAAAGGAAAAAAATATTTATTTAGCCGGGGCATTCAGTTCAGGATGGATGAGGGTAAGTAATTTCATCACATTCTCTCCGGTGCGTGGGCCAAAATAAACCAGATCATGTTCTTCAAAACGATAAATGCGGTTGTTTTTGGCTGCTTTCGTTAATGCCACACCGGGAACGGTTTTAAAACCTTCAATCGTGCCGCCCATTTTATCAAAACCAAAATTAGTAGCGATAATAATATCCGGATTGGCTGCTGCGATAGCTTCTGCACTGAGTTGTCTGGCGCCTTTACCATCATACAATGCCGGTTTACCTACGGCAGATTTGATCATTCTGTCGCCTGCACCGTTACGGCCGCTCATGACAAAGAAATTATTATTTGCCTGTCCGTAATGAATGATCATTACCGTTGGTGTGTCTTTCAAATTCTTCCGCATTTCTTTTACAAGCAGCATATCACTGTCCATTTTATTGATCAATGAATCTGCTTTGGCTTCGGCACCAAAATATTTTCCGAGTTCGAGCAAAACCAGTTTGGCGCTATCGAATGAATTGGCGGCACCAAATGTTTTCATATTCAATCCCAGTTTTTCTAATTGAGGAATTACATTGGCGGGGCCGATATCATTGCTATGTATCACCAGATCGGGTTTCATAGAAACAATGCCTTCAGGGTTTAATGCACGATGGTAGCCAACAGTTGGCAATAGTTTAGCGCTGTCGGGGAAGGTGCTTGTCAAATCGCAGGCAACAATATCATGTCCTTTGCCCAAGGCAAACATCATCTCCGTTAAATGTTTGGAAACACAAACAATGCGGATATCTTTTTTTACATCCAGTTCTTTTTTTCCGAAACGGCTGCAACCGGCAAGTGTGATTGTTGCAACAATCAGTATAATTATTTTTCTCATGCGAAAGGGTTTAAGAAACAGAAGAGGCGGTTAAATTACCGCCTCTTCTGTTTTCATCAAAAATTATATTTAAAATTGATTCCACCGAAATAATTTGCTTTGGCCGGGCCCGGTAAATAAGCATCGGGCAACTGGTTGGCAAATACCATGAGTGGATATTTTACACCGCCGATATTATTGATTCCCGCAAACACATCAAGGTCGCAATGCGCAGAAAGGCTTTTCTGGAAACCTAATTTGGTATTCAGCAATGAATAACTGGTTGTGAAATTAGCAGCATCAGATGTGATAGGCATTCCATCTTTATACATCCAGGTAAAGTTTGCATATAAACCCGGGCTGGTGGTTACATCAACACCCAGATTGGTAACCCATTTAGCAACGCCGGCTACTGCGTTACCACTATAATCTGCTACCACTGCGGCTGTTCTTGCAGCGTTCAGAGTCTGATAGCTGAAGCCTACATATTTAAAATCGGAATAGGTAAGGTTTGTAAAAGGACGAACGGATTTAAAGAAACCGGAAGCCGATTCATACGCAGCATACTTTACCAATAATTCAATCCCTTTATCATCCTGCTTGCCGCCATTGGCAACATAGGTGTAGGCAGTGGTTGTGGTTGATCCATTTAAAGGCACGGCAATGGCCGTCATTTTATCTGAGAATTTTGCATCAAACAAAGCAAGTTGATAGCTAAGTTTATCATTCAGCAATAAACCCTTGGTACCGATCTCAAACTGGTTGCCTATTTCCGGTTTCAGGTCTGTATTGAGTTTGCCTGTTGCAGGAATAAAGAAATAAGAACTTACCGGTGCTTTATATCCTTTACTGTAAGAAGCATAAACAGAGAATTGTTTGCTGTACACTTTGTTGATGGCTATATGTGGCGAAAGCATTCCGTTGTATTTTGTTGCAAATTTTGTTGGGTTGGTATTTCCGGCAACAAAGAATTTATCGTTCAGTTCAATACTCATATTGCTCATACCCAAACCACCGGTGATAGATACATCGTGCGGCATAGATAATGTCCATTCTGTAAATACAGAAGTGGTTCCGGTTTGTGTAGACTGGTTACTTCTCATAGTACCAATAATCCAATAAGCATTGGCATCGGTTGGGTTAGCCACCATATTGTAACCAATGATCTGTGCATTCTGGCGTTGTGATTCGATACCGGTGATACCGCTTAAACTAAAGCCGCCTTCCATTGGAAATTTCATATCCAATGTAGAACGGAAACCATAATTGATTGGGCTTTTATCTGTCCAACCGGCTGCAGAACTTGCGTTATTGGTAACACCTGAAGCAAATACTGATGTGGTATTGGCTATATGACTGCTGAATGCATACGTATGCCCAATACCTGCGCGGAAGCTGATGATCTCAGAATGTCCGTTGCGTTTGATGTATTCAGGGTTACCGGAAAAATCTCCATTAGCATATTGTGCCAGCGTTAATTCGCCACCTCTTGCATCGTAACTGTTACTGTATCCAAAATAAGTGGTAATACTTTGTTTTTCATTAGGCTGAAAATCGGCAGCAATGTTTACAAAATTTTTGCTCGACTGTGTATGGGTCATATAACCATCTGTTCTTTGTTTACCATAATTGATTAACAAAGAAGATTTATCGGTGGCCATTGCAAAACGAGTATTAAAGCGCTGCAGATCATAACTTCCGATCATTACATCCTGTCCGACGGAAGTTTTTCCTTTTTCAGGTTTAATGGTTTTCAGATTTACAACACCAGCAACGGCTAAACCATATAAAGTACCGGATGGGCCTTTGGTAATCTCTACATTTCCTACAGAACCAAAATCGATATCATCTAATAATGTAATTCCTTCTGCATCGGTAACCGGAATACCATTGAGGTAAACTTTGGTACCCTGTACATCAAAATTGCTGCTGATACCGGCAGTTCCGCGAGAACCGTTACCATAACCGCGGATATTGAATTGTTGTCCGGAAGATACAGCTCTGCGCTGCATAGTGACCCCAGGTACATTGCCGTTGATCGCATCATCTAAAAATAAACCCGTGCTGCGTTGCAATTCTGTTTCAGACAATTTGGTGATGGATGCGGGTTGAAAGAGAATTGATTTATTGAGATTGGATGTAGCTGTAATTTCCACATCGTTTAATTTGTTGTTGGAAGGAATCAATGCAATATTCAAAGCATCGTTACAGTTTTTAACCAATACTTTTTGGGTTTCATATCCCACAAAAGAAATGGTGATCTCGCCTATTTTACTGCAATCAATACTGAATACGCCATCTTTATCTGAAGTGGTACCGCCTTTACCGGCAAACCGGATATTGGCACCCAATAAAGGTGTTTTTGTGTTTGCATCAACTACTTTTCCTTTTACTACGTTTTGGGCAAATGTGATAACCGAGATACATAATAATAAAACCGTGTATGAAATTTTTTTCATTACAATAAATGTTTAATAAAAGAATACAATAAAGAAACAGCTCCGGTGGAGCGAATACATAAAAGCTATCAGCAGCGCGGTGGTGGCGAATGAATGTCTGTACCAACAGAGATAAGATCATGACAAGGCCATGAAAAATATCTTAGCCCTTTTTTTATTGGAGAAAAAACTATTGCTGACTCTGTAATATCAAACGCTGAGAAAAATTTCATCAGCGAAAGAACGGGGTTTGATCCGTTTTCATTATTTGTATGACGGATGGATGAGATCTGTTTTTCAAGATCATTTTCACGATCATCTTTCAATGCGCAGATATGTATACTGGTTTGCAATTTTTGTACAGAAACCACATCATACATTTCTCCTTTATACCTGAATTCCTGATTGGTTTCTTCCCATTCAAAAGAAGGATCAGTAACCTCATTATTCACCAAAGCTAGATCCAGATAGGTTCCAAAGCGCGTATCCTTATGTGTTTGCAGATAGGCCCGCATCTCCTGTTTCAGGTTGTATTGATAGAATACATACACCAGATGGTATCCGCCTATATAAATAACCAGGCAGCAGAGGATCAATATGGAAAATATTTTTCTCAAAACAGTTTAGCGCCCCAATATAGCAAATGTTTGAAAAGCACGTGATCTAAAATGATAAATGCAATCCTGAAATATTATTTAAATGTATACCGCAAGTTAACACCTGCATACAAAGTTGATTTGGGGCCAGGTGTAAAATATCTGGGTGCCACACCATTAAATGCTACCTGATTAATAACCACAAACTGCGCATACCGCTCATTAAAAATATTGTTATTGCCTCCGAATACATCTACACTAAAACGCGAAGTTCCTACACCCCCAAACTCTTTTCTAAACCCGATTTTGGCGTTCACCAGATTATATGAATCAGCATATACCGTATTATCAAGCGTGATCGGCATCTGGTCTGTAAACAGATCTGTGAGGTTCAGATAAAAGCCATTGGCTACTTCCAGATCCAGTCCGGTATTCAGATAATTTTTTGCCAACCCGCTTACGCGTTGACTTGAGTAATCTTTGGTAGAAGTATTATTGTTGTTATCACTCTTCAGATCTGAGTTTCGGCTTCCGTTATAAGTATAGGAAAGAAATGGACGAAACATCTGCAAAAAGTTTTTATGCTTAGGTACCAATGCATAATTGATGGTTAGTTCTGCACCCGTAAAATTCACAGAACCCTGGTTCACTAATTGGGTATAAAATGGAACTCCGTTTGCAGCTGCATAACTCTGTGGCACCAGTTTATCCGTTACCTCCATATTAAAAAAAGCAAAATCGAGATATAATGATTCTTTAAACAGACTGGCCTTGGTGCCTACTTCAAATGTGTTACTGATCTCAGGGCGGATACCCTCATTCACTTTACCGGTTTGTGTAATGATGAATTGATTGGTACCGGGTTGCGCATACCCCATACTGTAGTTGGAATACACCGATACATATTTACTGATCAGATGGTTTACTACCCAACGCGGTGTTACCAATGGTTTAAATACTTTGAAGCCCGACTGGTTTACATATCCGCCGCCAGTTGCCCGTAAATCTTCATTATCATACGTGATAAAATTGGCGCTGCCGCTAAATACCATCAGGGTATTTTTAGCAAGATTTAACTCAAGCATTCCGAACGCATTCCATTGCATAGGTTTCAGTTCCTGATCCGACTGCAAAGTGCCCAATGCTCCATTATTGAGTGAATATGATTTCTGATAGGTTATATTCTTGGTGGCTTCAAAACCAACGGTGATCCTTGTTGAAACATTACCCCATTGTGGTGTATAAATAAATGCGGTTCGCAAACCAAAACTGCTTTTGCTGGTTTTGGTCATGGTAGTAGCTACTGATTGCCCTATCTCCTGCGTTCCTAAAAAGAAAGTTGTTTTATTGGTGAACTTAGGATTAAAAATATACTCATGCGAAAAACCCATTCTGAAACTTTCCAGTTCACTATGCGATTTGTTATTGATATAACGGATATCTGCACTGTCGGGATAATTGATCAGTCCAAGACTATCTACCTGACCCGATAACAAGTCGTTCGATTTTGTGTAGTAGGTAAAGAAACGTAACGTACTTTTTGGATTACTGTAAATAGATGCATTCAGGTTCCAGAAATCTTTTTTGGAAGTAGCATTCATACGGTAACCATCTGTTTTCTGTTGTCCGTAGTTAAATAATACATTTGCTTTATCATTACCTACACCCACAGAATACGATTTACGGATCAGGTTATTGGAACCGCTTAATACGGAAGTTCCCATAGAAATACCCTGCGCTGCTTTTTCGGAAAACATATTTACTACCCCGCCAATACCGGTTCCATATACACTTGATACCGGGCCACGAAATACTTCTATCCGTCCCAGTGTAGCATAATCAATATCATCCAAGTTGGTTGTGCCATCTGCATCGGTTAGTGGAATATCATTATAATAGGCTTTGTAACCGATACCGTTATTATTGTTCTGGTTTCCATATCCCCGTAAAATAATTCGTGCACCTGTATTGATGTTACGGAATTCCATTCTTACACCGGGTAAGAGGTTAAAACTCTGCTGCAGATCTATCTGGTTATTTCTGTCAAAATCATGTGCGGTAAGCGATGCGATTGAACCGGGTGTTTGCAGTAAACTTCTTCCGTTATACAATCCCCTTACCTGCTGTGAGTTGGCCTGGTAATTATGCGGCTCCAGAAAGAGGATAAAAATCTTGAAGGTATTGGTCACTTTAATATCTGCAGGAAGATACCCTTTGGCAGAAACATTTACAATCTCATCGGTGCCATTGCGCAACAACAGGGGGAACTCTCCGTTTTCATCTGCCGTAACTGTATCTTTTCCATTCACCAGAATAGTGGCACCGGGTATTGCCTGTGCAAAGTATACATCTTTCACAACACATTTAACCAATACAGACTGGGCCTGTACACGAATACTTCCCATGCTGATCAGTAAAACATATATCAATTGCTTCATCAGTTCGTCTTGGTTCTTGGTGAAAATATTATAAAGACATAAGTAAATCCTTATTCGCTGCCCTTTATCGGTTAACAGGCGAAAGCTTCGGTCGAAGCCTGGATTTGCTTTTGTTGAAAATGTTCTGTCCGTTTACAATTCCCTTCCTGATCTCTTTCTGTCTTTCTACGGGCAGATCAATGGTATCCTTACATTCCTTACTGCAACAGCCATCATAATCTGCCGCACAGGTTTCGCATTGAATAAACAACAGATGGCAGCCATTGTTCTTACAATTGGTATGATCATCGCAGGGTTTACCGCATTGATGGCAGCGGGCAATCACATCATCGGTAATTCTTTCGCCCAATCTGTCGTCAAATACAAAATTCTTACCGATGAATTTGCTTTTCATTTCGGCTTGTTTTACCTGTTTTGCGTAATTAATAATCCCGCCTTCGAGGTGAAAAACATTTTTGAATCCTTTGTGCAGCATATAGGCACTGGCTTTCTCACAGCGGATGCCGCCTGTGCAATACATAATGATATTCTTTTCTTCATTGCCTTTCATCATATCAACCGCCATGGGCAATTGATCGCGGAAAGTATCGGAAGGCACTTCCAACGCATTTTCAAAATGGCCCACTTCATATTCGTAATGATTGCGCATATCAACCACTACCGTAGCAGGATCTTTGAGCAGTTCGTTCATTTCAGCCGCATTTACATACCGGCCCTTATTTTCCATGCTGAAATCCGGATCATTAATACCATCGGCCACAATCTTATCACGCACTTTTATTTTGAGTACCCAGAAACTTTTGCCGTCATCATCTACAGCAATGTTTAAGCGCAGATTGTTTAGTGCTTCAATTGAATATAGAAATGTTTTAAATGCATCCATTTGATCGGCTGGTACGCTGATCTGTGCATTGATACCTTCTTTGGCTACATAAATTCTTCCAAATACACTTAACCCATTCAGGTTCTTATAGAGATAATCTCTGAACTCCTGTGGATTTTCAATCGGAAAATAACAGTAAAAACTGATGGTGGTTCGTTGGAAGGGTTCCTCCATTAAACGCTGCTTCAACTCCTCATTGGAGATGCGGTTGTGTAAAACGGCCATGTGGTTTCATTTTAGACATCCCCGAAGGAATGTTCCATTAATTAAAAAGGAGCCACTTGCAGGGTGGCCAAAATTTCATGGCAAAGATAGGGGAAATGGATTTTCGGATTGGCGGATGGCGGATTAGCGGATAAAACCGCCGCTCAATGAGCGGCGGTTTTGTTGCATTTCAAGATCGCCCTTATTGCACCGGATATTGTTTGACGTTGCGCTTCCATGCGTCGAGCACCCGTCGAACGGAATCAGGAAAAGTATTCGATACAAATTCAATTTCTACAGATGACATGGGGAATCTGCCATCTGGTGTAAGTGTAATTCCTTTCACTACCGGGCAGCCTATCGCATTGCCTAATCCCACGTCAAGATGAAAAATGGAACCTTTCCTGTCGCATCGCGAAAGAGCCTCTGCCTGTATCGTATTACCGCGAGCATACAGTATGTGTCTATGTTTCTGGTAGGTTATTCCGCCGATGATTGTATCAGCAATCGCTCGTACGCTGTCAAATTGAATAGTACCTGAGCCGAAAAAATTCCAGCCTCCAATCAAGTAGGCACTATCTGCTTTAGAAAATTTCTTAACGATTTCCGCTGTATCAGCCATGTTCCGGTATTCGTATGCCCATTTCCTGCGCATATCTGTGAACCTATATCCAAGCAGGACCGAGAAAGTGGTATCCATCGATGCATCTCGATATGAGTGAATCCCATGTATCTCCGTGATGCCCATACTGTCTTGATACCATATGTTATCGACTAATGAAAGGTACGCTGTCGCTTCATTGTTTGCAATATGATAGGACGTTGCTCGCCACCTTAAATGCTCTACCGGTGCAACCGCTGAATGCATTGACGGGATAGCGCAAGACATCCACCCAAGTAAGGTGTACAGAATTGTTACAGCTATATTCATAACGTAAATTCTTTCTACGAAGAGCCCTTCATCCAAAACACGGTTTATCTTATCGTAAAATTGGCATAGTTAAACGGAAGCCAGAGGGCCTGCCGCCGCCTTCTTCGAAGCCCTGAACAAAATCTATGCGGATCACTTTAAAGATATTTTCGATTCCACCAAAGAATTCATAGTAATTGGCTCCTTTGTTGATATGTAAAGCGTTGGCTCCACCCACAAAAAACCAGTTGAGTTTTTTGAAGCCGGGGATTTTATTACTCAGTAATCCGTTCAAATGATATTCTATGTGTGCCGTTCCCTGAAAGTTTGCTGTGTTGCTGTATTTATAATAAGGTGCCAGTTGAAAACTATTCAATTCCTGTGAAGCAAAAATGGTTTGGTTACCTAAGTAATGTTGATAATCCGGGATAAACACTTTATTGACATTAAAGAAACCGCCGAAAGTTAAGCGGTAATTAAATTGGCCGAATAATTTCAAATTCAGATCATCATTAATGGTGACGCGCCATTTGGTATAATCTACATCGCTACCCAATAAACCATTGATGCCTTTTGTGATGGATGCTGTGATCGTTGGATAGTCAGACCCCAGATTAACTTTTCGATCGGGGAACTCTATATAATCTGCACCCGGCAACCAGGTAATGCCTACCGAAACGGTACTCGCTTTATTCGGAACCATTTGTGTATTGGTCAGATCTCCCGGATAATTAGGTGTGAATGCACGGTTCTTAGGATTTCTCCAGCTTGCCGGATCTGCCAGATTATCCAATGGCATTCTGTTCTGGAATTGAAAGGCCGCATTGATAGAAAATCCATTACCTAAACCTGATCCATAACCTAAACGGAAGAAATCGGCTTCATAGATCTTCATGTAATTGGCGTGATAATTCAATGTACTTAACGAGTTGATCCGCTCACTGATGGAACCTGTATTATTGAATTGATATACTTTTCTTCCACCGGAAATATTGACAGAGTGAATATATTTTTTTCCGAAACTATATCCTATCGTTGCGGATGGATTGAGGTGTTTGTTGGCAAAACCATATCGGATATCCGGAACAATGAATAATGATTTTCGTCCATCCACCCCGCTATCAAATCGTTTACGGTAACTGGCAGTAAAATTTACTACACCTCCTTCAACTGTGTTATAATTAAGCGTACTCAACAGCGGGTTGATGGTAAGGCTTTCGCGTTTGGATCTTTTGCTGAAGGTTTGTCCGGTAAGGATCAATCCACCCAATCTGAACTTATTTCTTTTTTTATCGAGTGAATCCAGATAGTGTGGATTTTTTCTTACCTGTTCAAGACTGTCTTTCTTTTTATAATCACGCACTTCTTCTGCTAATAAAGGCAATGGTCGGATGCTATCCCAATACGCCATTGGTTTTTTATTGGAGCTATCTAAAAATTTCAGCAAAGTATGATCAAAGAATTTGGGTTTGAATTTTGGGTCCATATTAAACTTATCATACACCTGAACAAAACTTCCGAAGAAATCAAAACCTAAAAATTTACCGGATGGATAAATTACCTGATTCTTAATTACCCAAACATTACCGGATGGAACATACAATTGCTGGATCTTTAAAGTATCCAGTAATTGCATCTGCTGTTCTTTATACAAAACAAGATCTACACTCTGGATCCGCCATTCATTTTCGATGATATTAATGTAGCCGCTGAAAACCGGCTCATAGTTTCTTCTCGGGATTACCTTAATCCGGCTGACCTCTTTTCCACTCTCGTAGAAAGTTCCTTCAAATTTGTATTTGTAATAATTTAGTGCGCCGGCTGCAATAGGTGAAATATAACCGCGTGGATTCAGGTTCTCTCCTACTGAAATATTATTCTCATAAAAAGAAATGATCTGCGGATCACTGAAACCAAAACTATTGCTGCGTCCACTCACTTTGGTAGAGATCACTTCTATTTTTTGTTTGCGCGGTTCTTCTACAGAATATTTGGCGATGGATTCTGAGAGAAAGATCATTTTCTTTTTACTGCTGTCGCCATCTTCAAAATCTACTTTGCGGCCAAAGAATGTTTTCGGAAAATTTCTTAACTGCAACTGGCCTTTCAAATACACTTCGCATTGAAAAGATTTAATCTCTTTCAAATGCTCTTCTCTTTTTTCAATCGCTTTGCGGATGATTGCATAGGCAGGATCTTCTCCCCCGCTTTGTACCACTACATCTTTTAAACTGTATTGTTGTTCTTCCAGTTCAAAATCGATCTGTAGATCGGCTTTACCTACTTTAATTTTTTTCTCCAATGTTTTATGACCGATGTATTGACAAACCAACACATAATCACCCGGCTCAAGAGAAATAGCATACACACCTTTGGCATTGGCAGAAACCCCTTGTGTAGTTCCTTTTACAAGAATGGAGGAGAAAGCTAAAGCGCCGCCATTTTTTTCTTTAATGGTACCGCTTACGGTGGCTGCATTTACAGAAATACAGATAACTAAGGTTAGCAGAAATACAAACAGTTTGCGCATATGCTTCGGTTACAACGAATTTAGACGCTAAAAGTTGGGATTTGTTACCCGTTTGTAAAAAAAAGGGAGGTTTAACGTAATCTTAAAGGGTATAACAGCAAAATAAAATAAGAATCCGTCATTTCAATCCCGCCGATGACGGGATCGAAATGACGGACTGGGTGATATTATTTTCTCAAATAACTACCCGTTAACGCAGCCAACCCACTCACCAATCCACCCACAACACCTGTTATCAGAATGATCGCAATGGATGAACTGCTCTTTAATAATAGTTGTGCAACTTTTCCAGAAAGTATATGATCATTGGCCGCATCTTTCATAAATGCCAATACGGCCCATAACAAAAACAATCCTAAAAAACCCGCTAAAAAAGATTTGCCCGGTTTTTGGTTCACGGCCAGTGCCACTAAGAAAGAGGTTACCGCAAATAACCACCAGGGTAATGTGCTGTAAAGGCCAACTACATAAGCCAGAAATGCGGTTAAAACGATCGAAACAATTATTTTCATAAATATTTTTTAGCTGTTAGTCAATACAAGGTGCCATTTGATCTTATCATGTTTAGCTGCCTGTTCTTTTTTGAGAAATAAAATGCGGAAATATTTTCCAGCGGCCCAGGTATCTACAAAATTATCGTAATACTTACTGCCGGGGTTTCCGTTTTGTCCGCCGGGATATACCCCATACGCTTCAATCTCATCCGTTAATTGAACGATCATGCGCCAGCTTGGTCCATGCGCTTCTTTCGCTGCATTGATCATATGTTCACCGCCACCAATGGGTAAATGCAATCGGCTGAGTGCGGGTATTTTTAATAAGTGATTTACTCTGGTGTCTTTAAACTTACCCCATTCAAGCATGTCTTTACTTTCAAGCTCTTTTAATTTTACAACGGCTTTTTTAACAGCATCCATTGCATCATCATAGATTGTTTCTTCTTTATCAGGGGTATTAATATTGTCTGCAAAACGTGCATACAAAGAATCATGCATCAGGCTCTGCAATAACACCGGTGCGTCCGGCCATCCCATCGGTAGTTTGGATTTGCTGAAATCATCTTTCCATACTGCTGCTTCCAGGCTATCCCAAATGCATTTAAAAACGGTGGCGCCTTTCTCTGCATAATCGCCTTTCAGATTCCAGTTTTTTAAAATCTCGATGTATTTTTTTTCGTCGGCATTTAATTTACTTTCATCAATATATCTCATCAATACTGGCCTTGCCAATTCTGCAAACGAATTGTAATTCTCCATTTGCAGGTGTTGCATATCTTCCGGAGTTATATCATTCATAGCCGCCAGTTTCCGGTTAATGGTAAACCCTCTGAATAATGGGAAGTTATTGGCTGCGCCGAGATAATAAGGATAAGTAGAATCGGTTACCATTTGATTGGCACTGCTCACAAAACCACGTGATGGATTTTTGATCATCGGATTTTCTTCCTGCGGAATTACACCCTGCCATGCATAACTGCTATCGGTTCCCGGCATGATAAAATCGCCCTGGCGTTTCCATCGGGCAACAAATGCTCCTTGTTGCTTAATAGCAATATCACCGGTTTTGGAAGCAAAGACAAAATTTTGTCCGGGACAAACAAAGCTTGAGATCGCTTTTAAATATTCATTGTAATTCTTTGCATGATCAAGATCATAAAAAGTTTGTACAGCTGTACCGGGCACATTCGCCATCCAATGAACGGCTAAATATTTTCCTTCTGTACTTTGATTTTTATAAGAACGATCATACATTACCGGGCCAAAAACCGTCATGGCAATATCTTCTACCTGATCGGGTTTGCCTTTTATTTTGATCACTTCTGTTCTGTGTTCTGATTTTGTCCAAACACCGTTATACATGTATTCAGACAGGGTTGTGTCTTTGAACTGCATATCATAATAATCAATTACATCTCTGCCGGCATTGGTTTCGCCCCAGGCTATACTATCATTAAAACCAATCATTACGGCAGGTGCGCCGGGAAAGCTTGCGCCATAGGTATTTTGTGTTGGTGTATTCAATTGTACTTCGTACCAGATAGAAGGAAGGTTTAAACCCAAATGCGGATCATTACATAAAATAGGCCGTCCGCTTTTTGTTTTGGTTCCGGATACGGCCCAGTTATTACTACCATTATTTTTATCAGGTACAACCGGTGCCAAAGTTGTACTATTATTTCTCATTTTTCCGAAATACGCAGAATCCGCACCGGCAGGCGCTTTGGGAGTAATTGATGGTTTTAAGAAAGCGGTTCCTTTGGGAATGATCGGATCCAGCGAATCTTCTACATTCGGAAAGAGCTTATTAAAATCATCAAACCCGAAATAGTTTTTTGCATTGGTCATTTGCAGATCGCTTACGGCACCTCTGCCGGAAAGATCATACGACATGAACATCATGAACAGATAGGTTTTAAACGGTGTCCATGCTTCGGGTTTATAATCCAGCAGTTTGTATTCGAAAGGAATCTGTTCAGGTTTTAATGATTTGATATATGCATTTACGCCATCTGCATACGCATCGATCGTAGCTTTCATTACCGGATCTTTATCCATCTTGGCCATGGTTTGTTCGGCACCATACACCATACCCAATCTTCTGAAGAAACGGTCGGTTGATAGTCTTTCTTCACCCACAATCTCACTCAATCTTCCACCAGCCACATAGGTTTGAAAATCCATTTGCCATAAACGGAACTTTGCGTGTAAATAGCCTTGTGTGTAATAGGCATCCAGATCGTTATCTGCATAAATATGCGGTACAAGGCGATCATCTATATATACATCTACTTTACCCCGCAGGTCAGGCAGTTTTATCTCACCCGAAAAATCTGTATTACCCGGTTCTGCATTTTGCCAGAAACCCAATTGTGGAGATAAGAAATAGCCCAGTCGGGGTGTTTTTGAACCACCGGCAGGTAATTGTGTGTTAAGAGCCACAACCAGTCCGGCGGTAACCAATCCCGAGATCAGAAAAGGAACGATACGCATAGCAAGCATTTAGGGTATGAAAATACTCAATTTTGGGAAGCAGGGTGGGCACAATTAAAAATTAAGAATTAAAAATTAAGAATTAGCTGCTGCTATTGGTAGATTTATCAATAATACGGGATGATCACTGATCTGATTGTTCACATTATCATTTACACGGCGTCACAATATCCATTAAACATTCGTTGCGTCGCACACTTGTACTTTTTGTTCTTTAATCATCTTTTTTACATACCGCTGCCCAAACGGTGCTGCAGCCAACGGTGAATCCCGCGAAAGGGTAGCCCCTTCGGGGCAAATCATCATAAAACATCAATTCTATTTCTACAGAGCGGTTATCCCGATGGGGTATTGGGCAACTGTGTCGCCTTTCAATTATTAATTCTTAATTTTTAATTATTAATTAGTTTCTCCCCTTCGTATTTTTGCCTCCCATGAAGCAATTCAACGTACCCAACATCTACCGCAGTCCGCTGATCAGCGCCATTAAACAAAAGCGTAAGCAGGAGGATAAACTGAAAAAAGATTACACACCCACCCTGCTGGATCTGGGGCCGATACAGATTTTTCTGGCCCGTCATTTTGGTTTTTGTTATGGTGTGGAGAATGCGATTGAAATTGCTTTTACCACAATTGACGAAAATCCCGGCAAACGGATTTTTTTGTTAAGTGAAATGATCCATAACCCGCAGGTAAATGCTAACCTGGTTGAAAAAGGTGTACAG
This sequence comes from Sediminibacterium sp., assembly GCA_965206685.1. Lineage (GTDB taxonomy): Bacteria > Bacteroidota > Bacteroidia > Chitinophagales > Chitinophagaceae > Sediminibacterium. Next base: position 2,896,174 of record OZ242223.1, read on the forward strand.
TTTTTACAGGATACCTATGGAAAACAATTAATACCGTTTGAAGAGATTACGGCAGACGATGTTGTGATCATCCCCGCATTCGGCACCACATTGGAAATTGAAAAAATGCTGAATGAAAAAGGTATCACCACTGCAAAATATAATACCACCTGCCCTTTTGTAGAAAAGGTTTGGAACCGGAGTGAGCAGATCGCAGAAAAAGGTTACAGTATTGTTGTACACGGCAAACCTAAACACGAAGAAACCCGGGCAACGTTTTCACATGCCTCCTATCATACACCAACAGTTGTTGTAAATGATATGGCAGAAACGATTGAACTCGCTAAATATATTACAGGCGAAAAACCGGCGGAAGCTTTTTATACGGAATTTAAAGGGAGGTTTTCTGAAGGTTTTCAGATTGAAAAACATTTACAAAAAATTGGCGTAGTAAATCAAACCACACAATTGGCGAGTGACACACAGGCTATTTCTGATTATCTGAAAAATGTGATTATCAAACATTATGGATTAACTGCAGAAAATATTGGTGAACGTTTTGCCGATACCCGCGATACTTTGTGTTATGCAACCAACGATAACCAAACTGCTGTAAGCGGTATGCTGGATACGGCTGCCGATCTTGCTATTGTAATCGGCGGACATAACAGCAGCAACAGCTCTCACCTGGTAGAATTGTGTGAGAATAAATTGCCAACCTATTTTATTGATTCTGCAGACAGGTTACTTGATACTTATGAAATAGAAGACCGTAACTGGAAGACCAAAGAATTGAAACAGGTAAGCGGCTATCTCCCTGCAAAAGATCCAATACGGATTCTTATTACCAGTGGTGCCAGTTGCCCGGATGCTGAAGTGGAAAAAGTGATCAGGAAACTGGCAGGGTTTTATGGAGTTGCAGAAAAGGTGGATGCATTAACTGAGATTTTTGTCATTGATTAGCATTGTCGCAGGCAACCTTTTAGATTGTCGTATAACCAACTTTGTTTTCCGAAAAACCATACTGGTACCTGCTGCTGTTTCCATTAACGAAACCAAAGAGAAACCTGCCGGTTTTGAAGCATCTTTCGATGGCATTAATCAGGGTTCTAAATGCATGTTTGATCAGCCAGATGCTTATCCGGTAAAGATCTAATCATCATCCAAAAGAATAAAATGTAGTGTAACCAAAAATTCCGAATTTTGACATCATTAAGCATCGGGGTGCTTCCTATTGAGGCTGAGATCATACCCGTTTACTTGAACTGGATAATACCAGCGTAAGAAATGCAGAAAAACTTTTTACACATTATAGATACCACAATTACGGCTAACAGCCGGGTTGTGGTTTTTTATTTTCTAAGCTTATGAAAAAAGAACTGGCACATCCCGAGGTCCGAAACTGGCAGGGCAGAAAAGAATGGTTTTTTAACAGAGACAATACCGACACCTACGAACAATGGTACGAAGGCCGTTATAAACGCGCCGAAGTATGGCAGAAAAAAGTGATGGAACAGTTATTGTCAAAAGACAAGCGCGTAAAAACTTTACTAGAGTTTGGTTGTGGTACTACCCGTTTTACCAGATGGTGGCATGAGATAGGTATTGAAGCAACCGGTGGTGATATCTCTCCTTTTATGCTCGGACAAGCCATTCATTTATTTAAAGGCGATCTGGTAATGGCCGATTCTCACAACATGCCTTTCAAGGATCATACATTTGATTCACTCGCATTCATCACAACATTTGAGTATTACCGAGACCCCGTAAAAGTGATACAGGAAGCAGCAAGGGTTGCCAGATATGGCATCTGTATGGGTATGATGAACCGGAATACGCCAAAGTTTTTCAGAAGAAGAATTCAGCAGGCATTTGGAAAAAATCCATTTTATGTAACCGCTACGTTTTATACACCTGCCAATCTTATTAAAATAATTGAAAAAGCATTGGTGGGCAGAGATTATACGATTGAATGGACCTGTACCGGTTTACCCAAATGGTTCCCGGTTCAACAATGGAGTATTCCTTATGGAGATTTCTTTGGATTGTATATTAAATTCAATGATGTGGCATGAAGAACAGCGGTAAAATAGATAAAACCGATTTTGAAAATTACTTTCAAAACAGACTGGGGCATCACCGGCCGGAAGTAAGAGTGGCACCGGGCTTTGGTGTGGATGTGTCTTTGATAGATCTTCCCAACAATCAAACGATGGCACTTACGAGTGATCCGCTATCGTTAATACCTTCCCTAGGGTTGCGCGAATCGGCATGGCTATCCGTACACCTGATGGCAAACGATATGGCTACTACCGGTTGTGCACCTATGTACGGCCAGTTTGTTTTAAATCTACCTACCTCTTTAACAGAAAATGATTTTGCTGAATATTGGAATTATATTCATCAATTCTGCAGCGATATTAAATTATCCATAACCGGCGGACATACCGGAACGATTGAGGGACAAAACTCAACCATTGCCGGTGGCGGGACCATGATCACTGTTGCTGAAAAAAATCAATTGCTGGTTTCAAAATATGCACAAAAAGGTGACCTGGTATTAGCAACCAAACAATGTGCAATTTCGGCATCTGCCATATTGGCTATGAGTTTTCCGCAAACTGTTCAGGCAAAATTGGGAAAAGAAATTTATACAGAAGGCTGTGATCTTTTTTACAAAACTTCATCCCTCACAGAAGGACTTACTGCAGCCAAACACAATGCAATAACCACCTGCGTTACTGCTATGCACGATGTTACCGAAGGGGGTATGTTAGGTGCTGTTTACGAGATGGCTGTTGCCTCAGGTAATGGTGTAAAAATTTATAAGAGGCAATTACCTGTGGGAGACATACAAAGAGAGATCTGCAAATTATTTGATATTGATCCGAGATTTTGCATTGGTGCGGGTTCCATGATCATGACAGTAAAGAAAGGTCAGGAAACACAATTGATTAAGGATCTGGAGAACCAGCATATTGAATGTTGTGTAATAGGTGAAATGACAGATACTGAAGACGGGATCGAATTAATTGATGATGATGGAACAGCCGCACCGGTCATTTATCAAAGAACAGACCCTTACTGGAATGCATTCTTCACGGCTTTAAAAAATAACTGGAAATGAGTTATCCCATCAAAGGAGGTGTTTACCTGGTTGCCAATGGCGCAATGGAGCCTGATCTCTTAATAACCAAACTGGAGCAGGCTTTACAAGGCGGCATCAGTGTGATTCAATTGTACAATATTAAAGAGGATACAGAAACCACTATATCAAATATTAACGGGATCTGCGAACTGGCACATTCATTTGAAGTTCCGGTTTTGATTAATAACTATTGGTATTTGCTCGACAGGACCTTATTGGATGGCGTGCATTTTGATAAGATTCCGGACGATTATACATTCATAGAAAAAAGCATACAAAAAGATTTCAGCAAAGGCATTACCTGCACCAATGATCTTGCCGTAATTGAATGGGCAGATCTGAATGGCTTTGATTATGTATCCTTCTGTTCCATGTTCCCATCCCCTTCTGTGGATACCTGCGATATTGTTTCGTTTGAAACCGTACAAAAAGCAAGGAAGATCACAAAAATGCCTGTTTTTCTGGCCGGCGGATTAAATAGCGAAACCCTCCCACAACTATCATCTCTTTCCTTTGATGGCATTGCGTTAATATCCGCGATCATGTCTGCAAACGATATTACTGCCAGCACCAAACAATTTAAAAACGAACTACTCAAAATACAAAATCATGAGAGCTGAAACCATTGACAAACTTTGTTGTCCTTTTGATAAAGATGATCTGCAGTTAAAAGTGATCACACGAGATATCAATAATGATATTCTGGAAGGTGTACTTACCTGTAAAACCTGTAAACGCTATTACCCGATCATTTCAGGCGTGCCCATCATGTCTCCGGATGAATACCGCGAGATGTCGCTCGAACAACCCCTGATCGAAAAATGGAACCCTGAGTTGCTTGCGGAAACAACCCATCGTTTCCGTCTACCTGAATAAAAGCCTCTCTCTTAGCGAGCCTTTGCGCCCTTGCGTCTTTGCGGTTAAGCTGCTTTACCACAAAGACGCAAAGAAACGAGGGATCGCAAAGAGATTTATTCTATCTACTTTTATGTATAAAAATATTTTATGAGCGAGATCGATGAAACCATACAGGAATCAATAGAACAGGCTGAAAAAGGAAGACTGAATGCAAAAGTGGCGCTGTTTGTGGCCATTACGGCAACCTTTATGGCATTGTGTAATGTAAAAGATGGAAATATTGTGCAGGCCATGAGTCAGGCGCAGGCAAGGGGTATTGACGCATGGTCTTACTTTCAGGCAAAAAGTACCAAAGAAGCGATTGCAGAAAATTCATTGCAATTATTAAAAGCCGAAAAACTTCCCGGCAGCGATACCTTGATCGCTAAATATGAAAAAGAAGTTGCCCGTTACGAGAAAGAAAAAACAGAGATCAAAGCACAGGCGATTGGTTTCCAGAAAGAGTATGATGATATCAATGAATTTGATGACCAGTTTGATATGACCGATGCCTTGCTCACCATTGCCATTGCCATGTTTGGTATTACCGCATTGACCAATAAAAAATGGTTGCTCTATTTTGCATCAGGCGTAAGTTTATTGGGAATCGTGTTGGGAGTAGCGGCTTTCATGCACATTAGTTTACATTCGGATTTTGTTTCGAAGATTTTAGGATGATGGGAGTGAGTGGTGAGTATTCAGTAGTGAGAAAAACAACCCTACACTGACCACTCACCACTGACTACTCACTACCCTTCTTTCACGATTCCACACTATGGAATTCAATTACGGTGAACAACCCTACCTTATCGGTAAGCTAATATTTTTCTTATTGCCAAAACCCGAGAATCCAGTACATTTAACAACACCATTCACTTCAAATATTGCCATATGAAAAATTTGTTTTCCAACCGCCGTAATTTTATTAAAAATACTGCTGCCACAGCAACCGGTATGGCGCTTTTATCGAGCTTGCCGAAAAAATCAATTGCGGGATTTTCTGCAGAACCTAAAATTCGCTTCTCTGTTATTAATATCAACCATAACCATATTTTTTCGATGGTGAACGCGGTGATCCGTGGTGGTGGACAATTGGTTTCGGTTTATGCGAAAGAAGCTGATCTGTTGGCAAACTTTACCAAAGCCTTTCCGCAAGCCAAAGTGGCCACCAGTGCCGATCAGATATTGGAAGACAATTCCATTCAACTCATTTTAAGTTCCGGTATTCCTGATGAGCGTGCGCCATTGGGTATTGCGGTGATGGAACATGGCAAAGATTATTTAGTAGATAAACCCGGTATCATTACTCTGGAACAACTGGAAGAAGCCCGTCGTGTACAAAAAGAAACCAAACGCATCTACTCTATTATGTTCAGCGAACGCTTTGAGAACAAAGCAACCGTAAGAGCGGGTGAATTGGTGAAAGCCGGTGCGATCGGTAATGTAATTCAAACCGTAATTCTGGCACCGCATCGCATGTCTCCAAAAACAAGACCCGATTGGTTCTTTGATAAGAAACGGTTTGGAGGTATTATCTGTGATATTGGTTCGCACCAGTTTGATCAGTTCCTGTATTTTACCGGTTCCACTTCAGCAGAAGTGGTTGCATCGCATGTAGGCAATGTTCATTATCCGCAATATCCGGGCTTTGAAGATTTTGGAGATATTACATTGAGAGGTAATGGCGGTATGGGATATATTCGTGTTGACTGGTTTACACCCGATGGTCTCGCTTCATGGGGCGATGGCCGATTAACTATTTTGGGAACGGATGGTTATATAGAAGTACGCAAAAATGTAGATATAGCAGGCCCTGCAGGCGGCAACCATTTGTATTATGTGAATCAGAAAGAAACCAAATACATCGATTGTAACAGCGATACCTTGCCTTTTGGTGAGTTATTTGTAAATGATATTGTAAACCGAACAGAAACCGCTATGCCTCAAGCCCATTGTTTTCTGGCAACGGAACTGGCTTTAAAGGCACAGAAAAACGCAACTACTATTCATTACACAAAATGATCATTGCGGTTGGATTGATAATATTTTTAGTGATGGCCTTGTATGCATTTGTGCATCAGCCATCCTTTGGTAAACTGCCTTCCGGTAAACGGTTTGAGAAAATAAAAAACTCACCCAATTACCGCGAAGGCAGTTTTCAGAATATACACCATACCCCAACATTAGAAGAGGGACAGAGCTATACAAAAGTGATGAAGGAATTCTTCTTCAACAAAGACAAGCGCAATGCACCCAAAATAAAACTGCCTTCACAAAAAACAGATCTGTATTCCTTCAAAGCAGATGAGAATGTACTTGTGTGGTTTGGCCATTCATCTTATTTCATACAGGTGGATGGAAAAAAAATATTGGTTGACCCTGTTTTAAGCGGTAATGCCTCTCCGGTAAGTTTTACCACCAAAAGTTATCCGGGTACAGATGTGTATGCAGCGGATGAATTTCCTGAAATTGACTATCTGTTTATCTCACATGATCATTGGGATCATCTGGATTATAAGACCGTAACCAAACTCAAAGTAAAAAAGATCATTACGGGATTAGGTACCGCTGCACATTTTGAAAGATGGGGATTTGATCCGGCAATCATCCTTGAAAAAGACTGGAACGAAGAAGCGAGATTGGATGAAGGTTTTTATGTACATATATTCTCAGGCAGACATTTTTCGGGAAGAGGGTTTTCAAGAAATCAATCTATCTGGGTTTCATTTGTCCTCATCACCCCAACAATGAAATTATTTTTAGGTGGCGATTCCGGTTATGATACCCATTTTACAGATATCGGAAAAGCATATGGGCCATTTGATCTTGCCATTTTAGAATGCGGCCAATACAATCATTACTGGAAATATATTCATATGATGCCGGAAGAAACGGCACAGGCTGCGGTTGATCTTCAGGCAAAAGTTTTATTGCCTGTGCATTGGGCAAAATTTAGTCTGGGCCTGCATTCATGGGACGAACCCATTATCCGTGTAACGCAGGCTGCCAAAGAAAAAAATCTGCCGGTTATTCATCCTATGATAGGAGAACCTGTACATTTGAACAACCCCAAAGCAGATCATCGCTGGTGGGAAGGGATTGACTAATTAATGAGTTAGGTATGAAGATCAGGAACATCAAAACCTATTTACTTTTTTCCGGAATTATTTTTTATTTGTTCTCCTGCAAACAAAACAGTCCAAAAGAAAAAACAGTTACCGCTCATACAGGCGATTCTGCGATCGATTGTCAAACCAATATTCCATCAAGATTCAGTACAGATAAAAACGGAGACAGTAATCAAACGGTTACATCCAAAACAGTTAGTCATGAAGGAATGGTATTGATCCCCGCCGGTGAAGCCGTATTAGGTGCATCAGATAATGAAGGAAGAAGAGATGAATATCCTGCACATACAGTAGCGCTAAAAAATTTCTGGATAGATGCCAATGAAGTAACCAATAAACAATTCAGCGAATTTGTAAAAGCAACCGGATACATTACCACCGCAGAAAAACCGGTTGATTGGGAAGAACTCAAAAAACAATTACCTCCCGGAACGGCCAAACCAACGGCAGAACAAATGGTTCCCTCTTCTCTTGTGTTCAAAAAAACAAATACAGAAGATCTGAATGATTATTCGCAATGGTGGTCATGGGTAGCCGGCGCCAGCTGGAAGCACCCGCAGGGACCGGGTTCTGATATTATCGGAAAAGATAATTATCCCGTAGTGCAGGTAAGCTGGGAAGATGCACAGGCTTATTGCAAATGGGCGGGCAAACGCTTACCCACAGAAGCGGAATGGGAATATGCAGCAAGAGGTGGATTGAAAGAAAAAAAATATCCATGGGGCAATGAAGATATTGAAGCAGGCAAACCCAAAGCCAATACCTGGCAGGGAAAGTTTCCATCGAAGAATACGGATTGGGATCATTTTGATAAAGCTGCTCCTGTGCGTTCATTTGAAAAAAATGGTTTTGGATTATATGATATGGCCGGCAATGTTTGGGAATGGTGCAGTGATTGGTACCGACCCGATTATTTTAAAACTTTACAGGCATCAATAGCCAATTCTCCCAAGGGCCCTTCTGACAGTTATGATCCTGAGGAACCTTCTATTCCTAAAAAAGTAATTCGTGGCGGGTCATTTCTTTGCAATTCCTCTTATTGCAAAGGGTACCGTGTTACTTCCAGAATGAAATCTTCTCCCGATACAGGCATGGAGCATACGGGTTTTAGATGTGTAGCAGATAATTAATATCTATTTACTGCGTCTTTGCGAGAAATAATTCACGCAAAGGCGCAAAGGCGCAGTTTTTTGGAGGAAGTCGTATATCTTTAAAAGACACAATCCAGCCAACCTCCAAACCTAACCTCATGAAACGATTGCTTATTGCAACTTCGATCTGTTTTCTTTTTACGGCAAATACGCATGCACAAAAAGCAGTAGCTGCCGCCAACCGTTTTATGGCCATGCTTGATCCCGGACAAAAAGATTCTACTGTATTCCCTTTTGATGGTGAAGAGCGTTATAATTATCATTTCGTACCCCTTCGCAGAAAAGGTATTACGTTCAATGATATGAATGATGAACAAAAGCGCGCAGCACTGGATCTGATGCGCACCTGTATGAGTGAAGAGAGTTTTCAAAAAGTAGCACAGATCAGGCAACTGGACGATGTATTGAAAGTATTGGAAAACAGAAAACCCGAAGATCATTATCGCGATCCGGGTAATTATCATATTTCCATCTTTGGCTTGCCATCTGCCAATACCATCTGGGGCTGGCGGTTTGAAGGGCATCATATTTCTTTTAATTTTTCCTTCGACAAACAAACACTAACGGCAGCAACACCAACCTTTCTCGGTAGTAATCCTGCCATTGTATTAAGCGGTCCTGAAAAAGGAAAGCAGGTATTAAAAGATGAAACAGACAAAGGCTTTGCTTTATTACATGCATTAAACAATACCCAATTACAAAAAGCTGTGATTGATACGGCTGCATTCAAAGACATTTTAACCTTTGATAAAAGATCTGCGATGCTTGGAAATCCTGTTGGTATCAAATATGCTGAATTAAGCAAAGAACAACAGGGTCTGATGTTACAATTGATCGGCACCTATATACACCGTTTTACCAAACTGTTTGCGGATGATATGCTCAAAGAGATCGAACACAACGGTTTGGATAATCTCTGGTTTGCATGGGCCGGTTCTACCAAAGAAGAATTAGGCAAAGGCACTTATTACCGTGTGCAAGGACCAACCATTATTATTGAATACGACAATACGCAAAACAATGCTAACCACGTACACTCCGTTGTACGTGATCTGAAACATGATTTTGGGGGCGATGAGTTGTTGGAACATTACAAAAAATCACATAACAATTAACCTGATTTGCACTTATCAGATATTTGTTATCTTGACGCCGATATAATTAACTGCCATGAGATTTTTTTATTATTTACTCAGTTTTTGTTTGTTGGCAACCATTGCTGTTGCACAGGAGAATCCTGCCTATGTTTTATATAATGCCAAGGGGAAAAAAATAAGTTATGAAAAAATGATCCGTACGTTAACGGAAAAGGATATCGTATTGTTTGGAGAGTTTCATAACAATCCGATCTCACATTGGCTGCAACTGGAAGTAACCACATCCCTTAAACAAAGCCGCGAATTGGTAATGGGTGCCGAGATGTTTGAACAGGATAATCAGGATGCGTTGGATATGTATCTGCAGGGAAAGATCAAAGCAAAAGGTTTAGATTCATTAGCCAGATTATGGAAAAATTATCCAACGGATTACGCTCCTCTGGTAAATTTTGCTAAAGACAATCATATCGCATTTGCAGCAAGTAATGTTCCAAGAAGATATGCCTCACTGGTTTCCAAAGGTGGTTTTGAAGCATTGGATACTATCTCGACAAAAGAAAAAACATGGATCGCTCCCCTGCCCATTGCTTATGATCCGGAATTGCCGGGTTACAAAAAAATGATGGAAATGATGGGCGGCCACAGCGGTGCTAATCTTCCTAAAGCACAGGCAATAAAAGATGCTACCATGGCATATTTTATTTTACAGTATTATAAGCCCGGCAGTTTGTTTATTCATTTTAACGGCTCCTATCACTCAGATAATTACGAAGGCATACTCTGGCATTTAAAAAACAAAAGGCCTGAATTGAAATACGCCACTATCACTACCGTATCGCAAAAAGATGTAAAGAGTTTATTAGCTGAAAATATCGGCCGTGCAGATTATATTATCTGTGTGCCTGAGAATATGACTACCACTTATTAAATTTAGGGTTCTAACCGTGCCTTTATGCCTTGGTATGAGATTATTTTTCACACCAAGGCACAAAGGCACGGTTTTGTTTTTTATATTCATAGTATAGAAATCACACACTATGAATAGCATAGAATCAAAGCTTCAGGAACTGGGTATTTCCATTCCTGATATTACAGTGCCACTTGCCAATTATATTCCCGCCAAAAGAGTGGGTAATATCGTTCATACTTCGGGGCATGTTTCTGCTTTGGGTGAAAAAGTATTCAAAGGAAAAATAGGAAGGGATATTGATACAGAAAAAGGCAAAGAAGCAGCTAAGATCGCTGCCATCAATTGTTTGGCTGCGGTTAAAAACCTGATGGGAAGTCTTGATTGCATTAAACAGGTAATTGCTGTACACGGGCTGGTAAGCAGCGACCCTGAATTTACAGAACAGGGTGTTGTAATGAACGGTGCTTCAGACCTGATGGTAAATTTATTTGGAGAGGCAGGAAGACACACCCGTACAGCAGCCGGCGTTACCGGTTTGCCTTTCGATTTTTCAATATCTGTTTATATTATCGTTGAAGTAGTATAAGCGATTAGCCGTTTTACCTTAAAATTGTTTAATTTGTTTGTATAAACCGGCCGGCCCCATGGTTCGAAGATTGGCATTACTATGTTTTTTATGTGCACTATTCACCGGCTATACCTATAGCCAGTCAACAACCATCGGAAAATACACCAACGAATTGCTTTTTAATATTTTTACAGATAAACCCGATCCTTTAATTCAGGATTTTATCAAAACCTATATTCCGGTTCTCTACGAGAAAAAGAAAAAAGAAGGTGTATGGATCATGAATGGCATGAAACACACACAACCTTATCAGGAAGTACATAGTTTTATTTTTTCAAAACATCCCTATTTCAAAAGTTCATTTACCAGTGGCAAAATAGAATTCTATTGCCAAAGTAATGGCGACCCAAAGAGCAGCCTGATCACCAATATCAAACTCTGGTTTGAATTTGATACACAATTGGAAGCAGAAATGGCTTATGGTAAACTGATGGAAACATTTGTACCGATCAGCACGGACAAACATTTTGGCAGCACCAACGGCGCACAGATAGGCGAGTTTACAGATGCCAGAGAAACCAATGGTTTCGGAAAATTACGCATCAGATTAACAGCAGATAATCTTGACCGCAGGTATTTTAAAATTCTGATTGAAACAGAGAATGATCTCTAAAAAGAGTTGCTTATTGCATTTTTTCTTTTGCCCAATCCAACACAATCTTTAATTGTTCCTCTTTTGTAAGATTAGAATTATCCAGTTCTATCGCATCCTCTGCTTTTCTTAAAGGACTGAATTCTCTGTTACTGTCGATATAGTCACGCATCTCCAGATTTGTTTTTACTTCTTCAATGGTGATACCGGGATTTTTTGCGTATAGTTCTTTAAATCTTCTTTCAACCCGTATAGCAGGGTCTGCAGTAACAAATATTTTTAATTCTGCATCCGGAAAAACGGTCGTTCCGATATCCCTTCCATCCATTACAATCCTTTTCTTTTTCCCCATTGCCTGTTGTTGTGCTACACCAAACCCACGTACTTCTTTTAATGCCGCTACTTCACTCACATGTTCGCTTACCAGCATATCACGTATCAGTGCTTCAACATTTTCATCATTCAGATACATATCGCTGTGTCCGGTTACTTCATTGTACTGAAAATCGAGGCTGATCTCTCCTAATGCCTTATGAATCTCATTCTCATGCTTCCAGTCGACATGCTGTCTTAAAAAATATAAAGTGATTGCCCGGTACATAGCACCGCTGTCGATAAACACATAGTTTAATTCATTTGCCAATTGTTTGGCGAGTGTGCTTTTACCGCAGGAAGAGAATCCGTCTAAAGTGATAATGATGTCTTTCATATTTGCAAACCGGTCGGGGCGCTAAAGCGACCTGAACGGTTTGCAAATATACAAAACAAAAAGCCGGCGTATAAATACACCGGCTTATTTCCTGTATGTCCAAAACCAACTAAGAAGGTAATACTACTGTATCCACTACATGGATCACACCATTGCTCTGGTAAACATTTTTGATGGTTACGGTAGACATGCCACCTTTTTCATCAGTTAATACCAGTTTGTTGCCTTTCATACTTGCTTTTAAGATGCCGCCTGACACGGTTTTCAATTCTGCAGTTCCATTGCCTTCTTTGATCAATTTGGCAATTGCAGCTGCATCCCATTTTCCGGCTACTACATGATAGGTAAGGATCTTGGTAAGTGTTGCCTTATTCTCAGGTTTTACCAGCGATTCTACAGTGCCTTTTGGCAATTTGTCGAATGCAGCATTGGTAGGTGCAAACACGGTAAAGGGTCCGGCACTTTGTAAGGTTTCTACGAGTCCGGCTGCTTTTACAGCTGCTACCAATGTAGTATGATCTTTAGAATTTACTGCATTCTCCACAATATTTTTGGTTGAATACATTGGAGCACCACCCACTTCTACGGGTTTATCCATTTTTTGTGCCATAGTTGCATTCAATACAAATGCAGACATCAGCATAAGAGCGATCTTTTTCATAATTCTTTGTTGAAATAAGGTTGTTTAAATTGTTTACAGGAATAGTTACGGAGAGAGATGCGGATTGGATTTCGGATCCTAAAAAAAATCTGTGGTTTTGTCGGGAGACAGAACCTGCGCGGTTAGGAAAAAAACCTGCTAGGAAAATGTTTAATAAAAAAGTAAGGAGATAACCATAAAAAAACATAAACAAGCTCCAGATTTCCCTCCCCTCTCAGGGGAGGTGTCCGCAAAGCAGGACGGAGGGGTGATGACTTGTGCACTAAATAAAACTCCTTCACCACCCCGCCCTACGCTAAATCGCTTGAGCACCCCTCCTCACGGGTGAGGAGGGGATATTTTAAATATGAAATAGCTATTATAATTGGGAAAAAAGATCCGGATAATCAGAGATCACTCCATTCACACCCATCTTTTTTAACTCGCGGATTCGCTCAATGGTATTTACTGTCCAGGGTAAAAGACTGATGCCAGCATCGCGACATTGTTTTACAAGCAGTGGTGTAACCAAAGAATTATCGGGACTATAGATAGAAGGAATAAACCCTAAATCACGCAGTTGCAATGCAAAAGGTTTTTTATCGAAATCTTCAATAAGTAAAGCCGTTTTGTATTCAGGATAATGTTCGTGCAGGTATTGTAAGGTTCGCGGATCGAATGACTGAATGATGATCCGGTCGTCTATCTTTTTTTCTTTAATAACGGCGATCAATAATTCAACAAACTCAGCAGGTTTAGGGTGGTACTGATCATCAGTTTCTGCATGACTCTTTGTTTCAATATTATAATTAGGCAAAGGTTTTTTGTTGGCTTTGCAATATTGTTCAACTGCATCAATCATATCGCCCAACAAAGGTTTAACCACTGCAAGTCTTTGTTGTTTGGGGAATCTTGGATGTGGGCGAAGGCCTACATCAAACTTCTTCACCTCCTCATAATTCATATGATAAATATTGAGGCTTTTCTCTTCTGCCGCTGTAACCAAACTGCCATCAGGTTTGGTTGCGATCTCATGATTAAAAAAAGGTTCGTGACTGAGAATTACTTTTTTGTCTTTTGTAATAATCGCATCTGTTTCTAAAGTAGTTACACCCAGATCAATGGCTTTGAGCATTGCCGGGATAGTATTCTCAGGCATCAATCCACGGCAACCACGGTGGCCTTCTTTATCAAAATTCTTTACTTCCAACTTTTGGGTTTTATGAGAGCTGAAACAGGCTGTGAATGTTAATAAAATTACAGCAATACCTATTTTTTTCATGATGGGAAGAGTTGATCTTTTCGTTTACGCATTTCCGCAGCGATGGCTTGTGCATCCGCATCGCCGCTCTGTAATTTACCGATAATATTTTCAAAACTCTGTTCATCCCTGTTCTGGCTCAGTTTAAAAACATGATCGATGGAAGTAACCTTTATTTCAAAGGCAACAATTGCATTAATCAATCGCATTACATATTCCTCAGATAATTCTTTGTATAGTGATGGAGAAGATAGATCATTCTCATAATAGCTGGTGGTATCGTCCAGCATTTGCAATAATTCTTTATCCTCCAGAAAAGACATTTCTCCTCTGGCATGAACCGACATATAATTCCAGGTAGATGCCTGTTTTTGATTTGCATACCAACTGGCACTAACATAAGTATGCGGACCGGTAAATACTGCTAACACATTTTTATTGGCTTCAAACGCTTTGTGATGATCATTTCCTTTCATGATATGCCCGCGCAAAAATAACTGACCATCCTTCTCCACAAACAAAAAAGGGATCTGTGTAGCAACCGGTTTCTGATCTGCATCCACACCCATCAACATGGCAAAGGAATACTGTTTCATAAATGCCAATACAATGGCAGCGTCTTTTTCTTTATAGTTGGGTAAGTTGTACATGGAATGAAGATAAGAAATCTGCTATTTCGGCTCACTATTCAAAGCGATGAGCGGATAAATTGCTGTTTAAACCAACTGCCGGGTGTAAAAACGGGAACAGAAATCAGTACAAATACGAATTACAAATCTTAATAAGTTTCAGGAGGCTGTAAGTTACATCTCGTTGGATGGCAAGTAAATATCAAACTGCGCCCCTTTATTTAATTCGCCGGTTGCAAGAATGATACCATTATGATTCTCTACAATTTTTTTTACAATAGCCAATCCAATTCCTGTTCCGTCATACACTTCTTTACCATGAAGTTTTTGAAACACTTCAAAAATACGGTCACTGAAGTGGGGTTCGAAACCAATTCCGTTATCTTTAATAATGATATGACAGTAATTTTTTTCTGCTACTAATTTATCCTTTCTTAATATACTCCCTTTTTCAATCCGGCTCTGTATAGTGATATGAGACGGAATATCAGCTCTTGAAAACTTAAGTGCGTTACTGATAAGATTATATAATAGCTGGCGAAATTGAAAAACGATCACATTAGCAGAGCAAAGCTCTGTTATCTCAATAACCGCTTTTTTTTCATTGATCGTATCTTTCAATTCAAGTTTGATCTCATCAACAATCAAAGCAAGGTCTGTTCTCTCGAATTTATGATCGGTAGTATTAATGCGGGAAAAAGCAAGCAAGTCATCAATTAATTGCTGCATTCTTCCGGCAGCCAGCTTCATTCGCTGGAAATGATTTTTTCCGCTTTCGGATAAATTCTTATACTCATTCTCAAGCAGGATCGACACAAAAGTCTGGATCTTTCTGAGCGGCTCCTGCAAATCATGGCTGGATATATAAGTAAATGCCAATAACTCTTTGTTGGCAATGCTTAATTCTACGGCTCTTTTTTCTTTTTCTTCATTTTGAAAAGCCAGCTCTTTGTTGGCAATGATCAACTCCGCTGCACGTTTCTCTTTCTCTTCATTTTGAAAAGCCAGTTCTTCATTGGCAATACTTAATTCTGCCGCACGTTTCTCCTTTTCTTTGTTCTGAAAAACCAGTTCTTTATTAGCAATGATCAATTCGGCTGCACGCTTTTCTTTCTCTTTATTCTGAAAGACCAATTCCTTATTGGCTATCCCCAATTCAGCCGCACGTTTTTCTTTTTCTTTGTTTTGAAAAACCAGTTCTTTATTGGCAATGATCAATTCAGCAGCCCGTTTCTCTTTCTCTTCATTCTGAAAAGCCAGTTCAATATTGGCTATACCCAACTCTGCTGCGCGCTTTTCCTTTTCTTCATTCTGAAAAGCAAGCTCAATATTGGCAATACCCAATTCAGCTGCTCGTTTTTCTTTTTCATCATTCTGAAAAGCGAGTTCAATATTCGCAATACCCAATTCAGCCGCACGCTTTTCTTTTTCATCATTCTGAATAACAAGTTGGTTATTGGCAATGCCTAATTCGGCAGCTCGTTTCTTTTTCTCTTCTTTCTGAAAAGCCAGTTCTTTGTGAGCAACGAGTAGTTCATTTTCACCGGATATTTTACTTTTAGACATAAGTGTTTATTTTTTCCGAAGTGACCCGATCTGTTCATTTAAACAGATAATCATTGTTTAAAATCGCTACCCTATTAAGCTCTCCTCCAATGTAAGTACAAATTTTTCTCTTATCGGTTGTGTCAGATTACCCATAGCAATAACGGTAAGGGCTTTATCGATAATATTGGTAAATTGTAAAAAATCAGCAGGCTTTCGGATGAAATACTGTGCTTCATTCTTATACAGTTGATTCACCACCTCGAGCTCAAAAGAAGTTGAAAAAATAATGACAGGAAGTTCTTTCAGTCTTGCATTAAGCTTGATCTCCATTAAACATTCAAACCCGTTCTTTCTTGGCATATTTAAATCAAGAAAAACAACATGGGGAAGTGCATAGCTTTCATCTGCAAGCAGCGTCATCAATTGTTCTCCATTATGAACAACTGTATAGCCTGTAGGCAGAAGAAATTCTTTTAATGCTTCTTCAAAAAAACTACAATCATCCATATCGTCATCTGCAAGAAGAATATTGAGCTGCTTTGTTATCATGCGTTAAGGATGTATTTCAGTTTACCATTTGAATATATATTCTCAACAGCCAAAGGAAGAGCGTGGCTGATTACCTGTATCAGTTGAACAAAGTCGCTGGGTTTATGAACATATATATTAGCACCATTTTTAAAGAGTACGTTTATTTTTTCTTTTGAATTAGAGGTAGAGAACATGACAACCGGAAGGTCTTTAAGTTTTTGACTCTTTTTTATCTCTTCCAAACACTCAAATCCGTTTTTACGCGGCATATTTATATCCAGAAAAAGTACATGTGGAAGGTTTTCTTCGTTTTCAGAAAGATAATTCATCAACTCTTCTCCATCTTTAACAACAGTGATCTGGGTATTCATGGGTAAAGCCGATGCAGCTTCTTTAAAAAAGTTACAATCGTCTATATCATCATCCGCGTAAAGTATATTGATTGACTTAATATTCATTTTTATTTACGTTTATTCATTATCGGGCGTAATTGGTATTAGTTCCGGTTTTAAAAGGCGGTTAAATCTTTTTTGATAATGAGTTGGCTCAGGGTTTGGTGAATGATCTTTTTAAATTCTTCAAAATCGCTGGGTTTGCGGATGTATTGCTGAGCACCCATCCTGATAAGTGTATCAACCAGGTTTTGCTCATAATCCACCCCACGCATAAACGATGTTGACAACATCACTATCGGTAATGCTTCCAGTTTCTTATTGGCCCTTATCTCTATCAGGCACTCAAATCCCGTTTTTCTGGGCATACTCAGATCAAGAAAAAGAATATCAGGAAGAGTTTCTGCATTCTCAGAAAGATAATCCATGAGTTCTTCCCCATTAGTAACTGATGAGAGAATACTGCTAACCGGTATTTCCTGTAAAGCTTTTTTAAAAAAGAACCTGTCGTCATTATCGTCATCGGCAATGAGTACATTAACTTGTTTTGAACTCATTTTATTAGGTTATAACATACAACAGCATTCGTTTTTTTATATAATCTGATTTTTTGGGAGAACAGTCAGGTGTGACAATGGGTATTCTCTTTTACGAAAATGCAAAGAACTGATTATTTCACTCTTTACACTTTGTGCAACAAGTTAGTCCTATTATATACCCTCACCTATTAAAGTGCTTTAATTAAGGTTACATAAATCACTGATTGTATTCTGGATTGCTTTCACAAACAACTACAAGACTATTAAATTGGAAGAATTAAAGTGTTAATTGACATTTTATTCTCTGCACCAATATATTTTGCCTGGCCACTTAGCAAATGAGGCTATAGTTTGATCTTTATACCTGTATTTACCACCACCCCATCCAACGGCGCGTAAATATCTCTGAAAACGGGACTTGTATTACTACCGGTAATAATGGTATCCCACCTTGTTTGCCGCTGATCTGTCAGATTTTCAACATTAATAAACAAATCCCAGTGCTTCCACATTTTCTGGGCCAGTAATCCGAAAGTAATAAAAGCCCTTCCTGTTTTGCCATCAGATAAAACCTGTTCACCGGTGTAAAAACTTTCCAGTCCAAAACGAAATTGATTCTCTATCTCATAAGTAAGGTCTGCATTAATTCTATGTTTTGCAGATAATGGCTGCCATTGATTGTTTGCGTTAAAATGTTGGCGGGTATCTGTGTAAGTATACCCCAGATAAAGTGTGAATTCATCAATACTCATTTTCAAATTTGTTTCCGCACCTTTTGTATCTATATATCCATTCGCATTTACAAAATCATTTCCCTGCAGTAAAACGGGCTTGTTGAGTTTGGTATAAAAGAAAAATTGATTAATGCTCAGTTTCACCTCATCCCATTGTATTTTATAATTAACATCTGCCTGTATTCCAAAACTCCGTTCGGCATTGATGGAGGAAAAATTGATCGCATGTATATTCTGGTATGCATTTCTTTCTGCATCATCAATAAAAGGGGTAGGCATTTTATACCCTAAACCAGCACCTATTCTGCTGCTCAGACTTTCATTGATTTTAAAAAGGATATTCAATCTGGGTAATACAAATAAACCTTTCCATTTTTCATTTGTAGCCGGACTATTATGATCGATCCGCAAACCGCTTTCAATAATCATTCCTTTTACAGGTTGAAAAGTATTTTGTGCAAAAAGCCCAAATGTAGAAAGTTGATAGTTCAGCAGTGTATTGGTTTTGGGAGCGAACGTCTCCGTCCATCCATTCAAACCCATCACCCATTCTGTTTGATTCTTTTTATAGGTATAATTGATCTCGCTGAAAGAGGAGATCTGCTGTCCATGAAAACGATAATCAGGCAATAAGAGATCACGATCAAATATGCCGATAGAATTTTTTATATGTACCGCACTATTGGTATTGATAATATGCGTAAAGGAGAATTGTGTAGATATGCGGTTTGTGATATTTTTTTCATAATACCGATGCGCAGAATCTGTATGTCCGGCAATCACATTCATATCGCCGCCAAACCTGTTTTCGAAAGTCGTATTCACACCAAACCATGCAGTGGTTTTATCAGAAAAATAAAGAAATAATTTGGGGTTTATAATTATTCTGCTTGTCTTGGGCAAAGCACTAAAACCAATACCCGCAGGGTCATAGGCGCCGTTATGATTATAAGAAGTAAATAAGGTTACACCTGCTGTTTTCCATTTTTGCGAATAGAATCCGTTTGCATCAACCCCTTTGGCAGAATTCGTATTGACAAGAAAGTTTAATTCTCTTTTTTCATGAGGGGTTTTCGTAATCAGGTTCACCAACCCGGAGATGGCTCCGCCGCCATATAAAGTGGAGGCAGAACCTTTGATATATTCTACCTGCTTCAGATCCAGCGGAGGGATCTGCATAATGCTTAACCCTCCGGAAAAGCCCGTATACAGCGGCATTCCATCCTTCAGTAATTGTGTATACCTCCCATCCAATCCCTGGATCCTGATGTTTGCTGTTCCGCTTACGGCTGATGTTTGCTGTGTGGTAATACCCGTACTTTCATTCAGTAACATCCGGATATCTCCGGGTTTCATTGTTCCTTTTTCATCAAGCTCATCGGGAGATACCGCTTCAATACGCGTTGGAATATCTTTCAGGCTCCTCCCTATTCGGGTGGTTTGAACAATGATCTCATCGATGAATTCATTATCAGGCTCCAATTCTATCTCAACAGGTAATAAAAAAGAAATAGGAAATGTATACACAAGTTCCTTTGGCTTATAGCCGATATGATTGACCAGAAAAATCTGTTTCCCAACAGGAATCTCTTTGATCACAACAAGCCCATTACTATCTGCAACGGCTCCCTTACCTGTTCCTTTGATTGACAGAGAAGCACCGGCTAATTTTTCTTTGCCGTTTTTTATGATGGCACTAAAATGATCCTGTGCCCAGTTATCAATCGTCAGGAAAACAAAAAGTGCGCAAAAAATAAAATTTTTCATAATAAGATTTAATCAGTTAAAATAAATCGTGCTTATTCAGAGAGAATAAGTGGCGAATACTTAACAGATCAGATCCTGAGAGCACCCAAAACCAGCAACCGCTTAGTTGGCGGCAGATAAGAAGCTATATAAAAAGGAGGAGAACATTCACAGAGATAGTATGGTAGCTTTTTCTTAAAAGGTATTATTATAGATACCTGCTTCGAAAATAAAATATTGACAGCAGTTGGGGCAGGTTTTGAAACAGACACATTCTCTTCCTGCTCTGTATTTTGAATGCCATAGCTGTTTGTAGTCCACTCAACAGATGACAGCAGAAAAAGAAATACAGTAACAATGATCAGTCCTTGTTTCACAAACCGGTTCCGTATAAGCCAAGAACTGTGAAATATTTCTTTTTCAAATGCAATGATCCTTTCAACGATATCAATAAACCATAAAAAAACACTGCCCAGCACATTTCCTTTGCGGTTAGGTGAGGGCAGTATTATTTTTCTAAGCAACCCGTAACCTGTCAACAAAATATTGACCAGTAAAAACCAGATTCCTTTTAATATATTTTTTACGTTCACCAATCCGAATGGGGTTATAATTATTTCGTCATCTGTATCACCTCCGTCTGCGGCATATTCGCATTGCGCATGGCAATATTTCTTACAGCATTGGATACAAAATTGCGGAATGATTTTTTAGTGATCTCATCATCGCCCACCATGGCCGGTACACCATTATCACCACCTTCGCGAATACTTTGTACAAGTGGTACCTGACCAAGGAACGACAGATCATATTCATCTGCCAAACGTTTACCGCCTTCTTTTCCAAACAGGTAATATTTGTTATCGGGCAATTCTGCAGGTGTGAAATACGCCATATTTTCTACCAGCCCAATAATAGGAACATTGATCTGCGCCTGACCAAACATGGCAATGGCTTTTTTTGCATCGGCTAGTGCCACATTTTGCGGGGTGGTTACAATTACCACACCGGTTACGGGTACGATCTGCATTAAGGTTAAATGAATATCACCGGTGCCGGGTGGCATATCAATGATCAGATAATCCAGATCACCCCAATCCACATCGGTAATAAACTGTCGGATGGCACTGCTGGCCATCGGGCCGCGCCATACCACCGCATTTTTTTCATCTACCAATAACCCGATACTGATCAGACTGATGCCGAATTTTTTCAGGGGCACAATCATCCCCTTGCCGTCTTTTTCCTTCATCAACGGTCGTTCGCCACGTACGCCAAACATCATGGGTACGCTTGGCCCGTAAATATCTGCATCCATTAAACCCACCGAAGCGCCGCCTTCTGCCAGGGCCAGGGCTAAATTGGCGGAAACGGTACTTTTTCCTACACCACCTTTACCGCTCACTACCGCTATAATATTTTTTACACCGGATAATACCTGCTGGTCATCTTTACGTTTAGTAGTAGTATTGGCAGTAAAATTCACGGTAATATTGGCTTCTTTATTCACCAACAGTTTAATGGCGTTCTCGCTGGCCATCCGCATCATATCCTTCATCGGGCAGGCCGGGGTGGTTAATACAATGGTAAAACTCACATTATTGCCATTAATGGCTATATCCTGAACCATATTGAGGGTTACAAGGTCTTTACCCAGATCCGGCTCCTGCACATTGCTTAAGGCCTTGAGTATGTCTGCTTCTGTCATCACGAAAGTTTTTGTTAAAAAAGATTTGAGGGTGCAAAGTTAACCCTTGGCATCTTTACTTTGTTGGAATTTCAGGGGCTAACCGGATTGTGTGATGTTTTTTGTACAAAGCCTTGTATTTTTGAACCGAATGAAGCTAACGATACGATACTTTTTATTACTGGCAGTATTGCTTTCCGCAGGGAAAACCTTTTCGCAGGCTAATGCCCCGCGTGATTCCGTGGTTCAATTGTATGGTGTGGTTATGACGGCAGACAGCCTTCAGGGCATCCCCTCCTGTAGTGTAATTGTAGAAGGAAAAGGTCGCGGTACCATTACCAGCTTTGATGGGGTATTCTCAATCGTAGTATTAAAAGGCGACCGGATCACTTTCTCCAGTATTGGTTTTAAGAACCGGAGCATCCAGATCCCGTTAAACCTTCCTGAAAATCAATACAGCGTAATTCAATTGCTGGTGAGCGATACAGCTTATCTACCTGCAACCATCCTTAAACCACGCCCTACCCGCGAGCAATTTGAAAGGGATTTTGTGAACAATAAAGTTTCCGATGACCTTTACGAAACGGCCCGCAAAAACCTCGACGAAACCCAACGCCGCGCCCTCATTGCCAGCTTACCGGCAGATGGAAGGGAAGCCGTTAATTTCCAGCTTCGCCAGCAGGCCAATAAAGCCTACTATGCAGGTCAGTTACCTCCCATGAACATCCTTAACCCCGCCGCCTGGGCAGATTTTATTCAGGCATGGAAAAGAGGGGATTTTAAGAAGAAGAACTAAAATTTTCTCTACGGAAATCTCTGCCCCTCATGTTCTCTGCGGTTGAAAGAGCTATGCCTATTAGGCCCTATTGCTATTATTCATGATTTTATTAACCGCAGAGAACTGATAAGAATCATATCAAATAATTACGCTGTTAGTTTTCTAAGATTTTAACTTTGTATCGGACAAATTAAAACTAACGATCATGGCAATGGAAAATATTTCAGTAATCGGCGCAGGAACCATGGGTAACGGGATTGCCCATGTATTTGCTCAGAATGGATTTAATGTGATACTGGTAGATGTAAATTCAGGGCAGTTGGAAAGAGCTGTTCAAACCATTACCAAAAACCTCGACAGGCAAATTGCCAAAGGAACGCTTACAGAAGAAGAAAAGAAAAAAACACTTGCAAACCTTACGATCCAGAGTAATATAGCCATTGGTGTATCGCAGGCCGATCTGGTGATAGAGGCGGCAACAGAAAACACAGACCTGAAACTGCAGATCTTTCAGCAGTTAGATGCCAACGCACCAAAAGAAGCCATTCTGGCAACCAATACTTCCTCTATCTCTATTACCAAAATAGCAGCGGTAACCAATAGGGCAGAAAAAGTAATCGGCATGCATTTTATGAACCCGGTACCCGTTATGAAACTGGTTGAAGTGATCAATGGCTATGGCACATCGGATGCAGTAACAGATGCGATTGTGGAATTGAGTAAGCGGCTTGGCAAAATTCCTTGCGTAGTTAATGATTACCCCGGCTTTATTGCCAATCGTATTTTAATGCCGATGATCAATGAAGCCATCTATAGTTTATACGAAGGTGTTGCCGGTGTAGAAGCGATTGATACGGTAATGAAACTGGGTATGGCACACCCCATGGGCCCTTTACAGTTAGCAGATTTTATCGGATTGGATGTTTGTCTCAGCATTCTCAACGTTTTACATAATGGCTTTGGTAATCCCAAATATGCACCCTGCCCATTATTGGTAAACATGGTTGCTGCCGGCAAACTCGGCGCAAAAAATGGTGAAGGATTTTATCAATACACACCCGGAAGTAAAGAATTAATAGTAAGTTCACGATTCAGCTAATACCCTTGCGCTTCTTAGCGCCTTTGCGTCTTAGCGGTGAATCTTCTTTACCGCTAAGACGCAAAGGCACGATGTTTCGCGAAGGTGCTGAACTTAACTATATCACTGCTTATGTTTTTTATTCTGTCCAAAGTATTGTATTTTCTGCTCGTTCCATTCTGGTGGATTATCATCCTGTTGATCTGGCGTTCTTTCAGTAAGTCTCCTGCTCTAAAAAAAAGATTGCTGGTTTTGATTATTACAATTTCAATTGTATTTACCAACCCGTTTATTTACCGTTATTTGGTAATGAAATGGCAAGCAGATCCTGCAAAATTACCAGCTGGAAAATCATATGAAGCCGGAATATTATTAGGTGGATTAGCCGGTTATGATAAAAACGAACGGGGTTATTTTGGCAATAATGCAGACAGGTTTATTCAAACCGCAAACCTCTATCACCAGGGAATTATCAAAAGAATTATTGTTAGTGGAGGCACGGGTAAATTAAGTCAGGATGAACCCCCTGAATCTATTTTTCTCAGAACACAGTTTTTAGCGAATGGTATTCCCGACTCTGCTATCATAATTGAAAGCAGATCTAAGAACACATATGAGAATGGAGTTTTTTCAAAAGAGATCACAGACTCATTACATCTATCACCACCTTTTGTATTGATTACTTCCGCTATTCATATGAAAAGATCGGTAAGTGTGTTTAAAAAATCCGGTTTTGATTGTATTGGATTCCCTTGCGATTACAAAGTAGTTCCCGAAAAATTTACTATTGAAGAAGCATTACTACCCCATATTGCATTATTAAACGAATGGTCATTCTTTATTAAAGAAATAGTAGGTCTTTATGTTTACAAACTGACAGGTAAAGCATAATATCGGCTTTTATTTAACCCTAGCAACTTCTACAGAACGGATATCATTCAAACGATGCAATACTTCGTCCAACCGTGCTTTGGGAATGCCTACTTCCAATAAACAAAATAATTGGTTCTCCTGCCCTACTACACTGCAACCGCATTGTTTGATAATCATCATTACATCATTCATCTGCGTATAATCAAAATGCAACTGGTATAAGACTTCTATCGGTTTCTGAATTACCGGCACCAATTGTAATGCCATTGCTGTGGCGGATTTATATGCCTGTATCAATCCCGGCACACCTAGTAAAGTACCACCAAAGTATCGGACAACGATTACACAAACATTGGTTAATTCCTTACTGTCTATCTGACCGAGTATGGGCCTGCCTGCGGTTCCGGAAGGTTCGCCATCATCACTTACACGAAACAGATTTCCATCCCAGCCGATACGATAACCAAAACAATGATGTACTGCCTTGGGATGTTCTTTTTTTAATTGCTGCAACCATTGTTTGCAATCTTCTACTGTTTGTACGGGATAAGCATATGCCAAAAATTTACTTCCCCGATCTTTGAACTCGGCAAAAGAAGCTTTCTCTATGGTTTGATAATAATCTGCGTCGCTCATAAAGAATCTCCAAATGCAATAAAATAAATAGCTATCAGAGATAAGATAATTCCCATCCAGTTAAGCTTTGATAATTTTTCTTTGAACAAAAGCCAGGCTACCAAAGAACTGAACAACACAATACCCATATTATTTACCGGTATACTGGCACTGCTTTGCCAGGGACTGCTTTTTAAAAACCGCACCAGGCACCAGATAGAAAAATAATTGGGAATGCCGATGATAATACCCGCAGCAAGATTTTTAAACATAAACTTTTGTCTGCCCGTTATATATTGAATGATCAACAGGGTTGAGCCGATAACTGCTGCAGACAAAAAACCACTGATGAGGTAAGCATTTTTGTTCTCCTCAGTAACATATGTTTTCTGTACATGATTAATTAAAGCATCCAGCAAACCGCTTCCTACAAATAAAATAAAGGGTAATGCATATTCCCATTTACGGATATTAGGCTCTTTATCAGACTCCTGTGTTTTGGATTGATAACAGGTAAATACAACGGCAACCAATGCAAGCAATACACCCAACAATTTCCAGCCCTGCACCGATTCTCCATACAGATAAACAGATAATACCACCGGAATGATCAATGATAATTTATTGGCAACCGAAGCCACTGCCACACCAATTTTTTGTGCAGTAATACCCACCACATTAAAAATAGACACAAACAAAACCCCCATTACACAGGCCCATTTAAACCAGGGTGTTTGCATAGCTTCTGCATTGATGGGAAAAGAACCGTTTACAAAAGAGCCTGTGATCACACAGGTAATATAATTGAATACGATAGCCTGAAATATATTTACTTTATACTTCTCACACATTTTGAATGCGAGCGTTAGGTAACTGGTAAGAATGATGCTGCCTGCGAGATAGAACATAGGTTAGTTTGGAGTTTGGAGTCTGGAGTTGGGAGTTGTTTTTGGTTTATGAGTGTAGTAGTTTATTTGATCTGTACTTATTTTTTCGGTTTTTATCGGGTTTGATGCTTCGAAGATGGGCGCATCTAATCCTTCTTTTATTGGCAATGACCCATTGGTAATTATTCTTGCTTCATCCCATTTGCCTTCCTTGATAAATGATTGGAGAAGTTGGCCCCCCCCTTCTATTAATATACTTTGCAGATTTTGCTGATAACAGAAATCCAATATTTGCTGAACAATATTTTTATCCGCATCTATTTGTTGATAGAAAAGATTTTCATTCTCCTCCTGTTTCTTTCCGTTAAAAATGATCGTTGTTTGTTGCTGATCAAATATTTGTAAAGTATTGGGTAAACGCAGTTTCAGATCCAACACCAATCTTATCGGTTGCTTTCCTTTACCTGAACGGTTATTGAGTGCTGGATTATCTTTTAATGCTGTATTCGTTCCCACCATTATCGCTGCCTCTTCGCTTCTCCATTGTTGAACTAACTGATTGGTATATTCATTACTGATCAATAAACGTTCGTCTGTTATACCCGCAATTTTTCCATTGGCCGTTTGTGCCCATTTTAAAATAATATAAGGCCGTTGTTGCATATGAAAAGTAAAAAATCGTTTATTCAGTTCTTTGCATTCGTTTTCCAGAATACCGGTTATCACTTCCACTCCTGCCTTTTGTAATTTTTCTATGCCTTTCCCATTCACCTCCACAAACGGATCGCGACAGCCGATCACCACTTTTTTTATTTTTTGCTGAATGATCAGGTCACTGCATGGCGGCGTTTTTCCAAAATGTGCGCAGGGCTCCAGTGAAACATACATTGTTGATTGAGGAATCAGCTGTTGATCATCTGCAGAAACACTATTTAAGCAGTTCACCTCCGCATGCGCCTGACCATATTGTTGGTGCCAGCCCTCTCCTATGATCCGCTCATTATGCACCAAAACAGCACCTACCATGGGGTTAGGCGCCACATACCCTGCCCCCAAACGGGCCAGTTCTATACAGCGTAGCATATATGGTGTGTAAAGATCAATCATAACAGAATTGGCAAAAATAACCAAATGGTGCTAACATTGCAGCATGACCACCCAATCTGCCCAACAACAGGCCATAACAGCACTCAAATTGCTGTACGATGAACGCGAAGCCGCCAACATCGCCGATTGGGTAATGGAGCATATTACCGGCAAAAAAAGAATAGACCGCTTACTGGATAAAAAGGCATTATTATCTGAAGAACAAACAAACCAATTTCAATCTATTTTATCAGCACTCGCAACCCATAAACCCGTTCAATATGTTTTGGGCGAAGCATGGTTTGCAGGAATGAAATTTTTTGTAAATGAATCTGTGCTGATTCCAAGACCGGAGACGGAGGAGCTTGTTTTCTGGACCATCGAATCAATTAAAAATTCAAAATTAAAAATTAAAAATTTACTTGAGATTGGTTCGGGGAGCGGGTGCATTCCCATCAGTTTGAAGAAAAAAATTCCTGAGATTTCAGTTAGTTCTGTCGATATCAGTGCAGAAGCTTTGGCAGTTGCCAAACAAAATGCCATAACGCTTGATGTATCTGTCAACTTTTTACAAATTGATTTTTTAAATGAAGCCAATTGGGAACAACTGTCGGTTTTTGATCTCATCGTTAGCAATCCTCCTTACATCAAACAATCAGAAGAGATCAATATGTCTAAGAATGTATTGGCTTTTGAACCTGCACTGGCTTTGTTTGTGCCGGATGAAGATGCACTTTTGTTTTACAGAAAGATTGTTTTGTTTGCGAAAACGCATTTAGCCAAAGAAGGACTGATTTTTTTGGAAATTAATGAGGCGCTGGGGAATGAAGTGATTTCTTTATTTAAGAAGAATGGGTTTGAAACAGAATTGAGGAAGGATTTGCAAGGTAGGGACAGAATGATAAAAGCGAATTTGAAAATTTGAAAATGTGCTAATTTGAAAATGAAAAGCAAAAAGTATTTACCCTCCGAAAACTTGAGTCTCCTTCATTTTCAAATTTTCAAATTTTCAAATTATTGATTGTTTACTGCCATCACAGGCGTTGCACCCAATTTCTTAATTACCTGCATTACTCTAATAGCTGTACCAAGGTGCGAAGTGCTATCGCCATTGATTACTACGGAAGGTTTATCAGTTTCTTTATCTAAGTAAGCTTTCAGTTCTACTTCTAACTGATCAATGGTTGTTTTCTTTTGTGCTAAATAAATATTCTGGTCTTTATCAACCGTAATGACAACGGTTTGTTTTGATTTGGTATCACTTTTCGCTTTCGGGTTAGAAACCTTGATCACATTTGGGTTGGCCAATGTAGAAACGATCAGGAAGAACAACAGGAGGATGAACAGAATATCATTCAGTGCTCCGGTGTGTACTTCGGGGTGAGATTTTAATCGTTTCCTGATGTTCATGAAAGAATAATTAAAAATTAAAAATTAGAAATTAAAAATTAGAAATTAATAATTGAAGAACTAAATAATCAAGCTCTGTTTCCAGCCGTAATTTTTAATTCTTAATTATTAATTTTTAATTACTTCGTTGGCTCTTGTAAAACATCAATAAACTCCGCACTCGCCGCTTCCATCTTATTCGCTGTTTTATCTATTTGTGTAGTTAACGCATTATGACCAATGTATGCCAGCAAACCAATGATCAAACCGGTTCCGGATGTGATCATCTTTACATAAATACCGCCTGCAATATCGTTCAACGTAAATTGTCCGGAACTGGCGATACCGTAGAATAACTGGATCATACCTACGATCGTTCCTAAAAATCCAAACATAGGGGCAATACCGGCGATGAGTGATAGGATCGAGAGATTGCGTTCCATCTTATACATTTCCAGCTTGCCCACATTCTCCATACTTTTTTCAATCGCATCTATCGGCTTGCCTATTCTTTGTAAACCTTTATCGATCATTCGCGCAACCGGGTTATCTGTATTTTTTGATAGACTGCGTGCAGCCGTAACATTTCCGTTCACAATATGATCGCGGATGATGTTCATGAAATTAGGATCAATACGCGATGCTTTGCGGATGGCCATTAACCTTTCAATAAAAACGAAAATGGCTGCGATCAGCAATACATATAATGGATACATGATCCATCCCCCTTTTTCCAGTAACGACCAGAGGGAAATTTTTTCTGCAACGGCCGGTACGGCAGCTGCGGCTTTATTTAACGTATCTATCTGGAGCAGATCGAACATCCTGATGGGGTTTTAGGTGAAGCTAAAATTAGATGCTTCTACAAAAGAACAGTGTGTATGTGAATAAAAATGTGAAGGGCTGGCTTTTTAGGAAAGCTTTTACACATATGCTAATCATTTTAACATATCCTCTTCTCCGCGCAAACTCCCCGCTCTCCCTGTCTCTGCGGTGATCTGAAGCGAATATTCACCGCAGAGCCGCAGAGAAGCAGAGGTTTCGCAGAGAGTTGTTTGCGAAATATTCTAACTTGTCGTACAATTCCTAAGATATGAACCTGCAGGCTTTCTGGCAATACGAACCCACACAAGTAATGACCGAACTGCAAACCGGAGAAAAAGGCCTCTCCGCTTCCGAAGCTGCTAAGCGGGCTTTGGCCAATGCAGATAAGAAAAAAATTAAGCACCCCGTTCTGGAAAATATCATCCTGTTCTTTTCGCAGTTTAAAAGTCCGCTGGTTTTGTTATTGGTGGCGGCCGTAATTCTTTCTGCCATTCTGGGCGAAACATCGGATGTATTTATCATCCTGTTCATTTTATTGGCAACCGGCATCATGAGTTTTATTCAGGAGAAACGGGCGGGTAATGCGGTTGAAAAACTGCGTTCCATTATTCGTACCAAAGTAAACCTGATCAGAGATGGTAATAATATTTCTGTATTTACGGAAGATGTGGTGCCCGGTGATATTATCATCTTTGCCGCAGGTGATGTAATACCTGCCGATTGTTTGTTGTTTGAAGAAAGGGATATGCACGTGAATGAAGCCACACTTACCGGCGAAACCTATCCCGCAGAAAAAGCCATTGGGCAATTGCCAGAAAACACCGGCATTTCAAAACGTACCAATACTTTGTTTGAAGGAACCAGTGTAGTGAGTGGTTCAGGAAAAGCAATTGCTGTATTAACGGGTAAGGATACCATATTCGGTAATATCTCTGCAAGTCTTGCCAAACCCGCAGAAGAAACCGCTTTTGAAAAAGGCATCCGAAAATTTGGTTTTCTGTTAATGCAGATCACCATTGTGCTCGCCATTATTATTCTGGCGGTGAATATTTATTTCGGCAGGCCCCTGATCGATTCATTATTATTTGGACTGGCATTGGCCGTAGGTATGGCTCCTGAATTATTACCCGCTATTATGACCATTGCCATGAGCGCCGGTGCCAAAAGAATGGCAGCGCAGAAAGTAATCGTTAAAAAATTATCGAGTATTCAAAATCTGGGTGAGATAGATCTTTTCTGTTCTGATAAAACAGGCACGTTAACTGAAGGTGTTTTAAAAGTATCTGATACCGTGGGTATTGACGGAAAAGAAAACGCCACGGTAAAACAACTTGCTTTTCTCAACGCCACATTTGAAAGCGGTTTTGCCAACCCCATGGATGAAGCGCTGCGTGGATTAACGGGTGTGATTACGGATGGCTATACAAAAACAGATGAGATCCCCTACGACTTTATCCGCAAATGTTTAAGTGTAAATGTGGTGAAGGATGGTAAACAGCAAATTGTTACCAAAGGTGCCCTCTCCAATATTATTGCCAAATGCGATCAGGTACTACAGGCTGATGGAAGTGTAACACCTATTGAAAACGAAAAAAACAAGATCAACGATCTCTACAAACAATACAGCAACCAGGGCTACCGCACCATTGGTGTTTGTTATAAACCCACGGATAAGGTACATGATCTTTCCAAAGCCGATGAAGTGAATATGATCTTTGCAGGATTTGTACTGCTATACGACCCGCCAAAAGAAGGTGTGGTGGAAGTGATAGAACAACTGCGTCAAAACGGTGTGGCTCTTAAGATCATTACCGGCGACAATAAATTAGTGGCAGAATTTATTGCCAATAAAATGGGATTGAAAAACTGTGTAGTGATTACCGGCGAAGACATTGCCAAAATGAGTTCTGATGCACTGGTGCCGCAGGTACAACGCGCCAATGTATTTGCAGAGATTGAACCGCAGCAGAAAGAAAATATTATTAAAGCCTTACGCAAATCCGGCAATACCGTTGCGTATATGGGCGATGGCATTAACGATGTGGCAGCGATTAACGCAGCCGATGTGGGCATCTCAACCAATAACGCAGTAGATGTTGCCAAAGAAGCCGCAGATGTGGTATTGCTCGAAAAAGATCTTGCCGTATTGAATGCCGGAATTACCGAAGGCCGCCGAACATTCTTAAACACACTCAAATATATTTACACAAACACAAGTGCAACTTTTGGCAATATGTTCAGCATGGCGGGTGCTTCTTTGATACTGCCGTTCTTACCCATGCTGCCACAACAGATCTTAATGACCAATTTTTTAACCGATTTCCCATACATGGCCGTGGCATCTGATAATGTGGATGAGGACCAGTTAAAAATTCCGCAGAAATGGAACCTGAAGCAGTTAAAGAATTTTATGATCGTATTTGGTTTGCATAGTTCTGTGTTTGATTACCTCACGTTCTATGCACTTTATACTTTGTTTAAAGCCAATGCCGCCACTTTTCAAACCGGCTGGTTTGTAGAATCTATCTGTACCGAATTACTGATATTGTTTGTGGTACGCACACACAAATCATTATTAAAAAGTATGCCGGGCAAATTATTGATTGCACTCAGTGTAGTATGTTTAATCATAACCCTTGCTTTACCGTTTATGCCTTTTGCCAAAGAGCTGGGCTTTGTAGTACCGCCGTTTAAACTGCTGGGTGTAATTGTAGGCATCTTAACGCTGTATGTAATTACGGCGGATATGATTAAGGTATTCTTTTTTAAGAAGACGGCGATTTAAACTCTGCGTATTTTGGGTATCTGGCTTGCGTTTTTTGGGTATTTGGAACGAACAAATGTTGGAGTTGATACCCAAAAAACGCAAAGGGTAGGATTGAAATTCAACGGGTTAGAATTTTGGTTGGAGGTGAAAGTTGCGTATTTTTAAGTGTTAGCGGTAATTTGATTCGAACACTCTATGAATGAAACACAAGTAAGTGCGATGCTCACTAAACTCAACTATTCGCGAAGATGGTTGGATACCGGAGTATTAACAATAAGTAGATTAATCGAACAGGTTGCAGTATTAGAATCTGGAGAAGATGACAATACGGAGCATTATCGATTCTCAACACTAAAAGACTTTTTGGATTCAGCAATTCTATTTAGCAACGAAACTGTTTCAGAAATTATTGATCTTTTAAAATATGATCCTGATCAAAGTATGGCAAGTTCAGCAATGATTTTAATTATGAAACATAAGAGTTTAACGGACAAGCAATTCGAAATGGTTGTAAATTCTTTTAAAAGTTTTGGATATTGGGCAAATAAATATGTTGACAATGCGCGAAAAACAAGAAATCTGAATGCGCAATCTTGAGACAAACTACCGCTAACAGTGCATTGCAGCAATTGGGGCTGACGAATAACGTTCTTCAACTGCATCAAATATCCCAGCATCAGTTCCGGCTGAAGGAATTCTGAGCGGCAGTAGAATATATCATGATCTTTTGTAACTTCATTCAGCGACAGTAAGCCATGGGCGACGGAATAGCATTCCCCAACCACTTCAATGCTTGGACGTTAGCTGCAATTTGTAACAAGATAAGTTTGACAATGATATTATTTAAACATCTACTTATAATTCCTGCTATACTTTTTGAAACTCATACTACTCAAGAGTTCATAAAAATGAATTCAGGAAATTCAATTAAAAATATTGACACTCAGCAAAACTCATTTAATAATAATCACATAAAGAATACTATGGGAATATCAATTAATGTTTATAGAGTTACTAAAGCTGAAAATTTAGAAGACATAAAAGACTTAGAAAAACAAATTGCTAAAACCACAGACACTAAAGTTAATTTGTATAAAATTACTGGAGACTTAGCAATGATCTTCTTAAATACTACTGACCCTTACAGCAAAACAAATACCATAGCTTACAAAATGCTTTATGGCAGACAAGCTAACAAAAGTGTTAGCATAGGAGAAGTTGGCGGATTTCTTCCAAGTTCTGAAGTTTTTGAAATAACACAATGGATAAAAAGTAACAAAATAGAAACATTCGACGGGTTTTCAAAAATGTATGACAACCTTTCCGAAAAAGTTAAGAAAGAGTTAGAAGCATGGGGGACAGACGACAAATTTGCTTTATTTAATGGCTATGTAAGACCACTGGAAATTTTATATTTTACAGCTCTAGAAAATCAAAATTCGATTGTGTTCGTAGGACAATAAAACTGCAGCTAACAACAGCTTGGCAAAAGTTGGGCTGACGAATTTCGCCCATCAACAGTAGGAATTCTGACCCAGCTTCAGTAATTTGGCTTTAACTAATCGAGTCTTTAGTGGCCAAGCAAGCGACAGAATATATTTCCCAACGTTCGCCAAGCCCTGACCGTTGGCAGCAATGCGGCTGAGATCAAAATTCGCTTTAAATATTTGGACTATGACCTTTTATAAAAAACTGATTTGGATTTTTCTTGTCAACGTTGCTTTAATAACAACTTCCTTCGGACAACAATCGCTTACGCCAGCAGTTGAAAGACTATTCAACAAAATTGAAAGCGATATTTTGACGGCAGCCGAAGCAATGCCAGAAAACAAATTTAATTTTACTCCCGAAAAGCTTGATATAAAAAATAGCGACTTCAAAGGCGTAAGAACTTTTGGTGGACAAATTTTACATTTAGCAACTGATAATATTTTTATGTGGAGTGCAATAACAGGCGACAGTGTTCGGGCGGACATTGAAGATGTAAATGGCCCAAAAACACTTAAAACTAAAAAGGAGATTATTGAATACTTGAAAAGTTCATTTGCTATTGGACGTAAGGCAATCTCTACATTGACAAATCAAAATGCCATGGACGAGATTGACTATTTGTGGAGAAAGCTACCGAGGCTTGACCTTACTTTTTATGCGTTGACACATTCCAATGAACATTATGGACAAATGGTTGTGTATCTTAGATTGTGTGGTATTACACCACCTGCGACGGTCAATCAAAAGTAACATCACTATTGACAGAAGCACTGCTGCCAACACCGGCTTTCAGCAATTGGGGGGCGACCCAACGCGTCTTTCAGCGGCAGCAAATATCCACGCAATATATCCAGCGCGACCCAACTCGGGGGGTCTGTAGAATATATCATCAGCTTTTGTATCTTTAATTCAGCGGCGGTTAGCCCGGGGCGACGGAAGATCTTACCCCAACTGCTTTAAGCCCTGACCGTTGGCTGCAATTTTCTAGTTACCCTCTAATAATCGAAAATGAAAAAAATACTAATATTAATAATCTCTCTATATATATTCACCTCAACTTTTTGTCAGACGAAAAGTTCGAAAGATGCAAAGTTAAAAGCTCAAATTATTGCACTTGAAAGAGCAGGATGGGAAGCCTGGAAAAATAAAAATACAAGTTGGTTCCAGAATAACACAACCGATGACTGTATATGGATAAATTCTGAAGGTATTAGTGATAAAACACAAATGATCAAATCCACTCAAACAGACTGTAATGTAAAAAGTGTTTCCATTGACAATTTTAAATTTGTGACTCTAAGTGAAAATACTGTTCTTTTAACTTATGTCGCCGTTCAAGATGGATATTGTGGCGATAAAAAGTTGAGTGAAAAAATTCGGGCGTCAGTAAATTACGTTAAGCGAGGAGGAAAATGGCTTGAGGCTTTTTATATGGAAACGACAATTGTTGAGTAAAATAATTTTAATACAAAATCAAACTGCAGCCAACAAAAGGTTTGCCGCAAGGCTGGCGGACGGAATAACAATCGGCTGTTGTACAACTATCAGCCAATATCGGGCTTGACCGAATTCTATTTGGCTTTTAGTTGTTAACTTCAACATCAGTATTTCAATCGGCTTCAGTTGCCGGGCAGACATAGCAACAATTCCAGCCCTGCGGCAAGCCTCGAACGTTAGCCGCAACTATAGCAAACAAACATAAATGACCAACGAGAACCATATGATTAATTGTAAAAACTGTAATCAACAATTCGTTGGGAACTTTTGTAATCATTGCGGATAAGCTGCAAATACGCACAAACTGAGTCTGCATTATATCTGGCATGATTTACAACATGGTCTTTTCCACTTCGACAATGGTATCTTTTACACCATTAAACAACTGCTTACAAGACCTGGGCACACTATCAGAGAGTTCATTAATGGAAAGAGAGTTCGACATTTTAAGCCACTGTCCTTTGTAATTGCGCTGGCAACACTCTATGGGCTACTTTATCACTACTTTATTGACATTCATTATCACCTCAAAACTGAAGACCCACAGGATGATGTAGTCGGAATCTCCAAGAACGTAACCCTTTGGATGATGAATCATCTTGCTTATGCTTCGTTTATATTGATTCTAGGTGCAACTATCTCAACATATATTGTGTTCAAGAAACAGGGATATAACTGGGCAGAGCACTTCGTTCTTAATACTTATGTTGTTGGGCTGATTTTAGTGACTTCCATTGTACTGCTACCTGTACTTTATATACAAAAGCTGAAGGGCGAGGGAGGCTTACAAGACTACGGTATCTTTTCTCAGTGTTTAATTTTTATCTTGCTGTTTTGGTGTTACGCTCAATTTTTTACAAATCTGTCCATAATTCAGAAATTGACTCGCACGGTGCTGAGCTTCATTTTTATGTCATTCATCAGCGGAACCTTCGTCTTTGCAGTTGGGTGGATATACGGATTAGCATCTAAATGATAAGGAAGAGGCAGAACCCGCTGCCGCTAACATCGGTTTGCTGCTATGCTGGCGCGACGCAATAACAATGAGCATTGGGGCACTATCAGCATTTGTACGGGGCGACAGGAATACTTTTCATAATTGTATTATCTTCAAGATCAGTAATTCTATTTAGCTCAGTTGCCGGGCGCGACGTTTTCCAAATGCCAGCACAGCAGCAAGCCGTGGACGTTGCCTGCAAGCCTGTGACCGACAGTACCTAGATATCAAAACGACAAAGTATTATGAACAAAATGACAAATAAAATACAAACAGTCTTGACACTGCTTATATTATATTCCTCTATACTTACTGCACAGGTACAAGTAAGTAAAGAACCGCATCACAAAAATGTTTTAGAAAATAAATATGTAAGGTTGTTAGACGTATGGATAAATCCGGGAGATACTGCGTTGTTTCATATTCATTCTACACCATCACTATTTCTAGAATTCACTAATACCTATGCAGGTTCACAAATAATGGGGAAAGAATGGACAAAAGACAGAAATGAAATGGGCACAGCCTACTACGAGTCTTTTGCTAACGATACATTAATTCACCGTGTAGCGAATTTTGACACTTTACTTTTTCACGTTAACGACATTGAACTACTGTCCTCCTACAAACCTAATATTCCAATTCAACCTTTACCATTTACAGTACTTTTTGACAACGAAAAAGCAATAGCATATAAACTAACTCAATCTTCATTAGACAAAACAATTATTAGCAACCGCAGACCAATGATAGCCGAACTTGTGGAAGGACAGGAAGTGATTTTTTACGATGTATTAAAGAAAAAGATGTCAAAAATACTGACAGGAAAGCATTTATATATAAACCCAAAGAGTTCATTTTATTTTAGTGCAAAAGAAAATGCAATTATTAACATGGTGCTTTTTGAAATTAAATAGACTGTGAATTGGCATTACATAACAAGGCCAGCAGGCAACAAAAGTATTGCTGCAAGTGGGGCTTGACGTTGAAACTTCGGCTGTTTGCATCGCTGGGATTTGGTTCCGGCAGACGAATATCTATTTGGCTTTTTGTTGTTAACTTCAACTTTATATTTTCAATTGGGCAGCTGTTCCGGGCTGGACGTCATAAAATATCCCACCTGCAGCAATACCTGTCCGTTGTGGGCAATCCTACTAAACCTAAATGAGAGGTGGCTTTCATTATATGTAAAGCATTCACGGACTTGCTTTAATCGCAGAAGGAAAAACCTGGTGTAATAGTCCTAATCCAAAATTCAAACAGCAGCATAAAAAGAAGCCCGGCTCTATGAACCGGGCTCTCGGCGTCTTTGAACTTACCGAGCTTTTTTCTTTGGATCCGCTTTCTTCTGTGCTGAGCTTTTCTTTTTAGTAGGCTTGTTCTTCCTAGGTTCAGCTGTCTTTTTCGACATAGATTTAAATTTAAGGTTAGTGAATTATTTACGCATGGCTGCAAAGTGTTTCATCCCTTTCTTACATGTTGTCCTTTCAGAAGCGGCAACTGTACAGCCAGACTGTAAGTAAACAAAGATATGCCTCTAAGCGTAAATCGAAATTTAATAAAGGTCAGCCGCTCGGGCATATTGTGACCTTTTCAGGCTGTTGTCAGGTTAGAGGTGGTAATCGCCTTCGACATTGACAACATATTGAGAAGATCCTCGAACTGGCTGTGCACAACATTGCATTGCAGCAATTGGGGCTGATGAATAACGTTCTTCACCGCAGCAAATATCCCGCCATTAGTTCCGGCTGAAGGAATTCTGAGCAGGCAGGTATATCATGATCTTTTGTAACTTTATACAGTCCCGGCTAAGAAGGGATAGGTTAAGCACGAAGAATCTGTATATCGCAACTGTTTTAGCTTTGATCATTACCGGCAATTTAAAATAACACAAGCCTGCAGAAAACCGAACTTACTGAATGAGCAAACAACTTCTTACTGATTTTATTGAAAGCAATATTCCGAACATCACTGTTTCAAAGCAGGCTCTTGAAATAATTGTGAGTGTGTTTGATGAAATTGACTTTGATAAAAATGAATTTCTTTTAAAGCAAGGTAAGGTTAGCGATTATTATTATTTAGCTGAGGGATTTGTAAGGGCTTTTACATACGACACTAACGGAATAGAAACCACAACTTATTTTTATGCAAAAGACCATGTCGTTTTTGATGCGGCTTCTTTTTTCCTTCATACACCCTCAACAGAATATATACAGGCAATAACGCCCTGTAAAGTATTTGCTGTAACGTTTGAAAAATTAAACCGGCTTTTCCACGACGTACCTGAATTCAGGGAGTTTGCAAGAGCAATGCTGGTAAGAGAATTTGTAGCGTATAAGCAACGTACTTTATCTATGATTAATAAAAGCGCCGAAGAACGCTACGCAAATCTGATCGCAGCAAACAAAGAAATATTTCAGTACGCGCAACTAAAACATATTGCCTCCTACCTTGGTATAACAGACACCTCTTTAAGCAGGATCAGAAAACAATTTGCAAAAAAGTAGTCGCTTATTTCTTGTCATTTGACAATTTATTTCTTATCAATTGACAGGCGTGGTGAATAAACAATTTTAGTTCTTTGTATTCTAATCAAAAAAAATACAATGCAAAATTTACCAATGTATGTGTACCTACTATTTGGTGCAACTGTGCTTACAGCTATTGGGTTATTTTTTAAAGCTACTCATTATTCCAAAAAAATTTTACTACTGGTGCTTTCGTGGATTCTCCTTCAATCGGTACTTGCCATTTGCGGTTTTTATAATAATCCGGAAACAATGTCGGTAAGGTTTCCCATACTTGTTTTGCCAACTTTGCTTTTTTTAATTTACCGGTTTTCTACCAAAAAGGGGAGAGCGTTTATTGACGGGTTAGACCTACCTACACTTACACTTATCAGTATTATCCGAATACCTGTAGAATTCGCTTTGTTCTGGCTATTTGTGCATAAAACCATACCGGCAGCAATGACTTTTGAAGGCAGAAATTTTGATATTTTTTCAGGTGTTACCGCACCCATCGTTTATTACTTCGGGTTTGTAAAAAAAGTCTGGAGTAATAAGGTAATGCTTATCTGGAATTTTATATGCCTTGCGTTATTAATAAATGTAGTATCGAGCGCTTTATTGTCTTTACCACAGTTTTATCAACGATTTGGATTTGAGAGACCGAATACCGCTCTCGGTTTTTTCCCTTTTGTATTATTGCCTTCCTTTCTCGTTCCAATTGTTTTGCTTTCTATGCTGGCTTCCATACGGCAATTGACAGGAAAAGTAAAAGAAACGAAAACGGAATAACAGTTAATATGATTAGAAAAACTGTGACCACCAAAAAATTTGCTGAAAGGCTGGCCAACGGAATAACAACAGTTAGTTATACTATTATCATCGAATATTGGATCTGACTGAATACTATTTGGCTTTTAGTTATTAACTTCAATCTCAGTTTTCAATTGGCTTCAATGGCCGGATGGAGAGTTATAAAATACCATCCCCTCGGAAAGCCTCGAATCTTAGCTACAAATACCTGGTACTCCAAAATTCAATGATCATCAAACAAGGTCTTCATGGAAATTAAAAGAATCATACCAAACATTTCTTCCACTAAAATGGAAGAGAGTAAGGATTTCTATACAAATTTTCTTGGGCTGCTGATTGTTATGGATATGCATTGGGTTCTCACATTTGCCTCTCCTTCTAATCCGAGTGCTCAAATTAATATTGTAAAATCGGAGAAGGATTTTATTTCTAATGATCACATTACCATTTCAATTGAAGTAGCCGATGTTGACAGTTTATATGAAAAAGCTAAAAAAGCAGGTTATGAAATAACGTATCCATTAACAAACGAAACCTGGGGACCGGTTAGGCGTTTTTGGGTTAAAGACCCAAATGGAATTACGATAAATTTAATGGCGCATAGACAGGAGTAAACGCAATCATTCAATTTACCCATAGTTTCGATAATTTGATTCGATATTACAGCAGTCTCTGTAAAAAATATAACCGTTAATCATCGATAATAAAACACACCAATAAGAATTATATCAACAAAAAACTAAACGCTAATGAGAAATTTAATTTTCTTTATGCACACTTCACTCGACGGTTTTGTGGCCGGGCCTAACGGAGAAATGAACTGGATAAAAGTAGACGAAGAAATGTTTGACTTTGTTGGTACTATGACAGACAATTCAGATACAGCCCTTTATGGAAGGGTAACCTATGAAATGATGCAAGGCTATTGGCCAACTGCCGGTGATGCTCCAGGCGCATCTAAACACGATAAAGAACATTCGGCATGGTATAAAAAAGTTTCCAAAATTGTTTTGTCCAAAACGATCAGCGAAAAAGAGCTTCACAACACCACTGTTATCCGCGACCAGCTTGCAGATCACATAAACAGAATAAAAAAACAGGATGGAAAAAATATTTTAATCTTTGGCAGTCCCCGTGCTTCACAATCTTTATTAAATGAAAGGCTGATTGATGAGTTTTGGCTCTTTGTAAATCCAATCCTATTAGGCCAGGGCATGCCTTTGTTTAAAGGAGTGACCGGCACAACTCAATTAAAACTTGTAGAGTCGATCAGTTTTACAAATGGTGTAATGGCACTTCATTATTCAAAACTTTAAATAAGTAATGATCAGTTAACTACATAGGGCACAAATAAAATAATTTTATGGAGCTTAAAAAAATCATAGAATACATCAGTGGTGGCCGTACGGAGTATATTCTTGAATTATTAAAAGAACCCGATTGGAAAGCGCTTTTACATAAAGGCCAAATAAAGCCGTTGCAATGGCTTGTATATTATAATGACACTACCGGTTTACAGTCCGTTTTACAGGCAGGCGGAAACCTTGAGAGCATAAATATAAATGAAGAATTGGGGCATGCTTCTTTTTTTGGGCACTGGAAAGTATGTAACTTTTTAATCAATCATGGCGCGGATGTAAATGCCCGAGTGAGTACAACAAATGAAACTCCACTGCATAACGCCCTTGCCAAAGCGGGACGGCCTTATTATTTCTATGTGGTAAAACTTCTTGTAGACAAAGGAGCAGATGTAAATGCAAAAACAATACCCGGTTTAGAAACAGGTGCGTTTATGCGTGATGTAAGAACAAAAGGTGAAACACCTTTACACAGGGCCGCTGCGTATGCAGACGAAAAAACAATCGCCTATTTACTCGAAAAGGGAGCGGACAAAACTGCGAAAGATGCAAATGGAGATTCACCGTTAAGTTGGGCAAGTGAACATTTAAGACCGGGTGCAATTTTATCATTGTTAAGTTATGGTGATTTTACAATCGGTGATGCACATAAAATTAAGAATACAAGCGATCACGGACAGGGCTGGGGGAACAGTATGGATTGGAATTTATTAGGCGATTATTTACCTGATTAGAAAGAGAAACACCGCATTCCCATTTCTCAGCTTAAAATAAAATAACACGGGAAGCATTTTTCGAAGAAGTACCGCAAATTCCGCTTATAAAGCATTTTGTATTTTTAAGCATACGTTCAACTTCAGCCAAAAAATAAAGCATGAAAAAAATATTCCTTCTAGCCTTTATCATCATCTCATTTACCACCAATGCGCAGTCACCAACCTATGATGTATATGCGCTCAAATTTTCTTCCGGCGGGCGCTGGCCTATTTCTTTATGGGTTGATAAAGGCCCGGAAAAAGACAGTGTAAATATTGAGTTCATGATCTGGCTCATCAAAGGCAGTAACGGAAAAAATATTTTATTGGACGCCGGTTTTCTGCCCGGCTTGGAAGATGCAAAAGAATTTCCATTGTCAAATTACCATCGCCCGGATTCTGTATTATTAAAACTCGGTTTACATGCAGAAGATATTACCGATATCATTATCAGCCACCCCCACTGGGATCATATTGATGGGCTTAGTGTTTTCCCGAAAGCACAGGTATGGATGCAGAAAGAAGATTACAATTATTTTGTAAGCGGCAGTTGGCAAAAAGGCGGTGAACATGGTGGTTATAATCAAAGAGATGTGCATATGATGGTGGATCTGAATATCAAGGGCAGGTTAACATTGGTAGATGGTGATGATAAAGAAATCATTCCGGGTATAAAAGTATATACAGGCTCAAGACATACATTCAATTCTCAGTATGTGGGTGTAACATCCGGCAGCAGAAAAATAGTTCTTGCATCGGATAATATCTGGGTGTATTATAGTTTAGAGCATTTAATGCCGGCATCTGTTGGCGGCACCATGGATCCTGCGGGGTATGTAAAGGCAATGCAGCGGATGAAGACATTGGTATCAGATCCAAAATATATTATTCCCGGGCATGATTCGAGGATCTTTAAAATTTTTCCGGTTGTGGCAGAGGGTGTGGTGAATATCAAATAGTATTTAACATATAAATCAGACATTGTTTCCCCGTTTTAATTTCAGAAATCATTGTAAAATAGCTCAAATAATGAGTATATTTAATACAGCCCTGTTTCTTTAGCCTGTTCCATAAATAGAGGTATCTGCCCAATTATCCCTTACGGTTTTCAGCTTGTACTATCCACTTAAATGAAATCCCATGATCCGTAATTTAAATGCTTCTCAAAAGTTATACCTGTTGGTATTTGTGATGTCTGCATTCATTATTGCAATGGGTTTATATGGCATAAGGGAGATAAAAGCCATGAACCAAAATACACAAACACTATACGCAGACAGGGTATTTCCTTTGGAACAATTAACCGTCATGCGATTTGAATATAATGTGGGTATTCTTTTGGCTGCAGAGCAGGCGCAATCATCACAGTTTTCTTTTTCACAGGCAACCCAGCGGATTCAGGAAGCAGAGAAAAATATTTCTATTAACTGGAAAGCCTACCAACTTACTTTTCTTACTCAACATGAAAATGAATTAGCCGGTGAATTAAGGAAATTAATGCAGCATTCTTTAAACACTATCCAAAATCTAAAGCTGATCCTTAGTAAAAAAGACAAACATGCATTAGATCTCATTATTAAAAATGATCTATACCCAAAACTTAATCCGATCACTGCCAAACTGAATGAGCTGATTGAGTTGCAGGTTAAGGTAAGCGGCGACATCTATCAGAATAGTAATGAAGTATATAATCTGGCGCTTACAAAACTTCTTGTATTTATAAGTCTTTCGTTACTCTTTGTTATCCCATTCTCTTATTATTTAATCAGAAGTATCAGGCGATTGATCAGAGATCTTCACGCAGGAAATATTAAAATTGCAGAAACCGAAGACAGGTTTTCAAAAGCCTTTAAATCAGCTCCGGTTGCTATTTCTGCAACGAGGTTAAGTGACGGTACATTTTTTGAGGTA
Source organism: Sediminibacterium sp. (assembly GCA_965206685.1). GTDB lineage: Bacteria > Bacteroidota > Bacteroidia > Chitinophagales > Chitinophagaceae > Sediminibacterium. Next base: position 2,939,747 of record OZ242223.1, read on the forward strand.
AATGAAGCAATGAAAAAATTTCTCGAATATGATGCATCTGAAATTATCGGGAGAACTACCTGGGATTTAAATGTTTGGTTTGACCTCGCAGATCGAACCCAACTTCTTGAAATATTAAACACAAATGGATCAGTCTATGGTCATGATGTAAGGTTTCGTACAAAAACAGGGCGCATTGTAACTGCCACATACTCTGCCGAAGTGATAGAACTTTCGGGTATACCCTGCATCTTATCCGTGCTTGTTGATATTACTGATAGAAAAAGAGCAGAACAGGCTTTATTCGAAAGTGAAAAAAAATACCGGAATATTTTCGAAAATGTTCAGGATGTATTTTTCCAGGTAAACGTTGACGGTATTTTTACAAATATAACTCCGTCTGTCCATTCTCTTATGGGCGTATCACAAGAGGAAATGATCGGTCGACCTTCAAGCAGTATTTATTATTATCCAGAAGACAGAGAGACCGCATTAAAATTAATAAGTGAAAAAGGAGAGATAAAGGAATTCGAGCTCTATCTCAAAACAGAAACTGGAGAGCCTTTATTTGCTTCGGTTGACGCACGTTTAGTTAAAGACGATTCCGGTAATATCACTCATATTGATGGTGTATTAAGAAATATCAGCCAACGCAGGAAAGCAGAGGAGAAACTGAAACAAAGTGAAGCAAGATTAAAAGAGGCGCAGGAGATCGCACATATCGGTAATTGGGAAATTGACATGGTAAAAAATATACACACATGGTCTGATGAACTCTATAATATTTTTGGTGTAAAGAAAAACGAATTTCAGCCCTCACTGGAATCATTCCTTTCATTTATGCTTCCTGATGACCGCACCGAGGCACGAAAGGGTATTGAGCAAACATTGGATTCTTTATCAAATGCGGCTTCTAATTTTCGTTTTTTCAGAAAAGATGGTTCCAAAAGATATGCGCATATTGAATGGCGTTTTGAATTTGATAAACGAAATCAACCGTTACGTTTATATGGGATATTACAGGATATCACCGAAAGAAAAAAAGCACAGGAGAGTATCAAGCAGTCCGAAGCTAATTATCGGCAATTGTTCAAACTCAGCCCCGCTCCTATGTGTGTATTTGATGAAGAAACCTATCAGTTTATGCAGGTAAACCAGGCCTGCATCAGCCATTATGGATATACAGAAGAAGAATTTGCTAATATGACCATAAAAAATATTACGCCAGATGGAACTGAACCGGAAAGTCTGAAAACAGTTACCAACGGAGCCATTGGAAATAAATTCATGATGGGCAGTCAGAAACTGGTTAATAAACATGGTGAGATCCTGGAAGTAGAAACATCAAGTATACCTGTTGTATTAAATGGTAAAAACCAGGTATTGATGGTAGCCATTGATGTGACAGAAAAAAATCAGTATGAGCAAAAATTAACCCGCGCCGCCATCAAAGCGCAGGAAGAAGAAAGATATGAGATCGGTGGTGAGCTGCATGATAATGTATGTCAGATATTAGCAACCTCTATGATCTATCTGGGTATAATGAAAAAGAAATTACCGGAAGAAGCCAATCAATTGTTTGATGAAACACATAAGTTTATCAATATGGCATCTCTCGAGATCCGAAATCTCTCTCACAGGTTGGCACCCGCTTTCTTTGATAACGCAACACTGGAGGATGCATTTATGGACCTTCTCAGGAGTTTTAATATTGAGAAGAAATTTGAGATCTCGCTGCATTTTGATGAGTTGTCTAAAACACGAACTTTAAGCCGCGAACTGCAATTGAATCTGTACAGAATTTTACAGGAGCAGTTAAGAAATATACTAAAGCATGCGCAAGCATCCGCTATCAGGGTTTCGGTAAGTACTCAAAACAACCTCCTTCAGATGAAGATTGCAGATAATGGTATCGGGTTTGATGTAGAAAGTAAAAAAGGAGGAATTGGCCTGGCCAATATGAACAGACGTGTACAATTATTTTCGGGAAACTTTATCATACATTCAGAAATCGGAAACGGTTCTGAGTTGCTGGTGGAGATCCCGCTATCCTGATGCAATAATGAAATTGTTGGTTATCTGTTTTTCTACTCATAACCACTCTTGATCACCGTAAGTATCAATTTGAACCTTCCATTGGGTTTAATATGGCTTGATTTATGAGCGGGTATTACAATACCATCACCCGTATTCATATGTGTAGTTTTCTTGTCGATAACAATTACAGCACTGCCTTCTATCACTTGTGCATAGGTATCGAAAGGTGAGATCTTTTCATTCAGCCCTTCGCCAGTGTCGAACGACATAGCATTGATAGAGCCTGTTGTTTTTTTCATGATCGATTTACTTACTACTGCGTTATGCTCATACTCTATCAGTTCAACAATAATATGTGGCGCTCCTTTTTCAATACTGCCATCCTTTTTGGGTAAGCTCTCCAGTTCTTTTGTGTCCATAACTTTTGTTTTAAATGCTGCTATAATGGATTATACAAAATTGGGGCTTTATCAAAAAAGGATTGTTATATATGTTAACCGGATAATTATAGAATTCACTGTTTTGAATTGTACAGTATCCAGCAATACTTATCTGCGAACCAATCTCGGTTTCAGTATGGTTTTTGGTGTTGCTGAGATTATTAAGTGCCAACAATTTTGTAATTTCAAACCATGCCAATCAAAAAACCAAACAAAACGGGTTTACCCGATGCCTTAAAAGAAGGTGTAGAAAGCCTTACAGGTTGTTCAATGGACGCTGTAAAAGTTCATTTCAACTCTGTAAAGCCCGAGCAATTAAAGGCACAGGCATATGCACAAGGCACCGATATACATTTGGCGCCGGGACAGGAACAGCATTTACCGCATGAGGCATGGCATCTTGTTCAACAGGCACAGGGTCGTGTACAACCTACAATTCAAATGGAGGCTGCAGCTGTAAATGATGATAGTGGATTGGAAAAAGCAGCAGATGAAATGGGAAAGAAAGCCACATCAAAAAAAACAAAAACAAGGAAAAACCCTAACGCCACTTAGCGTACAAAATCCTATTTGCTTATTCTTATTTGATAATTGCCGTTCATCCATATTTGCAAATACCAAAAGCAACCCTTTTTAATTTGCACACGTTTTCGTGCAAAAATAAATAAAATGAAAAGTGTTTTTAGCCGGTTAACGGCTTTCTTAGTAATGGTTGTGTCAGTGATTGCCTGTCAAAAACAAGCCGATTCTTACACTACGGATAATAATACAGTAACACAGGTAAAACCATCCAGGCAGGTTGATTTTGTATTATATACTGATCAGGATTTTTCAACGGATAATCATACGATTGTTTTTAATCCCTATATCAAAGATTCCACCAATCAAATCATTTGGGATTCAACGTTTCCAGCCATGAAAGTGAAAGATATTCCGAAAATGGCAAACCAGATTCTCATTAGCAAAACCATTACAGGATATTCAAATGCTTCGCTGAAAGTTGGATTCAATTATTCCCTGGAAAATGTAGGTTACTCCTGGTATATAGATTTCAGCAAACCCGGAGAAGCCATGAAGACCGTAACATTCAATTTTAAATAGGCCTGATTTTCGTTCCGTTCGGCTACCAGTATAATTATCCGGCAATTCATTATGAAATATAAAAGGGTTGTTTTACTTTGACTGATCAAACAACCGTTAATCATAATGAAAAACTTACTGATCGCTATTGTATTTTTGGGGAGTACACTGATATCAATCCATGCAAATGCACAGATAACATACCAGACAGAAATTAAAAAAGCTGCTATCTCATTTGTAAATACACTGGATAATCTTCATAAACATCTGGCGGTACTTTCTTTCTCAGATACATCGCGTCGCAAATGGAATAACCTGCCCGTGGGCCTTCGGGCAAGGGTTGGTTTAAGTGTGGGGAATATGACGGATGAACAGCGGATGCTGTTTCACCGTTTATTATCCACATCGCTCAGCTCGCAAGGCTATTTAAAAGCCAGTAGCATTATGCAGTTAGATAACCTCTTGAATTTTTATTATGATACGATCTACAAACGAAAAGAAATAAATGATACCACGTATAAGTTTGTGAAAGACCTGCTCTGGTCACCTAAAAATTATTACCTGGCATTCTTTGGCAATCCGAATGATAGTATCTGGGGCTATAAAGTAGAAGGGCATCATCTTTCTGTGAACTTTACTTTTATCAAAGACAAATTATCGGTAACACCCTGGTTTGTGGGAACCGATCCGGCAGAATATACCATTACCGAATATGCCGGATTACGCTTACTCGGGCAGGAAGAAGACCTTGGGTTAAAACTGATTCAGCAACTCTCTCCGGCACAACAAAAGAAAGCCACCATGAGTACCGAAGTACCCGGCGATATTATCACTGCAGCTGAAAGTGGTAAACGGCTGGTAGATTATTGGGGATTAAAAGGTGCTGAAATGACGAAGGAACAGCAGGCAGTCATGCAAAACATTATCCGCGAATATGTATTTAACATGGAATATGAGAAAGCCGTGATCGAATATGATAAGATTGTAAAAGCAGGTATCAATACTATTTATTTTGGATGGATAGGCAAATACCAGGAAAAAGAACCGCATTATTATATTCTCAACGGACCTACTTTCTTAATAGAATTTGATAATAATGGCGGGCCCAGAAAAGCAGCCAATCATATTCATACCATCTGGAGAGAAAAAGGAAATGAATATGGGGATGATGTTTTAAGAAAACACTATCTATCTGAAAAACACTAAATAACAACACATTTATATTATTACCTGTTACAATCATGCGCATTCAATTACTCAGTTCTGAACACAGTAAAGTTTATCGTAAGGCAAGACTGGATTGTTTGCGATATTTCTCCGATCATTTTGGTACTACTTATGAGGAAGAAGCCGTAAAACCGGAACTGTTTGTAGAGATCATGCTGAAAGAAAGGAACCCGAATGTGTTTATGTTTGGTGCATTTGAAGGAGAAGAGTGTATTGGTCTTTGCGGTTTTGTACGCGAGGGCAGAACACGTACGCTTCACAGAGGCGAGTTGGTTCAAATGTATGTTCACCCCGAGCATCACGGCAAAGGCATTGCTAAACAATTGGTACAACACACGATTGATCTGGCTTTCAGCATGGAAGGAATTGAACAGATCTCATTAAGCGCCGTAGCCAATAATGCTGCAGCCGTTAGTCTTTATCTGAAATCAGGATTTGAACAATATGGCCTCGCCAAAAATTATTTTCGCGTAAACGAAACTACCTATACCGATCAGATTTTTATGATCTGTTATAAAAAGTAAAGATTGAAGTACAGGCTACTTCTTTTCTTTTTTCCTTCGTTTTTCTCTTATTGAAATCAAGAAACTACAACTTTCAGAGTACTCGTTTTCGCTAGGAGAACCTCAAAGAAAAGAAGTGTCCCTTAAAATCAAAGGTGTTGATTTAATGCGTTCTTTATATCAACTTTATTCAAACACAAAATACATACCCACACAGATGATGGCGATAGCAATGGAAGTGAGTCCGTAAAGAATATAGTAATACAGATCAGGAATGGGATTGGTAATACTCAGCACACAACTGATAAAACCGAGAAAAGCACCCAGTCCCATCAGTACAAATCCAATGGATTGCCGTTTGCCGTATTTGGCTTTTTTAAATTCGTTTACATGGGTTTCGATGGTTTGATCATCGTGCCCATGGCTGCGCAGCTCTTCGCGGATGGTTTCAATATCCAGATTTAAAGCTATCCACTGTTGAATAGCAGTTGGGTTTACGGCAGTGGTAGACGACATGGCAAGCAATTTAGGTTGGGCAAAGCGTTAGCCTAATATAATAAGATTTGCGGAAATACAGCCTGATCCTCTTTATTTTAATCTCACATTAAGTAATCACACCGCGCCTTTGCGCCTTTGCGTGCAGATTTTCCCGCAAATACACAAAGGCACGATTGGCTATTGAAGATCAGAAAACCCTTATTTTTATTGCATGGAAAACAGTCAGCTCAAATCGCAGTTCCTGCTCAGGCCGGATATTACTTTTTTAAACTTTGGTTCTTTTGGCGCCTGCCCAAAACCCATTTTTGAAGAATACCAGAAATTTCAACTGGAGCTGGAAGCAGAGTCTGTTCAATTTATTACTGTAAAAGGACCCGCCTATTTAAAGCAGTCTCGCGAAGCTTTAGCTGCATATATACATTGTGATGCAGATGACCTGGTATTTACTACCAACCCATCCTATGCGATCAATATCATTGCCAAAAGTTTCCCGTTAAAAGCATGTGATGAAATACTGAGCACCAATCTCGAATATGGCGCATTAGACCGCACCTGGAATTATTATTGCCGTAAAGCGGGAGCAAAATATGTTCGTCAGCCCATCACACTTCCGCTTACAACCAAAGAACAATTTATTGAAGATTTTTTTAAAGGGTTAACGCCCAATACCAAAGCCATTTTTATCGGGCAGATCACCAGTGCCACTGCATTGATCTTTCCGGTGAAAGAAATTTGCGAGATCGCAAAATCGAAAGGCTTGTTTACGATTGTAGATGGTGCACATGTGCCCGGACATATTGCATTGGATCTATCGCAATTGCAGGCAGATGTTTACACAGGCGCCTGTCATAAATGGATGTGTACACCCAAAGGCTCTTCTTTTTTATATGTGAAAAAAGAATATCAATCCATGTTCGATCCATTGGTAGTGAGTTGGGGATATGAAAGTGCGCATCCCTCCCACTCACAATTTCTGGATTACCACCAGATGCAGGGCACACGGGATTTTTCTGCATTCTGTACGATACCCAAGGCGATTCAATTTCTAACAGAAAATAACTGGCCGGAAAGAGCGGCTGAATGCAGAAAACTGGCGCATAGCAATTACCAGCGTTTTTGTGATCTGGTTGGATCAAAACCATTATCTCCGATCAGCGATGAATTTCTGGGGCAGATCTGCAGTATTCCCATCAAAACATCAGACCCTGTAAAACTGAAACAATTACTGTACGATAAATACAAAATTGAAATACCCGTAATGCCGCAGGATGAAAATGTATATATCCGTTATTCTGTTCAGGTATTCAATTCACAAAAAGATCTTGACAGGTTATATGATGTATTAGCAGAAATCACCCGGGAAACGGACTTGTTGAAGAAATAAAATGATCGAAGGCACCATCTAGATAGAAAGTATCAGAATAAAAAGAATTACCTGCAGTTAGCAAGCGGGTCTTATGTATCTAAACTGAAAGCCCGACTCCTGAAGAAATAGGTTTATCATCTGATATTACCTTTTATCGAATTTGCATTATCATTCCTGAATGATCTGATTAAATTGACAGGACTATCGTAAACCTGTCTATATGAAATTATTATTCATCATTGCCACCGTTGTTTGCTGCCTTTATGCAAATGCACAAACCAACGCAGTTCCGCCCTGCTCTTCGCCGCAAATCCATCAATTCGATTTCTGGATTGGCGACTGGAACCTTACATGGAATGATACTTCACATGGCACCAACCATGTTGAACGCATTTTTGGCAACTGTACTGTTCAGGAGAATTTTTCTGATCCGGTTTCAAAATATTTCGGCAAGAGCTGGAGCGTATTCAATGCCAATTATCAAATATGGCAGCAAACCTGGGTTGACAGTCAGGGAGGATATATAGATCTAACGGGAGGGATGAAAGGCGACTCTATGGTACTTAATACTGCTGAGAGAATAGTTCCACTGTCCATTAGTCCAAGTGGTAAAATGATCAGCCGTATGGTGTACTTTCACATTAAGCCCCAATCATTCGACTGGAGCTGGGAATCCTCCATCGATGGTGGAACAAGCTGGAAAAATAATTGGCTGATCCATTATAAAAGAAAATAATGATGAAAAAAAGAATGGGCATTATCCTGTTAACAGTGGTTTATATTTCAGTCACACTGACAACAAACGGTTTTTCACAGGAAAAAAAAGTAGCACAAACTTCCAAAGAACTATATGGTGAAATTGCCAGAGCAGACAGCACTTTGTTTGCCGCATTTAACTCGCAGAATATGCCCGTATTCAAAGCCATGTTTACAGAAGATCTTGAGTGGTTTCAGGATAATGGCGGGTTGCTTTCTTATGAAACTGTGTTTACCAATTTTGGCACCATGTTTAAGAATGAGCATAAACTATCCCGCAAACTTGTAAAAGGAAGTTTAGAAGTTCACCCAATCAAAGATTATGGCGCGATTGAAATTGGTGTACATGAATTCAGACATATGGAAAACGGAAAAGAAGAACTGGGCACATTCAAGTTTCTGATGATCTGGCAAAAGAAAGATGGGCAATGGCGTATTGCAAGAGTGGTGAGTTATGATCATTGATCAATCAATATAAAAAATCGTTACTGGTTTATGTCCAATGAAAAATCACCTGAACTGATTAAAGGAGAAATAGCTGATTACCGGTTAGACAGCAGCGGTATCTTATTTTCTTATTCAAAAAATCCAAAAAGAACCATTGAGAATATTACCCATAATATTGCTTTGGTAAAACAGATCACGGGTGGACGCAGGGTTCCGTTACTGATCTATTTATGCAATTCGCCTGTACCTGACAAAGCAACAAGGGAATTTTCAACAGCACAACTCCCGAATGTTTATACAGCAATGGCCATGGTTTCAAAACCGGGATTATCGTTGTTTGTCATGAATCTATTGTTTCGGTTTAAGCCACCGCCGATTCCCATGCGCTCTTTTGCGAATGATATTGAAGCGAAAGAGTGGTTATTGCAGTTTATCGATGTATAGTTTTTCTGAACCAAATTTTTCGGCTATGATCAGTTTTGCAAATGTGAGAAAAATAGCGATTTCTTTTCCTGAGGTAGAAGAGCAACCTCATTTTCATCTGGCATCTTTCCGTTGGAAGAAAAAAATATTTGCCACGCTTTGGGAAAAAGAGAACAGGGCCATGTTAAAACTTCCCCTAACTGATCAATCTGTTTTCTGTGATTATGACCCGGAAATTTTTTCACCTGTACCCGGCACATGGGGTAAGCAGGGAGCCACTTTTGTAGATCTGAAAAAAATAAAACTGTCTGTTTTTAAAGAAGCCTTAACCATTGCTTATCAGAATATTGTAAACAAAAAAGAGCCTGCAAAAGAAAAAATCTTAAACAAAAAGAAAACCAAATAAAAAAGGTTGCCGTAGATTTTTAAACAAAAATTTACAAAACATGAACAACCTTGTTACAACCGTACAAGCTATGTACGAAGCTTTTGGAAAGGGTGATATTCCCTTTATTCTCAACCTTGTTTCAGACGATGCACAATGGGAACATTGGGCAGATAACTCAGCCCAGAATGCCGGCGTACCCTGGATGGTGGCCCGCAAAGGCAAAGCCGGTGCCATGGAGTATTTTGTATCGATCAGCAAATTGCAGATCAAAGAATTCAGCATATTATCTATTATGGCCAACGAAACTCAGGTAGCTGCTGAATTTGTACTTGAAGCAGATGTACCCGCAACCGGTAAACACTACCGCGATGAAGAAATGCATTTGTGGACCTTTAACAAAGAAGGCAAGATCATCCGCCTCCGGCATTATTTAGATACGGCCAAACATATTGCAGTAGCTAAATAGTTTTTGTATTTTTCGGCAAGCCTTAAAGTGGATTTTATTCAGAATGGAAAGTAAGGGCTGATTTTTTATAGCTAATCTCTATTCATGTTAAAAGTTATCATTACTCTTGCCATCATTTCACAGATTGCCTGCAACGGGCAATCTGTGAAAAATCAAACTCCAACTAGCACCCAAAAAAATCCTCCGGGATATACCTGGCAAAGAATTACAGAGAGTGCTGCTTTTTCCAAAAGTTATAATTTTCAGATGATGGCTATCCGGGATACTCTCTGGGTATTACATCATGATGGAGCATGGTATTCATTAAATGGGATACACTGGGTAAAATCTACACTCACCAATATTATCGGCAATAATGGCTTTCTGGATTATATATGGTTCAGGAATGCCTTATACGGTTTAGGTACGTTTGAAGGTAATATTGAACATTACAGGCAAACTACTGCGATACATAGATCTACAGACATGAGAAACTGGCAATTATTATCTGCGGAAACAAATTTGCCTAAACGCTTTTTCTATCATCCTTTTGTTTTTAATAATAAAATCTGGATCATTGGCGGAGGAACAGAAAAAGAACAATATGCCGATATCTGGAATTCGGATGATGCTGTTCACTGGGTAAAACAAGCCGATAATTTGCCTTTTGGCAAAAGACAGGAAAGCCAGATTGTTTTCTTTCATCAAAAATTATTTCTCCTCAATAATGATATATGGAGTTCTTTTGATGCCATCCATTGGGTAAAAGAAGCAGATCGTTTTGTGAAGGAAGATATATTCGGGTATTCTTCAGTTGTATTTGATGATAAGCTCTGGCTACTGGGCTGTAACCGAAATAAACTTTTCAGAAGTGAATCATTGGTAAGCAGTGATGGAAAAAACTGGACAGCCAGTTCAGCACCCTGGAGCCCGAGGGGTGGAACCGCATCCTGCGTATTTCAAAATCAGGTCTTCATGACCGGTGGAAAATATGGCGGTACACCCGATAACCCTAACTTTATATACAGTAATGATGTTTGGGCAATGAAAAAATCAGAACACAAATGAATACAAGATTGCTGAGTATCATCCCCGTTCTTCCCTCTCAGGATATTGCCAGAGATATTGCCTGGTATAAAGCAAAAGCCGGTTTCGAATTACATTTTGCAGATAAAATGTATGCCGTTTTATATCGCGATCAATTAGTGATCCATTTACAATGGCATGCAGATACACCAAGTGATCCTTTATTGGGCGGATCAGTGATCAGGATCGATGTAAAAAATATTCAACCGCTTTTTGAAGAATTTGTTGAACGCGGAACGGTTACCAAAGATGCACTCCGAATGAACACACCCTGGAAAACCAACGAGTTTGGTTTTTATGACCTGAACAAAAACGCAATATTCATTATGGAAGACGGAGGGAATGTTGAATGATGAACAAGGAATTTTGAATGTTGAAGTGACGATTGAAATTAATGAGTGGTGCCAACTTTAAGAAACGCTTCTTTTCTTCGTTTCTCTCTTAGCGAAACCCATCAGGTTCAAAAGTGAAAACTCCTGATTTCAATAAAAGAAAAACGAAGAAAAAAAGAGTCGTCCAATACCGGAATATCTAACTATTCGATCAATACTTCAACATTCAAAATTCCTTGCTCAATATTCAATATTCTACGAGCTTTTCTGCATCTCTTTCATCTTCACCATCGCCATGATCTGGCGCATATTGTTTTCCATGCCTTCCGGACTTCCGTCTAAGAAAATAATATTACCCTTACCTACTTCTGCAAAATTTTTAATGGCTTCTGTCCACATACTGAATAAGATCACATTGGTATCCAGATTAGCCTGTTTCATTTGTTCCGCTGCCTGACTCATACCCTTGGCCACTTCTTCACGGAAGAGTGCAACACCTTGTCCACGTAAACGTGCCGCTTCTTTTTCAGCATTGGCCGAGATCTTGATAGCATTACCTTCTGCTTCTGCTGCTTTGGTTTTGGTAATAAGTAAAGCCTGTCCTTCATTTTCTGCAGCGGCTTTCAGGTTATTGCTGGCCACTACCCTGCTCATGCTTTCCATGATCACTTTATCAAATGTGATATCATTGATCTGCAGATCCTGCAGGTGATAACCCCAGCTTTCCAATGATTCATCAATCTGCTCTTTCACAAACTCAACAATCTCTCGGCGGAGTAATAAGATCTCTGCCTGTTTTTTGGTGGCAACAAAACCCCGGATACTTCCTTCAACCGTTCGGATCAATGCCTGCATCAAATCCTTATCATTAATAAACTTAAACGCAACATTCTTGATCGTTTCTTCCTCCTGATTGATCACAGAATACAACAGCATACTTTTAAAATATACATTGGCCTGATCAAGTGTAACGGCCTGAAACTCCAGTTCAACCGATCGGTTTTGAATACTTACGGTTTTAAAAACCTGTTCAATTACAGGGATCTTAAAATTCAATCCCGGCCTCAATACACGCCGGTATTTACCAAAAAGCGTGATCACAGCAATACTGCCTTGTGTTACTGTAACCAGTCCACTAAAAACAAAAAATAAAAGGGCCAATACCCACCAGTAATCTGCAAGAATATTCATGGCATACAATTTTTAGTAAGTTACTAAGAATAGAACGTTAGTCGCGGGAATGATTTATTTATTACAAAGGATTCTTTAATTCGCATGTTCTTCCCAAACCTGCACCAATTGCACCAGCATTTCTACGGCTTTCTCCATATCCCGCACACCAATCCATTCGTGCTTGCTGTGTATGGCCTGCATACCGGTAAATAAATTGGGGCAGGGTAAGCCCATAAAGCTCAACCGGCTACCATCTGTTCCGCCGCGAATGGGTTCTTTTACCGGAATAAGCCCAATGCATTGATAAGCTTCTTCGGCATACTGAATAATTTGTGGGTGCAGATCCAGCACTTCTTTCATATTGCGGTATTGTTCCTGCACTACAAATTCCATCGTGGCATTGGGGTATTGGCTGAGAATGTTTTCTGCCAATGTTTTCAATCTTGCTTCGTGTTGTTCCAGTTTAGCCGTTTCAAAATCGCGGATCAAAAATTCGAGGATTGCTTTTTCTGCCAATCCATCAACCCGTAATGCGTGCACAAAACCTTCACGGCCTTCAGTTACTTCTGGAGCCCATTCCTGCTTTGGTAAAGCTGCCAGTATTTCTCCGGCAATCTTCAAAGCATTCACCATTTTACCTTTGGCATACCCGGGGTGTGCAATTACACCATGTATCGTGATCGTTACGCCGTCTGCACTAAAAGTTTCATCTTCCAATGTAGCCAGTTCGCCGCCATCCATGGTATAAGCAAAATCGGCACCCAGTTTTTTCAGGTCTAATTTTGCAGTGCCTTGTCCTACTTCTTCATCAGGCGTAAATAATAATTTGATCACACCATGTTTGATCTCAGGATGTGTGATCAGATAATTCGCCAGATCCATGATCTCTGCCACACCCGCTTTATCATCTGCGCCAAGTAATGTTAATCCGCTTGCAGTAATAATATCATTCCCTATATGTTCTTTGAGATAAGCATAATCATGAATACTGATCACCTGTTCTCTATCATCCGGCAATACAATATCTTTTCCGTCATAATTTTTATGCAATATTGGTTTCACGTTTGTGCCGCTGCAGTCAGGTGCTGTATCTACATGACTGCAGAAACAGATCACTGGCACTTGTTTATTTGTGTTCGAGGGAATGGTTGCATACACATAACCATATTCATCTGTATGTGCATCTTTGATACCCATTGTCTGTAATTCATTAGCCAGCAATTGGGATAATTGTTTTTGTTTTTCAGTGCTGGGATGTGTTTCACTTTGCGGATCGCTTTGCGTATCTATCTGAACATATCTTATGAAACGTTCTGAAGCTGTGTAGGAATATCCTGACAACATGTACTTATTTTCCGGAAAGATAGGCTATACTTTTTTTCATGCAAAAACGATAAGGAACAATAACCAAAAGAAATTCAAATACCTATTGCAAATACAAATTCTGTTTTCTATTTTGTTAACCTAAACAAAACTCCCCATATGAAAAAATCACTGATCGGTGCCATTGTTGGTGGCCTGCTCATCTTTATCTGGCAAACCCTTTCCTGGACCATGCTGGATCTGCATCGTCCCGCACAGGACTACACCGCCAAACAGGATACCATTATGAATTTTCTGAGTACAAATCTTGAAAAAGAAGGTGGCTATCTCCTGCCTACAGTTCCCAAAGGGACATCATTTGAAGAAGCGAATAAAGCCGGCGAAAAAGGGCTCGGAAAACCCTGGGCTTTTATACAATACCATAAAACGTTCAGCTTAACCATGAACGATATGTATATGAACATGGTTCGCGGATTGATCGCCAGTATGTTCATGGTTTGGCTTCTCTGCTGGATCATTGGCAAATGGAGTAAGCCCGGTTTTGTAAATATTTTTATGGCCTGCCTCTTCACCGGGCTCATCATCTTTATTTATGAGCCATACAACACTTATATCTGGTACAGAATTTTCGATGTACGCGCACATTTAGTGGATGCATTGGCAGGATGGGGTTTGTGTGGGGTTTGGCTTGGGTTTTGGCTTTCGAGGAAGTAATTAATAATTAATAATTAGAAATTAATAATTACGGCTGGAATAGTTCAAAACAAAAAGCCTGATGAAGTTTCATCAGGCTTTTTAATACACTCGAAAATTATTAATTCTTAATTATTAATTCTTAATTTTATTTGCCACTACGGCATAATAATCAACGGCGCTGCACCACTAATTTCCACTAGTTCCAGATCAAACACAAGATCTTTACCTGCCAGCGGATGATTGGCATCGAGGATCACCACTTCTTCTTTTACTTCAATGATCACAACGGGCTGCTGATGTCCTTGCGGGCTGCTCATACTTAATTGCATACCCACTTCAGGAACGATCTCTGCAGGAAAACGGTCTTTGGGAAATTCAAGAATATGATCTTCCTGTACCGGCCCATAAGCTTCAACAAATGGAATATGAATGGTTTTCTTTTCACCAATAGCCATTCCGGTAACACCCTCATCAAAACCGGGGATCACCATTCCGCTGCCTACTTCAAATTCCAATGGCTCGCGGCCTTCAGAAGAATCAAATGTGGTACCATCGGTTAACTTACCATGATAATGTATTTTTACAGTATCACCTTTTTTAACTTGTTGCATGTTTACTTTTTGAAATTGAAATAATGTGTGGACCGGCTCCTGATCTTTTCTCAACTTCCGTTGCGTCGCACACTTCTGATGAAGTAACACTAATCAACCAAGAAAAAACAAATCCCGTTTTCCGCCGCCAAAAGTACAATCCAAATACAAGAAAGAGGTGGATTTTGGGATAATTTTCTGCTTACAGGTGTGTTTATATGCAGATTTTATTGATTGTGTAGTGATTTTTGTGGGGTTGGTTAATTGGTTTATCCGTTTATTGGTTTATTTGTTTACTGGTTTATCGGTTTATCAGTAAATACATAACAGCCGTTTTGAACTGCAAAAGTTATACTACCAATCCTCCCAATAAACCAGTAAACAAATAAACCAATTAACTTCTCCTGTTATCTTTGCAGCATGTCATCATCTTCATTACGTATCATTTTCATGGGTACACCGGATTTTGCCGTTGCATCATTGGATGCTTTGGTGCAGGCAGGTTTTACTATAGCAGGTGTGGTTACTGCACCGGATAAACCCGCAGGTCGCGGCATGAAACTGACAGAAAGCGCGGTAAAAAAATATGCAGTTGAAAAAGGACTTACCATTCTGCAACCCGAAAAATTAAAGAACCCGGAATTTATAGAACAACTGAAAGCGCTAAAAGCTAATCTCCAGATTGTAGTGGCTTTTCGCATGTTACCCGAAATCGTTTGGAATATGCCTCCGATGGGTACGGTTAATCTTCACGGATCATTATTACCACAGTACCGTGGCGCAGCACCTATTCACTGGGCAGTGATCAATGGCGAAAAAGAAACCGGCGTTACCACATTCAAACTCAAACACGAAATTGATACCGGCGATATACTGATGCAAAAAAGCTTTCCAATTGGTGAAGATGAAACAACCGGCGATGTTCACGATAAAATGAAAATGATCGGCGCAGAAGTATTGGTAGAAACCGTGAAAGGCCTGGCAGCAGGCAGTTTACAGGAACTGGCGCAATCGTCAGTGGTGAGTAGTGAGTCGTTAGTATTAAAACATGCACCCAAGATCTTTACAGAAACCTGTCAGATCAACTGGGAGCAAACGGTGAATGTATTACACAATTTCATCCGCGGCCTCTCCCCTTTCCCCGGCGCATTAACAAAGCTGGATGATAAGATCTTAAAAGTGTATAGAAGTAAAAAAGAATCCGCCGCACATAACCAACCCGCAGGCAAAGTTTTTTCAGATGGAAAAACATTTATCAAATTTTCCTGCAAGGATGGCTATATCCATGTAACAGATCTGCAGCTTGAAGGAAAGAAAAGAATGCTTGTTGAAGATTTTTTAAGAGGATATCATTTGAAGGAAGTTAAATGAGTTAAAAGGGGTTAAAAAGGTTAAAGTGAGTAAATCTCTTTCTACCTTTTTAACCCCTTTTAACTTTTTTAACCCTTTTAACTACTTCGCAAGCTGCTTTTTCAATTCATCCAATTCCACAACCCCCTGCTTTCTCCACACTTCTTTTCCTTTTTTATAGATCACAAATACGGGTAAGGCTTCTACTTTCTGTGCTTTCATTACATCAATATCCATGCCGCCATCTACTTTTACCAGTTTGTATTTTCCGGATAGTTCTGTTTCCAATTGTTGTAATACAGGCTCCATTTTTTTACAGGGTGGGCACCATTCTGCGCCAAAATCAACCAATACAACATCGCCGGAAGCAGATAATTGCTTGTATTGATCAACGGTTAACTGTGGTTTTGCTGCGGGTGCTTCTACTGCTTTTCCATCCATCTTCCATGCAGTGAGGCCGCCTTTTAAATTTTGAACATCTTTAAATCCGTTCTCAGCAAGCCATTTAGCGGCTGCGGCACTTCGCACGCCCGATGCACAATACACGAGCAAGGGCTTGTTTTTATCTAAATATTTTACTCGATCTGTAAACTGGTCTTTATTCAACCAATCTGCCTGCAAAGAATTTTTAAGATGCCCTGATTGGTATTCACCGGCTGTTCTCACATCCAGCAATTGCGGTTTTTGTGTGTTGATTCTTTTTTCAAAATCAACAGCTGGCAAACCATCCTGTGCAAACAGGGAGCTGCCGGTTATAAGTAATAGCAAACAAAATAAAACACTTAGCTTTTTCATATTCATTTTCATTTATTCAAAATAAGTAACCGTTAATGTAAACTTAGCATCTGTAATTCCCAAAGCAGAAGCAGCAGAATTACTGATCCGTAACAATAATCCCGATGCACCTTTTGTTTCCTGCAATGGGCCTAATACCATGGCACAAATATTTTTATTACCCGGACCTGTAATACGCACAATGGTTCTGGGTTCCACATCATTCATCAATACATAATACTTTCTGTCTGTCCAGCCACTGATGGTTTTAAAAACAGCCGCATCCCCTGAATGAAATTGTTGTGTTAATTCTTTTGGGTGTTGTGCATAGGCTGCAGCAAAATATCCTTCATCACCTTCTGTTGGCGTATAATCTGTTTTTTCTGCAGGCTTATTTACCGGGGCCGATATTTTGGCAGCGGGCTTTATTTCATTAATCACCGGTTTGTCTTCTGTTTTTGTTTTTGAAGCATCGGGAATGACAATCGGGACTGCGATAACAGCTGGTTTCGTTGCAGGTGTATTAGCTTTTTCAATATTCTTTTTATCAGGCACTACAATCTGTACCGGCGGATTATTCACAGCCGGTATTTCCTTCTTGGGTTCCGGTTTTATTTCCGGTGTTTTAACGGCAGCAATGGTTGGCGCATTCACCATATATCCAACAATCAATAACTGGCCATCTTTTACCACATCATTCTTCATGCTGTTCCATTCTTTAATAGAACTGATAGGCACTTTATTATAGATTTGACTTAAGCGATACAGATTATCCCCCTTACCAATTAAATGATACACCGGCGCACCGCTTTCTGTTTTTTGCTGTATAATATTGTCTTTAGAGATCGGGATCTTAACAGCTGTTCCTTTTGCCAATGGCGTTGCAGCGGTAATGCTGTTATATGCTGAGAGTTTGGCAACCGATTGTCCAAACAAAATACTGATGGCCTGCAGGTTTTCTTTTCCGTCTGTAGTATGCACCACATAGAGATCGGGCGATTTACCCATCACCACAAATTTTTCCTGGGCAGAAAGGGCTAAGGTAAAAAAACAGGCAAACAGCCAACTGAGCTTCTTCATTTGATTCGGGTTACAATACAGCAAATTTACTCTTTTAATATTCGCCATTCGGCAGGATAATAATTATTGATCCGGTTGGGTAAAACTTTCACCCAGCCCAGCGGTAATCCACGATAGGCCACAAGGTTCCATCCTTTAGGTGCATCTGTCAGCAGCAGTTCTTTTCTGCGCAGGTATTGCAGGGACTGGTCTTCCGTTAGTTCAATGGCAGTAAAAGCATTTCGGCCCAGTGAGCTGAGTGCCAGTTCATGCCCCGGTATCACATCTTTTCCCTTAACGGTTCCAATTTCAATACCCGCTTTTTTTATGTACAGACATTTTGCAATAATCTGCAGATCTGTAAACCATTCTTTTTTTATGGCCCGCACAGATTCACCCTGCTTAAATAAAGTGAAGGTTTCCGGAATAGGCAAAAATGATTCAATCAATTGTAATTCCTGTTTCGATGGTTGCGGCAGATGCTGTTCTTTTAATCGCACAAAATCAACAGAAGCTTTTTTTTGAAAAACCGCAAGAAAAAAACCTTCACCTTTTACTTTGTCAGGATAGAAACGATAGCCATATGCTTTTTTATCGGGCGATTGTGTTTCTACAATTCGCCATGAGGCTTCAATAGTAAGACGTTTACTTTCCATCTCCATTTCATTCACTAACCAATCTGCAATGGCTTCATCTTCCTGTGTTGAATAGGAACAGGTTGAATAGATTAAAATTCCGTTTTCATTCAATGCCGGTAAAACATCTGCCAAAATCCTTTGCTGGCGCTGGCTGCAGAGTTGTACATTATCTTCACTCCATTCATTGATCGCATTGGGGTCTTTACGAAACAAGCCGCTTCCACTGCACGGTGCGTCAATTACCATCACATCAAAAAATCCCGGCAAGGATTGAAAATGAGAAGGATCATTATTGGTAACAATCATATTATCGCTTCCCCATTTGGTAATATTTTCAACAAGGATAGCCGCACGTGATTTGATCACTTCGTTAGCCACAACTAATCCATCAGTAAAATAAGAAGCCAACAAAGTACTCTTGCCACCCGGTGCAGCACAGAGATCCAGTACTTTTTTCTTTGTATCAGCACCAACACTTTCTTTCAAAGCCTGCCAAAGAAACATACTGCTGGCCTCCTGCACATAATAGGCACCGGCATGAAAACTTGGATCGAGTGTAAATGACGGACGTGATGAAAGATATCGCCCCTGCCGACACCAGGGAATTTGGTTCTCGTCTATGGACCATGGACCATCAACCATGGACTTCTGCTCATTCAGCCTCACAGAAGTAACTTGCTCACCGGATTCATGTACAGCTTCAAATGCTTCAAGATCGAAACCCGGAACATTTGTAAGCGATTGCAATAAGGATTGAGGAACAGGCATGGGTCAAATATACTTAGAAGCGGAAAAGCGGAGGTCAATTAAAAATTAAAAATGAAGAATTAAAAATTGAATTACTTCTCGATAGCAAAACCCGAATAATATTAAAACCGGATGGAGAAATGCTGTTTTTCTTTCTGTTCTTTTCTGAAAAAAACAAGTCCTATAAAAAACAGGTCGATAGTTAAGGTTACAGCGTCATCCGTTTTGATCGTATCCCATGCCTGTTCCATTTCTTTACTCCAGTGGATATCGTCAAAGATCAATACCGAGTATTCGTGTACCGCCGGCAATAATTCTCTGTAATACCGCACCGTGGGTTCGTAGCGATGATTCCCATCTACAAAAGCAAGATCAATGGATTTGAGTCGATCTACAACCGATGGAAGCGTTTCATCAAAATTTCCTTCAACCAAAGAGATATTGGCAAGATGTAATTTTTCGAAATTCTGTCTGGCAACCGCAGCAACTGTTTTGGCGCCTTCCATGGTGGTTACCTTAGTTCCTTCTTTGGCAGAAGCGAGATAAGCGGTTGTGATTCCCAAAGAAGTTCCTAATTCTACAATGTTCGCCGGTGAATAATGATCCACTATACGAAACAACAGCTGGCCAAATTTTTTTGGCTTGAGCGATGATTTGGCGATATCACTGATCTTTCTTGTATTCTCTTTTTTTACCCTTGAGCCCGCACCAAAATCTTCGATCACCAATTCTTTTTGATCAAGTAACAGAAACTGTCTGATTTGCTCGATCGATTCATAAGCATAGAAATGTCTGTCATCATTCAACACTTTGGTAATAAATTCAAACACAAAAGGTGAATGCATCCCATGCCCTTTGCTGTTGAAAGCGTTGAGATAATACTTCAGGTACCGGGCACCCAGTTGAAAAGGAGAATACATTATGATGGCCTGGATTGATGGGGTAATTGGTTCAGCAACCAAAATAAAGCATATGCTGAACACAAAAGGCAAAAATATACAGGTATCTTATAACTGATATCAAATACATTCCATGAAAAAGGCGGGAATACCCAGAATAGCAGTACAAGCAATGCCAATGTATAGATCCTGTTGCGCCGTATAAAAGGGTGCAGTGATAATAAAGGCAAAAAACAGATCAGTGCAAGTTTGATCATCAATCCGATTGCCGGTTGATCTGTTGAAGTATGGCTGATCGACATTTTCTTAGCCATTTCATAAATAGCCAGCAATTGCCAGCCTAGATAAAATGAATAACCGATCAATAAAATATTGGAAAGAGAGATCAGGTTCAATGCATACTTGTTCCATCCTGAAAAGCTGATAAACGAAAACAATAATAATAAAGGAATACTTACACAATAGGCAATCTTGATAAACTCCAGCATAAACATTTATCTTTTGATCCTTTTCCAGGTTTGGAAATGATAAGCATACAGATGCTTTTCATCAGCGGTATGCGTTTCCTGCGAAGTCATTTCCCAAACATCCGTATCAATTTCAGGAAAAGAAGTATCGCCTTCCAACTCAGCATCCACACGGGTTACATATAATTTATCTGCAATTGGCATGGATTGCTTGTAGATCTGTCCGCCGCCTATCACCATAACCTCTTTGTAATCTGCTGCGTATGCGATTTTGATCGCTTCTTCCAACGAATCCACAACCGTGGTTCCTATCGGTTTAAAATCTTTCTGTTTGGTGATCACAATATTAAAACGACCATTCAGCGGTTTGCCGAGCGCCTCATAGGTTTTACGCCCCATTACCACCGGCATGGCCCATGTGGTGTTTTTGAAGAACTTCATATCATTCGGCAATGTCCATAGCAACTGGTTGTTTTTACCAATGGCATTGTTTGTGGAAACAGCAACAACAAGTGAGATAGACATTCGAAAAAGTTATAAGTTCTAAGTGATAAGTTGTATGCAAAGATAACAGGATCTCAAATTATATGTCTGAATCAACTTATAACTTAAACCCTAAAACTTACAACTTACACAGCTACCGGCGCTTTAATATGTGGATGACTCTGGTAATTTTCCAAAGTAAAATCCTCAAACTGAAAACTGAAAATATCTTTCACATCCGGGTTCAGTTTCATGGTTGGTAATGGATAAGGGGTGCGGCTTAACTGTAGTTGGGCCTGCTCCAGATGATTATTGTATAAATGCACATCTCCAAAACTGTGTACAAAATCGCCGTATTCCAACCCGCAAACCTGTGCGATCATCATGGTCAATAATGCATAAGATGCGATATTGAATGGAACACCCAGAAACACATCCGCACTGCGTTGATACAATTGGCAACTCAGTTTTCCATCAGCCACATAAAACTGAAATAGAGAATGACATGGCATCAACGCCATCTTTGGCAATTCCGCCACATTCCATGCACTCACAATCATTCTTCTGCTATCCGGATTATTTTTTATCTGCTTGATCACATCCGAAATCTGGTCTATCGTAGTACCATCAGCACCTTCCCAACTGCGCCATTGTTTGCCATAAACGGGACCAAGATCTCCATTGGCATCGGCCCATTCGTCCCAGATCTTTACACCATGTTCGTTAAGATATTTGATATTGGTATCACCCTGTAAAAACCATAGTAGTTCGTAAACAATACTTTTCAGGTGCAGTTTTTTGGTGGTCACCATCGGAAAACCTTCCTGTAAATTAAAACGCATCTGGTAACCAAAGCAGCTGAGTGTGCCGGTTCCGGTGCGGTCTGTTTTTTGAGCACCTGTGTGTAAAATATGCTTTAGTAAATCCTGGTATTGCTGCATAGGCTGCAAAATACACTTGAAAAAGCGATGTGGAAAAGAATACTAATCACATTGGGGAGAATCTGTGAATTCTTAGCCTTTTCTTCTGGCCAATTCCTTCTTAATCAACGAAAGTTCACGGCCCGTTTGTCCGCTTACACTGCTGTTTTCCTGTGCCCGGCGCATCAAATAAGGGATCACATCGCGTATGGGACCAAAAGGCAGGTATTTGCTCACATTAAACCCTTCTTTGGCGAGGTTGAACGTGATATTATCACTCATACCAAATAATTGTGAAAAATGAATATGATGATGGTTATGTGCCACACCTTTTTCATCCAATAACCGCGCTGCGTATAGATTACTTTCTTCATTATGAGAAGCCACAATTACTGAAATCTCATTGATATGTTCAATGCAGTACGCAACCGATGCATCATAATCTCTGTCGGTAGAGGCTTTATCGGGTTGTATCGGACTTTTGTATCCTCTATCGTAGGCTCTTTCTCTTTCCTTCTCCATATAAGCACCACGAACCAGTTTCATCCCCAGCATAAAGCCCTGCTGCTTGGCGATCTGGTGAGAGATCTTCAGAAAATGCAAACGGTCATGACGATACAACTGAATCGTATTATACACGATCACTTTTTCTTTGTTAAAGATCTCCATCATTTCCATGGAAAGTCTGTCAACCGGATCCTGGATCCAGCTCTCCTCTGCATCAATCAATACACCGATATTTTTTTCTGCCGCTACTTCGCAGATGCTGTACATTCTTTCGCGAACCCTGTCCCACTCCGCCACTTCTTCTTCATGATCATGAATACCACTGCGTAAACGCGGAGCTTCATCCAATGTTTGCAACAAAGCAAACCTTGCCAAACCGGTTACTTTAATACTGATAAAAGGAATATTGCTCTGTGTAGCTGCGTAATTCACTACACGAATAAACTGATCAGTGGCTCTTTCATAATTCTCTTCGCCTTCTTTTCCTTCCACACCATAATCCAGTATTACCTGAACGCCGTATTTGCCAAGCGTAGCGCCCACTTCAGCAGTTTCTTCTAAAGTTTCTCCTCCTACAAATTGTTTGAAAATGGTTCTGCGGATCAAACCATGAACCGGTAATCCGGTTTTCATGATAAACGGTGTTAAACGGGTACCGATCTGAACAAACCATGAAAAACCCATGGTACTAAACAGAAATTTGGCGCCTTTTAGTTCTTTGTCTGTTTTGTAGGCAAAGGCAGTTTCGGTATTGTCGAAGGAGATATTCATGCTAACGCGTGTTCGTTACGCGAATATCGGTCACTAACGCTAAGTAAAAAAAGCTTTTACAGAAAACTCAGAAATATTTTTTCATCAGATAGCCTGATGGTTAAAAGGCTGCAGCACCATCTCGCTAACAACGCCGCTAACCGGCTGCTGACAAAGAAACCAGATGGCTTTGGCGGCTTCTTCCGCAACGATCATCTTGTCTTTTTGCACCCGCAGATCAATGGTATCCCAAAAAGGCGAATCTACACCGCCAAGAAAGAGGTTGGTAATGCGTATATCGGTTCTTTTCAGTTCCTCCCTAATACTTTGCATCATTCCGGTAAGGCCGTATTTACTGGCACTATACGCAGCCGCACCTGCCATAGGCACTTTGCCCAATACGCCGGGTATATTAATGATCAAACCTTTTTTCCGCAGTTTCATACCAGGCAAAACGGCTTTTACCAGATTGAATGGCCCTACCAGGTTTGCATTCAGTGTTTGCAAAAGATCTTCGGTAGTTAATGTGTCCATGGGTTTAATAATACCTATTCCGGCAGCATTAACCACAATATCCAATTCAATACCCATTTCTGTAATGCTTTGGATGGTTGTCTGAACAGATGCGGCATCGGCAAGACCCATGATAAACACATGTTCATCCGGAATTCCGCATTCATTGGCAACCTGATTCAGCTTATCTGCATTTCTGCCTGTGATCAAAATATTTGCCCCGCTGCCTGCGATCAGCTTTGCAGTTCTTGAGCCAATTCCGCCCGTAGCTCCGGTGATTAACACATACTTTCCTTTCAATATTTCCATCTGAATGATTTGTGTTGGAATAAACAAACCCAAATGCATTTTGTTGTAGTTTCTGCAGACTATTTTACAGCCTATGCCAAAGCGTCCCTGGAACAGAGTAAACCTGCCGGTATATTCCATCAGCAGTAATGATGGAAACGGACAGTTTAATATGCATATCATCACCTATGCTTCACAGATCAGCATGAAGCCAAAACGTTTTGTGTGTGGTATTTTTTATGGAACACAAACATTGCAAAATGTTGAACAATATCCTGTTTTTGTTTTGCAATTACTTTCTTCCCATCAATATCGTTTAACAGATCTTCTCGGAAAGAAAAGCGGTAAGGAAATTGATAAGATCGCCAGACTGGAAAAAAGAAAACTGATTACCCAATGGAAAGGTTTTCCCGTTTTAAAAGAATGTCTTGCCGTATTGGAATTATCAGTGATATCCCGTTTTGATGGCGGAGATCATGCAGGATTTTTATGTGAAGTGAAGGACTATAAGAATTTACAGGAAGGTGACCCGCTTACATTGGACATACTAAGAGAACATAAACTGATCAGAATATAATGATAGATTTTCCAACAGATTATCAACTTATAACAGAGAGAATTGAATCTATTGATGCGATTAAGTATGGTAAAACAAGAAATTTCCTGAACGGATCCGTTACCTATCTCTCCCCGTACATTGCACGAGGGGTAATCAGTTTGCCGATGGTAAAAGAAAGTATCCTCACAAAATATTCCCGATATGAATCTGAACAACTTATAAAAGAACTGGCCTGGCGCGAATATTTTCAAAGAGTTTGGCAACATCTGGGCGATAATCTGTTCAAAGATATCAAACAATCGCAAACCGATACAATTCATCAACAGATCCCTGAAGCAATGCTTACTGCCCATACCGGTATAGATGCGATCGATGATGCAATAAAAAATCTATACCAAACCGGTTATATGCATAACCATGCAAGAATGTATACTGCCATGCTCTGTTGCAATATTGGAAAAGCCAATTGGCGCTTACCGGCAAAATGGATGTACTACCATTTACTCGATGGCGATCTGGCCAGTAATATGCTCAGCTGGCAATGGGTGGCAGCTACTTTCAGCAGTAAAAAGTATTATGCCAATCAGGAGAACATCAATACCTATAGCGGAACTGATCAGCACAAAACTTTTCTGGATCATCCTTATGAAACCATTGCTGAACAACCTGTGCCGGAAATATTATTACAAACAGCTGAACCCGATTTGATAACCAGTCTCCCATTAACACAGAAATTATTACTCGATAAAAATCTGCCACTGCTGCTCTACAATCATTATCAGTTAGACCCATTATGGCATAAAGAAGAAAAAGCTAACCGGGTTCTTGTATTGGAACCATCGCATTTTGCAAAATATCCGGTTTCAGAAAAAGTGCTGGATTTTATTATAGAAATTGCCGGGAAAAATATACCGGGTATCCAATTATATACCGGAGAAGTAAATGAAATGGAGGATCTGAGTTTATTTCCCGCCATCTACCACAAAGAGCATCCCACTGCACTGCATTATCCGGGTTTTAAAGAATCGCGTGAATGGATGTTTCCTGAAGTAACCGGTTATTATCCCGGCTTCTTTGGTTTCTGGAAGAAATGTGAAAAGTATTTGTAATAAATACGGAAATTTGCGCATGACCATTACACATACCGAGATCTACAAATACACCATCCCCATGGTTCCTTTCACAATCGCTACAGGAACGATGGAAAATGCACAAAATCTTTTTATCCGCATACATACCAGCGAAGGGATCACGGGCGTTGGCGAATGTTCTGCATTTCCTATGATCGCCGGTGAAACACAGGCTACTTGTTTTGAAATGGCCAAAGATTTTGCCAGACTCTGGAAAAACAAAAATCCACTCGATATTGATACCCGGTTACATGAACTTGATCTTTTTACTGCAGGCAATTACACGGCAAAAAGTGCTTTCGATCTTGCTTTATATGATATAGCTGCAAAAGCTGCTAACCAACCCTTGTACCAATTCCTTGGCGGAAAACAAAAACCCATCGAGAGTGATTTGACGATTGGTATCGGCAGTCCGGAAAAAATGGCTGAAAGCGCAGCTGAGTTCAAAGCCAAAGGTGTGAACATGATCAAAGTAAAACTGGGTAAAGCACCCAAAGATGATATTGAAAGGATCCGCCAAATCAGAAATGCAATTGGGAATGAGATCATTTTAAGAATAGATGCCAACCAGGGATGGAGTTACGATGATGCGGTACTTGCGCTAACTGAACTCGGCCAATTCAATATTCAGTTCTGTGAACAACCTATGCGCAAATGGAATGATGAATTATTACCCGCACTCTGCAAAATATCTCCTATCCCCTTGATGGCCGATGAAAGTGTATTTACACACCACGATGCAGAAAGGATCATTCGCAATAAAGCCTGTGCGTATATCAATATCAAATTTGCAAAAAGCGGTGGCATCCATGAAGCACTATTGATCAACCAGGTTGCCGAAAAAAATATTATTGCCTGTATGATGGGTGGTATGCTGGAGAGCCGTGTAGCCTTAACGGCCAAAGTGCATTTTGCGATGGCCATGGATAATATAAAATTTTACGACCTGGATACCTGCCTGCTTGGCCACCTTGCCGATCCGGTTACAGGTGGTGTTAGCTACTCAGGTATGCATTTGCATTTATCTGATGCGCCGGGTATTGGTGCGGATGTTGATGATGCTTATTTAGAAAAACTTGAGCAGGTGGTGGTTTGATAATGTTGCAGTGGTTGTGTTCACATTGTTGCAGTGGTTGTGTTCACATTGCTGCAATAGTTGTGTCATCATGGTTGCCGTGTTTGTGTCCTCATGGTTGCAGTGGTTGTGTCCTCACAACCACCATCTCATGATCCAATAATTGTGAAGGGTGCTTCACAACCACCAAAATATTCATTAAATAATTGTGCAGTGGTTGTGTCCCCACAACCACCGAAACATTCATTAAATAATTTGAACTTACTTTTACACAAATGAATCAGATGGAAGCAAAGAAAGCAAGCGAGAGCCATACCTCCATGACGGAACTCGTACTCCCCAACGATACCAATACTTTCGGTAACCTGATGGGAGGCCGTTTAATGTACTGGATGGATATTGCCGCAGGTATTGCGGCAGGCAGGCATTGTAATACACCCAGTATGACCGCCTCTGTTGATAACCTGAGTTTTAAAACTCCGATCAAATTGGGAAATGTGGTTCACATTGAAGCACAGGTTTGCCGTGCATTTAATACTTCCATGGAAATCCATATCCGGGTTTGGGGCGAAGATCTGTTGCATCAATATAAATATGAAAGCAATGAGGCTTTCTTCACTTTTGTTGCATTGGATCCCAATGGAAAACCCAGAGCCGTTCCGCATGTAATTCCAGAAACAGAAGAGGAGGTTCGTTTATACGATGGCGCATTAAGAAGAAGACAATTGCGTTTGGTGCTGGCAGGCAAAATGAAACCCGATGATGCAAGTGAACTGAAAGCCTTCTTTATAAAATGATAAATAAAAAATGTCCTTCAATCGGGGACATTTTTATTTATCAAGAAGGTGCATGATATGATGCTTGCCTTTGAGCATATAGGTTTTGCTTTGTTCTATCGATTCCATTACCTGGTCAAGAATTTCTTCCACAGGTTTTGTATAGTCAATGATCATCGGCTCTTTAAAGCGAACCGACAATAAGGATCCTTTCTTTTTAAATACCAATCCTTTTTTATTAAACGCACGCCAGAAACCATTAATCACAACCGGAACTACAACCGGTTGATTATTTTTAATGATATGCGCCGTTCCTTTTCTTCCGGGTGCAAATGGCTTGGTGGTTCCCTGCGGAAAAGTAATCACCCAGCTTTTATCCAGTGCCTCATTGATCTTTTGCGTATCCGATTCATCCCTTGCCCTTTCAATATCTTTTCCTTCCGCACGCCAGGTTCTCTTAATGGTAAGTGCACCTGCCATTTTAAAGAAACGGCTGATCCAGCTTCCGTTCATCGTTTCTTCTGCAGCTACAAAATATAGATTGGTAAAAGGGTTCAATAAATAATAAGGCAACCCCAAACGGTTACGTTTCCGCCATTTTACCGCACAAAAAATATGAATAAAAGCAATCACATCTGCAAAATATGTCTGGTGATTACTTACAAAAAGTACATTATGCCTGGGTAAGTTTTCAAGGTGTTCGGTACCCTCAATCCGTATTTTATTAAAGAGTACCAGACCGGGATATGTGAATGCACCTACCACACCATATACAACCGAACGTACAACCCGTATGTATTTTAAACGTTCAATTATTCTCATAGCATTCAGTTAGACAAGCCCCGCAAAATAAGAAATGTCAGGAAAATCTGACTTTATTATTTAAAAATAGGGCAATTCGTGGTATGCTAACAACTCTGCCTATACATTTGCGCCTGAAATATGTTTTATGGAATTGAATACAGTCATATTTGATATTGATGGTTTACTGATAGACAGTGAGCCTTTATGGAACGAAGCCGCAGCCGATGTATTTAAACAATACGGTGTTGATCTTACAGAAGAACAATACAAAACCACAACAGGCCTGCGCACAAAAGAATTTGTACAATGGTGGTTCTCTTATTTTAATATCGGCGCAGAAGAATACAGCCGTGCAGAAAAAAAGATCGTGGCAGGTGTGCTCGACAGAATTGAACGCCGCGGAAGGATCATGCCCGGGGTACCTTATATTTTCGATTTCTTTGAAAGAAAAAAATTCAAGATCGGATTGGCAACATCTTCTCCACCTGCATTAATCGATCTGGTGGTAGGTATGACAGGCATACAAAAATACTTACACGCCACTTCATCCGCAGAAGATCTTCCATTCGGAAAACCGCATCCGCAGGTATATATAGATTGTGCGCTTAAAATGAACAGTAAACCGGTTGACTGCATCTGCTTTGAAGATTCTTTCAACGGAATGATCGCCGCCAAAGCCGCACGAATGGCTTGTGTAGTGGTACCACATATCTCACAAAGTAAAGACGAGAAATGGGGTGCAGCTGATCTGAAACTTTCTTCTTTGCAAAATTTTGGCGAGTTGCACTTTAATTTATTTACCAATTAAACAGTCATTGATATCCGAAAAATAAAAAAGCCCGCTTCTCAGCGGGCTTTTTTATAATCATATCTAAATCTGATAAACCTGTCTGCCGACAGGCAGGTCAGAGATAATACTATTTTCCTTTCAGGTTTGGATGTGGAGCCGGTACTGTGTTAGGACCGTCTTCCAGTGTACCTTGCAGGTCAACTGTGTTTGCATCGCCATCCTGTGCGTAGAAGAATAATAAGCGGCTTTCAGAGATACCTTCTTTTTCAACCAGGTATTTGATAACAGCGTTTACTCTTTCCCAGCTCAGTTGCTGTGCAGATTTGCTTGAAGTACCGTAACCGATAACTTTTACTTTACAAGTTGGGTTAGCTTTAATTTTTGCAGCTGCAGCCATCAAAACGCTCATCGCATCTTTAGACAGTTTTGCATTGCCTTTAAATTGTACGCTTGGTAAATTACCAACATTACACTCAGGCGCTTTCTCAACTGGTTTCATGTTAGCCAACATATCCTTGATCTCTTTGCAACAAGCTGGCTCTGGGCAAGAACCCACACCGTCATTGTTTACAGGGAAACAAGATTTTGGAGTTAACACTTCTTTGTCTTTGTAATCAGGAACACCATCACCATCGGTATCTTTTGCAACACCATGGCTATCAACCGGTGCACCTTTTGGAGTGTTTGGCTCAAGGTCAAACTGGT
This sequence comes from Sediminibacterium sp., assembly GCA_965206685.1. Lineage (GTDB taxonomy): Bacteria > Bacteroidota > Bacteroidia > Chitinophagales > Chitinophagaceae > Sediminibacterium. Next base: position 2,969,770 of record OZ242223.1, read on the forward strand.
CAGTTACACCATCTCCATCAGCATCAGGCAATACCACTTTAGGCATTTTCATATGCTTAGGTGAGTTCAGCTCGCTGTAAATGAAGTTGTTTGGATTGATCCACCATAATGGTTCAACTCTTTTCGCTTTATTGCCAAGATTGATATTCAATTTAGCAGAAGCGTAGTTCATCAAATCGCTGTTACCTGTATTCAATGCATCTTGATCACCATTAAAAGTATTGATCACTCTGTCTTCAAATCCAATATTTACTTTATTGCTCAGTTTGTATGAGAAACCGGCACCATAAGTAAGAGAGTGTGTGATTAACAGGTTACCTGAACCAATATCACTTCTTCTTGCACGTACAGGTGCATTGGTGAAATTATCTTTAGAACCACCTGTATTAGCTGTTTTCAACAGATTGTTTACTGCGTCCTGTACAGCTGATTTAGAACCATTATAGTTAACGGTAGTAAAATCAAATGGTGTGTTACCGTTACCGCCTAAAGCTAAACGTGTATCAACATCAGCTGCAACCAATCCATAACCGCCAAATACATAAACATCCCATTTAGGATTGCCGCGGTAATGACTTAATGAGTTGAGAGAGAAGATCATGTCAAATAATCCTGAGTAGCTTTTGTTACGATAGTTTGCCGCAAAAGCTGTCAGAGCCTTGTTAGGGTTGGTTGGTGTAAATGGAATATAATTACCATAACCTGTAATCGCACGATACGGGTTAGTGGTAGTCAGAAAACCATCATTAACTGCATTTGTACTCAGGTAAGGATTAATACCTGTGCTTTGCTGATAAAGGAAACCACCTCTTAAAGAGATCATGTTGTTCAATGCTTTACGCAGAGAAACACCGGCACCATATCCAAACTTATAGTTGGCTACGTCACCGATAATACGTGAATTACCAAGTGAAAAACTCAATTCCCACTGGTTACGCGGCATTGCCGGGTAAGGGTATTGATTATTCAGGAATTCATTGTGCTGAGGGAGATTTTTAACAGAGATCTTGGAAGTGTCCTTCCAGTCCCAACCCCAGTCTGTTTGAGCCAAACCGACCGACTGTATCAGAACGATCAGGGCTGCTACTAAAATGTACTTTTTGCTTGCCATAGTGATGTTTATTAGTAAAAATGATTATTCGTTGTGGATAACTCCGCAAAATTATACTTTAAAGGGGAATTGTACAATTTTTATGCCGATTAATTAACTACGGAAATTCTCAGGTATTGACCGCACTACGTCAATAAACGCTGCTTCTATAACCTATATTGCCTATATCAACACTATATTGCAGCATATTTCAGCCATGAACTTAGCAAAACAGGTTATATCAGAAGAATTGGTCATGTTCGAAGTACACTTTAAAGAGGCTGTAAAAAGCAGGATCTCTTTATTGGATCGGATCATGCAATATATAGTTAAACGTAAGGGTAAACAGATGAGGCCCATGTTTGTTCTCTTAAGCGCCAAATTAGGAGGAAAAGTGAACGAAAGCACTTATCGGGCAGCTTCTTTGGTTGAATTGGTGCATACGGCAACCCTTGTTCACGACGATGTAGTGGACGATTCTATGGAAAGAAGAGGATTTTTTTCTGTAAATGCACTCTGGAAGAATAAAATTGCCATTCTGGTGGGCGATTATCTATTGTCAAAGGGATTATTATTATCCCTGACTAATAAAGACCATTTGGTTCTCGAAATTTTAACCGAAGCCTTTAAATTAATGAGTGAAGGTGAGTTATTGCAGTTTGAGAAATCACGCAAACTCAATCTCAACGAGGATATTTATTATGATATTATTAAAGGGAAAACCGCTTCTCTCCTTGCATCCGCCTGTGCAGCCGGGGCATCCACCACTTTTGAAGATCCGGAAGATGTACAGCGGCTTAAAAATTTTGGTGAAAAGGTAGGTATGGCATTCCAGATCAAAGATGATCTTTTTGATTATGGCACCACAGATATCGGCAAACCGACCGGCAACGATATCAAAGAAAAAAAATTAACACTCCCTTTAATCTATACGCTGAATCATTGTACACCGGAATTAAGACGAAAGATTATCTATATAGTTAAGAATGAAAACACCCAAAAAGAAAAAGTGGATTTTGTTCTGAAAGCTGTTGAAGATAGCGGCGGTATCCGTTATGCTACAGAAAAAATGATGGCATTCAGAGATGAGGCTTTGGGTATCTTATACCAATTTCCCGACTCCGATGTTCGTAAAGCCCTGGAAGAACTGGTTCGCTACACAACCGACCGTACTTACTAATGCAAAAAAGATGGAACATATTACAGGCCGATGAAACCAGATCAACGGCCCTGCAGGAAGCCCTGAAAATAAACAAGACCCTTTGCCGCATACTTACCCAACGCGGTATTGATGATTTTGATAAAGCCAAACAATATTTCCGCCCGCAACTTTCTGAACTGCATGATCCATGGTTAATGAAAGACATGCACAAAGCGGTTGAACGTATCTTATCTGCATTTGAAAAAGGAGAAAAGATCCTTGTGTTTGGCGATTATGACGTGGATGGCACCACTTCTGTTGCCAGCGTTTTTCAATTCATTCATAATATATATAGTGATACAGATTTTTATATCCCGCATCGTTACAGAGAAGGATATGGGGTTTCTAAACTCGGAATTGATTTTGCAAAAGAAAATGGATTTACGCTGATCATTTCTCTCGACTGCGGAATTAAATCAGTAGAATTAATTGCTTACGCGAAAACACTCGGAATCGATTTTGTTGTTTGTGATCACCATTTACCTGATAAAGAATTACCTCCGGCAATTGCTATATTGAATGCAAAACAATCTGATTGCAAGTATCCTTACAAAGAACTCTGCGGTTGCGGTGTAGGTTTTAAACTGATGATGGCATTAGCAGATAAACTGGGATTGCCCGATGAATCTTATCTAAATTACTTAGACCTTGTTGCCACAGCCATTGCAGCAGATATTGTTCCGATTACCGGGGAGAACCGGATCATGGCTTTTTATGGTTTACAAAAAGTAAATGAAAACCCTTGTGCAGGCATTAAAGCATTGATGCAATTGGCGGGTGTGCAGAAAAAAATGCATATCAGCAATCTCGTATTTGTCATTGCACCGAGGGTTAATGCAGCCGGTCGGATGGATGATGCACGCAAAGCTGTACAACTTTTTATAGAACACGATTATACGCAGGCACTTGCCTTTGCAGAAATGCTCCACAGCGATAATGTAGATCGACGCGAAGCAGATAGCACCATAACGGAAGAAGCGATGACGATCATTCAAAATGATCCAGATGCGGCTAAAAAGAAAACAACAGTTGTATTTCAGGAACACTGGCATAAAGGTGTAGTGGGGATTGTTGCCAGCAGATTGATTGAGACTTATTATCGTCCAACAATTGTTCTCACAAGAAGCGGCGATTATGTTGCCGGCAGCGCCAGAAGTGTTGCCGGCTTTAATTTATACGAAGCCATCCATGCCTGCCGCGAACATTTACTGGGCTATGGAGGTCACTTTGCCGCAGCTGGAATGACATTGCTCCCCGAAAACGTTCAGGCATTTGCAGATAGTTTTGAAAGAGAAGTAAGTAAACTGATCACCGATGATTTGCTGATACCTGAGATCATTATTGATTCAGAGATCAGTTTTACAGAGATCACTGAAAATTTTTACAGCATTCTAAACCAGATGGAGCCCTTTGGCCCGGAAAATATGCGTCCGGTATTTATTGCCAGAAAAGTGAATGATACCGGTTTTTCCAAAGTAGTAAAAGAACAGCATATCCGTTTTGTACTCAAACAAAACAATATCACCCTCACCGGAATTGGCTTTAATATGGCCGAAAAATTTCCACTCCTCCAACAGCAAAAGCCACTCGATATCGTTTTTACCATTGATGAGAACGAGTGGAATGGCGAGAAGAATTTGCAGATGAAGATGATTGATATCCGAACCGCATCCTGATTACCTTTCTACAGATTCACATCCATAACTGCTATTTTCACATCATTATAAAATCGGAATAGCCGACAGATTAGTTTTGAATTGAATTAATTTACTAGTCATGAAAAAAGTATTCCTTTCCCTCGTAGTGCTGATCCATTTTTTTTCTGCAACGGGACAATATATACATAAAGAAGACCGGCATACGATTGTTTTTCGTTTCAATAAGCTGAATATTATTATTTCCAATCAATGTAAGATCGATCCTTTACTTAATAGTCCTTCTTCTCATATGCAGTTTCCGTTTCCGGCTAAAGGATTTGATGTATTTGGTTATTATATGAAAATAGCCGTTACAGAAAACACCGATCCTTTTGTAAATTCCTTTCAACCAACACGTACTATAATCGATACCTCTATTGCCGACGGGCAACAGATGCGGGCAGAGGACATCGAAGTGCGCGGTTCATGGAGAGGTATATCGCCGGTTGGATGGAGAGATTTAAAAAAATACAGTCAGGAAATCAATCCTGATTCTTACCCATTCAGTGAGGACAGCATTTTACGTAACGCAGTATATTATATGCTCTCGAATGGAGTTACTTCAAAAGATACGGCAGCCAACATTTTAATATTCAGAAACAAGCGTACAAAACAGGAGTTACTACGTTTGAATATTTTTGGTGTTGACCGCCCGATTCTTCCAATATTGGGAGGTTGGGTTCAGGATACATCATACACTTTGAAGGATATTGGTTTAGCAAAAAATGGTAGGAAGTATTTTGGCATTTTACCATCAGAAGCTAATATGAAAGAATTGGAAAGAGAGCAGTCTGGTCTTGAAATGAAGAATGAAAAAATCCAAAACTCAGTCTTGTCATTGTATTTCCATGGAAGTGTAGAGTTGCACAAGGACTCAGTTTTAGAATACAGGCTTCGTTGTAAATTAATAGGAGATACTAGTTGGCACAAATCTGATCATCGGATCCTGCTTACCAGGCTTCAACATGGTGAGGACTATATTTTGCAGGTTCGGTATATCATGCACCCAACATACATTCAGGAATATACATTTTCAGTAGAGCCACTATGGTACCAGACCGCAAAATTTAAAATGTATATATTATTGGGATGCATCTGTATTGTATTCATATTGATTTTGCGTAATTACAGAGAACGGGCAAAAGCTGCACGCAGAAAAAAAGATCAATTAGCTCTCGAGTTAAAAGCAATCCGGGCACAATTAAATCCGCATTTTGTATTCAATGCATTGGGTTCAATACAGGGTCTCATCAATAAAAATGATATTGTAAACGCTAACTCATATCTGGTAGCGTTCAGTAGTCTTTTACGAGAGTCGATGGCAAACAATGACAGAGAAATGATTCCCCTAGGTAATGAGTTGAAATTACTTGAAACATATATCAAGCTCGAGCAATTACGTTTTCATTTTCAATACGAAATTATTGTTGATGATGCATTGGATAAAAACGCCGTTGAAATCCCTTCGCTACTATTGCAGCCATTGATTGAAAACGCCATCAAACACGGAATTGCCGGCTTAAACGAGAATGGGTTTATCAAAATTACCTTTACGGCAATTGGCAATATACTTGGCATTACGATTCAGGATAACGGGATAGGATTTCAGCTAAACACAGAGAGAAAAGGATTCGGGTTGGAATTGACCAAAAAGAGAATTGAACTTTTAAATAAAACCCTGAAAAAACAACCCGTAACATTGGATATTGAAAGCCTTAAAAATACCGGAACAACTGTACATTTAACTTTCAAAAACTGGTTATAATATGCTGATCACCGCTGTTATTATTGATGATGAACAGAACAATATCGACAATCTCGAAATATTGTTGCACCAGTATTGTCCGCAGATCACCATATCCGGAAAAGCTTTGAATGCGTCAGAAGGAGAAAAAGCCATCCTGCAAAACCATCCCGATATTGTGTTTCTGGATATACAGATGCCCGGGAAAAATGGTTTCGAATTACTGCAATCATTACCAACACATAATTTCGAGATCATATTTGTAACTGCTTTCGATCAATATGGAATTCAGGCGGTAAAGTTCTCTGCAATAGATTATTTATTGAAACCGATCAACACAGATGAATTAAAAGCAGCCGTTAATAAAGCCATCTACCGCAGTGCCGAAAAAAAACAGAACAAAAAATTAGAGAATCTGCTGGAAGTACTGGAACACCGCCAACAAAAAGATCTGCACCGCATTGCACTTACTTCTGCCAAAGAAACCCGATTCATCAATACCAGGGATATTATCCGCTGTGAATCGTCCAATAATTATACAACCTTTTTTATTCAGGGTGGAGAAAAGATACTTACTTCCAGACCCATTTTTGAATACGAAGAAATGCTGGGTAATTATGGGTTTATTCGTTGCCACCAGTCGCATCTTGTAAATAAAAAATATATCAGAAGCTGGATTAAGGAGGATGGTGGTTTTTTGTTGTTGGAAGACAATTCAGAAGTGCCTATTTCGAGACAGAAGAAAGAGTACGTAAAGGCAGAACTGGAGAAAAATTAAAAATGCAGTTCCACATCCCCATCCACCGCATAGCCTGTGCATGTGAGTACTCTCCCTTTGGCAATCTCATCATCCATCAATACATCATTCCGCCACATCCATACTTTACCTTTAACACAGGTTGCAGCGCAGGTTCCACATTGACCGGCTTCACAACTGTAGGGCACCGGAATATTATTTGCTTTAGCTGTTTGTAAAATCGTTTCGGGGTATTGTGTTTGAAAATGATACTCTTTACCCTGTAATTGAAGTTGAACAGTATGTAATTCTTTATCGGAAGGTTTTGCTTTGCGCTCCGGTTTATTAATAATAAAGACTTCTTTACGTATCTGCGATGCATTAAAACCATTATTCTTTAACACAATTGTTGCCATCCGCATATACTCAAATGGCCCGCAGAGATAATATAATTGCTTATTGATCGGAATATCAGCATAACGATCTATGAATTGCTCGAGAAGATAGCCACTCAGTCTTCTATGCAGTAAATCCCGGGCATCACTAAATAAAAATTCAATTTGAAATCTATTGTAGAAATTGTTTTGCAGTTCTTTTAATGACTCATAAAAAATTGTGGCCTTTTCGGTTGGGTTACTATAAATTAAGACAATTTTTTTATCAGGATAATGATGTAATAAAGTTTTGATCAATGAAAATACCGGCGTAATACCACTGCCCGCTGCCAGAAAAACAAACTGACCATATGATTGTATATCGTTGGGGATTGTAAAAAAACCGGAGGCTCCGATGGTTTGCAATTCATCACCTTCTTTCATCATATCAATAAATTTTCTCGAATACTCCCCATTGGCAATTCGTTTAACCGTAATCATTAAAGGCTCTTGATCATCAGGCGACGAGGATAAAGAATAATTTCTTCGCTCCTCAGTTCCGTTTTCTTTTCTAAAAATAAATGTGAGAAATTGTCCCGCTGCATATTTGACCGGATCTCCATTAACCGGTTCCAGTACAAAGGATTTGGCATCCGCTGTTTCAGCGATAATTTTTTTTATGCGGAGATTGATCAATCCATCTTGGGGCATAAATGAAATTAGCAAAAAGACCTCAGTCTGTACTCTTTATCCAAACAAAAACGGCTTGCCAAAAATGACAAGCCGTTCTAATCCTATATTCCGAAAATTACGCTTCCATTTTTGTCTCACCCTGCAACAATTCCACACTTCTGTTAATAAAATTAGTTAACTCCGCTCCTTTCAGTAATCCTTGCGATAACAAAGCCAGATCAGCCAGATTCCTTACCTGCTTTTGCTGTATCGCAGTATTGGTTTCTTTCAAAAGGTTCTGATAGATCGGATGATTACCATTAACCGTAAGGGTTACTTCATCCGGCATCTGTGCGTAAAATGCAGTCATACCACCGCCAACGGCACCCATATCTTTCATCCTCCGCATAAACTCAGGGCGGGTTGCTACAACCGGCGCAGACTCTGGACTCAACCCCTTAATTTCTGTAGTCACATGCAACTGCTCAATTTCCAATGTAAATAATTCTTTGAGTTTACCTTCCTCGTCTTTACTCAGCACACTTTCATTGCTCTCCTGTTTATCAATCAGATTATCTACAATATCCGCATCCACACGCACAAACGTAACATTCTCCCATTTCATCTCCATGGTGTTGATGAATGCTGCATCCACCAATGTTTCCATTTTCACAACGGTGTAACCTTTGGTTTGACATGCCTGGATATAAGCATCCTGCTGAACCGGATTCGTTGTATACAGAATTACCTGTTTGCCATCCTTATTCTTCTGTAAAGTTTCAGTAGCCGTTTTATATTCTTCCAGTGTGTGGAATTTGCCTTTCGTATCTTCCATTACCAGAAACTTATTTGCTTTCTCCAGAAACTTATCATCCGTCATCATACCATACTTCACAAACAAACCAAGACTCTCCCATTTTTCTTCTAGTGAACTTCTTTCATTACGGAAGATCTCATCCAGTTTATCCGCTACTTTCTTGGTGATATGCGCATTGATCTTCTTTACATTCGGATCACCTTGCAGATAGCTACGACTTACGTTCAATGGTATATCCGGACTATCAATTACCCCCTGCAATAACATCAAAAACTCCGGTACAATATCTTTTACCTCATCCGTTACAAATACCTGGTTACAGTATAATTGAATTTTATCTTTTTGAATTTCGTAGCTCTGTTTGATCTTTGGGAAATACAATACCCCCGTAAGATTGAAAGGATAATCCACATTCAGGTGTATCCAGAACAAAGGTGTTTCGTTATAAGGATATAGTTCTTTGTAGAATTTCTCGTAGTCTTCCTTACTTAATTCAGAAGGTTTTTTGATCCAGATCGGATCGGTATTATTAATGGATGTTTCTTCTTCTTCTTTTTTCTCTCCTGCTTCAGAAAAATAAATAGCAATGGGCAGGAATTTACAGAACCTTTCGAGAATACTGCGGATTCTTCCGGCTTCTAAAAATTCTTTGCTCTCTTCATTTACATGTAATACTATCTTGGTGCCACGTTCATTATAATCAACATCATATAACTCAAATTCCGGACTTCCATCGCAACTCCAGTAAACACCGCTTCCTTCTTTATGGCTTTTGGTATAGATCTCCACTTTATCACTTACCATGAATGCGCTGTAAAAGCCCAATCCAAAATGTCCGATAATATTGGCATCCTTATACTTTTCCATAAACTCCTCAGCACCGCTAAAAGCTACCTGGTTGATGTATTTATCTACTTCCTCGCCTGTCATACCCACACCGCGGTCAATAATACTCAGCGTTTTTTCTTTGGCATCCAGTATCACATCAATTCTCAACTCACCCAGTTCGCCCTTGGCTTCTCCGATAGATGATAAAGTCTTCAGTTTTTGCGACGCATCAACCGCATTACTTACCAGCTCACGTAAAAAGATCTCGTGGTCGCTGTAAAGGAATTTTTTAATGATGGGGAAAATGTTCTCGGTCTGAACCCGTATCTGGCCTTTTTGCATAGAAATTCGTTTGGTTGGAACTATGCAAAGTAAATACCAAATACCTTTTTGCTGACAGGTTGGCAAATGAACGGCCCATCTGATTAACTCATTCTTGTTTTGACAGGAAAAAAATTCAGAAAACTCAGTTCCCTACTATCCTGACATTATCGATCTGAAAGCTTGTGGTTCGTTTATCCGATGCCAGATTAGGGTCGGCTCCTTCATATTTAAAAGCAATATAAACGGTACCCGAATAGCCGGAAAGGCTGATATTTCCCGAGGCAACCCAATCCAAAGCGAGTCCCGAAACAGCGCCTTTTGAAATATTGGCTTTCAGTAAAACCCATTTTGCTTTCCAGGGGGTATTTCCGCCGTCGTAATTGGTAGAAATATAAACCTGCAAAACCGCTCCGTTATCAAACCCGTCTTTTGTTTGAAAATTAAGGATCTCATTAGCAGAATTACTTAAGTTAACCGGCGGTGCAATTAACCACGAAATAACAGAAGCCTGCCCTGTTGCCAAAGCATTTATTTCCGCGTAATGATTATTCAATGAAAGTTTACCCTGATAAATCTTATTCCCCATTTCATTAATATTTTTCCATCCGGCAAGTATCAGATCAGCATTTGTATTGACTGATTCAAAATCTTCATTCAACAAAACTTTTGCTCCGGCACCTGTGCACCGCAACCCGTTCATCTGTACATCGGATGTATCACGAATCATTAATTGTTTTTCTTTATTGAATATTGTGTACACAGCTGTAATACTTCCATTACCTCTTGGTGTTTTAATATTGGCAAAATCGGCAAATCCCCCTGTTCGCAAAAACACACTGCCACCTGCACAGGCTTTGATAGTTCTGTTAACCGATTGCTTATTGACAGCATCTGAATAAGTTCTCCCGGTATCCGTTACAGAAAATTCTACACCCTTTATTTTTATTAAACAGCTTTGCAAAGAATCGTTTAGCTCTTCAATTTTTACTACCCTTGGCGTGATCGCATTATTCAGGGTTTTCTTAACGAGATATCTATCGAACAAGGGCAAAGGAATTCCGGCGAGTTCGGGATAAACCGGATCTGTTCTGTCAACACTAATCCCCACCTGCATCATACCCGCATAATCGCCAAGCCAAAGCCCTTTAAGCTTTATAGCGATCTTTCTCCCCACAGGATAGTCTGTATACAAACCGCTTGCATCTAAACGTATAGCAACGCCTGCTGTTGAATCCTGAACAGTAATCGTTTTATAAAAATTATCATTGCTGTCATCCGCAACTACAATTCCTTCAATGATTATTTCATCCATTATCTGTTCAAAATTTCCATTGAAATGCATTTTATGAAGGTCACGTATAGAAAGGTTGGATTGAATATCCTGACCGGTAAATACAGGTGGCTCATCAAATTTTTTATTACATGAATAAAATGCAATACAGCAAAGAAGTATTTGCCATTTGACTTTTGTGAGGGTGTGATATATTTTTTTCATAACCGTACACTGATATTAACTGAGAAATTCAAACCCATTGCGAAGAAATATTTAGGAGGAAACTTGTCAGGATTTTTCGTATCCGCATCAAACCGCAACTGCTCATATCCGCCGGAAATAATCTGTTGATTATTCAACAGATTGTTAATGCTGATAAAGAGCAGAATTGTCCTTTTCTTTTTCGATCCGAATAATTTACTTCTCAAAGAACTTCCTGCCGAAAGATCCATCGTGTATTGATCGGGCAATTTTGTTTGTTGCAACATTTTATTCCATTGTTCGTTTCCCTGTTGAATATTTTCCAATGCAGCATAGGTTCTTCTTAACGGGTTATAATCAATCCATTGCTCCCTGAAATAATTTCCGGTAAGGTCCATGTAAAAAGCACCCGCAGATTGGTAATGAATACCCAATCCATAAGCTTCCTGCGGTGTTCCTGCCACTCGGTAATTTTGAGAATAGATCATACTTCTCTCCAGGATATCTGCTGTATTGTCTGCAGAAACAGTAACCAGTTGCCGGCTGTTATCATAATATCTGCCAACAGAAGCCGCAAGGTTCAAATTGAGTCTGGATGATAATTTCAAATCAATACCCAACTCAGTACCCATATGCATTTTGTCAATTCCGGTCAAGGCGTAATTCACGAAATTTCCATAGCCGTCATGATAAAATGTGCTGATATTCATCCCAGCTGAAAAATAAGTGGCATAAGCACTGAGCCTCATTTTAATCAATGGTGAATGCCAGACATATCCGGCTTCAATGGATTGTATCTTTTGATTCCGAATCGTTTCCTGCTCTGTATTTCTTGTTCGTGGCGAAATAAATACATCATCAAACAATGGCGCTTTCGTTAAAGCTGCTCCAAACAAATACAAATATTTTCTTCCATTGATCTTGTAAGTAACACCTCCTTTAACCGCGTAATCAATAAATTCATTCGGTTCTGATCTCCCCAATGAGTTATCTGGAAACAAGCCATTCTGCATATGCCCATCCCGTTGATAATATAAATATTGAAAAGAGAGTGCCCCAAAATAATCCAGCTTCTTTCTCGATCCATTGAGCTGCATCCAAACATTGGCTTTCTGGGTATTGACGGAATAATCATATCCATATACATCCCCTTTATGTAAGATCCGATTGGGATGATCGATATCATTTTGCAAAGCCATCGGATCATTCGGAAAATTCCTCTCGGCAAACTGGTTCCAATCCACAAAATATTCTCCACCCAGTAAATCGTTGATCTTTTTATAATTTCTGCTTTCCTGTAATTGAAAGGAGATTCCACCGGCAAAAGACATTTCTTTATTCACCATAGCATTTAACACGCTGCTCAATTCTATTCGCTTAATAGCTGTAACCCTTTCTTCAAGAATATAATGAGAACGTAATCCGGCCATCACATTTCCAATAATGCCATCCGCATCATTTACAGTTTCTATACTATGCCGGTTCACATCATACAAATGATCCCAGTTGATCTGTCTTAACTGTTCATTCTCGTGCATCAGCATAAATTGATTTATCCGCAGCAATGAATCTTTCTGGTAACTTGGCAAATACCTGTAATAATCAGGCCTCGGATCAGGCGCTTTATACCAATCCAGCGCAGTACTGCTTTTCTCACCCGCAGTGATACCCAATGAACTCACCCACGAACTATGATTATTCATTTTTTGATCATGCGTAATCATCAATACGGGTTGCTGATTTTTTGAAATATTCGCATTTCTTTTTTTACCCGATTGATAACCCCAATAAGGATTATAATCATTCGATCCAGCTAATTCAGCAGACTCCTTCAATATCGCTCCCTGCCGGCCATTCTCAGCAGAAGAACCAAATAGTATGATCGATAGTAACTGATCATTATTGATCTTTTTATCTATATCCAAATAATAACTATATCCTCGGTTACCAGTTCCGGCTACATACCCTTCATTCGCAAAACGAAAACTTCCTGATAAAGTAAATGCCCAACCTTTTTTATTCATCCCCCGGCTTTTACTAAACATCCATCGATGCGTAAAACTTCTATTCGAAAAAGCATAACTCATCTGTTCCTGCACACGCTGTTTCGATGCCCTCATATCCATTATTGTAGTATTCCCGATATTTCCGAATGCACTTTCACTATTTCGCAATCCCTGCCAGCTTTGTGTATTACGGGTTACATCATTTAACCCACTCCATAAACCAAATTGTGTATTGCCGTCAACAGGGTTATACATGGAAATGCCATTGATCTGCGTTTCAGAAAACCGCGACTCATATCCCCGCATCCTAAACCTGACAATATTAAAATGAAAGGCAGCCATACTGCTCATCACATCTCTGTTTGCCTCAAGTATTGATGGTACAAAAGTGCCATTGTTTTCATTTCTTTCCTGCTCATTCAGAACAACCACAGGTAAGTCAAATACCATATCCTCTGCGGCTTCTATTGCCTGCAGACTGTCTGTAAATTTATTTTTCGCAATCTTCTTAACCGGCTTTGTTTGCGCCAACGATCCCTGAACAATGCATAACAAAACCAATAGCCAATAATATTTCGGCATAGTGATTCTTTTAGTCAATAAATGATACAGGAATGGTTGTCAATCAAACAGAAACCAAAAATAATCTGCCCGGTTCATCCATACATCAGCTGCGTATATTTTCTGCGGTAAATACGCTATGCAGAAATAAGATTACACGGTAGGTTTGTTTCTATAATTTTTATGTATGAGATGGCTCTTTTTATTACTACTCTTTTCGTTCATAAAACTTTGTTTTGCGCAGGAAAAAAAATACTACGCCTGCATCGTTGCCTTCTATAACCTCGAAAATTTTTATGATACTGTTCATAACCCCATCATCAACGATGAGGATTTCACACCCAATGGAATCAAACATTACAACAGCGATATCTATCTTGACAAAGTAAACAAACTCGCTACCGTTCTCAGTATGATCGGCACTGATATAACTTCTGCAGGCCCCGCCATCATTGGCGTTGCAGAAATTGAGAACGATACCGTTTTACATGATCTTACACATCACCCCCTGCTATCTAAAAGAAATTATCAACTCATCCATTACGACTCTAAAGACCCACGCGGCATTGATGTTGCCCTTCTCTACAATCCAAAATTCTTCATCCCCGAAAAAGCAGAAAAACTATTTGTAAAATTACCCGGCAACAGTAAATCAGCTTTTTATACAAGAGACATTCTCTATGTAAAAGGGCAACTCGCCGGCGAACCCGTTCATCTTTATGTAAACCACTGGCCCAGCCGCCGGGGAGGTGAGGAAAGAAGTTCCCCAGCAAGAGAAACAGCTGCCGCTGTATGCAAAAAACATATCAACTCCATTTTAGAAAAAGAACCCAATGCAAAAATCATTCTCATGGGTGATCTAAACGATGACCCCGACAGTCCCAGCATTACCGAAATATTAAAAGCCAAACCAACCATCTCAGAAACCAAACCGGGCGATCTGTTCAATCCCTGGGCCGAACCCTACTCCCACGGAATTGGCACCCTCGCTAACCGCGACACCTGGGGTTTATTCGATCAGATCATCATCTCCCAAGCTTGGCTCAACCGAAAACAGGAAGGTCTTTTTTACCATCACCAGTCCATTTTCACCCAAAATTTCATGAAAGAAGATGCCGGCCGCTACAAAGGCTACCCCATGCGCACCTGGGACGGAAACACCTACCGCGGAGGCTACAGCGACCACTTCCCCACCTACATCGTATTATTAAAATCCATCAGATAATTAGCCTGTTTACCCGAAAAGGAGGAAATTCGCCCCAAACCCCCGCCGTAATTACTAATTTCTAATTATTAATTACTAATTATCCGCAGTTTTTCCCTACTTTTGCAGCCCCAAATCTGTTTTGGCAGATTCTACCCGCGCCGCGGATGACCAATGGGATAAACCAATTTAAAACCTAAAAATTCAAGTAATGAACAGTTACGAATTGATGGTGATCTTTACTCCGGTACTGTCTGAAGAAGATTTTAAAGCTTCTCAGAAAAAGTACGCCGACCTGGTTGCAGAATTAGGTGGTGTTACTGTAGCCAGCAACCCATGGGGCTTAAAATCACTCGCTTACCCTATTCAGAAAAAAACAACCGGTATCTACTGGGTGTATGAATTCCAGGGCCCTTCAGACATTAACGAAAAACTGAAGATCCAGATGTTGCGCGATGAGCAAATCATGCGCCACATGATCACCCGTCTCGATAAATACGCCGTCGAGTACAATCACGTGAAAAGAAATGGCGGATTTGCAATGCAGGATAAAATTGAAGCGTAATCATGGCAAAGAACGAAATCAAATACCTGACCGCCATCAAACAGGAAAAGCCACGGAAAAAATTCTGCCGCTTTAAAAAATATGGCATCAAATACGTTGATTACAAAGACATCGATTTCCTGAAAAAATTCATTAACGAGCAGGGTAAATTATTACCACGCCGTTTAAGCGGAAACTCTTTGAAGTATCAGCGTAAAGTTCAGGACGCAGTTAAGAAAGCACGTCAAATGGCTTTGTTACCTTACGTAACAGATTTATTGAAATAGAATTTATTAGTAACCTTCCCTAACCTTGTCCGCCGAAGCTTCAGCGAAGGTGGGTGGGGACAGTCAATAAAGACTGGGCTCTTGGGACTAAACAAACAAATATGCAAGTCATTTTAATTCAAGACGTAGACAACCTGGGTGGCCGCAACGAAGTGGTAACCGTAAAGAATGGTTATGCACGTAACTTTCTTATTCCACAAAAATTTGCGGTAGAAGCTAACTCTTCTAACCTGAAACAACAGGAAGAGAAAATGAAAGTGCAACTGAAGAAAGAAGCTGCTATGCTGGCTGAACTTAACAAGGTAATCGATATCTTAAAAGCATCACCGGTAACTATCGGCGCTAAGATCGGTATCAGCGGTAAGATCTTCGGTAGCGTTACTTCTTTACAGATCACCCGCGCTATCCGCGACCAGAAAGGTTACGAGATCGACCGCAAACGTATTTCTATTGTTGATGAAGTGAAAGAAGCCGGTACGCACAAAGCGTCTATCGATTTCGGTAACGGAAACACAGTTGAGATCGACTTTGAAGTTGTTGCAGAGTAACCTACGCTAAACAATATATTTAAAAAGCCTGTTCCTCGGAACGGGCTTTTTTGTTTTCCGGCTTCAGCCTTTCATGGCATCACCTCTTGTGTCACTCACTTGTACGTTCTGCTTTCATGGCGTCTTCTTAAAATGGCCTATGGAAAAAAGCGTTAAGCAAAGAACGATGTTGGGCTTTTGATAAAGCTCAGACACACATTTGCTTAATTGTTCATCTATTGCCAGGCTTTAGACTTCATTCTTTGTACGGTAATGGAGTAAACCAGCCTGTCGGCGGACAGGTTTTAGCTTTTTTACATCAGCCTTGACTTTTTTTGTTACTTTTTTGTGTCAAGACAAAAAAGTAAATAGAGTAACGGTATTTCGTAAGTGATTTTAGACTTATTCTCCCCGGATCGCATAAAAGACATTTAACTCTTCTATTATTTTTACTATTTTTTAAAAAAATACCCAAAATGATTAAAATCCCTATCTTCGACAGTCCAATGGCAGTGATTCCATATCCAGGAAGGTTTTTTAACGTAAATGCTTCAAGGTTTTTGGTTACTGTTTATCCATTGGTATTTTGATCATTTAATTTTTTTTAGAACATGAACATTTACGTTGGAAATCTGAACTGGGGTATGACCAGTGACGATCTGCAAAACCTTTTTGCACCCTATGGCGAAGTAACCAGCGCCAAAATTGTTACCGACAAATTCAACAACGATCGCAGCAAAGGTTTCGGTTTTGTTGAAATGGCTGATGATGAAGCAGCCCGTGCAGCTATCGCGGCATTACATGATACAGATGTATCAGGCCGTAAAATAGTTGTCAACGAGTCAACACCACGCCCAGAAGGCGAAAGAGGCGGCTTCAAAAAGAAGAGCTTCGGTGGTGGCGGCGGCGGTAGCCGTGGCGGTTATGGCGGCGGCGGAAGTCGTGGCGGTAGCGGCGGCGGTGGCGGATACAACCGCGACCGTGGTGGCAATGGTGGTGGCGGTGGTGGATACAACAGGTATTAATCCCACACACCCAATCAAAAAAATACTCAAGTCCGGCAACACGCCGGACTTTTTTATTGCATACCAAACTAAACTCCTCCCTCCTCCCAGGAGGGAAAGATTGAATAGATAGATGCAGTCATCTATTCAATCAAGGGAGGTATTTTACTACATTTACTTTATGAAATCCACCAACATCTCCTCACCCGTAGCCGGCTGTATGCGCTGGGGCATCTGGGGTGCTAATTTTTCAACTGCACAATACAGACAAATGATCGAATCATGCCTGCAATATGGTATCAACAGTTTTGATCATGCAGATATTTATGGAGATTATACCACCGAAGAAGAATTTGGCGAAGCACTGAAAGAAAATCCTTCTCTCAGACAACATATGAAACTCATTACCAAATGTGGTATTCAAATGCTCACACCTAACCGGCCTGAACATACGATCAAGTCTTACAACACATCCAAAGAACATATTATCCGCTCTGCAGAACGTTCTCTGCAAAATTTGAATACAGATTATCTGGATGTTTTATTGATACATCGGCCCGATCCGCTGTTAGACCCTTCAGAAGTAGCTGAAGCAGTTGAACAACTTAAGCAACAGGGCAAAATTTTATCCTTCGGTGTTTCCAATTTTCTGCCACACCAGACTAACCTGCTTTCTGCCTATACATTAATTGAATATAACCAGGTAGAAATATCCATCATACAGTTAAATGCATTTTCTGATGGAACATTGGAAAACTGTATGCAACACAAAATCATCCCCATGGCATGGGCACCACTTGGTGGCGGATCATTTTCAGATGAAACCCATCCCCACTATCGCGCCATTACTGCAATGGCGTCAGAGCTTGCCGAAAAATACAATACGGGTTTAAATGAAATATTATTGGCATGGCTGCATACGCATCCTTCCGGTATTCAAACCATAATTGGCACTACTAAAATCGAAAGGCTCTTGCAGGCAAAAGTTGCATCGGCTATCCGGTTAGATAGAGAAGATTGGTTTAAATTATTAGCAGCTTCTTCTGGCGAAGATGTAGCATAATTTATACTGCATAAATGATTTCGATAAGCAAATCAGTTAAAGCACTGACCACCCTATCGCAGAATTCACAGCTGTTTTAACCGCATCTAATGCTGCGTTGATAGCAGCTTCTGCAGCCAATAAGCCCAAACCTATTTCGGTTGCAATCACCATTTTAGCAGCATTTTTTTGCATGCTGATGAGAAGGTTTGCTTTTTCTTCGCTGATAGTACCTGTCAGTTTCATTTGTTCTATATCAACTAAGTTTTGTGCAATACCTTTTAATGAACTGGTGGCCAGATCTTTTATCCCGGGCCAGTTGGCGCCGAGGCTTGCTTCAGCTGCACCTACCATTTGATTTAGCAGAACTGTAATATCTAATGCCATGATGATGAGTTTAATTTTTATATTAGATTATTTTATATTTTTTTCGCGCTTCAATCCATTTTGCAATTGAATAATTGCCTTGAACTCTATGTCAAATGTTCTTTTCATAACACGCAATGCAGACGTATCGCTCACACCCAATCCTAATTTATGATATTGCTCTAAAGATTGAAAACTGGAATCAAGTGAATTAGCCTGTGTAATGACCTGTGCATATTTAGGTAAAGCATTGCAACGGATCTTAACACTTTGAATTTGTCCTTCTATATCTTCATACACGGGTTTGTACTTAGCATAATTAATCTCTGCCGGATCTTTGAGATTATTATTAATCCTAACCAATAACCCCGAAATGCCGTTCTGTACTTTCTGAAATCCTTGATCGGTTACTTCATCATAAGCACCAATAAGCATTACATGGCAGCTTAATAATAAAGTTATTGCACACAAGATCATTATTTTACCTGTCAGTATCCTTTTCATAATAGATGATTTAGAGTTAAAAATAAATACAATTCAAAATAATTTTTCTATCAGGCAATTAACACATCATTTGCCCTGATAGGTTTTGATATTTCCCAGTTATCATTTTCAATAGCCGTTTTAAAACATTTTGTCCGATACACTGTTTTTTGCAAAAGGGTGCTGCTGTTACCGGCCAGCCATTCGTTTCTTACATTCACATAATTGGTTATCCATTCTTTCTCATCGCCCCCACTAACCGGTAGTACTGTATCAAACCGTTTCCGTAAAAAACTTAAGATTCCTCCTGAATGTATCGTACTGTCATAAATCACCAGCATACTAAGCGGAAGGGTAAATCCATTTTCTGTAAACCAATGATATGCCGGTTGGTAATATTTTACTTCAAACAGATCATCCTGACATTTACGCATCACCGGATCATTTTTCCCGGCTTTTTTCAATGCTCCGCAGAATATGGCATCTGTAGCAAGTGTGGGTTGTTTACCTAATCTGTCTACATAAGGTGAGAGCTGATCTGCGTAATTACCTTTGCAGTTTACATAATCCTGCACCAATGCTTTCAGATGTCCAAACTCTGTAGTTTGTGAGCGACCAAAGGTGACCTGTACCTTTTTCTCTTTCGTTACCGGATCTGTATAATCATCATAGGTAACCAGTTCAGAGTAATCACCTTCAGCAGAGCCTGTTTCGAAAGCATTTACAACCTGCTCTATTTTCTTTTTTACAACAGGTGTAATAGCAGTTTTTTCAAGTTCACTATGCAATGCCTCTGTAGTATCCTCTTCCACAGTTTCACTTATCACCATCAGAGCACCTCCCCAATAAAAATAATTATCTCTGTCTTTATACCATTTGCCCAAAGCAGCATTGGGTACTTTAATTACTTCTTCTCCTTCAAACCGGTATCCTTTTAAAACCTGTCCGGCTATGCCTGCGACATCGGGAAGTGACGCAGGTATATGACTTCTTTTATTTAATTTATTGGCAGTAACTAATAGCTGAAACATATTTAACCTACGGCCTCCTCACCTGATTTTTGTGTGTTAACGTTTATGGTTATGGGTTCTTTGCCGGCTGCAGTTTTGGCATCACCACCACTATTGCTATCTTCCTTTTTACCGGAACCTCTTAGTTTTACCAGCTTATTTAACAGGTCAAACCAAAAAGGGGCTCCTAAACAAACCGCAAATGCCAATATCAAAAAACCAAGCATTTTTCTTCCTTTAAAAGCCTCACTAAATACATAACCCACTTTTAAGTTAATCCAGTGATCTTTACTGTAGAGTGTTGTTAAAGCAAACTTTCTGGCGTCAAGCGTATCATTTTTTTGTAAAGATTTTTTAAATTTTATATCCTTCAGAAAATGATTAATAAGGGTATCTGCTTCAGTTTTATATTTTTCGCTTAAAACAAAGGCGCTATCTCTTTTTAAACCAAAATCGCCCCAACCCAAAGCCAGTAAACTGTTCGCATTACTAATATTTGTATCCAGTACCTTTTTGGCTTCTGACATTTTGCTTTGATATTGTTCAAATACATTTATGTTATTGGCCCGTTTTACAGAATCCTCTTTCCGGTTATCTTTATCAGTTATGGGTTTTACGCGAGGGTCTTCCTTGTATTGCTCAGAAGTTTTTATGGCAAGCTGTACCATTTTATCTCTGGCATCTTTATCGTTTGTTAACTTTCCGGCTATTTGCAGTGTATCTACATTAAAAATAATTGCCATTGCAATACCTAACATAAAAAGGATTACCTGTACCTGCCTTTTATACCAACCCGAAACACGATCCATGGAATCATCAAACCAGTTTTCCAATCTTTTTGCAAAGGCATTCATGTCGTACATGCTTTTTTGCAGGTGCATAACAAGAATCTGGCAGGTTTCTTTATTAATAATTCCTTGAGGTATCTGGCTTCCTTGTTGATATAAAGAAGAATAATAATCCAGCAATTCTTTAATACTGGTTGCATCATTTGCCAACAGGAGTTCTTTCTTCAGGGTTTCAATATCGGTAAGTACTGATGAAACAAGTTTCTTATTAGCCGCAATGGCCTCTATTTTATTAGCAAAATCATTCTTCAGAACTTCTATCAAAACAAGCGAGAAATTACTCGAAGGAATGTAAGAGGGTAAAGGAAAAATACGGCTTGACCCATAGTTTTTAATAATGGGATGATCATAGAATTTATCGCCAATCAACTTTTGGGCTTCCGGTTTTGCAGGCACCAGCCCCAGTCTTGAAAAGAAAGTAACCACCAGTTTCCAGAAATACTGCAAAATACCTATCAGTTTAAACTGAGCTGGTGTGTCAGAAAGCATGCCGTCAACAATTCCTTTTTTAAGCATGGAAGCCCTTAAGCCCAATAGTGTGGCTATTGCTTCTTTAATTGAGGTAGCTAAAAGGCTGTATAAAAGAAAAATAAACACCAGCCCAATAGCAACATCTAAAATGGGAGAATTAAACATAATCTGTTTTTTTATACTCCAACAATTATTTGATTGCCGGTTGTGATTTCCAATATCAATACATAACAAGTGACCACAAAACCAAACTTCTGATTTGCAAGCAGTTTATTTCTGAATCATACCGGGGAAAAACTGTTTCGCTTTATTGATTTCAGGCCTTCTCACATTTTTATCTGATTGATAAATTTTCTTGTTTTAACTGTATCCAATAATAACTCTCTGCAATACTCTTCTACCCTTTCCATACTTTTATTAGATAATACCCAATTCATGGGTACTTTCCTTTGGGCCATTTCAAACGTTACTTCCCAGTCAAATAGCTTGTTTTGTATACTGTCTTTTAAACGGGTATAGTAAGCAGGGTTTTTGTAACAGGTATCTTTTTTATCTGAGAGGATATTTTCGATCCGGAGTTTCTTAACATAATCAATAAGATAATTACGTGCCAGTTCCGACCTGCCTGCCCGGGTGTTCATGATACCACTCACCACTTCATTCCACTCGCTTCCAAATGTTACCGGTTCAGGCTTTTTTAAAATATCATCCGGACCAAACCTGATCATCATAACAAACGGAACACAGTGGCGTTGAAAATAAACATCCTTACTCAAGGCTATCAGTATTTCCAGCATTGTTTGGCTGCCGGTATTCTCTACATAACCACCATCCACAAAATGATATCTTCTGCTAAAATTATAGGTAACTGCTGCTGCCGGTGAAATCAAAGGAAATCGTGTACTAAAACCCATGGCGGTACTATACCGCAGCGTTCCCGGTATATTACTCAGTACATCCCGGTTATAGAGTTCAAGGTTGCTGAATGTATCCCTGTTATTGGATACGCCACTTGGTTTTACATTTGATATCCAACATTGATGACCGGTTTCTACCTGCGTTGTATTAATAAACCATGCCGGAGCAGTAAACTGCCGGCCTCCTTTTAAGAAATCACTTGAAAAAACATTCGACTCATATCTTCCATTATCAATTTCATCATATCCGTTTTCCCAAGCCATTTCAAGGGCTATTGATCGATCAAAATAATATACATGAAACGGAACAAATAACTGAAGTATATCTCCATAAAATAGTTTTGCGATAACAGGTGCCAGATAATCTTTGGTAAACCATCGATTGATCAGTTTTTTCAGTTTTATTTTTTGAGGATCGTACTTGCTCAAATACGTTACTGCATTAAAAAATCCTACACCTACTGTTCCACCGGAAACTGTAGAGAATGCATAAATTCTATCTTTAAACCAAGTCATAGAATCCTGTAACTGGCCTAGTAAAGAGGCCGCCATTGCTCCCGTTCGCAGAGCTCCTCCTTCTGCACAAACAAAAAGTATGGGTACTTTTGCCGCATCTTTTTTTGGGCGCAACTCTGCAATAAAGTTTCCCAGGCTGTCCTTTTTACAAAGGCTGTCTTTTACCAGTGCAACCGAAGAAGTATCTACCCTTTTGTTCAGCCATTCATGAAAATGCTTTTGCAGATCCGGCCTGTCGCTTTGTGCATTGGTATCTGCATTTAAAAACCGCGCAGGGTGATCTGTATTATAGATAGAAATCAAGATCATCCATACAATCAAACAAAATCGCCAGGGAATAATATTTAAAATACGGTTCTTGAAGAAATTACTGATATCCAGAAACAATAACCCGGTTGACAAAGCAATCCAACCTGCAAATGAAAAAGCTACCAACCCTGCAGAGCCAATATGTTCATACATGGAAATCGGAAGGAAGGGTACAATAAACAAAATGGCAAGCCCTGTAAAAACAACAAATTTCAATTCCCGATTCAATACCGGATAAAACCGATAATTGATATGGTATACCCATCTGATAAAAACATCTTTTTGAATACTACCATCTTCTGCTTTTGCCGGAAAAAAAACAGCTTTAAGTTCCACTAATCCATGATCAATAGGCGGTTTTATGGATCTTGGAAATTTTTCATCATAAGGATAGTCACGTATTTCTTTTGGAAGCTGCTCAAGTGGCATTTCGTACCATTCATCTTTTATTGTCAGTCTGCAGTCATCCTTAATTTCATTATTAAACCTGAACACAAAGGGATTGTAAATACCAAGCAGGCTTTCTTTCAGTCTTTTTTCTTCGCTGGTATTATAGTTATCCCCTGGTTTGATGCCGGAAAAAATTCTCAAAAAACTGTTTTGCCATTTTGGATTGAAATAAAGATTATACGCAAGGATTAAGCCTCCGAATAAAAAGGCAAGCAGAATACTGGCACTACCCCATGCTTTTTCCATATTTTCCTCACGATTATTGGCCGCTAAAAAACAACCAACTATCATAATAACAAAAGGAAAGATGAGAAAGGCACTTGCATAAAACCGCTGAAGCATTCTTCGCCATTCCACTCTCTGTTGGGATAAAACAAGTCCTGAATTATCTTTCGCATATACCCTGAATCTCGCTGCAAATTCAGCGCAAATTCCCCAAACTAACGTACTGATGGTTAGCCAGAATGCTGTACCAAACTGACTTGCCACAGAGTCTTCAATAGCACTATATAAAATATCCTTACCCTGCGGAAGGAACCAGAAAAAAATTACGGCAAGTATGTTTAAAAAATGATAGAACAAAAGCGACCTGGAAACGACCAGTGCGTCGATTACCGACTGCTGTTTATCATCCAGTGCCTTATATACCTTTACAAAATTTTTAATATACTGATCCAGTTGGGGCAGTATTTCATTTAAGACAAGCTTTTTGAAAAAATCAAAAATGGTTGTTATAACATTTATCATGCTATTGATTTGGGTTTTGGTATTATGCAACATGTTCTTTAACTGCGTGTTGCATTAGCGTAAATTCTATGATTTGGTAAATCTATATACCAGAAAACATGTTTACAACCAGAAAAATACTGTAGATGAAAGGGGAAAAATCCCGTTGCAGGAGTAACAACAAACTGTAAGGAGATACAAAAGAGAGTGAAGACAAAAGAAATGCTGGATTATGCCGGGTTTGGGCACAAAAAAACCCAACCAGAATAAACTGATTGGGTTATAATAAATATGGCAGCTACCTACTCTCCCGGCTTAACGCGAGTACCATCGGCCATGAGGGACTTAACTTCTCTGTTCGGAATGGGAAGAGGTGAACACCCTCGGCTAAACCACCATAAGATTTTCATAAGGAGTAAACTAAGTTTACCACTTAAATAAGTTACATATTGGGAAGCTGATGAATTACAAGAAAAAAAATAAAGCTTACGGGCAATTAGTACTACTTGGCTTTACTATTACTAGTTTTACACCTATAGCCTATCAACGTCATAGTCTTTGACGACCCTTAAAAGTAAACTCATCTTGTGGAAGGTTTCACGCTTAGATGCTTTCAGCGTTTATCCTTGCCGTGCGTAGCTACTCTGCATTGCACCTGGCGGCACAACAGATACACCAGCGGCACGTACGTCCCGGTCCTCTCGTACTAAGGACATGTCCACTCAATTTACTAGCGCCCACCACAGATAGGGACCGAACTGTCTTGCGACGTTCTGAACCCAGTTCACGTGCCACTTTAATCGGCGAACAGCCGAACCCTTGGGACCTTCTCCAGCCCCAGGATGTGACGAACCGACATCGAGGTGCCAAACCTTACCGTCGATATGAGCTCTTGGGTAAGATCAGCCTGTTATCCCCGGAGTACCTTTTATCCTTTGAGCGATGACCCTTCCATGCAGAATCACCGGATCACTTTAGCCAGCTTTCGCTCCTGCTCGACGTG
>OZ242223.1:3000000-5263003 GCA_965206685.1 Sediminibacterium sp.
GGCTAAACAACTCTTTTTTCGCTCAACTGATCGAGTGCGTTATATCCAGAAAAGGCTTTAACGTATCATTATAAATAACCCGGTTGAGGAATAATCCCTGAGGCGGAGTGGAGAAATCGGCTTTGGCGCAATCTTTTGCTTCGATTATGGCCCTTAATCCGTCTATACTTAACCGGTCACGGCCTGTTTTAAGCATTGTGCCTACCAATCCACGCACCATTCCCCGGAGAAAACGGTTGGCCCTGACCTTATAAATCAAAACAGATCCTTCTTCTTTCCATTCTGAGTGTTCGATAGCACATAGAAAAGTCTTTACCTGTGTATTGCGCTTGGAAAAGCTGGTAAAATCATTGTATTCCATCACTATTGCTGCCGCCTGACTGAGTAAATTGAGGTCAACCGGATAGGGGTACATCCAGGCTCGATCATTCAAAAAGGGGTTCTTTTCTCTGTAAATGAAGTAGTTATACTCACGGGAAATGGCATCAAACCGGCAATGGGCGGTATCCGGTACCGGGTAAATGGTCTTTATACTGATATCATCAGGGACCAGTGCATTAAGGTTATAGACGTGTTTATTGTGTATCTCAAGATTGGTATCAAAGTGAAAAAAGTTCTGATTTGCGTGTACTCCGGCGTCGGTTCTTGAGGATCCTGTGAGCTCGATTCGGCTTCTGAACAGGGTTTTCAGGGCTTTTTGAACTTCTCCCTGTATGGTATGTGCATTATCCTGCACCTGAAAACCACTGTAGGCTGTGCCTTTATAGGATAGTTCCAGAAAGTACCGTGCCATACTGGTTATTTAGTAAACCGTTTTAAACGATCCGTGTATACAATTATCGTGTTGTCTGCTGTTAACCCAGTTTTTTGCACCGGCACTCCTATCTGAAAAGCAGATTGTTTGGGGCTCTCTTCTTTTAATGCGGGGATAAAAACAGCAATCGTATCGGCTTTCCCTTTAGAAATTACAATATATACCTGATCAATTCCGGCGGTATTGCTTTTATCGAATATCTTTTCAATGGGTGGCTCTGAACTCTTCACCTGTTTGGCTGTGGGTTTCTCTTTTTTCATTACCAGTGGTGCGGCAGATATAACCTGTGAGGGTGTATCCCGTATTTCTATCACCGGTTTCTTTTCAGATTCTGCAGGTTTGCTGATGACCAATACCGGATTCGTTTCTTTTTCTTTTGGTTTTTGACTGCCATTGATCACTGCAAAGCTTACCATATCAAATAAGCTCCAGGTATTGTTGATGGATTGTTTTAGGGTAAATGCGTGAGGTTTATCATCCATTGTAAGAGAGAAAGTGTATGCGGGCAGAGATGTATCCTGAAAACCAAAGCTCAGAATCTGTTCACCGGCAGGGATTTGTGGAATAACAAGATAACCCGTTGCAGAGGAGGAGTAAATCTTACCGTTCCACTTTACAGAAAAGGCGTTGTTGTTCTCCGATTGAATATGGATAAAGCTGGTGGATTGTGCAGTAACAGAATCCTCCAATAAAAAAAACAGTATAAGAAAAGGGAGCAGCGTTGTATATCTGTTTATATGCATCTATGCAATTATTTATACAAATCTACTTAATAAGCCCATGCTATAACGCCCGGAATTGTTTTATCAGTTTAATCTTCCTTTCACAAAAATGATTACATCGGGATACCGGGGGGATTTATCTTTAGGTTTCTTAAAAATTGATACATGAAGAAATTACTACTTGTTCTTGCGATCTGTATGATCGGGTTTGTACAGGCCCAGGAAATTGATTTTTCTGCTAACACAGACTGGAAAACCATTTACCGCTCCACCCCTACCAAGATCAACGATCTGGTGCATACCAAGCTGGATGCGAAATTTGATTATAGTAAATCATACCTCAATGGAAAAGTATGGATTACGCTCAAACCTCATTTTTATCCAACGGATTCTTTGCAGCTGGATGCAAAGGGGATGAATATTTATAAAGTAGACCTGATAAAAGCGGGCAAGAATATTCCTTTGAAATATAGCTACGATAGTTTGGTGCTGAATATTAAACTGGATAAGACTTATTTGAAGGATGAGCAATACATCATATATATTGATTATACAGCCAAACCGGATGAATTTCAAACGGAAGGAAGTACTGCCATTACAGATGCGAAAGGTTTGTACTTTGTAAATCCGAAGGGAGAAGATAAAACCAAACCTACTCAGGTATGGACACAGGGTGAGACAGAAGCCACATCTGTTTGGGTGCCTACTATTGATAAAACCAACCAGAAGACCACACAGGAATTTAATCTGACTGTTCCGGATAAATATGTTTCTCTTTCTAACGGTAAATTAACGGCTCAAAAGAAAAACACAGATGGTACACGCACAGATACCTGGGTAATGGATCTTCCACATTGTCCATATCTTTTCTTTATTGGCATTGGCGATTTTGCGGTTGTGAAAGATAGCTATAAAGGCAAGGAAGTAAATTATTATGTAGAGAAAGCCTACGAAAAGGTTGCGCGGAAGATATTTGGGAATACACCTGACATGATGAAGTTTTATTCTGAGAAAGTTACGGGTATTGAATATCCCTGGGTAAAATACAGTCAGATAGTAGGGCGTGATTATGTGAGTGGTGCCATGGAAAATACCACGGCTACGCTGCATCAGGAAAGTGCACAACAGAATGCACGTGAATTAATTGATGGCAATGAATGGGAAAGTACGGTTGCACATGAATTGTTTCACCAATGGTTTGGCGATCTGGTAACTGCAGAGAGCTGGAGCAATCTTACGGTGAATGAAAGTTTTGCCAATTACAGTCAGGTACTATGGGCCGAACATAAATACGGTGCTGATGCTGCGGGCTTTGAAAACTATAAAGACATGCAGACCTATCTTTCCAGAGGAGGAAAAGATAAGAACCTTGTTCGTTTTTACTACGCTGATAAAGAAGACATGTTTGATGCAGTGACTTATGAAAAGGGTGGCCGCATTCTGCATATGCTCCGGAATTTTGTAGGTGATGATGCTTTTTTCAAATCATTGAATAAATATCTTACTACCAATAAATTTGGAAACGGGAGCGCCCACAAACTTCGTATGGCATTTGAAGAAGTTACCGGCAGAGATCTTAACTGGTTCTTTAACCAATGGTATTTTGGCAGTGGCAATCCCAGATTAGATATCAGTTATGGCTATGATGCTGCAAAGCAAACTGCCAAAGTGTTTATTAAACAAACGCAATCCGGTGACAAACTATTCAGACTGCCGGTTGCGATTGATGTATACAATGGGAGTAATAAAAAGCGATATACTGTGTGGGTAGAAAACAAAACAGATACATTTTCTTTTGCCGTTTCATCAAAACCCGATCTGATTAATGTAGATGGAGATAAAATATTATTGATCGAGAAAAAAGATGATAAAAAGATCGCTGAATACATTCATCAATATACTTATGCACGTAAATTCTTAGACAGAAGAGAAGCGATTGAGTTTGCTTCTAAAAATACGAAAGACGCAGCTGCTTATGGTTTATTGGTAAAAGCATTAGATGATACTTTTTATGAGTTGAGAAGGCTAGCCATTAATGGATTGGCCAAAGCTACACTTGATGCAGCAACCATTACCCAGATAGAGTTAATGGCTAAAAAAGACGTTCACTCACTTGTAAAAGCAGCAGCAATTGACGCATTGAGTAAACTAAAGAATGACAGCTACAAAGATTCTTTTCTGAATGCTACCAAAGATTCGTCTTATACTGTTGCAGGGGCTGCATTGGAGGCACTTGCCCTGCTTGATGGCAAACTTGCATTTGAAACGGCGAATTCTCTTTCAAAAGATGTGAACAAAGGAAGGCTGTTATCGGCCATTACCAATGTGATCATTAAATATGGTGACGAGAGCGCATTTGATTTTGTGGCCAGCAACTTTGAACAGATCCCTTTATCGCAGGCTAAATTTCCTGCACTCACTTCTTTTGTTCAGTTTTTGGGATCCGTTACGAATATGACCAATTTTAAGAAAGGCGTGGATATGATCGTAAAGTTCCGTGATGATCTGCCGCAATCGATTCGTGTGCAAACCGATCCGTTTATTAATGGGATTGCTTTGAAGGGGCTTGCGGATAAGAAGTTGACTGATGGAGCGAAAGAAATGGCTGATTATGTGAAATCGAAATTGCCGGGGGATAAGAAGTGATTTTTTAAATGAATAGTTTGTGATTGTGAGGACACAATCATTGCGGGCGATGGAGCCAAAGAAATGGCGGATTATGTGAAATTGAAATTGCCGGGAGATAAAAAGTGTTTTTTTGATTGAGCAGTTTGTGATTGTGAGGACACAATCACTGCGGACGATGAGGCCAAAGAAACGGCTGATTATGTGAAATCAAAATTGTTTGAGGATAAGAAGTGATGCATTGATGAATAGTTTGTGATTGTGAGGACACAATCACTGCGGGTCAAGTGATTCTTTGAATGATCAGTTTGTGATTGTGGGGACACAATCACGGGCGGGCAGAAACAATCACTGCGGAGAAAAAATAAAGCCATCCTGCTATACAGCGGGATGGCTTTTTGGTTGATGTTGGGATTGCTCCAAACTATTTTACAGTCATCTTAATATGTGTTTTCATTTTCATCGGTATTTGTTGACCCATTGCACTGCCTTCTCCCTCGCCTATGGAATCGCCTTCTTCACTTAGTAAAATACCGGTTGCAATATCATAATATCTTTTTGAATCCATAGTGCCAGTCAAAGTCATTTTAATGTCCATACCTGCTTGCTGACTTGTCATATTCATATTCATCTTTGTTTTCACCGTTACTTCTATTACAGTTTCTGTCATAGCCGTAACTTCTGATTCAGCTGACATTTTCATCTCTTCTGTTTGTAATGTATCTATCCAATGATACCCTGTTCTCATTTTTGCGAGATCATCTTTGTATAAAATGAATTTTACAAATTCTGAGGTTGCGTCTTTCATTCCAATCTGAGCCAAGGCGTTCATAACATCACCACTTACGACCGATGCACGGTGATCTTCAATTTTGATCTCGCTGATTTTACCTAAGAGTTTGGTTGCTTCGGCAAATCCGGGTTCATTTTTGTCTGCTTCATTATCTGAATCAAGACTTTTTTCTACACCCATCGCTTTGCCTGTACTTTGTACACGCAAAAGTTTTGTTTGTAAAGAATATCCCCTGTCTGTTACCTGTGTAATTTGATACTCACTGGTAGCAATGTTAGAAGACTCGATATCTATATTTTGTCCCATTGCAGAAACTGATATCACATTTGCTGATGCAAGTGTTACCTGCATTTTCTTTCCAGCTGCAGGTTTAATAGATTGTGCCCCGGCATATAACATTCCGGTAAGGGCCATGATTAAGACCGATACTTTTTTCATAAAATGTATTTTTTAATAGGGGGAATATTTTTTGTTTACCAACTACCGCCAGCACCGCCGCCGCCACTGTCTCCGCCGCCGAAACCGCCAAATCCACCACCACCGCTATCACCTCCGCCACCCCAACCGCCGCCGCCGCCGCGACCTCCATTTAATAATGAAGATAAAATAACTGCATTGGCAATGCTTCCTAAACCACCACCGCCGCCGCCTCTTCCTCCACGTCCACTGCGGGCAATGAAAAGAATTACGATCACTATCAGGATCAAAAATGGAAAAATAGAACCGCTTCCAGAATTACTATTACCTCTTTTCTTTTCTTTTTGAACTTTATACTCCCCTACGGCAGCTTTGGTTAATGCGTTAATGGCATTATCTATTCCCTTATAATAGTTCTGATTTCTGAATTCAGGAACCATTTCATTACGATAGATACTTGCGGCAGTAATATCGGGAATGGCACCTTCGAGACCATAGCCTACTTCAATCCACATTTTCCGATCATCGATAGCAGCAATAATGAGCACGCCATTATTTGTTTTTTTATTACCAATACCCCATGCCCGAAAAAGTTTCTGTGCATAATCATCAATTGCATAATCACCTAATGATTTAATGAGTACGACTGCGATCTGATTGGATGTACTGTCGTCAAGTGCTACTAGTTTTCGTTCCAGTGTTTCTACTTCCTGCGAAGAGAGAACACCGGCTGCATCGTTCACCAATCTTGGGGGATTGGGTTTGGGCAATAAGTTCTGTGCAGAAACAGCTGCGAAAGAAAATATTGTGAATAATATGAAAAGGAGTTTCTTCATTAAGGGATTTGCATTCGGTAGGTTAGTGTTTTGAATGTTGATTTAGTGGTTAGCGTTCAGGTCGCTTTGAGCGCCCCGACCGCTGCCGCTATCGGCCGAACACGATCTCATCGGATAATTCATTGGTGTCATCTTTTTCGTTGAAAGGAAAATGAGTTGACAATGCTTCACCGATCTCGCGAATAATTTCTGTGATTCCTGCTGTGAAATTATTTTTATTGAAATGTTCCAACATATTCTTTACAGATGCGTTCCAGAATTCATCGCCAACTTTTTGATCAATTCCTTCATCGCCATATACGGCCAATTTTCTGTCTTTCATTGCGAGATAAACCAAAACACCGTTTCGTGCAGCTGTTTCATTCATTTTCAATTCAGCGAAAATTTCTTTTGCACGTTCTACCGGATCATTTTTTGAACAATGACTTTCAATGAAGATCCTTACTTCGCCACTAGTTCTGCGCTCTGCCTGTTCAATAGCATGCACAATTGATTTCTTTTCCCCTTCGGAAAAGAAATCAACCGGCTTGCGTTTAAATAATCCGAACATGTATGGATTTTAGAATTTTACTTCAGGTGCTTTTTCAGCTCCAACTTCTGCTTTGAAACCTTCTTTGGCTTTAAAGCCGAACATTCCCGAGAAAATATTCATAGGGAAAGAACGAACTTTTACATTGTATGCCTGAATGGCATCATTGAAGTCGTTACGTGACACTTTGATACGGTTCTCTGTTCCTTCCAGCTGTGCCTGTAATCCACGGAACGCTTCGTTTGCACGGAGGTTTGGATACTGCTCAGACACTACCAATAAACGACCAAGGGCTTGAGATAACTGTCCCTGACTTGCCTGGAACTGCTGTAATTTCTCAGGAGTCAGATCTTTTGCATCTACTTTCATTTGGGTAGCGCTTGCTCTGGCTTCGATCACTTTGGTTAAAGTGGTCTGTTCAAAATTAGCTTCGCCTTTTACTGTGTTTACCAGATTAGGGATCAGGTCTGCGCGGCGTTGGTAATCGCTCTGCACTTTATTCCATGCATTGTTTACGTTCTCATCCTGTTTAATAAGGCCATTATAGCCGTTACAACCCGAAAAGCCTAAAAAAACCACAAGGGCCAGAATGACGATCAGGGTAATGTTTTTGGTACTCATACAAAGTTTGATTTAGATGTAATTTACTTGTTTGTCGTAATAATGGTTGAAATATTACAAAAGGAATGCCATCCGGGTGGGATGGCATTTTGGCGGGTTACAGTCGATTTTCTTGAAATTTCTTTTTTGGCCGGAGGCCGGTGATAGGCGTCACTCGGCGGAGCCGAGCGACTGCTTTGTTGGTTATTCATTAATAGCAGCGATACCGGGTAGCACCTTTCCTTCGAAGTATTCGAGAAGGGCGCCGCCACCGGTGGATACGTAGCTTACTTTATCTGTGTAGCCAAACTGGTTTACGGCTGCAACGCTGTCGCCACCACCCACTAATGAGTAAGCGCCGGCCTGGGTTGCTTCTGCAATGGCTGTAGCGATCATTTTGGTGCCGTGTTGAAATTTTTCCATTTCAAAAACACCCATGGGACCGTTCCAGAGAATGGTTTTGGATTGTTTGATGCAGTTGGTGAATTGTTCAATTGCATTCATGCCGATATCCAATCCCATCCAGCCATCGGGGATGTCATTGCTGGGTGCTGATGAAATATTTGCATCCGCAGCAAATTTATCTGCGATCACAGAATCGGATGGCAGGTGAATGCAAACGCCTTTGGCTTCTGCTTTCTTTAATAATTCGAGTGCGGTATCTAAGCGATCCATTTCGCATAATGAACTTCCGATCTTACCACCTTCTGCTTTCATGAATGTATAAGCCATACCACCGCCGATGATAATATTATCTGCACGCTCCAATAAATTTTCTATGATCAGGATCTTATCGCTCACTTTAGCGCCGCCGATGATAGCCGTGAAAGGTTTTTCGCTGTTATGCATCACTTTTTCTGCGCTGGATACTTCTCCATCCATTACGGTGCCGAACATTTTTTTATCACCTGGAAAGAATTGTGCGATCACGGCTGTGGAGGCGTGTGCACGGTGTGCGGTGCCGAATGCATCGTTCACATACACATCGCCCAGTTTGCTTAGTTTTTCTGCGAAATCTTTATCGCCTTTTTCTTCTTCTTTATAAAAACGGAGATTCTCCAGTAACAATACTTCGCCGGGTTGCAGGGCTGCTGCTTTTTCATATGCAGATGCACCGATACAATCGTCTGCAAATTTTACCGTAGCACCATTCAATAATTTAACGAGATGATTGACCAGGTGCTTTAATGAATATTTATCTGTGGGACCCTCTTTTGGGCGGCCGAGATGACTCATTAAAATCACACTTCCACCATCATTCAATATTTTAGTGATGGTTGGGATAGTGGCGCGCATGCGGGTATCATCGGTTATGTTGAAGGCGGCATCCAGCGGCACGTTGAAGTCTACGCGGATGAGGGCTTTTTGGTTTTTGAAATTGTGTTCAGTAAATCTGCTCATGAGAGGAATTTGAAAATTTGAAAGTTTGAAAATTTGAAAATGAAGGCAGTAAAAAAAAATGTGGTAATTTAATCATGCTTTAGCATTTTCAAATTACCACATTTTCGAATTTTCAAATTATTTATTTAGAGATCAATCCTGCGAAATATTTAACGGTACGAACGAGTTGACTTACGTAGCTCATTTCGTTATCGTACCAGCTTACGGTTTTCACCAGTTGTGAATCGCCTACGGTTAATACTTTGGTTTGGGTTGCATCGAATAATGAACCGAAATGAGTACCGATGATATCCGTACTTACAATTTCATCTTCATTGTATCCAAAGCTTTCGTTGCTGGCTTCTTTCATAGCTGCATTGATTTCTTCTGCAGTTACTTTTTTACCCAGAACGCTAACCAGTTCCGTTAAAGAACCGGTGATGGTTGGTACACGTTGTGCAGAACCATCCAGTTTACCTTTCAGTTCTGGCAATACCAGACCGATGGCTTTGGCAGCACCTGTGCTGTTAGGAACAATATTCTGAGCTGCAGCCCTTGCACGGCGAAGATCGCCTTTAGGGTGTGGAGCATCCAGTGTGTTCTGATCGTTTGTGTAAGCGTGGATGGTTGTCATGATACCGGTTGTGATACCATATTTATCATTCAACACTTTAGCCATTGGGGCCAGACAGTTGGTTGTACAAGATGCACAAGAGATAATGGTTTCAGAACCATCAAGTATGGCATGGTTTACATTGTATACAACGGTTTTCAGATCGCCTGTTGCGGGAGCTGAGATAACCACGCGTTTTGCGCCGGCTTTGATATGTGCTTCTGCTTTGTCTTTATCAGCAAAGAAACCGGTTGATTCAATCACCACATCAACACCATGAGCACCCCAGGGGATTTGTGAAGGATCTTTTTGTGCATAGATTTTAACGGTTTCTCCGTTTACTATAATAGAATCTGCTGTTGACGTAACTGTAGCACCTTCAAAACGGCCCTGAGCGCTGTCATATTTTAAGAGATGAGCCAATACCTGCGGGCTGGTGAGATCATTGATAGCAACTACTTCGATACCATCCATATTGTAGATCTGACGAAAAACCAAACGGCCGATACGTCCAAAACCGTTGATGGCTACTTTAACTGTACTCATTGAATTCCTTGTTTAATTGATTAAGAAATCGAAAACGAGTTGCGAATTTACAAGGATTATGAGGAAAATGGTGATAATTTTTAGTTAACAGGCGTTAGGAATGCGTGAGACGTGAGGCGTGAGACGTGAGTTGTTCTTTGTGAATGGGCAATTGTGACTGGTGAATAGATTATAGGCATACTCACGATTCACGTCTCACGATTCACGATTGACAGTTCACAAAAAGCCCATAATCCGCTGAAAATGATTTATTTTGAAAAATGTTTGGCGGGAAAGGCTTGTGAACCTATTTTTGCGTCCCGATAAACAAAAAAGACGGCCGGTTCGTCTATCGGCTAGGACAGCCCCCTTTCACGGGGCAAAGACGGGTTCGATTCCCGTACCGGCTACTACAAAGACCCTGATACTTAACCGTTTCAGGGTCTTTTGTTTTTCAGGGAAAAATTCTGGAGGAATTATAGTTTATCAGCACTCTGTCATCCTCTTTTGAAGCACTATCCGTCTCTCAGGAAATATTAGACGGTTTTAAATCAATACCCCCAGCCATTAAAGAATCGTACACATCTAGCATTACATTACTACGAACCGATCCGGCTTTTGTGAGATCGGGGACCCAGCACATTACTTTTATTTCAATTCCTTTTTCGGTAAACGACTGAATAATTACACCCGGAGCCGGAGATTGCAAAATGCTTTCATTTACCTGAAGTCTTGACAGTATAATCGATTTCACTTTATTCAAATCTGTTAAATAAGGTAATGAAACGGAAAACTCAACCCGCTTCAGGTTATCCTGCATGGTCCAGTTAATCAGGTGTTGGGATAAAAGATCCCCATTGGGAATGATGATATCCGCACCTTCAGAACTTTTCATTTTGCTTGAACGGACACCGATCTCTTTTACAGTTCCTTTTTTTGTGCCCACTTCAATAATATCACCTACCTGAATGGGCCGTTCAAAAGCAATGATAATTCCAGAAACCAGGTTATTGACAATATTCTGTAATCCAAAACCAATACCAATACCCAAAGCGCCCAGCATAAAAGAGAGCCTATCGAGCGGAATACCGGCAGCTGCCACTGCGATTAAGAACCCAATTGTCCAGATGGTTAACCGGATCAGCAACATCATTGATCCGATACGTTTTTTAAACCCTGTTGATTCCTGTTGGCCAATATTTCCAAAGAAGAAATTGATAACGGTGGAAATAACAGAAGATAACCAAACAATAAAAATAAAAACGGCGACGCTTTTGTATGTAAAGGCCATATCACCGATGCTTCTTTTTTGATTAAAGAAAAGGGTGGCTTCATTTATCAATACATCATACATGGTATAATTACGCATTAACGATACCAGCCAAACCAATGAAGCTATGATCCATAATACCGTTTTTAATTTTATCTGTAATTCTTTAAAATCGATCAGATCTGAAAAACGGGTTTTTGAGAAAGCTTCCGTTTGCATATAGATGGCTTCCAGAACCATTGTACAAAAGATTTGCAGCGATACGCCCAACATAAGACATTGTATAGAACTTACGCCCAAGATTTTGGCAAGGGTTAATCTACCGCTGATATTTAAACCGATAGACAGGATTACCTGCGTGACCGAAAAAATAACCAATAGTTTTGTTGCAGAAGACTGTGTAATCTTTACAAAAATCTCCTTAGTGCTACTGATCAGTTTTATGCAGATGATTAAAAATGCAATACCGGCAATGAGTAAGGTCCATCTTTCCGCAAATGCCGAATCGAGTAACAGGTCATCAATTGCATAATAAATCCAGATCACTAACAGAAAACCCCAGATTTTTTTGGATAACGCAGTTAAGAATGGAAAGATCAAAAAGCTAAGAAAGAGAATGCGGAACAATTCGATAAAATGCAAAAAAGACATGGGTGGATTCGCAAAAAGAAATGGTGTGTAGGTAAAGAAGCCCATTAAACATCCCAATAAAACACTTCGTTTTAACAGATGAACCGGTTCCAGAACAACAGCTGCCGTTAGTGATTTTTTGATACGGTATATATTCGATAAACACCAGGTGGTGATAAAAATAAAGATCAGTAAACTGATTACCACTACATTCCATTTTCCGGAAATATAAATGCTGATGATCCTTGTTGAGCGCTGAAAGGTTTGACCAACAATATCCAATAAAGATTGATGATAGTCTGTGTATTTAGCCTCCAGCAATGATTTTTCTTCCTTGCCCCACATGGTGGATTTCTTGGTAATAGACAGATAACCCAGATCTGAAACAATATCATCGGCCTGCAACAGGCTTATCGAAACATGATTAAGTATCAGGTTTACACGACTCAATGTTTGTACCTGAGCCGAGTCCAGAATTTTTCCTTCTTCGCGAATATCGTCTAACTGGTCTTTCAGAACAGAATCTGCCACATCTTCCGATAAAACAGGATCGCTGATAATTTTCTTTACTTCTTTATTACTCTGCGATAATTCTTTGCTGTAATTGGAAAGATTAGATTGGTAAGCGGATAAATTATTAGCAATCTCTTTTACCAGAATGGCAGAACTGTTAATGCTCCGGAGATTCATGAGTGCACCCCGCTTTTCCAATCTCGATTTAAAGCCTTCCAGTCTTTTATCGATGGCTATTAATTCAATGGTGATCGGTTCTACATCGATATGATTTTTTATGAGGAAGTTGGTGTGATCAATGGTATATGTATACGATTCTATTTTATTGATCAGGTCTGAAACAGCTGTATCGGTATTTTTTTTGATCAATACCGAATCAGAAAGTTTATGCAATTTATGATGTTGCTTTTGCGAATGAAGGGGTTGTAAAAACCCTAATAAGCAAGTTAGCAATGAAAATAAAAAACACTTCTTTCTATTCAAACGGATCATACTATTTTGATTTTTATGCATATTGACCTCTCATTATCCCACATCAATCCGGGGTTGAAGATTAAAAGTTACCCAATTTACAACAATCCTGAACATCCTTTTTCAGGGCAGACAATGAATAAAACCAGTTCCTCATGAGAAAAAAAATGGCAGATAGGTTTCTATCTGCCATTTGATTTTTATACAACCCATTTATCCTTCCAGCAACATCTGGGCATAATCCCGGCAGCGTTTGGTTTCTTTTACTGCATCAGAACCTGCGGGAATATCATATTCCAGTTCGATGGTTGCGGGGAATTTGTATTTTTTCTCTTTCAACAAAGTGAGGATCTCTTTTAATGGTGTATCACCCTCACCCCATGGCATATTCTTACCGCCATTGGCTTTGGTTTTGCGGTCTTTCAGGTGCATGCTGGTGATGAACTTATGTTTGGATTCGATCAAAGCCAACAAACTTTCTTTGGTGTTGCCTGCTGCCATATAGTGGCCGCAATCCAGATTGAGTGTGTTGTAAGGTGATTGCGCCAAAGCGGTATTCCATGCTGTTTCGGATGCCTGCAAGTGTGCATGGTAACCGATATATACTTTTTCTTTTGCTGCCAGATCGCCCAGTCTTTTGGTTTGTGCAGGGTCGGCGGGTAATTCTACACTAACAGAACTTGCTCCCAATGCTTTTGCTGCACGTAATGAATAGATAATTTCTCCATCAGTATTTTCGGGTGCCAAAGAATTGGGTTTATATGCGAAAAAGTAAACACCTGCATCATTGAATTTTTTTCGGAGCTCGGCAAATTTATCCATTGAGACAGATTCTCTCCACGCAGCAACCGTTTCCTGGTATTGCTTCATCTGTGCTTTGGTTTCATCGCTTAATGGAGGCGCAGGCTGCCCCGGTACACGGGCCGGCATTTTTACAGTGCTGGCAGGTTTGCCAAGATAGGCTTCCACTTCATCGCCCTTTAATTCAACGGCATTGATATTGCTGTCTATACAGTATTGTAATACTTTATCCGGATGCACCGGCATACTTCTATATGAATAAGTAGTTACCCCAATCTGTACACCTTTAATCAGTGAGTTGGGTTTGGATTGGAAAAAATTTCCGGCCAAAGCAGATTTTCCGGCAACGATAATTCCTAATGAGGCAAGAGAACTTTGATACAAAAATACCCGGCGTGTGGGGTTCGATGACATAGCAAGCGGTTTATGTAAAGAAAAAATGACTATTAAAAATAACCATTTAAATATACACTAAACGTTCCGTAAACTATTTTCTGAAATCAGGTGTGTTGCTTTGATGAATGCGTTAACCGACACTTCTATTAAAGTATCGGCAAAAAAAGGCCCATGTAGATACATGGGCCGTGTTATCACTTTCCAAAAACTAGAAGATAACAGGAGAAAATTGTATCGGTTAACTGCTTAGTTTATTCAATTCATAAGCAGCTTCATTCTCTTTTCTTCTACCATTTTTTTAATAATTTGTATTAATTACTGAAGCACTTCCGCTTGCCGGTGCATTCTTCTCTGTTTCATCTGCAGGCACATCCCAGTAATCCATAAAATTATAATTGATCATCGCATTGGTGTACACTGTTTTATTGAAAATCAATGTACAGCCATATCTGCCACCGCCGTTTTTAGTGCTGTAGGTCCAACCCCATCTGCGTGAATCATAAAAAGATAGTCCGCGGAAAGCCAATGCTGCAATCCTTTCCATGGTTAATTCATTCATCGCCTGCGCCAATGTTAACGGAGAACCGGCAAGTGCAGCAACACCCGCACCCTGATAAGTTCTTACATTATCAATAAACACAAGTCCCGCAGCAATATTAGACGTACGGATATTCGCTTCTGCAAGCATCAGTTGGTTTTCTTCATAGGTAGGGCCAATATAAATTTCCACTCCACCCGGTTGTCTGGAACCTAATATCGGCACACCTGTAAGAGCGGTTGCGGCACCATCCACCAAACTGTAACGGGTGGTATTGGTATTGGCATCACCATAAAATGTTCCATTAGCCTGTGAGAAATTCGCCAGTCGCTTATCACCCGATTTAAATTGCTGAACAAGGCGTTCGCTCACTTTATACGTACTGTTTTGATTACTCTGCGCACAAATACTTGCCACAGAACCGCCGGTAGCAGAAAAGAATGAGTTAGATGCCGTTGATCTGCCGGTAAACACATAGTCACCTTTCTTAAGGCCCGCATTACAATAAGTAATCACCGCCTGCCAATCTGTAGCAGACATTACAGGAATAGATGCTTTACTGATCGTTGCAGCCGGATTTCCATTTACATAAGGTGCCAGTTTATTTAATACAATGTTACGTGCCAGCATTGTATTAATGCTTCTGATCCACATGGCAGAAGTAGGCGGAAGACCCAATCCTGTTTGACATTGTGTAGGAATTAACTGGGCAATCATAGAACCATAATCAGCCTGATTGGTAATGGCACTCAATGTTGTCATCGCCAGGTTCAGGTTACGGTTGGATTCTGCAATGATCTTATCCTGACTAACATATGTATTAACGATCGTATTTGATTTATCAACAATTAAACCGGCATAATACATTGTGCCAAGCTGTGCATAGGCATAGCCTTTCCACCAGTAACACCATGCTTTTACTGTATTTGCTTTATCGGTGCTTAATGCAATGCCTCCCAGGTTTTCTAATGTTAGATTACAGGAATTGATCATTGCGTACATATTGATCCACTCATAGTACACTGCATTGTTTGCATTAGCAGTTGCAGCAGAAGTATTAAAGCCTCTGATAATTGCCAATGCCTGAGGTGCCGTATTTACAAAAGCTGTACTTGGATCGGAAGGATTTGCCAGCAAATTATCCGGCACACCTACCGTAGTGGTTTGGTTATTGGAACCCTGACCTCCGCCAATTACATCACCCATTAATTCATGGTAACCCCATGGCAGAGAAAAATAACTGTCACCCAACCAGCCATCACCATAATTAAAGCCGTTCCAGTAAATACCGCCTTTTGCATAAGCAGCTAAACCGGCTTCAGAAGTTACGTTTCCACCAAAAGTAGGATCGTTGGGATCTTTTACGTCGAGTTGCTTCTTACATGAGCTCGAAACAAGGACGAGTATGAAAATGGGAAGGATAAATAAAGAAGTATACCCTCTACCTTTTCTGTTTATATAATATTTTGTTTTTTTCATCTCTATTAACTTTAAAGATTAGTGAAATTAGAAGCCAAGGTTTAAGGTAAGCTGGTATGATTTCAGGTTAGGGATCGTACTGTGATCCACTCCTCTGTCAAATGCTGAGTTAGAAGCACCGGAACTGATCTCTGGATCCAGACCCGGATATTTCGTAAACGTCAGCAGATTTCTTCCGCTTAAAACCAATTGGCATTTCTTCAGCCAGCCCGCTTTGGCAAATCTTGAAAAGTCAACACCAACTGATACGTTCCTTAATCTTGCGAATGAAGAATTATAATAGAAATAATCTTTGGTTACGTTATTACCCACACCCTTAGCTGTATTGCCCAATGCATAATAAGCACTTGCATAATACGCAGTGTAGGCACCGGTTTGTCCACCAATGGTAACGGGTTTGGTAAAGTCGCTGCTGATACCATCACGATACATCCATTCTGCAGTTTGTTCGTAGAGATGTGCGCCATTAATCCAATCCAACTGGAATGATAATGTTACGATTCCTTTATAGCTAAGTGTATTAATAAAAGAGGAAGTCAACGTAGGATTAGGATCGCCTAAGGATACCGCTTCATCAGAGAAGAAGATCGCTTTGGTGCTTGAATTAACCACCCTTCCGTTTACTATTTCATAATTTTTCTGATTAGCCGGATCGATGAACGGTGTTTTGCCATCTGCGCGTAATTGACCAATGGTGGTTAACGCTTTGTATCCGTAAATCTCACCGATCTTTCTTCCGGCAGATAATACGAGTGAAGTACTTCCTGCGGCAGAAGTTAATGGAATATCTCCACCGGTAACTTTATCAATGGTTGATGTCTGATGGCCTAAATTGGTTGTGAAATCCCATGTAAAGTTTTTAGTAGACAACACAGGAATATTGATACCTACCTGCCATCCGTTAGAGGATAATGAGATCGCATTGGTTAACAATTGCGTAGCGCCCGTTGATGGCGGCACATTCTGCGTGAAGATCGCATTATCGGTACTGCGTTTCCAATAAGAGAACGACACATTCAATGTTCTTAACCAGTTGCTCTTATTCAGATTCAAGGTCAGATCCGTGCCGATTTCTGTTTCTGAAGAAACTTCCACATTCAGGTTTGGATTTCTGGATTGTGTCTGATTGGTGTATCCAAGATCTGCACCGGTTGGCTGCGAATTTAACACCGGATATCTGTCGAATGGACCAGGCTGAATACCCGCCTGACCGTAAGCTGCCCTGATCTTAAATGCAGGAATGAAATTGCTTACCTTATCCCAGAAGTTAAATGAATTCAAATTAAGGTATCCATTGTAATGCGGGAATGTAAATGGAGATGAACCGGCTCCAAATGCAGAAGAATAATCTGTTCTGAAACCTGCTGTAACACCACCATAATTTCCGAAATCAAATTTCTGATCCAATAAATATCCATAGGTTACAAAAGGTTGCACATAATCCAGAATGGTATGCTGACTTTGTGTAGCCTGGAAATTGAATGGAGGATTTAAAGGAAGTGATTGTCCCCAGTTATCAAACTCCTGGTATTTGTTCTTACGGTAGTCATACGAGATCTGCGTAGTTGTCTGAACCGGGAATCTGATATTAAAATCTTTTTGAAAATCTGTTGTGATAATAGCACTTGCAAAAAAGTTCTGTTTTGTATTTGCATATTGGAAATTATCCACCTCACCGGTATTGTCTGCTCCATTGTAAGCAGATGACCAGGTACTTTGATCATTTGAGTTTGCGTTTAAACTCTGGTTATAGTAGGTCCAGATATCATTCTCATTCTTATAAGTGATGCCATAACGTGCGTTAAATGTTAGGAATTTATTGATCTTGTAATTGGCCTCAAAATTCTGCATGATATCATAACGCTTACTGTTACCATTAGTATTTTGTAGTGTATAGAACGGATTAAATGCGTTCACACTCAAAAAGCTTGCTTTCTGATAAGCAGGATAGTAACCACCCACAATAGTATCAGTTAAACTATAGAATGGTGAAGTATTTAAGAAACCATAAACGCCACCCACACCTGCATTACCATTACCCAAACCAAAGAATGCGCCACCGGGTGCACCAAGACCCGGATGCATATTGTTTGAAGTGTAAATCAACTGTGTAATCGAACGAAGGGTAAAGCCTTTAAACAATTCAGTACCCAGATTTAAAGTAATATTGGTTTTATCCAATGCTCCATTATTTTTCAGCAGTGCAGAGGTTGTGCGGTTATTGGAAAACGTAAGACTGAAATCTGTCTTATCACTACCGCCACTGATGTTTACAGAATTGTTTACTGATTTACCTGTTTGTAAAACCTGTGCAAAGTGGTCGTAAAATTTCAGGTTACCTGAATAGGGTTGGTTGGCCTGATTTCTTGGATCGAGAATACCATAACGTGTATAGCTCTGTGTTTCTCCAGGGGCACCCGGACTAGGTGCGATATCACTTCCATATTTATAAGCAATAGAATTGGACCCGAGGATCATACCTAATACCGGATCAATTTTGAGTTTATCGCCGGCTGCATATCCTAAACTTGCGTTTGAACCTGCGGCGATCAGATTACCGCTTGCATCAGTGAGATAAGGATGTAATTGAGCCTTACCAAAATCACCTGAATTAATATATGAGTTGAATGCAACACTGGATGATGCACTGATACTGATCTTACCCTTAACACCTTTCTTGGTAAAGATCTGAATAACACCGTTCGCACCCTGTGCACCATATAGAGAAGCAGAAGCAGCACCTTGTACTACCTCTACGCGTTCAACCTGTGAAAGATCGAGAGAAGTTAAGTTAGAGAAAGGTATTTCAGCACCATCCATCAAAACCAATGGACGGGTACCTCCCTGAACTGTATTGATACCACGTAAAACAATATTTACCTGATCACCCGGATTACCGGAAACAGTAGAGATCTGCGCACCCGGAATTTTACCGATCAATGCCTGATCTATGGTTGCAGCAGGAACCACCGGAAGTTTATCTGATTTGATCGATTCTACTG
Source organism: Sediminibacterium sp. (assembly GCA_965206685.1). GTDB lineage: Bacteria > Bacteroidota > Bacteroidia > Chitinophagales > Chitinophagaceae > Sediminibacterium. The sequence goes on from OZ242223.1 coordinate 3,018,955, forward strand.
CAATACCTAATTTCTTTTTACTGGTAGCAACACCTGTACCGGTAACTACCACCTCGCTAAGCGATTTTACATCAGGTGTAAGTTGAATCATTAAATTAGAAGAAGAGGCTACCTGGGTTTTTGAATCAAAACCTACAGCCGAAATTACGAGCGTTGCACCCGTTTTAACTTTAATTGAGAAAGCACCATCAACACCAGCGCTGGTGCCGTTTTTTGTGCCTTTTTCAAGAACGCTTGCTCCCGAAACAGGAGCGCCTTTGTCGTCCACAACCTTTCCGGTTATGGTAGAGGTTTGTGCAAAGCCTGCCATTAGGGCCATAGCATACACACAAACTGTTAAGAGCAGTTTTTTTCTCATGTGAAGTTGGTTTTAAAGATTAGCCGTTTATCCTAAAATGTGACCATTTATATAAAACGAGTGCTGCATAAATATAGAAATAAATTTAACATTTTATTGAATCATTGTTTCATTTTAAGGAAAATTCAATAAAAAGTTGAAAATATTTTACATCAGTAGTGATAAAACTACACAACAGCATCAAAAATTGATATCTAAGACAAGATTACAATATATGTAATTATTATTAATATATTATCAAAATAATTTAATTGGCACATTTTTTGATAAAATTGCCTCTCGTTCGCTCAGATAGAACGGCTACTGATTAAATGACAAGGATTGTCATTCTTATTTTGGGGGGGGGGTATTTGCCTATTGACTAAAAGGATTGTTAAAGGATTAATGGCAATCATTCCTTTTTTTGCAACGTTATTTCAATTCAGGCTCATGCGATTTTGAGCTGGTTATACCCTATCAGACGGATTTGTTTCGTCTGAAAATAAACACTTGTTGGGGATTATTATTTTTTGAATCGAACAGGATAAGGGACAAATTCGATCTCATCTCCTTTGATCTTATCAAATTTCTGTTCTTCCCAGTTTTGTTTTGCCTTATCAATGAGTTCTTTATTGCTGGCAACAAAGTTCCAGTCGATCAACCGTTCTTCAGGAAAAGCTTCTCCACCAAAAATATATACGGTGCTGTTGGCAGTTAATGTAAATGTGCAAAGCGAACTTTCTTTGGCAACCAATATTTGTTTAGGGCCAAAACTGTTCCCGTCTGTTTCAACGCTTCCTTCAGGAATAAATAAACCTGCTTCACCATATAATGCATGGCCGATATTTAACACCTGTGTAGCATTGGTTTTGATCTCAATCATAAACAAGGGGCTGTAAACAGGAACGGGAGATTTTTTACCAAACGCTTCTCCTGCAATCAGTTTAAAACTAACATTGTCTTCCTGCCATGTTGGGATCTGCGATTGATCGATATGTGCAAAACCAGGTTCCATCTGTTCAAGATGTTTGGGCAATGCTACCCAGATCTGAAGGCCATGCATATGCTTTTCTGAATGACGCAGGTATTCCGGTGTTCGTTCGGAATGCACAATGCCTTTACCAGCCGTCATCCAGTTTACTTCTCCGGGTTTTATTTCAACCACACTTCCGATAGAATCGCGGTGCATGATGGATCCTTCAAACAAAAAAGTGAGTGTTGATAATCCGATATGCGGATGTGGTAGTACATCAAAATTCTGGCGCTCATTCATTTTTACCGGTCCCATATGGTCGATATAAATAAAAGGTCCTACCATTCTTTTTTGTCTGAAAGGAAGTAAGCGCCCAACCAGAAAATTACCAATATCTGCGGCGCGTTCTTCTATGATTAATTGGATGTTTGACATTGAATTGTTTTTTGATAACGTTTTTGTTTCTGAGATGAAGTTCTATAATTATCATAAGAAAACAACTAATCTGCCCTATGTAAAAGCTTAATTTTGATTTGCACAACAAAATAGATTTTACTAAACCCATGCACATGGAATTTGGACTGATCACTTTCGCAGATATGGAACCGGAGAACCTTCCCAGAAAAGGTATTCACGGCGAGCAACGCATGAAAGACCTGATGGAAGAAATAAAATTAGCCGATCAGTTAGGGTTGGATGTATTTGGTATTGGTGAGCATCACCGGCCGGATTATGCGGTATCTTCTCCTGCAGTTGTTTTAGGTGCTGCGGCTGTGGTTACCAAAAATATTAAACTGGCCAGTGCGGTAACCGTGTTAAGCTCTGATGATCCGGTAAGGGTATATCAGAATTTTGCCACAGTAGATCTTTTATCAGGCGGCCGCGCAGAGATTATGGCGGGCAGGGGTTCATTTATTGAATCGTTTCCTTTGTTTGGAAACGACCTTGAAGATTATGATGAACTGTTTACAGAAAAACTGGATCTGCTTTTGCAATTAAATTCAAATGAGAAAATTACGTGGAAGGGTAAACACCGGCCTTCTATTCATAATCTAGGCGTGTATCCGCGGCCTTATCAAAACGAATTACCTATCTGGCTTGCAGCCGGCGGCACACCTGCTTCTGCCGTTCGTGCGGCTACATTGGGTTTGCCACTAATGCTTGCTATCATTGGCGGAATGCCGGAACAATTTGTACGGTTCATCAATCTGTATAAAGAAACAGCAAAGCAAACCGGGAAAGATCCGAACACATTACAAATAGGCGTCAACAATCATTTTTATGTGGGAGAAGATTCGCAGAAAGCGGCAGATGAATTTTATCCATATTATGCTGCCATGATGAACCGTGTGGGCCGCGATCGCGGCTGGCCGCCACTTACACGACAACAATTTGAACATTCCAGATCACCCAAAGCGGCTTTAATGGTGGGTAGTGTTGAGCAGGTGATTGAAAAGATCTTATACGAGCATAGTTTATTTGGAAATACACGTTTTCTGGCACAAGCAAGTGTGGGACTTGTGCCACATACCCGGATCATGAAATCCATTGAATTGTTTGGAGATAAGGTGGTGCCTGCTGTAAAAAAAGCCCTCGCTGATACGCAAAGGTTATCGTAAATAAAATTCCGTTTGACCACGGTAAACCGGAGTTTTTAAGTAACCTTAGTAATCTAATTATCATAACCGATTAGCCATATGACCAGAATTCCATTTGATGAGATGAAAGCCACGATCAAGTCGGCTTTTGTACTTGCCGGTATGCCCGAAGAAAAAGCTGATATCTGTGCACAGATCCATACCGAATCTACAAGAGATGGTGTAAACTCCCATGGATTGAACCGTGTAGAAAGATTTGTAGAATATTTAGAAAACGGATTGGTTGATCCGCATGCAACACCTTCATTGGAAATGAACCTGGGTGCTTTGGAAATTTACAATGGTAATATGGGGCCCGGTGTTTTGAATGCCATATTTGCGATGAAGCGTGCAACAGAGATCGCTGAAAAGAATGGAATCGGTTTGGTGAGTTTAAAAAACACAACTCACTGGATGCGTGGCGGTGCTTATGGCTGGATGGCTGCAGAGAAAGGTTATGTTGCTATTTGCTGGACCAATACAGAATCCTGCATGCCCGCATGGGGAGGCAAATCAGAAGCCATCGGTAATAATCCGTTTGTAATGGCTGTGCCGCGTAAAGAAGGGCATATTGTTTTGGATATGGCCATCTCTCAATATTCATATGGTAAACTTTGGGGCACAAGAGATAAGGGACAAAAACTTCCCTACCCCGGAGGATTTGATCATGATGGAAATATTACAGATGATCCCGGTGCGATTGCAGAAACACGCCGCATTATGCCGATCGGTTATTGGAAAGGCTCTGGATTTGCCGTGATGCTGGATTTAGTTTCTGCTTTGTTATCTGGCGGATTAACCACAGCCGGTATGGATAAAGCTAATAAGGGAAGTGGTGGCAGCAGTAACCAGATTTATATGGCTGTGAATCCGTTAAAGATAGATACGCAGGCATTTGTTGATCATGCCATAAACGAAACCATTACACAGATCAAATCATCTGTTCCTGCTAAAGAGAATGGAGAAGTATTTTTTCCCGGCGAACAATCTGCAAAAACACGTAAGGAAAATGATCAACTGGGAATTCCGGTTGATGATAAAGTTTGGGCCAAAGTGGTAGAACTGTCAAAACCCAAAGCATAAAATCATTTCTTATGAAAGCACTTTGTGTAATAGCACCCAATAATCTTGTGATAGAAGATAGACCTATGCCGGTGATTCAATCGCCCAATGAAGTTATGATCAAAGTAAAAGCAGCGGGTATTTGTGGGTCGGATGTACATATTTATCATGGCACATCCTCTGTGGCTACTTATCCGAGGGTGATCGGGCATGAAATTGTTGGTGAGATTGTTGAGAAAGGAAATGATGTAAACAATTTCGGCATTGGCGATCGTGTGATCATGGATCCTGTGATCAGTTGCGGAACCTGTTACCAATGCCGGATCGGAAGAAGAAATGTTTGCGGAAAATTAAAAGTAAGATCCGTTCACGTGGATGGGGGTTATCAGGAATATATAGTAATGCCGCAGGATAGTATTTATCATATTCCTGAAAATCTTTCCTGGGAAGAAGCGGTGATGATCGAACCGTTTACCATTGCAGAACAGGTTTGTTCTCGTGCAGAGCTTACCAAAGATGATGTAGTATTTATTATGGGTGCAGGCCCTGTTGGATTAAGTATTTTGAAGAGAGTGAAATTAGCAGGCGCCACCTGTTATATTTCTGATATTGTGGATATACGTTTGGATTTTGCAAGGCAATATGGGGCAGATCTTGTTATTAATGCAAAAAACGTTGATGTGAAAAACGAGATTATGCGGCTCACCGATGGTAATGGTGCAACAGTTGTGATAGATGCAGTTTGTTCAACCAAATCTTTTGAGCAGACATTAACTTATGTATGTTCTGCAGGAAGAGTGATCTCGTTGGGATTTAATAAAGAACCTTCCGCGATCAATCAATTAAGTATTACAGCGCGTGAGATTGATGTAAGAGGATCAAGACTACACAATAATAAATTTCCTGTGGTGATCGAGTATTTCAGATCGGGTACTTTACAGGTGAAAGATATGATCACGCACCGGTTTCATTTTCTGCAAATTCATGATGCATTAAAAGTGATCGAAAATCCTGCTATTGAGAATGGCAAAGTGGTTTTATCGTTTGAATAACACCTCTGCGGAAAACTCTCCGTTCTCTGCTACTCTGCGGTTGGTTAAAACTCTATCCAACCGCAGAGAAAGTTTCGATTATTCCGGTTCTATTTTTTAAACTGCGGCGCAGATTATTATAAATTCAAATAACACAATACACTCTTATATATCTGAGGCTTCCTCTGTATTTATTTCAGGTTGCTTTTTATAAAGCAGTGCCATTTGAACGATTGTGGCTGTTAATTGAATACATCCCATAATGATAAAAAGCAGGTTGAAAGAAAAATAATAAATCACCAGTCCACCAATGGCAATGGCAATGCCGGAGATGAGTTGACTATGGCCACCAGCTATGCCCCAGAAAAGGGAGTCTTCGGAATTTTCAAGGTACCTGGCAAATAAGGAATCCCATATGGGTGTACTTAATGCTTCTGCAATCGCCAATCCGATCTGTAATAAAAGCAACTCTGTACTGTTATGAATAAAAATGTAGCAGAAGGTGAATATTGTATTTAAGAAATACCCAATGATCAAAGCTCTTTCCTTGTGTTTTGAATTTCTAAGTAATTTGCCAAATACAATATATAATATGCCGGTTAACACAAGGTATAACGACATAGCCCAGGTAATATCCAGGATATCACCACCGATCTTTTCAGTAAATACGGCAAACAACGGGGTAAATAATCCTTCGCCAAAAAACCAAAGGCTGGATGCGATCAATAAAATTTTGTGCGGCCTTGTAAAATTCATCGGGTTATTCATTCGCTATATCTATTGTATTATTTCCGGAGTATGATCAGAATTTGATAAAGATCTCAAACTCTGCATAAAAATTATTCGACAACTTGATCTCTGACTGAGGTGTTGAATTGGTGGTAACAGAATTCTGTGTTCCATTATTCAATCTCGTTGTAACGGTTGTTGAAGTATAGATTGGATTTTTAGGAATGGCAAGTGTTGGTGTAAACATAAAGCCAACTTTTTTGGTTTCATAGATAAAAGGAATCCATAATTCGTAATCGAGTAAAGTCATTTTATTGTTCTGAACGGTAGTTACCGCAGTAGCGGTAGCACCAGCGGGTAAACCCGTTTGTCTTTTGCCCAGTTTGCGGCTGATATAGCCTTCATAAGAATGAAGCGTACTCCAGTTGGTAGAAAAAGAAGGTTCAAAACTAAACTGATCACCTTCTTTACCAAATACAAATTCGTGCGAAAGTCCAAGGTTAAGCCCGATATCTGTTTTATTGGCAAACGTCAGATCTACACCTCCATTTATTTGAATAGCATTTAGATCGTAGCTGAGTAATGTGCCGATACTGCCTTTGATATCACTTGTAATGGTAGTACTCGATTGGTTATACCAGCTTTTATTCCCATATACCGAACCGCTAAATTTATCCGATACTGTGAAATTATAACCCAGATCAATCGCAGTATAATCTATACGACTAGCACCTTTGGATGATAAGTAAGAAAGAGAACCCGCAACAAAAAAGCCGCTTTTATCATAATAACCTAAAGAAGCAGTTAGATAGGGCATTGGCAAAGAATCCTTTCTGCCATAATACACAGAATTGGTCAGATAATTACCGGATACCTTGAAATAGGAAGCTTTATCCGTTTGAGCAGATGTTTCTGTTTGTGCCCATGAACGGCATGTACAAAACGCCAGTACCAGGATAAAAAATATCCGGGTCTTTTTAGTAAAGACGAAAGGTTTCATTGCAAGGGTATGAATAATGATCAATTATTTAAATGTAAGAACAAATTCTGCCGTAAAGGTTTAATTAAATAAAGATTAATTCCATAATGGTGAATTTGGGTATATCCCTTCATCTGTTATCCGGAACAGGCCTTATTTTTCAAACAAATTCCGCTATATTTAAAAGGCCAAACTGCTTCTGCTTTTTATATAATTTTTTTGAAGATGGGGCAGTATTTTCAAGCTTTTATCATGCGCTATTCAAAACGATTGCTGGTTATTGTACCATTATGTCTTTCCATGGCATTCGCATTCTTCTATGCATGTACCGGTAAAAAGAATACGCAAAATAATATTCCGGATACCATCAGTTACAATTATGATGTTCGCCCTATACTTTCCGACAAATGTTTCAATTGTCACGGTCCCGATGCCAATAAAAGAGAAGCAGGCTTACGGTTAGATATTGCAGCAGAAGCCTACAAAGCATTACAGGAACATCCGGGTAAACATGCCATCGTTCCGGGTAAACCGGAATTGTCAGAATTATTTATTCGTGTGAGTTCAAAAGATACAGCGCTGCAGATGCCTTTGGCCAGAACCAATCTGCCGCGTTTATCAGATCGTGAAATTGCTATTCTGAAAAAATGGATCAGTCAGGGTGCTGTGTACGAACCGCACTGGGCTTTTGTTGCACCAAAGAAAAGGCCTTTACCTGAAGTATCAGATAAACAATGGCCGGTAAATGAGATCGATCATTTCATTTTAAAAAAAATGGAAGACAAAGGTCTTGAGCCGAATGAACCCGCTGATAAAGAAAGATTGGCGAAACGTGCTTACATGGATCTTACAGGCATACTGCCAACTGAAAATGAAACGGCCTTATTTACAACGGATTCAGATCCCAATGCCTATGAAAGAATGATCGATCGCCTGATGGCGCAGCCGCAGTTTGGTGAACGGATGGCCATCAGCTGGATGGATATTGCCCGCTATGCTGATTCGCATGGTTTTCAGGATGATAATTACCGCAGCCAATGGCCATGGAGAGATTGGGTGATCAGTGCTTTTAACAGAAACATGCCGTATGATACACTCATCACATGGCAATTAGCCGGCGATCTTTTACCCAATGCAACGAAAGAACAAATACTCGCAACAGGTTTTAACCGTAATCACAAGATCACAGAAGAAGGTGGAGTGATTGATGAAGAATACCGGTTAATGTATGTGCAGGACAGAACCGTAACCTTCAGTCGCTCTATGTTGGCGATGACGGTGGAATGTGCCAAATGCCATGATCATAAATATGATCCCATTCTGCAAAAAGACTTTTATCAGTTATCTGCTTTCTTTAATAGTGTAAAAGAAGTTGGATTGGAATCAACCGTTGGCGGGCCTGAAACCTTTGCCAAGAATCCCCGCATGCAGATTACGAATGATGATGTGAAAACAACTTTGAAATTCATCAATAAAACCGATACCAATAAACTGGAAGTATCCATTATGGCAGATAAGGATACGGCGAGAAAAACATTTATCCTTTCAAGAGGCAATTATGATATGCCAACTGATTCTGTTGAGCCTTCTACACCTGCAGCTATTCTTCCTTTTGATAAAAATTATCCAAAGAACCGTTTGGGATTGGCCAAATGGTTATTTGACAAAAGAAATCCGTTAACGGCACGTGTGTATGTAAACAGATTATGGCAGGAATTTTTTGGAAGAGGTTTTGTAAAGACCGTTGCCGATTTTGGTATGCAGGGGGATCTGCCCACACATCCTGAATTATTGGATTGGCTTGCAGTTGATTTTGCAGAACATGGTTGGGATATTAAACGTTTGATCAAGCAAATGGTCATGTCTGCTGCTTATCGTCAATCAAGTAAGACCTCAAATGAAAAATTAAAAGCAGATCCTTTGAATTTGTATCTGTCTTATGCACCCCGTGTACGTTTCCCCGCAGAAGTTGTGAGAGATATGTTATTGGCAAGCAGCGGACTCTTAAATAAAATGATTGGCGGCCCGAGTGTGAAACCTTATCAGCCACCGGGTTTATGGGAAATGGCTACATCAGGAAGAGGCTTATTAAAAAAATATATGCAGGATACAGGGCAGTTATTATATAGAAGAGGATTATATGTTTTTATCAAAAGAACCGTACCGCCTCCATCCATGATGTTGTTTGATGGAAGCAACCGTGATGAATGCCAGGTAGGCCGTTACCGAACCAATACACCTTTACAGGCACTCATCATGCTGAATGATCCAACCATGCTGGAAGCTTCAAAAGCATTGGCTGATAAATTATTGCAGCAGTACAGCAATGATCCATCTAAAATGATGGAAAAAGCTTTTCGTTCCATCGTTTGCAGAACACCATCCGCAAAAGAACTGGAACAACTGTTGAGTTACTGGAATATAACGCAAAAAGAAACGGATTCAAAAAAAGCAGATAAACTGATTCAGGTTGGAGCCTATCAACCAAAAACAAAAAATAAAATTAACCTGGCGGCTACTATGCAAACCATCCAGGTAATTTATAATATGCAGGAAGCCATTACAAAAACCTGATCATGGAAAAAGAAATTCTGGAACACGGACTGAATATTAACCGGAGAAAATTTCTTTCCCGGCTCAGTATCGGATTGGGTAGTGCGGCATTGGGTTCATTGCTGATACCCGATCTGTTTAGTGGTGGAAACGCTGAAGATGCCATCATGCGTGGCTTACCGCATTTTGCGCCGAAGGCAAAAAGAGTGATCTATCTTTTTCAGAATGGCGCACCTTCTCAATTAGAGACTTTTGATTATAAACCTTTGCTCTGCCAGATGATGGGAGAGAATCTTCCGGAATCAATTCATCAGGGGCAGCGTTTAACCGGTATGACTTCACTGCAGAAAAATTTTCCATTGATCGGCTCTTACTATGGATTTAATCAATACGGAAAATCCGGTGCCTGGGTAAGTGATCTGTTTCCGCATATGTCTAAAATTGTGGATGATATCTGCATCATTAAATCGATGCATACAGAAGCCATCAATCATGATCCTGCGTTAACATTCTTTCAATCCGGTGCACAGCAAGGTAACAGGCCAAGCATGGGCTCATGGGTGAGTTATGGATTGGGAACAGAAAATAATAATCTACCTGCCTTTTGTGTTTTGCTTTCCAGAGGAAAAGGAAATGGCCAGGGCGTGTATTCAAAATTATGGACGAATGGTTTTTTAGATTCTGTGCATCAGGGTGTACAGTTCAGCAGTGGTGATAATCCGATTTTGTATTTGCAGGATCCGGATGGAATGGACAGAAAGGACAGGAGAAAAATGATTGATGAGATCGCTGCCATGAACCAGATGGAATACAACAATTTTGGAGATCCGGAAGTGGCTGCCAAAATTCAGCAATACGAAATGGCTTACCGCATGCAAACAGCTGTGCCGGAGATCATGGATACTTCTAAAGAATCGGAAAGCATTATTAAAATGTATGGCCCAGATTGTTTGGTTCCCGGAACGTATGCAGCCAATTGTTTACTTGCAAGAAAACTATCTGAGAATGGTGTACGGTTTGTACAGCTATACCACCAGGGCTGGGATCAGCATGGAAATCTTCCAAATGAAATGAAGGGACAGGCCATGGATGTAGACCAGCCATCTGCTGCACTCATCAACGATTTGAAACAAAGAGGATTGCTTGATGAAACATTGGTAATCTGGGGCGGAGAATTTGGACGCACCAATTATTGCCAGGGAAAAGTAAAAGCCGATAATTACGGCCGTGATCATCACCCCCGTTGCTTCAGCATCTGGATGGCAGGTGGCGGTGTAAAGCCCGGTATCGTACATGGAGAAACAGATGAGTTTGGATATAATATTACCAAAGACCCTGTTCATGTACATGATTTTCAGGCTACGGTTTTGAATTTATTGGGATTGGATCATGAAAAACTAACGTACAAATTTCAGGGAAGAAGGTATCGCTTAACAGATCAATACGGGAATGTTGTAAAAAGCATTATTGCCTAAACTATTTATATGAACAGAAAACAATTTGTAAAACAGGCAGCACTGGGCACAGCCGGTTTCTTTATCACAAAAAACATGTTCGCCTCTGTACAGGAAACCGTGTACGGACATAACGAAATGAAGTTTCGTTTGAACACGGCATGGGGAAAGTTAAATCCTGATCAAACACCGGTGAATGATTGTCATGAAATGGTGCAGGACAGCAAAGGCAGAATTTTACTGCTCACCAATGAAACAAAGAACAATGTGATCATCTATAATAAATCCGGGAAGTTAATGGGTACATGGGGAACAGAGTTTCCCGGTGCGCATGGCTTAACCATTCAAAAAACAGGAAAAGAAGACCTGTTGTTTATTACAGATACCAATCGTCATCAGGTATACAAAACAACTATTGATGGAAAAATATTATTTACGATAGACCCTCCGATGGATCTTGGTATTTATCAAAAGAAAGAAGCTTTTGTGCCAACAGAAACAGCTGTTTTAGAAAACGGAGAATTTTATATTGCAGATGGATACGGTGCACAATATGTTCTGCATTACGATACCAGTGGAAAACTGCTGAATTATTTTGGCGGAAAAGGAGAAGGCGATGAACACCTGGATAATGCACACGGCATCTGTATAGATTATCGAAAGAAAACACCAACCTTAATTGTTACAGACAGAAGTCGAAACGCTTTCAAACGTTTTTCATTGGATGGAAAATTACTGGAAGTGATTCATTTACCCGGTGCCTGTGTTTGCAGGCCGGTAATTAAAGGAGATTATTTATATGCAGCGGTATTGCGTTCGCCGGACCTGAATACCAGCGGTTCAGGTTTTGTAACCATTTTGAATAAAGATTTCAAAGTAGTTTCTAATCTCGGTGGTTCTGAGCCGGTTTATGAAAATGGAAAACTAAAACCCTTATCACAAACCGAAAAAATCTTCACGCACCCGCATGATGTATGTGTAGACGATGAAGGCAGTATCTATGTGGCACAATGGGCATCCGGTAAAGTATATCCTTACAAATTTACCCAGGTATAAATGGACCGTATCAGGAAAACAGGCAGTGCTCTCGCATTGGCAGGATTGGTGTTTCTATTGTTTCTCTTTGTTTTTGAGGGACGCCTGCATATCCCTGCCTGGTTACAGGTAGCAGGACGTATGCATCCATTAATGCTTCACTTCCCGATTGTGTTATTGATCATCGCATTGATCTCGTATTGGATTCCTCAAAATACATTATTTGATCCCGCATGGGAATGGATCCGATTAAGCGCTGCCATCACTGCATTGATCAGTGCCATTATGGGAATGATTTTATCTATTGAACAGACAGATAAAGGTGAGATGCTGGTTTACCATAAATGGACAGGAATCAGCCTGGCAGTGATTGCCTATATTCTTTATCAGTTTCATGAAAAAATTATTCAGAAAAAAATTATCGCCAAAAGCGTTTCATTGATCAGTGCATTTGTTTTATTGATAACGGGGCATTTGGGTGCGAATCTTACCCATGGAGAAAACTTTCTTGCAGGGCCAATCATGAGTACCCAAAAGAAACCGATTGATCCCACACAGGCGGTCATTTTTGCGGATATTATTTCACCCATCTTTAAAGATAAATGCGGTGGCTGTCATGGAGGCAATACACAAAAAGGTGGGCTGTCTTTAAATGATAGTTTAACCATTATGGCGGGAGGAAAATCCGGAAATGCACTGGTAGCAGGCGATCTGATAAAAAGTTTATTGATCGCCCGTTTGCATTTGCCGATGACCGATAAAAAACATATGCCGGTATCTAATAAACCTCAATTGACGGATGAGGAGTTGAATGTATTAGAAGCATGGGTAAAAGCAGGAGCTCCATTCAATCAAAAACTATCACAACGCGGAGCAGGCGATAGTTTACAAATAATGGCCGATGCTTTTATCAAATCACAATCTGAAAATGAAACAGAAACAGCCTATGATTTTACAGCCGCAAGTGAAGGGAAGATCAATCAACTGAATAACAACTATCGGGTGATCAAACCACTTGGTAAAAATTCTCCTGCATTATCGGTTTCTTTCTTTGGCAAATCCATGTATTCTGCAGAGAAGCTGAAAGAACTGGAGCCTTTGAAAGAGCAGATCATTCACCTGAATCTTTCAAAGATGCCGGTGAATGATGAACAGGTAAAATGGATCAGTGGCTTGCCTAATCTGAGAAGATTAAACCTGAACTATTCTGATATTACAGATAAGTGTACACAACTGATATCTTCTATCAAAAACCTTGAGTCCTTATCTGTTTCCGGAACCGCCATCACCATTGCAGGATTGAATACGCTTGCTACTAATAAAAAAATAACCGAACTCTTTATTTGGGATAGTAAAGTAACCCTATCCGATGTGCTTTCTCTCCAACAAAAAAATCCGCAACTGAAAATTGAAACCGGCTTTCAGGGAGCAGATACGATGGTGATTGCTTTAAACAAACCCTTGATCAAAACACCGGAAGGTTTTTTTCATGATTCAGGAAAGATTGAACTGGCACATGTGATCAAAGGTGTGGAACTACGATATAGTATTGATGGAGTGGATGTAGACAGCTGCATAAGTCCTATTTATAAATCGCCGGTCGTTATTCATACCAATACACAACTGCAGGTAAAAGCTTACAAAAAAGGATGGTTATCGAGTGAGGTGGTGAGAAGTACTTATCTCAAAGCAGGACTCCCCGTAGTAAGTACCACTTTACTAAAACCGGTTGATCCCAAATACAACCAGCAACCGGAAAAAATATTAACCGATCTGGATCTGGGTGATAACGCCGATTTTGGAACCAAATGGCAGGGGTATATGAATAATGATGCATTGGTGGTATTTGATCTTGGTGATATAAAAAAAGTTCAGGAAGTTAAAGTGAATGCATTACATAATATAGGAGCGTATATTTTTCCTCCTGTATCGCTAACGGTATGGGGCAGTAAGGATCAGAAAAATTGGGAACTGCTTAAAACTTTTGTTTCCGAGCCATTAAAACAAAGTATTCCCTCCAATGCTTTTCTGTATACGCTTGCATTTAAACCGATAAATATCCGCTACATAAAATTACAGGGACAACCCATTAAAAAACTTCCGCTCTGGCATGGTGGTAAAGGAAAACCCGGTTGGTTTTTTATGAGCGAAGTGATCATTGATTAGATTCCTATTACTGATTGTGTCTTACCGGCAAAAGCAAGCAGCTCGCAATGAGCGCAAAGAAGACAGTAAATAGTTTATAAAACCTACGCAGAGAAATAACTACGTAAACATAAAAAAACCTCCCGTTTTTGCGGGAGGTTTTTGTTTATGAATTGAAATCATATTTCTTTCTTCTTGGTCTTGATAACATTGCCGTAGCTTCTTTATCATTGTTTTTGAAAGCTTCTTTTTCAGGATCCCAATAAATCTTTCTTTTCAGCTTCATCGCAATCTGGTGTAATAAACAGGCACTGCATGAGCGGTGGCCAACCTCTACCGGTGTGCTTGGTTGTTTTCTTGCTTTTACACTTTCCAACCAATCCACATGTTGCTCCGGACTTTCCAGTAAATGAATTTCATTTTTTCCGATCACAGACTGCAGTATTCTTGGATCGCTTGCATCAATAGGTTTAACACCCGTTCTGTCTGCAACAGGATCTGTATCTGTTACACGGTAGTTACCGCGTGTTACCCAGATCCATCCTTCTGATCCGATGAATTTCACACCATTAGGCAGTTCATTCGACACAATCATATGTACACCATTCGCATACATCGCTTCAGTTCTGAAAATGCCATGCACATCCCATAACCCTTTGTAATTAGGGTCATCACCGGGGAAACCTGCTTTGCCCCAAACTTCAATCGGGCCGCTGTATTCCATTCCCATACCCCAATGTGCAATGTCTATATGGTGTGCACCCCATCCGGTAATCATACCTGCACCAAATTGTTCGCAACGCAACCAACCCGGCCTGCTGGAAACACCTTTGGGTGAAGCATCCTGTGAATGGACTCTGTCTTCGGTATAATACTGGTCAGGTGTAGCACCTAACCAGGCATCATAATTCAATGTTGAAGGAACCGCCATTTTTATTGTACTTCCACCACCGGGGTCGCCGGGCAAGCCTACTTCAATCGTATGAAGTTTTCCGATACGGCCGTTGCGTACCAGCTCGCATCCTTTTTTAAATTGAGGCCATGGATCGTTACCTCTTTGCTGACTACCGATCTGAAAAATTCTTCCGGTTCTTTTTACTGCATTCGCAAGAATTCTTCCTTCTTCAATGGTTAAAGAAGCGGGCTTTTGCATGTACACATCTTTACCTGCATTCACCGCATGCACACTTACAATCGCATGCTGGTGATCGGGTAAACTTACATGCACCGCATCAATATCTTTATTGGCTAATACTTCTTTGTAATCGTAATACACTTTTATATCCCAATCACCTTTTAGTCCGCCGTTATACTGTGCATTGCGTACATAGTTTTGTTTAACTGCAGCAGGACCGGCATCAGCACGGTTTCTGTCAAGATCACAAACGGCCATGATACGTGCGCCTGCGTAACGGGAAATGCCCGTCATATCATGACTGGTAGAAATTCTACCGCAACCGATAGAAGCCACATTGATCAGGTTACTGGGTGCACTCTTTCCAAATACACTGGCAGGAACGATGGTGGGAAAACCGCTGAGGATCAGGCCTCCACCGGCAACCTTGGCAGACGAGTTCAGGAACTCTCTCCTGCTGACCGTCTTTTTTTGTTTTTTCATCACGATACTATTTTATGATAAGGAATGATAGATACCAGCTGTTGTTTTTTATAGCTTCTTTGTTGCGCGTGTCCAACTCAGGCGGAACGCAATCACTTCATCGTCCACATCTATGTGCAAATTATTTGTTGTCGATTTAACCAACTGAGGCTCTGCAAAATATTGCCAGCTATTTTTTGCTTTTGATCAATTACATTTTTCGCTGGATAAAACCATTTGTATTTTAAAGCATACATTTTGACAGATTCAGGTAAACCACTTCTGTCTTTGGTTGGTACAGAACTTATAAATAACGGATCCAATAACAATCCGTTTAATAAAGCATGGCTATTAAGACCTGCAACTGAGGAATCATTAACTATCAGGGGATTCTTTGGCATCGTTTTGCAATCGGTTGCTTAAATTCCAACATTTCACAGAGAAATCCAAATTAATTTAGGCAGAATCCTGCTCTGATTCGGCAAATTTCAAATATTGTAACGGATTACATTAAACATCTCAAAATAGGCACCTTTTTATTGCCATTCTTTACCGAACGGTTGTGTGTTTTTATACGGAAAGTCTTAAATTGACAACTTTACTGTTCATTCCATACCAAAACTATTTTCATGAAAAGATTATGTCTGTTCTTTTGTCTGGCAGCCATGGTAACTGTTTCGTTTACCGTGCATGCCCAGCTCCCTTCTCCAAAAGATCATTTCGGATTTACCATTGGCGATGATTACCAATTAGCCACGTACACACAAACAGAAGCTTATTTTAAAAAATTAGCTGCCGCTTCTGACCGGATCAAGTTGGTGGATATCGGTAAAACCGAAGAAGGCCGTACACAATACATGTGTATCATTTCCAGTCCGGAAAATTTAAAGAACCTCGATCGTTACAAACAGATCTCTCAACAACTGGCCCATGCAGAAAACCTTACCGATGCACAGGCACAGGCTTTGGCAGCAGAAGGCAAGGCTGTTGTTTGGATAGATGGCGGATTGCATGCTACTGAAGTTGTGGGTGCACATCAATTGATCGAAATTATCTGGCAACTGGCGAGCAGAAAAGATGCAGAGACAGAAAAAATATTGAAAGATGTGATCGTGTTATGTTCACATGCTAACCCTGATGGACAGGAACTCGTTTCCAGCTGGTATATGCGTGAGAGCAATAAAGAAAAACGCACCACACAAAATTTACCAAGACTGTATGAGAAATATGCGGGCCATGATAATAACCGCGATTTCTATATGTTTAATTTAAAAGAATCACAAAATCTCGGCAGACAATTGTTTGTTGAATGGTTACCACAGATCATGTATAACCACCACCAAACCGGACCTCCGGGTTCTGTTGTTGCCGGGCCGCCGTTCCGAGATCCGTTCAACTATACATTTGATCCATTAGTGATGACAAGCTTAGATGCCGTAGGAGCCGCCATGATCAATCGTTTAAATGCAGAAGGTAAACCGGGTTATACGGCAAGAGGAGGTTCTGTGTATTCAACATGGTATAATGGGGGTTTAAGAACTTCTACCTATTTCCATAATATGGTGGGATTATTAACAGAGATCATTGGTAACCCAACACCGATGGATATTCCGGTAGTGCCTGATCGTTTAATACCGAGCAGTGCCACGCCTTTTCCGGTGCTGCCACAGAAATGGCATTTCAGACAATCTATTGATTATTCAGTTTCCTTAAACTATGGTGTGTTGATGTATGCCATGCGTCATAAAGATGAATTGCTGTATAATATTTATAAGATGGGCCGCAACTCTATTGAGCGTGGCGAAAAAGATACCTGGACCTTATCTCCAAAACGTTCAGCAGAAATCACCAAGATCTATCAGGCATCGCAGGCAACCACAACAACCGGTGCCCGCAGACCCGCAGCTGATGCAGAACCTGCTCCCGATGCAGGTTTTGGTAACAGAAATGCGATTCCTAAAAAAGTGTACGATAGTGTTTTTAAAAATCCATCCTATCGCGATCCGCGTGGGTATATCATTCCTGCAGATCAGGCAGATTTTGCAACGGCAACAAGATTTATCAATACCATGATCACCAGTGGTATGCAGGTGCATAAAGCAACAGCAGCATTTACGGTTGAGAACAAAACATTTCCTGCAGGATCTTATATCATTAAAACCAATCAGGCATTCAGGCCGCATATTCTGGATATGTTTGAGCCACAGGATCACCCGAATGATTTTCAATATCCCGGCGGGCCTCCAGTTGCTCCGTATGATGCAGCGGGCTGGACATTGGCGTATCAAATGGGAATTGATTTTACCAGAGTATTGACTGCATTTGACGGACCTTTTGAAAAAATTCCGTACGGACAATTGCAATCGCCAAAAGGAAGTATCAGTTCTTCAAAAACAATCAATGGTTATGTATTAAATGCATCAGCAAATAATTCATTCACTGTAACCAATGATTTGTTGAAAGCGGGAATTGAAGTGGATCGTATTAATGATTCTGTAACCGATACGCATTTCGCCAAAGGATCTTTTTATGTTCCTGCCACTGGCAAAACAAAAGCAACGATTGAAAAACTGATCGCTGACTTTGGTGTGGATGCCATAGCTGTTGCGAAAAAACCAACCAATACAACAAAAGTATTTGCAGCGCGTATTGCGTTATGGGATAATTATGGCGGATCTATGCCATCCGGTTGGGTGCGTTATATTTTTGAGCAATACCATTTTACACCGGAGATTATTTATGCAAAAGATATTGATACCGGCAACCTGAAATCAAAATATGATGTGATCGTATTTGTAGGGGGCGCTATTCCTGCATTAAGCACAGGCGCTGCAGGCGGAGGCCGTGGCGGCGGTGGCGGTTTTGGTTTTGGCGAACCAAGAGCAGATTCCATTCCGGAAGAATACCGTAACCGTTTGGGTAGAGTAACCGCAGCTAAGTCAATTCCGCAGTTGAAGAAATTTATGGAAGAAGGTGGTAATATCATCACCATTGGAAGCAGTACTAATCTTGCTTATCATCTTGCCTTACCTGTACACAGTGCCTTAACAGAAATTGTAAACGGACAGGAAAGAAATATTCCGGGAGAAAAATATTATATACCCGGAAGTATTTTACAGGTGAGTGTTGATTCAACAGATATGGCTGCAGCAGGTATGCGTTCCAAAGCGGATGTATATTTTGATGCGAGTCCTGTATTTAACATTCAACCTGATGCACAGGTGAAAGGAACCGTGAAACCACTCGCATGGTTCTCCAGCGATTTACCGTTGAGAAGCGGATGGGCATGGGGACAATCTTATTTACGTGACGGAGTAGTTGCATTTAAAGCAGATTACGGAAAAGGAAAGCTCTATGCCTTTGGCCCCGAGATCACTTTCCGTGCGCAACCATATGGAACCTTTAAATTATTATTCAATGGATTATATAAATAGGAAAGCTGTTTAATCAATCATTACTAAGCTAACCGTGCCTTTGTGCCTTCGTGTGAAAATTAAATCACACACGAAGGCACAAAGGCACGGTTTTATTTTGCAATCGCTTTTTTGGTTTGGGTAGTATAGGCCGTAAAATATCCCAATGCATTATTAGAAATATTACTTACCGGATTAGACGGACTTGCGGATTGAAAATTATTATTACCCGCCACCTGTGCAAAGGTGTAGAAATAATCATAGGTGGCTTTATCAATACAGTTCATTTTCAATAGAACGGTATCGCCAATATTAATATAGGAACTATCTGTTCTTAAGGCAACATTGATGTACCTGCCATCAGACAGTCTGTCGTCGAAAACACTGGTGAATTTTAGTTTTCTGCTGTTTACATACTGCTCAAAAGAATAATAGTTTTTTATATTCAAAGGGTCTTTGTAATTAGGAATGGTATTGATATCTATTCTGTTAACCCGGGTTGTATGCTGAAAACTAATGGAATCAAGTGGTACCGGTTGCGGCATAGTAGAGGTTGCTGTATACGTTTGTGATCCTACCGTAATATATAATAGATAAGTAAGTCCGGGTATACCTTGAATACTATGTGTTGTATAAATGCCCGGAGATGTTTCTGTAAGCACGTCCTGAATAACTCCTCCGTTAGAAGTAATCTTTACGGTTGCCCCAGAAACCGGCGGGAAGCTATTGGATGCATCGAAGTTGACTGTCTTGGTGATCTTCACCTGATACGGCCCTGGATTATTTGTAATAATTCCTTCCACCACAATTTGCGGAGCCGCATCGTTGAGGTTAACATTGATCACTTTGGTGCACGCGTATAAAACAAACGGCAATATGAATAAACAACTTTTTAAAAATACTTTTTTCATATTGTTAGAATTTAAAATTATACGTAACAGAAGGAACCCAGCGAAACAGTGCTGTTTGCACAGCCTGTGTTTTACTTGGGTCATTAGGATCATCTTTGAATTCGATACTGTATGCATTTTCGCGGCCATATAAATTATAAACAGAAAATGTCCAGCTGCTTTCTGAATGTTTTCTTTTCTTTCCCTGCAGGGTGGCTGCAATATCCATACGATGGTAGGCAGGCATACGATAACCGTTTCTTTCTGTGTAATAAAATGCGGTTTGTCCGTTAACCTGGTATTTACCACTTGGAAAAGTTACCGCGTTACCTGTATTGTAAACGAAGTTGGATGAGAAGGTCCATTTTTTATTTGCCTGATAAATCGCTACGATGGCCATATTATGTGTTTGATCCTGTTTGGCGGCATACCAATTGTTGTTATTGATTCCATTAATCAGTTTTTCGGTTCTGGATAATGTATAACTGATCCAGCCGGTTAGTTTGCCGTATTTCTTTTTGAGAAATAATTCAAGTCCGTATGCGCGGCCTTTACCATACAATAATTGTGATTCTACATTGGCATTGGCCCTTAACTGTGCCCCGTTCTTATAATCTATCTGGTTTTGCATGGTTTTGGAATAGATCTCTGCAGAAAACTCATACGCATTATCCTTGAAATTTCTATAGTAGCCCAATGATACCTGATCAGCTATTTCCGGTTTTACATTCGGGCTGCTGGGGATCCACAGGTCTGTTGGGTTAGTAGAAGCTGAATTAGAAAGCAGGTGCAAATTTTGTGCATTTCTGGTATAGGATACTTTAAGGGAATTGTTTTCTGAAAGCTGATAACTGGCAGAAAAACGTGGTTCGAAGTTGATATATGATTTTACAACTTTGCCTGAAGCATAACTATTTGTTTTAACTGTATTCCCTGCACTATCATAAGTATTAAAATCCCCGGGACCCAGAATACTGAAAGAAGACAGACGTAATCCGTAATTGAATTTAATCTTGTCTGCAGGAGATAATTCATGCGAAACATAGGCCGCATTTTCCAATGCATATTTAACGGGAAGATTGGTGGGATTAAAACTGGAAGTACCCGATACATCCACAATGCCCGGCGATATGCGGTGATGGATCACATCAAATCCAAAATTGATCTTATTATCATTGTTTACAAAATATTGAAAATCCTGTTTGAGAGAAACATCTTCAATTTTTGATTTGATCAGAATATTATTTGTTCCCGAATTGATCTTGATATTATAATTGTAATTGCTGTAAATAAACGAAGTATTGGAAAAGAGACGGCTGTTAAACACATGGTTCCATCTGGCGGTCGCTGTGCTGTTGCCATAATCAATTCCGAATGTACCGCCAAAACCCAGATTATCTCTTCCAAAATATCCGGAGAGATATACACGGTTATTATCGTTGAGCTTATAATTGGCTTTTACATTAAAATCATAAAAATAAAGACTGTTATTTTTGATAGAAGAGTCTCTCGATAGTTTCAGAAAAAGATCTGCATAGGTTCTTCTTCCGCTGACAATAAAGGAACCTTTATCTTTTACGATCGGGCCTTCAATATTTAATCGTGATGCAATTAAACCAATGCCACCGTTTGCATGATAATCCTGATTATTCCCGTCGTTCATTTTTATATCAACAACAGAAGACAGCCGTCCGCCATATTCTGCAGGCATAGCTCCTTTGTACAGGGTAAGGTCTTTGATCGCATCTGAGTTGAATGCAGAGAAAAATCCCAATAAATGAGATGCATTGTAAACAGTGGCTTCATCCAATAAAATCAGGTTTTGATCGGCAGCGCCACCGCGAACATAAAAACCACTGCTTCCCTCTCCTGCAGATTTAACGCCGGGTAATAACTGAATCGTTTTCAGAACATCTTTTTCTCCAAAAATTACCGGCACATTTTTAATTTCATTTACCGAAAGTTTTTGTACGCCCATCACCGGCTGGGTAATATTGGCATTTCTTTTTTTGGAACTAACCGTCACTTCCATTATTTGCTGAACTGCCTGATCTAATTGAACGGGAAGTGATATATTTTTATTGAGGGTGATTTTAACAGAATCCTGTTTCAATCCTGCGAAGCTTACAATTAAAGTATATACACCTTCCGGAGCGGTAATAGAGTAAAAGCCATAGGCGTTACTAACAGTGCCTGATTTAGGTAATTCCAATAAATACACGGATGCGCCAATCAAAACCTCACCGGATTTTTTTTCTTTAACCGTACCGCTGATGGTATGTTTATCCTGTGCAGTAACCTGTAAACCCGTAATGATTAACAGGGCCAAAAGCAGTCTTTTCATGAAAACGGGAGTTTGTATCGCGGCAAAAATATCTTTCTAAACTCAGAATTAACGGTTCTACCTTAAGGATTATATGATAAATAGTGTTAAATTATGATAACACATCATTTTGTAAAATGTTCAGCTATTTGCAGGATGTTTTTTGGCTGATCCGTCTTTTATACAGATAATAAACGCTTACTAAAAGCGCTTTTTGCAATTCTTCACGCCTCTCACATTACTGCATTTTAGGCACATAAAAGATTTATTAAATGGAACGGGGTGTGCTATGGAGAAAACCAGAGCAGATCTTTGCTATGCAGTAAATAAGCAGATGACTAAGTATTTATTAAAAATGACTTAGCCATGCTTTTATAAGGATCCCCGTTTGATGATCTTATATGGATTTCTGATCTGGAGTAATTGTGTTTTAAGTATCAGGTTGGCAGCCGTATGTCCCATTTGTTCAAAATTGGTACTGATCACGGTAATATCCAGCAGGTCTTTTAATTCGGTTTCATTAAAGGAAATGATACCGATATCTTTTCCCAAACGCAGGTTAGTCTTTTTAAGTTTTTTCATGAGTACGGCAAGATGATCATCTGTGATCACCATATACACCATGCCTTTTACCAATTGCAGGTTATCTGCGTCTGAAACGGTTTTGAATGTTTTCTTATTCTCCTTACTGAATTCAGAAATACCTTCTTTGATCTCAGGGGGGTGGTTACTATGTTCAGGAAGTACCAGTGTGAGCCCCTTGTATTTTTTGAAAAGATCTTTGGCTGTAGTTAATGCATCATAAATATCCTGCCTGAAATCCTGATACACAGACATGTTCTCTTTCATTTCAGGAATAGATTTATCCAGGATCACCAACTCGTTTACAGGTATCCGCTTTACCTGTTTCATCCATAAATCCTTTTTGAGTTGTAGTTCAAAATGCGGCATCAATACATAATAACTGTATTTTCCCAGATGCGTATCAAGAATATCTTTTAATACCAGCGGGTTGTAATGGTGGATCTGCAGATCAACCACTGCTTTATTACCCAGGGTTTTCAGAAAGCTGTAATAAATAATTCTTTTATAAGAACTGATCTTATTAAGGATGAACAGGATCTTGATCTTTTTTTCTTTCTTGCCCACTACAAAATAACCCTTACCATTAACGCCTGTGATGTATCCCTGCTTCTTTAATTCTTTATAAGCACGTTCAGCCGTATCCCTTGCCACGGAAAAATGCTCGCTGAATATATTAATGGAAGGAAGCGGTGCATCTTTCTTCAAAACGCCTTTATCTATCTGCCTGCCGATATGTTTGGCGATCTGCAGATAGATCTGTGTTTTACTGTTCCTGTCTATTTTAAAACTCGAAAGCATTGTGCCTGTATCTTTTATGTCCTGTTTGTCAAATCTATAGAGAAGAACTGAGAAATATCTACACAAAAAAATCTCTTTCAAAAAAAATAGCTGCGATTTACCCGCAGCTATTGATAATAACAGGAAAAAACGTTTTTTGTTTATAGCTTAATGGCCCAATCGTTCAGCATAGGCCTGCCCAAGAGTGCATTGGCTTCGGCATCATTCTTAAACATTTCTTTTTTAGGATCCCATTCCAGCCTGCGTTTTAACTGATACGCAATATTGCCAATATTACAAACAGTGGCGGTACGCTGACCTACTTCCACATCGCATATTGGCCTGCTACGTTTGCGCATGGCATTCAGGAAATCTTTGTAATGGTCCTCACTGCGATACACATGTTTTTCGGTTTCACCAATTACCTTGTCTTTTAAAGAGGCCGGATTGGTTTCCAGTTTGCCGCGGGCTACTTTCAGCCATTTGCCATCAGAGCCTTCAAAAAGAATGGCGTTGTTCCATTCCCATTTTTCATGCGTCATGGTAATACCGTTTGCATACCGATAGGTTAGGAAAGGATGTTGGTCACCATCCGGCGCGGTTACTTCTACCGGGCCGCTGCTATCCATATCCAATGCCCATTGTACTATATCAAACATATGGGCGCCCCAATCGGTTACCATACCACCGCCAAATTCTTTATAATTGCGCCAGTTAGGATACACATCTTTGGTGATAGGCGGTGCGAGTTCGGCATTAAAATTAACCGGCGCATTAGGGCCTAACCATTTTGTCCAATCCAATCCATCCGGTATGGTTTCTGCAGGCAGATCGTAGGGTTTTGGTGGCGGACCAACATTTACCTTAACAGATTTTACATCACCGATATAGCCGTTACGGATCAGTTCTGCAGCCTGGCGGAACTCATTCCACGAACGCTGCATACTGCCGGTTTGAAAAACCCGGTTGTATTTGCGGGTGGCATTTACCATGGCCCTTCCTTCTTTTACCGTTAAAGCCATGGGTTTCTCGCAATAAATAT
Source organism: Sediminibacterium sp. (assembly GCA_965206685.1). Classification (GTDB taxonomy): domain Bacteria; phylum Bacteroidota; class Bacteroidia; order Chitinophagales; family Chitinophagaceae; genus Sediminibacterium. The sequence continues at coordinate 3,043,517 of OZ242223.1, forward strand.
CTTTGCCGGCTTCTGCTGCACGCACAGCTGCGGCTGCATGCCAGTGGTCGGGTAATGCAATCACCACTGCATCTACATCTTTACGGCCAAGTACTTCTCTGAAATCATTGTATACAGAAATATCGGAGTAAGCTCCTAACTGCGGGCTTTTTGCATACGTGGCTTTGATCTGGTCAATAGCCATATCGGCTTTGGCCTTATACACTTCGCTCATTGCCACAAAGCGGATCTGTTCTGTTTTTAAAAAATAAGAAGAGAGGATCTTGCCCTGTTTACCGGTACCGATCAATCCTAAATTAATTATATCACTCGGTGCGGTGTACAGTAAACCATTCTGGCCTTTACCTCCCAATACATATCGTGGAACGATCATGAAAGCTGTAAGGGCTTTGGCGGTAGTACCCACAAAATCCCTTCTGGAAATGGCATTTGTTTTTTCTTTTTTCATTGCAATCGAATTTGAGAAGTATAAATTAATACTATTTCCGATATAAAAAACAGTTGCTTTTTATTTGTCGATATTTCAGTGCTCAAAAAATTACGAAAACGATTTCGGGCAAAGCCCGACTGCAACCCGGTCTATCTGTTTATGATAATTCAACCATTGCTTTGATCACGCCATTGGCAGGGTCTAACCAGCTTTCAAACTCATTTTTTACTTTATCAAATGTTGTTCGATGGGTAATATAGGTTGCAGGGTCAACAGATTTGTTTTTGATCGAGTTGATCACATGTTCAAAATCTGCACGGGTGGCATTACGGCTACTCATTAAAGTGGCTTCACGTTTATGGAATTCCGGATGACTAACTATGATCTCTCCTTTTTGTAATCCGATTAATACATAACGGCCACCATGCGCCATATAGGTAAATGCATTATTGATGGCTTTCAGATTTCCGGTTGCATCAATCACTACAGAAGGCATATCTCCGTTTGTGATGCTTCGGATTTTTTCCATAGCATCTTCTGTAACCGGGTTTACACTAAAATGTGCCAATGATCTGTCTTTGCAAAATTGCAAACGGCCGTCATTAATATCCATGGCAATTACCTGTGCGCCGGCTATCCTTGCAAACTCCATCGTACCCAAACCAATAGGGCCCGCGCCGATGACCAGAACAAATTCTCCGGGTTTTACATCTGCTCTTCTGATTCCATGCGCACCTATGCAGAGCGGTTCTACCAATGCCAGTTCATCCAGACTTAATCCATTGCCATGCACCAATGTATAATCGGGTACAGAGAGATATTCAACCATACCGCCATCAATATGTACACCACTTACTTTCAGTTCTGCACAGCAATTGGTTTTACCGCCCCGGCAGGCAATACATTTACCGCAATGGAAATAAGGAATGAAGGTTACTGATTCGCCAACAGCAAATCCTTCTGCATGGGTTTCCACAATTTCAGCAGCCAACTCATGCCCCAATATTCTTGGATACGTAAAATAAGGCTGTGTACCTTCAAATGCATGCAGATCAGTTCCGCAGATACCGATGCGTTTTATTTTAAGTAAGGTGAAGCCCGGTTCCACAACCGGTAAATTGATTTCTGCATATTCAAATCTGTGTGGTTCCTTGCAAATAAGTGCCTTCATTAACAGTATCGTTTAAACAATAAAAGATGCGCGTAAAACTTTTCGTTACGCTAAATATATTTATTACCAGTCTAATTTCAACAAAGAGACCCCTTGCCTCGGCAGGAAGATCTGAATATCGGCCTCGCCTGATTTCAGTATGATTTGTCTGAGTTTATCCTTTGTTTGCAATTGTCCTGCATTTTCAAGGTCGGCGATCTGTTTTGCATCAGGGTTTTGTGGCATGCCCATTTGTTTCCAGCGTTCATAAGCATTACTGTGTTCCTGATCTATCCTGAATTCTGTTAGCGTGATTTTTTTTGCAGGGATATTTTTGATGATCACCTTAATCATTTCATCGGGCGACTGTTTGTCTTCATCATGATAATTCCAAACCATTACGGTTGCTGTTCTTTTTTCTTTAGCAGCCAATGCTCCGATATCTGTTTGTTTCCGGATCCCTGAGTCGATAATATTTTTTAATACATATTGCCGGTTACTTTCTGCAGCAATACGTGTCCCTTTCATCATACCAAACATTCGGAATACATTCAGTACCGGTTTATCAACACCATTGGTAGCCAGATCTCTAAAACCATAGAACCAGGGTTGGTTTTCAAATTCAAATGACCAGGAAACAGCACCAACCAGATTTGCATGAAACTGATCTGCCAATTCATATTTTCTTGCAAAAGAAGCCGCTGTATAACTTGAATACATGGTGCCATTTCGATAAGCGTTTGATGGATTGGTTGCCATACCGCAAGCCGCACAACCTTCAGGATCTGATTCACCAACAATCAAGGGTAAATTTTTTGTTTCAGGAAAAGATGTAGCCATATTCATTCCTGCAGCAATATCACGCAGTTGCAGTGCCATGTTCATCCAAACCACGCCATCCTTTAGTGTTGGGTTTCCTTTTGCATGAAACAAAAAAGCGTCTAATGGCGAACCTGTTTTTCCGGTTGCAAAATTTGTTTCATACAGGCAATGTTTCATAAATGCCTGCATAAACTTTACAGCATTCGCTGAAGAAGTTCCGGCAATATCTAAACCACCAATTCTGGCAGTTGGTAATGCTTTCTTTAAACCGTCAGCAGCATAATCATATAATTTTAAAAACTCTTCCTGTGTTCCTTTCCAGTAACCATTGGGTTCGTTCCACACTTCCCAATACCAGGTTTCCACTTCTTTTTGTCCGTAACGGTCAACCACATGTTTTACCCATTGATAAACCAGTTCGCGCCACTTGTTATAATCTTTAGGTGGATAAGCCCACCCGGTAATAATATTTGTATAAGGCTCGCCGGGTTTCCAATTGTGTTTGTATGGCGTGGGATGGGTTGATAATGCTTCCGGCATAAAACCGATCTGTGCCAATGGTTTCATACCGCGTTGTATATAGGTATCAAAAATACTGTCGATGATCCGCCAGTTGTATATCGGTTTCCCATTGATATCTTCGGTATAGGCGTTGGTTGATCCCCATTTTAAAGCAGGAGTACCATCACCTGTGCATAAAAGATTATGTGTGCGAACATAAACCGGCACGGGACTCAAAGCTGCCAGTTCTGAAAGCAACTTTTTACCATCCTTCATATAAGTATAATTCGGCTCATCATGCCCAAACCATGCCCATATAGGAACCATAGGGCCTTTCTCTTTTGACAGATCAATATTGATGACTGGTGCAACCGGTGTTTCCTGGGCATAACCATTAAGCGATACAAATACGATAGCAATAAACAGCAGGTTTCTGTATGAAAGTATTTGCATTTGAGAATTATTTTGAGGGTGCATCAAAAAAAACGAATTACCTGTTGTTGTTTTATTATTTACCTGTGATCAATTCATAGTTTTTTCCTTTCTCTGTGCTAAAAGAAACCGTATACCCAATGATAGATTTTTCAGCTTTTACCGGAACGCCTTTTATGGTAATCGGACTATTGGTTCTGATGATAAGTTTACCGCCATTTTTCGAGAAAATTCTGGCAGCGGTAAGTTTATTATTTTCCCAACTGATATCGGTTACAAATCCACCTCTTGCCACCAAACCTTTTACAGATCCGGTTTTCCAAGCGTCGGGCAATGCGGGTAATAAATACACATCACCATTCTGACTTTGTAATAACATTTCTGCTACCCCCGCCGTACCTGCAAAATTTCCATCGATCTGGAAAGGTGGATGTGCGTCAAATAAATTAGGATAAGCCCCGCCGCCTTTATTATAGGTAGTATTATTTTCCCGGGTTAATCGTAATAAATTTTTAAATAAAGTGTATGCATGGTTTCCATCCAGTAAGCGTGCCCACATATTTACTTTCCAGCCAAGGCTCCAGCCGGTTCCATCATCACCACGTAATTCAAGTGTTCGTTTAGCGGCATCCACAAGCTCGGGCGTTGTGAAAGGTGAGATCTCATGCGCAGGATGTAATGCATACAAATGCGAAGTGTGGCGGTGATGCGGGTCTACATCTTTAAAATCTTTGTACCATTCCTGCAGCTGACCTAAAGAGCCAATATGAAACGGATACAATTGTTTCTTTTTTTCGATGATCAGATTTCTGAATGCCTCATCTGTATTCAGTACAGCAGATGCGCTGATAACATTGGTAAAGAGATCTCTGATGATTCCCATATCCATTGTGGTAGCTACAGATACGTCTCCCTTTTTTTCTCCATCGTAATAAAAATTATTTTCAGGCGAAGTTGATGGCGATGTGATCAGGTACCCATCTTTATCTTTCACCAACCAATCCAGCGTAAACAAAGCCGCTTCTTTCATGATGGGATAAGCTTCTTTTAGAAATGCTTTATCACCTGTATAACTGTAATGCTCCCATAAATGCCTGCTTAACCAGTTACCACCCATATACCAATTGGCCCATGTAGGACTTCCTTTTCCAAAATCGCCCACCGGATTACTCATGGCCCAGATATCTGTATTATGATGTACTACCCAGCCCTTAGCGTGATAATAGGTTTGCGCCGTTTCTTTTCCTGTTACAGATAAGTGTTTGATGAGGTCCAACAAGGGTTGATGGAACTCTGAAAGGTTTGTAGATTCCACCGGCCAGTAATTCATCTCTACATTTATATTACTGGTATAATTACTGCTCCATGGTGGTTGTAGTTCTTTGTTCCATATACCCTGCAGGTTGGCGGGTGCATTTTTTGTTCGCGATGAAGAGATCAATAAATAACGGCCATATTGAAAGTATAAAGCTTCCAGTCCGGGGTCTACAGACTTCGCATAATTTTCAAGTCGTGTATCTGTTGGCTGATTTGATTTTTTATTGGTTGCCTGGTCATTCAATGACAATGATACCCTGTTGAAATATTTATGAAAATCGGAAAGATGCTCTTTCAGTAATGCATCATAATTCTTTTGCAAAGCTTTTGTGAGATTGGATTGAGCAATGGCTTTTTCATTTTTTCCATCTTTATCCGGACATTTATCAAAACCATTAAAACTGGTAGCGGCAGATACAAACAGTATTACTTCTGTTGCATTGTTAATGTGTATTCCGGATGTATCTGTTGTAATATTTCCATCTGTATTTTTTGCTTTGATGATATATTCAAAACGCATACCGTTGCAGCCGTTCACATCTTCATAAATAATAGGTACCGGGCCGGAATGATAGGAAGGATCGGCATGTGCAGGTGCTTTGCCTACAACCCTTAGTTCATCTTTCGCTCCCACTTCATTATGATGTTGTAAAAGACTTCGGCTTGAGATAACGAGATTGAGTTGTTTAGGTTTATCGGCGGTTAACCTGATCACAATTACCTGTGCAGGAGCAGAAGCAAATATTTCTCGGGTATACGAAACACCTTCTGTGGTAAATTTCGTTTTCGCAATGGCATCCTGTATGTTCAGATCACGATAGTATGCAGTAGTGTTTTGATTATTGGCAATTTGTTTGATCAGGATATCGCCCATGGGCATAAAACTCTCTGAAAAATTTCCCTGCATTTTTTTAACAAGCATATTGGCAGAATCATAATTTTCGCGCGATAAAGCAGCTCTTGCTTTTGCGAGATATTCAAATGCTGAAGGGTTCAGATTTTTTTTTACAGGGCCACCACTCCAGAGCGTTGCTTCATTCAGTTGTATCAACTCCTCACCCACTCTTCCGAAAACCATGGCACCTAAACGACCATTACCAACGGGTAAGGCTTCCGTCCATACTTCAGCGGGTTTTTGATACCATAGTTTCAGATCGGATTGTGCAGATAATCCTACAGGCAGAAGACCCAACACTACTATCAGCAATTTTTTCATGATTATACTTTTGTTCTGTTTCTATAAAGCCACCACAATAATTTCTTTACCTGGTTATTTTATAAAGTCCGGACGCATGCGCAGAAAGGTTTTGAGAGAAAAAATCCTGATAGATCCCAAGTTTCTCACCGCTCCACATATTCACAATATGCACCTTTTCTTTAAATCCAAGATCAGCTAAATTCACTTTCAGTTCAAGAATGGGTTTATCTGAAATATTAAACAATGCCAGATAGGTTTCTCCGGTTTTTTTATTTTTTGAAGTAATGGCAACCTGTCCATCCTGTTGGTAAAGTAACCGAACATCTGAACTTTCTTTATGCATCTTTAATACTTCTTTATTGGTAAGTAATGAAAGCGTAAATGCATCATTGCCCGGCAGATCGCCACCAAAGAATAAGGGTGAACGAAAAACAGTAAACAGGTTCATGAGTGTGTATTGTTCTGCTGTTTTTAAACGTGTCATTCTATTCTCGCCTACTTCACCCCTGATGGAAAGTCTTCCCAATGGAATCATATCACAATCCGGCCAGGTTCCTGAACGGATATAGGGATACCACTGCTTACAAACTTCAAACAGATGTGAAATATGTGGCCAGCTATCCCATACATCGTTTACCATACGCCACATATTGGCGTTCTGGCTGATATGCTCTGCATCTGAAAACGGTGTTGCACCCGGTGATGTGCTTAAAACAATCGGGCGTCCGCAACGGTCAATTGCTTTACGGATCATTTCTATTTCATCGGCATGATAGAAAGGTGCTGAGAGATCATCTACTTTCACAAAGTCTACACCCCATTGCGCATATAATTGGAAGATTGAATTGTAATATTCCTGTGAACCCGGTTTGCTTCGATCAACGGTATAGTTATCGCTTAGCCATTTGCATAAATGTTCTTTGGAGAAAACCTGATCAGCTGTAATACTATTGGCTCCTTTGATTGGCATTTTTTTATCTACTGCCATTTTTGGAATCCCCCGCATAATATGGATTCCAAATTTTAAACCCTTACCGTGAATATATTTTGCCAACTCTTTGAATCCCTTTCCATCTTTAGCCGATGGAAAACGGTTTACCGCGGGTTGATATCTTCCATATTCATCTATTACATATCGCGGATCTTTTTGGTTATAGCCGCCTGCCTTATCATTTTCAACAAACCAGCGGATATCAACAACAATATACTCCCATCCGAATTTTTTCAAATGGGTAGCCATATAATCTGCATTTGATTTTACTTCATGCTCTTCTACGGTAGGCCCATAACAATCCCAACTGTTCCAACCCATTGGTGGAGTTGCAGCCCATGATTTGAATGCATTTTTATCCTGTGCATCTGCTCTCAGTAAAAAAAGAAAACAAATACAACCAAGCAGAAAGGATTTCATTATAGATCAGAATTTAATGGTGGCCGGCAGGTATTTTGCTACAAGTTCCTGATAATAAGGTTTCAGTTCTTCCCAGCTTTTTTGATTGGGGTTTTTTGAATAGAGATCATAAGGGTTAAACAGTTTTACCCATTTAAACATTTCACGGTCATGATCATTCATTAAATGATCGTAAGCATGCTCTCTGTGTTGCGCATAGAAAGAATGATAACGCAGCATATATAAACCGCCTTCAGGAATATAGTCTTTCATCATATGGTACACATATTCATCGTGGCCCCATGACATGTGTACATTATCTAATCCGCAATTGGGTTCGTATACGCCGTATTTTGTGCTGTATACTTTATCCTCGAAATCAGGATTATCAGCAAAGAATTCAGGAAAAACAATTTTATCAGAATACGCGCAACCAACCGGGAAGGTATCGCCCACCACACCCCATTGCGGTTCGCCAAACAGACATAATACTTTTCCCATATCATGTATCAATCCTACCAACACCATCCAATCGGGGTGGCCATCATTGCGGATAGCTTCTGATGTTTGTAATAAATGTTGCATCTGATCAAGATCTGTATCAGGATCTGAATCATCTACCAGTTCATTTAAAAAGTCGAATGCATTCCAGACTGGCATTTCTTTTTTATTGAACTGAAGAAAATCATTTTTCTTCTGCACTACATAATCGTAGGTCTGGAACTTATGGTTGAGGCGATAAAACTCTTTTACGGTATCTCTCGGTGGTTCTGTATAATTTCTAAATTCCTCTGTGCTTTTATCCTGTGCAATTGTGGAAGGATCGGGATAGCGTTTTAACAGGTCTTCTTCCCACTCATCTAAACTGGCAAGGGGTTCAATCAGATCAGCATTTTTTACGTGTTGATTGGCAGGCATAACAAACGGTTTGGGGTTTCTGAAAGAAAGTTATAAAAAAATCAAGAGCATAGCCCTAATTTTTACGCTAACGTTTTAGTAAGCCCAATATCAGTATGGTACAGGGAGCCTGTTACCAGAAAACTGTATACAAAGCAGCCAGAATTCCACAGATAATGACAGAACCAATCACAAACTCCGGAGATACGCGGAACATAGACGTATCTACTTCTATTACATGCGTATCAGTTTCTTTTTTAGGTTGCAGTTTACTCATTACCAGCATTACGATCACGATCAATACAAAATCGATGGTCATTCTGTCGAGAAACGGATAATCCGGAAAGGTTCCGTTTGTCCATTTGGGTAAAAATTTCAAGACCGTTGAAATGGGTATGGTAAGCAAAGCCCCTGCTGTAGCAGCTTTGGCAGTGGTAGGTTTCCAGAAGAACCCTAGTAAGAAAATAGCAAGTACACCAGGAGAAATAAAACCTACGTATTCCTGAATAAACTGATATGCCTGGTCTAATGAACGAAGTGCCGGTGTAACCAGCGCGGCGATCAACATGGAAACAATCACCGCCCATCGTCCGATGCGAACAAGTTTTTTATCCGATGATTCTTTATTAAAATACTTCTTATAAATATCCAGTGAAAAGATCGTAGAGATACTATTGGCCTTACCAGCCAGTGATGCAACAATGGCAGCGGTAAGTGCGGCAAATGCCACACCTTTTAAACCGGCGGGCAATAAATTCATTAAGGTTGGATAAGCATGATCGGGTTTGATCACTCCCGCAGCATCTGTCATTTCTTTTTGAAACATTCCGTTATGATGCAGTACATACATGGCAATTCCGGGTAATACAGCAATCACAGGAATCAATAATTTAAGAAACGCTGCAAACAGGATTCCTTTTCGTGCTGTTTTCAGATCCGCGCCCAGTGCGCGTTGTACGATGTATTGGTTACATCCCCAATAAGCGAGGTTATTTACGAGCATACCACCGATCAAAACAGAAAGTCCGGGTAGTTCCGGATAATATTTATTTGATTTATCAAAGATCATGTGAAAATGTTCGGGCGCTTCTTTTCTCAATACACCCAATCCTTTGATAATATTTCCACCATAGCCAAAATGTTCTGATAGCAATGAAATAGCGAGATAAGTCGTAACCAATCCTCCTGCTATCAACACAAATACCTGAATCACATCTGTATAACCAATCACTTTCATCCCACCCAATGTTACAATAATAGAGAAGATACTCAACCCAACGATACTCCATTCAAAACTGATATTGGAAATAGATGAGATAGCCAATGCACCGAGGTAAATGATAGACGTAAGGTTTACAAATACATATACCAATAACCAGAACACTGCCATAATGGTGCTCACCGTATCGTTATACCGCTTTGATAAAAACTGCGGCATGGTATAAATATGGTTCTTGAGATATACGGGAATAATAAACACGGCAACAACAATTAATGTAGCAGCTGCCATCCATTCATAGGTTGAAATAGCAAGCCCCAATGCAAATCCCGAACCAGACATACCAATAAAATGTTCTGCAGAAATATTGGAGGCGATCAATGAGGCACCAATGGCCCACCAGGTAAGTGATCCTTCGGCCAAAAAGAATTCGGTAGAACTGGTAGTGGCTGATCTTTTTTTCTGGTATACATAATAGCCGTAGGCAGAGATCACAATAAAATATACAAAAAAGACAATGTAATCGGCAGTTTGCAGTGTATTCATTAACTATGTTTTCTTAGCTATAAAATGAATGCATAACCCATGGTCAGCAATCGTTAGTAGGCTTCAATATATAAATAATTTAAGAAGATACGAACCCAAACTATCCAAACCCTCGCGATCCCTTGTGTCTTGGCGTCTTTGCGGTTAAGCAGCTTCACCGCAAAGCCGCAAGGGCGCTATGGTAAGCGAGGGGGGATTTATTTTTTGATGATTTTTACTTTGATCAGTGAATCCAGTTTGGGATATTCTTTCAGAAAAGCGGGTTTATTATGCATGAGCAGATCGTATTTGCTAAACACCCCATCGCTATAACCTGAGTATAGTGAGTCAACCACTTCTATTCCTTTTGTAATGATGCCCATTACCGGGTAGCCCTTAACGCCACCCGCAACTAGGGTATCAAGTCTTGGAGAGTTATTTTTTATATTAATGAAAAGCTGGCTTCCACGGCTTTCTTTTCCGGATCGAGCATAACTAATGGCACCTCGTTCATTGGCTTTGATCACCGGCTCATCGGGAACCTTAAAAGGCGCCCAGACTTTTGTTTTTACAGAATCATCTATTCCAAATTGTGCTACATAATTGGGCCGTACACGATAAAACAATGTGTGATCGTAAAAACCATGTTTGATCTGTGCATATACTCTGTCCACTGCCAGTGGCGACCATTCCCGGGTAAACTCCGCTTCAATATTTCCTTTAGACGTTTCAAACGAAACGGCGAAATGTTCGGGGGCTTTTTGTTTCACCCATTTTTCGTTGAACAGGGGCCTGCTGCAACCAAAAAATAATATTACTGAAAGAAAAAGGATAGTGTATTTCATGATAGCGTTGTAAAAAATAAAGCTATTGAATTCCTTTGATTGAGCACTCAATGAAAAGAGACAATAGCTTATCACGGGCCGGAATCCGGTTCGAAAGCAATCACAATAAATTCAATACATCTGAAAACCCTTCTAATCAGCGTCTTCCAGATGTAATTTCTGGTGGTGTGCACCCGCTGCAATATGCAGGGCAAAACCGCCAATAGCCAGATCGTTCAACAGGTTGATCAAGGCGCCTGTTTTGGATTCAACTGAGCCGGCATAGAGATAATTGGGCAGGTGGATCACAAACACAAAAACAAAGAGCAATAACGCGAGCAGGTAACCCGCCATTTTTACCCATTTGTTCAGGATGAAAGAAATACCACCGAGTATATAGGCACAGCCTACAAGATAAACCCAGTCAATTCCTCCGGGGATGGATGGTGGAATGTAAACTACCAGATCCCGGGCATTGGTGAGGTGAAAAACCCCGAATATGATCATCACCACCGCCAGCAGATAGATGGCAATACGGGACACGATGTGATACTGGTGCATAGGATAGATTTTGGTTGCTAAAAGTTACAACAGTTCTTTGCCAAATGCAATAGCAGGGCGGGGTTTATTTACACAATTCACGGTATTCATGCGTATCCAGTTTTGCTACAGAATTATTTGGCTAATTTGTTTAAAAATAGCCCCTTTTGAAGCTGCTGATTATAGAAGATGAAGCCGTGTTAAACCAGTCGATCGTAGATTTTCTATCGGCAGCCGGTTACCTATGCGAATCGGTATCCAATTACCGCGATGCGATCGAAAAAATTGAAGTGTATGACTATGATTGCATCATTCTCGATATCATGCTGCCGGATGGCTCCGGACTGGAATTATTAAAACACCTGAAAGAAGATCGGAAGAACGATGGGGTGATCATTATTTCAGCCAAGGGTGCATTGGAAGATAAGATTGAGGGCTTGCAATTGGGTGCTGATGATTATCTGACAAAACCTTTTCATCTTTCGGAGTTAAGTGTAAGAATTTCCGCCATCATCAGAAGAAAGAGTTTTAACGGGCAATCCTTAATGACGATTGGTGAGATCTCGATTGATACCATTGGTAAGATCGTAAAAGTAAAAGAGCAGGAAGTGGAGTTAACACAGAAAGAATTTCAGTTATTACTTTTTCTCACAGTGAACAAGAACCGCGTTTTATCAAAAAATGCGATTGCCCAGCATTTATGGGGCGATGATATGGATTTTGCTGCCAACTACGATTTCATTTATTCTCATATCAAAAATCTTCGTAAAAAATTAATGGCAGCGGGCAGTGAAGATTGCATCCGGTCTATTTACGGCGAAGGGTATAAAATGCAGTTTGCTTGAAATTATTTACCAGATATAACCGGATCAATATTGCCGCTACCATTTTCATTTTTGTGATTGGCAGTGTGGCTTTTTATTTTGTGCTCCAATATGTATTGATCCGGCAGTTGGATGAAACACTTCGCTCAGAACAACAGGAAGTGATCGAATATGTAGAGGCACATAATCAATTACCTGAGATCCAGAACACAAGGCACCAATGGATTACGATTGAACCGGGAAACGAGATCCAAAAAAAATCGAGACCACGCCGGATCTGGGTTTTGAATCCGAAAGAAAATGAAATTGAACCCGTAAGGTTACTCGTGTTTTCTGTATCGGCTGCAGGCAAAGTTTATAAGGTAAGTGTTTATAAATCTGAGATTGAAACCGAAGACCTGCTAAAGCTGATCATTTTGGTTACCGTTGCCATGATCGCCTGCATCCTTTTATTCAATTACCTCATTAATCGGAGATTGATCAACCGCATCTGGCAACCGTTTTACCATACTATTGATAAGATCAGGGATTATCAGGTTGCGGCGCAACATCCTTTATCCTTATCAAAAGAACCAATTGATGAGATCAATCTGCTGAATGAGAGTTTGAACAGCATGACGCAAAGGATCCACCAGGATTATTCGGCTCTCCGTTCTTTTACAGAAAATGCATCACACGAAATGCAAACACCTTTGGCAGTGATCCGCACAAAAGTAGAATCGCTTTTACAGGATGCTGAGGGCAAACCACAAAATGTGCAGCAGTTACTGGTGATTGAAGATGCTACTTTAAAACTATCAAGGCTGCACCAATCATTGCTATTGCTTACAAAACTTGGCAACCGTCAGTTTCCGTTAAATGAAACAGTAAACCTGACTTCCATTATCGAGAACAAACTGGAGGAAAGACAGGAACTCTTTGCATCAAAGAAATTGAATATACTCAGGCATATGGAACCGGTGTTATTTTCCTTTCACCATCATCTTGCCGAGATTATGGTAAGCAACCTGTTAAATAATGCAATCCGTTATACGCCAGAGGAAGGAGAAATACACCTACAATTAACGCATGAACTGCTTTCTATATCCAATACAGCAGTAAATGGATCATTACAAACCGATAAAGTATTTGAACGTTTCTATAAAGCTGAAAACACACCTGAAGGAACGGGATTGGGTTTAGCGATCATTAAAGAGATCTGTAACTCTGCCGGTTTTAGTATTGTATATGCTTTTGCAGACCATAAACATCAATTCACTATTTATTTTAAATGATGTAAAACATATGTTGTTGAGAAATTTGATATTGACTTTATTATTGATACTTACAGTAAACTGTTCTTTTGGGCAGGAAAGAAATCTGGAATATTATATCAACGCAGGCTTACAGAACAGTCCGTTGCTGAAAGATTATACCAATCAAAAAGCAGCCAACCTCATTGACAGTATGCGTATTCTCGCAGGGTATAAACCACAGGTAAGCGGATTAAGTGTCAATAATTATGCGCCCACTTTTAAAGGTTGGGGTTATGATGGTGCCGTTACGAATGGAGCAAATTTCAGTCAGCAGGTAGTAGCCACTAAAAGATTGGTAAGCAAAGAAAATTTACAAAATCAAAATGAAGCGATCCGGTTATTAAATGAATCGCTGGATATATCGGGAAGGATTACCGAGCAGGATCTGAAAAAATCCATTATCGCCCAATATATAACAGCATATGGTGTTTGGCAGCAATATTCATTTAATAATGACATGTTGCTGAATATCAAAAAACAGGAATCTGTTCTAAAAAAATTAACAGAGAAAGGTGTTTACCGGCAAACAGACTATTTAAGTTTTCTGGTAACACAACAACAGCAGGAATTATTGATCAGCCAGATTAAAATTCAGTTTCAGAACGAATTTTCTACCCTTAGTTACCTGAGTGGTATACAGGATACAGTGGCTGTTCCGCTTACCAAACCGGAAGTGGAATTGGCTGTTTTACCCGATGCAGAAAGTTCTGTTTTTTATCAGCAATTTAGAATAGACAGTTTACAATTAAAGAATAATGATGCATTGATCGAATTCAATTATAAACCGAAAGTAAACCTATATGCAGATGGTGGGTACCTCACATCTTTTGCTGAACAGGCATATAAAAATTTCGGAACCAGTTTTGGTGTAAATATTACGGTGCCTATTTATGACGGTAAGCAAAAAAAGATGCAGCATGATAAAATTAGCATTGCCGAACAGACAAGACAAACCTATCGCGACTATTTTAAGAAGCAATTCGGACAGCAGATTGCACAGTTATCACAACAATTAAATGCTACCCAACAATTGATTAATCAAACTGCACCACAGATCAGGTATACAGAAACATTAATTGAAGCCAATCGCAAATTGATGGAAACAGGTGATGCAAGAATGGCAGACTATATTATTGCGATCGGTAATTATCTCACTGCGAAGAATATTATCACACAGAACACGATCAATAAATTACAACTCATTAACCAGATCAATTACTGGAACAGAAAATAGAGAACTTATGCGTTTACAGAAACCTACCTTGTACATTAGCTGCCTGTTGCTGGCATTGGCTTCCTGCAAATCAGATCCGGCAAAGAAAGAAGGCGCAGAACCTGCGGTGGCTGAAGAAAAAACAGAAGCCGGCTCAACCCCTATCACACTTACCTCTCCGGTTACAGGGGATATGGAAGAAACCGTTGAATTAAACGCAGTGTCTGCCTTTCTTTTAAAAAGCTATGTAAAATCTTCTGCCAACGGTTATCTGCAATTGGTAGATGCATCGTTAGGAAAATTTGTAAGCAAGGGACAGGAACTCTTTGTTCTCAAAACGAAAGAAGCACAAAGTCTGGGCAATACCATTAACTCATTGGATAGTTCATTACATTTTGATGGAGTGATCAGAATTAAATCTCCAGGTACAGGTTATATCACGCAATTAAATTACCGCCCCGGTGATTATGTGCAGGATGGCGAACAAATGGCCGTGATCACCGATACAAAAAGCTTTGTGTTTATGCTGGATCTTCCATACGAATTAAAACCTTACTTACCCGGCAACCGCGAACTGCAATTAAAATTATCTGACGGAACCGTTTTAAACGGACATGTTGATATGGCCATGCCAACCGTTGATGCTGTTTCGCAAACTCAGAGTTATGTGATCAGGGTAAACTCTGATAAACAGATCCCAGAAAACCTGATTGCGAAAGTGATATTGGTTAAGAAAGCCAAATCACATACCGTATCCTTATTAAAATCGGCGGTACTCACCAATGAAATACAAAGTGAATTCTGGATCATGAAAATGATCGATAGTGTTACAGCAGTAAAAGTTCCGATAACCAAAGGCATGGAAACAAATGATAAAGTTGAGATCCTCTCACCTGCTTTATCTGCAACCGATAAAATATTACTCACCGGCAATTACGGATTATCCGATACAGCAAAAGTGGCCATCATCAAATAATTCGTATGCGTAACTTTTTTACAACTTATAAGAATCCGGTTTCGGTAATGGTGGTGATCACTATCATGGGTGGATTGTTTGCCTATTCCAAAATGCAGTCTGCTTTATTTCCTGAGATCACATTCCCAAAGATCAAGATCATTGCCGATGCTGGACAGCAGCCGGTTAAAAAAATGATGATCACGGTTACCCGCCAATTAGAGAACGCTGTTAAACAGGTACCCGATCTGAAAATGATCAGAAGCACCACCAGTCGCGGAACCTGTGAGATCTCTGCTTTTATGGACTGGAAAGCTAATATTGATATCAGTCAGCAAAGAATTGAATCGAAGATCAACGAAATTAAAAATACACTTCCTCCGGATATCCAGATCACTGTAGAAAGGATGAACCCATCGATACTTCCCATTACGGGTTTTTCATTGGAAAGCAAAACCCGCTCTCCTATTGAAATGAAACTACTCGCGCTGTACACCATCAAACCTTTTTTATCGCAGGTAGAAGGTGTTTCTGAAATTCGTGTGATTGGTGGAAAATCAAAAGAGTATTGGCTGGTTTTGAATATCCAGAAAATGAATACCCTGGGTATTACGCCTGAGCAGATCAATACCTCATTAAGTCAAACCAATTTTATTAAATCGAACGGTTATCTTTCTGATTACCGTTTATTATATCTCACTGTTACTGATGCTTCGGTAACCTCAAAAGATCAATTATCCAATATTGTACTTAGTAATAACGGCAAACGAATTGTATTGCTGAAAGATATTTCTGATGTGCAGATTCAGGAAGCGAAAGAATATATCAAGATCAATGCGAATGGACATGAAGGCATTTTACTTGCGGTAATCAAACAGCCTAATGCAAACCTGGTTGATCTGAGTGACCGTATGTCGGCCAAACTGGAAGACCTCAAAAAGATCATTCCAAAAGACGTAACCATACAACCCTTTTATGTTCAGGCCGATTTTGTAAAAGACTCTATCAAAAGTGTAACCGACAGTTTATGGATCGGACTGGCACTCGCCATTTTTGTAGCGATCATTTTCCTGCGTTCTGTAAAAGCAAGCACAGTTATCTTAATTACCATTCCGGTAATTCTTTGTTTGGCGATCATTTGTTTATATGCGATCGGACAAACCTTGAATATCATGACCCTTGGCGCATTAGCCGCAGCCATTGGATTGATCATTGATGATGCGATTGTAGTTGTGGAACAGATCCACCGAACGCATGAGGAACATCCGGAAGAACCAACTACTACCCTGATTCAGAAAGCCATCAGTTATTTATTACCGGCAATGGTAGGATCTTCGTTAAGTACCATCGTAATCTTTTTGCCATTTGTATTAATGACAGGTGTTGCAGGTGCTTATTTTAATGTGATGACGGAAACCATGATCATCACATTGGTCTGTTCCTTCTTTGTAACCTGGATCATTTTGCCGGTAATCTATCTTGTGTTTACCAGAAATGCAAGTGTTAATTCATTAAAGAAACAGCAGAAACCGCATTCAGTAAAAAGTCAGCGGTGGGTTGGGTTCTTTATCAAAAATCCTGTAGTCAGTTTTGTGATCATACTCGCACTTGGTTTTTCTGTGTATTATATCTATCCAAAATTAGAAACCGGTTTTTTACCGGAGATGGATGAGGGAAGTATTGTACTGGATTATAATTCGCCACCCGGCACATCGTTGGAAGAAACAGACAGAATCCTTCGTGAAGTAGAAAAGATATTGGTGAAGGTTCCTGAAGTAGAAGCGTATAGCAGAAGAACCGGAACACAGATGGGTTTCTTTATTACCGAACCCAACCGCGGTGATTACCTGATCCAGTTAAAAAAATCAAGAGACAAAAGCACAGAAGATGTGATCAGCGATATCCGTAAACAGGTAGAAGCTTCACAACCCGCACTGCGTATCGATTTTGGCCAGGTGATTGGTGATATGCTTGGTGATCTGATGACATCCGTACAACCCGTTGAAGTAAAAATATTTGGTAATGATCAGGCAAAACTTCAGGAGTTATCTAAAAAAGTTGCTGCGATTGTTACCAAAGTTGAAGGCACCGCAGATGTATTTGACGGAATTGTGATTGCAGGCCCATCTATCAATATCGAACCGAATAATCTGATGCTTGCACAGTTTGGTATTACACCGGCCAACCTTCAATATCAATTACAATCTTCACTCGAAGGAAATGTGGTGGGAAGTGTATATGATAAAGATCAACTCACCGATCTGCGAATGGTGTATCCCGGCAACAGAACCTTAAGTATTGCAGACATAGAGAAAACGCCAATCTTTTTACCCAGCGGAAAATTGAAACCAATTAATCAGTTGGCTTCCGTAAAGATCAATACCGGTGATGCAGAAATTGAAAGGGAAGATCTGCAATCGATGGGCGTGGTTTCTGCAAGATTGGAAAACAGAGATTTAGGTAGCGTAATCAGGGATATACAGAAAGAAGTATCTGCCAACATAACCTTGCCACAAGGCTATGCAGTTGTATATGGTGGCGCTTATGCAAACCAGCAGCAATCTTTTAAAGAATTGTTGATGATCTTAATTACGTCCAGCTTATTGGTATTCGGTGTGATCCTTTTTCTCTTCAAAGATTTCAGTATTGCCTTTATTATTTTATTAATTGCTATTTTAGGCATCAGCGGAAGTTATATGGGATTGTATTTTACCCATACCGCTTTGAATGTGGGAAGTTATACCGGCCTGATCATGATTGTGGGAATTATTGGAGAGAACGCCATTTTTACATTCCTCCAGTTTAAAGAATCCGTGAAGCTTTCGGGAGATGTGGATCAATCCATCATCTATTCTATCTCCACCCGTTTACGTCCAAAATTGATGACGGCCCTCGGTGCTATCATTGCCCTGATGCCCATTGCCTTAGGCATCGGTACCGGTGCTCAGTTACATCAGCCTTTGGCTATTGCGGTGATTGGCGGATTTATCATTGCATTGCCATTATTATTGATCGTTTTACCAAGCCTGATCAGGCTTTTGTACAAGAAAAGACTGTCTAAACCCAATCCAGAATCTCTACAAAATGCTTAGATAAGTTTGGATAACCTAAAATTCATTTTATGAAAAAGACATTGCTTGTATTGGGATTAATGATCGGCTCTTTCACTTTCGCCCAGAAAAAGGACGATGCACCTGCTGCAGCCAAAGCCGCTTTTGCCAAAGCCTATCCCGGCATTAAAGGCGAATGGGAAAAAGAGGATGGTAATTTTGAAGTAAGCTTTGAAACAGCCGGTAAAAAAATGTCGGCTATCTATGATGCAAAAGGCGCATTAAAAGAATCAGAAGTTGAAATGACAGTAGCAGAATTACCTTCAGCAATCAGTACTTACATGAGCCAGCATTACAAAGGAATCAAAATAAAAGGTGCCGCAAAAATTACAAAAGCAGATGGTTCCATAAATTACGAAGCTGCCATTAAAGGAAAAGACGTACTTTTTGATGCCACCGGAAAATTCATCAAAGAAGCAAAAGACTAATTATATTCTATCAATCTATCATTCTATCATTCATTCATTATCTTATGAAACAAACAATCACCTCATTACTATCAATCACAGTACTAAGTGTACTTTCATTAACAAGCTCCGCCCAAAGCTCCGGCTACCATGTTACCAAAACCTTTCATATTGCCAGCCCGGGTGGATGGGATTACCCCTCTTCCGATCCCGGTTCCAATAAATTATATCTCTCGCATGGCGGGCAAGTAAACATTATTGATAAGACTACCGGCGATTCTGTGGGCATTATCCCAAATACAACCGGTGTGCACGGTGTTGCATTTGTAAACGCTTTGGGAAAAGGTTATACAAGCAATGGCCGTACAAATAATGTTACGGTGTTTGATCTGAAAACAGCAAAAATATTAGGACAGGTATCGGTAGGTAAGAACCCCGATTGGATCATGTACGATCCATTTTCAAAAAGAGTGGTAACCAGTAACCACAGTGGTGGCGATATCTCATTGATTGATCCGGCTACTGATCAGGTTACCGCTACAATTACAGTGATTGGCGCGAAACTCGAAACCATCGTTAGCGACGAAGCCGGAAAACTATACATAAATGCAGAAGATAAAAATGAAATTGCTGTAGTAGATATTGCTAAAGGTGAGGTTGTAGCACATTATCCATTGGATGCAGAAGGGCCTACCGGTTTGGCGATTGATGTAAAGACCAAACGTCTGTTTTCTACCTGCGATAAATTATTGGTAGTGATGGATGCCACCAATGGAAAAATAGTTGCCAAACTGCCTATTGGTGATGGTTGTGATGGTGCCGCTTTTGATCCTTCAACAAAATTAATATTCACTTCAAATGGAGAAGGAACCGTAACCATCGTTAAAGAAATTTCTAAAGACGAGTTTAAAGTGATCGACAATGTGCCTACCAAAAGAGGTGCAAGAACCATCACCATTGATGAAAAAACACATACTGTATTCTTACCAACTGCAGACTACGAGCCGCTTCCGGCAGATGCACCTAAAAATACAAGGCCCAAAATGGTAATGGGTTCATTTCAGGTTTTGGTATTGAGTAAATAAAATAGCTTGTCTTGCCACAATAAGAAAACGCCCCGGATCTTTGGACCTGGGGCATTCTTTTTTATAAAAGATACTTACTAAGAATTTGGGATCTTAACCGTAACAGTGGTTCCTCTTCCTAGCTCCGAAAGAACGGTGAGTTCACCTTTAAACGAATGGGCTCTTTCGCGCATTCCAATCAGGCCGAATAATTTTTGCTTTTGATCATAGGCAAAGCCTTTGCCATTATCTGTAATGATCACAGTTGTAAACCGATCATCCTGAATAGACCGCACCAATACTTCTGTTGCACCGGCATGTTCTGAAATATTAGACAAGGCTTCCTGACAAATCCGGAAAAAGGCCGTTTTTCTTTCTGTTGAGAGATCCCTTTCTTCACCTACCTGCTCATGAATAAAATCGCAGGCAATCTTGTGTTGTGAAGCAAATTTGGAACATTGCCAATCCAGTGATGCCGGCAAACTTAATTCATCAATCATACTCGGCCTCAAAGAGGACGCGATCTTGCGGCTGCTGTTGATGATCAATTTCGTGATGTCTGAAATATGATTCATCCGGTCTGTATGCTCTTTAGGAATATTCTGCAGGTTCCTTGCCAGCCAATCAATTTCCATTTTTAGCGCCGCAGTTAACTGTCCCAGTTCTTCCTGTACTTCATATGCCACCAGTTTTCGTTCCTCTTCCCGAATGTTTTGCAGATATTGGGAGAGGTCTTTTAATTCTGAATTTTTATCTCTTAACTCCTCTTCGATATTTTTCAGCTTCAGGCAATTTTTTACCCTTGCCAGTAATTCTTTGGGGTGAAAAGGCTTTACCAGATAATCATCTGCGCCCATTTCAATACCGGCTGCAATTTGTACCGGACTGATCTCTTCCCCGGATATTAAAATGATTTTTGTAGTACTGAAATCAGGATCGTTTTTAACCTGGTTACATAAACCCAATCCCGAATGATCAGGAAGTACTACATCCAATAAAATAATATCCGGTTTTTGTTTACTGATAGCCGAGAGCATTTCATCACCAGATCTGGCGATATCCAATACAAATGCATCCTGTTTCAGAATCAGTTCATATAAACGGATGATCATCGGATCATCATCTACCAATAATATTCTCTCCATTAGGAATTGCGCTTAAAATAGAATCTAATACGGGAAGAAAGTCAGGCAATACTTTCTGAGGATAGTGGACAGCAGATTAAATATAGCATGAATATCGGTGTCTGACAAACACTGCTTTACGCTTAGCGGAAAATATCGATAAACAGAACCAAAAACCGGACGAATCCTCAACGGTTTTCGTAATAGGGAATCTCATCCTGAGAGATATTTTCTTCCTGTTTCCAATACTTTAAAGAAACCACATAGCCTTCAGGCGTTTTTAATAAACGGCCAAAAACGGCATTGGTAGCGTTAAACATTACATCAGTAACACCAATCGTAAAAGTAGAAGGAGGAGGAGGCGGTGCAGGTGTTTCTGCAATGGGGGCGCCTTCTGGTGCAGGAGCAGCTGCTGCAGGAGCCGGGGCTGCTTTTGGAGGCGGACTGGCTACCACCATAACAGTAAATCCATTTAACTCTAGCAGTTTCTTTAAAAAATCAACACGGGCCTGAGATACATTTTTTTCTACCACGGCACATTTAACACCGTCCAGGTCTTCAAATTCATGATTTTTATTGATAGCCATAACAAGTATTCTTTAAAAGCCGGAACTGAGTGAATAAATATAATCGTACACGCAACTTGCCAAACCGGTAACAATAATTCCTGCCACACAAATGATCAAAGAAATTTTTGTATAGTCAGGGATACTGAGTTTTGCGATGGGTTGTTCATTAGTATCCATAAAGATCGCTTTCACAACCCGCAGATAATAGTAGAAAGAAACTACCATGTTTAAAGCAGCAATACTGATCCACAGATAATTTCCTTTGCCCGCACCGGCCATGATCAAAAAGAATTTACCAAAGAACCCCGCTGTTGGCGGAACACCGGCTAATGAGAACAGGGCAATAGTGATCACCCATGATAACAATGGATTGGTTGTATAGAATGCTTTATAGTCGCTGATATTTTCTTTACCGGCAACAGCACTTACCAGAGATACCACACCAAATGCCGCCAGATTTGAGAAAACATAGATAAGGATAAAGTAAATAACAGAAGCCGTTCCCGCCTGTGAACTTGCTGAAATACCGAGCAAGATAAAACCAACCTGTGCAATAGAAGAGAATGCAAGGAAACGTTTAAAATTATTCTGCCGCAAGGCAAACAGGTTACCAATAATGATGGTTAACAGCGATAATACAAATAAGATATTATACCAAACATCTGCCAACGGTTTAAAGGCATTATACAAAACAGAAACAAATACAAACAAGACAGCGGCTTTGGAAACAACGGATAAGTAAGAAGTAACGGCTACGGGCGCACCTTCATAAACATCTGCTGTCCATAAATGAAATGGAACGGCTGATATCTTGAAACCAAAACCCGATACCAATAATATAAAGGCAAAGATCTGTAATGGGTTGGCAGATAAATGTGCCGGCAGTTCTGATAATATCAATGTTCCCGTTGTTCCATATACCAATGAAATACCAAATAGCAACAATGATGAGGAGAATGCTGAAGAAATAATCAACTTCATCGCAGCTTCTGATGACTGGCGTTTGGTTAGATCAAAATTGGCAGCTGCGGCTAATGGAATGGTAGACATTTCCAATCCCAAATAGAACATCAGCAGATTGCCGCTTGAGATCATAAAGAACATGCCCAATAAAGTAGACAGCAGTAACAGATAAAATTCAATTACATGCTTATGTGTCTTAAGCCATGAATAAGATTGCAGCGAGATTAACCAGATAGCCAGGTTAAGAATATTTTTTTCAAGAACGATCAACGGATTGGTGTGGAACATTTCATTAAACAACATTCCATCCTGCGCACAGCAAAATCCGGAAGCAAAATTGAGAAACAGCAAGAGATTGATGATACCCAACAAGGTTTCATTGCTTCTGTCTTTACCCAGTTTAATAAATAACAGGATAAAGATAATGGCCGTAACCACCAGTTCCTGTTTCAGTAATATGAAGAAATCGGCTAACATCATTCTTGTTATTTAAGGGTCATCGCATTTCCTACCTGTTGCATAATGGTTTCAGTTCCCGGTCCGATCAGTTGATTGATCAGAAAAGGTGCTACACCTATCAATACAATTCCTATAATTAAAATACCCGCTGCTAATTTTTCGTTCCAGGTGGCATCTGTTAATGTGAGGTATTCATTGTTAGTGATTGGTCCCATCACTGTTTTACCGGCTGCACGTAAAATATATACAGCAGTAACAACAATTGATGCACAGGATAAGATCGTTGCCAATCTGTACCATGTATCCGGATTTTGCCATGAGCCCATGAACACCGTCATTTCTGCCACAAACCCACTAAAGCCAGGCAATCCCAATGAACATAAACCGGCAATCACAAATACGGTAGAGATGAATGGCATGATTTTTAAAAGTCCGCCTAACTGTGCAACCATTCTGGTATGGGTTCTGCTATAGATCATTCCGATAGCGGCGAAGAAAAGGGCCGTCATTAACCCGTGAGATACCATTTGCAAAACCGCACCGTTAATAGATGTTTGTGTTAACATTCCAATACCCAATATCACAAATCCACAATGGCTTACCGATGAATAGGCATTGATATATTTCAAATCGGTCTGCATCATCGTAGCGAATGCGCCGTAAATGATTGCGATGGTTGCCAATAAAATGATAATCCATGAATAAGCATGTGCCGCATCAGGCATCAGGAAAGTGGCTACACGTAAACAACCATACCCACCGAGTTTCATTGAAATTCCTGCCAGAAACATTGATGCCGCTGTTGGCGCCGAAGCATGACCATCAGGCACCCATGTATGGAAAGGAAACAAAGCAGCAAATATGCCAAAACCTAAAAACGCAAAAGGAAAAAAGAATTTCTGGATCTCTAATGGAATATGCATTTTAGAGATCGCCATAATATCAAATGTGTTTGTCTGATAATAGATGCCCAGTAATCCCACAAACACCAATGCAGAGCCTGCCATTAGCATCAATGCCAGTTTCATGGCACTGTATTCTTTTTTTCCACTGCCCCAGATCCCGATCAATAAGAATTTAGGAATTACGGCTACTTCCAGGAAGAAGAATAAAGTGAACAGGTCTAATGAAATAAAGAAACCATATGCACCCATGCTCAACAAAACCAACAAAAAGAAAAACTCTTTACTAAGTTTTTCCATCGTCCATGAAACCAGTATTCCTGCAACCACAACGGAAGCCGTGAGTAAGATCATGGCAATGGAAATTCCATCAACCCCGATATGGTAATTAATATGTAATGCTTTAAACCAGGTGGTATTGTACTCAAACAGCATAGGCAATTTATTGCCGGCTGTTCTTTCCTGCCAATAAGTGGTTAATAAAAAAACAGATAAGATCAGTTGAACAACAGAACCTGTAAGCGCAACGGCACGCACCTGTTTTAGACCATTGCAAAATAAAATGGCAACAGCGGTGATCAGGGGTAAAATAATGAGTAATGACAGGTTCATATAAAAATCATTTCCATAAATAAATAAATACTACCGCCAATGCTGCAATACCGCCAAAGAAATACAATGCATAATTCTGCACTTTACCGGATTGCAAGCCTTTGATCAATTCTGATATTTTTGCAGTGATCGATGCCAGCAAATTCATAAAGCCATCCACAATATTCCTGTCGATCCACGCAATCGGCTGCCCAACCAATGGGAATATGATCTTTTTGGTAATGAACAGGTATACTTCATCCATATAAAACTTGCTTTTGGCTGCGCGATAAAAGCCGCCAAATGCATTGGCTAATTTTGCAGGTTTTTCATTTTGTGTTTTATAGAGACTGGTTGCAATCAGAATAGCGATTACGGCTAATGTTACAGGAGCTATGGAGAAGATCATATCAATATGTGTTTCCAAAGCTGCACCATCGGATGTAATCAATGAAGAGAAAGGAACAAAACCCGCACCGATTGCACAAATGGTTAAAATGATCAAAGGCAATTTCATGGTTACAGTGCCTTCACCATGATGATCATGCAAATGCGCTTCTTTACCCCAGAAAATAGAATAATATAAACGGAACATATAAAAAGCCGTTAGTGCCGATGTAAACAAAGCAACACCATAGATCCCTTTATTGGAATGAAACGCCGCGGTAAGAATTTCTTCCTTACTAAAAAATCCTGCGAAAGGTGGAATACCGGCAATAGCCAGACAGGCAATTAAAAAGGCAATATGTGTGATGGGCATATATTTTCTCAATCCACCCATATCTCCCATCTCATTGCTGTGCACCATATGAATTACGGCACCGGCACCAAGGAACAATAAAGATTTAAAGAAAGCATGTGTAAACAAATGGAACATAGAAGCCATATAACCCAATCCATTTTCACCACCATATTTAGAAACACCCAACGCAAACATCATATAACCTATCTGCGACATGGTTGAATAGGCCAATACTCTTTTAATATCTGTTTGTGTACAGGCAATTACTGCAGCCAGTAAAGCTGAGAAAGCACCCGTATACATTACCACATTCAATGCCGATGCATCCATAGAGAATACAGGGAATAATCTTGCTACTAAATAAACACCTGCAACAACCATAGTTGCTGCGTGAATCAATGCAGATACAGGCGTAGGGCCCTCCATCGCATCAGGTAACCAGATATGCAAAGGGAACATAGCAGATTTACCTGCACCGCCCATGAATACTAAAGTTAGTGCCCATGTTAAAGCAGATACGCCAAGGAAACTGGCTGTTGCCATTCCGGTAAACTCAGGTGAGCCTGCATTGGTTAACTTTTGAATTAATACACCAATATCTAAAGTACCCGCATAAAATCCGAGTAATAAAATGCCGATCAGAAAACCGAGATCTGCAAAGCGCGTTACGATGAATGCTTTTTTAGATGCGGCTACTGCAGAAGGTTTATCAAAATAATAACCAATCAGTAAGAAAGAAGAAACACCCACCAATTCCCAGAATACATATACCTGGAAGATATTGCTGGATAAAACCAATCCCAACATAGAAAAAGTAAACAAAGAAAGAAATGCATAATAAGTAGCAAACCGCTCCTCTCCTTTCATATAACCCAGACTGAACAGATGCACCATCAATGAAACAAAAGTTACTACCACCAGCATCATTACAGAAATAGGATCAATGATGATACCCATATCAATAGAAACATTGGGAGAGAAAGCCAGCCATGTGTATTTAAAAGCTATAATCTTTTCGTAAACACCATTTACTTTTCCGTCAACAAAAAAGTATTGATGTGCAGCTACAATTGACAAAACTGCCGAAGCCAGTAAGGACGCCGTTCCAATGGTTCCGGAAAAGGTTTTAAAATATTTCCTGCCAAATAAACCCAGCACCAGAAAAGTTGCCAATGGCAGCAGGGGAATCCACAATATATAAGCGTAGTTAGACATTATCTAGAATTTCATTTCAGTTGCATCTTCCACATCAATGGATTGATGGCTTCTGTATAAATTAATAATGATGGCTATCGCAACAGCTGCTTCTGCGGCAGCGATCGTAATAATAAAAATGGTAAAGAAGATTCCGTCCAGTTTATCGGGAAACAGGTATTTGTTGAATGCTACAAAATTGATGTTCACACTGTTCAGCATCAATTCTATCGACATCAGCATGGTAATCATATTCCGGCGCGTAAACAAACCATACATGCCGATAAAGAACAAAGCCGTGCTTACAAATAGAATATGTGTTAAGGGTACTCCGCTCATGATAGTTCCTCCGTATTTTTTGGTGAAGGAATATTATTCTGATTTGTCTTTAAAGCAATTACAATACAACCTACCATTGCAGCTAATAATAACATACTCACTACTTCAAATGGAAGAATAAACCCGTGCTCCGTTGTGCTTAACATCTGCATACCAATATCTCCCACAGCTACTTTAAAAGATTGTCCATCACCCGCAGTAAATCCGTATTCTGATATTAAGAGATAAGTTAGTGTCAATCCGAAAACCGCTGCCAGCACAGAAAAGATCGTTCGCTGCAATGGTGGCTTGGGCATTTCTTTACCCGATTGTTGTGTTAAGAATATGGAGAAGATGATGAGGATCACAATACCACCCACATACACAATGATCTGAACAGCAGCTACAAATTCAACCTGCATCCAGAAATACAACGCAGCAATACCGATCAATGAGAATAACAGCCAGATAGCTGCGCGAAATATATTAGTGGCAGTTACTGCCAGAACGCCAGCCCCTAAAAGGAATGCAGCGATCACGTAGAATATAATAGCTGATGCACTCATTATTCAATGCCCTCCTTAACTTTTGATCCGGGTAAATTTAATTTCTTGGTTAGCTTGCTCCTGTCGTACACACTATGCTCAAAATTCGGCGCCATTTTAATCGCATCCGATGGGCAGGACTGGATACATAAATTACACATGGTACAAAGCTCCAGATGATAAATAAATGTATCGATCGCTTTTTTCTTTTTGCCTTCGGGTGTAATATCAAATTTGGTAATGATCTTAATGGTGCCGTTCGGACAGGCGAGTTCGCAAGCTGTACAACCTGTGCATGTATGTTCATTATTCTCATCATGTGGCATCACAACCTCGCCCTTAAAGCGATCAGCCATTTTCAATGTCGCACGGTTATCGGGATATTGTTCTGTAATGATTTCTTTAGGATGAAAGAAATAATAACCTGTTTTCCGCATGCCTTTCAGCAAGGAAGTAACTCCACTATATACATCAGTTATATAATCCTTCAAAAACATTTTATTAGTTTAAAGTTTTGTGTTTTGAGTTTTGAGTTATTTTCTTTTTTAAGTTATCCGGTCCTTGAATTTGGTTCCTTTTATGTCTGACTTGTTAAGGTATCCTATCCAACCACCAAGCATACTTCCAATCTCTTCTGCCAATTTGAATAACTCTGTAAACTTTTCTTCACTAATATAATTTCGATCTTTAATTCTATATAATTGTGATCTTAATTCTGCACAAGAGCCTTTGGCTATTGTTAAAAAATTGATCAGTTCCAATTTTCCCCCTCTTTCAAATCCTTCAGCTATATTATCCATAACAGATCCGGCTGATGCACTAACCTGATCCCTAAACCTGAAATCCTTACCCAATTCGGTTTCAATAGATATTTTATACACCTCTGCTGCAAGTGCTCTCGCTTTCTGCCACGCTTCAATATCTTCAAAACGTTTTATTGTTGCCATGATCTATAATAAACAAGTTTTAAACTCTTCTAAAACTTTAAACTCAAAACCCAAAACTCAAAACCTTAAAAATGCCAACCCATTATTGCTATCACTGTTACCAATATCAAATTGAACATACTGATCGGTAACAAATATTTCCACTCAAGATTTAATAATTGATCAATACGCAACCTCGGGAAAGTCCAGCGGAACCACATGATCAGAAAGATCAGGAAAAATACTTTTCCAAAGAACCAAACCGAAGATGGTATATAATCCATGATATGGTTAAACCCCTCCCAATGTCCGATATGTAATGGCATCCAACCACCTAAGAATAAGGTAGCACCAATACCACACACTATAAAAATGTTGATATATTCAGCGAGAAAGAATAACGCAAAACGCATTCCTGAATATTCTGTATGGAATCCCGCTGTTAATTCTGATTCTGCTTCTGCAAGATCAAATGGTGCCCGGTTGGTTTCTGCCGTTACCGCAATAATGAAGATCACAAAAGAAATGATCGCAGGAATATGACCTTTAAACAACCACCATCCATTCTCCTGCGATGCAATGATATCGCTAAGTTGCAGGCTTCCGGTTAATACAACAATCGATAAAATGGATAAGCCCGCAGATAATTCATAACTCACGATCTGGGCGCCGCTTCTCATCGCTCCTAATAATGAATATTTATTATTACTTGCCCATCCTGCCATCAATACACCGATTACAGAAAGAGAAGAAATCGCAGATACATATAGTACACCAATATTAATATCCCAGATCTGAAAGCCTTTGGCAAATGCGATCGGCGCCAATAATAACATGGCTACCATCATCACTAAAAAAGGTGCGAGGTTGAATAAAAATTTATCTGCTTTATCAGGCACCAATCCTTCTTTCAAAATCAATTTCAATGTATCGGCAGCTGTTTGCAACATTCCACCCGGACCAACCCTGTTAGGCCCTAATCGGATCTGAATATGTGCCGCTACTTTTCTTTCCATCAATACCAATACCAAACCCAATGCAGCAAACAATCCTATCGCCAGCAAGATCACGATCACGCACTCAGACAATAACGCAAATGTTGGCGTCATATTTCCATATAACCAGTGGTGTATCGATTTGGTAATGCTTTCTAAACTAAACATGCATTGATATATTTATTGTCCCAACTGTTGTATCGCTGTTCAACTTTTCTTGCGTCGCACACTTGTACGTCATTGCGAGGGAGGAACGATGAAGCAATCTGTGCTGTATCATTCGACCTGTCCGCGTTTCAGTATTTAGTTGTTCGTCAATCGTGAATCGTCAGTCGTGAGTATAACACAAAACAAAACTCACGATTCACGTCTCACGCCTCACGTTATCTGTCAATATCCGGTATCACCAAATCCAATGTTCCCATCGTTGCCATCAGATCACCGATCTTGGCGCCGCTGGCCATATGATCCAATGCCGACAGATTTGAAAATCCCGGTGAACGAAATTTAATACGATAAGGTGTGGTTCCACCTTCACTTACAATATATACGCCCAACTCACCTCTTGCTGTTTCTACTCTTGTATAAAATTCACCTTTAGGTAATTTCAAAACCGCTTTTGTCTTGGCCTGAAAATCGCCTTCGGGAATATTATCAATTAATTGTTCAATGATGCGAACAGATTGCATCATTTCTTTTACTCTGATGATGTATCGTGCAAATGAATCGCCTGCTGTATCGAGAACTTCATCAAACTCAACTCTGTCGTACGCATCGTAAGGAGCAATTTTTCTGATATCACATTTAACACCACTGGCTCTTCCCACCGGTCCGCTGCAACCATAAGAAATGGCATCTTTATAAGAAAGAATACCCACACCCTCTGTGCGATTACGGAAGATCACGTTATTGGTAACCAGGTCATCAAACTCAACTACTTTTTCTTTGAACTGTTTCAAAAACTGTTTTACTTTTTTCTGAAAATCTTCATGCAGATCAAACGTTACTCCACCGGGTGTCATATAATTCATGGTAAGCCTCGCACCACAGGTTTCTTCCATAATATCGGTGATCAGTTCTCTTTCGCGGAATGTATAAAAGAAAGGAGTGAATGCGCCAAGGTCCATGGCCATGGCGCCTAGCCATAATTCGTGAGAAGCAATCCGGGTAAGCTCTGCCATTAAAACCCTGATCACTTTAGCGCGTTCAGGAACTTCAATCTGCATTCCTTTTTCAACACAAAGTGCGCAGGCCTGGTTATTAATATGTGATGAGAGATAATCCATACGGCTGGTTACATAAATAAACTGCCGGTAATTAAGGCTCTCACACATTTTTTCGATAGAGCGGTGGATATAACCCAGATGCGGTTCTATTTTTTTAATGGTCTCACCATTCAACGTGATCACCAGGTGCAATACACCGTGAGTGGCAGGGTGTTGCGGGCCAACATTGATCACCAGTTCACCTTCTGAACCGATGCCGGTAGTATCTTTTATGATCTCTGTTTGCGTGTACATGGCCCGGCTATAATTTTATCATGTTGATAGGATCTTCAAAATCTTTTCTCAAAGGGAAACCTTCAAAATCATCTGTCAGTATCAATCTCCGCAGATCCGGATGATTCAGGAATATGGCTCCAAATAATTCAAACACTTCTCTTTCATGAAATTCTGCCGTGCGCCAGATATCGCATACGGTTTCTACTTCAGGATTGGCAGCGTCCAGTTTCACTTTCACCACAATATTCACCGCACGGTTTTGGCTTGATGAGAGATGGTAAACAACGGTTAGGTTGGTTTTCCAATCAATACAGGTAAGACAAAACAAATAATCAAAAGGCAAAGGAGCATTACGCAGTTTTTGTGCAAGGGCTTTCCAGCTTGCCGGTTCCACAGCAATATTCAGCCATTCTCCGGTTTCGTCGAAAACAGCGGTTGGTGCTGCTTCTGTGATAAATGCTTTGATCTCTTCGTTCGTCATATCTATTGCTATGCTTTAGATTCGTCTCTGATTTGTTCGCGGGTTAATCCGCTTTTGATTTTTTCCTGCAAAGTGATGAGTGCATGTAATAAGGCTTCCGGTCTTGGCGGGCAACCCGGTATATACACATCAACCGGAATAATATGGTCTGCCCCTTTCACTACAGAATAGGTATTATAAAAGAAAGGGCCGCCGCTGATAGCGCAGGCACCCATGGCAATTACATATTTGGGATCGGCCATCTGGTCGTATAGTCTTTTTAACACAGGGCCCATTTTATTAACGATGGTGCCGGCAATAATGATCACATCTGCCTGACGGGGTGTGGCGCGTGCCACTTCAAAACCGAATCTTGAAAAATCGTATTTGGCAGAAGCTACCGACATCATTTCAATACCACAACAACTGGTGGCGAATGTGAGCGGCCATAAAGAGTTGGAACGTGCCCAGTTGATCAGCCCGTCGAAACTGCTTACTACAATACCACCACCGGGTGTTTGATGTATATGCCCGGGAAATTCCTGCGCACCTGTTGGCAAATCTTTTGTCAACTCCATTTTAATGCTCCTTTTTTATGTGCGTATAAAAAGCCCATGAATAAAATGAATATAAATACCAGTATCTCAAAAAGGGCAACCATACCTACTTTTTTAACCACTACGGCCCATGGATACAGGAATATCAGTTCTACATCAAAAATGAGGAATAATAAAGCGAAGAGATAATACCCAACATTAAACTGGTGCCAGGGAGAAGTGGATGTTGGAATACCACACTCATATGCCTGGCCTTTTTGTGGGTTTCGGCTTTTTTTGACAAGAATTTGTCCGACAAGAATTCCGCCGGCTGAGAAAGCAATTGCTGCAACAAGTAAAGCAATCAGTGAAATAGCTCCCATACTTATTAGTTGTCAGGCTTTAAGTAAAACCCATGCCAAATTACGGAAATTCATATGAAAAAAATTAAGTGAGCAAAGATTTGCGGGCCTTATTTAAAAAAAAATGAAAATCGCCGAAAATCATCGGAAATCCTTTCTGCTCAACATATGACATAAGTCATTTCAAGGATTTTTTTTGGATGATTTTCATCAGGTTGCGTTTTTCTTGATTGAATTCAATCTAAGCATCCTTTAAAATAATTTTCTTCAAAATGAGGAGATAATTAAGCTGATAAAATTCGAGGATTAAAGTGCTGTTTATCCTTTTTATTGAGCAGTTATCGGAAGGCGTATTCTATAAAACACGGTTTTCAGTGATATTAACAGGCAGCTTATGCAGTTTTAGCCTTAAAAGCTAAACTAATTTCGTAGCTTTAAACGCAGTTTCCCTGAAGCAAAATTTACGGCCTGTAGCAAATTGGATCCCCTTTTATCAATCATAATTGTATGGCTGTGAAACAAAGTAATTTCGAGCATATCACTAAACACAAGAGCAAATCTTTTGCAGACCTCAAGCAAAGGATCACGTATAGTTATAATAATATTGAAAGCACCATTATTGGCCAGGTAGAAGAAGAAGGCAATCAGATCTTTTTGTATGAATATCGCGGCAAATATATTGGTACTGAATTTCTGATCTCCTTTGCAAAGAATTCCGCTTCCTATAAACTGATCAATGTGGATGAGAAGCAGAATGAATTGACTAATTAGAGTTTGAAGTTAGGAGTTAGAAGTCTGGAGTAATTGTAATTCCTAACTCCAGACTCCTAACTGCTAACTCCTAACTTATCCCACCATTCTCCGATGATAATTAATCTGCCCCAAATGATAATTCAGGTGGGCAAGTAAATGGAGGAGGAAATATTCAACCGTCATTTCATTTTCAAATACTTTTTCGGGGTATTCTTTTTCTAATGCGTCTGCCGGTAATTCTTTTATGGTTTTCGCTATCAGTGCGGCCACTCTTTCCAGATCTGCCATCATTTGTGCAACATGTATATTTTTTTGACTGAATTCTTCGGGTCGATTACGCACATAACCGCTGTGGCCAAGAATACCGCCGATATAGTGTTGCAGGTTTCCTAATAAATGCAAACACAGATTACCCGCTGCATTACTGATGCCGGGTGTGGTGAGCCATAATTTATTTTCATCTGTATAGAGACTGATTTCATTTTTTACTTTTAGAATATCTCTTTCGAAAAGGGTTGCGAGGTTTGAGGTGAGCATGAGGTAATGATTGAATGATAGATTGATAGCATGATAGAATATAAATATATCAGGCGTTGTTGTACACTTTTAAAACAGTTTCTCTTAATACGGAGGAAGTATCTGATACAACAAATTCCAATACTTCAGCAAGGGCGGAGGGTTTTACCCAGATATCGGGGTTTGTATCGGGCATACTTTTTCGGTTGAGTGGGGTATCTAATGTGGATGGAGCTACAACCGTTGCTACCACATTTTTTCCTTTGGCTTCTGCGTTCAGGTATTCTGCCAGTTTGAACAGAAGCGATTTGCTTAAACCGTAAGCGACAAGA
Source organism: Sediminibacterium sp. (assembly GCA_965206685.1). GTDB lineage: Bacteria > Bacteroidota > Bacteroidia > Chitinophagales > Chitinophagaceae > Sediminibacterium. The sequence goes on from OZ242223.1 coordinate 3,077,419, forward strand.
TTCATTCCCTGCGCCGGTTCCAATGCAGGTCTTGCACCAACAAAAACAAGGCGTCCTTTTCCATTTTGCAGCATGTGTTCAAAAAGTGGTCGGGTTACATGATAGGCTGTATCAAAATTTAATGCAAATTGTTTATGTATATCGGCACTGGTAGTAGCCGCAACATTACCCATCGCAAATCCACCTACGAGCATTAAGGCCGCATCAACAGTTTTATATTTTGAGATCACACTTTTAATAAAAACTTCCGTTGCCGCCTCGTTTCCCAGATCTACTACCTGCACTTCCAGATTTGCATGAACAGGCATGTCTGCACGCATAGACTCTGCAATAATGGTGGCCACTACTTTATACCCTTTATCCAGAAATGTATTGGTAACTGCCGTACCGAGGTTTCCGTTGGCGCCGGTGATGATGACGGTTTTCATAGTTAATGATTGAATGAGTGCATGATAGAATGATAGAATGCCTATTGGTAATTTATGCCTTTTTGGCGAAAACGTTTAGTGATACAGTAAGACTGTTTGAGAGTACTACACTGCCAACGCCAATTTTATAATCCAGCCTGTTGATATGCATTTCGCCTGTTAATTGTATCCCATCTTCTTTTGGCGTTACGGTAAATGGGAAATTGATGTCCTTGCTGATACCTTTGATCGTTAAAGTTCCTTTTACAAAATAGGTTCCTTTGGCAGCGCCTGCAGTGATCTGTTTGGAACTGAAGAAAATTTTGGGGTATAGGTCTGTATTGAGGTATTCTGCTTTTTTCAGGCTGCTGTCGCGCACGGCAATATCTGTATCAATTGTGGTAGCATCAGCCGTTACAGAAAAAGAAGAACCTTTCAGATCTGACGGGTTAAATTTTATCTCACCTTCCAACCCGGTCATTTTACCATCCGTTCCCATCCCTACATTTTTTATGGTAAATCGGATAGACGATGCATTGCTTACGGGATGATAGATTTGAGCGAAAATCGAATTTCCGCTAAACCATAAAAATATACTTACTAAATAAATAATTTGTTTTTTCATCGCTCATATATGCCGGTAACCTGCTTTTAAAACGGCTCACCATGTGTCTTTTCGATCAGCCAGTTACTAAATACAGGAAGGCTGTGCATAGACCTTAAAAATACTGAGGTTGATAAACTTCCCCCAAAAAAATATTGCACAACCCTTCCCAATTTTGTGCGGGAACCAAATTCTTTCTGCCAGTTATGCGTATAAAATCTTTCCATTTCCATTCTGCTGATCTTTCCGGAAAGCAGCAACTGTATATATTCAAAAGCCATTTTGCCTGAATGCATCGCCATACTCATGCCGTTACCACACAAAGGTGTGATCATTCCGGCAGCATCACCCAATAATAAAACATGGTTCTCAATCTGTGATTTTGTTTGAAAACTAACCTGAGATATGGTTAAAGGTTCTGCATATAGATGTTCCGCCTCAGAAAATATTTTAGCCAGTTGTTTGTTTTTTGAGAGAATATTTTTTTCCATTTCAGCGATGGAATTTCCGGATCTTTTTAGATTGGCTGCTGTTGTTAAATAGCATAAACAACTGATGTCTTGCTCAATACGGGACATACCGCAATACCCATCCACAAAATTGTGTAATGCGATGGTTTTAGGAGGATGCGGATATTTAATATGGTATTTAACCCCAATGAAATTATTGAGTTTCCCCGGCCTTGCCTGAGCAAAAGGCCTGTTCCATTTTACATCCAGATTACTGCGTTTACCATAGGCGGCAGTTGCCACTTCAGCTGTATATTCCCAATCATTTGTTTTAATGGTGAAATGATTGCCCGCAAAATTTACATCATTCACTTTGGTGTTCACAAAAAAGGTTACTCCTTTTTGAACAGCTAATTCATACAATGCATTATCAAGACGGTAACGGCTGATGCCAAAACCACCCATATCCAATTTGAAATCGTATACTTTTCCTTTTGTATCTGATACCTGCAATTGATCAATATGGGGTAATTGCCAATCTGATAAAGGCAGCCCGATTCTCTCCAAAAAATTCCAGCTTTCTTTACTGATATATTCACCACAAACTTTATGAAAGGGATAATTTTCTTTCTCAAATAAAACCACACGATAACCCGCATCTGCAGATTGAATGGCCAATGTTAAACCGGCCAATCCTCCACCCACAATGGCTATATCGTAATCAAATTTATTCGGCATGTTTTGAAATGATCAGATGGCGGAATGCCCATTCCCAATGTATTGAGGCATATTGCGTGCCGGCATGTTGTAATAATGCAGCCCATTCATCCTTTAGAAATCCTCTTGCCACGCTTAACGCCGCATCATTTTTAACAAGATAGGATCTTGAAAACAGTTTGGTTAAAATACGGATAGAATGAAATGCCAGCCAATGTCGGTGAAGATCATTGATAAAAAAACCGATCTTGCTGTTCTCTTCCATCCATCGCAATTGGCTTACCAATAATTCATTGGTAAAATGATGACAGAAAAGACTGGAGAAAATGATATCGGGTTTTTCTGCAAATACTACTTCTGCATAATCACTCACGATCCAATCAGCTACTCCTTTTAAAATCTCATTCTGCGAAGCAAAGTCAATACATTCTTTTTTCAGGTCGATGCCTGTACAATGTATTTCGATATTATTTTTCCGGCACCATTTTACAATGGCTACCAGGTTATCGCCACCACCGCAGCCGATTTCACAAACGGTGATCTTTTTTCTGTTGCCAACTATTTTTTCAAAACCTTTTAAAGTAATAGCATGTCCACCAAGCAAGGTGTTGATCGTATTCAATTCCTGCATATTCTTTTTAATATCTGCAAATGGAATATCATCCCGATCAAGCAATTCTTTTTGATATGATCTGTGTGTAAACCTGCTCATTTTTCAGCAATAAAAGTTTCCATGGTTAAACCCGGGCCAAATGCCATACCTAAAATTCTGGCGGGTACTGTATCGATGCTGTTCATGATCTCTTCCAATACAAATAATACCGTTGGAGACGACATGTTACCATATCGTTTTAAAATATCCCTTGAGTATTTTAATGCATCCACAGGCAATGCCAATTGTTTTTGAATCACATCCAGAATTCTTTTACCGCCGGGATGTATACACCAATGTGTGATATCCTCCACGGTTAAATGATTATGTGCAACGGCTGCGGCTACCAAAGAATGAATATCTGCGCCGATCAGTTGCGGAACATATCCACTAAGCGTCATCAGAAACCCTTTGCTGCTCAATTCCCAAGCCATATCCGACCGGCCTTCCTGTGCAACATGCGAATAAAATCCATTCAGTGATAAAGCCTTTTCCGATTGGATCGTATTGGATACCAACACAGCTGCACACCCATCTGCAAACAGTAAACTGCTGGCAGCGTTATCTTCTGAAAACTCTTTTTGAAAATGAAGTGTACATAATTCTGTGCAAACAATTACCACATTGGCACCGGGTGTACTGTCGCAGATCATCTTCGACAATTTTAATGCATGAATAGCCGCATAACAACCCATAAAATTTACAGAGGTTCTGAAAATATCGGAACCCAGTTTCATCTCATGCATTAACTGCAGATCCAAACCCGGCGCACTCATGCCTGTGCAGCTTACCGTGATCAGATGAGTAATCTCTTTGGGGGAAATAAAATCATGAATGCATTGCTCAATAGCCTTCACTGAAAGCGGCAGCGCCTCTCTGTCAAACACCTTCATCCGCTGTTCCAGATTAGGAAAATCTGCATTTTTTTTTGATGGAATAAAGCTTCTTTGACCTTCTTCCATTCCATAGTCTTTGATCACAGAATAACGGGTATCAATACCACTGTGATCGTATAAAAATTTCAGTTTACGGGTTTCATCAGCAGATAAACCATAGTTATCCTGCATAAAATGAAAGATGTCTGATTGTTTGTGACAATGATCCGGTAACGCTCTTGCTATAGAAATAATATTAGCCAATTTGATGCAGAATTAATAAAGTGATAAAACCCAGATTTGTGCAGGCAGATGCCAGCCAGTTCATTTGCATGGTATGTGCAAAATCGGCCAGTGATTCATCTTTCCAAACTTTAATTACCCACCAGAAAAAATACACAAGCACCGGAAGAAAAAAGAGTTGCAGTATCCCAAAAGAAAACAATCGGCCCTGGCGGTTGTAATCAAAAAAAAGAAAAGCAAACGCGATCAGGTACATAAGGGCACAAAAAACAAAAGTTCCTTTTTTGCCTAAGAGGATAGAAATGGTTTTTACACCATCTCTTTTATCAGATTCATGCTGATAAACCTGTGTGATCGGATAAAATCCGCCAATCAGAAAACAAGCTGCAATCATACCCGGCCAGGGTATTGCAGATAATGGCAAAGCTGATGAACCTTGATAAACCATCAGGAATAGTAATCCCCCCTGATTAAGGATTACCGTAAGATAACCGATAACCGGATATTTTTTCAGGCGTACACCCCGGTAACTGTATAATCTCGAACAGATAATATAACAGATCAGCAATTCTGCAAACAGTATCGAAACCGTAAATGCCAGTGCAATCGCTAATGCATCCATACCTACGGTAACATAAAACAATTCTTTTTCAGGTTGCATGGGGTTCTTAATACCCCCGATACTATCTGTATCTCTGTCCATATAACTATTATACCCATTACTTGATGGATATAATAACAAATGAACGATACAGAAAATCAGCAAGGCTTTAAACATATTGATTTGCCCAACCGTACTTAACGCAAACCAGAATACAGGCATCAGGAAAAAAGAGAATGGGAAACGCAGTAATTGTATGGTCGACCTTTTAAAAATCATGTCCCGTTTCTTTTAAGAATGGATAAGTTAGCTAATTTTAGCTGCACAGTAACATTACAGCTAAAAGGAAATTTTGTTTCCTGAATAAGCAGTTTTCTTATATACGTCAAGCACTATGAACAGGTTGTGTTCTCAACCATTTGTTTAGAATAAAGATGGTATGCTTTCATACATCCATTGTTACATAAATCGCAGAAACTGTTACAGGAATGGCATATTTTAAAATGAATAACAGGTTTTTTGAGTCAACCGGGCTGTACAAACTTCTATTGGGTGTATAATAAGCATCCCGGTACTGTTAAGAACTCGTTAAGACCGGGTTCATAACAGTTATCATCACAGAATAAAGAAATTATCGGGGATCTTACCGAAAAAAATACAGGTTCTTAGCACTTAGATTTTATCTTGCAAGACAATTGAAAAAAGGTATGAAAAAACATTTTTTACGCTTATTGGCTTCTGTTTTAGCCATATTTATCATCCAGCAGGGTTTTGGGCAGATGATCGACTCAACCCTGGCCACCTATGCAGATAAATTTCCTACCGAGAAAATCCATATCCATTTTGATAAATCAATCTATAACAAAGAAGAAACCATCTGGTATAAAATTTACATTCTCTCCGGTACCGATCTCTCACCCCTCAGTAAAAACGTATATGTAGAATGGTACGATACCACGGGTAAGATGATCAAGCAAACGGTGGCACCACTTTTTCAATCCACAGCCAAAGGAGCTTTTGAGATCCCAGCAGATTATAAAGGAAATTTTATTCATGTAAAAGCCTTTACCCGGTGGATGCTGAATGATGATTCTGCTTTTACTTACGAGAGAGAATTAACCATCAATACAACTACTTCCAAAGCTTCACCACCAAAACCAATCGTTTATAAAACAAGGGTAGAAACCTTTCCGGAAGGCGGAGTATTGGTGGGTGGGTTAACAACAAGGGTTGCTTTTAAAGCCTCTAATCAATTTGGTATTCCTGTAATGATCAAAGGTTTTTTGGTAAATGATAAAAACAAGGTGCTGGATACTTTAAAAGTAATGCACGACGGCATGGGTAGTTTTACCTACACATTCAAACCGGAAGAGAAATATCAACTGAACTGGACTGATGAAAATGGAAAAACCGGAACCACCGCCATCCCTATAACCAAAACAGAAGGTGCAAGATTATCTATTAAAACCACTAACGACAAGGCACTGGTTCAGGTAGAACGAACAAAGAATGCAGGAGATGATTTTAAGAAAATGAATTTACTGGTACATATGAACCAGAATCTGTTTTATAAAATCAGTCTGAATGCTTCTGAAAGAACGTTGTTAAATGCCGAAGTGCCGATAGAAGAAATGTCTACGGGTATTTTACAGTTCTCCTTATTTACCTCAGACTGGGTGCCGATAGCCGAGCGGATCGTTTTTATCAATAACCGTTTGCATGAGTTCAATGCAAAAGTATTACCGCAGCAGATCAACCTGCAAAGAAGGGGTAAGAATGTATTTGATATTGCTGTATCTGATACAGCGTTCACCAATATGTCGGTTTCTGTTACCGATGCCAGTGTGGTGACACCGGATGCGAATAGTATTTATTCAGACCTGACCTTAAGCAGCGATATCAAAGGAAAGATCTATAACCCCGCTTATTATTTATCAAGCGATGCCGATACGGTTACCGCCAATCTGGATCTGGTGATGTTAACCAACGGCTGGCGCAAATTTGATTGGGACAAGATCAAAGCCGGTAAATTACCCGATTGGAAATACCCGGTTGAAACGGATCTTTTAAAGATTACCGGTAAAGTATTTGGAATGAAATCGATCAGTACAGCTACGCCACTGTTATTAAATCTGATCATTGCCAACAAAGACAGCAGTAAGAAATTTGTATTTATCCCGGTAAATAAGGATGGCAGTTTTGAAGATAAAAACACTTTCTTTTACGATACCGCCAGAATATTTTACAGCTTTAACGGAAATGACAAGCTAACAGATATAACACAGGTTCAGTTTTCGAATGGTTTATTAAAACAGATTCAGAAAAAAATCCAATACAACGATACACAACATCCTTATTCATGGAATGACAGTATTGCCAAATCCAAGATGATGTATTATCTGGATCAGCAGGAACAATTAAAGAAACGAATGGCTTCGGCTACCCTGCAGGAAGTAATCGTAAAATCAAAAGTGAAATCCAAAGAACAGGTACTGGAAGAGAAATATGTAAGTGGATTATTTTCCGGTGGTGATGGTTATACATTTGATATGATGGACGATCCTTCTGCCCAGGGCGTTCAGGACATTTTAGCCTATTTACAGGGCAAAGTACCCGGACTGCTTATCTCCGGATCAGGCTCGCAAGCAACTATGACATGGCGGGGGGCCACGCCGGATTTATATCTGAATGAGATGATCTCACAGGTAGATATGATTCAAAGTACCAATGTGCATGATATTGCAATGATTAAAGTATTCAGGCCACCATTCTTTGGTTCATCGGGTGGAGGCGCCGGCGGTGCTATTGCCATTTATACCAAAAAAGGAACAGATGGCAGAAAAGCGGATCCTAATGCAAAAGGTTTGGAGAATACCGTATTGGGTGGTTATTCAAAATTCAAAGAGTTCTATCAACCGCAATATGATAATCCAACCGAAGCAGTTGAAACTGACATACGCACAACTCTGTATTGGAACCCTTATATCATTACCAATAAAAAGAACCCAAGATTTCGGGTGCAGTTCTTCAATAATGATTTCAGTAAAAAATTACAGGTAGTACTGGAAGGTGTTAACGGAGATGGAAAGATGACAAGGGTTGTAAAAATTCTTGAATAACTATTAAATGATTCCCATCTGTTGCATCAGATAAGTCGCATTCTTGGTTTGCGCCACACCTTTGCGCATAGTAAAATCAAAATGTAAACCCGAATCTGTTAATTCACTTTCAAAACAGAAATTTTCTACAGAGCCCGGATAGGTTTCTGAAAGGATACCTAATTCTGTGTCATGCGTTGCAATAAAACAAATACTCTCAAACTGCAGGATCTTTTTAATGAGTAAAGCGGTGCCATCGTGTTTGTCTTTAGAATTCGTACCCCGCATTACTTCATCCAGTAAAACCAAGGCTGGAACCTGGCCGGGTAAAGATTGAATGATCTCCTGCAAACATTTCAATTCTGCATAAAAATAAGAAGTGCTTTCTTCCAGTGAATCTATATGATGAAATGAACTCAGGATTCTCACTGGTCTGAACACAAATGTTTTGGCAAACACGGGTGCGCCCATTTGTGCGAGAACCATATTTAATCCCAGTGTACGCAGGAAAGTGCTTTTGCCCGACATGTTTGATCCGGTAATGAGATGCAGTGTAGAACCCTGCCCTATTTCCATATCGTTTACCACTGCTGAAGATTCCTTCATCAAAGGATGTCCCATACCCTTAGCATTGATCAGTAATCTATCTTCTGTTACTTTCGGAAAAATAAATGACGGATGATTAAAGCAAAAATTAGCGAGTGAATTCAACAACTCCATTTCACCCATGGTTGCAAGCCACTGATCAATATCAGCCTGGTATTGTTGGTTCCATTTTAAACAAGCCCTTGCACAAAGCAGTTCATGCATAAACAACCCATTCAGAAAAAAAGAGAACAGGCTGAGCCGCATATCAAATACACCTACCAGTTTTGATAGTTTTTTGAAAGCATCTGATGCTGCAATAATTTTCTGCTGTTTATTGATCAGGTATTCGTTTTCAAATTTTTCTTCTGAGATAATAGAAAAACAAATAGCATATTGCCCAAATAAATAACCCCGTTTGGAAATCTGATTGTATACAGATGAAGTGGCTTTAAAAACAAAAGATAAAATGAGTAAACCAAGAATACAAAAACCAAGTAGCAGTTGAAAATTGTCCGTGTAGATAGAATAAATGATCAGTAATATTCCTAGTAACGGCCATAGCGTTGCCAATATAAACCAGAACTTATTTTTCAATATTTCAGCAGACGGATCGTTTTTTTTAACTGTTAACTGATTCAGCGATCCTTCTTCCTTCAACAGAAGTGTATGTGCCAGTAATTTTTGTCTGAAATGGGTTCTTGCTGACAGTTCCTGAATACAGGTTTGATAGTGTTGAATATCAACAGCAGAAGTAAACGGCGCAGACAGATGATTGGCCAACTGCTGTTTACCTGAAATACTTCCGGTTCTGTTAAGTAAATGATACAAAGAATGATTCCCAAATAGGTTAAGATCAACCGCAAAACCTTTTGCAGGTGAAACTGCGCTGCCATTATCCAAACACGAAGGTTTATCATTTTGTATATCCATCTCATTCTGATTGATCAGGATCAATTGCTGAATAATGGCATTCTTCTTTTTTATAGAATTGGACCAAAATACAGAAGCAATAAAAGCGGAGATGGATACCAATGACCACAAAACATCATACCCCTGAAATTTTTGCCTGAACGCGTTGTATACAAACCAGGCAAATACCAAAAAAAATACGAGCCTGAGTGTACTTATATAAGCCAGCTGTTTGGTAAATCGGTTGTTCTGTTCCCGGTATGTAATAAGATTATCTGTGTAAACCAATGTATTTTCTTTTGCTATTCAACCAATGAAGTTCCGTTATCAATATTTACGATGTAGGTTTTGGGTTCGTGCTCAAACATGGCAGCGTATTGTGGTGCAATTTTTTTGATCAGGCTTTCAATATTTTCCTTTTTCACAATATTAATGGTACATCCGCCGAAACCTCCGCCCATCATTCTGGCTCCTAATACAGACGGTTCATCTCTTACCATATCTACCAAAGCATCTGCTTCCGGACAACTTACTTCATATAGTTTACTGAGGCCATCATGTGTAATAAACATTTTCTTTCCGAAAGAAACCAGATCATGTTGTACCAGATCCTTACAGGCATCTTGTAAACGCTGAATTTCTTCTACAATAAATTGGCAACGTTTATATACAACAGAATCACCACTTGATAAACATTCATTCACCATTTCTATATTGGCATCGCGAAGACTTTTTACTTCCGGATATTTTTTTTGCATAATCGCAACTCCTGCTTCACATTCCTTTCTGCGCAGATTGTATTCAGATGAAGCCAACGAATGTTTTACACCCGTATCAAACAAAACAATTCCATGATCACTTGTATCAAACGGCATGTAGGCATAATCGAGTGAACGGCAGTCTAATTGTATCACCTGCTCTTTCTTCCCAAACATACTGGCAAACATATCCATGATGCCGCATTGCAATCCCACAAACTCATTCTCTGCTTTTTGCGCAAGCTGTACCATGAATTTTTTATCAAGTCCCAGATCAAACAGCGTATTTAAAGCAAAGGCTGTTGCACATTCTACGGCTGCAGAAGAAGAAAGTCCTGCACCCAGCGGTACATCTCCTATAACCACGGCATTAAATCCTGAAATGCTGTTTCCGCCTTTAATCAATTGATCCGCCACACCTAAAATAAAATTAGGCCATTGCTGATCTGTGGGTTGTAAAGAGCCTAAATGTGTTTGAAACGATTGATGCAGGTCTCCAGCATACAGATGCACATAATCATCAGCCCTTTTATTAATGGCAACATAAATTGCTTTATCAATAGCAGCAGGTAACACAAAACCAAGATTATAATCTGTATGTTCGCCAATCAGGTTAATCCGGCCCGGAGAACGAACAATCAGATCCGGTTCGCCAAAATGTTGTTTAAATATTTGTTTGATCTCAGAAGGAATGTTCACAGACATTTCAGAAGCGCTTAAAGTGATTTGCGTAATATTTTATAATTGTGTTTCAAAATGCATTTCAGGAATCATCACATCTTTGAATTGCTTACGGCGTAAGCGTTCTGCAAAATCCTGCTGTACATCATATTCTCCATGCACAAGGAACAGCGTTTTTACCAGTAAAGGATTCTGACAGGCCAAAAACTGGCAGAGATCATCATAATCGCCATGGGCACTCATGCTTTTCATCGATCCCACTTCTGCAATTACCCTGTACATTTCTCCAAAGATCTTTACTTCTTTTGCACCGTTCATCAACCGCCCGCCAAGCGAGTGTGGTTCACAATACCCAACCATCAATATCGTATTTTTCTGATCACCGATATTATTCATGATATGGTGCTTTACCCTGCCTGCATCGGCCATACCGCTTGCAGAGATGATCACGCAGGGTTGTGGGTTATCATTCAAAGCCTTGCTCTCATCAACAGACTTAATAAACTTCAATCCTTTAAAATCAAACGGATCTTTATCTTCCTGCATGATTTTTCGAATACGTTTATTAAAATACTGAGGATAATTTTTTAGAACTTCTGTTGCTTCTTTACTTAACGGGCTATCTACATAAACAGGAACAGCAGGCAACCGGTTTTCCAATTCCAATTGATTTAATGAATATAAAATCTCCTGTGTTCGTCCAACACTAAATGCAGGAATGATCAGTTTCCCTTTCTTCTCAATACAGGTTTTCTGGATCCAATGCAATAAGCCATCAACCGTTCCATGTACTTCATCGTGTAATTTGTTTCCGTAAGTACTTTCCAATAAAATATAATCTGCCTGCGGAAATACTTCCGGTGAACGGAGGATCGCATCATTATATCTGCCTACATCACCGCTAAAACTGATCTGAGTTGTTTTTCCATTTTCCGTAACCCGCAGATGTACTGCTGCACTGCCAATAATATGACCCGCATCGGTATATAACACTTCCAGTCCGGGTTCAATGGTTGTCCATACACCATAATTCACGATCTTAAATAATTCCAATGCCTTCTCAGCATCTTCCAGATCATACAATGGTTCGTATGGAGGTAAGCCTTGCTTAGCTCTTCTTTTATTGATGAACTTTGTATCATCACGCTGTATCTGCGCAGAATCTTCCAATAAAATACCGCCCAATTCTTTGGTAGCCGGTGTAGAATAAATCACACCTTTAAACCCATCTTTTACTAATTTAGGTATCAGCCCACAGTGATCAATATGTGCGTGCGATAAGATCAGATAATCTATGGTTGATGGTGTAAAACCAAACTGGCTATTCAATACATCCGTATCCCTTCCCATACCTTGAAAAAGGCCGCAATCGAATAATACCTGTTTCCCGTTTTGTAAAGTGACCAGGTGTTTGGAACCAGTCACTGTTCTGGCCGCGCCATGAAATGCAATTTTCATAAACCCCCTCCGCCCCCTGAAGGGGGAACTAAATGCTCACTCTTCAGGAGATATTTTAATAACATTGATAAATATAAATTCCACAACTCTACCACTCGTTACAAACCCCCTCTCAGGGGGCAATGGAGTGAGGTCTCGCTTTAAAACTCCACGTAATCCAAAACTCCGACACCACTTCTCCCGCAAGATTTGTTCCAACTGAATAGCATTTAATTGTTTTCCCTTCTCCCGTTGCAATTGATGATTCAACAACTTCATTAATCGCTTCTCCATCTGCACAGGTAAAAGAAATGGTATCCACTGCTTTCTTTACAAACTTCGCTTCCAGTCCCACAACCAGCATACTCACAGCCGGGTTTCTTTTATATACCTGTCCGGAAGCAAGTAACCCCGTACTCATTTCTGCTGCCATGGATTGTACAGCAAAGTACATAGACTTAAAAGGATTTTGATTGAACCATTTATATTTAACAGTTACAATGGAATGTTTCTCGTTCAGGGCTTTTACACGCAACCCTGCAAATAATGCAGACGGTAAGCGTTGTAACATAAAAAGACGGAATTTGATCGGGTTGGTGATCTGTTGCTGAAAGGCCCTGAATGATGGGTTCATGATGATAGGTAATTAAAAAGAATCTATGTTCTTCTATACAAACGATTCCGTTTGCTACCTAAATGTAACAAGTAGTTGCTGCTGCAAAAAATTTAATACATAAATCAAAGCAGCAATGCAGCAAGCGCATAATCTGCCACCAGAATAAGGATACAACTTACCACCACCGCACTGGTACTGGCCCGACCGATTTCCAGAGAACCGCCTTTTACATTGTAACCGTAATAAGCGGGAATACTACTGAGAATAAAAGCAAATGTGTAGGCTTTATAAATACCAAAATTAATATTGTACATATTCAGGTTCTGACGTAACCCGATATCAAAAATATCCGTTGCCAAAATACCGGACATAGCACCTGCAGTTCTTCCACCCCAAATACCCAGTACGGCAGAAATGGTAATTAAACAAGGAATAACCAGTAGAGAAGCCAATATTTTTGGAAAGATCAGATAACTTTTGGTATTGATGCCCATGATCTCCAATGCATCTATCTGCTCACTGATGCGCATATTTCCAAGCTCGCTCGCAATCTTACTGCCCACCACACCGGCTAATACAATACTTACTACCGTTGGCGATAATTCGGTGATCATACTATCACGCACAATTTGTGCAATAGTAGCAGCAGGCACTAACGGACTCACAATCTGATAAGCCGTTTGCACGGTAGTAACCGCCCCCAGAAACAACGAAATAATTACAACAATCGGCAATGCCCCCACACCTATCTCCACACATTGGTGCATGAACTCCTTCCAATACATACGCCAGTTCTCGGGCTTTGTAAACATGCCCTTGAGCATTAGTAAGTAGGTGCCAACATGTGTGAAAAATGACATAGATTCAATTAGAAATTAAAAATTAAGAATTAAAAATTAAGACACCAGTAATTATTAATTACTAATTTTTAATTTTTAATTGGTGCAAGTTTACTTCTTACGTTTTTTAAGCCTCTTCCACCACGTACTCTTCTGCACCACTTCATCCGTATTGATCCGGCATTTTAACTGTGCATCTACCACAGCTACCAATGCCATATTAATGATACTTCTTACCGTGCTGCCCAATTGTAGTACGTGTACCGGTTTTTTCAAGCCTAATAATATCGGGCCGATGGCATCTGCACCACCTACTTCTTTCAACAGATTGTAAGTTACGTTACCGGCTGTTAAATTAGGGAACATTAATACATTCACATCCTGATCTACCAGTTCACTGAAAGGATAATTGTCTTTCAGGATCTCTTTGTTAAATGCCATACTACCCTGCATTTCACCATCAACAATCAATGATGGATTTCTTTGTTTCAATATTTTGGTTGCTTCCGCCACCAGCTTCGCTTCAGGCGAATCGCTGCTGCCGAAATTACTGTAACTCAGCATGGCAATACGCGGTGTAAGGTTAAAGTTGCGTACTTCTTTCGCCACCATCATAGTGATATCGGCAAGTTCTTCTGCAGTTGGATTAAAATTCACCGTTGTATCCGCCAGGAATAAAGGACCTTGTTTGGTAAGTAACAAATACATACCGGCAATCTTTTTCACACCCTCTTCTGTTCCAATGATCTGTAATGCCGGACGAATCGCTTCTGCATAATTCTTTGTAAGTCCTGACAACATTGCATCCGCATCACCCGTTTCCACCATCATACAACCGAAATGGTTACGGTCTTTCATGATCTTCAGGCTCTCATATTTATTACTGCCCCGGCGTTGACGTTTCTTGAAAAAGATCTCGCTGTAAAATTCACGCTTCTCTTCCATCTCATCGCTACGTGGGTCAATGATTGGAATATCTGCCAGATCAATATTATTTTCCTCCGCAATACGATTGATCTTAACAGGGTCGCCCAATAAGATCGGATAAGCAATACCATCATCATAACAAATGCTGGCCGCTTTTAATATCTTCTGATTATCCGCTTCTGCAAATACCAATCGTTTCGGATCCCTGCGGGCTTTGTTACCAATTACGCGGATCAATTGATTATCTAATCCTAAACGTTTATTTAATTCCAGTGTATACGCATCCCAGTTAGCAATGGTTTTTTGGGCCACACCACTTTCTACTGCAGCTTTTGCTACCGCTGGTGCTACCGTTGCCAGCAATCGCGGATCCAAAGGTTTGGGAATAATATAATCCGGACCGAACGACATATTATTCTGGTTATACGCCATGTTCACAATATCCGGCACCGGCGATTTGGCAAGGTCTGCCAAAGCCTTTACAGCCGCCAGTTTCATCGCTTCATTAATTTGTTTGGCACGCACATCCAATGCTCCGCGGAAGATGTATGGAAATCCCAATACATTATTTACCTGATTAGGATAATCCGATCTTCCTGTTGCCATAATAATATCCTTACGCACAGCCGTTGCATCATCATACGTGATCTCAGGATCAGGATTGGCCATTGCAAACACGATCGGGTTTTTGGCCATACTCTTCACCATATCCTGTGTAATCACATTGCCCACACTCAACCCTAAGAACACATCTGCATTCTTCATGGCTTTATCTAAAGTCCAATCGCTTTTCTTAACGGCAAACTTTTCTCTGATGGGTCCCAGGTCGGTTCTTCCTACATGCAACACTCCATCCTTATCAAACAAAATAAAATTCTCATACTTCGCACCCAAAGCCACATACAATTGAATACAGGCCATTGCTGCTGCACCCGCGCCATTGATTACGAAACTTACCTTATCAATTTTTTTCTTCTGCAATTCCAATGCATTCAACAAAGCTGCACTGCTGATGATGGCGGTTCCATGTTGGTCATCATGCATCACTGGAATATTCATCTGCTTACGCAATTCCTGTTCTATATAAAAACATTCCGGCGCTTTAATATCTTCCAGATTAATGCCACCAAAAGTTGGCTCCAGTGATTTTACGATCTGTACAAATTTCTCCGGATCTTTTTCATTGATCTCTATATCAAACACATCTATATCAGCAAATACTTTGAACAATACACCCTTTCCTTCCATTACGGGTTTACTGGCTTCCGGACCAATATCACCTAAACCCAAAACAGCCGTACCATTCGTGATTACGGCAACCAGATTTCCTTTCGCTGTGTATTTGTAAACATCTTCCGGATTGGCAGCGATCTCTTTACAGGGTTCGGCCACTCCCGGACTGTAAGCCAATGATAAATCTCTTTGTGTTTTTGCTTCTTTGGTAGGAACTACTTCAATTTTACCTGGACGGCCGCTGGAATGGTATTCCAGTGCCTGTTCTCTTCGCAGGTCGGTATGCTTAGCCATAGATTCTTTTTAGGTTATCAGCAACAGAACAGAGGTCGACTTCCGTTGTGTCACTCACTTCAACGCCTTGATCGCTTATCAGCAATTAAGGTATTGAAAGTCTGCAAAAATACAATTTATTAAAATGATAGCAGAATGGCAATTTGAATACCGTATAAGAACGCAAATTTGGTCCTTATAGAATAAAACCGTGCCTTTGTGCCTCTGTGTGCAAATTATTTCTCACACAAAGGCACAAAGGCACGGCTTGAGTTATACGGTTGCAGAAGCGCCCAACCAGGCCATCATGCCCATACCGGTTTCAATTGCGCGTTCATCTATATTAAATTGTGGCGTATGAACATTATGGATGATGCCTTTCTCTTTATTACGAACACCTAATCGGTAAAAGCATCCCGGTATTACTTGTGTATAATACCCAAAATCTTCTGCACCCATCCGCATTTCAGTTTCTGAAACATTTTCTTTACCCATATAGGTATTCGCTAATTGCCAACCAATCTCCGTTAATCCAGGATCATTGTCAACCGTTGGGTAACCAATATCAATATGCAGATCAATTTCTGCACCTGTAGCTTCTGCAATACCCTTAACCTGGTGGCGGATCAATTCATGCGCTTTGCTTCTCCATGTTTCATCCATCGCACGAAATGTGCCCATCAGTTTTACTTCGCTTGGAATTACGTTGGTGGTATGTCCGCCCTGAATAGAACAGATAGATAATACGGATGGCGAAGTAGGATTATTATTTCTGGAGATCACCTGTTGTAAACTCACGATCAATTGTGAAGCAACTAAAATGGTATCCGCTGTTAAATGAGGCGCAGCGGCATGTCCTCCTTTACTTCTGATGGTAATATATAATTCATCTGCACTGGCCATTACGCGCCCTTTTCTAAAACTTAATTTTCCAAGATCCAATCCGGGGTGTACATGTAAACCGAATATACCCTGAGGCCTTGGGTTCTCAAGCACCCCTTCTTTGATCATATAACTGGCACCACCGGGGTTTCTTTCTTCACCGGGTTGAAAAACCAATTTCACCGTTCCCTCCCAATCGTTCTTTAATTCATTCAGAATTTTTGCGGCGCCTAATAAAATAGTGGTGTGTACATCATGTCCGCAGGCATGCATCACACCGGGATTTTTGGATTTATAATCAACCTCGTTCTCTTCCTGAATCGGCAATGCATCCATATCTGCGCGTAAAGCAATTATACGACTGTCTGGATTTTTTCCTTTGATCAACGCTACAATACCCGTGGTGGCAATCACTTCAAACTCAATTCCAAAAGAACTGAGTTTAGATTGTACAAATTTACTCGTTTCAAATTCCTTATAACTTAATTCCGGATTGGCATGCAGGTGGTGGCGAACCTCAATAAATTCATCCGCATACTGTTTGGCCAACTCTTTTATTTTCTGATCTAACATATTTATTGTGTTATGATTTCATCCTCTTCTTTTGGTGTGTATTCAATTCCGTCTTCAACTATATATACACCGTTGGGATAAATTTTATTTAATTGTGCTTTCAGTTTTTCTGCATCTTCCTTCTTCAGAAAATTTCCAATACGCACTTTAAAACTCGGCGATTGAAAAACTACATAGATTTTCTGATCAGGGAATTGCGACAGCAGATCAGACTTCACTTTAAAAGCATCATCTCTTTTTGATGTGCTGATCACCTGGATCCGGAAACCTTTGTATAAGCCATTTGGCGTCATCATCGCCAAACGTTTGTTCATAGCAATTTGTTTCGAGGTTAGAATATCAAGTCTTGCATCTTTCCGCACAATTACAGAATCATTCGCCGCCAGTACATCAGCAGTAATGATACCCAAAACCAGCAAGACAATTTTAACACGAAAACCCATACCCGTATTTTTAGTAAGATAAGAAAATGAATACAAAACTAAGTTAGTCTAAGTACGCAGAACCATAAAACCGCTCAACCGTTTTGTTAATATCCGGTTCCCTCTGCGGGTTGTCCGTTTACAATAGCTACACCGGCACTGCAACCGAGGCGTGTGGCACCGGCATCTACCAGTTGTTTGGCAAAAGCATAATCGCGGATGCCACCGGAGGCCTTGATCTGTATATTATCCGGCAAATGCTTTCTGAACAACTGAACCGCTTCCACACTTGCCCCTTTTTCTGCATAACCTGTGGAGGTTTTTAAATAATCAATCCCGGCAAGCCCATAAATATCGCAGCACTTGATAATTTCTTCATCCGTTAATACGCCACTTTCAATAATGATCTTGATCACTTTATTCTTGCTGCGGATAATCGGCATAATATGATTGATCTCATCAGCCAGAAATTGCCAGTCATTATTTTTAATCGCAGAAATATTGATCACCACATCCAGTTCATCAGCACCATCTACAATCGCCAATAAGATCTCTGCAATTTTTGCCTCAACAGCTGAATAACCAAATGGAAATCCGATTACGGTGGCAACTTTTACTGCGCTTCCCTGTAATAATATTTTTGCTCCCTTAACAAAATTCGGAGGAACACATACCGCTGCAAATTCATACTGCTTTGCTTCAGCACATACTTTTTCAATATCACTTATCAATGTGGTCGGTTTCAGAACCGTATGGTCAATAAATTTTGCAATATTCATCTTGTAATAATTTTCTTAGCGGACCCTTGTGTCCTTGCGACTTAGCCGTTAAGCTATTTTCACCGCAAAGTTGCAAAGACACGAAGGTACGCGAAGGTTTATATTAAATGTATCGTACAACTAACATATTCAAGATCGCCACAGATTCACAGATTAGTACAGAATAAATCAGTGGCAATCTGTGAATCTGTGGCAAAAAAAAAGCTCCCTTCGAAAAGAGAGCTTTCATAACTAAGTATTCAACTAAGCTGCGTCTTTCCCATGACAAGCTTTATATTTCTTCCCACTTCCACAAGGACAAGGATCATTCCTTCCGATCTTTGGCCCTACCACAACAGGTTGTTGTTTTGCCGGAGTAGGGTCGTAATAATCATTTTCTGTTGGAGGTGCATCTACGTCTTCTTTATTGGCGCTCATGCGGCTCATGTCTGTTTTTTGCTGACGGCCTTCTTTTAATTCATCCCCATCATTTAACGGAATGCTTGCATGGCAAAGGAATTGAACGATATCTCTGTTCACTTCGCTATCCATTTTTTTGAAGAGTTCAAACGCTTCCATCTTATAAATTACCAATGGATCTTTCTGTTCGTAAGTTGCTGTTTGCACACTTTGTTTCAGATCATCCATTGAACGTAAATGTTCTTTCCATGCGTCATCAATAAAACCAAGGGTTACGGTTCTCTCCAATGCATTTACCATTTCCGCACCGTTTGTTTCCAGTGTTTTATTCATGTTCGATAAAGCCTGAATAGCGCGACGGCCATCTGTAAACGGCACGATCACATTTTCTATTCTAGTACCCTGGTCTTTACGGATATTTTTAAATACCGGAACAGACTGTACCATCAACTCTGCTTTTTTACGCTCGTAATTGGCAGCAGACTCGCTGTATAATTTTTCTGCCAAATCTACTTCAGACAACTTACTCAGTTCTTCTGCAGTGATCTTTGTATCAATACCAAAATTCACGATCGCTGCCAAACGGAAACCTTCATGATCATTCTGTTCTTTAAAAGAGTTTACTAAGTCTTCTGCTACTGAATACAATGCATTATCCAGATCCAGTGCCAAACGCTCTCCAAACAATGCGTGGTTACGCTTACTATAAATAACCGTACGTTGTTTGTTCATCACATCATCATATTCCAGCAAACGCTTACGTATACCAAAGTTGTTCTCTTCCACTTTTTTCTGTGCACGCTCGATCGATTTGGTGATCATGCTGTGCTGAATTACTTCACCTTCTTTATATCCGGCAAAGTCCATCACTTTAGCAATACGCTCGCTGCCGAACATACGCATCAGATCATCTTCCAGTGAAACAAAGAATAAAGAAGAACCCGGATCACCTTGACGACCGGCACGTCCGCGTAACTGTCTGTCCACACGGCGCGATTCATGTCTTTCAGTACCCAGAATGGCCAAACCACCCGCTTCTTTCACGCCCGGCCCAAGTTTAATATCGGTACCACGTCCGGCCATGTTTGTTGCTATGGTTACAGCTCCTGCAAAACCCGCTTCAGCAACAATCTGTGCTTCTCTTGCGTGCTGTTTTGCATTCAATACATTATGGTTAATTTGTTTCTGGCGTAACATACGGCTGAGCAATTCACTCACCTCAACTGATGTAGTACCCACCAGTACCGGTCTTCCGGCTTCTGTTAATTTTACGATCTCATCTATAACCGCTCCAAATTTTTCGCGCTTGGTTTTAAATACCAGATCCTGCTCATCTATACGTATTGCCGTAACATTGGTTGGAATGGTTACTACATCTAATTTATAAATGTCCCACAACTCCGCTGCTTCCGTTTCTGCAGTACCCGTCATACCCGCTAATTTGTGGTACATACGGAAATAGTTCTGCAGGGTTACGGTTGCATACGTTTGTGTAGCCGCTTCGATCTTTACATTTTCTTTTGCTTCAATGGCCTGGTGCAAACCGTCTGAATAACGGCGTCCATCAAGGATACGGCCTGTTTGTTCATCCACAATTTTCACTCCGCCATCCATCACCACATATTCAACATCCTTATCAAATAAAGTGTACGCTTTTAGTAATTGTTGTACAGTATGAATACGGTCTGCTTTCACAGAATATTCATTAATGATGCTTTCTTTTCTATGCAATTTTTCTTCGGCAGTTAATGCAGCATCATTATCTGTTGATGCCAATGATAAACTGATATCTGGCAATACAAAGAAATTAGGATCTTCACCTGAACGGGTAATCAGCTGAATACCTTTATCTGTTAATTCAACCGAATTATTTTTTTCATCTATATAGAAATACAATTCTGCATCTGCTGTAGGCATTTCGCGTGATTGATCTGCGAGATAGAAATTCTCAGCCTTCTGCAGTTTTACACGCATACCCGGCTCACTCAAATATTTGATCAATGCATTATTCTTAGGCAAGCCACGGTGTGCACGGAACAAAGCCAGTCCACCATCTTTCGGATCATCATTACCTTCTGCAATCTTTTTCTTCGCTTCATTTAAGAATTGATTGGTGGCTCTTTTCTGTGCGTCCACTAATTTTTCAATTCTCGGTTTCAGTTCAAAGAATTGTTGCTCACCGGTTACATGGCCAATCGGACCTGAAATGATCAACGGTGTTCTCGCATCATCAATCAATACAGAATCCACCTCATCCACCATGGCAAAATGGTGTTTGCGCTGTACCATTTCTTCCGGCGTATGCACCATGTTATCGCGGAGATAATCAAAACCAAATTCATTATTGGTACCATACGTGATATCAGCCATATATGCATTTCTTCTGGCTTCACTATTAGGTTCATGTTTATCAATACAATCCACTTTCAATCCCAGCCATTCAAAAATGGTTCCGTTCCACTCACTATCCCTTCGTGCGAGGTAATCATTCACGGTTACAATATGTACACCTTCACCGGCCAATGCATTTAAATAGGCTGGTAAAGTTGATACCAATGTTTTACCCTCACCCGTTGCCATCTCAGCAATTTTTCCTGAGTGTAATACACTACCACCGATCAGCTGCACATCGTAATGCACCATGTTCCAGGTAACTTTTCCCCCACCTGCCGTCCAGGTATTTTTAAAGATGGACTGATCACCATTAATGGTTACATAATCTTTCTTCACACTAAACTCTCTGTCCAAAGGAGTGGCTGTAGAAACCAACTCTGTATTATTGGAGAAACGACGTGCCGTTTCTTTCACCACAGCAAAAGCTTCGGGCTGAATTTCAGCGAGGATCTCTTCAATTTTTTTATCGCGGTCTTTTTTCAGTTTGTCTATTTCTTGATAGATCGCGTCGCGGCTATGAATATCGGTAACAGCGAGTTCTTCGGCAGCCTGCTTACGGTTTTCGATCTCCGCATCAATATCCGCTAAATAGGTTTTGATCCTTTCACGGAATTCTACGGTCTTGTTCCGCAATTCATCGTTGGTCAGGCTTTCGTATTGACTGAAAAACGTGTTGGTCTTTTGAACGATGGGCGTGATCAGCTTTACATCTTTCTCACTTTTACTGCCCCCAAATAACTTCGAAATAAAATTCAACATATAGATAGATCTGGTATAATAAAAAATTTAACAGTCAAAAAGGGTGCAGAAAACTTTTTTAAGCCAATTTGGCACCCCAATTGAGAGCCGCCAAAGGTAAAGAATTTGAACTGAGAGAATTCGTCTATTCAGAATGACGGCATCTTTATCAATTAGTTAACGAAAAACGTCCCGATTCATGCGATTTATCCTGTTTTTGATCCTTTTCTCCACCTGCATTTCTGTTTCTGCCCAACAGAATTTTCAGGATTCGATGGCAACGGCTAGAATTACCCTCCAAAAGAACAACATGTGGTTTTTGGCAGCCTGGGCAGGGGCCAATATTATGCAGGGAAGTATTTCGGCCAGCAATACCACCGGAAAAGAGCATTATTTACATCAGATGAATGTTTACTGGAACACCGTAAATCTGGCCATTGCCGGTTTAGGACTTTATGCAGCTAAAAAAGAACTTTCCCGCCCCCATACAGCAGAAAGAAACCTCTCGGAACAACAAAAGATCGAAAAAATACTCCTATTGAACACAGGTTTAGACGCTGCTTATATAATGACCGGCTTATATCTGCACGAACGCGGCACCCGCCTAAACCACGACCAGCCCATCGGCTACGGCAACAGTTTGATGATTCAGGGTGGTTTCCTGCTCATTTTCGATATCATCCAATACGCCGAAAACCGAAGGAACGGGAAACTGCTCGAGAAAGCTCAGGGAGGATGGCAAGTAGGAACTACTTCCAATGGGGTGGGGTTAGCTTATAAATTTTGAATATTGAACAAGGAATTCTGAATGTTGAAGGAAGGGCGAATTGAAATAGTCAGAAAATCCCAAAAACAGTGAAA
Source organism: Sediminibacterium sp. (assembly GCA_965206685.1). Lineage (GTDB taxonomy): Bacteria > Bacteroidota > Bacteroidia > Chitinophagales > Chitinophagaceae > Sediminibacterium. Next base: position 3,100,374 of record OZ242223.1, read on the forward strand.
AAAATATCCCCTCCTGGCGCAGCTAGGAGGGGTGCCCAAGCGGCCCAGCGAAGGGCGGGGTGGTGAATACTGCACTATTTATCAACCCTACCGCTATTTTTACCAAAATCGATGGAATTTCAGGCCGATTCTGCTACTTTTGCAGCCAAAATAAAAGTACCAAGGCACAAGAAACAAGCTTATAAGCAGTTCCTGGTCCTTGATCCTTGAAAACTTGAAACTTAACGAAAATGGCAGGACAGTTAAAAGAGGTACGTAACCGGATTAAAAGTGTGTCAAGCACCCAGCAGATCACCAAAGCGATGAAAATGGTGAGCGCGGCCAAATTACGCCGTGCGCAGGACGCCATCACCCAGATGAGGCCCTATGCCCAAAAACTGCAGGAAATGCTCAGCAATATCGTAAGCAATATTGAAGGCGGTATGAACCTGAAACTGGCTGAAGAAAGAGCAGTTGAAAAAGTATTGCTGATTGTAATTACCAGCGATCGTGGTTTGTGTGGTGGTTATAATGCCAATATTGTAAAACTGGCTAAAAGCACCATCGCTGAAAAATATCCTGAGCAATTTAAAAAAGGAAAAGTAACCATCTGGAATATTGGTAAGAAAGGATATGAAAGCATGAGCAAATCAGGTTATACAACCGATGCATCTTTTAAAGATATTTTTCTGAATCTGACTTTTGAAAATGTACAGTCGGCTGCAAAAGCTGCCATGACTGCATTTGAGAACAAAGAATTTGATGCTGTTGAATTGATCTACAGCGAATTTAAAAATGCAGCTACACAGCGTTATGCTGCTGAGCAGTTTCTCCCTATTCCTAAAGTGGCGCAGAAAGCTGGCGGTAAAAAATCTGATTTTATTTTTGAACCGGCTCAGGACCAACTGGTAGCAGAACTGATGCCTAAGATCCTGAACACACAATTATACAAAGCTGTTTTGGATGGCAATGCCAGCGAACATGGTGCACGTATGACTGCAATGGACAAAGCCAGCGAGAATGCCAACGAATTATTAAAATCCCTGAAGATCAGTTACAACCGTGCAAGACAGGCAGCTATTACTACCGAGTTAACGGAGATTGTGAGTGGTGCGGCGGCGTTGCAAGGATAATTCAATTTGAAAATTTGAAAATATGCTAATTTGAAAATGATAGAGGCAAACTCTACATTTTAATTACATTGCTTCCCATTTTCAAATTTTCAAATTCTCAAATTTTCAAATTACTCATGGAAATCAGTCAAATCATACCACACATAGAGGTCTTAATTTTTGCGAGCGAAAAGCCGTTGAGTTCGCTTGATATTGTTGAGTTGATCAACAATACATTCGGCTTTCTCGAAGAAAGAATTATGCTCGATCAGGTGGAGAGTGCGCTGGAAGGAATTCGCGAGAAATATGATTCTGAATTTTATCCGTTTGAAGTAAAACAAAGCGGTGGTGGCTGGCAGTTTTTAACCAAGCCTTCTTATCACGGAACCATTGCACAATTGAATGGCGATAAGTTTTTGAAACGCCTGTCAAACGCAGCGCTCGAAACACTGGCCATCATTGCTTATAAACAACCCATAACCAAAGGTGAGATTGAAGCCATCCGCGGTGTAAACAGTGATTACAGCATTCAGAAATTATTGGAAAAAGAACTGGTTCTCATCAGTGGTCGTAATGAGAATATGCCGGGTAAACCATTGGTATATTCTACATCAAAAAATTTCATGGATTATTTCGGAATCAACTCCCCTGCCGATCTGCCAAAGATCCGCGAAGTATTGGCCGAGCAGATCGTAGAAGGAACCATCATCAATCCATCTGATTTCACAGATCAACCCGTAGCGGATGCACTGGAACTGGAAGAAGTGGATGAGATGCTGATAGAAGATGTTTCTGAAGTTACTGTGAACGAAGATGGCGAGCTGATCATAAAACCGGAAGAAGAAGAAAAGAAAGAGGAAGACGAAACGGACAATCCCGAACAGGCTCCAGAATAAATCAGATTTTATATTGAAATTTTATTATAGCCGCAGATTCGCAGATTGTTTCCTAATCTGCGAATCTGCGGCTTATCTTTTTAAACCTAAGTCAATTATCTTCGTAATATGTCAACATCGATTTCCAAAGACCAATTGATCAGCATCGCAAATGAATATGGCACGCCTGTGTACGTTTATCATGCTGAAAAAATCACAGAGCAATATCAAAAATTACAATCTGCTTTTGATCAAACCAATACCCGTTTTTTTTATGCGTGTAAAGCTTTGACCAATATTAATATCCTCAAACATATCCGCTCACTGGGTTGCAATATTGATTGCAGTTCTATTAATGAAGTAAATCTGGCCGTTAAAGCCGGATTTGAAAGCGGTAATATTCTCTATACCAGTAACGGCATCGCGTTCAGCGAAATTGAAGAAGCGGTTTCATTAGGTGTGAATGTGAATATTGACAGCTTATCCAATCTCGAAAAATTTGGTGCAAAGTATGGCCATTCTTATCCGGTAGGCATTCGTCTGCGTCCGAATATTATGGCGGGAGGTAATCTGAAAATTTCTACCGGACATGAGAAAAGTAAATTCGGCATTCCGCTGGAACAACTGGATCAGATCCTTACGTTAGTAGAAAAATACAAATTGCATATTGCCGGTTTACATATTCATACCGGGAGTGAGATCAAAGATGTTTCTGTGTTTATGAAAGTGGCAGATATTTTCTTTGACCTTGTTCCTCATTTTCCTGAACTGCAGTTTCTGGATCTGGGTGGCGGATTTAAAGTGCCATACAAAGAAGAAGAAACCGGAACGGATGTTCCTTTATTGGGGCAGAAAGTTGGCGAAGTGATCCAAAAATTAAAAGATACTTATCACCGCGATTTTCAGGCTTGGTTTGAGCCGGGAAAATTTATTGTGAGTGAATGCGGTTATTTTATCACACAGGTAAATGTGCTGAAGCAAAACGGAAAGATCTCGATTGCGGGTGTGAACAGTGGTTTTAATCATCTCATCCGGCCCATGTTCTACGATTCTTATCATCGAATAGAAAATATCAGTAACCCAACAGCACCCAAACAACATTATACCGTAACCGGTAATATCTGCGAAACTGATACGTTTGCCTCAGACAGAGAATTAAATGAGATCAGAGAAGGCGATCTATTGCTTTTTTACAATGCAGGTGCGTATGGTTTTGAAATGGGCAGCAATTACAACTCCCGCTTTAAACCGGCACAGGTTTTGGTTATTAATGGGCAGCCACATCTGATTGGGAAACGTGATGTTTTTGAAGATTTATTGAAAAACCAGATCGAGTTGCCACAACTTTAACAAAAAGTCTCCCCTCCCAGGGGAGATTTAGAGGGGTAATAAAGGTGTAAGAAGTTTATATTGCATTTGAATGATCGAGATACAAAACATATCAAAACAATTTGGCGGCCGGGTAATTCTGGAAAATATCAGTGCGGTTATGGAAGCCGGCAAATGCAACCTCATCATTGGCACCAGCGGTAGCGGTAAAACCGTATTAACAAAATGTATGGTGGGTTTGTTTGAACCCGATCAGGGACAAATCTTATATAATGGCGAGAATATGCTGGCCATGGATTCTGAGCATCGTAAATTATTACGTCAGCAGATCGGTATGCTTTTTCAGGGAACGGCTTTGTTTGATTCGATGACGGTGGAACAGAATGTTTTGTTTCCACTGGATATGTTTACCAAATGGACATCTGCAGAAAAAAAGAAACGTGCAGATGAAGTACTGGACCGCGTTAATTTACAGGATGCGCATAAACGGTATCCATCAGAGATCAGCGGGGGTATGAAGAAAAGAGTGGGCATCGCACGTTCGATCGTTCTCAATCCTAAATATTTGTTTTGTGATGAGCCCAACTCAGGCCTCGATCCGCAAACTTCTATGGTAATTGATAAACTGATCAAAGAGATCACACTCGAATACAATATCACAACGATCGTGGTAACACATGATATGAATAGTGTAATGGAAATCGGTGATCATATCGTTTATCTGCACCAGGGCCATAAACAATGGGAAGGAACCAATAAGGATATCATTTTCAGCAAAGACGAATTATTGAACAATTTTATCTTTGCCTCTGAGTTCCTGCAGGATGCAAAAAATATGCGGATGATGGAGGCAAACGGAACGGCTTCATCAAAATAATCTGAATTTATTATCACATGAAAAAGTGTTTCATCATATTGGGTTTTCTTTTTATAGCGGGTTGTGTTAACGGACAATCTTCTAAAACCAAGCCCATATCTTCTCAAAAACAACCCAGCGCATCATCTGTGGTTGATACCGTTCCACCTTATAGAAGAGATAATCATTTACCCGATTTTACCATTCAATTACCCGACAGTTCTTTTTTTACAAAAGAGAACCTGCCAAAGGGTTTTGAATATACTGCCATCATATACTTTTCTCCGGATTGTTCGCATTGTCAGCACACAGCAAAAGATGTAGTAAAAGCCATGGACAGCCTGAAAAATGTATTCTTTGTTTTTGCTGCTTATAAACCCCTGGAAGACATTAGAGGTTTTATGAATTATTATGGTCTGGATCAGTTTAAGAACATTGTAGGTGGCCGTGATCCGAAATATTTTATCCCGGCATTTTATCGTGTACAATACACACCTTTTGTAGCGGTATATAATAAAGCCGGCCTCCTGGTTCAGGTGTACGATCCGCCAAACCGCCCTTCTATGGAAGTGCCGGAACTGGTTGAGTTTGTTAACAGACACTAATCAACTCTGCGGTCTGCTCTGCTTCTCCCTGCCTCTGCGGTGAAAGGGAGATCAAATTAAGTCATATTTATATTTAGACAGTTTCTCATTGCAGAGAAACAGAGATGCGGAGTTATCGCAGAGGAAGGAAAGAATTTAATCTTCTTTTACCACTATTCCCATCTTCTCAAACCCTACCTTTGCACCGACAAAAATTTCTCATTTCTAAATACGCTTTTTTATGAAAGTAACTGTTGTAGGTGCCGGTGCCGTAGGTGCTACCTGTGCCGATAATATTGCCCGCGCCGAACTGGCCGATGAACTGGTATTATTGGATATTAAAGAAGGTTTTGCAGAAGGCAAGGCCCAGGATATGATGCAGACCGCAGCTTTATTGGGTTTTGATACCCGTATCAGCGGCAGCACCAATGATTATTCTAAAACAGCCAAATCGGATGTGGTGGTGATCACTTCAGGCTTACCGCGCAAACCCGGTATGACCCGTGAAGAACTGATCGGCACCAACGCAGGTATTGTAAAAGGCGTTACTGAAAATATTTTAAAATATTCACCGGATGCGATCATTATCGTGATCAGTAATCCGATGGATACCATGACTTACCTCGCATTACAATCAACCGGCTTACCTAAAAACCGCATCATTGGTATGGGTGGTACTTTGGACAGCGCCCGTTTCAAATATCAATTAAGCCAGCATCTGGGTTGCAGTCCGGGTGATTTGAATGCCGTAGTAGTTGGAGGCCATGGAGATACAACCATGATCCCATTGATCCGTCTCGCAACTTGGAACAGCGTTCCGGTTACAAATTTCTTATCAGCAGATCAGCAAAAACAAATTGTTGCCGATACAATGGTAGGCGGTGCTACTTTAACTAAATTGCTCGGAACTTCTGCCTGGTATGCACCGGGAGCAGCCGGAGCAGCTTTGGTAGAAAGTATTGTACGTGACGAGAAAAAACTCTTTACCTGCTGCGTAAGCCTTGATGGCGAATACGGACAGAAAGATATCTGCTTAGGCGTTCCAGTTACCATTGGCAGAAATGGTTGGGAGAAAATTCTTGATTTTGGACTGAATGCTGAAGAACAGGCATTGTTCAACAAGAGTGCAGAAGCAGTGAGAAGTATGAATGATGTGTTGAAGACTTTATAATATTCACTTACATAAGTGATTAAAAAAATAATCACAACTCCCTAACCGGCAGAAAAAAATCTGCCGGTTTTTTTATACTTTTTTTCTGCCGCTTATCTGCTGTTTAACACAACTCATCCTTAATCATATCTTTTAAGTGTAACATTTAAAAGTTATTTGCGTCTCATAGCAACAAAACAAACCTTGATGAGACGTATTTTATGTTTAGCAGCCATCGGGCTGATCGCAACAACCACACAAAGCTTTGCACAAAGCAAAGCAACCGTATCCGGCATCGTGAAAGACCATACTGCAAAGGGTTTGCAGCATGTAACGGTGTCATTATTAGCAGCGAAAGACAGTAGTTTGGTAAAAGCAGACATTTCTGATGCAGATGGAAAATTCCAGATCACATCTGCCAATAGTGGTAAATTTCTATTAAGTTATTCAATCATCGGCTTCGAGAAAAAATTCTCACAAAGTTTTGATCTTCAGAACGGACAATCCTTTACCGCAGAACCCGTTAGCCTCGAAATTGCTACGAAAAAATTACAGGATGTAACCGTTACCTCACGTAAACCTATGATTGAGATTAAAGCAGATAAGACTGTCTTTAATGTAGAAAGCAGTATTAATGCAACAGGCAGTAATGCATTGGAGCTGTTACAGAAGAGTCCGGGTATACAGGTAGATAACAATGAGAATATTTCCATGAAAGGAAAAACCGGTGTTAAGATCTATATAGATGGCAAGATGACACAGTTCGACAGTAAAGAACTGGCAGCTTATCTGAAGAGCATCAACAGCAATGATATTGAAGCCATTGAAATGATCAGCAATCCGAGTGCTAAGTATGATGCCAGTGGCAATGCAGGCATCATTAATATACGTTTGAAGAAAAACAAGAAATTCGGCACCAATGGCAGTGTGAATACAACATTTGTACAGGGATTAACACCCAAAGGAAACGGGTCGGTTAACCTTAACTATCGTGATAAAAAAGTAAATCTTTTCTCTAATGTAGGCGGAAGTATAGGCATGTATGAGAATGACATGAGTTTATACCGCGTTCAGAAAGATTCAATTTATGACCAACATAGCGAGAATAAGGGTGATAATAAAAATCTGAATCTAAAAGCAGGAGCAGACTATTTTATTGATAATAAAAGCACCCTCGGGTTTATGGTTACCGGCAATTTTTCGGATAATAACTCAACAACCAACAGCAGAACCAATGTGTTTTACCAGCCTAATGGTCAATATGTAAAAACCTTACAGGCATTCAACACCATTCCCGGTAACCGCAATAATATGAATGCAAACATCAATTATCGTTATGCAGATACAACGGGTAAAGAGATCAATTTTGATGCCGACTATGGTTTGTTCCGTGGAAAAGGGAGCAGCTATCAGCCTAATTTTTATTTAGACAAAAATGGCTTGCCTTTATATCAGGTAATCAATAGAAATAATACACCAACTGATATTGATATCTATACTTCCAAGGTAGATGTTGAGCTACCCAAATGGAAAGGTAAACTGGGTTACGGTGCCAAGTTTTCTTATGTAAAAACAAGTAATGCCTTTGAATTCTTTAATGATGTGAATGGAACGACTGTAAAACAATTAAGCAGAAGCAACAGCTTTACCTATAAAGAAAATGTGAATGCTGCATATGTGAATTATCAAAGACAGTTTAGCAAAAAATGGAGTTTACAAACCGGTTTACGTGTAGAACAAACCAACAGCGAAGGAGTATTAACCAGAGACGATGGTATTGTACAGGCAGATAATACTGTGAAGAAAGATTATATCAATCTCTTCCCAAGTGCTGCTTTAACCTGGAATGTGAATGATAAGAATACATTGAACCTTACCTATAGCCGCCGGATAGACAGGCCAAGTTATCAGGATCTCAATCCTTTTGAAAACAAACTTGATGAGCTGACTTATGAAAAAGGAAATGCATTCTTACGTCCTCAATACACAGATAATATTGAACTCTCGCATACTTTCAGAAGTGCCATTACAACTACCATCGGTTATAGCCATGTAAAAGACTATGCCACACAAACTACCGATACTACAAATAATGCCACCTATGTTCAGCAGCAGAATTTAGCTACACAACAAATACTGAGTTTCAGTGTAGGCTCACCTTTACCGATTGCCAAATGGTGGAATGGTTATACAAATGTTTGGTACAACTACCAGATCTTCGACGGACAGATAGGTACCAATAAAGTACATACTGATATTCCATTGTTTGGTGCCTATATGCAAAGCAGTTTTACACTGGGTAAAGATTATACGGCTGAGTTGAGTGGCTGGTTTAGCGGCCCTTCTATCTGGGGTGCCACCTGGCGTACAAAATCCCAAGGAGGTGTTGATCTTGGTATTCAAAAACAATTGATGCAGAAAAAAGCAACAGTTAAACTTGCCGTAACGGATATTTTCCATACCAATCCATGGACAGCAACCAGTGATTTTGGTGGATTATACATCATAGGAAAAGGCAGTTGGGAAAGTCAAACAGTGCGCGTTAGCTTCAGTTATCGTTTTGGAAGTAACCAGGTAAAAGCTGCCAGACAAAGACAAACCGGTTTGGAATCGGAATCAAAAAGGATCAAATAAAAGATAATAAGTTGAGTTTGGGTTTAAATCCCTCCGAATGTTTCGGGGGGATTTTTTGTAAGCTTATGCGGGGGAAGAAAGGTTGCTGGATTGCAGCCACCCGACAAAACCGGGCGGCTACCCCTGCATTACTGAACGAGATTGCTATAACCTTCAACTAACACAAAGTATCCAACGTTATTTTAAGAACTTATCAGACTGCTTATAAAAGGTAAAATCACTAATTAATCTGCATAATTATACCATTAAAGAGATAAGTGGTAGTCATTATCCTTCAAAATGGGTTTTTTATCGGCGAAAGCAGTTTCTCGAAAAAATACTTCTTCCATATACCATAATATGGAATGTTAAGCCCAAATCCTGGCCGGGCATACCATTGCGGATACCCTATAGATTAAATGGAAATCTTTGATAACCGGGTTATTGTGTGAGCAGCTTATTTAGAGTAGCGACCAGATTTTTTGAAGATGGCAAAGCTGCACTCATCTCTACAATCTTGAAATGCTGATCCACCAGAATAGTACGCGGTATGGTTATGATATTGTATGACGAAAGCTTTGCCCTGTCAATAAACCATTGCAAACCCTGCGCATTTCTTTTAGCTACACTGGTTTTCCATAATGGTTTATCATCATCAATAGATAATGAAATGAATTGAATGCGGTTATCATTTTTAAACGCTTCTTTCAATTTTTCATACGCCGGCATTTCTTCCATACAGGGGCCGCACCAGGTTGCCCATATATCTATATAAATTAATTTCCCTTTCAAATCAGTCAGATGAACAGGTTTGTTGTTTACATCTGTAGCAGTAAAATCAACGGCCATATCTCCATTGGATAATTGCAAAACCCTTGTAAGTGTATTTTGCAAAGCTTCCCGATACACAGGGTTAGTCATTGCTTTAACTTTGGGTTCAAAGGAAAGTTTGGTTTCTCTATCGCTGGCTGTTTTGATTTTATCTCCCAACTCATAAGCATCCATCCATTCTTTCACCTCCTGTAACGGTTTTGAATTTTGTTTTTCAGCAGCGATCAATTCTTCTAAAATATTCCGGTATACTGCCAGTTTTAATATGGATGGATCAATGAAATTTTTATTGTATTTATTCTGATAAGGTTTGATCAACTCTTTCCATACTTTCAGATAAGCCAACGATGAATCTCTTGACAGCTTGTATTTGAATGTATAATAAACATAAGTATTGAAGAAACTGTTCAGGATATCTGCATGAATGCGTGCCGTTTCCAATCTTACAAATTCCTTATCCAGATTTTGAAATGAAGCGAGGGACTTGGCTCTTTTGGAAGCTTCTTCTTCAATCAGTAAAACTGTTGAATCGATCGTACTTCTTGTAAACTCGCCTGCATTTAAAAAAGATCCCCCTTTGGGGTAAGGTGTTTCCCGTAGATATTCATTCTCACCGGTATGTTTTCCTTTAAAAGTTGCAAGTTTCGAATTTTTATAATCAACAAATAAATGCAAACTATCACCGGGAGAGAGATACAGAATATTTCTTCCTAAACGAAAATAATTGGGAGAGGTCAATGCAAAACTGATCCGGAAATTACCGGCTGAATCGGGCACAAAAAACCTGGTTGGATCAGGAAGCAGCAGATCTTTCATTTCAGACATATCTTCTACTTCTACCTGGTTATTGAAATTACGGACCGTTCCGGTTAAGATCACTTTCCCTTTGGTTCCCTGTGCACACAAACCGGTGCAAAAAATAGCCAGCAAAATAGTTGGTAAAAACTTTATCATATGTATAAAGATTATCTCTTAGCGAATCCTCGTGTCTTTGCGACTTTGCGGTAAAGCAGTTTACCCGCTAAAACGCAAGGGCGCTATGGTACGCAAGGTTACAGGAGGGATTTGACAATAGAGTTCAGTTTGTCAATATCCTGCATTTCCATACATTTAAAATGCCCTTTCGGACATTTATCATACCCAATCTTACTGCATGGCCTGCAACGAAGCCCTTCTACTTCTGACATTTCATTGATCACAGAATCATTTCCATAATACGGATACATTCCAAATGCCGGAACCGTATTTCCCCAAATGCTTACAATCGGTTTCTTAAAAGCAGCTGCAATATGCATCAGCCCCGTATCATTCGATACGATCATTTTAGAACGGATGATCAGGTCTGCACTTTCATGCAAACTGAATTTACCGCAGGCATTATATATTTTTATCGGATCTGCAGCTGCCACTTCTTCTCCTGCTGAAAAATCTTCTTTTCCTCCCAATAACACAATCGGATATTGAATACCTGCACACAATTGTTTCAGTTTATGCACCGGTAATTTTTTGGTATTCAATGCCGCTCCAATTACAACACCTACATAACCGAATATGTGTGAGAAAGGAAGATCTCTATCCTTTACTCTTTTTTCAAGAGGGAAAAAATAATCAAGCCCTTTACCATCATTGGATACATTGAATGATTTCAGTGTATCCATATAACGGTCTACAATATGCACATCGGGTAAGCGGTTAATCTTTAAGGCTGTCAATAACCATTTCTGAATATTCAGTTTATTAAACGAAAAAGATTTGGCTGTTTTCAATGCACGCTTAATGCGTAAGGTGCGGAGATTGTGGTGGAGATCAATAATATAATCGTATTCTTCAAACTGCAACTGGTGCATCATCAGATCCCAGCTGCTGCCCATTACCTGTATCTTATCTATATAAGGATTGGAACTGATTACTCCACTGTATTCCTCTTTCGTTAAAAAATGAATCTCCGCATCCGGCACCTGTTGTTTCAGGCAGCGGATCACCGGCGTTGTAAGAACAATATCGCCGATAGATGAGAAGCGGATGATCAGGAATTTACCCCCCTGCCCCCTGAAGGGGGAGTTTGACAAGTTTTCTTTTTGATGAGAAGTGCTATCGATCATCTTTATTCATCTAAATGTTATTTAGTGCAGAGCACAAATTCCCCTTCAGGGGGTTAGGGGGTTTCAACATAATTCAGATCCTTATGATACGTTTCTTCCGTAAAATAATATGCAATCAAAGTGATCGTCATAACAATTACTCCTGTTACAATCCCACTCTTGATCAATGGCCATTGCCAGCTTTTTTGAAACAGATCGAGAAACAGCATATTAATTAAAGGTAATGCCCCTCTTACCATATTGGGAACGGTTGTAGCTGCTGTTGCCCTCAGATTGGTTCCGAACTGTTCTGCACCCATCGTAATAAAAATAGCCCAGAAGCCGGTGCTGAAGCCCAGCATGGCACAGATGGTATACATGGAAGCATCACTGTTATTATAACTGCTGAAGAAAATGAACAGTGATGCGATGCAAAGAATATAATATAATAACAAAGCCTTCTTTCGGCTTTTAAAATAATGACTAACCAATCCTACAAACATATCGCCAATAGCAATGGCTGCATACGCAAACATGATGGAGCGGCCGGAATCAATGGTAGTGCTGCCAAACATGGCTTTTCCAAAACGATCGCTTTGGTTTACCAGAATACCGATCACATACCAGGTAGGTAATCCGATTAAAATGGCACAGGCATACTTTTTTAACCGTTTGCTGTTATTGATCAGCATAAAGAAATTACCACGAACAGCATCTGTAGATTTTACTTCTTTAAACATGCCTGATTCTGCTACACTTACACGAAGCAATAACAAAGCAATACCCAAACCACCACCTATCTGGTAACATAATCTCCAGTCTTTGGTAAACTGATACGTAAAATAAGCACATACTGCACCACTCAATCCAATACCCGCAACCATAGATGTACCAATACCTCTTTTATTCTTTGGCAACAGTTCACTTACCAATGTAATACCCGCACCCAGTTCTCCTGCCAATCCCAATCCGCCAACAAATCGGCAGATCGCATATTGATTTACATTATGAATATAGGCTGTAAAGAAATTGGCAACCGAATACAAAAGGATCGATCCGAATAAAACACTCAGTCTTCCTTTTTTATCACCTAAAATACCCCAGAGAATTCCGCCCAATAAAAGGCCCGTCATTTGCCAATTGATCACTCTTGTACTGTCAACCAACAAACTCGCTTCGGTGGCACCCACACCCATCATACTGGGTTTCTTCACAATCGTAAATAATAACAGATCGTAGATGTCTACAAAATAGCCAAGGGCAGCAACAATAACGGGGAGGGAAAGAATGCCGTATTTTTTTTCTGTCATAGTGGTTTATTTAAAAAGTCCGAAAGACCGGAAGTCGGTAAGTCGGAAAGTTTATCTAATATATCTCAATTCTTCGGACTTACGGTCTTACCGACTTTCCGTCTTCCCGACTATTCTTCCAGATAATTCATATCCCGTCCAAAAGTTTCTTTCGTAAAATATGCCGCAGTTACCGCCATCATCATAATCACAATACCTGTAATCCAACCACCGGTAAGGTAATCACCTGTAAGATTTCTGAGTCCTTTATGTAATAAAATAATCAGCGGCAAAATTCCTCTTACCACATTGGGAATGGAAATAGCAGTTGATGCCCGGAGGTTTGTACCAAACTGTTCAGCCGACATCGTAATATATAATACAGAAAAACCCGCACCAAATCCTAAACAGGTGCATAGTATATACATGGTTTGTATGTTTCCTCTTCCATTACCTTGCAGAAAAAACAGGATAATAAAAAATGACAGGATACTGAAGAAAGTAAATAATGCTTTCTTTCTGCTACCCAGATAATTGCTTAACAACCCGGCACTAAGATCTCCGAGAGCGATTCCACAATATTGGTACATAATGGCTTTGCCGGGATCAATCCCTTCAATCCCAAATTCTTTTCCAAACTTATCTGAGAAAGTAACGAGTACACCAATCGCATACCAAACGGGTAACCCGATCAATACACCTTTCAGATAACGGAGTGCTCTTTCTTTTTTATTAAAGAGCATGATAAAACTTCCGCGCACCACTCCTGAATGTTTTACTTTATCATACATACTGCTCTCCATTACATTGGCGCGAAGTAATAAAAGCAAAAGTCCCATACCGCCACCTATATAAAAACAAAGACGCCAGTCTTTAAATGCATTGTAAACAAAGAAAGCAGTAATGGCACCGAACACACCTACCACAGCAATAACAGATGCCGCAATCCCTCTTTTTTCTTTGGGCAGCATTTCACTTACCAATGTAATGCTGGCACCTAATTCGCCTGCCAATCCAATACCTGCCAGCAACCGCATCAAAATATATTGTGGCACGGTCTGCACCATTCCATTGGCAATATTGGCGAGTGAGTATAAAATAATGGAGCCAAACAAAACGCTTAATCTTCCTTTTTTATCGCCCATAATACCCCAGAGCACACCGCCTATCGTAAGCCCAATCATTTGAACACTGATGATGAGTTCACCTTTTGATAAAACTTCCTCAGGTGATAAATGCAAAGATTCGAGACTGGGTTTGCGTATGATAGAGAACAGTAAAAGATCATACACATCCACAAAAAAACCCAATGCCCCCACGATCACGGGCAATGAAAGAACACCGTATTGTTTTTGAGAAGTACTCATGCCTTATCTGTAGAAGAATGAGATTTGTCTTTACCGAAAATTAATTTATAAAGGATGGGCGCTGTGGTAACAAATACAATTCCGAGAACGATCACTTCTAAATGATCTCTGAGATCAAAACCAAATTCTGATAAGATCCATTTCTGTAAAAAATGTCCGCCAAACAGCATACTAAAAACCCATGATACGCAACCGATCACATTAAAAATGGCAAATTTCTTTTTATCCATCCGAACGATCCCCGCAACAATGGGCGCAAAGGTTCTGATAATGGGAATAAATCTTGCAATTACAATTGCACCACCGCCATGCTTCTCATAAAAATCATGCGCCTGCACTAAATATTTTCTTTTGAATAAAATATTTTCATTCCAGCCATACATGGCAGGACCTACTTTTCTGCCAAACCAATAGCCAACAGAATTTCCGGCAATACCGGCTAGGGAAATCAGTACCACTAAAAATATCAGATCAATATATTCATTGCCTGAAGAGAAGAATTCATTGGCGAGGTTATGACTGTAAATACCTGCCACAAATAACAAACTATCACCCGGTAAAAAGAAACCGGCAAACAAACCTGTTTCGGCAAACACCACAAAAAGGATCAGCCATAAACCACCATGTTCAATATAGAACTGTGGCTGCAGTAACTGACTCCAGTGAAAAGCGGTTGTTAACAATGTATCTAATAGTATCATATAGCTTGATCGTTAGCGGCCGGTTCCAGCGAACCTTCCCATTTACTTACCACACTGGTGGCAAGGGCATTACCTAAAACATTGGTGGCTGTGCGGAACATATCGCAAAAGTGATCGATCGGCAAGATCAACGCAATACCTTCCGGTGGAATATGAAACATGGCACAGGTTGCCGTAACCACTACCAATGAGGCACGCGGCACACCGGCAATACCTTTACTGGTAAGCATTAATACAAGCAACATGGTGATCTGTGTTCCAAAATCCAGTGGTATCCCATAAGCCTGAGCAATGGCTATACTGGCAAAGGTCATGTACATCATACTTCCATCGAGGTTAAACGAATAACCTAACGGTAGAATAAACGCAACGATCTTATCCTTACAACCAAACTTCTCTAATTCATCTGTCAATTTCGGAAACACAGCTTCGCTGCTTGTGGTACTGAATGCAATGATCAACGGCGGGAAGATGCGTTTTAATAATTCAGGTAATCGTTTTCCCAAAACCAAAAATCCTACAAACAATAAAAGCATCCATAATAATGCGATGCCCATAATAAAGTATAAAAGATATTTTCCGTAAAAGCTGAATACTTCCAAACCTTTGGTAGCAATTACTGCAGACAATGCACCAAAAACACCCAAAGGTGCAAAATTCATTACATAGCCTACCATTCGTAAGATCACATGCGCAACAGCATCCAATCCTTTCACCACCACTTTGGCTTTATCACCCAAAGCCGCCGTAGCCACACCAAAAAAGATACTGAAGATCACCAGTTGCAGAATCTCATTATTGGCCATTGAATCGATCACACTTTTGGGGAACACATGCTCCACAAATTTCTGGATATTGAATTCCTGGGTTTTGCCAACCAGGTCTTTGGCACCATTAATATCGGCATTGCCCAGGTCTATTCCGGCACCGGGTTTGAAAAAGTTTACCAATACCATCCCCAGCAATAAACTGGCTAATGATGCCGTAATAAACCATAACATCGCCTTCCCGCCTACCCTGCCAACGGTTTTCAGATCGCCCAGTTTGGCAATACCTACTACAAGAGTGGAGAATACCAACGGAGCAATGATCATCTGAACCAGCCGTAGGAAAACGGTGGTCAATAATTTGATATTGGTTGAGAACGACTGTATAAAACCGGGAGAAGACTGGGTATGAACGATATAGCCCAAAACAACACCCGCTAACATGGCAATGACTATATATATGGTGAGCCGGTTAGATTTCCGCATGGTGGCCGATAATTAGTTTCGCAATATAAGATTTCTGGCGAAATGCCCCCCTTTACCGATCAATGCCCACATTTATAAAAGTTTTGAAATTCTAAATGAAGAATTGACTATTTTGCCAAAACGTTTCATTAAAGAACCCAAACTAACTGTATTATGAGTTTATTCAGAAAAAAGTCTTTAGATGGCCTGATGCTGCAAGCTGCCGACTCCGAAAAGGGGTTGAAGCGCACATTAGGTGCCGGAAGCCTGATTGCCCTGGGAATTGGTGCCATCATTGGTGCCGGTTTATTTGTGAGAACGGCTGCCGCCGCCGGTGAACATGCCGGTCCTGCGGTTACCTTATCGTTTATTGTTGCCGCTATCGGCTGTGCCTTTGCCGGTTTGTGTTATGCAGAGTTCGCGTCTATGATCCCCATCGCCGGTAGTGCCTACACTTACGCTTATGCAACCATGGGCGAATTGGTTGCCTGGATCATCGGTTGGGCACTGATATTGGAATATGCACTGGGTGCCGCCACCGTTTCTATTGCCTGGAGCGAGTTTTTAAATAAACTGCTAATGCAATACAATCTCGGGACGATACCGTACGAATGGAGTCACTCCCCTTTTGAAAAAGCACTGGATACCGCTAACGTAATGCATACCGGTATCATGAATATCCCGGCTTTATTCATCCTTTTATTATTATCCTTACTACTCATTAAAGGAACGCAGGAATCTGCTTTTGTAAACTCGATCATCGTGTTTATTAAAGTAGCGATCGTTGTGGTATTTATTGTGGTGGGATGGAAATACATCAACGGTGCTAACCACACCCCTTACCTGATCCCTGATAATGCACCGGATGCCTTAAAACCCGACGGCACTTTATATAGTTATAAGGATACTTTCCGGCACGGATGGGGTGGCGTACTCACGGGTGCAGCCATCGTATTCTTTGCCTTTATTGGTTTTGATGCGGTATCTACCGCTGCACAGGAAGCCAAAAATCCAAAGCGTGATATGCCTATCGGGATCCTCGGTTCATTGGTGATCTGTACCATCCTGTACATTTTATTCTCTTATGTATTAACAGGTGTGGCTCCTTATACCGATTTCGTAAAATCAGGTAAAGAAGCTTCTGTTGCTTACGCTATTGAAACCTATATGGCCGGATATGGCTGGTTGGCCAAAGCCGTTACCATCGCTATTCTTGCCGGTTTCTCTTCGGTGATATTAGTGATGTTGATGGGACAAAGCCGCGTATTCTATACCATGTCTACCGACGGGCTTTTACCAAAAGCATTCTCTGATCTTCACCCTAAATTCAGAACCCCGTATAAATCAAATATGATCCTGTTCCTGTTTGTAGGTGCATTTGCAGCCTTTATTCCGGGCAGTGTTGCGGGCGACTTAACCAGTATTGGTACTTTATTCGCCTTTGTACTGGTTTGTGTAGGTGTTTGGGTAATGAGAAGAAACGATCCGGATCGTGTTCGTCCATTCAAAACACCATTGGTTCCTTTGGTTCCGATATTGGGTATTGTGGTATGTTCTGCCATGATCTATTCATTGGATAACAGAACCTTATTAACCGCATTTGTATGGATGCTGGTTGGTTTGGTTGTGTATTTCGGATACAGCAAAGCCAACAGTAAACTAAAGGGATAAGCTGATAAATCATTGTTTTTAAACAGTCACGCCCCATGGCGTGACTGTTTTTTTATATAAGGTTGGCTGCTAACGCGGCTTATGTTAATTTTGCCAACCCTGCCAGGCAGGACCTATTTTAATAAACAGCTATTATGGGAAGGATATTTGAAGTAAGAAAAGCCACCATGTTTGCCCGTTGGGATAAAATGGCCAAACAGTTTACCCGTATCGGTAAAGAAATTGTGATTGCAGTAAAAGCCAATGGACCGGATACGGCCACAAACCCGGCCTTACGCCGTTGCTATCAAAATGCCAAGAGTGTGGGCATGCCCAAAGACCGTGTAGAAGCGGCCATTAAAAGGGCCATGGGTAAAGACACAAGTAACTATGAAGAAATTCTTTACGAAGGATATGCGCCTCATGGTGTAGCGTTATTGGTAGAAACAGCCACCGATAACCACGTTCGAACCGTTGCGAATGTGAAAAGCCATTTCAACAAAGGACATGGTGCTTTGGGTAATAGCGGAAGCGTAAGTTTTCAGTTCAAGAAAATGGGCGTGTTTAAACTGAAGCCCGAAGGATTGAATATGGATGATCTGGAGCTTGATCTGATTGATCATGGTTTAGATGAACTGGGAGAAAGTAATGACGACCAGGATAACCCCATCATCGTATTGCGCTGCGCCTTTGTGGATTTTGGAAGCTTACAGAAAGCGCTGGAAGAAAAAGGTATCACACCCATCAGTGCCGAACTTGAATGGATTCCCACCACCACTGTTCCTGTATCAGACGAACAGGCCGAAGATGTAAGTAAACTGATCGAAAGGCTTGAACAGGATGAGGACGTGAATAAGGTGTTTCATAATATGGGATAAAAAAAGTCTGGAGTTAGGAGTTAGCAGTCTGGAGTCATTTGCAATTTTACTCCCGACTTCTAACTCCTAACTTCTAACTTTGCAAGATGTCAGCCCTTCCCACACTCTCCAGCCCCGTCATCCTCTTCGACGGTGTATGCAATCTCTGCACGGGAACGGTTCAGTTTGTGATCAAACACGATCCAAAACATCAATTCCGTTTTGCTTCTTTACAAAGTGAATTTGGCCAACAGATAATGCAGGAATTTCATTTACCTACTGATGAGTTGGGCTCTTTTATTTTATCGGAGGAAGGAAAAATCTATACAAAATCTTCAGGCGCCCTTCGGGTAAGTAAAAAATTAAATGGAGGATGGCCGCTGTTATATGCTTTCATTATTGTACCTGCTTTTATCCGCGATGGTATCTATAACTGGATCGCAAAAAACCGCTACAAATGGTTTGGGAAAAAAGAGGAATGCTGGGTACCAACGCCTGAATTAAATAGTCTTTTTATTTCTTAGGCATAACAAAACCTAATCTCAATCTATCATCCTATCATTCACTCATTAACTCACTCACTCATCATTTCTCTGATGATCTCAATAATTTCTTCTGCATTGGGTTTGCTGAAATAATCTCCATCACTACCGTAGCTTGGCCTGTGTGCCTGCGCAGTTATCGTTCTCGGACTCACATCTAACCACTGGAATGCTTTTTGTTCTTCCAGCACTTTATTCAACATATAAGCGGCGGCACCACCCGGCACATCTTCATCAACGAAAACAATACGGCTGGTTTTCTTTAATGAATCGAGTATTTTATGATGAATATCAAAAGGTAATAAAGTTTGTACATCCACTACTTCGCAACTGATATCCAATTGCTGTAAACGTTCAACTGCATCCTGCACAATACGTAAAGTAGAACCGTAAGAAACCACGGTTATATCGGTTCCTTCACGAACTACTTCGGGTACACCCAAGGGAACCGTGTATTCTAAAAGATTGGCAGGAACTTTTTCTTTTAAACGATATCCGTTCAAACATTCGATCACCAATGCGGGATCGTTGCTTTGTAATAATGTATTGTACATTCCCACGGCCTGTACCATATTTCTTGGCACACAAACATACATCCCACGCAAAGCATTAATGATCATACCCATTGGCGAACCGCTATGCCAGATGCCTTCGAGCCTGTGGCCTCGTGTACGAATAATTACCGGTGCACTCTGCTGGCCTTTTGTTCTGAAATGTGTGGTTGACACATCATCACTTAAAGGTTGCAAACCATATAATAAATAATCTAGGTACTGAATTTCTGCAATAGGGCGTAATCCGCGGAGAGATAATCCGATGGCTTGTCCCATAATGGTTAACTCACGAATACCGGTATCAGAAATTCTGTCAGCACCATGCTTTTCCTGCAAACCGGCAAAGCCTTGGTTCACGTCACCTATATAACCCACATCTTCTCCAAACGCATACACTTTTGGATTATGGGTAAACAATGCATCAAAATATTTATTCAATACTTCGTAAGCATTAACCTGTGGTGCATCAAAGGAGATCAAAGGTTTTACTTCCGGAACTTTTAATGCACTTTTTGGTCCTTCATTATAAAGATCGCTGTTGTACATCGTTCTGCTGTCTTTCACAAATTCCTGATACAGCGAAGTGATATTTTCTATGGTGGGAGAATTGGGTGCCGTTTCCATAGCCATTGAAACGATCCTCAAAACATCTCTGCGTAAGGGTTCTCTATTGGCTTCCAGTTCTTTGGCAAGCGTTTGTAAATGATTGTACTTTCCCATATCATTTACCACCATCTCACGTATCAGGCTAACTGCTCTGGCTGCCTGTTCTTTAATAGGTGCATGATATCTATCCCATGCCGTATTTCTTGCTTCGCGAACAAATTGTTTGGCGTTGATCTCTATCTCCGATAATTCATCTGAATTGGTGAGCCCTGTTTCAATCAGCCACTCACGCATCTTACGGATGCAATCCCATTCTTTTTCCCAATCCAACCGTTCAGAACTTTTGTAACGTTCATGGCTTCCGCTGGTGCTGTGGCCTTGTGGTTGGGTAACTTCTTCTACATGAAAAAGGGCGGGCACATGTGTATCCCTAACCTGTTGCAAAGCTTCTTCAAACACTTCGCACATACCGGCATAATCCCATGCTTTCAGTTTATAAATTCTGAAACCGTTTGTATTTTCTTCTTTCTCCATTCCGCGCAAAGCCTCAGAAATAGAGCCTTTGGTGGTTTGAATATTTTTAGGAACAGAAATCCCGTATCCGTCATCCCAAACAAAAACCGCTAACGGAATTTGTAAAACCCCTGCTGCATTGATTGCTTCCCAAAAATGGCCTTCCGATGTACTGGCATCGCCGATGGTGCAGAAACAGATCTCATTTCCGTTATGACTTAATTCATGAAACTGCTCAGCGTGTTTTGACTGACGAAAACATTTGGAAGCCCATGCCAAACCCACAGCCCGCGGCATTTGCGATGCAGTTGGGGCCATGTCGGAGGAAATATTTTTACGATTGGCCAGATCCAGCCAATTGCCATTCTCATCAACAATTCTGGTAGCAAAATGTGCATCCATTTGACGACCTGCACTAAAAGGATCATTCTTTACATCGGGGTCGGCATATAATTGCGCAAAGAATTGTTCTACACTGGCCAAACCGGAAGCAAACATAAAAGTCTGATCACGGTAATACCCTGCCCGAAAATCGCCCGGTTGAAAAAATTTAGACATGGCAATCTGTGCCACCTCTTTACCATCACCAAAAATGCCGAATTTACCTTTACCGGTAAGTACTTCCCTGCGTCCTAATAAACTTACTTCGCGGCTAACTACTGCGGTCTTGTAATCCTCCAATATGGTATTACGAAAGCCTTCAAAAGAAAGCATATCATTTTTATATTCCAGAGAAGCAGTTTGATCCATACGGCAAAAATAACATAGTGGAGCCAATAGGCTACCGGAATTTAGTAACCGTCAAATATCAGGTTTTTGTGCTGATTTTTGCGGTTGAGACAATGAGTTTATTAAATTCCTGCTAAATTGATGGTATGGCACGGATTTAGCAATGACAGATATCATAAACGGATAGATAAATCTGTAATTTTACTCCTTCAAACAAAACAAATGAAAAAAATCGTTTTACTTCTTTCCTTATTTGCGGCAACAAGCAGTTTTGCGCAATCGGTGCCGGATATTACTTTCAAAACCAATACCCATAGTTTTGGCAAGATCAAACAAAACGTTCCGGTAACGTATATATTCAGCTTTACCAATACCGGTTCAAAACCGGCTGTAATAGAGTTTGCCAATGCAGAATGCGGTTGCACTACACCTGAATTCAGTAAGGATCCAATTTTAAAAGGCAAGAGTAGTACCATTAAAGTAACTTACAACGCAGCCAATCCCGGTACATTTAAAAAGAATGTAAACGTGAAATTCGTTAGTACACAATTACCCATTGTGTTAACCATTGATGGAGAAGTGGTACCCGCCGGTAAAACAAAATAAATCAATGCCTATATATAGTATTGCAGATACGCAACCCTAACCGGTTGCGTATTTTGTTTTGAGAACGTTTACACCCAAACTATCTTTGCGCCATGCTACAGATCAGTAAAAGAGGCCTGGCCATGCCCGCCTCACCCATCCGGAAATTGGTTCCTTATGCAGAAGCTGCCAAACAGAAAGGGATCAAAGTGTATCACCTGAATATCGGACAACCCGATATTGAAACCCCTAAAATGGTATTGGATGCTGTAAGGCACAGCGATTTTAAAGTGCTGGAATACAGTCATAGCGCGGGTAATGAAAGCTACCGCAGAAAGCTTGTAGGCTATTACGAAAGTGTAGGCGTTCATGTAAATCATAACCAGATCATCATTACTACCGGTGGCAGTGAGGCGATACAGTTTGGTTTTATGGCCTGTTTAGATGCAGGTGATGAAGTGATTATACCCGAACCTTTTTATGCCAACTACAATGGTTTTGCTGTTGCAGCCGGTGTAACAGTGGTTCCGGTTACCTCTTATATTGAGAATGGTTTTGCTTTACCGCCCATAGATGAGATTGAAAAAAAGATCACCTCCAAAACCAAGGCGATAGTGATCTGTAACCCGAATAATCCAACAGGCTATTTATATAGTAATGAGGAAATGCAGCAACTGAAGCAGATCATCCTTAAACATAATCTCTATCTGTTTTCTGATGAAGCTTATCGCGAGTTCTGTTACGAAGGAAAGCAGATCAGTGCCATGCATCTGGAAGGTGTGGATGATAATGTGATCATTATGGATACCATCAGCAAACGCTACAGCGCCTGCGGTGGAAGGATCGGGGCTTTTATTACCAAAAACAAAACGGTACTGGATGCAGTAATGAAATTTGCACAGGCCAGGCTTAGTCCGCCAAGCTTTGCACAGATCGCAGGAGAAGCAGCGATTGATCTGCCGGCTGATTATTTTGATACAACCAAAGCTGAGTATAAATCAAGAAGGGATTTGATCGTAAAAAGACTGAATGCTATGGAAGGTGTATTCTGCCCTAACCCAGGCGGTGCTTTTTATGCAATGGCGCAATTACCCATTGATGATGCAGATGTTTTTTGCCAGTGGTTATTGGAAAGTTTTTCTTTTGAAGGACAAACCGTAATGCTTGCACCTGCAACCGGATTCTATGGAACACCGGGTTTGGGTAAAAAAGAAGTGAGACTGGCTTATGTATTAAATTTAAATGATATAAATAAGGCAATGGACTGTCTTGAAATGGCTATTAAAGATTATAATAGCCAAAAATAGACTGTAAATCAGATACTTATAATATTTTTTACGAATTACGGAGTAAATTTTACATAATATATAATATAAAAATAATATTATACATTTTACTTGAAAACATCATTTTTTATTAATTAATTGTAAAAATTATAAGAATTAATAAAAAAAATATTAGAAAATTGAATTTCTCCCTTATCTTTACTTCAGAAACAAAGCTACTGCGAAGCAAGTTCACTGAAGCGTTTCTAAGGTTAAGCAAATACTAATTATCTCTTTTCTTATATGGCAAGCAATCGAAGACGTCCCCTGTTTCTACAGGGGACTTTTTGTTAGCGGGAACTTTTCACGAACTCACCCCGTTCATTTTTGAGGGAATAACAGAGATTAGGATTGACCAGTCCATATAACCGGCCGCCTTTTACAACAAAGCTCATATAGATCTTACCATTTTCTCGCCAGCCTTTGCCGCTTTCTTCTTTGCCGTTATGGTAAATGATATGTTTGAGGGGTTTACCGCTTTGGTACCATTCTTTAAAATCGCCTTCATAGATCCCGTTTGCAAAATGATATTCAAAACGGGGATTACCATTGGGCCACCAGCCCTGATTAATACTGTCTTTTTCTCCGTTATGGTAAAACCGTCTGGCATCTTTACTGCCATCTTCATAATAGGAAAGAAATAAACCTTCATCCTTCCCTTGGTAAAAGCTCTGGCGTGATTTAAGTGTGCCGGAAGAAAAATACGTTTCGATAAAACCGGTTAAAGGTTTTTGTTGGTAGAACCATACACCATTCTGCAAAGACAATGCAGTATCGCCGGACTTAACAGTGATATCCGGAATTATTATGATTGCCGTTTCGGGTTGCTTATCCTGTTTGGCAGAATGACAAGCCGCTAGAAACATCAGTATGGGTAAATATTTTTTCATTCTTCGTTTTCGAGGATCTTAATATCAGCGATCAGGTTATTGATCTCATTCAAAGCGGTTCCTTTATATACGCCGCGTATTCTTCTGTGTTTATCAATCAGCAACATGTTTTCTGTGTGGAGAAAGTCGTTACTGTTTTTTTTCAATCCCATATCCTCATCTGCAAAATAAGCCTGCCGGGCAATGGTGTACAATGCTTCCCGATCACCTGTAACCAGATGCCATTTACCATTGATGGCACCAAATGCATTGGCGTATTGTTTTAAGCGGGGAATACTGTCATTCTCAGGTGTTACACTGTGTGAGAGCAGCATTACTTTATTATCTGTTTTAAAAGAGTCCTGAACGATCTTAAGATGCGTGGTTAAACGTTTGCAGATTCCAGGACAGGATGTAAAAAAGAAATCGGCCACATAGATCTTTCCTTCAAATGTTTTTTCTGTTACCGATTCACCATTCTGATCAATGAATTGAAATACAGGAATGGTATGAATTGATGCATATTCTTTTGCAGCAGGTTCAATCCATTGTGGGGTAAAATCGGCAGTATTATAAAAAGGCAGTTTCCCTGCTGCCTGTTTCTCTTTTTTTACGGGAGTGTTACAGGCAGCAAGGAATGCCAGTGTTGTGATGATACAGAGCTGTTTAACTGAAATCATTCTTATTGTTTTTTATCTGCGGGTGGTGGCTTCTGTTCGCCGGGTTTTCCGGGTGGCATGGGTGGTCGCATGGTCTTTTCAATTTCTGCATATTTTTTGAATTGATCTGCGCTTAGTGCAGATTTAATTTTCTCATCACGCACTTTACTTAATTTATCTGCCACTTCTTTGCTTACGGGTGGGGGCGGTGGTGGTGGCGGCTGTTCGGGTTTACCCTCTTTTTTTCTTTGCTTCTCTATCTCTGCAAAAAAATCTTTGTAAGCGGCTGCCAGTTTTTCTTTTTGTGCTCCGGTAAGTTTCAGTTCTTTTTCCATTTTTTCTGAAACATGTTTTACCCTTTCTTCAGGGCTCGGTGGTTTACCGGGTGCTCCGGGTTGTTGTGGTGGTTGCGCTGTTACACAAACAAAAGCAAAAGCCATGCTGGTAAACAGGATGAGTGCTCTTTTTTTCATAATGATTTTTGTTTAGGGGTTATGCAAATACTATATATTATTAGATGGATTTTATTGATAAAACCTTTGATGATACATGCGATTTACAAAATATTAACTTACTTAAATCAATCTGTTTTGAAATGTTTAATTACTCTTTCAATCATACAAAAAAGGCAATCATTACTGATTGCCCTGTGTCCTATGAAAAACCAAAAATTATTGTGTTACCGTTCCTTTTGTTCCGTAGAATCCACTGCCATTGATATAGGGCGCATCGGCAGTTGTATGATAATGATAAATACCATTAGGATAATCGGCTGTAACACCGGTATGTCCATGATAAGTATCCAGATCAGCACTGGTAAGTGTCTTACCATTTTCCAAAGGCCCGTAAACCGGAAACCCATCTAATAGAAAACCAATTAATGCACTCTTGGTATTATTGGTTGTGATATACAATGGTTCTACATGATAATGATAAGATGAACTTTGATCAGGATGGCCATTGAACTGATCAAAAGAATTGATCTCATTGGTTAATGGTGTATTGGGACCGGCATATTGGTTATACATCGGCACTCCATTAATAGATACGCCTATGGGACCAAGCGGTGTAGCTTCATGTGCTGAATTCACAGCTGGTGATGCAGGTATTTTGAATGTGTAACTTTTTGTTCCGATACTGTTTGGGTTTTTTGAGAAAGCAGTATTGCTTCCATTATACGCCTGGTAACGGGTATCACTTGTTGCAAAATAACAACTCTTATGATCGGGAATACCATCCGACTTTATGGTAATATACGTTCCATCGGATGAGATGGTAACGGTTGTATTGATTTTTTTGAAAACATCCGGTACAACAGCAGAAGTGGTTCCGGTACCGGTTGTAGTAGTGGTGCCGGAATCCTTACTGCAGGAAATACAGATCATTGCGCTGGCTGCTGCAATCACTATAGGCAAAAAGTATTTTTTCATGGCTGATCATTTCAGTATTTGATGTGATTTTGAAATCAAACCTTCGGTATGTAAAAAAATTATTGTTGCTGAGGCGGTGGTTGTCTGTCGGCGGGTGGTGGCGGCCTTTGTCCATCAGGTGGCGGTGGTGGACCATCCGGATGTTCGCCACGTGGTCCGCGTGGTGGCCCCTGTGGCTGTGCACCTCCAGGAGGCGGAGCCATCATATGCAGTACTTTATCAATTACGTCATCAAATTTTTTCTTTTGTGTTTCTGTACAAAGACTGCGGATCTGTTGAAAATGTTTGAAGGTGATGATCTCTGTCTGTACATCATAAACCACAGAAGCCTGTGCAGCTTTTTCAATTACTGAATCGGGCGTATCTGAATTTTTTAGCAAATCAAACAATGCTTCTTTTACCTCTCTGTTCTTACTTCTCACTTCGCGCATTTTCTTTTGATGATCTTCTTTAAATACCATCAACTTTTGTTTTTGTATAGAATCAAAACCCAATTCTTTGATCAGAAATTCCATGGCACCGGATTGGTTGCCACCGCGGCCGGGAGGGCCTTCCCTCAGTAACCAGAAAGAAACAAGGGTAGCAATATTCAAAGCCACCAGCAACAGAATAATAATGGTTGTCCATTTATTTCTTGCGAAGTAGTTCATTATCGGGTGGGTTTATCGTTGTAAACGGAAGTGGTGGTAAGATTATATTCCTGAGCAAAACCTTGGATACCTGTTGATTCCTGCTGCGAATTTTGTTTACCTGCTTTTATAAAATGAGTGATCGCAGCAATATTCAGGATAAGTAATAAAGAAAAGGTTGCAATAGAAACAGCGGGCTTTGTAACCAATGACCAGAAAGACAAGGGGGTGGCAGAACGCTTGTCAAGATTAGCCTGAACACGTGTATAGAAAAAAGGTGACAGTTCAGCCCTGCTGATGCCATCAATGCTGCTGAGTATCTCATCGATGTTTTGTGGTGTAGATTTTTTTGTTTCCATACGTATCATTTAAGACTGATCCGAATAATAATGTTGTAAATATTTTCTAAGGTTTTCTTTTGCGCGGTGCATCAATGCTTCTACAGATTTCAAAGTAAGGTTCATGATCTCTGCTACTTCATCATAACGTAACCCTTCTGTTTTAATCAGTACAAAAGCAATACGCTGGTTCTCCGGTAATTTCTGTATGGCTTCAAAAAGCATGGCAGCCTGTTCTTTATTAGCCAGCTGCACACCCGGGTGATGAAAATGTACCGCCTCTTCTTCTTTTTCGCCAAGGCCTACCCATGATTTCAGATTGGCTATTCTTTTTTTAGACTTTTTCTTTCGCTCGGCATCCAGTGCTTTGGTAACCGCTATCCGGTAAAGCCAGGTAGATAATTTCGCTTCACCGCGGAAGCTGCTTACCGACTGAAATACCTGGATAAAGACCTCCTGGGCAACATCTTCTGCCTCCTGGGTATCTTGTACAATACCGAGCACGGTGTTAAACACCATGTTCTGCCAGGTTTCGACCAGCAGCTTAAAAGCCGCCTGATCTCCATTTTGGAGGGAAAGAATTAAGTCCTTTTCGTTCAAATATTGCCTTATTAATATGTTAGACGATACAACCTACAAAAACCTTTGCCCAAATGAAAAAATTAGTATCCGTTTCCGGAAAGGAAACTTTAAAATTTAAACATGCATTCACCTTTAATCCGTACTTAATCTTCTATATTTAGTGCCACAAAGCACTAAACCCAGACTTAGTGCCGGATAGATTTAACCATTCCCCCCGTTAATGACCCGAATTTTGAAACAGTATCTTTTAACTTTTTTGGTTTTATTTTCAGGTATCACCCTTTCTGCACAGGGTTACCAGGCTTTACACGGCTCTCCGTTTGCCGGAAGTACGGCAGTTTTTAATAACCCGGCAGCCTCCGTTGGCTCTGCTTATAAATGGGATTTGACCTTATTTTCCGTACAGGCAAAAATGAGCAGTAACTCTCCTTATTTTGTCAGCGGGCCCAATGGCGGATTAACGATGAAAGATGATGTGAGAAGTAAATTCTTTCATGCTAATTTAGATCTGAGTTTATTGAACCTGCTGTACAAACCCGATAATAACCACGCCTTTAATTTTGGTGTAAGGGTACGGAGTTATAATCATGTAAAAACTTCTGCTTTTCGCTATACCGATTCTATCAATAGTTTTCATGATTTTTTGGTTACGAACAGCAATGTTGCTTATCTCGAAGGTTTTGCAACACATACCGGATGGCTGGAAGCAGATCTTAATTATTCACAGGTTTTGTTTGAGAATAACCGTTCTAAATTAACCGGTGGTGTTACCTTACAGATCATGAAAGGCTTATCAGGCGCCTTTGTAAAAATGAATAAGATCAGTTACATCGAAACGAAAAACGCAACGGATACCATTTTTAATTTTACAGATGGAAGCGGCTCTGCCGGTTATTCGAGTACGTATGACCAAACCTCATTTAAAGATGCCTATAAAACGGCACTTACCTCATTTGGTTTAAATCTGGGTGTAGAGTACATGATCTATAACAGCGAATTCAATGATGGTGCCAATAACAATAACATTAATTATGACTGGAAGATTGGTGTAAGCCTGATGGATCTGGGTTCTAATAAATTCAGTCCCAGTACAAATTCTGTTCAACTGTTTAGTCCGGCTGTAACCATTACAGATAACCAGATCGATAAAAAATTTACAGGGGCTCCGGATATTTCTGCTTTTAAAGATTCATTAACCAGTGTATTTACCAACAGTGCAACCATTGTAAATAATTTTACGATTACCAATCCAACAAGGTTAATTGTAAATATTGATAAGAATTTTGGCAATAACCTTTATGTAAATGGGGAGTTGAGTATGAATTTCTTTTCAACTTCGAGTTATACAAAATACCGAACCAGAGAACTCAATCTTTTAACGATAACACCCAGATGGGAAACGATTGGATGGGGAGCCTATTTACCCGTTCAATATAATACACAAGGACAATTATGGGTTGGTGCGGCCGTAAAACTTGGGCCGCTGGTAGTGGGTTTGCATAATCTGGGATTATTGGCAAAAAACCCAACGATGAATGGAGGGGGATATGTTTTGCTGTCAATACATCCCTTTAACAAAAGGAATGTATTGAGCAAAATGGATTGTCCGCAATAGCGGTTCAACCTTAAGTAGTTACGGATAAGTTTGGTGGCGATTATTCGGCAGCCTGAATATTAGCAGCCTGCTGACCTTTTTTGCCATCAGTTATGTCAAAACTTACTTTTTGACCTTCTTTTAAAGATTTGAATCCGCCCATGTTGATGGCGGAAAAATGTGCGAACAGATCTTCACCACCATCATCGGGTGTGATAAATCCGAAACCTTTTGCATCATTGAACCATTTTACAACTCCTGTTGCCATAATTATTGTATTTATTATTATTTATACTATTCGGCAGCCTGAATATTTGATGCCTGCTTGCCTTTAGGACCGGTAGTAATTTCAAATGAAACCTTCTGTCCTTCTTTCAAAGTCTTGAAACCACCCATATTGATTGCAGAAAAGTGTGCGAACAGATCTTCGCCACCATCATCCGGTGTGATGAATCCAAAACCTTTTGAATCATTGAACCATTTTACAACTCCTGTTGCCATAATTTTTATAGTTTAATGTTTAAATATAGTGGTTTTTGGCTGTTTTTCTTCATTTCCGGTTGGGTTTTCGGCAGACAGGGCGGTGTATCCGCCGTAATCCGCCCAAAAAGAAAGCCCATAAACACAGGTTTATGGGCCTCAAACAGGTTGGTAAGTATAACAGAGATTATTTCACAGACGCCACTACTCCTTTAAAATATCCGATAGATTCAGCGATTCCTGCCAATGGATCTCCCATATCTTTTTCAAATTCAATGCTGCAAACACCTTTGTAACCGATCTTGTTCAGTGCCTTTACCAGGGCGGGAAAATCGATCACGCCTCTTCCAATCTCAATGGCTTTACCATCTTTTTCTGCCTTGCTTACATCTTTGATATGGAGATCAAATAAACGGTCTTTGTATTCTTTCACTGCCTTATCTACGGCTACACCGGCACGTGTGGCGTGGCCGATATCAATACAAAGGCCTATACGCGGGTCTCTGTCTTTGATCCTGTCGTACACATCTTTCGGGCCGGGATATAAAGCATCTTCTGGGCCATGGTTATGGATGGCCAACCGGATATTGTATTCTTTTACTTTCTGTTCTGCATAATCGAGTACATCATAAGAGGGTGCGCCTACGATCATGGTTACGCCCACTTTTTTGGCATAAGCAAAAGCCTGATCAACCGCTTCTTTGGTTTTCATGTAAATAACCCCAACTGTGTAAATATTGATACCGGCATCTTTGAATTTAGCCATGGCAGCATCAATGGTTTCCTGACTGCTGTTGAGCGGAACATGAATTTCTTTGAGGGAAAGATTGTAAACGCCAATCCTTTTCATCATTTCGATGGATTTTGGCTGATCAAATTTGGCGAATGTGTAACCGGCAACACCAACGGCGAGACCTTTGGAAGGCCCGTCTGCAAGCTCTTTTGATGCCGTGTTAGGGTCTGTTGATTTACCCAGAAAAGGGATAGCCAGAACAAGGGCTACTCCCAATACTGTTTTTTGAATAAAATTTCTGCGGGATGGCATGCGATCGTTTTTATAATTGAAGAAATACTGTTTACTATTTAAAAAAGCGGGTTATACTTTGGGTTCCCAACCGGGTTCATATTCACGACTCCATAGCTTCATAGCCTCGTTATCATTTTTTACATGGCCATTGGTTTGATCTATGTATAAAGTAT
Source organism: Sediminibacterium sp. (assembly GCA_965206685.1). Lineage (GTDB taxonomy): Bacteria > Bacteroidota > Bacteroidia > Chitinophagales > Chitinophagaceae > Sediminibacterium. The sequence goes on from OZ242223.1 coordinate 3,131,515, forward strand.
GACCTACGCGTTGAGCGATGTTGCCCAGCTGTACCCATAACGTACTTTTGTAACCCGTTTCAACATCAGCATTCGGACGTTTGCTTAATCGAACCGATTCGAGGAAGTTGGCAATATGAACGGCGTCTAATCCTTCATTTGGGCTGGCGGTATTGCGACCATCTATTACTGCATTGGATTTTACTTCTTTTAAGATCACCCCTTTTTCATCAAAGATGGTATAACCGTTATGGCCTGTTTGCATAATGCCTTTATCTCCATAAAACATAACACCCCGATCTGTACCCTGTACTTTAAAATTACTGCAGCTTCTTCCTTCCCATAAAATAGACGCTTCGGCTGTATCGAATGTGATGAGTTGTGTATCGGGTGTTTCCCAATCATCTTTAAAATAATAACGGCCACCTGCTGAATTTACTTTGAGGGGATAATCAACACCCAATCCCCAGCGGGCAACATCCACTTCGTGTGTGCCGTTGTTCAAGGCTTCACCGGTTCCCCAATGCCAGAACCAATGCCAGTTATAATGTATGAGATTGTCTTTATATGGTTTGCGAGGTGCCGGGCCCTGCCAGAGATCATAGTCCAATCCTGCCGGAACAGCCGCAAGATTTCCAACACCGATTGATTTTCTTCCATTGGTGTACCAGCATTTTACTAAATGAATTTTACCGATCACTCCGGAATGCAATGCATTAATCCCTTCAGTTAACAGATCCCATGATCTTCTTTGTGCACCCATTTGTACCACACGGTTATATTTTCTTGCAGCAGCAATGGCCAATTCTCCTTCGCGGGGATTGTGGGATAAAGGTTTTTCTACATACACATGTTTTCCTGCACTGCAGCAGATGATGGTTGCGGGTGCATGCCAGTGATCGGGTGTGGCTATATATACAGCATCAACATCTTTATTGGTAATTACTTTACGAAAATCGTTTGCGCCTTTGGGAGCTTCCTTAGCTACTTTGGCTACGGCGTCTATTCCTTTGGCGCGGGCTTTTTCATCTACATCGCAAATAAAATTGACTTCGGTGTTTTCCTGTTTGGCAAAAATGGGAGCCATGGCTGCTCCTCTTCCGTTGCAGCCGATCACGGCCATATGAATGCGTTCGTTGGCACCGATGATCCGGTTATAACTTTTGGCACCAAACACATTACTCATTCCGCCAACAGCTACAACAGCAGATCCTTGTGCGAGATTTTTGAGGAAGATCCTTCTGGATTTTTTCATAACATGGTATTTAGGTTTGCTTAGGATAAAACCATCACTCAACCTATGCAGGCAATCGCTTCGATTAACGACTGTGAATTTTGTTCATTTTCGTGAGCAAGCAACCTGCAAGACAATTAAAATTTACGAAAACGATGTAGTACATTCATCTTTTACTGTATGTTTCCAGACAGGATTGTAATCAGTGATTTGATAACTTTAAGAGCCATATGAATTCAACAGAAAGTAAACCGATTCGCTGGGGTATTATCGGATGCGGAGATGTAACCGAAAAAAAAAGCGGGCCTGCATTTAATAAAGTACCTGATTCTTCTTTGATTGCTGTAATGCGACGTGATGCAGCCAAAGCGAAAGACTATGCAACGCGCCATGGCGTACCCACATGGTATGATGATGCAACAGCGCTGATCAATGACCCTGAAGTAAATGCCATTTATGTGGCTACCCCACCAAAATATCATGAAGAATATGCCATAGCTGCCATGAATGCAGGCAAACCGGTTTACGTAGAGAAACCGATGGCAACAAATCTGGCAGCGTGTTTGCGGATGCAGGAAGTTGCCAAATCAACAGGCAGTAAATTATGCATCGCACATTACAGAAGGGCATTGCCGATGTTCTTAGCAATAAAATCATTACTGGAAGAAGAAATGATCGGCAGTGTACGAACTGTGCGACTTTCCATGTTGCAACCCGATCAATCATCTATTATAGCGAATACAGGAAATAACTGGCGTGTAGATCCGGATATAGCCGGTGCAGGTTTATTTTTTGATCTTGCGCCGCATCAGCTGGATCTGATTCATTATTTTTTTGGGCCTGCAAAAGAAAGTTTTGGAATAGCCGCCAATCAGGCCGGATTATATACAGCTGCTGATGTGGTTACCGGCGTAATGCGTTTAGAAAATGATATTCTCTTTACAGGCCAATGGTGTTATACGGTAGCCGATGGTAAAAGTGAAGATATTATTGAGATCAATGGTTCGAAAGGGAAGATCTCATTTCCGGTTTTTGGTTTTGATGTTACGATTGAAACAGAGGCTGATAAAAAAGTTTTGCATTTTGATCCGCCAGAACATATCCAGCAACCGATGATAGAAAAAGTAGTGCAATATTTTTTAGGTAACACTGAAAACCCATGTTCTGCTGCAGATGCAATATTATCAATGGAAGTAATGGACAGTTTTACTTATCAAAAATAAAACTGTGCCTTTACCTGCATATTTATTCTCATTAAATAACACGACATGAAAAGCTTCCAAAGAAGAAAATTTATTCAAACCTTATTCACAGCTACGGCAGTAACGGGTGCAGGAAATTTTTCGCTGGTAAAAGCTTCAGAAAAGAAATTGGCAGTTTCTTACAGCAATCGTTTTAAAATCAGCCTGAACGCCTATTCTTTTAATAACCCGCTCACCAATAAAAAAACAAATCTTGATGAAGTGCTCGATTTTTGTGCGAAGGAAGGATTTGATGCCATAGACATTACAGGTTATTATTTTCCCGGCTATCCGGAAATTCCGTCTGATGAATATATTTTTCATTTGAAGAACAAAGCACACCGGCTTGGACTGGATATCAGCGGCACAGGTATCAGAAATGAATTTGCCGATCCTGATCCTGCGAAAAGAGCGGCAGATATTGTGTTTACAAAAAAATGGATTGAAGTAGCCGCAAAACTAGGTGCCCCGGTGATCCGGATTTTTACCGGGAAAGTATTACCAGAAGGACATTCACGCGAAGAAGTGGAAGGCTGGATTGTGGCGGCCATCAAGGAATGTACAGCTTATGGCAAACAACATGGTGTGATCGTGGCTATTCAAAACCATAATGACTTTTTAAAAACAGCTGAACAAACCAAAAGCATACTCGAAAAAGTAAACAGCGAATGGTTTGGTCTTATTCTCGATACAGGAAGTTTTGTTACCGAAGAACCTTACAGTGAGATTGAGAAGATGACCAAATATGCCGTGAACTGGCAGGTGAAAGAAAAGCTCACATACAATGGCAAATCTGAAGATATGAATCTGCTTAAACTTTGCCGTATCATCAATGCCTCGACTTATCGTGGATATTTACCGATTGAAACATTAAGTCCCGGAGATCCGTTTCAGATAGTGCCGCCGTTTTTGAAATTGGTGAGGGGGGCGTTGGAGACGGCAATGAATGAATGAGTGAATGATAGCATGATAGAATGGGTTGAAATATTCTATCATGCTATCATTCACTCATCCTATCATTTTCCTTTCAACAACTCCGTGTACGAAACAGATTTCCTTCCAATCAAAATACCCGCTTCTTCTATTTTCGTTTGAATAGCTATGGTAGTGCCTGTAGTATTGATATCAGTCATCTTAGCAATCGCTTTTTGATACCAATCTGTCCATACCTGGATGATGTGTTGTTCTTTATCTGCAGCAGCGCCTTTTTGTATGGCTTCTTTGCTGAGGTTGAATTCAACTTCCAATCTGTCCAAAGCATTTTTTAACAATTCATCTATTAATGACAAAGCCATTTTTTCATCAGCTGAACTCAGTGTATACGCAGCGGCTAAAGCGCTGATACCTACGTTGCGCATTTCTTTTGCGGAAACCATATCCAGCCTGTCGCCATCGGTGTGGTAGAATACATCGGTAAAATGCCACATGAGTAAACCCGGAATTTTTGCCTGAAGAAATGGTGTGTGATCACTTCCGCCTTCAAAAGGGTTGGCTTTTACGAGCCAGTTATTTTCAGTGGCCTGTTGGTAACATCTGTTCAATAAAAAATCATTGAAATAATGCGGGAACATTTCTGATTCCTGTAACGGTCGTCCGCCCCATTCGCTGTGTTTTTCATTTCCTCTTGTCCAGATGGCAGAAGGATCGGGCATTTTTTCAATTAAAAAAGTTCCGCCGGTTTTGGTGATGTCTTCTCCTACCATATCCAAACTCAATCCCCATTTAATTCCTTTTGCACGAACGGAATCATCTTTAATATATCGTTCTGTTGATACAATTTCATCGCCCCATAAAAAAGTGATCGTGCGCTGCGGGATAAATTTTTTCTCTTTGATCAACATAGCAGTAACTCTTGCCATTTCTGCCAAAGTACCAACACCCGTAGCATTATCATTGGCACCGGGCTCCTGAATATGCGCACTGAAAACAAAACGTTCATCCGGTTTTGAAGAGCCTCTTGCATTTGCAACGATCGTTAATTCTTCTGAGGGATATATTTTAGAAACCACTTTTACATTTACACGAACAGGTCCTTTTGCCAATGCTGCTTTCAGTTTTTCTTTTGCTTCATACGATAAAACAATACCCCATTTTTGTTTTGCGGTATCCTGATAAGAAATATTCTGAAATTGAATAGAATGTGTATTTTTCTCGGGTTGTGTATAGGCTGGCATCGAATAAGCTAAAACACCTATTGCACCTTTTTTTATTGCATTGCTGAACAATGCGCCTGCAGAAGTTTCACCAAATACGATCTTACCTTTCAGGTCTTTACCTTCCAGATCTGCGCGGGTTCCTTTGCCTACATATACCACTTCAGCTGTTTCACCTTCATCGGGTGTACTGGCAGAATAGATGGCAATCATATTTCTATTAGTACCAGATTGCAATAAGGGAGTATTCTCACCCACAATGGTTAATGATGATGAAACAGGTTCCCATGTTGGCCTGCGCATTTTTCTTTTTTCGATACGATAGGTTAGCGGGCCGTCTGTTTCTCCGTTCACTTCTTTTGTAAAACCTGCGACCTTCAATATTTTTTCAATATGGTAAACAGATTGATCAAAACCGGTATTGCCCGCAATTCGCCAGTATTTTTCTACAAAAGCAACCGTTTTGTAAGCATTATCTTCTACAAATGCTTTTCTTAATAAAGGATAGTAACTATCAATCTTTTTAGCATCCTGTGCTGATAAGCATATTACATTGATCAATAAAAGTCCAACCAAAAAATATTTCTTCATAAACATGTATTTCTATTTCTGTAAGATGAGAAGAAAAGCTACACCAAACAAAAAATAATGATAGATCTAAAAACAAAAAGGAGTAGCTGTAAACAACTACTCCTGATAATAATGGGGGATTGAACATTATCCTGCAAAACAATACGCACAACCATGCTCCTGTGCCCTGCCCACGGCCCATACGCCCGAAGGAACTGCCTGTATACCCGGCAACATTCCTTTCATCCAGTCTTTCATTACGTCTTCCTGTTTCATATTCATCATTCCGGCAACTGTGCCGGTAAAGACGGCTAATGCCATTTCACATAAACAAAACATTACGCCATCTGCCTGTAATTCATTGATACCGATCTGTACTTCTCCAATACCCGGTAATGTGAAATCGCCTGGTTTGGGTTTCCAGAAAGGGTTGCGGAGCGATGAAGCTTTTGTTTTAGGATCTTTCGCTCCGAAAATATCTCCGAATTTATATTTACTCCATACCCAATCGTCAAAAGCATATGCAATGGCTGTATGCCGTAACACCACTACTACACCACAATCGTTAGCCGGCGTTCCTGTTTTTTGATTGGTTAGCAGAAAAACCTTTGGCCATGCAAATGGATAAATTTCATGTGGCTGTGTAGCATCATACACAATGCGGTGTTTTCCTTTGATCTGGTTAAACCATTGATCTGCTTCATCTGCAGGATAAGTTTGATATTCCCTGTTTGCAGTTTCTGCAGCATGGAGTTGATTAAAGGGAGATAAAACGCCTGACAACCCGAAGGCTGCTGCACCTTTTGAAAGGGCACTCAAAAATCCACGACGGTGTGTAGTTTGCGGTAATTGGTTTGATCGCATAATTGTACAGTTTGGTGAAGAAAATCCGGGAGGAACTGTACAAAGTAGAAAATAGAAAAGATTTATGCAACAGATATCCTGAAAAATTTTGCACAAAATTTACTGAATAACTAATCTGTTGCTTAACAGCATAGTAGCTCAATGTCCCGCCATTGCATCACCGCCTTTTTTAAACACAAACTCGCTATGCAAAAGATAAACGCCTGAGGTTACCACCACATCGCCGCTGGAAAGGCCTGATTTAATTTCAATCCGGTCGTCTGTTTCCTGACCGGTTTCTACCATTACACTTTTAAATGTTTTGGAAGAGGTTTGCAGCCAAACTGTTGCTCCATGGCCGTCGCGGATCACTGCATCAATGGGCAGTGTAAGCGTTTTGCGGGGTGGGCTTTTTAAGATCACATATGCCGACATACCGGGGCGTAATTGATTTCCCGGATTAGGAATAGCTACTCTGATTAAATTAATTCTTGTATCCGGATTGATCTCCGGATTTACAAATTCGATTCTTCCCTGAATTTCTTTACCGTCAAAATCCGGCAACTGCACTGTGGCTATGCTGTTTCTATTCAATTCAGCCATTTGTGATGTGTATACCTGTGCTTCTGCCCAAAGACTTGAAAGATCTGCAAGTTTTACGATGGTGCTTCCTTCCATTACATAGTCTCCTTCTTTCATATCTAATGTGGTAATATATCCGGAAGTGTTACTATAATAGATTGTGGAGGGCGATGCTTTTTTGGTTCTGGTCAGTTCCTGAATCTGGTTTTCGCTCATACCCCATAAGAGTAATTTGTTTTTGGCGCTTTGTATCAGGTGACTAAAATCGATCAACGTTTCATCTGCAAAAGATTTTTTTCTGTCGAGAGCGAGCAGGTATTCCTGTTTGGCGTTATTTAATTCTTCGCTATGCAGTTCATACAAAGGGGCTCCTTTTGATACATAGTCGCCAAGGTTTTTAAAATACAATTTTTCGATCCTGCCCATGATCCTGGCGCTTACGGAAGAAGCTTTCATCTGATCAAAATTCAGCGTAGCGGTAAGAATCATATTATCACCAATACTTCCGTTACGGATCGTATCGGAATGGATATTGCCCAATTGAATTTGTTGTGCACTCAATTCAACTTCATCTATCAGATCTGCATTGGCTTTTTTAACCGGCGTTAATTCCATTTTACAGATGGGGCATTTACCGGGTTTGTATTCATGCACCTGTGGATCCATTGAGCAGGTGTAATAAATATCTGACTGAACAACCGACTTTTCAGTTTTGTTTTTGCATGAAACAATACCCGACAACATTAATATGATAATAATGATTACCCGCATGATCAGTTTTTTATTTTGATAAAGCTTTCGCTATCCATTAAATATTGTGCATTGGCTGCTACTGAATCTTTTTCAGTAATACCGCTTAATACCTGTATATGATCTTTGTAAACCATCCCGGTATTGATTTTATGTGCTTTAAACCCGTCTTTTACTTTTTGAAATACCATTTTATCCATCCCCAACGAAAGCACCGCATCTGTTGGAAGCCAATTAGCTTCTTTGGTGTTACCGATAACTGTTGCCTTAACCTGGCTACCCACCGGAATCATCATTGATCCATTATTGAAATAAACCCTTGCTGTTAAGGTTTTACTATCCTTTCTGTAAAAAGGTTCTATAAAATTGATGGATGCTGTAAAGGCTTTATCTGGAGCCGTTTCAGGAATGATCTTTACTTGATTACCTGTTTTTACCAATGCCTGATTTTCTCCATAAATATTTAATATGGCCCATGCTTTAGATGGATCATATACTGTAAACACAGGTTTTTCTTTCTGTACATACATTCCTTCTTTTAATAATAACTCTTCGGTAAGTAAAGACACATCTTTCATAGCGCCGGGGTCTTTACTCATGTTTCCACCGTTAGTTGATTCATGGATATGGCCACTATAATTACTATATACCGAAACCGTTAAAGAAGGATTACCTGTTTGTATCATCTGTTGCACCTGTTGCTCATTCATACCCATGATCATCAATCTTTCTTTGGCCGCTTCGATATAATTTTTATTACCTGCATCATTCTTTAACAGAAATAATAAGTTTTGCTGGGCGGTCATTAATTCCGGACTGTAGATGTCAAATACTTTTTGTCCTTTTTTAATATTTTGATACCGATAACGGATATACAATTTTTCAATTCTACCCGAAACCCTTGATGAAATATTGCCAACCTCTCTGGTATCGTAAGTAATATTTCCCAAGGCTTCCATTTCTATCTGCTCCTGTTTTTTTTGCATCACAATAACCGGTACAGAAGAAACCACAAATTCATTGGTTGGTTTTAAGAGCGACTCCAATTCCACTTCTTCAATTTTTTTTGCATCAGGTTCTTTTTTAACCAAAGTCATTCCACAAACGGGGCAGTCACCCGGTTTATCCCGGATGATCTCGGGGTGCATAGGGCAAGTGTATACATCCTTTGCAACCTGTGCAGTAATAACCGGCTCTTTCTCTTTTTTGAGTTTGCAGCCAGAGATGATCAGCATGATAACAGATAATATGATGGTCAGTTTTTTCATTTGCTTTGCATTATCCTTTCCAATGAAACCTGGATCCGTAAAATATCATTGATCAGTTCGGCGTATTGTAATTGAGTCATATAAAGGGTTTCCCAGGCATCGTAGAGCATAAATAATTCTTCCGTATTCTGTTCATATCCCACTTGTATGCTTTTAAAATTATTTTTTAAAGCGGGTATGATATTTTCGTCATACAGTTTTAATTGTTTTTTCTTTAACTCCAGCTCATTACGCATACCATAAGCCATACCACTGTATTCATTTACCATCATTTCTTTCTGCGATTGAAGCGAACTTGCTTTCCATTTCAAACTTTCAATATTGGCTTTATTCATTTTAGACGACCAGTTGGTAAGCGGCAGTTTAAGCATACCCATTAATGAATATTGCATGGGTTGGCCACCAAAACCAAATGCATGATCGTAGCGTATTCCGAATTGGGGTTTCAGGCTCATCTTTTCTGTTTCCTGTTTCAGATAAGTGAGGTTAATATCTTTATCGATTGCTTTCAGATCACTGCGGTTTGTATAAAAAAGAGTGCTGTCGAAAACCACTGAAGAATAATCGTTGATCTGATATACAGTATCAATAGATAGATCAGCCATCGATTTCCTGCCCATCAATGCGTTGATACGGATCCGTTTATTATTGATTTCACTTTCATACATCAGTTGCATATTCTTTACATTCCCTAGTGCTGCTTTAGCTTTATAGTACCCACTTACTTTATCAAAACCATTTCTGTAACGGATCTCAGCATTTTTGATCATAAAATCCAAAAGCTTCTCATTCTGTGTAAGTATGCTTAATTTTTTTTGAAGGATGATCCATTCGTAATAGGAAAGTTTGGCATCGTTGATCAGTTCATTCAATGCCGCATTCTTTTTTTCTTTTTCTACTGATGACATGGCTTCCATATACGCTGCGTCTGCATCCTGTTTCTTTTTGTTGGGAAGCATCTGTTGTCCGCCAATCATGTATTGTCCCATTCCGTTCTCACCGTTTGCCCCTTTTTTTAGATAAGAAGGATTATACGGAACCATCCAGAAACCTGAAGTAAACTCAGGTGGCATCCAGCTTTTGGCACCTTTTGCCGCTTCATCCATGGAACGGATCTCGTTGTTATACATTTTTACAACGGGGTGCGATGCAGTAATACTGTCGATGATAGCCTGTAGCTTCATCGTTTGTGCATTACTTACACTTGCAGCTGTAATAAATAGTATCAGTATAAAAATTTTATTCTTTGCCATCGATCAATTGTATTTTACCGTTACGTTTTAATTCTCTTTCTTTTATGATTTCAAATACAACGGGTGTGATCAGCAGAACATAAATGGTTGATGATATCATCCCTCCTATCAAAGGAATCGTGATAGGTCGCATAATATCGCTGCCCACACCGTTTGCCCAAAGAATGGGAATCAATCCAAACAAACCCACAGAAACCGTCATTAGTTTAGGACGTAATCTTTTTGCAGAGCCTTGCGTTACAAATTCGCGAATGATTGCCGGGCTCAACGTTTCTTTTGAATTACCATGTTTGGCTACCATATTTTCCATTGCTTCATTTAAATAGATCGTCATTAACATAGCTGTTTCAATGGCAATACCGAAAAGCGCAATAAAGCCCACTGCAACAGCAACAGATAAATTCACGCCATAATAATAAACCATGAAAACCCCACCGATCAATGCAAATGGAACCGTAAGCATGGTTATGATCGCTTCTTTAACAGAACGATACGTCATGTACAAAACCATAAAGATGATAATGATCACAATCGGCATGATGAGTTCCAGTGTTTTATTGGCACGGATCTGATTCTCCCACTGACCACTCCATTCAAGGAAATAACCTTTGGGTAATTTGATCATCATCTGGTTTAATTTCTGCTGTGCCTCAGTAACCGTACTGCCGAGATCTCTTTCCCGCACATTAAACAAAACCGTTCCTCGCAGCAAAGCATTTTCTGAATTGATCATGGGCGGGCCGTCAGTTAATTTAATATCTGTTACGGCTTCTAATGGCACGGGACCGAAATTCATGGTTGGCACCTGTATCCGTTTTAATGCTGAGAGATTATTTCTGAAATCCTGACCATATCTCGCATTCACAGAGAACCTTTGACGGCCTTCAATGGTTGTGGTCAATTTCATTCCGCCTAAAGCGCTTTCTACAACGGTATTTACATCATCCACACTTAATCCGTAACGGCCGATCTCTTCGCGTTTTACTATGATGTCTATATATTTTCCGCCGGTGATGGGTTCAACATAGAGGTCTTTGATTCCATCAATACCTTCGAGTTGTCTTTTGATGGTTTGTGCAAATGCATAAATACTATCCAGGTTTTGTCCGTATACTTTCAGACCCACATCTGTTCTGATACCTGTTGACAACATATTGATCCGGTTAATGATCGGTTGTGTCCAGCCATTCGTAACACCCGGGATCTGCAGTTTGGCATTGAGTTGATTAATGATACTGTCTTTGGTAATCCCCTTCCGCCATTCTGCTTTTGGTTTTAATAAGATGATCGTTTCAATCATGCTTACAGGCGAATTATCGGTTGCTGTATTCGCCCTTCCTGCTTTTCCCAACACATGCGCCACTTCCGGCACAGAGCTGATGAGTTTATCCTGCACCTGCAATAAACGTTTGGCTTCTGAGTTAGAAACATCGGGTAAGGTAACCGGCATAAATAACAAAGAACCCTCATCCAATGGCGGCATAAATTCAGAACCCATGCGGGTCATCATTACTATCCCAATCGTTAATGCAATCAAATTAATCAACAAAGTTGTTTTACGCCATTTGAGACAAAGTTTCAGAATGGGTGTATATATTTTTTCAAGCGTACTGGTTATCGGATTTGCACTTTCGGGTTTCAATCTTCCTTTCAGAAAAAAAGAAATCAGAACCGGTGCCAGTGTGATGGCCAGAAATGCATCAACGAGCAGGATAAACGTTTTTGTCCATGCCAGCGGATGAAATAATTTTCCTTCCATACCTGTTAAAAGAAATACTGGCAAAAAGGAAGTAACCACAATAATGGTGGAATAAAATACACCCGGCCCTACCTGTTTGCACGACTTCTCAATAACAGCCATCCGCTCTGCAGGTGTTAAGGGATCTTTATTTCGTTTGAACCAGTTTGTCATGAGTTAGCTTTATCGGTTGACTGTATTTTTGCTGTTTGTGCTTCGCTGATATGCCGGTAAGCATTCTCCACCATAACAATTCCATCATCCACCACAACGCCGATGGCCAGTGCAATTCCAGTTAACGACATGATATTGGATGAGATCCCAAACAATTGCAGAAAAATAAAACCTACTGCTACCGAAATGGGCAACTGAATTAAAATGATCACCGCGCTTCTCCAATGAAATAAGAAAATGAGGACGATGACAGATACGGCAATCATTTCCTCGATCAATGTTCCTTTTACAGATTCGATTGCTTCCTGTATCAAAGTGCTTCTGTCGTAAGATGTTTTAAAAGTTACACCTGTGGGCAATCCTTTTTCTACTTCTTTCATTTTTGCTTTTACCGCTTCAATTACTTTGTTGGCATTTTCGTTGTAACGCATAACAACTATTCCGCCAACAACTTCTCCTTTTCCATCCATATCAAAAATGCCGAGTCGCAGATCGCCTCCCATCTGAACGGAACCGATATCGCGCACTCTTACAGGAATGCCATTGTAATTACCCAGCGAAATGTTTTCTACATCGTTTTTATTTTTGATATAGCCCAGGCCACGAATGATGTATGCCATATCAGCCATTTCAAATTTTCTTCCGCCCACATCATTGTTATTGGCCTTTACTTTATTCATCACATCCATCAATGAGATATTGTAGTACTGAAGTTTTACCGGATCGATAATGAGTTGATATTGTTTTTCAAACCCACCAAAAGAAGCTACTTCTGCAACACCCGGAACGGTTTGTAAAGCAAATTTGATATACCAATCCTGTAAGGCCCTTTGTTCACCCAAATCCATTTTGGGTGCATCGAGATGATACCAAAAGATATGTCCCACGCCGGTTCCATCCGGACCAAGCGTTGGCGTTATACCTTGTGGTAGTAATCGTTGAGCAAAATTCAATCGTTCAAGTACGCGTGTTCTTGCCCAATAGATATCAACATTGTCTTCAAAGATCACATACACAAAACTCATCCCGAACATAGAGGAGCCGCGGATATTCCGGATCTTGGGAATGCCCTGAAGATTACTCACTAATGGATAAGTAACCTGGTCTTCAATTACCTGCGGACTTCTTCCCATCCATTCTGTAAAAACGATCACCTGGTTTTCGCTCAGGTCGGGAATGGCGTCAATCGGGTTTTGTTTTACAGAATAAAAACCCCACGCAAACAGGCAGCCGGCTATCAAAAGCACGATCAGTCTGTTACGCAAAGCCAGTTCTATGAGTTTCTGAACCATGTTGAAAATTTATGTTTCCTTTCTTTTCTTTTAAAAATGCAAAATCACTTATAAAACGCTATCACGTTTTTATTTGTAACCCCGGGTCGCTCGCGGCCGCTGGGCCTCGTCCCTGTTACCGGGCTGCTTTGGCCATTTTCAAATCAGCTTCGCATGATTTGAATGCCTTCGCCTTCGCTTGGCACCATACCCAAAGAGGCCCGTCCACAGGGACTGATTAGAAATGTAATAGCAATGACTCTTATCGCTCAAATTGAGATAATAAATCATGTTTACGCTTTCTTAACCAATGCCATTCCGCATTTAGAACATTTACCCGCTTTATCACTGGTTACATCTGAATGCATCGGACATACATAGATTGCTGCAGCTTCTGTTTTAACAACCGGTTTTAAAGCCATACCACATTTAGGGCATTTGCCGGGTTTATCGCTGGTTACATCTGAATGCATAGGACAAACAAAGGATGCAGTTGTTTTCACAACGGCTTTCAGAGCCATACCGCATTTAGGGCATTTGCCGGGTTTGTCGCTGGTTACATCTGAATGCATGGGACAGGTATAAACTGCTTTTTCAACAGTCTGTTTTACATCTGCTGCTTTTTTTGTGTCTTGTGCAAAAGCAGAAACAGAAAAGATGGTAACGACTGCCATCAACAGTGTTTTGAACTTGTTCATTTTCGAGGATTTTATTTTTGATAAATAGTTAGCAAATCAGGCATACAGAAATGCCGAAAGCCCGACAATACCATTGTCCGGCTGAAACAAAAAAGTAAAAACTAAATTCTGAAAACGCAGTTCCTGATATAAGCTGCAGGCCGCGTATTGGGTGGGGCGTGACTGATCGGATACGCTTCTGATACAGAAGTCAGATCAACAGTGAGTGTTTGAAAAACAGTTGCTGGCAACGCAATAGAAGCCAACTGCATTAGTTCAAAAGCTGATTCAGCTGCTTTTTGGTCGTTGCTGCTCTTAACAAATTTGTATTCGTCTTTACAACAATCATTCTTGCCAGATTTTTCCATGCCGCATGTTCCGCATACGCGGGATGCTTTTTGGCTAAGGTCCCAATCGGCCAGTTTACCCATACAATAATGCATATGCAAGCCTACACCCGCAGAAGCACTGAGGTGTAAAAATGCCAATATGATTACGAAGAGTTTTTTCATTCCGTTACAAAATTATACATATTTCCTGCTAAAACAGACATAAAATTTCAAAAACAAGGGTTTGACAGATTGATTGGTATTGCTTTTTGATTTGAAAAGGACTGAAAATCTATCGGGCTGTAAACACTTTTACCCAGTCGATATACATAGTACCCGGTTCAATTTTTGATTTATCAAGTGCCGGAAAGAAATCACCACCTACTGCAAGGTTCAACACAAGATTCTGAGATCTACCAAACAGATCCTGCAAATGTGTACCGGCCGTTTTCGTTTCAACCCTTTTACCGTCGATATAAGAAATGATCGCATTCTTTGTCCATTCAATTTCATACACATGGTAAGCGAGGCTCAGATCAACCCCGGTAGATATTGTTGCTGATGCATCTTCTCTGAATAACTGTTGTGTGTTTCCGAAATAATAATTGGTGTAATATTTATCCGGCTCATTGCCTCTGGCTTCCAGAAAATCAATTTCACCCTGTGTGGGCCAGGGATGGCCATAACTCCAGAATGCCGGCCACATACCATAACCGGAAGGAAATTTGATTCTTGCAATAATCAGTACGCTGGGTGTTTCCTGACTGGCGGAAAACTTTGCTTTAGATTCAATTCTTCCCGAAGTAAAATCAAAACTGGTAAGTGCAGGGTTTGAAGGCAGCGTTCGTCCGGTAACGGTTTCTCTTTTCGCATGTATTTCCAATGCACCATTTACCAACTTCAGATTGTTTGCCTGATAAAATTCCAGTTCATTGTTACAACCGCCACCAGTCCATATATCCCATCGGCTAAGATCCGTATCAAAATTTTCTTCAAAGGTTTTTGTCCAGCCAACTTTACTCAATACAGAATCATCTATCACATAATCACCCTTTGAAACAGCAGTGAACAAATCATTGGCAGTTGATACCATTTTGGTACAACTACATACAACACATAAAAAAATGATACTATACAAACTTTTTCTCATCTGTTTTACATATTATTATTAAAATACGTTTAGTGATTTATCCCTTTATTTGTAATACAAAACTAACAAGGCCTATTTTCCTGATGTATGATTTTGAACAGGATATTACATGCAAATGCAGCTAAAACCTATTTATTCATTGCTTGTTTTGATGATCTTCATCAGCCAAATTGTTGCGCAGGTAAAACCTGTTCAAACGGTTAAGGGTACCGTGGTTGATCATTCTTTAAAATCACCATTGATCGGTGCCAGTATAAAATTATTAGGTGATGAGGAAAGAATGACAGTATCCGATGCAACGGGTTCTTTTGTATTCAGAAAAATACCGGTCGGCCGTCATGCGATCGAGGTCAGTTATATGGGATACAAAACGGTAAGCCTTACAAATCTATCCGTTGAATCAGGAAAAGAACTCTCGCTTACAATTGAAATGGAAGAAGAGATCGTGATTGAAAAAGAAGTGATCGTTCAAAGTAAACACAATAAATCAAGGCCATTGAATGAAGCTGCATTGGTAAGCGGAAGAATGTTTAGTGTAGAAGAAACCAGACGGTATGCTGCAGGCTTGAACGATCCTTCACGCATTGCCGCAGCATATGCAGGTGTGGCGGCATCAGGCGATAAAAATTCATTAACGATCAGAGGCAATCCGCCTAACGGATTATTATGGCGAATGGAAGGTGTGGATATTCCTAACCCAAATCATTTTGCACGTGTGGGTACATCGGGTGGCGGTATTTCTATTTTGAGTGCACAGCTGTTGGCCAATTCAGATTTTATGACCGGTGCCTTCCCTGCAGAATATGGCAATGCATTATCGGGTGTTTTTGATATTCATCTTCGCAAAGGCAATAAAGATAAACGTGAACAAACTTTCTCTGCAAGCACCATTGGTATTGACCTGGCGGAAGAAGGCTATTTTAAAAAAGGCGGCAACAGTTCCTATCTGGTAAATTACCGTTATGGATTTTTAACCCTGATGCAGCAATTGGGTTTTAAGATCAGCGATGCCTCTACTACGTTTCAGGATCTTTCATTTAATGTTCATCTGCCAACAAAAAAATTGGGTGATATTTCTTTTTTTGGTTTTGGCGGATTAAGTAAGCAACGCAATATTGCTGCCAACGATTCTGTTACCTTCACAAAAGATCCTTCACGAAGAAGCGGCAGTGTGGATGTAAGCAATACCGGTGCTTTAGGTGTTGCAGATAATATTAAAATCGATAATAAAACATTGCTTACTGCTGTGTATACAATTAATGGCAATTATTATCGGGAGGAAGATAATCACTACGATAAGATCAATGGCCCGCTGATCGTTACACGCAATAATGAATTCAGTGAAAACAATTCAACTTTTTCCATTGTAGTTACGCATAAAGTAACCAAACATCATGTACTCAAATTCGGTGCATATACAACCGGTAAAGGATTTGATCTTAAGCAACGCGAAGCAGTGAGCAATATATTGAGAGATAAAGTGAAGTCGGATGGTAACACACGCCTCACCCAATATTTTACGCAATGGAAATGGGATCCTACAGACAGATTACGATTTGTGATGGGTTTACACGGACAATATTTTTCATTAAACAAAACCTCTGTACTTGAACCACGTTTTGGCATAAGATACCGCACAACCGAAAATCAATACCTGTCGTTTGGTTATGGCCTGCATGCACAGATACAACCTTTGGGAGATTATTTTGCAAGAATAAAAGTTGGAACAGATTCAATACAACCAAACACAGTACTGGATTTCAGCAAGTCTGAACATTTTGTGTTGGGCTACAGTATCCAGTTTGCACCCAACTGGAATTTGAAAGCAGAAGCTTATTATCAGGCATTATATAATATTCCTGTTTCTGCCACCAAAGCCAGCAGTTATAGTGTGATCAATCTGGAAGATGATTATGCTATTGAAACTTTAGCCAATAAAGGCAAGGGAAAAAATTATGGTATTGAGTTTACCTTAGAAAGTTACTGGAACGATCAATTTTATCTGTTAAGCACATTGAGTTTGTACTCATCCAAATATTTGCCTTCTGATAATGTATGGAGAAACACAAGGTTTAATTCAAACAGTGCATGGACTTTTTTAATGGGCAGAGAATGGAACCTTCATGCTAAAAAATCTTCTACATTAGGTATTGATTTGAAAATGATCCACAATGGCGGGGCAAGGGTTACACCTATTAATCTTGCACAATCCATTACGCAGAAAACAACCATACTAGATAATACAAGAATCTACGAACAAACCTTACCGGCTTTTTTTCGCATAGATCTCCAAACAGAATGGAAAGTACAGTATCGAAAAATGACAGGCACTTTTATTGCCGGTGTACAAAATTTAACCAATCGAAAAAATCCCATCAGTCAAAGCTATGATCCTGCTGCCGGCAAGATCACTTATAAATATTTACTGGGGTTGATACCGGTGATTGGATACAAAGTTGATTTCTGATAAACTTACTGTTCTATTTTTTCCCGGATAGGACTGATCTCATAAAACTGTGTAGCAATACCCACATAACGTCTGTATTCTCTGTACTGGCCATTACCGGTTAATTTGTACGTATCGTATTGTTGGTAGATGGAGAAGATAAAATAATTGTGTACTACTTTCCCTTCCACTTTATCAAAGATCTGAAAAGGTTGTCTGCGTGCAGGATTTGTAATACCCAACAGGCCAATGATCATAATAATTGAAACCACAATAGCAGTAACTATATTTCTCCGCATGGTGTGTATTGTAATATAAAGGTAGCAGTAAATGTGCGGTAAGTAACATTAGAGTGTTACAATAAGCGATTTTCGCATCTGAAAAATAAACTGGTCGATTCTTAAGAATAGTTTTAGTGCCCAAATTCTATATTCAGGCATTCAATTCCTTTTGCCGGTATAGAAAAAAAAATATTTGTCTTTTGATCTATTTTCCATGCTTTGATCACATCCGTAAAATATTCTTTCCATGGTTTGGCATTAGCCAAGACAACAATATAACCATCTGTTTTTGAATTTACCTTGCATTCTGACAAATCCGACAAAAGAACACGCGTATTTTTTTGGATTTTTCCAATGTCTAATATTGCCAATATTTTATAACCGGAAGAGGAGTATTTTGTAAAAAGTATCAATGTTCGGTCACCATCCGAAATTTTTACGAACCCATTCTTTTCTTCTTTTGATTCGGTAATTAACGCATTGTCATACTCCTTGAAATTTTTGAAAACATCTATTTCACTGATTTTATTAAATTCAACTGTTTTGCCGATGGCCGTGTTAAAATTTTTGATTACCGGCTGCGCATTCAGGATTGAAATACATCCCCAAAAAAGAAAAATATTTATAACGCTTTTCAGAATCAAAGGGATTTAAAAATACAATCGCATTAATTTAAAATCAACCTCTCATTTAATTAACCACTTTATTTCGCCGGTGTAATCACAATATTCCGGTACTCAACCGGTCCATGATCGCCCTGAATATAAATCGGGCCCGGCTCTCCTTCTTTACTATCAATGGCTCCGCCGGTAATACCCGGTATTACCTGTTTGATAATTACGGGTTTACCATTAGATACCACGGTAACTGTACGGCCAACCAATGTGATATCAAATGATTGCCACTCGCCTGGCTTTTTAATAGACATTTCGTTAGGTACTAAAAAACCATAGATAGAACTGAATCTGTCGAGCAAAGGTTCCTCACCATAACTGTCTTCAACCTGTACTTCGTAACGGCCACGCAGATATACACCGCTGTTGCTTCCTTTAGGGTAGCGGAATTCGATATGAAGTTTAAAATCGGTAAAGGTTTTATCAGACACCAGATTGGAACCTGATTTTGGACTTTTAATTACTCCGCCTTCAGTAATCCATTGATTTTCTCCGGTTGTATGCCAGCCTTTCATATTCAACCCATTAAACAATTTGATGGGCTCGCCCCAAACCGGTTCTGATTTTCTGGTAAGCGATGGTGCACGCACGCCTGTCCACTCATAGGTTTTTCCATCGGTGTATAACATGGTGCCTTTCATATGGGTACTGTCGAGCAAGGTTATTTCAAATGCCATGTCGGTATTACCCGGCTCCCATTGTACCGGAATAGCGAAACTATATTTGCCGCCACCCAATGGCTTTACCTGCGAAATGGGTCTTGCACTTCCAAACGCATATACAAAACGACCAAACAAGGTGCTTCGGCCCGAGTGCATTACTTCCAGCCATGAGGGCAATTCTTTTCCGTCTTTCTGAATGGTCAGATCCCATCTTCCTTCCAGCTTGGTGTCTACCATGGCCTGGGCATAGGATCTTGTTGTAATTGTAGAGATCAGCAGTATTGCTGTAATGAGTGTTGGGTAAAGCAATCGTTGTTTCATTGTATAATGATTAGTTAGGCTAAGATACTTATCAATCCACAAATCACCTTCAATGAAATCGAAATGGTTTATGAACTGGATTTTTCAAAATGTTCGTAATTTTCAACCAAATCCGAATAGAAAACAGAACTTTTTAGCCTGTTTTGCATTATATATCCTATGGAAATTATAACCTCCACAACCATCGATACCTGGGACCGGTTTTTCAGGGCTAATTTTATCAATAGCCTTACCGGTTTTAAATCTGTGAACCTGATCGGTACGGCAGATGCAAAGGGTAATACCAATCTGGGCATCTTCAGCAGTATTGTACATATTGGTTCGAATCCACCATATATTGGTTTTATCAACCGGCCGGTAGAAGCATCGCCGCATACCATTACCAATATCCGGGAAACTGGGTTTTATACCATCAATCATATCAACGCCTCTATCATGGAGCAGGCGCATCAAACCAGTGCAAAATATCCTGCTGAGGTAAGTGAGTTTGAAGCAGTGGGTTTAACGCCTCAATTCAATAACAGTATCAAAGCGCCGTTTGTAAAAGAGAGTAAAGTAAAATATGCATTGGAGCTGGAAGAGATTGTTCCCATTCAATGGAACAATACATTTTTGGTGATCGGGCGGATCTTATTTGTAGTATTGGAAGATGATATTGCCTCTGCGCGCGATGGCTATCTTCATCTTGATCAGGCCGGAACCATTTGCAGCAATGGGATGGATGGGTATTACAGCACCAATTTGATTGATCGCTTTACTTATGCCAAACCTGATAAAAAAACAGAAAGCATCAAATTATAAAACACATATATGTTTGCACATAAAATTATTTTCGCTTTCACATTAGTTGCTTTTGCCGGTTTTACTTCCTGTTCCGAAAATCAGCATAAACTGAGTATAGCGAATAGTAATAACATGGATACCCTCTATCAAACAACTACCAAAGAATTAAAAAGTAATCAGATTCCGGATAGTGTATTTACCATGCAACATCTGAGAAACCTCTCTATACAGGGAATGGACTGCGATTATGGTAAACGATCAGATTGCTGGATGATCAGTGAGATTCCATCTAATATCAAAAACCTATCGGCTTTAACTTCCATCAGCTTTATAGTAAACGCCATAAAAAAAATACCTGATGAGATCAGTTTGCTTAAACACCTGAAAAGTATTGATCTATCTGATAATCCCGGACTTGAAGATTTTAAGAACATTACCAAACTGGACAGTCTTGAGTCTTTATATTTAGCCGGATGCCGCATATCCAAAATGCCTGACGATATTGGAAAAATGAAACAGCTAAAAACACTTGGACTGCAGGGAAATCCTATCGATTCTATCGAAAAAATAAGAATTAAAAGTGCGTTACCAGGTTGTGATATTTTGTTTTAGATCAGATGCTGTTCGTTCCTTTTTACTTTATTACATACATGATTGAAATCTATCGGGTAGGACAATCAGCTTTATTTGATGGTTTAAACTCTCAAACCACGTGTATTCCTGCGGGTTTGTTAGAATAATGATGTCTGTTTTTCAGTCTTAACATTGTAGTTCTCGTCTAATAATTAATGTCGGGGCAAGTTGATTATTTTGAAATATTGAATAATTGTTATGTGTCGTTCTATTAGCGTATGTTCCAATTGGGTTCAAAATAATTACAGTAAACGTCCTAAAAGAAACAGTCCCGATAAGATTAGTCGCAATGTCTATTTTCCAATTTGTCGTTTCATACGTAATTTTTTTTGCTGCAGTATCATTTCAAAGTCATCTCAATTAAAAAGTAATGTGGTATGTTATACTTTTCGTTCAATTTTTCTGGATCAAGTCCTGATTGTGCAACTTCACAATAAGAGCTTGAATTATCTTTATGAAGTGTCGGGGTAATTAAGCACATTAGATAACTCCTTCCTGTTGCAGGTAAATTCATTTCTCCCTTACTGCCTAAAAATGTTTTCATAACATACAAGCCGTTCTTCTCAAAAAGATCAAAGGTTAATTTTTTACTGATAAAGCCACCAAAAGATATTTCAATTTTAAATTTCTTGTCATCCCCAACCTTTGTAAACATTTTAAATCTGAATGTATCTCTTTTAATTTTAAAGAAGTCGTCTTCTTTGCTATCTATAATCAGTGTGGTACTGACAAGTTTACCGCTTTTAAATTCTTTCACTTTAAACTCGTAGTCTTTGCCGATCAATTGTTTTCCGGAAAATTCAAATTTATCTAAGGCAATTCCTTCAAAAGACATCATCGACTGGAAGTCCTTGTTTTCGGAGCCCCCTGTTATTTTCATTTTTATAGAGTCTTGTGAAAATGAAGTATTAACTATCAAGAGAAAAAGAATATTGATAAAAAAGAATTTCATAATTTATTTTATTTGATGATTTTTCTCTTAATATGAAAGAAAGCAGTCCTACTATGGTTTACGGAGATATATTTTTCCGTAAGTAGATTTCAAAATATACGTTGGCCCTTTACCCGGCTCTGCAGTAATGGAGGTAAAAAAATCTTTTTCGGTTTTATCGGTTAGTTTCAGATCCAGGTTTGTATAGATCTGTCCATAACTGGTAGTAGCCTGTAATTTGCCGGTATTGGCTGTTGCCAGTGTTGCATCAATGCCACCATAGGTTGCATTTACATTGGCCGGGGCATTAAAGTTTACCATCTCCACAATACCGTAGGTTGATTTTACATTCGTAGCTACTGCATTTGCGGGAATTTTAACTTCAATGGTTATTTCAAGGTCAACCCCTTCTGAACTGTACCGGCGAACACCACCATTCTTTGACATATATTCTTTAAAATCTTCTTTTGAGCGGAAGATTGTTTTTTTACCATCCTGCATAACGGTATACAAATGGGGAAGTTTATCCATATTGTTGATCTTGTTTTTGATAGATAAAACTCCATCCTCATTTTTTTCTATCAGAACAAATGCCGTATCATTCTCACCGTTGTTAATGCTTACATGAGCCGTAACCGAAACTTCGTTCTTATCCCAGGTACTAATGCGTACCACTTTGGGGTAATCAAAATCCAGTTCAATTTTATCACCCGCTTTTAACGGGTATGTTTTGTTAACCGTAGTTTGTGCTGCAGCACTAAGCACAGTAAGGCAGCAGAAACACATAAATAAGTTTTTCATGCAATAAGATTAAAGAGTAATGGTTATGCTTAGTTGGTTTTGCGCAGATAGATCTTGCTGTAATCAGATTTAAGGGTAAACTCTGCGCCACCACCGTTCAGTTTTCCTTTTACATTATTTGAGCGATAGCTGATCATGTCATTACTCTCTGTTTTTTCCAATTCAATTTTCAGATCAGAAGAAGCAAAAATTTCACCCCAGGTACTGTTCATTTTCAGGTTGGCTTTGGTAGAAACAGGGATAGCAACATCTACATGTCCATAAATAGAAACGATAGAGATCGGTCCTTTGATATTATCACTGAACTTGGCATCAATAGAACCATATACGGCTTTGGCAGTAACCGGACCTGTAACATTTTCCAATTCAACTGAATTGTGTTGCACTGAGATCTCGAGTTCACTTTCCAGATTTTTAAAGTAGGCTTTACCGGCATTCATTACTTTATTAAACACATAAGAAACAGAAACACCTTTGGGTACTTTGATCTTTACTTCGCCATCACGCTGGCTAACCTGGTTTACTTCTATAGTGGTTCCTTTATCAGTTACACTAATACCCAGTCCGGTATTATCTGTATAACCGGATCCGTTTATCGGGCGCAAGCCTTTGGCTCTTTCATCTTCTTCACGGTCAGATTTTGAAGAACTGAAAACAATTTCATTTCCGCTATATCCTTCCACTTTTACAGAAGAAAGATTGATCACCAGTTTACCGGTGCTTTTGGCCAGTTTATATTCCTGTGCCTGTGTTGCGGTTAAAGCCAGCAAAGCCATACAGGTTGCTATAACATACTTTTTCATTGTCAATTTCTTTTTTGGGATAAATAATTTTTAATGTTTGTTGATCAGGAGCGCAAGCTGAACATACTTGCATAAGCATGATCTTTTACCGCATCCATGGTGTTTCCGTCTTTTACTATTCTCTCGAGCTCGTTAAGAATAGCCGTTTCCTTCATTTTGGTTAATAACTGTATCAGTTCTATCTGAACCATCGGATCGTTTTGTTTTTTCAGCGAAGCGATCAATTGTTTTTTTACATAGGCTTCACGATAAAACTTCGACAGTCCTTCCAATGCTGCCAGCCGTACATTGGTGCTGGGGTCTGTGTTCATGGTCTTTACCAAAGCATCCACAATATCATTCCCCGTATTTTTCAGTTCATACGCCTGCGCTGCAGCGCTAAGCCTTTCACTGCTGGAGCCCATATCGTTCAGTTTAGCAAATAAGATCTGCTTACGCTGATGGATGGCTTCATCTATGGCTGTATTTTTTTGTGATGCGGTTGTTGCTAAAGGTTCTTTTGTTTCTTCGCTGTCTTTTACCATCGGCACTGCAGGTTTAACTACGGTTGCCACTGCGGCCTTTTCCGTTACGGTATTTTTTTGAAGAAGAAAATAAACCGTTGTTCCTGCCATTATCACCAGTATAGCCGCTGCCCAACGGAGTGTTTGCATGGGTATCAATACCGCCTTTTTTTTTGCTTTACCCTGCATCTGATCCTGTATTCTTTGCAGCACCGCGGGGTTGGGCATTTTGGTATCAAACGCCTCTTTGTTTTCATTGATAAACCGCTCCAGATCGTTACTCATGATATACCTCTTTCTTTTAGCGTACTCAATATTTTTTGTTTGGCACGGAAGAACTGAATTCTTACTGTATTTCCCGCCAGGCCCAGCATTTTCGCTATTTCTACCTGCGGAATATTTTCAAATACATGCAGTTGAAAAACCGTACGGTACCCATCCGGTAAAGCTTCTACTGCTTTTTTAATTTCTTCTACCTGAAATGAAAATGCCGCTTCATCAACACTTTCCTCTTCCTCCATTTTTATCCCTGCCGGTTCCAGTTCTACAAAACGTAGTTTTCGTTTTCGCAAAACATCGATCGATTTATTAATGGCGATCCTTTTTACCCAAGCCCTGAAACCACCCGTATTTTCAAATCCGTTTATTGCCTGAAAAGCGGCTATAAAACTTTCCTGTAAAATATCCTCTGCCTCTGCCGTATGGTTTACCAGCCGGTAAATACTGTTATATACTTCCTTTGCATACAGATTGTATAATCCTGTGTAACCCGAGGGATTGCCCCGTTTACACATATCTACCAGTTCTTCATGTGTTATCGTCTCCAGTAATTCCAAATGCAGTCGGCTATAAGGTATTTGTTATCTAATCGCAGAAATGAAACCGATGTTACAGAAAAAGGCAAAAAAAATTGATTTTGCCTTTTCTAAGGTAAACAAAAGCCTAAATCGCATTAAATCCGTCTATAGATTCAATGTAAAATGGTTGAAAATCCGGGATCCGGCAATAAAAAAGGGATTGTTCAGTGTTACCTGAAAAATCCCTTTGGGGGAGGTTGAGAATACTATATTAATCAGATCGATTCTTCCGGATAATTAGGATCTTTTCCATACTCAGGTAATACGGGAGCAGGATCGTGTTTGATATAACGATGCCATACATATTTGATCACACAAAACTGAATAATGGCTGTGATAAACAGATATCCTATTACCGGCGCCGTATAAATAACCAGGTGTTTATCAATCAGCAATACCAACATTGGTAACAGCAGCAAAATTCCAAAACGGATCATACTATCCTGAAAACTTACATTCAGTATAATATCGTGACCGGCAATTCTTCTGCGCCGCACAGGTTTGCTATCGGATTCTCTAATGATTTTCATGGGATCTATGGGTTAAAAGGAATGTTATCCCAAAGCTGATAATTTTTAAAAAGATCCTGTTACATACCGTTAATTTTAAATTGCATGTTTCACTGTTCCTGATTCAATCAGCGGAGAAAATCAACTGTGCTCAAGTATTGATCATAATGAGTGAATCATATAAGTAAGAAGAACAAATCTGTAACATACTCAGCGATAAAAGGTTCTAACTTTTATGTATGAAAAAGACGCAGGATCAGAATCCCAAAAGCATGATCAATGTAAAAACCAACCAGGACTTTAATAATGAGAAGCCAGATCCGAAAAGTCCTAATTTTAAAGAGAAAAAGGTTGAACCAGAACCTAAAAAAATCGGTGCAGTAAAAAGCTATACCTGTTCAATGCACCCCGAAATCATATCAGACAATTCGGGCCGATGTCCTAAGTGTGGGATGATGTTAATAGAGAGAACAGATATATTTTATTAAATCAATTAACGCGGTTAACCGGTGAACCATTTACAAATGCTGCAATATTGGCCTCAGTAACAGCCATAATCCGCTTTCTGGCTTCGAGACTGATCCATGCATTATGTGGTGTGATCAGGCAATTCTTAGCCTTTAATAAAGGATTGGTTTCCGGTGGCGGCTCTTTAGAAAGTACATCCAATGCTGCGGCTGCAATAATATTTTGGTTGAGGGCATCGGCAAGATCCTGTTCGTTGATCAATTGTCCGCGGGAGGTGTTAATCAGAACAGCAGAAGGCTTCATGGTTTTCAATAATGCCATATTTACAAATTCAGTATTAGTAGTAGTAAGCGGACAATGCAATGAAATAAAATCACTTTCCTTAAAAAGATTTTCCAGTGAAACCTGACCACCTATGTCAGATTTTTTAGGATTGGGGTTATAATAGATCACCTTCATACCAAATACTTTTGCAATAGCCGCAGCATTCTGTCCGATATTTCCAAAACCCACTACACCAAATGTTTTACCGGCTAATTCCGTAACCGGCGCTATGGTATAACACCAATCCACCGCATGTTGCCATTTACCATCTGCCACAAATTCTGCGTTGCGGCCGGTATGATTGGAAACCTCAAGCAACAAAGCAAACACATGTTGCGCCACAGATGCCGTACCATAACCCGGAACATTACTCACCACAATATTTTGCAAGGATGCTGTTTTAACATCAATAATATTGTAACCGGTAGCGGTAACACCAATAAATTTTAGTTTGGGAAGTTGCTCCAGTGTTTCTTTAGTAAAAGGCGTTTTATTGGTTAGAATAATATCTGCATCCTTACATTGTTCTACTATCTTTTCTATCGCAGTTCTTTCATGTATCACCACCTCACCAAAATCTTGGATGGTATCCCAGCTAAGATCACCCGGGTTTAATGTATAGCCGTCTGTTACAACAATTTTCATAATTCCTTTTTGAAAGTAATCCAACCAAATCGAAAATTACTTTAAAATGGATAACCAATCGCAATATTATACACAAGATTTTGTCTTCTCCATGCACTTAATAAAGGTTGAAAATCGCGGATCACCCATTCTTTCCCTCTTTCGAGATAGGGTTCACGAAGCGGCGCTGCAATATCCAGTCTGATGATCAGAATACTGATATCTACCCGCAAACCAAAACCTGCACTTACTGCAATATCATTTAAGAAACGGCTGCTGAATTGCGCATTGGCGCCATATAATACAGAATCTTTTGTCCAAATATTTCCGGCATCGATGAATACGGCTCCTTTTAATTTAGAGAATAAAGGGAACCGGATCTCCGTATTCAATTCCAGTTTGTAATCGCCCCCGATCAGTGGAAGATATAATTGCTGTAATGAGTTGGCTCTTGCTCTTCCCGGACCTAATTGTCTTGGCTGAAACCCACGTATACTGCTGGCTCCCCCAATCGTAAACTGACGCGAGAAAGGCAGATAAGATGAATTTCCATAAGGAAAGCCTGCTCCGACAATGATCCTGTTTGCCCACCATGTATTGTCATTCAGTTTGGTACTGTACCGCAAATCTGTTTCCAATTTTACATATTGTGCAAAATAAGCTCCGGCTATTGTAGAACTATATGGCCCATTTGTTTTATTGAGAAGACCGATGGTATTTCCTGCCGCATCAATATTTCCATTAAAATAGATAATCGTTTTTGCCTTTGCGCTAGCCGTATGAAAACTATAATTATAAGCCGACCCAATGATCACCTCCGGCAAATTAGTTTGCGCCAAAACCGGTACCTGACTGATCAATAACTGGTATTGCGGACTAAACGCCGAGCTAGTATTATAAGTGATGCTGATGGGAGAAAGTGTATGTTCTTTATTAACCTGCTCTTTCCAGCTCAGGTCATATTGAAAGCGAAAGAAGTTCTTTGTATATAATGCCTGTCTGCGAAACCATTCATAACCGATGGTAAATTTGGTTTTGGGTGGAAAGAAATTACTTTCATTTACCTTAAATGGGGTTACAAAACGAGGGAATAATAAAGACACATCCGTACCCAGGCTAAAATTATTATTCGCCTGCAAAGCACTGCTGCCTGATGATTCGAACGAGCCATAGGTTTTAATGTACAGTTGTTCAGCACCTTTAAAAAGATTGCGGTTACGCCAGGTAAGACTGGCCCTTGCACCTGTAAAAGAATTGCTTTTTGAAAATGCACCTACTTCTGCCTGAAAAGATTTTGAAGGCAGTGGCGTTAGATAATAATACACATCTAAATAGTGCGGATTCAAGGTATCTAGATCACCTACATAACGATTCTTGGCAAATTTAAAAATGCCCATATTGATAAACCTGTTCAATGTTCTGTTCTGATTTTTGATACTGTATAAACCACCTGGCCGATAAGTTACCGGTCGGATCAATGCAGCGGGTTTAATATTACCGATTGTATCACGGATATAAATTCCATCAAGCAGTGTTAATCCTGTTTTTGAAGTATCCGGTGGCGGAGTAATCAATGTGTAGTTTGGAAACAATGTGATACTCCTGATCGTTTGCGGTAAAATTGCTGCCGGAGGTACATCCTGTTTTAGTGTAAAAAAAATATTTACGATATGATCTCCTTTAGAACTGTCTACATATGCTTTTATATGATCTGCACTGAAATAATAATACCCGATCGATTTCAAATAAACCTCTGTTCTATCTCTTTCTGCTTTAATATTATCCAGATCATACTGAACACCTTTTTTAATCTGAGTTTCTTTGAGAGGCAAGCTGCCAATATCTTTTCCGAATTGTGAAGCACTGTCTACGATCCATTTATACTCATTTACTTTGTAAGGCATGCCCAATTCAATCTTATATTTTGCAGATACTTTATAACCTTTAACCGTTGTATCTCCACCAACATTCGTTTTAAAGAATCCTTTGTTCTCGAGATAGTATTGAAAATTAACTGCCGTTGCTTTTGCATTTACAGATGAACTGAGAACAGGTGGTTCCCCAAACCGGCTGCGCAGCCAATACCTGAACCCTTTTTCTTTTTTAGGCTCACCCATGGCAAACCAAAACGCCACTTTATACGGAAAACCTAAAATGGTTTTGTTGGCAACAGGTGATGTAATTTCCTTTAATTGATTCCTTACCGTTTTGATCTTTGTTTTGTTTGATTTTTCTTTCAGGATCTCATATTGTGCCCCTTTATACAATTGGGTTCCCACAGGCAAGTGCGAACGTACACTGCACGACATCAAAAACCCCATAAGTATTATTGTAATGACCTGATATCGTGACATGATTATCCGCATACTATTTTTTCTTCTTGCGAAGCATTTCTTTTAATGAATTATAATCCATACTCAACGTAAATGCCACACCTGTTTCAATAAAATAGCCATCCAATATTGCTTCATAGTCACTTTTCTGGTAGGCTTTTAGCATGTAACGGCCATCTTTCGAAAGTTTGTAAGTGGTCGTAATATCAGGCAGGAACTGAACGTTGGAATTATCTTGTCCCTTTGCCAGTGGATCTACCCCATCCACAACAAAATTTTTACCGATCGTAATACTCAGTCTGTCATCCAAAAACCGTTTGGATAAAGCAAGATTCAGATCCGTTCTTTGAGTAGCGTCTGAATAATTATCAACCGTTCGAAGGTTCAGTTCAATATCAACACCTTTGATCAGATCTGCCGCCAGATGACTGATCGCATCACTTAAAAATCGACTCACACTTTCTTTCACCACCTGGTCTGTTTGTAATCCACTGCTGCCACCAAAAAAATCTGAACTTTGTTCGCCAATAAATCTTCCCATTACCAACAACGTAAATACCTGTTTATTCATACTCGCCGCATCGGTACGCATTTGCAGAAACTTATTGTCAATAGTTGAGATCATATCCGCATTTACACCGTTGGCCTTATCTTTTAATTGAACATCAAAGCTGAGTCGCGGTTGCATGATTTTTCCCCTGATCTTTAAAATCACCTGAAATGGCAACTTCTGTCTATACAACGCACTATTGCTGTTATCACTGATCTCATTTGAAAGGAGATCGTAAGGCGAGGCTTCAATCTCATAAACAGCTGTTATATCTGCTACGGCATTTTTGGGATCGCCATTTAATGTTATCGTACTTCCTTCCTGCAGATCAAATTTTCTTTTCAGGAATTTTGTATTTAACTGATAGGTGCCTTTTGTAAGATTGTAAGTACCTGTTGAAAACATATCGCCATTGGGCGAAACGCCGGCATTTAACTGGCCAGAGCCTTGTACCTGCAATTCATCTCTTGTAATGGGATCAATGATGATATTGAATTTGGCATTCTTATCAATATCAATGTTCAGATCATAGTGTATCATCCCGTCAAACTGATGTAGGGGACGTATAACCACAAGTTTAGATGGATGCACATGCTTATTCAATGTATCCATATTCACAAATTCTACCACGCCTTCTCCATCTTTTGCACTTGATACGCTTTGTTGTCTTACATATGTGATCTGTGATTTATCTTTCAGATTAACACTCCCGATAATTTCGGGGGCCGAAACAGGACCTTGTATGGTAACATCGGCATCAACAATGGCTTTACCATAAATTTCATTATTTGTAACCGCTGTGTTATTGATTACAATAAAATCCTTTGTTTTTGCTGTCAAATCGGCAATCAATCCATCCGATTCTTTTTTTACAGATCCGTTAACCGTTACAAAATGATCAAGCGAATCTTTAATGATGAACTGGTTAAAGACGATTGCAGGATAGTTTAGATCCAATTTCTGTCCGCTCATTTTCATAACCGTTCCATATTCTCTCAGTTGTGTGGTGGCAGAATCAAAAAGGATATTGCCATTCCATTCAGGGTTTTGCACACTGCCAGTTATGTTGATATTACCGGTCATTTTTCCGGTTGAACGGGTAAAATAATTTTGCGTGAAAGGTTCTATACTTTTCAATTCAATCGGAGCTAATTGCAGTTGTGCATCGATCTTCTCCTGATTATACGTTCCCTTCAGATCTACATTATTACCATTTCCGGTGAGTTTACCTGTAAAGTTTGCGGCATCATTATTTTCTGTTCTTCCATCGATTGAAATATTTCCGACAGCTGTATTTTGATAGCTGAGACTATCTACTTTAATAGTTCCATTAAAAAGGGGTACACTTTTATCCAAACCTTCTACAGTAACATGTGCACTAAGCATACCCCCAATTTCAAGTGAGTCTCTATCAAGCAGTCCTGTAATATTCTGTAATGAAAACCGTTCGATCTTCACATCAAGCGGCGCATTCATTACGGATGATGTACTGTTAACAGAAACACTTTCACTCCCCTTTGATATAATAAACTGACTTATATTAATACCTTGAGCGCTATAGTTGATCGTATTCTTTTTATCAACCAGCCAATCAGCATAATTTAATTTCAATTTATCGCCGAGTTTTACCAGATAACTTCCATTATTTATGGCAGCTGTAGCTGATACTGAATATTTTTCTTTTTTATTTTTATCAAGCGTACTGAAAAGGGTTGAGATATACGTATTTCCAATACCGCCTGCAAGAGAAGTTGTATATAGTTGTAAAGAAGCCGCTTTTACCGTATCAGCATTAACCACATATCTCAACGAATCATTGATGCCATTCAAATTCATACTTAGATTGGAAACCCTGTTTGCCTTGTATACAATTACAGGCGCGGTTAAATAAAACCTCAGACTGCTGTCTTTTTGTTTGGTATCGATACTGCCATTTGCATGAATATTCTTATCAAAGAACAGACCGGGTAACAGTAGTGCAAAAATCGGATCCGGTTTCAAATTAGCATCCATCTGCAAGCTCACCGGATCTATTTTAGAAATGGGTTTAGTTTTCTTGTCCGCATATTTTGAATAATAGTATTGATAAATATCAGGCAAGGCTGTGTATTTATATTGACCTTTTATAAAAGCATCCGCAAAAGGAGATTGTAATGTGAGAAAGGTTTGGCCACTATCCTTTTTACCCTTAACCGAAAAACTGTCAACAAAAAGTTGTTGGCCATTTTTGTACAGCACTGTGCTATCTAATCTTACCAATGCATTCAGATTTTCCGGTGAAAGGTCTAAAGCACGAATCTCTATCATTGTTTTAAAACGAAGACTATCCGTATATAATCCCAGCGCAAAAGGATCTGCATTCTTAATATTGATCTTTCCGCTGGCAGTAGGATATTCCCGGTTAAGATCGGTCTGCATTTCCAGTGTAAGTCTTAACAAAGAATCTGCAATATTCCCTTTGATATTATACGCTCCCGAAACACCATTCAGATTAAAATAGATCCCGGAATAGTTGTGTTGTTTTATACGGAAAGAATGCAGGTCAACAAGAGATTCAATGTTAGCTTTTTTATAATCGATCCCAGATCCTTTTACCTGTATACTCCCGTTTAGTTTACCCCATGTAGAATCCTGGTTAACCCATTTTCCGGTTTCCAGTTCTTTGGCAACGATGCGCATATTATATCCAAGCTGATCGGGCTTTGTAAAATTCCTTACTTGCCCTTTTAAAACAGCCACGCCATATACGCTTGTAACAACTACATCCCCTGTTACCTGTTTCAGATCACCTTTCAGTTTTCCCGTGACACTTACAGATGGGGGGAGGTTAATCGTTTGTTTTCCTTGTGTATTTACAAAAGGTTCAATAAAACTTTTCGAAGCAACTGCCTTTGAAATAAACAGATCATATTGCAGGCCATCAGACGAAAACGCATTGTATAGCATCCCATTTGCATTTACATTGATATCGTTCTTATCAGAATGAACAGAGAGTGTTTTAATATCCAGTCTTTTTGCATTGCCCATTATATCTGTGGTTAGATAGATAAAAGATACGCCCATCAACTGCTTTGTATATTTTTCCATAAACGTCGGCGCAAGAAATAGCAGGTCTTTTTTTGCAACAATGGCATTAGTAAACAGAAAATGATTCTGCAGATTACCCCGATACTTTTGATCAATACTCTGCGGATAAACAACTGTATTACCCGCAATTCGGGAAAGAGGTGTTTTGATAAGAATATTTTTTGCAGCGATAAGTGTGTCATTAATAACAAAATCGCCCCGCAAAGAATCTAATACAAAACCCGTTTGTTCTCTTGCTGAAAGTGAATCAACATGCATGGCAAGATTGTCACCCGTGTAAGTAAAACCGGCAAAACCACCGCTAAGTGAATGGAGTTGTATATGATTGGCGTCAAGTCCATTTCTTTTTCTTTGTACAGATTGATCATTAAATGCTACGGTATTATTAAGCAAAATGGCATGTTTAACCGTATAATTAACATGGCTCACAGAGGTGTCTTTTGGCAGTTGGCTCTTACCGTTAATTTTTACATCCTTGCGGTTAAGCATTAGAGAAGAATTAAGCAATGTTAACTGATCGATCGACAATTGTTCAGATGAGGCCATTGAAAATCCGACTAGCTTCATTTCATTGATATCATTTATTGTAAGAAATCCGGTGTTCTGCCCATCAAACCCAATATGTGATCTGACAATTTCCACCTGTTTGATTTTGATATCAGGCAAAAGTTCTGTTGCTGAGGATTGTACAACATTTACCAACGGGCCTTTGTAGGGCATGTTCAGCAACTTCAAATCAAAAATCATATCACCAATCGATGCTTTGCGAAATACATATTTTTGAGAGAAAATATCAAGACTGTCAATGGTTGCATGAAAACTACCGATCTTTGTATCCATGATCGTTCCACCATACAGGTCGTGCCATGATAAAGCTGAATGTGTTATTTCAACTTCATTAAGGGATATAACCACGGTTGATTTTTTTTGTGGCTGCGGAGATTTACTGGCAAAAGCATCAATCAAAAACTGGTAATTAAAATTTGAGTCATTGGCTTTGCGCGAAATATTAAGTACTACCGTTTCCAGCATTACTTTACTGATCATATATTGGCCCTTTAGTAATGCCAGCATATTCAAATCAACCCTAACCCTATCGCCAGCTAATAAAGTATCTCCGGTCCGGTCTTGCACATAAACGCCATCCAATTCAACCCATTTGGGAAGCCGGTAGTTGATTGCAGAAATATGCAGCTTGGTATTGGTTTTTGAAATCAGATACGCTTCCAGTTTTCCTCTGATAAAACGCTTGGCAGGTGCAGTGTGAATGATAAACAGTAACAGGACCAAAAACAGTAAAATAATCGACAGAATAATGCCTGCCCATTTCAGCGGTTTTCTCATGACCGGTTATGAGCTAAGCGGTTTTCACAAACCGATATAAACAGATAGTAGGAACCCACTATTGTTTTCACGTATTGATAATATTGCCACTCATTTTGCAGTTCTTTTTCCTTATTCATTGCTTTCGTTAAATCTCATGTATTTGGAGAAATCTAAGTTGCAACCCTAAAGGCATAATTGCATTACATATTCTCCCGGATGGGTTACATGTTTCACACTTTTCTGAATAAATTCGAGTAGATCAGGTAAGTGTGCTGTTCGTTAAACTTTATTTCTGCAGATAAGGTGTGAAAAATATAACCTACTCATTCAATCATGTAACATTTGCTTTTCGGAAGACTTATACCTTTTCAGGGTAAAATCATTCATTAAATACATCACTCTTTAAATTGATTACCATGCCCAATCAGTCAACCGATCAAAATTCCGGAAGTATGATCAATGAAAAATTCAATGAAGCATCTTTCAAAGAAGATTCAGATGCAGTTATGCAGCATTGGCAGGAACTAAATACACCGCCGGATGGTATGGAAATAGAAAATCCCGATCCAAAAATACCTGATAACAAAAACGCAGAAATCATAACAGCCAATCAACCAGACATGAAAAACTATACCTGTCCGATGCACCCCGAAGTAAACACTACTCACCCCGGCAGATGCCCAAATTGCGGAATGGAATTAATTGAGAAGAAATAAATAAGTACCCATGGCAAAATATTCAAAGAAGGCGCAGGATAAAATTGAAACGGTAATGCACGAGTTCAAAGAAGGAAAATTGAAATCAGGCAAAGGTGGTAAAGGTGGCGTAGTAAAATCACGCAAGCAGGCAATTGCTATCGGGATAAGTGAAGCAAAGGAGGCGGGCGCTAAAGTGCCGAAGTATACAAAATAAAAATTCGGTTCAAAATAAAGAGATTCCGGAAAATTTAGGGTTTATACCTGAGGCAGCACGATCATGCATATTTGCTTGCAACTGATATTCTATCTGAACATTTTCTGGGAGCTTATTACGCAATAATTTTGTATTGAAAACATGCAACTCTTTAGGCATTAATGCGTACCAGCAGGTATTCTACGCGATCCAACCCATAATATCACCCATGCAACCATAGCTGTAAATGTCATAATCAGTGCAATGGTCAAACTGCCTTTAAGATGTACTAATCCTACACCTGATGAAATCAATCCACCAATACCGATCTGTATAAAACCCAGTAAAGCAGAAGCCGATCCCACATTTCTTGAAAAAGGCGAGAGCGCCATTGCCGCTGCATTTGGGTAACCTAGCCCGGCACATAATAATAACACAAACAGGAAAAACATGACTGATGCGAAACCATACCACTCATTTATCGATCCTGCCAAAAAAATAATGGATAGGAACACCTGACAGATTACGGTTGTTTTTAAAATAACATCACTTCTGAATTTTCTTGATAAGAAATGATTCAACTGACTACCTCCTATAAAACCTACTGAAAGAATGGCAAATACAAGACCATATTGTCTTGCACTCAACTGAAAGTAATCCATAAATACAGCGGGTGAGTCGGCAACGTAAACAAAAAGGCCTGAAAAAGAAAAAGTACCTGCCAGTGCGTAAATATAAAAACCGGGTTTTGAAATCACTTCCATAAACCCACTCAGGATTGGTTTGGGTTTTAGTGAAATAGTTACATCGGGTGTATGCCCTTCCGGTAAAACGATTGCAACAACCAGTACCAGAATACCTGTAATGACTGCGAGCAAAACAAAAACATAATGCCAACCCCATGCCACTACCACCAGACTACCCGTGGTTGGGGCAAGTAAGGGAGATGCCCCGAGGATCAATACCAATAATGAAATAATCCTCGCACTCTGTTGTGCCGGAAAAAAATCGCGCACCATCGCCATAGCTGCTACAGAAGCAACACAACCACTAAGTGCCTGTATAAAACGCATCCATAAAAAAGTATCGATGCTTTTGCATGTAATACACCCGATGGAAGCAATCATATATAAACACATACCGGTTAACAGTGGACGTTTCCTTCCAAACCGATCGAGTAATGGTCCAAAGAGAATTTGCCCAATGGCAAAACCCAGAAAATAGGTGGACACAGAAAGGGCAACATGACTGATATCAGTATGCAATTCCGCCGCGATCTGTGGAAATGCGGGAAGATACATATCAATCGAAAAAGGGGTGATTGTGTTGAGCAAACCAATAATGAGTACCAGGAAAAATGTTTGTGTGGGGCTTCTTCTTTCTATAGAAATCATGTGCGCTAAATTACAGAACTTACTAGTAAAATAAAGTTACTTATTGTTGGCTCGTATTCGAATGCAAGTAACGCATTCAGGTGGTGAATAAAAATCATCAAATTAAGGTCTTTACAGTGAAATCCGGATTTGCCCTGAAACTTCAGATTTTGAAAAAAATATTTTAATTGCAGTTAAATGCTCTATTATTAATTATACAATCGCGAGGGTTAGTGCGGGTAGGGGAATGTATTTCTATTCTTCAAATCAAACATCTTTCGCTTAGTTTGGTATCTAAGAAAACGTTTTCGTGATTAAACCTTGAAATACTTTTGAAAAGAGAGCTAATAATTATTCCTTTGAGCTGCGTTTATTAGTAATCACATGATCGAAGCACAACGCAATAAGTTGAAAAACTGCTTTATTTATACAGGATTACAGGTAAGCTCACAATTCAATCATATGAGAAAAAAACTATACTTCGTAGCCGCCGTTGTACTCATTTCGTTTTGTGTTACCGCACAAGAACGAATATCATCAACCATAAATTCCAACTGGTTGTTCTGTAAGGGAGATACAACAAAATTATCATCTCTTAATAAATGGACCTCCGTATCCATCCCTCATACCTGGAACGCACAGGATGTAAATGACGAAGAACCGGGTTATTATAGAGGAGAAGGATGGTATAAAAAAATGATTTACATCCCCGTAAGCTGGAAAGAAAAGGATATCTATGTGTATTTTGAAGGTGCAGCACAAGTGGCCGAAGTTTATTTAAATGGTAAACCCATAGGTAAACACATCGGCAGTTATAATGCATTCTCTTTCGCGATCAGTAAATATGTAAACTACACGTCAGAAGAAAATGTGGCGAATGAACTTGTTGTAAAAGTTGATAACAGCCATAACGAAAATATTCCGCCACTGTCTGCAGATTTCACTTTTTATGGCGGCATTTATCGTGATGTTTATTTAAAAGCGATCAATAAGGTTCATTTTGATGCAGACAATGATGCTTCTCCGGGTATTTTTATCAGCACACCGGCTGTAACTGCCAACAATGCAATTGTAAACATCAAAGGCGCTTTAGTAAACGGAACTAACAGCCAAAAGAAATTCAATATCATCAATAAGATTTATGACGCTGAAGGCAAACTCTTTGGTGAACAAAATAGCCAGGTTATTTTGGATGCCGGACAAAAAACGGATTTCGCACAGGTGTTTAAGAATTTGAAAGGCCAACATTTATGGTCCATTGAAGATCCTTATTTATACCGCGTAGTTTCAACAATAACTGATGCTGCCACCAATCAAAAATTAGACGAAACCATTAATCCATTAGGTTTTCGCTGGTTTGCTTTTGATGCAGACAAAGGTTTTTTCCTGAACGGAAATCCTGTTAAATTAATCGGAGCCAGCCGCCATCAGGATTTTAAAAGATTGGGAAATGCGTTACCGGATGCCATGCATATACAGGATATAATGTTACTGAAACAAATGGGAGGCAATTTCCTTCGAATCGCACACTATCCGCAAGACCCGGCTGTAATAGAAGCCTGCGACCGTTTGGGTATCCTAACCTCTGTTGAAACACCCATTGTAAATCGGATTACCGAAACAGAAGCATTCGCTAACAATGCTAAACTGATGCACCTGGAAATGATCAGGCAAAATTATAATCACCCTAGCCTTATCATGTGGACCTATATGAACGAAGTGTTGTTGATGCCGCGTTATGCCAGAGGATCCGAACAGCAGGAAACGTATTTTAAGGCCGTGGCCAAACTGGCTCAGGAATTGGAAGATCTTACGCATAATGAAGACAGTTTGCGTTATACAATGATCCCAAATCATGGTGCCTGGGAATTGTATAATAAGGTTGGCCTTACTAAAATACCCAAACTCGTAGGCTGGAACCTTTACCAGGGTTGGTATAGCGGCACCCTACAAGATTTTGGAAAATTTCTTGACAACCACCACAAAGATCTGCCCAACAAACCGGTATTGGTAACCGAATATGGATCTGATGCAGATAGTCGTTTACACAATTTCAATCCGGAAAGATTTGATAAAACCATTGAATACACAACGATACTGCACCAATCTTATTTAAAGGATATCATGAGCCGGCCTTTTGTAGCCGCAGGCATTATTTGGAATCTGGCTGAATTCAATTCAGAACAAAGGGCTGAAACAACACCACATATTAATGCAAAAGGCCTGCTAACCTGGGACAGAAAACCAAAGGACGGATACCGTTTCTATCAATCAAATTTGTTGAAAAGTCCTTACCTGCAAATTGGCTCAAAGGAGTGGAATTCCCGAACAGGATTTACCAATTCAGAAACTGAACTTATCTGTACACAACCCGTAACTGTTTTTAGTAATCAAAAAAAAGTCACTTTACAATTGAATGGAAGAGAGATTGGTACCAAAGAAACCGTGCAAGGTCTTGTTAATTTTGATGTTCCCTTTATAAACGGTTTTAACGATATCACAGTAAGCTCGAATGAAAGTGGTAAGGAAATAACTGATCATGCAGACATCCGTTTCAATATGCTCTCGCAAAACCTGAAAAGTCAAAATCTGCAGTTCAACGAAATGAATATCAGCTTAGGTGATAAGCGTTTCTTTTTTGATGAAAAGTCAGGACAAACATGGATTCCCGAACAACCTTATAAAGCCGGAAGCTGGGGATATGTGGGTGGACAGGTTTTCGTGGTAAAAGGAAGTACAAGAACCGGCTATGGTACCACAAAAGATATTCTCGGAACAGAAGCTGACCCGATTTATCAAACGCAAAGAACCGGAATTGAACAGTTCCGTTTTGATGTACCCAATGGAAAATATGAGATCACCCTGCATTTTGCCGAATTATTATCGCCTGCAAAAGCGAATGATCTTGTATACAATCTCGGTAACACTGCCGCACCTGAAGAATTTAAGGAACGTAGTTTTAATGTATTACTGAATGGCCAGGAACTTTTAACCCAATTAAACAACAGCGGTTATCTTGAACCGCTGCATGCTGTGTCAACAAAACACACAGTAATTTTAAATAACAATGAGGGTATCACGCTGGATTTCAAAGCATTGAAAGGAGAAGCCATTTTGAATGCGATACAGTTAAAGAGAGTTTATTGAGAAGGAAATCGGGTTAGTATATCACTGAAAGGAATGTTAATAAGAAGAATTAATTAAATCCGCAATTTTTCTCTTCACCTCTTCTGAAGCAAAAGAGTGACTAATTGCTTCGATGTTACATTTCTTGAAGTTTTCTAAATCCCATTTGAAAATCTCGTTTAAAAGTTTGTATTCAGAATTTAAAGTGACATTAGATATCGTTCTTGCATCGGTATTAACACTCATTGAAACCCCATATGTAAATATTCTATCAATCGGATGATTTTCAATTTTATCGATAACATTTGTTTGGATATTACTTGTTGGGCATACTTCGAGGTGTATATCATTCTTTATCAAGTAATCTAATAGTTTAGAATCTTCAATACTTCGAACGCCATGTCCAATTCTTTGTGGTTTAAAATTTTTTAAGGTTTCCCACACACTCTCCGAGCCCTTGGCTTCGCCAGCATGTGCAGTACATTTTATCTTGTTTTTATTAGCAAATTCAAACGCTTTAATATGATTATCAATTGGAAATCCGGCTTCATCAGCAGCAATATCAAAACCAACTACATGAGTACCCTTAAAATCTTTTACCAATTCTACCGTTTCCATACTTTGCGCTTCACTATAGTGTCTTAAAGTACATAGAATGATACCTGCATCAATACCATATTCCTTTATACCTTCTTCAGTGGCCGCATTAACTGTTTCTACAACTTCTTTTGGAGTTAAGCCACTCATTATATGTTGAAGGGGAGCAAATCGAAATTCAGCATAAACAACATTATCGTTTTTTAGCTGTTTAAATAAATCCAATGTTACTAATCGTAATTGTTCTTTCGTTTGCATCAACTCAAAACCCTTGATTGCTCTGGTAATGTAATCAGCCAAATCAGTACATTTTGCCGGAGCTATAAATGACGTATTAAATTCTTCTATTGTTACCGAAGGTTTGATTTGCTTCACAACATCATAACTTAAAGAACAATCTAAATGTAAATGCAATTCTACTTTTGGCTGGTTGGTATATAGATTCTGTGCAAAGGAAGAATTCAATGAAATCATAAGAATAATAATTACTAAATATTTGATTTTCATATACCACTTAAATAAAGACAAAGCTATTGCTATCATTTTAAAAAAAACAGGACATTTGTCCCATGATACTTACAAATGATCAAATTCTTGACTTCCTTGATAAGAATTATGAGGAAGAACAACAATTCATAAAACTTGTCTCGTTTAAGAAAAACGAAACGATTGTAGAACAAGGGAAATCTAATAAACACATATATATAATTAAAGATGGGGTTGTTAAATGTTCTATTGCAGAAGAAAATAACAAATCTTACACTTTAGAATTTTTAGGCGTTGGTGAAATTATTGGAGAAATAGAAACATTATTAAATTGTAAAAACCTCGCATCAATCAAATCACTAACCGAAAGTTTACTGTATAAAATTGAAGTTGATTTTTTTAAAAAGGTTTTATTAAATGAACCACATTTCAATAATTTATTGATGAAAGAACTTGCAAAAAGGTTACAAAAAACTGCAACAAGATCATCCAGCCAACAACTCAATACAGTCCAGCGTTCTTTAAAAAATTTGCTTTTCTTGCTTGATGAACAGAAAGTAAAATTTAAAAAGAATGACTTAGCTGAATATTTGGGTATAACAACCAGGAGTTTAAACAGGGAATTAAAAAATCTCAATAATTAAGATACAATCACAAATACCTTTTCTCACGCAACGACATATGAGAAATAAAAAACCACCTACGATTTAACGTAAGTGGTTGATTTTCGTGTAGCGAGAACGAGATTTGAACTCGTGACCTCAGGGTTATGAATCCTGTGCTCTAACCAACTGAGCTACCTCGCCAAGGTTAGTTCCGGTTACGGTTTTCGTTAACGGGCTGCAAATATAGGAGGTTTGGGTAAAATCATGCCTTTTAGTAGGCCAAAAGTTTACGGATCCGCTCTATCACTTTCGCGGCGGTGGGCAGCATGGCCGCCTCAAGGGCAATATTAATAGGCACTGCGGGCAAATTGAGGGCGCCCATCACTTCTACCCGGGCATCCAGAAAATGGTAACAATTATTGGAGATCCGGAGCGATAATGCTTCCGCAAAGGAGTTATTCTGCTGTTCCTCGCTCAAAACCAGCACTTTTCCATGTCTGCGTACAGCCTCAAACACTGCTTCCTCATCCAGCGGAAAAAGGGTTCGCAGGTCTATGATCTCTATCTGTCCGGGCATTTTTTCTGCTGCGGCTTTGGCCCAATACACCCCCATTCCGTAAGTTATAATACAAACCGTCTCGCCTTTTCGCTGTTTGGCTATATCTGCTGCCAGAATGGTATTGGCTTTGCCAAGGGGTAATACATAATCTTTATCCGGCTCTATGGTTCTGGCATCATCGGTGCCGGGTACTTTACTCCAGTACAATCCTTTATGTTCCAGCATCACCACCGGATTCGGATCTAAAAAAGCACCCTTCATCAACCCCTTCATATCCGCTGCATTGGATGGGTACACCACTTTAATTCCTTTTACAGAAAGCAGGGTACTCTCAATGCTTCCACTATGATATGGGCCACCGCCACCATACGCACCCGTAGGCACCCGCAGGATCATCTGCACGGGATATTTTCCATTAGATAAATAGCAGGATTTTGAGATCTCAGTGATCAACTGGTTCAAGCCAGGATAAATATAATCTGCAAACTGAATCTCAACAATCGGCTTCATACCCAAAGCAGAAAGCCCAACCGTAGACCCAACAATATAGGCTTCCTGTATGGCCGTATTAAACACCCTGTGCGATCCAAATTTTTCTCCCAATGTAGCCGCTTCTCTAAATACACCACCTAACCTGGCACCCACATCCTGTCCGTATAAAACCGCTTCGGGATATTCATCCATAATTTCTTCAACAGCATGTAAGGCAGCATCCACCATCATTACACGTTCTCCGTTTTTGGGTGTACGTTGTCCTTTTTCTTCTTTAACCAGAGTGGGTGAGAATACATGATCTGTTACGCCATTCACATCAGGCTCTGCTGCTTGCTGTGCCAATACAAAATCTGCCAATACTTTTTGCAGTACATCCGCTTCCAGCTGATTGATCTCATGCTCACTATACCCCACTCCATTTAATAACAATCTCAGTTTTGGAATCGGATCATATAAACCATGTTTCAACAGATCTTCCCTGCTTCTATAAAATTCTTTTCTTACACCACTGGTATGATGCCCCAGCAAAGGAACTTTTGCATGAACAAGAACCGGTTTCCTTTCCATTCTTGCATAAGTAATGGCCTGCTCCATGGTTTCATAACTGCGTATAAAATCACTGCCATCACATTGTAAACGTTTCAATCCTTTAAAACCTGCGGCATACTCATATGCATTGCCTGTTCGTATTTCATCAGAGGATGCACTGATGCTCCAGCCGTTATCCTGCACCAGATATACGATCGGTAATTGTTTTAATACAGCAAACTGCAATGCCTCACTCACTTCTCCTTCTGTTACACTTCCATCACCCAATGAACAAACCACAACAGGTAATTTTCCTTCTTCCGTTTTTCGTAATAATGCAGAACCTGATTCTTCTAAAAAACGAATACCCTGTGCAATACCTGTGGTGGGTATGGCCTGCATACCGGTTGCACTGCTTTGGTGTATGATGGATGGCCGAAGCTGATCACGGCTGCTTGGGTGACAATAATAAGAACGCCCGCCAGAGAAAGGATCTTCTTTCTTGGCCAATAACTGCAACATTAATTCGTAAGGTGCAAAGCCTGCAGATAACATCAGGCTGTCATCACGATAATAAGGGCTTACCCAATCACAGGGCAATAACTGTAAACCGGTAGCAACCTGAATAGCTTCATGGCCGCGTGAGGTAGAATGAACATATTTACATACCTGTCTGTTGGCATCATAGGTTTCGGCCATAGACTTAGCTGTAACCATTAAACGATATGCCTGTAACAACCGTTTGGCTGTCAGCATATGTTCAAGCTGCGACTGATAAGTAATCGTGGCTGTTTCCATTTATTTGATCTCGAGGAAGAACATTTTTTCTTTCCCGTAATAACCTTCCAGTATATCATCGGTTACACATTCGCCTACGCCGGCAGGTGTACCGGTATAGATCAGATCACCGATATTGATTGAAAAATATTGTGAGATATGCGATACAATATCATTGAATGAAAAGATCATATCTTCTGTATTACCCGATTGTACCGTTTCTTTATTTTTCTGCATCGAAAAATGAATGGGGTTAGCCAGTATCTCAGGTGTAAAATTTACCCATTTACCAATTACCGCAGAATTATCCCAGGCTTTGGCTTTCTCCCATGGCAAACCTTTCTTTTTCAATTCGGCCTGAATATCTCTTGCTGTAAAATCGATTCCTATGGTAAAGGCATCGTAATACATTTCGGCTTCATCTTCGGTAATATACCGTCCGTTCTTAGATACGCGCAAAACGATCTCCGCTTCATAATGCAGCTCATTGGTAAACTCCGGATAATAGAACGGCGCATTCGAAGTCATTAATGCCGTTTTCGGCTTCATAAAAATAACCGGCTCTTCCGGAACGGCATTGCCGAGTTCTTTGGCATGGTCGGCATAGTTGCGTCCTACACAGAAAATCTTCATAATAAA
Organism: Sediminibacterium sp.; assembly: GCA_965206685.1. Lineage (GTDB taxonomy): Bacteria > Bacteroidota > Bacteroidia > Chitinophagales > Chitinophagaceae > Sediminibacterium. The sequence goes on from OZ242223.1 coordinate 3,175,719, forward strand.
TTGATTTGATCAAACGAACAGTTATCCTGACTAATAACTGAAAAACAGCCTGTTTTATTATTCAAAACTCAGACTGTTGGCCATATTCATGGTTTTATCCAACCCGATGGCCGCAAACGATTCGATTACTTCGCCGCATTTGGCTATCTTTTTTTCAACCAAAGGTATTTCAGATGGCAACCATCTTCCCAAAACAAATTCTACCTGCCTGCCTTTAGGGAAATTATTGCCCACACCAAAACGAAGTTTAGGATATTGATCCGTACCCAATGTTAACTGAATATCCTTTAATCCATTGTGCCCGGCATCACTACCCGATCCGCGTAAACGAATCTTATTCAACGGTATGGCCAGTTCATCAACTATGGTTAATGTATTGGCCAGATCGATCTTTTCTTTATCCATCCAGTATTTAAAAGCCTTACCACTCAAATTCATATAAGTTGTTGGCTTGATGCAGATAAATATTTTACCCTTCCATTTTACCTCTGCCACTTCGGCCAGCCTGTCTGTTTTAAAAAATCCACCATGTTTCAATACAAAGGCACTCACCACATCAAAACCGATATTGTGCCGGGTATGCCGGTATTCATCGCCAATATTGCCAAGACCTATAATCAGGAATTTATTCATATAAGCTCCAAAAATAAACGGTTAATCCTAACAACCAAAAGATGAATTAATAACAGGTAACACCGGTTTTTGTTATATATCTCTATTTTAGATAAGATACCTTTTTTTATCCTACAAAGCTTATTTTCGTGCACAATCCATAGTCCCCTGCATGTTCCGAGAGATATTTCATAAAATATTCCTGTTTGGCGTTAAGATCGCTAATCTCGGCATTACTCCGGAGCTGGGTTTTCATGAAAAAAAGAAAACCCAGTTATTAAATATAGCTGTGGCAAGCGGGGTACCCACCAATATCTTTTTTTGTACCAACAATCTGATTCATCAAAAACCAATTCTGGCACTGATTAATTTTTTGCTGCTGCTGGGCGCCTTACTTATTCTTACCATCAACAGTTATCGAAAATTTTTGGCTGCCCGTCTGCTCCTTTCATTTCTTTCGAGTGTTCTTTTTTCGATCAGTGCTGTTTTGTTCAGAAATGGAGGTGAATATTTTCTGATAGCAAATCTGATCATTATTATCATTTATTTTAAGGAAAGGATTTATATCATCGCGATCAGTCTTTTTAATTGCCTGTTATTTATCGGCATTAAAATATTTCTCGAAACAGACCATACGTTCTTTACCCCGGTTAGTTACGGACGTGTGATTTTTAATATGAGCTGGACATTAACGATGATGTTCTTCGCTCTTCTCTTTTTTAAAAATGAACAGATCGCCTACCAGGAACAGATAGAGGAAAAAAATAAAGCGCTGCAGAAAATGAATGATACCAAAGAAAAACTTTTCTCTATTATTTCTCATGATCTGCGTTCACCCATTGGCCAGTTAAAAAACTCACTCGATCTGGTAAATCAGGCACATATGAGTCCTGAAACCTTTCAACAGATCTCTGTAAAACTATCCACCGAAGTAAGCCGGCTGCAAACCACACTGGATAACCTTTTACGTTGGAGCATCAGTCAACTGCAAGGTATCAAAGCATCTCCCGAACAAATCGCACTCCATAATCTGCTCGAACAAAAACTCAATATTTTTGAACAGATAGCCGAGCAGAAGAATATTCATTTTGTATTGAAGGATACGGATCATTTTATCTGGGCTGATCCCGATCATCTGTTACTGGTATTAAGAAATATTATTTCCAATGCCATTAAATACAGCCACCAGAATGCGGATATTACTATTCAATGTCAAACAAAAGACCAACAGGTAATTATAGAAATCGCAGATAAAGGCGTGGGTATGAATGAAGCCGTAAAAGCCTCCATTTTTCAGCACGACAGTATTATTTCCAGTACAGGAACGGCTAATGAAAAAGGAACCGGTATAGGACTAAAACTCTGTAAAGAATTTATTGAAAAAAACAACGGGCAGATCTGGGTAGAAAGTGCCGAAAAAACAGGCACCCGGTTTTATATCTCTCTGCCTGAAGCAAAATAAAAGCCCGGTAAAATATACCGGGCTTTTTTATTAGAATCCTGATTGTAAAAATCGGGATTATTTTTTTGCGGCTGGTGCAGCTGCTTTCGCAGGAGCAGCGGCTGGTGCTTTTGCACCGGCAGTTGTTGCAGTTGCTTCTTCCTGTTTTAACTGACGTGTTAACACAACAGATGCGATAGGAATACGCGGAGAGTTTAAGATCTCCATACCATCAACCTTAACATCTTCTACGCGGATATTTCCGTTCAGGTCAAGATTGGTAATATCAACCGTGATCGTTTCTCTCAGGTCTTTAGGCAAAGCCTTTACTTTCAGAGATTTGATCTTGGTGATCAGTTTACCACCACCTTTTACACCAACAGAAACACCGGTAAATTTGATAGGCAGGGTAGCGATCACTTTTTTGTCGCCAACCAGTTCCAGCAGATCTACGTGTATCAATGAATCCTGTACTTTGTCAAATTGCAGATCTTTCAAAATGCATTTGTACGTTTTGCCGTCAACAGTAACGTCGGCCAGCTGAAATTCACCAGTGTACACTAAAGGCTTGAAAGCCTTTGCAGAAGCGTAAAAATTTACCTCCTGAGCACCCCCGTAAATTACACCCGGCACATTGTCCTGAGAGCGAATCTGGCGGGCGGCTTTTTTGCCATGCTCGGTCCTCAGGTGACCTTCGATTGTAATTGTTTTCATAATAAAATTTTAGGACGGCAAAGGTAGGGAAAGGCAATTAATAATTGAGAATTAGTAATTAATAATTAAAGGCCGGTCAAAAATCAATAATGGGTCAATCCTTTCAGAATCAACCCATTATTAATTATTAATTATTAATTATTAATTTATTTATCTCTCCCGCGCAACTGAGAGTGTATAAACAGGCTGGTAATGCTCTTGTTTTCATAGGCATTCCGGATAGCGATCGCAAACAGATCCGCTACTGAGATGGCCTTAATTTTTTTGGATTCTTTCATCAAAGGAATGGTATCACAAACAATAAGTTCTTCCAGTACACTGTTCTCGATATTTTCGTAAGCTTTTCCGCTTAATACAGGGTGAGTGATCAATGCCCTTACGCTTTTGGCTCCTTTGTCTTTTAAAAGACCCGCTGCTTTGGCAAGTGTTCCGCCTGTATCGCAAATATCATCAACCAGTACAATGTCTTTGTCCGTAACATCCCCAATCACTACCATGCTCGCAATTTCGTTGGCACGTTTACGATGTTTATCACAAATCACCATCTCTGCATTAAAATAGCTGGCGATCTCTCTCACACGGTTGGTACTGCCTACATCCGGTGCCGCAAAAGAGAGGTTAGGCAATTTTAATTGTTCAATATAAGGAATGAAAATAGCAGAACTATCCAGGTGATCAACCGGCACATCAAAAAATCCCTGGATCTGAGGTGCGTGTAAATCCATCGTAATTATACGGTCGGCCCCGGCAGCTTCCAGCAGGGTAGCGATCAGTTTGGCACCGATGGCTACGCGTGGTTTATCTTTTCTGTCTTGCCTGGCAAAACCATAATAAGGGATTACCGCAATGATCTTATGGGCACTCGCTCTTTTCGCCGCATCTATCATTAACAATAATTCCATCAGGTTCTCTGTGGGCGCATACGTGCTCTGCACAAGAAAAACATAATCGCCACGGATACTTTCGAGAAAGATGGGTTGAAACTCCCCGTCGCTAAATTTTTGAATATTGATCTTACCGATAGGGGCACCAAATCTTTGGGCAATTTTCTCAGCCAGTTTCTGCGAACCGGTGCCGGAAAATATCTTGACAGATGGGTTCATAAATGTGTGGGGTGTGCCGCGAAGATAGAGATAAGGTGAAGAAATAGTAATTTGATTTTGTCAAATTTTTTACTATGCGCAAATTTTCTATTAAAGATTGGGCAGAAGAAGATCAACCCAGAAAAAAATTACTGTTACAAGGTCCGCAGAGTTTAAGTAATTCAGAACTGCTGGCCATTCTGATCAATAATGGCAGCCGGTCACTTTCCGCCATAGATCTTGCCAAAAACCTCTTACAGGCCACAAATAACGATCTTCAGAAATTAGGCGGGCAATCTGTGCAGGAGCTTGTAAAGCGCCGTATTAAAGGTTTGGGTGAGGCTAAGGCCATAACCATAGCCGCCGCATTTGAATTAGGCATCAGAAGAAATGCATCGGGGCAAAAAAAAGACCAGATCACCAAAAGCGGTGATATTGCTGAATATCTCCGCGCAACACTGGAACACCGAAAGCACGAGGTTTTTGCCGTGCTATTCCTCAACAGGGGTAACCGCGTAACCCATTTTGAAATTGTAAGCCAGGGCGGCCTTACCGGCACCGTTGCAGATCCGAGGGTAATTTTAAGAAAAGCACTAGAACACGAAGCTACCTCTCTGGTACTTTGCCATAACCACCCCAGCGGCAACCTGCGCCCCAGTAAGGCTGATGAAATACTTACCCAAAAAATCAAACAAACCGCTGCTTTTCTCGATATCCTGATCATGGATCATATTATCGTGAGTAATGAGGGATATTTCAGTTTTGCGGATGAGGGAATGTTGTAGTAATTAAAAATTAATAATTAGAAATTAATAATTGAGGGGTAAGAATACTTCAATGCCGTACAAATGGCAGTTTTCTTAATTATTAATTTCTAATTACTAATTATTAATTGGCCTTTAGGCCTGCGCCGTTGGCCCGCCAAAATTCATTGGTATCTCAATATGCTCAAGATCTTTGATGGTTCCGTTGGCGGCTTCAAAGCGTTCTATATTTTCTGCCAGTGCCTTCATAAAACGTTTGGCATGCATGGGGGTAAAAATAATCCTCGATTTTACTTTGCTTTTCGGTGTGCTCGGCATCACATTCACAAAATCGATCACAAACTCGGCGTTGCTGTGTGTAATAATGGCAAGATTGGCATAACTGCCTTCTGCCGCTTCTTCACTGATCTCTATATTTAACTGGGTGGGTTGCTGTTCCATGATAAAAAATTTTCCAAATATATTTCTAAAATCAGTTGCAGCTATATATAATAATAAAAGACCCCGAAAATTCGGGGTCTTTTATTATTATATCTGATAAAATAAACAGAATTTATTTATCCCAGAAAATCTTTGATGTATATACACTGTAAGTACCTACTGCACCTAAACTGGCAGAATTGGTATTAGACTCACTGATTGGATAATACAATCTTCTTGGTTGAGTGGTACTAGCACCCGGTTGAACAGATAATGGAATATTTGGAACTTTTGTTCTTCTCCATTCTGTCCACGCTTCCCAACCATCAAAGTTGCACAAAGCCACCCATTTCTGGGTTGCAATAGCAGCCAGTTTGTCTGTTGATGCTACCCAGTTAACGTTGTTGATTGGTTGTGCAAAGTAAGTCGTTGCTGCAGTTGTTGCAGCACCGGCTGTTGCAGAAGCTGTTGCAGTTTGTGTAGCCGCATCCAGGATAAACGCCTGTGTGATACCAGTTTGATAGTTAGTCTGAGGGTCGCCTAAGCCGGCAATGCTGTAACGCACACCACCTTCAGCCAGCAGGAAGTAAACTTCGGCTGCTGTCATAAATACCATTGGTCTTACTGCATCTCCTTTTACAATCTGCGAAGAGCCCATAGAAGAAACTAATGTTTCCAGATATGCACTACCACGGCCACCCAAAGGAATACCCACATAGTTAGCAAAGTTATTCTTATCAGGTAAACCGGTTACAGGATCAGGTGCAGGGTTAGATGCTTTCACATCTGCCAGACGCTGCAATCTGAAGAGATCATTGGTGCTCTTCAAATAGTTAATGATCACATCATTCATTTTGTATAAACGGTGATTACCTTGCTCCACATCATTCTCATTATATCCCATGTTACCGTAAAACTGGTTGATTTTACTGGTTGTTTTCAGGAATCCTGGGTTGATATAAGCATTGGTAGTTAAGAAACCTGATCCTTCAGCTACGATCTTGTTGATCTCTGTAGTGATATAGGTTGTATTAGCCGCTACAAATGCCTGACGAAGCAGGATTCTCATTTTCAGAGAATTCGCAAACTGAATCCATTTGGTTTTGTTACCCGCAAACATCACATCTGACGGTGTTGTGGTTGGGAAAGTTGCTGCTTTGATATCGGTAATCGCAGAATCAATCCTTTTGATCAACGCAAAATAAATGGTTTGTGCATCGTCGTATACTGGTGTTACGTAAGACTGTAACTGGAAAGACTGAGTGTAAGGTATATTTCCATAGGTATCAACAAGCTTCTGAAACAATGCACACTGCATGATTTTGGCTGGTCCAACCAATTGGCCGTATCCTTCTTTTGCTCCATTATCTACTACATATTGATAATCGTAGATGTTGTGATAAATACCATCCCAGAAGTTGAAATCTGTGTTAGAGAAAATCTGGGTTTTTTGGGTTCCACCACCGGTAAAGCTGGTACTGAAACTTAAATAACCGGTCCAGGCGCTTCCCAGCTGGTGAGGCGCTACCATACCACCTGCGGTAGTATTCAAGGCACCGGTAAATTGATAATCCGACCTTGTGAAGGTCGCAGAGTTAGGGCTATTGTTTACATCCAAGAACGTCTTGGAGCAACTGCTTAACACTAACAGCAAGGTTATATATCCAAATATTTTTTTCATAAAAAACTTTTTTCAATTAAATAATTAGAAACCTAAGTTTAATGTTACGCCGTAAGATCTTGTAGTTGGTGTATTTGAAGTTGTGTTCAAACCAATATTATTTGAACTGGTTGCAAATGCATTAAACTCAGGATCTGCAAACTGGTTTTCTTTAGGTAAAATCATAAACAGGTTTCTTCCAATCAAAGTAATTGATGCTGTTCTGATGAATTTTGTTTTCTTCAGCAAATTCTGAGGAATTGCATAAGAAAGAGACGCATCTCTCATTTTAATGAACTGTCCTGAAGTTGCATAGAACTCACCAATATTAGCTGCGCTGGTAGGAGTACCTACGTCACCCCATCCTGCATACCATGCATAATAATCGCTAACCAAACCTGTATTGGTGGTATATTTTCCTGAAGCGGCATCAAATGTTTCGCTGTTTGGATAAATAAATGGTTTACGATGGTATTGATTGGTAAGGGCACTGGTACCTGCAAAGGCACTGGTAAGACCACTTCCACTCATGATATAATATCCGGTACGGAATTCTACAGTAGTAGACAACGTAAATCCTTTATAAGCTACCTGAGTGCTGAAACCTACGATGTGCTTAGGTAACATATTTCCTTTATTTACCAGATTCAGGTCTTTAACAGGCCAGCGGTTTGTTGCATCTACAACAACAGCACCATTGGCTGGATCACGCTGGAAGCCTGATACTTTCAGGTAAGGGAAAGGAAGACCAATTTCAGCAAACTCATAAGCAGATGTACCTAATGAACCTGACTGGAATCTTGGCAGGTTACCAAAGATCGTATTTACCGTGTTGGTGTTATACGTATAGTTGGCAGTTACATCCCATGTAAAGTTCGCTTTTTTGATAATGCTTGCTTTCAGGTCAACTTCAATACCCTTATTGGTCATGTTTGCAGCATTCAACTGATAAGTTGAGTAACCGGTAGTGTTAGATACACCGGCAGACATGATCAAATCTTTTGAAGTACTGCTATAGGCAGAAATGTCTAAGTTGATACGGTTTTTAAACAATCCAAATTCAAGACCACCTTCAAATGTGCTGATGGTTTCCGGACGAAGGTTTCCGTCAGGAAAAGTACTTGAAGCTGTTAAACCAACAGTTGTTCCATAAGGGAAACCACCTGCTGTATTATAAACAGGTACCAATGAATATGGGTTAAGGTTATCGTTCTTGTTAACGTTGTAACCACTACGCAATTTCAGGTAGCTAAGGGTATTTGACTTAATACCAGGGAAGATGTCTGATACAATAACAGAGGCATCCACACCGGGATAGAAGAATGAATACAGACTGGAAGGTCTTGTATCAGAATAGAACACTGAGCTATTATCATTTCTAACTGATCCGTGAATAAAAGCAACATCCTTATATCCAACGGTCAGGTCACCATAATAACCAAACTTCCTGATCAATTGAGTATTATCTGAACCGGTTAACACACCAGCAGTGTTATTAACAAAATACAGACCCGGGATAACCAATGAAGCATTGTTTACCTGAGAAGATCTGCTCTGACGAACCTGAACGTTCATACCCAAAATCAGTTTGGTAGAGAAATCTTTGAATTTCTTATCTGCCGTAACAATGAAATCTGAGTTGATTCTGCTTGCCCATGAAGCAATATCCGATACAGAACCTAACACGTTAGTGGCTGCACGGAAGATACCGTTATAGTCATTGTATTTAGGATCGAAAGTAGGTGCTGTTTTAGCAGCATAGGTAGTGTACAGGAATTGACCTGTCCAGTTTTTCTGAGACAGATTGGTAACCGCAGTTCCTAATCTGTATAAAACGCTCAACCAGCTTGTTGGTTTGTATTCCAAAGACAGGTTACCGTTAAAGAAGTTATTACGCTGATCAGTTCTGTTATTATCTGCAGCGAAATAAGGGTTATCTGCATAGTCATTAAAATAACCATTTGGATTAGCGAATTTATTATTCTGCCAGTCTCTCAGTTCAGTTAAAGGAACTTCACCAGGACTTTGGAAAACTAAGTTATAGAAATCAGCAGTGGTACGCTGGGTTCTGTCTGAAGTAAATGTACCGTCAAATGCAGTTCTGAATTTACCAAATGTGCGTGAAGAGTTGAATCTGAACGCAGTTCTGTGGTATTCATCATGAGGTACAACACCCTGAACCTGTAAATCCTGAACAGACATAAAATATCTTCCGGTTTTTTCATCACCCGCTGCCAGAGACAGAGAGTTTGAAAATGTGTAACCGGTATTAAATGCGTTTTTCTTTTGATTAGGTACAGCAGAATAAGGAAGCTGGTAGCGGCTGCCATCAGCTAATACCCTACCGATATCGCGGATCTTACCATCAAAAGCATCACCGTACTGCTGGTTTTCAAATGGACGGAAATTGTCGTTTGACAAAGCCGCTCCACCATAATCAGAACCTGAACCATATTCAGTTTGCTGACCAGGGAAGAAACTGATCGCATCTACTGTTGTTGAATGAACAAAATTAACAGTAGGTCTTACATTTCCTTTTTTGGTTGTGATCATCAATACACCATTCGCACCATCAGAACCGTACAATGTAGCGGCCTGACCACCTTTCAATACACTCACACTTTCCACATCCTGCGGATTGATGTAAGCCAAAGTATTTTGAGGAACCGGAATTCCATCCAATACAATCAGTGCTTCGTTGTTACCTGTAATAGAACGGTAACCTCTTAAAACCACTTTAACATCAGCATTTACAGATGAGTTCTGGTTTAAGATTGTTAAACCGGAAACTTTACCAGATAAAGCCTGACCTAAGGTTGGTGATTGTCCCGCAGTAATCTGTTCAGATTTTACGGTTGTTTGGGCATAACCTAACTCTTTCGGGCGTCTTTTAATACCCAGAGCGGTTACAACCACATTTTCTAATTCATTAACTTTTTTGCTTAAAGAGATGTTCAGTACCGAAGCTTTGCCAACTCTTTGTTCAACATCAGTAAAGCCAACAGCAGAAAATACCAAAACTGAATTTTCTGATGCACTAATACGGAACATTCCGCTTGCATCAGCAATTGCTGTGGTGCTGGCTCCTTTAACTTTTACTGAAACATTGGGAAGGGGTGCTCCCTGGTCATCTTTTACGGTACCCGTAACCGGACGTACCTGAGCAGTGACTGCTACCGAAAAACATAGCAATAACACTACTAGTGTAGATACAAATTTCTTCATGTTTTTTAGTTTTAGGATAAACTTTGAGTGGACGAATATAACCAAAAGTGCACAATATGTTAAAAAAGTTATAATTCAACAAATTTTACAAATGGTTAACGTACGCTTTCAATGTAAGACCATGAGGCTGGTTAAAAAGCTGCGCAAAAACTTAAAAAAAAGTTAAATAAAATAAAAATTACTTTTTTATTTATTGATAATCAATTAATTACATCATATTTTAATACTAATGACTGTTAATATCGGTATCAGGGATTTCATACTTACAAGGTGATTTTTTTTGCAGAATTTTTGAGAAACGGTATGTGCTTAAAATTTTGGATAGATAAGTGGCATTTCTGATACTTTTGCCACCTATGTTACTATTAGACGGAAAGGCCGCGGCCGAAGCGGTAAAAACAGCACTCAAGGTAGAAACAGCCGTTCTTGCCCAATCGGGTAAACGCCCCCCTCACCTTGCAGCAATTTTAGTAGGTTCTAACGGGGCCAGTGAAACCTATGTGGCAAGTAAGATCAGAAATTGTGAGGAAACCGGAATCAGATCAACCCTGGTCAGATTGAACAGTGATGCAACAGAAGGCGCTTTACTGGCAGAGATTGAAAAACTAAATACCAACCCGGAAGTAGACGGAATATTGGTTCAACTCCCTTTACCCAAGCAGATCAGCGAACAGAAGGTGATTGAAGCGATCAACCCCGCCAAGGATGTAGACGGTTTTCACCCAAGCAGTGCCGGTAAACTGGTGCAGGGTTTAGCCACATTTATTCCAGCCACACCCTTCGGTATTATGTTAATGCTGGAACATTTTGACATTGAAACAAAAGGCAAACACGCAGTGGTAATCGGCCGCAGCAATATTGTGGGAAGGCCCATGAGCATTTTGTTGAGCAGCAACCAAAAAAGAGGAAACTGCACAGTAACGATCTGCCATTCACAAACACCTAACCTCAAAGAAATCTGTTTACAGGCAGATATATTGGTGGCTGCATTGGGCCGCCCTGAATTTGTAAAAGCCGATATGGTAAAAGAGGGTGCTGTTGTGATTGATGTTGGTATTACAAGAGTGGATGATGCCACTGCTAAAAAAGGTTTCCGTATAAAAGGAGATGTTGCTTTTGCAGAAGTTGCCCCAAAAACATCAGCCATTACACCTGTTCCCGGTGGTGTGGGATTAATGACGATTGCGGGATTATTAAAAAATACTTTACAGGCTTATAAGCAGAACGCTTAATGCGGAAGGCTGAACGCTTTTGTGAGTGGTCAGTAGTGAGTAGTGAGTAAAAATATTCATACGCTATTCACTACTGACTACTCACCACTCACCATTGACTACCTTTACATTATTATGACAACAAAAACCACCACTACATTACCGGTAATGGAAGCATTCTATACCCTGCAGGGGGAAGGTTTTCATCAGGGGCGTGCGGCTTATTTTATCAGGCTGGGCGGTTGTGATGTGGGATGTTTCTGGTGCGATGTAAAAGATAGTTGGGATGCCTCAAAACATCCGCAAATTTCCATTGACACAATTGTTGAAGAAGCGAAAAAATTTCCCGGCAGATTAGTCGTGATCACCGGCGGCGAACCTTTGATGCATCAGCTTGACCTGTTAACACAAACATTACAGGAAGCCGGATTTGAAACAAATATTGAAACATCCGGTTCATCTCCTTTCAGCGGTAATTGGGACTGGATCTGTTTATCTCCCAAAAAATTCAAAGCACCTTTACCTGAGATCATTCCGTTAGCGAATGAATTGAAAGTAGTGGTTTATAATAAACACGATTTTGAATGGGCAGAAACGTATGCTGCACAGGTTAGTGGGAATTGCAAATTATATCTTCAACCAGAATGGGATAAAGCTGCGGAAGTAACGCCTTTATTGATCGAGTATATTAAAGATCATCCTAAATGGGAATTGAGTTTGCAGGTGCATAAGTATATTAATGTTCCTTAGTGTTGAGTTGTTGTTTGTCGGGAGACAAACAATGCGATCCAGAATGGGAATTGAGTTTGCAGATGCATAAGTATATTGATGTTCCTTAGTGTTGAGTTGTTGTTTGTCGGGAGACAAACAATGCGATCCAGAATGGGAATTGAGTTTGCAGATGCATAAGTATATTAATGTTCCTTAGTATTGAGTTGTTGTTTGTCGGGAGACAAACAATGCGATCCAGAATGGGAATTGAGTTTGCAGGTGCATAAGTATATTAATGTTCCTTAGTGTTGAGTTGTTGTTTGTCGGGAGACAAACAATGCGATCCAGAATGGGAATTGAGTTTGCAGGTACATAAGTATATTAATGTTCCTTAGTGTGGGTTGTTGGTCGGTCGACCAACAACGGCAGAAGGCCCACTCACTGCTGACTACTCACCACTCACATCTATAACCAGATACTTCAAAATTCAATATTCCCTGCTCGATATTCAACATTCATCCCCCCTCACTAATTTTAACATCCCTTTCTTTCCTTTTTATCGAACTTGTGTTTATTAATCAGTGTATGAAATTATTACTTCTTATTCCCACATTGTTGATCGGTGTTGCAGGTTATTCGCAGGTATATGATCCAGAGCATGTGAAGGCGAAAGCGGTTACCTTATATGAGAAAGCTTTGGATCAATTGAAAGACGGAGAGATCAAAGAAGCCGCTGCTGTATTAATTGAATCGATTAAAATCGATACAAATTTTGTGGATGCATATCTTTCTTTGGCAGGTGCATTGGGACAATTGAAAAAATATGATCAGTCCGTAAAATTGTATGAGAAAGCAAGAAGTAAAGACACTGCTTATTTTATTTTATATAACCTGCCCTATTCCATCAATTTAGCCGGACAGGGAAAATTTGAAGAAGCATCCAAAGCGGTTGATGCATTCATGACCTATCCCAAATTAAATGACAGAAGTATTAAAAGTGCGCAGTATAGAAAACGCTGTTATGAATTTGCCATCAGATATGCCACAGAACATAAGAACACTCATTACGATTTTACACCGGTGAACCTGGGTGATAGTGTGAATACAGAACAATCGGAATATTATCCATCTGTAACCGTAACAGATAGTTTATTGGTGTTTACCAGATTGGGGCAACATGGCCGCGAAGATTTTATTGAAAGCCCTATTGATAAAAAAGGGTTTAGACAATGGAAGGTAATTGATGGCGATATTAATATAGAAACCAATAAAGGTGCTTTATCCGTTTCACAAGATGGAGAATGGATGATCTTTGCAGCTGATATGATTGATCAGGGCCACAGAAGTTTTGATATTTATATTTCTTACTTCACACCGCAGGGCTGGAGCGAGCCGCAAAATCTTGGGCCGAATGTGAATACCGATTTTTATGAGAGCGGGCCAACATTGAGTCCGGATAAACGTGCCCTGTATTTTGTAAGTAACCGACCCGGTGGTTATGGAGGCAGAGACCTGTATGTAAGTTATCGACAGGCCAATGGTAAATGGGGACCTGCTACGAATATGGGTCCGGATATAAACTCAGCAGGTGATGAACAGGCGCCGTTTATTCATGCAGATAATCAAACACTATATTATACATCCGATGGTTTACCGGGTTATGGTGGATCGGATTTGTTTGTGATCAGAAAAGGAATGGATGGAGAATGGGGTAAACCGGAAAACCTTGGCTATCCTATCAATACGATAGAAAATGAAGGAAGCCTTGCTGTATCAGCAGATGGACTTACTGCCTATTATGCCAGCGACAGAAGTGATAGCCGCGGTGGATTGGATCTGTACAAATTTGATCTGCGGCCGGATATCCGTCCTTACAGAACCTTATACGTAAAAGGAAAAGTGATCGATAAAAAAACGAATAAGACACTACCCTCTTCTGTGGAGTTAACAGATAATACAAATAACAAAGCCTTGATGAAGGTGCAGACGGATGAAATGGGCGAATACTTTATCACTTTACCAACGGGCAAGGATTATACGTTTACGGTAAACAGAAAGGGCTATCTTTTTTACAGTGAGCAATATGAGTTGAGTAAAATGGAGGCAGATAGTATTTATAAAAAAGATATTTATCTGCAGCCAGTAGAATTGAATATTGTTACCACCTTTAATAATATTCATTTTACCACTAACTCTTTTGAGTTGCCAAAATCGGCTTCGATAGAATTGGATCAACTGGTGCAGGTATTAAAAGAGAATCCTTCTTTAAAAGTGGAGATCAGTGGACATACAGATAATGTGGGTAAGCAGGAGGATAACCTGTTGCTTTCTACCAACCGCGCAAAAACCATTGTTGATTATTTAACCAGTAAAGGCATTGCTGGCAACAGAACCAGCTATAAAGGTTTTGGTGCCACACAGCCTGTTTCAGACAATACAACGGAGGCAGGCAGGGCAAAAAACCGGAGAACTACGTTTACAATAGTTGGTTTATAGCGTATAAATACCTAATCGTGGCTTTCATTTTTTCAGGAACATTGGAAAATGTTTTTTGAAGAAAAGAAAATCATGAAAGAAGAACTGATCTGCCGTTTGGCATTAACCATGATCCCCGAATTGGGGTCTGTAAAAGCCCGTTTGTTAATTGAACATTTTGGTGATGCGGCTTCTGTATTTTCTGCCAGAAAAAAAGAATTAAGTTGTATTGAAGGCATTGGCGAGTTATGTGCAAAGCGTGTGAAAGAATGGAACCGTTTTCAGGAAGCAGAAGAGGAGATGCTGTTTGCAGAGAAACATCAATTACAGATTTTGTTCATTACAGACAAAGCATATCCGCAACGGTTATTGCATTGTTATGATCCGCCAACCATCCTGTATTATCGCGGCAATGCCCATCTTAACCACAGCCGTATCATCAGTATTATCGGCACAAGAAACCATACAGATTATGGCAGGCAGGTTACCGAACAATTGATCAATTCTTTACAAACACAAAATATTCTGGTAGTTAGCGGGTTGGCTTTTGGCATTGATGCGATCGCTCATAAAGCAAGCCTCCATCATCAAATTCCCACAGTGGGTGTTTTGGCACATGGAATGGATACTTTATATCCATCGCAGCACAAATCATTGGCAAAAGAAATGTTATTGAATGGCGGACTCCTAACTGAGTTCAGAAAAACCAGTAAGCCCGATAAACATAATTTTCCCAAACGCAACCGCATTGTAGCCGGCATGGCAGATGCAACCATTGTAATTGAAACCGCAGTAAAAGGCGGCAGTATGATCACTGCGGAGCTTGCTTATAATTATAACCGTGATCTATTTGCCGTGCCGGGAAAAATTACAGATAGTAAGAGCAGTGGTTGTTTAAAACTGATCAGACAAAATAAAGCAACGCTATTAACCGATGCAGATCAACTGATAGAAACCATGGGTTGGGAGGAAAAGAAAAAGATCATCAAAAAACAAAAAGAACTGTTTATTGAATTAAGTGCCGATGAAAAGATCATTGTGCACTTATTAAAAGAAACAGAAACGACACATGTAGATTCCCTGTATGTAAAAAGTGGTTTAAGCAGCAGTACTGTTGCGGCTGTTATTCTAAATCTTGAAATGCAGAATGTGATCTGTTCGCTGCCCGGTAAGATGTATAAACTACTCTAGCTTATCCTCGCGAAACATCGTGTCTTAGCGTCTTTGCGGTAAATCCTTCTTAACCGAAAAGACACGAGGGCGCGAAGGAAAGCGAAGGGTTATTCGCTAAAATCGAAGAGGGCTTCTTCGTTAACTGCATGACGTTTCTTTTCATTTTTGCGCCAAACAATCAGTAGCAATAAAGCAATAGCTGCAAGAACAGCGGTAAAGAGAAAAGCCAATTTCAGATTCTCCAGACGGTTTTGGTAGATCCAGCCGGAAAATAAAGCCCCGCTGCCAATGCCCAGTTCAAGTGCAATGTAAACGGACGCAACGGCGCGGCCGCGGTGTTCTACTTTACACATATCAACCGTCCATGCCATAATGGTTGGCCCGTTCATGCCCACACTAAATCCGAGTATGGATGCACTGATAATGACCATTAAGATAGAATGCGAATAAGACAATAACACCATGGCAATGATCATGGTGAGTGAAGAAAATATCAGTACAATAATCCGTCCATACTTATCGGATGCTTTACCTGCTATTAAACGAATCAGCAGAGAAGCAACTGTATAGCAGGCATAAAAGAATCCTTTGTTATGCAGTCCCACTGATTCACTCAAATCCGGTGTAAGTGTAATAACACATCCAATGGAAAAACAAAGCAACAGCATAGTAATAGCCGGCTTAATGGCTGTTCGCTCAAAAATATCAGATTTCTTTATCAGCAAAAATCTGGGTGAAAACTTTTGCGGGTTGGCAAGTGTTTCTTTTACATTGTATAAAATGATTACTGAGCCCAATGCACAGAGAGAAGAAACGATGAACATGGTTTGATAAGAAAAATTCATTACCAGATAACTGCCAAATAATGGACCGATAGAAGAGCCCAGGGAATAACCGATTGCCAATGCTCCTAACGCTTCTCCCCTTCTCGATTCATGTACAACATCTGCACCATATGCAGAAGTAGCGGTAGGTTTAAAGCCTGTTGAAAAACCGTGAAAAAAACGGAGGATCAAAAAACCGGTTACCGTTGTCATAACAGGATACAATAAACTGCACACCACACAAACCAGAGATCCAAAGATCATTACCGGCACGCGGCCAACCGTATCTGTTAGTTTTCCGCTGAAGGGGCGTGAGATGCCTGCCATTAAGGTAAACAAGGCAATGATGAGCCCGATATATTTTGCCCCGCCCATCCTGGTTAAATAACCCGGAAGTTCAGGTATCATCATACTGAAACTATTGCTGAACAGAAAATTACTGGTGCATAATAAGCCAAACTGAAAATTAAAATAAGGAGTATCGGCAGTGGGTGAAGGCCTCGTCATTACTCAAAAGTAAAGACTATTCCTTTTAAACTAAGCATGCAATGTATTTAGGCCAATAATCAATGACGAATGGCCTTTTAGGCCGTAGATAAAAAGTTTTGGAGCGAATTTATCTGCTGCGCTATCTTTGCACATGGCAACAAGAAATATTTCTTCCCGCACCCCATCCTCACAATCAAGATTTTTCGGCGAAGGCCTTACGTTTGACGATGTACTGTTGGTACCTGCGTTCAGCGAGATACTTCCGCGCGAAACCGACATCAGCTCTCATCTTACAAAAGATATCATCCTCAAAGTTCCCATGCTTTCTGCAGCGATGGATACCGTTACTGAAGCCAGTTTGGCCATTGCGCTTGCCAGAGAAGGCGGCATAGGCATTCTTCACAAAAATATGAGTGTAGAAAAACAGGCCGAGCAGGTAAGAAGAGTAAAAAGAAGTGAGAGCGGAATGATCATTGACCCGATTACTTTATTGGTCGATGCTACCATTGGTGATGCATTGAAATTGATGAAAGAAAATAAAATTGGTGGTATTCCTATTGTAGACGCCAATCAGAAACTGGTAGGTATTCTTACCAACCGCGATCTTCGTTTTGAGCATGATAAAAGCCGTAAGGTAAAAGAGGTAATGACCAAAGAAAACCTGGTTACGGCACCGGAAGGAACGGATCTGAAAAAAGCAGAGAAAATTTTACGTCAATATAAAATTGAAAAATTACCGGTTGTTAATAAGCAGGGAAAACTGATCGGGTTAATCACGTACCGAGATATTCTGCAGATCAGAAATTACCCCAATGCCGTAAAAGATAATCTCGGAAGATTATTGGTAGGCGCTGCGTTAGGTATTACCAAAGACCTGATGGACCGTGCAAGTGCCTTACAAAATGTAGGGGTTGATGTAGTTACTTTAGACAGTGCACACGGACACAGCAAAGGTGTGATACAGGCATTAAAAGCACTGAGAAAAAATTTCAAGCATTTACAGATCATTGCCGGTAATGTAGGAACGGCAGCCGGTGCTTTAGCATTGGCAGAAGCCGGCGCAGATTGTGTGAAAGTAGGTATCGGGCCGGGTTCTATCTGTACCACAAGAATTGTTGCAGGTGCGGGTGTTCCGCAATTAACTGCGATCATTGAAGCCAGCAACGCATTAAAAGCAAAAGGTATTCCCGTAATCGCTGATGGCGGTATCCGTTATACAGGCGATATGGTAAAAGCGCTTGCCGCAGGGGCCAATGTAGTAATGATGGGAAGTGTGTTTGCAGGTGTGGAAGAAAGTCCGGGCGAAACCATTATTTACGAAGGCCGTAAGTTTAAAGAATACCGCGGCATGGGAAGTATGGGTGCGATGAGTCAGGGCAGCGGCGACCGCTATTTTCAGGATGTGGAAGAAGATGTAAAAAAATATGTACCCGAAGGCATTGAGGGCCGTGTAGCCTACAAAGGAAACCTGAGCGAGATCGTTTACCAGTATGTTGGCGGATTAAGAGCCGGTATGGGTTATTGCGGTGCCAAAGATATTGCAGCATTGCAAAAATCAACTTTTGTAAAGATCACCAATGCAGGTATGAATGAGAGCCATGCGCATGATGTACACATTACCAAGGAATCACCAAATTACAGCAGAAGATAGCAGTAATAAGTTATAGTTAACATGTTTTAAGTAAACGGAGGTTAAACATTTAACCTCCGTTTCTTTTGGGTACCTGACCAACCCTATTTCCCGTTTAATTTTATAGCTTTTTCTTATTATTCGGGAATGGAAATGGGCGTAACTTTCCTAAAATAATATCAGTGAAAAAAACAGGACTTTTTTTTGTTTTGCTGGCTTGTGTTTTTTGTTTGAGAACAGTTGCACAAACAGACTCCTCCCATTTACGCATCAGCCTGCTTACCTGTGCGCCGGGCGATGAACTGTACTCCACTTTTGGCCATACGGCTTTGCGAATTGTTGACAGCAGCAAACAAACCGATATCATTTACAACTACGGCACATTTGATTTTGATGATCCTGATTTCTATATGAAGTTTACCAGAGGCAAACTGGATTATTTTTTATCGGTAGAAAGTCTTGCGCAATTTATGTACGAATACCAGGTTGAGAAAAGAAGTGTAACAGAACAGGAATTGAATCTGCCCGCATCAGCAAAATCAGCCATTACGCAAGCGCTTACAGAGAATCTTGCCGGTGCCAACCGATATTATAAATATGATTTTTTGTATAATAACTGTACAACCCGGATCCGTGATATTCTTCTGAAATATGGTGGATTGTCAGTCCAACATCAACTGGTTCCACAAAAAACAACTTTCCGGAATATGCTGCATGAATACCTTGATAAAGGCGGCAAACCCTGGAGTAAATTAGGTATTGATCTTTTATTGGCCAGTCCCATTGATAAAGTAGTTACCATTGACCAATCCATGTTCCTTCCGGATTATTTAATGAAAGGGATTGACAGTGCCGCACCCGGAAGATCGGGTTCATTTATCAAAAGCAGAAATATTATCAATACAGGCTTTCCATCTGACCCCGGAAGTAACTATTGGCCATTGATCGTTTTAAGTGTGGCATGTATACTCATTGCATCCATTTCATTTCTTAAAAATAAAACGGCACAAATACTTACCAAGGTGTTCGACTTTTTATTATTCTTTAAAACGGGCTTGATCGGTTGTTTGTTATTGTTTATGTGGTTTGGTACCGATCATAAATCCTGTGCAGTTAATTATAATCTTCTCTGGGCTTTGCCTACACATTTGATTGCAGCATTTGCTGTCTGGAAAAAACCCAATCGTTTTGCAAAATATTTTTCTGCCTGCAGTGTATTATATGTTTTATTACTGATCACCTGGTTCTGGCTTCCGCAGCAATTGAATCCTGCATTTATTCCGGTTACTTTATTGTTGTTGTTCCGGTCTGTGCAGTTAAGAAAATCCTGATCATGCAAAAAACGTTCTCATATCAAAACACAAACATTGCATACCAAATAGAAGGGAAGGGAAAACCGGTTGTATTGCTGCATGGATTTGGTGAGGACAGCCATATTTGGGATCAGCAGATCGAATATTTAAAAAAGCATTGTTTATTAATTGTTCCTGATTTGCCGGGAAGTGGAAAATCTTCATTGATGAGTCTGGAGTTAGTAGTTAGAAGTCTGGAGTCTGTTTCAAAAACCAATCCAGACTCCAGACTTCTAACTCCAGACTACATATCTATAATTGATTACGCCGATTGTATTCATGCATTGCTCTCACAAGAAAAAATCAGTTCCTGTACAATGCTTGGCCATAGTATGGGTGGCTATATCACACTTGCTTTTGCGAAAAAATATCCTGATCAATTACAGGCATTTGGGTTAGTACACTCCACTGCATTTACAGATAGTGATGAGAAAAAGAAAAACAGGGAACGGGGTATTGCGTTGATGGAAGAATATGGCGCCTACTCATTTTTGAAAACAACCATACCTAATTTATTTGGTGCAGTTTTTAAAGAAAAACATCCTGAAAAAGTAGAGCAACTGATTCTTGCCTCCCAACAATTTTCGAAAGAAGCTTTGCAGCAATATTACCGTGCCATGATGTACCGGCCCGATGCTACAGATGTATTAAAAAGCAACCGCCTGCCTATTCTATTCGTAATTGGTACTGAGGATGTTGCAGCGCCTATGGATGATATGTTACAGCAATCCCGCCTGCCCCTTAATCCGTATATTCATGTATTGCAAAATATTGGCCATATGGGTATGTGGGAAGCAACAGATCATATGAATGAGCTCTTATTGGCATTTATCAATAAAACCTAATCCCCCAACTGATGAAGAAATTCTTCTTCATAGTTATTCTTTTTATCTGCACATTACCGGCTACGGCCAGACATGTGGCGGGGGGTGAATTGTTTTATGAATATCTGGGTCCGGGTTCTGCAAGCGGCACCAGTCTTTACAGAATATCGTTGCGCTTATTTCGCGATTGTGCCTCGAGCGGGCCGTTATTAGAAAACGAACAGGTAACGGTTGGTGTTTATGCTGATAATGTTCTGGTACTAAGCCAGCGTCTTGATGCCCAGGGAGGTATTCAATCCATATCACTGAATACCGGTGCTTTCCCCTGTTTGGTGGGTAATGTAAATGTTTGTTACCAATATGGTGTATGGTCCAGTACGGTTTTGCTTGCGGATAATAACCAGGGATATACTTTATCGAGAATTGGTTGTTGCCGTGTAGACCAGATTTCAAATCTAGCCATAAAAACAAGTGTGGGAAGTAATTATGTTACCCAAATACCCGGAAAAAACACACTGCCAACCGGGCATAACAGCAGTCCGCAATTTTTATTGAAAGATACAGCACTGGTATGCGCCAATAAATCTTTTAAGCTCGATTTTGGTGCAGAGGATCCTGATAACGATGTACTCACTTTTGCATTATGCAATGCCTATACTGCCAGCAGTGGCAGCAATAATACACCACCTGCTGCCACACTTAATCTCTCTCCATTACCTTATGCCTCACCCTTTAGCGGCGATTATCCATTGGGTGGGAAAGTGAGTATTAATCAAAGTACCGGTATTATCAGCGGCATTGCTCCCGGTGAAGGAACGTATGTAGTGAATGTTTGTATCACCGAATGGAGAAATGGAAAGGCTTTTACAGAACATCGGAAAGATTTTATCCTGAAAGTGCAGAACTGCGATATCATTGAAGCTGTATTACCTGAAAAAACGATTCAATGCAAAGATTTTACTGTGCATTTTGAAAATATGTCTACCTCTTCCTCCATCACTTCTTATGAATGGAATTTTGGTGATGCATCGGGTAAATTATCTAACGATCCAACGGTTAATTATACTTATGCAGATACGGGAACATACAGGGCAACGCTCAATGTTACAGGGCCAAGAGGCTGTGTAGGTGCTGCCAGTACCACCGTGATCGTGTATCCAGGTTTTACGCCTGCGTTTAATATTGTGGGCAGTTGTGTATTAAATCCTTTTCAATTTAATGATGCTACCACCACTAAATATGGTTTTGTAAACAGTTGGTTCTGGGATATGGGAGATGATGGAACGAATGCGGATACTTTCTCGATCAAAAATCCGAAATACAAATACCTGACTCCTTCTACAAAAAATATTAATCTGGTCGTTACCAACAGCAAAGGATGTATCGACAGTTTACACAAAGACCTTGTGGTGAGTGATAAACCCACTCTGCAATTACCTTTCAGAGACACATTGATCTGCAGTATTGATACATTGGCTATTCCTGTTTTAAATTCGGGTAGCTTTATATGGACCTCTGCTGATACGCATATTCTTTTTGCGAATACGGCAAAACCGTTGGTCTTTCCCAAGATCACTTCCAAATACTATGTATTGTTAAGTGATAATGGTTGTTCGAATACGGATTCTGTAACAGTGAATGTATTGCCATTTATTAAAGTGAATCTTGGTAATGATACCCTGATCTGTAAAACGGATACGATCCGTTTACAACCGGTTAGCCAGGCATTGGGTTATAAATGGACCAGCAGTTCTGGCGAAGTAGTTGCTGCTGAAAAGTATCCGCTTGTTCAACCATTGGTGAATACAAAATATCTGGTCACTGCTAATCTTGGCAAGTGTGAGGATAAGGATACGGTACTGGTAAAAGTTGTACCCTACCCAACCGCTATTGCCGGGCCGGACACGAGTATTTGTTTTGGAAATCGCTTACAATTAAAAGGAACGATTATCGGCTCAAGTGTTTTTTGGACACCCGCTAATAGTTTGATCAATCCGACTACGCTGCAACCCATTGCCGGCCCATCAAGAACAACCAATTATATCTTAACCGTAAGAGATACTCTGGGTTGCCCCAAAACTTCAAGTGATACAATAACAGTGGTGGTTATTCCACCGGTAGTTGCCAATGCGGGCAGAGATACTTCGGCATTACCTGGGCAGGCTTTACAGTTGATGGCCAGTGGCGGACAGCGCTATATCTGGAGCCCCGAAACTTTTTTAAACGACCCGTCGATTGCCAATCCGGTAGCTACTATTGGAGAAGGAGTTGATTCTATCCGCTATAAAGTGAGGGTGTATAATGGACAATCGTGTTATGCAGAAGATGAGATAGTGGTGAAAATTTACCGAACCGGGCCTGATATATTAGTACCCTCGGCCTTTACACCTAATGGCGACGGCAAGAATGATATTCTGCGGCCCATAACCGTTGGTATTTCAAAGCTTACTTATTTTAAAGTGTTTAACCGCTGGGGGCAATTATTGTATACAACCACCGAGTTTGGAAAAGGCTGGGATGGTATGTATGGAGGTAATGCCCAACCGGCTGCCACTTATGTGTTTGCCACTGAAGGAACTGATTATCTGGGTAAAACCGTTTTCAGAAAGGGTACTTCGGTGCTGATCCGTTAAAATTCAATCATTCTTTCTCATTCAGGCAGCATAGCCCACTGAGATTTCGTCTTATGGATAGTTGTTGCAGCTCCGTTAAATAATGATTTACAAGATGTTAAATAATAGCACAAATTGTACATTCACAGATTGTAACGGATTGCCCTACAGTAACCAAGACAGTTAATAAAAAGATGCTGATTGAGAAGCATAGATAAGATGAAGAAAGTTGTTGCATTATTGATCATTGTATTATTCACCCAACAGGGATATGCCAATCACCTGAAAGGGGGATGGATACAATATTCATATATAGGCCCGGGGAGTTCAGCAAATACATCAAAATATCAGATTACCATCCGGCAATACCTTGATTGTAAGTCAACCGCAGCACAAAGAGATGCCAATGTTTTTATGGGAGTTTTTGACGGAGCTACCAATCAATTGCTCAATACGATTACTATTTCAAGATCAGGAACAGATAATCCTGATAAAACTTCTTTTAGCCCCTGTATCTCACAGCCAAACCCCAGGGTTTGTTATATCATCGATATTTATACAACAACCATCGACCTTCCTGATAATCCTGCCGGCTATACACTTACCGTTCAACGTTGCTGCAGGATCAGCGGAATTCAAAACGTTGCCGGCAACTCTAATGATATCGGAATCAGTTATACCACAAAAATTCCGGGAATCATTAACGGTATCAATTATTCAAATAATAAAAGTCCCGTTTTTGCGCAGAAGGATACAGCTTTAATTTGTTTCAATGCACCTTTTACATTTGATTTCAGTGCAACTGACGCAGATGGTGATCAGTTAGTATATGGTTTTTGTGATGGTTTAACCGGTGGTTCAAATACAGCAGCGGGAGCTTTACCGAATCCCCCGGCCAATCCGCCCTATGGAACGGTTCCTTATTTAACGCCAACTTATTCGGGATCATTACCGCTGGGTTCACAGGTAACCATTGATCCGCAGACAGGAATTATTTCCGGTATTGCACCTTCCGCAACAGGAGATTATGTTGTGTCTGTTTGTGCGAGTGAATATAGAGGCGGTGTGTTGATCGGTATCACAAAAAAAGAAATTCATGTTACGGTTGCTGACTGTTCCATTTCGGCAGCAGCATTAAAACCAACGTATATAACCTGTAATGGCACTACACTAACGTTTCAAAATGAATCGCCAAATTCTACCGTTTCTTCTTATTTATGGGATTTTGGTGTGCCTACATTAACCAATGATACATCAACCAGCGCCACACCCACTTACAACTATTTGCTAAGCGGAAAGGATAGCGGCACGTATACTGTTAAATTAAAAGTATCCTCCAGCAGTGGTTGTCAGGATTCTACCACAGCAGTAGTAAAGATCTATCCGGGTTTTGTTCCAAATTTCACCATCAACGGCACCTGTTATATCAACAATTATCAATTCTTTGATGCAACCACCAGTAAATACGGATCAGTAAATAGCTGGTCCTGGGATTTTGGTGATAGTACCACACTTTCAGATACGGCACACAGTAAAGATTCTGTTTGGAAATATCCCTCCCCAACCAATGCACAGGTCAGATTAATTGTAAGCAATACCAAAGGTTGTATTGATACAATTACCAAGTCCATCCCTATTCTTAACAGACCATCATTAAACCTGCCATTCCGGGATACATTAATTTGCAGTAATGATACGTTAACATTAAGATCAAATATCAGCAGTGGATCTGTTTTGTGGACGCCTGTAAATGGGCCTAATAAAAACAGGATACTAAATGCATCAACTACCAATCCACTCGTATTTCCGAAAGATACCACACGATATTATGTGTCGGTAAATGATAACGGTTGTATAAATACAGATTCCGTAAATGTAAATGTGCTACAATTCATTGCCGTAAAAGCCGGGGTGGATACGGGTATTTGTAAAACGGATACTTTCCGGCTCCGACCAATCAGCGATGCATTAAGTTATGTATGGACAGCTTCTACCGGCGAAAAGGTTCAGAATATAAAAAATCCTTTGGTGCAGCCCTTATCACTCACCAAATATTCTGTGATTGCTAATCTTGGTAAATGTCAGGCAAAAGATTCTTTTATTGTAAAGGTGGCTCCCTATCCGGCTGCAAATGCCAGTGCCGATGTAACCATTTGTTTTGGTTCGCGCGTACAGATCAATGGCAGCGGAGCCGGTTCTGTTTTTACATGGAGTCCGACCAATACATTGATCAATGAAAATACATTAACACCTATTGCCGGACCAACCAAAACCACTACGTATGTGCTTACTGCAACTGATACCATCGGTTGCCCTAAACCCAAAACAGATACAATAGTGGTAACCGTTATTCCACCCATTCATGCCTATGCCGGTGCAGATACTTCGGTAGTGCCAGGACAGCCATTACAACTTTCTGCAAGCGGCGGAACAGGCTATGCATGGGATCCAGCTTCTTTTTTAAGCAATCCTGCCATTGGCAATCCAATAGCAACGTTTGACGGAACAGTTGACTCTGTAACATATACGGTAACGGTTAGTGAAGGAAGCTGTGTTGCAACAGATCAAATAAAAGTAAGGGTATTTAAGAACGGGCCGGATATTCTGGTGCCTTCTGCATTTACGCCGGATGGTGATGGTAAAAATGATGTGATCAGGCCTATTGTTTTAGGGATTGTAAAACTCAATTACTTTTCTATTTATAACCGCTGGGGACAGATGGTGTTTACAACCAGTGAGGTTAACAAAGGTTGGGACGGTAATTTTGGTGGCACTGCACAACCCGCAGGCACCTATGTATACCAGACATCCGGAACAGACTTTTTAGGAAATGCTATTTTAAGAAAAGGAACCGTGGTGTTGATCAGGTGATTTTGTGAATGGTGAATTGTGAATGGTCAATAAATATGCTTAATTCACCATTCACAATTCACGCCTCACGATTGCCCCCCTTACCGTAAATTCGCCATTCAATTATTACTATGGATAAGATCATACTCATTACAGGTGCTACTTCCGGTTTTGGAAAAGCGATAGCAGAAAAATTTGCAGCGGGTGGCTGGAACTGTATTATTACCGGCAGAAGGGCAGACAGATTGGAGATTCTTGCTTCTGCATTGCAGTCGCAATATGGTGTTCAAACCCTATCACTTGTGTTTGACGTACAAAAAAGACAGGAAGTGTTTTCTGCGCTTGAAAATTTACCTGCGGAGTGGCAGAATATTGATGTGCTGGTAAATAATGCAGGATTGGCTCTGGGCCGCGATAGTTTTGAAAACGCCGATTTAGATGATTGGGAAACCATGATCGATACCAATGTTAAAGGTGTGATGTATGTTACCAAAGCCATTCTGCCTTATATGGTCAAAAGAAAGAAAGGGCATATCATTAACATGGGATCGGTGGCAGCGAAAATTGTATATAAAGACGGAAACGGATATTGCGCCAGTAAACATGCACTGGATGCATTAAGCAAAGCCATGCGGATTGATCTGTTACCCCAACGCATAAAAGTAACCGCTATCCATCCCGGAGCAGCAGAAACAGAATTCTCGATCGTGCGCTTTAAAGGAAATGAATCCATTGCAAAAAGTGTGTATGATGGATTTACACCATTGTATGCAGAAGATATTGCAGACATTACCTTTTACTGTGCATCTCTTCCGGAGAATATCTGTATCAATGATCTTACGGTATCAAGCATTTCTCAGGCAGACGGGGTTTATATACACAAATAAAATCAACAACCATGTTTACATCTATACATCAGTTTCTCAGCATTTGGGAAGTGGAAACAAAATCTACACTCGCCTGTTTTCAGAATTTAACAGATGAGAGTCTTGCAAAAGATCTTGTACATGGTTACAGAACCATTGAGCGAACGGCCAATCATATTGTTGATTGCGTATGCTCCATTCCGGCAGAAGCCACATTGCCTGTTGAAGGGTATTCAAAACAACATTACACTACCAAGGCTGCACTTACAGAAGCCTACTTAAAAAATACAGAAGCCGTAAAAGCTGCACTTACTAAATGGAGAGATGCAGATTTACTTGAAGACACACCCATGTACGGAGAAACCTGGAAAAAAGGATTTGCACTTTGGGTTACAGTAATGCATGAAATACATCACCGCGGACAATTAACAGTACTGATGCGTTTGGCAGGATTAAAAGTGCCGGGTGTTTATGGCCCATCTAAAGAAGAATGGGAAGCGATGCCGTTTTTGCCGCCAGCGGACTAAAAATACAGTTAGGAGTCTGGAGTGAGAAGTCAGGAGTCTGAAATAAAAATATTTCCACTGATTTATACTCCAGACTCCTAACTCCTAACTCCTAACTTTTTCAATGCCTCCTCATAATCTTCCCAAATCTCCTTCACCACATCAGCAGCTGGTTTAATATCATGTATTAGTGCACTCACCTGTCCTATTTCAAGTTCACCTTCTGTAAGATCACCTTCAAACATTCCTTTTTTGGCACGTGCTCGGCCGAGGATCTGTTTCAATTCTTCTTCATTGGCACCGGCCAATTCTGCAGAACGCACAATATCAAAGAATGGATTTTTTAATAACCGAACCGGCATCAGTTTTTTCATACTCAACAAAGTATCGCCTTCTTCTGCTTTGATCACGGCTTCTTTAAAAGCCATATGCGAAGAAGCTTCAGGCGTACAAACAAAACGGCTGCCTATCTGTACACCATCTGCGCCTAATACCATGGCTGCAAGCATTTGTCTTCCTGTAGCAATTCCACCTGCGGCAATCAATGGGATTTTTATCGCTGCTCTTACCACCGGTACCAATACCATGGTTGTGGTTTCTTCTCTTCCGTTATGTCCGCCTGCTTCAAAACCTTCTGCAACTACCGCATCACATCCGGCATCCTCTGCTTTTTTAGCAAATTTGCTGCTACTTACCACATGCACTACGGCAATTCCTTTCTCTTTTAAATAACCCGTCCATGTTTTGGGATTTCCTGCACTGGTAAAAACGATGGGTACTTTTTCTTCCACAATGATCTTTATGATCTCTTCTACATTAGGATACATCAAAGGAATATTTACACCAAAAGGTTGATCCGTTGCTGCCTTACACTGTTGAATATGTTCTCGCAAAACATCAGGATACATACTCCCCGCACCAATCAATCCCAAACCACCTGCATTACTAACGGCACTGGCTAATTTCCAGCCACTGGCCCAGACCATGCCGGCCTGGATAATTGGGTATTTGATTTTGAAGAGTGTTGTAATTAGGGAAGACATGAATTTGAAAATTTGAAAATTTGAAAATTTGAAGATGAGCCATCAATATTCCGAGTGATTGGAAAATAACTCATCGCCAGATTCAAACTTCTGTTAAAGAAAAGCAACGAAGCATTTAATAAACTGACTTAAAGTTAAGTCATTTTCATCCCGATTAAATCGGGACAAATTACCACATTTTCAAATTGATAATTATCCGAAATCAATCTCCGTATTATCACCAATATTCAGACTACGGCTCAATCCTTTTACAGAGGCATCGCTGCCGATCAGGGAATTGTCGAGTACTACTTCATACAAATTGGTGTAAGAACCAATGATACTGTCTCGGATGATGGAATGTTTGATAGAAGTGTTTGCACCAATGGCCACGTGCGGACCAATAATGGCATTGGATATATCGCAACCGGGTGCAATACTTACCGGGGGAATAATGATTGTGTCTTTAAATTCATGTGCACCTGTAATATTGCCGCCAAATTTTTTCAGCAGAGTGGCATTACTTTCCAGCAGGGTTTCTTTCTTTCCGCAGTCAAACCAGTTCTTTACTTTAAATGCCTGAAACTTTGCACCGCGTTTGATCATACAGTCAAGCGCATCGGTAAGATTATATTCCCCAAAGGTTTTAATATCCTGTGAAAAAATATGGTGAAGACATTCGAAAAGAAAATGGGTCTCTTTGATTTTATATAAACCCACCAATGCCATATTACTTTTTGGAATGGCAGGTTTTTCAACCACCTGTTCAATAAATCCATCATCACCTACAGAGGCTACACCAAAATTTCTGGGATCATCTACTTTTTTAATACCCAACATGCTGTAAGGGCTATTCACCACTTCCTTAACATCATACTCGCAAATGGTATCGCCCAGTGCAACGAATACTTCGTCGTTGCCAACAATATTGCGGGTAAGTTCAATGGCATGTCCTGTACCCTGGCGTTCATTTTGAAAAACAAAATGCGTGGTAAGATCGGGGTAGGTTTGTTTTACATAATCCTGGATCTTCTCACCCAAATAACCTACAATAAAAATGAATTCGTTAATACCGGCCTCGTGTAACTGATCTACAATAAAACTAAGAATGGTTTTACCGGCAATCGGTATCAATGCCTTGGGTTGGGTATAGGTATGCGGCCTTAATTTGGTACCTGCTCCGGCCACGGGAATGATCGCTTTCATGGGGGTCTTTTGTTTTGGAAATAATGCCTGTTCTTTACTCACATTGCCTTTGCGTCAGTCAGACACATTTCCGCGAGGGCGCAAAATAGGAAAATCTGCTTAGAGGGCAAGGTTTGGGGAAAAGAAAGAAGAATCAAGGGCCAAGGGACGAGATTCAAGGCTCAAGAAACAAGAATCAAGGAACAAGAATCAAGAATCAAGAATCAAGGTTCAGGGGGGAGATCCAAGACTAAAGGTTAAGCGGAAAGACATTTGATTAGTATTTTTTATATTGTCTTAAATTAATATGTGTATTTTTTCCCCTAATCTCACGAATTTTGAGCCTTAACCCATGATTCTTTTTCCCTGGATCTTGTGCTCTTGAACCTTGTCTCTTGATTCTTGTTCCTTTTTCTTGAATCTTGTCCCTTGAACCTTGCCCTCCGCCACTTATCTTTGCGGCAAAATCAACTAATAATGCAAAGAGATACCCTGGTTTTTGACCTGATCAAACAGGAACTGGAAAGACAACGTCATGGAATTGAACTGATTGCTTCTGAAAACTTTACCAGTTTGCAGGTTATGCAGGCCATGGGTGGGGTTATGACCAATAAATATGCAGAAGGATATCCCGGACGCCGTTATTATGCAGGTTGCGAAATTGTAGACCAAACAGAACAATTAGCGATCGACCGTTTAAAACAGATCTTTAATATAGAATATGCCAACGTGCAGCCACATAGCGGTGCACAGGCAAATGCAGCGGTTGCGTTAGCCGTTCTGCAACCCGGTGATGCTATTTTAGGCCTTGACCTTAGCATGGGTGGACACCTGACACATGGTTCTGCTGTTAACTACAGCGGTAAATTATACAAACCGAATTTTTATGGTGTAACCCGCGAAGGTGGATTGGTAGATTATGAAATGCTCGAAGCCAAAGCACGTGAAGTAAAACCTAAAATGATCATCTGCGGTGCCAGTGCTTATAGCCGTGACTGGGATTATGCACGCATCCGCAAAGTGGCTGATGAAGTGGGCGCATTGGTGATGGCAGATATTGCACACCCTGCAGGATTGATTGCTAAGAAATTATTGAATGATCCGTTTGATCATTGTCATTTTGTAACCTCTACAACACATAAAACTTTGCGCGGCCCACGTGGCGGTATCATTATGATGCGCAAAGATTTTGAAAATCCATTTGGATTGAAAGATGTAAAAGGCAATATCCGAATGATGAGTAACCTCATGGATATGGCAGTATTTCCTGGCATACAAGGTGGACCTCTTGAACACGTGATAGCAGCAAAAGCAATCGCATTTGGTGAGATCTTAACGGATGAGTATACTGATTATGCAAACCAGGTAGTTAAAAATTCACAGGCATTGGCCAAAGCATTGGTAGCAAAAGAATACCAGATCATCAGTGGCGGAACAGATAACCATTTGGTGTTGATAGATCTTCGCAATAAAAATATCAGCGGTAAAAAAGCTGAGCAGGCATTGGTATTGGCAGATATTACAGCAAATAAAAATATGGTGCCTTATGATGATAAGAGCGCGTTTGTAACTTCCGGTATCCGCTTAGGTGTTCCTGCCATTACTACCCGTGGCATGAAAGAAGAGCATATGGATTTTGTGGTGAATGTGATTGACAAAGTATTGATGAATGCAGATGATACTGCTATCATAAATGCGGTGAAGAAAGATGTGAATGATTTTATGACACAGTTTATTTTGTATCCTGAGTTGGGTTAAAGGAGGTTAAAATAGTTAAAGAGGTTAAAAAGGGTTAAATTGGTATTTGTAGAAGAAGTATTCTGTTTCCCCTTCAATATTATTGTATGATACAACGTTTGCAGACACTTTGGTTACTGATCGCTTCGTTACTGGCGTTTGCCGGTTTGAAGTTGTCTTTTTTCAGCGGCAATATTGTGGTGGAGAATGTTAAGCAGTACCAACGGTTTACCGCCATGAGCAGTATTCTGTTAATGATCTTGACTGTAGCTGTTGCCATCGCTTCACTGATCGTGATCTTTTTGTTTAAGGATAGAAAACTGCAGTTGAAAATTGCGGTTGCGGTTCTGGTTGTATCCGTAATAAATCTTCTTCTCTATTATTTACAAACAAAGAATTTCGTTGTTAACGAATGGTCGTTTGATATCACAAGCTTACTATCAGTTGCCATTCCTGTTGTTTTACTATTCGCTATCAGAGGAATTTATAAAGATGAGAAACTGGTAAAGAGTGTAGACAGACTGAGATAAGAAATATTGAATAATGAACAAGGAATATTGAATATCGAAGTAAGATAACTTCATCATTCAATATTCCTTATTCATTATTCGATATTCCCTACAGGAATTTCCCGGTATAACTTTCTTTTACTTTCTTAATCCCCGCCGGTATCCCTGCATACACCAGGTTTCCTCCGGCATCTCCCGCTTCGGGGCCGAGGTCGATAATCCAATCGGCAGATTTTATTACATCGGTGTTGTGTTCAATCACGATCAATGAATGTCCCTGTTCAATTAAAGCATTGAATGAGGCGAGTAGTTTTTTAATATCGTGAAAATGCAAACCAGTGGTAGGTTCATCAAAAATGAACAACATATGGCCAATCCCTTTTCCTTTACCCAGAAAGCTGGCCAGTTTTACACGTTGTGCTTCACCGCCACTTAAGGTATCGCTGCTTTGTCCGAGTTTAATATAACCGAGGCCCACATCCTGTAAAGGCTGTATCGCATTTTTGATGGGCTTTTCATCGGCAAAAAATTCAATGGCTTCATCAACACTCATTTCCAATACATCAAAAACAGATTTACCATTGTATTGTACCTCCAATACTTCTTCTTTAAACCGTTTGCCACCACAGCTTTCGCAGGTAAGGTGAACATCTGCAAGAAACTGCATTTCAACCACCTGTTCTCCTTCACCCTTACAGGTATCGCAACGTCCGCCATCCACATTAAACGAAAAATGTTTGGGTTGAAAGCCGCGTGTTTTAGAAAGCGGTTGCTTAGCAAACAGATCTCGGATATGATCGTAAGCTTTTATATAAGTAACCGGATTACTGCGCGATGATTTACCAATCGGGTTTTGATCAACCATTTCTATCTGTGAGATATAATCAATATCGCCACTGATATTTTTATGCAACCCCACTTTCTCAGAAAATTCTCCTTTTATTTTTCTCAATGCAGGAACCAGGATCTGTTTGATCAAAGTAGTTTTACCACTTCCACTCACACCACTAACTACACACAAAGTATTCAACGGAAATTCTACAGTAAGGTCTTTCAGGTTATTCTGTCTGGCACCTTCTACTTTAATACTTCTGATCCATTTACGGATGGTTTTGGGTGCATCAATACTGAGTTTGCCGGTTAAATATTTACCGGTAAGGCTTTCAGGATTGGCAACAATCTCATCATAATTTCCTACAGCAACCACTTCGCCACCCAAATGAGAAGCGAGCGGACCCATATCGATAATATAATCTGCTTCACGCATCATCATCTCATCGTGTTCAACCACTACAACCGTGTTGCCAAGATCACGCAAAGATTTTAACACGCTGATCAAACGAACCGTATCTCTTGAATGTAAACCGATAGACGGTTCATCCAGAATGTATAATGAATTGGTAAGATTACTTCCCAAACTTCTGGTTAACTGAATCCGCTGACTTTCTCCACCACTTAATGAATTGGCCAAACGGTTTAACGTAAGATAGCCCAAACCCACATCTATCAAGGTTTGTAAGCGTTGATGTACTTCTATCAAAATCCTTTTTGCTACCTGTTGATCGTGTTCAGACAATTTCAAATCATCAAACCATACTTTCAGATCTTTTACAGGCAGCTCACATAATTCACCAATATGTTTGCCGGCTACTTTTACATATAAGGCTTCTTTACGTAAGCGGTATCCTTTACAATCCGGACAATTGGTTCTTCCGCGATAGCGGCTTAACAATACACGATATTGTACTTTGTATAAATTCTGTTCTACTTCTTTAAAAAAATCATCAAGTCCCTGCACATTACCTTCGCCTTTCCATAATTGTGCGTACTGTTCTTTGGTTAGATCAATAATCGGTTTATGAATAGGGAAGCCAAATTTACCCGCGCCTTTTACAAACTGATCTCTCCACCAACCCAGCTTCTCTCCTTTCCATGGAGCAACCGCGCCCTCGTAAACACTTAAACGTTTATCAGGAATCACAAGGTCTTCATCAATCCCCAACACCTGGCTAAACCCTTCACAGGTTGGGCAGGCGCCAAAGGGATTATTAAATGAAAATAAATTCGGAACCGGCTCCTCAAACTGTATTCCATCCAGCTCAAACTTATTACTAAAGTGCATCAGCTTGCTGCCATCTGCTTCAATATACATTTCTCCTTCACCTTCATAAAAAGCAGTTCCGATAGAATCGGATAAACGGTGCAGGTCATCTTCATCGAAGGTTTTGGTAACTACGCGATCTATTAAAACATAAGTTTGGAGTTTGGAGTTTGGAGTCTGGAGTTGTTTTTTTAGTTCTTTATCGGGTAACTCCAGGAGTTCTTCAATCCTCGAAATTACTCCAGACTCCAAACTACTAACTTCAGACTTCCGGATGTACATCCGGGAGAAACCCTTCTGCATCAATATATTCAGCTCCTCACGCGTTTCACGTTTGGCATGTTGTTTAAAGGGAACAATGATCACCACTTTGGTGCCGGCTTTCATTTTTTCGATGGTCTGCACTACATCGGCCACATCATCTTTCTTTACTTCTTTACCACTTACAGGTGAAATGGTTTTTCCGGCGCGGGCAAAAAGCAAGCGGAGATAATCATAAATCTCTGTCATACTACCCACCGTACTGCGGGGTGTGCGGGTAATTACTTTTTGTTCGATGGCGATGGCGGGACAGAGCCCTTTGATATAATCAACATCCGGTTTCACCATCCTCGCCATAAACTGACGGGCATAGGCGCTGAGACTTTCTGCATAACGGCGTTGACCTTCTGCAAAAAGTGTATCGATGGTAAGTGATGATTTACCGCTGCCGGATACACCGGTAACCACAATCAATTTGTTTCGGGGAAAGCTAACGGTAACATTCTTGAGATTGTGTACCCGTGCGCCTTTCACCACTATATCACCACCCGATTCGATCACGGGTTCTAATTTCGGAGTCTTCGTTTTCGTTGCCATACTGTTCAGCAAATTAAACATATTATCAACGCTTAAGTTTAGAAAACCCGCAGATAAAACAGGTTTTTCCGTGCATCGACAGCGGAACATGGAAAAGGCAAAAATGTGTATAACCCCACCCCCTGAAAATCATCTTTTCCACAAAAAAGTACAGATATGAAAAGATGTATAATTTGTTATTGAATTATAATGAGTTAGTGTATAGTCACTCAACCAAAAGTTCTATCCATATCCTGAATTTGTTGAATTCTGACTCAAAAAAGTTATTATGAGAACATTGGACCAGGCGTCTGATACAGATCTGATACGGGCATTCCAGGACGGCGATACCGCCGCCTTTGAAACCCTTATCTACCGCTATAAGGATAAGGTATACTCGTCCATTCTCTTTTTTGTAAAGGATACCTATCTGGCTGAGGACCTGTTTCAGGATGTGTTCATCAAGATCATCGATACTTTAAAGAATAAGCGCTATACAGAAGAAGGCAAGTTTTTGCCATGGGCTTTACGCATTGCACATAACCTTTGTGTGGATTATTTCAGAAAAGTAAAACGCACGCCGGCTATTAAGACCAGCGATAACCAGGATATTTTTGAATTGTTACAGGTGTATGAAGAAGGGCCTGACAGTAAGATCATGCAGGGACAAAGTCATGAGCGTGTGCGCAAGATGCTGGAGCTGTTGCCCGAAGAGCAGCGTGAGATCATTGTATTACGCCATTTTGCCAATATGAGTTTTAAAGAGATCGCTTTGATCACTAATTGCAGTATCAATACCGCGCTGGGAAGAATGCGTTATGGATTGATCAATCTGCGGAAGATGATGGTGGAGAAGCAGATCGCTTTGTAAGAAATTACGCCTATAGAAAACCCCAACAAAAATTGCGCCTTTGCGCCTCTGCGAGAAATTTTTCACGCAAAGCCGCAAAGGCGCAGTTATTTAGATTTAGATTACTTAGTTACAGAGAAAGCTTCTTTGCCGCACTGCAACCATTGCAGATATTCTTTTACATCAGGCGTGTAACCAACAGGATTATTCATCAGCTTTTCGCCGTTATCCAGTATTACATAAAGGGGTTGCGTTGTCTGGCCAAAGTTTTCTGTTTGAAAAGTGGCCCATTTATCGCCGATGGTTATAATGTCTTTGGTACTCTTATCTTTTAATGTATAAGTGAAGCGTTGATCGGCAGGCAATTTTTCTTTATCATCTACATATAAAGAAACCAGGATAAAGTTTTCTTTGATGTAATTGAGCACTGAAGGATCTGTCCAAACATTCTCTTCCATCTTACGGCAGTTAACACAGGCCCAGCCGGTGAAGTCTATCAATAAAGGTTTATGCTGATCTTTTGATAACTGCAATGCTTTCGCATAATCATTGATCACATTGGCTTCCAGTCCTTTTCCACGCACATTCTCTTTACCATAAATACTGTAACTGAATGGCGGAGGAAAACCGCTTAACAATTGCAGATTGGCATATTTGGTTTGTGTAACACCGGGCAATAAATATAAAGTGAAGAGTAAAGCAATTACACCAACGGCTTTTCTTCCTTTACCGATCTTCATGCCTTTGTAATCGTGTGGCAAACGAAGAATACCGAAGAGGTATAAGGT
Organism: Sediminibacterium sp.; assembly: GCA_965206685.1. Taxonomy (GTDB): domain Bacteria; phylum Bacteroidota; class Bacteroidia; order Chitinophagales; family Chitinophagaceae; genus Sediminibacterium. Next base: position 3,212,189 of record OZ242223.1, read on the forward strand.
TAATCCACTTCCGATCAAAATCCATATCCCGATAAATACTTCGCGTTTTAATAAACCCCAGTGCATTACAAGATCTGCATTGGATAAGAATTTGAAAGCAAGGGCGAGTTCTAAAAATGCCAATACTTTTTTAACGGTATCTAACCATCCACCGGATTTCGGCAAGGATTGTAACCAGTTAGGAAATATCGCAAACAAAGCAAACGGCAATGCCAATGCCAAACCAAAACCCGCTAAACCGGATGTTAGTTGCCATGCACCGCCACTGATCGATCCTACCAATAAAGAACCCAGAATAGGTCCCGTACAAGAAAACGAAACAATCGCAAGTGTTACGGCCATGAAGAAGATACCTACAATACTTCCCAACCCGCTTTTTGAATCGGCTTTACTGGCGATGTTACTTGGCAATGTAATTTCAAAATAACCAAAGAAAGAAAAAGCAAAGAAGATAAAAATGATAAAGAAAATAATATTCAACCAGGAATTGGTAGAGATATTATTAAAGATCTCCGGCTGCACATTTCCGAGAATATGAAAAGGCACACTGGCCAATAAATAAATTAAAAAGATAAAGAACCCATACAATGCACCATTGCGGATAGCCTGTTTACGGTTGTTTGCTTTTTTAGTGAAGAAAGAAACCGTAACGGGTATCATCGGAAACACACAAGGGGTAAGCAATGCAATGAGACCACCAAGAAATCCTAAAAAGAAAATAGACAGATACCCACTGCTTACAATATCATTTTTCTTACCGCAATCTTTTACAGGGTTGGCAAGATCTACAGTTGTTAATTGTATTTTTTTACTGTCTTCAGTAGCAGCTGCACCACCTTCGAGCGCAACTTCAAATATCTGCTCCTGCGGAACAAATTCATCGGCTTTACCAAGATTAGCGGTAACCGATCCTTTTAATGTGGCAGGAATAAAACCATCTACTTTTACAGTTTGTTTAATTTCTAACTCGCCGGTAAAAACATTTACTTTCTTCTTATCGAAAATATTATCAGTAATAACTTCTGCTGTTTTGTTAAAAGTTACTGTTGCCTGCGGCAGGGCTTTTTCGTAAACCGGTGTAAACTTTGGTGCCTCTAACCCTTCAACAGCTGAATTGGTTCCGTACAAATGCCAACCGGCCGGAACAATCGTTTTTGCAGTTAATTCATACAAACCATTGCCAATCTTTTTAGACTGAACCTGCCATTTCAATAAACTGTCTGTTTGTGCAGAAACCAACAGGCATGAGAGTACAGCTAAAAAAGAGAAAAGTATTTTTTTCATGTAAACCCGGTATTATTGAAGTTTCAGATCGAATGATTTTTTAACCGGGGGCAGGCATTGGCTGTCATCGCAAACCATGTATTCAACCGTTCCGCTGATACTTGTTTTGATATTGCCTTTAACTTTTACGGTTTGAACAAAAGCAACTTTTTCTGAGTAATAAAGCACATTGGTATTAAAATTCTTGTCATATACCTTTTCAAGTTTACCCTGTTCTTTAACAGTTCCTGCTTTGGTTACCAATGGATTGGCTTTAAAACTGATGTTTGTTGGAATGGGGCCACCTTTACCGGTATTCTGAGAATAAATATGCCATGGACTCTCTACCGTAGCAGTAAGGGTTACTTCATACGTATTGGCTGATTTCTTTTTTGCCTCATAATTCCAGCTTACCGGATTTTTTGGCTGGCTGAAAGACATGAATGCGATCAATACAGCAAAAACAGAAAGGGTAATTCTTTTCATACAAACATTTCAATTTAAGAGATAGACGTAAAGCGATGTGCTGCCTTACAAAAAGGGTTTAACTCAATCCTAACAGCTCAAATACTTTTTTACCATCGAGGTTGCTCATCGCTTCAGATGATGCACGCTCCGGGTGTGGCATCATACCAAATACATTATTCGTTTTATTTTTTATACCGGCAATATTTCGGATGGCTCCGTTTGGATTAGCCGAATTATCAATACTTCCATCTTCATTACAATAACGGAAAATTACCTGTCCGTTTGCTTCCAGCTCATTCAAAGTGGTTTCATCTGCATGGTATCTTCCTTCTCCATGCGCCACCGGAACTTTCAGGGCTTCGCCATCATTGTTCTTTATATAAACATTCTTACAAACAAATTGTTGGTTGGCATTTTGTAATAAAACGCCGGGGAGTAACCCACTCTCGCAAAGGATCTGAAATCCATTACAAACACCCAATACTTTGCCGCCTTTGTTGGCAAATTCTATTACGCTTTGCATCATCGGACTAAAACGGGCAATGGCACCGCAACGCAGATAATCGCCGTAAGAAAATCCTCCGGGCAATACAATACAATCTTCGGTATTGAACATACTCAGGTCTTTGTCTTTGTGCCAGAGCATGATCACTTCTTTACCTAGGTCTTGCTGAAGGGCATCCTGCATATCTCTATCGCAGTTAGACCCGGGAAAAACAACAACGCCAAACTTCATATAATAAATTTTTGTATTGGAATGCCGGAAATACTTTACGGCTTCAAAGGTAATATCTGCCCCGTTAACGCCTGCCTAATTTTTGATGAACGACCAGTTATTATAAACAATCACCAGAACAGACAGCCAAAAAAGGATATTGGGAAGGATTAACTTCCTTGGATAAGAAAACACATTTCCTGCAAAAGCGCCTAAAGGAACCAGCGCCATTAGGCCGGATTCCAAACCTGCGTGAAAAAAAATAAAAGGAATGGGTAAGAGAATAAACAGCATTACGGCCATCACACCCCAGTTCTTGCGGATCTGTATAATCATCCGCTTGCTGGATAATTGCCAGTAATAGAGTCCGGTAAGCAGCATAATAGCCAGTACCGACAGCCCAACGATCAACTGCGAGGTTAATTTTGTAACAGGCAGGTTTATTTGTAATGAAGGAAGAAAGGATGAAAAGCTATGGGTTTGGTCGCTGATAAACAGCCAGGAAAATAAAAAATAATAAGGAACCAAAACCCCCATCAACAATACCAGCCACTCTGCCAAACTGAATGGCCTTACCACAGCCAGTGCAAATAAAACCACAAGAATAAGTATAGCTGTTGGATGATAACAAAGCACCGATAAACCAACAATCAACCCCGTATTGAATAATAATGTTTTGGGAGAGGGATGATTATACAATCTGCTGAGTTTGATAAAGATCCAGATCAATAAAAAATTGGCCACCAGCGGAGCAGAAATACTGCACCACTGGGTAAGGATACCGGTAAGTAACACATAAGCCATTGCCGTTGTATAATTGTTCTGCTGAAACATCCGCAGATCGTTCAGTACCATATTTAACCGGATGGCCTGAATTAAGACAATAATATGATATAGTAAAAACAAAACCGTTTGTGGCTGGCCGGGAAGATAATTGTGGAGCAGAGTAGAAAGAACCCCGTCATTATTATTGTAAACAACCAATGGTGCATTGATAAAAAAGTGTGCATGCACAGCAATGCTCAGAATAACCAGGAAAAAAATATTGATGATCGATTTATCTCTGAAAAGGAAGACCACGTGTTAGAAATTAAAATTCAAGTTTGGCAAAACAGGTAAATCCACGGTATTGACAGGGAACGATTGCCTGACGTGCGCCGATCTGTTTGGCATGTCTCGGCATAAAATCATATCCTTTATCAAGATTTTTAAAAGTAGGCGTTCTGTCTACCTGCCCTGCCGGCGAAAGTGTTTGATCTGAAAGGATCATGGTTCTTTTCTCCTGTATATTAAAAATAAAATGTATCAGGTCGCCGGTATTGAACAGGCCAAAACCAATATAGTTATCCGTATTATCATCGTATTGCGATTTTCGGATCACATTACTCCATTCCAGTTTACCATTCGGTTCAAAGGAGATTACGGCTATATTATCTGCAAAATAACGGGTAAGCGTATTGGGATTATTGTAGATGCTGGAACGCCACCATGGGTAATATCCTACCGGACTGTTCCATGTATAATAATCCATAGGCGACCAGTAAGGAGAGCCATACAGATAATCCCAACGATTTAATGTATTACCACGGGAGCTTGTATAAGCCGATTCTGCCACTACAATAAATCCGCCATCCTTTCGCATGATCACATTCTTAAGAAAGAAATCGTTGAACGCGGTTTTACTTCCACCCTCTCCTTTTGCATCTTCTCGGAACTCGTCTGAGAATACAGTTGTGGCATTGAGCATTTCCTTATTCTGCAGTTTATCCCAAAGCAAATAATATAATCCTTCAATATTACCGCGGCGTTGTTTGCTGAGGAAGGAAGTGATCACATAATGTTTGTTGATGTTATCCGCTTTAATACGAATATCATCCAGATAAATATTGCCCAGTTTAAGATCGGCGATACTGTATGTGTCAGATGCAGCCGTTTTGATTAATAAGCTGATCTTATTAATATTATCATTCGATGCTGTACCCGATGCCCTTACACAGGCGAGATCTCCGTCGTTATCCAATGTAAACTCAGAGAGGAAATCGTTTCTCTGCGGCATAGCAACCGCGAGTTTTGTTTTCTTGAGCAGTGTAAGCTCTTTATTAAACAAACAGGTAGTGAGTATATGCGATTTATCGTTTCGGGTATTAATCTTAAATACCATGATCTTCTGCTTATCCTCGCTGTTGATAAAAGAATAGATCTTGTTGGAAGAGGAGAAATGGATATCTTCTGTTGAATCCAGCAAAATGGGTTCCCCTATCTTTTTACCCGAGCCATCTAATTTTGCGGCCATACAGAAAATGGCACTTTTTTTCTGGAACTGATAAATGATATAAGCAAAATCGGAATAAACCAGAAAGTCGGTACTCAGCACCCGGATATTCATAAAATCCATACGGGTTTTCTCTACCAGCTTCATATCTGCATCGTAGGTGGAAATATAATTCAGGTCGCGGTAATTCTTATAAACCAGTACTTTCCCGTTGATCTTACCCAAAACTTCAAAATTGAGGGTACGGGGATCGTCTTTTTCGGGCTCGGAATAAGTTATTTTCTGGGCAGAACCCTCTAAAAAGGCAAGCAGGAAGCAGGCCAACAGTACCGGTATTGTTTTTTTCATTTCCTGATCAACATTTATATTTCAAATGTAAGGTAACTGGGGCTTAAGAATCCCTAAATTAACAGTAAAAGCACAACAAACCACAGCTGCAGCAATATTTATAAGGGTTGATTGATTTTACCTATACATTTGTTGGATTATTTTCCGGATTAATCATAATTCCTCATTGTGAGCAAGAATTTCAATAAGGTTACCACGGCCGGTCTAATCATCGCTTTGGGAATCATTTACGGAGACATTGGTACTTCTCCTTTATACGTTCTGAATGAAATCATTACAGGACGGGCCATAACCGAAGAATTAATACTCGGTTCACTCTCCTGCATCATCTGGACACTTACGCTGCAAACCACCGTTAAATACGTTATCCTTACCCTCAAAGCTGATAACAAGGGTGAAGGTGGTATTTTCAGTTTGTATGCATTGGTACGGAGGCGAAAAAAATGGCTGGTAATACCTGCCATGATCGGTGGAGCAGCATTGCTTGCTGATGGTATCATTACCCCGCCCATCTCTATCACTTCTGCCATTGAAGGTTTGCGACAGCTGCCCACTTTTAAAGATATTGAGCAGTCAACCATTGTGGCTATTGTGATCAGCATTCTCGCTGTTCTTTTCTTTATGCAACAGTTTGGAACCGCTTCTATCGGAAAATTATTTGGTCCTATTATGGGTATCTGGTTTGGTATGCTTGCGGTATTGGGCTGTTCACACCTGATGGATGATGTGGGTATTTTTAAAGCGCTCAGTCCGCATTATGCCATTGAATTATTAACCAAATACCCGAAAGGTTTCTGGCTATTGGGTTCTGTATTTCTTTGTACAACAGGGGCAGAAGCCTTGTACAGCGATCTGGGGCATTGCGGGCGGGGCAATATCCGCATCTCGTGGATCTTTGTAAAAACCTGCCTGGTACTGAATTATCTCGGACAAGGTGCCTGGTTATTGGCCAATCACCATAACCAGATCATTCCGCCACAAATGATGGCCGATGGGTTCAACCCTTTTATCGGAACCATGCCACAATGGTTTAAACTGGCAGGTATCATCATCGCTACAGTGGCAGCCATCATTGCGAGCCAGGCATTGTTATCAGGTTCATTTACGCTCATCAGTGAGGCACTTCGTTTGAACCTCTGGCCCAAGATGAAGATCAATTATCCTTCAGAAGAAAAAGGGCAATTATATATTCCGGGAATCAATCTATTATTATTCATTGGTTGCGTAGGTATCGTATTGGTTTTCCAGAAATCGGCTAATATGGGTGCGGCGTATGGATTGGCGATCACGATGTGTATGATCAGCACCTCTATTCTGTTTGCCAACTTCCTTGTGAGCCGTAGAACCTTTTCATTCTGGATCTATTTATATCTGATCGTTTATCTAACGATCGAGATCTCCTTCCTTGTTGCCAATCTTGAAAAATTCCTGCATGGTGGTTATGTAACCTTGATCGTGGGTGGCGGATTATTTGCGGTGATGTATGTATGGTTCCGCAGTCGTAAGATCAAGAACCGTTACGTGGAATTTGTTCGCATGGAACATTATATTCCCATGATCCAGGAATTGAGTAACGATAAAACGATTGGTAAATATGCTACACACCTTGTGTACATGACCAGTGCCAACAACCCAAAAGAAATTGAACATAAGATCATCTATTCTATCCTGAATAAAAAACCCAAACGTGCAGATATTTACTGGTTTGTGCATGTAGATGTTTTGGATGATCCTTACACCTGCGAATATTCGGTTGAACACATTATTCCGAACGATATTATCCGCGTAGAATTCAGGGTAGGTTTCCGTGTAGAGCAAAGGATCAACCTGATGTTCAGAAGAGTGGTGGAAGAACTGGTGAATAATAAAGAAGTGAATATTACCAGCCGCTACGAAAGCCTGGAAAGAAATAATGTAGTAGGCGATTTTCAGTTTATTGTTTTGGAAAAATATCTTAGTCAGGATAATGAACTGCCTTTCTTTGAAAGGATCATCATGAAATTATATTTCTGGTTAAAAGAGATCAGTCTTGGCGAGGAACGCGGCTTCGGACTCGATCCCAGCAATGTAACCATTGAGAAATTCCCGTTGATTGTGGCGCCTGTTTCTAAACTTAACTTAAAACGTGTTTATCACGACGGAACGGAAGAGTTTGAATTTTAATATCCAACCTTATTAAACACCTCCTTTGGGAGGTGTTTTTATTTTAGTACATCTTTATTTAAAAAAGCAGAACTTAGGAATTCAAAACCTAAGACTTGTCACCTGTAATTATCTATATCGTTATCGGCTACCTTATTGTAGCAGCCATCGTATATCTGGTACAGGAAAAATTTATTTTCAAGCCCGAAAAGTTACCACAGGATTTTGCCTATAAATACGATGCTCCTTTTGAAGAGCTTTTTTTTGATATCGCTCCCGGCGTTCGCATCAATGGTTTACATTTTTATTGTAAGGAGCCACAGGGACTGATCTTATATTTTCACGGCAATTCAAGAAGTATCAAAGGATGGGCAAAATATGCGCGTGACTTTTACCGCTATCAATATGATGTGGTATTGGTTGATTACCGTGGATTTGGTAAAAGTACCGGCAAAAGAACCGAGAAGGATCTGTTGTCTGATATGCAGTTTGTATATGAAAGACTAAAGGAAAAATATGAAGAGCATCATATTCTTGTTTATGGAAGAAGCCTGGGTAGTGGTTTTGCCACCAAGATCGCTGCAGATAATACGCCACGTTATCTGATACTGGATGCACCCTATTTCAGTTTTATTAAATTGATGGAAAGGTTTACGCCGTTTCTTCCGCATAGATTATTTTTACGGTATCATCTTCGTACAGATCACTGGATACGAAAAGTAAATTGCCATACCTATATCATTCACGGAACAAGGGATCGATTGATACCCATTAAACATAGCGAGAAGCTGCAGCAGATCAATCCGCATAAAATCACATTGATCAGGATCCATGGCGGCGGACATAATAACCTGCCTTCGTTCAATGAATATCACAACTTCATCAGGGATATTTTAAAGTACTGAGGTTTGGGGCATACATTTGCAAACAATGAATAAACAGAAAACCTTTCGCTGGATTAAGATCGTGATTGTAGTGTATTGTCTGATTGGTACAGCTTTGTATTATTTGCAGGATAAATTACTGTTTCATCCGGTTGCCTTGTTCGCAGACAGTGTCTATCATTTTACACAACCGTTTACCGAAACCAATATTGAGTATGATGCTAAGACAAGATTTAATATTGTTGCGTTTACCGTTCCGGATTCAGTAAGAAAAGGGATCGTTTTGTATTTTCACGGCAACCGCGAAAACATTAATCATTATGCACCCTTCTCAAATAATTTTACGAAAAATAATTATGAGGTCTGGATGCCAGATTATCCCGGATTTGGAAAATCAACGGGCGATTTTACGGAGAAGCTATTGTATGATGAAGCCTTACAGGTTTATAAAATGGCAAGAATAAAATATAAGCCAGAACAGATCATTATTTACGGAAAATCATTAGGCACGGGTATTGCCGCACAATTGGCTTCTGTTAGGGATTGCAAAATGTTGATCCTGGAAACACCGTATTATAGTTTTACTTCGTTGGTAAGGCTTCCCTGTTTTATGTATCCAGTTGAACTTTTATCACACTATAAAATACCCACTCATCAATATCTGCAAAAAGTAACGGCACCCATCACCATCTTTCATGGTAGTTCAGATGGAGTGATCCCTTATTTTAATGCGAAGAGATTGAAGGATATTTTAAAAGCAAATGATACATTCATTACCATCGAAGGTGGTTCCCATAATGATCTGAATTCATTTCCCCTGATGCAGAAAAAATTAGACAGTTTACTTCACCAGTAATCAAACCGTGCCTTTGTGCCTCTGTGTGAAAAAAATTGCACACGAAGGCACAAAGGCACGGATTTAGACGATTTAACTTATAGAGGCTGATTGATTCCGATCCAGAACTGGAAATATTCTTCTATACGGCAGGCTACTGCAGTTCCATTTTGCATGGCAGGCTTCCATCCATTCATTTTACGCAGCATTTGTTTGATAGCCTTTTCATAATACATTTCATCGTCTAAAAAATATAAAAGAGTTTTGGCATACAGGCTTTTCGCATAACGCGTTGATGCGATTCTGATAAAATGTGGCTCAGTAATAAAACCATATTTATCAACTACAAAAGAAAAATAAATCCGCAGATACTTTGCCGTATCGCCATAGGCAACAGCTTTCAATAATATACTGTCTGCTGCAGGAAAATGTTTGAAATAATAGCTACTGGCAGAATCAGCACCCATAGTAAATACAGGTGGTTGCTGAACATAGCGCGATTCGAAAACTTTGTTATATGTATTATTCGGGCGAAAGGAATTCGTTTGAGCAAAACCCGTATAATTCAGGCATCCAAAAAAAATAAAAATATAAAAACGCATAATCTATGTATTTGATTACGCAAGTACGCAACATACAAAATCCAAAAATCAGGTATTTATTACACGGGTATCACGTATTTATTCTTGTTGCCGAGTATTTTTTCGGGAATGGATGCAATGATTTCTGCCTGTAAAATTTCTATTAAACGCTTCTTAACAAAATCGCGGTGTACGGCAATACTTACTTCACGCATCGGGGCAGGACGTTTGAAATATCGAACCTGGCTCATTTGCTTTTGTGCCATGCCAAGCGTTGCCAGTTCAGGCAAAATGGTAATGCCATCATTCATATCCACCATTCTCCTCAACGTTTCAATACTTCCGGCTTCGTATTCAAAATGACCGGATTCTTTTCCGGCCTTACGTAATTCGCAGAGGTTTACGATCTGGCTTCGGAAACAATGTCCTTCTTCGAGCAACCATAATTTATCGGGATCAATATCCTGCGGCAGCATATAGGTTTTTTTATAAGCTGAATTTTTCTTGGAAACATAAGCGAGTAATTCTTCGTAAAACAAAACATGCTCTTTAATACCCGGCTCCTGTAATGGCGTAACCAGTATCGCCATATCTACTTTTCCGGAACGCAGTTGCGCGAGAATATGTTCGGTTGTTAATTCATTCACCACCAAACGCACCAGGGGATATTTTTCCGTGAATTTCTGTACAAACAAAGGCAACAGGTATGGCGCCAATGTTGGAATGATGGCCATCTTTAATTCGCCGGTGATCATTCCTTTTCTGTGGCGAACCATTTCATCCAGTACATTTTTTTCGGCAATGATCTTTCGTGCCTGTTCAATCAATTCTGCGCCAAGGTCTGTGGCGATCACGGGTTGTTTGCTGCGGTCAAATATTTTTACGCCCAATTCCTCCTCCGCTTTGTGGATCTGCATACTTAATGTAGGCTGGGATACATAACAATGCTTTGCTGCCGATGCAAAATGCCTGAAGGTATCTACTGCAATAATATATTGTAACTGAACAAAGGTCATACCTATAGATTTTATCTATGAAAACACAAATTTAATCGTCTGGATTGATGAAGCGAAACGAATTCTATTTATTCCGGACAAAAGAATTATCATGCTTTTTCTTTTATCTTTAAGTCCTAACGCTTATCGGGCCATGACATTGATTATACTCTTGCTTGCCGTTCTCGTATTGGTACTGCTGATTACAGCAGTAAAACTTCATCCCTTTATTGCTTTTCTGATCGTTTGTATCCTTACGGGATTAAGCCGTGGTATGGAGATCGGCAAAGTGATTGGTTCTGTTCAAAAAGGGATTGGCGATCTGATGGGATCTTTACTCATCATTTTATGCACCGGTGCCATGCTGGGTAAATTAGTAGCAGACAGTGGCGCGGCCAATAAAATTGCATCCGGGCTTATCAAAGCATTTGGCATTAAACGCATTCAATGGGCATTGGTATTAACCGCTTTTATTGTGGGCATACCTTTATTTTATGGAGTTGGGTTTGTTTTAATGGTGCCGCTGGTAATTGCTGTAGCAGATAAATATAAATTACCCGCAGTATATCTGGGTTTGCCAACATTGGCGGCTCTTTCCGTAACGCATGGTTATTTGCCACCTCACCCATCACCTGTTGCTTTATCTGAACAGTTTCATGCAGATATGGGCATGACATTATTTTATGGATTGATGATCGTAATTCCGGCCATCATTGTTGCCGGTCCTATGTTTTCGGTTACTTTAAAAAAATATACTTCCAAACCACTTGCTGTTTTCACCAATCATTCTGTACCTGAAGAAGAACAGCCGGGTATGACTGCCAGTTTGTTTGCTGCATTCTTACCTGTATTATTTATTGCAGTAGATACGATTGTGAAGATTTGCTTTCCACAAAAAAATATCCTCACACAGATCATTCATGTTCTTGGTGAGCCTTCTATTGCCATGTTGGTTTCTCTGCTGATTGCCATTTACACATTAGGAATTAGACAAGGGAAAAACATTAAAACAATCATGGCTCCCATGGGCGATGCAGTGAAAGATATATCCTACATATTACTCATTATTGCCGGTGCCGGAGCATTTAAACAGATCTTAACCGATACCAATATCAGCAGTGAATTGATACAACCCCTCACTCATTTAGCTGTTCACCCATTATTATTGGCTTGGACAATTGCTGCCATCATCCGTGTTAGCATTGGCTCTGCAACAGTTGCGGGCTTAACCGCTGCTGGCATTGTAGCACCGATGGTTGCGGCATCGGGCGTAAATCCGGCATTAATGGTTTTGGCAACCGGTGCAGGCAGTCTTATGTTTTCGCATGTGAATGATCCGGGATTCTGGATGTTTAAAGAATATTTTAACCTTACCGTAAAAGAAACCATCAAAACATGGAGTATTATGGAAACCATTGTTTCGGTAATTGGTTTGATCGGCGTATTTATTATTAACTACTTTATATAAATGTTCTGTCACTATTATTCAGGTATTGCTTTTCAAACCGTGCCTTTGTGCCTTAGTGTGAGAAATAAATTTGCACACTAAGGCACAAAGACACAGTTTGGTTCGGTTGCTTTAAAAGAATTTCCTTTATTTTAATATCTTAAGATCTTATCACTAATTTTCATTGTATGACACCAGAAGAAAATTTTGCAAAGCTTGGCCTAAGCTTACCACCTGCACCCAAACCCATGGGTGTTTACAAACCTTTATTGATTGATGGAAATCATTGTCTGGTTTCAGGTCATGGAACCGTTAAGAACGATGGAAGTCTGATCATTGGCCGTGTTGGAAAAGACATGGATATGGATGAAGCCAAACTGGCCGCACAACAGGTTGGGTTGGCGATTCTCGCTACCATCAAAGCCAATCTCGGCTCTTTAGATAAAATCAAAAGGGTGATCAAAGTATTGGGCATGGTAAACTGTACCACCGATTTTGAAAAACATCCTTATGTAATTAACGGCTGCAGCGAATTATTTGCCGCAGTTTGGGGAAACGATAATGGCGTTGGTGTAAGAAGCGCAGTGGGTATGGGTTCTTTGCCTAATAATATTCCGGTGGAGATTGAAGCGATGTTTGAACTTGCATAAAAACAAGTCAAAATTCAAAATTCAAAAGTAAAAAAGTTTTGACTTTTGAATTTTTACTTTTGACTTAGTTTAAAAAGATGTTTATGAAAGAATGGTTTCTAATTAATACTATTGAAAAAATAGACTCCCCCTCCCTGATTGTTTATCCAACGCGGGTAAAAGAAAATATTGACCGCTTGATTCAGATGGCAGGCAGTGCAGAAAATGTAACGCCTCATGTGAAAACAAATAAAATAGCCCAAGTGTGTTCTATGATGTTACAGGCAGGCATCAACAAATTCAAATGCGCAACCATTGCCGAAGCGGAAATGCTGGGTATGATCAAAGCTCAGGATGTATTAATTGCGCACCAACCCGTTGGGCCTAAACAGGAAAGACTATTAAAACTGATAACCACATTTCGTGATACACAATTCACTTGTATCATCGATAATTTTGAAACAGCCAAAGAACTCTCAGCATTATTTACCGCAAACGGAGAACGTGTGCAGGTTTATATCGATCTGAATATTGGCATGAACCGATCAGGCATGATCCCTGAAGATGCTTTACAGCTATTTAAAGATTGTCAAACACTCGCCAGCATCCGCATCATTGGTTTACATTCTTATGATGGCCATATCCGCGACACCGATGTAGCCACACGCAACCAACGTTCCGATGAAGCATTTGCCAGAGTAGAAAAGCTGAAAACTGAAATAGAATCCATTGCAGAAAGAGCCATGCAGGTTGTAATTGGCGGATCTCCTTCTTTTCCCACACATACTAAAAGAAAGGGTTTGCAGTTTAGTCCGGGCACATTTGTTTTCTGGGATTGGGGCTACAAACACATTGTACCCGATGAACCTTTTGAATATGCGGCATTGATCATCACCAGAATTATTTCTTTGATGGATGAACAAACCGTTTGTACAGACCTTGGCCATAAATCCGTTGCTGCAGAAAATCCATTACCCCGTGTTCATTTTCTGAATGCACCCGATGCAACACCCATTTCTCAAAGTGAAGAACACCTGGTTTTAAAATTTCCCGGAAAGAATGATTGGAAGGTGGGCGATGTATTGTATGGTGTGCCTGTACATATCTGTCCTACAGTAGCTTTATACGATTCTGCAGTGATCGTAGAAAATAATGAAGTGATTGATAACTGGAAAGTGATCGCGAGAACACGAAAAATTACAATATAACTCTGCGGTTGTCTCTGCAACTCTGTTCCTCTGCGGTTGGATAGAGCTACCAACCGCAGAGATGCAGAGAACAGAGAGTTAACCGCAGAGAAAAATAACACAATGTTCATCATCGACGCCCATCTCGACCTCAGCATGAATGCCATGGAATGGAACCGCGATCTGCGGTTGCCTGTGCATACCATTCGTGAATCGGAAGCAGGTATGACTGATAAACCAGATCGTGGCAAAGGCACCGTAGCTTTTCCTGAATTAAGAAAAGGAAACATTGGTTTGGTAGTGGCTACACAAATAGGCCGTTATGCAAAACCCGGCGGCGCTTATAAAGGCTGGCATTCACCAGAACAGGCTTGGGCGCAAACACAAGGACAGCTGCAGTGGTATCGCTCCATGGAAGAAGCAGGTGAAATGATACAGATCACCAATCTTACAGAATTAGAAACACATGTATCGCTCTGGAAAAATGAAACAGACCCATTACAAAAACCCCTTGGTTATATTTTAAGTTTAGAAGGAGCCGATTCATTGGTAACACTTGATCATCTTCATCGTGCCTATGCTTATGGATTACGGGCAGTTGGCCCGGGACATTATGGTCCGGGCAGATATGCAAATGGTACTGATGCAACGGGAAGATTAAATGAAATGGGTAAAGCGTTGCTGAAAGAAATGGAACAATTAAACATGATCCTTGATGCAACCCATTTGTGCGACGATGCATTTTGGGATGCCATGGAATTGTTTAACGGAACGGTTTGGGCAAGCCATAATAACTGTCGTGCATTGGTTGATCATAACCGGCAGTTTAGTGATGAGATGATCAAAATATTGATACAGAAAGATGCAGTAATCGGTGGCTCATTAGATGCATGGATGATGGTACCCGGCTGGCAAAAGAAAATATCCGCCCCCAAACAAATGGATTGTGATCTTGAAAAGATGATCAACCATATGGATCATATCTGTCAGATAGCGGGTAATACAAACCATATAGGTATTGGTACCGATCTGGATGGTGCTTATGGAAAAGAACAATGCCCTTACGATTTGGAAACCATAGCAGATATGCAGAATGTTCCTGCACTGCTAAAGAAAAGAGGTTATTCAGATACCGACTGCGAAAAGATCATGCATGGAAACTGGCTGCGGTTAGTCCGTAAAACATGGCAATAAATCTCTGTGAACCTCTGTTCCTCTGTGGCCTCTGTGTTGAAATAGAATAACCTTAGTACTTCATAATAATATTTTTTAACACAGAGGCCACAGAGATTAGGAGTTACACAGAGAGGGTTACTTCTTTCAGCGTTACTTTATTTTTGGTAACACTTAGTTGATGCCTTACCCCAACTTTTAAAGCATAATTATTTTTATCATGACTCACCGGAAAATCGAAACATACCGGGTAATCATATTCTTCCACATGAGAATGGATAATAGAAAATACATCTGAACCAAATGGCGTAGTGGTATCTTTCATTTCTGTAAAACCGCCAATCACTAATCCCGCAAGGTTTTGAAGCATACCGCTTCTTTTTAACTGGATCATCATTCGGTCAATATTATAAATGTATTCACCCACATCTTCCAGAAATAAAATCTTCCCTTTTGTTTTAAAAGAAGAAACAGAACCAACCAAATGCGCCACCAGAGAAAGGTTGCCACCAATCAATTCCCCTTCTGCTTTTCCCATTTTGTTTAACGAATGGGGAGCACATGAATAATTAGAACGGATCCCTTTTAAAGCCTTGCCCAGCGATTGCACATATTCCAATTTATATTCACCATCATTAAAAGCCGCAGCCATGGGCGCATGTAAAGTGGCCATATTCAATTGCTGATAAACATGTGCATGCAAAACAGTGATATCACTAAACCCGATCAGCCATTTTGGTTTTTTTTTAAATTTCTTAAAATCAAGTTGGTCAATAATCCTGCTCATACCATATCCGCCACGCCCGCATAAGATCGCTTTTACTTCCGCGTCATCCAGCATCACCTGCATATCGGTCAACCGCTCAGCATCCGTTCCTGAAAAATAATGAAACTGATTACCCAGTGTTTTTCCGGTCTTTACTTTATAACCCCATTCCTGCAAAACATGTATACAGGTTGTTGCTTTTTCTTCCGGCATATAACCCGACGGGCAAACAATACCAATGCAATCACCTTTCTTCAGGTAGGGTGGAATTTTGATCATACTACTGTTTGATTTTTACTTTCTGTTTTATCGGCTGTGGACTTCCTTCCTTTTTTCTTCCGGCGTCACGCAATGCTTTATCAATGACCATTTCAATCTGTCCGTTCACACTGCGAAATTCATCAGCCGCCCATTTCTCCAGCAGAGAATAGGTATGCTCATCAATACGCAACACAAAAGATTTTTTTACCACAGCAGAAATCATTTATTGATATAAAGTACCCGTATTCAACACCGGCGTTGCCGCTTTTTCGCCGCACAAAACTACTAACAGGTTGCTTACCATAGCAGCTTTCTTTTCCTCATCAAGTTCCACAATTTGCTTTTGCGATAAGAGATCCAATGCCATCTCAACCATACCCACAGCACCTTCAACAATCTTGCTTCGTGCTGCAACAATAGCTGTTGCCTGTTGACGTTGCAACATGGCACCGGCAATTTCAGGAGAGTACGCCAAATGACTGATCCTTGCTTCCGAAATTTGAATTCCTGCTTTTTCTAAACGTTCATTCAATTCTTTTTGAAGTAAAGCAATTACCTGCTCGCCGCCATCTCGTAAAGTAATGGTTGCCTTCTCATCTTCAATACTATCGTATGGGCAGGTAGAAGCAATATGTCGTAATGCTGCTTCGCTCTGGTTAACCATATATTGTGAAAAACTGACAATATCAAATACAACTTTGTAAGTGTCTTTGATCTGCCAAAGAATAACGGCAGCAATTTCAATGGGGTTACCCATCTTATCATTCACTTTAAGTTTATTACTTTCTAAACTCTGCATACGCAGGTTCACACCCTGTTTGGTAAATAAAGGATTGATAAACTGGAGTCCGTTATCTTTAACGGTTCCCACATACTTACCAAAAAATGTAACCACGATTGCATAATTCGGCGGAATCGTCTTCAGCCCCTTTATTAAAAAAACAGCAGCAAGAAAACATAACCCTGTAAACAATAGTGAACCGGTTGGTGGCTGGCCATTGGTAACCGGTGCTGTTGTTATTATTATGATACCCATGATCACCAGCAAAACAGCTGCTATAAAAACAGGAATGCCCGGTACCCCTTTTCTGATCTTTTCCATATAATTTATTTTGATATTAAAATGATATCAAACTTAAAAAATAAAAACCAGATCTCCAAATACCAGTCGCTTGGCTCCGCCGAGTGACTGGTATCATAGGGCTTCCAGCCCCCAAAATTGCCTTCTTACAAGGATTACTTACTTTTGCAGACTTTCCAAACAAGGAAACGACTCAAACAATGGAAACACCTAAAAGATATTTAATTACCTCTGCCCTTCCTTATGCCAACGGTTTAAAGCACATTGGCCATCTGGCAGGTGCTTATCTGCCTGCTGATATTTATGTGCGTTACCTGAAGGCACAAAAAAGAGATGTGGTATTTGTTTGCGGAAGCGACGAACATGGAACGGCCATCCCCATTCAGGCCACAAAAGAAGGAACCACTGCACGTGCTATCATTGATAAGTATCACCCGATCATGGAGCAGAACTTTAAGGATCTGGGTATTGATTTTGATATCTATCACCGGACCAGCGATCCCCTCCACCACGAAACAGCTAAAGAATTCTTTACTAAACTAAATGGTAACGGTGATCTTGAAATAAAAGAGACCGAACAATATTTTGATGAACAGGCCAATAGTTTTCTGGCTGATCGTTATATAAAAGGTACTTGTCCCAATTGTAGTTACGATAGTGCTTATGGAGATCAGTGCGAAAGATGTGGCAAGAGTTTGAGTCCGGATGAACTCATCAACCCCGTAAGTACCTTAAGCGGCAACAAACCGGTTAAAAAAACAACCAAACACTGGTATCTGCCTTTAAACAGACATGAAGATTTTTTGCGTGAATGGATTTTGAAAGAACATGCCAACGATTGGCGCAGCACTGTTGTTGGACAATGCAAAAGCTGGATAGATGGGGGCTTACAACCACGCGCAGTAACACGTGATCTGGATTGGGGCGTAACCTTACCCGAATCTGTTGAAGGCGGACAAGGCAAAGTATTATACGTTTGGTTTGATGCACCTATCGGTTATATCAGTGCTACAAAACAATGGGCATTGAATAATGATAAGGATTGGAAACCTTACTGGCAGGATAAAGACACCAAGCTGGTTCATTTTATTGGTAAGGATAATATTGTATTTCATTGTATCATCTTCCCTATCATGCTGAAACTGCATGGGGATATTTTGCCTGATAATGTTCCAGCTAACGAGTTCATGAATTTAGAAGGTGATAAAATGAGCACCAGCCGTAACTGGAAAGTGGAGATGCAGGATTATGTGGATGACTTTATCAACAAAGAAAATGGCGGAAGCCAGATGGCGGATGTGTTGCGTTATTATCTCACATTGATCGCACCCGAAACCAAAGACAGCGAATTTACCTGGCAGGGATTTCAGGATGCGAATAACAGTGAGCTCGTAAGCATCTTCGGCAATTTTGTAAACCGATCATTGGTATTGATGCATAAACTCTGCAAAGGAAAAGTACCGCCTGTGCATACAGAGGCATTAACCGATCTGGATAGAAGTGTTGTTGCTGAGATTCAGGCTGCAAAAGAAAAAGTAGAATCATTACTTGAACAATATAAATTCCGCGATGCATTGTTTGAAGTGATCAACCTGGCAAGAACAGGTAATCAATACATGCAAAAGAAAGAACCGTGGATCGTAGTAAAACAATTGGGTGAAGATGGATTGCCAACACCTGAAGCACAGGCTTCAATTGATAATACTTTGCATATCTGTTTACAATTATGCGCAAACCTTGCGGTACTGATCAATCCATTTCTTCCCTTCACAGCCAGAAAAATGTGTTACCTGATGAAAGTGGTAGATAAAATGCTGGATTGGGAGAATGCAGGTAAAATGAAATTATTAAGTGTAGGCTATTCACTTCGTGCACCTGAATTATTGTTCAGAAAGATTGAAGACAGCGAGATCGAATATCAATTGGAAAAATTAAAAGCGGCGATCGTGAATCGTGAGGCATCTGCCGTGACTACAGAAACCATTACTATGGAAGAGAACAATCCGAAATTTGCTGATGTAAAATCAGAAATTGTATTTGATGATTTTGCAAAAATAGATCTGCGTGTTGGAAAAATTATTGCAGCAGAAAAAGTAGAGAAAGCCGATAAATTATTAAAACTATCCGTTGACCTTGGTTTTGAAACCAGAACCATCGTATCCGGTATTGCCCTTCACTTCAAACCGGAAGAAATTGTTGGCAAACAGGTTACGGTTGTGGTAAACCTTGCCCCACGTAAAATGCGCGGCATTGAAAGTAACGGTATGATCTTAATGGCTGAAGACAATAACGGCAAACTTCATTTTATTAATCCGGAAGCGGATATTAATTCAGGGGCGGGAGTTAGCTAGTATATGCTTAATGCGAAACGCTGAACGCAAAACGCTTTTAGAAAAGGCGTTAAGCATTCAGCGTTTTGCGTTATGCATTCAATTACGCTTTATCAAAACTCACGCACTCCTTCAATTCCCTCTCAGAATATGCATAGCCATATTGTTTCAACACATCATCCGGAACACCATTCCATTGGTTAGGTACATTACCCATATAACCAAGATCTTTCACACCCATTTCGGATGTATAAAAACCTGTCATAACCAGATCACGCATTTCACTGAAAAAAGAAACACCTTGTTCCATCCCGGGTTTTATTTTACGACCTGTTTTAGCAATCGCATCTTTTACTTCAGGATAGGCAATATCCTCCACTACTTCTAACTGTTGTTTCTGACTGCACTCTTTAAAAGATTTTTCAAAGCGTTTCAGACATTCCATATCCAGCCAGCGCAAACCGCCACGCAATGGGGTTTGGTAATGCGGCATATCTTTTACAATGAATTCGATAAAGTCGGGCACTTTCGCATCAGAGGCGCTGCCGCTTTTTTCATCTTTTGGTAAAATGATATCGCCTAACACAGTAATCGTTGCCATCTCATGCTCGGTAAAGAATTTATCGCCGGCAGTCAGTTTTTTCAGGTAGTCTTTTTCTTCCTGCATCCTGTCTGCATCAATAGTAGTATCAGGCGATGCAGCCATGGCTTTTTTATCAATATTCTTACAGGCATCTACCAGCACACCGGCACCAACGGTACCCACCAGTAATGCTTTGATCGATTTTCTTCTGTCCATAATTATAAGTTTTATCCCCTTTAAACAAATTTCATCCTCCTTCCCAGGGAGGACCGAGGAGGGTTAAATATTTTGTTTTTTCATTTCTTCAATGATATACTCAGATGTTCTCATAGACAAAGCCAGTATCGTCCAGGTAATATTCTTATCTGCCTGCGATACAAACTGACTGCCATCTACACAGAACAAGGTTTTACAATCATGCGCCTGGCTCCATTTGTTAAGGGCGGATGTTTTTTTATCGCTACCCATACGAACGGTTCCTGCTTCGTGAATGATATTACCCGGATTATTCAATCCATAATTATTCTTCTCAGTATCATCTCCACCCCATGTAATAATGGCGCCCATATTATGCAGGATCTCTTTAAAAGTTTCCTTCATATGCTTGGCCTGTTTGATCTCATATTCTGAGTGATTGGTATGGAAACGTAAAACAGGGATACCATATTTATCAACCACTTTCGGATCGATCTCACAATAGTTATTAATATTGGCAACCGCTTCTCCTCTTCCCGCCATGCCTACACCGGCACCGTAAAAGAAACGGGCATCTTCTTTCAATCCTGCACCATATCCTCCGGCTTCTTTGGTTTTTCCGTTTACCATGAATTTGCCGTTCTCATTTTGAATACCCATACCAAAACCATAAGCAGGCTGGCCCATGCCACCCCAATATTCAATATGGTAACCGCGTGGAAAATCTAATTTTTTATTATCCAGCCACCATGGTGTGTACACATGCATACCACCGACCCCATCTTCGTTGTAACGCTTACGGCCAAAGAGTTGCGGCAATACACCACCAATAGCTGCTCCCGTAGAATCGTGCAGGTATTTACCTACTACATTACTATCATTGGCCAATCCATTCGGGTGGCGGGTTGATTTTGAATTCAATAACAAACGCGCTGTTTCGCAGGTACTTGCTGCCAGTATTACTACACGGCCGGTTACCTGGTATTCCATATTGTCTATCTTATTTACAAAAGAAACACCTGTAGCCAAACCATCAGCATTCGTAATTACTTCGCGCGCCATGGCATTGGTGATCACATCAATATTTCCGGTAGCTACCGCAGGTTTGATCAATACAGATGATGATGAGAAATCACCATATACCTTACAACTTCTTCCACACTGCGCACAGAAGAAACAGGCGCCACGCTCATCATTAATTTTTTTGGTAAGGATCGATAAACGCGAAGGAATTACCGGTATGCCCATTCCTGTTGCAGACTTTTTGATCATCAACTCATGAAGCCTTGGTTTAGGCGCCGGTAAGAAAATACCATCGGGGTCGTTAGGCAACCCTTCATTTGATCCAAATACACCGATCAGTTTATCAATCTTATCGTAATACGGTTTTACATCATCATAACTGATGGGCCAGTCATCGCCCAAGCCATCAATACTTCTGCGTTTAAAATCTTTGGGGCCAAAACGTAAAGAGATCCGTCCCCAGTGATTGGTACGCCCACCTATCATACGGGCACGCCACCAATCCCATTTGGCGCTGCCTTCTTTCATAGTGTAGGGTTCGCCATCAATTTCCCAACCCCAGTAACATCCGTCAAAATCGCCGAATGGTCTAAATTTGGTGCTGGCGCCTCTTCTTGGCGAATCCCATGGATTTTTTAACTGGGAAGAATGGATAGCAGGATCATAATTAGGACCCGCTTCAATCAGGCAAACTTTAAGGCCTGCCTTGGATAATACATAAGCTGCCATACCACCACCGGCACCGGAGCCTACAATTACCGCATCGTATTTTTTCGCTTCTTTCTTAATCTGGAGTTCTCCCATAAAGCAATCTTATTTTAAGAGTAATGATTGAGGAATGAATGTAAGATATTTAAGCTGTTACAAAAAGCCTTTTGGATAAAAGTCAAAAAAGTATCGGTATATGTTAAGAACGGGGTACTAAGAAAATCGAACTTTACAGGTAAACAAATCTTTAACCTGCTAACCGAATTACCTGAACAAAACCCCGATAATATTTGCCGGTATTTCCAATTATGAATTATATTTAGCAAAATCGGTTCATGCGCCCCAATAGCAGCATTTGTTTTTATTTTCTTGTTGCCTTTACTTTTTATTTTGGTAAAACCTCCTCTGCACAATCAAGTTCCAAAGATAGCAGCAGGCTTGCCGCTGCCGTTCATCGTACAGCAGGAGAATACATACATTTTATGGGAACCGCAGCCCCCATATATACCGGGCCACAGTATGTGGAATATTATCTCCAGATTAATAAAGGCCATCCTTTTTTTCTGAATACCGATTTTAATCCCGGCTCTGTCCATTTTGAAGATATCCTTTACGAGGGTCTTATGATTAAATACGATATCGTAGAAAACAAAATTGTACTGCTGAATCCTTCCTCTATATTCCGGCCAAGCCTTTCCAACGATAAAATTGACTACTTCACTATTAAAGATCATACGTTTATTAAATTAGAAAAAAACAGCAATCATCCCGGAGTGCCTAAAAACGGATTTTATGAGGTTTTGTTCAGAGATACACGTCTGTCGTTATTGAAAAAAGAAAATAAATCGGTTCAGGAAGATCTGAATTTTGGTGTATCATCTATAAGATATGTTGAGTCTTCTGTTAATTTTTGTGTTGAAAAAGGGAACACTTATTATCCGGTTAACAGAAAGGGACAGATATTAGACCTTTTCAAAGATAAAAAAACTGAATTGCGCCAGTATATCCGTAAAAACAGCATTGATTTCGGTTCAGACTATGAAAATGCCTTACTAAGCATTGTAGGTTATTACGAAAGCCTTTTAAATAAGTAGAACTCACAATAGAATGAATGTTTAGAAAACAGTACCATATTACATTTTCATTATTGGTTGCCCTGCTGATCTGGTCTATGAGTTCAAAAGGACAAACAGATACAACCGGGCCTTTGATCAGCGGTGAGTTTACAAATATACCCGCCCCTGTTTTTATACAGGAACTGGAAAAACGAACCGGCTATCATTTCTATTATATTAAATCTGATCTGGATAGTATTACCATAACAGTTTCTGCAACAAATGAACCCTGGCGCAAACTATTAGGACTTGCCCTGAACAAAACCGGACTTGTTTTTTCTGAAGATAGTGAGCATCATATTTTTATCACTAAAACGGTTCTGGTTAACACTATACTGCCCGATGATATTTTTGATGACGCTCCAAAAAGGCCCAAAAAAAATATCAGCAATACCACGGCGGCTTTAACAACAGATACTGCACTCGTGGATAAGAAAGCCACTACCGCTAATCTGGAAAATAAACTATATCTGATTGGAGAAAAACCAAAGGGAGCCATAACATCCGGCAGGGTTACACTTGCAGGATATCTGCATGATATTAAAACAGGCGAACCGGTAATTGGTGCATCGATCAGAATTGAAGGAAGCAAAACAGGTGTTATCAGTGATCAATATGGATACTATTCTTTAACGGTACCTAAAGGACGCAGCATCATTAATATTCAAAGCCTGGGTATAAGGGATACACGCCGCCAGGTAATGGTGTATTCAGAAGGACGGATGAATATTGAATTACAGCCATTGGTAATACCATTGAAAAATGTAATTGTATCCGCAGAACGCACCAGTCTGATACGCGGCATGCAAATGGGTGTTCAGAAAATAGATATCAAATCCATCAAACAGGTACCGGTTGCGTTTGGTGAAGTGGATATATTAAGAGTGGTAATGACAATGCCCGGTGTAAAAACAGTTGGTGAAGCCAGTACCGGTTTAAATGTACGCGGTGGGTCTTCTGATCAGAACCTGATTCTGTTTAATGATGCAACCATATTTAACCCCTCACATTTTTTTGGCTTATTCTCTGCTTTTAATCCTGAAGTGGTTAAAGACGTTCAACTATACAAAAGCGGTATCCCTGCAAAATATGGTGGCCGTTTGTCGTCTGTATTGGAAGTAAACAGCCGCGAAGGAAATAAAAAAGAAATTACCGGCTCTGCAGGTATCGGCTTACTCACGAGCAGAATAAATATTGAAGGTCCGTTGGCTAAAGACAAAAGCTCCTTCATATTTGGCGCCCGCACCACTTATGCAAATTGGCTGCTTACTCTTTTGCCCGGCGAATACAAAAACAGCCGTGCCGCTTTTAATGATATCAATTTTAATATCACACATGAGATCAATAAAAAGAACAGTATCTATTTTACGGGGTATATGAGTAATGACCGTTTTAACCTGAATAATGATACCAGTTATCATTATGGTAATCGCAACGTATCGCTCAAATGGAAACATGTATTCAATAATAAATGGTATGCAATTGCTGCCACTGGTTATGATGGTTATAATTATGATATCTCGAGCAACAGAAATCCAACGACGGCTTATCAACTGGCATTTGATATTAACCAGTATTATCTGAAAACGCATGTAAACTATTTTGCCAGCTCAAAGCACACATTCGAATTCGGGATGAACCATTTATTTTACAAACTGCATCCCGGTAAATACACACCGCTTGATAGTCGTTCACTGATAAAAGCAGATGTGATGCCCGCAGAGCAGGCTTTGGAAACAGCTTTTTATCTAAGCGATAAGTATACGGTAAGTCCGGAATTATCTTTGGAAGGTGCCATCCGATATTCGATCTTCAATAATTTTGGCGCACAAACCGTTAATAATTATCAGGCCGGAATCCCTAAAACAGAATCGAATGTAACGGGTACTACTACCTATGGAAGCGGACAGATCACAAAAACCTATCAGGGGCCGGAAATAAGGGCTACTGCACGATATGTGATCAATGAAACCCTTTCGCTTAAAGCGGGTTACAATTCACAAAGACAATACATTCATGTGCTTTCCAATACGGCAGCCATTGCTCCAACCGATATCTGGAAACTGAGCGACCCAAATATTAAACCACAATATGGCGACCAGATATCTCTGGGTATATACCGCAATTTCAAATCCAATACCATTGAGGCATCCGTAGAATTGTATTACAAACACATGAAAGATTATCTCGATTATAAAAGCGGGGCATCACTTGTGTTAAATCATCATATTGAAACCGATGTGCTGGCCACGAAGGGTAAAGCGTACGGTATTGAATTGCTTATCAAAAAACTAACCGGTAAATTCAATGGTTGGATCAGCTATACCTATTCGCGTACTCTATTACAAATGAATGATAGCACACAGGGCACGCTTATTAATAACGGGCAGTACTATCCCGCCAACTATGATAAACCACATGATTTTACTTTTGTTGGTAATGTCCGTATTTCTCATCGTTTCAGTTTCTCATTAAATACGACCTATAGTACCGGCAGGCCAATTACTTTACCCATTGGCAGATTCTTTTATGCAGGTGCAGAGAGAACGCTTTACTCAGACAGAAATCAATACCGCATCCCCGATTATTTCCGCAGTGATATATCAATGAATATTGAGGGCAATCATAAAGTGCATCAGCTATTCCATAATTCATTTACGTTCGGCGTTTATAACTTATTGGGAAGAAAAAATCCATACTCAGTTTATTATACCACAGAAAATGGTGTGATCAACGGATATAAGTTATCCATTTTTGGAACGGCTATTCCTTACATCAATTATAACATCAGATTTTAAATGAGGCGTATGAAAAAAATATTCGTTTTTTCTCTGATTGTGCTTGTAACAGCCTGCAGAGAAAAATACGTTCCCCAATTAACCAATGAACCGGCTACGGGCTATCTGGTGGTAGAAGGTTTTATCAATAGTGGCGTTGGACCCACCACGATAACACTCAGCAGAAGTACCAAACTTTCTAATCAGGCTAGTTTTGTAAAAGAAACCAAAGCAACCGTGCGTGTAGAAAACAAAAACAATACGGCCAGTTTTGTTTTAGCAGAAACGGCTGCGGGTGTATATACTTATCCGCAATTATCTCTATCCTCATCAGATCAATACAGGCTTTATATCAAATCCTCTGCAGGCAAAGAATATGTGTCAGATTATTCGATCGTTCGCAGAACACCGGATATTGACAGTATTTCCTGGCGCAGAGAGAATGGAGGTGTGCAGATTTATGGAAATACACACGACAACCAGTCGCTGTCAAAATATTATCAGTTTAAATATGAAGAAACCTGGGAGTTTACTTCCAGATATTTAAGTAACCTGAAAATGTTTAACGACAGAACCGGTACACCCAACCATGTTGGATACAGAGATTCTGTAAATTTTTCTTATGCACTCAATATTTACCGATGCTGGAAAACAAATATCCCCAGTAATATTCTGATTAATACAACAGAGAATTTAACGCAGGATGTGGTGTCGCTTTATCCGTTAACCTACATAGAACCCGCTTCCTGGAAATTGGGGATCTTATATAGCATCAATGTAAAAGAATATTCGATGAGCCGCGAAGGATACAGGTTTCTGGAAGCGCTCAGAAAAAATACAGAACAGCTGGGCTCCATATTCGATTCGCAACCTTCGGATAATAATGGCAATATGCACTGTTTAACCACTCCCAATGAAGTAGTGATCGGATTTGTAGAAGTTTCTGAAGAAAAACAAAAAAGGATCTTCATCAGCAATACACAGGTACCCGGATGGAATTACATTCAGGATTGCGACCAGGTATCTATAAAAAATGTGCCGGATAGTTTAAAAGGAGTTTCCGGCATTCCTACAACGGTTGCAGAATCGGGTTTAACCGGACTTGACTTCGTATATTTTGCATCTCAGAGTTGTGTGGATTGTACTTTGAGAGGTGTAAACACTAAACCATCCTTCTGGCCATAAAATAATGATACCTGCGTAATGAATCGGTTATTCCATATCAATTTCAGAAAAATTACAGGCATACTTGCCGGGCTATTATTATGTAGTTCTGTAATGTCGCAGGTGAGCCCTGTTATGCTCGAAAATAAATTCAACCATTACGGTGAAAAGGTATTGCAGGAAAAACTTTACATGCATGTTGACAGAAATTTTTATCTCACAGGAGATATTCTTTGGTGTAAAGTATATGTGGTAGATGCTTCCCTGCACCAGCCACTCAATATCAGTAAAGTTGCCTATGTAGAAGTATTGGATGAAAACAATGTACCGGTGCTACAGGCAAAAATTTCGCTTGAGAAAGGAACAGGTAATGGATCTTTATCCATTCCTGTTGCAATCAATTCAGGCAATTATAAGATCCGTGCCTATACCAACTGGATGAAGAATGCCGGGCCCGATTATTTTTTTGAGAAGATGATCACCATTGTAAATCCACAAAAAAGCAGAGAACCCTCTTCTCTCCCAATCATATCAGCTACCCCACCTGAAATCCGTTTCTTTCCCGAAGGTGGCAATCTTGTATCCGGCATTCAATCAAAGATTGCCTGTAAAGTAATTGGCACTGATGGAAAAGGACTATCCTTTAAAGGAAATATTGTTGATGAAAACAACAACATAGTAACCGATTTCCAATCATTAAAATTTGGCATGGGTAATTTTATATTTACACCTATGCCTGCGCATACTTATAAAGCAGTTCTCACAATCGGCAACAATACCTTCACAAAAGAACTACCCGAAATCTTTGCGAAGGGATATGTAATGCAATTACATACCAAAGATTCAAAAGCATTGGCTATCTCCGTTCAAACTAATATAGCAGATACCGGAAAATTATTTCTGCTTGTACAAACCCGGCAAACATTGAAAACAGTTGTACAGGCCGGCATCACAAATGGGAAAGCATTGTTTACAATCGATGCTGCAAAACCGGGTGATGGCATTTCGCAGTTAACCGTTTTCAACAGTTCAGGCAAACCGGTTTGTGAACGCCTGTATTTCAGCTACCCAACAGAGGAATTAACGATTCAGGTGAAGGGTAATGAACCTGTTTATACAACAAGATCGAAAATAGATTTGCTGGTAGAACCGTATATGCAGAACCGGAAAACAGTAAGTGATATGTCTGTTGCTGTTTTTAAGGTAGACGAATTACAAACACCTGATGAATCCAATATTCAAACATTTCTATGGCTGAGTTCAGATCTGAAAGGATCCATAGAATCGCCCGGTTATTATTTCGGCAAAAAAACAGCAGAAACAATAGCAGCAATGGATAACCTGATGCTAACGCAGGGTTGGCGCAGGTTTATGTGGAATGATATTTTAGAAGAAACCACACCACACGTTTTGTTTCCTCCTGAACTAAACGGACATATTATTACCGGAAAAGTAGTTAGTTCCGTAACCGGCAAACCGTTGGATAATATTGAGACGTATGTTTCCGTTCCCGGTTTGAATGCCAACTTCAAAACTTTTATCAGTGACAGCAGCGGCAAAGTAAAATTCGATTTTAAGAATATGCCCGGATCTTCTGAGATCATTATCCAGACCAACCCTACTGCAGACACACTCTCCCGTGTAGAATTGAATAATCCGTTCTTTGAACAATATTCTGCCACACATATTCCGGCTTTCCGTTTATCTTTTGCGAAAGAAAAAGCCTTAACAGATCAAAGTATCGGTGTTCAGGTTCAAAATATGTATTCAGGCAATAAACTGAAACGATTTATGCAGCCGGCGGATTCTGTTTCCATATTTGAAAAACCGGATGCGGTATATATGATGGATGATTATACCCGCTTTACCACTATTGAAGAAGTATTGCGCGAGTACGTAATCTTAATGGATGTTCAGAAGAACAAGGGTAAATTCTCCTTACAGTTAATGGATAATTTTTCTGTACCAAAATTAATGACGCTGAATACCGTGTTCTTTCAAACAGATCCGATGATCCTGGTTGATGGTGTACCGATATTTAATGTTGACAGATTAATGAGTTACGACCCGCTAAAGATGCGGAAACTGGAAGTATACAACCGCAGATACCTGTTTAATAATTCTTTTTTCTCCGGGGTACTTAACTGGACAAGTTATAAAGGAGACCTCGCCAATTTTGAACTCGACCCACGGGCACTGGTGATAGACTATGAAGGCCTGCAATTACAAAGAGAATTTTATTCGCCATCGTATGATGATCCTGCAGCAATGGAACATATGCCCGATTTCAGAACCCTGCTTTATTGGTCGCCTGAAATAGCTGCTGATAAAAATGGCGAACACCATCTTCGCTTTTTTACTTCTGATAAAAAAGGAAACTACATTGCAGTGATACAGGGATTAACAGCTAACGGACAATGCGGCAATACAGTATTGCCTTTTGAAGTGAGGTAATTTTATTCAGGTTTTTTACAAAAAACAGACGTGTCCTTAAAATAATCAGAGAGGCTTGCAATCTTCCCTTCTTCATTAAACACAATATCTGTAATCACACGATTCTGATAGGCATCACATCCTTTCAGTTTCCCGAAAGATTCACAGATATGAATACAACGGTTCTCATCAACCGGAAGAATATCAACGATATTCCATTTCAAAAACTCATACCTGCTGAACATGGCACGAAACAAAGCTTTGATCCTTGGATAGCCGGTTACCGGTGCAGCGGGCGGAATCCATAAAACACTATCCTCGCTAAACCAATTGGCTATGCGTGCCGCGTCGTTAGACTGCATATCTTCCATAAAAGCGAGGATTTTCTCTTTCATCGTGGCTATATACGATTGAACCCTGCATTTGGTTGTATAAAATAGTCAAAAAAGTTGATTTTTTTAAACAGGATGAAAAGAGCATTAAAAAACCGCTCCAGTTGTATGGAACGGTTTTGTGTGATTTTTTGATGTTTAGTGCAAATCGTTCAGGCCGCTTCGAGCGTCCCGACCGATTATTAGCTGCAACCCATGCTGTTACCACAGTTCAAACACTTGTAACAAGTACCGCTGCGGATAGTAATATGGCCGCAGGTGTTACAGGCCGGTGCATCGCTCTGCATGCTTTTGGCTGCTGCATTTACTGCATCCATTCCGCTTGATGCTGTGGTCGCTGCTCTTTGCAGTTTTTGTGGCTGTGCCGCAGGTGTAGTGTTAGCCGATGGAGCAGTGATACGTACACTACTCAGTTCGGGCTTTCCCAAAAAAGTAGCCTCCCCCTCATCATCACCTTCACCGGTGTTGCCTACACTTGGTTTATCTAACACATGCACAAGATCCGTTCTGCCTAAATATTCAAATGCCAATGCACGGAATACAAAGTCAACCAAAGAGGTAGTGGTTTTAATATTCGGATGGTCTACCATGCCTGATGGCTCAAACTTGGTGAACACAAATTTCTCAACAAACTCTTCCAATGGAACACCATATTGCAAACCAACAGAAATCGCAATGGCAAAACAGTTCATAAAGCTGCGCAGTGTAGAACCTTCTTTGGCGAGGTCAATAAAGATCTCTCCTAAAGTTCCATCCTGGTATTCGCCTGTTCTCAGGAAGATCACCTGGCCACCAATCTTCGCTTTTTGTGTAAAGCCGCGGCGTTTGGCCGGTAATGATTTTTTCTCTACAATGCCTGATAACGCACGTTTGAATTTGGTATCGGTAGAAGCCTGCATACGCTTTTGCACTTCTTCCAATAATTCGTCAACGGTTAATTTGCTCAGGTCTACAATATGTGATTGTGGTTCTGCTTCTGCAACAACTTCTACAGATGTATCCGATTCTTCTTCTGTTTTCTTTTTCTTGTCTGATTTGTTGCTCAACGGTTGGCTCAATTTAGAACCATCACGGTACAAAGCATTTGCTTTCAAACCTAACTGCCAGCTCAGCAAATAACAATCTGCAATTTCTTCAACCGTTGCTTCATGCGGCAGGTTGATGGTTTTTGAGATTGCACCGCTCAGGAATGGCTGACAGGCGGCCATCATACGAATATGTCCGTAAGCATGAATATATCTTTCTCCTTTCTTACCGCATTTATTCGCGCAGTCAAAAACAGGCAGGTGTTCATCTTTCAGGAATGGTGCACCTTCAATGGTCATGGTTCCGCACACATAATCATTAGCTGCATCAATCTGATCTTCCGTAAAGCCTAACTCTTCCAACAGGTTAAAGCTCCAGTCGCTGTATTGTTCTTCTGAGAAGCCCAGACGCTGCATACACTCATCACCTAAAGTAAAGCGGTTGAAAATAAAACCGATTTCGAATGCTGATTTTGCAACACTATTCAGTTTCGCAATCTCAGCATCGGTAAATCCTTTTTCTTTTAAAGTAGCCGGATTCACAAACGGAGCACCTTCAAAGCTTGCATGACCCACTGCATATTTTTCAATCGCATTTGCCTGCTCAGGATTGTAACCTAAGTTGCGCAAAGCCTGTGGTACAGATTGGTTAATGATCTTGAAATAACCACCACCGCTCAGTTTTTTAAATTTCACCAAAGCAAAATCAGGTTCAACTCCGGTAGTATCGCAATCCATTACCAGACCAATGGTTCCGGTTGGAGCAATTACAGTGGTTTGTGCATTACGGTAACCGTATTTTTCTCCCAGTTGTACCGCTTCATCCCATGCTTTAGTAGCAGATTTCAGCAATACATCAGGACAATATTGTGCTTTAATACCCTGTGGTTTAATTTCAATTCCTACATATGCATCTTCTGCATCGTATGCAGCTGCACGGTGGTTACGCATTACGCGCAACATATCTTCTTTATTCTCTTCGTATTTATCAAACGCACCCAGGAAGCTGGCCATCTCTGCAGATGTTTTGTAAGCAACACCGGTCATGATCGCGGAAATTGCACCGGCAATACCACGCGCTTCTTCACTGTCGTAAGGAATACCGCTTACCATCAGCATAGAACCGAGGTTAGCAAAACCTAAACCCAGTGTACGGTAATCGTAAGATAACTGTGCTACTTCTTTTGAAGGGAACTGTGCCATTAACACAGATACTTCCAAAACAGTGGTCCACAAACGTGTGGTATATTCAAATCCTTCTACATCAAAAACATTGTTTTCTTCTGTATGAAATTTGCGCAGGTTGATAGATGCCAGGTTACATGCGGTATTATCCAGGAACATGTATTCTGAACATGGGTTAGATGCGTTGATACGGCCACCTTTAGGGCATGTATGCCATTCGTTGATGGTAGTATCATATTGTGTACCCGGATCAGCACAACGCCATGCAGCATAAGAAATTTTCTCCCATACTTCGCGTGCAGGAATTTTGCTCATCACACGGCCATCGGTACGTGCTTTCAGTTCCCAATCGCCATCCGCTTCCAACGCTTTGAAGAATGAGTTAGGGATACGTACTGAGTTATTTGAATTTTGTCCGGATACCGTTGCGTAAGCTTCTCCTTCATAACTGTTATCATAACCTGCAGCTACCAGAGCAGCCACTTTCTTTTCTTCGCCCACTTTCCAGTTAATGAATTCCATGATCTCGGGATGATCAAGGTCTAGACAAACCATTTTGGCTGCCCGGCGGGTAGTTCCACCACTTTTGATGGCTCCTGCGGCACGATCTCCGATTTTCAGGAAGCTCATCAGTCCACTCGATGTTCCACCACCGCTTAATTTTTCACCTCCGCCACGGATCTGAGAGAAATTGGTACCTACTCCTGAACCGTATTTAAAGATGCGGGCCTCACGTGTCCAGAGGTCCATAATTCCGCCTTCATTTACCAGATCATCACTCACACTTAAAATGAAACATGCATGTGGTTGAGGACGTTCGTATGCGTTGGTTGATTTTTTTAATTTACTGTCTTTGGGATCAACATAATAATGCCCTTGCGGCTTACCGGTAATACCATAACTCTCATGCAAACCGGTATTGAACCATTGCGGTGAATTAGGAACACAAGCCTGATTTAAAATGCTGTAAACAAGTTCTTCATAAAAAACCTGTGCATCTTTTTCTGCAGCGAAATAACCATAGCGTTCGCCCCAAACCCGCCAGCAGTGTGCCATACGGTGTGCCACCTGTTTTACACTTGTTTCGCGCCCAACTGAACCATCGGGTTGCGGAACACCTGCTTTACGGAAATATTTTTGTGCAAGAATATCTGTTGCGATCTGGCTCCATTGTTTCGGAACCTCCACATTATTCATTTCAAATACTTTCTCTCCGTTTGGATTTTTGATCACGCTGTCGCGGTAATCATATTCAAACATATCATAAGGACTAACACCTTCCTGGGTGAATCTGCGGCCGAATTGTAAGCCTTTTTTGGCACGTGGGTTAGACATAAAGTTGGTTCAGTTTAACAGGTTATTTTAACGCTCCCGTAGATTAACAAAAGGTTAAGCGGTTGACGAAAATATCTTTCCATTTTCAGAAATCAAGGTCGGAAATATCAACACATTGTGGATAAGGAATGGGGAAAATTTCGCACCTCAATTCCCCATTGATTTTGCGGGATTGTTAACACGTGTAGAAAATATTTTTTAGGGTAAATGGTGGCAGAATGGGTTATTTTCCTTAAATGTGTAGGGTGATCGCCGGCCAGCTCCTGTTGAACAAAATTATTATGAATAATGCCCTATCTTTCAGTTTCGTAGGGCTATTTGGGCCTTTACAACCATTAAGTAAAAACTTTTTCGCATTTTTGCAGGAGTACCATCCGATACTGAATGAAACAGGCGTTATACCAGCAATTCGTTGAAAAGAAAAAATCGGGCAAAAAATCATTTGCTGTACTGATCGATCCCGATAAGGTTGACAATCAAAAAATTGATCAGCTGCTTTCGCTTGCAGTAGAGGCAAAGGTGGACTATTTCTTTGTTGGCGGCAGTCTGGTTATTTCCAGTCATCTGGACGAATGTATCCGCCAGATCAAATCCGTTTCCAAAATTCCGGTGATCCTTTTCCCGGGTTCTCCTTCACAGGTAAGTAAGTATGCTGATGCGCTTTTATACCTTTCTCTGATATCGGGCCGTAATCCTGAATTATTAATCGGTCAGCATGTAATCAGTGCACCGTTTGTAAAGAACAGTGGTTTAGAGATCATGCCAACCGGCTATATGGTAATTGATGGGGGCGCACCTACTACAGTATCATATATTTCGAATGCGGCACCCATTCCTGCCGATAAAAATGAAATTGCAATGTGTACCGCCATGGCAGGCGAGATGCTGGGGATGAGGCTGATTTATATGGATGCAGGCAGTGGTGCCAAAAGAGCGATCACAGAAACCATGATCGAAAAAGTGGCCAAACATATTGAAGTACCCCTTATTGTTGGAGGCGGAATTACCGAACCCGAAAAAGCTTACCGCAACTGCAAAGCCGGAGCCGATGTTATCGTTGTAGGAAATGCAATTGAAAAAGATGCCTCCTTAATTACAGAGATCAGCCATGCGGTGCATAGTGTGCCGGTGAATGCGTGAGTGGTGAGTGGTGAGTATTAATAATTATTTAGTTCGATTATAAAAAAAGGAAGGTCAAATGCGAAACATTTGACCTTCCTTTTTTTATTTCACTCACGATTCACGAATTATTTCACTCACTACTGACCACTCACCACTCCCAAAAGCTATTGTTTCTTATCCACTATCTGAATTGAAGGTGCCGGTCTTGGATTATTCAGGTCTGATACATCCACTCTTGAAGGTGTTTCTTTTCCGCTGACAATACCTCTTGAACTAAGGGCAATGGATTTAATGATCATAGCCATATTATCCATATCCAATGTTCCGATCTCATCGCTGGGTTTATGATAGTTAGGTTCACTATCCATTTTAGAAGTAGAAATAGTATGTGCCGGAACACCTAATCTTGCCAGCGTTGCATTGTCTGAACGGAAGAAAAGATTTTGTGTTGTGTATGGATCGGGTTCAAAATGAAAATCAGTTCCTGCGAGGTTGGCCTGTAATATTTTACCCATATCCGTTCTTTCATAACCGGTAATGTAAGCAGAGTTCTTACCCCATTTACTTTCGGTACCGATCATTTCAATATTGAACATGGCTTTTACATCATCAGGATTAAATTGTCTTGAAAAATATTGAGCGCCAAAACCGCCAACTTCTTCTGCTGTAAAAGCAACAAAGATCAGCGTGCGTTCATTATTTTTTAATTCTTTAAAATATTTTGCAAGCATGATCACGGCCGTTGTTCCGGCGGCATCATCATTGGCACCATTATAAATAGAATCGGCCAGTACATTGCCCTGTCTGTCTTTTGATACAATACCCAAATGATCATAATGGCCAGAGAAGATTACATATTCATTCTTTTTGCTTTTGCCGGGAATGATACCAAACACATTTGCAAGTTTCTGTTCGGTAATATCATGCTTTGCCTCAATAGTAAAAGATTTTGGTTCTGCAGCAGCCAGCACAAACACCACACTTTTATCAGATTTGAACAATTGTGATTTGAAGCGGGTAATCACATTAAAAGCTTTTGCAAAAGAAGTATCAACCAATACAAAATAATTTTTGTTGGCATTGATATATTTGCGGACCTCAGTAGTGAAAACGGCACCTTTGGCTATGGTTACTTTTTCATAACCATCCTTTTCCGTAACTTTTAATTCCGGCTGAGAAGTAACCACCATTACATTTTTTGCATCATAGGAAGCGCCGTCTATTGTGCATTCAACACTTATAAATTGAGGCTTTACCATAGCAAACGACTGGAGGTAGTTACCACTGTTATTCCATGTTTGTAAACCCGTTTTCTTAAATTCATCTGCAATAAATGCTGCGGCTTTATCTATGCCGCGGGAGAACGTTTTACGCCCTTCCATATCATCTGCTGATAATATTTTTTCGATTCTTTCTACTTCTTTGGCATTGATAATATTCTCTGCTTTCTGCGCAAAAGAAAATGTTGCTATTGAGCACAATAACAACATCAGGTTGATTTTTTTCATATTGTTTTTTTGGTTCCGGTCGGGACGCTTAAAGCGGCCTGAACGGCGAGGGGGAATTGTTTATTTGAACTCGATGATGTTTAGTATTAAACGTTCAGGCCGCTTTGAGCGTCCTGACCGTTAGAGACTCATCATTTCTTTAAACTTCACCGTTTGCCTTCTGCTCACTTCAATTTTTTCGCCGCCTTTCAGATCAACCAATAAACCGCCATTAAAATAGGGTTCAATTTTTTCGATCCAGCGCAGGTTAATGATGTGTTTACGATTGGCACGGAAGAACATTCTTTCATCCAACCTTTCTTCCAAAGCGTTGAGTGATTTTAAGATCAACGGCTTATGCGTTCCAAAGAATACTTTGGCATAATTACCCACACTTTCAAACAAACGGATCTCACCCAGCTTCACAAACCAGCAACGTTCTCCGTCTTTTACAAATACCTGATCATGTTCGGTAAGCGGACCACGGTTCATTCCGTTTAAACCGATATTCTCTTTAAAGATCTCTGCCTGTAACTTCTGTATTGCATCCGCCAGCCGTTTGGGTTCGATGGGTTTCAGCAGATAATCCAGCGCATTTACTTCAAAGGCTTTGATGGCGTATTCATCATAAGCGGTTGTGAAAATCACTTTTGGTGCTTTTTCTACTTCTGCGAGCAGATCGAAGCCGGTTTTACCGGGCATCTGGATATCCAGAAAAATAAGATCGGGATTAAGGGTCTCAATTTTTTCGATACCATCATCCACATTAGCTGCTTCCTCTATAACCTCTATATCAGAATGATCCTGCAGGAGTTTTTTTAACTCATTGCGGGCCAGCCTTTCATCATCAATAATAATTGCTTTAATTGCCATACCACGAATGTATAAATAGATTTTATAAATGCAATTGCTGTACAGGCATTTTTACGATGGCTTCTACCATATCGTTGCCTGTGTTACGGATATCAAAACTGGCTTTACCGCCAAAAAGAAGTTTTAAACGGTTACGTGTGCTGTTGATACCAAACCCATCGCTGTCTCCATTATTTCCGTTCATCTGGCCGCTGTTTTGAACAATCAGCTCATGATGATCATCACGGTAATCGGAAATCACCTTCACCAATCCGCCATTTTTCTGCTTGCCAATACCATGTTTAATGGCATTTTCCACAAGGGTTTGCAGCATCATAGGGGGAACAGGTTGATCCAGGGTATCTTCATCAATATCGTATTCGATCTGTAACCTGTCTTCAAAACGGATATGCTCCAGTGCCAGATAATCCTTTACAATATTCAATTCACGCTCAAAAGGTACTGTTTCCATTTTCTCTGCCTGCATACTGCTGCGAAGGATATTACTTAACTCGGTAATAGCGGTACGTGCTCTCTCCGGATTTTCATCCACCAATGCGCGGATACTGTTGAGGGCATTGAAGATAAAATGCGGATTGATATGCGATTTGATGGTTTTCAGTTCCAGCTCTTTTACTAAGCTTTCGAGCCGTACTTTCTGAATCTCGGCTTTAGAACCCAGTTCCACATAATGCCAGATATAATAGACAGAGATCCATACCAATATCATTGGAGAATCGAAGATCAGGTTTGACAAAAACCTTAATTCAACCGAAACCTTAATTTTGGGATTAAATAAGCTTAACCATTCCACAGCAGCACTATTGGCCAGATTAAACAGCACAATAATACTTACCACTACTGCGGTAAACAGCCACCATTTCTGAACCTGTATAGGCGGTCTGAGTTTCAGGCGTACAATCAGTTCGCGTAATAAATGGGTAAACAATAAGCCAATAAGGATGGTTATGGCAATTCTTGGATAAAGGATCTGATTGGTCTTGTTCTCGAATATATAAGCGAAGAACACCATGGATAAACCATAGAATAACCAACCGCCCAGCTGGCAACACCAGTATAAAGAGGATCTGCTTCTCATGTTCTGACAAATATAAAATGAAAGCGCCCCCCAAACCCTGCTAAATTTGATTAATGGCAAAATCAGCCTCTGTTTGGCATAAATTAATGTTCTAAACCGCCGAACTATCCGTTTTCCCGTATGTTCTATGGCTAAGAAGCCACTTATCTTGCTGCTAATTGCTTATTTTTACATTATAAACCAGCCTGAATGCAGATCACCGCGGGACCCTTATTACAAAAGATCAATCATCCAAATGACCTCAAAAAGCTCAGCAGCAGCCAGTTACATCAGGTTTGTGATGAGTTACGCCAGTATATTGTAGACGTGGTAAGTGTGCATGGCGGCCATTTTGCGGCCAGTTTAGGTGTGGTGGAATTATCAGTTGCGCTGCATTATATCTACAATACGCCTTATGATCAGTTGGTTTGGGATGTGGGCCATCAGGCTTACGGCCATAAAATTCTTACCGGCCGCCGGGATAATTTTATTACCAACCGCAAATACAAGGGCCTTAGCGGTTTCCCAAAAAGAAGTGAAAGTGAGTTTGATACGTTTGGGGTAGGGCATTCTTCTACGTCTATTTCTGCAGCATTGGGAATGGCCATGGCTGCCAAATACAAAGGCGAGAACAGAAAAGCTGTTGCCGTAATTGGAGATGGCTCCATGACAGCCGGAATGGCTTTTGAAGCCATGAACCACGCCGGCGTGGCTGATAGTGATGTGTTGATTATTTTGAATGATAACTGCATGAGCATCGACCCTAATGTAGGTGCTTTGAAGGAATACCTTACTGATATCAGTACCTCACCTACTTACAATAAAGTACGCGATGAGATCTGGAACCTGATGGGTAAATTACCTGTAGGTAAGAATTTCAGCAGGGATATGGCGAGTAAGATGGAAGCCAGCATTAAAAGTGTGGTAAACAAGAGCAGCAATTTATTTGAGGCTTTACAGATCCGTTATTTCGGGCCGATTGACGGACATAATATTACCAAACTGGTAGACACTTTAAAGGATCTGAAAAATATTCCCGGCCCTAAACTGTTGCATATTGTAACCGTTAAAGGAAAAGGCTATTCATTAGCAGAAAAAGATCAAACCAAATGGCATGCACCGGGTTTGTTTGATAAAGTGACCGGCGAGATCTACAAGAAAAAAATAGACGCACCCCAACCACCCAAATACCAGGATGTATTTGGCCATACGATGATAGAGCTGGCAGAAATGAATGAGAAAGTAATGGGCGTAACACCGGCCATGCCAAGCGGATCTTCTTTAAAATTCATGATGGAAAAAATGCCGCACCGTGCTTTTGATGTGGGCATTTGCGAACAACATGCGGTTACACTGAGTGCCGGTTTGGCAACACAGGGTATGCGTGTGTTCTGCAATATTTATTCGTCATTCATGCAAAGAGCATACGATCAGGTGGTGCATGATGTGGCGATACAAAAATTACCTGTTGTATTTTGTTTAGACAGGGCAGGTTTGGTGGGAGAAGATGGGCCTACGCACCATGGCTGTTATGATATTCCGTATATGCGTTGTATCCCCAACCTTATCATCAGCGCACCGATGAATGAGCAGGAATTACGCAACCTGATGTACACGGCGCAATTGGAAAGTAATTCCTATCCTGTCGTGATACGCTATCCACGTGGCGAAGGTGTGATGCCTGAATGGAAAACGCCTTTTGAAGCATTACCGATTGGCAAGGGAAGAAAACTGAAAGATGGCGAAGATGTTGCGATACTCAGTTTTGGACATCCGGGTAATTTTGCACAAACAGCTATCCGCGAATTAAGAACACAAGGAATCAACCCTGCTCATTACGATCTGCGTTTTGTAAAACCAATCGATGAAGATCTGTTACACGAAGCTTTCAAAAAATACAGCAAGATCGTAACCGTAGAAGACGGCACCGTTGTTGGCGGATTTGGCAGCGCGATACTTGAGTTCATGAACAAAAACAATTATCACGCAGAAGTAAAAATATTAGGGATCCCGGACAGATTGGTTGAACACGGAACTTTGAAAGAACTGCACAGAGAATGTGCGTACGATGCACAGGGTATTGCAGATGCAGTGCGGGAATTGATGAAAGAAAAAGTAAAGGTGAGTTCCCTGATTGCAGGATAATTTCTACAGATCAAACTATTGAATAAAAAAATCCGGCTCAATTTGCAGCCGGATTTTTTTATTCAATATCCTGTAATCCATTTATTTATTCAATCTCAGGTGAAGAGGATTCTTCAATGATATCATTTTCACCCACATTGCCTTCGGCTTCCAGATCTTCTTCGCGGTGTTCGTTCCACTCAACGATAAAATTATTCATTCCCTGTCCTACCAATAATTTCATGAATTTCTGTTGTGATAATTCAAGCAATGATAAGAACAGGAACAATGCATGAATTCTGTCTGAACACACTTCAAACACTTTTTCAAAAGAAACCGTTTTCTCTTTTTGTACAAAGCCGAGCATATAATCACGGCTTCCTTCCATGGTGTAATTGTAACGTACAACGGTATGTACCGGTTTGTTCTGTCGTTCCTGCACACGCAGCATCACTTTTTCAAACGCTTTCATGAGTTTGAACATAGTGATGGTCTGGATCTCCGTTCCTTCAGAAGCTTCTTCACCGATCATGGAAATTTCGCGCTGCAGGTTACCGCGTTTGATCATCAGCATCCTTTGTGCTTCCATTTCGGCCATTTGTACGGCCGCTTCTTTAAAGCGTTTGTATTCGAGGATCTTATCAATCAATTCCTGACGTGGATCGATCTCATTTCCTTCTGCATCAATTTCTTTGCGTGGCAATAATAACCTTGCCTTAATGCGCATAAGGGTTGAAACAAAGAGGATGAATTCGCTGCTCAGTTCAATATTCAATTTTTCACCCTGGTGGATGAAATCGAGAAAATCGTTGATGATCTTGGTAATGGGGATATTGTAAATATCCAGTTCATCCCTTTCAATAAAAAACAAGAGCAGGTCGAAAGGGCCCTCAAACTGATCCAACTTGATCTGGTAACTCACATTATTCACTGGTCAATAGCTTTAGCTGCAAAGAAAACCGAAACAGCCCTAAAACAGGCGGGTGGCGGGGAATAGTTATCCACTTAATCGGCTGGAAAGGTCGTGAGACGTGAATCGTGAGGCGTGAGTAAGTCAGCAGAGGCCCACTCACGTCTCACGATTCAGGACTCACGCTTACAATTGCTTTTCGTCTGTCTTTTTCAACGCATCCCTGATCTCGGCCAATAATTTATCGGCATTGGAAGGTTCGGCAGGGGCTGGTGCTCCGGCGGGCTCTTCTTTCTTCATTTTATTAATGGCTTTGATTACCAGAAATACCGAGAAGGCCACTATGATAAAATCGAAAACATTCGTGATAAAAGCGCCATATTTTACGGCCACTTCTGCTAAAGCCGGGGTAATTACTTTGCCTGCTGCGTCCTTTACACCGGGAACGGCTTCTTTCAGTACCCAAACCTTGTCGTTAAAGTTCACACCACCCGTAAGCATCCCTACCAGGGGCATTACAATCCCATCCACAAAAGAGGTAACAATTTTTCCAAAAGAGGCACCCATTACAAAGGCAACGGCAATATCTACCAGATTACCCTTCATGGCAAACTCCTTAAATTCTTTCAACATGCCCATATAGAATTGATTTTGTTGGGGTTGAAAATACTAAATGCTATTCATTCGTCAAAGTCTCTTTATTTCTTTATGCCCGGGTATTGCATATTCAGGCTTGTGAGTAGTTTATGTAAAGCAGATGCCACCAGGTATTCCTTATACCAGTTTTGATCGGAAGGGATGATCTGCCAGGGAACTTTATTACAGTTCAGAAAGCAGTCTTCATAGGCTTTCCTGTACAAACTCCAGAGCTTGGCTTCTTCAAAATCGTTCTCATTGTATTTCCACTGCTTTTTGGAATCGGCGATGCGTTCTTTCAAACGCAGTTGCTGTTCTTCGGGAGAAATATGGAGATAGAATTTGAGAATATGTGTATGATTATGTTTTGTAAGCAGATCCTCAAAATCATTGATGGCTTTCATTCGTTCTTTGGCCAGCTTATCGTTACACCATTTATGAACACGGGTGATCAGGATATCTTCATAATGAGAGCGATTAAAGATCTGTATAAACCCTTTTGCCGGTGTATGTTGATGGATACGCCATAAAAAATCGTGCGATAGTTCTTCTGCCACGGGTGCTTTAAATGAACGGACCATTACACCTTGCGGATTCAGTTTTCCAAAAACCTCACGGATCAGTCCATCTTTTCCGCTGGCATCCATTCCCTGTATCACCACTAAAACTGCATGTTTGGATTCTGCAAACTGTAGATTTTGCAGTTCATCCAGATCTTCTATGAGTTTGGCTGTTTTTTCTTTGGTCTTTTCTTTATTCACTCCCTTAGGGGCACGGGTAGAGATCTTATGTAATTGTATGGCTGGCACGATTATCTATTTATATAAAATTATCCTTTTGCTTTTGTAAAAACTGCAACTTTGGCCAAATTAACATTGTGAGAGACAAACTGATCAATTGGGGACTTTTCACGATCCTGTCGCTGATCTGGGGCAGTTCCTTTATTCTGATGAAAGCGGGTATGAACCGGCTTACGCCTTATGATGTGGCATCTATCCGTATTTTAAGTGCAGGACTGGTACTGATTCCTTTTGCCCGTAGAGCTTTGCTGGAAGTGCCTCGTAATAAGTTGGCTCTGGTAATTCTCTCAGGTTTAATAGGTAGTTTTTTCCCTGCATATCTTTTTTGCATTGCGGAAACAAAGATCGACAGTTCATTAGCGGGTATCTTAAATGCCTTAACACCTTTGTTCACGATCATTATCGGTATGAGCTTTTTTCAGTTGAAGGCTCATTGGAGAAAGATTTTGGGTGTGCTTATCGGATTTATTGGTTTGTATATGTTGGTATCGCCCAATGGGGATATTCATTTTACCAATGTATCGTATATCCTGCTGGTATTACTTGCCACTGTTTTATACGGCATCAATGTGAACATGGTAGGAAGGCATATGCAGGGTGTGGGTTCGATTAATATTGCTTCACTTGCATTTGTATTTTTAATTATTCCGTCGATTATTATTCTGTATATCAACGGCTATTTTGCACTACCGTTAAACGATAAGTCGGTTCTGATCTCAACACTGGCATCTTCAGTATTAGGTATAATGGGAACAGCCGTGGCTTCCATTCTTTTTTATATGCTCGTAAAAAGAGCAGGCACTTTATTTGCCTCGATGGTAACTTACGGTATTCCGTTCATTGCGGTAATGTGGGGTGTATTGTATGGGGAGCAGGTAACCTTGTGGCAAGTGGGTTGCCTCGGGATTATTTTGGGTGGGGTGTATATGGTAAACAGGAAATAAGTTTGGGTTTAAAGTTTTGAGTTTAAAGTTTCTGGTTAGATATAATTTAGACATAACGCAAAACTTTAAACTCAAAACCCAAAACATTACACCGACATCATTTCTTTTTCTTTCGCAGCCAGATGTTTATCGACCAGAACTATATATCTGTCTGTAATATCCTGTACTTCTTTCTCGCCGTCTTTTACCGCATCTTCACTTAAACCGTCTTTGCCTAATTTTTTGATCTGTTCAATGGCATCACGGCGGATATTGCGGATGGCTACTTTCGAATTTTCACCTTCGCCACTGGCTTTTTTGAAGAGCTCTTTTCTTCTTTCTTCAGTTAATGGAGGCAGGAAAAGGCGGATCTGGTTACCATCACTCTGGGGCGTAATACCAATATTGGCCTGCATAATGGCTTTTTCTATTGCCTGCAGCATATTCTTCTCCCAAGGTTGGATACTGATGGTACGGGCATCCAGCACGGTAATATTGGCAACCTGAGCAATGGGGGTTGGCGCTCCATAATAGTCAACATTAATACCATCAACCATGGTTGGATTGGCTTTACCGGCCCTGATCTTGGTCAATTCTACCTCTAAATGGCCAATACCCTTACGCATACTATCTTCTGCATCCTCAATGATCATTTGTAATTCTTCCGACATATGATTTTT
This sequence comes from Sediminibacterium sp., assembly GCA_965206685.1. Lineage (GTDB taxonomy): Bacteria > Bacteroidota > Bacteroidia > Chitinophagales > Chitinophagaceae > Sediminibacterium. The sequence goes on from OZ242223.1 coordinate 3,256,113, forward strand.
TTTAAACTGGGGCGAAAATACTGAATAGTTTGGAGAGAGGGGTTTACTGGTTTATTTGTTTATTGGTTTACTTGTCCATTTATCAGGATGACCGGGTGTTGGCTTCGTTATACTAATAAACCAATAAACGAGTAAACCAATAAACCAACATCCCTTATCTTCGCTGCCATAAAAATAATTGATATGGCAAGTATACAGGAATTACAGAACGTAGCCAGTCAGCTGAGGCGCGATATTGTTCGTATGGTTCACGGTGTTCAAAGTGGCCACCCGGGTGGTTCATTGGGTTGTGCAGATTATTTTGCTGCCCTTTTCTTTGAAATAATGAAACACGATAGAAATTTTAAAATGGACGGTGTGGGTGAAGATCTTTTCTTCCTTTCTAACGGCCATATTTCTCCTGTATATTATTCAGCACTGGCCCACTCCGGTTATTTTGAAGTGAAGGAACTGGCCAGTTTCCGTAAGATCAATACCCGTTTACAGGGGCACCCTACTACGCATGAGCATTTGCCGGGTGTGCGCGTGGCGAGTGGTTCTTTAGGACAGGGCATGAGTGTTGCTATTGGTGCCGCTTTGACTAAAAAACTGAATGGAGATAATCATCTTGTTTTCTCTTTACATGGCGATGGCGAACTGGATGAAGGACAAAACTGGGAAGCCATTATGTTTGCCGCACATCATAAAGTAGATAACCTGATCTCTACCATTGACTGGAACGGACAACAGATTGACGGGCCTACCAAAAAAGTAATGGGACTTGACAGTTTACGCGCCAAATTTGAAGCTTTTAACTGGACCGTTATTGAAATGAACGGCAATGACATGGATGATACCGTTGCTACTTTAAACAAAGCCAAATCTATGACAGGCCAGGGAAAACCGATCTGTATTTTGATGAAAACAGAAATGGGTAAGGGCGTTGATTTTATGGAAGGAAGTCATGAGTGGCATGGTATTGCGCCTAGCGATGAGCAATTGGCAAAAGCATTGGCGCAGTTGCCGGAAACTTTGGGAGACTATTAGTTGTAAGTACGAGGTACGAATATTTTAAAACGCATCACCTAAACGTGATGCGTTTTTCTTTGCACTTAGCGCCTTAGCATGCAAGTAATTCTCGCAAAGGCGTAGAGGCGTAATTTGAGTACTAACTTTTTAAAGAGAATAATTGAAGGCTTGCTTTACGCGAGGGGATCCATGCGGCGAGAATAGCGATGAAGGCTACTGTTACAGATACTAATAAAAAATCTCCTGCCAATAATTTTACCGGATAATAATCAATAATAAAAGTATCGCCACTTAATTTGATCAGATGAAAGCGAACCTGTAACCAGCAAATAATGGTTGCCAGTGCAATACCTGCACCACCGCCTAAAAAAGCGAGTAACAACCCTTCGCTTAAAAAAATGCGCTGGATCTTTTTTTCATCGGCACCCATGGCTTTTAATACAGCGATATCTGTTTGTTTTTCCAATACCAGCATGGTTAATGCACCAATCATATTGAACGCTGCTACAATTAATATGAGTGAAAGAATACCATAGATCACCCATTTCTCCACCTGCATTACTGCGTATAAACTTTTGTTTTGTTCGTAGCGGGTTTCAACAAGAAATGTTTTGCCGAGTTGGGATTGCAATGACCTCTTTACTTTATCAGGATCAGTGTTTACTTTGATCTCTATTGCACTAAACTCATCAGCCGTCATATTCAGCATATATTTTACAAAGGCCAGATTGCTGAAAACATATTTATTATCAAAATCCTGCTGCACGGCAAATGTGCCAACGGGAGTTACGGTAAATGCATTCAAACCGTCATCGGAGCTTAGTTTTGAAGCAAGGCGGTTGGGTAAAAAAATGGTTGCGGGGTACAATCCTTTTTCAACACTTAATCCTGCCGCATTTTCAATACCCGCGCCTACTACCAGTTTGGGGGCATCAATGGTACCTACATCAAATTTGCCGCGGGGTATGTGTTTAGATGTATTGATATTATTAAGTGAAGTATATTTTTCATCAACCCCTTTTATCGAAACAATGGTTTGAAAAGAACCATTCAGTACTGCTTTTTCTTCTGCCACAAAACTAAACACCGCAACCCCTTTTGTGGCTTTGATGTTTTGTATTTCGGATGGGGAAATATGAAATGTTTTTCCCTGAGCAGGAACGATGCGTATATCAGAATAAAAATCTGCGTACAATCCCTTTACCAGATCTTCAAACCCGTTAAATACACTCAATACAATGATCAATGCTGCACTGCCCACGCCAATAGCCAGAATACTGATCCACGCGATGATATTGATCGCATTGGTAGATTTATTTGATCTGAAATATCGCCAGGCGAAGAGGAGGTTCATTCAATTATCGGATTTGCGGATTGCGAATTTGCGGATTAAACAATTCGTTAATTCGCAATCCGCTAATCCGTTAATTATTCCTTTTCGGGTGTTTTGTCTTCTTCGATCTTTTTGAAGATCTCTTCCATCTTAAACACATAATCGAGCGTGTCGTCGTGGTAAAAATGCAGAACCGGGATGCGGCGTAACTGGTGTTTTACCCTGTCGGCCAGTTCTTTTTTGATCTCCCATGCCCTTGATTCGATGGTTTTCATCACCCCTTTTGGGTCTTTTACCTGAAAAAGGCTCAGGTAAATACGTGCTTCAAGCAGATCCGGCGTAACTTTTATGGAAGAAATGGATACCATTCCGCCATCTATCATACCAAGGCCTAACCGCCTGAAAATATCATTCAATTCTTCCTGCAGTGCGCCGGCCACCTGTCGTTGGCGTTTTCCCTCCTCCATATTCTAACATTTGATTGACTGCAAATTTACTTACTTTGCTGCGTTCTAAGTGTTTTATCCTTTATGAAGCGATTTTCACGCATACTTTTTTACCTGCGAAGCCAAAAACGGAATATTGCATTATATGTGGTATTCAATATTTTATCTATCATTTTTTCCCTATTCTCAATAGGATTAGTAGCCCCTTTTCTACAAATTCTTTTCGGAGCCGAGAAGATGGTGACAGTAAAGCCAAACTGGGAATTTACGGGGATCGGAATGATGAACTATTTAAAATATGTTATCAGTGAGGCTATTGTTGAACATGGGGCGGTTTATGTTTTGGCGCTTATTTGTCTTTCCATAATCGTGTCTTTCTTCCTGAAAAATCTTTTCACCTATTTGTCATTCAGGGTTCTCGCCCCCATGCGGAATTATGTAATGACAAAATTACGCTCTGATCTTTACACCAAAATTTTAGAACTGCCGATTGGTTTTTTTACAGAACAACGGAAAGGAGATATCATCAGCCGAATGAGCAATGATGCTAATGAAATTGAATGGAGTGTAATGAGTACGTTAGAAGGATTAGTGCGAGACCCACTGAATATTATTATTATCCTTTTCACATTGGTTACATTAAGTCCGGCATTATCCTTGTTTCTGCTGGTTCTTCTACCTATCACGGGTTTTATCATTGGCAGAGTTAGCCGCTCATTAAAAAAACAGTCCACTGCTTCGCAGGAGCAACTGGGAACATTGATGTCGATATTAGATGAAACATTGGGTGGTTTGCGTGTGATCAAAGCCTTTAATGCAGAAAAAATTCTTCGTACTAAATTCTTCGATACAAATGATAAATTGAATCATATTCGTAACCGGATGAATTACCGGAGAGATCTTGCTTCTCCTATGTCTGAAGTATTAGGGGTTTTGGTATTCACCTGCATTTTATGGTTTGGCGGCAAACTTGTTCTAAACCATGAAGGCGGATTGGATGCAATGGGCTTCATGACATATATCGTAGTATTTTATACGATCATCAATCCTGCCAAATCCCTATCTACAGCCTATTACAACGCACAGCGGGGAAGTTCTGCAATACAGCGGATTGAAGAAATTTTACAGGCGCCGTTAACCGTTACGGATGCTGCAGATGCAAAAACATTACCTGCATTCAATCACAGTATTGAATTTAAAAATGTTTCTTTCGCATATGAGGATAAGATCATTCTTAAAAATATTAACCTTACGATTGAGAAAGGAAAAACAATAGCCTTGGTGGGTTCATCAGGCGCAGGAAAAAGTTCTCTGGCCGATCTGGTGCCGCGTTTTCATGATGTATCGGGCGGAGAATTATTGATTGATGGGGTGAATATTAAAAACTATACACTGCACTCTGTGAGAAGTTTGATGGGAATTGTAACACAGGAACCCATTCTGTTTAATGATACGATCGCTAACAATATTGCATTGGGCGTTGACAATGTTACTCCACAAAAAATTGAAGAAGCCGCAGCTGTTGCCAATGCACTCAATTTTATCAAACAGAAAGAAGAAGGTTTTGATTCCAATATCGGCGATCGTGGCAGCAAATTGAGTGGTGGCGAAAGACAACGCTTAACCATTGCCCGTGCTGTGTTAAAAAATCCGCCGATTTTAATTTTAGATGAAGCCACTTCATCTCTCGATACAGAAAGTGAAAGATTGGTGCAGGATGCCATCAACAACATGATGCAGAACAGAACCTCTTTAGTGATCGCCCACCGATTATCTACCATCCGCCATGCAGATGAGATCATCGTTCTTTCAAAAGGAGAAATCGCAGAACGCGGCACGCATGAGCAATTGCTTTCACAGAACGGGATTTATAAGCGATTGGTGTATATGCAGGAAGTGAAATGAATATCGAATATTGAACAAGGAATTTTGAATGATGAAGTGAGCAGCTTTGATTGGCTTATCTAAAATAACCCCAGCCTTCAGGCTGGGAAAAAAGACGCTAAATGTAAAAGGCTTTAGCCATGACAGCATCCCGAATATCGAGAATCTATCAAGGCTAAAGCCAATAGTAAAGTTCAGGTTTCTCCCCCATGCTAAAGCATGGGGTTATTTGTTTTACTTCATCATTCAAAATTCCTTGTTCAATATTCAACATTAAAAAGGCCGCATCACTGCGGCCTTTTTATTTATAGCTTATGGAACTATTATTGTTCTGAAGTTTTCACCAATCCCAGTTTTGCCTCAAGGCTCAGGGTTGCGTGTGGTACGGCGCGTAAACGGGCTTTGTCTATCAGCTTTCCGGTTACTCGGCAGATACCGTAGGTTTTATTTTCGATACGCATCATGGCTTTTTCCAGATGATCAATATAAGTAATCTGACGGCTGGCCATCTGACTTAATTGCTCTCTTTCCATGCTCATACTGCCATCTTCCATGGTCATGTAACGGGCATCGTCATTATCGCCACCCATTTCATCCTTGCGGGTAATTAAACCTTGCAGGTAAGCCAATTCTTTTTTAGCGGCATCCAGTTTTTTAGAGATCAGTTCCCTGAATTCATTCAGGTCTGTATCATTGTATTTTACCAGCGGATCTCCGTTATTGGCGGTTAATTCTGCTACTCTTTTTTCTAACTGTGTATATCCGGGCTTATAAGGCACACTCGACTTCGTATTGATCTTCGGTACTTTCACGTCTTTTATGGGTTCTGGTTGTTTTTTTACAGGTTTAACAGGCGGAGCCGGTGGGGCTTTTACCTCAACTTTAGGTTTTACCGGAGCAACTGGTTTTGCAGGAGCCGGGGGCGGTGCCACAGGTTTAGCAACCGGTTTTGCCGGAGCTGCTACTTTGGCTACAGGTTTAGGTGCTACTTTAACCGGAACGGGTTTAGGGGCCGGTTTTTTAGCAGGGGCCGGAGCTGGCTTTTTAGGCGCAGGTTTGGCAACTACTTTAGCCGGAGCAGCTTTTTTGGGCGCTGGTTTGGGAGCCGCTTTTTTAGCAGGGGCCGCCTTTTTTGGCGCTGGTTTGGCTGGTGCTTTCTTGGCCGGGGCCGCTTTTTTAGCTGGCGCCTTCTTGGCCGGAGCCGCCTTTTTCGGAGCAGGTTTCTTAGTAGGCATACAAATTTATCCTTTTTTGGTAACTACCACTTTTAACAGGATCTCATTGATTTCCATCTCAGTGCCGTTGTCTAAACCGGGCACCCAATCAATGGTATCTGCCAAAATTTCGCGGCAAATATAGTCGTTATATTTAATAATGGACGGCTTCAGTTGGGGGCTCTCAAGCACGGTCACGAATATACGGTCTGTGAGGTCAAAACCGCTGTCTTTTCTGATATTCTGTATCCGATTCACAAATTCTCTTGCCTCACCCTCCTGCTTTAATTCGTCCGTTAAAGTGATATCCAGCGCTACCGTAAGGCTACCCTTACTGGCTACACTCCATCCCGGGATGTCTTCCGCTACAATATCCACATCAGCTAATCCTATCGTAACTTCTTCACCGTCAATGGTTAATGAATATACTCCTTCCTTCTCCAATTTTGTAATATCCAGCTGGCTAAACTGTCCGATGGCTGCACTTACTGCTTTCATTTTACCTCCTAGGCGGGTACCCAGGGCTTTAAAATTGGCTTTGATCTTTTTACTGATCACACCTTCTGTTTCTGTGATATATTCCAGTTCTTTTACATTCACCTCTGCCTTGATCAGGTCTTCGATCTTCTCCAGCTGGTCTTTCATTTCCGGATTTAATACCGGGATCATCAGTTTTTGTAATGGCTGACGAACCTTAATATTCACTTTTTTTCGGAGAGAAAGTACTAATGAACAAGTATCCTGTGCCAGTTGCATCCTTTCTTCCAGAGAAGTATCGATCACCGATTCATCCGCAACAGGGAAATCTGCATGGTGTATAGAACCCACAGTAAATTTACCCGTAACTGCATTCAGGTTATTAAATACCGCATCGCTGAAGAACGGAGAAATCGGCGCCATCAATCGAACAATGGTTTCCAGACAGGTATACAATGTTTGATAAGCACTGATTTTATCCTGTTCGTACTCACCTTTCCAAAAACGGCGGCGACAGAGGCGAACGTACCAGTTACTTAAATGCTCATCTACAAATTCTTCAATGGCGCGACCTGCTAGCGTTGGCTCAAAATCATCCATTGAGCGTGTAACGTTTTTGATCAATGTGTTTAGAGAAGACAAGATCCATCTGTCGATCTCCGGTCTTTCATTTAACGGAACGGCTGCTTCTTTAAAAGCAAATCCATCCACGTTTGCATAGAGCGTAAAGAATTGATAAGTATTATAAAGTGTTCCAAAAAATTTACGTTGTACTTCCTGTATGCCGGCAAGATCGAATTTCAGATTATCCCAGGGAGATGCATTGGTGATAAGGTACCAGCGTGTTGCATCGGCACCATATTTTTCAATGGTTTCAAAAGGGTTTACCACGTTGCCGAGGCGCTTGCTCATTTTGTTTCCGTCCTTATCCAATACCAATCCATTACTTACAACCGCTTTATATGCAACACTGTCGAACAGCATTACACCTAATGCGTGTAAAGTATAGAACCATCCACGTGTTTGGTCAACACCTTCTGCAATAAAATCTGCGGGGAAAGCCTCGCCTTTATCAATCAGGTCTTTATTCTCGAATGGATAATGCCATTGTGCGTATGGCATCGCACCGCTATCAAACCAAACATCGATCAGATCGGCCACACGTTTCATGGGTTTGCCTGATGCACTTACCAGAATAATATCATCTACAAATGGTTTATGCAGATCCAGAATACCTTCGTGTAAATAATGTTTGTTTACATCGCCACCCAATACTTCACTGGCTTTGCGGATGCCATCATTCAGTTCCTGAATAGAGCCGATGCAAACTTCTTCTTCTCCGTCGTCTGTTCTCCAAACCGGTAAAGGGGTTCCCCAATAACGGCTGCGACTGAGGTTCCAGTCAACCATATTTTCCAGCCAGTTACCAAATCTTCCTTCGCCGGTTGATTTGGGTTTCCAGTTAATGGTTTTATTCAGCTCCACCATACGATCCTTTACCGCCGTGGTTTTGATGAACCATGCATCTAACGGATAATATAAAATGGGTTTATCAGTTCTCCAGCAATGCGGGTAACTGTGTTCGTATTTTTCTACTTTAAAAGCGCGGTTTTCTTTTTTCAGTTTTACGCTGATGTCTACGTTCACATCTACATAGTCCTTATCGTCTTTGTAATTTTTTACATAACGATTACTGAACTCACCCAGGCCGTCTACAAATTTTCCCTGTCTGTCAACCATCGTTAAAATACCGATGTTGAATTTTTTACCTACACGATAATCATCTGCACCAAAAGCGGGTGCTGTGTGAACGATACCTGTTCCATCTTCTGTGGTAACGAAATCACCCACAATCACTCTGAAGGGTCTGGAGTCTGGAGTTAGGAGTCTGATGGCTTCCAAAGAATTTGCTTCATACGGCAATAACTGTTCGTATTCACAATCTTCAATCTTTGTTCCTTTAAACTCACTCAATATTTTCCAGGGAAGAACCTTTGCTTTTTCATTGTATCCTTCAAAATCACCATTCTCTCCCTCTGGTTTGAAGTACTTGCCCAGTAAGGCTTTGGCGAGTACCACATTTACAGGAAGATGGGTGTAGGGGTTGAAAGTTTTTACCAAAACATAATCAATATTCGGCCCTACTGTTAATCCTAAATTGGAAGGTAATGTCCATGGAGTTGTGGTCCATGCCATAAAGAAAACTTCATCATCAGCGGCTGTTCATCTGCATCAAACAGGAATTGGCTTTTCGCATTCTTCACTGCTTTGAACATTGCCACAGCAGAAGTGTCCTTCACATCTTTATACGTTCCCGGCTGGTTTAATTCATGCGAACTCAATCCCGTTCCCGCTGCAGGTGAATAAGGTTGTATGCTTACACTCTCATACAAAAAACCTTTTTTGTACAACTCACTTAAGATCCACCAGAGTGTTTCAATGTATTTGTTATCGAATGTGATATAGGGATCGTTCAGATCAACCCAGTAGCCCATTTTATTGGTGAGGTCGTCCCACTTATCCTTGTAACGCAATACGGCTTCGCGGCATTTTTTATTATACTCTTCAACCGATATTTTTTTTCCGATATCTTCTTTGGTAATGCCCAGTTCTTTTTCTACGCCTAACTCAATTGGCAAACCATGTGTGTCCCACCCACCTTTTCTTTTTACCTGAAAACCCTGCATGGTTTTATAGCGACAAACCATATCCTTTAACGTACGTGAAATTACGTGGTGAATGCCGGGTAAGCCGTTGGCACTTGGCGGACCTTCATAAAACACAAAGGGTTTCCTGCCCTCACGCAGCGAAACGCTTTTTTCAAAAGCCTGTTCTTTGCTCCATTTGGCCAATATTTCCTGTTCTATTGCCGGGAGATTGAGCCCGGAGAATTCTGGGTATTTAACGCTCATAGCCTTGAAATCGCTTGAAATGTACTGCCCTCCTGAATCTCAGACGGGTTTTTAAGGGGGCGAAGGTAAGAAATAATGAGACGTGAATGGCAATGGTGAATTGTGAATGGTGAATGATGATTGCGCTTTCAGAGATTAGTTTTGACTATTCACAATTCACCATTCACTATTGACGATTACGGAGTATTTTATATATACGTATCGCACTCATTAACAATATGATAAACAAAGTAAGACCTATCAATCCCCACACCATACTGATGCTGGATTTTACGACCACCAGCATGGTAACGGCTATCAGGATGATGGTGGCTACTTCGTTCCAGATGCGGAGTTGTTGGGAAGTGTATTTGTAAATACCCTTGTTTTCCTGGTTTACCAGCACCTGCAGCGACCAATGATAGATATAGAGAAGCACCACAAAAATGAGTTTGATGAGCAGCCATCGGCCTTCGGGTTTAAAAACGATGGTATACCAGCCGGCATCAAAAAGAACGGTGGTTCCAAAAATGAGTGTTAGCACAGCTGATGGCCAGGTAATTCCATACCAAAGCCTATTCATCATGATCTTGAATTGATTTTGGAGGATGCTTTTTTCCGGTTCCGGTTTTTCTCCTGCCTCAGTGGCATAGATAAAAAAGCGGGGCATGTAGAATAAGCCTGCGAACCAGGTTACTACGAATATGATGTGGAGGGCTTTGAAGTAGGGCGACATGGGAGTAAATTAGAAATTAAAAATTAGAAATTAAAAATTACTCTCGCCATTGTTGGTCGCCTGACCAACAATTCGGAATCGCCAATGTTGTAGGTCAGGCGACCAACAACGGCGGCAGAGCCGTTATTTCAATATCATTTCCTGACTCCCATTTTTAAACCCTGCTACCCATTTCACCAATGTATCTACCCAAAGCGGATGTGTATTTAAACAAGGAATCATCTCATAGGTTTCGCCACCGGCTTCCATAAAGCTTTCTTTTCCACGTTCGGCGATCTCTTCTAAGGTTTCCAAACAATCGCTTACAAATGCAGGGCAGATCACCAATAATTTTTTGATACCTTCTTTGGGCATTTCTTCCAAACGTATATCTGTAAAGGGTTGCAGCCATCCTTTACCAAGACGCGACTGAAAGGATAAACTGAATTTATCTTTGGGTATACCCAGTTTTTCTGTAACCAAACGGGTGGTGGTAAATACCTGATGGCGATAACAGGTTGCATGTGCAGGAGAATCTACCTCACAGCAATTATTCACTTTCAAACAATGGCAACCGGTGGTATCGCTTTTACGGATATGTCGTTCAGGAATACCGTGGTAGCTGAATAAAATATGATCATGCTCTTTCTCAAGCCATGGCTTCATATTTTCCGCAAGTGCATTGATATAATCAGGCTCCTGATAAAACGGTTTGATAAAAGATATTTTGAAAGGATAGTTATTGGCAGCATATTGTTCTTTTGCATAATCCACAGCAGTTTCATAACTGCTCATGGCAAAATGCGGGTATAACGGAACCAGTAAAACTTCTTTCAGATCCGGATTTTGTTTCAGCAAAAGATCAAATGCTTCTTTGGGCGAAGGGGTTCCGTAACGCATGGCGATCACAACGGGTTCTTCTACTTTTTGTTGAAGCGATTGCTGTAAATGTTTAGTGAGAACGATGAGCGGAGAGCCTTCATCGGTCCAGATCGTTTTATATGCTTCTGCCGATTTGGGTGCGCGAAAAGGAACAATGATACCTCTTACCAATAAAGCACGGGCAATAAAAGGGATATCGATCACTTTACCATCCATTAAGAACTCATTCAGGTATTTTCTAACGTCTTTTACGGCAGTAGAATCAGGCGAACCGAGGTTCATTAAGATGATAGCTCTGGTATTTGGCATAAATAAAAAGTGTTTGCAAATGTAAACTAACAATCAGCATACTTGAATGTTTACTGATCAACATCATCAACTAACGGTTGTTTGTGTTGAAAAGATTGACGGATATCAGTTATTTTGAGGCTTTGTAATCAAACATGACAGAGAAATGACAATCGAATGACGAATCTCATGTTTTAAAAGAATCCACGGAGGATACCTTTGCGTAGTTATCAGAGTAAAAGCCAAAAGGCGCTAAGTATGAACATTAATCCATTTTTCGTAGCAGGGATCAACTATAAAAAAACAGACGCAGCTATTCGCGGCGAGTTTGCCGTTAGTGCTGATAAATATGCTTCTCTGCTCGAAAAAGCGGGTGCCATGGGAATACAGGAATTATTTGTGCTGAGTACCTGTAACCGTACCGAAATTTATGCACTTGCTTCTGATGCCAATACCCTGATCAACCTTCTTTGCAGTGAAACCGTTGGCGATGCAGATACTTTTCGTCAATTATGTTATATCAAAAACGGAGCAGAAGCCGTTGAACATATTTTTTCAGTAGGCGCCGGATTGGATTCTCAGATATTGGGCGATTATGAAATTGTGGGCCAAATGAAACTGGCAGTAAAATTTGCGCGTGAAAGAGGTTTTGTAGGTGCTTTTATGGAAAGATTATTCAACACAGTTTTACAATCATCAAAAGCCATTAAGAACGGAACACATTTAAGTGATGGCACCATTTCTGTTGCATTTGCTGCTATTCAATACATTAAACAGGAAGTAGCTGATACACACAATAAAAAAATTGTGTTATTGGGCACAGGCAAAATCGGACGCAACACCTGTAAGAATCTGGTAGATTATCTGGATACCAAAAACATCACCCTCATTAACCGTACAGAAGATAAAGCTGCTGAACTGGCTAATGAGTTGGGATTGAAAACAGCCCCTTACGCAGAGCTCAATAAAGAATTACAGGAAGCAGATATTTTTATTGTAGCTACACATGCTGATAAAGCGGTGATCACCAAAGAAAACCTGAAAGGCAGTACACCAAAGGTTTTGATCGATTTGTCAATCCCCAATAATATTGAGCCTTCTGTAAACAGCTTACCTCAGATCAGACTGGCCAATGTAGATGATCTTTCATTAATCAATGATAAAACACTCCGTATCCGCCAGGCAGAAGTTCCGAAAGCATTGGATATCATACATACCCATATCAAAGAATTTAACGAATGGTTTACACTCCGCAGCCATGTACCCGTTTTAAAAGCGGTAAAACAGAAACTGCATGATATGCATTCCTGCAAAATGTTTACTGCCAGTTGCAGTACTGCTGTAGCGGATGCTGCAACTATCCAGAAAGTAGTAAACACCGTTGCAGTAAAAATGCGTACACAACATCAGCCCGGATGTTACTATATTGAGGCCATAAATGATTTCATGACCATCAGCATCAATTAAGCATGAACAAGGTTTTACGAATAGGTACCCGCGACAGTCAACTGGCCGTGTGGCAGGCTACATTGGTACAGAACCAATTAAAACAAAACGGTATTGCCAGCGAACTCGTGTACATGAAAAGTGATGGCGATGTTGATCTGGTAACACCTTTATATGAAATTGGTGTACAGGGTATTTTTACCAAAACATTAGATGCTGCCTTACTTAGCAAACGTATTGACCTTGCAGTACATTCCATGAAAGATGTACCTACCCAATTGGCAAGAGGCATACAACAGGCAGCCGTTTTGCAGCGCGCTTCTTATAAAGATATTCTGGTTTTTAAAAATGATTTGAGTACGCTAAGCGATGCTTTGGGGATTGTGAATGGTGAATGGTCAATGGTGAATGAAGAAACAAAACTCACGTCTCACGCCTCACGCCTCACGATTGCCACCAGCAGCATCCGCCGGAAAGCCCAGTGGCTGAACCGCTACCCCAATCATAGTTTAGAAAATTTACGCGGCAATGTAAATACCCGTTTATGCAAAGTGAGTGAGAGTAATTGGGATGGAGCTATTTTTGCCGCAGCAGGATTAGAGCGTATTGGATTGCGCCCCGAAAGATCTATTGAATTGGATTGGATGTTACCTGCGCCTGCACAAGGAGCCATTATGATTGTTTGCAGAGATGAGGATTTTGAAACAAAATCTGTACTCAGCACTTTAAATGACCCTGCAACAGCCATGTGTACCTGTATTGAACGTGATTTTTTAAGAACCTTATTAGGTGGTTGTGCAACGCCTATCAGTGCATTGGCACAATGGAAAGATGGATATGTTACATTCCGAGGACATATTTTATCTGTTGACGGCAAACAAAAAATAGAAACCGAATTTTACAAGCCCGCATTACAATGCGGAGACCTTGGCCGCAAAGCTGCTGAAGAATTATTAGCCAAAGGCGCCGATAAAATCGTTAATGATATTCGCAATGCGGGAGCCTAACATACATATATTATCCACCAGGCCCGTTGATGAATCAAAAATAAAAGATGCGGGAAAGAAAGGCATTGCACTCGATGTATTATCTTTTATAGAAACCGAAGCCATTCAAACCATCGAAGTTCAGCAGGAAATTGAATGGGCATCGGTGCAGGAAGCAACTGTTGTTTTTACCAGTATGAATGCTGTTGAAGCGGTTACCGAAATGCTTGATGGACATATACCGGAATGGCGCATCTACTGTATGGGGTATAAAACCAAACAGCTGATCACGGATTATTTTGGAGAAGATACGATAGCCGGTACCGCAGATAATGCGGCAGAACTGGCAGACGAGATCATTGAAAACGAAGATCCTGAAGAAGTGATCTTTTTTTGCGGTAATCAACGCAGAGATGAATTGCCGGGCAAATTGCAGAAACAACAGATCAATGTAAATGAGATCGTAGTGTACGAAACCATTGCTGTTGAACATACCGTAGAGAAAATGTATGATGCAATTTTGTTTTTTAGTCCGAGTGCCGCAGAAAGCTTTTTCAAAAAAAATAAACTTAATACGAAGACCATTGTTTTTGCTATTGGCAATACTACTGCGCAAACGGTTAGCCGATTTTGCAGCAATAAAGTGATCATTAGTAAATTACCGGGTAAGGATGAGTTGGTGGACCAGGCGGTGCAGTATTTTACGAAGTGAGTGGTGAGTAGTCAGTAGTGAGTATCAAAAAATTAAATCATAATTATTCAATAGATATTAAAACAAGTAGTGAATGTAGGTAGTCTGTTCTCATTTAAAAACTCACTACTCACTACTCACAAAGAATATGTTACAAAACGACCTCATACTAAGAACCCTCCGCGGTGAGCAAACTGAAAGAACCCCTGTATGGATGATGCGCCAGGCCGGCCGTTATCTACCCGAATACATGGTGCTTAGAGAAAAATATGGCTTCTTTGAAAGATGTCAGACGCCGGAACTTGCCTGCGAAATTACCATTCAACCGGTAGATATTGTAGGCGTAGATGCCGCCATCCTGTTCTCTGATATTTTAGTGGTGCCACAAGCCATGGGCCTTGAGGTACAATTGATAGAAAGCAAGGGGCCGTACTTACCAGATCCTGTTAAAAATTTTAAAGACCTTGTTCGTGTTCGTGTACCCGATGTCCAGGAAACATTAGGATATGTTTTTGAAGCCATCAAACTCATCAAGAAAGAACTGAATGGCCGTGTACCATTGATCGGTTTTGCAGGTGCACCATGGACATTACTTTGTTACATGGTTCAGGGCAAGGGATCGAAAACATTTGATCAGGCAAAAGTATTTTGTTACACACAACCCGAACTGGCACATCAGTTATTACAAATGATCACAGATACTACCATCGCTTATTTAAAAGCGCAGGCCAAAGCCGGTGCCGATGTGGTGCAGATCTTTGATAGCTGGGGAGGCTTGTTGAGTCCGGAAGATTTTGAAATATTTTCTCTGCAATATATCCGTCAGATCGTTGCTGCATTAAAGGATGAAGTACCTACCATTGTTTTTGCAAAAGGTGCCTGGCACAGTTTGGAAGAAATGGCTGCAACCGGTGCGCATGGATTGGGAATTGACTGGTGTATCAAACCCGAACTGGCTCGTAAGATGGCGGGCAATCATGTAACGCTGCAGGGAAATTTTGATCCTGCTAAATTATTGTCACCTATCCCAGTTATTAAGAAAGATGTTGAAACTATGTTAGCCGCATTCGGACCGGGAAGACATATTGCCAATCTTGGCCATGGTATCATCCCAAATGTTCCTGTTGATCATGCAAAAGCATTTGTAGATACGGTAAAGAATTACCGTCACAAACAATAAACGCCATTCAGGTTCCATTACAATATGAATACAATTAAACAGCAATGGATACACTTTATTCATCAACTACAGGATGATATCTGTGCTGCATTGGAAACCTGCGATGGTAAAGCAAAATTTATTGAAGACAAGTGGGAAAGGCCCGAAGGTGGTGGCGGCAAAACAAGGGTGATCAGCAACGGAAATGTTTTTGAAAAAGGTGGTGTAAATACATCCATCGTTTTCGGAAAAGTAACCGATCCCATGCGTAAGCAATTACATATTGAAGGACATGAATGGTTTGCCTGCGGTATGAGTATTGTCATTCATCCGCTCAATCCATTTGTACCCACCGTACATTGCAACTACCGCATGTTTGAATTGTATGATGAAAATAGCGAAGTAACAGACAGATGGTTTGGTGGCGGAACTGATCTCACCCCCTATTATTTGTTTGAAGAAGATGCCCAACATTTTCACAGAACCTATCAGACTATTTGTAATCAGTTTGACAAGAATTTCTATCCTGTATTCAAAGAAGTATGCGATAACTATTTTGTAAATACACATAGAAACCAGGAACGCAGGGGTATTGGCGGGATCTTTTATGATCACCAACGGCCTGATGCAGAAAAAGACATTACATTCTGGATGAATTTCAGCAAGGCTTGCGGATATGGATTCATAGATGCCTATATTCCTGTTGTAGAAAAAAGAAAAGAAATATCTTTCACATCGGAAAACAAATACTGGCAGGAAATCAGAAGAGGACGGTATACAGAATTTAATCTCGTGCATGACAGAGGCACACTCTTCGGATTAAAAACAAATGGCAGAACAGAAAGTATTTTAATGAGTTTACCGCCCACCGTGCGGTTCGATTATAATTATCAGCCTGTTGAGGGAAGTAAAGAAGCAGAACTATTAGACGCCTGTTTGCATCCTCGCAATTGGGTAAATTAAAAATGAACGCCATGCAACTGCAAAGAAGAAACCGTATTCTGCGCCAAACACCCGCTATCCGCTCACTGGTAGCAGAAACTATTTTACGCCCTTCTGATTTTATTGCGCCTTTGTTTATTGATGAAGGACAAAATATTGAAACAGAGATCGCCTCAATGCAGGGCTATTACCGCCGCAGTATTGACCTCACCGTAAAGGAAGTGAAAACATTATGGTCGATGGGAATTAAATCTGTATTGATCTTTATCAAATGCAAAGACGAATTAAAAGATAATACCGGAAAAGAGGCATGGAACAAAAACGGTTTAATGCAAAGAAGTATCAAAGCTATTAAGGATGCGGTTCCTGAAATGTTGGTGATGACGGATGTTGCCCTCGATCCCTATTCCTCATATGGTCACGATGGGATTGTAAAAGACGGCGAGATCGTAAATGATGAAACGGTGGAGGCATTGGTAAAGATGAGTATCAGTCATGCACACGCCGGTGCCGATTTTGTTGCCCCAAGCGATATGATGGATGGAAGGATCGGCGCTATCAGAAACGGTTTGGAAGAAAATGGTTTTATCAAAACCGGCATTATGAGTTACAGTGCCAAATATGCATCCTGCTTTTATGGTCCGTTCAGAGATGCATTGGATAGTGCTCCGGGATTTGGCGACAAGAAAACCTATCAGATGGATTATGCCAACCGCACCGAAGCCATTAAAGAAACGATGATGGATATTGAAGAAGGGGCAGATATTGTAATGGTAAAACCCGCACTCGCTTATCTTGATATTATTCGTGAAATAAAAAATGCAGTAGAGATTCCGGTAAGTGCTTATCAGGTAAGTGGAGAATATGCGATGATCAAAGCATCGGCTAAAATGGGTTGGATAGATGAGAACAAAGCGGTGCTGGAAACACTAACATCTATCAAACGCGCCGGTGCAGATCTGATCGCTACTTATTTTGCGAAAGATGCAGTGAAGTTGATAGGCGGATAACAGGTATTTATACTTGATGTATTTTGTGGTAAACACGGATTTTTGTGGTGAGTAGTCAGTAGTCAGTGGTGAGTGATAGGATTCCGAACAGAGATTGGTATTTTCGATGAAAAACCATTCGCAATGTTTTTAACTTTATCACATACCAAATTGACTGTTTATCAATATTCAGAATCACTTACTTTGGAATGTTATCGGGTTACAAGATATTTTCCACAAGATGAGCGCTTCGCAATTGTACAACAAATCCGGAGAGCTGCACTTTCTGTTCATCTAAATTTAGCAGAAGGTGCTTCGCGTAAGTCGATAGCAGAACGAAGACGTTTTTTTGAGATATCGAGAGGATCGGTTATAGAAGTTGATACCGCTTTGCAAATTGCCGTCTCTTTAAATTATATAACCATAGATGAAATAAAAAAATTAGGAGAATTAATCATACAGACTTTTAAATTATTAACCGGAATGATTAATCAATCGAGTGAATAAAACTCACTACTGACTACTCACCACTCACAATAGCTTATGTACGAAAAAAGCAAAGCCCTCTTCGAACGCGCACAACAGTCCATCCCCGGCGGTGTAAACTCTCCGGTACGTGCTTTTAAAAGTGTTGGCGGTACTCCGTTATTTATTTCAAAAGCAAAAGGTGCTTACTTGTTTGATGCAGATGGTAATCAATATATCGACTTTATCGCATCATGGGGGCCAATGATCTTAGGACATGCATACGAACCCGTAGTAAAAGCTATTCAGGAAAAAGCCTTGCTCTCCACATCTTATGGCGCACCTACTGAACTGGAAATAGAGATGGCTGAGCTCATCAGAAGCATGGCTCCCAATATAGATATGGTGCGGATGGTAAGCAGCGGAACCGAAGCATGTATGAGTGCATTGCGTTTGGCAAGAGGCTATACCGGAAAAAATAAATTCATCAAATTTGAAGGATGTTATCATGGTCACGCAGATGCTTTTCTCGTAAAAGCAGGAAGCGGTATGGCAACTTTTAATATTCAAACTGTACCGGGTGTTACGGGTGGTGTTTCAAACGATACATTGACCTGTGCGTATAATGATCTGGATGCGGTTGAAAAATTAGTACAGGAAAATAAAAATGAAATTGCTGCTATCATCATAGAACCCATAGTAGGTAATATGGGTTGCATTTTACCCAAACCCGGGTTTCTGGAAGCCTTGCGTAAGATCTGCGACAGAGAATCGATCGTATTAATTTTTGATGAAGTAATGACCGGCTTCCGTTTAGCACCCGGCGGCGCGCAGCAGAGATTAGGCATTAATGCTGACCTGGTTACTTACGGAAAAGTGATCGGCGGCGGTATGCCCGTTGGTGCTTTTGGCGGGAAAAAAGAGATCATGGAAAAGATCGCACCATTGGGAAATGTTTACCAGGCCGGCACTTTAAGTGGCAACCCGATTGCAATGATCGCAGGCTTTACCATGCTTACTGAGCTGAAGAACAATCCAGACATCTATAAAGAACTTGATCAAAAAACGAGCTATTTAAAAGACGGGTTGGATAAAGTATTCAAAGCATCCTGCACACCTTTCGTGATCAATCAAATGGGATCCATGATCAGCGTGCATTTCAGCGATCATGCGGTTACCGATTTTGATACGGCCGCATCAGCCAATAATGATCTCTTCAAAAAATATTTTCATGCAATGCTGAAGCGTGGCATTTATTTGCCTCCATCTGCATTTGAAAGCTGGTTCCTCAATAATGCACTTTCTTATGACGATCTGGATAAGACCATTTTGGCAACGGAGGAAAGTTTGAAGGAAATTCTCTGATGCAAGTGAGTGGTGAGTAGTCAGTAGTGAGTGGCTAATAATTTATCGAAAACTCACTACTCACCACTGACTACTCACCATTCACAAAAAACCTGCCTCATATAATGTAACTTCAGGCTATGAAAATCGTCTTCTTCTCCGCCCAGCCTTACGACATTCTTTTCTTTAATCGGTATAACGATACCTTTGGTTTTGAACTGGTATTTCTCGAAGCTCAATTAAACATGCAAACCGTTAGTCTGGCAGACGGTGCCGATGCGGTTTGTGTATTTGTAAATGATAAGGTTAACGCAGAAGTGTGCAAACATTTAGCCTCCAAAGGTGTAAAGATCATCGCACTGCGATGTGCGGGATTTAATAATGTAGATGTTGAAGCCATAAAAGCAAATGGTTTACGAGCTTGTCGTGTTCCTGCTTATTCACCTGAAGCTGTGGCCGAACATGCTTTGGCTCTGATACTTACTTTAAACAGAAAGACACATAAAGCCTATAACCGGGTAAGAGAGCAGAATTTTTCATTGAATGGCTTGTTGGGTTTTAATCTTCATGGAAAAACGGTTGGCGTTGTGGGAACGGGTAATATCGGAAAAGCATTTTGCCGGATCATGCTGGGAATGGGTTGCCGGGTAAAAGCGTTTGACCTGATCGCCAATAAAGATCTGGAAGCATTGGGTGTAACCTATCACCCGTTAATGGAAGTGCTGAAAGCAGATATTGTTTCCCTCCATTGCCCTTTGAACGAGCAAACCAAACACCTGATCAAAGAAGATACCATTGCTATGATGCAGAAAGGGTCTATGCTTATCAATACCAGCCGCGGTGGTTTAATAGACACCCATGCTGCCATTGAGGGCCTCAAATCCGGCCAACTGGGCTATCTGGCTATCGATGTGTATGAGCAGGAAGAGCATCTTTTTTTCCGTGATTTATCCACAACCGTAATACAGGATGATGAGATTCAACGCCTTATGAGCTTCCCAAATGTGCTGATCACCGCTCACCAGGCCTTTTTCACCGATGAAGCCCTTAGTCAGATTGCTACCACTACGTTAAATAGTGTACACCAATTATTAAAAAGTGGTAATTTGAATACTCAGGCAGCGTTATTAGTTTAAATTTTATCTGATATTCGTATAGTCTTCAGATTTTAACTGATACCCATGAAACGATCAACCTTACGGATTAGCATCATCATTTCTGTTTTTTGCATGTTCATGGCATGTAAGAAAGAAATGAGTATTGAAAATGGCGGATTTAGCGGCAATGCACAGGGAGAATTGGTTGATTCTTTGGGAAATTGTAAATCTTCTACCGTAGTAGGTGAATATAAGGTTGATACTGCCTTGGTTACCACATCCAATTATGCGCTTATTAATGTAAATTTTACAGCTCAGGGTAAATACAAAATCTATACAGATACCATTAACGGTATGTGGTTTCTTGATTCCGGCTTTGCCGTGAGCACCGGCGCTAATGTGATCAAACTGAAAGGATATGGTAAACCTATTCTTCCTAAAAGCACCACATTCACTATCTACTTTAATAATAATGTTTGCTCCTTCACTTTATCTGTAAACGGAAGTGCAGTAGGCAGCGGCGGTGGTACCGGTGGCGGTACAAGTACCGGTTCTAACGGAGATTATTTTCCAACTACTTCGGGCTCCAGCTGGACCTATCAATACATTCCAAAACTGGGAAACCTGGATACCTTTAAAGTAACGGTTGTGCCAGGTTTGGTTACAGTTCCAAATGACACTTTAAAATATGCTCAGTTCGGAACCTCGTTATTGGATACTTTCTATTTTGCCAAAGATGGCAAGGGTACTTATTATGCATTGAGTACCGTTGATTTTGACTACACATTCCTGTTCGATTCTATACCCAATGGTTTTGTCAGCTATCCTTTTCTGAAAGAAAGTGCTAATGTGGGTGATACCTGGGAATCTGCAGAATATGGAACGGTAAAATATACGTATACCAATTCCTCAAATGCAACTGTAACGGAATATGGTAAAGCCAAAGCCGTTTTTACTGTTGTATCTAAGAATACATCTAATTATACAGTAGGCGGTACCACCTATTCTAACGTGATTAATATGAAACGGGAGATTAAATTCCTGCCAAATACTACAGGTGCAACCTATAGGGTGCTCTTAACAGGTAATTCGTATTATGCTAAAAACTACGGACTGATAGATCAGGTATTCGTGCTTGCTTCACCGGGACAAAGTGTTTCATTATTCAGAGCGCCAACTATTAAATAAACAACCCTCATAAAATAAAAGCCCCGCAAATTAAAGTTGCGAGGCTTTTGTATTATGAGATATCTGATCTAAAATATCTGTGTCTTATCATTCACTAAACTATCTGTTTCTATGGTATGATGTTCGGGTAAATGGTGTTTTTTAAAGAAGCGGTTTTGAAATACCAGTATCACAATTACACCGGTTGAGATAGACATATCGGCCAGATTGAACACCGGACGGAAGAATTCAAAATCCTCCCCACCCCAAAAAGGAACCCATGCCGGATAATGTGCATTGGTAATAATGGGGAAGTATAACATATCTACCACTTTGCCATGTAACAGACTTGCATAGCCACCTCCCGGTGGAAAGAAACGTGCAATATTTTGAGAGAAAGGATTGCTTTGTTCAAAGATGATGCCGTAGAAAAGGCTATCAATCAGATTACCCAATGCACCGGCATAAATTAAGGCCGCACAAATGATAAATCCTTTGTGGTAATGTTTGCGGATAAAATCGCGGAGCAGAAAACTACCCCAGATCACAGCTACTAACCTGAACAGGGTAAGGGCAATCTTTCCAAAACCACCGCCAAATTTCCAGCCCCATGCCATACCCTCATTTTCTACAAAATGCAGGCGAAACCAACTGCCAACAATCTTATGCTCCTCGCCGGCAAAATAATGCAGCTTGATATAAAATTTCAAAGCCTGATCAGCAAAGATGACCAGCAGAATAATAAAAATGATTTGTCTTCCTTTCACAGCCAGGGTTTTTATGGTGGGCAAAGATAGGATTTGGGCGGTAGAGCTGTGAAAACTTGTAAAACTTTGTGATGAGCTCTTATTTATTCCTCGATATACACCCTTTTCACCCTTTGACTGATCCCCGTCATCACCTCATAGGCAATCGTTCCGCTCCATTTGGCTAACTCCTGTACGGGTAAATGTTTACCGAATATTTCCACCACATCGCCTTCTGTTACTTCGGGAATATCAGTTATGTCTATCATCACCATATCCATACAAACATGGCCAACCACAGGGGCTGATTTTCCGTTTACATAAATACTTCCTGTTCCGTTTCCAAAACGCCTGTCGTAGCCATCGGCATATCCAATTCGAACCGTGGCAATCAGGCTGTCTCGTTTCAGTTCACCTTTTCTGCCATAACCAACCGTATCTCCTGCTTTTACTTTCCGGATCTGGGCAATAGTAGATTGTAAAGTAATCACTGTTTGCAGATCCAGCTCATTGCTTTCTGCACTGTCAACACCGTATAAGCCAATACCTAATCTTACCATATCAAACTGGTACTGCGGGTTACGGAAGATGGCAGCTGTATTGGCGATATGTTTAATGAAGTGATAATTAAGTTG
This sequence comes from Sediminibacterium sp., assembly GCA_965206685.1. Taxonomy (GTDB): domain Bacteria; phylum Bacteroidota; class Bacteroidia; order Chitinophagales; family Chitinophagaceae; genus Sediminibacterium. The sequence continues at coordinate 3,278,918 of OZ242223.1, forward strand.
CTGTTGAATACTATTACAGGCTTCTTCAAATATTTGTACCTGGTGTTTTGTGAATCCATCATGCACGGCAGATTCGCTGGCAACCAAATGACTGAACACAGACTTCACAGCCATTGTCTGGTTTTGTTTGAGTAACAATCCCAACTCATTTGCATCGCTCACTTCAAAACCCAAACGGTTCATGCCTGTGTTGAATTTGATATGCACAGGAAATTGCTGAATACCCTGTTGTGTAAGAAAAATATGAAACGCTTTATAAACCGGGAATGAATAAATCTCGGGCTCAAGACCATACCCAACCAATGAATCAAAACTGGCATCATCAGGGTTCATTACCATAATAGGCAGACTTATACCGGCTTTGCGTAATTCCACACCTTCATCCGCATAAGCCACCGCCAGATAATCTACTTTATGAAACTGTAAAACCCTGGCTACTTCTGCGCTGCCGCTTCCATAACTGAAAGCTTTTACCATGGCCATCAGTTTGGTAGATGGTTTAACCTGCTTTTGATACTCTTTCAGATTATGCACCATGGCTGAAAGATCGATCTCCATTACGGTTTGATGCACTTTCTGTTCCAGTAAATGAGAAATGCGCTCAAACTCAAATACACGGGCACCTTTGAGCAGAATATATTCGTCCTTAAAATGCTGAACACTGAGTTGATGTAAAAAAACTTCTGTTGAAGGATAAAAAACAGCTGATATATTTTTGAATACATCGCCATACTTCATCATTGCCGGGCCAATACCAATTAATCTGTCAATTTTATTTTGTGATAATTGTGCAGCTATATTTTGATAAAGTAATTCTTCTGATTGCCCGGATTGAAGAATATCTGATAAGATTAATGTAGTGGGCTGTTTACCGGATTGCTGTTTCAGATAAGCAATGGCCAGCTCAAGGGAAGAAAGATCATTGCTGTAACTGTCGTTCAGCAGATAACAATTATTTACCGCTTTCTTTAACTGCATCCGCATATTTACCGGTTCCAGCTTTAGCATCCTTTCCTGTATCAGATCCTGCGCATAATTCATTTGCAGCATTACACACCAGCAGGTAATAGCGTTATCAATAGAGATCCTGTCGGTAAAAGGTATGATAATCGAAATATTTGTTTCCTTATAAACGGCAGACAGAATGGTTTGCTTTGATTTTATTTCTTCACCGGTAATCTGAAGTGTTGCGTTTGTATTTCTGCTCCAGCTAAAGAACCGGATGTGATCATTGAATAGATTTTCATCTCCGCCATCGGGCAATAATGCATTTTGTAATGCTTCACGTCCAAATACCAAACTTGTTGCCCGTTTAAATAGGACAGCTTTCTCTATGGCTTTTTGTCTGTCGTTTTCAAATCCTTCATTATGAGCATTGGCAAGGTTGGTAAATACACCTGTAGTGGGTTGTATGATATTGGCAAGCTGTTCCATCTCATTTATGGTAGATATGCCTGCTTCAAATATACCAAGTGTATGTTCGGACCTCATCTGCCAAACACTCAAAGGCACACCTAACTGAGAGTTATAGCTTCTAGGACTCCTTACAATATTGTGGTCTTTCTGCAAAAGCTGGTACAGCCATTCTTTCACAATGGTTTTCCCATTGCTGCCCGTAATGCCGATAACCGGTATGGAAAATTGTTTGCGATGATACGTTGCAAGTTGCTGCAAAGCAGATAATACATCGGGAATTTCCAGAAAAAAAGCATCCGTAAATGCTGTACTGTCAAATCCTTTTTTAACCACAAAACTTCTTACGCCCCGTTCATATACTTCTTTAATAAAATCATGGCCATCTCTTCGCGGGCCGCTGATAGCAAAGAACAGAGAGCTTTGCGGAAATACGATCTTACGGCTGTCGATGATCAGCTGTTCAATAGCAACGCCACTGCCAGCAACCATTTCGGCATGAATGATATGAGCTATATGTTCAACAGTATACAACAATATAATAATTATGTGTTAGAGAGATCCGTCTTCAACATCTTTGGGAACACCTTTTTTATTTTTGAACATTGAATAAAAAACGGAGCCTGAAATACAAAGCAGTATCACACCTAAGGAAAGAAATACCTGTGTGTTCTTATCCATCCATTCATTCAGCCAATGTTCACCAAGCATTTTCACACCAATAAATATCAGAACAATAGCAATACCCTGTTGCAGATAATCGAATTTAGTTACCGCGCCTCTTAAAAGAAAGAACAATGAGCGTAACCCCAGTACCGCAAAAATATTAGAAGTATAGATCACCAGCGGATCTTTGGAAATACCCATTACAGCCGGAATAGAATCGAGCGCAAACACAAGGTCTATCGCTGCCAATAAAACCACTACTACAAATAAAGAAGTATAAGCAGGTTTTCCATTTTCCCGAATAATGTATTTGCCATTGCCATCATGGTTAACCAGTGGCAGAAATTTTTTCAGAAAAATATATACTTTGGATTCGTGCGGTTCAAATTCTTCTTCGTCATTAGCTGTAAACATTTTATAGCCGGTATATAAAAGAAAGGCACCAAAGCCATACAGGATCCACGAGAATCTTGCTACCAGGGCAACACCTACCGTAATAAAAATAACACGGAATAAGATGGCCATTAAAATGCCCACCAATAAAACCCTGGGATAATGTTTTTCTTTTACACTGAAAGCGGTAAAGATGAGTATGAACACAAAAATATTATCGATACTTAAACTCCACTCCATCAGATACGCACTTAAAAATTCAAATGCGAGTTGCGGACCGGTTACAGCAGCATTTGCATTTTCAGAAGCGAGTGCGGGGGCTTCTATCCACATAAAAATAAAAAAAAGCAAAGCCAATCCCACCCAAAAAACCGTTTGATATAAAGCCTGTTTAATGGTGATGGTTTGATTTTTTTTACTGAGTAATCCCAGATCAAACACCAAGGCCACAACCAACACAATGCCAAAAACTAAATAAACGATCTGGTGAGTACTCATGCAGAAGATTTGATTACTAAAGATACAGTATGGGCTACCGAAAATCTATACTTCGTATTTCTTTTTTCGCTGCCATTGAAAAAGAATGCCGATCAAAATAACCAAGGCTACCGGTAATCCGATATTGATCAATTGCCACATATTTTTTTGTTCTTCCACTTTGGTCTTATCCAGCAAACGAAGAACAAAATCTTTGTTTCGGCTTTCAAAGAGATTATTGTTGCTTATGAGGTAGTCCATCGAATTCAAAAAGAATTCACGATTGGCAAAACGGTAATTCTCCAAAGGTAGTAAACCCATGGGTTGCGGACCGGCCGTATTGCTAACCTGATTGGTTACAATATCGCCATCTGCCACAACGATCTGTTTAGATTCTTTTACGCCTTCAGCGAGATAAGGTTTGCCTGTTGTTTTTTGAACGGAGTCAAGCACATTTTTACTTAATCGATTACTATACAGCGAATGAAATTTGCCCTCCAGCAAAACGGCAACCGGAATATAACTTTTGTTGAAACTCACAAGATCTTCATCACCTTTCACACTATTGATAGATACAATAGCCGGAGAACTGATTCGTCGGCTATTACTATCCGTTGCCAGTAAAATGGTTTTATTAACTCCGGGTGATTTTACGGTATCAATACTGGAAGGGAAAATAGGTAATACCCGATCTAAATTTTTCGAGATCGGATTATCAGAGCGTGCTGCCAAAAAAGGATAGTAGGGCCATGGATATCGCTGCATTTTAGGACTGCCATCTGCATTCTTTCCAATTACAATCGGAATTTTAGAACAATTGAGATCCTGAACCAGATCGGGGTTAATGCGTACACCGTATTTGAAAAGAATATCGTCTAATTCCAATCCGCGGTCAAAGGCTGTATATTCTGCCTGACTGCGCATCAGGCTATCCAGTTCTGCATGCAGTTTATCAATAAACCATATAATATGTCCGCCATTCATTACATATTGATCCAGTTTCAATTTGTCTTCATCCGTAAAACGTTCTTTGGGTTTTACGATCATTAATGCATCAATAATGGATGCATCGGGATAGCCTTTCTTCAAATCAAATACTGCAAGGCGGTATTCATTGCGAAGGCTCTCGCCAAGATCGTTCACAGTAAGATCAATTGGTTCACCATTACCCACTGCGTAAGCAACGGTAGGCACATACTTACGGGTGAGTTTATCTATGGCGTTAGCAAATTTATATTCCAGCAAAGCTTCTGCTGCATTCCGTGTGGCTTCCACATCTTCCTGTGGGTTATCGGCAACCACATTGTACTGCTTATATATTTTACGGCTACTGCGAAGATCAATGGCAATAGGCCTTTGTCCTTTTCGAAAACTAACCAATGCAGATGGAATGATCAGTTGATTGGTTTCTTTTTCTGTTTTGGAGGATACCACTTCACTCTGTTCAAAAACCACACCCAGTTTGGAAAGGCTATCGTAGAATAAAACTTTAGCGGTATCTCCCGTGATATTCTCTCCCGGCTTTTCAAAACTCACTTTTATGTGATTGCCGGAAAGGGATTTAAATTCATCCAGCAGATCTTTTGTAGCAATACTCAGTTTTTTATAGTCTGCAGGTAGTTCACCGGTTAGAAATACTTTGATAGTGATGGTGCTGTCAACTTCTTTTAATAATGATTTGGTAGCGGTTGTAAGACTATATCTTTTTTCTGCAGTAAGATCCCATCGATAGAAAACCAAAGTAGACAGGTATACCAGGAGTATGAATATTCCTGTTAAAAAAACAATACCATATTTATGTTGCCACAATTTTTGCATGAAGAATGTAATTAACGTTTAGCCAGGTTTCTTTGCGTGATAAAAAGAAACAGAACAATAATGCCGATAAAATAAATAAGATCCCTGCTGTCTACCACACCCCTGCTGATGCTGCGGTAATGAAAATTGATTCCGAGCATTTCAATATAATAATCGAGTCCGGCTTTAAACACAGGCAGTTTACTGAATGCATCAAATCCATTGTACAATAAGAAACAGATAAAAGCACCGGCAATAAAAGCCACAACGGTATTATTGGTAAAACTGCTGGCGCAAATTCCTATAGCGGTAAAAACAGAACCCAAAAAGATCAACCCGATATAACTGCCAATGGTTCCGCCAATATCAATACCGCCGGTAACACTTAATTGCTGAACCGAGATAGCATACACAATGGTTGGCAGCAAGGCTGTGATCACAATTAACAGAGCTCCGTAGAACTTACCCCAAACAATTTGCGAAGGTGTTAGTGGCATCGTTTTTAATAACTCAAAAGTGCCGGCTTTGTACTCATCTGCCAGACTACGCATGGTAATAGTGGGAACGAGAAACAAAAGGATCCAGGGTGCCAGATTAAAAAAACTGCCGAGAGAGGCATAGCCAAAATCGAGAATACTGGTATCCGGAAACACGAAAAGAAATAAGCCATTCAGCAACAAAAACACCACCAATGCAATGTACCCGGTAAGGCTGCTGAAAAACTGTTGCCATTCTTTTTTACAGATCATCCACATAGGCCAAAACTAACTGTTCTTCCGCAATCGCCCTATGGGTGTTGGTTATTTGAAAAGGTTTTATGGATTTTATCACATTTGGCATCCCATTATAAACCTGTTATATGAAATTAAGACTAAGCCTGCTGGTATTTTGTTTACTGGGTATTGGTGTTTTCAGCCATGCTCAGGAAACCAAAAAAATACCGCCACCACCACCGCCACCACCGGCCAAACCCGCTAAACCAACCGTATTAATGGGCGATGATGCTATTCCCGTAACGGTTAAGAGCAGCAAAAAAGCACATGCAAATTTGCCGCCACCACCGCCACCGCCTAAGGTTGTAAAGGATGTGCAAAAAGCGCCGCCGCCACCTCCACCAAAAGTTGAGGCTATGAAATTTACTCCACCCAAGATTGTAAAAGATGGCGAGAAAGCCCCGCCACCACCGCCGGCAAAACCAAAAGCCCCTATAAAAACGGATGCTCCGCCAAAGGATCCGAAAGCTTAGAACCGTCATTGCGAGGAACGAAGCAATCTGTGTTGTAAAGTATAGCTGGATTGCTATTTAAATGCAATCACGACTATAGTTTTATCCACAGATTGCTTCGTCGTTCCTCCTCGCAATGACGCTGCGCTAAGAGCAGGCAAAAAAAATAGCCTCACAAAGTGAGGCTAACTATCTTAACTCCCCCTTCAGGGGGCCGGGGGGTATTATACTGCAAAACTCTCTCCACAACCACAACTCCTGCTCGCATTCGGATTATTGAAATAAAATCCTTTTCCATTCAGTCCATCAGAAAAATCGAGTTCGGTATTAACGAGGTATAAAAAGCTTTTCAGGTCAGTTACTACTTTAATGCCATTGTCTTCAAACACCTGATCCATCGGCTTTACTTCATTATCAAAATCCAGTTTGTAGCTTAAGCCTGAGCAACCACCGCCCACAACGCCTACTCTCAGGAAATAAGAATTATCTCCCAACACACCGGCCTCTTCCATTAACTGAAGTGCTTTCTTTTTTGCTTTATCGCTTACGTAAATACTGTTTTCTGTTGCAACCATATAATTAGTAGTTAGTAATTAGTAGTTAATAATTATTCATTACTAACTACTAATTATTAATTAAATACTAGTGGATCCTTTCTTCAAATACCAATTCTTCCAAACCGTTTTTCTTACGGTAATCGTTGATGGCTGATTTGATCGCGTCTTCTGCCAATACTGAGCAGTGGATCTTAACAGGAGGCAGATTGAGTTCTTCAACAAGGTCCATATTATCGATCTGCACAGCCTGGTCAACGGTTTTACCTTTTAACCATTCTGTAGCCAGTGAAGAAGAAGCAATAGCCGATCCGCAACCAAAGGTTTTGAATTTTGCATCGGTAATTACACCGGTAGCATCATCCACTTCAATCTGCAGACGCATTACATCGCCACACTCAGGAGCACCTACCAATCCGGTACCCACATTTTTCTTCGACTTATCCAAAGTACCTACGTTCTTAGGATTGCTATAGTGGTCGATCACTTTTTCTGAATATGCCATATTGTTAATTTGAAAATTTGAAAATATGCTAATTTGAAAATGAGGAAGAACTTTCTTTGTTTATGTAGTGCAAATCTGAACTCATTTTCAAATTTTCAAATTTGCACATTTTCAAATTGACTAGTGGTGTGCCCACTCAATTTTATCTATATCCACTCCCTCTTTAAACATTTCCCAAAGCGGACTCATTTCTCTCAGTTTTAAAACGGTCTCACTTACAGACTTGATCGTGTAATCAATTTGTTCTTCTGTGGTAAAGCGGCCCAATCCAAAACGTAAAGAGCTGTGTGCCAAATCATCACCTAAACCCAATGCTTTTAAAACATAACTCGGTTCCAGTGAAGCTGAGGTACAGGCTGAACCTGATGATAAGGCAATGTTCTTATTAAATCCCATCAACAAACCTTCTCCTTCTACATATTTGAAAGAAATATTGCTCACGTGCGGTAAGCGATGTTCAACATTACCGTTTACGTAAGTTTCTTCTATCTGTGTTAATGCTTTTTCGAGTTTATCGCGCAGTTTGCTCAAACGTACTGCATCATCTGCCATTTCCAGTCTTGCGAGTTCGCAGGCTTTACCAAATCCTACAATACCGGGTACATTTAAGGTTCCGCTACGCATGCCTCTTTCGTGGCCGCCACCGTCCATTTGAGCGGTAACTTTTACACGTGGGTTTTTACGGCGAACATATAAAGCACCGATACCTTTTGGACCGTACATTTTATGTGCAGTAAACGCCATTACATCAATCCCGTCTTTGTTTACATCTACAGGTATTTTACCAACAGCCTGTACAGCATCAGAGAAGAAAAGGATACCATGTTTTTTAGCGATCGTGCTGATCTCTTTCACAGGCTGTATCACACCAATCTCATTATTCGCATACATGATAGCGATCAGGATAGTGGTAGGTTTAATGGCCGCTTCCAGTTCTTTCAGATCGATCAAACCATCTGCTTTCACTTCCAGGTAAGTTACTTCGCCACCTGAGCGTTCAATATGTTTACAGGTATCTAAAACTGCTTTATGTTCGGTTGTGCAGGTAATGATATGATTGCCTTTGCTTGCATACATTTCATACACCCCTTTAATACCCAGGTTATCTCCCTCAGTTGCACCTGATGTAAAAATGATTTCCTTAGCATCAGCACCTATCAATTTAGCCACTTGCTCACGTGCATAATCCACGGCCTCTTCTGCTTCCCATCCAAAAGGGTGGTTACGGCTCGCGGCATTACCAAAATGCTCGGTAAAATAAGGTATCATCGCTTCCAGCACACGTGGGTCCATGGGTGTGGTAGCGTTATTGTCTAAGTAAATCGGTAATTTCAACATATGCACTGAATATTTATAATCTCTTGTAACACAAAATTACTGCAATTGGTTTTATAAATTTGGGCGCAAATGCCTGTCCGGAGCGATTTTTCCTATTTCGTAAAGGGCAGGCAATAAACTGAAAAACATGGTAAAAATTGAACATATCGGGCTGGCTGTAAAGGACCTTTCTGTATCTATTCCCCTCTTTGAAAAACTGTTGAATACCCCCTGCTACAAAACCGAAACAGTTGATTCTGAAAAAGTAAATACGGCGTTCTTCCAAAAAAGCGAGTCAAAGATCGAATTACTGGAAAGTACCGACCCGGATGGGATAATTGCCCGTTTTATAGAAAAGAAGGGCGAAGGACTGCACCATATTGCTTTTGAAGTAGCGGATATCCGAGCCGAAATGGAGCGTTTAGCGGGTGAAGGCTTTGTTTTATTGAATCCCGAACCCAAGAAAGGAGCCGATAATAAGCTCGTTTGTTTTCTTCATCCTAAAACTACGAATGGCGTTTTAGTGGAATTATGTCAGAATATTGAGGAGTTTTGAGTTGATCCTACTTTCTTGTTCCGAAATAGATAATGGCGATAATGCCTGCCAGCAAAATACCTCCGAACAGCAGGCTTTTTTTCTTTACCTGAAATTTAAATTGTTGCTCATCCACTACTGGAGACTGAGTTTTTCTACGGCAACCTGGGCGGCTACCTGACTGGCATCTTTTTTATTGTATCCTTTCCCTTGTGCCAGCAATTCGCCATCGAGCATGGCATTGATGGTGAATAAACGGCGGCTGCCTTCCATGCGTTCTTCGGCCAGTTCAAATGTGAGTGCCTTTCCGTTCTTGTTTGCCCAGCCGATCAGTTTATTCTTTAGGTTGATATCAATGGCCTCCAGATCGTCTACAAACATGTGTGGAATTACGATCTGTTTCAGTACCCAGTTATGGGTTTTATCATACCCTTTATCGAGATATACGGCGCCTACCAAAGCTTCGAGCGTATTACCAAAGATCTGGCTGCCCTTGAGGGCGTTATCAAATTTGTTGTAGAAAGTTAATTTGCGGAGGCCCATTTTCAGGGCAATATCGTTGAGTTGCTGGCGGTTTACCATCTTGCTGCGCATTTCGGTAAGAAAGCCTTCGCCTTTGTAGGGATACCGTTTGAAGAGATAATCAGCAACAATGGCGCTTAATACGGCATCGCCAAGGTATTCGAGCCTTTCGTTGTTTTCATCAGCTGTTTCCTTTACCGAGCGATGGCTCATGGCAGTACGGTACAGAAGAGCATTGCCCGTCTTGATACCCAGGACGTTTTTCAATTGTTTTTCAAATGAAGAATCGTCAGATTTAGCAAACAGTTTTTTGAAAAATTGCACAGGTTTAAGCTACGAATTTTTTTACAATCACACAGGCATTATGCCCTCCAAACCCAAATGTATTACTTAATGCTGCCCTTACAATTCTTTTCTGGGGCTGATTAAAAGTAAAATTCAATTTAGGGTCTAATGATGGATCATCCGTAAAGTGATTGATCGTAGGCGGAACGATATCGTGGATCACACTCTGGATACAGGCAATCGCTTCTATCACTCCTGCCGCACCCAAACAATGTCCTGTCATGGATTTGGTAGCACTGATATTCAGCTCATATGCATGTTCTCCAAACACTTCTGTGATGGCTTTGGCTTCTGCGCCGTCACCCAGTGGTGTTGAGGTTCCGTGTGTGTTGATATAATCGATCTCATCGGGGCGCATACCGGCATCTTTTAATGCGGCAAGCATAACATTGCGTGCACCCAATCCATCCGGATGCGGAGCGGTTAAATGATAGGCATCGGCTGTTGCACCGCCACCTGCCAGTTCGCAATATATTTTAGCACCTCTTTTTACAGCGTGTTCATATTCTTCCAAAACCACAACGCCGGCTGCTTCTCCCATTACAAAACCATCGCGGTCCTTATCATAAGGGCGGCTGGCTGTTTTAGGATCGTCGTTCCGTTCGCTCATGGCTTTCATAGCATTAAAACCACCAACACCAGCCGCGCTGATCACCGCTTCTGATCCGCCACTGATCACGATATCCGCTTTACCTAAGCGAATCGTATCTGCAGCTGCGATCATTCCATTGGTACTGGATGCGCAGGCACTTACCACAGCATAATTAGGGCCGCGGAAGCCATGACGCATAGATATCTGCCCTGCGGCAATATCCAATATCATTTTGGGAATAAAGAAGGGGTTAAAACGTGGTGTGCCATCGCCTAAAGCAAAATTGGTCACTTCTTCCTGGAAGGTGATCAGGCCACCGATACCGCTGGCGAAGATCACCCCAACACGGTCAACATCTATATTCTCTTTGCTGATGCCTGCATCTTCTACGGCCATATCACTGGCAACTAATGCCAGCTGGGCAAAGCGGTCCAGCTTACGGGCCTCTTTACGATCCATAAAATTAGTAGGGTCAAAACCTTTTACCTCGCAGGCAAAACGGGTTTTGAACTTGGAAGCATCGAACAAAGTGATGCTGTCGGCCCCGGAAACACCGTTGAGCAGCCCGTTCCAATAATCGTTCAGATTATTGCCGAGAGGCGTCAGGGTTCCGATACCTGTAACAACAACTCTTTTTAATTGCATGTTGATTACCTGTTTGAAGTGATAATCCGCCTTTTGAGGCTTGTAGCGCCACAAAAAGGCGGATTAAAATTATTCCATAGCTGGAGTAAGATCTTACTTGGCGTGCTCTTCAAGGTAAGCTACGGCCTGACCAACAGTTGTGATGGTTTCAGCCTGCTCATCAGGGATGGAGATATTGAATTCTTTTTCGAATTCCATAATCAATTCAACGGTATCCAAAGAATCGGCACCGAGGTCGTTAGTGAAGGAAGCTTCGTTAGTTACTTCTGCTTCGTCAACTCCTAACTTGTCAACTATGATTTTCTTTACTCTTGTAGCGATGTCTGACATTGTAAATGTTTTTGTTACAGCCGCAAAAATATACTTTTTGTCAAATAAGCAATCTTTTATGGCATTTTTGTTTTCACATGCCTATTTGGGCATTTTGGCCCGATTGTCCTATTTCCCTTATAATTTTATTAAAATGATCATTATCTTGTAAAACTTACCACTGTTCGTATGGCATTAAAACTCATAGATCACGGCTCAAAAGAATACCAGGAAATGGTCGACCTCCGCTTCCAGATACTCCGTAAACCCCTTGGTTTGGGCTTTACAGAAGAAGATCTGGCTGCAGAAAAGAATGATATCCTGATCGGCGTGTACGACGATGATAAGATAGAAGCCTGCTGTATTTTAACCAAAACCGACCCAAAAACCGTTCGTTTACGCCAGATGGCAGTAGGCGCCCCGCTTCAGGGAAAGGGGATTGGCCGGGCTTTAATGACCTTTGCCGAAAATATTGCCCGTGACCACGGCTACCGCCGGTTAACCATGCATGCCCGTAAATCGGCTGTTGGTTTTTACGAAAAAAGCGGTTATCAAGTATGCAGTGATGAATTTGAAGAAGTAACGATTCCGCATTATGTGATGGAGAAGGAGCTATAATAAGTTAGGAGTTAGAAGTCTGGAGTTTGGAGTTCTCTATTTTACTCCAGACTTCTAACTCCTAACTCCAGACTTTTTTATTTTCCTATTTTGCTATTAAACATCCCTCTCAATTCATGTGTAAACTCATCACTCATCCCATCCTTGGGTACGAGGAAGAATGATTTGCTGTCGAAGTAGAGATGAAAAAAATGCGGACTTTCGAAGAAGCGGCTGAAAGTTTTCCATTGCCAGTGCGTGTAGCCTCTTTCATTTTCGAGTCTTATTTCATCTTCTCTGAAATCAATAATGAACGAATCCTGAAAAGTGGCGGCTTTTTTATAAATACTGTTGGGTAAGAAATACCAGAAGGTTGCCATCAGCATCAACCAGATAAAAGAGCCCAGTAAAAAAGGTTCGGGGCGGATCTTTTTTGTGTAAAATAAAATAGCCGATATAATAGCGAATACATTCACCAATATAATGAGAACGCGGATCTCATTGCGTTGTACAAAATGATAACGCAGGGCCTGTATTACTTTCTTTTTATTGTAGGAGAAGCTGTGTTGCATAAAATTCTATTCGGTAAAAGTAGAATATTTTTCATGCGAAGAGGCGCAAACAGGCAATTTAGTTTTATGTAAACTGCTTGTTTGCGCCTCTTTAATTAACTATTCGTTAGTATGATTATTGGCCGGAAAAATCTGTTACCAGTTTATTTAAGGCAGTAAGTGCCAATCTTTCTTTTCCTGATGCAATAATGATTCTGTAACGAAATGTGGCAGACTGTCCTTTGGTCAATTGAAAATTCATCGTGAGTTTTCCATCGGAGAAAACTTTTTGTCCGAGCGGGTTTACGGCAAACAATCCATAATTACGTGCATGCCAATAGGTAGGATAGCCGGGATTTTTCGGATGATCTGCAATGGCAATGCTGATGGTGTCTCCGCCTTTTTTTCCATACATCATACACCAGTTACCTCTTGTCCCCCATGCGGCATCACCTTGTTTTCCTTCAGAAGTTAGATAATTACCTGTAACAGAAGAGTCTTTGGTAGCGCTTACTTTGGTTACAATGCCATTGGCATCTTTGTATTCTTTGGTTTGTTTTACGGGTAGTTCCAATTCATGAGCCACGCGTAAACCGAGCATTCCATCTTTAGCATCAGGGAAAGAAACATCCTGTACGGCAGTAAGTTCTGTAATACGATCGATGATCCTTGTTCCGTTAGCAGCAGTACTGAAGATGAAAGTTGTTTTTTCTTTTAACAGATCATTTTTTTGTTGATCGGTCCAGCTAGCTGTGTAAACCAGCTTGCCTTCTTTACCACTTTCTGTTTTCAGAATTTTATCGGTTCTGATCCAGCCGTATTTATTTTTTTTGTCTGCGGCTATGGCAAAAGAGTTGTTCCAGAAATCCAGTCCGTTTACATTTTCATAATTAAACCAGAGGCCAATATGGTGTGGATGATCAACGGGATCGTTGGGTTGTGGATTCCAGGGAAAGCCGCGGGTAATAGTTTGTCCGTTTGGCGCATAAATGGGATAGAGAAAAGGTTTCTCCATCGTATCTGTAAAAACAAATTCGGTGAAAGGCTTACCACCAATGGTTATGTTTACTTTTTGTTTAGTGGCATCCTGTTTAACAGAAACATTGTTTCCGGATTGAGCCTGTAAAATAAAAGGTAATGCAGCAATCAGCATTGTTGCTAAAAATGTTTTTCGGAATGGCATATCGTTAGATTTTAGAATAAATAAAAGAGAGGATACAAAAAAGGAATATTGAATTACGAAGCAGATCAGGTACTTCAAAATTCAATATTCCTTATTCAGTATTCATCATGCACTATCCTGCTACAACCGGTTTTTTCTTTCCGATCAGCATTTGCATAACGATCCATGCAAACAGATAGGCTGATGCACAAACAATAAACATAATATAATAGGCTGTTTCAATATGCCCTTCTGCGCGGTAGTGTACAAACATATTTTTCTGCACAAATAAAGAAAGAAAAATACCGCCTACAGAACCAAACATTCCACCGATACCTGTTACGGAAGCGGTAGATTTTTTTGGGAACATATCACTAACCGTTGTAAAGATATTGGCACTCCATGCCTGATGTGCTGCGGCAGCAATACCAATTACCAATACTGCCAACCATACATTGATCTCACCTAAAACCAATGCACCTAAAATAGGAAGTACACAGAATGCATAGATCAGCATTGAAATTCTTCTCGCTTTAAGTACGGCCCAGCCTTTTTTATTAATGAAATACATGGGTAACCATCCTCCTGCCACACTACCTACTGTAGACAAAAGATAAACGGTTGCTACAGGCCAGCTGGCGGCGGTGATTTTCATGTGGTACATACTTTCAAAGAAATCGGGTAACCAGAAAAGATAGAACCACCAGATGGGATCGGTTAATAATTTACCGATGGCAAATGCCCATGTTTGTTTAAATCCTAATAGTTTACCCCATGAAAGTTTAGGCTGCGTATCATCTCCCACACCACCTTTCTGTTCTTCGGTATCACTTTCAATAAATGCAATTTCGGCTGCATTTACACTTTTATGTTTTCTTGGCACTTCATATAACATGAACCAGAAGATCAACCACACAAAACCCAGCAGACCTGTAATGATGAATGCCCACTGCCAGCCCCAGTTGGTAACGATAAAAGGAACGGTCAATGGCGTAAGAATGGCGCCGATATTGGTTCCGGAATTAAAGATACCTGTTGCCAATGCGCGTTCTTTTTTAGGAAACCATTCTGCCACTGTTTTTATGGCTGATGGAAAGTTGCCTGCTTCTGCAAGTCCTAATGCACCACGCACAATCTGAAAACCCAGCACCGTATTTACAAAGGCGGTTGCTACACCGGCAATGCTCCATAACAAGGTTGATAGACCGTACCCTTTTTTGGTACCTAATTTATCAATCAACCCGCCGGCACCTAATAAACCTATTGCATAGAATACTTTGAAAGTGATCTCTACATCTGTGTAATCGCCGTCTGTCCAACCCATGGTTGTGGTAAACGTAGATTTCAGAAAACTGATCACACTTCGATCAATATAGTTGATGGTGGTGGCAAAGAATATCAAACCGCAGATGGTCCAGCGGTATCTACTCATTTTTTCATTAGCAGCTGTGAGTGTCATAGTTATGATTTGATTGACTGGATGATCGCCAATGCTTCTTTGGTAGCAGTAGTGATCTGAGCATAGTCTTTGGCTTCCAATAATTGTTTGGTAATAAGTTTGCTGCCCATACCTACGGCGCAAACACCGGCCTTATACCATCCGGCAATATTGTCTTTATCGAGTTCCACACCACCTGTTGGCATGAATAATAAACCGGGGAAAATTTCTTTAATGGCAGATAAAAAACCCGGACCAAGGATATTACCGGGGAACAGTTTGATCATTTTTGCGCCCATTGTTTCGGCTTTGATGATCTCAGAGGGTGTCATACAACCTGGAACCCAGAGCATATTGTTTTTATCGGCCACGGCAGCCACTGAATCAACCAAACCGGGGCAAATAATATAATCTGTTCCGGCATCAATAAAGGTTTGGGCCATTTCGCCATTTTTGATGGTGCCGATACCGAGGTACATACCTTTCAGTTCGCTATCACAAACCTTACGCATTTCTTTAAAATTCTGGAGGGCGGCTTCACCGCGGTTGGTGTACTCCACTGCGCGGATACCCGCAGCGTATAAGGCTTTCAGCACTTCAATACTAACGGTAGTGTTTTTATAAAAATAGAGAGGGAGGATGCCCTGTTTGGGGATCAAATCGAGAATAATGTCTTTCTTTTCCATATGGCTTTTTTTCGTGTAGCAATGTTATCTGAAAAGGCTAAAATGGCTCTATTTTATTACGCAATCGTTTGCGTATTTTTATTGGATAAAATAAACCCGAATTCTTTTCCCTCCCCTGATTATTGCCCAACTTCGCAGCAACGCTTCAAGATAATTAATATATTTTCGTAACCATCTCTTTATTTAAAAAAATTCGATTGATCATGCCTAAAAAAGTTGTTACCCTCGGAGAAATCATGATGCGCCTCTCCACTCCCGGATTTGAAAGATTTGTACAAAGCGACACATTTGATATTACCTACGGCGGCGGCGAAGCTAATGTGGCTGTTGCTTTAACTAATTATGGATTGAATGGCACGTTTGTAACCAAAGTTCCGGATAATGCGCTTGGACAGGCAGCCATCAACCATATCCGCCGTTACGGGGTAGATACACAGTTTATTGCCCGTGGTGGAAAGCGTTTGGGGATCTACTTTTTAGAAACCGGTGCTTCTATGCGTGCTTCTCAGGTTATTTACGACCGTGCAGGTGCTTCTGTGGCAGAAATGGAAATCGCCGAATTTGATTTTGATAAAATATTTGAGGGCGCCAGCTGGTTTCATACCACCGGTATCACTCCAGCTTTGAGCGATAAAGCTGCGGCTTTAACGGAAGCCGCTTTAAAAGCTGCCAAAGCAAAAGGCATTACCACGAGTATTGACCTTAACTATCGTAAAAAATTATGGAGCAAGGAAAAAGCAAGAGAAGTAATGACGCGTCTTTGCCAGTATGTAGATGTTTGTATCGGTAATGAAGAAGATGCAGATACTACTTTAGGATTTAAAGCAGAAGGTACCGATGTAACCAAAGGCGAATTGAACTTAGATGGTTACAAAAGTGTGTTCAAACAAATGAAAGATAAATTCGGTTTCAAATACATTGCTTCCACCTTACGCGAAAGCCATAGTGCTTCTGACAACGGATGGAGTGCATTGGTGTATGACGGAACAGAATTTTATCATACCAAACAATATGAAGTGCGTATTGTTGACCGCGTAGGCAGCGGCGATTCATTTGCCAGCGGATTTATTTATGGATTGGCAACAGAAATGCCTATGTCTGAAGCAGCTGAATTTGGTGTTGCGGCATCCGCCATTAAACATACCATTCCGGGTGATCTGAACCATGCTACTTTGAGTGAGGTGAAGGAGTTGATGAAAGGCGATGGTAGTGGACGCGTTCAACGATAGAATTTGAAAATGTGGCAATTTGAAAATTTGAAAATTAAAAAATTATGATCTTAGATAGTTTGGTGAATGCAGATAGGTATGCTGGATTAAACCCTCTTTTTGCAAAAGCTTTTGCTTATATCAATGCAACCGATCTGGCTTCTTTGGAAGTAGGTAAATTTGATATTGATGGAGAGAATGTTCGTGGAATTGTTTCTGATAAGAATGGAATGAAAGCAGAAGAAAGCACTGCCAAATTCGAGTGCCATAATGCACATATTGATATTCAGGTTTGTATTCGTGGTAAAGAAACATTGGGTTGGAAACCACGCGGAACCTGTGTGGCACCAAGGGGTGAGTATAATTCAGAGAAAGATGTGTTGTTTTATAATGATACGCCGGATATGTTTTTTGGGATGACGGATAACCAGTTCGCCATTTTTTATCCTGAAGACGTGCATGCACCGATGATTGGTGAAGGGCCGATCAAGAAACTGGTGATCAAAATTAAGATCTAAGCATTTTTTGTTGTGAGATGATAAAGGATCGCATTCTGTACTTGTACTGGGTGCGATTTTTGTTTTTGGATATTTGTATTTTCATAGAAACTTTCATTAACAATGGAGTTAAAAAACGATATACAAACCTTTTATGCCAAAGATGCCAAAGCTTGGCGTGCCTGGCTTCAAAAAAATCATACAAAAGAGAAAAGTGTATGGCTGATTATTTATAAAAAAGAAAGCAGCAAACCCAGTGTGTATTATAAGGAGGCTGTAGATGAAGCACTTTGTTTTGGCTGGATAGACAGTAAACCTAATAAACGCGACGACGAAAGTTATTATCAGTTCTTTGCAAAACGCAATCCAAAAAGTAATTGGAGTAAAGTAAATAAAGCGAAAGTTGAAAAACTGATCAAAGAAAACAGAATGGCAAAAGCCGGTTTAGAAGCGATTGAAATAGCTAAACAAATTGGCACCTGGACTGCTTTGGATGAGGTAGACAATTCTATTTTACCCGACGATCTTAAAAAGGCATTATTGAAGAACAAAACAGCCATGAGAAATTTTGAGGGGTTTCCGAAATCATCCAAAAAGATTATTCTTGAATGGATTCAAAATGCAAAGAAGGAAGAGACCAGACTGAAGAGAATTGAAGAAACCGTTTTACTCGCAGCAAAAAATTTAAGAGCCAATCATTACCGCCAATAAGATTACACTTTTGATTCTTCTGTAACCGTTAACACATCCTGCTCCGTTGCATCGCCCTGTTCCTGCAGTTTACCAAATGCGGCAGCGGTTGCATAGTTAAGCAGGTCTTGTGGCTGATCTGGATTAGTTAATAATCCATAGATCAATCCCGCCATAAAACAATCCCCGCTTCCCGAACGATCTACTACACCGGCACAGGTGAACTCGTTGGAGACATATGCTTTTCCGTTGATGAGTAAAGTTGTGTAATAATAAATATGATCATTCTCACTGTCAAAACGAAAAGTATTGGCTACTACTTTGCATTTGGGAAATTTCTGCATGATCTCTTTTGAAGTTGCTTCTGCGTGATCTGTGTAAGCCTGTTTTGTTTTTTTATCGTGAATGTGTTCATCAATGGCTGTTCCGAGTAATGTATTCGCGCTCCAGATATTGCCCATGATCACATCGCAATACTTAACCAGTTCGGGCATTACTTCAACAGGTTGCTTTCCGTACTTCCAGAGTTTGGAACGGTAGTTAAGATCAACGGAGATCGTGATATTTTTTTTGGATGCCGCTTCCAATGCTTCTAAACAAACATCGGCAACATCTTGATTAATGGCTGGGCTTATGGCTGTGAAGTGAAACCAATTGATGCCATCCAATATTTTATCCCAATTGATCATGCCTCTTTTCAATTCAGAAAAAGAAGAACGGTCGCGATCATACACAACACCGCCTTTTATATCGGCTCCTGTTTCGAGATAATATAAACCGATTCGATTTCCGGAAAATAAGATAGGAGATGTATCGATCTTTTTTCGTTGCAGGTATTGGATCACGTATTGCGACATAAAATTTTCCGGCAACACAGTACAATAGGTAACCGGAATATTCCAACCTGCCAAAGCCGTGGCTACATTTGCTTCGGCTCCGCCTACAAATAATAGCATGGGGTGTTTATCGGCGCGGGCATCTTTGGGGGATGGTGATAAGCGTAACAATAATTCGCCCATGCATAAAACCTTGTTCATAGCATTATGTTTAGTGATTATTGTTTATTTAGTTGACCCACCCCCTGCCCCTCCAGGGAGGGGATGAAGAATGAAATAAACCTTAGGTTTATTTCATATCACCGATGGCAACAGGGTCCATGTCTGTGAATGTATAATTTTCGCCGGCCATTGCCCAGATAAAACCATAGTTGGTTGTACCCGGACCGCAATGCACAGACCATGGTGGTGAAATTACTGCTTCATTGTTGGCCATAACAATATGGCGTGTTTCCTGCGGCTCGCCCATTAAATGGAAAATGCGGTGTTCCTGTGGTACATCAAAATAAAAATATACTTCCATGCGACGGGTATGTGTGTGTGGCGGAACAGAATTCCATACGCTGCCGTCATTCAATACCGTTAAGCCCATTACCAATTGACAACTTTGTATACCTTCCTGGTGAATGTATTTATAAATAGTTCTTTTGTTTGCAGTAGATTGATCACCCAGATTAACTGGGGAGGCTTCTTCTTTTGTCATCTTTCTGTTTGGGTAGGTATGATGTGCAGTGGTAGACATCAGGAAAAACTTAGCAGGCTCTGCAGATGTACTTGAGAAAGAAACGGATTTGGTTCCTTTACCAAGGTATACAGTATCTAATTTATTCAATTCATACGTTACGCCATCCGCTTCTACAACACCGGCACCGCCAACATTGATAATTCCCAGTTCTCTTCTCTCTAAAAAATAATCAGCACGCAGTTCGGCTTCATTAGGAAGCGTAATTTTTTGTTTGATGGGTTGTACACCACCAACAATTACCCTGTCGTAATGTGAGTATACCAATGTGAGTTCATCGGCTTTCATTAACTGTTGTACTAAAAAGTTTGAGCGAAGTTCTTCGGTGCTCATTCCTTTTACTTCTTTAGGGCTGGCCTGGAATCTGATTTCCATATATGGGTTGGTTTATGAATTGTGTTTGGTGCTAATTGTTTATATAGTTTACCGAGGTGTATCCCCTACGGGGAATTGATTTGTTTTTTATTGTTATTGAGTATCCTTTATTGAAATGATTGAATCATGTGTTTACCACATTTAACTTCTTTAACTATTTTAACGAACTCAACTTTAAGATTGATTACACAATTTTCTCTTGTTATTCAGTTTACCCACCCCTTCACCCCTCCAGGGAGGGGATAGATTTGTGGATGATTGTTTATTCTTTATGCGAATTGAAAAATTGCTTGTCAAATTCAAACGACTTCAACATTCATGATTCAATATTCCTTCTTCAATATTCCCTACCTCCCCATCCATCCGCCATCAACCACCAAAATAGTTCCATTTACATAAGATGCGGCATCGGATGCAAGAAATACTGCAGGGCCTTTGAAGTCTTCGGGTTGTCCCCAATGGGCTGCTGGTATTCTCGAGAGAATGGATGCACTTCTTTCCGGGTCGTTGCGCAAAGCTTCTGTATTATCGGTTGCAATATATCCCGGAGCAATGCCATTCACATTTACACCTCTTGATGCCCACTCGTTTGCCAATGCTTTTACCAAACTGCTTAATGCGCCTTTACTGGCCGCATAGCCCGGTACATTAATACCTCCCTGAAAACTGAGCAATGAACAGGTGAAGATGATCTTGCCTGATCCACGTTCAATCATTTTTTTTCCGAGTTCTCTTGCGAGGATAAAAGGTGCATCGAGATTTAAAGACAACACAGTATCCCAATATTCATCCGGATGCTCAGCAGCAGGTTTGCGCATGATGGTTCCTGCATTGTTTACCAGGATATCTATTACAGGGTTTTCTGTATTCAATTTATTGATAAATGCATGCAATGCTTCACGATCGGAAAGATTGGCCTGATAGGCTTTGAATTTTCTTCCAACATCCTGAACCTGTTTTTCAATATCACTGCCTGATAATTCCAATGAACCGGAAACACCAATAATATCTGCACCTGCTTCCGCCAAACCAATGGCCATGGCCTTACCAATGCCTTTATTACAACCGGTAACCAATGCAATTTTTCCTGTTAAGTTGAATGAGGTGACGGCCATATGAAAAATAAGATTGTGAGATTAAAATTAGTGTTTAGATACAAAGCTCAATCATTCGTACAGAAAACAGTTTGAATACTTACGAAAACGATTACTCCATCATATTATTTACCAGTAAACGGAATTACAGATTGCCATCCGAAATAATTTTGTGCGTTATGAAAGCAGATGTCTTTAACCACACTGCCAACCCATTCGACATCATTTGGCAATTCTCCATTCTCGATTTCATCTCCAAAAAGATTACAAAGGATTCTTCTGAAATATTCGTGACGGGGATAAGATAAAAAACTTCTGGAATCGGTTAACATCCCAACAAATCTGCTGAGTAATCCCATATTCGACAAAGCATTCATCTGTTTGATCATTCCGTCCTTTTGATCGAGAAACCACCAGGCAGAACCGAATTGTATTTTTCCGGCAACAGAACCATCATTGTAATTACCGATCATTGTGGCCATTACTTCGTTGTCTGCCGGATTTAAATTATAAATGATCGTTTTGGCTAATTTATTATCATTATCCAGTTTGGTCATAAACCTTGCTAATGCGCGGCTTTGAGAAAAATCGCCGATAGAATCCCAACCAGTATCAGGACCTAATTGCTGAAGCATTCTTTCATTATTGTTACGCAATGCACCAAGGTGAAACTGTTGTACCCATCCTTTTTCCCAATCCCATTCAGCAAAATGTACCAGCATGGCTGATTTAAATTTGCGTTGTTCGGTATCATTCAATTGTTTACCTGAATGGATCTTATTAAAAATGGTATCGATCTCTGATCCTGTAAAATCTTCTGCATAAATTTCTTCCAGGCCATGATCAGAAACTTTACATCCGATAGATGCAAAAAAATCATGTCGATTTTGCAGCGCATATAGAAAATCATCAAATGATGAAACAGCAATTCCACTTACCGATTCTAATTTTTTGATGTATGCATTAAAATTTTCTGCACTCGTAACATTCATAGCCTGATCGGGGCGGAATGCAGGAAGAATCGGGATTTCAAAACCATCTTTCTTCAGCTGTATATGATATTCCAATGAATCAACGGGATCATCTGTTGTACAAACCAAAGCCACATTCATTTTTCGCAGCAGGTTTTTTACGGAATACTCTTTTGTCTGTATTAACGCCGTACAGGTATCGTAAATCTTTGCAGCACTATCTGCATTTAGAATATCATTCACACCAAAATAACGCTGTAACTCAAGATGTGTCCAATGATAAAGCGGATTACGCAATGTGTATGGTACTGTTGCGGCCCATTGATTGAATTTATCTTTGTCCGATTGATTTCCCGTGCAAAAACTTTCATCCACGCCATTGGTTCTCATGGCTCTCCATTTATAATGGTCGCCATACAACCAAACCTGTGTCAGATTCTGAAACTGATGATCATTGGCTATTTGCTGTGGTGATAAATGGCAATGATAATCTATGATGGGCATATGCTTCGCATATCCATGATACAACTCTTGCGCTGTCTTGGTTGACAACAGGAAATTCTCGTCTAAAAACTTTTTCATGATGCTCATTAATTCATATTATAACATTCGGTTCTACCAACGGGCCGTCCCGATGGGACGGGGGATTTGTTTAGCTTGCGCTAAACAGGATTACTCACGACTCACGACTCACGACTCACGACTCACCACTCACCACTCACCACTCACCACTCACCACTCACAATTCACAATTCACTAAAGACTCACTCCTCTTTTCCAGGGGATAAAATCATCTTGATTTAATAACACGGCCTTGGGTATTACTTCTCCGCTGGCGGCTTTGATGCAATACTCGAGGATCTCTTCGCCCATTTGTTCGATTGTTTTTTCTCCTTCGATGATTGGTCCTGTATTAATATCAATGATATCGCCCATTCGTTTGGTTAGTGCTGTGTTGGTAGCTACTTTAATGGTTGGACAAACAGGATTTCCTGTTGGTGTACCTAAACCTGTAGTAAACAAGATCAGTGTAGCTCCACTGGCAGCTTTGCCGGTTGTGGCTTCTACATCGTTGCCGGGTGTGCAAACCAGACTTAATCCGGGTTTGGTTGCAGGTTCTGTATAATCCAATACATCAACCACCGGTGAGTTACCACCTTTTCTTGCAGCACCATTGCTCTTTATCGCATCCGTAATTAAACCATCTTTTATATTTCCGGGAGAAGGGTTCATATCAAAACCGGAACCCACACTTTGTGCCTGACTGTTGTAGGTGGTCATGAGATGAATGAATTTTTTTGCGGCGGCTTCATCAATCGTTCTGTCGATCAGTTGCTGTTCAGCTCCGCATAATTCAGGAAACTCCGCCAATAAAATTTTCCCTCCCAAAGCCACAACCAGATCAGAAGTGTAGCCTACTGCAGGATTTGCAGAGATGCCGCTAAAACCATCGCTGCCACCGCATTTTACACCGATACATAATTTATCGAGTGTGGCTGGTTTTCTTTCAAGTTTATTGATCTCAACCAATCCTTCAAATGTTTTTCTGATCGATTCTGTGATCAGTTGTTCTTCACTTTGTGATTGCTGTTGTTCAAAAACGTATACTATTTTATCGAAGTTGGGATTGTGTTTTTTAATATCATCCAGCAGATTCTGTGTTTGCAGGTTCTGGCATCCCAAACTTAAAATAGTTACACCTGCAACATTTGGGTGATCTGCATAGGCAGCTAATAACTTACTAAGCGTTGCGGCATCTTGTCTTGTACCACCGCATCCACCCTGGTGATTAAGGAATTTAATGCCATCCACATTTTTAAACACTCGTTGTATTCTAACATCTGCTTCCTTAATAGTAAGATCAGCGTTGGCAATATCTGCACCGCTATTATATAATTCGAGAAGCATTTTTGTTTTTTGTTTGTACCTGTCGGTTACGGCATAACCCAATTGTGTGTGCAAGGCTTCTTTGATCACATCCAGATTTCTGTTCTCACAAAAAACCGTTGGCATAAATAACCAATAGTTGGCTGTACCCACACGGCCATCAGAACGATGATAGCCATTGAATGTACGGTCTTTATATTTCGATACATCAGGTGCCTGCCAATGATAATGATAAGGCCTGAACACAAATGGATCTGCTGCATGTTTTGTGTTAGCTACACTCATCAGGTTACCGGCTTTTAAAGCTATCTGTGCTTTACCAACCAATACGCCATACATGATGATCTCATCACCCGGTTGCATATCGTTCATAAAGAACTTATGCTTGGCAAGAATATCATCCTGCATAGTATACGCAACCTCATTAAAGTGTACAACCGAGCCTTTGGTCAGATCGTGTAAGGCAATCAATACATTGTCTTTTGGATGAACCTGTAATATGTTTGTTTTGTTACTCATGCTACTGATTTTTTGGCAAAGATAGACCTAAGCATATTTTCTGTCCCATGGTTTCTGATTGAAATAAGCTTGTGACAAACCGCTTCTGCAAAACCGGGGTGTTCGGTAAGATCTGTTCCAAATAAAGACACATCTTTCAAAATAGCATTTACCATTGATTGTGCATCGCCTATCTGCCAGTATTGATTAAGAATAGAAGCTTTATCATCATTGATCCGGTATTCTTTTCCCTTATTCATTCCATAATATTGAGTATTCTCTTTTTTGGTTGACTGCATAAACACAATAAATGCAGCAAAACCCATCGCAATCCTTTCGGGCACTTCTGAACTTAGTGAATTGTGTTTTTCAACTAATGGCACTGTTCGCATAGCCATTTTAGAAGTGTATTGTGCAGTAATGTTTAACCAGAGATGTTCGATGAATGGGTTTTTGAATCTGTCGATCACCTGTGCCGCAAACTGATGGGCTTCTTCAAGTGTAATATTATTTTGAACAATGAGTGGACTGATTTCTTCCATCATTAAAGAAGAAACAAAATGGGTAAAGGCTTCATCCTGCATCGCTTCTTTCACAGTACTGAATCCTGATAAATGTGCAAGGCCGCAGGATAAAGTATGTGTAGCATTGAGCAATCTCAGTTTTAACTCACGGAACTTATTAATATCCGGTGCAATCACAACACCTGCATCACATTTACTAAAAGAAAGGATCTGTTTGGTTCTTTCACTTTTTGTTTCAATGGCCCATAAACGATAGGGCTCAGACATGATCATCAATTTATCTTCATAACCCAGTTGTCCTTCTGCCGCTTTCTGTTCTGTATCGGCGAGCTTACCCGGCACAATACAATCCACTAAAGAATTACAAAAATCATTCGCTGTTTTTAACCAGTTTAAAAAAGTTTCGGATACGCCTTTCTTTTCGGCCAGTTTTATAACAATTTCTTTTAATTTAATTCCATTGTCAACAATCAATTCTGTTGGAATAATTACCATGCCTGATTCAACGCTGCCTTCAAACAATTCATAGCGGGTCATTAAAATAGACAACACCCTTCCCGGAAAAGACTCCGGTTTTTTGGCTAGTACATCCGACTCCAGATAGGTAATACCTACTTCTGTTGTATTGGATATGATCAAACGTATTTCTGGATCACCGGCGCATTGCAATATTTTATCCCATTCTTCATTGGCAGACAGAACACGACTGATAGAAGCATTGATAAACGTTTTTTCTGAACGTTCCCCATTCTCTACACCACGTTCCAGCAAAGTAAATAATCCATCCTGGTCTTTAAATGCATCTGTGCCGCCGGTAGCGGTTGATTTGATCACCACTATCCTTCCGTTAAACAGATTTTGTTTATTGGCTTTATCAATAAAATGATCAGGCAATCCTCTTAACAAAACCCCTGTTCCAAACTGCAATACTTTTTCAGGCAATGCAAATAACGATGCCTGCGGTGCAAGACCTTCCTGTTGGATCTTTGATAATATCTTCTTTGACAATTGCATGTTCTATACTATTTCAAGTTCATTTTTACCCATTTGGGGTATTCCTGTTTTAATAATTTTTCAGGCCATGTACCATACCAGCCATAACCTGTGCGCCGTTCCACTTCTATTTCTTTTACATCATATTTTTTCTGGCTATCCCTCCCGCTGAAAAAAGGGCGGTTAGTACCAATCTCATAAAACCTTGCCCAAATAGTGCTGTTGGCATCGGGTTGTATTACCCGGTCTTTTCCTTTGGGTTGATCGGGCGCGGCAATATCTACATATTTGTAACCGGGAATTTTAACTGCTTCCAGCCATGCTACAGCAGAGGTAATGGCTTTTTTGATCTGATCAGATGGATCTTTGATTCGCATTAAAAACCGAACGATCCCTACCGATTCACTTCCACTGATAGATACCAGTTCAAATTTTCTGGCCATCTCCGGCTCAAATGTTTTCTTATTGTATTGTGCACACCATGCAGTAAGCTTGCCATCAACTATTAATTGTGTGCGAAGAATACATTTGATTCCTCTTTGAACCGCATCTGTTATTTTAGGAATATAGGAATGGTCAATTACCTCCAGATCGTTTTTTGATTCGATGATATCCTGCAACACATTCATCACATTCATCATTGCATCGTCGTTATAAGTGATCTGACTTCTGTATAAAGCCGAATCCGGATAATATTGTGGCCAGCCCCCATTTGCATACTGTGCTTTTAAATAATAACGTACTCCTTTTTCGGCAGCGTTCAGATAAGCTTTGTTTTTGGTTTGCTTATAGGCTTTTACCAGATAGCGGATCTCTCTCGTGGTTGCATTATTATCGATAGTTGCATCTATATGCATTGAATCGGCTATTAACGCTTTCTTCTCTGCATCTGTTAGTGATTTTGTATAATCGACTTTTATTTCATTTACGGCTTTGGGCCAGCCGCCAACTGCGCGTTGATATACCAGCATATTTTCTGCAAGCAGATCAATGCTTTTATCCTGAGCTGACATCGTTGTATGCAATGATTCAGAAGCAACGTTCTTTATGTTTACCGTTGTTGGAACAGTTGAAGGATTCCATTTGCCACCAAAAGTCCAGCTGATATTGATCTTAGCGGCTATTGGTGAACCTTCTGCAGTTTGCAGATTGTTTGCGTGCCATGCATAATCACCACCTTCTTTATGACAATTATCAAAATAAACCCGATGCCCCCACTGTATCACATTCGGTGGATTAGATGGATTTAAATAGATCGGCGCATCTGCCATATTTTTTGCAAAAGAACAATTGAGCAAATAAAATTGTGCATCGCGATGATAACGGCCGAGTTTAAAACCATCATCGCCACGGAAACGGCAGTTAACTAAAACCGTTTTGGAATCTTTGAATTTTGATCCGTCATGCCAGATAGCAGCTGTATTTCCATGCGCTACAAATTCGCAGTTGTCTGCATAAGCCCATCCGCGCGGACAATAAAAATCCACACCGCCTTCCATCAAACAATCTTTAAAATAGAACATTCCGTTATCGGTATTCCAAGGACTAACCGTATCACCACCAAAAGCACGAAGTATACAGTTGCGAACAATTAAACGGGTGGTACCAAAACTGCGCAATGCCATCTGGTGGCCATCACGTTTTACGGTTTTATAATGATTGAGGCTATCTGAAGGGCAATCAATATGTATGCCTTCTTTATTATTGATGTTATCGAAGCCAAAGCTATTGGTGATACTCAGATTCTCAAGTGTAATATCATTCCCTTTCAGGTTAATGGTTGCCACACCCCAATCATCCGGATGTTCGCAACGCCAGATATCTCTTGCGAGAGAAATCACCAGTTGGGTTGTGTTCTTATCTTCTCCAACCAAAGAGATAAAATTCTTTTCAATAAATATTTTTTCTTTGTAAACACCTTTGCGGATATAGATCACGCGTTGGGTTGTGGCATTATCCGACAAACTATTTACTGCATCCTGAATACTTGTAAAATCTCCATGCCCTGCAAGATCTACCACAATTATTTTAGAAGGATTTTGTGCAGAGACATTGCTGATAACAAATGATATTATCAATGCAAGACAACTATAAATAATATGGCGTAATCCTTTTCTCACTATTTCTTTGTGTTTGGTGCTCGTGCAGGTATTTGTTTGATAAGCCATTGAACCAGATCATTGGCCGCTTTAAAATTTTCGTATTCCAGCGGAAGTTTTCTGTTATCGGTATATTCATTGTATAACCAGGGATCACCTGTTGCAAACACGGTTCCTTTACCTACTTTGGCAACAGCAAAAATGACGAGGTCGTCTTTCTTCAACATGGCCACTGCAGGCGCTTTTAAACTCATACTCGAAATCTCTTTCTGATAGATCTTTCTTTCATTCGGAAGAATCGGATTGCCCGCGGGGATATCAATTTTACCCATTTCATATTGGGTTCCGGTTACACGGTTATAACTGTCTTCGTTATAATGAATGCCGAATTTTTCGGTGAGTGTATTAAAATGTTCAAACTCTGCATTGCCTTTATCATTATGCAAAATCACCAATACACCGCCTGCTTTTACCCAGTTGTATACTTCATCAGCGTCTTTGGATTGTACATAATTCGGGGTAGGGTTATCTGCCAGATTATCTGCATCAACAATCAGATAAATATCTGCCTGTTTCAGATTAGTCGCAGTAGGCGCTGCACTTAGTGTTTTGGTTTGCACACCATAACTATTAAATACATGGCCCAATAAAGAAATCCCGTTATTATACATTTCATACCATTTGTAGTGGTATGGTTTTTCAATACCGATAATATCTTTTTTCTTTTCTGAGTTGAAATAATCATCCAGTAAAACAGTTTTGCCTTTTGCGGTATTTAAGGTTGGTAATAATTCCATTTCATTCGCAGCCTGCAAAAAAGCACCCACACCTTTCGGATCGTTTACAATTACTTTTTCACTCATGTAATATTCGTAACTGCCATCGCGATAAGGGTTGCCACCCAGGCCACTCACACTTACGGTTCCATTAAGATTGGTTTGTCCACTTGCATCTGTGCTGATAAATTTTTTCAGGATCCCATCATATCCTTTTTTAGAAATGGTAAGATAAGATGACGGTAAAAAGCCCAGTCTTACTGCTTTTGCAATGGCACATACAAACATGCTGCTGGCCGATGCTTCTAAATAATTGCCTTTTGCGGTTGGCATGTTTATGATATCGTACCATAAACCTGTTGCCGGATCCTGTACTTTTTGAATCGCATCTGCAAAGCGCTTCAATATGGCTTTGATGGAATCTTTATTCTTATTCGCATCCGGAAAATTTTCCAATACATCTACCAATGCCATTCCATACCAAGCCATGGCCCTTGCCCAGAAATGTGGCGATAAACCCGTTTGCGGATTGGCCCATTTTTGTTGTTTGCTTTCATCCCATGCATGATACAGCAATCCGGTTTTTGCATCTCGTGCATGCTTTTCCATTTCTATGAACTGATGCGCCACATCATTAAACGCTTCAGGTTCATTATAGGTTGCGGCCCATTCTGCATAAAAAGGTTCAGCCATGTATAATCCATCCAGCCACATTTGATAGGGATAGATCTTCTTATGCCAAAAACCTCCCTGGTTTGTTCGTGGTTGTGTTTTTAATTGCTCACGCAATGTTTGTGCTGCTTTATAATATTTTTCTTTCCCGGTTACATTATATAAAGTGAGCAGTATCCTTCCACAAAGCACATTATCCAGATTATAATCAGATGCTTTGTAGGTTCTGATCTCGCCTTTATCATTCACAAAAAAGTCCATGCATTTCTGCATGTAATTATAATATTTACCATCACCGGTTTTGTACCATAATCCTTCAATTCCTTTTAAGATCACACCCTGATCGTAGGTCCATTTGGCGGGTTTGGAAGGATCAGAATAAAGAGAATCCTTCCAGATGGTCATTACTGTTGCAGCCATCTTCTCTCCCCATGACTGGGCCTGCAAAGAAGCGCTGCTCATTAATGCTAATACAATCAGTAAACAGAAATTTTTTCTCATAAAGCTTTACTTAAAATCGATGGATGATGAAACGGCTCCAAAAGCAAATGTTGATCTGTTCTTTGCTTTGGAAAGATCTGTTTTGGTTACTTTAATATTTTTTGTCCTGTCGCCATTAACGCTGAACAGCAAAGCAGGACTTTGGTCATAACTGATATTATTAAACTGGATATTACCGCTGTTTTGTAAGTAGATCAATGGATCAGAATCTGAAGTAACTAAGCGGATATTATTGAAGTTGACATTATTGCCTTCTGTACATTCAATCCCTTTGCGTGTTTGCAGCACCATATTGCTGAGGTTAATATTGCTGATCTGCATTTCGGGAATGCCGCGTACAAAAATGCCTTTTTCAGCACCATTGCAAACAATGTTGTTGATGTAGAAGTTACGGAATATGGGCGTAGCTTCGGTTACGGGCAAGGTCTCAATCTTTGGCATTTCTCGTTTTTCTCCTGCCAGCGGCACAGGATCTTTGGCCATATAGTACATATCGAACAATATGGCTTCGCCGGGAATATCTTTCATTACAATATTAGATGCATAAATATTCTCAACTATCCCGCCCCGTCCCCGGGCA
Organism: Sediminibacterium sp.; assembly: GCA_965206685.1. Taxonomy (GTDB): domain Bacteria; phylum Bacteroidota; class Bacteroidia; order Chitinophagales; family Chitinophagaceae; genus Sediminibacterium. Next base: position 3,309,590 of record OZ242223.1, read on the forward strand.
GTTTTGAACCGTAAACCCACATCTGTGCCAATAAAAGAGCAATTGGAAACAAAGAGATTTCTCGCACCTCCACTCATTTCGCTACCTACTACAAAACCACCATGTGCATGGTAAACGGTGCAATTTTGTACGATCAGGTTTTCGGTTGGAATCCCGCGTTTACGGCCTTCTTCATCGCGGCCTGATTTGATGCAGATTCCATCATCACCCGTATCAAATGAACAGCCGTCCATTAATATATTGGAGCAGGATTCCAGATCAACCCCATCTGCATTCTGCGCATACCATGGATTTTTTACGGTTACATTTTTGAGGGTGAGGTGTTTACTTACATTTAAATGCAATGTCCACGCAGGAGAATTTTCAAACGTAACTCCTTCGAGTAAAATATTGGAGCAATTGCTAAACCTGAGCAAATTGGGGCGGAGAAAATCTCTTACGTCTTCAAAATCTTTCACTTGTTTGCCACCACTCAGTTTACCTACATCGCCACTGATAGACCCTTTTAACGCACTTTCCGAACAATACCAGTTTTGTTTATTTTCAGACAATACCCCACCGGAAGCCACTAATTTTTTCCATTCAGATTCTGTGATCTTATCTTTCTTCTGAGGCCTCCAGGTATTTCCTGAACCATTAAAAATACCTTCACCGGTAATGGCGATATTTTCTGCATTGGTTGCAGAGATCGGTGATTGACAACGGGCTGCATCAACCCCTTCAAAAGAGGCGGCTACTAATGGATATTGTGATCTGTCAGATGTAAATGCAATCAATGCCCCTTTGTTTGTATGCAGTTCTACATTGCTTTTTAAAACGATCGGGCCGGTTAACCATAATCCTGCCGGAATTAAAACAATACCGCCCGGATTTTTAAATGCTGCATCAATAGCCTGTTGAATGGCGTTGGTGTTTAAAGTAACACCATCGCTCTTCGCTCCATAGTTCACAATATTAAACGTGTCTTTCTTAAAATTGGGCAGATAAATTTTAGGTAATTCATACGCCAGTTTTTCAGGATGTGCAGAAGGTTTTAATTCTTTAGCCAGCGCAATATTTTTTTCGCGCAGCTCAGCACAAACCAACGAGGCAACTGAAGAAGCACCGTATTCAGAAAAATGGGTATCGTCTTTTTTACCATCCGGTGCTGCTTTAAAATGTTTAGGATCCATCCAGAGGAATAGTTTTTTAGAGCCTTCAACACCATGCTGCTCAATTAATTTCTGACTGGATACATGCAGGTCTATCAAAGGCACGTTCAGTTCTTTGGCAACGGCTCTTACTGCATCGGGATATTCGCCATGGGTGTCTTCAAATTTTCCATTTGCATCAAACTTTCTCCTCATTACAGGCGTAACCAAAATGGGGTTTCCGCCTTTTGCCCTTGTTTCATTTACAAAACGGATCAGGTTAGTACGATATAAACCTTTGGGTGCAGCATAACGGTTGCTGTCTTCTATCTTTTCATCATTATGTCCAAACTGGATAAATACCCAATCATCTTTACGCATGTATTTCATCACAGAATCCCAGCGGCCTTCTTTGATAAAGCTTTTGGTACTGCGTCCGTTTACTGCATAATTTTTTACCTGAACGGCATCTGTAAAATATTGAGGAAACAACTGGCCCCAACCTTTTTCCGGATTATCGTTTAAAGGTTTATCAGCCATCGTAGAATCACCAATCATAAAAATGGTGACCCTGTGTTCGGGCGCGCTAAAAGCCATTACTAAACCAAGCGATAAGCAAAAAACGATTCTTTTCATGAGCAGCATATTAATTGAGTTGTTCTTTAACACGAAGTATCAGACACAAAAAAGCTACACAGGTTTAGCCGTGTAGCTTTGGGTTACTGATTGCTTATATAATCCAACAAAAAAATGAAAAGGTATTACCAACAATGATCCTGCACGGCTAATGAAAGCAGTTTGATCACTCCCTTTTAACGGGAAGCATGCTTTTTTTTTCAATAACATGGCAGGCAAGTTTTTCTTAACGCTTTTCACAGATATCGAGGCCTCATTATCAGTTACAATTCTACTCAGATATTCAGCAGTTTAGCGCATAAAACGCCTTTTTATTTACGCAATCGTTCCCGGTAACGATAGGAGTAAAATCAGCCACAGGCAAAGGTTACAGGCGATTTTGGAAGTGAATGGCAGGCACTTTTTTAAAAGCCTGCTATACGGCAAAAAAGACGCCCGTTTTACCACATTTCCGGGCTTATTTAAGCCAGTACCATAAATAGCGTATTTTTAAACCCCGGAAATGAAGCAGGCGTTATAAAGGCCCAAAACAGGTATCATGAAGTTTGAAGCAGTTACCATAAAAGATATTGCAAAAGCCCTGGGGCTTTCTACCTCTACGGTATCGAGGGCTCTGCGCGACAGTTATGAGATCAGTCCCGAAACCAAAAAACTGGTAATTGAATATTCTGAGAAGATCAATTACCGCCCCAACCCGATTGCACTTAGCTTAAAAGAAAAAAGAAGCCGCTCTATCGGTATCATTGTTTGCGAGATAGCGAACAGCTTTTTCTCACAGATCATCAACGGTATTGAATCGATCGCTTATGATAAAGGGTATAATGTGATCATTGCTCAAAGCCATGAATCGTACGACCGGGAGGTGATCAACGTGCAATACCTCGCTTCCCGCTCAATAGATGGCTTGCTTGTTTCGGTTTCGTCTGAAACGCAGGACCTCACGCATTTAAAAAACCTACACGACCGGGGTTTCCCTATGGTATTCTTCGACCGAATCGTGGATGAAATGGAAACCCATAAAGTGATCGTTGATAATTTCAAAGGTGCGTATGATGCTACGGAACACCTGATCAAAAGCGGATACAAACATATTGCAGCGCTTGCCGGATCTGAATATTTATCCATAACCAAAGAAAGGCTCAGTGGCTATCGTAAGGCCTTGGAAGACCATGGAATGGTATATGATGAAAAATATATTCAGCATTGTCTGCATGGTGGTATGCTTTACAATGAAGTAGAAAATTCTTTGAACGAATTATTAAAACTGAAGAAGAAACCGGATGCAGTGATTGCTTCGGCGGATAAGCTTACTACCAATTGTCTTCGTTATTTTAAGAAAAGAAAAATAAAAGTGCCGGATGATGTTGCATTGATCGGTTTCTCCAATCTGGATCTTACCGATCTGCTTTCGCCTTCCTTATCCGTTGTTCGCCAACCCGCATTTGAGATGGGCGAACTTTCTACTGAACTATTGATTCAATTGATAGAAAGTAAACGGCCGGTAAAAGATTTTGAAAGAAAGATTCTTCCTCCACAACTCTTTATCCGTGAGTCTACCTCAAAAGAAGGATTGGATGAATAACTTCCTCGCGAATCTTTGCGTCCTTGCGGCTTAGCGATAAGGCTTCTTAACCGCAAGGACACGAAGGCACGAGGGTTCGCTAAGATTTAGGGGAGTTTTACGGCTTGTCTTGCTAATAATTTCCATTGACCTTTTTCTTTTTCAAAAACCAGCAGCACTTTTATTTTAACTGTGCCGGGTTTACCACCGTCATTGGTGGTTGCGCTTAATGTATGTCGCACCACAGCCGTATTTTGTTTTATAGAAATAGTTTGTTCAGAAAGATCAATGGTTACAAAATCAGACTTGCCGCTGGCGATATGTTCTACAAACTCAGTTTTGTTCTCAACCATGCCGCTGGAATGTCCATAACTCAAACTGTCTGATGCACAACTTTCCAACGAAGCCCTGTCGCCATCGATCATGGCTTTGCGTAATTTTTCAACAGCCTCCGCAACCGCTTTATGATCTTTTGACTGGGCTATAGAAGAGAAAGAAATCAGGGAGAATAAACCGATCAGATATAAATATTTCATGGCAAGTGATTTTTAAGTAACTAAAATACGCTATTGGTTGATTCTTTGAAAGGATAAATGCGCAAACGTTATCGAAGTAAATGATTATTGAACCGGTTCAAATCTGAACCAATCAAAATCTGCATATCCCGAATCATTGATCTGAGTTTCCCTTGTACAGAATAATCCGATTTTTGCACCGATCCATCTTCCCTGCTCTGCCTGAAAAGAATCTTCCATGTATGTAAATTGGTTTCCATCTATACTGTAACCAAACAAAGATTTACCTCCCTTGGTTACTTTGATACGCAGATAAACAAATTCAGTATTCATTTTTTGGACAACCTTTTCTGTTTCCGATTTCCCTTTTACCGCATCTTTACAAACAGTGTATACTAAATAGTTGCCATCTTTTGTATTCTTCACACCCATGTTGGCATAGCTGAATCCCATCATTACCAATCCTGTTTTTTCATTAGCCAGTTTCGTATTGGGACTAAACTTCAATTTTGTTGTTACGATAAATTCTTCAGCCGGTAGTTTTTGCAACAAAACATTTGGTCCATCCCATAAATTCTTTGCACTATCAGGAAGTTTATCAGAAAACAATCGCAACGATCCGTTTGCGACATTCATAAAACTCCATGTACCTTTTGGATTAGCGGCCCATTGCCATTGTTTTCCCAATGTTGATTCATTAAACTCATCACTATCCGAAGGCGTTTCTATTGGCCAGGTTTTGCCAACATTCGGTTTGCGATAAATGATTACCGGCTCGCCCTTGCCATCACCATCTTCATCCACACCTATCACCGGCCAATCTTTTGCCCATTTCATCGGTTGCAAATGCACCACTCTTCCATACACACCCTTATCCTGAAAATGCAAAAACCAATCTTCACCTGATTGTGTAGCTACCCATGCACCCTGGTGCGGGCCATTGGTAATTGACTTGCCTTGATCCATCACAACTTTTCTTTCGTAAGGACCGTAAATATTTTTAGAACGCAATACCAGTTGCCATCCGGTTGTTACACCACCGGCAGGTGCAAAAATGTAATAGTAGCCATTGCGTTTATAGATCTTAGGTCCCTCAATCGTTGGATCCGTTTCATGTCCGTCGTAAACAATCACACCTGCATCCAATACTTTGGTTCCTTCTTCATTTAATTTTTTTATGGTTAGGATACTTTTGATTCCAGCGCGACTACCGGCCCATCCATGTACGAGATAAGTTTTACCATCTTCATCCCATAAAGGACATGGATCGATCAACCCTTTTCCTGCTTCAACCAAAACAGGCTCTGACCATGGACCCGCAGGGTTTTTTGTTTTGATGAGATAGATACCAAAATCAGGGTCAGGATAATACAGATAAAATTCCCCTTTATGATAACGCAAAGCCGGTGCCCAAACACCATTGCCATGTTGCACGGAAGCAAAATGTTCGAAAGGTGGTTGTTTCAATAATGCATGTCCGATGATGGACCAGTTAACCAGATCTTTTGAATGTAAAATGGGAAGTCCCGGAATATCAGCAAATGAAGAAGCGATCAAATAATAATCATCACCCACCCGTATCGCATCGGGATCTGAATAATCTGCATTGAGAACAGGATTTTGATAAGTGCCATTCCCTTTATCGGATACCCATACTTTGGAAATGTTTTTTGTTTGTGCAATAACATTACCCAACAGGCATAACAGAAGGATCGTTATATAAAATTTCATTACTGTGATTTAGGGTAAATCCGATTGCATTAACGGGTTCCAATGATCATTTCCTGCCAATATATTTTTAAGTGTATACTGTTTTGCTTCGTTCTCTGTTAATTGGTGCGACCAGTTTACCCTTTGTTTATTATTAGCACCTTGACCGTTGTTATTATACTCTGCATAAAAACAGGTTTTCTCTTTATCAACAAACATGGCATCTCCCTTCCATGGATCCCAACCTTCGGGTACAATATGGCTGGCCATTTCGCAATGGATAAAAACGGTTTTTGCGTACGGGCGCCACGGGCGGCCGAGATAAACTTTTTTGGCGGTAGTATCCGCTACCAGTTTGCAATCAAAAAATACATAACCATATGTTTGCGAAGCCCTGGTGGCCGCTGCGGTTATATATGAATTGAAAAGGCTTTTGATGGTACAGTTCTGAAATACTGCGATGGCTTCTCCAAAAATAAAATCAGTTGTACCTTCTATGAAACAATCCTGATAATATTGTCTGCTGTTTTCTTTGGCTGTATATAAAGTATCCTGATTACCAAGGATATTACAGTTTTTGACAGATACACGGTCTGCATCACCATGCAATGCAACAGCTTGTCCTACACGGCCCGCAGTATTTTGTATCGTAAGATTTTCTGCGATAAAATCATTACCCTGTACAAGAACGGTATAAGAAGTGTAGGTAGAGAATTTGTCTTTTTTAAAAGCATCCATTCCACCTGGATTTGATTTGCCTGAATAATCATCCCATGTAATAATTGTGCTGTCTTTGTTTTCGCCGATCAACGAAATATTCGTTTTCCAGGTGGGTACAACGATCTTTTCATGATACACACCCTTCTTAATAAATATCTTAACCCGAAGCTTACCAAGATCTCTTACCGAATTTATGGCTTCCTGTATGGTTTTGTAATTACCCGTTCCATCCTGTGCTACAGTAAGTGTTGATGGATACGCGCTGGTACCTGGATTCTGAGCTGATAAAAACAGAGCAGGCAGCAGACAAAAAATAAGAAAGAATATTTTTTTCATTTGAATGACTGATAAATTAACTACGATAAAAATAGTATGAAAAGATCAACACCCACTAAAATATAAGGCTGCCCGATGAGGGGCAGCCTTATGCTATTTATTTTTCAACTCGGATTAATAACCCGGATTTTGTGTCATATTAATATTTGCATCTCTTGCCGGCTGCGGTATAGGCATCAACTCAGACTTACCTGCTGTGTAACCGGTTGCGTATCTCACCAAAGCAGTCGTATTAATCGCCGCACTCATCCAGGTAATTTTTGTATAACCTGCAGGTGTAGTGGTTGGTGCTGTTTTATAAAACGAGTTATACCATAAACCACCGCTGATACTATTGTCGTCAGCCGTTCCGGTTGTTTTATAGTACATAGAGATCGGTAATGTATTATATGGAGCGGTTAAGTTAGACATAGCCAGCAAAGTTGCTTTGGTTGCTGCAATTTTAGTACCCAGCAAATTCCAGCGGATCAGGTCATATTTTCTAACACCTTCACCACCCAACTCCAATGATCTTTCTTTTGTAACAGCATCAAAGAAAGCAGATTTGCTTAACCCGGCAGGCAGATCAACTGTTGCATCTGCGGTTGCGATGGCTTTTCCGTAACCTCTTCTGCGTACCTGGTTTACGGCTGTATAAGCTGCTGCAGTTGGGCCATTGATTTCATTTTCAGCTTCTGCAAACATCAACATTACATCTGAGTAACGCAGGATCTGCCATTTCAAACCAAAATACTGGATCGCATTGGTTGGCGCATAAGAAGGGTTGGTGACCCAGTCTCTTCTGTATTTACCATCGCAGATAGCAGTAATGGTTTGGCCAATCTTAGTTATCCCATCTGCCGCTACATTGTACACAGCACAGGTAACATCTCTTCTCAGATCTGTAGAATCGAACAGATAGAAATAGTTAGGCAATACATTAATACTTTTATTACCTAATCCGTTAGTGGTTGGCCCATTATAGTACCCCAGTTTGGTATCTTCTGCACCTACACCACCTACACCACTTGCCTGAAACATCAATTCTCCATTAGGATCTGCCAATGCATGTGCATTTACCTGATCTTTCCAGAGTGATTTAAAACTTGGATTCAATGTATGCTGGCCGGATGTCATGATATCATTACACTCATCTCTTGCGATCTGATAGTAGGTAAGGTAATCGGCATTTCTTTTCATGGTTCCATCACTGCGTAATGCATATCCACCGCGGAATAAGGCAAGTCTTGCACGCAATCCTTTCACCGTTCCTTTTGTAATACGCTCATCCAATGGATCTCCGATCGCTGTTAATTCATTTCTCCATGGCACTACATCTTCTGCTGTTTTCAGATCAGCGATCAAACGTGTGTACAAAGAATCTCTGTCTGTTCTGGTTGGAAAAGGATTGCTATTTGCCAATTGTGAGGCAGGACTAAAATGCGAAGGCAGATCACCCCAGTTTACAATGGCTTCATAATAATATTGTGCACGCAAGGTTAATGCCTCACCATACATACGTTGCAATTGCTTTTTTTGTTGATCGGTGCCACTTGTGTACATCGTCATTTTAGGAATATTGTCGATGCAGATATTGGCATATTCAATTCCCTGAAACAATTGATTAAATGGATTGGTGATCTGTGCATTACCGGAAGTGGCTGCAAAACGGGCAATATCTCTGCGGTCGTTATCTGCAGCACCGGTTGGTCCCTGCATTTCATCATTGTCTACTGTGTAATAAAGACTGAGACGGATACCGAAACCGGCATCACCTACCAGTCGGCTATAGGCACCTGCCAATGCTTTGTAGGCACTTGGCACATCACTGAATGCTACTTCAGCACTTACATCTGTAATGGGTTGCTGATCCAGAAACTTTTTGCAACTGGCAAATAGCACCACCACACTTGCGGCTGCGATGATCGTCAGTTTATAAAAATGTTTGGTATTCATATCGAAGAATTTTTTTGTTTGATTAGAAGGTTGCATTTACACCGAAAATATAGCTACGGCTTTTTGGATATGCTGAATAATCCAATCCTGGTGTAAGCGGGCTGTTACGCACACTCACTTCCGGATCATATCCTGAATAACCTGTAAGCACAGCAATATTGTTAGCAGTTAAGTAAAAACGCAACTTGCTGATCTTTGCTTTGGTAAGTTTCTTTGTTGGCACGCTATAACCAATAGTGATGTTATTGATACGAAGGAATGATCCGTCTTCAATAGCCCATGAACTTGGATAGAATGCTCCTGCACTTTTAATAGGTGCCCAGATAGTTGCATTTGCATTCAGCGCAGCTAACTGATCAGGTGCGATACCTACCACCTGTCCGGTTGAGTTAACCCACTGTGCTGTTTGACCTGTTGCGGTTACCACTTTCCAACGATTGGTCATCATGCCTAAGAGATTTGAGTTAGCAGTGTATCCATTGGTAAACTCGATCTTATTGGCGTTGTAAATATCGTTGCCATAAGAGAAGTTTACAAACACACTCATATCCCAATTCTTATAGGTAAACTGGTTGTTCCATCCACCCGTAAATTTAGGTGTGGGGTTACCGATGATCTGTCTGTCTTTATCCAGATCAATCACCCCATCACCATTCAGATCTTTATATTTTGGTGCACCGGGTTGAACGGTTCCGATAATACCTGCATCAGAAACCACACCTGCTTTTAAAGTGTACACACTGGTTGCAGTATTATAATCAAAGTCTGATACTTTATAAAAACCATCACTCACCAGTCCCCACATAGAACCTACCGGATCGCCTATACGAACAATGTAATCGGTTGGCTGACCGGAAACACCCCAGCTGGCTGCAGGGTAGAACAGGTTCTGGTTAAGTCCCAGTTGTTCCACTTTATTTTTATTGAAAGAAATATTGAAATTACTGTTCCAGCTAAAATCACCTTTACGTATCGGTGTTCCGCTCAACTGGATCTCTAAACCTTTGTTAGAGGTTCTACCCACATTCTGTAACTGGGTTGAGTATCCATAAGTAGAAGCAATCGGAACATTCAGTAAGAGATTTTTTGAACTGTTATTATAGTAGTCTACACTCAAAGTCAATCTGTCGTGCAGTAAACCCAAATCCAAACCAAAGTTTCTGTTAACGGTAGACTCCCACTGTAAAGCTTCATTCACAAGTCCTGAAGAATAGTAAGCCGTAACCGCCTGATTATTGATTCCATAATAATAAGTACCATCGTTACGGAAAGTAGTTAAGAACAGGTAATCATTGATACGGTTATTACCCACCGTACCAAAACCTGCTCTGAATTTCAGGTCGCTGATGAAATCAACGTTCTTCATAAATTTCTCATTCTTCACTCTCCATGCAAATGATCCTGATGGGAAATAACCCCATTGTTTACCCGGAGCAAATTTTGAAGCTCCATCAGATCTTAAATTGAAGGATAAGTAATATTTATTATCAAACGTATAGTTCAACCTTCCAAAGAATGAAAGACTGGTATACCTTGTTTTACCCAGTTTTGGATATCCTGTAAACGATGTACCCAAACCTGTTTTTGCAAATGCATCTGTAGGTGCAGTAAAGGTTGGAAATAATTTGATCAGCTGTGTATGACTTTCTGTTTTCAAATCATAGGTTTCTTCACCCACCAGAAAATCGAAATCGTGTTTGCCTTTCCATTTGCTGATCGAATAGGTTAACACGTTTGAGTTGGTGATATTATTTTGTGTAACCGTATCTAACTGTACGATCGGCTTTCTCGAACCCTGAATAACAGAATAAGGCGTAATGGAATCGCTGAACTGACGGTCAACCAGATTACTGTGGTTATACCCGAAAGTTGATTTAAAACTCAGGTTACGGGTAATATTATAAGAAAGAGCAGCTGTTACATTAAATACATCTGTCGATTTTTTTCGGAACTCTGCATTAGCCAAAGAGATCGGGTTAACCAGATTCAGACCATTACCCACATTTGGATCAGCCAACGGATCTGCATCTTCTATCAATTGATTGTTAGAAAGGAAAGGCCTGTATTTAACAGCATTCCGTAAACGGTTATATGCCGAACCCTGATCTGAAGAAGTTCCTGAGCCATATACATCTGTATGTGTATAGCGGGTAGAAACACCCAGTTTAATTTTATTGGTGATTTTATAATCTGTTTTCAGATTTAACAGGTGCCTTTTATAACTTGAATTCAGCACAATTGCTTTATCATCATTATATGTATATCCAAAATTATAAGTGATCTTGTTGTTTCCTCCCAAAGCAGAAACATTGTGTTGCTGAGTGATACCGGTTTGTCCTAAAACCTCATCCTGCCAGTCAACTACTTTTGCATTTTTATAATTAGCCAGTGTATCCCAGGTAGTACCAAAGTTTTTGGTAAATGTGGTAGAATCGGTACTGCTGCCTCTTGATCTTTCTGACTGATAGATCACATAATCATAAGGACTGAGTACATCTAATTTATTAGCCAGCTTTTTGATGCCGTAAAAACCATTGTAGCTAACGGTAAGTCTGCCGGGTTTGCCACTTTTGGTAGTAATGACAATTACACCATTTGCGCCCCGTGCACCATAGATGGCGGTAGCAGATGCATCTTTCAATACATCGATGGTTTGGATATTCTGCGGAGAAATGGCAGAAAGGCCATTTTCAACCTGAACACCATCCACAATATATAATGGAGAGTTATCACCTGTGATAGACATACCGCCACGAACCCTAACGCGAACTTCCGCATCAGGAGAACCTTCTGCAGTAGTTGCGGTAACACCGGCCAAACGGCCGTTGAGGGCTTCTGCAGCAGAGTTTACAGGGATATCTTTCAGGTCTTTGGCACTAACACTGGATACCGATGCCAACAGGTTTTTTCTGCGGATGGTCTGATAACCGATCACCACCACTTCATCCGCTTCTTTTACTTCGGCAGATAAACTAATGTTGATCAAATTACGGTCATTCACTGCTTCCTGACGGCTGGTATAGCCAATATAGGAAAATCCGAGAGTTACCTTGCCACTCTCAACCAGTATACGGTAATTACCATCCTTATCGGTAGCCGTTCCTGCCTGTCCGCCTCGAACAGTTACATTCACACCTTCCAGTGGTTTGTTATCAGTTGTGGTAACCTTACCTTTTACTTCAAATTTCTTGTCCTGAGCCGATAACTGTCCGGCCAACAATAAAAACCCGGCCATCAGGAGCAGGCACAGGTTCATTCTTTTCATAAGCATACGCAATCGATTTAAGCGATCATTGATAAAAAACGCTAACATATTAGGGGGTAAAAGAGACAGGGTATGGCTGCGGGTATGGGCAGCATTCAGAACAGACGTGTAATCATGTTTGAAAGGCATGGCAAGCAGTTTCGTAATGAAAATCGTTTTTGAGCGAATTTTCTGATACTTAGCTTTTGTCGCCTAAAGGCTCAACAAAACTTCATATCAACCCAATTCTACACCTATAAAGACAATACAAAAAGGGAAAATGATTTTTTTTCTACGCAATCGTTCCCGGTAACGTTACCATCTTTGTTAATTTGGGCGAAATGCTGCCGGGCCGCCGTTTTTACAAAATCTATCCCTACTTTTAATAGCACCTAACTAACCGATTGCTATGTCTTTATTAAAGCCCCGGCTAAGCTTCTGGCAGATCATTAATATGAATGTCGGATTCTTTGGTATCCAGTACAGTTTTGGCCTGCAACAAAGTGCCGTAAACCCTATTTATGATTTTCTGGGAGCCAAACCCGATCAGATTCCACTTCTCAATTTAGCCGGCCCAATGACCGGGCTCTTAATTCAACCCATTATTGGTGCATTAAGCGATAAAACCTGGCACCCCCGTTTTGGAAGGCGTAAACCGTATTTCTTTATTGGAGCGCTGTTCTGTAGTTTATGCCTGTTTATCTACCCCTTCAGCAGCACACTTTGGATGGCGGGAGGATTGCTTTGGGTTTTGGATGCAGCTAATAATACTGCGATGGAGCCTTACCGTGCTTTTATTGCCGATAAACTTCCTTCTTCACAAATGGCTACCGGTTTTTTAACACAGAGTTTTTTTACTGGGCTAGGAATTACACTTGCCAATATTTCCTTGTTCGCTTTTCAGAAAGTGAGTTTCTTAAAACAATCGCACGGACAAATTCCTTACTGGGTTTTTGGTTCTTTCTTTTTGGGATCGATCTGTTCAATTTCATCCGTTCTCTGGTCAATTACCAAAACACCTGAGATCCCGCCCACGGCAGAAGAACTGGCTGCTTTAAAAGCAAATAAGCGAACGGTGTTCGGACCGTTTATAGAAATTGCCGAAGCCATTAAAGATATGCCCAAAGTAATGTGGCAACTCGCGCTGGTGTATCTGTTTCAGTGGTATGCATTGTTTTGTTACTGGCAGAATGCTTCCAAAAGCATCGCACAATCTGTTTGGAAAACCTCACCATCAAAAGATCCCAAGCTCTATGAAGAAGCCGTAGGCTGGGCAGGATTGGTGAATGGATGGTATAATGTAGTTACTTTTTTATCTGCATTTGGGTTGGTGATCCTTGCTAAAAAATACAGTCCAAAAACCGTTCACGTTTCCTGTTTATTACTGGCGGGTGCGGGGTTACTCATCTTTCCACATATAGAGAATCAATATTTATTATTTGCACCTATGACGGGTTTTGGAATTGCCTGGGCCAGTATGATGGGTGTTCCCTATTTAATGGTAGTAAATCAGATCCCGAAAGAACGGTATGGTGTTTACATGGGTATTATAAATATGATGATTGTAATTCCGATGATCCTTCAAACAACTACGTTTGGTTATGTGTTAAATCATTTTCTGGATAATGATCCGGGTAAAGCCATCAGTTTTGGCGGTGTTTTATTGTTGATTGCGTGTGGTGCAACGATGTTGATTAAGACGGTGAAGGGGAATGATGATGAGATAGTGTTGACGGGCGGCGGCGGACATTGACCCCACCCCCAACCCCCTGGGAGGGGGCTTATGATTCTTGTTACGAATATTGAATGAAATAAGTAAGAATAAAACTTCAACATTCAATATTCCCTGTTCAATATTCATTATTCAAAGAGGTACTATGAAAATACTTTGCATTGGCGAAGCACTGATCGATATGATCTGTGTGGATAAAGGCAAATCCTTATCCGAAGGAAATAATTTTTTAAAGAAACCCGGTGGTGCGCCAACAAATGTTGCGGCGGCTATTGCTGCATTAGGTGGGTCTGTTGAATTATCTGCTAAAGTAGGTAACGATCCTTTTGGCAAACAACTGATTCATGTAATGCAGGAGTTTGGTGTATCTACCCGCTGGATGTTGCAGGATGATCATCATTTTACCACATTCGCTTTTGTTTCTTTAATGGAAGATGGTGAACGCGATTTTGTATTTAACCGCGGAGCAGATGGTGAACTCACACGGGAAGAAGTAGATGTCATTGATCTTGAAGATGTTTCTATTATTCATTTCGGTTCTGCAACAGGTTTTTTACCGGGACCATTACAAGCCGCATATCAGGGGTTATTGCAAAAAGCTTTACAGAAAAATATATTCATCAGTTTCGATCCCAATTACCGCCATTTATTATTCCGCAATAACATTCAAACGTTTATTGATCAATCCTGGAATTTTTTAACGGCCTGTCATTTCTTTAAGGTGAGCGATGAAGAAGCGATGCTCATTACCGGTGCCGTAACCGTTACCGATGCTGCTGCTATCTTACTGGAAAAAACAAATGCTGTATTCACCATCACTTTAGGTAAAGAAGGAACACTATTAGGTTTCAATGGAACAACCACAACCATTCCAAGTATTCCGATAAAGCCTGTTGACACAACCGGTGCCGGTGATGCATTTGTGGGAGCCGTTTTGTATCAGTTAAGTGATAAAACATTGGAGCAGATCCAAACCCAATCACCTGAACAGTGGAACCGCATCATCATCAATGCCAACAAAGCCGGTGCCAGAACCTGCGAGTATCTGGGCGCGATGGAAGCGTTTAAACATTTGAATAACCAGATATTTGATTAATAAGGTGAGTAGTCAGTAGTGAGTGGTGAGTAAAGAGTATTTTTTACACTCACCACTCACTACTGACCACTCACTTCTAAACCTGATACCCGTGTACAACCACTCCCTCCATACCCGCATTCATAATTCCTGCAAACAAAACGGCCTCGACCTCAATGGTAAAGACAATCTTTTTTATACACGTCTCATCGCAAACACAGCCGCTATTTATGAATTGTATGAAGAAGTGTATGGCCATCATCCAAAAAAAGAAATTCTGTTTGATGGCTTGATTAATACAATTATTAAAGCACATAAAGAAAGATCTGCATCTTTAATTCAACGCGATAACCAAAAAGAAGAAAAAGGAAACTGGTTCCTCAGTAATGAGATCACCGGTATGAGTTTGTATATTGACCGGTTTTGCGGCGCGTTAAAAAATATGCCTGCTAAACTTTCTTACCTGCAAAACCTGGGTGTGAATTTTTTGCATTTGATGCCGGTGTTTGAAAGTCCGGAAGGGGAAAGTGATGGAGGGTATGCTGTTTCCGATTTCAGAAAAGTAGCTACCCGTTTTGGCAAATTGGAAGACCTTCAGGCATTACAACAAAAAATGCTGGCAGAGAATATGTACCTGATGATTGATATTGTTCTCAATCATACATCACATCTGCATGAATGGGCCATGAAAGCAAAGCAGGGCGATCCTGTTTATCAGGACTATTTTTATATGTATGATGACCGTACATTACCCGATCAGTTCGATCAAACTATGCCGGAAATTTTTCCGGAAAGTTCACCAGGTAGTTTTACGTATGTACCCGAATGTAAAAAATGGGTAATGACTGTCTTCCATCACTATCAGTGGGACCTAAACTATACCAATCCCGCCGTTTTTAATGCGATGCTCGATACGATCTTTTTTTATGCCAATCTGGGTATAGATATTCTTCGAATTGATGCACCCGCTTTTATCTGGAAACAATTGGGAACCACTTGCCAGAATTTACCGTTGGCACATACGCTGTTACGGTTGATCAAACAATGTGTACAGGTAGCATCACCGGGTATGGCTTTATTGGGCGAAGCAATCGTTGCCCCAAAAGAGATCATGAAATATTTTGGTACCGGAAATTATACCGGCAGGGAATGTGATGTTGCTTACAACGCAACACAAATGGCGCTGCAATGGGATGCACTCGCTACCGGCGATACACGTGTGATGCTGGCGGCACAACATGATCTTTTAGAAAAACCTTTTGGCTCAACATGGCTTACTTATACAAGATGTCATGATGATATTGGTTTAGGATTTGAAGACAGTTCCATCACTGCTGCAGGTTTTAATGCCTATGAGCATAGAAAGTTTTTGAAAGATTATTATTCAGGAGTTCACCCATCATCTCCGGCAAAAGGTGCATTGTTCTCCATCAACCCCAAAACACAGGATGCACGGATCAGCGGCTCTTTGGCAAGTTTATGTGGATTGGAAAAAGTATTGGAAGAGAATGATGCTAATGAGATCGAATTATCTATCCGCAAGATCATTATGATGCAGGCACAAACCTGTTTGCTCGGCGGTATACCTATGTTATTTTATGGAGATGAAGCTGCTTATACAAATGATTATTCTTATCTGAATGATGCCGGCAAAAGTTACGATAACCGCTGGATGCACCGCCCCATAATTAATTGGGAGAAGAATAAAAGAACAGAAGAAAAAGGAACCATAGAAGAAAGAATATTTTCCGCCACACAACAACTCATCAGTTTGCGAAAAAAACTTCCTGTAATAGCAGATAAAAAGAATCTCACCTGGCTAACTCCGCATAATATTCATGTAGCCGGTTTCATACGTGCCTTTGATAAGCAAAGAGTTTACTGCTTATTTAACTATACCAGAAAAGCTGCCTACATTACCTGGTATGCATTTAAGGAACATGGTTTTGTTCCCGCGAAATTATATGACCATTGGAATAATAAAAGACATACGGTGGGTTCAGATTATGAATACCTGATCATTGAACCCTATTCTTTTTGCATACTGGAAGTAGTGGATTAGGATTTTTTAATGCTCCTTTGAAATCCGACAATCAAAACCGTGCCTTTGTGCCTTGGTGTGAGATAAAGTTTGCACACCAAGGCACAAAGGCACGGTTTAGTTTTTACAGAATTATAAGGATCCACCTTCAATCAACAAAGATTCAATAAACACTTCTTCTTCCGGTTTATTATCCTGCAGGCTGGCCAGCATTTGTGTAAATGCTTTCTTGCCTAATTTATAACCGCTGGTTTCTACATGGGTTATTTTGGGGTCGTATTGAGTGGGAATAAATCCATTGCTTACACTGATCACAGCAATATCATCCGGTACTTTCATTTTTCTTTCATGCAATGCATACATCACACCAATCAAAATCAGATCGCCCATACAAAAGATCACATCGGGTTTATTTGCTTTATCCAATGCTTCTAGTGTTACTTCTTTGGCAGGTTGTTGGTGTTCTGGAAAATAAATATCAATTACCGTATCGGGAGACTGTTCTTTAAATGTTTGCAGAAAAGATTCCAGCCTTTTCTTTGTAATACTCAAATGCGGATGCCCAAAAAGTGCCAATACTTTTTTCTTCTTCTTTTGAATGATGGCTTCTGCAGCCATTCTTCCTGTTTCGGCATCGGCTAAACAAACTTTATGACAGCCATCTGATTCCGGCACCCTGTCGAAAAAAATCACTGGTGTATTTAAATCATTTAATTTATAGAAAGGATTGATATCGTCAGTTTCTATTGAAATAGATGCAAACAATCCTGCCACCATATTTTTTCTGAAAATATTCAGATTGCTTTTTTCAATATTCAGATCATCCTGCGACTGCATGATCAATACAGAATAACCATGATGCCGTGCTTCTTCTTCAACCGCTGCAATAAAAGAATCGTAAAAAAAATTATTGATCGTTGGTACCAGAATGCCCAAAACATTGTTGTGCTTTGTTCTTAACTGCACCGCAAACCCATTGGGCTCGTACTCCATAGCCAATGCCAGTTCTTTTACTTTCTTCTTGGTGCTTTCAGAAATATCCGGATGATCTTTCAATGCACGCGATACCGTTGAGATGCTGAGTCCCAACACTTCGGATAATTGTTTTAGCGTGCTTTGTTGTGTCATGAGTTAAAAAGGCAAGTAATCATTATTGGATTATGGTGTAATATACTATTTTACTAAAAACATTGTATAAGAGAATCCCCCGGTAAACACCGGGGGATGTTCAATAAACTGCCATTTATTGGACCTTTAACTATCGAACGAAAAATATTAATCAGCTCCATCTGTTTTTGCTCTCGCTACTGCAAAAGCCCCAACTTTTTGACCAACGGTTAAGCCTGTTTCACAATCGCTGCGGTAATGAATACCGCCATACATTCTGGATACAGATGCTTCTTTGGCCATATCTGAATAGGCATTGGCTCTATCGGGAATAATATATCCAAGTATGGTTGCTGCTGCACCGCTGAATGTTGAGTGACCCGAAATATAAGACGGGAAGTTTGGCAAACCCGTTAATGTTTTAAGAGACGGATCGAGTTGCGATGGACGTGGGTTAAAATAAGCGTACTTGGTATCCCAACAAACAATGGCTGCATCCATCAACGACATATTCAGTAAAGCCATATTTCTCGCCCATCTTACTTCACTGAAATTTTTTGTAATAAAATCATCTGCGGCAATAGCATCCCAATGTCCCGGTGGTGTATACGTTGCCACACCATCTGCCCAGAATTGAACAATACGAATATTTTCTCTTGAAGGATTTTCAACAAAAGATTTGATCTCTGCCAGTTCTTTTTTCATCTGATCACTGGCTGTTAGCGGTGGTGCAGCAGGACGTAATGCAACCGTAGTATTTGCATCAAACAAAAACGGTGTTACTTTTCCAAACAAAGGCAGCATCGGCGGTCTTTTCGGAACATCCTGGCTGATCCAGGCTATTTCTCCTTTGGCGGTGGTTGATGTTTCAAACGCAGCCCAATCTGCTGGTGTACCTACTGCTGCACCTGCTTTATCTGCTCTTGCACGGGTAGTAAATTTCTGTGCCACTAATCTTCCTAAAGCCTCGCCTGCCTCAATATCACTTCTGGTAGCAGTACCGGCTATGATAGCACTCAGTTCTGCTTCTTCCAGTTTCTGTTGAATATTAGCGATCTCTCCGGGAAATAACAACTTCATCATCTCTGCAGTTACACCCGCTAATACTGATGCTTCCGAAGGATAAGAAGGTAGGTCTGTTTGTGGTAATAGTGCCTGTACAGCAACATCTGTTTTATAGGGTGCCGGACGGCCATATTGTTTCTTATAATACCATGCCGCCACTAATGCATCGTACTGCGCAGCACTTACATATGCATACGCTCTTGCTGAGTAAGGTGGATTGGCAAAAGGAAACAACGGATACGCAAATGGATTGGCTGCGCTCGGAATCGGATACGTACCATCTGCATTTTGATAAGGAGGCAGATTGTATTTAGCAACCAACTCCCGCATCAATTCATTCCAGCGCAATACACCACCGGCACCCCAGAAGGCTACTTTATCCTGTTGTTCTTTAGTAATATTTTTTTGAAGTGCTTTGATCTCATTCAGTTCAGCTACATATCCTGTTGAACTTACTGCAGCAGGTGCAGCAACAGGAAATTCTGTTGGGCTTGCCAATAATACAGGTTTCCAGTTTCCGGCATCAATATCTGTTTTGGCTGGTGCTAAAGGTGCCAGATTATCTGTTCTGCTATTAATTGCTTTGTTACAGGACATTTGCACGATGGTAACTACCACCGCTGCTATGACCAATAATGATAAAAAGATCTTTTTCATATTATTTTGTTTTTGCGGGTGGTGTTGATTGAGTTGATTTTTTTGTTTTGTGTGAGAAGTCGAGAATATAGAATAGGCCGCCATTTACACTGCTGGCCTGACCCATATTTCTTCCTGCTAATGTGATGCTTCCTCCACCGATCAGTGATAAACCGTTTACGGCTTTTACATTATACTTGATATTCACACCTGCAGTAGTTGCATTCATTTTATTGCTTGGGAAAGGCATATTGTTTCGCGTCATATCAAAACCACCTAAAGTTGTCCAGTTATTCACTATCGCTTCAGCAATCATGCGCCCGCTTCTGTAACCGGTTCTGAATTGATAATTGGATGCATTCGGCATAGACACTTCGTTGGTGAGATGCAACTGCGTATCGTAATAAGAATTCCTGTCAATCGTAACATTACTTCTTACTATATAGGTTCCCGATGCCGTTACAAAGAATTTACCGATTTGATAATCCACCATTCCGCGCAATGAAAGATTGGTGCTATGCAAGCCAATAGACATCGGCAGAAAATCGGGTGTATAATTGGTTGTAGGAAAAGACAAACCGCCAATACCATACACAGAAATGGTTCCTTTTCCAAGATCCGTTTCTATCGGGTTCCATTTTACCCAAAGCGACAAATCCTGCAACCCTTTCATTCCATGCAGTGTTCCTGCAGAAGCTTTGGTTTGCAC
Organism: Sediminibacterium sp.; assembly: GCA_965206685.1. Taxonomy (GTDB): domain Bacteria; phylum Bacteroidota; class Bacteroidia; order Chitinophagales; family Chitinophagaceae; genus Sediminibacterium. The sequence goes on from OZ242223.1 coordinate 3,329,742, forward strand.
ATACGGTATGCCAAACAACAGGTTCAGTTTATCAGATATACCATAATTGCCCATTACTGCATACATTTTGGTAGATATGGTTCCGAGATTTTCATTGTTTCTTTTAAGTGTTCCTTCCCAGTAATCGCTCCACTGACTGCTGTTATACATTAAACCTGTACAAAAATTATTCTTGGTCATCATGATCGCATCTGCATCTGTTTGTGCTGATAGTTTAGCACAGGTTAAGAGCATACAAATCACAGCAAGGCTATATCTTCGGCAATACCGCAAACAGCCTGTTATTGATCTTCTCATAACAGAAAATTAAATGGTTAGACACAACAGGACATACGATTGCCCTGTTGTGCATGAATAGAAAAATTTAGATTAGAACCGTAATGAAAGCCCGATGTTCATTGCATAATCTGCAAATGCTGCATCACCTTGCGTGTACTTGCCGCTATTGGCTGTACTGATCTTGTCAGCTATACTTTGTGTTCTGTTACGTGTAATCGCAATTGGAACAAAAGCATACACATTGAACTTTTTGAAGGCATAGGTAACGCCTGGTTCTCCTGAAATAATATAGCCGGGCCTTCTGAAACCATTACTGCTTCCGATCAGGTCGTGTACAGGTAAACACTCATTGCGTAAACCTGCAGAGAAAGTAAATTTATCAACGATCACATTCACACCACCCCTCAGCATTAACTGATCCGGAACACTCATGATATCACTGGTGTTTGCAACAGCAGAGGCAGATGGTGTACCCCCACGTGCGGTTGAAGTACCATTCTCACCTCTTGGATTGATGAGGTAATAGAAATTTGCGTAAATATTTACATTACGGGTAAGATTGTAATAAGCATTCACTTCGGTTGTAATACCTGTTCCGCCATCACCTAATTGAATAGATTGATCTACAGGGCCTGTAACCGTTACACCCGGTGTGGTTGTATAAAAACGATCTGTGTATTTATAATCGCCGGTAGGTAATTTGATACCCATACCGATCTGCACATTGGCTTTGGTATGCGTAGTTGGATTCAATAACCAGTAATAACCGGTAAAACGAACATCACCCAAACCAAATGAAGAAGTGGTATGTCTTTCCTTACCGCCATGTTCATACAAAGAAGAACGGGTATTGGAAATAATAGGCGCATCAAAAGAAAGTGACCAGCGGCTGTTGAGGATACGGGTAAAAGCAATATCCATGGTATATGCATGGTTAATTACCTGTGTACCCAGATCTGTCCGTTGTGTTTGTTCTACTTCACCTACAAAATGTTTGTACGAATTATAATAACGGTTATTAACGTTAAGTATCCATTTTTGACCGGATGCTGATGAATCATGATTGCCATGATCCATGGTGCAAAGTCCACCCACACTGCGGATGGCTACACAACCCTGAGAATACACACACGACGATATGCCGAATGTGGCGATGAATATGATGATTAAAGATTTCATGATAATATTTTTTGTTCGATTAGTAATGGTTGTTAAAGGCTTATTTCTTTTTCATTTTCAAACGGTCGGCCACTAATTGTCCAACCTTTGTACCGATCTCGGTGCTGATGATACAGGAATTATGAAAATGTAATCCCCCGTAAAAACGTGCCCAGTTATTTTCCAAAGCTGCATCGCGGAATGATTTGAATGAGCGGTTCTTAATGCCAAACTCCAGTTCGGTAGAATCTGTATAGGCAAAATTGTCTCCAAATACATTCGTCAAAGCTTCAGCCGCAGAAGCTGAAATGGTTGAGTGGCCACAGGTATATTCCGGAAAAGCCGGTGTTTGTAAATACGGGCGCCAGTTAGGATCAAGATATTTATTGATCACTGTTTCCGGTCTTACCGTATTGTATTTATATTTTACATACCAGCATTCAATAAAGGCATCAAATAATGCAATACTGGTTTTTGCGAATGCATACACGGTTGTTGGATAATCGGCTTTCGCTGTTTTTGCAGCTATCCCAATTACACTCATCCAGTGACCGGACGGCGAGAATTTTTTACTGCCATACATTACATGTCCGGTTACATTCATTTTAAACGGATTATCATCCCAGAATTCCGCAATATGTCTTTGTTCGGGAGTTAAACTGTCAACAGCATTTTTAATAGACATTACTTCGCTGTAATACTTGCTTTTCTTGTCTGTGATATTAAAATCAGGTGGTGCAGGTGGTGCAAAAATTCCGGCACTATCAATAACCATCGGGCGAATTTCTTTCCAATGCGGTTCTGCTGCCGATGCATATAATGGCGGTGTTGGCACCCAACGTCCGGGTACATCTAAAACGGTATATTTTTCTGCGCCGCGTGTTTCCAGGTAATTGTCTTTCTTACTCCAGCGAATGATAGAAGCCGACACACTATCTGCCAATAGCTGTGATGCTTTTTCTGTTTCAGAAGGCAATCCTTTATCACGCGCAATTTTTAAAATACTGTCTTTATATACCTGCATACTTCCCTCAGGAAAAGTAACGGCTTCCCCTACTTTCATATAAGCCAATAAAGCGGCGAGTTCGAGATCGGCGGCTTTATCTGCTTGCGGAAGTGAGATCTCTTTTAATCCTTTTACCTGACCTGCAAGCGTTTGGTATTCATCCGGATGACCCGATACCATTACTTCATAGGCCGCAATAGCTGCATAAACATAATTACGCGCTGCCACCATTGGCGGGAAATTGTTTCCCATTACCACTGTATTTAACTCATGTACTGTCTGACTGAATAATTCCGGATTGTGCAGATATGCTTTGTACGCTTCGTTCTTACGACAAGCTACCAAGCATATAACAACACAAAGACCCATGGTGAGTCTTTTCATATTGCTGAAAATTGATGTAGAAAAAATAGAATTGCTTAATTAACCAACCTTAGACTTGTGGTGGTTTTTCCAAACGGCTGAGGTATTCAGACTTCAGGTCAGCATAAACTTTCATGCCCCAGGAATCCGAGAGACCGGAGTTCCTAAACTGCCAAGAAAAGAAATCTTGGTCTGCTGTGAAATCCTGCACAGAGAATTTCGCTGAATGAGGATGAGATGACGGTGCCTTTTTGGAATTATTGTTGGTGGTAAAATCGTTGGCTAATTTGGCAAATTCTTCGCGGGCATTTTTAATACCGGCTTTTGCCGTATTGGGTATACAGATCAATTCCAGTGAATCCTGGTAGAAACGGCGTTTTACGTAGGTATAGTTAACGCCATTAATGTCAATACTACCATCTACCCTTTCAAATTGTTCTGAACTGCTTCCGTAGGGAAGGCTTGCGGCTACTTTAATGTGAATGAGGTCTGCTTCGTTGTAGTGATTCAAGTCGAGCTCTGCCTGCATTTGCTGATCTGCCCTGCCTTCAAAATAATCTGAAAGTAAGCGGTAACCACCCCAATTAAAGAGTAGTATCCCCACAAGCAGTATGGAAGCAATCCGTTTCACGATGTGTGAAAATAACACATTTATTGTTTCACAGAAAACATTTTTTTATCCGGGCCAACCCCTTTGATAGTCAGGCTTTTCCATTGTTTTGGCAGGGCCGATTTTACCTGGGTTATACCTTGCGGGGTAATTTCCAATCCACCAAAACCCATCAAAATACTCTGAACAATCCCTCCCGCTCCGGTAGCAAAATAAGGATTGGTCCCTCCCTTGGTTTCTGCAATTACTCGTAAAGGCGGGTTCAGGTTTGGCACATACGCATCTTTAAAGAAATGATAGGCTTTATCGCCATCACCTAATCTGGCATATAATAAAGTAAAGATGGCCTGCGTCATGGCCGGTGTTCCTTCATTCGGTACACGGGTTTCGTAATATTCCAGGTCTTTGCGGATCTGTTTGGGATCGGATACTTCTTTTAAGGGATAAGCCAGCAGATTCACATCCGCCTGTTTAATGCCTTCGCCGTTATATGAAGCATGTTCGCGGGTTACACCATTATCCAGTTTGAGAATCGGAATATTATTAGCCACATTCATCCAATCAGGATCTGCACTGATACCTAACAGTTTTGCAGCATTGGTTGCATTTTGCAAAACCGCTTTTGCCGCAGCATTTGTCCATGCATTATTATCTACGTTTTCTGCCCACTCATCTGCTGCTACTACATTTTTGATATCAAATTTCCCGGGGCCGTTTCTTTCTACACGGCTTGCCCAGAAATCGGCAATCTCTTTCATCACCGGCCAGCCTTTTTCTTTCAGCCATTCTTTATCCTGTGTTACACAATAATAATTCCATGCAGCAATACCTACACAGGCTGTAATATGATGTTCAAAGGGGCCACTCAATGCCCATACCGGTGTTTCTTCTACACCACTGGCTGCACTTTCCCATGGAAACATGGCGCCTTTATATCCGTGATTAAATGCATTTCGTTTTGCAGCCGTTAATCTTTGATAACGATACTCTACAAGGCTTTTGGCCATTTCGGGATGTAATACCAAGATTGACGGATACATCCATAATTCTGTGTCCCAGAAAACATGGCCGTTATACCCCAGTCCGCTTAAGCCCATTGGCGATGGACTCATATCCGTTCCTTCCCGAACAAAAGAATAGAGATGGTATAACATGCTGTGAATATCCTGTTGCGATTGATCATCGCCCTCAATCACAATATCACTCTTCCATAATTCATCCCATGCTTTGTTGTGAAAATTGATCAATCGTTCTCTTCCTTCCAGTTTGGCAAAAATGGTCATACGTTCTGCTTCATTCAAAGGATCATCATGCTGCGCAGAGGTGATGGAAGAACCTGCGATGGAATAACGATAAGACTCGCCTGCTTTGATCTTTCTGCTAAACTTCATCAGATGCATATTATTATCCCACATTTCATGAATCACACGAGGTTCCTGTCCATGCGGCTCACTGAATAAAAATGTATTGGATGCGCACATCAATAATTTTCCGGTAGGACTTTTTGCAGAAGACGTTAACAAACTGATCACCACATGTGGTCTGTCAATTTCATTATAATAATTCTGTACTTCTTTCAATGCATCAGGCGCTTCCATAACACTGGCACTGCCGAGTGTAATATCTTTTTTGGCAGTAACCGTAACATCCATCAAAACGGTAAAAGGAAGTTGTCTTAATGAATAATAGGTGTAAGAAACCGTTGCTTTATCACCATAATCGAATGAAGTGGTAAAACTGGCGTGTTGCATATCCAGTTGCTGTTTCATGTTTTGCGTTTCAGCGGCGCTTACCCTTCTTCCATCAATATCCATCTGCATATTGAGTAAGTTAAAGCTGCGCAGAAAATTGCTTACACGGCCGCGGCCATACAGATCATACGCACCGGCCAGTACCACATCTTTAACTTTAAACGGCTCCGGAGAAGAAACAATTCCGATCATTCCATTGGCAACTGTAATACCATAATAGTTTGATGGATCTATTTTATCGGCACTGATCTTCCAGGTGTCAATCTTTTGTGCCTGAGCGAGTTGGCAAAGGATGATCAGGATGACTGTTGTAAGTTTTTTCATATCTGGTAGTTTAGCAATCGTAAAATGTTTTCGTGAGACGTGAATCGTGAGTCGTGAGGTACAATTTAAGCTTATCCTTACTCACGGCTCACGATTGACGATTCACGATTTTCTTCTTTTGAAAAGATGCAACTTATCATTATTCATCGCTGCAATAATATAAATATCACCATTTGCTGATTTGATCGTTGCAATATCCCTCGCTTCTCCTTTTACAAACAATCCACTTTCCTTTGGTTTGATAAAGGTAAAATGATTCTTTCCATCATTGATCAGTGTGGTTCCGTAAGATGCATCAAAGCGGCCGGTTTGCGGCTTGAGACCGTAGAAATTTCCTGCCATAAAAAGATCTTTTCTACCATCTCCATTCAGATCAGTAACAGTAATGCCAAACACGGGCGAAAGCTGTGCCATGATTGGCAGTGTCTCCATTTTGAAATTCCCTTTTCCATCATTCAGAAAAACAGAAGTTTGTGTTTGCTCAACAGATAATACGGTAGCATGATTGATCTGTTCTTTGCTCAGGATCTCCTCTATTGGTTTACCCGCATATGCTTCATACTTTAAAAATTTCTTTTTCAGTATGGGCATTTGCGATTCCATCTCATCTTTCAGATAATACGGATATGCTTTGCCATCATTTTTATAATAAACAGGGATGCATTCTGTTTGTCCGTTCTTATCAAAATCGTCTACAAATAATTTTGCAGGATGTTGTTCATCTGCTTTGATGTTCGAATTCAATCCAAAATTTCCGGCAACAATATCCAAGGTTCCATTACCGTCAATATCTGCTACCATTATGCAATTCCACCAGCCTGATGAATGAGGAATGGCAGAATTCTTTTGTAGTTTTCCGTTGGTGTATTTGAAAACAGTTACCGGCATCCAATCTCCCACAACAATCAATTCTTTTTTTCCATCACCATCAAGATCTGCCCATTGCGCATCGGTTACCATTCCTGCCTTAATAAGTTCCGGTGCAATCGTTTCTGTAACATCTGTAAACACACCGCCACCATTATTTTTTAACAACACACTGTTGGGAGGAACACCATAACTGCCGGGGATATCGCGTGCGCCAATAAAAATATCAGGCTTGCCATCATTGTCAAAATCTCCAATACGGATGCAGGATGCGTTAACAGATACTGAGGGCCAGCCCTTACCAGATGAACTGAAATTTCCCTTTCCATCATTCAGGTATAAACGTGCCATCAAATAAGGAGAACCTTGTTTGGCTTCATTACCACCGGATGCCGCAACCAGATCCAGATCACCATCGCCATCAGCATCAAAGAAAGCGGCGCCAATGGTTTCAAAATAAGTATCTGCCGTAAATGCATTTTGTGATTTCTGTTCAAAGCGTCCATCTTTTCTTTGGATGAAAATTTTGGCTGTATCGCCGGTGGCTGCGCCAACATAGATGTCTTCAAGCCCATCTCCATTTACATCACCTATCGCTATTTTAGGGCCTTCGGTTGAAATTAATTTGGGGATGAGCCGCTCAATATCAAAATCTACAAAATCGTTTTCTTTATGTTTTGTGTTGCCGATAAAAGAAACAGCACTGATATCTTCATACAATACCGGCTCAGGTTTTTCTATCAATTTACCTGTATTTGCATTTTTCTGATCAAGAACAATTAACGAGTCTGTTTTTACATTGGTTAGTACCTGAATTCTCTGGTCAGGCCAGCGAACAACGATGCTATTGATCTTTTGTATTGTATCCAATCCAAACAACATCACAGGATCTACACTGCTCTGAAAACCACGCGTAGGCATTTGTTCAAGTACCTGCTCCTTACCTCCTGCAAAAACAGACACTCTTGCTCCATAGCCCATTGTATTAGGCGTTTCACCGTTCAGTTTAACTTTCAGAAAATGATGCTTTAGTTTTTCGGAACTGAGATTTTTATAAACAGATGCTTCTGCATTTTCATTATTGATCACCAGTTCCAGATCACCATCACCATCCAGATCTGCATAAGCCGCACCACTGCTGAATGTGGCTTTACTAAATCCCAATTGTTTAGATTCATCTTTAAACAAAAGATTTCCTTGATTTCTAAAAGCAAAATTGGGAATAGGTACTGATGGCATTTTATTTAACAGATCCAGAAAATCAAAACCTCCCTGTTTTACACGAGCAATATTTTCCTGACTATTAAAAAATGCCAGAAAATCCTGATTGGTCAAATCACGGTGTATGCCGTTGCATACATAAATATCTTTCCATCCATCGTTATCAAAATCAAAACTCAGTGTTCCCCAACTCCAACCTGTCGCATCTATACCCGATAATTGTCCGATCTCGCTAAACGTTCCATCCTGGTTATTTAATTGCAGTGTATTACAGGTAAACTGGTGGTGAAAATCCAACTGGTTCTTTGCATTCTGCACATCATACCCATCAAACTTGATCGTGGTTTTTAAACGGTAATCATTTTCCGGAAGCATTTCTGCAGTAAAAATATCGAGGTAGCCATCATTATTGATATCGGCAAGATCAGTACCCATTGCGCCATTGCTCATATGGCCGATAGCGTTAGTGCTTACTTCTTTAAAGGTACCGTTATGTTGATTGATATATAGATAATCATGTTCAAAAAAATCATTCGCTACATAGATATCTTCCCAACCGTCATTATTTACATCACCAACAGTAATACCTAATCCAAAAGCAATCTCAGAACCATAAATACCGGCCTGTTCACTTACATCAGTAAACTTTCCGCTATCATTTCTATACAGCCGGTCGCCATTCACAGCATCGCGTACATAACGTGCATCGCTTTTGTAGCCGAAATTATCAATCGATTTCGGACTGTTGTTCAATACAAAACAATCCAGATCGCCATCGTGGTCGTAATCAAAAAAGACAGCTTGTGTAGAAGCACCTTTATCATCCAATCCATATTCATGTGCCTGTTCTTTAAAGGTTCCATCATGCTGATTGATGTACAATTCATTGGCACGGTCATCTCCCGGCATGATACCCGCATTACATACATAAATATCCAGCCAGCCATCTGCATTAATATCTACCATAGTTACGCCGGTATGCCATTTGTGTTTGCTTTGGAGGCCGGCTTTTGTGGTAATGTCATCAAACTTGAGATTACCTTTATTTAGATAGAGTTTATTTTCACCCTGATTGGAAGTAAAAAAAATATCCGGTTTACCATCATTATTGAGATCGCCGATAGCTACACCACCGCCATTATAAAAATTATGGTAGTTAAGAATATTCATTTCCCTGGTATCAGTAACTGTATTGGTAAATGCAATACCCGTTGCTGAAGACGGCAATAACTCGAAAAGGTTTTCATCGGCAGAGCCCCCGGTTTTGGGAGAGCAGGAAATAGTGAAAAACAGGTAACTGAACCCCAATCCACACAAGCAAAGAAATCGTTTGTACATAGCGGTTTGCTTCAAATAAAAATGGCTGCCAATAACCAGCAAATTAGCTCTTTTATAAAAGCATTCAAAAAGAGAATGATCAAAACCGCCTTCGAAAACAGTATGGGAAAATTTTATGAAATCGTTAAAAACACTTATCCCGGATATTGAATCATTTTTGTCCTAATATCCCTTATTTTGCAGTGCTTTTAACTGATTTACGATATGAAAAAATGGCTCTTCTTTTTACTTGCTGTAATTATCCTGTTCAGCATCGGTACGTATATTTTTATTCCTGCTAAGATCAGTATTTCGAGTACTGCTTTTGTTAAGACCACAGACCTGGGTGCAGAAAGATTTGTACTCGACGAAACCAGTTGGCGGAAATGGTGGAATTACAGTGACAGTCTATCCCGAAAAAATGTTTTTATAGGGCCGTTTATCTATAATGGCGACAAATATCACGTTACTGAGAAATTTTACAAATCAGTTGATATTAATATTTCCCACAACGCTGAATCGTTAAACAGTAAACTATTAATTGTTCCGCTTGCACTGGATTCAACGGGTATTGAGTGGAAAACGGAATTGTCTTCCGGTAATGATCCATTTACAAAATTTACAAAATACCTGGATGCCAGAAAGATCAAAAAAAATATGGATCAGGTGTTGGCCAGTCTGGGTGGATTTCTTTCTAAAATTGAAAATGTATATGGTATCAATATTGAAAAGAACCATCTTAAGGATACATTATATGTTACGGCTAAAACAGAACTAACACATTATCCTTCCACAGAAGAATTGTATAACCATATTAAGAAAATCCAGGCTTATGTTACAAAGAAAGGTGTGCAGCAATCAGGCAGCCCCATATTTAATGTAACACAGATGGACAACAACCGCTATCAGGTAATGGCTGGTATACCGGTTAATCAGTTTCTGGAAGAAGCAGATGGGTATTCTTCTAAAAATATGGTAAAAGGGAGTTTTATGATCTCAGAAGTAGTAGGAGGTAATTATGCCGTTGATAAAGCCGCAGAAAATTTGCAGCAATATTTTCTGGATTACCGGAAAACATCGATGGCGATGAATTTTACCATGCTGGTTACCGATAGATTATTACAGCCGGATAGTGCTAAGTGGATCACTAAATTATACAGACCGGTGTATTGACGTGAGGCGTGAGTGGTGAGTAGTCAGTAGTGAGTAATTTATCGAAATCCATCACTCATTACTGACCACTGACTACTCACTAATTTTATTTTTTCTCCCCCACAAACTCAATTACCATCGCTGCATCATTATTTCTTGCGATTACATATGCTTCTTTTCCGTTGATCATGATCTTCTTGATATGACGTACCTGTCCTTTGATTTGTAAGCCATTGATGCTTTCTGCCGTGAACTGTCCCTTGCCTTTGTTTACCAGAATGGTTCCAAAATCGGCATCATACCTTCCCATCTGAATATTGCTGTTATAGTAATTACCCATAAGTAAAATATCGGGCAGGTTATCGTGATTGGCATCAACCACAATGGCATCGCGATAAGGGCTTAGTTGTGACAGCCATGGTAATGCCTGAATGGTAAAATTGAGATTTCCCTGATTGATCAATACCGAATTGGAAAAATAATTAGCCGTTAGTAATTCTGATTTTTCTAGCTTTTCCTTAGTGAATATTTTTTCAAGGTCTGCTTTGGCAAAATCTTCTGCATATAAAAATTTCTTTTTCAGCATAGGAATCTGTCGTTGCAGTTCATCTTTATTTGCAAAAGGAATTTCGCGACCATTTAAAAAATAAGTAAGTACTTGCTCCTTTCTTCCGTTTGCATCAAAATCATTGTAATACATTTTTACAGGTTCTTTATCACTCGCTTTCAGGCGGCTGTTCAATCCAAGATTACCTGCAATCAGATCTATATCACCATCATTATCAATATCAACCGGTAATACAAAATTCCACCAGCCTTTTTTATCTGTTAATACTTTCTTGGTGAAAGATCCATGATCATTGATAAAAGCAAATATGCCATCCCATTCAGTACAAACAATCAGATCATTGTCTCCGTCCTTATCAATATCAAACCAAAGCGCCTGTGTCACCATTCCCGGACTCATCAGATCCTTTCCGAACTTTTCGGTTACATCTGTAAAATGCCCCCTACCATCATTTTGCAATAAATAAGATCTGGGCGATTTGCCGTATTCTGTAGGAACAGTTCTTCCTCCAACAAATAGATCAATAGCCCCATCATTATTAAAATCGTAAGGAATGATACAGGATGCATTCACAAAAATATTATCAAAAGCATGATCTAGTTTTACAAAACTACCTGTTCCGTTATTCAAATACACACGAGGTTGTAAATGTGGATCAGGACCAAAAAATTCATTACCACCGCTGGCAACAACCAGATCCATATGTCCATCTTTGTTTACATCAATCCATGTTGCATCAATATCTTCCAATGAACTATCGGCTTCAATAGCAGTTTGCACACTAAGTTGAAATTTTCCGTTTGATAACTGGAAGAATACGGCACCTTTTTTATCTCTCGCTCCACCTATAAATACATCGTCTAATCCATCATGGTTGATATCAGCCACCGCCAATGCCGGACCTTCTGTTGATACCATATGCGGCATCAACGGCTCCCGGTCAAACTCTCCGAATATATTTTCCTGATGTGTAAAATTCAATGCAACATTTTGCGTTATGTCTTCCATGGCACGCGTAGGTTCGGGCCAATGGGTTGTGATCTTTTTATAATCAAATGCAGAAAGACCTTTTATATAAGAGAAACTAAGATTGGGTTTAGATGAGTCTAATTGTATTTTCTGAAAACTATTATCCGGCCAGATCAAAAAAGCAGAATCTACTTTTGTTTTATCAAGCCCGATATGAATGGGCCCTTCCATACTCGATTGAAAACCCCGAACCGGTGTTTTCTCATAGGTTCTGATACCGCCATTTGCAAACAGGATAATTTTTGCACCGATTGCATTCGTATTTTTTTCCGCACCTTTTAGTTTGATTGACACATAGGCTTTATCTTTTTTATCATTGCTGGTATTCCGATACAGCATAGCCGCTTCATCAATATTATTTACGATCACATCCAGATCGCCATCATTATCAAAATCGGCATATACGGCACCGTTTGAATAAGTGGGTTTGTCGTTATCTATCTGTTGATTAATATCACTGAAAGAAAGATTACCATTATTTTTAAATAATTTATTCGGGATCTTGATCTCGGGGAATTTATTGACCAACGCCATATCCTTCTCATCCATTCTATTGGTTGAGATCTTGCTTTGAATTTCTTCGTTAGAAACAAAATTCACATAATCCATATCGTTCATCCGCTTGGGAATACCATTTGATATGAAGAGGTCTTTCAATCCATCATTATCAAAATCCATCCACAAAGGAGCCCAGCTCCAATCGGTAGCATACACACCGGAATACAAACCTACTTCACTGAACATACCATTTCGCCTATTCAGTTGCAGATTATTCCTTGTGTATTGATGATTATATCCTGCGGCGATCTTGTACTGAAAAATATCATATTCATCCTCTCCCAACGATCGTTTCAAAATATAAGGATCCGAGGGAAGCATGTCCATTGAAATGATCTCAGGGTAACCATCATTATTTACATCAGCCACATCTACACCCATCGAGAACTGACTGGTATGCATGATATGGTCTGTGATCTCTTCTTTAAAGGTTCCATTCTTCTGGTTGATATAGAGATAATCATTTTCATGAAAATCATTTCCAACATACATATCGGGATAACCGTCGAGATTAATATCTGAAACCGCAACCCCTAACCCATAACTGATCTCAGAACTGTTGATACCGCTTTGTTTAGTAACATCAGTAAAATGATTGCCATCATTTCTATATAAACGGTCACCCGAAAGCAGGTTATAGGTTCCGAGAAAATTTTTACGTGGCGCAAATGATCCATTGCGGTGTACAGAATGGTTCAGCAGAAAACAATCCAGGTCACCATCCATATCATAGTCTACAAATACTGCCTGTGTACTAAAACCTGAGAAGTCAAGACCGTATTGTTTGGCTTCATCCTCATAAAAAGGAACACCATTCTTATCAATGCCTTTACAGATCAATAATTGATTATGTCCATGCAGGGTTTCGTATTCGCCTACTCTGCAGATATAAATATCCAGTAAGCCATCGTTATTAATATCCACTACTGAAACACCGGTTGACCAGCCCCCATCCTGTGGGATCTTTGCTTCCGTAGTTACATCTGTAAAATGCAGATCGCCTTTATTGAGATAGAGTTTATTATCACCCTGATTGGCGCTCATAAACACATCCATCAGACCATCATTATTAAAATCACCGGCACCTATCCCGCCACCATTATAGAAGTACATGTATTTAAACATGTTGAAAGCCTGTGTGGGTTTTAGTTTATTTGAAAAAAACAATCCGGTTCTGCTGCTATCCAATACCTCAAACATAGCCGGTTGTTTTACAACAGCCGGTTTGCATGCACTCATTACAATAATATATAACAGAAAATATTTCTTAACAGTATGCATCATACAGTTTAGCTCTTGGCTTTTGAAGCGGTATTTGTGTTACCGTTTGATTTCTTTAATTTGAACAACACAGGATACATGTTATTTCTCAGGAACAGGATCTGTTTATCAGTTCCTGTTTTAATTTCCTGAATATCCCTTACCTGCCCATCTATTTCTATTCCTGATTCTTCGCTGCTTAATAATGAGAATTGCGCCTTTCCTTTATTGATAAGAACAGCACCGCGGCTTGCATCCAATCTTTCCAATTGCGGCAGGAACCCGTATTCATTTCCACCGGCAATAATATCAGGCTTACCATCTCCATTAATATCTGTGCAACGAACGGCATTTACAGAAGATAACTGTAAGGCTGCCGGCATTTTTTGAATAGCAAACTGCCCGTTTCCTTTATTAATAGCAATTACAGAGCTGCAATAGTTAAAGGTTTTTACTTTACAGGTTTTGATCAATTCCGCAGAAAAAAGTTCCTGTATTGGCTTACTCGCATAATCGCGGTGTTTTAGATTTTTCTTTTTTAGCGATGGAACCTGATCTTCCATTTCGTGTTTCATAAACACAGGCATGTCTTTTCCATTAATGGTGCTGCTTAATACCCGATCGCTGGCACCATTCTGGTCAAAATCGTTCAACCATAATTTTACAGGATGATCTGCATCCGGATGTAAATAAAAATTCTCTCCGATATTTCCCAAAACCAGATCATTCTTTCCGTCACCATCCAGATCTGCCATGGTAATGGTTTGCCACCAGCCCAGCATATCATTCAGGTTAGATTTGATCTCTTTAAAATGATCTTTCTCAAAACTAAAAATCCTTGTTGCCATCCATTCACCTGTAATGATCAATTCCTTTTGTGCATCACCAGTAATATCTGCAAACACAGCACCGGTAACCATACCGATGTTTGCAATATCAGGATTCTTTGTTTTAGCGATATCCGTAAAATGCCCTTTGCCATCATTGATAAAAAGATAACTGGTTGGATCAATACCATAATTACGGGAATCACTTCTTCCGCCAATAAACAAGTCAGGAAAGCCATCATAGTTGAAATCATCCGTAATGGCTGCGCCAATATTCATACCCGTATTAGGGAATGCAGCAACATCAATATCGAAATTTCCCTTTCCATCATTTCTGTATAATCGCAATTGCATCTGACGGGTATCGGGTTTGTTATTATTACCTCCCGGACAAACCAACAGATCCAGGTCACCGTCGTGATCATAATCAAAGAACAAAACAGCTACATCTTCAAAATCTTTAAATTGTTCAAAAACAGGTTCTGGTTTTTTATCAAACCCTCCATTCTTATTCTGTAAATAAAGTTGCCCTGCCTGACCTGTTGCACCACCGATATATACATCTTCTAAACCATCTCCGTTTACATCTCCTACTGCTGCTTTAGGGCCTTCCCTTGAAAGCATTTTGGGGAGATTGCGTTCATAATAAAAATCTACGTTGTCATCTTCTACATGTTTTTCAAAAACAGATTTTACAGAATCTAGTAAAGAAACCGTTGCAGGTTTAAGCAAACTGTTTTTGAAGAGATTATTTTTTTCAACCTGTTTGATCACGTAAACGGTATCCACCTGAAAATGATCCAGTTTGGTTACGGAGAGATCGGGCCAGATGATATGCATCGAATCAATCTTTGTTTCTGTACCTAAACCAAAAATGAGTTTATAATCCATTGATGATTGAAAGCCGCGGCTCGGAATCAATTCACGGGTAAGTGTTTCAGCTCCACGATAGATATTCACTTTACTGCCGATCGCAAATGTATTTTTTTCAGTACCGATCAATTTGATTCCCAGGTAATGATTACTGCTGATCTGCCTGCTGTTATTCCGATAAACAAAAGCGGGTTGGTTTTCATTATTTACAATCAGATCAAGATCGCCATCATTATCAAGGTCTCCATAAGCTGCTCCGTTTGAGAAGCTGGGTTGTGAAAGACCCCATTCTTTTGCTTTATCAATAAACCGGAGATCATGCTGGTTATGGTACACTTTATTGATCAAAGGATTTTGCGGGATATGTTTTAATACTTCATCCACATCCTGTTTCTGCCCGGTTAATACCATTTTTTGTATCACATCGTTTGCAAAGAATTCAATAAAATCCAAATCGGTCACATCCCTGTTCACGCCATTACAAACATAAATATCATTAAAGCCATCATTGTCCATATCAAACAATAACGCACCCCAGCTCCAGTCGGAAGCCGATACACCGCTGTAGTTACCGGTTTCAATAAACTTCCCTTTTTTATTATTGATCTGTAAACAGTTCTTTACATACTGATAAAAAAATCCGGTTTTGAGTTTGGTGTGAAACAGATCAATATTATCAAATGCACCGGTTGTTTTTAAACGATAATCATCATCGGGAAGCATATCGGTATTGAAGATGTCCGGTATGCCATCATTATTTACGTCAGCAAGGTCTGAACCCATAGATGAAAAGCTGGTATGGTCTATTCTGTTTTCAAATTCATCTTTAAAGGTTCCATTCTTTTGGTTGATGTAGAGATAATCACGCTCATAAGAATCGTTGGAAACATAAATATCCGGATAGCCATCACCATTGATATCTCCAACAGAAACACCCAATCCAAAACTAATCAGGCTGCTGTGTATACCTGCTTCTTTGGTTACTTCTTTAAAATGGCCGTTATCATTTCTGTACAGATGATTACCGCCGCCTTTTAAAAACTCACCCACATTCCATTCTTTTTCCGGAAGATCCCGTTTGTTATTATAACCCAACTGGTTCACCGGAATCGGGCTGTTATCGATCATAAAACAATCCAGATCGCCATCCAGATCATAATCGAAGAAAGAAACCTGTGTGGAATATCCTTTATGATCCAATCCGTATTGCGCAGCAGATTCTGTAAAAGTAAGATTGTGGTTATTAATATATAATTTATTCAGCCGGTTACCTGTAGACATATGACCCGAATTACAAACATAGATATCGAGCCAGCCATCGTTGTTAATGTCCACAAACGTAACACCGGTGCTCCACATACTATCCTGCTTAAATCCGGCCTTGGCTGTGATATCATCAAATTGCATATGACCTTTATTCAGATACAATTTATTCTCGCCCATATTGGATGTCATAAAAACATCCGGCCACCCGTCATTATTAATATCCCCTATCGCTACACCTCCTCCGTTATAAAAGTTGCGGAATAAGAAACTGTTTTCTTTTTTTCCATCAGATACGTCATTTCTGAAATTGATGCCGGAATTATTTACCAGTTCAAAAAGTGCCGGGCC
The DNA here is from genome assembly GCA_965206685.1 of Sediminibacterium sp. Classification (GTDB taxonomy): domain Bacteria; phylum Bacteroidota; class Bacteroidia; order Chitinophagales; family Chitinophagaceae; genus Sediminibacterium. The sequence goes on from OZ242223.1 coordinate 3,346,519, forward strand.
GGTACTTACTGTTTTTTCTTTGCATGCAAACAACAGTATGAATAAAAAGAATACAAGAAAATAAGTAATGGGTTTCATCATGAAACTATTGATAAAAGGACTGTAATAATTGAATTTCAAAGTAAAGAAAAAGCATCCGAAGTTACCTTATAATATGATAACAGGTAGTTATAAAACCATCGCAAAAACAGGACTCGCTCGCTCATTTTTATCCCAGCTTTCGCATCGGAGCATAAAAAAAGTAAAAGGCCTTTCGGCCTTTTACTCTATTATATTTCAGAAATACGGAGCTACAATTAATAGCCAGGATTCTGTTTCAGATTTGGATTGGCAGCCAATGCTGAGTTAGGTACAGGGAATACCAGATTCTTAGCATCGTCTGTTGGTTTGTACTGCCATGGTTTCAGATAAACACCAAAACGCAAAAGGTCAGTTCTTCTTACACTTTCCCAATACAGTTCACGGCCTCTTTCTGCCAATAAAGTGTTAGGATCTTCAACATTGGCGGTATTTACCAAAGTCATAGAAGATGTAAGTGGCGCTGCTTTACGTGCAGTTCTTAATTGGTTAACCAGTACTAATGCACCAGCCGCATCATTTGTTCTCATTTTGGCTTCAGCAACCATCAGGAGAACATCAGCATAACGGAAGATCATCAGGTCATTACCTGCAGGACCGCCATAGTTTGCATAATCAGGAACATATTTCACAACACGAATACCTGTAACCTCAAGATTGGTGCCGGTTTCGATCATGTTCGCAGCGATATCTTTTACATAGGCTAAAGGAGCTCCTTTTCTGTCTTTACTTGGAACACCATTCTCATTGTACTGCTGATTAACCAGGAATCCGGGATTGATACCGGAAATGGTTTTTGAGTTGTTAAAGTTACGTCCACCTAACCTGCCGTCAAAAGCAGTATCGGATGGTCCATAAGTAGTTGGCGCAGCACTTGTGTTGAATGATGCGTAAAAATCTCCGATTGTTGAGAAACCATTCCAACCGGCATTAGGATTATTGGGAGTATATGAATTGTAATGCAAAGTCATATTCCAACGAGCCTGAAGACCTGAGTTATTGGCACCAACACCAGCGTTGTTATCATAACGGAAGATCGCTTCTTTAGAATTGTCGTTATCCGGTTTAAAATTATCGAAGTAGCTTGGTTCCAAAGAGTATTTTCCGCTATTAATGATAGCATTACCGAGCGTTATTACCTGTGCCATATCAGCCGCTGCAAATGTTGGAGCAGCTCTGTTAGCCCATGTACCTTGTTGCAGGTAACATTTCATCAGCAAAGTTCTGCAAGCATCAGGATTTGCTTTGCTGCTTCCATTACCTGCAGGGAGGTTAGGCAAAGCGGCATTCAATTCTGCAATGATGAAAGCTGCAGCATCAGCACCGGATTTTACAGTTGGAGCCAACAGCAGGTTATCACCCGGGTTCCTAATAGGGAACTGACCATAAAGATCTAACAGATAATATAAAGCCAGTGCACGGATAAATTTAGCTTCAGCAGCCTGTGCAGGGCTTGGGTTAAAGCCCAAGACGTTAGTTGCATCAAAGTTGATCTTATTCAGATTGTTGAACACACTGGTAACCTGACCATGATCTGCATTCCATGTGTGGTTATGCATTACACGCCATACACCATTATCATCCCAGTCACCACCACGGGTAGGAACCAGTGACTCATCTGTTGTATTTTCCATCAACGAGAATACCTGATCCTGTCCGGTTAAAGGGCCTCCCAAATCTGCATAGGCAGCTGAAAGCAATAATCCTGTACCGGCACTTCCCAGTGCGTTGGAAACCTGGCCATTGGTGAGCGTACTGCCCAGGTCTTCGTTAAGTTTGGTACATCCCGACATTGCAAGAACCGCAACGAAAGGGAGTGTAGCTTTTTTTATAATATTAAAAGGTTTCATACTTCTATTTTTTGTTGTGGTTGATTATAAAGAGAAATTAAATCCAAAAGTGATTGTTCTTGCAGTTGGATAAGGTACATACTCGATAGACCTTGAAGGGTATGAGTTGTTGCTCTTATCAATGTTAACCTCAGGATCAAATCCAGTGAATTTGGTAATTACAAACAGGTTGCTTCCTGTAATAAAGGCGCTCAAAGATTTGATGTATTTGCCTTTGTTACCGAAGTTGTAACGAGCTGTAAGATTTCTCAGTTTCAGGTAATCGCCTTTTTCAAGGAATCTTGTAGAAGCACCTACACCACTCGCAATACCTTCTGCAGAGTTGTAAGCAGCTTTATCAATATTTCTTCCCTGAGCAATACCGGCGATATTGGTTACTGAAGTAGCTGTATTGTTATAGATCAGGAAGCCTGTTGCACCACCTGCATTCATAACGAATGACCATTGTTTGTAACGTACGGTAGCACCTAAACCGAACATATTGTGTGGGTTAGGATCTCCTGCGAAAGCAGGTGTACCACCGATCTGCTGATTACCACTTGCATCAAAACCATTGAATGGTTTCAGGAAGAAGACGTTAACCGGTTGATTGTTGGTAATAACCTGAGCTAATGTACCAGATACACCCTGACCGCTGATGAAACCTGTTTGAACCTGCAGATCTAACCCAGTGTTTGGATCTTTAAAGTTCTTAACATTATTCTTGTTATTAGCGTAGTTAAATCTAATATCCAGACCGAAATCTTTTTTATCGATCAAAGTTGCACCCAATGCCAATTCAAGACCCTGGTTAACGATATTGGCATTTTTCAGGTTAACAAAAGAGATAGAAGATGGAGCCGGCTGGATAGCAGTTGTCTGGAACAATACATCAGAAGTGTTCTTGTTGTAATAATCTATTGATCCATAAACTTTACCACCTACCAGTGTAAATTCAACACCGAAATCTACTGATTTGGTTTTTTCCCATTTCAGATCCGGGTTACCATTTACAACCTGAGGAGCATTGTTATAAGCGTTCAAAGCAAACTGCTCTTGTGAAGAACCTGCAGGGTATTCCTGGTTACCGGTAATACCGTAAGAAGCACGTACTGATAAGTTAGAGAATACTTTATTTCCTTTAAAGAAAGCTTCGTTGCTGGCTACCCATTTCAGACCTGCTGAAGGGAAGTAACCATATTTGTTATTTGCACCGAATTTGCTTGATCCATCAGCTCTCATAGTTGCTGTTAACAACAATCTGTCCTGATAGTTTAAAGTAGCTCTACCAAAGTATGACTGCAATTCAGCCTGCGGATTTTTGTAAGAGTAGAAAGGATTCTGAGTCTTAGCATCTGTCATGATCGCAGTGTAAGGAATATTGATACGGGTAGCCTGAGTCAGGTTAGTATTGAAACCTGATGCAGAAACTCCATTACCTGAGAAATTGGTTTTGAAGTACTCGTAACCGGCAAGGGCATCAATTGAGAGACTCTTATTGATGTCTGTACGATAGTTTAAAGTATGGGTAATTGTCTGAGAATTCAGTTTAGCAGCACCAACCTGAGCAAAACCCAGACCGGATACACCAGAAATACCTGCTAACCATCCTTCAATATTCATCTCCCTTGTACCGGTACTGCTGTTCAGACCGAATAACATTTTGTACTCCAGGTTATCCATGATCTTGTAAGATGCAGAGATATTGCCTAAGAAAGAATACACACTGCTCAAATCTGAATAAGCTTCCTGAAAAGCTCTTGGGTTACCTGAACCATTGGCAGGGAAATTAGCAACACCATTTACAAACAATGGTTGTGTTGGATTCCAGCTCAATGCAGAAGAAATGATATTACCCTGAGAACCTGCGTTGTTAGATACGCTGGTTAAAGTTTCCGCTACGTTACCGGTAATGATACCGAAATCGAGGGATAATTTTTTGTCAAGCAATTTGTAGTTACCGCCAATTGTTGCGATATACTTATCCAAAGCTGATTTTTTCAAAAAGCCTTTATTATTAGAAGCCAATAAAGCAGCACGGAATTTACCGTTCTCATTACCACCTGTCATTGAAACAGAATAGTTCTGAGATAAAGAAGCCTGCGTGATCGCTTTTAAAGCATCTACATTACCACCACCATCAAAAGTTGTTGGCTGGCTATATTTTTTCAATGCCGCTCTGTAACCTGCAGCATCCAGAATTTCAAATTTTTTCATGTAACCGATGTTTGTGCCGTAGTTAACACCAACATCTACTTTCAATGCACCACCGCTTGCTTTTTTGGTTGTGATCACGATCACACCATTTGCACCACGTGAACCGTAGATAGCAGCAGAAGACGCATCTTTTAATACATCGATCTGAGCAATCGTACTTGGGTCAATGAAAAGTAATGGGTTAGAATTCGGGTTGCTACCGAATGTATTACCCAGGTTAGGTCTTGCTGTTCCACCATCCAAAGGCACACCATCCACTACATATAATGGATTGTTGTTTGAACGGATAGAAGAAGTACCTCTGATCTGTACAGTAGAAGCAGCACCGGGCTGACCACTTGTATTGGTTACCTCAAGACCTGCAACCACGTTTTGCAATAATTGATCAGGAGCCATGATAGCACCCTGGTTAAAGTTTTTGGCCTGTACCGAAACAACGGCACCGGTCAGATCTTTTTTCTTTGCAGTACCATAACCAATTACAACCACTTCATTCAGTTGGTCGTTGGTAGCACTTAAAGAAACATCAACAGAAGATTTTCCCGAAATATTAATTTCCTGGGAACCAAATCCAACTGAAGAAACTACCAATGTGGTAGCAGAAGATGGAACAGAAAGTTTAAAGGCACCATCCGCACCTGTTGAGGTACCGGTTTTGGATCCTTTTACTAAAACAGAAGCGCCAACAAGTGGTGAACCGTCTTTAGCATCTTTAACTGAACCGGAAATGGTTTTGTTTTGAGCCTGCGAGGAGATAACAAACACGCAAGCGGCTAAACCCATGAGTATGGGCCTGACAAGCTTCGAAAAATTCATAAATGGCAGTTTATTGGTTATTAAGCGTGTACAAAGTACACATTTTTATTGCAAAAAAAATTTTTTGTTAATTTTTTTTAGAATTTCTTGTCAAACCTCAACAACAATATCCTAATTATCAGCAACCGAATCTATATGACCATCAACAACAAATAAACGATGCATGCGGTTTATAATTGTGTGGGAATCATATTGTTTCTACGCTAAATGTAGATAGATAACCGTATTCAGGTTGTAAAGATTTCCGGGTCAAATACTGCAAACGTTTGCGGAACCCTTTGCTGTGGAAAATTTGCTACCTTACTTTTTTATATGGCCCTGAATGAATAATCCAACACTTAAAAAGATTGCAGAAATGCTGGGGATCAGCGTTTCAACGGTTTCCCGGGCCCTGAAACATCATCCGGATATTTCTGAGCCAACGAGGCTTAAAGTGGCAGAACTTGCGCAAATACTTGATTATGAACCAAATGCAAATGCAGTCCATCTCCGGACCAAAAACAGCAAGGTGTTTGGGTTACTTGTTCCTACTATTTCAAATTTCTTTTACGAATCATTTATTTCAGCCATTGAGGAGGAAGGCCGAAAGCAGGGTTACTCTATTATGATACTTCAAAGTGGCAATGACCCTTTAATGGAGCTGGAGAATTTGAAATTATTCAGGCAAAACAGGATCACCGGTCTTTTTGCCTGTATCACGCCAAATACCAATGATCTTATCGGGTATACAAAAATGAAGGAGGCAGAGATCCCGGTTATTTTTTTTGATAAGGTTCCTGATAAAGAAGGTTTACATAAGGTTTGTCTGGCTGATGAACAGGCGGCTACTATTGCTGCAGAAACGATCATTCGAAAAAATAAGAAAAGGGTACTGGCTTTCTTTGGAGATACACATATGTCGATCACCCAAAAAAGGGAATTGGCTTTTAGTAACTATATGGCAACCCATGCCGCATCAACAGAAGTGACTATCAAATATGCTTTAAGCAGTGAGGATGCCCGTGAGCATACATTAACTGTCTTACATAATCAACCGTACCCGGATACGATTTTCTGTATGAGTGATGAAATTCTGATTGGCGCAGTTAAAGCCATACAGGAAATGCATCTTTCGTACCCGGATAAAATTTCCATCATCGCGATCAGCAATGGTTTTATTCCTAAACTGTTTTATCCTGAGATCACTTATGTAGAAACCAGTGGTGATAAATTAGGGAAACTTGCCTTTAAAGAAATGATGGCTCGTATTGGCGGGCAAAATAGTTTTTCCGAATTAAGTGTTGAAGCGGTGTTGGTGGAAGGTGGGTCGATTTAATGAGTGGGTGAGTGAATGATAGCATGATAGGATGAGTGAATGATAGAATGAGAAGGCGTTTTGAATATATGCTATCATTCACTCATCCTATCATTCTATCATTATTTTTCCGAAACCACATAGTCATAAATCATTTTCGAAACAACGGCCATGGCTTTGGTGGCAGCTTCATCATCTTCCAGGTTTTTGGAGAGGATAACCAATACATATTTTCTTCCATCGGGCAGAAATACAATGCCTGAATCATGATGCACACCTGTGATCGTTCCGGTTTTGTGTGCCACTTTTACTTCCTTTGGTAATAAGGCAGGAATTAATGTATTGTGTGTTTGATCCAATAAGATCCTGATCATATCGTCGCAGGCTTTTGCATTTACCACTTCGTGCTTTGCGATCTTTTCGAAGATGAGCATCAGATCATATGCAGTGGTTGAATTATTCAATCCTTTTGCAAACGCTTTATTGTCTTCTACGCCTCTTAATACCTGAATATCATTGGCACCTAAACTACGCATGGTTTGGGTAACATTTTTTCCACCTACCATTTCGATAATAATATTTGTGGCAAGGTTGCTGCTCGTGATGATCATTTCATATACCAATGCAGATAAAGGCAGCTTTGTTCCGGTTTGCTGATAGAGCTCCTGCTGGCTATCATCAGTTGGGTTTAACTGATAAGTGCTGCTGTCAACAATACTTTTAAATTCATTCTTTATGAGAACCGGATCCTGTAATGAAAATTTTCCTGCTGCTGCCTGTTTAAATACTTCAATCATCACAGGTGTTTTCATAGTACTGGCGGCATGAAAGTTTTCATGTTCGTTCCACAAAATGGTTTTACCGCTTTTCAGATCTTTAAAAGCAAGGGCAAAGAAGCCTTTTTGTGTTGCGAGTTCTGCTTTAATATTTTGAAGTAATGACATATCCGTTTGTGCAAATGATTGCATAATGAACAGTAAGAGAAATAAACTTATGATCAGCCGTTTCATCGTATCATTTATTTAGAGGGTTCTGATATTTTTAACAGCTCTCCCAGATAATTTCCCCAGATTGAAGGAATAGAATGTGTTCCATGTCCGTTGGTCTGATCTGTTATCGGTAATAAAACGAATCTGCCTTTAGAAACATTTTTAATTTCTTTTTCCATGATACCTAATTCGGGTGGATTTACCTGATCGTCTGCAGAGTTAATAGCGAGTAAAGGTGCTTTGATCTTTGCGAGATAAGGTTGAGGGTTATAGTCTCTTGAGGCATCAAACTGATAAATAAAATCATTCGCATCAAGACTTGACAGATATCTTTTTTCCAGATTATCCAGCATGGTTTCTGACTGCTCACGTGTAGGTGCAGATTTTTGCCATTGCAAAGGGCTGCTCGTCATAAAGATCAAAGAAGAAATCGCGCCGCTTAACCCTAATTTGGGTTGTTGTGTGTATTCACCACTCTTCCATTCAGGATCCATTTTAATCAGATCTATCGCCATCTTTCTTTGTATCCGGTTTCTGCCGGCAATGGTTACGGGTAAACTGGCCAGCGGCATTAGTGCATCCATAAAATCGGGATATTGATAACCCCAAACCCAGGTATGCATTCCACCCATGGATGTACCCATTACCAGGCGGAGGTGGTTGATGTGTAAATGTTCGGTAAGTAACCGATAATCAGCCAATACCATATCATCATAGGTGTATTTAGGAAATCGCATATGCAATCCATCGCTGGGCTTGGCAGATTTTCCATGACCGATACCATCTGGTAAAATGATGCAATATTTTTCAGCATCTAACAATTGTCCGGGACCGAAAAGTTGTCCGGCAAAACGATCATTCAAAAAATTACCACCGCTTCCTGTTGTTCCGTGCATAATTAAAACCGCATTGGTAACCATACCTTCTTTATTGGTTTGTGGTTTACCAATGATGGTGTAATGCAGTTTAAGTGATGACAATTTTTCGCCACTCACAAAAGAAAAATCCTTTGCTATATAATCGCCATCCACCGGTGCCGGATATTTAGTCTGTGTAAAACCGGTTGAGAAAAAAATCAATCCGGATAAGAGGCAAATCAGGTGACTTGAATATTGCTTAATTTTATTTTTCATAAACATTTCTGTAAGAGCAATCAAATTACAGAAAGCTGATCAATAATCACAGCAATAGTAAAAACTATCTTTAATGGGAAATGAAAAACTGTTTATGCTTTTACTGGGCTGCAAACCCAAGGGCAGAAATACTGAGCAACATGATATCTTTTTTAGTTCGGGAGAATCTTTGAAAGACCTGGTTCCTGAGATGCTGGCCTTTTGGCCTGGTGCGGGTACCATTCATATAGATGCATGGCGAACGGTTACCGAAGTGGATGGCCACAGCATCAGCCTTGTACCGAAAGGAATAGACGAAAAATCGCCTTTACAACCCTTATTGAAACTTTTCTTTATTAATCTTGGTGGTTATAAAGAGAATGAGTTTGAAGAATATCATTACAAAATGCTGGTAGTTGGAAAAGATAAAGGAGAGGCCGTTAAACAGGCAAAGGAATCTGCTTTTTACAAACACACCGGTTTTGCGGGAGCCACATCACATATTGATGATAAGTATGGGATAGATGTGGATGATCTGTATGAGATTGAGGATATACTTCCGGCTCAGATCAAAGAAAAATATTCCATTCAGGTATCCGCTAATAACGCTGGAGAAAAAGATAAATGGATATTGGGTTATACAAAACTGAGTTCGTTGATCTCCTAAATAATCTAAACAGGTATTTTCTCTTTATTCTATTACTTCATAAAAACGGAGTTTATTATTGAGTGCTGCAATTTCTATCTGACTTTGATGTAAGAGTTTTAATAAATGGGATACTGCATTAATTCCTTCCAGATTTATGTCAAGATCAGTATGTAACCTTACCAGTTTCTCAACTTCCCGCAATTGAGGTAAAGGAATGTATTCTGATTGATCAACAACTGTTAATTCTATCAGTCCAAAATCGTTGAGGGAACTCACAAACGAGATTGCTACACCATGGTGTTGGCAAAAAATATCGATAGGTATCAATTCCAGTGATGGCATACAATAGATTTTATTTTGACAATTCTTTGAGTTCTGTAAATAATTCTCTTTGTCTGTCTGTGAGATTTACCGGTGTTTGAATACGATAGGTTATAAAAAGATCGCCTGATTGTCCTTCTTTTTTGTATACAGGAACGCCCTTCCCTTTTAACCGTATTTTACTTCCGTTCTGTGTTTCCGGAAGTATTTTTAATTTGATCTTACTGTCAACGGTATCAATTGTTATTTCTCCGCCAAGTATGGCTGTGTACAGATCAAGGTCTATAGTTGTGTGTAAATTATCTCCTGAACGCTTAAACTTAGTATCGGCTGTAATTACAAAAGTGATATAGAGATCGCCATCCGGCCCCCCATTTACTCCTTTACTGCCATACCCTTTTAATTTAATAATCTGTCCGTTCTCAACCCCTGCAGGAATAGTGATCCGAATATTTTTATTGTTAATCGTTAATGTTTGCGTGTGTGTTGTAAAAGCTTCTAGCAATGTGAGATGCAATTCACTGTTATAGTCTTTGCCTCTGAATTTTGTTTGTGAAGATCTGCCTGCACCTGTGGCTCCACCAAACATAGATCCGAAAAAATCAGAAAAATCTGATTCATCAAATGAGCCGGAGAAAGATTCATTTCCATTATTAGAAGATCGGGGTCTTGATTGCTGTGATTTTTCATATTCTTCCCCATGTTCCCAGTGCTCGCCATACTGGTCGTATTTTTTTCTTTTTACAGGATCACTTAATACTTCATTGGCTTCATTGATCTGCTGGAATTTCTTATTGGCTTCTTTATCATTCGGATTAAGATCAGGGTGAAGCTTTCTTGCTAATTTTCGATAAGCCTTCTTAATATCGTCGTCTTTCGCATCTTTCTTTATTCCTAGTGCTTCGTAATAATCAATAAATGCCATACAACTGTTTTATGATCAGAAGATTTTGTTTGGCCATCTATTCATAAATAATAAAAGCCGGAAATATCTGCTTACAAATCCTCCTGATTCCTGATTCACGAAATTGGCATTCTCCCGATACTGAATGTTACATAAGTTTGAAGAAAGCCTACATTATTCACACATTTTTGGCAATGTAAATGCAAGAGGGTTAGCGCGCAGGTAACAAAAGACTCAGTGCGGCAGGAAGAATAATTGCTTTCACGGAATTCACCTTGCCCCTGTATTCTCCATCAATCTGAAAATATACTTTTTTACGTGTGTTTATGATTACCTCACTTGTTTGAATAACTTCAATTTCGTCTACAGAAGGTGTATTGTTGACTAAAAATTTTTTTGCCAATTGCCAGATGGATATTTTTTTCAAAATAACGAGTTCAAATTTCCCATCGCTCAGTTCACCGGCGGGATTAATGACAACACCCGTTCCATAGGAACGGGCATTAGCCATAACAATCATATATGCTTCACGAATAAAAGTTTCACCATTGATCATGATTTCTGCACATAAAAATTTTCGATACCATAATACATTGATCAAAGCTTTAGCATAACCCCATTTGCCTCTTAGTCTGTTTTTTGAATAATATCTGATTAAAAAGGCATTCAGGCCTATATCACTGATATGAATAGAAATTTCTTTGTTATTAAAAAGAATAAGATCAATTTTTTTAATAGTTCCATGCATGATGGTATCCAAGGCACCTGTAACTGAAAAAGGAAGGTCCAATTCTGTAGCCATACCGTTGGCAGACCCGGCGGGGATAATACCCAGGGGAATTTGTGTACCGATCAATTGTTGTGCTAACAATTTAATTGTTCCATCTCCCCCAACAACGATAACTTTATCAGGTTGAAACAGCAGAATATTCTGTTTTACCAGTAGATCGTCTTCTTTTCCGGTAAGATTGATAAACAGCATATCGATTGGTAAGTTTTCAAAATACTTACGGATCTCGCTTTCTATAAGTATTTTATTCTTTCCACCCGATACCGGATTGATCACAAACAGCAATTTTGATTTACCTGCCAGTTCCATGTGCTTATCTGTATTATATCAAACCGTATATGCAAGTTGTCAAAAGTAAAATTAGCATTAAACATCCGGTAGTCAGCTGGAAAGAAAAGATCTGGCGTCGTTTGGGTATGACACATCAACCTACCATTATATTATATTCAGGTTACGGTCATGCTGAACAACTGGTGGTTTATGGTCATGCTTTTTTATTAGCTCCTTTACAAAGAAAAAAATACTCAACATTTTTTCTGAAAAATCTGTTGGCTCTGCTTCGTTTATTTATCATCAAACCCATTGCCGGAGCATCTGTTCAATTAACGAGTGCCGGAACGAAAGTTCATTCAATGACCGATACAGATGGTTTTCTAAAATTAGAATGGAGATCTGAAATACCCCTCGCTTTTGGTTGGCATAACGCATCTGTTCAATTATTTAGTCATAAGCAACAACCCATTGCGGAAGCCTTTGGTTCTTTTCTGGTTCCGCACTCAACACAGTTTGGCTTTATTTCGGATATCGACGATACTTTTCTGATCTCTCATTCTTCCAGCTTTCGTAAAAGATTAGCTGTTTTGTTTACCAGGAATCCACGTACAAGGCATGCTTTTGACGGAGTGATAAAACACTATCATTTATTATCTAAGGCACATACTATAGAAAGCGAACCCAATCCTTTTTTTTATGTTTCCAGCAGTGAGTGGAACTTATATAATTATATTTCTGAATTCATTACTGTTAATGGATTACCGAAAGGAGTTTTGTTATTAAGTCCTATAAAAAATCTGGTCAGTCTATTTTTTTCAAGACAAAATAAACACAAATCAAAAACAGACAGAATTATCCGCATACTTAAAGCTTTCCCAAAACAGAAATTTATTCTGCTTGGTGATAGTGCCCAACAGGATCCTGTTATTTATGCTTCTATTGCAAATAATTTTCCGGGCAGGATACATGCAGTGTATATAAGAGATATCTACCGAAGGAAAAGCAATAGTGCTAAAGCAATATTACAGAAGCTGGAAAAAACCGGCGTACCTACCTGCTTTTTTGCACATAGTGCAGAAGCTATAATGCATTCAAAAAAGATAGGCCTGATCCGTTAGCCATTTTACGCCAGATATCGTCTTAGTATCCACGCGGTTGTTTCATGTTGTTCCATCAAACCGGTAAGAAAGTCTGCTGTACCGGCATCTTTGAAAGTATGACTGCAATTATCAACGCCTTTTCTCAATAGCTGTATAATCGTATCATTATCTTTTAATAACTCTTTGATCATTTCTTTGGAAGAAGGGTATTTACCCGGTGATTCCTTGATAGTTGATTGTTTGCAAAACTCATTCATTGTGCCGATGGTTTTGCTGCCCAGTTTATTAATGCGCTCTGCAACGGCATCAATGGATTCTTCCAGGCCGCTGTATTGTGCTTCAAACAATTTGTGCAATTCCATAAAACTTTCACCGGCAACATTCCAGTGAAACTTCCGGGTTTTTACATACAACATCATTTCATCCGACAATACCGTTGAAAGAATTGCTACGGAGTGGGCCAGGTTTTTCTCTGAGATACCGATATCAGGTTTCATTGTTGAATTTTTCATGAAAATTTATTAGATATACTTTTTGTATAAAAGCATATATAAAATTCACATCTTTCTCAGCAAAAAAGTTATATATGCATAGTAATTCGTTACATCTATCGCAGGTAAATACTTCTCTTAAAATAAAAAAGGGGATCTCAGATGAGAATCCCCCTTTTTACTGAATAATATTTTTTATTGACCCCAGATCCGATACACAATATACATGATCAGTAATCCAACTACGGTTAAGATCAATCCGCTTACTCTTTTCTTTTTGATAAAGAGAAGTAATATTAATCCGCTTAATGAGATCAGTACCATTAATGCTGCGGCGATATCAATTACCCATGACCATACTTTTCCTGTATCACGGCCTTTGTGCAGATCATTTACAAAACCTACAAAACCGGTTCGTGTTTGGGAAAGTTCAAATGCACCGGTTTGTCTGTCTATAAATGCATCGGCTTCATATCCGGGGCCTTTGTAGGCAATACTCACCTGACCATCATCAATCCTGAAATCGCTTACTGCACCTTTAACCGAATAGGTATTACGGAAGTATTCAGCAATATTGAGTTTAGCAACCAGGTTGGTGTCTTTGTTATTTACCCATTCCGGTTTTAGTGTGCCTTTTTCCTGTGTGGTTTTTGTTTTGCCCTGAAAATAGTCTGCATGGTTTAATGTAATCCCGGTTACCGAAAAGAACAGCACAATCGCGAAGCTGATCATTGATAAATAAATATGCAGCCAACGCGAGATACGTGAAGTTCTTCGGCGAAAAATATTTTTCCAGTGCTTAGGGTCGTTTACCTGCTTAGTGTCCACCATAACCGTTTACTGCTTTTTTTTGAATTCAATGGAAGCAGAAGCTACTTCTACTCCGCCAGTAAGATTAGCTGATAACGGTTTACCGTTTAAGTTCATTTCTTCACTCAATAACTGATAGGTTCCATGTTCACGGGCGGCTTCTATAAAGATTGTGTACTTGCCGGGTTTTACTAAATTTCCCTTATCATCTTTACCATCCCATTTTAATGAATATTTACCTGCTGAGCGGGTAGCGCTTGAGATAGAACTCATACCTGCCTGGTCTGCAGAAAATTTTGAAAAGTTGCTGCTGTACCAAGCCCTTAATTCGTGCAGCCAACGATCGCGGTTAAACCAAACAGAAATGGTGCGAACCGCTTTCTTATCCTGATCTTCCACCCAAACAGCTACAAATGGCCTGCGTGCAAACCCCTGCAGCTGCGCCAGTTCAAGGTTTACCACCAATTCATAATCGCTCCACTGGTCTGCGGGGGCGATTACTGCTTTTGTTTTTTTTGCTACAGGTATTTCCAATGCTGCCCAACCTTTACTGGTGATGCGTTCACCATCTTTGGTTATGATCATATATTCAGCACCGGGAATGGTTGCTGCCAATTGTTTGCTTTCTTCTGTACTTAATACATTAAAGGCTGTTGCCAAAGCCCCTGCATCTGTTGCATTAGGTGCAACAACCGTAGCACTGATAATATCACCGGCAGGTAAACCTGTGCGGGGATCGATGATATGCGAATACCATTTACCATTGATCTGTTCGCCACGACGATAATTACCACTTGTGGCGATGGCTTTATTACTGATGAGCAATTTATCTAATGGCGCATCATTCTCTGCATCTGCTTTCGGATCGCTGATCTGAACGGTTTCTTTTTGATTACCGGCTACAACAATATCGCCACCAATATTTACGATGGCTGCATTTACATCTTCAACTGCCATGGCTGCATCTGCTGCATGTTTAATGATATAGCTTTTGGCAAATGAATTAAGCATTAAGGGTGCATTGTTAAGATGTGTGGCTGTTTGCGAAGCAGCATCCAATATCCAATGTTTGCTTTGCACCTGTGCAACTGCATTTTTTCTTTCTTCTTCGGTTGGTAATATTTGTTTGGCTGCCGCTTCCTTCCATAATTTATTAATTACCTGTGCAGAAGCATCGAGTGCGCCGCCACTGCGGTCTTTCCATTGATCAAAAAGATTGAGTACTTCAAATAGTTCGGAAGAAACTTTTTTGGCTTCGTTGGTTGTTTTCATCCATTTGCTGAATTCGCTGTTGACATCATATCCGCTTAATATAGATGATAACCGGTTTATTTCTTTCATAGCAGCGGCTTCTGCTGCAGATGCCTGCTTTTCTGAAGTAGATTTAATTTTAATTTCCATAGATGTACCCAAAACATTTTCGAAATGGGAAACATACAGTTTGGATATTTTTTTTGTTTTAGGCAACGGGGATGCCCATGCACTTACTGCAATCAGTAAGAGAGAAAAAAACAGAATCCTTGTTAATTGTTTCATGTATACGATCATTTGATTGAATAATAAGATGCCGGTAATTACAATGGCCATGCAATTTCCCACAACCTAAGTTGCAACAGTTATCAATGTAGGAAATATTTTATAGGTAACCCGACTGTTTTTATCGGTTATTCTCCTCTAAAGTTTACAAACGGTATCCATAATGGATAAAGCCCCTTTTTATTTGTATTTTCATAACACAAATCTGTTAACATTTCAATAGCATATCATGCAAAAAAGATCATTTCTGAAAGGATTGGCCATGGCGGGATTAAGTGTTCCGTTTTCCGTAAACGCAATGGATAAATGGATCGCATTGGCTGAAAATAAACAGGCAGCTGAGCTTGCTGCTGATGAAGATTTTTGGACAGGTATACGCAGCGCCTACGATCTGAAACCTGATTATATTAATCTGGAAAATGGCTATTATAATATTCTTCCAAAGGAATTACTGGAAAGTTATATTCAGCACATACGCGAAGTAAATTACCAGGGCTCTTATTATATGCGTACCGTACAATATGATAATAAGAAAGCAATGGCTGCAAAGCTTGCCGGTTTAACAGGCTGTTCGGCGGAAGAAGTAATTCTTACCAGAAACACAACAGAATCACTAGATACAATCATCAGTGGTTTCCCCTGGAATGCAGGCGATGAAGCAGTAATGGCAGAGCAGGATTATGGTTCCATGCTTGAAATGTTCAAACAGGTTGGCAGAAGATATAAAGTGGTTAACAAGATTGTATCCATACCCAATCATCCATTATCTGATGAGGAGATCGTAAAAATTTATGAGAACGCCATTACTGATAAGACAAAACTGCTGATGGTTTGTCATATGATCAATATCACCGGACATATTTTACCGGTAAGAAAGATCTGCGATATGGCTCATAGCAAAGGCGTACAGGTAATGGTAGATGGCGCACATGCGTTGGCCCATATTCAATTTAATATACCTGATCTGCATTGCGATTATTACGGTGCCAGTTTACACAAATGGTTGAGTGTGCCCTTGGGTGTGGGTATGTTGTATGTGAAAAAAGATAACATCAAAAATATATGGCCATTATTGGCTGAAGGAGAAAGGGATGATATCAGCCGTTTGAATCATACAGGAACCCTGCCTGTACATTCAGACCTGGCTGTTGGCGATGCGATTGCTTATTATCAAAAGATCGGTGCAGAAAGAAAAGAAGCCCGATTACGTTACCTGCAACAATACTGGACAAGTAAAGTAAGAACTGTTCCGGGTATTGAAGTTAATACGCCCGAAGACCCAAAGCGTGCCTGTGGTATTGCCAACGTTGGAATTAAAGGCATGAAACCCGCTGTAATGGCAGAAACCCTGTTAAAGAAATATAAAGTGTATACGGTTGCCATTGATGGTGCCAATGTACATGGCTGTCGCATCACACCCAATTTATTTACCACTCCGGCTGAGCTGGATGTTTTTGTGAATGCTTTAAAAGAAATGAGCAGGGCCTGATGGCACCTGCTCATTGATTACTTATTTACGAATTGATATTAATTGCTCTCAGCAAACGTTACTTTATTAAACTCGATCCTGAAATTACTGCCGGAAGGGTTTACTAATTTTCCTTTCCAGCTATTGTTTTTAAACAGACCCGATTGCCATTCGATTGTATTAGTGGCTGCATCAAATGTATAGCTTCCAAACTCGTAATTTTCTTCATCTGTGCTTAAAGCTACTTTGTATTTACCACCGGTTAATAAAACAAGGTGGCCAATATACATTGAAGGAATACCGGAATACAGATCATATTTTCCGAGATGCGGGTCAACTGCTTTAGGTGCTTCTGTTGTTGCAACAGAATTGTTTACAAGGGTTACTGTATTTGTTTTTACTGTTCTCAGGTTGGTTTTGCTAACCTGCACAATATGCTTACCAATCCCATCTCTTTGTCCGGCAATTTCTACTTCGTAAACATTGGGTTTGCCGGGAACCGCTTTCAAAACTTTCCCTTCTTTCCATACATTGTTTATCAAAGCCTCTGCTTTATCACCGGCTTTGTATGTTTGGGAAAAACCTGTTTGCAAGACAAATATTAGCATTGATAAGCATAGCAGGTATTTGTATTTCAACATATTCAGTTATTTAAAAAACGTAATTAATATTTTGAATGAAAATCAGCTTTCATTGCCACACGTCTGTTCAATGCCCTTCCTTCTTCTGTATTATTATCTGCAATCGGCCTTGTTAAACCATAACCGATTGATGAGAACCTGTTAGCCGCCAATCCGCGTTTAATAAAGAAGTTTTTCACTGATGCTGCCCTTCTGTTAGACAGATCCAGGTTATAAGGCGCACTTGCCCTGCTATCTGTATGTCCTTCGATAGATAAAGTGATCCATGGGTATTGTGCCATAATATCAGCTATCTCATTCAAAGGTTTAATAGCTACAGGAGAAAGTTCTGCGCTGGCTGTTTTAAAGAATACCATTTTAGCCAGTTCATTAATTCTTGCCTGGATATCCGGACAGCCAAAGTTCTCTTTTATACCTTTTACATCCGGGCATTTATCTTCCGGATCCATTACTCCATCTTTATCCCTGTCTTTTTCAACAACAGGTGGTAAAGGTTTTATAATAGGCGTAAGTAAGGTAGGTTCTAAAGCTAGGTCTCTTTCTTTGGTACCGATTTCAGGAAGTTTATAAGCGGTATCTATATAACCGTTTCTTGAAAATTCCAGTGAGTAGATTCTTCCGGGTTTAACAGGGAAGTGGAAATTACCTGTGAGGTCGGTAACAAATGTATCAATAACCGGTTTATCCTCTTCCATGGTTTTAATGATCACTTTAGCCGAATCTAATCTGCGTAAAGTAGTTCTGCTTAAAACGGTACCCTGCAGATTTACAAAGAATGGCAGGTAGCCAAACATATAAATATCATCTGTACCTAAACGGTTGGTGCTGAAGAAACCTCTGGTTCCTGTATTATTATAGATCAATCCAAAATCATCAAAAGAGGAGTTAAGCGGATAACCCACATTTACCGGCGTTTTCCATTTTCCTTTTTCCATCCAGGTTTTATAAATATCCAATCCACCCAGACCGGCAAAACCATCCGTACTAAAAAATAATGTATCGCCCCGGAATGTAGGGAATAACTCATCTCCGGCAGTATTGATTTTTTGATCAAGTGCCATAGATGTAGTCATGGCAGAATCCACCACCATATCAATATAATAAATATCACTTCCGCCCTGTCCGCCGGGTTTGTTACTGCAGAAGTACAAACGCTTACCGTCACCACTTAAAGCAGGATGGTAAAAATCGTATGCTTTCTCTACAAATGGCAAAACTTTTACATTGCTCCATTTTCCTTTTTCAAGTACTGCTGAACAGATTTCAAGATTGTATCTTCCTTCAAATGATTTTAATGTGTTTCTTGTAAAGTAAACAACGTTACCCTCTTTATTAAAACAGAGTGATCCGTAATTATATTTTGCACTCAGGTCATCACTGAATTTAGCCAGTTTGTGTAAGGTTCCTGTGTAAGCACCGCGCATACTGCTGGTAACAATGATATCGTTATCATTACTGGTTTGCGCTGTATAATCATCATTGGGTTTGATGGTAATATTATAATTATTGGAAGAGTGCCCGGCAACGGTATCAACTGTATACAGATCGGCAGTGTCTTTTACCCAATAAATATTGGCAAATGGCAAACCATCCCAACCAAACTCTTTCTCAGCAGAAACCCTTGAATAACGGTTGGATACAAATACCAATCCTCTTCCGAAGTACTGCGGACTGAAATCCTGTTGTTTGGTGTTCAGTTTTAAGAGCTTGATATTATAGTCCATTGAATCGCGCAGAAAAACGGATGGATTTGAAAAACCTTTGTAACGTTCATTCAGCCATTTTTCAAACCGGAGCGGAATTTCTTTTTGCAGTTTCTTATACCCGTCTGACGCCGTTGCATAATCTTTTCTGTTTGCTGCCAGTTCTGAAAGATGTTGTCTTGAAGAAAACAGCGGGCCATATTTGGCTTCATATTTTTTGTAGAAAATCTCCGACGAATCGTAATTCTTTACATGCCAGTAAGCTTCTGCCAGATGCAGTGTTGTAAGCGAATCAAATTTACCTGTGTACTTCAAACCGGTTCGGTAGAACGGGATCGAATACATGTAACGTTGATCGTTAAATTCTTTTTCGGCCAGATGAAAGAACACATCTGCTTTTCTGGACTTTCCTGATTGGGCAATACTTACCCCTTGTGCGCAGGAAAGAAAAATGATGATATATAAAAAGACTTTTTTCATTACACTTGATTATGATCAGAAGTACCTTGGTGAGGCAACTTTCCCGTTACTGGATCCAAATTCGTATCGCAACATCAACTCATGGGTACCTGTGTTATAGTTACCCAATTCAGAAAATGCCTTATCGTAAGCATAACCAAAACGGAGTTGTTTGTTTAACTGCAGTTCGGCCATACCCACAATGGCATCACCTGTTCTGTATGATGCACCGAAAGAAATAAAATTCTGTATCCAGAGATTGGTGTTAAAATCAAATTCAATAGGGGCACCACTTACCGCTTTTACCAGCATGGATGGTTTCAAAACCAGATCCTGACTTAACGGTAACACAAAACCGGTAGCGAGGTAATAATGCAGATCGCGTGTGGTAGACAAAACATCTGCTGCATTATTGGTACTGAGTTTTGTTTTCAATAACTGCGGTGTAGAGATACCGATATAGAATTTATCTGAGTTATAATAAATACCCGCTGCTGCAGCCGGTAAAATACCGCTTACATTCTGATTGAATGAGGGATCGTTTGGTTGAAAAGTTCTTACCTGCGAAAAATTAGCACGGTAATTCAATATACCACCCTGCAGACCGAGACTTAGCGTACCCGACTCGGTAAGCTGAATACGGAAAGCATATGAAACATTTAAACCGGTGGTTCTTTCAATACCTAAACGATCATCATAAAACTGGAAGCCCAGACCGATCTTTTTTTCGTGTGTTGCCACATCGTAAGAAAGTGTGGAAGTTTGCGGAGAGCCGTCAATACCTATCCACTGGTTTCGGTATAGTGCTGTTGCCGTTCCTACACCCCTGCTTCCTGCATAGGCCGGATTGATGTTGAGCATATTGAACATATATTGCGAATACATCGGTGCCTGCTGTGCTTCCGATCTTACGGAAACAGCCAGTATGATCACCAAACATGCCCACTTTACGTTCGTCATCATTATTCGCTTTCGGTTGCTTACTTTTTTCATTTCACTCATTTGATATTGGACCGCATTCTTCATTCAGTAATTATCGTTTCAGCGTTACAAATCCTGCAAACTTCCTGATATTACCTGTGAATTTATCTGTTGCTGTTGCAATATAATAATAGGTTCCATCCGGCAACATTTCACCCAATATATTATTAGGCTGGTTGCCTCTTCCATCCCACTCATTTTTATAATCAGGTGCTTTGAACACCGCATTACCCCATCTGTTAAAGATTTCAAGGTTAATGGTAGTTCCAAACGGACGGATGATCACAAAATTATCATTTACACCATCATGGTTTGGTGAGAAACCGGATGGAATAAAGATATCAATCAGCGGCAGTGTAAACGGTGTTGGATTTCTAACACCCACGCCATTACCCACGGTAGGATCATTGGATGTTACACTGAATTGACCGAATGGTGAATTTGCTGTTAACACTGCCTGATTCAACAGTTTACCTGAGAAGCCATTCGGACTCACTCTTAATGTTACCTGAATAGAATCTTTGGTAAGGCCTCCCAGCTGACTTACATCAGACAACAGATCTGTTTGAGAATTACCATTGAACAAATTGTTCGCTTTCAGTTTACCGCTAGCCTGTATTTGTGTTACCTGGTAATCAACTGTTGCAGGGAATACTTTACTCAGATCGTCTTTTATTCTTACACTATCTAACAGTTCGCCTCTCAGATTTGTAGAAAGGAAAGTAAATCCAAGGATATAGGTTCCGTCTGATTGTAATACCGGAGCTTTCGATAATACTTTTTGCAGGTCGGCCACTTTATACGGATCTAATGCAATGATCGCAAATGCATCAGAAACATTGGTACAACCGTTCGCATCTGTAATGGTTACAATATAATTGCCTGCTGATAGAGCTGTAATACTTCTTGCCGTTTCAGCAGTTGACCATTTATAAGATGATGCGATTGTAGAAGTAAGCACTACACTTCCTTTACCAACTATTTGTGTTGCTGTACCGGAAACTACCGGTTTAGCAGGTTGCGGGAAGATTTGTATAAATACAGAATTACTGAATTTGAATTGGTTGCCGGAGATCACCTGTCTGCGCAGATAAACACTCGAACTGATTAATCCGGTGGTATACGTACTATCTGTTGCGCCAACGATATCTGTAAAGTTGGTGTTATTGGTTGAACTCTGCCACTGGTATTCGTATGGATCAGACCCACCAGTATTCAATGCTGTTGGAATGACTACCACACCGGTTGTACTAACACAATAAGATACTGATAATGCCGTAGTAGTAGGACCCGTTTTAATTGCGATCGGACCGGGCACCAATGGTGGAATTGGTAAGTTGATTGTAATCACTGTTTTGATCTTCTCGCTTGGAATATTATTCCCATCAGGATCCGGCTCTAATCCGTCGGTTGACAGATCGTTAACGGTTGTATTCAGCTGGTCACTAAATCCGTAAGCAGTTGCCTGTAAACGATAGATAGAACTTAACTGGTTTGGTACAATATTAACTGTGAATGTAATGGTGCTAAATCCTTTATTGTAACCCAGAATACTGTTTGCATTGAGCATATTAGTATCACTCTTTCCATCATAAGAAGGATTAAGCAACAGATCACCAGTTGAAACCGGAGCACCCACAATACTAAATGTTGAAGGAGCACCGATAGATTTTAACAGGTTTAATCCGAGCTGAACCGATTGAAGGTTAACGTTACCGTAGTTGTTCAGTTTTATGGTAAACGGTACATTATAAGAGCCATTACCCTGTAATACAGGCGTGCCTGCATTTAACGAAGAACCAATCACAGCTCTTGGGAACAGGTTGATCACGGTTGGAATCGGATCTCCTTGTTTGGTGATTTCAGGATGTGAGTTGATATCATTATTATCATTAGAGATACTGGTTGCTAAAGCTGTTGCACCATCTGTAGTTCCTGTTCCGAGTGCTACCGCCTGCATCACAAACGGATCTGTGTAGCCATTCGGTTTTACGTGCAGGTACAATATGATATCTGCTTCAACACCAATCGGAAGACTTGATTTAGGACCAAACATATAAATGCTATGTTCATCCTGAACCACTACCGTTTCATCAGTTGATTCTATAGAACCTGTTCCGTTCTTATTGGTAAATACGCGGATATTGCCGTCGGATGCACCGTCAACCGTATTGATAGGTTGTGATCCAGCAGTATTGCTTTCATAACTATCGGTTGTTGTAGCCATATCAACCGATGTCTTGTTTTTTATTCGGTCTTTTAAACGGGCAAAAAGATCATTGGAAGAAATACCATCATATGCATTGTTACGGGTAATCGTAGTTCCGGAATAAGTTAAACTATCTAACTTAAAGGTAACCGGAGCAGGGAATACGGTTCTCAGATCGAGTTTGGCTTGAGAGTTGGTCAAATCCATATCACCAATATTCTTGGTTCTTACCCTTAAAACAGTAATCCAGGTACTATCCACATCCGGCTTAGCGGCATCTGCTTTTAATGTAATAATTACTCTTGGTGCCAATACAACAACACTGGCCGTATCCCTTGTGAAATTATTATCTCTTCTTTCTCCATTCGCATCAATAATTGACACTAATGTGTAAAGTGTAGTAGAAGGTATTAATGCAACCCCTGTAGCCGTAGCACTGGTGTAGTTGGTAAGGGTATCTGTTTTATTGCTTTTTGCAGACTTGTATATAATTGTAAACGGAGCTCTTCCTGCCGTCATGGTAAACGTCAGTTTCGGCGTTTCCGTTGCTAATTGTGGCACACTTGCCTTAATACCTCCCTGCGGTCCGGTAAACGTTACCGTTGATTTTTTGAGGATAGGAATACCCCCAATCGTTCCGCAAAGATCCAAGGTATTGGCAGAAGCTGTTAATGAAGTGGTATAGGTACCATCGTTATTATCGATAATAGCAGTAAATGATCCCGGGTTAGGGTCACACAACTGTATAGTTGCCGGACCACCACTACAATTGATCCTGTTACCATTTACATCAAACAAAGTAACTGTAACTGTTATTGAACTGTTCTTGTTACCTGATGCCGTTACCGGTAAACCACCAATAGTAACTTTTGCATAATCAATTACATTGATAGTATAACTAACTGTATTTCCTGCTATATTACCATTGAATGGTGTAACGGTAATGGTTCCGCCTGTATTGTTAGCCTTCGCATTTATCGAATTGGTTGTTGAAGTACCAGTCCAGCCGTTTGGCAGAGTCCAAACATAACGCGTTGCATTGATGGCTGAAACCGTAAATGTTCGTGAGCTGTCTTTTATGATTGCACATGGACCTGTTATTGCACTGGCAATTGGTGCAGTAGATGCTGTTACGGTTGTTGTGGCTGTATTTATACATCCGTTACTGGTGCCCGTAACTGTATAGATAATACTTCCTGCAACTGCAGTTGTAGCAACCACCGAAGCACCGGTAGTAGCAGAAAGATTAGTGGCTGGTGCCCAGCTATAAGTAGTTGCACCACTTGCACTAAGGGTTGTACTTGCACCTACTGCAACAATTACACTGGTTGGTGAAACGGTTACAACTGGTAATGCGTTCACGGTAACTTTTAAAGAAGCTGTATATGCTGCAGGATCAATACTTGTACTGGCGGCTCTTCTATAATAAGTCGTTTGTGATAAGGCAGTTGGTGTATAGGTAGCAGAAGTAGCACCTGAAATATTTGTAAAGGCCGCATTGTCTGTACTCTGCTGCCATTGATAATTAATAGTTCCTGTTCCACCACTAGCCGAAGTAATTGACGTGAATGCACTTGGCGTTGAGCCTGCACAAATTGTCTGATCAGAACCAATGGTTCCGGGAAGTACATTTGAAACAATATTTACCGTAACAGTTACCGTTGCCGTATTTACACAGCCGGTTGCTGTTATAGTTCCTGTAACTATATACGCTCTTGTTGTTGTTAGCGGGCCCGCAGATACTGATGCACCCGTAGTTACCGACAAATTAGAAGCCGGATACCATGTATAGGTTGATGCACCGCTGGCTGTTAATGTAACACTTCCATTAATATCAATTGAAGGAGCGGATGGACTTATTACAATTGTTGGTTTCGGATTAATGGTTATCGATATAATATTACTGTTAACCGATACACTGTTTACTGTTACCACCCTTCTGTAGTAAGTAGTAGTGGAAATTAAACCCGGAGAATATGATGCCGACGGCGAACCCGGTATTGTAGTTACAGAAGAACTGAAATCTGAAACAGGTGAAGATTGCCATTGATAAGTAATTGGTGAACCTCCACTTGCATCACTGATAGAACTAAGTGTTGTTGGAGTGAATGATCCGCAGTTAACCTGATTACTACCTATAACACCCGGGTCAATTACTGTTACAGTAATTGATGCTGTATTTGAACAACCTGTTGTGGTCAGCGTTCCAGTGGCGGTATATATAGTAGTGGTTGTTAATGGCCCCGCCGTTACTGCTGCAGTATTGGTAGCCGACAGATTTGATGCAGGAGACCAGGTATATGTTCCCGCTCCGCTTGCCGTTAAGGTTATGCTTCCATTAATAGCTATTGTAGACGATGATGGGCTTATCGTTACTGTAGGTTTCGGACTAACCGTTACTGTAACAACATTACTAAATACGGTTACATTTATATTGTTATTACTTGCGTCTTTGGTAGTTACACTTCGTCTGTAATAAGTAGTGGTTGAAATAGCACTGACTGGTGTATAAGATGTTAAAGAATCTGCAGCCGAAATATTACTGAACCCGGAACTTGGGGATGTGGTAGATGACTGCCACTGATATTTATAACGAGTTGAGGTTGCACTACCACCACTTGCCGTTGCCGTAGTGGTTAGTGTTCCCGGAATACCACTTGTTCCGCAAATATTTGCAGGTGCAACAATTGTACCCGGCGTTAATGTAGGATTTAGATATATACCCCAATTGTATCCACCTCCATCATTATTGGTCGTTGCCGGTAATAGACGGGTTAATGGCGATGAGTTTGCATAACCTACAGGTAATGACCCAACGCTTAATGTACCGCCAATATCCACATCTTCAATACTAAGGATAAGTTTGAGGCCTGATGTATTTGCAGGTACGCTTGACAGCGTATAGGTTCCATCATCATCAACCGGTACACGATCTTTTACTACACCGGAATTATCCAAAGCATACACATAAATACTACCACCGGCATTTGTACCAACTTCAGTGTTTGTTCTGATATTAGAAAAATCGGGTTGGCCACTTATATCAACATCATTATATACAGTACCCGATAATGCAACGGTAACTGCATTAACAGTAATGGTTACGGTTCCTGTAGCACTTAATGAACTGGTGCCTGCACATGTTGTATGCGTATCAATTAGTGTGTATCGGTATGTATCAATACCGGTAAAAGTGGCACTAGGTGGAATATATTTAACTAGTTTGTTTGCTAATAATTGAATAGTTCCCCCCTGAGTGGTTGTGAGTGTAGGCAAGCTAATTGTAAGCGGATCGTTATTAGGATCTGAATCATTAAACAGTACATTGGTAAATGCCGGTTGATTTACCAGGGTGTTATCTTTATCAGCTACCGCTACCGGTGCTGTATTTGGATTTGGACTTGCACTAACTGTAATGGTTACTGTTGCACTGGTTACACTTGTTGCATTAGCGGGATCTTTAACTTTATAGGTAAACTGATCTGTTCCGGAAAATCCATTATTAGGTGTATAGGTATATGATCCGCTCGGGTTTACAGTAAGTGTTCCATTTGAAGGACTGGTAACATTTGTTGCCGTTAATGCACCTCCTTCGGGATCTGTAGCAATATCCAACAGTTTGATTTCTACCGGCGCACAGGTAAATGTATTAATACTTGCAGGTCTAGCTACAGGAGGTTGATTATTCACTGTTACCGTTACTGTTGCTGTACCGCTTAATGCAACTGCACAAACATCAACCGGAGTACCGGAGCGCTGATATCTGAATACATCTGTTCCTGTAAAATTTCCGGAAGGTGTATAGATAATATTATTACCGCTAACAACAGCTGTTCCGTTTTTAGGAGCTACCGTAATTACTGGAGCCGTCATCGCACCTTGCGGATCTGAATCATTGGCTCCTACATTAATGGTTGTAGAAGAAAAAGAATTTGTAGTGGCTACATCATCTAAAACAATCGGCGCTACCTGTGTTACGGTAACCCTCACTTTCGCAGTGCTTTGGGTATGAAGAACATTATCTTCAACTGTATACGTAATGGTTTCTACCCCTACAAAACTGGTTGCCGCTTTGTAGGTTACAGTTGAACCCGTAAATCCAACAGTACCCGATCCGCTGGTTGTTGCGCCAACCACTGTGTTTCTTCCGGATCCAAAATAGTTTTGGTCGTTATTTAAAACAGAGATACTTATTGTATTTGCACTTGATGTTGTAGTGGCTACATCAGGATAGGCAATCGGCGCAGTAGTCGTTAAAGTACCTGAAGCGGTTTGATAACTGATCACTAATTGCGGCCCAACGGCACCTGCACCTGATGCTTCGCTGCTATAAAATTTAATATCTACACCAGGGTCTGTTGCAGTGCCGGTATTGTTAGGGAACAAGACCAATCCTTTATTATTGGTTGTTGAGTGGTCACCGTTTCCATGATCTGATAACCAATATTTGGTAACTTCTTTCAGATCGGTTACCAGTTTTTGATTGAGTGAAAGTGTGCCAAATGCAGTGGGAATCGCAACAGTAGGATCAGCAGTTAGAAAAGCATCATCACCAACAGTCATAAAGTCAGCATTACCACTTAATCCAGACTGATCAAATACAATCTGTGCATTTAAGTCTACCCAAGGTGTACCCGCGGTTCTGTTAACCATTGTTACATTGCTCTGACTCCATGGCACTTTTAACCTGAAAAGAGTACCGGGAAAAACTCCATTGTCGGTATTAGCTTCCGAAACAGTTAGTATAAGTTTGGCAGAAGTAACTGTAAGTTGGGAAGAAAATGCTAAGGATGATAACGAAGCTAAATCAAACTGGAATAATGGTAACCTTGTATGGTTTTGTCCTGCATTCTGACTAAGAATTAATTCCGTAGCAGAGCCATAATTATTAGATTCAACTGTTGCCCCTCCACCAAAACCTGCATTATCACTCGCAATATAAGAATCCTGTGATGCGGTTTGTGTTATGGTTGTTGATGGCAATACCAAAGTGATATCTACCCGGCCCTCAGAACAATAACCCAGGTTATTACACGCTACATAATTAAAGAAATCCGTGGTTTCGCTGGTTGTACTGCTAAACGACAGGAATGTAATGGTATTATTAACGTTAATACGTGCATATCCTTTTGTGGGTTTAACGGATATATCTCTGATAGTAAGCTGATCATTGGTTCCCGACGACGGATTATTAGCATCATTGGCAAGAACAGCAATTGATTTTTCAATATTAAGCGGTACAGTAGATATATCTCCGGTTACAGATGGGGCCTGTGCTACCGCACCAACAACAATTGAAATATTTCCGGTACTCGTGGTTATTCCACCGTCATTTGTTATTTTATAAGTACCCACGGTTGTTCCAACAAAATTGGCATTGGCAGTAAAAGTTATACTTCCGCCAGTGGTAGTTGCTACCGTACCGTTGGTAAGACCTGTTACCTGAACAAGCGTTCTGGCACCTGCATTGGCATCTACATTAAAATCAAATACATTAAAAGAAAGCGGCGTTGATGTACATCCACCTGCAATCGTTTGGTTAATGGTATTGGAAACCAAAGGGGGGGTTCCCGGAAGAATGGTAAATCCTTTTGAATCGAAAGTAACCCTGTTAGGACAATCATTATCTGTTACCACACAGGTAATAACACAATTGGTTGACGTGTTAATTGCGTTATCGGGGGTAAAAGTAGTTGTTGCACCATGCGAATTTGAAAATCCGCTGGTAATGGCAGTACCATTAACATATGCTTTCCACTGATAGGAAACATTGCCAGCATGGGTACCGGTAACATTAGCTGTAAGTGTGGGTGAGGCAGTTCCAGCTTTTAATTCTGTAGGCACACCTGTTATGGCAACCGAAATAATGGGTGTTACTTTATCATTTAACGCAAAAAAAGAAAAGTTGAAAAATATTCTTTGAGCAGCCACGGCATCTGCAGTACCACCACCAATGTTATGGCCTGCCTGATAACTTACAAACCCTCTTGCTGCATCATCAAATGCACGTCCATAAATATTAGCTACAGCCGGGCCGGCAGATAAAGACGGGATATCCGGGTCTTTTGAACTATAGGTAAGAATTTTTGAACCGGCATTCCAGGCACTTCCTATTTTAGGCAAATAAAGCACCTCGGCACCCTGAACCTGTGCATCATCCGTTTTACCAAGATATTGTGCGATCGGATCTCCGGGAAACTGCGCAGTGTAAGGTGTTGTTCCGTTGCCATGCTCCTGAAATTCAAGCAATCCATTTGTTGATAGAAAATTCATTTTTATTCGCGTAGGAGCCCCAAGAATAGTTGTATCTACAAAAAGATTTTCCAGTTGACCAACTGCAAAGCAACCTGCCCATATCGGTCCTTTCTGATCCCTGTTCCAGAAATATAAATTATTGTGTGTGTTCCATGTAGGATTGGCGTGAGGCAAAACAAAAATATCATCACAGTTTCCCAACTGATCTGGGCGCTTCTTTGAATAAGCAGAAGAAGGGATACCGGCTGAAGACATAAAGGAGATCGCAATATCTCCATAATCTTTATCCATGGTCCAACGTGGAACAAAAGCTAATTTGAAATTCACATCTACTGTGAGATCACTTGACGTATAATCAATAACTACACCCTGATTAACCCAACTGTTTAACAGTGCACTAACCTGAGTACTTAAAAATTCTTTTGAAATAACATACGTTCCGCCTTTATACGCTTTACCGTTATATGAAAAATCTATACCATCCTTCCCTTTATTTTGATTGATCACACAGCTTACCGGAACATTATAGTTTTTTAACAGCGCATAAATTAATCCATAAGGTTTTAATGAATTTTTTATCGTGGGTGTTGCTGATCCCATATCGATAATAGCCGTTCCAGATTTGAAAGTGGTTGTAACCTGGCTAAATGCCTGTCCTTGAAGTATAAGCACACCAATCAGAGTGCAAAAAATTATGGCGATTTTTTTACGGATCATAAGGTTGCCTGTATGTTATTTATAGAAACGAAAACCAACGATAAACCAGGACTGCTTTTTAAGCGGTCCTGGTTCTTATATTGGCTATTTAATTATGTCTATCCCCTTCCTTTAATCAGCTGTATCACTTTGCGCTGTGTACCCTGTATCAATTCTGCATAGTACGTTCCGCTGCTGTAGTTATGCCCGATCTGGATTGTGCTGTTGGCACCCAATTTCGATTTGGCATCTACTACCCTTCCGCGTCCGTCCATCACACGTAATTCTACCGGTGTCTGGAACCTGCTTTCGATCTTCAGTGTAAAGAACGTAGTACTTGGATTTGGCATTGCGGTTACTTTCAGATCTTCATCTGAAGTAGCTACTGCAGCAGTTGCCTCTCCATCCTTCGCTGTACCGGTGCTGGTTGTGGTTACAGAAGTAGTAATTGTTGTGTTACAAGGCGACTGGCTTGAGCTTCCTAACCTGTCATCACCACCACTACCACAATAGCTCGATCCGAGGTGAGAAGATACCTGGCTGAGTGATAACTCAAGCGTTTGCGGTGTTCCTTTACCCCACCAGTACGAAGGTGTATGGCATACATATACTTTGCTTCCGTTACATCCCGGCACTCTGATATCGGTTACACAAATGCTGATGGTAGCCGTTGCTTTACATCCATACTTGTTGGTTACCGTTACAGAGTAAGTGTAGTATCCAAAAGTAGTTGGCGTAAATACCGGTGCAGCACTGGTTGAACTGTTCAACAGATTAAGGTAAGTACCACTCCATACATATGTATAAGGAGCACCTGCAGTTGGTAATGTTCCAATCTGTAAGGTTGTGCTTTGTGCACCATAACCTAAGTAAAGATTAGTACATACACCACCTGTATAAGTACTGCTGGTTGGTACAGAAGTGATAGCAGGACTAAAGGCTGCGCCGATAGTGATCAGCTGAACACTTGTGGCTGTATTACCGGAAGCATCCGTTGCTGTCCATGTACGTGTAATTACATTGCCACTGGTTGCATCTGAATAAGTAACTACCGGTGTGCTGCAATTATCAGTTGCTGTTGCTGAACCACCGGTTGATGCAGGCAATGTTGATGCGCCGCAGTTAACAGTGATATCAGCAGGGTCCGTAATTACAGGTTTTATATTATCTACAATCGTAATGGTTTGCGTTCCTGTGCTGTAGTTGCCCGCAGCATCAGTTGCTTTCCAAGTACGCGTAACCACATTACCGCTGGTTGCATCTGTATAGCTTACTACAGGAGTGCTACATGCATCTGTTGCCGTTGCAGTGCTTCCGCAAGATGATGGCAATGTAGATGACCCACAATTAATAGTGATAGCAGATGGTACACTTAATACAGGTTTTGTTACATCAACAATCGTAATGGTTTGTGTTCCTGTGCTGAAGTTACCTGCAGCATCGGTTGCTTTCCAAGTACGTGTAATTACATTACCACTTGTTGCATCTGTATAAGTAATCACCGGTGTGCTACATGCATCTGTTGCCGTTGCAGTGCTTCCGCAAGCAGATGGAACAGAAGATGATCCGCAATTGATGGTAATCGCAGCCGGTACGGTTAATACCGGTTTGGTTACATCCACTATGGTGATCAATTGTGTACTTGTGCTGTAGTTACCTGCAGCATCTGTTGCTTTCCAGGTACGTGTGATCACGTTACTACTGGTTGCATCTGTATAAGTAACTACCGGTGTGCTGCAATTATCGGTTGCTGTTGCAGAACCTGTTGCTGCAGGCAATGTTGATGATCCACAATTAACAGTGGCATCAGCAGGGTCTGTAATCACAGGTTTCACATTATCTACAATGGTAATCTTCTGTGTGCTGGTTGCCACATTACCGGAAGCATCTATTGCTGTCCATGTACGGGTAATTACATTTCCACTGGTTACATCGCCATAAGTAACTACAGGTGTACTGCAGTTATCCGTTGCTGTTGCAATACCAATGGTTGCCGAAGGAGTGGTTGGTGTTCCACAATTCACACTAATATCAGCAGGATCAGTAATTACTGGTTTCACATTATCTACAATAGTAATCTTCTGTGTGCTGGTTGCTACATTACCGGAAGCATCTGTAGCTGTCCATGTACGTGTAATTACATTACCAACTGTTACATCACCATAGGTTACTACAGGCGTGCTGCAATTATCTGTAGCTGTTGCACTTCCACATGCTGTAGGAGCAGTGGATGTTCCGCAATTGATAGAGATATCAGCCGGATCAGTAATCACTGGTTTCACATTATCTACGATAGTAATAAGCTGTATACATGTGCTGATGTTACCTGCAGCATCTATTGCTTTCCATGTTCTGGTAATCAAACCTGAAGCATTCACATCGCTATAAGTAACGGTTACCAAGCCCATATTATCTGTTGCACTTGCTGAACCGGTTACTGTTGGAGCAGTTGATGTTCCACAGTTTACGGTAATAGCAGCAGGACAAACAATTACAGGAGGTGTAACATCTGAGTAAGCTGTACAAGCAATCTGCTCACAAGTTCCCAAGCGGTCACCAGGGTGGTTAGCCAGATGATCTGCTACTGCGTTCACACTGATTGACAATGTGATTGTTTTGCCAGGATTTCCCGGAGGTACATGGCAGAGATACACTTTAGCGTCACTGTTACAGTTTCCACCATTTCCGCCATTGTGTGGACAGTTGGCAGCTGTATGTGCCTGGTGGTTACAGTATTTGTGGTTGTGGCCTTCGTGTTTACAATCATTATAGCTATGCGCTTTATGGTCACAAACTTTCACGTCATTATAGCTAACACTTCTATCGTGTTCACATCTTGAAGCACTATGCGCTTTATGGTCGCAAGCCAAATGATTATGGCCTTTGTGCGGGCATCTTGCTGCTGTATGTGCCTGGTGATCACAATCTTTCTCATCATCATCATCATAGTCGTTTGTATCCTTATGATGACAAGTGTATTTACTATGTGCTTTATGATCACAAGTGTGGTTATGCCCTTCGTGCGGACAATCAGAAGAATCATGCGCCTGGTGGTCACACATTCCCTGGTTATCATCAGGATCAACAGAAGTAGGCGGTGTATAACCGATTACTCTGATATCTGTTACGCAAATGCTGATAGTTCCGGTGCTCTGACAACCCAGTCCGTTTGTAACCAGTACTGAGAAGTTATAGCTGCCGGCAGCTGAAGGTGTAAATACAGGGTTAGCTGTAGTGGTGCTGCTCAGTTTGTTTGCAGCAGTTCCGCTCCATACATACGTGCTTCCTGTTGGTGCACTAACCTGTAAGGTTGTGCTTTGTGCGCCATATCCAAGGAACAGTGCATTAACCCCACCACCTGTATAGGTATTGTTGGTTGGTGTAGAAGAAACCGTAATCACCGGTGTTACACAACCTACTGTTACTGTGAATGAACAGGTTGATGTATTTCCTTTTGCATCAACAGCCGTTACCGTTACCGTAGTGGCACCTACAGGGAAGAAGCTTCCTGATGCAGGGCTGTAAGTAATGGTTGGTGTTCCGCAATTATCGGTTGCTGTTGCTGCGAATGTTACATAAGCACCGGTTTTTCCGGCAACTACTGTGGTTGCATTAGCGGTTATTGCTGTAGGACAATTGATCGCAGGTTTTTCTGTATCAGTAACTGTTACAGTGAAGCTGCTGGTTGCTTTATTACCTGCTGCATCTGTTGATGTATACGTAACAGTTGTTACACCTACAGGGAATAACTCACCTGATGCATGATCAGAAGTAAGTGTTGCTCCGCAATTATCTGTTGTGGTTGGTGCAGTCCATGTTACCACGGCACCGCATTTACCCGCATCATTTGATTTGCTGATTGGAGCAGGTGTATTAACGATTACAGGTTTTTCAGTATCTGTAACGGTTACAGTAAAGGTACATACTGCATAGGTGCAGAGATTAGCAGCTCTTACGGTAACGGTTGTTACACCTTTATTAAAGATTGCACCGCTTCCGCATCCTGATCCGCTGCCGGTAGTAGCACCGGTTAATGTATAGGTTACAGTTGGTGTAGGTGTACCGGTAGAAGGTGCAGTATAATTAACTACTGCAGTGCATTTACCCGGATCTGTAGATACTGACAGGTTCGGAGAACATGAAGTAAATACAGGTGCAACACAGGTAACATTTACTTTGAAGGTACAGGTTGATGTATTTCCGTTACCATCATTAGCAGTAGCCGTTACGATAGTAGTTCCTGTAGGGAAGAAGCTTCCTGATGCAGGGCTATACGTAATGGTTGGTGTTGTACAGTTATCAGTTGCTGTTGCTGCGAAAGAAACATTCGCACCAGACTGTGCACCTGAAGTTGTGTTAGCAACTGTATTCATATCTGAAGGACAGCTAATCACCGGTGGTGTTACGTCTTTCACGATCACAGTCTGTGTTTGTATGGTGCTGTTGCCGTTTCCGTCAGCATAGGTCCAGGTAATTGTATACGTACCCTGCGTTGTATATGATGTTGGATTCAGTGTTGTTGCAGTAATCGTACCTGCACAGTTATCAGTTGCTGTTGGTGCTGCAACTGCCATAGCAGAACACTCTCCTTTTATGGTTGGTAAGGTAGCTACTGTTGGAACCGGAGCAATCGTATCTTTTACAGTAATGATCTGTGAGCAGGTAACAAAATTACCAGATGGATCTATTGCTTTATAAGTACGGGTAATTGTGTATTTGTTTGGTGCAGTCTGGTTAGAGATCACATCACCCACAAAACTTACGGTTACTGAACAGTTATCAGAAGCCACCACAGATGACAGATTAACCGCAGGTACACTTGATGCACAAGCAACCGTAATTGGTGCTGGACAAACAATCACCGGTTTCTGATTATCAATAACGGTTACAGTTTGTGAAGCATAAGAAATATGCCCATTGTAATCAGATACTGACCAGGTTATTGTAGTTGTACCGATATTGAAATGGTCAGCGGCGTTATTCATAATCATGCCAACTCCGCAGTTATCAGTAACAACTGGGGTACCCAGCGTTACATTAGCAATAGCAGTTGAACAACTATTTGCATCGGCAAATACAGTTACGTTAGCCGGTGCTGTAATCGTTGGGAATTCGTCATCGGTTACCGTTACTGTAAACGTAGTACTTGTTGTATTACCGCTTGCATCTGTTGCAGTAGTGGTAACTGTTGTAGTTCCTACAGGGAAGAAGCTTCCTGAAGTGGTACTGCATGTTTGTGTAACACCAGGACAGTTGTCTGATGATACAGGTTTGGTCCATGTAACAACTGCTCCACACTTACCGGCATCATTTGACTTGGTAATGTTGGCAGGTGTACCGGTGATCACTGGTTTTTCTTTATCTAGTACTGTTATTGTAAAGGTGGTTGATACAGCTCCACACATGTTGGTGGCTGTTACCGTTACAATTGTAATGCCTTTATTAAAGATTGAACCACTTCCTGTTCCGCTTCCGCTTCCTGTGGTTGCACCTGTAAAGGTGTAGCTCAGATTAGCTGAAGGAATACCGCTTGCAGTTACTGCATACGTTGCAGTGGTATCGCATCTGCCTAATGCAGTATTATGTGTTTGATTTGCTGATGTAGCGGTGATAACCGGAGGTACACAGTTAACAATCACATGTAAAGTACAGGTTTGTACATTACCATGGCTGTCTGTTACTGTTACTACCACAGGTGTATTACCGATAGCAAAGAAACTACCCGGTGCAATACTGTAAGCAGTTGTGGTTGTTCCACAATTGTCACTCACAGTCGTTGCTGCATAAGTAGCATAGTATCCATCCACTCCATTAGCGTCTTTCGCATTCGCTGATACGTTAATATCTGCAGGACATGTGAATGTTGGTTTCTCGTTATCTGTAACCGTTACTGTAAATGTTGTGCTCGTAGTATTACCACTTGCATCAGTTGCCGTAGTGGTAACTGTTGTAGTTCCTACAGGGAAGAAGTCGCCTGATTTAGAACTGCATGTTTGTGTAACACCAGGGCAATTATCTGTTGATACAGGTTTGGTCCAGGTTACCACCGCTCCACACTTACCAGCATCATTGTTTACACTGATGTTAGCAGGCGTTCCGGTGATCACTGGTTTTTCTTTATCAAGTACAGTTACAATAAAGCTGGCTGATGCAGATCCACATAAATTGGTTGCAGTAACCGTTACGGTTGTAATGCCTTTATTAAAGATAGAACCGGTTCCTGTTCCGCTTCCGCTTCCTGTGGTTGCACCGGTAAGGGTGTAGCTCAGATTAGCAGCCGGGGTTCCGTTTGCGGTTACACTGTAAGCCAATGATGTATCACATCTGCCCGGAGCGGTATTGTGCGTTTGATTTGCCGGTACATATGTAAATGTTGGCGTTACACAGGTAACAATTACTTTGAAAGTACAGGTTGATGTATTTCCATTACCATCGTTAGCCGTAACCGTTACAGTGGTAGATCCTACAGGGAAGAAGCTTCCTGATGCAGGGCTATAAGTAATGGTTGGTGAACCGCAATTATCAGTAGCAGTAGCGGAATTGTAAGTTACAACCGCTCCGGCTTGTGCGCCAGAAGTAGAGCTTGCTATTACTGACATATCAGTAGGACAGGTAATATTCGGTTTGATATTATCCTTACCGGTATATGTTACACAAGCAGTAGTTGTATTACCACTTACATCGCTAACTGTATAGAAATATTTCCTTGTCCATCCTGTTGAATCGTTTCCTGTTGTAGTTGTATTGGTTAATACAGCTGTTACAGCACCGCTGCAGTTGTCTGTATATAATGCAGCAATAGAAGATGCAGCAGGAGCAGCAGGTACACCCGCCAAACACTGACCACCAGTACCACCCGGTAATGGGCCAAACGTTAATACAGGTTTGGTATTATCATTTACCGTAATGATCTGAGTACAGGTTGATGAATTACCTGAAGGATCTGTTGCTTTATACGTACGTGTAATTGTGTATTTATGAGGCGCTGTTTGTGCAGAGATCACATCACTAACAAATGATGGTACCGCAGAACAGTTATCAGCCACTGTTACCAGTGCAGTATTTGGTGCAGGTACATCAGAAGCACACTGTACGGTTACAGGAGCAGGACAGATAATCGTTGGAGGTATAATATCCAATACGGTTACTGTTGCTGTTGCTGTTGCAAAGTCGCCGTTTACATCGGTTACTTTCAGCGTTACTGTATTAGGTCCCAGATTAGAACAATCGAAATTGGTTTTATCCAATGTGATAGAAGCAATTCCATCAGGATCGTAAGATCCATTATCTATCTGAGGAGGTGTGATGCTTACATGTCCTGTTGCATCCACATATACTATGATATCCCTTGTTCTGATAACCGGTGGATCATTTACGGGTGTTACTGTTATATCCAGAGTAGAGCTTGCTGCTCCACCGTTGCCATCGGTAATATCATAAACAACTTGTGGTACTGTACCATTGAAGTTTGGTGCAGGTGTGAACGTGAACGTTCCATTTGTATTGATCACTAATGTACCAACACCAGGGATTGTTGCAGTTGTGCCCGCATTGTATGTGTTTGCTCCAATATGGAATTTAGTAACGCTTAATATATTACCATCAATATCAGTATCGTTGGTTATTACATTACCGCTTACTGGTGTGTCTTCAGGTGTTACTGCCACATCAGGGTTTGCTACCGGTGCATCGTTTACAGGGGTTACGGTAATAGTCAGTGTAGAACTTGCTACTCCGCCATGACCATCTGTAATATCATACGTAGCTACCGGTACATTACCGTTGAAGTTTGGTGCAGGTGTGAACGTGAACGTTCCATCTGTATTGATTACTAATGTACCAACACCTGGGATTGTTGCAGTTGTGCCTGCTACATAATCATGACCATCAACATGGAAACCTGTTACACTTAATACATCATGATCTACATCTGTATCGTTATTTAAAACATTACCGCTTACAGCTGTGTCTTCTGGTGTAGTTGCAAAGTCAGGATTTGCTACCGGTGCATCATTTACAGGAGTTACGGTAATAGTCAGTGTAGAACTTGCCACACCACCATGACCATCTGTGATGTCATAAGTAGCTACCGGTACATTACCGTTGAAGTTTGGTGCAGGTGTGAACGTGAACGTTCCATCTGTATTGATCACCAATGTACCAACACCAGGGATTGTTGCAGTTGTACCCGCATTGTATGTGTTTGTTCCGATATGGAACGCTGTTACACTTAATACATCATGATCTACATCTGTATCGTTATTTAATACATTACCGCTTACAGCTGTGTCTTCAGGTGTTACTGCCACATCAGGATTTGCTACCGGTGCATCATTTACAGGGGTTACGGTAATAGTCAGTGTAGAACTTGCTACTCCGCCATGACCATCTGTAATATCATACGTAGCTACCGGTACATTACCATTGAAGTTTGGTGCAGGTGTGAACGTGAACGTTCCATCTGTATTGATTACTAATGTACCAACACCTGGGATTGTTGCAGTTGTGCCTGCTACATAATCATGACCATCAACATGGAAACCTGTTACACTTAATACATCATGATCTACATCTGTATCGTTATTTAAAACATTACCGCTTACAGCTGTGTCTTCTGGTGTAGTTGCAACATCAGGGTTTGCTACCGGTGCATCATTTACAGGTGTTACGGTAATAGTCAGTGTAGAACTTGCCACACCGCCATGACCATCTGTGATGTCATAAGTAGCTACCGGTACATTGCCGTTAAAGTTTGGTGCAGGTGTGAACGTGAACGTTCCATCAGTATTAATCACCAATGTACCAACACCAGGAATTGTTGCAGTTGTACCTGCTACATAATCATGACCATCAACATGGAAACCTGTTACACTTAATACATCATGATCTACATCTGTATCGTTATTTAAAACATTACCGCTTACAGCTGTGTCTTCTGGTGTAGTTGCAACATCAGGGTTTGCTACCGGTGCATCATTTACAGGTGTTACGGTAATAGTCAGTGTAGAACTTGCCACACCGCCATGACCATCTGTGATGTCATAAGTAGCTACCGGTACATTACCGTTGAAGTTTGGTGCGGTGTGAACGTGAATGTTCCATCAGCATTGATCACTAATGTACCAACGCCCGGGATAGTTGCAGTGGTTCCTGCAGTATATGTATTTGTTCCGATATGGAACGCTGTTACGCTTAATGCACCACCATCAATATCTGTATCGTTTGTCAATACATTACCGCTTACTGGTGTGTCTTCAGGGGTAGTTGCAAAATCAGGGTTCGCTACAGGTGCATCATTTACAGGAGTTACGGTAATAGTCAGTGTAGAACTTGCTACTCCGCCATGACCATCTGTGATGTCATAAGTAGCTACCGGTACATTACCATTGAAGTTTGGTGCCGGTGTGAACGTGAATGTTCCATCAGTATTGATTACCAATGTACCAACACCAGGAATTGTTGCAGTTGTACCTGCTGTATAATCGTGACCATCAATATGGAAGCCTGTTACGCTCAATACATCATGATCTACATCTGTATCGTTATCTAATACATTACCGCTTACAGCTGTGTCTTCTGGTGTTACTGCCACATCAGGGTTTGCTACCGGTGCATCATTTACAGGAGTTACGGTAATAGTCAGTGTAGAACTTGCCACACCACCATGACCATCTGTGATGTCATAAGTAGCTACCGGTACATTACCATTGAAGTTTGGTGCCGGTGTGAACGTGAATGTTCCATCAGTATTGATTACCAATGTACCAACACCTGGGATTGTTGCAGTTGTACCCGCATTGTATGTGTTTGTTCCGATATGGAACGCTGTTACACTTAATACATCATGATCTACATCTGTATCGTTATCTAATACATTACCGCTTACAGCTGTGTCTTCTGGTGTAGTTGCAAAATCAGGGTTTGCTACCGGTGCATCATTTACAGGGGTTACGGTAATAGTCAGTGTAGAACTTGCTACTCCGCCATGACCATCTGTAATATCATAAGTAGCTACCGGTACATTACCGTTGAAGTTTGGTGCAGGTGTGAACGTGAATGTTCCATCAGTATTGATCACCAATGTACCAACACCAGGAATTGTTGCAGTTGTACCTGCAGTGTATGTGTTTGTTCCGATATGGAATGCTGTTACGCTTAATGGATTACCATCAAGATCTGTATCATTGGTTAATACATTACCATCAACAGGTGTGTCTTCAGGAGTTGTAGCAACATCAGGATTTGCAACCGGAGGATTATTAATTACGGTTACATTGATAGTGCATTCAACATGACTTCCTGCCGCATCTGTAACAGTGATGGTTACAGGTGTAGTTGTTCCGAGTGCAAAGAAATGACCCGGGTTAATTGTATAAGTTACCGTTGGTACTCCGCAATTATCTGCAGCGTCAGTAACTGTATATGATGAAACATTTGCTCCGTTCAGACCAGGCTGACCGGCTACAGTGATATCACCAGGACAAGTAAAGGTTGGTTTTTGTGTATCAACTACTGTTACGATTTGAGTAGCAGTAGAAGTATGTCCGTGAATATCTGTTACAGACCATGTAACAGTTGTTGCGCCGCTGCCGAATACAGCAGGTGCATCATTTGAAATTGATTGAACAGCACAATTGTCACCCGTAGCAGGTGTACCCAATGTTATATGTGCAGCAACAGTTGTGCAAACGCCTGCATCAGCAGGAACGGTTACAGCAGCAGGTGCAGTAATGG
Source organism: Sediminibacterium sp. (assembly GCA_965206685.1). Taxonomy (GTDB): domain Bacteria; phylum Bacteroidota; class Bacteroidia; order Chitinophagales; family Chitinophagaceae; genus Sediminibacterium. The sequence continues at coordinate 3,386,874 of OZ242223.1, forward strand.
TTGGGAATTCGTCATCCGTAATCGTTACTTTTTGAGTACCTGTTACAGTATGTCCGTGAGCATCTGTTACAGACCATGTAATAGTTGTAACACCTACTGGGAAAGGATCAGTTAATGAAGCATTATCATCTCTTACGCCTGTAATCACTACAGCACCACAATTATCAGTTCCTGTAGCAGCACCTAAGTATACCAATGTAGATGAAGGGCCATTAGAAGGTCCTGTACCTGAACCACCATTCGTATTGTTTGGTGATTGATTGGTATTATCAGGTGTAGCAAATGTGAATGAACATTTACCGGCTTCAGCAGTATGCGTAATATCTGCAGGAGTAGTAATAATTGGATTCTCATTATCAACAACGGTTACAGTAAAGCTTCCGGTTGTTGTGTTGTTACTTGCATCAGTAGCAGTATAATGTACTGTAGTTGTTCCGATAGGGAATACTTCGCCTGAGTTATGATCTGATGTTACAATTACTACAGGACAATTATCTGTAGCTGTAACCATAGGCCATGTTACCGCAGCTCCGCATACACCTGCATCATTTGATTTGCTGATGTTAGTTGGCACGTTAACCAATACAGGGCTCTCATGGTCTTCAACAGTAATCGTAAAGTGTGTTGATACAGAACCACAACTGTTAGTTGCTGTAACGGTTACAGTAGTAACACCTTTATTAAAGATTGAACCAGTTCCGGTTCCGCTTCCGCCACCTGTGGTTGCACCAGTAAAGGTGTAGCTCAGGTTAGCAGCAGGGATTCCGCTTGCAGTTACTATATAGGTTGCAGGTGCATCGCATCTGCCTAATGTTGTATTGATGGTTTGATCAACCGGTGTTGATGTGATTACCGGTGGAACACAGTTTACAATCACATGTAATGTACAGGTCTGTACATTACCATGACTGTCAGTAACTGTTACTACTACAGGTGTATTTCCGATCGGGAAGAAACTACCCGGCTGGATATCGTATGTAGTGGTTGTTGCTCCGCAATTATCATGTGCATCGGTTACACCATAGGTTGCATAATATCCATCAGTACCATTACCGTCTTTCGCGTTAGCTGATACGATAATATCTGAAGGACATGTAAAGGTTGGTTTCTCGGTATCAGCTACCGTTACTGTAAAGCTTCCGGTTGCAGTGTTACCACTTGCATCTGTAGCAGTATAATGTACTGTAGTTGTTCCGATAGGGAATACTTCGCCTGAGTTATGATCTGATGTTACAATTACTACAGGACAATTATCTGTAGCTGTAACCATAGGCCATGTTACCGCAGCTCCGCATACACCTGCATCATTTGATTTGCTGATGTTAGTTGGCACGTTAACCAATACAGGGCTCTCATGGTCTTCAACAGTAATCGTAAAGTGTGTTGATACAGAACCACAACTGTTAGTTGCTGTAACTGTTACAGTAGTAACACCTTTATTAAAGATTGAACCAGTTCCGGTTCCGCTTCCGCCACCTGTGGTTGCACCAGTAAAGGTGTAGCTCAGGTTAGCAGCAGGGATTCCGCTTGCAGTTACTATATAGGTTGCAGGTGCATCGCATCTGCCTAATGTTGTATTGATGGTTTGATCAACCGGTGTTGATGTGATTACCGGTGGAACACAGTTTACAATCACATGTAATGTACAGGTCTGTACATTACCATGACTGTCAGTAACTGTTACTACTACAGGTGTATTTCCGATCGGGAAGAAACTACCCGGCTGGATATCGTATGTAGTGGTTGTTGCTCCGCAATTATCATGTGCATCGGTTACACCATAGGTTGCATAATATCCATCAGTACCATTACCGTCTTTCGCGTTAGCTGATACGATAATATCTGAAGGACATGTAAAGGTTGGTTTCTCGGTATCAGCTACCGTTACTGTAAAGCTTCCGGTTGCAGTGTTACCACTTGCATCTGTAGCAGTATAATGTACTGTAGTTGTTCCGATAGGGAATACTTCGCCTGAGTTATGATCTGATGTTACAATTACTACAGGACAATTATCTGTAGCTGTAACCATAGGCCATGTTACCGCAGCTCCGCATACACCTGCATCATTTGATTTGCTGATGTTAGTTGGCACGTTAACCAATACAGGGCTCTCATGGTCTTCAACAGTAATCGTAAAGTGTGTTGATACAGAACCACAACTGTTAGTTGCTGTAACTGTTACAGTAGTAACACCTTTGTTAAAGATTGAACCACTTCCGGTTCCTGTTCCAGTTCCTGTTGTTGCACCAGTAAAGGTGTAGCTCAGATTAGCAGCAGGAATTCCGCTTGCAGTTACTGTATAGGTTGCAGGTGCATCGCATCTGCCTATTGTTGTATTGATGGTTTGATCAACGGCTGTTGATGTGATTACAGGAGCCACGCAATTAACGATCACATCGAATTTGCAGCTGTCTATATTACCATTACCATCATTTGCATATACCGTTACGGTATGTGTACCGATTGTAAAGAAGCTATGTGATGTAGTACTGTAAGTAACTACCGGTGTTGTACAATTATCTGTAGCCGTTGCTGTATAATCTACAATCGCTCCATCTGTACCATTACCATCTGTTGTGTTGGCTGTAACGGTAATCGTTGCAGGACAATGAACAACCGGTTTGGTAACATCTTTCACAATCACATGCTGAACAGCAGTAGTTGTATTTCCGTGTCCATCATTAAATGTCCAATGAACATCGTATTCACCCTGTGCATTGTACACTAAAGGATCTGAAGTTGTTCCGGTTACATTACCACCACAAGGATCTGTTGTAGTTGCTGTAGGAACCGTTGCAGAACACTCACGGTTAATAACAGGCAGTACAGGTGTTACCGGTGGTGTATGATCTACCACATCGATGGTTACTGTAGCTGTTGCTGTTAAGCCTGCAGGATCTGTAACAGTATAAGAGAAGCTGTCTGATCCAAAGAATCCGTATGCAGGAGTATAGGTAATGGTTCCGTCATTGTTCACCACTACTGTACCACCATTTACTGATGTTGCAGAAGATACTGAAACAGTTAAGGTTCCATTTTCAAAATCAGAATCATTGCTCAATACACTGATGTTAACACCATTACATTTTTCAGTAGTAGTGATATCATTATGTGCAACCGGCGGACGGTTGGTAGGAGCCGCATTACAGGTTGGTGTAGCCGGTGGATAGCTTACCTGGATGGTTTCAGTTGGGTTAACGCTGATTTGTAAGTATGCGTTAGGACGAGTGCCTTCAAATCCATCAGCACCCTGAATCCAGATACCATTCTGAATATACCAGCCCGGCCAATCGATCGGCTGACCTTGTGCATCTAATACAGCGCCTGGCCATAAGATATCACCTGTTAAGCCAAGTCCTGTTAATACCGGTTGAGCCGCTACCGGTGATCCATCACCATTTAACCAGGTTAAGGTTACAGGCAATGCGGCATCCGGTGTAAAGTTTGGTATTACTTCATAATGTACATACGGTACATCGTTATTACAATATGAGTTAGCTACTAAACGTAAGCCTCTCGCAATTCTGATACGAACAGTTGCCTGATCGCAATTGGTTGGATTGGCTGCTTCACAGATACGGTAAACTACTGTGTAATCTCCTTCCCATGTTCCGGCAGGAATTACCAGTGCACCCGTTGCATCAAACGTTAATCCGGTGATTCCACCATCATTAACCAATGTGAGGTTTACCTGTGAAATTGTAAATGGAGCATTATTTAATAAGTCGTTGGTTAAAACAACCGGAGTTGTTCCACCTTTGGCACCATTGAACGGTGTTGATGTGTAATCATCATCGATTGCATCAATTGGTCCTGGATTTACAATTACATTGAAAGTACACTGCGCAGTTAATCCGTTTACATCTGTTACCGTTACGGTTACAGGATGTGTACCCACTGTAAAGAAGGTATTCGGTGCAGGACTGTATACAATACTTTGTACGCCACAATTATCAGTTGCAGTAGCTGCAGTACTGTAATCGAAGCTTGCACCGTAACCGTTAACAGTTGTTGTGGCTGTTAATACGATTGGTGAAGAAGGACAAACAGGCACCGGTGGAGTTACATCCAGAATGATCACATGCTGAACAGCTGTTGATGAATTACCGGTAGGGTCAGTGAATGTCCATGTGATCACATGATCACCTTGTGTGCTGTATGTTGTCGCATCGTTAGTTGTACCGGTGATTGGGCCAGCACAAGCATCAGTTGCAACCGGTGCAGAAACCGTTACCGGTCCGCACTGAGAATTAATCGTTGGGATAGTTGGCGCAACAGGTGCAACAATATCCTGAACAGTTACTACAACTGCATTAGAAGGTGCAGAAGTACAACCGTTATTAGTAATAACAACAGTGTAGCTTCCTGAGTTTGTTGCGATATAATCAGCGCTGGTAGCACCTGAAATATCAACACCTGCTTTCTGCCATTGGTATGTATTACCTGCCGCTACACTTGCATGAAGCGTTACAGTTGCGCCAGGACAAACAGTTGTTGGTCCATCAGCAGTTACTGTTGCAGTTGGAGTTGTTTTTGGAGATGCTGTTGCACTAGCAAAAGCACTAGGGCAACCATTTGCAAATTGACGTAGGGTATATGTTCCACCAGTATTAACTGTGATCGGAGAAATATTAGTTTGTCCGGTTGACCACTGGAAGCCAGCACCACCTACAATACCTGAAGCAGTAAGTGTAGAAGTTCCGTTACAATTATCAACCACTGTAATACCAGGTGTTGGAGTTGCAGATGGAATAGAAGCAATATTTACAGAAGTAACAGGACTGGTACAACCATTAACTGTTTGTGTTGCACTGTATGTACCTGTTGTAGATACTGTTATAGAATTAGTTGTTGCATTCGTATTCCATAAAACCTGACCGGTTGCATTATTGATTGAAATGGTAGTTGTACCATCACAATTAGCATGTACGGTATAAGAAAGTGGTGAAGGTTTAGGATTAACCGTAACCGTTACCGCTGTTCTTGTTGCAGAAGTACAACCGTTGCTGCTTACCTGTACATAATAAGTAGTAGTAGTAAATAAGGTTCCAGTATTCAAAGTAGCACCACCGCCAACAACGTTTCCGCCGGTAGCCGCATCATACCATGTGAAATTAGGTGAAGACGCTGCACTTGAAGCGGTAAGGCTTGTGTTGCTTCCAGAACATACTGTTGTAGTTCCTGAAATACCACTAACTGTTGGTAGTGGATTAACCGTTACTGTTACTGCAGTTCTTGTTGCAGAAACACAAGTGTTACCATCTGTAACCTCTACATAATAAGTTGTAGTAGTTGACAGAGACGGTGTTGTGAAAGAAGCACCGGTAAATAAAGCTGTTCCGCCTGTTGCCACACTGTACCATTTGAATACAGGTGAATTGGCACCAGAAACAGCGGTTAATGTTGTTGTATTACCTGAACAGATGGTAGTAGTACCGGTTATGTTACTTACAGTTGGTAAAGCATTCACAACAACTGAATTGCTGTTGGCTGTACAACCTGCTGCAGAAGTTACCGTTACACTATAGGTTCCCGGTGCTGTTGGCACATAGGATGTAGCCAGTGATGAAGTGAATTTCATCACACGGTTATATTGATAATCACCTAGGTACATTGAGCCACTGGCATCAAAGCTGATACCGCCACTGGTAAAGCTGGTAGCTGTATTGGCACTGCCACTGCTGGTAAGAACCGTAGTTCCACTGGTTGCACCTGATGGCCATTTCTGAATGCGTGAAGGAGAGCTTGGATCAACGATATACAGGTTGTTTGCGGCATCCAGGTAGAGACCGGCAATGCTGTGCAATTGATTAGGATTTGTTCCGTCTCCGTTTCCACCTGCTACTGTTACACCTGATGAAGCTCCCTGTGCCCATTTCTGCACACGGTGGTTTACATAATCTCCAATATAAATATTGCCAGCTGCATCTAATACAATTCTTTCAGGATCCATTAATTGATTAGCACCAGCTCCAAAGCCTGCGCTTACCACCACTACTCCCGAAGTAGCGCCCGGCGCCCATTTGGTTACTCTTGGAGGCAGTGACGGGTAAAGATCATCTTCTAATACATACAGATTTCCGGCAGCATCTAATGCGATACCGTCTGGATAAGGTGTTTGATTAAGAGCAGTACCTTGTCCGTGGCCACCGGCAACCGTTACACCACTGGTTGCACCCGGTGCCCATTTCTGAACACGGTGATTCAAGAAATCCGAAACATATACATTACCTGAAGCATCAACAATCACTTCATTAGGATTATTCAACTGGTTCGCAGCATTTCCCACACCGTTACCACCCGCTACTACAACGCCGCTGGTTGCACCAGGAGTCCATTTCGTAATGCGGTGATTATTTTGTTCCGCTACATATACATTACCTGCAGCATCAACAAAAATATCATTCAGTGCGTTGAGTTGATTGAGTCCCGCACCTGCACCATTACCACCGGCTACAACTGTTCCCGCAGGATTGATAGTTGAATTAACCGTAAACGGAGAACCATTTAAGAACCATTGTACCTGAGAAGCATTGGTTGCAGTTACATTAATTGCAGAAACACCCAAACAGGTTGGTCCTGAAATAGACACAACAGGAAGAGCATTAATGGTTGCAGTAACCGCCGTTCTGGTAGCAGATGCACATCCCGCTGTACTAACTGCTTCAGCATAGAAAGTTCCGCTAACATTTGTATTTAAAGTATTACCAACAGAAACCGGTGTTCCGCCTGTTGCTGTACTATACCATTTAATGCTTTCACCTGCAGCACCGCTTGCGCTGATGGTAGCACCAAATGGAGCACATACAGAAGCATTCGTTCCCGTTGGTGCATTTGGTAATGCATTTACGGTAACGGTTACAGAAGCTGTGGATTTACATCCGAATGAATTGGTTCCTTCTAATGTATAAGTTCCTGCAGTATTTACTGTGATAGATGATGTAGTAGCACCGCCCGGAGTCCATACATAAGTTAAGCCCGCTTCAGAGTTTGAATTCAAGGTAACAGAGCTACCTGCACAAATTGCAGTAGAACCTGCTGGTAAAATACCCACACCCGGTAAGCCGGTAACCTGAATATTCGTATTGGCAGTACAACCTCCATTATTTGTATAAGTTATGGTTGTGTTGCCGGTAGTATGTGCCGTTACCACACCTGCATTATCAACTGAAGCCACTGAAGGATCTGATGATACCCATGCATTAGAAACAGCCGGTGTACCTGAACCTGTTAATGTAGTAGTTCCGTTGAGACATATTTTTGAAGCACCACCTGTAATGGTTGCTGCAGGATTGATTGTTGCGGTTACCGCAGTTCTTGTTGCAGATACACAACCTGCTGCACTTACTGCCTCAGCATAGAAGGTTCCGCTAACATTGGTATTGAAATTATTACCTACAGAAACCGGTGTTCCACCTGTTGGTGTAGCATACCAGTTAATGGTTTCACCTACAGCACCGTTGGCACTGATGGTTACACCGCTTGGTGCACAAGCTGATGCACTTGTTCCGGTTGGTGCATTTGGTAATGCATTTACAGTTACGGTTACAGAAGCAGTTGCTTTACATCCGAATGAATTGGTTCCTTCTAATGTATAGGTTCCTGCTGTATTTACTGTGATAGATGAAGTTGTGGCACCACCCGGTGTCCATATATAAGTTAAGCCACCTTCCGAATTTGAATTAAGTGTAATAGAGCTGCCTGCACAAATTGCAGTAGAGCCAGCTGGCAGAATACCTACACCAGGGAATCCACTCACAAATACGCCTACAGTTGCTGTACATCCTGCTGAAGTAGTGTACATGATCTGAACCGATCCACTTGTATGTCCGGTTACTACGCCATTATTATCTACACTGGCAATAGAAGGATCAGAAGATACCCATGGATTAACAGCAGCTGGTGTTGCTGAACCATTAAACGTTGTTGTTCCATTGATACAGATCGCAGCTGCACCACCAGTGATCATTGGTAATGGATTAACCGTAGCTGTTACTGCTGTTCTGGTTGCAGATACACAACCTGCTGCACTTACCGCTTCAGCATAGAAGGTTCCGCTGTTATTCGTATAGAAAGTATTACCTGTTCCTATCTGGCTACCACCTGTTGCAGCAGCATACCAATTGATTGTTTCACCAGCAGCTCCACTTGCACTGATCGTTACACCACTTGGTGCACAAGCAGAAGCATTGGTTCCGGTTGGTGCATTTGGTAATGCATTTACCGTAATAGTCATAGTAGTTGCCGTAGCACACTGACCGGCTGTTGGTGTGAATGTATAAGTTGTAGTTGTTGTATTATTTAATGCAGGAGACCATGTACCGGTAATACCATTGTTAGAAGTAGTTGGTAATGCAGTTAATGTTGTACCGCTACAGATTGCTGCAACCTGTGTAAAGGTTGGTGTTACATTCGGATTCACTGTGATGGTCATGGTTGCTGTAGTAGCACACTGACCCGCAGATGGTGTAAATGTATAAGTAGTGGTTGCTGTATTATTTAATGCAGGAGACCATGTACCTGTAATACCATTGTTAGATGTTGTTGGCAAAGCAGATAAAGTTGTACCGCTGCAAATAGCTGCAACCTGTGTAAAGGTTGGCGTTACATTTGGATTCACAGTGATGGTCATGGTTGCTGTAGTAGCACACTGACCAGCACTTGGTGTAAATGTATAAGTAGTAGTTGCTGCATTATTTAATGCAGGAGACCATGTACCGGTAATACCATCATTAGAAGTAGTTGGCAATGCAGATAAAGTGGCTCCGCTGCAGATGGCTGCAACCTGTGTAAAGGTTGGAGTTGTTTTTGCAGTAACAGTTACAGTTGCTGTAGTTGACAATCCGCAAGCAGATGTATAAGTGATAGTAGCAGTTCCTGCCGCATTACCTGTAACCAATCCTGAGGTGTTTACAGATGCAACAGAACTATTGCTGCTGCTCCATGTTCCGCCAATGGTTGCATCAGACAATTGTAAGGTTGCTCCTACACAAATTGTTCCCGCACCGGTTATTGAAGCAACTGTTGGCGTAAACACTGAACAGTTTCCGCTAATCGTTCCGGCCACCCAGTTAGACGTTGTTCCTGTAAGAGCAAAATTATTCAGGGTACCATTATTGCTGTTGCCCGAAGCATCGGACGCAGTAGTCATACCAGCGTTATTGTAATTAATATTACCTGCGTTCAACTTATAGTAAGCCTGTAAGCCTGTTTGCGCAGCTACTTCGCAGGTTCTGTTATTGTTGATCTGATCTAAACACAATGCCTTATTCCATACCCTTACTTCATCAAGATCTCCATTGTAATAAAAGGACCCATTGGAATGTCTTCCCAACTGTACACCCGCACTTCCACCGGTAGTGATCAAACTACCGCTACCACTGAATGTACCCCGCTGTACACCATCCATATAAATAGTCACAGTGGTACCATTGATTACTACAGCAAAATGGTGCCATTGACCGTCGGCATAGTTACCTGCTGTGCCATTGTAATTCGTCCATGTTCCCAGGGTAACATTTGTGTAGAATCCGCCGCCGGAAAGTCCGATATCAATACCATTACCATCCACCGGACTGTTCAAACTTGCCATTTGCATGAATGATGTCGATGTCGTTCTGAAAGAACCTTCGATCGTAGCAGTTCCGTTGATATTGATACTTGTGGATGCCGGTATATTTACGAAGTCGTTTGATCCATCAAAATTCAATGCCGTTGCCGGAACATACGTAACAGTTACTGTTGAAGTAGATGTATTGGTACATCCGTTCGCATCTGTTCCGGTTACAGTATAAGTTGTAGTTGTAGTTGGATTGGCTGTTACAGTTGCCCCTGTAGTTGCAGATAATCCTGTTGAAGGAGACCAAGTATAAGTTGAAGCACCACTAGCTGTAAGAGTTGTGCTGTTTCCGTTAACAATGCTTACTGAAGACGGACTGATGGCTACGGTTGGTTTTGGATTAACCGTGACAGTAGTAGTAGCCGTATTGGTACAACCGTTTGCATCGGTAACCAATACTGTGTAAGTACCCGACATTGCAGAAGTAGCGCTGCTGCTAACTGTTGGGTTTTGTGCAGATGAAGCGAAACTGTTAGGGCCGCTCCATGAGTAAGTGGTCATTCCTGCTGTTGAAGACAACGTTAAAGAGCTGCCGGCACATACTGGACTATTACTTCCTGCGGTTACGGTTGGTAATGGATTAACGGTTACTGCAACAATATTAGAATTTACGATCGCATCATTAGCCGTAAATGCAGATCTTCTGTAATAAGTAGTGGTTGTTAAAGATCCTGGAGCATAAGTAGATGAAGTGGCTCCTCCAATATTATTGAAGTTAACACCATCTGTGCTTGATTGCCATTGGTAACTGATAGAACCGGTTCCACCACTTGCATCAGATGAAGAAGTTAATGCAGTTGGGGTAGCTCCGGTACAAATTGATTGCGGACTGCCGATAGTGCCCGGTGTTAATGGCGCAACTGCAGTTGCTTTTACATTGTAAACATAATTGGGTTTTGCAGGATCATTACTTGCAACCGTAATGGTTAAAAAGTATGTGCCTGGTGTATTTGAAAAGAAAGTAACGGTAAATGTATTGGAATTCCCTACCGCAATAGTTGCGGGGAAAGTAGGTGCGCCATTAATACCGAATTTAGCACCATCAGGACCACTTCCGATAATTGAACTAACAATTAATGGTGCTGTACCAACACTGTTAATGCTGAATACTTTATTAATAGGTGTACCTGTAGTTGTACTGCCCATGTCTGTATTATCAGCAGTCGTATACGTTACATCTCCGTTAGGAATCAGAATCGTGTTACCCGTAACTGTAATAGCGGGACTTGATCCACCTGTTACAATTACATTGAAAGTACAGGTTGCTGTATTTCCACTTGCATCTGTAGCTGTTGCAGTAACCTGTGTTGTTCCTATATTAAATGTGCTTCCTGAAGGAATACTGTAAGTAATAGTAGGTGTGCCGCCGCAATTATCTGTAGCCGTTGCTGCAGAATACGTAACCACAGCTGAGGTTGCTGAGCCTGCTGCTGTTACTGAAACATTTGGAGGACAAGTTATAACCGGCGGGATATTATCAACAACAGTAACAGTTTGTGTAGCGGTTGATGTATTATTTGCAGCATCTTTTGCTGTCCAGGTTACGGTTGTAGTTCCTTTAGGGAAAATGGTTGGTGCATTATTAGATACTGTTACACCCGGACAATTATCAGAGAATACCGGTGTACCTAATGATACATTAGAAGCAGTACAACTATTGGCATCAACATTTACAGTAACATTTGCTGGAGCTGTAATTGTTGGCGCTTGTGTATCTGCAACAGTAACCGTAAAACTACAGGTAGATGAAAGTCCTAAATCGTCTGTAGCCTGATAAGTAACAGTCGTTGTTCCGATTGGAAACAAAGAACCCGGTGCAAGTCCTGCAGTTCGGGTAACAGTTACTATCGGTGTGATCGTCCATGTAATGGTAACAAAACCGTCATTTAATCCACCACCATCTGTGATACCGGTTCCCTTTAAATTTACTTGTGTGCCGCCCGAGTTATAAGATCCACCACCACCACCAAATGATCCACTGGTACTGTTTGCAGAGTTCTTAGATCCACCGCCACCACCATTAAATCCACCACCACCACCACCGGCATTAAATCCGCTGGCACCACCACCATAACCACCTGCTCCGTTATTGGTAAAAGATACCGGTATTCCTGAAGCATTAGAAGTCACACTATTAGAAGGTTTAATACCACCTGAACCTGTGATGCTTCCATTATCAGCATCTTGGCCATTAGCAGTCCAACCGGCTCCACCGCCACCGCCTAAAACACCTTTTGCTCCGGCTACACCTTGAGCAGAAGTAATTGGATTTACAACACCTCCGGTTGCACCACCGCCATCTCCAGGCGAATAGTTGGTACTTGGTTTGGCTCCCGCAAAACCAAATAACCCTGTATTGGCATCTTTTTTACCGGCAGTATCCAAATTACTAAAAGATGCACCACCACCACCACCGGCGGCCAACAATAAATTACTAAGATTACTAAAAGTAGATTCTGTGCTTACAAAAGTGCCACCACCACCACCTGCACCGCCACTTGTATTTGAGGTTGATCCTCCTTTCTGTCCAATCAGGTAATAAAATTTACGAGATGCCGGTACTGTAAAAACACCTTGCATTGAAGCTCCTCGGCCACCTGCAATGTTTCCAAGAGTTCTTGTACCCCCAGCAGCACCTTGTGCACGTATAGTAACACTTGAGATTCCTGCAGGAATTGAAAATGAATCAATGCCTTTTGCAGAATTATACGCAAACGTAACGGTGGTATCTCTTGGTGCTTCTGAAGCAGTTGGTTCCGTGAAGTTTACAATTGCACCACATAAGTTGGTTGTATTTCCTACAGAAATATTAGATGAACAACCGGAAAGAACCGGTCCTAATAAAAGCGGAGCTGCTTCTTGTGAGAAAGACTGAAAACCATTGTTTACAGACTGAAGTTGATTGATCACTGATCCACCTTTGATCAGTTTTGTATCTTTTAGATCCACCAAAGGAGCTGCTTTGTGAAAAGTTGCATCTGAAATGGCTTTACCATTCAACAACCCATCACTAAACCCGATAAAAAACGGCTTAGATTCCGTTGGTTTAGCGTTAATGGAAACAGCGCTGAGCATTACAGCAACAATCGTAAGAGCAGAAATGGTTCTGAGTAGAACTTTTTTCATAAAAGCAGGTTTTGGCGTACTATTTTTGAACAAGGTGTTGTCGTTTTTGTTATCTGTATGGTTTATCACCGGGTATTTCTACACTTTTAGCGACTACCACACAATCAATTCTGAATACCTCAGTCTGTTTCTCACAATGAATAACGGAGATCGATTCTCCCGGATTTTAAATAGCTTTTGTTTTGTTAAAACTTAAGCTGACTAAGGGTTTCATAAGATGCTAGCATTTAACTTTTGAAAGACTTATCAGCCTGAAAAAAAGAAAACTGTTAACACTTTCCCGTAAAAACACTCAGTTTGTTGCACGAATCAAGGCTTGCGCTGTTAATTCGAATTAACAATATTAACAGATATGTAGTGATATTCCTACGTTTTAAGCATTATTTAATGGATGAAAATGTAGGTGTAAGCCCTGAACAGGACTGTATTTCAGTAAAACCCGGAAATAAAATAACTACGCAGAAATTGAGAATCTGTTCCATTAAAAAGGGGCAAAAACAGGTATTTTTTGCTGTTTTGCCCCTTTTTTGTCAAAAAAAGAACGATTTTAACGCTTTTTAACGCTTTTCGGAAGGATATTACTATGGTTTATCGCTCAAGTTTAAAACCCGCATCCATAGCCGGCCTTTTTTGCGCATTGGCTACCTTCCAGCCGGTTCTGTACATCCAGTCGGTCATTTTTTTCAGTTTGGGGATATTGATATGAGCAGCATCATCCTGCGGGGTATGGTAATCGGGATGGAGGAGTGTTGAATACATCAGTGCCGGAATGCCTGCCCGGGCATACGGCAGATGGTCACTTCTAAAATACCATCCTTCGGGATGGGTAACTTTATCCCACAAAGTGTCCAGTTTAAACTTAGGGCCTTCTTTATTGGCATCCATTGCCATGTTTACCAGGTCAAGTGAAGTACGGTGTGGTGGTTGTACACCCAGTAAAGCAGCACTATCCGGGTTATTACGGCCAATCATATCGCCGTTTAAAACAGCTACAATGCTTTTTTGGGGGATAGTGGGGTGTGCCACAAACCATCTTGATCCTACCAACCCTCTTTCTTCGGCACCATGTATCACAAAGATTACCGAGCGTTTGCCGGGATTCTTTTTAAAAGCACGGGCAATAGCCAGCATGGCTACATCTACACTTGCATTATCATCGGCACCATAATAAATTGAGTCCCCCTTGATCTCATTGCGAACACCGTGTGCATCCTGGTGACCGCTGTATAAGAGATATTCCTTTGCTAATTCCTTATCTGTTCCATTGATCTTACCGATAATATTTACCGAAGGATAATCAAAACGATCAATGATAATATTGGCAGAAAGTTTCGCGCCCGGTTGTTGCAATTGATTTTTCATATTGCTTCTCACCCAAAGAACAGGAACAGTTGCTGTTACAAAACTGTTCGGGCCACCTTCAATATCATAAGTGCCTCTTTTAAAATTTTCATTGGCATCGGCCCAGCTTTTTTCTGCAATATCATCTGCAATAAAAATAATGGCGGCTGCGCCTTTGTTAACCAGTTGTGTTCCGTATTTAACCATCACACTCCGGCTGTAACGCCATGTGGGCAAGGAAATATCCATATTGATGCCTGTTGCATTTGCTTCCAGTGCCACTACCTTTCCTTTTACATCTATGGTAGAAAAGTTTATCGCTGCCGCATTACCGAGATATAAAACCGGCGCATCAATATTCTTATGTGCCATTTGTGATACAGCTACTTCATTCCATAATTGTAATGGCTGATTATTGATAGAGATCTGTGTTGAAGCAGCTACTCTGTTACGCCACATGTTAAAGAATTGAAGATAGGTACCATCATCACCCACCGGTTGCAAACCGATCTCTCTGAATTTTTCTGCCAGCCACATAGAAGCTTTTAATTCATCAATGGTTCCGGCAGAGCGGCCTTTGAAACGGGCGTCTGAGAGATCATAGATATCTTTTTTTAGATCGGCTGCGGTAATACTTTGTAACGCAGGCGGTGTAGTTTGAGCAAAAGTGTTTAGTGCTGAAAACAGCATCACACAATAACAGATAATTTTCTTCATATAAATATTTAATAGAATCTCAATTTATTGAAAAATATCTTGGATTGATTAGAATACAAAAAAAACCGTGCCTTTGTGCCTCCGTGTGCAGAGAATTCTCACACAAAGGCACAAAGGCACGGTTATAAAAAGATTACTCTATTTTCTAATTCTTATCGCTGATCTCATAGCGGTAATTCAACACATCCAATTCTTTATCGGCGTAATAAAGGTCTTTGGCAAATTGCTCTCTGTTATTTGCTGCAATGCCGGGCAACTGACGGTAATACAAAATTCCTTCCCGCAAATTCTGATAGAATGTATTAAAATATTTTTTCCGTTTAGCAAAAGCTTCTGTTTCAAATTCTAAAGCCAATTGCTCTTTCAGGTAATCGATATAGAGATATAATTCTGCCACAAACATATTGGGTCTGGCTGAGGGAGAAAGGATATTGGTTCTTCCGTAAATATGATCTGTCATGATTTGGAGAGAAACCACTTTGGAAAAATTAACAATATTCGGGCCCGGACAAATATTCACTGCCGAGCGGTTCTTTAAAAAAGTTTCCTGATAATTGATGGCAGCTGCATTACTTAATCCGATACATAAACACTCTTTCTCCATTACCTCACCTGCCTGTTGCTTGTATTCATTTTCAGGAAGATTCAATGATTTGAGTTGTGCCAGTTTTAAAGTTTGATATTGTTTGGATGCAGTACAGATAGGTTCTTTGGTAAACTCTGTATTGGATGATAAATGTTTTTCTGTACACGGGCTGCCCGGCTTACCATTTTTTATACGAAGCTGTTTTTCTTTCTCACCTGTGGTTCCTTTCAGATAATGAAAGCGGATACCCAATGGCGAGTTGCGGCTAAGCATAATATCTTTTTCTTTGGCCTCACATAATAATTGTAAAGTGTTTTCATCAACCGTAGTTGCTTCGGGCACCAGTAAAAATGGTGTGCCCCATCCTGTACTATTGATTTGATAATGTTCATGCAGAAAAGCATCTTCTTCGGCGGTTCCTATTCCACCCTGTACAGAAAACTGTATAAGCGGAGGTGATGAAAAAGTTCTGTTATGTTTTTTTTGTTGCGCGGCACTGAAAATTTCAAACAGAGATTTGATCAACTCTTCACGATTATTTACAAACTCTTCCAGTATCGGTCCGAGTAAATAACCATCGGTTGCAAATGCATGACCACCACAATTCAATCCGGATTCAACACGAAACTCACTTACCCAGATTCCTTTTTTGGCAAGATATTTTCCCTGTATCAAAGCAGAGCGGTAATCACTTACTTTAATAATGATCCTTTTTTTGAAAAACCCATTTTCATCTGCATCAAATGCCGAACATTGTTCCAGATAATTATATAAACGCGGGTTCATTCCTGCAGAAAAAATAATTGAAGAACCGGAGAGATCACTTTTTGCATAACCCCGCAATGCCGTTACGGCTTCCGATCCATCTTCTACCAATTGCCCCTGTTTATCAAACACATTTCTGTCGAGTTTGGTCATGATGTTCACATCAATACTTCCCGGTTTGATTTCTTTGCGCAACTGTTCTTCCAGTTGCTGTTTTACCGGTGCTTCTTTTGTGTTGATCATTTCATTGTACAATTGTTTCAACGCATGATCATCCGGAAGCATTTCAAAATATTTTACAATTTCAGAACCGGCTTCAAAAGCTGCTTTCTTTAATTTTTCTATTTGTTGTTGTACAATCGTATTAACCAGATTCAAATAATCAGTGATCCTTCTTGCTCGGTAATCTTCTTCTTTTTCTGAAATGGGTTCATATACCAATCCAATACTTGGATAATAATGGCTGCGCATCATTTCAACCAATCGATCTTCTACAATCGACATAACAGATGAAATACCAAAACGCGCAACTTTAACCGGACTGTCAATGGTATACGCCAGTCCCATTACCGGAATATGAAATTTGTGTTGTTGTGAAGTGTACATGTAATAAAATAAAAATGATGAAAACGGGTAAAGAATCAATTCGCAAAACAGATACCCGAACCGCAGAAGAACGGCATATTAATTTTGAAAACTAAAGGTACTTATAATAAAAGACATTACTATCCTTTATTGTTTGAACATTTGTTAAACTACAGGCTCAGTGCGGTTCCAGATGATTTTTTTGCCGAAAACCTTTGAACTATCGGTAAGTTTTAACATGTTAACCTGAATTGTCCATACTTCACCCGGAATGGTTACAGACATCGGATATTTTTTCACATACAAATGTTTGCCATGTATGGCAAGATGATGTTGTTGTGGAAGTATGCTTCCATCAAACTGGATACCTTTCACCATTAACTTATTGAGTTTATCGGGCAACACGGTTCCTGCGATGTGGGGATTGTGTTTGATCAACTGCATATGATAAGTATCGGCAGATGATTTGAAACATAATAAACCTTCAGCAGCATCAAACACATAAAAGCAACTGAAGCAATAAGGTTTACCGGCTGCATCAACAGTGCAGATATTGGCACAGGTTTGTTCTTTTAAAAAATCTGAAATTGCTGTGTTCATAACCGTTTATAAATATTGCAGTAAAGATTATTTCATCCAACCATGTTCTTTATACCAGGTGATGGCATTTTTTAATCCTTTATCCAGATCAAATTGCGGTTGATAGCCTAATGCAGCCATTTCCGAACAATCCACACTCCAGTTCTTTGCCTTAAATTCTTTTAACCGTTCGCGGTTGAGAATGGGTACTTTTCCGCGGAGTTTTCCGATATTTTCCGAAACCGCCGCAACAACTTCAGCAATAGATGGCGGAACGATCAATGAAATGGTTCTTTTATTGAGGTGTTGTTTGATCAATTGATTTACCTGTTTGGAAGAATACACATTCAGATCAGACACCAATAAATTTTGAGTATGTGCATCAGATTCCATGGCGATAAAAATGGCATCTACCAGATCAGACACATGCACAAAACTCAATTGTTGCTGATCGTTACCGATATATAATTCAAGGTGATTACTGATCGATTTCAGCAAAAAGAAAAAATCTTTATCCCTTGGCCCGTAAACAGCCGTTGGGTTAATGATCAGAAAAGGAAAATTCTCAACCGTGTATAAATATTGTTCTGCTTTCAGTTTGCTTTTTCCGTAAGCCGTTAAGGGAGATGGCGTTTTTGAAGAATGTATGGGCTGCTCATTATCAGCAGGGCCATAAGAAGCCAGACTGCTGATAAAAACAAACTTATCAGGCACCATTTCCATTCTCTGCAATGAATGGATAAAGCGTTTTGTGTTTTCAAAATTTACTTTATCAAACTCTTCGTTATGCAGCGACTTGGTTAAGCCTGCTGTATGAATAATATAATCAAGCTTCCCATACTGATCAGCAAATTTGGTAAGTGCTGCATCTAATAAATGATCATCTGTAAAATTCAGTTCCAGAAAATGGATGGCAGGATCGGTCAGGTATTTGCGGATGCTTTCATTTCTAACACCGGCAAAAGTCTGATAGTTGCGGTTGATCGATTCCTTTACGAGAAAGCTCCCGATAAAACCACTTGCGCCGGTTATTAGAATATTTTTTTTCATCGGGTATGAATCTGCTTTATATAGGTTTAATAAAGCACCTTCTTCTTTTGTGCTGAACCGCATCGTAATGTTCCCAAATAGATTGTACTTTTTTGTTCAGCTCCAGTTCAGGATTGGATTCTGCATATTCAATCCCATACTTCAGGTATGATTTGGTTAATTCATACATCAATAAAGCATTTACACCTTTGCCCTGATATTCTTTCTTCACGGCAACGAGATACAGATCGGCGAGTTTATTTTTTTTGAGAGCTTTAAATATATGAATCACCCCAAATGGCAAGAGGCTTCCTTTTGCTTTTTGCAGCGCAACAGATAAGGAGGGCATGGTAATACCAAAAGCAACGAGTTTATTATTTTTATCAACCACTAATGGAACAAAATCGGTTCTGATAAAAGAGAAATATTGTTTGGTATAATAAGCGATCTGTTTATCAGTTAACGGCACCACTCCATACAGTTCTGAATACGCTTCATTGATCAGGTCAAAAATATCTTTTGCATACGGCAGGATCTCTTTGGCTTTTTTGGCTTTTACCAGATGCAGATCCAGTCTTTTTTCAACAATCCCCGCCATCTTTGCCAGCTTTTCCGGAACCGCATCAGGGAGTTTGATCTTATACTCTACCCAATCCGCATCTTTTTGATAACCCAGTTTTTCAAGATGCTTTGGATAATAGGGATAATTATAAATAGCCGCAAGTGTTCCCAATTGATCAAAACCGTCTACCAACATTCCCTCATGATCCAGATCGGTAAAACCCATCGGACCGTGTACCGCTTTCATGCCTTTTTCTTTTGCCCAGTTCTCAACCTGTTCTATCAAAGCTTTTGAGATGGCTTCATCATCTTCAAAATCTATCCAGCCAAAACGCATATAGGCATTCTTCCATTTTTCTATAAAGGCTTTGTTAAGTATTGCAGCAATTCTTCCTACCACACGATTGCCTTTGTAAGCGAGCCAGTAGCGGGCTTCGCAGTAATCAAATGCGGGGTTCTTATCTTTTCGCAAAGTAGCTTTTTCATCAAAGCTTAATGGCGGCACATAATAAGCATGGCCTTTGTATAAGGTATAGGGAAATGCAATAAATGCATTCAGTTCAGCGCCGGTTTGTACTTCCTTAATGGTAATACTCATGCGTTTTATTTAGTGATAATGATGGCTGATAACTTAGTAAAAACTAAGCATGTCTCATTTCAAAAACATGCAACTCACTGGCAATCTTTTCGATCTTATCCAATGCCTCATCCAGTTGTTTCTTTGTATGCGTAGCCATAATGGATAAGCGAATCAATGATGCATCGCTTTTTACTGCAGGCGATACAACCGGGTTTACAAAAATACCTTCTTCAAACAGGCGTTTATTAAACTGGAAGGTTAATTCATTATCCCTGATATAAATAGGAATGATTGGTGTTTTGGATGTATTGATATCAAAGCCCAGCTCCTGCAAAGCATTGGCCATATAGGCAGTATTATTCCACAAAGCTTCCTGCCGTTCAGGTTCTGCTTTAATAATTTCCAATGCTGCCAAAGCCGCAGCCACCGCAGATGGCGGTACACTGGCACTAAAGATCATGGGCCTTGAATGGTGTTTTAAATAATTGATCGCTTCTTTAGTTGTTGCAATAAACCCACCTACTGATGCAAGTGATTTACTGAAGGTGCCCATGATGATATCGACATCCTTTGTTAATCCAAAATGATCTGCGGTTCCTCTTCCGCAATCACCTATCACACCAATGGCATGCGCATCATCTACCATTACCATAGCTTCATATTGATTGGCAAGCCGGGTAATTTCTGGCAGGTTACAGATATCACCTTCCATACTAAAGATGCCATCCACAACAATCATCTTAATCTTCTCATGTTGTATACCCTGCAACACTTTTTCAAGATCTTCCATATCGTTATGCGCAAACTTCAGCACGCGCGAAAAAGAAAGCCGGCTGCCTTCAATAATAGATGCATGATCCAGTTCATCTAAAATAATTACTCCGTTTCTTCCGGTAAAGGTGGCAACGGTTCCCAGATTGGCCTGAAAGCCTGTTGTAAAAATTAAAGCCGCTTCTTTACCAACATAATCTGCCAGTCTTTCCTCCAACTCAATATGCAAACTGGATGTGCCATTCAAAAACCTTGAACCCGAGCAACAGCTTCCATACACATCAATGGCTTTTTGGGCCGCTTCTTTTACTTTGGGGTGATTGGTTAAGCCCATATAACTGTTCGAGCCAAACATCAACAGCCTTCTGCCATTGATCACCACTTCTGTATCATGGTTCTCTTGAATAGGCCTGAAATAAGGATACATGCCGGCCCTTTTCAGGTCGTCCGGCGTAGTGAATGCTTCCAGTTTTTCTGTCAGACTTTTTTGTATCATAAGCAGGATTATTGGGCAAATATAATAATTAAGGATAATTTTGTCTTTAATTATTTACCTGATTCTCGTCAGTCTTTTCTTTAGATTTTTTAACATATGATCAGTTTTACAGCTATCATATGCGAAACAGCCGCCGATAAGCGCTGAAGAGAAAGAATTGACGCTATAAGCTACCACATGATACAAATCACTAAGATTTTCCATTTCGAAATGGCCCATGCCATTCATGGTTACGAGGGTGCCTGTAAAAACATTCACGGCCACTCGTACGAATTGCACGTAAGTGTTTGCGCTGCCAATGGCAACCGCGATTATATTCCTGCTCCGGGTTTTGTAGTTGATTTTTCTGAGATCAAAAAGATCGTGAACAAAACAGTGATCGAGAAATTTGACCACAAACTTGTGTTGTCTGAAACCTTTCTATCAGTAAACCCTTCGTTTGCTTTACAGGAAAACCTGGTTAGCTGGCAGATGGAACCAACGGTTGAGAATATGCTGGTGTTTATGATGAAAAACCTTTCAGCACATTTTCCCGCTTCGCTGCTTTTGGCCGCTTTGAAATTATATGAAACAAAGAATTCTTATGCTGAGTGGATGAATGACAATATCTTTATGAAGCAACCGGCACTGTAAAGCCAATCATCCTTTTCTAAACAAAGAATTATGTTTTCGAAGGCAACGGAGTATGCATTAAGGGCTACTATTTTTATAGCCCAGAAAGGAACCGAAGAAAAAAAATTAAGTATCGAAGAGATCGCCACAGCAATCGACTCTCCTAAATCATTTACAGCGAAAATATTACAGTCGCTAACAAAAGATAACCATATTATCAGTTCCGTACGCGGACCAAATGGTGGGTTTTTTCTCACCGAAAAATCGCAGAAGCTCCCCGTACGCACCATACTCAAAGCCATGGGCGAAGAAGAAGTATTGGAAAAATGCGTACTGGGTTTAAAACAATGTTCAGAACTGCAGCCCTGCCCTATGCATGATCAGTACAAATCCATCCGCAAACAATTGAAAGAACTTTTCGTAACCAAAACCATTCAGCAATTTGCGAATGAGATCAAAGATGGGGTAGTATTCATCAATAACAATAACTAATTATCTCTGCGAAACCTCTGCCCCTCACGTTCTCTGCGGTGAAAATGCTTTACCAATACAAACCCGTTACATTCAAATCTTGCTGTTCACCGCAGAGAACATGAGATGCAGAGTAATCCGCAGAGTAAGGCATTCCCGACTTTTTTCAAATGAATTATGACATTATTTGTTTACTGATAACCGTCATAGTTTTCTCTATGCTCTATAAGTAGTTTTGAGAAAAACAGATCATGAACAGGTTAGCCAATAAAGTTGCCATTGTAACCGGCGCCGCATCCGGACTCGGCAAGGCGATTGCCCTCTTGTATGCAGCAGAAGGTGCTAAAGTTGTAGCGGCAGATATTAACGAAGAGGCACTATCTCAATTAGAAAAAGAAATCACATCTGATAAAGGCATAGTAACAAAGGCCTTTGCCAATATGGCCGATGCCAGCGATATAGAACAACTGATCAAAACAACCGTTGAAACATATGGCACCATTGATATACTCGTTAACAATGCCGGTGTGATGGATGATTTTAGTGCAGCCGCAGATGTAAGCGACCAGTTATGGGAAAAAGTAATGTCGATCAATATTGATGGCCCGTTTAAAGCCATGCGTGCAGCACTCAGAATCATGTTGCAAAAAGGATCGGGTGTGATTGTAAATATTTCTTCTATCGGAGGATTACAGGGTGCAAGGGCCGGAGCCGCGTATACAACAAGTAAACATGCACTCATCGGACTCACTAGGAACACAGGCTATATGTATGCAAAATCCGGCATCCGCTGCAATGCCATTGCACCGGGGGCAATGGATACGAATATTGTAAATACGATAGATTTCAGTAAAATATCTGCCTTGGCAAATGAAAGAATTATGCCGGGGATGGTATTAAATCCGCGTTCTTCCGATCCTATGGAAGTAGCCCATCTGGCACTATTCCTTGCATCAGATGAAGCAAGTTTTGTTAATGGTACGGTAGTTACCGCAGATGGTGGATGGACGGCTTATTGATACGGACTGCTTTTTGTATCTTACCAAAAACTAAGGTGCATGTATAGATCGTTCCGTTTGATAGTGTTTTCTGTTGGCTTTATTCTGATTACGATGCCGGGCATTCTTTCTGCCCAAAATGTTGATTTTCCGATACCCCCGCATAATCCTAAACAATTATTTTATCTCCAACGCCCCGCCAATACCAATACGCTGGTTTATGAACTGAATATAGAGAACGGTATCATTAATAAACAAAACCCTATCCATGTATTCTGGATCAACTATGCAGGCAATGGGCAAACCGAAGAACTAAGCGATATACAGCGCAAATATGCTTATGGCATAAAAGCAATAGAAATAACTGAGAATATTTTTGAATGCTATCTTGTTGCCTACAAAAAACTAATCATAACCATACAGGAAGGTGAGGATAAACAATACCATGCGTATGCAACCGTAAATGATAAAAAGATGGTCATCAACCGGATCTGGCTGCAGGTTAAGGGTGGTTCTTTATTTAAACCGAGGATTGAGTATGTTGAAATGAAGGGGGTTGATGCAATAACCGGCACTTCAATAGAAGAAAAGATCAAATTATAATACTAACTCCTATCCCGGAATTGGGTTCAGCGACTATCCGTTAATATTCGGGTTCAATAGAATGCCTTCCTCCAGGCCATTATTTTGCCTCACACAGAAAACAGCTTTCTCATTCATTTTAAGCAGTTTATGAATTGTCAAAAAATATTTTCGTTATTTTGATAAATATTTATTGTTTATCAATAAATATTTATTCATATTTGCATTCTAAACAAATCAAAATGAAAACAAGAACAGAAACAATCTTAACGGTTTCGAAATATTTGGCCATGCTGGGCGGCGTTTGGTATTCTATTCAATTTGGGGGTCAGTTAGTGACACTTGTAGCCAGTTTTATCAATCCCGATTGGGCAAAACGCACCTATGATGTGGATCTCAACCTTTTCAGCATCCGCGATCATAGTATTGGATATTATGTTTCGGCAATGAGTTTGCTCATTGCAGTTTCCGCCTTAAAAGCCTTTATCTGGTATGTTGTATTTGACTTGCTGTCGAAGCTGAAACTTCAAAATCCTTTTTCGATGGAAGTAGAAAAGAAATTAGAGAGAATTGCCTACCTCCTCCTCGGTGTTTGGATAATAAGCAGCATTTTCTGGAAAACATATATTTATTATCTCTCGAGAGATACGGGCATTCAGTTACCAGCTAACAATACCGAAGATGAATATTTTTTCATGGCAGGTATTATTTATATCATTTCCCAGGTCATCAAACGCGGAATCGAAATTCAGGAAGAAAACGATTTAACTGTATAACCCATGCCGATTATTGTAAACCTAGATGTAATGATGGCAAAAAGAAAAATGTCGTTAAACGAACTCTCCGAAAAAGTAGGTTTAACACTTTCCAATTTGTCTATACTTAAAACCGGAAAGGCCAAAGCCATTCGATTCAGCACATTAGAAGCCATTTGTAAAACATTAGATTGTCAGCCAGCCGATATTCTCGAATATGTTGATGACAAAAAAAGTTAATATTCTCATGAAAAAAATATCATTACTTATTTTCTTTGCGGCGATTACTATTGCTGCAAACGCTCAAAATGAAGAAAGCATTTTAGTTGGCAAGAAACTGACTGTTTTTTCCAATATATTAAATGAAAACAGAAGAATCTGGGTTTATCATCCAGCCCAAACATCAGCAAACCCTATCGCAGATAAACATTACCCGGTTGTGTATGTATTGGATGGAGATGCTCACTTTCTATCAACCGTTGGCTTGATACAACAATTAAGTCAGGCTAATGGAAATGCGGTATTACCTGAAATGATTGTGGTAGGTATAGAAAATACCAACCGGCTTAGAGACCTTACGCCAAATTTGGTTACTGCTGATAACAATACCAAAGTAAACCCGTTTGTGAATTTTCTGGAAAAGGAGCTAATGCCTTACGTTGACAAAAATTATAAAACCGCTCCATACAAAATATTAGTTGGGCATTCTCTTGGAGGGCTTACGGCAATTGACATCCTTACAAATTCGCCAAAATTATTTAATGCTTACATTGCCATCGACCCGAGTATGTGGTATGATGATCAGAAGTTCTTACAGCATACAATGTCTCAACTACGGAATAAAAACCTGCAGGGTACAAGACTGTTCATAGGAACAGCCAACACAATGCCCAAAGGAATGAGTTTGACAAAACTGCAAAAAGATACATCTTCTGAAACACAGCATATCCGTTCTATTTTTGCTTTGGATAAGTTCATGAAGGGTAATACAAATACCGGCTTACAATATTCACTTACATACTATGATAAAGAAAGCCATGTTTCGGTACCCTTATTAAGTGAATACGATGGCCTGAAGTTTATTTTTAATTATTACCTGATAGATATTACAGAAAAAGACCTGAAAGATTCTACCACCATCATTGCTACAAAATATAAACAGCATTACAACAGGATCTCCACTGAAATGGGATACAAAAATGCTCCACCCGAGGCATTTATAAATTATATAGGGTATGATGCATTATTAAAAAAGCAATTTACCAGAGCGGATGCCTTGTTTCAATTAAATATTGAGAACTATCCTAACAGTAATAATGTGTACGATTCGTATGCCGACTATTTACTGGCAAAACACGATTCAATAAAAGCGGTTACCTACTACAAAAAAGCGCTATCCATTAAAAATGATCCGGCTATACAAAACAAACTGAATGCGCTTACACAGTCACAAAAATTTACACTCCCCATTAGTGCGCTAGAAAAATATACAGGCGTATATACGCTGGAAGCTTATAAAATTGATGTTAACCTGGAAATACATGAAGGCAGGCTGTTAGCAAAAGTGCCCGGACAGGGAGATGATGAACTGATACCCGTTTCGAAAGATATTTTTACTGTAAAAAACAAACAAGGGTATACCATCAGTTTTCGAATGAATGATAGCCGGGCTATTGCATTCACTTCAGTACAGCCCGATGGTATATTTAAAGCAAGTTTGAAAGAATAATTTCTTTCAAACTTGCTTTACTTAAATTCAGAAAGTTGATAATAATTAAACTGATGAGTGAAGTGGTTTACACTTGATCTGAAGCGTGGATATTTGTTCCGATAAAAGAACCTGAGCTAATTGTCATGCGGCTACTTCCCAATACAGAAAGTAATTATCCTTATCCAGTATGGGTTTCAGTTATCCGGGGTACAAATAGGGTACAGATTTTAAAAATTGTCGTCCTTCATCCCTTGCTTAACCAATACTCCGAAAGCATTGAGAATATTAGATAATTTTTCATGCCATGGTAAGACAACACTTTTTGAGGCCTTCCATTTCCCATTTGAAATTCGTTCTTTTTCTAATAAATATGTATCCCTCAAAACGTACGTAATAAGCTGCCCCATTAATTCAAATGATGAAGTGTTATTATAGAGCCTAACCCGAAATCTATTTTCCTTTACATCTATCGAAAGCCTACAAATCGCTTTAAATGAAAGCTTTGCAATTCCCGGTTTTGCTACAAAAAAAAATTCAATTTCAGAAGTAATACTCCCTGAACTTCGGTCTTCATCAATTTTTGAGTATTTATAATTTGTATTCTGAATTAAAGCTGCTTTTGCCGAATTATAAATCTTATCCCTATTATTTACACTATCAATTTGAAATACCTTTTCATAGATAATTTCATTATTTGAGAATGGAATTTGATTAAAAATGCTATCACTTTTGGGCAATTCAACCTCTTGAGTAAAACAAAAAAGAGGTAAAAATAAAACCAACAATAACAAGCTTTTCATGGTATTGAATTTGTAGTTCACAAAAGTTTCAAAGGGCAACAACAAGATACTAATAATATTAAGCTAACAATAAAGCCTCTTCGGAAATCCCTTCCCCGGCCTTTGCCTGTTTCAATAGTTTCAAATATCGCTTAGTAGGCTTCCCGTTGTACTGCTTTTTGAAATACTTACTGTAAATCTGTTCATAGGCTTTTTCACTATTAAACAATTTATCGAACTGTTTACCCAGCCACCTGTTATTGTGGCTGTAAGTCTGCTTTTCATACATACACCCCCGGAAAGCTGAACTATGGTAAAAGTACCCACCAACCAAATACAGTTTTCGGCAACGCTTTCGGGTATGGGGGCAAATGAAATACCAAATTATCCCTTTGCCGATATTTGAAGGGATTGAAACCAAATTCACTTGGTATTTGATCGGGGTATCATTGCTTTTGTAATCCAATTCAAGGTAAGGGCTTTCGAGCCGGGTGTTTATGTTTATTGAAATGCTGCCTGTTTTATTTCCGTTCCTACTCCATGTTATTATGCCGCTTTGCCAATGGTTAAGCTTTAAATATCCATGCTTTTTTAAAAAGGAAATGCTAACTGTTTTCAACTCATCAAACAAGGTCGGGAACGTGTGTGGCTTTGGCATAATATTATTTGTGTATTGTCTGAAACCTAAATCGTTAGGGAACGTGGTGTTATTCGTAGCCTTTGTCCGTCAAATTCAAATATCCCCCCGGCTGGGTTAAATGATAACCAACTTTCAAAAGCTGTCAATCCATCGGGGTTAATTTGTTCAATTTGGGTAAAGTCTTTGTAATGAAATCTTATTAAGTAATCGGCTAAATCTAAACCCTGTTTTCTCTCTGCTTCGGTGGCTTTACGTTCCAATAAATCAGAAACTGAAATCCGGGCAATGTGAGAAAGTTCCTTTGCTTTAGTGTTCCATTTCTCAAAGCCGTTAAGATCGGGGAACAGTATAACAGTTCGCCCATTCAATACCCCGCATCTTTCAGCGTTCAGGTTAGTAAGGCTGCCAACCGCCAACCAAATAAACCGGGGCAAATAAACGCTGGCAATGATAGCCGTCTTTTCACTTTCAACAATGGCAACGGGTTTTGTCTTATCCAGTAACAAGTGTTCGCCAAACAAACATTGCTTTAATTCAAATACAGGCTGTTTAAGGGCTTTATGCACCCATGTAATGTGATTGAATGGTTCTTTTACTCGTTTGCCCGTAGTGGGGCTGTAAAGCATAATCTTGCCCGTCCTTATCTTTCCTTTAGTATCTATCTGCCAAAATACAGTTGCCCCCGGCCAATGCCTTGAAGTGCCTATAAAATACTCTCCACAAACCCGATAAGAAACCTCAATTCCGAATAGATCAATAAGGTATTTTACAAAGTTGTTTGTATTGTATCCTTTTAACCCGGCTGTAAATACCTCCACCGGAATGAATGAAACCGGCTTTGATGCAAGTGTAACAGGTTTCGACCTGAATGCTTTGGGCTGGGGTGTACTCCCGATAATTGCAGGATTATCCT
This sequence comes from Sediminibacterium sp., assembly GCA_965206685.1. Taxonomy (GTDB): domain Bacteria; phylum Bacteroidota; class Bacteroidia; order Chitinophagales; family Chitinophagaceae; genus Sediminibacterium. The sequence continues at coordinate 3,415,090 of OZ242223.1, forward strand.
GAAAGTATTGCTTCGGTGTGTAATGGTAACCGCAATTACTTTCCCGGTTGCACCTGCCAACGCTGGGGGCAATATGTTCGCCCGTTGCCGTATCAATGTAAAGTGAAAAGGTTTTATCTCTTTGCTTGCAACCGGGGCAACGGTAACGGGTATTCATTCCCCTGTATGGTTCTAAAATGTATCTGTGATCGTTCATTATTTAGGTTTTGGTGTAACAGGTGTAACACTTGTAACAGGGTGTTACACTTGTTACAGGTGTTACACTTTGTTTTGTTTTTCCCAAATCCGTTTTACTGTCATGTGTGAAATCTTCAGTTCAGCCCCTATTTCCCGGAAACTTCGCCCTTGCTGTTTCAAGGCAATAATTTTTTCAGTTTCATTTTCTCTATCCCTATCGGTTTGCTGTTTCAGGTGTTCCCGTTCAGTACCGAAATTCATAAACTCAAATTGCAGGAAATTGAAGGGTTTATCAATCTGACAAATACAAACGTTTTCTGTATCGTAAATCTGTTCGGTGTTTCTCTGCTTTATCTGTTTGAGGTAACGGATGTTTTTATCAGTATGACTTTCCCCAATTGAAAAGGAACTATCGCAAAAGTTAATCAGCATCTTACTGCCTTGCAGATCATTCCGGGTAATGGGTTTCGATAAATCCCTTTTGGGAGTATGTGCCAAAGCCAAAATAGAAAGCCCGTATCTGTTCTTTAATGCTTTCAAATGCTTCATTAAGGGCAAAGCATCTTTGGCTTTTTCTGTTTCATTTTTGAGGTAAGTAAGGTTATCAATAATCAATACTTTTGCACCTGTTTCAATTATGGAACGTTCGAGCGAATGGTTTAAGAAATCTTCAAATCCCAGGCTTTCGGGAATGGTGGCATCCGGGTTTATTTCAACCCTTATAAAATTGTCATCGAAACAATAATGACTTTCAAAATTTAATGAATACCGGTTTTCAAACTGCTTATCTGAAAGTTCAAAATCGAAGTATAAGATTGGCTGCTTTGTAGTTTCCAGTTTAAAGCCTCTTATCTGTTCACCCCGGCTTATGCTGTTCCCTATCTGAACGGCTAAAATTGATTTTCCTAAATTGGTATCAGCAAACAAAATACATAGTTCGCCCTCAAACCAAAATTCACCAAACAGCATTTGCGGAATAGGTCGGGTTTTAGCCTGCTCAATCCAGCGGTTACCTGTCTTAACTGTAAATAATCCTTTGCTTTCTTTGGCTTCAATATCCTTTTGTAAAATCTGTTCGGCTTCATTTTTAATATCGTTAATACCAATACCGAAGGTTTCTAAATCGAATTGCGGTTTCAGTTCCATATCAAAAGAGGTTTAGCTGTGGTGAACAATTAGAGGCCTTTGCTTTATCAGTAGTTAAGTACCATGCTTTAAAGCCTGTTTTCTTACAGGTGTCTTTGGCTATTTCCCAAAGCTGTCCTGCTTTCTCTAAATCCCTTTTGTATCGGCAAATGTTCTTTTGATAAATACCCGTTGCATCTGCAACCATTGAAGCGGTGGCAACGTTTTCCTGCAAAAATTGAAATATGGTTTGCAATTGGTTATAGTGTGGGGTAACTTCGGCTTGTCTTTTATGCTGGGGGTTTGTTTCATGTTTACGCATGGCTTACCCCCTTTCTTTTGCGGTTACTTAAATAGGCATCCGCTTCGGTTTCCAGTTCGGCAACCGTTTTTCGTTTCCCATCCTTTAAGTAATTGATTAACTCAAACTTTGAGAAGTAACAGCGTTTAGATCGCTTCATTACCGGGAGTTGGCCTTTTGAAATAAGCCCGTAAATGGTGGGAACTGAAAGGCTTAAAAACTTTGCCGTATCCTGAACGGTTAAAAGTTCATCTGCTTCGGGCTGGGGTTCGCTGCTCTTTTCAAGTAAGAGCCGTTTAATGTCGTTTACCGTTTCCTGTAAGGTGGTAACCGCTTTAGGTAGTTGTTCAAATGTAATTTCCATATTACAAAATCATCTGTTTTGTCAAATGCTTTGCAATAGTATCGGGGTGTCTTGTGGGGTTTCAATACGGCGGGGAGTAACCCGTACACAACCCGTTAAAAATATTATGCTTTACTTATTACATACTTTCCTAAGTTCTTATCCTTTGTTACATTAAGTATAGGCTTCTTACATTTATCGCTATTTGTAGAAATAATATCATTGAGGTATCGAGGTTTAAAATCTTTCGGAATTCCATTTGAAGAATAAAGGAAGTTTTTACTAACCCATTTCTCAAGTTCTTTCTTTTGACAACCCGTGATAAAATCAGTTTCGATAAGCTGCTTAAAAGCATCTGCTAAACGGTTACCATTATCTTTAAATAAAAGTTTTTCATCTGCATCATTTCCTCTTTCCAAAATCATTTTTAATTTCTCTTGGTGTTCAAATGTGAAAAAGTCTTTAAGCAAATCAAATATGAGTTTCACGGCTTCAGGTTTGAAGGTTGGCTTAAATTCAGGTTGCAATTTTTGACTGACTATTTTCGAAACTGTTTGTTGAGTAGGCAAATTGTATTCGCGTTTATCAAATGTTGGAGGATTCAAAAAATCAATTGGCAAAGAAACTTTTTTAGTTCCTTTTTGAAACTGCTCAATTGCTTCTTTAAAACTATTCACCTCAATTGTTTTTGTTTCGAATGTTTCAAATTCGTTGATAGATGTCTCTTTAAAGAAGTCGAAGAGTACTTTAAGTATTTGATCTAAATCTTGAAAAAAGAATGTTTGAAAATAATCGCAATTTGTTACTTTTCTATAATTAATGTATTTGCTTTTATACCGAAATATTTCAGGAATATCTTCTTTACTAAAATTTTCTTTGAAGTTGTTTATTTCTGAAATATTCCAGTTCCAAAGGGTTTCTGTTTTATTCAAGTCGCAAATATTCAATTCAAGTATTTTAGACTGTAATACTTGTATTATATTTTCCTCAATTATTTTAAATTTATCTTTTAATTCGGCTTGTATCTCATCGTATTTTAGTTTGTCCGCAAAGTTTTTTAGAGGGTTTAATTTATTCCGTTCGATGTCCAGTACTTTAAGTTCTTTTATTACCTCATCAAACTGTTTGAAGTTTTCAGTATTAGAGTGTAAAAACTCAATAAACTGAAACAGGGCTTTTATTTTTTCAGTAATCATTTTGTCTTTTATGTTTAGTTTTTTTACAAATCCAATTTTATCTTATTGGCTGCATCCCGTTTTGTTTGATCAATAATTTTTGCGTAAACCTGTGTTGTTTTCAATTCCCGGTGTCCCAGCATTTTTGATACTGTATAAATATCGGTTCCATTACTTAGCTGCAAAGTGGCAAACGTGTGCCTGAAACAATGGAAAGTAATATCTTTTGTTATCCCTGCTTTGGTTACCCATTTAAACAAATGCAAATTGGTGTGTGCTGAATAATACAGCCCTTCAAATACTTTGGCTTTCGGTTCTTGGCGTTCCCCTAATAAATTAAATGCCTGCTCTGAAATAGGCATCATTTCAGCCCCCTTTGTCTTTTGCTGCTTGAATTTAATAAAATATCCGTTGCCTTCAATGTATTCCAGTTCGCCCCAAACCAATTTCTCAATATCGGAAAACCGCAAACCTGTAAGGGCTGAGAACAAAGCTGCCTGTTTAAGTAGTGGTATGGTACATTCCGTTTTTACAAGTTTGTTAAGTTCCTCAATGGTTAAAAAGTTCCTTTGCGTTTCAGCTTGCTTAACGGCTTCAACCTTTGCGTTAAGATCGTTTTGTAAATAGCCGTCTTTGTATGCCTGCTTTAATGAGGCTTTGAGTTTATTGAAATAGGATACAGCGGAATTTTGGGAAAGGGCTTTCTTGCTGCTCCGGGTGCTGGGGCTTGTTAAAAGAAAATCTTTGAAGTCGTTGCAAAACTTTTCATTTACTTCGGAAAACTTCAAACTGCCATTGGTGAATTTTTCAAGGTAATGGGTAGCCGAAACCCAGTTATCGTAATTAGAGGCTTTACGCTTATCCGCTAACTGTTTAAAGTATTCAATAAAAGAACGTTCTCCCAGTTCCTGTTCCTTTTCATCCTTTTCAATCATTCTCTTTTCCAAACTATTTAAGGCTTCATTTCCGTTCAGTTGCTTATCCCTTTTTTGCCTTATCTGTTCGGCAAGGGTTCTTTGCTCTGCATTATGTTTTTTATCAACAAGTGTTTTCGCTTTATCAAACAGGTACATTCCTAAAAACTCCCTTCGGGTGGGTTCGCCTGTTTCCGGGTGGGGAATGGCCGGGTAAAAGTCAAGGTACAGGCTTTGCCTGTTTCCTGAAATCGCTTTTGTTCTAAGTTTAACTTTGGTTGCCATTGTCTTTATGCTTTTGAAAAAATATTATCAATATCAGATCGCTTTATTATAGTTCGTGTTCCTGCCTTGCCTGAATTAAGTTCCCCCCTATCCAGCATCCTGTAAATGGTTCGCCTGCTTACTCCCAAAAGCTTACCGGCTTCCCAAACGCTTAGAAAAGGCTTTGCTTTCAGTTCCTCAATGGGTTTGGAAACGACACGCTGGGTTTCCCGGTTACTTAACTCAACCTTTAAAGTCTTAACGTTTGCCTTGTATGCTTTGGAACTGCAAGCGTTTGAACAGAAACGGGTAACGGTGGTTCGGGCTGTAAACTCTTTACTGCAATGCTGGCAAATCCTTTGTACCTGAATGTTTGTACTCATACTGTGTCTTATTGTGCCTTAGTGTGTCTTTGTGTGCCTTCGTGTGCCATCATTCATCTTTCGAGGTACAAATTTGTACCTTAACCCCCCATTTTCGGCTTCAAGGTACAACTAAGGTACAAATATTAGCGAAACAACCGAATAGCATTACAAAACAAACGGGTAGTATAAAGCATTAAAAAAGCCCTGTTTAAAGGGCTTTCAGGGCATTTGTTATAAGTTTTTTGTAAGGTTGTTTTGTAGGGGTTACTTTCCAATACAAAATTTCGAAAAAATAAAATCCAACTGATCTTCATTGGTGATCTGCCCGGTGATAGTGCCCAGATAATGCAGGCATTGTCGTATATCTAAAGCAAGGAGATCACTCGGGATCTGATCGTCCAGTCCACGTTGCACATCCTTTAACGACATATTTAGTTTTTGAAGCGCTTCGTAGTGGCGGGCATTGGTTACAATAGTAGCTTCCGTATCAATATCGCCACTTATGGCTTTGCTGAGTAAGGCTTCTTTCAGTTCCTCAATATTGGTATTGCTCTTTGCTGAAATAAAAATGCAGTCTTTGAAGGAAGCGTACCGTTCTTTTATTTCAGTAAGATCAGTTTCTGCTTTATTACCAACCAGTATGTATTGAATATTTTCCTTGGTAAAATTATCGACTACTGTTTGCAGAATTTCCTCATCAATCTCATTTACATCAAACAAATAGATCACCACATTGGCGGCACGCATTTTTTCAAAGCTTCTTTCTACACCAATGCTTTCAATCAGGTCCTGTGTATGTTCGCGTATACCGGCAGTATCTATCAAACGGAATAACACGCCCTTGATGTTTAAGATCTCTTCAACCGTATCTCTTGTGGTACCCGCAATATCGCTTACAATGGCACGGTTCTCATTCAGCAAAGTATTCAGTAAAGTAGATTTACCGGCATTGGGTTTACCTATAATGGCAACCTGCACTCCATTACGGATCACATTCCCCAGCTGAAATGAGTTCATGAGCTGAGTTGTTGATGCACTTAACTCAGCAATCAGTTTATTTAATGCCGTACGGTCTGCAAACTCCACATCTTCCTGCGAAAAATCGAGTTCCAGTTCTATCATGGCCGAGAACTTGATCAACTGTTCGCGCAACACAGACAGGTCTGACGAAAAACCACCGCGCATGCTATGCAAGGCCGTTTTACGGCTGGCTTCTGTATTACTGGCTATCAAGTCTGCAACGGCTTCTGCCTGGGCCAGATCGAGTTTGCCATTTAAAAAAGCACGTTGCGTAAACTCTCCCGGCTTCGCAATTCTTGCCCCATGCTTCGTAATAGCCTGTAAAATATTTTCCTGAATAAAGGGTGAGCCATGACAACTAATCTCAATTACATCCTCACCTGTATAAGAACGCGGCCCTTTAAAAAGGGATAATACCACTTCATCAAGAATCAGATCTTCCTGTTTTAATAATCCAACATGTAAAGTATGTGATGCCTGTTCCAATAAATTCTTTGAAGGAAACATCTCATTCAAAATGGCAAAAGTTTCTTTACCACTCACACGTATCACGCCAATAGCGCCTACGCCCGGTGGCGTGGCCAGAGCTACAATTGTATCGTCCCATCCCCTCAGTTGTGTTGACATATTGGTTGCTTTCGGGGCAAAAATAGGTCAATCGGGTGAGAGGTGAGTAGTGAGTAGTCAGTGGTGAGAGAATCAACATTCTCGCCTCCATTAATACTCACCACTCACTACTGCCTACTCACTGTTCCGAAACCCTGAATGTGATCTTCTGTTTCTGCCTGTACACCACATCTCTGCCATTCTGCTTTGCCGGTAACCAATTAGGGCTTTTTTGAATAACACGTATGGCTTCGGCCTTGGTGCCATACCCCGGATCATTTTCTGCGCGCACATCACTGATCATCCCATTCCTATCTACGATAAATGACACGATTACAGCATAATCGGCCGGGGGTGCCCCATTTTCAGAAGGAAGGTCTTTGTTGAGATTTCGTTCCAGATATTTTGTCCACTCGCTCATACCGCCTTTAAATTGCGCTTCAATTTGAACGCTGGTAAACGGAACATCGATATCATCAGCTTTTCGGGGTGCAACCACTATACCGGGATCTTTTTCTACCGGTGGTGCCACCACACCATCATCTTTATTTCCTTCCTGGTTAATGGTACCGATCTTAGTATCCTCCATCTGTTGTATCTCTTTAATTTCTTCTTCCGGTTTTACATCTTCATCACGCGTGATCTGCGGTGGTGTAAACTGCGACATTTCCACTCTTGGTGGTTCGGGTTTTGGAAGTGGTGGCGGTGGTTCTACTTTCTGTTCTTCTTTCTTAAAATTTTCAAGCTCAATGTTTGCAATCACAATATCGTTCTTACTGATTCTCTTATTCCCTGCCAAAAGGCTTCCCACAATAAATAACAGACAGATAAATATGGTGCCACTTATTGCATACGTAATCCGCTTTTCATACGACTTGCGAAGTTCATATGCACCATAGGTTTTGTTTTTCCCCTCGAACAAAATGTCGAGCAGGTCTGCGGTTAGAATGTTTTGCTTTTCCATAATGTTGGTTTTATGCTATGATTCTGTGTGCAGCATAAATCCACAAAGGAGATTGTTAATTCGTGAGACCTGAGTTTTCGTGAATGGTGAATGGTCAATTGTGAATAGATAATTCGAAATATACATTGACCATTCACAATTCACCATTCACAAAAAAAATCACGATTCACGATCACCCCTGCACAAAAAAAATCCCCGCAATAAAAAATTGCAGGGATTTTTTTATGATCGAGATGATCAGAAAAATTATTCTTCTGATACCTGGAATGTGATACTTTGTCTGTGACGATAGATTACGTTTCTTCCGTTCTGTACCGCAGGTTTCCATTTAGGACCTTTGGTAATTACACGGATTGCTTCTGCTTTTGTTCCGTAGCCCGGATCGTTCTCAGCAACTACATCGCTGATATCTCCCGTTTTACTTACAATGAAAGAAACAACCACAGTGTATTTTCCCGGAGGGGCACCGTTTTCTACTGGAAGATCGCGGTTCAGGTTACGTTCAAGATATTTAGTCCACGCAGGTAAACCTCCGGGAAACTCAGCGGCAATTTGTACCACTGTAAATACTTTATCATAATCTTCTTCCACTTTTGGCGCTTCTACCACACCGGTTGATTTTTCAACAGGGGGAGCTACCACACCTTCATCTTTGGCACCTTCCTGGTTGATGGTACCGATTTTGGTGTCTTCCATTTTTTCCACTTCCTTGATCTCTTCTTCAGGTTTTACCTCTTCATCCTTCACAATTTTGGGAGGGGTGAATTTGGCCATTTCCACTTTAGGCGGTTCCTGTTTTGGAGGAGGCGGTGGTGGTGGTGGTTCAGGTTTTTTTGCTTCATCTACCTTAGCCAGTTCCATATCAGCCACAACCAATTCTGTTTTAGATTTCTTGGTTGAATTGGCAATCAATGAACCGATAAGGAAGAGTGCACATACCGTGAACATTCCTGCTATAGAGATCTTGATACGTCGGTTATACGTTTTACGTAAATCATACGCACCATACTCCTTGTTCCTTCCATCAAAAAGGATGTCGAGGATGTCGGCAGATTGAATTTTGTTTATATCCATTGTAAAATACTTTTGTAATTATTCCGGTTAAGGAAAATGTCACACTCTGTTTAGTTGCCCTGTGCTGCTGCCATATCATCTGATCTTTTCACCAACTGTGTTTCAATATCGGTGATGTCTACCAGTGCATAACGCGTACAAACATTGATGGTCATCTCGTCAAGAATATCTACCAGATTACGGTAGGTGCAATATTCTGAAGGTTTTAAGATTACTACAAAATCCTTCAGTTCTTTTACACTGTTCTTTTTGTTGATGAGTACTTCACGGATATCATGGAAAGTTGACGACTTAAAATTAGACGCCGAATTATCCAATTCACCTTCATAATAGAAAACGTGATTGTCTTTTCCTAATAAGATGGTGATAACACCCGACTGTTTGGCCTTGTTCTGGTCTTCCGGCTTATCAGCGTCTTTTGGTAAGATCAGCTTCATAGCGGTAGCCTGGCTCATTGTGGTGGTAAAAATGAAGAAAGTAATCAACAGAAAACCCAGATCCACCATGGGAGTCAGGTCCACACGTGTTGACAGCTTCTTACTTTTCTTGACCCCTGGGCCTTTCTTATGGCCTCCACCTGAGGTATCCATTTCTGCCATGTCGGTAGAATTTAGTTTTAATTAGAAATTTGTTTGCTCAGTTCTACTCATCTCTCTTTTCACCTGCCTGTGCTTTCTTCCAAAGGTCTGTACCTACGGGCACACCTTCAGGAGCAGTAACCATCTGGAATTTCAGGATATCATTCTTTTTAAAGGCTGTAACAACAGCTTTAAAAGCAGGGAATTTCGCCAGGTTATCTCCTTTTACAAGGAAGAATGGTTTTTTCCCCTGGTAAGCACTTAATACCTGTGTCATCCATTCAGTTAACTCATTATGAGCTGTATCCTGAACAGGGATCCCGGGTAAAAGGTTACCTTTTCGCTGATCTTCCGGAAGGGCCAGAAAAGATTTCAATCCTGCAAATGATGCACCAAAGAAGAGAGACTTTTTAAAAGCCTTTACATCCAATCCCAGATTCTTGGTGTTATTCAGTGCGTTACCGATGACTTCTTTCATGGATTCATCATCCATTTCCAGAAACACTTTGCCGTCCTTGTCAATAATTACCTGTACATAATCCTTATTCGGGGCCACTTTAGCAGCTACCGATTTTGGAATCGTAACAGCGATCGCCTCTGATGGCTTAAACTTCGTTGTTAAGATAAAGAAAGACAACAACAGAAAAGCCACATCGCACATCGCCGTCATGTCAATGCTGGTACTCTTTCGAGGTAATTTGGCTCTACCCATTGTTAATTATTTAAATGTTTCACTAATTAGATTCAAAATTTTGTTATTTCCACAAACGATCCGGAGATTATTTGTAGTTGGCAGCAAAGCTTTGTGTTAATGTGAAACCAGATTCGTCAATACCATAAGTGATACCATCAATACGGGTAGTGAACACGTTATAGCAAATGATCGCGATGGCTGAAGTACCGATACCGAGGGCAGTGTTAAACAGGGCCTCAGAGATACCTTTTGACAATTCACGGGCAGCGTCACCACCACCTTCATCACCTAACGCAGAGAATGATTTGATCATACCCATTACCGTACCTAACAGACCCAACAGGGTTGCTACTGATGCGATAGTTGATAAAAACACCAGGTTTTTCTCCAGCATAGGAAGTTCCAAAGCTGTTGCTTCTTCTACTTCTTTCTGAATGTTCAGCACTTTCTGCTCGGTAACGAGTTCAGTGTTGGTGATCATTTCTTTGTATTTTTTCAGACCTGCTTTCATTACATTACCTACAGATCCTTTTTGTTTGTCGCAAGCAGCCAAAGCCTTATCAACATCTTTGTTGGCAAGGTGGAACTGTACTGTGCGCACAAATTCTGCGATGCTTCCGGTACCGGCTGCTTTAGATACAGTCAATAACCTTTCGATCACAAAAGTCAATACGGTTAAAAAACAACCGATCAGGATTGGTACAATAATACCACCCTCATACATTTTTGTCAGCGTTCCTTTAGGTCCTTTGTGCTGTGGCCAAAAACCACCATTGGGATCAGGGGTAGTAAAGTTACTCGGAGCACCCAACACGAAACGCCAGATCACGTATCCAAATACGATACACAAAAGTGGCGCCAGCCATGAAATTGAGTTACTGCTCTTCTTAGGTTGTGCAGAAGATGGGCTTTTTACAGCAGCACCTGCAGTTGGTTTTGTTTCAGCCATGATTCAATTGATTTTTGGTTTTTTAAAAATTACAGTTGGTTTAAAAGTTTGTTCCCGCAATTCTACTGAAAATTGTTTTGAAAAAAACAACAATGTTTCAAAAAATATTTATAGGGAATACAAATTAGCCATTTTCTTCAAAATAAAGAACGTGAAATTTTTATTTTGTTGAACTTAGCCTTTTTGCCCTTTTCCGGAACGGAAAGGTAGTGTATTCCCCAAAGCGACAGAATGTTTTTCACCGATAAATAAAGTGTTTTCACCATTCATAATTATGGTTTAACAAAATTTAATTCGTTTCTTTTAGAACCTTATCTTTAAACCTTATTCAAAACTTAACTCACTTATGAAAAAATCATTATTAATGGTTGCGCTGTTGGCCAGTACCGTGGCTATGGCCCAACAACCCGATACCTCCCGCCCTGCTCCGGGTGGAGCAGCAGGTAGAGTCAATCTGGGGGCCGCATTAGGATTAGGCGGCGCACCCAGAACAGGCCCAAGGCCTTATAAAGAGGTTATTACAGATAAGGCTGTGACCAAAAAAGGACTGTTTACCGTTCACAAGGTGGATGACAGGTATTATTTTGAAATAGCTGACTCTGTTCTTGGCCGTGAAATCCTTGCTGTTACCCGTTTTGTGAAAGTACCCGGTGGTGGTGGCAAATACGGTGGAGAAGAAGTAAACGAGCAAAGCCTGCGTTTTGAAAAAGGGCCGAGCAATAACATTTTTGTAAGAGTGGTGGCACTGATCAGCACAGCTGATTCTACCAACACCATTTCAAAAGCTGTTAAAAACTCTTATTTAGATCCGATCGCTACCGCATTAAACATTGCAGCATTTGGTAAAGATTCTGCAAGCTATGTAGTAGAAGTTACCGATTTCTTTAAAGGTGATAACCAAATCGTTGGACTGGATCCGGGTGATAAACGCCAGTTTGGGCTGGGTATCCTGGCTGCGGACAGATCCTATATCCAAAGCATTCACACCTTCCCTATCAATACTGAGATCAGAACCGTAAAAACCTATACGTCAGGTGGCGGTGGTGGTTTGGCAGCATTAGGTGGTGGCGGTGGTGCTACCTTGCCGGCTGCACAGGCTGCAGGTGCCATTACCGTTGAGTTGAATACTTCAATGCTTTTATTGCCCAAAACCCCGATGAACCGCCGCTTGTTTGACTCAAGGGTTGGTTTCTTTGCCGGTGGTTATGTTGTTTATAGCGATGAGCAGCAAAAAGTAGAAGACCAGATCTATGCCGTAAGATGGAAACTGGAACCTAAGCCGGAAGACATGGACAAATACAAGCGTGGCGAACTGGTTGAGCCCGCTAAACAAATCGTTTATTATATCGATCCGGCCACTCCCAAACAATGGGTTAAACCATTGATCGATGGTATTAACGACTGGCAGAAAGCTTTTGAGAAAGCCGGTTTCAAAAATGCGATCGTAGGTAAAGAATGGCCTAATGATCCGAATATGAGTCTGGAAGATGCCCGTTATTCTGTGATCCGTTATTTCGCATCAGATATTGAGAATGCATACGGCCCTCAGGTTCACGATCCACGCAGTGGTGAGATCCTGGAAAGCCATATCGGCTGGTATCATAATGTGATGAAACTGGTGCACGACTGGTATCTGGTACAAACTGCAGCGGTTGATCCCAAAGCACGCAAAATGAAGTTTGATGATGAGCTGATGGGACAACTGATCCGTTTTGTATCATCTCACGAAGTGGGCCATACATTGGGCTTACGCCATAACATGGGAAGCAGCAGCAAAACACCGGTAGAAAACCTGCGTAACAAAGCATGGGTTGAAGCTAACGGACATACCGCTTCTATCATGGACTATGCACGTTTCAACTATGTGGCACAGCCGGAAGATAATGTTACCGAAGTAGGTTTATTTCCACGCATTGGCGACTATGATAAATGGGCCATTAAATGGGGTTATTCTTATATCGGAGAATCTGATGTAGAAAAAGATAAAAAAATAAACAACAAATGGATCATTGATGCATTGGCAGCTAATCCACGTGTATGGTTTGGTGGTGAAGGACGTAACGGAGATCCAAGGGCACAAACAGAAGACCTTGGTGATAACAGCGTTAAAGCGAGCGAATATGGTATCAAAAACCTGAAACGCATTGTTCCGCAAATTCCTGAGTGGACCAAAGAAGAAGCTGATCATTTTGAGAACATGAGCGATATCTATGCACAGGTAGTAGGCCAGTTCAGCCGTTATATGGGTCATGTTACCACGAATGTTGGCGGTATCTATGAAACTTTTAAAAGCATTGAACAGTCAGGTGATGTATATGAACCTACTCCAAAAGACAGACAGAAAGAAGCGGTTGCATTCCTGAACAAACAATTGTTTGAAACACCAACATGGTTAATGGACAGAACGATTCTGAATAAGATCACTTCTCCAAACAACAATGAAAGGATCCAGACAATTCAAACAGGTACTTTGAACAGTTTGCTCGATGGTACAAGACTGTTTAAACTGGCAGCTGCCACCAATCGTTTCGGAAGCAATACTTATGGCCTTGATGAAATGATGGATGATGTAAGAAAAGGTGTTTGGAGTGAATTGAGTTCTAAAAAACCAATCGATCCTTACAGAAGAAACTTACAGAAAGCTTATGCTGAAAAATTAATCGATCTCATCAATCCTCCTGCTGCTGCAGCCGGTATACAGGTAGTAGTTGGTGGTGGTGGACGTGGTGGATTTACACTTGCGCCAAATATCAAGAATACAGATGTAACTTCAGTAATAAGGGGCCAGCTCCGCACTTTACAATCTGAGATTGCAGGTGCCATTCCGGGTACAACTGATAAAATGAGTAAATATCATTTACAGGATGTTGCTGAAAGAATTAAGAAAGCATTGGATCCTAAATAGTATCTCAGATTACTCTGATTTCATTATGATTTTAAGAGCCCCGCAGTTGCGGGGCTTTTTATTTGCTGCTATCCTTTAACAAATTGCTGATGAAAATCAGAAACGTTAGCCATATGTGATACGTACCTTTGTACAAAGAATGTTTATGAGATATTGCATTTGTATTTTATTCGTTTGTTTTGGCATGTCGGTTAGTGCACAAAAGGTTACAGAGCGTTGGGGTTATTTAAGAGATAGTGTTACCAACGAAGTAATTGCTTTGGCCAGCGTTACCAATCTCAATAGTAAGGTAACTGTAATGACCAGCGCTACCGGCCGTTTCAGGATTGAACTGAAAGAAGATGAAGTACTTTCATTTGCTGCGGTGGGTTATCATTTTGATACCATTCATTATAATAAAACCTTTCTCACACAAGACACACTTTCTTTATACCTGAAACCTTTAACGCATAGCTTGGGCAATGTTACCGTAACGGCAAGAGGTATGAGCCGTTATCAGTTAGACAGTATTGAAAGAAGAAAAGATTTTCTGCAGGATATCGTGAACTATACAATTCCTACTGTATCAAAAGCCAATTCCGGGGCGGGTATTGCCTTAAATCTTGATCGTTTTTCAAAACATGAAAAAGACAAACGTAAACGGCTTGCTTTTTTTGATTCGAATGAGAAAGAGGCATATATCAATTACCGTTTTCCTGCATCTCTCGTTAAAAAATATACCAGTTTAAAAGATGATCAACTGCAACAGTTTATGCAGCAGTACAGGCCTTCGAGTGAGTGGTTACGGCAAAATAAAAACGAGGAGGATCTTGAGTATTATATCAATGATAAGTTGAAGCTGTTCTTTAAAAGGGGATGATGTTGTTCGTGAATCGTGAGACGTGAATCGTGAGTGAAAACTGAATGAGAGAATTTACTCACGATTCACGTCTCACGATTCACGATATTATTCATACCGCAAAGCAACAATCGGATTTAACCTTGCGGCTTTCATTGCTGGGTAGATGCCTGCGGCTAATCCTACAACAGAGCAGATCACAATACCGATAATTACCCAGGCCCAGGGAACGACAAACCCTGTTTTTAATACGATAGAGAAAAGGTTACCGACCATTACCCCGAGCACAATCCCGAAGAATGCGCCCATCAGGCTGATGATCATACTTTCAAAAAGAAATTGCTGGCGTACATTTTTACTTTTCCCGCCGATAGCTTTTATTAATCCTACTTCTTTGGTGCGCTCATTTACTGCTACCAACATGATATTCATTAAACCAATCGCAGCACCAATCAGGGTGATCAATCCGATAGCTCCTGCTGAGCCTGTAATACTGCTTAGGAAGCCGATAAAGAGTTCGGCAAATTTATCGCTGCGTTCGATCACAAAATTTTCTTCGTCTGTAGGCTGTAATTTTCTTACAGCGCGGAATACAGATGTCGCTTCATCTGTAGCCACATCCAGTTCCTGTACATTGTTTACCATTACTCCCACCAGATAAGAGCTGCTGGAGTTTTCGAAATGGCGCACATTGTTGTAAGAGGTAAGGATCATATCATCCTGCCGCATCATAGCACTGGAACCTTTGCTTTTTAAAAGTCCTACCACCCGATATGGAAGGCTTCCCACACGAATGATCTTATCAATACATTTTTCCGGTTTATCTCCAAACAGTTTACCTGCCACATTGCTTCCTAACAAACAAACACTTCGTCCGCTTTCTACATCAAGGCTATTGAGGTTACGGCCAAGGTCGATCTGGTATCCGTTTACAGTTGTATAATTTTCATCGCCTCCCCATACCGTGATCTGCGGGTTGGTTTTCTTTTCCTCGTAATGAATTTCCTGGTTACCCGGGCCTCTTCTGTACACACAGATCTTTGCATCCGGAAAGTAGAAATTTGTTTTAAAAAATTCTGCTTCCTCTTTACGGATCACTTTATCGAGATTGGATTTTTTTTCTTTGAGTCCGCGTTTCTTTTTCGTTACATCTCCGTTACGCGGCCCGCCGCCAAAACGAACGCGGGAGTCTTTATAACGGATCACAAATGCGTTGGCACCCATGAATGAGAAACTCTCTTTCAGGCTCTGGTTCATGGCCTGTATGGCGGTAATAATGCCAATCAATGCCATAATACCAAAAGCAATAATGGCTACAGTGATGCCGGTACGTAATTTATTACTACGTACAGTACGCCAGGCCAGTGAAAGGGAGTCGAGTGTGGTCATGCCGGTGTTATTCAACCTTATAAAGATAATTGAGAAAATTGAACCCCGGTCACAGGGGCTGATAATTATGAAGAGCGGTTAAAAATACAGCCAATTGAGCACCAGAGAAGGAAATATGCCCAATAGGATGATCAATGCCGCCAGAATAAGCAGTCCTGCTTTAAAAGGAGAACTGATGGCTGAAGTGCCAGCTTCGCCCTCTTTAAAATATATGGCCTGTATAACACGGAAATAATAGTACACGCTAACGGCAGCAAACAATACAGCCGCAATTACCAGCCACATAGACCCACCTGCTTTTACCATAGATGCCAGCATATAATATTTGGCAAAGAATCCTGCGGTAAGTGGGATCCCTGAAAGTGAGAGTAAACAAATGGTTGCAACCAATGCTAATACCGGCTGTGTTTTGGCGAGGCCGTTAAATCCATCAAAAGTATAGTCGTTCATTTTAATGAGCACCGCGAACATACCGATAGTTGCCAAACTGTAAGCAACAGCATATAACAGAATGCCTTCTTTGGCCATATCGTTCACGCTGTATAAAGCAAAAAGCATAAAGCCTGCCTGTGCGATACTTGAGTATGCCAGCATTCTTTTTACGCTCTGTTGAAATACGGCTGTGATATTACCAATGAGTAAAGTAGCGATGATGACAAAGCCGAGTAAGATCTGCCAGGATGGACCGAGGATATCGGTATGTGTATCAAACAAACGAACAAAAGCGATAAATCCGGCTGCTTTTACAATGGTTGCCATAAAGGAAGTAAATACGGCAGGTGCTCCATCGTATACATCGGGTGTCCAGAAATGGAAAGGAGCCGCGGATACTTTAAAACACATGGAAACAAATATCAGGATCAACCCGGCCACTTCCAGAAATGAAGCGTGTTGCATACCTGCAGAAGGTGCAACAGACATTCCACCCAAAGCAAAAATGCCGGTAGCGCCATATACCAGTGCAATACCCATAAGCATGATGCCGGTTGAGAAAGAACCCATTAAAAAATATTTCAGGGCAGCTTCATTGCTTTTCAAATTTCTTTTATCAGATCCGGTAAGAATATATAAAGGGATGGATAGAATTTCGATACCGATGAACAACATCAATAAACCATTGAAGGAAGAAAGAATGGATACCCCGCACAAAACGAAAAAAATCAATGCGTAATACTCGGCTACATTGGCGCCTGCTTTTTCTATTTCTTTTCCGCTGAGTAATACATAGATCAAAGTAGCTGCAAATGCAATGGTGTTAAAAAACATACCAAATTTCTCAAAGCTCAGCAGGCCTTTTGTGTCAACCTGAATTGTCCAGATGCCATACGTGTTCAGTAAATTGGCCACCAGCAATAATACCAGTCCGATTACCGCAACAGATGTAACAGCAGACCGGCTCTTGGTAAAGATGCCGCTGAACATCATAACAACTCCCATTAAAGCAGAAACAATGATTGCATTCATAAACTTATCTTGAACCTGCTGTTACCAACAGGTTTGTTTTAACGTAAACTATTTTACCAGGATCGCTGTAACCGTATCTTTTGTAAGATCGATTAATGGTTGCGGGTAAATACCCAGCACGATCACCACAATTGTTATTATGATCAATACCCATTGCACATTACCGCTGATCTCTGTTGCATTTTCTGTTGTGGCAACCGTATTGCCATATAATACTTTCTGAACCATATTGAGTGTATACACTGCTGCGAGAATAACACTGATACCGGCTACCGCTGCAAACACCATATTGTATTGGAACAATCCATTAAACATTAAGAATTCACCAATAAATGCATTGGTAAGCGGCAAAGCAATATTAGCCAGTGCCATTACTACTAATAAAATGGCCATTACCGGTGCTTTTTGTGCCAATCCACCAAGCTCACTGAATTTGCGTGTGCCGAGTTTTTGTTCGATCACATCGGCAACGATCCAGAGGCCGATCACATTTACACCGTGGTTAAACATCTGGATCATTACGCCTTCCCATCCTGTTTTATTAAGCGAGAATAAAGCAGCACACATTAAACCAATGTGGGCGATGGATGAATAAGCGATCAAGCGTTTGATATCATCCTGTTTGATAGCGATCAATGATGCATATAACATTCCGGTTACCGAAAGAATGATCACCAGATTTGCATAATGTGCAGAAGCATTCGGGAAAATAGGTATGAGCCAGCGAACCACTGCGAAGATCCCCATCTTAACCATGATACCGCTCATGACAGCAGTAGTAGCTGTTGGTGATTGTTCATAAGCATCGGGCTGCCATGTATGGAATGGAAAAATCGGCATCTTGATAGCAAATGCAATAAAGAACAACCAGAAAATAAAATTCTCTGTTTTTGCCGCAAGCTTGATATGATAAAAAGATTTGATCGCGAAAGAATGATCGGCTGAATGAAAGTAGAGATATAAGATACCGGCCAACATCAATAACGATCCGATAAATGTATAAATGAAGAATTTAAAAGTAACTGCAATGCGTTTGTTTCCACCCCAGATAGAACAGAGAAAGTAAACAGGGATCAGTGCCAGCTCCCAGAAGAAATAAAACAACAATGCATCACCGGCCAGAAATACACCGAGTAAACCTCCCTGACTTAATAACATCAATCCATAAAAATTATGAGCGTTGCTGTATTCGTTTTTATAGGTGGCAATAAAAATAACCGGGAATGATACAGCGGTTAACAGACATAACATTTTACCCATACCATCTGTGAGCAAGGTAAAACGGCTGCCCAGATCGGGTAACCAGGTTGCATCAAAAGCCAATTGATTGGCAGGTAGTAAAAAAATGCCAACTACTGCAACAACCAGTGTAACCAATGCTGATAAGACTGCCCAATTTTTTGCAGTACCCGGTTGCTTCAAAAAGAAGCTTACCAAACCGGTAACCAGGGGGATCAATATGAGTAAAACAGGGATCATATTCTTTCTTTAACGCTACTAACCGTATTAAAATATTTTTTCTAAATACTGCATAATGGTGGCATCATTGAACCAGATAAGTATAAATACCACCATAGCCAATACCATTACCAATATATAATTACCAACCTGACCGCTTTGTAATAAACGTAACTGACGTGATCCATAGCCCACCAATCTTCCCACACCATTCACTAAACCATCGATACCGCTTTTTTCAACAATATTTTTGAAGAAACCGGCAATGGCGCTCAGCGGGTTTACAATTACGGCATCATACAATTCATCTATATACCATTTATTCTCGAGCAGTTTGGAAACGCCTGTTGTTTCTTCCTCAGTTGCCTGGTATTTTTTATAGCTGTTGATGGCAAACAGGATCACAATAATGATGGCAGCTGTTGAACCGCCCATCATTAAATATTCCTGTGAAGCCGCTAAATGATGTTGCTCAGCCAGCTTTGTTGATTCGGCAAAAATGGGTGCCAGAAATTTTTCGAGGCTATGTGCATTTTCTGCAAACACTTCGGGAATACCGATCCATCCACCCACAACTGAAAGTATTGCCAATACGATCAAAGGGAAAGTCATTTGCCATGGACTTTCATGCAGATGATGTTCCTGCTCATGGGTTCCGCGGAATTGGCCGAGGAAGGTGAGTGTGTACAAACGGAACATATAAAAAGCTGTCATCAATGCACCGGCCACACCTACAAAATAGTAGATCGGATTTTTTGCAAAAGCCGCGGTTAATATTTCATCTTTTGAAAAGAAACCGGAGAACGGAGGGGTACCTGCAATAGCCAAACATGCCAGTAAGAAAGTAATATGTGTGATGGGCATATATTTTTTCAACCCACCCATTTTACGGATATCCTGTTCGTGGTGCATGGCATGAATAACAGAGCCTGCCCCCAGGAATAATAAGGCTTTGAAGAAAGCGTGGGTCATTACATGGAATACGGCTCCCGTGTAAGCACCAACACCCAATCCCAAAAACATATATCCTAACTGGCTAACCGTTGAGTAAGCCAATACTTTTTTAATATCGTTTTGTTTGAGTGCGATGGTTGCTGCAAAGATGGCTGTAGCTAATCCAACAATGGCTACCAGCGATTGTGTAGCAGGTGCCATTGTATATAAAATATTGCTACGCGCAATCATGTAGATGCCTGCGGTAACCATGGTGGCAGCGTGGATCAAGGCAGAAACCGGTGTGGGGCCGGCCATTGCATCGGGTAACCATGTGTACAAAGGGATCTGTGCACTTTTACCCATCGCTCCGATAAATAGTAAAGCAGTAATGGCTGTTATATCAAAACTGCTCAGTTGTGCTGTGTGTGAAAACACATCAACATAAGAAGCTGTACCTAACTTGTATAAAAGCCAGAATACAGCCAATAAAAATCCAAGATCACCAATACGGTTCATTACAAATGCTTTCTTGGCTGCGTAGTTGTAATTATTGTTTTTGAACCAGAAACCGATCAATAAATAAGAGCACAATCCTACACCTTCCCAACCAATAAACATGATTACGTAGTTGGCACCTAATACCAGCAGCAACATTGAGAACACAAATAGATTGAGGTAAGCAAAGTAGCGTGCGTAATGTTGTGGCTCTTCATCATTCATATATGCCGAAGAATATAAATGAATAAGGAAGCCGATACCTGTGATGATCAATAAGAACAAAGAAGACAATTGATCTACCTGAAATGCGAATGCAATTTTAAAGCTGTCTGCGTTGATAAAATCAAACAGCGTTACAACG
The DNA here is from genome assembly GCA_965206685.1 of Sediminibacterium sp. Taxonomy (GTDB): domain Bacteria; phylum Bacteroidota; class Bacteroidia; order Chitinophagales; family Chitinophagaceae; genus Sediminibacterium. The sequence continues at coordinate 3,435,488 of OZ242223.1, forward strand.
GTTGCTCCGTTTGCTTTTACATCAAAAAAGATCAAAAGGCTCATCACAAATGAAGCCAGGATAGCTCCGCTGCCCACAACAGCGATCATTGATTTAGACAATGATCTTCTGCCCAACCCGTTGATCAGGAACCCAAGCAGGGGAAATAATGGAATTAGATAAACAAGTTTGCTCATACCTTTTACGCTGAACGCGAAACGCTGAACGCTGAATGCCAAACGTATTATGCGTTAAGCGTTCCGCGTTTTGCGTTTTGCGTAGATTAATTTTTCAATCTGTTCAAAAAGTTAATATCCACCGAATGCGTATTTCTATACATCATTACAATAATGGCCAGTCCCACACTTACTTCTGCTGCTGCTACCACCATGATAAAAAATACGAATAATTGTCCGTCAACCCCAACCGTTGTGTTCGGGTCTGCAATCGCCGCTATTCCATAACGCATTTTGGAAAAAGCAACCAACAGCAGGTTCACTGCATTTAACATCAGTTCAATACACATGAACACAATGATTGCATTACGGCGTGTTAACACACCAATGATGCCGATGCTGAACAGGGCTAAACAGAGATAGATATAATATTGTATTGGCATTTTTTACGCTTAATGCGAAACGCTTAACGCGAAACGCAATTTTTAAATTTTATTATTTAACCAAAGCGTTCAGCGTTCAGCCTTCCGCGTTTGGCTTTATTAATCTTTCTTTCCAATTACTACCGCTCCCACCATCGCACTTAAAAACAACACACTCGTAATTTCAAACGGCACCACAAAATCGCTAAAAAGGGCTTTACCCAGATTTTTGATCAGGCCAATATTGCCCTCTTTCATTAATGCAGTTTTCTCGGTCATATCATTTGCCTGTCTTACCAATGACACCAACACTAAAAAGAAACATCCGCCTGAAACCACACCCGCCAGTTTCATCCACAAATGTTTTTGCGGTTCGGTTTCTGCATTCAGGTTCATCAGCATAATCACAAACAGAAATAATACCATAATGGCTCCTGCATACACAATCATATTTACAATAGCCAGAAACTGTGCATTCAATAAAATATAATGGCCCGATATGGCAAAGAACACAGCGATCAGCCATAACACACTATGCACGGGGTTCTTACTCACCAATACCATAATGGCACTGAAGATGGCCAGCGCACTGAGGAAAAAGAATAATATTTCTATCGTACTCATAATCTTAATTAATAATTAAGAATTAAAAATTAATAATTAGAAACGGTTACCCAATTTTTAATTACTAATTATTAATTACTAATTCGGCGAAGCCGCTGAAGCCGTAGTTGGTTCTGATAAGCCTCGCGCTTTCGCATATCCTTCCGGGTCTGTTTTGGGATCCGGTATTAATAATTCTGTTTTGCCATATATAAAACTCTTTCGTGAAAAACTTGCCGGGGCAAATGTTTCACTTAAATAGATCGCGTCTTTCGGACAGGCTTCTTCGCACAATCCGCAGAAAATGCAACGCAGCATATTGATCTCGTATTTAGCTGCATATTTTTCTTCGCGGTATTTATTTTCTTCACCGGGTAAACGTTCAGCAGCTTCCATGGTAATAGCTTCTGCCGGACAAGCCACAGCGCACAATCCGCAAGCGGTACAATTTTCACGGCCTTCTGCATCGCGGTTCAGCACATGTACTCCGCGAAATACAGGGCTGAATGGCCTTTTCTGTTCGGGGTAGCTTATGGTTGGCTGTTTCTTAAAAATATGGCTAAAGGTAATGGCCATACCTTTTACGATTCCGGGCAAATACAGGCTTTCCATAAAGCTCATCGGCTTACGGCTCACATCTTTCGCTCTGTTGGTTAATGCTTGCATATTCTTTTTTGTTTATGCTGCCTGCTTTTATGCTCAGGCGGCAAAAATATTTTATTCTTTATCAATCCTGCTGCTTCGCTGATTTGCGAATTGGCGGATTACGGATTGGCGGATTTTAATTCGTTAATCCGTAATTCACTAATCTGCTAATTACTTCTGCAACCACAATATTACTGCTCCGGTAATCAACATATTGATCAACGCCAGCGGTATCAATTTTTTCCAGCCAATATTCATCAACTGATCATAACGGAAACGCGGGATGGTCCAGCGGATCCACATGAATACAAAAATGAATATCACGATCTTAGTTAATAATGCTCCTACTCCCAATATGGCCGCAAGATTTGGTGCCAGTGTACTTTCATCCAGGAAAGGAATATCAAACCCGCCAAAGTACAAAGAAGCCATTACCGCACTGCTCATAATCATGTTCACATATTCTGAGAACAGATAAAAACCCAGTTTCATTGATGAGTATTCCTGATGGTATCCAAAATTCAATTCATTCTCTGCTTCCGGTAAATCGAAGGGTGTACGGTTACACTCTGCCATTGCACAAATAAAGAAAATTAAAAAGCCTAATGGTTGATAAGCTACATTCCATAAACGGCCATGTTCCATTTGCTGGTCAACGATCGTTTTTAAACTTAAAGAACCCGACAGCATTAATACAGCGATTAACGCCAATCCCATTGCCAGTTCATAACTGATAGCCTGTGATGCGCCGCGTAATGCAGCCATCAAAGAGAATTTATTGTTTGATGCCCAACCACCAATCATTATTCCATACACACCCAAACTCACCACACCAAAAATGTACAAGATCCCGATATTGATATCTGCAATCTGCAGATCAATGCTTCTGTCGAATATTTCTACATGACTGCTCCAGGGAATTACCGCGCAGGTCATCAACGCTGCCGTCATTGCCAATCCCGGACCTAATATGAACAAAAATTTATTCGATGTATTTGGAATGATCTCTTCTTTCATGATCAGCTTCAAACCATCTGCAAAAGGTTGAAACAAACCAAGCGGACCCGCCCGGTTAGGACCCGGCCTGTCTTGCAAAACTGCCGCCACTTTACGTTCTGCGAAAGTGGTGTACAAAGCAATACCCAAACTCGCAAACACAATAATGGCGATGAGTATCAGTTTTTCGATGAGTAAAATCCAGTCAATAGACAGTAGTGTCATGATATATCTTCAATTAATCTTTCTTCGAATTAAAATCGGTTGAGTGAGCAGGCCCATTGATCAGACTCAGATCGATACTGGGTTTGTTCACTTCACTTGCCGTATGAATATCCATCAATAATTTTGGTTGTCTTCCACCATGAACGGCAGAAAATGTTTCTGTTGGTTTATGCGTTCCGATATTTCCGGCATAATGTCCCGCAGAAATTACCGATTGTCTGCTGATCAATCTTGGCCCTTCAATCACCCAGTCATTGGTATGTTTCTTTTCAAAACGGCAGGTATTACAGATCCATGCCGTTTTACCATCTTCTAAACTTTCCACTTCACCCCATTCATCTTTTCTTGCGGTTACACGGAATACTTCATCACCCCGGTTCCACAAAGTAACTTTTCCGCTGCAGGTTGGGCAATCTCTGTGTGCATCCATAGGTTTCAGAAACCATACACGGTTTTTGAAACGGAAAGTTTTATCGGTTAATGCGCCAACCGGACAAACATCAATTACATTACCGATAAAATCGTTCTCTAAACTTTTTTCGATCATAGTTGCGATCTCTGAGTGATCGCCTCTGTCTAAAATACCGTGTTCTCTTTTTGCAGTTAACTGATCAGCCACATATACACAACGATAGCAGAGAATGCAACGTGTCATATGTAACTGAATATATGGGCCGATATCATGTTTCTTAAATGTGCGGCGCTGAAATTCGTAGCGGGTTCCATCTTTGCCGTGATCGTAACTCAGATCCTGCAAATGACATTCGCCTGCCTGATCGCAGATAGGGCAATCCAATGGATGATTCAGTAATAAGAATTCAACCACACTTGCCCGAGCATCGATCACTTTCGGGCTTGTAATATTTTTTACTTCCATGCCATCCATTACCGTGGTGCGGCAGGATGCAACCAGTTTAGGCATTGGGCGCGGATCTTTTTCAGAACCTTTGCTTACTTCTACCAAACATGTACGGCATTTACCGCCGCTGCCCTGCAGTTTGCTGTAATAGCACATAGCAGGCGGCGCCACATCGCCACCAATCTTGCGTGCAGCATTCAGGATGGTAGTACCGGCTGGCACTTCTATCGTGATGTTGTCGATGGTTACTTTAAAAATTTGTTGTTCAGCCATGATATTTTTTTTCACGCAAAGCCGCAAAGAGGGCAAAGGCGCGAAGTTTATATGATCAATCCTTTTTCTGATTTTCTGTTTTTGCAGAGTTCCATCCCTCAGTAAGTCCTTTTTTGAAACTACTCCATTCTAAAATAAACGTAATCAACATTGCTATTCCAAATCCCAGGAAAAATGATTTCCAGTTGATTCTTGAAAAGAAAGATGTTTTCATAATCTTTATTTTATAATGATTCATCGCATCCCTATTCCCCCCCTTCAGGCGGTTATGGGGTTACCGGAACATGAATCGGATCCGCATAATGCGCCAATCCATAATTCCTTGTCTGTGCTTCTGCAGCATGGGTTACATGCCATTCAAACTCATCTCTGAAATGTCTGATGGCTGCGGCTACCGGCCATGCGGCGGCATCACCCAGCGGACAGATCGTGTTTCCTTCTATCTTTCTTTGTATATCCCACAACAAATCGATATCGCTTGATTTGCCTTGTCCTTTTTCTAAACGGTATAATAATTTCTCCATCCAACCGGTTCCTTCGCGGCACGGTGAACATTGTCCGCAACTTTCATGGCGATAGAAACGTGCGAATGTGTAAGTGTTCTTCACTACACATTGGTCTTCATCCAATACAATAAATCCGCCTGAACCCATCATCGAGCCAGTTGCAAAACCACCATCACTTAAACTTTCGTAGTTCATGTAACGGGTTTCGCCTTTGGCTGTTTTTAATAATAAGTTAGCAGGCAGAATAGGAACAGAAGAACCACCCGGGATACAGGCTTTCAACCGTTTACCATTGGCAATACCTCCGCAATATTCATCGCTGTATATAAATTCTTCTACAGAGATGGTCATATCAATTTCGTAAACACCGGGTTTGTTGATATTACCACAGGCAGACATTAATTTGGTTCCGGTAGATTTACCTACACCAATCTTTGCATATTCTTCACCCCCCATATTAATGATGGGAACTACTGCTGCTAAAGTTTCTACATTGTTCACCACCGTTGGCCTTTGCCAAACACCCTGTATGGCAGGAAATGGCGGTTTGATGCGTGGGTTACCGCGTTTACCTTCCAATGACTCGATTAAAGCTGTTTCTTCTCCACAGATATAGGCGCCTGCTCCGCGGTGCACGTGAATTTCACAATCAAAGCCGCTACCTAAAATATTTTTACCTAAGAATCCGTTTGCTTTTGCTTCACCGATTGCATACTCAAGAATTTCTGCAACCCATGCATATTCACCACGGATGTATATATAGGTATCATGACTTCCTAAAGCAAAAGAAGAAACGATCAATCCTTCAATTAACAGGTGGGGAATAAATTCCATCAGATACCTGTCTTTAAACGTTCCGGGTTCACTCTCATCCGCATTACAAACCAGGTGACGCGGAACGCCTTCGGGTTTAGCGATAAAGCTCCACTTCATTCCCGCAGGAAAACCTGCACCGCCACGGCCACGTAATCCACTTTTCTTTACTTCTTCAACAATGGCTTCCGGGCCCATGGTTTTGATTGCTTTCTCTACACTGCGGTAACCACCCTCACGGCGATATACCTCATAAGAGCGGATGCCTTCTACATGTGCTTTTTCTAATAATAATTTTACACCCATAGTATCAATTAGCGAATTAGCGGATTAGCTGATTGCGCATTTATTTTTAGTTGTTAGCTGCCGCGGTTTTTCTACACTCGTCTATGATTGAATCTACCTTCTCTTTCGTCAAATGCTCTCGGTAATGTTTACCCAACTGCATCATCGGTGCATAACCGCAGGCGCCTAAACACTCAACTGTTTTTAAAGTAAACAAACCATCTGTTGTTGTTTCGCCGGGTTTAATTCCCAGTTTCTCTCCTATATAAGCAACAATATCATCACTGCCACGCAACATACATGGCCCGGTCTGACAAACCTCAAACATGTATTTACCAACAGGCTTCAGATTGTACATGCTGTAGAACGTGGCTACTTCATATACTTCAATCGGAGTGATCTGTAAGAGTTCAGCCACATAATCCATTGTATCACTGCTCAACCACCCGCCAAAAGAATCCTGCGCCAGGTGAAGAACAGGCAGCAGTGCACTTTTCTGTTTCCCTTCCGGGTAACGTGCTACCAAACGGTTAAACTCTGTCAGTTGTATTTCGTTAAACTTCGCCATATAAGTCAAAATTCAAAATTGAGAATTACAAGAACTTCAATTTCTAATTTTTAATTACTAATTATTAATTACGCTATGCGTCCATCTCCCCCGCAATCAAATTCAAACTACTCATTGTAACAATTGCATCACTCAACATACCACCGGTTACCAATTCAGGGTAAGCCTGGTAATAAACAAAGCAAGGCCTTCTGAAATGCAGGCGGAACGGTGCACGGCCGCCATCGCTGATCAGGTAAAAACCCAATTCGCCATTACCACCTTCAACCGATTTGTAAACCTCTCCCTTCGGCATATCCACTTCACCCATAATAATTTTGAAATGCCAGATCAAGGCTTCCATCTTGGTGTACACATCTTCTTTTTTAGGAAGATAGTATTCCGGCACATTTGCATGATACACTTCTGCTTCTTCACCTTTAAATTCCTGGATCTTTCTGTATGCCTGTTGCAGAATGCTTAAGCTCTGCCACATTTCTTCATTACGAACTAAGAAACGATCATAGTTATCACCCGTTTTTCCAACCGGAATACTAAAATCAAAATCTTCGTAACTGCTGTACGGGCTATGCACACGCACATCATAATCCACACCCGCTGCGCGAAGGTTAGGACCAGTAAATCCATAATTCAATGCACGTTCTGCACTAATGCCACCGGTACCAATGGTACGGTCCATAAAAATGCGGTTACGTGTAAACAGGTTTTCAAATTCTTTTAATACAGAAGGATATTCTTTTAAGAATTTCTCGAGTTTCGTAAACGCTGTATTGTTGAAATTCCTTTCAAAACCGCCAATACGCCCAATATTAGTAGTAAGACGGGACCCACATACTTCTTCATATATTTCATAGATTAATTCGCGGTATTGCATCACATACAAAAAGCCTGTGTACGCGCCGGTATCCACACCCACAATCGAATTACAGATCAAATGATCTGAGATGCGCGACAGCTCCATGATAATGATGCGGAGATAATCCACACGCTTTGGTGTTTGTACATTCAGCAGTTTCTCACAAGTGAGGTGCCAGCCCATATTATTGATCGGGCTGCTGCAATAGTTCAAACGATCTGTAAGCGGTGTGATCTGGTATAAAGGCCTGCGCTCGGCAATCTTCTCAAATGCACGGTGTATATAACCCACCGTAGATTCGGTAGACACGATGCGCTCTCCATCCAGCTCCATAATATTCTGGAACACACCATGCGTGGCAGGGTGTGTAGGACCCACATTCAACGTTGTGGTCTGTTTCTCTATCGAGCCTTCCGGCAGTTTGATATGGTGGTGATGCTCTGTCATTATATAATCAGCTATATATCTTTATTCAACTTCGTTGTGTCACTCACTTGTACGCTTTGTTCGCTTTGCAGCAATTATCGGATTGGCGAATTACGGATTAGCGGATTATTGTCGGATTTAATTCGCAAATCCGTCATTCGCCAATTCGCTAATCCTATCCCCTTCCAAACATCTCATCATCCTTATCCACCCTTGTCTGATCTTCCAATGGATATTCTTTCCGCATCGGGAAATAATCCATCTCATCCACATTCAAAATTCTCTTCAGATTGGGATGACCTACAAAATTTACTCCGTAAAAATCATAGGTTTCACGCTCCATCCAGTTGGCACTTGCAAACAGTTTGGAGGCAGTGTAAATATCCGGTGTTGCTATATCAGTAAATACTTTAAAACGGATGCGCACATTGGCAGCCAGATTGTGCAGATGATACACCACAGCCAGTTCGCGGCCGGGTTGATCAGGATAATTCACCGCACACAAATCTGTCAGAAAACGGAAACCCAGTTCCTCATCATCATGCAAAAACTGCAATAGTTTCAGGTTATTTTCTTTGGCAGTTTCAAAACTGAGCATACCATAATTATCCTCAAACTGAAAAACCGCTTCGCCGAATTTCTCTGTTAACTTTTGTTGTATTGTTTCGTTTGTTAAACTCATACCCCAAACCCCTAAAGGGGCTTTAATTTAGTTTTACTAAATATGCTTAGCGCACCATTTATTATTCAATGTACTCCTCAATTCCCCCTTCAGGGGGTTAGGGGGTCTATTCTATACCGTAACCATTCATCAATAACTTATACTGCTCACTATTTCTTCTGCGGATGCTTTCCTGTCCAACCAGTTCCTGGATCTTCATAAAACCGTCAATGATCGCTTCGGGTCTTGGAGGGCAACCGGGTACATATACATCTACCGGTATGATCTGGTCAATTCCCTGCAAAACGCTGTAAGAGTCAAAAATACCGCCGCTGGAAGCGCAGGCACCTACTGCCAGCACCCAACGGGGTTCGGCCATTTGCAGATATACCTGACGTAAAACCGGACCCATTTTTTTGGCAATGGTTCCCATTACCATTAACAGATCGCACTGACGTGGGGAGAAACCCACTCTTTCGGCACCAAAACGGGCAATATCATAATGCGGAGCCATGGTAGCCATAAATTCGATACCGCAGCATGAGGTGGCAAAAGGAAGGGGCCACATAGAATTTTTACGGGCCAATCCCACAACATCGCTCAATTTTGCGGTGAAGAAACCTTCACCTGCATAACCCTCCGGAGCTTCGGCAACGCCTACCGCATCATTGATGTTGGCTTCTTTGGGGTGAATATTAAATCGTACCGGACGTGACATAAGACGAATTAAAAATTAAAAATTAAAAATTAAAAATGACACTGAATTAATAACCGCTATGCGAACCCGTTAGTTCGTTTTTAATTATTAATTACTAATTATTCATTTTTAATTACCTCAGTCTTCCCATTTAAGGGCACCTTTCTTAATAATGTATATAAACCCAACCAGAAAAAAAGCTACAAACATCAATACGGCTCCAAATCCATCCCAGCCCAGTTCGCGGAAATTGACAGCGTAGGGGTAGAAAAAGATTACTTCCACATCAAATAATACAAACAAAATAGCCACCAGAAAATACTTGATGGCCATAGGCTGACGTGCGTTACCATGTGTTTCAATACCACTGGTGAAGTTTTCTAATTTATCTGCTGTTTTACGTTTGGGGCCTACCCAGGCAGAGAACCCGATCATAAAGGCCACAAAACCGGCCGCAAAGATCAATTGCACCCCTATCGGGAAATAATTAACTGCTGAATTTGACGCACTTGCATCTAACAAAAAAGAAAGCCAGCTCATGGAATAGCATTAATGTGGCGCAAAAATACGCTTGTGAAGGATATAAAAGAAAAACTCCCCAATATTGGGGAGTTTTTTATCGTATTTTTTATTTATTAACCTTTTCCGGCTGCTCCGGCACCGCCTCCGCCTTTTTTAACGGGTGCTTGTGGTTTACTGTAAAAATCGATTCCTTTCTGAAATTCAGCTTTCGCTCCAACGGCAAATTTATTATTGTCGTCATTTGCATCGGGGAAAGTGGCCAAAATATCATTAGCCAAAATCAGTCCTTTCTGGCATATTGAGAGGAACTTTTCAAGGATCGGGGTATTGGGTGCACCTAAAGTAGCCGGTGGTTTTAATTCCGGATTTCTTCTCATCACATTCATCATATTACCATATGCACTGATTATATAGCCCTGATTTCTCAGGATATCCATCTTATATTTTTCTTTATTGATAGAAGTATATACAGAATCAAGATAGTACAGACCATCAATAGCAATTCCTTTACTTGTATCAGGATCAGCAGCAATAACTGCAATTTTCATTAAACGATAAGGAGTTGGCTTATCAGGAAAAGTTGCCATATATGTTTTGGCAAAACCAATCGCCTGGGTATAGTCTTTTGCACCTGCAGCTGCATTTGTAATCTTGAAATGATCCAGTTCACTCATCGTTCCTTTAAGTGCAATGGCTTTTTGTAACCATTGTATTTGTTGTGGATACATTTTTGCTTTTGCAAACAGATCAGCAGCCTGATTGGCATAATTGATCTTATTTACTCTTGAAGTATCGCTGTTCATTGCCTTTTCCAGATAAGTAACTGCCTGTGTTTCGCTGCCGGGGAATTTTGAGTACACTTTTACAGCCAGCTCATAATCGCCGGGCACCATTTTGTCAACAGGTGCATTGTCGAAATATTTGGCCAGATAATTTTTTGCCTGAACGGAATCACCTGTTCTATCGTAGTTCAAGGCCAACAAGATGTCTATTTTAGGTAAAACTTTAGAACCCACTGTAGACTCTAATTCTTTCGCTTTTGTAAGAGATTCTGCATTTTTACCTGCAAGGAACAGATAGTTAGCCAGGTAAAGATCATTCACAGGATCTTTTTCAGCATTGGCCACAAATTTGTCAAGATATCCTTTGGCTACTGTGATATCCTTATTGGCATAATAATCAAAATAGGCATAATAAACCGGCGGAAAAGTTGGATCTGCAGCTATCGCATCATTAAAATACTTCTCAAAAAGATCTTTGTTATTCTGGCTCTGGTAGATCTTACCGATACGATACATGGCTTTCGCGTTCTTTGGATCGCGGTTAATGGCTTCCTGATAAGCTTTTACTGCCTCACCACCATTCTCTCCACCCATTTTCAGGTAGTTGATACCCATGTTAATATAGATATCCGGGTTTGTAAGATCAATAGCTCCTGCCTGTTTCAATTTATCAACCGCATAAGGATGATCTCCCAAATTACTGGCTACATAAGCATTGGCGCGGCCAATGGCGTTTAATATAGCCGGATTGGGTTTGCCTTTGTTCTTTCCTTTTGTTTCGGTAGTGGCTGTAATGGCCTGCTCAAATTTCTGTTTTACAGAATTCATGTCTTCGCCGGTTAGTATGCCAACATGGCCCATACCTACGAGTAACCAAGGATCGCTACCCAGATCACCCAGACTTTTCTGATAAAAAGCTTTGGCTGCAGCCACCTGCTCTTTGGTTGGGTCTCCCCCGTCCGTTGCCATTAATGCCTGGCCAAGCCAGTAAACATTCTGACCGTCTTTCGGATTGGCATCATAAGCTTTCTGAAATGCATCTTTTGCACTTTTTAGTTTGTCGTAATTCAGGTATTTGATGCCATCAGCCAACTGGGCCATCAAACACTGTGCAGCAAGCATTGCTGTTAACATCAGAGAAACGGTCTTCTTCATTGTTCTTTTGTTTATAATTAGGGTGTCAATCTGCGTCTTTTATCTTTCCCAACCGGGTATTAAAACCCATTTTAGCCGGTACCAGAAAAGATCTTCTGAAAATCAGCTGTCCTCTTTCCAGGCTCATAAAGTTCATGAAGCCTGTACCAAGTCCTGCTGCGTTTTCCTTCAGTATATAATACAATGGACGTGCCAAAGGATACTCACCATATGCCAGTGATGCCTGCGAAGGCCTGGCAAACACATCTTTCTCTTCACATTTAACACATTCCACCAAAGCGGTTCTGATCGTTTTTAAATATTCTTTTTGTTTGGGATCATAACTGTCGCCTATCCAGCTCAATCCTACAAAACCAATCATACCCGGATTATTGGAAACCACTTCTATCACTTTTTCACTTCCATCCGTTGCCACAACATTTGAACCGAATGGGGCACCGCGTAAAATACTGTCCTGCAAGTACCTTACGGTACTGGTCGCATTCTTTCCGTCCATTACGGCTGTCATTTTATTCTTACCGCTCAGGATATCTTTTAACTGTGCAATGGTAAACACACTGTCATTGGATTTCCTGTTTACAATGGCTACCACTGCATCGTATGCCAGTATGCCGTATTGCGGTTTAAAAGAAAGCCTGCTCTCAAAGATCGATGATTCTTTATCTGTTAGCCCTTTGGCCACAATAACCATTCGCGTACTATCAGACTGCAAATCCCTGAAACAGGCTGCTTCTGATTTATAGGAAATATGGATGGTTGTATTGGGAAAAGAAGAATGATGAACCCTTAGCTGCTCTTCAATCACCGGTTTAAAACTTTCGTCTGCACTGATGTTGATAGAGCCTTTGGTAGGTGTATCCCTATTATCGTCCTTCTTGTCCTTGGTATCGCATGAAACAAAGAACATGGCTAAGCTGAGCAACCCTCCGTATAACACACTGTTTCTCATCTTAATAATTTCTCTTAACACCCCTGTATAAACGAAAGCCGCCGTAAAGCAGACAAATTCCTCCAAAAAAATACCTGAAAAGGTCGTTGTCTTTATCGGTAAGCTGATCAATGTGTAATTTATCGGCAAAGAGCATAATAACCGCCATTCCCAGAAACAAAATGGACATGGTTATGTCATAAGCAATCCGCATTAAATTATAACTTTTGGTCTGTTTGTCTTTAAATCCGCTTTCCATTTAACAATCTATTAAAACAGGGATGGGCAATTTAGGTAATAATTTTATTCGCGAACACAAATCTGTCCTGCATTTTGAAACAAATAATGTGTTCTTAATTTAAGATGCACCCAAAAGCAAGTTTCCATAATTGGATTGTTAAATATGCTAATGCATGTTAGTTGGAAACAATTGTTGCCACAAGCGTTCCTCCTGAAACCTTGTGGAGCAGTATCTTTGCTGCTATGAAAATTTTAATGGTATGCCTGGGTAATATCTGCAGGAGTCCATTGGCAGAAGGAATCTTACAACACAAAGCAAATCTAGCCGGACTTAACTGGATGATAGACAGTGCCGGAACTGCGGGCTATCATATAGGAGAACAACCACATGTGTTATCACAGAAAGTGGCTTTACTGAACGGAATTGATATCAGTAAGCAGTGTTGCAGACAGTTTGTGAAAGAAGACCTGCAGCGATTTGACAGAATTTATGTGATGGACCGGGATAATTATGCCGAAGTAAAAAGAATCAGCGGCAGCTTTTGGGATACTGATAAAGTGAGTTTACTGCTGGATGTACTATACCCCGCTCAAAACAAAGAAGTGCCCGATCCGTGGTACGGAACCGAAAAAGGCTATCATTTTGTTTTTGAGATGGTGAGTGAGGCTTGTGAGAAGATTATAGAAACATACAGATGAGTTTGGAGTGTAAAGTCTGGAGTTTGGAGTTATCCTTCTTTTGACTTTTTAATTTTGACTTTTGACTTCCTCCACCTTTAACTACTTTTACCGCTTTAACTATTCTAACTACAGATGAGCAAACCGGGCTTACCACAGGGAACCAGAGATTTTAGTGCGGCAGTTGTACGCAAGCGTAATTATATTTTTCAGACCATCCGTTCTGTTTTTGAGCTATATGGTTTTCAGCCATTGGAAACACCGGCTATGGAAAACCTGGATACTTTGATGGGTAAGTATGGAGAAGAGGGTGATAAACTGATCTTTAAAATACTGAATAACGGTTTGGATAATCCTGATAAACAGGTTCAGGCCAAAGAAGATTTCGAAAAAGTATTATCCGGAAAAAATACAAAAGGTATTACAGAAAGGGCTTTGCGATACGATCTTACGATTCCTTTTGCAAGATATGTGGCCATGAATTACGGTCAGCTCACACTTCCATTTAAACGCTATCAGATCCAACCCGTGTGGCGTGCCGACAGACCGCAAAAGGGCCGCTACCGGGAGTTTTACCAATGTGATGCAGATGTAGTTGGCAGTAAGAGTTTGCTGAATGAAGTTGAACTGGCTAATATTTATGCAACCGTTTTTGAAAAATTAGGGGTTAGTGTTGAGATAAAGATCAACAGCCGGAAAATATTGGCAGCCTTGGCTGAGATCTGTGGCGGTGCCGATAAGATGGTTGATATTACCGTTGCTATTGATAAGCTTGATAAGATAGGCATTGAAAAAGTGAAGGCAGAACTTTCTGCAAAAGACTTGAGTGATGAGCAGATAAACAGGATTGAAAAATATCTTAGCATAGAAGGCAATAACTCTGAAAAACTTACTGCATTAAAAACTTTACTTGGCGATAACGCAACAGGTAAAGAAGGAATTGAAGAAATTGAGTACGTGTTGAATTATCAACTCCATACTTCTAACTCCAAACTCCAAACTGATTTTACCCTGGCAAGAGGCTTAAACTATTACACCGGTATCATCTTTGAAGTAAAAGCTTTGAATGTACAAATGGGCAGCATTGGCGGTGGCGGGAGATACGATGATCTTACCGGTTTATTTGGTGTACCCAATGTGCCGGGTGTAGGTATCAGTTTTGGCGTTGACAGGATCTATGATGTGATGGAAGAACTGAAAGTATTTCCGGATGAGGTTCAGGCCGGAACACAGGTTCTGTTCTTTAACCTTGGCGAAGCAGAAAGCAAACAGGCATTTACATTGATGCAGCAGTTACGCACCAAAGGCATTGCCTGCGAACTGTTTCATGAGAACACAAAATTTGATAAGCAATTCAAATACGCCGATAAAAAACAAATTCCCTTTGTTGTGATCCTCGGAAGCGAAGAATTAACAAATGGTACCTGCGTGGTAAAGAACCTTGCTAAAGGTGAGCAGCAAACACTTGTACAGAATGCGTTAGTAACCTTTCCATTTTAGACTTGTCTTGAAATTTCAAAATTCCAAAATTCCAAAATTCATCTAGCTGGCACGGTTTTTTCAACTACCTTTTGTAAAAGGGACTATGAAAAGATTTGTGTTGTGTGCATCCGTTGTGTTAATGGTCTTAACATCCTGCAGTAAAAAGACCCATCCATCTGCAAGTAATCCACCCAATAGTAATAAAGGTGCGGTAATTGAAACACCGGGCAATAAAGAGATAACAACGGCACCTGTGATTGTTACACCGGTTTCTCCAACGGTTGTACTAACAAGCCCATTAATTGTGATTGATGGAACGGGAGAGGTTATTAACTCACGCAGTAAACTTCCGCCTGAAATTGCTTCTAAAGTAGATTACAATGCCATAACACGATCTTATACACCTGCACAAAAACAAAACCTGGTCTTTCGTTTTAAAATGCTGCCGCCAAGGGTTTTATATGTTCCGGACAGGTTGGTATCAAAATCTGCCCGTGGATATTATTGTGTGTACAAAAAGAAATTCTGGTACTGGAAAAAAGAGGATGGATTATTTTACCTGGATGAAACCTATTACCAATAAAAAAGCCGGAAAATTTTTCCGGCCTTCACTCAATTATTTTTCAAATTATCGAACATCTATTTTTTGCAATGATATACTGATCGGTTTTCTTAAAGCAATTGTTCCTTCAGCTTTTGTTCCTTCCAATTGATAGCCCATCGCTTCAATACTTATGCCGATAATTTTCTTATCAGCATTGCGGTTAAATTTTGCCGTGCCTTGAAATTGTACAATCACATACAAATCATCACCTTTCTTTTCCAGTGCTGATGTACCGGCAGAAGAACTCATGGTTAATCCATCACCTTCTACTGCTACAACTACTTCAGCCACTACACTTCCTTCGGGAAATTTGTATTTGCCTACATATTGCTGCAAGGCAGCAGTGTCTTTAGGTGCAGGAGCCTGTTGGGCTTTTGTTACAAGCACCATACAAAGGGAGAAACAGCTAAGCAATATCCATTTTTTCATATAACGAGGTTTTGTGCTACAAAATAGGAATTTTTAAGAGATCATCCATTGTACGTTGCTTAAAATTTACTTATGTACAGACAATTATCCCGGAAGGCATTAAAAGTATCTACGAAATAAAATCAATCGTTTTGAAATGATGTTCCATATGTGCCACATAATCGCAGATCAGCCAGGCCAGGGTTTTGGTGCCTGTTTTTTCATATTGTGGCTGAACAGGGTAGCTTAATTTATTTTGAGGGATCCGCTCCGCTACAAAAATGATCTGTTGGTTGAGTGAGTGCCATAAGCTGAGCAGATGTTGGATGGGAAGATCCCGATAATGGTTTACTTCCATTAAACCATCCTGTTGGTATGAGCTGATTAAGTAAGGTTGCTCTGAGATCTGTGCATCTGTAAAACGTTTCAGATTATTTACAGCCGAATCAATCAAATGGCCAAGGATCTGTTGTTTGCTCCATTTTCCCGGTGCGGGTTGTTTTGCCAATTCTTCGGCAGATAATGACTCATATTTTTCGACAGCGATTTTTATTAATAAGGCCAACCGCTTCATTGATGCATGCATATCTGTTTCGCCATCTTTTAAAAAACCATCATTCTGCCACATATTTTTTATTTAAAAAACGAAATAATTATAGTCCTTCATAAATAACTGCCGCTCCCTGTCCAACCCCTACGCACATCGTGGCAAGGCCGTATTTTATTTTTTCTCTGTTCATCTCATGCAATAAAGTAGTGGAAATTCTTACCCCACTGCAACCCAATGGATGGCCAATGGCGATAGATCCGCCGTTTACATTTACTTTGGTTGTATCGAGATCCAACTCTTTTATACAGGCCAGACTTTGTGATGCAAATGCTTCATTTAATTCAATTAATCCCAGATCACCCACTTTCAAACCCGCTCTCTGCAAGGCTTTAGAAGAAGCAGGTACTGGTCCCATTCCCATAATAGCGGGATCTACACCACATACACCCATACTTACAATTCGGGCAATGGGCTGCAGATCAAATTGTTTTACGGCTTCTTCACTCGCCAATAACATAGCAGCTGCTCCATCGTTAATGCCTGAGGAATTGCCTGCGGTTACCGTTCCGTCTTTTGCAAAAGCAGGTTTTAATCCTGCCAGTTTTTCGAGTGATGTCTGTCGTGGATGTTCATCCTGATTAAACCAGGTTATGAGTCGGTCGTTGATCATTTCAATCGCAACCACTTCATTCTCCCATTTACCGGCTTCCAGTGCAGCAAAATATTTTTGTTGTGAGGCGAAGGCGAATGCATCCTGTTCTTCACGACTGATATTCCATTCGCGCGCAACATTCTCAGCTGTTTCGCCCATGCTATAGGGGTGATACATTTCGGCCAGTTTTTTATTGGTAAAACGCCAGCCAATGGTAGTATCGTAAGTTTCCACTTTTCTGTTCCAGGCACCGTCGCTTTTGGCGGTAACAAATGGGGCCCTTGTCATACTTTCTACTCCTGCGGCTATATAGATCATGCCTTCACCACACATAATGGCTCTTGATGCATCCATAATGGCCTGCAGACCGCTGGCACATAAACGGTTTACGGTATTACCGCCTACACTCACCGGCAATCCGGCAAGTAATGCGGCCATACGGGCCACATCGCGGTTGTCTTCACCGGCCTGGTTGGCAGCACCGGCAATAATATCTTCAATGGCAGAAGGGTCGATGGAATCGTTGCGGTGCAGTAAAGAGCTGATGGCATGGGCCAGCAGGTCGTCGGGCCGTATAGAGCTTAATTTTCCGCCATATCGCCCGATCGGCGTTCTTACTGCGTCTATTACATAACAGGTTTTCATATGATCTCTTGGTATAAATCAGTTAAAATAGGTACGCAAGATAGAGTTTGTACCACAAAAATTCCCCCTTCAGGGGTACAGAAGGTATCTTTGCCGCATGAGCACCTCTTTACCCAACATTAGACATTTAAGTATCCCGGAACTGGAAGAATATTTTCAATCGATCAACGAAAAAAAATTTCGTGTAAAACAGGTGCATGAATGGATCTGGCAAAAACATGCCCACAGTTTTGATGAGATGAGCAATCTGAGCAAGGACCTGCGTGCAAAACTGGCTTCCGATTTTTCTTTCCCTGCTTTACGTGTTGATGCTACACAACATAGTGATGACGGCACCATTAAAAGCCGTTTTAAAACCTTTGATGGTCATATGATCGAAGGTGTTTTAATTCCTACGGACGAAAGAAAAACGGCCTGTGTCTCCTCACAGATTGGCTGCAGTTTGAGCTGTAAGTTTTGCGCAACGGGTTATATGGATAGAAAACGAAACCTCACTTATGATGAGATCTACGATCAGGTAGTACTGATCAACAAACAAAGTGAAATCAGTTACGAGAAGAAATTATCCAATATTGTTTTCATGGGTATGGGTGAGCCGCTGATGAATTACAGTAATGTGATGAAAGCCATTGAGCGCATTACCGCTGAAGATGGGTTGTTTATGAGCCCAAAGCGTATTACGGTTTCTACAGCAGGTGTGGCCAAACAGATCAGGATGCTGGGCGATGATAAAGTACGGTTTAAACTGGCTCTTTCTTTACATGCACCAACCGATGAGAAAAGAGATAAGATCATGCCCATCAATGAAAGCAATAATATTAAAGTGCTGATTGATGCTTTGAATTATTTCTACAAACAAACCGGTAATGAGATCACGCTTGAATACATTTTATTTAAAGATCTGAACGATTCTGAAAAAGATGCACAGGATCTGACACGCATTTTCCGACAAATACCTGCCGATCTGATCAACATTATTGAATACAATCCGATCGATGCTTTCCGTTTTGCCAAACCAACTGAAGACGGCATTCAAAGCTTTATGGAAATCCTTGATAAGAACAAAGTAAATGCAAGATTGAGAAGAAGCCGCGGTAAAGATATTGATGCTGCCTGCGGACAATTGGCGAATAAGGATAAGCACTAATAAATTCTATTGGATAAACGATTTTCAACCGCGCCTTTGCGCCTTTGCGGGCAAATTTTCTCGCAAAGGCGCAAAGGCGCGGTTTTGCATGCTAAAATCCTGTTCTTTCTTTTTAAGTTATCTTTGCCATTCCTGTTGAAAAACAGCATTAATCAAAGAACATGAAAAAACAACGTACAGACAACTTCGACAAGTTTGCCAATCAGAAACGTGGCAGCGCCGTAAAAGAAGCTTTCCGCCAGGAAAAAAAGAAAATTAAATTGGAAGCCCGCGCCGCAGGAGAAGAAATGCGGAAGAAGAAAATTGAGAAACTTCGCGGTATTACAAGTGAAGAACCCAAGCCACAAGAGCCAAGATTCAAGAAAGAAGATTCAAGAAATAAGGATCAAGGTTCAAGTAACAAGGTTCAAGGGCCGAGGAACAAGCCACAAGATGCAAGGACCAAAATTCAAGAAGCAAGTACTGCCACTCCTGAAACAGGTGGTAAGAAACAGCGTCTTGATAAAAGAGCCTTAAGAGCACAAACCGAAGGAATAACTCCTCCCGGCTTAGCCGGGACCAAACTCCAAACTCCAAACTCGCCCAGCGAACAAATGCCGCTCAACAAATTCATCGCACATGCCGGTGTTTGTGGTAGACGTGAAGCAGCCGAGTTGGTGAAAGAAGGTAAAGTAACCGTTAACGGAGATAAAATATTTGAACCCGGCTACAAAGTAACCGGTAGCGATAAAGTGATTGTAAAAGGCAAGCAGGTATTTCTTCAAAGAAACTCTGTTTATATTTTATTGAACAAGCCAAAGGATTTTCTGACCACTTCCAATGATCCGCAGGGAAGAAAGACTGTTTTGGATCTGGTTAAACATGCAACACAGGAAAGAGTATATCCTGTAGGAAGATTAGACAGAAACACAACCGGTGTTTTATTATTGACCAATGATGGTGAGCTTGCACAAAAATTAACCCACCCATCTTTTGAAGTAAAAAAAATCTACGAAGTAACCCTTGATAAAGCCGTTACTAAAAAAGATCTTGAATCAATCTTAAGCGGTATTACCCTTGAAGATGGATTGGTAAAAGCCGATGCCGTTGGATATACCGATGCAAAAGACAAAACCATTGTGGGTATTGAGATACACAGCGGCCGTAACCGCATTGTTCGACGCATATTTGAACATTTGGGTTATGATGTGAAATCGCTTGACCGGGTTATGTTTGCCAATCTTACCAAGAAAAATGTTGAAAGAGGCAAATGGCGTTTATTGCAGGAGAAAGAAGTTCGTTTACTTAAATTCATGAACAAATCTTTTCTCAGAAAAAATAAAGACACTGATACACCCGCCACCAGAAGAAATACCGCCGACGCGGAAGAATAAACAGTTGACACATTTACTATGCAATTAGATATCATTTTCGAGAACGATACATTTATCGCTATTAATAAACCTTCAGGATTATTGAGTATTCCGGACAGGTTGGGACAGGAAGAATCTTTAAAAGATATCCTGAAACAAAGAAAAGGCGAGATCTATACGGTACACAGATTGGATAGAGATACCAGTGGTGTAATCGTATTTGCCAAAACAGAAGAAGCGCACAAACAACTCTCACAATTATTTGAGGGACGTGAGATGGAAAAGTATTATCAGGGATTGGTGTACGGGCAAATGGTAAATCTTTCCGGTAATATTGATTCACCGATCATGGAGCATCCCGGTAAGGCTACCAGAATGATGACGCATGCCAAAGGCAAAGTTTCTTCTACTGATTATGAAGTATTAGAGTCTTTCCGTTTGTATTCATGGGTAGAATTCAGAATTCATACGGGCCGAACACACCAGATCCGTGTGCATATGCAACACATTGGCCATTCCATTGTATGCGATGAAATTTATGGAGATCCCAAACCCATGTTATTATCTGCACTGAAGAAAAATTTTAAGCTCTCTAAATCCGCTGAAGAAGAGAAACCCATATTATCAAGGCTCGCGCTGCATTCGCACAGATTAAAATTTGTATTGAATGGAGAAACCTTTGAACTGGAAGCTCCGTTGCCAAAAGACCTGAGGGCTGTTTTGCAACAGTTAAGAAAGTTGAAAAAATAAACTCCCGCGTTACCAATATGGAAAAGATAACCCAAACCAGAAGTTTCAGACCATTTATAATCATCCTGCTTCTTTCCATCTTTTTAATGATAGTATTGTTCTTTATTGAATCACGGTCCAATAAGAGCATCCGTGCAATGCAGAAAGGCAATGAGCTGGCCGTAAAGACTTTTCAAATAAACAACACTTTACAGGAGATCATTAACAACATTTATTTTCTGGAAAGTCAAACACAGAATCAGGTTATCCAGGGTAATATCCAAATTACCAAGATCATCAGTGATACGATTAGTAATTTACGTTTGCAGATCGCTTCTCTTCAAAAGCTAACAGCTGCGGGCTCGGCGCAAAAAAAATTTACAGAGTTAAATTCATTACTTCAGAAGAAAATTGCTGTTATCGAAGGTATACTCAGCAAGAATAACACAAAGGAATTAGCCAGGCAGAAACAATCAGACCCTGAAAATAAAACTTTGATTGATGGTATTTACATCGCTGCTTCAAATATTCAAACTGAATCTGAATTTGATCTACAGGAAACCATTAATGAAAATACAGCGTTATCAAAGCAGGTATTAATCAGCAGTAGAAGCCTTACGATTTTTGCTTTGATCACCATTTTACTTTCCGCAACACTTATCTTCAGGCACCTAAAAAGGAACAGCCAGTTAATAGATGACCTCAAAACGGCAAGAGAAAATGCTGATCTGGCAGGTAATATCAAAGAGCAGTTTCTCGCTAATATGAGTCATGAAATTCGTACCCCGCTAAATTCAATTATCGGCTTCAGTAACCTTGCTTCAAAAACACAGTTGAATGGTGAGCAAAAAGATTACATCCAGTTTATAAAAAAATCAGGTGAGAATCTATTATACATCATTAATGATATACTTGATTTTTCCAAACTAGAAGCAGGTAAGCTACAAATCTCGAAAGTGCCATTTAATCTCAAGGATATCTGTCGTTTTGTTGAAATGCTTTTTCAGGTTCAGTTGTCGGAAAAGAAGATATATTTTTCTATTCTTCTTGAAGAAGATATTCCTTTGCATTTAACGGGCGACGACGACAGACTTAAACAGGTGCTTACTAACCTGTTATCTAATGCGATAAAGTTTACAGGACCCGGCGGTACCATCTCTTTAAAAATTTATTTAGCTGCCAGAAAAGACGAAACGGTTTCTATTCGCTTTACCGTAAAAGACTCCGGAATCGGAATTCCTGATGAAAAATTAAAAACAGTATTTGAACGCTTTGAGCAGGCTGATTTAGCAACTACAAGAAAATATGGAGGAACCGGTCTTGGCCTTTCTATTGTAAAACATCTGGTGACTTTACAGAATGGAGAGGTTAGTGTAAAAAGCAAGATCAACGAAGGTTCAGAATTTTCTGTTATGATTCCGTATACTATAAATGCATTTGCAGATCAGGAACAATTTAGTGTTCAAAATTATACAATAAAAACCAGTTATAACAAAAACGCAAGAATACTTATCGCAGAAGACAATAGGATGAACCAATTGCTCCTGAAATATCTTTTTCAGCAATGGGGTATAGTTTTTACTTTGGCAAAAGATGGAGAAGAAGCTATACAACTGATTGAAAAGAATGAATACGATATTGTATTACTTGATATTCAAATGCCTTTGATAGATGGATTTGGGGTTGTCAAATGGATTCGAGAAGTAAAAAAAATAACCGTCCCAGTTATTGCCATGACAGCACATACACTATCAGCAGAGATAGAAAAAGGTAAACAATCGGGCATGACCGACTTTCTGTATAAACCATTAAAAGAAGAAAATGTAATCACCATTTTTAACACCTATATACCAGCCATTAAAATAGCCGAAAACGAAGAAAAAATAGAATTCAAATATGTTAACAAAGAGAATATTATGAAACTTTTCGGCAATAATCACGACATTATTAATGACCTACTGGAGCTTTTTATTAACAGTTATTCTGAAGATCTTTTGAAGCTGAATCAATTTTTTAAGGAAAGGGATATGGAAAAGATTTTTAATATTGCACACAACCTCAAAACAACCGTATCCTCTCTGAAAACAGATTCAGTTCTTCTTGCCAGATTGAAGGCTATCGAGCATTATCGAAATATAGAACCCAACTGGGCAGAGATCAATAGAAATATAAACGAATTGAATATATTAAAGGAGCAGGTTATTACTGAAATAAAACAGGCGCAAAGCAGTTTTCTCAATTAAATAGCATGAACGACCCCAATCAACATATCAATACAGATAAGAAATACCTTTATTTACTTTGGGTATTGGGGATGTTTTTATTCATATACTTATGCATACCTTTTGTAAATAAAGATTCAGGCATGTATTTACCGGACGTTCTGTTATCGGTAAAATCGCAGAATTCGGAATTGAGAAATAAAAAGAAACTTACTGATTATGATACCCGGAATGAAGCACTTGTTTTTGTTACAATAAATAAAAAGAAGCTACTTACTAAATTTGTAACCTACTTATCTGACGAAGATCTCAGAAAAGAACAATTAAACGATACATTAATTGACACTAACGAAAAAAATGTTATCATCATCGGAAAGAAAAAGAATACAAAACAATCCAGGAAAAAAGAAGATTTCTCTATAAAACATGCACCCGAAATATAATTTGTATGATACGATCCATCTATCTGTACGCTGCTATATTAATGGTTACTCTATTTACTTCCTGCTTTAGCAGTAAAAAAGCACAGATTAAAAAAGTTCTTGCGCTAGAAACAGCACTGGAGTTAGCAGATCAAAAAATAGTGGACGATACAAAATTTAAAGTAGAGGAACGACTAAGATCAGAAGTAATTGATTCAAATATCGCTGAAAATATAAAAAGCAAGATCGCACGTTATTCTGCTGATATTGATTCATTTAAAAATGCAATAACGTTCATAGACGAGAAGGTAAGCACTTCAAGAAGGTCTTACGTAAGAAACCGGAACGGAATTGACTCATCCTTTGCAATGATAGACCGTTACAAAAGCCGGTCTAATTACAGGCTACGTCGTTTTATCATGATCAACGAATCGCTTGATATTATCGTAAACCAGCAACACATGTTTGACCTGGCCGCCTTTTTTGGACCGGGTAAATATGAAATACCGGATGATAAAAAGGATATCGCAGAAAAATCTTTCTCTCCACTTATCGATTCACTTGTTTCTTTTTACAATAGATATACCGATGTAGAAAAAAAGGCAACACTTGTTATTTTTGGTTATGCAGATGGAAATGGATTTAATCCTGAGTCGGAAATCTATTCAACACTTGTAAATTTGCTGAACGACAGTACTGCATCAAAAGAAAAGCTTAACCAGAAACTGTCTGAATTGCGAGCGGTAAATATTGGCAACCTGATGGAGTTATCCATCGAAAAAAAGATCCCTAATTATAAAAATATTAAAGCTATTGATTTCTTTTTTGTAGAAAAAGGAAAAGGGGAAGAATATCCCAGTAAAAAAGTAACAGATTATAAAACAGATGATGAAAGGAGAAGGGTTGTTTTGCTGTTTTGGAATATTCTGCCAAAATAATATCAGATAAGAAATTGAGAGAGCCGGATACCGGTTAGCTTAATATTTTTCTATCCACTTAAAATTTTCGTTATAAATATTTATTTTATTTTTTTGAATATATTCCAGATAAGCCTGCGCAACCAAAGAAAATTTTTTCTTCTTCAGCCATACCAGCATCCAGCTGGAATGAATGGGAAATCCTTTTACAGGAATGATCTGTAATTCTTTTTCTTTCAATTCAGATTTCATACTCAATAAAGACAATACCGAACAGCCAAGGCCGGCCATCACCGCCTGTTTTACAGCCTCGCTGGAAGTAAGCTCTAGTTTTACTTTCGGCACCACATGTGCCTGTTTAAAATACTGCTGCATTTTGTAACGGGTGCCCGAGCCTTCTTCCCGAAAAATCAACGGTATATTTTCAAACAACGATTTGGTAAACACTTTTTTGGAAGGAAGTCCGGCATCAGCTGAAGCTGCCAGAAACAATTTATTCGGCATCAGTATCTCATGCGATACAGAAAGGTTTTCGGGTAAAACAGAGACCAAAGAAAAATCTACCTCATTATTTTCCAGACTTTCAATCACTTTTGTCCGGTTGGTAACATCCATTCTGATATCTATTTCCGGATGGTGTTTGATAAAATGTTTCAGGTAATAAGGCATCACATATTTACCCGTAGACACAACCGATATTTTTAATCGCCCCGATAAAATACCCCTGAAATTTTGGGTACGGTAAGTGATACCCGAAACATCTTCCAGAATTTTATCTGCAATCTCATATAGCTCCTTACCAAAATCAGTTACATACAGCTTTCTTCCGATTACTTCCGTAAGCGGTATATCAAACTGATCCTGCAGATTTTTTAACTGGATAGATACCGCAGGTTGTGTCATATTCAGCTCTTCGGATGCCTTGGTAATGCTCTCTTTTTCGACAACTACTGTGAATACTTTCAGTTGGTGCAAAGTAAAATTCATAAAAATTATTTATGTATTATATAATAAATATAAATAAAATTATATTAATCAATGCCTGCACTTTTGCCCTGTTAAATAAAATACTATGAAAAAAATAACAGTAGCCAAGGGTGATGGCATCGGCCCTGAGATAATGGATGCCACATTAAAAATTTTATTTGCCGCCGGCGCAAAGCTGGATATTGAAGAAATTGAAATAGGCGAAAAAGTGTATCTGCAGGGAAACAGCGCCGGTATTGAACCACAGGCCTGGGAATCTTTACGCAGAACAAAAGTGTTTTTAAAAGCACCCATCACTACCCCACAGGGTGGCGGTTTTAAAAGCCTGAATGTTACTACACGTAAAGTGTTGGGATTGTATGCCAACGTGCGGCCCTGTATATCGTATCATCCTTTTGTGCAAACCAAACATCCGGTTATGGATGTGGTAATTATCCGCGAAAATGAAGAAGATTTATATGCGGGTATTGAACACAGACAAACAGATGAAGTTTATCAGTGTTTAAAACTGATTTCCCGTCCCGGTACCGAAAAAATTATCCGCTATGCGTTTGAATATGCGAAAGCGTATGGCCGCAAAAAGGTAACCTGTTTTACCAAAGACAATATCATGAAAATGACCGACGGGCTTTTTCATAAAGTATTTGATGAAGTAGGTGCGGAATATCCGGATATGGAAAAAGAACACTGGATCGTGGATATCGGCGCAGCCAAATTGGCGGACACACCCGAGTTATTTGATGTAATTGTAATGCCCAACCTATATGGTGATATTTTAAGTGATGTGGCTGCACAAATAACCGGAAGTGTGGGACTGGCAGGCAGTGCAAACATTGGCGACGGCTTTGCCATGTTTGAAGCTATTCATGGTTCTGCCCCAAGAATTGCGGGCACCAATAAAGCAAACCCTTCCGGATTATTATTGGGGGCCATACAAATGCTTGTGCATATTGGCCAAACAGAGGTGGCAGAAAAAATACAGAATGCCTGGCTGAAGACACTCGAAGATGGTGTGCATACCTATGACATTTATAAAGAAGGGTTTTCTAAAGAGAAAAAAGGAACACAGGAATTTGCCGACGCTGTAATTGAAAGACTTGGACAGAAACCCGCTTTGCTGAAACCGGTAAAATATGCGGATTCGATTGCCAATTTTAATATTAAAGTAACAGAACAAAAACCGGCAAAAAAAGAACTCAAGGGGGTTGACATATTTCTGCATGCAGCCAATATAGCACCTGACCTGCTTGCAGGTATGATAAATAAAGCAACGGAAAGTGAAGATCTGCAACTACAAATGATCACAAACCGTGGCACCAAAGTTTGGCCAAACGGCTTTCCGGAAACTTTTTGTACAGACCATTGGCGCTGCCGCTATAAGAAAGATGAAGGAAGATCCAATATCAGTTTTGATAAGATTGTAAGCCTGCAGCATACACTTCACAATGCCGGCTTCCAAATCATCAAAACTGAGAATCTATATTATTTTGACGGCGAACCCGGTTTTACAGCAGCACAGGGTCAATAAATCATTTTAAAATTTACGAAAAATGGAAATACAACTCATCAACGGCAGATTTTCTGTGGAGGAAGCAGAACAATTGTTAACAGACATTGTTAAGGTAAAAATTGCCTTTCACGAAAAAAAAATAAACACAAAAGACAAAACAGAGGAAGATATCGAACATTCTGAAAGACGGATACTTCAACTGGAACGGACACTTAGAAATGCAATTGAAAAACTAAAAGAAAATAACCGAAAGGAAACAAATATTCAGGCACATATTGAATTAAAATTTCCGCCGCAAATAGGACAATAAAATAAGCAATGGCAAACCGGACCAGTATACGTGATTCATTCAGAAAGCTTTATTGGGTATTGATCACCGATAAAAAGGATATTTATTCGATCTATATGTTTGCGATACTGGCCGGTTTAATTCAGCTTTCATTGCCATTGGGTATACAAACCATCCTGAATTTTGTAATGGCCGGCTCGGTGTCTACTTCCCTTATCGTATTAATTGCACTGGTGGTATGCGGAACCTTTTTTAATGGCTTGTTACAGGTTAGACAACTGGAGATCACCGAAAAACTGAAACAAAAATTTTTTCTGCGCTACGCATTTGAGTTTAGCAATGTTTTACCAAAAATCAATATTGAAAAAAAGGATGGTTATCATTTACCCGAATTGAGTAATCGTTTTTTTGACACCCTTACCTTACAGAAAGGGATCGAAAAAATACTGCTCGATCTTCCCGCATCCATTATACAGATCATTTTCGGGTTATTGCTTTTATCTTTTTATCATCCCGTATTTATTGCATTCGGTATATTATTGTTATTGATCGTGATCATCATACTCAGGTTCACTTCTCCAAAAGGATTGAACCTTGCCATGGAAGCCAGCAGTTATAAATACAATGTGGCAGCCTGGTTACAGGAAACCGCGCGGTTGGTAAAAACATTTAAATATGCCAAAGACAGTCAACTGCATATACAAAAAACAGATGAAGGGGTTAGCGGGTATCTGGATGCAAGAACTGCCTATTTTAAAATACTGCTCATACAATTCTGGAGCCTTATCAGTTTTAAGATCATCATCACCGCAGCTATGCTCATATTGGGCAGTTTTTTACTGGTTAACCAGCAGATCAATGTGGGACAGTTTATTGCTGCAGATATTGTGATCATCGCTATTATCAGTTCTGTTGAGAAACTGATAATCAGTTTAGATAAAGTGTATGATACACTGGTGTCGGTTGAAAAACTTGGATTGATCACAGATGCCGAAACGGAAAAAAGCGGTTCGGTTATTTTACCTGCCACCGACAAAGGTGTTACCATCGAATGTAAGGGTCTTGACTTTTCATATCCCGATGGGAAACATGTGTTAAAACATATTGATTACACAATCAAAGCCGGAGACAAAGTGCAGATTACAGGAAGATCCGGTTCGGGTAAATCAACTTTATTACGATTACTTACCGGCACGTTCAGTACATTTTCAGGAAACCTTTTGATAGACGGGATTCCCATGGGCAATTATGATCTGCAAAGCCTCCGTTCACAAACCGGCGTTTTACTGAATAACCAGGATATTTTTTACGGAACATTACTTGAGAATATAACACTGGGAAATCAATCCATAACCATTCCGGATATTTTACAGCTCGCCGAAATCAACGGCTTTATTCATTTTATTCAGTCAGACAGACAGGGCCTTGACAGAATATTAGACCCCTTTGGCAATCGCTTACCCAGAGAGATCAAGCAGCATATTTTATTAATGCGTGCCTTATTAGGCAAACACCGCATGCTGTTACTGGAAGATCCTTTCAGTTGTTTTAATGCAGATACACAGATCATTTATTATAACCTGATCAGAAATCTTTCAGGAACAACCATTCTGATTGCGTCAGAAGATGAGGGCCTTTCCGGTGTGTGTAACCTTATGTATCATCTCAGTAATGGAGAAATTCAATCAGTAAAATAATTTATGGGCAATTATATCCGCATAAATATAGAAGAGGAAACCGGGAATACGGCTATGCAGTCTTTCCGAAAAGTATATCGAATCAACAAAAAAAGCAGCGTACATAAGTGGCTGACCGGTATTCTTGTTTTTTTGATATTGACCTTATTTTTACCGTGGACCCAAAATATACGTGCCAAAGGCACCGTAACCACTCTGCGCCAGGAACAAAGACCGCAGGAATTGAACAGCATTATTGCCGGACGCATCATTAAATGGTATGTGAAAGAAGGCGACCATGTTAAAGAAGGAGACACCATACTGCAACTGGGAGAAGTGAAGGTGGATTATTTTGATCCGCAACTGGTAAACAGAACCCGGGAGCAGCTGACGGCGAAGGAGCAAAGTAAGCAGGGATATCTTGACAAAACGGTAACAGGTGAAACACAGATTCTGGCTCTTACAGAATCGCGAAAATTAAAATTAGCCATCCTCGATAATAAGATACAGCAGCAACAGTTAAAAATCAACAGCGACAGTATTGATCTGATAGCTGTAAACAATGAACTGACTGTTTATAAACGGCAGATAGATGCTGCGAAAATAATGCTCGACAGCGGTGCTGTTTCGCTTACAGAATTTGAAAAAAGAAAAATGAGTTACCAGAATGGTTTGGCAAAAAAAACGGGTACTGAAAATAAATACCGACAATCCCGTCAGGAGCTGATCAGTTTACAAATTGAGAAGAACAGTACCGAACAGGATTATCGTGATAAAATTGCCAAAGCAGAAGGAGAAAGGCTGGGATCTTTGTCGGCAGCGGCTTCCACAGATGCAGAGGTATCGAAATTGCAGAATACTTTGGCAAACTATGATGCCCGCAATCAACTCTATTATATACGGGCCCCACAAAGCGGTCAGATAGTAAGAGCCAAAAAAGCAGGTATTGGCGAAATGCTGAAAGAGGGCGAAATGGCTGTAGAAATTGTACCGGATACTATTCAATATGCGGTAGAATTATTTATAGATCCCGTTGACCTTCCTTTGGTGAACAAAGGCCAGAAAGTACGCTTCATATTTGATGGATTTCCGGCAATCATTTTTAGCGGATGGCCGGATAACAGCTATGGTACGTTTGGGGGCAAAGTAGTAGCCATTGAATCGGCAGCAGGGGATAAAGGGAAGTTCCGCATATTGGTTACAGAAGACCCGGGCGATAGAAAATGGCCGCCTCAATTACGATTAGGCAGTGGCGCAACCGGTATTGCCTTACTGAAAGATGTACCGGTATATTATGAGCTATGGAGAAATATCAATGGGTTTCCTCCGGATTATTATACAGGCAATAGTGAATCAAAAAACAAAGAAGGGAAATGACATACTGTTGGCTGAATATAAAAAAATCATTCAATGGATTACTGATATTGGTTTTGGTGTTATCAGCCATGAGCCATAGTTATGCCCAGGTAAATGACAAAAAATATTTTGGAGTAAAAGAATTTATTGAACAGGTAAAACAGTTTCATCCCGTTGCCAGACAGGCAGGTATTTTGGTTTCTATGGCAGAAGCAGAATTGCTTAGTGCCAAAGGAAATTTTGATCCTGTTTTTGATCTCGATATTTCCAGAAAAACTTTTGATGGCAGGAATTATTATAACTATACAAATCCCGAATTAAAAATTCCACTACTGGTGGGTGATCTGAAAACAGGTTTGGAAAATAATGGTGGTGATTATTTATCCTCTGAGATCACAAAAGGTAAAAGCAGTTATCTGGGACTGGAATTACCTCTTGCCAGAGGATTGGTGACTGATAAACGAAGAACTTTTTTACGACAGGCGAAAATATATCTGGAACAGAGTGAGCAGGAAAGACTGCAAATGCTCAACAATCTTTTATTTGAAGCCTATACGAGTTATTGGCAATGGGCTGGCAGCTATGAATTATTCAGAATTTATTCGGGTTTTGCAGAAGTTGCCGATAAAAGACTGCGTTTGGTAAAAA
This sequence comes from Sediminibacterium sp., assembly GCA_965206685.1. Taxonomy (GTDB): domain Bacteria; phylum Bacteroidota; class Bacteroidia; order Chitinophagales; family Chitinophagaceae; genus Sediminibacterium. Next base: position 3,466,379 of record OZ242223.1, read on the forward strand.
TTGCTTTTCAAAATGGCGACCGCTCTGTAATGGATACAGTAGAGGCTTTTACGCAACTGCAAAACTACCGGCTGAGTATGACAGATGCACAGATCAGATTATCCAATGCATCGCTGGAGCTATCCAATTTTTTATGGCAGGAAAATAATATCCCGTTACCATTACCTGAAAATTGTATACCTGATACCATCAGCGGGCTATCATTAAACACATTGCCTGATTCCGGGGAACTGATAGAACAGTTTTCTTCGGGTAACCCAATCCTTCTTTCGTATAACTATAAACTGAAAGCATTGGCTTTAGATAAGAAATTAAAGGCTCAAAATTTGTTACCTTATTTTTCAATTAAAACAAATCTGCTTTATAAAGAGTATGATCTTTTAAAAAGTATCGATCCTGTTTATATTGAGAATAATTATAAATGGGGCCTGTCTGTAAAGCTGCCCCTATTTCTGAGGGAAGAAAGGGGCAGTTATCAAAAATCAAAACTGAAATTAAAAGAAACAGAGCTGGCGCTGCAATTGAAAAAGCAGGAAATCAGTAATAAAATAAATGCCTACAGTTATGAATCCAAACAATTAGCAACACAGTTAGTCAATACAAAACGCCTTTATGAAAATTATGCCTTACTTCTCCGAAACGAAGAGTTGAAGTTTTCACAGGGTGAGAGCTCACTGTTTCTGATAAACAGCCGTGAAATGAAACTGGCTGAATTAATGTTGAAGCAGACTGAACTTACGATCAAATATCAGAAAGCCCGTTACGCAACTGAGTGGGCAGCGGGTATGTTAAAGTAATCAAACAAGGTTTCGCTGAACAAATGACAAGAATTACAAAAAATATTGAGGAAGCAGCAAAATTGTTAGCAGAGGGTCAGGTGATTGCCATACCCACCGAAACGGTATATGGTCTTGCAGGAAATATTTATCATCAAGAGGCTGTTCAACGAATTTATCAGATAAAAAAAAGGCCATCCTTTAATCCCTTAATTGTTCATATTCATCATACCGATTTATTAAAAAATCTGGTCACAAATATTCCGGCAGCTGCTCAAAAACTGGCTGATACATTTTGGCCGGGGCCATTAACTATGGTTTTACCAAAACATTCATCCGTTCCCGATTCCGTTACAGCAGGAAAAAATACAGTTGCGGTAAGGATACCCAATCATCCGGTAACCCAAGAGCTTCTATCTATACTTCCTTTCCCGCTCGCAGCACCCAGTGCTAACCCTTTTGGCAGTATCAGTCCCACCAGGGCAATCCATGTAAAAGAATATTTTGACAATGAACTTTCTATGGTTCTGGATGGGGGCCCCTGTAAAGCAGGTATCGAATCAACCATTATCGGTTTTCAGGATGAGGAACCTGTTTTATACAGACAGGGATCTATTGCGCAGGAAGACATTGAAATGATAACCGGCAAGATCAGGATTCATAGTCATAATAATTCTGCTCCGGAAGCTCCCGGTATGTTATTTAAGCATTATGCTCCTTTAACTCCCTGTATACAAGCTGACGATATTCCTGACGCCATCCGTAAAGAAGAAGGAAAGAGAATCGGTTTACTTTCATTCAGAGAAGCAAAGAATCATCCTTCTGTTATTTACCAGGAAATACTTTCACCTGACGGCGATCTTAAAGAAGCCGCTGCAAAGCTTTATAACGCTTTACATAACCTTGACAGATGCGGCGCCGATCTGATTATTGCAGAAAAGTTTCCTGATTGGGGATTAGGTAAAAGTATTAACGACAGATTGCAAAGAGCCAGCTACCGATAACTGTTTTTATTCGTTCTTATAAATCACCCCATTCTTCATCACAAACTTCACTCTTCCCATACTGTTTACATCATTGGTAGGATCGCCATCAACAGCAATAATATCAGCCAGTTTATCTTTTGAGATCAATCCCAAACGATCATCGCCTAATAAATCAGATGCACTTAATGTAGCGGAGCGGATAGCTTCTAAGATTGGCATTCCCGCCTCTGTCATGTATACAAACTCCATCCAGTTCTTTCCGTGGGCATATACTCCCGCATCTGTACCAAATGCAATTTTTACACCGGCTTTATAGGCTTTGGCAAATGTGGCTTGTATAAAATTACCTACCACCAAGGCTTTTGCACGAACGATCTCCGGATAATAGCCCGGTTTCTTTGCAGAGTCGGCAGAAGATTTTCCGGCAATGATCGTGGGAACTAAATAGGTTCCTCTTTCTTTCATCAGTTGCATCACTTCTTCACTCATGTACGTTCCATGTTCGATAGAACTTACGCCGCCCAATACTGCACGTTTCATACCTTCTGCCCCGTGTGCATGTGCTGCTACCTTAAATCCGTAGTCTTTGGCAGTAGCCACAATTGCTTTCACTTCTTCTTCTGTAAACTGTGCGCCGCTGCCATCCTTGGCCATACTTAATACACCACCCGTTGCGGTTATTTTAATCAGATCAGATCCTTCTTTATATCGTTGACGAACGGCTTTCGCACAGTCATCCACACCATTTACCACACCTTCTCTCGGACCGGGATCGCCCATCAGATCTTTGCGGTAGTTATTGGTAGGATCGGCATGCCCGCCGGTTGTGGCGATAGATTTTCCGGCAGTATACACACGTGGCCCTTTTACCCAATCTTTATTGATAGCATTACGTAAAGAAATATTGGCACCGGTACCACCCAGATCACGCACAGTAGTAAAACCAGCCATCAGCGTACGTTCTGCAAAAACAACGGATTGAAATGCATAATCGGATGGGTTCCAGGTAAAGCCATTGAGGTAATTATTGGGATTGGTTTCACTTTCCAGATGCACGTGCATATCAATCAGGCCGGGCATTACGGTTTTGTTTTTCAGATCAATGATCTTATCACCCGCAGACGCAGCAGTATAGCCTTTCTGCACATCAGCGATCTTATTGCCATCAATGATCACCGACATTTCTTTTAATACCTGCAGGTTTTTTACATCGATCAACTGGCCACAATGGATAATGGTGCGCTGGGCAAAGATTGTATTCAACATACAAACAGCTAATAGTAAAAAGAACAGCTTTTTCATACGGTATAATTTACGGTAAGATAATAATAACCATGAAACCCGTAAAAGAAAAAAGCCCCGATAGAGATCGGGGCCGGAACAAGTACAAAAAAAATAAAACGATTGCTTGCTTTATGATTACTTATTAGGCTGTGGTGTATAACGCAGGTAAGGTTTTACCACATTCACGCCTTTAGGGAATTTTTTGATAGCATCTTCTGTGCTTACAGCCGGTACCACAATTACATCTTCACCTTCTTTCCAGTCGGCAGGTGTAGCTACACTGTAGCCTGAAGTCAATTGCAGAGAATCAATTACACGCAATACTTCTACAAAATTACGACCGGTTGATGCAGGGTAAGTGATCATCAGTTTCACTTTTTTATCCGGACCGATAATAAACAGTGAACGAACGGTAAACGTTTCAGAAGCATTTGGATGGATCATACCATAAGCATGTGCAATGCTTTTATCTTCATCAGCAATGATCGGAAAACCAACGGTTACATGTTGTGTTTCATTAATATCGCCTATCCAGCCTTTGTGTTTTTCCAAACTGTCAACACTTAATGCCAATACTTTTACATTTCTTTTTTCAAACTCACCTTGCAAGGCAGCTGTTTTACCCAGCTCTGTGGTACAAACAGGCGTATAATCAGCCGGGTGAGAGAACAATACACCCCAGCCTGTGCCGAGATATTCATAAAAATCAATTTCACCTGCAGAGGTTTGTGCTTTAAAGTTGGGGGCGATATCCCCTAATCGTAAACTCATAGATTTTGGTTTTGAGGGTCAAAAATAAGTGTTTCCTATTAAATTAGTAGACTATTTTTTTTACTTCGATAAATCAGATGATTGGATGGACTATGATTGGCTCTTTACTATTGATATCCAATATCATAGCCTATCCTCCATCCGCTTTATCGTAGTTACTGTTCTTGCCTTTTTCAGCGACGCCTTTCCAAATTTATTCTTCACTTCGTCAATGGCTTTGTAGAGATTATTCTTTTTTTCCGCATCATCAAAAAGACTGGCCTGCACAGCATGGTTAGTAAGCTCGCTTAGCCTTACACCCAACAATCGCACAGGCTGCCCTTTGCGGTATAATTTATGAAACAGATCAATGGCCACCGGTATCAACTCATCATCCCGCAAAGTATAGTCAATCGTGGTTTGTCGTGATGTAGTTTCAAAATTGGGATACCTGATCTTTACCGCAATACAACCCGCCAGTTTCTGATCCTGTCGTAATTCGAAGGCGATCTTTTCTGTCATTCGTACCAACTCGCTCAGTAAAAATTCAATATCCGTTTTATTTTCTTCAAAGGTATTTTCTGTTGAAATAGACTTGGCCTCATGATAACCATGCACTTCCCCAAAATGTAAACCCTGAGATTTTTGCCACAGATCTGCACCGGATTTGCCCAGTTTTTTTTCCAATACTTCAACAGGCGTTTCACTCAGATCGCGTATGGTATGGATACCTAGGGCTTTTAGTGATTGAAACAAATGTTCACCTACTCCTGAAAATTTATTTACCGGCAAAGGCGCCAGAAATTCTTTTTCCATACCGGGCTGTACAAATAAATACCCATTGGGCTTGGCTTCATCGGTAGCAATTTTGGCAACCATTTTATTGGTAGCCAATCCGAATGAAATCGGCAATTGTGTTTTTTCAATGATTTCTGCACGCAGATCAATCGTCCATTGATAAGGATCAAAGAATTTATCCATCCCGGTCAGGTCAATATAAAATTCATCAATAGACGCTTTCTCAAACAAAGGTGCTTTGGCAGCAATAATATCTGTTACCCAACGGGAATAACGACTGTATTCGCCGCGAGTGCCGCGAACCAAAATCGCATGCGGACATAATTTCATCGCAGTCTTCATCGGCATTGCACTATGTACGCCAAATTTTCTTGCTTCGTAACTACAGGTGGTTACCACACCTCTATCTTTGGAGCCACCTACAATTACTGCCTTGCCGCGTAGAGAAGGATCGTGCAACATTTCAACACTCACAAAAAATGAGTCGAGGTCAAAATGGGCGATATAGCGTTGAGGAGTAGACATGCTCAACTAAGTTAGTTTAATTCGCGGATTACGAATTAGCGGATTAGCGAATTACGGATTTACGGATTATGAATGAATCGGACTTTACGAACATCAAATTAATCCGCTAATCCGCAATCCGCCAATTCGTTAATGGAATATATTCAAAACCGCTTCGTCAATCCGTTTCGGCCTGCCGGTAGTTTTATCGAGTAATACCCAAATACTTTTTGCGGTAATTATTTTTTTCTGATCTGATTGGCGGATGATCTCATAATGTCTGTCCCAGGATGCCGTGCCATTCTCGCCTGTCCATGTACGAACCAATAATTCATCACCCAACACTGCCTGATTTAAATAATCGATCTCATGTCTCCGCACCACCCATATGATCCCATCATTCAATTCTTTGGGTACAAAATGTTTCCAGTGTTTATCGGCTACATCCTGCATAAACTGCACATACACTACATTGTTTACATGATCGAGTTCGTCGATATGTTCCGGCTGTACCTTAATGATGTATTCAAAAACTTTATCTGAGATCGGCATACAGTCAATGTCTTTAACGATAGATATCAAGCAACCCATCGGGCAGGGTTACATGTACTTCTTTCTTTTTATGATCAATGCCATCAAGGGTTTCTTCATGCAAGGGAATCAATGCTTCTTTGCCATCCAGACTGATGCGCAACAAAACCTGGTGCGGCTGTTCTATCACTTCTTCTATCGGGCCCAGTTTTCCATCTTCATCGCTGATCAGTTCATAACCCAATAAAGAAATCGGCGATGTTTTATCAGCCAGCTTTCGAAAATCCTCATCCAGCAACCAAACATTTTTTGTAGAGAGCCTGTTAGCCGATTCGCGTGTATCAATGCCCTCCAGCTTTACATAGGTTTCTTCATGATCCTTTGCCTTGGAACTTTCTACAAAATAAGGCAGATACGAACCTTTGTTTACTTCAATAAAAATGGCTTCTATTCCTTTCAGCATGGTTTGCTTTCCCAATGCGTGTTTGAGTATCAATTCTCCTTTTAAACCAAAGGATGCTACGAGACGGCCTATGTGGATGTATTCGTTCATTAGGTGCAAATTACAATTAGTTATTCTTTCATGATGTGGTGGGTGATTGTGAGGACACAATCACTGCGATAAGAACACAATCACTGCACAAAAAAATCCCGAAACAAAGTCCCGGGATTTGTAATCAGAATATTGTCAGCTCTTCTACTAAGCTTCAGCTGCAGGTTCTGCTGCTGCATCAGACGCACTTTCCGGAGCCACTTCTTCATGCTTAGGTTCCACTTTTTTAACAACGGGAACATAGGCTTTCTTAGCTCTTTGTGTGTTTCTGTGCTCACTTGAACGACGGGTAATGTTAGCTTCGTGCTCTTCATGCCATGCCTGAAATTTGGTCATAGCTGCGGCCTGGTCAAACAATCCCAGATTTACACCTCTTAACAGGTGTTTCAGGTACAATACTCCCTTGAAAGAGAGAATTCGGCGTACAGTATCGGTGGGTTGAGCACCTTTGTTCAGCCACTCCAGCGCCTTTTGACGGTCTAACTGAATTGTTGCTGGAACTGTAAGCGGGTTGTAAGTTCCAACCTTCTGGATGAACTTACCATCTCTTGGCGCACGTGCATCGGCCACTACAATAAAGTAGAAAGGGCGTTTTTTGCTGCCGTGGCGCTGTAATCTCATTTTTACTGCCATGTTAAATAGAAATTTAACGTTAGGAATTTGGTTAATCCCACTAAGAATAGCGGGACGGCAAAACTAACGGGAAAAATGAGTTTTTCCAAGTTTGTATGTAAAGGAATTGTTAGAAATACGATTTACCAGGCTTTTTGGGCTTAATTCAGCGTCTGTTGCGTCGCACACTTGTACTTTTGGAGCGTTATTCGGCAGAAAAAATTAGCGGATTGGCGGATTACGGATTGGCGAATTCGTTAATCTCTTCCTTCAGGAGTCACAATTCTGTTAGCGTCTATTCATGTCTTCAGAATCTGAAATAAAAAACGGGTTACGGATTATCGAATAAATTAATCCGCCAATCCGTAATCCGCTAATTCGAAAATCCCTTACTTCAACATTCAAAATTCCTTGTTAAATATTCATTATTCCCTACCGCTTCATCCCCGGAAATCTCCCTCCCATCGGCATATTGTTCATCATCTTCATCATCGATTTCATCTGATCAAACTGTTTCATAAATGCATTCACCTCAGTCATATCTTTTCCGCTTCCTTTGGCGATACGTGCTTTGCGGGATGGTGTTAATGAATCCGGATTGGATCTTTCAAACGGTGTCATCGAGCTGATCATCGCTTCAATACCTTTGAATGCATCATCTTTAATCTCAACATCTTTCATGGCTTTGCCTACACCCGGTATCATTCCCATCAGGTCCTTCAGGTTACCCATTTTTTTGATCTGCTGTAACTGGTCCATAAAATCCTGGAAATCGAATTGATTCTTACGAATTTTTTTCTCCAGTTTTTTGGCTTCTACTTCATCATACTGTGCCTGTGCTTTTTCTACCAAACTGGTAATATCACCCATCCCCAAGATCCGCTGCGCCATACGATCGGGATAGAACACATCCAGTGTATCCATCTTCTCGCCACTGCTTACAAATTTGATCGGTTTGTTTACTGTGTATTTGATCGATAATGCCGCACCACCTCTGGTATCACCATCTAATTTGGTTAATACTACTCCCGTAAAATCGAGTCTGTCGTTAAATGCCTTCGCAGTATTTACTGCATCCTGTCCGGTCATTGAATCCACTACAAACAGAATCTCTGCAGGATTAACCGCTGCTTTAATATCAGCCACCTCTTTCATCATCGCTTCATCAATAGCCAAACGGCCGGCCGTATCAATGATGATCACATTCTTATTCTTCGACTTCGCTTCTTTGATCGCATTTAAGGCGATCTCAACCGCATTCTTATTTTCTCTTTCGCTGTAAATATCAACGCCTACCTGTTCTGATAAAACCGTTAACTGGTCAATCGCCGCCGGACGGTAAATATCTGCCGCCACCAATAAAACAGATTTGCCTTTTTTGGTTTTTAAATAGTTAGCCAGCTTACCTGTGAAAGTTGTTTTACCACTACCCTGCAAACCAGCGATCAAAATAATGGCCGGGTTACCGCTAACATTGAACTGAGCTTCGGTTCCACCCATTAGTTCCGTCAATTCATCCTGCACAATCTTTACCATTAACTGGCCCGGACTGATCGCATTCAATACTTTTTCGCCGGTAGCTTTATCGCGTACCTTATCCGTAAATTCTTTGGCTATTTTAAAATTCACATCCGCATCGATCAATGCACGGCGGATATCTTTTACCGTATTGGCAATATTGAGGTCGTTAATACGTGCTTCGCCTTTTAGGTTCTTAAAGGCTGATTCGAGCTTTTCACTTAAAGAATTAAACATAATTCACCGGTTTCTGGTATACACAAATAAAAAGTGAATATAACCGAAGCTATATCCACTAGCGGATTGCAAATATAAATTGTACAACCCATACCTGTCAATGGATTTTTAAATAGCAGGATTCTTTTATAACCCCAGCCTTCAGGCTGGGGGGAAAGACTTTCATGAAAACCAGGCTTTAACCCTGATGGAATACTGCGTCAGGTTCAGAAAGCCATCAGGGCTAAAGCCCACACGCGAGCCGACATAAAAATCCCCAGCCTGAAGGCTGGGGTTAGATATAATATTTGTCAGGAATCACATAAAAAATCATCCGAGATAGAAACGAAGATGTTTACTCCTGTTGGTACTGCGAAGTTTGGTTATGGCCTTATCTTTAATTTGTCTTACCCTTTCTCTCGTAAGATGAAACCGCTCTCCAATATCTTCCAGACTCAACGGATGATCCACACCAATGCCGAAGAAATAACAAACCACATCTTTCTGGCGCTCTGTTAATGTGCGGAGGCTGCGTTCTATTTCCATCCGGAGAGATTCGTGGTGTACCAGTTTTTCATCGGTTCTTTCTGCATTGGGGTTTTCCATCAGGTCCATCAGGGTGCCGTCTTCGCCTTCAGACAAAGGCGTATCCATGCTTACATGGCGGAAACCAACGCTCATGGTAGCGGTAACTTCATCAATTCCTATATCCAGCATCTCTGCGAGTTCTTCGGGTGTTGGTTCCCGTTCATATTCCTGCTCCAGCTGCTGATAGGCTTTGCTGATGCGGTTTGTAAGGCCCACTTTATTTAACGGTAACCGTACAATACGGCTTTGTTCTGCGAGCGATTGCAATATGCTCTGGCGGATCCACCATACGGCATAAGAGATAAATTTAAACCCCCGGGTTTCATCAAAACGCAATGCGGCTTTGATCAGGCCAAGATTGCCTTCATTGATCAGATCGGGTAAGGTTAAACCCTGGTTCTGATACTGTTTGGCCACAGATACCACAAAACGGAGATTGGATTTTACCAAACGGTCAAGTGCACACTGATCACCTTCGCGGATGCGCATGGCGAGGGCCACTTCTTCTTCCGGACTGATCAGGTCTACTTTACCGATCTCCTGCAGGTATTTTTCAAGGCTTTGCGATTCACGATTGGTGATCGATTTGGTTATTTTGAGTTGACGCATACTCATAATAATGCAGGTTTAGGTTGTATGTTAGTATTGGTACGAAAGCGTGTTAATCAGTGGGGAGAACCGAATCGCGCGTCACAGGATCAGTTGTTAAGCAATTTAACATTTTTTGAAAACTTATCAAAAAAAATATTTTTCGCAAATTATTGAAAAACAGCACTTTATAAGATTTCGGTTCATCAAAAATTAATTTAGTGATATGAATCAGCCTTCATCGTCAAAAAAACATTTGGAAGCGAGGGATTATTTAATATTATTGCACACCTACGAAAGATTGTAGGATAAAGAGATTGTAATGAGTAAGAAGCAACTATTTACGTTGGAATTTCCGGTTCGCTGTTCGCCAGGTATTTTATATGAGTTCTTAGCCACTCCGGCAGGGTTACAGGAATGGTTTGCAGATAAAGTAGATGAATGGGAAAATGTTTACAGCTTTTCATGGAGCGGCGGTGCTCCAGATAAAGCTGAGGTTTTGGATAAAGAAGAAGATAAATTTATCCGTTACCACTGGCTGCATACTGAGAAAAACGAATATTTCGAATTCAGAATAGAAAAGACAGAGATCTCCAACCAGACTATTTTAGTGATTAAAGATTTTGCAGAAAAAAATGAAGTGAAAGATCAGAGCCAGTTATGGCAATACCAGATCAAAGATCTTTTTCACAGGCTGGGTAGTGCTTAGTATTTATACGGCATTCAGCATTTTCAAAATCTCCGAATAATTTTCTTCAAAGAAAACAGGCAGCATATCCCAATGCTGTAAGGATATTTTTTTGGCCAGTTTGATAAAAGGCAATGATGCAAAGGGTTTACCTTCCCATTCACCAACAGGTATATAATTGTCTTTTCTGAAATGATGTTGCCAGGCATCCTCATTCACACAAATGAACCAATCATTTTTATCCTGTGATAGTGATGAAAAATATTGTTCTACAGATGCTGCATATTTCTCTCCGTAACTGCCCGATAATAAAAGGGTGATACTGCAAAAATTACCCCACCAGAAAAAACTGCGGATGGCGAAAGTATTCGCTCCGTCAAAACACCGGGGATGATCAAGCATTACCCAGGGCAGGTTCTCATATTGCTCGCCTTTTGAGATCTTGGGAGAACGGAAACCGCTTTCATCTTTTAAGATATATTCGTTCCTGCTTAAAGATTCGGTATAAACATCGCTCAACTCACCAAAAAGCCCGTATACTCTTTCTATGATGGCATTCTTTGTTAAAATCCATCCCGGATCATTCACCAATTCGAGTTCCTTTGGAGAAAGCGTTAGTTTTGCAGGGCTCATTCAACAATATTAAGAAAGGATCCCTTGATAAAAAAACTCGACATACTCATCATCCGTTCCTTTATCGGGCCTTTTTTTGCTGCCTTTATCATTTCCCTTTTTGTATTGGTGATGCAGTTCTTCTGGTTGTATATTGATGACCTGGTTGGGAAAGGGCTGGATCTGTTCACTATCTTAAAATTAATTGGTCTGGTATCTTTATCATGGGTGCCGATCGCATTACCATTGGCTTTGCTCTTTTCTTCTATCATGACATTTGGCAACCTGGGTGAAAGCTTTGAACTGGTTGCCATTAAAGCTGCAGGAATTCCTCTGTTACGCTTTATGCGGCCACTTACGATCGTCACTTTATTTTTAAGCGGATTGGCTTTTTTGTTTGCCAATAATATTATTCCGGTAACACAGAAAAAACTGTCTGCTTTAAAGTATGATATCATTGTGGCTAAACCTGCATTTGATATTAAAGAAGGGATCTTTTATGATAAGATCGGCGGTTATGTAATTAAACTTGGCAGAAAAGAAAAGAACGACAGCATCATTCATAACGTAGTGATCTTTGAGAAAGGCAATATGTTACAGGATAATATGATGATTGCCGATCAGGGTGTGATGCGGCTTACCAAAGACAAAAAATTTCTGGAATTTATTCTGCACAATGGCTGGCGGTATGAAGAAAAAGGTGGCCGGGGTACTACCAATACCCAGTTTAGCCGAATGGGTTTTAAAGAGTATAAAAAAGTATTTGACCTGAAAAGTTTTCAACTGAAAGAATCGGGCGACAGTGCTTTTTATGATCCCAAGATGCTAAGTGTTCGCCAGTTGAATCAGACCATAGATTCATTACACAATATGGATACATTTTACCTGCGTAAAACACAGCGTGAGATCAATCCCTATGTTCGTTTTACCAGATTTATAGATACAGGCTGGGTAAATATTGATACGGTTTGCGATTTTAAAAGGGTAGCCCGTTTTGATAAACTGATACCCGATTCGATACGCCAGACCATTACTGATGCGGCTATTGGCCAGATCAACAGTATTAAAGGCAATATGCGGGTATTGGCATCTGATTTTGCCGAGCGCGATAAATCGCTGCGTTTTCATGAGATCGAATGGCATAGGAAATTTACTTTATCGGCTGCCTGTCTGGTATTGTTTCTGATCGGTGCACCTTTGGGTTCTATTATCCGGAAAGGGGGATTGGGCACACCGCTTGTGTTTGCGATCATCTTCTTTGTAATCTTTCATCTCTTCAACACTTTTGGCGAGAAATTTGTGAAATCCAATTCAGTATCACCATTAATGGGTATGTGGTTGTCTACTTTTATCCTTATTCCCATCGGCGCCTTCCTGATCTTTAAAGCCATGCGTGATTCGCAATTGTTTAATCAGGAATTCTATTACAGATCTTTCAAACAGTTGCGGAACTTTTTGGCTAATTTTAAGTTCACTAACAAATCATCCTAAACCCTTTATTGTATGTCAAATCATAATCCAGGCCGCCGTACGTTTATCAAAACTACGGGCACAGGCGTTGCCGCAGGTATTGCGTTAACCGTACTTCCTTCATGGGCAGAAGCCGGTGCACCATTTGCAGGCAATCCGTTTACACAGCAACCATTGCCTTACGACTACAAAGGCCTTGAGCCGGTGATCGATGCTATGACAATGGAAATTCATTACAGCAAACATGCTTCTGCTTATGCAAAAAATCTGGCTGATGCCTGCGTTGCTGAGAAAGTAGATGTAAACAGTGCTAAACTGGAAGATGTACTGCACAATATTTCCAAGTACTCGCCCAAAATGCGTAATAACGGTGGCGGACATTATAACCACGAATTATTCTGGCAATGCATGAAACCCGGAACGGCCACTAAGCCTGAAGGAAAATTAGCTGCCGCTATTGATCAATCGTTCGGATCTTTTGATGCATTTAAAACACAGTTTACCGATGCGGGTAAAAACCGCTTCGGAAGCGGCTGGGCATGGCTGGTATTGAATGGAGATAAAAAACTGGTGGTAGGTTCTACTGCTAACCAGGACAACCCTTTGATGGACATTAGCGATCTGAAAGGAACACCTTTATTGGGATTAGATGTTTGGGAACATGCTTATTATTTAAAATATCAAAATAAACGCCCTGATTATATAGCCAATTGGTGGAATGTGGTGAATTGGGAGTTTGTGCAGAAGAGATTTGAACTGGGATAGAACAGATCATTTGATAGGTTATGATTTTTCCAAACAAATCATAGCCTATCATAACATCCTTTTAATCGTAGTTACATGAAGACAGTAACCAAATGGGTAGACGCTTTAGCGTTTGATGCAACAGCTGATACAGGACAAACCGTAAGAATAGATACATCCGTTGAAGGTGGTGGATTGGGTAGTGGTATGAATCCTAAAAAAATGCTGTTAGGTTCCTTATGCGGTTGCAGCGGCATGGATGTGGTAGAGATGCTGAAAAAAATGCGGATTGACTTTACCCGTTTTGAAATTGAAGCAGAAGCAGAACAAACAGAAGACCATCCCAAGGTTTTCAAATACATCAATATGTTGTATAAGATTGATGTGAAGCCAGAATATCTCGATAAAGTACAAAGAGCCGTTACTTTATCGCAGGAAAAATATTGCGGCGTTTCTGCCATGCTGGCAAAGCATTGTGCGATCAATTATTCAGTCGAATTAATATAAAAAGGCTGTCAGCTAATAGCTAACGGCTAACAGCTGTTTCGCTATCTTTGCCGCAAATCTTATCATCTGCAATCCTCCAGGCAAAATTTCCGCGTTCAACTTTGGATCACTTCTTTGAGTGTGGTGTTGTTTCTTACCAAGATCATTGCTTACCAGTTTACACATTCACTTTCCATTCTTTCAGATGCATTGGAAAGTATTGTAAATGTTCTGGCAGGTTTTATTGGTTTATACAGCTTATATGTGGCAGCCAAACCGCGTGATCTTGACCATCCTTACGGACATGGAAAAGCAGAATTTGTATCCGCTGCTATTGAAGGTGGCTTGATCGTTGCAGCCGGCATTATGATCGTGTACGAAACGGTTTTAAATTTATTTCAGGAAAACCCCATTCAAAAATTAGACACCGGATTAATTCTGATAGGCATTACAGCAGTAATCAATTTTATTGCAGGCACTATCTGTATCAGGATCGGTAAAAGAAATACATCCCTTGCCTTACAGGCAAGTGGTAAACATTTACAGATAGATACCTATTCAACATTGGGCATCATTGCCGGTTTGCTTGTGATCTTATTTACACAGCAATACTGGCTGGATAAAGTGATCGCACTGGGTATGAGTGTGTTAATCATTTATAACGGCTATAAGATCGTCCGTACCTCATTAGCGGGTATTATGGATGAAGCGGATATACAATTACTTACGCGTTTTGTAAAAGTTTTAAATGAGAACCGACAGGAGAACTGGATAGACTTGCATAACCTGAGAGTAATCAAATACGGCAGTTTATTGCATGTGGATTGTCATTTTACTGTTCCCTGGTATTTAAATGTTCATGAAGCGCATCTTGAAATCGATGCATTGGCAGCACTGATCAAACAGCAGTTTGGCGATGCGATTGAATTATTTGTACATACCGACGGCTGTTTACCTTTTAGTTGCTCCATCTGCACCAAAACAGATTGTGAAGTTCGCCAGCACCCGATGAAAGGAAGATTAGACTGGACATTGCAGAATATTATTTCGAATGAGAAGCATCGACTGTGATTTTCGTGAGACGTGAAACGTGAGGCGTGAGTGAACCCTTAACTCACGATTCACGCCTTACGACTCACGAATGACATTTCATCCGTAAATTCGCCTTACAAATACATAACCATCACCCTCCTAAAAATCAAAGATCATGCAGGTTTGGAAAGATTACCAGGACAAACACAAAGACCGTTTTTTGAATGAGTTATTGGAGCTCCTTCGTATACCCAGTATCAGTGCAAGAACTGAGCATAAAGATGATATGATTACCTGTGCCGAAGCGGTAAAACAAAGATTGCTCGAAGCCGGTGCAGATACGGTTACCATTTATCCAACGGCAGGGCATCCTGTGGTGTACGGAGAAAAGATCATTGATGCATCCAAACCTACCATTCTGGTTTACGGGCATTATGATGTGCAACCTGCCGATCCTTTGGAACTTTGGAAAAGCGGGCCGTTTGAACCGGTGATCATTGATGGAAAAATATTTGCGCGCGGATCATGTGATGATAAAGGCCAATTCTATATGCATGTAAAAGCATTAGAAACCATGGTTGCCACCAACACCTTACCCGCCAATGTAAAATTTGTGATCGAAGGGGAAGAAGAAGTAGGAAGCCCTAACCTGGCAACTTTTGTAAAAGCCAACAAAGAATTATTAAAAGCAGATGTGATACTGATCAGCGATACAGCCATGCTAAGTATGGATACACCATCCATTGATATCGGCGTTCGAGGTTTAAGCTATATTGAAATAGAAGTAACCGGCCCTAACCGCGATCTGCATAGTGGTGTGTATGGCGGTGCCGTTGCCAATCCGGCAACCATGCTTGCAAAAATGATCGCGGGTTGTCATGATGAGAATAACCATATTACTATCCCTGGGTTTTATGATGATGTGGTTGAATCCACTACAGAAGAAAGAGCAAAGATGGCGCAGGCACCTTTTAGTGAAGAGGAATACAAGAAAGATCTGGGCGTAAACAGCCTTTGGGGCGAGAAAGGGTATACCACCAATGAAAGAACCGGTATCCGCCCAACATTGGAAGTAAACGGAATCTGGGGTGGTTATACAGGTGAAGGTGCTAAAACCGTTTTGCCGTCAAAAGCATTTGCAAAGATTTCGTGCAGATTGGTGCCTAATCAATCCTCTGTTAAGATTACCCAAAAGATATTGAACTATTTTAAAAGCATTGCACCCGCTGGTGTAACGGTTAAAGCAGAAGAGCATCATGGCGGCGAACCTTATATGACGCCGATTGATTCGGATGCATACAGAGCTGCAGCCAAAGCTATCCATGCAACATTTGGGAAAGAACCCATTCCGGTTCGTGGAGGTGGAAGTATTCCTATCTGTTCATTGTTTGAAAAAGAACTGGGGCTCAAAATTGTGTTCATGGGTTTTGGATTGGATAGCGATAACCTGCATAGCCCGAATGAAAAATATGATGTGTTCAATTTTTATAAAGGCATTGAGACCATTCCCTACTTTCATAAATTTTATACTGAGATGAAATAAATTTTTCGCCACAGATTCACAGAAAAATCTGTGAATCTGTGGCGATATTTTTTACCATGGCAGAAGAAAAAGAAAAACTCCGTATCGACAAATATCTCTGGGCCATCCGTTTATATAAAACAAGGAGCCAGGCAGGAGATGCCTGTGATAAAGGGAAAGTGAAATGCAAAGGCGTTACAGTAAAAGCATCCCGTTTGGTTGTGGTTGGTGATGAATATGAAGCAAAAACGGAAGCCCGCAAATGGACAGTGAAAGTAACCGGCTTATTACATAAACGGGTACAATATTCAGAAGCCATTCAATTCTATGAAGACATTACACCACCTGAAGAATTAGACAGAATAAAATTTGAAGCTGCTTCTTTTGATACCGGAAAACGGCAGAGTAAAATTGGCCGACCTACTAAAAGAGAAAGGCGGGATCTTGGTGGATTTATGGATATTTAATTGACTTTACTTATGAAAAAGCGATTCCTGTTTCTATTAGCTGCGATGCTTGTTCTTTCATGTGCAAATTCCTATGCACAAACTTTTACCGACACAACAAAAATGATGCGGCCGGATAAATATCCTGAATTTAAAAATGGATTAAGTGCCTGGACAAAATTTCTTGAGAAAACCCTGGATAGAGACCTTCCTGTTAAAATGAAAGCACCTCCGGGCAGGTACACTGTAATCGCCAGTTTTTTGGTAGATTCTGTTGGAGGAGTCCGCGATATTCAAATAGAGTTTGATCGTGGATATGGAACCGGCGAAGAAGTGAAACGCGTGATTGGCCTGACAGATAAAAAATGGATCCCGGCAATAGATAATAACAACCCTGTTTCTTTCCGGCACAGACAATCAATCACATTTATTGTGAATTAAAAATGAAAAAGATCTTTCTAATCATCCTTTTATTGAATCCCCTGTATGGTTTACAGGCCCAGGAAAACAATACTCCTGCCCTCTTCCCCGGTGGTGATGCGGGTTGGACACATTATCTCGATACTGCTTTTCACAAAGACGCTATGGCCAGCCTGTTGACCAAAAAAGACTTTGAACGTTTTGGTAAAACACAAACTCTGCAATATACTTTCAGCATTATGCCCGATGGTACTATTGGGTTGATCAATATACAGGGGCAGGCAAGCCAGGCGGTACGCAATGAAATTTACAGGGTATTGCAGAGTTGTCCACGCTGGACACCTGCCACACTTAACGGCAAGCCTTCTATCTACCGGAAAAAACAGACTTCCACTTTTACATTTGAATAAACAGGCTGCGAAGGTATTCTGTATGTTTGCAGTATGAACATTGATATCATTACCGTTGTTCCTGAATTACTAGAGAGCCCCTTTAACCACAGCATTATGAAACGTGCGAAGGATAAAGGATTGCTTACCGTGCATACACATAACCTCCGCAAATGGGCCATCAATAAACATATGCAGGTAGATGATTACCAGTTTGGCGGTGGTGCAGGAATGGTAATGATGCCCGAACCTTTGGCCAATGCCATTGATGAATTACAGCAGGAAAAAAAATACGATGAAATCATTTTTATGACGCCTGATGGAGAGTTGTTTAACCAGAAAGCTGCCAATCAATTGTCGCTCAAAGAAAACATACTGATCATTTGCGGACATTATAAAGGGATTGATGACCGCATCCGCCAAAAATATGTGACCAAAGAAATTTCTATTGGGGATTATGTGTTGAGTGGCGGAGAACTGGCAGCAGCCGTTGTGGTAGATGCCATCGGAAGATTATTACCCGGCGTACTGAATGATGAAACCTCTGCACTGTTTGATTCTTTCCAGGATAATTTATTGGCCCCGCCTGTTTATACAAGACCCGCGGATTTTCGTGGAGATAAAGTGCCTGATATATTATTACAAGGCGACCCAAAAAAAGTTGAGGAGTGGAGGCATGAGCAATCGGTGCTTCGTACAAAAGAACGGCGTCCGGATATGTTTGAGGAGGATTAGCGAATTACGAATTAGCGGATTCGCGAATTAAAATCAGCGATAATTATTGGAGTACCTGCGAAAATAAAAACGGATTGCGAATGGGCAGAAAATAAATCCGCCAATCCGCAATCCGCTAATCCGATAATATTTAGTTTTTCACGCTGATCAACGGCAACTGCTTATCATTGATCATTTTATTTAGTGCTTTCAGATCTGTATTCATGATATTTTTCAGTTTAGCCAACTGTACATCTGCCTGGCCACCCAGTTCTGCAAATACTTCACGCGATTGCTTGCTTGGTGGATTTTGTCCACTGGCGGCCACTCCATACAATCCTGCAATTTTATCATTCAAACGAATAGGAAAGTTCAACACATCCTGTCCGCTTTTTGATTTGGTTTGATAGAGTGCTTCTTCAACAGCCGTCATTTGTTTGTTTACACTATCGGCCATTTTCTTAATGTCTTTTGTGCCTTCCGCATCCATCTTTGCAGTAAACTCATTGATCTGTGTTCGTAATGCACGGATATTTTTAATCGCTTTTTGTACTTCATTAAATTTATCACGCACCTGTAATAAGAAACCAACCTGCGCATCATAATCTGCTTCCGTCATTTTATAATTCGGATCGGCTTTGATCACAAAAGGAACATCCACCGAATCTTTTCCGAATTTAAAACGGGCATTGTATTTACCCGGTGCGGCTTTTGGAGAACCGGCTCCGCCGTTCCATAAGATCAATCCATCTACTCTTTCTGCAGGCGGATAATTCATATCCCATACAAACTGATTCATGCCATCATTAAAATCAATTTTATCAGCAGGTTCTTTTGCGTTTCTGCTGAATGTTTTGATCGGTTTGTTCTGTTTGTCGAATATGGTGATGGAAACTTTTGCTGAATCTCCTGCGCCTTTCAGATAATAATTAAACACGGCACCATTGGCAGGGTTCTCGCCAATATTCTGTGGAACGCCGCCACCGCCACGTCCGCCACCACCGCCTCTGCGGCCACCACCTTCTGTTCTGTAGGCATCATTCACTGCAAACACAAAGAGGTTTTTATCAAGAGAAGAAACATCTTTTTGTTGTATGATACTCAAATCATCAATCACCCAAAATGCACGGCCTTGTGTGGCAACGATCAGATCATTTTCTTTAATAGTAAGATCCGTTACAGGAACGATCGGCAGGTTCAACTGGAATTTTTTCCAGTTAGCACCAAAATCATAACTTATATACATTCCATATTCTGTTCCTGTATACAACAAACCGGGACGTTTATGGTCTGCACGGATACAACGGGTAAAATGCATATTGTCAATACCGGTAGTGATGCGTGTCCATGTTTTTCCGTAGTCTTCTGTTTTAAAAAGGTATGGTGCAAAATCATCCAGTTTGTATTTGGTTCCGGCAAAATACGCCGTTCCTTTTTTGAATGGATCTGTTTCAACGCAGTTCCACATCATCCATTTACCTGCTTCGGGTGGTGTTACATTTTCCCAGCTCTTACCGCCATCTTTACTTACGTTGATCAATCCATCATCACTACCCGTCCACAAAAGATCTTTTTCAAGTATAGATTCTGTTCCGGTGAAAATGGTACAATAATATTCAACAGAAGTGTTGTCTTTCGTAATTGGACCTCCACTGGAAGCCTGACGTGATTTATCGTTAGTTGTTAAATCCGGACTAATGGTTTCCCAACTCTGTCCTTCATTTTCTGTTACAAATAGATGGTTACCTCCGGCGTATAAACGTTTAGGGTTATGCGGTGAGAAGAAGAAAGGAAAGTTCCATTGAAAACGATATTTCAACACATCGGCTCCTGCACCCATTGGGTTATCGGGCCAAACATTGATGGCTCTGTTCTCTCCGGTTTTGTGATCGAGTCTTGATAAATAACCACCATAATTTCCACCATATACCACATCCGGATTCAATGGATCGGCAACCACATAACCACTTTCGGCTCCTGCGGTTATATCCCAATCTCTTTCTGTGATACCGGCACCAGATGTACGGCTTTTGATACGAACGGTTGTATTATCCTGTTGCGCACCCAAGATTCTGTATGGAAAAGAATTATCCGTTGTTACGCGATAGATCTGTGCGGTAGGTTGATTACTCAAACTGCTCCAGTTATTGGCGGCATCAAAACTAACCTGTGCACCGCCATCATCTGCAACAATCATTCTGTTACCATCTTCAGGATCAATCCATAGATCATGGTGATCACCATGTGGCGTGTTTACACTTTGAAAAGTTCTTCCGCCATCACGGCTGCGCATGAACTCCACATTAGGACAGTAAACTAAGTTTTCATTTTTAGGATCAACAAATACTTTGCTGTAATACCAGGCACGCTGGCGGATATTGTTATCGCTGCTTTGTAATGACCATGTATCACCACCATCATTACTCATAAATAATCCACCTGCTGCATTTTCTATGATGGTATAAATTTTATCTGTATTAGAAGGTGCAACAGCTACCCCAACAATTCCCCAGGTTCCTTTAGGCAACCCTTTCTTAGAAGCAAGGCTGCTCCATGTTTCTCCACCATCAATGCTTTTGTATAAGCCACTTCCGTCACCACCACTTTCCATGCTGTAAGGTGTTCTGATCACATGCCACATACCGGCATACATTACAGAAGGGTTACCGGGTTCCATTACCAGATCTGAACAGCCGGTTTGGTTATTTACATACAAAGTTTTTTTCCAGGTTTTACCGCCATCGGTGGTTTTATATACACCACGTTCTTCGTTGGGTCCAAACAAATGCCCCATCACCGCTACCCAAACCGTATTCGGATCTTTTGGGTGAATGATGATGCGCACGATATGTCGGCCATCTTTCAAACCAAGATTTTTCCAGCTTTTACCTCCATCATCACTGCGCCACATGCCGCCAAGTCCTTCGGCAACATTACCCCGCATGCTATTCTCTCCTTCACCAACATATAAAACGGTTTCATCGCTTGGTGCAACCGCTACCGCACCAATGGTTCCGCCAAAATATTTATCTGTGATATTTTTCCAGTTACTGCCACCATCCGTAGTTTTCCAAACACCACCTCCCGTACTGCCAAAATAGAACGTGGTTTTACTTTTGTAAGCACCGGTTACGGCGGCACTTCTTCCACCACGGAATGGACCTATCTGGCGGTATTTGATTTTGGAATAAAAAACAGAATCACTGTTATCCTTCTTTTCAACAGCAGGTGCAGCCGGTTTGGCTTTCTCTTTTTTCTGGGCAAGTACCGGCAACGACAAACAGGCGGCGGCCAGCAGGTAGATAATTTTTCTCATGTAGTATTGAATTGGACGGGTAAGTTACTGTTCAAAACACAGAAAAAAAAATCGGATTCATCAGTGATGATACAAAATGAGATTGCCTTTAATCTTTTGTAAATACTTACAAATGATTAAAGGCAATGCTTATTCTGTTAGGTTTATCTGCTTTTTACTTTACATGGTACCATTTTTCATCGAGTCCTTCATTGATGGCAACGTTGAAATTATTTACCTCAGACTCCACCGGACCAAAGCTCAGAATGCTTTTTACAGGATACTGAATACCTTTAAATTCTTTGTATTCTTTGATCTGAAGGGTTGCTTTCTGGTCTTTGCCAATACGGCTTCCATAAGCTTTCATCATAGGGCCAAAACCGGTAAGGTTAAGGGCCATATCGCCCACAGCTTCTACTTGTTTTACCAAAAAGGTTTGTTGATCGATATAATAGGTAACTACCTGGCCTGTTTTTAAAGTCATTTTGATCTTATAACAAGGCACCTTGCTGATCTTATCGGTACCTACTAATTGAGCGGTATGGCCTTTTGAGGCAAAATTTACCAGTTCACCAAAAGCGCCGGCACAATCCAGTTCGTATTGCTCTGCGGTTATTTCTTCGGGTTTGAAACGGGAAATCGTTGGCTCACCGGTTGTTTGCGGTCCACCGCCACCAAAGCCACCACCGCCGCCACGGTCAAATCCACCACCGCCGCCAAAATTTCGTTGAGCAGGAATAAATGTACAGCCTGAAGTATCTGTAAGCATGGTGAATGTATCGCCCATACCCATGATACCACCCAGTTGTCTGCGGAACAGTTTCCCTTTTTCGCGAACCAGGGTAAGCGGCATTTCAATATTGTTGCCCATAACGGCCAGCTTTACAGAACCCGTTACTTCCAGATAGCGGATGGCTTCCAGTTTTTCACGGCCGCCAACAGCGGCTTCGTATTTACCAAGAATTTCTTCTACGGTTTGAGATTGTGCCGTTACAGTACCCAGCAGTAAAAACAATCCTGCGAATATTTTTTTCATATACTTACTTTCGTTTTGAATTCATCAAATTTAACGGCTTAAACTGATGCCGCAAGAGGTGTATACCGATTTATCATTCATTTAAGACAACATACTAATATGCATAATGGTTCATTCAGTATCAGCGGAAACCTTGTAGATGTTTGGAAGAAAGCCATTTATCAGGCAGAGATCATCATAGAAAATGGCGTGATAAAGTCGATCACTAAAATCGGTGACGGGCCGAATGCAGTCGGTAAATTTATTATGCCCGGCTTTGTAGACAGTCATGTTCACGTTGAAAGCAGTATGCTCATACCCAGCGAATTTGCCAGACTGGCCGTTGTGCATGGCTCAGTTGGCACAGTAAGCGACCCGCATGAGATTGCGAATGTTTGCGGAATGGAAGGTGTTGAATTTATGATCGAGAATGGCAAACAGGTTCCTTTCAAATTTAATTTTGGCGCGCCCAGTTGTGTGCCTGCCACCATTTTTGAAACAGCTGGTGCCGCTTTGAATAGTGAGGATGTAAAAAAATTATTGGAGAAAGATGAGATCAAATACCTGAGTGAGATGATGAATTTCCCCGGAGTATTGTTTAAGGATCCGGAAGTGATGAAAAAAATTACTGCTGCGCATGCACTGGGTAAACCCGTTGACGGACATGCACCGGGATTACGCGGCGAGAAAGCCAAAGAATATATTGAAGCGGGCATATCAACCGATCATGAATGTTTTACGGCAGAAGAAGCGGTTGATAAGTTACAACATGGAATGAAAATTCTGATCCGTGAAGGAAGTGCGGCAAAGAATTTTGAAGCATTGATTGAATTGCTGGACGATCATCCCAAAATGATCATGTTCTGCAGTGATGATAAACATCCGGATAGTTTGGTGGCAGGGCATCTCAATCAGTTATGTGCAAGGGCGATTGCCAAAGGGCATGATATTTTCAATGTAGTGAGGGCTGCGTGTGTGAATCCGGTTTTACATTACGATCTCAATATTGGTATGCTTCGCAAAGGCGATCCTGCAGATTTTATTGTGGCGAATGATCTGACTGATTTTATCATTCATCAAACCTATATTGATGGAGAACTGGTGGCGGAGGATGGAAAATCTTTTATTCAATCAGTAAACACAACACCGATCAATCAATTTGATTGTAATGAGATCAGTGTAACAGATTTAGCTATTAAAAAAGAAAACTATCCTTCAACCGAAGGCAAGATTCCTGTAATAGAGGCTTTAGACGGACAACTCATCACCAACCGTTTGGAATTAACAGGTAAAGAAATCAATGGCGAATGGGTTAGTGATGTTGATCATGATATTTTAAAGATGGTAGTGATTAATCGATACCATACTGCTCCTATCGCGAAATGTTTTATTAAAAATTTTGGATTCAAAGAGGGAGCTATTGCTTCATCTGTTGCGCATGATAGTCATAATATAGTTGCCGTTGGTACCGATAATGAGAGTTTGGCAAAAGCCATCAATCTGGTTATTAAAGAAAGAGGCGGTGTAAGCTGTATAAATACAACCGATGCAAAAGTATTGGGCTTACCTGTTGCGGGATTAATGAGTGCTGATGACGGTTACAAAGTAGCCGATGCTTATACAGAAATTGATGCAATGGCAAAAGCTTTAGGCTCCTCACTTGCAGCACCTTTTATGACCTTAAGTTTTATGGCTTTATTGGTAATACCGCATTTGAAGTTGAGTGATAAGGGGTTGTTTGATGGGGATAGGTTTGAGTTTGTGTAAAAATCATTTACTGTTCGGTGCATCCCCCGCAGCCTTCATCACTTTTATCGCCACACTATCTGTACCCTTGGGTGCGAAATATTTTGTTTTGAATTTCACGGTTTTACCGGGGGTTATTGTTTCGTAAATTACTTCCACTACTTCATCCAGTTTGGTGGCCGTTTTGCTGTAGAAAGATAAACGCAGTTCTACATCTTTATACGTACAAACGGTTGCACTGTTGGTGATGGTTCCTTTTACGACCGTTTGGCCGATAATGTTTTTATGGTCTTTATTACTTACGGATAAAAATCTTGATGGGTTGTTTTTTTCTTTATCTGCCAAAGTCTCTTTTACTTTTTCATAATTCTCGGTATCGAATTTTTTTTCTTTTTTATCGTTTTTGCAGGAGAAGATGCTGATGGATAAGCAGGCTATGATGAGTATTCTTTTCATTTTGGTTTTTTTCGATGTTTAAAGTAAGAATTTATTTTGCATTTGTTCCGTTAAGAATATTTCAATGCATAGTTGCTGATAAATAGCAGTTTCTCTGTTTACTTTTTTGTCTTGACACAAAAAAGTAACAAAAAAGGTCAAGGCTGATGAAAAAAAGCTAAAATTTACTGCATTCCGCTACAAGGAAAGAAGTCTAAAGCCAGGCATTATCAAATCGATTGAGCGAATGTGCTTTTCAACATTATGTCAGAACCAAGCATCTTTCCTTGCTTAACGCTCCATTCCGTAAATTTCTTAACGCTTTTTTTCATAGGCCATTACTAACAATTCATATTTAGTGCTGCATTTATATTTTCTTGAATACAGCAAGATGGCTATTCTAACCTCTAGTCAGTCCCTGTGGAAGGGCCTCTTTGGGTATGGTGCCGAGCGAAGGCGATGGCATTCAAATCATGCGAAGCTGATTTGAAAATGGCCAAAGCAGCCCTGAAACAGGGACGAGGCCCAGCGGCCGTGAGCGACCCGGGTTCCCGCATAACGGTGGGATTGATTATTGATAGCCAGAACCTATAAAAATCAAGCTAAAAAACAAGAAAAAACATAAATTTTCCATTCCAACCGATAGAATTTAGTTTTGGGGCATTCTAAGACTGTAATCCCCTGACACCATGATAGTTAATTTAAGCGAGCAACACAGCCTGGTTAGCAACTGGGTTTCTGAACTGAGAGATGTAAATATTCAGGGTGACCGTATGCGTTTTCGACGTAACCTGGAACGTATCGGGGAAGTGGCAGCATATGAGATCAGTAAGTTGTTGCCAACAAAAACAGTGGAAATACCTACCCCATTAGGTACACACGACAGTAAGGTATTGGAGTTTCAACCGGTACTGGCTACCATTTTACGTGCGGGCCTTCCTTTACATAATGGGATGTTGAATTATTTTGATAAGGCCGATAATGCCTTTGTTTCTGCCTATCGCAAACACCACCGCGACGGAACTTTTGAAATTTCTTTGGAATACATGAGCTGCCCTTCGCTCGATGATCGTATCATTATTATCAGCGACCCCATGTTGGCTACCGGAGCGTCTATCGTAAAAACGATCCAGTATATGAAAGGTGAGGGTTCGCCAAAAGATATTCATGTGGTGGTGGCCATTGCCTGTACAGTGGGTATTGAGTTCATTCACAGAGAATGTGGCGAGAATATCAAAATCTGGTGTGGCGATATTGATGATGAATTAACTGCCAAAGGATATATTGTTCCCGGCCTCGGTGATGCCGGTGATCTGGCTTTTGGCACTAAAACGCAGGCATAATCTTTTTCTTTTTCCCGGCTCCCGTAACGGGTAAATCGTTAAGACAGCTATAATTTTTTTGTGGCGAACTGTCAACTTCGGCAGATTCACTTAAATTCGGTGTTACGGATGTTTATGCGAAAACTATTCACTCTCTGCTGTTTATGTGTTGTTTTGGTTAAGGCCAATGCACAGGATCCGCATTTTTCGCAGTTCTTCTCCTCACCACTTACCTTGAATCCGGCACTAACGGGTAAATTTTTTGGCACTTATCGTGTAGCAGGTAATTACCGTAATCAATGGCCTTCTATTAATAATGCATTTACCACTTCAACCGTTTCTGCTGATTTTCATATTCTGCAAGACAGGATTGCCAGCAATGATACATGGGGTTTGGGTGTGGTAGGCTATAATGATAATAGTGCCAATGGTGCTGTAAAATTTAACTACGCTTCTCTTTCAACTGCATATCATAAAGGATTGGATGAAGATGGTTTTAATACCCTGGGCGCAGGCTTTCAGGTTACCTATGCCAATATGCTGATCAATACGGCAGATTTGAAATTTGAGGACCAGTTAACCGGCGCAGGTTTTACGGGTGTTACTTCTGAAGTGTTTAATAATGCAACGCTCAAATCAAATTATATTGATGTAAATGCAGGATTACTTTACAGCGGCTCAAGTTCTGATCGTAATAATTTTTATTTTGGGGTAAGCATGTATCATATCAACCGGCCCAAACAATCATTTACCGGTGCAGAATATGTATTGAATCCAAGAACCACATTTCATGGTGGCGGTTATTTCCCGTTGGGCGAAACCAGTACACTGCATATAAGTGCTTTGCAGATGTTTCAGGGTGGGGCTTCAGAAACCATGCTGGGTGGTGCCATTCAGTTGAATGCAACGCCTGATGTGCCCAAGTCTACCAGCTTATATGTTGGTGCCTGGATGCGTTTTAATGATGCCATCATTCCCTATGTGGGATTGGAGTTTAACGATTTTCGTTTTGGCGCAACCTACGATTACAATACTTCTTCGTTAAAAACCGCTTCGCAAAGCCGCGGTGGTATTGAGATCTCATTGATCTATACAAGAAGGCCGTCTACTGACAGGCCGGTGAGCTGTCCTAAATTCTGATCGCTGATTTCGCAGATTTTAATATGAATGATATGAAAAGAGGTATCACAGATTATGATACCTCTTTTTTATAGTTTGTCTTTCAGAAAACCGATTCTTTCTCTTGGCTGTTGCTTCTGATGTATCAGCGATTTTATCGCATCGAAGACCATTCTGAATTGTCCATCATATTTTTTCTCCAACTCATTAATCTTTCTGGATAATTCTTTGTTACCCTCCAACAAAAGACGCATTTGAACAAAAGCACGCATTATGGCAATGTTTACTTTCATAGCCTGTTTACTTTTCAAAACACTGGAAAGCATTGATACACCTTGTTCTGTAAATACCATTGGAAGCACAGGCGAGTATTTTTGATGCATGAGGTTATCACAATTTGTGATAACCTCATGAAATTCTTTCTTCGTCAATTGAAACATAAAATCTTTGGGAAAGCGATTTATATTTCTTTTTACTGCCTGCTTTAGCACCCTTGTTTCTACACCATACATTTCTGCAAGATCAAAATCAAACATTACTTTCTGCAGCCTGATATAGAATATCCGTTGTACAATTTTGGCAGGATAGGTTTGAACAGATTTACGCATACATAAAATTTAGGGCGTTAATCTATATCAATCAAATCTCCTGTGGTAGCGTATTTATACCTATTTTTTATAAGGTGTATTCCGCAAAAATCTTTCCCAATTACGGTTATACAATATCACATCGTTATGTGCCTGTTTACTGAAGATGAAGAGTTTATTATTTTTCTGTAATAGCGATTCATTTACTTCCTCTTCCTGCACAGACACAAGCGGAACATGCAATGAATCGGTAAGTTTATTTACGAAGAAAAGACTGTTATCATACGTGCCTCCATCTTTTGTATAGATATTGATAAAACGATGTTCTGGTTGCGAAAGCCATTGCATGTACAAATCATTCTGTCCATACATCGCATCAAATAAGATCACTTCATTCACCGGGCTTTTATTAATGATACGACTGATTACCCGATATGCACCACTATGCCCTGCCAGCGAAATATCATAATTCATAATCTGGAAATCAGAAACCTTTTTGATCACTTTATTCAAAGCAAGTTGTTCAACCACTTCTTTCATCAATCCCTGAAATACCTGTGGCTGCTCCAGTTTTCCGCCATAACTATCCGGTGCATTTTTTGGCCCTTCGGGGAAAATAAAAATGGCGTTACGGCCCGACGCTTCAAACTGATCCAACAGGCCATATTGCTTACAGGCACTGTCTATATTATTCCCCCAACCATGAAACCAGAAAACATAATTAATTTTCTTTTCAGGTGAGAAGTGTTTGGGAACATAGATCAATACACTGCTGTCGCTGTAATAGGTAGCTGCATCATAATGTTTGCCGCTGTAATCGTGCCCATTGGCCCTTGCTGTATCCGGAAACATGGCGTTGGCAGAACGAAAGCGGATGATCTTCCCTTCCTGTGCATTAGAGAAAATGACTGTACCACAAAAAACAAAAAGGGTGTAAATATATTTCTTCATCGTTTTTTATTTTTTACCGCTAACATAGGGGTTGTCTTTCAAAATAAAACGATAAGGCAACAAAGCATCTTCTGCGGCATAATCTACACCAATTCTGGGTGTAGCTATTATTTGTGAAGGTTTTATTCTGTATCCATCATCCACAATCCATATTTCATCTGATTGCAGATTAAGTGCGTTGTGTTTTACCAGAATCCCCATCGCTTTCGACAGATTTCCCGGACCTCTTGTTAAGGTATGGTCTGCTTTTGTTTTGCCGGTTCTTTTCAGCATCATTTCTACACCCACTAAAGGTTCAGCAGCTCTTAACAGCACTGCATGCGGCACATCAGCCTCATTGGTAACCACATTAAACAAGTGATGGATACCGTAACAAAGATATACGTAGGAAACACCTCCTATATTGTACATGGTTTCAGTTCTTTGTGTACGTCTTCCGTTCCATGCGTGTGAGGCTTTATCTACAATACCATTGTATGCTTCCGTTTCAACAATACGTGCTGCCGTAACTGCATCATTAAAACGAGTGATCAAAACCTTACCTATCAGTTCTTTGGCCACTTTACAAACATTTTTCTGTCTGTAAAAATCCTTAGGCAATTTATCGGAACGAAGTAGCGTTATAGCAGTCATGACAATAAAACTACGGATTATGTTAACTTTGCCAAGCTAAACTCCTACTGCCGTGCTGAAAGAAATGATCATTGCGATACAGGCCTATTTCCAGGCCCACCGGTTTATCATCAAACATAAGCTGTGGAAATGGATATTGATACCCGGTATCATCTATACCACCATGTTCATTTTTGGCATGTACTTCTTTAGCCACACTTCCAGTGATTTTATTGAATGGATCATCCTTAAAACGGGATTAAAACAATGGCTCGACAGAATTAACAGCAGTTTCCTCGGTTTTCTTTTTACAATGGGCAGTTTATTATTATGGTTGATATTGATGCTGTTCTACTTCTCTCTTTTCAAATATATTTTCCTGATCGTGGGTTCTCCTCTGTTTGCTTATCTGAGCGAAAGAACCGAAGCCATTATTGAAGGAAGAAATTTCCCTTTTAATTTCACCCAGTTTTTAAAAGATATTAAACGGGGTATTGGTATTGCGGGAAGGAATAGTTTGTGGCAAACCGTTTATGTTTTATCCATTTTACTGTTAGGTTTAATTCCATTCATTGGTTGGCTTACACCTGTTCTGGCTGTTTTGGTGGAATGTTATTATTATGGTTTTTCTATGCTTGATTATAGTATGGAGCGCCATAAAAAAACAGCAGCCGAAAGTATCTTCTTTATTGGTACGCATAAAGGACTGGCTGTTGGTAACGGATTGGTATTTTATATGATGCACCTGTTGCCCATTGTTGGTTGGATTTTGGCACCTGCGTATTCTGTAGTAGCTGCTACACTTAGTATGTACCCTCTTAAACCCAGCGAAAAATAATTTTTGCTATGGGTTACGGAAAATTATACCTCATTCCTACAGTTCTGCATGAAGAAGCATTGGAAACCATCCCTGCTTATATTCTTGATGCTGTAAAAGATTGCCAGATATTTTTTGTAGAAAATGATAAAACCGCACGTCGCTTTCTAAAAAAACTATGGAGAGAGATGGTAATCGATGATTACCAATGGTTCATCATTCATAAAGCCGAAGAAGAAGTAAAACAATCCTTTCTGAAATTATTGAAAGAAGGAAAGAATATCGGCATCATCAGCGAAGCCGGTTGCCCAGGTGTGGCAGATCCCGGTCAGGTATTGGTTGAAGCCGCACAACAAAATAAGATAGTGGTAAAACCTTTGGTTGGTCCCAGTTCTATTCTGCTTGCATTAATGGCCAGTGGTATGAACGGGCAATGCTTTCAGTTTCATGGCTATTTGCCGATCGATTCACTGGAAAGAAAAAAGAAGATCAAAGAACTGGAAGCCGATTCACAAAAAAGAAACTGTACACAAATCTTTATTGAAACACCTTATAGAAACAACCCTTTAATCAAAGAGGTATTAGACAGCTGCAAAGAAGAAACGCGTTTTTGTATTGCGGTTGATATTACGGCTTCGTCGGAAACCATCCGGACGCAGACGGTAAAGAAGTGGAAGATGGAAGTGCCGGATATTCATAAGCGATTGGCGATCTTTCTGCTACATGCTTAGGTGAGTGGTCAGTAGTGAGTAGTGAGTGATCTTAGAAATCTTACTCACTACTGACTACTCACTTCGGCTTTATAATCGTCTCCCCCGGCAGCCCCCTCACTTCATAAATACTATCCACAATATATTTCTGCATTCCCCTCCATGGCAATGAGCCGAAGTATTGTTTGTAATGCACATTTACTTCTCTTCCTGAAATTTTCAATAATTGCTGTGCCACATCTTCTTTAATTACACTAAAAGAAAATTCATTGCTCTGCACATTTTCTTTAAACCCGCTGAGAATGATCTTTCCTTCATAGGTTTTAAATAGGATCCCTTTTTTCTGGAAGATATTTAATGTACCTGCCTGTGTTCCATCTGCCAATACAAAATAGAAGCGCCAGTAACAGAACACCAGTAAAATAACAATAATGATTGCGGTTACAGACCAGATTATTTTTTTCATTATAAACCGTATTTATCTACAAGGTAAATCAATGCTGCCATGTTTACGGCACCTAACAGGAGTTCGCGCTTGTTTACATTTTCAAATACATCACTTCTTGCATGATGCAGATCGAAATATCGTTGCTGATCGGGGCCCAGTTCGCCAACGGGTATGCCGAATGTGCGGTTCAGCGGACTCACATCGGCCCCGCCGCCATCATTGGTAAATTCATTCGCGCCATAAGGAGATAACAATGGTAACCAGCTTCTCAGTTTTTCCATTTGCTCTTTGGTAGCCTGTATAGAAAATCCGCGTGGGGTAAAACCACCGGCATCACTTTCCAGAGCAAATACATGTTTTTCATTTTTTGCTTTTGCTTCTGCTGCATATTTGGTTCCGCCGCGTAAACCGTTTTCTTCGTTCGCAAATAATACAAAACGTAAAGTGTGTTTAGGTTTGTAACCGATGGCCTGTAATGCGCGCATGATCTCAATGGTATGTACCACACCGGTTCCGTCATCACTTGCACCTTCATTTACATCCCAGCTGTCTAAGTGGCCACCAATAGTTATGTATTGATCAGGAAATTCTGTTCCTTTTAATTCAGCAATTACATTATGCCCTATCGTATCCGGTAAAAAATGTCCGTTGGTAGACATAGACATACTGAAACTGGATTTTCTGCTCATCTCCCAAACATAATCTGCATCTCTTGGTCCAACAGCAATACAAGGAATTTTAGGAAACGAATCATTATAACGTGTAGAACCTGTATGCGGATCGTTGGCAGCCGATTCGGTTAATGAACGAATCATCACACCCACCGCTCCGTATTTAGCAGCACGACTTGGCCCCGCACCTCTGTACTGGCCGGTTTGTCCGTAAGAAACAAAAGGCTTTACATTAGTTGGATCAAAACCATGATTATAGAAAACGATCTTCCCTTTTACTTCGTCTTTTCTTCTTTCCAGTTCTGCAAAATCATCAATCGCCAAAACCTGAGCAGAAACGGTTCCGCTTCCTAATGAATTCCCCAGCGCGAGTACATCCAGTGTGCGGGTAGTTTTCTTTTTGTCAATTTCGGTGATCACGGCTTTGTCCTGTCCGCCCCGAACCCAATGTGGCACCATACATTCCTGTAGAAACACATTATCGGCACCATTCTGTTCCATGGTAACCTTACCCCATTGAACAGCTTTGGCAAATTGAGGCGATCCCGCCAAACGGCCACCGATCTGTTTGGTTAGCTGGTGAAGCAGGTCATATGCCTTGCCATTACGGAGAATCTCATCAGAGATCTTCTTAATTGTGGCTGCATCATCTGCAGGCTGTGCCATTGCCGCAAGGGGCAACCATATAAGAGCGAGTAGTGTTTTTTTCATAGTGCTAAAGTTAACTATTTGTGTTGTTTGAACAAGAGGGATGAACGGAATCTGTGGAATGGAGAAA
Organism: Sediminibacterium sp.; assembly: GCA_965206685.1. GTDB lineage: Bacteria > Bacteroidota > Bacteroidia > Chitinophagales > Chitinophagaceae > Sediminibacterium. Next base: position 3,499,112 of record OZ242223.1, read on the forward strand.
AAATGGTTACTTGCAAACAAATTGGTTTCGGGTTTTGCGTTTTGAGTTTAAAGCTCAATGAAAATGGGCCATAAACTCCAAACTCCAAACTCCAAACTCCAAACTGAAGTTCTATGCGTATAGGGATTGTTTGCTATCCCACTTTTGGTGGAAGCGGTGTTTTGGCTACAGAGTTGGGTAAAGCATTGGCCGATGAGGGCCATCAGGTGCATTTTATTACTTACCAGCAACCCGTTCGTTTGAACGTGTTCAATGCCAATATTTTTTATCATGAAGTGAGGGTACCTACGTATCCTTTATTTGATTATCCGCCTTATGAAGTGGCTTTGGCCAGTACTATGGTTGATGTGATCATGAATCATGATCTGGATCTTTTGCATGTACACTATGCTATACCGCATGCATCTGCTGCGTATATGGCCAAGCAGATCGTAAAGCAGAAGAACGGAAGAAATGTACCGGTGATCACTACTTTGCACGGAACGGATATCACTTTGGTTGGGAAAGACAAAACCTATGAACCTGTAGTAACTTTTTCGATCAATGAAAGTGATGCCATTACTGCAGTTTCGCATAATCTGAAAGATGAAACGTATAAATCATTTGCGATTCATAAAGAGATTGAAGTGATCCACAATTTTGTGGATGTTACCCGCTTTAATAAAAAACCAATTGATGCATTCAGGAAAGTGATTGCACCTAATGGTGAAAAAATATTGATACACGCTTCCAATTTCAGAAAAGTAAAAAGAGTGGATGATGTAGTGAAGATCTTTGCAGCCGTTCGCAAAGAAATGCCTGCCAAATTATTAATGGTGGGTGATGGACCGGAAAGGCCCGCCACAGAAGAACTGGCAAGATCATTAGGGGTTGATGAAGACGTACGTTTTTTAGGCAAGCAGGAACAAATGGAAGATATACTTGCTGTTAGTGATGTATTTCTCCTGCCATCCGAATATGAAAGTTTTGGTTTGGCTGCATTGGAAGCGATGGCAGCAAGAGTAGTGGTGGTAAGCACCAATGCCGGTGGTTTGGCTGAGATCAATATTCATGATCAAACCGGTTTTCTTGCCAATGTGGGTGATGTACAAAGCATGGGAAAATATGCGATTGATCTTTTAAAAGATGATACCAAACTCGCAACGATGAAAGAAGCTGCCTACCAACAGGCAGTGCGGTTTGATATTACCAATATCATTCCAATTTACGAAAAATTGTATAGCAGGTTTTGCAGGATGGAACCGTGTAAGTAATTAATAATTAAAAATTAGAAATTAATAATTGCTTGTGGGTGCAGTTTTGCGAAACAAATGCTGCATTTGCGTTAAGCGTTAGGTATTAAGCGTTCTGCTTCTTCAATACTTTTCAAAACTACTTTACACATCGCAATCAACTGTTCATCAGTAATGATTAATGGCGGTGCAATGCGCATTCTGTCTCCGGCAAACAAAAACCAATCAGTGATCAATCCGTTTTGAATGCATTGGTGGATGATGGCGCGGGTTAATTCGTCGGAGGAGAATTGCAATGACATCCACAAACCAAAACTACGATGAGAGATAATGGTTGGATGGACAAGATATTTGAGGAGTATCTTTTCTTTTCGTTTTACTTCATCAATATATTTTCCTTCAAGCAAAACTTCCAATGCGGCTTTGCCTGCGGCGCAGGAAACGGGGTGGCCGCCGAAGGTGGTGATATGGCCCAGTACCGGATCGTGCGTTAAGGTGTTCATCATTCTTTGATTGGCGATAAAGGCACCCAATGGCATTCCACCACCTAACGCCTTTCCAAGTAATAACACATCGGGTACAATCTCAAACTGCTCAAATGCCCAGAGAGAGCCGGTTCTGCCAAAGCCTGCCTGTATTTCATCCAATATTAATAGAACACAATTTGCATCACATTTTTTGCGGATGGCCTGGATCCATTCTTTATCGGGGGCGATAATGCCGCTTTCTGCCTGAACGGTTTCGAGTATCACACAGGCAGTTTCCGAATCAATCGCATCAATTACCTCCCAACTGTTATAATCATAATGATATACATCCGGTAATAACGGACGAAAAGCATTCCGCCAGTATTCATCACCCATTACACTTAAAGCACCCTGCGTACTTCCGTGATAAGATTTATTAAACGCGATGATCTTTGAACGCCCCGTTACTCGCTTTGCCAATTTCATTGCACCTTCTGTTGCTTCGGCACCGCTGTTGGTAAAGTACACACAGTTTAAAGAAGCGGGTAAATGATCAGTCAATAATTTAGCGTAAGTAGTTTGCGGCGATTCAATAAATTCTCCATAAACGATCAGGTGCATATATTCCGCTGCCTGATCCTGCACGGCTTTTACCACTTTGGGATGCGAATGGCCGATATTGCAAACACTGAAACCGGAGATCATGTCTACATATTTCTTTCCTTCAGCATCAAACAAATGAATACCCTCCGCTTTCACCATTTCAATACCAATGGGTGCGGGTGATGTTTGGGCGATATGTTGTAGAAAAAGTTGCCGATTATTCATTATAGATGACAGATGTTAGATGTTGAAAATTTCCACGCTTCCAGATTTTTATAACCTGTCATTGTAAAATTCTTTTAATAAAGTTACCTTCATTCTGCAAATCTGTCAACTATTAGCTAACAACTAACATCTATCATCTAACAACTATCATCTAATATCTGTCAACTTCTCCCTATGGCAACCATCCTCCCTGTTCTCGGAAAACACCCTCAATTTGGTGAAAATTGTTTTGTAGCACCTAATGCCACCATTGTTGGCGATGTGGTGATGGGTAATGAATGCAGCATTTGGTTCAACGCAGTTCTTCGTGGCGATGTACATTATATTAAAATAGGCAACAAAGTGAATATTCAGGATGGCGCTGTGATCCATTGCACGTATCAGAAAAACCCTACAGAGATCGGTAACAATGTTTCTATTGGCCACAATGCATTGGTGCATGGCTGCACTTTGCATGATAATGTTTTGATCGGTATGGGCTCAATTGTTATGGACAGATGTGTGGTACACAGCAATTCCATTATTGCTGCCGGTGCTGTTTTACTGGAAGGAACGGTTGTGGAAGCAGGAAGCATTTATGCCGGTGTTCCTGCCAAAAAAGTAAAAGATATTTCTAAAGAACTGATCAGTGGCGAAATAGATCGTATCGCCAACAACTATATCAAATACGCATCCTGGTTCAGCGATTCAAATGAAGCTCCTGCTAAATAATCATACCCCAAAACTACTGCCCGCACTGCTTTGCATCCTTTTGCTTGGCTCATGCAGACTATTGCACCTTGGCAACAGAGAAGGAAAAAGCGGTTGCCCCACCACCAATAATATCGGTGCAGAAAGAATTATGGCAGGCGATCCGGTTGCTTTAAAAGCTGCCAAGAAAAATAACAGAAAATATAAGCTGGGTAAAGTGTTCAATCAATAAAACTCACAAGAGTTAAGGAATTGATTTTTTTAAAACCGTTTCACTTTCGGTTGATTTTATACTTTTCATGTAGGTTACATAAAGTATAACCAAATCTCCTTGCGATCATTGCGGTTCTTTGCGCCCCCTGCGTTACAGCTTTAGGGCTAAACAAAGACAAACTCAAAAAAGGTAACGCAGATTCGGCTAAAACAGTCGTTTTCTTTTGATGCGAAATGTAAAGCAGTAACGCAATGATCGCAAAGTACCGCAAGGGACACAGGGAATGTATTATATGCCAGATCTTACCTATCAGTTTTAAATTTTATTGACCCAACTCTTAAGATCAATAATTTTTATCTTCCATCGTATCTAAAATGGTCAGATAACTGGCATATCTATCCACAGAAACCGTTCCGGCATTTACAGCATCTTTTACGGCGCAGCCCGGCTCATTAATATGCATGCAATTATTAAACTGGCAATCGTTGATCAGTTTTTGCATCTCGGGAAAATAATGCGATAATTCCTGTTTTCGGATATCCACCAGCCCAAACTCACGCACACCTGGGGTATCAATAATATGTCCGCCGGTGGGTAAATCAAACATTTCCGCAAAGGTGGTTGTATGCAAACCTTTTCCACTCCATCCACTTACCTCTTGTGTACGCAAATCAAATTCAGGGAAAATGGCATTGATAAAAGTTGATTTGCCCACACCGCTATGTCCGCTCAATAAAGTGGTCTTATTATGTAACAGACTTTTTACTTCTTCCACACCTTCATTATTCTGTACACTCGCCAGTACCACTTTATAACCGATGTTTTCATAGATCTCTTTTACCAAAGCAAATTTTTCCATTTCCTTTTTCCGGTAGAGATCAGATTTATTAAAAACGATAATAGCAGGAATATGATACGATTCGCAGGAAACCAAAAATCTGTCCATAAACCCCTGCGAAGTTTTGGGATCTTTCAGCGTAGCAAATAAAATACTCTGATCAAGATTGGAAGCAATAATATGGTGTTGCCATTTATTATGCGGAGATACCCTTGCTACATAGTTGCGACGATCGTAAATATGATCGATCATGGCAGATTCTTCGGCAATATCTTCAATTTCCATTTCTACCTCATCACCTACGGCAATGGGGTTGGTAGAAGTGATATCCTCAATCTTAAACACGCCTTTAATACGGGCCTGGTATACCTTGCCATCCTCTGCTTTTGCAAAGTACCAGGAACCGGTTGATCTGTAAATACGCGCCTTCATTGCAACGAAGATAATACGCAGGCAGGCACCCTTTTGCAGAAAGAATGGCCTTTATGAAAGAAATTTTGTGAAATATTAACGGGTTTCGGCACACAAAGCCCTCACACAAAGGCTCTCTGCTGTAGAAAATCAATATCTTCGCACCCTATGGCGAAATTTGCACACGATCAGGTGGTGCCTTACCAGGATAGTGAACTGAATAAGAAAGAACAGGTTGCAGATATGTTTAACAGCATAGCCTACCGCTATGATTTTTTAAACCGCTTTCTGAGTGCGGGTATCGATATCTGGTGGAGAAAAAAAGCCATCAGTCAGTTAAAAGCATTGGCGCCGAAACAGATCTTAGATGTGGCAACCGGAACAGGAGATGTAGCCATTCTCACTTATAAAATGTTGAAACCTGAAAAGATCACAGGCATCGATATTTCGGAAGGAATGCTGGATCTTGGTAGAAATAAATTAAAGAAACTGGGTCTCGATCAAAAGATCGAATTATTATCAGGCGATAGTGAAGTGATCCGTTTTGAAGACAACCGTTTTGATGCCATTACCGTTGCCTTTGGTGTACGCAATTTTCAAAATCTTGAAAAAGGGTTGAAAGAGATGTACAGGGTTTTACAACCCGGCGGCAAACTGGTAGTACTCGAGTTTTCTAAAGCAGATGCAGGATTTTTATCGGTATTGTTCAATTTTTACATGAATAAGATCACACCTGCCATCGGTAAATTATTTTCTAAGAACAGAGACGCATATCAATATCTGAACGATAGTGTTCAAGCCTTCCCGGAAGGACAAACTTTTTTAACCATTATGCAGGATGCTGGTTTTTCAGGTACCTATCTGAAAAAATTAAGCTTTGGTATCTGTACAATTTATTGTGGGATAAAATAATCGTCCAAAAGTCAATTACTCATTTTAGCATAATCAATGGATACTTCAACCGATTGATTGTCAGTTGACTAATAATTTCTTTCTTTTTTTGAAGGCTTTTTTATAACTTATAGTCTCCCCCTCATACTGTTTTAGACAACTTTTTTATTAAAAAAGACTGCTATGTATTTTTCAAATCGGAAGATAGTCTTGTGGGTTCTTTTGGCTATAACCTATCTATCCTGTCAAAAAACAACGGATTTCACGAAAGATATTAATGATCTAAGGCAACAGATTCAGGTAATCAATAGCCGCTTAGATTCATTAACGAATGCAATAAAGTCAATATCCGGTCAATTGACGACGCTTGATAATACAGTAAAAAATCAAATTCAAACTGCTAACCTCAGAATAGACAGTATTTCTACCAAACTGAACGCTTTAAACACAACAGTAACTAACAATAATAACACATTAACAAACTCTATAACAGCTTTAAATAAAAGTGTATTGAGTCTTATTGATGATATTAATGCTATAAAATCATCTATTAAAGCCTCTGATTTACAGACAAAGAATTCTCTCGATTCAATCCAGAGAAATATTGATTCTACCAAAAAAGTGATTTCAAAAAATGATTCATTATTAAAAGCATCAAATCAAAACATAGATAGTTTAAATGCAAGAATTGTTGTCTTAAATACCTCTTACACAAACTTGCTTAATCAATACCTATCACTGTTAAATGTATTACAAACACAACCCATCAGCATTTCCGGTGTAATTGAGAAAGGGCCTTTTTCAAAAGGTTCTATTATTTCTTTTTTTGAACTTGATAATAAGCTGTCACAAACAGGCAAATCATATTCATCTACCATTAATGATAATAATGGGAACTATCAATTGAATGTTCGAAACCTTGCCGGCAATCTAGTAAGGGTTCAGACTGATGGGTTTTATTACAATGAGATTTTAAATACCCTTTCTACTTCCCGAATTGTTTTAACGGGTATTTCTAAAATAGATTCTAATCAACAGATCAATGTTAATGTACTGACTCATCTGGAAAGAAGAAGAGTGGAATATTTAATGACGCAGAATGGATTGAGTTTTGATTCTTCGAAAAAGCAAGCTGTGAAGGAATTATTAAACGTATTTGGAATTAATAATTCTTCAATAACGCGTGCAGAAAAAGTTAATCTTTTTGGAAGTGGCATTCAGTCTGATATATTGTTAAATCTTTCCGTTTTATTTCAGGGATATAGGACTGATGCACAACTATCGGAACTTTTAACAGATTTTACAAATGATTTCTATTTAGACGGAAAAATTGACTCTAGCAATATTATAAAACAAATCTATAATCATTCCATTTATATAGATAGCAGCTCTGTCAAGAATAATATTAAAGCAAAGTTTAACTATACACCTACTTCATTTTCAATTTTGAAGAGCTATATTCTAGATAATGCAACTTTTTCCGATAATTTATATAAGCCAATTCAATACTCCGATACATACAATTCGGCAATTAACTTTTTGAGAAAAAAACCTATTGATAGTATCCCACTAAGTCAATCACAAGGTTATTTACATCTTACTCAAAATATTCCTGGGATAATTTTTAAAGTGACAATAAAAACAGTTCTTCCGGCAAACACTCAAAGTGTATGGTTTTATAATACAAGTCCAGCAGGATGGACAGTTAGTAATTTTGATTTTACTAATTTCGGAAATCAAACTTATTCAGTAACAAATTATGTAACACCTGTTTCATTAGGATTTTCTGGGGTTGGAGGCTTTGATTTGCTTTTTTATGAGTCTTCAAATGCTATTGTGCCTACATACACCAAGCGAATCATCATTTATTAAATTCAAAAGATAGCTTACTTATATTTAGATTTAACAGTCGTCTTTTCTGTTAAAAAGAGATCATATTTATCAGAAGTCAAAAAGGGGAGTTATATTGCGTCATATAACTCTTATCAAAACAAATTCTATCGCTCCAATTTGTACCCAATTTACTTATTTGCTTAACATAACTGATTGATTTTAAATTGATTAAATCAGGTTTCTATACCAAGCCCAAACAAATTGGATTCGTTTTTCTTATTTTGTTCTGCTTCTTAAAAGCAAATGCACAAACTGAGATATATCGTCGTTACCACGACGATCTGGTCTATTATTTTGGCCTAACCCTCGGGTATAATACTTCTACCTTACATATTTCAAAGGCCGCCAATTTTTTGCAGAGCGATTCGATCATGTCTGCCGAACCCGGCTCCAGTGGCGGTATTGCCATGGGATTAATGGCAACCGCACGTTTAAGCGATCATTTTCAGATAAGGGCCAATCCGCAGCTAATCATTGGTGGATCTAAATACATTGCGTATACACTTAGTAAAAGCAAGCCTGGCGAAGCCTTATTTCAAAATCAGACATTGCCCTCTACATTAGTGAGTTTTCCGATTCAGCTGAAATTCAATTCAGACAGGATCGGTAATTTCAGAACCTATCTAATGGCGGGGTTAAAATATGATTATGATCTGTCCAGCAATTCTGCCGCCCGGAATGTGGAAGATATCATCAAATTAAAACCAAACGATTTTGGCTTTGAACTGGGTTTGGGGTTTAATTTTTATCTGCCTTTTGTAACCGTTTCGCCCGAGATCAAGATCAGCAATGGTTTTACCAACCTTCATCAGAAGGATCCCAGCCTTAAATATTCCAATGTACTCGACCAGATTCTTTCACGCATGGTCGTTTTCTCTATTCATTTTGAAGATTAATTGAGCCAATACAAAAAGCTGCTGATGTATTTAATAAATTGCATCAGTTAACTGCTAATGCAAACTGAACTTATGAAACAGTATATAATCAAGGATACCTGTATTATTAATGAAGGAAAGAAAGTGTATGGCGATGTGTTGGTAAAGAACGGAAGAATAGAAAAGATCGCAGATTCCATCAGTACAAAGGAAAACAGTACCGAAGTAGTGGGTAAAGATCAATTTCTTTTACCCGGCGCCATTGACGATCAGGTACATTTTCGCGAACCCGGATTAACCCATAAAGCGAACATTTACACCGAAGCCAAAGCGGCCATTGCTGGCGGTGTAACTTCTTTTATGGAAATGCCCAATACCCAACCACCTGCTTTTACCCAGGCATTACTGGAAGATAAATATGAGATCGGCAGAAAAACTTCGCTGGCCAATTATTCTTTTTTTATGGGTACCTCCAATGATAATATTGAAGAAGTATTAAGAACCAATGAAAAGAAAAACGATGTCTGTGGAGTAAAAATATTCATGGGTTCTTCAACCGGAAATTTATTGGTTGATAATTCGCTTACACTCGATAAAATTTTTGCCGGTTCTGAATTACTTATTGCTACACATTGTGAAGATGAAAGCATCATAAAAGCCAATTTTCAAAAACGGAAGGCCGAGAAACCAAATCTTGACGCTTCCGATCATCCCATTATCCGCAACGAAGAAGGTTGTTTTGAATCTTCTTTCCGTGCCATTCAATTTGCCAAAAAACATAACAGCCGTTTACATATCCTGCATATCAGCACAGAAAAGGAATTACAGCTGTTTACTAACATGATTCCGCTGGAAGATAAACGCATTACCTGCGAAGTATGTGTACACCATTTGCATTTTACCAGTGATGATTATGCAAGGCTTGGCAACCAGATCAAATGCAACCCCGCCATTAAAGCACCCAATAACAAAGAAGCTTTATGGAAAGCGCTGCTTGATGACAGGTTAGATGTTATTGCCACCGATCATGCGCCACACACATGGGCCGAAAAACAGGAAGATTATGAACATGCCCACGCCGGCTTGCCATTAGTCCAGCATTCATTGCAATTAATGTTGCATTATGTGCAGCAAGGGAATATCTCTTTGGAAAAAGTGGTTGAGAAAATGAGTCATGCAGTAGCCAAATGTTTTCAGATAAAAGACCGCGGATATATCCGCGAAGGTTATTATGCCGATCTGGTTTTAGTTGATCTGAATAAAGGCAATACCGTATCCAAAGAAAATATTCTTTACAAATGCGGCTGGAGCCCGCTGGAAGGCTTTCATTTTCCCGCCTCCGTTACCCATACTTTTGTAAATGGCCATCTGGTTTATGGAAATGGGGTGTTTGATGAATCTCAGATGGGAGAAAGAATGAAATTTGAGAGAGACTGATAAAAGTCTGGAGTTAGAAGTTTAGAGTCTGGAGTTCAGATTATCTAAACAACTCTTAACTTCAAACTCCTAACTCCTAACTAATTATATGCAGGTAGACAAAACCACCCTCGCCGATCTTTCCATCTTTCATAGTGAAGAAGAGCAGTCTGTTTTTTATCACCTCAACCATACACAAACCAATGATGGGCGTGAGTACTTGCGTTACCTGTTGGCACACCCATTAGAATCCGTTTCAGATATTATTGATACACAAAAAACGATTCAGCAATTAATGCAGGTTGCTGAAGGCTGGCCCATTACCGTTACCAATGGCACCATTATGGTAATGGAGAGATATTATGAAACACAGATTAACGATTTTACACAGCACCCCAATGCTGTAAACAGTTTTATTTATAAACTGATCAATGGCCCGGATTATTCACTCATCAGATATACAGTAGAGCACGCCATCGATTTTACTAAAGGCCTGCAGCAAATTGTTGACTTATTAAAGGACCAAACCTTAAGCAAACAACTGGTTGCCTGGGTAAGCCGGATGTCGATGTTACTAAACAAACAGGTTATTCAGGAAATGATGTGGGAGAATAAAAAGGAATTAACACCTGTACAGGTTTTGCGCTATGGTGGTTTTATACGCTTCCATTTTAAAAACCAGTGTTTCGAGCTGGTAGAATTGTATAGCAAGTTTGATGCGTATATGAGCATTGCATGGTCTTGCAGAAAATATGGATTTTGTTTTCCGGAAGTGAAAGAAAGCAAAGTGCCTTATATTAAAGCAGAGGCACTGCATCATATGCTGCTGCCATTGCCTGTCTCGTATGATATTGGCTTATCAGTTAAAGATAATTTTCTTTTTTTAACCGGTGCAAACATGGCAGGCAAAAGCACATTTATCAAAGCGGTTGGTGTATCTGTTTACCTGGCACATCTGGGCATGGGCGTACCTGCCAAAGAAATGCAGCTAAGTTTTTTTGATGGCCTATTAAGTAATATACAAGTGGTAGATAATATTATTAAAGGCGAAAGTTTTTTCTTTAATGAGGTACAACGAATTAAAAATACGATTGAGAAAATAAGTGATGGAAAGAACTGGTTGATCTTAATTGATGAACTTTTTAAAGGTACCAATCAACAGGATGCTGTAAAGTGCAGCACCACGGTAATTGAAGGTTTACGTAAAATGAAGAATGCTTTGTTCATCCTTTCAACTCATTTGTATGAGATTGCGGATGATTTAAAGAAATATGAAAACATCCAGTTTCATTATTTTGAGACTTCGGTACTTGATGATCAGCTCGTGTTCAGCTACCAGTTAAAGCCGGGTGTAAGCAATGACCGGCTTGGTTATCTCATTCTTCGAAAGGAAGGTGTAGTGGAGCTTTTGGAAAAATTGTAAAAAAATACGCCACAGATTCGCAGATTAACACAGAAAAATCTGTGAATCTGTGGCATAAAAAATCCTCTCTCAAACCCCGTAATTTATCCTTATCTTACTTTCCAACTAACGAGATACTTGCAATGCGCAAACCGCTGATATTAATCCTTGGCCTTCTATTTCTGATTGCCATCGAAATACTCAAAGTGTATTTTATCATGCCGTTCCCGGGCAGTCAGCAATCAGATTCCATTTCCTTTGCTTATTTTTTGGATAACAATATCTGGTGGATGCGGATTATTGGAATTGTATTGATTGTTGGGCCAATGCTCAATACCCTTTCCAAAGGGAGGATCTGGCAAAAAACTTTATTGGTGCTGGTGATCCTTTTATATGGATTTATTTATTACTTATTCAATTTTCGATTCCTCGCTGATAAAATGTTCTATCAACCCAAACAAAAAACATTTGTGCCGGCTGATAAAGACACAACCAATAAAAACAAACTGATCATTGGTATTGTAAGCGGCAATCAGGCCAAAGCTTATCCGATTGAAATTATTGGCTACCATCACCAGGTGCAGGATAGTATCGGGCAACAACCCATTATCGTTACCTATTGCACCGTATGCCGCACCGGAAGAATTTACAGTCCGTTTATCAATGGCAAAAATGAACAATTCCGTCTTGTAGGCATGGATCATTTTAATGCCATGTTTGAAGATGCCACTACCAAAAGCTGGTGGCAGCAGGCAACAGGTAGAGCAATCACAGGAGAGTTAAAAGGAAGTCAGTTAACAGAACTTCCTTCAGTGCAAATGCGGCTGGGCGATTGGCTGGCATTATATCCCAATTCAGCAATATTACAACCCGATACTTCTTTCAAAAAACAGTATGCCGATCTGAAAGGTTTTGATGAGGGCACGATCAAGGGAAAGCTGGAACACCGCGATTCATTATCATGGCAGTTCAAATCATGGGTGGTGGGTGTACATGTAAACAATAATGACAAAGCTTACGACTGGAATGATCTGGTAAAAAATAAAATGATCAGCGACTCGATCAATTCCGTTCCGATATTGATCACTATCGAAAACAATGAAAAAACTTTTTATGTTTTGAACAGAATGGTAAACGGACAATCACTTACATTCAATCCAGCTGCCACAAAAGATTTGATGGAAGATGCCCAAACACATTCCACCTGGCAACTGAATGGTATTTGCACTGCTGGGCCATTACAGGGAAATCATTTAGAGCGGGTACAGGCTTATCAGGAGTTCTGGCATTCTTGGCAAAATTTTCATCCGAATACATTAGCTTATAAAAAATAATTTTAACTGCTACTTTATGAAACGTATTGCTTTTGTTATCAGTTTAGTTTTCACTTTAAGTTCTTTTGCACAGGTTAAGCCTTTGCCTTCTATAGTATTTGTATGGGATAATAACCGAAATAAAACCATTATGTCGGGCTCTGCAGCCATACTTGCAGAACATACGATCTATGGGGTTGCACTTCCTAAAGGATCGGCCAGAATATATAGCAATACGGAGAATGAGGAGCGTTTCTTTATTGTGAAGAACGGTCCGATAGCCATAACATTAAATAAAAATCCTTCGGTAATACTTGATCGCGGTTCCGTTATATCCGTAATGCCCGGAGACAAAGTTGTATTGGCTAACGAAGGAGATTCTCCTGCCGGTTTTTATGAGATGAAGTATCATTCCATAAAACCCGTTGATGCAGAAAGAGGCAAAAAAGCCGGTGGTTCTTTCATCATAAACTGGAAAGACGTAGCATTCAAACCCACCGATAAAGGTGGTACCCGCCAATTCTTCGACAGACAAACAGCTATGCTTAACCGCTTTGATATTCATGTAACCCAACTTAATGAAGGCTTTAAAAGTCACGACCCGCATACCCATACCAATGAAGAGATCATTTTAATGTTGGATGGCAATGCAGAAATGCAGATCGGAACAGACCACCAGAAAGCTAACCCCGGCGATGTGGTTTTTTTGAATTCGATGGTATTACATAACCTTACCAATATAGGCAAAACACCTTGTTTGTATTTTGCAATACAGTGGAATTAAAAGATCTTTCCTTATCACAAATAAACTTTATGAAATACACCCTTAGCATTCTTGCAGTCTTCCTTTTACTTCAACCGATTTTTTCTCAAACCAAAGAAAACAATCAAGCGCTATCAGATCTCTTTAAAGCCTTTAATGAAGATTCTTACAAGTTATACCCTGTTCTGGCTACACTGAATGGAGATACACGTTATAATGATCAACTGCCGGTAACTTTTACCGATTCGTATAATGAAAAAGTGAAAACCTTCAATACAAAGTACCTGAACGAATTGAAAAGATTTGACAGAAAAACATTGAACGCAAACGATAAACTCAGTTATGATGTATTTAAGTATGATCGGGAAATGGCTATAGAAGGTTTGACCTTGAAACTAAACAGAATGCCTTCCAACCAATTCAATTCTTTTGAACTTTCGATGGGTCAACTGGGAAGCGGAACCGGCGGTCAGCCTTTTAAAAACTTAAAAGATTATGATAACTGGATCAGCCGTGCGAAAAAATATACCGCATGGAGTGACAGCAATATTGTGTATTTCAGAAAAGGATTGGCTGAAGGAATGGTATTGCCCAAAGCATTGGTTATAAAAATGATCCCACAATTAAAATCCTTGCAGGCTGATGTAGTTGAGAAAAGCGTGTTTTACGGCCCTGTAAATCTTTTCCCGAAAAGTTTTACAGATGCAGATAAAAAAAGACTGACAGAAGAATTCAAAGACCTGATCAGCAACTATATCAATCCCTCTTATAAAAAATTGGAAAATTTTCTTCGTGATGAATATCTCCCCAAAGCAAGAACTACCAGTGGTGTAATTGGATTACCTAATGGTGAAAAAATCTATAGCTATCTTATCCGACAGTCTACCACTACCCGTAAAACACCGGATGAATTGTTCAATACCGGAATGTCTGAAGTAAAACGCATTCATATCGAAATGGAAAAGGTAAAAGAACAGGTAAAGTATACCGGCACTTTAGAATCTTTTTTTACCTATACTAAAACAGACCCTCAATTTCTGCCTTATAAAAATGCAGAAGAAGTATTGGTGGCTTACCGTGCCATTCAGCAAAAAGTGGAACCTTATCTGAATGCTTTATTTAGTGTTCGCCCAAAAACGGCTTTTGAAATCAGGCAAACAGAAGCTTTTCGCGCAGCTTCTGCGGCGGCACAATATAACAGAGGATTGCCGGATGGCTCAAGACCCGGTATTTTTTATGTTCCAATTGTTGATGCTACAAAATATACAACAGCTAAAGAAAGCCTGTTTATTCATGAAGCCATACCCGGGCATCATTTTCAGGTTATGCTGCAAAAAGAAAATACCAACTTACCTGAATTCAGGCAGAATGGCGGTAACAGTGCTTTTTCAGAAGGATGGGGATTGTATTGTGAAAGTCTGGGAAAACAACTGGGTTGTTATACCAACCCTTACCAGTATTTTGATGCGCTGGGTGCTGAAATTCACAGAGCCATCCGTTTGGTGGTGGATGCAGGTATGCACGCAAAAGGATGGAGCAGAGAGCAGGCCATTGAGTATATGATGCAAAATGAAGCCATTACCGAACAGGCTGCCACTGCAGAAATTGAAAGATATATGGCCATACCGGGGCAGGCACTTAGCTATAAAGTAGGTGAATTAAAGATCAAAGAACTTCGCAACAGGTACATGAAACAATTAGGTAATCGTTTTTCATTGGCTTCTTTTCATGACGAGATCCTGAAAGATGGTGCATTGCCTTTATCTGTTTTTGAAGCAAAGATGGATGTATGGGCAGCAGCCGGTGGTAAATAATTTTTTCAGTAAATAAGTAACGCAAAGGAATATATGGATACGTATATCCCTTTGCATTTTTTTATGTCGTTTACTCTGCAAGAAATCATCTTCTTTCAATATAAGCATTAAAAGCAGGCATTTGCCGTATTGATTTTACCGTTATTACTACAGATCAAATCAGGTATAAATACGCTATTATCTTATCCTGCACCAAGGTAACTTTCTCCCCACTATTTGGAATGAAAGTAAACCCCATAGCATGCTGGTAAAAACCTTTGGCAGTGCCGTATACGGTGTAGAAGCCATTACAATCACGATTGAAGTAAATGTAAGTGCCGGCCAATCTTACTCCATTGTTGGGCTGCCCGATAATGCCGTTCGCGAAAGTTTGCAACGCACAGAAAGTGCCATTAAGACCAACAATTATTATATGCCACGCACCAAACTGGTGGTAAACCTGGCACCGGCAGATATCCGCAAAACCGGTTCTGCATTTGATCTTCCCATTGCCGTAGGCATACTCGGTGCCAGTGAACAATTACAGGAGCCCGAACGGTTAAAAGATTTTGTGATCATGGGTGAGTTAAGTTTAGACGGAACCATTCAACCCATTAAAGGTGCCTTACCCATTGCTATACAGGCACGGAAAGAAGGTTTCAGAGGATTGATTGTTCCCTTAGCGAATGCAAGGGAAGCAGGCATGGTTAACAACCTGGATGTGTATGGCGTAGAGCATATTACCGATGTAGTGTCTTTTTTTGCAGATGAATCTTTTTTAGAACCAGTAGTGGTAAATACCCGCGAAGAATTTTTTGGCAACCAATATGATTTTGATATTGATTTTAGTGAAGTAAAAGGGCAGGAAAACATTAAGCGCGCCATGGAAATTGCCGCAGCCGGCGGGCATAATGCCATATTAATTGGCCCGCCCGGCGCAGGAAAAACGATGCTGGCCAAACGATTGCCCACCATACTTCCCCCACTTAGTTTACAGGAAGCATTGGAGACAACTAAGATCCATAGTGTGGCGGGAAAGATGCCGGAGAACAGTGCACTCATTAATAAACGTCCTTTCCGATCGCCGCATCACACCATTTCTGATGTAGCACTCGTTGGTGGCGGCGGCACACCGCAACCCGGTGAAATATCTTTAGCACATAATGGTGTTTTATTTTTAGATGAACTGCCAGAATTTAAACGTACAGTACTAGAAGTAATGCGGCAGCCTATGGAAGAAAGAAAGGTAACTATCTCGCGCGCAAAAATGGCTTTGGATTTTCCGGCTAATTTTATGTTGATCGCTTCTATGAATCCCTGTGCCTGTGGTTTTTATAATCATCCTGAAAAAGAATGCACATGCCCGCCGGGTGCTGTACAGAAATATTTAAACAAAGTCTCCGGCCCATTATTAGACCGTATTGATCTGCATGTAGAAGTAACCCCGGTTGCTTTCAGCGAATTAAGTGCACAGCAAAACGGAGAAACATCTGCAGTCATCAGAGAACGTGTAATTAAAGCCAGAGAAATACAGGCCGAACGTTACAAAGAACAAACCGGTATTTATGCCAATGCACAAATGAGCAGTAAAATATTACGCGAAATTTGCGTGATCAATGCTGCAGGTGAAAGTTTATTAAAGAAAGCCATGGAACGATTAAACCTGAGCGCTAGGGCTTACGACAGAATTTTAAAAGTAAGCAGGACCATTGCAGATTTATCCTGCAGTGAAGAAATTAAACCTGAGCATTTGGCGGAAGCCATTCATTACCGGAGTTTGGATAGAGAGGGATGGGCGGGGTAGGGAATATTGAATTTTGAACAAGGAATGATGAATGTTGAAGTTGTGGCATTGTCGTTGTTGGTTTCCGTAATCGCCGTTATTGTTTGCCTGAATCGCTATTGTTGTTTGCCGGAATCGCCGTTGTTGGTCGCCTGACCAACAACTTTTACAATCATTACAAATCAGGTAATTGAAAAATCATACATCACATATTTCACACTAATCTTCAACATGATACTCTTTGACCACTATACACAATTCACAACCATCACAAATTTAAACTGGTACCCCTTACTCCAAAATAATCACCATAAACAAATCACTATTGAAGGGCTAAAAACAAGGGTTCAGAAAAACGAGGCAACTATTTATGCATTTGTAATCATGCCAAATCATATCCATGTTATCTGGCAACTTCACGATGGCGTCATCAAACAAAACTTTCAAAGAGATTTTTGTAAATTCACTGCAAGAAGTATTCTTCAGTTTATGCAATTAAATGATGACCCTTTTCTTGATTCATTAAAGGTTTCAGCACCTGATAGAAAATACCAGGTTTGGGAGAGAAACTCGTTAAGTATTGAAATCTATTCCGAGAAAGTATTTCTGCAAAAAATGAACTATATTCATAATAATCCCGTTCAGTCAAAATGGAAATTGTCAAACTTACCCGAAAATTATTTTTACAGTAGTGCCGCTTTCTATGAGACCGGCGTTGATGAATTTGGATTTATTACATATTTTAGAGAGTAGTGGTTGTTGGTCAGGCGACCAACAACGGCGACAAATATTAACCTAAGTAAAAGGAACCAACCCCGGCACCGTTTTTTGATAAGTAATATAAGCATCTCCATATTCTACTACTAATTTCTTCTCCTCAAAATACATACCTACCAAAGTATACAGCGTAATACAAACACAACTGATCAGGTTATGCCAATAAGGGGCATACAAAAAAATGGCCCAAACAAAAAGCAAAGTACCTGAGTATAAAGGATGACGAACATATTTATGCATACCGCCTGTTTGCAAAACAAGCGGCCTTATTTTCCCAAGTATAGCATCAATACCACTAAGATCCATAAAATATTTTCGGGTGCAGGCTATCATAATAGCTAATCCCGAAATTATCAACGCAACAGAAAGAATTTCCTGAATCAATGGTGGTTGCCAGATAAATACAGAGGGCGTTGAAACATGAACATCTATCACTAATACCAAAATCACTGTAGCAAGAACAGAATACATGAACCGGTAATATTTATAAGAACCTTTCATCTTATTGATGGCAATTCGTTTAATAACACCCGCCGCCAGAACAGAATGCGTGATGCCAAAAAGCAGCCATGCAAAAATCAAGGTTATATATGGAGTAAAATACATAATAGGTTCTATTGAATTATTTGTGTAGTCTCGCTGATCCGCCGTTGTTGGTCTTATGACCAACAACCATTCCCGCATTAAAACACCATCACACTAATATTGTCCCGTACCCAATAACACCAATGTACAGGCTTCCATGGGTTCTATTCCGTTTGCTTTTGCCAGATCATATAACTCCTCATTCTCGGTGCCGGGGTTAAATACGATCCGTTTAGGATGTAAGGAAAGAATATAATCGTAATACGATTTTTGCAACTGTGGATTCAGATAAAGCGTTACCGTATTCACCTCTTTCTCATCCGGATGTTCTGTAATGATCTTTGTAGTACCTACCTGCCCTTCTTTTTTGCCAATGGCAATAACTGGATGTCCATACCGGTTTAACTTCTCCACTGCTAGATAACTATACCTTGCCGGATTATCTGAAGCGCCTAAAACCACCGTCTTTTTCATAACCAAAATTAGTTCAATATTGATTAGCGCATTACGGATTAACGGATTGACGGATTTTTTAATCCGAAAATCCCCAATTCGCTAATCCGCCAATCCTCCCTAACTTTCCTGCATGAAACGATATACGCTTTTATTGCTTCTGTTAATATCTGTACTCAGCTCTCACGCACAATGGAAACCCTTTCGTTTTGCTTTTCTCTCCGATACACATATCGGATCACCCAATGGCGGTGCCGAAGAAGACCTGCGGAGAACTGTGGCAGATATCAACCAGATGACCGATATCGCATTTGTAGTGATCACCGGCGATATTACAGAGCTGGGTACCGATGCTGAGATCCGATTAGCCAAAACCATTCTGGACGGGTTAAAAGTTCCTTATTACATTATCCCCGGTAACCACGACAGTGGCTGGAGTGAAAGTGGCGGTGTAAGCTTTGGCAAAATTTTCGGGAACGATAAATTCAGTTTCGAATATAACGGCATTCGTTTTCTGGGTTGTGCTTCCGGGCCCTATGTGCGCATGAGCGATGGGCATATACCACGCGATGCGGTTGTGTGGATGGATGATCAACTGAAAAATATCGATCCTGAAAAACCCGTTATATTTTTAAATCATTACCCGCTTGATAAAGACCTTGATAACTGGTACGAAGCCATTGACCGTTTAAAGCAACACAATACGCTTGCCGTTCTGTGCGGACATGGCCACAATAACCACGCTTTGAATTTTGAAGGAATCCCGGCGGTAATGGGCAGATCCAACCTCCGCGCCAAAGCGCCTTTTGGAGGATATAACCTGGTAGATATCCGATCAGATTCTATGTTGTTTTCTGAAAGAACACCCGGCATCACCACTAAAAAATCCTGGACGGGTATTAAACTGGAACAACATCATTACGATCTTACCAAAACTTATGCAAGACCCTCCTTTGCGGTAAATGATAGTTTTCCGGATGTGAAGCATCGCTGGACCTATGCTTCGGATGCCAATGTAATTTCAACACCGGCAGTAGCTAAACAGCTGGTTATTTTTGGAAATAGCCTTGGCAGGATAGATGCCCTATTGCTCTCAACCGGAAAAAAACAATGGTCTTTTAAAACCGGCAATGCCATTTATTCTTCACCGGCGATCAGCGGAAATAAATTGGTGATCGGCTCCGGTGATGGTAATATCTATTGCTTATCAGCAGATCAGGGAAAATTAATCTGGCAATACCAAACAGGCGCAGCGGTATTGGGTTGCCCGTTAATAGACCGTAATACGGTTTATATTGGCGGAAGCGATCACCAGTTTCGTGCATTAGACCTCATGACAGGTAAATTAATCTGGCAATTTGATCAACTGGATGGCCCGGTTGTAAGCACACCGGTACTTTATAAAGGCAGTATCCTTTTTGGTGCCTGGGACTGTAACCTCTATTCGCTGAATGCAACAGATGGAAAGTTGATCTGGAAATGGAATAATGGTTCTCCTGTACGCAATTTCTCTCCGGCTGCCTGTATTCCTGTTATCAAAGATGATGTAGTGTATATAGTAGCACCGGACCGTTATCTTACAGCCATTGATTTTGTTAAGGGAACAACACTTTGGAGAAGCAATGAATCAACCGTACGGGAATCCATTGGCATTTCAGCAGATGGACGTTTTGTATATGCAAAGACTATGAACGATACCATCGTGGCATTCCCTACTGCAAGAGAAAAACAATCTGCCGCCTGGAAAATGGATTGTGGTTTTGGCTATGAACACGTGCCTTCTATGCTGATTGAGAAAGACGGCTTGGTTTTCTTTGGCACAAAGAATGGAAGGGTATACGCTATTAACCCTTTTACCCGGCAACGTGTATGGACAACCCGGATAGATAACTCAATGGTAAATACCGTTAATGTGCTCAGTTCCAAACAACTGATCGTTTCAACGATGGACGGAAAAGTATCTCTTTTAGAAATCAAATAATCAATCACA
This sequence comes from Sediminibacterium sp., assembly GCA_965206685.1. GTDB lineage: Bacteria > Bacteroidota > Bacteroidia > Chitinophagales > Chitinophagaceae > Sediminibacterium. The sequence goes on from OZ242223.1 coordinate 3,519,726, forward strand.
TGCGTAAACTCTTTATTGTTTTATTACTGATGTCTGCACAACTAATAGCCCATTCGCAACAGCGGATCTTTATTTATCCTTCCACAGACGGTATTGTAATACCGGGATTTGATACAACAGCACCTTACATGGATTATTACCCCTCAAAAAATACATCTACCCAAAAAACGGTGGTGGTGATCTGTCCGGGTGGAGGATACCAGCACCTGGCCTGGGAAAAAGAGGGCGTTTTACCCGCACAGTTTTTTAATGAGAATGGTATCGATGCGTTTGTATTAAGATATCGCCTCAATAATAACAAACAGGAAGGCCACCGGTATCCCGACCAGTATAATGATGTTACCACGGCCATCCGAATTGTAAGATCAAGGGCTGCAGAATGGGGTATTGATCCTGAGAAAGTAGGTGTGATGGGCTTTTCAGCAGGTGGCCATCTGGCTTCCACGGCAACCACCATCTTTCAGAAAGGAGATCCCGGGGCTGCCGATCCGCTGAAAAGGTTCGATACACGGCCCTCCTTCTCAATATTGATGTATCCGGTAATTACCATGGATACCAGCTTTGCCCACCGCGGCAGCCGTGATAACCTGTTGGGCAAAACACCCGATGAGGCATTAGTAAATGCTTTATCTACCGAAAAAAGGGTTACCGCTGATACACCACCTGTGTTTCTGATACATGCAGACGATGATAAAACCGTACCACCCATGAACAGTGTTGCCTTTTATACAGCTTTAAAAAAGAACAAGGTAAAAGCGGCGATGATCATTTACGATCATGGTGGACATGGCTTTGGAATGGCGCCTCAGGACCCTGTTCTGAACCAGTGGCCAATGCAATGTGTAAAATGGTTGCAGAGACTGGGTTTCAAATAAACAGCCCATTCAGAACTAAAAAATTTTCCTCGTGTTAAATGATGATATTTACAGAAATAATTTTTTAACTTTCCTATCTCATCATTAACAAAACACAAACCCATACCATCATGGCAAAAGCAAGTAAAAAGAAAGCCGCGAAAAAGCCCGCCAAAAAAGCGGCTCCAAAAAAAACAGTAAAGAAAGCCGCGAAAAAAGCACCTGCAAAGAAAAAAGCAGCGCCTGCTAAAAAGAAAGCTGCTCCTAAGAAAAAAGTTGCTGCAAAAAAAACAGTAAAGAAAGCCGCTAAAAAAGCACCTGCAAAGAAAAAAGCAGCGCCTGCAAAAAAGAAAGCTGCTCCCAAAAAAAAAGTGGCCGCTAAAAAAGCAGCACCGAAGAAGAAAGCAGCACCTGCTAAAAAGAAAGCAGCGCCTAAGAAAAAAATAGCTCCTAAAAAAGCAACGCCTAAAGTAGCTCCAAAGCCGGCACCAAAGCCCGCACCAAAGAAAAAAGTGGCCGCTAAAAAACCTGCTCCTAAAAAAGTGGCGAAACCCGCACCACCGGTAGTTCCTGCACCGGCTCCTGTATTATTTGAAGTGCCTGCAGAACAACCAGAAACAAACCCTACTGAAGGATTGGAATTAGGAAGTAGTGGTGCCTCAGCCGGTTAAAACCGTCTAAATAAAATACTCAACTCCTGTTATTGTTTGCAAAAAATAATGACAGGAGTTTTTTGTTTCGATAAGCCATAAGAAAATATCAGTAACTGTATTCTTGATTAACTGAATACAATTTCATACCTAACAAAACTAAACTTATGCGTCATTACTTTATTGCATTGATCTGTTTGATCGGATCTTTTGCCACTGCACAAACCACTTCTAAAATTGCCGACAAAACCAAGAATATGAAACGCTATGATGGCTATTTCACATTCTGGTGGGATGCAACCAATGGCAAGATCTGGTTACAGGTAGATAAATTTGATAAGGAATTTCTGTATGTAAACTCCTTACCCGCCGGACTGGGATCTAACGATATTGGCCTCGACCGCGGCTTGATAGGTGGTACAAGGATCGTGGCTTTTAACAAAGTAGGTAAGAAACTCTTTATGGTTCAGCCTAATTACAGCTACCGGGCAACCTCAAATGATAAGAATGAACAGCGTGCCGTTAAGGAATCCTTCGCTCAGTCTACCATTGCCGCTTTTGCCATTGATGAAGATGAAGGCGATAAAGTTCTGGTTGATGCCACTTCTTTCTTTGTTCGCGATGCACAGAATGTGGCCGACAGGATCCGCACCATGCGTCAGGGAACGTATGCATTCAGCGAACCACGCTCGGCTATGTATATGGCCAACACAAAGAACTTTCCTTTAAACAGCGAGTTTGAAGCTACCATTACCTTTACCGGTGGCAGCGATGCAGGCAGGTTTGTAACCACCGTTACCCCTTCTGCCGAAGCGATCACGGTTCGTATGCACCATTCGTTTGTGCAATTGCCTGATGATAAATACAAGCCCCGCCGCTACGATATCCGCAGTGGTTATTTTGGGATCTCGTATTTTGATTACAGCAGTCCGTTCTCAGATCCAATTGAAAAAATGTTTATCGCCCGTCACAGATTGGAAAAGAAAGATCCTACTGCTGCGGTAAGTGAAGCAGTTAAACCCATTGTATATTATATAGACAACGGAACACCTGAGCCCATCCGCTCTGCATTAATGGATGGCGCCAAATGGTGGAACCAGGCTTATGAGGCAGCCGGTTTTAAAGATGCTTTTGTTGTAAAAGTATTACCCGATTCTGCTGATGCGATGGACATTCGCTATAATATGGTAAACTGGGTGCATCGTTCTACACGTGGATGGAGTTATGGTGCTTCTATCACCGATCCAAGAACAGGTGAGATCATTAAAGGACAGGTTACATTGGGTTCTTTACGTGTTAGACAGGATTATCTCATTTTTACCGGATTACTTTCTCCTTATGAAACAGGCAAGCCTGCTAATGAAACCATGAGAACTGCTGCCTTGCAGCGTCTTCGTCAACTGGCTGCGCATGAAATCGGGCATACACTCGGTTTACAACATAACTATGCTTCCAGTTTCAATAACCGAGCATCGGTAATGGATTATCCGCATCCCAACGTGTTTGTAAATAGCAAAGGAGAAATTGATTTCACGCAGGTGTATACGAATGAAATTGGTGATTGGGATAAGCGTGCCATTATGTATGGATATTCTGTTTTCCCACCCGGAATGTCAACAACTACCTATGGTAATTCAGGTGTGGTTTTTAATAATGAGGATGCAGGCCTTAATCAAATTCTCGAAGAGAATACTAAAAAAGGTTTGCTCTTTATTGCCGATGCAGATTCACGCGCTGCAGGTGGCATGCACCCTAAAGCGCATTTATGGGACAACGGAACAGATGCTGTGGATGAATTGAGAAGTGTTTTACAGGTTCGTCAAAAAGCTATGGCACAGTTTTCTGAACAGGCTATTCGATTAAATACGCCCTTATCAAGATTGGAAGATGTATTGGTTCCCGTTTACAATTATCATCGCTATCAGTTAGAAGCCATTTGTAAACTGATTGGGGGCATGAATTATAGCTATAGTGTTCGCGGCGATCTGCAACAAAAACCTGAAGTACTTTCCAATGCAATGCAACAAAAAGCATTACAGGCTGCACTGGATTGTTTATCACCCGATCTGTTAACTATGCCCGATAAGATTATGCAAATGATTCCGCCCCGTCCGCCTTTGTATTATGGGGTTGGTGAATTGTTTGCCAAAAGAACCGGAATGAGTTTTGACCCGATGGCAGCTGCAGAAGCACTAACAGATTATGAACTTGCATTTCTTTTTCATCCCGAAAGAGCCAATCGTTTAGCACAATTTAAAGCGCAGGCAAATACCATTGGTTGGGATGATGTACTGGATGCCATCATCAATAAAACCTGGAAAGCCCCTGTTCAAAAGGGTTTGAAAGGAGAAGTACAATTACAAACGCAACAAATGGTTCTCACCTGGATGCTTGGTTTAAGCCAGAGTGATAATGCAAATTATATTGTAAAATCTATCTGCTTCGACAGATTGCAATCGTTAAAACAATATGCCGAACAAATGAAGGGCAGCAACCCTGCATTAAAAGCACATTACAGTTATGCCATCGAACGCATCAGCAAACCAAAAGATATCGCACTCCCGCAACACAAAGAAATTCCGCCGGGAGCGCCTATTGGTTGTGATTTTGACGAGGAGAACTGAGAGCGTGAGACGTGAATCGTGAGGCTTGAGACGTGAGTAGTGAGTAGTGAGAAAAATTATAAAGAGAGGACAAGTGAATTTTTTGTTTCATCTTGTCCTCTCTTTTTGTCCATAGACCACTGACTACTCACGATTCACGCCTCACGTCTCACGTCTCACGATTTATCTCACCAACACAATCTCCACCCTCCTGTTCTTCTGTCTTCCTGCAGGTGTTGCATTGGTACTTACGGGGATATTAGCTGCGAAGCCTTTGGCAACAATACTTTCAGAAGGGTACTGTAAATGATCCATCAGGTATTTTTTTACCGTTTCTGCTCTACTCTGTGATAATTTTTGATTGTAATCATCTGTACCAAAACTATCTGTATGTCCTAAAACTTCTATTCGTTTAAATGTTTTGTTTTTGATCTTGTTGATCAATGTATCCAAGCGGTAAGCGAACACGGGGTTCAATTCACTTTTATCAAATTTGAATAATACATCGGGGATTACCAATGTATCATTGACTACAGGAACTGTTGGTTTAATGGCTTCTGGTATTGCAACAATGGGTGTATCTTTTTTAGGTAACATTGCCGGCACATCTTCATCATCCAGATATTTACCGGGTGTATGGCGATAATTATGTTGGTATAGCTTTGCTTTATTTTCATCCCGTTCCGGGCAAGCTTTAATGGAAGGATCTGCCGGAAGAAGAGACACGTTATCTATCTCATAAATGATCAGTGAACGCTGCTGCGGTTTACCCGGGAAACTTTCTCTTGCAAAATTACCCATCAACAAATATTGCTCATTTCCCGTAGCAACAAAATGAATGCTGTATTCTTTCCAACCTTCCCGCTGGTCTTTGGTTTTGTGTTGATCGGTGATGATGATCTTTTCTTTTGCACGCGCTACTTTTTCCTGATAATGAAAAGGCTCAAAATCTAACCACAACAGGTCAAGATGCCCGAAAGTTTCATTGTTATTTCCTGTTCTTAGTGAAGAAGTAAAAATATATTCTCTCCCCTTTTCCAAACCACAAAGCAGTTTTGTATAGATGTAGGTTCTGAACAAACCGGGCCGCATCACATTTTCCATTACCATCGTTTCATGATGGCTGCCAAGAAAAAAGCCTGCAGTGCCTTTGCCGATAGAAACCGCATCCAAAGGAATCCGAAACCAACCTTCGGGTGCGCAAACAGCATGTAATTCGGTGCAGGTATTTCTATCTTCAAAACTGCTGTTGGCCAATAGATTTTGCGCATCAGTTTTGCCAAAGCATACAATCAGCACAAATAAAAGCAGTAGTCGGATCATTACTTAAATATCTTCAATCTTATCTAAATATTCTGTTAATGAAACAAAGATGCCCTCCAAAATGGAAGGGCACCTTTTATTTATCTGCTATTTATTTTTTCACCGGAAAATGTCTTATGGCTTCATCCAGTTCTGTTATTTTACCATTCACAATTTTCAGATCATTGATCACAGACATTGAATCTGTTTTTCCTTTTTTGTCGGTAGAGGTTTGTACATACCACAAAGTTACATACGCATCTTTTTTATCTTTTGAGATCACCGATTCAAAATCATGCATATCAATTTTCATGGACGCCATTTCACTCCAGGATTTGATAAACATGGCTTTCATGCTGTCTTTTGAAAATTTAGCATCCATATAATCGGCTCTCCATCTTACTGTATCAGCAAAATTGGTAAGAGATTCATCGATCTTGTTATTCTCAAATGCCTTCAAAGAACTCAAAACGATAGCCGTATTTTGTGAGCTGCCTGTTTCCCAGTTATCGGGTTTATTAATGGTGTACGCATAAACCGGTTTTGCTTCACCGGCAGAATCGGTTTTAGCGGTTTCTTTTCCGGCGGGGTTACTACAACTTACACTGATATAGATCAGCAGACAAAGGGTGAGCATTTTTTTCATGTCAGTTTGTTTTAGATATAAAAAATGGTGAAGCACCGAACAAAGTACTCTTTCCCTTTAACAAATGCAACAAAAAAGCCTCTGCCTTTTGAGACAGAAGCTTGTAATCTATTTTTTGTACTGTATTTATTTATACCAACATGCGCAAAGGCTCTTCCAGTAAGCTTTTCAGCGTTTGCAGGAAAGCGGCGCCTGTTGCACCATCCACTACGCGGTGATCGCAGCTCATAGTCAGTTTCATCACATTACCGGGAACCACCTGGCCGTTTTTAACTACCGGTACTTGTGCAATGCCGCCTACTGCCAGAATACAGGCATCCGGGGGATTAATGATAGCTGTAAACTGGTCAATCCCAAACATACCCAGATTAGAAATGGTAAATGTGCTTCCTTCCCAATCTGCCGGTTGTAATTTTTTATCTTTAGCTTTCTGTGCGTAATCTTTTACTTCTGCACCGATCTGGCTTAATGATTTTCCATCTGCAAAACGAACCACCGGTACCAGCAAGCCATCTTCTACTGCAACTGCCACACCAATATTAATATGATGATTGTAACGGATCTTATCGCCCAACCAACTGCTGTTTACTTTTGGATGTTGACGCAATGCCAGAGCCGTTGCTTTCAACACCATATCATTAAAGCTGATCTTAACCGGTGCCACTTCATTGATCTTGGCGCGTGCCGCAACAGCGGCATCCATATCAATACTCATGGTTAGATAAAAATGCGGTGCAGTAAATAAACTTTCACTTAACCGTTTCGCAATTACTTTACGCATTTGTGAAACAGGTACTTCCTCAAAACTTACCTGACCGGCAGGTGCACTTGGCACAACCGCTTTGGCAGCAGGTGCTGAAGCGGCAGGTGCAGCAGCAGCTGTTGTTGCCGGAGTATAACTGTCAATATCTGTTTTGGTAATTCTTCCGTTATCGCCTGTGCCTTTTACATAACGCAGATCGATCCCTTTTTCTGTTGCTATTTTTTTAGCAAGTGGTGAAGCAAAGATTCTTCCTTCATTCACTACTTCTGCAGAAGCTGCGGGGGCACTGGCAGCAGGGGCTGGCGCCGAACTTCCAGTGGCTACCGGCTGAGGGGCAGCTGCAGGTGCAGAACTACCGCCTGCTTTTACTGCTGCAATAATCGCATTTACATCAAGCCCTTCTTTTCCAATAATGCAAAGCAGATCATTCACTAAAATCTTATCTCCTGCTTTGGCACCCTGGTATAAAAGAATACCGTCTTTATAACTTTCCAGTTCCATGGTGGCTTTATCCGTTTCAATATCGGCCAGCACTTCTCCTTTCTTTACAGTGTCTCCAATATTTTTATGCCATCCGGCAATCACGCCTTCAGTCATGGTATCACTTAATCTTGGCATCAATACCACTTCTTCCATGCTTGATACATCTACAGAAGATTTTGCGGGAGCGGCCGCTGCAGGAGCAGCTTCTGCTTTCTTTTCCTCAACAGGTGCTGCTGCAGGAGCTGCACCACCCGCCGCATGTTGTGCAACAAGGGCAGAAATGTCTTCGCCTGCTTTTCCAAAAATGGCCAGCAGGTCATTCACCTGCAGTTTGCCTCCGTTTGGCGTACCTATATGTAATAAAATACCATCCTGGTAACTTTCCAGTTCCATGGTGGCTTTATCGGTTTCAATTTCTGCTAACAGATCACCTTTCTTCACTGCATCACCCACTTTTTTATGCCAGGCAGCAATAACACCTTCAGTCATGGTGTCGCTTAGACGGGGCATTAGTATCACTTCAGCCATAGTTCGATTGCTCTTTTAAATGAGCCGTGAAATTACTATGAATCAATGGATAAAAAAAACTACGATATTCATGATATAAAAAGGGATGGGCAGGATAGAAAACCTATCCTGCCCATCCAAATATCCGTTCTATCGTAGTTAAGATTATTGTCCTTGAGCCAAGCTATATGCCTTCTTATCACCCCATCTGTTCAATAATTCAGTAGAACAGATCTTGAAATCATGGGCCAGGCGTTTATACAATTCCATAATATCTACCTGTGTAACCGCTTCACCACCAAGACTTTCAAAACGACAGCAGTATTGGTTTACAAGGTTTGTAAACGATGAGCCTGTAGGCCAAACCTGTGTTCCACGGTTACTAATGGTTACCAGTTTAAATAAACCCGCGGTATGTAAAAGGCATTTTTCTGCAATAACAGTAGGCTGGAGATTGCTTTCTACAAACATATCTACCCCTACAATGGCTACCTGACTTAACTCCAGGCTCTCAAGCATGGGGTTTTTCTCTAATTTGAAATGGGTTGGTGTAGGATCCTGGTTGGGAATAAAGGGTTTGGGGTTATTGGCCGGCTGTTTACCAAAGTTTCCGATAATAGCATCTGCAAACTCTGTAGTACTGAGGGATGGGATGCTCTTATCTCCAAAATCACCCGTGTGTACACCACTTTCGAGGGTATATAAAAGTGCATTTTCAATAGTAGTAGCCGCTTCCATCAATCCTAAATGGCGGAGCATGCCAAAACCGCTCAATAATAAGGCAGTAGGGTTGGCAATATTTTTTCCGGCAATATCCGGTGCTGTTCCGTGTACGGCTTCAAAAATGGAAATATGATCACCGATATTGGCTGAAGGGGCAAAACCCAGTCCACCAACCAGTCCGGCACACAGATCACTCACAATATCTCCCTGCAGATTGGTTAATACCACCACATCAAAGAGATCGGGGCGACTAACCAGTTTCATACAAAGATCATCCACGATCACATCATCCGATTTTAGGCTTGGGTATTCTTTGGCCACTTCATAAAACACATCCAGAAACAGACCATCCGTAAGTTTCATGATATTGGCCTTATGTCCGCAGGTGATACGTTTGGCACCTTTTTTACGGGCCATTTCAAATGCATATTTAATCACCTGTAAACTACCTGGGCGGGTAATAAAACGGCGGCTCAGCGCCACATCGTGGGTAAGCATATGCTCAATGCCACCATAGGTATCCTCGATATTTTCACGAACAATGGTAATATCAATAGGAATACCGGCTTTGCTGAAAACGGTATCTACACCATGAAGGGTTTGAAAAGTTCTTTTATTAGCATAGGTATTCCAGGTTTTACGGGCCGTAACATTCACACTTTTTACGCCCTTACCCTTTGGCGTTTCCATCGGACCTTTGAAGAGAATACCCAGTGATTCAATGGTTTGCTGTGCTTCGGGTGTCATTCCATTGCTGTAGCCTTTATCAAATACCCATTTCCCCATATCTACGAATTCGAACTCGAGAGGCACTTTGGCGGCTTTAAAAATGGATAAAACAGCACCCATGATCTCCGGCCCGATACCATCTCCGTTTGCAACAGCAATTTTTGTCATAACCCGTATTTTTATTGTGCTGCAAAATTACGGCCAAACAGCACACAATCGTGTTAATTCAGAAGGAGAATTTCGCATGTCGTCCAGACACCATAGTCCCCTTCATCACCCATATAAATTCACAAGGTTTCTTTCCCCCAATTCCTTATTTTTACTGGAAAGCAAGCAAACCGCAATGATATCAAAAATTTCAGAGGGTGTAGAAATCAGTGTAGAGACCTTTTACCAGGCCGATTACAGCAACCCGCTGAATAGTGAGTATATGTTTGCGTACCGCATCACCATTGAGAACCACAATAATTTTACGGTAAAACTTCTGCGTCGTCAATGGTATATTTTCGACAGCAATGGAGAACACCGCGAAGTGGAAGGTGAAGGTGTTGTGGGTGTTCAGCCGGTATTAAATCCGGGCGAGAATTATCAATATGTAAGCGGCTGCAATCTGCGCACAGAAATGGGCCGTATGCACGGTTCTTATCAAATGGAAAATCAGAACAACAAACAATTGTTCTCGGTAAATATTCCTTCTTTTGAAATGATCGTTCCTTCTAAAATGAATTGATTTTATCTGGGCTTATACTTTGCCTCATCAAATATTTGTTTGGGTGGGGTTTTCATCAGATCCGGTAAGGAAAGATTCTTTTGTTTTTCCATCCATTTTTTTACGATCTGCCATCCTACAAACTGGCCTATATTGCCGGGAGATGCTTCACCCAATGCAGGTGTGTTGGGCCCGTCGTTCATATAATCACGGGTAAGGTTTGCATCGCTATTATATAAAAGATTATTCTGTACAAAAAAACTCCAGATATTTTTTTCGCTTTCATAACATCCGGTAAGCTGTTGCTGTGTATAGCCGATCTTTAGTGTATCAGCCAACTCCGGTAAAAAGCTGTCGGCAAGATAGATGCGTTTACCCGCCTCTACCATCTGTTCAATCAAAGGCCTTCCGATACTTTTATCGGGATACATATCATCAATAATATTTCGGATACAGTTTACGGGAATATATTCCGGCTCAAACCGTTTTGAAATAAATACCGGATACAACTGCTGGCCCTGCTCTGAAAGATAGATCGGATAATTCTTGCCCATATACAGCTGCAACCCAACTGCAAGCGAGCTAGGGGTAATGATGTTTCCATAACTGTTGATCGGGCCGATAAACGTGATCAGCTTTTTAGGTAACGGATAGTTTGGATAATAATAATGTACAAACTGAAGGCCTCTTTTTACCTGGTCAACCACTTTTGGAAAATCTGAAAATTTCTGAATCGATTCACGATACATACTTGCATAGCTTCGCAAAAAACCGGGCACATCTTTTACAGCACTATCTGCTGTACTACCCAGAATATTAAACAGAAAATCCTGTGTGAAACCCGGATGTTGCTGATGCAGCTTTTGCAGTGATGAATTCAGTTGTAAAGTATCCAGGCTGAAAAAATCTTTTTCAAATCTTTCTACCTCAAGAGAGATCTGTATTCGGGAAACATCCGGAATTTCTTTTTTTGCCTTGCAGGAAAAAAAGCCGATCAGTAAACAGGTAAATAATAAATACCGCATATCGCTTTCAATTGTTGGAAACAGGTACAAATGTAAACCCGGGTTATAAACAAATGATTTTGTTTTACTAATTGTGTGTTAAAGGATTAGAAGATGTATGTATCCTCAAATATGGGCATGACCTGATTTTACACCTGAAAAAAGGAAAACTATCCAAAAGTTACGGAACTTTGCAGCATGAAGATATTTTTAGCCCAGCAGAATTATCATATCGGCAATTTTGAAAGCAATACGAAAAAGATCATTCAGGCTGTAGAAGAGGCCAAGGCACAGGGCGGTGATCTTATCCTGTTCAGCGAAATGTGTGTGAGCGGTTACCCCGCAAGAGACTTTGTGGAATTTAATGACTTCATCAACAAATGTTATGATGCGGTTGAACAGATCAAAGAACATGCAGATACCATTGGTGTGTTGATCGGCAGTCCGGCAAGAAACACGCAACAAAAAGGCAAAAGTCTTTTTAACGCCGCTTTTTTTCTGCATGAAAAACAGATCAAAGCAGAAATTCATAAAACACTGTTACCTACTTATGATGTGTTTGATGAGTACCGGTATTTTGAGCCTTCGTTCGACTGGAAAGTAGTTCCCTTCAAAGGAAAAAAATTAGCGATCACTATTTGTGAAGATATCTGGAACCTTGGCGATAATCCTTTGTACAGAATTTGTCCGATGGATAAACTGATGGAGCAAACCCCCGACCTTATGCTCAATATCAGTGCATCGCCATTTGATTATACGCATGATGAAGACAGAAAATCGGTAATCAAAGCCAATGTGCTCAAATATCATTTACCGATGTTTTACTGTAATGCCATCGGCAGTCAGACAGAAGTAGTGTTCGACGGTGCTTCGCTGATATTTGATAAACATGCCAATCTCTGCAAAGCATTACCCATGTTTGAAGAAGCAATGGTAAGTGTTACATTGTTGGATGATGGAACCATTGATGCACCGATCATAGAACCTGCAAGCCGTGTACCCGATAAAGAATTAAACCCCGCAACCTTAGAACCCGAACTGAATATTGCACAGGTATATGATGCATTGATACTTGGCATCCGCGATTATTTTACCAAGATGGGTTTTGGTAAAGCGATCCTGGGTTCATCAGGCGGTATAGATTCAGCAGTAACCTTAGCCATTGCTTGTGAGGCTTTGGGAAAAGAAAATGTGAGAGCCATTTTAATGCCCTCTCCTTACTCAACAGAGCATTCAGTGGATGATGCAGTGCAACTGAGTAAGAACCTTGGCAACCCTTATGATATTATCCGCATCAATGATGTGTATGAATCATTTCTGAAAACATTGAAACCGGTTTTTGGAGATCTTCCATTCTCTCTTGCTGAAGAAAATATGCAAAGCAGAAGCCGGGGAAATTTATTGATGGCCATCGCCAATAAATTCGGATACATTTTACTCAACACCTCCAATAAAAGTGAACTGGCAACAGGATATGGAACCCTCTATGGCGATATGGCCGGTGGATTAGGTGTATTGGGTGATTGTTATAAATTACAGGTATATGAATTGGCAAAATATATTAACCGCAAGCAAGAAATCATTCCCGAAAATATTATTACTAAAGCGCCAAGCGCAGAACTAAGGCCCAATCAAAAAGACAGCGACAGCTTACCTGATTATGCTGTATTAGATCAGATCCTTTATCAATACATCGAAAAACGTTTAGGCCCTGATGAAATAAAAGCACAAGGCTTTGATACAGCTCTGGTAGACAGAACCCTCAAAATGGTTAACAACAACGAATACAAACGAAACCAGTTCTGCCCTATCATCCGCGTTTCACCTAAAGCTTTCGGAGTTGGAAGAAGGGTGCCGATTGTAGGAAAGTACTTGAGTTAATTAGTAATTGATAATTAGTAGTTAGTAATTACATACAAAGGGGATTGCAAAACAATAAATAGTTTTACAATCCCCTTTTCCATTCTATCATTCACTCATTCTATCATTCACTCATTATCTATGCGTCACCATCAAAGGTGTATGACTGTGAAAGGCCAACATCTTTGTATGACTTTGTATAAACAGGCTTTCGAAAAAACTGTGCTTTTTAGGGATGGTAATGATCAGGTCGATATGATGTTCAAGCACAAATTCATCTATCGCTTTCATGTAATGATTACTTCTTACAAAGTGATATTCAGGGTTTAAGTCTTTTAATAAAGTATGCACCGCATAACTTTCACCCAAAACATTTGATGGATAGGTAACTCCATACTCATCCAGTTCTTCTTCCACGTTAAATACATAGAGTTTAGCTTTGGTTTCTTCCACTATCTCACGCACACGGCCTACAGGAATGGTTTTATCGGCTTTATCAAAATCACTCAATAACATTACCTCCTCAATTTTTGTAAATCGTGTATTGGGTGGAACAATAATTACAGGCACACAGGATTGTTTGGCTACAGCCAAGGTATTACTTCCGATCAGTTTTTCAGCCAATACGCCACCACCGGTAATACCCATTACAATTAAACCGGCATTGGTGGCTTTGCATGCCTCATCCAGTCCGTTATAGAGTAATGCATATTCACAAAAGGTTTCTATTTCGCAACCTGCCGGGCAAAATGCTTTTACAAACAAAGCAAATTTTTCAAGTGCTTCTTTGCTGTCGGCTTTTAGGTTGTCTTCGTTCAAAAGCTGCACCGCCGGAACCATGGGATCAACCATTAACGGTGCCTGGTACGCATTATAAAAGATCACTTTAGGTGCACCTGATTGTTCCGCCAGTTGCAGGGCATAGCGGGCGGCGTTTCTGGCTGTAGCAGAAAAGTCGGTTGGAACTAAAATGTTTTTCATGGTAAAAATTTGTACCCTAAAATTACCATGAGTGCTCCCGTGGAAATATGACAATGGTCATATCCAACGCTGATATTTGCACACAAAAAAGCCCCGCATACCTGCAGGGCTTTCTCTATAAATGCGTTTTTTATAAATTTTCGATAATTCCGGCAATGCCCTGTCCGCCACCAACGCAGGCACTTACCATTCCGTATTTCTTATTCAGGCGTTTCATATCATTCAACACCTGAATGGTGAGTTTACAACCGGTGCAACCGAGTGGATGTCCCAGTGCAATAGCACCACCATTAATATTCACGATATCGGGATTTAATCCCAGTTCGCGAATCACGGCCAGAGATTGTGAGGCAAATGCTTCATTCAATTCGATCAGGTCAATATCATTCAAACTCATGCCGGCCTGTTTCAACACTTTTGGAATAGCCGCAACAGGGCCGATACCCATGATTCGCGGATGAACACCTGCAGAAGCACAGTTTACCAAGCGGCCAATGGGTTTTAATCCCAGTTCCAGCATCATTCGCTCGCTCATTACCAACGCAAAAGCCGCACCATCACTGGTTTGAGAAGAATTGCCCGCTGTAACACTTCCACCCAATGCAAAAGCAGGCTTCAGTTTAGCGAGGGCTTCAATATTAGTATCGGCACGCACACCTTCATCCGTATCTACTACATAAGAACGGGTGGCTTTTTTACCTTTTTCGTTGAGATAGGTTTCTTCAACCGTAATGGGCAGGATACCTGATTTAAAATGACCATTCTGAATAGCCGCCATCGCTTTCTGATGTGAATTATAGGCAAACTGATCCTGATCCTCACGGCTCACGTTATATTCTTTGGCAACAGCTTCTGCCGTAAGTCCCATACTCAGATAAAAATCCGGTTCATCTTTAGCGATCGAATAAGCGGGCACTGTTTTCCATCCGGCAGTGGGTACCAGACTCATACTTTCTGTTCCACCGGCAATAATGCATTCTGCCATGCCTGTGCGGATCTTAGCCGTTGCAGTGGCAATACTTTCTAATCCGCTGGCACAGTAACGGTTAATGGTAATACCTGCCGTATCAATACCCAATGCGCGGGCCGAAATAATTCTTCCAAACTGCAAGCCTTGCTCCGCTTCCGGAACGGCATTGCCTACGATCACATCATCCACACGTTTGGCTTCCAATTGCGGCACTGAGGCCATCAGTCCTTTGATCACTTCTACAGCCAGATCATCAGGCCTGAAAAAACGAAACCCACCCCTTTTACTCTTAGCCACTGCGGTACGATAGCCCGCTACGATATATGCTTCCTGCATGACAAACGGTTTTAGCTTTTTCAAATGTAGGGAAATTTTGGATAAAAGGTTGCATAGACAACTAAATTTGAAGATTCGGTTGATTTTGGAATTTCCAATTTTGGAATTTTGGAAGTTAAATCCCACTCGCGTTCATTTCCACCCATAAATTCCAAAATTTCCCAATTCCAAAATTTCCCAATTCCAAAATTTCAAAATCCTTCATACCCGCCTTCTTATCTTTGTCTCATGCTCTACCCCCTCATCCGTGAACTCTTATTCTGTTTCCCTCCAGAGGATGTACATTATTTTTCGATGAATCTGCTTAAAGCGGGTTGCCGGGTTGGCCCCATTAAATCATTGATCAGGAAGGGATTTTGTTTTGAAGCAACGGATCTGGAGAAAACTGTTTTTGGTCTCAACTTCTCGAACCCCGTTGGACTGGGTGCCGGTTTTGATAAAAATGCTTTGTACCTGAACGAACTGGAAGCCCTCGGTTTTGGTTTTGTAGAAATAGGCACCGTAACCCCCAAAGCACAACCCGGAAATGATAAACCCAGGTTATTCCGTTTACCCAAAGACAAAGCGTTGATTAACAGAATGGGATTCAATAATGATGGGGTTGAAATAATTAAAAACAGGTTAGTCAATTGGAATAATTCCAAACTCCAAACTCCAAACTCCAAACTGATTATTGGTGGCAACATCGGCAAGAATAAAGTAACTCCTAACGAAGATGCCTGGAAGGATTACAATATTTGCTTTACTGAATTGTTTGATTGTGTTGATTATTTTGTTGTGAATGTAAGCTCACCCAACACACCGGGGCTTCGGGAATTACAGGAGAAAGATTCGTTGAAAAAGATTCTGTCCGAATTACAGAATATCAATGCTGCACAATCCAAACAAAAACCCTTACTCTTAAAAATAGCGCCGGATCTTACGCAGGAACAATTGGATGATATTGTAGACCTGTCATTTGAAGTACAACTCAGCGGCCTGGTAGCAACCAATACAACCATCAACCGCCAACAACTCCAAACCCCAAACTCCAAACTCCAAACCATCGGCGCAGGAGGCTTAAGCGGATTGCCGGTTAAACAAAGAGCCACAGAAGTTGTACAATATCTCTCAACACAAACCTCTGGTAAAATACCCATTATTGCCAGTGGCGGAATATTTACCGGTGCGGATGCAAAAGAAAAATTAGATGCCGGTGCCGCATTGGTTCAGGTATGGACAGGGTTTGTGTATGAAGGCCCGGCTATCGTAAAAAACATCTGTCAATATCTTTCGCAGCGGAAAGCATAATCAAGTTCACACTCTTTTATATTTGCAGCTAATCATTTACAATGGAAGCACTGTTTACAACAGAAAATCTGATCAGTTTTTTTGTACTGGTTGTTTTAGAGATCGTATTGGGTATCGACAATGTGATATTCGTAAGCATTATCATGAGCCGTTTGCCAAAAGTTTTACAACCCAAGGCAAGGTTAACCTGGATGGTTACCGGAATGATCTCGCGTACCATTTTATTGTTTGGTTTAAGCTGGTTACTTGCCCAAAAAGGAATCGCACTGCTTACATTGTTTGGAAAAAGTTTTGACCTCGCAAGTCTGGTAATGCTGGCGGGTGGTTTATTCCTGATCTATAAAACCGTAAAAGAAATTCACCATAAGCTGGAGGGTGAAGCCGATATAGCTGCGGGTATTACTACCAAACCGCTGGGTTTTAGCCGTGCCATTTTTCAGATCATTTTAATTGATATGGTTTTTAGTTTCGACAGCATCATTACGGCAGGCGGTACTGCAAAAAGACTGGAAGTAATGATTGGTGCCGTGGTAGTTGCCATGGTGATCATGTTCCTGTTCAGTCCAAAAATATCAGCGTTTATCCATAAACACCCTACACTTAAAATGCTGGCACTTTCTTTTTTGGTCATGATCGGATTTGTGTTGCTGGTAGAGGGCTGGGACAGTCAAGGCACCCACGACCTACATCTGAAGAACTATGTTTATTTCGCTATGGCTTTCTCTTTTATTGTTGAATTACTGAATATGCGGATGCTCAAACGCAATAGTAAACCCGTTGAACTTCGCGAACCCAGATGGGAAGACGAAACAACCAATGAATCTGATATAGCCAGATAGCCTTAACAATTTCTTATCCATTTTATTTTCAAAAAAACTTGCAGGAGTAGAAACTATCTATTTACTTTGTATTTCAAAGCACTTTTTATGAATGCAAAAAACGAACACCTCGAATCCTTGCATGATATCAGGCAGATGATGGAAAAAAGCAGTCGCTTTATCAGTTTAAGCGGTCTGAGCGGGATTGGCGCGGGACTCTGTGCCCTTGGCGGGTCTTTCTTTGCTTACCGTCTGGTGTTTGAAGAGCGGGCAAAAGGTGTTGACTACCGGCAGCTGACTTTTGAAACAGGCAGTGAGGTTCAAAATCGCTTATTACTGATTGGAGGTTGTACTTTTCTGGCTGCATTGATTGTTGCTTTTCTGTTTACGTATTTACGCAGCAGAAAAACAGGTACGGCCATCTGGGGCATCACCGCGCAAAAATTATTATGGAATACCATGATCCCGTTGATTGTGGGTGGAATTGTAGCCATTCGTTTAATTCAGGCCGGCTACGGCGGTTTAGTGGCACCTGCCTGCTTATTATTTTATGGATTGGCATTGATCAACGGAAGCAAGTACACAGTTAGCGAAGTTCGTTGGCTGGGCTTTAGCCAGTTAGTGCTGGGTATTGCCAATCTCTGGCTCATTGGCTATGGTTTGATGTTCTGGACCTTTGGTTTTGGTGTATTACACATTATCTATGGTGCAGTGATGTGGTGGAAATATGAGAAACGATAACCACCAACGAAAAGACTTACATGAAAAATTTCATCGAACACCTCAATAAAATATTTGACAGCCGTATACGACTGGGCATCATGAGCGCATTGCTGGTGAATGAGGAAGTGAGCTTTAACCAGTTGAAAGAATTGGTTCAGGTTACGGATGGCAATCTGGCAAGCCATTTAAAAACACTGGAAGATTCTGCCTATATCAAAGTAAAAAAAGGGTTTATCGGGCGGAAAACAAATACTACTTATGCCGTTACCAAAGCAGGAGAAAAAGCATTCAAACTGCATCTGGAAGCGTTAGAGCAAATGATCAAAAAACTGAATTAATTTTTTTTGTACTAACACTTTGAAATTCAAAGTACTTTTTAATATTTAAACCTTACCTCATGGAAAACTATCACAATGATCAGCCCGTTACCAAGGGCAATGGAAACAAAGCTTTGATCAAGGGCTTGATCACCGGCGGATTAATTCTGCTGATGTTGATCCCTACCATGTTCATCACCAGTCTCATCAGCGAAAGAGAACTCAGGCAAATGGAAGTTGTAAAAGATGTGAGCAGTAAATGGGCCACGGCACAAACAGTCTCAGGCCCCTATCTTTTTATCCCTTACCAGAAAAAGGATAAAGACAGCGAAGGCAAAGAAAAGATCATAACCGAGCAATTGGTTTTTCTGCCCGAAAACCTTGAAGTAAGCGGCAATATGTTACCCGAGCAACGATTACGGTCTATTTATAAAGTATTGCTGTATCGAAGCAGCATTACCAGTAAAGGAAATTTTGAGATCAAATTACCCAAAGATGTTGACGCATCTTCACTGCAGCTTACAGAAGCAAAGATCTGTTTAGGGATCTCTGATTTTAAAGGGATCGAAAATAAAATTGATGTTCAGGTAAATGGTTCTTCATACACTTTTGTTCCCGGACTTCCTACAAACCTGATTGACGAAACAGGATTATCTGTACCCGTAAACCTGAGCAAAGAAGATCTGGGTAAATCCATTTCATTTATTGTTCCTGTACAAATAAAAGGAAGTGAGCAACTGCATTTTTTACCACTTGCCGGTAACAGCAGATTTACGATGCATTCAAGCTGGCCCAATCCTTCATTTGATGGCAATACGCTCCCGGGCGAAAGAGAGATCAGCAATAATGGCTTTAGTGCAAAATGGGTTTTTAATAAAGCCAATCTTCCTTACACAACCACCCTGAGAAACGAAAAGATAAATAAATATGCAAGCAGTTTTGGTATCAGCATGCTGCAGCCGGCAGACCAATATGCCAAAACCAACCGCAGTGTTAAATATGCCATTTTAATTATTGGTTTAAGTTTCGCTCTTTTCTTTATTATAGAACTGATGCAGAAAAAACCGATTCATCCGGTACAATATGTATTGATAGGAATAGCGCTGGTTATTTTTTACAGCTTATTACTTTCCATCAGTGAATTCCTTTTGTTTGATATGGCTTACCTGATCGCCTCAGCTGCCACTGTTTCGCTGATCACCTTATATGCCAAGGCGCATTTCAGATCCTGGAGAACGGCAGGTATTTTTGCATCATTGATAGGTGGCTTATATGGGTTTATCTTTATACTGATCCGTTTGGAAGATACCGCATTACTGGTGGGTAGTATCGGCCTGTTTATCATACTGGCCCTTGTAATGTATGCCAGCAGAAAAATAAACTGGTACCAGTCTTCACCGAATGAACAAAATTTTGCAATACAGGCATAATAAATCATCATTCAAAAAAAAATCAATACCATGAAATGGTTTAAACAATATCAATGGATCTATATACCTATTCACCCGATGGGTGTGATGATTACCATTGCAGCAGTTATCTTTCTGTTACCGGTATTTATAGCCATCATCAGAAACGGGCATTCCGCTTCTGATGATCTGTATCAACTTTTTGTATACATAAGCTGCACCGCTTTCTGGTGGAAATGGATAGCCGATAAAACTTCAATCAAACAACATGAAACAGAACTCCCTTCTTAAAGCCTTTCAGTATGCATTTGCGGGTATCGCTCATTTTATACTGAACGATCGTAATGGAAACATTCATATCCTGATTGCGGTAATCGTTGCAACCGCCGGATGGTTTTTTGGAATTTCCGTTCAGGAATGGTGTATTCTTTTATTATGCATGGGTTTGGTGATCAGTATGGAAATGGCTAATCATGCACTTGAAAAATTATGCGATGCAGTGCACGAAGCCCATCATCCTTTAATTAAGATTGCGAAAGATGTTGCGGCAGGCGCGGTTCTCTGGTCGGCCATTATCAGTGCCATAATTGGTTTGCTGATCTTTCTTCCTAAAATTATTACCACATTATGACATTGAAAATATCTCCGCTTAGTAAAATGCTTTTGTTGTCCATCGGTTTTTCGATGGCGCTGCTTTTGGTACGTGTGATCTATGCAGACTCGCTGGACTATTCTTTTTATGTATGGAATAGTTTTCTGGCGGCCATTCCTTACGCAGTAAGCACCCAGATCGCACGGTTAAAAAAGATAAACCTGATCGCGATTGTTCTGTTGATCGTATGGCTCTTGTTTTTCCCTAATGCTCCGTATATGATCACTGATGTTTTTCATTACGAAAAACGTTTTCCCGTTCCTTTCTGGTACGATTTGATTCTGGTGATCATGGGGGCATGGAACGGACTGATACTTGGGATGGCTTCATTAATGAATGTTGAAAAATTCCTGGCATCACAATTAAAACCGGGATGGGTAATTGTTTGCGAATATCTAAGCCTGATACTTTGCAGCTACGGAATTTTTATCGGCAGGTTCCTGCGCTTTAACAGCTGGGATGTGGTAAGTGATCCACGCTCATTGATCTACAATTCTGCGCATCATGTTTTGGTACCGCAGAATTATCTCAAACTATGGGCCTTTACTTTATTGTTTGCTGTTTTATTGGGGCTGATCTATTTTACGCTGAAGAAATTACCGTTGATCTTATCTTCTGTTAAAAACACATAGAAACTTCCGGATAAAATAAAAGGCACATAAGAAATCTTATATGCCTTTTTATTTTAAAAAATCTTTGTTTAGAAATCAAATCCTAATGCAAAATACCAAACCGGTTTACCGATAAATACGCCTTTCATTGGCCATCCTGCATCTAATTTCATAAAGTAGCCAAGCAAAGTACTGCGGATACCAAAACCATATCCACCGGCAAACGGACCGAGGCCGCCTGCATCAACCCTTACCAAAACAGGTGAGCCCTGTTGGGTATAGATCACACTCGGACGGGTAATGCCATTGTATTTACCATTCCATGCAGAACCCAAATCCAGAAATTGCACTACCTGAAAATTACGCAGGAAGGCATTGTTGATAGGACGATTGATCAGTGTTGAGAAAAGTGGAAAACGGAATTCGCTGTTCATTACAAAAGCATTGTTTCCGTTGGCAATATTCTGGTTGTAACCACGCATGTTTACGGTTAAGGATTGGAATGCATAGGTTTGATCGGCAGCAGGTTGGTTCTGGTTAAACTTAGGACTGATCCAACCATCCACACCACCTAAATAATAAACGATCTTTTCTCCCCCCCATGAAAAGTCACCGGCAACACGTCCTGCCCAGATAAAGTTGCGGTAGATCTTATGATAATACCTTGCATCAAATCCTAAATTCAATGTGGCTTTACCATTATTGAGGGCAGTTTTGAAGGTTGGCATATTTACATCGAGGTATACTTTATAACGAAGTCCGTTCCAGATATTCTGTGTAGGGTTGATCGTATTATCGTGTACATACTCCAGACGCGAAACAATAAATTTAGTAACTGTATCTGCATACTTCAATGCAGCAGGATCGGGCAGTCCTGAATTGTTATCATATGAACGAAGTACGCCTCTGTCTGTTCTCAAACCAATCGTTGCACGCAAACTTCTTACTTCATCAAACGGATATGAAACGTTTGCCTGATAAAGATTTGTGTAAAGCATTGTGTTGAAGCTGGTGTTAAAGAAATTGCTCACATTGCTTCTGTAATAGGTTAAGCCCCAATCAAAACGTTTGCGCAGGTTTTGATAAGTAAAGAACACATCCTTATCACTCAGGTTGGTTCCAAAACGGATACCGCCAACAAATTTGGTATCCTCCATCAAATCACTCACGCCTACACGGAAAGTAAAATTGAAATCGGTTCCGTTATTCAATTGTATCGGTCCGGAGCCACCTGCGTATGGCTGGTAGCGGTTGATCAGAATATTATTGGTAAATCCGCTCAACACATAATCGGAACTGAACTTTAAGCGGTAATCAAATAACCTCGATTTGGAAAGTACCGAGCTTCTGGGTGGTTCATTAGATAACGCACCTTGCTTTTGCGAAGCAAGAGCAGCACTATCCGGCTTTTCATCAGCAAACTCATTCTGGAAAAAGTCTTTTGCTTTTTTAGCAGTATCGGCACCTGCTTTTTTATTGTAAATGGTTGCTTTACCATCGATGGCTTTTTTCTCTGCTGTAACTTTCCGCACATATTCTGTTGGCCTTGCACTCACATTTCTTTTGGTTAAAGCCTGCTCATCTACTTTTAATTTATAGAGGAATTTAAAATCACCTTCTCTTCTTACTTCACTTACGGTTCCGTTATTACCGGCAATTCTTGTTTCGAGCAAAGAACTTTGATAGTTGGTGATCGGGAATGTATAAGTAGAATCTTTATAAACCTGAAAATAACTCACACTATCCGGTTCTGGTTTTTGCCATGCACGCAGGGTGGAATCAAATTCTTTCAGCGATGGGTTACGCAATATTTCATCACCTACATAATACAAGGTATCCAGGCCATTACGCTGTGTGGCAAAGAAACCTGCCCAGCGGTTACCAATACCATTTTCATCCGATTCATAAGTAAAGTGATTGGTGTTGTATTGCATCGGATAACGCGCATTACCAAATTTTACATTGGTGAGCTGCGTTAGTTGTTTCATTTTACTGTCGTTCAATATATCTGTCATGAAAATATTGAAACGGTATTTGCCGGGTAAGATCGTATCGTTACTGATCGCATTCGGATCGGGACGATTGGAAGCAAAGATGATGCCCACTTTATTAGGGAAGGCAACAAACGTTGGATCCAGATCATCATACACATCATTAGTGATCTGCGTGAGTTTTTGTTCTTCTATTTTATAGGTATAAATATCTGAGTGGCCATTTTTTACGGCACTCATTACCAATGTATTCGCATCCAGCATAAAGCTTGCATCCAGGATCTGGTCAACACCGGTAATTTCCTGTTTGTAACGTTTGTATTTAGCAAGTACATCGTACACAAACATTTTCATTTTACCATCTTCCCAATAAATGGTAAGCAATCTTGTGCCTTTACCATCCCATGCAAGGATCGGATAGTTTGGATTGATATCTCCTACATTGGTTCTTACACCAATTTTCAACAGTGTTCTGGCATCATAAAAATTTTCCATCAGCTTAACACTGTACTGGCCTTTTCTGAATTGCACAACACCATAGGTCTGGCTCTTGGGATTGGGATTGGCCTGAAAACGGAAATAATCATTTTTAGAAACATCTTCCGAAACCACCATCTGTCCTTTTGGCTGGTTACGTCGCTGACGGATATCTTTTGCGTACAGTTGTTGCTCGTACTGCATAAAATCAGACAGTACTTCTTTGAACTTTCTTTTACAAACACGCAAACAGGCATTGTTCAGGTTTTTGTAAATACGTGCGAGGTATAGTAAATAGGTAATGTTTTCTTTGCGGTATTTTTCGCCGATATAATTCCAGAATGCATGGCCGGCCAGTTGTGGTTTTTCAAAAGCAAACTGGTAGAATGAACTATAACGGCCGCCAAGGATCGCACTTTTCAATTCATCATCTCTTTCGGTGCTCCAGTTTTCGCCGGCATAGGCTACATAACCATCTACCAGCCATTTAGGTAAATCAAGTAAAGCCTGGTTGCTGGCAAACTCACCAATATCATCTCCAAACAATAAATTATCGGTTAACACTTTGGCAATGCCTTCGCGCACCATTCGTTTTAGGTGTTCGTGGTTACCATCAAAATACACCACCAGTTTATTGTTAACCAGTTTGGTTACACCGCCGGAATTCTGCCAATCGCTGCCAAGACCGATATTACTGCTTTTAAAATCGTTGTAGTTGTTATACACCACAATATTGGCGCGGCGTTGTAAAGAGTATTCAATAAAATTTTCAATAGACCGCAGTTCTTCTTCTGCCACCTGGGCCACATATTTGCCAAGGTCTACCCCGCCTTGTGCAACGTAAGTATTGAAATTGGGTGACTGGTAAAACTTCCAGATGAATTTCTTATGCTGTACACGGTTTTTTCCAAACTCAACCGAGTTTACCTGCGCCATGGTTAGGAACGGGAAAAGAAAAAAGGCAAAAACCATCCATTTGGCGATTCGATTCAATTGCATATCCGAACTTTAGTGTTTTAAAATTAGTCATTTACCATTAAAAGCCGGTAAAAATACAGTTATGATCAAGGTCAAGTTCTTTACATTCAGTCCTGTTAGCGAAAATACCTATCTGCTTTATAATGAACAGGGCAAAGCTATTATAATAGATACCGGATGTTACTTTACCGCTGAACAGGAAACGTTAAAAAATTTCATAAAAGATACGGGCTTAACCCCCGAAAGGTTGCTGAACACCCATTGTCATCTGGACCATGTTTTTGGCAATAAATGGGTATACGATACCTGGGGACTGGAAATGTGGCTTCATCCGGATGAGGAGCAGATGTTGAAGCTGGCGCCGATTTCGGGTGAAAGATGGGGTTTGCCTTTCGACAATTACAATGGCCCGCTGCATTTTTTGAATGCCGGGGATACGATACAACTGGGTGAAGATGAACTGAAAGTAATCCTCGCTCCCGGCCATTCTCCCGGCAGTATCTGTTTTTATTGCGAGAAACAAAAATTCCTGATCGGCGGCGATGTCCTTTTTCGTGAAAGCATTGGTAGAACCGATTTGCCCGGCGGTAATCATGAAACCCTGCTAAAAAGCATCCGCGAGCAATTATTTGTGTTGCCGGATGACGTGGTGGTCTATTCCGGCCATGGCGTACCCACTACCATTGGATATGAAAAAAGAAACAACCCTTTTTTACAATAAACTCAGTTTTGGGATACTTTATCATAAGCCATGATAAAAATGGCTCCCAGGTTTTTGTGTGGCGGAATATAATCGTCGAACTTATCACGATAGCCTGCGCCAACACGTACCTGAACGGTTTTCCAGAGTTCATCCCAATTAAGGTCTTTGCCAAGGCGTAACCGGTCGGTAATGGCATCGATCAAACTTTGGTTTACCACACCTGCTGCCACCTGTTTGGAAGAAATGATCTGTGCGGTTGGACAGATCTTAAGAATATCATTCAGTTTCTGATAACCCCCGCAGCTACCCAATAACACCAGTTTGGCACCATGCGGTAAGCGATTAATGGTTTCTTGCAAATAATAGCTGTGGCCCCGGTGGATTACGATACTTGGAGAAAGGTTATTTTCTTCCAGATAACTGATCAGGCTATCCTGCGCCTGTATATCCAGTTCCTGTTTTTCATCCAATGGAAGATTAGCATAAATAGTAACGGGAGAACTGCCTTTGGCTGAATTGATCTCAACCCAATTGGGTTTGCGGGTGATCTTCCATGCCGGGTTATTGAAACGCGACATGAATGCAGCAAAATAATTAACCGCATCCTTATCGCCATAAGAGAATTGCTGGATGATTACGCGGCCCGAAGTATCCTGCAAAGATTTTCTCGGCATCACATACACAGGATCGATCCCAAATTTAGCGGCGATATCAATTTTTTTCGTAGAATCCATGGAAAGAAAAATGGTATTCAGCAGATCATATACCAATTCTCCCCGTTTATTTTTTTGCTGTTGATTGGCGGCAAGATTTGTTTGCACCTGTTCCAATATCAGTTTGCGGAGTTTAGGATTGTAGATGCTGGCGTATGAATCGGCTACATCCACTGCATCTTCGAGTGTGCGTGTGGTTTCGAGTCCGTTCACAAAATTTTTCATCATGGTTTCTGCGGCACTGCGGTCCATGCGGCTGAGAAAATTATCCAACGTATTATAAGCAGCACACATTTTTATGAACTTCTTATAATAATCATTGTGCAATAACATCAGCAAACTATCCGATCGCGGAATATTCATTCTTTGAAAAATTCTCGGATACACACCTACTACAAAACTGGAAGTATACATCTCTTCTTCAGCGAGTACGGCGAGATAATACAGATCAAACTCATTCAGTTCTTCCAGTTTTTTAAACCGAATATTATCATTCCGTTCATCATGCAAAGCATTGATCTCATTAACATACAGCTCAATGGCTTTTGATTTCAATTTGTTGGTTAACGCAAGCACACCCATGGGCGTATCGCCTTTTTGCATGCGTTGTGCATAATCAATTCTTGTTTGCACCAACAGCTTATAATAACCGCCTGATGAATCATTGCTTACCAATGGCAATATCGAATCGATGGTGATCTTTTTATGATAGAGGTTATCCAGAAAAGGAAAATACATTCTTCCCGTTTGCATTAATGCGAGTCTGCCAAGGATTTTTACCAATGGATGATTGACAGACTGGATCTTTCTCCCCAAGCCATTCGGTACGGCTGCATAAGAATAAAATTCTTCCTGATCCTGAAAAGCGGCTTTAATAATCAGACTGTCGGCAAAACGGCTGTTGGGGTAATCGGTTAGTATTTTGAGAATTCTATCAGGATTTTTCTGACAGGCTTTTAACACCGTTAATTCTTTGGCTGCAGGTATACCTGCATTATCTTTCAATGCATAATTTCCCATCAAAATATTGCCTACTTCGGGTTCATTATCGGCTATGATCTGATAGATGGAATTATGCGAAAATTCCGCTTTTACTGATTGTTCATATGCATTGATCAATGCCGGGTATAAAGCAGGTGTAATTACATGCGCCCGATAAGAAGACAGGTAACCGGAAAGCACTTCATTAATACTTCTGAGCCATTTGTATTTATCGTTATCGCTTAATGAAGAATCCAGCTCTATCCGGGCACGAAGATTGTTGATGCGGACAGTAATGGAACGGTTAATGGTCAGATCTAATTTTACATCGCCGGTTACGGGAAAAATATTATCGGCATTTTTACCCAGTTTTTCAATGGCGGCAAGGGAACGTAAGATCTGATCATGGTGATAGAAACGCGCATCGGGGATGGCAGGCATAGCCAGTTCTTCCTGCGAAAAAACAGCCAAACTCAACAAAACAGCCAAAACCGTGGTACAGATCTTCTTCATTTGCATAGAAAGGGACAAAAATACTGCCATTTATGCCAAGACAAGCTTTTTGGCCCTTGTTCCGTTAACAATAACATAATAAAGGCAAATAACCGAATTGCGGTTCTTTAAAATTAATTTTGTGTAAACATTAGGTTAACATGGAAGGAAAGCCAAGGAAGATTTTGATTGCTGATGACGAGCCCGATATCCTGGAAATAGTAAGTTATAACCTTGGAAAAGAGGGTTATGAGATATATACTGCCAAAGACGGAAACGAAGCCATAGAAAGGGCCAAGCAGCTGCACCCGGACCTCATTATTCTGGATATTATGATGCCGAAAAAAACCGGTGTGGAAGTATGCCAGATCCTCCGTTCTCAACCCATATTTCAGGAAACACTGATCATCTTCCTTACTGCATTAAGTGATGAAGCTTCACAGATCAAAGGACTCGAAACCGGGGCAGATGATTATGTGAGTAAACCGATCAGCCCGAAAGTGTTGGTAAGCCGGGTAAATGCCTTATTCCGCAGAAGTAACAGCAATAAAGAAACCGGAAAGAGCATTCAGTTGGGTAATATTAATATTGACCCGGTTAAATTCCTCGTAACCATTGATGACCAGGAAGTGATCCTTGCCAAAAAAGAATTTGAATTATTATACCTGCTGGCCTCCCGCCCGGGACGGGTTTTTTTACGCAACGAAATTCTCTCACAGGTTTGGGGCAACGACGTGATCGTTGGCGACCGCACCATTGACGTTCATATCCGAAAAGTAAGGCAGAAACTGGGGGTGGATTGTATTACTACGGTGAAAGGTGTGGGGTATAAGTTTGAAATGTAGAGAATAAGAATCAAGAGCCAAGGTTCAAGTGGTTTTTGTTTTATTTATCGTCCTTAATTCCTGTTCCTTCAATCTTGAACCTTGTGTCTTGAACCTTGTGGCTTGTGTCTTGATTCTTGTGTCTTGTGTCTTGTCCCTTGATTCTTGTATCTTGTATCTTGAACCTTGTGTCTCCTAGAAATGTTTAAAACCAAGAATCTTTCTCCTCAGCAGTTATCAGCATTTACAGCACTGATTCTTTCAGTGCCTTTGGCAATTGGTATCTGGATCTTACGGCCCGATTGGATTATAGCGGTTGTATCATTTATAATAATCTTTATCGGCAGTTATTTATTGATCCGGTTTGTGCTTGAATCTTTTATTTACCGGAAGATCAAACTAATTTACAAATTCATTTATCAAACCAAAGCATCTAAAAGAGAAGAGACCTATTATAAATATATCCTTCCGCAAAAAGGCATTGATGAAGTGAGGGAAGATGTGGAGCAATGGGCGGAACAAAGAAGTGCAGAGATCGAATTATTAAAAAAGAACGAAGCCTACCGCAAAGAGTTTTTGCAAAACCTTGCACACGAATTTAAAACACCCATTTTTGCGATACAGGGTTATGTAGATACTTTATTAAACGGAGCTATTGATAATCCGGAAATTCGGATCCGTTTTTTAGAAAATGCTGCGAGGAATGTAGACAGAATGGTAAACCTTGTTGAGGACCTTGATGAGATCTCACGTTTGGAAAGCGGCCAGCAACCTTTGTATAAAGAGAATTTTGTGATACAGGATATGATCCGCGAAACCTTTGAAAGCCTTTCTATCAAAGCCAATGCACGCAATATTAAATGCAGTATTAAAAAAGGTTGCGAATCGCCCATTACTGTTTTTGCAGATAAGGAAAAGATCCGTCAGGTAATTATCAACCTGATGTCGAACGCCATTAAATATGGCAAACAGGATGGCAGTATTGTAGCCAGTATTTACAAAACCGATGGCCGGCATGTATTGATTGAATTGAGTGATGATGGCATCGGTATTTCTGAAGAACATTTACCCCGCATATTTGAACGTTTTTACCGAACCGACCGCGGCCGCAGCCGCGATGTAGGCGGAACCGGACTCGGTCTTGCCATTTGCAAACACATTGTAGAAGCACATGGCCAAACCATGCATGTAAGAAGTAAACTTGATGTAGGAACAACGATCGGGTTTACACTGGATACCAGAAAAGAATGATGAATATTGAAGAGGGAATTTTGAATATTGAATTGAAATGAGCATAAAAACACCGCCCGGATAGAGATCGGGGCGGTCACATGAGAAACTGCTTCCATACTAACTTGGGTAAAATTGGGTAATGATTGTTACGCGCAGATGAACATAAAACCATCAAATGGTTACCAAACAGATGGGAAATGGCTTAAAACCTGCTTAAAATCCATATACAAAAAACAAAGAATGATCAATGTTATGTAATCATTAATTGTAGGTTATGCACTAACTATCAGGTTCATAATGCTATTTTTGCCAAAATTTCTTCCATATGGGACTCAATAATTTCGGACGTTTTTTTATGCCAAAGAATAAGGTCTTCTACGAACTGTTTGAAGACGTAGCCGAGAAAGTACACGAAATGGGTATTAAGCTGAAAGAAATGGTAAGCGAACCCGATGTAAACCGCAGGGCTTCTATTCTTGCCCAGATTGAAGATCTGGAGCATAAGAATGACGATAATACCCACCGTATTTTTACCGAATTAGGAAGAAACTTCATCACTCCATTTGACAGGGAAGATATTCACTACCTGGCCACAGCGCTGGATGATATCTGCGATTATATCTACGCATGCTCCAAAAAGATCAACTTTTACAGTGTGAACCCCAATGATACCGGGATTCAGAAAATGGCCGACCTGATCTTACAGGGTTCTATCGAAATCAAAAAAGCGGTTTTTGGCTTACGCGATATGAAGAACCTCCGCGAAATGACTGAGGCAATGGTAAAAGTAAACAGTATCGAAAATCAGGCAGATGATGTGTTTGATATGAGTATTGAAATGCTCTTCCAGCAGGAGAATGATTTTAAAGAAGTGATCAAGAAAAGAGAGATCTATCAGGTGATGGAAATTGTTACCGATAAATGTGAAGATGCAGCGAATGTGATCGAATCAATCATCATTAAATACGCATAGTCGATAAATTAAGAATTAATAATTAGAAATTAAAAATTGGGCTTGCTGTAAAACAAGCCGCTTCTAAACTTCTTCAATTATTAATTATTAATTTCTAATTTTTAATTATTTCTATGTTTACTTTACTCATCATCATCATAGTACTTGCTTTTATTTTCGATTACATCAATGGCTTTCATGATGCAGCCAATTCCATTGCTACGATCGTTTCTACCAAAGTGCTTACGCCTTTTCAGGCGGTGGTTTGGGCGGCGTTTTTCAACTTTGCGGCATTCTTTATTTCAAAATATATCTTCAAAGAATTTGGTATCGGTAATACGGTAGCCAAATGGGTTCATCCTGAATTTATTACGTTACAGGTTATCCTTGCAGGAATTATTGCTGCCATTATCTGGAACTTAATTACCTGGTGGTTTGGTATTCCTTCCAGTTCTTCACATACATTGATGGGTGGTTTTGTGGGTGCGGCATTGGCCAATGCTCATGGCTTTAGCCAGAACGGTGTGGATGTGATCAACTATGCAAAAGTGGTTCCTACCTTTCTGTTCATATTCTTTGCGCCGTTGATAGGAATGTTCATCGCCTTCTTTATAACGATATTGATTGTACACCTATGCAAACGATCGAACCCTTATAAAGCAGAGAACTGGTTTAAGCGTTTACAGTTGTTATCCTCTGCAGCTTTCAGTTTAGGACATGGTGGTAATGATGCACAAAAAGTAATGGGTATTATCGGCGCTGCCATGATCTATTACGAAGGAACCAAGGGCAACCATATGGATTTTAACCAGTTTGTTTCTCAATACGGATGGGTGCCGTTTACCAGTTTTCTTGCCATTGGTTTAGGAACCATGAGCGGTGGCTGGAAGATTGTAAAAACCATGGGAACCCGCATTACCAAAGTAACACCGCTTGAAGGAGTTGCAGCAGAAACTGCCGGTGCCATTACCTTATTTCTTACCGAACATTTTAAAATTCCGGTTTCTACCACCCATACCATTACCGGTTCCATCATTGGTGTAGGTGCTACCAAAAGGTTAAGTGCCGTAAGATGGGGTGTAACCGTTAACCTGTTATGGGCATGGATCATGACCATTCCGATTTCAGCCATTCTGGCTGCAGCGGTTTTTTATATCCTGCGTTTGTTTATCTAAACACAGCTTTCACAACCATTACAATTTATCAGCTTATCTTGCAGAAAATAATTCTGTATGGCTAAGATATTGGTAACAGGCGGTACCGGTTTTATCGGCTCCCACACGATCGTTGATCTGGTTGAAAATGGATTTGAAGTAGTTTCAATTGATAACAATTCACGCTCTTCTGCGTACGCTATAAACGGCATTGAAAAAATCACCGGAAAAAAGGTAAAGAACTATAAAGTTGACCTGAAGAATTTTGATGAAACACTCGCTGTATTTCAGGAGAACCCGGATATAAGTGGCGTGATCCATTTTGCTGCCTATAAAGCAGTGGGTGAATCGGTTGCTGAACCTATTTTATATTATGAGAACAATATTTTCGGATTGATTAACCTGCTCAAATGTGTGCAGGAATTTGCCATATCCGATTTTGTTTTTTCATCTTCCTGCACTGTTTATGGAAACCCGGACAGTATTCCGGTTACAGAAGAATCGCCAACTAAAAAAGCAGAATCGCCATATGGCGCCACCAAACAAATGGGGGAACAGATCTTACAGGATTTTACAAAAGCTATTCCTGATACTTCCATTATTTTGTTGAGATACTTTAATCCCGTTGGTGCACATCCATCCGGTTTAATTGGCGAAACGCCTGTTGGTAAACCACAGAATCTTGTTCCTGCCATCACACAAACCGCTATTGGTAAATTACCAAAAATGATGGTGTTTGGCGATGATTATCCTACAAGAGACGGCAGTTGTGTAAGAGATTATATTCATGTAAGTGATATTGCCCATGCACATACTTTAGCCATTCAATACCTTGCTGATCATAAGAACAAAACCAATTGTGATATTTTTAATCTGGGCACCGGCGATGGTGTTACCGTATTGGAAGCCATAAAAACTTTTGAAGAAGTAAGCGGTGTAAAACTCAATTACGAAATTGGCCCACGCAGGCCGGGTGATGTGATCGCTATTTATGCGAACAATAATCTTGCTGTTACTGAATTGGGCTGGAACATACAATACAATCTTAAAGACATGATGAAAACTGCCTGGGATTGGGAACTGAAAATAAAAGAAGCCGAAGAAAAAGTAAAGAGTAATTAAACCGGGTTACCGGTTCAATGAATTGTAATAATTGAAGAGTTTTACCAGATCTTCTTCTTTTTTGCATTTGATATTATTACCTGCAACAAATTTTGTTAGCTCCTCTTTTTTATTGGTAAACACGGCCAGCACCTCATTATTATCTTTGGTAAGCTTCATCATCCCTTTACCGGGTGAATAGGCATAGTAATTTTCTTTCTTTTCATATACCCTTGTCATATTAGGCTCGCTGTAAAACTTTACATCCCGGTAACTGACTGAAATACTTTTCAGCAATTGAACCGCACCCGAATCGAGTAATACATAAAAGCTTGACTGATCCTGCTGATCAATTGAAGGAAAACCGCTTACCAGTATTTTATTTTTTGTTTCTTCAGAGCAATTATAAAACTCCACTTTTTCAATTGGTGAAGAAGCTACCATTTCCTTTCCGTCGCCTGCATCGTAGATCACCAGATTCTCTTCAAGGTTTATTTTCACCTTAATACCTGTATACATTTTTCCGTTACGTACTTTCAGGTTAGCTGTGCAATATTCAGAAGAAAAATAAGGGCTTCCCTGCGTTGCAAGATCATTACGGGAATATAAGGGCTTGCCATTGGCTTCGCTCATGAATCCTTGCGGATTACTGAAAGCTCCGGGGGCCCCAGTTTGCGCAAAAAGAGTTGTGTAACACCCTATGATCAGAAACAAAAAGGTTATTTGTATTTTTCTCATACCAATAGATTTTCCTAAATCTACGACTGATTTGACATTTTTGCTGAGTTCTCTGCCATTTGTAAAGATTCGATGAACTCATCAATATCTCCATTGATCACAGCATCCAGATTATAAGAAGTTAATCCGATTCGATGGTCGGTAACCCTTCCCTGCGGCCAGTTATAGGTTCTGATCTTGGCACTTCTGTCGCCGGTGCTAACCAATGTTTTCCTTTGACGTGAGATCTCATCTTCCTGTTTACGTACCTGTTCTTCGTATAATTTGGTACGCAACATAGTCATGGCTTTTTCGCGGTTGCCTAACTGAGAGCGCTCCGTTTGGCAAACCACTACCACACCTGTGGGAATATGGGTAAGAAATACTTTGGTCTCTACTTTGTTTACGTTTTGTCCGCCGGCGCCCCCGCTTCGGGCGGTTTCCATTTTCACATCACTTTCTTTCAGCTCAAAATCCACTTCTTCTGCTTCGGGCATAACAGCAACGGTTGCAGCGGATGTATGCACACGGCCCTGGGTTTCTGTATCCGGCACTCTTTGAACACGGTGTACACCGCTTTCAAATTTGAGGGTACCGTAAACATCTTCACCGGTTACTTCCAGAATAACCTCTTTGTATCCGCCAACGGTTCCTTCACTTTCACTAACAATAGCCGTTTTCCAGCCTTTGCGGGAGCAGTAGCGGAGGTACATACCCAAAAGATCGCCTGCAAACAAACTGGCTTCATCACCACCTGTTCCGGCGCGGATCTCAAGGATAGCGTTCTTATCATCCTGCGGATCTTTGGGGATCAGTAATTTAGTAAGGTGTTTTTCGAGAATGGTTTTTCTTTCTTCCAGTGCGGGCAATTCCATTTTGGCCAGTTCGCGCATTTCTTCGTCAGAACTGTTCTGTGCTTCTTTGGCAAACTGGTATTCATCCAAGATCTTTCTGTATTCCTCATAAGGCTGTACCACCTTCTCTAAAGAGCGGTATTCCTTGCTGTAGGCACCAAATTCTTTCTGGTTATTAATGATCTCCGGGTTGGTAAGGGCTATGCCTACCTGTTCAAACCGGGCTTTTATTGCATCGAGCTTATCCAGCATATCTTTTCAAAATTCAGGCAGCAAAAGTACCGTTTTTGACGGGTTTTAGAGAAGTGAATCTGTTTGGCTGTTTTGGCAGGCAGAATTCTGTATCTTAAATGCCCAAAACCACTGTACAATGGAAGTCCCACATCATACCCATAGCAGTCATGAAAAAAAGAGCTGGAAATCCTATGTATCAGAATTTCTGATGCTGTTTCTGGCTGTATTTTCAGGGTTTGTTGCAGAAAATCTGCGGGAGCATTTTGTAGAGACTGAAAAAGCCAACCAGTATGTAAACAGCATGGTAAACGATCTGGTTAAGGATACGCTGCAACTGGGACAGGTAATTCAGGCAAACAAAAAGATTCTGAAAGGAATAGACTCATTGCTTCTTTACTTGAAAGCTCCTGCATCTGATTCCGTTGTCAAAAAATTATATGTGTATGGGAGTTATGTGGGAGGAAGTATTTTATTTGAAAATGAAAGCGGCACCATCACACAATTAAAAAATGCAGGAGGCTTGCGGTTGATCAAAGACACGGCTTCTGTTAATTGTATTACTGCCTACGATCAGTTAAATGAATTCACCAAAAAACAAGCCGATGCCTATTATCGGTTTACGCTTGAAATATTGAACCTGATGGAACAGATCATGGATTTTTCTGTGGCAGCCAAACCATCTGCCAATTCTGTTTTTTATCTTAGTAAGGATCCTGATAAACTCAGGCTGTTTTACAATAAGTGCTATATGCAGAAACAGATCATTGCGGGTTATTGCAATTATTTAGGCATTCAAAAGAAAGAAGCCACCAAAGACATTTTATTACTCAGGAAAAAATATCCTACACAAGAATGAGAAAGATAATCGCATTGCTTTTTTTACCCTTTTCACTTGCCGCGCAGCAGGCAGATGTTCTTATTAAAAACGGAAAGATCTTAGATGGTACCGGCAACAGTTGGGTATATGGTGATATTGCAGTACAAGGCGGCAAAATTGTAGCCATAGGCAAATTAGCCAAATGGACAGCGAGCAAAACGATTGATGCCACAGGATTAATGGTAGCACCCGGTTTTATTGATGTTCACACCCATATTGAAGGTGAAGAAAAAAGACAACCTACTGCAGATAATTTTATTTATGATGGTGTTACAACTGTTGTTACCGGCAATTGTGGCGGATCGAATATTGATATCCGGAAATATTTTTCGATGCTGGATAGCTTAAAAATATCTATTAACGTAGCCACACTGATTGGTCATAATGATGTACGTAAAGCCGCCATGGGTTCTGCCAACCGCGATCCATCGGAAGAAGAAATGAAAAAAATGGAATCGATTGTTGATCAGGCAATGAAAGATGGTGCCGTGGGTTTATCAACGGGATTGATTTATATACCCGGCACGTATTCCAAAACAGAAGAAGTGGTTCGTTTGGCAAAAGTGGCTTCTAAATATAATGGTGTGTATGCAAGTCATATGAGAGATGAAGGCGATAGTGTAACCCAGGCCATTGAAGAAGCCATGCATATTGGCCGTGAAGCCAAAATGCCGGTTGAGATCTCGCATTTTAAATTAAGCGGACAACAAAACTGGGGCCGCAGTAAAGAAACCATTCCTATGATCATGAAAGCGCGGCAGGAAGGGTTGGATGTAACGATTGATCAATATCCGTACACGGCCAGCAGCACTTCGCTAAGCACATTGTTACCCGATTGGGTTTTGGCGGATGGTCAGGATTCTATTAAAGCAAGATTAGCAAGACCTGAGATCAGAAAACAGGTAACAGAATACATGCTGAGGAGATTGAAAAAAAGAAAATTAAAAAATTTCAGTTATCCGGTTGTAGCATCTTTTCGTGCAGACACCAGTTATAACGGAAAAAGTATTGAAGAAGTAAATCTGCTCAAAGGAAGAAAGCATAAGCCTGCTGAAGAAGCCATCACGATTATGGAGATGATGGAACAGGGCGGTGCAGCTATGATATTTCATGGTATGGGCGATGCAGATGTGAAAGCGATCATGCAATACCCATTCAATATGTTTGCGAGTGATGCAAGTATTCGTGTATATGGATCAGGCAATCCGCACCCGCGTGGATATGGCACCAATGCAAGAGTTTTAAGTAAATATGTACGTGATGAAAAAGTGATCACACTGGAAGAAGCGGTTCGCAGAATGACATCTTTACCTGCACAAAAATTTCAGCTACATGGCCGCGGATTATTGCGTGAAGGTTTTGCTGCAGATATTGTAATATTTGATGCAGATAAAGTACAGGATCAGTCAACCTACGATAAACCACACCAATACACAACCGGTTTTAAATATGTATTGGTGAACGGACAGCTTACGATTGATGACAGCAAACATAATGGCACAAGAGCGGGAACTACTTTACGTTTGAACACTAACTAATGAAAAAAAACATTTTCTATTTACTGATCATTATTTGTGCGTCTGTAAATGCACAAAAGCTCAATTATGTAAAAGCAGATTCGATTATACAATCGGCTGTAACCAATCATCGTTTTAACGGGGTAGTATTGATTGCAGAAAAAGGAAAAATAAAATATGAAAAAGCATTTGGCTATCGTGAGTTTGCACAGCAGGTTGCATTGAAGAAAACAGATATTTTCGAACTCGCATCCGTTAGTAAACAGTTCACTGCCATGGTAATCATTATGCTGAAAGAAAAAGGGCTATTGCAATATGATGATCCTGTTGAAAAGTATCTTAACATTCCTTACAAAGGCATTACTATCCGTCATCTCTTAACACATACCAGTGGATTACCAGATTATCAGGGTATCATGGATCAGCATTGGGATAAAACGAAAGTAGCGGGTAATGATGATATCATTGCTTACCTCAATCAATATGCTCCGCCAAAATTATTTGAGCCCGGCACAAAGTATACATACAGCAATACCGGTTATGTATTACTGGCCAGCATTGCAGAAAAAGCAAGCGGCGGAGATTTTATTGAATTTGCGAATACCGAGATCTTTCATAAGCTGGGTATGAAACATACGGCCATCAGAACTCTTGCTGAAAAAGCAGTGGTAAAGAATTTTGCAATCGGACATATTTATGTAAAAGAGAAAGATGCTTTTATCCGCGCCGATTCTTTTCCTTCTTCTAATTATACGATCTGGCTGGGTGCCCGTAAAGGCCCGGGGCGCATCAGTTCAACAGTTGAAGATCTTTTAAAATGGGATCAGGCTTTGTACACCGATAAACTGGTTGGTAAACAAACACTGGAAGAAGCTTTTACAACCACGACTCTAAAAGACGGTAAAATTTCATCGTATGGATTTGGCTGGGAGATCATCACCAATAATCCAACAGGAAAAATCGTTTGGCATAATGGCGATAATCCGGGTTACAAAACAGAGATCATGCGTTTTCTGAATCAGCAAAATACATTGATCATCCTTTGCAATAATTATTCAGATCAGTTTGAAAATATCATTAAACAATTACAAACCCTTATCTCACAATAAACGATCATGCTAAAAAAATTAATCTGTTTACTCTTCCCGTTTTGTGTTCATGCGCAGGATTACCAGAAAGTCCATACCAAAGCCATTGTAGTGGATTCGCATAACGATATCCTTACCGCTTGTATGGAAAAGAAAGTGAGTATGGATAATAACCTGAAAGGTAAAACTCATTCAGACCTTGTCCGCTGGAAAGAAGGCGGGTTGGATGTTCAGATCTTTTCTGTTTGGTGCGATGGTAATAAAGCCAATCCCAATGCATGGGCAAATCAGGAGATGGATACATTGGATGCCGTTGTAAAAAGAAATCCGGATAAGATTGCCATTGTTAGAAATTCGAAAGAGTTAAAGCGAGCTGTGAAAGAAGGCAAACTCGCCGCTATGTTTGGTGTCGAAGGCGGGCATATGATGGAAGATAATTTAGACAACCTGAATAAAATGTATGCACGCGGCACAAGGTATATGACACTTACCTGGAACAATTCACCTTCATGGGCAACATCTGCCATGTTAGAAACAACTAAAAAAGACAGTCTGGCAAAAGCTCACAAAGGCCTAACCGATTTCGGAAAACAGGTGGTGAGGCGGATGAATGAATTAGGGATGATGGTTGATGTATCGCATGTGGGCGAACAAACCTTTTGGGATGTGATCAATACCACAACCAAACCGATCATTGCTTCGCATAGTAATGCATGGACATTATGTCCCATCTTCCGCAACCTGAAAGATGATCAGATACTGGCTATTGGAAAGAATGGTGGTGTGATAGATTTGAATTTTTATGCAGGATTTGTTGACAGCACATTTAGAAATAAAGAAGTAAGATTTGCTTTGAGTCATAGCAAGGAACTTGACTCATTAAAGAAAGCCGGCGTTCAGCAGGATTATGCGCTTACATTGATCTCAGAAAAATATGCAACTGAAGTTCAGGCTAACAAACCCCCATTAAGCATGTTACTGGATCATCTGGATTATATTGTAAAACTGATTGGTGTTGACCATGTAGGTTTGGGTTCTGATTTTGACGGCATCAGTGTGGCGCCGCAGCAACTGGATGATGTAACCAGTTATCCCCTTATTACCAAAGCTTTGTTAGAACGGGGGTACAGCAAGAAAGATGTTACAAAGATGATGGGGGGAAATATTTTAAGGGTATTGAAGGCGAACGAGAATTAAGCAGCTTACTTATTATTTTTTTGCCACAGATTACCACAGATTTATTCTGTGCCAATCTATGTACTTTGTGGCAATTTTATTTTAAACACTCCACTAAATATCCAAATGATAAAATAGTATCCAAACTATTTGCTTATCACACCCGTCTGTCTTATATTATACCTTCAAATTCTTCCCGCCAGAAGAGTTTAGCATTTTTGATTTTTTTATCAAACCAACATTGCTTCATGGAAGTACATCATCACCCACAATTAGAACACAAACCCAAACCCTGGAAAGAATATTTTCTGGAATACCTCATGATCGTTCTGGCAGTAATCACCGGTTTTTTTGCCGAAAGCTTTCGTGAGAGCAGGCATGAAAATCATATAGAAAAAGAATTCATTGAATCAATGGTGCAGGACTTAAAAGTAGATAGTTTAAAAATAATTGAAGGCATTATTAGTAATACAGAAAAAGTATCCGGGTTGGATAGTCTTCTAAAAAACATTTATCATACACCTTATACAGACAGCAGTATACGAATGATGTATTATTTAAGAAGGAAATACGGAGGTTCAGTTCTGACTATTAATTTTACAAAGAGGACATTGATACAGTTAAAATATTCAGGTAGCCTAAGATATATCAGAAACAAAGCAGCAGCGGATCGTATTGTTCTTTATGATGAAAGTATTCAAGAAACAGAAACTCTGGGAGATATATTTAACAATAACACTCAGGCAAAAGCATTTGATATAGGTAACAAAATTTTTGATGCCCGATATTTGCAAGAGTACAATAGGTCTACGATTATTAATATCCTGACAAAAGATACAAAAATTACTTTGATGAACATTGACGAAAAAATGCTTCATGAATTTGCCAACCTGATCTATTATTCCAAAGCTGCTTTAGAACGTTATATTGACATATTAGAACATCAACAAAGCAGTATAGTTTCCAATATAAATTTTCTGGAAAAGGAATATGGATTAAACGCTGATCATTAGTAAATTTTGTTGTGTAAACAAGTATTTTATGGAAGTACATCACCACCCGCATGTAGAAAAGAAAAATTTCAAAGAATACCTTTTGGAAGGTTTGATGATTTTTATTGCCGTAAGTATGGGTTTTATTGCAGAGAGTATAAGAGAAAATATCTCAGACAGTGTAAAAGAAAAAGAATACATGGTTTCATTGGTGAATGACCTGAAAAACGATATCCTTTCTATCAAAACCAATCTTGCCATTAAGAAAAGCGGAATTGAAAAAGCAGACTCGGTCTTATCCATATTACGGGAAAAAGACTTCCAGAATAAAACCGGTGAAATCTATTATTTTGGAAGATTACTCAGCATCAGGAGTTTTTATTATTCGAATGACGGAACCATACAGCAACTGAAAAATGCGGGAGGATTCCGTTTCATTAAAAAAAGAAATGTGATCGACAGCCTGCAACGATATATCAGCCGAACAGGAAACTTATTGTCTTTGCAGGAACTGGAGGAGTCTAATCTGAATGACTACAGAAAAATCCTGAACAATCTGTTTGATGCACAAATATTTAACCAAATGTACGATACGACAAGAGTGGGATTAAATATCAAGAGGCTCAATTTTAATCCGCCCCTAATCTCAAATAATCCGCTTACAATTAATGAGTTTAATATGAAAGTGGTTTATATTAAAGGGGTAAGGTTTGCTGAAATCGGGATTTTTGCAGTGCTGTCTGATATGGCTGCAGCAATTATTGAATTGATCGAAAAAGAATATCATTTGGAAAAAGAATAATTCCCAACTGCTCTTATGGAAGTACACCACCACCCACACGTAGAAAAGAAAACTCTGAAAGAATATTTTCTGGAGGGTTTAATGATCTTTCTTGCAGTAAGCATGGGCTTTATTGCAGAAAATATCCGTGAACGGATTACTGAAAATGAAAGAGCCCATGAACTGGCCGAGAGTCTATATCAGGAAGTGTATTCCGACTCCATTCAGTTGCAGAAAATATTGGTTCTTCGTGACCGAAAAGAACAGGCATCGAACTATTTGCTCGGTTATCTGAAAGATAGTAGTCTTACTAATACCAGTCATACTTTTTACAGAAACTTTACCTGGGAATTTGTAATTCAAACCGCAACTATTTTTGAGCCTGCAGAGGGAATGCTAAACCAGTTACGCAATTCCGGAAGTCTTAGATATTTTAAAAATAATGAACTGCAGAAAGAATGTGGACAATTAAGCGTAGCAATAACAAAAATCAGGAGCCGGATAGAATTTGAGTTACAGTTTTATCAACAATATATAAGACCTGTGGCGCTGACATTTTATAACTTTAACTGGTATAATGAAATAACTAAACAGGGTAGCCTTTCTGTAATTGAATCCATTACAAAAGAGCCAGATCCAAAAGAATTGCCAGTAATGAATAATGCATCTGCTTTTAATAAGACAGAGTGTATTAATCTGATCAATTACCACTTGATTATCCTACGCTCTACAAAAGGAGGATATTTAAATACATATTTGAAAATAAATCATAACCTTTTAGAAACCCTTCGAAAAGAATATAAACTGAAATCAGAATAAGCATGGCACCAAGAACAAAACAATTACTCATCAAACTCATCATCTATGTAATCCTTGGCTTTGCCTGTGCATTTTTCTGGCATAAGATAAAAGGAAGTTAATGCTGAACGCGAAAAGCTAAACGCTTAAAGTTGAATACTAAACCTCATTTTAAAAAGTTTCAAAATTTCCCAATTCCAAGATTTCAAAATAACCCGTCATGAGAAAAATACTGCTTTTGATTTTATTACCCATTCAGTTAATAGCACAACAAGTCCCATTCAAATCTTTCAAGAGCTATCCTTTTCCAACAGAATTATGTTCGGCAAGCAAAGGCGCAAAAATTGCCTGGGCCATGGATGAGCAGGGAGTTCGCAATGTATATGTAGCTGAAGGACCATCCTATACAGCGAAAAGAGTAACCAATTTTACAAAAAATGATGGGCAGGAATTAACAAGCTTATCTATTTCTGATGATGGTAAATGGGTAGTATTCGTTCGCGGTGGTGATCATGGTGCCAATTATGATGGTGGCTTACCCATTAATGCTGCCAATGAAACCAATCCTTTTAAAGTACAGATAGGATCCGTTCCTTTTGCCGGTGGCGATACCAAATTTTTATCAGAAGGCGATGCGCCTGAAGTTTCACCGGATAGTAAAACGGTTGCCTTTATCAAAGGTGGCCAGGTGTTTACGGCACCCATTGATGGATCTTCTGCAGCTAAAAGTTTATTTACTACAAGGGGCAGTGCCGGTTCATTGGAATGGAGTCCGGATGGTTCTTCCTTATTGTTTGTAGCCGGCCGTGGTGATCATTCTATTATCGGTATCTATACCAATTCAACATCACCCATTAAATGGATCGCGGCATCTTTCTATCGTGATAATTCTCCGCATTGGTCGCCCGATGGTAACAGCATTGTTTTTGTAAGAAGACCCGGTGCAGGTGGTGCGCCGGATTCTTTATTAGTAAGAAAACATCAACCATGGAGTATTTATACGGCAAATGTTAGTACGGGCAAAGAAACCCTTTTATGGAAAGCACCTTCCACATTGCGTGGTTCCGTTCCTTCAACACATGGCGGCACCAATTTGCATTGGGCTGCCAATAACCGGATCGTATTTCTTTCTTATCAGGATGGATGGCCGCATTTGTATTCCATTGCCTCAACAGGCGGGAAAGAATTGCTTCTCACTCCGGGAAATTTTATGTGTGAACACATCACACTCAGTGCCGATAAAAGATATCTAACCTTCAGCGCCAATGCAGGAACAGATCCATTGGATATTGAAAGAAGACATGCTGTTAAAGTAAGTGTAGACAAAGCCGATATGCAGGTACTCACTCCCGGCAACGGATTGGAATGGACACCTGTATTAACGGATGAAGGAAATACTGCGGCATTTATAAGTGCTACACCACAGCAAAGTCCGTTGGTGGCTGTTATGAAATTAAATGGTGGAAATATTCAGTTGATCGGTAAAGAATTAGTGCCCGCTGAATTTCCAAAAGATAAAATGGTAACGCCTAAACAGGTGATCTTTAAAGCAGCTGATGGTGTTACTGTACATGCTCAATTATTTATGCCGGAAGG
The DNA here is from genome assembly GCA_965206685.1 of Sediminibacterium sp. GTDB lineage: Bacteria > Bacteroidota > Bacteroidia > Chitinophagales > Chitinophagaceae > Sediminibacterium. The sequence goes on from OZ242223.1 coordinate 3,562,895, forward strand.
TGGCGGAAAAAAACCGGCTATCGTTTATGTACATGGGGGCCCGCCAAGACAAATGTTACTGGGCTGGAATTACTCAGATTATTATGCCAATGCGTATGCATCCAATCAATATTTAGCCAGTCAGGGTTTTGTGGTATTATCTGTGAATTATCGTTTGGGTATTGGTTACGGATACGAATTTCATCAGGCAGCCAAAGGCGGGGCAGCCGGTGGTGCAGAGTATCAGGATATACAGGCAGCGGGTAAATGGTTACAACAGCAATCTTTTGTAGATGCTAATAAGATCGGCATTTATGGTGGCTCGTATGGTGGATATCTTACTGCCATGGCTTTATCAAGAAATTCTAAAATGTTTGCAGCGGGTGTAGATATTCATGGTGTGCATGATTGGGGCACACAAGCTGCATTAACAACAGCCGGTGAGAAATATGAAAAAGCACCTGATTATGAACTGGCTTTAAAAACAGCATGGAACTCTTCGCCGGTTTCATCCATTAAAACCTGGAAATCACCCGTATTAATTATTCATGCAGATGACGACAGGAATGTTCGTTTTAACCAGAGTGTAGACCTGATCAATCGTTTGGAAAAACAGGGTGTGAATTATGAGACCTTAATGATCGTTGATGATACGCACCATTGGATGAACTGGAACAATGCTGTGAAAGTGTATGGAGCAGTGGCGGAGTATTTTTCGAGAAAACTGAAATGATCTTGAGGCATGAGTCGTCAATCGTGAGTAGTGAGTGGTGAATAGTGAGTAAACATTAAACTTTAAACACTTTATATGGAAGTTCACCATCACCCGCATGTTGAAAAGAAAAGTTTCAAAGAATACCTGCTGGAAGGATTAATGATCTTTCTGGCAGTGAGTATGGGATTTGCTGCAGAAAGTCTGAGAGAACATCTAGTTAATAAAGAGCGTGAACATAGCTATATGTCATCATTTTATGATGACTTAAGCAATGACCAGAAGGACCTTCCCAAACTCATTGAAAAAATTACTAAGCAGCAAATACTTCCTTCAAAATCCATTCCGTTACAATTCAGCAGAACAAGCATATCCACTCCTGCTGATTCAATTTATTTCTCTTTCAGAAAATTGATACGGCAGCTGGGAATACATGTTTATATTACAGACAGAACCTTTGAGCAGATTAAAAACGCCGGAGAGATGCGCCTGATCACTAACAAACAGATTTCTGATAGTTTAATCGACTATTATAAGGATATTGTTTACATTGATTATCTCCAGCAGGCGCTGCTTGGTTATAAAGCAAAAATATTAGACAATCTTCCATTGGTACTCAAAAGCGGAGATTATGTAAAAGCCAGAGACAGTTTAAACAATCCGATTATTGCACCGGAGCACTTATATCTTTTGAGTACAGATCCAACTTTTATAAACAAAATACTGATCCAGGTAGATGAAATCGGTGCTTTAAGCTACACTATAAAAAATGGTATTGAAAGAGTTTTGCGAAGGAACAGTGAAATCAAAAAATTGATAGCAGAAAATTATCATCTAAACAAAGAATAGTATGGAAGTACATCACCATCCACATGTTGAAAAGAAAAGTTTCAAAGAATACCTGCTGGAAGGATTGATGATCTTTCTGGCTGTAAGCATGGGGTTCATCGCTGAAAATATCAGGGAGTATATCTCTGAGAAAAAAATTGAAAAGGAATATATCAGATCCTTTGTGGCTGATATAAAAAGCGACATTGCCAGTTTTCAATACACCATCCCCAGAGAAGAAGCACATATTAAAGGACTCGATACATTGCTGAATACCTTAACCCATCCACCTTACAATGATAGCACCGTTCGATTACTGTATTATGTATACAGAAAACATTTGTTATCTATTGATCCCATGCTATATACCTTACGAACCATTACGCAATTAAAAAATTCAGGTGGCCTTCGTTTGATCAGTGATCAAAAAGCATCAGACAGTATTGTGTATTATAACCGACTGGCTGATGATGCCAACCAGACTTTAAATTATGCAACGCATGATTTCATGATCCCAACCATCCAAAAAGGGTCAGCCATTTTTAACGGCAAGTATTTTATGCCTTATGATGGCGAAACGATCGATAATATTCTTCACACAACCGAAACGATAAAGCTGCTCAATAACAATGAAGCTGTTCTGGCTGAATATACCGGACTGATCTATCAGGTAAAACAGATCCGTTTAAATTATCTTAGTGAACTGAAATGGCATCAGCAAAGAGCATTGGATATGCTTGTATTTTTTCAGAAAGAATACAATCTAAAAGAAGAGTGATTCAATCAATTTAATCCCGGCTGAGCCGGGACCCAATTCCAAAATTTCAAAATTGTTATAATGGAAGTACATCACCACCCCAATCCAGAAGAAAAATCCATTAAAGAATATCTGCTCGAAGGCCTCATGATCTTCCTGGCTGTAATGATGGGTTTTATTGCGGAAAATATCCGTGAAAGTATCAGTGATAATGAAAAAGGAAAAGAATATGTGATGGGACTGGTACAAAACCTGAAAGATGATACAACTTATATCTCTCAGGTATTAGACGAGAACCATGGAAAATTAGACAGGTTACAAAAACTGATGATGCTTTCACACGAAGACCTTTCCAATCCTGCCATTAGGAAAAGTATATATCAACTGAGTGGAAGCGGTATTGGTTATTATTCTGTTTTCAAAAGCAATGATGCCACCATGCAGCAACTCAAAAATTCCGGCGGACTTCGTTTTATCAGAAAAAAACATGCGGCAGACAGTATTGCCAAATACCTGATACAGCTGGAGGCTATTTATGCATCTGAAGCAGTTTATCTAACGGCTACCAATACGGCTATCAATGCTTCACATGAAGTGCTCGACTATTCGGTGTATTATGATTCCACTTATCACAATAACAAAGGTTTTACCGAAAAGCCATTAACCATATTAGTAACGGATCCTTTTAAGTTGAAAGTATTTTTTAATAAAGTAGATTTTGAATTGGGGGCTACACGCATGTATGTAATGAATCTGGAAAGGCGAAGACCGTTTATGATTGATCTGCTGAATTATTTGAAAAAGGAATATCAACTAGAAAAAGAGTAAGCAATATTTAAAATAACTGTTTTATACCGAGCCTTTGTGCCTTTGTGAGAGAATAGTCACACAAAGGCACAAAGGCTCGGTTTTTTGTACTAAATCTCTTATATTCATAATTCTGTTTCAGATAACTTTTATCGTAAACCCCAATTTCCGGCAACATGAGAAAACTGTTTTTTCTTTTATTATTACTACCACTTCTATTAAAGGCGCAAACTTTTACCAAAGCCGAAACCACCAAATGGTACGAACAGGCAAGAAAGATCACCATCATCAGAGATAACTGGGGCATTCCGCATATTTATGGCCGTACTGATGCTGATGCTGTTTTCGGATTACTATACGCCCAATGTGAGGATGATTTTAAGCGTGTAGAGATGAACTATATTGAAAAACTGGGAAGGCTTGCAGAAGTAAATGGTGAAAGGGATCTTTACAACGATCTGGAGATTCGCATGATCATTGATACGGTTGATGCAAAAAAAGATTATGAAGAAAGCCCGGCATGGTTACAAAAATTATTGAATGCCTATGCAGATGGTATCAATTATTATCTCTACAAACATCCCAAAGTAAAACCCGCACTGCTTACCCGTTTTCAGCCATGGTATCCTTTATTATGGACCGATGGAAGTATTGGCGCCATTGATATTGCAGATGTAAGAGTGGGTGAAATTAAAAAGTTTTATTCTGGAGACACAAGCTCAGCAACAGCAGCATTAATCACAAAAGAAGTTGATCCCTTACCCGGCGGTTCCAATGGATTTGCCATCGCCCCTTCTAAAACAGCATCCGGTAATTCAATTTTATACATCAATCCTCATGTAACTTTTTATTTCCGTCCGGAAGTATCGGTACAAAGTGATGAAGGTTTACACGCTTATGGTGCCGTAACCTGGGGACAGTTCTTCATCTATCAGGGATTTAATGAACACTGCGGCTGGATGCATACTTCCAGTTACAGCGACGTGGCAGATTCTTATATCGAAAAAGTAACCAAAAAAGGAAATGGTTATGAATATGAATACGATAAAAAGAAGAAACCGTTGACCGAAAAACAGATCACTATTAAATATGTGTACAACGGCAGTATGCTTACAAAAACCTTTACTACTTACTATACACATCATGGCCCTATCATGGCCAAACGCAACGGACAATGGATCAGCGTTCGCGCCAATAACCGTTCTATCAAAGGCATTATTCAATCATGGGAAAGAACCAAGGCAAAGAATTTAGATGAGTTTACCAAAAGTATGGAGTTGTTGGCCAATACATCCAACAACACTGTATATGCAGATGATAAAGGCAATATTGCTTACTGGCATGGAAATTTTATGCCAAAGCGCGATCCTGCCTATAACTGGTCTAAGTCCGTGGATGGCTCTATCAGTGCAACAGAATGGAAGGGATTGCATACTTTAAAAGAATTGATACAGGTTCATAATCCTGCAACAGGTTGGATTCAGAATTGTAATTCAACTCCTTTTACAGTTTCGGGAAGCAGCAGTCCTAAGAAGGAAGACTTTCCTGTTTACATGGCACCTAATGGAGAAAATTTCCGCGGCATCAATGCATCACAGATCTTAAATAGTAACAATCAATACACGATTGATAAAGTGATCTCATCTGGATACAATACACATTTGGCTGCGTTTGATATTTTATTACCTGCATTATTCAAAGCGTATCAGGGTAAAGAAACAGATCCTGCTTTTCAATCTTTAATAGCTCCTATGAAAGTGTTAACGGATTGGGACAGAAATTCATCTGAGTCATCTGGAGCAACCACTCTTGCAATTGAATGGGGCGAAAAGATCTGGCCCATCATTCTTCGTGGCAGTGGCGATCCGGATGAATCTCCCGATGTGGTTGAAAAAACAAAACGTTTTGCAGAAAAAGCACCGGGCAATAATTTATTACAGGCATTGATCAGCGCCGTAAGCAGTCTTACCCAAAAATTTGGAACCTGGCAAAAACCATGGGGTGAGGTCAACCGCTATCAAAGGTTGAATGGTGATCTTGCAGAAAAATTTGATGACAACAAACCCAGTATCCCCTGCGGTTTTGCGGCATCCACCTGGGGAAGCCTGCCTTCTTTTGTAAGCAGAACTTATCCGGGTACCAAACTTCGCTATGGTTATAACGGCAATAGTTTTATTTGTGCGGTTGAATTTGGTAAACGCGTACAGGCAAAATCATTATTAGCCGGTGGCGAAAGTGGCGATATCAGTTCGCCACATTTTGGCGATCAGGCACAGATGTACACAAAAGGAAAATTTAAAGATGTATTGTTCTATAAAGAAGATGTGTTGAAGCATATAGAAAGATCGTATTCACCGGGTTGGAAAGAAGATGAATAATTCGCTCGCCGTTGTTGGTCGCCTGACCAACAACAGTTAGAAAGAAATAAATACGCCACAGATTCACAAATTACCCCTGCTTTTTTCTGTGAAAATCTGTGAATCTGTGGCGAAACACGTAAACAAGTACCATGAAAAAATACATCATCATTCTGTTGTTATTCCCTTTTGCAGTAAACGCGCAAAAGAATTATCCGCAATTGCTGGATCAATACATGCAGGCGCAGAACAAGATCAAAGGTTTTACCGGCAGTGTATTGGTTATGCAAAAAGGAAAAGTGGTTTTACGAAAAGGTTATGGTCTGGCAGACAGGGAATGGAATATCCCAAATACACCCGAAACAAAATTTGAACTGGGTTCTGTTACCAAACAGTTTACGGCAGCCTGTATTCTTCAATTATCCGAGCAGGGTAAATTGAATCTGGATGATAAACTCAGCAAATACCTGCCCAATTTTCCAAAAGGAGACAGTGTAACCATACATATGTTGTTGAATCATACTTCCGGTATCGCAAACTATACAGCACAAGCACAGTTTGGTAATCTGGCAACTTTACATCTGAGCAAAGATTCGATGATCTCTTTTTTCGGAAGCAAACCTTACACTTCTTCTCCGGACACAAAATATCAATATACAAATTCGGGATACTTTTTATTGGGATATATCATTGAAAAAGTAAGTGGTCTTTCTTACAGTGATTATTTGCGGAAAAATATTTTTGATAAAATTGGCATGTCTAATTCTTTTCTTAATAAACCCGATAGCGTATTGGCGATGCGTGCTCGAGGTTATGACCAGAAAGGAAAGAAAACAGCCAATGCAGATTTTATTACAATGGACTGGCCATTCAGTTCCGGAGCAATTATATCAACAGTAGATGATTTGTATAAGTGGGACCGCGCATTATATGGAACCATGGTTTTGAGCGAAGTTTCTAAACAAAAAATGTTTACACCCGGTAAAGGAAATTATGGCTACGGTTTTATCATTGATTCGCTGGAAACCCATCCACGCATCTGGCATAATGGATCTATACCCGGATTCATCACCAATATCAGCCGTTATATAAATGATGATGTTTGTGTGATTGTTCTCGCAAATACCATCGTTGTTCAAAACAATACTTTACCTATCACAGATGTGCTCGCCGGTGGATTGGCAGGTATTCTTTTTAATCAGGAGGTAGAGGTTCCTTATGAACACAAGGAAGTAAAGATCGATCCTGCATTACTGGATAAGTTTGTAGGCAAGTACAACGCCGGTCTTACATTAGAAGTCATCAAAAAAGATAACAAACTCTATCGCCACCGCGATGGCAGTCCGGATATAGAACTGAAACCCGAATCTAATACCAAGTTCTTTTATGCAGATGACAGTAACCGCCAATTAGAATTTGAACTGGATGCAAGTGGTAAAGTAATTAAGATCTGGTTTATTAATAATGAGCAGAGAGGTGAGATGAAGAAATTATAAATGGAAATTAAACCGCAGATTAAACGCCATTGTTTGTCGCCTGACCAACATGGGCGTAATCTGCGACTCTCGATAAAATCATTTTTATAAACCAATCATTTCATGAGAAAATTTTTACTGTTTTTATTCTTTCCAATACAGCTGTTTGCACAAAAGACGGATATCAATAATACTTTACTACCCGTTATTAAGGCTTTTGCCAATACCAGCGCCGTAACCGGCCGCGAAGAAGAAGCCGCCAATTATATACAGGCTCTTTTTGAAAAAGGAGTTTGTAAAAAAGACAAACTCGGTAATCTTGTAATCACTATCGGTTCGGGATCACCCAAACAATTATTTACCGCACCACTGGATGAACCCGGTTATGTGATCAGCCAGATTCAGGATGATGGTTATTTACGCATTACTCCGGCAGGCTTTGGCCATCAGGGAAATCTGTTTCATCAGTTTCTCGAAGGCAATGAAGTAAAGATCAATACAGAAACCAGAATATTCTATGGTGTATCAACCGTTCCATCCTCACATTATGATGGATTGCGCGCCGTACCGGAAAAAAGCAAAAATGTATTTCAATGGCAGGAATCGTTTATTGATGTGGGCGAGTCTTCAGCAAAAGCAGTAGAAGCCAAAGGCATTCATTTACTCGATCCGGTAACGATCAATAAAAAACCTCAGATCATTGCTGATCAATTTATTGCCGCCCCCTCTGCCGCAGGCAAATCTGCCCTGATTGCATTGGTAGCTGCTGCCAAAACTTTATTGCAGCAAAAATTCAGCGGTACCGTTGTAATTGCTTTTACAACATTGGAATTGATTAATGGCAAAGGAATTGAAACCGTCGTAAATCAATACGGCCCTTTTGATCAGGTGATTCGGTTTAATCGTTTTCTAAATGGCCCCATTACGGATAAAAATGAGATACTGGTTGATAAAAATATTCCGGGTATCTCCACCTTGCAAAAAACAGTTAAACCCACAATGGCTTTCAGACATTCATCAACCGTGCAACCGGTCTGGGGTAATGCCACAGTATTCAATATCGGTTTACCATCTACCTATACAGCTACACCCGTTGAAATGGTTTCTATCAACTCCATTAATGAACTGGCACAAACCTGGCTACGCACTATTAACAGCAGTGCATGGGATCTTGCTTCGGTAAAACCGTTACCCGTTAACCTTCGTGCCGAGGTCTATAAAGATTTTCTGAAAGAAGAAAATACCGTTTCGCAATTGATTGCTAAATATGGCGTAAGCACAACTGAACAGCCTGTGAGAGATCATATTCTTTCTCAATTACCCAAATGGACAAAACCGGAAGTGGATGAAAAAGGAAATATCAAGGTCACTTTCGGTAAAGGCAAACAGCATATTGCTTTTGTTGGGCATATGGATGAAGTTGGATTTTTAGTGGACTCTGTCAGAAATGACGGAACACTCGTATTAAAAGAACTCGGTGGCTTTTTTAACTGGGTTTGGGAAGCTCATGCTGCATTGGTTCATACAGGCTCAAAAGATATTGCTGCCCTGTTTGAACCAAGAAACAATTATAACCAGGCCACCAAAAGATCAAATGGCAATATTGCCTTAACGGTAAACGCAGGCTTTCATTCAAAAGAAGAAGCGGTTGCCGCAGGAGTAAAAGAAGGAAGCACATCGGTAACTATGCCAAAAAGAATGATCCGTTTAAGCGATTCAAAAGCAACGGCACGCGGGTTTGATGACAGAGCAGGTTGTGCTGCATTATTACTCGCTTTAGACAATATCAATCCCGATCAACTTCCTTTCTCGGTAAGTTTTATCTGGTCTGTAGAAGAAGAAACCGGTTTAACAGGTGCCACTTTTGCAGCCAAGACAATGAAAGATATTGATATGGTTTATCCAATAGATACCTATGTTTCTTCTGATGCACCGATGGAATCAAAAATATTTGGTGATTGTCCTTTGGGAAATGGAATGGTGATCCGTGTTTTGGAAAGTGTAAATTTTGCAAGAAGGACTGATGTAAAATATTTACAAAATCTTGCAGCAAAGAACCATATCAAAACACAATATGGCATGACATCCGGCGGTACCGATGGACAGGGCTTTCTCAGTTATGGCATTCCTTCCGTTCCTCTATCCTGGCCTGGAAGATATTCGCATTCACCCATTGAAGTAATGGATTTTCATGATCTGCAGAGTTTGGTGCAATTGATCAGAGCGATTATGATGGATGGTGGGAAGAAGTATGAGTAGTTTTTTCGCCACAGATTTTATGCCGTTGTTGGTCGCCTGACCAACAACTGAGCACCAAACATGTTGGACAGGCGACCAACATGGGCTCAACTTATTTATCTACCGATCTCAAATGATACTCCTGAATCAAAGCCGGGTTCTCCGGAGTTAACGTAAAGCTCACCCAAACATTTGCCTTCTCTCCTTCCAGAATAAAATAACCACGTAATTGATTTTCAGGAACTACCTCACCAACTTTAATAATTTTTCCTGCTTTACTAAATGCAGCGTTCGCTTCTTTCTGCATTACATCGGTAAAATAATCGGAGAAGAAGTTTTCTGCAAAGATGCCGGAGGTTTTTATGTTGGTAAAATCGGGTAACAGTTTTACCAATTCATCTCTTCTTTGCGTTAATATTTTTGATGCAGGCAATTGTCTTGGTTTTAATTGCGCCGCTCTGATCAAGGTATCCATTACCATCACATTCGGTAAAGAAGTTGATGCATAAGTTGCATTGGCAAAATAGATCACACCTAAACCATATTCGGGAGCGATAACCCAGTTACTGCCAAAACCCGGTAAACCACCACTATGTCCAACGGTTTCGCGGCCTTCGCAATCTTTTGTCCAGCGTAACCCATAAGCATAGGCAGCCGCCTGCGGGCAAGCCCTGCCACTGGGATATTTATAGTTTGCATTCAACCCCGCAAAACGCCATGGCTGGTGCATTTCACGAACAGCGCTTCTTTTTACGGGGCCGGTTTCTGCATCATTTCTCACAGGCCACGCAGATTCATGAAATGCTACATACTTACTGAACGATTCAATAGAGGTGATCATTCCACCCATCGCACCATACAATCCATCATGCAATAAAGCTTCTTCGCGCCAATGATCATTTAACCAACGATAACCATGTGCCAGTTCATCAGCAGGCACTTTTGTGTATTCCCACTGTGCCTGGTTCATGCCCAATGGTTTCCAGATATTTTTTTCAATATACTCGCTGTAAGGAATGCCGGTTACCTTTTTAATGATATAACCCAACATCGCAAAACCCATATTACTGTATTCATAGGCAAGTCCGGGATCATTGGAAAAAGAAATTCCTTTTTTGATCATCGCAATCATTTCTGCATCTGTTTTTGCCAGTTGTCTGTCGCCCCATGGATTGTCTTCCGGAAAACCTGCAGAATGCGATAATAAATTCAATACGGTGATCTCTGGTGCATCGTTTGTTAATTTCTGTCCTTTCATTTCCGGGATATATAGATAAACCGGATCACTCAATTTCAATTTACCTTCGTCACGTAATTTCAAAATAGCCATTGCTGTAAAACTCTTGCTCATAGAAGCAATACGGAACATGGATTTTGTTGTGGCAGGAATTTTCTTATCAATATCTGTATAGCCACCACTTCCTGAATACACGAGTTTTCCATCCAATACAATTCCAAAAGCATAACCGGGGAAATGATTTTTTTCGGCGTATTCTTTATAGATCTTTTCTACTACTGGAAATAACACCTGCATTTTTTGTAAACGGTCCGCATCTGCAAAAGCCGGTGGCTGATACGCAGCATTGGGATTAGCGATCGTTTTTTTATTCTGTGCGTTCACGCTTACGCAAAAAAGAACTGCACATAAAAGGATAAACTTATTCATAAGCGGTTTTATCTGTGCCTTTGTGCCTTGGTGTGCAAAATAAATTGGCACACTAAGGCACAAAGGCACGGTTTGGATTAATAGTGTTTCAATTTTTCGATATAATCTCCGAGACGATTTTTCGCAAGAAAGTTTTTCTCCAATTCTAAATTAAACGGAATCGGTGTATCCAGAGATGCACAACGCATCACCGGCGCATCCAGTAATTCAAAACAATGTTCACTGATCCATGCGCCGATCTCTCCGCCAATACCACCGATCAAAGTGTCTTCATGCAATAACAATACTTTTCCTGTTTTGGCTACAGCTTCCTTTATCGCATCACAATCCAATGGCAATAAAGTTCGCAGATCAAGAATATGTAAAGAGGTTTCGGGATGTTGTTGTTGATATTCATTGATCCAATGCAGTCCGGCACCATAAGTGATCACAGAAAGATCTTCTCCTTCTTTTACCAATCTTGCTTTACCAATTTCTACTTCATAATATTCTTCCGGCACATCGCCGTTTATACTTCTGTACAAAGCCTTGTGTTCAAAATATAAAACAGGGTTAGGATCATTGATCGCAGCAATCAATAATCCTTTGGCATCATGTGGCGTAGCAGGGTAAACAACTTTCAATCCAGGTACATGTGTGAACCATGCTTCATTGCTTTGTGAATGAAAAGGGCCCGCACCTACACCCGCACCTGTGGGCATGCGTATTACCACATCTGCAGCTTGTCCCCAGCGGTAATGCATCTTCGCCAGATTATTTACGATCTGATTAAACCCAACCGTTACAAAATCAGCAAACTGCATTTCCATTACACTCTTATATCCTTCCAGACTCAAACCCAGTGCAGCACCTACAATGGCACTTTCGCATAAAGGAGTGTTTCGAATTCTTTCTTTACCAAACTCCTCAACAAACCCTTCTGTGATTTTAAAAGCTCCACCGTATTCTGCAATGTCCTGACCCATGAGAATGAGATTGGGGTGGCGTTTCATGCTTTGGTGTAAAGCAGACTTAATACCATCAAGAAGTCTGGAGTTAGAAGTTAGAAGTTGGGAGTTAGGAGAATCAATTATTAATACTTCAGACTCCAAACTCCTGACTCCGGACTTTTTTGCATACACATCAGACAACTCTTCTTCCTCATTAACAACAAAAACTTCATCCTCCGGTGCATGTTTTAATTCATTCTCAATATATTCTTTGAACTCGTTTCTAATATCAGCGATCGTCATTTCGGTGATGATATTTTCTGAAACCAGGAACTGTTCAAAATTTTTGATGGGATCTCTTCTGCCCCATTCTTCAAATAATTCTTTGGGAACATATTTGGTACCGCTCGCTTCTTCATGTCCTCTCATGCGAAAGGTCATGCATTCGATCAGATAGGGTTTTTGATTTTTAATACAATAATCACGCACGCCTCTTATAGTATCATAAACTTCCAATACATTATTTCCATCAATGCGAACACCTTCCATGCCGTAACCTTTGGCTTTATCAACCAGACTTTCACAGCGGTATTGTTCATTCACGGGTGTGCTTAATCCGTATCCATTATTTTCAATCACAAAAATTACGGGCAGATCCCACACAGCCGCCACATTTAATGCTTCATGAAAATCACCTTCACTGGTTCCGCCATCACCGCTAAAGGTGAGCGATACTTTATTTTCTTTTCTGAGTTTATATGCCAACGCCACACCATCTGCAATCGCTAATTGCGGACCCAGATGCGAGATCATTCCACAGATATAATGCGGCTTACTGCCAAAATGAAAACTTCTTTCACGCCCTTTACTGTAGCCATCTTTATTTCCCTGCCACTGCATAAATAATTTATGCAAAGGCATCTGACGCGAAGTAAACACCCCAAGGTTTCTATGCAAAGGCATGATCCATTCATCGCGCTGCAAAGCCAATGTTGCTCCAACAGAAATGGCTTCCTGTCCTATCCCGCTAAACCATTTGCTGATCTTGCCCTGCCTCAACAATACCAGCATCTTCTCCTCAATCATGCGGGGCATGAGGAGGTTGCGGTAGATGTAGATCAGCTCTTCGTTAGAGAATTGTTCGCGATTGAAATTCATGTTTCTTTTTGTTACACAGTTTTTTCGTGAGACGTGAATCGTTAGACGTGAGTAAATTATCCAAAACTCACGATTCACGTCTCACGATTCACCAGTTCACTAAGTTACTCGTATTTGCCTGTTTGCAAAACCCAACCTATAAAAAAAGCCACCCCGCAATGCGAAATGGCTTTATAAAAATTTACTTATTGATTAGTTGCGGCTGCTGCCCAATTTGCTTAACAGTTTCAGGATTTCGAGGTATAACCATACGAGTGTTACCAGCAAACCGAAAGCTCCATACCATTCCATGAATTTGGGAGCGCCTCTTTCTGCACCCTGTTCAATCATATCAAAATCAAGAATCAGGTTCAGTGCAGCAATGGCTACCACAAACAGGCTGATACCAATGCTCAGCATACTGCTGTCGTACATAAAACTTACCTGCACGCCAAATAAACGCAGTACCATGGTAAGCAGATAAAAAATACCAATGCCCAGTGTTGCAGTTATGATTACTGATTTAAATTTCTCTGTTGCTTTAATAATGCGGAAATTATACAACAGGAACATAGCAATAGCCACGCCAAATGTGAGTCCTACAGCCTGCATTACCAATCCCGGATATTTTTCTGCAAAAGCTGCATTCATAATGGCCGAGATCGCACCAATAAATAAGCCTTCCAGCAATCCATATAAAGGAGCCAGAAAGCCGGCCCAATTGGGTTTAAAAGAAATAGCCACACCGGTGATCAGTCCACCAAATACACCTACAAAAAGTAATGTAGTCACAGTAGCGGTTTGTCCTTCAGCAAATAAATGCCAGGTATACGCTGCGCCTGCAACTACCATCAGCATTAAAAAACCGAATTTGTTGATAGCCCCGCGCACACTCATCGTCCCCTGCATGGTTGCATCCAGGTGCACGCTCTTATCAAACATCTTCTGCGTTAAAGTTGGGTTACCAGATTTAAAAATTGCCATAGTTTGTAAAAATTTTGAATAGTAAATGTACGAAATCTATTGCTGCTTTTTGAGTGGTGATATTTAAGGAAACACTAAAATTCGTGAGGCGTGAGTGGTCAGTAGTGAGTAGTGAATGATCCTTCACTCACCACTGACTACTCACTACTGCCTAAAGGGCCTCTTCAGCCCCGGATAATGATCCACTGTTTCAAACACATAATTGGGGTTTTGTTTCAATATATGAATGAATTGAGCCAAAGATTCGAGATCGCCGGGGCGTTGGAACATTCTGTCATGACTTAAAATAACCAAATGATTGGGGCTATGCGTATCCATATGGGCAAAAGCACTATCCACCTGATTGGCTAATTTTTGCGGCGACTGAACGGGACGGGCATTTTTATGGTTAAAATTCCATTCAAGATCCCACCCGATTATGTTGTAACCGGCGCTATCCAGTAATTCGGCCACAGGCCTTACCAAAACCGTAGCTTTTACCTCGCCCTGCCTTACCCATGAACGGTTACCGGGCAAACGAATGATCTTGTAGGGCACATTCAGCGAATCCTGCGCCTGGTAAAAATCCTGCTCGGCAAAATAGGGGTGATGGTAATAATCCAGGTATTTATCGTTGGCATGGGTATAGCTATGATTGGCCAACAGCACCTGTGGATAGCTTTCGCGGATCATGGAAACGATCTTTTTACCATCGCTTTTTTTGGCCATATGCAGTCCTACCATGAAAAAACTGGCCTTAATCCCCTCCTGTTTTATCAGGTTATAACATTCAACCGTACCATGTTGGGGGCCGTCATCAAATGTGAGATAGATGTATTTTTTGGTGCTGTCGTAGATAATGGGCTGCCAGGCAAACTTGTCAATTTTCTGCTTTTTTGCCGGTTTTCCATCGATTTTATCCGAATCGGTTGTGGTCCCATCGCCTGCATGCCCGTTGCTGCAAGCCATTGAAAGGGCCAAAATCCATGTTCCTATACTAAACATCATATACTTGTCTTTTTTACCCTTCATAACCGGTTTCCCTCATTTAATAAGCGAAGATAGTTAATGGGCCGAAACACGTCCCGCCCTATTGCTATGTATCTAAAAACTATGCCATAAATGATAAAAATCAGTGTTTATCGTGCCCTGTTAATTAGTATCTTCGCGGGCACAATTTAAACTTCGATGGCTAAAAAAGATGAAGTACTGCAGGATGTTGTAATCAAATTTGCAGGAGATAGCGGAGACGGTATGCAACTTACCGGACAACAGTTTACCAATAACACAGCTATGTTGGGTATTGATCTGGCAACTTTCCCGGATTTTCCGGCGGAGATTCGTGCCCCTATCGGTACCGTACCGGGTGTGAGTGGTTTCCAATTGCATTTTTCTTCCAATAAAGTATTTACCCCGGGAGATATTGCAGATGTATTGGTAGCTATGAATGCAGCTGCCCTGAAAGTGAACCTGAAAGCCATTAAACCCGGCGGAAAGATCATCGTGAACCTGGAAGGATTTGATGCAAGAAATCTGCGTTTGGCCAATTATCCCGATGGTGTAAATCCATTGGAAGATGGCAGTCTCGACAGCTACGATGTGATCAAAATGGATGTTACCAAAATGACACGCGAAGCTTTAAAAGATTTTGCAGAGCTGGGTAACAAAGAACGCGATCGTGCAAAGAACATGTTTGTGTTGGGTTTCATCTACTGGATGTATAACCGCAGTCTCGAAACCACTATCGATTTTCTTACAGAGAAGTTTGGTAAAAAACCAACGATCCTTAACAGTAACATCAAAGTATTACAGGCAGGTTATAATTACGGCGATACAACAGAAACTTTTACTACCCGATATAAAGTAGAGAAAGCCAAAATGAATCCGGGTTTATACCGCAGCATCATGGGTAACCAGGCTTTATCATTGGGATTGATCGCAGCCGGAGAAAAAAGCGGACTCGAAGTTTTCCTCGGTGCCTATCCAATCACACCCGCTTCTGATATCTTACACGAATTAAGTAAATACAAAAGCTTTGGTATCAAAACATTTCAGGCTGAAGATGAGATCGCTGCAATCGCTGCATCAATCGGTGCAAGCTATGGCGGTTCATTGGGCGTAACAGCTACATCTGGTCCGGGTATGGCTTTGAAAACAGAAGCGATGGGATTGGCTGTAATGTTGGAAATTCCTTTGGTAATTATCAATATACAACGTGGCGGACCATCAACCGGTTTACCAACCAAAACAGAACAGAGTGATCTGATGCAGGCCTATTACGGAAGAAACGGCGAATGCCCGATGCCCGTAATTGCTTCTTCTACACCAAGCGATTGTTTTGATGCAGCGTATGAAGCTTGTAGAATTTCGGTACAACACATGACACCGGTTGTTTTATTAAGCGATGGTTATATAGCCAATGGAGCTGAACCATGGAAATTCCCTGCTGCGAAAGACCTGAAACCGATCACGGTTAATTTCAAAAAAGAACTGGCAGAAGACGAAGCCAAATTCCAGCCATATCGTAGAGATGAAAAACTGGCACGTTCATGGGCGATCCCCGGAACCAAAGGTTTTGAACACCGTATCGGCGGTTTGGAAAAACAAGACGTAACCGGTAATATCAACTACGAACCAGAGAACCACCAGCATATGGTAAATGTTCGTCAGGCAAAAGTTGATAAGATCGCTGATTATATTCCACTGCAAACTATCGACAGCGGCCCTGAAAAAGGAAAAGTGCTGATACTCGGATGGGGCTCTACGTATGGTGCTATCAAAAGCGCTGCACTTGAATTACAGGCAGCCGGCCATGCAGTAAGCCATGCACATATCCGTTACCTGCGTCCTTTCCCTAAAAATCTGGGAGAGATGATCAAGAACTTTGATAAAGTATTGATTCCTGAAATCAATAACGGACAACTTGTTAAGATCATCCGCGACGAATATATGGTTGATGCAGTACCTTATAATAAAGTAATGGGTATTCCTATTACCAAAGGGGAACTGGTGGATGTAGTGAAGAAGATGTTGTAAGCAAATTTTTAATAGTAAACTGAAGAGAGAAGATCGACCATGATCTTCTCTCTTTTTTTTGCGTTGTATAATTGCAAATTTTCTGTAAGTTTATTCTGATGGATATTGAACAACTCCGCGAATATTGTTTACGCAAAACGGATGTGGAAGAAACCCTTCCCTTCGGTCCGGATACTTTGGTGTATAAAGTAAATGGCAAAGCTTTTTTATTGACCGGACTTGACAGTCATCCGCTACGCTTCAATGTAAAATGCGATCCTGATAAAGCGATTGAGTTAAGAGAAGAATATCCTGATACCGTTCTACCCGGTTATCACATGAACAAAAAACATTGGAACACAATTGTGGTAAACGGAACCTTATCCAACAAACAAATGCAGGGGTTTATCGATGATTCGTACAATCTTGTAAAAGGAAAGAAAAAATAAACCTCTGCGGAAAACTCCCCATTCTCTGCGGCTCTGCGGTGAATGGAAATACATTTCACCGCAGAGACAGGGAGTTACACGAGTTTTCGCAGAGTGATCAACGCTTATTCTTTTGATAATAGCTGCACCAATCCTTCAACACACACTCTTCGCATTTAGGATTTCTTGCAAGACAAACATAACGCCCATGCAAAATAAGCCAGTGATGTGCTTTATGTACCAACTCTTTGGGAATGTGTTTGATCAATTCTTTCTCAACCGCTAACGGTGTAGATGCTTTTTGTGAAACCAATCCCAAACGTTTACTTACCCGAAACACATGCGTATCAACAGCCATATTCGGTTGCTGATCTATCACACTGGTAATTACGTTGGCTGTTTTTCTTCCAACACCGGGTAATAAAACCAATTCATCAACCGTCATGGGAACTTCACCGCCAAACTTATCCAGCAACATATTGGCCATGCCAATGAGGTGCTTGGTTTTGTTGTTGGGATAAGAAATACTTCTGATCAACGGAAAGAGTTCATCAAATGTAGCTTTCGCCATTTTTTGGGGAATGGGATATTTTTCAAAGATGGCGGGTGTAGTAAGGTTTACGCGTTTATCTGTGCATTGAGCAGAAAGGATTACAGCTACCAGTAATTGATAAGGATTATCATACAACAGTTCCGTTTCCGCTTCGGGAACATTTTTCTGGAAATAATCGAGTATGTGTTGATAGCGTTCTTTCTTCGTCATTGATAAGCAAAGTTAATCGCCACAGATTCACTGATTTTCACAGATTTATTCTGTGCTCCTCTGTGAATCTGTGGCGAAATAAAATTAGTACTGATGAAAACTATCACCAATAAACTTTAAAGCATCGGTAATACCGGTTCTCCAGTAAGTCCACGTGTGCGCTCCATCGCGAACTCGATATTCATGTGGCACACGTTTTTCGGTTAAGGCAATATGGAGTAAACAATTCCCTTTCGTTAAAAAATCATCATCACCACAATCGATCCAGTAGCGAACTTTTTTCAGATCATCCGCTGATTTGGTTTCTACAATTTTAAGAATGGAATTATCATACCAGCTTTTGTTCAAACGGTCCTTTCCTTTCAGGTCACGGCCATATAACTGGCCAAAGGTTCTTGCCCAGTTAGCATCGGGTGTTGAAACGGCTGCATCATCATCAAACACTGCAGCACTAAGCGGTGCAGCTGCTGCAAATAATTCAGGGTGTTTCATAGACATGATCAATGTGCCATATCCACCCATTGATAAACCCGCAATACCACGGTATTTTTTTTCAGCTTTAATATGATAGGTCTTCTCAATGGTTGGCATAAATTCCTTCACGAAAAAATCTTCATAGTTTTCTTTGCCATCATATGAATTAATATACCAGCTCGAATCACCGTTAGGCATAATAATGATCATGGGTGGAATCGTTCCCTCAGCAATGGCTTTATCGGCATAGCGGTTGATCTCTCCAAATTGTAACCAGCCAGTATTATCATCTGTATAACCGTGCAACAGATACACAACCGGGTAAGTTCTGCTAGATGTTTCATAATCAGCCGGTAGGTAAACGGTGTAACGAACATCTTTTCCAAGAATGGAACTTTTTACAATTCTTGTTTCCAATACTTTTCCGGCAGGTTGTGCATAGGCAATAGAGACACTGCAAAAAAGTATTAGCAATAGTTTATAGCAAACGTTTTTCATGCGGTTGATTTTAATACAGATAAATTTAGGCGAAAAGAAATTATGGGAGAAGGATAATTCACGCGGATGCGCAAAGGATATTTTGTTTAAATCGTTCAGGCCGCTCTAGCGTCCCGACCGATCTGCGGCATGTTTCAGAATAGTCTTGATGGAATGTTTAGACGGAGATTTGAGTTTCAGCTTGTCTAATTGCTTAATGGTACGGCGGAGTACTTTTATGCGGTTAGCGAGTTCCAGATCCAATTCTACCGCTTCCTCAATCTCGGCGCTTAGTTTGGGCGAACATTCATTGTATAAATACAGGATCAGATCCTCTTCTTTGATTTTTTTCATAACAGGATTACCACTTAAAATAAGAGGATACGGCGTTTATATAAAACGGGGTTTGTTACGGATTATTGTAACGGGCCTGAAATGGGCGATCCAACGATTTTGGGAGAAATTTATTTTTTCTGACCGGCAGAATCTTCAATAATATAGAGATCCTCACCGTCTTTCTTCATCAGATAATGCTCACGGGCAAATTTTTCGAGCGCGGCGGGGTTATTCTGCAGATCGGTAAGCTCTTTTTTGGTCTTTTCTATCTCTTGAACATAATAGCGCTTCTTGATTTCCAGTTTTTTCAATTCTTCCTGCCTGTCGCGCTGCTGGAAATAATCTCTCTGATCAAAAAATAACATCCACACCACAAAAAAGCTGAACGCTACGAGGTATTTATTGGTGAGTATGTTGAAGACTTTTTTCATTCAGATTTTGTCTGGATTCTTGATGTTGGATACCAGATACGGGATAAAAATAGAGAATAACTAATTCTTCTGAGTAATAAACTAATCAACAGATGTGAAAAGGTGAGTGGTGAGTAGTCAGTAGTGAGTAAAAACGTGAATCGTGAGACGTCAGTCGTGAGTTTTCACTCACGATTCACGCCTCACGACTCACGAAATATTACTTACCAAACTTGATCTTTCCTTTTGGATACACGCCGGTGCTTCCCAGCATTTCTTCAATACGGATCAATTGATTGTATTTGGCTATACGATCTGTACGTGATGCAGAACCGGTTTTGATCTGTCCGCAGTTTAAGGCAACAGCCAGGTCAGCAATCGTGGTATCTTCTGTTTCACCGCTTCTGTGGCTCATAATGGTATTGTATCCGTTATGTTGAGCCAGTGTTACCGCATTAATAGTTTCAGTAAGGGTACCGATCTGGTTTACTTTAACCAGCAAACCATTGGCAATACCTTTATCAATACCGGTTTGTAAACGGTTTACATTGGTAACAAACAGATCATCACCCACCAGCTGGCATTTGCTGCCTACCGCCTGGGTAAGGGCTTTCCAGCCATTCCAGTCGTCTTCAGCCATACCATCTTCAATAGAAGCGATCGGGTATTGTTTCACCCATTTTTCCCAGAATTTAACCAGTTCATCGCTGCTAACCGCTTTGCCACTGCTTTTGTGGAACACATATTTTTTCTTCTTGGCATCCCATAATTCGCTGTTGGCTGCATCCATGGCAATTACAATCTGTGAGCCGGTTTTATACCCTGCAGCAGAGATCGCTTCCAAAACCGTTTCAATGGCTTCTTCATTGCTCTGGATATTGGGTGCAAATCCACCTTCATCACCCACATTGGTGCTGAATCCTTTTTTCTTCAATACACTTTTCAATACGTGGAAGATCTCAACGCCCCAACGCAATCCTTCAGAAAAAGAAGGTGCGCCAACCGGCATGATCATGAATTCCTGAAAATCAATTTTATTATCTGCATGTGCACCGCCGTTGAGGATGTTCATCATCGGCATAGGCAATGTTTTTGCATTAGTACCGCCGATATAGCGGAACAAAGGCAAAGCTGCTTCTTCAGCAGCTGCTTTGGCCACCGCCATACTTACAGCGAGAATTGCGTTGGCACCTAATTTGGTTTTGTTAGGAGTACCATCTAATGCGATCATCGCTTCATCAATCGCAGCCTGCTGTGCCACATCGTAACCTACGATGCCTTCAGCAATAATATCGTTCACATTCTTTACGGCTTTCAGAACACCTTTGCCGGCATATTTCTTTTTATCGTTATCGCGTAATTCTGCTGCTTCGTGAATACCGGTGCTGGCTCCGCTCGGAACGGCTGCACGGCCCAAAGCGCCGTCGTCGGTTACTACATCTACTTCTACTGTAGGGTTTCCGCGGCTGTCTAAGATCTGTCTTGCGTGTACTTCAATAATGTAACTCATGGTCAGGCTTGTTTTGTTATGATTTTTGTTGTTGGATGCCGATTTGTGTTATTGGAGCTGCAAGTTAAGCAATTACGCGCTTTCTTTTATGGTTTGAAATCGTGCAGCGGACCAATGGTTTTGCGCATAAATACTTCGTTATGGCCTTTGATGATATAATCCCTGATCTCGCCAATCACTTCATACCCCATTCGTTGGTACAGGTTCAAAGCCCCGCTGTTAAAGGATGAGGCGCAGATAAATACATTCGGACTCACCTTAAAAATCAGCTCTTCTACATATGTAATGGCCGCTTCGCCCAATCCACGGCGTCGGGCAGTCTCAGAAATAACGATCGTTTGTATGTATCCGGTAAAAGCGCCTTTTAGTTTAATCATGATAAAGCCCAGCCGTTCTTCACCTTCTTTTAAAATATATACTTCGCTCAAGGGATCTTCTAATAATTTAATGGAATGATCATAATTGCGTTGCAGGGTGATCCATGGTTCATTAGCTGCCATGAGCTTTGCACACCATTCAAGATCTTCTTTTTCAGAAGTCTTCGCAATCGAAACTTTGGGATTGATACCTGGTAAATACTCCATACTCTTCGCATAACCTCGTGCCCTTGCGTCTTAGCGGTTAATCTGCCTCACCGCAAAGACGCGAAGACGCGAGGGTTCGCTAAGGTATTAATGATCCTGTAAATCATTTAAGAATTTTCTTATTTTACATTCGCATCAGAAAATATCGCAGCTATGAAAAAGTTATTCGCAATCATATTTATCATCTCCAGCATACAATCCACAAAAGCCCAATATGGTTCATTTGATTTTGCTAAAACGGTAAAACCTTTTAAGATCTTCGATAACCTGTATTATGTGGGCAACGATGGTGTGAGTGCTTATTTATTGGTAACGAACAAAGGCATTATTTTAATAGATGCACTCTACAGTAACTATACAAGAGATATTCCGATTGCCTGCAAAGAGTTGGGGTTTGATGTAAAGAATATCAAATACATTCTTTGCACGCACGGACATTTTGACCATTGTGAAGGTGCAGAAGAAATCAAAACACTTTCCGGTGCAAAAATTGGTATGCTTGAGGCTGATTGGCAAATGGCTGAAGGAACTGTGAAAGCAGACTATGTAAGCGTACATGTAACAATGAAACGCGATTGGGTAATTCGTGACGGCGATTCACTTGTATTGGGTAACACTACGGTTCACTTATTTGAAACACCCGGACATACACCCGGCACTTTATCCCTCGCCTTCCCGGTAAGAGATGGCAAAGAAACCTATAAAGCATTTATGTTTGGCGGTGTGGGTTTGAATTTTGAAGGCGTACCCAGAACAGAAGCCTATCTGAAAAGTGTTGACAGAATTATGCAAATGAAAGATATACAGGTAAATATTTCCAACCACCCGGGTCCGGGAAAGATATTTGAGAAGGAAGCATTATTGATCAAAAGAAAAACAGACGAACCACATCCTTTTGTAGCACCGGATGAATTTCAGAAATGGTTAGTTGAGTTAAGAAAGAATGCGCTTGTAAAACTGGAAGAAGAGAAAAAGAAAACTTCTGTCAGATAAGTCCTTGCTTGCACAAAGCATTTCTGCTGCAAATGATTATTTAGCTATTTCCTTGCGCTCTCTGCGGTTCTTTGCGCCCTTTGCGATACTGCTTTCAATCTCAATAATATTGGTCACGCAATTTCTGAAACGGTTTAATATAAATTGCATAGCAGTCTTTAATGCGATCTTTACAGCAGTAACGCAAGGAACGCAGGGGATCGCAAGGAGCGCAAAGAGAGTTTTGGCTACCTCACTAATTCTTCAATGCATTATTTATTAGTGAGCGCACGGAACACTTCTTCCAGACTATGCCCTTCCGTTTGTAAGGAAACAATGTTGAGATTATTTTCTACGGCGAGATTTAATAATTGTTTGCGAACAGAATCCGGATTGGAAGTCTGGAGTTTGAAGTGAGAAGTCTGGAGTTGTTCTACTTTTTTAACATCATTTAACCCTTTTAACAAATCAACACCCACCGCTTCTTTAAATTCCACACTCACAATATGAATATCTTTTTTCCCTTTCTGCAAATTGGCTAAACTATCATCTGCCACAATATTTCCTTTATTGATAATGATCACGCGATCGCAGATGGCTTCTACTTCCTGAAGAATGTGTGAGGAGAAGAGAACAGTTTTGTTTTGTCCCTGCTGTTTGATCACATTCCTGATCTCAATGATCTGATTAGGATCTAAGCCACTGGTAGGTTCATCCAGAATCAATACTTCCGGATCATGAATTAATGCTGCTGCCAATCCAACCCTTTGTTTATAGCCTTTAGATAATTGTCCTATCTTCTTTTTAGATTCAACCATTAATCCGGTAAGTGTGATCACTTTTTCAACAGCAGCTTTTACATCTTTCAATGCATGAATACCGGCCACAAAAGAAAGGTATTCGCGCACATACATATCCGTGTACAGGGGATTGGCTTCCGGCAAATAACCTATCTTCTTTTTTACAGCGATAGGATCTTTTGCTACATCCAATCCGCAAACAATGCCTTTGCCGCCATCGGTCTGCAAATAACCCGTAATGATCTTCATAGTCGTACTCTTACCCGCGCCATTAGGACCCAAAAAGCCAACGATCTCTCCTTTGTTGATTGAAAAGGAAATATTGTTTACCGCTTTCTGTTCGCCGTATTGTTTGAGTAACTGAGAAACTTCAATGGACATGTTGCCGTGTTTGCGTCAAAATTAGCGTATGCAAAGCAAACCTGTGCATGGTTTATGGGTTAAGGGTTTGGTAAGATTCCTTATTTTTAGAAACACATCTTTTCACGCTTGCTAAAACAAACCCTATGAGAAAACTCATCTTCCTGTTATTTCTGCTTGCCTCTTTTGTTGCGAATGCCCAAACACCGGAAGAAAAATTAAAAACTTTGGGCATTATTCTGCCTGATGTAATGGCACCGGTTGCCAGTTATGTAAATGTGGTTCGTACAGGTAATTTATTATACTTATCGGGCAAAGGTCCCGTGCAGGCCGATGGTAAATATATAACAGGCAAGTTGGGAAAAGATATGAGTATTGAAGAAGGTTACCAGGCCGCCAGACTTACGGCCATTATGCAAATAGCCGTATTAAAAAAAGAACTGGGCGATTTGTCTAAGGTAAAACGAATCGTAAAAGTATTGGGTATGGTAAACTGTACAGAAGATTTTGCAGACCAACCCAAAGTAATCAATGGTTACTCAGAACTGATGCTGGCTGTTTTTGGAGAGAAAGGAAGACATGCCCGTTCTGCTGTGGGTATGTATGCATTGCCTTTTCATTTACCGGTGGAAGTGGAGATGATCGTGGAAGTGGAATAGCCGACTCAAGCTTTTAAAAACAATTTTGTTAAATATCCAGAAATAATTTCCGGGATATTTGGTTTTGTGAAAACTTATTCTACATTTGTAGAATACAATATCAAACTGTAGAATAAATGAAGCTTTCCAAATCAGAAGAACAATTAATGGAATATCTCTGGAATCTTGAAAAAGCTTTCCTGAAAGATTTGATAGAGGCGTATCCCGATCCTAAACCCGCCAATACTACAGTTGCTACGTTATTGAAAAGAATGGCCGATAAAGGTTTTATTGGTTATAAGGTTTATGGTAACTCCAGAGAATATCATCCGCTGGTTAAAAAAGAAACGTATTTCTCGAAATATGTGAACGGCATGATCAAAACCAATTTTAATGATTCTGTAATGCAGTTTGCTTCGTTTTTTACCAAAGCCGCACACCTTACTACTGCTGAATTAAAAGAACTGCGTAAGATCATTGATCAGGAAATTGAAAAAAAGAAAAAATGATTCTATATCTTTTTAAATCAATCCTCTGTTCAGCCGTATTCCTCCTGGTGTACCTGCTATTGCTGGAAAAAGAAAAGATGCACCGGTTTAACCGATGGTATTTACTGGGCAGTATTGTTTGCTCATTACTGATACCATTGATCAGTTTTACCATTCAATCGGAAACATTACCTGTATTGCAAAATGTACAGGAGACTTATTATGAGATCGTTCGGTTTGCGGAAAACACAAGCACTACTTTAGTTGTAACCCAAAAAACAGAAACACATTACCTCACAACTGTATTATGGGTATTGTATTCAGTCGTTTGTATCGGTTTACTCATTCGTTTTTTCAGAAATATTTACGCATTGCTTTCACAAACTGCAAAGAATACAATCGTTACATACAATACTGCAAAATTGGTTTTATTAAAAGAGAAAGTGGTAAGTCATACTTTCTTAGACTACATTTTTGTAAGTGCAGATGATTTTACAGATCAAACAATTGAAGAAGAGATCTTAACACATGAACTTACGCATGTAAAAGAAAAACATTCCTTGGATATTCTTTTTGCAGAATTTGTTCACACTATTTTCTGGTTCAACCCACTATTCATCTTTTACAAAAAATCTATACAACTTAATCACGAATTTCTGGCAGATGATGCGGTGGTAAGAAAATCAATCAATGTGCAATCCTATCAATATTTATTATTAGAAAAAGTAAGTCTTGGCAATCAGGCATTCCTCACAAGCCCATTCAATTTTTCTGTAACCAAAAAAAGATTAGTTATGATGACGAGAAACACAGACCCTGCTATCCTCTTTCTTAAAAAAATCTTGACGCTTCCTGTTTTGGCGGCTGTGATCGTTCTTTTCAGTTCAAAATTGATTCTTGCTCAAGAGAAAGAAAAACCCAATAGTAAGGCAGTTAAAACTGAAATACCTTCATCAACCGATGGTGCATCCAAAGAATTATTGGATGAGTATAATGCCATTATTACCCGCAACATGACTAAGACAAAAAATGGTCATGATATTTTAGGCCATGTTACAGATATAGAGAGAAACCGAATGATTACGATCTTTAAACAAATGAATAATAAGCAGCAGCAGGAGGCAAAAGTGGTATTCTATAAAACGCCGGGGCCTATACCAAAAGCAATCCCTACAGAAGCACAGCTGAAAGATTTTAAAAACGAAGACAAATATGGTGTTTGGGTTGATGGCAAGAAAGTCAGAAATGAAGAACTAACTAAATACAAAGCTTCAGATTTTAGTCATTATGATATAAGCAATCTTCGCTACACTGAGAAAATGAAAGAAAATGTGATGAAGGAGTTCAATCTCACAAAGATGTATAGTCTACAGCTAGACCTGATGACAAATGCTTATTATGCAGATTACTTAAAAAAAGAAAAGAACAGACCTGAGCTCAGTATGTATTATCATCTTTCCAAAGAAGGTGATAAAAAAATCAATTGGTTGATACCGACCAATTAATTAGTGAGTTTGTTTAAATAAACAAAGCCGCAGATTCGCAGATTTATTTTTAGTAATCTGCGAATCTGCGGCTTTAATTTTTTACTATACTATTTATCCCTTCATCAATTGCAAACCCTGCCCATCCCATTGAGGAAACAACTTCTTATTATCATTGATCTTCAAATGTCCGTTTGCTACAGCACTGAATACAGAACGGAAATCGGTACTCACCGGTAAATCGCGGCCATCTTCGAGATCTTCTTTGGCAAGTGTTTTCATATTGTTATACACCTTACCTCCCTGCACATCATTTCCCAATACAAACAAACAGCTTGCACGGCCGTGATCTGTACCACCTGTGCCGTTTTGGTGCGCGGTGCGGCCAAATTCTGTCGTGGTCATTACCGTTACATCATCCTGATACCCTTCCATATCTTTCCAGAAAGCTGCAATACTATCGCTGAAATCTTTCAGGTTACGGGCTAATGCTCCGTTTGCAGCACCCTGGTTAAAGTGTGTATCCCATCCGCCACTTTCTGCAAAAGCTACTTCCATGCCAACATCCATTTTAATGAGTGTGGCAATCTGTTTTAAAGAATTTCCTAAGGCAGAGTTAGGATATACAACACCGTTAGCCGGCTGGTATTTTTTTATATTATCTACATTCAGCATTTTCATCGCATCAAAACTTTCTTTACCGGTTTTGTTCAGGATCTGACTGGATGTTTGATCATATAATTGTTCAAATGATTTGGATGCAAGATTGGATGCAAAAGGATTGCCGCGCATCTGTATCGCAAACTCCTGCAAATTATTTATGGCGAGTGATTCATTATCACCATATAAACTTCTAGGCAGCGAACTTGTTAAACTTACTGCACGGAACGGTGTGCCTTCATGCCCGAGCAAACCCACGGCTCTGTTAAGCCAGCCACTGCCGGTGCTTTTACTGAAGGGTGTTCCACTCTCCATATAATCCTGTGCATCAAAATGGCTTCTTGTGGTATTGGGACTTCCTACACCATGTACAATCGCCATGCGGCCATCACGGAAGAAAGGTGTGAATGCATCCAATGCAGGGTGCAAACCAAATCGTCCATCAAGATCAATCATCTTGCCTTCGGTTTCTGCCGGACTCATATATAAAGTGGGGCGTAATGTTTTCAGGTTTGGATCTGTATACGGACTCACCGCCATCAATCCATCCATTGCACCGCGTTGAAAAATACATACGAGTACTTTATTTTTTTTATACGGCGAGAGGATCTTACGACTGTCTGCGGCACGTGCAATAAAAGTGGGTACCCCACCAACACCTGCGGCGAACAGCGCGAGTGCGCCTGATTTCATGAATGCTCTGCGATCTACCATAATATTAGTTTTTCTCTGTGTACCTCTGTTCCTCCGTGGCCTCTGTGTTGAGAGATCATTACTAAATTTTATTATTTGAAAACATCAGTAATATTTTTTAACACAGAGGTCACAGAGTAGCACAGAGTTTCACAGAGGTTATTTACGTTGAAATTCCGGTGAGCCGATAATAATGCCGGCTACCTGTGAAACGGTGTTTGTATTACCTGCCACATACAAAGTAGTAACCGGTAAATTCTTTTTACTTAATAATGCTTTTTGATTTTGTCGTCTGTTACGTGCAGTTGGTGCTGCATCTTTTGAAGCCATCATATCATTCTGTTGTGTGTTCATCAGATCAGTTGGTGGCGGAGCGGTCTTGTCTGCGGCATCATTTACTTTTTGAACAAGATTAACATCACGCACCATAGCTGTTAAGCGGCGGATATTATCATCCTGGTTTCTTTCGGGTAATAATATTTTACT
The DNA here is from genome assembly GCA_965206685.1 of Sediminibacterium sp. Classification (GTDB taxonomy): domain Bacteria; phylum Bacteroidota; class Bacteroidia; order Chitinophagales; family Chitinophagaceae; genus Sediminibacterium. Next base: position 3,591,321 of record OZ242223.1, read on the forward strand.
GTAAATAGCCAGCGCAGCTTCTGCACTCTCGGGTTCATGATTATCATTTAAAGCAGCGAGGTTGAGTTTTACGCCGGGGATTTTTTCTGTAGCAAACGCCAATCCAAAATTCATTCGGTTCAACAAAGAACCTGTATTGATCCAGTATGTTGCACGATCCGGAAAACCTGTAGGTGCCTGATAATAATAAAAGCGTTGTCCCATTCTGGTACACCAGTTATAGATCTGAAAAGGTTGTTGTACATCAGCATTGGTTGCACGAATGGCACTGATCGCAAATTCAAAAGGTGATTTTACTTTTTCGCGTAATGATTTATTATCCCAGAATTCACGACTGTTTACCATGGCAATTAAAACCGCTTTGATATTACCACTTGTTTTTAAAAAGGTTTCAGCCATTTTGCTTACCAGTTCTGCAGAAGGGGTATCGCAAACAAAACGGGTGGCCAGTTTGGTACAGATAAATTTTGCTGTAGACGGATGAGTTGCCAACATTTGTAAAACCTGTTTGCCTTCCTCATAACCGCCATTGGCCGGAAAACTTTTACCAAGAATTGTTTTCGCACTCTCATCATGTTTGTCTGCCTTGAATAAAAAATCGCCTTCCACCACAAAACCTTTTCTTTTCAGAAGACCGGGGCCTGCAGCTTCCAGTAATTTTGTTCCGGGTCCGTCTTTATACATCGGCATAATACTCCAGCCTGTTAATGCACGGGCAACGGTGGTTACATCCTGTTGCGTGTAACCGCCATCAACACCTAGTGTATGCAGTTCCATAATTTCACGGGCATAGTTTTCATTCAGTCCTTGAGTTCGTTTGGCATTAATGGTTTGTTGCAAAATTTTTGCACCGGGTTTTGTTGTATCGTTGGCTATATTCTGTAACCGCTGTTTCGCAGCTCTGGCAAAAGCAGATTTTTCCTGTTGGCGGGCCATATCATTATCCATGCTTACACTTGATGCATTATCTAAATACTCAAGCATGGCCGGGTGTTTGGCCGTAGCTTCCAGCATGGTTTCAAAATTACCAAGCACATTCGGGCGAATGGCATCACGCTCATAAGTCAATACATATTGCTGACATTGGCCTTTGGTTAGCGAAACATTAAAATGATTAAACCAAAAATCCGTGAGCACTTCCTGCAATTGGTTTTGTCCATAAGCTGCACGAACAATTTTCTGATTAACGATCTGGCGTTGTAATTCCTGCGGCGCTTTATACCCCTGTTCATCCATGATCTTTTTTAATTGGGCACGGTATTCAGGTTTATCAAGATTTCTTACCGAGTCTTTATCCAGTAAATTATTTTTTGCAGCGATGCGGATGATCTGTCCTGCATTTAAATAAGTGTTAACGATCGATTCATTATTCATCGTTAATGCTTCATAATTATCAGCAGGCAATCTGCGTGCAACTTCATCGTCAGGCAGTTTGCCATCCAATTGTTGTTGCAGCCATTTATCCAAACCCATATCAACAACTTCCTTTACCTCACCGGGCCTGTTGCCAAATGTAAAACGGTTGAGCAAATGCGCTGCAGCCTGCTCCTGCGTAAGCCCCATTTTTTTATAGGGCATACTGATCTTAAACTCGGAAGAAGAAGTGCCGCTCTGCACAAATGCAGAAAGCACCGTTAGTAAAGCCCCTACCGTAAAGGTTTTATACATACGCCGGAAATTCATACAGCTGATTTTGATGTTGGACAGATAAGGATAGTAATGGTTTAATGAATGCTTTAAGATAAAAAAAATCCCGGTGGTTATACAACGCACCGGGATAATGATTTTACACGATATGTTAATTATACTTCTGCTTTTTTAGTGGCCACTTTATATAAGATGAATCCCATCAACGCAAAGAATATAGTACCCACAAAGAAATAACCACCCTTAGACAGCCATTCTGTGAAGTTGCTTTCAAGACTTATTTTATTTAACAGTTTTTCGCCACTGTCAGACCCCGCAAAGAAAGCAATGATCACACCGGCAACGGCACCACCCGCAACAAGACCGGTTGCAAACAGATTTCCTTTGCCTAATTCTTCTTCTTCCGGATTAACCTGAACATTGGCTTTCTTTTGTTTGTTCTCAACCAATCCTCTAATAGCTCCACCAATGAAAATTGGTAATGTGGTTGCCAATGGCAGATACACACCAATCGCAAAACTCAATGCTTTAATGCCGCACAACTCCATAGTTACAGCAAGAAAAATTCCAACCACCACATATTGCCAGTCGAGGTTTTGTGATAAGATTCCTTTGATCAATGTTGCCATCAAAGTTGCCTGCGGTGCAGGATATTTTTCTGTACCAATGGCATGATGAATGCCTTGAGATAACATTTCTGTTGTTGGCTTATCCAAAAACTTCACCGTAATACCAATCACTACAGAAGAAACGATCGCGCCAATAAATAAAGCGATCTGCTGATTGCGTGGTGTGGCACCAACGATATATCCACTCTTTAAATCCTGCGAAGTTCCGCCTGCATTGGCTGCGGCAATACAGATCATTCCGCCCACTACTAATACTAATGGCTCATATGCCTGTCCTGACCAACCAACACTTAAAAAAATCAAACTCGTTCCCATTACCGTAGCAATGGTCATACCGCTGATAGGACTGTTAGACGTTCCGATCAATCCCACAATACGTGAAGCAACAGTTACAAACAAAGCACCAAAAAATAAAACGAGAATACCAATCAATAATTTTTGCATGAAAGTATCTCCGGGTACCTGTGGTAAAAAAGCGATCAATGCAACGAGTGCCAAACTACCAAAGCCAACCACTTTCAAACTCAGGTCTCTTTCTGTACGAATTACAGCAGGCGCTCCCGCTTCTTTCGCAGCGCTTAAAGAACCCATACTTCCTTTAACAGATCTGATGATGGTTGGAACCGTTTTAAATAAAGTAATGATCCCACCAGCAGCTACAGCACCGGCACCAACCTGTCTTACAAATGCATAATACACTGCAGCAGCATAATCAGCAAACGTGTGTGTTACGGGATCCCATCCACCTTTACCACCGGGCTTTGTAAGATCTGCGAGATAACCGAGTTTATTTAATTGTCGGGCAATTACATCTGCCGGCACGAGAGAAGATAATAATGGAATAAATACAAACCAGCTCAACACACTACCTGCAACCAACACACCGGCAATACGCGGACCGATGATATAACCCACACCCATATATTCAGGCGTGATCTCACCGCTTACTTTGGCTGATGGGAAAAATTTATTGGCCTGTTTCGTTGCATAAAAAGGAACTTCTGCAATTACATGTAAGATCTTTTGCAGGATAGCATATACAAAGGCAACACCTAATCCCCAGAAAGCCGTCTTCGCAAAATCACCACCTTTTTCTCCTGCTTTTAAAACATCACCGCAAGCAGTTCCTTCGGGATAAGGCAAAGTATCATGCTCATTAACGATCAAAGCTTTTCGCAATGGGATCATTAATAAGGTACCCAGCAAACCACCCACAATTGCCAGGATCAGAATCGTTAAATAATTAAAATAATCCGCACTACTGGGTGATGATAAGAATAGAAATCCGGGAAGAGTAAATGCTACACCACCCGCAATACTTTCTCCTGCCGAACCGGTGGTTTGAATAATGTTGTTCTCAAGAATTGTGGTCTTTAAAAACCGCCTGCCTAATGTAATGGCAATAACGGCAATCGGTATAGAAGCAGAAACCGTTAAACCCGCTTTTAAAGCCAGATAAACAGTAGAGGCACCGAATATAACCCCGAATAAACTACCTACTAAAATCGACTTTACAGTAAGTTCCTTCATATTCGTTTCGGGCGATACAAAGGGTTTGAACGCTTTTTTTTCTCCGGACATAGTTTGCAGTTTTCGTTAGGGGAAGATTGGTTAAGGAGGTTAAAAGGGTTAAAATAATCTGGGTGGTTAAAGTTGTTAAAAGAGTCGAGGCGGTTAAAAAAGTTAATCCGGTTTCAAAAAAAATGAACCCCTTTTAACCACTATAACTTTTTTAACCTCTTTAACCCTTTTTACCCTCTTTAACCCTTTTAACTACTTTAACCAAAGAACCACTTTTCCCATTATCTTTAAAAACCCAAAATACAACTTATGAGTGAAATAGAAAGCACTATACCCAAAACAGGAATGCCAAAATCAGTTCCTTTTATTATTGGCAGCGAAATAGCAGAAAGATTCAGCTTTTATGGTTTGCGGTCAATTATGGTTACTTATATGGCAGTTGCCTTTTTCAATCCTACATTGAACCCCTTGCTTACTGCAGAAGCAGATGCAAAAGCAAATGAAATGTCGCACCTGTTTGTTACGCTTGCTTATTTTATGCCGCTTGTTGGGGCAATTATGGCCGACTGGTTCTTTGGAAAATATCGTGTGATTCTTTTTGTTTCCATTATATACACTTTCGGTCATTTTATGCTGTCTGTTTCTGGCAGCAGTTATACCATTTTCAGTGCAGGACTTGTGGTAATTGCCTGTTGTGCAGGCGGCATCAAATCCTGTGTGTCAGCCAATGTAGGTGATCAGTTTGATAAATCCAATGAACACCTGCTTTCAAAAGTATATGGCTGGTTTTATATGAGCATTAATCTGGGTGGCACACTCGCACCATTGTTTATACCGTTACTAAAAAAATATTATGGCCCCGAGATTGCTTTTGGTGTACCCGGAATATTAATGGCATTGGCTACCGTTACTTTCTGGCTGGGAAGAAAAAAATATAAAAGAGTAGCACCTGCAGGAATTAAAAAAGAGAATTTTTTTACCATTACCGTATACGCCTTACTAAAATCATTCAGCCGCAAACCCGGACAAAAAGTTTGGGAAGCGGTTGCTGAAAAATATTCTGCAAAATCCATTGATGGAATTAAAGCCGTTTATCGTGTTTTGGCTGTGTTTGCTTTTACACCCATATTCTGGGCATTATGGGATCAAAACCTTTCCGAATGGGTATTACAGGCAACCCGTCTTGATCTTACAATAGTTGGTGATTTAAAAATATTACCTGAACAGATCAACTTTATCAATCCTTTATTTCTGGTATTGCTGATCCCTGTTTTTACTTCGTTTATTTTCCCTTTTTTAGAGAAAAGAGGAATTAAGCCAACACCTTTGCGCAAGATCGGTGCAGGACTTGTGATCATTGGTCTTGCTTTCGTGATCATTGCACTATTACAAACAGCCATTGATAACGGCGGCAAACCATCGGTATGGTGGCAGATCATTGCTTATATTCTTTTAGCTGCATCCGAGATATTGGTTTCCGTTACCTGTTTGGAATATGCGTATACTCATTCACCCAAATCGATGAAAAGTACCATGAGTGCTTTGTATCTGTTGGGTATATCGGCAGGAAACCTGCTGGTGGGTTTGATCAATGGAAATATTGTGAGCAAAGGGTTTTTCAGTCAGTTTACTGGAGCAAAATATTATTGGCTGTTCATAGGTATTCTCGCCGTATCATTTGTTTTATTTCTGCTGATCGCAAAACGGTTGCCGGAGAAGAGTTATGTGGGGGTGGAGGAAGAGAACTAATCTAATCAACATCTATCATATTGATTTTTAATCATATATAAATAAATTTGTATAATATTGGATTCTGTTATATCTTTTAACAAAATCCAATATCCATGAAAGCACAAACCAAAACAATTGCATTCTATTTTCTGTTCTTTTTTTTGGGCCTCTCAGCCTGTTTTTTTTCTTGTAAAAAAATTATGTCTGATGAACGATTTGTTGTAACCGCAGATAACAAACAAGCTGTAGAAGCATGGCTTGAAAACCTAAGTAGATTTGTAAGTATAGATGGGAAAACACAAGTTACTAATGTAAAAAACGCTCTTCAATTCTCCTCTGCTTCTATCCAGTCAATCAAGAACGGAAAAAGATTAATTGTTGTGCCTTTATCAGCAGATCTTAGTATTCATCTTTTTACTGAAAAGAAAGTTGATAAATACTTAACACTAATAGAATCAGATAATAATATTATTACAAGTGGTGAAATAATAGCTGTAGGAGCAGATAACTCAAATATCTTGCCCACTGCTTCAGACATTCATGAATTATACATGGATAATGGAACTCATTTTAACGGATCTGTTTCTTATTTCAGCGTTCCAGGAAAATTTTTGTCTCAGATTGATTATCAGAATGGCAAAGAAGCAAAAGCTATGTATATAAGATCTAGTAAAAAATGGGGGGCTGTGGTAAGGCCTAAAACTGATGGTGTTAAAACAAATACTGAAGACGGATGCATTGACTGGTATTGGGAAACCTATATTGATGGTATATGGGTTGGTGAGGTGTATGCGTTTACCACTTGCGATGGTGGAACCCCATGCGCATTAGCCGTTCATATTAGCGGTGATTCCAATAAGCTAAGTGTAAAATCAGATTGCTCACAAAGTGCTGGCGGCTCAGGAACGCTTCCCCCGTCAATAATGAAAATAATTGAGAATTTGAATGATCCGTGTTTAATTAATGGATGGAATGCTTTAAAAAATTCTGACATTAAAAACAAGATTAGTGACTTTCTTTTTGGCACGTTACAAATGAGTTCACCATTTACACTCACAATTAATGAATTATCAGATATTCCCAGCAAACCAACAGATCCTCCAGGCTACGTTGTTTTTGGAAATAATTCACCCCCAACTTTATACCCTGGTATGCTGATGGACTTAGGAATCAATCTAAATTATAATTCATTACAGCATGGTAGCCAAGAGTTGGTTGCTGCAGTAATTTTCCATGAGGTAATACATTCCTACTTCCTTTCTCAAGGAATCGACATTACAAACTCATCGCAGCACTCTGGCATGATAGGCCCTTATCAAACAATGATGTTAAGCGCCCTGCAAGCCGCTTTTCCTAATAGTAACGCCGATTTCCACTCGCTTATCTGGGTAGGTTTAGAAGATTTTGCACCACCTGGTGATAAGGCTTCTATTCATAATTCGATTTTTGAGTATACATCACTTGGTGCAAATTCAGGTAAGGGTACACGTTGTCTTTAAGCAACTTAGTATTTGTTAAAAAAGTGCGGCGATTCACATAGACCCTTCCCACTTTCTTTAAGTTTTTGAAAACCGATTTCAAAAATCAGGTGAAATAGCGTATTTGATCTTAAATAATATTTGGCTTTTTTATTTTTATAGAATAGTTACCTTTAAATGTTAGTTATGCAAAATCAGTGTACTAAATATATTACCTCATTATTTTTTCTCTTCTTTCTGTCTAGCAGATTAGGTGCACAGGATATCTTAGAAAAAAACAAAGTCTTACATATTGTTATCGACAGTGTACTCGGCAAACGTATCTACCCAACTACGGTAATAAATCCGTTGAATATTGTAGATAGGAGTACTTTTCCCGTACCGAAGGAACATTTTGAACAATATATTATTCCATCAGGAGATTTACATTTTCAATGGGAGGATACTCTAAGGTTATATCAGGCTTTAAATGATGCTGCAAGACTTACTGCGGACGAGTTCCTAAATAGTGATCATATTTATTACAGCGATAGCAAAGAAGAATCTGATAAAACAGCTAGAAATATGTCAAACCTTAGGAACATTTTCAATGTACACCTAAGTACACCTGTTTTTTCCGATGATGGCAAGCTCTGCTGGTTAGAGGTCTATTTTTCAGATGGCTATCAATTTTATCTTCTGAAAAAAGACAAAAGTTGGAAGATTGATAGAAAAGTGGGAGGTACCATACAATGTGGATCATTATTGACTCCTGAGGAATATTACAAATTGACTGGTAAAAAGATTGAGGATTCATCGAGGCATTAGGTAATACCGGAGGTCGGGAATTGAACTATTCATTCCGTTAAAATATTATTCTAAACTCGAGACTTCTAACTCCAGACTTCTGCTGTATTTTCGCGCCATGAACATTCTACTCCTCGGATCCGGCGGCCGCGAACACGCCCTTGCCTGGAAAATGGCACAAAGCCACCACTGCGATAAACTATTTATTGCGCCCGGAAATGCCGGCACTTCAGAATTTGGCACCAATCTCGATATTTCAGTAAATGATTTTGATGCGATCAAAAATGTTTGTCTTGAACAAAAAATAAATATGCTGGTGGTGGGGCCGGAAGAGCCCTTGGTAAAAGGTATCTATGATTTTTTTCAGAAAGATCCGCAACTGCAAAACATTATTTTAGTTGCCCCTTCTGCAGAAGCCGCGCAATTAGAAGGCAGTAAAGCTTTCAGTAAAAAATTTATGCAGCGGCATAATATTCCAACAGCCGGCTATGCAGAATTTACTTTTGAGAATTTTGAAGATGGAAAAAAATATATCGCACAACATTCTTTACCTGTTGTTTTAAAAGCAGATGGATTGGCTGCAGGAAAAGGGGTTGTGATCGTTAACACATACGAAGAAGCCTTACAGGTTTTTGAAGAAATGATCATCAACAAACAGTTTGGTGATGCCAGCAGCAAAGTGGTGATCGAAGAATTTTTATCGGGCATTGAAGTAAGCGTTTTTGCATTGACCGATGGAGAAGTATATCAAATTATCGGCCACGCAAAAGATTATAAACGGATTGGCGAAGGCGATACCGGATTAAACACCGGTGGCATGGGATGCGTTAGTCCCGTACCTTTCATGGATTCGGTGTTCATGCAAAAAGTAGAAGAAAGAATTATCAAACCTACCATCAATGGCTTAGCAAAAGAAAATTTAAACTATCATGGTTTTGTTTTTTTTGGTTTGATGAATGTAAAAGGAGAACCTTTTGTCATTGAATACAATTGCCGCATGGGCGATCCGGAAACAGAAGTGGTAATGCCATTATTGCAAACAGATCTTGTTGCTTTATTTGCTGCAATGGACAACGGAACCTTGATTGATGCAAATATTTCTTTTGATGAAAGAAGTTGCGCAACAGTTATGGCGGTGAGTGGCGGATACCCCGGAGACTATAAGAAAAATTTGCGCATTAACGGATTAGCGGATTGGCGGATTGATCATTCAGATTCCCTTGTTTTTCATGCAGGAACAAAACAAATTGATGATGCTGTTGTAACCAATGGCGGAAGAGTGTTAGCAGTAACATCGTACGGAAATAATTTGAGTGATGCTGTTGCTAAATCAAAAAAAGTATTGCAAAAAATTTCTTTTGATGGCATGTATTATCGTAAGGATATTGGGTATGAGTTTGCGTAAAAGTGAGTAGTCAGTAGTGAGTAGTGTGTGTTTTTTTGACGTCAATTCACTCACCACTCACTACTCACTGCTGACGCCTCACGCCTCACGATTCCCCTCGCCTCCACAAAACCCCCGAAAATTCAGTATTTTGGCTTTGTTTATTAAGTAATTTCAGTCACCTTTGCTCTCATTACATAACACATTCGAACTTTTTATATACAATGGGATTGTTTAACTTCTTTACACAAGAGATTGCCATGGACCTGGGTACCGCCAATACCCTGATCATTCATAACGATGAAGTGGTAGTAAACGAACCTTCGATCATTGCCCTTAACCGGAACAATATGAAAGAGGTTTTGGCCGTGGGTAAGAAAGCCCTGATGATGCACGAAAAGACCCACGAAAGCATCCGTACCGTAAGGCCGCTGAAAGACGGTGTAATTGCCGATTTTAACGCTGCCGAGCTGATGATCAGGGAGTTGATCAAGATGATCTACCCTAAAAAACCCCTTTTCCCACCCAGCTGGCGTATGGTGATCTGTATCCCTTCATCCATTACCGAAGTAGAAAAACGTGCCGTTAGAGACAGTGCCGAACAGGCCGGCGCCAAAGAAGTATATATGATTCACGAGCCTATGGCAGCCGCTCTGGGTATTGGGATTGATGTGGAAGAACCCGTAGGAAACATGATCATTGATATCGGCGGTGGTACCACCGGTATTACCGTGATCGCTTTAGCAGGTATTGTTTGCGACCAGAGTATCCGTATTGCCGGTGATGAGTTCACCGCAGATATCATGGAAGCCCTCCGCCGTTACCATAGTTTATTAATTGGTGAGCGTACCGCAGAACAGATCAAGATCAATGTGGGTGCTGCTATGAAAGATCTGGACAATCCACCCGAAGACCTTCCCGTAAACGGTCGTGACCTGGTTACCGGTATCCCTAAACAGATCATGGTAAGCTATCAGGAAATTGCTGAAGCCTTGGATAAGAGTATTTTCAAAATAGAAGAAGCCATACTCAAAGCCCTGGAAACCACACCACCCGAACTGGCAGCGGATATTTATCGCAGAGGATTATACCTTACCGGTGGCGGCGCCCTTTTACGCGGCCTCGACAAAAGATTAAGCGCCAAAATCAAATTGCCGGTGCATGTTGCCGACGATCCGCTGAAAAGCGTGGTACGCGGTACCGGACTGGCATTGAAGAATTACCAGCGTTTTCCATTCATTATGAGATAACTAAGTAAGATACAAGGCACAAGATTCAAGACACAAAGCTTTGGTAGCAAATCTTGTTCCCTGAACCTTGATTCTTGTATCTTGTTCCTTGAACCTTGATTCTTGAGTCTTGAAAAACATCTTCCTCTTCATACGTCAATACTTCACCTTTCTCAGCTTTTTGCTGTTACAGGTAATTGCGATTGTAATGCTGAGCAGTGCCAGTAAAACACACCAGTCTTTTTTTGCCTCCGCAGCCAATGAAGTAACCGGCAGGATCAACAGCCAGTACAGCGGGTTCAGAGAATATTTCACATTAAAAGAAACTAACCGCTCCTTAACTGCAGAAAATGCCCGTTTAAAAAATCTGCTGGCTTCTAATTTCTATACATTAACTGATGGGAAGAAATATGTGGTTGACTCTCTTGTAAAAGATTCAACCGGTCGATACCGCAAGTTTACTTACCTGCCGGCAAGAGTGGTAGGCAACTCGTATAATTCACAGTCAAATTTCATGACCCTTGAAAGAGGCAGTGATGAGGGCGTGAAGAAAGGGATGGCGGTTACAGGCCCGGATGGTATTGTGGGTGTGGTAGTAGAAGTAAGTTCTCACTACAGTAAAGTAATGAGCCTGATACATCGCAACAGCAAGGTAAGCGCCATGTTGAAAAGGGATAATAATACCGGTAGTCTTGAATGGGATGGAACCGATCCGGGTTATGTTACTTTAAAGAATGTGACCAAAGGTGCAAAAGTGAGTAAAGGAGATACGATCCTTACCAGTAACTATTCAGCCAATTTCCCGCCAAAACTGATGATCGGCACGGTTGCAGAAATTGCTTCTGAATCGGCCAGTAATTTTTACAGCCTTAAGATCAAAACAGCTACTAACTTTTTCAGTATCCAATATGTTTACCTGATCGAAAATGTGCGGTATGCAGAACAAACACAGTTAGAAAGCAATTCATCCAAGAACCCATGAGCAACCTGCTGAAAAATATTGTTCGTTTTGCACTGTTTATCCTGGTACAGGTATATATCCTGAATCAGATTCCGCCATTGCACAGATTCATTGTTCCGTATCTCTATTTTCTGTACATACTTTGGTTACCCTTTCAGATCAACCGTTTCTGGTTATTGGTGATCAGTTTTTTCTTTGGCCTTACACTCGATTATTTTACGGGAACACCCGGCCTCCATGCCGCACCCTGTGTATTGATCGCTTATATCAGACCTTTCCTGCTAAATCTGCTGATTCCAAAAGAAACGACCGAACAGAGTTTTATTGAACCCGGTCGTAACAGTATGGGTTGGGCACCCTATGCTTTGTATGTAAGCATCCTCACATTTGTACATCATTTTTATCTGGTACTGATCGAATGGTTACAGTTTGGAAACTTTGTTTACTTCCTTGGCAAAGTAGCCGGCACCACTGCCATCAGTTTGCTGATGATCTTTTTGGTAGAAATGCTTTTCAACCGTAAAGGACGTTTGAGGGCGAATACAGCATAAGCACAGTTCATGGATCATGGTTCATAGTTTATCTGTGACTTATTTTACCATGAACCATTCGCCATGAACCATCCCCCGTTCACAAGTATTAATAACTTTTTACCAACTCATTGATACAAACTCTGTTTCTATTCAGCAACTTTGTATGCGTTCTTAATCATTTACTATTTCATACTTCTTAGTCAACATATATGCCGGTATTTAACCAAAGCAGGGGTGGGATCATCAAGATCATTTTTGCGGCTGTATTTTTATTGATCGCGGGGCAACTGGTAAACCTGCAGCTGTTTTCGGTGAAATACAAGCTGGCTGCGGAGAATAATGCCATCTTTCGTAAAGTAATTTATCCCGACCGTGGAATTATTTTTGACAGAAAAAGAAAAGCCATCCTCGAGAATACGATCAGTTATGATCTGATGGTAATTCCCTCTGAAGCCAAAGGTGTTGATACAGCTTCTTTCTGCACCTTATTAAATATAGATACTGCAGAGTATAGAAAAAGGATGCGTGAGATCATCTTTAAAACCGGAAGTGTACGTCTGGGGGTATTTGAAGCCATTCTTTCACCCGAAATGTTTGCCAGGTTAAATGAGAATATTTATAAGTTCCCCGGCTTTTCTTTAAATGAACGTTCTGTAAGAAGTTATCCTTATTCTATTGCTGCACATGTGCTGGGATATGTTGCAGAGGTAGATACCTCCTTCCTGCGCAGACATAAAGACGAAGGCTACCTGATGGGTGATTATGCCGGCCTTACAGGATTGGAACGCTCTTATGAAAAAGTGTTGATGGGGCAGAGAGGTGTAAAAAACTATATCCGCGATAATAAAAGCCGTATTCAGGGTGCATATGAAAATGGCATTTATGACACAGCCGCAGTTGCCGGAAAAAATATTCATACCAGCCTTGATGTGGAACTGCAGAAGTTAGGTGAGCAGTTAATGACCAATAAAGTAGGAAGTATTGTAGCCATTGATCCAAAAACCGGTGGTATTCTTTGCATGGTAAGCGCCCCAACCTATGATCCTAATTATTTAACCGGAAGCGAGCGCAGAAAACATTTTGCCGAACTAACTCTCGATCCCCGCAAAACTTTTAATAACCGGGGTATTGGTACTTATTATTCTCCGGGGTCTACATTTAAAACTGTGGTAGGCCTGATTGGATTATCAGAAGGCGTAATTGATGAACGCACCACAGTTACCTGTCCGGGCTATTTTACCGGATGCGGCACAGGTAAACCCAAATGTTTGGATAAAGGTACTTTCCAGTTTAAGGATGCAGTTGCACATAGTGATAACAGTTATTTTTCAACCGTTTTTAAAAGAACCCTTGATCAAACACGGTATCATGGTGCCGATAGTGCTTTAACCGTTTTTAACAGTTATGCATCTACATTCGGGCTTGGACAAAGATTAGGAATTGATTTACCTTCTGAGAAAAGAGGCAATCTGCCCGTCTCTGCTTTCTATAGAAAACTGTTCGGGCCAAAATGGTTTTCCTGCAATATTATTTCCAATGCCATTGGTCAGGGCGAGGTAAATACTACGTTAGTACAGCTGGCTAATGTAATGACGATCATTGCAAATAAAGGATGGTTTTATACACCGCATCTGGTTGATTCAATTGAAGGAGAAGATGAAAACAGTATTCTGGATCCATATAAGATCAAACGTTTTACAGATAAAAGAATTCCCGACACTTTTTTTAATGCTGTGCAGGATGGTATGCAGGCGGTGGTTGAATATGGTACGGCTGTAAGATCCAGGATCCCTGATATTGTGATCTGTGGTAAAACAGGAACGGTACAGAACTCTGTTAAAATAAACGGCCATATGGTGCCACAACAGGATCACTCTTTCTTTGGGGGATTTGCACCCAGAGACAATCCCAGGATTGCCATTGCTGTGATTTGCGAAAACGCAGGCCAGGGTGCATGGGCCGCTGCACCGATTGCCAGTTTAATGATCGAGAAATTTCTGCGCGATTCGATCAAAGGAAAAGAAAGACAGGATATGCTGGAAGAGTTTACCAAAAAGAATCTTATTCCATCTTATATGCGTGCAGAAATGGCCAAGCGCGATTCAATGAAACAGATAAAAGAGGCTCAGCTGTTATTACAACAACGGATGAGTAAAGAAGCCAGTGACTCTGCCGAACTTGATGAAAACATAGAGCCAGAAGTAAAACCCGCTGCACCCGCACCTGCTGCACCCCAAAAAAAGAAAACCAATTCGCCCGCAGCACTGATCAATGATGATAAAAAAAATAAAAAGAATTTTAAAGTAGGTTAATGAATAATCGGAATAAAAATATATCAGCGGGGGTAGACTGGACGATTATCTGGTTGTATGCTATATTGGTATGTATCGGTATCCTCTGCATTTTTATGGTTGAATACCGTACGGATACTAACTGGCTGCAGACTTTTTTGGGTGGCAAAACGAATTACAGTAAACAACTCATTTTTGCAGGCGTATGTACCATAGCAGCAACTTTTATTTTACTAACCGATAGTAAATTATTTACCGCACTTGCCAACCTGCTCTATGCATTCGGGATCTTATTAATGCTGGCAACATTTGTTTTAGGAAAGAATATCAACGGCTCTAAAAGCTGGATCCCGCTGGGAGGTGGGTTTAATCTGCAACCCGCAGAACTGTGTAAGATCTTTACCGCACTGGCTTTAGCGAAATTTTTATCAAGACAGGAGACTGATTTCAGTAAGTTACGATCACAATTAATTGCCGGTGCCATTGCCATTGCCCCTGCCTTATTATCTATTGGCCAACATGAATTGGGTTTGGCCCTGGTATATTCTTCTTTTCTGGTAGCCATGTACCGAGAGGGTTTACCCGCACAGATATTGATCTTTGGCTCCTCATTTGCCGTATTGGTAATTGCCACACTGGTAGTTGAACCTAATATTCTTGCCATCACTCTCACTGTTATTGCAGCCATCATTCTTTTTCTGGTTCGAAAGCAGAATAAAAAAAATAAAAGGGCATTGGTGCTGATTGTGGGCATCTGGCTGTTTTGCGTAGGTACCCAACGTTTTGGGGTTCCGTATATTTTCAACAATGTATTTGAATGTTACCAAAGTACCCGTATCTACAGCATGGTAGGTAAGGAATATGATTGCAGCAAGAACAAAAAATCCGAAAAAAAGACCGGAGAAAAAGCAGCACACAAACCCGATGACTATAATGTAAGACAAAGTAAAATTGCCATTGGCTCAGGCGGTTTAACAGGACGTGGTTTCTTAAAAGGAACCCAAACACGTGGCAAATATGTTCCGGCACAACCAACAGATTTTATCTTTACTTCTTTAGGAGAAGCATTTGGTTTTGTGGGTTGTATGATCTTTCTGGGTATTTATCTTTTTCTGCTTTACCGGATTGTAAAAATTGCCGAACGGCAACGAAGTACTTTCAGCCGTGTATATGCTTACAGTGTTGCCAGTATCATCTTCTTCCACATTGCTGTAAACGTTAGTATGACTATCGGTTTGTTTCCGATCGTAGGAATTCCTTTGCCATTGATCAGTTATGGAGGATCGTCGTTATTAACCTTTACTATTTTAATATTTATCCTGTTACGGTTGGATGCAGACAGACAGATGGTGTTGAGGTGATTTTGGAATTTTGAAATTGGGAAATTTTGAAATTGCTTAATGCCTAACAAATACCTTTGTTTTCAATTTCGAAATTTCCCAACCTGCCTGTCGGTAGACAGGTTCCAAAATTTTCCAATGCGCATCATTCCGTTATCAGAAGGCTCATTCACAATCGATAAAACAAAAGTTTTTGTTCCCTTTGATACTTCTTCAGAAGAACTGAATACACGTCCGGTTGGCAGTTTATTGGTAGAGATCCAACCCTTTTTAATCATCACCGAAAAAGATGTGATACTGCTGGATACAGGACTTGGCTATTCAGAACCGAACGGATCTCTGCAATTGCATAATAATCTGATCAAAGCTGGTATCAATCCTGCTCAGGTTACCAAAGTACTGATGAGCCATTTGCACAAAGACCATGCTGGCGGCATTACCATTCATCAGCAGCAAACAGATGAGCGCTTTATCAGTTTTCCTTATGCAACTTATTATGTGCAGCGCAGAGAATTTGATTATGCGATGCAGGTGGGAACGGCTTCCTACATTACCGAAGATTTTGCTTTGCTCGAAGAATTCAGCCGCGTAGTTTGGTTGGAAGAAGATGAGGGAGTGATTGATAATTATATCCAGTATCAACTAACCGGCGCCCACAGTAAATTTCATCAGGTATTCTGGATCAAGGAAAATGAGCAGACTGCTTTTTTTGGTGCGGATGTGGCCCCACAACTTCAACAGATGAAAAGCCGGTTTGTAGCCAAATATGATTTTGATGGAAAAAGATCCATGGAATTAAGACAGCAATGGTGGCAACAGGGTCAGGAAGAAAAATGGACATTCCTGTTCTATCATGATATTAAATCACCTGTGTTTCCTTAATAAAATTTCGGAAGTCTATTTTTGTTGATTTTCTTTTTGCTGGGCGCGCTTATCCAGTTCTGCTTTCAGCATGGCATTAAAATCACGTTCAATCTGAAAAGCTTTGAGCACGCGGTCGTCAGAAGCCAATATTTGTTTAAACTCAGGTTTGAATTTTTTTCTGATCTCCAATATTTTTTCTTCGTTGGCAATCAGGTCATCCGTTTGCTCTTTTCGGGCTTTTACCAGCTCGTCTGTATAAGCGTAATAAATGGGCCAAAAACCGGCTTCCTCTGTGGTAAGTTTTAATTGCCGGGTAATAAATTCAATTTTCAATCCCTGTATATTTCTGGCCACAGTACCACGATTGGGTGGCTGGCAAAAAGCATACATTGAGAGCGTGAGGAATAAAAGTGTCAGGGGGATATACTTTTTCATATAGAATCTTCTATTTCTGTATTTTCCGGATAGATCGTCTCGGGAATTGCATTTTCTTCCAGATATTTTTTTAATTCATCATCGCTCAATAACTCTAAAGTTGATTTGGAGCGAACCTGGTTTCCAATTTTGTTCATCACCTCATTACCGGTTTTTTCATCTTCGGAAATATTTTCTGCCACCTCTTCACTGCTGTCGGCATCCTGTTTTAAGATACCGGCATCAATTGCTGTATCAGGCACTCTCTGTTGAATAACCCTTCCTTTTTTCTCCTGCTCAAGATAACTATTTGAATCAGTAAATAAAAAAGCGCCGCTGATCAAAATACCGGCTACCATAGCGGCTGCGGCATATTGCATCCAACGTTGATAGGTTTTGAAATTCACCAGTTTCCCCTGTGCAGGTTCTGCAGCAGCATGGGTTATTTGTGTTTGTAACTGGTTAAAATATCCTTCAGGCAGGCTAAATACCGGTTGTTTACTGATGGTATTTAACAATGGAGCAATGGCTTCCATTTCTTCCTGCACCTCATTACTTTTTTGTATTTGGGAAAGAATCTGTTGGGGCAGGGATTCAAAATAATTTTCCGGTATCTGGTAGGTGGCGGCTACGGCAGGCAATGCAATATCAGCAGCCTGAATTTTATGGAGAACAGCATCCGCCAAACCTTCAAAATAACCTTCAGGAAGGGCATAAAGATTTGCCCGATCCATATCAGCCAGCAAAGGGCTGATCTCCTTTATTTCATTCAATATTTGCTCAGAACTGTCCATTCTAACGGGTTTGACACCCTGTTTTGTATAAGGTTTAATAATTTTTTATGAATTCCTCTATTTTCCGGGCTGCATGGTGATAGCTGGCTTTCAACGCCCCTTCACTGGTATCCAGTATCCGGCTCATTTCCTGGTATGGCATCTCATCAAAATAACGAAGATTAAATACCAAACGTTGCCTCTCGGGCAGTTGTTGTATGGCTACCTGCAATTTCCATTCCAGCTTATTAGCATCAAAATGGGTATCGGCCTTTACCTGATTTGCCAGTGTTTCGCTTCCTTCCTCGTCTAAACTAATGGTTCCCCTTCTTTTCTGCTGCTCCAAAAAACTCAGACTTTCGTTCGTGGCAATCCGGTAAAGCCAGGTGTAGAGCTGACTGTCTTCCCTGAAATTGGCCAGTCCGTTCCAAACTTTTATAAAAACATTCTGTAAAACATCATTCGCATCATCATGTGCCACCACCAGCCTTCTCACATGCCAATATAGTTTTTCCTGGTATTTTTTTATGATAGCTGTAAATGCCTTCTCCTTCGTTTCGGTACGTTGAAACAAAGACAATAATTCCTTATCATCAGCGTGCATGCAGGGTAATTTAATAGTAAGCAGGTTCTCCTTAGACTAATCCAAATGTATAAAGTTTAATCCTTATCCCTTCCGCTAACTAACAATCATTAGCCATAAAACTTCTGAAATATGAGTGTTTACGCGTGTTTTGTTAGTTTCCTTTTGTACAAAAGAATTAACTTGCCAGCAGCAAGCAATCTATGTCGTCCTCATTATATATCAACAATTTCAAGCGGAATGTAACTGACAAGTATACTATTTACAACAGTCTTTTCGCTGCGCTTCCTTTCTCCGGCATCGCCAATGTTGGCGCTTTATTACCCATTTTATTACAGGCCTGTAAAGATGGTTATGCAGAAGGCAAAAGTCCCATGCAGATCATTGATCATTTTTTTCAGCAACATACCAATGTAAAAACGGAAGGAGAGAAAGTAGACCGCCTGTTTAAGTTTGCGCAATATATAGAAAGGCAGGTGGTATTGTTTGATGCGATAGAAGATGCAGCATTTACCACCGTAAACAATATGGATGGCGCAGGAAGTTTAAAAGCCCTGTTTAATGAAGCCGTTTTTGCCGGCAAAACGCAATCCTTAAAAAATAAACTGAAAAAATTCAGGGTAAGAGTTGTACTAACTGCTCACCCTACACAGTTTTACCCCGGCAGTGTTTTAGGTATCATTCACGACATGAATGATGCGATCAGTAAAAATGATTTTCATACCATCAATCTGTATATTCAGCAACTCGGTATCACTCCTTTCTTCAACAAAAAGCAACCCACGCCTTATGATGAAGCAGTGAACCTGATGTGGTACCTCGAAAATATCTTATACCATTCCATCGGCAATATTTACAATTTTATTGAGAGGGAAATCTTTGATAATGATTACGACGGAGATAATCCTTTTATAGAACTCGGCTTCTGGCCCGGTGGCGACAGGGATGGTAATCCGTATGTAAATGCAGCTACTACTTTAAAAGTGGCAGAAGCTTTACGCAGTGCCATCATCGTTTGTTATTATCGTGATGTACGCAAACTGGTTCGCCGTTTAACTTTTTCAGGTGTTGATGCAATGATTCACAGTCTGGAAGAACAACTTTACGAAAATGTATTCGGCCCCAAAGAAAGCAAACACATCACCTCACAGGAATTGCTGCAGCAGTTAAATGATATGCGTGCATTGGTGGTTGAGAAACACCATTCGTTATACATTCAGCGGATCGACAGCCTGATACATAAGATCCGGATCTTTGGAACACATTTTGCCGCGCTCGATATCCGTCAGGACAGCCGCATACACACACAGGTATTACTGGAAGTGAATGCAGGATTAAAGGCAAAAGGGTTGGCAGCTATTTTACCGGATAATTATGCATTGCTCTCTGTTGAAGATAAAATTCATCTGCTTTCTTTACTTGAAGCAACTATTGACCCATCTATTTTGCCGGATGGCATTGCCAAAGACACATTGGAAAGTATTTATGTGATCAAAAATATTCAGCAGATGAATGGACAGGCAGGTTGTCAACGCTATATCATCAGCAACTGCCAGAGTCCTGTAAATGTGATGGAAGTATACGCGCTGTTCCGTTTATGCGGATGGAAAGCAGAAATACTTACTGTAGATATCATTCCTTTATTCGAAACCATTGATGATCTGCAGGAAGCAGAAACCATCATGGAATTTTTATACGCTCATCCCATTTATAAACAACACCTGCAGCAACGTAATCAAAATCAAACCATGATGCTGGGCTTTAGCGATGGCACGAAAGATGGTGGCTATCTGCAGGCCAACTGGAGTATTTATACTGCCAAAGAAAATCTCACCGCTATCTCCCGCAAATACGATATCAAAGCAAAATTCTTTGATGGCCGCGGCGGACCTCCTTCGCGCGGTGGCGGCAAGACCAATAAATTTTATGCTTCGCTAGGTAGTAATATTGAGAACGAAGAAATACAAACCACTATTCAGGGACAAACCATTACTTCCAATTTCGGCACCATACAATCATCGCAATACAATTTAGAACAATTGCTGAGTGCAGGTTTAAGCAATGAGCTATTTGCGGATGCCAGAAAAGACCTTTCACAACACGATCGTTTTCTGCTTGACGAATTGGGTAAGATCAGTTATGAATCTTATCAATCATTCAAAACGCATCCGTTGTTCCTAACTTATTTACAGCAATTCAGTCCGCTCAATTATTACAGCAAGAGTAATATAGCCAGCCGCCCATCCAAACGTGGCGGTAGTGGCGGAGGATTACGTTTTGAAGATCTACGTGCAGTACCTTTTGTAGGAAGCTGGAGTCAGTTAAAACAAAATGTACCCGGTTTTTTTGGCGTAGGCACCGCTTTACAACAGATGAAAGAAAAAGGTTTGTGGGAAGATGTAAAAGCCATGTTCCGCAATGTTCTTTTCTTCCGCACATTGATCGATAATAGCATGATGAGTATGCTGAAATCATCATTTACATTAACCCAATACATCAAAGAAGACAAACAATACGGCGCTATCTGGGAACTGATCAAAAAAGAGTTTGACCTCACAACGCAACTGGTTCTTGAATTATCCGATTCCAATGAATTAATGCAGGAAGATAAAACCGGCCGTGCTTCTATTCAGATGAGGGATAAGATTGTATTACCACTGTTAACCATTCAGCAATATGCTTTGCATCAACTTCACCAGCCTGATGTAGCAACAGAGCTCAAAGAAGTATATGAGAAACTGATCACCAGAAGTATGTTTGGGATTATTAACGCCGCCAGAAACTCCGCATAGCAGTCGGGACGCTCAAAGCGGCCTGAACATTATACACTTACATTTTGAATTTTTAAATTAGTACTTTTCGTTTATTTTAGAATCATAAACGAACCTATGAAACGCATTCCGCTGTCTATTGTATTGATTCTTTGCATTACCACATCTTTCTCGCAGAATATCAGCGGAACATGGGGAGGGGTGTTTTCAACCCGTCAATCAAATCTCACCCGCAATTATTATTTCTTCATCGAGATAAAACAAAAAGGAAGAACTGTTTGGGGTGTGTATAATACAAGTGATTCAAGCAATAATAAAAATATAACCTGTTTATGCAGTATATCGGGTTCTTTATCTAAAAAACCAGGAGCTACACTTGATCTTTACAAAGAGCATATCGAAGATTATGATAAGGCAACCACTTCATACCAGATCTGCAATTTTGTTAACCGTTTAAGCTTACATTTTTTTACAGAAAACAATAGTGATTATTTAACCGGCCAATGGTTTCCCGAAACAGGTGGCGCATTGGCGGGAGGTGCCGGTGGCTCGTTTGTGGTGCAGCGTATCAATAATTTAACCCAACGCCCGGTTGATGATTATTTTCCAAAGCTTAATAAAATGATTGAAAAAGGCGCAACTGATGATCAGGGGCCACTCATCAAAGCGGATGATATATCAACAGCAACACCTGCAGAAAAAAGAATGCTTGATGCAATAAAATCAATTGCGATTAAAAAATGATCTTACCCAAAAAACGGGACACTTAACCAAACGCTATCGTTCGGGACGCTTGTAGCGACCTGAACGATAAGCACTTATAATCTCTGTTTTTACATTAACATTTTTTCGTTTATATTAGAATCATAAACGAACTTATGAAACGCATAGTATTATCCTTCGTATTGATTCTTTTTATAACCGCATCCTTCTCACAGAATATCACCGGAACCTGGAGCGGCATGATTTCAACAAAACAAACTAACCTTACCCACAATTATTATTTCAACCTCGAAATAAAGCAGGATGGAAGAACCGTTTGGGGTCTTTACAATACAAGTGACTCAAGCAATAATAAAAACTTCACCTGCTTGTGCAGTATCTCAGGATTATTGACAAAAAAGCCTGCAGCCAGGCTTGATCTTTACAAAGAACATATTGAAGATTATAATACGGTTACCGCCTCTTACCTCTATTGCAATTTTATTAACCGGTTAAGTATGCACTATTTTACAGAAGATGGCAATGAATACCTTACAGGACAATGGTTTCCGGATTCGGGAGGAACATTTCCGGGAAGTGCAACAGGCGGTTCATTTGTACTGCAACATGTCAGTAACGTAACCAAGCGACCAGTAGATGACTATTTTTTTCCAAAACTTAGTAAAATGCTCGAAAAGGGTAGATCAGATGAAATGAGGCCACTTATCCAGGCAGACGATATCTCTAAAGCTACACCCGCTGAGAAAAGAATGCTCAATGCAATAAAAACACTTAGTGCGAGAAAATAGGTAAACGCGGAATACCTAATGCTAAACGCAGAACGAGCGTTCAGCATTAAGCGTTAAGCGTTAAGCGTTAGGCGTATTATCCTTCCACCTCCATAAATGCAAACAGGCATAGGTTCTGTAAGGACTCCATTTTGCAGAGATCGTAAGCATCCGTTCTTTCATTTCTTTTTTATTAGTAAAATCCAGTTTGTAGAGCTTGCACATGGCCTGTTGAATACCCAGGTCGTCTACCGCAAACACATCTTCCCTGCCAAGTGTAAACATCAATAACATCTCAACCGACCATCGGCCAATGCCTTTGATCTGTACAAGTAGTTCAATGATCTCATCATTATCCATAGCCAGTAATTTTTTATCTGTGATCTTATGTTCTATACAAAACGCAGCCACGTTATGTACATAACTCACTTTTGCATTACTTAATCCGATGGCACGCAAAGTAGTTGCAGGCGTATCCAGAACCTGTTGCGGCTTGGGTTCTTTCCCATTGTACAGTTGCAGAAACCGTTTAAAGATCACGGCTGCTACTTTGGTACTCAACTGCTGACTCATTATACTCGCCATAATCCGAACCGGAATATTCTTATGCAGTTTCAATTCGTGCAGATCCTCACCAATGGTGCGGGCAAGTTTTTTATCTTTTTGTAAATGGGCTACGTATTCCATGAAGGGAAGTTATAAAAAAGCCGCAAGCTTCAAGCGATTAGCTGTTAGCTTTAATATTGAATATTTCTTCCTCTCAATAAAATAACTTTGTTTCCTGCTAAAAGCTAATAGCTAACCGTTGCTTCTAATATGTATAGAGAAATTCAACTAACCGCAGATGGCTCCCATACCATTTCCATTCCCGAAATGAATGTGACCTATCATAGTCACCATGGCGCGATAGGAGAAAGTATGCATGTATACATCAATGCCGGTTTGCTGCCACTACTCGATGTTCCCCTTCATGATCGCATCAATATTTTCGAAATGGGTTTTGGCACAGGATTGAATGCACTCTTAACCTTACAAAAAGCCCTGGAATGTAAACGCAGTATACACTATACAGCCATTGAGTTATTCCCATTAACGCAAACGGAAATCACTCAGGTCAATTATGGACAATTTCTTAAGAACCAAACTGATTTTTTACAACTACACAATTGCGAATGGCAAAAAGAAATCCGCATCAATGAATACTTTACCCTGAAAAAAATAAAATTATCATTAAACGAAATAATCATTCCTGCCGATATTAACTGTATTTATTTCGACGCATTCTCTCCTACCGTACAACCTGAATTATGGACCACCGAAGTTTTCGAAAAGATGTATTCTTTCTTACAACCCGGTGGCACACTGGTAACGTATTCCAGTAAAAGCGAGATCCGGAAAAATATGAAAGCCGCCGGTTTTACCATCAGCAAAATCCCCGGTCCCTGGGGCAAACGCGAAATGGTAAGAGCAGAACGATTAAAGGATTAGCGCATTTGCGGATTAGGTACCAATAAAAAATTCGCGAATCCGTAATCCGTCAATCCGCTAATAATATCGTAGCTTAAATCAATAATTACTCACCCATGAAACTCCTTTTAACCCTTTTAACTTCTTTAACCCTTTTAACGCTCTCCGCCCAAAACAAAGACGAACAAGCCATCCGTAATATCCTTCGCGATCAAACCCAAAACTGGAACAAAGGAAATATTGAAGCCTTTATGCAGGGCTACTGGCACAGCGATAGTTTGTTGTTTGTTGGAAAGAACGGGCCCAAGTACGGCTTTCAAACAACACTTGAAAATTATAAGAAAAGTTATCCCGATACGGCAACCATGGGAAAGCTTAGCTTTGAGGTATTGAAAGTAGAACAACTCTCCCCCAATCGTTATTTTGTTCTTGGTAAATGGATGCTGAAAAGAAGTATTGGCGATGTAAGCGGTTTTTATACGCTTCTCTTCAAAAAGATCAACAACCAATGGGTAATTGTGGTGGACCACAGCAGCTGATGTAATATTTTGATCAATACAACGACTTATCTATAAACACAAGTAAACCCAACAACCATGACACTGATTATATTCGGCATCCTTTTATTGATTGCCGGTTCTGTATTGCTCAGACAAAGAGAAGAATTACACAAGCTTGCTGCCGGACTCCGTATTGCAGGTATTTCATTAGCCGTTTTAGGCTTTCTTACTTCCTCTATCAAACAAATTGATGCAGGCCAGATAGGTGTGAAATCCTTATTTGGTAAAGTAGATGATGAAATTCTTACAAGTGGTTTAAATCTGGTAAACCCATTGGTTGATGTAAAAATTGTAGATGTTAAAACGCAGAACTACACCATGAGTGGTATTCATGATGAAGGCGATAAAGCCGGTGATGATGCAATACGTGTATTAACTGCAGACGGTTTGGAAGTGGTGATAGACCTTACCGTTCTCTATCGTGTGATTTCAACCGAAGCACCAAGAATTGTGAAAGAGACCGGTTTAGATTATCGGGATAAAATTGTTCGTCCGTTAACACGAACCAAGATCAGGGACAATTCTGTTTATTTTACAGCGATCGATCTCTATTCAACCAAACGTGATTTTTTTCAGGGCCGTATTTTTAAAAGTATTGAAGAAGATTTCAAGAAACGCGGTTTAGTACTGGAACAATTACTCGTTCGTAACATCACTTTACCTGCCACCGTAAAAGGTTCTATTGAAGAAAAGATCAAGGCCGAACAGGATGCACAGAAAATGGAATTTGTGCTGCAAAAAGAAAAACAGGAAGCCGAACGTAAACGCGTAGAAGCTCAGGGTATTGCCGATTATCAAAAGATCATCAGTTCCGGATTGGGCGATAAACAGTTACAATACGAACAGATCCAGGTAATGAAAGGCCTGATCACATCCCCCAATGCCAAAGTAATTATTATGGGCGGTGGCAAAACACCGGTAATACTGGATACAAAAGATTCTAAGAACTAATTACTCAGCTACTGTAAAACAACGTAGTCTGTGAGAAATTAGAAACCGTGCCTTTGTGCCTCCGTGTGATAAAAAATTGCACACAGAGGCACAAAGGCACAGTTTTATTTAGTAATGATAAGTTGAGGATTACAATTCGCTACTTACCTGCGAATTCAACTGAGTGATCTGTGATGACATCAGTCTGCCAAAAACCAGATGCCCGCAGGCAACACCCACTACAGAAGAAAGAATATCGAGATAATCAAATGTGCGTCCGAATATGGGGATGAGTTGAAGATATTCGTTGATAATAACCAGTAACAATCCAAAAGAACAGGTGATTGTAAGATCGGCCTGCGTTTGTAACCTGAAGAAACGTTGAAAGAACCAACACGCACCAAACGGTAATAAAAAAGAACCGATCAGATTAGGGGCAAAGCCCACAAGGGGTTTGATGGTATGCGGAATATGTACATAAGGGCGAATAATAAATTTAATCGACCAGATCAATAAGGTTCCTGCAATCACTACCCATTTTGAGATATTCTTCAAATACATGCCGTTCAGATATAATTTTATCCTTGAATATAAGAAAAACCCGTTGAACCGGATCTCCCGCAATACTATTTTAACGGAACGATTGAAGGAAAGATAAGTTACTCCTCAAAATCAATAGGTTGATTCCATAACCGGATCACCCACCAGAGAAAAGCGCCAAGACTAAGAACAAACCAGATATAAAAAAGAATATTACCTGTAGAAATGGTATCATGCACAAAAGCAAAATCATACATAATACCCAATGTGCTGTTAATGGCCATCCAGAGTAACCCTACGGAGAGGGTGTTTACAATGCGGATAAGATATTTTCGTACGCCTGGTTCCATACCCCCTAACCCCCTGAAGGGGGAACTTTTATTGTGATGATAAATAAATCTCTACTCGAAATTAGTATAACATAATTCTAATGTAATTGTTTTCTAACTCCCCCTTCAGGGGGCTGGGGGGTTAATCCAAACTCTGATTACTCGCAGCAGCCAGTTTCAAGATCCTGTCGTATTGCGCAGTTGTAAGATCGTGGTAGAAATAATAGATCGGATCTACAGCAATACCATTTCTGTGAACTTCATAATGACAATGCGGCCCTGTGCTCTTTCCCGAATTACCAACATAACCGATCACTTCTCCGCGTTTTACCGTTTCGCCTACCCTTGCTTTTATGCGTACCATATGGCCATAAACGGTTTCATAACCATATCCATGACTTACCACCACCCTGTTACCTAATCCACCTGTATTAAACCCGGCATCTTTTATCCTTCCGTCTGCTGTAGCATAAATAGGTGTGCCCATAGGTGCAGTAAAATCCAGGCCCATATGCGCCCTTCTGTCTTTGTAAACAGGATCAATCCGATAGCCAAAACCTGAAGCAACCCGGTCCAGATTTTTATTACTGATCGGTTGTATAGAAGGGGTGGATGCTAATAATTTCTCTTTATTCTTAACCAATCCGTTTATTTCATCAAAAGATTTTACCTGATAGGCCATGCGTAAAGACAGCTTATTTAACTGATCTGAAATACTTTTCACAAGTTCAGATTCGCCCATAACACTTACCAGCTTTACTTCATTTTTGGCTTCCATATCTTTTACCCTGGCACTATCCGGTATGGGAGATGAGGCAAAAATGGAACGATATACATTATTGTCCCGGTTCTCAATCTCTACTGTTTTTAGCTCCAGCTGCTTAAGCCTCTCCATAAATACGCTGTAATTATTCGAAAGGTCCTCATTCTGCTGGCGCAGGTATTTTTCTTTGGGAGAATCGATGTATCGGAAAGCAATCGCAAAAATGATTGCGCCAGTAACTATTGAGGCAGCAATAAAACCGATCAACTGCAATAACCTTACCCTAAGCGGGGTTTCCAGCTTTTCGTAGCGGAGGGTATGGGTGTTATAGTAGTATTTGACCTTTTTCATCGTTAGTGGTGCTTTCGTGAGGCGTGAATCGTCAGTCGTGAGTAAGGTTTGAGGGCAAAATCGCTAAACGCACGATTCACGCCTCAGGTCTCAGGATTGCCGCCCTATTTCCTTACCTTTGATGCCCCTAAAAAGCGTTCAAATATAGTTTCAAAGAGCCTAATAATTTGTTTAAAATTTTTCGATAGATGATGACCAGCGCTGAGATACGTAAACAATTCCTTGATTTCTTTGCTTCCAAAGGGCACCAGATCGTGCCTTCGGCTCCTATTGTAGTGAAGAACGATCCCACCCTGCTCTTTACCAATGCAGGTATGAACCAGTTCAAAGATTTTTTCCTCGGAAATAAAAAACCTACCAGCGCACGGGTGGCCGACACACAAAAATGTCTTCGTGTTAGTGGTAAGCATAATGATCTTGAAGAGGTAGGCGTTGATACCTATCACCATACCATGTTCGAAATGTTGGGCAACTGGAGCTTTGGGGACTATTTTAAAAAAGAAGCCATTGCCTGGAGTTGGGAATTGTTAACCGAAGTATACAAATTAGATAAGAACCGTTTATACGTTACCATTTTTGAAGGAGATGCCAAAGAAGGCCTGCCCAAAGATGAAGAAGCATTCAATGAATGGAAAAAAGTAATTGCAGAAGACAGAATCCTCCTCGGCAACAAAAAAGATAATTTCTGGGAAATGGGCGATACCGGCCCATGCGGCCCATGCACCGAAATACATGTGGATTGCAGAACTGATGAAGAAAGAAAAAGAGTTGATGGTAAAACACTTGTGAATAATGATGATCCACAGGTAATAGAAATCTGGAATAATGTATTCATGCAGTTCAACCGTTTAAAAGATGGAAGCCTGCAACCCTTACCCGCACAACATGTAGATACCGGAATGGGATTTGAGCGTTTGGTGCGTGTAATACAAGGCAAGCAGAGTAATTATGATACCGATGTGTTCACAGGAACGATCGCTGCAATTGAAAAGATCACTTCAAAAAAATATGATTACAGCGATAGCAAGGAAGCGATTGCTTTCCGTGTATTGGCAGATCATATCCGTGCTATTGCCTTTACCATTGCTGATGGACAACTGCCATCCAATAACGGCGCAGGTTATGTGATCAGAAGGATTTTGAGAAGAGCCGTTCGTTATTATTATACCTATCTCGATTACAAACAACCTTTATTATTTCAACTGATGCCTTTATTGGCAAAACAGTTTGAAGAAGTATTTCCTGAGCTGACAAAGCAATTGGATTTTGTAAGTAAAGTGGTACGTGAAGAAGAAGATGCATTTTTGAAAACACTGGATAAAGGATTAAAAAGAATTGATGATATCATTGCCCATTCATCCAAACAAATTGAAGGCAAAGCCGCTTTTGAATTGTTCGATACATTTGGTTTCCCCATCGATTTGACACGTTTGATCGCATCGGAAAATAATTTATCGATCGATGAAAAGGGTTTCGAAAGCGAAATGCAGCAACAAAAAAACCGCAGCCGCGCAGCAGGTACTGTAGACACAGAAGACTGGGTGGTATTAATTGAAAACGGAATAACCGAATTTGTAGGTTACGACTCACTCGAGATCAAAAGCAAGGTTGTTAAATACAGAAAAGTAAAAGCCAAAGGCAAAGAAGCCTATCAACTTGTTTTAGAAGCTACACCTTTCTACGCTGAAAGTGGCGGCCAGGTGGGCGATAGAGGCATTTTGGATTTTGATGGTGAACAGATCACCGTGATCGATACAAAGAAAGAGAACAATCTCATTATTCAGTTTACAGAAACATTACCTGCTAACATTCAGTCGCCTGTTTTTGCAAAAGTAGATGTAGCCACACGCCAATCAACTGCCGTACACCACAGCGCCACACACCTGTTACATGCAGCGCTTCGCAAAGTTTTAGGAACACATGTGGCACAAAAAGGAAGTCTGGTAAATGAAGATAACCTGCGTTTCGATTTCTCTCATTTTGCAAAAGTGTCTGATGAAGAAATGGCACAGATAGAATCGATCGTAAACGAAAAGATCCGTGAGAACATTCCGGTTCACATCAAAGAAATGCACAAAGATGAAGCCATTGCCTTAGGTGCTATGGCTTTGTTTGGAGAAAAATATGGCGACACCGTTCGCGTTGTTATCATTGATCCCAACTACTCCATCGAACTCTGCGGCGGAACCCATGTTTGCTCAACCGGCGAACTGGGCCTCTTCAAGATCAAACACGAAACAGCCGTAGCCGCGGGTGTTCGCCGTATTGAAGCGGTTAGCGGTAAAGCTTCCGAAGAACTGGTCAATCACCAATTCGCCGAGATCCGTGAGATTCGTGAAGCCCTGAAAAATCCAAAAGAACTCAGCAAAGCAGTTGAATCACTTGTATCAGATAATAACGAATTAAGAAAACGCATCGAAAGTCTCGAAGCCAAACAACTGGTTGTTCTCAGCAAAGAACTTCTACAAAAAACAGAAACGGTAAACGGTGTTTCCTTTATCGGTGCTATTGTTGATGTAAGCAATGCCGATAGTCTGAAAAAACTCTGCTTTGAATTAAAAAGTGGTCTTACCAATTATGTTGTAGTTCTGGCTGCTGCTATTGAAGGCAAGGCGCAGGTAGCTGTTTTATTGGATGAAGCCGTTAGCGCAGCTAAAAATCTGGAAGCTCCCAAGATCATAAAAGAACAGATCTCCGGCCTGATCAAAGGCGGCGGTGGCGGACAAAAAACCCTTGCCACAGCCGGCGGCCAGGATGCCAGTAACCTGCAGCAGGTAATTGATAAAGTAAAATCGCTTCTATAAATTTTTGCCTCAGATTCGCAGATTTGAAATCATCAATCTGCGAATCTGCGGCCTTCTTACTCAAGTTCATTAACCAGCACAGCAGTGATTGTGTCTCCACAACAGCAGTGATTGTGTCTCCACAATCACTTTATACAATCATTGCCAAATCTTCTTTAAACAGTATTTATAATCCAATTATCACCCCAATAATCGGTAAGCTTACTAGCCTCTAACCTTGTTCAACACAATCACTCCCCCTAAATTCATTAACCTTTTTTAACATTTCCGAATTGTTTCGTATTTGCCAAATTCCCTACATTTGATCTACTAACAAATTCGTAGACCTAAAATTTGCCTTTATGAATACCAAAATTGTACCCTCCGCCCTGCTGGCTCTCTGCATTACCATCGGTGCCAATGCTCAAACCAAAGAGAAAGCACCTGCTGCAAAAGAAAAGCAGGAAAGCATTACGATCCGCAAAAAATCAGACAGTAAAGAAAAGGTAACCATCGTAATTGATGGAGACAACATTACTGTAAACGGCAAGCCCGTTGAAGACATGAAAAGTGAAGACATCGAAATTCTTCGAAACAAAGGCATCGGCCCTTTAATGCCAAGAATCAGAGCAAGGATTGCACCAATGATGAATGGCGGAATGAAAATGTTGAGAGAAGCAAACAACCGCGCATTCCTTGGCGTAGTTACTGAAAAAACAGAAAAAGGAGCAAAGATCAATTCAGTGGAAAAAGAAAGTGCTGCAGAAAAAGCAGGATTGAAAAAAGATGATATCATCACCAAAGTGGGCGATACCAAAATTGAAGGAAGCGATGATCTGTATGAAGCCATCGGCAAATTCAAACCCGAAGAAAAAGTAAACATTACTTATCTGCGTGATGGCAAAGAAAACAAGATCACTGCTACACTGGGGAAAAATGCTGCTGCTGATATGGTCTTCAATTTCAATAACAAAGACTTCAACTTCGATAATAAACAATTCAAATTTGATAGTAAGGATTTCAATTTTGAAATGCCAAGGATTACGGGACCTAATGGAATGGACATCATGTATAACCGAAAACCCAGGCTGGGATTGGAAATTCAGGATGTTGAAGAAGGTAAAGGAGTTAAGGTTCTGGATGTTGACAGCGATACACCTGCCTCCAAAGCAGGTTTACAAAAAGATGATGTGATCACTGAAATAGATGGTACTGTTATTGCTTCTGTTGATGATCTGAGAGAAAAGATCAGAGGCAAGAAAGAAGGCGATAGTTTCAAAATCACTTTCCGCAGAAACGGAAACACACAAACCGCAGATATTAAATTCCCTAAAAAGCTAAAGACAGCTGATCTCTAATGTGTCGGGACGCTCAAAGCGGCCTGAACCGTATAGCAGCATAAAATAAATAATTACAACTCTTCGATTTTTTCTCATGTTTACTCACCGCGCTATTCTTAGCGCGGTTTTTTTATGGGTCGGGACACTCAAAGCGGCCTGAACCATAAACAAAGTTTGTTGTTATTTAAAACACTAACGCCAACCCACTAACTTTATCCATCAATCCAAAAACATGAAAAAGATATTTCTACTATCAGCATTACTTATAGCCTTATTCTCGCAAGCACAGGTATATTCTAAAAAACAGCCATTGGTACATACCTTCTCTATTGTAGCCCGCGATGAAAAAACCGGCGAATTGGCGGTGGGTGTTCAAAGCCATTGGTTTAGTGTAGGCACAGAAGTGCCTTGGGCAGAAGCCGGTGTGGGTGCAGTAGCAACACAATCATTTGTAGATAAATCCTATGGCCCAAAAGCACTTGCACTATTAAAAAAAGGCTTTACCCCGCAACAGGCATTAGATAGTTTAACCAAAGCAGATCCGGGACGTGATGTACGTCAGGTAGCAATAATTGACACCAAAGGCAATACCGCTGTTCATACCGGCAAGAACTGTATACAGGTGGCCAAAAATATCAATGGCTACAACTTTAGCGTACAAAGCAATATGATGCTGGGTGATAGTGTTTGCGAATACATGGCCAAATCATTTGCCCAAACATCAGGAAAACCACTGGCAGAAAGGGTTTTATTGGCTCTCGAAGCGGCACAAAAAGCCGGTGGCGATATCCGCGGTATGCAGGCCGCAGCCATTATTGTAGTCCCCGGCAAACTAACAGAAGTATGGAATAACAGAACCGTTGATCTGCGTGTAGACGATTCTCCGCAGCCATTGAAAGAATTAAGAAGGCTTTACAATGTACAAACTGCCTATCAACACATGAACAACGGCGATCTGGCTGTAGAAAAAAATGATATGAATCTTGCCATGAACGAGTACAACGCAGCCATGAAGCTCTTCCCTGCAAACCTCGAAATGCAATACTGGACCGCCATCACACTTGCCAATAACAAACAGGTTGCCAAAGCCCTTCCCATGTTAAAAAGCATTTTTACAAAAGACAAGAACTGGAAAGAGCTCACCCGCAGGCTTCCGCCGGTTGGTTTATTAACGGTATCAAAGGATGATCTCGTTAAAATCCTTGCTCAATAGGCTTTTAATCATACAAAATCATCTGTAAAATCTGCGATTAAGGCTATTTTTGCGCCCTATGGCTTTGAACGATAAATACGAAGCGGTGATCGGCCTGGAAGTACACGCTCAACTGGCTACCAACAGCAAATTGTTTTGCGGCGACAGTACTTCTTTTGGTGCTGCACCCAATACACATATCAGCCCAATTACTATGGGCCATCCGGGTATCTTGCCTAAAACCAATCGCAAAGCAGTGGAATATGCCATTCGTATGGGTATTGCCTGCAATTGTGAAATTGAAAAAGACAATTATTTTGCCCGCAAGAATTATTTCTATCCTGATCTTCCCAAGGGTTACCAGATCTCACAACATACTACGCCTATTTGTAAAGGCGGAAGGGTAACAATTCATACAGCCAATGGAAACAGAGATATACAGCTAAACCGAATACATCTTGAGGAAGATGCCGGTAAAAGTATTCATGACCTTGATGATCAGTTTACCTGTATAGACTTAAACCGTGCAGGAACTCCTTTGATCGAAATTGTAACAGAGCCGGATCTGTTTTCTGCCGATGAAGCCTGGCAATATGTAACCGAAGTAAGAAGACTTGTACGATGGATAGGTATCTGCGATGGTAATATGGAAGAAGGCAGTTTGCGTTGCGATGCCAATGTATCCATTCGCCTGAAAGGAGATCCGAATCTGGGTACCAGAGTTGAAGTAAAAAATCTGAACTCTATTCGCAATGTGAAAAAAGCGATTGAGTTCGAAATAGACCGAATGATCGAATTGGTTGAAAGCGGCGGTACCGTAAAACAACAAACCAGAAGTTTTGATGCATCCAACGATACCACTTTTGCCATTCGCGATAAAGAAGAAGCCAATGATTACCGCTACTTCCCCGATCCAGATCTGGCTCCTTTTCATTTAACAGATGAATTTATCAATAAGATCGGTGCTGCCTTACCCGCTTTACCCAATCAGCTGATCAAAAAATATGAAGTTGATTTGGGATTGAGCGAATACGATGCCAAACAATTATGTGATGAAAAAGAAACAGCCGATTATTTCACATCGGTAATTCAACACACCACACAATACAAAGCCGCCGCCAACTGGATCCTCGGCCCCGTTCGTCAATATTTGAATGAAACCAATAAAACTTTTACAGACCTTACATTGGCACCGGAAGTTTTAGCAGAATTAATAAAATTAGTGGAAGACGGTAAGGTTAGCTTCTCTGTTGCGTCTTCTAAATTATTACCGGCAGTGATCACTGAAAACAGCTCACCGTTGGCATTGGCAGAAAAAATGAATTTAATTCAGGTAAGCGATACCAATGAGCTGGAAACATGGATACAGGAAGCCCTGCAATCGATGCCCGATAAAGTAACCGAATACAAAAAAGGTAAAAAAGGATTGATAGGTCTCTTTGTTGGCGATGTAAAAAAACGCAGCAAAGGAAAAGCCGACCCCAAGATAGTAACACAATTACTGGAACAACATTTAAACAATTAGCGCTACTCATATATCCCCTCCTTGCTCTGCAAGGAGGGGTGCCCAAGCGGCCTAGCGCAGGGCGGGGTGGTTAAAAACACACTATGAAAAAACTACTTCTCATCACAACCACAATTCTTGCCCTAACTTCCTGCCAGGAAAAAAAATTCGGCGCATTCACAGTAAGCGGTAAAATTGAACATGCCCCATCCAAAAAAATATTCCTGCAGGAACTTCCTTTCGGAGGTGAACAACCGGTTGTACTGGACTCGGTTTCACTCGCATCCAACGGTACGTTTACTTTACGCGCCATGGGAAAAGAGGAAGCATTGTACCGTCTGGTGATAGAAAACGGGCCGGATGTATTACTGGTAAATGATGGCAAAAGCATTAAAGTAACACTTGATGTAAACAACTACCGCGCTTATACCGTTGACGGCTCTGCCGCCACCCAAAGCCTTCACGATCTGTTTGAAGACTACCGCAAAAAAGATTCTTCTCTCTATGTTACTTTTATGAAGATCGATACTTTACAAAAAAGTGGTGCAGACGACAGTATACTTACTTTAATACGCAATCAACGCGATGCACAGATCAAACAGATGAATGATCAGGTAAAAAACTTTATCAATCAATCACAAAGTCCGGCCGCGCGTTACTACGCACTCAACATGGCCATGCGTACCATGGCACAGGAAGATGTTTTGGTATTGGCAACTGCTTCAGCAGATAAGTTTAAAGAACACAGCGGATTAGCCAGGATCAAAAGCGTGCTCACCGTTCAAAAACCTGCTGCTCCTGCACCAACAAAATATCCTTTATTAGGACAACAGGCTCCTGAGATCAGTCTGCCCGATGTAAACGGCAAACCCTTTATGCTAAGCAGCTTAAAAGGTAAATATGTATTGGTTGATTTCTGGGCAAGCTGGTGCGGACCCTGCAGAAAAGAAAACCCGAATGTTGTAGCAGCTTACAATAAATTCAAGGATAAAAATTTTACGATCCTGGGTGTATCACTCGATAAAGAAAAAGAAAACTGGGCACAGGCTATTAAAGATGATAAACTTACCTGGACACATGTAAGCGATCTTAAACAATGGGAAAGCAGCATGGTTCCTTTATATCATTTCGATGGCATTCCTTTTAATGTATTAG
The DNA here is from genome assembly GCA_965206685.1 of Sediminibacterium sp. Lineage (GTDB taxonomy): Bacteria > Bacteroidota > Bacteroidia > Chitinophagales > Chitinophagaceae > Sediminibacterium. The sequence goes on from OZ242223.1 coordinate 3,626,660, forward strand.
TAGATCCGCAGGGTAAGATCATTGCTAATGAATTAAGGGGAGATGATCTTCAGAAGAAATTAGCCGAGGTCCTTAAATAAAGAGAAAAAGAGTAACTAAAAAAAGAGAGTCCGTCTGAATTCAGACGGACTCTCTTTTTTTATAGTGCAGGAGAATAACCGAAACAGATCAGTACTTGCTCTTCTGTCTTATTATAAGAACTTATAAGAAACTCATCCCGCTGAATCCGGAAATTTTATATGTGAGAAAAATGGTGTACAGCATCAATTTTCCTAAACTCTTCTGCATAAAATAAATAAAAAAGGCCGCCATAAATGGCAGCCCTTTTTATTATCAGTAAACTAAATTAAAATTAGTTCTGTGCAATTCTTAAACCTACTTTGCCATAGTTAACACTGGCTTTATAAGTTGTGTTATCTGTTAACTGTAATACCAGATCAACAGAACCGGTAGTTGCACCCGGATTAAGAACAGCCACATTTACAAAACCAAAACTGCTGTTGGCAGGAATGGTACCTGTTCCGCTAAAGGCAGTATAGTGTGTACCTGCCACAGCTGTACTCTCAGATGCAGAAACGGTATAGGTAAATTGTGTATCCGTTGTTTTCTGCGCACCTACCAGATTTACACGCAACTGGAAAGTTCCGGATGTACGTGTTAACGCTGGCTGAGTGGTTGGAGTAGCCGCATTAGGAATAGGGATACGCGTTAAAAAAGGATAGGTTACCCCTACAGCATTCGCATTCCAACTGGAAGCATCCCATTCTACTTGTGGCGCATCTGTATATGTTGTGAGTGTGTTTTTAACACATCCCGTTAATGCAAATAACATTAACAATATGCCTGACGTGAATATTTTTTTCATGATCATATAAGTTTTAGTAGCCAAAGTTTTGTTTTAAATTAGGATTGCCATCAACATCACCCTGTGGGATAGCCGGTAAGATCCTGATATCTGTAAATGCTACGTTATTGTAGTGTGGTCCTTTAACCAGATCTCTTCCCAAACGCTTAAGATCGAAGAAACGGTGTCCTTCAAAAGCGAATTCGATTCTTCTCTGGCGAAGGATCTCTTCATACAAATTAGCCTGAGAAAGTGCATTGTCTGCAGTTTCCAGAGCAGAACCTGTATAACCTGTATATCTGTTTGATTTGATGGTTTTCAGATCAGCCAAAGCATTCACAAGATTTAATACAGGAGAACCCGCTGTTGCCTGTGCTTCTGCACGGATCAGGTACGCCTCAGCAATTCTGAATACAGGTACATTATCCAGATTGATAAAACCATTCTTTCCAATGTATTTGGTACACTCGGTTTTGATAGGGCCACGGCCTGCTGTACCCGGTTCAAACAAAAGGTTACGAACATCCGTATTACGTGTTGCAATGGTGTGGTTCAATCCAAAAACAGTGGTTGTATTTCCACCGGTTAATGAGATACCCAGATCATTCAATAATGAAATAGAAGGAACCAGGTCACCAAATCCACCGGTAGTTGCCTGATTACCCGGCGTTACCAGTGTAGTGAAAGATGTTTGTAAAGAAGTGTTCACACCAATATTTTCAGCATTGGTTGCATAGGCCACCTGAAACAGTGTTTCACCATGTGTAGCCCCGCGCCAGCTGGAAACATGAGTTGAAGTAGTGGTTAATTTGCTACCCGCTAAAGTGATCACAGAATCAGACCATCTTTTAGCATCTGTATAGTTTTGCAGATACAGATTTACTCTTGCCAGCATTCCCTGTGCAGCAGCTTTATTCGCATAGTTTACGCCCAATCCCGGATTAGCTAAACGTGAATTGGCAGCAACCAGATCGGCAATGATTTGTGCATATACAGCAGCCTGAGTTGCACGGGCAGGTTTATAAGCCAACGCATCAGAAGAACTTCCAATACCTGCAACAGTCAAAGGCACACAACCTCTATCCTGAGAAGCCACAATAGCTCCCGGTATATAAGCATACACTCTCGCAAGGTCAAAATAATACAAAGCACGGAGGAAGTACAATTGTCCTAACCATCTGTCACTTTCTGTCTGTGTCATTACAGGACTTAATCCACCTTTTGCAATCGCATCAAGCGTATTGTTGATCTGGTTGATAGAAGCATATCCATTGGTCCAGATAGCAGTGGTAAAATGTGCATTCAGTGTATTTTGTGCTTCAGGCAATAAACGGCCTGATTTATTGGTTGCAAAACCATTGTCAGACAATGCCTCAGGTAAAGCAATCATATCTCTACCGTAAATATTGGTACCTTTTAAACTTGCATAAATTGAAGTGATAGATGCTTCAATCGCATCACGCGAGCCTAATGCACCATTGGCATCAATCGATTGCCTTGGGGCTGTTTCCAATTGCTTTGAACAACTGGATAGAAATACCAGAAAAGCAACTAATGCAATCCCGGCCTTGTTTATATATTTAGTATTCATATCTGGTTCGTTTATTGATTAGTAATTAGAATCCGAGTTGGATACCAACGGTATAGTTTTTAGATTGAGGGACAATACCGGTAGCCGTTCCTACGAATTCAATGTCATAACTAAACCAGTCACTCTTAGTCCATAAATTGGTTCCCTGAACATAGAATCTGGCAGTACTTAAACCGATTTTCTTAGCAATCGATGGATTCAGGTCGTAATACACTGAAACATTTTTCAAACGGATATAATCTGCTTTAAAGAAGTTTCTGGTACCGCTCTGTGATCCTGAGCTTTTCGCTTCCGTTCCATTCACGTTATAACGAGGGAAGAAAGTGATTTGGCCCGGAGTAGTCCAACGTGCTTTGTATACATCTTCAAGTACATTGATACGACCGATGTTCTCATCAAGGAAGTTAACCTGTCCATCATTTGCATAACGGCCATATTCATACTGGAAGAACCACTCAAATGTGAAGTTTTTGAATGATACGCTGTTACGCAAACCACCCTGGAATTTTGGTGTATTCTGAGGACCGATAATTTTTCTGTCTTTTGCAGTAACCTGATAAGTAAGATTACCTAAAGTATCATACCACATAGAACGTCCTGTGGCCGGGTTAACACCTGCAAATTGCTGTGTAAATAAAACACCTAAAGGTTGACCTACCTGAACAGAGTTATCACTAGGCAGGATCTGTAATCCACCATAGAGTTCTTTCACTGTGTTTTTGTTATACGCAAATGTGAAGCTGACATTCCAGTTCAGATCGCCTGGCTTTCTTGACTTGAAAATATCTCCGCCTAATGTAACCTCAATACCTTTATTGTTTACTTTACCAATGTTGCTGGTGATACTGGCAAAACCTGTTGAAGTTTGCAGTGGCTGCGTTAACAAAAGGTCTTTGGTATCTTTAGAATATACTTCCACAGTACCTGTTAAACGGTTATTGAAGAAACCGAAATCAAGACCCAGGTTAGTAGTTGTATTGGTTTCCCATTTCAGGTTCGGGTTAGCTAACTGTGTATAAGCGATACCGGCAGCATTGTTGTAAATACCACCACCGCCATATAAACCTAATCCATCAAAGTTTCCGATCTGATCGTTACCCGTGCTACCATAACTGGCTCTCAGTTTCATTGAAGAGAAGAAATTCGATTTCTTCATGAAACCTTCCTGATCAATATTCCATGCGCCGGATAATCCCCAGAAAGTACCATAACGGTTATCTGCACCAAAACGGGAAGAACCATCACGACGTAATGTGAAAGCGATCAGGTATTTACGGTCGTAACCATAGTTAACTTTACCGAAAATACCATTTCTTTTAAATCCTGTGTATGATTCACCTTCTGCTGTATAGTTAGCCGCATTGTTGATTGAGGTAAACTGATACGTAGGGAAAGTAGTTGCTGTAGCATTGATCTGCTCGTTATTTTCCTGTCTGTACTCAAAACCAACAACTCCATCCAGTCTGTGTTTGCTGCCGAATTGTTTGTTGAAGTTTAAAGTCTGGAAAGTATTTACGTTGGTGTTCCAGTTACTTTGAACGGTAACACTTCCTTTATTGGCAAAACCATCCGCAGTTCTTGAATCCCTAACGTTCTTACCCTGAACGATACGGTAATCCATACCTACTAATGTTTTGAAAGATAACCAGTCTGTAATTTTATAATCTGCAGTCAGATTACCTACGATCTGGTTAGTACGCTGATAACCGCTGTTATAATCATTAACCGCAATTACGTTCTGATTCAAAGTACCTACCAGGTTAGCCGGTGTTTGACCAGGCATACCGTAATAAGTTCCATCTGCATTATAAATTGGGTTGGTTGGAATAATGGCAGATGCAGAGAATGCAGCACTACCCAGGAATGAACCACTGGTTGCAAAAGGGTTCAACTGAGTGAAAGTACTTAAGCTGATGCTTGATCCGAAAGTTAAACGATCAGTTGCTTTGTTTTGGATATCTGCTTTAATACCTGCTCTTTTGAAATCCGCTTTAGACACGATCGCATCCTGCTGAGAATAGTTACCGGAAATACGGAAAGTGGTTTTTTCATTACCGCCACTTACACTCATTTCGTAATTGCTCACTTTACCGTTACGGAAAGCAGCATCCTGCCAGTCGTAAGTAGGTAATGCAGCTGCAGCAGCTTTTGCCTGATCAACGGTAGTGATACCGCCAATTGGCACGCGCAATTCATTTAATACAGTTTGCAATACCGCCAGGTTATCCCAAGGCAGGTTATTTGCATTACCATAAGCTTCAGCTCTTAACTGAAAATATTCCTGAGAATTAGACATTTGTAATTTCTTCAATGGAGAAACCACACCTGTGTAATAGTTAACGTTGAATTTGGTTTTGCCTGATTTTCCTTTTTTGGTTGTTACGATTACAACACCGTTAGAGGCGTTTGATCCGTAGATAGCAGCACTGGCCGCATCTTTCAGGATATCGATTGATTCAATATCATCAGGGTTTAAGAAAGCCAGTGGGTTATTTTGTGTAAAACCACCATCAATACGGGTATTGAACTGAACTCCATCAATAATATACAATGGGTCGTTACCTGCGAGCAATGATCCCTGGCCACGAATACGCACGTTTACAGCACCACCGGGGATACCGTTACTTGACTGTACCAATACACCCGCTGCTTTACCTTGTAAAGCCTTATCGAGAGAAACGTTAGGCTGGTTTTCAATTTCTCTTGCTTTAATAGAAGAAATTGCTCCGGCTTCATCTCTTTTCTTTCTTACCTGATAACCGGTTACAACAACTTCTTCCAAAGGATCCACTTTTTTCTTAAGGGATACGGTATAAGAAGACTGTGTACCTAATGTAATTTCTGTGGCTTCAGAGCCTACATAAGAAATTACCAAAGTTTTGGCTGAAGCAGGCACCTGAATAGAAAAGGTACCATTGGCCTGGGATAAAACAGCCGATTTGGCTCCTTTTATCATAACGGAAGCCCCTTGAAGCGGAGTTCCGGCCTCATCCATAACCTTTCCGGTTACAGTTCGGTTTTGAGCCATTGCCAGTGATAATGACATTATCACGCACAAGGCTAATGTGACAAATTTTCTCATAATTCAGTTTTTAGTTTTTTGCGGGGCTGCAAATTAGTTAAAGAAAAGATAACATAAACACCTATGACAGCATATTGTTCTTATTTGCTGCAATTTTTGTCAAATACATTGGTTATACCTTGTAACAAAAAATTATAGTTATTGATTATCAATTATTTATAAAACTAAATAAACCTACTAAGCTATCTAAATATCAATTTTAAGCCAATAAAATTCCAAAAATCGCAATTGGATAGCCCATTTTAGTATATAAAATTTTTATCTATTTGATAAAAACAGCTGGTTTGCCGGCTTTTTTGAAATCATCGGGCAATGCATGACTTATACCGTCAATGGTTTATACGAGCCGGTTATTTTGTGTCCCTACGTATAAAATTTTCGAAATAAATGGAAGGGACTATGGGCGGTTGGTTTCTTTTTTGGCTGTACTTAAGATCAGTACCGGCAACAGAATCAGGTTTGTAAGGGTTCCAACCACCAGGGTTAATGAAGTAAGCCAGCCTAAAGCCTTTGTTCCTCCAAAATCGCTCCAGCAAAAAATAATGAACCCGGCAATTAAAACCAGTGAGGTATAGATAATACTGATACCGGTATGGCGAATGGTTTGCACAAGTGTTTCGGGTACTTTACCGTTAAAATGCGGCAGCTCCTGTTTATAATTGATGAGAAACCGGATGGTTACATCAATGGCAATACCCAGTGCCACACTGAATACCAGAACAGTTGACGGCTTTAAGGCAATACCTGCCCAGCCCATAACACCGGCGGTTACGATTAATGGAATGAGGTTGGGAATTAATGAACAGACTAAAATCCGGAATGAACGGAACAGATACAGCATACAAAGTGTGATCAGTAAAAAGGCCCAGAAAATACTTTCTTTCAATCCCCTGATGATAAAACTCGATCCTTCCAAAAAGCTGATGCTGCTGCCGGTGAAGGTTACGTGGTAGGTTGCCGTGTCAAAAATCTCATCTGCTTTTTTCTGAAAATCGTTGATCAGTAAAGGGAGTTTTACACTGCCCACATCTTTCATGTTCACACTGATCCTTGCCATTTGTTTGGCGCTATCCATAAAACTGTTCATCAGTTTTGAAAAACTTGTTTTGGGTGCATTACTGCTATCCGGTTTGGCGCGTAAATACGGCGACATGAATGCCAGATCCGCTTCGTATGGAATAGCATAGCTCATGGTATCTCCATCAAAATAAGCCTGCTTGGCAAATTTTAATCCTTCTACAAACGATAAAGGCCGGGCCGTTGCGGGATTGGTTGCGATATATGCAGATAATTCATCAATTTTTGCAATGGATTTTACACTGCGCAGCAAACCATTTTTCTTTTTGGTATCCACCACAATTTCCAAAGGCATTACACCGCCAAAATTCTGTTCAAACCATTTTAGATCCGTGTACACTTTATCATTTCTGGGAAGATCATCCACAATAAATCCTTCGCTTTTTATGCGCGTGATACCGATCACTGCAAAAACAGTTATGACTACAGAAATACCATACACCCATTTTGAATGATGAAAGGCCCAGTCTTCTATCCTTAATAAAATCTTTTCTAAAAAAGCATTATCGAGGTAACGTGTATGTTTGTCTTTCGGCGGCGGAAGATAACTGAGTACAGAAGGAATAAAGATCAAAGAGATCAGAAACAAAGCCATGATATTGATACCTGCCACAGCACCAAACTCTTTCAAGAGATCACTATGCGTTAAAGCAAATACAGCAAACCCAATGGCAGCAGCAATATTACAGAACAGGGTTACAATACCCATACGGCCCACCATGGTTATGAGAGCTTTATCCTTATCATTACATTCGCGGTAAGCAGTATGGTATTTATTCAGAAAATAAATACAGTTGGGAATACCGATCACCACTACCAATGGTGGAATAATCGCGGTTAATAATGTGATCTTATATCCCAGCAAAACGATCGTTCCTAAACTCCAAACCACTCCCATACCCACAACTAGCAGGCTCATAAAAGTGGCACTGACAGAACGGAAGAAAAGAAACAAAGTGATCACCGATAATAATAATGAGCCAAGCAAAAACAAATTCATTTCTGCTTTTATCCGGTTGCCGATAGTGGTACGGATAAAGGGTAACCCGCTAACATATACAGGTAAGTTTGTTGTTTTTGCAAACCCGTCAACTTCCTTCATGATATCGTTAATAAGCCTTGTACGGCTTTTGCTGTTGATGGTGTCTTTGTTCACACTAACGCCCATTAAATAACTATGTGATCGGGGATTATATACAAGGTTGCGATAGAAAGGCAGATTTTCAAATGCGATCCGATCACTATCCAGTGCCTGTTGTGAGGTGTATGGATAATGAAATATTCTTACCGGAACCAGTTTGTTATTTACACTATCGTTCTTCAGATTTACGACTTCTGGTACACTCAATATTTCTGTTACGCCGGATACTTTTTTGAGTTGCTGGTGTAATTGTCCAAGTTGGTTAAACAATGAAACCGTAAATAACTGATCGGTTTCAATACCCACCACAAGGGTATTACCATCGCCGCCAAATTTTTTGAGGAAGGCCTGGTATTCCTGATACTTAGGGTTATCGGTGGGTAATGCCCGGGTAAAATCGTAACTCAACTGCACTTTGGATGCCTTCCATCCCATAAAAGCCGTTGCGGCAAATAATGCAATTAGTAAAAATAATCTTTGCTGAAGAATAAATTTTCCGGCTTTATACCACATGAAGAACAGTTATTAAGTTATTGGCTGCAAAGAAAGCAATAAAAAAGCAGAAGATGCAAGGTTGTTGGTTTTGGCTTTGCGCAAGCCTGTGAATGAAATGTTGTATTTTTCCGGTACAACATTTATACCATGCAACCCGTAAGTTCAGTAAAGATCAGACAGCTTAGTTTTTACAGCATATTGGTTTTTCTGGGAATCTTTTTATTTCTTCAATTATCTTCTTTTTTGCCCGCTTTACTGGGTGCGGTAACCTTATATATTTTATTACAAAGGCCGATGGGGTTTCTGGTTGAGAAAAAAAACTGGGGCAAAGGATTGGCCGCTACGGTTTTAATGCTGGGTTCTTTTATCATTGTACTGCTACCCGTTTCGCTTTTTGTAAATGTGTTATATACAAAAATTGATTTTGCGGTTCAGCATTCAAATGAAGTAATTGCCGGACTGAAAGTATTTATTGAAAATATTGAACACAATTACCATATAACCCTGATCAGCGATAAGAATATTGAAAGCCTGGGAACCGCTGTGGCACAAATGTTACCTAAACTATTAGGTGCCACTTTTAATTCGATTGTGATTATTGTGATCCTTTATTTTATCCTTTATTTTCTGCTGGTTAACCGGCGTGAGATGGAATTATGGATGTATAAAAATGTTCCTTTAAAAAATGAGAATCTGCAAAAAGTGGGTAATGAAATTCGGATGCTTGTATTTTCAAATGCACTGGGTATTCCTGTTACCGCTATCCTCCAGGGTATTATTGGTGTGATTGGTTATTATTTTTTAGGGGCTGATGATCTGCCTTTCTGGTTTGTGGTTACCTGTTTAACAGCTATGATACCGATGATCGGTTCTGCCCTTGCCTATATTTCTCTGGCGATCCTTTTCTTTGCTGAAGGACACAGCACAAAAGGAATTTTGGTTTTATTATATGGCGTAGCCATCATGAATGTATTGGATAGTGTATTCAGAATTTATATTCAGAAAAGAATCGGAAACACACATCCGCTGGTAACTACATTTGGAGTGATCGTGGGCATTAATCTCTTTGGCTTTATAGGTCTGATCTTTGGACCGATACTTATATCCGTATTTATTCTGTTGATCAGAATTTATTTGAACGAGTTTGAAGAGGCAAAAGCATAATAAAGAAAATCACATCAGAAAATAATAGGCGCCTACCTGACAACCCATACCTACAAACAGGCCGGTATATACTTCTGTATTTGTATGATCGCTCACTAAAAAACGGGATGTACAAACCATTCCGGTTATTAATGCCGTAATGCTCATAGAAACACCCAGTGGCGATTGATAATACATGGCAAATAAAATAATGGCTGCCAAAGCCCCGCCAACCCCAATGGCATGTAAGCTGATCTTGAAATAATTATTCAATATCAATCCAAAAACCGTGGATATGAAAATACCCATGTAGAAAAATTTAAGTACTGCGGGTTGGTCTGTAAAGTTGCGGCTGAGGTAGTACATCCACCAGTAAAAGAACATGGTAATGATGTAGGGAACAATTCGTTCTTTTTGTGTACGTAAGAAAATACTCTCACTAAACTTTAAACGCCACAAAAGAAAAACAGCAAAAGCCGGGAAGAAAGCCGTAAGCCAGAAAATACTGAACAACTTGAGTTTTAACTGAAAGTCTGTGATACCTGCAAATTCATAAGGAAACTGAAATATCAGGAATATGAAAATATAGGTTGGGATAAATAGTGGATGAAACAGATAAGAGATCAGCTTAGCCGGTATGGCAAGTACCGCTGAAGGTTTTGAAGTTGAGATTTCCTGTGTTTGTTCCATTGATATTCGTTTCAACCGTGCCTTTGTGCCTCTGTGTGCAAATTGTTTCTCACACAGAGGCACAAAGGCACGGTTATAGTTCTTTACGCAACCTAGCTACAGGTACATTCAACTGTTCCCGATACTTGGCTACGGTTCTGCGTGCAATATTATATCCTTTTTCCTGAAGCATATCTGTTAGTACTTCATCGCTTAAAGGTTTGCGTTTGTCTTCCGCTTCAATCATATCACTTAAGATCTTCTTTACCTCTCTTGTACTTACTTCTTCTCCGCTATCTGTACTCAATGATTCGCTGAAGAAGAATTTTAAACGATAGGTTCCAAATTCTGTTTGTACAAATTTGCTATTGGCCACACGGCTTACGGTAGAAATATCCAGGCCGGTTAACTCAGCAATATCTTTCAGGATCATAGGCCGCATGGTGGTTTCATCGCCGGTAAGGAAGAATTCCTGTTGATGGCGCATGATGGCACTCATGGTTCCTACCAATGTATCCTGCCTTTGTTTGATCATATCAATAAACCATTTGGCAGAATCTATTTTTTGTTTGATGAACAGAACGGCTTCTTTCTGGCGTTTATCTTTTTTACTGCCCTTATCATAATCCTTCAGCATATCCCTGTATTCTTCGCTGATTCGGAGATCGGGTGCATTTTTTGAATTTAACGTAAGTTCCAGTTTGCCATTATTATTCAACACAAAAAAATCAGGAACGATATAACTCTCTGCTTTATTGATCTCGCCGATATTACCACCGGGTTTAGGATTGAGTTTGATGATCTGATTAATTACATCTTTGATCTGTTCATCGGTAAGGTTAAGGCTGCGTTGAATTTTTTCGTAATGCTTCTTGGTAAACTCGTCAAAATATTTACTCAGGATCTGAATGGCCAGTTCTACGGCTTTACCCTCATTCAGTTTTCGTTTTAATTGCAATAACAAACATTCCTGCAGATCGCGTGCACAAATGCCTGCGGGATCAAATTGCTGAATTTGCTGTATGAGTGATTTGATTTCTTTTTCTTCAACGGTAAGCCCCTGACGGAAAGCCAGATCATCCGCTATAGAAGATAATTCTCTTCGTAAATATCCATCATCATCCAGACTACCTACGATCTGTTCTGCAATTTTATAACTGCGTTCATCCAGTTCCAGCATGCCTAACTGATCCAGCAAAAGATCATGAAAACTGGATTCTACTTTGATAGGAATTACTTTCTGATCATCCATTTCAGGATAATTATCATCCTTCATTTTATAATCAGCAATCTCGCCATCATCATCCACCACATATTCGCTGATATCTACATTATCGTATTCTTCTTCGCTGCCATCCAGATCGGCGTCATCGTCGGTTGGGTTATCAAACTCGTCCTGGGCATCTTCGGTAAATTCATCTTCATGCCCCTCTTCATCCATTTCAAGGGCGGGGTTTTCTTCCAGCTCTTCTTTTATACGCTCTTCCAGATTGGCAGTAGGTACCTGCAGCAGTTTCATAAGCTGAATCTGCTGTGGGGACAGTTTTTGTAACAGTTTCTGTTGTAACGATTGACTAAGAGACATAATTAAGTACAAACTGTGAAGTACGGGTTACGAAAACTAAATCGTATCCCGTAAATCCTTCTTTATTTTAACGCCGTAAATTTACATACAAAAGAAAGCAACCCAACAGTGAAAGCAATTTGTTTGTTTGTGAATTTATTGCTAATTACGGCTTTTGCCTCCCGGGCACAGCAGGGGTTTTTATTGCCTTCTGAGAAATCCAAAAATATTGACAGTTTGAAAAGTTTTCCTGTAAGAATATTGCCGGATAATTATTACAGCACCAATCTTCCTTTTTTTTGTAAAAAGGAGTTGCAGTTGGAAAAGCTCACCAAAGTTCCTTTCCGGTTACGATTAGGCAGCCTTGATTATGTGAATGATCTGGAAGGAAAGGGAAAAGATTTTAAGCAACCACCAATGCGGGTTCTGAAAAATTGATCAGCCTGATATTTCTATCCAGCCCCTTTTTCTCCAGTAATTGAAGTATTTCTTTGGAATCTTCTTCCGAAAACTTTTTTAAAGAAAAATTTTTACTGAAACTGCTTTCCTGAAAAAGCGAAAGAGAGTTATCCTTTTCACGTTTTATCCAACGAATATCATTCCAATCAACTTTTGTAATATCCCCTTCCTCGGCAATAAGCCATTCAATACTATCGTCTGATATATTAATAAAATATTCTCTCTTCTTTCTTCGAAGTCGATCAATATGCGACAAGAGAAAAAGAAAGATAAGAATGCTACCCAGATATCGTCTATTGCCACCCCATATATACGATGCAATATCAAAAACAAACAAAGCCGCCAATCCAAGAACCACAATGATCTGAATCGGTTTCTGAAACTTTTTCTTTTCAGGATATGTATGAATGATAAATCTGGCCACGTTTTATGCCTGTTGAAGATGCTGTTCTAATACTTTTTGAATTACGGCAACCATCTTCTCTCCTTTTTCTTTGATTTGTTCATCGGTCCATACTAAACTGATGGCAGTAGATATGCAACGGCTCATAATGGCATCGCTGGCAGGAAAAGAAATTTCTTTCAGCTTGAGTAACGCATTCTTTTGTACATCGCTCAAAGCGCTTAAGGCTACTGCGTTTTTGAGATGATCCCATTTGCTGATATAATGCCAGTTGTTTACAAACCAGTAAAAATTGCCTGCTAAAATACCTTGAGCTTTCATTTCAGCTACCACGGCTTTTGTTAATTCTTCTGTTGGTAAAAACCAGCTTAAGAAACTGCAGCTGTCTTCACCACCTTCCGGAACTACGCGAAAACTTATTTCAGGTATTTGTTCAAGATAGGCACGTAATGCTTTGTTATTTTTTTTCTGGAGAGATAAAAAAGTATCCAGTTTTCTGATCTGCGCCAAACCCACTGCCGCATGTAATTCGCTGATCCGATAATTATACCCGATAAACGGATGAAGATCTGCACCGCGATCAACCCCTAAGTGATCATGGCCATGATCGGTATAGCCGTCGGATTTAACATACACTTCCTTATTATTCGTCATTACCACACCGCCTTCTGCACAGGTAATCGTTTTTACGAAATCAAAAGAGAAGGTTCCTGCATCACCGATGGTTCCTAATGATTTTCCTTTATACTTTCCGCCAATACTTTGACAGGCATCTTCCAGTAAAATCAATTTATGTTCGGCACAGATTTGTTTTAATGCATCCAGATCGGCCATGCTTCCGCACATATGTACGGGCATAATGCATTTTGTTTTTGAAGTGATGGCAGCACGAACAGCATCGGGATTTAATGTGAGTGTTTCATCAATATCTACCAAAACAGGCACGGCACCTACACTCAACACCGCTTCAAAACTTGCTACAAAGGTGAAAGAGGGCATGATCACTTCATCACCCGCACCAATCCCCAATGCAGACATCGCCGTAGTTAAGGCAGATGTTCCACTTGAAGTTAGTTGTGCATATTCACAACCAAAAGTCTGCGTGATTGCTGTTTCCAGTTCTTTGGCTTTCCAGATGCCTTTACGCGGGCCATCAAACCCATAACGCATCAGAATGCCTGTTTCCAACACATCGTTTACTTCTTTTCTTTCTTCGTCGCCAAATAATTCAAAACCGGGCATAGGGTATAGTTTGGAGTTAAAAGTTTAAAGTCTGGAGTTGACAGCAGCTCCAAAAACAAAGATATAAAAGATTCATCTGCCATAACTCCTTACTCTTAACTCTTAACTTTTAACTTTGTAAAATGAACCCGATCCTTTTTTACTGCTACGACGCTTATTGCGGCTGGTGTTATGGTTTTAGTCCGGTAATTAAAAAAATTGCTGCCGAATACCCTGATCTTCAGATCGAAGTCCTTTCCGGTGGGATGGTATTGGCCGAAAAACCGGTTCCCATTGCTGCCACAGCTGCTTATATTCAGAAAGCTTATCCAACCGTTGAAGAATATACGGGGATCAAATTCGGAGCTGATTATTTATGGCATATTAATCATCCAGAATTAAGCGATTGGTTTCCGCATTCAGAAAAACCGGCGATTGCGTTATGTATTTTTAAAGAATTTTATCCAGACAGACAGGTTGAGTTTGCAGCAGACATGCAATATGCCTTGCATTTTGAAGGCCGTGATCTTACTGATGATGAAGCTTATCGACATTTGCTTGAAAAATACAGCATCAACCCCGAAACTTTTTATACGAAATTAAAAAGTGAAGAATATAAAGAACAGGCCTACTACGAATTTCAGCTATGCAAACAATTACAGGTAACCGGTTACCCTTGTGTTTTGTTACAAAATTCTGAAACAAAATTTACTTTGTTGGCCAGAGGGTATACAGACTATGAAACCCTGAAAGCCAGACTGGATAATGCATTACAGGAAATTATTTCTGCAAAATAAATAAGCCGGATAAAGTTACCCGGCTTATCTCTAATGAATTTTGGATCTTAAAATAATCTTTCGTTTGGCGGTTTTATACCCTGCAAGCGGATATAGATTGTACACTGGCCACGATGATGGGTTTGGTGTTCAAATGCTTTTAACAACCATACAAGTCTGCTTTGTCCGCGGTTGTTTTCCATCAGTTTGTTTACATCCATACTTTTAATGCCATTGATCACAAAATCATAACTGGCATTTACATAATATGTAACTGAATCTTTGTTCTGTGCACCCGCAGATTTTTCCATATTAAAGCCGGGATAGATCCGCGCAGCGCCGGTTCCGGCGGATGATAATGAAATATTACCCGCTGCCAGATGCAACATCTGTTCTGCAAAACTGCGGATACTGTCTACAGCTCTTGCCCCATACTTATTGGCAGGCATAGTAGTAAGGTATTCATCTGTATAAGATTTGGCTCTTTCCCAATCCCTGATCAACTGAGCTTTTACAGTATCTGCATTAATTTGCGCTTTAACATTTGATGCAGAAAAAGAGATACAAACAAGAACTAAAAAAAGAAGGCTGATTTTTTTCATATAGGCAGTTTTAATTATGATGAATATTACGTTTGTGGTACGGAATGAATGGCTATACGGTTTCCTTCCGTATCAATAAATAGCGCCATATGGCCATATTCCGGTGAAATCATTGTTTTTGGCATAACTATTTTTCCGCCAGCGGCTTCTATTCTGTCAACAACCTGTTGTACATCCGGATTGGCGTTCAGGTATAACAAAGTGCCCTCAGTTGCGGAAGGTTTGTGAAAGCCGCCGCTGTCAACCAATGCCCCGCCAACACCTGATAACATATCTTCAACCGGAAACATCCGCATTTTCATAGAAGGTGTATCAAGCGGGATCATTTGCATATCAAATATGGCTTCATAAAATTTTTGGGCACGGTTAAGATCTGTTGTTGGGATCTCAAACCAGCTGATGACATTTTTAAAGATCATGATTATTAATTTAGTAGTAATAATTTATAAAGGTGTACGTGTTTCGGACAATCCCTTCCCCATAATAAAATCCAGCAACTCTTTTGACTCTTCGCCTCCTTTTTGTGCGTGATGTAATAATGTAAAACCATGTGGCCCTCTTGCATGAAGATAAGATGGAAATGCTTCGAGAAATGCCTTTACAACTGATGTTTTACCAAGCATTGTCAATACAAATAGATTGGTACGTGCCCCTTTTTCTATCAGCCAATTGGCAATCTCTTTATTACCTACATGCCCTGCTCCTTCAAGTGCCGTTTCAAAATCACCTTTGCCCCAATCATACGTCGCATACAGCAAAGCCGGTGTTTCTGTATGCATTTGTTTAACCTTGTCGAAATTGCCGTGTCCGGCGATCACAAAGTCTTTTACCAGGGCCATCGGTAAAGGATCAGGTGTTTGATTTTGTGCAGAAAGCAATCCGGGTAATAATAAACCCGAACTTCCCATTGAAAGTGTTTGAAGAAATTGTTTGCGTTCCATTACTTGGTGGTTTAACGATATGTGTAAACAATATAAAAAAATAGCTTTGCATTTACCTGAAAGATGGATAAGCGTATCTATTTTCAGGATAAACAGGGTTTTTGAGGATAAATCAGAAAAAGAAAAAAGTGTTAGAATGGCTATAAATTATGGGATATCCTATCCTTCATTGAGGGTTTTCTTCATTTTCCCCTTACTTTGCACCTCCTAATAATCAAAATCATGGAATACAGTAAATTAATATCAATTACCGGACTGAACGGTTTATTTGAGTTGGTAGGCAGCAAAACAGATGGCGCCATTGTAAAGTCGTTAGACGATCAAACCACCAAATTCGTCAGCAGCCGTGTACACAATTTCTCGCATCTGGAAAGTATTGAAGTATATACCGTTCGTGATAATGTGAACCTGGTAGACGTTTTTCAGGCAATGGGCAAGAGTAAAGAAGCTTTGCCATCTGATAAAGATGCTGCTGCAGTAAAAGCCTATTTTCAAAAAGTATACCCGGATATGGATTTTGGAAGGGTGTATGCCAGCGATATGAAAAAGATGGTAAAATGGTTCAGCATTCTGAAAGCAAATAATGTAGATCCTAAGCTAAGTGAGCAGCCGGAAGAAGATGCAGAAGAACAGGCATAGATTAGTAAAATGATATTTGAAAAAACCGGAACAAATGTTTCGGTTTTTTTATGCCGATATTTTAATGGCAGCCATCCTCTCAATAAACGATAATTGTTAACTTGTGCCACCTCAAGAAAGTTTTATGAAAACAAAATTCGGATTCCTGTTTATCCTCTCTCTATTGGCAAGCTCGGTTTTTGCACAGAATTTTTATGAAAAAACTCCTGCTGCAGAAAAATGGGTGAAAAAGAAATTTAGAAAATTAAGCAAGGATGAAAGAATTGCGCAGTTGATGATCATTCGTGCCCACAGCAATCTTGGGCCTGAGCATGTAGCAGAAGTAACAGAACTGATCAAAAAATACAATGTAGGTGGTTTATGTTTTTTTCAGGGCGGACCTGTAAGACAAGCCATGCTTACCAATTACTATCAATCCATTGCCAAAACCCCACTAATGATCTCCATTGATGGCGAGTGGGGATTGGGTATGCGTTTGGATAGTGTGATCAATTATCCCAGGCAATTAATGATGGGTGCCACACAGGATGCAAAACTTATTTATGAATTTGGCAAAGCGGTTGGCGAACAGTGCAAACGAATGGGCATACAGGTAAACTATGCGCCGGATGTGGATGTGAACAATAATCCGATGAACCCCGTTATCAATGACAGAAGTTTTGGTGAAGACAAATACAAAGTAGGGCTCTATGGTGTTCAATATATGAAAGGAATGCAGGATGTAGGTGTACTGGCTACCGCTAAACATTTTCCGGGCCATGGCGATGTTTCCGTAGACTCTCATAAAGATCTTCCCGTGATCAACAAAACACGCGAGCAGCTGGATAATCTGGAGCTATACCCTTTTCGTGAGATGATCAAAGCAGGGGTGGGCAGTGTAATGACAGCACATTTATCTATTCCTTCGATTGATACCACAAGTAATTTACCAAGCTCCTTATCTTATAAAAATGTAACTGAATTACTGAGAAATGAATTAGGCTATCAGGGTATTACTTTTACCGATGCATTAGAGATGCAGGGTGTAGCGAAATTTTTTCCGAAAGGAGATGCTTCGGTTCAATCGCTGATTGCAGGTAATGATCTTTTGTGTTTGCCCGGCGATATACCCGGCAGTATTGCCAAAGTTAAGCAGGCAATTAAAGAAGGAAAGCTGACATGGGATGACCTGAATGCCAGAGTAAAAAAAGTGTTACTGGTCAAATATCATTTGGGACTGAATAACAACACACCCATTGAAACCGAAAATTTAGTTAATGATCTGAATACACAAACTGTTCGCATCAAAACCATTTTGTGCAATAACGCACTCACTCTTTTACGCAAACAGAATGAAAATATTTTTCCGATAGCAAAAGGCAAAAAGATCGCATATGTATGTATCGGTGCTGTAGGTGAAACAGCCATTGCGGCAAGTCTCCGGAAGGAATATAATGCAGATATCTATTTATTTGGCGCCAAAGCAGCTATAGGCAAGGAATTGCAGGATGATAAAACATCTATTACGATTATTGATAAGAGCGATAGTGCTTCTGCAACCCAGCTCATCAACACCCTCAGGCAAAAAAATTATGATGTGGTTGTTACAGGGCTGCACAATTTCAGCCGCAGGCCTGCTAATAATTTCGGTATCAGTAATGCAGCAGTTTATTTGTTGAATGGTTTGCAATCTCAACAAACCATCACACTTGTGTTTGGCAATCCATACGCTGTAAAAAATATTGCCACTGCTCCAAACCTTGTTGTTTGTTATGAAGATGATGATATAACACAAGCGTCAACCTTTGAACTCTTAGAAGGGAGAATACAGGCCAAAGGAAAATTACCTGTAACCGTTGCGGATAATCTGAAGTTTGGAGATGGCATTGTTTATAACAGTTATTTCCCAACAACTGTTCCCGAATCTGTTGGCCTGCGATCAGATGCATTAAATAAAATTGATGTGATTGCTAATGATGCCATTGCAAAAGGTGCTGCACCGGGTTGTGTGGTATTGGTAGCAAAAGAAGGAAAGATCGTTTACAACAAAGCCTTTGGCTATACCAATTTTGATAAGAAAGAGCCTATCACCATTGATATGGCATATGATCTGGCTTCCGTTACCAAAGTGTCTGCCACCACAGTTTCTATTATGAAATTGTATGAAGAAGGTAAGATAGATCTTGATAAAACTTTAGGCGATTATCTGCCTTGGGTTAAAGGTTCCAATAAAGCGCCGCTTAAACTCAATGATATTCTCTTACACCAGGCCGGTCTTAATCCCTTCATTCCTTTTTACAGAGAAGTGATTGATACAACCACAGGCAAACCCAAACCGGAATACTTTTCAACGGTAAAAGATGCGCAACACCAGTTCCGTGCAGCAGAAGGTTTGTATGTGCGAAATGATTGGGAAGACACTTTATACAAACGCATCCTGCAAAGCAAACTCACTGCACCGGATCATTATGTTTATAGTGACAATGATTTTATCTTTCTTGGAAAAATTGTTGAAGCCGTAAGTGGAAAGCCTTTGAATGATTATGCCAGAGAGATTTTTTACCAACCGTTGCACATGACGTCTACCACTTTCCGCCCAAGAGAATTGATGCCGATAGACCTGATCGTTCCAACAGAAGAAGAAAAACATTTCCGCCAGCAACTCATCCGTGGCGATGTGCATGATGAAGGTGCAGCCATGTTTGGCGGTGTTGCCGGCCATGCAGGATTATTCAGCAACGCATATGATCTTGCTCAACTTTATCAAATGTTATTGAATGGCGGCGAGTTAAACGGGGTTCGTTTCTTCAAGAAAGAAACCGTAGATAAGTTTACGGCATATAACAGTAAAGTAAGCCGCCGCGGATTGGGTTTCGACAAACCGGAAAAAGATAATGCTACACGCAAAGAACCCTATCCATCCAAAAGTGTATCACCCGAAACCTTTGGGCATACCGGTTTTACGGGCACTTGTGTTTGGGTTGATCCGAAATATAAATTGGTGTATATATTCCTGTCAAACAGGGTAACCCCAACGCGCGACAACAATAAATTGAGTCAGTTAAATGTGCGTCCAACCATTCAGGAAGCCATTTATCAGGCAATTATGCAGTAACAACCCTTTAACAGCAGCTTATGCGCTGCAAAAGTTAACTTTATGCTCTACCTAAAACCCTTTCATTTTATGAAGCAGACACTTCGTTCTTCTTTTATTGTATTACTCATTGCCATTACGGTAGTATCCTGTAAGAACAATACGCCAAAAGAAGCCAAATACATTCCTAAAGAAGCCGGTTTTGTTCTATCGCTGGATCCGCAGCAAATGCAGGATAAACTGCAAAAAGGCGGAATCAGTATTGATACATTGATGAAGCGGATCTTTAAGAACGATTCACTCGATACAAAAGACAAGGCACGTATCAATGAATTCAGAGAGAATGCCGGTATGGACTGGAACGGAAAGATTTTTGTATTCATGGTACAAAAGGCCAATGGCGATAACAGCATGTCTAATACAATCAGTGTTCTGGGAAGTTTGAAAGATCAGACTAAACTGGAAACCTTTCTTAAATCGCAGCAGGAGGCAAAAGGCAAAGAAATCAAAAAGGAGAAAGATTACAGTTATCTGGTGTTGAACGGAGAATCTATGATCGCCTGGAATGACCAGCAGATCATTGCTACCATGTATACCCACACACAAAAGCCGGTGTATGATACGGTGGAAATGACTTTTAAAAGGCCTAATCCGGCAAACACAGAAGCAGAAATGAAAGTGCAGGTTGGCAAATACTTTACACAAAAACCAGCTGAATCCTTAGCAGATGTAAGCATATTCACAGATATGTTTAAAGAAAAAGCGGATGGATATATGTTCAGCAGCGCCAATAGTTCATTGGCAGGTTTAAGTATGTTACCCATACAGATCCCTAAAATGGAAGAACTGCTGAAAGATAATTTTGTTACGGCCACCTTAAGTTTTGATGATGGAAGGATTGTGGCAAAATCTACCAGTTATACCAACCAATTATTGGGAAGTGTATTAAAACAATATGCAGGGCCAACGGTAAATCTTTCCATGATTGAGAATTATCCTTCAAATAATATTAATGGTATAATGCTGGCATCCTTCAATCCTGAAATATTCGGAGGTATCCTCAAACAACTGGAAGTGGAAGGATTGGTAAATAGCTTTATGGAAAAGGTTGGCTTTACAAGTCAGGATTTGTACAAATCTTTAAAAGGAGATATTGCAGTAGTGGTATCTGATATCAATGCCTCAAACCCTGAGCCGCAGTTTAAAACGGATGAAACAAGCATGCGTAAGAAAAAAACTTTTGGAAAAATGATCTTCGCTGCACCGGTTGGCGATAAACTGGCTTTCGCAAAAATTATGGATAAAGGTGTTGAACAGGGGATATTGAAAAAAGAAGGATCAACTTATAAAGCAGGGGGCCTCTTCTCATTTATGGGATTATACATTGTTGCCGATGAAAAGAATCTGACCATTGCCAGCGATTCGTTAACCTATGTTCAATACATGGCAAAATCTACCAAATCGGTGATCAATAAAGAAGCTTTGGAAATGTTTAAAGGGAAATCAACTGTTTTCTATTTTGACATTGCAGGCACATTGAATGGTTTTGGGAAAGATTCTACAGGCGCATACAATCATTCATTAAATAGTGCAAAAACCACATTTAAAGATGTGATCGCCACCTCAGAAAATTTTGATGGCAAAAACATAAAGGCACAACTGGAAGTAAGAATGCAGAACGAAAAACAAAACAGTCTGGTAACCTTAACAAGCCTGCTTGCAGATATTGCAATAGATATGCGTGTGCAGGCAAAACGTGAAAGGGAAATGGAAGAAAAATTATTCCCCGGCGGCGTTCCTGCTATTATCAGAACCAATTAATTTAACAGAAGGCTTAACAGAAAGTCCTGTCGGCAAAAAGCAGACAGGACTTTTTCATTCCAATTCATTGTATTTTCGACACATCAATGACAATAACGCTCGAACATATAATACCCATCCCTCTTAAAGACCGTTTCTTACAAAGAACTTCGGATATATGGAACAATACGTTGAGTTTTGAGCAAGGAGAGTTTATTAAAATAAAAGCTCCCAGCGGAACCGGTAAAACAACATTTGTACACATTCTTTATAAGTTAAGGACTGATTATGAAGGAACGGTTCTTATTGACAACATAACCATTGTTAATATTAAAGGTGATCGGCTTGCGGAACTTCGCCAGCAAAAGATCAGTATCATTTTTCAGGATCTTCGTCTATTTCCCAATCTTACTGCCAGAGAAAATATTGAGCTGAAGAGAGTTTTACAAACACCCTATTACGAGGCAGATGTGATCAACAGAATGGCCGAAACATTGGGTGTAAGTCATATTATGGAGCAACCTGCAGCACTTTGCAGTTACGGTGAACAACAACGCCTTGCCATTATCCGTGCACTGATACAGCCGTTTGAATGGTTGATCATGGATGAGCCATTCAGTCATCTCGATGCTGCAAATACAAAAAAAGCTGCGGATTTAATTGAAGCTGAATGCAGAAAAAGAAATGCAGGATTGATCATAACAGATCTTGATGAAGATGAAAACTTTACCTATTCTAAAAAGTATACTTTATAAAAATAGAATTTAATGCAAGAATTACAAACCTTATTAAAGAAACTCATTCGTACCGGTGCAGGGCGGAGCAGGTTTGTATTGGCCATCATCGGATTATCTGTTGCGATGCTTTTAATATTGGCAGCTGTTCAGATACAGGCAAATTATAATGATCTGTTGCACAGCAAAACCAATCAGGATAGTATTGCAAATTTCCTCGTCATAAATAAAATATTAAACGATCAGAATATTGGGGCTACCTCACTTTCAGATAAAGATATTGATGATCTTAAAAAGCAGCCCTTTGTAGAGTCAGTTGGTTTATTGAGTCCGGGAAGATTTAAAGCATCTATTCAAAGTAATAGCAGCCGTTTCCCGTTTTATACAGATATCTCTTTTGAAAGCGCACCCAATGAATTTATTGATGTAACCAGTAAAGATTGGATTTGGGATGAAACCAGGTCTTTTGTACCCGTGATCGTACCAAACATGTTTCTTGATTTTTATAATTTTCAATTTTCTTTCTCACAAAATTTACCGCAGCTTACACAACAGGTTGTGAAGATGATCGTATTTAAAATAAATATCTATGGTCCGGAAGGGATTGTAAGCTTTAATGGCCGCGTGGTAGGTTTTAGCGACAGGATTTCTTCTCTTTTGGTTCCACAGGAGTTTATGAATTGGGGCAATACGCGTTTTGGGAAGAATCAGGATATAAAACCATCACGCGTTATTATCAGAACAAAAGATCCGGGTAATCCAAAACTGACCACTTATTTAAGTGAGAAAAATTTGACTACTGATGCAGATAAAACCCGTTTCAGCAAGTACAGACAGGTGGTAGATCTGGTAGTTACTATTTCGGGTGTTACAGGTATTATCATGCTTGCTTTTGCATTATTAATCTTTAGCCTGTTTATTCAGCTTACGATTGCTTCATGTAAAGAAGAGATCATTTTACTTATTATATTAGGTGCATCTCCAAAACAACTTCGAAAATTTTTGATAAAGCAGTTTTTTCCAATCAATATTTACATCATATTAGGGTCTGTATTTATTATATTTTTCTTACAATATTATTTGCATCATACACTTTTGGCACAGCAAATACATATAAGCAGTATCCCATCTGAGAATATAATTATTTGTGCAACGGGTATATTAGCTTTAATATGGTTGATGAACAGGTTCTTTATAAAAAAGTACATAGCTAATGCTGCCTGAAAGGTTTTTTGTGCTTAGTATTTTTCAAAGTCCTGTAATTTCATAGCCTGTCAACATCATTCTGCGATAAATAGAATTAATTCTGATTTTTTGAATATTTACTTCTTACCAGTGAAAATACAGTCCAAAAACAGTGTTTTCCACGTTGAAACTGCGTAAAAACACCGTTTTTTTATCAATTAAAAATATTTAATTTATTGATTTTCAATTAGTTAAATATTTTTCCTTTTTGCTTCGAAAAATTAGTTTTATGAAAAAAAAAGGAAATGTTAACTTGCAAGCTTATAAATCCCTTGTAAAATCTTGGGCCTTGCTAAAAGCTAAATGAATTTGTTATGAAAAAGTTTTCGACTATACGTGGCGCTTTGCTCCTTGTATTGATGATAATGGTGTTTACTGCTTGTCAAAAAGAGCAAACCACAACTACAGTTTCACAAGAAACTGCCTCTGTCGGTGCTCCTTCAGATGAAACCAGGCTTGTTGGAGTTGCTGGCAGCGAAGGTCAGGGAATATCCCCAACTTACGCCGGGGCTTTAGCATACAATTATAGCAGGAAATATGACGATGATAATCAATCGCAATATGTTGTTTTTGATGCTGCTACACTTAGTAAGTTTATAGCTACCCTTCAAAATAAATACGGATCAAAAAAGATTTATGTAAATTTTGGTGTTTATGGAAAGGGGGCTCCTGCATTAAATAGTAAAGACAATGGTCGATTAACTGTGTTTTTCACTGGAGACAAAATACCTGCACCTTTAGGTCGTAGGGGTACAGACGGATTGCTAGATATTTTGGATGACGAGTTCTTAAATCATGGTTCTGTTTGGCCTTAGTACCATAAAATGAATTTTGGAATATTCTTCTACTTTCAGCTAATTAGTTTTTTAATTGTAGTTTTTTTATATTTTAAAAAAAGGGATGATATATTACTATATTTCATCCCCTTTTTATTTTGTACAGTTATCGTAGAATTCATCGGAACTTGGCTAATATCAAAGGGTATTAAGAATTATTTATTGTTTAATATTTTCACTACTCTTGAGTTTATTTTCTACTCCTTCTTATTTTATGTACATTTTAGGAAAATAATTTTAAAAAGGCTAATCTTATTTTTTGTGCCATGTTTCATTTTGCTAGTTCTCTTAAATATGTTTTGGGGCCAGGGTATTAATAAGACTTTTAATACGTACACGTTTCTTTTAGGTTCCTTTTTTATTGTAATATTTTGTTGCTGCTTTTTTTATGAATCCGTTTTGCCCGATAAAATAGATCAGCAATTATCAAAACAGCCTTTTTTTTGGGTTTGCAGTGGCCTACTAATATTTTACTTAGGCTCCGTCATTATTAATGCCTTATACGAATATCTAAGAAATAATGACCTACAAACCGAAGGGATAAGAATTTACGGTATTATAAATAACAGTTTAAACGTACTTTTATACTCTTCATTCTGCATCGCCTTTTATTTATGCCGAGACCACAAGAAGACATCCTCATCTCCATCGTAGTAGCATCTGTTTTCTTTATCCTTATTGGCAGCTTTTTATTGTTGATTGTATTTGTTTTCCTCAGGCGGCAAAGAAAAAATAAGGAAGAAAAAGAAGAGATGAAAAATCGTTTTGAGCGAACATTACTCAAAACACAGCTTGAAATCCAGGAACAGGCTTTTGCTTATATCAGCCAGGAAATTCATGATAATATTGGACAGATCCTTAGTCTTGTTCGACTCAACCTCAACACATTTGGTTCAGTAGTTTCAGAGGAAAAATTAAACCAAACAGATGATCTTCTTGGTAAAGCCATAAAAGATCTTCGCGACCTGAGCCACAATCTTCAGAAAAACCGTATCCATGATATAGGTATAGTGGAATCTATCAGGCAGCTATTATTATCGATTGAAAAAACAGGTCAATACAAGACTTCGTTTCAGGCTTCAGATAATTTTCATATCCTGGATCCAAATACTGACATAATCCTTTACCGCATGATACAGGAGATCATAAATAATATTATCAAGCATGCTTCGGCCACATTTATTGATATCGAGATCAAGAGTGAAGCTGAAATGACCGTTTTGCGTATTGGTGACAATGGAATCGGTTTTGACATTTCGATGCTTAAGCTTCAGGATCGTTCCGGTATTGGGCTTCAAAATATCATTAATCGTGCAAAAACAATCGATGCCGTTGTTGATGTTAAAAGTGAACCGGGTAACGGAACTACCATAACTTTGTTTATTAAACCCAAATCCTCCCTGATATGACCATTGTTGCACTGGTTGATGATCATGAATTGCTACGTACCGGATTAGCTGCCATTATTAATTCGTTTGAAGGATTTAAAGTTGGCCTGGAAGCGAATAACGGTAAACAGTTTATTGAGAAAATAAAAGGTAAAACTCCTCCGGATATTGTATTACTCGATATTACCATGCCTGTAATGGATGGTTATGAAACATCCAGCTGGATCAAAGCTAATCTGCCACAAACAAAAGTACTGGTATTAAGTATGCTCGAAAATGATACGGCAATCATCAGAATGCTAAAAAACGGAGCCCGTGGATATATTCTCAAAGACAGCAAACCCAAGGTTTTTAAAGATGCCATGGAGAATATTCGCGACAGTGGTTATTTTATTAACGAACTGGTGAGTAATAAACTCATGCATTACATCAATCACGAAGAAGTTTACGAAGGCGATGCTTTCGCTTTGAATAATTTAAGTGAGAATGAGACTACCTTTCTGAAATGGATCTGTACTGAAAAAACATACAAAGAGATCGCTGATGAAATGTGTCTTAGCCCAAGAACGATCGACACCTACCGGGATAATCTTTTCAAAAAACTGGATGTAAAAACACGTGTGGGTCTTGCCATTTTTGCTATCAAAAACGGTATTGTAAATATTTGATCCAGTTCTATTCAATAGATTAATCTGTACTTTCATGTAATGCTTCGTTCAACAAAATACTTTTGAAGCTATTCATGAATACATTTTCCGTCATATTATTCAGAAAAAAAGTGAAATCATTTTTACTTTTGCTTTTCTGTTCTTCCCTGATCATTTGTAATGCCCAAAACCCAATCCCACCTATAGGCCAATGGCGTGAACATTTGAGTTATCAGCAGGCTATTCAGGTTGTGAAAGGAGATCAGGTGTATTGCGCAACTACTGCCAATCTTTTCTCTACTGACGCAAATAATACTATCGAACGATACAGCAAGGTTAGCGGATTGAATGATATTGGTGTACAATGCATTGGCTGGGATGCTACTACCCAACAGCTGGTCACCGTTTACACAAACAGTAATGTAGATGTTTTAAAAAACGGTAATGTTAAAAATATTGGTGATATTAAAAGAAGCACTATTTCAGGTAATAAAATCATTTACAATATCTTTTGCAAAGATGGTTTCGCATATCTGTGCAGCGGACTCGGAATCATCGTGGCTAATCTTTCAAAATATGAGATCAAAGACACATGGTTTATCGGCAGCAATGGCAGTCAGATCAAAGTGAATGGTTTCACAAGTGATGGAAGTTTTTTTTATGCAGCTACGGAAGAAGGCGTAAAAAGTATTTCAGTTACAGCTACTGATATTTCAAATTATGCGAATTGGAAAGTTCTTAGCGGTGCAAACGGATTGAGCAGCGGATCTATAAAAAATATTGCTTTTACGAACAGTAAGATCATTGCAGAGAAAAATGATTCACTTTTTATGTTGAATGGAAATAGCTGGAGTCTATTATATACAGACATATCCTGGCCGATTGTAAATACCAATGCCTCTGAAAATAAACTTTTAGTTTGCCAGCGAAAAGCTAACGGTAACGCAAGAGTCATTCAATTAAATACATCAGGTATTATTGAAAAAAATATTTCTCAAGCAGGTGTTATCTCTCTTCCCAGATCTGCCATGCTTGATAATGGCGTTATCTGGACAGCAGATCAGTTTGGCGGTTTATCTAAATATACAAATGGGTTTGAAAGCTTTATCCCCAACGGCCCACCTGGCACTGCAGATGGTGAGATGGTAATAAAGAACAGCACGGTATTTGCCGCTGCTGGCAGTGTAAACAATGCGTGGAATTATCAATATAACCGAAACGGTGTATTTTCTTATAAAGATGATATTTGGAATTATAAAGGATATTATAATCTTCCTGTTCTTGATTCTGTTTTGGATTTTATAACAATTGCCGTTGATCCTGAAAACAACAGTTTATGGGCAGGTAGTTTTGGTGGTGGGCTGATTAATTTTATTGACGGGTCACAACCTAAGATCTATAAACAAAGTAACAGCAGTTTACAGGCTGCTATTGGCGATCCGGGTAGTTATCGCGTTAGCGGACTTGCATTTGATCAAAACCAAAATCTTTGGATAAGCAATTATGGTGCATCACAGGATCTTCATGTTAGAAAAACTGATGGAACATGGAAAGCTTTTTCTATTCCTTTTGCACATACCGAAAATGCTGTTAGTCAGATTTTGGTTGATGACTATAACCAAATATGGATTGTAAGTCCGAAAGACAACGGAGTATTCTGTTTTAATTACGGACAAAGTATTGATAATACCGGTGATGATAAATGGAAATTTTACAAAAAAGGCAGCGGCAACGGTAACCTTCCCAGCAATACAGTGTTGTGTTTACTGAATGATAAAGATGGTTTTATCTGGGTTGGAACAGATAAGGGCATTGGTATTATCAAATGTGCAGGTGATGTATTCAGTTCTCAAAGTTGCGATGCTATATTACCCGTGGTTCAAATGGATCGTTTTGCCGGTTTGTTATTTAAAGATGAAACGGTGCAGTGCATGGCAGCAGATGGCGCTAACAGAAAATGGATAGGAACCAAAAATGGTGTCTGGCTTATTTCACCTGATGGAAACGAAATTCTTTATCGATTTACAGAAGAGAACAGCCCGTTATTAAGTAATGACGTAAAACGAATTGCCGTTGACCCTGCCACCGGAGAAGTTTTTATGGCCACATTTAATGGTGTTTGCAGTTTCAGGAGTACGGCTACAGAAGGCGGCAAAACCAATGAAAATGTTCTTGTTTTTCCGAATCCTGTTCCACCGGGATATAATGGCACAATTGCTATCAGAGGCTTAGTTAATAATGCACTTGTAAAGATCACAGAACTCAACGGGAAACTGGTTTATCAAACAAGGGCATTAGGTGGGCAGGCTATTTGGAATGGGTATAATTACAAAGGTGACAAAATTGCCAGTGGCATTTATCTCGTGATTGTAAGAGATGATAATGGCACTGAAAAGATTGTCACCAAAGTTGTCATCACTTCCGGAAGATGATCAATGATTAATCTCCGTCTTTATCAACTTTCTTAATGGGTTTGAAAAATGCTGCGCGTTTGGGGCCGGGGAATGGAACATTACTGCCTTTTAATCCATGCCATAATACAATATTAAATTCCAGATCGGGCACTGCATCTTCTTTTGCAAGATTGAATTTTTCTGAACGGCGTTGCCACTCGTTCATTGCCGTATTTTTTTCATGTAAATCAACTTTTGCATTACGGGCAGTAAATCCATTCAGGTTAGGTGTATTTGAAAAACTACGCCACATGGGTTGTGCTGCTGCATCGTATTGGCTCATGGGTCCGATACCTAAAATCAATTCTATTGTACGCAGCATTGACGAAGTAGAATACATGGTATGGTCTACAAATCCACGTTTTACAAAACCACCTGCGAGATAAGCCGGACTTCTGTGAGCATCTACATGGTCTGCACCATTCTGTGCATCATCTTCCAAAATAAAAATGGCCGTTTCTTTCCAGATAGGACTTTTACTCAGGTATTCAACAAACATACCAACAGCCAGATCATTGTCGGCTACGTGCGCATAGGGTGTTGGCCTTCCTTTACGTAAGCCTTCTGTATGATCATTACCAAACCGTACGCTGTTAAATCGTGGCACAGCATTGATCGCCAATAAAGAATCAAACTCACGTTTCCAATATGCAAAACGGGTGGTATCTGCTATTTTACCATCAAATCCCGGAAAATATGGACAGAGATGATCTTTCAATACCGGAATATTGGGTTTCCCGTTATCAGCAAATTCTCCATAGGTGCGGTATGATACGCCTCCGCGTTTACAATGGTCCCATATAAAACCACCTTTATTATTGGCAACCGCGCGGTTACCTTCTCCATCATAAGTGCCACCTCTTCCTCCATAACTGGTTACCCAGTTTTTTTCGAGATAATCTGTGGCGTAGGCACCGGTACTCCAGTTATGACCATCGGCACTTACTTCTCCATCAACATAAAAATTATCGAGTAACACAAATTCTTTTGTTAATGCGTGTTGATTAGGGGTTACTTTTTCTCCAAATAAAACCAGTTTCGGATCTCCATTTCCTTCTTTCACATCACCCAAAACCTGATCGTAGGTTCTGTTTTCTTTGATCACATAAAACACGTATTTGATGGGGCCCTGTTCTCCTACTTTCCGTGGAATCGGATTACCTGCTTCGCCCAATGCAGTTTGCTCTTTTAATTTTGTGTAAGGTGTATTTCGATAAACAAGCTGAGAATAGGCAGCTATTTGTTGTTCAGTTGGTTCTTCAAAAACACTCATGGTTCCTTTGAAAAGGCCTGCTATGTATTGAACTGTTTTGGGAATATTCGGATCACCTTTCTGATAAATTACTTCCTGATTATTCCCAAATGGATTGGGGCCGTAAGGATTAGCCATTGATGAAAAACCTTTTCCATTGGCAACAAATATTTTTTTACCGATCACTTTAATATTTGTAGGATACCATCCCACCGGAATAAATCCTTTGCTTTTACTTTTTCCCGGTGCTGCTACATCAAAAACAGATAGACAGTTATTATCTGCATTAGCGATGTATAAAATTTTTTCGTCTTTGCTTAATGCCAATCCATTTGTGGTAGAGCCATTTGGCGCATCAGGATATAATGCAGTATTCAGCGTTTCCAGCACTTTTCTTTCCTGTGTATTGATGATAGATACAGAGTTATCATTTGAATTGGCTACAAAAAGATATTTACCGTTTTTTGATAACAGCAATTCATTGGGATTATCGCCTACCTGTATTTCGGATACAATATTCTTTTTTTCTGTATCAAATACATATACCTTATCACATCCCCAGCAACTGATATATAGTTCTTTCTGGTCGGGAGATAAAATACATGCAAAAGCCTCACCTCCTAAAGAAATCTGCTGCTCTGTTTTTTTTGTTTTCAGGTCAACCAGGTAAAGTGAATTATTATCCTTGGTAACCACATATAAAATCTGTTTGCTATCATCCAGCGCAATACCTGTGGGTGATAATTTATTGGGCCATTTTTTCCCGAGAATGATACTGTCCTTTAAAATCAATTTTTTATTTTCAACAGCATATTCTGTTATCCAGTTATCATTACCACCAGAGGCATACAGCGTTTTTTCATCTGCGCTGAATTGCAGTCCATACCAGCTTTTTGGAATAACCACATTATCCAGCACTTTTTCTGTTTCGGGATCGATCAGTTGAATACTCTGGACGCTTTGGCCGTTATTGGTAACCGCCATTAATTTTTTTGATTTGCTTACAGCAATATTCAAAGGCAGATCACCCAGTGGAAAGCTGCGGCCAACAGGTGTAAGACTCCATCCATTGGTAAGCGTTACTTTTTTTGACTCTAGTTCCTGTACGGTTTGGGTAAATGCACTTGCAGAAACAGCAAGTAATAAAAACAGGGAGACTGCTTTTTTCATATAGGTTGTTTTATCGGGAGATTAAAGATACAAAGCAACCCGCTGAAAAAGCAGAAGACATGATTAATTAATAAGGAACAGCCGTTGTTTACTGTTTAGTGAAGTCATAGATCCTTGAGATCTTAAATTTGGATCCGCCTCTATCTCCCGGAACGATCACATAGTTGATCTGTCTTATTAGTTTCCCGGTGCTTGCTGCTGCTGGAGCACCTTCAACCGGAAAAACAGGAAAACGTCTTACAAGATTACCTTCCATTAAAAAGAATTCATCTCCTCCTTTATACCCAACCCGGCCTTTAGGATCGTCAAGAATATCCGGGAACATAATGGGTGATACATTTTCATTCTTCTCCGAGCAGATTCCGATTACATTGCCTTTGGGGAGAGAGTCGTTGCTAAAAACATAAAATACAAGATCGGGAAATCCATCACGATTAATATCGTCTACTTCCGCTTTGGTAATTCTTCCTTTTACTTCAAAATTAAACTCCCGTACATCTTTATCGAAACCTTGAGGGGTAATGGATACGGCATTCTTTTCGGGGCTTTTATTATAACAACTGAGGCGATAACCTGCCTTGCCTACTTTCATTGTTGTATCTAACTTTCTGGCAGGCACCTGTGCCATCAGCAAAGAACCTCCGACAAAACAACATATTATAAATAGTAACCCTTTTTTAATACGCATATACATCTCCTGTTTATAAAAGAGGTTCAAGATAAGCAAAATTCCGCATCACATATTTCTTCTGTATTGTCCACCTACTTCGTATAGAGCCCGGGTGATCTGTCCGAGAGAACAATATTTTACACATTCCATCAACTCGGCAAACAGGTTATCATTATTAATGGCGGCCTGTTTTAGTTTTTGTAAAGATTTTGCACTTCTTTGCTCATTTCGTTTTTGAAAGGCTTTCAGGTTCTGGATCTGTTGTTCTTTTTCTTCAGTGGTGCTGCGTATTACTTCGCCGGGTAATATGGTTGGGCTTCCTTTTTTATTAAGGAAAGTATTTACGCCAATCAACGGCAGTTCGCCGGTATGTTTAAGTGTTTCGTAATACAGGCTTTCTTCCTGAATTTTGTTACGCTGGTACATTCTTTCCATGGCACCTAATACACCACCACGTTCTGTGATGCGGTCAAATTCAGCCAACACCGCTTCTTCTACCAGATCCGTTAATTCTTCCAGTGCAAAACTTCCCTGAATAAAGTTTTCTGTAACGGCTGTACCTAATTCGCGGTTAATGATCAATTGAATAGCCATGGCCCTTCTCACACTTTCTTCTGTAGGTGTTGTAATGGCTTCATCGTATGCGTTTGTGTGAAGGCTGTTACAGTTATCATAGATGGCATATAAAGCCTGTAATGTTGTACGGATATCATTGAAATCAATTTCCTGTGCGTGCAAACTTCTGCCACTAGTCTGAATATGATATTTTAGTTTTTGTGAACGGTCGTTTCCTTTGTATTTATGCTTCATGGCCTTTGCCCAGATGCGACGGGCTACGCGGCCTATTACACTATATTCAGGATCCATTCCGTTGCTGAAGAAGAAAGAAAGATTGGGTGCAAAATCATCAATATGCATCCCGCGGCTTAAATAATATTCAACATAAGTAAAGCCGTTAGATAAGGTAAATGCCAACTGTGTGATTGGATTAGCGCCTGCTTCTGCAATATGATAACCGCTGATACTTACACTGTAAAAATTGCGCACTTTCTGATCAATAAAATAAGCCTGCACATCGCCCATTAATTTTAATGCAAATTCTGTCGAGAAAATGCAGGTATTCTGTGCCTGGTCCTCTTTTAAAATATCTGCCTGAACCGTTCCCCGCACTTGTAATAATGCATCAGCTTTTATTTTTTCATAAACATCCGCCGGCAATACCTCATCACCACTAATTCCAAGCAAACGCAAACCCAGTCCTTTGTTTCCTTCAGGTAAGCGTTCAGGTAAGGCAGGGTTATAATAAATGGGTTTGGGAAGATGAGAAAATTTTTGCTGGATGTAGGTTTCAACTTCTTCCCATTTATGATTGGCTTCTATCCATTTTTCACACTCCTGATCGATAGCTGCATTCATAAAAAAAGCCAGTAGCATGGGTGCCGGGCCATTGATAGTCATACTAACCGATGTTTTCGGATCGCACAGATCAAAACCACTATAGAGTTTTTTGGCATCATCCAATGTGGCTACGCTTACACCGCTGTTACCTACTTTACCAAATATATCAGGACGATGATCGGGATCTTCTCCATATAAGGTAACACTATCAAATGCAGTAGACAAGCGGATTGCAGGCTGTCCGAGTGATACATAGTGAAAGCGTTTATTCGTTCTTTCCGGACCGCCTTCCCCTGCAAACATTCGTGTAGGATCTTCCCCTTTTCTTTTTAATTCAAATACACCGCCGGTATAAGGAAATTCGCCCGGCACATTTTCCTGCAATTGCCAACGCAGGATATCGCCCCAATCTTTAAATCTTGGCAATACCACTTTAGGGATTCTTGTACCGCTAAGTGATTTTACGGTTAACGGTTGTTTAATAATCTTACCACGTACTTCATATTCAAAATAGTCAGACGTATACTTATTAATTAATGCCGGCCAACCTTCAACCAGTTTTTTACATTCAGGATGCAATAACTTTTCAAAATGATCTTTCATTTCTACAAGTGTTAATTCACCCCTACCCTCTTTGCTTCGTAAAGATGGAGTGGATTCGAGTGAATCGATCACACCGTTAATCTGGTAAAGTTTTGAGGCAATAGCAGCCTGTTCATTCGCCCATGTATCGTAGCTCCTGTTGGTTTCGGCGATCTCAGATAAATAGCGAACCCGCTTGGGTGGTATGATCTGCGATTTTGTTGTGGTGGAAACATCACGCCCTTCTTTGCTGTGCTCAGCGACATCATCTGAAAAAACGGTATTGCACTTTTTTTGGATCACTTCAAATATACGTTCAAACAATTCATTCACACCTGCGTCATTGAATTGCGCTGCAATCGTTCCTACAATTGGGAGCTCTTCATCTTTGGCATCCCATAAATTATGGTTTCGTTTGTATTGTTTACGTACATCGTGTAAAGCATCCAGTGCTCCGGCTTTATCAAATTTGTTTATGCAAACCACATCTGCATAATCGAGCATATTAATTTTTTCTAATTGTGATGCAGCACCATATTCAGGTGTCATCACATATAAACTCACATCGCAATAATCAAGAATAGATGCATCACTTTGTCCTACACCGGCCGATTCTAAAATCACAAAATCAAAACCGGTTGCTTTGCAGATATCAATGGCTTCCTGCACATGCGCACTTAATGCAGTATTATCATCCCTCGTTGCAAGACTGCGCATATACGCACGTGGATGTGAGATCGCATTCATTCGAATCCTGTCTCCCAACAATGCACCACCTGTTTTTTTCTTAGAAGGATCTACAGAAATTACTGCAATGGTTTTATCTGTAAACGTATGTAGATAACGTCGTACAATTTCATCAGTTACTGAGCTTTTTCCTGCGCCGCCCGTTCCGGTGATTCCCAAAACAGGAATGGTTTTGTCCATGGTCGATGGTCCATGGTCCATGGACTGAATTCCATTTTCCGCATTTGTAATTTCTCTTGCAACTTTTCTAACATCTTTTACTTCACCAAGCGTCATGGGTTTTTTGTAGATGCCGTTTCCGTTTAAATTAAAATCGCATTGACGGATTACATCTTCGATCATGCCCTCCAGTCCCATTTTACGGCCATCATCCGGACTGTAAATTTTTGTGATGCCATACAAATGCAATTCTCTGATCTCTTCAGGCAAAATTGTTCCGCCACCGCCACCAAAGATTTTAATATGTCCGCAACCGTTTTGATCGAGCAGATCTTTCATGTATTTAAAGAATTCTACATGTCCGCCCTGGTAACTGGTAATGGCAATTCCCTGAGCGTCTTCTTCAATGGCACATTCTACAATTTCGAGCACGCTGCGGTTATGGCCAAGATGAATGATCTCGGCGCCTTTAGCCTGTAAAATGCGGCGCATGATATTGATGGCTGCATCGTGGCCATCGAATAAACTGGCTGCTGTAACTATACGAATCTTATGTTGAGGGGTATATGCCATGGTTGACTATTAAACAAGAAAGCAAATTTACAGTTTTACCATCAAAAGTTAACAAATGTTAGCTTTTGATTAACCCTGAAGATTCTGCTTCGAACTTCTTACTTTCAGGACCTTAAAAAATTGTATGCCATTTAATGTACGTGTCGACGATCAAAAAGGGTTTGCCATTATCACGTTAACGGATACTGCTACCGGCGCAGAAGCCGAAATCTATGCGTTTGGGGGATTGTTAAATGCATTCAGTGTGCCCGTAAATGGATCGCTGTTTAATGTTGTTGATGGATTTACCGGAAGAGAAGATGTAACAGCCAATATTACCAATGGTTTTAAAAGTGCCAAGCTTAGCCCTTTTGTCTGCAGGATGTTTGAAGGAAAATATCGTTTGAATGATACCGATTATCAGGTTCATAAACATTTTTTAAACGGACATGCCATTCATGGTTTGATCTATGATGGAATCTATGAAATCAAGAATCAAGAATCAAGTGACAAGGAGGCAAGTGTGATACTTGAATATGATTATAAAGGTGAAGATGCGGGATATCCTTTTCCATACAATGTTGTACTTGAATGGAAACTGGAAGCAGGAAATAAATTAAGCGTTACAACAACCATCTCACATAATAATCCGCAGCCGATTCCTATGGCTGATGGATGGCATCCTTATTTTACTTTGGGTGGATTGGTTGATGAATGGACTATTCAATTCAACAGTATTACCCAACTGGAATATGATGCAGCATTATTGCCTTCAGGAAAGAAATTGAAAGACGAACGTTTTGTAAATGGCAGTTCTTTAAATGGAATGGAACTCGATAATTCTTTTGAGCTGGATACTTCAATGGATAAGGCGAAATGCATATTGAGCAATGATAGATTAAAGCTCATTATCGAACCTGATAAATCTTATCCGTTATTGCAATTATATATTCCGCCGCACAGAAAAAGTATCGCTATTGAAAACCTCAGCGGTGCACCGGATAATTTTAATAACGGAATGTGGCGCATTGATCTGCAGGCGAACCAGAAAAAAATATTTTCAACTTCTTATACAATCGAAGCCAAATAATATTGAATACTGAACAAGGAATATTGAATTATGAATTATGTACTCAGTTCAATATTCCCTGTTCAGTATTCAATATTCTACAGATCAACCACGGCAATCATACTAATCTCCACATTTACGCCTCTTGGCAATCCTTTAACAGCCACGGTTTCGCGGGCAGGATAATCTCCTTTAAAATAAGTGCCGTACACTTCATTTACCTGAGCAAACAAAGACATATCACTCAAGAAAATGCTGGTTTTTACCACATGCTCAAAACTGAGTTTGGCTTCTTCCAACACAGCCTGCAGGTTTTTCATTACCTGATGGGTTTCTGCGGGGATGGAAGAAGTTTCCAGTTCGCCGGTTGCAGGTACAAATGCTACCTGTCCGCTGAGGAATACCATACCGTTTGCTTTCACTGCCTGGTTATATGGGCCAATTGGGGCGGGTGCTTTATCTGTTTTAATGATCTGCTTTGACATAGAATTTGTTTTAATCGGCAGCAAATTGCTGCATTTCTATCAACCTGCCAACCTAAATTTGCACACGAACGTTTCTGTATGAAGATTGTAGTAAAAGCTGATCCACATCAAAAACAGGCATTCCTTTCCAAAGAAATGGCGACGGATGTGCAGGTTTACTGGTTAGCGGATGAAAATCTAATACCGGAAGCAGATGCTTATTTTGATTTTTGTGTTGAAGAAGAAGGCGCTGCTTTTATGAATGTAAAAGATAAACCTGTTTTTATCAATTCAGTGATCGAAACAGCTGCAGTATTCCCGGATAATTTTATCAGGTTAAATGCCTGGAATGGATTTTTAGAACGGGATTCAATAGAAATTGTTGCAGGAGAACAGGAGCAAAAAGCAGATAAGGTTTTAAAAAAAATGGGATGGAAATACCAGTCTGTTCCTGATATACCCGGAATGATCGCTCCACGTGTATTAGCCATGATCATAAACGAAGCCTATTTTGGCCTGGGCGATCAGATCAGTACCAAAGCCGAAATAGATATTGCCATGAAATTGGGCACCAATTATCCCATGGGTCCTTTTGAATGGAGCGAAAAGATCGGCCTGAAAAAAATTTATGCCTTGCTGAAAAAATTAAGTGTACAGGATAACCGTTATGCAGTTGCGCCTGCATTGGAAAAAGAATTGATCAATCAATAAATCATACATGCCGCTTCTGTTAAATATTGATACCGCTACAGAACATGCCAGTGTTTGCTTAAGTGAAAGCAACACGGTTCTGGGCATGATAGAAAGTACAGAGCAGAAGAACCACGCCTCGTTTATACAACCTGCCATACAGAAGCTCATGGCGGCAAGCGGCTACTATTTAAAAGATCTGGATGCAGTATCTGTTACCGCAGGCCCGGGCAGCTATACAGGCCTCAGAGTGGGCATGGCTTCTGCTAAAGGCATTTGTTTTGCCCTTGATAAACCATTGATTTTAGTGAACACTTTGGAGGTGATGGCACAGTCAATCGTTAGTTTTTTAGCTAACGCACAAACCGTCCCTGACCCATCTTCGCTGCTCTGCCCCCTGATAGATGCAAGGCGAATGGAGGTTTTTACAGCTGTTTACAGCCTTTCACTCGAAGAAATAAAGCCTCCCTATGCCCTGATAGTAGACGAAAACAGCTTTTCAGTAGACGAGTACCTTACACCCGTCATTTTCAGCGGATCGGGGCAACAGAAACTGCAGGGAATTGTTCAACATCCCAAAGCGTCGTTTCTACACATTCAACATAATGCATCGCACCTTGCTTTACGATCTTTTCTTGCTTTTGCATCAGGCCAATTTGCCAACCTTGCCTATGCAGAACCGCTGTACGTAAAGGCCTTCCATGATACTTCCAAAAAAGCCTGATACGCGGCTCAAAAAATATTCGCAAATTTTATACTATGAATCCCGAAACATTTTGTTTAACTTTAGGTGAACGAGTTTAGTTTATTATTCCCCCTAATAACTCTATTGCCATGACCCAGTCTTTACAAGCCGTTGTCCTACTGAATGGTAAAACCCCGATCAAAGTCGACTTCCTTCATACCAAGA
Organism: Sediminibacterium sp.; assembly: GCA_965206685.1. GTDB lineage: Bacteria > Bacteroidota > Bacteroidia > Chitinophagales > Chitinophagaceae > Sediminibacterium. The sequence continues at coordinate 3,665,146 of OZ242223.1, forward strand.
AAGCCTCATTGATTCTTCGGTCTATTAACCATAAGCTACGACAGCAAATCATCAAGTTGCTTGATGAACATCAGAAAATGACCGTTACCGAAATTTATGTTAAGCTCAGGCTAGAACAATCCGTTGCTTCTCAGCATCTTGCCATTCTCCGACGGGCAGGTATCGTAAGTACTTCGCGGGATGGTAAATTCATTTTTTACTCCGTTAATTATAACCGGTTGGCAGAAGTGGTTCAGTTTGTAGAAACACTGGTAGGTTAGGTTGACAGAGTTTATGACAATTTTGGCCTTTTGATTAGTTCAACCCTTCTTTGGCCTGAAGCTTGCCATTATCTTTGTACAAAATAAGCCTACATGTATATTAAGCAATTATATACGGGTTGTATCAGTGAAGCCGCTTACTACATTGAGAGTGAGGGTGTAGCTGCTATTATAGACCCGCTTCGTGATATTGAAGAATATCTACTCCTTGCACAGGAAAGAAATGCAAAGATCAAATACATTTTTGAAACGCATTTTCATGCCGATTTTGTGAGCGGACATTTAGACCTTGCTGCTGCAACAGGTGCTACTATTGTATATGGACCGGATACAGATACAACTATCAAAGTACATATAGCCAAAGATGGTGAAGTATTTGAGATAGGCAAATTGAAAATGGAAGTATTGCATACACCCGGACATACTTTAGAAAGCAGTTGTTTTTTATTGAAAGATGAAACCGGAAAAGACCACGCAATATTTACCGGCGATACTTTATTTGTAGGCGATGTAGGCCGCCCTGATCTTGCACAAAAACAAAATGAAATTACGGTAGATGATTTGGCAGGTATGATGTATGAAAGCCTGCAAAAAAAGATCATGGTATTGGCTGATGATGTGATTGTTTATCCCGGCCACGGCGCAGGAAGCAGTTGCGGAAAAAATCTTGGCCCTGAAACACAAAGCACAATAGGTGAGCAGAAAGAAAGTAATTATGCTTTACAGCCACAAACCAAAAAAGAATTTATTGCAGCCGTTACGGATGGGTTGGCGGCACCGCCACAATATTTTCCTGTAAATGCGAAGATCAATAAAGAAGGGTATGAAAGTCTTGATCTTGTTTTAGAAAGAGGCATGAAAGCATTAAGCATTGCAGAGTTTAAAGCCAAAGCAGCCAATGATGATGTGATCATTCTTGATACAAGAATATCAAACATATTTACCCAAGGCTTTGTTCCCGGTTCTATCAGCGTTGGGCTTGATGGCCGTTTTGCAGAATGGGCGGGCAGTTTATTACCTTTTGACAAAGACATTATTCTGGTTACAGAAAAAGGTAAAGAAAGAGAAACCATTATTCGTCTGGCACGGGTGGGTTACGAAAAAATAGAAGGTTATCTCGATGGCAGTTATGAAGCATGGCTCGCTGCCGGAGAAAAAATAGATATGATTATTGATGTAGAAGCAGATGAGCTGGCGATGGATATTCCTTTTGATCCGAAACTGGTTGTTGTGGATGTAAGAAAAGTTCCTGAGTATGCTGATGGGCACTTAAAACAGGCGATCAATATACCGGTAGCAGAAATGACAGATCCCGGCAGTATGGTTAATCTTGAAGACTCACATAATATTTATGTGCATTGTGCGGGTGGTTATAGAAGTGTGATAGCCTGCTCTTTGTTAAAAAGACAGGGTATTCATAATCTCTATAATGTATTGGGTGGATGGAGCAAGATCAAAGAGATTCCTGATAAATTTGAGATTGAGAAGACTGCAGCAGTTTTAAATTGATATTTAGTTGTGAAATAAAAAACGGTCAGGTCGCTGGAGCGACCTGACCGTTTTTTATTTCACAAGAAGGTGTCCGTATTTTTCTTCCTCAAATTCCCATTTCCATCTGCGGTGGCTCCATAGATAGTTAGAAGGCTTTAGTTTGATCGCAGCTTCAACACGGGAAGCAAATAATTGAGTAAGTTGGCCATCCGGAAACTCACGTGGTTTATCCGTCAGCAATTCCAATTGAATATGATAATATCCTCTTTTCACTTTATAAAAATGCCCAAAGAAAACAGGAATATTATTCAGCTTGGCTCCTTTTTCGGGGCCGGTTACAAATGGGGTAATTCTTCCAAAAAAATTAACCCAATGCGCATTAAGCGGTGAGCCAGGGTTTTGATCAGCAGCTAATCCAAGCGCATAGCGGCCCGTAACATATTCATCGAATTTATTTTTAAAATTCAACGCGGTAACCAGTATGGTTCCATAACGGCTTCTAAGGTTATAAATGATCTTATCAAATGCTTTATTGGAAACAGGCATATACACCGCCACAAAAGGAATTTTAGAATCGCGGGCTACTCCCCAGTTTATATATTCCCAGTTAAAAAAATGTCCTGCCTGTAATTGTACATTCACACTGGAATCATACAATGCATTCACTATTTCAATATTAGAGGTATATCTTTTGTCAAATTCTTTTTTACCTACAGATAATAATTTAATGGTCTCAATAAATGTATCGATCAGGTTATGATAAAAATCTTTTGCAATTCGGGTTCTTTCTTTTTCCGTTTTATCGGGGAAGGCGATCAGAAGGTTTTTCATCACCACTTCTTTCCTGTAGCCAAATACATAATAAATTAAGCCATAAATACCATCACTTATCCCATATAAAATAAACCATGGCAGTAAGGATATGAGATATAATAAAGGATAAATAATATAATACATCAGGCAAAGATGGTTTATAAAATAATATTCTGCAACAATTCACTTTTTTGTAAATGATCCGTATTGTAATGCAGGCCACGGCTTTCTTTTCTGAACTCAGCCCCCTTCACAATCAAATAACCTACGGTAATCACATTACGCAATTCGCATAATTGCGGGGAAAGTTTTGTTGATTTATATAATGCTTCCGTTTCGGCAAATAATAGATCCAGTCTTTTCATCGCTCTTTCCAAACGTACATCTGTTCTTACAATACCCACGTAATCGCTCATGATCTGTCGCAGCTCTTTCTGGCTTTGGGTAATGAGGATCATCTCACTGGGTTCTGTAGTTCCGGTTGCATTCCAATCGGGAATGCTTGTTTTAAAATCAACTTCATCGATTAATTTACTGCTATCAAGAAAACAGCGGTGACCAAATACCATGGCTTCCAGTAAACTGTTACTGGCTAAGCGGTTGGCACCATGCAACCCTGTGCTGGCACATTCGCCGCAGGCATATAAATGCTGCACAGAGGTTCTTCCCCACTCATCGGTTTTAATTCCTCCACAACTATAATGTGCAGCCGGTGCAACGGGTATCAGATGTTGCATCACATCAATGCCAATGCTCAAACATTTTTGATAAATATTGGGGAAATGATGAATGAATTTTTCTTTGTCCATATGCCGACAATCCAGATACACATGTTCTGTACCGGTACGCTTCATTTCATTATCAATGGCGCGGGCCACAATATCACGCGGGGCAAGGTCTTTACGGGCATCATATCTTTCCATAAAAGCTTCCCCATTCTTATTACGCAGAATACCACCATCGCCACGAACGGCTTCTGTAATTAAGAAAGACGGAGAAACACCCGGTTCATATAAAGCCGTTGGATGAAACTGGATAAACTCCATATTTTCAATCTTACCCTTTGCGCGGTAAACCATGGCTACTCCATCACCCGTAGCAATTACGGGATTGGTGGTGGTTCGATAGGCCTGTCCGCAACCACCTGTTGCCAGCAAAGTGATCTTTGCTAATATTTTTTCAATCTGTTGTGTATGAAGATTTAATACATACACACCATAACAGGTAATATCTAGTGTAGATTTTGTAACGAGATAACCAAGATGGTGCTGCGTAATAATATCAATTACAAAACAATGATTGAGTAATTCAATATTTTGTATGGTTTGCAGTTCTGCCAACAACGCCCTTTCCATTTCCTTACCTGTCACATCTTTGTGGTGAAGGATACGGTTTTCACTATGTCCGCCCTCTTTACCCAAACTGTATTCACCCTTTTCATCTTTATCAAATTCTGCTCCGTAGGCAATAATTTCTTTAATACGTTCCGGGCCTTCTTTTACAACGATTTCTACAATTTCTTCATTGCATAATCCATCACCGGCTATTAGTGTGTCTTCTATGTGTTTGTTGTAACTGTCATTTTCTTCATCCCATACACCTGCAATACCTCCTTGTGCATATTTGGTATTGGTTTCATCAGCATTGGTTTTGGTGATGATGGTGATCTTTTTATCCGGAAAGGCTTTTGCCGTTTTTAACGCATAGGTTAAACCGGCAATACCTGATCCGATAACGAGAAAGTCTGTTTGCATACCCCTGACCCCTAAAGGGGATTTAAGTTTGAATAATGATACTTTGGTGCTTGTTGTTAGTCATAAGACCAACAACGGCGAGCTATGCCGGTTCAATCCAGGCTTCGCTCTCTTTTAATAGATTGATCAGTTCATCAACAGCAATTTCGCTGTCGATATTTCTTTTCATGATCTCCTTGCCTTTGTATAACGTAATCTTACCTACACCACTGCCTACATAACCAAAATCTGCATCGGCCATTTCGCCGGGTCCATTTACAATACAACCCATGATAGCGATCTTAACACCTTTGAGGTGATTGGTTACGCTTCTGATTTTTGCTGTCGTTTCCTGCAAATCAAATAATGTTCGGCCGCAACTGGGACAGCTGATATATTCGGTTTTAGAAATTCTGGTTCGTGTAGCCTGTAAAATGCTAAAAGCCGTTGAATTAATAAATTGTTCTACAGATGTATTGTTAGAATAATTTCTTCCGCTGGTATCCTTCGTGCCAGTTGATTGTTGGCGATAACTTTCAGGAGTCATACCCAAACAAATGCCATCGCCAAAACCATCTAAAAACAAAGCACCACATTCTGTTGAATAATGAATAAGGTGTTCATCCGTAGTTTGCCAGTTACTATCGGTGATCAATACAACCGGATTTTTAATTTTTCGGTTCATCAGTTCCATAAACATTCTGCGCACAGCCGGCATGGCATGTGCGTTGGTACTGCTCAGGCAGATAACGACTGCTGGATCATTGGCAATTTCATCAAGATTCGTAAAATCATTGATCTGGATTTCATCGCTGAAACAATCGATCATTACAAAATTGAGTTCGTTGCTTTTTGTTTCTGCACCCAGATAACCGGCTGTATCAAATATGGGAAAATATTTTTCTTTATCTGCTGCATTGGCCCAGGTTGCAGGATACGTAATAACCTGTAATGTACCGGGCAATGCAAAATTCAGTACCTGATGGCCTGTAAAAATATAATCAGCCGCTGCATCGCTAATATTCCATTTATCTGTTACCTCATCATATTTGTATCCGATACTTTCTAAATGTGCAGGATTGATATTATTGATCTTACTCAAATCAGCAATCACAACCGGCACATATTTCGCACCAATATTATTTACAGCAAAGGTTTCCCGGCGTTGATAGACAAACGGGCTATATGGGATTTTTTCAATCGTTGGAATATTCACGATTGATGATTGACGATTAACGAATGAATATCTCTTTACAATATCCCTGCATACCGGAATTTCAAATTCAGGATCTTCAGTTAAACTTACGCGTACAGTATCGCCAATACCATCTTCGAGCAATGTACCGATACCTGCAGCACTTTTTACGCGGCCATCTTCCCCGTCACCTGCTTCTGTAACACCGAGATGCAATGGGTAACATTCGCCAAACTCAGCATCCATCTGTTGTATTAATAAACGATAGGCCTGAACCATTACCTGCGGGTTACTGGCTTTCATGCTGAGAATGATATTATGATACGATTCACCGCGGGCAATACGTAAAAATTCCATGGCGCTTTCTACCATACCCATAGGTGTATCTCCATAGCGACTCATGATCCGGTCACTGAGTGAGCCATGGTTGGTACCGATACGCATGGCCGTGCCATATTCTTTGCAAATGGTAACCAGCGGTGTAAATCTTTCGCGAATACGGTCTATTTCTTCCAGATATTCTGCATCGGTATAATCGATCTGTTCAAATTTTTTCTTGTCAACATAATTACCGGGGTTCACCCTCACTTTCTCAACAATACGTGCAGCAATTTCTGCAGCATTTGGAGTGAAATGAATATCTGCCACCAGCGGGGTATCGTATCCACGCCTGCGCAGCTCATCTTTTATATTTTGTAAGTTTTCTGCTTCTTTTTTACTTGGAGCAGTAATACGAACCAATTCCGCTCCGGCTTCAATACAACGAATGCTTTGCTCAACCGTAGCAAGGGTATCCATTGTATCGGTTGTGGTCATCGTTTGCAAACGGATAGGATGCAGGTTGCCCAATAAGAGGTTGCCGATCTTTACTTCTTTGGTTTGTAAACGGCTATATTTTGTGAGTGAGTTACAATATAATTGCATAGTAGTTTATCTGTTGCAAATCTAACAGATATGAGGGAGAAAGGTTGCAAAGAAAGCGCCAAATTGGGATTGAAACCCGGCTTGTTTACCGGTTACAGGCCATTGTTGTTAAATTTACTTTATCAACCGAAAATAAAGGCTATAGATTAATAGTTTTATCGCTTCCCCTCAAAAAATCCCTGCTGTTTTAAGATAGATTTCAGGATTTCCAATCTGGCGGTCATCAATTTTGCATTATGATCACCTTCTACATTTAAAACAAAGAAATAAGGATGATTATTTTCTTCGATCCAGCCAACGATCCAGCCGATCTCATTTCCGTTTTCTTTAAAGCCGAGACCGGTTTTGTAGCTGAGTTTATAATTGGCATTCGATTCGCGCAGCATTACTTTTTTTACAATATCCTGTGTTCTTTTCTGAAAAGGTAGTTGGCCAAAGTATAAACGCTTTACCAAACCTAATTCCTCATCAGGGGTAACTTTCAACGAATTGTCGATCCAGAATTTATCAACGTCGCCACCAATTGTGTGGTTGCCAAATTTTAAACTGTCTAACCAGAATTTCATGGTATCCTTTCCAATTCGCCGGGCTACTTCCTGATAATAAGGTAAAGCAGAAACTTTGAACGCTTCTTCCATGGTCAGGTCTTTGTTCCAGTCAACCGCGGTATCTCCATTTGGAAATGTACGCACCACTCCATCCCATTTGATCACCATTTTTTCATTTACAATCCTGCCCGTTTCGATACCGATCAAAGAGTTCACGATCTTAAAAGTAGATGCGGGTAAATAAGCAGAATCTTTATAGCGCGATAAATTATAGATAGTAAATTGTCCGGTACCGTTATCAAACAACCCAAAAGTGCCCGTTACATTTTTTTCATCGAAATATTTCTTCAATCCATCTTCAATCTTCACATTGTTCGGAGAGCAGCTGATAATTAATAATGAAAAATTAAAAATTAAAAATATGAACCACTGCTTATTTGTTGTTGCTGACAATTTCATGAACCACTATTTAAATTATTAATTCTTAATTTCTAATTTTTAATTACACCTAGTTCTTTCCCCACTTTGGTAAACGCCGCAATGGCTTTGTCCAGGTGTTCCTGTTTATGTGCGGCGCTTAACTGAACACGGATCCTTGCCTGGCCTTTGGCTACTACGGGGAAGAAGAAACCGATCACATACACTTCTTCCTCTAACAGTTTAGCTGCAAAATTCTGTGCTACTACTGCATCGTATAACATGATAGGAACAATGGGATGATCACCGGGTTTGATATCGAAACCGGCTTCCGTCATTTTACTTCGGAAATACCTGGTGTTGTATTCAAGTTTGTCGCGCAGTTCTGTGGTTTCTGTAAGCATATCCAATACAGCAATAGAGGCTCCCACTATACTTGGTGCCACAGTATTTGAAAACAAATACGGACGGCTTCTTTGGCGCAGCATTTCAATAATTTCTTTTCTGCCGGAAGTAAAACCACCGCTTGCCCCACCCAATGCTTTACCTAGTGTTCCTGTAATGATGTCGATCCTGCCCATTACATTTCTGTACTCATGCGTACCACGACCTGTTTTACCCAGAAACCCGGATGAATGGCATTCATCGATCATTACAATTGCATCATATTTATCTGCCAGGTCGCAAATTTTATCTAATTGTGCAATGGTTCCATCCATACTGAATGAGCCATCGGTTACAATGATACGGTTACGGCAGCCGGCACTTTCTTTTAATTTCTCTTCCAGATCCGCCATATTGTTGTGCTCATAACGATAGCGTTGTGCTTTACACAAACGAACGCCATCAATAATAGAAGCATGGTTTAATGCATCGCTGATAATGGCATCCTGCTCACCAAACAAAGGTTCAAACACACCTCCATTGGCATCAAATGCTGCTGCATATAAAATGGTGTCTTCTGTTCCCAGGAATGTGGCAATCTTTTGTTCCAGTTCTTTATGAATATCCTGTGTGCCGCAGATAAAACGTACACTGCTCATTCCATATCCATGTGTATCAATGGCTTTATGGGCGGCTTCAATTACTTTGGGGTGAGAAGATAATCCGAGATAATTATTGGCACAGAAATTCAAAACTTTTTTTCCGTTCACAACAATTTCAGGACCCTGTTCACTGGTAATGATTCTTTCTTTTTTGAATAAACCGGCAGTTTGTATTTCTGACAGTTCTTCAGCAATGCGGCTTACAAATTTTTCATTCATAACAAAGGCAATTTTCGAAGGGCAAAGGTAGAGGGAATATTGAATATTGAACAAGGAATATCGAGTGCAGAAGTTAATTCTGCACGGGATTTTTAACTGCTGATGTATCCAGCTATTCTTTTTCTACTTTAACTGCCGTTCCGTAACAGAGTACTTCCGTAATCCCGTTCATTACTTCATTGGCATCATATCTAACACCAATAATGGCATTGGCGCCCATGCTATCAGCATGCAGTATCATTTCCCGGTAAGCTTCCTGCCGGGCGGTTTCGCAGAGTTCAGTATAGATAGTAATGTTGCCGCCAAAAAGGCTTTGTAAGCCACCAACAATGTTTCCTGGCAGGCTTCGGGAACGAACAGTTATACCCCGAACAAGCCCTAACTGTTCGGTAATGCGGTAACCCTTGATATCGAAAGTTGTACTAACCAATGAATTGTAGACCATAGCCGTAATTTTTAAGGTGAAGAATCACTGTTAAATTACTCAACTATGTTATGAATCAAAATATCCGGGCTTAAATTATAGTACAAAACGGTAACCAACGCCTTTGATGGTGATGATCTCCAGAGAGGGGTCTTCTTTCAGATAGCTTCTGATCTTGGTGATGTAAACATCGAGATTACGACTGTTAAAAAAAGAATCATTGCCCCAAATATGGTTGAGCAGGTCGCGGCGATCAATCACTTTATCACGCTGACCGTATAAATATTTCAATAATTCGCTTTCACGGTAGGAAAGTTTTTTTTCTTCTTTACCAATGATTAATACCTGCTTGTTGATGTGAAACTGGTATTTACCAAGTTGTATCGTATCGCCTGTCAATAAGATCGGTTCTTCTTTTCTAACACGCAATGCATTTTCAATCCGTACAATCAATTCTTCCATGCTGAAAGGTTTACGGATATAATCGTTGGCGCCGAGTTTAAACCCTTGAACCACATCATCGGTTTGTGTTTTGGCAGTAAGAAAAATGATGGGCACATCATCATTTAACTTTCTGATATCCTCAGCAATTTCAAATCCGCTTTTATTGGGCAGCATTACATCGAGTATGCAGATATCGGGTTGTTCATCTTCAAATGTACGCAACACATCGGCACCATCGCTTTCCATAACTACATCAAAGCCGCGGGTTTCCAGGGTTTCTTTTACGATCTTGCCTAGAAACAATTCATCTTCTACATATAAGACTTTAATTGCCATCAGCTGAGTTTAAAATTTTTCTTTGAGATCTTTCTTCCTTTATCATAGTGTATTACATCTTTTTCTGCAAAAGGAAGTTTTACAATAAAGGTACTGCCCATACCCAATTCACTTTCCACTTCAATAAAGCCCTGATGACGTTGTACAATATGGTTTACATAACTTAAACCCAATCCGTAGCCTTTTGTATTATGCCTGTTACCGCTGGGTACACGGAAGAACTGATCAAATATTTTAGAGCGATACGCATCAGGAATACCGATGCCATTATCACTCACTCGTAATTCAAAATATTCATTGTGGCGGATCAGTTTAACACCGATCTGCGGGTTTTCTTTACTGTATTTCAATGCATTATCCAGCAGGTTATAGATCACACTGGTAATATGCAATCTGTCTGCATCAATCATAAAATTGTCTCCGTCAGATTCTATCTTCACAATGGCTTTTTGTTTTTCAAACTGCAGTTTCATGGAAGCTGCCACTTCTTCGATCAATTGTAAAAAATCAAAAGATTCTTTCTGTAAAGCAATTTCCTGTTTCTCAAACATAGACAGTTTGAGTACTTTATCAACCAGTAATCCCAGTCTTTGTAATTCAGAAGCAGAAATATCCAGGTATTCTTTGGTGCGTTCCGGACTCTGCAGCGCTCCAAAATTCCGCAATGCTTCAATAGCTACATTAACCGTAGCAATCGGTGTTTTTAATTCGTGTGTAATATTGCCGATAAAATCATTCTTAATAGCTGTAAGCCTTTGCTGTGCTGCCAGGTTTCTGTACATGGTAATAAATGAAAGCATTACAAACAAAAGCAGTAATACAGAACCGATGATCTGTGTGCTCATTTTCTTCAATAGAAAAGGAGTAGTATCTGTAAATGACGCCTGATAAGAATACGGTGTATTAAATCCTACAAATACTTTGGATGTAATTACTTCATTGGTACTGTCTGTTTCAAAATCTGCTTTACGTGCATCACCGTTAGCATATTTATTAAACAGTATCGTGTAAGAGAGTTTCTTTTTATTTTTTGTAAGCTCTTCTTTATAAGCAGAGTCAACCGTTTTAACGGGAATCGAATCGTTGATCGTTTTGTTACTAGAAAGAAAGCGGATGATGGGTGATGCCGGGTCTTTACCCTGATGATCACTGCCCATACCGATATATACTTTATTAAAAAAAGCTCCTGACTTTCCGCTTTGTCTTGCTCCATCTCCATCAAATTCGCGCCTTCCCTTCTCTCTCATCTTTGTAACAACCAGATTGGCTCCTGACCTTTGTATAATGGTATCTCGCTGATCATGCGTACTGTCGTTATCTTTTTTTCTGAGATGTATGGTAATGTTTTGGGGAATCCCTTTAAAACTACCCGATGATTTAAGATTATTCAGATGCTCTTTTACATCACCATCCATGATAAAAGAAGAATCTACTTTAATAAAAACTGAACCGGAATCGTGTTTGCCGGCCTGTTGTTTCATTAATACTTCAATTAAGCCCGGCGGTGGAACTCCCTGGAATTGATAAGCAGATGTGGTTCCTACATTGATTGCCTCAATCATATCCGGTTTAACTTTTTTCAGGTCGATATTTTTGGGAGAAGTGCGATAAATAAATGTAGTAGTGGCTCTGAGACTGTCGCCCTTCCTTCCCTGCATTATTTTTTTTCCTTCCTGAGGAAAAGAAACCGGAACCGGAATATTCTGTGCAACTATGCTGGTATCTTTTTCAAATCTTTTGCGTTGCAGTTTATACATGGCATCGCGAAAACTTACATCCACTTCTTTTTTCAGGTTCGCATACTCATCATGATACAACTTGTTGAGCCAATAGCCCTCAAATGCTGCCAGCAACACAATGGTTGCTATCATCAGTACCCGGGAAAGTTGTGGTTTCTTCATCAGCTCAATTCTCTCACAAATATAATCAGGCAATGCAAGGCCCGCCTTTTTTATTAACCTAAATTAACCTTTGAACAAGGCTGCTTAACACAGTACAGGCTTAGTTTTGAGACATTAAACAAATTAACATGAAAAGAGTATTTTTTGTAACAGCCGGACTGTTCAGCCTTGCCATGCTGCAGGCGCAGGTAAAAGAAGGCACCGTTATTTATGAACGTAAGATCAATATGTACCGCACCATTCAGGACGAGCAAATGAGGGCCATGATACCCGAGTTTCGTACCAGCAAACATATGCTGTTGTTCAGCGACAGTGTATCCGTTTACAAAGCCGTTCCGGATGATGAAGCACCGGATCCGTTTGCAGGTGGCGGCGGTGGCCGTGTTATGATCCGTATGGGTGGATCTGATGGCGGCGATCTGTATAAAAACCATTCTCAATCCAAATCTGTACAATCAACGGAGTTGGGCGGAAAGAATTTTCTGATCACAGATACCATTCAGCAGCAGCCATGGAAAATCGGTACAGAAACCAAACAGATCCTTGGTTATACCTGTCATAAAGCCACACGTAAGGTTATGCAGTCTACTCCGGTGATGAGAAGAATTGTAATGGGTGGTGGTGGCTCAGCAGATACTACCACACAAACAAATGCTAAAGGTAAAGAAGTAGAAGTGGTAGCCTGGTATGCCGATAACCTGATCAGTCCTGTAGGACCTGAGAGTTATGGTCAATTACCCGGTGTTATTTTACAGTTAGATCTTGATAATGCTGCAACAGTTTATACGGCGACAGAAGTGAAAAAAACGGTAGACCAGAAAGAATTAAAAGAACCTAAGAAGGGAAAAGTAATTACACAGGCCGAGTTCAGGAAAATGGTAACAGAAATGATGAATAGCCAGGGGCCTGGTGGATTCAGGATTAATAATTCGAATTGATGATTGCTTGCTTGTTTATTTAGTAAGCCCTGCTGCAGATTGCAGCGGGGCTTTTTTTATACCCCGCCCCATTACCTCCCCCGATTACAGCAAAGCTGCGCTTTGTTGTAATCGTCCCCTTCTGAGAGGAGGGGATTTTTTTTGTTTGTGACAATAGGTTGTTAGAGAATTCAGTTTTGTTTAGTTTTTGCATGTGTGTTCTTTCACCACCCCGCCCTTCGCTGAGCCGCTTGGGCACCCCTCCTCGCATGCGAGGAGGGGATACTTCTTTTTAAGTTGCTTTAGGTTTATAATAATATTCAGCGTTGATTTTCCCCTCCTTTTGAAGGAGGGGATTTTACAGCAACGTAGGTTGCTGTAAAACGGGGTGGTGTTTGAATGTTTTCAGTAATCACTCATTTGACCAATTTAACCAAAATATATTAAGCCAGAATTTAATCTATACAATAAAAAATCCCGCTTCATCAGAAACGGGATCAAACATCAAATACTCAAAAATAAAACTTTAATTGCCAAATGTTCTGATCATCACCCTTGGCCCTTGTGCAGTATTACCGGCTTTATTAAAGCTGTAAGTAAAGCTCATCAGGAAGTAACGTTGTAATACATTGTAGCGTGTATCTTCAATATAGTTTTGATTAGCATTACGGCTTACGCCTTTATTCTCGTTCAACAGATCATATACACTCAGCTTGATCTCAGCGCGTTTATTCTTTAAAAAACCTTTGGCAAGTGAGGCATTCCAGAATGGCACTTTGGTATTATAACCATCGGCGCGGCCTGTGTTAACGGTGTAAGTAAAATCATTATTCAATACAATACCCCATGGCAGGTAGTTCGTCATTCCATAGCTATATACCTGCTGCAGGTATTTACTGTTTAACTGAGGTTGTAATGAGTATTTTGCTTTGCTGATATTGAGACGGCCTGTAACCGAAATATCTAATTTATTTTCTAAAGAAAAATTATAGCCAAGGTTTGGCCCGATGCTGGCATTATCAATCTCATTCTTTGCGCCATTTACAAAACCGATATTATGAATGATATTACTTCCGATACCCACATCAACCCTTGATTTTAATTTCTTTAACGGGAATCCGGCATTCATATTTCCAAAGATCATGTACATGCCATTGGCATTTACAGGCATCGTAACTCTTGAACCATTTGCCTGGATCACATCAGCATTTACAATGGCATTATCTGTTTTAGTGGCAGAAATAAAGGCAAAGAAGTTTCTTTGTGTATACATATTTGCAGAGAAGTAATTCAGGCTGAGCGATTGCGCATAACTGCGTTTCAGGTTAGGGTTACCGGTATACGTATTGATCGGATCAGTTACATTGGTAACGGGTTGCAACTGATTGGTATTGGGTTGTGTGGTAGAAGTTGAATAATTCAGGTTCAGGTTGCGCGTGCTATTCATCTTGTACTGAATCATTGCATTGGGTAACAGATCAGTGAAAGATTGTTTGATCACGGTTCCATTCGTATTATTGGTACTATACAATGTAGCTTCCTGCAAAGAGCTACCAAATGAATAGTTCATTTTTTTCTGATTTGATCTGAAGTTGATACTTCCACCTGCATAATTATACTCACTTTTAAAATCATTACTCTGCAAAATATTCAATTGATCGTATTTGCCGGCGGTACTGTAATCATAGGTTGAACGCTTACTATCGCCAACACTTGAATTATAATATCCGCTAAACTCAAACAATGATCTTTTACCAACGGGTTCAGTGTATACAATATTACCTCCAAAACTTCTGGTAACCGCTTCCTGTCTGCTTTGCTGATTGGTAATAGAATCTTTCGAGGCAATACCACCCGGATAAAACGTACTTCTTGAATAATAAGCCCCGTTCTGACGGCTGTCATTATACGCAAGGCTTACTGTACTTGAGATAGTTCTTCCTTTTTTCTTTAATCTTTTTCTGAATAATGCATTACCGCCAAAATTGAATGCATCCGAATGCGTTTTACTGTCGGTTATTCCATCATTGAGTTTGCCGCCTTTTGTATCAAGTGTTATATAATCACTGGTAGATCTGGTGTCTACCTGTTGCGTTGTAAACTGTGGCGTAAATTTTAATGAGGTTGAACTGTCGAATTTATTATCGATAGCCATGTTGATCCGCTGCTGTTTATTATTCCGTGCAGTGCTGCTGTTACTTTCATAGCTGGAATTACTGCCCGGAATCAGGTTTTGGCGAACGGTATTGCGGTCTGTTCGTAAGTCAATATTTGTTCCCATACCACTTGCATTAAAATCTGTTTTCTTATTCCAGGTATCATTAAAATTGATACCACCGGCTACCGTTTTTGCTACTCCCTGCTGACTTGGCCCCGCACCGGTTATCGGCAACCCATTATCATCTCCTCCACCGGTTCTTATGGTAATACCTCCGCCATTACGCATACCACGTGTAAGCTCACCTGTAAAATTCAAAACATCTGTAATTGAAAAGCCTTGCCGGTTGGTATTGTTGGCCATACCGATCAACGACAATTGCTGATCACCATTAAATTTATTGATATTGGTCTGTGCGTCATATCGCTGATTATCTCCTGCACCTGCAGTTGCTTTGCCGAATAAAGATTTGTTGCGGTCTTTTTTTAATTTCAGGTTAATGGCTTTTTCACTTTGTCCATCATCAACTCCCGTAAACTCAGCTCGATCGCTTTTTTTATCAAAAACCTGCACTTTATCCACTGCATCTGCATCCAGGTTTTTTGTGGCCATCTTCGGATCACCGGTAAAAAATTCTTTTCCGTTTACCAATACACGATTGATCTTTTGCCCGTTTACCCTTACTGTTCCATCATTATCTACCGTAACACCGGGTAGTTTTTTTAAGAGGTCTTCAACCACAGCATTAGGCTGTGTTTTAAAATTTTCTGTATTAAATTCTACTGTATCATTATTGATGGTAACGGGCGCACGTCTTGCTGTTACGGTAACATTGCCGGCAGCAGTCAGATCAGTCATGATAATATTTCCCATATTCAATTCCTCACCTTCTTTTACGTCAATACTTTTCCAGACAGGAACAAATCCTACATAAGATGAAGACATTAGGTATTTGCCTTTATTAAGAGAAGATAATTTGAATTTACCTGTTGAATCGGCTCTTGTAAAACTAACCAGTGTAGAATCTTTGGCATTAACAATGGAAACCGTGGCATAAGCCAACCCTCGTTTGGTTGCCGTATCGTAAACAACCCCTTTTACAGTAGCGGGTGTTTTTTGAGCAAGAACAAAAAAGGGTAAACAGATTATTGAGAGCAGTGTAATAATGCGAATCATAAGCTATAGAAATTTTAGAAATCAAAACTAAGCTTCCATAGCTGCCAAGGCGGTTAATGAACTTTGTTGAAAGGTTAAACAACGTTAAAGGAATTGGGAAATTGAAAAACCGCATCTTTCTGGATTTAATTAAATCCAGAAAGATGCGGTTTGCCGAATCAGAAAATTTCCCAATTTCCCAATCCCACTTTTCCCAATGCTTCTAGTTTTCCACCCCAAGCAGCTCCACCTCAAATATCAGTGTAGCGCCTGGTCCTATGCTTGGCGGGCCATTATCGCCATAAGCCATCTCTGCAGGAATTACAAATCTCCATTTACTTCCAACCGTCATCAATTGCAAACCTTCCTGCCAGCCGCGGATCACATTACCCAACGGAAATGTTGCGGGTGTGCCTCTGTCTACAGAGCTATCAAATTTTGTTCCGTTGATCAGTGTACCAGTATAATGACAGGTTACTTTGCTTGCCAATGTGGGTTTGGTATTATCAGTTCCGGCTTTCAATACTTCGTACTGCAAGCCACTGGGTAATGTTACCACACCCGGGCGTTTTCCGTTTTTTGCGAGGTATGCTACGCCTTCTGCTTTTGCTGCAGAAGATTTGGCTTCACTCATTTTTGCCTGATAGGCGGTAAGGCATTGTGTAATAGCGTTATCATCCAACAGGGCCGTCTTGCTCAGTTTTACATCATTCAATGCTTTTTCAAACAAAGCCATATTGATATTTTCAAAGCCCTGGGCTTTCATACTTTGTCCGATACGCAACCCTACCGCATAGCTTACACTATCAGTATTATTTTTAAAAGGCTTAACAGCTGTGGCAGCTCCCGCAGGTTTTGCAGCAGGTTTGGCACCTGTAGCCGGTTTCTTAACCTGGGCAAAACTGCTTACTGTAAACAGGGCAGCGGCAATAACTAAGATCGATTTATTCATTTTTTATGGTTTGTGCGTCAAAGAAAAGGAATTTCCCGTTACCCTCCCCGGCCCCTCCCTAAAAGGGTGGGGGAATTAGGTGGTTAATAGTTTTTGTATGGCGGTTTGTGTGTGTTCGAAATTGAATTTATTGAGTGTTTGTTGCATCATGGCTTCGATCTTATCGTTGCAGAGGTTGCCAATGCTTCCTTCGTGTACATGATCAACATTATTTGTGTGGGTGAATTTGCCTTCTTCAATAGCCATGCCTACCTGTTTGTATGCATCACGGAATGGCACACCTTGTAATACCAGTTTGTTTACTTCTTCTACACTGAAAACGTATTTGTATTTTTCGTCTGAAAGAATATTTTCTTTAACTGTGATATTGCTCAGCATTAATTGAGCCATATTCAAACAGTCTTTCAATGTTTGAAATGCGGGGAACAGATGTTCTTTTAATAATTGCAGATCCCGATGGTAGCCTGATGGAAGATTGGTGGTCATTAACATGATCTCATTCGGCAATGCCTTGATCCGGTTACAATGCGAGCGGATTAGTTCAAACACATCCGGATTTTTTTTATGCGGCATAATGCTGGAACCAGTTGTTAAGGATGCCGGAAAACTTACAAAATCAAAATTCTGGTTCAGGTATAAACAGGCGTCCATGCTCATTTTAGCAAGAGTGTCTGCCAGATTCGCTAATGCCATCGCTGTTATGCGTTCTGCTTTTCCGCGGCCCATTTGTGCGTAAACCACATTATAATTCAGATCTGCAAAACCAAGTAATTGTGTAGTAAGTGTTCTGTTGATTGGAAATGATGAACCATAACCGGCTGCAGAACCCAATGGATTTTTATTCACTACTTCATAAGCCGCTTCCAGTGTGATCATATCATCTACCAAACTTTCAGCATAAGCCCCAAACCATAATCCAAAAGAAGAAGGCATGGCTAATTGCAAATGCGTATAACCCGGAAATAAATTTTGTTTGTACTTCTCGCTTTGCGTGATCAGTAATTGGAAGAAAGGTTGAACAGCATGTACCAGTTCTTCAATTTCGTTCCTCAAAAATAATTTTACATCTACTAATACCTGATCGTTACGGCTTCTGGCTGAGTGAATCTTTTTACCAACATCGCCTAATTTCTGTGTAAGCAATAATTCAACCTGAGAATGAATGTCCTCAACATTTTCGTCAATCGTGAGGCGTGAATCGTGAGTGAGTTGATAAATATTTTTTAGTTCTGCAATGATCTGTTCTGCCTCATCTTTTGTTAACAATCCAACGCTGGCAAGCATTTTAGCATGTGCCATTGATCCCAATACATCAAATGGAGAGAGCAAGAGATCGAACTCTTTATCCTTTCCAACCGTAAATTTTTCTACCTGTTTGGAAGTATCCGTATTTTCTTTACTCCACAATTTCATAATACTTGCTTTAAAAGTTGAATGTACAGATCAATACCTTTTTCTATTTCGTCAACATAAATATACTCATCTGCTGTATGACTTCTTGCACTATCACCCGGACCGATCTTTAATGTTTGAAATGGCATTAAAGCTTTATCGCTCGTTGTTGGCGAACCGTAGTAGCTACGTTTCAATTCTAACCCAGCCTTCACCAATGGGTGATCCATCGCAATGGAAGTAGACCGCATCCGCAAACTACGCGGTGTTGCTTCGCTTTTTACATTGGCATGAATAGTATGCAATATCTCTTCAAACGTATACAATTCATTTACCCTTACATCTACTACAAACTTACAATGCGAGGGCACTACATTATGTGCTTTGTTCTCTGTTTCAATAACCGTTACCGTCATCTTAACCTCACCGAGTAATGGCGATACTTTTTCGAAACGGTAATTTTTAAACCATTCAATATCGGGTAGTGCTTTGTATAAAGCATTTTCGCCTTCTTCTCTTGCGGCATGGCCGGCAATGCCTTTGGCAATCACATCCAGTACCAGTAATCCACGCTCGGCAATGGCCATCTGCATTTGTGTAGGCTCGCCTACTATACCGCAATCAATGTTGGGCAGTTCTGCCAACAAGATCTCGATTCCGTTTTTTCCTGAAATTTCTTCTTCGGCAGTTGCAGCAAATACCAGATTATAGGCTAATCCTTCTGCTTCATAAAAATATAAGAACACAGCCATCAGCGCCGCCAACGGGCCGCCAGCATCATTACTACCAAGTCCAAAAAGTTTTCCATCTTTTTCGATGGGTGTAAAAGGATCGAGTGTGTATGCTTTGTTAGGCTTAACTGTATCGTGGTGAGAGTTGAGCAATAAACAAGGTTTACTTTCATCAAAATGTTTGTTAACTGCCCAAACATTATTCAGAAATCGTTTTGAAGAAACACCTTTTGATGTAAGAAATGTTTCAATCAGATCCGCAGTTTTATCTTCTTCCTTACTAAAAGAAGGTATGGCAATCAGTTCTTTTAATAAACCGATCGCATCTTTTGTAACCTTATGTAGGATCTGTTCATTCATTTGTTATAGTTGTACCGGATTTACCTGTGATTAGCTGATCCAGCTCTTCTGCTTTACCAATGATCACCTGTTTTACACCATTCTGTAAAGCAGAAAAAGCATTATCCAGTTTGGGCAGCATACCTGCAAAAATTAATTTCTTTTCTTTCAGTTCTTCATAATACGCCGGATTGATCACCGGAATCAAAGAGTTCTCATTTTCTACATCCAACAACACACCTTTCTTCTCAAAAGAATAGATCAACTTAACATCATACAGTTTGCCCAATGCTTTTGCAATTTCCTGAGCAATCGTATCTGCATTGGTGTTTAACAATTGTCCGTTACCGTCCTGTGTAATCGGGGCAGCAACAACGGTCATATGATTATCAAGCAGATTCTGTAATAACCCGGCATTTACGTGATCCACATCGCCAACGAACCCGTAATCAATGGTTGTGTATTTTCTTTTGTGTGCGGTGATCAAATTACCATCTGCTCCGCTCAATCCAATTGCATTGCAATGATGAGCCTGTAATTGTGCTACAATATTTTTATTAATGTAACCGGCATACACCATGGTCACGATCTTTAATGTTTCAGCATCCGTGATCCTTCTGCCATCTATCATCTGTTGTTCTACGCCGAGATCGGCAGCCAGTTTGGTAGCCAGTTTTCCGCCACCGTGTACCAGCACTTTTCTGCCTTTCACACCTGCAAATAATTGTAAGAATGACGAAAGCTTTGTTTCATCATCGATAATATTACCGCCGATCTTTATAACAATTACCGTATCCACTTTTAAAAGTTGGTTTTTAAAATTTCTGCCAACACTGCTTGTGCGGCCCATACGCGGTTACCGGCCTGTGTAGATACCAGACTGTGTGCACTGTCCAATACTTCATCACTCAACTCCACATTTCTTCTTACCGGTAAACAGTGCATCACTTTTGCATTGCGTGTAGTTGCCAGTTTTTCTTCAGTAAGCATCCAGGCCGGATCGTTCTCGTAAATTTTTCCGTAATCAGTATACGTGCTCCAGTTTTTCACATAAACAAAATCGGCATCTTTTAACGCGGTATCCTGATCATGTGTGATGGTTGCTCCTTTGGTAAATTCTTCTGACAGTTCATATTCCTGCGGATGTGTGATTACAAAATCAGCTTCACCCCATGCATTGATCCATTGTGCAAAACTATTGGCCACACATTGTGGTAAGGGTTTGATGTGTGGTGCCCAGGTTAAAACTATTTTGGGTTTACCCCCAACCCCTAAAGGGGAGCTATGCATGCTTTCTTTTATTGTAACAATATCTGTCAAAGATTGTAATGGATGCAAAGTTCCACTCTCTAGACTTACAACAGGCACACCCGCATATTTTATAAACTGGTTGATCAGCATTTCGCTGTAGTCTTCTTCTTTGTTTTTTAAAGAAGGAAATGTGCGCATGCAGAGAATATCAAAATATTGGCCCAGTATCGGAGCTGCGTCTTTTACGTGTTCAACCGTATTGCCACTCATGATAGCACCTTCTTCAAATTCCAATGCCCAGCCTTCTTTATCTACGTTGAATACAATGGCTTCCATCCCCAAATTCTTTGCTGCAATCTGTGTGCTCAGGCGTGTACGTAAGCTTGGATTTAAAAATAGAAGGCCTACACGCTTGTCGGCACCCAGACTTCTATCAATAAAAGGATTCGCTTTGTACGCCAATGCTTTTGCCGCTAATGCATTTATATCGGTTACATCCTTAACAGAAATGAACTGTTTCATACGCCCTGCCCCAAATGGGGAATTTTATGGTTATCAACTGTTGAACTACTATGTTACTTCGTTGTGTCACTCACGTGTACTTTTGGTACTTCACTCAGCTCTTCTATTGCCTCTTCTAAAGAATCCAAAAAATCATCAATTTGTCTGCGTGTTAAAGCAAGTGATGGAAGCAGACGAATTACATTCGGCTTTGCTTCCCCCGTAAATACTTTAAAATCAAATAGCAATTTCTTCTTGAGATCTTTTAATTCTTCCGGCACATCAAAGCCTATCATCAAACCTCTACCACGTACATTCCTCAATACACTAATCGCTTTCAGTTTATTGATTAAGTACTCACCATTCTCTTTTGCATTCTCAATCAGCTTCTCATTTTCAATTACCTCCAACACTGCTAAAGCCGCAGCACAGGCCAATTGATTACCCCCAAACGTTGTTCCCAGCATTCCGTATTTGGGTTGAATATTGGGCGCTATTAAAATACCCGCTACCGGAAATCCATTGCCCATTCCTTTGGCCATGGTATAAATATCTGCATTCACTCCTGCAAAATCATGTGAAAAGAATTTACCGCTTCTTCCATAACCGCACTGCACACTATCAGCAATATAAACCGAACCATTGGCATCGCACAATTGTCTGATCAATTGCAGAAAAGAATCATTGGCAATATTAATACCGCCAACACCCTGTATCCCTTCAATAATTACAGAAGAAATTTCTTTTCCATGCTCAGCAAAACAGGCTTTCAAAGCCGCTTCATCATTAAAGGGAAGAAAGATCACATTCTCTGTTTCATTTACGGGCGCCACAATAGATGGATTATCGGTTGCCGCCACTGCCAATGAAGTTCTTCCATGAAATGATTTTGAAAAAGCAATGATCTTCTTACGCCCGTTTACAAACGAAGCCAGTTTCAATGCATTTTCATTTGCCTCTGCTCCACTGTTACACAGAAACAACTGGTAATCTTCTTTACCACTGATTGTTCCCAGTTTTTCTGCCAATTGTTTTTGTATAGGAATGATCACTGAATTGGAATAGAAGGCAATTTTCTCCAATTGATTCTCAATCCTGTCAACCCAATGCGGGTGCGTATGGCCAATGCTGATCACGGCATGACCGCCATACATATCTAAATATTGTACACCATCCGCATCCCATACGTAGGAGCCTTTGGCGCTTGTGATGGCGATATTATTTAAAGGATATACATCAAATAGTTTCATGTTATTACGCTTAATGCTGAACGCTGAACGCTTAACGCTGTGTTGGGCGTTATGCGTTGAGCGTTCGGCGTTTTTTTAAAAATAGTTTGCTTTTAATTTTAATCCTGCTATCTCGTCTATTCCAAAAACAAGGTTCATATTCTGCACTGCTTGCCCGCAAGCTCCTTTCAATAAATTATCAATCGCTGAGTGCACTACGATCTTTGTTCCCTGTTTTTCAATATAGATCAGACATTTATTTGTATTCACAACCTGCTTCAGATCAATCATCGATTCGCTTACATGCGTGAAAAGAGAATCCTGATAATAATCTGAATACAACCGTCGGACCTCATCTATCGGCAAACCACAATCAATAATGGAACTGATATAAATACCTCTTGTAAAATCACCTCTCCACGGAACAAAGTTTACATACATGCCATCATTGCCCTGCAATTGCTGCAGACTTTGATGGATCTCATTGATATGTTGATGTTGTAAAGATTTATATGCCTGAATATTATTAGCCCTCCAGCTAAAATGCGAAGTGGTACTCAATCCCTGTCCGGCACCGGTAGAACCTGTAATGCCCGTTGTATATACATCTCCCAAAATGCCGGCTTTGGCCAATGGTAATAAACCCAATTGAATAGCCGTAGCAAAACAACCCGGATTGGCAATATTGTTGGCAGATTGAATAGCTGTTTTATTCAACTCAGGTAGGCCATATACAAATGAACGGTTACCAATCTGTGCTTTAGGACTCAAACGAAAATCCTGTGAAAGATCTATCACTTTAATATGATCAGCAATTGTATTTGCTGATAAAAACTTGCTGGCATCTCCATGCCCTACACATAAAAACAAAACATCAATATCATTCTGTAAAGTATCGGTAAACACAAGATCTGTTTCACCAACAAGGTCTGCATGTATTTTGCTTACAGGGTTTCCTGCATTGCTGGTGCTGTGAATAAAGGAAATGGAAACAGAGGGATGATTGATCAATAAACGGATCATTTCACCACCGGTATAACCGGCACCGCCTACAATGCCAGCCCGAATACCCCCAGCCCCTAAAGGGGAGCTACTTGTGTTATCTTTTGTTTGATCCGTTTTCATTATTAAATAAGTTTTTCAAAATATTACTTAACTAATTCCCCCTTCAGGGGGCTAGGGGGTATCTGTCATCTTTTGTGTTCGGCTGCGATGAAAGAATAAATACTAAATCTATTGCTGATTGATTACTGATACGATGTTTCCGGCCCGGTTGAATATGAATTCCTTCCTGTGCTTTTACGATTAGGGTTTCATCATCTATCTCAAATGTTGCCGTTCCTTCCAAAATAAAAAAGAACTGCTGAGCATATTGATGATAATGCAATGCTTCCGATGTTCCGGCAGGCATTCTTTCCTGTTTTACAGAAAGAGAAGGTTCATCCACTAAATTCCATCCATCACAGGCATCACCCCATTGGTAATGTTTCAAAGGTTCGTATTTCGAAACCTTTGCCGTCATTTGTTCGACTCTTTGATGTTATGATAGATAGCCGTTTGGTTACCAAAGATCTTTGAGAAACCTCTTACATCATCTCCACTCCATCCGGTATTCATTTCACCATATTTACCAAACTTACTGCTCATCAGATCGTATTTAGATTCAATACCAATCACCTGAAAACGGTAAGGTAACAGTTGCACAAATACATCACCTGTAACATTGGCTTGTGAACTTTCCAGATACGCTTCAATATCACGCATCACCGGATCCAGGATCTGCCCTTCATGCAGCCAGTTGCCGTAGAACTGTGCCAACTGGTCTTTCCAGCCCAATTGCCATTTTGTGAGAACATGTTTTTCCAAAGCATGGTGCGCTTTTAAAATCACCATCGGTGCGGCTGCTTCAAAACCTACTCGGCCTTTGATACCAATGATCGTATCTCCCACATGAATATCTCTTCCCAAACCATAAGGTCCGGCAAGTGTTTGTAAATATTGAATAGCTTTTGCAGGATGATCAAAGGTTTGATCGTTGATGCGTTTGAGTTCGCCTTTTTCAAAATGCAATTTCACTTCTTCATTACCTGTCTTGGTTACCTGTGTTGGCCAGGCTTCTTCAGGAAGAATGCCTTTTGATTGTAAGGTTTCTTTACCACCCACACTCGTTCCCCATAAACCTTTATTGATCGAATATGCTGCTTTCTCAAAATTCATATTCACACCCTTCGCTTCTAAATAAGCGATCTCTTCTTCACGGCTAAGTTTCAGATCACGTATCGGCGTAATAATTTCCACACCGGGAATCATAATATTGAAGATCATATCAAACCTTACCTGGTCATTACCCGCACCGGTACTGCCATGCACTACTGCTTTTGCATTCAGTTTTTTTGCATGTTCTGCAATATGCAATGCCTGACTCAAACGCTCTGCGCTTACACTCAATGGATAAGTATTGTTCTTCAATACATTTCCGTAGATCAGGTATTTGATAATGCTGTCGTAATAGCTATTTACTGCATTAACAGTGGTATGTGTTTTCGCACCCAATGTGTATGCATGCTTTTCAATGTTTGCCAATTCTTCATCACTAAATCCACCGGTATTTACAATTACACTATGTACTTCATATCCCTTATCATCGGTAAGATATTTTACACAATAAGAAGTATCCAATCCGCCACTAAATCCCAATACCACCGGGGTTCCTGCCGGTAAAGAATCTCCTGCTCTGCTATCTTTTATTTGCTCTGCTTTCATTTTATTGCTGAATTTTTTATATAAACAATTTTAATTCCCCCTTCAGGGGGTTAGGGGGTTTAGAAGTTGAAAAACGAACTCAACATCGATTTCGGTTTTATTCCATTACCACCACCCGTTTCTTTTTTTCTAAACCAGCTCAACAACCTGCTCTGCTTTATTTTCATAAAACGCTCATAGATCTTTGAGTTCTCTTTAAAATCATCTGAGGTTTCTTTGGGTTCATAATGATCTGCAGGATCGTACAACATCGCAGTACACATACAGTTCTTTCTGTCTTTACTCATCAGGATATCATAATTCACGCAGCTTTTACAGCCTGCCCAAAACTCTTCATCGTCTGTTAATTCGCTGTAAGTAACCGGTTCATAACCCAGGTCGCTGTTAATCTTCATCACAGCCAGACCGGTAGTTAAACCGAATATTTTTGCATGCGGATATTTCTCTCTTGATAAATTAAAGATGGTCTGTTTAATTCTTTTGGCTGTGCCGCTTTTTCTATAAGGAGGAGATACGATCAACCCACTGTTAGCCACAAACTGCTCATGGCCCCAAACTTCTATATAGCAAAAGCCTACCCATTCACCATCAGGCAAAGCAGCGATCACGGCTTTGCCTTCTTCCATTTTTTTGGCTACATATTCGGGGCTCCTCTTGGCAATACCCGTTCCACGGGCCTTGGCTGAGGATTCCATTTCGTCTGTTATGGTTTGTGCGTAATGAGTGTCGCCACTATTCGCTACACGAACAATAATCTTATCTTCCAACTTGTACTAATTAATTAAGTGAAAAAGAGAACACCTATGTGTCCTTAGATCAGTTCCGGGAGAAAGTTCACTGATAGGGGCAAGTGCCAGTTGCTCGTCCTATCAGCAACCACGTCGTGGTCGCAGAAAAGCGCTATATGGAGAAATTACTGAAAACTGAGCTTCAGCAGCAACATCTTGCGAAAAAATAATATGTGTAAACGATTGTTTCACTGATATGTTTAAAATTTACCTTATGGGTTTTGTAAAAGTATAACAGTTTACAGGATTTGGGCCGATTTTTTTATAAAAGTTTGGTTAAGGATCGATGATCTGAGATCAAAAAAAGGCCGCTCTTTCTGCAAGAGCGGCCCGGATATCAGACTCGTATATGTCTAGTTTGAGTAGCGTATTAGTTGTTTCTACGGCCACCGTTTCCGCCAAATCCACCCATCATCATCATGCCCGGTGGACGGTTACCATCTCCAAAATTGCCACGTTGGTTATTGTTACGCTGGCCTGCCATATTACGCAGGTTGTAGGTAAAGGTTAACATGAAATAACGCGTCAGGTTATTGGTAAGTGTTTGGATCTGCTGGTTGGCAGATGTACTGTTACTTACAGCCACATTCTGTTTCAACACATCAAAACAGCTCAATCGCAATTCACCTGCTTTATTCTTCAGGAATGATTTAGCAATTGATGGTGTGATCAGGAAAACCGTAGTATTATAACCCGGCTGGCGGTTACCATACGCTGTTAAATCAAAATCACTTGAGATCAACCAGCCATTATTGGTGTAAGCTGTAAAATCTGCTGCAAGACTCTGTGTAGTATAATCCGTTTTTGAAGCGGTAGACAATGAGCTTCTGATTGGATTATACGTGTACGCATAACTCAGGTTCATATCAAAATTATTCTTCAGGTTAGTTGTCCATTTAATGGTTTCACCCAAAGAAGTATTGTAAGTATAGTTACTTGCATTATTCAGTAATGACTGATACTGAGAATAATTGATATTGGTCTGGAAGTTCAGATTTGATTTTGGTTTTTTCAACGGGAAACCATAGTTGAAATAACCGGATACATTATAAGTACCCCCTAAGTTTACATAGGTAGTTGTTCTGCCACCATTCGGGTTTTGTATTACTGAGTTCTGGATATCGTTGGCAACCATGCTTGCATTAACTGTGGCAAAAATGATATGCTGTGTAAACGGATCAAACGAAGTGTACAATACACGCAGGCTATGTGTAAACTGTGGTTTCAGATCGGGATTACCTTTCTGGAAATTGATAGAATCAGAAGTGGTTAACACCGGCTGTAACTGACCGGTACTTGGCTGGCCCGTTCTTCCGTTATAAAATATACGCAAACTTTTTGTGCGTGTATAGTTATACGTGAAGTTCATGGTTGGCGTAAAGTTTACAAAGTTTCTGGCAACCACCACATTCTTGGTGGTATTGTTACTGTTGATATCCTGAAACTGCAAACCGGTACCGATATTCAGGTTAAACTTGGTTTGTTGTATACGCCAGCTAAGGTTAGCCGTACTTGAAGTAGCCGTGTATTTGTATGAATTACTATACAAACTGTCAAACACAGAAAACTTCTGGCCAATATTATCAAAGCGATAGGTGTTGTTGATCGTTGTGCTGTTATTATAAGAATACGAATAACGTAACTCGATCATCTGGTTCTTACCGATCGGCTCTGTATAAGATACGGTTGGATTAAGTGTGAGAGATCTTGAAGAATCTACATAATGCTGATTGATCGTATCTGTTTTTGCAAATGGCTTATAGAATGTATTCACAGAGTAGTTAAGACCATCTCCGTTATTATCGCTGGCAGAAAAACCAAGGTCTAAAGAAATCGTTCTTCCTTTCTTTTGCATTTTATGACGTAACTGCAGATTGGCTCCGCTGATGCTGTAACCACTGTTATAACTCGAACTCCTTGTCTCAGATTTATTGATCAGCACGCCATTAGGACCGCCGGTAGTAATCTGCGAAGAAATTGAATTCGGATTGCTGTTCTGGAACGCAATATTCGGACGGAAGATCAATGAGTTTGCAGAATCGATCCTGTCTTCCAGGTTAAATGTAAATCTGTGATTTGCATTTCTACCGATAGAAGAAGATGTTGAATTATTAAAGGTTGATGAATCCTGTGTAAGGATATTCTTGGTAAAGCTTGATTGGTCTGTTTCTACTTTAGGTGTATTGTAAAAATAGCTTCCGTAAGCATCCACATCTTTGCTCCAGGCATCACGATAGTTTAAACCACCTGCCCAGATTGTAGTAATACCCGATGAACCGCCGGTACCACCGCCAAATCCACCGCCGCCGCCGCCAAATCCACCACCGCCACCACGGCCGCCGCCAATGTTCTGTTGGGTAAAGCTTTGTTTATTAATATCATTAGCCTGTCCCAGAAAAGTAAGCTGCTGGTCGCCATTCATTTTGCTGAAGTTGAAACTCTCATCAAATTTTCCATCGGTACCGGCGCCGGCAACGGCTTTACCAAATACGCCTTTACGCATATCTTTTTTGGTAGTGATATTGATCGTTTTTACACGGTTACCATCATCAAAACCGGTGAATTTAGACTGATCGCTCTGGTCATCAAATACCTGAATCTTGTCAATCACATCCGGAGGCAGGTTTTTGGTAGCCATTTTAGGATCATCTCCAAAAAAGCGCTTACCGTTTACCAATACACGCTGTACGGTTTCGCCCTGCGATTTGATGGTACCATCTTTACCTACTTCCATTCCCGGGATCTTTTTCAACAGATCTTCCGCAACGGCATTAGGTTTTGTTTTAAAGGCTGAGGCACTTACTTCCATCGTATCCTTTTTCATACGGATCAAGGATTCGGTAACGGTTACATTACCCAGATCATTGGAAGCCGTTTTCAGGTAGATCGTTTTCAGGTCAACATTGGCGTTAGCCGCAGAGAAAGTAATGATCTTCGAATAAGGCTCATATCCCTGGAATTTGATCTGAACGATCATTTTTCCGAAAGGAATATTCAATAATGAGAAAGAACCATCTGCTTTGGCAAGGGTAAATACTTCCAAAGAAGAGTCTTTTCCGTCTAAAACGGTTATAGAAGCGTCTTTCAATGACTGCTTATTAAGTGTATCCAGCAATTTTCCTTTAATGGAGCCGGTGGTTTGTGCCGACGCAGCAAAGGATAGAAGAATACAGGTTACTATGGTTAGAATTTTACGCATACAAAGGGATATATTATTGAAAACGCGAATATAGTTCTCTTATTTTACCAACCCGCGTTGTTAAATATTAACGGAAAACTACTGTGATAGTTGGGTACTACCCTTTGAAAATCGGTGAAAACAAGGGAACGATAGGTAGGGTTTTTTCGGGCTTCCCGTTCATCGGGCAAGAGCTTTGATTCACCGAGAACGGGGGTTTTAGCCTGTTTGGGGCAGATTTTGGAAAAAGGTCTTTTTCGCTAAAAAATATAGCAGTACCCGGCTTAAGAATCTCAGTGTCTTCTTTCCAAAAAAGCTAAATTTGAGTACTCCCCTCCTAATTAACCACAAACCCTAACACAATGAAATTTGTATTCACAGGATTATGCCTGCTGGTTACCGTATATGGCCTTTCGCAAAATGCAGGAAATGTTTTGGCTGATTCTCTAAAAGCCCGTTATAATAATCAAACTATTACTTTTTTTAAAGGCTATATAACAGTTGGAGAAAATGGGGGACGCGTTAAAAGAGACCAGATAAGAGATCTGTTTCTCGTTTCACCAGAAGGGATAAAGGAATATGATCTCTATCAAAAGAAATTTTCAAAATCATCCATTATAAATGATATAGGTCTTTCTTTTGTACTGGCAGGAGCCATAGTAGCAAGCAGTGGTGGCAAATACCTGGGGTTAGGTATGCTGGGGCTTGGAGACGGTTTGCTGATCACAAGTATTCCCATACGACGCAAAGCTTCAAAAAAATTCAGTCACGCCATTTGGCTGCGCAACCGCGATGCGGTTTTTAAATAACGGATTCGGCGGGCTTTCGTTAAACAAAATAAAAAAAGGATGGCCGTTCCCTGTATAATATAACGCTCTGCTTTTTTGCCTTAATTTTATGCGCACAAAATAAACCCTGCATTATATGAAACAACTAAGGAATTCTTTTGCACTGTTAACCGCTGTTTGCGTGTTGGCAGTAGCGTGTCAGTCGGGCACAACCAAAACCGAAGACAAAACTACCACCAAAGACACCATGATGTCGATGGAGAAAAAAGATACCACGGCCAATATTTTTGAGCATATGCTGGTAGATAACAAAAAAGACCCCAGTTGCGGTATGCCGGTAACAGCGGGTATTAGTGATACGGCGCATTATAAAGACAAGGTTTTGGGTTTTTGCTCTAAAGAGTGTAAAGATGCTTTTCAGAAAAATCCGGAAGCTTTAATAGCTGCAGCAGAAATTAAAAAATAGTTAATCGCCACAAAATACACAGATTACCACAGAATATTTCTGTGAAAATCTGTGTATTCTGTGGCAAAAAAATAAACCATGAAAAAACTTGTTCTTTGCCTGATGATGGCCATTCCGTTTGCCTTGACTGCTCAGGAAAAATCTGACTGGAAAGAGATGAATAATTTCCATACGTTGATGAGCACCAGTTTTCATCCTTCTGAAGAAGGAAATCTGAAACCGGTAAAAGCAAAATCAGACAGTTTATTGATCGCTGCAAAAATGTGGAAGTCATCTAAAGTTCCTGCCGGTTACAAACCAAAAGAAACCAGTGAAACCTTGAGTAAACTGATCAAGCAACTGGCCGAATTAAATACTGCGGTAAAAGCAGGAAAAGATGATGCCACTTTAAAAGGAATGATTAAAGATGCGCATGAGATCTTTCATGATATTGTAGAGAAGTGCAGAGATGGGAAATAAATTCTTTTGATTTTTGATAGAATCAGCCCCTTCATATATTGGAGGGGCTGATTTTTTTTGAGCGATCTCATCCTTATTGAACTAACCGTGCCTTTGTGTGCAAATTGATTTCTCACACAGAGGCACAAAGGCACGGTTTGATTGCTGCTAATCATAGCCATTCATCGGCACATAAACCCCGTTCTCCGAGTTTATCTTTTTTTGAGGCAGCGGATCGGCCTTTATTTGTATCCGCCGTGTACAACCAGATCAAATTTGTGTATGAGAATGGGCAAGATACATCAACTACAACAGGTTATTTATCAATCTATTATAAGTCAGACAAGATGAAAATAGGGTTCGTTATTGTCTGTCTGCTGTTTTTTGTATGCTCTTCCGTTAGTGCAAGACATATAAAGGGCGGCTGGATACAATATGAATATGTGGGGGCTGGTGCTACTGCCGGAACTTCTGTTTATAAAATAACGGTAAATGTATTCAGAAGCTGTAACGATAATGGACCGATGCCCGGAGCCTTAGGTATTTATGATGCCGTTACTTATGCAAGCATTCAAACCATAAATGGTACTGCAAATTCATATACATTGGTAAGTACACCTACCAAAACCAGTTTTGATCCCTGCCTCAGTAATCCACCCACTATCTGTTACCAGATACTTACTTACACTACAACGGTTACACTTGCAGATAATCCGAACGGTTATATTATTGCCGCACAGGATGCATTCAGGATTACCGGTATTCAAAACGTTGTAAATTCTTCTGCTACCGGTATCAGTTTTACTGCAACCATACCCGGAACCGTAAGTGGAACTGATTACCATATCAATTCAAGTCCGTTTTTTGCTTTTAAGGATACAGTAGTAGTTTGCTATAATGCAAAATTTACTTATCAGTTCAACGCTACAGACGCGGATGGTGATTCACTTTCTTATTCGTTTGGTAATGGGCTCAACGGGGCTTCCAATCTTACATCTCCACCTTATTCTGCTATACCTTATTCAAGTGGGTATAGCGGCATTACACCACTTGGGACTACGGTAAATATTGATTCTCTTACCGGGCTTATCTCCGGCACCGCACCGGCAGCTAATGGCGATTATGTAATTGCAGTGTATGTAACTGAATGGCGTAAAGGTGTTAAGATCAATTCTACAAAGAAAGAATTACAGATCAATGTGGCCAATTGTTCTTTATCAGCTGCATCGCTTAAAAATGTGTATCTCAACTGCAATAGTTTTACACAGAGTTTTCAGAACGAATCTTCCGCTTCCAATATCACATCTTACTTATGGGATTTTGGTGTTACCACAAGCAGTAAGGATACATCCAGTAACCCTACACCCAGTTTTACTTATGCAGATACAGGTGTGTATACAATAAAATTAGTGGTAAGCAATTCCGGAGGTTGTAAAGATTCTGCTTCGGCACCTACAAAAATATATCCCGGTTTTACACCTTCGTTTACGGCTATCGGAACCTGCTACCAAACACCTATTCAGTTTGCAGATAACAGTTTGGTAAAATACGGAACCATCAGCAGCCTGCTCTGGGATTTTGGCGATACCAGTACAATGGCTGATACATCAATTATTTCTAAACCCACTTATAAATATCCAAATCCCGGCACCGCCACAGCCGTACTAACCATCAGCAGTAGCGTGGGTTGCAGTGGCAGTGTGAGCAAAGTGATTACTATTAATGATAAACCCTATATCAATATTCCTTTTACAGATACATTGATCTGCAGTATTGATTCTTTACCCATTAATGCACAGGGTACCGGCACTTATAAATGGACGCCTGCGTTTAATATTTCAAATACCAATATTCTTAACCCGATTGTTTATCCGAAAGACACAACGGTGTATACCCTAACCGTTACCGACCAGGGTTGTATAGACAGTGCCAAAGTGAAGGTAAATGTGTTGAAATTTATTACGGTAAAACTAGGACTTGATACCGGCATTTGTAAAACAGACAGTCTTACACTAAGGCCGGTTAGTGATGCACTGAGTTATAAGTGGCGCGAATCAACCAATGCAGGAAGCTTCAGTAGTAATCTGGTTAAATATCCAAAAGTGGCTCCATTGGTAACCACAACGTATTATGTAACGGCAAATCTGGGGTATTGTCAGGACAGTGCTAAAATAAAAGTAAATGTATCTCCTTACCCAACAGCAAATCTGGGTAATGATACCGCCATTTGTTTTGGCAACCGAATACAACTGAATGGAAGTTTTCAGGGTACCTATTTTACATGGAGTCCTGCCGCAAGCCTTGTGAATGATACCATACTTACACCCATTGCAGGCCCATCAAAAACCACTGCGTATATTTTTACGGCAAAAGATACTTTGTATTGTCCCAAAACGGTAAGTGATACGATACTGGTAACAGTT
The DNA here is from genome assembly GCA_965206685.1 of Sediminibacterium sp. Classification (GTDB taxonomy): domain Bacteria; phylum Bacteroidota; class Bacteroidia; order Chitinophagales; family Chitinophagaceae; genus Sediminibacterium. The sequence continues at coordinate 3,698,366 of OZ242223.1, forward strand.
GTTCCACCTTTTACAGTAAATGCAGGACATGATACTTCTGTATCCGTTGGCCAGCCTTTGCAATTATCGGTGAGTGGTGGAGATAGTGGATATAACTATCAATGGTATCCATCTTCCTATCTGGATAATAATCTAATATACAACCCACTCGCAACCATTACCAATTCATCTATTGATTCCATTCGTTATTATGTAACCGTAAGTTCTCCTACCGGTTGTGTAAGTACCGATAATGTTTTGGTAACCCTTTTTAAAGGTGGCCCTGAAATTTATGTGCCGAGTGGCTTTACACCCAATGGCGATGGAAAGAATGATATACTCAAACCCATATTAGTAGGCGTAACCAAACTTAATAATCTTACGATCTACGACCGATGGGGGAAAATCGTATTTAATACAAGCGAGATCAATGCGGGTTGGGATGGAACCTTTCACGGATATAAGCAAGATAGTGGCGTATTTGTTTACACCGTGCAGGGCACAGACTTTAATGGTAAAACCATTTACAGAAAAGGTACGGTTGTGTTGATCCGCTAAATAATTAAGAGAAGAGATATTCCACATCTTCCTTGGTAAGGCTCTTCACAAATCCTTCATCATCAGTAATGAGGTCTTTGGCAAGATTGCGTTTACGTTCCTGCAGTTTTAAGATTTTGTCTTCTACGGTATCGGTACAGATCATTCGGTAAGCAAAAATATTTTTTGTCTGGCCAATACGGTGTGTTCGGTCAATGGCCTGTTGTTCTACCGCGGGGTTCCACCATGGATCAACTATGTACACATAATCGGCTGCAGTAAGATTCAAGCCCACACCACCGGCTTTTAGGGAGATCAGGAATACACGACAGTTTTCATCATTCTGAAAACGGGTAATGGCTTTTTCTCTTTCGGCAACGGTGCTGCTTCCATCAAAATATTCATAGTCAACCCCAAGCTCTTTCATTTTTTCTTTGATCAAAGCCAGCATTCCCAAAAACTGAGAGAACACCAATGCCTTGTGGTTACTGATATTTTCAGTGATCTCACGGCCAATCTCTTCTAGTTTAACAGATACATTCGGGAAACGTTCTTCTTCTTTTACAATCGCAGGACTATCACAGATCTGACGAAGTTTCATCAATCCCTGTAAAATTGTTAACTGTGATTTCTGGATGCCTTGGTTTTCTACTACACCTAAGATCTTATCGCGGTAATCATTTCGGTATGCTTCGTAGATCTTACGTTGCTCATCACCCATTTCGCAGAACAAAACCATTTCCTGTTTTTCAGGAAGATCTTTCGCAACCTGTTCTTTGGTTCTTCTGAGAATAAATGGATATAAGAGTTTACGTAAATGATCTTTCTGTTCCTTCTCACCAAACTTATCAATCGGCACAGAAAATTCCTGTTTAAAAAATTCCACACTGCCCAGCATACCGGGGTTGAGGAAGTTCATCTGTGCAAAAATATCGAAGGTGTTATTCTGTAAAGGGGTACCGCTCAAACACAGACGGTTCTTGGCTTTTAGGAGTCCGGCGGCTTTGGTTACTTTACTGCCTGGGTTTTTAATGGCCTGGCTTTCATCCAGAATTACATAATCAAATTCAATATCAACAAACTGTTTGATATCGCTTCGCAGCGTTCCGTAGGTTGTAATAATTACATCAATAGCGCCACTGCCTAATCCATCGCGTGTTCGGTTGCCGCCATGGTGTATAGAAAAAGTAAGTGTAGGTGTAAACTTCCTGATCTCATTCTGCCAGTTAAACATCAGCGTTGTTGGGCAAACCACCAATGCTTTTAATTTACCGGTTTCTTCTTTGAGGTGGTGAATAAAACTCAAGGCCTGTATGGTTTTACCCAAACCCATATCATCGGCCAATATGCCACCCCATTGTACTTCGCGTAAATAATTCAGCCACTGGAAACCACTTTCCTGGTAAGGACGTAACACTTCTTTTAAATGTGCAGGTGCAGGAACGGGTTTGATAGAATGATTGCCTTTCAGGCGTTCATATTTTTCTTCCAGTTTAAAAAACAGTTCTTCTTCATCGCGTTGCAGATACAATTCTTCAATCACACTGAAATGGTATTTGCTCAGCTTCATGTTGCCCTGCTTACCATCACCTACGCGGAAGAGCAAAGAATATTTTTTGATCCATTCTTCGGGTAAGATGCCCAATGTACCATCTTCTAATTGCACAAACTGTTGTTTGTTGCCGAGTGCTTTTTTAACTTCTTCAACGGTTACTTTCTGTTCGCCAAACAAAATTTCCACTTTGGCATCAAACCAATCTGTATTGCTGCTGATGAATATTTTGGTAGAAGGTTTTGCTGTATTGAAACGGAAATTCTTTAATGCTTCAAATCCAAAAACAGGAATGTTCATTTCCTTAACGGCGTCTACAAACAAAAAGAACCAGTTATTACGTAATACATCTGCGCCTTTTAATGCCAATACATTTCCTTCCACGGGTCGGATGAATGCAGAGTGTAAGGATTCGATTTTCTGAACAAATTCTTTTTCAACTTCCAGGTTACGTGTAATCACAAGCAACTTGTCTTCTATCGGAAGAATGATCTTTTCTTTATCGGTATGCCTGATATCATAACCGCGATAGCTGAACACAGGCTGAAACAAAAGATATTCGCCTTTTTCTCTCAACAGAACTTTTACCTCGGGCTTCAGATCCTTTACTTCTTCTTTTTCTACATTGGTAAAATGAACAACATAATCTTTCGACAATGGAAGAATGAATTGCTGTAATTGTATTCCCCAATCTTCTGTGCTGATCTGAATTTTACCGGTTGGTAAAAATTTCTCAACCAGCATAATATCTTCTGAGCGTTTCCAGGTAAAGAACTGATTATGGTATCGGAACAGTAAAGCCGATTCGCTTTCATTCTCGGAAATATTCAGATCGGCCAATGGCAGTTTTACGCGGCAGTCAACTTCGTATTTGCCGTTGGCATAACTCACCTCAAATTCCGGACTGATAAATTCTGGCACCAGTTCTGCCTGTAAAAGGTTGGAAGTAGTGAATGTTTTTTTAGCCGGCAAATAAAATACAAACGGGCTTACCGAAAGATCGGTAAAGAATTTTTTGAATTTAGGATGAAGGTATTCGTTAATGAGGTGTCTGGTTTCTTCGGGCAATTCATCATCATGCTGCTGAATAATATTTTCCCAGATCCCGCTGAATGGCGAGTTACGGTTTAAGTAACGGCTTACTTCACCCGGCATCAGTTTGCGCAATTGCTGTAACAGCATTTTATCATCTTCACTAAACACTTCTGTGTTAATGAATTTTGCCAAATCTAATTTTACCGCTTTGCTGATGTATTTGGTTTGTTCTTCATCCGCCTCACCCTGCACAGCATCTAACTGTACATATGGATATTGCAGTTCGTGTTCTGTAAAAACAACACCCAATTTTAAAATCGTTTTTATAGGATCTTCCTCTGCAACCGTTACTGCAGCGGGTTCAAAATTATTTCCGGCTTCAACAGGCTTGGGTCTTGCATCTGCGGGATTTAAAGAAACCCGTTTGATAGAAGTATCCAATACACGTAGAAAAGGTTTGCCATCGGTATAGGTAAATTCAAATTTCCCTTTCAGATCATCTGTTAAAGAATATCCATATAAAGCAAGCAGTTTGTTCTTTTCTTTATCCCAGTTACGGATGCTGTCGAAATAATTAGGGCCGTAATTATGGAGTAATTGCAGCAACACAATATCCTTGTGAATACACAGCGGATGTTCTGTATCGCTCTGGCAGGTACAGCTGGTATCAAAATTGCGTTCTTCGTTTTTCTGGATCACAACCTTAAACATTTCGCCTTCATGCTCCAGCTCAGCAAATACGCGTTCATCTTTTGCCTCAAGAATATTACTTCTGGTGCTGCGCAGATAATTTTCTGCGGCTTCAAAATTGGTTTGTGCAGATAACATTCGGATCAGCTTCAACTCCAGCTGTTTCATTTTCACTACAGTGTGGCGCTGATCGTAAATGGTTTCTTTATCGCCCAGTAAATTTTTATCCAGCATATCCTGTAAATGAAACAGGGCACCTGCTTTGTGGCGACAGATCTCAGAAAGATTATACGGACAACTGCAACGCAGCGACAATGTTTTGGCATCTTTAAACTGATTGATATGCACTTTATAAAAAGTTGCATAGCCATCATCTTTCACACGAAAGATCACCGTGGCCATCAGATCATCATACTCCACCAATTCTACATTGCCGAGCGCATGTATCTTTTTCCCGCGGCGAATCACTTCTTCCGTTCCGCTGTTGTAGATATGTTTAACCAAATACGGTAAGGCCATGGAGAGTTTGGAGTTTGGAGTTTGGAGTCTGAAGTTGAAAATTGAAGAATGAGGATGCACTCCAGACTCCTAACTTCCAACTTCTGACTTCCAAAAGGGCAATTTGCAAAAGTAAAGGAAAGCAAGTGGGTTTCCGAAGAGAAATCTTAAAAAAGCCGATTTTGTCCCGCCTTGCGGGAGGGAAATCGGGAAATTGGGAAATTGATAAGTATTTATTAACAGAAACCGACCCCTAACAAATTTTAATCCCCCTTGCGTACCCTCGTGACTTGGCGCCTTAGCGGTAAAACCCACTTAACCGCAAAGACACAAGGACGCAAAGAATCGCAAGGTTTTGCTTCCCAATTATTAATTTCTAATTATTAATTATTAATTACCCCCCTAACCAGGTCTCCATTCTGATAGCGAGGAAGCACATTCGCCACATCCGGGCTAACGCAATATTCCAGATCGCTTTCTAATCCGTAGGCAGCGAGGCGGTGCCAGTGGGTGGTTTTACGGATAAAGTTGAACATATCGTTCTTATGAAGTTTATACATGTCTTCGGCCATCAGGCTGCTATCGCAGTGAATGGTGAAATGTTCTTTGATGCGTTCAATAACGGCACCGGCGAACAATGTGTCTTCGAGATTGAATTTATCTTTCCATGCCGAGCAGCCGAGGATCACATTTTTTTTCTGTGCAACCAAATGATCGCAGACAGCAGTGAGATTGGGGAAAGAACCGGTAACCACATCTGCAGCGCCGTTCTTTAATGCCATATGCAAAAGCTTGGTGCCATTGGTTGTGGTAAGTACCAATGTTTTGCCTTCAATAAATGAGCGGGGATATTCTGCAGGAGAATTTCCATAAGCCAATCCTTCGATCACTTTACCATCTCTTTCGCCGGCAGTAATGCCACCGGTTTGTTTACCTATTTCAATACAAAGGTTTACCGAATCAACCGGTATCACTCTTGCAGCACCATTATACAAAGCAGTAGCAATCGTTGAGGTTGCTCTGAAAACATCAATCACCACCACAACTGCATTGCTAACATCATAAATGTCCAACAGGCGTGGCGACAGAACGGTGTTGAGGGTAGGCTTTGTGCTCATAGAGCAGCAAATATAAGCGCTGGCGCGGAATCGTGAGACGTGAATCGTCAGACGTGAATCGTGAGGCGTGAGTAGGCAGTAGTGAGTGGTAATGGTGAATAAGGTGTATTATACTGCCTATTCACAATTGACAATTCACCATTCACAAAAAACACCCACAAATAACAAAAGCACCTTGGTTACCTGCCACTCACGATTCACGCCTCACGTCTCACGAAAGCTACTCACCACTGACTACTCACAACTCACGCCTTCTTCGTCAGGATCAACAACTCATTCGCCTGTACTTCTGTAACATAGCGTTTGATGCCTTGTTTATCGGTGTAATTGCGGTTAATGAGTTTGCCTTCGATGGCTACTTCGGTACCTTTTACCAGGTATTTTTCAGCAATCTCGGCCAGTTTGCCCCAGGCAATTACATTGTGCCATTGGGTTTCGGTAACTTTTTCACCTTTGGCATTTTTGTAGTTTTCATTGGTGGCAATGTTTAAATGAGCCACTTTTTTGTTGTCGCCGATAACTTTTATATCGGGCGCCTGGCCAAGATTACCAATCAATTGCACTTTGTTTTTGATCGCGTTCATAACGGTTCAGTTTTAGAATTTTTTATTTGAGCAGTTTGATCACTGCCGTTAACAGAACAAATATGAAAACAGAACTGAGTATGAGTCGGTTATTAGTCGTTTACTTTCGGGTGTAAGTGTTTGTTGTCGGGTAGCGTAATAATGTTTTTCAATCGTATATTTAAAACAGATTTACGTACTTATGAATCGTCTTTCCCCGCTATTGTTTTTTATATTCTGCCTTTGTTTGAACCATTTGTTTGCGCAGGATTCGGAGGAGGAGTGTGATTATCAAAAAAATCCTTTTAAAGAAATTAATCAATTTCCGTACATAAAGGATACTGCTGCATTTATCACTAAACTAAAAGAGAATTGTCATATTTGGGGGAAGCCGGGACGACATAAAAATGAATCGATCAATTATTTCAAAAAAGTAAAACCCTACGGCAGCAACAAGTCTTATTATATTATTGAATATGATTTTCATAGTGGAGCGATGACATCGTTTCCCTGGAAAAAACAATTGATTTTTAATACAAATGGCAAACTCCTGAAAATACTTTCTTTAGTGCATCTTGATGTAGTAAAAATATTTCCGGCAAGCTCCCCATTCTTATTTGGCCTTTCTTCTACAGCAAAAGGTAATGGCATACATCAGATATTTAAAATAAACAGCGATACCTTAGAACAGATATACGATGGGTTCCTGGGAAACAGGCCACAAACCTATAGCACGGGGTATTCCTTTCATGTAAATATTCCTCATGAATTAAATCACAGGTTTGTGGACTTAAATAACGATGGTTATAGAGATATTATATTTTATGGTAAGTTGAGATATGCTTTGATAGATACTGTTAAAATCATTCCCGTAAAATACATCTTTCTATATCACCCCAAAACAGGCCATTTTACGGAAAAGGAAGATTACTCAAAAAAATATGAGTACATCTATGGCAATACAAAATAGCAGGGTTTTCTTTATCGCATAAAACGCTTATCTTATACAATAAATAAGAATATCATGGCTTACGTATACAAGAAACAAATTTTCGGTTTCGTACTCCTTCTTTCAGTATTTATATCCCAAGCCCAAAACCCCCGGGATATCAGCTACCTCAGCTCTGGCGGCAAACTCAATCCCCTACAGGCTATCATGGATATCCGCCACTATACTTTGGCATTGAATGTGGATATACCCAATAAATCCATCAATGGTTCTGCAGAGATCGATCTGATCCTTTCAAAACCTACCGATACACTTTTGTTTGATCTTGTACACCTGCTAACCGTTTCTAAAATAAAAGTGAACGAGAAGCCCGTAAAGTTTTTGCAGTTCGACGACAAGATTTTTATCACCGAAAAAACCGGTTTTGCTGCGGGCAAACAAAAAGTAGTGATCGAGTATGGTGGCGAACCGCCGGTGGCCGTTCGCCCGCCATGGAACGGTGGGTTTACCTGGACCAAGGATGCCAACGGCAATCCATGGGTGGTGATCAATTGTCAGCTCGAAGGCGGCAAATTATATTACCCCTGTAAAGACCACCCCAGTGATGAAGCCAATGAAGGCGTTGACCTGAAAATAACAGTACCAAAGGGTTTGGTGGTTGCAGGGCCGGGGTTGCTTCAGGGTGTAGTTACTAAGAATGATCAATCAACCTATCACTGGAAAACGAATTATACCATCAGTAATTATTGTATCATTTTTAATGTGGCTAAGTATAAAGTGTTTACCAAAAATTATACAACCATTGCCGGTAATATTGTACCCATGCAGTTTTATTTATTGGAAGAAGATACTGCTGCTGCCGCACATGCATTTGAAATAAAAGAAAGGGATACACATGTGTTGGAGAAATATTTTGGCGAATACCCATGGGTGAAAGAAAAGATTGGTTTGGCAGAAGTGCCCAATCCCGGAATGGAACACCAGACCATGATCACGTACGGCGATAAGTTCAAGTACCAGAAAATTGGCGGACAGGATTATTCTGCCAATCTTTTTCATGAATACGCACATGAGTGGTGGGCCAATAAAGTAACCAATAAAGACTGGGCGCATATGTGGATCCAGGAAGGCATTGCTACTTATGCTGAAGCCTTATGTTTTAAAGAAATGGGTGGAGATGAAGCCTACAACCAACTTATCTTCAACCATCAAAGAAGTGTAAGAAACCGCAAACCCATGGTGCAGGGCGATGAGGTAACAGAAGCAGTTACGTATTCAGGTGGTGATATTTATACAAAGGGGTCCTTCTTTATGCATACGCTTCGTTATGTGTTGGGCGATGAGCTTTTCTTTCCAACTTTAAAAACACTGGCAACCAGCCCCGCATATACATACGATAATTTTGTAACCTCAACAGATGTGGAGCAACTCTTCAGTAAACAATATGGCAAAGACCTTAAACCCTTATTCGATTTTTATCTGCGCACAACGGATGTGCTGGACTTTACAGTAAAACAAACAGCCTATCATACATGGTCCATCAAACAGAATAATTTCTTTATGTCATTACCCGTTGATATTACAACTGATGCCGGTACGCAGAAAATGGTTATGGAAAAAGAAGGTATCAGCATCTCATCTAAAACACCGCCAATGGTTGATGCAGGGGGACATTATTTAAAAAAGGTGTTGATACAATAATATCTATGCGACTATTACAACTTTTTGTTTTTGTGCCACTGTTATCAGCATGCAATAACCAACCTGTATCTAAAAAACCTGCGGAAAAACCTATCGGGCTTTATTACAAAGACACTGTATTTCTTGAGCGTGAATTTTGTGATGAATTTAATTATGATACTTCCTATCATTTCTATCATGCCGTATTTATAGATACCAACCGAAACTCTCAGTTTTACAAAAAACTGTATGATTTCAGGTTCACCAAAACTGAGAATCTGGATGATTACAAAAAAACATTTAAAGACAAAAAAGTTGTTTTTCCAAAACCTTATAAAACAGGTTTGCCGGTTGAGTGGGTTCCATTGTATCAATACAAGCGTAAATTTTATGTGTACAGTCCTTCGGAAGCAGGTGAATTAAACCGACGTATTTTAAATGATTCTTTATTAATAGCGTGGTATATTGATGGGCCTTATCCTTATGTACTGGATTCTGCCAGAAAAGTAAACGAACACACTTATTCATTTACAACCAGGGAATACTTTAATAACTCAGATGTATTTGCCAAACCTGAGATCCTGAATATTTATATTGTTGATGATAAAACCCAAATGGCTGTTTGGGAGTATAAAAGCAGAAAAGACAAACAATTCTTTTACAGGCTTTTTATACCAAGAGAACATATAAAAGATTTTGATTTAGTTGTGAACTATTGTCTCACAGATAAACAGATGGAGTTTCATTTTGAGGAACCTGATTTTCCGTCGCTTTTAAAAAAGGTTAACGTAAAATAACCAACTTTTTGTTCTGCATTATTTTGCCCTAACTTAGTAATAATCAAACGGGTAGTTTTTATGCGGTATCTTCTTTTCTCTATTTTACTTTTTTTGTGTTTCCGTGTTAGCTCCCAAACCCTTCACGCCGATCTGGCCATCCGTTATGCCACTATTATTGATGTAAAAACGGGCAAACTGCTCAACAACAAAATTATTCTGGTTACCAAAGACCGTATTAATGGTGTACTGGATGAAAAACAACATCCGCTTTTTACCGCAACAAAAACCTTTGATGCCAAAGGCAAATTCATCATTCCCGGTTTATGGGATATGCATATGCATTTTGGCGGTGGCGATACATTGATCGAAGAAAATAAAAATCTACTCGCTTTATATCTCGCAAACGGAATTACATCTATTCGCGATTGTGCGGCAGATATTAGTCCTTCGGTTTTACAATGGCGAAAAGAAGTGAGCCAGGGCAAATTGCAAGGCCCCACCATTTATACATCCGGCCCAAAACTGGAAGGGTATAAATCGATTTGGATAGGTGATCTGGAAATTGATAACAGCAAAGAACTACAGCTGGCGCTGGACAGTTTGCAAAAACTGAAAGTAGATTTTATCAAGATCACCGATAATACCATGAAGCCAGCATTATATCTGGAAAGTGTAAAAGAATCGCGTAAACGCGGATGGGCCATTACAGGGCATATACCGGCACCATTAACATTGAGTGAGGTTTCTGATGCAGGATTGAGTGCTGTTGAACATATTTCATATATGTTGAGGGCAGGCTCGGCACGGGAAGAAATGTTCTCTAAGAAAATTGGTGCAGGCAGTATGACAGCCAAAGAATACAACCAGTTATTATTAAAGAATTTTGATACCGCACGTGCCATTGAAATTTACAGGCACCTTGCAAAAAATAAAACAGCTGTTGTACCTACTTTATCTATCAGCTTTGCAACGGCTTACTTAGATCAGGTGGATCATAGCAAAGATCCGGAGCTGGCATATATCGGGCAGGGCCTGAAAAACACTTATAACTGGCGTATTGAAAGAGCCGCCAAAGATGATGCAGCTGCGGTTGCCTACCGCCACGAGGTAATTGAAAGAGCGGCGGGTTTATTACCCATTTTACAAAAATCGGGTATGACCATTCTGGCCGGTACAGATGCAGGCTATCTGAATTCATTTGATTATCCCGGGTTTGGACTGCATCGGGAGCTGACTTTAATGGTTAAATATGGACTAACACCTTTGCAGGCATTACAGGCATCTGTAATTAACGGGCCGGTTTTTCTGGGAAAGGGTAATGAGTATGGCATTATTACTTCGGGAAAGAAAGCAGATATTCTGATTTTAGACAGTAACCCTTTGATTGATATTCAATCAACACAAAAAATAAATGCCCTGGTTACAAAAGGAAAATTGTTAGACAGGCAATCTTTAGATGATTTATTATCCGAGATCAAAAGAAAAGCCATTACAGCCAAATAGACTGCGAATAACTACGCACGGCATTTAGCATATCAATCGCAAATAAAAACGGTTAATTAAAGGTATAAATACCCTTGTTTGCCTTTTGACCCTACACTATTTTTGATTTCTTTATTTCATTCCGCTCAACTTTGTTTCTTATCAAATTGAGTTGTTTGTTACCTTAAATTGTAATTACTTTGTATCTACATTTACTTTATATGGATATACCCGTAATTGCAATCGGCAACTCAAAAGGCATTAGGCTGTCAAAGACTTTGCTTGAGAAATATGATATACAAGACACCGTTGAATTGATCATGGAAAAAGAATATATCATTCTGAAGCCCAAAAGCAGTGCCCGAAAAGGATGGGAAAAGGCATTTAAAAAAATGAATGAAGCCGGGGATGACAAACCATTGATGAATGACATTTTTGAAGATGAAAAATTTGAAGAATGGACCTGACCTAATACCAGATAGTGCTGGTAAACCTTGATCCTACGATTGGAAGTGAAATCAAAAAAACAAGACCCTGTGTGATCATTTCTCCCGATGAAATGAATAAGTATCTGCAAACAGTGGTTATTGCTCCTATGACAACCTCTTCCAAACCTTACCCAACAAGAATAGAAGTAAAGCACAACAGATCAAAAGGATGGATAGTGATTGATCAGGTAAGAACCATTGATAAAAAAAGAATTGTAAAAGTACTTGGCATGTTAAGCCTGAAAGAATTATTGAAAGTTAAATCGGTGTTGAGAGAAACATTTGTAGATTGATTTTGTTTCGAGCAGAAATACGCAATCAATTACGGGGTAAAATTTTTTTAGTGAAAGTATAAATACGCTATTTCCTCATCCATTCTCATTTTATTTTAGCTGCTGTTTGAACCCCCATATCAAACAAGCTTATGATCACCCTTACCAAAACCTGTCTCAGTTGCCAACGCAGCCTGCATGGGCGTTCCGACAAAAAATTCTGTAACGATTATTGCCGTAACACGCACAATAATCAGCTTAACAGCGACAGTAATAATTATGTACGGAATATAAATCACAGCCTGCGTAAGAACCGGCGCATATTACAGGCACTGTTTGTATCAAAACAACAGATCACACAATGCAGCAAACAGTTCTTGCACAGCAAAGGATTTGCCTTCAGTTATTTTACACATACACAAACCAATAAAAAAGGAAATACGTATTTTTTTTGTTATGAGTATGGGTATATGGTGTTGAAGGGGGATAAAGTGATTGTGGTGAGAAAGAGGGACCAATGAATGTTGAATATTGAACAAGGAATAATGAATGTTGAAGTTTAGAAACTCTTTTATCTCTTTTTCTTCGTTTTTCTCTTATTGAAATCAGATATCTTTATTTCTGAGCGTGATTGATTTCAATAAGAGAAAGCCAGAAGAGAAAAAGAGTCTTTTAAAATTGAGACTACTTACAAATTCAAGATTTAATATTCCTTGCTCAATATTCGATATTTAATAAGAGATCTTCACTTTCACAACCCCAGCCCCAATCATATCAATTTTTTTAGCAGCCGCTCTTGTCAGATCAATAATTCTTCCGGTTACAAATGGGCCGCGGTCGTTGATGCGCACTTTTACGGTTTTACCGTTGGAAAGATTGGTCACTATTACTTTTGTATTGAAAGGAAGTTTTTTATGTGCAGCTGTGTAATCAGATGAGTTATAGATCTCACCATTGGCTGTTTTCTTTCCATTATAGGTTTCTGAATAAAATGAAGCCAGCCCGGTTTCTGTTCCGCTTACTTCTTGCGAAGAAGGAACCGTTTTACGGTGGCAGGAACTGAATACGATCAGTAATACAATAAATGAAAGGGTTGTTTTCATGATGCAACAAATCTAAATCCTGCCATCAGCAGAACAGAACACTTGTTTTCAACAATCAGTAATTATTGTTGATAAACCTGAAAGCAAAAGCCGCAGATTCGCAGATTGTCTAATTTGAATAAATCTGCGAATCTGCGGCTACAAACTGATTATGTTAAGCAAAAGGTGCTTTAACCACTTTTGCTTTAATCAATGTGTTACGGATATCAATATAGATCTCACTGTCAATCGCATTATATCCGGTAGCAACATAACCTAAGCCAATAGCCTTACCTAATGAAGGGCCTTGCGTTCCGCTGGTTACTTTACCGATTGTATTGCCAGCTGCATCTTTAATCAGGTAATCATGACGCGGAATACCACGGTCGATCATTTCAAAACCAACCAGTTTGCGGGTTACACCTGCTGCTTTTTGTTTTTCAATAATATCTTTCGCAGTAAATTCTTTGGTGAATTTGGTGATCCATCCCAAACCGCCTTCTAAAGGAGAAGTAGTATCATCAATATCATTTCCATATAAACAATAGCCCATTTCCAAACGCAGGGTATCCCTTGCACCCAGGCCAATCGGTTTCAGGCCTTGTGGTGTACCAATTTCAAAAATGGCATTCCAGATCTTTTCGGCAGCGCCGTCTTTGTCTTCAAAATAAATTTCTACACCACCCGAACCTGTGTAACCGGTTGCACTCACCAATACATTTTCAACGCCGGCAAATTTGCCGCGTGTGAAAGTGTAATATTTTAAGTTCATGATGTCTTTATCAACCAACGGCTGTAAAATTTTTGTAGCATTCGGACCCTGAATAGCGAGCAAACAGGTTTTCTCACTGATATTATGCATCTCCACATTCTTTGTATTGAATTTGCTGATCCAGTTCCAATCCTTTTCAATATTGGAAGCATTCACCACCAGCATATACACTTTATTGAATTCGATACAGTAAACAATCAGGTCATCTACAATACCACCCTGTTCGTTAGGTAAACAACTGTATTGCGCCTGTCCGTTGGTGATCTTTGACGCATCATTGGTGGTAACCCGTTGAATGAGGTCGAGTGCATTTTCTCCTTTGAGCATAAATTCGCCCATATGACTTACATCAAAAATGCCGGCATTTTTTCTTACGGTTGCATGCTCATCATTGATACCGCTGTAGCTGATCGGCATATTATAACCTGCAAACTCAGCCATTTTGGCTCCAAGATCGATGTGTTTCTGGGTAAAAGGAGTGTTTTTCATTCGTTAGATTGATTTGTGCCGCAAAAATAAGCGAAGCGAGGGGGGGAGCAAAAAGAAAAAAGCACCGCGTGGGTGCTTCTGCTAATGTGATAATCGGTTTTTCGTGAATCGTGAGTGGTGAATGGTCAATTGTGAATCGGGTTGCGAAATGCTTCATTCCCCATTGACAATTCACAATTCACAAAAAACACTCACGATTCACGATTCACGAACCTCAGTTCTCCGTTAACCGATGCTTGATCCCTTCGGCTATCTCTTTCATTTTAACGATTGTCTCTTCATCATTTTCATTCTTATCAACCTTGAGATACACTCTTCCCGGACTGGTTTTTATATACACTCTGTTTCTTTCTCCCAATACCAGATAATTGATTGCTCTTCTTTCTTTAAAAACTTCACTATGCAATTCATCGCAAAGAAAGCGCTGTATTCTTGCCGATTGGCGGGGCGAATATTTGGCAGAAATCCGATAAGTATCATCCGAGTCGGATACATTGATCGAAATATTATTTGAGTATTCGAACTTGTACATGATGTAGGTAATAAAACCTGTAAACACCAACAGACAAAGGACGATGAAGAGGATTATTTTTTTCATAAAGCAGTTTTGAATAGTGAATGAAAAGGGAGAACCCCATCCTGTGATCAAGACAGGGTTCTTTATATCCCAACTTCAACCGAGTTTATAAAACCATTTGCATAAATACCATCCTTGATGCATCAGGAGAAATATTGCTTTCTTCTTCAGCGCCGGCTTTGGTGATGCTTTTTACTTTTGCATCCTTAGCAGGATTATAGCTAACGGCTTTTTTATAATGATATTTGGTGCTGTCTACAGGCTTATCCAGTTCTTTCTTCAGATCTTCGGCCTCTTTCTGTTTTTTATCGTATTCTTTCTGAAGCTCTTCTTTGCTCTTCTTGTATTTCTCGATGGCTGATTTATCAGCATTCTCATCATCATTGCCATCTTCATTTTTGATCTTATTGGTTCTTTCCAGTCCGCCCGGTGTCATTACATATTCTACATCAGAGCTCCAGCTTTCGTAACGGTTGTTCCAGTCTTCATCAAAATCCCAATCGTTATTACCGCCTCTGCCAAAATGGAATGAGTAAGTCAATTGTCTGTTCACACTGCTTGTGATCACGATCTTCTTTCCAACCGGTACCTGAATGGTTACGGTTACTGCCTGGTTGCGGAATTTGGTGCCACGGCGAAGAGAAAAACCTCTGTCGAGATAAATCATGCTATCCTGCTGGTCAAGTCCGTAATGAATTTCGTTTACATTTTTCACAGCAGATGATTCATCGGCACCATTACTGTATTTATACGCCGTAATATGAAAGACTGAATCGGTGCTCTTCACAACATGTAAGCGAACATTGTTCATTACCAGACTGTCATCGGTAATACTTAAGATGCCATCCATCTGAAACCAACGACCATATACTTTCACTTTGCTGTCGGGTACTTTCACAACGAGCTTACCGGTTACAGGTTGTTTAATGGTATACTCCTGTTTATCTCTTGCCCTTGCATCAAAATTCTGTGCAATGCTTGTAGCCAAAATCCCTGCGCATACTAAACCGATGAACCATAAGCCACCGAATGTAAAGCCGAGGTAACGGTTTCCTGATTTTACACCCATGATGCGGCGTATTAACCAGGTAATAAAAGCGATCACAGGTATACCGAGGAATAATAACAGGGTTGTCCATGCGAGGAAGTTTTGCCAGAATCCTTCGAGGAAAAAATTCTTTAAAGGAAATACACCCACACCCGCTACCATAAAGGCTAACAATGTAACCAGTAAAGCGAAAGCCAATATTCCGGCTATGAAAAGGAAGAATGCTTTGAACATGATACCAATGGCTCTCAGAAAACGGCTGCCGCCTCTTCTTACCGCACCACCTGCTTCAGATCCGAATTGCTGGCTTTTTTGTCCCATGGTTTTGCCAAAGTCCTGACCAAATTCCTGTGCTTTGTCTTTAAACTCACCACCCCATTTTTCTGCACGTGTTTTAAATCCTTCCAAATCTTCCTGAATGGTATTTTTAATTGTATTCAGATCCACTTTCTCACCACGCATCTCTAGTTTTTCTGAAGCACTTTTTGCTTCAGGAATTACGGCCCACAGTACAGCATACACTACGAATAATGTACCACCGAAAGAACCGAATACGATACCGGGGAAAGGATCTCCATCAAACCAGAATGCATGTCTGAAAATATTTCCGATAATGCCTAACACTAATGGTAAGGCAAAAATTAAACGTGGGATCCAGATAGCGATATCAAAATAAGAAGCGATACCACTGGCAACACCGGCCACCACTTTTTCTTCGGGGTTACGATACAATCTTTTTGCAGAAGAAATATGTTCCAATGATTTGGAAGGAAGGATCACCCATAATAATATATAGAGTAAGATACCTGTACCTGCACCAAAACTGATCAATGCAAATACCAAACGAACGATGGTTGGATCTACACGCAGATAGTTGGCAAGTCCACCACACACACCACCGAGAATTTTATCGGTAGAATCGCGGTACAAACGGCCGCGGGGTGCAGCGCCTGCATACTCATAAGATGAGCCGCTATTACCGCTTTCCTCACCACCTAATTGTGAATGTACTTTACCTTCTTCGCCTTCAAAATCTTCAGGGCGGCCCATACTTGCAATGATCTTGTTTACATCATCTTCTGTAATACAGGTACTGCCTTTTTTCAGGCTCTCGCCAAACAGTTCTGCAATACGTCCTTCAATATCATTAATTATTTCGTCGCGACCCTCCTCGTTGGCAAAGAACCTGCGCAGGCTTTCTACATACTGTTTCAGCATGTCGTAAGCAGATTCCTCAATGGGAATCACCCTGCCCTGGAAGTTTATATTAATTACCTTTTTCATGGTCTGTTCAATTTTATGGTTGGTTAAGGTTGGGGTTGGGTTTCTTCGGATGATGAATAAGGCGGCGGTTGTGTTAGTGCATGAACGGCATCGGCCAGTTCCTGCCAGGTACGTTCGAGTTCGCCATAGAATTCGAGTCCTTTATCTGTCATCACGAAATATTTACGTGGCGGTCCGCTGTTGCTTTCTACCCAGCGGTAAGTAAGTAATCCTGCGTTTTTTAATCTGGTAAGCAGGGGGTACAACGTTCCTTCCAGAATATGGAGGTTGGCTGATTTCATCCTTTCTACCAGATCGGAGGGATACACTTCCCCCTGGCGTATGATGGATAAGATACAAAACTCCAACACGCCCTTTCGCATCTGACTTTGTGTGTTCTGAATGTCCATAACCCGAGTTTTTGGGGCCGCCTCTAAAATGGCAAGTATTGTGGCGGCCTGTTATTAAATGAATGCTTGAGAGTTTTAAGTAGTAAGTGATAGGTTTTAAGTAAAGGTCTTTTTTGAATTTGCTCCAACTTAATACTTACAACTTAAAACCTACAACTTTATGCTAAGTGCCTTCTTACCATTCTGGCTCTTCTGCTGCGTTCTACGTTCCAGAGGTCTGCTGCACAAAATATGGTTTTGTGGTTTACTGTGGGTGCATCTACAGCCAATGTTTCTTTTACTTCTTTAACCAGGTTTTCGAGTTGTGTTTTACCCAGTGTTTGAAAGAAGGTTCTGTTTTCCGTTTTCATGATCTTTTGTATTAAAAGTTTTTAAATGATTTTTTTGAAAGGGTGTCGGGCTTTTGTTTTCTGCTCTCATTCCCTTTGACAACACAAAGATGGGGATTTATTTGGTACTATGCAACACCGAGTACCATGTTTTTTTCAGTAATTGGCAGGGGATAGTATTTGATTAAATGTAATTAATTGATAATCAATTTATTAATCAATTTTTGATTTTTAATGAAATGGCAAACGGTAAATATTGAAGGATGAATGGCGATTTTCAAGAACTATCCCTTAAATCGTCAAAAAAATACTCATCGTAAAAATACGATTATTCAAAAAAACTGCTTTCCTTTGTTCTATCGTAAAAAAACGATAAACCAATGGCAATCGCAAAAACAGAAGAATTTACACAAGCAGAGCAGGATCTGGCGGCATTTGCCAAAGCATTGGCACACCCGGCACGAATTGCTATTCTTAAAATACTGGCTGAACAGAATGAATGCATCTGCGGAAAGATCGTGGAGGTTTTGCCACTGGCACAATCAACCGTTTCGCAGCATTTGAAGGAATTAAAGAATGCAGGATTGATCAAAGGCACTGTTGAAGGGCCGAAGAGTTGTTATTGTATTAATTGGGAAGCATTTGAAAAAGTAAATAATGAATTCAGTTTCTTATTTACTTCTTTAAAAAAAGAGAACGCTAAATCCTGTTGTTAAGCACTACCCAAACCGTGCCTTTGTGCCTCTGTGTGAAAATTAAGATGCACACAGAGGCACAAAGGCACGGTTAGAACCAAGAAAACAAAAAATTATCTATATGCAAACCGACAATGAATTAAAAGAACTCGTAAAAGAAAAATACAGCGAAATCGCAGAACAATCACGGGAACAAAATGCATCATCCTGCTGCGGTGCAGGCGGCTGTAGTACAGAAGTATATAACCTGATGGCTGATGATTATACAAAGCTGGCAGGTTATAATGCCGATGCAGACCTTGGTTTAGGTTGTGGATTACCGACTGAATTTGCAAAGATCCAAAAAGGTAATACGGTAATTGATCTGGGTAGCGGTGCCGGCAATGATTGCTTTGTTGCCCGCGCCTTTGCTGGTGAAACCGGTAAAGTAATCGGAATTGATTTTACAGAGAAGATGATTGAAAAAGCAAGGATCAATGCAGAAAAACTCGGTTATCATAATGTGGAGTTCCGTTTTGGTGATATTGAAAAGATGCCGGTTACTTCGGATATTGCAGATGTTGTGGTGAGCAATTGTGTATTGAATCTGGTTCCCAATAAATTCAATGTATTAAAAGAGATCTACCGTGTGTTAAAACCCGGTGGCCATTTCAGTATCTCTGATATTGTATTGGAAGGTGAATTGCCTGCACAATTAAAACAGGCTGCAGAAATGTATGCCGGCTGTGTATCAGGTGCGATTCAAAAACAAGTATATCTTGAATTGATATCGGCAAACGGGTTTACAAATATTACTGTGCAGAAAGAAAAAGTAATTACGATACCTGATGATATACTCATCAATTATATCAGCAAAGAAGAAATTGATCTGTTTAAAAACAGTGAAATGGGTATCTACAGTGTAACGGTTTATGCAGAAAAACCATTAGTGAAAGAAGCCTGTTGTGCACCGGGTTGTTGTAACTGATCTGATAACTGCGCCTTCGCGCCTTTGCGGGAATATTTGCACGCAAAGACGCAAAGGCGCAAAGAAAATATCTATGCAAATAATATCTCTCCTTCCTCAACACTGGGAAGCCGTTAAAAAAATTTATGAAGAAGGCATTGCCACGGGTAATGCCACATTTCAAACCTCAGCACCCACATGGGAAGAATGGGACAGTGCCCATGCTGCCAAACCCAGACTGGTTGCCGTTGAAAACAATGATGTACTCGGTTGGGCCGCCATTACACCTGTTAGCGGACGCTGTGTGTATGCCGGCGTTGGTGAAGTAAGTGTTTATGTTGGCGCCAATGCCCGAGGCAAAGGTGTTGGCAAACAATTATTACGCTCACTAATAGAAGAAAGCGAAAAAGAAAATTACTGGACCTTACAGGCAGGCGTATTTCCTGAGAACAAAGCAAGTATTGCCATTCATGAAGCTTGTGGTTTTCGCGTGATTGGCAGCAGAGAAAAGATCGGTAAGATGAATGGTGTTTGGCGCGATACCGTTTTATTAGAGAAAAGAAGTAATAAGACCGGCATCTAATGAAAAAATACACAGCTGAATTTATTGGAACCTTTATCCTTGTTTTTTGTGGAACTGGAGCGATGATCATTGATGAAACAACTCATGGTGCTGTATCGCATGTGGGTGTTGCCATTACCTGGGGACTGATTGTAATGGCCCTCATCTATTCTTTAGGCGAAATTTCCGGTGCACATATGAACCCTGCAGTTACGATTGCTTTTGCAGCTGCAAAATTATTTCCAGCAAAACAGATCTTCCCCTATATCAGTTCACAAATCGCCGGTGCAATAACTGCGAGCATTGTTTTAAAATTGATTTTCCCTACATCTATTCTCTTAGGAAGTACTTTGCCCGCCAATGATGCGCTGCAATCATTTGTACTGGAGCTGATACTGATGTTCATTTTAATGCTGGTCATATTTCAGGTTGCTACGGGTTCAAAGGAACAAGGCTTGTTTGCAGGTGCCGCCATCGGATCTGTTGTTTTATTAGAAGCCATGTTTGCCGGCCCGGTTTGTGGTGCGTCTATGAATCCTGCAAGATCATTGGCACCGGCAATTATCAGCGGTCATACGGAATTTCTCTGGATCTATCTTACTGCGCCATTTCTCGGGGCAATGCTTGCGCTGATCATTCATCAAATTCTCAAAAAATAATTCATGGAAAGGAAGAAACTCTTATTTGTTTGTGTAGAAAACAGTAACCGCAGCCAGATGAGCCAGGCATTTGCCAAAATACATGGCGGCGAAAATGTTGAAGCCTATAGTGCCGGCAGTAAGCCCAGTGGTATTGTAAACCCAAAAGCGATTGCTGCAATGAAAGAACTCGGCTATGATCTCAGCACACACGATAGTAAATCTTTACAGGAAGTTGAACAATATGCTCCGTTTGATGCAGTGGTTACGATGGGTTGCGGTGATGCTTGCCCGTGGATGCCCGCAAAAAAATTCATCGACTGGCAGATCCCCGATCCAAAACATATGGAACCTGTACAGTTTAATGAAGTACGTGATTTTATCAGCGGGAAAGTAACAGAATTATTGAAGGAATTATGATTCTCTTTTTTCGTCCGTGCCGATAATGGCTTCAATAAGAGAAGTAACAAAACTTACTACTAAGCTAAACAGTAAGGCCGAAAACCACCCGTTTACAACAAACCCGGGAACAATTTCTGCAGCCCATTTTACAATAATAATATTGATCACCAGTAGAAATAAGCCTAATGTAAAAATGGTGATGGGGATGGTGAGTATTACTAGAATGGGTTTGATAAAGCTGTTAAGTAAGCCCAATACCACAGCTACCAATAATGCCGTTACGGTGCTATCAACTGTTACACCCTTTAAGATCCAGGCGGCAAACAGAACTGCAACTGCAGTAGCAACGGTTTTAGCAAAGAATCTTACCATGATGGTTTATTTGTAATTCAAGTTACCATTTATTTTTCGTCTTATCCCGTCTTTAAGTATAGCAACATTAAAATTGATAAGTAGCCCCAATCGTTTCTCAGATAGCTTAAGATAGGTTACTAATTGTGCTTCATGAATGGGCAGAATTCCTTCAACTGATTTTAATTCCAAGATTACTTTGTCTTCTACAAGTTGATCTATAATAAATTCCTTATTTAAAATGTGTCCCTTATAAGTAACCGGCAACACTTTTTGTCTTTCCACTTGTAAGCCTTTATACTTTAACTCTTCAAATAAGCAACGCTCATAAACAGATTCCATCAAACCGGGGCCAAGAATTTTATGAACTTCAATGGCACAGGCAATAATCTGATGGGTTAGGATTGTGTAATCGTGTTGCAGCATTTTCAAATGTCTTTCCAATCTCGTTTCTTAAAAAGAGTATTTGCCGCAAGTTTTATCCTTTTTTTCACCTTTTTGAGCAGGTAGAAACATCGGGGATATTTTTCAACACAGAGCTCACAGAGTAATGGAGTTACACAGAGGGCCCTCTGTGTAACTCTTTGCCTCTGTGTGCTCTGTGTTGAAAAAAATCACACAACTAGCAACTCATAAAACTCATCGGGATTGAGGTATTTTTTGGCGAGGGTTTGAAGCTCTTCGGGGGTAACGGATTGAACGGTTTTAATGCTGTTATAGAAATATTCTTCCGTTAAACCATTGAGGATATAATTTTTCCAACGTGCAATGATCTGGAAAGGGCCGTCGAGATCACCAAGTAGTGAGCCGATCATATAATTACGCACCAGATCGAGTTCTTCATCTTCCACCAATTCATTATTAAGAATAGCCATCTCTTTATATACTTCTTCAATCGTTGCTTCGCACACATCTCGCCCGGCTTCGGTGCTGATCATCCATGCACTGTTATGAATATGGTTTTGCAGGTAACTGTGTATGCCATAGGTATAACCTTTGTCTTCACGGATATTACTCATTAACCTTGATCCAAAAAATCCACCAAAAATATTATTCAACACCTGCACTTTCTGAAAATCGGGATGATGTCTGTTAAAGAAAGGCCGTGCCATGCGAATAGCACCCTGCACACCTTCTGCATCATTGATGATATTGTACTTTTTATTTTCTGCTGCTACAATCTGATAAGTGATCTCCGGCAAAGCCTTATTGTTCAGGCTCAGATGGCCAAAAGTTTTATTCAGCTGCTGTTCAATATCTGCCGGTGGTTTACCGGCTACAAATATTTTGCAGGTTCCTTCTGAATAGAACTGTTTATAAAAAGCAATCAGCTCATCCCGCTGTAACTGTGCGTAATCAAGTGTAGAAGTATATTTTCCATAAGGATGATGAAATCCATACACATACTCATCTATCAAACGATTGGCAATAAAATCGCATTTCTTCAGGTTTACTTCCAGCTTTTGTTGTTGGTTCTGTTTATAAATAGCCAGTTCCTCCGCAGGGAAAATACATTCATTAATCAGCTCCGCCACAACAGGCAGTAATTCCGGAAGGCTTTTTGCAAGGCAATGAAGTGTGATCGTAGCGGTTTCGTTATAACAGCTGCGGTTGAGGTAAGCTCCATGAAATTCAAAATGCTCATTAATCGCAAATGCGTTTCTTTTAGCAGTACCATTCTTCAGCATAAAATTAGTGGTTGCTGCAACTATATTTTTTTTCTCGTACCAGTTACCTGCATAAAAAACCCATTCAACCAATAATACTTCCTGCGCACCGGCATCAATACTGTATACAGGAACACCATTATCTAAGGTAAAATGATCATAAGGTTTTAACTGCAGTTTCATGTTTACTGCATCAATAATCTCCGGCGCACTTTTTCTATTAAGCATGTGTATGTTTCGTAGGTTTCTTTTTTTGAAATCGTTTCAATAAACGGCTTGCGACCATTGGTATCAGTCCATAGGCTATATATTTAAATGCGATAATTGAGATCACCAGCATAGCGATCAAACTTATCGTCATCCAGAATACCCTATACTTAAATACTTCTCTGTCTTTTTCTTCAAGCGGATAAGAAAAATGAGGATATTTTTTTACAATCAACCAGTATAAAATATAAATAAGTGTGCTGGCTACAATATTGTTAATCAGAAACAACTGAATGGCTAATGGCGTAACAGCCATATTGCCCTGCGCCTCGTAAAAAAAAGCTGTGGTGAGTGGAAAAAAGATTACCGGTAATAATAAAAGCAGGTTACACAACAAGATAGTTTTGTTGTAATCATGTATGTGTTTAAACAGCAGGTGATGTCTGATCCAGTAACTCGCTATCAGAAAAAAACTAAGTAATAAAGCAAGAAATTTAAATTTCAACTCTACAATTTGGTCCCAGATCTCTGCATAGGTAGAACTTTCGGTTACATGCGGCACTTTAAATTCAAGTACCAATAAAGTAATGGCAATGGCAAACACAGCGTCGCTGAAAAAAGCCAGTCGCTCTACCTGAAAATCCTGCTTGGGATGTTTTTGATGTGTGTTTACTTCGTGCGCCATGCTTTCTATTTTGCGTAATAGAATAAAGTATTACTGTTTTCTTTTCTGAAAACTTCTTTGCTGTGCTCCTGTATTTCGTTTATCGTTATTTCGTGGTAACGTTCCAGTTCAGTATTCATCATTTGCGCATCGCCCAGTAATTCGTACATGGCCAGGCTGCTGGCGCGACTCATTACACCCATATCTTCAAAAGCAATTACACTTTCTGTTTTGTTCTTTACTTTCTGCAATTCGTTTTCGCCTACTTTTTCTGTCTGAATCTTTTCGATCTCTTCATCAACAGCATTGGAAGCATCTTCCATTTTAACGCCTTTTACCAGTTTACCTTCAATGGCCACCAAACCTTTATCGGTGCTGCCAAAATGGTAACAATCCAGGTGAGAGAATAATTGTTTTTCTTTTACCAATGATTGATACAAACGTGAAGAACCGCCTCCACCCAGAATTTCTGTAGCCAGATCCATCACATAATATCCCTTCTCCAAACGGGCATCCATATGCCATGTTTTGATAAATGCATCTAAAGGAACATTGGCATATACTTCTGATACGCGGGCCTCTGTTTGCCGGGGCTCCTGCGGAAGTTTTCGCTCATACTTATCTCCCATCGGAATATTGCCAAACCATTTTTCTGCCAAACGTTTTACATTTTCCAGCTGCACATTACCCGCAACAACCAGTATGGCATTAACCGGTCGATAATGTTTGAAGAAGAAATTCTTTACATCATCAATGTGTGCATTTTCAATATGGCTTAGTTCTTTACCAATGGTTTGCCAGCGGTAAGGATGTTTTTTATAAGCCAGCTCGCGCATCTTATGCCAAACATCGCCATAAGGTTTATTGATGTAGTGTTCTTTAAACTCTTCGCAAACCACTTTCTTTTGTACAGACAGGCTTTTTTCGCTGAAGGCAAGGCTCAGCATTCTGTCGCTCTCTAACCAAAAGCCGGTTTCAATATTTTCTGCGGGCAGCTGACAATAATAATTGGTCAGATCATTGGTTGTGTAGGCGTTGTTTTCTCCGCCCGCTCTTTGCAGCGGTTCATCGTAATCAGGAATATTTACGCTGCCACCAAACATCAGGTGTTCGAAGAGATGCGCAAAACCGGTTTGTGCCGGATTTTCATCACGGGCACCCACATCATACAAAATATTCAATACTGCCATGGGTGTGGAAGGATCTTCGTGTACCAACACCCGCAGACCATTATCTAAAACAAATCGATTATACAGAATCATACTTAGCTTTAATGAAGGGTGCAAATTAGGTGAAAGCAGAAAAAAGACGCAGGAATATTTTACTTGCGGATATCTTTTATATCAATCGTAAGTACCATTGGCTTCTGGCCACGAAATATGACCACTTTCATTCTGCCAATACTGTTCTGGAACATATTTTTATAAGCCTGTATGTTCTTTGATGTATTGGTTTCTACAGAAAAGATGATATCGCCCGGCTTAAAACCAGCTTTATCTCCCGGGGAATCCGGCATAATATCAATAACCCTGATCTCTCCATCTATCAGGTAAATTCCCAGTCCGGTATAAGAATAATCGAATGGTTCGAGGTAATGACTATTCGGTTTAAGGTAGATACTTTGCTCAGGATAATTCAGGATCACGTTAAAACGGCGCAGAATATCATTGCCGATCAAACCACCCAGTAAAGGATAAGAAGTTACATTGTATTCATCTTCAAATATGTGTACCGGTACTGTTTTAAATTTATAAGGGCCAATTTTTACTTCTTTGGCAACGCCAATACTCATTTGTCTTTTACCACCCAATCCTTCGGCCTGTGTGGGATAGAATTTCCGGCTCTTCTTAAAAACAATACTGTCATCCACAAAATCTTTCGATAATAAAAAACTTAAACCGGCGCCGGTATCAAAAATAAAACGGCTTACAATGGTTCGGTCATCTGTAAGCACAGCCGATTGCAATGGCAGCGTAGAGAAATTGGGTTTGAGCAAATATCCGCCTCTGGGATATTTAAAAGTGCCCGGCGAAAATACTTCGATCACCTGGTTATCGTAATCAATTCTTACAACATACCTTCTCAAAAAACTATACCCGATAATTCCATCGATCCGGATCCCGTATACACTGGTTAGCAGGTCATAGTCATTAATATGAAAATCGAGGTGTGGACTGGTCAGACCGGGAAATTTGAGGGTATGGTCGTTTGAGAAGTCAACTGTTTTAATACCGCCAATACCGCGTATGGTTTTTTCGCTTTTTACAGAAGAAAGTTTGAGATAATCGGCCGTAGTAGAATCTATTGAGATACCGCCACTACCGGTATCCAGCACAAAATTGAGGGTATCGGGGAAAGTATCGAGCTGCGCTTTTACAATCACAATACCACCACTAAGCTGTGTAAAAGGGAAACGCGCAAGCAATTTGGCCTGCGGAGGAACAAATTCCTCCTGCGCAAAGCCGGCGAAAGCCAGACAAAGCAGGGCAAAAGCAATACCTATTCGTTTCATGCAGGTTGAAAATACGCTGATTTAGCCAAGTAAACGGCCATTATATATGCCGGGTTGCCTGATATTGATGAGCGGTTTATAGTAATGACAATAAATATTCGCGTGACGATGCAGCAGCAATCAACCTTATCCTCCTACCTTTGTTATCTTTTAAAACAAGGAGATGATGCAATTAGCGGATCTATACCAGAAAGCACTGAATTTTGAATTTCTAAGCATTGAAGAAGGCATGTTTTTGTTTGAACAGGCACCCCTTGCCGAGCTCATGAATGTGGCGGATGAAATGCGGAAGATTCAGGTACCACATGGTAAAGTAACCTGGCAGATAGACCGAAATGTGAATACCACCAACGTGTGTATTGCCAATTGTAAATTCTGCAATTTTTATCGGATCCCCGGCCATGCAGATGCTTATATCACCGATATGCCCACTTACCGCAAAAAAATTGAGGAAACCCTCAAATTTGGCGGCGACCAGTTATTGTTACAAGGTGGCCACCATCCGGAACTGGGACTTGAGTTTTATACCAAGACCTTCAGTGCCATTAAACAGGAGTTTCCAACCATCAAATTGCATACACTCGGGCCACCGGAAGTAGCGCATATTGCCAAGCTGGAGAAAATGAGTCATCATGATGTATTGAAAGCGTTACAGGAATCAGGACTGGATTCATTACCGGGAGCGGGTGCAGAGATATTGGTTGACCGTGTACGAAGATTGATCTCGAAAGGCAAATGCGGAGCAGATGAGTGGCTGGCAGTGATGCATGAGGCCCACAAACTAAATATTACCACCAGTGCCACTATGATGTTTGGCCATGTAGAAACACTGGAAGAAAGATTTATTCACCTTGTACGTATACGCGAAGTACAGAGCCGTAAACCGGCCGATGCCAAAGGGTTTCTGGCCTTTATTCCATGGACTTTTCAGGATGTGGATACCTTGCTGGCAAGGATTCGTGGGGTGCATAACCTTACTACTCCGGATGAGTATATCCGTATGATTGCCATCAGCCGAATCATGTTACCGAATGTGAAAAATATTCAGGCCAGTTGGTTAACGGTAGGTAAACAAACAGCACAGATCTGTTTACACGCCGGCGCGAATGATTTTGGAAGTATTATGATTGAAGAGAATGTGGTAAGTGCTGCCGGTGCACCCCATCGTTTTACCTATAAAACCATGCAGGATGCCATACGCGAAGCAGGCTTTGAGCCGCAATTGCGTAACCAGCAATACGAGTGGAGAGAAATACCGCAAACCATTCAGGAGCAGGTGATCAATTATTAAGCAGTAATTTAACTTTTTGTTCAACCCGCAGGTAGCAAATACCCTTAATTTCGTAAACACGAAACCAACCTGTATGAAGCTGAAACCTGCTTTGCTGCTGATTGTATTGGCACTATCTTCCATCGCTTTTCTCAGTTTTTTACTGAATCAGGCAGAAAAAGAAAAAGTATGCTGCCGTGAAAAGCCAGAGGCCAGTCCCAAAACCGAGATAAACGAAGAACTGCCGGTCAGTTCCATCAAACACCTGATTGCCTCAAATTTATAAATACCCTGATCCTGCGTAAATAACGCAGGATTTTTTTTCTTTGTGCTGTAACAAAAAGCATCTTCGCCCGTATAACCTCTACAAAGCAACATTACTGAAGCATTCCTGCTGCTTATGACGGAAAAAGAATATAACCAATGTGTGAGCCAATACGCAGATAATGTGTATCGGTTTATTGTGAAGAATCTTCGCCATGAGGAGGATGCAAGGGATATTGTGCAAACCGCTTTTGAGAAATTATGGAGAAACAGGGAAATGGTGGAAGCAGAAAAATCAAAATCATACCTGTTTACCGTTGCCTATAACCAGATGATCGATCATATCAGGAAGACGAAAAGGATCCATTTGAAAGATGAATTTTCGGAAAACAGCAAGGTTCAGAATCCATCTTCCAATAATAACCTGAAGAAAACACTGATGGAAGCACTGAACCGGTTAAATGAAACACAGAAAAGCCTGGTGATGCTGAAGGATTATGAAGGATACAGTTACGAAGAAATTGGTGAGATCATGGGACTGAATGAAAGCCAGGTAAAAGTGTACCTGCACAGAGCGAGATTAACATTAAGAGAATATTTAGTGAGTCCTGAAAACGTGAGATAACATAATACATGCAAATGAACATTAACCAACATAATTACGAGGAGTTTTTCCTGCTGTATGTAGACGGTGAGCTGTCTGCTTCAGAAAAGCAAACTGTTGAACAGTTTGTGCAGGCAAACCCTGAGTTGGGTGTTGAGTTGGAAATGTTATTGCAAATGCGCCTCACCAGCGACGAACCGGTTTTGTTTGAAGGAAAAGAAAGTTTATTCAGAAATGAAGCAGCAGAAATAGGCACACATAATTATGAAGAACAGTTTTTATTGTATGTAGATAATGAACTGGATGCTGTTTCAAAAGAGAAAGTAGAAACCTTTGTTTTGCAGCACCCGGCTTTACAGGAATCGTTCACTTTACTGAAACAAACCCGGTTAGAGTCAGAATCCATTGTTTTTCCTGATAAAGCTGCTCTTTATAAAAAAGAAGGAAAAGAAAGACCCGTTTTCTATTTACGTTGGCAGAGAATAGCAGTTGCAGCGGCTTTTATTGGTTTTGCAGTTTTGGTATGGACCATGTTACCATCTAACCGATCAGCTGATCAGATTATGGCTAAGGGTGAAGCAAAGAATACAAATACAGTGCAGAAGAATAATGCGGGTCTTGTTGATCCATCAACCACTTCTTCAGCTATTGTTTCAAAAAATAATGCTGCAGATATTGCAGCCAATACAACAGCTGTTAATGCCACGGAACAGGATTTTGATAAAAACAGTTCTTTATTGGTAACACCTGTAACTGATAACAACGAACGCAACACAAATACTTTACTGGCACAAAACAATATTGAAGCAGTAACCGGCAGTACAAAAAGAGAAGATATTATTAACGCTGTTGAAAGTATTGACAAAACACAATTCAGTCAGAAGGCACCGGTATCTAACGCAGCACTTGCCAATGCAGATATGGTAAAAGCCAATCATGCAGAGGAGCCGGATAACACAGAGCCACTGGCGCAGCAAACGGTGTACAAAGAGCTTGACACGGATGATGAAAAGAAAAGTTTATACGTGGGTTCATTAGAGATCAATAAAGATAAACTGCGTGGTTTTTTCAGAAAAGCAGGTAGCATTTTCAGAAGCAAATCAAAAACAGAAGATGATAAAACAGACAGCCGCCCTGTTTCCAATTCCCGTTCATTAAAATAAATCAAAACAACTATGCAACGAATTTTGATGGCAGCAGCCTGTCTGCTCGTTACAGCAATCACATTTGGCCAAACAGATACTGCCAATGTTAAACCGGACACCTTAACCGTAGGCAATTTTATTATTGTAAAAAAGAAAACGGGTACGCTTGTTTCAGACAATAATAATAGGGATGCTATCGGGTATGAATACAGATCCAACAGGTCTTATAACAGAAGATATTACAGCTATGAGGGGTTTGCAGAAATACCGGTTGTTTCAAGAGTGGTTAACAATATTGTTGATGCGGCTTTGAACATAAGCGATTATTTCAGCAGATCGTACGCATATGATTATTCTTATCTGAATCACTATAACTATAAAACAAAATCATACAAAATTAAAAAAGGAAAAAAACAATCCCGAATCATTAAAATAAATGGAGACAGGTATATGATAGATGCATCTGATACAAAGGATTCAGATTAATTTTCAAAGCCTGCCGATCAAATACCTTAACAGAAAAAAGCAGATATATGAAACGAATATTACTAATGGCCTGCAGCTTGTTTGTAACCGGAATAAGTTTTGCACAAAAAGACAGTACCCCTAATAACACAGACACGGTGAAAGTGGGCAATTTTATTATCATCAAGAAAAATAAAGGCAACAGTGTTTCTGAGCCGAGTGAAAACCGCCGCAACAATACCTATGAACTGCGTGTGGAACGCCGCCCCAGAAAACGAAGCAATATCAGCACCAACTGGTGGATCATGGATCTTGGGTTTGCCAATATGCGTGACAATACCAATTATACGTCCGCACAGGCCGGTGGTTATTTTAAAACTTTACGCCCTGCAGACGGGCCTGTAACACAAAACAGTTATAAACTCATTAATGGTAAATCCAGCAACGTTAACATCTGGTTCTTTATGCAGAAACTGAATATCATCAGTCATGTGGTTAACCTGAAATACGGATTGGGACTTGAAATGTATAATTACCGTTTTGATACGCATTTAAGTTTTAGAAAGGATCCGCTGCCTTATGCTTTCAATGATTCGATCGCATTTACCAAGAACAAATTATATGTAGAATATTTAACGGTTCCCATTATGCTGAATTTTAACACTACGCCCGACAGCAGAAGAGGATTCAGTTTCAGTGCCGGTGTAAGTGCGGGTTATTTAACCAACAGTCGCAACAAACAGATCAGCGGTGAGCGTGGTAAAGAAAAAATAAAAGGCGATTTTAATTTCGAACCCTGGAGAGTGGCCGCCATTGGCGAACTGGGTTTGGGGCCAATACGTTTGTATGGAAGTTATAG
Organism: Sediminibacterium sp.; assembly: GCA_965206685.1. Classification (GTDB taxonomy): domain Bacteria; phylum Bacteroidota; class Bacteroidia; order Chitinophagales; family Chitinophagaceae; genus Sediminibacterium. The sequence goes on from OZ242223.1 coordinate 3,729,209, forward strand.
TCTTAACCGTTTACAAAAAGATGTTACCCGTGTTGAGCAATATCCTTACACAGTAGGTATCCGTTTTAGTAACTGGTAATCTTAGATATATATTTCTCATGTGTTATATTCCAGCGCCCCTTTTCTAAGGGGCGCTCGTCATTGCGAGGAACAAAGCAATCTGTGTTATGAATGGCGGAGAGTTTGAATTAGTCACTGACTGAAAAATACACTCACCCAACTTCTTTGCAACACAGATTGCTTCGTTCCTCGCAATGACGCCTCAATGATGATTTCAATTCCGCTGCATACATTAATGCTGCATTAACTTAATTTTTGGTGAATTAACCCAACCACAACATTCAGATACTTTAGTTTGCTTTCAAATAAAACCTACGCAATGAAAGCTCCCCTGTATCTTCCTTTAATGGGTTTGATCGCATTCACTACCACATCTTTCAGAAAAACGGCCTATACCAATCTGCATTTTGTAAGTAAGTATACTTATGTAGTGCAGGTTATAAAAAGCAAATACGAATTGCAGGTTTACGATTCAACCGGTGAGTGGCTGGCAACTTATCCCGTTGTATTTGGCAATGCAGATATGGGTGATAAGATGATGCAGGGTGATAGAAGAACACCAGAAGGAATATTTCACCTTGTATATAAACGCAAACATGAAAAATGGGATTCGTTTATGCTCATCGATTATCCCACACAAGAGAGTTATCAAAAATTCAATCAGCGAAAAGCACAGGGAATGATTCCGGCAGATGCAAAAATTGGTGGCGATATTGGAATACACGGCACCTGGCCGCATGAAGATTATGCCATTGATCAATACCGCAACTGGACCGAAGGTTGCATCAGTACCAAAAATAAATATATTGAAGAATTGTTTGCGATGTTGCCTGTAGGAACGAAGGTTGAGATCAGAAGATGAGTGGAATAATGAATATTGAACAAGGAATTTTGAATGTTGAAGTAAAGTAGCTATTCAACATTCAATACTTGTAGCAGCAACATCTCTGTGCAACTCCTTATCTCCGTGGCCTCTGTGTTGAAAAGAATACCCAGAGAAATCATGTTTGCTTTTTTCAACACAGAGATCACAGAGAAGCACGGAGTTTCACAGAGGTTTTATTTGGTTATTTTTTCTGCACCAAAATATTTGTGCATCACTTCCGGCAAACGGATGCCATCAGCTTCCTGATTATTCTCCAGCAAACACGCAACAATTCTTGGCAGGGCCAGAGAGCTTCCGTTTAATGAATGCAGCAATTGTATTTTTCCATTCTCGTCTTTATAGCGGCATTTCATCCGGTTGGTTTGGTAGCCTTCAAAATTACTTACACTGCTCACCTCCAGCCAGCGTTCCTGTGCGGCGCTGAATACTTCAAAATCGTAGGTAATGGCACTGGTAAAGCCCATATCGCCACCACACAAACGCAGGATACGGTAAGGCAGTTCCAGATTTTGCAATAATTTTTCTACGTGCAAAATCATTTCATCTAAAACAGCATAACTGGTTTCGGGTTCTACAATTTGTATGATCTCTACTTTCTCAAACTGGTGTACACGGTTTAAACCGCGAACATCTTTTCCAAAACTTCCGGCCTCTCTTCTGAAACAGGGTGAATAAGCCGTCATCTTAACCGGTAACTCATCCTGTTTTAAAATAGTATCACGATAAATATTGGTAACCGGTACTTCCGCAGTGGGAATCAAATAAAAATTATCTGCAGTTGCATGGTACATCTGCCCTTCTTTATCAGGCAATTGTCCTGTAGCAAACGCACTCGCTTCATTCACCATAAATGGCGGCAGGTATTCTGTGTACCCGGCACCGGTATTATAATCTAAAAAATACTGAACCAATGCTCTTTGCAGTTTAGCACCCTTGCCTTTGTACAATGGAAATCCGCTACCGGTAATTTTAGCGCCGGTTTCAAAGTCCACCAGGTCGTATTGTTTGATCAGATCCCAATGCGGCACACTACCCGCGGGTAGATTGGGTTTATGGCCACCCTCTCTCACCACCACATTTTCTTCCGGCGTTTTTCCTTCGGGTACCTGCGGACTGGGCAGGTTGGGTAAGATCACGATCGTATCCAGCAATTGTTTTTCAACCGATGCCATTTGCTCTTTCAGTGGCTCAAGACTGGTTTTCCAGCCGGCTACCTCGGATTTAAGGGCTTCGGCGCCTTCTTTATTGCCTTGTCCCATCAGTTTGCCTATTTCCTTGGAGGCGGCGTTAACTTTGGATTGGGTATGGTCAAATTCAGCCTGTAATCTTTTACGTTCGTCGTCTAATGCAATTACCGCATCAACAATCTCCGGCTGTTTAAAATGCTTTACGGCCAGTCTTTTTTTAACTTCTTCTGTATTGCTGCGCAATACACTTACCTGTAACATATCGGTTCAATTTTGCGCAAAGATAACTTTTGCGGGTTGATGATGGCATGGTTCTGCCGTTTACCTTTGCGCAATGTTTATTTCAGACGATTTACAGCAGCGATGGTGGGCACTTGAGGCCAAATTAGTGGAGCGTTTTGGCAAAAAACCAGATCTGGAAGCCGTTTTATTCCTGATCGGGATGCAGGAAACAGGCTTTATTCAGGATACGATCTCCAAAGAACAAAAACAGGATCTGATGCATGTGGCTGTTTGCCGGGTATTAAGTCAAAGCGGATATTACCTACTGGAAGGGAACGACCCGGATGGCTGGCCTCATTATAAACAGGTGAAAGAATTGCCTGTAATGGTTTTACCCGAGCAGGAGAACTTTATCAAAGACCACGTGTTATTGTATTTTGAGCAGCAGGGGTTTTAGGAAGTCAAAATTCAAAATCCCGTTTTTGACTTTTGCCTTATTACTTTTGACTTATCCGTCGAATTGATTCTGTCCAATCAAATTTTATCTAATATTGCAATACTAAAACACACGTTATGAATTTTCCCGCAGATCTCCGTTACACCAAAGACCATGAATGGATCCGTTTAGACGGAAATGTTGCCACCATTGGCATTACCGATTATGCACAGGACCAGCTGGGCGATATTGTATATGTTGAGATCAAAGAGCTTGGTAAAACATTGAACGCTGAAGATATTTTTGGTACGGTTGAGGCGGTTAAGACTGTAAGTGACCTGTTTTTACCTGTTGCCGGTATCCTTACCGAGCAAAATCCTACCTTGGTTCAAAAGCCTGAATTGGTTAATACCGATCCTTATGGAGAAGGCTGGATGATTAAAATGACTGTATCAGACCCTGCAAGCATCAATGAGCTTTTAGATGCTGAGGCTTATAAGGCATTAGTAGGATAAATCCGTCCGAAACCTTTTCCCGTATATAGTATAACCTTGAACCCAAGTTAACCTGCTTTTGGAAGTAGTTACAAAATATAGCGAACCCGAATTGGTGCAGCTGCTCCGTGAAAAGAGCCAGCATGTATTCAGTTACCTCTATGATAACTATTCTGGGGCACTCTTATCCATTATCCGTAACATAGTATCTGAAGAAGAACTGGCAAACGATGTGTTGCAGGAGGTTTTTGTGAAGATCTGGAAGCAGATCGACAGTTACGACAGCAGTAAAGGGCGGTTATTTACCTGGATGCTGAATATTGCCAGAAACGCTTCGATAGATATGATCCGGAGTAAGAGCTTTCAAAACAGCCGTCAAAACCGCGAACTTACGGAAGACGTATATACAGCAGGTGGCACCAGCGAAACAAAGACCGATCAGATAGGTCTTCGCAAACTGGTTCATAACCTGAAAGAGGAATACAGGGTGCTGGTTGAATTGTCTTATTTTCAGGGATATACGCAGGATGAGATCAGTAAAATGCTGAATATGCCCCTGGGAACAGTAAAAACGAGATTACGAACGGCATTAACACAATTAAGAGAAATTATTAAACCATAAAGTGGATATCAAAGCTTACATAGAAAGTGGTGTGATTGAAAGCTATGTTTTAGGCATGGCCGATACACAGGAAGCTGCCGAGCTTGAGCAGATGGCCAGCCAGTACCCCGAAGTGCGGCAGGCGATCGATGCATTTGAATCGGCACTTGAACAGCAGGCTATGGCTGCTGCTGTGGTACCACCTGCCCATGTAAAAGAAGCTTTGTTTACCACATTGGTACCTGAATTTAAAAAAGAAGAACGCAAAGCAAGGGTGGTGGCTTTTGGATGGAGCAGGTATGTAGCGGCTGCTTCAGTTATTCTGCTGGTTGTAAGTGCCGCATTAAATGTTTATTTCTATAATCAGTTTACATCCACTTCTAAAGATTACCAGGCTTTACTGTTAAAAAATAATACACTGATCGCGGAAAACCAGAATACACAGGCCAAAGCGCTTGATCTCTATAACAGTATGCAGATCATGAGTGATCCAACCATGATCAAAGTGTCTATGGCGGGTACCCCCGGCAGGGAAAGCAACCTTGCAACTGTATTCTGGGACAGCAAATCAAAAGATGTTTATCTTCTTCCCAATAAATTACCACAAGCTGCTGAAGGCAAACAATACCAGTTATGGGCCATTGTTGACGGCAAGCCGGTTGATGCCGGTGTAATGGATGCCTGTACCGGCCTTTGTAAAATGAAAAATATCTCCGGCACCGCTGTTGCATTTGCCATCACACTTGAGAAAAAAGGCGGAAATCCGACACCTACCATGGATCAGATGTATGTTTTGGGTAAAGTAGGATAATATTAATCTGCGAATCTGCGGCTTAAAAAATATCTTCGGTTTATTCAGAATTTTTTCAATTGAAACTAAAGCATTTTCTTCCTGCCATTATTTGGTTTATTATCAGTCTGATACTTCTCTGCCTGCCCGGTTCCACCATTCCAAAATATCCCTGGCTGGCATTGATACATGCCGATAAATGGATCCATATTGCCCTTTTTGGCATGCTTTGTTTTTTGTTTTCCTTCCCTTTTACCAGATCGTCTTTTTTAAAATCAGAAAAAAGAGAATGGTTTATACTGATCACCATTCTGGGAATTCTGTACGGGACCGCCATGGAATTTGTGCAGGAGAACTGGATTCCCAACCGCTCCTTTGAGGTGTTGGATATTGTTGCAGACAGCACCGGTTGTGTATTAGCACTCGTTTTTAGTTTCCGGAAATTTTTGCGGGGAGGGTTGTAAAAAAAATTGGTCCCGATGGAAATCGGGACCGCAACCAAAACTAACTGCTTATGAGAAAATTGTAAGAGACTTTCGTGTTTATACTATCTATTAACGCAAACCGTGTGCCGTTGGTTTCATCTGTTCTGTTAAACCTTTCTAAATGTCTTTTTTCCTTTCTATTTAGATACCAACCGGTATTTCTGCGTTGCCTGATGCAAAGATCTTTTTAATAGATGGAAAAAAATGTCAAGGGTTTAATAAGAAACTGTTAAAGGCTTAATGACAGGGTACCACGTTCTCAAAAGAGCCTGGAATAAAGGGACTTACATATGGGATATTAAGATTCAACCCCCTGAGAATGAGTAAAACACCCATAATAAACATAACAAAAGGAGCGGCTTTTTTAAGCGTATTACGGGCCTGTAACCCAATCATCGATCCAAAAAAACTGAGCGCAAACATAGCCGGAAAAGTTCCTGCACCAAAAGCCGCCATGAATACAACCCCGCCTGCCACATTGCCTGCTGCCAACGCACCGGTAATGGCAAAATACACCATCCCGCAGGGAAGCAATCCATTAGCCGCCCCCAAAACAAACAGCCCGTACAGTTTTTTCTGCTGCATATAACGCCCAATGAATTGCTGCAGTTTACGCGTAGGTTTTTGGATCCATTTTTCCGGGAAGAGTTTTGTTTTGAAAACGGATTGAAGCAATATCAGTAATAACAAACTACCTAAACCGATCGAAAATGCTTTTTGAAAACCGCCGAGATAAACCTGTCTTCCTACAAATCCAAATATGAGTCCGAGGAAAGAATACATTAGTATACGACCGGTGTTATATAAAAAGATACCAACCGCTTTTTGTTGCGGGGGAAGATAATGAACGGGCAACGATAATGCGATAGGCCCACACATGCCCACACAGTGCAAACTGCTTATTGCACCCAATAAACATCCTGTAAGAATGAGTTGAAACATGTACTTAGTTTACCGTGAGGTTTTTCTCGCTGTAATAATTACTGCCGCCGGATTTGTACGTTAGCTTGAGTTGGTAATTTCCTTTCCTGAGTGTATTCTTGGCAATGAATTGGCGGCCCTCTTCATCCACCTGTAATGCAATTTTCCTGTCTTTTGATTCATCACTGCTGCAATAAAGCCAGATCTCGCCTTCTGTGGCAATGCCTTTCATTTCTTTTGGCAGGGATACTACCAGCTGACTTTCATCCTGGTTTACTGAAATATTTCCGATCTTATTAGAATTGTTTACGCCATCAATCTTATCCTGATAACGCAGTTCGTCTTTATAATAATCCTTACTTACCAATTCATATTTAGTATTCACGGCTTTGTAAACAAGTGTAGCCATCAATCCTGCGAACACTAAAAAAACGATCATTAATTTATTACCCCAGTTCATAAAAATGTTTTTAATGGTTGAAAACTGTTAATTCGCCGGTCCTAAAAAATTCGTCTTCATCGTAGCTACCAATTGATCATCACTATATAAATCCATTTTAATTTCTGTTTTGCGGCTGTGAATTCTTGTTTTAGGTAATACCACAAAAAATTCGCCTGAGCCTTGTCCTTCCTTCTCTACACTAATATACGGCTTACCAATCACTTCCACTTTGCCATCACCATCCTGCAGTTTGATGTATAACTGATGTGCTTTTACCGTTTTATTTACCAGTTTGATATTATACAGATTAGATAAACTATCCGTACCGCGCTCCTGATATAATATTCCTGCTGTGCGCATAATGGTAGCATCAATATCTTTTCTCGACATCAATAAAAAACTCAGAATACAAAGTACCAATCCACATAAACCGGTATAAAATTTCATCCGGGTTGTATAATGCAAAGGCTCACCATTTGCGATGGAATTTTCTGAAGCATAACGGATCAATCCGCGCGGTCTTTCCAAAGAATCCATGATATTATTACAGGCATCAATACAGGCTGTGCATCCTACACATTCCATCTGCACACCGTTTCGTATATCAATACCTGTTGGACAAACCCGCACGCAATGATGACAATCGATACAATCGCCTAATGGTTTTTCTTCTCCTTTTTTAGAAACACCTCTTGGCTCACCACGTTTGTAATCGTATGCAACGATCATGGAATTTTTATCGAGCAATACACTTTGTAAACGGCCGTAAGGACAAACAACCGTGCAGGCCTGCTCTCTAAAAAATGCATACACTGCATAAAACACAGCGCTGAAAATGAGTAAAGAACTAAAGCCTACAATATGTTGTGTTACCGGTTCGACAATAATTTTTTCGAGGTCTTTGATGCCGATGATGTAGGCAAGAAAAAAATTAGCGATCACAAAAGACAACAGGAAAAAGAGAATATGTTTGAGTGCTACTTTTCTCAGCTTAGGCCCTGACCAAGGTGCATTTTTTAATTGACGTTGTGCAGGTGCATCACCAATTACCCAGAACTCAACTTTACGAAACATCATTTCCATAAAATTGGTTTGCGGACAGGCCCATCCGCAAAATAAACGGCCAAATGCTGCAGTGAACAGGATAATGAAGAACACAAACGTGATCATCGTGATCCCGAAAATGAAAAAGTCCTGTGGCCAGAATGCTTTACTAAACAGAATGAATTTACCTGCCGGCAGGTTAAACATAAATAAGGGCCTACCATCTACATAAATAAATGGCAGACCGAAGAACAGTATAAAATAGAATACACTTAAAACAGTTCTTATATTATAGAACTTTCCGTGTGGTTTATAAGCAAATACCCATTTGCGATTTCCTGTTTCATCAACTGTAGCAATCCTGTCACGAAAATTCTCTGTCAGCGGTTCATTGATATGCTTTATCTCACTCATCGTTATTTATTCGTGCCGGCTACTGCAGCTTTTTTGGCAGTGTCGGCTATTTTTGCCGAATCTCCGGCAGCGGCCGCGGGTGCTGCGGATTCTTCAAACAATACACCCTGTGGTTCTTTGGCTTTGGCAGGCTTGGTTCCCTCGAGCGATTTTACATAACTCGCCAACTGTGCAATTTGCACTGGTGAGTAATCATCTTTCCAGCTCTTCATCCCTTTTTCGGGCCAGCCATATTTAATGGTTTTAAAAATATCTTTAATTCCCCCACCATGTATCCAATATTTATCTGTTAGATTAGGCCCCACTGAACCACCACCGTCTGCAAGGTGACAAGCCATACAAATGGTTGTGAAAATTTTCTTGCCTGCATCCAGTGATGCCGCATCTTTTAAATAGGTTACATTGGTTTCATCAACTTTATTGGCAGCTTTTTTCAGGTATTCTTCTTTGGCAGCAGCTGCTTCATTCATTGAGATCGTATATTCCTCTTTGCTCAACGGTGCGCTGTGTGCTACGTGAAAACGATAGAGATAGATCACCGCAAAAAGTATACAGCAATAGAATCCATACAACCACCATGGCGGTAAACGGTTATCCAGTTCGCGGATGCCGTCGTAATCGTGGCCAAGATCAATATTGGCTTCTTCCTGCACGGGGCGCATGCTGTTCACTTTTTCCCACCACCATTTACCAAAATCGAATGATTTTGCGTGTTTGGCTTCTTCTTCAATTCCGCTTACCATAACTTCTTTGGCGAGGATTCTTTTCAGGTTATAGAGAAGGCCTACAATAATGATTACTTCAATTCCGATTACGGATACCAATGTGTAGAAAGAAGTTGCAGACAATCCGCCAAATTCAACAGCAGACGAAACTGCGGTTGCTGCTACAGGTGCATCCGCTGCAAAAACAGAAGAACCGATCAGGCAGAACAATAGAGCAGACAATACTTTTACACCATCACTCAATGTGCCATTTTTTTTGGCTTCTTTATAACGCTGTGTATATACTTCTGCTGCACCGATCAATACATTAGCCAGCATAACGATTACCAACAGTAATGCTGCAATGATCACTACCAGCATTTGTGCCAGCGTGTTCGACATTTCAGATGGCACCGGTGGTCCGGCTGCAAATGCTCCCACAGGGAGTGAACAGATGATTGTTACGATTACTGCAAGGAGTAATACAGGGTATTTTTTCAAGGAGGCTATTTTCATATCCGTTGTTTTATGCTGAAAACAGGTTGATCAATTATCTAATGGTAAATGGCTGATCTCTTCAATCATATTCTTATCTGCTTTCCATGCCCATGCAGCCATGGCAATGAAGAACAGAAAAAAGATCGAAAAAGAGGTTAGCGCATAAATATCAACGCCGCTTATCTTTTCTAAATAGTTTACGAATTTCATGTTGTTGGTTTTATCCTTTTTTATTTAGACAGTTCTAATGTGGCTGCATCGATCTTGTTCTGGATTTTAATATCCGTACCTACTCTTTGCAGGTAAGCAATCAATGCAACGATCTCTTTGTTAGGTGCCGTATTAATTTTATCTGCTTTCAAACTGGCACTGATCTGTGCTGCCTGTTTCATCAGATCTGCATTTGCCAGAAGATCATATCCGGCAGGATAAGGCACACCCAATGTTTGCATAGCCCTGATCTTGGCAGGCGTGATCGCTGTATCAATAGGGTTATCGTGTAACCATGAATACGATGGCATAATAGAACCCGGACTCATACTTTGCGGCTCAAGCATGTGATTGTAATGCCAGCTATCCGGATATTTTCCGCCGATTCTTGCTAAGTCAGGACCGGTTCGTTTACTTCCCCACTGGAATGGATGATCGTATACAAACTCACCGGCTTTACTGTATTCGCCATAACGCGCAACTTCATCTCTGAATGGACGAACCATTTGTGAGTGACATAAATAACAACCTTCGCGAACATAGATATCACGTCCCTGCAATTCAAGCGGCGTGTATGGTTTAACAGCAGCAATGGTTGGGATATTACTCTTTACAAGGAAAGTAGGAATGATCTCTAATGCACCACCGATGGCTACCAATACCAGACTAAATACCAACATTTGAATAGGTCTTTTCTCGATCCATTTGTGCCAGTATTCTTTTCCGTGTGTATGTAATTCTTTAGAAAGCGCAGGTGCTTCAGCAGCTTCATCCGCTACCAGGCTTCCAGCTTTTACTGTTTTCACAATGTTATAGACCATTATGAAAACGCCCACCAGATAAAGCAATCCACCCAAACTACGTGTTACATACAATGGAATGATATGGGTTACGGTTTCGAGGAATTGATATTTTAATGTACCATCATCAGTAAATTGTTTCCACATCATGGCTTGTGTAAAGCCTGCCCAATACATCGGGATGGCATATAACACGATACCAATCGTGCCGATCCAGAAGTGTGTGGTAGCTAATTTTTTAGAATACAATGGCGTATTGAATATTCTTGGAATAATCCAGTATAACACACCAAATGTGAGGAAGCCGTTCCAGCCCAATGCACCTACGTGTACGTGTGCGATGGTCCAGTCGGTAAAATGCGAGATCGCATTTACACTTTTGATACTCAGTAACGGGCCTTCCAAAGTGGCCATACCATAACAGGTTACGGCAACCACCATGAATTTAAGAATAGGATCTTCCCGAACTTTATCCCAAGCACCACGCAAAGTGAACAAACCGTTCAACATACCACCCCATGATGGAGCAATCAGCATGATGCTGAATACGGTACCGAGGCTTTGTGCCCAATCGGGCAATGCGGTATATAATAAGTGGTGAGGGCCTGCCCAGATATAAATAAAGATGAGCGCCCAAAAGTGAATGATAGATAAACGGTAACTGTATACCGGGCGGTTAGCTGCTTTCGGCATAAAATAATACATCATACCGAGGTAAGGAGTTGTAAGGAAGAAGGCTACCGCATTATGTCCGTACCACCATTGTACCAACGCATCCTGTACACCTGCATACCAGCTGTAACTCTTCATGAAAGAGAACGGGATCTCAAAAGAGTTTACAATATGCAGCATAGCAACAGTGATCCATGTTGCAATAAAGAACCAGATGGCTACATACAGGTGTTGTTCTCTTCTTTTTAAAATGGTGCCGAACATATTGATACCAAATACTACCCAAACAAGGGTAATGGCAATATCAATGGGCCATTCCAGTTCTGCATATTCTTTACCGGTTGTATAACCTGATAATAAGGTAACTGCAGCCGCAACAATGATCAGTTGCCAGCCCCAGAAATGGATCTTACTGAGTGTATCGTTGAACATCCTTGTTTTACAAAGACGCTGCAACGAGTAATACACTCCCATAAAAATTCCGTTACCTACAAAAGCGAAGATCACCGCATTGGTGTGAACCGGCCTAACGCGGCCAAATGTAGTGATAGGAAGGCCGAAGTTAGCGGCGGGTAAATAGATCTGAACGGCGATGAGCAGTCCGGCAAGCATACCCACAACGCCCCATAAAATGGCGGCGAAAGCAAAATTCTTAACGATCTTATTATCGTAATAAAATTTTTCTATTTGCATCAGTTTGGATTGAGGTATAGAAATAGTGATTAAACTGTTATTTGAAAAAGTCTTATGTTATTTGATTTCAGGCTTAGTAACCACCTTGGGATTTTTTGTAACCAGGGGTTTATCTTCAAATAAAATTCTCACTGCCGGAGATACCTCATCCCGGAATTGCCCGTTTTTGACACTCCATATAAAGGCGACAAGAAAGAGTGCAGCAACAGATATGCTGGCAATTAATAAAATGATAATGACACTCATGGCAGTTTAGAAATTATCTGCGGTAAAAATATAGCTGCGCTATAGGGTGGTCTATGATTTTGCTCAAGCCAGTACATGACATTCGTCATGTTTTTATAACTCACTCATTTTAAGCGTAATCGGGAGCCAAAAAAATTGCTTAACCCGAACGTGATCAAAAGGATACTGATACTGCTACTGGGCATTAATATAGCAGCGATCATGGGAGATAATACACCCTGAACCGCAAAGCTTAACCCCACGATATTATAGATCACCGATATCACAAACGCAGCCAGCACCACCTGTTTATTGATCTTACATAACCTGATCAGCCGATACAATGCCGGCAGCCTGTCGGCAGAAAGGATAGCATCGCTTGCCGGTGTAAAATGATTATTGTTTTCTGATACGGCTATGCCGATATCGGCCTGTTTTAATGCACCTGCATCATTCAGTCCATCACCGATCATCATCACTTTTTTCCCGCTGCTTTGTAAAAGTTTAATCGCATTCAGTTTATCCAGCGGATCCTGGTTAAATAAGAGAACCGCACGAGGGCCCATCAGATCCTGAAGAAATAATTTTTCTCCCGCATTATCACCGCTCAGTATGGCAACATGGTATTTATTGCTGAGTGTTTTTAAAAGCTCAGGCACATCTTCCCTGTATTGATTGCGGAAACCGAACCTTCCCATCAGTTTATCTTCAAAAGAAACATATACAACAGACCCGTCTGACATATTTGATTTCTGATGTGTTACAAACGCTTTAGAACCCAGAGAAATCAATGCGCCTTCTACCATTCCTTCAATACCATAACCCGGAATTTCTTTATAGGCCATCACTTTATTGGTATTACTGATACCAGACCACTGTACAATGGCTTTACTAAGTGGATGCGTTGATTGTGCTGCCAGTGCTGCCAGTCTTTCTTTTTGTGTTTGTGACAACGCACTTCCTTCGTATTGAATATTATTATAACGGCCGGTGGTAAGGGTTCCTGTTTTATCAAATACGATACAATCGGCTTTGGCTATATCTTCGATGACCTGTGCATTACGCAGGTAAAAATGATTACGCCCCAAACGGCGAAGAATATTACCGTTAGTAAATGTGTTGCTGAGTAATAATGCACAAGGACAAGCAACGATCAATACTGCGGTGATCACATTCCATACACGGGTAACATCATGGAAATACCAATAAGTTGCGGCCAGTGCTGCAATAGAAAAGAGGATGATCGTAAAATAACGGCTGAGCAGGTGTACAAAAGAGTTCTCCCATGTTTTATCCGGTGCCTCGTCTTCTTTGTTCCAGAGTTTGGTTAAATAGCTTTGTGCCACTTCTTTGATCACGAGTAATTCAATATTACTGCCCAGTTGTTTACCGCCTGCATACACAATCTCACCCATTTCTTTTTCTACGGGTACACTTTCTCCGGTTACAAAACTATAATCGATCAATGCTTTGCCTCTGGTGAGTATGCCATCTGCCGGAACCAGTTCTTCATTATGGATCAGTAATGTATCATTGAGTTTGATATCAGGAAGCGTTACCGGTACCTGTTGCTGCTCTTGTACTTTTGTTACGGCAATCGGGAAATAAGAAGTATAATCTCTTTCAAAACTCAGCTGGCGGTAGGTTTTATCCTGTAACACTCTTCCTGCCAGCATAAAGAAAACAATACCACTCATCGAATCAAAATAACCACCACCGGTTCCGCTCAATACTTCATATACACTTCTGCCAAACGTAACCAACACGGCTAGCACGATTGGCGCATCAATATTGAGGAAACGGTGTTTTAAACTTTTCCAGGCACTGATATAAAATTCAGAAGCACTGTAAAAAAATACAGGCAGGCTTAAAAACAGATTGGCATATCGGAACAGGTACAAAAGGTTTCTTTCTTTTGAATCAATACCCAGGTATTCCGGAAAACTCATGAGCATGATATTGGCAAAACAAAAACCTGCTACACCCAGTTTGTAAATTTTTGATGCATTGATACCGGGCACCTGTTTACCCATATCATTAAAACTGAGATAAGGTTCATACCCAATGGCAGTAAGTAGTTCAGCCACTTTACGCAGCGATGTTTTTCTGTGGTCAAAAACAATATCTGCTTCTTTTCTTTCAAAATCCACTTTACTGCTGATCACGGCTTCATCTAACCGGTGCAGGTTTTCGAGCAGCCATAAACAACTGCTGCAATGGATCTGCGGGAGGTAAAAATTTACATGCGTTCGTCCTTCATCCTTAAACTGAATCAGCGATGCTGCAATCTTCTCGTCATCCAGAAAACTGAATTTATCTTCCCGCACTTTTATGCGCTGACTGGTGCCGGGGTTATTGGTGATGCTGTAATAATCGCACATATCATTCTGCGACAGTATCTCATAAACCATTTTACAGCCGCTGCAACAAAATGATTTATCATGCACCAGTATGGTATCGCTCTTACAATCTTCCCCGCAGTGGTAACATTGCACGGCTACGGCTGTTGTGGTCATTTTTTCCATACAATGAATTTGAAACGGCTTATTTATTTTTTTGCAACCCGGAATGCTTATTGGTAATGGCCGGATATAACATGCTTTGCTCAATATAGATCCAGCGGTGAAGCTTGATCTCTAACTGGTAAAACTCATGCACACAATCTTTCCATTCCTTACTTGCTTCCTGTAGTACTACATAATTGTTCAGCAGCTGTCGAATCTTGAGGAGCAGGTTATTGATCACCTGCTGCGTTTTTTCTATGGTATCTGATGCCGTTTTTTCTATGGTAAATCCTGCTGCCGTTTTTTTAATGCCCGGATAGATCAAACCCGACTCTTTCCGGAATACATGTTGCACTTCATCCTGCAGTTTGCTGTATAATATCTGAAGCAGTTCCATTGATGAATCAGGTATTTCCATATTGCTGCCGGATAGTTGTGTGAAATAGTGATCGATATGACAGATAGAAGTATTGATCTCCGGTTGGCACCGGTTTTCAATGATGGTACATAATCCAACGGGACTCATTTTTTCTTCCAGGTCTATATCCCACTCATTCAACAACATGCATGGTCAATTTTACTGCAAGATATCTTCAGAATACTGCGTTGGATATGATGATACTCAAGTGACTACATGATTTTTATCATGTTTTAAAAAACAAAGGAAAGAATAAGGGAAGAAGTGATTAATCCTGCAGATTGGCTGTACGTATCAGCTCTTTGTGTTTGAGGATCTTGATCTTTTTGCCGTCAAGTTCTACCATACCGTCTTTTTTAAATTCAGACAATAAACGAATAGCAGATTCTGTAGCTGTGCCTACCAGATTGGCAATTTCTTCGCGCGATAAACGAACATTGAGCGTGATACCATCTTCTTCAAAACCATAGGTTTCTTTGATGAACAGAAGAGTTTCAGCCAGTCTTTCGCGGATAGGTTTTTGGGCAAGATGGGTGATCTTTAATTCGGCTTTATGCAACTCATCGCTGAGCAGTTTCATCATTTCAAAAGCCAATCCTGCATCTTGTTTCAACACATTGATAAACAGGTCTTTAGGAATGAAGCAGATTTGTGTATCTTCCAGTGCAACGGCACTGGCACTGTATCTTTCACCGCTTAATAATGCACGGTAACCAATTACATCGCCCTGTTTTAATAAGCGAACAATCTGTTCTTTACCATCATCGCCCTGGTGAGAGAGTTTAACTTTGCCGTTATTGATGCAGAACACACCAAAAGGATTGGAGCCTTCGTTAAAAAGTGTTTGCCCTTTTTTATAAGTATTACACACTTTTTGCTCGTTGATCATATTCACAAATTCATCCTTGGCTTTACAAAATACAGATGTAAAACGTTGATTACAGGATTGACATGTAGTAAGATCGTGTGTATGGGGCATACGTAAATTCTAATGCAAAATTAATGCTAACCAATCGGAAATCGCAAATCAAAGTGTAAACTTCTTTCGGAAAACGCGTTAAAACCCTTTTCACAACCTATTTTTACAGATCATATGCCGTACTTCAACTGGAACGATAGTATTAACTTTTTAAGCAAGCTTAGCCTTCGCAGATTCTGGAATGCAACAAAGGTTTACAGCAGTTATCAATTAACCAGACTAACCGGAAAACCGGTTCAATGGGGATTACCGATCTCTATTTCTTTTGAACCCACCACCTCCTGTAATCTTCGTTGTCCGGAATGCCCGAGCGGACTACGTGCTTTTACCAGGCCAACCGGAATGCTTGATAATAGTTTCTTCAAACAAACTATTGATGATGTTTATAAAGATCTTTTATACCTGATCTTTTATTTTCAGGGCGAGCCTTATCTGAATCCTGATTTTCTAAAGATGGTGAAATATGCACATGACAAGGGTATTTATACTGCTACCTCAACCAACGCCCATTATCTCACAGATGAAAAAGCAAAAGAAACGGTAGAGAGTGGCTTAGACAGATTGATCATTTCCATTGATGGCACCACGCAGGATGTTTATCAGCAGTATCGTGTGGGAGGCAAGCTGGACAAGGTTTTAGAAGGTGCCCGCAACATTGTAAAATGGAAAAAACAGATGAACAGCAAAACGCCGTTTATCTTTTTTCAGTTTCTTGTGGTAAAACCAAATGAGCACCAGATTGAAGAAGTAAAAAAATTAGGCAAAGAAATCGGTGTTGATCAGGTACGTTTTAAAACAGCGCAGGTATATGATTATGAAAATGATCCGCATCAATTGATCCCGGAGAATAATAAATACAGCCGTTACAAAAAAGATGCTTCAGGAAAAATGAAAGTAAAAAGCGGCCTCAGTAATCATTGCTGGAAATTATGGCACGCAAATGTGATTACCTGGGATGGGTTGGTTGTACCTTGTTGCTTTGATAAAGATGCCACCCATCAGTTGGGTAACCTGAAAACACAAAGCTTTAAAGAAACCTGGCATAACGATAACTACAAACAGTTCAGACGTGAATTATTAACGAGCCGAAAGAATATTGATATCTGCGCCAATTGCAGTGAGGGGTTGAGTGTTTGGGAAGATTAATCAGCGTCAACCGTGAATCGTGAGGCGTGAATCGTGAGTAAGACGGAGGCTTATTTGCTGATAAAAGTTTTATTTATTCCTGATGAATATCATCTTAGTACCAAAAATCACAGCTTAATTTTGTTCTATGGGCATTGAAAAAGATATACAAACACAGAACTTCCGGAACGAGTACCAGAAAGCTACTGTGAATATTATTTTTTCAGCCAACTGGTTGCATGAGAAGATCAATGTATTTCTGGAAGAGGAAGGTATTACCCAGCAGCAGTTCAATATCATGCGCATTTTACGCGGAAGTCAGAAACCGTTAAGTACACTCCAGATACGCGAACGCATGCTCGATAAAATGAGCGATACCAGCCGCATTGTTGAAAGAATGCTGAAGAAAGGGCTGGTAGAAAAAAAGATCTGCAGCACGGATAAAAGACTGGTAGATGTGATCTTATCCGAAGAAGGCTATACCATTCTTGAAAAGATCGACAAAAAGAATAACGAAATGGACAATGTGCTTAAACACCTTTCTGTAGACGAGGCGCGGGAGCTGAATACGCTTTTAGATAAGATGCGCGACCATCAAACGAATTCCACACTGTGAATTAACCTTCCCTTACCTATTCATTCATCCACATTGTAATTAACCATGTTCAGGAAGTTTATCTTCGTGGGATGAAGTATGTGATTACCTTTTGTTTAATACTGGCCGGTTTTTGTTCCGTTGAAAAAACACAGGCACAGACTGGTTCCCCCAATTATGAGTTTCGCGCAGTTTGGGTGGCTACGGTAGTGAATATTGACTGGCCCAGTAAAAAAACATTATCGGTTGCTGAGCAGAAAGCAGAATACATCAAACTGCTGGATATGCATCAGCGTAACGGTATGAATGCAGTAATCGTTCAGGTAAGGCCTGCGGGCGATGCTATGTATCCTTCTCCTTATGAACCATGGAGTGAATTTCTTACCGGTACACAAGGCCTTGCACCCAATCCTTTATACGATCCGCTTGAATTTATGATCGGTGAAACGCATAAAAGAGGAATGGAGTTTCATGCATGGCTTAATCCTTACCGTGCCGTATTTAATATGCGTACTTCTTCTGTTTCTCCTTCACACCTTACCAAAACTCACCCTGAATGGTTTTTGGTGTATGGAGATAAAAAATATTTTAATCCCGGTTTACCCGAAGTGCGGCAGCATACTGCCAAAGTAGTGAAAGACCTGGTTACCCGCTACAATATTGATGCGGTGCATATGGATGATTATTTTTATCCCTACCGTATTACCGGCAAAGAATTTCCTGATCAGAAAGATTATCTGAAATATGGTAAGGGAATGAACAAAGAAGCCTGGAGAAGGAGTAATTGTGATAGTGTGATATTACTCATTCATAATATTGTAAGAAGTGTTAACCCGCATATGAAATTTGGGGTGAGTCCATTTGGTGTATGGCGCAACAAAAGTCAGGACCCAATGGGTAGTGATACGAAGGCCGGACAAACCAATTATGATGATCTCTACGCCGATATTCTTTTATGGTTACAAAAAGGTTGGATCGATTATGTGATACCACAATTATATTGGGAACGTGGTCATAGACTTTGTGATTATGATGTATTGCTGGATTGGTGGAACCAACATACTTACGGTAAACATTTATACATTGGCCATGGTATTGAACGTGCAGGAACCAATGCTGCATGGAAAAACCCGAATGAAATTCCAAATGAGATCAAGGAATTGAGAAACTATCCCACCACACAGGGCAGTGCATACTTCAGTAGTAAAATATTTGAAAGAAATCCGATTGGCTGGAGTGACAGTTTGCGCAACAACTATTATCGTTATCCTGCTTTAATTCCGCCAATGGCATGGATTGATAATTCTGCACCGGCACAACCTTTGGTAGAAAAGCAGGCTAATAATATGGTTAAGCTGGTGTATAAAGGAGATGAAAAAATAAAAGCATTCGGTATACTCACACTTACGTTAAATACAGAAGTGAAGTTTATATTGGCGCAATTGGTTCAGATAGTACCTGCCGATAAAATGGCTTTGATTGATCTGTCTAAAGTGCCGGATAGTAAGAACAAAAGGATCTTTGCTGTTTCGGTTGATCTGGATAATAATGTGAGCCCGATGACTGAGTTGAAATAACCCAAGCCTGACTGTTTAAAAAAAAATCTCTATCTATCCCTATCTTTATAAAAAAAATCTTGGGCACTGTTTTATTGATAGATGATGAAGAAAAGCTGCGCAGCCTCCTAAGCCGCATTATAAAGCTGGAAGGGTTTACTGTGCTCGAAGCCGGAAACCTGAAAGCCGGTGCAAAACAACTGGAGAAAGAAAATATTGATATTGTACTCTGCGATGTAAAACTACCCGATGGCAATGGTGTGGATTTTGTAAAAACAATCAAGCCGCTACATCCGTCCGTTGAAATTATTTTATTGACGGCTTACGGTAATATTACCGATGGCGTACAGGCCATGAAAAACGGCGCCTTTGATTATATTACGAAAGGAGATGATAATGAAAAAATCATCCCCTTGCTGAATAAGGCGCTCGAAAAAGTTAGCTTACAAAAAAGGATACAGCAATTAGAAAAGCAGGTTGGTAAACAATATGGTTTTGAAAACATTCTAGGTAATTCACCATTAATTGCCGAAGCCATTGTGCTGGCAAAAAAAGTGGCGCCTACCAATGCCAATGTTTTATTACTCGGTGAAACCGGAACGGGTAAAGAAGTATTTGCACAAGCCATACACAGCGGCAGCAAAAGAAACGGTAAACCTTTTATGGCACTCAACTGCAGTGCGTTTGGAAAAGAATTACTGGAGAGCGAGATCTTTGGTCATAAAGCGGGTGCTTTTACCGGCGCTGTAAAAGATAAACAGGGATTGATTGAAGAAGCAAATACCGGAACCCTGTTCTTAGATGAAATTGGCGAAATGCCCGTTGAACTGCAGGCAAAACTGCTTCGTGTTTTAGAAAGCAGTGAATTTATTAAAGTAGGCGATACAAAATCTACCAAAGTAGATGTTCGCATTATTGCGGCCACTAACCGTAACCTGCAGGATGAAATTAAAGAAGGAAAATTCAGAGAAGATCTTTTTTACCGTTTGAAT
Source organism: Sediminibacterium sp. (assembly GCA_965206685.1). GTDB lineage: Bacteria > Bacteroidota > Bacteroidia > Chitinophagales > Chitinophagaceae > Sediminibacterium. The sequence continues at coordinate 3,749,162 of OZ242223.1, forward strand.
GTGTTCAGTATTACCCTCCCCGCTTTGCGCGATAGAAAAAAAGATATTCCGGTACTGGCCGAACATTTTTTGAATGTGTTTGCACAAAAAACAAACCAGCGACTGGAAGGAATGGATAAAGAATTTCTTTCTCATTTACAGCAGCACGATTGGAAAGGAAATATCCGCGAATTAAAAAACGTAATGGAACGTGCCGTAATATTAGCCGATGGGCCGCAACTTACTCTTTTAAACCTGCCGCTGGAATTACAAACCACACACGAACATTCACATACCCTTTCTGCATTCGATCTGGCCAGTGTTGAAAAACTGCATATTCAACGGGTGTTAAATCATACAAAAGGCAATAAAACAGAAACCGCCAGATTGCTGAATATCGGGTTAACTACTTTGTACAGGAAGATTGAAGAGTATCAGATCACCAATCAATAGCAGGCTTGCTGTTTTACATAAGTTTAAAATATTTCGCTAAGAGAAGAACGAAGAAAAGAAGCGTCTCCGAAAAGCGAAGACGCCTCTTTTCTTCGTTCTTCTTTTAGCGAAACCCTTCCATTTTGATACACACCCTTCCAAAACGGAAGGGTTTTTTATTGCATTCCTTTCACCCGCATACTGAATCATTTCGTTGAAAGTCAACGCCAGCAACCCATTCACCATTCACCATTCACCATTCACTCCACCGGGCACAGCATTTGGCATATTGGAGCCATGAAACATTTTAAACCCCGGTTACCGATAACATTTAGCAAACTATCACCATTTACGGTGTTGGTTTCCATCTACTCGTTATTGGCCATTATCGGGATCATTTACAGAACCCTAAACTGATCATTATGCTTACTGCTATCCTCATTGTTGCAGGACTTATTGGTTTTGCACTCTTTTTTAAAAGCATCGATTTCTTCGAAAAAATCTAAACCCAAAACCATGTTAGCCTTATTTATCATTTCCATACTGGTGTTTTGTTACATCTGTTATGTATTAGTAAAACCGGAGAAGTTTTAGGTTATATGTATTGAGTGATAAGTAAATCCACTTAATACATACCTAAAACCTATTACTTAAAACTTATTACTCAAATGAACACAGAAATTTTAGGAGTCGTTTTAATGTTTGTACTTACCGTTCTTCTTGCCATTCCACTGGGTAAGTATATGGGTAAAGTATATAGCGGGCATAAAACCTGGCTCGATGGATTATTCAATCCCTTAGATAAATTATTTTTTAAAGCAGGTGGTATTAAACCTGAAAAAGAAATGAACTGGAAGCAGCATCTGGCTGCTTTGCTCACCATTAATCTTGTGTGGTTCCTTTTTTCTATGCTGGTGTTAATGACACAGGGTTCATTACCATTAAACCCCGATGCCAATCCATCCATGTCGGCAGATCTGGCTTTTAATACCTCAGTCAGTTTTATATCAAACACAAACCTGCAACATTACTCCGGCGAATCCGGTGTATCCTATTTAGGACAATTGATCCTGATGTTATTTCAATTCATCAGCGCTGCAGCCGGTATGGCAGCTTGTGTAGTGGTGTTTATTGCCATGAAAGAAAAAACAACCGATAAGCTGGGCAATTTTTATAACCTTTTCATCAAATCATTAACAAGGATCTTATTACCAATATCTATTGTAGTAGCCGTAATACTTGCGTTTAACGGCACCCCAATGACCTTTAAAGGAAAAGATCAATTCATTTCTGTACAAGGGGATACGGTGAATGTAAGTCGCGGCCCTGCAGCCGCCATGGTTGCCATCAAACAACTGGGTACAAACGGTGGTGGTTTTTTTGGAGCCAATTCTGCACACCCATTAGAGAACCCAACTTACTTCACCAATGTCGTTGAGAATGTATTAATCATTCTTATCCCTATTGCCATGATTTTTACTTTGGGTTATATGATCCGCAGAAAACGTTTTGCGTGGATGGTATTCGGGATTATGACACTCGGTTTTCTGCTCTTTGTAATCCCTTCCATTTATTTAGAAATGAAAGGCAATCCTGCCATCAATAAAATGGGTATTACCCAAAACCTTGGCAGCATGGAAGGAAAAGAAGTTCGCTTTGGTCCTGCTGCTTCTGCCTATTGGGGTATTACCACAACCGTAACTTCCAATGGATCGGTAAATGCCATGCATGATAGTTTTACACCACTCACCGGAATGTTCTGTTTACTGGGTATGATGGTGAACTCATTTTATGGCGGTGTGGGTGTTGGCTTCTTAAATTTTTACATATTTATCATTATCGCTGTTTTCATCAGCGGTTTAATGGTGGGCCGTACGCCGGAGTTTATGGGCAAAAAAATTGAAGCCAAAGAAATGAAGATCGCAGCTATCATCGCATTACTGCATCCGTTTCTGATATTGGTAGGTACAGCGTTGGCGAGTTACTTATTTTCTCACAATCCAACAGCGTACGCATCATGGTTAAACAATCCGGGCAATCACGGTTTTAGCGAAATGCTTTATGAGTATACGTCTTCATCCGCCAATAACGGAAGTGGTTTTGAAGGCTTGGGCGATAATACGCAATGGTGGAATATCAGTTGCGGAATAGTTATGCTGCTCGCAAGGTTCTTACCCATCATTGGCCCCGTAGCCATTGCAGGTATTCTGGCCAATAAAAAATATGTACCTGAATCGGCAGGTACGTTAAAAACAGACACCGGCACATTCGGCATTATGATACTGGCAGTTATTTTCATCATTGCTGCATTATCATTCTTCCCTGCATTATCGCTTGGGCCTATTGCTGAGTATTTCGGTTTACGACATTAAAAATATTTTGAAGTGAGCCACATCACTTTGCTCAACATCGTTGCGTCGCACACTTCAACTGCAGAATAAAAATGAACAAAATTATAAACATATAAAAATCGTTCCTCCCCTCCCAGGGGAGGCCAGGAGGGGTACTATGTCAGCTAACAATAAACTTTTCGAATCAAAACTGGTGAAAGAAGCCTTAAAACAATCTTTCATCAAACTCAATCCAAAGATCATGTTCCGCAACCCCGTAATGTTTACGGTTGAAATAGGAACAGCCGTAATGCTCGGCGTTTGTATCTGGATTCTTAGTGGCGATACATCGCAGGGCAGTCTTGCATATAACCTGATCGTTACCGGCGTATTATTTATCACTTTACTGTTTGCCAATTTTGCCGAAGCCATTGCAGAAGCAAGAGGTAAAGCGCAGGCCGACAGTCTTCGCAAAACCAGAGAAGAAACACCTGCCAAATGGATCCAACCCGTTGGTGAAATGTTTGTAGGTGAGATCAAGATCGTTTCGTCTTCTCAATTAAAAAAAGGAGATGTATTTCTTTGCGAAACAGGCGATACCATTCCCATGGATGGTGAGATCATTGAAGGTATTGCCACTATTGATGAAAGCGCCATCACCGGAGAGTCTGCACCCGTGATCCGCGAATCCGGTGGCGACAAAAGTTCTGTAACCGGCGGTACCAAAGTATTAAGCGACCGAATTAAAGTAAAAGTAACCACCGAGCCCGGCGAAAGTTTTCTTGATAAAATGATCGCATTGGTAGAAGGTGCCAGCAGGCAGAAAACACCCAATGAAATTGCGCTCACTATTTTGCTGGCAGGATTTACATTGGTGTTCATCATCGTTTGTGTAACATTAAAACCTTTTGGTGATTATGCAAATACACCCATTACCATTGCTGCATTCATTTCTTTATTCGTTTGTTTAATTCCCACAACCATTGGCGGTTTATTAAGCGCCATCGGTATTGCCGGTATGGATCGTGCCCTACGTGCCAACGTAATTACCAAAAGCGGTAAAGCCGTTGAAACAGCAGGCGATCTGGATACGCTTTTGTTAGATAAAACCGGAACCATCACCATCGGTAACCGTAAAGCCACACATTTTTATCCTGCAAACAATATTGATGAAAAAGCTTTTATTGAAGCATGCGCATTGTCATCATTGGCAGATGAAACACCCGAAGGGAAATCGATCATTGAACTGGCCGGACTTAATAAAAATGCTTTCAATATAGATGGTGCAAGGTTTATCGTATTCACTGCAGAAACGAGGAGCAGCGGTATTGATCTGAGAACGGGATTGCGCATTAGAAAAGGTGCATTTGATTCCATTAAAAATATCATTACCAAAGCAGGCAATCCTTTTCCGGAAGAAACCGCTGCACAGGTAAAAATCATTTCTTCTAACGGTGGAACACCTTTGGTGGTTAGTGAGAATGAAAAAGTGTTAGGGGTGATTGAATTACAGGATATCATCAAACCCGGTATACAGGAACGTTTTGAACGCCTCAGAAAAATGGGTGTGAAAACGGTAATGGTTACCGGAGATAATCCGTTGACCGCAAAATTCATAGCAGAAAAAGCAGGTGTGGATGATTTTATTGCTGAGGCTAAGCCTGAGGATAAAATGAATTATATCAAACAGGAACAACAAGGCGGCAAGCTGGTTGCTATGATGGGCGATGGCACAAACGATGCACCAGCACTGGCACAGGCGGATGTGGGTGTGGCCATGAACAGCGGAACACAAGCCGCTAAAGAAGCCGGTAATATGGTTGATCTGGATAATGATCCAACCAAACTCATCGAGATCGTAGAGATCGGCAAACAATTATTAATGACGAGAGGGACCCTTACCACCTTCTCCATCGCCAATGATGTAGCAAAATATTTCGCGATCGTTCCGGCATTATTCATCGCATCCATTCCTAGCTTACAGGGTATGAATATTATGAAATTGCATACTCCTGAAAGTGCCATACTCTCTGCGGTGATCTTTAATGCAATCATTATTCCATTACTCATTCCGCTGGCATTAAGAGGCGTGGCATATAAGCCCATTGGCGCAAGCGCCTTATTAAGAAGGAATTTATTGATCTATGGATTGGGTGGCGTGATCGTTCCTTTTATCGGTATTAAATTAATTGACCTGTTCGTATCCATCTGGTTTTAAGATTGATCACAAACATTAAATCGTTTTTATGAAACAACATATTCTTCCCGCAATCAAACTCACTATATTATGTGTAGTTATTTTTTGCGGTGCATATTCATTATTAATTCTTGGCATTGCACAGGCTGCTCCTAATAAAGGCGAAGGACAAACCATTGAAGCAAATGGAAAAATAAAAGGCTACGCCCTGGAAGGCCAAAGCTTTACACAGGATAAATATTTCAACGGCCGTCCTTCCGCAGCTGGTTATAATGCTGCCGGTTCATCAGGCAGTAACAAAGGCCCGAGTAATCCGGATTATTTAAAAGATGTACAAAGCCGGGTCGACAGCTTTTTGGTACATAATCCTTCCATACAAAAAGGAAGCATCCCGTCTGAGCTGGTAACCTCTTCGGGTAGTGGTTTAGATCCGGATGTTTCTGTGGAAGGAGCAATGGTTCAGGTTGCAAGAATTGCCAAAGCCAGAAATCTTTCTGAAGAAAAAATAAAAACACTGGTTACAGAACAAACGCAAAAACCATTACTCGGATTAATGGGAACAGAAAAAATAAATGTATTACAACTGAATATTGCATTAGACAAACTGAAATAAAACAAGAGATGAAGAAAATAATAATAGCAGGAATATTTTTAGGAACAGCATTGAATAGTATGGCTCAAACCGATTCTACTAAAAAAGCCACCACCACCTTTACGGGTTCGGTTGACGGGTATTATCGTTTCAATTTCAGTGAACCGAAAACCGGTACCAACAACCTTACCAGCTTTACCAATTCCAATAACTCATTTGAGTTGGGTATGGCTTCTGTAAGAGTTGATCATACCGTTGGTAAAGTATCCGCAACCGCTGACTTCGGTTTCGGAAAAAGAGCACAGGAGTTCTCTTACAACGATATTGGTACCACACTAACCGCTGTAAAACAGGCTTATGTAACCTATGCACCTTCCGACAAACTGAAATTCACTTTCGGTAAATGGGCTACCCATATTGGACAGGAATTACTGGATGCCTATGCAAACAGAAACTATAGTATGTCTTATGGTTTCTCGTATGGTCCATTCTTTCATACAGGTTTGAAAGCGGATATTGCTCTCGGCGGCAAAAGCGCGCTGATGTTGGGTATTGCCAATCCTACCGATTATGTAAGTGCACCCACTTCTACCAAAATGGTGCTCGCACAGTTCAGCACCGGAACCAGCAATGATAAACTGAAAGCATTTCTGAATTTTCAGGGAGGTACCGGCATAACTCAGTTTAACCTGGTGGTTACAGGAACCTTATCTGATCAGTGGACCGTGGCTTACGACGGAAGTTTGAACACCTCAAAAGTGGGCACCACCAACTCAAGCTGGAAAAGTCATGCCGTGTATTTCAATTACGATCCAACCAAAGTATTCGGTATGACCTTACGTGCTGATTATTTTGATGACAGAAAATTAGCTCCGCTAACAGGTGGTAAAAACATTTTCGCCACTACCCTTTCAGGAAATATAAAAGTGGATAATCTGACCATTATCCCAGAACTGAGATTAGACAATGCGGCCAATGCCATATTCACAAAAGGAACCGGTGCCAGTGCCAAAAGCACAGCCAGTTTCATTTTAGCAGCGGTTTATAAATTCTAAAAAGTAACCCATGAACATCTTATTATTCGCAGAGCCCATTTCTGTAACGCCCGACGAGACCATCTTAAAAGTCATTACAGTAGTATCTTGCATAACCATTTTTATGTTATTGCTGATGAAGCAAAAACCAAATGCTGCCAAATAAAATGCCTGCAGAAATAAAAAATAATGCCGAACACTTTTTAAACCTGATCCGTAAATCAAGACGGGGCAAGTTTAAAATTTATATGGGTATGAGTGCGGGTGTGGGTAAAACCTACCGCATGTTAAAGGAGGCACATACGCTCTTGCGGAATGGTGTTGATATAAAGATCGGATATATAGAAACGCATAATCGGAAAGAAACACATAGTTTATTGGATGGTTTGCCAGTAATACCCAGAAGAAAATTATTTTACAAAGGCAAGGAATTAGAGGAGTTAGATGTACAAGCCATTCTCAATCTTCACCCTGAAGTAGTGATCATTGATGAACTGGCACATACCAATATTGAAGGCAGCCAAAACGAAAAACGCTGGCAGGATGTAATGGATATTCTGGATGCAGGCATTAATGTGATCAGTGCCGTAAACATTCAACACATAGAAAGCCTGAATACAGAAGTAAAAGCCATTACAGGTGTTGACGTTGCAGAAAGAATTCCCGATAGTGTTTTGCAGCAGGCTGATGAAGTAGTAAATATCGATCTTACCGCCGATGAGCTCATCATCCGTTTAAAAGAAGGGAAGATCTATACACCAGATAAAATTGAGATCTCCTTAAAGAATTTCTTTCAAAGCGAAAAAATATTACAACTGCGCGAGTTGGCATTGAAGGAAGTTGCCAGTCAGGTGGAGCGAAAGATCGAAACCGAATTACCCCGTAATAGTCATTTACGGCAGGAACGTTTTCTGGCTTGCATCAGCAGTAATCATGAAACCGCGAGAAAAGTGATCCGCAAAACAGCCAGGATGGCTGCCTATTATACTTCAAAATGGTATTTACTGTATGTGCAAACACCAAAAGAAGAGGGTGATAAAATAGGGCTTGCAGCACAACGTCATTTAATCAATAACTTTAAACTGGCAACAGAGCTGGGCGCAGAAGTGATTCGCATTAAAAGCAGCAATATTGCCAAAGGTATTTTTGAAGCAACCGAGCAAAAAGAGATCACCACTATCTGCATCGGTAAACCGCATCTTAACCTGTTTAATGTGATCATGAATACGGCAGTGTTTAACCAGTTACTTACCAAATTGTCGGCAGCAGATATCGACATTGTAATCCTTTCCTGATATGGCCATGAAACTAAAAACCAAATTAAGCTTCGGGCTTTCTTTCTTGTTTGTCGTAATACTCAGTTTCGGCATACTGGCCATTTTTTATATCAACCGATTGAGCAACGATTCTCAAAAGGTTTTAAAAAACAATCACGAGTCGCTTGTATATTGTAATAATATGTTGAAAGCGCTGGAAGATATTCCTGCAAAGAAATCGGCTATTACTGTTTTTAATGACAACCTTACTAGACAGGAAAACAATATAACAGAAACAGGAGAAGCCGAAGCAACCAGAGAGCTTCGTAAAAATTTTAATGAACTGATTGCCAATCCTGCAGACCCTTCCAATTACCCACAGATCCGCCAATCAATACAACTTATTAATGATTTAAACCAGCAAGCTATTCTGCGTAAAAATGCAGTGGCCAAAAAAACAGCCGAAGATGCCAATCTTTGGCTCACAATTATTTTTGTAGTGTTAGGGTTGGTTACTTTTACGTTTGTTGTCAATTTTCCGCAAATTATTTCCACACCGGTTCGCTTATTAAATGATGGTATCCGCGCCATTGCCGAAAAAGATTACGCCAAACGGATCTATCTGAAACAGGATGATGAGTTTGGGGAACTGGTGAATGCATTTAACAGCATGGCCGAAAAATTAGATGAATATGAACACAGCAATCTCGCCAAAATAAAATTTGAGAAAAGTCGCATTGAAACCATCATTAATCAAATGCGCGATGCCATTATTGGTTTCGACAGTAAACAGAACATTCTTTTCCTGAATGAAGTAGCTCAGAATTTATTGGGTTTAAAAGAAGCAGACATCATGGGCAAATATGCTGCCGATATCGCTTTAAAAAATGATCTGATGCGCAGCCTGCTGCAGGGTGAAGACAAAAAAGAGTTGAAGATCTATGCCGATAATAAAGAAAGCTATTTTAATAAAGATGTTTTAAGTGTTACAGATAATGACACCATCATCGGTCAGGTGATCGTATTACGCAATATCACGCCATTTCATGAATTGAATGAAGCCAAAACAAATTTTATCGCTACTGTTTCGCACGAATTAAAAACACCGATCTCATCTATTAAAATGAGCGCGAAACTATTAACAGATAGTCGTGTAGGAAATTTAAACACGGAACAGCAGGATCTGATCAAAAGCATCACCGATGATTCTGACAGGTTGTTAAAGATCACCGGAGAATTATTAAATATGTCGCAGGTAGAAACCGGCAATCTGCAATTAAAATTACAGCAAACAAATCCAACGGATATTATTGAACAGGCTGTGCAGGCTGTTCTTTTTCAGGCACAGCAAAAAAATATAGTAATCAGGAAAAGCATTCAGGAAAATCTACCTTCCATTTTAGCGGACACAGAAAAAACATCCTGGGTATTGATTAATTTTCTTACCAATGCAATAAAATATTCAGGAGAATCATCTGCTATTGAAATTGCCGCCTATCCGAATGAACATGCTGTTATTTTTTCAGTAACAGATCAGGGAAAAGGAATTGATGAAAAATATTTACCCAAAATTTTCGATCGTTATTTTAAAGTTCCCGGCACACAGGAAAGAAGCGGTACCGGTTTAGGTTTATCCATTTCAAAAGAATTTATTGAGGCACAGAACGGACATATCTGGGCTACCAGCAAAATTGGTGAAGGAAGCAAATTTTCCTTTGAGCTACAGAAAATATAATGCTATAGCGTTTTATGTATGTCTGCCACCCGTTTCAACGGCAGTTTGTTTTGCGGGCTGATCAACAATGGAACAGATTCGATAACCGTTGTTGCATTGTCGAGGCCAAATGCTTTTTGATCCGATTGTGAGAAGTTTTTTATAGTGAAATAGGAGTCCATGATAAAACCTTCTTTCATTGAAAATTCATTTTCTACTGAAAGGAAGGTTTCAATAATTACATAAGTGATATCGGCATGAAAAGTTTTCTGTTCAAGGCTTTCATATTTGTTATCAACATAGATCTCTTTGTGAACATACATTTCCTGCATCACTTTCTTAAATAGTACATTAATCCTTGGCTGCACACGAAAGCCGAGCTTAAAATCAACCCGAATGATCTTACCGGGGACCAGTTCTTTGGTACTGTATTCCATGCGGTATGGGTCATCTGCACGATCAATATGTACAAACCAATATACCTCTGCACGTTTGGGTTTACGGTGCAGAATAGAGTGCATGATTCTTTTTTCTATCTCTCCGTCAAAGTCGGCTTTGGTTAAATAAACAAGATGCGTTGCATATTTTGGAAAATCTTTATCACTGCTCAGATCCAGCAACCTTGGTACATAATCTGAAAGCCTCACAAACTGCAGGTAACGGTTTGTGATCTTACGTGCCCTGAACCAAACAACCATGATAAAAATCAGACCGAATTCAAAGAAAAGGAACATCCATCGTTGTTTGATCTTGGCAACATTGGCAATAAAGAATGCGATCTCAACTGTAATAAAAATTAAAAGTATTACGGAAACGATACTTAGTTTCCATTTCTTCACACGCAACATATACACAGACATCAGCATGGTGGTCATCAACATCGCTATCACAATAGAAAAACCATAAGCAGCTTCCATGTGTCCGCTCTCACGGAAATAGAGCATCATACCCACGCAGCCGATCCATAAGATCCAGTTAAGACTCGGTATATAAATTTGCCCTTTAACCTCTGTAGGAAATTTGATCGTAACCCTTGGCCAGAAATTCATACTGATAGCTTCACTGATCAAAGTAAATGACCCGCTGATCAATGCCTGGCTGGCAATAATCGTGGCAAATGTGGCAATAACAACCCCTGCAAGTAAAAACCAGTGTGGCATCAATTCATAAAATGGGTTTAAACCATTCAGTGTATTGCTATGATGTAATAACAACCATGCACCCTGACCCATATAATTTATAACCAACGCTGTTTTTACAAAAGCCCAGCTTACCTGAATATTTTTTCTGCCGCAATGTCCCAAATCGCTGTACAATGCTTCCGCACCGGTTGTACATAAGAAAACGGCACCGAGTAACCAGAAACCTTTGGGATAATTTACCAACAGATCTATTGCATAATATGGATTAATAGATTTTAAGATCTCCGGTAACCGAAGAATTTGCAGACCACCCAATACCATGATCATTGCAAACCAGATCAGCATAATTGGCCCAAATGCAAACCCAACAATCTTGGTACCAAATCGCTGGAAGAAAAACAATAAAGAAATAATAGCGATAACAATACCTACTGTAAGATTATTTCCGGGAACGATAGTTGTTTCCAAACCATGTAATCCTCCCAAACCTTCGATAGCCGAGGCAACTGAAATGGGTGGTGTAATAATACCGTCTGCGAGCAAAGTTGCAGCACCAATTATTGCAGGAACATATAACCATTTCGCATAGCGGCGAACCAATGCATATAAAGAGAAGATTCCACCTTCTCCGCGGTTATCTGCTTTTAGTGTAAGAAAAACGTATTTGAAAGTAGTTTGTAAGGTAAGTGTCCATACCACACACGAGATTCCTCCATACACCAATTGCTCTGTGATCTGTCTTTCACCAATAATAGACCTGAAAACATACAATGGCGAGGTACCAATATCACCATAAATAATACCTAATGTTACCAATAAACCTGCTACGGTTATTTTATTCAAATGACTGGTGTGACCTGCGGGGGCTTGAGCTGTGGATGACATTTGCGTTTATTTATCCGAAGTTCCGGAAATGACATCAAGTTTGCACACTTGATGATGGCAAGCAATCGGTAGAGGCAATAAAGTTAAAAGTAAAGAGAGGTCTTAACCAAAATTAATCGGCTATTAAGCTGAATTTAATCAAGAGAGGCTTGATATGCAACAACGTAGCAATTGAGAACAAAAAATGCTTCCCATTAAGGGGTATAAAACAAAATAAACACTTCGCACAAAACCGTCCCCTCCTCTCAGGAAGGGACGATATATTTTTTTCCTTGAAAAAATATATCGGGGGAGGTCACGCCCACTTCCCAAATCTTCCCTCCACCGCAACAAACCTAAAATCAAAAATTTCTTTCAACTGCTTCTTCACCATCACCACCTGTGCAATATCTCCCAAAAACCATAAAGGCAATTTATAATGCACAATATCCGTCATCTCAACACCACCATCAATCTCTTTAAAATGATGTTGATGATGCCACAAACAATACGGCCCAAAGCGTTGTTCGTCTATAAAATATTGTTTGTCCTGCACATGGGTGATCTCCGTCATCCAATACAAAGGAATGCCAAGGATCGGTTTTACAGTATACTCAATAACCTGCCCTGCATACATTTTAGGACCATGATGTTTAGAAATGATCTCAAACCCCAGTTTAGACGGTGTAATATCTTTCAGGTTATCCGGCCTGCTGAAAAAATCCCATGCTTCGTCAAGCGAAATCGGAATTTTTTGAATGGTTTTGATGGAATATATTTTCGACATGGTGCTTTCTTTTCAATATAACAACAACTAACCTCAAAAGTTCACCCACCCCGGCATCGCTATGCTTGCCACCCCTCCCTGCTGGGCAAGGAGGGATATTTGTTGAGAGCACCCTGCACAAAATTCTCCCCTCTTCTCAGGAGGGGACGATATATTTTTTCCCCGAAAAAAATATATCGGGGGAGGTGAAGGTGCCCGAGTTGTTTATCTTTACCCCATGCCAACCCAACACCAGCAAAAAGAACAATTTCTTACCATCTACAATAACCTCAACGAGCAACAAAAAATTGCAGTCGATACCATCGAAGGTCCTGTAATGGTTATAGCCGGGCCCGGCACTGGCAAAACGCAAATTCTCGGTGCAAGAATTGGCAAGATTTTATTAGATACAGATACACAACCTGAAAATATTCTTTGTCTCACTTACACAGATGCAGGCGTGGTGGCCATGCGCAAAAGGTTACTCGGTTTTATTGGTCCGGATGCATATAAGGTGAACATTTATACTTTCCATGCTTTTTGTAATGATATTATTCAGGAAAATTTATCGTTGTTTGAGAAAACGGTTTTAGACCCTATCTCTGATCTTGAAAAAATTGATCTGTTTAAACAACTGATCGATGGCTTTCCCAAAAACCATCCGTTAAAAAGATATCGTGGTGATGTGTATTTCGAGATCAAGAATCTGCAGCAACTTTTCAGTTCCATGAAGCGTGAAGGATGGACGCCGGAATTTATCAACCAAAAAATTGATGAGTTTCTCGCTGATATTCCTAACCGAGATGAATTTGTTTACAAACGTGCATACAAACAATTCAAGGCCGGTGATCTGAAAGAAAATAAGATCGAGGAAGCCAAAGAAAAAATGGAAAAACTCCGCGCAGCCGTAAACGAGTTCGACCGTTTTCAAAAACTGATGCGCAACCGCAGCCGTTACGATTTTGATGATATGATCAACTGGGTGATCAAAGCTTTTGAAGAAAATAAATTATTACTCTCGCGTTATCAGGAACAGTTTCTCTACATTCTGGTTGATGAATACCAGGATACCAGTGGTACGCAAAATCGTCTGGTACAATTACTCATCAGTTATTGGGAACAGCCAAATGTATTTGTGGTAGGCGATGATGATCAGAGTATCTATCGCTTTCAAGGCGCCAATGTAGAGAATATGCAGGAGTTTGCTAATAATTATGCGGACGAACTGCGCACCATCGTTCTTTCAAACAATTATCGATCTACGCAACCAATTCTTGATGTATCCAAAACATTGATCGACAGAAATGAAGAACGTTTGGTAAACCAAATTGATGGGCTAACCAAAACCTTAACCGCATCCAACAAACAAATAAATCATCTTACTAATAAACCGCTTATACAGGAGTGTGAAACACAAAGACAGGAGATGATCCACATTACCATTGAAGTGGAAAAACTTTTGCAGCAAGGTGTTTTACCCGGCGCCATTGGTATTATTTATAAAGAGAATAAATATGGCGAAGAATTATCTCAATATTTCGCACAAAGAAATATTCCGGTTTTCAGTAAACGAAATCTGAATATTCTTGAGATTCCACTTTCAAAGAAAATTATTCTTTTACTCGAGTATTTAGCAGCCGAACATGATATCCCTTATGGTGGCGATGAAATGTTGTTTGAGATCTTACATTTCGATTGGTTCAATATCGCGCCAATAGAAATTGCCAAACTTACAACAACCGTTGCCGACAGGCGTTTTGGCGATAACAAAACATCACTCCGGAAATTATTGCACGATACCGCTCATGCTCCCGCTGCCGATCTTTTCAGTAAAGGCCCAGCAGCGGGTTTAAAAGAAGCTTCCATCATCATTGAAAAACTGATCACTGATGTTTCAAATGTTACACTGGTAAATCTTTTTGAAAATTGTTTACGCGATGCAGGTGTACTCAGCTGGGTTATGCAAAGCAACGAAAAACACCAGAACCTGAAAGTATTAACAGGCTTGTTCGATTTTGTAAAAGAAGAAACCAGAAGAAATTCCTCTCTTACATTAGATCAGCTGGTAAACATTTTTATGCTGATGGAAAAAGAAGCCCTTAGTCTTCCATTGGTGCAGGTAAGCGGTAGTGACAAGGGTGTGAACCTGATGACGGCCCACGGTTCTAAAGGACTTGAGTTTGAACATGTGTTCCTAGCAGGCTGCAACGCAGCAAGCTGGGAAAAGAAAAGAAAACCCGGCGGCGGTTATACATTTCCCGATACCATGTTTGCGTCTCTACCCAAACACAAAGATGAAGAGGAGTTGCGCCGTCTGTTTTATGTTGCTTTAACAAGGGCCAGACTGCATCTGCATATTTCATACAGCAACTTTAAGAACGATGGCAAAGAAATGGAGCCATCTATGTTCATTGCTGAGATTCAGGATAGCCATGCATTACCTGTTGAAAAAGTAATCCTCGATGCAGAAGTGATCAGTGAATTTGCCATGATCCAGTTAACTACCGTTCAATCGCCCGAGATTGAAAAAGTAGAAGCAGATTTCATCACACAGATCCTAGACAAATTTGTGATGAATGTAACTGCATTGAATAATTATCTCAAATGCCCGTTACAATTCTATTTTCAAAACCTTGTGCGGGTTCCTTCCGGCAAATCGGAAGCAACAGAGTTTGGTTCTGCCGTTCACTATGCATTACAGATGTTGTTTGAGAAAATGCAGAAAGAAGAAAGGTTTCCTCCCAAAGCTCAATTCATTCTCGATTTTGAATGGTATATGCACCGCCATCGCGAAAGTTTTACCAAAGAACAGTTTGCGCGCAGAATGGAATACGGCCAGGAAGTATTAAGCAATTACTACGATCAATACATCAAAACATGGAACACCATTGTGGCTGTGGAAAGAACCATTCGCAATGTGGTTGTGCAGGGCGTGCCGCTAAAAGGAAAGCTGGATAAACTGGAATTCGATGGCAAATCGGTAAATGTAGTGGATTACAAAACAGGCGATATCGATAAAGCCAAAGACAAACTAAAGCCACCACACGATGATGATCCAAATGGCGGCGATTATTGGCGTCAGGCGGTTTTCTATAAAATTCTGGTAGATCATTACGAACAAAAGAACTGGACGGTGGTAAGTACCGAATTTGATTTTATTGAACCCGATAAGAAAAAACTATACCGTAAAGAAAAGATCGTGATCACTCCGGCAGATATGGCTACCGTAACTGAGCAGATCAAAACCGTATGGCAAAAAATTCAGGACCGCGATTTTTACAAGGGTTGCGGCAAACCCGACTGTCATTGGTGCAATTTTGTAAAAACCAACCAAATGGCAGTTGCCCTGCACGATCTTACCGAAGACGAAGAACCCAACGATTAACATCATTTTGATACGTAGAACCCAAACCCTATTCTCAAACACGTTAAGTTTGCAGGGTTAATCAGAGCAATGAAGCAGATCCACACTTTTTTATTTACCGGCATACTCATTATCAGTACCATTGTATTGTTTTCATCCTGCGCCAATATTATCCCGCCAAGCGGCGGTAAAAGGGATAGTCTGCCGCCAAGACTGGTAATGGCATTGCCCAAGGATTCTGCTGTAAATGTTAAGAGCAAAAACATCACACTTACTTTCGACGAATTTGTAACCTTGGAAAACCCACAGGAAAGTATCATCATATCTCCCTACCAAAGTGCAACCGGAACACCTTTGTATGATTATAAACTCAGGAACGTAACCGTAAAACTGAAAGACAGTCTTGAACCTAACACTACCTATTCTATCAATTTTGGTGATGCAATAAAAGACGTAAATGAAAAAAATATTGCCAGAGGACTTACCTATATTTTTTCAACAGGAGATAAAATTGATTACAACACTTATTCGGGCAGAGTGATCCTTGCCGAATCGGGAAGAATAGACAGTACATTGATCGTTGTACTTCATAAAAATTTAAATGATACAGCTGTTGTAAAAAACAGGCCAAGATATTTTACACGCATTAATGGTAAAGGCGAATTCAAATTCCGCAATCTGCCGGAAGGCACTTTTAATGTGTTTGTAATGCCCGGACAAGGCAATTTCAGTAAAATGTATAACGACAGTACCATGATGTTTGCTTTTAAAAACAGTCCTTTACTGATCAGTCCCTTAACTGTACCCGACACATTGTATGCATTCGAGGAATTTAAAAGAAAAGAGGGTAATAGTTTTTCAGGATCATCAGGATCTTCTCAAACAAAACTGGTTGCCGGCAAAGATGATAAACGATTAAAATATGGTATTGATCTTGAGAACGGCCAGCAGGATCTGCTTTCAAATCTTACCCTAACTTTTACTAAAAAACTAACCACATTTGATACTTCAGGTATCACTTTATTAGATACTGGCTATCGGAAGCTAAGTGGCTATACCATTACATTAGACACCGGTAAAACTAAAGTGATCGTAAAATACAAATGGAAAGAATCTACCCAATTCCGGTTACTGATCAATAAAACTGCAGTGGCAGATTCGGCAGGTACTACGCTTTCCAAATCAGATTCCATCCGTTTCATCACTAAACGCGAATCGGATTATGGCAGTCTCCGCGTCCGTTTCAGCAATCTCAATCTTTCTAAAAATCCTGTTTTACAAATTGTGGTAAGCGATAAGATCGTTGAATCTGTTCCGCTCACACAAACCGATTTTGTACGCAAAATGTTTGCCCCCGGCACCTACGACCTTCGCATATTATACGACGCCAACAAAAACGGCATCTGGGATACCGGCCATTTCAAAACCAAACAACAACCCGAAACCGTACAACGTATTCCGAAGCAGGTAACGGTTAAGGGTAATTGGGACAATGAGGTGAATGTTATTTTATGACCATAAGTCGATTATCCATGGACCATCGATTTATACCAACAACTCCTAACTTTACACTTCTAACTTCTAACTCTCATGCAGCTCCCTTCATCACTACTCGAAAACGCAGTGGCCCAGTTTACCAGGCTTCCGGGTATTGGTAAAAAAACGGCTTTGCGTTTGGTACTGCATTTATTAAAGCAGGATGTGAATGAAGTACAGCTGTTTGGCGAAACCATCGCTAAAATGCGGAGAGATATCAAATTCTGTCAGCGCTGTCATAATGTAAGTGATGGCGATATCTGTTCTATCTGTTCAAATTCTATGCGAAATCAACGAATGATCTGCGTGGTTGAAAATATCCGCGATGTAATTGCGATTGAAAGCACGCAGCAGTTAAGCGGAACTTATCATGTATTGGGCGGTGTTATTTCACCATTGGATGGTGTGGGACCGGATCAATTAAATATTGAATCATTGGTAAACAGAATCGCTAAGGAGGAAACCGAAGAGTTGGTGTTTGCGTTAAGTCCCAACATTCAGGGCGATACCACCATCTATTATATCCAGAAAAAGATCGCACATCTTTCCTGCCGTATTACTACCATTGCCCGCGGTATTGCATTTGGCGGCGAATTGGAGTATGCAGATGAAATGACTTTGTCGCGAAGCATTGCCAACCGCCTCCCCGTTCAGCAATACGTTAAATAATACGTGCCGCAGGCACAGTCGCTCGGCTTCGCCGAGTGACGACTATCCCTTGGCCTCCGGCCAAACCAACATCTCCAACAAAGAACCAAATTTGCGATATCAGTAATTTTTACAATAAAGCAACCATTATTTCCTTTACCCGTATCCCATTGTATCAATAACATTGGATAATTTGCGTCAAACCGGTAAAGTAACTGCTATGAAAAAGTGGAAAAAAATTATCATCACCCTTGTTTTGGTAACTGTTGTTACAGGCCTCAGTGTTGTTTTATATGTATACCTCAAACCACACAGAGATGTAACCAATGAAAAAGGTGTACAGCTTTCGGCACAAAGCTTGTATGATGCATTTAAAACCAATGAAGCCGATGCCAATTCAAAATATCTGAACAAAGCCATAGAATTAACCGGCGAAGTAGCAGATATCACAGCAAACCAGGATGGCAATACCGTGGTGAATTTTAAAACCAATGATCCGATGTTTATGATCAATTGTACGTTTAAAACAAAACCAGCCGACATCAAGGCCGGACAAACCATCACATTCAAAGGCATCTGTACCGGTTATATTCCTGATTTTAATGTAGTAATCAACGAAGGTGTTCTCGTAAAATAAAACTTATCACATGAAACTGTTCTTATCACTTGTTATCGCAACTGTATTCTTTGCATCTAATGCAGATGCGCAAAAAATATTCGCTACCCGTAATGGAAAAGTTACTTTCTCAGCTCCTAATGATGATGATGTAACTGCCGTAAATAATGAAGTAACCAGTCGTATTGCCGATAACGGACAAATGACCTTCAGCCTTCTCATCAAAGGTTTTAAGTTCAAATACGCAGAAATGCAGGATCACTTTAATGATCAATATCTCGAGAGTACTAAATTTCCAAGAGGCGATTTTAAAGGCACTATTTCTAATCTCAATGAGGTCAATTTCTCAAAAGATGGTACTTATAAGGCAACGGTTTCGGGCGATCTTACGTTACATGGGGTAACCAAAAAAGTTACCGTAAATGGAACGATCGAGGTCAAAGGTGGCAAGCCCGTTATAACCGCTAAGTTTACCATTGTAATGAACGATTTCAATGTGTCTGCTAAAGCCGTTGCCGAAAAGGTAAACGTGGAAGTTAGCTGCCAGTACCAGTAATCAACCATTTATTTTAAATCTCAGCTTATGATAATCTTTACAAAAAGGTTAGTGGCAATTGTATGCCTTATCCTCACCACACAAATGAATTTTGCGCAACAGGTAGACCTGTTTAAAATGCAGGATAGTGCTAATGCTGCAGAAAAAAAGGCCGGTCCCGAGCCGGTTGTCAACACCTTCTATTCTACCCGCCTGGTTAACGGCCATACCGTTGAAATTACCGGTAAAGGCAGTATGGATTTCCGTATTAACCACCGTTTTTCACCCCTAAACCTCGGTTTTTATGAGATGTTTGGCCTGGATGCAGCTTCTATGCGCCTCGGTTTCGACTTTGGCCTTACCGATAACCTGATGGTGGGTATTGGCAGAACCACTTTCTTTAAAGAATATGATGGTTTTATCAAATACCGTTTAGTGCGTCAGAAAACCGGTAATGGTGCACCTTTATCCATTACCTGGCTGGGCTCATGGTCTTACAGAAACCTGAAAATGGACCCAACTTTAAAAGTATCGGGCGGCGACCGCACAGTACTTACAACCCAGTTATTGATCGGCCGTAAGTTCAGCGACAATTTCTCGTTCCAGTTATCACCCAGCTATACCCATTATAACAGGCTGCTGTTTGTTTCCGGCGGATCTACCGATATGTTCGCTTTGGGCTTTATTGCCCGTCAGAAAATCAGCAAACGTATCAGTATCAATGGAGAATATTTCCTTCAAAGCCAACGCTTTAACGGCATGCACGATCCGCTTTCCATTGGCGTGGATATCAATACCGGCGGACACGTATTCCAGCTTCATTTTACCAATTCTCAGGGTATGAATGAACACTCCTTTATTCATGAAACTTCCGGTACATGGGGCAATGGCGATGTTCGCTGGGGCTTTAATGTTTCCAGAATCTTCAATATCGGCGGTAAGAAAACAAGGTAATACCCCCTGCTTCCTATAGTGTAAGGGCTATGGCTTATATTTTGATATAAGTTCATAGCCCTTTATCTTTGCACCCTTACCACAGGCGGATTTGTTTATTGTTCGGCCTGTAATCCCGCCAAAGGCGGGACCAATCGAACTAATAAACGTTTTGAAGTGACCTCTCCCACACTCTCTAAAGCGTTTACTATTCGGTATTTGTTTGACTCATCCTGCTGTAAAAGCGGATGTTAAATTGAATGCTATGAGTATTAAAAAAGAACTGGAAAAAAGGATTTTGGTGATCGACGGTGCCATGGGTACCATGATTCAGCGCCATAAATTGACAGAAGCCGATTACCGTGGCGAACGTTTTGCCAACTGGCCAAGCGATGTAAAAGGCAATAATGACTTGCTGTGCATCACACAACCGGAGATCATTAAAGGCATCCACAAGCTTTACCTCGCGGCAGGTGCTGATATTATTGAAACCAATACATTCAGCAGCACCGTAATCGCTATGGCAGATTATGATATGCAGTCGCTTGCCTATGAACTGAATGTAGCTGCCGCCAAATGCGCCAAAGATGCCATTAAAGAATTTACTGCTGAGAACCCCGGCACAGGCCCAAAGTTTGTTGCGGGAGCCATCGGGCCATTGAATAAAACGCTAAGCCTTTCTCCTGATGTAAACAACCCCGGCTACCGTGCCGTAACCTTTGATGAAGTAGTTGCCGCTTATTATGAGCAGATCAAAGGTTTGGTTGATGGCGGTGTAGATGTTTTGCTGATAGAAACCATCTTTGATACCCTGAATGCAAAAGGCGCTATTTATGCCGCTAAAAAATATTTCAGGGATGAGAAAAGAGAAGAACTCCCCATCATGATCAGCGGTACCATTACCGATGCATCGGGCAGAACTTTAAGCGGACAAACCCTTGAAGCTTTCTATACATCCGTAATGCATGCCAGCCCATTAAGTGTAGGTTTAAATTGCGCATTAGGTGCTGCAGAAATGAGAAGCCATATTGAAGAACTTTCTTCGATTGCTGCATGCTATACATCTGCTTATCCAAATGCAGGTTTACCAAATGCGATGGGTGAATATGATGAACAACCTCACGAAACAGCGCACTTTATTGAAGAATGGGCCGAGCAGGGTTTTGTAAATATTGTTGGCGGTTGTTGCGGTACCACACCGGATCATATCAAACACATAGCCGACAATGTTCGCAAAATCACCCCAAGGCCCTTACCTGTTTTAGAAAACGAATTGATCTAAATCTTAGCGAACCCTTGAACCTTCGCGACTTAGCGGTTAAAAAAAATATTATGAGCTCTCCGATACATATCAAACCCTTCCTCCGACTCTCAGGCCTCGAACCATTGGTAGTTCGTCCCGAGACGAATTTTGTGAACGTAGGTGAAAGAACCAATGTAACCGGTTCTAAAAAATTTGCACGGCTTATTCGTGAGAACAAATTTGAAGAAGCCCTCTCCGTTGCCCGTCAACAGGTAGAAAGCGGTGCGCAGGTTTTGGATGTAAATATGGACGATGCCATGCTGGAAGGAGTAAGCGCCATGACTACTTTCATGAACCTGATTCAGAGTGAGCCGGATATTGCACGCATTCCCATTATGATCGACAGTTCTAAATTTGAGATCATTCAGGCGGGTTTAAAATGTGTACAGGGCCGTTGTATTGTGAACTCTATCTCCATGAAAGAAGGAGAGGAAAAATTTATTGAACAGGCTTTTATCTGTAAAGCTTTTGGTGCTGCCGTAATTGTAATGGCTTTTGATGAAGTAGGACAGGCAGATACCAAACAAAGAAAAGTAGAGATTTGTCACCGTGCCTATAAAATTTTAACCGAGCAGGTAGGTTTTGCACCACAGGATATCATTTTCGATCCAAACATTTTTGCCATTGCAACCGGTATTGAAGAACATAATAACTACGCTGTAGATTTTATCGAAGCCACCAGAGAGATCAAACAATTGATGCCGCTTACAAAAGTTAGTGGTGGTGTATCCAATGTATCTTTTTCTTTCAGGGGAAATGATCATGTGCGCGAAGCCATTCATGCCGTATTTCTTTACCATGCGATTAAAGCGGGGATGGATATGGGTATTGTAAATGCTGGGCAACTGGTTGTTTACGATGAGATCGAACCCACATTACGTGAACTTTGTGAAGATGTAATTCTCAACCGCAACAATGATAACAACGAAGCCACCGAAAAACTCATCATACATGCCGAAACCGTTAAGGCCAAAGGCAAAGTAGAAGTAAAAGATGAAGCATGGAGAAATGATACGGTTGAAAAACGTCTTTCCCATTCACTTGTAAACGGCATCACCGATTATATTGAAGCAGATACAGAAGAAGCCAGGTTAAAATATCCAACACCACTCGAAGTAATTGAAGGCCCGTTAATGGATGGTATGGGTATTGTTGGCGATCTGTTTGGTGCCGGAAAAATGTTTCTGCCACAGGTAGTAAAAAGTGCGCGTGTAATGAAGAAAAGTGTTGCTGTACTTACGCCATTTATCGAAGCAGAAAAAGAACAACGCAAACAGGCACATCTTGCTGCAGGTACTACTAATAGCGAAGCTGCCGGCGCCGCAAAAATATTATTGGCTACTGTAAAAGGTGATGTACATGATATTGGAAAAAATATTGTAGGTGTAGTATTGGGCTGTAACGGATACGATATCATTGATATGGGCGTAATGGTTCCCGCCGATAAAATTCTTGAAACCGCACAAAGAGAAAAAGCAGATATCATTGGCCTTAGCGGACTCATCACACCATCACTGGATGAAATGGTACATATTGCCAAAGAAATGAAACGCCGTGGCATGACACAGCCTTTATTAATTGGCGGCGCCACCACATCACGCATTCACACAGCTGTAAAAATTGCTCCGGAATATCAAGAAGGCGTTGTACATGTATTGGATGCTTCCAGAAGTGTAACTGTTGCCGGATCTCTTTTAAACAAAGAACAAAAACCCGAGTTCCTCAGTGGTATTAAAGAAGAGTATGTTACACTCAAACATGGTTTCGATAATAAGAAATCTGTTAAAACCTATCTCTCTTATGCAGATGCTTTGAAGAATAAAGTAAACATAGACTGGAACACTCACACGACACAAACGCCGACCTTCACCGGAACAAAAGTGTTTGAAAATTTTGATCTAAACACATTACGTCCCTATATAGACTGGAAACCCTTTTTCATCGCATGGGAAATGCATGGTAATTTTCCTGAGATCTTAACAGATAATGTTGTGGGTAAAGAAGCCACCAAATTATATAACGATGCCAATGCTTTGATCGATACCATCATCAAAGAAAAATGGCTAACCGCTAAAGGCACCATCGGTTTCTGGGAAGCATCCAGCGAAGATGATTCTGTAGAAGTAACAACAGAAAAAGAGATCGTTAATTTATCTTTCCTGCGTCAGCAGATCAAGAAAGCAGCTGATCAACCCAATTTATCACTTGCAGATTTTATTGCTCCAAAAACCAGCGGTAAAAAAGATTTTATCGGCGCATTTGCCGTTACCATTGATGGTATTGAAAAACACGTCGCCGGTTTTGAAGCCAATCATGATGATTACAACAAGATCATGTTACAGGCTTTGGCCGACAGGTTTGCAGAAGCTTTTGCAGAAGCTCTTCACCTGCAAACCAGAAAAAAATTCTGGGGTTATGATAAAGAGGAAAACCTCAGCAACGAAGCACTCATTAAAGAACAATACACCGGTATCCGTCCGGCACCGGGGTATCCTGCTTGCCCGGATCATACAGAAAAATATAAACTGTTCAGCTTACTCAATGCAACAGAAACCATCGGTATTCAATTAACAGAAAGTCTGGCTATGTATCCGGCTTCTTCGGTTTGTGGCTGGTATTTCTCCAATCCAAAAAGTCAGTATTTTGGTGTAGGAAAAATTCAGCGCGATCAACTGGAAGCATACGCAAAACACAAGAACATGCCGATAGCAGAAGCAGAGAGATGGCTGAGTCCGGTATTAGAATAAATAAAAACAGAATTATGAAGATGTGGCGTTTATTGATCATTGTGGCGATAGGTTTACCAATGATTGCAGCAGCACAACAAAAATCCAAAGAGCGTAAAGGCGAATTTTATTTCTCCTGGGGTTATAATAAAGAATGGTACACACACTCTACTGTAAAAGTGAGCCAGCCTTCACTCAACAATAATTACAGTTTGAATAATGTAGTCTCTCACGACCATCCGGGTTGGGATGAGGGTTTGTTTTCCGCTCCCATCAGCATACCGCAATACAATTATCGTTTAGGTTATTTCTTTAACAAAAAGAAAGGCCTTGCCTTTGAGATCAATTTCGATCATACCAAACATATCATTTCCGACGGACAGATCATCAAAGTATCCGGAACGATCAATAACAGACAGGTAGATACTGCCGTTAACTTTTCTGAAGGCAATGGTTTTTATTATTATCTGAATAACGGCGCCAATTTCTTACTCTTTAATCTTGTAAAAAGATGGAACTGGCAGGAAAGCAGGAGCGGACAATTTAAATTAGATGCATTGGCCAAAGCAGGTATCGGCCCTTTGGTTCCGCATGTACAAAATAGTTTTTTCGGCAAAGCCAATGATCCCGGTTTCCAGATCGGCGGATGGAATATGGGTGTAGAAGCCGGCGTTCGCGCTACATTCTTCAAACATGTTTATCTCGAGTTTACCAATAAAGTAGATTATGCCCGCTATTCCGGATTAAAAGTATATCAGGGAACGGCAAAGCAGGCTTTTGGAACCTATGAACTGATACTAAGCCTTGGCTATACATGGAAAGGTGGAAAAAAGATCGCCGAATAATCCTTTATCTTTTTTCCAATAACCACCACAGTCTTTTTCTGGGTTTAACGGTAAAATTTTTAGCGATGTATGCCTGAATGTATTGCATGGCTTCATCCAGATCATCTGTAAGTAATAATAATTTTTTATCTGATTCGGCAATGGTTCCCTTCGCAACCATTGTATCAATTGCACTCATCAGGGGTTCAAAATATTCTTTTCCATATAATACAATCGGAAAATCATTGATCACTTTGGTTTGCGCCAGTGTGATTGTTTCAAAAAATTCATCCATCGTTCCAAACCCTCCCGGCATAATAATGAATGCATAAGAGTATTTAACCAATACCACTTTCCTGATAAAGAAATAATCAAAAGTGAGCCATTTGTGCATATATGGATTGGGATGCTGTTCAAAAGGTAGTTTAATATTACAGCCAACGGAAACCCCATCATTCTCAAATGCACCACGATTTGCCGCTTCCATAATACCGGGGCCGCCTCCTGTTATAGTAGTAAAGCCAAGCTCGGCTATCCGTTTACCAAATTCTCTGGCCACACCATAGTATACATGATCCTCCTTAAATCTGGCTGAACCAAACACAGTAATACAAGGACCAACAAAATGTAAGGTCCGGAATCCTTTAATAAACTGTCTGAATACACTCCATGCGAAAAAGAATTCATTGATCCTTGGTTTGGGGCCGTCGAGGTAAACCGATTCTTTAGCTGGAATAATTCGTTCTGATTTTGCCATAGACAATCCTTATTTTCAATGCCGGATCAAATTAGCATAAAATTTGCTGCCATAAAGTTAATACAACCCCAACCACCTGCTATGCTGAAAAAAATAGGTATCATTCTGTTATTTGCTTTTGCCATGCAGCCGCTTTCTGCACAGAAGAAAGTGATTTTCGAAAAGATCCGCAGTTTATCCTTTAATAAACCACTTAAGGATTATCTGCAAAACACTGCGATTAAAGAGGTCATCAAAGAAGACCTTGCTGCTGCCATTCTCAAACATCAAATGGATACTCTACTTACCGTAAACCCATTACAGGTTGACTTTATTCCCCCCGGCGTACAGATACAGAATGTTACTCCTGATTTTTCAGACACCGATACATCACATCTCCATCTCTATCTGGATATTTTTGAAACCAGTCCGGGTTCTTTTTTTTCAATCGCTGCCCATTATCCCCCTGATTCCAATCTGGTAAAAAAATCCGCCACGATTCTAATATTCAGAGCTACGGGTTTTAATGCAGATAAATCGGTTTTTTTGAGTGAAGTACTCAATGTGATCATTACTACTGCCGAGTCGCCCGGTATTGGCAATCTGCTCGGCGGCATACGGTATGCAGATCTCAGTATCATACCCAATTCGTTTACCAAATTACTGAAAGCGGTTACCAATATATTATTCGACCCCAAAAACGATCTTGCCACAGTTGAAATAAAAGTACAGCCCGCTTTTATGGCCGATAATTACATACTTCCCAAAACTGCCGGTCAGCCTCGTATCTATGTTCAAAGCAAAAAAAATATCAGTTCATATATATTCAATGGAAAAACAGAGCTGATCAGAATGAGTGAACCGGTGTATGAAGAAATTATTCTAAGGGGAAAAAACGCTCAAAAATATCCCGAAGCTCTTACCAATACCATTAAATCAACACAGCATTACAGTGAATCAGATTATGTATTTCTCAGACAGGACTGCAGAGATGTAGCAAGGGATAAAAATTATCTGATCAAACTATCCGTTCAGGTAGACCGCACCAACCTGCCTTCTGATCAAAGTCTTTTATTCACTAATTTCTTATCGGGTGATTTCCATTATTTGTTTCTGGAAAACGATACTATTGCAAAATTTAGTATACAAAAAGGTATTCCATCAGAAGGTAATAAAGTGTTTCCTTCTGTTATGACCAATGGGTATGATACCAGTTCCAGTTTAAAAACCAATTCCGGATTTCAGTCCGCACCATGGGATGTGGTTTACGATTATGCCGTTACAGGTAAGCTTGCTAAACAATCTTTCAGCATCAAACTCAGTGGTGTAAGAAATACACTGAAAGAAATTTTTATAGATGATAAACTGGTATGTATTGCACAGGGAAAATTTAGTCCTGAAAAATTTGTAGTTTTTGATGCATCTTTATCGCCCGAATTACTGAACCGTTTATTCATGATCGGGTTTAACCGGTTTTTTGAATAAACTAAAATCATCTACATGCGTATTATCTCTTATAACGTAAATGGCATACGCTCTGCCATCAACAAAGGTTTTACCGATTGGTTGCAAACCGATCCGGCAGATATTATTTGTTTACAGGAAACAAAAGCCATGAAAGACAATGTGGATTTTAAAAAGATAGAAGACCTGGGTTATCAAACATACTGGTTCTCTGCGCAAAAAAAAGGGTATAGCGGTGTAGCTATTTTTACAAAGATCAAACCCGATAATGTTGAATATGGCCATGCCAATGAAGCCAGCGATTTTGAAGGAAGGGTAATCCGTGCCGATTTCGGAAACATCACATTAATTAATGCATATTATCCATCGGGCACCAGTGGCGATGAACGGCAAACCTTTAAATATAAATGGCTGGATGAGTTTTTTCTTTATCTCGAAGACCTCAGAAAAACAAGACCCAAACTGATTGTTGTGGGTGATTACAATATTGCACACAAAGAAGTAGATATACATGATCCCAAAGGCAATAAAAACTCATCCGGATTTTTACCGGAAGAACGGGCATGGATGGATATGTTTTTAAGCAAGGGCTGGATAGACAGTTTCCGTCAGATCAATCCCGATGCCAAAGGCGCCTACAGCTGGTGGAGCCAGCGCTTTCCAACGGTAAGATTACAAAACAAAGGATGGCGTATCGATTATATCTGCATTACCGATAAATTAAAAGCACAGTTAATAGATGCAAAGATCTACCCCGACGTAAAACACAGCGATCACTGCCCCATCTATGCAGAGATTAAAAAATAATGCCTTTCAATTATTAATTTCTAATTACTAATTATTAATTACTACAAATGTTCATCTACAACGTAACCACAAAAGTTGCCTGGCCCATACACGATGCCTGGGTACAATGGATGAAGGAGAAACATATTCCCGATGTAATGAACAGCGGTTGTTTTACAGATTTTCGTTTTGTTCGCTTGTTGGAAACTGATGAAAACGAGGGCCCTACTTATGCAGTTCAGTATTATGTTACAACAAGAGTTGATTATGAACGATATATAGAACAGCATGCACCGGATCTGCGAAAAGATGCCATACAAAACTGGGGTGATAATTTTATCGGTTTTCGCTCATTAATGCAACTTGTGAATTGAGTGTGGATAGTTTCCCAAATTCATTTTGTCAATCACAAATCTTTGTTATATTCCCTTAAAACCCGCTCAGGCATTGATTTTCAGCTGAATTTTTCTGAAAGCCTTACCCACAAAGGGTTTCAAGGCACACACACAGATACATTAACTGTTATATAACAAAACGGAATTCTTCTGAAATCCTTTATACATAGGGGTTTTGCGGAAAAAAACACACTTAAAAAAAATAATAAAATATTTTGCTTATTGAGAAAAGCGAATAAATTTGTTGCTGTTATAAAAAACAATAAAAAACACATCTATGAACAAAGCTGAATTGATTGCTCAGATCGCTGAAGATGCTGGCGTAACTAAAACACAGGCAAACGCTGCCTTGGATTCTTTTGTAGCTGCCGTTACCAAAACTTTGAAAAAAGGTGATAAAGTAACTCTGGTAGGATTTGGTACTTTCTCTGTTTCTAAACGTGCTGCACGTACTGGCCGTAACCCACAAACCGGTGCTGCTATCAAGATTAAAGCGAAGAAAGTTGCTAAATTCAAAGCAGGTAAAGAATTAAGCGCTAAACTCTAAGTTTTAAGCGAAAAAAATTGAACCCCGCCTAATACGCGGGGTTTTTTTATTGTTGGAACAATGGAACACATTGAACGGCATTAACCGCAAAATCGCCTGTAATCAGGCTTTACAGGCAACAAACAGGACCATTATCCCCTTTATTTATCAGTAATTGAAATGAACCACGCGTATTACGCAGGGTTTTTCTATTTTTGTCGCCCAATACATTATTCATTCAAAAAAAACAAACCATGGGCAGAGGTGATAAAAAAACCGCTAAAGGCAAAAGATTTAAAGGTTCATTCGGCAAAAGCCGTCCGGCAAATGCAACAAAAATTAAGAAACCTGTAGTGAAACCTGCATAAGGTTTACAGGAACTGAACTTCTATATTTTGGAAAGTACCCCGCTAAACGGGAGGAAATTTTGGGATTACAAAAATTCCAAAATTTCCCAATTCCAAAATTTCAAAATTTTCTTCACCCTTTCTTCTTATCCGCGATCTCTCCGATTGCCATTACTAATTTATCGAGGTCCTGCAGTTTTGTATACACATGTGGCGTAATACGCACACAGGAAACATTTTCCCATACAATACCTACTGTATGAATTTTGTAGGTATTAAACAATGCGCTGTCTAATTCTCCGGGTGTCATGCCATCAATAGAAACACCACAAATGGCACAGGCATATTCAGGTTTGAAGGAAGTATGAATTTTTACTTTCGGAATATCTTTTACTTTTCCGGCCCAGTAATTTTTTAAATAACGGATTCGATCTTCTTTACGTTTACTGCCGATCGCATTTTGAAAATTCACGGCTTCGCCAATTCCTTGCTCAATCGGAAAGCTTCTCGTACCAAGGGTTTCAAACTTTCTGATGTCTTCGCTTCTGGGTTTATCGTTACACACCAATGGCCAGATCTTTTCAATCTTTTCTTTTTTGATCCATAGCATACCACTGCCAATCGGTGCACTTAAAAACTTATGCAAACTGGTACCAAAATAATCGCAGCCCAGATCAGGGATCTTATAATCCAGCAGTCCAAATGAATGTGCGCCATCCACGATCACTTCAATATTGTGTTTCTTGGCCATTGCCGAAATTTTCTTCACCGGCATGATCTGGCCAATCCAGTTAATGATATGTGTGATGTGAATGATCTTTGTTTTGGGTGTGATCGCATTTTCATACGCAGATACGATCTCTTCATCATTCTCAATCGGAAAATGAAAACTCAATTGTGTGTATACAATGCCCTCACGCTGCTCACGTTGTTTCCAGGCATTGATCATATTAGGATAGTCCTGTTTGGTACCAATCACCTGATCACCGGCTTTCAGATCCACTCCGAAGATCACCGTATTCAATGCTTCCGTTGCATTTCGGTTCACCGCAATTTCTTCGGGAGAACATCCTGCCAATACCGCCAGTTTCTGACGCAAAGGCTCACGCCCCTGGTCAAGAATCCGCCACATATAATAAGAAGGGCCCTGATTGGTTAGTTTATTATACTGTTCCACAGCTTCCTGCACAACCCTTGGTGAAGGACTAACACCGCCATTGTTAAGAATAATCAAATTGGAATTAACCGTATACGATTGCTGTATCACGCCCCAATAATCCTCATCTGCTGCAGCTGCTTCAGGTGAAAGGTGTTGTATCTTCTTAGCCGCATCTTCCCATGAAGCTGCATGCAATTGATTAAAAAGGCTGTTAGCCGAGAAGGCTCCGGCCAGTAAGCCCATTTTCTGTATAAACTTTCTGCGTTGTTCCACGGTATTAGATTGAACGAGAAAGTTAAGAAGTTCTGTTTATAGTTTGCTGGATTTTGTTCTTGATAATATGTTGGGTTAAGAACCATGATTCATGAACTGACACATTTACTATCTTTGCACTGAAACCGGATGAAATGAGGAAAAGATTTATATATACTACATGCGTTTTGCTTTGTGCATTCAGCGTTCAGCTTGTAAATGCACAATGTTCTATCTGCACAAAAACCGCTTCTCAATTAGGCGACGGGCCTGCTTCTGCACTTAACTCGGCCATTATCTATCTCGCTTTTGCTCCCTTTGCCATTGCCGGTTATATCGGTTATCGCTGGTGGAAAAATGAGAAAGAATTGAATGAGGGTTAGTTTTTTTATTAATCTTTTTTTTCAACACCTAGATACAGAGGTCACAGAGGTTCACAGAGGGCTCTCTGTGTAACTCCTTATCCTCCGTGTGCTCTGTGTTAAAAATCTATACCCTGATGATTTAGCGTTCGCACATTGTAATCTCACTATCATTCATCTTCAATGAGTTAGCAAATCTCCAATATTGAACAGCCCCGGTTATTATGATATATGCAAAACACTGTTTATATTAGTATCGCTTTCATCAAACAAAAATTTATGAAATTGAAGCTGACAGTATACTCTTTACTGATTTCTTTTGCATGTATTACCGGCTGTTCAAAAGATGAACAACCGCCTGTACCATTACCACAAACTACTCAGAACCTCACAGGCATGGGCAACCGTGTATGGAAGATTCAGGAAATTGATATCAACGGTATCCCTCAAACATTAACCGTTGCGCAAAAAGGGTATTCCAAAACATATACAGTAGAGGCAGGTAAAACCACCAACGGAAAAGTAGTTTCTTCAGATGGATATTCCGGTGACTGGTCTTTCCCATCTGAAAAAACTTTACAGGAATATTATAATAATGATGCACAATTACAAGGCATTCAAATTGTGTACACCATTAATGAATTAACTGCAACAAAACTGGATGTTTCTTATACCAAAAACAGCCAGCTGATAAGAGAGGTGTATATAGGTTTTTAATTATCGCATCAATAAAGCACGCCATTGTTGGTCGCCTGACTAACAACAGAATGTTACTCGATTGCATAATAAACTGATACAGGTTCTTTTCACCACGCCGTTGTTGGTCGCCTGACCAACAACAGAACTTACATGTATTGCTTAATAAACTGATATAGATTTTTCTCTCCTGATGCTTCCAATTGCTTTTTTAATTCCGCCTTTTTAATATCATGCATCCTGTGTTGTTGTACAAGGTAGTATGCTTTCTCTGCCAGCAACCAATATTTCCTGTCTGTATTTTGAATCATTTGCTGGTGCAGCATAATCTTTTCAAACAATTCAGCAATTCCTTCCTTTTGCGAAGCAATGGTTTTTACAATTGCCACTTCATTTTCTGTTTTATGAAAAGCAGGTGCCAGCATTAACCGGAGATTTTTTACAAACGTATCTGCATCAGGCCTGTCGGCTTTGTTTACCACAAACACATCGGCAATTTCCATTAAACCGGCTTTCATGGTTTGTACTTCATCACCTGCTTCGGGTACAACTACTACAACGGTTGTATCGGCAAGGCCGGCAATTTCTATTTCGCTTTGTCCAACACCAACGGTTTCAATAATAATATGATCAAAACCTGCTGCTTTCATCACATCTGCAATTTCGATGATCTTGGGATGCAAGCCACCCAAGCTTCCCCTTGTGGCCAATGAACGGATAAATACATCGGGATGATTATACCATTCGCTCATCCGGATCCTGTCGCCAAGCAATGCACCAAGGTTAAACGGTGAGGAAGGATCTACACACAGAACACCTACTTTCTTTTTTTGTGCCACCATTTCACCGATCAATGCATCTACCAATGTGCTTTTGCCCGCTCCCGGCGGACCGGTAATGCCAATGATCTTTGTGGAAGAAGCGGGCAG
Organism: Sediminibacterium sp.; assembly: GCA_965206685.1. GTDB lineage: Bacteria > Bacteroidota > Bacteroidia > Chitinophagales > Chitinophagaceae > Sediminibacterium. The sequence continues at coordinate 3,781,605 of OZ242223.1, forward strand.
AGTTTCCAGCAAACCGCGATAGCCGTCCACTTCATTTTCAACCAATGAAATGGTTCTGGCCAGCGATTTGGTGTTGCCTTGTTCAATCTCTTGTAATAATTCTTCCCACATGATTGCTAAAGTAAAGCGGATACACGAATTTCGGTACATAATGCAAAGAGTGTTGAAAAGTAAATGGAAAGAAAACTGGGTAACTGTATGCCTGCTGTTATTGTTTGCAGGATTATTACTGAGCCGCGCACTCGTATCTTTTGCATCGGTAATGATCGTTGTGCCTTTTTTTGCTGAGAGAAAACCAAACACGTTACAAAAACAATATCTGTTAGCTATTGCATTGATCCTGTTACCTGTTATTCTTTCCGGCTTATGGAGTGATGATAAAACCTTGTGGTGGAACAGCCTCTCAGTAAAACTTCCTTTGTTAACGATGATGCTGGGTATATCATCAGTTGATCTTTCTGTTAACAGATGGAAGAAACTCAGTTATGCATATATCATTCTCATTTCATTGGGTTGTGCATGGAGTGCAGCGCAGTATTTACTGAATGCATCTGTTATTGAAGCTGCCTATCTCAAAGCAAAAGTATTGCCCACTCCGGCTGATGCAGATTATGTAAGATTTAGCTGGATGGTAGCGATAGCTATCTTTTTAGGGTTCAAATGTTTTTTAGCAGAAACCGAAAAAAAGATACAGTTCATCATCCTTATTCTGATTTTTTGTCTGGTGATCTATCTGCATATGCTTGCTGCAAAAACAGGATTACTCTGTTTGTATGCAGGCGCATTCATTTATCTTCTCCATCTTTTTTTGATTGAAAAAAAATGGAAGAGCGGTTTGCTTGTGATTGTTCTCATTTCTGCTACCGCATTAATTGCCTACAATACACTCCCCACTTTACGCAACAGGGTACAGTATGTTTTGTATGATTTCAGCCTGTACTCAAAAGGCAATACAGCACCCGGGTATAATGATGCAGCAAGGTGGATGTCTATCCGTGCCGGCTATTCTATCACCAAAGACCATCCGCTAACCGGTGTTGGTTTTGGAGATCTGTTGCCGGCGGTTGAAGAATGGCATGCAAAAAATAACCCTGCCGGTTTTGTGTATGAACGTTTTCGACCTGCCTGCGAATGGCTGGTGTACAGCGCAGCCAGCGGATGGTTGGGGATGCTTTTTTTTAGTGCCGGTTTTTTTTTATTACTGTTCAGAAAACGTTCAAACGGCCTGTTATCATTCATTCTTCCCGTAAGCAGTTTAATACCTTTGCTTACAGACGATACATTAGAAGGACAGTTTGGTGTGATACTATTGGCTTTTATTGTTTTCTTTGGGCAACAGAAATTACTTAACCGGCAAGATCTATCATGAACCCTTCCATTTCCGTTGTAATCATTTGCAGAAACGAAGTGCACATCATTGGCAAAACCATTGCTGCTGCGCAACGTGTTTCGGATGATGTGGTGGTGGTTGACAGTGGCAGTGCAGATGGTACTCAACAAATCGTAACAAATGCCGGGGCTCAATTACTGGAAACCGATTGGCAGGGTTATGGAAAAAATAAAAACAAAGGCGTTGCCATTGCCAAACACGATTGGATCTTATCCATTGATGCAGACGAGATCATTGATGATGTATTAACACATCAATTGAATCAACTTGTTTTTACAGAAGAGAACATTGCTTATAATTTCCGTTTCCGCGCATTCTTGGGTAAGGATATGATCCGTTATGGCGAGTGGGCCAATGATGCACATATCCGTTTATACAACCGCAAAAAGGTAAGCTGGAACGAAGCTCAGGTGCATGAAGCATTACTGTTTCCTGAAGATGTAAAAGTGCTTACCGTAAAAGGATATATCCATCATTACACATCCAGAAACATTGAAGACTTTGCACATAAGACCGTTAACTATGCCATGCTCAATGCATTAAAGTATCACCAGCAAGGCAAAAGAGCCTCCTGGCTCAAATGCAGACTGGCACCGGTTTTTTCCTTTGTAAAAAATTATCTTTTCCGTTTTGGTTTTTTAGATGGCGCGCCGGGGTTTACCGTTGCTAAAATGAATGCTTGGTATACCTGGTTGAAATATGTGAGGTTGAGAGAGTTGAATAAACAATCATAATCGTCATTTCGAGGAGGAGGAACGACGACGAGAAATCTTTTCAAATAATAACCGCACTTGAAAAGATTTCTCCTCATTCTTCGTCGAAATGACGGCATTATTCAACATTCAATATTCCTTGCTCAACATTCATAATTCCTTCGGCACTTACACACTTCACAGATTCATTTTACACATTCCTTTAAGCCCTATTTTTGTTGCATGACCAATTTCGTTCCCATCTTTCCTCTCGGTATTGTTGTTTACCCTGGCGAAATATTGAACCTGCATATTTTTGAACCCCGGTACAGGCAATTGATCAACGAATGTTATGCAGAAGTCAAACCTTTTGGTATCCCTTCAGTACTGAACAATGGGGTAGCAGAAATGGGCACACTGGTTGAAATTACAGAGATTGCCGAAGTACATGCAGATGGTAAAATGGATATCCGCACCAAAGGGTTACAGGTATTTACAATACTGGAGATCATTAAAAATATTCCGGATAAATTATACAGCGGCGCCATTGTTACCTATCCGGTTAATAAAGAAACGGGGCATCCTGAATTATTAAGAAAAGTAGTTGCCGGTATCCGCGATCTTCATCGTTTGCTGAACATCAGTAAAGATTTTAAAAAAGAAGATTCGGCTTTAACCAGTTACGATGTAGCGCATCATGCCGGACTATCGCTGGAAGAAGAATACGAATTATTGGGCCTTTTACACGAATGGCAAAGACTGGAATACCTGAAAAGACATCTTACCAAAGTATTACCGGTAGTAGCCGGACTGGAAGGACTTAAAGAGAAGATAATTTTGAACGGACACTTTAAAGAACTCAAAGGTTTTAATTTTGATTTCTAATCAAACATCCTATGCAAACAACCCTGTGTTTTGATTTTGGCAATACCCGCTTAAAATGTGCGGTATTTGAAGGACGAACCTTTTTGGAAGAACTCGTGCTGGAAAGTATGGACACGCCTGTTATTCAACAGCTGATCGATCAATATCAGCCTCATAAGTCCATCTTATCTTCTGTAATCAATCATCCACCACAACTGGAAGAACTGCTGGCCAAACATACCCATTTTCACAAACTGGGGCATACGAGTAAATTGCCCATGACCACTCCGGTGGGCAAACCCGAAACAATAGGGGCAGACAGATTGGCCCTTATTGCCGCTTCGGTAGACCTTTTTCCCAGGCAACATAACCTCGCCATTGGTTTGGGTACCTGTATTACTTACAATTTTGTGAATAATGCTCACGAGTTTCTGGGAGGAAGCATCTCCCCGGGCATGAATATGCGCTTCAGGGCCATGCATGAGCAAACGGCTTTATTACCCCTGATCAAGGCCGAAAGTAACTTCCCTTTAGTGGGTTACGACACCAAAACCAACCTTTTGAGTGGTGTTATACTCGGAATGGCCAAAGAAATTGATGGAATTATTGAGTCTTATGCATTGAAATACAGCAACTTTAACGTGCTCTTAACCGGGGGGGATATGGGTTTTTTTGTACCGCACCTAAAAAACAGGATATTTGCCGACCCTAACTTAATCTATAAAGGCTTGTATGCGATCAGTGAGTATAACAATGGCTAGGCTTTGTCTTGTCGTGATTTTTGGTTTTTTTCTGCTAAATACCCAGGCACAACAAAACTCCCCCTTTACCAGATATGGTATTGGAGAACTATATAATAGCCAACACGCGATCAGCCGTTCACTCGGCGGGCTTTCGGCTGCCTATGCGGATGGTTTAAATAATAATGTGGGCCAGGGCGTTAACTTTAATAACCCCGCAACCTACAGCAGCCTTTATCTGGTAACATTGGATTTGGGTGTAACCGTCGATTCCAGAACACTGATCAGTAATAATCCTACCGGAAAATTCACCTCTAACTATTTTGTTCCATCCTATCTCGCAGTGGGCATTCCTTTAAAAAGAGCTAAAGGCTGGGGTATGGCTTTTGGGTTGAAACCTGTAAGCAGCATCAATTACTCCATAGAACAACGTGAAAGAACAGCAGGTGATAGTTTACAGACCCTTTATCAGGGAAGCGGCGGCCTGAACCAGGTTTTTGTTGGGGTTTCAAAAAAATGGAAAACCTTTAGTCTTGGTTTTAATACTGGTTACAATTTTGGCCGAAAAGAAATCAATACCCGAAAAACATTCATAAACGATACCGTCCCGTATTATCAATCCCTTACCTCTTCTGCAACTACTTTCAGCGGTGTGTTTTTGAGTGGAGGATTACAGTATGAATTTTCTGTTGGTAAAAAAATAAATCTCGAAACCAAAACCACAGATAATTATCTGCTCCGTTTGGGCCTTACCGGTACCCTTCAGCAAAAACTGAATGCTTCAAAGGACCTGGCAAGACAAACCTATACTGTTGGTACCAATGGCGATATAAAAATAGACAGTGTGCTTGACCAGAACGGAGTAAAGGGGCAGGTACTTTTACCATCTACTTATGCAGCGGGTGTTACCCTTCATAAAACCAGTATTACACCAAGAGGTGTTTTTGAATTATGGTCTATCGGACTTGAGTATACAGCCACGCAATGGACCAAATACCGCTTTTTTGATCAGGCCGATAAATTGGCCGACAGCTGGCAGTACAAACTGGGCATCCAGTTTGCTGCAGACCCTGTTTCGGGCGATAGTTATTGGGGTACTGTAAACTTCCGTACAGGGGTGTATTATGGTAAAGATTATATTAACCCGGATGGTGCCGGTTTAAAGCAATATGGTGTTTCTTTTGGTGCGGGTTTACCCATAAAAAAATGGAGCAATTATAACCAGCAGTTTACTGTATTGAATACCGCATTGCAATTCGGAAAACGTGGTTCATCTGTTAATAATGTCACAGAAAATTATGTTCAGTTTACTTTGGGTATGAGTTTGAGCGATCTTTGGTTCATCAAACGGAGATATGATTAACCTTTATCCCTATAAAAATATATTTACAGCAGCCGTAATTTTCGGCTGCTTTTTTATGTGCGCCTGCGAGAATGATGTGAATGAAGTACGTGAACTGGGCAAAAAAAAACCGGGCATTGAAGAAGGAAAAAACATTGATATCTACCTCAGCACCAACGGAAAAATGCGTGCCCGCCTTACAGCTCCTTTTTTATTACGTTATCAGGGCGACAGTTCTCTAAAAACAGAATTCCCAAAAACATTACATGTAGATTTTTATAACGACAGTACTGTAAAGGTAGAAAGCCAGTTAAACGCCCTTTATGGAAAGTATTTGGAAACAGAAGAGAAATTCTATTTAAGAGACAGTGTAGTGATCTTTAATACGAAGGGAGATACACTTTTTTGCGAAGACCTGAATTGGGACCAGAAAAAGCAAAAATTTTATACGGAAAAACGTGTGCGGTTAAGCAGAAACTACAGAAGAACCTTTATCGTTGGCGAGCATGGCATGACCGCTAATCAGGATCTGAATGATATCTCATTTTATAATATTACCCCCAACAGCTATTCATTTATACCGGACAGCACTTCATCCACTGCAACACCTGCGCCAATGCCTGCAAGCACAAATGCGCCAGCCACCAACGGGGTTTTACCTAAGATGATAGATACCACTAAAAAGAAGAAATAGATTTTTTGTGCATAGTTAACAACCATGCATGGATGTAAATTTTGATAACTTTCCACTCTAAAAATCATCCTTATGGAATACAGAAGAATGGGCCATAGCGGTCTTCAGTTAAGCGTGTTAAGTTTTGGCAGCTGGGTAACTTTTCACAAACAGATCAACGATAATATTGCCGATGAGTTGATGGGCATTGCCTATGATAACGGCATCAACTTTTTTGATAATGCAGAAGTATACGCTTTGGGCGAAAGCGAAAAAATGATGGGGCGGGTGTTGAAACAGAAGAACTGGGACAGAACCTCGTACACACTTTCTTCCAAAGCCTATTTTGGATGGAGAGGAAAAAGCAATCAACCCAACCAAACCGGTTTAAGCAGAAAGCATTTAACCGAAGCCTGCCATGAAGCTTTGCAAAGATTACAAACCGATTATCTCGATATCTTTTTCTGTCACCGTCCCGATACCAACGTACCTATTTCAGAAGTGGTATGGACCATGCATAATCTGATACAACAGGGTAAAGTATTGTACTGGGGCACAAGCCAATGGAGTGCAGCAGAAATTATGGAAGCCCATCGCGTAGCCGATCAACATCATTTGATTGGCCCAACAGTTGAGCAACCGCAATACAATATGTTTGAGCGTTTTAAAATGGAGCAGGATTATTTACCCGTGTTTAAAAATGCGGGAATGGGCACTACCATCTGGAGCCCCTTGGCTGCAGGTTTCTTAACCGGTAAATACAATAACGGCATTCCTGAAGGATCACGCCTGGCAATAGAAGGTTTCGACTGGTTAAAAGACCGATGGATACAGGATGATAAATTAGCCAAGGTTAAAAAACTTGCCGTGCTGGCAGATGAATTAAGTGTAAGCCTCGCGGCACTCAGCATTGCCTGGACCATCCATAACCCCAACGTAACCACCGCCATCCTCGGCGCCACCAAAAAAGAACAACTCGAACAAAATCTGAAAGCCTTAGATGCCCTGCCGGTGCTGACAAACGAGGTGATCCAAAAAATAGAGGAGATCCTTCAAAATAAACCTGTTCTGGATCTAGCTTAAATATTTTGGAATTTTGGAATTGGGAAATTTTGAAATCTAACCCCAATTCCAAAATTCCAAAATTGTACTTTCCAAAATTTTCTCCCTCCCTCGTTTCCAACCTTTTACCTCACCTCATCTCTTATCCCTGACCACTATTTGGATCAGTCAACCACCATACAAACGGCTGTTGTGAGAAAGGCCTGCAAGGGCGATGCAGAGGCGCAGTCCTGGCTATACAGCTCGTATAGTAAGGCTATGTTCAATATCTGTATGCGCATGACGGGTAATCGCAGCAATGCAGAAGATATTCTGCAGGATGCTTTTATTATAGCCTTCCGTAGCCTGCACCAGTTAAAAGAGGAAGCACAGTTTGGGGGGTGGTTAAAGCGGATCGTTGTAAATGAGTGTATCCGTTTTTCCAGAAAGCATATTATCTGGAACGAGTGGGAAGAAGAAAAGCAAAACCAGGTAGCCGATGAGGAAACCGAATGGTGGAAAACAGTAAGTTTTGAAATCATTCACAACGAGATCAAAGCATTACCTGATGGTTGCCGGCAGGTTTTTAATTTATACGTGGTGGAAGATCTGGGGCATAAAGAGATCGCAGAAAAAATGGGCATCTCCGAATCAACCAGTAAAAGCCAGTATCACAGAGCAAGAACTTTATTAAGAGAACGAATTACCAAGCAATTAGCCATACATGGATGAGTTAAAAAAACATATTCAGCAAAACGCAGATCAGCTCAATGTAGATGAGCCGTCTCCTTTGGTTTGGGAGAGAGTGAGGGAGGAAGTTCAAAGCGTTAAAGAGGTTAAAGTAGTTAAAATGGTGAACTCAGTAAGTAGCCTTACCAAATGGGCAGCGGCTGCCTGTGTATTTGCCTTAGCGGGTTTGGGTATCTGGTTTTTGTTACATGAAAATAAACCACTTAAAGAAACTGCGGCTGTAAATTCAGCGCCAACCAAAATTACTCCGGTTCCTTTAAAAACAGAACCGGCTCCCACAGAAAAAACAGAACCCATAAACATTGCTCAAACGCACAATAAACCAAAAACCAATAAACCAATAAACCAAAAACCCTCTCTCAACTCCATGGAGCTTGGCGAACTGCATGAGCTAGAGTACAGTTTTAGTCAGGTGATCAATTTACAACGCGCAAGAATCAGCAGCATACCTATGTATGCAGAAACACCGGATTATTTTAAAGATTTTAAAACACAGCTGAAACAGATTGAGAAAGATGAAAAAGGCATTAAATCAGATATTTCGCACAACGGAATGAATGGCGAATTGCTTGATCAGCTGATCAATCTCTATCAGCAAAAATTATCTGTGCTCAAACAACTGCAATTGGAGATGAACAAGACCAATAATCGTTTTAAACAAAACCGCGAACCGGTTGACTCAACCAAAAGTTATTTTATCAAATTATAATTCCCCTTTGTTTATGAAAAATTTTACAAAAAATATTTTAATGGTTTCCTTGTCTGTTTTTACCGGCAGCGGTGTATTGCAGGCACAACAGTCTGGAGTTACAAAAGGTACTTTAACCCTATCTAACTTAACTGCAGGTAAAATTGAAAAAGTGGAAATGAAATCAAAAGAGATCAGTCGTGAAGTAACAATGCCTAAAAACGGTGAAGTATATATAGAGAACAGCTCTCGCAATATTGTGATCAAAACCTGGGATCAGCCCAAAGTAAAAATTACCACTACCGTTCAATATGAAGGAGAAGGAAATTATACAGAAGACGAATGGTTTGAAAAAGCCAACCTCTCTTTAAAAACATTGGGCAGTTCTGTTAAAATAAAAGCGGGTTTGGTAAACAACCTGTCACCATACACAACTCTTTACAACACAGGCAATAATAATCTTACAGAAGTAGTGGTTACCGGACAGGCAATGTCTTCAACAAAAAGTCCGAAAAAACAGATCACTGTTTATTTACCTGCCGGCAGTAAAATTGATATAGAAAGTAAATATTCAGAAATTACGCTTCCCGCTAATATTGGTGATGTGAACGTAGATATCAGTAATGGGAACTTAGATGCCGAGAACCTTGGTAAATTAATTCTCCGTTCAAAATATACGATCGTAAATATCGGTGATGTAAAAAATGCCGAGATCGAATTTACCGGCGGCCGTTTAACCGCAAAAAACATTGACGACCTGGATCTTGATTCGAAATATTCAACCATTGAACTGGCACTCGCCAAAAAAGCTGTGATTCGCAGCACCAATGATGAATATGAATTTGAAGAAGTAGGTGAATTAAGCGGACGCAAGAATTACGGTAATTTCCGCATCACCAAACTCATGCAAAAAATAGAACTCGACGGCGTGAATGCAGATATTAAAGTGCGGAACATTGCACCAACTGCAAGTCTGATAAAAATTAACGATAAGTATGCAGATATCCGTTTACCGATCAAAAACACCAAAAATTATACAGTTGATTTTTTAGGTGCCTACAGTTCTGTGTATGGAAATTTTGAAAAGAAATCGCTTCCCGTTTCAGATAAAGACATTCCATTTCTGGGTATGGCTGTGGTTTCAGATAGTAATATGACCAAGCCGATTCTGGTGGCAGGAAAACGTATTTCACCAACAAATGATAATAGCAAACCTAATATTACATCTTTAGGTACTCTGAGCAATCTTACGGTTGCACGAAGTATTCCGGTAAATGGCGACATGATTGTTTCCGGCTATATAACAGACAAGAACGGAAATATTATTACCTCTTCAAATTCAGCATCCTCCGTAACCGCAGGAACACTTGTCAACGCATCTAACCTATCCGTTACCGGTATACGCAGACAAACTGCAAAAGCCGAAGGTGGTTATAATGAAGTGAGTGATGCACAAGGCGGACAACTTGCATCGATAACTACCGACGGAAGGCTTAGCGCCTCAACAACCAATACAAGTTCGGGCGGCACTTCTGTTTCCGGTACAGGTAGCGCAAATGCTATTACGGTATCCGGCCAGGTAAGAAGTACAGCAGGAAAACCTGTTTTTACGTCTTCTTCGCAGGTTCGTGACGGGATTGTTGTTTCTGATGTGTCTCTCACACGTGCAAGCCGCGCTTATTCGTATTCAGTAGAAAATGATACACCTCCAAAATTTTCCGCTACGTCAGGTGATGGCAAAGGATTAAAAATAGAATTGAAATGCCCGAATTGTACGGTGGATTTTAAATAGACCATGAATATCGAATACTGAACAGGGAATGATGAATGTTAAATGTAAAAGATGTCTCTTTTCTCCATTTTCACTTAGCATCCAAACTACTTTAAAAAAGAAGAAAAATCCTTCGCAGAAACTTCAATATTCATCATTCCCTGTTCAGTATTCAATATTCCTACCTTCTTCATGTATGTTTTAGGATTCTCACAACGCTGGTTTCTCATGTGTACCCGGCAACCGACTCCGTTTCTACGGAGTCGTTGTGATTGTAAGAAGCATAAAGCCGCCTATTCTTAGATTATTTCTTAAAAAAATCTAAGAATCTGCGGCTTTCGCAATGACTTTCCATTTTCAAATTCTCAAATTTTCAAATTACCACATCTACATATTCAGTTTTTTTGTTCTAATTTTCCACCATGACAGAACTCTACTACATCCTCGCGGGGATTGGTGTTACGCTGATTCTGATCGGTTTTTTTGCCGGTTATGAAATTGCTTTTGTTTCTGCCAATCGGTTGAGTATTGAACTCAAGAAAAAACAGGGCAAAAAAAGCGGGATTATTCTTTCCAATTTTATGGAACATCCTGCTCAATTCATCGGCACCTGTTTAATTGGGTTGAATATTTTTCTGGTACTCTATGGATTATTATTTCATGAACTGCTGCGGTATACTTTATGGAACCCGTTGCATTTTCAAAACGAATACCTCAAATTGGGTTTTGATACATTTCTTTCATCAATTGTTGTATTGGTGATCGGAGAATTTTTACCCAAAGCTATTTTCAGGGCACGCAACGATAGTTTTCTCAGTTTCTTCGCACCTGTTGCGCAGTTCTTTCATACATTGTTTCTTCCATTGACAACTTTTTTTGTAAACGTTTCTCAATGGATCCTTACCTATATTTTTAATGTAAGGGTTAACGACAGAAATGATGCATTTACCAAAGTAGACCTCGAACATTTTTTTCAGCAAACCAAAGAACAGGATGAAGACAGTCAGGAACTGAATACAGAGCTGTTTGAGAACGCACTCAGCCTGCCCATGGTAAAGATCAGGCAATGTTTGGTACCCAGAACAGAGATAGAGGCTATTGATATCAATACACCTGTTGAAGAAGCCAAGCAACATTTTATTAGTACACAGTTAAGTAAATTATTGGTGTTTGATGATAATATTGATTCTATTGTAGGGTATATACATCAACTGGATCTTTTTAAAAAACCGGATAGCATCAAATCCATACTGCACCCCATTATGGCCGTACCGGAAAGTATGAGTGCCACCGACCTGATTGCCAAATTTACCAAGAACCGTAAGAGTATTGCATGGGTGGTAGATGAGTTTGGCGGCACGGCAGGTATTGTAACCATGGAAGATGTTCTCGAAGAAATTTTTGGTGAGATCCAGGATGAATATGATGTAGAAGAATTTGTAGAAAAACAACTGGCCGAAGATGAATTTATTCTCAGCGGCAGAATGGAACTGGATTATCTGAATGAGAAATATGATATGGCTTTCCCTGCATCCGAATCTGAAACCTTAAGCGGTTATATTATTGCAGAACACCAGACCATTCCCAAACTCAAAGAAACCATCATCATCGATAATTATCGCTTTGATATTCTTAATGTGAGTGATACAAGAATTGAAATGGTAAAGATGAAAATTCTCCGTTAACCGTCATTCGGGGAACAACCGTCTCCGCCGCTACGATAGTGATTCAGAATCTATCACCATGAAAAAAGCTTATCTCTCCATCTCCTTCCAAAACAGAAAAAATCTACAACCAGAGATCACTGCTATCCAAAATAGTTTAGTAGCATATAATATTCAGTTATTCATCTTTGTAGACAACTATCATTTTACAAAAGAGCAGGAAAAAGAAATGATGCAGCAGGCATTTGCTGATATAAACAGTTCGGAATTTCTGATTGCCGAAGTATCTGAAAAAGCCATTGGAGTGGGTATTGAGATCGGCTATGCGGTTGCCGCAAAAAAACCGGTTATTTATCTCAGAAATGAAATGGCCGAACATTCCACTACGGCGTCCGGGGCAGCCAGCCAAATGATAATCTATCGCAACATGTCCGATCTGGAACAAAAGTTAACACTTGTTTTACCCTCCATTATTGGCTAAACCACTGTAGTTATGGCCAGAAAGTAAGCACGCAAAGGTGCAGAGGCGCAATTAAAACCAACTATAATTGCGCCTCTGCGCCTCTGCGTGAAATTTATCTGAATTTAGGCGATCCTACCCCAAACCGGTGTTTTTTATGTTCCTCATACCCGTAACTTTGGCGGCTCATAAGAGTCTGGAAACAACATGGCACTATTTAACAGAGAAGGCGCGCAGGGAAAAGGTGAGATGACCTTTATTGATCATCTTGAAGAGCTGAGAACACATATCATCCGCTCTGTACTGGCTATCCTGGTTATGGCAGGGGTGATCTTTTATTATCGCAACTATGTGTTCGATAACATCATCCGTGGCCCTATTAACCCCAATTTTATCAGTTACCGGCTTCTTTGCAGATTTAGTCATTGGGCACATATGGGCGATGCCTTATGTATGCCTCCCGTTAAAGTAACCCTGATCACCAATACATTTGGTGGCCAGTTTTTGGGTGCTATTTCAGTTGCTTTAGTAGGTGGTTTAATTGCTGCATTTCCTTTTATCTTTTGGGAGTTCTGGCGCTTTGTTAAACCGGCTTTAAAAGAAAAAGAGGTTAAGAATACAAGGTTTGTTATTTTCTGGGTATCCTTTTTCTTCTTTACAGGAGCGGCATTTGGATTCTTTTTACTCGGACCCTTCACCTTCAACTTTTTGGCCGGATTCCAATTGGGTACGCAAGGCGGGATTACCACTTTACCAACATTTGCAGATTATGTAGATAATCTTACCAATATTATCATCGGTTGCGGATTGGCATTTGAATTGCCGGTGCTGGCCTTTATCCTTACCAAGATAGGATTGATTACCCCAGAGTTTCTGCGCAAAACCCGTAAATATGCCATCGTGGTTATCCTGATCGTAGCGGCATTTATTACGCCGAGTCCCGATTGGATGAGCCAGATGATCGTATTTACCCCGTTATTCCTTCTTTATGAACTGAGTATCCTGGTTTCGGCCCGCGTTTATAAGCAAAGGCTGAAGGATGAAGAAGCTGAAGAGAAAGATGAGGAATGGAGCTAAAATTAGTTAGGAGTTAGAAGTGAGAAGTCTGGAGTGATGGTTTGATGCCAACTCCAGACTTCTTTTTTATACTATTACCCAAAACCTCAGACTCCAAACTCCTAACTCCAGACTTCTCTCCCCCTTTCGTCCATTTTCTTAAACAGCTCTAAGCGCAAACCCATAACTTAGCCCCTTTAATAATGTACTGCATCCATGAGTTATGTTTTTGACCCGTTAAAACCGATTGCGATTGGTTGCGACCATGCCGGTTTTGAATATAAAACGGCTTTGATCAAATGGTTAACCGATAAAGGTTATGCCGTAAAAGATTTTGGAACTTCTTCTCCCGATTCTGTTGATTATCCGGATTTTGCCCATCCAACCGCTTCCAGTGTAGAAAATGGCGAAACCGCTTTTGGTATTTTACTTTGCGGAAGTGCCAACGGAGTGGCTATTACCGCCAATAAACACCAGCATATCCGTGCCGGGCTATGCTGGCAGAACGATGTGGCATTATTGGTGAGAAAACATAATGATGCCAATATTATTTGTATCCCTGCCCGCTTTGTATCGCTTGCATTGGCAGAACAGATGATTGAATTATTTATGACCACCGCTTTTGAAGGTGGCCGCCACGCAACCCGTGTAGGAAAAATTGCTTGCTCTTAACTCAAACATACAACTATGATGAAAAAACTCCTCCTGCTCTGTTTGCCATTTGCCGCAACAGTAGCCATGGCGCAAAAAAACGATGATCCGGCTAAATATGCAAGCCTGATCACACCTAAAGCTTTAAAAGAAAAATTATCGATCCTTGCCGGTGCTGATATGGAAGGAAGGGAAACCGCATCTCCCGGACAGAAAAAAGCAGCTGCCTGGATTGAAGAGCAGTTCAAAAAATTTGGTTTGCAACCGGGAAACAACGGCAGTTATCAGCAGGTTTATCCGGTATATTTCGATGCCATCAGCGATCAACTCCTGCGTGTTAATGGTAAAACATTCGCCTGGGATAAAGATTACAATTTTGCATTAAACGGTATTTACAAAGGATACAAAACTTTTAATAATGTAGTGTTTGCCGGTTACGGTTTTTCTGATGATAAAACCAACGACTATGCAGGACTGGATGTAAAAGGAAAAGTAGTTGTGGTACTGGAAGGTGGTGCAACTGCAACAGCACCAGCCGGAAGAGCAGGACGTAATTTTAATCCAAACGCACCAAAAATTGCCGCAGCTCAGAAAAACGGCGCAGCCGGTTTATTAATTGTTTCTGCAGGTTTCCCACGCAGGGGTCCTTCACAATTGAGAAGCCGTATGCTATTACAATCCGGTGCTGAACCTGCATTATTCACTGCAACCATTTCTGATGAAGTAGCTTCTGCATTAATAGGACGTACTTCAAAAGTTGCTTTCGCAGATTTCAAATCTGTAGAAAAAGGCAATTATGTTTCTGAATTACAGATTGGTGCAACTAAAACAACCGAAACAAAAGAAAGCAGTAATGTGATCGGTATCATTCCGGGCACAGATAAAAAAGATGAATATCTTTTTCTTACCGGCCACTACGACCATCTTGGAAAAAATGGTGATGTGATCTATTATGGTGCCGATGATGATGGATCAGGCAGTGTGGGTGTGATACAAATGGCAGAAGCTTTTGGAACAGCCGCCAGAAAAGGCGATAAGCCCAGAAGAACAATGATCTTCATGACGGTTAGCGGAGAAGAAAAAGGTTTATTGGGTTCTGAATACTATTCCGAACACCCAACCATTGATCTTTCGAAAGCATCTGCCGACCTGAATACAGATATGATCGGAAGAGGCGATACATCCCGTAAAGCTGATACACTGAATTATATCTATGTGATTGGACATGATAAATTAAGTTCTGACCTCGCCAAGATCAATGAAAGTGTAAACAAGCAATACATCAAGAACCTTGCGCTGGATTATAAGTACGATGATCCAAACGACCAGAACCAGATCTATTACCGCAGCGACCATTATAACTTTGCTAAAAAAGGCGTTCCTATTTTGTTCTTCTATGATGGTATGTTGGGTGCAGATTATCACAAGCCAACAGATACCGTTGACAAGATCCAGTTTGAAGTTATGTCAAGACGCGCACAACTCGTTTTCCATACAGCCTGGGTAATTGCCAACAGAGATGATATGCTGAAAAGAGATATTCCTTTGAATATGCCTTCAAGATAATGGGTTCTCTATTGAATAGAAAAAGCCGCATCGATTGATGCGGCTTTTTTATTTTGATACCAGAGAATATACAATCTATTTTGAAGACCTCCTTAAAATAAAGTACCCACTTCCTCCCATTGGAACATTATCATCCATCTCTGTAAAACTCATGATCAATTTTAATTTTGAGCCCAGCATTTCGGCTTTTATTGTTTCCGTTTTTTTATCTTTCTGAAGAATCGTAATCGTTGAATTTACTTCATCTACTTTATAAGTAACTTCCGGTTCATTATCCATATCCTCTTCCTGTTGTAAAAAGAAATTACAGGTGCCATTTTCATTAAACGTAAATGACATTGATTTATAAAGAAGGGCCATTTGTGTTTTGAATTGAGAAATAGCTATTGCCTTTTGTTTTGGGTCTTTAATTGTTGAATCAAATTGCTCAGCAATACGTATAGAATCCTTATCTATATCATAATACATCATCCCTTTCGTTTCTATCACCGATAATTCCCATTTACCAATAATACCTGCTTTTGTGATCTTTGTTTGAGAAAAAGCTGCCGATAATAAAAAGAAAAGAGTAGCCAGCAGGAGAGAAATTTTCTTCATACTGATTCATTGTCATTTTATGATTTCGCTTTCTTCAATATCAACGTCATTTCACCTTGCGGCTGTTTAACGTTAACACGTAAATTTTCTTTTATAAAATCAGCTTTAAATACAGTCTGTTTCTGATCTTTCTCTGTTGTAGTGATCTCAGATTTTTCTTCATCAACCGTGAAAGTGCCCGATTGTGAGCCTTCATTACCTGATTCAAGGATTACCGTACCATCCGTATTAAATTGAAAACCAATTTTTGCAAATACCGCCATTTGCGGTTTGATCATACTGGTAACAGTGCTTAATTGAGAAGGATCGGGCATTTGCGATTTTAAAGTTTCGCCAATAGCTAATGAATCTTTTTCGAGATTATAATAAATCATGCCCGGCATGTCTACTGCCAGAACACTCCATTTACCAATGATATTGGTTTTGGTAATTTTTGTTTGTGCGTGGATTTGCGCCAAAACAAAAAACGCGAAAATAAAAAGGATACTTTTTTTCATATTGATTTTTATTCAGAAATGAAGATATGAGAATATTGATTGTATGCTTAAGAGGTTATGACCGGATTTGTGATTGTGCCATCGGCACAACCGGTTGGTAACAACCTATAGCGCCAAACACCAGACGTTCCTTCGGAACGTTCGGTGAATGCATCTGATTGGTTCTACCGACCGGTAGTCCCGATGGGACTTGGGTGATTACCATCCAAGCAGGTATGCAAAAATTAACGGTACCACAATGGTTGCATCACTTTCTACAATAAACTTAGGTGTATGAATATCTAATTTACCCCAGGTAATTTTTTCATTAGGTACGGCACCGGAATACGATCCGTAAGAAGTGGTTGAATCACTGATCTGGCAGAAATAGCCCCAGAACGGAACATCATGCCATTCCAGATCCTGGTACATCATCGGCACCACACAGATCGGAAAATCGCCGGCAATACCACCACCTATCTGGAAAAAACCTACGCCTTTACCACCGCTGTTCTGTCTGTACCAATCGGCCAGCCATACCATGTATTCGATACCGCTTTTCATGGTGCTTGCTTTCAGTTCGTTCTTGATCACATACGAAGCAAAGATGTTACCCATGGTACTGTCTTCCCAACCCGGTACCACAATCGGAATATTTTTCTTGGCCGCCGCTAACATCCAGCTGTCTTTGGGGTCGATCTCATAATATTGTTCTAAAACACCACTCAGCAACATCTGGTACATAAACTCATGCGGAAAATATCTTTCTCCTTTGGCTTCTGCATCAGACCATAATTTATGGATATGCTTCTGCAACCTGCGGAAAGCTTCTTCTTCAGGTATACAGGTATCTGTTACACGGTTGTAATGGTTCTCTAAAAGGTCCCATTCTTCCTGCGGACTCAGATCGCGGTAATTAGGTACTCTTTTGTAATGGCTGTGTGCCACCAGATTCATGATATCTTCTTCCAGATTGGCGCCGGTACAGCTGATGATGGCCACTTTATCCTGACGGATCATTTCGGCAAGGCTGATACCCAGTTCTGCGGTACTCATGGCACCTGCAAGGCTAACCAGCATTTTGCCACCTTCTGCCAGATGGGTTTCGTAACCTTTGGCAGCATCTATTAAAGCAGCAGCATTAAAATGTCTGTAATGATGCTGTATGAATTGTGAAACAGGCCCTTTACTCATGGTTCTTGATTTTGAGGGGCAAAAGTAATTTTTTTAAGTGGTTTTCGGGCAGAACCCGGTTTTGGCAAATATTTATTTTTCCTTACCCAAATCTTACCGATATTTTTGCTGTTCGCCCCCATATGAAATTCTTATTAAAAGACATATCAATCCTCAAATGGAAAGTACCGGTTCCGGTATTGCTTTGGTTTGTATTGGCCATGCTCGCTGCCATTGCAGAAATTAGCCGCGGACATGCCGCCATCAACAACTACGATATTTTTGCGGGTGTTTTTGAACATACGGTTGCCCAAAAGAACTTATACATTCCTTATCCGGCAGAATATGCAGATACCAACCATTACGGGCCTTTGTTCAGCATATTAATCGCGCCTTTTGCTTTATTGCCCGATTACCTCGGTTGTTTTTTATGGTGTGTGGCCAATGCCTGGGTGTTGTTTTATGCCATCAGACAATTGCCTTTTACCAAGTCACAGCAAAATATTATTCTGCTGATCGCATTGGTAGAAATGATGACAGCTATACACAATGTGCAGTTCAATCCTATGCTTACCGGCTGGATCATTCTGAGTTTTGTATTGGTTGAAAAAGAAAAAGATTTTTGGGCGGCCCTGTTTATTGTAGCCGGTTTTTATGTAAAGATCTATGGCATTGCGGGTATTGCGTTCTTTTGGTTTTCAAGACACAAACTCAAATTCGTACTCTCGTTTATTTTCTGGCTGATCGTTTTGTTTTGCTTGCCGATGATCCTGTCATCGCCGGCATTTATTATTCAATCCTATAAAGATTGGTTACATGCACTGGTAGAAAAAAATGCACAGAATGTAGATGCACAGGATGCCAATTTTATGCAGGATATTTCTGTGATGGGAATGATCCGCCGTATTTTTCATTACGATACACTGCGCAATTATCTGGTTACATTGCCCGCAGCTGTTTTATATGCTTTGCCATTTTTACGGATCAGTCAATACAAACAATTCGCATTTAAGGCCAGTTATCTTTGTCTGGCATTGATAGGTGTGGTTATTTTCAGTTCATCTGCCGAATCATCCACATTTGTGATTGCGGTTTCGGGTATTGGTATCTGGTATATATTGCAGGACCAGCCCCGGCAAAAATGGCAACATTATTTATTGGGTTTTGTAATTGTACTCACCAGTTTATCGGCTACCGATTTGTTTCCGCCATATGTTAAAGAAAACTGGATCCTTCCGTATTCTTTAAAAGCACTACCCTGTTTTACACTTTGGTGTGTACTGGTGTATCAACTGCTGCTAAAAGATTTTAACAAAAGTCCCGCTACAGCCGAAAGTAGGTAACTACACAAATAACCTGTAATTTGCCTTGGGTTTAACCCCCCTTGCAAGTAACCCGATGAAGAAACGAATTTCCATTGTTGTGCCTGTGTGTAATGAAGAAGCCAACGTAAAAGTGATGGCTGCTTCTTTGCAAAATGTGTTTCAATCGCTCCCCTATAGCTATACCCTAATGTTTGTGGATGATGGCAGTACTGATGCCACCATGCAGGAGATCAAAAAACTGGCTGCTGAAAACACAAATATTTTTTTCATTTCGCTTGCCCGGAATTTTGGTCACCAGAATGCATTAAAAGCCGGACTGGATATGGCGGATGGCGATGCCGTGATCATGATGGATGGCGATATGCAGCATCCACCCGATCTGATCCCTGAAATGCTGCAGCAATGGGAAGCAGGTTTTGATATTGTGTACACCATCAGAAAGGATCATAAAGAAATGCCGATGATGAAACGTAAAACATCCAATCTGTTTTACAACCTCATCAATAATTTATCTGATATCGATCTGGAACCCGGTACCGCAGATTTTCGTTTGATGGATCAAAAAGTGGTAGAAGCATTCAGAGCATTTAAAGAAACCGATCTGTTTATGCGAGGCCTCGTAAAATGGATGGGCTTTAAACAGATTGGGCTTGAATATGATCCTGCATTAAGAACTCAAGGAAAATCAAAATACACATTAAAACGGATGGTTCGTTTTGCGTTGGAAGGCATTACTTCTTTCAGTATACGGCCCTTGTATATTGCCACTTATCTGGGTTTTACATTTTCGATGCTCTCTTTATTATACATCCCCTATATTATTTATAGTTTCTTTTTTGGTCATATCGCTCCCGGCTGGGCATCTATTATTGCCACGATCGCATTCTTTGGCGGTTTGCAACTGATGGTTCTGGGTATTATTGGCATGTATCTTGGCAAACTCTTTATGCAAAGCAAACAAAGGCCGCTTTATATAGTCAAAGAATCAAACCTTCAAGGATGAACCGCTATGTGCTGTTAAGCTTTGATGTGGAAGAGTTTGATATGCCACTCGAATACAATTTCGCTATCTCTGCTGGTGAACAAATGGAAGTGGGAAAAAAAGGACTGGATGCGATTCAACCTGTATTATCCGATCCCGCTATTATTTCTACACTATTTACTACCGCCAATTTTGCAATACAATATCCAGATGCGATAAAACAATTGGGTAATCAGCACGAGATCGCATCACATACTTTTTATCATTCTGCCTTTGAAGATGCAGACCTGCTTAAATCAAAAAATAAACTGGAAGAGATCAGCGGCAAAACAGTCACTGGATTGCGCATGCCCCGTATGCGTAAAGTATCTGTTGAAGAAGTAAAGAAAGCGGGCTATGAATACGATTCATCCATTAACCCCACTTATTTACCCGGACGTTACAATAATTTTCATCTGCCCAGAACCAGATATACAGAAAAAGGGCTTATAAGAATACCTGCCTCTGTTTCTCCGGTTATACGCATGCCGCTTTTTTGGTTGAGTTTTAAGAACCTTCCATACGCATTATTTAAAATGTTTGCCATGCAAACCCTGAAAAAAGATGGGTATATCTGTCTTTATTTTCATCCCTGGGAGTTTACAGATATTGAGCATTACGGACTGCCGGGGTTTACTAAAAAAGATAACGGTGAACCTTTATTGGAAAAACTGAATCGTTTGATAACCGATTTAAAAAAAGAAGCAGATTTTATCAGCATGAATCTTTTTAACAAAGAAAAAGCCCTGCATTTACAGGGCCCTTCCGTTTCCTAAAACTAAAACCCAACTGTTATTTATCAGTACCACGATAAACACTTACACTTCCGTAAAGTGATACCTCTAGTATCTGTTTTTGACCGGCTTTTTCCAATGAAACATAAAATGCCTTTGTGTCGTTTTGTTGAAACTCAATGATTTCCTTTATAGTAGATGAAGCATACTCTTTCTTGATCGTTTGAATAGCTGATAAAGGAAGATTTTTCAACTCCACTTTACGGCTCAGGCCAATCAATTCTCCATCAAAGGCAAAAAAAGCTTCCACATTTTCCTCATCAAGTGTAAATGACACTTTACTGAAGTTTTCTTTCGCTGTCCATTTTACATTTTGCGCATTGGCAAATTTTGCTTCAAAACTGTATTGTGCTCTGCTGCTCACTTTAGTACCGTCTGTAGCAAAAGCGCTGGTTCCAAGTCCGGCAACCACCAGGGCTGCTAATAATAATTTTTTCATTTTTTTTTGTTTTAATGATTTTAAAAAAAGTATTTTTTGGTTGTCGTTGTTCAATTGACATATCAAATGTAGAAACCTGTTTTACGGATTTTATGGATTTGTGACAGGATGGTCAGATGATTGTCATCTGCTGTATGAACGGTAAACGCCCAAACCTTACCAAACGTTAATGACAGCCCGAAATGCAATACTGTAAAGGGTTTGAACCGAGTTCTTAATGAAATCCTAAAAGCCGTTATCACAGGGTTAATTTTTAAAAATGGTTTTGGGTGGTAGAAAAACAGTAAAAAGAAGTGTTTGGCTAAGAGAAAAAGAAGGAAAAAAGCGTCTTCGAAAATCGAAAATCTCTTTTTGTCTTCTTTTCTCCGTTTTTCTCTTAGCCAAAAAATAAATTTTGCCGTTTCAATTATATATTTAGATATTTGTCTAAATATATAATTGAAGTGAATACGCTATTTAAAGCACTGAACGATCCTACCCGGCGCGAAATACTGGAAATGTTGAAAGACGGAGACCTTACGGCAGGTGAGATCGCTGATAAATTCAATATCTCAAAACCCAGTATCTCGCATCATCTAGATCTGCTGCGCCAGGCCGAACTGGTTACTTCTGTAAAAGAGGGTCAATTCATTTACTATTCGCTGAATACCACGGTTATGGATGAAATGCTGAAATGGTTTGTTCAGTTTACCAAAACAAAAAAGAAATAAGCATATGAAAAAATCTTCTCCATTGGGAACCTTGCTCATTTTTCTGGTGATGATGATTCCGCTCATTTATGCAGGAAGCATTTATTCTTCGCTGCCCGAAACCATTCCGCTGCATTTTGATATCAATGGTAAAGCAGATGGTTTTGGCAATAAAAGCAAGATCTGGTTTGTGGTGATCTTGATGACGGTTGTTTCTGCAGGCATCTACCTGCTCATCACCAATCTCCCGAAAATAGACCCAAAGAAAACAGCCGGGCAATCACCGGAACTGTATCATAAAATAGCCGTGGTAATTGTTGTGTTCTTATGCGCGTTAAATATTGTGATCATTTATTCAACCGTAAGCGGTTCATTCAAACTCAATAACCTGATGTTTCCGCTGATGGGATTACTATTTGCCACGCTCGGCAATTACATGCACAGCATCAAACCCAATTATTTTGTAGGCTTCCGCACACCCTGGACATTAGAGAACGAAGACAACTGGCGCAAAACCCATCAATTGGTAGGTAAACTCTGGGTACCCGGTGGTATTATCATCACAATCGGCACTTTACTGATGCCGGCAAAACCAGGTTTTATTTTCTCGATGTGCATTATCGCTATCATAACTGTTATACCCGGCGTTTATTCTTATCTCTATTTTAAAAAACAGCAACAATCAAAGTAGTATGAAACCATTCTTGTTCTGCATTTCAGTTTTTTTCGCCATCAGTTCCATGGCACAGGGTATTAGCGGCAAATGGCAGGGTTATCTTACTGTTGGGGGAAATAGGATTCTTTTTGTAATGAACCTTTCTAAAAACGGTGACAATTACCAGTCGAGCTTTGATAGTCCGGATCAGAAAGTAACGGGTATTCCCGGAACAAAAACAACCCTTGTATCAGATAGTATTCATGCAGAGATTGCAGCCATGCGAAGCGGATACAATGGCAAATGGGATGGTAAGGATTCCATTAATGGAGTCTTTAATCAAGGCGCCACTATCATGCATTTGAATATGAAGCGCATGACTGAAGCAGAGCTGGCACTGTTACCCAAAGATAAAATGCGGCCGCAAACACCAAAGCCTCCTTTCAATTATGATTCGGAAGAAGTAGAATATGATAATGCAGACAACACCGTTCATTATGGTGCAACGCTTACCAAACCAAGAGGCTTAAAAAATTTTCCGACGGTAATCATCATCAGCGGCAGCGGTTCGCAGGATAGGGATGGTACCATTCTTGGGCATAAATTATATTGGGTATTGGCTGATTATTTAACCAATCACGGCATAGCAGTTTTACGTGTTGATGACAGGGGTATGGGTAAAAGCACGTTGGGCAATGATCCGAAAGAACTTACTTCAAGTGTTTTTTCAACAGATGTTGAAACCAGCTTCAATTATCTTTTATCCAGAAATGATCTGGATAAAAAGAAGATCGGTTTAATTGGTCATAGCGAAGGAGGCATTATCGCTCCTATGGTGGCTGCCAGAAGAAAAGATATCGCTTTTGTGCTCTTATGGGGGGCATCTGCCGTGGGTGGTGCAGAGATCAATACTCAACAAAATGCCTATTCACTCAGAAAAGCAATGATTGATTCGGTTGCTGTTGATGCTTTTGCACAGTTACATAAAAAAATACTTATTCAGTTTTCAAATGTTACCAAGGAAGAACTGGATACTAAAGTAATGGCTATGTATGCAGAATGGAAAGCCTCTCAATCAAAAGAGACTTTAACAAAACTGTACGCAACAGATAATGCAATTGTGGGGCAGGACATAAAAAAAATGTATCATTCCTTATATGATCTGGCATGGCTGCGTTATTTTATTACTTACAACCCTTCAACAGATCTTCAGAAAATAAGCTGCCCTGTTTTAGCAATTAATGGTATGAAAGATACACAGGTTGATGCCACAACCAATCTCGCCGTTATTAAAGAGGCCTTAACCAAAGGCGGCAATAAACATTTTCAGGTAAAAGCATTGCCATCATTAAACCACCTGTTACAAACAGCCAAAACCGGTGATCTTTCAGAATATGAAAATATTGATGAAACCATTTCGCCTGTTGCGATGGATGTAATGGTGGAATGGATTAAGAATATCAGGCTTTAACAGGTGAAGATGAGAGAGGTTAGTTGTTAGATGACAGATGAAATACAAAATATCTAACAACTAACATCTGCCATCTAACATCTCTGCTCTGTAACTTTACCGCATGAACTACCTCGCCCACGCCTATCTCTCTTTCAACAATACCGATATACTTGTTGGAAATATGATCAGCGATTTTGTAAAGGGTAAGAAACAGTTTGATTATCCTTTACCTATTCAGAAAGGAATCCGTTTACACCGCGCCATTGATCAGTTTACAGACGAACATCCCGCCACCCGGGCAGCCAAACAATATTTTAAACCGGCGGTGGGCTTATATGCAGGTGCATTTGTTGATATTGTGTACGATCATTTTTTGGCGCTGGATAACAATGAATTACCTGAAAGCAACTGGAAAGTATTTGCGGATGATGTATACAAGAAGTTAGCCACTCAACAAAAACACCTTCCTGAAAAATTTGCGAAAATGCTTCCGTATATGTCTTCGCAGAACTGGTTATACAATTACCGGTTTACCTGGGGTATGGAAAACAGTTTTGGCGGTTTGGTAAGAAGAGCCGCCTATCTATCTGATGCAAGTGATGCCTTTATCCTGTTTACAGAACATTATACAGCGTTACAGAAGCAGTACACGGTTTTCTTTCCGCAATTAAAGGCTTTTGCTTTATCACAATTCAACGCTTTAATAAACGAATAGCGTTTATCTTTGGCAAAACCTTTATTCATGAAGTATATTGTAAGCTTACTGATCATTTTATCTGCTTTTACTGCGCAGGCACAACCCAAACCAACAGAACTGGACAAGTCGCCAATGGATATGAGCTATTGGCCCAATAATTATCCCATCTTAAAAATCAATGGCAAGGCAAAAGACATGCCCGTAGCAAGGGTTGTCTACAGCAGACCTTTAAAGAATGGCCGTACTATTTTTGGCGGAACGCTTAAATACAATGAGATCTGGCGCCTGGGTGCCAATGAAGCAACCGAGATCGAATTTTTTACCAATGTAAAAATCGGCGGCAAACTGGTAACCAAAGGCAGATATACTCTGTATTGCATTCCAACAGAAACCAAGTGGACCATTATTCTGAATACGGATAATTATTCATGGGGTAATTATGTGTACGACAGCAAGAAAGATGTGTTACGCTCAGACATTGATGTTTCAAAAAACAGCGAAACCATTGAAGCCTTTACCCTGTATTTTGATGAAACCAAAACCGGCGCAAACCTGATTATGCTTTGGGATGATCTGAAAGCCGTTTTACCGATTGCTGCTGTTGCTGCCAAATAATGTTATTGCATCCATAAAAAATAAATATGAAACTAGCCACCAAATATATACATGCCGGTACAGAACCAGACCCATCTACCGGTGCCATCATGACGCCTATTTACCAAACATCTACCTATGTGCAGGAGGCGCCGGGTGTAAACAAAGGGTATGAATATGCCCGCAGCCAGAACCCAACCCGTAAAGCATTGGAAGATGCCTACGCACAAATTGAGAATGGAAAATTTGGACTGGCATTTGGAAGCGGTGTGGCAGCAACCGATGCCGTGATCAAATTATTATCACCCGGCGATGAAGTGATTGCTGCCAATGATATGTATGGCGGAACCTATCGCCTGTTCACAAAAATATTTGCAAAGTATGGTATCAAATTTATTTATGTTGATACAACAGATACTTCCAATATTCAGAAAGCCATTACAGCCCATACAAAACTCATCTGGATTGAAACACCTACCAATCCTTTGATGAATATTACCGATATAGAAGCGGTAGCCAAAATTTCAAAAGCGGCCAATGCTTTGCTTTGTGTTGATAATACTTTTGCTTCTCCTTATTTACAAAACCCTCTCGATTTTGGAGCTGATATTGTAATGCATTCAGCAACAAAATATCTTGGCGGACATAGTGATGTGATACAGGGATGTTTGGTAATGAATGATGCTGCTTTACGCGAGCAATTATATTTTATACAGAAAAGTTGCGGTGCCGTACCAGGTCCGATGGATTGCTTTTTAGTATTGCGTGGTATTAAAACCTTACACCTGCGTATGCAGCGCCATTGCGAGAACGGAGAAAAGATCGCGCATTTTCTTCGAAACCATCCAAAGGTTGGAAGAGTGTACTGGTGTGGGTTTGAAGATCATCACAATTATGCCATCGCCAAAAAACAAATGCGCGGTTTTGGGGGTATGATGAGTTTTGAATTGAAAGACGATAGTATCGATAATGCCAAACGTGTTCTTTCTTCAACCAAAATATTTGCTTTGGCTGAAAGTTTGGGTGGTGTGGAATCACTGATCAATCACCCGGCTTCAATGACGCACGCATCTATCCCCAGAGAAGAAAGAATTAAGAACGGTTTAAGCGATAGCCTGATCCGTTTAAGTGTAGGCGTGGAAGATGCGGATGATCTGATCGAAGACCTCAATAAAGCAATCGGATAAATTACACATAGTATCTTGCCACAGATTCACAGATATACACAGATTTTTCTGTGCTAATCTGAGAATCTGTGGCAATTTTATATACGCATGAAAATAAAATCAGACAAATCACTCAAAGAGTTCTTTGATGAAAAAGTAGCCCAATACAATCGGATAGATTTTATTAAAGATGATCCTGTTTGCATTCCGCATCTATTCACCCAAAAAGCAGACATAGAAATTGCCGGCCTGTTTGCTGCCGTATTTGCGTGGGGTATACGCACAACCATTATTCAGAAATCAAAAGAGCTGATGCAGTTAATGGATAATGCCCCGCATGATTTCTGCCTCAATCATTCTGATAAAGATCTGCAAAGCCTGATCCATTTCAAACACCGCACATTTAACACAACCGATCTTTTATACTTCATTGAATTTCTGAAATATCATTATACAAATTACAAAAGCCTCGAAGAGGCCTTTGTAATGAATACACTAAAAAAATTATCCCCTCCTCTCCGAGGAGGGGATAATGCGCAAGCCGCAGGCTTAAGCATTCGGGGTGGTGTTGAACCCGCACTCACAAACTTTCACAATTATTTCTTCTCCCTCGAACACGTACCCAACCGCACCAAAAAACATATTGCCACACCTTATAAAGGCTCAACCTGCAAACGGTTAAATATGTATTTACGATGGATGGTAAGAAAAGATAAACACGGAGTAGATTTTGGCCTCTGGAAAAAAATCAAACCTTCAGAATTAGTTTGTCCGATAGATCTGCATGTGGCCCGTGTGGCGAAACGTTTTGGTTTACTGGAAAGAAAACAGGTAGACTGGCAGGCGGCTGTAGAATTAACCAACTATCTGAAAATACTTGATCCGCTCGATCCGGTTAAATACGATTTTGCTTTATTCGGCTTAGGCGTAATGGAGAAATACCAATAAAAAATTGCGCCTAAGCGCCTTTGCGTGCATAGATTTCACACAAAGGCGCTAAGGCGCAATAAAATCCTGGATCTTAAAAGAAGAACATACTTTGCTTACCACCCACTTTTTGTTTCTGTGTTCCCAGTGTGCGGATATTGTAACTATAGGTCAGCATAAAATAACGTTGCAAAACATTCGAACGCGAATCAGTAATGGTATTCCCGTTTATATAGCGAAACACATTTGTATTGCGATTCAGAATATCATACACAGCTAATTTCAGCTGTCCTTTATCTTCTTTAAACATTAACAGTGTAAGTGCTGCATTCCAGTAAACATTCGTTTTGGGTAATCCCGGTGCCAGATTACTGATATAGTTATATGCCATATTGGTTTCCCATACAAATTTCTTCGGCAATCGTACAATAAATTCACCTTGCAGATTTTGTCCGGTATAATCCGTTGTTGAAAAAGTGTTGCTTGTATATGTGTTTTTACGGAAGTTAACACCGAATGAAGGATTGAATTCTATTACATCATGCCAGTTAAAATTGAACCGGAGTGAAGGATAGTAACCATAAGCCGTTGTTGAGCTTTTTTCATTATTAAACAATAACGGTGTTGAACTTACATTTCCTGATATGCCTGCATCGGCAGAAAAAAGAAATTTCGGGTTTTTCTTAAACTGTTTATTAATTCTGAAACCTACATTTACCCGTTTTGCACCATCAACATTTACCGGTGTGGTTACCTGCACACCGCTGCTGTTTACAACAATGGATTGCACTACTGCATCATTTTCTATCGAACCACTTGCATTAAAATTATAAGTTACACTCGTTTTTACATTAACAATATTTCCGTTTATATTGGCACCTGTTGATCTTGACGGACGCAGGCCCGGATTACCATTAACAATATAAAACGGATTAGAATTATCTGTAACCGGATTCAGATAACCTATATAAGGTGCATTTACATTCTGCGAAATATTCAGATTGATCCGCTTCCAGTTAAACCCACCATTAAATAACAGATCAGAATAATGCAGATAACTGTTCGTTCCCTTCGCAAACATATTGTTGATCCATTGCTGGTATAGATTGGTACCCAGATTAAAAGTTACCTTATTTACCTTATAGCTGAACGTAAGTACATTGGCCCAGTTGGTTTGCTCTCTGCGAAGATCATTACTCAGTAAAGTATTTAAACTGTCGTAAAACCCACTGGCTGCATGTTTTGCAAAGATCCCGATCAATTGTGCAGAATTAGTATAGTCCAGCCTTTCATTAAATCTGAGCGTCAGGTTCTTTGATAACTGATCGCTGTAGTTCATATTAAAGTTAGCATTTGTGCTGGGCGAATTGGTGCTACGTAATTGTGCAACCAGCAAGGTATTGGCTAATGGATACAGATAATTATTGATGCTCTCATTAATATTATCAACGGGATTGCGGGTGTAATTAAAGTAATGATAGAAAGAAATATTTCTCCCTTTTTTACCGGCAAAGCGATGGGTGAGCGATACGTTATAATTATACGCATCACTGCTTCCATAAGTATTGGTAATACCATTGCTGTTACTCAGATTACCTAACTTATTATTTTGTGTGCCTCCAAACGAATACGAATTCACACGGTTACTGTTAAACCTGGCGCCTCCGCTAAATGTAATATTGGTTAAAGAATCCTTTCGCAGGTTACCGCCTATACTGATGTTATTGGCGTCTGTGTTGGTGATTGAATTACCCATTCCGTTAGAGAACAATGTAGTATCGCCAAAAAATCTTTGCGTAGTAGTTTGCTGGTCCCAGATACTATGGGTGGCACCATAAAAATACTGCGCATAAAATGAAAAGTTTTTATTGGGCGAATGATTGAGATTAATGCCGGCCCCGGTAGAAGACGTAATACCATTACCTGTTCCGCCAAAAGAGATGCCGTTAATGGCAAAACCGTCTCTGCCGCCGCCACTCCATATACCAACACTATTTGTACCGCTCCGGTTAAATCCGCCTAACTGTGTAACATCCTGGATACTAAAACTGCTTCTGTTTACATTATTACTAAACCCCAGTATACTCATCTGTAAGGTATCCCGAAATGTATTGATGATGCCGCCCACTTCATACCGATCTGTGGTACCAACGCCGCCATATAGTTTACCAAATGTTGCTTTCTTGATCGCTTTCTTTAAAGTAATATTGATCACCTTTCCTATCTTGCTCAGATCGCCATCATTATTCAAGGCTATTTCATCCTTATCATCTACCACCTGAATTTTATCAACCATATTGGCGGGCAGATTGCGCGTGGCCATTTTAGGATCATCTCCAAAAAATCGTTTTCCATCTACCAATAAACGGTTTACTTTTTGGCCATTATAAGTGAGATCGCCGTTTTCATCTACAACTGTACCCGGCAGTTTTTTCAAAAGGTCTTCCAGTAAAGCAGTAGGCAATGTTTTAAAAGCAGAGGCATTGAATTCGATCGTATCTTTTTTAATCATAACCGGCGGGCGCTCTGATGTTACGATCACTTCATCCAGTTGCTTAGAGGTTCCCGTAAGTTTTACATTGCCAAAATTGATTGTATTCTGTGCAGCCGTTAACGTAAAATCTTTTCGATAGGCCTCATAACCCGAATACGTTGCCATCAAACGCAAAGGCACATCTAAAGGCAGACCCGGAATTTTAAATTCACCGGCATCATTACTTAAACGATACGTAATAATTGTGGTATCCTTTGCTTTAAAAATCGTAACCGTAGTTAACGATAAAGCTTTCTTTCCGGAGCTGTCGGTGATCTTTCCTGAAATATTCCCTCCCTGTGCATACATTACAAGGGTTAACAGCATGGCTGCAACAGTAGTGCTGATAAATTTCATAAGCAATTAATGAAAGTTAGATTTGGTTTGGGTACATAAACAATTAAAACTAAGTAATTAGTTTATTAACTATTTTTTTAGTTTGAAATGATTTGTTAAAATAATTCCCGTACGTACTCACACACGCAATCATAAAGAGTCTGCTAACAGGATTATTCCATAAGGGGGGAACAAAAACAATGAAACATCATGTAATCAGGGCCTTTTGCACTGATCTGTTTTACACATCTGTATACAGGATGCATATTTCAGTAAAGATGCATAAACCATTGAAAGGTTGGAAACCGCTTATCCATTAATCAGCTTCTTCCAGCTGAAACAATTCTTCCACACTTACGCCAAATACCTGTGCCATTTTTAAAGCAAGCGCTGTTGAAGGAATATATTTTCCCGATTCCATGGTATTGATGGTTTGCCGGCTCACGCTGATCTTTTTTGCCAGTTCATCCTGCGTAAGGTTATGTATTGCTCTTTGTATTTTGATCTTGTTCTTCATGCGTTTGCTTTATTATATTGATACAATACATACCTGAAACGGGCAATAAATATAAAGAGTACCGTAAACAGGTTAATGGTCATTACGGTAAAAAACAATCCTCCATAACAAAACAACACGGCCAATATCAATACAAGATAATTTGCATACACTGCCCATTGCAAAGCTTCTAGGCGGAAGAACTGTATGGCTTCGTCCTCAATCTTTTCTTTGGAGAAAGCGATCAATAGTAAACTCGCGATAAGCCCGATCGTTATAAATTCATCTGTAAAATTCTGATTCGTAAAGAAATCGATATTCACTTTATGCTTATTGTGAAATTCCAGCCAGGAGATAGTATAATCCCATCCTAAATAAGCAATCCCCAATGCCAGAAAAGGCACCAATAATATATAGCCGATTGTACGGCATCCATGAGGTAGTAATAGTCGTTTTTTCATGATCGTTGTTTTAATTGATATAACAAACGTAAAACAAGATTTTCATTTTGTCAAGTTTATTTTACATTTTGTATAATAATTTTAACATTTAACGGTTATTGATAGAACTGTACCTTTATATCATGTCAAACGAAATACAGCCCTGGGAGAACCCTTCTGTGGAAGAATTATCGGCATGGGTGAATGATATGATCGAACGCGATTTTAGTGGTTTATTAAACCTATTATATCGTCTGGATATCAATGAAAACAAACTGCGTAAGCTACTCGAAGATATTCCCACGGAAGATGCCGGAAGAATTATTGCGGCATTGATTATTGAACGACAATTACAAAAAAAGAAATCAAAAGAAATGTTTAAGCAGGAAGGTGAGATTCCGGAGGATGAGAAATGGTAGATGAGTCCGGAAAGTCGGAAAGATAGTAAGTCTGAAAGAAAAAACATTATTTTGTTCCGTCTTCCGGACTTACTGTCTTTCCGTCTTTTCTGACTTACTTCAACAACTCATCTACTCTTTTAAAAGTATAGCCTTCTTTTTTTAAATAGCTGATCAGCTCATCAAGTTTATCATACAGTTTATCTTTTCGGCGGGGATCTGTTCCGGCGTGAATTAAAAGAACAACTCCGTTTAAGCCGTTGGGGTCTGTTTCATTAAATTTTTTGATGGAAGCCATGATCTGATCGCTGCTTCTGTAAGCGGTTCCCATTTCAGGATAGGTGTAATCTGCATTGCTGGTGGTACCCGGTGTAAAGCTGAAAACTTTTACCCCTGTTTTTGTTAACCAGCCCGATGTTTCTTCATTCCACCACTCATAGGGAGGAATGAACAACAGTCTGAAATTATTTCTGTTCTTTAAAACAGCGTCTCTTGCCCGTATATTATTGAGATAATCATTCTGTAAAGAATCCTCGGATACTAATGAGCTATCTCTTTTATTCCAGTCGCAATACAAAATATGTTTATCCGAATGCGTGCTCAATAAATGGTTCTGAAGATCCAGTTTTTGTAAACCGGCTTTAAAATTTTTATTTCGGTAAAAATTACCTGTAAAAAAGAAAGCCCCTTTGATCTTTTGTTTTTCTAATGTATTTGATATGGTAGTCAATCCATCCCCAAATTCGTCTCCTGTAAAAACAAGTGCAATTTCTTTCTTTCGAGTATCGCCCCGGATAATTGCACCATTTGATGTTTGATACAAAGGCATTGCAGCCATTTTCTTTGCTTCTGCTTCTTTCGCTGCCAATAAATAAATCAGCGATGCCGTTCCATCCATGGTTGGTTCATTGGTACTGTAATCACCGTAGTCGTCATGATAAACTGCCAGATCACTTTGAAAAGGCGCATACTCATCTTCATCCATCAGTTTAATACCGATCAATCCTTTATAGATAGAAGTATATACCGGGCCATCCACCAGACCACCGTCTATCGGATAATTTTTGATATGTGTGAATGCCGAATGGGGATCAACCGGTGTATCTCCATTCGCCGGCAATCCATACACCATACTGGTTCCCCAGGGATTGCAACCGAATAACCAGTCAAAATTTGCCTGTTCCAGCACTTCAAATTTATTGCCCCCTGTTACATTGTTTCCTGCAGATTTCCTGAACCAATTGCAGGCAATGGCTAAAGAAGTTGTGAGGTTATTGCTACACCAGATAAACGGCACACCCCGGTAAAATGCATTTTTTTGCGCTTTATCAAGAACCTTTGTAAGGGCATTCATTGTTGTCATATCCAACTCTAAATTATATGCATTCAGGCCCCTTACTAATTCCATCGTATAGATGCCTAAATTATTGAACGGATAATACTGGTAATGACTGGCGGTATCTTTTCCCATCCATTTGCTTACAGAGTCCTTCAACAGGTAATTATAAAAATCCTTGTCATACTTTTTATTTCTTGTAAGCTGATACAATTGTGCCGCCGCCAGTTCCATATCATCAGCCCAATCACCTTCTGCATAGATATAGGGCGATACAACAGAAACGGTTTGTGCAACGCCCGGTTTATTAACGCCCAATTGATAAGCACTCAATGCTTTTCTCCTTAACAATTGAGCAAAACCGGTATCCTTTTTTTGATAAATGGAAGATCCCAATGCAAACGCACTTGCAAACTTTCCGGCTGTAGAAGCTACACCGGTTGTGGCATTCATAAATTTGCCTCTCTGCTGCGGTTTTCCCGAAGCAAAATAAACCGGGCGTTCAAATCCCTTCCCATAATAATTATCTTCTTTAGGAATACGCATGCCTCTATGATCACGGTCATCCCCTAATTGGTTAAATAACCAATCTGCACGTGGGTGCATTTTCAATAACCAATCCAATCCCCATTTTGCTTCATCCAGCACATCGGCAATCCCATTCTTTCCATCCAAACCATTTGCTTTTTTGGTGTCAGTAAATACAGATGGAAAATCTCTGTAGGCAGCCAACAAATGATAGGTTGCATTGGCAGAGGTGGTACTGTATTGCAGATAATCACTCGCATCATGCCAGCCGCCGCTTACATCAATATGTGTACTGTCGGGCATGGGGCCATACATCGTGTAACCATCATGCGTGTGGCAGCTGTCTTTTAAAAAAGGATTGAAACCGCTTCTTTGCTGGCGCATATATTGCAAACAAAAATCTGCAGCTCCTTTGTACACATCGTTATCAATCATAAATACAGGCGAATCTGTTTTGCCCGTGCGTAAAAAATATTTACCCGGTTTGTTATATGCCGAAAAATTTAAACGATAGGTTTCTGTAAAAGGGCCATAGACACCAAATGATTTTCCTGCAGCATGTTTGAATACGGTTTTTTGTGTAACGGCGTCTACCAATTCAAAATCGGTTAGTGTATTGTTTTCTTTACTGCACCAAACAGCCACTTTTATTCCGGCGGGTGTATAGCCAAGCTGGTTAATGCGAATCCAGGCGTGATCCTGGGCAGATACTATAAGGATACACAGCATCATTCCTAAAAACAAACCAACCATTCTTATTTTCATAGATGCAAAATTGTGATTAAAGATACTGCGCATAACTGCTTGCCTCATTTTTTTGGTCTATTTTCGCTGCCTAATATTGTTTGTTCCATGAAACTTGTTTCTTATCTAACGGAAGGCCGCGATCAACTGGCTTTTTTGGTTGACGGTTTATTATTCGATTGCGATCTGCTGCATCCAGATCTTCCCAACAGCATGAATATGTTTTTACATTATTGGGATGATATGTACCCCGTTGCACAACAGGTAGATGCAGCTATTAAAAGCGGCCGCATCAGTAAAGAGCAGGGCATACCTATGGAAGAAAGTGATGTATTGGCACCGGTTCCTTTTCCTACTTCCTGCAGAGATGGGTATGCGTTTCGACAGCATGTTGCTGCGGCAAGAAGAAACCGGAAAGTAGATATGATCCCTGAGTTTGATCAGTATCCGATTTTTTATTTTACCAACCACCACAGCATACAAGGCCCGGGCGAAATCAAATGCATGCCTGATCATTTTGAAAAATTAGATTTCGAACTGGAAGTGGCGATTGTTGTCTGTAAGCACGGAAGAAATATTACAGCAGAAGAAGCTGATCAATATATTGGCGGATTGATGATCATGAATGATATGAGCGCAAGACGTTTACAAATGGAAGAAATGCTGCTCAACCTCGGCCCGGCAAAAGGAAAAGATTTTGCAACGGTTATCGGGCCCTGTCTGGTTACATTGGATGAACTGGAACCTTATGAAGTTCCCTGCAAAGAAGGACATACAGGTAAGAACTGGAATTTACCCATGAGCTGCACCGTTAATGGCATACAGGTAAGCAGCGGCAACGTAAATCAAATGGACTGGACCTTTGCCGAGATCCTCGAGCGTTGTGCCTATGGTGCCGATCTTCACCCCGGTGATGTAATCGGCAGCGGCACAGTGGGCACAGGATGTTTTTTAGAATTAAACGGAACAGGAAAACTCAATGATCCCAATTATACCGAACAATGGCTTCAGGAAGGTGATATTGTAGAAATGGAAATAGAAGCATTGGGGAAACTGAGTAATGCCATTGTGAAAGAGGCAAGTGATTTTTCGATTTTGGCGAAGAAGAAATAGTTTTTTACTTATAATCATTAAGTATAAATACGCTTGTGTAGAATATTTTGAGCACATAAGTTTGTGAAGGATTTGCGAATTAGCGGATTGCGGATTTGCGGATTTCTAAAACAAGCTTATGGCAAGATTTACAACATTTACAGAAATGCCTTTATGGAAAGATGCTGTTGAATTTGCTGCAGAAGTATATATTTTTTGTGAGCAGGGTAAGTTAAGAACAGATTTTAGGATGAAAGATCAATTAAGAGCTGCGGCATCATCTGTATCCAATAATATTGCCGAAGGGTTTGAGTATGGGAACAATAAGATTTTTATACGTTTCCTTACTTATTCTAAAGGATCGGCAGGTGAAGTTTTTAATCAGTTTACGATACTGAATAAAGCCAAAATGATTGATAAGGAATCATATGAGTATTTCAGCAACAGATCTCAACAGTTAGGAAAAAAGATTGGAGGTTTTATCAAATATCTGAAAGATCTCCAAAATAATCCGCCAATCCGCAATCCGCTAATTCGCTAATCTATGATGCTCGATTTTAAAGATTTATCAACCCTCGAAAAACAACAATGGCTAAACAACGCCATTGCCCCAAGGCCGATATGCTTTGCCAGTACAATCGACAAAGCCGGGAATGTAAACCTGAGCCCATTTAGTTTTTTCAATGTTTTCAGTTCCAACCCGCCGATCGTTATTTTTTCTCCTGCCAGAAGAGGCAGGGATAATACCACAAAACACACTCTGGAAAATGTAATGGAGGTTGCAGAGTGTGTGATCAATATGGTGGATTATGATATGGTGCAACAGGTAAGCCTTTCCAGCTGCGAGTTTCCAAAAGGGGTAGATGAGTTTGAGAAAGCAGGATTTACTAAAGAAACCGCCACCATGGTAAAACCACCCATGGTAAAACAAGCGAAGATCAAATTAGAGTGCCGCGTAAACGAAGTAAAAAGTTTGGGAGAAGAAGCTGGCGCCGGACAATTGGTAATTGCTGAAATACTTTGCATGCATGTTGATGAAAGCATATTAGGTACGGATGGAAAAATAGATCAACGAAAATTACATCTGGTGGCGAGACTGGGTGGCGATTGGTATTGTAAAGTAGATGAACACAATCTTTTTCGTGTGGAGAAACCAAATACACAATTAGGGATTGGTGTTGATGCATTACCCGAAAGTATCCGCAGCAGTAAGATCTTAACCGGCAATCATTTAGGAATGCTGGGCAATGTGCAGGAAGTACCCTTGATCAATCCGGCATTCAGTGATAATAGATTGAAGAATATTGTTCAGTATTATTCCATCAGTCCTGCAGAAATGGAGAAAGAACTCCATATCTATGCAGCAGAATTATTGAATGATGGAAAACTTGCCGATGCCTGGCAGATCTTATTATCCGGAGAAAATATTTAGTACATCGCCAGCAGATCTTCTTCGGTAAGCAACTGATCGGAGAAAGATGTATTTTTTTGTAATGCTCTCCCTTTTTCAATAGCCATCTGTACAATTTGATAAGTATTCTGAGATAATACTAATGGAATGGTTGCCGATGTATTTAGCCATTGTTCAACTTTGGAATGAAAACTCTCACTTAATGTGTCTACCACTTCTACATTAAAATCTTTCAATGCAGCAGCATTACACAATTGTTCATACTGACCTTTAATAGGCAGCACTAATAATTTTTTTCCGAGATACAAAGTTTCGGCAGGTGTTTCAAAACCCGCGCCGGTGATTACACCATGAGAGTGAATCACACTTTGTGTAAACCCTTCATTACTGATGGGTAAAAGTGTTACATTTTTTAAAACGGTTGGCTGTTGTACTTTTTTAGAGAATACTTCAAACCGGATATCTTTTACTTTATACAGTGCCTTCAAAACTACTTCATCGCTGTAGTGAGAAAGATATACAGTGATATGGCCTTTATCAGTGGACTCTGCCTGTAGAATATCCTGTTTGATCACAGGCGAAAAAATAAAATCATCATACTGTTTAAAATGTAATCCAACATAATCTGTTGCTGTTGCATATTGTTTCAGAATGATCTCTCCGGCAATATCTTTTTTATTTCCTCTTGGGGTATGCCTGCTTTGAAAACTTGCCTGGTGGCCAAATCCAATACTTGGCACTTTCTTAAAACGGCAGGCCATGGTAGTGATACTTTCAAAATCATTCAGCACCACATCATATTTTTCAACGGGTAATTGTTTGGCCTCGTTCCAGATCCGTTTTAAACTGAGCTCTTTCCACATACGCCAGTAATCCAATCCTCCGGTATTGCCATAAAACAAACTCAGGCCTTTACTTCTATACTTAACAGGTAGTTGCGGATTTAAATGACTATTGCTTCCACTCAAAAAAACATCTACCTCGCCATACTGTTGCAGGTATGGCATCAACTCCATTGCACGTGCGATATGGCCATTACCCGTTGCCTGTACTGAATATAATATTTTCATGATGGCATTGCTAAAGAGTGAAGAAATAAAGCGATCTCATCCGTTACCACATTTAAGGTGGGTAATTTTTTGTCCATCGGTACTACGGGTGTGGTTGTCGAGGCAAATTGTTTTTCGTCGTAATGGTAGATGGTCCAGTCGTTATTATTGTATTCGAGTGCTGTTAAGTTCTCAATCCAATCGCCGCTGTTTAAATACATTACACTTCCGTTCTTAGTAACCACTTCTCTTTTCTGTGGTTGATGAATATGTCCGCAAATCACATAATCATATTTTTTTTCTATCGCCAGTTCAGCAGCTGTCTGTTCAAAATCACCGATCCAGGCCACGGCTTTTTTTACACTGTTCTTTACTTTTTTACTAAAGCTCATTTTCTCTTTACCCATGGCTTTCAAACACCAGTTAATAAAACTGTTGAGGTGAATGAGAAGATCGTAACCATGTCCGCCAAGTTTTGCCAGTAATTTAGCACTGCCTTTTGTAGTTGCATCAAATACATCTCCATGAAAGATCCATGTCATCTTACCATTGATCTCCATCACCACTTTATCGGTTAATTGAAAATTGCCCATTTCCAGATCGCTGTATCTGCGCAGCACTTCATCGTGGTTACCGGTAATATAGATCACGCGTGTGCCTTTACTCAGCAGGTTCATAATTTCTTTGAACACCTGCATATGCGCTACGGGGAAATATCTTTTATTGAATTGCCAGATATCGATCACATCGCCATTTAATACGAGGATCTGTGGTTGTATACTCTTGAGGTAGTTAACAATCTCTTTGGCATGACAGCCATACGTTCCCAGGTGCAGGTCGCTCATTACTACAACATCAACGGTTCGTCTTTCCATACTGGAGGTTTAGCAAAATTCTCCAATGGGTATGAACTCAATGTTAGGATTGTGTTACGGGAATATGATTTGTGTGTGAAGGAATTGTTATGCCTTATGTGAATGGGCAATAGTGAATGGTGAATGACGTTGTGTGCGAATTCGGTTGGGTAATTCTATGTGAACAGCGTTTTCACTTGATGCTTTTCAACCACCCCGCCCTTCGCTCGGTCGCTTGGGCACCCCTCCTGCGGGGCAGGAGGGGAGAATTTAGCAAATGGTTTTTAAAATTTCCCAATCCAAAATTTCAAAATTGCTAAAGGTCTCCTAGCTGCGGGCGCATAACAATATCTTCTACAACCGCCTGTGGCGATAATTGCGATGCGGCATATACCATTTTGGCAATATCATCAGCTTCCATGATGCGTTTGGGGTCTATTTCAAATCCCTCCCAACTGGCGCTCATGGTGGCACCCGGAAAAACCGCGGTTACTTTTATACCGTGTGGTTTCATTTCTTCACGCAGGTTTTTGCTGAAGCCGAGTAAAGCAAATTTGCTGATACTGTAACTGCCGCCGTTAGCATATGCCTGTAAAGAAGCAATGGAGCAGATATTAAAAATATGTCCCGCTTTGGCAGCGATCATGGCAGGTAAAACAGATTTGGTAAGATAGTAAGCACTATACAAATTCGTTTCAATCATTTGTTCAACAGCACCATCCGCTTCTTCATGAATACTGCCGGGAATAAATTGTCCGGCATTGTTTACCAAAATATCCGGAACCCCAAACCCCAAACTCCAAACTCCAAACTCCGCAACCTGTTTTTTATCACGCATATCCACAACCTTTGCTTTTACTGTGCATTGCGGGTAGTTTGTTTGCAGAAAAGCAACTGTATCATACAATTGTTTTTCGCCACGGCTGCAGATGATGATGGTATGGCCGGCACCAGCAAATTGTTGGGCAATAGCTTTGCCAATTCCTTTGGATGCACCGGTGATGATGATATTCATAAGTACAAAGTTA
The DNA here is from genome assembly GCA_965206685.1 of Sediminibacterium sp. Classification (GTDB taxonomy): domain Bacteria; phylum Bacteroidota; class Bacteroidia; order Chitinophagales; family Chitinophagaceae; genus Sediminibacterium. Next base: position 3,821,204 of record OZ242223.1, read on the forward strand.
GAAGTACGAAGTACGAACATTTTTTGTTAATCAATTTCTTAGTTCATAATTCACAGTTCGTACTTTGCAGGATGAAGTATAAACATTTGTTTTTCGACCTCGATCATACGCTTTGGGATTTTGAGACCAATGCCAAACAAACCCTTACCCAGCTTTTTGAAACCAACGACCTGAAGGCCAAAGGTGTTCCTGATTTTGAACAATTCTTTGAGCGTTACAGTTATCATAATCATCGCCTCTGGGACCGTTACACCAAAGGCTTTATTAAACAGGATGAATTAAGATGGAAGCGTATGTGGCTGGCACTGCTGGATTTTAAACTGGCGGATGAAACTTTATCAAAACAAATGGGTGTACAGTTTTTAGACCTGCTGCCTACCAGAAACACTTTATTTCCATACACGGTTGAGATACTCCAATACCTGCAGGCAAAAGATTATAAGATGCACCTTGTAACCAACGGTTTCGAAAAAGTGCAGTATGGAAAAATTCAAAATGCAAAGATTGCTGCCTTCTTTGAACAGGTAATTACCTCCGAAGCCAGCGGAAGCCTGAAACCCAATAAAGAAATTTTTGATTATGCTATGGATAAGGCCCGCGCCTTACCCGAAGAAAGCATAATGATCGGTGATAATCTGGATGCAGATATTCAAGGTGGAATTAACGCAGGCTTAGATACTATTTTTGTAAATCACCTGAATGTTGAACCTACGGTTCAGGCTACTTATGTGGTGTATCATTTGAAAGAGCTGGAGAATATTTTATAAGTTTATCCAACAAAAAAGCCCCGCAAAATGCAGGGCTTATATTTTTTTGGAAAGTACTAGGCTTTTTTAACGCCTGCTTTTGCAGTTGTTTTTGTTTCGGCTTTCGCATCTTTCTTTGTGTCTTTTTTGCAGCACTCTTTGTCTTTGCAATCTTTAGAGCACTTTTTGCCGTCTCCACCATTTGCAAATGCGATACCTGTAAACAGGAAGGCGGCTGTAGCTAACATGAATACTTTTTTCATACTCGTTATTTTTTGTTGTTTGTTCCCTACTAAAATAGGATAATTCCTCGTTTTTCTGTGTTCAGGCCTGTTAAATTATGATAAACGGCCCCTTTACCAGCTGGCTAATACGGTTACCCCGCCTTTTACCACCTGATTTAACTGCACATTCACTTTGGCATTCAGCGGTAATAATACATCTACCCGGCTGCCAAATTTGATAAAACCGTACTCATCGCACTGTTTTACCTGTTCGCCTACTTTGGTGTAGTTACAGATCCGTTTTGCTAATGCGCCGGCTATCTGTTTGTATAAGATCTCTCCATGAGCGTTTCTGGTAACCACACTCCAACGTTCATTTTCAGTTGAAGATTTTGGGTGCCAGGCCACTAAATATTTTCCTTTATGGTATTGATTGTACACCACTTCACCATTCATAGGGTTGCGGTTTACGTGTACGTTGGCCGGACTCATAAAGATGCTTACCTGTATCCGTTTGTCTTTAAAGTATTCTACTTCTGTTACTTCTTCAATAACCACTACTTTACCATCTGCCGGACAAATGATCTGTCCATCATTAATAGTAAGTACACGGTTAGGAATTCGGAAAAAGGAAATGATAAACAGGAATAATCCTAAGGTAACCACAAACAAAACCATCGCCAGCCAAGGCAGTGATGCGCTCAAAAATGTAAAAGAAACCACATTGAATAAACCGAATAATAAAGCGGTAATGGCAATGGTCTTATATCCTTCTCTGTGAATGGTCATGGGGATGGTTTGAAGGGCAAATGTAAAACGGAATGTTGAGAATAGGATATCCTTTTACATCATTATTGCGAAAGGGAGATTCCCGCAGAGACGCAGTTTTTTAGTAGGAGAAATAGAGGATTACCCAAAGCACCGTTGTAGCCAATAACAAAGAATCAAATCGGTCCAAAAAACCACCATGGCCCGGCATGATGCTGCCGCTGTCTTTTACGTTGGCGAGACGTTTGAGTTTGCTTTCAAACAGATCACCAAGTGTGCCGATAATGGAGCCGGTTAATGAAATGATCAATAACGGCTTGATTCCAAAATGAAATGAATAATAACCAATCAGGGTAACTACCAGTACTGCCAGCAAAGCACCGCCAATGGTTCCTTCCCAGGTTTTTTTGGGAGAGATGGGTGATAATGGTGTTTTTCCTATAAATGATCCTACCAGATAAGCCATGGTATCATTGATCCAGATAGACGCAATTAATAAAACAGGCAATAGCCAATTCTCTCCGGTTATCACCGTTTGATGCAGATTGGTATACAAACCCATCATCAATCCCCAGCTTACAGATATATAGGCATATCCCAAAAATGAGTGTGCCCATAAGCGCGGGTTCATCTTTTTGGCCAATAAAAATTCACTGATAATAAAGGCAATAAAACTGATAGAGAAAAGCCAGAACCCAATCTGGTTAAGAATAATACTTCCGATGCGATAACTATCATCCAACATCCACAACATAAAGCCCCAGCCAGCCAGCATAAAACCATATCGATGTACGGGATTGATCTCTTTATATTCTTCATCAATCAAACCCACCAGTTTCTGGTATTCTATCCAGCAACCAAAATGGATCACAGAAAACAAAACAAAAAAACTCCATTGGTTCCACAACAAACCCGTTAACATCACCAATACAAAAACAATAGCAGTTAATGCCCGTGTACGGAAGGTTTGAAAATTAAAAGCCATGGGGTAAGTACGAATTTGAAGTACGAAGTACGAACGATTGGAGGAGATAAACAAAAACTGTTACTTAATTCAGCAGATTCTGGCCCACCAATTGTTTTGCCGTTTCTGCAAGATGTGCCGGTACAAAGAGTTCTATATCTCCAAAATTGAGATAACTGCTGTCCTGCTTGTTCATTACCTGCACGGGTACATTATTCTCTTCCAGCATGCCTTGTATAATACTGGCTTCTGCCGGGTTACGGGTTGCAAATACTTTTTGCCAGGGGAGCATCAGGACAACATATTTTCGGGAGACGAGTAGATATCTTTTTCTTTAGCTGCCAATACAGCTTCACTTTCCTTTTTAAATGTTCGGAAGAAAATAAAGAGCAGTGCTAATGCGATCAGGCCAATCCACATGGGTATGTTTTCATCCATCGTTTTATCAATTGACTTACCCATGCGCGAAGCCAGGTATAATTGTGTAACCACCATCGCATTATTTAAAAAATGCAGAAAAATATTGAGCCAGATATTTTTGCTGTAGAAAAAAATCAATCCCAATACCATACCCAATGCCACTCTTGGCAAAAATCCGAAATAAGAAAAATGAAATGCACTGAACACAATGCTCGTGATGATAATACCCGTCCATTTATTTTTCGTCCAGCCAATAAATACCTGTTGAAAAGCACCGCGGAACAATACTTCTTCGCACACGGCAGGTGCCGCAGCCAGTACAATCAGCGCAAGCAAATAATCAACCACCGTTTTCATATTCGCCATCGAAAGCATAGACGCTTTGTATTCGTCTTCCATTTTTTTGGCTTTGGCATATAATGTACCAGGCAAAGGAATTTTTTCATTCAGTTCACCCAGCGCACCGCTGAGCATTATACCTGCAACCATGATCAATAATAATGGAATGAGCTGCCTTATACCCACCACCGAATTAAATCCAAGATGTGAAAATGCATTTTTACTGATATTTCTTGCGAGGATCCATGCCGGCAGCAAAAACACAAGTACCGAAGCCATTGTATTGAGAAAGCGGGAAACATTTACAAATTCAGCTTTATTGATCACTTTTGGCACTTCTCCAAAAGGCACATGCATCAGCCAACTGCCCAAAAATGCTACCAAAACCCCGCTGATTACAATAAATACGCCCATTAACCCTATTAAAAGGGCAAATTGCATCGGATAATTGAGGGGTTGCTTTTGATTCATGCGATTGAAAAATAAGATTGTAATTTGCAACTTCTTTAAAAATAAAGCCGTGGTTATTGATAAAAGGCAATTTGCCTAACAATTTCAGTAACCCGTCTCATTAGAAGCACAATATGGTTAAAATAGGCGAGATAGCATTACCCGATTTCCCGTTATTACTGGCGCCCATGGAGGATGTGAGCGACCCGCCTTTTCGTGCCGTTTGTAAAGACAATGGTGCCGATCTGATGTACACCGAATTCATCAGCAGCGAAGGATTGATCCGCGATGCAATGAAGAGCCGTCAGAAATTAGACATTTTTGATTATGAACGTCCGGTGGGTATCCAGATTTTCGGCGGAGATGAAGAAGCCATGTCGCTCAGCGCAAAAATTGTTGAAACGGTTAACCCCGATCTGCTCGATATCAACTTTGGTTGTCCGGTGAAAAAAGTAGTTACCAAAGGTGCCGGCGCGGGCGTATTAAAAGATATTGACCTGATGGTTCGCCTTACCGAAGCGGTTGTAAAAAGCACCCGCCTCCCCGTTACGGTTAAAACCAGATTGGGTTGGGATGATAATACAAAAAATATTGAAGAAGTAGCCGAACGCTTACAGGATGTGGGCATCAAAGCCCTTGCCATACATGGTCGCACACGTTCTCAAATGTATAAAGGTGAGGCCGACTGGACACTGATCGCCAAAGTAAAAAACAACCCGCGCATCAACATACCCATTTTTGGTAATGGAGATATTGACAGTCCGCAAAAAGCGTTAGAATATAAAAACCGTTACGGTATTGATGGTATTATGATCGGCCGTGCAGCCATTGGTTATCCATGGATCTTTCGTGAGATCAAACATTATCTCGCAACCGGAGAATTGCTTCCTTTTCCAACACTGGAAGAGCGTGTAGAAGTTGCCCGTAAACATTTACGAAAATCACTCGAATGGAAAGGCCCGGTTGTTGGCATCAACGAAATGCGCAGGCATTATGCTAATTATTTAAAAGGATTACCCAATATAAAAGAATTCAGAAATCGGTTGGTAACACTAACTACCATGGAAGAAGTGGAAGCGGTGTTGGATGAGGTGAAACTGCATTATCATGGATTTGAAATTGCACGTACGCCTATTGAGTTGATTAATTACCACGAAAAGTGTCCTGTGTAATTATTAGCGGATTGGCGAATTGCGGATTAACGAATTAAAAATTCGATAATTAAATCACAAATACAAAAATTATTCACTTTCCTTTTTAGTTGTGGCATTGATCGCATTCCAATTGGTGTTTCGCTTCAAAAATCCGCCAATTCGCAATCCGCTAATTCGCCAATCCTTTCTCTACTTCCTTACTCAACGGAGATATCATCTGTGAAAAAAAGTAGGTTAATACGCCATTCTCATCAACAACATACTTACTGAAATTCCAAACCGGCTCCTGCTCACACCAGCCATTCTGTGAAGCATTACTTAACCATGCAAACACCGGATTTTGTTCTGCACCTTTTACTACATGGCTTTTTTGCATCAGCATAAATGTAATCCCATAATTAGCCTTACAGAATGAGGCAATGGCAGCATCATCTTTCTTTTCCTGTTCTTTAAAATCATTTGCTGGAAAGGCAAGCATTACTAATTTGTCTTTGTATTGCTGATGCAGTTTTTCCAGTTCATCATATTGTGCCGTAAAACCGCAATCGCTGGCGGTGTTAACGATCATTACTTTTTTGCCTTTGAATTGATTGAAGTCAATGGTGTCGCCATGATTATTGACAGCTTTTAATGCGTAAAAAGAATTGATTGGTTGTTTTTGATCTTTATTTTCCTGAACATCTTTACTGCCGGGAAATAATTTTCCTTTCAGCATGATCAATGGGTAAATCGTTTTGAGGATGGATTGTCTCCAGGTCATGTCTTTTCGTTTGATCAGGAATAAACCGATAAGGATGATTGCACTTACTATCAATAGTTTTCTCATATCATTTGCGGATTAGCGAATTGCGGATTGGCGGATTTTTTATCCGTTAATCAAATCAATCTGAAAAAATCAATTTTGGCATAAACGCTTTGGTTCTATAGATGAATAAATGATCAAATTCGGTTAGTGTTTCGCTTCGGAAAAATCCGCCAATCCGCTAATCCGTAATTCGCGAATCACCTGATTATCCATTTAAATATCCCCAACTTCCCTTTCAACGGCGGATACTTCAGAGCCGGATCAAACCATGTTGGCGTTTTCATTACGGCTTTTTTATGGCTGAATGTTTCAAATGAATATTTTCCATGATACGCTCCTGTTCCACTAAAACCCCTGCCACCAAAAGGTAAGGAAGGATTCGTCAAATGCCAGCTTGCATTATTTACACAGGCACCGCCTGATGGAACCGCATCCAGCCATTGTTTTTCCTTATCACTGCTTGATGTAAACACATAAAAAGCCAAAGGGTTCGGATTGTGTGCAATGATCTGTAAAGCTTCTTCTTTTGTGTTGTAACTAAGTATGGGTAAGACCGGACCAAAGATCTCTTCTTTCATGATCTGTGCATCCATATCCACCTGATCAAGCAATGTGGGTTCAATAAATAAGGTATCGGCATTGTATCTGCCGCCATGTAATTTATTTCCCTGCATCAGGTAACCGGTAACCCGGTTAAACTGTCTTTCATTGATCAGCTTTCCATAATTTTCACTTTCTTCAGGCCGCTCTCCAAAGAATTGAGTGATTTTATTTTTTAACGCTTTTACCAATTCTTTCTTCTTACTTGTATGCACCAACACATAATCGGGTGCCACACACATTTGTCCGGCATTGGAAAATTTAGTCATTACAATTCGCTTTGCGGCTATATTGATGTTGGCATCTTCTTCCACCACACAAGGACTTTTTCCACCAAGCTCCAGTGTAACCGGCACCAACCTGTCTGCAGCCATTTTATAAATGATCTTGCCAACCGCTGTGCTTCCTGTATAAAAAATATGATCGAATGTAAAATTGTTCAGCATTTCCGGAATTACGGCTGCACCATCGCCAGGCACAAACAAAACATATTCTTTGGCAAAAGCCGATTCAACAATTTTCTGCATTACATCTGCTGTAGCCGGTGCAAACTCACTGGGTTTTAATACCACACAATTACCTGCAGCAATAGCTCCCAATAAAGGGGTAAACAATAATTGGAATGGGTAATTCCACGGACCGATGGCCAATACTATACCCAGCGGTTCTTTTTCTACACGACTGCTTGAGGGAAGGTTTAATAAATTGGTAGATACTGCTTCGGGTTGCATCCATTCCTGCAGGTGTTTCAGTGTATCATTTAATTCAGCCAGAAAAAATCCATTCTCAGTAACCCAGCATTCTTCTTTGCTTTTTTTGAGATCGGTATACAATGCTGCATAGATCGCTTCTTCATAAGCAATTACTGCTTCTTTTAAAGCCAATAGCTGTTGTTTGCGAAAGGCATAGGGTTTGGTAATACCCGATGCAAAATACTTACGCATATTGTTCAGAAGAGAAAGAATATCGGCCGGCATAGCTTCGTTTTAATAACAAGTTAGTATTTGTTTGGGGTAAAATGCTGCTGGATTATTTTTTAACTACAGCAACCATTTTATGATTGACAAACTTGTGGTGATCAAAAACAGATAAACAACCAATTGAAAACAAACTGATTATAAAAATGCATTGATCAACAAGCTACCGTTTATCATTTTCATAACCGATCGAAGCAGCATTATATCATAAAATTGCATCTTTCGTGTGTGATGAAAAAACTACCGTGGTTCATGAAAAAATGACAACCATTCAATCACCGGTACGTTATTTTTACAACCGATAGATGAAACAGATTCAATAGAAATGGAAATTATCAGTAACTCGTTTTTAATTATTGTAAGTAAATAAAAAATCCAATGTCAATCCGCGCATCTAAGCCGTATGTATTTCTGTGTCTTATCTTGTTGAGTTTCCCGTTATTATCTGCCCGTTATCGTTCCAAACATTCCGCATGGGTTATTGTGAGCAACAGCAATGCCGATGGTAAACCTGTGGATATGAAGATTATGGTGACGGATAAAAAAGAAGCCAGTATCGTTATTGCCGAGCAACCCATAGGAACCGGACTGCAACAATTGCCGGAAAAAAAATTATCGGAAGGTACTTATCAACTTTCTGTAACTGCACATAATAATGAAGTAGGTACAACACAACCTATCACCATTTCTACTGAATGCTGGATCATTATTAATTATGTTCAGGCCGACTCGGCCACGATTGTAAAAAACGAAGGATACCTCGACCCCAACCTTTACAAAAAGATCAACGGTAAATATGCAACCATCAGTGTGAGTGTGAATAACAGACGGCCCGCGAATTTATAAACAGGTATGATTATGATGTCGCCATCTGCTGCTGAAAACTGATCGCAATAAATTCTGCAGAACGGGAAATGGCCACCTGCACCGAAACATTCATATAACCATCCAGTATATCATTGTCCGTTATGGTAGATCCCAACCCTACAGCAACATGATAAGCATCCTGCGTACTTGCGCCTTGCAGCACGCCTTGCTGCCAGCATTTTTGTAAGAAATTTTCCATCATACTTTTAACAGCTGCCCATGTATTGGCGGTATTGGGTTCAAATACAAAACTGCGGGCGCTGAGTTGCAGAGATTGTTCTATAAAGATCAGTGTTCTTCTCACATTAATATAGCGGTAATCATTACTGTTGCCGTCTAATGTTTTAGCACCCCATGGCATTACACCCTTCATAGCAAATGCACGGATGGCATTAATGGATTTACCTGTGGCCATATCAACATTTACAAAAAACTGTTGCTGATCGGTAAGGTTAATGGTGGGTGATAAAACAGCGGCAAGTGTAATATTGGCCGGTGCTTTGGCAACCGAATCTGTATTATCCATCATTGCATAAACACCCGCCATAGCTGCAGATGGGGGAAGTACATTTACAATATCCAATGCAGCAGACACAATAGTATAATACTGTTTGCTTACGCTAAGTAAAGTCTGATTGGCTTTTTGAACAGAAGTGATCACGGTTGCATCTCCAGCATTTTCTGCAAAAGCTGCACATATAGCCGGTATAGGTTCCAAAGCATTTATTACTGCAGGTGTTGTTTCCAAAAGATCTGAAAGATTATCCGCCAAGTTCAGAAAACTGATCTCGCTTCTGGAAACAATACCCGTGTTTAACCATGGAAAATAAGCTGCACCATAACTTAATCCATTACTTCCCGTTCCATTCCTGAATTGTGTGATCAGAGGTTCTACCTGTGCTGCATCTGATACTGCCGCACCATGTACATCCAGCACCGCCACACGGTTTTGCATTTTTGCACAATGCGTCAATGATTGCTGAACCAGCGTTGCATGATCTGCATCAGATAACGCCACTGCATCCGGAATAGCCAATATAGACGGCTCCATTTCTTTTTCTAAAACAGCAAGTGCTGCCGAAAGATCTGCCAATGCGGGTGTTTGACTATAATCACCAACAGAAATAATATAACAGTTTGTCCCGCCATTGGCAAAGAACAAACGCAGACTGTTGTACAAACAAAAACCTGGCGAAATTAATTTCACGCTGTATTGTTTACTACCCAGATCAATAACAGGATTTAATGGCGCTGCTACCGTGCCTGCAACAACCTCCTCAACAGAAAACCGGTAAACAGGCCCTTTGCCAAAAATTATTTCATACTCAGCCAGCGAGCTTACGCGGAATGCATTGTTCAAATAAGATTTACCCTCATACGCCGCTGCTTTCTCTGTGTATCCAACAAATGCGGCAACAGAAGTGGATATGGGTACAACAGAATTTGGGAAAGCATTTATTTCATTAATATATACACCGGGAGTTTTATAAGTAGTTGCCATAATATAAACGCGTGGATTAAAACTACACAATTTTATACGTCGTTACTCGGGAGAACCCTCGGCCATATTTGGCACATCAATAGAGAGGTAAAAAACAATTTGTGGTTAATAAAGAGAAAAACCGGAGTGCAATTAGAAATATTTTAGTTGAACCCAAAAGAATAAACTATTTTTTTAAGCTTAATTCTGTGGGGAAACCATTCTTTTCCAAAAAAGCCTTTGATTGCTTTGCCTTTTCAACAAAAAAAGGCTCGTTACCATAATCTTTTACTTTACGGCTAACGCGTGCTTTCGATTTTTTTGTTGTTTTTGAAGACTTTGTAATCATATTAATCTGCTTTTGCAATACTAATTTACATTTTTTGCGCAAACTTATGAAAGCATAATAATTAACTCTTTTCCTGAAAAACTCCCAACGACCATCTGAATAACCATAAACATAAAGAAGTGATTCTATTTGATCGTAATTAGCTGCAATGCCCATCTGATAAAGCCTCGTTCTCCCTGCTGTACTTCCTTTCGCATATACTATCATATCAGGAAATTTTTCAGTAAAATCCAAAACAATTGCTGCTACAGTTGCAAGTATTTTATCCTTGTCTTTATTATCAGAAATAATAAGATCATCAACTTTGCCGGTTTTGGGGTTGATGTCTCCAAAACCTAGATTACAATAAGTTATTCCATTAGCGTTTTGAAGACTAAATCTTACAATTTTTTTGATAGCCCCTTTAGGACCTTCATTTTCAAATTTGAAGTCTAAAAAGGTTTTACTGCTATAATATGAATATCTCTCCAGGTTCATGCTTATCAACAAAGCAAACACAAGAAATTTAATTTACCATTAGGTATTTACCGCAAAACTCTACCGTTTTATTACCTTAGGCTATGGCTGATGTACACACCAAAGCGCAGCGCAGTTATAACACGAGCCGGATAAACAACTAAATTATTTTATCGCTCTTTTGAAGATTGTGTCGAGCACAGAGTAATTGAATATTTTCTACTTTTAATGATGTTCCTCCTTTAGCATACGGAAGGATATGATCAAAGTGTAAATTATCACTACTGCCACATTGAATACATTTTCCTTTATCTCGTTTCCAAACAGCAAGTTTAACTGAGGTAGGAATCATTCTATTATGTTCTAGCTCTTGAACTTCTTTTAGTCGCCTTTCTTTTAAATCAATCGTTTTATCTGTAACCTTTAATTTGAATTTAAATACTTTTCGATTATCTGAGTATTCTTGCCAAGCATCTAGTAATTCAAAAATTCCATTATAAACCCAAATTCCATCTTTTATTTTTTCATAAACTTTTACTAGCTCCGGGGATTGCAGGCTCTTTTTAAATTTTTCTGCTACTTCATAGAATTTTCCATTTTCAGTTAAAGTGCCAGTAGGACTAAACATTGGCTGATCCATATCTTTTGGGTTTCTTGCCCAATTTTTTTGTGAATCATGTCCTTCATAAATCAAGATTTGTCCATTGTCTTCAACTCTATCAGCATAAGGCGCTCCTTTTCTTAAAGACATCAAAAAAACACATACTCCTTCATTAACTCTAAAGTTCATTCCACGCTGAAGACTATAGCCTTCTGCTTGACACATTTCAAAATAGGAGATAATATCACCAGGTTGAATTTCTTCTCTCATTTCTTAAACTCTTTAGAATTAAAAAACTCAGAAAAAGAAACCTCCAACGCAGCAATCAATCTTTCTAATATTTCAACCGAAACATTTCGCCTACCATTCTCAACATCAGTCACATAAGTTCTGTCTACCTCAGCCTTATATGCCAGCCCTTCCTGAGAAAGCGCTAACTCTTTCCTTAATACCTTGATTCTCTGGCCAATTTTTAGCTTGATGTCCATTTAGGAAAGGTCATCAAATGTGGCTTTTAAGTCAACGGACTTTAAGGGTCATTTTATTATATTTGAAGAAACAAAAAACCATGAAACAGATACAGTCTATTGACGAATTGAAGAAAATCGCGGAATACGATGAAAGGAAAAATTGGATGGAATTTTTTATAGCCTTAAATGGCTTCGCGAGAAGTAGTAAAAGAATTGCATATTACCCAAGCACCCAGACCTTTGATGTGCACAATGAAATTGATGATTCTTATCAAGAGGGCATTACAGAAGACGAATTAAAAGCGGAAACTATGATTGTAGAAGCTATTGAAAACGGAGCATTATTCTTATACGAGTTCTAAAAAACAAAAACCACCCATTCTTTCAAACGGGTGGCTTGCATTGGATTGTAAACGGATATCTGTCTTTGTTTATTTATTTTTCAACACCTCCATAAAACGGAAATTCAGATACAGTTTCTCTCTGCCGGCCTGTACGCTTTTTAAAAACTGTTTCTTTTCCAGCTCTGCCAGATAATTACCGGCAGTTTTCAGGTTACCAATACCGGCATTTACCAAAAACAACCTTTTGGTATATGGTAGCCGGAAGAGTACTTCAATCAGATCTTTTGAATACAATTTTGGGGCTTTTTTTTGAATTTCTCTTCCCATTATATCCATTAACGTTTCTATTTCAGTTATTTGCTTTCTTCCTTTTAAGGCCGTTTTTTCAACCATATCCAGCATATATATTATCCAGTTTTCCCAGTCTCCCAACTCTGTAACAGCTCTCAGGTTTTTGTAATAGCTGGTTTTATGCTGCATAATATAATTGCTCAGGTATAAAGCAGGATGTTCCAGTAATCCTGTCATTTTCAGATATAGCAATAAAATAATCCTTCCTGTTCTTCCATTGCCATCAAAAAAAGGGTGAATGGCTTCAAATTGATAATGTATGATAGCCATTTTAATAAGCGGATCAATTACATCTTCTTCATGAATAAAATCTTCCAGATTTTTGAGTTTAGCTCTGATAACTGTTTCTCCCTCAGGTGGTGTATATACAACTTTACCCCTCCCTGCATTCTTTAGCTGTGTACCGGGCACATTACGAATACCCGATCCATTCTCTTTTATTATCTGTACAATCGCTGTAAAAAGATTGGTTGTAAGCAATGGTTTTTTCTCCAATTGCTTTATACCATACCATAGTGCATCTTTATAATGAATAACCTCTTTTGTAGAAAGGTCTTCAATATTTTCTCCGGTAATGCTCGCTTTAAACAATTCGTCCTGTGTTGTAATAATATTTTCTATAGCAGAACTTGCCTGTGCTTCCTGCAAATGAATGGTGTCAATAAAAAGCGTAGGATTGGGAAGACGGGTTAATGCTCCTTTTAATTCAGATAATGCCCGGCTGGCAGCAATCGTTTTCTTTAATACAGCCGCTGTTTCAATTGCCGCCTTAGGTGGTAATAAGGGTAAACTATTATATGGTTTCTCCGGATGAAAAGGCATGTGCTGTTGTTTGTTTTACAAGGGCGTAAAACACCCCTATTATTCATATGAGAGTAAAATTAGTGAAAAAACGCCCTCATTTTATCAATCAGGGCAAAAAACGCCCTCATTCGTCCAAAAACAAAACCACCCATTCTTTCAAACGGGTGGCTTGCATTGGATTGTAAACGGATATAAAGATACTTATAATTGGTTTTTATTTGGTTCCGTCTTTTTTCTTCTCGGCGGCTTCGTGTTCTTTGTGTAATTGTTTTCTTACCGCTTTAACCGGGTGCTTTACACCTTTATCGCGCAGCGCTTCTGCTTCGGCGTGTTGTTTTTTGCGGGCTGCATCAGCGGCTTCTTTATGGTCGTGTGCTTTTTTAAAACGTAAGTGGGCAGCATCATCGGCCATTTTCTTTTGCTGGTCGCGTTTAATTTCTACGGCTGTACGCAGATCTTTCTTTTCCTGCTGCTTTTCTGTTTGCGCCATAGCCGTTCCGCTTATGGTTAAGGCTGTTAAAGCAAAGAGTAATAATTTTTTCATGAGTGTTTTTTTAGTGTATGCCTTATGGCAGATAAGGATAGTATGCCAATACCGTACCACATACCTGTTTACCCGGCTTCTTTGGCGGCTTTAACCTTTTACAGGCTGCATACTGCCATTATTTAACAAACACACCTGTGATATATGTAACTCTCCCCAATTGGCAGGTTCATTCCTCGCGAACCCTCGCTCCATTGCGTCTTTGCGGTAAAACAGCTCAACCGCAAAGCCGCAAGGACGCAATGGAGCGCGAAGATTTTTTTGCATCTCCTTATGGAATCTGCTAAAAAATTTTAGTTAACAAACACGCACTGCCATTGCCTTTCCCAATCTGTTGAGCAATAATCCGTAAATCCAACAATCCGCAATCCGTCAATCCTCTTTCTTTATTGAATTATTTGTAATAAATTGAACTCTCTATTTTCTACCTCTAACCATAACGATTGACAAGCATGAAAAAGAAAGAACCCGTTTCAAGAATCAAGGATCAAGATTCAAGTGCCAAGGATCCGGTATCAGGTATCCAGCATCCCGACTCAACCCGAAGAAGCTTTATCCGTAACGCTGCGCTTGCCGCTGCCGGTTTTTACATTGTTCCCCGCCATGTACTGGGCCGCGGTTTTACCGCTCCCAGCGATAAACTGATTGTTGCCGGTGTGGGCGCCGGCGGTAAAGGCGAAAGCGATCTGTGGAATTTTTTCCAGAGCGGTAAAGCCGAGATCGGTTTTCTGTGCGATGTAGATTCGCGCCAGAGCCGTAAAAGCCGCGAGCGTTATCCCAAAGCCAAACTATATACCGATTATCGTGAGATGATCGAAAAAGAACATAAATCTTTTGATGCCGTTTCTGTTTCCATACCCGATCACATGCACGCCGTAGTAGCCATGGCCGCTATGCAGCATAACAAACACGTGTATGTTCAAAAACCACTTACCCACGATATTTACGAAGCCCGTGTACTTACCAAAGCAGCACACGATTATAAAGTAGTAACCCAAATGGGTAACCAGGGTGCATCCGGCGATGGTGTTCGTCAGCTGCAGGATTGGTACAATGCCGGCATCATCGGCGATGTTCATACAATCTATTGTTATACCGACAGACCCGTTTGGCCACAGGGTATTCCCTGGTCTAAAGAAAAACCCGCTGTTCCTGCCGAACTGGATTGGAACCTATGGCTGGGTACTGCCCCTTACCGTGATTATGTAGAAAAATTAGTTCCGTTTAACTGGCGTGGCTGGTGGGATTACGGTACCGGCGCTTTAGGCGATATGGCCTGTCATATTATGGCCCCTGCTTTTGCCGTACTCGGCCTCGGTTATCCTACCGGTGCAGAATGCAGTATTGCTACTCCTTATGTTGAAAACTGGACACGTGGTGTATATCCCGATTCAGGACCAGTATCCTCATCTATCACTTTAACCTTTAAAGGCCAGAACGGTAAGCCCGATGTAAAACTGCATTGGATGGATGGCGGTATTCAACCCGACCGTCCGGAAGAACTGGGCCCTAACGAAGAAATGGGTGATGGCGGTAATGGTGCCATATTTATTGGTACCAAAGGAAAGATGATGTGCGGTACGTATGGTATTAAACCAAAATTGTTACCAACCTCACGCACAGAAGAAGTAAAAGTTCCGCAAACCGTAGCCCGTGTTCCTAAAGGAGATAACGGCCACTATGCTGCATGGGTAGAAGGTGCTATTGCAGGCTATGGTTCTGAACAGGCCAATAACCTGAGCTCCCGTTTTGATATTGCCGGACCACTTACCGAAAGTGTACTCATGGGTAACCTTGCCATCCGCAGTTATCATATAACCCGCGCCGGTAAAGATGCAAAAGGAAAAGATATTATTACCTACCCCGGCCGCAACGTAAAACTCTTATGGGATGGCCCGAATATGCGAATCACCAATTTTGACGAAGCCAATCAGTTTGTGAAGAGGACGTATAGGGATGGATATAGTTTGGGAGTATAACCCCCCAGCCCCCTGAAGGGGGAGCTTATGTGGGTTTCAAATAAAAAACTGCGGTTCATTTTGGACCGCATTTTTTTTATGAAAAGGATGAGAATATTGAATAATGAACAAGGAATACAGAATGATGAAGTAAGGCACAACTTCGAAATTCAATATTCCTTGTTCATTATTCAATATTAAAAAAGCGGTTCATGTATCCATGAACCGCTTTCGAATCTTATACAATATTAACCCCCCCTTCAGGGGGCTGGGGGGTTAATAGTTAAACGTCTTCATATACTTCGCATCCGCCGCAGCACTCTCCAAAGGATTCGTGCCGGTAAATGCTTCCTGCTCTATAATATGATATTTCATACCGTTGGCTTCGGCTACTTTTAAGATAGATGCAAAATCAATCGTGCCTTTTCCTATCTGTACAGACTCATGTCCTTCTTTACTGCTGGTTTTAGCAAGGTCTTTTATATGACAGAGTTTGAAACGGCCCGGATGTTTTTTAAACCATGCTTTGGGATCTTCTCCTGCTGCAACAACCCAATAAATATCCATTTCAAAATCAACCAGGTTTTTGTCGGTATTGTTCATCATCACGGTTTGCGGTACTTCACCATTCATGGGTTTGAATGAGTAGTCGTGGTTATGATACGCAAAACGGATTCCGTTCTTTTTACAGATCTCTCCGCTTTTGTTGAACTCGTCGGCAAACTTTTTAAAATCATCAATTGATTTTTGCGGGCCTTTGTAAGGGCAGATCAGATACTTCATTCCAATCTCTGCCGCTTCTGCAGCTTTACGTTCAAAATCAACCGTGTTGTTTGCATGAGCAGAAATGATACTCATACCCAGACCATCCATATATTTTTTGAACTCGGTATTTTTCCATCCCCAGAACATGCCTTTGCTGCCTTCAAAACTTTCGATGAGTTTATAACCATCATCAGACAGTTTTTTCAAAGTGTCTTTGGCATTGGAACCCATATCTTCTTTTACGGTCCATAACTGAATACCAAATTTGGGTATGTTCTTAAACCTTGCAAATTCTTCTATTAACGATGACTTACCATTAAACGGTAAAGCCAAACCCAGTGCTGCAAAAGCACCGCCGCGGAGAAATTCTCTTCTGTTGGACATGATTGGAGGTTTTAAAATGAGTTCGAATCAAAAAAGAAATGATGTTTTTCAAATCATCTTCGATCGTGAATCGTGAGACGTGAGTCGTGAATTTTTTGAGTCCTCAATAATTAAAAACATAATCGAAACAAAAACTGCCCCAATTATTAATTTCTAATTATTAATTACTACGAGGTTGCCCAGGCTTTATCTCCCTTCTTGTAATCAATACAACCTTCATACTTGCCCGGTACGGCTACATAGCGTAAGGCTTTGGTTGCACCTACTTCTGATGTGAAGTAACCGGTTAAGGTTAATTCTTTCATCATGCGGAAATAATGATTGGGATCGTCTTTCTTTTTATTTTTCTGGTATTCTTTCGCTTCAGCATCCAATGCAACCAACAGATCGTGACGTTGTGCCGGCGTGCTTTCCATGAAAGATTTACTGTTCTTGGCTTTGCTGGCTTCGTCAAGTTTTTTCATGCCTTCCATAAAAATGGTCTGGTCTTTGGCTTCGTAGCAGTCTTTCACCATTACGGTCATAAACTCACCTACTTTAGCCGCTTTTGCACCTGGTGTGCTGGTAGCAGGTAAAATGGTTTCGGCTACTTCATCCAAAAATGAAATATCGGTTGTTGAAAAACTTACGCCGGTTTCTGTTTTGGTTTTACAGCCCGATAAAAAAGCTTCTGCACCCAAAATAGTTCCACCCAGGAGCAAGGCTACACTGGATATGGCTTCTCTTCTATTCATGAGATTGATTTTTTAAAATGATTGTTTTTAGTGAGTGGTCAGTAGTGAGTGGTGAGTGTATTTACTGACTACTCACTACTCTCTACTCACAATTATAAATTTTGTTTTTTCAATTCAGACACCGCATGATCCACTGCTCTTGCAGTAAAGGCCATGTAGGTGAGTGATGGGTTAACGCATGCAGCAGAGGCCATAAACGCACCATCTGTTATGTATACGTTTGGCGCATCCCAAACCTGGTTGAATTTGTTTACCACAGATGTTTTAGGATCGGCGCCCATACGTGCAGCACCCATTTCGTGAATACCACGGCCTTGTATACCATTGGCATCATATCCTTTTACATCTTTTACACCGGCTGCTTCCAGCATTTCAATGGCATCTGCCTGCATGTCTTTACGCATCTTCAGTTCATTCTCTTTCAGTTCTGCGTCAAAAGCCAATACATTCAATCCCCATTTATCTTTTACGGTTTTATCGAGAGTGATTTTGTTGCTGTGATCCGGTAAGATCTCACCAAATCCGCCCATGCCCATTGTCCAGCTGCCTGGCTCAGTTAAGGCATCTTTAAATTCACCACCAATGGTAAACTCAGCGATGTCGCGGCTCCAACCCTGACGGCTGCCACCACCCTGATAGCCAAAGCCACGCAGGTAATCGCGTTTATCGCCAAACAGGTTACGGTAGCGTGGGATATAAATTCCGTTTGCACGTCGGCCGAAATAATATTTGTCTTCATAACCTTCCACACGCCCGCCTGCACCCACACCTAAGTGGTGGTCCATAATATTATGACCCAGCTCACCGCTGCTGCTGCCCAAACCATCAGGCCATACATCTGTTGCAGAGTTCATCAGGATCCATGCAGTATTAAAAGTAGATGCGTTTAAGAAAACGATCTTCGAAGTAAACGTATAAGTCTTATTGGTTTCAGCATCCAGTACTTCTACACCGGTTGCTCTTTTCTTATCCTTATCGTACAATACTTTGGTTACAATTGACCAAGGACGAACCGTAAGGTTTCCGGTTTTCATCGCTGCAGGCAATGTAGAAGATTGTGTACTGAAGTAACCACCAAACGGACAACCCAGCCAGCATTTATTACGGAACTGACAGGCAGTACGATCAGGAATAGCAACAGTTAAATTTGCTGTACGGCCAATGATCATGGCACGTTGTCCTTTGTAATGTTCTTTTACTCTGGCAGCAACATCTTTCTCCACACAGGTCATATCCATTGGTGGGAGAAACTGTCCATCGGGTAATTGTGCCAAACCATCGCGGTTACCGCTGATGCCGGCAAATTTTTCTACATGGTCGTACCAGGGTTCTATTTCTTTATAACGAACAGGCCAGTCAACAGCGATGCCGTCTTTTGCATTGGCTTCAAAATCAAAATCGCTCCAGCGGTAAGATTGTCTTCCCCACATGAGAGAACGTCCGCCCACATGATAACCACGGAACCAATCGTAACGTTTGATCTCGGTGTATGGACTTTCTTTTTCATCCACCCAATAATCCAGATTGGTTTCATTCAAAGGATAATCACGCTTTAACACAGGATAATCTTCGATCATCTTTTGTGTTCTTCTTCCACGATGGGGATAATCCCATGCTTCTTTGTTGGCGTTCACATAATCCTTAATGTGTTTAATATCGCGGCCACGTTCCAGCATCAGGACCTTAAGTCCTTTTTCTGTAAGTTCTTTCGCCGCCCAGCCTCCGCTGATCCCGGAGCCGACAACAATTGCGTCGTAATTTTGATCGGACATGATTCTTGTTGGTTTATTGGTTTACTTGTTGATTGATTTATTTTTTTCGTGAGACGTGAATCGTCAGTCGTGAGTGAAGAACACAAATACTCACGATTCACGTCTCACGATTCACGATCTACTACACATCACAGATCTGCACTGCTTTTCTCAGCGATCCGATCTTGTCTTCTGCTAATGGAATAAATTCCTGGGCTACATAATCATTAAATCCTGTGGCCAGTATGGCTTTCATGATGGCGGGATAAAATAGCTCCTGCGTTTCATCAATCTCGTGCCTGCCGGGAACACCTGCTGTATGGTAATGTCCTATATATGTATTGTTATCGCGGATAGTGCGTATTACATCACCTTCATCGATCTGCATGTGATAGATATCGTACAACAGTTTAAAATTAGGCGAGCCCAATCGCTTACACAATTCAACACCCCATTGTGTTCTGTCGCACATATAATCTTTGTGGTCAATTTTGCTGTTCAGCAATTCCATGGTAATTACCACGCCTTTTTTTTCGGCTTGCGAAAGAATCTGCTTGATGCCATCCACACAATTTCTTAATCCTGTTTCATCATCCATCCCGTTTCTGTTACCGCTGGCGGTGAAGAGGTTTTTGTAACCGGCATCAGCAACCAGATCAATATGTTCGGTATAGTTTTTTATTAAGGTAGAATGGTATTGCTTATCGTTCCATCCTTTGGTAAGGCTGATCTCTGCGCCGTTACACATGGTGGATACGAGATTGTATTTTTTAAGTGTGGGCCAGTCTTTCGGCGGAACCAGATCAATTCCTTTTAAACCAATATCATTGGCGGCGATACAGAGTTCTTCCAATGTTAATCCGCCAAAGCACCAGCGGCAAACAGAGTGCTGGATATTTCCTTTTAACATGTAGGCTTTTTTATCAGCTTTTTCTGCAGCGGCAAAAGAGGGTAAGGCAGATCCCGCTGCGAGCGCAGCAGATCCGGCAATAATGCTTTTGATGGCATGCCTTCTGTTAGATGAATTCGTCATAATAATTGGTCCTATAAATATACTCCTATGTTGCTTACGCAGCAGCGGCCGATGAAGAATTTGTATTTTTCTTACCACGCATGTAAAACAAAAGAATGGCGAAGGCTACTACCAGTACAACCGGTATGATCAGCGTTGCATTCAATACTTCCGGACCGGCCAGTTTCTTGGCTTCATTTAACGCGGCTTCAGATGTATCGCCTGCCGGTGTTTTAGCTGCAACCAGTTTATCGTAATAACCTCCCATAAAGAAGGTGTATACAGAAACCGCGAGCATACCTGCACCGCCCATCAGGTTCATGCCTACTGCACCTGTTTTTGGCAGGTTTTCAGATACAAATCCTAACATTGTTGGCCAGAAATAACATACACCCATACCAAATACAATAGCGCCAACAAAGAGCATGTTTCCGGTACTGTGTCCTAAAAGATATAATCCCGCAGCAGCCAGTATTGCAGAGATCAGCAATACGCCTGTGGGTGATAATTTATGTACTACCGGACCTGCAAAGCCACGGCCAATTACCATGATCCCTGTTTCAATAGTTAATAGCAAGATGGCATTGTCTGATACATTCTTCAATAATACATCTATCCACTGCCCGGTAAATAATTCTGTAATAGCTGTTCCAAACATAAGTATGATCATGCAAAGGAACAGGGGATTGAATAATGCTTTATACATACCTGCAGAAGAAACCCCGCTGGCAACTCTTTCCGTAACCGGAAAACTGAGTTTGCTGAAAAGAAAACCGTAGATCAATGTAGGAACGGCCATTAAACCAACCTGCACCTGCCAGCCAATTCCAACTTTATCAAGGAAGTACACTAATAAAGTACCAATTACAATACCACCCGGAAACCAAAGGTGAAAGTGATTGAGTTTAGTGGTTTTATTATCTGAATAGATGGTTGCCACTAATGGGTTACAGGCAGCTTCTACCGTACCATTGGCAATACCAATACATAGTGTTGAAATAAACAGGCTCCAGTAACCGCCTGCAAAAACGGTAAGCACAATACCCACCAGATGGAATACGAATGCTACAATCAGCAATCGTTTCATTCCGATCACATCAACCACAAAGCCACCCACGATCACGGCCAATGGAAATCCCCAGAACGCAGTAGACGTAATGGTTGCGAGCTCAGAGGCATCTAAATTAAACTGAACGCCTAAGCGTCCCAGTATACCGGCCCTGATGCCGAAAGAAAGTGAGGTTACTAATAAGGCCAGACAACTGGCTACAAATAATTGGCTACGTTGAGGGGTAGTCTGCATGCGGTTAGAGTTTATATGGAAGCAATGAATGGTTAAATGTAATTTTTTATTTTTAAAACCGGATTGATAAAATCAGCAGAACATCAAAATTTTTTATAAGCTTTACAACCCATTGTGTCTTCAGGACGCATGCCATCAAATTATTATCGGAAATTATCAAAAAAGTACAAATCCATGAACCGTAAACTCAGAATGGGTATGGTAGGTGGGGGCAAGGATGCCTTTATCGGAGCCATACACCGCCTCGCCGCCAATATGGACGGCCTTATCGAAATTGTATGTGGTGCATTAAGTATTAACCCCGAAATAGCGAAAGCTTCCGGCGAGATGTTGTTTCTTTCTCCCGACCGTACCTATCTCACGTTTGAAGAAATGATTACCAAAGAAAGTCAGCTACCAGCCGATAAGCGTATGGATTTTGTAACCATTGTTACACCCAACTTCGCACACTTTGCACCGGCTATGATGGCATTGGAGCATGGGTTTAATGTGGTGATAGAAAAACCGATGACATTTACTTTAGATGAAGCCAAACAATTAAAAAAGAAAGTAGAAGAAACCGGCCTCACCCTTTGTCTTACACATACTTACTCCGGCTACCCGATGGTAAAACAGGCCAAAGCCATGGTACAGGGTGGTGTTTTGGGAAAGATCAGAAAAGTATGGGTTGAATATCCGCAGGGATGGTTAAGCAAACTGAGCGAAAGAGAAGGCAATGCACAGGCAGCCTGGAGAACTGATCCCAAAAAATCAGGTAAAGCCGGTTGTATGGGCGACATAGGAACCCATGCCGCACATTTATCTGAATATATTACCGGTTCAAAAATCACACATCTCTGCGCCGATCTGAATGTAATGGTAGATGGAAGGGCATTGGACGATGATGGAAACGTGTTATTGAAATTTGATAATGGCGCTGCGGGTGTTTTAATGGCATCGCAGGTGGCTGCGGGTGAAGAGAATGCTTTAAAGATTCGCATCTACGGAGAAAAAGGCGGTATTGAATGGGCCCAGCACGAACCCAATACTTTATTGGTTAAATGGCTTGATCAACCCACACAGATCTTACGTGCCGGTGGAAATTATGGCGATCGATTATCTCCTTTTGCCACACATAATTGCCGCACTCCCGGTGGACACCCCGAAGGTTATCTCGAAGCCTTCGCCAATATCTACCGCAACTTCGCATTAACCTTAAGCGCCAAGATCGATGGCAAAACCCCAACACCCGAAATGCTCGACTTCCCTTCTTTTGAAGACGGCATACGTGGTATGGCGTTCATTGATAATGTGGTTGCATCCGGACAGAGTGATGCGAAGTGGACGAAATATGAACTTTAGTGAGTA
This sequence comes from Sediminibacterium sp., assembly GCA_965206685.1. Taxonomy (GTDB): domain Bacteria; phylum Bacteroidota; class Bacteroidia; order Chitinophagales; family Chitinophagaceae; genus Sediminibacterium. The sequence continues at coordinate 3,844,171 of OZ242223.1, forward strand.
GTGAATAGTCAGTGGTGAGTGATGGCCTTTTACTCACTACTCACCACTGACTACTCACCCAATCCCTCATTCAATCATTATATCATTATATATGACAACTATCAAAGGCCCCGGCATCTTCCTCGCACAATTTATGGGTGATGCTGCGCCGTATAATACGCTCGAATCTATTTGTAAATGGGCTGCATCATTGGGTTTTACGGGTGTGCAGATTCCTACCTGGGACAGCCGCTGTATTGATCTTCAAAAAGCTGCAGAAAGTAAAACCTATGCCGATGAGATCAAAGGCATCGTAAATGCTGCGGGTATGCAGATCACAGAATTGTCTACGCATTTACAGGGGCAACTGGTTGCTGTAAACCCTGCATACGATGCGTTGTTTGATGGGTTTGCGCCGGAGAATGTTCGCAACAATCCCAAAGCCAGAACCGAATGGGCTGTTCAACAATTAAAGTTTGCTGCCAAAGCTTCACAAAATTTAGGATTGGATGCACATGCAACCTTTAGTGGTGCTTTATTATGGCATACGGTTTATCCATGGCCACAACGGCCAGCAGGTTTAGTAGAAACCGGATTTACAGAACTGGCCAAACGTTGGATGCCTATCTTACATGCATTTGATGAATCGGGTGTTGATGTTTGTTATGAAATACATCCCGGAGAAGATCTACACGATGGTATTACATATGAAATGTTTCTTGAAAAAGTAAACAACCATAAGCGCGCCTGTTTGTTATATGATCCATCACATTTTGTTTTGCAGTGTCTTGACTATTTAAGTTATATCGATAACTATCATGAACGTATTAAAATGTTTCATGTAAAAGATGCAGAATTTAACCCAACCGGAAAACAGGGTGTATATGGCGGATACCAGAATTGGGTAGATCGTGCGGGCCGTTTCCGTTCGTTGGGTGATGGACAGGTAGATTTCAAATCTATCTTCAGTAAACTGTCTGCATACAATTATAAAGGCTGGGCTGTAATGGAATGGGAATGTGCCATTAAAGATGCTGCTACCGGTGCGGCAGAAGGTGCACCATTCATTAAAGAACATATTATTAAAGTAACCGAAAAAGCCTTTGATGATTTTGCCGGAACGGGATCTGATGAAAATTTTAATAAAAGGATTTTAGGAATTGAGTAATAACTTCACGCATGAGAAACGGATGTTAGTTGTGAGATGGCAGATGATAGGCTTTTCTGTCATCTAACAACTAACATTTCTCATCTTATATTTTAGTAACCATAAAAACAAACCGCATTGAAAAAGTATTTCGTAGCCCTCACTGCACTGGCCTTTATGGCAGCTTGTGGCGGTAACACAGAAAAAAAAGCAGAAACCGCAGCTGCCCCTGCAGCGGGCGAAACCTCTTCACTCAGTTCTAATCCTGATTATCAGAAAGGGCTTGAGCTGATCGCAAAATCAGACTGTCTTACCTGCCATAAAGTAAGTGAGAAATTAACCGGGCCTGCATACAAAGATGTAGCGGCAAAGTATGAGAATACCGAAGCGAATGTAGCCCTGCTTGCCGGTAAAGTGATCAAAGGTGGATCAGGTGTTTGGGGTACGATTCCTATGACACCACACCCGCAAATAACCGAAGACGATGCCAAACAAATGGTTAAATACGTTCTCTTGCTCCGCAAATAAATAAAACAAATCATGCAATCATTTTCTGCCATCACTGTTCTGGCGTTTTCTTTACTGATGGCTTCTCCGGCTAAGCGCAGCGCTGTAAAAAGACCACCTGTTCAAAAAGAAAAAGGATGGACATCTCTGTTTGACGGAAAAACACTGAAAGGCTGGCATTCTTACGGTATGCAAACCGCAAGCCCTGCCTGGTTTGTTGAAGATGGTGTTATTGCTTACGATAAAAATAAAAAGGACAACTCGCTGAAAATTTCTCAGGATCTGGTTACCGATAAAGAGTATGAGAATTTCCATTTCAAATACGACTGGAAGATCTCACCCAATGGAAACAGCGGACTTATTTTTTGGGTACAGGAAGATTCTGTAAAATTCAAACAAACCTACCACACCGGACCCGAAATGCAGGTGTTGGATAATGATGGCCATCCCGACGGCAAGATCAATAAACACAGGGCGGGTAATTTATACGACCTGGTTGTCGGAAAAGAAGGTGCTGTAAAACCTGTTGGCGAATGGAACACTGCCGAGATCATTGCAGATCATGGAAAGCTTGAGTTTATTCTCAATGGTGTATCGCTTTTAACCACCCATTACGGAGATGATAATTGGAAACAAATGATTGCAGGCAGCAAGTTCAAACAATGGCCCGCATTCGGAACCCTGTTCAAAGGCCATTTTGCATTACAGGATCATGGAAATGAAGTATGGTTCAGAAATATCATGATCAAAAAACTATAGTTTATTCTCATTTTTTTATAAAGCCATTCCGCTAAATCCGGAATGGCTTTTTTATTTCCTGCCCCGCCGCCGTTGTTGGTCTTATGATCAACAACATTCCTCACTCTTTCTGTTTTATCTCCAACAACACTTTTTCCGCCGTTGTTGGTCTTATGACCAACAACATTTTGTATTTTGTACTACAACTTCATGCTTATGCCAAAGACCGACCCACGTGTTGATGCATATATTGCCAAAGCACAACCATTCGCACAACCTGTTATGATACACCTGCGCAAACTCGTTCATAAAGTTTGTCCGGAGGTAGAAGAAACCATTAAATGGGGGTTTACCGCATTTGATTATAAAGGCCCATTTTGTACGATGGCTTCTTTTAAAGCCCATTGCGCATTTGGTTTCTGGAAAACAAAATTGATTCATGATCCCGAAGGAATATTAACCCGAGATAGTATGGGCTCTTTGGGAAAGCTCACAAGTGTAAAAGATCTGCCATCCGATAAAATATTAACCGCCTTTCTGAAAGCAGCGATGAAGTTGAATGAAGAAGGCGTTAAACTTCCCAAACCTAAAAAAACGGCTTCTCCTAAACCATTGGTCATTCCTGATTATATCATCAAGGCTTTGAAAAAAGATAAAAAAGCACTCGCCACATTCGAAGCCTTTGCACCCTCACACAGAAAAGAATATGTAGAATGGATCACCGAAGCCAAAACAGAAGAAACAAGGAACAGGAGGATTGCTACAATGATGGAACTGCTTGCTGAAGGGAAATCGAGGAACTGGAAGTACCAGAGGTGAGAGCCATTTTGAAATTTTGGAAATGGGAAATTTCTTTCGGATGCCGTCATTTCGAACAAAGCGGGGCGGCGTGAAAAATCTTTTACCCATCTTCCAGATTTCTTGTTTTGAAAAATGTTTTGTCTTTCAATTCCAAAATTTCCCAATTTCCCAATTTCCCAATTCTTACATTCGCTCATGATTCAATTCGACGATATCTACTTCATGCAGCAGGCACTCAAAGAAGCCGTTGCAGCTTATGAAGCAGACGAGGTTCCTGTAGGCGCAGTGGTTGTGATCAATAACAAGATCATCTCCCGCGGACATAACCAGGTTGAACTGCTTACCGATACAACGGCGCATGCAGAAATACTCGCCTTAACATCAGCATTCAATTATCTCGGCGCTAAATATTTACCTGAAGCTACTTTATATGTAACCGTTGAACCCTGTTTAATGTGTTGCGGTGCATTGTACTGGAGTAAGATTGGTCGTATTGTTTATGGTGCGTCTGATGAGAAGAACGGGTTCAAACATATTACCAAAGAGAACTGGCCCTTCCATCCCAAAACAGAACTGGTGAAAGGTGTAATGGAAGATGAATGCGCGCAACTGATGCGGTCTTTTTTCAAATCAAAAAGATAAGAGAATCAAACCGTGCCTTTGTGCCTCTGTGTGCAAATTAATTTCTCACACAGAGGCACAAAGGCACAGTTAAAGAAGCTTTTCTTACATAATCCCCACATCCTTTTCGATTTCAGAAACAAATCGGTTTTCCTTCTGCATTATCAACCGAACAACAGTAAATTTGTTATTCATTCAATAAACAATTCATTTTAAAAAACATACACTATGTCATTTACACTTGCCCCTTTACCTTACGCACACGAAGCACTGGAACCACATATCGACACATTAACCATGCAGATCCACCATGGTAAACACCACCAGGCTTATGTAGACAATCTGAACAAAGCCGTGGCCGGTACACCGAACGAAGGAAAATCATTGGCTGAGCTGGTTGCTGCTGCGGGTTCTATCAGTCCGGCAGTACGTAACAACGGCGGTGGCCACTGGAACCACACTTTCTTTTGGGAAAGCTTAGCCCCTAATGCAGGCGGTACACCAACCGGTGCTTTGGCTGATGCTATTACTGCAGCATTCGGTTCTTTTGATGCTTTTAAAGAAAAATTTGCAGCAGCAGGTATGACCCGTTTTGGTAGTGGCTGGGCATGGTTACTGGTAAAAGATGGTAAACTCGAAGTTTCCTCAACCCCTAACCAGGATAATCCTTTGATGGATGTTGCTGAAGTAAAAGGCACACCTATCCTTGGAGCGGATGTTTGGGAGCATGCTTATTACCTTAAATATCAGAACCGCCGTGCCGATTATTTAGCCGCTTTCTGGAATGTAGTTAACTGGAATAAAGTAGCAGAACGTTTTAACACAGCAAAATAAACGCTGTGAGCAAATAAGTATTATTTTAGGCTCCGCTAATTCAGCGGGGCCTTTTTGTTAAACTACGCTTATGAAAAAGATCATCTTTCTGTTGAGTGCCGTACTTTTTTTTACTGCCTGCAGCGATAAAAAAATGGTAGTAATGAGTAAAGGCCCGGCCGAAGTAAATACCGATGCCAAAACCATTAAAGCGATTGACGGATCGGGACACGAAGAAAAAGAAGTTGTTCTTGGTGGTGGCAAAGTGGTTTTCAAACTCAATACACCCGCCGGAGAAGCAACCGTTGAAATACTTGATAATGGTTTATATGTGGTAAACGTGAAAAACGATACCATCATCGGCAGTTACCAGAAATACAGCGATCCCAAACTCGCACCCAATATGGTTAGTCAGGAAGCCCTTAAGCAGCAGATCGATTCATTACAATTACTATCTGAAGGAAAAAATGTAACCCCTGCCAACCGTAATTTCTTTATCCTTCCCAATCATGCTACAAAGATCACAGACAATACCAAAGCCATGATCGTTGGCCCTTACCACCGCATCCGCTCCGCAGAAAAAGTTGACGGAAAAGATCCGGAAGTGTATCGTTTTTACAGCATCAAAGAAATCAGAGAAAATATTGCAAAGATGATTGCGTTGACTGTGCCGGAGAAGAAGTAAAAGAATTTTGAAATTTTGAAATTTGCGATTTTGGAATTTGAAAAAATTTAGCCGCAGATTCGCAGATTATATCCAAAGAAAATAATCTGCGAATCTGCGGCTATTTATTTCTCATTCAGGATTTCGGAAATGCTGCAATTCCAAAATTGAAAATTTCAAAATTCTAAGATCCTCTTATGGAACCGGATCATACCCATGTCCACCGCCCGGTCTGCATTTGCTGATACGTTTTATAGAAAGCCATCCCCCTTTGATCAATCCATGTTTTTGTAATGCCTGCACGGCATATTGCGAGCATGTGGGTGTAAACCTGCATTGGGGACCAATAGCCGGAGAGATCACGTATTGATAGATCTTGATCAATAGAATAAACGGATAGCTGATGATGATGGCTAACCAGGTAAGTACCGAACGTTTTTGTATGGGCTCAGGATTTGGCAATGGCAGCAATTAATTTTTGTAACACCAATGGCATCGTTTCATTCAGCGCAGCAAATTCTGGTTTCTCTTTTCCAACGTATAAAAAAAACACAGCTGCTTTTTTTTGTTCTGCATTCAATGCATCATGCAACACAGATTTGTTTAAACGATATGCTTCGCGAAGCAAACGCTTGATCCGGTTTCTATCAACCGCTTTTGAAAAATTTCTGGCACTTACACCCACACCCGCCTGAACGGTTTCTGCATTCTCATCAGCCAACACCCCATAAAAAACTTTCAGCGGAAAAACAGAAACAGATTTCCCTTTCGTAAACAACTGATCGAGCAGTTTACGGCTTTTAAGTTTTTCTTTTTTATTGTATGAGTAGGTTGCCGGCATGTTATGACTGCTAAACTAAAAAAGCCTCATCAAAAGATGAGGCTATATTTTTATCGTATGCCCCTTTCGGGGGAATGAAGATTATTTTAATCCTTTTTCGCTGGAAACTGTCAGTTTCTTGCGTCCTTTCGCTCTGCGGCTTGCCAATACTTTACGGCCGTTAGCAGATTCCATACGCTTACGAAAACCATGTACGGTTTTACGGCGACGTTTGTGTGGTTGGAATGTACGTTTCATGTTTGTTTTTTTACTAACCCGGTAATATTGTTTCGTTTCATGCCTGCAGTCACCATACTGCTGCTTGTGAAAGGACGGCAAAAGTAGGGAAATCCACTGATAACTGAGGCCTTAAAATGGGCTTTTTTTGATGATTTTACCTTTTTTAACCGCTTTTAACCTTATTTAACCCCCAGATCCAGGTGCTTAGAGGAAACGGATTGGCCAAAAAACACAGCGGCATGGTTATCAAAATCCGCAACCGAATCGGTGGTATAAAACCGGATCTGTCCATTTTGGGTGCATTTGTCTGCCAGCGCTTTGTGTTTCGTAAGATAATCGGCCAGGCTTTTTGCCACAATCTCTCCCTGCGAAACTATAGTTACTTCTTTGGGCACAAACTGTTTGATCTTGTTTATCAGTAATGGATAATGGGTGCAGGCCAGCAAAAGAGTATCAATACCTGTATGGCTATGTAAAATATGATCGAGGTGCTGTTTCACATAATAGTCGGCTCCCGGTTTATCATACTCATTATTCTCTATTAAAGGCACCCACATAGAACAGGCTTCCTGGTACACTTTTACCTGTGGGAAGAATTTAGCGATCTCTATCGGATAGCTATCGCTTTGAACTGTTCCGGCTGTGCCTAAAACGCCCACCTCACCTGTTTTTGAATATTGTCCGATAACTTCTGCTGTAGGACGGATAACACCCAATACGCGTTTATCAGGATCGATCCCGGGCAGATCTTTTTGCTGAATGGTTCTGAGTGCTTTGGCCGATGCAGTATTACAGGCCAATATCACCAACTCACATCCCTGCGAAAAAAACCATTGTACGCATTCGAGAGTATAATGATATACCGTATCAAAAGAGCGCGAACCATACGGTGCACGGGCATTATCGCCCATATAGAGATAATCGTATTGCGGCAAGGCTTTTACGATCTCTTTTAAAACCGTTAATCCTCCATAACCGCTGTCGAAAACACCAATGGGTTTGTTTGCCTGCATAGAACAAAAATAAGAACCCCATCGCAAGGACGGGGTTCTAAATATGATCGTAAAGAATTATTTTCTGAAGAAATTATTTCTTTGGAGCACCGGCAGGAGCTGCGCTTGCGCCGGTTGCTGCTTTCCATGCTTCTTCAATCTCTTTGGTCAAAGGCAGTTTCAGCTTCATGGCTACGCGAATAGACAGGTTATCCAATAATGGTGGCTGAACATAATTTTGTTCCAATGCAGCAGCATTCAAAACATAAGTATATTTCTGTTCAGCAACAACCGCTTTCAAAGCTTCAAAAATCTTTTGTCTGTAAGGGCTGAGTAATTGAGCTGTTTTTGCCTGAATCATCTGATCCTGATAGCTCTGCCAGTTGATAAGGGTATACTTTAACTGGTTAATATCTCTCTGTGCCAATTCTCTGGCTTTAACCGGCATAGTAGCAGAATCTTTTTTGAAGATACTGTCCTGACGCGCCAAAGAGCTATATCTGTATTCATATTCCCCTCTTAATGAATCTTGCTGGTAACTGTTGATCAGGGTATCAACTTTTTGGATACCCGGAAAAAATGACAGCACAAATTGCTCATCAAAATATCCGATTTTCTGCGTTTGTGCCTTAGTAGTGTTTGAGAAAAGGAAGCATGCTGCAAAAGCTACACACACAAGTAATAATTTCTTCATCGTTGTGAATTTATAATTGGTTTGGTTTTAGACTAATTTTTAATACCCAATTCCTTCAAAACCTCGTCGCTTTTATCCAGTTTGGGGTCGGCAAATATAATGGTAATTCCTTCACTTTTATCCAGTACAAAATCATAAGATCGGGCAATGGCTATTTTCTGTATGGCGTTGAACACTTTGTCCTGTATAGGTTTAACCTGTCTTTGTCTTTCTTTGAACAGGTCGCCTTCATATCCAAAACGGCGTTTTTGCAGGTCGCGGATCTCCTTTTCTTTTACAAAAAGTTCGTCTTCTCTTTTCTTTTTCAACTCATCGGTCAACATAAACTGCTCTGCCTCGTAGTTCTTGTACATTTTATCGAGCGTAGCTTGTTTATCGTCTATTTCTTTCTGCCACTGTTCGCCCAATAAAGCCAGTTTTTTATCTGCATCCTTGTATTCGGGTATTTTGTTAAGGATGTATTTGGTATCAATTACAGCATAACGGGCCTGCGCATGGGTTACCAATGTAGCAGTGAAAACAAAAGCAGCAACGAGTAAAATCTTTTTCATACTTAGTTTTTTTAGGTTTTAATGGGTTTATTCAGGCTCAAAACCAAGCATAAAGGTAAACCTTGCTGCGTCTTTGAGCGAACCACCCGGTGTAAACCTATCCAATCCTATGCCATAATCAAATCCAAGCAAACCAAACATTGGCAGGAAGAAGCGCATACCCAAACCAACCGAACGTCTTAATTTAAATGGATTATAATCCTTGAATGAATACCATCCGTTGGCCGCTTCAAAGAAACCGAGCGCATAAATGGTGCTGCTTGGGTTCAGGCTAAGCGGGTAGCGCATTTCAAGGGTGTATTTATTAAAGATGGTAAAGTACTGGCTGGCTGTTTGTTTATCAGGGTTAACTTTTGGATCTGAATTATCATATACCGGGTAACCTCTGTGTGCAATGATATCATAACCCAATAAGGCAAACTGGTTACTTAAACCTGCATCACCCACCTGGAATCTTTCAAACGGCGATATTTTCAGATCTGAGCTGAAGCGGCCCAGGAAACCATATTTAGCAGACGCTTTCAACACAAACTGTTTGTTTCTGTCTTCGCCTGTTGGCTTACCCAATGGCACATACCATTCGCCATTGAATCTCCATTTATGGTATTCAATAAAATTGTATGGGTTGGCTGAGTTGGCAATGCCTTTATCAAACAATGAATAAGGTGGTGTTACCTGCAGGCTTAACAGGAAGGTTGAGCCTGAACGCGGAAACAATGGCGCATCCACGGAAGAACGCTGTAAGGCTATTCTGAAGTTGATATTGTTTACCACACCATTTTCAAAACCCGGTAAGTTAGTTGGATCGATGAGGTAATTGCTCAATTTGTAACGGGTATAGTTCAATCCCATCGACAATGAGAAATAGTCATCAGGCCATTTTAACTGACGGGCCAGACTTACGGTTGCACCGGTGGTTGAAATATATCTTGAATCGGCCACACTCGGATCATACAATCCTGTAAGCGGATCGTAGGTTTGTCCGTATTTGGTATTGTAAATACTGAATGTTAAGGCATTTCTTTTCTTGCCACCTAACCAGGGTTCAGTGAAAGAGAAGTTATAAGAACGGAAGGCTTTACCATTACTCTGTACACGCAAACTTAATTTTTGTCCATCTCCCATTGGCAATGGATCCCATGCTGCTTTATGGAAAATATTACGGATAGAGAAGTTATTGAACGATACTCCTAATGTACCCGTTAAACCAATGGCACCACCCCAACCGGCACTCAATTCGAGCTGATCGCTTGATTTTTCTTCTACGCTGTAGTTGATATCAACGGTACCATCATCCGGATTGGGAACCGGGTTTGGTGTGATTTTTTCCTGATTGAAATAGTTCAACTGTCCAATCTCACGCACAGAACGGATCAGATCGGTACGGCTGAATTTTTCACCCGGAATGGTTCTTAATTCTCTTCTGATCACATATTCTTTGGTACGGTCGTTACCGGTGATACGAACATTTTTAATGGTAGCCTGCGGGCCTTCCACAATACGGATCTCGAAATCGATCGTATCATTATATACGGCTGTTTCAACAGGATCTGTTCTGAAGAAGAGGTAACCATCATCCTGGTACAATCCGCTAACATCGCCTCCATCAGGAGAAGAAGACTTACCTAGTTTTTTATTCAGGGTTCCCAGGTTATAAATATCTCCTTTACGGATACCGAGTATAGCTGTTAAAATGGAATCTGAGTATTTTGTATTTCCTCTCCAGGTAATGTTTCCGAAATAATAGCGGTGGCCTTCATTGATCTTCATGTCGATATTCAAACCGCCGGGTGTGTGGTAGATCGTATCTTTTTCGATTACCGCATCACGGAAACCCAATGTGTTGTAGTAATCGAGAATATTTTCTTTATCGTCAATATATTTTTTCTCGTCGAATTTTGCTCCGCTTAATTTTAAACGGATATAAGGATCAAGCACCTTTTTGGTTTTACTGTAATACAGGTAACCATTATCCTTGATGTATTGCTGAAAATTATAGGTTTTATGAGGAAACAATCCACCCTTATCAAAAGTTGGATGCAGGGTTAATCTTGATCTTTCTTTGGTATCTTTTAATTGTTTCTTGAGTTTGTTATCATCAACTGTGTTACCGCCGAAGCTGATATTGTTGATCTTTACTTTGGGACCTTTATCAATTACAAAATCCAACGCCAGTGTATTGGAGAAGGTAGTATCTTTTCTTTCAACAATTTTTACTTTAGTATCGCGAAAACCTTTTTCTGCGTAGAATTTTTTGATGGCTTCTGAGGCAGAGATCTTCATGTTCTCCGTAATCACGTGATTAGGTATCAATCCTGTTTTACTGGAAAGATCATCCGCTTCGCCTTTTCTGATCCCCTTAAAAAAGAATTTTGATAATCTTGGCCTTTCGGTTACAGCAATCTCAATTTCAATATTTTTTCCTTCGAGCTTGGTGATGTAGATCTCAACATTGGAAAAATAACTTTGTCCCCAGAGTTTGGTAATGGCTTTTGAAAAGTTATCGCCACCCGGAATGGTTACTTCATCTCCCACATTGATATTGGCAATAGAGGTCAAAAGGTTTTCGTCGAAGAATTTATTGCCGGTAACTTTTACGGCAGAAATTTTATATTTCTTTGGCGTTTTCTGGTTGTAGATATTCACCAGATCAGCCTCAATAGAAGTAATGGTGGTATCAGATCCTGAAGTTTGTTGCGATCGGGCCGAGAAACTCACGAGCGATGTTACTAAAGCCAACACTAAAATTTTATACACTTTCTGCATCCGGTTTCGGTTTGTGGTATTGCTGGCTGAATGAAAATTGATGGTTTTCTCTCAGCAATGGTTCGGGTTTTTAGGCGGGGCAAATTAACGGGAATAATGAAAAGTCTTTGTTAAATCAACTATTTCATCAAAATCAAGAGATTATCTGCACTATGCCAATTGGGTTTCCTCCTGTATTTGTTGCCCTGTTTTGCCAAATCTGCGCTCTCTTCCCTGGAAGTCGACAATGGCTTCGTACAGGTTCTGTTTGCGGAAATCGGGCCAACGGGTATTGGTAAAATATAATTCGGCATAGGCCAGTTGATATAAAAGAAAATTACTGATCCTGTATTCACCGCTTGTGCGGATCATCAGTTCCGGATCGGGAAACTGACTGGTTGAGAGGTATTGCTGCAAAGTATCCTGACTAATATTTTCAGGATCGATCTTTCCGGCTTTTACATCTACTGCTATATTTTTTACTGCATTCACCAATTCCCACCTGCTACTGTAACTCAATGCCATTATGAGGTTGAGACCTGTATTGGCTGCTGTCATTTCCAAAGCCTCATTCAATTCATCGTGTGCAAAAGCGGGCAACATATTCAGGTCTCCGATCACATGCAGGCGAATATTGTTCTTATTCAGCGTAGGCACTTCCTTACGGATTGTGTCTACCAATAACGTCATCAAACCTTCCACTTCCTGCTGCGGACGATCCCAGTTTTCGGTACTGAATGCATACAGGGTAAGGTATTTGATACCGAGTTCTGCACTGCCTTCTACAATATTCCGAACACTCTCTACACCATGAAAATGCCCATACAAACGGTCCTGCCCTTTTTCCTGGGCCCAACGTCCGTTTCCGTCCATAATGATGGCAATATGGTGCGGCAAGCGCTCTTTATCAATCCGGTCTAACAGGCTGTCCTGCATGGTGCTACCTTCATTTAGGCTGCAAATGTAACAAAATCAAGGCATGACGGGATAAAATATGCTGAAAACCAAGCCTGAGAGACAAAAAGAATTACCTGCGGGAGGAAGGGGTTGGGCAACGATAGGATTGCAGATTGAAAGACACCCCTATTTTAATGGTGGCAAAAGCATCTTTTTGAAGGCTGTTACCCCTTTGTTTGCCTTTTACACCAATGGAAGTACCGGTTTCATAACTTCTGTCCTGCAAAAGAAAAGCCGGCGAAGGCGATCCATCCGGTAAGGGTGGAAATGCATCGGGGGCATAGGTTCCGCTTACATCATCGAGATAGTCGGTAGTGGTAAAACGATAACTGAGTTCACCAAAAACATTGGTTCTTTCATTCAATGCATATTTTACGCCAAAAGTGAATGGAATGCTGATGGCTATTGGGCTGTAGGGTTGCAGGTTGGGGTATAAAGAACTACCCTGTCCCTCAGTACCCAGTGGTCGCAGATAGTATTTTTCGCCACCGAGATAAGCATAGGGGTCGAAGGAGAAAACGCCTACGCCTAAGCCGATATAAGGGGTGAAATTATACCCTTCAAAACCCGGATGAAACTCAAAAAAGTTAAAATCCATGGCAAGCGCCAGTTCCCAAACATTGGTATTAAAGCTGAGGTTACGGGTATTTTGAACGGGATTGGAGCTGTATACATCAGAATAACCGAGCATAGCATAATCGCCGGATAAGCGAACACCGATATAGTTGCTGACCTGTTTTCTGAAAAAAATGCCGGCTGCCGTTTTGGGGCGGTTTATAGCAGAATTGGGGTTGAGATCACCAAAATAGTGGGCCAAACCCAGAGAAACACCCACTTCGCCCTGGTGTACATAGGGCTCCATTAACTGGGCATTGGCCTTTTGGAGGCCGATTATCAGTAAAACGATGGTTATGGTTCTTCTAAGCATGGTTCAGCTGCCGGATATGAATTCTAAAATAACGTCAAATTTCAATACCATAAAAGTTAATTTCTTTTATCAAGACCCCAAGTAAGCTTGGTTCGCAGCGTGGAGAGAAAACTATTTTCGTTTAATCTGATCAGGCTTACTCCGAATTTTTCCCTCCGAACGGCGAGTTGAATGCTTTTGTTTACGATTTCTCTCCGGGCATCCATGGCGCAGATAAAGAGATCTGCGCGGCTTTCTACTTCAAAAGAAATTACGTTGGTATCGGGTATTACGATGGAACGTACATTCAGGTTGTGCGGCGCCACGGGTGTGATCACAAAACTGGAAGATTCCGGAAACACAATAGGGCCGTTGCAGCTCATATTATACCCGGTTGAACCGGTTGGGGTTGATACGATCAATCCATCGGCCCAATAGCTGTTGAGAAATTCTCCATTAAGATAGGTATGGATCTTGATCATGGGCGAAACATCGCGTTTATGAATCGCAAATTCATTAAGGGCAAAGGGTGCATCGCCAAAAAGCGCTTCATTGGAATCGAGATGTATCAGGGTTCTTTTATCAATTACATAGGTATGATTGATCAGAGAATCTACTGCACTGCTCAATTCATCTTTACTGATGCTGGCCAGAAACCCGAGGCGGCCAAAATTAATGCCGATGATGGGGATCTGTTTGTCTTTTACCAGGGTTACCGTATCCAGTAAGGTTCCGTCGCCACCAATACTGATCAAAAAATCAAATTGTTCATCCAGATCTTCAGAACCTTTGAAGGGAATCATCTTTTCATACAAATGCTTTGGCAGGGTAAACTGTTCGAGCAGCTTGTGAAAAATATAAATAGTGGTTTCGTAACGGGTTAATTCTTCCAGTAAAATAAGCAATGGGTTCTCCTGTTCAAAATCCAATCCGCGACTGTATATAGCTACTTTCATTGTTGAATTTGAAAACTTGAAAACTTGAAAATTTGAAAATGTCATTTGCACATTTTCAAATTGTGGAATTTTCAAATTGATTTAAAAGTCATTTCTCGTCTGTAAATATAAGCCATCCTTGCCCAGTTGGTTAAAGCTGTATTCGATTTTAAATACAAAATCGTAGATAGAGATAATATCCATGCCAAAACCCCAGGTGCGGAGAAGGGTATTATTGAGTGTATTGGTGAGATCGGGGTTTTTAGTATAGGCATAGCCCAGATCGCCATAAGCTTTGAGGAAAATACGGAATGGAATCTTATCATGCGTTTTGCTTGGGAAGGGATTATGCAGAATAAATGATAAGATCTCTTTATGAACCGTTGATTTAAGCGAAGCACCCACCATACCATCTACCACATTGTATTCCAGTCCGCGCATTTGAAAATTTCCATAACCGAATAAACGCTGGTTTAAGAAATAATTATTGAAGGGAAGTTTACCCATGGCCAATCCTTCAAGATGCAGAAAGGAAGTTTTGCTGAAGGGGATTGCATAAACGGCACGTACATTGGCCTGCCAGAGATTGGAAATATTATCGAGTCCGCGTTTGTATAAATTTCCTTCAAACAAAAAACCTTTGGATGGATAGGAGATGTAATCAACATTATAATATTTGTACTGATATCCGAAGTCGATAAATTTTACCTGGCTGCGTTGATCGGGATAATAGAGTGGATTGATTTTTAAAACCGTGTCGGCCACCTGTTCATTGTTATATGATACACGGAAATAGTGGCGTTGTTTTACATCAGGCCGGTAAGAATAGGTAAAATCAACCCGCAAGGCTTTCTTTACGGTTTGCTCCTGTTTAAAAAATAATTGTTTGTTATCGCCGGTGGCATAGTTCAATTCTTTTTGCGTGGCATACACCACACCTACATTAAAACCGCTTTTTAATTTCTTATCAAAGAAGGGAAGATTATAGCGTAGTGTGATCTGTTGTGTGTAGCCATTGATGAGCCATACATCCACCTCATCATTACGGCCGCTGGCATTGTTTTGTATGAATTTGATACCGTAATTAACCCTGTCGAGACTGCGTTTTTGTTCAACCCACCATTGGTTAAAATTTCTGTCGACCAGGCGGAAATAAGGTAAGGGAAATAAATACCAGCGTTCTTTCATTTCCACGTTGATGTATACTATGTTTCCTTTTCGTAATGACACATACACATTTACATCTACAAATAATGTGGTGTTGATGAGTTGTTGTTTGGCGAGTATGAGTTGTTTTTCAAGATCTGCTTCTGTAAGACGGTCTCCTTTTTGAAAGGGCATTTCGCGAAGCACAATGGGTATTTTTGTTTTTTTATTACCCGATAAATTGATATCGCCGATGATTACCGGCATATTTTTCATGGCGATAATATCGGATAATGCGGGTTGGGAGGAATCTGTTGTAATACGTGTATCCTGAGCCTGAACTGATGCGGCATGCAAAAGAAAAATAAAAATTATTAATACACGCAATAGCTTCATCTAGTTCAATTGATACATGTTTCTGTGATGCCTGTGATTACAGCATCGCGTTCTTTGTTAGTATAGTAGCCAGTGATTGTGAAGACACAATCACTGCGCAGTAAAAATAGGGCTTTACCCGCAAGCGATAATGTAACATGAACAGGAATTGAAAATTAACGGGGGAGTAACTGATCACATATTTAAATAAGAGATCAGGTGGTTGTAGTTCTCTTTTAGTTCATTGGCATATTCTTCCTGGCCAAAATAGAAACGTACATGATATTCATAGCGCTGAAAAGTGGCAATGATATCGGAGATCTCGATCCTGTTTACTTTTAGGGTAATGATCAGTTGTCCTGTATCTCCCTCTGTATGCGTGTTCAGTTGTGTAATGTATGCATCATTGGTTTCTACCAATCTGCTGATCTCTCCGAAAGAAAAATTACGTTTATCTGATTCGAGTACAATAATGCCACCTTTATCTTCATTGCCCACAAAACCGGATAAGGTGCGCAGCATTTCTTTGGAAGGGATCACACCCATTAATTCTGCTGACTCATTTACAACCGGCAAAAGAGAAAGATCGTTTTCTGCAATCAGTTTCAATGCCGTTAAAAAATGTTCTTCGCCTTTTACCGAAACTTTTTGCAAAGCATTTTCTGCGGTTGCCAGTAGTGCATTATCATCCATATCAAACAGATCGTCTTTACTGATAACGCCGGCAAATTTTTCTTCGCTTAAAACGGGCAGGTGCAAAACATCATATTCATCCATCAGGCTTAGTGCAAGCGATGCCCGGTCAAACAAGTTGACTGCGGGGAACCCTGTATTGATCATTTGTGAAGCCAGCATAATTCTTTCTTATCTCTGCTTATAATACGTTCAAAAGAACAATTGGGTTTACGCAGATTGTTTCTGTTTGTGTAAAAATCCGTCCAATATTTTGTTAAACTCATCGGGTACTTCCATCATCGGTGCATGGCCACATTTGTCAACAAAATGCAATTCGCTGTTTGGGATGAGGCGGTTAAATTCTTTTCCTACAAATGGTGGTGTAATGGTATCGTTATTACCCCAGATTAAACAGGTGGGTTGTTTGATCTGGTTTAACTCCTCACCCAGGTTATTACGGATCGCGCTTTTGGCAAGGGCGATGATCTTGATCACTTTGATACGGTTATTGGTGATCTCAAATACTTCATCCACCAGTTCTTTGGTTGCGGTTTCGGGATCGTAAAAAGTTAACTGCGTTTTCTTTTTAATGTATTCGTAATCACCGCGTTTGGGGTAACTGTCGCCCATACCATTCTCAAACAAACCACTGCTTCCGGTTAGGATAAGGGATTTTATTTTTTCAGGATGTTTTAAGATATGTACCAATGCCACATGGCCACCGAGTGAGTTGCCCAGCAAATGAATATTGTCGTACCCGCGGGCCTCAACAAATTTCTGTACATATTTTTCCAGTCCGCCTACAGATGTATGAAAAATATCAAGGTCGAATAAAGGCAGTATAGGTACCACTACTTTATACTGCGTTCTGAAATATTCAACCAGGTCTTTAAAGTTACTGAGCGCGCCAAACAGGCCGTGCAGTAACAGCAGCGTTTCGCCTTCTCCCTCTTCTATAAACCTGAATTTATCCTGTTGTTTGATCTCGTAATTCATTTCGTCAATTTCTTATGCAAGCAATAATGGGCTCGTTACAAATAAAAGGAAAATCATTCAAAAACAATTCATTCAAAACCAGATCGGTCTGCCAATGAATCTGCTTCGTGCTAAAATACTGATTTTACGGCAAAACAGGTGTATGAACTGTTAGTAAAGCGTAACTATTATTTAATCTGTTGAGGCAGTTTTTCAAAGAATTGAGAAAGCTCTTCAAACATTCCTTTAAACCAGGGAATTATGGTTCCAAACCATTCAACCGCTTTAGGGCCCCAGGGTTGTATATAAGCGAAGGTACGTGATGCGGTAAATGTATCCTGCTTTATCCATTGGATCTTTTCTGCATAAAAAAGAACCACGCTAAAGAGGGTTATATAGAGTGCTGCATATAAAACCACACCGCTGAGTTTATTGATCCATCCCATTAAAACTGCTTCCATGGCCGTTTGGATGAACAGGGCGCCTAAACGCACCAATAAGATTACACCGATCATGATCAATAAAAAAGAAAGAAAAGGCAGCCAGGCTGCTGCAATATGGGTGCTGTCTTTTAACCAGCCTGCCACCAATGTGGATAGTTTTAAAGCGGCAGCCAACCCGATAAAAATGCCCAAAAAGGAAAATACCGCTACAACAAAACCGTTTCGGTATCCTTTGATGATAGCGAGGATCATTAGAAAAACAAGAATAACATCAATGATCATATCAAGGGCTTTGAATGATGAATATTGAACAGGGAATGATAAATGTTGAAGTATGTTTTCAATTCAACATTCATCATTCCCTGTTCAATATTCGATATTTATTTGCTCAGTAATTCCTTAACCGTTGCGGCAATGGTTTTCCCATCTGCTTTACCAGCCAGTTGTTTAGAGGCCACGCCCATTACCTTTCCCATATCCTGTGCGCCGGCGGCTCCGGTTTCTGTGATAATGGTTGATATAGCTGCTTTTAATTCTTCTTCACTCATTTGTTTGGGAAGGAATTTTTCGATCACTGCAATTTCGTCTGATTCTTTAACAGCAAGGTCAGGGCGGTTTTGTTGTTGGTATATTTCCAATGAATCCTTTCGGGATTTTACCAGCTTCTGCAATATTTTCATTTCGCCATCCGCAGTTACTTCGCCATTGGCACCGGGTTCTGTTTTGGCTTTAATGATCTCAGCTTTAATAGCTCTTAACCCGCGTAACAATGCTTCGTCTTTTGCTTTCATGGCATCTTTCATCTGTGCCATCACTTCTGTTTCGAGGCTCATAGTATGGTATTTATTTATTTTCTTTTAATTGGGTTTCCCTGAATTTTTTATAAAAATCTTTGGCAAAGGTTTTCATATCATCCACCAGTTCTTTTTGTTGTGTGGCGCGCAAATAAGTATCTGCCATACCCATCATGGTTTGATAATAGAAATCAGCCATCTCGTCTACCATCATGTCTTTGGTCCAGAGATCTATACGTAATGCAGCTTTATCGGCGCCGTCCCAAAAAGCCACCATCATAGATTTGGCCTGTTGCTTCATATCTGCAGAACTGTCGCTGGCTATCCAGTTAATTTGTTGGGGTACTTTGTTTTCGTCTAAATCGATATCTATCGTAATGGTTGATGTATGCATTTGTTTGATTTGATTGATAAGAAGCGCAAAAGTAAGACGAAACTGCAGACAACAAAACAATCATCCTTTTTGTACAGCACGCGAGAGGATCTGCCATAAATTTTCGGCAGAGGTATCCCAATGGTAAGCCTTTGCCCTTTCTGTTCCTTTTTTCGTCATTTCGTTTCTCACCGTTTCGTCTCTGTAGAGGTTGAGCATATGTTTGGCAATATCATCCGGAGAATCGGGATTTGCATACAAAGCCGCTTCGCCACCTACTTCGGGCATACTGCTTGTATCTGAGGTAATTACCGGCACACCGGATTGCATGGCTTCTATAACAGGTAAGCCAAAACCTTCAAAATAAGAAGGATACACAACGGCATAGGCCGATGCGGTTATTTTCATGAGTTGATCATCGGGCAAATAATCCAGCAATACCACATCATCGCGGTATTTATAGCTTTTAAGTTTGATAAGGATATCATCGTATTGCCAGGCCAGTCTGCCGGCAATCAGCAGTTTCATATTACTGTGTTGCCATTTCTTAAACAGCGAAAATGCTTTCAGCAAATTCATCAGGTTCTTTCTGGGGTGAATACCGCCAGTAAACAAAAAATATTCTCTGCCATCTGCATAGCCTGCTTTTATCTGTTCTTTCTCCTGCCAGTCAACCGGTTGAAAGCCGCTTCTGGCAGCACCGCTAACAACAGTTATTTTTTCGGCAGGTATTTGATACTGTTGTATGATATCTGATTTTGAAAATTCGGATACGGTAATTACTTCCTTTGCTTTTTGCAAAAACCGTTTGGTAAACAATTGATAAAACCAGCGATGATGCCAGGCAATGAACCTGGGATAATGTTTAAAAGCCAGGTCATGTACGATCAATACCTGCGGGATTTTTGTACCCAGACTGCAAAAACCAAAAGGCTGTAACCATACATCCGGTTTGTATCTGCGTAATGCCAGCGGGGCTTTAATATTGTACCAATAATAAAATGAAAGTGCATGTCTTGCAGTGGGTGTAACCACTACCGGCGTTATATTTTTTGCGGTAATAAACTCTTCGCTGTAAGATCTGTCGAACAAAAAAATAAATTCATGTTCAGGATGCTGCTGCACCATCCGGCTGAGTATTTCTTTCGCATAATGGCCATACCCCTCCAAACGGCCTTTTTGTAAAAAGATGGTATTAACAGCGATACGCATAAACGCAAAAGTAGCGGCCAAAATTTCAAAAACTGTTAAAATCACTTGGCTTTATAAAAAAGACTAAAGGTTTTACCGATAATTGTACCCTTATGAGAAAAGCCTTTCTGATCGTATCCTTTTTTTTATCTGCCGTTATTGTATATGGCTCCGATTCGCTGCATATAGACCTGAACCGGAAACTGTTTGTGAAAGGAGATACACTCGACTTCGAGTGTTCTATTCCTGACTATGCGCGATTAAAACTCAGCAGCGCTTCTTTAAATGTTTGGATAGAAGATGTTCAAAGAAACCACCGATGGAAATTTCGTTACCCGATTGTTGATGGCGAGGTTTCTGCTTCACTTGTGATCAGCGATAAAATACCTGATGGGAGGTATGCTGTAAATTTTTTGGTGCAGAAAGGCTATGTAAAAGTATTGGGACAGGTGCAGGACCATGATAAAAAAGACACCAGCCTGATCTATATGATGATTCAGAAAGATAAAAAAAGTTCTTATTTTGATAAGGCCTTTGTAGACAGAGACGGCAGCTTTCGTTTAAAAAGTACCTTGTTCGCAGACTCTGCTTTTTTTGTTTTTTCTCCTTCCAAAAAAGTTAGAAACAACTATCTGTCAATTCATATTGAAACACCCTTGGATTCTGTCTTTACACCCGTATTACATCAAACACAGTTTATTACCATTGGAGATCCCAAAATGTTGACGGTTAAAAATACAGATACCGGCCATTATTTTTTTAACACTGCCGATCTTACAGACGTAACCATTCTTCCCGAAGTAACGGTTACCGGAAAATTTAAATCCAGGGTTCAGCAGTATGATGAGGAATATTCAAGCGGCTTGTTTAAAAGGAATGATGCAATTATTTTCGACGGACTTGAATCGGAGGATATTTCCCGCTCTATAAATGTGTTACAGTTTTTACAGGGAAGGGTTGCCGGATTAACTATTGGGAAAAACGCAGAAGGACAGGATGTTGCCAAATGGCGAAATGAACTGGCGGAAATTTATATAGACGAATTCAGGTTAGACCCCACAGACCATACTTTGGTTTCCACTTCGGATATAGCTATGATTAAAGTGTTCAGGCCACCGGCACAATTATCTTCTTTTTCAGGAGGTGCCGGTGCGATTGTGATCTATACCAAGAAAGGGAATTATGCGAACGACGGGAAAAACAGACACAATTTTATTGTGAAGGGGTATACGAATGTGGATAGCGTTTGGCAGTAGGAAATATCGGATATTGAACAGTGAATTTTGAATGTTGAATTTTCAGATTCACTTTAGCATTCAAAATTCCCTGTTCAATATTCATTATTTTTTCTGTTTTAGAGCCCATGTATCCATTTTCTTTTCCAGCACATCAAGTGGCAGATTGCCGTCTTTTAGAATAGCATCATGAAAAGCGGCAATTGAAAAATTAGTGCCGAGCTGTTGCCCGTATTTTGTTCTCAGTTCACGGATTTTTAAGGCACCTATTTTATAACCCAGTGCCTGTGCGGGTATTACCATATATCTTTCAATTTCAGCAGTGGCACCGTCTTCGCCGATCTGTTCGTTTTCCATCATGTATTGAATGGCTTCTTCTCTTGTCATGCCTTTTGTATGCATACCCGCATCCACTACCAAACGGATGGCTCTGTGTATTTCATCGCCAAGTGCACCAAAATATTGGTAAGGATCTGTATACAATCCTAATTCTTTTCCTAAACTTTCACAATACAATGCCCAGCCTTCTGCATAAGCATTGTTGCCTCCATAGCGGCGAAAGCGTGGCAGTTTCTCATTCTCCTGCTGAAGGCTAACCTGGTAATGGTGGCCGGGAATGGCTTCGTGTAAGAACAGACTTTCCATTCCGCTTGTGGTATTAAAAGTAGCAGCATCGATTATCGGAATATAAAAAATTCCGGGGCGGGTTCCATCAGCACTTCCCTGATTATACTCCGCACTGGCACTGGCTGCACGGAAGGCTTCTGTTTGTCTGATCTCAAAAGGCGTTTTAGGTGTATGACCAAACAATTTTACCAGATTGGGTTGCATGGTTTTATGAATATTCTCAAATGCATCAATTACTTCTTTGGGTGTTTTATACGGTGTAAATTTTTTATCTGTTTTGAGATAGGTAAAAAATGCTTTAAGATCACCGGTAAACCCTGTTTCATTTTTGATCCTTTCCATTTCCGTGCGGATCCTTTTTACTTCTGATAAGCCGGTATTATAAATTTCATCAGGTGTTTTATTGGTGGTGGTTTGCTGGCGAATCAGGAATGTATAATATTTATCTCCACCCGGTATACCGCTGATACCTGTTGTGGTTCTGGCTTTGGGTAAATATTCATTCTGTAAAAAATCTCCAAGTTTCTTAAATGAGGGTGTTATCTGCTCATTGATGGCTTTTGTATATGCATTGGTGAGCCGCTGTTTTTCTGTTTCAGCAAAACCGGCGGGCAATAAATTAACCGGCCCATAAAATAAACTTTGTTTGGGATCTTCAGCCGCCATGGATTGCATTTGCGGGATCATTTTAACAACCACAGCACGCGGCAATAGATTTCCATCCGCCATACCTTTTTTAAAATACACAATGGCACTGTCAACATATGCCGGAAATACCGCAACACGTTTCAACCAGTTATCATAATCCGTAACGGTTTTAAAAGGTTGGATCACGCTGCCGCTTCCCAATTGTCCAAACAAAAGATGTGCACTTGCAAATTGATTGAGCGGAAACTCATTATCATGAAAAGTGAGCGCTTCCAGATTTATGTCCATTTCACGTCTAAAATCATCATAGCTCAACTGATCGTTCTCATTTAAAGCATCGCGTTCAAATTTTGAGATGTATACCTGATAACGCGTATAGAAATCTTTTACTTTTTTTCGGTAGCTGTCTGTAAAATCGATATACAGTTGATCGTTGTATCTGTTATCGCCAATAGCTGTGGCTTCCAGTGGAAATAACTGTAAACGCTCTTCATAATATTTATCCAGTAAAGCAGAGAGCTCTGTATTATCCTGAAGGGTTTGGTTGGTGTTGCTGAGTTTACATGAACCAAGCAGGGTAATGATGGAAAGCAGACAAATGATTTTTTTCATTGGGCAATGTTGAGGAACTAAAGTTAGGGAATCGGGGTGGTGAATTGTGAGCGGGGTTTTCGTCCATGGACCATGGTCTATCGACTATTGACCATTAACTAATAAGTATAAAATCCCTTTCCTGTTTTCCTGCCCAGCTCACCTGAATCAACTTTTTGTTTCTGAATAGGTGACGGTTTGAGGCGATCGGGTTTACCGAGGGCTTCCCATACGATATTGCTTACACCGTAATTAATATCCATTCCTATCAAATCCATCAGTTTAAACGGGCCCATTTTAAAACCTGCAGATTCCATAACTGCGTCAATGGTTTCAATGGTAGCAAGTCCCTGTTCTAACAATTTCATGGATTCAAGGTAGTAATGACGGGCAACGCGGTTTACGATAAAACCGGGTGCATCTTTACAAACCACAGCAACCTTATTCATTTTTTTAGCAACCTGAATGATCGTTTGTACAACCTGATCCGCTGTTTGATCTGCTTTAACCACTTCCACCAGTTTCATCAAGGGTGCCGGGTTAAAAAAGTGCATGCCAACCACTCTGGTTGGCTCTTCAATTTCCGAAGCAATTTCTGTGATGGAGATTGACGATGTGTTTGTGGCAAAAATGGCGTTCTTTCCATTAAGGAGGGCCAGTTGCGTAAACAAACCTGTTTTAGCTTCTTTCCGTTCAATGATCGCCTCAATAAAAAGGTCTGCTTTGCATTCTGCAATATTTGCAGTAAAGCTGATTCTTTCTAATCCCGCTTTCATTTCGGCATCATTGACCTTTCCTTTATTTAACAGCCACTGAAGATTTTGGGTAATCAAGGTGCGGCTTTTATCCAGCATAGGTTCACTCACATCAAATTGAATGGTGATAAAACCCGCCATAGCAGCCACTTGTGCAATACCACTTCCCATGGTTCCCGCACCGCAAACGCATATGGTTTTGATCTCATTCATTCAAAAGGGTTTACTACAAAATTAAGGATTGCTGATGTAGAAGTTAAAAGTTAGGAGTCTGGAGTCAGAAGTAATTACTCTTGACTCCTAACTCCAGACTCCTAACTTACCTAAGATACTTACATCTTTTCCACCGTCTTTTATACGAATGAAATGCTGCCACAGAGTTGTTGTACTTTTATCCCATGCAAAAATCACTGCAGCAGTTAGATCTCTTTGGTATGCCCATAGAAGCGGCTCCCCAGCCTAAGAAAAAAGAGCGGGTTGCGCCAGCACTAAAGCCGGTGGCAGAAACTGTTACGGAAGCTGTAGTAGTTAAACCGGAAGTTATTATAGAAGAGATTGAAGAACCGGTGATCATTAAGCCTGTTGTTATTGAATCGGTAACGGTTGCAGAGAAAAAAGCAACCATTCAAAAAACAAGCGGTAAGCGTGGCAGAAAATCATTTAAAGAAATGGATTCTGAAGCAGATCTGATTGAAATTCCTGATGATGAGATCCTGCAACAAAAATTATATTATTCCATCAGTGAAGTAGCGGGCTGGTTTAAAGTAAACACTTCTTTGCTGCGCTATTGGGAAAATGAATTTGATATTCTGCAGCCCCGTAAAACCAGAAAAGGTGACAGGCTTTTCAGAGTAGAAGATATCAAGAATTTACAACTGATCTATTTCCTGCTGCGCCAAAGAAAATTCTCTATTGATGGTGCCAAAAATTACCTCAAAAGCAACAAACCCGAAGCCGATAAACAGGTAAGGATCTCCGAATCGCTTACAAGATTTAAATCATTTTTACTTGAGATGAAAGCGAACCTGCAGGCGTAGGATAATCGGGAAATTTCAACATTCATTTATTAGGCTTGATAACTACATCTGTATTTGCTGCGGCTAATTCCAGTCCGCTTTTCTCCAGCAATTCAATTACTTCCAGGTTTACGGATTCTCTCAATGCGTTAAATTCCTCAATGGATTGATTCATGGAAGTAAAATAATCTACTGCAACAATATGTGCATTTTTGCCCGTATCCATCAGGTAAACAACTGTGTTTTCAATTTCGGGTTTGGAGAGAATGGTTTTAATGGCGGGCGTTAAAGTGCGTAGCTGTTGCGATGTGGCACTTAATCCTATTTCTAATCTCAGTTCAACTTTTCTTTGAATACGCAATGTGATATTATCAATGATCGTATCCACCATTTGTTTATTGGGAACGGTGATATAGGTTTTATCGGTTGTGCGTATACGTGTGCTTCGCAAACCGATCTTTTCAATATGGCCCGTGAAAGTATTTACCTTAACAAGATCGCCGGTAATAAAGGGTTTATCAAAAAAGATGATAAAGGAAGCGATCAGGTTTTCCATACTTTCTCGTGTAGCCAAAGCAATGGCAGCTCCCACAATACTTAAACCGGTAAGCAGATTGCCGATATTTTTATTGAATGAGAAACGGAGTATCAGCAGGATACCGATGATCACCAATATCACTTTAAAAAAGTCTTTGAAAAAGATGATCAGCTGGTTATCCGTTTGATCGTGGGTAAGATTGGCTTTTTCTTCCAGTATCATGGCCACAAAATCGATCACGCGGATACAGAGCCAAATAAATACCACAATCAATGTGCCCGCCGTAAGCGAATCAAGGATCATCCCAAAGCTTACATGGTAGATCTTGTAACTAAACTCCTGCGGCGCATTCAGTTTATCGAGCGAAACAATGGAAATAAGTAATACCAGAAAGGTATCCAGCGGTTGTACTACCAGATCCAGAAAAGATTGTCTTGCAATATTCTTGGCAGCCTTGGCAACCAGTTTATATAAAAGTTTGGCCAGGTATTTTGAGATCAGCCTTTTAATAAGAATTGCCAAAAGGATGATACCTATTACATACAAATAGCTTTCAACGGTGTTATTCAGGAAACGCAGCTGTAAAAATTTTTCCATACGGCAAGTTACAAAACATAGGAATGTTTACGACTCCCATTTGTGCAGTTGCACCTCTTTTCCGTCGAAAACGGCATAGGTAAAATTCCGGATCCAGTCGCCCAGGTTTATATAATGACTGTTATCTGCAAGTTTACAATTCAATGGCAGATGCCTGTGGCCAAAAATAAAATAATCAAAATGCTCTTTCTGCAAAACTTCTTTGCTGTAAATGATCAGCCATTCATTTTCTTCACCCAAAAAAACCTCATCGGATAAACCTGTTTTCTCCCGGCTCTTACGGCTGAAATAATTGGCAAGGCCAATACCCCAGGTTGGATGCAGTTGTCCGAATAACCATTGGCAAACTTTACTACGGAATATTTTTTTGATGAATTTAAAACCATGGTCACCCGGTCCTAATCCATCGCCATGACCAATGTAAAAACGCTTGCCGTTAAATTCAAAGGTTTTGGGATGATGGTAAACGGGAATATTCAATTCTTTTTCAAAATAGCCACTCATCCACATATCATGGTTGCCCACAAACACATGAATGGCAATGCCGCTGTCTGTTAATTCTGCCAGCTTACCCAATAACCGCACATACCCTTTGGGAACTACTTTGGTATATTCAAACCAGAAATCAAAAATATCACCCACAATAAAGATCTGTTCTGCATCATGCCGAATGCTTTCTAAAAAAGCAACTACTTTTTTTTCACGAACCAGACTGCTTTTATGATCGGGTGCACCGAGATGGAAGTCGGAGAGAAAGTATATTTTTTTATCGGGGGAAATACTCATTATTTTATTTGAAAGAAATATGACTATTTATTTTTTTGATGCATATATGCCAACACATCGCCGCTGGCTACTACAGGCTTTCCGCTAACATCACCATTAAACCAGTATACCCATGCCATTTCTGTTTTTTCGTTCAGGTAAATAGTTGTGGGTTCCCGTCTGTATAGAGGTGTTTCATTGTGTTCAGTATTCAATCCTTCATAATCATCCAGCTGCGCCATGGCCCAGCCAAATTCTTCGGGATGATTGATGGTGTATAATTCACCAATAATAAAAGCATCTTCTTCCGTTGGGATGGCAGCGGGGTATTCGCCCATATCGTACAGTTTGCCTTTGATCTTTGCTTCAGACAATAAAGTAAAATACCGGCTGATATAGGCATAGGCAGGATGATGAAAACCACTCCTCAGCGATCCGTAAACAAAAATGCGATGAAGGGGTTCCTGCATAAAAGAGAAAGTTTAACTATCTACCAAAAAACAAAATACTTCTTTAGGCCCGTGTACACCTACTACCAATGTTTTTTCAATATCCGCCGTTCGGCTTGGCCCTGTTGCCAGTGTAACCAGCGATGGAAACTGCTGTCCGTAACCTTCGCGTATTTGCTGTAAGCCTTCGCTTATATCGTATACCAATTGTTTGGTGTAAGCAATACAAATATGCACAGGCGCATACACACTGGTGGTTCTGCCACTTAACTGTGCGCTGCTCATTACAATACTTCCGGTTCTTGCGATCAGTGATTCACAACCGGTGATGGCCGCATCGCAGGTGGCAACATCGCTTGCATAAACGGGTGTAAATCCTGCAACAGCAAGTTTATCCTGCAGAGCTGTTTCGCGTGAGTAGATCTTATCCCATTTGCGCAAAGAGATCAGTGTTTTTAACTGGCCAACCAGTTCCTGTTCATCTGCACAAAATGAAAATCTTCCTTCAAGTTTACTGAAGTTTTCGGCAAATTCAATTTCCAGTTCCTGCTGAGAGGGTAGGAATACAGATTCGTTTCCTTCACTGGCCGGAAAAGGCAAAGGCACCGGTTTAGCCAGTGCCTGTTTGATCCTTTGTAAAATATTTTCTCTGGATGTGCTTGCCATATTTATCCAATAATAGAGTTGTCGGTATTATCAGCGGTGCCCGGACCGGCAGTATGGTCGCCAACCGTATGGTCGTTGCTTTGTTCGGGTTCTATCTCTACTAATTTCTTTTCTTCAAAAGGGCGCTTGCCGATCAATATTTCCACATCGCTTTTATGTAATACTTCTTTATCGAGTAATTCTTTAGCCAATTTTTCTACCTGCTCTTTTTTCTCGGTCAGTAATTTCAATGTGCGTTGATACGCCTCATCAATAATTCCGCGTACTTCTTCATCAATGATCTTTCCGGTTTCTTCACTAAATGGTTTGGTGAACGTATTTTCCTGGGAAGGATCATAAAAACTCACATTACCCACTTTGCTGTTCATACCATATGCGGTAACCATACTGTAAGCGATCTTGGTAATCTGCTGCAGATCATTTGCTGCACCGGTAGATATTTTACCGAAGAAGATTTCTTCTGCTGCACGTCCGCCCAGTGTCATACAGATCTGGTCCATCAACTGATCTGTATTATATAAATATTGCTCAGTGGGTGTGTATTGCGCATAACCCAATGCTGCGGTTCCGCGTGGTACGATGGTTACTTTTAATAAAGGATAGGCATGTTCTAAAAACCATCCACACACAGCGTGTCCGGCTTCGTGGTAAGCGATGATTGCTTTTTCGTGCGGTGCAATGATCTTGTTCTTTTTTTCCAAACCACCAATCACCCTGTCAATCGCATCCTGAAAATCGATCATCTCTACAGACTCTTTCCCTTTTCTTGCTGCGATCAAAGCGGCTTCATTACAAACGTTCGCAATATCTGCACCGGCAAATCCCGGTGTTTGTTCTGCCAGCTTATGCAGATCGAGGTTTTCAGATATTTTGATGGGTAACAGGTGTACTTTAAAAATGGTTTCACGGCCTTTTACATCCGGTTTATCTATAGAGATCTGACGGTCAAAACGGCCCGGTCTCAGCAATGCAGTATCCAATACATCCGGGCGGTTGGTTGCTGCCAGAATAATAATTCCGGTATCTCCGCCAAAACCATCCATCTCAACCAACAATTGATTCAATGTGTTTTCGCGCTCATCATTACTCATGATGGCGTTACGGCCACGGGCACGGCCAATGGCATCGATCTCATCTATAAAAATAATACACGGTGCTTTTTCGCGTGCCTGTTTAAACAGGTCACGAACACGGCTGGCACCCACACCTACAAACATCTCAACAAAATCACTTCCACTTAAACTAAAGAAAGGAACCTGTGCCTCACCCGCCATGGCTTTTGCCAACAGGGTTTTACCCGTACCGGGAGGGCCTATTAATAAAGCTCCTTTGGGGATCTTACCACCCAGTGCTGTATATTTTTTTGGATTTTTCAGGAAATCGACGATTTCCATTACTTCCACTTTTGCTTCATCCAATCCGGCAACATCGGCAAAGGTTACATTCACTTTCGCGCCTTTATCAAACAAAGTTGCTTTTGATTTTCCGATGCTGAAAATACCACCCGGACCACCGGCACCGCCTTGTCCGCCCATCTTACGCATCAATAAAACCCAAACGCCAACAATGAGCAGTAAAGAGAACACCACATTGGCTACCGGCCCAAACCATTCGCCTTCCTGTATCACTTTGATAGGTGTTTCTTCAATTCCTTTACCTGGATTGGCTTTTACGACTTCTGAGAATCTGTCCTGAAAACTTTTGATATCATTTACTTCAAACTCAAACAGGGGAACCCCTTTTGCTTTTTCTTTTGAAATAACAGTTTTACCAAATTTAGCTTTGTAAAAATCTTTATACAGGCTATCTCCCTTAACGTATACACGTACTTTGTCTTTGTTCTTTACCAGATCAAGCCTTTCCACATCGCCTTTCAGCAACATATTTTGTGTAAACTCCTGTTCATAGGTTGGCACCAGTTGTGGCGCAAAGTTCATAAACTGCGTAGAAAGCAATACAGCTGCTATGATTGCATATACCCAATAAATGCTGAATTTTGGTCCCTTGCGGGGTGCGTCGCCTTTTTCCGGGCCACCTGGTCTTGTATTCTTGTTTTCCTGTAACATATCAATTTCTCTCTGTAATAATTACGTTCTACTTTGTTAAACGATTGAAGCCGGATGATATTTTAAATTCATTTTATTCATCATGCATTTGTAAACCCGCATCACTCCACATTTCTTCCAGTTTGTAAAATTTTCTTGCGTCGGGGTGCATTACGTGAACCACAATATTTACATAATCTGTTAAAACCCATTGAAACGATTGTCGGCCTTCGTGTTTATAAGGCCATTCGCCGCATAATTTCTGTACCTGATCTTCCACAAAATCGCAGATAGCTTTTACCTGTGTGGTGCTGGATGCTTCGCAAACCACAAAAAAATCTGCCGATGCCTCCGGTATTTTTCTCAGGTCAAGGCTCACAATATTCTCCCCCTTCTTATCCTGTATGGCTTTAATGATGGTCTTAAAAATCTTAGAATTGCGGGTCAGCCTTGTGATCGTGCTTTTTTCACGGCTTTGTAAAACAGAAAGAGGTTCCAATAATCAACCGGGTTTTAGTGATGTAATTTTTCTTTGTTATAACGGCTGTTTCAATCCTTTTGTTTGATGGATATCGGAGCCAGCTGAACTAACTTTGTCAAAAATAGTAATTCTTTGTCACGCTTAACTGCTAAAACTATCATCGGGCAACCATTCGTGGAATTAGTTACCGTGGATAGTACCAACATCTATGCCATGGACCACCTGCAGGCTAATTTGGCTGCTCATGGTGCCGCTTTTTTTGCTCATGAACAAACAGCAGGTAAAGGAAGGCATGGTAAAAACTGGTTAATGGAACCCGGAGCCAATATTGCTCTCTCGGTAATATTGGATTGCCATTTCCTCTCTTTGGGTCACCAGTTTCCACTTAGTGTGATGGTTTCGCTTGCCTGTTATGATCTTTTTTCGGTTTATGCCAGCGATGAAACCAGGATTAAATGGCCAAATGATATTTATTGGCGTGACAGAAAGGCAGGGGGTATTTTAATTGAAACACAGGTTCGGGGTAATATATGGCAGGCATCTGTTGCGGGTATGGGTATTAACCTGAACCAAACGGTTTTTCCACCTCAGGTTCAAAACCCTGTTTCCTTAAAACAAATCACCGGTAAGCATTTTAATACCGTTACGCTTGCGCATGAATTATGCGGATATCTTCAAAAACGCTACATCCAATTACAAAGCGGGGGAGAGGAAAGTATGTTAACCGAATACAATTCGGTTCTGTATAAAAAAGCAGAAGAAGTTAGTTTGAAAAAAGGGCCTGTTGTTTTTAAAGCAACCATCAAGGGTGTTTCGGCTAATGGCGAATTGATTGCTGCCGGAGCAACGGAAGAGCGTTTTCGTTTTGGCGAAATTGAATGGGTATTGCCGGTTAATCCTCTCAGGTAATGATCTTCTCAAGTAACTGGTGTTTCTTATCCTGTGCCAGAGAAACTTCTGCATCGTTATTCATGATCACAATAAAATCTTTTTTGTCTACTTTCTTAATGTGATTCAGATTCACAATATAACTGCGATGTGTTCTGAAAAAGGGGCCGCTGCTTTCTAAATATTCAAAATCGATCAGTTTTTTGGTAATGGTTAATATGCCGTGTGAGGTTGTATAAAATTTTGTATAGCTGCCTTCTGCCTGCAGGTAAATAATATCTTCCATCCGTACAACAAAAATGGTTTCTGCGGTTTGCAGTACAATCTTTTTATCCTGTTGGTTTGAAAAGTTATCTTTTAATACCCTGAACTGGCGGTTCTGATTAACCAATTCTTCTGTATTGATCTTTTTTAAGGCGCGGGCAATATGCTCCAGCCTTACGGGTTTTAAAATATAATCAACCGCTGAGGTTTCAAATGCCCGTAATGAATGTTCGCTATAGGCGGTAACAAAAATGATCTTGAAATGCAGGTTCTCTTCATCAAAAAAATCAAGCAATTCAAAACCACTGTAACCGGGCATGGCAATATCCAGAAATACAAGATCGGGTTTTAGTTTGTTAATGGTTTTAACGGCTTCGGGAACGTTTTTGCATTCGGCGATAATTTCAACCTGACTGAAATTTTCTTCCAGCAACCCATGTAATGCTCTTCTTGCATTGGGTTCATCATCTACAATTATGGCCCTTATTTTATGCATATACTACAGAAGTTAAACTGAGTTAAGATATGGCAAATCATTTTATCACGGTTTTATAATGCATGAGGGTCTTTGCTGTAGTCCGGAATAATGAGTTCGATACGGGTACCGAGTGGTTGTCCGCGTTCATCTGTTTTATCTGTGATTTCACAGGTGATTTTTTGTTTGAACAGGCGGTTAAACAATTCCATTCTTTCAGTAAGCGCTGCTGTTGCAAAACTGTTGGGTTTGCTTTTGCTTCTTTTATTGATCTCCATTGAATGGGTTCGTCCAATTCCGTTATCATCAATCACCACATGCAGGCCATCCCTTATTTTTTGAAAGAGGATATCTACTTTCTTCTCTCCGGATTTATGCATCAATCCGTGTTTAACGGAATTCTCTGCAAAGGGCTGTAACAAGAGGGAAGGGATAAATATTTCTGAAAGCTCATCGATATTTTCAGTTTCAATCCGATAATCAAATCCACCATCAAACCTTGCTTTTTCCAGTTCGAGATAAAGTCTTAGGTTTTCTATCTCTTCTTTTAATGATAATAACTGTTTATCACTTGCCTGCAAAGTTTTGCGCATCAGATCGCTGAAGTTGCCGAGCAATTCGCCTGCTTCAGTTTTACGGTTTCCGTAAACAAGTCCCTGCACGGTATTTAAAACATTGTATAAAAAGTGTGGGTTCATTTGCGCGCGTAAAGCAACCAGCTGGCTTTTTAATAAATGCTCTTTGATTGTCTGGCTTTTTAATAAACTCTTTTTCCATTGATGCAGCAACAGCCAGGTGAAAGCACCGGCCAATAAAAGAACTGCGATCAGGAAAAAGGGTTTTTGCCAGTAAGGTTTTGGAACGGTAAATGAAAAACTCCGCACTTTGCTCTTATAATTATTACCTGCGGCAGCTTTAATCTCAAAAATATATTTACCCGGAGAAAGCCGGCTAAAGGTTAGCTGGTTATTAAAGGTTCCCACCGGTCTCCAGATAGTATCAATTCCTTTTAAACGATATTGATAGGTAAGTGCAGTTGTAGAAATATAATGCAATGCTTCAAAATAAAAACTGATGTCGCGGGTGTTTTCCGGTAACATCATTTTATCCTGGATCTCTGTTCCGTTGCTTGATGCACGCAACAAGGGGAACCTGATCTCAAAATTAAAATAACGGGGAACATTATAGCGTACCAGTATGCCTGTAGGTGTTGCAAATAATATCTTTCCTTTTTCTACAATAAAATCATTGATAATGGTATTGCTCAGTCCATACTCTTCAAGATAGTTGGTGATAAAGCCGTTGGTTGCATCTATCCTGTCAAGACCTTCATCTGTTAATACCCAGATAAATCTGTCTTCTTTCAGCACCTTACGCACATAGATGCTGCTCAGCCCCTCTCTGGTTGTATAATTCCTGATCGGTTTTCCATCACGAAAGATCAGCACACCATTGGTTGAAGAGCCCGCTACCAGATCACCATTATATTGTTGCTGAAGCGATTTGGCCACCACTGCATTACCGTCTTTATCTCTCAGTTCCTTTTCTGTTCCGTCGTAATGATATTCATACAATCCGTCTTCATAGCCTACCCAGAATATATCTTTATTTACGGATGACAAAACCGAAAGGCTTCTTTTATTGCGAAGAATAAGGGCCGAACAGCTACTGCTGAATTTTGCATAGTTGTTTTTATATCTTTCATACAACGGACAATTGATTACGGGAAACCGGTTGGTGTCTGTAAACCTGTCGTTGATAATAAAAGCCCCGTTAAATACAGCAACAATCAGGTTATTATATTTATCCCGGGCAACACCTTTACTGTAATCCTGCAACTCAACAGGCTCTTTCCCATCTTGTTTAAACACACCTCTGTTAGATATGATAAGTTTGGCGGTGGTATCGTATTGAATAAATTCAGTTTCTCTTAATTTGCTGAGGTTATAGGCAAAAGTTTCACGGTTTTCGAGGTTTAGTTTTGCCATCAGGCCCAGGCTGTTTCCTGTTAAGACTTCTCCATTAGGCAGGCCCTGCAGTTTGGTAAAATTATCCGAGAGGGGGTCTTCGTATATTTTAATGAGAGTATTGTATAATGAAGAACAAACAAATACACCATTATCCAGTGTACTGAACCAGTAATTGCCCTGGTAATCTTTTACCACATCTGTTACCCGCTCATTGGGTAAAAAACATTTTACCTCTCCGGTTTCTTTTGTCCATTTATACGCTCCGTTTTGTGTGCATAGCCAGTATTCATTGTTTTCAATAGATACGCCCTGAAACAGATAGATATCTTCCGGTAATTCTATCTTCGGTAAAACAATACATTTACCACCGATCATCTCAAAAGGTTCTTTTCTTTCCAGTCCAATACCTAAACCCAGTAATACATTCTTATCCTCAACAAAACGAAAATCAGAATAGCGCTGTTCTGAATTCACCCAGCCTTTTTCTTTTTGTTTGTCGGAAAAAATAAACCCTGCGTTTGAAAAAGCTAAGTAGTTATCATTATGATACACAGAAGAAATAACCAGATCATAGGTTTCATGTGCTTTGATAATATTCAGCAGCCGGTGTGATGCTTTATCATATTCATAAATTCCTTTAAATGAATGAAACCATATCTGTTTTGAACCCACTACTACATTATGAAATGTGGCCACCTCTTTGATCTCTTTATTATCAATTGTAAATCTTTTCAGGCTGTCGTTCTGGTAACTGAACAACTGGTTATAAAAATTCATGCACCAGATCTTACCTTCTTTATCTTCCTGTAAATAACTCACCGCTTTTGAAGAAGTATTATCAAAAGGAATGGAAATAAATGTTCGACCATTGAATCTGTACAGGCCTTTATCGGTACCTACCCATATATATCCTTTTGTATCCGTAAGCATATCATATACTACCTGCGTGGGTAATTGCTCCGGATAATTGAGTTTTTTTACATAGGGAAATTGTCCGCCTGCCTGGAAGAAGAAAAAACACAATAGTATTCCACAGATCGGTCGCATGAGTACGATAAACAGTTATTTAAAACGTTTTAAAGTTAAAGGCTGTAAATGATAAATGGCCATTTTATCTATTGATTCGCTTTTACTGTTATTGTGAAAACCATAGGTAGGTAAATAAGCGGCTTTCGTGTAAAAAAACAGGTGTTTGGTAAAAGAACGATCTTTTCATTCGCAAAAACATAGAAATTACACTCATTACTTATCAGTAATAATTGGGGGTAAGAGAGCTGCATACACTGCAGCTTTCTTCGTTTATACCCATTCCCGCTTTTTTTCTCCGGATTGATTGTACTTTGCAGGTATCGTTCACTCTCTTTCTAAGCAAATAATGGATACTGTAAAACTTACCCAATACTCTCATGGTGGAGGATGCGGCTGTAAAATTTCTCCCGCCATATTAGACACGATTTTAAAAAGCAGCAGTCATGCCCCAGTTAATAAACGCCTGCTGGTTGGTAACAGCAGTAAGGATGATGCAGCTGTTTACGATTTAGATAATGGTATGGCACTGATCAGTACCACCGATTTTTTTATGCCGATAGTAGATGATCCTTTTTCTTTTGGAAGGATTGCCAGCGCCAATGCGATCAGTGATGTGTATGCCATGGGTGGTAAACCGGTTCTTGCCATAGCTATTTTGGGATGGCCCGTAAACGTTTTATCGCCCGATATTGCACAACAGGTGTTGGAGGGTGCCAGACAAATCTGTGCCGAAGCCGGTATTCCTTTAGCGGGCGGACATAGCATTGACTCTCCCGAACCCATTTTTGGGCTTGCCGTAAGCGGTCTGGTTGCAATTGATAACCTGAAACAAAACAATACTGCCAAAGAAGGAGATCTGTTATTTCTTACCAAACCATTGGGTGTGGGTATACTCACCACAGCTCAAAAAAGATCACTTTTAAAAGATGAATACCTGGCTCCTTTATTAAAACAATTGGGTACACTAAATAATGTTGGCGAAGCATTGGGTAGTGTAGAAGGCGTTCATGCCATGACCGATGTAACTGGTTTTGGCTTACTGGGCCATTTAATTGAAATGGCAGACGGAAGCG
Organism: Sediminibacterium sp.; assembly: GCA_965206685.1. GTDB lineage: Bacteria > Bacteroidota > Bacteroidia > Chitinophagales > Chitinophagaceae > Sediminibacterium. The sequence goes on from OZ242223.1 coordinate 3,880,366, forward strand.
GAATCAGTGCCCATATACGTTACCATTCTATACCCATTATTGCGGCAGCAAAAGAATTGGCCGCACAAAAAGTAGGACCCGGTGCCACACCACGCAATTGGGATAGTTATGGAAGCAAGGTTTTATTTGCAGAGGAAGTGAATACAACCGAAGCATTAAGCATACTTCCTGATCCGCAAACAAATGGAGGTTTATTAATTGCTGTTGATCCGGCTGCTAAAGAAGAGGTACAAAAAATATTGTCACAATATGGTCTGGCTGATTTTGCAGAACCCATAGGTGTAATGACAGCCCGCGAAGAAAAAACAGTTACGGTAGGCCTATAACAATGCATCAATTTTTTTGGCAAGCTGATGGTCTTTTTCTGTTACAATATCTCCTGCATCATGTGTGCTTAACCAGATCTCAACCGTATTCCACACATTGGTCCATAAAGGATGATGATCCATTTTTTCGGCTTCCAATGCAACCCTTGTCATAAAGGCAAAAGCCGCAGAAAAGTTTTTGAATGTAAACTTTTTGTATAATTGATTATTCTGTTCTGTCCACTTATTTTCCATAATGCTTTCTTTTATTTGATAATATAAACCCCCTCCCAAGGGGCAGGGGGTCAGAAGACCATATTCCCTTTGTTCTTGATCTGTTCGTTTGTTAATTCAGCAACCAATTGAACGCCGTTGATGTTTTTTACGGCCGATTTGATCCAGTTACATTTTTCATCATCCACAAAATCGCCTTTCATCAGCCACAAAAAATCCATGTGTTTAAATTCGGGCAGCAGGTATTCTCCATCAAACTGATTATGATAAAGATAGTGTACTAAAAAACTATTGGGCTCAACAGACTGGTAAACGGAAAAATAATAACTGCGGTCTTTTTTTCTTAGATGGATCTCTATTTCAGGATTCAACCTGAATTTGTAACCCAGCATATTATTTAGTTGCAAACAGAACTGATAATTCTTTACCGGTGCTGTAATGCCCAGCAAACGGGTGTCTTCAAAGAAGTCATCATTCAGTTCATCAACATCCAGACGCAGTTTCATGTGATGGGTTTATAATTCTATATCGTACACTTTTTCGTCGTTTCCTCTTTTAATGCGCAGTTTTACTTTATCGCCTTTCTTAAAATTACCGAGTGCTGTCATATAACTGTTCACATCCACAAATTTAAAATCGCCCAGCTGTAACAACACATCGCCTGCCTGTAAGCCGATTTTTTCTGCGAGCTTGCCTGGACTAACTCCATCAATCCGCATTCCTGTTCCGCTAAAACCATAATCAGGTATCACACCCAGTGATACAGAAAAACTTCTGCGGCCCGGTTGTGCGTCGCGTGTTTTGGTAAAAGGAAGTTTGCCTTTATTATCGGTTACTTCTATAATATGATACACCAGTTTTACAATATCTTTCTCTCCTTCAAAATTAATTTTCTCCCAATCGTCTGTGGCTTTATGGTAATCGCTGTGACTGCCGGTGAACATAAACAGAACGGGCATTTCTTTGCGATAAAATACGGCATGATCACTCGGTCCATTTCCGCTGCTGTCAAATTTGTATAACAGGTTTGTTTTTTCTGCGGCAAACACATCTCCCCAAACGGGTGATGTACCATAACCGCCAATGGTTAATTTATGAGCCGTATCATAACGCCCCACCATATCCATATTGATCATATAATTTGGGGTAACGGCAATGGTTGGATTATCAACCCAATATTTACTGCCCAATGTGCCAAGTTCTTCTCCCGAAAAATTAATGATCAGGTAATTATTATTAGAAGGTGCACTTTTCTTCAGCATTCTTGCCAGCTCTATCAAAGCGGCAGTACCACTGGCATTATCATCTGCACCGTTGTGAATGATGTGCCCGGTATCTAATGCTGATCCTTCAATACCATACCCCAGGTGGTCGTAATGTGCACCCAGTATAACGGTATTGGCAGCATGATTATTAATAAAACCGGTAATGTTTTTTCCGTTTATTTTTTTATCTGAGAAGTTGACGGCAAGCTCTATTGATAAAGTAGCTGCATTATCTGAGAAATATTTGCGAAACCCTTTTTTGGTAATATAGATGACGGGGATTTTTGCAGCCTCTGTTTTATCATTCTTATTAAACTGAATGTTATCCGTTATGGAAGATGTGTTATAAACAAATAATGCCGTTGCGCCTTTTGCAGAAACATTGTTCACTATTTTTTTGATCTCTTCTTCCACATCAAAATGCGGATTGGTTTTGTTTTCTTCCAGAATCTCTTTCAGATCCTTAAACCAGGGTTGTTTCGATTCGCTCAAAGCCATGGCGGGTGTTCCTGTTACCAATTTTGCAGCACTAAATGCAAGCGGTATATATTCCGAATCAAGTATTGCTGTTTTATCATCCACTTTCAAATGTGTAACGGCATCTATCTGCTTTCCCTGATCAATGGTAAAGTTCTGTACATAGCCATTAACCCCCTGTGGCTCCAGGCCCATTTGTTTGTATTGTGCTACTATGTATTGTAATGCCAGTTCTTCACCTTTACTACCTGTCATTCTCCCTTCCAGTTTATCATCGGCCAGATATTGAATATGTGCTTTAATATTGGCTACCAGTTCCGCATTGGCTTTTTCTTCAGCCAGTCGTTTCTTTTTTTTGCTTTGCGAATAAGAAATTACGGGAACCAGAAGAAGAAACAACAGGCATTTTTTCATACATCATTACTTTACAGCGACAAAAATAAGCGGATGAATGCACCTTATGATGATTGTTTGCTAATTTCCTGTGAATTCTGTTCCCAATCTCGTAATGTTTACCCGTTGTTTGCTGTTACTTTTGCAACCATCCCCTTTCATTGGCAAAAACAGACCTACATATAGCTTTGGTTGGTAACCCCAACAGTGGTAAAACCTCACTGTTTAATGCGCTTACCGGTCTTAACCAGAAAGTGGGCAATTTTCCTGGGGTTACGGTTGATAAAAAAACCGGGCATATTGTGCTGAACGATTCTCTTCAGGCCGAGCTTATAGATCTTCCGGGTACTTACAGTCTTTATCCACGCCGTGCAGATGAATGGGTTGCCTATAAGGTATTGATGGGCGCAGATACAGATATTAAAGCCGATGTGGTTTTATTGGTGGCCGATGCCAGTAACCTGAAAAGAAACCTATTATTCTGCAGTCAGATCATTGATTTAAAGATCCCGGTTGTGATGGCGTTGACCATGAATGATCTGGCCGCTAAGAAAGATATAAAAATAGATATTGCCGGACTGGAGGCCGAACTGGGTATTCCCGTTGTTTCGGTAAACCCGAGAAAGAACAAGGGGCTTACCGAACTGAAAAAAGTATTATCACAAGTAGCCGCCAAAGCAAAACAGCCCATTACCCATGAGTTCATGGATACAAAAGCATTGGCACCGGCATCGGTAGAAGGTGTGCAACAATTGTTTCCAACACTTAGTAATTATGCATCTGTTCATTATCTTATCAATCACGAAGAATTTCCGCTCAGCAATGATAAGCAGAACGCGATCGAGCAGGTAGAGATCGATAATCAATTCAATCCCACCAAAACACAGGCAGAAGAGATCATGCAGCGGTATACCCGCATCAGGCAGATCATGAAACAGCATGTGAATGAACCGGGACCGATGGAGAAAAAAATGTTCTCCGATTACTTAGATAATATTTTACTCCACCGCACATGGGGTTATCTGATTCTGGTATCAGTTCTGTTCTTATTGTTCCAGAGTATTTTCTGGCTGGCGCGTTTTCCGATGGATGGCATTGAATGGTGTTTTAAAGAAGCGAGTTTTTACCTTAATCATCATTTACCGCAAGCCTGGTGGAGCGATCTGTTTATTAACGGATTTGTTGCCGGCCTAAGCGGTATCCTTGTATTTGTGCCGCAGATCATGATTTTGTTTGGATTGATCACTATGCTCGAAGATTCGGGTTATATGGCAAGAATCAGTTTCCTTACCGACAGGCTGATGCGTAAAGTAGGACTTAACGGAAAAAGTGTAATGCCCATGATCAGCGGTTTTGCCTGCGCTGTACCCGCCATCATGAGTGCGAGGAATATTGAAAACAAAAAAGAAAGACTCCTTACCATATTGGTTACGCCGTTAATGAGCTGCAGTGCAAGATTACCTGTTTATACCATTCTGATCTCTTTGGTAATTGATGATAAATATTATTTCGGTTTCCTCAGTTTACAGGGTTTGGTAATGATGGGGCTTTACCTGCTGGGAACCGTAATGGCCCTGATTGTGAGTTATGTAATGAAGTGGTTTATCCGTATCAAAGAAAAAAGTTTCTTTATTCTTGAATTACCTATTTACCGTGCACCCCGTTGGAAGAATGTAGGTATAACCATGGTTGAAAAAGCAAAGATCTTTGTAACCGATGCGGGTAAGGTAATCATGATCATCAGCATGCTCTTATGGTTCCTCAGTTCTTATGGCCCGGGTAGCCGTATCCAGAAAGTGGAAGATAAATATGCTGCACTAACGCAACAGATGCCGCTTAAAAAAGATTCTTTGCAAAGACATCTTTCAACCGAAAAATTAGAGAACTCTTATGCAGGCATATTGGGCAGAGGTATTGAGCCGGTGATTGCTCCATTAGGTTTTGATTGGAAAATCGGTATTGCCCTTATTACATCTTTTGCTGCAAGAGAGGTTTTTGTTGGAACAATGGCTACATTATATAGTGTAGAAGAAACCGATAACAGTTCGCTGCGCGAAAAGATGCAGGCTGATACCTATTCGGATGGCAGAAAAGTGTATACACTGCCCGCCGCTTTCTCACTAATGATCTTTTATGTATTGGCCATGCAGTGTATGAGTACACTTGCCGTTGTAAAACGCGAAACCCGATCATGGAAATGGCCAGTTTTTCAGTTTGTGTATATGACAGGGCTGGCGTATCTGATGAGTTTTCTTGTATACCAGTTATTGGGTTAATGTATTTCCACAATCATTTATTTTTTTGTAAAAAGCAGATAAGAGGTTTTTACCCCTATTAAAAACGGGAAATTCCCCGTATGTTTAACCATTGCTTTTTTTGAATATTTGATGCTATTTCACCTATTCTAACCAAAACTTAACGCCATGTCACAGCAATGCAGAATCGAGTTTTATTTTAAAACCGAAGATCTTCTGAAAATGATCAACGCAAATCCCGGTGCCAAAGGGGTCATTGTTTCACAAGAGATTCGTAAAGAGAAGCCAAAGGGAATGGATCATTATGTAAACATTACCCATATTACGGCCAGACCCGACCATAAAGACCATGCAAAATCTGCAGGCCCTGGCGATGGCGGTGATGAACTTATTGACGGTTGTCCTTACCCTCCCGGTTGTAATTAATTCTGATTGACCACCGGAGATATTTTTCAGACCATCATTTTTTATAAAAAAGCAGCGAGGCATTTTTGAAAACAATTATTACCATTTTAAATTACATTGATGTAGGTGCACCTTTGCTTACGCTGCTTTTTTTTATTAAGCCTTTAAAAAAACTATCAAGGGAGCTTCTTTACATTTTTGCATTTGTTTGCATACAGTTTGTCTGTAACCTTACAGCCTCCATTCTGGATACCGGTTTTAAGGTTACCAATTATCCAGTATATGCGGCAAATATTGTTTTATCGTTCATGGTTTTATCCATGATGTTCTATTATGTTTTCAATGATAAAATCCGCCGGCTGATTATTCTTGCTTCTGTTTTATTTGCGGCATGTACGGTATTCTCCATTGGCCGGGGAGATGGTATTTATTCTTATAACAGTATTGTTTCGGCATTGGCAGGGTTTATCATCACGGCATACAGTCTTATCTTTTTTTACTGGAAACTGGTTAGTGATAAACGCATGACCGGTTTAACCAATGGTACCTTCTTCTGGGTAGTAATTGGCCTTTTTACTTATTACACCGGAAGTTTTTTTATATTTATCTCTTACAATTATCTCATCGTTAGCGGCGAGGGTGTGGTCGGGATCCTGTGGCGTTTTCATAATTTGTTATTGGCAGTGTTCTGCTTTTACACGATTTACGGCCTTACATGCAAAAAATACAGTTAACAGAAAATATCACAATCATCCTGGGGGCCTCTCTCCTCCTGCTTTTAATTACCCTTTTTATTGTAATGCTTGTAATCGCTTATTTGCGACGCGATCTGAAGCATTTGAAAGAAAAAGAGTCGATGGAAGCCGATTTTGAGAAGCAATTACTTCAATCACAACTTGAAACTCAGGAAGAAACCCTTAATCAGTTAAGTACAGAGATCCACGATAATGTGGGCCAGTTACTGAACAGTACCAAATTATTGATCGGCATTACCCAGCGTACGCTTGTGGAATATCCCGATACCCTATCACTGGCCGATGAAACACTTGGCAAAGCCATACAGGAAGTACGCTCTCTCTCCAAATCGCTTAACCGCGAATGGCTGGAACAGTTTAATTTTATGGAAAATCTGGAAGCAGAGATCACACGTATCAATGCTGCCAAAGCGATACAGATCCAGCTAAGCAGGCCTGAGTTGATCTCACTAAAGAACGATAAACAGATCATTCTTTTCAGAATTGTTCAGGAAATATTACAAAATGCCATCAAACATTCCGGCGCCAAACATTTAACGATCCGGATTCAGGAAGAAAGCACAAGGCTTTCTATAGTTGTGGCAGACGATGGTAATGGATTTGATGAAGCAGTGGTTCAGAAAAGTGTTGGTATATTGAATATAAAACACCGCTCACATTTGTTAGGTGGTAATGCACAATGGCAATCGGCTATTGGCAATGGCACCCGGGTTACCATTCAAATACCTGTAAACCCCGTTACCGTATGAAGATCCCCATTGGCGTTGTAGATGATCACCAGTTGTTCCTCAAATCACTCAGCCTGATGCTGAAAAGTTTTAAGGTTTATGATGTTGTGGTAGAAGCATTGAACGGAAGAGACCTGCAGGATAAACTGCAACAAACGAAAGCAGTGCCTTCTATCATGCTGATAGATGTAAATATGCCGGAAATGAATGGGATTGAAACTGCCAAATGGATGGCTGTAAACTATCCCGAAACGAAACTGGTTGCGCTTTCGATGAATGATACAGATACGGTTATCATTGATATGATCAAAGCCGGATGTTGTGCCTATCTGCTGAAAGAAACCCACCCCGATGAACTGGAAAAAGCATTAAGCGAAATACACAGTAAGGGTTATTATAATGCAGATGCCAGCAATATTAATTTCCGCAGGTTACTGCAATCAGAAAAAGAAGCTATTCAACTTAACGAAAAAGAAAAACAATTTCTTCAATACGCCTGTACCGATCTTACTTACAGAGAAATTGCCGCACTCATGTTCCTCAGCGAACGTACCATTGATGGTTACCGCGAAGCTTTGTTTGCAAAATTAAAAGTACAAAGTCGTGTAGGGCTTGCCATGGAAGCGATCAGAAAGGGATTGGTTACGTTATAAATAGTACGGGCAAGTAAATAGATATTAATCTTCTTTGCGTCCTCAGCGGTTCCTTGCGCACCTTGCGATACTGCTATTTGCTCAAATAAGTAGAATGTTACGGATTTTGAAAAAAGGATCTAATAATAATAGTTGACCCGCTTTTATTAAAGATGTAAAGCGGCAGCGCAAAGGGCGCAGTGATCCGCAATGATCGCAAGGATATTGCAATTATTTTATTTATTTTATTGATAATACTCCCAAAGTAATTTTGAGATCTTCCTGGTTAATTCCCATGCTTCATTATTCGTGTTCCAGCTTGTATCTGCATTATTTTTGGTGCATACACAAAAAACATAACGGGATTTTTTTCCGTTTACAAATAACACTTCGCTCCTGCTTGCATCAACAGCACCGCTTTTACTGGCAACAAACACATCGGATGGTATTTGGGAAATCGCTTCTTCATCCCAATAATTTCGCCCCAGTAAACGCAGCATTTTTTCACTTACCGCTTCGTTAATCACTTCTTTATTTACGATCTTTTCAAATAAAGTTGCCATTTCGCGCGGTGTGGTTTGTCCCCAGCCGTACATCGACCGGTTATTTTCTCTTCCAGGCGTTCTGCTGTTTACCCTTGTATATTTCAGTCCCAGGCTATCCATCAGTTGGTTAATTCGTGTACCCGTTCCTGCCAGCGTTTGCAGCCATAGGCTTGCAGTGTTATCGCTCATGGTAAGCATCAGCATGATTACCTTACTCAATTCAATTTTTTCATTTGATTTTAATGAACCCAAAATATCAACCCCTTCATACAAAAGCGAATCTTTATAAACCAGTGGTTGATGGTATTGCAAAACCCCGGTTTCTATTTTAGACATAATGCCGGTAAGAATAGGCACTTTAACCATGCTGGCTGTAGGGAAAACAGTATCGGCCTGAATAGCCGCTGTGCGGTTCTTTTTCAGGTCGTGAACATATACACCGATATCGCCATGAAAACCCTTACACAGTTCTACGATCTGAGCCTGCAAACGGCTGTCTGTTTTCTGACCAAAACAGAGTTGAATGGTTAAAAAACAAGTGATGGAAAACAGTAAGTTCTTCATAAACCGAATATTGATACCAAGTTAACTGTTTTGTGTACAATCGGTTACCCATATTAGATTTTTTTACAACCCGCTTTTCGCTAAATTAGTGGCTGTAAAGGGGGCAATTTCAGCCCTTTTATTGCAAAAACGGCCGCCCTATCCATGAATATTCCAAAGCGATCATATTGTTATAGTTTACTGATCATTGTTTTGGGAGTCTGTTTTTTTTACACAGCAAGCGCTGCAGAAACACCGGCTTTACCCATTGCCAAAAAAGGTGTTATTGACCTCAGGGGTGTTGACCTGAAAAAAGAAAGTATTTCACTGCATGGTGAATGGGCATTATACTGGAAAAATATCATCAGTCCCAATGATACCTTAACCAGGCCAACAGCAATCGTAGATTTTCCAAAACTATGGACAAAGACCATCATCAACGGTTCTCCGTTGCCGCATATTGGTTATGCCTCTTATGCACTTACCGTATTACTCCCTAAATATTCCAATAAACTGGCGCTGGATGTGCCTGATACGTATACTTCTTATAAGCTGTTTGTAAATGGTGAGTTATTTGCAGATTCCGGCGTGCCCGATTCTACAGAAGAAAAATCGGTTCCTAAATGGTTTCAAAAAACACAGGAGCTAAATATCCATTCAGATACACTTCATTTGTTATTACAGGTAGCCAATTACTGGCATTCTAAAGGCGGACCCTATAAAGAGATTATTATTGGCGACAGAGAAAGTTTGCTTCATAACCGTCAAATAGATTCAGCCTTCGATCTGTTGCTCACGGGTTGTTTGTTTATGGGTGGTTTGTTCTTTTTAGGGTTATTTCTTTTTGGGCGGCATGACAAATCAATCCTGTATTTTGCCTTGTTCTGTATTACCTACAGTTACCGGATGATTGGTGCGAGGGGTTATGTTCTACATACATTGTTTCCGGATGTTCCCTGGACCATTACGGCACATCTTGAATACCTCACTTTATTTGTGAGTGTGGTTTTCTTCAGTTTGTATACCCGGTATTTATATCCGAAAGATTCGAGTAAGATCGCTACAAAAATTCAGGTGTGGGCCTGTTTAATTCTTTCGGCCATTGTAATTGTTTTTCCGCCCTCTGTTTTTACACAGCTGATCAATCCTTTTCTGATTGTAATGTTTGGTGTGATCGGTTATGCATTTTATGTGTATGTAAAAGCGATGCGTAATAAAAGGCTGGGAGCCAATTATGCATTGATCAGTACCGGCGTTGTAATGGTTGTGTTTGTAGTGATCAATCTGCAATACTTTAACCTGATCTCTCCGCAAAAAGGAATTTTGTTTGTAGGATATATCAGTTTCTTCTTTCTGCAATCGCTGATTCTTTCTTTCCGTTTTGCCTATGCATTAAAGAAAGCCAGAGATCAGGCAGAGCAGGGGTTAAAGGCAAAGAATGAATTCCTTTCAACTATGTCGCATGAGATCAGAACACCTTTGAATTCTATTTTGGGGATGACACACCTGATCCTGCGCGACAATCCCAGAACAGAACAGAAAGAACAACTGAATGTATTGTTATTTTCTGCCAATAATCTGCTGGCGATTGTAAACGATATTCTGGATTACAATAAAATAGAAGCCGGCAAAGTAAGTTTTGAAATGATCGACACAGATCTTTCCAATGTGGTTAAGAATATTGTTTCCGGCTTACGCACATCGGCCGAAGAAAAAAATATTGAACTGAAGCTGCATATAGATCCGTTGTTACAAAACAAATTAATCTGCGACCCAACCCGTTTGGGGCAGGTAATTACCAATCTGGTAAGTAATGCGATCAAGTTTACTAAAAAGGGATTCGTATTACTGGATATAAAAGTAGAAAACCAGACTGAAGAAGATATTGTCTTAACAATCAGCATAGAAGACACCGGTATTGGTATTGCGCAGGAAAAACAAAAGATCATCTTCGATCAGTTTACACAGGCGGATACTTCTACTTCCCGCAATTTTGGCGGTACCGGATTAGGATTGGCTATCTGTAAACGCTTACTTGCATTGCAGGGCGTTGTATTACGGTTAAAAAGCGAAGATGGAAAAGGTTCTGTTTTTTATTTTACGCAAACCTTCCATAAATCACATATAGAAGAAGCAACAGCAGAAACGGTTACAGATCATATGCCTACAGAAGAAAGCAAGCCTCTTACGGGGATCTCTATCTTACTGGTCGAAGACAATGAAGTTAATATCCTGGTTGCCCGTAATTTCCTTGAACGCTGGGGTGCTACTATTGATGTGGCTGTTAACGGACAGGAAGCATTGGATAAATTAGACACCAGTCGCCATAAACTGGTATTGATGGATATGCATATGCCTGTAATGGATGGTTATGAAGCTACACGCAGATTGCGCGCCATGGGTATCACCATTCCGATTGTTGCACTTACGGCAAGTTTACCGCGAGAAGTAGAAGACCGTGTAAAAAATGTAGGTATCACAGATATCGTAGTAAAACCATTTGTGCCAACCGATCTGTTCCGGATTGTATTGCATTATACAGATGTGTATCGTTCTCCTATTAAATAGCCTGTTCCTTATTTTCTTGCGAATCCTTATGTCTTAGCGCCTTTGCGGGTAAAATTTCACCATAATTCGACCATCACACATTTCAAAACACTTAAATATTTGTTAACGGCGAATGTTTTATGAAGTAATGGTATCTAACAAAACAGGAGCAGGGGTGTTCCTTCTAAAACCAGCCAGCATGAAACATAAAAAATCCTTAGTTATGGCCGCATTAATATGCGCCGCCATGTTATTCCAGTTTTGCTCAAAAACTGATACGACCACTATAAGCAACCCTGTTGTTACCACTACCCTTAATGCCACCACTTCTTTACAATTACCGGCAACCCCTTTTAATTACAGCAATATTTCTTTCCCTACACATATTGCTGCTGTTTTACCGGGGGTGGATAATACACCGATAAACAATCACATTACCGATGATGGTGCTACTTTAGGAAGGGTTTTGTTTTATGATAAGAATCTTTCTAAAACCAATACCGTTAGTTGCGGCAGTTGTCACAGACAGGATATGTCTTTTTCTGACTCAGCCATAAAAAGTAAAGGATTTGCCGGTGGACTCACCGCCAGGCATTCGATGCGTTTATTGAACGTACGTTTTTACAAGTCAGGAAAAATGTTTTGGGATGAAAGGGCCGCCACACTGGAAGATCAGGTATTGCAACCCATACAGAACACAACAGAAATGGGTTTAACCTTAGACGAGTTAGTCAGTAAAGTTTCTGCACAAACTTATTACCCATCTCTGTTTCAGAAGGCATTTGGCAGCACGGCTGTTTCTACGGATAAAATTTCCAAAGCGCTTGCTCAATTTGTTCGCTCTATTGTAACCTATCAATCCAAATACGATAAAGTAAAACAAGGCCTTGCCAATTTTACCACAGATGAAAGCGATGGTGAAGTTTTATTCTTAACCAAGGGCAATGTAACCTGTGCGGGTTGTCATGCACCACCTATGTTTCTTACTTCAGATCCTGCCAGGCCATTTGCTTTGCCTGATGCAACAGATGCGGGTATTAATAACCAGAACAGGTTTAAATCCGGCAGCTTAAGAAATATTCCCGCAACCGGCAGCTATTTTCACAATGGCAGTGTAGCTACTTTGAACGATCTGCTTTCCGGTAATATCCCTGCTCATGGCGTTGCGCCGCAGGATAAGGCCAAACTGCTCGCCTTTCTGCAAACATTAACCGATGCAACATCTGTGAATGATGTAAAATATTCCAACCCTTTTATCAATCAATAATTAGTAGGTTGCAGAAACCTGCCGGAAAGTATTCAGAAAACAATTTCGTTTTTTACCTTTCCGGCAGATTCTGTAACTTATGAATATGAAGAGAGGTTTTATTTATGTTTCCCTTTTGATTTTATTGATTTTTTCTGCGTGTAAAAGACAAAACAGAAGACTTTTTGCAAGAAAAGCCACACCGGCAACAGAAGCGGTTTCAACAGCTTCTTCTATCCGTGATTACTCCATCAACAAAGACAATGCCTATAATGATCTTTTTCTCGACAGTCTTTCTGTTGAGAAATTTATTATGGAGAATGCAACGGAAGACAGCATCAGCCAAAACATGCTCGATTTTTACAATGTGCGCAATTTTGAATTTGCATGGTTTGATACAAAAGGATTGAATGAGCAGGCCCTGGGCTTCCGTAGTTTGTATAAATACAGTACCGACAGTGTAAATAAACAGCTTGATAAAAAATTAGACGATCTTCTTTTACATGAAAAAACGATCGATCCGAAAGATCCTTCCATTATAAAAATAGAATTACAGCTTACCAAACGTTTTGTAGAATATTCTTTATCCACGTTTGCCGAAACAGATCTGAACCATCGCCATTTTGAAACTTTTGTTCCGATTAAAAAACAACCGATCCTTGTTCTTGCGGATTCTATCCTTTCAGAGAAAAATAAAGAAGATGCCAAGTATGCATTCATTAATCCATACTACCGTGCACTGAAAGACCAATTGGAAAAATATGTGAGTATTCAAAAGAAAGGTGGCTGGGACAGTATTCCCGTTAGCAAAACAAAATGGGTTTTGGGAAAAGAATATCCTGAAATGCTGATCGTAAAAAAGAGATTGGCAGCAACAGGAGAATTGGCGGTTGCTGATACTGCTGCAATGTTTACACCTGAACTGCGCGATGCCATCAAAAAATACCAAAACACACAAGGCATTACCGCAGATGGAAAGATCAATGCGTTGCTGATAAAGAATTTAAATGTATCTGCCATCAACCGCATTCAGCAGCTGATCATTAATATGGAAAGGATGCGCTGGATGCCGCTTAAGAAAGAGGGCAAACTGATTCTTGTGAACATTCCCGAATTTATGTTGCATGTAACGGAAGGTGATACGCATGTATTGCATATGCCCGTTGTGGTTGGTAAAGAAGGACACAATACAACCATGTTTGCAGATGATCTTACAACGATCGTATTTAGTCCGTATTGGAATGTACCTACCAGTATTGTAAAAAATGAGATCCTGCCTGCAATGGCTAAGAACAAACATTATCTCGAAAAAAATCATATGGAAATTACACGCAATGGTGCGATTCCTGATATCCGTCAGGTACCCGGACCGCATAATTCATTGGGGCGTGTAAAGTTTTTATTTCCGAACAGTTTCAATATTTATTTTCACGATACGCCATCAAAAGGATTATTTGAAAATGATAACCGCGCGGCAAGTCATGGCTGTATCCGTTTAAGTGATCCGGTGAAAATGGCCAATTATCTCTTAGAAAATTCGCCTGAATGGACACCTGAGAAAATTGAGGCCGCCATGAATCAAACAACAGAAAAATGGGTACAACTCAAACATTCCATTCCGGTAATCATCACTTATTATACGGCATGGGTTGATGAAAACAAACTGTTGAATTTCAGAAATGATATTTATAAGAATGATGCAGATGTTGCAGCGAAGATGTTTTCGGATGCGAAATGATTTTCATGCACATAAAAAAAATACCCGCTGATACAGCGGGTATTTTTTTTATGTGCAGTGGTTGTGTCTCCACAACCACCAACTAAATATCAATGCTAAACCTTATCCTTTTAAAATCTTCGAGTGTGTTGTATAATATTTATCCGGACTGTAAATAAACAAACAAGATCCGTTCTTGATCTTCTCAATCACATCTTTATAAATATTAGCCGGTAATGCCGGGCAACCCTGACTGCGGCCAATAAAACCCTGTTGCGCAATCACAGATTCATCAACATATGTTGCGCTATGCATTACAATACCTCTTGCCAATGCATTATCATTAATTCCTTTTTCTTCTCCTTCCAAACGAAGAGATGTTCCGTGTTTACCGTTATAGGTATCGCCGGTAACATAAAAACCCAAACTGCTTTTGTTGCTGTTCATTTTATTTGAGAATTCCGTAGCAACGTTCGTTCCGGATTTTTTTCCGTGTGCGGCATAGGTGTGGAAAACCAGTTCGCCGGATTCCAGATCAATTACAAACAAACGTTTTTTGCCTGAGGGTAAACTGAAATCAAGAATAGAGAGAATATTATTTTTTTGAATTTTACCGGCTTCCATTAATTTATTAAAGCCAGCCAATGCATAGGTAAATGCCTCATGAGATAAACCCAATGCACCTAATTCAAGGTTTTCGTATAATGCTTCTTTTACATCGGCTGCTGCTGTTACGGTTGTTTTTGTTTCAAACGTTGCAACAGGCTCCGGATTCATAAACGCAAAACTCATGTATATCAACATACACGAAACCGCCAATGCGCCACAACGCCAATTTCTGATCTTTATTTTTTGCATCTTGCCCGTTTAGTAGTGAGAAAATTGTTTCGGGTCAGTTCTGGTGAACCGCAAATATAAGTTTTATAGGCTTGTTGGGGTGTTAAGAAGCAAAAACAGCGAAAGCTTTAACAGAAAAGCGGCAGCAGTATTAACATATTAAAAAAAGGGCTAGTATAGAAATACCACCCCGTCTTCGATTGCTTGCCATATAGAACACTCTTTAAACCAGGAGGCCAGGGACGGGATCGAACCGCCGTAAAAGGTTTTGCAGACCTGCACCTAACCACTCGGTCACATGGCCCTGTTTACTCATTTACAGTTGATTAATCTGTATTTGTCAGTGCAAGAGTATGTATATTTTATTAGTCTACCAAAACAATAGACTATTAATTTATAAAGTTTCGTTTTTAGTAAATGTGGTTTTGTGTATTGATTTTCGTTTCAGAGAGATATTATTATCTTGTGTTATGCGCAAAAACATCATAGTCCTTTTCGTGTTTTTATTGTTTGTGAATACGCAAACATTGAACGCACAGACCGTTTCCAAACCAACCTTTGTACAGGAAGACCTCCAATGGTCAAAAGATTCACCCGCAGGTTTTCAGGAATTGCAAATGCCATCTGATGGAAGTTTGTTGCAGGGGTTTATGTATAAGGCCAATGGTTCAGAACCGCATCCGTTGTTATTATTATTACATGGCTATCCAGGCAACGAAAGAAATTTGGATCTGGCACAGGCCGCCCGTGCACATGGATGGAATGTGATCTATTTTAATTATCGGGGCAGTTGGGGCAGTCAGGGTATCTTTTCATTTAAACATTGTGTGGAAGATGTAAAGAATGTAATTGCTTATGCAAAAGAAAATGCAGCCAAACTACAGATCAACGCAAACAAGATCGCTTTGTTTGGGCACAGCATGGGTGGTTTTGTTTGTTTAAAAGCTTTGCAGGAAATTCCTGAGATCAGAAAAGGGTTTGCTTTATCTGCATGGGATATTTACAGAGATATCCGTTCATTAAAACCCGGTGAGCTTGCCCTAAAAGAAAAGGAAGCGGACAATTATTTTGTGCTCAATAAACCATCGGGCAAAGCATTGTTTGCACCGGTTTTACTGGAACCCGATTTTTTTAATTTACGAAATGCTGCACAAGCCCTTGCCGGTAAAAAAGTTTTTATGCTGGATGAACATGACCACAATGAAGGTCTTGCGAATGCCCTGCAATACCCTAATCATGGTATGTTTGAGTATGAGGTTTGGGATACAGACCATTCCTTTACTAACAAAAGAGCTTCTCTGATCAAAAAGGTACTGTGGTTTTTAGATCGGCCTTACTAAAATTCTCTGCGGCTATCTCTGCCCCTCTTGTTCTCTGCGGTGAAAAAAATCACCGCAGAGACAGGGAGAACGGAGAGTTTACGCAGAGTGTTTATACTTTTTCCGCGTTAACTTATTCACGGTAAACCACCCAATCAGCTTCATCCCTTAACTTGCACCCATGCAAGCGTACCTGGAAGGATTGAATGAACCGCAACGTGAAGCGGTAATACATATTAACGGCCCATTAATGATCATTGCCGGAGCCGGTAGCGGAAAAACAAAAGTGCTCACCACCCGTATTGCCCACCTGATGGCCAATGGTGTAGATGCATTTAATATACTCGCACTAACTTTTACCAATAAGGCCGCCGCCGAAATGAAGGAGCGGATCGAGAGAATCTTAGGTAATTCTGAGGCAAGAAATTTATACATTGGAACTTTTCACGCAGTATTTGCAAGAATCCTTCGTGCAGAAGCACAAAAGATCGGCTATCCTACAAACTTTACCATTTACGATACAGACGATAGCCGTTCTGTTATTAAAGCGGTGATCAATGAACTGGGGTTAGATGATAAACAATATAAACCCAGCATCATTGGTAACCGTATCTCCTCTGCCAAAAATGATCTTGTTTATCCGGCGGAATATGCAACCAACTATGCTATTCAGCAGGAAGACATGCGTTCCAACCGTCCGGCCATTGCACAGATCTATGCGGCTTATGTAAACCGTTGTTTTAAAAACGGTGCGATGGATTTTGATGATCTCTTATTAAAAATGAATGAGATCCTTCAAACCATTCCGGAAGTATTAAGCAAGTACCAGCGCAAATTCAAATACATTTTGATTGATGAGTATCAGGATACCAATGCCGTTCAGTACCAGATCACCAAACTGCTGGCTGCCATGCACGAAAATATTTGTGTAGTGGGAGATGATGCACAAAGTATTTATAGTTTTCGCGGAGCCACCATAGAAAACATTTTACAGTTTCAGAAAGATTATGATGATGTAACGGTAGTAAAACTGGAACAGAATTACCGCAGCAGTCAGAGTATTCTGAATGTGGCCAATACGGTGATCAAAAACAATAAAGGACAGATCCCCAAAAATCTCTGGACAGAAAACAGCGAAGGCGAAAAGATCGCATTGGTTAGAACCATGACCGATAATGATGAAGGAAAATTTGTTGCCGATACCATTCAGGAACAAAAACTTCGCAACCATTATTATAATCATGATTTTGCCATTCTTTACAGAACCAATGCACAGAGCCGTTCTTTTGAAGAAAGTCTGAGGCGGATGGGCATTCCGTACAGGTTATATGGCGGACAAAGTTTCTATACCCGCAAAGAGATCAAAGATGTGGTTGCTTATCTCAAAGTGATCGTAAATACAAGGGATGAAGAATCTTTAAAAAGAATTCTGAATTATCCTGCCCGGGGTATTGGTAAAACCACACAGGAAAAATGTGTGATCTATGCCAACGAACAAAACATCACCATGTTTGAAGTTTTATCCAGAGCCGCAGAATTTGGTTTTAAAGCCGGAACGCTCGAAGCCCTTCAGAACTTTGTTACCATGATCCGTTATTTCCAAAGTATGTTAACGGATAAGAATGCTTATGATGTTGCCACACAGGTTGGAAAACATACCAATCTGGTAAAAGAATTGTTTACAGATAAAACAACCGAAGGGTTAGCGAGATATGAGAACGTGCAGGAATTACTCAACTCTATTAAAGAATGGACCGAAAGTCCGAGTAATGAAGATGGTGAACTGGGTGATAAAACATTGGGATCGTATTTACAACAGATCACTTTATTAACCGATGCGGATGATGATAAAGAAAATACGGATGTAGTAAAACTTATGACCATTCACGCAGCCAAAGGCCTTGAGTTTGGTTGTGTGTTTGTGGGCGGATTGGAAGAAACGCTTTTCCCCAGCGGCATGAGTATTAATACCAGAGAAGAGCTGGAAGAAGAACGCCGATTATTTTATGTAGCTGTTACCCGCGCCAAACAAAGGCTTTGGTTAACCTATGCCAACTCCCGTTATCGTTTTGGTCAGTTGGTACAGAATGAGCCCAGCCGTTTTATAGAAGAAATGCCGGAAGAAAATATTGATAAAAGCTATGCCGGTGGCGGTGCTAGAAATCTCGGTGCCGATTGGGGCGGAGGTTTTGAACGCAGGGAACGCAGTGCCGGCTTTGGTTACAATGATTCTGCGGCACAGGCTGAAAGAAAATATGGCGCACCACCCTCTAAGAAACCGGAAACCAGAAACCAGAAACCGGAATACCTGCCAATCACACCACCTTCTTCTAAAGTAGTAGAACATACCCCTTCGCCGGATTTTGTGGCAAGTGATACATCTCAACTGCAGGCCGGACAACAGGTAGAGCACCAGAAATTTGGTTTTGGAACTGTTGCCAAAATTGAAGGCTCAGCACACAATCCTGTAGCCACGATCAACTTTAAGCTAAATGGTGAAAAGAAGATCATGCTGAATTATGCGAAACTTAGAATTGTAGAATAATCGATTTTTCAACCGTGCCTTTGTGCCTTTGTGTGAGAATTATTTGCACACAAAGGCACGGTTTTATTTACTAAAAGAATATTTTGTTTTTCCTTACACACTTGTAGGCCATTTCTTCATTAAGAATTATCAAATGATCAGTAACACTCCTGGCAAATAATCAACTGATGTTTTTCTGTTTTTCTAAGAACCTGTTTTCATCAAACCATTACTGATTATTTTCTTTTCGTTTTTTCTTCTACTCATTTGCAAGAAAACCTGATCCGGTATTTTTAAGGGGTGATAAGTAATTTATTTTCAATCAATTACGCAGGCCTATCCTAAGGCAAATCAAGTTTGGCACGGTACTTGAAAATAATTTTCAGAGCAGGGACTTTTATTTTTTATAAAACCTAAATCTAAAATTATGAAAACGACTATTAAAATTTCCGCCATTCTTGTTGCTGCATTTTTTATGCAGTCTTCATTTGCACAACTGGGTATTAAAGCAACTACCAGTGCTGCAACAAACGCAACCGTTAATGCTACAAAAGCTACTAACGCCGCAGTAAATGCAACCGCAAAAGCAACCAGTGCTGCCGTAAATGCCAGCACTAAAGCCACAACCGCTGCTGCTAATGCTACAACTAAAGCAACGCTTGCTACAGGAAATGCTGTAAATGTTGCAACCGGTTCTGTAAATCAAGCAACTTCTTCCTCAGTTAAGTCGGCAGAAAAAGTAAAAGAGGGTTCTTCAGTTGCAGTTGCATCAGATGCTGATGTAAAAAGCAATACAGATGCAGGTGCCAAGAGTAATGCCGGTGGGGAAGAGAGAGGTCTCGTGCGTGCGCAGTCTGAATCGCAAGCCGATGTTCATGCCAATGCTAACGCAACCTTACCGATGAATGAAGTAAAAGATGAAGTAAAAACAAAATCAGGCGAAGTGAAATCTGAAGTAAAATCTGATGTTGCTAAAGCCAAAGAAGCCGGTGTAAAAACTGCAGCAAAAACCAAAGCAAAAGCACATGCGGCTAAACCAACCGTAAAAGCAGATGCTGATGCAAGTGCTCAGGGTTCAGTAAAAGCCGGAAAACAAGAATAAGCAAGCGCCGTTTTAAAATCCATCTGAAGCATACCCCCGTTTCAATTGTTAGTGTCAAAGATTATTAACTGTTTAAAAAAACAATTATGAAAACGACTAACTGTATGTATTTGCTTTTTAGCTGTTTGTTATTTCCAATGATTGGTTTTACACAGGAAAGTAATGTAAAAGGATCGCAGAAGAATGAACTCAGTGCTTCTGTTAATTACCAATCTGTATTGCATTATTTTGGCAGAACAGATAGTTTACAAAGCAGCGGTTTGTTTCCTTCTATCGGCTTTCAATCCAAAACCGGATTGTATGCTCAGGGTAATTTCATATTTGTTCATAATAACAGTCTGCCTACAACCTATACCGGCACTACCATTGAAGCGGGGTATCGCTTCCCGCAAACAGATCATTTTTCCGGCAACCTGTTTTACTCGCAGTTTTTGTACAAGGATAAAAGTACACTGGTACAATCTGCTTTAAAATCACAAACCGGTATCAATCTGAATTACCTGAATAAAATTATAAACATCAAGACAGGACTTGATTTGAAATTCAGCAATCAAACAGATATAGGTGCCACAATTGGTTTTGATCATTTATTTCTGATACTTACCGGTATTGAGCACACAGCTTTTGCTATCGATCCTTCTGTGTATGCATATGCAGGAACACAAAAGTTCAGTGATACTTATTTTGAAAATAAAAATGTGCTGGGTGTTCCAGTAACCAGACAAGTCACTTCACAGGTTACACAGTTCAATATTCTTTCTTATGAGGTTTCTATACCGGTGGTTTTTGTTTCCGGTAAATTCAATGCATCCATTACCCCATCTTATACCTTGCCGCAAAATCTGGTAACGGTTGCCGGAAGGCCTGATCTTTCTGAGCGTGGTAAAAATTTATTGTATGTAACGGTAAGTGTGGGTGTAAAATTATAAATACAAATTTACCATTTGATCGTTTGTAGGATTACCTGCCAGTGGCCGTTGCGATAGATCCAGCCACGCAGATAATTATTTTTCTTTTCTCCAATCACAACTGTACCATATGTGTAAGCCAAATCTTTTGCGCTGGCTATTCCGCCATTAAGCGATTGCAAAACCATTCCTTTTGGTAATAGCATTAATGCGTTATTGATCTGTTCTGTTCCTTTGTAAGGCAGATGTCCTTCTATATTCCATCGGGTTTCCGTAGATAAAAAAGGTAGTATTGTTTTTTTGTCCTGTTGTTGTATAGCATCATTCAATTTTTTGTCATTCAGTAAAATATCATCGAGGCTAAACTGGATTGCTTTCTCTTTTTTTAAATTGATCTGTTCAACAGAAGTAATAACAGGATTGATAGTGGTTGATGAAATACCCAGATCGGCCATATTTTTCCATTCGCCTTTTTGATTGATCTGCCAGATAGATGAAAAGGTTCCTTTGTTCACCGGTGTATCCTGCAAACTCTTTTCTCTGAATTCGAAGGGGCCCGCGGTAACACCCATATCGCCTGAAGCACTAATCACTGCAAAATCTGGCCCCCAGGTTAGTACACCCGGACCAGCCTTTTGTTCCTGAAAAGCTTTTAATGCATTGGTGGGAACACCTTGTCTGAAAACCAATCCCGCACTATCCATATAATTCAAAAACCCTTCTTTTATGCTATGCGATAAAGTAAAAGAGGCAAATGCTTTTTCAGCATTGATCAGCCCTTTAATATTTTTCTGCGAAAAAATATTTGTGTTTGCAAATAGGGTGGCTGCTGCCAATAATATCATTTGTGTTTTTTTCATCATTTGTGTTTTTGAAGAGTGCTACGCAATATATATAGTATGCAACCCGGTAAATCGTTAAAAATGACGGACGTTTCTTTTCCTGTTTAACCGGCAGTGTTCCTTACTGTATATAAATCATGTACCTGCCTGATTTTAATCATATTTTACGGCTTGCCACGGTGGTAATTTGGACCCTTAAAATCGAACCCTAAATTACCAGTTATGGAAACAACCCTGATACAAGGTAAGCAGGCGGCCGAAGCCGCCTCAAAAAAAGCTTCTTCGGTGGCCATTATGGATGGCAATGAAGCGGCTGTTTACATCGCTTACAAAACAAGCGAAGTTTGTGCAATCTATCCTATCACGCCTTCTTCTGCCATGGGCGAGTTTGCCGATGAGTGGAGCAGCGATCTGAAAGAAAATATTTTTGGCGAAGTACCCAAGATCATTGAAATGCAAAGCGAGGCCGGTGCCGCAGGTGCTATCCATGGTGCATTACAAGGTGGCGCTTTGGCCTCTACCTTTACCTGCTCACAGGGATTGTTGTTGATGATCCCAAACATGTACAAAATTGCCGGTGAGTTAACACCTACCGTATTTCATATAGCCGCAAGGGCTTTGGCTACGCATGCTTTATCCATTTTTGGTGATCATAGTGATGTAATGGCTGTTCGCTCAACCGGCTTTGCCATGTTATTTGGCAACAGTGTTCAGCAGGCGCATGATATGGCCATGATCTCAACGGCCGCCACTTTAAGATCCAGTATCCCTTTTTTAAACATCTTTGATGGCTTCCGTACTTCACACGAATTAAATGAAGCAGATATTCTGTCTGATGATATCATCAAACAAATGATCGATATCAATGATGTTGCGCGTCACCGCCACCGTGCCTTAAACCCCGAAAACCCGAATATCCGTGGTACTGCGCAAAACCCCGATGTGTATTTCCAAAGTCGTGAAGCCTGCAATGAATACCATTGGAAAGTGCCTGAGATTGTTGAAGATACCATGCAGAAATTTGAACAGCTTACCGGCCGCGCCTATAAACTGTTTGAATATTATGGGCATGCAGAAGCTGAAAACATTATCATCATTATGGGCTCCGGTTCCGGCGCTGTGCAGGAAACCGTTGATTATCTGAATAAGAACGGTGAGAAAACAGGTTATCTGCATGTACATCTCTATCGTCCATTCTCAGTAAAACACTTTATTAATGCATTACCTAAAACGGTAAAACATATTGCGGTGCTTGACCGTTGCAAAGAAACCGGCGCTATCGGCGAGCCTTTGTATATGGATGTGATCAATGCATTACATGCAGGATGGGATGGTGCCATTCCTTCTGTGATCGGAGGCCGTTATGGTTTGGCTTCGAAAGAATTCAACCCCGGCATGGTAAAAGCGGTGTTTGATGAATTGAAAAAAGACAAACCAAAAAACAGTTTCAGTATTGGTATTGAAGATGATGTTACCCATAAGAGTTTGGCTTACGATAAAAACTTTTCACTGGAAGACCAGCATTTATTCCGCGGACTTTTCTTCGGGCTAGGTGCGGATGGTACCGTTAGTGCCAATAAGAACACGATCAAAATTATTGGCGATGTTACCGATAACCATGTTCAGGGATATTTTGTATACGATTCAAAAAAATCAGGTTCGCTTACGGTTTCGCATCTGCGTTTCAGCGCAAACCCGATCATGTCTACTTACCTGATCAATTCTGCCAATTTTGTTGCATGCCACCACTTCCAGTATTTACAGAAATATGATATTCTGAAAGATGCACAACATGGTGCCACCTTTTTATTAAATGCGCCTTTTGCAACAGAAGATGTTTGGCATAATCTTCCAAAAAATATTCAGGAAGAGATCATTGAAAAAGAATTGAAACTCTATGTAATCAATGCTTCCAAGGTTGCGAAAGAAACCGGTATGGGTTCACGTATCAACTCTATTTTACAAACCTGCTTCTTTGCTATTTCTAATGTAATTCCAAAAGAAGAAGCCATCAGCTATATCAAAAAAGCGATCCAGAAAACCTATGGAAGAAAAGGTGATGCGGTTGTTCAGAAAAATTATGATGCCGTTGATAAAACACTGGAGAACTTATCATTGATCGATTATTCTTCATTCGCGGTTGGTAATAAAGCTTCTGAACCAGCTATCAGTGGTAATGCCCCTGATTTTGTACAACAGGTTTTAGCGAAGATCATTTCTGGTGATGGAGATAACTTACCGGTTAGTGCATTTCCTGCAGACGGTACCTATCCATCAGCAACCACTCAATACGAAAAAAGAAATATCGCAGACCAGGTTCCTGTTTGGGACCCAAGCCTTTGCTCTCAGTGCGGTAAATGTTTCTTTGTTTGTCCGCATGCTGCTATCCGTCCAAAAGTTTACGATAACGAATTACTGAAAGATGCTCCTGATTTCTTTAAACACACGGCACCTATCGGTAAAGAATTCTTTAAAGAAACCGAGTCATATACATTACAGGTAGCAGTTGAAGATTGTACCGGTTGTAATTTATGTGTGGAAGTTTGTCCGATAGAAAGTAAAACCCAGCCCGGCCACAAAGCCATCAACATGAATGATGTGTTGCCTTTAAAAGAAACCGAAAAACAAAACTGGGATTTCTTTATTGGTTTACCGGATATCGACAGAACCAGAATTAACCGCAGCACCGTAAAAGGCTCTCAGTTACTCGAACCATTATTTGAGTTCTCCGGTGCCTGCAGCGGATGTGGCGAAACACCTTATCTGAAATTATTGACCCAATTGTTTGGCGACAGAATGATCGTTGCCAACGCAACCGGTTGTTCATCCATCTTCGGCGGAAATCTGCCAACTACACCATGGAGCAAAAATGCGCAGGGCCTCGGACCAGCCTGGGCCAATTCATTGTTTGAAGATAATGCAGAGTTTGGGTTAGGTATCAAACTGGCTACAGATATGAAGCGCAATTATGGCCTGTCATTACTCAAAACATTGCGTGATGATGTAGGTGCAGAATTAACCGATGCCATTCTCAGCAATGTAGAAGCCAATGAAACAGAAATAATCCAGCAACGCAGAAATGTAAACGAATTAAAGTCACGTTTACGTAATATCAATAAACCGAATGCACGTTTGCTTTATCAGGTAGCCGAATTCCTCGAACACAAATCTATGTGGATCGTGGGTGGCGATGGCTGGGCTTATGATATTGGTTTCAGTGGACTGGATCATGTTTTATCAACCGGTGAGAATGTAAACATCCTTGTATTGGATACAGAAGTGTATTCAAATACCGGCGGACAAAAATCCAAATCATCACCTATCGGTGCCAGTGCCAAATTCTCTATCAAGGGAAAAACTACCGGCAAAAAAGATCTGGCCATGCAAGCCATCGCACATGGTACAGCATTCGTAGCAGAGATTGCCATGGGTGCTAATGATGTACATGCGCTGAAAACCATTCTGGAGGCAGAAGCGTATCCCGGCCCGTCTATTATCATTGCCTACAGTCACTGTATCGCACACGGATATGATATGTGCCATGGATTAGATCAACAGGAGCTTGCGGTGAAAACCGGTTACTGGCCACTGTTCCGTTATAATCCGTTGAAAGAACAGGGACAACGTTTTGTGTTAGACAGTAAAGACCCGTCTGTTCCATTAGATGAGTTTCTCTATCACGAGAATCGTTTTGCCACTATTAAAAACAATGACCCCGAAAGAGCAACAGAATTCCTGGCTTTGGCCAATGAAGGAATGAAGCAACGTTGGGATAGAATTCAGGCATTAAAAGCCTTATAGATTCGATTGCTGACTAACCCATAAGGAGGATCTCAACAGAGATTCTCCTTTTTTATTTACAATAAGATATGGGAGAGAGAATGATCCGTTTACGGAAATAGATTATTCGCCAATAGAAAAGATATCAGCGAATGCTGCCTAGAAGAAGAGATAGTGAAGGATGATCAGGCTAAACTCAGATCGTTTTTCTGTTTTGCAACGGGAACCAGTGCGCCACGCTTACTCCAGATGAGTTTATAATCTTTTGCTACCGCTTTTGTTTCCTGAACAGGTAAGAAGTTGGTTTGTTTTCCGCCGGCCAATATTGCAAGCATCAGTGAGGTGGAAATGTATTTGCCTTTCATAGGTTTGGTTTGTGGTGTGATATGGATTTCAAAAATCTGACGCAAAATTAGACTGCTTCTGCGGTGAGATATATGATTTTTGGCATGATATCAGACAATATCTGCCTATAGATAAAACGTTTTCTGTCGTTTTTATTTGCGATAAAGAGCTGATTTACGCACGTTTAGCGATAAAACAAATAAACCCGGAAAGCTTTCTGTTCCGCGAACAATGCCTTTTTAGCTTATTGGGCCGGGGCCATGGTTTTCGATATCCGAAAAATATAGGCTGGTTTTAGGCTACAATTTGCCCCAACACTGCTCGCTGGGTCGCTTTTAAGTAATTTTGTAGCTGACGAATAAAAGAACAGATTATGATACAAACAGGCAATCCGGTGATCAGCATCTACACCGAAATGACACCCAACCCTGAAACCATGAAGTTCGTGGCCAATAAATTATTATACCCGGGCAAGAGTATTGATTTTGCAGATGAAACCCTTTCCGGACCATCGCCTTTGGCTAAAGAGCTGTTCAGTTTCCCGTTTATTAAAAGTGTATTCATTGCCAGCAATTTTGTTACACTTACAAAAACGCCTGAAACAGAAGATTGGCAGGATGTGATACCGGCTATCAAAACCTTTTTAAAAGATTATCTGGAGAATGGTGGTGTTGTAGTAAACGAAGAAGAAGTAGCCAAAGTAAAACAGGAAGCCAGCAATACCGTAAGTGCAGATGATGACGATATTGTAAAACGTGTAAAAGAGTTGCTTGAGAATTATGTAAAGCCTGCTGTTGAAATGGATGGTGGTGCCATACAATTTAAAAGTTATAACGAAGGAACCGTAAACCTGATGTTGCAGGGAAGTTGCAGCGGTTGTCCATCTTCCATGATCACCTTAAAAGCGGGTATTGAAGGAATGATGAAAAGAATGATACCCGAAGTAAAAGAAGTTGTGGCCGAGGCCGAATAAAAATAGTTGTGAGTTGAGTTAGTAAAATGTCCCGTGTAAAAGCGGGACATTTTTGTTTTAAGCCTTTTCTTTTCTCTTTTTTTCTTCGTTTTTCTCTTATTGAAATCAAGTGGTTTCGCTAAGAGAGGGACAGAAGAAAAGAAGCGTCTTTCAACGTTGTAACCACTATTCATTGGCATCTCTCAGTGTTTTATTTACAAAGTCTTTTTTATATCTTTCCATACGATCAAGCCGCCATATGAATAAAGAACAGATTGCTGAATTATTGCAAACCTATCACGGCCATTTTATAGACCGTATAAGAGAATTGAATGATGCAGAATTTTGCTTTGCTCCGGAAGGGAAATGGAGCGCTGGCCAGCAGCTGGATCATATTATCAAATCGGCAGGTCCTGTAAACATGGCATTGCGGCTTCCTAAATTTATTTTAAAATGGAAATTCGGTACAGCCAATCGCCCATCAAAAACATATGAAGCATTGATTGAAAAATACAATCTGAAATTAAAGGAAGGGGGAAGAGCTTCGGGCCGTTTTGTTCCTGCAACAGTTGATGCAGCTAACAAAGAAATCCTGCTTACAAAACTAACTTCACTGGTAAACAAACTCTCCCGCATAACGCAGAAGCATTCAGAAGAAGCGCTGGATAAATATATTTTACCACACCCCCTCCTTGGCAAACTTACGCTTCGTGAAATGCTATACTTTACGGCATACCATGTAGAGCATCACCGGCAATTGGTTGAGAAAGGATTGCAGCAAATGAATATTGAGTAAGGAATAATGAATGTTGAAGTAAGTGTTCAATTTTTCGCATCTTCGCAGAGATCATGAAAAAGTTGTTTTCTATATTTCTTACCAAACATTGGGATGCGTTACTGGCTTCGGTTGCGGCCTGTGTATTTATCTATTATTATACACTACACAGCGGTATTGGTATTTCGCCTGATTCGGTAATGTATCAAACCACGGCCATTAATATTCAATCGCATTTTTCTTTTACCGATTTTAATGGTTTACCAACCGTTGATTTCCCCTTAGGGTATCCTTCTTTTCTGGCATTGTTCTCATGGATCAGCGGATTAACCGTTTTACAGATTGTTCCTTTTTTGAATGCTGCGTTATTCAGTGGCGTTATCATCTTAACCAGTGTGATCATTGAGGGTTATCAACAAAGATCTCCTTTATATAAGGCTTTGTTCTTGTCAGTACTTGCCTGTAGCCCATGTTTACTGGAAGTATACTCCATGCTTTGGTCGGAAACCTTATTTATTTTTTTGGGATTATTGTTTGCCGTTTCCTATAAATCATATTTGCGGTCTCACACTACTTTACAGCTTTTTTGGGTTGCCGTTATCGTAGCCATTGCTTTTGTAACCCGTTATGCCGGAATTACTTTATTAGCCACAGGTGGTTTTCTATTATTGTTTGATGGTGAGTTAAGCATGGGTAAAAAAATCAAACACCTGTTTCTGTTTGGGATTACAGGTGTTTCATTGGTTGCCATTAATCTTGTAAGAAACAGCAGCGCAGCCGGCCATGCAACCGGTGTTCGTGAAAAAGCATTGCGTACCTTACTGGATAACCTGCATCAGATTGGCGGCACATTATCCGACTGGTTACCTTTTATTAAGGGGTACGAAACATTGGCCACGATTATTTTTATAGTGATCCTAATTACCGGTATTGCGCAGTTGGGTTACAGAACTTTACAACAGCAATATTTTCATACATACGAAAACATTATTGCGGGTTTGTTTGTGGTATATGCATTGTTTATGATAGTAATTGCCACCATCTCCCGTTTTGAAAGTTTGAGCAGCCGATTGTTATCGCCCATGTATATTCCTTTATTATTGGTGGGTAGCAGCTGGATCAGCAACACAATTCGTTATGCATTCGGTATCAAAAAAACAGTTGTTGTTTTAATAAGTATTCTGTTGTATGGAGGTTTTCAATACAATCAATACCGTTTAAATGCAGAAGCATGGGAAGGCATTAAAGATGCAGGCATTCCCGGTTATACAGAAAACCCATGGGTGAATTCGGCAACGATGGCTTTTATCAAAAAAAATAAATCCATTTTTACTTCTCCGGTTTATTCCAATGCCAATGATGCAGTTTATTTTTTAAGCGGTGTTCACGCATTAGCACTTCCGCATAAAGAGATAGAGGCTGAGATCAATGTTTTATTGGAGAAGAAAACTTTCTGGCTGGTTTGGTTAACAGATGGAGAGAATCCGGATCTAATAAATCTTGACTTTATCAAACAACATAAAAAAATCGTTTCCATACAAACCATGGAAGATGGCTTTGTGTATCTTTTCTCCGACAGCACCAATGCTCACTGATAATTTGAAACCCGCTTTTGTTTCTGTAACTTGATCAAAATTTGATCCATGTTACGAATCGTATTTGTATTTTTTCTTTCCTTTTTATTGAATTCTGTTTCCGCTCAGGATAAGCCTTTTTTTACCATAAATATAGACAGTACAAAATTCAGTCTAACCGTTGCAGGCGCTTCTCATCTGGCATCATTGCCTTTGAAATGTATGCAACAACAATATCCCAACAAGATCAACCATACCGCCATCAGCGATAGCGATCAGATATTAACACCTATACAACAGCATCCGGCTTTTTATGGTTGCTTCGATTGGCATAGCAGTGTTCATGGACATTGGATGCTTGTACGGTTACTGAAAGATTTTAAAAATTTACATGAAGCCAATCAGATAAGGGAATCCATTTCAAAAAATATCAACGCTGCAAATATTCAGCAGGAGATAAAATATTTTGATGGCGCACTCGCTAAAAGTTTTGAAAGAACCTATGGCTGGGCATGGTTATTAAAACTACAGCAGGAACTGTTAACATGGAACGATCCAGATGCCGTTAAATGGCGTAATGCCTTACAGCCTTTCTGCGATACAGTGATCAGGATCTGGATGAAATATCTTCCCAAACAGAGCTATCCCAACAGAACCGGTGTGCATCCCAATACGGCATTTGGTTTGGCGTTTGCATTGGATTATGCAAGAACAGCCAATAACAAACTGTTTGAAGAAGCCATTATCAAATCATCTAAACTATTATTTCTCAAAGACAAAAATGCACCCACTGTTTGGGAACCCGATGGAACAGATTTTCTTTCGCCTTCTTTAGAAGAAGCCGATCTGATGCGAAAGGTTTTACCAAAAGAACAATTCATTCCCTGGTTCAATAACTGGATCTCTGCTTCATCCTTACAACATCTAACACAGTTACCGGTGGTTTCAGATAGAACTGATCTGCAGATCGTTCATCTGGATGGATTGTGCTTTAGCCGCAGCTGGTGTATGCAGGATATTGCCAGGCTTTTACCTGCAAACGATAAACGCAAACAGCTATTACTCCGTTCTGCCATCAAACACCTTAACGCCAGTTTGCCAAATGTTGCCAGCGGAAGTTATGGTGGTGAACATTGGTTGGCAAGTTTTGCGGTGTATGCCTTAATTAATGAGTGAATGAGTGCATGAGTGGATGATAGAATGAGGAATATACATATGAAAGACAATTTTTCAGATCAGTCGAAAGCGTATGCGCAGTTCAGGCCGCATTATCCGGTGGAATTGTTTGACTGGCTTTTTTCATTGTTGCATAAAAAAGATACCGCTTGGGATTGCGGAACGGGTAATGGGCAGGTGGCTGGTGTTTTGGCCGATCATTTTACCAATGTGTATGCAACAGATATCAGTCAGCAACAAATAAATGAAGCGGTTAAGAAGAATAATATTCATTATTCTGTTCAACCTGCAGAGAAAACATCTTTTGCAGATCATCAATTTGATCTGATCACTGTTGCACAAGCTATTCACTGGTTTCAGTTTGATGCATTCTATGGCGAAGCCAAAAGAACCTTACAGCCAAATGGAATTATTGCTGTAATTGGTTATGGGCTTGTGCAAACAGAAAATCCTTTACAGGAGATCATCAATCATTTCTATACAAAGATCATTGGTCCATATTGGGATGCCGAGCGGCATTATATTGATGAAGGTTTACAAACCATTCCTTTCCCTTTTGAAGAGATAAAAACGCCTGCCTTTACAATGGTTTACAAATGGAGTTTTGAACAATTGATTGGCTATATAGGTACATGGTCTGCCGTAAAACATTATGCAAAACAAAATCAATCCGATCCTGTTCTTTTAATAAAAGATCCTTTGCAATCTGCATGGGGCAATCACACGCATCATTCTTTTCAGTTTCCCATTTTATTAAGGGTGGGGCATTGATTTCATTTTCTATTTCCTACATTTAATGATGGATATTTCTGTTTTCTATCACCAGTTCATTACAGGCATACAACAGACCGGCCCGTTAGAATTTATTGCGGTATTGGCAGGTATTGGCAGCGTATGGTTTAGTATGAAGGAGAATATTTTTGTATATCCCGTAGGATTGGTCAGCACTGTACTGTATATCTATCTGAGTGTAAAGGGTCATCTGTTCGGCGAAGCCAGTGTGAATCTTTATTATACCATAATGAGTATTTATGGCTGGATACTCTGGTCCAGAAAAGATGTACAAAAGCATGAAGCATTATTACACATAACATATAGCAGCCGCAAAGAATGGATACAGCAGTTATTGTTTTTTGGAGTGTTTTATGTTGTTATCTTTTTTGCTTTATCCTGGATCAAACAGGCGTTTGCTCCTGAAGCCATTCCATGGGCCGATGCATTTGCTTCTGCAACGGCATACACGGGTATGTGGCTCATGGCAAAAAAGAAAATGGAAAACTGGATCTGGTGGATTGCAACAAACTGTGCTTCTATTCCGTTATACTTTATTAAAGGATATGTGTTTACGAGTGTGCAGTTTGTGGTGTTATTGATATTGGCGGTTGCGGGTTTAATCGAATGGAAAAAGAGAGTGACCCCTCTGTCTGCGCTTCGCGGGACACCTCCCCTGGGAGGGGAGGGATGAGCAGAGCGAAGAGATGACGGGAGGAGGTATGATTGGGGATGGGGTTTATTTATTGATTAAGTTTTATTAATGATCAGAAAAGTAGTTATCATAGGACCGGAGTCTACGGGTAAAAGCACTTTATGTGAGTTGCTGGCGCAGCATTATGGTATGCAGTGGTGCCCGGAATTTGCGAGGGAATATTTGCTTACCAATGGTAAGGAATATGATTTTGATGATCTGCTTACCATTGCCAAAGGGCAACTGGCTATGGAAGAAGAATATACGGCTTTGGTAAACAGTCAGTGGTCGATGGTGAATGAAAGAACATGGGTTAATCCGCATTCGCTGCACACAACCAAAAAACCTCCTTTATTATTTGTTGATACAGATATGTATGTGATGAAAGTATGGTGTGAGTATGTGTTTGAAAAATGCCATCAGTTTATTTTAGATGAGATTGTTAACCGGAAATATGATCTCTATCTGCTTTGTAATACAGATCTTCCCTGGGTTAAAGATGAGCTGCGCGAATATCCGGATGAGATCAATAGAAGAGAATTGTTTGCGATCTATAAAGATCTTCTCATCAACCAAAATGTTCCCTGGGTGGAGATCAGCGGCAGCAGTTATGAAGACCGTGTGATAACTGCTATAGCAGCTGTTGAAGAATACTTACATTAACTCCTCTGCGAACTCCTCAACTCTGTGGCCTCCGTGTTGAAAAATATCATCTGATGTCATCGGGTTCCATTTTTCAACACGGAGGCCACAGAGAAACAGAGGTACACAGAGACCTATTTTATTAACGCTATAATATCTTCATCATCTTCAATATTGTGCATCTCGCGCACAATTTGCGGGTAGCGCCAGCCAACACGGCCGCTCATCGGTTTTACAGAAAAACGTTTGGGGTTGGGTAAACAGGCAATAATCATGGCCGCCTCGGCCCTGCTTAAATTTTTTGCACTTTTTCCAAAATATTTTTGCGAGGCTGCTTCAATTCCAAAAATACCGGGTCCCATTTCTATCACATTCAGGTACACTTCTAAAATTCTTTTCTTTCCCCAAATCCATTCGATCATTTTAGTAAAATAAATTTCAGGTACTTTTCTAATGTAGCGGGTTATGCCCCCTCCCTGCCATAAAAAAACGTTTTTGGCCACCTGTTGGGTTATGGTACTGGCTCCACCACCTAATGGAATCTTAGTTTTCTTACCTTTTTTCTTTGGTTTGAGGCTGTGTTCAATGGCATCCCAGTCAAAACCGCCATGATCAGGGAAAGCCTGATCCTCACTGGCTATGGCTGCCA
Source organism: Sediminibacterium sp. (assembly GCA_965206685.1). Lineage (GTDB taxonomy): Bacteria > Bacteroidota > Bacteroidia > Chitinophagales > Chitinophagaceae > Sediminibacterium. Next base: position 3,913,303 of record OZ242223.1, read on the forward strand.
GCTTTACATTAGATGATATCTGATCCCAGCTTACATAATCCCTTTTTAATCCATATCCAAAACTATTGGTGATCTGAGTAATGGTAATGGGAGGCATTAACCAGATACAAATAATAATATACACAAGTGAAGAAACAAAACCCCAGAGCAGAATCCGCTTAGTCCACTTCCAGGTTTTTTTGAGAATGGGTTTGAATGACATGTAGGAGCAAGATACTAAAACGGCTTATTTATCTTAAAGGAAACAGATATTTTCCTGTAAAGTCCTTAAAATGCTCCTTGGCAAATCTTGGAATTGTGTAAATCAAAGCATAGAATGTGTAAGACTTACTAGTAGACCCTCAATTAGATTTGCTTTGCTTTTTAGAGGTCCATTAAAAAACAGGTAAATAGAAAACATTGAAAATTCATATTAAATACATGGTGTCGCTTCGCTGTAAGCTGGCAGTAAAGGAAGAGTTGGATAAACTAGATCTTGCTTATGGCGATGTTGACCTGGGAGAAGTACATCTTAAACAGGATATTCACGCAGAAGACCGCGAAAGACTCAGGAAAGGGCTTTTGAAAAAGGGGCTTGAACTGATGGACGATAAGAAATCAATGATTATTGAACGAACAAAAAACGTGATCGTTGAGATGGTTCATTATGCAGAAGAGTATCCCGATACCAATTATTCGGAATATCTAAGCGAAAAGCTGGATTATAATTACACACATCTGGCCAATATGTTTTCTGAAGTTACCGGCACTTCGATAGTCAATTTTATCATTGCACATAAAATAGAATTGGTAAAAGAACTTTTGCTGTACGATGAGCTTACCTTAACAGAGATCAGCCATAAATTGCAATACAGCAGTGTGGCACATCTTTCCAATCAGTTTAAAAAAGTAACCGGACTTACACCTACCTATTTTAAAAAACTTAAACAATACAAAAAGAGAATACAATTGGAAGAGTTATAGGTCTATTGTGTGTGTATTGTTTGCATATGGTACTTCTTGCCGATAACAATATAGGTTTGATGGCTTGCCCTTAAGAGACTCCCAACAACAAATACACCACCAGCTATTCCCAATCTTGTGAGGTTAATAGAACTAAACACCTGTTCATTATGAATAAGGCTGTTGAAGATATTCAGAAACATATAAGCACCGCTGCCGAGTTGAAATAAAACGCCATTACTGAAAATGCCGCCGCCGAAATTTCGCTTGGGCATTCCGTAGATCTCATTTACATGCAGTTTCATCAATCCCATCCTAGCCGTATCAATCTTTGGGAAACCGAATGCATCAGGTATGGTTCGAATAATGATCTGTTCCATCAGAATAGAATCGTTACGTACGGTTTTAATAATGCCTTCTATCCATTGTTTATTACTATACTGAAAGTCGATCACACTCCCGGGGATCCAGGTTTGAATTACCTGATTCTTTTGTTTCATCACCAACAAATCACTTTGTGAGAAGGATTGCGTTATACAGAAAAATAAGATTGCTGCGGTTAGTAATGGTTTCACTGTTCTAAGGTAGGATAAGGATTTGATTCGATTGCAAAGGAAGTGTTAATCGTGAGACGTCAATCGTGAGTGGGTTGCAGGGCAGGATAAACCCCGTATTTTGTGGGCTTTTCTTCCTCACGATTCACGAATGAATGTTTAGCTGTTTCCGTTCAGGTCGCTTTAGCGCCCCGACCAGAAACGCCTCACTACTTTATCTGATCCCCATACGCCAAAATTCCGTAACAAAGTGCAACCCCAAATCCGATCAGAATAATTCCGGAGATGCGGTTGATATTGACCAATATTTTAGGGGTAAGTTTTGATCGTACACGCGAAGCAAGGGCCACTTTTGCAATATCGGTAAGTAATACAAACGCCAGACAGGTTCCAAATACAATGGCGCGGTATTCTAAAGGATGCGGTGCCGTTTGCGAATCGGCAAGAATTGCGGCCGTCCAGGCAAACCAGAAAATAAATACACCCGGGTTTAAAATATTGATAAAAAAGCCGGAAAGAAAAATACCAATAAAATGATGCGTTTTAAAATCTTTCTCAACAATATTATTGTCCTCGTCTGTTTTTACTTTTTTAAAGAACAGCGTGTATATACCCATCACAATTAAAAAGATGCTTCCTGCTACTGCAATAAAAGTACGGTGGTTGAGCGCCTGATTAAAGAGACTCGTAAAAAAATTACAGATCAACACCAAAGAAATATCACTTGTTGAAATACCGGCTACAAATACATAACCCGCTTTATGTCCGTTATTGATGCTTTGTTTAAGAATGGCAAAAATGACCGGGCCAACTGATATAGCCAGAAAGATACCTAATACTAATCCTTTAAGAAGGGGAGCAATCATCAGAATTCGTTGTCTAAATTATTCTCGAAAGTAAGCCGTAATTTTTAGAAATCCGTCTTGGGTTTTACAACCTCTGCGGCTATCTCTGCAACTCCCTGTCTTTGCGGTTGGATAGAAGATTAGATATAAAGCTTGCTGAATTTAATATTACTCTTTCCACCGCCGAGGGACAGAGTAGCAGAGGTAGCCGCAGAGAATTATTTTATAATAGATGCAGAAACAATTTTATCCAGTCCGGGGAAAACCTTTTCAAAATAAGGGTTACCGTATTTATATAAAGAGTCCTGAATCAACGCAGGTTTTTTACCATAGTTACCATTTAACCGGGCAACCACATCCATACCTTTGATCACTTTGGCAAAAGGCGTATATCCTTTCACACCATTTCGAAAAGCAGTATCCAGTTTGGCATTATCGGCCATATTAATGAAGATTTGTGTGGCCCTGTCATTTCTTCCACCCCGGGCAAAAGAAATCATTCCTTTTGTGTTTTTTTGAAGCGCAGGTTCGTCCAGCAGTTTGCGCGGATCCCAAAAACGGTTTGCAGCATAATTGGCAGAAATACCAAACTGCACAACAAAGTTTTGTTCTACCCGAAAAAATAATGCATTGGAAAAAAAACCGGAACTTACCAATTGATACATTCTGTCAGCCCCCAATGGCGACCAGCCTCTGTACACCTCAATAACAAACTCGCCCTTATTGGTTTTAAAACCGGCCTTAAATATTTCAGGCGCTTTTAGCAAAAGAAATGAAGGGGCAGGTGCCTGTGCATAACTATCATTCAGGAAAAATAATAAACAGAAAACGGCGATCTTTTTCATGTTCGCTGTTTTTTATGCCACGGGGATTTTCTCTTTCACATTTTCTGTTTGCAGAAATGCCTGCCAGTCTTCAAGCATCTTTCCTTTTAAAACACGTGGGAATTTATGTTGACCGCCAACTTTACCTTTTGATTGCATAAAATCCATAAACTGTTGCTCAGTTAATACGGTAAGCATTACTTCGCGCAAAGCGCTTTTCCTTTCAACTGCGTAATCATCATTTAACACCTTCAGCTTTTCATCAACCAGTTTACCCAGTTTTTCGCTGTCTACTTTATCATCGCAGGCAACATACCAATGGTGTGCAAAAAAGTTTCCGTAAGGAACACCGGCTACCGTAAACTCAGGTACCGATACATTTAATTCTTCGCTTGCCAGTTGTATGGCATGGTTCATATTATCAACACTTAAGTGTTCACCAACCAGACTTAAAAAATGTTTGGTTCTTCCGGTGATCACGATCTCGCATTTTTCTTTATCGGTAAAACGGATCGTATCCCCGATCAGGTAGCGCCAGGTGCCTGCAGAAGTACTGATCAATAATGCATAATCTTTTCCTTCTTCCACTTCGTGTATCATCAATGCTTCGGGATCGTTTACCATTTCTCCATCAGCATCAAAATTCTTATCATCAAAAGGAACAAACTCATGAAAAATATGTTCGCCAGTTACCAGTCGCATACCTTTTGCATGTTGTCTTTCCTGGTAAGCGATAAACCCTTCGCTTGCGAGATAGGTTTCTATATAAGTGATCGGTTTACCCAATAATTTTTCAAATCCTTTTTTATAGGGCTCAAAACTTACGCCGCCATGCACAAAAAAAGCAAGGTTGGGCCACATTTCGTGAATGCTATTGAGTTTGTATTTTTCAATCACCATTTCCATACACATCTGTATCCATGCAGGTACGCCTATCAAAAATCCAATATCCCATTCAGGTGCTTTTTCAACAATCTCTTCCAGTTTTTTATTCCAGTCTTTTTGTTTGGCGATCTTTTTCCCCGGTTTATAAAACGGCTGAAACCAGAAAGGCGCTTTCATTACGGTAATTCCGCTCAGATCACCTGCATAATACCCCGCGCCTTTTTGCAGATCGGTGCTGCCGCCAAGTGTTAACCAGCCTTTACTGATGGAAGAAAAAGGAATGTCCTCATACGTACGCAGGCTGAGCAGTTGTTTGATCATTACAATCTTATTGCCACGCAGCAAATCGTTTGTAATGGGAATGTATTTACTGGCCGATTCACTGGTACCGCTGCTTAAGGCATAATAACGGATCTTACCGGGCCAGCAGATATCGGGCTTACCCTCAATGGTTTTATGCCACCAGTCTTTGTAGATCTTATTATAATTAAACGTGGGGACCAGTTCCTGAAAACGTTTGCCGGGATGTTTGCTCAACAGAATATCATCAAAATGATATTGTTGCCCAAACTCGGTAAACCTCGCTTTCCGAAGCAGCTTTTTCAACACTTTGATCTGTTGGCGGCGCACATTGTTCTGTGGTAGTCGCAACGCTTTTAAGATCGAATTCGGAAGCTTGATATCGAGAATCGCCATCGTTAGACGCAGGGGTTTAGAATCGTCAAAGTTAAAACAAATGACTTAATAATGGCGGTATTTAACAGGATGGGCCTATCCAAGCCGGCCATAATTTGCAAATACGGTTAACAGGTCCTGCCACCAATCGTATTCTTTTGCATAGCGTTTATCCGCTTTTTCCAACACGGGTTCCGCAAATCCTATCCGGCTTTTCATATGCGGGATAACCGCAGGTTTTATGGGTGGCAATGCAGTTGATGAAGAAACATACCCTATCCATGTCTGCTTTCCCATAAATACTTTCCATGCATTTTGCAATAAATGCAATCCTTTTTTATGGAAGATAAGGTGTAGCGGAAAACTGATAAGGAAGAGCAAAGACAAAATAATGTCCACCAATCTTTTCATTCTTTGCTGATAAGGATAGGTGATGCGGTAATCAAGAAAAGCGGTAATCGTTTTTGCACCAGCGGCCAGTGTATCACTTCCCACAATACTTTTGCTTCCGTTTACATGAAACAGAAAACGGGTACCGTTATCCGAAAGTGCAATGGTTTCTGCAATGATCTCAGTTAAAGAAATTTCACCTGCACAAAAGATGATCTCTTTAACAGCTATTTCTTTTGTTAGTTCCGCAAAACCCGAAAACGAACAAACCGCATCGCCGTCATTTTGTTTAGGTGAGATCCTGCCCAATATTTTTTTGTCCGATAACGCCTTTTCCAACAGCTGCAAAACTTCATTATATTCTTTTTCATTACCAACAATCAGGGTTGGACCCGATGCTGCAGATTCCTGGCCAAAGAATTTATCAGAACGAATTAATAAGAACTGTCTGAATAACAAAACAAATACACTTCCCGATAAACAACCGTAAAGAACCACGCCTCTTGAAAAACGAATCTCTTCTGGTAGTAACGAATACAAGGCAAGAATACTGATCGTCGCAAACACAAGAGACACAAGGGTTTTGGCGGTTTTATATACTTTGTCATACAAACCGGTAACTGCAGCTGCCATCACAAATAAAACCGAAAATAGGGGAAGTACATATGGTATAATGGGAACACCAAAATCCTTTCCATGCCGGATATTATTGATCCATACAAGCCTTACTAATTGCAGGGAGGACCAGATCAATACAGTATCTATCAATGGCAATAAAAACGGTTGTACTATTTTATGTAATCCCGAAATCATTGCCCGTAATGCAATGGCAAAACGAAGAAATATAGAAAAGCTCTTTGCTGTACCGGAGCGGTAGTGTTTATCAACAAACACAAGCATTGCTTTATAAAAATAATTCACGCGGTTAAGTGAATGATTGCCAGAACTTTCTCCTTTAAAATGAATAATTGAAGCTTCCCCGAGGTACAGGTTTTGAAAACCGCCTTTTTGCAAGCGGCAACTCAGGTCAATATCTTCTCCGTATAAAAAATAGTCTTCGTCAAACCCTTTCATCTGCATCATCACTTCTTTTTTTACCAGCATGAATGCGCCGGCCAAAACATCCACTGTATGATTTTCATATTCATCCAGATTTCCTAACGCATACAGGTTAAAAAAACCTGAGCGGGGAAACAATGCCGACAGTCCGGTGAGTTTACAAAAGGAAGCCATCGGTGTTGGAAAAGCACGTTTGCTTTCGGGTAAAAAGTTTCCCATTCCGTCAATCATTCTCACACCCAATGCGCCGGCATCTGGGTATAGTTTTATATGTGCGAGGCATTTATGTAAAATATCTTCCGGCAATAAGGTATCCGGGTTCAGAAACAAAACATGTCCCCCCTTGCAAAAAGTCAGTGCCTGATTATTGGCTTTGGCAAACCCAAGATTTTCTGTGTTTTGGATAAAAAGCACATCGGGAAATAATGGACCGAGATAGGAAATACTTTCATCAGCGGAATGGTTATCTACCACTATCAGTTCTGCATCCAGTCCGATAATGGCTTTTTGCACAGAATACAGGCATTGCTCCAGCAGGAACTTTACATTGTAATTGATTATGATGATGGATAATTCCAAGTTACAAGATTCAAGGTTCAAGATACAAGGTTCAAGGGACAAGAACCAAGGAGCAAGAATCAAGGTCCAAGAAATCGGGATTTAGGGAATTTTTAGCCTTATCACGTGCCAGATCTTTCGAAAAAGCCACTTTTTGGTCCCCGACTCTTTATCATAATTCTCGGACCTTGTGCCTTGAATCTTGGTTCTTGGTTCTTGGACCTTCTGCCTTGAATCTTGTACTTTTGCGCCATGATGTTAAAACACACCCTGCTTAAGGCCGTAGAAGCCGGTGCAGCAGAAATGACGCGGTTTTTTAACGGCGAATTCAAGATCAGTAATAAAGAAGGCATAAATAACCTGGTAACCGAAGCGGACCATGCAGCCGAAAAAGCCATTTTTGAAGTAATTCAGGCCGAGTTTCCGGAGCATTTTATCCTTAGTGAAGAAACGGGTGAGATCGTTATGGACTCAACCTATAAATGGATCATCGACCCGATTGATGGTACTGTAAATTTTGCCAACGGCATTCCTATCTGTTGTGTAAGCATTGGGGTTGAAAAAGATGGCCAAATGGTATTGGGCGCCGTTTATAATCCGTTTTTGAACGAGTTGTTCTTTGCCCAACATGGTTTTGGGGCTACTTTGAATGATAAAAAAATTCATGTAAGCAACAAAACAGAAGTGATACACAGCTGCATGGTAACCGGCTTTCCATACACTTATCTCGATGCACCTAACGGACCGTTACAGGTTTTTGAAAAACTGATCCGCAAAGGCGTTCCGGTAAGAAGATTGGGAAGTGCTGCCATGGATCTTTGCTGGGTAGCCGCCGGAAGATTTGATGGTTTTTACGAACACAAATTACAGGCATGGGATAGCGCCGCAGGTTTTTTAATTGTGGAAGAAGCCGGTGGAAAAGTAACCGATTTTACAGGCAACCGTTATTCGCCATACCAACCGCATATTATAGCAACCAACGGAAAAATTCATGATGAGCTGGTTGCGATTGTGAACGGGGCGGATTTTTAGAAAACGGTTTGCCATAGATTACAACCAAAATTATCTGTGAAAATCTGTGCCCTCTGTGGCAATAAAATAAATAAAAACTATGAGTGAGCAAAGAACTGAAATAGCAGAGCTAGGAGAGTTTGGCTTGATCGATCATTTGACCAAAAATTTTGAAATACATAATGCATCCACCGTATTAGGTGTGGGCGATGATGCTGCGGTGATTGATCATTTTGGCAAACAAACGGTTGTGTCAACCGATCTTTTATTGGAAGGCATTCATTTTGACCTGATGTACACTCCGCTCAAGCACCTTGGCTACAAAGCGGTGATGGTAAATCTGAGCGACATCTATGCAATGAACGCTACACCAACACAGATTACCATGAGCATCGGTCTCAGTAACCGTATCAGTCTGGAAGCATTGAATGAATTTTATGAAGGTGTGTTTATCGCCTGCGAAAAACACGGCGTTGATCTGGTGGGTGGCGATACCTCAACATCCAACAAAGGTTTTATTATTTCGGTAACTGCTATTGGTGAAGTGGCGCCTGATAAATTTGTAAAACGCAGTACCGCACAAAAAGGAGACCTGATCTGTGTAACCGGTGATCTCGGTGGTGCTTTTCTGGGTTTAACCATCATGGAAAGAGAAAAAAAGATCTATCTCGAAAATTCAAACATACAACCCGATCTGGAGAACGAGAGTTATATCGTGGGCCGTTTATTAAAACCGGAAGCCCGAAAAGATATGATCGAATTCTTTGAACAAAATGAGATCCTGCCCACAGCCATGATGGATGTGAGTGATGGCATCAGCAGCGAAGTATTGCATCTTTGTAAACAAAGCAGTTTGGGTTGTGTTATTTATGAAGAAAAAATTCCGATTGCAGACCAAAGCCGGCAGGCTGCTTATAAATTTGGATTAGACCCAACCGTTTGTGCACTCAATGGCGGCGAAGATTATGAACTGATCTTTACGCTGAAACAGGAAGACCACGACAAGATCACCTTAAACGAAGAGATCAGTGTAATCGGTTATATGACGGATATTGAAGAGGGTTGTAAATTTAAATCAAAAGGCGGCAACACTTTTAATATTACAGCACAGGGCTGGAATGCTTTTCAGAAATAATTTTCCGGTAATACCAAACAACAAAAAATCTCGTTTAAGGCTCATATAGGTTGTTTGACCCTTTTTTAAGGCCGGTATACCTATCTGCGGCAGCAAAGAAACCCGGATCCATTATTTTGCGTTACTGATTTTATGAGAAGACCCGAATTTAAAATAATCATTCTCTGTTTTGCAACAGCCACGCTGTTATGTAATGGGTATGGGTATTCGCAAATAATTTCAGACACAACAACACTTGTTAAAAAAGATTCACTGCCGAAAAAAAAGCGGCTTAGTTTAAAACCTGCCGGCGATTTTGATCAGCGTTTTTCTTTTATTGATAATGGCGGGGTAAATATCTGGGGCTACCGCATTGGTGCATTGGTTAACGATACTTATAAAGTGGGTATTGGCGGCTATTTTTTGAAACAGGAATTATCGGGTGTAAAACTGGATGCAACCGGGGTGCCAATTAACCAGCTTACCAAAAGTTTATATTTCGGAACCATTTATTATGAGCCTTTTCTCTTCCGCAGAAAAAGATGGGAGATGAGTATGGTTTTTGAATTGGGATATGGTAAAGCAGAACTCGATTCATCCAATAAGATCCGCGGCCGTATTTTAACCAAAACAGAAAAACAGGATTTCGTTCCGGCAGGAATGGGGTATTCTGTGAATTTTATTATACCGGATATGAAAGGCCTGCATTTTCTTACCTATATCGGTTTAAACGGAATGCTTGGTTTGCGTAAAGCCGTATTTAACAGCGATCTGAAATACAATTATGATGGCTGGTACTGGAGCATTGGCAGCGCTGTATTTATCGACAAGATCTTTACCGATCTGAAAGGAAAGAACAGAAAAAAAGCACCCACGAATTAATCAGCAACAACAACTCCTTCTACTTCAAGTTTTTCATTCAGCAATACGAGGTTGGCATCAAAACCTTTTTCTATTTTGCCCATACGATTGTCTTTGCCCATTACCTGTGCAGGATATAAACTTACCATGCGCAATGCTTCATCTGCATCAATACCTACTTTATGGATCAGATTCTGCAAAGATTTTCCCATTGTTAATGCTGAGCCGCTGAGTATACCGTTGGATTCGTAACGATCTTCCATTAAATGGTGCGGATAGGGACCATCCGTTGTTTCAGTAACAGCATCTGTGATCACAAACAATCTTTGCTGCAATTGTTTCTTCGCAATTTTTATTGCTGAAAAATCAACATGAAAACCGTCAGGAACAATACTCGCCATTACATGTGAGTGGTTGAAGATAGCACCCACCATACCCGGTGCTCGGTGTTGCAGCGGACTCATTGCATTGTATAAATGTGTGGCTGCACCTATGCCGGAATCAAAAGCCTCTGTTGCTTCTTCATAAGAAGCATTACTATGTCCTGCAGAAATGATCACACCATAAGAGCGAATCAAATCAACCACTTCTTTACTGCATACTTCCGGAGCAATTGTAATCATGGTGATCACACCTTTTCCGTATTCCAATAATTTTCTAGCTTCTTCTACCGAAGGCGAATGAATAAATTCTTCCAAATGTGCGCCTCGTTTTGCTTTATTGATCCATGGCCCTTCAACGTGTAAGCCGATACAACCCTTACCACCTTCTTTCCAATAGGTTTTAACTGCATCGATGGCGCGATAAAAAACTTCGTAACTATTTGTGGCAACCGTTGGCTGAAAATGGGAGGCTCCACCTTCTGAACAATATTTATATAATTTGTGTAGTGAGTCTGATTCGGGATATACGGACAGCAATTTTCCATACGCGCCGTAGATCTGAATATCCATAAATGCAGGAGCAATGATGGAATATCGTTCCGTTACCGGTTCTGACAATGAGGCTGTAGTAACTAAATCAACAATCTTTCCGTTTTCTGTTATAACCGAATGATGGTATAACCAGCCCGTACCGGTAAATATTTTCTCTGCTGAATATGTTTTTTGCATCATTTTTCAAGATGATAGTGTTCCTGTATAAGGTTTAATAGATCGATTGCACTGGATCTTTGTTTCTCCATTAATTCAATATAGGTTTCGAGAAAGAACTGTTTCCTGATGAACAAATTCATATATTTTCGAAGTAGATCGGCGTCTTCTTTTATAAATAGTTTTTTGCCTTTTAAAAACATTTTTCTTTCTTCTGTAGACTTTCCTTCTTTCTTTAAAAGACTAACTTTTTTTTGTGTGTCAAAATCAATTATTTCTATCTGCAGTTCCTGTAGCGTCTGATTTTTTGAATCAAGTGTTATATCCTGAGCGGTTAGGGTTTCCTGATCAAGATCGTAGTTGGTGATTGCGTTTGCTATCTCTATGTTTTTTATCAATCGTAAACTACCTGAGCTTTTCAATTGAACAAGTGTAGTTTTTGCATTTTTAAAATGCGTAAACCCTGATACGGTTCCCAACAATCTGGATAAATCATATGCAACTGCAAATTTATCCGGATTGTTGATTAACAAAAGGTTTGTATCAATTTTTAAATGTAATAGCTGATCACCTTTTATTGCCTTGGAAAGATTGGCAGTGTCCTTTTTTAGATCATACACCAGCCCTTTCATGAACTGCTCTTCTTTTTCACGATCGGTAATGGATTCGCGGATGCTTTCGGCAATAAAACCCATACTTACTGCAATAAAGATCATAAGGCCTTCCAGAATATATTCTTTAAACGATTTTTTCTCTACATGCGGGTGGTGGTGTACTTCCATATAAATTATTGAATTAATAAGCCGTGGTATAAAGCAATTACGATCCTTTCATAGAAAGAAAACTATTCGTCTTCCAGAATTCTGAAATTGTCTGCATCTTTCCAGAAAGGAAACCTTTCTCTTATTTCATTCAGCGGATCTTTTTGCAGAACAATGGTATGTACATCTTCCTCTTCACTTTTATGATAGAGTGTATTCCCAAATGCATCAACCACCATACTATCACCACTATGATGAATCTGGTTTCCATCATCACCCACACGGTTCACCCCAATTACATAACACTGATTTTCGATAGCCCTTGCTGTAAGCAACGATTTCCACGCATGCGATCTGCGCTCTGGCCAGTTGGCTACATACAGCAACACATCGTATTCCGGTGCTTCTTTACTTTCCTGTCTGGCCCATACCGGAAACCTCAGATCATAACAAATCTGCAGGTTAATTTTCCAACCTTTTACCTGTGCTATTAATCTTTTATGTCCTGCGGTATATTCTTTATCCTCTCCCGCAAAAGCAAAGCGGTGGCGTTTATCATAATAGCCCAACGTCCCATCAGGCAAAACCCAAAGCAGGCGGTTATAATAATGTCCGTTCTCAGATATAATCACACTTCCTGTTAAAACAATTTTCCTCGCTATCGCCATCCGTTTCATCCAGTTAACGGTTTCGCCATTCATTTCTTCGGCGAGCGGCTGTGGTTTCATACTAAATCCCGTGCTGAACATCTCAGGTAATACCACAATTTCTGTACGCTCTTTTATACTCATGATCTTTTTCTCGAACATGGCTAGGTTAGCGGCTTTGTCTTCCCAATACAACTGAGATTGTATCAATGTAAAACTGAGTGTTGGCATGAATGCTTTTTAAATACTACTGCAAGTTAATGCAAACGGAAACTTGTTGTAATGGATAGATATTGCTGATCGCTGAGCTGAGTAACCGCTTCTTTGGTTTGATAGATCCACGCAACCCTGGCCGACCATTTTCTGGCTCCATAGCAAAGCCCGATACTTTGCTGAAACATCCATTTTTCAGATGTTCTCAAAACGGCCCCATCATCCCCCTTATTCAATAATCCACCCTGCACCGTTCCGTTGTATGCCTGATAAATAATCTGGGGATACCAGTATACAAATAATTCGGATTTTCTGCGTCTGTTTTCCGAAACAGCAGAAGTGCCGGCATTCCATAATACACTATGGCTGTTCTTTTCAAAACTACCGATCACCATATAAAAACCTACACTTGCATTTGTATAAGTGGTACCCAGGTTTACTGTTGCCTGCGGAACCAATTTGAGCCAGCTACTGTCTTCCAGCACCGTTTGTGCATAGGCTGCACCAAGATCTATTCCAAAAGCATTCTGCACCTGGTATTGCCATCCGTTAAAACGGCTGTAACCGAATAGTTTATGGTAACTGTTCTGCAAACCCTCGCCCCATGAAGCCGGGCCAAGCATTGAAGGAGCTACCTTGAACTGAATCCATGAATCATTTTTTTGAAACCGGGTTTCTGAGTATTTAAGAAATAATAAACCGCAATACGGGCGGTCAACTTCATTTGGGCCGGCTCTTTTAGACAAGGGCGTAAAAATCATTTGCCCAAGCTGATAGTTTCTGATCCGTTTATTTGCCTTTTTTTGATCCGCTTTTAACAAAGAAAAAAACACGCCATTGGTATAATAGGCATCTTTTTTCTGAAGCAGGTAAGCATCATTTTCTGTGGTAAACGAAAATTCTTTCCCAAAAACCGGTGCACTTTTTTCCTGCGCTTTTAGTGTTGTTGCAAGCAACAGGAATCCATTTATATATAGAAACAAACGAACAGTCATAGTTTTCATCATTAACGGTCATTCTGCCGATCCGGATTTGATTTTTTTGATCACTTCTGTGATCGCCAGCATTTCATAACCCTTGCGGGCAAGATAAGCGATTGTTTTTGCCTGCCGGTTCAGGTATTGTTCTCCTTTCAGGATTTTCCATTTGGCAATGGCCAGTTTTTCCAAAACACCGCTGTAATCCTCTCCCTGTAACTCTTTTAACGCTTTTTTAATATTGATTTCGCTTACTCTTTTTTGCCGTAATTCATACACAATTTTTACTTTCCCCCATTTTTTCTGGCGAAAATGGCCGCCGGCAAATTGTATCGCAAACCGTTCTTCGTTCAGATAACCTTCCTCTATAAGCCTTGACAGCAGTATATCTACATCTTTTTTACCCAAACTCATGCCAAACAGTTTTTCCCTCGCTTCATAATGGCATCTTTCGCGGTAGCTACAGAAGTACTTTATTTTGGGCCAGGCCGTATCAGGTGTTTCGCTCTTTTTGAACTGGGCCATGCGTTTACGGGTGCGTTTTATGTGTTATATTTGAATGGAAGGCAATATACTGTTGTCTTGTAAGCCAAAGTAACATAATCTTTAACTACGCATGCAGTTTGGAAAACATAAGGTTTGTTTGATAGATGATGATAATATTTATCAGTTCACTGCACGCAAGATTCTGGAATCAACCGGACTGGCGGGGGAGATCCAATCTTTCTACAACGGAAAAGAAGCCATTACCTATTTTAAAGACGAACATAACCTGCATCCCGAAACCCTGCCCGATGTGATCTTTCTCGACATCAACATGCCGATAATGAATGGCTGGGAGTTTCTGGATGAATACAGAACCGTTCGCACACAATTTACAAAACCGGTTGTAGTATATGTTGTCAGCTCGTCCATTGATGATAACGACATGCGTAAATCGAGGGAATACAAAGAAGTTTCCGACTACATTGTAAAGCCGGTTAACCGCGATACGTATAAGGAATTGATCAGCAACCTTTAGTTTCCAATCCACAACTCATTCACATTCCCTTTTTTATCTTAACCATCCCTGAATTCTCTTTCGGGATATTAACATTTTACAGTAGGTTTGTTGCAACTTAAATTCTGCAGAATGAAATTTATTGTTTCGTCCTCTTCGCTCCTAAAACACCTGCAGCAAATCAGCGGTGTGATCAATGCCAATACGGTATTACCGATTTTGGAGGACTTTTTATTTGAGATCCAGGACAAAAAGCTCAACGTAGTAGCCACCGACCTAGAAACCGTGATGCGGGTGCAAATGGATGTGGAAAGCAAGACCAATGGCAAAGTGTGTATTCCGGCCAAAATATTGCTCGATTCACTGAAAAACATTGCCGATCAGCCCCTCACTTTCAATATCGACAAAAGCTTTGCGGTAGAAATTACCAGCGATAACGGTAAGTACAAGGTAATGGGCGAAAACCCGGATAATTTTCCGAAAGAACCTGCTGCCGATGATACCACCGGTTTTACCATGGCCAGCAGCGCTTTATTAACCGCCATCAACAAAACTTTGTTTGCGGTTAGCAGCGATGATCTTCGTCCGGCTATGACAGGTGTTTTCTTTGAACTCACCAAAGATAGTGTTCAGTTTGTAGCCACCGATGCGCACCGCCTGGTTCGTTATAAAAGAACCGATACCAAGGGGGCCAAAACAGATTCGTTCATCGTTCCTAAAAAACCGTTGAACCTGTTAAAAAATGCATTGCCTGATAATGAAGATGAATTAACCGTCAGCTATAACAGCAATCACCTGTTTGTGAACCACGGTTCTACACAGATGATCTGTCGTTTGATCGATGCACGTTTCCCTGATTATAAAGTGGTGATCCCTGCTGACAATCCTTACCGTTTAATTGTAAACAAAGGCGATTTTCAAAATGCATTGCGCCGCGTAAATGTGTTCAGTAATAAAAGCACCAATCAGGTTGCTTTGAATATTACCGGAAGCGAATTACAAATGGCTGCACAGGATGTTGATTTTAGTTTTGAAGGTAATGAGCGCATGAATTGCCAGTATGATGGTGAAGACCTGCAGATTGCTTTCAACGCAAAATTCCTGATCGAAATGCTGAATGCCGCTGATACGGAAGATGTTCGTTTAGAACTGTCTACGCCAACCAAGGCCGGACTGATCAAACCCACCGAACAAGCCGAAGGCGAAGACCTGCTGATGCTGGTTATGCCTTTGATGCTGAATAACTAGAATATTGATTATATTTTTTAGCCGCAGATTCGCAGATTTGAAAAATAATCTGCGAATCTGCGGCTTTCTTTTTTTCGCCATACTTCTTTTTTGTTCGTAAATTAATAGCATAAACCGATTGCTGCCATGATAGAATCTATTGTTAATTACTTTACGCATATCTCCAGTTTACACCGGGCATTGATACTTGCCGGCGGGATTACTTTTTTCTGGTTGATAGAAGGAGGCATTCCTTTATTCAGTTTCAGTTATAACAAATGGAAGCATGCTTCTATCAATATCTTCTTTACCATCACCACAATCGTGATCAATTTTGCATTTGCACTGGTGATTGTAAAAGCCAGTGACTGGGCAGTGGAATACCATTTTGGCCTTTTGCAAATGTTTGAAATGCCGTTATGGGTGTTTATGATCGCAGCATTATTGTTGCTGGATCTGGTAGGCGCTTATTTCATACACCTCATAGAACACAAAGTAAAATGGATGTGGAAGTTTCATATGGTACATCATGCAGATACACATGTAGATACAACCACCGCTAACCGCCATCATCCCGGCGAAAGTGTTTTTCGCGCTGTATTTACTTTATTGGGTGTGGTTATTTGCGGCGCCCCTATGTGGACGGTGATGATGTACCAGAGCATGAGTGTGGTACTTACGCAATTCAATCATGCCAACATTCGTTTGCCATTGTGGTTGGATAATGCTTTGAGCTGGGTGATCGTTTCACCTAATATGCATAAAGTTCATCATCATTATATGCGTCCGCAAACGGATAGCAATTACGGAAATATTTTTTCGGTGTGGGACCGTATTTTTGGCACATTCAATTACACCCCCATCGAAAATATAAAATATGGCCTCGATGTACTGGATGGGCAGAAAGATGAAAACCTCGTCTTTCAGTTAAAAATTCCATTTGATAGTTCTGTGAAGACGGATTATTGATTTTAGAAAACCGCATCTTTGCGTAAATACGTTTTCATGAAGGTTTGTGCGTTCATCCCGGCACGGTATGCTGCCACCCGTTTTCCTGCAAAACTGATGCAGATGCTTGGTAACAAAACCGTTATCCGTCATACTTATGATAATACCGTTGCTACGGGTTTGTTTGATGCTGTATATGTGGTAACAGACAGTGATATTATTTACGACGAGATCATCGATCATGGCGGCAAAGCCGTTATGAGCAAAAGAACCCACGAAAGCGGCAGCGACAGAATTGCAGAAGCCATTGTTGATCTGGATGTTGATATTGTGATCAATGTACAGGGCGATGAACCGTTTGTAAAACGCGAACCGCTTGAAAAATTATTACAGGTATTTGAAGGAGAAGAAGGAGAGAACATACAGGTGGCTTCTCTAATGCAGGTAATGAAAGAGCAGCAGTTTATTGATGATCCGAATTATGTAAAAGTGGCGGTTGATAAGAACATGAATTCGCTGATGTTTTCAAGAAGTGTAATTCCTTATCCGCGAAGCAAAGAATCTGTTACGGTTTATTACGAACATATTGGTGTTTATGCATTCCGCAAACAGGCCCTGCTCAATTTTACCAACTGGGAAATGACACCGCTGGAAAAAACAGAAAAAATAGAATGTCTCCGCTATTTAGAAAACGGCATCCCGCTTAAAATGGTGGTAACAGATTATATGGGTGTTGAAATTGACACACCGGAAGATCTGGAGAGAGCAGCAAGGTTGCTTGAATAATGAATATTGAGTAAGGAATGATGAATTATGAAGTTCTGATTGCGAATATTCAAAATTTCCTGCTTTTAAGAGACGCTTCTTTTCTTCGTTTCTCTCTTAGCGAAACCATACACACTAAAAATTGAAGCCTCCCGATTTCAATAAGAGAGAACCGAAGAAAAAGAGAAGAAGGTTTTGAGAATACTTCAACATTCATCATTCCTTATTCAACATTCGATATTCCCCCCCTTTTGCCGTTCAACAAAAAACATTTTCTGCTTGCGGCTGATTCCATTATTTTGGGGGAATGGCAGTGTTTATGAGAATTTTATTGGGTTTATTTTTTCTGTTTTCATCCGTTTTTTGCATCGGGCAATCAACAGCAGAGGCTTTTTCTGTTACGGTGATGAACGAACAAAAAACAGTTTTGGAAGGTGCGGTTGTTGAAATCATTAATCCGTTAACCAAAAAACTCATTAAATCTTCTGTTACCAATAAAGAAGGGGTTTCCTTTTTTGCCATTCCGGTTACAGAAAACCAAACCATCGGCGTAAGTTTTATCGGATATGTTTCCCAAAATATTGTTATTGGAAAAACAAGCGTAGTCAATAAAAAAATTACCGTCATTTTACAGACCGATGCAAAAAGTCTTGCCAATGTAAATGTGGTTTCACGCAAACCTTTTATCCAGCAATCGCATGGAAAAGTTACCGTTAATGTAGACGGGTCGGTTACCAATGCAGGCACAACGGTTTTAGAAGTATTGGAAAAATCTCCGGGTGTGATGGTTGATAAAAATGGCGGTATCAGCCTGCAGGGCAAGCAGGGAGTGTTGGTTTTGATAGATGATAAACAAACTTATTTATCCGGCGAGGACCTGAATAATTTTCTGAGCGGCATGAGCTCTTCGCAGGTTGATCAGATAGAGCTGATCACCAGTCCTTCGGCAAAATATGATGCCAGTGGTAATGCCGGCATCATCAATATTAAAACCAAGAAAAACAAACAGATCGGTTTTAATGGTGTATTTACAACAGCGGTGGCACAGGGGCGCTATCCTAAAAACAATAACAGTCTTGTATTAAATTATCGAAACGGAAAATTCAATACGTTTCTTACTTACAGCAGCAACCTTAATAAAACGTTTACAAGCATTTATGCGCTTCGGCATTATTATGCAGGCAACGGTGCGTTGCTTTCTACTTTAGATCAGCCAACCTTGTTTCTTTCAAAAAACATCAGTAACACAATAAAAACAGGTGTTGATTTTTATGCATCTTCCAAAACAACACTGGGTGTTGTACTTACCGGTATCCTTGTAAACCGCGAGGGCTCAAGCGATGCAACAGCAAGCTGGAAAAACAGTTCGGGGGCAACCGATTCAAGCATTCGCACCTTTGGTGCCACTACCAACCATTTTGCGAGTGGCGGTATTAACCTGAATGCCAAACACAATCTTTCGAAAACACAGGATCTGTCTTTCGACCTTGACCTCATCAATTACAATATTCATAATCAGCAATTCTTCAGCAGCCTTTTGCCAACGGCCGGAAAAACAGAAGGCTCACGAGGCGATCTTCCTTCTTCTATACATATCTTTTCGGTAAAAGCCGACCACAGTATTCAAACCGGAAAAGATGGTAAACTGGAATACGGTTACAAAGGCTCAGGCATCAGCACAGATAACACGGCTGCATATGAAATTTTTGATGGCACCAACTGGAATACGGATCTGAATAAAAGCAATCACTTTTTATACAAAGAAAATATTCAGGCAGTGTATAGCAGTTTTGAACAGAAATTATCGCGCATCAGTTTTCAGGCCGGTTTGCGTTATGAGAATACGAATTACGATGCACATCAGTTAGGCAACAGTGCCAGAAAAGATTCTGCCTTCTCAAAAAATTATTCGGGTTTCTTTCCTTCGGGATATATCAGTTACCGTGCAGATTCTTCCAACACATTTACCTTTACTGCGGGCCGCAGGTTAGACAGGCCTCCGTTTCAAAAACTAAATCCGTTTGTGATCATCATCAACAAATACACTTACCAGCGCGGCAATCCTTTTCTGCTGCCGCAGTATAGTTGGAATATGGAGTTGAGTCACCAGTTCAAAGAAGTATTAACCACAACCATTTCTTACAGCATTATTAAAAATTATTTCTCACAAATCTTTCTTTCTGAAGGAACGGATATTCTTGTGTATACCGATGGTAACGTAGGTAAAATGTATAATCTCGGTATTTCTGTAGCCACACAATTAACACCGTTTAAATGGTGGTCGCTTTCTGCACAGGCGGTTTATAATAACAAACAATTGAAGGGATACCAAAACCTGAATTATAATTCTAAGGTGTCGCAGCTGAATATCAGTATGAACAACCAGATCAAACTTGGGCAGTCTTATACCGCAGAGATCTCCGGTTTTTATACAACAAAAGCCAGAAATGATCTGCAGGAATTGTTGTTACCTACCGGACAACTATCTGTAGGTGTTGCCAAACCGATCTTAAAAAAGAAAGGAACACTCAAGCTAAGTGTCCGCGATATTTTCTTTACGCAGGCAATGGAAGGCAATACCGATTTCCCTAATGCAGACGAGTATTTTATTTTACGCAGAGATACCCGTGTATGCAATCTTTCTTTCACATGGCGTTTTGGAAAACCCTTAAAAGCCACCCGCCGTTCTTCCGGTGCTGCAGGAGATGAGATACAACGTGTAGGCTCCGGCGGATAAATAAATCCTTCGCTATTTACTTCAACATTCATTATTCCTTGTTCAATATTCGATATTCATAGGGGGATTACTTATCTTTCTGATTCAAACTTCGATTGCACATGAATAAGAGTAAGCTTGTACGCTGGTCAATAGTAGTGGCCTTAGCCGGTTTTATTTTTGGATTTGATACGGTGGTGATCTCCGGTGCCAACCAGCCCATTAAAGAACTCTGGCACACATCTCCTTTATTTCATGGCTTCTTTATTATGTCGATGGCCTTATGGGGCACGGTATTGGGCGCCATCTTTGGTGGTATTCCTACTGAAATCTTCGGCAGAAAAAAAGTATTACTCTGGGTGGGAATTTTATTTGCCATTTCTGCAATCGGTTCTGCGTTTGCGACAGACCCTTATATGTTTTCATTCTTCCGTTTTATTGGTGGTGTGGGTATTGGTGTTTCCTCTGTGGTGGCACCCATTTATATTTCTGAAATTTCAACACCCGTAACCCGCGGAAGATTGGGTGCTTTGTATCAATTCAATATCGTATTTGGTATTTTGATCGCTTTCTTATCCAATTATTTTTTACAGGGCGTTGGCGGCGAGAACGACTGGCGCTGGATGTTAGGCGTATTGGCGGTACCGGCAACATTGTATACTTTATTGGTGTTTGGTATTTCGGAAAGTCCGCGCTGGCTCATCACAAAAAAGAATGCACTGGCCGAAGCAAAAGAGATTATGCTGCAAATTGGTGTTACAGATGTGGAAGCCGAAACCGCTTCAATTTTACAAAGCAATCAACACGAAGGAAATGATGGTAAAGCGGTTCCCTTTTTTAACCGTAAACACAGAAAGATTATTTACCTCGCTTTTATGGTGGCCTTTTTTAACCAGGTATCGGGTATCAATTTTATTCTCTATTATGCGCCTGAAATTTTAGAGAAGGCAGGATTGGCTGCCAAAGAATCGTTATTTAATTCCATTGCTATTGGCGGCATCAATCTGGTATTCACTTTTGTAGGTTTATACTTAATAGACCGTTTAGGCAGAAAAACATTGTTGATCATTGGTTCGTTTGGATATATACTTAGTTTGTCTATGGTATCCTTTGCATTCTATGCACATACCGGTCCTGTATTTCTGATGAGTTTTCTGCTTCTCTTTATTGCGGCGCATGCCATTGGGCAGGGTGCGGTGATCTGGGTATTTATTTCTGAGATCTTCCCCAACAAGATCCGTAGTGCCGGACAATCGTTTGGCGCCAGTGTGCACTGGGTGTTTGCGGCATTGATCACTTTGATCACACCCGTTTTTCTGGATAAAGACAATGGCATTTTTAAAGATAATCCCTGGCCTATTTTCGGCTTCTTTGCTTTTATGATGGTGCTGCAACTGGTTTGGGTGTTAACCAGTGTTCCGGAAACAAAGGGCGTTTCGCTGGAAGAACTGGAGAAGAAGTTGAGTGTTTAGGTACTGCTAATCAGCGTTCAGGCCGCTCTAGCGTCCCGACCGCTGATTAGCGCCCCGACCGCTGAGTTCACAATATTGCTATCTTTTAGTCGTTTCTTACTCTACTGTAAGTATCATGAAAAAGATAAGAGCTGCCCTTTTACAAATGATGGATAAAAAGATCCGCTGGATCCTTTCTTTTTCATTGCTGGCATTCCTGTTGTTCCTCCTCGTTCTTGCTGAACAAAAAAAGAAACAGGAGTCTTCGCGCAAACTTGTTGACCATACCAATCTGGTTATCAAAAAAATTGATACCGTTGGACTTGTTTTTGCCGAGGCAGAAGTGGCCACCCGAAGTTATCTGGTGATACATGATACCGATTGGGAAAAACAAACCTATTTATTGCATAGCCTGATCAACAGATCGGTAAACGATCTGTTGGAACTCACAATTGATAATGCAGAACAACAGGCAAATCTCCAAAAACTAAAAACACTTTGTTCTCAAAAAGAGGCTTTTCAGGTGCGCTTATTGTCGGGAAAACTCAGTAACAATTCTATCAACGAGAAAATAGGAACCGATGGTGAGGGGCCGGTTATCAGCCGTTCTGTAAAACAGTTGTTACGCAATATCCGGAATATTGAAGAAGGATTATTGACCGAACGGATGGCCCTCAACGAAAGCAGTTACCGAACCAGCATTTATACTGCATTTGGCGGAGGTGTGTTTGCACTACTGCTGGTATTGGCCATACTGTCGCAGCTTAATCAGGATATCAATCTCCGTAAAAAAGCAGAAGAAGAAGTATATGCCAGCGAAGCCAAATACCGGAAACTGATAGAAAATGCCGGCGCTGTTATGTATACTACCAGCGCCAATGGCCTGATCACTTTTACCAATAACCGGGTGGCTGAGTTAACAGAATACTCTGTGGAGGAGCTAATGGGAAAGCATTTTGCGTTTTTGATCAATCCGGAATGGACAGATCAGGTTGCTCGTTTTTATATTGATCAGTATACAAATAAAAAGTCTTCTACTAACCTTGTATTTCCAATCAAAACAAAATCAGGAAAAGATAAATGGGTGGAACAATCGGCTCAATTACTTTTTGATGATACAGAGATCAACGGTTTTCAGTGCATGGTAAAAGATATTACCGAACAAAAACTGGTAGAACAGGAGCTTAGTTTTTCTGAAGCCAAACGAAAAGAAAATGAATACCGGCTGAATGCGATTATGGATAACTCAACCGCTTTGATCTATATCAAAGACCTGGAAGGAAAATATGTAATGGCCAATCAGCGTTTCCTTAATTTTTTTGGGCTCAGCGCCGACCAGGTGATCGGACACAGAGATAATGATTTTACAGATGAAAAGATCTCTGCACATTATCGCGAAACCGATAAACTTGTTATTACAACCCGCGAACCTTTAGAAACCGAAGAGATCATTAATACACCAGCAGGAAGAAAAAACCTGTTACTGCTCAAATTTCCATTGCTTTCTCCCGACCGCGTATTGATGGGTGTGAGTGGTATTGCAACGGATGTAACAGAAAAAGTAGAGATCCTGCGGCAAAATACCGAAGCACTTCAAAAAGCTGAAGAAGCCAAACAGATACAGGAACAGTTTTTGGCAAACATGAGTCACGAGATCCGTACACCGATGAATGGGATACAGGGTATGACAAGGCTTTTGCTGGAAACACAACTTTCCGACGAACAAAAACGTTTTGCCAATATCATCAGTCGGTCGCTTAACAATCTGGTTGTGATTGTTAATAATGTACTGGATTTTTCAAACCTGAAAACAGGCAAACTTACGCTCGACAGTTTTGCATTTGATCTGCAGGATATACTGGATGAAGTAAAAAAATATTTTGAACATCCGTTAAGTAATAAAGGTTTAGTCTTCAATTTAATCGTGGCAAAAGATGTTCCTAAATTTATTAAAGGCGATGCATCAAGGCTTAAGCAGGTATTAACCAACCTGGTTGGCAATGCTATTAAATTTACCGACAAAGGAAAAATTGATCTGTCGATCAGTACACAAAAACTGAGCAATGAAAATGTAAATATTCTCTTTACACTTTCAGATACCGGTATTGGTATTCCCAAAGATAAACTCGATACCATTTTTGAAAGTTTTGCGCAGGCTGAAAAAAAGATCTCCAGCGGATATGGCGGAGCCGGGCTGGGATTAACCATCAGCAAGGGTTTGATCGAATTGCAGGGTGGATCTATTTCTGTTGAAAGTAAACAGGGTGAAGGATCGGTTTTCTCATTTATGATCCCTTTTGGGCGAACACAGAATGAAGAAGTGATCGCATCGCAAAGCGATTATACAGAAAAGCTTTCCGGCAAAAGAATATTGGTGGTTGAAGACAATATTGTTAACCAACGGTTGATCGAGTTTGTACTAAAGAAAGTAAACATCATTGCAGACCTTGCTGCAAACGGAAAAGAAGCCATTGCGCTTTGTGAAAAAAATCCGCCATATGATATTATCATCATGGATCTGCAGATGCCGGTAATGGATGGCTATGAAACAACCCTGTACCTGCGACAGCAGATGAAATTAACCACACCTATTATTGCCATGACGGCAACGGCCTTACGGGAAGATCAGGAAAGAAGTGCAGAAGTAGGTATGAATGATTTTATGATCAAGCCGTTTGATTTTAATGACCTGTATACCCGAATGACAAGGCTGTTATTAAACATTCCTACGGCACCGGTTCCTGTTGAAACAAAACCTGTTAAAGAATCTGAAGAGAAATTATTTGACCTTGCGCTTTTAAACGAATTAGACGACCCCGCATATGTAATGGAAGTGGTTTCCTTTTTTCTGGAGAACACATCAAAAGATATAAAAGAGCTACCTGTATTGGCCGAACAGAAAGATTGGTCGGCTCTCAGTAAAAAAGCGCATAAGATCAAAGGAGCGGCAGCCATGTTACAATCAAAACGTTTAGCAGCCGCGCTGGCCAATATTGAATCCGATGCAAAAACGGTTACCAACCCCGATAATCTGCCCCAACTCGTTAAAGAGGCTTCTGCGCTGTTTGTTTTAGTAGAAAAGCAGTTAGAAGAAGAATTGGTTCTTCTTAAAAAAGAGCTCGGCTCAGGCAGTTGAAATGGATTATTTTTGTAAAAAGCATTTGTTCCCCCTATGAAAATATTAGTGGCAGAAGATGAACCCATGTTGTTGAAAACCATTCAGCTGAAGCTTACAAAAGAAGGTTATGATGTAATTGCTACCGCTGATGGCAGAGAGGCATTGGAGAAACTTGAAAAAGAAGCTCCTGATCTCATTATTACAGATATCATGATGCCGTATGCATCCGGACTCGAGATCATCAGCTTTGTGCGGCAGAAAATGAATAAAAAAACGCCGATCATTATACTGTCTGCCATGGAGCAGGAAAAAGTGGTGATGGAAGCTTTTGAGTTAGGCGCCGATGATTATATTACCAAACCATTCAGTCTCAATGAACTCGTAATCCGCATCAAACGCCTAAAAGCAAGAAGCGCATAAAAAACCGAACCTTTTGGGGTTTTGAAACGTATTTATCAGACAAACTCATTCAACCCTGCAATGATTATCAACTTCAAAATATGGCGGGCGATCTTACTGTTTGTTTTGCTAACAACAACCGCTTCCTTATTTGCACAGGATACCAGCAGTGCTGACGGATTAATGGCCGAAGCCCGAAAAGCCGCTTTTGATAAAAACGATTACCCCGCAGCAAAATCTTTCCTGTACAAGGCAATTAAGATCAGTCCGGAATATGCAGATGTAAGGATCTTTCTGGGAAGAATTTATACCTGGACAAAAAACTACGACAGTGCACGTTTCTGTTTTCAATATGCCTTGAAAATAAAACCGGATTATGAAGATGCGTTTGTAGCCTATTCTGATCTTGAATATTTTGCTGATAATAACGATAAGTCTCTTTCTATCTGTCTTTCCGGTTTACAAAACAACCCCGCATCAGAGCCACTTATGTTTCGCGAGGCAAGAATTCTGAATGCGCAGAAAAAATCAGAAGAGGCTGAACGCATTTTACAAAAACTTTTATTGTTGCATGAAAATAATGCTGAAGCAAAAGCATTACTAAAATCCATTCGCGAAGAAAAGAGCAGCAGTAAGCCGGATAGTATCATTATTGTTCCTCAACACAGTGTAACCAATGAAGACAGTCTTTCAGCAGATGGCTTATTGGTTATGGCCCGCAAAGCTGCGTTTGATGATAAGAATTATGACCTTGCCAAATACCGGCTGTATAAAGCTTTATTGATCAGTCCGGATTATGCAGACATAAAAGTATTTCTTGGCCGGTTACACACCTGGTCTAAGAACTACGACAGCGCCCGCTATTATTTTTCTGCTGTATTAAAAAAAGATCCCGCGTATGAAGATGCTTCCTCTGCCTTAGCCGATCTTGAATATTGGAATGATGATAACCATAAAGCATTACAGGTGGCCGACAGTGCACTGATATATCATCCTGCATCTGAAACCCTTTTGGTTAAACGGGCAAAGATCTTATACTCACTGCGTCGTTTTGCAGAAGCACAAACAGCCATTGATAAGGCATTGATCACAGACAGAAATAATACCGAAGCAAGATCGCTCTCTGTAAGAATCAGGGAATCGGCTTCCAAAAACAAGATCGGCCTCGGTTATGATTATGTGTATTTTGATAAACAGTTTCCAGACCCCTGGCACCTTCTGAGTTTTGATTATACAAGAACAACGGGTATCGGTTCTATAACCGGGCGTATTAATTACGCCAATCGTTTTAAAGAGAACGGCGTACAATATGAGTTGGAAGCATATCCTCATATTTCCAATACTTTTTATACTTATGTAAGTGTGGGTTATTCAGATAATGTGGGTGTGTTTCCACAATGGCGTGGCGGTTTTTCTTTATACGCCAACCTGCCAAAAAGTTTTGAAGCAGAATTGGGTGTGCGTATGCTTAAGTTTACAGGAGACCCTGTTTACATTTATACTTTTTATCTGGGTAAATATTATAAGAGCTGGCTCTTTACGGCAAGAACCTATATTACGCCAAGTACATTTACCAATACCCTATCGGCTTCTTACACTGCAGGTGCCAACTATTATTATGGCAGCGCAGATGATGTGATCGGGTTTACTGCGGGCTATGGTATTTCACCGGATGACCGTTTAAATTCGATACAACTGGATAATACCATCAGGCTGATCTCTTATAAAGCAGGTATCAGTTTTAAAAAGAAAGTATCTAAATTCAGTGTACTCAGTCTTGCCGGAAGCTGGTTTAATCAGGAATATCTTCCGCAAACAAAAGGTAATCAATATCAAATCAGTTTAGGATGGCTTTACCGGTTTTAAAAACAAGTATCGGTTCTTTTTTACGTGCCATTCTGTTGCTGCTGCTGCTGCTGCCGGTATGGATGCTGATCATATGGCTGTGTACTGATAAAAGAAAATTGGTGATCGCCATTATTGATAAAACGGTACTTACCACCAAAGGACAGGAACATATCTCACTTAACTGGGTATTGAATCAGGAAAAATTTTCAAAAACAAATACAGACCTGTATCGTAAGGAAAGGGATTATTTTGGTTTTTTCCCTTTGGATAAACAGAAATTTCAACTAAAGGGGCTTGAACGTTTTAGTACAGAACAACTGGATAGATTAAGTGTTGATGCAGATGCAACGTATATAACCGATGCCTATGGTATTTATAAGAATGAATGGTTTGGACAGGGCGATGAAAAAGAAAGATCGGGCATTGTGTATGGCGGCATGAGTGCGCAGGATCTCTATTTAATTCAGCAGATGCGCAAAAAGCACAAACTGATCATTACTGAATTTAACTGTTTGGCCTCACCTACTGCACCCGCAGTTCGCACTGAGTTTGAACATACGTTTGGGGTTAAATGGACCGGGTGGATAGGCCGGTATTTTGAATCCTTTGATACCACCACCAACAAAGAACTTCCGTCATGGCTTATTAAAAATTATAAACTCCAGCATAACGGTGCCTGGCCGTTTACCAAAAGTGGGATTGCCTTTGTGCATTCAGACGACAGGATAGTGATACTCGAGAACAATACACATCTCAACAAAGAGCTTCCTTATATTTATTCGTCTGAAGAAGGACAAAATCATTACGGATTACCTGCCGTAACTTCTTATTCATTTTGGTTTGATGTGATACAGCCGGATACAGCATTTAATCATGTGATCTCCCATTTTCAGATAGATGTGAATGATGCCGGAAAAAAACTATTGGATTCAAGCGGACTGAACGCCAGATTTCCGGCCATTACCGTGCATCTGAATGATGATTATCGGTTTTATTATTTTTCGGCAGATTTTGCAGACAATCCCATCAGTTTTACTTCTTCTTATTTTAAAGGAGTTCATTATTTCAGATGGCTGATGTATAACAGCCGCGATCCGCTGGAGCGGAAAAGTTTTTTCTGGAAACTGTATCAGCCATTGGTAACCACTATCCTCAATGATTATTATAAAACATTGAAGCCGCAAAAGCCATCTTAACGGATGGTGTATTTCTGCAGTAAACTATCCGGTACCATTCGCAGACTTCCCAAAAAGTTTTCATTCTTATTTTTAAACCTGCCAAATGCGGCTCTCAGTTCATTTGCTTTTGCATCATTCTTTTCCGGCATTAGATCCATATTCTCTTTTATAGAAAACAGATCGTTTCCATTAAGCAGATAATTACCCATTACAAAATCGATCAGGTCTGTTTTGGTTTGCATAATAGGGTAAGCATGAATATTTCTGAATTGGCGGATGGTATCTAAGCCCGCACCCATCCAGCTTGCTGCATCGGGTACCTTTAAGCCATAGCTTTTATGCAACCAGGCAAGCAGGCTGGGTGTAATATCAAAATGTGTAGAGATCGATTTGATTTTTGCTGTTCGCTGTAAAAGTGGCGAGTAAATGATCAATGGAACATGGTAACGGTCTATCTTACTGCTCATTGGTATTTCGGGCATCCGGTGATCGCCGGTGATCAGGAAAACCGTATTGGCATAATCGGGCCTGCTTTTATAATCGTTAAAGAATTTTTTGAGTGCATCATCTGTATAAAGAATAGAAGCAAACTGGTATTTTGATTTTCTGTTCTGGTTTTTGATATCATCAGAAAACCCCAGTTCATTCATTCTTGTTTCAAATTTTTGCAAATACGCATCCTGCTCGTTTATCAGAAATGGGTTATGTGTAGAAACCGTTAACACCACACTGATATTCGGTTGCTGGGTAACTGTTTTGGTTTCTAAAAATCTTCTGAACAATTCTTTATCACCATAACCCCAGGTAAATCCGTTTGACGATGGCATCTGAACATAACCCGCAGGAAAGGTTTTTATATCATTGATCGCATTCACATTGTTCTTGCGCATAAACACATCCATATTGTCAAAATGTGAATCGCCGCCGTAATAAAAAGAAGTGTTGTATTTATTTTTTTGTAAAATATTAAGTAATGATAAATGTTTGGGCATGGCTTCTCCCAGTTCATTAAATCCGTTTTTGGCAAACGGCAGTGAACCGATAAGTGACGGTAATGCGGCAAACGTTCTTCCTCCTTCACTCAAAAAATTTTCCCAGTAAAGGCTATGTCCCGCGAGTGAATCTACAAACGGTGTAAAGTTTCCAAGATAGGCGCCTTTATTGGTAAACGCCCTGCCCAAGCCTTCCACCAACAGGATCACAATATTGGGTGGCGTTGCTGAGCTTGAAAAGAATGGCGACAATACATCGTTTGCACTGTCTACACTATGCAGGAATGGATAGTTTTTTTCATCCAAGTATTTATATACAGACAACTTTGCATCCTCTGCACTGATTGCATAATCTCCCGAATAATTATTCGAATAAATATCCTGTTCTTCTTTGGCAGGAAAAAAATGCTGATACGATGCATTGAAAAAATATGCCGATTTATTAACGGAAAGGTTATTGCTGTATTCCTGTCCGGGTTGCCATTCATTTACCAACGAAGCTGCTTTTGTAAAGATGCTGATCACAAATGCTGCCAGAAAAATAAAACTGATCCAGCCACCTTGTTTGATTCTTTTGGGCAAAATAATGAATGAAGAAAATACCAATACAAGCAATACAACAAATGCAATGATCATGGATAAGGTAATACCACCCGATGCACCAACCGTTT
The DNA here is from genome assembly GCA_965206685.1 of Sediminibacterium sp. Lineage (GTDB taxonomy): Bacteria > Bacteroidota > Bacteroidia > Chitinophagales > Chitinophagaceae > Sediminibacterium. The sequence goes on from OZ242223.1 coordinate 3,943,023, forward strand.
GTTTAATATCCGCTATCGAATACCCCCAAAGATCTGCGCCTAACGGAACCAGTGTGCTGATAAAATATTGTGATAGCGAAACCTGAATTAATAAAAGCACTACGGCCACAATCATAAAAAAAACATGCGCCAGTTTTTTATGAATCAGATAAAGCAAAGCAAACAATATGTAGCCCACAGCGCTGATCTGTAAAAAGAATATCAGATCTTTTGCCAAACCGGTAACAATTACCCTTCCCAATAATTTGGGGGTTCCGTGTGTAACAAGATCGCTGATCAGCTCAAATGATCTGGTAACCACCAATAACATCAGCAACACGATCGAGTGCTTTACATAATAATTAAGTGAGCCCGAAATAAATCCGGCAACTTTTGTAATACCGGGTATAATCGATCTTTCTACTATCCATGCCGGTTCCGTATTATCTTCTGCGCTTTCAACAGTTGCTGTCTGTGGTGTAACGATTGTTGCGGCAACCGTTCCGGGCGTTGCGGTCACAGGAATGGGGGCAGGTGCTGCCGTTTTTTTCTGTGCAAAGCCCTGTCTTGTCATCTCGCCCCAGCCCTTTTTCTTTTTAATCAGATCGAGATATCCTTTAATGGCACTCCACACCACAAAAGGATGATAGTAAAAAGGTTCGGTTAATGCAGTAAGCAGCAATCGTAAAATATCAATACGCCGTTTGTATTGATTGAAGGTTAATACTTCCATCAGAACAGCAAATGAGGAATACAGATATCCAAAACAAACAATAAATAAAAGAAAAGAGAAGAAGAATCCCCAGTCCAGAAAACCGGTCCAGGCAAAAATGAAGAAAAAGATAAATCCAAAGAATTCAATTACCGGTGCACACATTTCGAACAGGAACCAGTAGGGATAACTCAACAAACCCAATAAACGGTACTTGGGGTTAAAGAACATTATTTTATGAAACTTGAGTGTTTCATAGGTTCCACGGATCCAGCGGTTTCGTTGTCTGCCCAGGATGGTAAAGGTAGAGGGGGCTTCTGTCCAGCATAAAGGATCGGGTACGTACGTAACAATATAATCCTCTTTTTTTTCCTCCATATATCTGCGCATCCTTACAACCAGTTCCATATCTTCTCCAACGGTTGCGTGATTATATCCACCGCATTTAATGGCTATTTCTTTATCAAATGCACCAAAGGCTCCGGAGATCAGCATCAGGCCGTTTAACCGGCTCCAGGCCATTCTTCCCAGAATAAATGCACGGATATATTCAAGGATCTGCATGCGGGGCAGATAATCATCTGCCAGTTTTACTTTTATTAAACGGCCGTCTTCAATTATGCAGGAGTTGGCAATCCGCACCACACCCCCTGAAGCAATGACCCTTTTATCTGTTTGCTCCAAAAACGGTTTCACCATTTTTAATAATGCATCCTGCTCCAGCACACAATCCACATCAATACATACCAGATAATTATTGGAAGAAACATTAATACCCACATTTAATGCATCTGCTTTACCGCCGTTTACCTTATCTACTACTATTAATTTATGGTAAAGGCTGTTCCTGCTTTTATAAATACCCCTGATTTCTTTTGTTGGCAATTGCTGATTTACAAAAAACTCAATCTTTTCCAGATCATAGGCGTTGATCAGTTTTTCCAGACAATCATCTTTACTTCCATCGTTGATAATGATTACTTCCAGATTTGTATAAAAGATAGATAACAGTGATTTTACGTTTTCTACAATTGTTTTTCCTTCATTATATGCCGGAGCCAGTATACTGATGCTTGGTGCATGCACAGAGGTAGCCAGTACGCGGTAGTCTGTAAAACTGTTTTTATGAATATATTTTTGTGTTTCGCCAATTGAATACAGTCCAATCAGTACATACGAAAGCAGCAGCAACGCAGAATAAAAAAATATTCCGTAGGTGAGAATATCAAATATAATATCAGCTATAAACGCCCAGTTCATTTAACGGTTTTTACATGCCTGTAAATTCTATAATAGGGTTCGGGTTGTTCTTCACCCTTTTTTTCCAGTATATCCATTCCTTTTTCAGAACAGGCTGCCAATACAATGGCAGCTTTCAGTTTGATCGTATCATTTTCATGATCCAGTAATTTTATCAGAGAACCGGCTTCTCTTTCTGTAGCAATATTGCGCAGGGCATCCAATATAAAAATCTGGTTTATCACCGGTTCTTTACTGAGATAGCCAAGAAGGATCAGCGGGGTTGATTCATCCTCCAGGCGTATGATTGTTTTTAACGCCTGGCTTCTAACCGCCTGAGATGGATGCACAAGGCAATTCACCACATTATGCTTTACACCAAACAGCTGATATTCATCAACAAGTTTTAAAGCAAACACAACCACCGTTTCATTTTTGGATTGCAACCATTTGGGTATTTTATCAGAAACGTCTTCTTTTTTGGGATAGAGCCTTAGCTGTTCCAGTAGTTTTAATTGCTGCCATTCGGTTAATGGATAAGAGATCACATCCAGAAAACGAAGCCCGGGAAAACCGGTAAGATGAATTACGCCCGTTTGTGCTTCCATACGAACAAATTCATTATTACTGTTTGTGTTCCGGTAAATAATTTTTAAAGCATCCTGCTGATCCATCATATACAACTCCTGTATACCCTGCGCTTTTAGATACCATTTTCTTTCGTCGGCAGTTTTTTCGATAGAATATTTTTTCAATCCCAGTTGTCCATACAACACCACTATATGTTCTGCTACCAGTCCTGAAAAATTTTTCTTACATCTGATCAGCTCTTCAATAACAAATTGTCTTGCTACCCGGTTACTTAAAATCCGGTTTATTTTTTTAGGCATTTCCAGCGATTCCATAGATTCTTCCATAATGATATGTGAGATCATCGGTTCTAGTAATTTGCGGATACGCTCGGTATAAAAAAAGTTTCTTTTCTTATAAAAAAGATAGAGATAAATGGCACTCACTACCAGGGCAATCATTACAATCAGAATCTGTGCAGCCAGCAACAGATAATCCGGACTCATATATTTTATGATCGTTCTGGTAACTGCATTATTCAACAGATAAATACCCGTGCTCTCTGAAAGATTATATGAGGGGAGTGTTAAAAACATTCAATGGTATAATAACCTTTTTTGATCCGGTTAAAGTTATAAGAATCTGTGGTTCTAAAACGGATTTAGTACCTCAATGATTGTGTTACCGGCAAAGGTTTCTCGGCCCTAACAAGTGTTTACGGCAGTTTGTTTGAAATTAGCCCATTCTACAGTAGGTTTGCATAAGTTTTTTGTATCAATTATCCTTCTAAAATGATATGGGCCAACGCCGGGTGCTGGCCGCTATCGTAAAAATATACGTATGGGTTTCCGCAATTTTAAAATGGTGAGTTTTGTGGTTTATGGCAGGGGCAGTTTTAACCAGTTAGACGAAATTTTAGCTCCGCAAAGAAAAGGCGATGCGCCGATGATCTTTTTGGTTGATCATTTTTTTGAAGGAAAATCGTTGCTTAACCGCATTCCGCTGCGGGGTAAAGACAAAGTGATCTTTGCCGATGTTACCTATGAGCCCAAAACCACACAGGTAGATAAACTGGCCCAACAGTTAAAGGATGAATTTGGTACCATCAGCGGTGTGATCGGTATTGGCGGCGGCTCTGTAATGGATCTGGCCAAAGCCGTGTCGCTTATGATGACCAACCCCGGTTCTTCTGCTGATTACCAGGGTTGGGATCTTGTAAAACTGCCCGGTGTTTATAAAGCGGGTATTCCTACTTTAAGTGGTACGGGTGCAGAAGTTAGTCGCACAACCGTATTAACCGGCCCTACCCGTAAGTTGGGAATGAATAGTGATTTTACACCTTTTGATCAAATCGTACTCGATCCTGAACTCACAAAAAGCGTGGATATTAATCAACGTTTTTATACAGGTATGGATTGTTATATCCATTGCATAGAAAGTCTGGATGGTACTTATATTAATGAGTTCAGTAAAAGCTATGGCGAAAAGGCTTTACAGCTTTGCCAGAAAGTATTTGTACAAAAAGATCAGTGGGACGATGAATGCGACGATATGCTGATGATGGCCTCTTACGCCGGCGGTATGAGCATTGCTTATTCACAGGTGGGTGTTGCACATGCAGTGAGTTATGGATTGAGTTATTTGTTGGGTACAAAACACGGAATTGGCAATTGTATTGTGATGAACCATCTGGAAGAATATTATCCTGCCGGTGTAAAAGAATTTAAATACATGGTAGAAAAAAACAAGATCGATATTCCGCAAGGCATTTGCAAAGGATTAACCAACGATCAGTTTGAAACCATGATGAATGTTTCGCTTGGCATGAAACCTTTATGGGAGAATGCATTAGGAAAAGATTGGGAAAAGATCATGACGAGAGAGAAGTTACGGGCTTTATACGAAAGGCTATAATCCCGCTAAACGCTAAACGCAGAACGCCTAACGCAAATATCCAAAAAAGCGTTAGGCGTTCAGCATTCAGCCCACTATTGCATTTCTAAAAAACAAGCAGTAGATTTCGGAAAACAAACTATATATGAAAAAATTACTGTTTCTTATTTCAGGAGCTTTACTATTTACGTATTGCAGTCAACCTGCCGGTAGTAAAGATCCTGCAGGTACATTCAGTCTCGATTCTGCCAAAGCTGCCATTGCTGCTGCCAATGTTGTTTTTGCAGATGCATTAGCCAAAGGCGATTCAACAGTGGCGGCTGCATTGTATACAAAAGATGCCTGTATGATGCAACCCGGTATGCCTAAAATGTGCGGAACAGCCGCTATCACTTCTTTTTTCGGCAGTGCAAAAAAAATGGGGGTAGGCGGAATAAAGATCAATACCATTGAAGTTACCGGTGGCAAAGAACTGGTTTCAGAAGAAGGTAGTTTTGAATTACTTGGGTTAGATGGAAAAACCATCGACAAAGGAAAATACATTGTAACCTGGAAACAGGAAGATGGCAAATGGAAAATAGCCCGCGATATTTCCAACACAGATATGCCGCCAACTCCGCCACTAACAGAAAAAAAATAATTCTATAAAAAAGCCGGAGAATCTACTTCGGCTTTTTTATGCGTTCACTTCTGTGGCACAATTTTATTTTTATCTTTATTCGTATGAAATACATCTTTTATATCCTTCCTGCATTGGCAGGTATGACCATTACCACTCAAGCCGGTGTAAACAGTCAATTACGTGTAGCCATTAACAATCCATGGATTGCCGCTTTTATATCCTTCCTGGTAGGCACACTCGTTTTAGGATTGATCATTGTTGCCACCCGGCAAACCGCTCCTTCATTTGAACAACTGCGAAGTGTAGAACTATATAAATATGCCGGCGGTTTATTGGGCGCTTTTTTTGTAACCGCAATCATCTTCTCTGTACAAAAGATCGGTTCTGCCAATGTGTTTGCATTGGTAATTGCCGCACAATTATTTATGGCTTTATTATACGATCATTTAGGAGCATTTGGTGTAACGGCCACACCGGTTAATCTCACAAAAATTTTTGGTGCATTGATGTTGATCTGTGGTGCTTATCTGGTTGTTAAGAGATAAGAAATTTCTTTTTCATTGCCGCGTGCTTTAGCGCGTGGATTAAATTGTTTTTGATCTTTTGTTTTCGGGACTTTAGTCCCCGTATAACAACCGCGGGACTAAAGTCCCGAAAACAAAACAAGAGCAGAGTCCTTACCCACGCGCTAAAGCACGCGGCAATGGTGAAGGCAAATACAAAACGAATACTGTTGAAAACATAATAGCGACGCTAAGCTAAGATCGGAGTGTAAACTATTCTTCAAGATCATTCCTGTTATTTTTTCACAGGTTACCAATTAATCCTGTAATTTAATACCCTCCATAACCAACTCTTCTATCATGAGAAAATTCACTATCGCCCTGCTTTGTATGGCAGGTATGGCAATCGCCAATGCACAATCTTTTTCGCCTTCTATGTTCAACAGTATGCAGTGGCGTATGATCGGTCCGCACCGTGGCGGCAGAACCGTTGGTGCTGTTGGGGTTCCCTCACAACCCAGTGTATTTTATATTGGTGTAAACAATGGCGGTGTTTGGAAGACCACAGATTACGGCCGCACCTGGAACCCAATCTTCGATAAAATGCCAACCGGTTCAGTAGGTGATATTGCTGTATCCGAATCCAATCCCAATGTAGTATACGCCGGTTGCGGCGAAGGCATTCAACGCCCCGATCTTTCTGTAGGTGATGGTGTTTATAAATCAACCGATGCCGGTAAGACATGGAAAAATATGGGATTGAAAGATGGTCAGCAGATAGGCGATATCATCATCGATCCCAAAAATGAGAACCGGATTTTTGTGGCAGTGCTTGGCCACCCATACGGACCCAATACCGAACGCGGCGTATACAGAAGTTTAGATGGCGGTAACAGCTGGGAGCGGGTATTGTATAAAGATGAAAACACAGGAGCCATACAAGTCAGCTTCGACCCAAATAACTCAAATATTTTATATGCCGATCTATGGGCAGGCAGACAGGGGCCCTGGGAAAACGGAGCATGGAACGGAACCGAAAGCGGTATGTTTAAATCTACCGATGGCGGTAATACCTGGAAAAAACTGACCAACGGTTTACCCACACCGGAGCAGGGTCTGGGCCGTATTGGTTTTTGCGTGGCACCCAGCAACAGCAATCGTTTATATGCAACTGTTGATGCCGGAAGGTTTGGCGGCATTTACAGAAGCGATGATGCGGGTGAAACATGGAGCAATATTAACAGCGACGGACGTTTTTGGGGAAGAGGAAGTGATTTTGCAGAGATCAAAGCAGATCCAAAAAATGCAGACATTGTTTACAGCGCAAACGTAGTAACCTGGAAATCGGTTGATGGCGGTAAAACATGGACAGGTTTTCGGGGCGCTCCCGGTGGCGATGATTACCACCGCATCTGGATCAATCCCAACGATCCGAAAATTATGCTGATCGCACTTGATCAGGGTGGGATTGTTACCGTAAATGGTGGTGAAACCTTTTCATCATGGTACAATCAACCTACTGCTCAATTTTATCATGTGAATACAGATAATGCGTTTCCGTATAATGTATATGGCGGACAACAGGAGAGTGGTTCAGTAGGTATTGCTTCCAGAGGTAATGATGGACAGATCACTTTCCGCGAATGGCATCCGGTGGGTGTTGAAGAATATGGATATGTGGCACCTGATCCATTAGATCCCAATATTATTTACGGAGGCAAGATCACCAAATATGATAAACGAACCGGACAGGTTCAGAACATTGCACCCGAAGCGGTTCGTTCCGGTAAATATCGTTTTTTGAGAACGGCTCCGGTTTTGTTTTCTCCTATCGATCCTAAAACATTGTACTATGCGGGCAATGTTTTATTTAAAACAAGAGATGGTGGTAACAGTTGGGATATCATCAGTCCGGACCTTACCCGCGAAAGCTGGGACATACCCGCAAGTGTGGGTATTTATACAAATGATGAATTGAAAAAAATGCCACGTCGTGGTGTGATCTATACCATTGCACCCTCTTATAAAAACATCAATACTATCTGGACCGGTACAGACGATGGTTATATACAGGTAACACGCGATGGCGGTAAAACATGGAAGAATGTAACCCCTCCGGAAATTACATCATGGAGTAAGATCTCTTTAATGGATGCGGGACATTTTGATGATAACACTGTGTATGCAGCGGTTAACCGCATCCGTTGCGATGATATGCATCCCTATGTTTATAAAACCAATGATGGTGGTAAAACATGGAAACTGATCACCAATGGTTTACCCGCTAACGAACCGATCAATGTAGTGCGCGAAGATCCTAACCGAAAAGGTTTATTATTTGCCGGTTCTGAAAATGCGGTATATGTTTCTTTTGATGAAGGTGATCATTGGCAATCTCTAAAAAATAATATGCCGGCAACCTCTATCCGCGATTTAGTTATTAAAGATGATGATCTGGTATTAGGAACACATGGCCGTGGTTTCTGGATCATGGATGATATTACACCACTCAGACAGATCAGCGATAAACTGGCTGCAGAAAAAGCGATCCTGTATAAACCACAAACCGCTTTGCGTATCCGTTGGGATATGAATACAGATACACCCTTACCGCAGGAAGAACCCGGCGGACAAAACCCACCCGATGGTGCCGTGATCAATTATTATTTAGCGGATAAGGCATCTGGAGAAGTAACACTGGAAATTGTTGATGCAACCGGCCGTTCTATCCGCAAATACAGCAGCAACGATAAATCGTATGATTTACCCGATCTGAATATTCCGTTGTATTGGATCCGTCCGCAACAGGTCCTTTCAGGAGATGCGGGTTCACATCGTTTTTTATGGGATATGCATTATACACCAATGAATGAACCCGCCTCTTTTCCAATGACAGCGATCTATGAGAACACAGCACCCGAAAAAAGTTCTCCCTGGGTATTACCGGGAACCTATACAGTTAAGCTAACGGTGAATGGAAAAACCTATTCGCAACCACTCACTGTAAAAATGGACCCACGTGTAAAAACCAGTTTGGTTGATCTGCAGAAACAACACAGCCTTTCTCTTACCTGTTATGAAGGACGTGAAAAAATTAAAAAGACTTTGGCAGATATTGCTGATGCCAGAAAAATATTGAAAGACCTGATAGCAAAAGGCAGTAATGCAGAATCATTAAATGCGCTCGATCAGGAAGTAGCCGGTTTTGAAAGCGCACGCCGCGGAAGAAGGGGTGGTGGCGCTCCCGGCGGAGCAGCACAAGGCCCAACACTTGGCAGTGTTGACGGATCATTTGCAGGATTGTTTGGTATTTTACATGACAGCGATATGCCACCAACCACACAAACCATTGCCGGTGTAAAACAAACCAACGATCAGTTTACAGAGATCCTGAATAAATGGAATGTGGTAAAAGCAAAAGTGGCAGCACTTAAAAAATAAAATGTTCATTTTATAATGAATAGAGAGAGGCTTTGCGGCCTCTCTTTTTTTTCGCTAAAAGAAAAACGGAGAAAAGAAGATAAAAAAGGGGTTTATGAATTTCGGCGACTCTTTTTTCCTTCGTTTATCTCTTATTGAACCTCTTTTTCGTTGTTTATTTTATGATCAACAGCCCATAATTCATCCCAATAAAAAAAGAAAATATTCGTTTAAAACACTATATTTATTAACCCGAAAACTGAAGCGCACAATTTTTTCCCCCGTGCCGCCAGCTTCAGCTTGTGAAGAGAGCAGGTTTTACTGTTATCAAGATCCATTCCGGTTTTCGCATTTACTGTTATACAATCGAAGCATTTTCATATTCAGAGAAAATACAAACCAAAACCAATGAACGAAACAACCTCCACCTCAACGGAAGCTGTACAGGAAACTGCTGCTACCAAAAACTTTTCTCTCTCGGTAATTGCCGGTCTTGCTTTACTGGGCTTACTGGTAACCGCTATCTGGGATTTTGCCGGGTTTACCGGTAACCAGCAGAATTTTTTCCTAACACATATTCACAAAGGCAATTACAAACTGCTTTCGGTGATCTCTATTTTGTTTGAAGGAAAAATGGTTAGTCTGCTCGCCATTATTTTCGGCGCAGGTATTGTTCTGCTTGTTCAGAAGCAGGAGCATCCTTCAAATATTGATGGAACCGATTCGCATATCCGCAAACAGATCTGGCTGATCATTCTCGGAATGTTTGTTGCATTGATTATTCTCTGGCCAAATGATATCCTGTATCATTTTGGTATTGTAGGCATTTTGTTATTTGCTTTTACAAAGCTGCCTGCTAAAAATTTATTTATTACAGCAATCATTTGCACACTCATCTTCTGCGGCAAACAATACTGGAATTATGCCGATGATCAGGGCGATTATAAAGCTTATCTCGAAGTAAAAAAAGTAGAGAAAAAGTTTGCTGACGACAGTGCAGCCCGTCACAAAAAAGACAGTATCACAGGAACCAAAAATAAACTGGCCGATTCGTTGGCTAAAAAGAATGATACCCTCACCGCAAAACAGTCGGAAGAAAAAGGGAAATGGGAAGGCCTTGTAAAAAATCTTAAATACGACTCTTCAAAAACAGAAGCAGATAAAAAAGCCATGCGTGCCGGATACAGTAAAATGTGGTTTAGCATTAAAGGCCGTTCACAAACCAAAGAATCCAACTGGCTATATAGTATTGGTGTTTGGGATATTGGCTCAGCCATGCTGCTGGGTATGGCATTGTTGGGTATCGGATTTTTCTATAAACGATACTCGGCCTCCAACTACCTCTTGATTGGTTTATTGCTGATTGCCATTGGTTTTGCACTTGCCTGGTTACGCATCAGTAACAATACATTGCGTTTAACCGATTATGCAAAATATATTAACGATCACGCCTTGCCATACAATCAGTTCCTGCCATTAGAAAAACTGGCCCTCGCAACAGGGTATGCTTCTTTGGTTATGTGGCTGCTAAAACTAAATACACTCAACTGGTTAATGGATGTGTTATCTGCTGTGGGCCGTTTGGCTTTAACCAATTATTTTTTAATGGTACTCATTTGTGCATTTTGGTTTTATGGTTATGGTCTTGGTTTTTACGGAATGTTTACTCAATGGGAAATGTATGTAGCCGTTGCACAAATAGCAGTTGTGCTCATACTGTTCTCTGTATTATGGTTGCGCTATTACAAATTGGGGCCAGTGGAGTGGGCATTAAAAAGCCTGATCTACCGGAAAAAATTACCCAACAAACTGTAAACCGTTTCTGATCATTAACACTATTCGCAATCATTCAATTTATTTGTATGGATCAAAATCCTTCGAACATAAATTCTCCCGAACAAACCATTGGCGCGGCACCCGTAGCTGCGGCAGACAGGATCAAAAGCATTGATACGATACGCGGTTTTGCTTTACTCGGTATTTTAATGATGAACATTCCCGGCTTTGGTATGAACTGGGACTATTGGTACAATATTTTTACCGCACCACCTTCTGGTTATGACTATCTCACTTTTAAAGGCGTGGAAATATTTTTTGAAGGAACCATGCGTGGCTTATTCTCCATGCTGTTTGGTGCAGGTATGGTTTTGTTTATGATGAATAAAAAACAGGCACCGGGCCAACCTCCTGTTGCGGTTTATTACTATCGTCGTTTACTCTGGCTTGTTTTCTTTGGACTGGTAAATGCATTTGTGATCTTATGGCAGGGCGATATTTTATTTTACTATGGCTTATTTGGTATGCTGCTTTTTGCATTCCGTAAAACAGCGCCAAAATGGTTATTGGTGATCGGGCTTTCTTTAATTGCCTGTGCCATGATTCAGAATACATGGCGCTGGTCTGAAACACGCGAAAAAAGGGCCAATTATCTCGAAGCGATGGCAGCCAAAAAAGAAAAGAAAAAACTTACAGAAGAACAGCAACAATCCATCACCGCATGGGAGCAAGTTGCCAAAGTAAACAAACCCGATACGGCCGAAACCAATAACAACATGCGTAAAATGCATTCGGGATATACAACCATCGTGAAGTATTTTATTCCTATGAATGCAGGTAACGAAGCCGGCGGTGCTTATTTCGGAATCTTTGATATGCTCTCGATGATGTTTATCGGCATGGCACTCTTTGGCTGGGGTTTCTTTAATAATCAACTCAGTACCCAAACCTATGTACTGTGGATGCTGGTAGGTTACGGCATCGGTATTCCGTTTGGATACTTTTTGTTTGATCAGGATTGGGCCGCAGTTACGCATAGGGTAGCCTATGTAGACAGATGGCGTAATAACCCATGGAGCTTTGCAGAATTCAGAAGATTATTAATTACGATTGGCCATGCCAGCATGCTGATGCTTGTTTTCCGTTTAAAGATCGCACCTTGGTTAATGCGGGCATTATCTGCAGTTGGACAAATGGCTTTCACTAATTACCTCATGCAAAGTATTATCTGTACTTTCTTTTTCTATGGATATGGTTTTGGCTATTATGGCAAACTGCATTTACACCAGATCTATTATGTGGTAGGTGCTGTTTGGATCTTCCAACTTATTTTCTCAAGTATCTGGCTCCGCTATTTCCGCTTCGGTCCTTTTGAGTGGGTATGGAGATCTCTTACCTATTGGAAAAAGCAACCCATGAAACTGTAATACCTGAATTTTATAACGGATAATAAATTTTTATAACCATCATGAATCCATCAAGTACCTCTTCTGTTGAAGAAATCAGCGGCGCCGCACCGGTTGCTGCTGCAGACAGAATTAAAAGTATTGACAGCATCCGCGGATTTGCCCTGCTTGGTATTTTGCTGATGAATATTCCCGGTTTTGCCTTTGGTTTTTTTGAAGGCGATGTTATGAGCGATATTTCGCTCGGGCCACATTCGGGTTATGATTTTCTGACCGTAAAAGTGGTTGACATTTTTTTTAACGGAACCATGCGCGGTCTCTTCTCCATGTTGTTCGGCGCCGGTATGATCCTGTTTATGATGAATAAAAAAGAGGCACCCGGGCAACCCTCTGTGGCTGTTTATTATTATAGACGATTACTTTGGTTAGTGTTCTTTGGACTCCTCAATGCATTTGTGATCTTATGGTTTGGAGATATCCTGTTTTATTACGGCCTATTTGGTATGCTGCTATTTGCTTTCCGTAAACTGGCACCTAAATGGTTGTTGGTACTCGGACTTGTCTGCATCGGATTCGGAATGATCTATAATGCATGGGGCTGGTCTGAAAACAGAGAGATCAGGGCTAATTATATTGAAGCCATGGCGGCGAAAAAAGAAAAGAAAGTACTTACTGATGAACAAAAACAGGCGGTAACGATCTGGGCCAGATGGAGCGCACCGCGCCCAAAATCAGATACAGCTCAGATCAATCCGGTTAATCGTAAAATGCAATCGGGTTATCTAACTGTTTTTAAAGAACTGTTACCACAAACCGCCAGCTTTGAAGTGTTCTTAACGTATTTCGATGCATGGGATATGTTAGCAATGATGTTTATTGGTATGGCATTATTCGGTTGGGGATTTTTTACCAATAAACTAAGTACGCAAACCTATGTTCTCTGGCTCATTGTTGGATATGGTATTGGTATCCCTTTTGGATATTTCCTGTTTAATCAATCCTGGTTTTCGTTTAGCAGTTTTGCCCCAAGAGTAGATCGCTGGCGGATAGATCCTTATACATTTGGTGAAGTACGGAGATTACTTATTACCATTGGCCATGCAAGCCTCATCATGTTAACCATCCGTCTTAAGATCGTTCCCTGGTTAATGAGAGCATTGGCGGCAGTTGGCCAGATGGCATTTACCAATTACCTCATGCAAAGCATTATCTGTACATTCTTTTTCTTCGGATATGGTTTTGGCTATTTTGCCAAACTGCATTTTCATCAGATCTATTATGTAGTGGGTGCCGTTTGGATCTTTCAACTAATTTTCTCCAGCATCTGGCTCCGCTATTTCCGCTTCGGGCCTTTTGAATGGGTTTGGCGTTCACTTACCTATTGGAAAAAACAGCCGATGAAATTGTAGGGTTTCGCTAAAAGAAGAACGAAGAAAAAAAGAGTCTCTGAAATTCGAAGACTCTTTTTTTCTTCGTTCTTCTCTTAGCGAAATTTTTTCACAAAGTTGCTGGTCACTTGAGCAATAACAAGCAGTTAATACAATCAATTTCTCAATTGCTTTTTTCTCGTCTCATCCACAACTCCAAGCAATCCATTCTCAAAAGCATCATCCGCCATTTGCCAGAACATAATACCGTTCAATTTTTTCTTTATCGCATATTTTGTTTTCAGCACAATGGATGCGCTATCATCAAACGTAACAAACCATTTTTTCTTTTCATTGTACAGATAAGGCGCAGATGCAGTTTTATCCCAATGATATACAAAACCACTATCCGCAGAAAACAACGGGTTAAACCCACGATAAGAAACACCGCGTAAAAATTTTCCTTTACCATATAAGCCGTCATTCTCCGGTTCTACCTTTTCCCAAATGCGTGCATAGAACGCGGCACCAATCAATAACTTATTGGCAGGAACACCTTTTGCCAATAATAGTCTTACTGCATTATCGCAGGATTCCTTTTGTTTAGGTGTAGAGTATAAACCTGTATGGTGGCCGGTAACTGTATCATAACCCGTGATCATATCATAAGTCATTACATTAATTCTGTCAACTAACGGCGCCACGGTTTTCCAGTCCACCGATTCATTAATGTATTGTGTAAAACCACCTGCAGCAAAACTCAATTCTTTTTCTTTACCCAAACTATCACGCAGCGTTCTGATCAATGCTGTAAAGTTTTCTTTATCGCTCAGCATGTAAGGATGTCCGGGCGGACCTTTAATGGCCGGATATTCCCAATCCAGATCAATACCATCTGCTTTAAAATCGTTGAGCAATTTTTTGGTAGAAGAAGCGAAGATTTTGCGCGAACTATCTGTAGAAAAAACTTCGGAACAGGAATAACAACCCGTCCACCCACCCATGGATACGATCACTTTCAATTGCGGATTTCTTTTTTTAAGTGCTACACAATTGATCAAACCTGCAGTATCCCTTGCATTACCCAATGAAATACGGCTGCCCTTTAAATGCGTAAAACTGAAACAGAGATGGGTAAGTTTTTCAACAGGGAAACTATCAATAAAAGTTGGCCTGCCTGCATAATATCCAAAAACCGAAAACGATTTGTTTTGAGCATTCGCTGTTTGTACAACTATCAACAATAAAAGAAAAATGCAGAAACCTAGTCTTTTGATTTTTATCATATCACACAGTATAGAAATTATCTTCTTCTTTATTTTGATTCCAGTTGTATTCAATTTTACTGGCAATGTCAAGCGCTGTGGATTTACCGTGTATGTCTTCAATAAATCCCAATACCATATCCATGCCCGCGCTTACGCCTGATGATGTATAAAATCTTTCGTCTACCACCCAGCGTGCTTTTTTAATCCAGTTAACCTTTGTTCCCTGTGTCATAACCCAATCAAAAGCCCTTTTGTTCGATGTGGCTTTTCTTCCATCCAGCAAACCGGTTCTGGCAAGCAATGCTGTACCGGTACAAACCGTAAGTACATATTTACTGGTAATGGAAATCTGTTTGATCAGATCGATCAAAACAACATTATTTACCTCCGGCCTTGTGCCCCAGCCGCCAGGAATCAGAAACACATCCACTCCTTTTTTGATCTCTTCCAGTTTCTCAGAGAGCAAGGTAACACCATGCCCGTTCTTTACCATTCCGCCATCAAGTGAATAAAAAGAAATCACGTACTGTTCTTTCATTATCCCGAAGATCTCAACAGGGCCAAACACATCGAGTGTTTCAAAATTATCAAACAGTAATACGGCAACATTTTTCATAAACCTTTATTAAAAAAGCATTTGTAAATGTAAGCGCTTTCAATCGCTATCATTTCAATAAAAGAGGAACGAAGAAAAAAAGAGTCATTGAAATTCGAAGACTCTTTTTTTCTTCGTTCCTCTCTTAGCGAACCCTTGCAACCTCGCACCTTAGCGGCTAAGCAGATCTTTATAGCTAATCAATTCGATACCTCGCTGCTTAATAGCCTCTTTCACTCTTGCATTTGTAAACAAATCCGTAACACCCTGTCTGTCCATTGCCACCTGTTCATAACCGATATGATATACCGCTTTCAACTCATCATTATCCAATCCGGGATGCTCAACAAATAAATAAGTTTTCCCTTTTTCCAGTTTATCCAGCATGGCAATAAAGCTTTCTACTTTTTCTGCTGCGGTTGAATGGTTGCCTGCAAAACCGGTATTCAATACTTTATGATCCTGCGGATCAATATCAATATGATATTCTTTCGCGAGTTTTTTCGTCATGGCTTTTACTTCTTCACTGATATTGGTGCAACCCATATGTGATGAAATATGACTGATCCGTGGAATTCTTCTGATGGCCTGCTCAATCTGTGCCCGAAATTCTTTTTCTATATCGGCTATATTCCATTTGTTTTCAGACAGTGCCTGGCCCGGATAATTTTTATTGGGATAGATCATTGGAAAAAAATATCCGTTAGCATCTTTCAGACTCGCACAATCGGTTAAGGGCCTCCATTTAATATTTTCCCACTCACTGCTTAATGCCAGATGAATACCCACATCGATCTTTGGATTTTGCTGCAACAACTTAACCGCTTCCGGAAACCATGGCGAAGCAACGATCACTTCAATCGATGTCTCAATTCCTTCTTTGTATGATCTGATCAGCGCTTCATTACCCGAATGCGAATAACCCATATCATCTCCGCGGATGATGAGTCTAGTGGGTTGTGCAATAACCGCTGAGAAAAAAAGAAAAAAGCAGAGTGTACTAAATAAATTTTTCATGCCGGCAGTTTTGTTAGATGGTTTAAGTTACAACGTTTCGCTAAGAGAAAAACGGAGGAAAGAAGAAAAAGAGGGGTTTCCGAATTTCGAAGACTCTTTTTTTCTTCGTTTTTCTCTTAGCGAAACCCTTACGATTTAGGAATAGGTAGTGTAAAATAAAAATCAGACCCTTTACCTTTCTCACTTCTAAATCCGATCGTTCCTTTATGCAGCTCGACAATTTTTTTTACGATCGACAATCCCAATCCCGTTTTCGATTCATTATCGGTGGGCTTGTTTGATGTTGTGGTAAACGGATCAAACAGTGTTGCGTGATACTTTTCATCAATGCCAAGTCCATGATCAATCACTTCTGTTAAAAGAAGTCTGTGATCAGCATCTGCAAAAGAAATTTTTACAGTGATGGCTTTATTCAATTCAGAATATTTGATCGCATTGGTTAGCAGATTATTTAACACCTGCGTTAAACGGCTTTTATCGAATGATAACGTTACAGAATTGATCTCTGTTTCTAGTGTAATGGATTGCTGTTTTTTTTCAGCCATCGGCTTATTTTGTGCAATACACTCCTTAACCAATTTTATATAATCGGCTGCTGCAATATTCAACTCAACCGTACCGGATTGGATCTTGCTAATATTCAATGTATCATTCAGGATCTGCAAAGAGTTTTGTGCGGTTGTATGTATCATCCCCAGAAAATTCTTTTTATCCTCCGGTATCTGTTCATCTTCCAGTAAGATCTCCGCCATCATCTGTATACTTCCCACAGGATTACGGATATCGTGTGCGGCCATCCCGATAAATCTATTCAGCTCTGCATTCGCTTTTTCGAGTGATGCTTTCTGTTCAGAGATGATCTGCCTTTGCATTTTTTCCAGAAAAAACCGGTTAACTATAATCGGCGCCGCAACAAAAAACGGCGCCCGTAATACCCAGTTAATAATAAGGTTCTTGTCTTCTGAATAAGGATGTGTATGATAATCGGCAATCATCCATACAACAAGGGCTGCAATTCCGAATAATACTGAATACCTAAGCCGGAAACTATTTTGATAAGAAAAGATCCCAATCGGAAAAAGATAAAATGCCGCCGTAGCTATCTCCCCTGTTACAAAATAATCCGCAGTACCTATTGCTAAAAGCAATAGCGAACCCAGCACAATTCTTTGTTGTATGTTTTTGAACATCGGGTTAGTTATGGAACAATAAAGTAACCCTTTTTTTCGCTAAAAGAAAAACGGAGAAAAGAAGATAAAAAAGAAATTCGGTTTTCTATTAAACCTATCTGCAAAAATTCCCGCCCCACCTCCCAGGAGGGGCTGTCCAAGCGGCCTAGCGAAGGACGGGGAGGTGACACTCCGCTTCATGCTTAACCACAAAATTCACCGAATTCGCAATAAAACAAAACTCATTCGCCTTATGATGCAATGCATTTGCTTTCTCTATCATCGATGCATCTGTAACCGTAACGGTTGGATGCAAAGTAACTTCTACAAATCTGCCACTACCATTCTCTGTTTCTTCCATAACACCACTTGCGCGGTCAACATAATCCACAACAACCACTCCCGCCTCTGAACATAAATGCAGATACCATAACATATGACAGGAGGATAAGGATGCTAATAATAATTCTTCCGGATTATATTTTGTTTGATCACCTCTGAATGAGGGATCAGAGGATAGTAATATTTCAGGCTTGCCTTCTTTTTGTATTTCATGTGCACGCTCGTAAGCGCGATAGGCAGATGTGCCTGTGCCGGTATTGCCTGTCCATTGGGTGGTAAGTTCGTAGTGGTGGAGTTTATGCATTGGATGTTTTATTCGGTTTATGCCGTTCTCGCCGTTGTTGGTCTTATGACCAACAACCAGCACTAAATATAATTTTTACTCTCTGCACGCCGCTTCACCTCCCCGCTCTTCGCTTCGCTTGAGCTGCCCCTCCTGAGAGGAGGGGCAGCCGTTGTTGGTCTTATGACCAACAACCAGCACTAAATACAATTATTTACTCTTTTTACTTTTCTCCGCCTCCAATAAAAAGGACATTGCCTTAAACCGGTTATTCACAATCTCCCCCTGCATATGCCGTTGTTGGTCTCCCGACCAACAACCAGCACTAAACACTATTATTTACTCTTTTTACTTTTCTCCGCCTCCAATAAAAAGTATGTTGCTTTAAATCGATTATTCACGATCTCACCCTGCACATCCGCTTTTCTGATTGCATTACACATGCCATCTTTTGCATGTGCATCACCCAGCGAATCTATATGTACACCATCAACAAAATAAGATTTGCCATTTATACGCACAGCCAAATCGCAGGTTTTACTTTTTAATCCAAGCTGACATTTACCGCAGGCTGCTTCTACAAACAGAATAGGTTTTGATGGATTGGGTGTTTTATACGTTTGTGCGTTAAGGGTAAATGTGGTTATGGTTAGGGCAAGAATGGTGAGTAGGGTTTTCATATTGTGTGTTTTAGGTTATTTAGTTTTTGCTTCGTGCTTTGTACCCACCCCGGCCCTTGGCTCAGCCGCCGGGCCACCCCTCCCTGCGGAGCAAGGAGGGGATACTGCCGTTGTTGGTCTTATGACCAACAACCACCAGCAGTCCATTTTCAAATTCTCAAATTCGCATATTTTCAAATTCCTTCTGCAACCGAAACATCTCATCCCTCAATCTCGCCGCTTCAATAAAATCCAGATCACGCGCGGCTTTTTCCATTTCTTTTTTCACTTTACCGATCGCTTTTTCTATTTGTGGAATGGTCTTGTAAGCCTCCTGCTCTTCTGCTGCAACGGTATGATTTACCAGTTCAGCATCTGCCTGCAATGCATATGGATTGCTCGGATCGTATCCTTTAATATCTAACACAGAACCCTGTGCAAAAACCTGTTCACGCGATTTGATAATCGTTTTCGGAGTTATGCCATGCGCAATATTATATTCTACCTGCTTCTCTCTTCTTCTGCTGGTTTCATCAATGGTGCGTTGCATGCTTTCGGTGATCTTGTCTGCATAAAAAATTACACGACCATCAATATTACGCGCAGCGCGGCCGGCGGTTTGTGTGAGGGCACGTTCGTTACGTAAAAAACCTTCCTTATCTGCGTCTAATATCGCAACAAGTGCAACTTCCGGCAGGTCTAATCCTTCTCTTAAAAGGTTAACACCCACCAACACATCTATCTCACCCAATCGTAGTTGACGAAGTATTTCCACACGCTCCAATGTATCTACATCGCTATGTATGTATTTCGATTTGATATTGATCCTTCCCAAATATTTATCCATCTCCTCCGCCATTCTTTTGGTAAGCGTGGTTACCAACACACGATAATCAAGTTTCACCGTTTTATCAATCTCATCCAGCAGATCATCTATCTGGTTTACACTTGGGCGTATTTCTATTGGCGGATCCAATAATCCCGTTGGCCGTACAATCTGTTCTACTACTACACCACCCGTTCTCTCCAATTCATAATCTCCTGGTGTGGCACTTACAAAAACGGTTTGGCCTATCAGGTTTTCAAACTCATGAAAATTCAATGGCCGGTTATCCATGGCACTCGGTAATCGAAAACCATAATCTACCAATACCATTTTTCTGCTTCTGTCGCCGCCATACATACCGGCTACCTGTGGAATGGTTTGGTGACTCTCATCTATCACACACAAAAAATCTTTCGGAAAATAATCCAGCAAACAGAATGGGCGCGTGCCGGGTCTGCGTCTGTCAAAAAAACGCGAGTAGTTTTCAATACCCTGACAATACCCCAACTCCCTGATCATTTCAATATCATATTCCACACGCTCTTTCAAACGTTGCGCTTCAATGTATTTGCCGGTGCTTTTAAAATATTCCACCTGCGCCATCATCTCATCCTGAATTTCGTGCATTACTTCAACGATCATGTCTTTGGGTGCGAGGTAAAGTGTTGCCGGAAAGATCGCTGCATTCTCCATTGTACCAATGCGTTTGCTGCTGCTGGTTTCAATACTTTCGATCTCTTCAATCTCATCGCCAAAAAAAGTTACGCGGTAACCAAAATCTACATAAGGCAAATTAATATCCACCGTATCGCCTTTTACACGAAACGTGCCGCGGTTAAAATCGCCCTGCGAGCGGTTGTATAAACTGTTAACCAGCGCATGCAAAAATCCCTGACGCGAGATCACTTGTCCTTTATGAATGCGGATGATGCCGTTCTCATATTCCGTAGGGTTGCCCATACCGTAAATACAACTCACACTGGCCACCACAATAATATCGCGGCGTCCGCTCAGTAATTGCGAAGTTGCTTGTAGCCGCAGTTTATCCAGCTCTTCATTAATGCTCAGGTCTTTTTCAATATAGGTATCGCTTACGGGCATATAGGCCTCGGGCTGGTAGTAATCGTAGTAGCTCACAAAATAGCCCACCGCATTTTCGGGAAAGAACTGTTTAAACTCGCCATACAATTGCGCCACCAGTGTTTTGTTATGCGTAAGTACCAGCGTGGGGCGTTGTGTATTCTGAATCAGGTTCGCAATCGTAAACGTTTTACCCGAACCCGTAACCCCCAACAGGGTTTGAAACTGTTCACCATCATGCACATTCTCAGTCAATTGCGCAATAGCCGATGGTTGATCGCCGGCGGGTGAGTATTCGGAATGTAACTTAAAGGGCATAGGGGATGTCTGTGGTTTGTAGTCTGTAGTTTGTAGTTACGTTACGCGCTCTGCATTAAGCGTTTAGCGTTTGCATAGCGAATTTAAGAAGGGATTTTTTATGTTACCGGCTTTTGTTTTTTATGGCGGCGGTTGTTGCGTCGCACACTTGTACGGTTGGGGCATTGGGCATCAAGCCTTTTGCGTTAAGCATTATGCATTCAGCGTAAATCATTTTCATACACACTCAATTTTGAAACCCCTGTTGTGTACCTACGGCACACCAAAATCTCAACCCATTCCTTTTTCTACCGAGCTGTTGCCCCGATGGGGCAAGGAATTGCTGAAAGCAATTGTATGTTTTTATTGTAACCGCTCAATAAATGCTTTTATTAAACAAAACCGGCAAACATTACAAAGCTTGCCCCATCGGGGCAACAGCTCGGTAGCACCAGGTACCACCAAGAATTAATGGTGCCCCGTAGGGGCTAAACATTGGTGGGTATAAATATGAGTGGTATTTGAAAATTATCCGCGGGTGTGTTTTGCGTTACGCGTTCTGCATTAAGCGTTTAGCGTTTGCATAGCGAATTTAAGAAGGGATTTTTATGTTACCGGCTTTTGTTTTTTATGGCATCGGTTGTTGCGTCGCACACTTGTGCGGTTGGGGCAATGGGCGGCAATTTGAAGCCGGGCTCGTTAACATGTATACAAATAGAAGATGATTTGGTATATTTAATAAATACCGTGGTCCCGCAAAATTATTAAACTATGTCTTGTACGAATACTTGCATGGGAGTGTATGAGTTCACCCAAGAAAATAAAAGAATGTTTAATTTAATCATTAAACCTCTGATTGAAACACATACCGGATTAACCTACATTGATGCTCTTTCTCACTATGAGCCCCTTTTTATTAAAATGGATTTAATTACTAGACAAATAGAAGAGGCAAATATTTTAGTAGTAGATATTTCATCAAAAAATCCAAACGTCTTTATTGAGCTAGGAATAGCATATGCATTAAAAAAACCAATGGTTCTAATTTGCTCAGAAAGATCTTTTTATTCGAAAGATAAAGATTGTTGGAGCGAAAAAATACCTTTTGATATTAGAAGTAGAGAGTTATTAATTTTTAGAGATGATAATGATTTAAAGGTGATGCTTAGTCGATCCATTTCTGATTGTCTATTCAAAACAAAAACTAAAAACGTTTCTTGGTGTTCAGAAAATAAGAATAATCACATTAAAAGTGCTTCAGAATTTGAAATTTTTGAACACGGGAATATCTGGAGTAATATCGGCATTAGTTCGAGTTTTACTTTGAGTTATCGCGTGCAAATACATAATTCTGACTATATTAAAAATCCAGACATTCGATTATTTTTTTCAAGCAGTTTAAATGGTTATCCTCGCATTGTAATTATTTTTCCCTGGGAACACAGTGAAATTAATATGACAGAGTTTGAATGTCACATTGATTATTTTAAAGCAAATAATCCTGGGGAGTTTCAAGAAAATCATTTACGATTACAACAACGATCTGTAGGTCAAAAAAGCTCTTCTCTTATTCGAGATTTCAATGTGTTTGTTTCTTTTTGTTGGCCTAATTTAGTTTTTGAGTCAACTATTTTTGAAGATAAAGTAAAACGATTGTTGGTTCCCATAAGTCAACTTAGAGACCTTGGATATCCTATTCACCTCTCTCAATTCATAGGGTTTGAGGCAATAAATAATAGTAATGTTACGATTGATAATATTATTATTAAAGAAATTCTTTCATAGTTCCTTTTGGCTTCTGTAAATACTCTTATATATTCAAAATAATTTAATTTTCCCTAAACATGGCTATTCCAAAAGATATTATAGTAGTTACAACCTCAACGATTGAAGGATTAATTGTCAAAAAATATTTAAAACCCGTATCTGCACACATTGTTGCCGGTACAAATATGTTTTCTGATTTTTTTGCTTCTATAAGCGACGTATTTGGCGGGAGGTCGTCTACTTATCAAAAACAATTAGTGTCGCTTTATAATGAAGCTATTGAAAGAGTTAAAGTTGCAGCTTATGAGGTTGGAGCAAATTGTGTTCTTGGACTTTCTATTGACATGGATGAGATTTCTGGTAAAGGCAAATCAATGTTTATGTTAACGGCTGTTGGAACGGCCGTAATTGTTGAAAAAGATAAAAATGAATCAAGTAGTGGTTTTTCTAAGAGCGAGCCAATCGGACTTGTAACTATTGATCGCATGTTGAATCTGAAAAAAAGAAAAGAAATTATTGAGAAGGCCGAACAAGAAAACCTTTCTGTCACCGATGATATTTGGGAATTTATAAGCACAAATAGGGTTCACGAAGTTTATTCTTATCTTCTAAAACGGTTTTCAAGAAGAATTGAAGTGGAAATTGAAAACCCAACAGAGTTTTCAAAATTTTATACCTCTTTTAAAATTTATCTTGATTCTCTTTCTGATGAAGTAAAACTTAGTCTTTTATATACATCTATTGCATCTGAGAAAAACGATCGATTGGTATCAGAACTATCTAATTTAATAGACGACCTAGGGCTGCTCGATTTAGATAGAATCCTTTCTCTATTAAACTCAGACAACTTTGGAGTTAGAAAACGTTCGTTACGACTCATTTTTTCAGACAAGCAATTTTATGATCTAGATGATCTTGAAAAACTTAAAGCAATAAAAAAAATAATCGAATCTTCTTTTACAGAACGTGGAGTAAGAACAACAAAAAAATTACTTCTCTCATCAAAGGAAAAAGAGATTTGGAATTGTGAGTGCGGGAAAGAAGGTCAGGAAATCGGTAGCTATTGTAATGGCTGTTATAAAGATATTTTTGGGTTTTTAGCAAATGAATCTCAGCCAGAAAAAGCAATTACTGAAATAGACCTAAAGATTTCACTTTTATCAGAATGTTTATCTTGATTTCTTTCTTCGCAGAGTCTACTCGTCATAAAATCAAGAAAGTTTCCCGCAGATTTCTCTCGACAGAGGACTCTGCGCATTCGGAGCAGTTAACACTCACTGTTTGTAGATGATTACTTTGAAATCCTAAGCGCAGAGCAAACTCGGCACTAAAGTGCCCTATCTATTTTTGTGGGGTTCTCTATCCCCGCTCTAAAGAGCGGGGCAATTACAATAAATTTTTTGTGCCAGTAAGTTTGTACCAACAATCTGCAATACATTGCTTTTTCAGTTACTTATTCCTGCCGTGCGTTTTCTTGCCACGCGTTTTAACGCGTGGATACAATTTATTTTAGAATCCGCTGTGGCACTTTAGTGCCGCGTTTGCCATGCGTGCTACATACGCTAACCAATCGCCTCCCTATTATACCTATGCTTATACTCCATCGGCGATAAGCCCGTAATTTTTCTGAACACTTCTCGAAACGCTTTTACATCAGAATAACCCACTTCATACATGATCTCATTAATGGTTTTGCGGGTGCCTTCTATTGCTTTTTTAGCTGATTCTATTTTTACTCTTTGTGCATATTCGCCAGGAGTATTACCGGTGGCTTTCATAAATCGTCTGTCGAAATTTCTGCGGCCCACAGCAAAACGGGAGGACAATTGTTCTATGGATAACTTTTCATCCACCTTGCTTTCAATGTATGCCTGTGCCTTCATCACCATATCATCGCCGTGCGCTTTCTGTCCGGTAAAGATCGCAAAGGATGATTGTGTGTTCCTGGCCATTTCAATCTGAAAGATCTTTGAACATAAAATAGCCGTTGGCCTGTCGTAATATTTTTCTACCAGGTAAATGATCAGATTTAAAAAAGAATAGGCGCCGCCATTTGTATAAATGCCGTACTCATCAGTGATCAGTTTATCGGCCTGTAATTTTACTTTGGGAAAAAGATTGGCAAAATCGTTTATGGTAGACCAATGCGTGGAACAGTTTTTTCCATCCAGTAAACCCGTTGAGGCCAGCAAAAAAGCGCCGGTACAAATGGAGGCAATTTCTGCACCGTTCCTGTATTGATCAGCAATCCATTCGCCCAATACTTTATTTTGTTTTACCGCTCTATGATAATCATGGTTCAACGAAGGAATAATGATCAGGTCTGTTTTGCTGATGGCAGAAATATGTGTATGTGGTTTTACCGAAAACAAGCCATCGTAATAATCCACTTTTTTAGAAACACCGGTTACCTGAATATGGAACAATTCTTTTTTGTGTGTTTGCTTCCATAGCTCATTGGCTTTGGTAAATATTTTATAGGCACCTACTATACTGCTCAGGTTATTGCCTTCTCCATCCGGTACAATGATTGAAAGATGTTTCATGTGGTAGTCTTTTGGTAAAGGTAAAATTTTAGCCTGTCCAAAACAACCCGTCAGATTGTCCATTTTACACCCCGGCCGACTATTTTTTAGACAATAGTTTTGTTGTCTAAACACTAATCAATTAAAATTATCTACCATGACAACCACAGAAACCATTGTAAAAATGCTGCTCGACAGATGGAGCGCTTCCATCAAGAATGTTGATACATTGCTTGCCCAGCTCAGCGATGAACAGCTGGCTAAAGAAATCGCTCCCGGTAAAAACAGGGGTATTTATATTTTGGGCCATTTAATTGCCGTGCACGATGATCTGCTGGTGCTGATGGATATGGGCGAAAAATTATATCCCGAACTTCGTGAACCCTTTCTTACATCTGCAGATAAAGTACTGGAGCAAATTCCTTCTGCAACAGTATTGAGATCGTATTGGAGCAAACAGTGTGATCTGATCAAAGAAAAGTTTGAAAGCCTGGCACCCGAAGATTGGTTTACCAAACACACCGCTGTTTCTGCAGAAGATTTTAGTAAAGAGCCGCATCGCAATAAATTAAATATTCTCTTAACGAGAACCACGCATTTGGCCTATCATACGGGGCAGCTGGTATTACTTAAATAAGAACATACATAGAACCATTCATTTTAAATAGTTAAAAATGACAACAACTTCTTTTACAACAATGCTTCTTGTTAAACAATCTGCAACTGAATTATATAATGCCATCAACAATGTGCGTGGCTGGTGGCAGGGAGAGATCACGGGCAGCACCGACAAGCTGAATGATGAGTTTTCTTATCAGATGAAAACATTTCATTTTTCAAAACAGCGGATAATAGAATTGATACCTAACAAAAAAATTGTTTGGCTGGTTACCGAAAGCAATCTGAGTTTTCTTTCCCACAAATCCGAATGGACGGGAACGAAGATCTGTTTTGAGATCAGTGAGGTGAATGATCAAACGCAACTGGTTTTTATGCATGATGGTTTATATCCGGATGTTGAATGTTATAACGCCTGTTCAAACGGCTGGACTAAACTGATTCAGGAAAGTTTGTTGAGTTTGGTAACTACAGGTAAGGGAACGGATGTTTTTTAACCCGGGGAAAATCGTCCATCCATCTGCGTTCATCCTCCATTTTTTAAGGCTTGTTGCCGAGGCATCTTTGCACTGTCAATAACGACAACAACTTTAAAAAATAAAACAATGAAAACATTTACCGTTCCCACAAGAGAGCAAGTTACTCCTGCCAACCAAACCATTTTTGATACCCTGAAAAAGGCTTTGGGTTTTGTGCCTAATCTGTATGCAACCATCGCCCATTCAGATAACGGGCTGGGCCGTTACCTGGCTTATCAGAATGCCAAAACCAGCTTAAGCAACAAAGAAAAAGAAGCCGTTAACCTGGTGGTTAGCGAAGTAAACAAATGTGTGTACTGCAAAAGTGCCCATACCGTAATTGGTAAAATGAACGGTTTTACCGATGCACAATTACTTGATATCCGCCGTGAAAAAGCAGATGCGCCCAAATTGAATGCGCTTGTAAAACTAGCCGCAAGTATCACACGTAACCGTGGTAATGTAGAAGCTGCATTACTTGATGACTTTTATGCGCAAGGCTACACAAACGAAAACCTGGTAGACTTGATCTTACAGGTAAGCGATAAAACCGCGATGAATTATCTGCACAACCTTACACAGGTTCCTGTAGATTTCCCGTTGGCGCCGGCACTGGATGCCGAACTGGTATTGAATTAACATATCGATTCTTCTCTGCGAAACCTCTCCGTTCCTCCCGTTCTCTGCGGTGAATAGGTTCCTAAAGTATAGAAATCTATTATGGTTAGAGGTTTCGCAGCATTTTTTAAACATCGATAGTCCTGATGAGGAACCGGATTTATTCCGGTTTTTTTGTGCAAACAATTTATCAGGGAAAATTGTCCATCCCATTGCGTTCTTCCTCCATTTCTTTTCAGTGTATTTCGATTGAGCTTTGTGTTATCATCATTCAGCAAATACAAAATAACATGGAACAAAAATTTCCACTTCCGCCGTTCACACTCGAAACCGCTTTGCAAAAAGTACAAATGGCAGAAGATTCCTGGAACAGTAAAGACCCCGAACGGGTTTGTTTAGCATACACCATTGATACCGAATGGCGTAACCGCACCGATTTTATTAATGGAAGAGACGCCGTAAAAGCGTTTTTAAAAGGCAAGTGGGAAAAAGAGCTCCACTACAAACTCAAAAAAGAACTTTGGGGCTTCAGAGAAAACCGCATGGCCGTTCGTTTTGAATATGAGTTTCATAATGCTGCCGGACAGTGGTTTCGCGCCTACGGAAATGAACTGTGGGAGTTTGATGAGAATGGACTAATGAAAAAAAGATATGCCAGCATAAATGATATGCCGATACTGGAAACTGATCGAAAATTTAAATAATGATTGTATGAAAAACGAAACAACCCTAAACACAGAAACCGAACCCATTGTAATAGCAGATGAATGTGGCGATACACTTTGGGATGAAGTGCTGCAACAGGAAGTAAAAGCGTGCGAAACTCAAATGGGTTCACACAATGCTGCTATATTACTCAAAAATCTGGCTACAGATGCTGTTGTAGGTGTAGATAAAAAATAAAATACCATGTCAAGATCATTCGGAGCTATCGCTTTTACCGATGCTGTTAAAGCCATACAGGAAAAACACGGCAGCCGTTCTGCGTATGCAAGAATGGAAAAAGAAACGTATACAGATGGTTTAACCGAAAATGAAATCAGGTTTATTTCGCAACGCGACAGTTTTTATATGGCAAGCATTGGTACCAATCAGTTTCCTTATATACAACACCGCGGCGGACCCAAGGGTTTTATAAAAGTGCTGGATGCAAATACGATTGGTTTTGTGGATTTCAGCGGTAACAAACAATACATTTCGGTGGGCAACCTCGCTACAAATCAGAATGTGGCTTTGATCATGGTTGATTATCCATCCCGCTCCCGTTTAAAAATTTTAGCGAGAGCAGAAATTGTTGAATTAAAAGATAACCCGGTTTTGTTTGAAACATTGAATGTTCGTGATTATAAAAACAAACCCGAAAGAATGATGCTGCTGCATATTGAAGCGTATGATTGGAACTGTCCACAACATATCACACCCCGTTATACCCTTTCCGATATTGAAGAAGCTTTTGCCGGTCAAAGACAATATATTTCAGAATTAGAAACAGAGATCCAATTGCTGAAACAACGGTTAAAGGATTTATAGTTACTGTGACCTTTAAAAAAATAAACCTGTAAATTTAATTATGCTACAGCAGTCAACCCACACACTCGTAAACCCTCAGAACGGAAACCTGGCTTTTAAATATTTTTCTTTTGAAGACAACGGGCATTTTGATCATATACAACGCAATAATTACTTTTCGTTGATCTGGGTAACGGAAGGCAGCGGGAAACTGAAAGCCGATTTTACTGAATATGAATTTAAATCCAATACTCTTTTTGCTTTTTCGCCTTATCAGCCTTATATGCTCATCACAGATAAGCCGGTAAAGGGTGTTGCTATTTATTTTCATGCAGAGTTTTTCTGCATCTATAAACATCACAAAGAGGTTTCCTGTAACGGTGTGTTATATAATAACATTTATCAGCCGCCGTTTATCTCTATTGATGCCGCCTCTTCAAACACACTTACGATGGTTTGCGAGCAGATAAAAACAGAAATGCAAAACCCCGATCTGGCACAGTATGAATTACTGGTTTCTTACCTCAAGATTTTTTTAATCACAGCTGCGCGTTTAAAAACACAGCAGCAGCCCGAAGCAGCAAACAAAGTAAAAGATGAGAAAGAGCCGTTCATTCTTCAAAAGCTCAAAGACGCGATAGATGAACATTTTAAAATCAAACATTCCCCTGCCGAATATGCAGAAATGCTTTTCATCACACCCAAAGCGCTGGCAAAGATCACCAAGAGCCATTTTAATAAAACCCTCAGCAGTTTAATTAATGAGCGCATTATTATTGAAGCTAAGCGAGAACTTTATCTTACCGATAAAACCATTAAAGAAATTGCCTACGAGTTGGGATATGAAGATGAATATTATTTCAGCCGCTTCTTTAAAGTAAATGCTGATGTATCGCCACAGATGTACAGGGATACAGTTGGATATGCAAGAGGGTTGGCTTAAGAACGAGTCGCCTCTGTTAGAATTCTGTTTGAATAAAATTTTATATTTTAGATACATCAAACAAAACCAATGACGACCAAAAAATCCGGGCAGTTAAAAGATGGCGATCAATGCAAAGTTATTGGCGGCACACACACCGGTAAATCCGGTACGGTAAGAGATATACACACCAGCAAAACCGGCCATATAACCATTACGGTTGAACAGAAAAATGGTGTACGGTTTAAAACGCTGGGTAAGAATGTGGTGATAGAATGAGCGGGAGTTGTATAATGATATTTTTCGATTGTTGATTACTTATGGGTTTCAATATTTCAATTAATTCAACACTAAACTCCGGTTTATGGATGCTGAGAAAAAAACAGAACTCTCTGTTAAAGTATTTACTGCTGTATTAACACTCGCTACCGTTATTATCGGCGTATGGCAATTTAACAAAGGGCAGAAAGAAATAAAAGAACGCGAAATAGTACAGCGCAATTTTGAATTAACAAAAATGAGTAAGCAGGCATCACTCGATGCCCTGGCCAAGTTCAAGGAAATTCAAAATCAAAAATATGTTGAAGCCGCCGGTGTTGTAAGCTATTTAGCCGTTAGCGAAGATTTTGAAAGTGCAGAATACAAAGCCCGGCTCAAGCGTTTTTGGCAATTGTATTGGGTTGAGTTGTCTTCAGTTGAAACAGCGGAAGTTGAAAGCGCTATGGTTCATTTTGGTGATGTACTGAAAGCACTGGAAGAATCTCATTTTAAAAACTTCAAAGAGTCTAAGCCGGCCCTCAATGCCACAAGCTATGCAGTTGCACAAGCCATTAAAAAATCTGCAAAAACCTGGGCTTTACCGGATGGGTTACAATAGCCGTGATAGGATATATAAATAATGAGGAGATTAAAAATATCCCCTCATTTTCAAGGAGGGGATGTTGTCTTTTTCGTTGAGAAAAAAATAAGGGGGATGGTTATTGAGAGTAGTTAACATGAAGGTGTAAGTAAGTAAGTAAAATTAGTTTCGCTTCGTGCTTTTCAACCACCCCGCCCTTCTCCCGGCTGGGCCTGGGCGCTTGGGCACCCCTCCTACTTCGCAGGAGGGAAGATTTTTTACTCGCTTGCATATTCCAATTCTGCAGTCTATCTTACTGCACTAACCACTAACTGCACATGAACCAACCACTTTCTGTAAAAAAACCTTTTGCCAATTCCCATCCCACCGACCGTAATTTTTATCTGATTATGATGCTGCTCGTATGGGCGGCAATACTCTCAGGTTTTATTTACGACATGATCGACCTGAATAATAAAGGGCTTTTACATTTTCCCTGGATCACACATGTGCATGCAGCATTGTTTGTGAGCTGGCTGGTTTTATTTACGGTACAGATCTTATTGATCAGAACCCGAAACCACGCGTTGCATATGAAACTTGGTTTATTTGGCGCAGCGATCGTTTGCGCAATGGTAATCGCGGGTTTTACAGTGGCCATTACTTCCGAAGCCAGAAAGTTCGGAACGCCTTTTTCTGATCCCGCATTCATTGCTATCATGTTCAGCGATATGTTTGTATTTGGAGCGCTTGCCGGTGCGGGTCTGTACCTGCGTAAAAAAGCTTCTGCTCACAAACGCCTGATGTTGATGGCCACGCTGGCTTTAACCGATGCGGGTTTTGGCCGCTGGTTAAGTTTTAAAGTAGCACCTCTAATAGGGAAAGACTACTACACCATCCATAGTTTTTCGGATGGGTTTTTTCCTTTTTTTATGTTTCAATCTTTCTGGCCTATGTTATTGATGCTTGCTGTTGGTGCCTACGATCTCACCACCCGCAAACGCCTTCATCCCGTTTATCTGCCGGCATTGGGCTGGTGGCTGCTGTTTAACCTGGTTGAGAATTATTTGTATTATAGCCCGGAGTGGTTGCAATTTTGTAAGCGGATGATCGGGCATTAACCATAGTTACACATCTTGCTTTTATTCAATCTTTCCTTTCCTTGAATTTTAGGATATCTTTTGTGCTTGCCATCCATCACAAAAATTAATCAACTTGATAAACGGTTGAAATATTTTCAAATACCCGTTTAGTTTTATCAAAAAAACAATGAGAGCCATTATACTTTCTCTGTTAACGATCATAACCATTACTGCAAAAGCACAAACGGTTTTAACCCCTTCTAAAAATGCTGTTGATAGAAAATGGGTTAAAAATGCATCCTATCAGATGATCTGGTATGCGCTGCGCGACACAAGCAAATTTGAACTTGGAAAAGTGATCACTCAAATTTCCGTTAACGAAACTCATGTTACCGCCATAACACAGGTAGCTATGAAGAGCGTAAACTCGCCCTGGGTAGATTCTACGATCGCTGATGCAAAAACATTAAAACCCGTAAGACACTCATCTTATAATATGCAAAGGGATATGGTTTTAAATTTTGGAAAAATCGTTACAGGATTTTACAACGACAAAATGAAAAAGACCAACACAATCATTAAAGACACTACCCGAAGTGATTATTTTGATAGTAACTTATATCCCGTTCTGATCGGCTGGCTGCCACTAAGCGAAGGTTATAAACAGGATCTTTCCATATATGATTATAACCCGTCTGCAAAAACAGGTGTTTTAAAAGCCTTTGTAAAAAATGTACAAAGCGGCACCTATCCATCTGAAAAAAGCGGACTGAGAAATGTATGGATCGTTTCTGTTTCAGACGAGATCGGAAATGGAGAAAACGGATCCAGTACTTATTATTTTGATAAAGCAGACAGAAAACTCTGGAAGCAGGAAATTGATGCAAATGGCCGTAAAATGATGATGAAATTGATTGAGTAATCATCTAACATTTGTCCGTATAGAAAAAACGGACTCGAAAAAACTATGGATAGTTTAAAAAAAGCGTTAGAGGAAAATACAAAGCTTACCGAACAAGAGTGGTCTCTTTTTTTAGCGATTACCCAATCGAAGCGGCTCAACAAAGGCGCTTATTTTTTAACGAACGATAAAATTTGCCAGTATTCGGCCTATGTAGAAAAAGGCATTTTAAGACACTTTTTTATTGATGCGAAAGGAAACGAAAAAATAACCCAATTTTCTATGGCGGGTGAATTTGTTTCAAATTGCGAAAGCTATATTCAACAAAAACCTTCGGCGTACAATATTCAGGCTATTAGTACTTGTGAAATCGTTGTATTTAAAAACGCTGATTTACAAGAGCTTAGCGGAAGCAATCCAACGTTCGACAAAATAGGTAAAAGGATAACCACACAAATTCTTTCCGACTATAAAGAGCACCTGATGCTTCTTTTACATTACAGCCCCGAAGAGAAATATAAATATATCTTAGATAATAAACCGCAATGGGTTTTATATATTTCCGTTACACATCTTTCTCAATTTCTAGGTTTAACCAGAGAAACCGTAAGCAGGCTTAGGAGTAAATTAATTATGTGATTTGGATCACAGCTTTTCATTTTTCTTTTTCGGTGTTTTGTACAATCATTTCAAATAAAGGAAAATGCAAAAGAAAATTTTTTACACGCTTCTTGTATTATTAAGTATTCAGATCTCTATTGTGGGGGTATTGAAATTAATAGGTTTTGAACCACTTTATCAGCAGCTGGCACAACTCCATATTTCAAAATCATTTGGTTTATTCATAGGCTTTGCGGAAGTAGCGGCCGTTGCAGGAATTTGGTTAAGACCAACCAGAGGCATTGCCTTGTTAGCGTTGTTGTTTTTAGTAATCAGTGCCATTGCTGTTCATCTGGGAGCAGGAGTTGATTTAACAAAAGCTATTCCTGCAATCGTTTCTTTTGTTTTGGTTTGTTCTGTTTTGTATGTAAACAACAAAAAATCGGTTCAAAATATAATCAAACAAACAGAACATCTTTAAGCAATCAAAGTCTTCACGCAAAGTGCAGCTCGTGTTGATTTTATAAGTGTATTTAAAGAACCCTTGCTGGTTATACCCGCGGTAAGCCTACAAACTGATTTAAAACAGAATGAAGGTGACAAAAGATGAAAAGGGCGGTCCGTTTAACGGCCGCCCTTTTACAATTATTCCACACGTATAATTTATGCCAAATCAAACCGATCCAGATTCATCACTTTGGCCCATGCGGCAACAAAGTCTTTTACAAACTTTTCTTTTGCATCTGCACAGCCATATACTTCGGCCAATGCACGGAGTTCTGAGTTAGAGCCTAAGATCAGGTCTACGCGTGTGCCCGTCCAGATGATCTTTCCGGTTTTACGGTCGCGGGCTTCAAATACATCCTGTGCATCCGAAACAGCAAACCATTTCACGCCAAAATCAAGCAGGTTCACAAAGAAATCGTTGGTAAGTGCTCCCGGTGTTTTGGTAAACACACCGTGTTGTGATTGATCAGCATTGGTATTCAATACACGCATACCACCAATTAACACGGTCATTTCAGGTGCGGAAAGTGTTAAGAGTTGTGCTTTATCAACCAACATCTCTTCAGCAGATACACTGTATTTTTCTTTCAAAAAATTACGGAAGCCATCTGCTTTCGGTTCCAGCACGGCAAAAGATTCTACATCTGTTTGTTCCTGTGTTGCGTCTGTTCTTCCCGGTGTAAACGGAACGGTTACATTGTGTCCCGCATTTTTTGCGGCCAGTTCAATGGCGGCTGCACCACCCAATACAATCAGGTCTGCAATGGAAACCTGTTTGCCTCCATTATTAAATTCTTTTTGAACCGCTTCTAACGCTGCCAACACTTTTGCCAGTTGTGCAGGGTTGTTCGCTTTCCAATCTTTCTGCGGAGCCAACCGGATGCGTGCACCATTGGCACCGCCACGTTTATCAGATCCACGGAAGGTTGATGCAGAAGCCCATGCAGTTAATACCAGTTCTGAAACAGATAATCCTGTTGCCAGAATTTTTGTTTTCAGCGCAGCAATATCTGCATCATCAATCAACTTATGCGTAACTGCAGGAATAGGATCCTGCCAGATCAATTCTTCTTTGGGAACTTCTTTTCCAAGATAACGGGCTATCGGACCCATATCACGATGTGTAAGTTTGTACCAGGCACGTGCAAATGCATCTGCAAATACATCCGGGTTCTCGTGATAATGTTTTGAAATTTTATTGTAGATAGGGTCCACTTTCAAAGCCAGATCTGCCGTAAGCATGGTTGGCTGATGTGTTTTTGATGCATTGTGTGCATCAGGCACCGTACCTGCACCACCATTGTTCTTTGGTTTCCACTGGTGTGCGCCTGCGGGACTTTTGGTAAGCTCCCACTCATATCCAAACATGTTATCAAAATAGTTATTGCTCCATTTGGTTGGCGTAGTTGTCCATGCACCTTCTAATCCGCTGGTAATGGTGTTTTCTCCATTACCGGTATTGAAAGTGTTGTCCCACCCAAGTCCCTGCATTTCAATACCGGCAGCAGCGGGTTCTTTCGCTACATATTTTCCGGGATCGGCAGCACCGTGTGTTTTACCAAATGTATGTCCGCCGGCTATTAACGCAACGGTTTCCTCATCATTCATCGCCATACGTCCAAAGGTTTCGCGGATATCGCGTGCAGATGCCAATGGATCAGGATTTCCGTTAGGCCCTTCAGGGTTTACATAGATCAATCCCATCTGCACTGCTGCCAATGGATTTTCCAATTCGCGATCGCCCTCATAACGTTGGTCACCCAGCCATTCTTTTTCTGCACCCCAATACACATCTTCTGCTGGCTCCCAAACATCTTCACGTCCGCCACCAAAACCAAAGGTTTTTAAACCCATTGATTCGAGAGCGCAATTACCTGTAAGGATCATCAGATCTGCCCAGGAAAGTTTTTTACCATATTTCTGTTTGATGGGCCAAAGCAATAAACGTGCTTTATCCAGATTTGCATTATCGGGCCAGCTGTTAAGTGGCGCAAAACGCTGAAGTCCCTGACCGCCGCCACCGCGGCCATCAGAGATCCGGTAAGTACCTGCACTATGCCATGCCATGCGGATAAAGAACGGGCCGTAATGTCCGTAATCTGCAGGCCACCAATCCTGAGAGGTGGTCATCAGATCAAAAATGTCTTTCTTAACCGCATCCAGATCGAGGCTTTTAAATTCTTCGGCATAGTTAAAATTCTCTTCCATCGGATTTGACAAAGAGGAATACTGACGAAGAATGTTTAGCGGTAACTGGTTAGGCCACCAATCTCTGTTTCTGGTTCCGTTACCTGCGGCTTGCTTTACTGCCCCGCCGTGAAACGGGCAACCGGCTGCGCTGTTTTTGCTGTTATCCATACTATAGTTGTTTAATTTTTGTAAGACTTAAGATGGTGAAGTTATCACGGAATTGCCCAAAAGGTTTATCTATTTAATTTATATACTCATAGATAAAATCTATTAAACAAGGGATCCGGTGCGACATGTTTCGCTAAGAGAGAAACGGAGAAAAGAAGATAAAGAAGGAGTTCCCGAATTTCGAAGACTCTTTTTTTCTTCTGGCTTTCTCTTATTGAAACATCCGCTATTGCACATCAAAATATTTCTGTAATTTAAACCGGCAGTTTTCTTCATTTCAAACCTTGCCCTATGTACAGAAAAATCTATCTTCTTATTTTATTTGTATTCGCCGTTGGTTGTTTACATGCACAGCAAACCATCATTCCTTTATACAAAGGCCCGGCTCCGGGTTCTGAAAACTGGGACTGGAAAGAAACCACGCTTCCCAAAAACAGCAATGGATTGGTGATCACACAAAATGTGGTTAACCCAACGCTTACAGTTTATAATCCTGAAGCCGGAAAAGCGAATGGCACATCGGTAATCATTTGTCCGGGCGGCGGTTTCCATATTCTTTCCATGAATACTGAAGGCTGGGATGTGGCATCGGCCCTGGTGAAAAAAGGAGTTACCTGTTTTGTTCTCAAATATCGTTTGGCACATACCGTTACAAACGATCCGATGAAGGAAATGTCAACAGCCATACAGAATGGCGATGCGGATAAGAAAATGGAGAAGACCATTCCACTTTGTATTGCTGATGGCAAAGCTGCGATTGCTTATGTTCGCGAACATGCTTCGGAATTGGGCGTTAATCCCGGCCGTATCGGCATCATGGGTTTTTCTGCGGGGGGAACGGTTGCGGGTTCTGCAGCATTTAATTATTCACCTGCCAATAAACCTGATTTTGTTGCACCTATCTATGCATACATGCCTTCGGTATTGATGGGTACAATTGCTGCCGATGCGCCGCCAATGTTTTTGGTTGCTGCTTCTGATGATCAATTAAATCTGCAGACCAATAGTGTTGAACTGTATTCAAAATGGAACAGCGCAAAAAAATCTGC
The DNA here is from genome assembly GCA_965206685.1 of Sediminibacterium sp. GTDB lineage: Bacteria > Bacteroidota > Bacteroidia > Chitinophagales > Chitinophagaceae > Sediminibacterium. Next base: position 3,979,858 of record OZ242223.1, read on the forward strand.
TGAATTGCATCTTTATAATAAAGGCGGACATGGTTTTGGCATGCGCACACAAAATATTCCCACCGATACGTGGCTAGATCGTTTTACAGATTGGTTGGATCTGCAGGGATTGTTGAAAAAATAACCATTCAATCAAAAAGCTATACAATGAAAAAGCTGATCTCATTTTGTATTCTGTTTCTTGTGTTTGTGATGATCAATAAGGCGAAAGCACAATCGCCCATTAATGTAAAAGGAACCTGGAACCTTACGGTAGAAACTTCTGCCGGCAGCGGCTCACCAACTTTTGATCTTAAACATATTACCGATTCAACGCTCGAAGGAACTTATCATGGGCAACTTGGTGAAACCGCACTTAAAGGAACATTGAAAGGAAATAAAATTTATGTAACATTCTCTGTAAGCGGAATTGATATTGAATATTCGGGAACCGTAGATGGCGATGCCATGAAAGGCAAAGTAGTATTGGGAACCATGGGAGAGGGAACCTTTACGGGAACCAGAAAAAAATCATAACGCTGTTTCAATTACAAAATCATTCCCCTCCTCCCTGGAGGGGACGCCGATATTTTTCGCAGAAAAATGTCAGCGGGGGAGGTAGGCTCACGAACACACAATCATCCCGCTCAGAAAAAAAGCAATTCCCTCGTCTAAATAATATTAAATTACTTCCTCAAACTTTTTGCTATGCTGAAAAAAATGATACTGCCGGTTGCCGCAGTGGTTTTGTTTTCCTGCAACTCTTCTGTAAAAACAGATTTTAAATCTATTGATGTGAAGTACCCTGTAACAAAAAAAGACACCAGTGTTAAAGACAATTATTTCGGAACCCTTGTAGCTGATCCATATCGCTGGTTAGAGAATGATACCAGTGCAGAAACGGGCGAGTGGGTGAAAGCAGAAAATGAAGTAACACAGGGTTATCTCAAACAAATTCCCTTCCGTGATGCAATTGCGAAACGTTATGAGAATCTTTTTAATTATGAAAAATTTTCTGCGCCTACACATGAAGGTGATTATAATTATTATGGTAAAAACACCGGGTTGCAGAATCAGTCTGTAATGTATCGTGAAAAAATTTCCGGAGGGGAACCTGAAATATTTTTAGATCCGAATAGTTTTTCAAAGGATGGCACTACATCTCTTGCCGGAATCAGTTTTACCAAAGATGGTTCTATGGCTGCTTATAATATTTCGGAAGGTGGAAGTGATTGGCAGAAAATTATTGTATTGGATGCCGCAACCAAAAAACAGGTTGGCGATACCATGTTGGATATCAAATTCAGCGGCGCCAGCTGGAAGGGTAATGAAGGATTTTTTTACAGCACCTATGAGCGCCCGAAAGAAGGTAGTTTTTTACAGGGCAAAACAGATAATCATAAACTGTATTTCCATAAAATAGGCACTACTCAAAAAGAAGACAAACTGGTGTATGCCGGAAAAAATGAATCCATTCGTTATATCAGCGCACAGGTTAGTGAAGATCAGAAATGGTTGTTCATCTATTGCGCCAATTCAACCTACGGAAGCAATTTATTGATGATGGATCTCAGCAAGCCGGGGTCAGAAGCCAAAACCCTTGTGGCCGATATGAAGAACTCGCATGGTGTAGCTGATGTGGATGATAAATTTATTTACATACAAACCGACAGAAATGCACCAACCGGAAAACTGATGATCGCACCATTGGATCATCCTGAAGAAGCCAACTGGAAAGTATTGATCGATGCAAAAGCAGAAGTACTTACAGCTTCTTCTGCCGGAGGATCTTTATTCTGTTCTTATTTAAAAGATGCCACAAGTAAAGTATATCAATACGATCATAGTGGAAAACAAATTCGTGAAATTGCCTTGGCCGGTTTAGGAAGCGCATCTGGTTTTGCGGGAAAAGTAACGGATAAGGAATTATTTTATGGATACACAGATTATATCACACCGTATTCTATATACAAAATGGACATTGTGAGTGGTAAAACAGATTTATACAAACGCCCTGCTGTTCAATTTAAATCCGAAGACTATGAATCCAAACAGGTTTTCTATCCTTCAAAAGATGGTACCAAAATTCCGATGATCATTACTTATAAAAAAGGATTGGCATTGGATGGTAATAATCCTTGTTTATTATATGCATATGGCGGTTTTAGTGTAAGCATTACGCCATACTTCAGCACATCCAATATTATTTTACTGGAGAACGGTGGTGTGTTTGCAGTACCTAATATCCGTGGTGGTGGTGAGTATGGAGAAGCCTGGCACGAACAGGGTATTAAAACCAAAAAGCAAAATGTATTTGATGATTTTGCTGCAGCGGCACAATATCTGAAAGATAACAAATACACATCCACTGATAAACTCGCGATTGAAGGTGGCAGTAATGGTGGATTGTTGATCGGTGCCACAATCACACAAAAACCCGATATCTGTAAAGTGGCTTTCCCTGCTGTTGGTGTAATGGATATGTTGCGTTACCACAAATTTACCGCCGGTGCCGGTTGGGCCTATGATTACGGAACCTCTGCAGACAGCAAAGAAATGTTTGAATACATATATGCATACTCTCCCGTGCACAATGTAAAACCTGCTGCATATCCGGCAACGATGATTACCACAGCAGATCATGATGATCGTGTGGTTCCCGCACACTCATTCAAATTTGCTGCCAATATGCAGGAAAAACAAACCGGTAAAAATCCGGTATTGATCCGCATTGAAACAAAAGCAGGACATGGCGCAGGAAGAAGCACCAAACAAACCATTGAAGAGCAAACAGACAAGTGGAGCTTTATGTTTTACAACATGAATGTGACACCAAAGTATTAATAAAAAAATATCCCCTCCTTTTCAAGGAGGGGACGATGAATGTTTTTCGCAGAAAAATGTTCGTCGGGGGTGGTTATGAAGTGTGATTTTGTTTCGCCTCGTGCTTTTTACCCACCCCGCCCTTCGCTCCGCCGCTTGGGCACCCCTCCCTGCAAAGCAAGGAGGGGATATTTTTGGCTTCTTTGCTCACGACTCACAAAAAAAATTACTTAAACTGAAAATACAGCAAAGCGATCGCTGCCACAGTCATAACCAATAAAGTAAATCCGCCGAGAATATTTGAGAGTTTTGAATTGGTGTGTTCTCCCATGATCGCTTTGTTGTTGGCAATATGCATAATGATAGCGATAAGCACCGGTGCGGTTAATCCGTATAATATAGCTGTATAGATCAATGCCTGAATAGGTGTTATTCCAACAAAGTTCAGAGACAGTCCAACCAGCAATGAAATAATAATGGATACATAAAACATTTTTGCCTGCGGAAATTTTTTATCAAGTCCCGCATCCCAGCCAAAAGTTTCGGCAAGCATATAAGATTGTGATCCGGCCAGTACAGGTATTGCCAGGAAACCTGTTCCGATCACACCAATCGTAAATATCAGGTAGGTTAATTTTCCTGCGAGCGGTTCAAGTGCTTTGGCTGCCTGATCAACGGTGTCTATTTGTTTTATTCCTGCTTTGTATAAAACAGTTCCTGCTGTGAGTATAATAAAGAACATAACCAGATTAGAAAAAGCCATTCCAAAGTTTACATCAATCTTCATATCATCCAGCACGCGTTTGTTCACTACTATTTTTCTTTTGCTGTGAGCAATATCTTCTGCTTCCATTGTGGCCTGCCAGAAAAATAAATAAGGAGAAATGGTTGTTCCTAAAAGTGCTACCAATATGGAAAGAAATTCTTTATTGAATTGCATGGTTGGTATGAACGTATGTTTTAATACATCGCCCCAATCTTCCTTTACCATAAACGGAACCAATACATATAATAACAATGTAAGGCAAAGCCATTTTAATATTTTAGCCAGTTGCTGATAGGGATATTTGATGATCACAAACATCAGTATTGCGGTTACTGCTACACAATAAATGTCTTCCGGAATGCCCGGATACAGCATATGCGCCACAGAACCCATGCTTTGAATATCAGAACCGATATTCAAAGTGATGGCAGGAAAACCGAATAATAACATCAGATAAAGAACCGGTTTGGGATAATGTTCTTTTAGCGTTACCGTTAATCCACGTGAAGTAACCAGCCCTATTCTTGCACACATGGCCTGAATAGCTGCCATCATGGGGAAAGAAACTATCGCTGTCCAAAGAGTAGCATAACCAAACTGCGCTCCTGCCTGTGAGTACGTGGCAATACCGGAAGGATCATCGTCGCTGGCGCCGGTAACCAGACCGGGACCCAGGATCTGTAAGAACCTTTTCCATTTTGTTTTCTTTTTCTGACTTGTATCTTTTGTTGGTTCGGCCATAGGTCCATTTAATTATTTACTCATATCGCTATTGTAAACAATTGAACTTAAAATTACGCTTAAATGTTTGTGTTGTAGTGCGAGATTGTGGGGGTTACTTGTGCAACTATTAGCGTTTAGTGCTGCTTCATGATTTTTACCCACCCCGCCCTTCGCTCGGCCGCTTGGGCATCCCTCCCCGCTGCGCAAGGAGGGGATATTATTGCGAAGCATAGCTTCGCAATAAACTAACGTCTCACGATTGACGACTCACGAAAAAAATATTTCGTTTTTTGTCTGCCCGCACTTCCGCTATTCGTCTTTTCTGTGTAATCTTATTCTCTAACACAAAATCAAAAACAATGGCAAACTTTTTATTCCTGTTCCGCAGAAGCCCTAATCCAGAAAAAGCCTCTCCTGAAGAAATGCAACAGATCATGCAGAAATGGATGAGCTGGGTGGATGATTTGAAGAAAAAAGGCGTTTATAAAGCAGGAGAACCTTTATTGCCTACCGGCAAAATGTTACACAAAGACAAAGTGGTAACCGATGGCCCTTTTGCTGAAGGGAAAGAATTGATTGGCGGTTTCTTTATTGTTGAAGCTGCTGACATAGATGCCGCAGTTGAAATCGCCAACGGCTGCCCCGACCTCGAACGTGGTGGCTCTGTAGAAGTTCGCGATATTGCTAAAATGTAATTTTAATGATGCCAAACACAACTCTGTCCCCCTCCCAGGGGGACCACAGGGGGTACATCGACCATCTTTTCCGCCACACGGCGGGGAGGATGGTTGCTGTACTAACCCGTTTACTTGGCCTGCACAATTTACAGATGGCCGAAGATGTTGTGCAGGAGTCGTTTATCAAAGCGCTTCAAACATGGCAACTAAGCGGGCCGCCCAACAATGCAGAAGCCTGGTTAATGCAGGTTGCCAAAAATAAAGCGGTTGACCTGATCAGGCGACAGGAACTACATAATCGTTTTTCAAAAGAAGAAGTGTTGGTGCTTACCGAAAATGCTGATGAATTTTTTCACGAACAGGAGATAGCAGACAGTCAATTGCGAATGATCTTTGCCTGTTGTCATCCTGCATTAAAACAGGAAGACCGTATTGCACTTACACTGCAAATCGTTTCTGCTTTCTCTATGTCAGAAATTGCGCGGGCATTATTAACCAATGAAGCGGTTGTTCAGAAAAGAATTTTTCGGGCAAAAAATTTTTTGAGAGAACACAATGTATCGTTAGAAATTCCTGCGGGCCGCGATCTGCAATATCGTTTACAAACCGTATATACCGTTCTGTATCTTTTATTCAATGAAGGATACAATTCTTTGAAAGCAGAAGAATTGATCCGCAAAGATCTTTGTGGCGAAGCAATGCGTTGTTGCCTCCTGCTTACTCAACACCCTTTGGTAACAGATCCTGACGCATTTGCATTGCTTTCGCTGATGTGTTTTCAGGCATCACGGTTTGACAGTCGCATCAATGCTAAAAATGAGATCGTGCTTTTGCAGCAGCAGGACAGAAGTTTGTGGGACGAAGAACTGATTCAGCTCGGTATACAAAACCTCAATCGCTCGGCAAATGGAGATTATATCAGCTCTTATCAAATAGAAGCGGCTATTGCTGCAGAGCATGCCATTGCCAAATCCTTTGCAGAAACCAACTGGCAAAGACTTTTAGAATTTTATACTCTTTTATCAGAAACAAAACCAACGCCCGTTACACAGGTAAACCGCGCCGTGGTGCTGGCACAACTTGGCGAGGTTGATGCGGCCATTGCATCTATACTAAACATACAGGGAATTGAGGGCCTTTTGCGAACCGATCATTTATACAGCGCTGTTTTGGGCGAATTGTATAAACGCTTAAGCAATCTGATTAAGGCAAAAGAATATCTAACTTATGCGCAGCAACTCACCCCTTCGCTTGCTGAAAAAAAATTATTGCAGGTAAAGCTGGATGAATTAGGTGTGAGTAATAATTAATCGGTAGTATTAATTTTATTTTGTTTCGCTTCATGATTTTTACCCACCCCGCCCTTCACTCAGCCGTTCGGGCACCCCTCCCTGCTGCGCAAGGAGGGGATACATACTATTGCGAAGCGTTGCATCGCAAAATAGACTCACGATTCACGATTGACGACTCACGATCAACCCAGTTTTTTTACGATGGCTTTTACGTTCTCGTCAATTTCCTTATCGGTCATTCGTCTGCCGTTTACTTCAGAACTGGTCCAGCCCTGCCAAATGGTTTTTTCTTTGTGTGCATCCATTAAGGTAAGCGTGATCGTTCCTTCTTTTACCGTTTCGGTTCTGTCGCGATAGCCCATAAATTGTGATGGGTAATATACCGGAACATATCTTCCGCTATAATAATTATAAAACCAGCGTGTAGTGGGCATAGTGTATTGTGGGTCAGCTATTGTACGGTTTTCTTTTTGTACATCCACATCGTAAACAAGTACAACATCCGGATTGGATTTTACCTCTCTCCATCCGTTCTCCTGTAAATTTTTATCAATACTTGAACGGATCTTCCTGTCTACCAGATCATTTATGTTTGGCTTGGCCGATATATTCTTTGTACTGTCTTTTTGTGTTCCCGTTACCCAGGCATAGGTTTTTATTTTGCTGAAATCAACGGAATCATCTTTTTGAACATATGCCTGTCTGCCGCAACTTGCCAGTAAAAAAATAATGAACAGGCTTAGCGCAATTCCTAAAATACATTTTGTCTTTTTCATGATTGATCATTGTAAGGTGAACAATTCAATTACACCTTATATGATTCAATCCGCGTGCCGATGTTTCTTAAGAGAGGGTGAAAGATTTGTGAAAGTGGCGTTAATAGACGTTTTGTGGAATTAATTGTGATTTGGTTTCAGTTTCGTGCTTTTTACCCACCCCGCCCTTCGCTCAGCCGCTTGGGCACCCCTCCCTGCTGCGCAAGGAGGGGATACTATTTTGCGAAGCGTTGCTTCGCAAAAGGTCTCACGCCTCACGTCTCACGATTGACGACTCACGAACCTCACAGTCTCACAATATTATAAATCGCAACGGGCGGTGAGAAATATTGATCATTCTCATTTTGTTGCGAGATCTTTCTTACCACCCACATTCCTTTTACCACTTTTCCAAATGTGGCATAGCCTTGTTTATCGGGAACATTTTCTCCGCCATAATCCAGGCCGGGTTGTTTGCTTAAGCAGATAAAAAATTCTGTTCCGGCAGTGCCGGGTTGTGCGCGGGCTAGGGAGATCACGCCTTCATCATGAGGAATCTTTGTTTGTTCCGTTGTTTCGTGCGGGATGCCGGGAATTCTTACTGCAAGCTTATTATTTGTTTTCCAGATACCGCCTTGTATCAATTCTGTTTTCGGGGCGTTTGATGGTTGGTTCTCCATGGTGAGCGCCCGGTAAAAATTACTGTTGAAGAAATAACCGGAATCGATATAAGATAAAAAGGCCGCCACCGTTTTGGGCGCTTGCAGTGGATAGAGTTCTATTTCTATATCTCCTTTTTCTGTCTGGATCTGAATATGCGGGGTAATTGCCGGATCATAATTCTTTTGCTTGCAGGCAGAAAAGGCTAGCGTTGCAAGTATCAATATAAGTAGCTTTCTCATGATTACGTTTTTTCACCGCTGAGCCGCAGAGGTAGCGGAGTTTTCGCAGAGGGGTTCTAGGGGATTATTTCAAATACAAAGAATTGTGTTTTTTCGAACAATTGAAAATTATTATCGGCAACCAAAACCAATGTTCTGTGTCCATTGGGTAATGTTGGTCCGAATGTGATTCCTTCAATATTATCTGTATATACGCCCAGAGAATCCATATTGAGTAATAATTTTTTCTTTACCGGTTTTGCTACAGGTGTTTTAATCAACGATGGGTTATTTTTAATATCACTTGCACCATTCAGATCGGCAATAAAAATTTTAATCGTGCAGGGAATTCTTCCGGTTGAAAAAGATCTTTCCAATACGATTAGTTTATTATCATTAATAGAAAGTATATCAGGGATCCCGTTTATTTTAAAACCATCTACCGGCGTTGCGGGGTAGGCAATGGGATCTAACTTATACGCATACTGCGCTGTATTTTTTTTACTCGCTACATCAAATTTATAAATCCGAATCAACGCATTGTTGGGCGTGGTTTCTGCACGTGGTCCATCCTCATATCTTGGCTCTTCCAGATTTACGTAAAGTGTTTTGTAGTTGTTAGCAAAACTCAATCCTTCCAGCACACCATTTTGGCGTGGGCCATTTTCCGTTGCGTGCATCCAAAGGTTTTTGGGGAGCGGAAATGTATCTATGAATTTTCCATCACGAGAAATAATAGTGATCGCCGGGTTTTCAAGCACTGTATCTTTTCCGCGTACAATTCTTTCACCTTCGCTGGTCCAGATCATTTGATGGGTAAGCAGGTTATAACGAAGCGCTTCCGGATCGGGTGTATGTATCGGATCTGTTTTGGAATCGGGATAGGGTTTCCCGTCCGGCTGCAATAAAGTGGTCACTTTTATAAATACAACACTATCTATTTTCTTTTCACTGAAAAATATTTTTGCAGAATAATAGCGTGCAGAATTGAATTGAGATCTGTCATCACAGATCATATGATAGGTGTTCGTTTTGCTGTCATAATCAATCCCCGATAATCCGCCAACCGTTGTTCCATTGAAAGGCATATTGTGCGGAAGATCATATTCACCAATCAGTTTTAAAGAACCGATCGTTTTTTTTGGCTGTGCATCAATAAAAGTGAACGACAGAAAAAAGACAACAAGAAGTAAAAATGTTTTTTTCACACTAAAATATTTCCTGCCAAATTAGATAACATTAACACATCTACCGAAACAAATTGCGCCTTTGCGTCTTTGCGGGGAAATTTGCATGCGAAGACGCAAAGGCGCAATTTTGGTATCGTTTATTATTTATTCTTTTTCTTATTCGAAAACAGCCACGGCAATAATTTCGGCTCTGCAAAAGCAGAATCCCAACTATTGTGTCCGGCTTGCGGATATTCTGTATAAGTAACCGTTTTTACGCCTCTTGTCATTAAAGCTTTATACAATTCACGATCTGATTTTGGCGGAACTGAATTATCCAATGCCCCATGAAAGATCCATAAGGGTATTTCTTTTGCTCGTTCTATATACATCGGAATATTGGCTGCGCCACAGATCGGAAATGCTGCTGCAAAATAATCGGGATACCTTGTTAACAGATCATACGTTCCAAAACCACCGAGCGATAAACCGCCGAGATATAATCTTCTTGTATCTACAATAGAATTATCTGCCAGACTATCCACCAGTTGTTTTACCAATTGTTGCGGCCTTGGTGCCTCTTCATCTGGAAGAAAAACGCGTTCATCAGAGTTCGTCAATCTTTTATAGCGCGCCCAACTGCTGTCAGAAGGACACTGCGGAAAGATCACGATCGCAGGAAAATTTTTCCGGATATTTTCATCAACAAATAATTTACCGCCGTGCATTAATTGCGCTTCGTTGTCTCTCCCGCGCTCTCCGGAACCATGCAAAAACAAAACCAACGGATACGCTTTTCGCTTTTTATATTTCTCCGGATACAGAATGCGGTAACGCAATGTGTCTTTCCCTCTGATAAAGGTTTTCTTTTCAAACGCAGATAAATCCTGCGCAACAACATGCTGAAACAGTATGAGGGCTGATAGGGCAAGTATCGTTTTCATATGGTATCCTCCATAAACACATTTTCCCAAGTCAGGAAAACGGTTTAATTAATTTGTTGCAGATAATTTGCCAACCGGTTAATGGCCGCCGCTACTACTGTGATCTGTTCCTGCGCCTCTTTCCAGTTTCTTTGCTCAATCGCTTCACGCACACCAGGAATGGTTTTTACACCGTATCCTGTATAAAAGCCCGGTGCATATAAAGTATGTTTATACCAACCCCTGCGTGGCAATCCGGTTTCTGCCAATAACAACTGTTCTGCTTTGTATAAAGATTGATCCATGGCACTATGATCAGCGCCGGATGCAATCGTTTTTGTCCACGCTTCTGCTGCATGGTCGCCTGCTTTTTCCAATGCAGTTAATGCATTTTGCAACGGTGAGAAATCGATGTATGGTACTTCTGATTTGGGTGTAGGTATTTTTAATTTCTCAGTTGGATCGTTGGCCAATGCGTAATTATTGGTTTTGATTACTTCGTTTTCTGTAGCAGTTGTTTCGCGCATCTGTTCGGTTTTGCTCATCAGGTCTTTTACATAACCGCTCACGGTTTTAGAAAGACTGCGAAAATCAAATGGCAACAGATCTGCATCTGCCATTCGCAATGCTGCGCGGCCCGCTGTTTTAGCCAATGCTACTCCATAATCAAAATTGGGATCTTTAAATCTTTTGTAATCATCATACGAATCATAAATAGAATGATACTCGCCGCCTTCGTTCTCTCCTCCATAACCCAGATCCAATGAAGGCACACCGAGGTGTTGTATAAAAGAAGAATAATCAGAACCCGAACCCATCGCACCAAGAGCAACTGTTGTTTTGGCCATCGCTTCTTTTTTATCTTTTGCACCGGATGCATTTACTACACGGTTTGCTTTCGCTCTTTCAAAAACAGAAACTTTGGTTTGCGGATCTGTTACCTCTTTACTGATCTCTGTTATCAGTGTTTCTAATGCATGCGAACCTTCTGCACCTAAAAAGCCCCGGCCGTTTCCATCAGAATTTATATATACCACTGCTTTTTTCTGTAATTCTGTTGCGTGGTCTTCTACCCATTCTGTAGAACCCAATAATCCCGGCTCTTCTGCATCCCATGCACAATACACCAATGTGCGTTTGGGTTTCCATCCGCTTTTTACTAACTCGCCAATGGCTTTGGCTTCTTCTAGTAACGCAGCTTGTCCACTAATAGGGTCACTCGCACCATTTACCCATGCATCATGGTGGTTGCCACGTATTACCCACTGATCGGGATATAGCGATCCTTTGATCGTTGCGATCACATCATATGCCGGTTTTAATTTCCAGTCAAAATCCACTTTTAAATGCACTTTTGCTTTTCCCGGACCTATATGATAGGTAAAAGGTAAACCCCCTCTCCATGTGGGTGGTGCTACCGGACCGTCCAACGCTTCCAGCAAGGGTTGTGCATCATGATAACTGATGGGCAACACCGGAATTTTTAAAAGATTTGGAGCCTCCATTCTGTCTAACCGTTTTGCATTTTCTGTTGCGCCAATATTAGGTGTTAACGGATCGCCGGGATAAATTACCATATCCATGATCGATCCACGTTGTACACCAAATTCATTTTTAAATGCGCCTTTCGGATATACATCACCCGCAACATATCCATCATCTTTCGGATCAGAATAAATAAGACAACCGATCGCGCCATGTTCCTGCGCCACTTTGGGTTTAATACCCCTCCAGCTATGGCCGTATTTGGCAATCACAATTTTTCCTTTTACATCAATGCCCAATGCATCCAGCACTTCATAATCTTCGGGCAAACCATAATTTACAAAAACCAATTCGGCAGTTACATCACCGTCTGCACTCCATGCATTATAGGTTGGTAACTGATCTGCCTGGTTGGAGGTTACGTCTTCTTTCAAACCCGGCTCTTTCAACAAAGCCTTATAAACCGTTGGCGAAAGCATTTCCAGTACGCGTGTTTTAGGGGTTGGAAACAAAACCTGGTAGGTTTCAATTTTTGCGTCCCAACCCCAGCTTTTGTATTTGGCTAAAATATTGTCTGCTACTGCTTTTCCACCCACAGAACCTACATGGTGCGGTACGGCAGATAATTCTTTGATGGTTTGTCCAACCCGTTCTGCGCTCAGCAAGGCATCAAACTTCTGCTCCAGTTGTTTTTGTTCTGCAGAGGTTTTTTCTGTAAATCCGGTTATCGTTTTTTGTGCCGTTACTGTGTTACAAATGGCCAGCATTCCCAAAAGCCCGCCCGCTAATAATTTTCGCATGTAGTTTGGATTGTTTATGTGTATTGCAATTTAAGAAATAAGTATGGGTTTGTTACCGGCTTTTGTTTTTCATGTCGGCATTGTTGCGTCGCACTCTTGTACTGCGGCGCTCCTGGCATCATATTAAAACAAAAAGGGATTCAAAATTGAATCCCTTTCAAATTATTTATTCGTTTTTTATTTAAACATCGGCGGATGCATTTCATCCCAAGGCGTTGCATCCTGATAGGCTTTTGCAGCAGCTAAGATCGTTGCTTCATCATACAACTTCCCAATCAGCGTTATGCTGGTTGGTAAATTACGCCTGTCAAATCCTGTTGGTAAACAAACTACCGGGTGACCGGTTAAATTGGTAATCGCACCCTGATTGCCGCTTCCTCTTGTTGGACAGATCAGCACATCTATATCTTTCATCACCTCATTCACTTTCATCATCAATAAAAAACGATGGCGGTTGGCGTTAATATATTCTACAGCCGACATTAGCCTGGATACACGAAAACTATTGGGCCAGTCAAATTTTTCCTGTCTGGTCATTTCATCATCAATATTGTATCGTGTAAAATCATCAAACGCAGCGGCGCACTCAGCACTGATCACAATATCCATGATGTTGAAATTATACACACCGCTATCCGGAAAATTCACCGGAATTAATTCAACACCCATTTTTTTATACGCGTCCAACACTTTCCATTCAGCGCGGCCTGTGTCTGTTATTTTATCGTAGTAGTTTTTAGCGTACGCAACTTTCAGTTTTTTAATATCGGTTACGGGTTTGTAATTAAACGGTTTGTTTACGGCGCTCATATCCCATCCGTCTGTGCCGTGTATATAATTAAAAACAACCGCTGCGTCTTCTGCGCTTCTGCAGATCGGACCAACTTTATCTAAACTCCAGCTCAATGTCATGGCACCGCTTCTGCTAATGCTTCCAAATGTTGGGCGCAAACCCGTTGCTCCGCATGTTGAAGAGGGGGATACAATAGAGCCCCATGTTTCTGTACCAATCGCAAACGGCACCAAACCCGCAACCGTTGCAGACGTTGATCCCGCAGAAGAGCCCGATGATCCTGTTTTTGTGTTCCATGGATTTTTGGTTCTTCCGCCAAACCAATAATCACCCATGGCCAGTGCGCCCAGTGTAAACTTGGCAACCAACACCGCTCCTGCATTTTTTAACTGCGTATATACAAATGCATCCTCGTCAACAACTTGTTCTTTATATGGCGCTGCGCCCCATGTTGTTTTGGTTCCGCGTACAGCAAACAGATCTTTCAATCCATAAGGAATTCCGTGTAACGGGCCGCGGTATTTTCCTTTGGCTATTTCGGCGTCTGCTGCTTTTGCCTGTTGCATGGCAATCTCTTCTGTTAATGAGATCACACACTGCAGACTGTCTCCGAATTTTTTTAATCTGTCGATAAAGAATCTTGTCAACTCAACAGAACTGATCTTTTTGTTTTTGATCAGCGAAGCGAGCTGCAGAATATTATAAAACGCCAGATCATTTTTATTTGTGGGAACAGAAACCTCTTTCGGAATATTCCAGTTAATCGGATCCTGCTTTTCGTTAAACTTCATTCCAGGCAAAACCGGGCTCTGCCACATACTCATCGGTATGTTATTATTCAATGATTGCTTGTGCATCATCTTATATCCCATCAGATTTTCCTTCACACCATCATACATGGTGTCTATTTCTTTTTGGGTAAACGTAAGATCAAGCAGCTTGGCAGCAGATTGTATGTCTTTGGTGGTAATGGTATCCTGTGCGTATGTGCCTGCGCAAAAAAGGATAGCAAAAAACAATAGGGTTCTTCTCATATATCAGTAATTAGGATTGGTTTGCGGAACTATAATTTCACCCACACATAATCATCCAAAATTTCGTTATTCTTTATAATGGCTTTTCGGTGAATGGCTTCCAGATAAAAACCATTCTTCTGTAACACTTTCATCGAAGATTTGTTCTGTGCAAAAACATGTGCTTCTATTCTTACTATATCCAATCGTGTTGCAATAAAATCCAATAGTTGTTTAACCGCCTCGGTGGCAATTCCTTTTCCCCAATAATTCTCACCTACAAAATAACCGATCTCTATATTTTTTCTGGAAATATCCTCTTTGGGGTGGCAGCCTATGCTTCCCACCACTTTTCCATCATAAACGATCGCAAAATTAATTACCGGATGCTGATTATTTACATGCGCGATCCATTGAGGAGCATCCATTACAGTATACGGACTTGGCAATGCATCCCGCACGTTATTCCAGATATTGCGGTTATTGGCAACAGCCGCCAACTCCTGCGCATCCTGTTTTTGCCATGGTCGTAAAATGATCTTACTCATTTTTGATCTTTCGGTTTAAGTAACCCGCATAATCGGGTTGCGCCGATTTGTATTCGCTGCGCATAAAGGGCGAAGTCATGATAAAATCTGCTGTTGCTCTGTCGCAGGCCATCGGAATATTCCAGGCTACACATAAACGCAGCAGCGCTTTTACATCGCTGTCGTGTGGTTGCGCTTCCATCGGATCCCAGAAAAAGAACATCATGTCAATTTCTCCTCCCGCAATCATTGCGCCGATTTGCTGGTCGCCGCCAAGCGGGCCGCTTAATAATTTTTTTACCGGTCTGTCCAGCGATTCCTCCAACAATCTTCCGGTTGTACCCGTTGCAATCAATTCGTGTTTTGCCAGTTCTACTTTGTTGTGAACCGCCCATTCCATCAGGTCTGCTTTTTTATGATCATGCGCAACCAGTGCGATTCTTTTTCGTTTACCTATTATTTTAATGGGTGCCATTGTTTTGGTTATTGATACGTTTCGTGAAGATAAGGTAACCGTGGCGCTTATTTTTTTTCGAAATTCGCATTATTTATTTCCGGATATGTGTTGAGGACCATGCCGTTAGCGGGTGAAGTAAAATAATAATAAAATTCAGGCTCGGTGATACATGTAAGAGGTTTAGCAATAAGGCCAAAAGAACTAAATACAGAGGATAGACGAACAGCAACGTTCCAAATAAAACAGAATCGTAAAAAAAGGTTCCTGCTGTTTTTTTCCGGATCATTGTTTTTAAAAAAGAATAAAGCGGCGCATGCAACAGCATTCCTGTTATCGCAGGGAGAAATAAAAAAACGCTTTGTTTTGTTTTTCTTTTTTGTGGGATTACAATGCGTTTCACAATTTCATCAAACAAGACTGTATTGAAATAACGAAAGTTTTGTGCTGCCTCTTCATATGGTAAAAGTGATTTTACTTCAATTTCATTTCCGATTTTAATATTGATACGTTTTCCAAAACGCTCAAAAGAATCATATGCAATGCCCAGTGGCATTATCTTAAAATCATTTAGTCGTTTGCTTTCCATGGCAATACGCGCGGCTCCTTTTTTAAACGGCTGCAGCTCATGTTTGTGCACACAAACGCCTTCAATAAAAATTAATACAATCCCTTTTTGTGTCAGTATCTCTTTGCTGCGGGCAAATGCTGCGTCGTTTAAATGCAGATTTTCCTTTCCCTCACTCAGGCGGTATACCGGAATCATATTCAGCATCCTAAGCAGGGTGGCGTGCCAGGGTTTGTGAAAGGCGTCGCCCCGGGCCAAAAAATGAACCGTTTCTTTAAATTGAGAGCCTATAATAATTGCATCTAAAAATGAGTTGGGGTGGTTGGCTACCAAAAGCAGCGGACCGGTTTGGCCGAGCGCTTCGCGGTTGCTCACAGTAAGACTACGGCAGAAAATCTTCAGCGCCAGCCTGACCATTATTTTAACCAGCGAATAGAGCAATAGCTAAGATTTATCTTCTAATGTACGCAATGATCCTCTTTCGGGCTTTTCCTTTTTTGGAGAAATTTTACTCTTTTTAAACAGTTTTATTACACTTGTTCTATTGTTAAATAGAAAACATCTATTTCGGTGGCAATTACAATCTCATTTCAACAAAAAAGCCGCCCTATATAACAGAGCGGCCTTGTATACTAACCCATCTCAAAAACCTTGTTTATGCCTCCGCGGCAGCCTTAACCTCGCTCACTTTTGCCCTGATTTTCGCCTCAATTTCATTCGCCATTTCTGGATTATCACGCAGGAGGGTTTTTACAGAATCTCTTCCCTGACCCAATTTGTTGCTATCATAACTGAACCAGGATCCGCTTTTTTGAACAATGCCCAGTTCTACACCCATATCAATGATCTCTCCCAATTTGCTGATCCCTTCTCCAAAAATGATATCAAATTCCGCAGCACGGAACGGCGGCGCTACCTTGTTTTTTACCACTTTCACTTTTACGTGGTTACCAACCGCTGCGTCACCATCTTTAATTTGTGTCATTCTTCGGATATCCAAACGAACTGATGCATAAAACTTCAATGCGTTACCGCCCGTGGTGGTTTCAGGGTTCCCGAACATTACACCGATCTTTTCGCGCAACTGGTTAATAAATATGCAAATCGTATTTGTTTTATTGATAGTTGCTGTTAGCTTACGCAGCGCCTGACTCATTAACCTTGCATGCAGGCCCATTTTACTGTCACCCATTTCACCCTCCAGTTCGCTTTTAGGAACGAGTGCGGCCACAGAGTCAATCACCAAAACATCGATCGCGCCCGACAAAATCAATCTGTCTGCAATTTCCAGCGCCTGCTCACCATAGTCGGGCTGAGAGATCAGCAGATTATCAACATCTACACCCAGGTTTTTTGCATATGCACTGTCAAACGCATGCTCGGCATCAATGATGGCACACATGCCGCCTTTTTTCTGCGCCTCTGCAATTACATGAATAGCAAGCGTTGTTTTACCGGATGATTCCGGCCCGTATATTTCAATAATTCTTCCTTTGGGTAAACCGCCCACGCCGAGCGCCACATCAAGACCGATAGAGCCGGTGGAAATCACTTCCTGTGCTTCCTGGCTTCTTTCGTTCATCATCATTACACTGCCTTTTCCATAATCCTTATCGATCTTGTCGATCGTCAGCTTTAACGCCTTCAGTTTTTCTGCATTGCTCATTGTGTTAGTATTTAATAGTCAAATTTAATGGAGACATAAAAGTAGTGGTTTTTAATTATACACACTAATTTTTTTAGTATTTTTTTAGCTAACGGATTTAGTTTGTCGGATATTGTGCCTTAGGATATAAAAATATGGGCAGGGCGGCTGACGGAAAAGCGTATTTATACTCAATTCCGGATGTTTTTTCACCCTTTTTGCCGCTTTATCTGTTTTTTTGGCTTGTTGGGGTTTGTGGATGGATTGTTGCAGGGTTTTCGTAAGATTATATTGTCATTATTATCATACGACCTTAATCACAATATGAAAAAGAAGCTTTTTTTGCTGTGTGTTCTTTTGCCGGCAATCTTTTGCTGTGCTGCGCAGGAAGACTGGAAATTAAAATCGGATAAGGATGGCATTAAAGCCTACTCGCGCAAAACAGAAGATTCAAAAATTAATTCGATCCGCGTTGAGGCAGATTTTTCTGTTTCGCTTGCTCATTTTGTTTCTGCAATCATTGATGTGGCTTCTTATGATGATTGGGTATATGCGAGCAAATCAACCAGAATGATTAAACAGGTTTCTCCAACAGAATTATATTATTATTCAGAAATTAAATTTCCCTGGCCAACAGCAAACCGTGATTTCGTTTCGCATGTGACCGTAAGTCAGGACCCCAAAACAAAAACGGTAACCATCAGCGCAATCAATGTTGCGGGAATGGAACCGTTGAAAAAGAATCTTATCCGGATAGACCATTCCTTCGGCAAGTGGGTTGTTAAACCTGCGGGAAAAGAATCTGTAAATGTGGTTTACGAATTACAAACGGACCCCGGTGGTAGTTTGCCGACTTTGTTGATCAATAGTTTTTCTTCAACCGGGATAGTTGTAACATTCAAAAATTTACGTGCCCGGTTAGCAAAAAACATTCAAGCAGTTAACAATGCTTCATTTATTAAGGAGTAGGTTGTTGATTATATGTTTGCAGAACCTTTTCTAATTCTGGCGCAGACACAACACCGCTTTTCCGCCACACGGGTTTTCCTTTTTTGAAAAGTATTAATGTGGGTACGCCCTGTATCTGATAGTAACTTGCCGTTTGTGGACTTTTATCAACATCTACCTGCAGGATGGTTGTGCTTTCGCCAAGTTTTGTTTTGAGCTCTTTCAAGATGGGTTTCATTATCTTACAAGGCCCGCACCATTCTGCGTAAAAATCTACCAGTACCGGTTTTTCTCCATTGATGATTTCTGTAAACGTTGACATATTCCTTATTTTATTTCTTCAAACACCGGCTCTGCCGCTTCTGTTGAATATTCTGTCTTTTTTTACAGAAGGAACATAACAACCGCCTGTGGCACATCCAAAATGAAAGATAGCCATTGCCATAAAATATCCGCCTGGTAAGAGTCCCGTCCATTCTTTATTGATTACAGAATATACAGAGATCGTGAGTCCGATAAAAAAATAAACAAATCGATTGGTGTGCCAGTTGTGTAAGATTTTTTCTTTCATTATTTTTTGAGTTTTTGCTCAAGGCTTGTCCAGCCGCCGCCGTTATATACTTCTTTAAATCCGTTGGCCGCTAAAACACTTTTTGCAGAAAGGCTTCTCATTCCGCTTGCACAACAGGTTATTACCGGTTTTTCTTTTTTGATTTTTGAAAGATTTTTTTGCAGTGTATCTAACGGAATGTTTACCGATCCTTTAATGTGTCCGCCTGCATATTCGCCCGGTGTTCTTACATCAATGATCTGTGCGCCGTTTTTCATCAATAGTGCATAATCTTCCTGTTTCCCTGTTGCGAACAGGGATTTAATTGCTTCAAACATGGTTTCTTAATTTAATAGTGCTGCTTCCAGCGGTTTGTTGTTGAAGATGGTTTGGTGGTTGTAAGTAACTTCCCATGTTACGGGTAAGATCTTTTTCAACATATGACTTACCCCGCAATATTTTTCCTGCGAATCGGTCACGGCCCGCATGGCGGCATCTTTGTTTTCTTCTTTTCCTTCAAATTCATACACAAGGTGTATGGCCACATATTCTATCGGCGGCGTTTTACTGATCTCTCCACTTACTTTAATGTTGAAATCAGTTACCTGTTTATCTGCTTTGCGCAGCATGGCAATTACATCCATTCCCGTGCAGCCGGATAGTGCCGACAAAACAAATGGCTTTGGAATGGGACCGTGATCTTCACCACCAACTCTTTCCGGTGCATCCATTACAATTGTGTGTCCGTTTACCAGTGCGTTAAACTGCATCTTTCCCATCCATTGGGCTTCTATTTCGTGTGTCATGATTATTTCTTTTTACAGGTGTTGATGCCGAATGGCAGGTAGAGTGGACAAAAGCTGATGATACTTGTCAATACAAAAACAATTCCGAGAACAAGCAGTACAATGCCCAATGTTCCTTCAACTGTTTTGCTGAAATAAAGTGCTGCGAAAACTGCCGCTATAAGTATGCGGACGATCCTGTCTGTATTGCCCATGTTCTTTTTCATTGTTTTTGTTTTGATGGTAGCACAAAACTAAACAGTGGTATCGGGCTAAAATGTGACAAATGTCACATTTCCTTCAGCAGTTTGATCTGGTTGCGGTAGAGAAGGAGTTTTTTGTCTGTTTCCAGTTTTTTCAACAGGCGCGAGATCACTTCGCGGGAGCTGGCCAGTTCTCTGGCAATCTGTTCGTGAGAGATATTGATGAGGGTTGAGCCCGTGGTTTTTGCTTTTTCTTTCAGATAGGTTACCAATCGTTCATCCAGTTTTTGAAAAGCGATCTGGTCTATCGTTTTCAGTAATTCGTGAAATCGGTTTTGTACCGTGCGCATCACAAAGCTTTTCCAGCTGGGGTATTTGGCCATCCATTCGTCCATAATACCAACCGGTATAGACAACATTTCTACATCTTCTTCTGCAACGGCTTTTATTTCGCTGGCGTGTTGCTGCATACAGCAGGTAAAGGTCATGGCACAGCTTTCGTTGGGGTTTACATAATAAAGCAGGATCTCTCTTCCGTCTTCTTCGGTTCTGGAAACCCTGATTGAGCCGGAAAGTATAATGGGCATTGTGCGAACGGTTTGGCCAACATCCATTATCGTTGCACCCGCTTTTACAGAAACCGGAACGCCTTTTATTTCTATTTCGTCCAGCAGCTCCTTTTCAAAAACCAACTTAAACCTTTCGCGTATTGACATGCAGTAAAAATACTATTCTTTTTATGCTTTTACCGGATACACGTATCCCGAGCTTTCTTCTTTCATTTTAACGGGCCTTACTTCTATCTGCGCCGTTTTGCTGTAAGCGAATTCGGGATTGGCTTTTGCGATGTGTACCGCTTCTCCTAGATTATTGGCAAGAATATGATAATAACCTACCTGAATTAATTTTGAGGGATCGATCAACTCCTCTTGCCAGGATCCTTCTTTTCCGGAAACAATCACACCCTCCCGAACCAGCGGTTGTGCGCTGATGAGACGGTTTTCTTTTTTCAGTTCCTGAATATAGGTTTCACACGCTTTTAAAAAAGCAACATGCTCCTCTTCTGCAAGGGTTGTTTTCTGGTTACCAAGATTGCGGATGTATAACATAAACTCTTTCATACTAACAGTTGTTTTAAGGTTTGTGTTTGCTCAGCCAAAATAATGCGTTCAATATAAAGATTGATTGTTCTTTGCTTTCAAATGTGTGCGAGAGGGTTTGGTTGGTTCCATGCTCATAATCCATATCGTTATGACCCATGTTCATATACAACATGCTGTATTTTTTGTTCGTCCATGCAACAGGGTAGTAGCCGCTATGCCAGATCTCGTGGAGCTTTGGGCCGGTTCCCAATGGAAAACTCGTTGAATCAATGGAAAGTAAAATACTGATATCCGGATTTTTGCGAAGATCCTTTTCCCATCGGTACCATTCATTGGGAGATGATTTGAATACAGTCGGTAATCCTTTCGTAGCAGGATGTTTTTGTTCCACCCGTAAGATGGCCGATGTTGGACGCCATGTGTTACTTACATACTGCCCCGACCCAAGAAATTCATTGTGATACCAGTCCCAATCCTGGTTATATAAAGAGGGCGTTAGTGCAAATGCTGCAAAATGAAAGCCCATCCATGCACCACCATTTTCCATATAGACTTTAAACGCGTTTCGCTGTTCCGGTTTTTCCGGGCGGGTATCTAAAAACAGAATCACCTGGTATTTGGCAAGCGTGTCTTTATTCAGTTTGGTCCAGTCGTTTGTGGAATCGTATGTAAACTGTTTTTCTGCTGCGCGATCCCTGAACCAATTATTTGCTTCGTGTACAAAGCTGATATGTGCGAGATCCTGTTTAGCAGTATAAAATGCGAGTACTGTAAAATATGACCTGTTTTTTTGCCCAAACATTGTTGAAGAGACGGTCAATAACATCATCATGATCTGCAAACATTTCCACATTCTTTTTTTTCCGGTATTTGTTTTTTGCAGGATCATCGTTTGATGGTTTTATTTTACGCCGTATACTTTAACCTTCATGTTTTTTATCTGTAGGTCAATACCCGGTGGTGTATTAAATAATGCCAATTCATAATGAAGGTCTTTTACATTGCTGTAATCACTCAGTGTAAACATATCATTCGTGGTAATATCATTCCATTGTTTGGGTTGAAATTCGTTTTTACTCAGTGTGGCCAGGTCGCGTTTGCTCCAATATAAAAATTTCTTTCCTTTCCCTTTTGTATCAATTAGCGCAAAACGAACTGTCGGATATTTATCGGGGTCTTCTCCTTCTATATTTACCGTTGCGTAAAATTCTACATATAAAAATTTATATCCTTTGGGCAATTTAAAGAAAGGCATCAGGATTGTGTCTGATAACGCTGTTTTAATTCTTCGCGTTGTGGTGTCTGTATAATCAAGAAGCAGCTCTTTATTTCCCGGCAAGAATGATTTTTTTGTAGGATATACTTTGTTGCTGTCACACACATACGCATTGATGGCTTCAAAATTTTCGCGCAGGCGGATCATGTGTTTTTTGATGGAATCATTTTTGATCTTTTCCTGCGTGAGGCCCGGGTGCAGTTTGTACAACTGGTTTTCAGAAATAAAATAATCCCGCCAGAGATAATCATTGATTTCCCTACCCCACGACATAAACGGCATAGACTGCTGGTTTCTGAAAGCCTTTGCAGTATCCAGCACGCCGCCCATCCAATGAACCTCCTGCGGATAATTATTAAAATGAAAATTCTTTGCCAGAAAAGAAGCAATGGTTGGTGCAATATTATTGTGTGAGTTTACCGACAGGAATTTTTCTCCTTTTTTCAGCATAGGAGAATAAATAATCAGCGGAACCCTGTATTCGTCTATTTCACCAATGGTTGGGAATGAGCCTATGTGGTGGTCTCCTGTAATAACAAAGATGGTGTTGTTATATTCAGAACGTTTTGCATAATCACTAAAGAACTTTCTGATACAATCATCCGAGAACATAAAAGTTACGATCACTTCTTTTGTTTCGCCCAATGTTCTTTTGATCGGTGCAGAAACATTCATTGTTTTCAGCTTCAGATCAAATTTCTTTTCGTACTGTCTTTTTTGTTCAAATAAATAGGGCAGATGTGTGGTTCCTGTGTGATAGATATCAAGATACGGTTGTTTGTTTACCGAGTCCATTACTTCAAAACTGCGGCTGTACAAAGCATCATCTGGGTATCCCATTGACCATCCTTCTTTTCCCACACCCATCTCTTTATATTTTGATGGATAGTGTGATAGAATAAAATCTGTTCCCTGTAATCGGATATATCCACCCATATTATCAAAATCCGGATTAAAGCCTGTAAGAAACCTTGCGTAATATCCGTTGCTGCGAAGGATCTTGATGAGTGATAAATGATCGGGCATCACATTCATAATCGAGAAGCCTCGTTTACCATATGGTAATGATCCGGATATAGCAGGATGCGCGGCAAAGGTTCCGGGTGCAGTACTCAAAAAATTATCCCAGGTTAAACTCTTCTTTGAAAGCGAATCCAGAAACGGTGTAAAACTTCCGGCGTATGCGTTGGCACCGCTAAAGTCGCGCGATAATCCTTCTACCACCAATATCACAATATTGGGTGTAGTTGAATTAAGGTTAAAAAAATCTCCCAACACATCTGCATCTATATTCTGGTGCATCAGCGGATACTCGCTGCTGGTGAATTTAAATGGATGATTAATGTGATAAAATTCTATTTCTTCCGAAAGGCTGGGCGCATTTTTTTTATTTTGATCAAACAGATAATGATAACTGTCGTTTACCCAATAACTGAATTTATTGGCGGTAAGATAATATCCCGCACTCTTTTTAAACCAATCAGGGGATGGGTTGGCGAAACGGATAAGAATAATAGAGAGTGTGGTTACAAAGGTTAAAGCAGTTAAAAAGGGTTTGGGTGCGGTGATTTTTTTTGTGAGAATTTGATAGATCAAAAAATAGGCGGGCAGATAAATTATAAACGGCACATATGGTTTTAACCCAGAGCCCATCATTTGTTTTACGGTATCGATCGTGTCTTTGCTTTTTCGGGTAAACAACTCATGGTCGAAAGGAGTATTTCTTTCTGAGAAGGTAATGAGCAGCCCCAGACAACAAAACAGAAATAATACATTGAGTAAATGAAACAAAAATATTCCTGCTTTATTATTCAGTTTATATAAAACAAGAATCGGGAAAAATAAAACACCGCAGTAGATCAGCCAAAGCCAAACATCATATAAAACACCAACCAACTCAAACCGGTATGACTGATCTGCAAATGATTTGGAGGCTACGGCCACATATTCAAATACCCTCAATAAACAAAGCGTAACCAATAAAGCAAGCGCAATGCGAAAGTATCGTTGAAAGAAAGTGGGCTTCAGATCCGTCATGTAAAATGATTAGCGGGCTAAGATATTTTATTTTGGTTGTGTTTTTCGTTAAAAACAAATCAGACAATCCAAATAAATACTATGCTTTACCCGATCAATCCTGCTTTCTGGCTGATATCCATCATTCTGTCCATAGAACGTTTGGCAGCTAACCGCAGCGTTTCATCCATGGTGATCTCCGGCGTTTCGTACTGCATACAGATATAGAGTTTCTCCAGTGTATTCAGCTTCATATGCGGACAATCGTTACACGCACAGTTATTATTAGGCGGAGCGGGTATAAACGTTTTATTGGGACTGTTTTGCTGCATCTGGTGCAGAATGCCTGTTTCGGTTGCAACAATATATTCGCTGCTGCTGTCTGTTTGAGAATATTTCAATAATTGGGTAGTGCTGCCAATATAATCTGCAATAGCTAACACAGCTTCTTCACATTCAGGATGCGCAATCAGTTTAGCTTTAGGATGCCGGATTTTTAGTTTGGTGATTTTTTCAAGGCTGAAAATTTCGTGTACCATACAGGCACCATTCCATAATAACATATTTCTGCCTGTTTTTTTATTGAGCCAGGCGCCCAGGTTTTTATCCGGTGCAAACAGAATAGGTTGGTCTTTAGGAACACTTTCAATAATTTTTTCTGCATTACTGCTGGTGCAGATAATATCGCTTAATGCTTTTATATCCGCTGTACAGTTGATATAAGAGATCACTAAATGATCCGGGTGTTTATCTTTAAAGGCTTTAAAAAGATCTGCAGGAGCGCTGTCCGCCAGAGAACAGCCTGCTTTCAGATCAGGCAGTAAAACTTTTTTGGTAGGATTTAAAATCTTGGCTGTTTCGGCCATGAAGTGTACACCGGCAAAAACAATAATATCGGCATCGGCCTGTTTTGCCTTTTGTGCAAGTGCCAGACTATCGCCGATAAAATCTGCCACATCCTGAATATCCGGTTCCTGGTAAAAATGTGCGAGGATGATGGCATTCTTTTCTTTTTTTAGACGCTCAATCTCGGCAAATAAATCCAACCGCGGATCAATATCAAGATCTAAAAAACCTTTTTGTAAAATCGTATTTTGATCAATGTTCATAACTGTTGTAATAATATCTAATAATACTTTTAATAAAATCTTAACTACTATTATTAGGGGTGTGTATATCGGGATAACTTACTTATCCCCAAACAGCAAAGTTAATTACAAGAGGGTTATCCACGGATATTAACAATGGAATCCACAGGCCTTTTGTTTACGATATAAGGATTCATTTGTTTTCTTCACACCGGTGGATTGTAAAACACACATTTTTGAAATCTGGTTTTCCACCTATCCGTCACTGTGCATTAACAGGGATAAACAGCAAGTGAATTTTGACAAAACAATGAAATAGATCCGCTCAGCCGGAGTTTATTCCTTCTCTTTCCACAAAGCCAAAGCCAAAAAACGTGTTTATCCACCCAAAAACAGGTTTTTTCACAGCCGATTGTGGATTTCTTATTGGCTTTTCAGATAAATTGGTCCGTTTCTAAGAGCCGGATTTTAAACGCCTTTTACTTCAACATTCAAAATTCCTTGCTCAATATTCAATATTCCCCCCCAAATCCTTGTATTTCCTGCAATTAAATAGGTTTTCCACAATTTGTTCTAATGTTTTATTCCCTTATTTTTGCCCCCCGCAAAACAAGGATCAAAAGCGGGACCAAAATCAATCATTAATTAAACTATTATGTCTTTAATTCAACGGGTTCGTGACAAAGGTGCGTGGATACTCTTCGGTTTCATTGCGCTGGCTTTGATTGCCTTTATTCTGCAGGATGGCGTTAGACGCGGCGGAAGCACATTCTCTAACACTACCGTTATTGGTAAAGTCAATAGCGAAAAGATTGAACGTGCGGATTTTGATGAAAAACTGGCTCTGCAGGAGAAAATGTATGGACAACAGGGTGCACAACGCGACCAATTGATCGGTTCTTTATGGAACCAGGAAGTAGAAAGGGTTGTTTTGGGCCAGGAATATGAGAAACTCGGTCTGCAGGTTTCCCCAAAAGAACTGAGCGATATCCTTTTTGGTGATAATTCTCCATTGAAACAGGAGTTTACAGATCCTAAAACAGGCGAATTTAAAGCAAACGATGCCCGTCAGGCATTTGCCCAGCTGAAAAAAAGCAAGAATACAGATCAGATCAAAACGATCAACAGTGTGTATATCAATCCTGCCATTCAGCAAACCCTGCGTAATAAATACCAGAATCTGTTAATGCAGGCTGCGTATGTACCTAAATGGTTGTTGGAAAAGCAACAGGCAGATAACAATGCACTTGCTTCTTTTTCATATGTATATGTACCTTATCTCTCAGTAAACGACAGTACGGTAAAAGTTACCGATGATGAGATTGCTGCTTACGTAAGCAAACATGCGAAAGAGTACAAAAAGACAGACGAAACACGCAGTATCTCTTATGTAACCTATAGCGCCGCACCCAGCGGAGCCGATTCTGCTGCCGCACTTAATCAGGTAAGCAGTTTGAAAGCTGAATTTGCTGCAGCAAAAGACGCACAGGCATTTTTAACCAAAGTGGGTACTGAACTTCCCTTCTACGATAGTTATGTGAGCAAAGCAAGAATGCAACAGATCAATAAAGACTCTTTGGTAAAAATTCCGGTTGGATCGGTTTACGGACCGTATCTTGATGCAAACAATTATGTTGTTGCTAAAATGCTCGGAACCAAACAATGGCCCGATAGTGCAAAAGTGCGTCATATCCTGGTTGCCACTTCTGATCCAAGAAGCGGGCAGCAGGTTCGTCCGGACAGCGTTGCCAAAAAGCTGATTGATAGTATTGAAACAGCTGTGAAAGCCGGTGCTGATTTTGGTGCATTGGTTACTAAATATTCAGATGATCAGGGAAGTAAAGACAAGGCGGGTGTGTACGAATTCTTCCCGCAGGGACAAATGGTGGTTCCTTTCAATGATTTTGCTTTTGATAAATCTGTAGGAACCAAGGGTGTTGTAAAAACAGACTTTGGTTATCACTACATGGAAGTTCTTGCTCAGAAAAATGTTAATCCTGTTTATAAGATCGCTTATCTGTCAAAAGCTATATTAACAAGCAATGAAACAGAAACCGCCGCAAGTACTGCCGCAGCACAGTTTGCTGTTTCAGCAAAATCGGCTAAAGATTTCAACGCGAATGCGATGAAAGAAAACAGACCGGTTCAATTGGCAAGCGAGATCAAACAGAATGATTTTAGCATAACCGGGTTAGGACAAAGCCGTCAACTGGTTCGCTGGATCTATGAACACAGTACTGGCGATGTGTCTGAACCCACTCAAATTGGTGATAAGTACATAGTGGCTCTTGTTTCGTCTGTTAACAAAGCGGGATTAATGTCTGTTGCAGAAGCAAGACCAACGGTTGAAACCATCCTGCGGAACGAGAAAAAAGCAAAACAGATCATTGAAACCAAATACAAGGGGAATACATTGGAAGCGTATTCTTCAAGCACCGGTGCACCGGTATTGCGTGCTGATAGTTTAAGTTTTGCCGCTCCGTTTATTTCAGGAGTAGGTAGCGAGCCAAAAATTATTGGAGCCGCATTTAATAAAACCCTTTCCGGAAAAGTAAGCGAACCGATAGCGGGCGCAACAGGTGTATTTGCAATCAAAGTTGAAAGCAATGGTACCAAAGCTGCAGCAACCGACCTGACTACGGTTAAACAAAACCTGATTCAGGCGGCAAAAATGTCGTCTTACCGTGGTTTTGATGCTTTAAGAAAAGCGGCAACCATTAAGGACAACCGCTCCAAGTTTTATTAATAGATAATCACAACATAGTTATAAAGCCCGTTGCCAACCGCAACGGGCTTTTGTTTTACGGATACCGAAAACCCAGATTTGGCGAAGTGTTGTAACTTTGTACTGTAAAAAGAAAGGTATGAGCGAAGTGTTTGTAAACAAGGTAGCCGAAAGCGGGTTGATCAGTTTTGATCTGGAAGAGTATTATCCCAAGGGAGAGATCAAAACATTCGACCTGAAAGGATACCTGTTTATGGAACTGATCCTGAAAGAAAAAGATTTCCGCGCAGCTTTGCAAACCACCGACTGGGAGCAATATGCCAACGCCCATGTTGCCATTACCTGTTCTGCAGATGCCATTATTCCTATGTGGGCCTATATGCTTGTGGCCAGTTATCTGCAACCGATAGCGGCCAGTGTTGTTTTTGGCGATGAAAAGAAGCTGATCAGCACGGTTTTATTAAAGAATCTAGCATCTGTAAACGGAGAAGAATTTACCGATAAGCGCGTAGTGGTAAAAGGCTGTGGCGAAGTGGATATTCCGCAGGAGGCATATGTTGAGATCACCAACAAGCTAAGGCCATACGTAAAAAGCATTATGTATGGAGAACCCTGCAGCACGGTGCCGATTTATAAGAAACCGAAGGAGTAGTTATTGACCCCGTTTGTTTAATTATGCTGCCGACCATCCCCTTTTTATGGGCCAAATGGGTTGTTTTTATTTTTTGGTATTAGTTTTGTTACTGATAAAGAAAAAGGAGGACCCATGAAACGAATAGTTTTACTCATTTTGCTTATTGGCGCGGCTTCTGTAACATTTGCACAACAAAATAATCAGCTGGCGCCCGACCAGAACCCCAACTACATGGTTAGCCAGCAAAAATATATGAATCAAAAAGATTCATTAATTGCCTGGGAAAATACCACGATTCAGTCTACATATAGGGCATACGATTGGCGCGAAGCCAGAGAAGAGCGAAGGAACGAGCGGCGCGCTTACAGAAGAGAGGCTTCTTATTATCAAACGTCATACTATCTAACACCATCCGTTAATTATGGATGGAACAATTACGGGTACAGCCCATATTCCTACAACAGCTATAGCCCGTATCGTTTTGGAATCAGCCGTCCGTATATTGGTTTTCGCTCCGGAAACTGGTGGTTTGGATTCTAAGTTTTTCCAAAAAAAATTATTCACTCATAAATCATTTGCATGAAACGTATACCTCTACTCATTACGGTTGTCTTTGCCATTTTTTTCTTTGCTTCCTGTGCAAACAGAACGGTTACCCGTATTGATCCGGCCACTCAGATTGACATCAGCGGAAGCTGGAACAGCACCGACAGCCGTCTTACCGCTCAGGAAATAACCGGCCAGATTTTGAATGAAAAATGGTTGGGGAATCACGTAGCCGCCAAAGGAAAAAAACCGGTTGTGATTGTGGGCATGATTACCAACAAAAGCCACGAGCACATAGAAGCAGAAACTTTTATGAAAGATCTGGAGACCGCATTTATTCAATCAGACAAAATTGGGTTGGTACAAAGCGGAAAGAAGCGTGAAGAAATGCGCGCAGAAAAAGCAGATCAGCAAACAAACGCTTCTCAAAGCACCCTAAAAAAATTCGGCCTTGAAAAAGGAGCAGATTATATTTTACAGGGAAGTATCAACTCGATTGTTGATGCATACAGGCGCGAAAAAACGGTTACCTATCAGGTAAACCTTGAGCTCACCAATATAGAAACCAACGAAGTGGTTTGGATAGGTGATAAGAAGATAGCCAAACTGGTAAAAAACTAAGTCCCGCCCGGTAAAACCCTTTTCATGAAACGATCTCTGAAACAGGCATGGGTAGCATGGCTATTGATGCCTGTTTTCTTTTCCTGCGCCACATATAATAATAAGATGTCGGGATACTATGCCAGTATTGCACAATCTGATTATAAGAGCGCCAACGAACAACTTTCTCAAAACGGATTTCTGCAACAAAAGCGGAATGAGCTTTTGTTCTTTATGGAAAAAGGAAAGACGTATCATTTGCTTGGATCGTATGATAGCAGCAATCTTTATTTTAATCTCGCAGATAATTTTATTGAGAACAGACGCGTTACCGCAGGCGATATCGTAAAAGGAAACCTGCTTAGTCCGATGGCAACAACCTATCTTGGAGAAGACTATGAAAAATTCCTGATCCATTATTATAAAGCCCTGAATTATCTGTACAAAGGAAATACAGACGAAACGGTTGTTGAGGCCCGCCGGATAACACTCAGCAACATCACCCAGCAGGAAAAATTTAAACCCAATGCAGACCGGTATACAGAAGACGCATTTGCTTTGATTGTGCAGGGAATGATATATGAAGCGGCCGGACAAATAAATAACGCCTTTATTTCTTACCGAAATGCCACTGATCTTTTTTTAAGCAAGCCCGGAAATGTTTATTACGGAGTGGCTTTGCCTGAACAGTTAAAGAGAGATTTGTTACGTACGGCCGATGAAATAGGTTTTACAGACCAGGTTACTGTTTATCAGCAAAAATTAAATACCACGTATCATAAATCAGACCGAAGTGAGGGAGGGGAACTGGTTGTTTTTTTTGAAAGAGGAATGGCGCCGGTAAAAACAGAACAGAATTTTATACTTACACAGGACGGAAACGGAAATGGTAACTTTTTGTTTACCGGTCAATACGGAACATTTAATGTGCCGTTCGATTTTGCTTCCGCTAATTTATCCGGATCAAATAATTCGATCAATAAATTCAGAACGGTTCGCGTGGCGGTTCCTTCTTATATTCCGAAGCCCTATAATACGGCCGCAGGATTGGCTGCAACCAACAATCTGTCGTATAAAGCAGCATTGGTTGAAGACATAAATACATTAGCCCCAGAATTATTAAAAGAACGGATTTTGAAAGAAATTTCATCAGCCCTGGCTCGTCAGGTCGTAAAAAAATTAACCGAAGCCGGTGCATCAGCTGCAGCAAAGAGCGCCTCAAAAACAAACAACAAAAACGAAAAGAAGAAAGAGGAAAACGCAGAAATCGCAGCGCTTACTGCCGGGTTGTTGGTAAACATTATTAACACGGCTACCGAAAAAGCAGACACAAGAAACTGGCAGTCGCTGCCGGCGTTTATTCAATATCTGCGGTTGCCGTTACAGAAAGGAGAGAACAGTATTTTGTTACAACTGGGCAAATACAGCAAAACGATTTCGGTTCAGGGCAGAGGTGGACTGCAATTTTATAACTGGGTTGTATCTAAGTAATTATCGAATCCGGAATCATAGATCAGGACGGTTATACTTCTTCTGCCCCAACAGCCAACGCATCAAACCGTGTATCATAATCTTCGCGCACCGTTCCAAACACCCGGTCCCAGAAAAGAAAATACAAACCATAATTGCCTTTAAAGTATTGATGATGCTGGTTATGGTTTACGGATGTGTTAATCCATTTACCAACAGCAGATCTGCTGAAGCCTTTCGGATATAATTCATATCCCAGATGTCCGTACACGTTATACACGATCATCATCAAAAAAAAGATCAGAAAATGTGATCTGTGGATGGGGACCGTAAACATAAAGATGACGACAATGCCAACTTCCACAACAGCCTCCAGCGGATGAAATGCGTATGCTGCCCACGGCGACGGATTGGTGGATTGATGATGCACCAAATGAAACCATTTAAATAAACGCGGATGGTGCATCAGCCTGTGCGTAAAATAAAAATAGGTATCGTGCATAAAAAACAGAACCGGATACAACAGAAAATAATACAACCAGCCACGATCGCTGATATTCTGATAGCGCGTTGTATATGGGGCAACTTTGGGGTGTGTGAAAAGAACGACAGCAACAAAAGAAAAGATCAGGATGGTTAAAAATGAATAACCCATCTCGCGCAGGTAATCGGTGTTTTTGGGAAAACGGTTCTGGATCTTTCTATAAAAAAAACGGTTGCGCCAGAGCACATAAAAGAGCAGGAACGCAATGCCGGCAATCATAAAATAGCGACCGCCAATCAGCCAGATGCTTTTAAAATAAAAGGACCAATTCATATTTAAATATAAGAAATCATCCGATGCAGAAAACCGCCTTATCCATTCATAAATTTCTCCAAACCGACTTTTGCCTGCAGCTGAATTTTTTTATGCATTAAAGAGGTCCAGCCAAACAACAGCCCGGTTATACCAAAAGCCTGTCTTGACCAGCGATAAACATCAAAAGCATCGGTATGCTCAATAATTAACCCGTCTTTAAAACGCATATGCGCTGTAATTTTATTTACAACCCGTCTACCGGTTTTTACAAACAGGTAAGAGGCCGTCCAATCGCAGGTTGTATATTCTTCATCAAGCAGTTTTATATTTCCGTACAGCAGCGAAAAATCTTTCGCCCGCTTACACAGCATCTCCCACATGGCCTTCGTCTCATTCACATCCAGCAATCCAAAAGCAGGATCATTAAACACGGCATCTTCGTGATAACAGGATTGCATAGTTGCATAATCCAGTTTCTGAAAAGCGGTGTAAAATTTATTAATGGTTTCTTCGTTTGTTGCCATAAGTAATCTATTTGAACCCCCTGCCAGGGGGCAGGGGGTCAATGCGCTTCCAGCCAATTGGTTCCCGAACCCACTTCCGCTTCCACAGGAACATCATTTGGTAAGATCATAGCGCTTGTCATATTTTCTATAATCAGTTTTTTCAGATCTTCCACTTCTTCTTTCACAGCATCAAACACCAATTCATCGTGTACCTGCAGGATCATTTTTGATTGCCAGGATCCTTTTTTCATTTCGTTGTGGATCTTGATCATTGCCAGCTTGATCATATCTGCCGCCGTTCCCTGTATTGGAGAGTTAATAGCATTTCGCTCCGCATAACCGCGAACGGTGAAGTTAGACGAATTGATATCTTTTAACCAGCGCTTTCTCCCCATCAATGTTTGTACATAACCCTTTGCCTGCGCAAATTTGATTGTATCGTCCATGTAGGAGGTAATACCCACAAACTCTTTTTTATAATTATCAATGATCTCTTTGGCCTCTGATCTCGGAATACCCAGATTGTCTGCCAACCCAAATGCCCCCTGGCCATAAATAATTCCAAAGTTTACGCTCTTGGCTTTGTAACGCATTTCTTTGGTTACATCAGACTCGGCAACATTGTACACTTTGGCAGCTGTTGCTGTGTGAATGTCTTTGCCCTGTTTAAAAGCCTCACACATATTCGGATCACCGCTGATAGCCGCAACAATCCGTAATTCTATTTGCGAGTAATCGGCGCTGATCAATAACCGGTTTGTATCTCTTGGAATAAATGCTTTTCTGATCTCTCTTCCACGATCACTGCGGATAGGAATATTTTGCAGATTTGGATTATTGCTGCTCAACCTACCCGTAACTGCCACCGCCTGCGCATAAGATGTATGAACGCGACCGGTTTTGCTGTTGATGATCTGTGGAAGCGCATCAACATAAGTACTCTTCAATTTTGTTAATTCGCGAAAACCGAGGATATCTGCAACGATCGGATTGTTGTTCGCCAGTTTCTGTAACACATCTTCGCCTGTTGCGTATTGTCCGGTCTTTGTCTTTTTTGCTTTCGGATCAATCTTTAAAATCTCAAATAAAACCTCGCCCAATTGTTTTGGCGACGCCAGATTGAAACGAACGCCGGCGGTTGCGTAAACATTTTCTTCAAATTGTTTAGCGTCTTTCTCAAGCTCTTTACTGTAGTCGTTCAAAAAACCCACATCAATTTTTACGCCTTCAAATTCCATATCGGTTAACACCCGCACCAACGGGTTTTCAACCTCATCAAACACGCGTTGCACTTCTTTTGATTTTAATAAAGGAACAAACACCTGTTTTAGTTGAAGTGTTATATCTGCATCTTCTGCCGCATATTCTTTTACTTTTTCTATCTCCACGTCGCGCATGGTGCCCTGTGTTTTTCCTTTCTTGCCAATCAGTTCGTCAATGTGTACGGGTTCGTAACCCAGATACTGGGCGCTTAACAGATCCATGCTTCTTCTTCCTTCAGGCTCTATCAGATAGTGGGCAAGCATGGTATCAAAGGTTTTGCCTTTTAATTCTACACCATACCATTTCAATACGAGCATGTCGTATTTCAGATTTTGTCCTACCCAATTGATATCAGGTGACGAAAATAGTGGAGCGAATGCGTCTAATATAGATCGCGTTTCTTTTTGATCTGCCGGACAGGGAACATAATACCCCTCGCCCTTTTTAAAAGAAAAACTCATACCCACCAGCTCTGCTTCATTTGCATCAATATTGGTGGTTTCTGTATCAAAGCAGATCTCCGGTTCTTTCAGCAATACATCAAGAAGGGTTTTGAGCTCTTCTTTGGTTTGAGCCAGAACATAATTGTGTTCTGTGTTCGTAATATTTTTTTCTGCAAGTAAGCCCGAACTTTCTTCGCCTGTAATAATATTTTCTGTTTCTTTTTTTGCAGCGGCCGATTCTTTTTTTGTTGATTTAACAGAATTGCCAAAAAGATCTGTTTGCACACTTTGCGGAGCTGTATGAAAGGCATTGAATTCATCTCCAAGAATCCTTTTGCCAAGTGTTTTAAATTCCAGCTCTGTAAATACTTCTACGAGGGAGTCTTTATTCCATTCTTTTAAACGATAATCTTCTTCGTGAAACTCAACAGGAACATTGGTGATAATGGTTGCGAGTTTTTTG
The DNA here is from genome assembly GCA_965206685.1 of Sediminibacterium sp. Taxonomy (GTDB): domain Bacteria; phylum Bacteroidota; class Bacteroidia; order Chitinophagales; family Chitinophagaceae; genus Sediminibacterium. The sequence goes on from OZ242223.1 coordinate 4,014,549, forward strand.
CTCATGATAGCCATCTCTTTTCCGTTCCGAACCTTTTCGCCAAGAGCGCCTTTAATATTATCTGCGTTTGCTAGAATATTTTCAAGAGAATCATACTCTTTCAAAAGTTTTGCAGCTGTTTTTTCTCCCACACCCGCAATGCCAGGAATATTATCAACAGCATCGCCCATTAATCCCAGCATATCAATTACCTGCTCTACTCTTTGTATGTCCCATTTGGCGCAGATCTTTTCTGCGGTTAATATTTCTTCTGCGTTGCCAAAAGATGGTGGTTTGTAAATAAATACGTTTGGGTGTATCAGTAACTGACCATAATCTTTATCGGGCGTAACCATATACACTTCATAACCCAGATCGGCGGCCTGCCAGGCAACGGTGCCGATCACATCATCGGCTTCATATCCGTCCAATTCAACAACGGGAATATTGAAGCCCTGTATAATTCTCTTAATATCGGGAATAGAATCCAACAGATCTTCCGGTGCTTCCTGCCGATTGGCTTTATAATCTGTAAAATCGGTATGTCTTTCCGTTGGTGCGTGAGTATCAAAACAAACGGCAAGGTGCGTGGGTTTTTCTTTGTTGATCAGATCAAACAAAGTATTGGTAAACCCAAATTGCGCATTGGTATTTCTTCCTTTGGAGGTAATACGCGGACTGCGTATCAGCGCATAATATGCACGATAGATCAAAGCAAACGCATCGAGCAGAAACAGTTTTTTACCCATTTGGCTAAGGTAACGAAACCTCCTGTAGAAAATAAAAAATTGAACCCGGGCCTATTTTTTCTTAAGCGAAAGATAATCAAGGAAATAGATCACCCGCAGCGAAAGACTGTTCAGTTGCGGTGCGCTTAAAGTACTGCCAAGGTTCTTAAAATACGGATCCGCCACATTCTGGTCAAAGGTTCCGATAGAGTTTTTCCAAACAATATTTACAAAACTTCCCAGAGCAAACTGCCAGGTGTATACCATATCCACATTAAAATAGTTCACATTATAATTAGCTTCGTTGTGCGTGCTGTTTACGGGCGAAAGATTGCCGTTTTGTTGCAGAAGGTAGAACTGACGGTTATCAACCTTGCTCCAATAGTGTCTTGTGCGCAGACTGATACCCATTTTGTTATTGAAGTTGTATTTGATCGTAAAAATATTTTCTACCGTATTTCTTTTTCGCAAACCAAAGAAAACACTGTCGGTCACCACAGCAGCATACCCCAGATTATTATTGTAAAAAGATAAGTTTGTATTGGCGGTGATGGTAAGTTTTTTATTAAAACGATACCTGTTTTGAATATACAGATCCAGCCCGGCTGATCTGTATTTAGCAGAACCCGAAATATCGGCTTCAAATGAAAAGGAATACTGTTTGGCATAATTCGATTCAAACCAGCCGCCAAACGTGTATCTGCCCGGACGTTTAAATACGCGCCCAACAACACGCGGTTCGTAAAAATCGTTTTGTTGCTGAAAACCGGTTACAAACATTCCTACATACCAAAGGCTCTTCAACTGTCCGTTCACGTTCACGTTAACCCTTGTTGTTTGATAGTCCCATGGCTTAAACCGCATAGAATAGTACCCATTGAAATTTGTATACAAACGATTGAACCAACCTTTTGGTTTTACCCATTTGTATCCCATCCATAAATTATGGTCTACAAAATTGTTGTTGGTAAAATAGCCCATATCATTGCTGTTATACTTGTTATCAGCAATCTCCTGCGAAAAGTTCATATTAAAACGTCCGCCGGTTTTACCAAAACCAATATTGTGTGTGTATCCATTTTGTGTTTTGCCGCCGGGTAAATATCCGATCAATTCGCTTTCGCCTATTTTACCAAAAAGATTCCAGTCGTTCTTCTTATCATACAGGTCCCAAAGCACCGCAGAAACGTTTGCATCATAATCTGTTCCTGCCCTTGTTACATTTGTATTGATAAAAGAAACGCTTGAATTTCTTTTTAATGATTGATTAAAAACAATGATATTATAATTCGTAAGCGGATCGGTTTGTATTTTACGCGGATCTTTTCCATCGGTACTAACGGTAGCATATTGTGGTGCGGTTATCGCATTAAAGAAGCCAATACCCAAGCCGGATGCAGTTCTGCCACTCACTTTTGTAGCGTTGATCAAACGCGCTTCAGTTGGGTTTTTATCAATCTGCTCCCCCGGTTTTAATTCTGAGGATACATCATAAAAGTGCAGCGGCTGGCCGCCAATGCGCCTGCTGTAAAACAAATTTCCTTTTCCAAACAGCTCGGTGCCTTCTGTAAAAAAGCTTCTGTTCTCATTATATTTTACTTCAAAGGGGGTAAGATTCAACACCTGATTATCACTTTGTACCTGGCCAAAATCAGGTATCAGCGTCATGTCTAGTGTAAAAGATTGATTGATGCCGTATTTCACATCCATTCCGCCGTTAACAGAAGTGGCTGTGTTTTTTATGGCAGGATCATTGTAAGGATAATGATTAACGTATGTTGAGAGATAAGGAGAAAAAGATAATCTTACCGGGGGCTTAATATCCTGCACGTCCGTCCACAAACCAAACTGAGCAAAAAAGTTTCCGCCAACGGTTGGGTTGGTTGGGTTCCACATGTATTGTTGATCACTTTTTCTTCTTCTTCTGGTGATATTAATCCCCCAGTCCTGTTTCTTAACACTGCTGAAACGAATAGCAGAATAAGGGATACGCATTTCAAACACCCAGCCGCCATCTACAATCTTTGCCTGCGTTTCATACACACTGTTCCAGCTCGGGTCTTCTCCGTTGGATGAATATTTTGCATCAAACTGCTCACCAAGCGGCGTAACATAATAGCCAAAGCCGTTGATCTTATCGTTATAGGTATCAAATAAAACGCCCACAAAATCATTTACACCCACAACATCACGCCCAACAAGTTCTGTTGAAATGCTGTCTTTGGCAGCCTCATGACAAAAGCCTCCGATATATATCGCTGCATTATCATAGAGTATCCGGATCTCTGTTTTGTTTCTATCGTTTTCAACCTTACCAAATGTAGGTCGCCACTCTACCATATCTGTAGCAACGGGAGCAGATTTCCATGCCTCGTCTTTTAGATCGCCGTCAATGATAATTTTCTGCGTTGTTCTAACGGCAGGTAATTTTCTAACCACCTTCTCCTGTTGGGCAAATCCGGAAACAACAAACACAACAGAAATTAAAGCAAGAAAGAATCGTTTCATAAACACGTTTTTGGCGGGCAATAGTATTCCCATGTACGAAGGGAAACGTGGTAAATCTAAAAAGGTTACAGCCCCAACACTGTTAAAGCCTCGATAACAACGATAGGCGGAAAGTTTTTGAGATGGGCGGTTGCAATCAATTGTGTATGACAAACAATTTTTAGCAGCAAACAAAAAGCCCTCACAATTGTGAGGGCTTTTTAATCATATACAAATCTGTGAAATCAGAGATTCATTATTTGATCCCGTATTTGTACTTATATCTTTCATACAATTGTCTCTGCTTATTATCAAGGCTTGATTGACGGCCCTGAATAAACACAGCGCTGATGGTGCTGCTCTTCATATCCAGCAGATCACCATCGCTGATAACAATGTTGGCATCTTTTCCTGCTTCAAGCGTTCCTGTTTTATCATCAACACCCAGAATTTTAGCTGCATTCAAAGTAATTGCCTGTAAAGCCTGTTCTTTGGTAAGACCATAGGTAGCAGCAGTTCCTGCGTTGTATGATAAGTTACGGTAACGGGCTTCATCATGTGTATCGTTCAACGCAAACAGTACGCCGGCTTTTTGTAAAACAGCAGGTGTTTTATAAGGTTGATCAATATCGTCATCTTCGGTTGCAGGAAGCGCATGCTCCTGTCCGAGGATCACAGCAATATTATTTGCTTTCAAGAGATCGGCGATCTGAAAACTTTCGCTGCCGCCAACGATCACTACATCAAAACCAAACTCTTTTACAAAATCGATCGCAATCAGCATTTGTTTTACCTGATCTCCATGAACAAACAGTTTTTGTTTCTTGTCGAACAGTCCTTTGGTTGCTTCAAATTTAAGATTGGTAGCGTTGTGTGCCGGTTCTGCCAAATAAGCTTTTGCCTGACGGAAGAAAGATTTGATTTCTTCTACTTTATCCATGGCAGCCTTTGCGGGATCGGCACCACCGGCGCCACCACCTAAACCCAATTGTGCCAGCAATGCAGGGGGAATACCACCGCCACCGCCTCTTCTTCCAAAACGGCTGATAAAGCTTGGCATGTTCATATGAATACCCGCATCCATTTTATACGCAGCATCTTCCCAGTTCCATGCATCCAATTGTACCACTGAAGAAGAACCACTGATGGTTCCGCCTTCGGGTGTAACACTGGCAAGCAGGATTCCGTTAGAACGCAAAACGCCAATAACCCTTGAATCGGTATTATATGCCGTAATCGAACGAACGCTTGTATTGAACTCCCCAATCTCCTGGTAATCGTTACTTCCTCTAACGCCGTTGGCAATTTCTTTTAAACCCAGATCGGTTGATGGAAGGATCAAACCGGGATATACCTGTTTGCCTTTTGCATCAATAATCGTTAAAGAGCTTCCTGAAGTAGGAAAGCCTGTGCCAACATTGGTAATTTTTCCGTTTTTAATTTCAATGTTTGTGTTTTCAATAACGGTACCGTTGCCAACGTGTACAGTTCCCCCAACAATAACAGTTGTACCCTTATTTTCTTTGGCCGGGTACACCACTTCCTGCGCCTTAACTAAACCGGCGATCAGAAGTAATGTGCTTAATGTGCAGAATATTTTTTTCATAATCGGTCAGTTTATTTTTTGATGGTTTCGTCTTCCTGGATATCTACGGTGAACAATCCGTCATGATGATCATGATCGCCACAGCTTAACAAAATCTGCCAGCTTGGTTCTGCAGGACGAACAGCACCTGCACCACCGGTTCTTTTTTCGCCGATCATTTTCTGAACAAGGCGGAATCTTTCAGCAGCAATTTTCTTGCGTTGTTCTGCATCTTTTTCTCTATCCCAATAAACAATACCGTCAACAATTGTTTTTTCTGATTTTGCATAAATGCTCAATGGATTCTCACTCCAGATAACAATGTCTGCATCTTTACCTGCTTTAATGCTTCCCACTTTATCATCAACGTGTAAAGCTTTTGCAGGATTCAATGTTACCATTTTCAATGCCTCTTCCTCAGAAACACCACCGTAACGAACGATCTTGCCCGCTTCCTGATTCAGGCGACGAGCCATTTCCGCATCATCAGAATTGATACAAACATTCAAACCTACTTTCTGCATGATCGCAGCGTTGTATGAAATCGCATCGGTAACCTCTACTTTATAATAAAACCAATCTGCAAATGTTGAGGCACTTGAACCATGCACTTTCATTTTATCGGCAACCTTATAGCCTTCGAGAATGTGTGTGAAAGTGTTGAACTTGAAACCATATTTATCACCCACGCGCATGGCGGCGGTAATTTCACTTTGTACATATGAGTGACAAGTGATGAAACGTTTTCTGTTCAAAATTTCTACCAAAGCATCAAGTTCGAGATCCCTTCTTGTTTTAGGATCTTTCTTCATGTCGGCTTCATAGTCTTTTGCTCTTGCAAACGCATCGTTCAAAACTTCTTCCACGCCCATACGTGTATCAGGGAAACGGTTATTGTTTTGAGAGGTGGTACGTTTTACGTTTTCACCCAATGCAAATTTGATGAAAGGATCCCAGCCTTTAAACTTCAGTTCTTCATCATTTGCACCCCAACGGAGTTTAATTAATTGTGTTTGTCCGCCAATGGTATTGGCAGAACCATGAAGAATATGAGAAGAAGTAACCCCACCGTTCAACTGGCGATAGATATTTACATCTTCCGGATTCAGGTTGTCTGCAATTCTTACCTCAGAAGTAACAGACTGTCCGCCTTCATTAATAGAAGCAGCGGCAATATGTGAGTGTTCATCAATAATACCCGCAGTAACGTGTTTACCTGTTCCGTCAATTACTTTGGCTGAAGCATCGCTCAGGTTTTTGCCCACTTTTGCGATCTTGCCGTCTTTCAGTAACACATCTGTATTTTCTAATTTTCCATCTTTTTCATTTGTCCAAACAGTTGCATTCTTAATTAATAAGGCTTCTTGTTTTGGTGATTCTTCCCAACCATATCCATCAAAAGGGAAAGTCACTTTTGCTAAACGCTGAGGAGCGTTCGGGCGTCTTCTTGCAGAATCTGTTGAAGCCATAGCTGTTGAAACAAAAGAAGCACTCCAGGTAACTTTATTACCAGCGGTATCTTCTCCGTTACCATTCCAGGTCATACCGTTGGCTACACCGCTTAAGCGATATTGTACGCCACCGGCTGCTGCACTACCGCCAGCTCCGCGGCCACCACCAAATCCGCCTCCACCGCCTCCGGCAAATCCACCACCACCTTGTGGTCTTCTTGCAGGGACTGGAGAGAAATTAAGTTTTACCATTTTACCATCAAACGTAAAGCGGCCGGTCAATGTATCTTTTCCAATTACATTGGCAGTTGACGCGTTTTTAACATCTAATGTATAATTAACCACACCCGATGCTGTGTTGATCGCTAAAGTATAAGTTCCTTTTACATCATACCATGCATCCTCTTTTACACCATATTTATCACCCTGTACCCAGTTGTGCAGAATGGTTGTGGTTGCAGCGAACACCGGGCCGGATGTGATGAGGAAGTTGGCCAGCTTTCCGGTTTCAAGACTTCCTACTTTATCATATACACCAAGAAGCGTTGCAGGAACCTTTGTTAATGCTTCCATTGCTTTGGTTTCAGTTAATCCCATATCAATCGCTTTGCGCAGATTGGTTAAGAATTGTTTTGGATCCCTCAGGTCTGCAGAAGTTAAGCAGAAAGGAATATTTGCTTTTTCTAAAGCGGCAGGATTTGTTGGAGCCAGTTCCCAATGTTTCATGTCTGCCAGAGAAACAGATCTTGCATCATTAGGATCTTCAACATCCTGTGCCTGTGGAAAATTCAGAGACAGAATATAAGTCGCTTTTGTATCGGCGATCTCTTTGATACGCTGGTATTCGTTACCACCGCCTTTGATAATATAGTTAACACCAAATTCTTTTCCGATTCTGAATGCACGCAGATCATTCCATTTATCATCGGCTTCAAAAATCTGTGGCAGACCCTGGTTATCATTCCATGCCTGTAAAGAAAGGTTGGTTCCTTCTTTAGCGGGTTTGTTCTTATACCATTGTGCGTCTAAATAAGTCTGACGCAGCAATGCGATCGTTCCCATCATACTGCTTGGATAACTTTGTGTTGAGGTTCCGCGGCTGAACGAATAATGTGCAGAAGCTTTTTCTTTTACAAACACAAGGTTTTCGTTTTCGCTTGCAAGCGTAACAACGGTTCCGGTTCCACGGGCTATACCATCTTTGACATGAGAAAGAACAGTTCCAAAACCAGCTTCGCGCAAAGTTTTGGCTTTGGCATCATCCACTGCAAATAATTTTGAAGCATCAATTTCTGGTTTGATTGCCTGGTTCCAGCCATAAGCACCTTTTGTGTTTGAGGTGATTTGAGCCGGGCCGCCAAATCCACCACCGCCACCGCCTCTTCCACCAACGGCACCATCACGTGTTGGAGCAGCGATACCGTAGTCGGAATAAATATCTACAAACGAAGGATAGATGTATTTGTCTTTACAGTCTATCACCACCGCATCTTTCGGAATCACAACGCCGCTTGCGCCAAGACCAATGATCTTTCCGTCGCGGATAACCATGGTTGCATTTGTGAGGGTGGTTTGTGCATCTTTTACGATGGTGGCATTTGTGAAGGCATAACAACCTTCGCGTTTATCAGCAACACCATTAACGGGGAATGTTTCCTGGGCCTGTAGCAATAATGCAAACAGCAGCCCGGAAAGCAAGAGCTTGATTTTTCTCATAAACATTAGTTGGTTTTGGAAGACTTTAAAACTACTGAAAGGAATCTATACAAAAAACCATTCATCAAATTTTCGGTAAAGCGCCTCTTGTGTCGGTGAACAGCTATTTGGTAAATCCGCCCGCGTCCACATCTTTAATGAATTGGATCAATCCCGGGAAATAATGCGGTTGATCATCCCACATAGAACAATGACTCCCGTCCGGACAAATCAGGCTCCTGCCTTTTTGTACCTGCGTGGCCATCCATTTCATATGCTCGGGGTCCATGGTGTCGTGCATGCCGCCGATGGTGAGCGTGGGTACTTTTATTTTTGGGAGATCTTTACTTCTGTCCCAATTAGCGAGACGACCTGAAATACCAAATTCCGAAGGCCCCTGCATCATGGTATAGATGGTTTCGTTTAAATGCGGAAACATCCTGTTAAGCGGCTCGGGCCATGGATTGAGACGGCACAAATGCTGGTTATAAAAATTAGGAATGAGGAGCTCCATATATTTTGGATTCTTAAAATCACCCTTCGCTTCAAGGGCCCTGATCGTATCCAATATTTTTGGGTCCATTTGTTTTGCTAATACATCGACAGAGTATTTGCCATAGGCCGGACAACTGCTCATCATGTTTGATATGATCAATCCCTTTAAGTTGTCCTGATATTTCATTGCATATTCTGTTGCGAGAATTCCTCCCCAGCTGTGACCAAGTAAATAAAAATTGTCTTTATTTAAACCGAGCGCCTTGCGAACCTGTTCCACTTCTTCAACAAAGCGCTCGGTTGTCCATAGGCTGCTGTCTTTAGGTTGATCACTGTAATAAGAACCCAGCTGATCATACTCATAAAACTCAAAACCTTCTTGTGGAAAATAGCTTTCGAACGATTCAAAAGCTTCGTGTGTACCTGCCGGACCACCATGCAGGAGCAACACTTTTATTTTTGGATTGTTGCCGAATTTTTTCGTCCACACATTAAATTTTCCAACAGGGGTTTCTATCTGTATCATTTTCACACCGCCGGTTTGTACACCACTATCTGTAATGGCATGATAGTCTTTTACGGAGAGCGAAGCGGGTTGTTGTTTACAGGAAAAAAAGAATAGACATGCGACGAGTGCCGCAGAAAGAATTGGTTTCATAAGTATCGTTTATAAAACCTAAGATATTAATAAAAGAGGAAAATAACTATCTGCCCATATACACCATCAGGATCTGTACATCACTTGGGTTTACACCGCTGATGCGACTTGCCTGACCAAGTGTAGATGGTTTAATCTTTTTAAATTTTTGCAAGGCTTCATTAGACAATGCAGAAACCTTATCATAATCAAACGAGGAAGGAATCGCCATGTTTTCAAGTTGACTCATCTTGTCTACGATCTCCTGTTCTTTTTCGAGATAACGTTCATATTTGATTTGAATTTCTGCCTGCTCTAAAGAGTCTGTAGAAATATTCGAAAGCGTATTTTCTAATCCCGGGATAGCTTTTATTAAAGAACTCAACGCTACATTAGGCCTTAAAAGAATCTTACTGATCTTTTGCTTTTCTGTGATAGGTGCTGAATTGATCTCAGAAAAATACGGGTTGATATCATCAGCTTCAACACTGCTTGTGGTAAGTACTTTTTTCACTTCAGCAACTTCTTCTCTTTTCTCAATTACTTTATTCATTCTTTCCTGAGAAGCCAGCCCAAGGCGATAACTAATTTCTGTTAAACGCAGATCCGCGTTATCCTGACGAAGAAGTGTTCTAAATTCTGCACGACTGGTGAACATTCGATAAGGCTCTTCGGTTCCCTTGCTGATCAGGTCATCTATCAACACACCAATATATGCTTCACTTCTTTTCAATATTAAAGGTTCCAATTCTCTTGCTTTTTGATGTGCATTTATTCCTGCCATTAAACCCTGACACGCCGCTTCTTCATAACCGGTAGTTCCGTTGATCTGTCCGGCGAAGAAAAGATTCGAAAGGATTTTTGTTTCAAGAGAATACTGTAATTGTGTTGGCGGGAAAAAATCGTACTCAATCGCATAACCCGGACGGAAGATCCTCACATTCTCAAAACCCGGAACAGTACGAAGCGCTTCGTACTGTACTTCTTCTGGTAATGAGGTTGAGAATCCGTTTACATAGATCTCAACCGTATTCCATCCTTCGGGCTCCACAAATAATTGGTGGCGGTCACGATCGGCAAAGCGATTGATCTTATCCTCAATACTCGGACAATACCTTGGCCCAACCCCTTCAATCCTTCCCTGAAACATTGGGCTTCTGTCGAACCCTGTTTTTAAAATATCGTGAACCGTACTATTGGTATACGTGATATAACAACTTCTTTGGTCTTCTGCTTTTATACGCGGCGTATCTGTATAAGAGAATCCTACAATTTCATCATCACCTTTTTGCTCGTCCATTTTGCTATAGTCGAGGCTGCGGCCATCAACCCTTGGCGGCGTTCCGGTTTTTAAACGGTCGCTTTCAAAACCATATTCAACCAACTGTTCTGTAATTCCTGTTGCGGCTTTTTCGGCTACACGTCCGCCACCAAATTGTTTTTCTCCAATATGAATAATGCCATTTAAAAAAGTTCCGCTCGTTACAACCACTGATTTGGATCTTACCTCGTGCCCCAATCCCGTAACAACACCACAGGCTTTGTTTCCTTTGATGATAATGGACCGAACCATATCCTGATAGAAATCTACGTTGGGCGTGTTCTCCAACATCTCGCGCCAGGTGGCAGCAAATAACATGCGGTCGTTTTGTGTACGTGGACTCCACATGGCTGGTCCCTTGCTTCTGTTCAGCATCCTGAATTGAATCGTACTCTTGTCGCTCACAATTCCGCTATACCCACCCATGGCATCTATCTCACGAACGATCTGTCCTTTGGCAATTCCACCCATGGCCGGGTTACAGCTCATCTGTGCAATGGTCTGCATATTCATAGTAATCAACAGCACTTTGCTGCCGAGGTTAGCGGCTGCGGCTGCGGCTTCACAACCGGCATGACCGGCGCCCACTACTATCACATCATATTCTGGAAACATAGGCAGCAAAGATAGTTCAGGGTTTTTGGCCTTGGCCGAATTTTCTAAGGATTTCCCTTTCGAGTAAAATGTCTGGCAAAGAGACTCCCTGATTTAGAGAAGCAAACTCATCATTACTCAACGAAGTAATGGTTTCCAGCCGGTCTTTGTTTTTAATGATAAAGCTTTCAATGTTTGAGTTGCTTTCAATATTAGACAACTCAATAGAACTGATTTTATCAAGCATTTTCTGACAAAGCGAAAAACCGGTCTTATCTAAAAGGTCTTGAAAGTATGGTCGGACGGCAAGAACATCAATACGATTTCCCCGATTTTTATTTAATTCAATTCCCTCAACCCGCAGATTTATGAAACTCCAGCATAATCGTAAATCGTCTTCATTTGAATAATCGAAATAAGTGGCAGGGACGATATGGTCGAATTGCCAGTTTTTACCAAAGGAAAGCCAGCTCTGATCTTCTGTAAATTGTATTTCAAACCACTCTCGAAGTGTTTTTGAGTCTAACCCAAAGAACGGAGCATAAGCCTCGCTGGGTAAACCCTCCAAAACATACCTTCTATAGGCTAGCTGCCATTTTCTTTTCTCCCTGATTTTAAGCAGAGAGTCTGTAACTTCTTCCTGCGGAGTCCATTTCTTTCTGGCCATACACAAAAATAAAGAATGTTTCAGGCAGAAACTGTGATTTGTGGAACCTTTTGTTTTTAGAGTGTTCCGGGTAGAAACTGTGATTCGTGAAACCCGGCCATTAGACTACTGTGCACAAGCAAAATCCTGAACCAGAAAGTACTGATCTGATCCATAAAGTGAAGAACCTACCCCTATTTCTCTGAGATTCATATCAAGAAGCGTTTTTCTATGACCCTGATCGGGAAGGCGGATATCTAAATAAAGGAGGATGAGAGATAAAAGAATGCTCTGACTACTCAACGAAATATTCTCATTGGCGCAATACCTGATACCGGCTTTCTTGATCCGGGTACCAAAATCAGCACCATTGGTTGAATTGTGGCTTAAAGGCGCTCTCCTCCTGCCAATATCGAATGCGTGTGACTGGGCCGTACCTACCAAAGTCTCATTCAAAACAAACATGGGTAGTTTTCCTACACGTAAAAGATCCTTTTTCAGACTAACGGCTTCAGGTGTATTCAGGGGTTTGAATGTATTTAGGACCGGAACAACAACGCTATCCCAGAATTTAGCCGGATTGTTTCGGGCGTAATTGGTCCAGTAAAGCAATTGTTTGGCTTCGTTGGGTAGTTTTTGGAAGCCCGGCTGCGACAGATTCCAACGGTCTACAACGGAATCGCGGGTTAAAGGTTCCGGAACGCGCTTCTCATCCAGCTCAATCATGGTGATCTGTGAAAAGGAAAAGAAATGGAAACAAAGAAAGATCAGGATAAGCGCACTACGCATTCTGCCGTTTTTTTTCAAATAAACGCAAATACTCGTCTTCTTTGCTACGCATTAGGGCGATTTCACTTTTCTTTTTGTCTTTATACCCACAAAGATGAAGGGCACCATGAAAGATCACCCGAAGGGTTTCTTCCTTAAGGGGGCGACCAAGGGCTTTCGCATTGTCTTTCACCCTGTCCAAACTGATGTATACTTCTGCCTCAACAGGTTCTCCTTTTTCTGAAAGACCGAAAGTGATGATATCTGTATAATAATCATGCTGCAAAAAATCGCGGTTCATCTGAAGTAAAAAAGCATCCGAACAAAAAACATAGGTGACAGATGAAAGCGGCTGCTTTTCTTTTTTGAAAAGAGATACAATAAAGGTCTTAACCAACGTTTTACCAGGCAGGCTAAGGGCGCGGTCGGCGGAACGAAAAGATACTGAAGTCATTAAGTATGGTATTACTCCAAAATTCGTAACAAAAACCTATCCCGCCATGCTACCTTTAAATATTAATCCACGGAAATGAAACGATTGTCTGAATTAGCGGTTGGCCAGGTGGCTGTGATACATTCTTTTGAAAAAGACGAGATCTTTATAAAACTGATGGAAATGGGCTGTGTGCCGGGCGAATTGGTAAAAGTAGAACAGAAAGCCCCGCTGGGTGATCCTATCTCCATTTCTGTGGCCGGCTACCATTTAAGCCTTCGGCTGAATGAGGCGAACAGCATTTTTGTTGAACTCGCGAATCAACATAATTAATTGACTATCAATGTTTTAAATGAAAATAGGCCTTTATTTCGGTTCTTTTAATCCTATTCATATTGGTCATTTGATCATTGCCAGTTATGTGGCCAATAACACCGAAATGCAACAGGTTTGGTTTGTGGTTTCTCCGCAAAATCCATTAAAACCTTCTTCTGTATTATTAAACGAATATCACCGGCTTCACCTGGTTCATTTGGCGGTGGAAGACGATCTGAGACTCAAGGCCTCAGATGTTGAATTCAAATTACCCCGCCCATCCTATACAATTGATACACTAACCTATTTACAGGAAAAATATCCGCAACACGAATTTTCGGTGATCATGGGTAGTGATAGTTTTCAGAATCTTCCGCGCTGGAAAAATTTTGAATTACTGGTGAAGAATTATCCCATCATTGTTTACAAAAGAAAAGAGTTTGAGGTGAAGGATACATTTGGCGCTAATGTGATTGAGCTTGATGCACCCATGCTCGAGATCTCCGCAACGGAGATCCGCGATAATATTAAAAGCGGAAAAACCATCCGCTATCTTGTTACAGAAAAAGTGCAGCAGGAGATTGAGCAGAACGGGTATTACAAATAAAAATTCTCTGCGGTTATCTCATGTAACTTCCCACCTCTGCGGTTGGATGTACTTACACTTTCGTGCTTACCGATATTCATAGAGCTTTCAACCGCAGAGCCGCAGAGAGGCAGAGCTTTCCGTAGAGATTGTTTTTCCAAATCATTGTATTGTAATAGATTTATAGATAAAACTGCTCTGATGAAAATCAAACTACTCCCTTATTTTATTTTCTTTTTTGCTTTTGCGAATGCGCAAACATTAACTGTTGAAAAAATTATGCGCGATCCAAAATGGATTGGTGCACAACCTTCGAATGTGTTCTGGTCGCAGGACAGCAAGTCTGTTTATTTCAGCTGGAACCCGGATGGAAAAATGTCTGACTCCGTGTACACTTTTTCTGTTGGTACAACAGCGCCACAAAAAGCCGGTTATCTGGAAGTGCAAAAAGTAAACGCATTGAACAATGCAGTATATAATAATAGTAACACGATGATGGTGTATACATATCGCGGAGATCTATATCTGAATGATCTGAAAACGGGGAAAACAACCCGCATCACGCAAACAGAAGATTTTGAAAGTGCACCAAAGTTTGTGATGAAAGATGAATGGATCGTGTATACGCGAAACCAGAATTTATATGGCTGGAATACCAAGACGGGTGTAACCACTCAATTAACCAATATTACCCGCGGTGCAGAAACAGCAACAGCAGCACCCGCATTTGGCGGCGGTGGTGCCGGTGGTGCACGTGGCGGCGGTGGTGGTGGAGCACGCGGTGGCGGCGGTGGCTTTGGTGGTGGTGCGGGCGGCGGCGCAGCAGTATCAGGTGGAAGCCAGGAGCAATGGCTGCAGCAGGAACAGCAGGATCTGTTTATGGTATTGAGAGAAAGGAAAGCAAAACGCGATGCAAGAAATGCATTCTTAAAACAGAACAGAGATACAGATACGATAAAAACGATTGGCATCGGCGATAAAAATCTGCAGGGTTTACAGATTAGTCCTGATGGGCGTTTTGTAACCTATCGTTTATATCAACCACCGGCTTCTCAAAAAAACACGATCGTTCCGGATTATGTTGCGGAGAGTGGATTTACCACAGATATTCCCGGCCGTACAAAAGTAGGTGCACCATTGGGGCGTTATGATTTTTATGTGTATGATAAACAAAAAGACACACTGATCAATGTTGCGACCGATTCTATTCCGGGTATTACCGATGCGCCGGATTATGTAAAAGACTACCCTAAAAAATTTGCCAACAGAAGAGCGGTTGCACGCAGCGTGCAATTTGCGGGACCTTATTGGAATGATGCAGGAACGGTTGCGATTGTTGATATCCGCTCACAGGATAATAAAGACCGCTGGATTATGCAACTGGATGCGGCAACGGGTAAATTAAAATTATTGGATCGCCAGCGCGATGAAGCATGGATCGGCGGTCCGGGTGTAAGCGGGTTCGGCGCGAAGATCGGCTGGATCAGTGATAATGTTTTTTACTTCCAGAGTGAAGCAAGCGGCTACTCGCATTTGTATAGTTATGATGTAAACACCAATTCCAAAAAAGCGATCACCGAAGGAAAGTATGAAGTGCAGGATGCAAACCTGAGTAAGAACAAACAGAATTTTTATATTCTTACCAATGAAGAACATCCCGGAAAACAAAACTGGTACAGGATCAAAACAGATGGCACACAAAAAACGAAGATCACCAATATGGATGGTGGTTATGAAGTAAGTATGTCGCCCGATGAAAAATGGATCGCCTACAGATATTCATACACAACCAAGCCATGGGAATTATTTATTCAGGAAAATATACCTGGCAAAAAACCGGTACAGATAACCAATAAAGCAGCAAGCGAAGAATTTAAAGCGTATGCGTGGAGAGATACAAAAGTAGTAACCATTCCTGCGCGTGATGGTGCACAGGTATATGCACGTGTATTTGATCCTGCAGCCGGAAAGAAAAATAATGCAGCAGTGATCTTTGTTCACGGCGCAGGTTATTTACAGAATGTACATTACTGGTGGAGCTCATACTTCCGCGAAACCATGTTTAATAATTTACTGGCCGATCAGGGTTATACCGTAATTGATATTGACTACCGCGCAAGCAGTGGTTATGGCCGCGATTGGAGAACAGGCATCTACCGCTGGATGGGCGGAAAAGATCTGGATGACCATGTGGATGCAGCTAAATGGCTGGTTGAAAAATACGGAATCGATCCAACCCGAATTGGTATTTACGGAGGAAGCTATGGTGGGTTCATGACATTAATGGCGCTCTTTACCACACCGGATGTATTTAAAGCCGGCGCTGCGTTAAGACCCGTTACCGACTGGGCACATTATAACCACGGGTACACCGCAAATATTCTGAACGAACCCTTCAATGATAGCTTGGCCTATGCAAAATCATCACCCATCAATTTTGCCAGCGGATTAAAAAATCATTTGTTGATCTGTCATGGTATGGTAGATGTGAATGTGAATTTTCAGGATGCGGTTCGTTTATCTCAAAAATTAATTGAGCTGGGAAAAGACAATTGGGAACTGGCGCCCTATCCGGTAGAAGATCATGGATTTGTTGAGCCGAGTAGCTGGACGGATGAGTATAAGAGGATATTGAAGTTGTTTAATACGCAGTTACTAAATAAGTAAGGACCAGAGAATAGTAAGGTGGTGATAAGTACGATTTGTTTCACCTCATGCTTTCAACCACCCCGCCCTTCGCTAAGCCGCTTGGGCACCCCTCCTACTTCGCAGGAGGGGAAATCTTCGCAAAGGAGGGGAGTTTAAAAAATTAAAAAGGGCTTCGAGTTTATCGAAGCCCTTTTTAATTTTAATCATATAAAAAATCTGTGCGATTAGCGGTTCATAGACATTAAGAATTCTTCATTGTCTTTCGTGCCTCTCATTCGCTTCAGCAATTCGTTCATGGCTTCTTCGGTGTTCATATCGTTGATGTATAAACGGAGGAGGTTCATTCTTTGTAATACTTCTTTCTCCAGCAACAGATCATCACGACGGGTTGAAGATCCTACCAGATCAATAGCAGGGAAGATTCGTTTGTTGGCGAGTTTTCTTTCAAGCTGTAACTCCATGTTACCGGTACCCTTGAATTCTTCAAAGATCACCTCATCCATTTTACTACCGGTTTCAATTAAGGCAGTAGCTAGGATGGTAAGTGAACCACCGTGTTCTATTTTACGGGCGGCACCAAAGAATTGTTTCGGTTTTAATAAGGCGTTTGCTTCTACACCACCACTCAATACTTTACCACTGCTTGGTGCAACGGTATTATGGGCGCGGGCCAAACGGGTAATGGAATCGAGAAGGATCACCACATCGTGTCCGCACTCAACCAAACGTTTGGCTTTTTGCAGCGCAATGCTGGAAACTTTAACGTGTTTTTCTGCAGGCTCGTCAAAAGTAGAAGCGATCACTTCTGCTTTCACGCTGCGCTCCATATCGGTAACCTCTTCCGGACGCTCATCAATTAACACTACCATCAAATAAATTTCAGGGTGGTTAGCTGCAATGGCGTTGGCTACTTCTTTCAATAACATGGTCTTACCCACTTTTGGTTGGGCAACGATCAATCCACGCTGGCCTTTACCAATTGGGGTAAAGATGTCCATGATACGTGTGCTGTAGTTATTGGGTGTAGTAAACAGGTTCAGTTTTTCGAAAGGGAACAACGGTGTGAGGTAATCAAAGGGAACGCGGTCGCGAACTTCATCGGGGCGTTTGCCGTTGATACTGTCAACCTTTAATAAAGCAAAATATTTTTCACCTTCTTTTGGCGGACGAACAGCTCCATGAACCGTATCGCCTGTTTTCAAACCAAATAATTTGATCTGTGAAGGAGAAACATACACATCATCCGGAGATGATAAGTAGTTATAGTCAGATGAACGTAAGAAACCATAACCATCCGGCATCATTTCCAAAACACCTTCGCCAAGGATCACGCCTTCAAATTCGATATTGAATGCGGGTTCTTTGCGTTGTTGCTGGCGTGGATACTGCATTTGTGGTGCATCAGCTGATCCGCCGTTCTCACCGGGTTGTGCATTTTCACCTTCCTGAGCGTTGTTAGATTCTGTATGGGTTTCCTGACTTTCGGTGGGTTGTGAAGAAGATTCCGGTTGAGCCTGTTCGGGTGCTGCTTCTGCTCTTGGTTTGCGAACCGGTCCTTTTTTAGGAGCGGGTGCTGCTTTTTCTGCTTTCGGCGCTTCCTGCATCACTTCTGCTTCTTCGGTACCGTTAGCGGTTTTAAGGGTAATGGGTTTACGCGGACGGGCGCTTTTTTTCTTCGGATCCTCTTTGGTTTCACTTGCCTGCACGGCCTGGCCGTCTAATATTTTGTAGATGAGTCCTTGCTTGTCTAATTTCTTTGCGCCTGTGATGTTCAGTTGCTCGGCAATGTCCAGCAACTCGGGCAGGAGCATGTCATTTAATTGCAAAATGTCGTACATAAAAAATGTCTGTTAATACGGGAATTTCAAGTTGTGTTAAGATTACAAATCCTGTCTAAGGGAAAAAATTAAACTCAGATAGGGGTTGTGATTGTTTTTTGATCGGAAAGAGAGTTAACCGGTTATTTCGGGAGCTTGGTATGAGACCGAACCGACTTGTTTCCACTGCAATGTTAAGCCAGTTTTTTGGAAAACAAGCATTTTTTACGGGAATTTAAGGTAGATAAGCTGTTAAAAGGCTGTTTGGAGGCTTGTTTGGTTATCTTTGCCCGCCCGAAGGGAGAATTAGCGGATTGGCGGATTGCGGATTGGCGGATTAGAACCGTTAACCTTCCACAAATACAATAACCCGCTAAAACAAAAAACACCGCGAATTGGTGTGCTGCGAATCAACGGCGTTTTCAAATGAAATAATCCGCTAATCCGCAATTCGCGAATTAATTAACGAATTATGTTCAACAAACGAGTAAAGATCAAACAACTGCTCACCAACGGTGCAGCAGGACAGGAAGTAACGGTAATGGGATGGGTGCGCACCTTTCGCAATAACCAGTTCATAGCGCTGAATGATGGGAGTACCAATAATAATTTACAGGTAGTGGCCACGTTAGGTGAGTTTGATGATGCGTTGTTAAAACGTGTTACAACCGGCGCATCATTAAAAGTGGTTGGCGTGATTGTTGAATCATTGGGTAAAGGACAAACACTGGAAGTAAAAGCCAACACGATAGAAATATTGGGCGATAGTGATGCAGAAAAATATCCGCTGCAACCGAAGAAACACAGTCTTGAATTTTTAAGAGAGAAGGCACATCTGCGTTTTCGTACCAATACATTTGGATCGGTGTTTCGTGTACGTCATGCGTTGGCATTTGCGGTGCATCAGTTCTTTAATCAAAAAGGATTTGTGTATCTGCATACGCCCATCATTACATCAAGCGATGCAGAAGGTGCGGGTGAGATGTTTCGTGTTACTACATTGTCGATGGACAATCCACCAAAGAATGATGATGGAAGTATTAATTATAAAGAAGACTTTTTTGGGAAGAGTACCAACCTTACGGTGAGCGGACAATTGGAAGGTGAATTAGGTGCAATGGCGTTTAGTGAGATCTATACATTTGGTCCAACTTTCCGTGCAGAAAATTCGAATACAACCCGCCACCTGGCTGAGTTCTGGATGATTGAGCCCGAGATGGCTTTTCATGATCTGGAAGACAATATGAACCTGGCAGAAGAGTTCATCAAGTACTTAATTAAGTATGTGATGGATAATAATAAAGAAGATCTTGAATTTTTGGCGCAGCGTTTGGCCGAAGAAGAAAAACAATTGCCGCAGGATAAAAGAAGCGAATTGGGATTGATTGAGAAATTAGAATTTGTGTTGAATAATGATTTCCAAAGACTCACATATACAGAGGCGATAGATATTCTGCGTGAGAGCAATCACAACAAAAAGAAAAAATTCCAATATCCTGTTGAAGGATGGGGCGTTGATCTGCAAAGTGAGCACGAGCGTTACTTAGTAGAAAAACATTTTAAGAAACCGGTGATACTTACCAACTATCCAAAAGACATTAAAGCCTTTTACATGCGCCAGAACGACGATGGCAAAACCGTTGCCGCGATGGATATATTAGCCCCGGGTATTGGTGAGATCGTTGGTGGCTCACAAAGAGAGGAGCGTTTGGATAAACTGGAACAGCGCATGAAAGAAATGCATATCCCCGCCGAAGATCTGAGCTGGTATTTAGACACCCGCCGTTTTGGTGCGGTACCCCATGCCGGTTTTGGACTGGGTTTTGAAAGAATGGTATTGTTTGTAACGGGTATGACGAATATCAGGGATGTGATTGCGTTTGCAAGAACGCCGAACAACTGCGAGTTTTAAGGATTTTGAAATTTTGGAATTGGGAAATTTTGAAATTGACCCAAACCAGAGAAATATTATAATCCCGGGTGAACCAGGAAAAATTTAAAAACAAGGGGTTCAATGTGGATTATTTGTGAAAACCCCCTATTTTTGCTGCCCCGAAAGGGGGTTGGTATTTAAAAGGGTAATTATACATTACTAATTTTTAATTATTAATTGTCTCTCCGGTGCGGTAGCTCAGTCGGTAGAGCAAAGGACTGAAAATCCTTGTGTCGCCGGTTCGATCCCGGCCCACACCACTTACCAGATAAGGCTTTCAGGCGTTTTGCTTGGAAGCCTTTTTCGTTGGGTCAAACATAGGTCAAACATTTAGTGTTAATATTTAGAATTAATTATTGGGCTTTGACCCCAACCACACTGATTTTGGGAACACCTGATTTTGCAAGGCCGTGTCAACAATTCTATATATGCCTTCAACAAATTGACCAGGCGAATTAACGTTGTTGGTAATTACGTGCAATTGAGAAAAGTCTAAAAGTACAATGGGCAATTCTTGGGCAACAATCTCAGACAATATTGGTTCGCTATATTCATGGTAGTCGTTGTCGAATAACTCACGGACAATAATTAATCCAATGATCTGCCGCGGCTTGTTGGAAATGGTAATTTCTTCCTGTGAAACTTTCAAGGCGAGGTCGTTGTTTTGACGTACTTGCGCTATTGCTCCGCGTAATTGATCTAAGGCCTTTCTAAGATGAGAGTGGATCGTTTTCCGTTTTCTATCTATAGTTCGGCCCAAACTATCTTCAGTATTAGGGCTGTCTTTGGCTTGGATTAGGACAACTATGTGATCAGTAACTATTAAAACATCAGCTAGTTCTGTATTTGAATCCAAGCGGAATGGGTTAACAAAAATTTCATTGTTTTTGAAAACCCTCCTCATCATGAGAGCAATATCCTTTTCCTGCATTGGACCTGGGTCTTCTTCCCGAACAAGAGAAGTAATAGCTATGTTTTTCTCGCTATCGTTAAGTCCTGCAAATTCTTCTTGAAGATCCATTATTATAAAATCGTCTGGATATAGCTTTTCTATAAAGGATATTGTATAGGACTTATCATCATCAGATTTGTTGCGAATTCCAAATCGTTTAAACATTCCTTGAAGAAGTTCAAGAGGTTCAATCTTTTCAAGGTTGGGGAACGTAGCGTTATTGATCTCATTTATAAGTTGCTCCCAATCTTTATTAATTGCTTTAACACCCAATAACTCTCGATTGAGTTCATCAAAAAAATATATTTCAATTTCCTTTTGCGCCAATAATAAGCGCATTTCCGTCAGCATAACATCCTGATCAATTAATGGGGTTACGAGAACAAGCGGCTCGTCGTAATCGTCGAAAAAGGCACTGACTAGACCCAAATGCGAAAAGTTGTGTGACTGATCAAAAAGGCTGGCATCATTAGGAAGAAGATAAATCTTGAATTCGTTATTAGTTCTGGCTGTTAGAAGGGTTTCTTTTGTTGCTTTGATAACAAGAACAAACTTGTTTTCTTTTGCAAAGCGGAGCGGCAAAAGACCGTATCCGAAATTTTGCACATAACCACGAACTTCTGGGTAAAGTATTGACAGCATGTTCTAATTTATTGTGTACAAGATCGCTAAGACTCGCTTAGCGGCTTAAACTCTAATATTGCTTCGATATATCGAAGCGTATTAAAAATATCTTCTGCATCCTCTGCCAACCGATTTATTTTATCGGCAGAAAAATGTCTGCCCTTATCTTTCCCTTTGACGATTAGAGAATAAGAACCATCAAAAGGGTTTTGATCCATGTGGCCGTGAGCAAGTAGAGCTCGATCTCCTGAAAGTTGTTTTAGTTTCTCTGTCGGAAATGTATTTAAATCTTCATTTGAAGATGTGGATTTAAGAAGGTCCAATATATAGACACGAAACCAAAGATCTTCCTTTGCAATTCCATTGGCTAAATCTTCTCGGTCAAGGTTTTTTAAAACAGTTCTTATTATCTCTAGGACCAGATTATCAATTTGATTATAAACAAGTAGAAATTTTCCTATGGCCTGTTCATAATTCTGGCGTATTTGTGGGTCAGCCCAAGGCTCATTGTCTTTTAATGGTTTGTCGCGAGATGTCATTTTAATTGCATTGGATAAAAAAGTTCTTGTAGGCGTCGAAGCCCTTTCGCTTAAATTATATAATAGTAGCATTCAATATTACATAATATTCTTGGCCTTCTTGGGGATTTTACAAGGCTCTTTTACGCTGGTATGTAACCAGTTAACACAAATGTTTTATGCAATGAGTTTTTTACTTATTTGTCTAGACTTGTGAAACATATTGCCCTCGATGGTAGCTGCTTTTCAGAAAAGAGCGACATAGTTGGTTTGTTTTTTTAATGGCTTACGTACATCCATTTACCAGCGTCATCTACATAAAAGGACACATAACCGCCTTGATGGGGTAGCGCACTTTGGTGATGCGCGGTTTGATCGTGATGACCTACTTGGTTTTGTTGAAGTTGTTTTTTAAGCCATTCGTAAGCATCTTTAGCCATAGCCGTAATAACGGCGTTGCGCATGAGAATTAAAACCTCGTCTCTGTCTTTCGCGTTGATAGTAATAAACCGTTTCATTTAGAAAATTTAGTGGTGAAAAATAAGTGGTAATGGGTTTACTGTCGAAGTTTTGTAACGGCATCAGCGAAGGCTTTGACGCCTCCATGTGTGCGATAATATTCAGGCAGTAGCTGTTCGAGAACATCCAAACGGTTGTGATCAATCGCTTGGTTAAGAAACTTAACCACGTCGGGTGCTTCTTTTTTCAGGATGGGCATATCATCGGGTGTCCATGATTTGTAGGACTTTACCCATACAGTGCGCTTACCATCAGTGTGATAATCGGCATCCTCGCAGTACAAAGATTTTTTGATCAAATCAATTGAACGCTGGATTTTATCGACGGTTTGCGGTCGTGCCACTGTAAATACAAGTTGCAAGCAGAGTAACAGGAATAAATTCCGATACGGCAATATGCGGTTAAATCGCTCCTTCATACATTTATTTTTTTTGATTCATTTGGTTTAATACTTTTTGAACGGTACTCAGATGCCACCTGCTCCCATCATTGCGATAGGTCGGCACTTGTAACCGATTCAGTTCATTGGTAATGGCGCGAACCGTACCAAAACCGCCGTGACGCAGTTGAATGATCGTTGGCCGCATCGCTCTTGCAAATCGCCGTGATAGTTCCCGGTTTTTCTTCGACAGAACATCGCGCCCGTAAGTTCCAAGCTCTACCCCTCGCGCCTTTGCCGCTTGCAGAGCCAGGGTAGTGCGTTTGCTAATAAGGTCGCGCTCATGTTCAGCAACTGCTGCCATGATATGCACGATGAACCTTTCACCGGTCGGAACGTCTACAGCTTTAAAGTCTACACCTAACTCCAAAAGACCGGCAATGAAATTGACATTGCGGCTCATTCGGTCGAGTTTGGCAACGAGTAACGTTGCCTGTTTGCGTTTGCATTGTGAGAATGCCTTTTTTAGCTCCGACCGATGATTATTCTTGCCAGATTCAATCTCGACATACTCTTTTTCTATCGCGTAATTGTTCGACATAGCAAAGTCTCTCACGGCTTTGATCTGTGCCTCAATTCCTAAACCGCTTTCGCCCTGTCTACCTGTTGATACCCGGTAATAAGCAATTGCCTTTTTCATGAGTTTGTTTTTCGCAAGGGTGAACGCCGCTGCGTCAGAACAAATCCGTTATGAGGTAAACCAAGGTTTACATTCGTACAGATTTAGGGCTGACCGATTAAAAATTGAATTATTGGTATTGCATAAAGCCTCGCTAATCAAGGGCTATGGCTTTTCCAAAAACTGTGAGTGGTAATCTGCTGCGGAATATTTGTTCGTAAGCAAACCTTCGTTTGTATATGAACAAGAAAAAAAGTGGAAATTGTAATTAAAATTGTTCAAATGCAAAGCCTTACACCTGTGTTTATTTTAGTAGGCATTTTAATATTAAGGTTTGCTCTAAACCTTTATAAACTGTCTCGCGTAAAAGCCTTATTCAAGAAGTACAAGCATTATATGGTTGAAGAAAGCTGGACCATAAGTGAGCATACGCCCGAAATAAACCAATTATTCAAAGACGCGGGATTAAAAGATCGCGGAGTTATTCATCAAGAATTTTTAGGCTACGGAAAATTTACAAATCAAACGGTAAGTGTTTTTGATAATATTCAAAATAACAGAAGCGATATTGTTGCATTAGTAACAAGTGCATTCCATGAAGCGATAGGTGTGTTCAGAAAAAGAGCGTGGGAGTCACTAAATCCATTTTATTGGATTGAGTTTGTATTCAAACTACCTCAACACTTAATGGGTTTTTTTGGCGTATTGCCGGAAAGCATTGCTGTTAAAATACTATTAGTAATTTACTGGCTAGTAGTTGTTTTGCTTGGATTGCAAAAGTTCGATCTTATTAAAATACTTTCAAAATGAATTGAGAATTCATGACAGTAGAGGAGACGTTCTTACCGTTCTAAATATTGCTCCAAAGCCTGAAAGCCTATCGCTATCGTTGCTAAGCCGAGAAAAATCATTCTACCTTTATAGTTATCTTTCAGCATTATTTCTGCATTTCGAAAAGCTATCTTTTTTTCCATAGATAACACATGAAATACTGGATTATTTGGCATCTCGTGATTAAAATTTGATATCGCACTATCGAGTTTTTCTAATGAATGAGGTTCGTTAGCAACTACCTTCAAAAGTTTAGAAATAACAAATTCGTTCTTATCTGTTTTTTTCATGTGATTGTTTTATATAGGCCGACAAGTATAGTGCCAGGGCAGAGAAAAGGGAAAAAATGTCATGCCCTTGCAAAAATGGATGACTTATTTGATCTTCGATGCCGTAAAATGCCAGAAAAAATGAAAATAAGCCAACTTAATAGCCGAGATTCTTTCCAATAATTTTAGGTTTTTGACCTACATTTTGCGACTCGACATCATTCATTGTTGTTTCATGAAACAAGCTCTTTTGCGTCGCTCCGGGCTTTTCTTTCGAAGGCGGAGTACCCCAATCCAAATCGGTATTAGAATCAAGTTGGATGGTTTTCTTTTCTATCGCAGCCAAATCCTCATCGACCGTTTTATGGCGATCCTCGCTTTTCTTCTTTGCCTCCTCAAAATATTTTTTCGCTTCAGGATGTGCGCTAATCTGTGATTCTGCCTGCAAGAGCAATTGATCATCCACCTGATTAAGTTCTTTTTGCTTCTCGATGTCACGCGGATGCGTCAGCATATACTCAGTAAGTTGCTTATGCTTGTCCCACAGCTTTTCATCAAAGACGACACCTGCCCCGTACATTCTCTCGAAGTCGTCATGAATAGCTTTGTTGCACGCTTCGATAGTCTGCCAAAGTTTTTCCGATGTAGCGTCCGTGTTTGTCTTCCCAACACCACCAGCAGCGGTCATCATCGTGGCGGCTTCAGATAATACATTGGCTAAGGCTTCACGAGAGATGCTGCCGCTATGTGCAGCGCTACGCAGTTTCGCAAGCACCGCAACTAATTTTTGTGCCGTAGCACTATCCAAATTCCCGCCGCCGACCAGCTTTTCGATTTCTTCAATGGTTACCTGCGCTTTATTTTTCAACGCCTCCAACTTAGCATCCTTTGGATTGTCCCCGGCATTAATAGAGTTCTTTAGTTTTGGAATGATACCTTGACCAAGTACCGCAGCTTTGGCGGCATCTGTCAGTAGAGGGTTTTTTGTAAGATCATTGGGCACACATTAGTTATACCGGAAAATGATTTAAAAGTGGTTAAAAATTTAGCGGATTAGGCATTAATTCTGCTGAATTTTTGTTCTGTGTGAATGGGCAATCTTTATTATTTTTCCGAATATTTACAATACGATGGAAGTTATTTGTTTGCAAGACGAGGCGTTTTACGCGTTGGTTGATCGTGTTATTGAGCGCGTGACTAAGAATCAATCAGCCAAGGCACCGGATAAATGGATTTCCGGTGAGGAAACCATGAAAATATTGCGGGTTACGAGCAAAACCACGCTGCAAAAATTACGTGATGATGGCAAGATTCGATTTTCGCAACCGGAAAAGAAAATCATTCTGTATGATCTTGATTCCATCCACGAGTATTTAAACAAAAACGCAAAATCCACTTTTTAAAATGGAACAGGAAGAAACCACCGTCGATCCGAATTATTTGAAGGGCTTCAATAATGGCTATCAACTTGCAAAGCACGAGCCTGATCTCGCAGCTCAACTTGCGGCTCACTCAAACGACCATAACGAATACTTCAAAGGCCTTGTTTCCGGTAAGCAAGAATATGAAAAAGAGGTTCGTGAGTGGGCGAAAAATTTTTCTAAAAACAGCCCTGCTAAAGATGACCGAGATTTGCATAAAGAACGATAATCGCTCCGACGTTTGCTGTGAAAAAAATTAGAAAAAATCTCGGAAAATTATTAAATTACATTAGTTCCTCCCCCCACTTCTTTTTTTGATATAAAATTCTGCATAAGCAGAAGCAGGTAAGCTAACCTGCTTTTTGTTTTGCAGTGAGACATCAATTGTCGTCAGCATTTCAGATTTTGGTTAGCAATAACTCATCCGTTGAGTACAGGGTAATCGCTTTATAACTTTTAAATTATATAAAATGGGAACAGCAGAAACAGAAACCGGAGTAAAAAAACTTTGGCGGCAAAAACCTGCACAAAGAGTATTTTTAGTTATCGTGGTTGTTATACTATTTGGAACGATTCTAAAATTTAGCAGCGACACTATTTGGATTTGTAAAATCTATAAAACTCCAGAAGGAAAGGAAATTCATTATGATTTCATGAATGTAGTTCTTTATGGATTGTGGCTCATTGGGCCGCCATTATTTTTTCTAATTGAGTATGTTTTCATCTTTGGCAAAAACGAAGCAAATAGAATGGATACGATCCAAATCGAAGACATAAAATATTGTCAGGACCTTGGAAGCAAAATTTGGGGCGGCATAAGTGTTTTTCTAGGCATCTTGCTACTAATAAAATACGGCATAAAGCTTTAAGTTTTTGAAGGAAATTCTTATTGATGAACTTAAAATTATTATAACGGCGGGCGTTAGCCCGCCGCCGTTATAACATAGTTTTACCTTCTCACTAAGAGGGTATTCAAGCCCCCCTTAGTGTTCTGTTATATTGGTTATTGCTAATTGTCTCGCTACCATATTTGCCCCTGATTTCATCAAGGGTTTTCTTGCCGCCTTTGGTTTTGTATTCTTCCGCCCGATAGTACCAGGCAACCTTCTTTGGTGCAAAGAGAAGCCCCGCTTCTTTTAGCTGAGTTTTGACGGGATAGGTGTTGCCTGTAACCCAAATCCAATTGCCGACTATCTCAATGGTAATTCCAGCAAGGTTTATGATCTGCTCGATCACCTTACGGTATTCCTCCGACAACCTTATTTTCTCTTCTGTTTCCTCGGTGGTAAGGTTTTCGCCTTTCAGGATTTTAGCGCAGGCAAAACTATATTCTGTGTTGATGGCTTGCATGGTGGCAGTATCACCCCCGCAATCGGGGTGATACTGTTTAGCCAGTTTTTTATAAGTTGCTTTTACTTCTTCTATCGTGCTGCAATTATTAAAGAATCTCATGGCTCGTGGTTTAAAGGTTTGCTGAATTAAATAAGGAGAGTTGATTAAGAACCTTTGGCGTTACGGGTCTGCCGTGGCACATTTTCTTAGTGAGATAAAAGACGGTTACATCTTCGTTGCTAAGGATCGCCCATGCGGCGGTTAAAGCTTTAGAACGGCTGTTGCGTTTGCTGCGCTGAATTTCCCATGACATTTTCATCAAGCGGGAGTTGAAGTTTTTTGTTTCCATCGGTTTTTAATTTTTAAATGATTAAATCGAACTCGGCCTGTTTGCCTCGTTCATACAACCGATAGCGACCAGCCATTGCCATGCGGAGCGAAAGACAAGGAGTTGCTTAAAAAAATACTACCTCCGTAACCATCACTGCGACGCAGGCAAAAGCGAGGTGGAGATTTTTTTATGCAAACCCGCGAGTGTAGCCCGACCCAAGAAGGGCGAAGCGATGTCCTTATCTTTCGACGGAGCAGGGCAATAATTTTGCGACCGGGATTACTGGACGAAAAAGAGATTCAGTGGGGCAAGGCCCACGCAATACAATTCTAACAAAGGCTAAATTGCTTCATCCATATTCTAACGTTGAACGGTGCCATCGCCACCGCTGCTGCATCAATGTCGTGGACGGTGAAGCCCCCAAAAAAAATCCCACACATTTTTGAAATCGACAGAACATTAGTCCTGAAATCACAAATGCCCCTTCACTCAACAATTCATAGTTGTAAAGCAATCACGCTAACTACTACTTATGAGGGAATTTGTGGAACACCACAGTTACAAAAACAATAACGATAATTTGAATTTTTCGCAGGAGAATGCAGTAGAAATTGAACAAAAGAATCTTCGCCTTTTGGTTGAACATATTTGCCGGGGCGATCAATGCCGATACCCCCTTCTTACACTACGATTACTTATTCATTTGATAACCGGCATTGATAGTAATGGTCTGACTTATATCAGTGCAAGGCAGCTCTCAAAATCCATGGATGTCCATTATGACACCATTACCAAATGTTTGAAGTACCTGCGTAATATTGAAGCGATAGCGATAAAGAAATGAAGTGGGATTCTATTTTCACAATCTTTATGCTGCTTTGCGATTTATCCTCACGGTTTTACTTTTAGCTTCCGAAAGATAATCGCTCCACCACTGCATCATCTGTGTTCTTTCTTCAAGATACTCAGCACGATTATAAGGCTTGCGGCTGCCGTTTTCTTCCACATGCGCAAGCTGCGCCTCAATAACATCGGAGCGAAAATTCGCGCTTTCGTTCAGTACCGTTGAAGCAATAGCACGGAAGCCATGACCAACCTGCCGCCCGCCATAGCCCATGTTCTTGAGAATCTTATTGATCGTGTTTTCGCTCATTACAGGATGACGGCGGCGCTGCTGCGATGGAAACAAATAATCGCTGTAGCCAGTGATGGGCCTTAATTCATGCAGTAATGCTAATGCAGATTCAGAAAGAGGTACTACATGGGGGCGGCGTTTTTTCATGCGCTCAGGCGGGATATTCCATGCCTTATTTTGCCAGTCAATCTCTGACCACTTACCATAGCGCAGTTCGCCAGGGCGAAGAAAAGTTTGGAGTAATAGTTTTACTGCGATACGGTTTTGGACAGTGGTGGCTACTACCTCCAATCTCTCAAGAAATTCAGGTAACTCTGACGGATGAATGGCAGCCAAATGAGTTTGCTGGTGAGGGGTGATGATGCCGCGAAGATCGGCAGCAGGATTATGCTCGATGACACCACTATGAACAGCATAGCGAAACACGACATTAAGAGTTTGCGCCAATCGAGTGGCAGTTTCTGCTTTGCGTTGTTTTTCCAATTTGCGAATCAATAGTACCAGCTCCGGAGTTTTAATATGACTAATAGGACGGGAGCCAAGCTGAGGCATGGCGTGCATTTCTAATCGCCGCCAAAGGTCTACTGCATATTCGCCCGTCCACTTTTTTGTATTGGTCTTATGCCAATCCTCGGCAACAGCACGAAAAGAGTTATTGGCATCAAACAATGCTGATAGCTTCGCTTCTTTTTTATGATTGTTAGGGTCAATATTTGCTTTGAGCAGTTTCTTTGCTTCGTAACGCCGCTCTCGTGCTTCCGACAGAGATACCAGCGGATACTTACCGAAGGAAAGAACGTTTTCTTTTCCCGCAAAGCGGTACTTCATGCGCCATAACTTTGAGCCAGTGGGCTGTATAAAAAGATACAAGCCCTCTCCATCGGGCAATTTGTAGGCTTTTGATTGAGGCTTGGCATTTTTGATGGTCTTGTCGGTTAATGGCATGGGGCATCCTCTTTCTATACCCCCAAAAATACCCCCACTTGACGTGAGAATCCACTAAAATCTTGGAGAAGATCACGGAAGAAAATATCCAGCAAACCAGCATGAATACTGGGCTTTAAGAGAAGATGGTGGAAGTTTGGAGAAGAGGCCTTGGTGGAGCATAACAGAATCGAACGGGATGAGTAGGGCTCTGTTTAATTTAGTTTTTTCCAATTCGGAGATTTTGAGATACCCCCGAAACTACCCCCACCGATTCCTTACCTACCGAAGAATCAAACGAGGAGTTTAATAGCAGCACTATAGTTCAATGAATAGAATTTCTGCTTTCTTTTTTACCCTACTCCATGTTGAGAAGTTTCCTTACTTGTAACAAATAAAGGAGAAGGTGTGGACAGAATTTTGAGACTTCCTGTAGTCAGGGAAAGAACGGGCTTATCAACCAGCACTATCTATAAAAAAATGAATGAAAAAACTTTCCCGTTGCAGATTTCACTTGGCCCCAAGTCAGTCGGTTGGTTAGAAGCGGATATCCAAATTTGGATAGTAGAAAAAGTAGAT
Source organism: Sediminibacterium sp. (assembly GCA_965206685.1). Classification (GTDB taxonomy): domain Bacteria; phylum Bacteroidota; class Bacteroidia; order Chitinophagales; family Chitinophagaceae; genus Sediminibacterium. Next base: position 4,045,161 of record OZ242223.1, read on the forward strand.
CAATCTAAAAAGGAGACAAGTGTTTTATGACAAAGGAAAAGGATAATAAGACGAATCAGCTTTCGTATTATGGAAAAAAAATCTATTGCCTTAATCCAGTTATAGCTCGCAAGAAATTGCCCGAAACTAAGAAACCTAATTATCTTGATGAGGAGACAAAACGTCATCCAGAAAAAAGAAACGACTAAAAAACAAAACCCGCACTTGAAAATCAATACATTATCTCAATAGAACTTGCATAACAAAAAGGCCCAAAATTTAGATGTATTAATAAAAGATATGTATTTTGAATATCTTTCAAAACACTGCAAATCAATAATAAATGATTTTTAAAAAATTGTGGGTTGAGTTAGTTTCATTATCAAAACACTGTCGAGAGGTATTGCGGGATACCCCGAGAATAAAAGCCGTATTGGCGATAGGAATTTTTGTTTTCGCAATTAATATTGTGATCGCCTTTCTAAATGAGCAACATAATGCGGTGCAGCCTATATTTAATCGCATCTCAGAAGCTCTTTGGCATGCAACAGTTATTTTTTTTGAACACTTTTGGATTGAGATCTTAAGTGCAATTTTGATCTACATCATATTGGAAGCCAGGATCAAAAAATTATTTGATATTCCTCAAAAGTATGAGCGAAGAAATCATGGTGAAATTCTAGATAATTTTTCAAATAAAGTAGAAACGCATGAAAGCATAAGAATCCTGGATACATCTATTCATACTTATATAGCGGACAATGAGTTGTTTAAAAAATCGCTCCTTACAGCGTTAGAAAACAAAGATTTCAAGATCGAAATACTTTTGTTGCATCCTGATACCTATGCCGCAGAACAAAGAAGCAAAGATTTAAGCAACAAAACCCGAGATATTTTGGAAAAAATGAAGCTCGGTCTGGCTGCATTACACAAGTGTGTACGAGAAATTAAAGACAAAAATCCTAATGCTAATATCCAAGTCAAATTATTTAAGTCCACGCCCATCATGATCTTTACATCATGGGATGATAAATCAAATTTTGGGCTGCTTCCTTCGAACGACTATGCGGATAATAATCCCACCTTCTTGGTCCGTTTAAAGACGGATCTGGGAGATTATTTTACCAAATATTTTGAGAATATCTGGGCTGACGCTCACAGCAGAGATGACCTCAAAACCGTTCCTTTAGATAATTATATTTATGCCAAAATAGATGGAATCCAGCTTTATTGGGGCGGTGTAAGCGAAGACAGGGAGAAGCCGAAATACGTATCTTCCTTTAATCGCGTTGACGATTTGAATGACTTGTTTGATGGCAAAGTCAGGGTCTTACTTTCTCATGATCTGAGAAAAAACTTGGTTACGCTTAAATCCAAACTGAAAGGGGGTAAAGAACAAGACAGCGAATACGTTTTTGCAAAAAAACAAATAGAGAAAACTTACGGCGGGCCGGTGAAAGAAATAGAAGGCAACCCTATTTATGAATTAGAATATAACTATGATAAGTTTCAGATAAAATTAGATAATAGCGATTCAATTAGAGAAAAACTTATCAAAAATGGCTACGTATTTATTTCGCATAAACATTACGATGTACAATTAAGCGAGCGAACGCGGGATTCGTTTGAAGCCTTGGCATTTTGCATGGATCATCTAACCGAAGTGGATAAATTCGATCTCAGGGCAATCGCGGAGATAAAAGCAATAGACCCACATTATGAAAGTAATCCGCGAAAACGACTGTTTGCCTGTTTCTCTTGTCATTTAAAAGGCGGCATTTGCACAATTACAGACATTCCCGAGTCCGAGTATAGAAGGCCGTTCTATCTCGCAACGGAAACAATAACTTCGAAAACTATTGCGAAGAGAGAATTTAAAACGCTTAACTCAATCTTAGAAGCGCCAGAATTACAAAAGCCGGTTTCAAAAGAAGATGAATACAAAAGATTAGCAGTCTCGAAGGTTCTTAATACGATTAAAACCACGATTGAATCTGATTTAATATACTCGTTGGGTGAAGAAGAGTTTATAAGCAACGAGGAGAAAAACTACTATGTTGTTACTCACCTAATAAGAGTGGAAGTTGGACAAAATGAAAACAAAGAAGCCATCGAGAAGCAAACGTTCACTACTACCAAAACGTTACCGTTAAGTACTTTTGAAGCGATACATCTTATAGACAGACAAAACGTGACAGGTGGGGTGAGCCATATTTTTTTTAAAAAGAAAGGAATAATCAGCAAAGAGCAATGGGATGATAATGATTATCTATTGCTGGAAAAGCCCCTAGATACCCTGATCTACAAAAAAAACCTACACAAGAAAAAAGATAAAATAGAGATTTATCACGCTACAACCCAAATTGAATTGCGCAAAGGCCAGCAAAGGGGCTATAGGGACGTATTAGTAATTGAATTTCACAAACAATGATAGAATTATAGAACTATTAGTCTGGATATGAGGGGTTCTTGTGATTACAACTACGGATCGTGACGAAGAATTGGTTACGCAAAAGTATCCAACAACACCTGTCGATGAATTATCAATTCATATAGATTTTCCCAATTCAGATCACAAATTATTTCATTCGCGTGTGTCCATTAACTATACAGATGCCTTCGGCGTACATGGCTATGGGCCACCCGCTGACAGTTTAGGAAAGAAGTTTGAGATATTGATTAAAGACAGTGGATATAAGCTGCCGCCAAAAGTTAATGTAAGCCTATGCATTAGCAAGCCAGCATTTGATAAACTGAACCTTGAAAAATATCTACATAGGTTCGCGGCACTTAATGAATGGAAATTAGAAAACTGGAATATGGGTAACAATAAATTTGATCTGCGTGACCCTTATATCGGCGAGTTCCGTAAAACGGGCCCGTTCGGTTCGCACTACATTAATTATGTAAACATCGACCCTTGTAGTTTAGCGGCTGCAATAGTTGTCGCAGTAAAAGATAATCCTTCAGCATTAGGCAGAAGCACTCCGCTATTAGATACAAACTCACTCGAAAAGATTCCTCAAGTAGCGAAATATATAAGCCAATACCAGGCAAGTCAGAAGCAGAGGTAGTATTTTAGGTTAAGAGCCTTATGACCCCATAAGGGAAGATGTCTGTTCCAAAATTAAACTCACAATTTAACCTCTTACCAAGCAATTTTAAATGCCACACATTCACTTGCGGTTAGTGTGTCCCATTGTGCTACCAGCGTACAATTCTTATTGGAAGAATACTGCCTACAATGACCGTCCTCGTTTTTGATACTTCCGGTTGCACTCTTTCGATACATTGCATTAGGTGGCAAATGAATATCCACCCCATCACCTTCAACTATTATTGTCATTTTATCAATGTAATCGAATTCGTTCGGGTAGCAGGTCATCCACTCGGTAGGACCACAAATATTACCAAAACAACTATTTTCACCACCGCCTGTTATCGGAAAAGAATATACATAGTTTAATCCGGTGATGATCGTTTTGGTTTGATACTTTGCCAAGTCAAAATTTACCCAAAATTTGCGATCATCGCCGCCGACGATATTCTGAATTTCGGAACCAGGCCACGGCTTCAAAATTGCCGAACCCGTGCTAAACTCTTCAGAAAAAACATTTTCAGAAGCGTTTATGTCTCGCGCGGCAGAGATAGTGTAGGTGTTTCTAAATTCTGCCAACCTTTTCCTTTCATTTCCAACCAATATATCCCGAAACTTAATGTGCTGAATAACAGAAAGCATTCCATACGGATATTTCGCCTTAATAGCTTTTAAGAGCGCCCATGAATTGTGCTTGAGAAACTCTTGCTCTGTTTTCTTTGCATCGTCATTGTTAACTCCAGAAATTATATTTGGTACTAAATAAGCCGCCGCAAAAATTATAGCTAAAATGATAAAAGCATAAAAAGCTCGTTGGCTTAGAGTGGATCGAGATCGTATTATTAATTTGGCGATCTCTACTTTTCCGGCATCATCGGAGATCGTATCGACTTTTACATCGGGATAATCTTTAAGGATATTTTCCGCTGCTATTCTTTGTGCCTGGGGGTCTTGAACTGTTAAACTTTTTTCTTTTCGCTTGTTGTTGCTCGATACAACAACCTTGATAACAAGATATATTATACCAGCGATAAAGCATAGTGCAGCCAGCGGTGTTTTAATATTTGAAATGGTCTCCCAAAAGTTTTCCATGATGCAGTATATTTTTTAACAATATATGAATAGGGTTTTAGAAATCAAATAGCGTTAAGTAAAAAATAATATAGGCATTACCCATGCGGCAGGGATTATAGATCCGAAATTGTGGATCAAAACATTCCAGCTATTTAGTTCTGATTTCGTAATTCTCGATTTCGTAGTTGCTCTCATTATGGCTTTTCTTTGGTGCCATATCAGACCACGTTGAGCCACATTGGTTCAATATTTTTTTATCCGAAAATGGTCTCGTAATATGGCTGAAAACGAGGGAAAATGCTACGCATTACCATGAATAAATCTGCTGGCGGAGCGAAGAAATATTACTGCGAGCAGTATTACAAAGAAGGTCATTCAGAACAGCTTGATTATTATTCTGAAAGCAATCACGCAATCGGCAAGTGGGGCGGCAAAGCCGCCGCCGAATTGGGTCTAATCGGTGACATTTCTAAGGAAGATTTTGCGCGGCTTTGCGACAACCAAAATCCGGCCACAGTCAAGAAACTAACTGGACGTAACGATGCTGATAGAACCGTTGGCTACGACTTTACATTTAATGCAAGCAAGTCTGTGAGTCTTGCTTATGCTTTTGGCAGCGAGCGAGACAAGAAGGTGATTCTTGATGCCTTTCAACAATCTGTTCGGGAAACAATGGATGAGATCGAAACGGGGATGCAGGCAAGGGTTCGCGCCAAAGGCAAAAACGAAAACCGTTTAACGGGCAATATTGCTTACGGGGAATTTACGCATTTCACCACCCGTCCAATAGACGGCGTTCCCGATCCTCACTTGCACAGCCATTGTTTTGTATTCAATGCAACCTATGATGCGCAGGACAATAAGTGGAAAGCAGGGCAATTCCAGCAGATCAAACAAGATGCCCCATTTTATGAAGCGGTATTTCATTCAAAGCTCGCGGGTCATTTGCAGCAAATCGGTTATTCGATAGCGCGAACCAAAAACGGATTTGAGTTGGTGGGTATTGAAAAGGGAACACTTGAAAAGTTCTCTCGCCGCACACAGGAAATTGAAGAGTACTCGCGCGAACACAACATAACTGATGAAAAGCAAAAGTCGGCTGTAGGGGCAAAAACAAGAGAAGCAAAGCGGCCACCTGTTTCTACAGGAAAGCAGGAGCAGGCATGGCTATCAAGATTAACACCACAAGAATTTACCTCGTTGCAAAAGCTGAAGGGAAAGAGTCATAGGAGCGAAGACGACTTGGCTTCGCAAAAAGCATTAAAGTTTTCATTAAGCCATCACCTTGAACGAAAGTCGGTTGTTAGCGACAAAGAAGTGCTGGCGACGGCTATAAAATCTTCTATCGGTGATGCATCTGCCGAGCAGATCAAACAAGCGTATCGCCAAGAGCAAAACATTTTGTCGATCAATGAAAATCTCCGCACGTTTATTACCACGAAAGAAGCGTTGAAAGAGGAAAAGCAGCTTATCCTTTACTGCAACGAATCTCGAAATACATTTCGCCCGATAAACGAAGGGTATCAGCCGCAAAATCAACAACTAAACGACCAGCAAAAAGTGGCGGTTAGTCATGCTCTTTCTTCAACCGACGGCATTATTATTCTTACCGGCAAAGCCGGAACGGGAAAGACAACCCTCATGAAAGAGGTAAAGAAAGGCATTCTTGAAAGTGAGAAGCAAATCTTTTCATTTGCGCCATCGAGCGAGGCCAGCCGGGGCGTACAACGCAGCGAGGGTTTTGAAAACGCTGATACGGTAGCACATCTGCTCCAAAGAGCAGATCTGTACCCTTCGTTAAAACACCAGGTTATTTGGGTGGATGAAGCGGGAATGTTATCTAACCGCGACATGAACAAAATATTTGCGATTGCCAAAGCCCAAAGTGCGCGGGTTATCCTCTCGGGAGATACAAAGCAGCATAACAGTGTTGAACGCGGGGATGCACTGCGAATTATTCAGCAGGAAACCGAAATTAAGCCCGTCACCGTTAGTAAGATTCAGCGGCAGAAGAATGCGGAATATAAAGAAGCGGTGCAGTTGCTTTCCGATGGGAAAGTCGAGAAGGGATTTAAAAAACTTGAGCGTAACGGCGCGATCCATGAATTAGCAGATAGTAAGGAGAGAATCGAAACAATTGCCAATGATTATTATCATTCCGCTTATGTAAATAAGAAAAGCCCCAAGGAAGTATTGGTCATCGCTCCGACACATGCAGAAGGCGAAATCGTTACTGAAAGAATCCGCGAGAAGCTGAAAGAAAACCACATTATCAGCCCGGATGAGCGTGAGTATAAGATACTAAGGAATCGCCAGCTCACCGATGCTGAAAAACAGCAAGCAGAAAGCTACCGACAAGGAGATGTTCTTGTTTTTCATCAGCATAGCAAAGGAATAAAAGCGGGTAAAAAACTGGAAGTGGTCAATACTGCTCGGGATGGCTTAACAATAGTGGATGCAAGTGGGGCGAGCTATAACATCAATCTCATTGATACAAAGAAGTTCACTGTATTTGAGCCAAGGGACGTGCATGTTGCGGAAGGGGATAAAATCCGCATCACAGCTAATGGTAAAAGCACTGAAGGAAAGAACCTGTTTAATGGTTCGACATTTCAGATTGAGGGATTTGGAAAAGATGGCCAAATCAAGCTCTCTAATGGCTCAACTATTTCGCCGGATTTTGGGCATTTTAATTTAGGGTATGTTTCTACCTCGCATTCATCGCAGGGGAAAACAGCAGACAAGGTGATTATCTCGCAAAGTTCGGCCACTTTCAGGGCATCCTCAATGGAACAGTTCTATGTTTCCGTCTCACGTGGAAGACAGGCTGTTTCCATTTATACGGACGATAAGGAACATTTGCAGGAAGCGGTTAAGCAGTCTGCAACACGCATTTCTGCGACGGAGTTGATGGCGAAACGGCAGGCACAAGCACATGAGATCAACCGCCTTTCTGCCTTCAAAAAATGGCAGGAAAAGCCACCAGTAATCTATGACTATAGCACCTCTAAAATCAGAAACGATGGACTTCAGGCAGCGTCTCGAACAGAGTAGGATAAAACCCATAGGTAGCGATGTTCCAGCCGATACAGAGGAAAATTTCGTCTGCCCCTACTTTGCCACGGACAAAACCAAAAGCCCAGCTTGTCTTGAATTGCGGCTGTCCGGCGGCAATCATAAAGCTATTCCCTATTCCTACTTTACTGAAATCAACTTTGAAGCCGATGCGGGGATCGAAATCCTGACTACCCAAAAACGAATATGTATTGTCGGCAGAAATCTTGGCCGACTCTTTGATTACCTCGTCATGTACCGCGTAAAATTTGTGCAAGCAAATATTGGCAACGACACAGAAGAAGATGGGCTTTTTGTAAAGGAGATCCTTGTAGAAGAAGTATAAGCGTTGCTCGACAATGCTTAATTCGCAAGGTGGCTTTTGTCCTTGTTCATCTCCTCTATGATACTCATTAGATCGGGATATTGAATCGCAATCTGCGGTGCCAACTGAGGGTTTTCTTTGAAGGTCACTGCTGCCTGCTGCATAAATACAGAAGGTGCTTTGTCCTGCTCCAAAGTGTTTTTTAAATTCATCATGATTTGTGCCTCTATCATGCTATCTCTGAAATCAAGGATTTTGTTCAGCTTCGCACTCTCTTTCCAACTGGCATGAATTGCCAAAGCAATCGCAGAAATCAATAACCATAGTCCGGTGATGCCCTGAAAGAAAAAAGCCAGGACAAATAATATAAAAGGCTCAACGAATGTATTTGCAAAAGCGGAGCAATCGTTAATGAGATTCGGCAATTGAATTGAAGAACGCTGTTTTTTAGGAAGTAGCAAAGTAAAGAGGCGCATGAGCGGAACTGCGGCAGTATTGATTAACTGCATGAGGTAGCCTGCCAAACCCTCTAAACGGGATGTGCCATCATCAAAAGAGTGCAAGCCTGTATTTGTCCGGTTTCTCCAGCGAATTTTAAAAAGATGATAGCAGCTTATTACTATATAGGCCATGAGGATAAAGAGCATACTCTTGTCCATCATGCGCTCTGTTAGTGTTGGCTCTGGCTCTGAATAAAGGGGGTTGATGGCACTTGCTACTTTCGACAAAATATCTTTGAAGCCGCTCCAAAGCACGTTAATCAGGTATTGCAGAACTGTGCAAATAACCAGCAAGAATAAGCCTGCATAAAAATTAATGATTGTAAACCATCGTTGCCCAAAGTCACGGCGCAGGAACACTTCTACTGGAATGGTAAACCATCCAAGGATAAACATAATAAAACCAACGGTGCGCGAAGAATGTCCCCATTTGCTGAATCCGGGTATATCGCGCGATTTATCTACCCTATCCTCAAAGGCAACAGGTTTGGTTACGATCTTCATTTTTCATATTGTTTAAACTGTGCGAACAGGTGTGTTTTGCCATTCTTCCACATTCGGCCGCTTTGAAAAATGATTGCATCAACTATAGATTTATTGACCGTGCCGCCTTTACGGAGTTTGGTAAAAGATTGCGGTGGTACATCATAATCAAAACTTTCATTCTTACCGCTGCTCACGTTAAAAAATTCCTCGCCAAAGCTTTCTCCTGAAGTTTTTCGCATCTGCCAGCTTCTTCCTATGGTTTCCGCTGCATGTTCATTGGTCATGGGATCGCTGTTGGCGTGCCAGATTTTTGTCTGCAAGTTGCCGATCAGTGAATCCACCCTGTATTTGCTTTGTTCGCCGCCCATTACCGCATAATAGTTTGGCAAATTCTGGGTAAGATAAACGGTGCAGGCTCTGGTGCTTCGTGCAGTTGCTTGAAACTGCATATCGTATTCGGTAATGAAGTTCTGTGCTTCATCAACCCATAAAAAAACAGGCGTGGTTTCGTTAGTGACTTCTCTGCGCTCCACAGCCTGCTGCCATAGATATTTATAAACGACCTGGGCTGCCCTGCCGGCATCGCCAAATTCTTTTACAGGCAGGTTCAAAACGATGATAACGCCCCGATGGGTTAGTTCTGGGTAGGCAATTTTTCGGCGGTCTTCGGGCGATTCGGAAAAAAGTCTGCGAAAAGGTCTTCGCAGAAAAATATCCATCATCGTAGTAAGCGTTGAAACAATGCTGGAACGTGTTTTATCCGCGAGGTTTGGGTATTCTTCCAACCAAAAGGCCGCGGTACTGTCGAAATCGTGTTTGGCCCATTTATCCAGTTCTTTTGCGTGGCCTTCCAGTAATAGCTTCCAGCAAAGACTTTTTGCTTTCCATTCTTCCGTGTCGATCTGCGCGGTGCTGATCGGCGCAGATAAAATAACATCATGTATAAGCGGAACGGAAACGATGCCCCTTGCGATCATACATAGATCAATCGTGTTGCGCAGAAGCTGCTGCATAGCCCTTTCCCAATAAGGATCGCTGCTATCGCTATGTGAGCTGCGGTCTATGGCTTCGTAAATGGTAGTGAATAGCCGAACCAGATTGTCGGTATACCCTGCCCCTTCTCCTTTGCGCTCGATCTCATATTGCAAAAAGGGAAAGACAAAATCTCCCGAACTATCAAAGACGAGGATCTGATTCGCTCTGCCGGTTTTTTCTGCATAGCGTTTCCAATCCTCGAGAACATCTTTCTTGGCGCAAAGGACAAGGCCGCCAAAGCCCGCGCTTAGAAAACTGCGGGCAAGTGCTTCGCCGCTTCCACTTGTCTTTCCTGATCCGATACCGCCGAAAATTTGAACGCCCTCGCAGGCATTCCCTATGGTAAATTCTTCTTCTCCGTTAAAAGAATGGATCACCTCATCAAGGTTGAAATCCGATATAGGCATACAATTATATTGTCGAATATGCGTTATCCAAGGTGAGAACTAAATATTGCTTAACGAATTTCAGCGCGCCGTTGATTCAAATGGATTATGAATTAATTTAGAACGATTTTAGATTTTTGTTCTAAAATAGACTTTATAACAGGCTTAAGATTTTTCTCAAAAGTGCCAGTAACGTCCGCATTTACATTCATGTTCCCATTAAGATTAGTTACTGCTGTTGAGACACCCATGTTTCCTGTTTTCACTTTAATGTCCCAATTCTTAATTAGTACCATTTCATTTGTCTTTGCGTTTATTACCTCGAACGAAAAACCGTAACGTTGTGTTTTCCCCAAACTTGCTTTTAACGCCCCAATTCCGAAAGAATTATCTTTCTCTTCAAATAATACAATTTTCCCGAGGAGTATATAATTTGCTTTTCTGATGGCTTGTTCACCACCATAAGCTAGTGCAGGGTCATTCCTGAAATTTCTTAAATCGTATGAACTTGCAACAATATTATATGCCCCTTCGTTTACCATATTGGAAACTAAAATCTGTTTCATCTGTTCCGCCAAGTCAGATTTAACATTTGATGCGGTGATTTGAAACTGAGGTATTACAATTGTTATTCTTCCGTCGGATGGCATATCTGTTGTTGGAGCGGAATTGTTTCCTTTGGCATTCGCATATTTGTTGTACCCTTTCGCTAGTAACTCTAGTCTGTCTTTTCGTGCGGGGTGGGTCAGGGATTCGTTTTCCGATACCCCATCAGTATACATTGCTTTTTGTGCCTGTGTTAAACTAGCCCCCAACTTATACATCATTGAGCCCGCGAATTCATCAGCCTGGAGCTCTAATTGAACGGGCGTATATTTTGAAGTAAGCGTTGTGTTGGTTGTATGTTGACAGAGGTGATGCGCCAATTCATGTGCCAAAATCGTAAGTGCCGCCCAATCCGTACCACTCGGTAGATTTTTCTCTGTGAACCCAAACGTTTGAATCCTTTTAAAAAACTTCGGGTCATAAACAATGTAACTAATGCCATCTTTGTAGAGAGCAAAACAATTCCCGATCTCAGCACAAGGCATTAATGTAAAGTTGTTGGGTATATCGGCAGCATTGCAAATTTTGTTTAGTGCTGCTGTGGCTTCCTTATCGTTTGTAGTTTCAGGTTTAATAGCACATACATTACTATTAAGATCATTTCCGTAGAAGTCCTTATTTTGGGCAATCAATTTTCCCGACAATAGAATAATGGTTGCTAAGACCAAATGTTTAGAGTTCATGAGGTTTAATTTTAAAATCAACTAATAAAGGGATGACAAAGTTCTTTTTGGAGTTATTTGAAGAATAAAACCCAATATGGCTTTTGCTAAACACCCAATTTCCGGCCAACTCCTTAAAAGCGCCCCCTAATTGTCTCTTATTTCTTGAAAGGAAATCGCCCATGGTCATTTCAATACCATCTATTCTTGTTTTATAGTCTTCGATTAGGGTGTTCGAGAACCAAATTGCCAAGTGTTCAACGCCAACCCGATTCAATAAATGACTTCTAATCGAGCAAGGCAAATCAATGCTTTTGGAATTTTGCGCCGTGTCTAAAGAAAGCAACTTCAAAAATTGAGGTGTATTCATTGCGTCAACGAGAAAAATGTAGATAAAGCCAGATCGCAAATTGGTTTGAACATTAAATGTATACTGTTGGTTAGCTTGCCACTTTGCTTCTTCCCTGAACGCATAATGATAATAAGCATTTTTTTCATCATAAAGGATGAGCGGAACTGATCTGTCTGCTCTTGTTATCTCGCAACTATCTTTTTTAATAATCTTGCAAATGTCTATAAGCAGAAATTTTGGATAGTTTTTTAATAATGGCCTAATGACTTGTGATGTGGCCTCATTGAAATAAAATGAACTCATACATCCGAGAATAAAAACTACAATATCTCTTTTCTTAGTCATGTTTATTGGGTTACTGTGACCTTTAAAATAATCGGAACAATAGTCCCCTGAGAGGTAAGGGTTGAAAAGGACATTTCAGAGCTACGATATGTGATTTTATTTATGGGGATCATTCTTGAACCTAAAACTTTTTGTAGACGCTCAAACAAATCTCCAGATAATTTATTCACGCTTGTTGCGATTGCTTTAATATCTTGGATTTTTTGATTGGAGTATAAAAGGCATAAAACATCATCGCCAACCATGTCTGTTGAATAAGCTTTGGACTCATCCGCAGGCAACTCGACGGTGGCGTTTGATGCAGGAACAAGTGGAATGTCATTCACTTTCGATGGATCATCAGAAGCAGAAAGCGGGAATAAAATTTCGAAGGAGTGATCGGGCTTTAAGCTAAAGGCATACAAATAGCTATCTTTTTGCAGACTGGAAATAGCCAGCCTATAGAAATCATCTTTTTTAACATTGCCTTCTTTGAAGGTGTAATAGTTTCCAGAAAGAAATGGATTAACTGTTACAAATTCTCTCTTATCTGTTTTTTCGTTGTATCTAACGAATTTTTTAAAATAAAAACTACCGGTTAAATTCAGCATTTTAGCTAACTCTTCCCTGGTGTAGCCAAGTTTTAAATTGTAGCCATACTTGCAATAATCAGAAAGATCCCGATATGACATCTTAAAAAAACCCTTATTTGCAAAATCGGTACCCCAAGAATTTAGAATTTCAAATTGTTGACTCTTATTGTCATAGCCAACAATACACATAGCGTGTCCGCCTGTTGGCTCTTCCTCCGCGCGTGGTTTCCAAATACCCGTTGTTTGGGCGGCCTTAAAAGATTTAACCGTAATAAATCCAGCTATCACGGGCTTGTTTTGACTAATGCTATTGATTATAGCCGAAACCTTTCTTTCGTATGTATCCCCAATATTAAATAGAGTATTGTAGTCCTCAATTGGAAGATTCTGAGCAAGGGTTCTAATTTCTTCGGACGGACGTATGTTACAAGACTTAGGGTTGAATTCATAAAAATCACAATCCCCATTTCTGACTAGCCATTGCATTGTGTTCTCAATATTTAATCCGACATCACATTGAGATGATTCATCAGAGCGCTTTAGTTGGTTATAAATAAACAACGCAGATTTAGCATGTTTATCTATTTCATTTTGAGACGTTAGGTTGTTTTTTACTGCATAGGATATCGTTAAAGCAGCATACCCAGTTGACCAGCTAACGCAGGAACCCATGTAACCTTGATCGCCCGCTGTAGGGCAAAATTTTCTAAGCGAATATGCACTAGGAATATTTTCATCTGAAAACCGTAAGGCTGGAGACAAGCGTGGGGCTTTTTGATAAGAAACATCATCAAATATTAACCCCATGCCTTTTAAACTGCCGTCTTGCGCGAAAATCCCGAAGGGGAAAACGATAATTATTAGAAAAAGGATAAAATATTTCATAAATAATAATAAAAAAAATCCGTCAAATATGAAAATTATTTATATTAAATTTTCATAAAGTCTGATGGCTGTATTTGAATTCGGGTTGGTTCAACGACGGAATCATCCGACACCGGACGATTTCTCCGTAGCTCAATTTGACATAAGTTGAATTGAAACAAACCCTAGCTAAGGCAGCTTAGCCTAAGGTGGCTCCTTTAGAAACAGGCAGAATATGATTGCGTATGTTGCTTACGGTTTCACGCATTCCTTCTGTGGTGTGGTTCCCGCCAGAAATGCCCTTTTTGTGTAAGGCGCCAAATTCGTTTTCTTTCAGTAACACATCAAACGGATGCGATCCCGGCATAAGGCTATTACTCCGAACATCAGTTTCCTTAACCTCGGAACTTTGGTGAGCGGGGAAAGTGTAGCTATCAAAAAGTGGGTTACGTGAATTGGCTCGTTCTTCCGATCTATCAGCGCCGGAATGTCGGAGAGTAACCGCATGTGTTGCTCCAGTCAATTTTTCCAGCAACTCTTTTGGGTGATTGAAGTCCAGGGCTTCAGGTTCGATACCCGCTGATTTACAGGCCGCAGCAAATGCTGCTTTTGATTTTGGCCCCCATGTTCCTAAGCCGCCCTTTTGGTGTTCCAGTGCGCCTTTAAGTATTATAGCTTCTTGCGAGTCTCCTGATGCAAGCAGCCTCTGGAAATCAGCAACATCGTTGACATGGGGCTGTTTTATTTGCTGTTCGCTTATAGGCGGGTCAATCAAGCCATTAACACTGTAGCCGTTTATAGTTGTTTGTCGAACATGAACACGATTTGTTTTATGCGTTGGAAGGTCATTGTCAATTAAGCCATTAAGACTATAGCTGTTTATGGTAGATGGTTGCGGATCGTCGATGATTCCGTTTTCACGCGGCGGCGTTTTATGATGTTCAATGACGTGTGTGGGCGGCTCATTTGTTGCGGATGCAGCGGCCTTTGTTAGTAGATCGATGACCTGCATTAAATGATTTTTCTTTTCACCTTCCGGGGTCATTTTTGCTAAATCAGTGAGGCTTGTAAGAATTGTCTCCCCCAGACCATCTTTTGAATCAAGGCTCACATGATGTTTAATCAGAAACTCAACGGCCTCCGGGTTGCCTGCATAAGCCACTTTGCTAAGTAGTGTTGGAGACATACCATGTCCTTCACTGAACTGTGCATTTACATCTGCACCTCTTTTTATGTCCTGCTCAGCTGCGGGAAATGCATTGTTCTGCAAATCGTGAAGGAGTTTTTTATCCAAATTGTGGTCATAGGGCATTTAGGGCGTCCTTTCTATTTGCTATTTTTTTTATACAGCAAAAAGATTAATAAACTACTAACTTAATAGGTAGTTAACAATAAATAACAGTAGTTTGATTCCGAACTAAGCATTTGATTTAGATGAATAGCAGTCGTTGTTTAATAGTATTTTTTTGAGAATTAACGCTCCAAAGCTTGCTGCTGCTCGGTTCTTTGCATTTCTTGTTTCTGCCTTGCCATTGCTCGATCTATAGCGTTTTCCCGAAGGTAGTTGTTGCCCTCTCCCCGTTCGATGCTTTCGATATTCGATTGTTCATTGGGGTGAAGCTCTTTGATCGTTGAATTGTAATATCCTCTATTCGCAGGGGTGGGTAATGGTGGCGAGACGTCATCTACATCCTTCATTGTCTCGAAAGGGATATTTCTTTTGGCTTCTTCGATAGTGTGAGCATTCCTGGCAATGGCATCCCCGTCGGTTGCGGAAATATCATCCCTCACAGACACCAGTTTAATGTTGCGGCGCGCTTCTTCGATAACTTGCTGAGCGCGTTCTCTTTGCTCTGTGCTTGCGCGGTTCAGCGCGGTTTCAATCGCGTTTGCCATCTTTATGGACTTTAAATATTGAACCATAAAGATAACATTAGATTTTTTGCAGCTTTGAGAACCGTGCCTTAAATTTGTGTTCTCCTCCCTTATTTCCCCCGAAAAGAAAATTGTTGTTACTGGCGTAGCAGATAATGCAATGCGCTATGGTGTGAACTATTACAGTTAGGTGTCGGGCGTTCCCCCCCGTCAATAACTGAATTCATATTTTCTATTAAATCCAATATCTCTTGAAACATTCAAGATATACAATAGCAACGCTATTATTTTTTCTATTCTCTCTCAGATCGCGCGGAGAATCTTCTGTGAAGTCAGACGATGAGGTCTCGCGTGTTTTACTAATAGGCGGATAGCCTTTAAAAAATCGACAATAGTAATTGTGAATTGAAATTTCTGTCCGAGTTTAGGGCTTTAAATCCATATATCTTATGAAAAAGATAATCATCGCGGCATGCTCGTGCTTTATTTTTTGTATAGCAGCTAACGCTCAAATCACTAAAAAGAATTGGTTATTTGGCGGTAATATGAATTTTTCATCTTCTAAGTATTCCAGCATTATTGGAAGCAATACTTACACCGTTATAAGAATCGCTGGAAATGCAGGTTATTTTATTATTGATAAGTTAGCTGTTGGCCTAAAGCCAAATCTTTATTTCGATCATACGCAAACGACAACAAATGATGTATGGTCAAAAGCAATAGCTATCGGCCCTTTTGTTAGGTATTATGCACTCCCGAAGACAGTTCGGACAAATCTTTTTTTTGAAGGCAGCTACGCTTACGGCACTAATGGCCTTACGAATCAAAACACACTTCATTCAAATTCGTACTCCTTTTTGCTTGGACCAGAATTCTTCTTGAACAGTTCAGTCGGCCTTGAATTGTCGGTCGGCTATACCCACACAAAATCTAATGACCCCGGCAATAGCAAAACAAGCATTGTTCAAGTAGGAGTGGGTCTTCAGTTTCATTTGGAAAAGGAGTAGAAATGTATTGCTCACCTTAAATTATTTTTATGAAATTTATTTTAATTTTTCTTATAGGTTTTGTATTACAAGCAAACGCACAAACACAAACAACAGTCATAGATTACCAATCATGGTCAGGTGCATCCGGTTGTAATATCTTCTCCGCAGCAACAAGTGTTCCGGCGACACTCAACGGTAACTCAATAAACGTTACACATCGATCAACAGTTGCTCAGCCAACATATGACGGTACAAATAATGCTGTCTCACTTGAAAGTAATCCTAATGGTGGAACTGCAATAGGTACAGAGTACCGCGTCGAGTATAATTTTCATCAAGGCAGTTCATATCAAATCGTTATTAACGCCTTTGGAATCTTTAATGTTGGACAACCCAACCTTCGAATAAATATTACGAATAGCACCGGAACATCTACGTCATGCAGTGGACCTCAAACCATTGATCCATCGCTGTCCGGTAATTTGATTATGAATAACATTATTGGTAATGGCGTTTTCAGGGACTTCACCTATAATTATAGCCCGATGTCCAGCGCCTTGCCGTATCTCACGGTGGCGAACGTACCCAATCCAAGTAGCAGTTCACAAACGATCTTGATTCGGAAAATCACCATCATTGAGACCCCCCCGCCTATTTCGTTTAGTTTATCACCTACATCAGTAAGTAAACTATGCGGAACCGCGCTTAGCCAAACATTTACAGCCAATGCTACTTATATTCCTCCAGGTGCGTCAGTATCCTATTTGTGGAATTTGGGTTCCTCCAGTAATGGCTGGCTGTATAATGGATCTGCTGCTCCCCAAACAATAACCACTTCTGGCAATACCTTGTCTCTTACTGCCGATGCGTGCGGCACTACACCAAGCAATGTGTCGGCGACAGCCACAGTAAATGGAACAAATTATAGTGCAGGTACAGTCACACTATCGTCACCGGCCTTCTCGATTAGCGGGGCACCGTATATTTGTACAAATAGTTCCGCCACATTTTCTATCGCAAATTTAGATTGTAGTCCTACGGTTTCTTGGTCGGCCTCGCCTTCCGGTATTGTCAGCATTTCTTCTCCGAGTTCACCCCAAACATCTATCAATTATGTGAGTGATGGAGATGTAACCATAACCGCAACTTTTTCAAGCCCCTGCGGAAGCGGAACATTAACCTACGCCCTTACTTCGGGGAACCCTGCACCAATAGGTACAAGCAACTATCTTTCAAATTATGGCTCGGGAAGTTCGAGTAGTATTTCTAGCCAATATGTGGTTCTTGGGGCAAATCATGGGCAGCCTGGCGATAATGATGTTGCATACAATTACAACCTTAACGATTCGCGCTTTTCATCAATAACGTGGACCCCCGTTTCTGCGCCATCGGGAACAAGCTATCAGGTAGTGAATGGGGGCTTAACGCTTTATACCTATGTTACCTATACGGGAACCAACGGCTCGAAAGCAATTACGATGAACCTACAAGCCAGTGGACCATGCGGCACCTATTCTCAAAATATAACCTCTACCGCTGCGCGAATTAGTGGATGGGGTGGGTATAGTATGATTGTTGCACCCAATCCTGCAAAAGGAACTACCAAAGTAAGCCTCGCGCCCGATGCGACCAAAACTAAGGCTAATGGCCTGCAACAAAACGTTGCCACGCAAGCGCCATTAATTCGGACGATTTTATTGATAAACCAAGCAGGGAAAACGATAAGGACATATGAGTATAAGGCTGGCGTTTCAACGATTGAAATTTCATTAGCCAATATTCCCACAGGATTGTATAAACTTTCTATTTCTGATGGGGTTAACTGGACAAGTCAGCAACTAATTGTTCAGTAACGAAGACGTTTTATAAAAATTAAGGAAGGGGGTGAAAACTCACCCCCTTTTTTGTTTTATTACAAATCCCATCTGAATAAAACTAAAGCGTATACCACGTTCCCTTGCCGACACCATTCTTTTGCAATCGCTTCGTGTTTACTAGAGCCTCAAGATGCTTTTTAACAGTATTACGGTTTGCACCTGTGATGGAAACAATGTCGCTGATCGTGACCTTGCCGCGTGATTTCACGAGTTGAAGGATTTGCAAGGATAATTCAGGAAGCTGCATCAAGAGAAGGTTCTCTTGCTCGACTTTTACTTCCAGCCTTTTCTTTTGCCGCTGCAAGGCGCGAAGGAAGAAAAGCACCCATGGCTGCCAGTCGGGGTTTTCGTCTTTGAGTGTTCCCTGCGTTTGGCGCAAAGCCAGATAATACCCTTCCTTGTTTTGCTCTATAACGGCTTCCAGCGAACTATATGGCACATATTGGTAGCCTTCTTTCAGCAGCAAATATGTTGTTAGCACCCTTGAGAGCCTGCCGTTCCCGTCTTGGAACGGGTGGATGGCAAGTAATTCAACAATCACAAGAGCTGTTACAAGTAAGGGGTGCAGTTTTTTTTCGGCATAGGCTTCTGTAGCCCATGCCGTCAAATCCCGCATCCTGATCGGTGTTTCAAACGGGCTTGCTGTCTCAAATACGATACCAATACTTTTGCCTGTTACGTCAAACGCCTCTACATGATTCGGAGATTTCTTGTAACTGCCTCGATGCCAATAATCTTTTTCACTATGCTGCAAAAGGAGCGAATGCAGTTGCTGGATATAATTTTCCGAGAGCGGAATTTCAGGATAGCTCTGAAACACCAAGTTCATGACGCTGGAATATCCAGCTACTTCCTGTTCGTCCCGTGTTGTGAACTTTTGTATCTCCAAGTTAGAAAGCAGGGCTTCCACTTCCTTATCGGTCAGCTTACTTCCCTCAATACGCGTTGAAGAGCCAATGCTTTCTATCGTCGCCACTTTTTTTAGGGATGATAGTTGCTCCGGTGCAAGCTGCCCCAAAGCCCGCCATGCTCCCTTAAACTCGTCGATTTCGGCGATGAGAGAAAGCATTTCAGGTGTTATTTTGAGCGAATTAATGTTAGGCATACCCATATTATTACCCAAAAATACCCAAAAAGCAATAAATACCCATATTGTTACCCAAAAATACCCGAAAAACTGTATCGTCAACACAATCTCCGCATAATCTGCGGAGATTAAGGCTGTTATTCGCCGCAAGGCATTTTAAGGCCATGTCAGCACTTTATGGATAGCCGGGGCAGATGTCCTCCCATCTTAACGGTGATTGAGGCGTGTCCGTGCATTTTCATAACGTTTACAGGGCATTTATCATCGAGTGTACATCCGTGCGCCGTAAACGAAAAAAAGAACGCAAGAAATGTGGCAAACCACCAAAAATAGAGTGCAAGCCGCACGGTTCGGTATTGAAATCTTCAAGACGTTTGGCGGATGAAAAGGAAAATAGAAACCGTGGTTATCCAGAGAGAAACCTACCATCGCATTCTTCACATTTTATTGCTCGACCAGTTCCACAAGGAAAGGCTTTTTCCGTTACAGAAAAATCACGGCTTGTCCGTCGATGGGCAAATCTTTGAAGAGTTTGAAGTTCCTAACATCAAGATAATCGTGAAGGACTTTCACAAATAACCCTCAAACTCCAATAACGGCCTCTAATGCCGCGTCCGCATCTTTATGAATGAAGTTTGCCTGATAGCCCATGGTCGTAGTTATCGAGGAGTGCCGGTATAGCTTCTGCAACATTTGCAAAGAGATTTTGTCGCCAGAGATATTCCCGAACGTATGGCGGGCGATGTGCATGGTCAATTTCTTTGAAACCCCTGCTGCCTTGGCAACGTCTTCGCGCAAGACCTTATCGGCCTTGCTGGTCATGTTCATGATTTTGCGCTGCAAAACAAAGGCATCGCTTAAATCCTCAAGTGTTTTTAATTCGGGAAAAATAAAATCGTCCTGGCTTCTTTTCTGGTCTTCATACTGCCGGACGATCTTCATTGCCCGGTCGGGAACCTTCAACGAGCCTCCTTTATCGTTCTTCCCCATTTTGTAATGCAGTCGCTCGTCTTGTATGTCGCTCCATTTGACGCGGAACACATCCGAAACACGCATACCCGCAAAATAAAAGGAGAACAGCCACAGGTTCCGGCAGTGGTTTTGAAAAGGGTTGTCCAGGTCAACCTCTTCGATCTTTTTTACCTCTTCAAGCGTCAGGCCGATTTTGATCGTGTCCGGTGTTTTGATAATGATCTTGCCCTTGCCGAACGGATAGTATTTGTGGTCAACGATGTTGGCTGCAATGGCCTGATTAAAAATTGTCCTAATAACGATCAGGTAATTAACGATAGTGCGCTCGGATATGCTTTTGGTTTTGAGGTAGCCCCGAAATCGGTTGATGATGTTGGGAGTGAGTTCGGAAAAGGCAATATCATTGCCCAGATCGTTCAGCTTTAGAAACTCTTTGAACCTGTCAATTCGCGGCTTGTCTGCGGTATGACGATTGTATTTGCTGCTCGCTTTCAGTGTAGCCAGATAAAGCTCGCCCTGTTGAATAAAAAGAGCATTGCCTCCCGATTTGATATTCCTGCGTATCGTGTGGGCAGTGGTATCTTTTTGCTGCGTTTGCAGCTCCAGCAATTTGTCGTTTGCTTCCGCCAATTTTTGCAGAATAAGGTTATTCATCCGCACTGAATTAGGGTGGCCTTTCTTGACCCTCTTGTTTGCTTCATCCCAATATTTTTCCTCCACCGAATGTCCGATGTGAACCAGTGAGGCTTTTCTGTCTTTGACAATCCTCAGTGCTATGGGAAAGGTTCCGTCTTTGTTTTTCTTGTCGCGCAGTATTACTTTTATGCTGGCCATGCTTTAGTTATTTTGGGCTATTTTATTCTAAATTAAAAAATCTGGGTCAAACATAGGTCAAACATTTGCCTGTTTTTCATGGTTTTTTATGAATTTATGATTTCTAAATTTTGCTGAAAATCAACACTTTAGATACATATTGAACCATATCAAACCATAATTTCACAAACTGAAAATCCTTGTGTCGCCGGTTCGATCCCGGCCCACACCACTTGTCCACCGAAGCTTTAACAAAGGCGGACGAAAAATAAAGACCCTGACAGAAATGTCGGGGTTTTTCATTTTTGCACATGAACCCAGATAATCAGCCGTTCATATAAATTGAGTTTGCCTGCGTGTGGTAAGTAATTAATTTACTGCTATGCTTACATTCTTAATCTGGATTATCCTCTTTATTCTTTGCTGGCCTCTGGCTATCCTGGCGCTGGTGCTGTATCCGATCTTTTGGTTACTCTTATTGCCCTTCCGCATTCTGGGTATTGCGGTGGATGGGGTGTTTGGGTTATTGAAAGGGATTATTATGTTGCCGGGGAGAGTATTACAAAGACGTTAAATAGAATGGTGATCATTTTATTTTTTTGATTTTCCTTGTTGATCAGTCGGGGTCCCTTTGCCAATTACTACTAACAACTCCAAACAGAACAGCCTCCTTCAATATTTCTGAAAGATTATGCTTTATAGATACAGGTTTATTTAAGCATAACAGGAATGATGTCAAATCGTTTCACAATGCTTTATTTTTAAAGCTCAAAACAAAGCAGAAATGAAATACAGAAAACTGGGCAATACAGATATACAACTCTCTGCCATCGGCCTCGGGTGCATGGGTATGAATCATGCATATGGTGAACCGAATGATGTTGAGTCGATAGCTACATTGGAAAAATCATTGGAGTTGGGTATTAATTTTTGGGACACAGCCGATATGTATGCCGCGGGAAAGAACGAAGAGCTGATTGCCAAAGTTTTAAAGCCCAACCGCAACAAAATATTTATAGCCACCAAGTTTGGTTTTTATAATGATGCAAACGGCAAGCTAAGTTTTGATGGATCGCCTGCCTATATTAAGAAAGCGGTAGAAGGAAGTTTACAAAGATTACAAACTGATGTGATCGATCTCTATTATGCACACCGCGTAGATCCGAATATACCTATTGAAGAAACGGTAGGTGCCATGAGTGATCTGGTTACAGAAGGAAAAGTACGTTATCTCGGTTTATCTGAAGCTTCTGCCAATACTATACGCCGCGCGAATGCTGTGTATCCCATCAGCGCATTGCAAAGTGAATATTCTATTTTAACCAGAGAGGTTGAAAGTGAAATCATTCCTTTGTGTAATGAATTAAAAATTTCTTTTGTGCCGTTTAGTCCTTTATCGCGTGGGTTAATTACGAACACTGTTGATGTAACTAAACTCGGAGAAAAAGATTTCAGAAATAAACTGCCGCGTTATCAGGGGCAACATGCAGAAAACAATAAAAACCTTTCTGCTGCTTTTGCGGAATTGGCTTCTTTAAAAAATTGTACGCCTGCGCAACTGGCGTTGGCCTGGGTTTTGGGGCAGGGAGAAAACATCATTCCGATACCCGGAACCAAGCAAAGAAAATATTTAATAGAAAATGCAGCAGCGGCGGATATTACATTGAATGCATCAGACTTTGCGGCAATAGATGCATTGGTGAAAAAATATCCGGATGTGGGGGATAGGTATAATGAAACCTTTCATCAATTTGTAGATAAGTAGTAATACCCCTGCGCCCTTTGCGGTTCCTTGCGAACCTTGCGTTACCGCTGTAAAGAAAGCAGTATCGGAAGGTTCGCAAGGAACCGCAGGGAACGCAAAGGGGTTTATTCAATTCACAACCAGGAACGAAATGAAAAAAAAAAACACAATTCTCTTCTTACTGTTTGCATTCTCTCTTATCTCCCACGCCCAAACAGAAACCTTTACCAATCCACTACTCCCCGCAGGAGCAGACCCGTATAGCTTTTATGCAAACGGATATTATTATTATACCCATACCACAGGAAAAAACATCACACTCTGGAAAACAAAAAGTATTGCGCAATTAAAAACAGCAGAAAAGAAAATTGTTTTTACGCCACCGGCAACCGGACCCTACTCAAAAGAATTATGGGCGCCGGAAATACATTTGATCAAAGGCAAATGGTATCTCTACTTTGCAGCAGATAGCGGCAATAATAACCAGCACCGTTTATGGGTGTTGGAAAACAGTAATGCAGATCCGATGCTGGGCGAATGGATCATGAAAGGAAAACTTACCACACCCGATGATAAATGGAGTATTGACGGATCGGTGTTTGAAAACAAAAACCAACTCTATTATATCTGGAGCGGGTGGGAAGGTGACAGCAATGGACAACAAAACATCTACATCGCCAAAATGAAAAACGCATGGACCATTGAGGGCCCGCGCGCAAAAATTTCTGCACCCGAACTGGAATGGGAAATGCATGGCGATCTGAAAAGTGCCAACGATCCTCCTCATGTTAATGTGAACGAGGGTCCGGAGATTTTGCAACACGGAAAGAAACTCTTTCTCATTTACAGTGCCAGCGGTTGCTGGACGGAATATTATGCACTCGGTATGCTAAGTACAAGCACCGATGCCGATCTGATGAACCCTGCCTCATGGAAAAAATCTGCGCAACCGGTATTTAAAGCATCACCCGAAAATAAAGTGTATGCGCCAGGACATAATTCCTTCTTCAAATCGCCGGATGGAAAAGAAGACTGGATTCTCTATCACGCTAATAATCAACCCGGCCAGGGCTGCGGCGGCTTCCGCTCACCAAGGGCACAGAAGTTTGGATGGAATAAAAATGGGGAGCCGGAGTTTGGGGTGCCGGTGGTAGAGAATCAATTATTGAATATTCCTGCGCAAAAATAGTAATAGGTGGTTCGTGAATCGTGAGTGGGCAGCGGTGGGTAACGTCATTGCGAGGAGCAATGACTAAGTTAATTGCTTAGCAAAGCAAACGCAACAGCAATCTCCGCACCGAGCTTTGCATTGTTTTTGATCAAAGCAATATTGGCTTCCAGACTTTCGCCGTGCGTGTGTTCAGAAATGTATTTGAGTAAGAAAGGCGTTACCTCTTTACCAACCATCTTTTGTTTTTTTGCTGCCGCAAGTGCTTCCAGAATATGCAGTTCCATCACTGCAGTATCAATTTGTTGATCTGCGGGTAAGGGGTTGGCAATTAATACAGAGCCATGTAAACCCAGTTGCCATTTGGTTTTCAGCAGGCCGGCAATTTCTTTTGCGGTATCTATTCTTAAGGGAGAAGGATATCCACTGGTGCTTGAATAAAAACTGGGGAAAGCTGTTTGTCCGTAAGTAACCACAGGTATGCCCTTGGTTTCTAAATATTCCAATGTTAATCCAATATCGAGAATGGATTTTACGCCCGCAGAAATTACGGCTACATTCGTTTCGGCCATTTCAGTTAAGTCGGCAGAAATATCCATGGTCTGTTCAGCTTCGCGATGTACGCCGCCAATGCCACCCGTAACAAAAATTTTTATACCGGCCATTGCTGCAATCCGCATAGTGGCAGCAACTGTTGTGGCACCATATAATTTCTGACTGATGACATAAGGCATATCACGCAGACTCACTTTCCAAACATCTTTTGCATTTCCAAAAAAGGCGAGTTGTTCCGGCGTTAATCCCACATAACATTTTCCATCCATAATGGCGATAGTTGCGGGTATAGCACCATTATTCCTCACCACCTGTTCAACAGCGGCAGCGGTTTCAATATTCTGCGGGTAAGGCATGCCGTGCGAGATAATGGTTGATTCCAATGCAACCACAGCCTTGCCATTATTTAGGGCTTCCTGTACTTCGGGATGTATTTCTAAAAAAGCATTCATTAATCGGGATAATATTTGTTAACCTGCTGTAACAGATGTTCCTGTGTAAGGTGTGTGGCAATAGCACCATTAACCTGTAAGATCTCGGCAGATAATGTGTGTGCGAGTTTTAAACAATCAGTATCACTCAAACCTAAATGTTTACCCAGAATAAAACCGGATAATGATCCATCTCCTGCACCGGTACAATCTACCACTTCAATATCCGGCGCATGAAGTGTTATGGTTTTTTCTGCATTGTATAAAGCTGATCCCTGTTTACCATTGTGCAGCCAGATATTTTTTACACCTTTTTCCAATAAAGCTTCTATCTGTAATTGTGTAAGAAAAGCTTTGTCGGAAACAATTACTGGTAATTCATCTTCATTGGGTGTAATCAAGAAAAGCCCATCAAGATTTATCCCCTTTAATTTCATTGCCGGCGGAACGGAAACGGGTTCAATAATAAACGGAATACCTGTTTCATTGCTAAATGCCAATAACCACGCTAATGATTCCACACTTACATTGGCATCGGCCAATATATAAGAAGCCGTTTTTAACAGATCGGTTTGTGTTTCTAAATGTGTGGGCGTGATGAGTTGAATGGCAGCATTGGTAAGCAATGCAGTAAATAAAGAACCATCTACATTTAATACACCGGTATATTTTCCGGAGAGCCCCTCTTTGGTAATAGAGCCGTCGAGTTTTACGCCGGCCTGTGTGCAAACACTTTTCAGCCAATCGCCATCGCTATCATTTCCAAACACACTGATGAGTTGAACGGGCACGCCGATAATGGCGAGTTGATGGGCAATGTTTCGCGCCACACCACCGGCTGTTTTGGTGGCTACCGCATTATTGGTCGTGGCGAGCAGCATAGGGTTGCCGGCATGAAGCAGCTCATCTACCAATGCGGCACCGATACAGATTACAGGGTTTTGCATGGAGGCAAATGTAAACAATGATAGAATGATAGCATGATAGATTGATAGAATGGGGAAATATTCATGAACGTTAATAATGATAGATTGATAGCTGTGCTTTTAAAACAAAAAACTGCTCCGGTTTATGGAACAGTTCTTTGTTAATGTAGAGGAGTTTGGTAATTATCTGATCTGGCCACGGATCAATCCACTGCCATGTGCAGTAGAATGCGTGTTCACATATAAAGGATCAGCTAATAATGATGCATAAAAAGTATTGTCAACCGTTAAGGTTTTTAATGTGCCAAAATCTGAAGCAAGCGAGTAAAATCCCAATACTACGGGCCCGCTTACAGTAGATGCGCCTGAATGGAAATGCGCAAAAGTTAAGGCATCTCCAGCCTCCAAATTGGTTACGGTAACTTTTACATATAATTTTTTGTTCTCTGTCATGCGCACAATGGCAACACCCGTAGCGGTTGTAGTAACAGCAGGCACTTCATTTGCGCCGCTCAGGGCAATATCAGCGGCATATACCACTTTACTGTCTATCTGACCGCGCAGAAGTCCGCCACCCACCTGTGTGGTATGAACATTTACATAGGCCTCTTGATTTTTAAGCGTATCTGCCTGTCCGGCTGTTAATTGAACGGTACCCGTAAAAGTTGATCCTGAGAATGGCCCGCTAAACGGAATGTAAACACCACCGCTAATGCCCGCATTACCGAGGTGTATATGAGATGCGGTGATAGCATCTCCTGCAGTAAGGTTGTTTACAACTACAGTATACTTGAGTGTATTATCGCTCATAAGCTGCAGATCGGCGGAGCCTGTTTCGCTCCTGCCGGCAGGCGCAGGTACTTCAAATTTAGCACTCATTGAAACGGTGGTTGACCAGGCAACGGTTGCTGCGGCAGACGGTGTGTTTGTGCTTTTGCTGCAACTGAACATTAATATTGAACAGACAGCAAGCGATAAAATAACCAAGGATTTTTTCATAAAATAGTTTTAATGTATTAACCCATACGCGGCTCTTTGTCTTGTGGTTGGCTGGGGTATGGATTAAATAATTAATTCTATACTTGTTTGTTCTACAAAAGCTGTTTAAGCACATGGTTACTTAGTGTTGATTTTCTTGTACAAGTATTCTGCACAACTGATACGCTGCCGTGTTATTGAAGGCCCGGAAAAACACCAATGAAAGAAAAAGGAAGTGATCTTATTGATCGGATGAGCTAAAATTAAAACGGATGCTGGCTTCGTGCGAGCCCTGGTTAAACACACCCTGATCACCAATGCTTTTGCCGTATGAGTAACCGAAGCTGAGTTTGTCGTTGAGCTTTAATTCTACAATACCCAAAACAGCATCGCCGGGGCGATAAGAGGCGCCGAGACTGATAAGATCTTTATACCAGAAACTTGCATTGGTGTGTACTTCAAATACTTTTCCGCTCATCCAGCGCATAAAAACAGAGGGCCTGAGATCAAGCTCATCGCTAAGGTGTGCTGTAATACCGGTAGTTAATAAAAGCTGCACATTTTTAAGTGTGGCGCTGTTGATAGAAAGGATCTTATCTACCTGAACCGTACTCACCAATAAAGAAGGTGCAGACAAACTTGCATAAAACCCCGGTCGCTGATAATACATACCTAAACCGGCAGTAGGCAGGATCACATTTGTATTGTATTGAAAAGCCGGATCGTTCTGAAAAGGCAGAGCTACAGAGGTTCTGTCTATCCGGTAATTCATTACACCTGCCTGCAAACCGAGAGACAGAAATTCATCGTCTGCAAAATTGAGCATGGTAGAAAAACTGAAATTGGCGCCGGTGGTGCGCTCCTGTCCTAAACTATTGGTGTATGCCTGTAAACCCAATCCCAAATGATGTTCATTAATGGGAGCGTCAACAGAAAAAATGGCTGTTTGCGGAGCACCGGGTATGCCCATCCATTGCCGGCGAAAACCAGTGTTAATTGTGAGTACACCTTTGCTGCCCGCATAGGCCGGATTAATGTTGAGCAGGTTGAACAGGTATTGATGATTGGTAGGGTCTTCCTGTGCAAAAGAAGATTGCCGGCCAACAACGACCAATAGCAGTACAACAATATATCGGTAAAAAACCCGCATCAATTTAATGTGTAAATTTTTATTTCCATATAGAGATATATCCGTAAAAAGTTTCCTGTTCTCCGGTTGTTGCGTCTGTGATAATTACTTTATAGAAATAGGTACCGTCTTCCACTTTCTTAACGGCCGATTGTCCGCCAAGATTTGTGAAATAGGTTCCATCCCAGTCGTTATGATAATTCATGTTCTTATAAACCATTCCTCCGTCTTTATTAAAGATCCAGATGGCTGCATTGTTAATACCCAATCCGGTAATAATAAGTTTATCATTCACACCATCACCATTTGGCGAGAAGCCTTCGGGCATCTGGTATTTGGAAGGACTTAATACAGCCGGAGTAGGCACCGGCGGTGTACCCGGAGCCGGAGCCACAATACCGTCAACAGAAGGATTACTGAAAATATATTGTGCGCCGTTATAACCATTCAATGCACCCTGTAAAAAAGCGGTGTTATAATAGTATCCGTATTTTTTATTGGTGGTAACATTCAGCACAAGTGTAACGGTATCTGTTTTGGGTCCGGTAAGTGTACTGGTAGGCATAAGCAGGTCTGTAACATTATCGCCGTCAAAACTTTTATTAGGAACCAGATTGCCGGTGGCGCTGATGGATACGACAGAAAAAGTAGTAGGTGGTGGAAACACCTTGGTAAGCGTATCCATTACGTGTAATGTGTTCGCCGTAAGTACACCGGTATTTCTGATCAGGAACATATAGGTGAGTTTAAAGCTACCATCCGGCTGACGAATGGGTGTAAGGGCAGCTTTACCCAATGTAATGGAATCGGTACGGGTATTCGTCATCTTGGTGAGGTAAGTATTCTGGCCAAGTGTTGTAAAAATCCGTGCATTAATATAAGCCGTGGTAATAGGTGTACCGGTAGTAAAAGTGCCGGGGTTGCTGATGGTAGATGGGTCCTGATAATCCCAGGCACGGTTGGTAAAATCATACATGGAAATATAGCTGTTACCTCTGTGAGCTGTAAAAGCAGCCGCTTCATTATATACGCTGTGTTGTATGGCAACAATGGATGGAACTTTGGATGTGTCTTCCTGTCCTATGTTCCAGGTTTGTTGTACACCAATTAGATTGCCCGTTCTTCCGATAGTGGCATTGGTATAAAAATTATCAAAAGCACGAACATGTAAAGTCTGTGGAGTGTTGGTGTTAAACATGATAGATACCGGCGCATAACTTCCGGCCTGCGGTCCAATAGGAAAAACCACACTACCCAAACTGTTGGAGACCCGTGCACGATAGAGATATCCACCCGATGTGGTATTACCTGTGGCGATATACCGGTTCTCGTTATAACCATCAATAGCGCCGGGATTATTTGTGCCGAGAAGCAGGTTGTTTCCGTTAAGCCAGAGCAGGCCGTTCTCAAAACGAAGCGTTCCTCTTACATGTGTATCTATGGTTTCGTCTAAATACACACTGCGTGGATTAGCGATAACAAGATTGGGAAAATCTGTACCGGCTTTTGCAGCAACAGAGTAACCACCGGATAAAAATTGCGTAAAAGTGCCGGCAAATCGAAAATCGCCACCCACGCCTGTAAATGAATTGGAATTGTTGATACCCCATTCGTCGGGAAAAGAAGCTGTGGGTGTATTGCGCCAGAGATCGCCAAACATATTGATAGTGGTACCTTTTACAGAACCCAATGTTCCGTTGTTGATCATGTTTGAAAAAACAGAAACCACAGCATTGGTATTTGCATAGATGACAGCGTTGGGTGCAATGTAAACGCCAAAAGTGTCTATACTATTTCCTGCAGCATTTTTTGCACAAAAGAGAATAGCTACCAGCAGAAAACAGGCCGTAGTAAATCGTATATGTTTATATGTAGTTCCTTTTTTTTTCACTTGTTGTTATACTGTGTCGGTAACTCCTGGTTTAGTTTTTTCATTTCGCTGATAGTTCGTATGAATATTATTTTGGTTTATTAAAAAGATCAAAACGGTTATTGTTACTTATTGAATCACTATATAATAAAATCCAATGTCTACAGCGTCCGTAAGAACAGTACTATTAGAATAAACCTTAAATCCGGTAGTTGTAATTTGTGTAACATAGGGTGTTTTGTTTCCCAATGCAGCAGTGATACCATTTAATGGTGTTATTAAAACAACTTTAGGAGCAACGGAATAGGCTCTGGTAAACGTTACCGTAAATACGGGCTGATTCGCGACTTCGTCATTACCGCCTGTTGTAACAGAAAGGGTTCCTGCGAGATCGGTTCCGGTAATCTGAAGATTGGCTGCTCCTGATCCTGCACCCGGACCGGCGGTAACTCCCGGGGTTGTTCCATTTCCGGCAATATGCGATACAGAAATATCTCCGGTTAAGCCGATAGCTGCAGCTGTAATGCCTCCTCCTATTGTAAGTCCACCGGCACTGATTGTTCCTACAACGGAAAGATCCCCTCCTATAAATGCACCTTCACCCACAGATAAGCCTGCGGTAGTTGTGATAGCGGAAGCGAAGATGCTGCCACCAACAGAAAGTCCGGAAGAACGAATAGAACCGGTAACAGAAAGATCTCCTCCTACGAATGCGCCTTCACCCACAGATAAGCCCGCAGTAGTTGTGATAGCCGAAGCGAAGATGCTGCCACCAACGGAAAGTCCGGAAGAACGAATAGAACCGGTAACAGAAAGATCTCCTCCTACGAATGCGCCTTCACCCACAGATAAGCCCGCAGTAGTTGTGATAGCCGAAGCGAAGATGCTGCCACCAACAGAAAGTCCTGAAGAACGAATAGAACCGGTAACAGAAAGATCACCACCTACAAAAGCGCTTGTACCCACAGATAAACCACCGGTTGTGGTAATTGCAGCAGCGGTAATACTGCCCCCTATTGTAAGCCCACCGGCACTGATGGTGCCAACCACAGAGAGGTCTCCACCAACAAATGCGCCCTCACCCACAGATAAGCCAGCGGTAGTTGTGATTGCGGAAGCGAATATGCTACCACCCACAGAAAGTCCTGAAGAACGTATAGAACCTGTAACGGAAAGATCACCACCTACAAAAGCACCAGTACCTACGGATAAACCACCGGTTGTAGTGATTGCAGTAGCTGTAATACTTCCACCAATTGTAAGTCCACCGGCACTGATGGTGCCAACCACAGAAAGGTCACCACCAACAAATGCACCTTCACCCACGGATAAGCCAGCGGTAGTTGTGATAGCCGAAGCGAATATGCTACCACCGACACTAAGTCCGGAAGAACGTATCGAACCAGTAACAGAAAGATCACCACCTACAAAAGCACCGGTTCCAACAGATAGACCACCTGTTGTAGTAATGGCTGTAGCGGTAATACTTCCGCCGATAGTAAGCCCACCGGCGCTGATTGTGCCAACGACAGAAAGGTTGCTACCAATAGTTGCCCCACCGCCAACAGATAAACCGGCAGTAGTTGTGATTGCCGAAGCGAATATGCTACCACCAACACTAAGTCCGGAAGAACGTATCGAACCAGTAACAGAAAGATCACCACCTACAAAAGCACCAGTACCGACAGATAAACCACCGGTTGTAGTGATTGCAGCAGCAGTAATACTTCCACCAATTGTAAGCCCCGAGGCGCTGATTGTTCCTACAACCGAAAGATCCCCACCTATAAATGCGCCTTCACCCACAGATAAACCTGCGGTAGTTGTAATTGCCGAAGCAAAGACACTTCCACCAACAGACAACCCGGAGGAACGTATAGTACCAGTAACAGAAAGATCACCACCTACAAAAGCGCCAGTACCGACAGATAAACCTCCGGTTGTAGTGATTGCAGCAGCAGTAATACTTCCACCGACAGTAAGTCCACCTGCGCTGATGGTACCAACGACAGAAAGGTTGCTACCAACAGTTGCTCCACCACCCACAGATAAACCTGCCGTGGTTGTTATAGCGGAAGCAAAAATGCTACCGCCAACAGAAAGTCCTGAAGAACGAATAGTACCAGTAACAGAAAGATCTCCACCCACAAAAGCACCAGTACCTACAGATAAACCGCCTGTTGTTGTGATAGCTGCTACAGTAATGTTTCCTGCAATAGTTGCATTGGTTCCAACAAATAAGCTACCGGATGTTGTGATGCCTGCAGCTGTAATACTACCACCAATCGTAAGCCCCGAAGCACTGATGGTGCCAACCACAGAAAGGTCACCACCAACAAATGCACCTTCACCCACGGATAAGCCAGCGGTAGTTGTGATTGCGGAAGCGAATATGCTACCACCCACAGAAAGTCCTGAAGAACGTATAGAACCTGTAACGGAAAGATCACCACCAACAAAAGCACCAGTACCTATGGATAAACCACCGGTTGTAGTGATTGCAGCAGCGGTAATGCTTCCACCAATCGTAAGTCCGCCGGCGCTAATTGTGCCAACGACAGAAAGATTGGTACCAACAGTTGCCCCACCTCCAACAGATAAGCCGGCAGTAGTTGTGATAGCGGAAGCGAATATGCTACCACCCACAGAAAGTCCAGAAGAACGTATAGAACCAGTAACGGAAAGATCACCACCCACAAAAACACTTGTACCCACGGATAAACCACCTGTTGTAGTAATGGCTGCCGCGGTAATACTTCCACCGATAGTAAGTCCGCCGGCGCTGATGGTACCAACGACAGAAAGGTTGCTACCAACAGTTGCTCCACCACCCACAGATAAACCTGCCGTGGTTGTTATAGCGGAAGCAAAAATGCTACCGCCAACAGAAAGTCCTGAAGAACGAATAGTACCCGTAACAGAAAGATCACCACCCACAAAAGCACCAGTACCTACGGATAAACCGCCTGTTGTTGTGATAGCTGCTACAGTAATGTTTCCTGCAATAGTTGCATTGGTTCCAACAAATAAGCTGCCGGATGTTGTGATGCCAGCAGCAGTAATACTACCACCAATCGTAAGCCCTGAGGCGCTGATTGTTCCTACAACCGAAAGATCCCCACCAACAAATGCACCTTCACCCACAGATAAGCCAGCGGTAGTTGTGATAGCGGAAGCGAATATGCTACCACCCACAGAAAGTCCAGAAGAACGTATAGAACCAGTAACGGAAAGATCACCACCCACAAAAACACTTGTACCCACGGATAAACCACCGGTTGTAGTAATGGCTGCAGCGGTAATACTTCCACTGATAGTAAGCCCACCGGCGCTGATTGTGCCAACGACAGAAAGGTTGCTACCAACAGTTGCCCCACCGCCCACAGATAAACCTGCGGTAGTTGTAATTGCCGAAGCAAAGACACTTCCACCAACAGACAACCCGGAGGAACGTATAGTACCCGTAACAGAAAGATCACCACCTACAAAAGCACCGGTTCCGACAGATAAACCTCCGGTTGTAGTGATAGCTGCGGCGGTAATGCTTCCACCGATAGTAAGTCCACCGGCGCTGATTGTGCCAACGACAGAAAGATTGGTACCAACAGTTGCCCCACCGCCAACAGATAAGCCGGCAGTAGTTGTGATAGCCGAAGCAAAGACACTGCCACCAACAGAAAGTCCTGAAGAACGTATCGAACCAGTAACAGAAAGATCACCACCTACAAAAGCACCAGTACCTACGGATAAACCACCGGTTGTAGTAATTGCAGCAGCGGTAATGCTTCCACCAATGGTAAGCCCACCGGCGCTGATTGTGCCAACTACAGAAAGGTTGCTACCAACAGTTGCCCCACCACCAACAGATAAACCTGCCGTAGTTGTAATAGCGGAAGCGAATATGCTACCACCAACAGAAAGTCCCGAAGAACGAATAGTACCAGTAACCGAAAGATCACCACCTACAAAAGCACCAGTACCTACGGATAAACCACCGGTTGTAGTAATGGCTGCAGCGGTAATGCTTCCACCAACAGAAAGTCCCGAAGAACGAATAGTACCAGTAACAGAAAGATCACCACCCACAAAAGCACCAGTACCGACAGATAAACCGCCTGTTGTTGTGATAGCTGCTACAGTAATGTTTCCTGCAATAGTTGCATTGGTTCCAACAAATAAACTGCCGGATGTTGTGATGCCAGCAGCAGTAATACTACCACCAATCGTAAGCCCCGAAGCACTGATGGTGCCAACCACAGAAAGGTCACCACCAACAAATGCACCTTCACCCACGGATAAGCCAGCGGTAGTTGTGATTGCGGAAGCGAATATGCTACCACCCACAGAAAGTCCTGAAGAACGTATAGAACCAGTAACGGAAAGATCACCACCAACAAAAGCACCAGTACCTATGGATAAACCACCGGTTGTAGTGATTGCAGCAGCGGTAATGCTTCCACCAATCGTAAGTCCGCCGGCGCTGATTGTGCCAACGACAGAAAGGTTGCTACCAATAGTTGCTCCACTTCCAACCGATAAGCCAGCGGTAGTTGTGATTGCGGAAGCGAATATGCTACCACCCACAGAAAGTCCTGAAGAACGTATAGAACCTGTAACGGAAAGATCACCACCAACAAAAGCACCAGTACCTATGGATAAACCACCGGTTGTAGTGATTGCAGCAGCGGTAATGCTTCCACCAATCGTAAGTCCGCCGGCGCTGATTGTGCCAACGACAGAAAGGTTGCTACCAATAGTTGCTCCACTTCCAACCGATAAGCCTGCGGTAGTTGTGATTGCCGAAGCGAAGATGCTTCCACCAACACTAAGTCCTGAAGAACGTATCGAACCTGTAACGGAAAGATCACCGCCAACGAATGCACCAGTACCCACGGATAAACCACCGGTTGTAGTAATGGCTGCAGCGGTAATACTTCCACCGATAGTAAGTCCACCTGCGCTGATTGTACCAACGACAGAAAGATTGGTACCAACAGTTGCCCCACCGCCAACAGATAAGCCGGCAGTAGTTGTTATAGCCGAAGCAAAAACACTGCCACCAACAGAAAGTCCAGAAGAACGTATAGAACCTGTAACGGAAAGATCACCACCAACAAATGCACCAGTACCTACGGATAAACCACCGGTTGTGGTGATTGCAGCAGCGGTAATGCTTCCACCGATAGTAAGTCCACCGGCGCTGATTGTGCCAACGACAGAAAGGTTGCTACCAATAGTTGCCCCACCGCCAACAGATAAGCCTGCAGTAGTTGTGATTGCCGAAGCGAAGACACTACCACCAACAGAAAGTCCAGAAGAACGTATTGAACCAGTAACAGAAAGGTCACCACCAACAAATGCACCAGTACCTACAGATAAACCACCGGTTGTAGTAATTGCAACAGCGGTAATGCTTCCTCCAATCGTAAGTCCACCGGCGCTGATGGTGCCAACGACAGAAAGGTTGGTACCAACAGTTGCCCCACCGCCAACAGATAAGCCGGCAGTAGTTGTTATAGCCGAAGCAAAAACACTGCCACCAACAGAAAGTCCGGAGGAACGAATAGTACCTGTAACCGAAAGATCACCACCTACAAAAGCACCAGTACCTACGGATAAACCACCGGTTGTAGTAATTGCAGCAGCGGTAATGCTTCCACCAATGGTAAGCCCACCGGCGCTGATTGTGCCAACGACAGAAAGATTGGTACCAACAGTTGCCCCACCACCAACAGATAAACCTGCTGTGGTTGTAATAGCGGAAGCGAATATGCTACCACCAACAGAAAGTCCGGAAGAACGTATCGAACCAGTAACAGAAAGATCACCACCTACAAAAGCGCCAGTACCTACGGATAAACCACCGGTTGTAGTGATTGCAGCAGCAGTAATACTTCCACCGATAGTAAGTCCACCTGCGCTGATTGTACCAACGACAGAAAGGTTGGTACCAACAGTTGCCCCACCGCCAACAGATAAGCCGGCAGTAGTTGTTATAGCCGAAGCAAAAACACTGCCACCAACAGAAAGTCCGGAGGAACGAATAGTACCTGTAACCGAAAGATCACCACCTACAAAAGCACCAGTACCTACGGATAAACCACCGGTTGTAGTAATTGCAGCAGCGGTAATGCTTCCACCAATGGTAAGCCCACCGGCGCTGATTGTGCCAACGACAGAAAGGTTGCTACCAACAGTTGCCCCACCGCCCACAGATAAACCTGCGGTAGTTGTAATTGCCGAAGCAAAGACACTGCCACCAACAGAAAGTCCGGAAGAACGAATAGTACCTGTAACCGAAAGATCACCACCTACAAAAGCACCGGTTCCAACAGATAGACCACCTGTTGTAGTAATGGCTGCAGCGGTAATGCTTCCACCGATAGTAAGTCCACCAGCGCTGATGGTGCCAACGACAGAAAGGTTACTGCCAATAGTTGCTCCACTTCCAACCGATAAGCCAGCGGTAGTTGTGATAGCCGAAGCGAATATGCTACCACCGACACTAAGTCCTGAAGAACGTATCGAACCAGTAACAGAAAGATCACCACCTACAAAAGCACCGGTTCCAACAGATAGACCACCTGTTGTAGTAATGGCTGCAGCGGTAATGCTTCCACCGATAGTAAGTCCACCGGAGCTGATTGTGCCAACGACAGAAAGATTGGTACCAACAGTTGCCCCGCCACCCACCGATAAACCTGCCGTGGTTGTGATAGCGGAAGCAAATATGCTGCCACCAACCGACAACCCAGAGGAACGAATAGTACCCGTAACAGAAAGATCACCACCCACAAAAGCACCAGTACCTACGGATAAACCACCGGTTGTAGTAATGGCTGCAGCGGTAATGCTTCCACCGATGGTAAGCCCACCGGCACTGATGGTCCCGGTTACGGTTAAATTGCTTCCGAAAACTCCTCCATTTGTAATGGAGAGTGAATTAGATGTTGTATTCCCGGTAACCGTTAGATTGCCGCCGAGTGAGAGTCCATTGGTGATTGAAAGAGTTGATGCAGTCACATTTCCGGTTACAGTTAAATTGCCACCCAATACTCCACCATTAGTAATAGAAAGTGTATTAGATGTTGTGTTTCCTGTAACTGTGAGATTGCCGCCAACTGCTGTTCCCCCTGTTACCGTAAGGTTTCCTCCGATAGTTGATCCATTAATGACGGCAAGGCTTGTTGTTGTGGTATTTCCTGTAACCGTCAAATTACCACCAATTGCTGCACTATTTGTGATCGAAAGATTTGCGGCTGTTATATTTCCCGTAGCTGTTAATGCACTTAAATTAGTGAGGTTGGTGATGGTATTCATTGCCGTCTGACTGAGTGTGCCGCTATAAGTTCCCCCATTAATATAACCCGTAACAGAAATGGCACTCAGGTTGCTGAGATTGGTAATGGTGTTCATTGCCGTCTGACTGAGTGTGCCGCTATAAGTTCCCCCATTAATATAACCTGTAACAGAAATGGCACTCAGGTTGCTGAGATTGGTAATGGTATTCATTGCGGTCTGACTGAGTGTGCCGCTATAAGTTCCCCCATTAATATAACCTGTAACAGAAATAGCACTCAGGTTGCTGAGATTGGTAATGGTGTTCATTGCGGTCTGACTAAGTGTACCGCTGAATGTTCCTCCGGAAATTGTACCCTTAGCCGTAATATCTGTAATGGTTGCAACAGGAGCAATTATTGACCCTGCTGTTACCGCACCGGTAACTGTTAAGCCGGTAAGTGTTCCCAGAGAAGTTATAAAAGGTTGTGCAGCTACAATTACCGGATTGCCGCTTCGCTGAAGTCCTAACAACATGGTCGCGGTATCAGCTTTTCGAAGCAGGTTCGAAAACAGGATTGTTGTATCTGTTACTATACCATTACCCACATTGATCAGACTCTTGATTACACCGGCACTCATCATCTCCGACCAAATCCCGTTTTGCCTGATTAGATAGTGTTGCCCCCCCGGATTTTTCAAAAAGATCAGCATTCCGTCTGGCGGATTAAACCGGTTAATAAGAACGGTATCGGATAACCTAGGTAATAAAAGTCCCAGACTATCGCTCTCCATCTCAAGAATAGAAGCTTTGTTAACAACGGTAGGGTTGTTCCCGATTTTAACCTGGGCGGCTACAGGTATAGCAAAGCACAACCAGATCAGGGCTGTAAGAATTCTCTTAAGCATGGGTTTTCCAGGATACATAAACTATTTTAAAACAAATACGTTCTATATAAAATCGAATTGCAAATTTTGTTAATATAATCCTTATTCCTAAACCGCCTGTACCGATAAAACACCAATAAACAAATTACAAAGGTTATTATCGGCTGTAATGCTGTTGATATATACGTTAAAGAAACCTTAAGAGACTTAAACGTTGCCTATGATGGCTAAGTACAGAGAGGGTTTAAAAGGAAATAGATTCTATCGTTTAGCGTTAGAAATTAATTATTGATCATTTGATATGCAGAACATTCTGATTATCAACCGAAAACCATTTAACCCGGTAACAAGCCCTTGTTTACTCATCTCCCTCTCTTGAAAACTTTTCAAACAGCGATTTATTTAAACACATTACAACAAAAACACATGTTATATCACCTTAAAAAAACATTAAACGAAAATATCAGTTTTTTATTTTTCTTTAAACAAATCAATATTAAGAAAACCTCATATCGTAATACTGAATTGGGCAATTAGCCGAATCATGCCGGGTAAGCTACATACGTTTCATGATATTATCTGGTTGCTTTCAATTGCCGTAGGATTTGGCATTGGATTAAAGCTGCAATGTAATGAATAACATGGTTTTGTAATACAGTGTATTAACTGATTTTTACGGGGAAAATAACGGGCCGGCCTCCTGTTATATTCAAATAATAAGCCTTTTCAAGCACGGACACGTCCCTGGCCTAAAACATCCGCCATCGTTTTCGTAATTAATGTTCGTTCATTTGCCGTGTTTGCATTTGCTATTTTGGTATTTCAGCTACATTAGAGTATCGATAAAACGATTTGCTTTTTTGCTTACCATTTAACCTTAAATGCTATATGAAACCCACACAGAAATCGCGTCGCTCGTTCTTAAAAAATGCGGCAATGATCTCGGCAGCTACTGCCGCAATGCCTTCTATTATTACAAAAGCTTCATCAACATCAGCCGCCCCCTTAATTCGCAGCGGTAATGCCGGCGACAAGGTAAAACTTGCCTGCATCGGTATTGGTAACCAGGGCGGATCGGATGTAATGTCTTTTGCCAAAACCGGTTTCGCAGACTTCGTTGCTTTTTGTGATGTAGATATGGGCGCACCACATACACAGGCCGTTTTAAAAGCATTCCCCGATGTTCCGCGTTTTCAGGATTTCAGAACCATGCTCGATAAAATGGGTAACCAGATCGAAGCCGTTTCTGTAGGCGTGCCTGATCATTCGCATTTTGCCATTACCATGATGGCTTTGGGTATGGGCAAACATGTATATGTTGAAAAACCAATGGCCCGAACGTTTAACGAAGTGGAACTGATGATGAAAGCGGCTGCCAAACATCCCAACCTCGTTACACAAATGGGTAACCAGGGCCACTCTGAAGCCAACTATTTTCAATTTAAAGCCTGGGTTGATGCGGGTATTATTAAAGATGTAACCAAGATCACCGCTCACATGAACAGCGCCCGACGCTGGCATGGATGGGATACCAAATACAAAAGCCTGCCACCTGCAGAAGCCGTTCCGGCAAGTCTCGACTGGAATACATGGCATGGCGTAACACAACTACACGATTACAATCATGATTATATTAATGGCCAATGGCGTTGCTGGTACGATTTTGGGATGGGTGCTTTGGGCGACTGGGGTGCACACCTGATTGATACGGCTCACCAGTTCCTCAATCTCGGGCTTCCTAACGAGGTGAGTATGTTGAGAGCAGACGGACATAATGATTTCTTCTACCCTCAATCATCTACAATCTTATTCCGTTTTCCGGAAAGAGGTAAAATGCCGGCTTGCGATATTACCTGGTATGATGGTGTAAATAATGTACCACCACTACCGGAGGGTTATCGCGGACCGGGGCTGGATTCAAATATACCACCACCAAGCTCCGGAAAAATTGAGGCGCAAAAACTGAATCCGGGAAAGATCATTTATGGTAAGGACCTCACATTTGCAGGAGGCTCGCATGGTAAAACCCTTTCTATCATTCCGGAAGAAAAAGCGAAAGAAATGGCTTCTAAACTGCCGGATGTTCCTGAAAGTACATCTAACCATTATGCGAACTTCCTTTTATCCTGTATGGGTAAGGAAAAAACGCGTTCACCATTTGATATAGCAGGGCCTTTGAGTCAGGTATTCTGTTTGGGTGTGCTTTCGCAACACTTGAATGCAACGCTTAAGTTCGACAGAAAGACAAAACAGATCACCAATAA
Source organism: Sediminibacterium sp. (assembly GCA_965206685.1). Lineage (GTDB taxonomy): Bacteria > Bacteroidota > Bacteroidia > Chitinophagales > Chitinophagaceae > Sediminibacterium. Next base: position 4,085,342 of record OZ242223.1, read on the forward strand.
TAAAATAGCTAATGATATGTTGGTAGGATTGCCTCCGAGAAAGGGTTGGGACCAGTACTATAAAATTTAATGAGAGAATGAGTGGGTGAGTGAATGATAGAATAAGCATCTATTGATCATCTCTGCGAAACCTCTGCCTCTCTGCAACTCTGCGGTGAATCTTTTTCACCGCAGAGGCAGGGAGAATAAGAGTTAACGCAGAGATTTTTTTATAAGCGGGCTATGCGGATATTTCTGAATCTGACTACATCGCCATGGCCGAGGAAACCGATATGGCCTGATTTATTAAACAAGCCCGGGTGTTCTTTGTGATCCATGGTTCCGTTACCGCCGGCTTCCTTGATATCGCCATCAACAATTACAACACCATTGAGTGTTACTTTTATTTTATTTCCTTTGGCAATAATTTCTTCATTGTTCCATTCGCCTACAGGTTTTAGATAACCACGCAAGGCGGGAATTACGCCATACACAGAACCATGGTATTGATAAGGTTGTAAATTTTTATACATTTCTGCTTCACTATCGAGCACCTGAATTTCCATACCCACATAAGCTGCGTCACCGGTTAACGGTGCGCGAATACCGATACCATTGTTTGCGCCGGGCGTTAATTGAAATTCGAAACGATAAATAAAATCGGCATATTCTTCCTTCGTATATAAGTTGCCGCCTTTCAATTCCGGATGAACCGTAATGGCTCCTTGCTCAGAAAGATACCCTTCAGTATTTCCGGTCCAGTTATTCATATGTGTACCATCATATAACATGGTGAAGCCTTGTTTTTTTTCTTCCTCACTCAATACAGAAACGGTATCCGATGGAAGTTCGCGCAGATAAATATTTCTGTACGCAACATAAGTGCCATGCGCCTGTAATTCGATTTGTTCTTTTGAGAAGATGGGCAGCTTACGGTCCCAGTAATTCTCAAGGGTTACATTGTCTGTAACCAGCAATCCATTTAACCAAACGCTTACTTTATCTCCTTTCATAATAATGTGAAAAGTGTTCCAGTAACCGATCTTATTGTCGGCTACCAATAGGGGTTTGCTTTGGTTTACCTGGTTATTGTATAATCCGCCAGAACCTACCTGTGCGCCTACTTCGCGGCGGCTGGTATCCCAGATCTGTACCTGCGGACTTCCGCGCAGATAAATGCCTGCATCTCCTTTTTCGGTGATCTTCCAATCAACATACATTTCTATATCACCATATTTTTTTTCAGTACAAAGATTGTCGCCGTGGCCGGTAAAGACCAATACACCATCTTTCACGATCCAGTCGCCTTTTGTTTTTTCATTGGCTTTGGCTTCTGCCTCTGTCAATTCTTTTTCCGTCATTTTTGAACGCGTAATGGGATTACCCACCAATGCTTTCCAACCACTTAAATCTTTTTCATTGAAGAGAGAAACAAAACCATGATCGTAAGGCATGGCTTTTAAATGAGCGATCAGTTTTTTGGCAAGGATCGCACTGTCTTCTCCTTTTAATAAAGGCAATGCTTTTTCCAAAACTTCACGAACTGCGGGGCCGCGGATCTCTTTATCGGCGAGGGCTAGTCTGGTTACAATGAGTGCCGCATCTTTATTTAATTCAGGATTGTTTAATGATCTGCTTACAAACATAAAAGATCTGAAACCGTGGATACGTGCAGCTTCTGACAGAATAGACTTTTTAGCGATCGGATTGTTGATCGAATCCATCCAGACCTGAAGCAGAAATAATTTCTGGTCATTATTCATTTTCAAATCGAATAGATTAACCGTAAATGTTGCTGTTTCGGAATGCTTCAGATTTACCTGGCCCAATGCCGCTTTTACATATTTGTTGGTAGGATTTTTTTGTAAATATTTTTCCAGCAGACTCATTGCATTCTCGGAGTGAATGGTCCCCAAGGCCCTTGCTGCATTGTCTGCTAATGTTTCATCGTTTAATAATTTTGAAAGTGTTTTCAATGCCGCATCATCACCCAATAATCCGAGATACTTAATGATAAGTTCTTTTGCGTAATAGGTTTTTACAGAAGACAATCCATTGGCAAGTGTTGCAGATAGTTTTGCTTTGCTTTCTTTGTCGTTGGCAATACTATGTGTATAAGCACTTAATGCATAACTCGATTTTAATTTTAGTGAGTCATCATCGAGCATGATGAGCATAGCGTTCCAGTTTGCTTTATTCCAGCTTTGCATTTTTGCAATGGCGGCATCTGCTTCTGTTTTGTGCTGATAAGGGAAAACTGCAATGGTTTGGGTTATCTCATTATTTTGGGCGAATAACGGTAATGACAAAACCATGGTGAATAGAAGGCTAAATAATATCCTTTTCATAGTAGAGTTGTGGTGTTGGATGGAAAATTTTTTTCACCGCGGAGGCGCAGAGATACATGCGTTTTCACAGAGTAATCTCTGCGAAAACTCAGTGCTCTCCTGTTCTCTGCGGTGAATAATAAGGTTTCAATCATAAACAAGACATTAAATATTCCAGGGCGCGCGCATGGGTGGGTTGATCATGCGGTTGGCTTCATCATCATTGATAAATGTTTGAGTATCCGGATTAAAATGAAGTGTGCGCCCAAGTTGTAATGCGATCTTTCCCAAATTGATAATAGTACAGGAACGGAAACCGTTGGATTCATTTAAAGCAAAACGAGTTCGATACTTTACGGATTCAAGGAAATCAGTAACCTGCGGTGCAGGATCCGGCATCATGGCGAGCTTTTCTTTCAGGTTGGGAATATCTGAACGGAAGCCCGCAAACAATTTCCCTTTTGGCCCTTCTATATAAGCTGCATCGGGATCTTTTGCTTCGCCGTCAAGAATAATTTTACATCCATCTGCATAGGTATAAGTGATCTTTCTGAATGTGCCGCAGGCATCGGGGTGTTGTTGTTCTGCATCCACTTCAACCATTATGGGACTCGTATCATCTTTTCCGAGAAAATATTGAATGGGGTCTATATAATGTTGTCCCATATCACCCAAACCACCCCCATCATAATCCCAATAACCACGAAAGGTTTGATGAACACGGTGTGCATTGTAAGGTTTAAACGGAGCGGGCCCCAACCATCGATCATAATCCAGTTCTGCGGGCACGGGTTGTGTTTCTAATTTTGTTTTGCCTACCCAATAAAATTTCCAGTCGAAGCCGGTTGTTTTACTTACGGTTACGGTGAGGGGCCATCCGAGTAAGCCTGATTCAACTAATTTTTTAATGGGCCGTACCGTTGTGTTCATCCCATAAAAATTATCCTGAAAACGAAACCAGGTATTGAGGCGGAACATTCTGTTGTATTGATTAACGGCTTCTATTACACGTTTGCCTTCACCAATGGTGCGTGTCATGGGTTTTTCGCACCAGATATCTTTTCCCCCTTTGGCTGCATCTATTGCCATGATCGCATGCCAGTGAGGTGGTGTGGCGATATGTACAATATCTACCTCGGGTAAGGCAATCAGTTCGCGGTGATCGTGAAAGGTTTTTACACCCCCGCCTATTTGTGTTGCTACTTCACTGAGGTGTTTTTTATCTACGTCACAAATAGCCACTACTCTTGTGCCGGCATAAGGAATATGTCCGCGCCCCATACCCCCCACACCAATAATACCTTTGGTAAGCTGATCGCTCGGGGCCAGAAAACCGCGGCCCAATACATGGCGGGGAACAATGGAAAATCCGGCAATAACCGCAGCGGTATTGCGTATAAAGCTGCGCCTGCCTTTTTGAGTGGGCTTTTTCATATGTGCATCATTGATGTGTTTTAAAGATAATTGAATTACCCGTTATGTTCAACTTCTTACTCAGGATAATCGTTTGAAGCAATCAAATTGTACGGTGATTTGAGAGAAAAGGTAACGGAGAATAATATATCTCAACTTTTTTGTAAGGAATTGAAATGGCAAACGACTATAAGCACTTACAAAACGAACATTAATATTTTAAAGAGTAAAAAATGAGAACAATCAAAATGATATGTTTAGCCCTGATGATAACAACGGGCATACATGCGCAACAGAATAGTTACAACAATACTAACGGCGTTGCCATAAAAGGATACGACCCGGTAGCCTATTTTAAGCAAAGCAAGGCCACGGAAGGCAATGATGCATTAATGTATGAATGGAGTGGGAGTAAATGGAAGTTTATTTCGCAAGCCAATCTGGACAGTTTTAAAGTAGCGCCCGAAAAATATGCGCCCCAGTTTGGCGGCTTTTGTGCCTATGGTTGCAGTGAAAAGCACAAATCACCAACCGATCCAAATGCATGGACCATTGTGAATGATAAACTCTACCTGAATTACAATCTGAAAGTAAAAGAAATCTGGATCAAAGACACAGCAAGCAGAATACCTGCAGCTGTTGCTTATTGGAAAACCAATTAATTAATCAAGGAAAATAAAACATGAAAAAAGTATTCATTACGCTATTAACGGTATTCTGTATGATGGCATTTGCCTTTTCGCAAAACAGTTTACGCACCAAACAATTTAATCTTGAAAAAGGATTGGCCATAAAAGGATACGATCCGGTAGCATATTTTGTACAGGGGAAAGCCATTAAAGGCGATAAACAGATAGTAGCTTCTGCGGAAGGTGTTCTTTATTATTTTTCATCTGCTGCCAATAAAGAATTGTTTTTAAAAGACTATAAAAAATATGAACCGCAATATGGTGGATGGTGTGCTTATGCCATGGGAGCAAATAATGAAAAAGTTGAAATTGATCCGGAAACCTTTAAAATACTGGATGGAAAACTTTACCTCTTTTATCATACTTGGGTTAATAACACTTTAAATAAGTGGAATAAAGATGAAAGCACTTTAAAACCCAAAGCAGATGCCAACTGGCAGGCTATTTATCATTAATTATAAAACCAAAACCCGGCATATGTCTCCAAAAATTATTTTTTCGTGGTTGTTACGCATTGCGGCAGCCGTTATTCTTCTGCAAACATTATACTTTAAATTTTCGGGGCATCCCGAATCGGTTGAATTATTTACCAAACTGGGTGTAGAGCCATGGGGCAGAATTGGAACGGGCGTAATTGAATTGATAACCGGAATACTATTATTAATTCCCGCAACCGCATTTATTGGTGCTTTTTTGGGTGTGGGTTTGATGGGGGGAGCCATTCTTTCTCACCTAACCGTAATTGGCATTGAATCGAAGGGTGATGGAGGGCAGCTTTTTATGTTGGCTATTATTGTAATGGTATGCTGTATTACCATTCTGATTCTTCAAAAACAACAAGGAAAAGATCTCTATCAAAAACTTCTAAAGAAAAACTGATTTATGCGAAATGTATATTTCTGTTTTATTGTAATTGCCGGTTTTTGTTTTTCTCCGGATATTGTTTACTCACAAGGTTGCAGCGATGCAGGATTTTGTACAATCGGATCTTTAAAACCGGGACATTCAGATTTTGGAGATTCAAAGAAACAAAAGCTTTCTTTTCTATTCAGCAATGGTGTTGGAGATGAGAATGTATATGTGTTCACGCCGGGTATTCAATATGATAACAGACTTAGTAATCGCTTTGCCATTCAGACAAAGCTTACGGGAAATTTTGCTTCCGGTAATTTAGGCAGTGCATCAGGTTTGGGAGACCTGATTCTTTCGGGCACATATAGTCTTTCATCCAAAACAAAAACACGGATCAGTTTTCTCTTAGGAACCAAGCTGCCGTTGAATAACGGGAATATTACCACAGCAAATAAACCCCTGCCCATGCAATACCAAAGTAGCCTGGGTACAATTGATGCGATAGGAGGCGTAACACTTGCTTACGATAAATGGATGGTTGCTGCAGCTTTGCAACAACCCTTAACCGGTAGAAACCGAAATACTTTTTTACCCGTTTATTGGGGTACAGCAGCAGCATCAAAATATGCTTCTACCAATGATTTTAACCGTCGGGGGGATATTTTAATTAGAGGAGATTATACCGCCGTAAATTCTCCTAAATGGATACTACATCTTGGTCTGCTGGGAATTTATCATTTAGGTAAAGACACCTATATAGATGGGAACGTAAGTAAAAATCCTATCAACATTATCGGATCCGATGGATTAACGCTAAATGGAACAGCTTCTCTGCAATACGAAGCAAGCCGCAGCATTTCTCTGGGACTGTCGGGCGGTATTCCTTTTGTTGTTAGGGATGTGAGGCCTGATGGATTAACCAGAGAATTTGTTATTGCACCGGAAATCGTTCTTCATTTTTAAATTAAAAGAAATGTCAAGAAAATTAGCGGGTATCGTTTCGGTTTGTTTGCTGCTGTTAATGGCCTGTACAAAAGAACAATTGGCGCCTACCGTTACACTTAACGAAATGATTAGTATCAACGATACTTCTATAAAAAGTATTTACAGCGGCAAGTTTGAGTCAGGCCCATTTGGTGCAGCTTCAGGCAAGGCAGAAATTTATAATCAATCCAGTGTGTATTCATTAAAGCTATCTGAATTTTCCACCACCAATGGTCCTGCGTTACATCTATATCTTTCCAAAGAGCCTATGCCGGTTACTTATATTGATCTGGGTGTGTTGAAATCAACAAATGGAAACCAGGTTTACACTATTACAGGAATGCCGGATTTTATGGAGTATAAATATGTTTCTATACACTGTGTAGCCTATAACCACTTATTTGGCTCGGCACTTATTAAATAAACGAGAATGATATTTAAACAGATAACTGAACAGTTGCAGCATTTGAGCAATTTGTTGTTGAAAATATCCAATGAGCAGTATACCCGAAAAATTGTTCATCTGGATGGGGCTACAATTGGCGGGCATAGCAGGCATATTATTGAGTTGATTAAAATTGTAACAGATGGTTATGAAACAGGAGAAATTGATTATATAAACCGTAAAAGAAATCTTTTGCTGGAAACAGATAGGTTATATGCCATTGATGTTTTACAACAACTACAAAACATAATTGTGCTGCCAAACAAACCGCTTTTAATATTGGCCGAACCATTTGAGGGAGAGCAGACACTTAAAACCCAAACCAGTTATTTCAGAGAGATCATTTACGGCACTGAACATACCATTCACCATTTCGCATTGTTAAAAGTGGCCCTTTTTGAATTAAATATCGGCATAGGCGATCCCCATTTCGGAATGGCCTATTCAACCATTCGCTACCGGGCAAATTTACTCGAAGAAACAGGTGTTAATAAAGGGTAACCAATCTGTTCAGTTTAAAATAATATATGTGTACAGTTATTTTTATACCCGGCAAAAACCAACAGCATTTTGCTTCGCTCAGAGATGAGAATACAGATAGGCCTTTGGCGATTGTACCGGATTTGTATACAGAAGGAAAAATAACATTCCTGGCACCCAAAGATGCAAAAGCCGGCGGAACATGGGTAGGTGTAAATGAGATGGGGTGTGTGATCATTCTTTTAAATGGAGGTTTCGAAAAACATATCGTAAGAGGCCCTTATCAAAAAAGCCGTGGCTTAATTGTTTCTGAATTACTGATTTCTGAATCACCGGTGGTTCGATGGAATACCATGGAACTAAAAGAAATAGAACCCTTTACGCTGGTAATATGGTATAAAGAGAATCTTTTCCAACTGGTATGGACTGGAGAAGAAAAAAAACAAATACGGCTCAATGAGCAGATATCACATATCTGGTCATCGGCAACATTATATGATAGTGGGGTAAAAGCCAACAGGAAGAAGCTGTTTGAAAGATGGATTGCAAATAGTCCGGTAATAAACATGGAATCTTTGATGTCTTTCTTTTTAGCTGAAGCAGATGCCGGGAATGGATTTATTATTAACAGGGATGAAAAAATTAAGACGCAGAGTTTTTCATTTATCACAGTTAAAGAAGCAGATTTTGGAAAGATGCAGTATTATGATTTCATAAGTAATAAGGTAACCGGTAAAGAAATAAGATTTATTAGAAAAGAACTCCCTACCACGGTTGCGGAATCCATATAAAAATGAAATCTATAAAAACCTTGTATATAAAAATCTTTAGCTGGGAATACTGGCCCATGTGGTTGGTTTACTTACCCGTTAGTTTTTATTTTATATACCTATGTGTACGGGCAAGATCTTTTTTCTTCTTTTCCGCATCTAATCCTTCTATTGAAAATGGGGGAATGTTTTTTGAAAGTAAACAAAAAATATTTGATCTGATTCCACGTGAGTATTATCCTGCAACCATCTATGTTGAGGTTAGTGATGACATTTTAATCATAAAACAAAAAATAAAATCAGCCGGTATCGATTACCCGCTGATTGCCAAACCCGACAGGGGTGAACGTGGCTGGTGTGTTTTAAAGATCGAATCAGAAAACGAACTGGACGACTATAACCGAAAGATGCCGGTTCCTTTTATTATACAGGCTTATATTGACTATCCGTTGGAGTTCAGTATCTTTTATTTTCGTAAACCGGGAAGTGTAAGAGGACGCGTTACTTCTGTAACACTTAAAAAGCTGCTCACGGTTACCGGGGATGGTCTATCAACTATTCGGGCACTTGTTCAAAAAAACGACCGGTCATTTTTGCAGCTCAGGAAACTTGAGAAAAACAGGAAAATAAATTTCGACCAAATCCTGCCTAAAGGAGAACGAAAAATTTTGGTGCCTTATGGAAACCATGTTTTGGGTGCTATGTTCCTAAACTATCATCATATTATTGATGAAAAACTGGAAAATGTAATAGATGCGATTAGCCAGCAAATTGAAGGATTTTATTTTGGCCGTTATGATCTCCGCTGCACAAGTATTGAAGATCTTAAGAATGGAAAAAATATAGCTATCCTCGAATTAAACGGTGCAGGGGCGGAACCTGCACATATTTACGACCCATCTTTTTCTTTTTTTAAAGCACAACATGTAATTGCCCAGCATTATAAAATGATGTTTTATGCAGCAAAGGAAAATCAAAAACGAGGCACTTCGTTTATGTCGTTTGAGGAATTTACTTCTTTAAGAAGATCTGAAAAGAAGTATAAAGAACGAGTGGCACTATGTTGAAAACATACTAAAATCTTTTAAAACCCGATCATCAACCATGTTATTATCCGGTAAAAAAATTCTTCTTGGTATAACCGCCAGTATTGCGTCTTATAAATCAATCCTACTCCTTAGGCTGCTGATAAAAGAAGGTGCTGAAGTTAAAGTGATAATGACACCGGCTGCGAAAGACTTTGTTTCACCACTGGTATTGTCTGTATTATCTAAACAAAAAGTGGTGATTGATTGGGAAGAACAATATGAATGGAATAACCATGTAGCGTTGGGCAGATGGGCAGATTTAATGTTGATTGCTCCGCTTAGTTGCAACAGCCTGTCTAAAATGGCAAATGGTGGCTGTGATAATGTATTGATGGCCGTATATCTTTCTGCTACCTGTCCTGTAGTCGTTGTGCCCGCTATGGATGAAGACATGTGGCTCCATCCGTCTACAAAGTCAAATATCTCAAAGCTTATGGCGTATGGTAATATTTTGATAGATGTAGCAAAGGGAGAGCTTGCCAGCGGTTTAACAGGAGAAGGAAGGATGCCTCAGCCGGAACAAATACTAAACACGATAACAGAACGGTTTTTTCGATCAAACATTTTTGCAGGAAAAAAGATACTTGTTTCCGCAGGCCCCACCTATGAAGCACTTGATCCGGTAAGATTTATTGGTAACCGCTCCTCCGGTAAAATGGGCTTTGCTTTAGCTTCTGTTTTTTATCTGCAGGGAGCTGATGTTGTTCTGATTACGGGTCCAACCGAACAACAGTTATTGTATACGGGTATTCGAAGAGTAAATATTCAGTCGGCAGATGAAATGTTTCAGGCCTGTATTGCTGAGCAGGATGCTGATATTATTGTAATGAGTGCTGCGGTTGCAGATTATACGCCGATAAAGACCGCTACACAAAAAATAAAAAAAACGGACGATGAAATAACACTAAACCTGCGGCAAACAAAGGATATTTTAAAATATCTGGGGCAACAGAAAAAAGAAAAACAGTTCATAGTAGGCTTTGCATTGGAAACTGAAAACGAAATTACCAATGCGAAACAAAAACTTGTTTCAAAAAACCTTGATTGTATTATTATGAATTCTTTAAACGATCCGGGTGCCGGATTTGAGAAAGATACAAATAAAGTAACCATCATCGACCATTCCGGACATACTGAATTAACATTGCAAACGAAGCAGGAAACCGCATTGGAAATTGTTAAACATATCGCTTCTGCCTGTTTTTCGGCTCGTCGAAATAAAGAAGAATAAGCCTTTTTTATTGCTTTCTAATAATCTTCCACACCTTCAACGATCTCACCATAATCAACCAATAGTTCTTCACCGCTTTTAATGTCGCGGAGGGTTTCAAAATATTCTCCTTCGTTTACGGAAACAATATTGGGTGTACGGGAATGATTGAGGTAATTGGCCATATCCATTACTTTACAACCATGATCGGGGATGAAATAATTTTCTTCATCGTAGAGATAATAGGTTTCAATAAATTCTTTTACGTGTGCTGGTAATTGTTCTGCTTCTGTAAAACTTAGCGGGATCCATCCGCCGGTATTTTTAGAGAAAAGCGTTTTACAACCTTTGGGTATATCTGTGATCGCGAAAACACCAATGCCATGTATGCCTGAGGGACGAAGCGCTATTTGCATTTCGTGTGTAAGCTCGTGGAGGAGTTGGGCCTTGGTCATGGGGTAGTTTGAATAACGAATATATTTCAATAAGAGAATAACGAAGAAAAAAGTGCCTTAGAAAATCAGGTGTCGCGATAAACATTTAATCAGCGTGTTTGATCTTAAGAGACTCTTTTTTTCTTCGTTTCTCTTTTATTGAAACATCTGATCCGCTTTTTTAGCGTTTTACATCATTTAAGTAACTTGCCATATGCAATTCAAAAACCTCATAACTTGTTTTATTATATTGATCTGCGCCTGTAGTACCAAAACGTATATTACCAATGCAGAAAAACTAAAAGGAAAACGGGTTGCGGTTGCGCAGATCTTATTGGATACCGAACGCAGAAAAGATAAAGTGAAAACAGATACCCTTTGTCATTGTATTGCAGCAGCTGCAGCGGAGGCTTTCTATCCTTATCTTCAGCAAACAGGATTAACCGTGATTCAATTACCGTTAACCGGCAAGCCATTAGCTTCAACCATTGAACACCTCGCAGATTCATTACAACTGGATTATATTGTGGTTGGAAAAGGTATTGTTCAGTTTGTGGGCAAAACCTCTTTCATGCATGATCTTTCTTTGCAATTGGTTGATGTAAGAACAAGAGAGGTAAGGGCTTCGGGCACATTTTCGGGTCCCAGTGTTACACCGGCCGGCGCAGCAATGCGCATCGGTAAACAAATGGTAAAACAAATTAAATAAAAAGAGATTTTATGAATAACAAGTACCATTTAATTGGCATGTTTTTGTTTTTGTGTTCATTTGCGATGGCGCAGGATACTACACAACAGATAATCCCTAATCGCAGTAACGGTGAAGCACAATACAAAAAACCGTATGTGATACTCATTTCTGCAGATGGTTTTCGCGCAGATTTTACAGAACTGCATAAAGCAGCTTTTTTGCAAACCATCTCAAAGAAAGGAGTAAGGGCAGCGTATATGTATCCTTCATTTCCTTCATTAACTTTTCCGAATCATTATACATTGGTTACGGGTTTGTATCCTTCGCATCATGGTTTGGTGGATAATAGTTTTTACGACGGAAAGCGTAAAGATTTTTATGGCATGGGCAATAAGCAGAAAGTAGCCGATGGCAGCTGGTATGGAGGCACACCGCTTTGGGTATTGGCCGAAAAACAAAAAATGTTATCAGCAAGTTTTTATTGGGTGGCTTCTGAAGCGGATATTCAGAATACAAAACCTACCTACTATTATATATACAATGAAAAGATTGATATCGCAGGGCGTATTAACGCTGTAAAAGACTGGTTGAGTTTACCGGAAGAGAAACGTCCGCACCTGATCACTTTTTATTTCCCGCAGGTAGATCATGATGCACATACCTATGGGCCGGAAGATCATAAAGTAACCGAAGCGGTACAGTTTGTAGACAGCAGCGTAAATGCTTTGCAGGAAGCATTAAAACCATTGGGCCTGCCTATCAATTATATTTTTGTTTCTGATCACGGTATGACGAAAGTGGATGTTGAACACACCATGGGATTGCCAAAGGGAATTGATACAAACTATTTTACGATTCCTAATGGAGATGCTTTACTGCATTTGTATGCAAAGGATGCATCAAAGATTGAATCTACTTTTGAAGCGCTGAAAAAAGACACGTCTTTTTCTGTTTATCATTTGGATGAAACACCCGCTTACTGGCATTATAAAAAATCAGACGACAGATTTAATCGTTTGGGTGATCTGATACTGACGCCTCATTTGCCGAAAATCTTTAATCTGTCTAACAGGAAAACCACACCCGGTAAACATGGCTTCGACAATCATATTACCGATATGCGTGCCAGCTTTATGGCATGGGGGCCGGCATTTAAAGAAGGCTTGCAGATCGATGGATTTGAAAATGTAAATGTGTATCCATTAATCGCTCATATATTGGGACTTAATTATGATGAAGGGGCGATTGATGGAAAGTTTGAGGTTTTGAAGAAGACTTTGAAATAATAATCAAGCTGTTTTAAGCACACTTGGGACTAAAGTCCCCAAAGAAATATCAAAATATATCTTTTATCCACGTTCTTTAGAGCGTGGATATAATGAATGATTAAGGGTGAGATTTTTTTAATGCGAGTGGGTTACTCTTCTTGTTTCTCTTCATCAATCAATTGCGCAATCAAACTTGTCCAACCTGTTTGGTGATTGGCGCCAAGCCCGGTGCCTTTATCTCCATGAAAATATTCATAGAATAAAACAAGGTGTTTGTTCTCCGGCTTGCTGTAAAACCAGTTTTGATCGCCATGCAGTTTGCGGTTATTTTTTTCATCAAGTTCAAACAAGCTGATTACACGTTTGGATAATTCGTTGGCAACCTGTTTTAAGTTCATGAAGATGCCCGAACCTGTGGGGTATTCAATACTCAGATCAGCATCATAAAACTCACCAAATTTTTTAATGCTCTGGATGATGAGATAATTGATCGGCATCCAAACCGGGCCACGCCAGTTACTGTTACCACCAAAAAAATCTGAAGTAGAATCACCCGGATCGTATTGAATAGAATACACCGTTCCTTCAATTGTTACAGAGTAAGGATTTTTTTCGTGGTACTTTGACAAGGCTCGGATACCACCTTCCGATAAAAATTCTGTTTCGCTCAACAAACGTTTTAATAAAGCAATTAGTTTGTTTTTAGGGATCAGCGAGATCAGCATTTTATCCTCATCTGCCACTTCTTCATTAGGCCAGAATTTTTTATTCTTTAAGCGGTATTGTTCAAACCAGGTAATGCGTTTGGTAAAATCCTGCAGTTTTTGAAATACTTTTTTATCAATAATGGAAACAGCAAATAAAGAAGTTAATCCTACGATGGATTGTATGCGGAGTTGAATGGTTGTGTTATCGGGCAAACCTAATGTATCATAAAAAAAACCATCTTCTTCGTTCCACATACCTAACTGGTTCAGCGCCTCGGCAATTAAAACAAAGTGTTCAAAGAATTTGGTGGCACTGTCTTCAAACGCTTCATCTTCCATAGCGATCTCTATCGCAATATCCATCAGGTTCAATGCATACATACCCATCCAGCTGGTGCCATCGGCCTGTTCTAATTTTGCATCACTATGCAATTGTAAACTGCGGTTGAATACACCTATATTATCTAATCCTAAGAAACCTCCTTCAAAGATGTTATTACCATTGGGATCTTTGCGGTTGATCCACCAGGTAAAATTGATCATCAGTTTGTGAAATACTTTTTTCAGAAAACCAATATCGCCTTTGCCTGTTTTATTTTTTTCGATCTGATAAACCTGTAATGCAGACCATGCCTGCACAGGTGGATTTACATCGCTGAAATTCCATTCGTATGCGGGTAACTGGCCATCGGGTTTCATATACCATTCACGCATCACCAATAAGATCTGGTGTTTGGCAAAAACAGGATCAACTATCGCCATCGGTACACAGTGAAAGGCAAGGTCCCATGCGGCATACCAGGGGTATTCCCATTTATCGGGCATCAGAATAATATCCTGGTTTTTTAAATGCTGCCAATCGTGGTTGCGGCCTTTAGCGCGTTGATCGCTTACATGTGCAATGCCATCGGGTTCTGTTAACCAGCGTTCGATATCGTAATAATAATATTGCTTACTCCACAATAATCCCGCGAGCGATTGGCGTTGAATATTTTTAAGGTCTTCAGAAATATTTACCGGAAGAATGGCGTCATAAAAATCATTCGTTTCCTGTTTGCGTTGTTCAAAAATATCGGTGAAGCCTTTGGTGAAGGGAGACTCCATCATTACATCTGTGAGCCTTAGATAAATGATTTTTGATTCGCCACCTTCAATGGTATATTGATAAACAGGAGAAAATTTAGTGCCCGTTTTTTTATTACGCAACGCTTCTGCATTTTTACCATCAATCACCGCATCATGAAAAGCATCTTTTACAAAAACAGATGTGTTCTTTTTTCCAAATAATTTTTCTGTGTTGGTTTCATTCTCCGTAAAAAAAGCATCATTGGGTTTTTGATAATAGAGATAGTATGCACCCATTCTTTCGTGTGTTGCTTTTACTACACAGTTTTTATCAATGGCTTTTATAGTGGGCTTTTTATCTAACCCCCTCGATTGCCAACGGTTAAAAAACCATAAAGTAGGTAATACCGTAACCGGTGCAGCTGTTTTACCACGGTTAATGATCTCAATCTTAACACCAATATCTTTTTTATTAACCTTGGCATAGGTTATATAAACATCAAAATATTTATTGTCATCAAACACACCTGTATCCAATATTTCATACTCGGGCTCAAGTTTGCTGCGGCGTTTGTTTTTTTCAATCAGATCCTGGTAAGGAAATGCCTGCTGCGGATATTTGTACAGCATCTGCATATAATAATGCGAAGGAGAATTGGCGAGATAGTAGTACAACTCCTTTACATCTTCTCCATGATTACCATCATGATTACCCAGGCCAAATAAACGTTCTTTTAAAACAGGATCTTTTCCGTTCCAGAGTGCAACGGCAAAACAGAGATTGCCAAAAAAATCAGAAATGCCACCCAAACCATCTTCACCCCAGCGATAGGCGCGTGAATGTGAGTGACTGAAAGGAACATAATTCCATGCGTCACCATTTTCACTGTAATCTTCCCGCACGGTGCCCCATTGCCTGTCTGATAAATACGGCCCCCATTGCTCCAGCGGTATTTTTTTTGCACTATTTGCTTTCAGTCTTTGTTCCTCTGCCGTCATATTAGCCCCTAAATTAATCAGACATGATCAAATCATTAAATAATTATCAAGATACGGGCATAAAAGCATACATATAAATAAACACAATGTTTTTGTGTGAAGAGAAGATCAACGATAATCAAAAGATAACCGAGTGCTTGTTAAGAACAATCGTTTGCGTGAACGAGAAAATATTGTTTCAACACGGACTGATAAAATACATCTTTCTGTATGACAAACGTCATAATCCTCTCCTGAGCACCACTCTAATTTTATGTTTCTAAAATTAAATCTTATGGCAAAAAGCAACAGTCCCAAAAAATATGTTTACTTCTTTGGTGCCGGCAAAGCCGACGGAAATGAATCGATGAAAAACTTATTGGGTGGTAAAGGAGCCAATCTTGCAGAAATGGCCGGTCATCCTAAATTGAAATTACCGGTACCTCCGGGTTTTACCATTTCAACAGATGTGTGTACTTATTATTATGATCATAAACATACCTATCCGGCAGTATTAAAAAGCCAGGTGGCAACAGCCTTGGCTTTGATAGAAAAGATTACAGGTAAAAAATTCGGCGATCCAAGTAATCCACTTTTATTATCTGTTCGCTCCGGTGCCAGACGCAGTATGCCGGGTATGATGGATACGGTTCTGGATATTGGTTTAAATGATAAAACGATTGAAGGGTTGATCAAACAATCCGGCGATGCACGTTTTGCTTACGATGCTTACAGAAGATTGGTAATGATGTATGCCGATGTGGTAATGGAAAAAGCCAGTGGCATAGAACCTAAGAATGGTAAAGGCATTCGCAAAGTATTGGATGAAAAACTAGAAGCCGTTAAACATAAACAGGGATATAAAATTGATACAGACCTTACCGTTCCTGAACTGAAAGAATTGGTGAAAGATTTTAAAGCCACTGTAAAAAAAGTATTGGGTAAACCTTTTCCCGAAGAACCATTAGAACAATTATGGGGAAGTGTTGGTGGAGTATTCGGCAGCTGGAACGGAAAGCGTGCGATAGAATACAGAAGAATTGAAAAAATTCCGGATGAGTGGGGAACGGCTGTAAACGTGCAGGCCATGGTGTTTGGTAATATGGGTAACGATAGTGCAACCGGTGTTGCGTTTACCAGAAACCCCGGAACAGGCGAAGGAAAATTTTATGGAGAATACCTGATCAATGCACAGGGAGAAGATGTGGTTGCGGGTATCAGAACACCGGCACCGATCAATGCCTATTCAAAAAATGATCAGAGTAAAACTTTGGATACACTTGAAAAGATCATGCCCAAAGCGTACAAAGAATTAAATGAGATCCAGAAAAGATTGGAGAAGCATTATAAAGACATGCAGGATATTGAGTTCACCATTGAAAAAGGAAAACTCTATATGTTGCAATGCCGTGTGGGTAAACGCAATGGTGTGGCAGCCGTAAGAATGGCTACAGAAATGTTTGCAGAAAAACTGATCGATGCCAAAACCGCTATCATGCGGGTGGCACCCAATCAGCTCGTTGAATTATTGTTGCCGATGCTCGATCCTAAAATTGAAGCGGTTACCAAAGCCATTGCAAAAGGATTGCCTGCAGGTCCTGGTGGTGCAAAAGGCCGCGTAGTATTTTCATCAGCAGAAGCGGTTGAATGGGCACACAAAGGAGAGAAAGTGATTTTGGTGAGAGAAGAAACCTCTCCTGAAGATGTAGATGGTATGCATAAATCACAAGCCATCTTAACAACCAAAGGGGGTATGACTTCTCACGCAGCACTGGTTGCACGTGGTTGGGGTAAATGCTGTATTGTAGGTTGTAACGATATTGAAATTCATACAGAATCCAAAACCTTCAAAGCAAAGAACGGAGAGATCGTTAAAGAAGGAGATGTGATCACATTGAATGGTACCAAAGGCTTGGTGTATAACGGCGATATGCCTTTAGTAGCCATCGACCTGAATAAAAACAAAGCCTATAAAAATCTGATGGTGTTGGTTGATAAGACTAAACTGATGGGTGTACGAACCAATGCAGAAACACCTCAGGATGCGGCACAGGCTATGGCATTTGGTGCAGAAGGCATTGGCTTGTTCCGCACAGAACATATGTTTTATGGTGAGGGCAGTGATCAACCCTTGTTCCTGCTGCGTAAAATGATCATGAGCAAAACAGAACCCGAAAGAAGAAAAGCATTGAACGATCTGTTTGTGTTTGTGAAGAAAGATATTAAAGACACCATGCTTGCGATGAAGGGCTATCCGGTTACGATTCGTTTACTGGATCCGCCATTGCACGAGTTTGTTCCGCACGATGTAGAAAAACTGAAACACCTGAGTAAAGAGCTTGGCATCAGTATGAGTCTCTTGCGCAGAAGAGTATTGGCATTGCATGAGAATAATCCAATGCTGGGTCACCGTGGTGTGCGTTTGGGTATCAGCTATCCCGAGATTACCGAAATGCAGGTAAGGGCAATTCTGGAAGCCACTTCAGAAATTATTAAATCAGGTAAAAAAGCATTTCCTGAAATTATGGTGCCGGTTACCTGCACCGTTAATGAGTTAACACACCAGAAAGTGATTGTAGACAGGGTGTATAAAGAAGTGTGTGAAAAACAAAAAGTAAAAAGCATTCCATACCTGTATGGAACGATGATTGAAATTCCGCGTGCTGCATTGCTGGCAGGTAAAATGGCAGAAGTGGCCGACTTCTTCAGCTTTGGAACCAATGATCTTACACAGATGAGTTTTGGTTTCAGCAGAGATGATGTGGGCGGATTTCTTCCCAACTATATGGATCAAAAGATCTTACACGATGATCCGTTTCAAACCATTGATCAGGAAGGTGTGGGCGAACTGATCAAAGACGGAACCGAACGTGGCCGCAAAACCAAACCGAAATTAAAAGTAGGCATCTGCGGTGAGCATGGCGGCGATCCGGAAAGTGTTAAGTTCTGCCACAGAATAGGCATGAACTATGTAAGCTGTTCACCATTCCGCGTACCTATTGCGCGTTTGGCAGCGGCACAGGCAGCTGTGCAGTATGGTAAGGTGAACTGATAAATTTGTGGTTAAAGGTTTAACGATAAAAACAGAAACGGCAGGAATTTATTCCTGCCGTTTCCTCTCTGCGGTTACCTCTGCCTCTCAGCTTCTCCGCGGTGAATACTTAGATAATTAAAAGCAGTATCTGAATTGTTATTTACTGTTCACTGAAGAGAAAAAACTAACAAGAGATTTTTATTTAACAAAATCAGTAATTAACTCAGCAACTTTTTTGGGAGCCTCTTCCATAGGCACATGCCCTACATTTTGTAATACTTCCAGTTTGCTTCCTTTAATGTTTTTTTGAAACAGGGAGGCGTTCTCAACCGGTATCAATCCATCTTTCTCACCCCAGATTATTAAAGTAGGCGTGGTAATGGTATTGATCTTTTCCGGCTCACGTTCAAATCCTTTTTTAAAGATCACCAGTGCGGCTTTACGGTTTCCTTCGCTGATAGCTACATCATGAAAGCGTTCTACCTGTGCATCAGTTACGCGGTTCTTATCAAAATAAATGCCTTCGAGACTTTTGCGCACCAATGATTTGGGTGTGATATATAATAAGAGATTATTGATCACCGGCGTAGAAGCAATTTTAAATCCGATAGACCCTTTTGCATTTTTACTTGGATAACCGGCTGCATCGATCAATATTAATTTAGCTACCCTGTTCGCATTTGAAGCGGTATACTCCCATGCAATAGCACCACCTAATGAGTTACCGGCAATCATACAATGTTTGATATTTAATTGCAGAAAAAACGAATCAAGAAAACGGTTGTAATATGCAAAGCTGTATTCGTTTTGTGGGTTGGGTCCCGTTAAACCAAAAGCAGGAAGATCAATGCTGATCAAACGTTTTTTATCTGTCATAAACAGCACAACACTATCCCATGTATTTAAGGAAGACGACATGCCGTGTAATAAAATCAACGGAACAGAATCATTCGGATTGCCTTCATCACGATAGTGTACCTGCATACCCATCAACGGCATAAAATGCGAAGACGTGTTTGTGTACTTTGGTTTTAATTTTTCTACAGGAATATCTTTCTCAAACAATACAGCAAGAAAGATGATGATCAGGGCAATAACGGAGAGTAAAAAATACCCGAGGATTTTAAATAGTTTTTTCATTGGATCTTTTAAGGCCCGCAAGATAGAATGAAAAAACACCAACACATTTTCGAAACACGAAAGTAATAACAACTTAACAAAAACTTTCCCCTCCTGCGGAGCAGGAGGGGTGCCCAAGCGGCCTAGCGATGGGCGGGGTGGTTGGCAAACCGCGGCCTTACCACCCAGCTTTGATTATTTTGTTTTCTGATCACCATCCAATAAAAAAAGAAAACAGTAGTGGCAATGGTTATAGCAGTCATACTCCAGGCCGGCAGTACATTATGCAGATTGATTAGTAACCCATCCTCCCCAAAATTACCAAAACCAAACAGAGCGGGTATCCGAAACCAGTAATAACAGGAAACACCGGCAGCAGCAAAAACTGCGATCAGTTTTTTTTCATATTTAGCATCCATCAGCGAGGATAAAACAGCGTAAAGAATAAAAGTTACAGCAAAACCCAATAAAGGCATTTCATAAGCGCCGATTAAACCATTGATCGTTGAGGTTGACTGGTCGGGAACATGAAACCATCCCCAGATAAAACCGGGCAAACCTCCAATGATCAATAAACCACTTAATTGTTGCGCAAATGTTTTTTTAGCGGAGGCCGGCGAAATATTGGGTGTGGAATCCGGACAAGGAATCACACAATTCTGACATTCGCTGCAATGCGCATTGGGTAACGAAAACAATATATTTCCGCCATATAATTTTTCTACGGGATGAACCGGGCAGAGTCCGGAGCACCAGGCACTTTTCCATTCGTAAAAATAACCGAGTGTTATGCCTGTGATAACCATTGCCAAAATCAACAATCCGGTTGCAAGACCATTTTGGTTAAATACTGCATGACGTAAAGGAACGATTGTATACAAAAGGATCACGCCAGCCAGATTTAAAAACCCCAATTGCTCCGCAGACAATTTTTTTCTTTTTGATAAACCAAAATGACGTGGTAACAAATTGGTAGTTGCCAGCGGACAAACATTTCTCCATACGCCCACTGCCACTACAAATAATGCAGGAGCTACCGGTATTAAAATATTCCAGAATAATAATAGACCGGCAGATGGCAGAAAGAACAATGAAAATAAAATAGCCGCACCCACAAACCATACGGCTGATTGCGCTGAACGCCAGATCAGTAAAGATTGTGAGGAAAGTTGATTACCTGATTTATACGGAGATGTAGTTAAAGACATATAAAATGGTTTAGCAAAGAAGCGGGTCCTGTGTTTAAACACTGAAAGTAGAAGAAAGAAAAAAAATAAAAGATGATATTCCTCATGTTTCAAATCTGAAACATGAGGATATCAGTGATTTATGTAACCTCATTCCCTATTGGTGTAAAACGATACCCGATTAATGTTGCAACCTTACCATGCTTTTGATTTTTGTTGATTTCTTGTGATTGTGCCGTTAAAAAACACGCCGTCTGTTTGTAATTACATACCCACTACAATGGTGAAACCTTTTGCTGCTGTGGCTTTCAGCCATATCATAAAAAGGAAATATTCGAAAAAAGATAAAATATTGAGTTTGAATTCTTTAGATACAACCTGATACGGACAGTTCCCGATATGACATTAATCATAAAATGCACTGATAAAGGTCATAATTAAAGGCAATAAATGTTACAACTTTTGTATCGTAAATAAACGTCCCAACTTCAAAGTTCATACTATGAAAAAATATTCAATCTTAACCCTGTTCGTACTTGCTACAGCATTTTTTATGTATTGTACGAAATCAGCTCAGGTGGTTGCGCCTGCAGCTTCTGAAAGCACGAACATTTTATTATCATATAAAACAACTACTGCACCAACGATAGATGGTGTGGTTGATGGTATTTGGGAAAATGCCACAAAACTCAATGTTACACCAACTGTTCCTGATCCGGGAAATGGATTGTTTGCGGGTTATCAGGGAACTACCTATCCTGCAACTGTTCGGTCAATGTATGACGATAAGTACATCTACTTTCTGGTAGAGTGGGCCGATGTATCAAACTATCCCGTGCAGCCATGGTATTTTAATCCAACAACAAAACTTTGGGCACAAAGACCTAACGCCAAAAATTTTGATGTTAACGGAAATCTTGTGAAAGAGGGTATGGGACAAGACCAATTGGCTATGCTCTGGAACATTGACAACTCAACACCTAAATTTATTACCCAAACCTGTTATGCCAGCTGTCATCTTTTTACCCCTTATAGAAACTTTGCGGGTGTAATGGTTCCTAATAAAAGCGGTAATCACTACACAAATGGCCCCAATGAAAAAATTGATATGTGGTGGTGTCACCTGAATAAAGATCTGGTTACAAATCAAATGGATGATCAGTATCAAGACTGGGCTGGTGGTCCTTCAGTAACAGATACAGTAGGTGGTTCTGGTAACGGCCGACATGCTGACGATCTGGTACCTCCCACTCCTTTCTCTACTGCATATACCAATACAAATACAAATCTGAGTAATGGAGCATTTAATAACTCACAAACATTGAAACTTGACGGAACCGGCGCTTCAGTTTCTGTTCCTAAATGGGTTATCCCCGGAGCAACAGGTAACTTATATTATTTAGCTACAGATACACTGGCTGGCGGTAAAGCACAAAAAATTACTGCAGTAAGCAGTAACGGTGTATTAACTTATGCGGGGGGTTCTATAGACCCAACAAATGATGCAGGCTATCTGGATAATGCAGGTACTGCTCCTTACGCAGCCACTAAATTTATCCCTTCTTTTATGGCTGCACCATTAACCGCCGGCCGCAGTGATTTTACTGCCACCGGAAAATATACAGGAAGCGGCTGGATAGTAGAATTCAAACGTCTTTTAAAAACACCTGATGTTTTGAAACAGGATATTGATTTCACCAGTCTGACTGATCAGCCTTTTGGAATGGCCATTTTTAATACTTCAAACTATCAGCATGGTATTCAACCTAACCTGCTTTTAAAATTTCAGAAATAACCGGTAACCGACTGTTTTACAAAAAAACAAAAGATCATGTTACAGAAAAAAACAGCAATATTATCTGGTTTGGTTACGGTACTGATACTTATTATAACAGGATGTTCTAAAACAGCTACCATCGTATTAAACCCTGGCAGCAGTATTACAACCGAAATGAGTTATGCGAAAGATATCACTCCCATTTTTGAAAAAAAATGTGCTTTAAGCGGCTGTCATGCCTCCGGTGCAAAAGCTCCGGATCTTACAACAGCCAATTCATATAAATCACTAAACGGTGGAAGTTATATCAAAGCAGGAGATCCTGATAACAGTGTGCTCATTGCATGGCTCACCGGAAAAAAATCTCCGGTAATGCCACTGGGTACAGGGCCGGACCAGGACATCAACGCAAAGATCTATGCCTGGATTAAACAAGGTGCGAAAAACAATTAAAAAAAATATTATGAGAACCTATTTTATATCATCAAAACAGTTCACAAGTGCCCTTCTTTTATTTGTGGCCATGGCAATCTGTTTGGGTGAGTTGACAGCACAGGATTCTACGGCGGCGGCCCCGGTAGCAAAAAAAGCCCTGTATGCCAAAAACACATTTGATGGTAATACACTCATTGATAACCAAACTGTGATAGTACCCATTAAAGGAACTTTTGAGTTTGATATTCAACACAGATTTGGAACCGTTGAACATGGCGTGAAAGACCTGTTTGGCCTGTTTGCCAGCGCCAATATGCGCTTAGGTTTCAGCTATGTGGTGAAAAATAATTTTCAATTGGGTTTTGGGGCTTCCAACGACAGGATGCAGGTTGATGGAAATGCAAAATGGGCATTACTCAAACAATCAAGAACCGGATACGCAATGCCGGTAAGTGTAACCCTGTTTGGTAATGTAGTAATGGATACAAGAGAAAAAAACAGTTCATTACCTATTGTTGCTTTTTCAGACAGACTAAGTTTTTTCACTGAAGTGATCATAGCAAGAAAGATCAACGAAAAATTATCTGTACAGGTAGCACCCACACTTTCTTACTTTAATAATGTAGAAGGATATTATGATGCAAATGGTGATATTCAATCTAAACTGAACAACGCGCATATCGGAATCAGTTTTGCAGGAAGATATAAATTAACACCGGGTATGGCTTTGATGGTGAACTACGATCAACCCCTTACACAACACCCGATGGATAACCCGCATCCGAATATCAGCTTAGGACTGGATTTCAAAACCAGCGGCCACGAATTTCAACTGTTTGCGGGTAATTACGGATACATTCTGCCACAAAATAATAATCTGTACAATCAGAATGATTTTACCAAGGGACAATTCCTGATCGGTTTTAATATTTCCAGGTTGTGGAATTTCTAAAACGATGGTAACTTATACGACGATTGTATGCCATTTTTTATTAACCAAACAAATCATCAAATGAAAATCAAATTTTTAACAGTTGTAGCTGTTGTTTGTGTAACACTTGTTGCATCCGGTTTCAGATTTATTCAGCCAAAACCATGGGCTGCACCTGCTGACAAAGCAAAAGCAGCTAATCCTGTAAAGAATGATGCAGCATCTCAGACTGCCGGAAAAGCTTTATGGTCCACCCATTGCTCATCATGCCACGGTAAAACCGGTTTGGGAGATGGAAGCAAAGCAGCACAATTAAAAACACAACCTTCTGATTTCAGCAAAGCAGCATTTCAGGGACAAACCGACGGATCTCTATTCTTTAAAGTATCTGAAGGCCGTGATGATATGCCAAGCTTTAAGAAAAAACTTCCTGATGCAGAAGATATCTGGAACCTCGTTAATTACATGAGGAGTCTGAAAAAATAATTTTCATGCGGTTCGAGAAAAAGCCTCCGTAAAAAGGGGCTTTTTAAATACGAACCGATCATTTGCAAAACAAATCACCGCATATCAACTCATTCACATGAAAGAGCCGGAAGTAACCAACACAGAAAAAGACACAAGGCGGAAGCTACTCTTTGGTATCAGTCTTTTATCGCTGTTCCCATTGATAAAGTTTGGCAGTCTCTTCAATAAAAAAAGCAATATCATCAGCTGTGCACCTGAAGCAGAAAAGCGTACGGTAAAAATGCTTACAGAAGATGGCAGGCTTGTGGAAGTGGAAGTGTCTAACATGCAGGGATCAGCAAAAGAGAAGATTTCTCAGAAAGATCTGCTCGCCTTTGTAAAAAAGTAATTGGTAAAACACAAAACGAATCAAATGAAAAGCAACGATACTTCGCGTAGAGAATTTCTTGCTGCTGCAGGTTTGCTGGCAACAGCAGCGGTAACAGGATGCGCTACCAAGGAAAATCCCTTTCAACCCGATGCCGCAGATGGACTGAAGCCTTCCGGTAAAAAAATAAAGCTTCTTTCTGTTGATGGTGAAGTGATAGAGGTAGATGAGGCATTTTTAAAACCGGTTCCGCACCTGCCACCCGTTTCAAACGAAGTGGCACGTATTGGTATACCCGGCAAAAAATTTGTGATGGTGATCGATCTTTCGCGTTGTAAAAGTGTGAGAGCCTGTCAATCAGCCTGTAACCATGCACACCAATTACAGGGTGATCAAAACTGGATCAAAGTATACCCCATGCAGGATGCAGAACATACCGCACCTTATTGGGAACCCACTACCTGTATGCATTGCGATGAACCGCCTTGCGTAAAAGTTTGTCCGGTAGACGCCACATTCAAACGCCAGGATGGAATTGTGTTAATTGATAGCGACAGATGTATCGGTTGCCGTTTTTGTATGGCCGCCTGCCCTTACTCAACAAGGGTATTTAACTGGGAAGAACCTGCATTACCCAAAGAAGTCGCCGATCTGCCTTACTCATGCGAAAGCAGTGTACCGCAGAAAAAAGGAACCGTAGGCAAATGTGATTTCTGTGCCGATATGACACGTATGGGCGAGTTGCCACACTGCGTTTCTGCCTGTCCAAACGGTGTATTCATGTTTGGAGATATGATACAGGATTCGGTAACCAATGGTGCAGAGACCTTCCGCTTCAGCGATCTGATTCGTGATAAAGCCGGTTACCGTTTAATGGAAGATCTCGGCACCAAACCTAGTGTTTATTACCTGCCACCGGTGAACAGGAATTTCCCGTTCAAGAACGATGCGGCAAAACCCGAAGAGAAAAAAAGTTAACCCTAAATCATAAGTCGTGGAAACGTTAGCCAAACAAAAAATTACAGAAGACCTGTTACCGCAGAAATTTGGTAAACAAGGACAAATATGGGTAGCCTTTTTATCAGTATTATGTCTTGTAGGTTTTATAGCTTATTGCAGACAATTATCGAAAGGACTGGTCGTAACCGGTATGAGAGATTATGTATCGTGGGGAATTTATATTTCAAACTTTGTATTCTTTGTAGCCATCAGTTTGGTGGGCTCTCTGATTACTGCGGTTTTGCGATTAACGAATGTGCACTGGAGTACACCGTTAACAAGGATTGCAGAGATCATTGCGGTATCTGCCATCACTTTTGCATCGTTGATCATTATTGTAGATATGGGTCGGCCGGAAAGATTTTACAACCTCTTTATTCATGGCCGCTTACAATCACCCATTATCTGGGATGTGATCGTGATCACCACTTATTTCTTTATCAGTTTACTGTTACTCTATTTTCCTTTATTACCCGATCTGCAGATCCTGCTGAAGTATAAAGAGAAAACCAATAAATTTTTATACAGCGTATATTCCTTTTTAGGCTCTTTCTGGAAGAATACACCCGGCCAGATCCGTATCAGTAATAAAGCGGTAAATATTTTGTGTATCACCATTATTCCGGTTGCCTTTTCAATTCACACGGTTACTTCCTGGTTGTTTGCTACCACGTATCGTCCGGGTTGGGACAGTACCAATTTTGGAGCTTACTTTATTTCAGGTGCGTTTCTGGTAGGCGCCGGTGGAGTAGTTGTAGCCATGTATGTTTTTCGTACACATTATAAACTGGAAAAATATATTACCGACGACCATTTTGATAAGATGGGAAAAGTGTTGGTAATGCTCGCACTGTTGTATCTGTATTTTAACGTGAATGAATTTCTCGTTCCTGCCTTTAAAATGAAGAAACCCGAAGAAGAGCATTTACTCGGATTGTTTACAGGAGAGTTTGCGCCTATATTCTGGTTTGCCATAACTACTGCCATGATCATTCCGATATTGATCCTGATCTTTAAAAAAGGAAGAAAACCCAAACCTGCCTTCATAGCCGGATTACTGGTAGTGATCGGTTCATGGTTTAAAAGATATTTAATTGTTACCCCCACTCTCTTACACCCCTTTTTACCGATCACAGATGTACCGGAAAGCTATCACCATTATTTCCCAACCTGGGAAGAATGGGCGATCGCTATCGGATCACTCGCCGGTGCATTGCTGATCATTACTTTTTTTGCCAGGATTTTCCCGATCATTCCTATTCAAGAAACCATCACCGAAACAGAAGAACATGAAAAAGCATAATCATCTCTTTACTGCAACAATACTTTTCTGTTTGATTAGTATTGCATCTATGGCACAGACCGCTGCAAAGAACGATCTGCTGTTAAGCGTAGGTTATTTCAATACCAATAACCAAACACATTATCTGGCTGCCAAAGCCAAAACTAAGATCGATGGTAAGTTTCAGATGGTTGCCGGCATAAGCGTAAGCTTCTATATTACCAACGATTCTTCTTCTGCCAATTTATTGGGCAAAGCCGTTACCGATGGCAAGGGCAATGCGTATCTGCTGATTCCACCTGCTGCTAAAACAGAATGGGAGAAATCTGCAAAGCAAATTTTTGTTGCTGTAACTGCTGCTTCTAAATTATATGATGAGAGCAAGGCCAATGTTTCTTTTACAAAGGCGAAACTAAAAATTGATACAGCTGCCGATAGAAAAATAACAGTAACCGCACTCGAATTAAAAGATGCTGCATGGGTTCCCGTTAAAGGAGTTGAACTGAAAGTGGCCATTAAAAGATTAGGCGGCGATCTGGGTGTAAGCGAAACGCAAACCTATACAACAGATTCTACCGGAACGGTTTCAGCAGAATTTAAACGCGATAGTCTTGCCGGTGATGCAAAAGGAAACTTAGTATTGATTGCAAAAGTAGAAGACAATGATACCTACGGAAATTTGTCAGCCGAACAAACTGTTCCATGGGGCAACAAAGCAGAATATTTATCAGCCTACGATAAAAGAACCTTATTCGCCCGCAGGGGTCATTCACCCATCTGGCTCGAACTAATGGCGTATTCCATTATTGTTGCTGTTTGGGGCGTATTGATATACCTGATTGGCCAGATGAGAAAGATCAAAGCTTTGGGTGCATAGTTCCCTATCGCCCCGTTAAATAAGGTGCTGTTTCCACAGCGCCTTTTTCATTTTAAACCGTTAAGTTTAGGTTGTCAATTTATTGCCTACCGCTTATTGTTTATTGATGAAAAAAATTACCCGCTTATTTTTTGTCTGCTTACTAACTGCCATTTCGGCCTTTTCTCAGGCACAGCAGCAACGCCCAAATATATTGATCATACTTTCTGATGATCATGCACAGCAAACCATCAGCGCCTACGGAAGTAAACTTGCCCAAACACCTAATATTGACCGCATAGCCAAAGAAGGAGCGCTTTTCTCAAACAGCTTTGTAACGAATTCTATTTGCGCACCCAGCCGTGCGGTGTTGCTTACAGGTAAGTATAGTCATGTAAACGGACTAAAAGATAACTCACCACAAAGAAGGTTTGACGGCAGCCAGCAGCAGGTACAAAAATTATTGGCCACAGCAAATTACCAAACCGCATGGATCGGTAAATGGCATTTACAATCGCTGCCACAGGGTTTTAATTATTGGAAGATATTACCTGATCAGGGAAATTATTTTCAGCCGGACTTTATCAATATGAACAAAGATACCGTTCGGTATAAAGGATATGTAACCAATCTGATCAGTGAATATTCGATTGACTGGTTGAATAAGCGCGATGCAAATGCTCCCTTCTTTTTGGTGATAGGAGAAAAAGCTACGCATAGAAACTGGATGCCCGATGTACAGGATCTGGGTGCCTATGATGATAAATCCTTTCCATTGCCTGCTAATTTTTTTGATTCATATGATGATAGAAAAGCGGCAGCAGAACAGGATATGACCATCAGTAAAACAATGGTCACTAATTCAGACCTGAAGATTGGCGCGAATTACAATGATAAAGGTTTGTTTCAGAGATTATCACCGGAAGAGAAAAAAGCATACCAGACATATTATGATCAACTGGCGAAAGAATTTGATGCAGTTAAATCAGACAGTATTGCATTAGCCAAGTGGAAATACCAGCGTTATGTAAAAGATTATTTAGCTACTGCAAAATCACTGGATAGAAATATCGGCCGCATTCTTACATATCTTGACTCAACCGGCTTGTCAAAAAATACGGTTGTGATCTATACATCTGATCAGGGATTTTATATGGGCGAACACGGATGGTTTGATAAACGGTTTATGTATGAAGAAAGTTTACGAACACCATTTGTGATCCGGTATCCGGGTGTTATTAAATCGGGTACCGTTGTTGATCAAATGATCGTGAATCTGGATATAGCACCATCGGTATTGGATTTTGCAAAAGTTTCCATCCCTGCCGATCTGCAGGGGAGTAGTATGGCTCCTTTATTTGGCAAAACACCATTGGTAAAAGCATGGCGTAAATCGTTGTACTATCATTATTATGAATATCCCGAGCCACACAGAGTAGCGCCACATTTTGGGATCCGCACAACGCAATATAAACTCATCCGCTTTTATGGTCCGCACGAAACCTGGGAACTGTTTGATATTGTAAAAGACCCGCACGAAATGCAGAACCTCTATAAAAACCCACAATACAAAACACGGGTTCAAAAACTTGCCAATGAACTTAAGCAGCTTGCAGAAAAATATAAAGACGCAGAAGCTTTACAAATATTGAGTCATGAAACAAATTAGCGCAATCGTATTGCTTGCCATGTTTTTTTCTTTTGCACCGAAGAAGAAAAAGATTGTTATTGTATGGCAACCCTCGCATCAAACCAATACCGGAAAAGATTTTAGTGAAGCGGCAGTAAGCAATGCGATAGCAGAAGCTGCCATGGCCACAAAACCTTCTTTTAAAGAATACAGAGTGTGGAGCTTTGGCCATAAAGAATTGCATAATGCCGATAGTGGCAGTAATACCATGATTGCCCATACCACTGCAGTGGTAGATGGAAAGATCTCGGGTTATGCATGGGAACTAAAGGAAGCTAATAAACATAAACCAGATGTGTTTATTGCTTTGCACAATAACGGTGGCACCAAAAGACATGCGATCTGGGGATATATACATTATGGTGATGCACACGAAGCAGAGAACAGAGAACTGGCTGCCCGCCTGATTGCAGCAGTTGCTGCTGTAACCACTTTAGAGAACCGCGGTGTATTACTGGATAGTACAACAGGAAGAAATGATTACCGTTGTGCAAGCACGGGTAAATTATCTTTTTATAGTCTGGATGAACATGTGAATACATCGCCCATTCGCGTATTACTTGAGATTGGCGACAATGCAGTAAGCCATGATTTTTTACAAAATCCCGTTAACCAGCAAAAGATGGGCGAAGCAATTAAAAAAGCATTGACAAAATGGTTGGAAGAAAAATCCGTTACAGCAAAGTAAAATCACATTCACGTAACGTTAATAAATAGTTTATAATAAGAACAAGAAATACTGAAAACAATATTATATTCAATAAATAGTTATTGAATGACAAAAGCAAAAAAAGCTACCCCAAAGAAAAAGACTACAGTTAAAAAGAAAACAACAAAACCGAAACCACTTAAACTTGGGAAAGGCGGAGGAAAGGGTGGCATACTTCCTTTAAGTGGCAAACCTGTTAAAAAAGCAGCGCCTAAAAAGAAAGCTGTTGTAAAAAAGAAAGTGGTCATCAAAAAGAAAAGCATCAAATTGGGAGGACGTGGTACCAATAGTGGCGGTGGACAGTAATAAAACACTTATACAACTTTAGTTTACTAAACCCCATACATATGGCAAAAGCAAAAAAAGCTGCAAAGAAGAAAGCAGCGCCCAAAAAGAAAGCAGCACCTAAAAAGAAGGCAGCTGTAAAAAAGAAGGCGGCTCCTAAAAAAGCGGCCAAGAAAAAAGCAGCTCCTAAAAAGAAAACGGCTCCTCAAAAGAAAACGGCTCCTCAAAAGAAAGCAGCAAAGAAAAAAGGGGCTAAATTAGGAAATAAGGGCGGCGGAATGGGTGGTGGCGGATAGTAATGCATTAACGGCAAACAAAATTGTTGGTAATAAACAGCGGTCATTATATATAAGGCCGCTGTTTTAACTTATCCGAAAAGCTGGTCACATAAATACTTTATTTATTAATGCACATTAAAAAAAGCAAATGGCAAAAGCAAAAAAAGCAGCTCCTAAAAAAGCGGCACCCAAAAAGAAAGTTGCAGTAAAAAAGGCAGCTACCAAAAAAGCAGCAACGAAAAAGAAAGCAGTAGTAAAAAAAACTGCCCCTAAAAAGGCGGCACCCAAGAAGAAAGTTGCAGCCAAAAAAACAGTAAAAGCTAAACCGCTCAAATTAGGACGAGGCGGATCTAATGCAGGTTAAACCTTTAAAAACACAAAATGGCAAAAGCAAAAAAAGCCGCTCCTAAAAAAGCCGCTCCTAAAAAGAAAGTAGCTGCTAAAAAAACAGCTAAAGCAAAACCACTTAAGTTAGGAGCAGGTGGAAATAATTCAGGTTAGTCTTCAAAAGATAACCCAAACAGCAAAAGTTAAAGTGCTCAAACCTGAAATACATTAGGCAAAATGGATGCTGATGAAAAAGGACGACTAATCGTCCTTTTTTAAATTCGCAATATCTTTCTTTAAAGTTTGTACATGTATGCCAGCAGGATTCTCATTATCCTTAATAAAATCTTCACTGAATACAGCATAAGATTCTGCACCATATGCATTCCAGAAATCCCAGGTCATTCTTTTTTCTTTACCCCAGGTAATGGCACGTAATCCTTCCTTATCATAACCGGTTATTAATACTGCGTGGCCGCCCCATGAGTTAAAGGCACCATCTCCCGTTAACCCTTCTTCCGGCACATCCCAAACAGGCTGTTTAACCGAAGATTTGGGAAGCGCCAGTCCTGCAAAACATCCGCCAAATAAAAAAACAGATTGCTTTACTTCATGGTGATTTTTTGCATCAACTTGCGCAAATGCAAAGATCTTATGGCCTTCAATATCATTTTTGCGCCAGTGTTTTAATACATCAACAGCATAAGCTCCGGTATCATTTTCTCCGGTTTTGGGATTATATCCTGTAATGGCAGAGTAGGTTCTGAGTATGGCTTTATCTGAGGGCTTAAACAGTTTCCCGGTATTCACGGTCCATGTCATAATAAAATGCCCCGCCGCCGCACAGGTACAGTTCTCAAGTTTCATATTACACATAGCACCCCATCTGTGCGATGGGATCTTTTCTCCCCAATTCCATTCATGGGGTATGGGTG
Organism: Sediminibacterium sp.; assembly: GCA_965206685.1. Lineage (GTDB taxonomy): Bacteria > Bacteroidota > Bacteroidia > Chitinophagales > Chitinophagaceae > Sediminibacterium. Next base: position 4,117,401 of record OZ242223.1, read on the forward strand.
GTAACGATTCGTGATGTAAATATGAATTCAATTGAAAATTACGATCATCTTTTTTGGGTGGGTGACTACCTAATTTCATTTTTGAATGATCTACCGGCTTATGTTTCTTTACCATATTTTTTTCGCATGAAGATTAACGGGATACGAGTTTACTAAAAACTTTTCATAGTATCTTTAAAAAAACCTTCTTATGCGAATTGCTTCCCTCTGCTTACTGTTGATTATCGGTACAAATATTTTTGCACAGGTTTCCAAAGCACCTGCTTATCCATTGATCACACACGATCCTTATTTCAGTATCTGGTCTTTTACAGATGAAGCAACTGCATCTTCAACCAAACACTGGACGGGTGCCGACCAATCTTTACTTGGTATTATCAAAGTAGATGGAAAGAATTACCGCTTTCTGGGAAATGCAGAAAAAGTGTATGAAACCATTTTGCCATCTGCCGACGAAAAGCCGTATACCTGCAAATACAGTTTTGACCAGCCTGCAGATGGCTGGATGAATAAAACATTTAACGATGCAGACTGGAAAACAACGGAAGCACCATTCAGTAACAGAAAGCGTGAAGCCAAAACCTTATGGCAAACCAAGAATATATGGGTGAGGCGTTCTTTTAAGTTGAATGATATCAACATCAATCAACTCTTTTTAAAAATGCACCATGATGATAATGTAGAAGTATACCTGAACGGCAATCTGATCTATAACTGTAATTGCTGGAATAACAAAGAAGAATACTTTCCGGTAGCGGATGAAATAAAAAATAAACTGGTTGCCGGCGAAAATGTTTTAGCTATACATTGCGCCAATACTACCGGGGGTGCTTATCTGGATGCAGGTTTATCTTATGAAAAAAAACCGGTGAACGACGGAGATCTGAGCCGTGCCGTTCAAAAATCCATAGAAGTAAAAGCAACACAAACGGAATACACTTTTACCTGCGGAGGTGTTGATCTCTCATTAACTTTTTCTTCTCCTTTAATTATGAATAACCTTGATCTGCTTTCAAGGCCGGTATCGTATATAACCATGAAAGTAAAAGCGAATGATGGAAAGGAACATGATGCCCGGTTATATGTGGGTGTATCTACCGGATTGTCGGTTAATACGGTTTCTCAAACAGTGGTTGCAGAGAAAATAAAAATGGAGGGCTTTACTGCACTAAAAGCAGGAAGTACAGAGCAGCCGGTATTACAAAAGAAAGGAGATGATCTTAGGATAGATTGGGGCCATTTGTATGTATCCGTTCCCAATGGCATGAATGCAGTACAAAGTATCAGCTCTGCAAGCGACTATCTAACTGCGTTTACCAAAACAGATGCCTCAACCAGAACAGGAAAACAATTCAGTCTGAATACCGTTTTTGATCTTGGTAAAGTTTCAGTGCAATCCAAAGAAAAAATGATGATGATAGGTTATGATGATGAGTATTCCGTTCAATACTTTAACCAGAACCTGAAAGCCTGGTGGAAAAAAGGTGCATCCTCTACCATTGAAAATGAATTTAAAAAAGCATCAGCCGGATATCAGAAAATAATGAAACAGTGTGATTCTGTTAATAGCCGTGTTTACAGTGATGCCATAAAAGCAGGAGGCGAAGCCTATGCAAAACTCTGTGTGTTGGCTTACAGGCAATCCATTGCTGCGCATAAATTATTAAAAAGTCCTGCAGGCGAGATCTTATTTCTTTCCAAAGAAAATTTCAGCAATGGTTCTATTAATACAGTAGATGTTACGTATCCATCAGCTCCATTGTTCTTAATGTATAACCCCGATATGTTAAAAGGAATGCTGAATGGCATTTTTTATTACAGCGAAAGCGGCAAATGGACAAAACCTTTTGCAGCCCATGATCTGGGCACTTATCCACTTGCCAACGGACAAACGTATGGAGAAGATATGCCGGTAGAAGAATGTGGCAATATGATCATATTAACTGCAGCTATTGCCAAAGCAGAAGGCAATGCAAAATATGCAGAGAAACATTGGCAAACATTAACCACATGGGCCGAGTATTTAAGTAAGGAAGGGTTTGATCCCGCCAACCAATTATGTACCGATGATTTTGCGGGCCACCTTGCACGCAATGCAAACCTATCGGTAAAAGCCATTGTTGCATTGGGTGGTTATGCAATGCTTGCGGAAAAACTGAATAAAAAAGAAACGGCAGAAAAATACAAAACCATGGCAAAAGAGATGGCGGTAAAATGGATGCAGATAGATGATGTCGGCGATCATTATGCACTTACGTTCGATAACAAGAACAGCTGGAGCCAGAAATACAACCTGGTTTGGGATAAACTGCTGGGACTGCAATTATTTCCATCAACCGTATATGCAAAAGAAGTTGCGTATTACTTAACCAAACAAAACGAATTTGGTTTGCCATTGGATAGCCGTAAAACCTATACCAAATCTGACTGGATCATGTGGACGGCCACTTTATCCAATAATCAAAAAGATTTCGAATCCTTTATTCTACCCATACAAAAATTCTCACAACAAACCCCAACCCGTGTACCCTTAAGCGACTGGCATGAAACTACCGATGGAAAGCAGGTAGGCTTTCAGGCGAGAAGTGTGGTGGGTGGGTATTTTATAAAAGGATTGGAGGGGATGTGGAAGAAATAATTTCTATCCTTCCAACAACCCCTTAGCATACTCAAAACATTTTCTCGTTTCCTTCACGGCATCGGATCCGGCAGGTATATCGTATTCGAGCTCGATAGATGCGGGGATCTTATATTTCTTTTCTTTTAATAAAGTGAGGATCTCTTTAAGTGGGGTTTCGCCTTGTCCCCATGGCATATTTGTGCCACCGTTCTGTTTGCTTTTGCGGTCCTTGATATGCATGCTGGTAATACGATCGTGTTTGGCTTCTATTAATGCCAGTAGCGTTTCTTTGGTATTGTTTCCGCCTGCGGCGATATAATGTCCGCAATCGAGGTTCATGGAATTGTACGGTGATTGGCTCAGTGCCGTATCCCATGCTGTATCGGTTGCCTGAGTATGTGCATGATAACCGATATATACCTTATGTTTTTCACCCAGATCGCCGAGACGTTTGGATTGTGAAGCATCTGCCGGTAATTCGATGGTGACCGATTTGGCACCGAGTGCTTTGGCGGCTTTTAATGCGTATTCCACTTCTGCATCGGTGTTGGTTGGATTGAGTGCATTGGGTTTGAACGCATAAATAGTTACACCGGCTTTGTTATACATCTTACGTAATTCTTCAAACTTATCCATTGAAACCGATGCACGCCACTCCGCCACCTGTGTTTGCCAGGCTTTGATCTGCGCTTTCTGATCATCCGTTAAAGGTGTATTAGGCTGGCCCGGAATACGCGGCGGCATTTTTACAGGATTAACCGGAATGCCTGCAAAAGCTTCAGCAGCTTCACCCATCAATTCAATAGCACTAATACCTGCATCAACACAATATTGAAGAATCTGCTCAGCAGAACCTGGCATGCTTCTGAATGAATAGGTAATGGCGCCAATCTGCACACCCTTGATTTTTGAATCGGGGTTCCATACAAACAAATCCGTAGTTCGCTTACCAAACACTGTTTTACTACCAATTAAAATACCCAGCGAAGCAAAACTGCTTTTCTGTAAAAAATTACGACGGGATGTGTTTTTAGAAGAGGCTGGCAATGAAGACATAAAAAAATTTTTAATTTTTATTGCAATCGGTTTTTTAATAACAGGATAAATATAATCTTTAAAACAACTCATTCAAACCGTGCCTTTGTGCCTCTGTGTGAGAATGTAAGCACACAGAGGCACAAAGGCACGGTTTAGGTAGGTGTCACCTTTAACATTTTCTTGATAACACGCAGCCTGGTTTTTGCATCTAAGATTTGAAAGAAGATTTTCCAACCCTAAAAACAGCGCCCATACCTATTTCTACTTAATTGTATTACAGAAACAAAAAACACAGGTATGGATCACTCTTTGCGCACCAACCTGCCCATGTGGGCATGGCTCAGTTTACCGAAAGAAAAAATGCGTGTGGTATTTGTTAAATACAAGTGTCTGTTTTTAACAGCTAACCGCTATATCGTTAAATAAAAGTAAAGATGCCGTTTCTGTAAAAACCATTGGCAACAAAACAGCATAAGCCAGTATCTAAACAAACAATAACCATTTCAACGCTTCATGAATACACTGCTTAGCATATTTCATCTTTTGTTGATGCTTACGCATAACCATCTGCTGCCGGATATGGGCTCAGTATGGAAACAGGTATCAACAGAAACAGCTACAGTAAAAACAATAGTAGTCAGAAATGCGGTCGATATTCCAACTGAACAACAACAGCGGGTAATCAAAGAAGCAATCTGCGAGGAGAACCATGAATTTCTTACCCCCATTTTATATAGCCAGGATCCCATCCTGTTCTTGCTGGCAAGGCAGCATACAGGATGGCCCCGGCGCCAATCCGGTAACATTAAAAGGTATCTGGTTTTTTGCCAGCTAAAAATAGGAGGCTAAGCGGGTAATTAATAATTAGAAATTAAAAATTAATAATTGAGGAACACCCCAACTTTTTAGAAGTAGTAAAACCGAACCCAACAATAACAATATTAAATAGAGAATAACATGAAAAAGCAATTGAAATCAATCTATACATATGCAGCCGCTGCAGCTTTTGTGATCATAGGCGCAACATCCTGTCAGAAAGATCTTTCAGGTGTAAATGCAACAACCGGTACTTCTGTAGCTACTACGTCAACGTCTTCAACTATTACGGTTGCCGTAAATGGTGGAACCACAACAACTGGTGGAACTTCTACAACGGATTCGGTAGTGGTAATTCATAACTGTGAGAGAGGACAGCATCGCGATTCAGTAGCAGCCTCTGCTTTACCGGCTTCTATTACAACCTATCTTACCACTAATTATTCCGGTTATACATTTAATAAAGCGTTTGCTGTAAAAGATACAACCGGAGCAGTAAAAGGGTATGTAGTGATCATTAATTTCAATGGAAAACCTGTGGCAGCACTGTTTACTGCCGACGGCACATTTGTGAAAGTGCTGGAACAGCGTGAAAAAGGTGATATTGATGGAGATGGCTGGCACCGTGGCGGACGCTTTGATAACCGCGATGGCCAACACCGCGATACTTTGGCATTAACTTCATTGTCTGCCACAATCACCACTTATATAACAGCAAATTTTGCGGGCGACACCTTAACAAAAGCATTTACCTTAAAAGATGGAAGTATACTGGTGATCTCTAAAAATAATGGAGCATTTGCAACAGTATTTACCAGTGCAGGTGTTTTTGTAAAACGTGTAGCACTGCCTTTGCCTGAGTTAAAAGCAACACTGGCCAATATAACACAAACTTCATTGCCATCAAATGTGCAGGCATACCTGAGTGCCACCTATGCTAATTATGTATTTGAAAAAGCGGATAGTGTAACATTGAATGGTGTATTAAAAGGATATGTTGTACTGATCAATTCAAATAACACCCATTATTGTGTGGCATTTGATGCGAGCGGAAATTTTGTAGCAGTAAAAACAATCTGGTAATCTGACTCACCCCGATTTCTGACGGCAAGGCCTTCAGAAATCAGCCCTCTCTATACAATAGGGAGGGTTTTTTTATTCCCCCCTTCTCTACAGGGTAGAGAAAGGGCCGGGGATGAGTCAAATATGCGAATGTTGTAACTAATTCTGAAATATCTATAACGGTGTTACCCGCAAAGCCATGAACTTTATAGGCACTCTGTTTCTGAATAATTGTTTGGGGAAGAGAATGAATACTATAATAACAGAGAAATGAACTTTTCACTAAATAAAACCACAAAACGATACAAACGACTAAGCATAATAGTGATGCTTTGTTTTTTCTGGACAACCCCGTTTTGTGTATCGGCACAGCAGGTGGATACCTTGATAAAAAAACTGGATAGTTTACAGTTGAAAAAAGACAGTATTGGTAAACCGCAGGTAAATAATATTACGCCCGAAGCCTATAATGAGAATACAAAACTTACCGTATCCTCTTATTTGATTCTGATAGGCAGTGATCTGAAACAGGCCTTCACCAAGCCTTTTCACATGAAGAAAAAAGATTGGCTGAATGCCGGAGGTTTTGTTTTGCTTGAAGTGGGATTATCTTTCGCAGATGAGTCTATACAGTCGAATGCCCTCCAATTAAGAACCAACAGTAAAACAGTAAGAGATATCAGTAACTATGTAACACAGTTTGGCGGATTATACGAGGTATACACACTTGTAGGATTAGGCGCATACGGAGCTATCTTTAAAAAGAATAAATTGGTTACCACAACTTTCCTGGCAACACAGGCATATATAACAGGAGAGGCCGTTTCAGGAGTGGTTAAATTTTTCACAGGCAGACAAAGGCCCGATTATTTTATTTCAGCCACTGGCAACCCGGAACCAACTTTTAGGGGCCCTTTTTCCGGCGTTAAAGATTTGAGTGGCAATACGATCAACAGTTCTTTTCCATCGGGCCATACAACCGTAGCTTTTGCAGCTGCAACGGTGTTTGCGATGGAATACAAAGACAAACCATTAATACCGATTCTCTCTTATACCGCAGCAACCTTAATCGGCCTAAGCCGGATAACAGAAAACCGCCACTGGTTTAGTGATGTATTTGCCGGAGCTGTACTCGGATTTTTTACAGGCAAACAGGTATCAGATAACTATCACCGTTATGCCAAACTAAAATCGCCACTCCAAAAGAAAAACACAGTAGTGTTTAATGTTGATTACAGTTTTGGCAAACCCATGCCCGGTATCATTTATAAATTCCGCTCATAATTCTCCTCGCGTCTTAGCGGTAAAACCTGCTTCTTTATTTATTATGTGAATGTTGTAAATATTTTCTCAAAACGTGTAATGCGCAGCGTGATGTATGCAGCTACTTTTATCCGCTATGTTAAAAGAATTATCTCAATACACGAAAACACTAACCCTGCTTGTTTTCTTCAGCTTTTTTTCAATCATTCTTATTGCGCAGGAACCACCTTCCAAAGACACGATTGTACCGGCTAAAGGCAACCCCGTGGAACAATTGAAAGAGATCAAAAAAGAAAAAAACGAACTGAAAGATTCTTCAAACGGACAACCCAAAAAGATTGCACAGGTAGATACAACCATCAATAATAAATACGGCGATCTGCTGAATGATGATACTGCCTATAATAAAAAAGCACATTGGTTAAAACCAACGGCCCAGTTGTTTGGGTTAAATCTTTTTCAGGTAGGCCTTGATCATTTTGTGTTAAAAGGCGATTATGCAAACATAGGATGGCAATCATGGGGCTATAATATTCGCAACGGTTGGGAATGGGATACAGACCGGTTTGGTGTAAACTTTATCGGACACCCTTACACAGGATCGATGTATTATAATATGGCCCGTTCAAACGGATATAAGTATTTACAGTCCATTCCCTTTGCAGTAGGTGGCAGTTTAATGTGGGAATATTTTGGTGAGAATACAAGGCCTTCCTACAATGATATTATCAACACGCCTATCAACGGAATATTTTTTGGAGAAATATTATATCGCTTAAGCTCCAATGTGCTCGACGACAGAGCAAGAGGCAGTGAAAGGGTTTTCCGCGAAATATTGGCCGGACTGATCGATCCTGTTCGGGGACTGAATCGTTTGTTTGACGGTAAATCGAGAAGATTACTTAACAAAGAAGTATATCAGAAAGAACCGCTGAATATTACGGTTAATGCTGGACTGCACAAGATTAATGAAAACAATACTTTTTTTGGAAAGGGTACTAACAGCACCATGGTTAATGTTCAATTGGATTATGGAAACCCTTTTGAAGACCGTCCGCGTAAACCATTTGATCTGTTCAGGTTGCGTACCGAATTTAATTTTGGTGTAGGCAGAAAAATACTGGATCACATAAATGGATATGGTATTTTATTTGGAAGAAATCACCAGTTTGGCAAATTGTCAATGCTGATCGGAGCATTTCAATATTATGATTATTGGGATAATAAATCTTTTGAACTGGGTGCAATTGGATTGGGCGCAGGTGCCTTTTTTAAAATGCCAATAACGGAGAACACCATTTTCTATACAAACCTTCACGCAGGATTTATTCCGTTTGCGGGTAACAGCACAAAATTTGGCCCTGATACTTCGCAGTTCAGAGATTACGATTTTGCAGGTGGTATGGAAGCCAAGATTGAAAGCAGCATCTCACTTGGTAAATATTTTACAGCATCTCTTATGTATCATTATTATGCTTTGCGAACCTATGTAGGTGTATCCGGCAATAATTTTATTGGGATATTAGAACCTAAAATAACGATACACCTTTTTGATAACCTGAATCTTGGCTTTGAGCAATCCGGTTATGCCGATAACCGCCGCCCGGATGGTGCCGCCAATCTTCATTCGGTAAGAACGGAACAAAAGATCTTTTTAAACCTCTATCTGCAGGATTCGCAGCGAAAAGGCCATTACAAATAAAACGGGAAAATCTGTGTAATAATTTGCTCTGTGAAGCTACCTATGTGAAAAAAAGACATGGTTACAGAAACGACAAAATCACGCAAATTACCACAAAATGTTTACAGAATCGGGTATACCGGTTTTATACTGACAGCCGTTGTATTTGCTATTATGGGGAAATTTGCAGACACGGCAATGTTTGGTGGATTGGCACTGGTGTTTGACCCTTTTGATCAAAACGTTCCGTTTCCTAAACGTCCGTTATATCAGCGTATTGTTCTGATCTCCCATCTTACACTTACTTTATTGTTCTTCGGATTGGCACTGATCAGATAGATTTCTTAAACAAAATGATTAGAGATCTGCATGGTCTTTTTTAATCTGACTGATCACTTTATCAACCACGTTTCGCACCTGTGAAATCATTTCAGGAAGCTCGGGAGAATCGGTACCGGCTTTGCCCATCATTTCAATATTGCGGATGGTTTGTGTGATGGATGCGATCTGCATATTATCCAGATTGGGTTTTATTTTATGGGCAATCCTTCCTGTTTCAGCCATATCGCGTTTATCATAAGCATCACTCATTTCTTTAATCATCGCAGGAACCATAGTGATAAACAGTTTCAGCATTTTTTGGATGAAACCCATATCCCCTCTTGCCACTTCCATAAAATAATCAATGGTGTATAAAGGGTTTTCTTTTTCCTCAACAGACTCTTCCATAGTTAAGTTTTGAACCTCTTTTCCGCCAAGCCATTTAGCGATGGTTGAGATAAGAATCTCTTCGGTAAAAGGTTTTGAGATAAAATCATTCATTCCTGCATCAAAATATCTGAGGTTCTCTCCTTTAATGGCATTGGCAGATAAAGCAATGATGGGAATATCGCTACGCAGCTCATGCCGTATCACACGTGTGGCTTCCATACCATCCATTACAGGCATCTGTATATCCATCAAAACCAGATCAAAATATTCCTGCTTAACAAGCTCTACTGCTTCGGCTCCGTTTCTGCATTCTTTTATCAAACAATCATAATTGGCTAAAACCGTTGTGGCTACCAAACGGTTCATATCATTGTCTTCTACCAATAATATTTTTTTGTCTTTTAATAAGAGATCATCAGCGCGGTCTGTTTTTAATACCGGTACATCTGCTTCTATACCAATACTGAAAGGAATGGTTAAACGAATAACGGTTCCTTTGTTTTTTTCACTTTCTGCCAGAATATTTCCGTTCATTAATTCTACCAGTTGTTTACTGATGGCCATACCCAAACCTGTGCCACCGTATCGGCGTGTAATGGAAAGATCTTCCTGCGAAAAACTCTGAAAAAGATTATCCAGAAAATCTTTTTCCATACCAATGCCTTCATCAATGATGGTAAACTGCAAAACCTGCCCCTCTTTTTGTGCACTCAGTGCCGTACAGTTAACCGTTACTTTTCCTTTGATCGTGAATTTAATGGCATTACTGATCAGGTTAAGCAATACCTGGTTAAGCCGGTAAGGATCGCCCAGTAAAATATCTGCAACAGAAGGATCGATATGGGTAATTAATTCCAATCCTTTTTCTTCTGCCTTATGCTGCATTACCTGTGTGGCGCGTTTAATGGCATCACGAATATGAAAGCCAATGCATTCCAGTGTAAGCCTGCCCGCTTCGATCTTAGAAATATCCAGAATATCATTAATGATCACCAACAGGTTTTCTGCAGAGCTGTTCATGGCATCTAAATAAAAGCGCTGTTTTTCGTTAAGTATGGTTTTTTGCAGCTGATGGCCCATACCCAGAATTGCATTCATGGGTGTGCGGATCTCATGGCTCATATTGGCAAGAAACACCTGCTTGGCACGGGATGAAAATTCTGCCTGTTCTCTGGCACTTACCAGTTCGGTTTCTAATGTTTTCTGTTGGGTAATATCCAGATGAATGCCGATAGAACCTACTACCTCTCCTTTCTCATCATATCTGGGCGCGCCGCTAACCAGCCACCACATAGGTTGGCCCTGTTTATTTTTTGCTGCAATTTCATAGGCATCACTGATGCCCTGTTTGCGTTGTTGATTTTTTTCGGTAACCACCTGCACATTGTCTTCACGCAAAAAAGTGGTGGCTGCAATCTTACCCATTAACTCCTCTTCGCTATATCCGCTCATTTTGCAAAAACTCTGATTGGCGTACAATATCCTGTCTTCATTATCAACCTCAATCAAACCAAGATTCATATTGGCAATAATGCTGCGGTATTTTTCTTCCTTGTTTTGTAAAGCCTGTTCCGTACTTTTTGTTTCGGTAATATCTGTATGTGTTCCGATAATTCTTAGCGGTTTGCCATCTTCTGTTTTCTCAATTATCACACCGCGGTCCAATACCCAGCGGATTTTCCCTTCTTTATCTTTGATCCGGTATTCCAATACATGATGATCGGTAAGCGACTCTTTATATTTTCTGTCAACCTCTTCAAGCAGTTTGCGGTCTTCTTCATAAACGGCATTCCACCAGATAGCGGCATTATCGATTTGTGTATCAGATGAATAACCGATGATATTAATATCTGAATTGGAAAAAACGGTTTTATTACGCACAAAATCATGCTCCCACACATTGTCACCTATTTTTTCAAGGGCTATGCGAAAACGGGTTTCAATTTCTGCTTCTTTCTGTGCAAGCGATTTTTCATTATCCAGATTTTGCACGGTGGCAAAATATTGAAGCAGTTTTCCGGATGGGTCTTTTACAGATTCGCCCACAACCCTTGCATAGAAAAAACTACCGTCTTTGCGGTAATGATTTCCCTCCACTTCAAAAGAAAGCTGTTGCAAAAAATGGGTAACCATTGTACCAAGGCTCTCGCGGTTGCTTAATGGCCCTTTGCTAACATCAATAGGTGTTTTGCCAATAATATCTGTGAGATCATAACCGGTCATATGCAGGTAAGCCTCATTGGCCCAGAAGATCTTCCCTTCAGCATCGGTAAATACGATACCGGTTTGTTCGCCCAATACTTTTTGAATACTTCCCTGCATAAATATCCTTTGCGTTCTGTTGGATAAAAATAATTGATTTATCCCTTCTGGTGAATGTGTTACAAGGTAGTATTTTCATTCAGTTACCGATTCATTTGCAGAATGAGTTTAAAGCGGATAGGTATGTTTTTGGTAGTATTGCAGAACAGAAGAACAAACTATGTATCATAAAAAACAGGGCATAGATATTATTGGTAAAATACTCGATGCCTGTTATGCGCACAATCCTGATGCTTTGTTTGTGATGAGTTTGATGCACCAGTATGAAGAACGCGGCAGTTTAAGTAAAAAACAATTGCAGGGATTGCTGTCGAAAGCACAAAAGATAAAAGAAATACCACATGGCTGGTTGGGTACTTTAGAAGCCATCATTTTAAAAATGCCCACCCGTTATAAATCAGAAGAACCCATAAAACCGGCTCCCATTTTTGAGAAGAACGAAGAAGCCGGTAAACTCATCAGTTCTATACTTGTAAAATACCCGCAACACAAACGGGTATTATTTCTGCAACTCAGGTTCCAAAATCATGAAGTGATCACAGCCGATGAGATCAACGAATTGAAAAGATTCTGTAAAGCACTCAAGATTAATGATTGATTAAAAATTATTAATTATCAACCCATTAGCTTTATAGTCTACCAAATTAATTCTAATATTACGGCGTTCAGAATGGTATAAACCAAAACATACCTCCTGTTCTACGCCAAAACTATACTTGCATGGAGGTTTGTAAAATACTCATTGTAGAAGATGAGTCGTTGGTAGCCCTTGATATGGTAGATATGCTTAGCCGTATGGGTTACGAGTTATTACCCAATGCCATGGGGTTTACCGATGCGGTGGCTATACTCGATAATCAGAAACCCGATCTGGTTTTGGTAGATATTAACCTGAGCGGCTCAAAAACCGGAATTGATCTGGCACAATTGCTGAAAGACAAGTATAAGGTTCCTTTTATTTTCATCACTTCTCACTCCGATAAACAAACGGTAACCATTGCTTCTGCCACATTACCCAGCGGCTATCTGGTAAAACCGTTTGATTCAGAAGACCTGTTTACATCTATAGAAGTGGCATTGGCTAATCATGCGGCAAAAGGCGGTATACCAAGAAATGCCGATACAGGATTAAAAGTAGACGACAGTATTTTTGTAAAAACAGACAGAAATTTTATTAAAGTAAAGATCGCCGATATACTCTGGCTTGAATCGGAACATAACTATATGTTTATTGTAACCGAAAAAGGCAAACACATTGTGCGTTCAAGCTTTAAAGATTTTCTCGAAAACATACCCAACGACAGCTTCATCCAGGTACATAAATCGTATATTGTAAACATTAACAAGGTTGAGTCTTTTTCGCATTCAGACCTTGTGATCAATGGTAAAGAAATCCCCCTTAGTAGAAATTGTAAAGACGATTTTTTGGCAAGAATTAACCGGGTTCTGTAAGTTTTCGTACCCCAAAACCACTTATCGTACCCGTTTTGCTGCATTTGGTACCTAATATTTACGTGTGAACCCCGTTTCACGATATTTGTTCAGATGAGAAAGGCCTCGTTATTACTAACCTGTGCCCGGAGAATTGTTTATGCCGGTGAACGAAGATGTTTTTTTCGATCGCTATACCTATGTGCTATCGTGTTGGTTTTATTTTTTGCAATACCTCAGCAAACGATTGCACAATATGTTCCGTTAAATGTTGCCGATCTGAAAGAGCAGATCAAAAATGCAAAAACCGACTCTGCCAAAACCCGTTTATTAAGTGTGCTGGGCTGGGAATTACGTTTTACCGATCACAAAGAATCGGAAAAACTGGCGGATGAGATTATTCAGATATCCAAAGGAACCGATAACTATTTACGCCTGGCCGAAGCTTACCAGATCAAAGGATTTGCCCGTGTAATTGATCAGCAAATTCCGGAAACGCTTGATATGTACGGCATTGCCATGGACTATGCTAAAAAAGCCACCAGCGGTTATGTGCAGTCACACCTCCTGAGTTTAATTGCGGGTATGTATCAGGATAAGGGTGATTATGATAAAGCCATTAAATATTATCTCGAAGGGTTAAAAGTGGCGCAGGATTACAAAGTGCCTGAAATGATTGCCACCCTTGCCAATAATCTTGCAGAAGCCTATTCTGATGCAGGGCGATCGGTAAACGTTACGCTACCTTATTATCAGATTGCCTTAAAAGAGGAAACCGCTATGGGCAACTGGCAATATGTGGGGATGATCTATTCAAATATTGCTAAAGACCAGATGATGGCAGGCAATAAAGCAGAAGCAGAAAAAGCGGCTGTTCTTTCGCTGGAAAATATCCATAAAAAAAACGACCGTGCATATGTTTATGCAACGGTAGCTTCTGATATCGGAGAAGTATATCTCGGACTGGGTAAATATGCTGAAGCCGAAAAACTCTTACTGGAAAGTTTCCGGATGCTGGATAGTATTGGTACCAAAGACAATAAACTGATCCCGCTTTCTGCACTGGCAAAATTGTATATCAAAAAAAATGAACCCGCTAATGCAGAAAATGCAGCCAAACAATTACTGCAATTGGCCACAGCTTATAAAACCAAACTCTTTCTACGGGATGCCAATCAGGTATTATATGAAGTAGCCAAAAAAGGAAACCGTTTTACAGAGGCCCTTCAGTTTTTTGAACAGTATAAAAACTGGAACGACAGTATTTTCAGCGAGAACAAAGAAAAAAGTATTGCCAATGTAGAAACACGTTTGAAGCTGCAGCAAAAAGATCTGGAAGTGCGGTACGAAACCGAAAAGAAAGCAAAAGAAAATCTTGAACTCAAACAATCCAATAAAGGTTTGCAAAACCGCTCCGTAGCAATTCTTGTTATAACCATTATACTATTGGTGTTGGGAATTGTAATGGTTGCATCCAACCGAACCATGGGAAAGAAGAATGCGGAGCTGGAAAAACAGAAACGCATTATTGAAAAGCAGTCGAATGAAAAGGATACATTGATTCGCGAGATCAATCATCGTGTAAAGAACAATCTTCAGATCATTTCAAGTCTCTTGAATCTTCAGGCCAATTCACTAACGGATGAAAAAGCTATGGAAGCCCTGCGCGACAGCCACAAACGTGTAAAAGCAATCTCACTCATTCATCAAAAACTATATGGCTATGAAGACGTGGCTTCAATTCCCCTGGAAGAATATATCAATGCTTTGTTTGCCGATCTGAAAATGGTGTATGCAGCTAATCATGTGCAACTGGAATGTTCAACACAACCCGATGGCATACGATTAGACATGGAATCTGCCGTTCCGATTGGGTTGATATTGAATGAAACCATTACCAATGCATTGAAATATGCATTCACAAATAAACCTTCAGGAAAACTGTTGATCAATTTTACAGAAGGAGCCGATGATCATTACACATTAACCATCAGAGATAACGGCAATGGTTTGCCCGAAGGATTTGATCCCGACAAATCCAGTTCACTCGGTTTCCGCATCATTAAAGAACTTACCCGGCAGCTGAGAGGTAAGTTTATTTATACTACTGATAACGGTACTATTTTCTCCATCAACTTCCCCAATACCGCTGCCCGCCAAAAAATGGATTAACCCCATTTGCATTTGATAACCTTTTTATTGCATTTGGTACCATTTGTTAAAAAAACGTTGACGCCTTATCTATTTTAACAGTGCGATTAACTACAAAACCCTGTAGATGATCGATTTAACTTCTGTAAACCTTTACCCAGGGCTGCTTTAGTTACCCCCCAAATCCAATTCATCCATATCCAATATCGTGGTTCCTTTCTGCAGGCTTTGTATGCTGTCTGCAGGAATCTGTTTATATGCATATAAACCAAAACTGATTATTATGAAAAAAATGCTACTAAAGCAATTTTTACTATCTGCTTGTTTTGCTGTCGTTACCTGTTTCGCCGGCACAAAACTCAGTGCACAGTGCAAATACAGCGTTGTTAACGTTAAGAATGATACAGTTACCTACACAATCCCTTGTGATTTTCCGATAAAGGCGAATACCGGCGACTCTGCTGCAGACCATACTAATTTTATTGCTGCTTTTCAGGCGTGGAATCAGGCTGCTTCTTCTCTAAATGGAATAGAACTGCCCACAGTACTTACAAGCGGAATTAAAACAGTTTTTTTCATCATTTCTGCAGCGGATTACAGTCTTTTTTCGGACGAAAAGAAAAATGCACTGAAAATCTATCCTGAATTATATCAGATCGGCAATAATTGATAGTCCCGTTTCAGGGATCCTTCGAAAAATTATTTAAGTCTTTATTCAATTTATTTATATGATTAAGCAAAACCCTTTCAGCAGCGTATACAAGATGTTATGTATTATGTTACTGACACTACCTGTTTTTGGCGCTTTGGGCCAAACCTATAGTTTTACCAATGCCGGTGCGGCAGGTATTGCAGGTCCTTCACAAACACAGGTAAACGCTGCCTATTCTTCTACTACGCTTTCCGGCGCAGTAACAGTAGTTGGTTCAGGTGTTCAACGTTGGGTTGTTCCTACAACGGGAACCTATTCGATTGTTGCTGCCGGTGCTTCGGGTGGTTTTACGCCTAATGCAGTGGGAGGAAAGGGAAGAGCGATCACTACACAGGTGAATTTAACTGCAGGTACTGTTCTTAGTATATTGGTTGGCCAGGAAGGCGGCCGTGCACAGTTTACTACCGGTTATACCGGTGGTGGTGGCGGCGGAAGTTTTGTAATTAATCAAACGGCAGGTACGCCTATAGTTATCGCTGGTGGTGGTGGTGGTGCAGGTCAGGGCAGTTCAGCATGGGGTTCTCCAATTTTGAACGGAGTAGATGCACCGGAATATAATGTAACAAGTGGTGCCAATGGTATTGGATATTCACAAAGCTGGTCGGTAGTTGGCGTTGGCGGCACAAACGGTAGTGGTGGAACAAGACCGGGACAGGGTGGGGCCGGTGGTGGTGGCTATACCGGCAATGGTGCCGGTGGTGCTGCGTATGGAGGAGATCCGGGTATCAGCTATACTAATGGCGGTACCGGAGGTCTTAACAGAACATGGTGCAGTGAGGTGTTGAATGTAAATGTTACAGGAGGTTTTGGAGGAGGTGCAGGTGCAGGCACCTGTTCTAGCTATGAAGCAAATGGCGGTGGCGGTGGCGGCTATTCCGGCGGTGGCGGTGGTAATACCCGTGTAGGTGCCGGTGGTGGTGGTGGTAATTTTGTTACGGGTACTGTTGTTTTATCTGCGCTAAATACCGGAAATGGTTTTGTAACCATTACCAATTTATTAACCCCTGCGGGCGCACTGAATTTTGTAAAAACTACTCCTTTATCAGGAAACTATATCAGTGTACCGCATAGCAGTTCATTAAATCTGGGGTCTGATTTTACGATAGAAGCCTGGATAAATTATACCGGAACAAACAATACGATTATTGATAAAGGCGACTACGACTACCTGATGCAGATCAACTGCGACAACGCTGGTTTCGCTCCTAACAAAATAGATTTTTACAACCGTAATACAGGTGCATGGGTACATTCAACCGGCACCTTAACTCCCGGAGTATGGACCCATGTTGCTATAACATTAACGGGTGGAGTAATGACATTCTATATAAATGGCGTTGCTTCCGGAACAGCTAATGTTGCATTCACTCAGGATAACGGCCCGGTAAATATAGGACGACAAAATCCTATCAATTGTTTGTGCAATACGTTTAACGGAAGCATGGATGAACTGAGGATATGGAACAGAGCATTGAGCGATTGTGAGATTAAATCAACCAAAGATTGTGAACTGCCTAATCCAACCGGACAAACCGGATTAGCAGCTTATTATAAATTTAACCAGGGGAATGTAGGAGCAGATAATACTTCAATTACTACCGTAACAGATGCCAGTGCCAACAGCAACACAGGAACATTGGTTGGGTTTAACAGAACAGGGGCTACTTCTAATTTTGTAGCAGGCCAGATTACCGGAACCTGTGCAGTTTATACGGCACCTTCTGCGACCATCACACCAAGCGGAGCAACTACATTCTGTCAGGGAGGTTCAGTAAACCTTACAGCCGGTGGTGGAACCACCTATAAGTGGTACACGGCTGCTACACAGGCAGGGTTGGCATCAGCTGCTGTTTTATCAACAGCCACTTCAGTTACAGCCAATGCATCGGGATGGTACAGATTAGTAGCTACGAATGCGGTAGGATGTACTTATACGGCAAACGATGTTCAGGTAACCGTAAATCCAATGCCAACAGTAAATGCTGTTAGCAATCAGGAAGTGTGTCATAACGGAACAGCAACTGCAGCAATTAGTTTCAGCGGAGCTGTAGCAGGAACAGTTTACAACTGGACAAACAATACACCATCTATTGGCCTTGCCGCCAGCGGAACGGGTGATATTGCCTCTTTCCTTGGACAGAATACCGGAACTACACCGGTTACAGCAACAATTACAGTTACACCAACTGCGAATGGTTGTACAGGAACACCTGTTACATTTACGATCAGGGTTAATCCGATACCTACTTTTAATGCAATCGCTAACCAAACCGTGTGCAGTGGTGCAGCTACATCGGCTGTTACATTTGTAGGTCAGGTTGCCGGAACCACTTACAGCTGGTCTGGCGGATCATCGATAGGATTGGCAAATGGAAGCGGAGCAACATTGCCTTCTTTCACTGCAGTTAATGCAGGAAGTTCAGCAGTTACTGCCAATATACTCGTGATCTCAAATGCTGCCGGTGCAAGTATCAGTTGTGGTACATCAAGATTATTTACGATAACTGTAAATCCAACACCAACAATAAGTGGTGTTACAGGTACAACAACTATCTGTTCAGGAGCCAATACAATATTAACAGCCTCATCAACGGCAACAAGTCCTGTATTTAATTGGTATGATGCTGCAACCGGGGGGAATCTCTTATTTAGCGGATCTGCATTTACGACCGCTGCTTTAACCAACACAACAACTTATTATGTTGAGGTTAGCAGCAATTCATGCGTATCCTCTTCACGTTCTGCTGTTACAGTAACCGTTAATCCATTACCAACCCCAACCATTACAGCGGGTGGCCCGGTTACTTTCTGTGCAGGAGGATCTGTTACGTTAAGTGCTGCTCAACCTGCTCCATCAAAATCATTGTCCTTTAATGGAATCAATAATGCGGTGAGAATTCCGGATATTAATTATGCCGGCGTAACCAGCTTTACCATTGAAGCATGGGTGAAGCCAAATGATATTACAACCAATGGTTATTATGAAATAGCCAGACAACAGGGATCTCCCAACTGGATATTCAGTTTCCAAAATAATGGTACCATACTTTCTTTTGGTTTAAATACAACAACCGGATATACAGAGTTAGATGCGCCTATAACAGCCAGTACTTTTACTGATGGCAACTGGCACCATGTAGCTGCTACCTATGATGGTGCTAATTGCAGAGTTTATAGAGATGGAGTGTTGATTGGTACGAATAGTAAAACCGGAAATATTGTTTTTCAAAGCAATCCTACAACTTATATCGGAGCGTATTCCGGTGGAGAATATTTTAATGGCTTAATAGATGAAGTTCGTTTTTGGAATGTTACCAGAACACAAGCGCAACTACAGGCTAACATGTCAACTTCATTAGCAGCCAATACATCCGGATTAACGGCTTATTATAAATTTGATGAAGGTACAGGTACCACTGTAAGTGATGCTTCAGGAAATGGGAATAACGGAACGTTGGTAAACGGAACCAGTTGGTCTTCTTTATCACCAATTGCTGGTCTATCTACCGCAGGCATTACAAGTTATTTATGGTCACCGGGAGGTGCTGCCACATCTGCTATCACCGCTACATCAAGCGGTTCTTATACCGTACAGGTTTTGGATGCGAACGGTTGTACTGCTACTTCTGCTCCTACAACAGTTACGGTTAATCCTTTACCAACCGCAACCATTACAGCGGATGGTCCTACTACTTTCTGTACAGGCGGTTCTGTAACATTGACTGCATCAGCCGGCAGCAGTTATTCATGGAGTACCGGAGCCACTTCACCGTTCATCACCGTTTCTACAGCAGGTTCTTATAGTGTAACTGTTACCAATGCATCGAACTGCTCAACTACTTCTGCTGCTACCGTTGTTACGGTTAATCCTTTACCAACCATCAGCGGTGTAAGCGGTTCAACAGCTATTTGCTCTGGAACAAACACTGTATTAACAGCCGTTTCTGCTGCTAATGCACCAACATTTAATTGGTACACTACTTCAACCGGCGGCGCTCCTGTTTTCACGGGAGATGTCTTTACAACTCCTGTATTGTCAACCAATACAACCTATTATGTAGAAGTCAGCAGCAATGGATGTGTATCAGCTTCCCGTTATGCTGTTACTGTTATTATAAATGCCATACCTGCTGTAAGTGGTGTAAGTGGAGCAAACAGTATCTGTTCAGGCGCAACAACAACTTTAACAGCTTCATCAACAGCTACTACACCAACGTTCAACTGGTATGATGCTGCATCAGGCGGTAACCTGTTGTTTACCGGATCTGCATTTACAACAGCTGCTTTAACAAACACAACTACTTATTATACAGAAGTTGTCAGCAGCGGATGTGTATCTGTTGGAAGAACTGCAACAACCGTTAAAGTAATCACCATTAATGATCAAACGGTTACGGCGTCTCCTGCCGCAGTATGCGGAACAGGATCATCTGTAATCACACTGGCTTCATCACAATCAGGTGTAAAATATACTTTGCGTAACAATGCAAACAACGCAGTAGTTGGTACGCCGGTTGACGGAACAGGATCATCGATCAGTTTCAATACCGGAACCATTTCATCAACCACTACATATAATGTACTGGCACAAAACACATCAGGCGCATTAAACTTTGACGGATTAAATAATTATGTAACCATCAACAGCAATACAGCTGCCATGGGATTGGCAGGTAACAGCTTTACCGTTTCTGCATGGATCTATCGTAACAATAATATTGGTGGTGATCTTGAAATTTTTGGAAATCAGAACGGATGTAATCTGCACCTGTTGGTTCGTAACAGCAGATTGTATTTAGGATTCTGTGGAAATGATATTGCAGGTAACACGGTGATTAATCCTAACCAATGGTACCATGTAGCATTTACCTATAATGTATCTACACAAACACAATCGATATATGTAAACGGAGTATTGGATGCAACCGGCGCAGGACACGGTGCGTTAACCAATGACGGATCGGTATTACGCATAGGCGGATACGGACCGGTTAACAGCAGCGGCGGAAAATTCGCTGGTAAGATTGATGAATTACAGATCTGGAATTCTGCTCAATCAGCAGCACAGATCAGTGCAGGAATGAACAGCTGTCTTACAGGAACTGAATCCGGATTAATTGCTTATTATAATTTTGATCAGGGTACAGGTCTTTCGCTTACTGATATGACAGGCCATGGTTTTAATGGTGTGCTCACCAATATGACAGGCAACGAATGGACCTCAGGAAATGTAACCTGCGGAGCTTCCTGCTCTTTACAGTTGAGCAATACACCAACTGTAACGGTTAATCCATTACCAACCATCAGCGCTGTTACAGGTACTACGGCTATTTGTTCCGGAACATCAACTGTATTAACAGCAGCTTCAGCAGCAACAGCACCAATCTTTAACTGGTACACCACTTCAAGCGGCGGCACACCTGTGTTTACAGGGGCTGCCTTTACAACACCGGCTTTGTCAACCACAACTACCTATTATGCAGAAGTGGTAAGTGGCAGCGGATGTGTGTCAGCAGCAAGAACGGCAACAACGGTTAATGTAACTACTATCAATAATCAAACAGTTACGGTTTCTCCTGCAGCTATTTGCGGAACAGGTTCTGCAACCGTTACAGTAGGTTCATCACAATCCGGCGTGAGCTATACTTTGCGTAATAACGCTAATAATAGTATCATAGCTGGACCGGTTGCAGGTACAGGATCTGCCATCAGTTTCAATACAGGTACGATTTCTTCTTCTACAACCTATAATGTATTTGCACAAACCGGCGGTGGCGGTGGTGCATTAAATTTCAACGGATCAAATAATTATCTCACAGCACCACATACCACTTCACTTAACCTGAGTGCAGGTGGACAGCTTACCATGGAAGCATGGGTTAATCCGGGTAATGCCAACAACTGGAGAAATGTGATGATGAAAGGCTCATACGGTTATGGTTTGGCCATTGATTATGCCAACAGAATTTATTTCTGGGATCAGGGTTGTGGCGGATGTAACGATACATGGTCTGATGTAACCGTACCGGCCAATCAATGGAGTCATATAGCTGTAACGGTTCAGGATAATGGATCAACCCTGAGTGTTACTTTATATTTGAATGGCGTGAATGTGGGAAATAAAACTTCACCACAAGCCAGCATTAATGATAATACCGAGCCTTTATATATCGGTACACAAGGAACCTGCTTCTGTAATTACTATGCAGGAAAAATGGATGACCTGCGTTTATGGAATACAGTAAGAACACAGGCACAGATCCAGGCAAGTATGAACAGCTGCTTAACCGGTTCTGAAACCGGTTTGGTTGCCAACTATAAATTTGATGAAACATCTGGAGCAACCGCTGCAGATGCAAGAGCAGCTAACAATGCTACCCTGTTTAACTTCACATTACCTGCAGCATGGACTTCAGGAACGGTTAACTGCGGAGCTACCGTTGCTTCATGCAGTCTGCAAATGAGCAGTACGCCAACAGTAACGGTTAATCCAATACCAACTGTAAGCGGTGTTTCCGGTGCAACTACTATTTGTACAGGCGGAACAGCGGTGCTTACTGCATCATCTTCTGCCTCTGCACCAACTTTCAACTGGTATAATGCTTCATCGGGCGGAACCTTACTGTTTACAGGTTCAACATTTACCAGCCCTTCTTTATCAGTAGCTACAACGTACTATGTAGAAGTGGTGAGTAACGGATGTACAGCAACTTCAAGATTCCCTGTTGCTATTACCCTTACACCATTGCCAACACCGACCGTATCGAGCAATAGCCCGGTATGTTCAGGCAATACATTAACCTTAAGCGCAAGTGGCGCAACCAATTATAGCTGGACAGGGCCTAATGGCTTTACATCAACACTACAGAATCCAAGTATTCCTAATGTTACTACAGCTGCAACAGGAACCTATATTGTAACAGCAAGTAATAATGGTTGTACGGGTGGTACAGCTTCAACGGTGGTTACTGTTGGACAAACACCTAGTATACCAGTTGTATCAGGTCCTGCCATCGTATGTGCAGGTGCTTCAGCAACCATTACGGCTACAACAAGCAATGGAAATATTGTTTGGTGGAATGCGCCAACCGGTGGTTCTATTGTAGGAACAGGTTCTCCGTTTGTAGTTACACCGGGCTCTACCACTACTTATTATGCAGAAGGATCTGCAGCGGGTGGTGCGGGTGTGATCGTAAATACTTTAGCAGCCAATGCATTGACTGCAGTTGAGATCAATGCACAAACAGGTGATGACAGAGGCGGTATTGTGGTAACACAGGCTTCTGTATTTGTGAATGGAGATGGTGGTGTAGGAAGATTTGATCATAACCTGAATATTCAGGCCGGACTGTTACCTCAGCGTGATGGAATTTTCTGTGATATTAATCCATCAACAGCAGGACAATTATGGACACTCTGGAACACTTCATCTAATAATTCACCAAATTTTGCAGGTGGAGTAGTTAATGCTATTCGTCAGATGGATCAGAATATGAATCTGGGAACAACCATAACACTATCTACTTCTATTAATTTAGGTACAGGTAGTGCGGGTATATTCTCCGGATCAGGATATGTTCTGTTATACTCTTCGGTTACCAATAGCTGGTATACAATCGATAATGCAACCGGAACGGTTACCAACAGGGGTACAGCGGGTGGAGGAGGATTAAATGCGTATCCTACCGAGAACTGGGCTCGTTGGGGCTGGGCAGAATTTAATGGCACAGATTATTTTGCTGTGTACCGCGATGCTTCCAATCAATCGATCGTTAAGAAAAATATTTCAACAGGTTCGGTTACTACGCTTGCTGCGTATACTAACCTGAGTGATATGGCCAATATCATTTACTCTCCATGGGATAACAGAGCTTATCTGCACCATGAGGGAACCGCACAATTCCGTTCAGGCGATGAAAGTCTTGAAGACGTTAGCGGAACTTCTACAACCGGTGGTGGTGCAACATGCGCCAGCACAGCACGTACAGGTGTAACCCTTACTGTTGTTGCCTTACCTGTTGCAAGCATTACCGCTGGCGGATCAACTTCTTTATGTCCGGGCACAACCGTAACATTAACAGCCAATAGCGGAACTGGATTTACTTATCAGTGGTACAATAATGGTCAGATCATCAACGGAGCTACCGGTATTTCGTTCATTGCCAATAACAGCGGAAATTATACAGTGGTGATTACGAACAGCAATGGTTGTTCTTCTGCACCATCCAATGCGATTGTTGTAAATACAGATGTACAGGCACCAAGCATTGTTTGTGCATCCAATCAATCTGTCAATTTAAATGCTAACTGTTCTGTAAGCTTACCAGATTACAGAAGCCTCTTAGGTGTTAGTGATAACTGCACACCTGCCGGCTCTCTTATTATTACACAAAGTCCTGCTGCCGGAACCATTGTAAGCGGCACAGGAAATATGACCGTAAGCTTTACTGTTACTGACGCTTCAGGCAATAGCAGCAATTGCAGTATTACGGTTACCAAGAATGATGTTACGGGTCCGGTAGTTACCGGCCCAACAGTTATCAATGCAAATACAGATCCAAATGTGTGTGGTGCAGTTGTAAACTATGGTTCAGCTAACAGTATTGTGTTCTCACAAAATTTTGTGCAGGGAGCAACCAACAGTACATGGTGTAATGCATGGACATCATTCAGGAGTCAGTTAGTAGCAGGTAGCAACTATTCTAAACTCACGATCAAGGGAACTTTTGATCAGGTAGGGGTTTCTGTTACAGATCCGACGGTAATTGCACAAATAGCCAATGCACTCCGTACCGGAGGAAGCGGAAGCTGGACAACTAATGGCCGTACATGGGCAGTGGGAGATTGTGGTGGCCCGGGTGCATTAAGCGCAAGCGGAAGCACATGCAGCTGTGATGCTAATGGTTATGTAGTAAGACCATGTATTGATATGCAGTTTGGTGGTAATAATCCAAACTGGGGTGGTGCTAACACAAATACCTGTAACTCTCCTACACAAACGTTATCAGTTGTATTTGAAATATCCGGCGGTGGTAATACCGGACTAACTGCAACAGATGCCTGCTCAGGAAACAATGTATCTATTGTACAAACAGCAGGTCTTGCCAGTGGTTCAACATTCCCTGTGGGTACCACAACCAATACATTTGTTGCAACAGATGCATCGGGTAATGCAAGCACATACAGCTTTAATGTGGTGGTAACAGATAACCAATTACCGGTTATTACGGTTCCATCTAATATTACAACTACTGCTACAGGCGCATCAGGCGCGGTAGTAAACTATACAACACCAACGGCTACAGATAATTGTTCTGTATCGGTTGCGCTTATTGCAGGCTTACCAACTGGTTCTGTATTCCCGTTGGGTACAACAACTGTAACCTATAGAGCAACAGATGCTTCGGGTAACGCAGTAACAGGTTCATTTACTGTAACGGTTAGTGGAAGATTACCGGTAATTAATTGTCCTGCAAATATTATCGCGGCTTCAACAAACGGAGTATGTGGTGCCAATGTAAATTTTGCAGCAACAGAAACGGTAGGTGTTCCTGCTTCAACGATCAGCTATACAGAAAATGGCAACCCGGTTGTATCAGGCAGTTTCTTCGCTGTGGGTACACATACCATTACTGCAAAAGCTACCAATATTATCGGTACATCAACATGCAGCTTTACAATTACAGTAAATGATACGCAGGCTCCGAATGTGATCACACAACCGGTAACTGTTTATCTTGATCAGAATGGAAGTGCAAGCATAACAGCGGCACAGATCAATAACGGAAGTTCTGATAATTGCGGAGTTGCAAGCTTATCATTGAACAAATCAACATTTGATTGTAATGATCTTACAAATACCGTTCAGGGTGCAGGTAATGCGATGTTCTTTAATGGTGGTTATATAGATGTACCGCATGAGTCATCTATTTCACCATTAAATCAATGGACTATTGAAACATGGGTGAAAACTTCTGTTGCAGGAGTACAACATAGCCTGATAGAAAAATATAACTGCACAAATGAATACGGTTACCTGTTGCGCATCACATCATCCAACCAACTGATGGCCTTTGCACTTACAGGATGTGGTGGAGGAAATGTTACCGGTGCAACAACATTGGCAGCAAATACATGGTATCATGTAGCAGCAACCTTTAACAGATCAACCGGTGTATTAAAAGTATATGTGAATGGTCAGTTAGACGGAACCGCCACAGGCATCTCAACACCAACTACACCTTCATCTCTTTCTCTGAGAATTGGCGCGAGAGGTAATGATGCCAATACAAGATTACAGGGATGGCTGGATGAAGTAAGGGTTTGGGATATTGAAAGATCTCAGGCACAGATCCAATCAACAAAAAACACAAAACTCGCGGGTACAGAAACAGGCCTGCAGGCATACTACTCATTTGAAGAAGCAATCGGAAGTGCTACCGCAACAGATGGTGCTACACTAACCGTTGCCAATACAGGAAATCTTTCTGGCAGCGTTTCAAGAGTGAGTTCTACTGCACCAATGAGTACCCCTGGTACACAGGTTGTATTAACCGTAACAGATATTCATGGTAATTCAGCATCTGCACCTGCAACGGTAACGGTTCTGGATATCATTAATCCTGTTGTTACCTGCCCTGCAGATATCAGCGTAAATAATGATGCCAATAAATGTGGTGCAACCGTAACCATTATACCTGCCACTGCTACGGATAATTGTTCTGTAGTTAGTATTGTGGGTGTAAGAAGTGATGCTCATGCATTAACTGCTGATTATCCAATTGGTAATACAACCATTACATGGACAGCAACGGATGCAAGTGGTAATAAAGCAACCTGCACACAAACTGTAACGGTTACAGATAATCAACCACCGGTAATTGTTTGCCCTGGTGATATGAATGTAATTGCTACAAGCGCTAACGGAGCTGTTGTAAATTATACAGCACCGGTTGGTACAGATAATTGTACAGGAACCGTAACAGTAAGAGCAGAAGGTTTAGCGAGTGGCTCAACATTCCCTATCGGAACTACGGTGGTTACTTATACAGCTACAGATGCGGCAGGCTTAACAGCAAGCTGTTCATTTAATGTAATTGTAACCGGATTGGCTCCTGTTATTAATTGTCCTGCAAACATTGTTGTATCATCAAGTGCAAATGCATGTGGAGCTAATGTAAATTATGCGGCTATTGAAACAACTGCTATTCCGGCATCAACCATTACCTACTCTATTGAACCGGGCAGTTTCTTCCCTGTAGGAACTACTACTGTAACGGCTACAGCAAGGAATGCGGTTGGTGTTTCTATCTGTTCATTTACAGTAACAGTGGTGGATGATGTTGTGCCGATAGTGATCACTAAAAACATCACTATTCAGCTGGATGCTACAGGTAATGCAAGCATTACACCGGCAATGATTGATAATGGTTCGAGTGATAATTGCGGTATTGCTTCAATGAGTGTTTCAAAAAGCAACTTTACCTGCGCAGATGTTGCAGGAAGTGGTTCATCTTCAACTTCTTCAACCATTAAACCATATGGCTGGTGGAAAGCGGAGAATAATTTCCTCGACTATACAACTAACCATAATAACGGTACGCCTTTCTTAAATCCGGCCTTTACAGCGGGTAACTGCGGACAAGCCTTCCAGTTCAACGGAGTGGGGTCACATGTGGATGTAGGTAATAACGATGCATTCAATGGTGTTGCTGCAATGACCATTGCAGCCTGGATCAACCCGAATGCAAATGGTGATGAAGACCAGATCGCTTCTAAATCAGATCATGGCGTTCCAAGCAGTTGGGAGTTCAGAAGGTATGGCAGCTATCTGCAGTTTACATATAGAGCAACAGATGGCGGTCAATATGCAGTTGGTGCCGATGTGCTTAGCTATAATACATGGCAGCATGTGGCAGCTACATGGGATGGCATTACAATGAAACTCTATAGAAACGGTCAGCTTGTGGCAACAGCAACAGGCGCACCAATGTTGCCAAACGAATATTCGATGAAGATTGGAGAGAATCAGGGATATGGTGATGAGTGGGGTGCATGGTCGGGCAGTATTGACGAAGTGATGTTCTTCACAAGTGCGTTATCAGAATCTGATGTTACACAGGTAGCAGGCAGCTGTGATCCATTTACAAACACGAATAGCGGTGGTAACAGCGGCAACACAGTAATCTTAACGGTTACAGATATCCATGGTAATGTAAGCAGTGCACCAGCGATTGTAACAGTAGAAGATAAGATTGCACCGATTGTGATCACACAGAACATCACGATTCAGTTAGATGCTAATGGTGCAGCAAGTATCACACCTGCACAGATCAACAATGGTTCAACAGATAATTGTTCTATTGCTAGCTACAGTTTAGATAAAACAGTATTCGACTGCAGCAATGTAGGCGCGAACACAGTAACATTAACTGTAACGGATGTGAACGGTAATGTATCAACAGCCACAGCGGTAGTAACAGTAGAAGATAAAGTTGCACCGACCGTGATCACACAAAACATCACAGTACAGTTGGATGCGAACGGAGCGGTAACTATCACACCGGCACAGGTAAATAATGGTTCAACGGATAATTGTTCGATTGCCACTTACAGTTTAGATAAAACAAGCTTCGACTGCAGTAATGTAGGAACGAACACAGTAATCTTAACGGTAACAGATGTGAACGGTAATGTATCAACAGCTACAGCGATTGTAACGGTAGAAGATAAAGTTGCGCCTACAGTGATCACTAAAAACATCACAGTACAGTTAGATGCGAACGGAGCAGTAAGTATCACTCCTGCAGACATCAACAACGGCTCAACAGATAATTGTTCGATTGCAACTTATAGTATAGATAAAGCATCATTCGACTGCAGCAATGTAGGAGCGAATACTGTAACGCTGACGGTAACAGATGTGAACGGCAATGTATCAACAGCTACAGCGATTGTAACCGTAGAAGATAAAGTAACACCAACTGTGATCACACAAAATATCAAGGTACAGTTGGGTGCAAACGGAACAGCAAGTATCACCCCTGCACAGGTAAACAATGGTTCAACCGATAATTGTGCGATTGCAAGCTACAGTTTGGATAAAACAACATTCGACTGCAGCAATGTAGGCGTGAACACAGTGATCTTAACGGTAACGGATGTGAACGGCAACGTATCAACAGCCACAGCGGTAGTAACCGTAGAAGATAAAGTAACACCAACTGTGATCACACAAAATATCACGGTACAGTTGGGTGCAAACGGAACAGCAAGTATCACCCCTGCACAGGTAAACAATGGTTCAACGGATAATTGTTCGATTGCTACTTACAGTTTAGATAAAACAGTATTCGACTGCAGTAATGTAGGATTGAACACAGTAACCTTAACGGCTACGGATGTAAACGGTAACAGCAGCAGTGCTACAGCCGTGGTAACAATCGAAGATCATGTACCTGCGGTAGTGATCACCAATAACATCACGATCCAGTTAAGCGCTACAGGTGCAGCCAGCATCACAGTAGCCGATATCAACAACGGCTCACATGATGCGTGCGGTATCGCCAGCATGGTGTTAAGCAAAACAAGCTTTGACTGCAGTAATGTAGGACCGAACACCGTAACGCTGACAGTAACAGATGTAAACGGTAACGTGAGCAGCAATACAGCGGTAGTAACGGTTAAAGACATAATACCTGCGGTAGTGATCACCAAAAACATCACGATCCAGTTAAACGCATCAGGCTCGGCTACAATAGCAGCAGCTGATGTAAATAACGGAAGCAATGATGCCTGCGGTATTGCAAGCATGACTGTATCACCAAATGTGTTCAGTTGTGCTAATGTAGGTGCTAACACAGTAACCTTAACAGTAACGGATGTAAACGGCAACGTGAGCAGCAACACAGCGGTAGTAACGGTACAGGATAAGATAGCCCCTGTAGTGATCACCAAACCGATCACCGTGTACTTAGATGGCACAGGCCATATAAGCATCACAGCAGCAGATGTGAACAATGGCAGCAGCGATGCCTGTGGTATCGCAAGCATGAGTGTATCACCAAGCAGTTTCGATTGTTCTAAACTGGGAGCCAACACAGTTACGTTAACAGTAACGGATGTGAACGGTAACGTAAGCTTCAAAACAGCGGTAGTAACGGTTCAGGATAAACTGGGCCCTGTACCAACGGTGAACGTATTACCAACAGTAACAGGCCAGTGTTCTGCCAATATTGTGATTGTAAATGCAACGTGTACAGATAATTGCCGTTGTTGCCGTGGAGGTTGTCATTGCCATGATAACTGCCATTGCCACAGGAATGATAACAGCTGGAATAACCATAGCTGGAACAGCTGGTGGTGGAATAATGATGACGACGATGACGATGATTGTGACAATGATGCAGACGACTACAACACGTACTACATGACCACGCCAACCGCGTTGGATAACTGTAGCGGTCTGATCAAAGCAACAACCACCGATCCGTTACATTATAATACACAAGGCACTTATACGATCAACTGGAAGTTCGTGGATGCAAACGGCAACGTAACGATCCAGCCACAAACAGTGATTGTAAAAGATAATGAAGCCCCAATACCATGGGTAAGTACCTTACCAACGATCAGCGGTCAGTGTTCAGTGAACCTGTCGTTGAACGCAAACTGGGAGTGGTGGGATGATGACGATGATGACAATGGTTATGATATCTCAGCACCATGGGCATGGGATAACTGCGCAGGCTGGATCAGGGCAACCACCACCAGTGCGCTGAGCTACACAACTCAGGGTACCTATACGATCGTATGGAAGTTCAACGACGGTCATGGTAATATCACCATACAGAACCAGACAGTGGTAGTAAAAGATAATATAGCACCAAAAGCTACCGTGAAGAACCTGCCAACGGTAACAGGCAGCTGTTCAGCCACAGTAACTGCGGTGCCAACTGCTAAGGATAACTGCGTAGGCATCGTAAACGGAACCACCACGGATCCATTGACCTACACAGCCCAGGGTACTTACACGATCCATTGGAGCTACACAGATGGCCATGGTAATACAAGCACCCAGACCCAAACAGTGGTGGTGGATGATGATACCAAACCTGTACCAATGGTAACAACCTTACCAACGTTAACAGGTGAGTGTTCAGTAACGGTAACAAGTGTACCAAAAGCAAATGATAACTGTAAGGGAGTGATCACCGGAACGACCACGGATCCACTTACCTACTCAAGTAAGGGAACGTATACGATCCACTGGAGTTATAATGATGGTAATGGCAATATCACTAATCAGAACCAGACGGTAGTGATTAACGATGTAACCGCACCGGTACCACAGGTATCAACACTTCCAACGTTAACAGGTGAGTGTTCAGTAACGGTAACAAGTGTACCAAAAGCAAATGATAACTGTAAGGGAGTGATCACAGCCACTACCAGTGATGCGTTAACGTATAACAAACAGGGCACCTACACGATCCGCTGGAGTTATAATGATGGTAACGGCAACATCACCACCCAGAATCAGACAGTGGTAATAAGTGATGTAACCAAACCAACCATCACGGCACCTGCAGCAGCGATCGTAAGTTGTGGAACCAGCACAGCCCCAACGGTAAGTGCAACAGCTACGGATAACTGCAGTACACCAACAGTAACGTACAGCGATGTAACATCAGGTAATACAATCACCAGGACCTGGAAAGCAACCGATGCTGCGGGTAACTACAGCACAGCTGCCCAGACACTGACGATTGTAGACAATACAGCACCGATCATTACAGATCCGAGGGATGTAACGGTAAGTTGTGGTACAAGTACGGACCCATCAGTAACGGGCAGAGCCACAGCAACGGATAATTGCAGTACCCCAACAGTAAGCTATACAGATGTAACCAGTGGTTATACGATCACCAGAACCTGGAAAGCCACCGATGCATCGAACAACAGTGCAACCAGTGTACAGGTGATCACGATCGTGGATAATACCAAACCAACGATTACGGATATTGCAGATGTAACGGTAAACTGTAATGGATCAACCGATCCATCAGCTACGGGTACACCAACCGCATCAGATAACTGCAGTGCAGTAACACTAAGCAAAACAGATGTGCCATCAGGTAATACGATCATAAGAACCTGGAAGGCCACAGATGCATCGGGCAACTATGCAACAAGTGTACAGGTAATCACGATCGGTGTACCGTTCACTACCAGCATCAGTTCAGTACCAACAAGCAATACGTATACAGGTGGTGTATCTACCAACCTGTACCTGGGTTACGGAGCACAGAGCACCAGCTTACAGGTGGGTAGCTTACCGTCATCAGGCGCACCATACACGTATGTGTGGAGTGGTACTTACACAAACAAACTGAGCAGCACCACAACAGCAGCACCGGTGTTTACACCAACACAGTTCGGTTACTACACCTTTAGTGTAACGGTAACCAACAAGTATGGCTGTACGGCGAGCTGCAGCATCAGTATCTGTGTAACGGATGTAAGGGTACCGGGAACAAACGGAGCTAAGATCTATGTAACGCATACACCAAACGGCAAGAATGCGGTGGCACAAACGCTGCAGGTAGCCTTAAGCAGTGTGTCATCCCATATCGGATCGAGCAGTTGTGGAAGCAATGGTAATGACAGATTGGGTAGTGCGGATCAGTCGCCATGTAACACAACGATCGTTACCAATACAGGTGTAAGCAGCTCAGGTATAGCGAAGGATGGAGAGACAGTAAATACAGCAGCAAGCGAAGAAGACCTGAAAGTAACGGCTATGCCAAACCCGAGCACCACGTTCTTCACACTGAAGATAGAGAGCAGGTTCCAGACACCTGTAGAGCTGAGGGTGATGGATGGCCGAGGCAGGGTAGTAGATGCGAAATCGAAGATCGGCGCCAACAGCACGATCCAGATCGGACATAACTACAGCAGCGGCACTTACTATGCAGAACTCATACAAGGTACTCAACGTAAAGTGGTGCAGTTGATTAAAGGAAGAGGGTAGTATTGGCGTAATATTCTTAACCTCAACTGTAACACTAAGGGCCGCTCACAATGAGCGGCCCTTTTTTAATCAGATATAATGAGTGAAAATAATTTCTGAATATTTTCAGAACCAACCTCTTTTTCTAAAAGCAAATATCATCCAGATCGGAATGATCACCATCAACCCCACTGCAATAAAAAACCCATAAGGGTGATGGATATAGGGAAGCTTATCAAAATTCATCCCGAAAATACCGCCGATAACTGTTGCAGGCGCAAGCAAACAGGTAACTATGGCCATCACTTTCATTACCTCGTTCATCTTAAGATTGATATTGCTTAAATAAAGATCCTGCAGGTTCATCATCATATCACGATAGTTCTCTGCAAGCTCATTAGCCTGAATGATATGGTCATAAATATCTTTAAAATATTTTGTGGTTCTGTCCTGCAACAACTCACTATCACTGCGGATAAATCCATTTACGAGATCACGCACCGGACTCACATTTCTTTTCAATACAATTAACTCTTTCCGTAAACTGTTGATCTCGGCTAATGAGCGGGTATTGCTGCTGCGTATGATCTTTTCTTCCAGTTCCTCTATTCGCTCACCTAATTTTTCCATCACCACATAATAATGGTCAACAATCATATCCAATAAAGCATAGCACAAATAGTCAGGCCCGCTTTGACGCAGCTTGCTGATATTATTCCGCAGTTTTTCTCTGATCGAATCAAACACATCCCTTGTAGCATCTTCCTGAAAAGAGATCACAAAACCTTTTCCCAAAACAATCCCAATCTGTTCTGTTTCTACAGAGCCTGTTTTTTCATTAAAGAAAAGCATATTGAGCAGGCAGAATAAAACCGGATCCATTTCATCCATCTTAGGCCTTTGACCAACACTCATAATATCTTCCATAATCAATGGATGAATATTAAAATGAAGACAAATAGATTCTATATCTTTTTTGCGTATGCCGTCCACATTGATCCAGGTAACACTCTTGCTGTCTTTATAAGGATAACAATCGGGAATGGTTTCCAGTATTTTTTCATCTACATAATCTGCAGCATAATCAAAAACCGTTAGTTTGGTTTCTGCCGCTTCTTCTCTCTGTGGGGCAACGGTGGGGTTTACCTGAAAAATATCCCTTGTACGTTTGGTATTAAACAGGGAAAACACTTTTAAATATCTCAGGTATTTATTTTCTGGCATAATTGAAGGTAAAACAAGTTTTTAATCCTGTAAACATTTCACATAGCGTTTCGTTTTACATTTGCATTCAACTATTTCAAATGCCCGTACTCAGCACCCCGGATTATAAAACACCTACCTGGCAGTTTAACGGACATATACAAACCATTTACCCCAGCCTTTTCAGAAAAGTAAAATTCGAATACCAGCAAAGAGAAAGGCTTGAATTAACTGATGGTGATTTTGTAGACCTCGACTGGGCTTTTGCAACACCCGAAAAAAATAAGCTGATTATTATTACCCACGGTCTGGAAGGTGATTCGCACAGACATTATGTATTGGGTATGGCCAAATTATTTTCAGAGAACGGATATGATGCATTGGGATGGAATTGCAGAAGTTGCAGTGGTGAAATGAACCGACTACCCAGATTCTATCATCATGGCGATGCGAATGACCTTCGGTTTGTGATTGAACATGCCATTAAAAAATACGGGTACAAAGAAATTGTATTAGCCGGCTTTAGTATGGGGGGCAGTTTAAGTTTACGTGCCGTGGCAGAGTTCCCCGATCTTGTGCCAAAAGAAATTAAAGGTGTTGTTGCTTTTTCTGTACCCTGCGATTTGTTAACCAGCGTGAAGATCTTATCGCAGTCGACCAATAAAATTTATAGTAAACGTTTTTTGAGAAAACTGGGAGAGAAAATAAAATTGAAAGAAAATGTGTTTCCGGATCTGATCAGTTCTGATGGGTATGAAAATATCAAACACTTTGTTGATTTTGATAACCGCTACACGGCACCTTTACATGGGTTTACAGATGCGTATGATTTTTATACAAAAGCAAGTGTAAAGCCATTGCTTCCAAATATTAAAGTGCCCTCATTAATTGTGCAGGCAAAAACAGATACCTTTTTATCGTCCGAATGTTTTGTGTATGAAGAAGCCGAACAAAATGAAAACCTGTTTTTACAGGTAACTGATTATGGCGGTCATTGTGGGTTTATGTTGCCGGGTTCTGAATTTTCGTGGGCGGAGATGCGGGCATTGGAGTTTGCCGAAGCGGTCGGGGCGCTCAAAGCGACCTGAACGCTTAGCAGTAAATAAACATCAGAAAACCTCCATCAGCATCATTGGAAATAAAAGATCTGCTTTAGATATGCTTTTACCATTCAGACCGCTTTGAGCGCCCCGACCGGTAACTACCAAATTGCCTCAACATCTTCCTTCTTCAATACCGCATAACCTTCTTCATAAAAATTTTCTATATCAAAGCCTGCGAGTGATAGCAGCAAATCGCAATTACAAATCTGATACGAATCAGAACCGATATATTGATTGAAAGAAGAAAATTTCCAATCTTCAAGTTTTTCAACCATTCCGGCTTTCCATGGGTTTTGATGAATGTAATGAGTGCATGTGGTTAAGTAGTTACCGTTCAGGTCGCTTTGAGCGCCCCGCCCCGTAACGCCCCGACCGGATACCAACTTCGCTTTTGTCTTTTGCTGAAAAAGTGAACCTGTGGTAAGATTTTGTTTATTGATCGCCTGCGAATAACTGCTTAATAATACACCCAGCTGATAAGCAAACTCCTGCATAGGCTTTCCTCCAAAGGAATCTCTTTCTCTGCAAGTGTTTTCTGTTGCATAGATCATCAAATGAAAATGATTGGGCATCAGGCACCAGCAGAGTATTTCACTTATTGGTGTAAGATGCTTAGTTATTTTATGGAGAAAGAATTCGTAATTTTTGTCAGTGAAGAAGATGGGTTGTTTGTTGTTTCCCCGATTGTAGATATGGTATATGTTTTCGGGCGTGAAATGCATACAATACTTTTTAAATACCGGAGGTGCGGTGTGCCTAACGTTCAGGCCGCTTTGAGCGTCCCGATCGTTAGGCACCCCAACCGCTAAATACCCAAAGCCGCCATCATCCTTATCTCCCCATAACTGATCTCTTCCGGAAGATTATCTTTTAGTTGCTTAAGGCTAAGCCTGCCGTATTTAATGATGGCAGCGGCAATTAATTCCTGTTTGTCTTCGGGAACAAATTCAAGAATATCCAGTTCACCTGTAGAAATATAATAACTGAGATGTGTTTCAATCGTAGTAACCGCCAGCTGCCGTTGCTCTGCAATTTCAGCAATCGTATTACCTGCACGGTACAGTTCAAAACTGGCGCGTTTGGTATCTGATGCCCTTTCTTTAGGCACGCCAGTACGCCGTAATTTTTTCGGATGCTTTAATTCTATCTGTGTGCTTAATTGATGCTCATGGCAATATTCCTGAATCAATTCCAGAAATGGCCTTCCGTATTTTTCAATTTTAAAAGCACCAAATCCTGATATTTTCGGAAGATCATCGTGCGATAAAGGAAGGTATGTTGCCAGATCCAATAAAGTACTGTCACTAAAGATCAGATAGGCCGGTACATTTTCTTCATGGGCTATTCGGTTACGCAACTTCTTTAACTCTTCAAACAAAGTCTTATCATATTCGTGCTGCTGATAGATCACCGGCTCTTTGGCAATGGTAACCTGTATTGGTGCAGAGAGGTATACTTTCTCATTTTTAAATAATACTTCCTGACTTTTATCCGTTAACTGCAAAACAGGATACTGACTCTCACTCTGTTTCAGATACCCGTAATGGAGCAACTCTTTGGTATAATGCATCCACTCATCTTTTGCTTTGTCTTTGCCAATTCCGTAAACAGATAATTTCTTATGCTCTTCCCTTATTTTTTCACTATTGCTTCCGCGTAAAATATCTATCATGTAACCGGTGCCAAAACTTTGCTTGAGCCGATAAACAGCGCTTAATATTTTTTGTGCAATAACGGTGCTATCCTGTAGTTCGGGTTTACTTAAACAGGTATCACAATTGCCGCAGTAATCGGGGGCTTTTTCTCCAAAATAATTCAACAGGTATTTTCTGCGGCAGCCTCTGGTTTCGCAGAGCTGCACCATCTGGTCGAGCTTCTTTAATAATATTTTGGTTTGTTCGGGGTTGCCTTCTACCTGTGCAAAACTGCGCAGCTTCATTACATCGCCGGCACCAAAAAACAAAATGGCTTCGCTGGGTAAACCATCGCGCCCTGCTCTTCCGGTTTCCTGATAATAGCCTTCAATATTTTTGGGAAGATCGGCATGCACCACAAAACGCACGTTGCTTTTATTAATGCCCATGCCGAATGCGATGGTGGCCACCATAATTTTAATATCATCTTTCAGAAAAAGATCCTGCCGCTCATCGCGTATATTTTTTTCTAATCCTGCATGATAAGCTGCCGCACTAAATCCTTCTTCACGCAGATCGGATGCTAAATTTTCAGTTGCATTTCTGCTTAAACAATAAATAATACCACTATCATCAACATGCGCATGCAGATAATCAACGAGCACATCAAAATATCCTTTTTTAGGTTTGATGTAATAAGAAATATTGGGACGGTTAAAACTGTTCTCAAAAACACGGTAGTCTTTAATATGCAGTTGCTGAATAATATCATTCTTGGTTAAAGAATCTGCCGTAGCCGTTAATGCAATTACCGGTATGTTGGGAAACACTTCTTTTAACTGACTTAATACACGATATTCAGGCCTGAAATCGTGGCCCCACTGACTGATACAATGCGCCTCATCAATGGCAAACAATGAAACCGGGATTTCCTGCAGAAAACGGAGAAAAGGAATATCACCGCCAACCAATCTTTCCGGAGCCACATACAGAAGCTTTAATTCATTTCTGCGGAGTTGCTGCAGAATAGATGATTGCTCACCGCTGCTTTGTGTACTGTTTAGAAATGCGGCTTTTACACCGCTTAATACCAATGCATCTACCTGGTCTTTCATTAAGGCGATCAAAGGACTAACCACAATGGTTACACCGGGGAAACACAAAGCGGGCACCTGGTAACAAAGACTTTTACCGCCGCCGGTTGGCATGAGCACAACAGCATCTTTGCCATTTAATAACTGATCAATGATCTCTTCCTGGTTATGACGGAAGGCCGGATAACCAAAAACAGATTCTAATATTTTCTGCGGAGAGGCAATGGTATTCATGTAAAACGCCCTGTCTTTTTAATAGCCCTGCAAGATAACGTGGAAAAGCCTGCCTGAGAAAGGGTATTTATACGCAGTAAATACGGGTGATTTCCCGGTAAGCGGTGCGTAATTATTTCCGTGTTTTACAGTGTTGAATATAGCAGCCACGGGCTATATGTTTTCCCATCGAAAGAGGGCGGTATCCTATGAAAAACCAACCGCATTCCTGAAAGGGTACCCGTTTTTGAGCAATGTCTCATGGCAGTTTTTGGGGTGAATAAAAAAGCCGGTGATTTTTTCACCGGCTTTACTTTTTGTTTCAATCCATTATTTATTGATCAGATATTTTCGCTGCATGCTATACAGGATCACAAATACCAGGTAAAGTATCGGGCCGATAATAGCAAACCCCTTATAAATAGAAGCCACATCTAAAAAAATCAATGATGTGATAAAAGGCAGGGTTTCTCCAATAAGCCAGAGAAAATATCCCGATGACTTCAATTTGCGCATTTGCATGGCACCCACCAGACATAAAGTGGTAGCCACTAAACTCAGAATCAAAATAGGGTATTTGTTGGCTAATGCCATTCTGGCCCTTTCTAAAGCTTCCGGTGTTAAAAATTGTTTTGCAAAATCGGGTACATTAGGGGTGTTCATTGCTTTTTCCATATCAGCAACAGATTTTTCTGCCCCAAAAAACGCCCAGCAACTGCCTAAATATGCAATGCCGCAACCGATAAAAGTTAATACGGTGAGGGTTTTCAAACTACCGTATTTTACTTCGGTGTTTGTTTCGTTTTCAAATGTGTCTGACATAAGTTTGGTTTTGGTTAAAGTTTGTGAATATGAATATAAGTATTCTGTTAGTAACGGAATAGTCATTTTTATTACAGCCCCCGGTTATCGGATAAATTTCTTTATTTTATTATCAACTAAAACAATCCCATGAAAAAAGGTATTCTGCTTTTTATGATCATTTTCATTGGTATCCAATATCTGCAGGCACAAACGCTTGAGTCTTTTAAGCCTTTTAAAATAAACCTTGGAATTGGACATGTGATAGATTTTTCCCGTCAGGGAGGCATCATCATAAATTTTGAGCCTGGTTATACGATTGCCAACCACTATAAACTGGGTGTAAACCTGGAATACGCGCATCGCTATATGAAAACGGCAACATCTGTTGTGTATACTTTTGATTACTATCTTAACCAATCAAATCGTTTCAGGTTATTTGGGGGCGTTGGCCTGGGTAATTATACTATGAATGAAGATGCAGGTTGTGGAGGCGGGCCTTCTACCGTATTAACAGTGAGAAAAACTAACCCCACAGGAGAAAAATTCAGAATAGGTTTTGAATCAGGCCATTTTCGTCTGGCATTTGAATATAATCTGATTCAGAAAACGTATGTGTCTGATTTGGATGGCAATGGTAAAACATTGGCTACTGTTGCTTATGATAATGCATACGCAGGCATTAAACTGGGGGTTAATATTGGTGGGGGATTGAAAAAGCAGGTAAAGTAATTGACGATACTATTTGCAGTAGCCCGAAACCACCCCACTCTTCGCTAAGCCGTTTGGGCACCCCTCCTTGCAAAGCAAGAGGGGATATTTTTAAAACCTTTATAAAAGCGGCTTCGTCATTTTTGATAATCGAACCGTTTTTTCCTTTTGTATACGCTCCGTTCCTTCCAGTGGAAAATCTTCTGCCTGTAATTCTATCCGGCGGGTAATATCATTTAAAGAAGATAGTCGTTGTACCGTGTAGGGAATCGTATCCAGTCCGGATACAAATTTTAAGATATAAGTATAGATACCAATTAAATTACCTGCCAGTATGGTTGTGCCCGAAACCTGATTGGTAACCAGCAATGAAATACCGATCACGATCATCACCATTAATTCCATGATTCCGAAATTCCAGGCTTCCTGATCGCTGATGCGGATCTGCCAATGGCGTAAATTATTAAAGTGTGTGAAAATGGCCTCTTTATTACCCGAGCCGATAATATCTACCTGTTGCTCCAGCTCATCATTCTTTAAACGGTTTAACCGCTTCATTCTTTTTCCATAAATATAACTCACACCAATTACCGGAAAGAGAATAGCCAGACAAAGCAACACTACCGAACGGTCGTAGAAATATAATAAGATGATCGATCCCAATAAATTATATGCTGCTTCAATTACATATACCAGATCAAACTCTAAAAAGTCTACAAACTCTCTTGCCAGTGTTGAATGCGCACTGAGTTTGGAAACTTCTGACTGATCAATTCTTCTTGATAAAAAACGGGTAACCAGTGAAGTATAAATAGCCGAATAGGTTCTGGTATCATACCTGTGTCTTAATGTTCCTATAATTAACCAGGCCAGATGCACTGCAGATAAAATAATTAACCCACGATAAGAACCTTTGATGAGATCATTTACCGCCTCTCCCAAAAAGTAAGGGCGCATCAATGCTCCCAGCATTTCCAATGAAAATAACAGGTAAGTAAACACCAATTGTGCACGGTGTTTCTGCATCAGCTTTCGTAAGATCTCAAATCTTGACATGGCAATCTCTCTACTTTCTAAATATCATGCAATCCCTGTGCTTAATCATCAGCATAAGTAGGTTGCACAAAGTTTTAACACAGTCTTTTGTTCGCTTAATGGGTAGTAAGTAGTAAGACTATCAAACGGGAACGATGTTACATTGCCTTACCGTTTTTCCCGGCTGCTCACCGAGTTGCCGGTAATGCCGGATATAAGCCCGCGACAGTTTTCTGCGCCGCAACGGCATTGAAAAGGCTCCATATGTTCATCCAGAAAAGAGGCGTAGTCGAGGGTTAGTTCTTCTCCTTTTATAATAGGTTTAATGGCTACTACATTCAAACCATCATAAGCAGTGTTGGGTTGGCAGCTATGGTTTTGCGGAGCCCATTCGGCCGGGTTATCGTCCCAAAGCAAAAATACTTCATTACTTACGGGATATGCATAACGGGCAAAGATTTCTTTATCCTCATCCGGCCAGTTTTCTTCTACAAAACGGCGGGTAATGATGCGTTGAGACTTTCCTTCTCCCTTAAAGATCAACTCTTTGGGTTGAATATTGCGGTTGGCATAAATACCATAACCTGCTATGGCATTGCCTTTTATGATATAATTTTTTTGAATACGTTGGTGTCTCGCCATGCCTTCGGCGATCATATGCCGGAGAAAACCCGATTGACCAATACCATCATATTTAAGGATATAATCGGCAGATCCTTCATAACCATCACTATAAAAAACAGAACAGGTAAAATTGATCTCGAGAAAAAAGAGTTGTCCTTTTTCATTTACCCTGAAATCGAGACGGGCATATCCCGCACCGTTAAATCCTTTAAAAATATTTGCAGCCGCATTACGAAGTTGTTGTTCAAGAACCGGATCATTGCAGGGAATATTTGCATCGGGATGCAGCTCGGATGTTTTTAGTGCATAGGTTTTGAATGCAAAGCCTGAAGGAAAAATATATTCAACCGGTTTAAACGTGGTGGCTGTTTTTCCATCGGCATTACCTGCAATTAAAACTGTGAACTCGCGGCCCGAAATATATTCTTCTGCCAGCAGTTGCGGATATTCGCCCAGCGTAGCCTTTACTTTTTGAATCAGTTCTTCTTTATTATGAACCAGCGAATGTTCATCAACACCCAAACTATCCCCGGCTTTTGCAGGTTTGATAAATAAAGGAAATTGTAATTGTGTGCAGGCGGTTTCTATATCAGCTTCTTTTTCAATCAGTATATAAGAAGGCGTTGCTACATTCTGGCAATAGGCCACATACTTCATCAGTTCTTTTGGCGGATCGTATAGAAGAGTAGTTGGGCCGGTATAAGGCAAACCCAATAATTCCAATGT
Organism: Sediminibacterium sp.; assembly: GCA_965206685.1. GTDB lineage: Bacteria > Bacteroidota > Bacteroidia > Chitinophagales > Chitinophagaceae > Sediminibacterium. The sequence continues at coordinate 4,159,363 of OZ242223.1, forward strand.
ATAGATCACATCGATAGACGGTACTTCCCATTCCAGGTATCCTTCGCAGAGGTTTACAAAAATATCGTAACCCTTATTCTGTAAGGCTTTGAGTTGTTTGTAAGTGGTGAGTTTATTCAGTAAAACATGGTCAACCTCTGCTTCCGGTAATAATGCAGAAAGATTGCGTGACGGATCATAATATTGATAATCCACTTTAGATGTTGAGTAATCGGGTTGTAATACGCAGACTTTCATGTAAACTATCTAACAGAATATTTTATGAACGGATCAAAGTTTTTTTCTTCTGAATGCATCATTGATGATCTCTACGATCAATTGAGTGAACGATTTTCCACTCACACGCAAGATAGCACCGATAGAGGTATAATTCTCATCTTCACTTAAACCGCATTGCGCATTTACTTCAAGCACATATAATATTTTAGTTGCACTGTCCATTCTTATATCCACTCTTGTATAACCTGTTCCGCCGGTGGCAATGTATGCATCAAGACTCAATTGTTTTAAGGCAGTATGTAAAGAAAGATCGGGTAATTGGTAGTCATAAAAGTTGGCATTTTCCGGCATGGGTGTTTCTTCTTCATAGATCTCCCATAATCGGTCGAAGGAAAGAAATTTTTCTTTTTCGGGTAAGGATGGATGGAATACTCTTTCTACCGGTTCATACACAATACATTTTTCCGGAAACAAAGAAGAACCAACAATTAATAGAGTAAACTCGGGGCCGGTAATAAATTCTTCGGCCACAATTCCATCTGCTGCAAGGTTCCATCCGCGATAGCCATCAAACATTTGTGCAACCTGTTGATCAAGTCCCTGCTGAGTGGATACTACATTCTTTACGCCAACACCCATACTGCCACCGGATACTGCGGGTTTTACAATCACCAGTGTTCCCAATCTTTCCAATAATCCGGTAAGGTTTTGCTCTTTCGATAAAATGGCTTCCCATTTTGCATTAGGTACCTGTGCTTTATCAAAAGCCTGCTTCATTGGGATTTTAGAAGTGGTGATGCGGTAAAAATATTCATCAGAACCTGTGTACACCAATCCCTTTGCTTCGAGTAATTGTACAACAGAAATGCCGGGTGTACCATTAACTTCATCGCCATCGCATAAATTCAACACCACCGGAAAAATAGTTGTGGTGTTTTTTTCTTCAATGATCTTTTCAATCACATCCTGATAATCCAGCATGGTAACAGGTTGCCATTGCCAGTTAAGATTCAGTTCGGCAAATGTTTTTGTGTATTCTGAAATACTTTGCGAGAAGTCGTAATAATAATCAATATTGGCATCCTCAGTAATCAAGTGCGGAGCAAGTACCCATACTTTTAAATGTTCTACGGGAATAACAGAACTCAGATCATCAACAGCAGGCATGGGTTATTTCTTCTTTCGGGAATTCAGTTTTGAGAGAATAAAATCGGTAAGCTGATAACGGCCCGCTTCTTCTTTGGTTAGGAATGAAGCGCCTTGAATGCGGTGCAGGCATTGTGTTGTGCCGCAAAAGCAATCAAAGGGCTGTTCCATTTTCCATTCGGTAGAAGGATAGAAGAACATCAATTCATCACCCGGCTGTATTTCTTTTAAAGCAACCAGTTCCATGGTTGTGGTATTGAAAAAAACATTGGGATGACAGCTGTGATTGATAAACTGTAAAAATGCAGGATCAAGCGTTATGTGTTTATCCTCGCCGGTTTGAACGGTTAAGTAAGTGGGTGTATCAAGAATTTTATCTGCACCAAATGCACAGATGGTATCGCCTGCATCAAAAAAGGCCGAAGCGTGTAATGATTTTTCACCTGTATTACTGTTTTGCATAATGTCTGCAAAACCATGCTTACTAAGCATTTTATACGCTGTGGTTACGGCCTGGATCATATGCTTAAGAGGGTTAGGATGGTAATTAGTTTAAATTTCAATAAAATAATACTGTCTATCTATTTTATAGACGTTTAATACTCCACATTTATCGCGTAATTATTAACAGGTAAAAACCGCATGGGTTACCCATTTTGTTAAAATACCGTGTTTTAACGCTTGTCTGGTTTTATTGCGGTTTTTACTTTCGGTATGTTCTTTATTATAAACCGATTAAAACAACTGTTATGGAACTCAAAAAAATCAAAGTAGTGATTGCAGATGATCATAGCCTTTTTCGCTCCGGATTAAAAACGCTGTTATCGCAGGTAAAGAATGTAGAGATCGTTGGCGAAGCAGCCAATGGCCACGAACTGATCAGACGTTCGATAGAACTCTCGCCAGATGTGGTTCTTACCGATATTGGTATGCCGGTAATGGACGGCGTACTAGCAACCAAAGAGCTGGCCAGACGAAAAATCAGTAACCGTGTAATTGTTCTTTCCGCATCGGGAAGAGAAGAACCGGTTTTGCAAATGCTGGAAGCAGGTGCATTGGGTTATGTATTAAAAACAGCCGATACAGATGAGATAGCCGAAGCCATTCAAACCGTTTACCGGCATAAACCCTATTTCTGCAAAGAGATCACAGAACGACTTACAGATATTGTTGCTAAAAGTTACCAGATGCCTTTGCGGGTTGATATTGCTTTTACGGAAAGAGAGAAAGACATCATCCGACTCATCTGTAAAGAAAGTACCAGTAAAGAAATTGCTTATGCACTTAACCTCAGTAAACGAACAGTAGAAGGCCATCGCACAAGGATCATGGATAAAATAGGGGCTAAAAGTATTGCCGGGGTAATTACGTATGCATTGGATAGAGGTCTCTACAAAAAATAACTCAACCCTGCCCCTCATAGCGCAGCAGAGAGGGGCAGGTTGAGTTATTTACTCACAAGACGAAACTTTTGTTTAAACCCGCTTTTATCATATAATCCACTTCTATCAGAAGCGCTGTTATCTCTTTCCATAGAACCACCTCCACGTCTGCCACCACCCATACGGCCGCCGCCCATTCCACCCATTCTTCCTCCGCCACCTCCGCCAAAACCACGCGAGCCCCCTCCTTCAACAGCTCCGGATGTACTGCCTGCAGGTTTGGTTAATGCATTAACAGTTATATCCAGACTGATCAGTTCATTCAATTGCAGTTTATCTTCTTCCATCAGTTCTTTAATAGGAATGGCAATTTCGTAAACGATCTTTTGTGCGCTGTCCATTCCTATTCCGATATTGATACCGTCTTTATTACTAAGCGGTATCTCTCCGTTATTGGTGAGAAAACCTTTTGTTTTTACCGAAGGAAGATCCATTTTGTAAATGCTGATCTGGTTTTTAAATTCAGAACGCATATTGATATTGGGATCATCAACCTTTGGGAAAGTTATTGATGCTGTAAATTTTCTTTTTTTCTCAGATGAAGAAAGCTCAAGCGTCCAGCCGGCTTTCATCAACTTTTCTGCTTTCATCTCTTCATTATCGGTAAAGCAGAGATAGATATTTTTATGATCGTTGGTGAGTGTGAATACCATGCCGCTTTTATTATCAAATAATCCGAATGGTTTTTCCCACTCATTATCATTTCCATCAATGATAATTTTATTGGCCTGCCATTTGGCAGAGGATACATCTTCCTGTGCAGAAAGAGAGAGAACAGAAAGCAAGGCAGTACCGAGTAATATTTTCTTCATGTCAATTATATTTTCAGGAAGCGTAATGGTACTGCATTTTCGGGTTTTATAAAAGCATCACATAATGACAAAAGGCTATTTAACAAAGATTTCGTGAATCAATCAATATATTTTTCTAAAGAGAAAGCACAAAAAAATCCCCTCCTTGCACAGCAGGGAGGGGAGCCAGGCGAAGCCGCAGCGGGGTGGGTTAATATCCCCATTTCTTCATAACCTTCAAATCTTCTTTCGCACAATCCAATGGCGTTTTGCCTTGATAGGATTCCTGCTCAATAATAAAATGCAAAGTGCCACCGGATTGTTTACCAAGGTCTGTTATCGCTTTTGTATTGGCCACACCTGTACCGAGAATAGTGCTCTCATATCCATCTTCCATTTCGCCTTTGGACTTGGCTTTGATCTCATCTTTTACATGCATAGATAAAAACCTACCCGGATGTTTCTTAACGATCTCGTAAGCATTGGCGCCGGTACTGTATAAATTACCCATATCCAATTGCTGTGCAACCAAAGAAGGATCGGTGTTTTCGAGAATGATATCGTAGATCTTTTTACCATCGATCGATTGACTGAATTCGAAATTATGGTTATGATACCCAAAGCGCATTCCCGATTTTTCGCAAAGACTGCCGCTTTTGTTAAATACATCCATGTAACGTTTCATATCATCCATATTCTTACGAAGGCTTTCATCTAACCAGGGACTGATCACAATTTCCTGGCCAACGGTTGCGGCATCTTCTACTGTGTATTTCCAGGCATCTGTAAAATCTTTTTTGGAAGCGTCCCAATGTTCTTTACCCATTACGGTATGTCCGCTCAGCATTTTCAATCCATTACTCTCCAGCACTTTTTTAAATTCTGTTGCGGAATAGCCATAAAATTTTCGATTGATATAGTTAGCATGCTCCACATATTTATAACCCATATCGGCCAATGCTTTTAACGTAGCCAAAGGGTCTTTCTTCATATCGTCTCTAACAGAATAGAGTTGAATACCCGTAATGGTTCTGGGTGCGGGGGCAGCAAACAATTGTTTTGAAAAAACAGAACTGCCGGCAATAACCATTGCCGTTTGTTGAATAAAGGATCTGCGTGAGCGGTTCATGTGGTAAAATTTATATAGCGTTTAGAAATCAAAAGATGCTTCAATATAAGCAATATTCATCTGAACAGATTGGAGAGTGAGAAGGATTTTTTACAAGAGTTATTTCTTTTTCAACGGATCAAGCAGATAGGCAAGGCCATTAAGCTGTATCACATACATGGTTTCTAAAAGTATGCCCAGTTTGCCTTTGGGGAAACCTTTGCGTTGAAACCATTCGAGATAGGACACAGGCAGATTGCAGATCAACCTGTCTTTATATTTACCAAAAGGCATTTTTACGGTAACCAGTTCCTGTAATAATTCGGGATGGGGTTGTGAGGTGTCGAAGGGCATAGTTACAGGATACAATTAAGTAGTAAATATAATATTGTCTTTTTGATTATGAGTGATCGTATAAATTAACACAGAGAAATCTGTATTAACTTGCAACCATGAAAACGGCAACCATCCAGGAATTGAAACAGGAACTGCTGGCGGTTAATCAACCCAAACTGCTTGAACTCTGTTTGCGACTGGCAAAATTCAAAAAAGAAAATAAAGAACTGCTTACTTTTTTACTATTTGAAGCTCATGACGAAGAAAGCTATATCAACAGTGTAAAACAATTGATGGATGAGGGTTTTACAGAAGTTCCCAAGCCCAATTTATATCTTACCAAAAAAACACTTCGTAAAATATTACGGATCACTAACCGATATATAAAATATGCAGGATCTAAACAGGCAGAAGCTGCCCTGCTGATCTATTTCTGCCAGAAGATGAAAGACTCTGGGATACCCTATCAAAAAAGCACCATACTGAATAATCTATATGAACAACAATTGAAAAAAATCAATGCCGCATTAAAGCAAATGCACGAAGACCTTCAATACGATTATCAGCGCGAAGTAGATCTGTTATGATTCTTCATCAAAGAAGAGTTTGTAAAAGTGTTTTCCTTTTACTTCATCATACCCTTTTTCAATCAGATCCTGGCGGCCGTGAATGTATACGTGAAAACTCTTGTCCAGTTTTAAAACACTTTTAAATACACGCTGTTGTTTTTTTACCGCAGAGATATGTATGTTGAATTCATCTTCAATAGCCACCTGTCTGGCTACTTCATAGGTTTGTTTGTATTGTGTAAAACTGTCTATCACTTCGGGGTGATGTAATACTTCTTCTGCAAATTCTGTAAACTTAAAATCTTCTTTGGTTTTAAAATATTCCATGCTCCGGTTAAGCATATCTATCTGATCGCTTTTGTTTACATCAAATTTTTCAGGCAATTCATTGCTGATAAATAGTTTACACATACCCATGGCAGCATCGGTATAATGATAACTGTTGGCGCTGCGGGTAACCTGTAAAAAATCAGTTACCCAATATTGTGCATCATTCTGTTTGTTGGTATTGTCAACCACACAAACCACATAACCGTTTTCGCGGTCTTTTTTAAATATCAAACAACCTTTATCCAGTTTATTGATATTGATCCCGTCTTCGGCAATCACTTCCCAACTTTCACCGTGTGGAAATACTTTCAGAAAAGTTTCTTTGGTCTCGCTTTTAAAAATGCCGATCGCTTCTGTGTATTCTGTGCCAAAAGGAACATTATCAAAATGGACCACATACAGTTCGCCTTCTTTTACTTTGGCATGGGTGCTTTTGCTGTATAAAAACTGCGCAAGCTGTGCACTTTTGAGTGTGAATTGTTTGGGATCATCAAAGATCTCAGTTACATAATGATATACCTCGTTCAGCTTCAGATCGCTTAAATGGGTAAAATGATACTGCTCGTGCTCATTAAAAGGACCGAGAAAATATTTGGAGAGCAATCCTCTTACAATTTCATCATTCAGGGTTAAAGGGTTGGCTGATAATTTTAATGCCTCTCCACGTGTGGGATTACCAACTTTATGAACGATCACTTTCTCTAAGGTTACACTGTCGATGGTTGTCATAGCCGCGAAGATAATGCGCCTGTACCATGACAAACAGCCATTTTAAGCACCCTTTTTGTAGGAATTACGGCGGTTAGTTAAAACCAAATTCGTATTTCGGCCATAAATAATGCACCTTTACATCAGTTTTCACCAGCCATGAACGGCATTTAACCTTAAACCACCCCATGTACACACAGATCTGGAGCAAATACCTTCCCATTATCAAGATTTTATTAAAAAGAACCCTTAATGGCGATCAGGTGCTGGATCTTAACCGTATCGATTTTGAAAGAGCAGGCAGTGGACGTAAGGCAGGTTATAAATTTACCATCGAATTTACCAAGGGCCGTGTGGCCAATATTATCAGCGGCTCTGCTTTAGCCTCTGATCTGGCATTTGTAATGCTGGAAGATGCCAATATCAAAGCCCTGTTACTCGCTAACCATTATGTGGTTTCTCTGAACACCAAATTTCAATTGAGCCTCAAAAATGTTACCCCTAAAGAAGAAGCGGGTAATGGTACTGATGAGGGTGGTGTTGAGGCGGCTGATTAAATTATCTCGTTATTTTTCTGAGTTTCAGATCAAATTTTTGTCCCTTACTTACAAAGTAGAACGGGCCTGATGAACTGTTTTGTTCACGCGGGCCTTTGGATTGACCATTGATCTGGTCTATATCATAAATACCTACATACGAAGCACCGATCACTTCAAACTGATCTTTCTGTACCACGATGGCAGTGCTTTCATCAATACCAATACCCAAAAGATCGGGATGGGTTTTGATCACATCGATCATATCAAAAATGCGATTGCGCTTTAGATGATGCTGATCAATAGCTACATGATGCATAAAATCAAAACCAACGGTATGATCGCCCACCATGATTGCATTTCCTTTGGTATCCCCTCTCACCATAAACGAACCGATGATGGTTGCACCTGCAGAAGTGCCGGCAATTACACCGCCTCTGTTCAACACATTATTAAATTCTTTTAGGGTAAGGGTATTTAAATAAGAATCGGCCAGCTTCCATTGTCTTCCGCCCCGAAACCAGATACCGGTTGCTTTTTTAAGTGGTGCTACAAAACTATCTGCGTCAGCTACTTTTGGATCCCGTGTATGAAGAAAATGGATCTGCTGTACACCTAATTTTTCCAATGCATCTTTTTCAACAGAACGGCCACGGGCAATAGACGAATCTTCATCTGCGGTTGTAACGATCACAATATTGGCATTGGCAGCACCACCGGCAAGCTGAACAAATTTTGCCCAGATCTCAGGCCCAACTGTTCCACCGCCTACAACAATCAATGAGCCTTTATCTGGACCAATCGTGCTTTGCGCATTGGTTTGAATGGTAACTGTAACGAAGAGTAAAAAAAGTAATGACCATTTATTTTTCATGATAGATAATGTAGATCTGTTTGAAAATTACAACATACTTTTTACAGCGCCGCCATCAACGGTAATGGTTTCACCTGTAACAAAACGGCTTAGCGGACTTAACAGCCACAACGCAAGACTTGCAAAATCATCTGCTTCGCCCAATGCACCAACGGGTATTTGTTTGATGGCGTTTTGTTTTACTTCCTCGAAAGGCAAACCGGTTTGTTCACTTTTCTTTTTGTAGATGCGGTCAATAGCCGGTGTATTATGAGAGCCGGGGCCCATAATATTTAAAGTAACACCCGATCCTGCAATTTCCTGTGAAAGGGTTTTAACCATACCCACAACTGCTACGCGTAAGGAACTGCTGAGTACAAGATTTTCTAAAGGCTGTTTTACGGATGAGCTTTCGATATAAACAACACGTCCATATTTCTGCGCAATCATTTTAGGTACCAATGCTTTGGTGAGTTCTACTTTCCAACGTAGAATGGATTTGTAGGCATTGTCCCAATCTTCCAGACTGGTTTCCAACACCGTTTTAGCAGGAGGGCCACCTGCATTTACCACTATGCCGTGAAGTTCTTTATCCTTTACTGCATTTACTACTTCTGCAATGACAGTGCTATCAGAAAAATCGCCTGTAATAATGCTTACCTGTTCAGGTGCTGATGATTGTAATGCCTTCAGTTTTTCTTCGCCACGGGCAACAGCAATAATATGGGCACCTTCCTTTAATAAGGCTTCTGCAATGGCTTTTCCAAAACCAGATGTGGCACCGCCTATGATGAATAATTTATTTTGTAATTGGAGGTCCATACTTTCCTTTTATTTGTTTAAAGATAACGAGTATTGGATGGTTTTTTACATGCACCTTTTTCGGCCTGAGGCCGGGGGATAGTCGTCACTCGCCGGAGGCGAGCGACTGCTGTGCTGTGCACAGCGTTTGTTTTTTTGAGTATATTTAATCTATAAAACCTGTTATATGAAAACAAACACCTTATCAAAAATTGCCTTACTGTTATTAATCACTGTATCTGTTTTTTCTTTTCGTCCGGCACAAATCTTTCAAACAGACTTTTCAGGTACCTGGAAATTGAATGAGAACAAAAGTGAACTCGGACAATTTGGTGCACGCGGTGTGCCCAGCAAAATGGTAATTGAACAAAAAGCAGATGCAATCAGCTTAGCTAAAACATCCATGAATTTTCAGGGAGAAGAAGTAAACTCTACCGAGAACATGACATTTGATGGTAAAGAATCTGAGAGCCTGGTATTTGGCACATCAAAAAAGAAATCAACCCTTAAATGGTCGGCTGATGGAAAAGAAATGGTGATCACTTCCAATATTGCTTTTGACATGCAGGGACAAACCTTTGACATTGGCAGTGTTGAGAACTGGACTTTGAGTGCAGACGGCAAAACGGTAACCATTTCTTCCAAAATAAATACACCACAGGGAGAGATTGCTACTAAATCTGTTTTTGATAAACAATAAAGTATTCTCTGCGCTTACCTCTGCCTCTCTTGTTCTCTGCGGTGAAAAAGATCACCGCAGAGACAGAGAGTTAGAGACTATATTTTAACCAGCTTCCATTTCCCCTTCTTAAAAATAATTACACTGGTTACGGTTACCAATGATTGCGCAATAATGATTGAAACAAATACACCCGTTGGCCCCATATGTAACACCACTGCCAGTAAATACGCAAAAGGAATCTGAAAGATCCAGAACCAGAACAGGTTGATCCATGTGGGTGTTTTACTGTCGCCCGCGCCGTTAAAGGCATTGATCATTACCATACCCACGCCAAAAAAGATATAACCCATACTGATGATGCGTAAAGCGAGCACGCCAGTTTTTACCACTTCTACATCTGTATTGATCAGTTTTACAAAAAACTCTGCGCATGTAATAAACAGTAAGGATACAATGGTCATAAAAATAGCATTGTATTTTGCGGTAAGCCATACAGATTTTTCTGCACGATCGGGATGTTTGGCACCAAGGTTTTGTCCTACCAATGTTGCCGCCGCATTACTCAATCCCCATGCGGGCATTAAGAAGAAGATAAGTAAACGGATAGCAATGGTATAACCCGCAACCGCATCACTGCCCGAAGAAGAAATGATCCTCGACATGGCGATCCAACTGGCAGAGGAAACCAGGAACTGCATCGTTGCGGTTGTGGCAATATTGAAGACAGATTTCAACAGAGTCAGATCCGGAATAAAATGATGCAGGTGAATTTTGATAATTCCTTTTCCTTTGAATAAATGATATACCTGATAGCAAACACCTATTCCCCTGCCCGTAGTAGTTGCCATGGCTGCGCCGGGCAAACCATAAAAATGGATGAGTACCGGACAGAGAATAATATTACAGATATTAGCCAGCCACAAACTGCGCATGGCAATGGTTGCATCGCCTGCTCCGCGGAAAATACCGTTGATCAGAAATAACAGCATGATCACAATATTGCCCGTTAGCATAATGCGTGTATAGTTTACACCCATAGCAATTACTTCTTTGCTTGCACCCATTAAGCCCAATAGGTTTTCTGAAAAAAATACGCCTATACAACTTACCAGAATACTTATCACAAAAGAAAGTAACAGAGATTGTGCCCCGCCTTTGGCAGCACCGTCAGGATTTTTTTCACCTACACGTCTTGCCACCAATGCACTGGCACCCATGCTTAAACCGAATGCCACTGAATATACAATGGCTAAAAAAGATTCTGTTAACCCTACGGTGGCGGCTGCATTGGCGCCGAGTTTGCCTACAAAAAAAATATCCACTACGGCAAAAACAGATTCCATGCACATTTCCAGAATCATGGGAATGGCCAGCATAAAAATAGCTTTGCGGATACTGCCCGTTGTAAAATCCTGGTGCTCACTTCGCAGTGATTCTTTGAGATAGGACCAGATAGTTTTATTATTATTTTGAGTAGTCATTACTGAATTTATATTATTGATTGATTTTGTTTAAAGTAGTTAAAAGGGTTAAAGCGGTTAAAAAGGTTATACGGTAAAAGAAAAAATCCTTTTACCGATTTTAACGTCTCTAACTATTTTAACCATTGATGTTAAATGAAGTAAATAACAAATGTTATATACCTATTTAATTACAATAACCATTTTAACTAATGAATGATGTACAACAGTGAATACTATTGCATTTGGCTCTGGAAAATTTGAGCTTATCTTTTAAAAGACTAAGCCCTGCTTAGTTGTTCATCGGCGAAAAATTAATAAAAAGATGCGGCCGTTTTTTAAGGTGGTTCCGGCTTTGCAGAAGCGAAAATAGGAAAATGATCCGTAAAACAAAACGGTGAGGTAAGATAAACGGCGAAATAATTATTTAAATGAATTATTGTAAGGCATTATTAAGAGTCCTTAATAAATTGCCGTATGTAAAAAATAATCAAGTTTTTTTTGCGTTCCTTGCGGTTCGTAGCGACCTCTGCGCTACTGCTTTAAACTTTTCTTTAAAGGTAGCCAGCTATTTCAGCAGTAAAATTTTTGATTTACGATTTTCGGGCCTTATAGCCGTAACGCAAGGAACGCAAAGAACCGCAATGGGCGCAGGAAAATCAAGAAGTATACATAAGAGATCTGCAAAAAGACAAATCAAATTTAGAAACAAAATCTTTTAAAAGAATTGGTTTAAATAGCTCAATACTGACAATGTTTTAATAAACACTAACTCTACCTGCCCGTTTTTTCAACAATAATCGAGTAAAGATCGTTGGGGTTGAAGGGTTTGGTAATACAGCCATTCATACCTGATTTGAATGCCTGAGATTGAATATCAAGATTTACGGTTGAGGCGGTTAATGCGATAATAGGTATATCCGGATTAAATTTCCTGATCTCTTTTGTAGCTGTGTATCCATCCATTACCGGCATTTGTATATCCATCAGTATCAGGTCGTATATATTGGCTTTTACTTTCTCAACGGCTATGGCACCATTCTGTGCAACTTCTACCTGTGCATTCCAGTTCTGCAGCATTTTTTCTGCAACCATTACATTGAACGATACATCTTCTACCAATAAGATCTTTAATCCGTTCATATCGGTTTTGCCGGAACTTAAGGAAGGTTTTACTTCTTCAATATCTTCTGCTGAATCACTTTTCTTAAAGGATAAAGTGAAGAAGAAACGCGAACCCTTACCCGCTTCACTTTCGAGATGTATGGTGCTGTTCTGTAATTCGAGTAAACGTTTGATGATGGTAAGGCCCAAACCCGATCCGCCAAACTCACGCGTAATATTATTATTGGCCTGTGTAAAGCGTTCAAAGATTAATTCCTGTTTTTCTTCCGGAATACCGATACCGGTATCTTCTATTGAAAAGTCTATTTTAACAATATCACCTACTATAGAATTCAATCCTACCTTGATCGTAATGGTACCGTTATAGGTAAACTTTGCTGCGTTTGAAACGATATTGTTGAGAATTTGTCCAAGCCTTACATCATCACCCACCACATATTTAGGAATATCATCGTCGAAAATTATTTTGATAATATTTCCTTTTTCTTCGGCCCGTACGCGGCTGGCCATTTTAATATTCTTCAGAAAACTCAGTACATTAATCTTGCGTTCTACAAAAAAGATCTTGCCTTCTTCCATCTTACTGAAATCAAGAACATCATTGATCAGGCTTAACAGGTTTTCAGAAGAGATCTCCATTACATTCAGCAATTCTTTCTGCTCAGGCAGCAACTCATGGTATTGCAATAACATGATGGTACCGATAATGGCATTGAGCGGTGTACGGATCTCATGGCTCATTACGGAAAGAAATTCGCTCTTGGCATGTGCGGCTTTTTCTGCAACTTCTTTGGCCAGTATCAGATCCTGTTCCAATTCTTTTGTTTTGGCGATCTGTTTTTCGAGAAAAGAAATGATGTTCATCAGATCATCATCTGCTTCTGAAAACTGAACCGGACTGGCAGGATCAAGCGAACGGATGGCGGCTTTTAATTTAAGGATAGATTGTTTTCTGATCTCACTTTGTTCCTGCAGATCCTGCATCACAATCTGGTATTCCCTTTCGCTTACATCAAACGCGTGCTCGGTTATTTTTTTATCTTTTTCAAATGAGTCGTAACACTTGCTGATGGTTTCCAGAAAAGTACTGATCACACCGTCTTTCAGGTATTCTGCGGGTAGAAATTTTTGAATTTGTTTTTCCAGGATATTGTGATAAGCCATACAGCAGGTATTGAGCTAATGAATATTATATCTCGCTAAAAGTGGTAATTGTCATGGTTTGATTATGCAATTCACAATTACTGTCCTGGTTAAAGGGTGATAATTCTCCATACGAGTAAAAACCGGTAATGGCTGTGTCTGGGCCAAAAATATCTCTTGCGGCTTTTACTTCTTCATAGGTTCTTTCCTGCAAAATAAGTTTACGGCCCACGCAGCTGATCAATATAGCCAGTTGCGGTGCATTCGTATGGCCATCATCTTCCAGGGCATGTTTTGCGGCTACCGATGAGCCGTTAATAATCCTGTCGAAATTGGCTTTCATCAGCCTTACCTTACTTCCTTCGGGCAGGTTGCCGGCAAAGGTCATGCTCTTATCTTCTTCACTGATGGCCAAAATGGTACGCACCAGACTTTTTGATGAATCGCCGATACGCATAGATAACGGAAAGAATAAAGCAGAGCCGGGTAGTTCATTTACATAAGGGCCAAGATATTCTTTGTACAGATCGAGCGCATTGCGGCCATCCAGTTCGTATAAAACATTTTTATCTGAACGGGTAATCAGCCTTTCTCTTCCGAATTCATCCCATCCACCAAACGAGCTATGACCAATCTGTAAGCGGGTGCCATAAAAACCAACCGCCACCACATTACCTTCTGAAGGAATGGCGTTAAGGCCAACCTGAGTTTTTTGAAAACGGTCTGCATCTCCCGCCATACCGCCGGTTATAGGGATCTGTTTGTGGTTATTTATATTTAAGCCGTTTACCAGTTCGCTTCCGTTGGAAAAGCTTCCTTCGGAAATCACAAATACGGTTACCAGGTCATCGGCATCCAGTTCTTTCATGAGGGCTTTGCCTGTTTCAAAACTATTGGCGCCTTTTACAACATTCATTTTGGCGCAACGCACCTGGGTATGGTCAAATTGAATGGCCATAACCGAAACAGTATCATCAAACACACCATCATCCATGATCTCACCGGAGGTAGAGCAGGAAACGATATCGGCTTTTGGGTATTGGGCGCGGATATGATCAAATACTTCGGGCAGGGTAACTACGGCACCTGCACCAAACATATAAACGAGCTGACAAATAGAATTGTTGAAGCCTTCTGACTGGTTATGTGCTTTCCATTTTCCTTCTGCAAAATGCTGTTGCGATATCTTCATAAAATAACGGGACTAATATAACGGTACAAGATAGACAATTGGTAAATGATAGAAATTGACTAAGACAAATTTAATCCTGTACGATGGTTTTTAAGCAGAATCTGCCCCGAAAAACAGAAATAAACGGTGAAATACAGAATATCCGCCATTTTGGACGGTTTTGAGGGAAACGCGAACAGTGTTTTCAACGTATCTGCTGTTAAATACCACAACAGTAAAGAGCGTAATTTTATCACTTACCGGATCTTGAAAAAATGCCTGTGTTAAACCAAAAAGATATTGAGGTTGTTGGGGGAGGAATGGTAAGAAATGTTTCCAAAAGGGAGTTTTGTGTGCGGTATTCAATTGTATTGGGGGTGTTGTTTTTTTTGGTGAGGCCGGGTTCTGTAAATGCACAATTGGATGCGGGGATAATTGGTGTAAGTCAGTGCATTATTTCTGGTCTCTCACCTTCGGCATTTACTTCTATTAGAGATGCAAGTACTGGTGCAGGAATCACAATTTCATGGGACAGAGCGGATGATAATGCATTTACAATAAACCTGAGCCAGGTAAGTGTTGGTTCACAAACATATACTGAAGGTGTTTTAGCAATTGATAAATACTATAGGAGGGTGGTTACAAATGGTGTTATTACTGTTCGAAGTAATGTTATCAGGGTAGCGGTTGTTGGTGTAAGAACGGATCCCACATTTAATCCGGTGGTGCCGCCTTTTCCGATTGTTTGTCAACAAACAACTTCCTTTCCGGTAAATTATACTACCACCAATTTACCCGACACCTATTCTATTTTTTGGGATGCAACAGCTGCTTTAGCAGGCTTTCAGGATGTTGTGAATGTGACTCTTCCGGCTACGCCAGGCAGTTTTAATGTAGCTGTTCCTGCAGGTGCTGCGGCTAATATCTATAATGGAACTTTGATTGCGGTAATATCAGGAACGGGATGCACAGTGTCTAATGCATCATCTGTTCAAGTTAATCCGATTCCATCGGTTGTAATAAATACACCTTCTCCTGTTTGCTCACCCAATAGCATCGACCTGACAAATGCAGCTATTACAACAGGTAGCACAGGAGGTTTAACTTACACCCAATGGAACAATGCGTTAGCTACTTCTTCATTAGCCAATGCCAATGCTGTTACAGCAACAGGTGTATATTATATTAAAGGAACCATAGCTGCAACAGGTTGTGCGGTAACCAAAGCAGTAACCGCTACCATTAATCCATTGCCAACAGTTGTTACCACAGCGCAGTTTGCCTGTACACCGGCTACGATTGATCTTACCGGTTTGTCTATTACATCCGCAGGCAGTACGGCTAACTTATCATATACGCAATGGAATAATGTGCTAGCTACTTCTTCATTAACGAACGCATCATCCATTACAGCAACTGGTGTTTATTATATTAAAGGAACGATTGCTGCAACAGGTTGTGCAGTAACCCAGCCAGTAACTGCAACGATCAATACATCACCAACTGTTGCGGTAGTTTCACCGGCTGCTGTTTGTGCGCCGGGAACAATCGATCTTACAAGTCCATCTATCACATCAGCGGGCAGTACGGCCAACTTATCCTATACACAGTGGAATAATGCGTTAGCTACTTCTTCATTAACGAATGCATCATCTGTTACAGCAACGGGTGTTTATTATATTAAAGGAACGGTTGCGGCAACGGGTTGTGGTGCCGTACAACCGGTAACCGCAACGGTCAACCCGTTGCCAACTGTTGTAACAACCGCACCATCCGTGTGTTTTCCGGGAACGATCGATCTCACAAGTCCGTCAATTACATCTGCAGGCAGCACAGCTAATTTATCCTATACCCAATGGAATAATTCGTTGGCAACTTCATCATTAACCAACGCATCATCAATCACAGCAACGGGTGTTTATTATATTAAAGGAACGATAGCCATAACAGGTTGCGCGGTAACAAAAGCCGTAACAGCAACCATCAATTCTTTACCAACAGTAGTAATTACAACACCAACTGCCATCTGTGCACCCGGGACGATTGATCTTACGAGTCCGTCTATTACATCGGCAGGCAGCACGGCCAACTTATCCTATACGCAATGGAATAATCTGTTAGCCACATCTTCATTAACCAATGCATCGTCCATATCAGCCACGGGTGTTTATTATATTAAAGGAACCATACCTGCAACCGGTTGCGGAACCGTACAATCTGTAACAGCAACCATCAATCCTTTACCAACTGTTGTAATAACGGCACCATCGGTATGTTCTCCGGGTACGATCGATCTCACAAGTCCGACAATTACATCTGCGGGCAGTACCGCTAATTTATCCTACACGCAATGGAATAATATATTAGCCACTTCAGCAGTAACCAATGCATCAGCCATAACAGCAACCGGTATCTATTATATTAAAGGAACGATTGCTGCAACGGGGTGTGGGATAGTTCAACCGGTAACGGCAACCATCAATCCGTTGCCAACTGTTGTAATAACGGCACCATCGGTATGTTCTCCGGGAACGATTGATCTGACAAGTCCGGCAATTACTGCTGCAGGCAGCACCGCCAATTTATCTTACACCCAATGGAACAATGCGCTGGCTACTTCTGCATTAACCAATGCGTCGGCAGTAACGGCAACCGGTATCTATTATATTAAAGGAACGATTGCGGCAACGGGGTGCGCGGTAACCAAAGCGGTTACAGCAACCATCAATCCGTTGCCAACCGTTGTAATAACCACACCCGCAGCTATCTGTGCGCCGGGAACAATCGATCTGACAAGCCCTTCGATTACATCTGCCGGCAGCACCGCCAATCTATCTTACACTCAATGGAATAATGTATTGGCTACTTCTACATTAACCAATGCATCAGCTATTACAACAACCGGTGTTTATTATATTAGAGGAACGATTGCTGCAACAGGATGTGCTGTAACAAAAGCAGTAACAGCAACCATCAATCCTTTACCTATAGTTGTGATCACCGCACCAACTGTTTGTGCGCCCGGCACAATTGATTTAACAAGTTTGGCAATTACTGCTGCGGGCAGCACAGCCAATTTATCATATACACAATGGAACAATGCATTGGCCACTTCTGCTTTACTCAATGCAAATGCTATAACCGCAACGGGTGTTTATTATATTAAAGGAACAATACCCGTTACCGGTTGCGCGGTTACCAAAGCGGTTACCGCAACCATTGTTGCCGCACCAACATTGGTTATCACAAACCCGTTAGCCGTTTGTGCCCCCGCAACAGTTGATCTTACATCCGCTGCCATAACCGCAGGCAGTACACCGGGTTTAGTATTCAGCTACTTTACCAACGCAGCTAATACCAATACACTTAATACACCTGCTGCCGTAAATGCTTCCGGTACCTATTATATAAAAGGGTCTGTTGGCATTGCCGGATGTGCAAGTTCACAACCGGTAACCGTTACCATCAATCCGCTGCCCAATGGTGTTTTACAAACCCCTTCGGTTAATTATATATGTAATGGGTTATCGCTTTTATTAACGGCATCAAATGCCAACAGCTATCAATGGTTTTATAATCAGCAGCCGGTTACGGGTGCGGTTACCAATTCGTATGCTGCAACAAATGCAGGAGATTATACCGTAAGATTTATTTCTTCGGCAGGTTGTGTGCAGGATGCAACGAATACCATTTCATTAAGCCTCTTAACAAAACCCCTTCTGCAATTTGCCGATAATGGTTCCTGTGCAGGATCACCCATACGTTTTACCAATCAATCTGCTTTTACTTCCTCAGGAAATATTAACTGGCTTTGGAATTTTGGTGATGGATCTGTTGCCAATATTTTATCGCCGGTGTACACCTATCCGGTTGGAGGTGATTATATCATTGCATTAACGGCTAACAATCTGTCCTGCCCTAATCTTACCGATTCTATACTTGTACCCTACCATATTGAAGCACCCAGAATTCCTTACAGGTATGCTACGGTAAATGCAGTAGGAGGTGTGCCCACAACACTCAGTTCAAGAAATGCAGGTAGTGTGTATTTGTGGAAACCCGCTACCGGATTGAATGATGCCAGATTACAATTTCCAACGGCTACTTTAAACAGTGATGTTGAATATGCCATCACCATTAACTCTGCAGCAGGTTGTACGGTTACGGATACCGTTTTAGTAAAGGTTACGATTGATGGGTCTATATATGTTGCTCAGGCATTTACACCTAATGGAGATGGTGTGAACGACAGATGCTATCCCATTGCGGTAGGCATCCGTTCACTAACCTATTTCAAGATCTTTAACCGTTGGGGTAATGTTGTTTTTCAAACCAATGACCTCACACCGCAAAACGGCTGGGATGGAAAATGGAATGGAAAAATACAACCACCGGGAACCTATCAATGGGTAGCCGAAGCAATAGATGGCGGTGGAAATATTATTAAAAAAACAGGATCTGTTTTATTGGTCAATTAAAAGACACATGCGGAAAATATTCAAACATATTTGTGTTGTTGTTTTTTTCTTTTGCTTATGCATGGTGAAACCGTATGCGCAGGATCCGCATTTTTCGCAGTACTTCAGTTCGCCGCTTACGTTTAATCCTGCGTTCACAGGTTATTTTGATGGCACACATCGCTTTGCTTTAAATATCCGCAATCAATCGGTAAATGGTGGTGACCCTTATGTTACGGGAACGGCTTCTTTTGATACAAAGATTTTAAAAAATGCCATTGGCAGTAATGATCGATGGGGATTAGGTGTATTGGGTTTATATGATCAATCATCCGGCGGTATTTATAAAAACACCTACCTCAGCATTTCAACAGCATTTAATAAAGGGTTGGATGCGGAAGGTAATCAGAGTATTGGAATAGGATTGCAGGCAAGCTTTGCACGTAACATTGTTGATTTTAATAATGTTTCTTTCAACAGCCAATTCAATGGCAATGGATTTGATCTGAGTATACCCAGCGGCGAGAGTGTAAATAACCGAACAGTATCTTATGCAGATCTGAATGCTGGCATCTTATATAATTATCAGGATGAAAGTGGAAATCAATTTTCATTTGGTGCAGGACTGTTTCATATACTAAAACCAAAACTCAGTTTTTTCAGTAATACCAATCCTGTACTTGCTCCGAGGTATACCGTGCATGCCGGCGCCGGTTTTCCGCTGGGTGAGCAGGATAATTTTTTTATCAGCGCACACTTCATGGAACAAAACGCCGCAACAGAATCTGTATTAGGCGCTGCTTACGGATTGGGTTTGGGAGAAACCGAAATGAGTTTATATCTCGGCTCATGGCTGCGTATTAAAGATGCTTTCTATCCTTACATAGGTTTACGCACACCTGCATACCAGCTGGGTATCAGTTATGATATCATGAATTCAGACATCAGCCGCACCAACCGCTTTAGCGGCAGCAGCGAATTTTCCTTTATTTATTTCTTTAATAAGGAGAGAAGAAAAAAAGGAATCCCTTGTTTTTTTTGAGTGTAGTTAAAGTAGTTAAAAGGGTTAAAGAGGTTAAAAAAGTGTCTAACCTGGTTTAACCTCGTTAACCCTTTTAACCAATTACTACAAAGTAATCACACTGTTACTTCCGCCATATACATTGGCATTCTGGCCATCTGCCTCAGGTTCATTGAGCCACTCGCTGGCATTTACCCTGTATTTGAATTCATGCTGTGAATTTTTAGGTAAGGATACATCACACGCAAAACTGCCGTCTTTCTTTTTGCTCATAATAACGGCATTTTCCCAATCGCTGTTCAGTCCCAGTATCTCAACAGTTTCCGCATTTTCACCGGCAAAGGAGAATTTTACTTTACAATAGTCTTTTGTCTTGAAATAGGTTTTCTGTATCATTTTTTGAGTTTATTTCTACCCGTTAATACCATTTTCAGGCAAAAGTAACCCGCGGGAATGCTTACGGGTGTTAGGGTAACAAATATTTAATAAATCGCAATGTAACCCCCACCCAGCCTCCCCCTGGCAGGGGGAGGTGCCCGTAGGGCGGTGGGGGTGAGGGGTCGTCTACAGAAAGCATTCACCCACCGATACATTTATACATAATCCATATACCCTACCTTTCTTTGCTAAATGAAGCAATTCCGATTTCCCGTACTTGCCACACATATTATTGGCTGGCTCCTTTTTCAGAGCCTGCCATTGGCATTTTTGCTGAGGCAATGGGATAGTGTGAGCCTGATTAATGTGCTCTCCTCTTTTGCTTACTGGCAGTTCTGTTTTTATTATGTGATCATTTATTACCTGCACAGTTATTTTCTTTTTCCCAGATTATATGTGAAAGGAAAAAAACTGGCTTATATAGCAGCAATGCTGGTAATTATCTGTAGTGTATTCTGGTTAAAACCTTTTGAACAGCTGATCAATGCCAATCGTGAGAAAGGGCAGATGGAAGCCAGGATGCGCACTCCTCCGGCTGACAGCAAAAATGTACCGCCATCAATGCCACCCAGAGAAATGCGGGGTCGTGGTGGTCCCAGAAGACCGGGGATTGATATTATCAGTACGGTATTATTTATTATGACTCTGGCGTTGAGTGTTGCCATAGATCTTACCAGGCGCTGGCGCGAAACAGAAAGACGTGCCACCTTAGCAGAAGCTGATAAAGCCAATGCAGAACTCTCTTTTTTGAAAGCACAGATCAACCCGCATTTTTTGTTTAATACATTGAATAATATTTATTCAATGGCCGTTACCAAGAGTGAGCATACGGCGGGTACGATCATGAAACTTTCCAACATCATGCGTTATGTTACGGATGATGTGAATGAAGATTATGTATCGCTGCAAAGTGAAGTAGATTGTATAACGGACTATATTGACCTGCAAAAATTGCGGCTGGGTAAAAAAGTGGCACTGGAATTCAGTGTTTCCGGTGATCTGGATAATAAGAAGATCGCACCTTTGATCTTAATGACCTTTATTGAAAATGTATTTAAGTACGGAACCAGTAACCATGAGAATAGTGTGTTAACTATACGTGTTTCGGCAAGTGATCAACAGATCGATTTCTTTTCGCAGAACCAATTGTTTGCTACCGACAGAAAAATAGAAAGAACCGGTATCGGTATCAGTAATACAAAACTGCGATTGGAACATTTGTATCCCGGTAAGCACAGACTGGATATTAAAAGAGAGGGTGGATTCTTTACAGTAGAACTTTCATTATATTCTTAAAAATAAATTGTGCCTCTGCGCTTTTGCGTGCAATTTTTTTGTTAAGATGTGATGGTGTAAAAAATATTTCAAATGCAATTAAAATGTATCGCCATAGATGATGAGCCGCTGGCATTGGAACTCATCAAACAATATATCAGCCGTGTGCCCGAACTACAACTGGTACAAACTTTTGATGATGCGATTAGCGGAGGTGAATTTCTTCGACAAAATCATATCGATCTTTTGTTCATTGATATTAATATGCCGGATATTACCGGAATAGAACTGGTACGTTCGCTGAAAGATAAACCCGCTACCATCTTTACAACTGCCTATAAAAAATTTGCTTTCGAAGGCTTTGAACTGGAAGCGGTGGATTATTTATTAAAACCCATTGCTTTTGACCGTTTTACAAAAGCAGTGAAAAGGGTCATTGATTTTCATGCGATCAAATTCCAGGCAAGATCGGCAACCAGTGAACATTTTTTTGTTCGCTCAGAATACCGCATGGTAAAAATTCAACTAGATCAGATAGAATATATTGAAGGGCTGGAAGATTATATCAAGATCCACCTGACCAATGAAAAACCAATACTCACATTGATGACATTAAAAAGTGTATTGGAAAAACTTCCCGAAGAAAAATTCCGTCGTATACACCGCAGTTATATTGTTCCTGTTGATAAAGTAAGTTCCATCCTTAACCGAAAAGTAAAACTTACCAACGGTACAGAATTGCCTGTGAGTGATAGCTATGCATCATTCATCAGTGAGTGGGTTAAAAAAGGCCGGTAACAATAAATATCAACCCTCCCGAAAAAAACCTCACCTACTATCGCAATAAAAACTTGGTTCGTTAAAATAATTAACAAGCCGTTGGTCATAATTAATAACGGCTTAACCCGCTTAGTTTTATCTTGATCAGGAATTCAGTAGCTTTATTGTTTAGCCCCTGAAAAATTATTAAATAAACTAACGAGTATGAAAAACATGAAATTGATCAAAGGCGCATTCTTAGCGTTAAGTATGTTACTTATGTCAACAGTAAGCTGGTCGCAGGCAAGTCCGGCCGCTACTGCAACAGGAACAGTTGGTGGAGCCAATATTACCATTAAATACAGCAGCCCATCCGTAAAAGGTAGAAAAGTTTATGGTGCTGACCTGGTACCTTATGGCGGTAAAGTATGGAGAGCAGGAGCTAACTCCGCAACGATTTTTGAAACAGATAAGGATATTACTGTTGAGGACAAAAAATTACCTGCAGGTAAATACAGTATCTATGCAATTGCCAACGAAGGTGAATGGGTAATCATCTTCAATTCAAAAACAGGCCAATGGGGTATTAACAGAGATGGAACCACAACGGAAGATCCTGCGTTGGATGTAATCAGGGTTACGGTAAAACCCAAAGCCTCTGCTACCATGAATGAAAGATTGGTATACACGATTAACGATGGTGGTTTTGTATTAAGCTGGGAAAATTTAGATGTACCTGTTTCAATAAAATAACTGAACAACAAATAAAAAGACCCTGATGATTTTCATCGGGGTCTTTTATTTTATCATCCTCTTTGCGAGGCAGAGAGGATCGTCAAGCAAAGCAAAGACGGGGTGAGTTAACTATTTTTGGTAACGTAACCCCTCATCAAACTTAAACAACGCATAATCCTTCCCTTTCAAGTTTCCCGGCACATCTGATAATTGTTTTTCTACAACCGCTTCAGAAACCGGCGTGGTAAACGGCATCTTGCCGCTTGGATTAAACTTACCTAATACAATATCCAGTAAAGCCTCATTGGTTGTTCCGAATGTGGCCAATACACCTTTGATATTTTTCTTTGTCTGATCATTATAGATCTCATCAATTACCCATGGATTGGTATAATTGATCGCAAGAATGGTTGGTTTTTTAGCCGTAAGTGTATTGATGTAATTAACATCAACCGAATTTTTAGACATAGATAAATATAACGGCGATCCATCCGATTGAAATAAAGCTTTCGCTCCCGGTGTAAGCCATAAAAGAATACAATCGGCTTCTTCAGGCGTTTTTACAAATTCTACATTGTTGTAGTTATTGTTTTTAGGTTGATACACCACACTCGGACTGGTAGCGCCTCTTCTCTGAAAATACGATTCGAAATAGATTTTCGTTTTCGGTTTTAACGGAAGCGTTTTTGTTTCGTTGCGCAGTAATACAATTGATTTGCGCATCGCCAGATCTGCTCTTTCCTGAAATTTTGCATTTCCCACAATTTTTTCTGCAGCAGCTTCATCTACATATGGGTTTTCAAAAAGGCCAAGCGTAAATTTTTCCATCAATAAACGATATACAGAATTATCGATCAGTTTCATATCAACATTACCCGATCTAACTGTTTCTAATAATTTTGACGGGTCGCCTGTGCCGGAGAAAATGTTTACACCCGCTTCCAGTGCTTTTTGATATCGTTGGGTAATACTCAGGTCCTCAACACCCCATGGCATCATTTCAATTGGGCCTGTATCAGAATTAATGATGCCTTTAAATCCCAAACTGTCTCTTAACAGATCTTTGATTACTGCTTTGTTATAAGCATATGCGATCTTCTCATATTTGGTATCCTGTGGAATAGAATAATAAGGCATAATAGAAGTAGTACCTGCTTTAATAGCCGCTTTAAACGGAATTAAATTATTCTGAAACATTTTGCCGGGAAAATGTTCATACTTGCCCCAGTCAAAATGCGGATCCTGTCCGCCAACACCCGCGCCACCGCCTGGAAAATGTTTGGTGGTCATAGAAATAGAAGCCGGCGACAATTTATTTCCCTGAAAACCGAGTACTACTTCAGAGATCATTTTTGCCACCCATTCTGCATTCTCTCCAAAAGTTCCTTCAATTCTTTGCCAGCGCGGCTCGGTTGAAAGATCGGCCATGTACATATAGCCTTTGCGTAAGCCAACCGCTGCCCATTCCTGGCGCGCAATATCTGCAAATTCATGAACCAGTTTCAGGTCGCGCATGGCAGACAAACCCAATTCGCCGGGCCATGTTGAAAAAACAGTGGCGCCTACACTCAAACCAATGGATGCATCTTTGGTGATATGGTTTCTGGGATTGGACGCAATGATGGCAGGAATACCCAATCCATCACTTTCTGCCAATGCCTGAATTTTATTACTCCATTCCGCAGTAAGCTTCGCGCTTACATTCGCGCGGAAAATAAAATGACGTAAATGAAATTGTGTAATGCCTTTGGTAGAACCTACCGAATTCATCATGGCAACCGGCAAAGGTTTACGGGTGAATGGGTTGTTGGCTGAAACCTGATCGTCTTCATTCAGATCGCTTGATGGTTGAATGGAATTATCTGTTTGTGCATTCAACTGTGTTGAACGCTCACTTTTTAAACGGGCGGTGCTGATCAACATAAACCCTACTTTCTCTTCCACACTCATTTTGGAAAGAAGGTCTTTGGCGCGTTCCTCATTGGGTAAACGCCAGTCTTCATATTTATCAAGCTTACCATTTCTGTTAAGGTCTTTAAATTGAAATCCATCTACCGTTAATAATGCAGCAGACCTGTGGCCGAGAACGGGTTGTGTAATTTTTTTCTTTGGAGTGGACTGGGAAAAACCTGCTATAGCAAGCAGGCAGAGCATGGGCAGAGCAATCGTTTTGGGCAGCATAAGTATTCTTTTAAGGTTTTGAAAACACGAAAACCAACAGCATTTACAGGTAAAAGCTACTGCTTTCCGCGGGTAACGGAAAATGATTTGCAAGAAGACTCGGCGCTGATTAAAAATAAAGCCTTTCGAATTGTATCAGAAGTAAAAATGCGAAAACGATTTCGGGTAGATAATTTAAACCGATTACAAAAAATGTTTTATCTCCCATATAAATAACCGTGCTGTTGTGCCTCTGTGTGAGAAATAAATTTGCACACAGAGGCACAAAGGCACGGTTTGATTTCTTTTGTTTGAAAGGTCTACAATTTTCCGTTCTTAATCTCTTCTACAACACCCGGATCCAATAGAGTAGAAGTATCTCCTAAATTCTCTGTTTCGCCTTCAGCTATTTTACGTAAAATTCTACGCATAATTTTCCCGCTTCGGGTTTTAGGTAAGCCGCTTACGAATTGAATTTTATCGGGCTTGGCAATCGCACCAATAATGCGGGTAACGGTTTGTAAAATATCTTTTCTGATCAGATCGGCCGTTCCGTGTGTGTTTTGTGCATGCGATCCCTGAT
This sequence comes from Sediminibacterium sp., assembly GCA_965206685.1. Lineage (GTDB taxonomy): Bacteria > Bacteroidota > Bacteroidia > Chitinophagales > Chitinophagaceae > Sediminibacterium. The sequence goes on from OZ242223.1 coordinate 4,185,211, forward strand.
AGATCACAAATGCATAAATACCCTGGCCTTTAATATCATGTGGATAGCCGACCACAGCACTTTCTACAACACTTGCGTGCATATTAATGGCATTCTCAACTTCTGCTGTGCCAATACGGTGGCCGCTTACATTCAATACATCATCTACACGACCGGTAATTCTGTAAAAACCATTTTCATCGCGCAAAGCACCATCTCCTGTAAAATATAAACCGGGATAGGTTGCAAAATAATTGGTACGACATCTTTCATGATCGCCATACGTGGTTTTCAATGTTGATGGCCATGGGGCTTTTATACAAAGATTACCGCTTACACTATTGCCTTCTATTTCTTTACCATTCTCATCTACCAATATCGGTTGTACACCCGGCATAGGTAAGGTTGCATAGGATGGTTTGGATGGCGTGATGCCGGCAATATTTGAAATCAATATTCCACCTGTTTCTGTTTGCCACCAGGTATCTACAATGGGGCATTTCTTTTTACCGATATGTTCATCATACCAATGCCAAGCCTCTTCATTAATCGGTTCACCAACGGTGCCTAACACTTTTAAACTGCTCAGGTCGTGGCCATGCACTGGTCCCAAACCAAATCCCATTAAACTGCGGATGGCGGTTGGCGCCGTATATAAAATATTCACACGGAATTTATCCACGATCTTCCAGAAACGGCTGGCATCCGGGTAAGTAGGTACACCTTCAAACATTAAAGAAGTGGCACCGGCGCTTAATGGCCCGTAAATAATATAACTATGTCCTGTTATCCAACCGATATCAGCCGTACAAAAGAAAATATCACCGGGCTGGTATTGAAAAACATTTACAAAAGTATAATTGGTAAACAACATATAACCTCCGCAGGTATGAACTACACCTTTGGGTTTACCTGTTGACCCGGATGTATATAAAATAAACAACGGATCATCCGCATCCATTTCCTCTGCCGGAAAATCGTGCAGTCCCATGGTTTCTACTTTATTGATCTCTTCTTCCCACCAAACGTCTCTTCCCTTGATCATAGAAACCGGTGTTCGGGTTCGGGTAGCCACAATTACTCTTTTTACAATGCGGTTGCCAATCAGCGCATCATCAATCACCGATTTTAAAGGAATATCTTTTTGCCCGCGGTAAGCACCATCGCAGGTAACAATATATTCTGCCTGTGCATCATACAAACGGTCGGCAATACTTTGTGCAGAGAAACCGCCAAACACAACGGAATGGATGGCACCCACTCTTGCGCAAGCCAGCACGGCAACAGCGAGTTCAGGAATCATGCCCATGTAGATACAAACACGGTCGCCTTTTTTTACACCATTGTTCTTTAATACATGTGAGAACTGACAAACCTTTTCGTATAATTTTTTATAGGTAAGAATGCGGTGATGTTCATCCGGATCGTTCGGCTCCCAGATCATCGCAGGCATATCGCCTGATTTTTCGAGATGGCGGTCGAGGCAATTTTCGGTAATATTCAGTTTGGCACCTTTAAACCATTCTACCCGTGGTTCGGTAAAATTCCAGGTAAGTGGTATCTCCCATTTTTTCTTCCAGGTAAAATGTTCGGCAATATCCGACCAGAATGCAGCGGGGTCATCAACACTGCGTTTGTAATCGGCATGGTACTGTTCAAGGCTTTTGATCTGATAAGGGTAAGACATAACAATCTTTTAGGGGACGATCTGATAATATATACGGGCGAAAAACGATTTCAGCATTGTATAGCCTAAAGGTACTATTTAAACAAAAACGGGAGAAGGGTAAAAAGGCTATAATTATCAATTGCCATTATATAAGATGCTAAAATTACTTATCTTAATCACCCAAAAACAGCTGTATGAATAATAACAATGATACCAAAGGTATCTGGAAAGTGATCGGTGCCTCCTCTCTGGGAACGCTGATCGAATGGTATGATTTTTATATTTTCGGCAGCCTTGCCGTAGTTATTGCCAATCAGTTCTTTCCCAAAACAAATCCAACAGCTGCATTGCTTTCAACATTGGCCACTTTTGCAGCCGGTTTTATTGTAAGACCTTTTGGTGCTTTGGTGTTTGGAAGATTAGGTGATCTGGTTGGGCGCAAATACACATTCCTGCTTACGTTGGTATTAATGGGCGGATCTACTTTTGCGATTGGCTGTATTCCTAATTACGATAGCATTGGTTTTTTGGCACCGATACTTGTGTTGGTTCTTCGTTTAATTCAGGGTCTTGCACTTGGTGGAGAATATGGCGGTGCCGCAACCTATGTGGCAGAACACTCACCGGCGCACAGAAGGGGTTATTTTACTTCGTGGATACAAACTACTGCAACATTAGGGTTGTTTATCTCGCTGGGTGTGATCTTATTAACAAGACATATGCTGGATGCCGATCCTGCAAAATCCATTGCCAAGTTTAATGATTGGGGATGGAGGATTCCTTTTCTCATTTCTATTTTACTGGTAATCGTTTCTATTTATATACGATTGAAAATGGCAGAGTCGCCATTGTATGCAAAACTTAAATCAGAAGGCAAAACATCCGTCAACCCATTAAAAGAAAGTTTTGGCCATAAAGCCAATTTAAAAATGGTATTGCTGGCATTGTTTGGTGCTACTATGGGGCAGGGTGTGGTTTGGTATACCGGACAATTCTACGCACAGTCGTTTATTGAAAATGTTTGTAAGGTAGAGTTCGATCAATCGCGTACTATTTTGATCTGGGCCATTTTATTTGCCACACCTTTCTTTGTTGTATTTGCCTCACTCAGTGATAAGATCGGAAGAAAATGGATCATGATCTTTGGAATGTTATTTGCTGTGTGTTCGTATAATTATCTTTTTACGAATCTCTATAATATTGCAGACGAAAAAGCCAAAACAGAAATTACAGAAAAGCATGAAGTAAAAACAACACTCACTGCCATTGCCAATACAAACGATTCAGTAAGAAAAGTAGTAACTAAAAGTTTTTATACCGATGGCATGAGTATGGTACAAACCAAAACCGATACAGCTTATGCCATGGCTGGCAAAACAACAAAGAAGCCAATTACTACGGCATCTAAGACCATTAACAGCAGCGATTACTGGAAAATGGTAGGTATTGTATTCATTCTGATTTTATATGTAACAATGGTGTATGGCCCGATAGCGGCGTTTCTTGTTGAAATGTTCCCTACAAAGATTAGATATACATCTATGTCGTTGCCGTATCATATTGGTAATGGCGTGTTTGGCGGATTAACACCTTTCATTGCAACTTTACTAACCACGATCTATACAGATAATAAAATAGTGGGATTAATGTATCCTATCATTATCGCCACATTATGTATGGTAATCGGAGCTATTTATATTAATAACCGTATTGATCCTGAAGTAGACAGATAAATTTATCACTCAAAAAAGAATTGCTATGAATGCAGTAAAAAAATATGCCGGCTTACTCTGGATCATTCTTGGTCCATTGGGAATCCATTATCTTTTACAAACGGCCGCCAGCGAAATTGCCAAGAAGCCTGGTATTGATACACAGATCCAATGGGGTGTATTTATTGTGGTGTTTTATCCTATCGCAATCGGTTTTATTTTGTTTGGATTATATGCACTGGAAGGCAATTACGATCATTTACCCGAAAGTAGTTTGGAGATTGATGATTATGAGGCTAAGCCTTTGTAAGAAATTAACTGTCGCATTAGTATACATCTCATGAAAAAGTATTTTCTGTTTTTTTCGGCATTACTATTTGCCTTGTCTGTTTCTGTTGCGGCACCTCCCACAAAACTCATTATTAATGTATGGGTAATTGATGGAACGGGTACTCCTGCCCGAAAAATTTCTGTGAGAATTGAGGGGAACAAAATAATAGCATTTGGAAATCTTCAACCGATAAAAGGCGAAGAGATCACAGATGGCGGAGGCAAAGTGTTGGCACCGGGTTTTATTGATAGCCATAGCCATATCGCATCTTCACTTACGAATTATCCCGAAGCACTGGCCTGTGTTAACCAGGGCGTAACTACCATTGTAAGCGGACAGGATGGCGACAGCTATGCAATAGATTCACTCAAAAAAAACATACAGCGAAATCCCATTGCTATTAATGTTGCCACCTATACCGGACAAACCACACTGCGCGAACAGGTAATGGGTAAGCAGCTGAACAGACAAGCCACAGAAGAAGAGATCGTGAAAATGAGACAATTATTAAAACAGGAATTGCAAAAAGGCTCACTTGGCTTATCAACGGGATTGGAATATGCAGGTGCTTATTTTTCAAGCAGGAGAGAAGTGATAGAATTGGCAAAAGTAGCAGCAGCAGAAAAAGGCCGATACATCAGTCATATCAGAAGTGAAGATATTGCTGAAGCAGATGCATTGAATGAGATTATCACTATCGGGCGTGAGGCAAAATTGCCGGTACAGATATCGCATTTGAAAGTTGCTTTAAAGGATGATTGGGGAAGATCTTCAAATATCCTGGCACAATTACAACAGGCAAGATCAGAAGGAATAGATATAACTGCTGATTGCTATCCGTATGATTTTTGGCACAGTACCATAAAAGTGTTATTCCCTAAAACAGATTATACCAATCCGGTAAGTGCTCAATACGCAATTGACCATACATTCGATCCTGCACAATCTGTAATGGTTCATTTTGCACCCAATACCTTATATGCGGGCAAGACCATTTCTGAAATTGCAGCACTGCGAAATGAAAAACCGGCGCAAACCATTATGGGATTGATCGCCGAGCTAAATACTTATGAAAAAACACATCCGGATGAAAAAGGAATAGAAGGAATCATGGCAAAATCGATGACAGATGAGGATGTAAACAATTTTCTTGCATGGGCCAATACCAATATTTGTTCAGACGGATCTAATGGTGGTCATCCGCGTGGCTACGGAAGTTTTACGAGAGTATTGGGATATTATGTTAGAGAAAAAAAGATCATGAGTCTGGAAACCGCTATACAAAAAATGACCAGCCTATCGGCAGAGCACACAGGCATTAAAAACCGCGGATTGATTGCAGCCGGTTATTTTGCCGATCTGGTTTTGTTTGATCCGCTAACAGTAAAAGACAATGCAGATATTAAAAATTCAAAAGCATTATCAACCGGTATAGAAAAGGTTTGGGTAAACGGAGAGATTGTTTTTGCAAACGGTCAATCTACTAAAACATATCCCGGTGTGTTCGTTGGCAGATAAATAATATAGCAGTAAAACACAGAATAAAAGATGAAACCAAGAGCAGTTGTATTAACCAACGGATTGCTTTCTCATCCCGATGCAAAAACCGCACATGGATTGATCAGGGGTACGGAAAGATATGAGATCATTGGTGTGATCGATCATGCACATGCGGACAAAGACGCAGGTGAAGTATTAGATGGGAAGAAAAGGAATATTCCTGTTGTTGCAACATTAGAGGAAGCGATAGAGAAATTATCTCCCATTCAATATTGCATTATTGGTATTGCAACTGTGGGCGGAAGGTTGCCGGAAGATTTTAATCCGATTATCGAATCCTGCATCCGAAACGGAATATCCATGGTGAATGGTTTGCATGAATTTTTAAGTGAAAAACCGGATCTGATCGCTTTAGCAGCAGAATACAAAGTGGAGTTGATCGATATCAGAAAACCAAAATTGAAAAAAGACCTTCATTTCTGGACAGGCAAAATATTTAAAATTCAAACGCCGGTGATTGCAGTGATTGGAATGGATTGTGCGATGGGTAAGCGAACCACCTGCAGAATGATACGCCAGGCTTGTGAAACAGAAGGCATCAACGCACAAATGATTTATACCGGACAAACCGGCTGGCTGCAGGGCGGGCGTTATGGTTTTATTTTTGATTCAACATTGAATGATTTTATTTCAGGCGAACTGGAACACGCGATCCTCACCTGTAACGAAGAAACCAAACCGGATCTGATCTTATTAGAAGGACAATCTGCACTAAGAAACCCCAGCGGTCCCTGCGGATCTGAATTATTGGTTTCCGGAAATGCAAAACATACCATACTTGTTACCGCACCGAAACGAAAATATTTTGAAGAAGATCCGGAATGGGGGCCAATACCTTCTCTGGCTTCAGAAATAGAACTGATCAAAATGTATGGCTCTAAAGTAATTGCCATTGCATTAAATACAGAGCATTGTACAAACGAGGAAGCATTGGCTTATCAGGCAGCTTATGAAGCTGAATATCATATTCCGGTATTATTGCCCTTGCAGCAGGGGGTTGCAAAAATGATACCTGTTCTCAAAAATTTAATATAAGCGGAATATGAAAATCGCATCCATTCAATCCTATCTGAAAAAATTACCGCTTACCAAACCGTATACGATTGCATATAAAGTAACGGCAGATACAGAAATTGTTTTTCTTGAAATTGTATTGGAAAATGGAATAACCGGCATCGGGGCTGCCAACCCTTTTGCAGATGTGGTGGGAGAAACACCTGCACAAACATTAGCCAATCTCGAATCGGGTTATCTTGATACATTTATTGGTAAAGACATCCGTGAATTTAACAGCCTGATTGACGATGCCGCAAATCATTTCCCAAAACAACCCGGAACACTGGCAGCCATTGATATTGCATTGCATGATCTGTTTGGAAAATATCTGGGAATACCGGTGCTCGATTTTTACGGCAGAAAAAAAGATGCGCTGTTAACTTCTGTTACCATCGGTATAAAAGAATGGAATGAAATGCTGGAAGAAGCAGATGGATATTATACATTAGGTTTCAGGATCCTGAAAATAAAAACAGGAATTGATGTGGATGCAGATATAGAACGCGTAAAAAAATTATCAGAAAGATTTGGCGGTAAAATGAATATACGGGTAGATGCCAATCAGGGATATACCATAAACGACCTCTCAAAATTTATTGAACAAACCCGGAAACTGAATCTTGAATTAATTGAACAACCTTTAAAAGCCGGACAGGAAAAAGCGTTACAGTCCCTGTCTGATAAGGACAGAAAAATACTGGTAGCAGATGAATCTTTAATAGATGCCAAATCTGCATGGCAATTGTCTAACCTTCCGCAACCTTATGGTGTATATAATATTAAATTGATGAAATCGGGCGGGATCAAAGGGGCAAAAGAAATTGCAGTGATCGCAAATAACGCGGGCATTGATCTTTTCTGGGGCTGTAATGATGAAAGTATTATCAGCATCAGTGCCGCATTGCATACTGCATACTCTTGCAGTAATACAAAATACCTGGATCTGGATGGCAGTTTTGATCTTGCAAAAGATCTTGTAGAGGGTGGATTTATTTTGAAAGACGGATACATGCATCCAAATGGATTGCCGGGACTGGGATATAAACCATTATCATAAACCCCTATCCAAAGAATAATTTAAAACATTATTTTGCCTAAACTCACACCCACACTAGGACTTCGTTCCTCCATCTTTCTGGTCATCAGCCTCATACTTGGCTCTGGTGTGTTTAAGAAAGTAGTGATGATGTCTGCAACATTGCAATCGCCATTGCTGGTATTGCTCTGCTGGATCCTCGCCGGTATCATTAGTCTGGCCGGTGCACTTTGTACGGCAGAAATGGTGGGTATGTTTCCCAATTCAGGTGGCGAATATTATTATTTTCAAAAAGTATATAACCGCTTCTTTGCATTTATTTATGGATGGGCAAATTTTGTTGTTTTAAAAACAGCGGCTATTGCAGCATTGGCATACATATTTGCAGAATCGTTTAACAGTATTTTTCAGCTGCCGGTATGGTCTTTCAGTATTGGCAATTTTTTGGTTGAGAATGCAGCCATAAAAATGCTTGCATCATTATTGATTGTGCTGCTTACGTATATCAACTTTCGTGGAATTAAACACGCAGAAAAACTAAGTCGCATAATGACCATTGTAATGCTCATTGCAGCGGTGATGATTATAATCGCAGGCTTAACTTCTCCTGCAGGTAAATTACATAATCTCACAACGCCTGGATCAAATGCCGGCGAGGGTTTAAGCGGATGGGTATTGATCAAAGCTATCACACTCGCAAGTCTTGGCGCATTTTGGGGATATGAAGGCTGGAACTGTATTGGCCTGATTGGCGAAGAAATTAAAAACCCAAAACGTAACCTGCCGCTTTCTCTCGGTATCGGAACGTTGGTGATCATTGCTGTATATGTATTGCTAAATGTTGTTTATCTCTACATTCTGCCGGTGGATGCTTTTATACAAATGAAGGATCATCCCAATCAGATTGCTGCTGTAGAAGTGATGAAAATTGTTTGGGGTAAATGGGGCGAATTATTTGTGGCGCTGTTAATTTTGGTTACTACCTGCAATGCAACCAACAGCACCATCTTAACATCTGCACGAATTTTTTATGCCATGGCACGCGAAGGGCATTTTTATAAGCCGGCAGAAAATATTCATCCTGTTTATCAAACACCCTCTGTTGCTTTGTTTTTACAGGCAGTATGGTCAATTCTGCTGGTATGGTCCGGCACTTTTGATCAGCTAACCGACATGCTTATTTTTTCTGCCTTTATTTTTTACGGTGCAACTGCATTAGCTGTAATGCTGATGAGAAAACGGGAGCCTCTTACGCCGAGAACGTATAAAGTGATCGGCTACCCGTTTACACCATTTTTGTTTTGCGCATTTTGTGTATTGCTGATAGGTGTTACGCTGCAAAGCCAACCACGCGAGGCTTTGGCAGGATTGGGACTGATAGCCTTGGGCATTCCTTTCTACGCGTACTGGACAAGAAAAAGAAATACAACGCTTTAATGATGTGTATCTAAGTACGCCATCAGATAAACCAGATCGTCTTTGTCTCTGATATTTGCATTGTGTGTATCAAAATAGGTTTTGATCACATCAGCATAAGCGGGTAATGTTTTTTTAATGGCCGGAATGGCTTGTTTTAAAGGGGCTATTTTTTGTTCTTTAGGAAGATATACGTAGAGCTGCTGCTCCAGAGTAAATTCTTTTTCACGGGCGCCACCATAATTCAATACTTCTTTTATTTTCTTGTGGTTCCATTGCAGTAACTGCAGGTTGTCTCCTTCAAACAACACCTCATATAAACTTTCCGGATCCTGATTGTCTATGATAGGAAATCCGTTTTTAAATCGGTACCGAATGGAATCTCCATCATCATTAACATAATTGATATTAAACGAAGCAATGGGTTGCGCAACGAGATATAGTTTTTTATTTTGTGTGTAGTACAATTTATGCTCACATAAAGAAAACGTGATGTTCTTATAGGCAACCAGCGATCCGTTAAGAAACTCAACAGTACCTGTGGCCCAACCTGCACGCAGCAACGGTGTTCCGTTAATGCCGATTTCACCGGCAGATTTGATACGGTTACCTTCCATATCATACACTTCAAAAAAACTCATGGCACCCGAATTACCTATGTATTTGGTTTGGGCAAATAACGGCTGGCCAAGCAGCAATAAAAAATAAACCATGCTAAACAGCCGGAGCGCTTCTTTCATGGCAAGCGGTTTTAATGTTCTTAAAGTTACAAACTAAAAAGAATCAAAAAACCATTGATCGGCTGTTTGAACAACCTGTGTGATGAGAAATGTTATAAATTCGTATCATTCAATTACATATAAATACAGGGCTTTGAAAAAAAGACAGGATTATATTTCGTGGGATGAATATTTTATGGGTGTGGCCCTGCTTTCTGCCATGCGCAGCAAAGACCCCGGCACGCAGGTGGGGGCCTGTATTGTAAACAGCCAGAATAAGATTGTTGGCGCCGGCTACAATGGTTTTCCGATGGGTTGCGATGATGATGAATTTCCATGGGCCAAACAGGGCGGCTTTCTCGATACCAAGTATGCCTACGTTTGCCATGCCGAACTCAATGCTATTCTGAATAATATTGGAATGGATCTGAAAGGCTGCAAAATTTACACTGCACTCTTCCCCTGTAACGAATGCACCAAAGCCATTATTCAATCAGGTATTGCAGAAGTGGTGTACCTCTCAGATAAATATGAAGGAACCGATTCTGCCAAAGCTTCGCGCATGATGCTGGAAAAAGCAGGAGTCGTTTGCCGAAAAGTAAAAACAGAACTTCCCAATCTTTTATTATCGTTTAACGAGGCAGATGTATAAGTCTTTACTTTTTATGCGTTCCCCATTCCAGTTCATAACTCAATCCAGCCACTAAAAATTGTTGATTGATATGTCCCCAGGTAAAGCTGTATTCAATATGTGGCGACCATTTGCCCAATTCGTATAAAATACCCGCACCGGTATTGTAAGACCAGAATCTTTCGATTCCATTCTCGCCGGTTTTTACATTCATTTCTTTTTCGGATGTATGACTGATGCCGCTTAAAGGATAGATCTTCAATTCTTTCCCAACCGGTAAGAGATAATGAAAGTTGAGATCGAAGTCCCAGGCAGATTGTTGTACATCTTCTCCGCTAAGATTTTTATTAATCGGGAAAAAACGGTTCATTTCAACCCCACCTGTAAATCGTTCGCTGAAATGGTAAAAAGCACTCACATTTAATCCATTGATAGAACTATGCCGGTTACTTACCGAAGCAATATCAATACTCATTTTATTCTGTGCCATACTTATAAAAGGCAGGCAGATGAAAATATAGAGAAGCGTTTTTTTCATAAGGTTGGATTTGCTGTTCAATTTGTTTGCAGCCACAAAGTTCAAAAGCTCTCCGCGAAAGGAAAATGACATTTATCATATCTAATGGGTTATGGCAAAGCCGATTTGGAGTCATTCTGTGTAAATACTTTAACTTACACACAGAATATTTATCACCTATCGGCCAATGAAACTGCTTATCCGAATCTGTTTTTCAATCCTGCCCTCATGGCTTTGTATTGGTGCTTATGCACAAAAAGGAGCAAGCGCGATAGATAAATATGAGAAGATTCTGAATGCTAACAGCCGCATATTAGCAGATAAGGATCAGCTACTGATCGTATTCTCAAAAAATGATACAACCAACAAAGCAGTTCTCGCCGCATTTGAAAAAAGAAGCGGCCATTGGCAGGTGCATTTTAACCCGGTTATAGCCAGTATCGGGAAAAATGGTTTTGCAGGGATAGATGAAAAAAAAGAAGGCGACAATAAAACACCTTCAGGACTATTTGCTTTAGGACAATTATTCACTTACGAATCATCTGTAAAAACGACTCTGCCTTTTATACAAAGCACGGCAGAAGACAAATGGATAGATGAACCAGCTTCCGATGATTACAACACCTATGTTCGTGGCAAAACTTCAGCAAACTCTTTTGAGCATTTACTGCTAAAAGGTATTTACTATAAATATTGTATGGTAATTGAATACAATACACATCCGGTGGTAAAAGGAAAGGGTAGTGCCATCTTTTTTCATCTGGCTGATGATCTGTATACACCAACAGCAGGTTGTGTAGCCATCAATGAAAAAGATATGTTACGGATACTGCAATGGTTGCAGCCGGGAAAGAAAAAAGTGATATTGATGGGAACTGAAAAAACATTGAACTCAGGTTTAGAAAAGTAGTGGCGAATAAGAAGAATAATTGCAGAGTACCTTTTAAAGAATTTGTATTGGCCTTTGAAAAAAAGCGTTAAGAAATTTGCGGAATGGAGCGTTAAGAAATGAACGATGTTTGGTCTTGCAATAATGAAGAGTTACGTATTAGTTCAATAGCGAATAAAATGTCTGGCTTTAGACTTCGTTCATTTTAGCAAAATGCAGTAAATTTTAGCTTTTTTTCAGCAGCCTTGACTTTTTTTGTTACTTTTTTGTGTCAAGACAAAAAAGTAAATAGAGAAAACGCTATTTGTAATTAAGCGTATGACTGTGATAACTTATAATTGAATAAATAGTTTTAATCGAATAATAACCAATGAAAGAACAAGAACTCAGAAGCCGCAACTGGTTTGGCCGTAAAGGCAAGGATGGTTTTATTTACCGTGCATGGATGAAGAACCAGGGAATACCGCCGGATATGTTTGAAGGCAAACCCGTGATCGGGATCTGCAATACATGGAGCGAACTCACACCCTGTAATGCACATTTCAGAGATCTGGCAGAAGCGGTTAAAAAAGGAGTGCTGGAAGCGGGTGGTTTTCCTGTGGAGTTTCCGGTAATGTCGTTGGGCGAAACATTGGTAAAACCTACAGCCATGTTATACCGTAATCTGGCAAGTATGGATGTGGAAGAATCGATCCGCGCCAACCCGGTAGATGGTGTGGTATTGCTTTGCGGTTGTGATAAAACAACACCGTCTCTCGTGATGGGTGCCTGTAGTGTAGATATTCCCACCTTGGTTATTTCAGGTGGGCCCATGTTAAAAGGACATTGGAAAGGAAAAGATATCGGTACATCTGATGTATGGCGTTTTGATGTGGCTAATAAATTAGGACAGATCACCCAGGAAGAATTTGTAGAAGCAGAAGCCTGCATGGCCAGAACACAGGGCCATTGCGCGGTAATGGGAACAGCATCTACTATGGCGGTAATGGTTGAGGCGCTGGGACTTTCGTTACCCAACAATGCATCCATACCCGCAGCAGATGCAAGACGAAAAGTGCTTTCGCAATTATCCGGAAGAAGAATTGTGGAGATGGTAAAAGAAGATCTCACGCTTTCTAAAATACTTACCCGCAAAGCATTTGAAAACGCAATTAAAGTGAATGCAGCGATTGGCGGTTCAACCAATTTTGTGATCCACTTATTGGCGATTGCAGGAAGGATCGGTGTTGATTTGACGATTGATGATTTTGATAAATATTCACAAGGCATTCCTCTACTCGCCAATATTCAACCTTCCGGAGAAAATTATATGGAAGACCTGTATTATTCAGGAGGGTTGCCTGCGGTGATCAAAGAAATGTCATCTATTATTCATAATGATGTGATCACGGTCAATGGAAAATCGATGGGAGAGAATTGTATTTCTGCAGAAGTATATGATAGAAATATCATTGGCACCATGAAAGAACCCTTCAAACCCGAATCAGGCATTATTGTAGTAAAAGGCAATCTTGCACCCAATGGCGCTGTGATCAAACCTTCTGCGGCAAGTGCAGCGTTATTAAAACATTCCGGTAAAGCGGTTGTGTTTGAAAATATTGAAGACTATCATGATCGGATAGAAGACCCTGCGTTAGAGATAGATGAAAACAGTATTATGGTGTTGAAAAATGTGGGTCCCAAAGGATATCCCGGAATGGCCGAAGTGGGTAATATGGCTCTGCCGAAAAGATTATTGGAGCTGGGTGTAACTGATCTGGTAAGAATATCTGATGGCAGAATGAGTGGTACCGGTTTTGGTACTGTGGTATTACACGTATCGCCGGAAGCCGCTGTGGGTGGGCCTTTAGCTATTGTACAAAATGGAGATATAATTAGTCTGGATGTAAATAACAGGTCTCTGCAATTAGAAGTTTCAGAAGAAGAAATAGCCGCACGATTAAAGAACTGGAAGCTGACTGAAAAAATAGAAACCCGTGGTTATGTACATTTATATCAAACCCATGTTGAGCAGGCTCATCTGGGTGCAGATATGGATTTTCTGAAAGGAGGCTCTGGCAGTAAGGTTACCCGGGATTCTCATTAATGCAGTTATTAATTATCAGGCATAAATTTTTCTTATGCAGTTTGCCAATAAAGTTGCGATTGTAACAGGTGCCGGACAAGGCATTGGATATGAGATCTGCCGCGAGCTTGCGAGAGAAGGCGCATCTGTTATCCTGAATGATATTGATGCATCTTTAGCAGAAAGCGCTGTAAAAAAAATTATTGAAAATACACATGGTATTTGTATGGCTTTTACCGGTGATAGCAGCGATACTGTTTTCATTCAAAAAATGGTTGATAAGGCTGTACATGAATTTGGCAAACTGGATCTGGTGGTTGCCAATGCAGGCATCACTTTGTACGGAGATTTTTTTACCTACCTGCCAGAATCTTTTTCCCGTGTAATGCAGGTAAACCTTGGGGGAACATTTTTTCTCGCGCAGGCCGCAGCCAATCAGATGAAAAAACAAACAACGGGCGGATCTATTTTATTTACTTCGTCTGTAACCGGCCACCAGGCACATAAAGATCTTGCCGCCTATGGTATGAGTAAAGCGGCATTGGAAATGCTTGCTAAGAATCTGGTGCTGGAATTATCTCCTTACAAGATCAACATCAATACCATTGCACCCGGTGCCACACAAACAGAACGCACATTGGATGACCCGGATTATGTAAATGTATGGAGCAGGATTACCCCAATGGGCCGCCCTGCAACGGTTACAGATATTGCAGGCACGGCTTTGTTTCTTTTATCTGATAAAGCAAAACACATTACCGGACAAACCATCATTGTAGATGGTGGATGGACGTGCATCAGCCCATCCCCATATTAATAAGGAACCTCTTTTTATTTGGCTGCAGGTTTAAGATAGTTTTTGATCACTTCATTTTGTAAAAGTTTGTCAAAACCGGTTAGCTGCTTCGCAAGATCGGCAGACAGTTCATTATATACTTTGTAAGAAGCATCTGTTGGTTTTCCTTCACCGGTTTCAATACTGCGGCCCAATGCCCCTAAGCGGTTATTAAGTTTGATCGGGAAGTTCAACGGATCCTGCGAACTCTGGTTTCTTACCTGGTATAAATTTTCTTCAATAGCACTTAACTGATCGATCAATGTTTTGTTGGTTTCTGCAACACCGGCTTTTGTCATGTTTTCTTTGATCTCTCTTATTTTAATCACCGCCTCATTGGCTTTACTGGTTTGATCACGCACCTTCATGGCTAATGCAAACTTCTCCTGTACATCAGCAAGTGTAACGCCTTTGATTCTTGGATCTAATCTGATCTCAAAAGATTCAGTAAATATTTTTCCGGCATTGGTTAACCGTATCTGGTATTTTCCGGGAGGGGCTAACGGACCACGTGTGGCACTGGCACTCCAAAGGATCATACCTTTAAAAGAAGTAGCAGCAGGATATCTGAGATCCCACTCATAACGATTCAGTCCTTTTTTCATTGTGGGTGGCGGCGTTCTTCTTTCATCTTCATCTTCTGCAACTGAATCTGCTTTGGCACCTGTTTTCGCACCGGTAAAAGTTTGAATCAGTTTCCCCAATGGATCAAAGATCTCGATTTTTAAATCGCTGGTATCTTTTAATGCATATTCAAAAACCGCATTCTGAACATTTCTTACGGCATAATAGGGTTTGTATAAATGCGTTGTTTTGTTTGCAATATCTCTTGAATATTCTCTGATCGGTGAAACATCATCCAGCACATAAATGGAACGGCCATGTGTACCTATCACAATATCTTTTTCAGTTACGGCAATATCTGCCACCTGCACATCTGGCAAATTTAATTGTAAGGCTTGCCATTGTTCACCATCATTGAATGAAACATACACACCATGTTCGGTTCCTGCATACAATAAACCTTTGCGGGTAATGTCTTCACGAATGGCATGTACATAATCATCGGAGCGAATGCCGGTAATGATCTTTTTCCAGTGTTTACCAAAATCAGTTGTCTTCCAGATATAAGGCGCACGATCATCCATCTGGTAACGTTTGGCTGCAACATAGGCAGTACCTGCACTATACCGCGATGCTTCAATAATACTCACTCTTGTATTTTTAGGAAGATCCGATGGTGTAATATTCTCCCATTTTTTCCCGCCATCTTTTGTAACATGGATCATTCCATCATCCGATCCTGCCCAGATAATATTGGCATCCTGATAAGAGGGCGCCAGTGCAAAAACTGTTGCATAAATTTCAGGTCCGTTCATATCGCGTGTGATCACACCACCACTTACACCTAATGTGTTTGTGTCTGCATAAGTAAGATCCGGACTGATCCTTTCCCATGTTTGTCCTTCATTGGTTGTCATCCAAACATGCTGTGAGCATGCGTATAAACGTTTAGGATCTGCCGGAGAAAAAACGATCGGGAAGGTCCATTGCCATCTTTCCGGTAATACTTTCGCTTCCTCTCCCGAAAAAAATCTTGGGTAAACCTGTACATCTCTTGATTGCCCGGTGGCGCGGTTTATTCTTGTGATCAATGCACCCTGACTGCCTGCATAAAATATATCGGGATTCTTTGGATCCTGCGCAATGTATCCGCTTTCGCCACCACCAACAGAATAAGCATAACCCATTCCGGCTTTGATAGAATTGTTTCTTATGGCCATATGGTTCCAGTCTTCGCTGGGTAAAGCGATAGTTGTATTATCCTGTTGCGCACCGGCTACATGGTAAGGAAAATCTTTTGTTGCAATAATGTGGTAAAGTTGCGCGGTAGGAAAATCTTCATCGGTCCAGGTTAATCCGCCATTTACAGAAATGGTACCGCCGCCATCATTGGCTTCTGCCAAACGCATTGGGTCTGTTGGGTCAATCCACAGATCATGGTTATCTCCATGAGGAACACGAATGGCTTTGCTGAACTTAACACCACCATCGGTTGATTTGTAAAAATCAACATTCAATCCATAAATGCCATCCCTGTTTTTCGGATCGGCAACTATACGTGAATAATAAAAAGCACGCTGTCTTAATTTTCTTTCATTATTTACAAGCTTCCAGTTTTTACCGCCATCATCAGAACGGTATAATCCACCTTCATTAGACTCTACAATGGCCCACACACGATTCGAATCTACGGGAGATACAGCTACACCAATTTTACCAATTGGCGCTTTTGGCATTCCGGGGTTTTTGGAAATCTCTGTCCAGCTGGCGCCACCGTTTACCGATTTATATAAAGCAGAAGTACCCACATCGGCCCACATTTTATAAGGGGTTCTGTATACTTCCCATATAGAAGCATATACGATCTCTGGGTTTTGCGGATCGATCACAAGATCTTCTGCACCGGCTTTATCGCCCTTGTATAAAACTTTTTGCCAGCTCTTGCCGCCATCAGTTGTTTTAAAAACGCCACGTTCTTCATTCGGGCCAAATGCATGCCCTAAAACGGATACATATACAATATCCGGATTGGTTGGGTGAATGCGTACGCGGGAAATAGATTGTGAGTTTTTTAGTCCTACGTTTTTCCAAGTTTTTCCGCCATCTGTTGATTTATATACACCATCGCCCTGCATAATATTGCCGCGAAATTCTGTTTCACCTGTACCGATATACACAATATCCGGATTGGATTCTGATACTGCCACAGCACCCACAGAAGAACTGGTAATTTGTCCGTCTGTAACCGGTTTCCAGGTAGTACCGCCATCCGTTGTTTTCCATAAGCCTCCACCCACGGCTCCAAAATAATATTCGAGTTTACGTTTGGCGCTGCCGGCAATCCCCAGCGAACGACCACCGCGGTTAGGGCCAATATTGCGCCAGCTCATTCCTTTAAAAAGATTGGAGTCGGCCGTTAATACAGATTGTGAATGGGTTTCTGAATACAATACAGATGTACATAAACAGGTAAACAGAAATGCAATAGCGTAATTCTTTCTCATGTAATTAGATGTTGGTGGAATGAATGCTTAAGATAATAAACAAACCCAATACAGTTCCATCTTTATTGAATAAATGTTACATGAAGCATTGTATCTTCCATTTTTAAGCAATGAATATATTTTCTTTCTATACGGTTTATGAATGGATACTCATCCTGCTCGCTGCTTTTATAATTGGCATGAGTAAAGCCGGACTGAAAGGGGTTGATATGCTCAGTGTAACCTTAATGGCTTTTGTTTTTGGAAGCAAATCTTCTACCGGTATTGTATTACCGCTTTTGTGTTTGGCAGATATTGCTGCTGTATCATATTATAACCGCCACGCACAATGGAAACATTTCTGGAAACTGGCACCATGGATGGTAGCCGGAATTTTACTGGGCGTATATCTGGGTAAGGATATGAATGAAGCCCTGTTCAGAAAGATCATGGCTGTAATTATTCTGATCACGATCGTGATTGTTGTAGCCATGGAATACCGAAAATCAAAAGAAGTACCCAAGCATCCTTTGTTTGCGGCTACCACCGGTTTAGCCGCAGGCTTTACAACCATGTTGGGAAACCTTGCCGGGGCATTTGCCAACTTGTATTTTCTGGCTATGCGTATGCCAAAGAATGACTTTATTGGTACAGCGGCATGGTTGTTTTTGTGTATCAATCTTTTCAAATTTCCTTTTCAGGCTTTTTTCTGGCATAATATCAATACACAAACCTTACAAACAGATCTGGTGTTGATACCTGCACTGGCAATGGGTTTTTGGTCGGGTTTGAAGATTGTAGGAAAAATCAAAGATGAGCAATACCGTAAACTGGTAATTGTATTAACGCTTATCGGCTCTATTATGATGTTATTAAAACGATGATGAAAGCAAAAAGATCTATCAACTATGAACTATACAGACTGGATAGGAACGATCGGAGTGAGTATTTTACTCCTGGCTTTCTTACTGAATTTATTCAATAAACTGCCCAAAGAAAAACCGTATTACGAAATATTGAATATTGCAGGTGCGGCCATTGCCTGTTATGCATCTGTATTGCTGAACTATATGCCATTCATTATACTGGAAGCTTCTTGGGTATTGGTATCGGTTATGGGGTTGATCAGATTCTATAAAAAATAGATACCTATCCATATAAACATACGATCATGGGAAATAAAAAAGCTGCTCCTTTTTGGAACAGCTTTTTTAGTGGTAAACTTCTTTATTTATCGCTTCAATTCATTGATGGCAATTTTTGGCACAATTACTTTATTTACTTTCTCAACAACTACTTCTTTAGCTAATGTAAATTTTGCAGAAACAATGGTTTGTTGTGCATTACCCATTTTAACGGTGTACTCGCCCGCATCTGCAATCCATGAACTTGCTTCAGTATTAAATGAGGCAAGGTCTGATGGCGTTAATGTAAAACGCAATTCCTGCGATTCACCGGGTTG
Source organism: Sediminibacterium sp. (assembly GCA_965206685.1). Taxonomy (GTDB): domain Bacteria; phylum Bacteroidota; class Bacteroidia; order Chitinophagales; family Chitinophagaceae; genus Sediminibacterium. Next base: position 4,204,135 of record OZ242223.1, read on the forward strand.
TAAAAGTTTTGTTTTGGCAAAGCCTTTTAATTCTGATGCAGGCTTATCTACTTTTCCTGCAGGGGCACTTACATACAATTGCACCACTTCTTTTCCTGCAACAGAACCGGTATTGGTAATGGTAACGGTTACCTGTACCTGATCGGTCATTACCGGAGCACTGATCTTCAGATTATCTGTTTTAAACTGCGTATATGAAAGACCATAACCAAAAGGATAAGCGGTGGGTACTTTAAAACTGTTGTAATAACGGTAACCTACATAAATACCTTCTTCATAAGTTACTTCTGCATCAACCTGTTTCTGTCCAAACAAACCTGCCTTTTCTGAACCTGGAATATCATGTCCCGGAAAATTCTTCGCCGTAATATCGTCTTCATATTTTGCAGGAAAAGTAGTCGCTAATTTCCCCGAAGGATTTACTTTTCCTGAAACCACATCAGCCATTGCATTACCTCCTTCTAAACCGGGTTGCCATGCCAATAGAATAGCATCCACCGCATCGCGCCATTGCATTACATCCACTACACCACCCACATTTAGAGTAACCACCAGTTTTTTATTCTGTGCATGAAAAGCTGCAGATACGGCTTTGATCAGATTTTTTTCTTTTTCAGTAAGATAATAATCGTCTGCAGCTTTTCTATCATTACCCTCTCCGGCATTTCTGCCAATGGCAATAACCGCTACAGAAGATTGTGCAGCCGCTTTGCGGATCATATCATCGGTAACATTCATTTCTTCGATAGGTTTTACCGGACTCATCAACTCTTCCATCAATGTACGCTTGGGTTTTTTTGCATTCTCTGCACTGATGTATTGTGTGTAAGCACGATACAGATCTGTATTCAGCGAATAGCCTGCACGGAATAATCCATCTGCGAAAGGAACCGTATACATTTTATTTACATCACCACTGCCGGTACCTCCGGCTACAAGATCTAATGCATTGTTACCAAACAAAGCAATATTGGTTCCGGGAAGAAGCGGAAGTGTTTTTGCTTCATTTTTCAATAATACCATTCCCTGTGCAGCAGCTTCGCGTGATAGTTGTGCATTTTCTTTTAAAGGAGGGTTATCACTGTATTTATATTCTTTAAACGTCTGCGTCTGCAAAATGATGTTTAGTATTTCGGCAACATTCTGATCCAATACTTTTTCTTCCAGCTCTCCGCCTTTTACTGCATCCAGAAGATCTTTTTTCTGATTGGGTAATCCCGGCATGATCAGGTTATTGCCGGCGATCTGTTGTTTCACTGCAGATTTGCCGCCAAACCAATCCGTCATTACAAATCCTTTATAACCCCATTCGTTGCGGAGAATGGTGCGTAACAATTCTGGATTCTCAGACGTGAACGGCCCATTTACAAGATTATAAGAGCTCATGATGGTCCACGGATTGGCTTTCTTCACTGCAATCTGCCAGCCTTTCAAATAGATCTCACGGATGGCTCTTTCACTGATGATCTCATTAACCGAACTTCTGTTGGTTTCCTGATTATTGGCAAAAAAATGTTTCGCAGAAGTACCTACACCACTGCTTTGTATGCCATTGATCATGGCTGCAGCAATATTGCCGGTGATCACAGGGTCTTCAGAATAGTATTCAAAATTTCGTGCGCCAAGCGGGTTGCGGTGAATATTCATTCCCGGCCCCAGAAGAATATCAATACCATACTCTTTTGCTTCTGCACCTAATGCTGTGCCTACTTTGCTAACCAATGCCGTATCCCAACTGGAAGCCAGTAAGGTTCCGATGGGCCATGCCGTTGCATAGTACAAACGGCTTTTGCCACCATTAAATGCATGAATGCCCGCAGGACCATCGCATACAACCAACGAAGGAATGCCCAAACGCGGAATGGCAAAAGTAGAACCGGCAGCACCGGTTACCCTTTTTTGTGCATCGGTAGCTTGTGCACCTGCACCGGGCATGGGCATGCCGGGTACATACATTCCCTGACCCACTAATAAGTTTACTTTTTCTTCAAGCGTCATGGCTTTTACAACATCGGCAACAGGACTTTTTCCCAATTGCGGAACGCTTTGCTGAGCATACATACTGTTTGCAACGAAGAGAACTGCAAGCAGTAACAACAATTTGTTTACATAAGATTTCATAGCAAGAATCGGATTAAGTAAAAAATTTGATTGCGTCAATATGACACAATGATAATTCAATTACCCCGATTTTGCAAAAAATCCGATAAAGTGATCATAAAGCGGCAAGCCATAAAAAAATAGCCCTCATTCACAGCAACTTAGGTGCAATAAAAAAGGGTTATACAAAAGGTAAAGCACCACGGGAATCAATTGTTTTTAAGACTAAACACAAAAGATCTTCATTTTATTGTCTGATAACCCGGCAGCTACCTGAAACATATCAGTCCTAATATGTATATTCATTTTCAACATTCTGCCAAATAATAACGCTTTATCATTGTCTGCCATGCCCAACACAACCGCTTATCTCGAATCTAAAAACCATTACCAGATCCTTGATGGATTGCGCGGTGTGGCGTCTGTTCTGGTAATCATTTTTCATGTGTTTGAAACGTTCACAGGCGGTAATCGTTTTATACAGATTATCAATCACGGTTATCTGGCGGTTGATTTCTTTTTTCTGTTATCCGGTTTTGTGGTTGCGTATGCATATGATGACCGATGGGGTAAACTAACACAATGGGATTTTTATAAACGCAGATTGGTACGTCTACAGCCCATGGTGATTATGGGTTCTGTTATTGGAGCTGCACTGTTTTATCTCCAACAGAACAATGAAGTGTTTCCACATCTTGCAGAAACTTCTTTTTTTAAAATGTTGTTGGTGATGATCATCGGCGCCACATTAATTCCTGTGCCGCTTTCCATGGATATCCGCGGTTGGCAGGAAATGCATCCGTTGAACGGGCCGGCATGGTCTCTGTTCTTTGAATACATTGCCAATATTTTATACGCTGTAATTGTGCGCCGGTTTTCTAAAATATTGCTGATCATTTTCCTGATACTTACCGGTGGAATGATGATCGGGTATTTATTGTATGGATCACAGGGCGATCTGATCGGCGGATGGTCGTTAACCAAAGATCAATTGTTTGTTGGGTTTACGCGAGTGTTGTATCCTTTTTTTGCAGGAGTACTATTATCACGGGTCGGTAAATTGATCAAAATAAAAAATGCATTCTGGTGGAGCAGCCTATTGATCTTAATCGTGCTTTGTATTCCCCGCATAGGCGATGAACAACATGTATGGATGAACGGAATATACGATGCAGTTTGCGTGATCCTGATTTTCCCGCTTATTGTATCCATAGGAGCCGGCGGAAGTTTTCAAAATAAACGCGCCGCTAAAATTTCTAAATTTCTCGGCGATATTTCTTATCCGCTTTACATCACACATTACCCGATCATTTATGTGTACACGGCATGGGTGTATAATCATAAAATACCGCTTGGGCCAAAAGGTTTGTTTGCAGGATTATTAGCAGTTGCACTCAGTATAACAGTGGCATACGCCTGTTTAAAATTATACGATGAGCCTGTTCGCGAATGGCTGAAGAAAAAACTGTTGATGAAAAAACAGTAATAAGAATTAGCGGAAATATATCAGAAATAATTTTGAATATAATTCCAGATCCTTTCGGCAATCAACCGCATTCCTTCATCATTGGGATGACCGGCTAAACCTTTGTACTTTGACACAGACAGATCGGTAATGGATACTAATGGATATTTTTTGTACACAGCATAATTGCGGATATCATTGTTTACTTCTCTGTGATCCCAAAAACCATCAACCATCAATTTAACAGCTTTATTGGATGGATCAAGGTATTTGACCAGTTGATCATATTTGGTAATAAACTGATCGTAACTGGGTCCTGCCGCATTTACATTTTCTGCGATCTTCATAATAATCAGGTCTGCATTTCTGAGTGTGTCAACAGAGCTTAACGGAAACGAAACATAGTTTGCTTCAAAATCTGCGATATTTCTAAACTTAATAACAATGCTACTATTCTTCGATTGAAGATTGCGGATCAGGATATGTACAAAATCATTTTCTTTCGTACTGGCATCCAGACCCCAGTTACCCGTCCAGCCTAAACCCGGATCGGGGCCATACTGAACAATACTATTACCCAATATCACAACCGTTTTGATCTTTCCGATCATTGTGCTGTCTATCGGTTTGGGATAAATTAACTCTACCTGTTTATTACAACTGTTGTTAAGAATCAGAAGAAAAAAAAGGAGTATATATACTGTAAATCGCTGCACAATAATGATTAAGAATGGGAGTAGATCGTTTAATTGCCGTTTTGTTTTATAAATTTATATAATAAAACAATGCATTGTATGATTAGTAAAGCACAGGGTCCCGCATTGATATTGGTAGATCTGCAAAAAGGATTTGAAAATATTGCTTATTGGGGTGGTGAGCGAAATAATGCGGAGGCAGAATCCAATGCAGCTAAGCTTTTACAGCTATGGAGAGAAAATAAACTGCCTGTATTTCATGTAAAACACTGTTCAACAAATCCGGTTTCTCCTCTTCATGAAAATAATGAGGGCAATGATTTTCTGGATAGTACCAAACCAACAGAAGATGAGCCTGTGATCAAAAAAAAGGTAAACAGTGCATTTATCGGCACCAACCTGAAAGAACTTCTTGATCAGCAAAAAATAAAGCAACTCGTTATTGTTGGCCTCACAACCGATCATTGTATTTCTACCACTACAAGAATGGCCGGTAATCTTGGCTTTGATACGTATCTGGTTTCAGATGCAACAGCCACTTTTTGTAAGAAGGGAATAGACGGAACAATATATCCTGCAGAACTCATACATCAAACAGCCCTTGCAAGTCTGAATGGTGAATTTGCGACGGTGCTAACCACAGATGATATTTTCATCCGGTTGGTTTAATGGATATATTAAGCAGTACAAACTTTCCGGAAAGTGGAACCAGTGGTTTATTTTTCTTTTATAACTTTTACATCAGAGAAGAACCCTTCGGTACCAACATCTACAAAAAGTCCTAATGCTCCTTTATGATTGGGGCCATGTTTTAAATCGTTCACGATTAACGAAGGCTGTTGATTATCATTTAAAAACAGTTTCGCCTGTGCATCTTTCACCACAATCTTCATTTTGATCCACTCATTCAATCCCATATCAGCATACGATTCATATTGTCCTTCGGCCTCTTTTCTTAAACGGTCAAACTTATAATCGGGATAGGAAAAATATTGTACCGAATGATTTCTTCTTAGTTGATCATTTGCCCTGCCATTGGAAGGACGGATATAAATGCCTTCGAATTTTGAATTGTTTTCATTGATCCTGAATGCAACGCCAATAAAGCCCCTTGCGGTTTCTATGGCATCGGGTAATAGTTTACTTAACACCTTAACTTCAATGGTTCCATTTGTAAAATCGATATCATCCAATCGAACAAAAGTTGGTTCGTCCACTTCTTTTAAAGCAGGGTCTTTGGTAACACGCACAACTTTTCTCCCTGCCATTTCCATATTTTTCATGGATACATTTACAGGCACCAGTTTAGTTTTCTCAAGATCAATGCTTTGAGAAAATAGCTGAGCAGAAATCAGTATACAAAATACCGGAAACAATAATTTATCCATTTTCATTTTATGAATGTAAGCGATAAATGAAAAAAATACAAACGCATTGAGAATAGACATCCTGGGATTTTTTGAGTACATAATGATAGACAGGCTGATAACCCGGTTTCTGAAAAAAGAATACATTTATTATCGCTCAGCTACAAACTAATCAACTAAAAACAGAAGGAGGCGGTTACTGCTATTTCTCCAAAATCTTCTTTTTCTTAAATTTTGATGGACTCTCGCCTGTAATTTTTTTAAATGCCCTGTTGAAATAAGAAAGATTCTCAAATCCGGATTCATAACAGGCTTCTGTAACATTCCTGTCTTGTAAAAGCAGTTTCTTCGCATAGTTGATCCGGTATTGATTCACAAAATCGGTATAAGTAAGTTTGGTAGCTTTTTTGAAATACCGGCAAAATGCGGGAACTGATAAATTTACTTTTTCAGCTATCGCATTTGTATCTGTCGCATTTTTAAAATGCTCTTCTACATGTTGGTAAACCTGATGAATTCTTTCCTGTTGCTTGAGAATGGTATGACTTGAAACCGGTCTTACTTTTAGTTTCACATATTCTTTACTTCCCGCAAGAAACTGAAACACACTCAATAGTTCAATCAGCTGATCGAACTGAGGAAGTGTAGTCAATTTTTTTAATCTTTCGCCGGCATTTTTTTTAGTTTCTCCAAAAAACGCAATACCTGTTTTTGCTTTTTCAAAGAGCTCGATCACAGAAGTCAGTTCGGGAAATGTTTTTAAGCCATCATCAAAAAAAGTTTCTCTCAACTGAACCACTACTGTTTCAACGGTAGCTTTTACACCGTAATCAAAATTCAGATGAGGAATATAGGAGCCTATTAAAGCAAGGTCACTTCCTTCGTAGGTGGATATATGATCACCAATGTGCCTGATCCCTTTATTTGCTTCTACATAAACAATTTCAATTTCAGGATGAAAATGCCAGTAAAAAATATCGTTCAGATTAGGGGTTAAGAGAATTTTAAACGAACTGCCGGAATCAGGCTTGATATTTTCAAATCTAAGCTTCATTGATACTAAAATAACACATCAGTCATAAATATCTGGATAAAATATCAATACAGGTCAAATATTGGTCAATTCAGATAGGTAAGCAGGCTTTTGCAGGAAGCTACTTTTATCAAACAGTAAAATGATTGCTTATGTCTTGCCAAATCCATCAAAGCTCAATTCAAAAACAAATATTCACCAACCCAAAAATGTAAACTATGCAACAAACAATGGCGCCGACCATGGCACCCAATAATGCCCATAAGGACATACCGGGTAATCCATCAACCGCAAAAAGCAGTGCGGAAAAACTAAATGATCGTTCTAATGGAAACCCATTACGTGTATTAAGTGAAGAGGATTGGAAATTTTGGATTCACAATGGTTATATCGTTATTAAAAATGCAGTACCTCGTGAACAGGCATTGAAAACAGCTGAGTTTCTTTGGGAGTTTGAGGAGAAAGATCCAAACAATCCGGATACATGGTACACAGCACCCAGAGCGGAAATGAAAATGAAAGAGCTCACAAATACCGGAATGGTAGAATGTTACAACAACCAGCATTTATGGAACAACCGGCAAATGCAGAAAGTATATGATGCTTTTGTTGATATATGGGGTACTGAAAAATTATGGGTAACTATTGACAGGGCAAACCTGAATTTTCCGATCAGACCCGGCCATGAATACAAAGGCTTTATTCATTGGGATTATGATCCGGAAACAAAACCCATTAATGTACAGGGAGTATTGGCGCTGGCAGATCAGACAGATGAAAACATGGGGGGCTTTCAATGTATCCCCGAATTATACAGAACCTATGATACATGGAAGCTTACACAACCGGAAGACAGAGACAGGTTTAAGCCCGATACTACCGGTTTTACCCCAACAAAAGTAAAACTAGAAGCAGGCGATCTGCTGATATTCAACAGCACAGAGCCGCATGGGATACGAGCCAACAATAGTGAAAATAAAGTGCGTGTTGCGCAATACATTTCTATGATGCCTGCAGAAGAAGACAATAATGATCTGCGTCAATGGAGAATCAACTCATGGAAAGATAGAATCGCCCCTGAAGGTTATGCATTTCCCGGCGACCCGAGAAATTGGGAACAAATAAAATATGAAAGAGCAGAGCTGACAGCGTTGGGCAAAAAACTTCTTGGATCAGAAAATTGGTAATTAAATTGGATGATTAAAAGTAAAAGGATCATACTTTAAAAGTATAATCCTTTTACTTTTATGTTGCCCTCTCAGTAGAACTTATCGTTATTTTACAATCACAATACTTTACTATGCTTACCAATCAGGAAACTGAATTCTTAGATACGAATGGATATCTTAACCTTGGGCAATTATTAACCCCGCAGCAGGTTACACAAATCAATGACCGTATAACCGAATTGCTGCAATCCGAGGGCGAGAATGCTGGTGCAGAACTGAAAGAATCCAAATACATCCGTCATCCAAAAGAAGAAGGAGCCGACCGCCTGGCTGATCTGGTTAACAAAGGAAAAGTGTTCGATATTTTTTACACGCACCCACGTGTACTGGCGGGTATTGAAGCTGTATTAGGCCAACAGTACAAATTATCTTCGCTCAATTACAGAGCTGCCAAACCAGGTATGGGTCTTCAAAAACTGCATGTGGATTGGAAGAATACGGTAGTAAATGGTTCATACAAAGTCTGCAACAGTATCTGGTTGTTAGACGATTTTACCGAACACAATGGTTCTACCCGAATTGTGCCTAAAACACATAAACTTGATTTGTTGCCTGATGATGCCATGGCAAACCCAACTGAAAAACATCCTGATGAAATCCGTATCATAGCACCGGCAGGTTCCGTATTTATTTTTAACTCGCATGTATGGCATGGCGGCACAACCAATCACACCACCAACGACCGCAGAAGTATTCACAGTTATTTTTGTACAAGGGAACAGCCACAGCAAATTGATCAGCAAAAGTATATCACACAGGAAACGATGGAGCGGATTGGTGAAAAAGGAAGAAAAATTTTAGATGTGTAATTTTATTTTCGGGAAAGCTAAAAATGAAAAAGAGGTGATACTATCCAAGTATAATACTTTTATCTTTTCTGCTATCTTTTTCTACAAAAAATGCAAATACAATGCTTTATTTGAGTAGGTAGCTATCCGAAAATTAAGGCAAAAACCAAATTATACTTAATTTGTCTTTTAGTGTAACTAATTTAAATTGAATACGTTTAATGGGCTATGAAAAATAGATTATACTTCATAGACTATATAAGAGTATTTGCCTTTTTAGTTCTTATCCTGTTTCATAGTGCCTTGCCATTTGTAAATTATAATTGGGAGGTAAAAAATGAACAAAAATCAGAAACATTACTAAGTATTGTATTATGGTTTCATCAATGGAGATTGCCTTTACTATTTTTTATTTCCGGGGCAGGTATATATTTTTCATTAAAGACTAGAAGTATTCTAACCTTTACTTTAGAAAGATTCAGAAGACTATTCATCCCATTAGTATTTGCAATGTTTTTTACAATTCCAATTCAAGTATATGTTGAGTATCTGCAAAAAGGAAGAATAAAAGAAAGTTATTTCGATTTTTATCCTTCTGTTTGGAAGTTGATTCCTTATCCGGAGGGCTCATTAACTTGGAGTCATATGTGGTTCATCGTTTATTTATTAACTTTTATTGTTTTTTTATTGCCAGTATTTTCAATTTTGAAAATAAAAATAGTTGAAAAATATAAAGACAAGTTTTCATTAATACTATCAAGTAAGTATTTAATGTTTTTAGTGATTTTTATACTTTATGTTAATTATTATTTGTTTTATGTAAAATATCCGGAACAAGGCAGTTTAGTGGATGACTGGTTTGTATTTAATTCGTCTATTACTTACTTAATTTTAGGTTACCTATTTGCAAGCAGTAATTTATTTTGGGATAATTGTGAAAAATATAGAAAGATAAGCTTATCGATGGCAACAATTACAGGCATCTATCTTTTTATAAACTACTATACACCCAATAATTTACCTAAAACAGATGGAATAAATGCACAAGTATATTTTATATTAGACGCAGTTCAAATTTGGAGTATTATTTTGACCTTAATTGGATTTGCTAAAAAACATTTGAACGCTTCTTCTGAAATATTACAATATTTAAATCAGGCAGTGTTCCCTTTCTTTATCATTCATCAAACTATAATTGTGGCTATAGGTTACTGGGTAGTTCAATTAAAAGTTTCTGTTTTGTCTAAATACCTATTATTGTCCATCTTATCTTCTTTATTCATTTTCTGTATTTACGAGTATGTTATTAAAAGAACAAAATTGACTAGGTTTCTATATGGAATGAAGAACAAAAAGATACAATAACCCTAACTCACTGATTATAAAAGAAATCACCATCATTGCTGATGGTTTGTTTATTGTGACTCCCCTTACTGCGTAAAGTAGCAACACACTTATTTTCCTATAATAGAAAGAAAAAGTGGCAAATGTTGACTATCAGACATTTACGGTAACGAAATAGTTTCTTACTCTTGATAAATACACTTTTTGGAGATAACCCTGGTTTGGATATCTACATACATGAGTATTTTCACCCTGCCTGATTTGTAAAATCAGTTTTTGTTTATTATCTAATATTAAATAACAGGATACGCGAAAGTTGTATGAGTAGAAAAATTTAAATTAAAATATATGCCTAGCTATGTTATTGAAAGGGAAATCCCCGGTGCAGGAAAATTAACTGCTGAACAATTAAAAGGTATCTCACAAACTTCTTGTGGTGTACTAAGTAATATGGGGCCTAAAATACAATGGCTTAAAAGCTATGTAACCGGGGATAAAATTTATTGTGTTTAAATCGCACCAAATGAAGAAATGGATCGGGAACATGCTAAACAAGGAGGATTTCCTGCAAATTCAGTAAGTGAGGTTATTAACGTTATAGACCCTACAACTGCTGAATACGACGTTATAAAAATACAAAGGGTCATACTATCAAAGTATAACCCTTTATCTGCTCCCCCTTCTGGACTTGAACCAGAGACCCTCTGATTAACAGTCAGATGCTCTAACCAACTGAGCTAAGGAGGAATTTCCCCGTTATGGGGTTGCAAAAATAGGGAAAAATGTTTTCTGGCAAAATCTGTATTCAAAAATTTACAGTAAACCCCAAAATCCCTTGTCTTCTAAGCCTATATAAATGCCATCTTCCCGCTTTTCGGCCAAAAATGTCTTTAAAAAATAGCCCTCGCCGCTGGTATTGCGGCCATTTTGCATATCAAAACGGTAGCGGTGCAGGGGGCAGGTTACCTGTCCGGCAGCATTTATGTACCCATCGGCCATAATTCCGCTTGCATGGGGACATTTATGGGCAAAAGCGAATAGTTTACCATTAAACCGGGCAACAGTTAGTTTTTTGCCACCTGCTTCCAGTAAACACATGTTGTTTTCCTGCCAGGGCAGGGATTCTTCGTTGTCGGATACTTTGTGCCAGACCATCTATTAATTTGAAAATATGCTAATTTGAAAATTTGAAAATGAAAACCGAAAAGCTAATCGTCAAACCATAATTTTCAAATTAGCATATTTTCAAATTTTCAAATTGGATTTTAATACTGTATCGTTCTATAAGGGTATCTAACCTTATACATCAACCTCACTTTCTCAAGAATCATTTCCCTCAACGCATCTACATTCTTTTTTTCAACAGCCGATACAAATACGCATTGGTTTTCTGTGGCGGCATCCCATTTTTCTTTCAGCTCGCGGAGGATCTCCTGCTTAACACTTTCATCCAGCCAGTCATCAAAATTCTTTTCCTCATACATATCCATTTTATTGAAGATCGTGAGAATAGGTTTTTCAAATGCCTTCAGTTCCTGCAGGGTTTTATTTACCACACCGATCTGTTCTTCATATTGCGGATGCGATACATCTACCACATGCAATAAAATATCTGCTTCGCGCACTTCATCCAACGTGCTTTTAAAACTCTCTACTAAATGGTGCGGCAGCTTGCGTATGAAACCGACGGTATCACTCAATAAAAAAGGAGTGTTCTCAAAAACCACTTTGCGTGTGGTGGTATCAAGCGTGGCAAATAATTTATTTTCTGCAAACACTTCCTGTTTACTCAGCAGCGTCATTAATGTGCTTTTGCCAACGTTGGTATAACCCACCAATGCCACACGTATCAGCTCGCCGCGTTCTTTGCGTTGGGTAAATGCCTGCTTATCTATTTCGCCTAATCTTTTGCGTAGCAAAGAAATTTTATCTTTTACAATACGGCGGTCTGTTTCAATTTCTGTTTCACCGGGGCCTCTTGTACCAATACCACCTCCTTGTCTTTCTAAGTGTTTCCACATACCTTTTAACCGAGGTAAGAGATATTGGTATTGCGCAAGCTCAACCTGCACTTTGGCTTGTGCAGTGCGTGCACGACTGGCAAATATGTCGAGGATCAAATCACTGCGGTCGATGGTTTTTACGTTCAGTTCTTTCTCAATATTTGAGATCTGGGAACCCGTAAGTTCATCATCAAAAATAACCAGGTGAATATCTCTTCCGGTTACATAATTTTTGATCTCTTCTAATTTTCCTTTTCCTACAAATGTGCGGCTATCGGGATGTGGAAGTCTTTGCGTGAATCTTTTTACGGCAATGGCACCTGCCGTTTCTGAAAGGAATGCCAGTTCATCAAGATATTCGGTAACCTGCTCTTCGGTTGTTTCTTTCTGTATCAGACCCACCAATACCGTTTTTTCTTCGCGGCGAATATTTTTCTTTTTTTCGATCAAGGGAGTTGTTGTTTTTGCAAAGGTAGAGGTTAGGGAATTAATGAGTGAATGAGTGCATGATAGAATGAGTGAATTCGTGAGGCGTGAGACGTGAATCGTGAGTGGAGGGGCAAAAAAAATCGTGAGTAAGTAACCATATGGTTCTTTACTCACGATTCACGTCTCACGATTCACGCTTACAGTCCGCTGATCGTAAGGCCGATAGAGAATTTATTCATGCTTGGGCCCACGCCATCTTTCAACACACCGTTAAACTGGTAGCCGGCATCCAGTGATAAGATCCCGTAACCAATACGGCCGGTAACAGCCAGCATGGTTCCGTTAAAGAAGCGTTTGTCGCTTTCTTTAATGATATAACCGGGTCCGTACAGTGAGGTACCTACTTTATTTTCCAGATTCTTTCCTTTGCTGTATGATTTTAATAAAGTACCCACTTTCATACCGATGGCCGCTTTCCACGATTTTTGCGGAGCTTCCGGGTTAGAGAAATAGCGCAGTTCTACAGGTATTTCTGCATAAATGGTGGTTACTTTAAATTTATTGAAGTGATTGGCACTGTCTACATTGGTAAAAGGCAGTTTGGTTGAGTTAGACTTGATATCTACATTGGTTTTATCAAAGAAGATATTGCTGCTTCCAATACCAATACCATAAGCGAGGCTCATTTTTTGATTGGTTTTGAAAGGCTTGTCAAACATAAAATAAATGTTGAAATGCCTGCTAAAGCCACCGGTACGCACACTGTCGGGGCGATTGGTCCAGCTATCGGCACCATATTGTATCATCAAATGATCACTTGGGCGGTTGGTGAGATCCAATAATTGCTTTTTGGTCTTTTCCATCACAGAAACAGCCGGTTTAGCTTCCTTTTCTTTCTTTGATTTGTCCGTTTTTGAAGCAGCGGCATCAGTAGCCTGGGTGGTTTGAGCCACAGCAAAAAAAGCCAGGGATATGCCTAAGAGAACGAGTAGTGTTTTTTTCATTTCAAGTAGTTAATTGCAATATTGGTTGCCAATAGAGGCGCAAATTAACAGAATTGGCTGCATACAGGTGGTTAAAAATTAGTCAAAACATATTTCAAGCGTCATAATTCTATCAAAATCGGCCTAAAAAAGGCATAATCCGGCCAAAACAGCGAAAGCGGGAGCGGGTTAGAACGGAAACAGCTGTTTATCAGCTTATCTTTACAGTTCACATAAATAACAGCGATCTATTTTGAAGTTTACAGAATTTGGCCTCGACGAAAGAATATTGGAAGGGATTGACGCAATGGGTTACGAAAATGCTACACCCGTTCAGGAACAGGTAATGATTCCCATTTTACAGGGTAAAGACATTATTGCCTCTGCACAAACCGGAACCGGCAAAACAGCCGCTTTCCTTTTACCCCTGATCAATAAAATTATTACAGAACCCCACGACGACCATCATATTAATGCCATGATCATTGTGCCTACCAGAGAGCTGGCGGTGCAGATAGCGCAATCCATGGAAGGGTTATCTTATTTTACCAACGTAAGTTCAATAGCCGTGTATGGTGGTGGCGATGGTACTTCTTTTACTACAGAGAAAAAAGCATTATCAAGTGGTGTAGATGTGGTAATCTGCACACCGGGCAGAATGATTGCCCACCTGAATATGGGTTATGTAAAAATGAAGGCTTTACGTTACCTGGTTTTGGATGAAGCAGACCGTATGCTGGATATGGGTTTTCATGATGATATTATGAAGATCATTTCTTTCTTACCCAAGCAAAGACAAAATTTGTTGTTCTCTGCCACCATGCCGATGAAGATGCGTGAGCTGGCCAGAAAAATTTTACATAATCCTTTAGAAATAAATATTGCGGTTTCTAAACCGCCTGAGCAAATTGTGCAGGAAGCATTTGTAGTGTATGAGCCGCAAAAAATTCCATTGGTAAAAGAAGTATTGCGCAGAAAAGATTTTCAGAGTGTGATCGTATTCTGTTCAAAAAAACAGAATGTAAAACAACTGAGTAATGAATTGAAGCGTTCCAATTTTTCAATAGAAGAAATTCATTCCGATCTGGATCAGATCAAAAGAGAACAGGTATTGCTTGATTTCAGAAATAAGAAATTAAAGATATTGGTGGCCACAGATATCTTAAGTCGTGGTATTGATATTGAAGACATAGACCTGGTGATCAATTATGATGTACCGAATGATGGAGAAGATTATATTCACCGCATAGGCCGAACAGCCAGAGCAGCTAGTGAGGGAACGGCGTACACATTTATCACAGAAAAAGAACAACAAAAATTTGCAGAGATAGAAGCCTTACTTGGCCATGCCGTTACCAAAGCACAGGTACCTGAACAGTTTGGTCCCACACCGGAATATAACCCCAAAGCCAGAAGGCCATCACAAGGCGGAGGTGGAAGAGGAAAAAGATTTGGTGGTGGAGGTAGTGGAGGAAAGAGAAGATAAATATTCAAGTGCTTTTGAACAGGCACATTTTCTATATCACTTTCGGGATATTTTAAATTACAATCTCTATACTCTTTCCATGCAATTTAAACTTGCCAAACTCTTTAGACTTGGCACGCGCTTTAGATGTGGACGTACTTTGAACTTTCCACACTCTTTAGTCTTTCCATGCTCTTTAATCTTGCCACGCTCTTTAGAGCGTGGATAAGATTTCTCTTTTTATTTTCTGTGGGACTTTAGTCCCGAGTCTGCTCATTTATTCAAAAATCATAACACTTTATAAACGCATCATATTCTTCCTGAAATGATTTTTTCTGATGATGTATCTCCTGATTATCTATATACATTCTTAATTTAGGTATCATCGACTCACTAACAGATACAGCAAAATACTCATCCTGCCACTGTAGTTTAATGTTTTTAATTCCCGACCGGTTATTGAACCAATAAGCGGATTCTCCTTTTAATAACTTTGCTACTTCTCCAATGGATTGAGCACTGTTTAAGGCGATAAGACAATGAATATGATCAGAATAACCATTCATCCTGTCAATATGTATTTGTTTTGTGATTGCATTTTTTCTGATATGATCAAAGAGTAAGTTCCTTAAAGTTGGTGTCAAAATGGGAACTCTGTTTTTTGTAGACCACACATAATGGATCCAGACTTTTGTGTAAGGCATTTTTTAAATAAAGAAATGTATTTATTGTAATTATTCCATTAGGTGTTTATACCTGATTTTATTGTTTAGTTACATTGGGCAAACTCGGGACTTAAGTCCCGAAAAAGAAAAAATGGGTGCTTTAACCCACGCTCTGAAGAGCGTGGCAAAAAAGAGTGTTGTAAAAAAAGTGTTGCAAAAAGAGTGTGGCAGAAGAGGAAAAAGATTTGGTGGTGGAGGTGGTGGAGGTAGTGGAGGAAAGAGAAGATAGCCGCAAACTCAATTTTCAAATTTTCAAATTCGCATATTTTCAAATTAACACATAGAAAAAGCCGTTGTTGAATATTCAACAACGGCTTTTTCTATGAATGAACTGCCAGTGAAAACTATTTAATTCTGCACTGCGCCAGATCTATCTCTTCCATCAGATCATTATAACCAACTACCAGTCCCTGCAATTTTATTTTACTGCCTACTTTCAGATCTTTCAATTTAGCTACTTCTGAAGAATCAATGTTGCATGCAATGTTATTGAAGGAAACGGTAACACCTGAAACAGAAGTGATATCGCCTTCCAGTAAAACAGCCTGGTTGATATATTTTTTAGCAGCTTCTGTTGCATTGTCTTTATACGCTTTCGAAAACGCATCTGTGGTTAATTCAAATTTTGCTTTTTCTGCAGAAGGATCTCTGTGTTTAACAGAAGAGGTTAAGGCCATACCAAGATCAACAACGGCCTGTGTAAATTTTTCTCTGTTCAATGCTGCCCATACTGCGAAGATGACAATGATGGCTGCAAGACTGAGTAGGATTTTCTTTTTCATAATTAGAATAATATTAGTGTTAAGACATTGATGTTTATGCAATGTAAAAGTGGTGTTTCAATGCTTAGTAAAATATGATTTTAGGCATAAAAATTCTTGAGATAAATCACAAAGCGAAGTGACATCTATCACAAGAAAAGGAATACGCTCATGATAATTTTGTGTTTGTAACATTGAAGGAACAACATCAATCTTAACTGCCAGAAGCGTTAAAACAAGATTCCCAAAACGCTTACATTCTTTAATAAAAAAATTTAGTTTATGAAAAAAATGGTCCCAAATCTAAAAGGCATGATCGGCCTCTTTTGTTTGCTGATGATTACACTGTTTTTAGTGCAGTGTAAAAAAGATGGCACGAATGCAGCCGGTGTATCGCGTGCATTGGTTAATACACCCGATTCCACTATTTTTTCTCCATTCTACGATTCCACAGTAGTTCCGTATGCGGATGCAACACCCGGCGTAAATGATGTAGTGATTACAAAAAGTGTACAAAGCATTATTAAGAACAACTGCGTTTCCGGAACATGTCATGGTGGTACTGGTGTAAAACCTTATTTAAACAGTTATGCAAGTGTAAAGAGTATGGTAACGGTCGGCAATCCTGAATCTAGCCAATTATATCAGTTGATCACAACCAGCGATCTGGTAAAAGCCATGCCACCGGTTAATTATGGTGTTGACTTAACTGTTTCAGAAAAGTCTATCATATATAACTGGATCAAGAACGGCGCAAAAGAATTTCCGGCTGTGGAAGATTACAGGCCAAGTGCTGTTGCGTTAATTACCATTGGTTGTTCATCTGCCAATTGTCATAACCAGGCAACTGCAACAGGCGGTTGGGCAAGGAAGGGTTTATTATCTATCACTGCTGCTGATACCATCACTTTTGCTTATATCAATCCAGCAACCAATGCTACTACTTTATACGCGCAATTAAAAGAACCCGCTCTTTCAAAAGTTTGGAATGCGTATAAAGACAGTGTAAGAAAATTTTACTCCGATACGTTGGTGAATGCAAGTTTCAGACCTTACAAAACTGTAGCCACTCCGGTATCTGCTTCAAGTACAAGAGGTCCATTAAATACGTATGATGATCTGTTGCTTGATATTTTTTACCCTAAAGGAAATCGTGCAAATTCATCTGTATGCTTTATAGATGCCAATAATAAAAGCTTTTATGTAAAAGGAGATAACCTGAATGCTGCCAGTACTTTAATGTCAAGAGTAGATTCAACTATTTTGGTTGCCAATCCTCGTACAAAAGTTTTTGCTACTTCTCAACAGGGCGATATGGCTTATGGTGATGGCGGGTTAAAATCTTCAGAAATAGCCATTATCAAAGGTTGGTATTTCGCAGATCCTAATATACCTGATGTATGGAAATACGGTACAGACGGCTCAGGCATTTTTAAATACAGGAAGACAGGAAAAGTTATCGTTAAAAAATAATCACCAACCGCTAAAAATAATTTTATGAATAAACTAATAAAATACATCGGAGTGATCGGCGGTATCCTGCTGTTCTCCTCATGTTATAATAATCAAAAAGATATCACCGTTCCAACGGCTCAATCTTTAGCAAGCATTTCATTTCGCGATGATATTGTTCCTATCCTTACTTCCGGTGCCTGTGGTTGCCATAATAATGGTTCAACAAGAGCCCTTCAGTTCTCACTAAAAGATACCGTGTATTATGGTGTGGTGCTCGCAAGATCAGGTGTATATGCAGATATGATCGCGGGTAAAGATCACCCGGGTGAAGGTGGAATTTATTTCAGCCCTTCGCAGGTATCAATTATTAAAACCTGGATCGCTCAGGGTGCAAAAGATAATTATGTACCACCGGCCATTACCGGACCTGTTACATACACAAGCAATATTGTACCGATTTATAAAACCGTATGTAAAGGAAGTGCCTGCCATGGCGGCCTAGGACCCACATTGGATTATGCAAAGATGGCTGCGGTGAAAGCAGATCTGAACAAAATGATGGCCAGCTCCGGCAGCAGCGGTCACAAAGGTGGAAACCTTAGCCTCGACGGAACTACTACAGCTACTTTCCTTGCATGGATCGCACAAGGCTTACCTCAATAAGAACGAACAAACACACAAGACAAATCAAACATTAATCAATAAATAATACTACGATGAAAAAACTCACATTAATCGCCTTCGCCCTGATCTCTTTTATGAGCCTGCTGAATGCACAGACCTATAAAACAAGGGATGGCTATATATTCTTTAACCCTAATAAAGACCAGAGCCATAAAGATTATGCGTCTGCCAGTAAAGAAGCTACCGCCGTATTAAAAGTAGAAACCAGCGAAGTGGCTTTGTTGGTACCGATGAAAACTTTCCACTTTAACAACGCATTGTTGGAAGAGCATTTTAATGATAATTATCTGCACACAGATAAATTTCCCAATGCAACATTTAAAGGGAAACTGATCGGCTTTACCGCAGATATGCTTACCAAAGATGGGGTTTACAATATTGCTTCTGAAGGAACGGTTACACTGCACGGGGTTACCAAAAATTTCAAATCACCCGTTAAGCTTACCGTAAAAGGAAAAACTGCCACATTCAATTGTGTGTTTAAAATTAAAGCAGAAGAATATAATATCGATATCCCCGGTTTGGTAAAACCTAAACTGGCCGACGAAACTCCTTTGGAGGCTACCATCAATTTCCAATTAAACTAATCTGACAATTTTAAGATTATGAAAAAAATATTATTAATACTCTTTGTAGCATGCGGCTTCTTTCTGAAAGCTACCGCACAAGACGATCTGTTGGGTGGACTGATGAAAGACGATTCATCTAAAGTAAAACAGAATGTTACCACGGCTACATTTAAGTCAACACGCATTGTTAATATGCAGAGTGTGGAACTCACCGGAAAAGGCAATCTGGAGTTTATGGTAAGTCACCACTTTGGTAATTTATGGAAAGAAGGTGGCGGATTAAAAAACCTTGCACAGCTTTTCGGATTTAATGCAGGTGTTGCAACCACGTATCTTTCATTCGACTATTCATTTAAAGACTGGATGAATTTTGGGATTGGCCTTACCGGCGATTCTAAGTATGAAACATGGGGTAAGTTCCGTTTGGCAAGACAGCAAACAGGTGCAAAAAATATTCCGGTAACTGTAGTGTATTTTGCACTGGCAAACATTGATGCCAGCGACGGACCAAGCCCCGATGATAATACCTGGAACCGTTTCTCATTTATGCATCAATTATTGGTTGCCCGTAAATTCAGTGAAAAATTTTCACTGCAGTTAAACCCAACATATATCCATTACAATATTGTGCCTTATGGTATTAATAATGTAAACAATATATTTTCAATGGGCCTGGGCGGACGGTATAAACTGTCTCATAAAACCGCCATCACTTTTGAATACTCTCACCAGTTCAACGGATATAAAAACCTGCTGGATGAAAGTGCCTCAGCCGTTAACTATGTACCCGATCTGGTTTCATTGGGTTACGACTGGGATACAGGCGGACACATATTCCAGTTCTTCTTTACCAGTACCACCAGTTCTCAAAATATTGCACAGTTAACTACCAACACCAACGACTTCAAGAAAGGAAATTTCTCTTTAGGATTTACCATCAACAGAAGTTATGGCATTAAAAAAGTAGTGGCAACCCATTAATAAAGAAGTTCGATTTGTTTGGTGTAAGCGCTTCGGTTTTCCGGGGCGCTTTTTTGTGATGAAGATCATGTTCCGGTTTGTTGAAATCTTTTTATTTTGCAAACATGCCAACTTAGCTCAGCTGGTAGAGCATTTCATTCGTAATGAAAGGGTCGTCGGTTCAAGTCCGATAGTTGGCTCATTTTATTTAAAAGAAGCAAGTACAGAGATCTCCAGCACCTCTGCGATCTCATCTGTGGTAATGCCAAAGTCTACCCGTTTAATATTAAATACACTTGTCAGAGAAACATTACTGCCGACAATGATTATCTGTCCTTTGACGGTAATGTTTTTTGTGATCCCATGAATGGTTAATGCGCCGTTAGCGGTTACTGCATAAGTACCATTTTTTGTAAAATCAATGGCGTCAGGCTTTTGAATAGAACCCACAAAAGTGGTTTTTGGGAAAACTGCACTATTCATATACTTATCTTCATTAAAATGATCCTGCATCATTTCGTTTTCAAACACAAAGCCTTTGATCAGTGCGGTAAATCTGATCTCTCCGGTTTTATTATTTAATGAACAGGCGGCAGCATGATTGGTGGCTTCAATATCTTCCGAATCGCCATGAGAGAAGAAACGAATGCTGGCTTTATTGGTAAGATATGTTTTGTTAGCATCATTAACTGCGCTGGCTTTATCCTGTTTTGAACTGTCTTTTTTCTTAGGTTCCATTACCGGTTTATGAATGGTATCATTCACGAAAGAATCGATAAGCAGATCTTTTGCTGATAAGGATATCGCTTCAACAGGATGCTTTTTAAAGTGAGTGGGAATATATTCCACAAACAGCCAGATATCTCCAGCAGTAAGCACCAAAGCGGCAGCAGCGGCCAGAAAACTTGTTCTGTGGCGCGTAAAAAAAGAGGCTTCTTTTGTTCTTGCATTTTTAATGAAAAGCCACAAAGTAAAACCCCAGATAATTGCGGCAATCACAAACATCTGGGGTATCTCTTTCAATAATGTAAAAAACATGATACAGGTTTCAAATGTGTATTCCCGTAAAACAATCGGGAATTACAGGAGTCGTTTATTTGCCGTTTAGTTTAGGAACCTGTACACCCGGCGGCGGTGGCGGTGTGGCTACCGGTGGTTTGCCAAAAGGCTTGGGCACTCCACGGTGGCAGGTATTGCAGGTAACCAGCTGGATCTTTGTTGTATCCTGTTGTGTATGTTTAATGGTGGCAATGTATTTCTTATTCATCTCATCAGTCATGCGGATCATATCACGTGCAATCTCCTTTACAGGATTGGCATCGCTTGGCATATCCATTTTTCTGGGATTGTCTTTTTCAGGTGCATGGCAATAATTACATTTTACCCCCAGGTCTACTTTGTACTGGTCCATGGCATGGTCCACTTCCTGATAAGTGGCTGTTGCAGGAAATACCTTAATGTTCTGTAATTTTTTCGGCTGCTGTTGCTTAACATTAAATGATTGGATTACCAATGCACCGGCAATGGTAATTCCCAAAAGAAGGTTCAATTTTTTTCTGTGCTGAAATATCATGGGGCTTTATTTTAACCCAATATAAAGAATCAGAAGGTCTTATATAGCCTAATAGATATACATTCGGCTAAAACGGCATTTTTTCAGTTGAATGGATAACACATTATAAATTTTTGGTGCCCGATAGAACCGCCTGGCAGTATGACTTTCATCAGAAAAGGCCCGTAAATGCTATGTAAATCTTAAATCTGTATTAAGATATCAGTTACTGACCATCGTCATATTTCAGGACAATCCATTCAGCTACCTTGTACTTATAATCGGTATGATGGCTTTTATTCATATCTGATATCCATCTCTTTTATTTCATAGTCAGCCATTATCCGCTTAAGCAGATTCTTTTATTTATGGATATGGCATGTTATGAAAACGGTTAATTCAAAATTGATTCTTTACATTCTCCTTGGTGCATCATTTATTGCATTAACGGGAGTATATATTTGGGAATATAAGATCCTTACCTCAAACCAGCGACAAACATCAGATCAATCAAGGGTATTATGGATGAGCCATCACCTTGATAAGTTTCAATTAGCTTATAATGATGTTTTGTATTACGAGAAGCCGTTGGTGATCAATAAATTCCCGGAAACATTTTCGGAATATAAAAGTGCCTGCAAAGCCGCCAATGAACAGATAGACAGTTTAAAAACGCTTTGCGGAAATGTATATGTGCCCTGCGATGATATCATGAGCCTCGACTCATTGGTAAAGCAAACTTTTATTCTGTCTGACAAAGTTGTATCTCTTGCTAAGCTTGGCAATTTCGATAGTGCGGCAATTCTCTTAACCGTTACAAAGCACGATTCATTGCGAAACAGGGTTAAAAGAAAATACGATGAAATAGCAACTCATGCAAGATTAGACGAAGAGATGTTCCGAAAGAGCATTGAAAATGAATCAACACGCCGTTATGTTTTACTGGGATTGATGCTTACAGAAACTATACTGTTTTTTGGATTTTTTATCTGGCGTTTCAGAAAACAATTATCACTGAAAGAGATCAAACGAAAAGAGATTGAAAAACGCTTACGGATTGTTAATAAGGCCATAGAACAAAGCTCCGCTTCTGTAGTAATTACCGATCTCAAAGGGGATATTGAATATGTAAACCCGGCATTCTCAAAGCTTACAGGTTATAGCTTTGAAGAAGTAGCCGGACAAAATCCGCGGATATTAAAAACAGGGTACACACCGTTGAGTGAATACGAAAATTTATGGGAAGATATAACCCATTGCAGAGAATGGCGCGGGGAGTTTAAAAATAAAAAGAAAAACGGCGATGTGTATTGGGAGAACGCCATCATTTCTCCCATCACCAATGAAAATGGTGAGATCACCAATTTTGTTGCTGTAAAAGAAAATATCACAGAGCGGAAAAAATTGCCGGAAGAACAAAAACACCTGCTGGCTATTGTAGAAAATTCCAGTGCGTATATTTTTACATTTGACCTCCACAGAAACTTTTTGTATGCAAACAGATCGATGAAACAGATTATTGAAGTTGGTGAGAATGATATTACAAAGTATTCGATCTCACAATTCCGCTCATACAAAGCCGAAACCGTAACACCTGAGGTTGAAGCCAGCCTGTTTAGCATAGGCAGGTGGACAGGTGAAACAGCGTATAAAAGTTTAAGCGGTAAAGTGATACCCGTAATTCAGGTCTTTATCATGCATAAGGATGAAGCCGGAAAGCCACTATATGTTTCAGCAACCGGTATCGACATCAGCAGGCAAAAAGAAGCAGAAAATGAACTCATCCATCTTAATAAAGAGCTCCGAACCTTATCAACACACCTGCAACATATAAGAGAAATCGAAAAAAATAAGATTGCAAAAGAAATGCATGATGAACTGGGTCAGGGACTGGCATCCCTTAAACTGGATGTTTCCTGGATCAAAAAACATTTAGACAGTGAACGACCGGTGCTGGATAAAAAACTGGATGAGGTATTGTTGTCTTTATCAGATAAACTGACAGCATTCCGAAAAATCTATACTTCGGCCAATACCATTATGATTGAAGAGATTGGCTTACATGCATCGCTCGAATACCTTGTAAATCTGGTAAGGCAATCCGGTAGTAATGAGATCTTTTTTTCTTCCAATATTGAAAATGAAAAAATTCCATCCGTCATCAGCCTTGCTGTTTACAGAATTGTAGAAGAAAGCCTCACCAACAGTATAATGTATGCAGGTGCCAACAGAGTGATGATTACGATCCTGAAAAAAAGGGATACCCTGATCGTAGATTTACAGGATAACGGCCTTGATTTTGACCTTTCGCAAAGAGATACCCAATCTCATTATAATATTCTCGAAATGCGCGAGCGGGTATATGCCATCAATGGAAAGTTTACAATCAATCATATTAAAGAGGAAGGAGGCTTTATCAGCATAGAGGTTCCGCTGAACTAGAACAGGTATCTATTCGTACACATAAGTATTCCGGACTCGAATAATTTGACCGTTGATTGTTTTATTATACGTTACCACTAAACCGGCATCGTTTAATTGCTCTATGTGATAAGCGATACCCTGCCATAAAAATCCATCCTGAGCTGCATTCACAGTAAACACTCCTCCATAAGGTGGTGAAACATACAGTGAAGAATTGTTTTGAATGATTACGGATTCATGTTTAAGCGTAAAATTAATCCTTTGATCAGCTACCTGCGGGGTCATAGGTGTATCTACAAATGTGGGGTCTGTTTGACCAACAGGTACCACGTAAAACTGATACTTGGTCTGTCTTAAACGCTTTCCCTTATTCCATAAAAGACTGGTAATAGAATCGGCAACAAATACGCTGGCGGTAGCCTGTTTGCCATTATTCACCGTTAAGGTAAACGTAGAATTCTGATTTAAAGGGCCGGTATCCAGCACACCATAATTACCAACAATTACACCATTAAACTTAACAATGGTATTTGGATTAATATTTACAACAAGCCATTTGGCAGTTGTACCTGTATTGAAAGCAATGAGTGAATCGGATAGCGTAAAACTCTGAATATCGCCGGTTATCGCAGGTGCAGGGGCCGGGGTGGGTACGGATGGGTTATTATTGGTTTCGGTTTGTTTTGTACACGATGTCATCATACCTGCAAAAAGTATGCAGGCTATACAAATGCCCTTTGTTTTAGCCAATAGAAACCTAAAGCCTTGTGTTAATGTCATCATCCTGATTTAATCCTTTATTACGGGGCAAATGCCTGAAATCAAGTATTTGTTAAATTAATATTGCCGGAATATGGAATTAATGAAAAAGCAAACATCCTGAAACGGGAATACGGATGAATGCAGGTTTTTACAAGGATATAGAGAATTGCGAGCCATAAAGATACAATATTATGTATAACAGATTCCTATTGATAAGAAAATGCTGCCTGGCCAGCCTTACCTGAACGGGTAGCAATATACCACCAAGCCCTTAATAGTATTGTAATAGAACCCCGTTACCCATACCGGCCTTTATCCTTGTTTTCGAACATATTTAGTAAGAATCACGATTACCTGCCCTTCAATCTTCCCTTCAATCTGCTCAGTATTATCGTCTACCAGGCGTATATTTTTTACCACGGTTCCCATTTTGGCATTCAGGGTTGAACCTTTTACATCAAGGGATTTGGTGAGTACAATGGTATCACCCGACTGTAAAACGGTTCCATTTGCATCTTTATGAAGGTCTACACTTGCGTCGTTTTCATGATCGCCGGTGGCTTTGGCCCAGGCCAGTCTTTCATCATCCAGAAATAACATATCTAATTGATCAGCCGCCCAGCTTTCAGAGCGCAGGCGGTTAAGCATACGCCAGGCCACAACCTGAACACCCGGCACTTCGCTCCACATAGAACCGGTTAAACACTGCCAGTGATTTTGATCCAGCTCGGCTTTTTTATCAATCTGACTGCGGCATTTACCACAGGCAATAATGGTATTTTCTTCGTTACTGTAATCCTGAGGCTGTACTTCGTACACCTGAATATCGTCTATAGATCCGCAGAGTTCGCATTTGTTCTCACTCCTTGTGAGTAAGATGTCGGCTAATTTCATTTTTCCGTTTTGAGGCTGCAAGGTAAAGATTCTCTTTCTTCTGTGAGTAAGGAAAAAGAAACACCGTGCAAAAAACGAAAGTTCTGTCTCTACCATTTAATCTGCGATAACTAAAGGTCCCCCTTTATTTTATCAACTTCATCGTATACCGCCTGTCTTCACCATTTATGGTAACCACAACTGAGTAAATGCCTCTAAGCAGCGCACCGGTAGAAATACGTGAACCATTGCTGAGATTTTCCTGATAAATAAGGCGAATACCTAAACTGTTATAAACAGCTACGTTTACCGTTTTATTAGTGTTTAATCGATAGGCAAGATTTACATAATCAGTAACCGGGTTGGGGTATAAGGTGATAAACTGATCATTGTCTAACGGAAATAACACATCGGTGAAATATTTATACTCTGCAGATACGGCGCTGCATCCGTTGGCAGCGATGGTTCGAACACGATACCCGCCATTATTCAATGGATGATAGGTCTTTTGTATGGCACTATTGATAGGTATATAAAATCGGTACCACTGTAAGTTTTGATCCACACTGCTGATCAGGTTTGTAGTTTGTTGTTGTATTAAGGGTTTTGCAGGAGCAATATTCAGATTGCTCATCACTACTTTATATTTTCCCAGTGTATCTGTTTGGCCGTTTATAGTATGACTTGTAACAGCATACACACCATTGTCCCAAACATTTAAATAAGCATGCGTGCTGTTCATCAGCAAACTGTCGTTCTTATACCATTGCAATGATTTATTGCTTCCGTTGTAAAGAACCAGCGTATCGTTAATACATAAAACAGTATCTTTTTTAAGGGTATTGCTAATATCAACCACCTGTCTGTCGGCCTGTTGAAATGCAATGGCCTGTATGTTCCATTTACCAGATTGCAAACTGAATTTTATGCGTGCAGAATCTGTTCCGGCTGGAATCATATCGCTGCTGTTTTTATAATACCCGCTTTCCCAGATAATTTTTCCGTTCAACAATATCCGGTCGTAACGGTTTTGAATACCTACTATACACCGGCTTGCATTGGGTACAGTTGCCTGTAATGAAAGACTGTCTACTGATTGTGTATAGCTGCTTTCAACCAACCCCTTTGCAGTGGATATGCGTAAAGAAGCACTTTTGATGGTTGCAGGATCGGGCATCAAACTAAAAGCAGAGAATCCGGGTTCTAATGGTTTAATACCACATAAATATTCTGATAAAACGGTGAGTCCGCCACCGGCCCATCCATGATTAATCGTGCCATAACCATCCGGTCCCTTATCCAAAGTCCAATCTTCCCACAAAGTGCTGAAACGATTGGTATTCACCATAAAATCAAAACGGGTTTTAAAACGCTTAAGTGCAAAATCTCCTTGCCCCATTACAAAAAGTGCTTCCATAATATACTTTTCCATATAAGTACTCGCAAACCATGACGACTTGAGAACATCAAATATTTTCGGGTACTTATCCGGATCAGCCAGCCGGGCTATTACTGCCAATGCCTGCGAACGGTCATCTGTGGCTTTCGTATATAAAGGATCGCGATAAGCAACTCCATTCCAGAATTGTTTATTGAAAGCATCCTTAAATTTTTTCATCTGCAATAAATAGTTATCACTATCAGCCGTTAAACCCATTACGGCTGCAGATTGCTGAAGACATTGTAAAGTGAGATAGTAAAAAACATTGGCAATTACCCGAACATCTTTGTTACCCGTTCTGTCGCCCCAAAAATCATAACCTTTTCGATCCACAACCAAACCATCTGTACTGATATTCCATAATTGCAGATACTTCTGAATGGCATGATAATACGATTGTAACATATCCTTGTCACCGCTGTGCATATAGTAATTCCACAATCCAAAAATGCCTAATGCGGTTAAAGTCTGATCAGGCAAATCAACCGACCAACCTCCCGGAACCGGCCCGTACAATGTGCCATCCGCTTTTTGCCAGTTGAGCATTTCTGTGAACCATTTTTTTGAGAGTGGAAAAACGGCAGGTGATAAGGCATGATAGGCTATACCAGATTCTACCACAGCATCAGAAGGCCATTGCCCTCTTTCGCGATCCGGGCAATCCATATAATCATCACGAAGGTTAACATACATGGTTCGAACCGCTTTTTGCCAATAGGTATTATAAAAAGGGTCACTGCACGAAAAGCTACCTGCGAAATCTGCATCATAACCGGTTTCCCGAAATTTCAAATCAAGAATATTGATGTTGCGCGGCATAGAATAATAAACGATATGACCATTTAACCAGCCCGGCGCCTCAAATTCCTGCACTCCTTTTTTGGTAATGTATTCAAAACGCAAACCGTTGCCACTGCCATTAAATTCAGAATAGTTATCGGTATACACCACTATTTTTAATCCCGGCGCCGGCGCATCGATCTTGAAATATGGATTTATCTGCGCATTGTATGGCAGTTTACAATTGATCAATGAATTGCCGTTAAAATCCGGTGTAACCGTTTGGGATATATAATTTTTTACACCATAATCTTTCCATTGCGGTATCGTTCTTTTTTCCAAAACATTCCATGGTGGCTGGCCAAATGCTGCGCTCTCTTCCGGCTGATCAAATGCAATGGAAAAATCGGTTATCCAGTTATTCAATTCTTTTTGCGAATCATACAATAGGCTCGACTCCGACAGCCGGAAGTTTGGCAACGGCGCCGCTGCTGTTTGATATGCTTCAAGCCATTTACATTGCCAGGTATTATCGCTCAGCAGATCAAATGTGCCTGTCTGGCAATCAAATATTAATCCGCATTTCCCTGAGTTGCGATGCGAAATTCCTTCTTTGCCAAAATACCAAACCATAACCGCAATGGTATTATTGCCGGTAGTTAGCCAGGGTGCAATATCTACTTCATCGTAATAAGTGTTATTTACATTCGGTCCTCTTTTCAATCCGCCTTCGCGTATAACGGGTTTACCATTAATCCATAACCAGTATTTACTGTCAACCGCAATTCTTGCAATGGCTGTTTGCGGAACCTGCTGAATATTTATTTGTTTTCGGAAAGCAAAAAAAGTATTGATATCTGAAGAGGAAACTTTAGAAGAGATCCATTTTGCTTTCCATACCTGTGCATCAACCGCAATAAAGCAAATAAGAAATATGCCAAAAAGAATACACCGCTTCATAATGAGTGAAAATAACACAAATCGAGTTAGATACAACAAGGCCCCGTTTTGTGATCTTTGCTAATATATCGACATATAAAAGCAGGAAATTTATCAGGTAAATGATTGTCCGATAAGAAAAAAATAAACTTCATATTCTTTTTTTACCAGATTGCGTTAAATTCAATCTTTCAATATCATGCATGGTCATGAATACGTTTACCAAAACTAAAGTCAACCTATGAGAAAAATCTTCTTATCATCGCTGGCATTTTGTATAACAGCGGGTACCATTTTACAGGCACAAGGCCAACGTGGCGGTGGCGGTGCACCACAGGCAGGAGCTCCTGCAGCAACCGCTTCTTCAGCACAGGATCCCAAATTGGCTGTGTATAATATTCCTTTCAATCCCGATCAAACCGTTACCAGTGAACATGAGATCACGATCAAAGGCAATAAAGTTCCTTACAAAACAATAGCCGGTATGATGCCTGTTTGGGATGATGAAGGCAAAATACAGGCAGGCGTTTTTTTTACCTATTATGAAAGAACAGATGTAAAAGACCGTGCCGCACGCCCACTGGTTATTTCTTTTAATGGTGGCCCGGGAACCCCCTCTGTATGGATGGAACTGGGCTATACCGGTCCGCGTATTTTAAATGTAGATGATGAAGGATATCCACTTCAACCATACGGATTAAAAGATAATTCACAGTCTTTGTTAGATGTTGCAGATATCGTTTATATAGATCCCGTTAATACCGGTTTTTCAAGACCTGTAAGTGCTGACATTCCAAAGTCAAGATTTTTTGGTGTAACGGCAGACATTAAATACCTCGCCGAATGGGTTAACACATTTGTATCCAGAATGGGCCGTTGGGCTTCTCCCAAATACCTGATCGGCGAAAGCTATGGAACCGGCAGGGTTTCGGGTCTCGTGCTCGAATTGCAAAATGCACATTGGATGTATTTTAATGGTGTGATCCTTGTATCGCCCACCAAACTGGGTATCGAAAGATCGGGCCCTGTAGAAGTAGCACTTACCTTACCCTATTATGCAGCTACTGCCTGGTATCACAAAGCACTTCCTGCGGATCTGCAGAAAAAAGACCTTACAGCCATGTTGCCTGAAGTAGAACAGTTTACAGTAAATGAACTCATACCTTCTCTGGCAAAAGGTGGGTTTCTGGAAGAGGCAAAACGAAAAGAGATCGCCGCAAAAATGGCGCGTTATTCCGGCCTGCCCGAAAAAGTGATCCTGCAGAATAATCTGGAAATACCACCGAGCCTTTTCTGGAAAGAATTGCTGCGCGAGCAGAGTTTTACCGTAGGCAGACTCGACTCAAGATATAAAGGGATAGACAGAAGAGATGGCGGCGAGAGCCCCGATTTTAATTCTGAGCTCACTTCATGGGAACATTCATTCACACCCGCTATCAATATTTATTTGCGCGATGAGTTAAAATATAAAACGGATCTGCGGTATTATATGTTTGGGCCGGTACGTCCATGGGATAATACAAATGATCATACGGGTGAAAACCTCCGCCAGGCAATGGCCGAAAACCCTTATCTGCATTTGCTGGTACAATCCGGTTATTATGATGGAGCCTGCGATTATTTTAATGCCAAATACAGCATGTGGCAATTAGACCCCAGCGGAAAATTAAAAGACAGGATGAGCTGGGAAGGATACCGCAGCGGACATATGATGTACCTGCGCAAACCCGATCTGGAAGCCAGTAACCAGAGCCTGCGGAATTTTATTAAGAAAACCTTGCCTAAACCCGATCAGCCGGCAAAGTATTGATGAAACATAAAGGCAGTTTGGAATACATAAACACTCATAGTTATTGTTTATTATATATGCTTTTTAGGTGGTAGATATCAAACTATGATTCTAAGCCAATTGATTAAAGATGAGGTAAGTGTAATGTAATGATTTGATATTAATCAGTTTTTTAAAAAGAAGTATGGAATCGAAAGTAAATAAGCCTAATTATTATAGGTTTCATCACTATATACCAGGCAAAACAATCTATTTATCTAAATATATTTGGCTACATTTAAACTCCCAGCCAACAATCCAATTTTTTATTGATCAAATAGTAGTTACCTGAAGTGTTATTTACCTCGTTTACTTTTCTGATATTTCTACCCGTTGTTTTTATTCTATACTGGTTCTTTTTTAATAAAAAGCTTTCAATACAGAACTTACTGCTTTTGATTGCCAGTTATGTATTTTATGGCAGCTGGAGCTTGAAATTTCTTTTATTACTCGTACTCTCTACAGTAATGGATTATTTTTATGGGTTTGGCGTAGCATCACCTTCACGGAAGAGAGCTAAATTATTCTTGTGGCTGAGTATAATAAATAACTTAGGTTTTTTATGTGTGTTTAAATACTACAATTTTTTCTTGAGTGAGGTTGTAGGTTTCTTTGAATTTATAAGGATTCATATCAATCCTGAATTTATTAAAGTAGCAGTTCCTCTTGGTATATCTTTCTATACTTTTCACGGACTTTCCTATGTTTTTGATATTTATAGAAAGAAACAGAAACCTGTTTCAAACTTTGTTGAATATGCGGTTTTTGTTTCTTTTTTCCCCTTACTGATTGCCGGCCCGATTGAAAGAGCTAATCACCTTTTGCCACAGGTCCGAACGAAAAGAGTATTTACATACGGGCAAGCAGTAGAAGGTTGTAGATTAATTTTATGGGGGCTTTTTAAAAAAGTTGTGATAGCCGACTCATTAGCCTCCTGTGCCAATGCTGCTTTTGAAAATTACCATTCGTTAAGTGGAATAGAACTTATTACCGGTGCTATTGCATTTAGCTTTCAGATCTATTGCGACTTTAGTGGCTATTCAGATATAGCTATCGGAATAGCAAAACTTTTCGGATTTGAACTATTATCTAATTTTCGGTTTCCGTATTTTTCACGTGATATTGCAGAGTTCTGGCGCCGCTGGCATATCTCATTATCATCCTGGTTCAAAGATTACCTTTATATACCATTGGGGGGGTCTAAGCTCGGAAAGTGGACAACAATTAAAAATATTTTTATTGTTTTTTTAATTAGCGGGTTTTGGCATGGAGCTAACTGGACCTTTCTTGCATGGGGATTAATTCATGCATTCGGATTCCTATTATTGCTTTTACTTGGGAAGAACAGAGAAAATATTTCCACCGTTGCTGCGCAAAACGCATTAGTACCCGGAATACGAGAAAGCTTTAAAATAACGGTAACCTTTTCATTTGTAACATTGGCATGGATTTTTTTCAGATCGGCTACGATTTCAGATAGTTTCGGTTTTATTGGTAAATGCGTCTCAAGTATTTGGGCAGACCCATGGCAGCTATTTTCAATGTCGAAAATACCCAAAGCACTTTTTTTAATCTTACCGTTGATGATAATAGATTGGTTCTTTCGTTTGGATGAACGTCATTTAAGAATGCCTAAAAATAAATTGATCAGGAGAACATTATATATACTCATTGCCTTGATTATATATGCCTTTCTGGGGAAGTCTAACACATTTATCTATTTTCAATTCTAGGATGAAAAAGTTTATTATTAAAATTTTCACTTATGTTTTTATCACATTATTTGTGATAGCAATGGTTTCTTATTATGGTGATGCGGGAAGACTATTTTATAAACGCGATGTATATAAAATAATAGTGCAGAATATGCTTGCCGGAAAGTTTGTTCATGGCTCATTAAATTTAGATGAAAGGCTACTAAAAAAAGAAGTCATCGAAAAAGAAAAAAAGACTCCCAACAAGATTATAATCGGTTCTTCAAGAGTAATGCAATTAACAGCGAAAATCGTGGGGGATAGTTCATTTCAGAATCACTGGCTCCCCGCAAATAGTATAGAAGACATGGCTGCCATTCTGGATCTTTATCAGAAAAAAGGGAAACTTCCAAATACTATTATTTTAGGGATAGACCCCTGGATACTGAATAAAAACAATGACCAATTACTTTATAAATCTATAAAAGACAATTATATTTCATTCTTTTCTTATCAGGAATCACAATTTTTATGGGAGTTTTTATCAGATAAAATAAATACAGCTGCACAGCTATTTTATCCTTATTATGTTTTGGCTAGTATCACTAAATTGTTCCAGCCTGACAGATTGATTATAACAGATACCTTGATAAAAAACTTAGATGCCCGACTGCCGGATGGGTCGATACAATATAATGAGGAGCGAAGTAATCCTACCGTTTATGAAAGAGAAAAAAAGGTAAATGAAGACCTGTCAATCGGGCTTTTTGGTATTGAGGGATTTAACGCTATTGATTCCAGAAAGAAACAGGAACTTGAAACGATACTTAAATTTATGATTCAACGCAACATTCATATAACTATCATTTTGTCGCCATATTATCCCAAAATGTATAATCATATATACAATACCTCAAAATACAGGAACGTACTTTTGAGTGAGATTTATTTCAGAAAACTTTCTTCAAAGTATGGAATTGCCTTAAAGGGGTCTTTCAATCCGTATGTTTTACATCTATCAAACGAAGACTTTATTGATGCCCTACATTTGAAAAAAGAAGCTACCGAAAAAATATATCTGCAATAATAATTTGGTAATCGTAGTGGCAGACAGAAATGACTCGAACCCCCAATGTCCGGAATGACAATAATAATAAAAAGCACATAACTATGTTCCTCTTTAGGTCACCGGAAATCTATGAAAAAGTATTTAATAGAGGTTGGCTATAGGTAAAAAAGCTTTCATATATAACAATGAAAGCCTTATCAGTTCTAAATGGACTTTACATTAACCTGGCCCCCAATTTTGAGAAATACTGGATAGGTATCAACTTTTTGTAATGTTTGTCTTTAATTAACTGTTATTAATACATTTTTTGTACACAAAGTCTATTCACTTATCTGATAGATTGATTAGCCATAATAATCGATGCTGCTTTTTTCCAGACTTTTGTTTTGGCCTCTTTGGGAAGTTTATTCAGTTCGGGAAATTCAATGCTCACTTCTTTTGCAGCTGTAGCCATTGTAAGACTGTTATTCATAAAAGTATCTGTGCGGTATAGATATTTGAGTATTGAATCTCTTTTAGATAATGAATCCAGATTTTTAAATCTGTTTTGTAAAACTGTATCCTTCTTAGCTGTTTTTATTTCTTCCGACATTTTCAGTGAGCTTTGTGTTAACGCAATGAAACTTTTGGATTGAGAGAGTCTTACAGCCAGTTTATTTTCCTGCGATTGATTATTGCAGGATAAAAAGAAAAATATAGGAACAATAGTCAACAGCAGCAATCGTCGTTTCATAAGCATTGATTTTAGGGAGCAACTTTTTTATAAACAAACACATATCCAGTCTGGCATGAAAAGATAATGATTATTATTCCGATAGATATTGCAAAGTATAGGCAAATAAAAAGCAGCTATGATGTGATAAATCATAACTGCTTTTTGTTACGTGGGCCCACCTGGGCATGATCCAGGGACCCCCTGATTATGAGTCAGGTGCTCTAACCAACTGAGCTATAGGCCCGATGAACGATATTCTGTTCAGCAAGGCGGCAAAAATAGAGAAAATTGAATTTGAAAATTTGAAAATTTGAAAATTTGAAAATCAAGTCATTACTTTCCTTAATATTTGACAACAGTATTATCATACAAAATTGAAGAACAAACATTTTCAAATTCGCTCATTTTCAAATTTTCAAATTGACCAAAAACATCATCTTCGACCTCGGAGGCGTTTTTATGAACCTCGATTTTAACCTTACCCAACAGGCATTTGTAGATCTGGGGGTAAGTGAATTTGCACAAATGTTTACCCAACACCATGCAAACGATCTGTTTGAAGACCTTGAAACCGGAAAAATATCCGCCGAAATATTTTACCAAAAATTCAGAGAAGCCACCCACACTACCCTAACCGATGAGCAGATCAAAACCGCCTGGAATGCACTGATCCTCGATTTCCCGCCGGAAAGAATGGCCTGGCTGGATCAGATCAGAAAAAAATACAAGATTTACCTGTTTTCAAACACAAATATCATTCATTATCAATGTTTTATGGATATTGTACGAAGAGAAAACGGTTGTGAGAATTTTGACAGCTACTTTATCAAAGCCTACTATTCACACGAATTGGGATTGAGAAAACCTTACGTAGAATCCTTCCAAAAAATACTCCAAGAGCAAAGCCTGCTTGCCGCAGAAACGCTTTTTATTGATGATACTTATAAAAATATTGAAGGGGCACAAAAAGCGGGATTGCAAACAGTGCATCTGGTGGCACCGGAAACAGTACTAAACCTGAACCTCTGACCCCCTCTGCCTGCGGCATCTCCACCTGAAAGGGAGAAAAATATGAGGTAGGCAGTACATAAAATTAAAAGTAGTAATTACAACTAAATCCTCCTCCCCTCCCAGGGGAGGTGTCCGCCAAAGGCTGGACGGAGGGGTTATTTCACTTCTTCGAATTCTATATAATCACCAGCTTTTCCCTCAGCTTGTTTCCCCTGCTGCGTCTGTGCCTGCGCGGCCTGCGCCTGTTGCTTCTCATATTGTTGCTGCTGCCTCATTTGCTGCTCCTGCATCTCTTTTAACTTATCTTTTACCTGCGTGGTGGCTTTACTTACAGGGATCACCAGCTCAAATACAAATTTGTAGAGCAGGTAAAGCAGGATCCCGTAGATAATCAACTTGGTCATAAGGGGTAAAGGTAAAGAATATCGAATATTGAATATTGAATATTGAATGACGAATGATGAAGGGAAAGATTGTAAACGGCTTAACATTTCTCGCGTAACCCTCGTTCCCTGGCGTCTTTGCGGTAAATGCTTCTTAACCGCTAAGGCGCGAAGGATCGCTAATACAGCTGAGCAATCCTTCAAAATTCAATATTCCCTGTTCAATATTCGATATTCCCATTTTTCCTTGTTCAATATTCAATATTTCCTTACATTTGCACCATACAAAGACACAAAAGAAGGGAACGACTATCGTTCCCTTCTCCTTTTTTATATGGCGAACGAAACAGCATTGATAGAGATCGAAAAAATGCTTAACAGCATACTGGCAGAAGAGCCGGAATATTTTGCTGTGTCTGTTAAATTAAAACCCACCAATAATTTTAAAATATTTATTGATGGAGATAATGGCATTACCATTGAAAAATGTGTACGCTTCAACAGAAAACTGTACAAACTGATTGAAGAATCGGGCATGTATCCTGAAGGAGAATTTTCATTGGAAGTTTCTTCTCCCGGTTTGGATGAACCCTTAAAACTGCACCGCCAGTATGTAAAAAATATCGGGCGAGATGTAGAAGTAACGTTTACAGACGATACCAAAAAAGAAGGTAAGCTGCTCACCGTAACCGAAGCAGATCTTGTAATAGAACACACCGAAGGCAAAGGCAAAAAAGCGGTTACACAACAATTAGTGATTCCATTTAACAACATAAAAACAACAAACGTTCAAATTAAATTTTAATTCTTCATGCGTTCGCGCATGAACGGGAACTTAAACATTCAGATATGGCAAGTATCAACTTAATTGAGGCATTCCAGGAGTTTAAAGATGCAGAGAACATTGATCGTCCTACGATGATGAAAGTGGTAGAAGATGTGTTCAAAACCTTACTCCGTAAGAAGTTCGGCAGCGATGACAATTTTGACGTGATCGTAAACGCCGAGAAAGGTGACCTTGAAATCATCCGTCGCCGCATGATCGTGGAAGATGGTGAAGTATTGGATCCGCTGGCCGAAGTTGGTTATACCGATGCCGCTAAAATTGAACCCGATTTTGAAGTTGGTGAAGAATTGTATGAAGAGGTGGATATACTTGATTTTGGACGCCGCGCTATCCTGGCTGCCAAACAAACACTGGCCAGCCGTATCAGCGACCTGAAGAAAAATGTACTCATTCAAAAATATGGTGCACGTGTTGGTGATATCATCAGCGCCGAGGTTTACCAGGTTTGGAAAAAAGAAGTTTTATTATTGGATGAAGAAGGCAATGAACTTATCCTTCCTAAATCGGAACAGATCCCGCAGGATTATTTCAAGAAAGGAGAGAACGTTCGTGCAGTTGTGGCACGTGTTGATCTGAAAAACAACTCTCCGGTTATCATCCTGTCAAGAACCAGTCCACTGTTCCTTGCCAAATTGCTTGAGATTGAAGTACCTGAAATATTCGACGGCCTTATCGCTATCAAAAAGATCGTTCGCGATCCGGGAGAAAGAGCCAAAGTGGCTGTGGAATCTTACGACGACCGTATCGATCCGGTAGGTGCCTGCGTAGGTATGAAAGGCAGCCGTATCCATGGTATTGTTCGTGAATTGAAAAATGAAAATATTGATGTGATCAATTTCACCACCAATATCCAATTGCTGATTCAGCGTTCATTAACACCGGCCAAGATCAGTTATATGGAATTGGATAATGAGAAAAAACACGCAGAAGTGTACCTCAAAGCCGATCAGGTTTCACTTGCCATCGGCCGCCGTGGTGTTAACATCAAACTGGCTTGCGAACTCACAGGTTATGAAATTGATGTGTACCGCGAAGATGAAGAAGTAGTGGATGAATTTGATATTGATCTGGATGAATTTGCAGATGAAATTGAACCATGGGTGATTGAAGAATTCAAACGCATCGGTTGCGATACTGCACGCAGTATCCTCAAACTGACCGCAGAAGAACTGGAAAGAAGAACCGACCTCGAGAAAGAAACCATCGGAGAAGTAAGAAGAATCTTGCAGGAAGAGTTTGATAGAGAAGAATAAGCAGCTATTAAGAGACTATCTTTGTCGAAGAGATAGGCACTATAGATATATTGTAAAAAGTCCATGGACCATAGTCCATAGCCCATGGATCATCGACAAAATGAACGATGGACTAAAAAACACTGAATGTCAGAACTGAAATTACCGAGACTGTTAGCAGCCGCCAAAGAATTCAATATTGGTCAGGATACCCTGATTGAATTTTTGGTGAAGAAAGGATTTAACCGGGATGACCTGAAGCCAACCGCAAAGCTCCAGGAAGACCAATACTATGCACTTCAGGCAGAGTTCCAGGGGGATAAAGTAGCCAAGAACAAAGCTGATCAGGTAGAAATACCAAAAGGTGCCCAATCGGAAGGCAAGAAGAAAAAAGATGAGGAAGATCTTTCGTTCCGTAGTAAAGAAGAGAAAAAACCGGCTCCTCCAAAAGAAGAACCAAAACCTGCAGAACCCGCTCCCCCGGCTCCGGCACCTGTTGTAGAAGTACCGGTAGCACCGGCACCGGTTGTAGTGGAAGAAAAACCTGTAGTAGTAGCTGATACAACTGAGCATATTAAAATAGAAGCACCTGAGCTGGAAGGCACCAAAGTGATCAATAAGATCGATCTTTCTGCGATAGACTCTTCAACACGTCCTAAAAAAACGGCGAAGAAAAAAGAGGAAGCTCCAGAAGTTCCGAAACCGGAAACCAAACCTGCACCAGCTAAAGCCAAAAAAACAGAAGCTCCGGCAGAAGTACCTGCAGCGATTGTTCCTCCGGCACCTGTTGCCAAACCGGAAGAAGAAACCGGCCCAACTATTGAAAATATTAAGGCAGACAAATTGGAAGGACCTAAGATCCTTGGTAAGATTGAATTGCCTGTAAACAGCGATACACGTCCTAAGCCCATGGGCAGGGATGAAAAACGCAAACGCAAACGTATCCCTGTTGATAAAAAAGGAGATACACCGGGCGCAGGTTCTAACGAACCGCAGCGCGATGCGAGTGGTAAACTCACTGGCCCCAACCGTCCGATCGTTCCGGCCAATAACCGTAGTGGTGGACAGGATAGGGGCGGACAAGGCGGTGGAGGATTTAACCGCGGTGGCGGAGGTGGAGGAAACCGGGGAGGTGGTGGTGGAAACCGCGACAGAAATGCACCGGCACGCCGCGAAGACAAAGAAATTGATCAGAAAGCGATACAGGAGAAGATCCGCGAAACCCAGGCCAAACTGGCCGGTACGGGTGGACGTGGTAAGAGCCTGAAAGCAAAATACCGCAGAGCAAAGCGTGATGAAGCCGCCGAGAATATGGGCGAAGAAGAGGTTGACAACAAACTGCAGGTAACAGAATTTGTTACCGTGAGTGAATTAGCCAACCTGATGGACGTAAGCTTTGCAGACGTGATCGGAAAATGTATGAACCTCGGTATCATGGTTTCTATTAACCAGCGTTTGGATGCAGAGGTAATTGAACTTGTATCAAGTGAATTTGGATTTGAAGTGGAATTCATCGGATTAGAAGATGTGGATGAACTGGACGACGACGATGATGAAGATGATGAAGAAGCTAAAGTAACAAGGCCACCGATCGTAACGATCATGGGTCACGTGGATCATGGTAAAACATCGTTGTTGGATTATATTCGAAGAGCCAATGTAGTAGCGGGTGAAGCGGGTGGTATCACACAGCACATAGGTGCCTACGAAGTAGAATTGCCAAACGGTAAAGCCATCACTTTCTTAGATACTCCGGGTCACGAAGCGTTTACCGCCATGCGTGCCCGTGGTGCGAAAGTGACCGATATCGCCATCATTGTGGTAGCAGCAGACGATGCGGTGATGCCGCAAACCAAAGAGGCCATCAGCCACGCACAGGCTGCGGGTGTACCGATGATCTTTGCGGTGAATAAAATAGATAAAGACGGAGCCAATCCGCAAAAAATATACGAGCAGTTATCACAGATGAATATTTTGGTAGAAGCATGGGGCGGTAAATACCAGAACCAGGAATTATCTGCCAAACAAGGTTTAAATGTGGATCTCTTACTCGAAAAAGTATTACTTGAAGCAGAAGTATTGGATCTGAAAGCCAATCCGGAAAGAGAAGGTTCAGGAACTATTATTGAAGCATCGTTGGATAAAGGCCGCGGTTATGTAGCCACCATCCTAGTACAGAACGGAACCCTGCACCAGGGCGATCTGATCGTATCCGGTCAACACTACGGACGTGTAAAAGCGATGTTCAACGAACGTAATCAGCGTATTGAAGTGGCACCGCCATCAACACCGGTAGTAATATTGGGATTGAACGGCGCACCACAGGCAGGTGAGAAATTTAAAGTGTTTGAAGACGAGGCAGAAGCAAAAGAAACCGCTACCAAACGTGCACAGTTATTGCGTGAGCAGGGATTGCGTGCAAGAAAACATATTACACTGGATGAGATCGGACGCCGTTTGGCTCTCGGTAACTTTAAAGAACTCAATATCATCATCAAAGGTGATGTGGATGGATCGGTAGAGGCATTGAGCGATTCATTACAGAAGTTATCAACCGAAGAAATTGCGATCCGTGTTGTACACAAAGGCGTAGGACAGATTTCCGAAAGTGATGTATTGCTCGCAACCGCATCCGATGCAATTGTGATCGGCTTTAACGTACGTCCATCTTCACAGGCAAATAAATTGTCTGAAACAGAAGGCGTGGAGATCAAATTATATTCTATCATCTACCAGGCGATCGACGAGATCAAAAGTGCGATGGAAGGTATGTTGGAACCCAAATTCCAGGAGAAGATCACCGCCAACGTGGAAGTACGCGAGGTGTACAAGTTCGACAAAGCCACCGTGGCCGGATGTTTTGTACTGGACGGAAAGATCGCCAGAAACAGCAAAATCCGTATTATCCGCGATGGTATTGTGGAATATCCGAGAGGAGAAGGGCAGTCGGCAGAACTGGGCAGCCTGAAACGCTTTAAAGACGATGCGAAAGAAGTAGCGTCTAACATGGAGTGCGGATTAACCATTAAGAATTATAACGATATCAAAGTAGGCGATATAGTAGAGGCATTTGAAGAAGAAGAAGTGAAGAGAACGCTGTAGTTTGGTTAAAAAAGTAAAGGGTTAAAAGGGTTAAAAAGGTTAAATAGAAAATTTAACGCCTTTAACCTTTTTAACCCTTTTAACTAATCCGTAACCTTTTTAACTTCTTTAACGCTTGCTTTAACGATTCCCTTCTTAGTTTAACTATTTTTGATAGATATTGAAGTTTATGAAGAATCTCTATTTAATACTCTTTGCTTGTATGGCCACAGCCTCTTTTCAGGCTTCGGCTCAGAATAAGAAAGTAGTGGCAGACAAGATCGTGGGCCAGGTGGGCGATAAGATTATTTTGCGTTCAGATGTATTGAATGCTATTTCGGATCTGAAACGCCAGGCACAGGGACAGGAGAATGTGGTCCTGCCAACGGAATGTCAGGTGCTGGAAGGACAATTGATCCGTAAAGCATTATTGCTGCAGGCGCAGAAAGATTCCTTGCATGTGGGTGAAGAAGAGATTGAAGCTACCATGGATAACCGTATCCGTCAATCGATCATGCAGTTTGGTTCAAAAGATGTGCTGGAAGAGATTGCCGGAAAAACAATTTATCAGTTAAAAGAAGATATGCGCGAAAGTTTTCGCGAGCAGAAATTATCTGAGCAGATGCAGAGCAAGATCGTTGATGGTATCAAGATCACTCCTAATGAAGTAAAAGCCTACTTCGCAAAAATTCCAAAAGACAGTTTACCGTATTATGAAAGTGAAATAGAAGTAAGCCAGATCGTTGTTCACCCCAAAGCGAATAAAGATGTGGAAGAATATGTTTCCAAGCAGATGTACGATTACAAGAAACAGGCAGAAGC
Organism: Sediminibacterium sp.; assembly: GCA_965206685.1. Classification (GTDB taxonomy): domain Bacteria; phylum Bacteroidota; class Bacteroidia; order Chitinophagales; family Chitinophagaceae; genus Sediminibacterium. The sequence continues at coordinate 4,245,643 of OZ242223.1, forward strand.
CGGTGGTGTAAAGAAGTTTGACCAGTTGGCAAAACTGTACAGCGAAGATCCTGCAGTGAAAGAAAATGGCGGACAGTATTCATTAAATCGTAATGAAAAAACATGGGACCCTGCCTTTCTTGCCGCTTCTTTCCGTTTGAAAGAGGGACAGATCTCTCCGGTGGTCAAATCAAAATTCGGTTTACACATTATTATGATGATCAGCCGTTCGGGTGATGAAGCGGTGGTAAAACATATTCTCCGTATACCACCGGTAACGGATGATGAGATCAAAGAAGCACAAATGCATCTGGATACGATCCGCAGAAAATTAGTAGAGGGTTCTTTAGGTTTTGGTGCAGCTGTAAATAAATACAGTGATGATGAGAACAGTAAATTCAGTGCAGGCTCGGTAGCTTCTTCACGCGATGGTTCTACATTTGTAAATATTGATCAGCTGGATAAAGACATGATCAAACCATTGAGCGCACTAAAACCCGGTGAATATTCTCAGCCACAGGTTTATGTAGATGAGCGTGGCCGTAAAGTAGTAAGATTGATCTACTTAAAAAACAGAACCAACCCGCACCGCGAAAACCTGAAAGAAGATTACAATAAAATTGCACAAAGAGCATTGGAAGAAAAAAAGAACAGTGCTTTGGAAAAATGGTTTAAAGAACATATCCCAACCTATTTTATATCTATCGACAAAGATTTTGCCAGCTGTGGCGGACTGGACGAATGGAAAAAAGCGGCTGATAATGCAGCAAGCGCGAGGAACAATCAATAATCGTAAATATCTTAATATCAATCAATTAGCCCGCTTGTTTAGCGGGTTTTTTGTTGTTGGGTGAGTCAATAGTCCATAGATCATGGACTGAAGGGAAAAATAAATTTGGTAAATTACATGTATGTACATACATTTGTGTTGTGAAATTAGAACAAGCCATACAGAGTACTAAATTTAAAGACGAAGTGCATAAGGCAATTTTGAATACCCTGTACACAGCCTGGTGGTTGAAAACAGTAATGAGTAAGGAGTTGAAAGAATTTGGCCTTACCCACGAGCAGTACAATGTTTTACGGATCCTGAAAGGTAAATATCCAGACCAGATGTGTGTAAGAGATGTTGCCTGCCGGATGATAGAGAAAAGCTCTAACGTTCCGAGGATCATTGACAGACTGGAATTGAAAAAACTGGTTAAACGTTCAACTTCTCCAATAGATAAAAGAGAAACGGTGATCACATTAACCCAAAGCGGCATTACGATACTGGAAGCATGTACAGAAGTTGTTGCAAAAACAGTTGAAGCAGAGATCGTGATGAACAATGAAGATGCATGTGTCTTAAATCAGTTATTGGAAAAACTCAGGATCAAAGAATAAATTTTTTTAAACAAATACGTGTATGTACACGTATCATAAAAAGGAGATTATATGAAAACAATATTGCACAAAGCCAACACAAGGGGCCATGCAAATTTTGGATGGCTCAACAGTTACCACACATTCACTTTCGGACAATATTATGAACCCTCAAGAATTCATTTTGGTGCCCTTCGTGTATTGAATGATGATACAGTAGCTGCGGGTATGGGTTTTGGCAAACACCCGCATGATAATATGGAGATCGTATCGATCCCTTTATCAGGCGATCTGCATCATAACGACAGTACGGGCCGTGATAAAATTATCCGTCAGGGAGATGTTCAGATTATGAGTGCCGGTAGCGGTATTGCACACAGTGAAATGAATGCGAACAAAGACAAAGAAGTAAAATTTTTACAGATCTGGGTATTTCCAAAAGAAAAAAATATTGAACCGCGCTACGATCAAAAATCGTTTGCACATGAAGACAGACTTAACAAAATTAAAACCGTTGTAGCGCCTGATGATGCAAATGCGATCTGGATTAACCAGGATGCATGGTTCTCTTTGGCAGATCTTACCAACACAACCACTACCGAATACAAAATTCATAAAGAAGGAAACGGTGTATATGTATTTGTGTTGAAAGGAAAAGTTACTGTGAATGATCAGTCGTTGGAAGAACGCGATGGTTTAGGCGTGTATGAAACCGATTCATTAACTATCAAAGCCGATACAGATGCAGAGATATTATTGATTGATGTACCGATGCAAATAGAAGGAGTGTAAACATGAAAACGAAAAGAACTATAAAAAGCATTTTATACGCCCAGCCGATGGATATGGGTGGAATGCCGATCAGGCAACCCTTTCCTTCTGCGAAAGCAGAACAGATAGATCCGTTTTTATTACTGCATCATGCAGATATAAAAGTGCCAACACATATAGATACAAAGCATGCAGGTGTTGGGCCACATCCACACCGTGGTTTTTCTCCCGTTACTTTTATTTTTAAAGGCGGTGTACATCACCGCGACAGCAGAGGCAATGATAATGTGGTGTATGCAGGCGGCACGCAATGGATGAATGCAGGAATGGGTGTGATACACAGCGAAAGGCCACCGGTTGATATTCATGAAATAGGTGGCAGACAGGAATTGATTCAGTTATGGGTAAACACGCCTGCCAAACATAAAATGGATACCCCGTCTTATCAACCCTTAACAGCAGAGCAAACGCCTGTTGTAAAATCGAAAGACGGTTTAACAGAAGTGAATGTGATTGCAGGAGAATTAGATGGAGTAAAAGGCCCTGTCAATACATTATCACCCGTAAACACTTTTACAGCGAACATGAAGAAAGGGGCTAAATTTTTCTTTACCGTTCCTGCAACACATAATGCATTCATCTATATCACAACCGGAAAACTGAATGTAACCGGTGATGGTGAAGTAGATGAAAAATATGTAGCCGTGTTTAATAACGATGGAGATGGATTTGAACTGGAAGCATTGGAAGATACCCATCTCTTCATTGGAACCGGGGAACCATTGAATGAGCCCGTTGCCTCACACGGCCCGTTTGTAATGAACAACCAAACACAATTAATGGAAGCGTTCCGCGATTACCAGGTTGGTAAGATGGGCGTTTTAATTGAAGACTAGCAAATCGTCCATGAGCCATCGAAATGGTCAATGGATAAAAAATAAATAATCCGCAAATCCGCAATCCGCGAATTCGCTAATTAAATAAAACCTAAAAACAAAAAACCATGTCAACGTACAAAATCGACACCGCACACAGTGAAGTAACTTTTAAAGTGAAACACCTGATGATCACCAATGTAACCGGAAGCTTCACAAAGTTTGATGCTACCCTGGAAGCCGCAGCCGCTGATTTCAGCGATGCAAAAATTTCTTTTGAAGCAGATGTAGACAGCATCTCAACCAATAACGAACAGCGCGACGGACACCTGAAAAGTGAAGACTTCTTTGCTGCAGAGAAATTTCCAAAACTCAGTTTCGTTTCTTCTTCTTTCAAAAAATTAACAGATACAGAATATGCTTTGAACGGTGATCTTACCATCCGTGGTGTTACCAAAGCTGTTGAACTGGCTGTTGAATATGGCGGAACCATGACTGATCCTTACGGACAGGTTAAAGCCGGTTTTGAAATTGGCGGAAAAATTAACCGTAAAGATTTTGGATTGGTTTGGAGCGCAACCACAGAAGCCGGTGGAATTGTTGTAAGCGACGAAGTGAAACTCCATTTAGCTGTACAAATGATCAAACAAGCGTAAGAATATTGAATGTTGAACAAGGAATGATGAATGTTGAAGTAAAGAAGTCATTCAGTATTCAATATTCCTTGTTCAATATTCAACATTTTTTTAACCTTCTATATAATACACATGAAAATCATAAAAAACCTGCCGGTATATTTACTGGCACTCATTTATCTCGTATTCGGATCTAATTATTTTTTCCATTTTATTGCTATGCCGCCAATGGCAGGTAATGCAGGAACTTTTGCAGGTGTACTGTTTACAACTAAGTTTCTGTTAGTGGTAAAAACACTGGAAGTAGCTTTAGCTTTGTTACTATTGGTGCCGCAATCAAGGGCTTTGGCTTTATTGTTGATTGCACCCATAACCGTAAACATTTTATTATTCGAATTACTGATCGCTCAACAACCGGGTATTGGAATACTGATGGTGATATTAAATACCATTGCTATTTATCAGTTAAAAGATAAATACCTGAGTATTGTAAAAACGAAGTTGACGATCGCTTAAACATTTTAACATGACAACTGCCAGCATCGCCTCCTCTCATTACAGTGTAAAGCTTCAGGATGGAAGACACGAATTTGCAGCGGATGAACCGAAGAGCAAAGGAGGAGAAGATACGGGCCCTGCACCGGATGAAATACTGGAAGCATCGCTGGCAAGTTGCACAGCCATTACTTTACGGATGTATGCCGACAGAAAAGAATGGAAAGTAACAGCTATTGAAGTAACGGTAAGTCTGGAAAGAGTTGATAACAAAACCATCTTTACCCGGTCCATTAAACTGGAAGGAATGATTGATGATACACAACGTGAAAGGTTATTGCAGATTGCAAAAGCCTGTCCGGTATCAAAAACATTATTGGGAGAGATAGAGATCAACAGCCATATCGCTTAAAATAGTTGAAGCGTGAACATTGGGGCAGATAGGTTGTTATAATCGTATTGATAACAAAAGCGGTTAATCCCGCTAAGAAAAGGAGGATGTATGAATATTGAAATTATATCAGGTAGCCCGAGAAAAGACAGCGTATCGCACAGAGCGGCTTTATTCCTGAAAAAACATTTAACCGCAACTACATCACATACAGTAGATATTATTGATGTGCGCGACTGGAACCTGCCTTTATTGCAACAGGTATTTACCAGTGTAGAAAAAACACCCGATCAGTTTAAACCGCTGGCCGAAAGAATGTTTGCGGCGGAAGCTTATATTCTGGTAACCCCGGAATATAACGGCAGCTATTCGCCGGCACTGCAAAACCTGCTGGATCATTTTCCCAAACAAAGCCATAAGGCTTTTGGGATTGTAACCGCTTCTCCGGGAGCGATGGGTGGCATGCGTTCGAGCCAGCAATTATTGTTACTGATACCGGCTTTGTTCGGAATTGCTTCTCCCTATATGCTGGTAACCCCAATGGTTGACAGGAAATTTGATGCAGAGGGTAATTTAACGGATACCGGTTTTCAAAAGGCGATTGACCAGTTTGTGAGCGAGTTTTTATGGCTGGCAGAGACGATACACCCGGAATTGGCAGCGGCCTATAATTAATATGATAAAATGTGGTGGAGTTGTACCTTCGCCACTTCTTTTTAAACACCATCATGAGCGACGAGATCAAACACGAATGTGGCCTTGCTTACATTCGATTGAGAAAGCCTTTCTCCTATTATCTCCAGAAACACGGAGCAGTTACTTACGGCCTCAATAAGCTGTACCTGCTCATGGAAAAACAACATAACCGGGGCCAGGATGGCGCAGGCATTGCCGCGGTAAAAATAGATGCCGAACCCGGCTATCCGTTTTTAAGCCGGATGCGCAGTAACGCTCAACAACCCATAGCAGATCTCTTCTTTAAAATAGGCCAGGAAATTGCCGAACTGGAAAAATACCAGCCCGATATTAAACAACACCCGGGATTGATGAAAGGTCATCTGCCTTTTTTGGGTGAAGTATTGCTGGGCCATTTACGTTACGGAACACAGGGTAAGAATAATGTTGAGTTTTGTCACCCCTTTATCAAACGCGATCTGATGCCGGGCCGCAATATGGCTCTTGCCGGAAATTTTAACCTGGTAAATACAGATGAATTGTTTGACCTCATTAATATGAGTCCGGGCGATTTTCAAAAACAAAGTGATCTGGCGGCGATGATGGAAGTGATCCATCATTTCTTAACCAAGGAAGATGAACTGAGTCCCAATGCCGCAGACATCAGCAAAGTATTAAAGAAAGCCACTCCCTTATTTGATGGTGGATATACGGTAGGTGCCTTATTAGGCAACGGGTATAGTTTTATTATGCGTGATGCGCATGGAATCCGTCCGGCCTATTATTATATTAATGATGAAGTAATTGTTGCCGCAAGTGAAAGAGCGGCTATCCGCACCACTTTTAATGTTGGTGAAAATGAAGTGCTGGAACTGATGCCGGGTATGGCTTTGATTGTAGATGATAAAGGAAGCTATAAAATTGAACAGATCTTAGAACCCAAAGAAAGAAGAGCCTGTAGTTTTGAACGCATTTATTTTTCAAGAGGTAGTGATGAAAAAATTTATCGGGAAAGAATTGCTCTTGGACATCATTTAAGTAAAACCGTTCTGGAAAGCATAAACTATGATCTGAAGAATACGATTTTCTCATACATCCCCAACACTGCTGAAGTAGCTTTTTACGGATTGGTAAAAGGGATGGAAGAATACCTGAATAAAATTAAGGTAGAACGTATACTGAGCTGGGGCAATGATGTTACACCGGAAAAACTGGAAGAAATGGTGAACCGTAAGATCCGTCAGGAAAAGATCGCCATCAAAGATGTAAAGCTCCGCACATTCATTACCGAAGATGCCAACCGAAATGAAATGGTACAGCACGTATATGATATCACATACGGTACCGTTCGGAGAAATGAAGACACATTGGTTGTAATAGATGACAGCATTGTACGCGGTACCACTTTGAAAGAAAGTATTATCCGTATGCTGTCGCGTTTAAAACCGAAAAAGATCATTGTGGTTTCATCCGCACCGCAGATCCGTTATCCGGATTGTTATGGAATTGATATGAGTAAACTCGGCGACTTCATTGCTTTCCGCGCTGCCATTGCTTTGCTGAAAGAAAGAAATATGGAACATGTGCTTACCGATGTGCATGATAAAATAAAAGAACTGCAACGCAATAATCAATTGCATACAGAAAATGTGGTACGCCAGATCTACAAAACCTTTACCACGTTAGAGATCTCCGATAAAATTGCACAACTGATTACGCCTCCGGAAGTAGATGTAAAAGTAGAAGCCATTTACCAAACCATCGAAGACCTGCATGATAGTTGCCCTACCAATACCGGCGATTGGTATTTTACCGGCAATTACCCAACACCGGGAGGGAATAAAGTAGTGAACAAAGCATTCTTGAATTATATGGAAGGGAAGAATGTAAGGGGGTACTAGACCCCCCAGCCCCCTGAAGGGGGAGTTAAATATGTAATGCTAAAAAGAAAAGCAGTTCATTTGGTGAACTGCTTTTCTTTTTGAAAAAACTATTTTAGCTCCCCCTTCAGGGGGCTGGGGGGTCAAACCCTGTAACAAATCGCATTAATATTCATCCCCGCACCTACAGAAGCAAACATTACTACATCTCCTTTGTCCAAAGCATGTTCGCCCAACTCTCCATGCTTTACAAGATCATATAGTGTTGGAATGGTAGCTACGGAACTGTTGCCGAGTTTGTGAATGCTCATGGGCATAATATCTGGCGGAATATCTTTTACTCCGTATAATTTATACAGCACTTTTACAAAACCTTCATCCATTTTTTCATTGGCCTGGTGAAGGAAGAATTTTTTTACATCGGTTACCTGTAAGCCGCATTTATCCAAACAGGCTTTCATGGCAGCAGGAACATTTTTGATGGCGTATTCATAAACTTTTCTTCCTTTCATTTTCATGTAACGCACATTCGGATCGGAGCCGGGTAAATTGGATTGGCCATAGTGCAGGTAAAAAGCTTCATCAACACAATGACTTTGCATACTGGTGGCGAGAATACCACTTTCACTTTCTTCAACTGCTTCAATAACAGTAGCACCGGCACCATCGCTGAAGATCATACTGTCGCGGTCGTATTTATCAATTACACGGCTTAAAGTTTCGGCACCGATCACCAGACATTTTTTAGCAATGCCAGCTTTTATATACGCATCGGCCTGTATCACACCCTGTATCCAACCGGGGCATCCAAACAAAATATCATACGCCACACAATTGGGGTTGCGTATACCTAACGCCTGTTTTACACGTGAAGCCAATGCGGGTAATACATCTGTTTGAATGGTATCTTTTAAAACATTACCAAAGTTGTGTGCGAATATAATCTGGTCAAGTGTTTCGGGATCAATGCCGGAATCTTCAATGGCGCGTTTTGCAGCAATCGTGGCCATGTCAGATGTTGTCATATCGGTATCAGCATAACGCCTTTCTTCAATCCCGGTGATGTCTTTAAACTTATCTACGATCTCGGTTGGCGGGGCAATTATGCGCTCATGGTCTTCTGAATAAAATTCCTGGTTAACAAACTCAGCGTTGGTCTTAATGTTTGGCGGGATATAACTTCCTGTTCCTGTAATTACCGTTCTTGTCTGAGGCATGCGCTATCAATTAATGCTGTTTACAAACAACTCGTTATTTATTTTTCAAATTTAATAATTTATTCACCGCGACAGCCGTTAAACACAAACAAAAAAGCGACCAGTTGTTAGTTATTGGCCGCTTTTTTGAAAATCTTTTACAACACATCAAATCCGTGAAATCCTATGATCATAGATACTTGTCGCCTTTATTCCGCTTTACTTCTGCAACATATTCCTTAATAGATTGCTCTTTGTCTTTTTTGCAGATGAGTAATACATCTTTGGTATCCACCACAATAAAATCATCCAAACCCTGTAATACCAATAGTTTTTCATTAGGGGCCGATACCATGCATTTAGTAGCATCTATCACGATCACATTATCACCGGCAACAGCATTGCCCAGATAGTCTTTTTCAAAATTATCATACGCACTGTTCCATGTACCCAGATCACTCCAGCCGAATGAGGATGGGATCACATATACATTATCCGCTTTCTCCATAATGGCAATATCGATAGATACATTGGTGCACAATGGATAGATACGGTTGATGGCTTCTGTTTCTGTTTTGGTATTGAAATGTTCTTTCTCGCCATCAAACAACTCATACATTTCGGGTTGATGAAGTTCGAATGCTTTTACCACATTCTTTACTTTCCAAACAAAGATACCCGCGTTCCATAAAAAATCGCCACTCGCCAAAAAGGTTTTTGCAAGTTCCAGATTGGGTTTTTCCGTAAAGGTTTTTACCTGATAAATTCCATCTGCCACAGCCATCGGCTCATGCTGAATATAACCGTAACCGGTATTGGGATGTGATGGTTTGATACCCAGTGTAACCAGTGATTTAATGTGATCAGCAAATTCCAATGCCTGGTTTGTGATCTTGCGAAAATTCTCGTTATCAAGTATCAGGTGATCGCTCGGTGCCACAATTAAGGATGCTTCAGGATCTTTCTGTAATAATTTAAAAGAGATATAAGCCACACAAGGCGCAGTATTCTTACGGCTCGGTTCTGCCAGAATATTATCGTAACTCATTTCAGGGATCTGAGATTTTACGATATCGCAGTATTCTGCCGAAGTAACCACAAAAATATTTTCTGCAGGGATAAATGCTGCATACCGCTCATAGGTCCAGCGGATAAGTGATTTGCCTGTATTTAGAATATCGAGAAACTGCTTAGGATAACCGGTGCGGCTGCTTGGCCAAAAACGACTGCCAATACCACCCGCCATAATTGCTACGTAATGATGCTTGTTCATAGGACTTGACATGTTAGAGATTTGCGCTGCAAAATTACGGCCTTATTCAACGCGGGCATAATAAATAAGCGGCTAAACAATGCCCTCTCTTACCAGATCGTGGATATGTAAAACGCCCAGATACATGCCGTTATCAACCACCAATAATTGGCTGATATCATGGGTTCTTAATACATCCAAAGCCTCAACGGCAAGAATTGATGGTGCAACAGTGGTTGGGTTTGCGGTTAAGATATCTTTAGCGGTGATCTGCTGAATATTATCGTTCTTTTCGAGCATTCTTCTCAGATCGCCATCGGTAATAATACCCTTTATTTGATTATTGGCATCTACCACGGCGGTTACACCCAATCTTTTCTCGGTGATCTCAACAATTACTTCACGTAAACTGGCAGTAGCTAATACAGCTGGTTTCTCATTATTTACATACAGATCGGATACACGCAGGTATAACCGTTTGCCAAGGTTACCGCCGGGATGGTATTTGGCAAAATCCTGCCCACTAAACCCGTTCAGCTGCATCAGGCAAACAGCCAATACATCACCCATCACCATTTGAGCGGTTGTGCTGCTGGTGGGGGCCAAATTATTAGGGCATGCTTCTTTGCTTACAGTTGTATTCAATACAATATCTCCCTGGCCCGACAGAAAGCTTTCTGTATTGCCTACCATACTGATGAGTGTATTGCCAAAATTTTTGATCAAGGGCACCAGCACTTTAATCTCGGGGCTTTCGCCGCTTTTGCTGATAATCATTACTACATCTTCTTTCTGTATCATACCCAGATCGCCATGAATGGCATCTGCCGCATGCATAAAAAGGGAAGGAGTACCCGTGGAATTTAGGGTAGAAACGATCTTCTGGGCTACGATGGCGCTTTTGCCAATACCACTGATCACCAGCCTGCCTTTTGAGGCGTGTATGGTTTCAACGGCTTTAACAAATGAATCATCAATAAAAGCGGCCAATCCGACTACGGAAGCAGCTTCCAACTCAATGGTATGTACGGCGGTTTGTTGTATGGATGCATTCATGCGGCACAAAGGTAAAGTTTAACAGCAAACTGACAGTATTGAGCGTATAGTTCATTAACTTCGTCACCCTTTTTAACAAGCTTTCTGCTAAAACATAGGGAATAACATCACTGCCGGACGCGATTTCCGTAAACCCATCCGTTTAAAAATTTTAAGCGAATATTTCCGGCAAATGAACTAAATTATAGGTTCGTAAGCATTCCCGCGAGGCGGGATGAAAACAGATTTGATACATGGCTACAAGTACAAAAACAAAAGCCCCCAAAACTTCGGTTGCCAAAGCCAAAACGGCCCCAGCACCCAAAGCGGCTGCAAAAACCAAAGATCCGGTAACGCATGAATATGATATATATGGTGCTCTGGAACAATATTTCGGCTTTAGAGAATTTAAAGGCACACAGGAACTGGCGATCAACAGCGTTTTAAACGGTAAAGACACGTTTGTGATCATGCCTACGGGCGGTGGTAAAAGCCTTTGTTATCAGTTACCGGCTATGATCATGCCCGGCTGTGCAATTATTGTATCTCCACTCATTGCATTAATGAAGAACCAGGTAGATCTGGTTCGTGGCTATAGCGAGAATGATGAAGTAGCACACTTTCTTAATTCTTCCTTAAATAAAGGGCAGATAAAAGCAGTAAAAGATGATCTTACCAGCGGCAAGACCAAACTTTTATACGTAGCCCCCGAAACCCTAACCAAACAGGAAAACCTCGAATACTTCAGCGATCTGCCCATTTCTTTTTTTGCGGTGGATGAAGCGCATTGTATTTCAGAATGGGGCCACGATTTCAGACCCGAATACAGGCGTTTGCGTGAGATGATGGATATTATCAATCCGGATATTCCTGTGGTGGCATTAACCGCTACGGCAACGCCAAAAGTGAAGAGTGATATTGTAAAAAATCTTGGCCTGCGCGATCCGAATATTTATCTCTCATCGTTTAACCGGTCAAATCTCTATTACGAGATCCAGCCAAAGATTGAGAAAGATCAAACCATCAAAAGCATTGTTCGTTTTATTACGGGCCATAAAGGCAAGAGCGGGATTATTTACACCCTCAACAGAAAAACAACAGAAGAGCTGGCTGAGATATTGATGGCTAACGGTATTAAAGCCGTGGCGTATCATGCAGGACTAGATCAGAAATTAAGAGCTAACAGACAGGATCAGTTTTTGAATGAAGATGTGCAGGTAATCGTAGCCACCATCGCATTTGGAATGGGGATTGATAAACCTGATATCCGGTTTGTGATCCACTTTAATATTCCTAAATCCATCGAAAATTATTATCAGGAAACCGGCCGTGCCGGACGTGATGGAATGGAAGGGCTTTGTGTATTGTATTACTCACACAAAGATGTTTCCAAACTGGAACACCTGATGCGCGATAAGCCTTTGAGCGAACGTGAAGTAGGCGCACAGTTGATTGATGAAACCGTAGCCTACGCAGAAAGTGCTGTATGCCGCAGAAAAATATTGCTCCATTATTTTGGAGAAGATTGGGATACGCCTAATTGCGGCAACTGCGATAACTGTTTACACCCCAAAGAAAAAATTGAAGCTAAGGATGATGTGGTGAAAATGCTGAAAGTAATTAAAGCATTGGATGAACGCTTTACCACAGATTATGTGGTGAATGTGGTGATGGGAAAACTTACCCCACAGATCAATATTTACCGGCATGATGCTTTACCGGTTTTTGGTTTGGGCAAAGACAAGGAAAGTCATTTGTGGAACAGTCTGGTAAGACAAATGTTACTCGAAAACCTGATCAAAAAAGATATTGAAGAATATGGTTTGTTGAAGGTGACGGATAAAGGAGAGAAGTTTTTGAAGAAACCGGCAACCTTTAAAATTGTGCTCAACAATTTATATGAAGATGCACAGTTTGATGAAGATGAAAGTGAGAATGCATCGCAAACAGGAGCTGCAGCAGATGAGAAATTATTTGAGATGCTGAAAGAGCTTCGCCAGAAAGAAGCGAAGAAAAAAAGTCTGCCGCCATTTGTGATCTTCCTCGAAAATTCTTTGCAGGATATGGCTACCATTTATCCAACCACGTTGGAAGAGATGGAAAAATGCCAGGGTGTAAGCAAAGGTAAATCCATTAAATACGGTAAACCATTTGTAGAGCTGATTGCCAAATATGTTGAAGAGAATGATATTGAGAAGCCCGATGATTTTGTGATGAAGAGCGTAGCCAATAAAGCGAATAATAAAATTTACATTATTCAGAATGTAGATAAAAAAATTCCGCTCGAAACCATTGCCAAAAACAAGAGCCTGAAGCTGGATGAGTTACTGGAAGAAATGGAAACCATTGCAGCCAGCGGAACAAAGCTTAATCTGGATTATGCAATAGATGAATGGCTGGATGAATATGACCAGGAAGATATTATTGAATATTTCAAAAGCTGTCAAACCTCTTCGCTGCAGGTAGCACAGGAAGAACTGAGTGAGAATAGTTATTCATGGGAGCAATTGAAAATTATGCGGATCAAGTTTTTGAGTGTGTATGGGAATTAGTGGATAGTCGATAGACCATGGTGCATAGTAAATACATTTTGGCCCGCTCTTTTTGAGCGGGCTTTTTTATGTGCGATTACGTTCGGGGATAAAGCCCGAAAATCAAAATTTGTTCTAACCCCAGCCTTAAGGCTGGGGTTAATGGAATGAATAGTGTTTGGGCTTTAGCCCTGAATGGTCTGCGACTTTTTTTGGATAAAATAATTTCTGCATTGCCGCAGCCTTCAGGCTGTGGATTAAAAGCACACACAAAAATATCTCAGGACTTTAGTGCCCTGTGAAAAATGCCCTATTTGGTTGGGGAAAATCCCGTTTCTGACCCTTTACGTAAATATTTGGCATTAAACTTGCCATATTTGAGCAGCAATTAAAACCAATCTGGTGTCAATATTATACCTCCCCGGTTGGCACAGATTCATTTGATGATTTTAAAACTGTTTGTATGTATATCCAGAATTTACAACCGGGTATGGTAGACACTATGAGCTATGTTACGGTTATGGCCGATAAAACCGGAAGACTGGTTTTAAAAGTGCTCGATATAGAAGGCCGTATTGCCAAAACCCTCGAAGCCAATGTTAACGAAGGCAAGCAACAACTCGAACTCAATTTCAGCGATCTGGTTAGCGGACGTTATGTAATGAACGCTTTCAGCGGAGGCAATTTTATCAAATCCATTCGTTTTGTAAAACAATAAAGAGTTGATTTTTGGGGTATGAATAGTATGGCTCCGCATTTTTGCGGGGCCTATTTTTTGGTAAAAGCTGCAACACGTTGTTTGGCATTTTCACGAATGCTTACATAAAACAGATTGATATCCGCCACATGATAGTTTTTGGTTGTAAATAAAAGGTTTCCAAAAAAATGTGGTTTCTCCGTCCATAATACACCGCTGTTTACTTTGGCATTGGTAACCCCTTTAATCAGTTTATTAAAATTCAATAACAATCCTCCGGGGTTATCTGCTCTTTTGGCTTCGGGCTTATTGGCATCCCATGTAAGCGGATTGGTTACAACGGCTGTGTCTTTTTCATTCAATATATAATCGGGTTTATATCCCTCTCTAAAAGTACGCCAGCTGCAAAAACATCCGGTTTGTGCAGGTGAAGTGCAGGGTTTGATCAATTGAAAATAATCCGGCTCTACCTGCATGCCGGCGAGGTAGGCGGCTACTAATTTGTTTTGCAAATCTTTTCCATCAAACAATTCTTTTAATAAGCGTTTGGTGTGTGTGGTGCCCTGACTATGCGAAGCAATAATAACCGGCCTTCCGTTATTATAGTGTTGCATATAATACAGAAAAGCGGTCTTTACATCTTCATACGCCATTTCAAATGCAGCTAAGGCTTTGGTGGTGTCTTCTTTTGTCTTGGGAAAATAACAATAGAAATTTGCCTGCCGATATCGGGGAGAAAACACTCTTCCTGCTTCATTAAAAACACTTGCCTGGTATAAAATGCTTGAATAATCTGTTTTCGCATTCAGTTCTGCATTATCGATCGGCGCATTCCAGCCCATCGATTTGTTTTTATCAGTATAGGTGGTGGGATATACAAAGAAAATATCTACGGAAGAATCGGGTTTGTATCCATCTCTCAATAATAACGGAATACTGTCTGAAGGATCTTTTTTATATGGATGCGCCGCCCAATAATCCAGATTACTGTAATCAGGCGTTCCTGCCGGATTGGTAAACGTATAGTTAGAAACAAATTTTTGATACTTGTTGCTGCAGGATGCCAATAGCAATGCAAAAACAAAGCAAACAGTTAGCCATTTTGGGTTCATGGGCTAAAGTTGATAAAAATTTACAAGAAACCCATCTTATCTACACTATCGGATATCTGGATGGCGTTTAGTAATTTTCCAGACTGATAAATACGGTAAATCCATTATTCACTTTAAATCTAACGAGCTATGTCTATTCCGGTTGTTGATCTGGCTGATTTCCTGAGCGGAGATCCCGGTCGTAAAGCTGCATTTGTACAAGCCCTTGGTCAGGCCTATGAAGAAGTAGGTTTTGTGGCAGTAAAAAACCATGGTGTTCCCGATGAACTCATCGCCCATCAATATGAATATGTTCAGCAGTTCTTCTCGCTTCCGCTGGAGAAAAAACTGCATTACGAAATTGCGGGTCTTGCCGGACAACGCGGCTATACCAGTTTTGGCCGTGAACATGCAAAAGGCAGTGAGGCACCGGATCTGAAAGAGTTTTTTCAGTACGGACAAACCGTTCCGGCTAATGACCCGTTAAAACCTGAGTACCCGGATAATGTTTCTGTTGATGAGATCAAACCCTTCAACGACACCTTATTTAATGCCTACCGCAATTTTGAAAAAAGCGGAACTTCTTTACTACAGGCTATTGCATTGTATTTAAAACTTGATGAGCATTATTTTGACGACTATGTTGAAAGAGGCAATTCCATTCTTCGTTGTATTCACTACCCGCCCATTACCAGTGAGCCCAAGAGTGCCATACGTGCAGAGCAGCATGAAGATATTAACCTGATCACCTTATTGGTTGGCGCTTCTGCAGACGGTTTGCAGATTTTAACCAAACAGGGCGAATGGGTAAATGTTACTTCACTCCCCGAACAGATTGTGGTAAATGTGGGTGATATGTTACAACGCCTTACCAATAACAAATTACGCAGCACTACCCACCGTGTAGTAAACCCTAGCCGCGATTTGTGGCATACCAGCCGTTTTTCCATGCCCTTCTTCTTACATCCTCGCAGCGCTATGAGCCTTGCGTGTTTGGATAGCTGTATTGATGCCGAACATCCAAAAGCTTACCCCGATGCAACAGCAGGAGAGTATCTGGATGAAAGGTTGAGGGAAATAGGATTGAAGAAATAATCAGGAGCTTCTAAACCGTGCCTTTGTGCCTCCGTGTGCATATTTTCCCACACAAAGGCACAAAGGCACGGTTTTCATTTGCAGATTATTGTGTTCACAACCCATCAATTTTAGTTAATTTCCCTTCTCACTCAGTAGCCATTGCCCCATGGTTCTATTCAGACATACTCCTTTTTTGCGTGCTGTGTTCTTACACAGTATTACCGCATTTGGCGGCCCGCAGGGACATATGGGCATGATGATGAAAACCTTTGTACACCAACGCAAAGACCTTACTGAAGAGGAATTGATGGAATACAACGGGTTTTGTCAGTTACTGCCCGGTGCTTCTTCCACCCAAACACTTACACTGATTGGTTATAAAAGAGGTGGTATTCCGTTAGCAGTTCTTACTTTATTGATCTGGATTTTACCTGCCTGTATACTCATGGGTGGTGTTTCCTTTTTGCTGGATTATTTTGATGATATGGGTTTTAAAGTAGGGGTATTCAAATTTATCCAGCCCATGGCTATTGGCTTTATTGCCTACTCCACTTTTAGAATTTATGGGATAGCGGTGCATAATACCATTACAACGGTAATTACCATTATTGCAACAGTGGCTACGTTTCTCGCATTTAAATCGCCGTGGATTTTTCCTTCATTGATTGTTGCGGCGGGTATTGCTACTAATTTCAGCGATAGAAGGATTCCGCAAAAAGGAGTTCCCCCAAAGAAAATTAAATGGGGTAATATTCTCATCTTCTTTGCTTTGTTTGGATTGGCCGGATACTTTTCTGAAACAGCCAGCCGTAATAACTGGCCCAACAGAAAACCCTTCAATCTTTTTGAGAATGCTTACCGTTTTGGCAGTTTGGTATTTGGTGGTGGTGATGTATTAATGCCGCTGATGTACGAGCAATACGTAACCCGCCCAGCCACCAAACGCGTTCAGGAAACCAAACGCGAAGTGTTGCGCATGAACAAAGAAGATTTTTTAACCGGATGGGGTATTGTTCGTGCCATTCCCGGCCCCGTTTTTTCCATCGGCGCTTTTACCGGTGGAATGGCTTTGCGGGATGAGGGCCCGGCCATGCAATTACTTGGCTGCATCATTGGCATGATCGCGATATTTCTGCCCAGCGCCTTATTGGTCCTGTTTTTCTTCCCCGTATGGCATAACCTGAAAAAATATGCCGTCATCTACCGATCACTTGAAGGCATTAATGCTGCTGTGGTAGGTATCATGGCCGGTGCCACCTGTTATCTGATCAAGGATACTTTTCTTCATCCTTTGGTTAATGGTGAAATGATCGGGATCTGGGATGTGCTCATTGTAACCGCTACTTTTCTGTTGCTCAACAGCCATAAAATTCCTGCGCCATTTGTGGTATTGGGGTGTTTGTTGCTGGGGTGGTTGATTTAGGGAGGTTAAAAGAGTTAAAGGGGGTTAAAAGGGTTAAAATGGATTTTCATTGCGCCTTCGCGCTTTTGCGTGCAAGTTCTACCCCGCCTTCATTGCATAATTCCCGAAATCATGTATATTAGAGTATGGTCACAATAGCACTTTACAACCTCAAGGGTGGTGTAGGCAAAACCGCTGCCACCATAAACCTGGCGTATTTAGCTGCCAAAGAAGGCTATAAAACTTTGATATGGGATATGGACCCGCAAGGCTCTTCTTCCTTTTATCTCGGCGCCGCTTCGGCCACTAAGAACGAATCCAAAAAACTGCTCAATAGTGAGATGGAATTACTGGATGCGGTTCAGGTATCAGCCTATCCAAATCTGGATATCATTCCGGCAGATCTTTCTGCACGCCATGCAGATGTTTTGCTGAGTGAAATGAAACAATCCAAACGAAAGATCTCTACGCTGCTGTCTTCTTTGAAAAAAGATTACGATGTAGTGATCCTCGATTGCCCGCCCGGCATTTCATTGTTACACGATGCTATTTTTGCCGGTGTGGACTGGATCCTGATGCCAAACATTCCTACAACTTTATCTATCCGCTCATACGAAACGGTTGCGGCTTATTTTAAAGAGAATGCATTGGACATGTCGAAACTGAAATGTTTCTTCAGTATGGTAGATCATCGCAAGAATCTGCATCATGAAGTGATGAATGATTTTTACAAAGACAAGATTTTCCTGAAAAGCTATATCCCTTATCTGAGTGATGTAGAAAAAATGGGTATTAACGAAGCCCCTTTGGAAACTTTTGCAGCCAGCAGTTATGCGGCACAATGTTACCGCGATCTTTGGAAGGAGATTCGGAAAACATGTATTGAGTAAATAATTTGCACGCCAAGGCGCAGTTTGGTTTATCATTATTAATACATCTATACAATCGCAAACACCTTTCATTGCGCCTTAGCGCCTTTGCGAGAAACTTTTTTATATGAACAGAGAACTCACATCCTGGTACAGTCCCGCCTTGGGAAAAGAAATGCCTATTGCTTCTTACGGACATTATGGTTTTGCTTTATTACTCATACCCACAGCTGCCGCTGATTATCTTGAATACGAACGTTTTCAAATGATAGATGCACTGGCGCCCATGATCAATGCAGGAAAACTTCGTGTATTCAGTATCGACAGCATGAATAAAGAAAGCTGGATGAATAATGAGATGTTGCCCGAACACAAAGCCATCCGCCATAACCAGTTCAATGAATATGTATTTAACGAAGTGCTTCCTTTTATCCGCAACGCCACCAGTAATGAAACGATGGTGTATACCTGCGGTGCATCTTTCGGCGCTTTACACGCAATGAATCTTTTTTTGAAAAGGCCCGATATCATTAATGGTGTGATCAGCATGAGTGGTGTGTACAATCTTACTGAATACACAAAAGGCTTTTTTGATGAGCAGGTTTTTTATAACAGCCCGGAACATTATATGCCTAACCTTACCGATGAATGGTATCTCGAAAAAATCAAAGCCAGTCATCATATACATATTTACACCGGTAGCGGCGCTTACGAAGACCCGGAAGCGGGTAAACGTTTTGCCGGCATCCTTTACAATAAAGGTATTTGGTACGACCTTGATGTATGGGGAACAGACATAACCCACGATTGGCCCACCTGGCGGACAATGCTGCCATATATTATTGATACGAAATTCTGAGGAGAGTTTATAGTTCATGGCTGATGGGTCATAGTAAAAAGCTAATTAACCATGATCTATGAACCATGAACGATAAGCACAGTTCTGCAAAAAACTCGTTAATTCCCCGCATATTGCTTGTACTCTGCCTTAGCTGCTTTAATATTACAACCTAAATCATGGATTTGAGAAAACGGCTGCTAATCGTATGTTTGGTTTGGGTAACGGGCTCGGTTTTGCTTTTGGAGAAAGTGAATGCGCAGTTTATTACGATCAGCGGTACCGTTTATGACATTTCTGCAAGAAGGCCATTGGAAGCGGTGGCTGTTTACAGTTCTTCCGGCCGGGGAGCCATTACCGATTCACTCGGAAAATATACCATCTCTGTTTTAAAGCGCGATTCGATCTGGTTTGCATTGATTGGAAAAACCACTATGAAATATCCGGTGGATACCATTTCCAATCTGGATAATTTCAATATCATGATCCATGTGCGCGCCACAGAACTGCCTGATGTAAAAGTGCGCAACAACTATTACAAATACGATTCTGTTCAGAACAGAAAAGATTACGCCAAAATATTCGACTTTAAAAAACCCACGCTTCGTCTGAGCAGTAATCCGAGTTATAACCCCGGCAGTTTAACCGTTGGTTTTGATCTTGATGAGATCATCAATATGTTCAGAACAAAGCGTAACAGAAGCATACTGAGTTTACAAAAACGATTGCTGGAACAGGAGCAGGAGAAATACATCAACAACCGTTACAGCAAACAGTTTGTAAGAAAGATCACCAGACTGCAATCGCCCGAACTCGACACATTCATGGTACGCTACCGCCCTGAATATGAAATGATGTTACTGCTCAACGATCTGGAATTAGGTTACTACATTCAAAAAAGTTTTGAACAATACAAAGCCGCCAAGATCAAAGGGTATTTGAGAAGAAGAGATGACTAAGGAATATTGGGCAGGGAATTTTGAATGTTGAAGTAACGCTAAATTTCCCTCCCCTTCCAGGGGAGGTGCCCAAAGGGCGGAGAGGTTCATGAGGCGAGTGCTATTTTTTATCCTTACTAATCACCCCCTCCGCTTTCCCACCCAACAACTGAATCATCGGTAACAAAGCACCAAATCTTGCATCACTGCTTAATCCCTGTTTCCATCTGTGATAGATCTGCTGCGCGATGACTGCATTTTTAAAAAGACCGAATACATAGTAGAAGTTGATATCAGAAAGATCTCTGCCGCTTTTTTCTGCATAGCGGTCAATGATCTGTTTGCGGGTATAATTGCCGGGTAACCAGGTAAGGTTGTAGTATTTAAATACATCGCCTTCGCCATCTTCAAACCAATAGGCAAGTGTGGCACCAAGATCCATCAGCGGATCACCTACGGTTGACATTTCCCAATCCAGTACACCAATGATCTCTGTAAGATCATCCGGGTTTACGAGCAGATTGTCGTATTTATAATCGTTATGTAAAAAAGCTGCCGCCTGTTGTTTGGGTAAATGTTGCTGCATCCATTGAGCAACTGCATCCATTGATGCGATCTTATCTGTTTCGGCAACATAATATCTTTTGATCCATCCTTCCACCTGTCTTTGTACATAACCTTCCGGTTTACCTAATTGATCGAGGCCGGTAGCTTGAATATCTAATGCATGTAAAGCAACCAGATTATCAACCAATGCTTCAGAAAGTTTATAAAGTGTTTCCGGTGCAATATTCATTTTAGGGGCATTGCCTGCACGGAGAATGATGCCCGGTAATTTTTCCATCACATAAAAAGTAGAACCGATGATCTCTGTTGTTTCACAATATGCAATGGGTGTGGGTACTTTTGCATATTGCGGTTTTAGTAAGGATAATACTTTGAACTCCCTGCTCATATCATGCGCCGATTTAATATTGGCACCGGCAGGTGGTTTTCGCAAAACATATTCTTTGTTCTCTGTTTGCAATAAATAAGTAAGATTGGAATAGCCTCCTGTAAAACGGCCTATCTCTTTAACCGATCCGATTTGAGGGGCGTGTTGTTGCAGATATTGATTGAGTTTTTCAAGATCAATATGTTCTTCTTCTTTTACCGGAACGGTGTTTGAATCGTAATGCATAAATGCTATTTACAGTAACGTCGTTTCGACGAGGAACGAGGAGAAACCTTTTCAAATAGTTGATTATTTTATTCGTTAAAAGATTTCTCTCTTCGCTATCGCTTCGTTCGAAATGACGTTATTTTTTATTTTTCAAATCTAACCCATAACCCTTCAAAATATTTAATGCCATACTTTGTTTGTGTACTTCATCCGCACCATCCCAGATTCTTGCACCGCGTTCGTGTTGGTATAAATTGGCTAGCATGGTTTCATCAGTTAAACCCATACCGCCATGTACCTGTATAGCACGGTCCAGTACTTTCAAAACCATATTGGCCACATAGAATTTAATGCCCGAGATTTGATCGCGCACCGCTTTGGCACCAACTTTATCAATATTATAGGCAGTTTGTAAAACAAGTAAACGGCTGGCATCAATTTCAACACGGCTTTCGGCAATAAAGCCTTGTATAAATTGTTTTTCACCAAGCATCACGCCTTCTTCCATTTCTCTAGTAACGGCGCGCTGACATAAAAGGTCCAATGCTTTTTCGGCAATGCCTACCCAACGCATGCAATGATGAATGCGGCCTGGGCCAAGTCTTTCCTGTGCCAAACGAAAACCCATTCCTTCTTCTCCAATTAAATGGGAAACTGGAACACGACAGTTCACATAATTAATTTCTGCATGACTTGCCCAACCCTCACCGGTTTCTCCAAACACCGGAATATTGCGAACCAGTTTAAACCCTGGTGTATCTGAAGGAACAATGATCATACTTGCGCGCTCATGTGGTTTTGCTCCGGGATTGGTAACCGCCATCACTATGGCAAATGCAGCACCATCGGCAGAAGAGGTAAACCATTTATGACCATTGATCACATATTCATCACCCTCGCGAACAGCAGTGGTGGCAAGGCGTGTAGGGTTTGATCCGGCAAACTCAGGCTCCGTCATTGAAAAGCAACTTCTGATTTTTCCTTCGAGTAAGGGTTGCAGAAATTTTTCTTTGATGGATTCAGATGCAAACTTGCTGATGAGTTCTGTGTTGCCGATATCCGGCGCCTGACAATTAAATGTGTATTGCCCATAATAAGGTGCAAGCGATAACACTTCACTGATCTGTCCAAACTCGCAAAGTGTTAAACCCTGGCCGCCTTCTTCTTTTGGTAAATGCAGGTTCCATAAACCGAGTGCTTTTACTTTTTCTCTTTTTGCGGCTAATAATTTTTCTGTTTGTTTAAACGGGCGGGTTGTATGCTCTTTTTCAAGCGGCACCAATTCTTCCAAAACAAAAGTTCTTACTATCGGTAATATCCTTTCTAATCTTTCTGTTGCAAATATGTGTTCCATAAAATAGTATTTCAAAGTTAATTCAGTAATTCAGCATTGAGTTCACTCTTTTTTTCTTCTGGCTTTCTCTTATTGAACCAGCTTTATAAACTTCGGAGAATTTGTTTCAATAAAAGAAGAACGAAGAAAAAAAGAGAAAAGAAGGGGGTGCTGTATTTTAAGTCATCATTATTAAATAGTAATACCACCATCTGCTGTGAAAATTGTTCCGGTGCAATAACCTGATGCATCTGATGCAAGGAACAATGCTAACCCTGCAATTTCTTCCACCGTTCCCAAACGCGCAATGGGTAATTGTTTTACAAAATGTGCGAGCCATTTTTCATTTTGCCAGAGCGCTTCTGAAAATTTTGTTTTGATCAATCCCGGACAAATCGCATTCACACGAATATGATCTGCACCCCATTCTTTGGCGGTTACTTTGGTAAGCATATTCAATGCAGCTTTGGAAACAGAATACATACCTAATCCGGGATCGGGTGTTAGTCCGGCAATAGAACTGATATTGATCACACTGCCGCCGCCACGCGCTTTCATGATCGGATAAACAAGTTTGCCCAGTTCAAACGGTGCTTTCACATTTACATTCATGATCTTATCAAATGCCCATTCCTCGCATTGTACAACAGGGCCGTATACCGGATTGGATGCTGCATTGTTTACGAGAATATCAATACCACCATGCAGTTCAACTACTTTATCAATCAGAATTTTGCAGGCAGCAATATCGCCTGCATTGGCGGCAATGCCTGTACAGATGCCGCCCTCGGCATGTATACTTTCTGCTACTTTATCAAGATCTTCCTGTTTGCGTGAGTTGATCACCACTTTGGCGCCGCAGGCTGCATAATAGCGGGCAATGGCTTCGCCGATTCCTTTGCTGGCACCGGTTATCAGGGCCACTTTTCCTTCAAGACTGAATATTTGATTGGCTGTCATATTGATTAATTTTCTCTGCGTTAACTCTCCGCTCTCCTGTTCTCTGCGGTGAAAAAAATCACCGCAGAGAACAGGAGATGCAGAGATAGCCGCAGAGAGATTAGGAAGATCTTCGCAGCGCTTTATTCATCGCTGCCATAAACTGCTCTTTCACTTTTTTCCTGAACCAGGTTGGCGCAAGCCGTTTAAAGAACCACATCTTCCTCGCATCTTTTGGAAGAATGATGTACAATTCTTTTTTTCCGGCACGGGTTAATATTTCCTGTGCTACCGTATCTGCTTCCAATCCTGATCTTTCAATAAACATCTTTGTGGCTTTCTTCACAAACTCGCCACCACGTGCATGTTGGATCACATTTGTTTTAAAATAGGTTGGCTGAATTACGGAAACATCGATATGATGATCCATCAATTCTCCATACAATGTTTCGCTGATGGCAACAACGGCAGCTTTGGTCATATTATAAGCCCCCATGGTTGGTGCACAACCAATGGCTGCGGCACTGGCGGTATTGAGAATATGTCCTGAGCCCTGTTTTTTCATCGCCGGTATGAAATAATAACATCCATATACAACGCCCATCTGATTAATGCCCACCATCCACTCATAGTTCTGGAGTGCATACTCTTCAAAACCGCCGCCATCGCCTACGCCTGCATTATTGAAAAGCAGATCAATACCTCCTGCTTTTGTCAGAAAATCAGCAGCTACCTGTTTGTATTGCTCCTTATCAGACACATCTAAAGGAAACAAAAGTGTTTTAGCGCCTGCCTTTTCAATCTCAATAGCGGTTGCCTCCAGCTCTTTTACATTATTGTCGGCCATACCGATGGTCCAGCCATCCTTGGCCAGTTCCATACAAAATGCCCTGCCCAGTCCGGAAGCGGCACCGGTAATAAAAGCTCTTTTTTGAGGATGGGTAACGGAGAGTTGGTACATATGACTTTTTTCTGAGATAGGAGGAATCCCGCAATCGTAAAATATGGGTTGGTGCTATGAATTTACATTGGAAATGATTCATTTACACCATTAGACCGAATTATTTTACGTGTTAAACCAATCATATATTATATGCTCTCAGATATAAATTGTTTTTATCTTTAACCGCTTTTAAATCTCCAGCCTTTGAAACGTTTTTATATTGTTCCGCTCAGCTTGCTTTTGATGACAGCCTGTAAAAGCAAACAGGAAGCCCCCAAGCAAAATACCGGACCCCAATCCGTATCGGTAGATGTGATCATTGCCAGTCCGCAAACCATCAATAACTCGATTGAAGCCAACGGTAGTGTAGTTGCCAATGAATATGTGGAACTGCATGCTGAGGTAAGCGGCCGCCTCACGTATCTGAACGTTCCCGAAGGAACCAAAGTACAGCAGGGTACGGTTATTGCACGCATCAACGATGCTGATCTGCAGGCACAACTCAAGAAAACACAGGTGGCATTAGATCTTGCGCAAAAAACAGAAGAGCGTTTGCGCAAACTGTTGGCTGTAAACGGTGTGAACCAGGCAGATTATGATGTTGCATTAAATGCAGTAAACGGCTATAAAGCAGATCTTGTTTATACTCAGTCATTGATTGATAAAACAGTGGTAAAAGCGCCTTTTACGGGTGTAATTGGTTTACGCCAGGTAAGCCTGGGTGCTTATTTATCGCCTACCGTCATTATTGCTACCATGCAGCAGCTGGATAAGATTCGTGTAGATTTTACCTTGCCTGAAGAATACAGCTCCATGATCAAAAAAGGAAATATGGTAGATGTAAAAGTTGATGCCGGTTCTGATAAAATGAGTAAAGCGCTCATTATTGCTACTGAACCACAGGTAAACACAGCTACCCGTAACCTGAAAGTTCGCACAGTTTTAAAAGATGGAAAGGTTAATCCCGGTGCTTACGTAAAAGTATATATCGCCGCAAACAAGAATAATAAAAGCATTCTTATCCCAACCAATTCTATCATCCCTGATGATAAAAATAAACAGGTGGTATTGGTAAAAGGTGGTAAAGCCTCTTTTGTAAATGTTGAAACCGGCGCACGCCAGGCCAATAATATTGAAGTGGTAAAAGGTATTAAAGAAGGCGATTCGGTAGTGGTTACCGGACTTTTGTTTGCCCGTCCAAAATCACAATTAAAAGTGCGGAAAGTAAAAACACTGGATCAGTTAGGCCAGTAGACCAATTCTTATCTCTCAAAACAGAACAGCCAGACAGCTATGAATATTTCTGAACTATCGTTGAAGCGGCCGGTATTGGCTACGGTGATGAACCTGTTGATCATTTTGTTTGGAGTGGTCGGTTTCACCTTTCTGGCTGTAAGGGATTATCCCGCTATTGATCCGCCGATTATTACTATCAGCACCAGCTATACCGGTGCCAATGCCGATATAATTGAAAGTCAGATCACCGAGCCGTTGGAAAAACAGGTAAATGGTATTCCGGGTATCCGTACCATTTCTTCTTCCAGTAACCTGGGTAATAGTAATATCACTGTTGAGTTTAATCTGGGTGTTGATCTGGAAGCAGCCGCGAGTGATGTGCGTGATAAAGTAGGACAGGCGCAAAGAAGTTTGCCACAGGATATTGATGCACCACCGATTGTTTCAAAAGCAGATGCGAATAGTGATTTTATTCTGGTACTGTCTGTACAAAGTCAGACAAAAAGTTTGCTTGAGTTAAGCGATTATGCAGAGAATGTGTTGCAACAGCAATTACAAACTATTAAAGATGTAAGTTCTGTAAACATATTCGGACAGAAAAGATATGCCATGCGTTTATGGCTGAATCCGGATCTGATGAATTCGCATAGTGTTGCTTTTACGGATATCAGAACAGCGGTTGGAACAGAAAATATTGAATTACCTCCGGGAAAAATTTACGGTAATAATACAGAGCTCATCATCCGGGCGTTGGGAAGATTGAAAAGTGAAGATGATTTCAAAAACCTGATCATTAAAGAAGACGCAAACGGTATTGTACGTTTGGGTGATGTTTGTAAAGTAGAACTCGGTCCTGAACAATTGGAACAAAGCTGGAAAGTAAACGGTGTAAACGCTGTAGGTTTGGCAATTGTACCGCAACCGGGTGCCAATAATATTGAGATCGCAGATGAGTTTAATAAAAGACTGGAGCAGATCAAGCGTTCCAATAAATCGGATATTGAACTGAAAGTAATACTGGATAATACTATCAATATCCGCAAATCACTGGCAGAGGTAAAAGAAACATTGATGATCTCTTTTGGCCTGGTGGTATTGGTGATCTTCCTGTTCTTCCGTAACTGGCTCATTGCCTTAAGGCCTTTGATCGATATTCCGATCTCATTGGTGGCTACTTTCTTCATCATGTACATTTCCGGGTTCTCCATCAATATCTTAACACTGTTGGGTATTGTACTGGCAACGGGATTGGTGGTAGATGATGGAATTGTGGTAACGGAAAATATCTTCCGTAAAATGGAAGAAGGCTTACCTATTCACAAAGCTGCGTTGGAAGGAAGTAAGGAAATTTTCTTTGCGGTAATTTCTACTTCCATCACATTGGCGGTTGTATTCTTACCGGTGATCTTCCTCGAGGGTTTTGTAGGAAGATTGTTCCGCGAGTTTGGTGTAACACTGGCCGCCGCCGTATTGATATCGGCTTTTGTATCATTAACCATTACACCGGTATTGAATGTTTACCTTAATACAAAAGACGCACACGAAGGATGGTTCTATAAAAAAACAGAACCTTTCTTTGCCGGTATGGAAAGCGGTTACAAATCACTGCTCAGTGGTTTTATGAAAATACGCTGGATGGCATGGGTGATCGTTGCTGTTTGCGGTGTGATGATCTATTGGGTCCTCGGGTCACTCAAAAGTGAGATCGCGCCGATGGAAGATAAAAGCAGTATTCGTTTTACCGTAACAGCAGCAGAAGGAACCAGTTATAATTATATGCAGCAGTTAACAGATAACATTTCCAATTATCTGGTTGACTCTATTCCCGAACGGGATTTTGTACAGACAAGAACACCCGCCGGTTTTGGCCCGGGTGGCTCGGCCAACTCTTCTTCACCAAGGCTTGCATTGGTAGCACCGCAGCTACGTAAACGCAGTCAGAATGAAATTGCCAACGAACTGCAAAAAAAACTCAGCGGCCGGTATAATGAGGCAAGAATATTTGCCGTGCAGGAACAAACCATTTCTGTGGGATTGGGTTCGCGGGGTGCATTACCTATTCAATTTATTTTAGAGAACCAGGATCTGGCAAAACTGAAAGAAGTAATGCCTAAGTTTCTGGATGAAGCACGAAAGGATAAAACTTTTTCAAACGTAGACGTAAACCTGAAATTCAATAAACCGGAAGTACAGCTTACGGTTGACAGGATGAAAGTAAAGGATCTTGGTTTATCTACTTCTGATGTGGTGGCTACGATTCAATCTGCATTCAGTGGCGGACGATTGGCTTATTTTATCATGAATGGGTTTCAGTATTCTGTAATTGCACAGGTAGAAAGAGATAAACGGAATAATCCGAATGATATCCGAAACCTGTATGTAAGAAATAAGAATGGAGATTATATTCCATTGGATGCGGTGGTGCATATTGAAGAAAGCAGCAATCCTGCTACGCTTTATCACTTTAACCGTTACAAAGCGGCAACCATTTCTGCATCACTTGCAGAAGGTAAAACCATTGGTGATGGTTTGAAAGCCATGCAGGCGATTGCGAATAAATTATTAGATGAAACCTATCAAACCGGTTTGAACGGACCTTCAAGAGATTATTCGGAAAGTTCTTCCAATATTGTATTTGCATTTGGATTGGCATTGATACTGATCTATCTGGTATTGGCCGGACAATTTGAAAGTTTCCTCGATCCTTTCATCATCATGTTTACCGTACCGTTGGCATTGGCGGGTGCGTTGTTGAGTTTATACATCTTCAATCAAACCTTAAATATCTTCTCTGAAATCGGTATGATCATGTTGATTGGCCTTGTAACCAAGAACGGAATCCTGATCGTTGAATTTGCCAACCAAAAACGCAAATTCGGTTTGCAGAAGAAAGAAGCCGTTGTAGAAGCTGCCGCACAAAGGTTGCGTCCGATTTTAATGACAAGTTTGGCAACCTCATTAGGTGCATTGCCAATCGCTTTAAGTTTGGGAGCTGCCTCAACCAGCCGTATACCATTGGGTATTGTGGTAGTAGGTGGTATCATGTTCTCATTGGTATTAACTCTCTTTGTAATTCCAGCCGTTTACACCTTTATTTCAGGTAAACATAAGGCGAAGGAATTGGAAATAACTGAATAAGTTAGAAGTTAGGAGTTAGAAGTCTGGAGTTAAAAGAAAACAGCTCCAGACTTCTAACTCCTAACTCCAGACTTTTCTGCTGCTCCTGATTTTTATCACATCCATTCACATAACTCCTCTTTACCTTTGCTGTTCTAAAAGGATATTATGAGCCGTGCTATTGCAGATATACGAAAAGACTATAAACTACATTCTCTCAATGAAACAGATGTAGCTACGAATCCCATTGAACAATTTACCCGTTGGTGGGATGATGCCGTGAACAGCCAGATCGACGAAGTGAATGCGATGACATTGGCTACTATTAATGCAGATGGCTTTCCTTCTGCAAGAATTGTTTTGCTGAAAGGATATGATGCAAAAGGTTTTGTGTTTTTTACCAATTACCAAAGTCATAAAGGACAAGAGCTCGCAAAAAATCCACGTGCTTGTTTGGTATTCTTCTGGAAAGAACTGGAGCGCCAGGTTCGTATAGAAGGATTGGTTGAAAAAATAGCTGAAGCAGAAAGTGAAGAATATTTTCAGTCGCGCCCCGAAGGCAGTCGCATAGGTGCATGGGCATCCCCGCAAAGCACCGTGATCAGTGGCCGCGAAGTGATAGAACAAAATGTAATTGATCTCGAAAAAAAATACGCCAACACACATGTACCACGACCTGAACATTGGGGTGGTTATATTGTAAAGCCCACCAGCATCGAATTCTGGCAAGGCAGAAGCAGTCGGTTGCATGACAGAATTTTGTACACTGCACAGAATGATTTTTCGTGGAAGATTGAGCGTTTAGCGCCTTAATCTTACTTAGTCTATTTTGGAATTTTGGAACCTGTCTGCCGACAGGCAGGTTGGGAAATTTCGAAATTGAAAAACAAAAGTTTTTGTAATAAGGTTTCCCCTCTTCGCTTGCGAGGAGGGGTGCCCAAGCGGCCGAGCGAAGGGTGGGGTGGTGGAAGGTTTGAAGCGAAATAAAATCTCTATTAAATTTCCTGTTTTCTCAACTGCAATGCTCTCCAATCCCTTTCTTTTACATAGGTTAGCAAATCCGTTAACCTTAACCTCCGTTTCATGAGTAATTTCTTAGACAACCGTAATCTTCGCAACCTGCACCGCGACCTTGGCTATTTTTATGTTGGATTAATTATTGCCTTTGCCATTTCGGGCATTGCACAAAACCATCGCAAGCAATGGAAGCCTGATAGATATGTGTATGAGTTTAAAAAAGTAGAAACTAATTTTCGGTTACCTAAAGAAACTATCACTAAAGAAACCGTAGAAGCCTTCAGCAAAGAAAATGGACTGGCAGAAATGCGCCAGTTTGATGTGCGTAAAGACAGCAGCCTTGTGATCTCTTATAAAGATGCAGATGCTACCATAAAATTGGCCACTGGAAAAGGGGAGATCAATATCTGGCGCAAAAGACCCGTACTTGCTCAAATGAGTATGCTGCACAAAAACAACGGAAACCTCTGGTGGATCTGGTATTCAGATATCTTCTCACTCGGCCTTATTATTATTGCAACAACCGGTATGTTCCTGATGAAAGGGAAGAACAGTTTTAAAGGAAGAGGATGGAAGTTTGCTTTGGCAGGATTGGTTGTGCCGATTGTTGTATTGATATTATTATTTTAAAGAACCGTCTTTGCGAGGAGGAACGACGAAGCAATCTGTGGGTACAACTTTAAGTATGTGAGCAATTGTTAAGCTGTCTAATAATAGCAGTCTTAAAAATAGTTCAGTCCACAGATCGCTTCGTTCCTCGCGATGACGTCCTTACTTACCCGCAACTTTGTATCTCACCTGCTTTCCATCAACAAATTCTTCATAATACACATTATCAGGTGTGACAAAATATTTCTTGCTGTTGATCACTACAGTTTTATAATCGTTGGGTAGTTTATCAATTACATCACCAATCCCGGGTTTATTATTGGCCGGCTCGGCTGCTGCAGGTGCAGGTGCAGGTTGTGGTGCGGGTGCTACGCTATTATTTCTGTCTGTATTTAATACACCATGTTTACCTTCAACCGTATACCAGATCTCGCCATTGGGTTTGATGAGTTCTTTAAAATAGGTTCCATTGTATTCATAAAATTTCTCACCGTCAATTACCACGGCACCCGCATCTCTAGGAATGGCGGGAACAGTAGCGCCAACAGGAGCCTGAACCACTTCATAATCCCGCTCTGCCTGACGGTAGAAAATACCATTGTAATAATAATAAGGATAACCTCCCCATGTTAAAGGCCAGTAACCTCTTGGTAATAAATTGATATGAATACCAAACGGAGGTGGCGCTACAGAATAGTAACTTCCATAAGGACGATAGAACAAACCGCCGGAATAATAATACGGATTACCACCAAACTGTAATGAAACAAAGGGCCCGGGAATATGAAAGAAAACCTGTCCGCGAGAAGGATAATAACGCCAGCTATCGTAACTGCGTCTGTCTCTGTCGCGCTGTGCCTGCGACGAAATGGCGAACGTAACCAACAACACACAAACAAGAGCCACACCCAGGTAAGTAAATTTTGTTTTCATGATCTGAGATTTAATAAACGAATAGGATTTACCTGTTTTTATACCCAAATCTCATGCATGTTTTTCTGAATAAAATCTTAAAATCGGCAGGGGAGGCTCGAAAGAAAGGATTTTGGAATTTTGGAATTGGGAAATTTCGAAATTGAAAAACCGTCCCTGCACTAAACTTTCCCCTCCTGCCCCGCAGGAGGGGTGCCCAAGCGACTGAGCGTAGGGTGGCGGGGTGGTTACTTGCGGAGTTCCTTCTTCAATATCTTACCCGTAGCACTCATAGGCAATGCTGTCATAAACTCTATATGCCTCGGATATTTATAAGAAGCAATTCTCTCTTTTGTCCAGCTGATCAATTCTGTATCCGTAACGGTTTGTCCTTCTTTTAATACAACACAGGCTTTTACTTCTTCACCCATTTCTTCACAGGGAACACCGATCACTGCAACCAATGAAACCGCTTCATGTTTGATCATCACTTCTTCTATCTCTCTTGGATAAACATTGAAGCCGCCGCGGATGATCATGTCTTTGGTACGGTCTACAATAAAATAAAAACCATCTTCATCTTTTATGGCAATATCGCCCGAATGCAGCCAACCGTTTTTTAAAACCTTAGCCGTTTCTTCCGGATTTTTATAATAGCCTTTGGTTACATTATGTCCGCGATATAGTAATTCTCCTTTTTCACCAACAGGCACTTCGTTTCCTTCAGTATCAATTAATTTTACTTCCACGCCCCAGGCAGGCGTACCAACCGATCCGGCTTTACGCCCAATTGCCAATTGGTTAAACGTTACAACAGGTGAACCTTCCGACATACCATACCCTTCAAGTATCGCAATGCCAAAACGTTTTTCAAAATGTTCAATTACATTAACAGGTAAAGAAGCACCACCTGAGAAACAGGCTTTTAAATTGCCTGCAATTACTTGATAATCAAATTTTGGATCAGTGTAATTCAACAAACCCCAATACATGGTGGGTACGCCGGCAAACACAGTTACCTTATTTTTTTGCATGGTATCATAAACCATTTCAGCATCAAACCTCGCACATAAAACATGTGTGCAGCCGCGATAGATCCCGGCATTCATCATTACCGACATACCGAAAATGTGGAAGAGTGGCAATACGAGCAAAATGGTATCTTCTGTTTGTGCATTCATCAGATCAGCAGAAAGAATGGCATTGAGCAAAAGATTGGAATGTGTTAACTCTGCACCCTTGGGCCTTCCGGTTGTTCCAGATGTATAAATGATCACAGCCGTATCATCTGCATTGCTCTGGTATGTTTCAAAATGATCCGGCTGTTCATTCATTAAACTGCCCAATGTTTCTGTACCATCAATGGAAGAAGGCATTTCCGGTGTTGCCATGATCATAAAAAAATGCTCACATTGATCAACCGCAGTAAAAGCAGCATAACCCATCTCACCCATGGGCAATTCGGGGGTGCCTCTGTAACAGAAATAGGCTTTTGCATCGCTGTTGGTAAGATGGTATTCGATCTCATCTTTTTTAAGCAAAACACTAAGTGGTACCACAACTGCTCCGGCTTTTAAAATGCCATAATAAATAATGGGGAAAGCCGGAAGGTTAAAACAACTCAGTGCCACTTTATCGCCGGGCATAATTCCTTTTGCACGTAAACCATTGGCTACCCGGCAGGCCGCCCGGTGGATCTGCACATAACTGAGCGTATGATCCATAAAAATAAAAGCCGCTTTGGATGGATACAGTCTTGCGCTATTATCTAACAGAACGGAAAGGTTAAGCATGGCATTATGATTCAGCAAACGTTTACAGAGGAGTTAACTTTTAAATATACTCAACAGATTTGGAAAATGCAATAAGGCCTTGATTAGTAAACCGGGGGGATAATAAACAGTATAGAACTACTTTTTACCGGCATTTACATGATCCAGAAACGCTATCACTTCTTTTTCAGAATTCATTTTGTTGCCTGTTTGTTTTAGCCATTGCTCAAAACCATTGTCGGGGTATATGAAAGGAAGAATCGTATTTGCCCCCAAACTTTTTAACGAAAGGGTTGTAGAGCTGTCTGTAATCGCATAATTACTTTTCGAAAAAAAACTGGATATACTTTTCCCCTGCAAAGGATCATAGGGAGATGTATGTACATACGATCTTTTCATTTCGAGTAATCTGAATTTGCCGTTATTTAATATTTTGTAATAAGCGATACGGCTTTTATCGGTAAGATCTGCAAACGCTTCAAAAACCGCTGTAATGCGATTTGAATCCTTTTCACTTAAGAACACAACTTTTTGAACACTTCCTGCCGCGGCGGCCAGTTCAGTTCCCTCTTTGTCCAGATAGTGAACATCATTGGAATACAGATTCAGTTTTACACTTTTTAATTTAACAACCAAACCGGTTCCTAAATATAAAAATGCAGGCTTCCATTTATCCTCCCAGAAAGGACTACCCGAAATATCTGCATAGCTAACGGCTGCATTTTTTTGTCCAACAGTGGAGGGATCATAATAACGTACACTGCCGTAATTACCTCCCACCGATCCCGGAGCACCAACTTCTAATGTTTGCACCTGCGCCAGTGCTGAAAAAACAGATAAGCAAAGCAGTACTGATAAACAGATAATCCGCATCGGGTGATTTTAAGAATAGTAAGTTACAAAAACTAATGAAAGTGTTTATCTGATAAAATAAAAGAAAAGCTATCCGTAATTGTTTTAATGATCAAGCGGGTGGCCAATCTCCCAATGAAGCCCAAAAGGATCCATGATCCTGCCTAGCTTCCAGCCATAGTCTTCGCCTATCGGAAATATTTCTGTGGCACCGGCCTGCAATGCTTTTGCAAAAAAGAATTCTGGATTGGCAACGGTTAAGATCATTCGGATGGTTCCGCCACCAACCGATTCCGGAGTGGAAGAATCCTGATTGGCACCATCACTTACCCAAAATTCCACGCCTTGTACAGATAACCTTACA
Source organism: Sediminibacterium sp. (assembly GCA_965206685.1). Taxonomy (GTDB): domain Bacteria; phylum Bacteroidota; class Bacteroidia; order Chitinophagales; family Chitinophagaceae; genus Sediminibacterium. The sequence goes on from OZ242223.1 coordinate 4,279,891, forward strand.
ATTACCCCGGCTTCGGGCGGGGCATCTAAACGATACGTTTCTGCGGCATCAAAAGCCTGCTTGTAAAATTGGATGGCTTTTGTTGCATCACGAAATGTGAGCCAGGGTGAGAGGGATGTGGTGATGGGGTTCATTTGTTTTTTTTAAAATAATGATAAACCGAATAGAATGCAACAGCGACTATGAGAAGGTATATGATCCATGAAATTACCTGCATACTGATATTTTAAAAATTTCGCTAAAAGAAAGCCAAAAGAAAAAAAGAGTCTTTCAATTTCGGGAACCCCCTTCTTTTTCTTCTTTTCTCCGTTCCTCTCTTAGCGAAATAACGGAGTTTACTATTTAAGATCTCTTCAGTAACAAAACCAATATCCTTGGAATATTTGTCCTATCGTTATCATCAAAATATTCATTCACTTCTTCTATACTGAATCCATTGGCTTTAGCTGCCTGTGTAAAATCGGAAAGGTTATGCGTATAACAGGTTACTACCTGCTCTCCGGCTTCTGTAGTATACCTTGCCTTGGAACCTGCATATTGTTTGAAGGGATGCAGCTCGCCAATATATACATAGCCGTTTGGGACGATTGCTTTTGAAAGCTTTTGAAAGATAGTATTCAGGTCTTCAATATGCTCCAGCACCAGACTAAATGTGGCAAGACTGTACTGTGTATTTACAAAATTCCAATCCTGTGTAATATCTGCCTGATGAAACACAATATTTGACGATGAGATCTTTTCTTTTGCTTTTGCCAGCATCTCTGCAGAAAAATCAACTGCGGTAAGTTCTGTGGCTTTGGTAACCAGCCATTCAGAATTCTTGCCTGTGCCGCAACCTATTTCCAAACAGGTTGTGAAATCAATGCCGGATAAAGTGGTTCTTAAACAAATGGCTTCCAGGTCCCTTGTTTTATTATCGTTGGTATCGTATTGTTCTGCCCAGACATTATAGGCTTCTCTTACATTCATAATTAGCTAGTATTAATGATAATAAACCCCCTCTGCGCAAACTCCCCGCTCTCTGCGACTCTGCGGTGAATGAAAACTTTGTTCACCGCAGAGTCGCAGAGAAGCAGAGTTTGCGCAGAGCGTTTTGTAAAAATCATGAATTTAGTAATAACCTTTCATTCCATTTAACAAGATTAACCCCTTTAAAGATCAACCATAAACAAATAGACAATTCGCCCACAAATGGTGGAAGCAGTATGGCAGGTGAAATGGCATTGATCAGTTTTGGAAAAAGGATCATCCCAAAACTATTCACGAGGTAACATACTCCGGCAATCTGTACAAACACACCCAGAATTTTGGGCAGGTAACCTGACCTGATAATTAAATATCCATCTATCAAACATTCAAATCCAAAAAAGATCAACCCAATACCAAAACCGTAATCATGAGTTTTTACCGAGAGATAAGACCATACCTGTAATTGTTGTGTAGAAAACGCTTTCAAATATTCTGCATCGCCCAGAAAAAATAAGGGCATCATCAGATTCATTTTATTGGCTACTAAAACCGCAGTTTGTATTAAACCGAAAAGTACAGCCAGTATGGCAAGGTCTTTATTTACGGGTTTTAATAATTTATAATACACAACGGTAACGATCAGGTCGCATACATGCATCAATAGATCGCCTGTTATGCCTATACGCCATAGCATAGGTGAAGCCATAATATTTTTGGCTGTTGCTGCTGGATCGCCGGCAATAAAAAGTTGTTGCCTCACAAATACTTCTCCGAATGCACCGGCAACAATAATAAATAAATAAGCCAGCCCGCCAATACGGGCATAACGCTGAGGTGAGAATGTTGTGTTTTGCATGATAAACTAAATATAAAATATTCTTTTGTTATTGCATAGGCTCTTTGTTGAAAGGCGGCAGCGCATTCTGAGTGGCACGCAAAGTTTCGCTAAGAGAGGAACGGAGAAAAAGAGAGTCATTCATTTTCTGAAACGCTCTTTTTTCTTCTTTTCTTCGTTTTTCTTTTAGCGAAACGAGTTAGTTTACTTATTGTCCTGCGAGTATGGAATAATGGAAGAGCAATTCTTTGCAAGTGACTTTTGCGTCTTAAATCATTTTTACAAAATAAATAAACAATAAAGCAAAAATAATAACGTCGGTCACTAATGCAAATCTTTCATTTGTGCCAACAGGTTTTTTGAGAAAATGTTGAAGTCCGGCAATGCCGTAATATAAACCACTTCCGAATGCACTAACCACTCTCCACTGGGGTAAAAACAGGGAAACAATCCCAACCATTCCGAAGCAAAGATTTGCAAAACCTAATTCACGAACGATGGGAAAACTCTCCGGATTGTTAAGACGAAAAATTTCCTTTGCTGTAAATGCCGGATCTGTTGTTTGTTTGATGCCTGCAATAAAAAGCCTGAGCCCAACAGCCGAAAAAATGAACCATTTGCCGATCAGGTCAAATGACAAAAGAGTGTCTTTGTTAATTAGTATTTGTACAAACGAACAAACTATTGGTAATACAAATGTGAGTAGAGATACAACAACAATGTACCTTTTGTTAATGTCTGAAGAATGATTGTTTGCCATTTTTATTCCTTTTTTTTGAAACAACGAATGTTTGACACAATTAAAATGAAATTACAACCTCTTTGATTTCATCCTGTTGGTTCCCCAGATCCAAACTAAGAATACGAAAATTACTGTCCTTACGAACATATCTAAAAAATGATCCGCAATTACTATTTTTATTTCTTGACTTGTATAGAGGTTTTGTTTTATGATACCTACAATAACTGTATAAATAGTCATAGATAAAGCAATGAAAACTGAATACTTAATTGCAATAATTAAAACTCTTTGTTTTTCAAGGATCACTTCATCGCTGGCTGTACCAGCAAATATGTATGATAAACCAAATAGAATAATGACACCAAGGAAAGAATACACGTTAAATACTGCATCTAAAAAGAAAAGAATGCCATTAGCAAAATCTCCTCTAGTCTCTCCTAGCATTAATATGAATAGAAGAATAAGAATAATTATTGCAGTGCCTTTGAGAATAATTTTTCGGGAATATTTTCTTGCTTCTTGTATAGTCATCTTATTAATTGCTGCTAACACTTAAATATACGAAACCTCGTCAAAACAATTGTGCAAAGCCATCATGTATACCTTGCTTAATCTGATTATCTAATGATCAAAATAAAAAACCGCAGCCCTAAGACTGCGGTTAATAATATTTAGTGGCGTCATTGCTTCGTCGTTCCTCTTCGCAATGACGGGTGTTTATTTTCTGCTGATTACTTTCTCACAAGCCGCAACAATAAACGGAGTGTCCAATCCATACTTAGTCAACAGCTCCGTTGGTTTTCCGCTTTCGCCGAATGTGTCGTTGGTGCCTATGTATTCGATTGGGATGGGTAAATGTTTAGCAGCCACCTGTGCAATAGCATCGCCTAAGCCGCCAATTACATTGTGCTCTTCAACCGTTACCGCACATTTTGTTTTGCTGATAGATTTTAAAACCGCTTCTTCATCCAACGGTTTAATGGTATGAATATTTATGAGTTCTACGCTGATCCCTTTTTCTTCCAGCATACGACCGGCTTCAATCGCTTTCCAAACCATATGTCCGCAGGCAAAAATGGTTACATCGGTCCCTTCACTTAATTGCTGTGCTTTTCCAATTACAAAATCAGATCCATCTTCTTTGGTAAAATTGGGCCATTTGGGGCGGCCGAAACGTAAGTAAACGGGGCCTTGGTAAGAAGCAATGGCTTTGGTGGCAGCTTTGGTCTGGTTAAAATCGCAAGGCACAATTACTGTCATGCCGGGCAACATTTTCATCAGTCCAATATCTTCCAGTATCTGGTGAGTGGCTCCGTCTTCGCCTAAAGTTAATCCGGCGTGAGAGGCACAAATTTTTACATTCTTTCCGCTATACGCCACACTCTGGCGAATCTGATCATACACACGGCCTGTACTGAAATTGGCAAACGTAGTTGTATACGGAATTTTTCCACCAATGGTCATACCGGCAGCAATACCGATCATATTGGCTTCGGCAATCCCTACCTGTACAAAACGATCAGGGAAATCTTTAATAAAAGGGGCAATCTTTAATGAACCGGCAAGGTCGGCAGTGAGTACCACTACATTCTTATTTTCTTTACCTATCTCATACATGCCTTCGCCAAAACCGCCACGGGTTTCTTTTTCATTGAGTACCTGGATGTCTTTCAGTTTCATACTATAGGGTTGTGTTTCTGTGTTGGAGTTGCAAAGTAAAGGAAAACGGGGGAAACGTCAATCGTGAATCGTGAATCGTGAGGCGTGAGGCGTGAGACGTGAATCGTGAGACGTCAGTCGTGAGTTTGGGGCTAAATGCTATTGTATCGCTTTCACATCCAATACTCACGATTCACGCCTCACGTCTCACGAACAACCGTTTACGCTTCCGCAACTCCAATATCCTTCACATTCCCTGTCCGCTTCAAAACCCCCCAATGCTGCAGCTCTCCTTTAATGGCGCGTTTGTAGGAGCGGAAGAGGACAATCATCATCAACCAGCGATAAATTAAACGTTGGGGGATGAGCCAGAACAATTTCCATGGTTTTTCTCTTTCAAAGGCAAAAGCCAGTGCGGCTATGCAGGCATCAAATAAGAGGAATATGAGGTAATAAGCAGCCACTTTACCACGGTTTTCTGTGAACAGGGCAAAGATCATAATGGCATCGCCAATCGGACTAAAGAACGGAATAATGTATTTAAATAATAAGATATCCGGCAAAGCGACAAAGCCCAGCGATTTGTATTTGGATACAAACAATGCATCCTTATGTTTCCAGAAGGTTTGCATTACGCCAAAGGTCCAGCGGTAGCGTTGTTTAAAGAACATGCTGAGTGTTTCCGGTGCTTCTGTCCAGGCAATGGCTTTGGGTTCGTTGGCCACAATATAACCGGCGCGTAAAATGCGGACGGTGATATCACAATCTTCGGCAAGTGTATCAATGGTAAATCCGCCAACTTCTTCCAATACCTCTTTTTTAAATCCACCGATCGCACCGGGTACAACGGTGATCGCATTTACATAGGCGAAACCTTTACGGTCAAAATTCTGACTAACCGTGTATTCAATACTTTGCCATTTGGTAAGCAGGTTTACTTCGTTACCCACTTTTACAATACCGGCAACAGCGGCTACATTTTCGTTGGCAAAATTTTTCATTAACTCGCTTACGGCATCGGGCATCAGTTTGGTGTCGGCATCAATACAAACAACATATGCCGCATCGGTTTGCGCAATACCAAAATTGAGTGCAGAAGCCTTACCACCGTTAGGCTTGGTAAATACTTTTACTTTAGGATGATGTTGAAATGCAGTTGTAACAATTTCAAAGGTTTTATCTGAGCTGCCATCATCTACAAAAATGATATTAAAGTGAGGATAATCGCAGCGCAATAAATTTTCGAGAGAACTTACCGCATTTACTTCTTCATTAAATGCCGGAACAATAATGGATACCGGTGGATAGGATGCAATGCGGTCTCTGGCCGCAAGCCTCTCTTTTCTTTTTTGTCTGAAAGCAAAAAAACCAAGTATGAATATTCTGATCGCACCTAAACCGAGGAATACGAGAAAGAGTGCGTATAAAAAATGACTGAGTATATAACCTACTTCTGCAACAATATAATTGAAGTTAAGTAATGCATAGCCCATCCCTTTTTCTACGGGCGGCATCATGTCTTCCGGTTTTTTGTTGAGCAATTTAGCTACCGTAATAAATTCATACCCCTTTGCCTGAAAATAACGAATGATCTTTCCCGTGGCTTCTACCGTTGCACTTCTGTCGCCACCGGCATCGTGTAATAAAATGATATTGGCGCTGTCGTTATTGCTTAAATGAAAATTGTATTCTTTGAGTACGCGGTTTAAAATACTATCACCATTTAGTTCGGGAATGTCTGCTTTCTGCCAGTCTTCGGGATCAATACTTTCGCCAATCGTAATATAATTTCTCGTACGGCTTAATGCCACGGGCACCATCTCCTCCGATTTCTCCGGATCACTATCCGCATTATACGGTGCACGAAACATAATGGTACTGCGGCCCGTTAAACACTCGATCAGTAAACGTGTGGCATCAATTTCGAGCAAGGCACGTTTCTTACTCACTTCTGCCATATTCGGGTGGGTGAATGTGTGGTTGCCGATTTCATGTCCTTCGCGCAAAATTCTTTTTACGAGCGGGATATTGTTTTCTGCCTCAATACCTACTACAAAAAAAGTTGCGGGCACATGGTAAAAAGAAAGTGTGTCTAAGATCTGTCTTGTGTATAAAGGATCCGGCCCATCATCGTAAGTAAGTACCAGTTTTTTATCGGTGCGTTTACCATATTTTCTTACCACATAAGAAGAAGGCAGTTTCTCATAATACTGCTCACTGATCAACATATCCACCGAATCAATTTCTGTACGTATAAATCCATCCGATGGTGTAGCCATCAGATCCAATACCTCACCCTCGCCAATAAAATCGGGGGTGCTCATACTTTCTACTTTATCAAACTCCTTAAAGTTGAAATCGCTGAGTGCATCTTTGGTCATGGAAAGATTATAAAAATCCCATAACCTGTCATCCTCACTGCCTAAACGCCAAACGGCTGTTCCGGCTAAACCATATTCGGTAGCAAAACGGAGCGTGTTAAAGTTGGTGCCGGCATCTGTAAAATACACATCGTGTAACAGGTCCTTGCCATCATAATATTTAAAATGGCAATTATAAGTATCGTTATTGAATTTGATATGTCCATCACTTTCTGCTGCCAACGACAATGCTTCCTGATAACTTAAATTAACGGTGGTATCAGCACCCCAATCATAACCATAGGCTGCAAGGTTCAATACAATTTTTGCCGGCGGAACTTTAGCAGCCAGCTTATTTACTGCAGTCTGGATCCAGCGCTGGGCACAGACAGGGCCGGGTTTGGTACTTTCTGAATGCTGGTCGTACGCCATCAGAAAAATATAATCGTTGTATTTGGCCAGCTCCTGATAATTATAATCATCATTAAACGGCGATACATTTTGTGTTACCAAAAATCCATTGCTGTGTAATGCGTTGTATAATTTTTTTTCAAAGTTGGTAAGTACTTCGTTATTGCTTTCCTGCAGTTCTTCAAAATCTACATTAATACCGGCGAAATTATACAGCTTTAAAAGTTTTACCACATCGTTGATCAGACGATCCATTTTTTTGGGATCGTTTAAGATGCGGTGTAAAGCGGCGCCATTAAATTGAGAATTAAAACTGTTGGATAACATCGGCATCACTTTCACGCCGGATGCTTTGATCAGATCAAATGCCCTTCTGTCTTTTTCCATGGTTGAAAAAAGCGTATCTGCTTTGGGGTCGATAAAGAACCATTCCGGCAGCACAAGGTTCATCTTGGAAATATTCTTTCTGAGCGAGAAAAAAGATTGCGCATCCCAAGCCACATAAAAAGCGGCGCGAATACCAACCGAATCGCTGAACAAAGATGAGTTGGAGAGATCGAGTACAGCATTGTTCTGGCCCGTTCCTTTTCCTTTGGCCCATTTGTCTTCGATCAGTCTGCGAAAGCCGCGGTATTTTTTCCCAAGTTCGCTGGCGCGATAATCGGGTTGATCCTCTGTCAATACTTTTTTAATGGCCCGGCTCTCCAATGGCACATCTGGATTCTTCATGCTTGATAGTGCAATGCCAATAACCACAACCGCCAAAGCCAAACATACCAGCAATACCCTAACCCCCCACTTTACACGCTGCCAGCGGCTGGGGTTATTTGTTTGAAATACCTGGTTGGTAGATTTGTTCATAGTGCTGCTCTAAGCAAATACCGTGCTGCAAAGTAAAAACAAAGGCTGCTATTGTGGAGCAGCCCGGGGTGAAAATAGGTTTAATTTGAGGAAAGTGAGTGGTCAGTAGTGAGTGGTGAGTAAAGTCATTTCTCACTCACTACTGACCACTCACTACTCACTAATTTTCAAACGTACTATAGAAATAAGGTGTCTTTGCTTCAAACTCGGCGCTGCAGGTATCTACCATTTTGTAAACACGGGTGATACCGAGGGCTTTTCTTTTTTCATATACCTGTTGATCGGTACAATCGCCATGCATGATGCGTGCGATCTGCGCATCGCCGAAACCATTTTTCTTGGCTTCTTTTAAAATATCGGTTGGAATAGTATCGATAGAATATTTGGCGATCTCTTTTTCCATATTACAGATCAACTGGATCTGGTGGATAAACCAGCGGTCTATACGGGTAGCCTGTACAATGGATTTTACGGTTGATCCCTGCATCAAGGCATCTTTAATGCGGAAGATGCGATCCCATTTCGGGGTTTTGATATATTCAACCAGTTCTTCGCTCTTCATCAGGCTTTTACCATAATAGCCGAGGCCAATGGCTTCGTTCTCTAAGCTCTGACAGGCTTTCTGTATCGCTTCGGTAAAGCTTCTGCCGATGGCCATTACTTCACCAACGCTTTTCATCTGTAAACCGAGTGTATCGTTGGCACCTTTGAATTTATCGAAGTTCCAACGCGGCATTTTAACGATCACATAATCGAGTGCCGGTTCAAAATAGGCAGAGGTTGTGCCGGTGATCTGGTTCTTTAACTCATCGAGTGAGTAACCAATAGCCAGTTTGGCAGCAATTTTTGCAATGGGATAACCTGTAGCTTTTGAAGCAAGGGCAGATGAACGGCTTACACGAGGGTTGATCTCAACCGCAATCAGTTCTTCCGTTTCGGGGTTTTGGGCAAACTGCACATTACAGCCGCCTGAAAAATTACCCAGTGAACGCATCATCAGGATGGCTTTGTTACGCATATCCTGAAATGAGGTATCACTCAGGGTCATGGCAGGAGCTACGGTAATGGAGTCTCCTGTATGCACACCCATGGGGTCTACATTTTCAACGGTACAGATGATCACCACATTATCGTCCTGGTCTCTCAACAGTTCCAATTCATATTCTTTCCAGCCTAAAACGGCTTTTTCCACCAATACCTCGTGAATGGGCGATGCTTTCAACCCTCTTTCGAGTGCAGCATCGAGATCTTCTTTGCTATGTACAAAACCACCACCGGTTCCACCCAAAGTAAATGAAGGTCGGATTACCAATGGGAAACCAATTTCCTGAGCAAATTCTTTTCCTTCCAGAAAGCTGTTGGCTACGCGGCTTGGGGCCACGGCGATGCCTATTTTTACCATTAACTGGCGGAATTTTTCCCTGTCTTCGGCGGTATCAATCGCTGCTACATCCACACCAATCATTCGGGTACCATATTTTTCCCAGATACCCAATTCTTCAGCTTCTTTACAAAGATTGAGGGCTGTTTGTCCGCCCATAGTAGGCAAAACCGCATCAATCTGGTTTTCCTGAAGGATCTGTTCAATACTTTCTACGGTAAGGGGCAGGAGGTAAACCTTATCGGCCATCATCGGATCGGTCATGATGGTGGCGGGGTTACTGTTGATCAGGATCACTTTAATCCCTTCTTCCCGCAGGCTACGTGCAGCTTGTGAGCCGGAATAGTCAAATTCGCAGGCCTGGCCAATAATAATAGGGCCGGAGCCAACGATCAATACGGATTTAATGGAGGTGTCTCTTGGCATGGTTGCTAAAAAATAAATTGTGCAAATGTAAGGCTGAGAGGGCAAAGCCGACGTTATTTTTTGGCCCTAAAATGCCAAAAAATGGCAAAACAGGCCAAATAGCGTTATCATTACATATTGAACACGTAAATAAAACACATGGCAGTATTAAAAGAAGGAAGCAAAGCACCCCAGTTTAAAGCACTGGACCAGAACGGAAACCCTATTTCGCTGGCGGATTTTAAAGGCAAAAAAGTGATCTTATATTTTTACCCGAAAGACGATACACCTACCTGTACCATTCAGGCCTGTAACCTGAGGGACAATTATGCTTTATTACTCAAGAAAGGATACCAGGTAGTGGGCGTTAGTACAGATGATGTAAAAAGCCACAAAAAATTTGAAAAGAAAAACGATTTGCCTTTTCCATTAGTTGCGGATGAAGACAAAAAAATTGTAGACAAATACAATTTATGGGGCGAGAAAAAATTAATGGGCCACACCTATATGGGCACCACACGTACCACTTTTTTAATTGATGAAACCGGAAAAATTGTAAAGATCATTGATAAGCCGGTGAGCAAAAATCATACGGAAGAAATATTGGAAGCGTGGAAGAGTGTGAAGTAATTCAAAAGTAAAAAATCAAAGGGCCAGCGAACTGTATGAGTAGCTGGCTTTTTTATTTTCGCCATTGTTGGTCTTGTGACCAACAATGATTTTATACTATACAATTATGGAATAAGCAACCTGAAAAAAATATTAAAGATAATTTACTCTTCATAATGAGCAATTGAAAATGATCATGAAAATCTTCATGATCATTTTTTTTGAGCGGATACATTCGTGATTATCTGTTAAACATTTCTCCATTCTGCCATTGCTGGTCTTATGACCAACAATGATTACACAGTTAATGTCCTATTATTTGTTGTTATTGATAACACCGACAACGTTGAAGAACGATAAATATTTTTATCTGCATACAATTTTAGTTTAAGTGAAATTTAATCGTGTTTATTCTATACACGAATAATTGAGAAGTATATTCAACATCTGATTACACCAGACCGGCTGTAATAATCATGATAAAATCCAATATGCCATAGATATGAAATCTATTGTTGTAAGTAGTATCCTCATGATTATTTGCCATACAGCTTTTTCGCAGAGCAATACCAATGCTGCTGTGAATACGGGTGGTGGTTCTTCAAAATTATTTCCTGATTTTACTATTGACTGGAATATTGGTGAGTGCACAGTAATTGATACTTATGCAGGCGTAAATCTTTCTTCCAATCCTGCGCTTACAAGCTTTCTCTATTTTACCGGCGGTGTTCTGCAGCCCTTTGATAACACTCGTTTATTTAATTACAGTAATATTTTCAACACACCTGTATGGGCGGTTGATGATGTTAATTTATTTCCTGTACCTACCAAAGATCTCACAACTCTTTATTTTAAATCGTACCCTGCGGGAAAGATCTCTGTTATGTTGTATGATAAGTCAGGCACATTTCTTCAGAAAAAAATCATCCCCAACGGAAGTATCAATAATAAGCAGGTTTGGGATCTGTCTATATACAAAACAGGATTATACTTCTTTCATATTTTATTACAGAGTATAGATGAAACAATCATTCTTAAATCCGGTGTTTTTCAAGTGATCAAACTATGAGTAAACATTTACCAACTCTTAAAATCGCCGTTTTTTTACTTACGATCTTCTTTTGTAGTAATGTATGGGGACAGGCACCGCAACAATTAAATTATCAGGCCATTGCCAGAAAAGCTGATGGTTCGCCCATTTCTTTTCAGGATATTACTGTGAGGATTTCTATTATCGATAGTGCAATATCCGGGTTTCCGGCAGACAGGCTGCCGTATTCAGAAACCAGAAAAATAAAAACCAATTTTGCGGGTTTGTTCAATATAATAATCGGCGGTCCTGATGCGCTGTCTTTTTCGGGTGCTGTAAAAAATGTAAACTGGGTAACCGGGAAAAAATTCATACGCGTAGAGATCGATCCTGCAGGATCTAATAATTTTATTTTACTTGGCTTAACAGAACTTCAAAGTGTGCCATATGCATTATTTGCATTGAATGCTACCACTTCGGGTAGTAATATAACCGGTATTGCATCCGGAGATCTTACTGGCAATTATCCGGCACCATCCATTGCCGGTAAAGCAGTAACCACTGATAAATTAGCCGACTCAAGTATCACATTTCAAAAGCTGAGTGTACCCATACAATCTGCCTTATCAAATGCAGTAGGTGTAAATGATACGGCTGCAATGCTGAAAGGGTATGCGAAAACGGGTAACTTATCTCCATTAGGTGTTACTTCTGTTTCTGTTACAACACTCAATGGAATAACCGGCAATGTTTCAAGCGCAACTTCTTCACCTTCTATATTATTAGGATTGGGCGATATAACACCCTCTTCGGTTGTTGCTTCAGCAGGTATTTCTGCTGCTACGATAACAGGTCTTATAAAAACAGCTTCACAGCCTTTTATAACCAATATTGGCCAGTTAAGTAATTTATCTGTAAACGGACCGATACAGGCGAGCAGCCTTGCCGGCACAATTACAACCGCATCGCAACCACTAATTACAAGTGTTGGGCAATTAAATAATTTATCTGTGAGTGGAACGGTTCAGTCAACCAATATTTTGGGTACGCTTCTAACACCCGTACAACCGAATGTTACGAGCGTTGGTCAATTGAATAATTTATCTGTGAGTGGAACGGTTCAGTCAACCAATATTTTGGGTACGCTTTTAACACCCGCACAACCTAATGTCACGAGTGTTGGGCAATTGAATAATTTGTCTGTGAACGGAACAGTTCAGGCGACTAATTTGTCTGGAACGATTGTAACCACATCGCAACCAAATATTACCAGTATTGGGCAATTGAATAATTTATCAGTGAGCGGAACGGTTCAGGCGACGAATTTATCTGGAACGATTGTAAGTTCATCACAGCCGAATATTACCAGTGTTGGTCAATTGAATAATTTATCTGTAAGCGGCACGGTACAAGCGACGAATTTAGCTGGTACACTTTTAACTGCATCACAACCGAATATTACGGGTATCGGGCAGTTGAATAATTTATCAGTGAGTGGAACGATTCAGGCGACGAGTTTGTCAGGAACGATTGTAAGTTCATCACAGCCGAATATTACCAGTGTTGGTCAATTGAGTAATTTATCTGTGAGCGGAACGGTACAAGCTGCGAATTTAGCTGGTACACTTTTAACTGCATCACAACCAAATATTACGGGTATCGGGCAATTGAGTAATTTATCAGTGAGTGGAACGGTTCAGGCGACGAATTTATCTGGAACGATTGTAAGTTCATCACAGCCGAATATTACCAGTGTTGGTCAATTGAATAATTTATCTGTAAGCGGAACGGTACAAGCTGCGAATTTAGCTGGTACACTTTTAACTGCATCGCAACCGAATATTACGGGTATCGGGCAGTTGAATAATTTATCAGTGAGTGGAACGGTTCAGGCGACGAATTTATCTGGAACGATTGTAAGTTCATCACAGCCGAATATTACCAGTGTTGGTCAATTGAATAATTTATCTGTAAGCGGAACGGTACAAGCTGCGAATTTAGCTGGTACACTTTTAACTGCATCGCAACCAAATATTACGGGTATTGGGCAATTGGGTAATTTATCCGTGATCGGAACTATAGATGCAGCAACAGTAAAGTTGAGTACTCTTTCAGGCCTATCTAATTTATCGGTAACGGGCACCATTGACGCAGCAAATTTATCCGGAACAATCACCACAACAAATCAACCCAATATTACCGGTGTTGGACAATTAATAAACCTGTCTGTAAGCAATACTGTACAGGCAAATGGTTTCAGCGGCACCAATCTTACGGTTACATCCAGTCAGGCCACACGCTATCTGGCGAATATGAATAATGTTGTTGCAGCAGCTTCTTTAACGATCGATCTGAGTCAGGGAAATGTTATTTCAATCCCATTGCTCCTTAGCTCCACAATTAGTTTTAGTAATCCAGGAATCAATCCGGCTTCTTATGTGATCAAAGTGTCATATACTTCTTCAACTGCATTTACCATTACCTGGCCGGCGTCGGTAAAATGGAGTTCGGCTACGGCGCCAACTTTAACCTGTGCTACGGGCAAAACAGATATCATCAGTTTTATTTATGACGGCACCAATTTTTACGGCACCTATGCATTGAATTTTTAAAAGATTGTTTAATAACCACTTTACTATGTTTCCAAAACGCAACTGTTTCGTATATTTTTCTATTCAGACTTGTGTATGTTTGTTTTCCATTTCCGGTTTCTCACAAACTATTACATCTTTTACGCCGGTTTCGGGTCCAACGGGTTCTGCAGGATCTACAACTATTACTATAACGGGAACAGGATTTAATACAACACCTTCAAATAATATTGTTTTTTTTGGAGCTGTATATGCCACACCTTCTTTAGCGTCTGCAACCTCTCTAACAGTAAGTGTTCCTGCGGGTTCAACCTATCAAAACCTGAGTGTATTGAATAAACAAACCGGGTTATTTGCTTATGCAAATCTGAAGCCTCCCTTTATTTCAACTTTTTATAATGAAGGCGCTCTATTGTTTTCCGCTACTCCCAACTATACATTCTCTTATGTATCTTCCAAACCCTATTTTAAGATAGGCGACGTTGATGGCGATGGGAAACCGGATATTCTTTTATTAAACGTAGCTGCCAATTCAATATCTGTGCTTCGAAATACTTCCACCTCGGGATTGATAAGTTTTGCATCCAAAATAGATTTTACTACCGGTACCAGCCCGCATGGTTTTTCAATTGTGGATGTTGATGGAGATGGAAAACCGGATATTGTTGCAGCAAATATTGGCAGTACTACTATATCCGTACTGCTCAATACATCCACTGCAGGTTCCGTAAGTTTTGCCGCTAAAGTTGACATCTCATTAGGATCCAGAACTTCGGAAGATCTTGCCCTGGCTGATTTTGATGGAGACGGGAAGCCCGATATTGGTTTTATCAGTACCAATTCAACCTCCGGAGTTGTATTTCGAAATACTTCTTCTATTGGGTCAGTGAGTTTTGTATCGGCAACCGGATTTTTATTCGGAACCCCAAGCCTGAAAACAATTCTCTGTGCCGATTTTGATGGAGACGGGAAAGTTGATATGGCAATACTGAGTTTTGTTAGCGCTTCTCTTGCCTATATTTTTAGAAACACTTCAACAACGGGAACGATCAGTTTTGCATCTCCGGTAAGTGTTTCGTCGGGTACCATTTCTGCATGGTTTACAGCAGGTGATGTAGATGGAGATGGGAAACCTGATTTGGTAACGACGAATATCACCGGCAAAAATGTAAGAACTATTTTCAATACCTCTTCGCCCGGGACGATCAGCTTTGGTACATTTAATGGTAATCCCGTGGGCACTAATCCAACCTGTGTTGTGATGGGCGATATTGATGGAGATGGTAAACCCGATCTGGCAGCATCCGTTTCTGGGATCGATAGTGTTTATTTATTCCGCAATAACTCCACTCCCGGTACTATAGGCTTATCAGCCAGGGTGGGTATTCCTGTAATTACTGCTCCAAGCTTTATTGCATTTTGTGATTTTGATGGAGATGGTAAACCCGATCTGGCAGTTGTAAACGCAACTACTTTTTCTGTACAAAGAAGCCAGTCGAAAGACAAGACTCTTTTTAGACTGGGCTTTTAAAAATCTTCATGCGAATAGTATATTGGACTGCATAAAAAAAGCCAATCGTTTTAGCGATTGGCTTTTTTACTTAAGAAGAGAAATTATTTCTTAGTCTCTAATAATTTAAAGAACTGATCTAACTGAGGCAGAATTACGATACGTGTTCTGCGGTTGGTTGCGCGGCCTTCCGGTGTGCTGTTATCAGCAATCGGACGGTAAGAACTGCGGCCGGCGGCTGTCATACGTTTTGGATCTAAACCATAAGTGTCTTGCAAAATACGTACAACGGTTGTGGCACGTTTTACACTCAGATCCCAGTTGTCTGTAATACCCGGACTCTTAATTGGAATAGAATCGGTATGGCCTTCTACCTGGAATTCGATCTCAGGTTGTGCGTTCAGCACTTTGGCTACTTTACCCAAAACCTCTTTAGCGCGGTCTGTTACATCATAGCTTCCGCTTTTGAACAGCAGTTTGTCTGAAATGTCTACATATACCACACCTTTATCTACTTTAATATTGATGTCTTTATCATCCAGGTTGCCGATGGCACCTTTCAGATTCATCACCAATGCCATGTTCAGAGAATCTTTACGGGCAATGGAACCTTGCAGGTCTTTGATATAAATATCTTTTGAACCGATATTTTCCAAAGACTTTTTAATGCTTTCTGCCTGTGAGCCGGTAACTACAGAAAGATCTTTCAACTGATTTAATACGGTATTGTTATTGGCCCTTAAAAAGTCGATCTGTTTGTTCAGGTCACCGATCTGTCCTTCCAGCGTTGCTTTCTGGCCGTTAAGGCTTGCAATGGTGTTATTGTCTTTGTCAACCTGGTTGTTACATTTCTTCAGTTCATCCTGCAGGTCGCGGTATTTTTGCTGTAATGCAAGGTAGTTACCGCTAAGTTCAGTGTATTTGGCCTTTTCCTCTTCCAGTTTTTTGGGGCTTACGCAAGAAAACATTGCCGCGGAAGTAATGGCAATCAGTAAGTAAACTTTTGCTTTCATAATAGATTCAATTAGATGATAAAATAGCCCTTACTGAACGTTTGGAGGGGTTGTAAAATTGTGCTCAGCGGTGCAATAGGCAAAATAAATGCAATAATTGCTTGGTTTGAGTTGAAGTTTTCAACAGAATGCGATGATGTTTTGAAAACCCGCAATGGATTTCAGAAAAAACCCATCTAAATAAAATATTATACAAACACCACCGCTTCGTTTGCTCGGCTCCAGTTTTCATAATGATCCCCAAATCCCGCATCGATCATTTTTCGTTTGATCTTGAGTGTGGGTGTGAGCATTCCGTTTGCTATGGTCCATTCTTCTGGAAGCACAATCAGTTTAGATAATTGCTCGTGGTGTTCCAATCCTTTGTTGACAGATGAAACAATATCTTTTAAAATATGTGTAAGCGTTTCTTTTGCCTGTGTTCTTGCCGTTTCAGACAAGGTACATAAGGCCATCGCGCTGGGCATACCGGATCCTACTACGCAAACCTGTGCCAGTTCCGGGTTTTGCAGGAATTTACTTTCAATAGGTGCGGGCATGATGTATTTGCCTTTACTGGTTTTAAACTGATCTTTGATACGGCCTGTGATAGTTAAGTAACCATCCTCATCAATCGAACCCTCATCGCCGGTGCGTAAAAAACCATCTTCAAAACATTCGGCAGTGAGTGCAGGTTCTTTGTAATAGCCAAGCATACTGGCATCACTTTTTACCTGTACTTCATTGTCTTTACCCAAACGAACTTCCACAGCTTCGTACGATTGTCCAACCGTGCCAAAACGAACCGCACCTTTTCTGTTTGAATGGGAAAGGGCAACGTTTTCCGTCATACCATAGGCTTCCTGAATAACAATTCCCAATTTGGCAAACCATCTCAATACATATGGGTTAATGGGTGAGGCACCGGTGAAAACAAATTCCGCTTTACCCAATCCCAGTTTTTTCTGAATTGCTTTTTTGATGATGTATGAAACAACCGGAATAGACAATAAGCGATCCAATTTTTTTTGCGGCATTTTTTTCAAAATTCCCTCCTGCAGTTTTTCCCAGATGCGGGGTACGGCAAGAAATACGGTGGGTTTGGTATCCGCAAGATTTTTAGCAAATGTGTCCATCGATTCTACAAAGTATACACAGCTGCCGGTAAATACGGCACCACACTCTACCAGCATTCTTTCTGCCACATGGCAAAGCGGTAAATAGGAGAAGAAAATTTCTTCCTGAAGATCCGGATAGCTTTTCAAAAAAGAATCTACGGCAAAACCTACTGCATGAAAAGTGTGCATCACACCCTTGGGCTGGCCCGTAGTTCCGGATGTGTATACGATACAGGAGAGGGCCTGTGGATTTATCTCAGGTTTACCTTGCAGGGGTTGTATGTCTTTGATCAATTCATCCCAATGCAAACAACCGGCATTTGGGTAGAAAGGAAATGTAATTTGTATCAGGTTATCCGGAACACCTTTTCTTAACTCTTCCGGGTTATCGAGTTTGCCGATAAAAATGGCTTTGCTCTCGCTATGAATAATGATCTCATTCAATGCTTCGGGTGTAATATTCGGGTAAAGCGGCACAGAAATACAACCTGCCATTGCAATTGCCAGATCGGCCATGATCCAGTGTGCGCAGTTTTTGCTGAGTATGGCCACTTTATCATCTTTACCTAAACCCATTTTTTTCAGCGCAGCAGCCATACGTCTTACCTGGTTACCCGTCTGTTGCCAGGTAAAATTTTGATAAACACCTTTTACCGGCTCTGCCAGAAATAATTTATTGGCGCGCAAAGATTCGAACTCGCAGAACTTATCAATAATGGTAGGGTATTTTGCTGTCATATATAAGGCAGTTTATACGGTAGATTCTAATAAATGAGCCATGCCTTTTTCAGGAATTTTTCCGCTGATATGGGCATAGAATTGATAAATGTGTTGAAAATCGGCAGCTTCATTATCGGTTGGGAAAAACGGTTCTGAAAAGGAGACCTGCTTCTTTGCAAAATCCATCCCTGCCATAATAATCGGAACACCCGCTTTTTTGGCAATATGATAGAAACCGGTTCTTAAGCGATCTACCTTTCTTCTTGTGCCTTCGGGCGATAAAACCAGGCGAAAACTTTCTTTTCCTTCAAAAAGCGCAGCGGCTTGATCTACCATATTGTGTTTTTCGGAACGCTCTACGGGATAACCGCCCAAGCTGCGAAAGAAAAAGCCAAAGAGGCCTTTGAACAATTCGGCCTTGCCCAAAAATTTTGCATGCGTCATTCTGAGTTTACTGCGGAAAGCGATGCCGATTACAAAATCCCATGCGCTGGTATGCGGGCCAACAATGATTACACATTTTTGAATATGATAGGGAAAGGAACCCTTGAGGGTCCAGCCCAATAAACGGAGATAGAGGCTCCAGATAGGTCTCATGTGCAAGCAATTGTTCTGATTGACAAGGTAATGAGAAAAATGGAATTGTGAGTGGGGTGGTGGTGAGTAGTCAGTGGTGAATGGTGAGTGTTCTCGTGAAACGTGAGACGTGAATCGTGAGTGAGTTCGAGAACGGGAGAGGTGAGTACGGGTTGTTTCTTTTGTCACTCACTATTGACCACTTACCACTCACGATTCACGTGTCACGAATGAATGTTTAGCGGTTTCCGTTCAGGTCGCTTTAGCGCCCCGACCGGAAAGCTGGAAGGGGGAATTAAATTAAGATTAATAAGCAATTTTCTATTTCGATTAAGCGTTATGCAATAAATCTAACTGTATGGCTTCTTTCAGGAGTTTTGTTGCCAGTGAATTAATGTCTATTAAACAGAATATTGCTGCGGTGCGTAATATGGTGCCCAACAATATTAAGCTGAAGCCCAGTGAGCGCAGGAGTATGTTTAAGCTGAATACCAAGCGCCACGAGTTTGTAGAAAAAGCCGTTCAGTTCATGCGCAAGAACCCAAATACGGTGCCTTCGTTTGTGGATGTGATGGAATGCAATAACTATGTTCACCTTTATGCCCAATATACAGAACTGATTGATGAGCTGGAATCCGTTAAGACAAAACTGGAAGATGCCAAACTGGTGATCGGCAATGAGATCATGAAACAGACCCGGGCCTATTTTCAAAATTCAAAGAATGCTTCTGAATCGGGGAATGAATTGCTGGGTAAGATCTATAAAGAATTGAAGCCGCATTATGCAGTTGGGCGGAATAGTAAGAAAGATATTGAGGCCTGAATTAATCAGTTGTACATTCTAATAGTATAAAAAACAGTGAAACAAAAAAACCGGCTATTTTCTGAGCCGGTTTTTTGCATTTTATAAGAGTATTTATAATGGTTATTTATTAAAGCTTTCTGATAGCAACACGTCCATCATCTAAAAGGATGAGATCAACTGAAACGAGTTTGGGCTTTGCGCAGGTAGGCGATACTAAATAATTTGTAAGAGAAAGTGGCTTTGGTCTGTCGGGGTAAACCGGTTTGGGCACTGCATATCCTGCAGTCCATTGAGCGAGATTAGCATAATATGTTTGAATTTCTGCATCCCAAAAAACATATAAGGAATAATTATCCTCTTCATAAAGCGGGGTGTTAAACTCTAATGAATAAACATAAGGATTGCAGTCTCCAGTCATATAACCGGAAAAATAAAGCGTGAATGTATTTGTGAAAGAGTTGGCATTAGCAGCTGTTACAAGCTGTGCCCCCATAGTATTGTCGGGCGAGATAGAGACATTCGCCCAAACTGTAGCGCCATACTTTGGCGGAATAGGGTTTCCGTTTAAGTCAAAGGTCTCGTAAGTAACTCCGCTGAAAGTGAGGGGCACACTCATGAACTCCCCTGAATAGGTGCCATCAGGGTTTTGCGTTAGTGGAACATAGGAAGAATTGTCAATTAACTTGTCAGTCTTTTTTACAATGTTCTCAACAAAAGGTTTTTGTGAATTTGTACTGGGGACTTCGATAGATCTTTTGCAGCTTAATGACATAGTCAAAAAGCACAATCCCGCAATGATTGCTTTTTTCATTTGATAAATGTTTAGGTTATTGGATATTTAAAACTCTTACAAAAGCAATTCTTATAGAGGGGAAATTAAATATAAGAAATAAATACAGAAAAAATCACATATTTATCGAACGGTAAGCACTTAATGTAAAAAATGAAATAAAAAAAAGATCTTAAAATAGAAGATCTTTTTGTAACAAATTCATTTACAAATAGTAAGAAATGAATGATCTAAGCATCATCCACTTCTTACTATAAAACAATAATTATTTTATTTCTTTTAGCAGTGAAGCTACGGCAGCTTCCAGTTGCTGGTCTTTTCCTTTGATCACAATTTCATATTCATTCATCAACTGAATATCCGGAACGGTTTGGTGGTTCTCTAAATATTGGCCGGTCATGGCTTTACAACCCAATGGTGGCACGCCCCAACGCAGGCTGTTATCCTGTAAAGATTCCCATCCGGCAAAGGTACAGGTGCCGGGTACAGGCATACCTACAAGTTTACCGAGTTTGAGTTCCTGATAAGTGTAAGCATAACAATGCCCATCACTATAGTTAGCTTCGTTGGCGAGAGAGATGCTAGGCTTGGTCCAGCGGAAATTGGGTTCATACCCGTTACTTCTTGTATCAGTTGTATAATCCATGAATTTTTTTCCGCTGAGGAACATGGCCAGATCGGCAACCAGATCGCCACCACCATTAAAACGGGTATCGATCACAATTCCTTTTTTGCCTGCGTATTTGCCCATCACTTCTTCATAAGTGGTTCTGTAGGCACCATCATTCATACCAGGAAGATGAACATAACCGAGTTGTCCGTTGCTTAAACGTTCTACTTCATCCTGGTTTTTTCTTACCCAGCGTTTATATAATAAAGCATTTTCTTCACCGATACTGATGGGTTTGATAATGAGTTCTTTGGTTATACCTGCATCAGAAACGGTAACCAATGTATTCTTAGCTGCTTTACGGTTTAAGTATTGGGCAAGATCTTTATCGGGTGTAATGTTTTCTCCATCAATTGAAAGAATGATCATGCCGGGTTTAATATTTAATCCGGCTTTATCCAGCGGGCCATCTTTGATTACTTCTT
Organism: Sediminibacterium sp.; assembly: GCA_965206685.1. Taxonomy (GTDB): domain Bacteria; phylum Bacteroidota; class Bacteroidia; order Chitinophagales; family Chitinophagaceae; genus Sediminibacterium. Next base: position 4,301,350 of record OZ242223.1, read on the forward strand.
CAATTTTTGCACCATTGTTTTTGAATGATTGATCGTAGAACGCACCCAGCGACGCAGTGGCATCTCCACCCACAGAAATATTATTGTAACTCGCACCGCTATGACTCACATTCAATTCTCCCAACAACTCGCTCAGCATTTCTGAAAATTCATAATTGTTTCCTATGTGTGGCAAGTATTTTTCATAATCAGGTTTATAACTATCCCAGTTAACACCATGCATACTGGCGGTATAAAAAGTTTCTTTGGTTCTTCTCCAAACATGTTCAAACATAAAACGGCGCTCGGCTTCAACGTTTAAAGTCATTTCACCATTGATACTGATAAAATCTCTTTTACCACTGGCAGGGTCAATTTTAGAAATACCACCATCTGCAGAAAGGAAAATGGTTTTCTGATCCTTATCCCAGGTTAAACTGCCGCCGCCTGCATTTAAAGGCACCAGCATTTTGGTTTCTTTGGTGCGGAGATTGGTGGTCCATAAATTACTGCCTCTCTCAAAACGGGCCAGATAATATAAGGTCTCGCCATCTTTGCTGATCAATGCATCGCTTAAAGAAGAAGAATGAATGGTGAGTTTGGCTTTACGGAAAGCCAATCCATCCCAATCAATTACTACACTGTCTTTCTTCAGATCTTTTTTCTTTGAGGTATCTGCTTTGGCTTTGTTATCATCAGCTTCTTTAGCGAGAGCTGCATCTTCTTTACTCAGATTAAATTTATCAAAAGCCTCCTGCGTAAAGAACATAGCATAGGCATCGGTTTGTGAACCGCCGCTTTGTGCCACACCTTTTAAACCATCACGGTTGCTGAACCAGAGCATGGCTTTACCACCCATGATCCATTTAGGGCGCGCATCATTAAAACCACTTTCGGTAAGGTTGGTTACTTTGCCTTTACCGTCTACAGCAACAATTCCCACTTCGCCGGGTGCTATACCCGGTACAGAATAATCAAACAGGATCCATTTATTATCGGGGCTCCATTGAAAATACTGATCGTTATCGCCCATGGAGAATAATTCTTTATCGGTAAGAATGGTGCGTGATTGTTTAGAAGCGATATTGTAAATCTTCAAATTCATGCGGTTCTCTATATAGGCGATCTCTTTACCGTCGGGCGAATACACGGGTTGGTAATTTTCTTTCTCATTAACGATTACCGGTGTTTCTTTTAAAACGGTAGATGCATAGAAATACGGTTCTTCATCACGGAGTTTTGTTGTTTCAAAAATTTTCCAGTTGTTGCCGCGTTCAGATGCATAGAGAAGTTTTTTTCCATCGGGAGAAAAACTTACTAATCTTTCCTGTTCAGGGGTATTGGTAATGCGTTTGGTAACACCGCCTTCTACACTGGTGACAAACACTTCTCCACGAAAAATAAATGCCACTTCTTTTCCATTGGGAGAAACCGATACATCTCTTGCACCGCCATTAACCGGAACTACTTTTTCATTATTGCTTTTTGCATCAGCAGAAATGGTGATGTTTATTTTTTGTCCCTTACCTGTGCCTTTCTGTGTATACAACTCTCCATCATAACTATAACAAAGAGTGCCGTCATTAGAAGCACTTAAAAAACGCACGGGATGTTTTTTGAAAGAAGTGATGGTTTGTGCTTTGCCACCATCAACACTCATTTTCTGAACATTGAAAGAACCGCTTTCTTCACTGAGGTAATAAAAGGCTTTATCATTTTCTGTAAAAACAGGGGTGCGGTCTTCTCCTGCAAAACTGGTGATCTTTTTATGTGTTCCGGTTTTGGTATCATACACCCAGATATCTCTTGCAATAGCAGAAGTATGGTGTTTGCGCCAGGCATTCTCGCCGCCTTTTTTATCGTGATAAATGATGTACTGCCCGTTCTTACTAAGCTTTACATCTTCGGCAGGTGTGCTTAACACCTGTTCAACCCTTCCGCCGTTTACAGAAACTTTATAGAGTTCGGGTTGTGAGCCGGTGGGATAAGTGCGGTTAGAAGCGAGGTCCATTCTGGCAGAGCCGAAAAGAATGCTTTTATCATCATTCGAAAATTCATAAGGATATTCCTGTGCAGAATGATAGGTTACCCGTTTCGCTTCGCCACCTTCTGCGGGAATAATGAAGATGTCGAAATTGCCAAAACGATCACTGGCAAAAGCAATACTTTTTCCATCATGGCTCCATACCGGCATAAAATCATGCGCTTCATGAATGGTTAATGCGGTTGCCGTTCCGCCGGAAGAGGAAACGCGATAGAGATCTCCTTTATAAGTAAACACAATGGTTTTTCCGTCAGGAGAAATAGCAGAATAGCGCAACCATCCGGGATTCAGTTGTGCAGTTGATTGAAGGGCAGCAAAAGCCGCCAGTAAAATAAACAGGATCTTTTTCATAGCAGTAGAATGAGTGAGAAAGATAATAAAGAAGTGTCAGGTTTTTAGTTTGTGTTGAATATTTTATGATAAATGGCAGTAAGTATTATCTTTAAAACATGAGTGATATCCATTGTTTTTTGCAAGGCCATTTTATACCCTTAAAAGATGCGGGAATTCCTATAACCGATCTGGGCTTTCAAAGAGGATATGGTATTTTTGATTTTTTGCGTGTTACCGAAAACAAGCCCTTGTTTATCAATGATCATCTGGATCGGTTTTATCATTCGGCCAAAGAAATGCGGTTGCCGATCAGATACACACAGGTTGGATTAAAAGAGATCATACAAAAATTAATTATAAAAAACGACCTGCGGGATTCAGGCATACGAATTCTGCTTTCCGGAGGAACCTCTCCGGATGGGTATCAGATCATTCAACCCAATCTTACCATTATTCAACAACCGATCAGTAAACCGGCAGATGAAATTTTCGCGAAAGGATATAAACTGGTAAGCTATGCGCATCAACGGCAGATGCCGCATGTAAAAACAACGGATTACCTGATGGCCGTTTGGTTACAGCCCTGGGTGAAAGAGAATGGTGCAGATGATATTTTGTATCATCAAAACGGAATGGTGAGCGAATGCCCCCGTTCTAATTTTTTTATGGTAACAAAATCAGGTACGGTAGTTACACCCGGCAGAAATATCTTAGCCGGTATCACACGCAAACAATTATTATTGATTGCAGCAGAACATGGAATTAAGATTGAAACAGGAGATATTTCACTTGAAGAGATCTGGGATGCGAAAGAAGCATTTATTACCAGTTCTACTAAAAGACTGATACCGGTGCATACAATTGATGATCTGCATATAGGCGGATATAAAGACGATTCGGTTACAGGAGAACTCTATCGCATTTTTCTTGAACACGAGAAACGGGCTATTCATAAAGCTTAGTATCATATTTCCTTTTCTTTAAAGCCGTGTTGATTTTTAGAAAAAACGAATAACTAACCCCAGCCTTCAGGCTGGGGACAAAACTGCTTCTTTTTTATGGGCTTTAGCCCTGATGGTTCAAACACTATTATGATGAAAGCATCAGGGCTAAAGCCCGGTTCATCTTATATTTTTCATCCCCAAGCTAAAGCATGGGGTTATGTCAACTTAGGACGGCTTCATTAGTACCCATATTTTATGCTTCACTGTTTTTTTATAAAAGGATACTGTAAATTGTAGCCATGCCCATTTCTTCCGGCTATCATATGTACCCTTGCGGCGATCATGCACTTACGATTGAGTGGGGTAATGCTATTGATATAACTGTAAACAAAACGGTGATGGCTTTGTTTGCTTTACTAAAAGAGGCCAATCTTAAAGGGGTGAAGGATATTATTCCTGCATACAACTCCGTTACAGTAGTGTATGATATGCCATTCTTAAAAAAAGAAGTAAAAACAGTTACTGTATATGAATGGATCAGCCGACAGATCGGAAAGCTGATAGATAGTGTTGAAATTGATATTGAAAAAAAATCCAGGTTGATACGCATACCGGTTTGTTATGATTTTTCGCTGGCGCCGGATCTTGTATCATTGGCTGCAGATCACAAGATAAATGTAGATGATGTAATCAAGCTGCATACCGGTAAAACTTATCGTGTATTCATGATCGGGTTCATGCCCGGTTTTGCTTATATGGGTTCGGTGGATGAAAAGATCATTACCCCAAGAAAAGCAAACCCGCGCACATCTGTGCCTGCGGGTAGTGTGGGTATTGCAGGGGAACAAACAGGAATTTATCCGTTTGACTCACCGGGCGGATGGCAATTGATCGGACAAACACCTGTAAAAATGTTTGATGCAGAGAAAGAGATGCCCTGTTTTTTGCAACCCGGTGATGAAGTGCAATTCTATCCAATTACAAAAGATGATTTCCAAAATATAAAAACAAATGGCTATCCGCATTCTTAAACCAGGGTTACTGGATACGATTCAGGATGCGGGCCGTTATGGTTACCAGCACCTGGGTATCAATCCCGGCGGAGCTATGGATATAGCTGCCATGCACCTTGCTAATATTTTAGTAGGGAATGATCTGAATGAAGCTGTTCTGGAAATGCATTTTCCTGCCGCAGAAATCGTGTTTGAAGAAACTGCTGTGATCGCATTGGGTGGTGCAGATTTTGGTGCAGAAATAAATGGGCAGGCTTTACCGGTATTACATCCCGTTATCGTACAAAAAAATACTGTACTTACTTTTAAAAAATGTCAGTCGGGCGCAAGAATTTATCTGGCGTTGAAAGGTGGGTATAAAACACAAAACTGGCTGCAAAGCAACAGCTCACATCTCAAAGCAAAAGCTGGTGGATTTGAAGGGAGGGCTTTGAAAAAAAACGATAAAATCCTTTTCAAACAAAAAAATCATTTTCTGTTTCCGGTAAATGAGATTGGGTGCAAGGTTCTTCACTGGACAATTCATCCGGATGATTTTTATCTGCAAGGCGCTGTTCAATTCATACCCGGTGCAGAATATCATGCATTAAATAAAATATCGCAACAAAAACTGGAAACAGCAGGTTTTACCATATCGCAACAGAGCGATAGGATGGGTTATCGTTTGAAAGGGGATCTGCTATCACTCACATCGACAAGGGAAATGATCTCTACTGCTGTGCCGCGGGGTACCATGCAATTATTACCGGATGGACAGTTTATCATACTCATGGCGGATCATCAAACCACAGGCGGTTATCCAAGAATCGGGCATGTGATCACTGCAGGTTTTGCAGCACTGGCACAAATGCGTGCAGGAGAAAAATTGCATTTTCAAAAAACAACCTTAAAAGAAGCAGAAGATCTGTTGTTAATGCAGGAAAGGAATTTGCAACAACTGCAAAATGCCTGTAACTTCCGTTTGAATGAATATTTGAACAGCCAGAAGAACTAAATGATGCAGACCATAGATCTTAACTGCGATATGGGCGAAGGCCTTACCAATGATGCATTGCTCATGCCATATATCAGCAGCGCCAATATTGCCTGCGGTTATCATGCCGGCGATGAGGATATTATGAAAAGAACGATTCAACTCGCCCTGCTTCATTCAGTAGCGATAGGCGCCCACCCCGGGTTTAATGATAAAGCGAATTTTGGAAGAACAGAAATGAGCTTGTCTGCCGCAGAAGTATATGATCTGGTAACGGATCAAATTTATCAATTAAAAAAAACAGCTGCTAACGCAGGTGCAACTGTTCATCATGTAAAGCCGCATGGGGCATTGTATAATATGTCGGCACGCGATGCGGCTTTAGCTAATACTATTGCCAAAGCAGTTTACGATGTGGATTCCCAACTTATTTTATTTGGATTAAGCGGCAGTCATTCCATCACTGAAGCACAAACAATTGGTTTGAAAACAGCCAGCGAAGTATTTGCCGATCGAACCTATCAGGATAACGGAAGCCTCACACCCAGATCGCAACCCAACGCATTGATTGGTTCGGATGCAGAATGTATTCAGCAGGTTTTACAGATGATAGAGGAAAAATCTGTAACAAGTGTTTCCGGAAAAAAGATCCCGATAAAAGCAGAAACGATTTGTCTTCATGGAGATGGACAGCATGCGGTAAGTTTTGCAGCGTATATTTATCAAACCCTTCAACAAAAAAATATTGGCATCAAAAGCATCTAAATATAATTTCTTTGGCGGCGTTGGTTTGGGTGCTGCTTTTTTAATGGCCAATTCGTCAATTGGTCCAGGCTTTCTTACACAAACAACAGTATTTACTCAAAAACTAATGGCCAGTTTCGGATTTGTGATCCTGGTTTCTTTTATACTTGATATTGGTGCGCAGCTCAATACCTGGCGCATACTTACTGTAAGCGAATTGCGTGCACAGGACCTTGCCAATAAATTATTACCGGGACTTGGTTATTTTATTGCCGCACTGGTGGTAATGGGTGGGTTCTCATTTAACATAGGCAATATTGCGGGTTGTGGATTGGGTATGAATGTAATTACCGGTGTATCGTTTCAAACCGGTGCGATCATCAGTGGTGCTGCTGCATTGCTTCTTTTCTGGATCCGTGAAATGGGAAAGATGCTGGACAATTTTACACGTATTGTAGGAACGATCAAAATTATTCTCACATTAATTATTGCTATCAGCTCACATCCACCTGTATTGCAAGCGCTGCATCATACATTCATACCGGAGCAATTAAGTTCACAGGCCATTGTAACCATTGTTGGCGGAACGGTTGGCGGTTATATTACTTTTTCAGGTGCGCACCGTTTACTGGATGCAAATATTAAGGGAAAGGATAGTATGGCAGAAGTAAACAGAAGCGCCATCAGTGGTATTGTAATCTCGGGTGTTATGCGGTTTATTTTATTTTTTGCCGTGCTCGGCACTTTAACGCATGGTGCAATACTTGATAATGATAATCCGCTGGCAAGTGTTTTTCGTTTTGCTGCCGGCGAATTTGGTTTTCGCGTGTTTGGTATTGTTTTATGGAGTGCCGCTATATCTTCTGTGATCGGTGCATCATATACATCCGTTTCTTTTTTAAAAACCTTTCATCCCGTACTGGCAAAATATGAACGTTTATGTATCTCAATCTTTATTGTGATCACAACACTCATCTTTATTGCGATAGGTAAACCCAAACAATTGATGCTGCTTGCTGGATTGGTTAACGGATTGATCCTCCCACTCGCATTAGCCATTTTACTTATCGCCTGCACAAGGCCGAGATTAATGAATGGATATAAACATCCTGTATGGATGCAGACAGCAGGATGGATAGTAGTTGTGGTAATGGGATGGATGGGTTATTTAACTATTGCCGACTGGCTTACTAAATAGTCGTTTCGTTTTTTATAAAAGCAAGAAGTGCATTCGCATTATCTTCTGTTACGTTTTCCAGTTCGAGTTTTGTGAATACTTCAGAAAAATTATTTCTTCCATGTAAACTCTTCAGGTAAAACTTATCATAGTAGAGAAGTAAAACAGAAAAACATTCTCTGATCTTATCATCTATTAAATAACCGATGGCTGTTTGCGTTTCCAGACCACCAAGCCTTTTCTTAATCCGGATAATGGCGTTCACTATTTTTTCTTTTTCAAATTTGCCATAACCTTTTACAATAAAATCTAGTCGGGCTTCAAACGGAATATCGAAAAAATACACTTTTTTGGTACGCATGGTTCTGAAAAACGGAGTTGGAATATTTACCTCGCCAATGCGCTGGCTTTCATCTTCTATCCAGATGGGGGGGAAGATGGCAGAGGTTAGTTGAGAGTTGTGGGATTCTTTATCTCTTACATCCGACATCTCACATCTGTCAACAATTTTTTTCAATTCACCCGCTAACATATTCTCAAACATTTCCTGCGAAGGTTGTTCGGGTTGACCAAACCTGCCAAATGCAGAGCCTTTATGACTCGCAATTTTTTCCAGATCAATAACATTTTCACCTTTTTTAACTAATGAATGGAGCACTTCTGTTTTACCACTGCCGGTAAATCCGCCAATGATTCGTATCGGATACTCTTTTTCAAACTGCTCAAGTACCCAGTTGCGATAAGCTTTATATCCGCCAACTAAAGTATATACTTTAAAACCATACAGATCCAGTAACCAGGCAACACCCGCACTTCGCATGCCACCACGCCAACAATGTACAAGAACAGTTTTCGTATTACGGAATACGGTATCCTCTTCATTTCGTACTTCGTACTTTGTACTTTGTACTTTAAATAATGCTTCCACTTCCTCCACCATCTTCACCATCTTTACGCCAAAATAATCGAGTCCGAGTTTAATCGCTTTTTGCTGGCTTTCCTGTTTGTAGGCTGTACCCACCACTTTTCTTTCCTCATCTGTAAACAAAGGCAGACTGTGTGCGCCGGGAATATGGGCGTGTGCAAACTCGCCCGGACTTCTTACATCTAATACGGGATGTTCTTTTGCCAGTGTCAGAAATTCCTGAACAGTTAATCGGGTAATTGCCATTCTTACAAATGTAAGCGGAGTTTTTTGTAACTTTTGCAGGTGAAACAAATACTCATTATCAGACATGCCAAAAGCAGCTGGGCATTGGCCGGACAGGAAGATTTTGACAGGCCTTTGAATGAACGTGGCCACAGCGATGCTTCCATGATGGCTAAAAGAATGCTGAGTAAAGGCATTGCCATCAATGCCTTTGTGGCCAGTACCGCTAACCGTGCATTTACCACAGCGGGTTATTTTGCAGAAGCCTATGGTTTATCAAAGACTGATGTGAAAGGGATAAAAAAATTATACCATGCTTACCCGCCTGTTTTTTATGAAGTGATCAGTAAACTGGAAGAGGGTATTGATACCGTTGCCGTGTTTGCCCATAACCCCGGCATAACAATGTTTGTGAACGAGCTCAGTTCAACAAAAATTGATGACATGCCAACCTGCGCAATATTTGCCATTACAGCCGAGATTGATAGCTGGAAGGATTTTGAAGAAGGAAAAAAACAATTCTGGTTCTTTGATTATCCCAAACTCTGAGCATCAGCTTTTTTCATGTTGGCAAGATAAACGCCTGTAAAAATGAGGATGGCCGCGATCAGTTTGATAAGACTAAAATGCTCTCCTGTAAAAATAATGGCGATCACAGCCGCAAAAACAGGTTGCGTATAAATATAAGCCCCCGTTGCAGATGCACCGATGATAGAGATGCCATATACGTTTAACAGATACGCCAAAAAAGTGGCACCCACGGCCACAAAAGCTAATCCGGCCCAATGCGAAACGGTAAAAACGCTTCAATCTGTGGTAATGAAATGATGCATTCCAAAAGGCAGAATAAAAAGGGCGCCAAACGTAAACATCCACCGTAAAACCTGTATGCCGCTGTACACAGCCATTAACGGCCTTACCAAAACAAGGTAAAAGGCATATGATATGGCATTGATCAAAACAAGAATATCGCCCAGTAAAATATCGCTGCCGTTATGACTGCTGTCTTTAAGCAAAATCAACATGGCTGCACCGCCAATGCCCAACACCAATCCAAAAAATTTTGGAATGGTAAAACCTTCTCTTAATAACCAGGCGGCTATCAAAGTAATAAAAATGGGTGTTGCCAGAGAAAGCAGGGCACTATGAATGGGTGTAGTTAACGAAATACCTTTTATGAATAAGATCTGATTGATCACCACACCTGTTAACCCGCATAACAAAAAACGCGGAATATGTTTTCGCTGGATCTTTACTTTGCCGGGTTTAAAAAGAAACAGGCCCCAGAACAAAAATAAACTCACCAATACCCGCACCACATTCAATGCAAATGGATGAATAACAGAAGGAGCAATATATTTTACCACAGCATAATTACAGCCAAAAATAAAATTAGCGCCGAGTACTGCGGTGTGTGCTTTGGTGTTATTTGTCATTGAGGGGGTAAAGATAATTCCTAAGAGGCAATTGTGAGTAGTGAGTGGTCAGTAGTGAGTGAAATTAATACTCCACCACTCACCACTGACCACTCACTACTCACAATGATTCTTCCAACAGTTCCTCAACGGTTCCTTCCTCAAATTGCGTAAACGCAGGAAATACATAATCAAATTCTTTCGCTAAAGCAAAGTCTCTTACACAATTTAATTTGTCCTGCGTGGTTGAAAAACAGATCTTTTCTTCCATTAAAAGTGTGGCCAGGTATTCCTGTTCGGTTTGTCCGGGTGTGGGTATTACCAGCATTTTCTTTTTGAGCGATAACAGTTCCATTACAGAAGTATAGCCGCCACGGCAAACAATAATATCGCTTTGTAATAATGCTTTCTGTAATTCTCCGGTAGGTAAATGATTTTTTACGGTTACATTTTCAGCAACAGACAGTATTTCATTGCTTCCGGGTTTGCCGCGCACCAATAATATTTTTGCAGAGATAGATGCAGCATCTTTCATGATCATTTCTTCCAGCATGGTTCTTTGCGGTTCAGGACCGGAAAGAAGTACGCAATAATCATATTGATTGGTTTCTGTGTGTAACTGAAACCGGGATACCAGGCCGATATAGTGAACAGGTATTTCTGGTAACAGGGCAGGATGTGATAAAATTCCGGCCATATTTTTTTCATCTTTTACATCCGGCACCCAAACGCAGGTAAATTGGTTGATAAAATAATAATTTACTTTCTGCATTATTTTTTCCATCCAGGCAAAAGGTGCTTTTACAGTAAGCTGATGCGTAATAAAAATGCAGGGAACTTTTTTTGTATGAAGCCCGAAACGGTTATCCGAAATAACCAGATCTATTTTGTATTCATCAATTACTTTGTTTAACCACCGGTTCTCTGCTTTAATAACCCGGTAAACACCGGGTACCTGCTGCAAAATGGTTAACAGAAACCCCCATTGGGTTTTGCTGTAATGTATATGATAACCTCCAAGCGGTAAAACTGCGAGATCCGGAAACTCGGTTTGCAAAAGTTTAGCCTGTGCACCTTCAGCTGCCAGAACTACTTCATATCCATTGGCAATCAATGCCCGGATAATGGAAATATCACGGGTAGCATGGCCAAGGCCCCAATCGAGCGGGGCCACGAGAACCTTTCGTATGTTAAAATTTTTTGCCAAATGCAGGATACTTGCTCAATTAAACTGTAATGTAGTATTTTAGTTTTCAGATTATGAAACTGAAAATAAACCAAATAATCATTTTGTTGTTATTACTTGCTGTGGCAGGTAGTTCATGTGGAGTGTTTCACAAAAACAAATCCACTGCATTTTGCGGCTGTCCCAATCATAAATAAACCCCAAACCGGTTATCTCATGAATGATGCGAACAGGGATTTACTGTTATTATCTAATACCGCTCATTTAAACGAAGAAGCGTTTAACCGTGAGTTGGATCTGTTGAATAAGCTTCTTTTCGAGATAGAAACATGGAACACTTTCAGTACCGTAAATGAAATCATTAATATTAACCGGCATAAGATCATCCGCAAACCCTATCTCGTAGAAAAAGTATTGCGTGAAAAAACACAGAAACCTTTTGTGTTTACCTGTAATAAAAATTAACCTTCTTTGAATTCCGCAGATACAACTGACTGATAGATGCAAAACCCTGTTTAGTCGATGCTCTGTTTTCAATTTGGCCACATGCGTATAGCTTGCCTGTATAAATGATGAGCTATGAAAAGAAAAGATTTTATTAAACAATCTGCTTTGGCAGGTTTTTCTCTTACACTGTTAAACAGTATGCGGTCAGATTCCGTAAAATGTACGCCTACTTCAGATGAAACAGCTGGCCCTTTCCCAACACATGATCCGGCCAATCTGGTTACGAAAAATATCATATCAGACAGAATCGGTTTGCCTCTTACGATCACAATCGCTATTAATAATATCAATGATAAATGCGCAGGATTAAAAGATGCGATCGTGGATATCTGGCATTGTGATAACAAAGGAGAATACTCCGAGTACGGCGGAACAGATGAACATGGAAATGGCGGTGGCCCCGGTATGCCGCCGCCGGCAATGCGACGTGGCAACAGAGATTCATTACCTCCACGCAATAACCGTAATATGCCACCGCCTCCGCAGGGCGGAATGATGCGGGGTGGAAGTATGCAGGCTGCTGATCATAAAAAAGAACATTTTTTAAGGGGAAGACAAACCACAAATGTGAAAGGATTGGTTTCTTTTACATCCATTTACCCCGGTTGGTATCCGGGAAGAGCACCACATGTACATGTACAGATCTTTAATAAAGAAGGAAAATCATTATTAGTTACGCAGATTGCATTTCCGGAAGAGATCAGCAAACAGGTATATTCGCAAGGTGTGTATGCTGCGCATGGATTTCCGGATACTTCTAACGCAAATGACAATGTGTTCAACGATAGTATTGCAAATGAACTGGGTGTATTAACCGGAAACCTGAAAGATGGTTTTGTGCTTTCTCATTCCATTTATGTAAAAGCTTAAATGAAAGAAGCCAGTTGTTTTAACAGTGGCTTCTTTCTTATTCTTAAACATCATATAGGCTTTTGCTTCTGGATGCATGCATTTCAACGTTTACTGATTTTATTCATACTGATATTTTTTTGAAGAGAACATTTGAAACGGGTAACCTCTTTACTACGCCTGATCTGATGTTTGGTTTGCCTCCCCGCCATCCGTTTACGCCACATCCGAAAGCTGGAAGGCTTACTGTTGGCCCGCATAAAAACAATCACTTCTTTTTCAGATAAGCCAAATTGTAATTGAATAGCTTCAAAAGGGGTTCTGTCTTCCCATGCCATTTCTATGATGCGGTCTTTTTCTTCAGCAGTAAGCATATGCGTATAAACAGATTTGAAAGTTATTTATCAAGTTGCGCTAAAAAGTTATTTGCATGTAACAGATGTTGCTCCTGCTTCTCTTTAGCCATTTTATCAAAGGTGCCCACAAGCATACCCAGGCGCGGGTTTTGCAGAAAAAAATTTCTGTGTGTATGCATAAACCGCCAAAACAAACCATCCCAAATGGGTTGCCAATCACCTTTTTCATAATCACTCATTTTCATTAAATAATTACTACCGCTGATATAAGGTTTGGTGGTGATTAATCCGCCATCAGCAAACTGTGTCATACCGTAAACATTGGGTACCATTACCCAATCATAGGCATCAATAAATAATTCCATGAACCAACGGTATACTTCATCAGGGTCAAATTCGCAGAGCAACATAAAATTGCCAAGTACCATTAATCTTTCAATGTGATGGCAATATCCGGTTTCCAGTATCTTTTGAATGGTGATGTCTATAGGAGGTATACCTGTGGATCCCTTCCAGAAACGCTCCGGAATTTTTCTTTTGAATTGCCAGAAATTGCGGGTTCTTTGTTTACTTCCTTCCCGCTCATATACAATGCGGATATACTCTCGCCATCCGATGATCTGCCGTACAAATCCCTCAAGAGAATTTATAGGAACGCCTGTCTCAGATGCTTTTGCCAATACTTTTTGTAATACCTGTTCCGGTGTAAGTAAACCGGTATTTAACATTGGGGTTAATGCTGAATGGTATAATAAAGAGGCATTTGCTACAATCGCATCTTCATAATCACCAAATTTGTGTAACCGGTGTTGAATAAAATCATCCAGCCATCTCTCAGATTCCTCATAAGTGGTTGCAAAAAGATGCGGCCCGGAAGTTTTACCATAATTATCCGGAAAATGTTTGTTTACATATTCTTCCGCTTCGGTAATCCAATCATTTTTTTCCTGAAAAGGGGTAACAGGTACTTTTTCTTTTTTGGGAAACCGTTGTCGATTTTCTGCATCAAATGTCCATTTGCCACCGGTTGGTTTACCATCGGCTTCTATCAGTATATTTCGCAGTTTTCTTTGCTGCGTATAAAAATCTGTTTGAAAATAATTTTTGCGATTATTGAAATAAGCTGATAAAGCATCAGGGGTATTTAAAAATCCGGGAGATGGCTTTATAAACAGTTGTATCGAATATTGTTCACAGGTTTCACTGATCCGTTTATGTAACCAGTTATCTGCAGGATCGGTCACATAAATCTGCCGTATACCCTGTTTTGCCAAAGAAGAAATCAGCAAGCGTACATCATTTCTTTGATCAGTGGTTTCAATATAATGAACTTTGTATCCTTTTGTTCTGAGCCATTGATGGTAAAACTGCATAGACGCACGGTGCAGCAGCAGTTTTTTTTTGTGAAAGGAATATTGGCTGAAAAAAAGCCATTCTTCTACAAGATAAACGGGCCTGTCTTTTGCTAAAGAAGGGTTTTCCTGAAACAGCTGGTGTGGAAAGATAAGCGTAGCGCTTTGCATGTATAGCCTAACAATTGCTGCAGGCTATTGTTTGCAAACATCAGAAATGATTATATACAGGATAGAATTATTAATGTAATTTTTGAAGCGCAGATTCAAGTTTGCTCAGCATTTCCGGAATTTCTTCTTTTTTACTGGTGCCTACACTTAAACGATACCATGGACTTTTACTTCCGCCACCAAACGCAGAAAACGGAACCACGGCCAGTTTGGCTTCACTTAAAATATAAGAAGTAACATCCGATTGTGTAGCCAGTACATTTCCTTCTGCAGTGGTTTTACCGGTAAGGTCTATTTTAATGGTAAGATAGATAGCAGCCTGTGGTGTTACCGAATCAACCGAATAGCCTTTTTCTTTTAATTGAATAAAACCGTTATGAATATTGCGCAGCCTTTCTTCGATCTCAGCTTTAAAATGGGTAAGGTATTTTGCGATTGCATCTTTCTCCAGTAGATATTTAGCTACCGCTTTTTGCTCGGCCATGGGCGCCCATGCCCCCAAATGACTGAGAATCGCTTTCATTTTAGCGATCACGGTTTCAGGCCCTAGCGACCAACCTACACGCACACCCGTAGCAGCAAATACTTTAGAAATACCATCAACAAAAACAGTATAGGCTTTCATTTCGGGCCTGAGTGTAACCGGATTGTAATGTTGTGTGTTTCCAAAAGTTAAGGTCCAATACATCTGGTCAAACATCAGGTATAATTTTTTCTCTTCCTCACCGCGCTGTTTATTCTCTTCCAATATCAGATCACAGATGTCTTCCAGTGCGTTTTTGGTAAGTGTGGTACCTGTTGGATTTTGCGGTGTACAAATGCAGATCAAAGTAGCACCCTTGATGTTTTTTTTGATATCAGCCGGCGTAGGCATAAAATCATTTTCAGGCGAACACTCAATTACACAATGCTCTCCATCCGTCATATGTACATAGTGATTATTATTCCATGAAGGAACGCCGTAGATTACTTTATCGCCTTTATCAACAATGGCTTTAAAAATCGTATAGATCAAAGGTCGGCCACCGGATGCAATTTGAATTTCATTAGGCGCATAATCCAATCCTTCCCATTCTTTAATAAATGTGCTTACAGATTTACGTAAATCGAGCACACCTTCTGCTGCAGGGTAACTGGTATTGCGTTGCTGATACGATTCGATAATGAGTTTTTCCAACTCAACCGGAATAGGAAATACCTGCGGATCAAAATCGCCAATAGTGAAATTGTAGATCTTTTCTCCATTGCGGATGCGCTCGCTGATGATGTTTCCGAGTTTCACAATTTCACTTCCGATCAGGGTGCCTGCGAGATGACTGAGTTTGGGCTGCGACATACAGATGATTTTTCAGCGGCAAAATTAAGTGATTGAAGAAAGGGCTTGCTAAATAATTAAGTTTAAGGAGTGATTATGGCATTTGAATGACAAAAAACAGACAAATACTAACGACAATCATGTGCCGGATTGCCGCTTTAGGCTACGTTATTGATAATTTTGTAGCTTTAGCAAGGAAATTATACTGATGAAGAAAAAGATCCTGATTGTTGACGATGACCCGATGATCACAGCCATGCTTACCAAACTCATTAGCCTTTACCCGGCATTGGAGTTAAGCGGTGTTTGCGGAACCTGTGCAGAAGCCAGATCGTTTTTTGAGAAAGAGATCGTTGATATTGTTTTACTGGATATCGAGCTTTCAGATGGACAGGGTTTTGACCTGATCCCTTTTATTTCCGGTGATCCTTCTATTATTGTAGTTACAGGCAATGAAGATTATGCGTTTACCGCATTTGAAATAGGTGCCATTGATTTTTTAAAGAAACCGATACTGCCCAACCGTTTTAAGATCAGTATTGACAAAATATTTAAAAAAGCAGATACAGTAAATGCACCTGCAGTGCCTGTTGAAAGAGACAAGCCTTTTCTCTTCATTAAAAGTGGAGTTAAGATCATCAAAATTGAAATTGACAGGCTTTTATATGCAGAAGCTTTACGCGACTATATAAAATTAGTACTCACTAATAACGAGAGTCATCTCGTTAATTTATCTCTCTCAGAATTATCTAAAAGATTGGCTTCTTATGGTTTTTTTCAAGTGCACCGTTCTTATGTGGTGGGTATTCGCCATATTAAACAGGTGCAGGATGATATGATCTATCTGCAGGAAGGCAATACGCCTATTCCTATCGGCAAAACTTATAAATCCGTTATTTCAGAGCTGTTGAAATAAGCAGGGGGTATGGTATGGACAAAAAAAGCGGGCCTGCGTAGAAACGTGGCCCGGTCCAAAACTAATTGCTTTATGAAAAAATTTGTATAGCCGAATGAAATAGGATATTGGAATTTTAAAACACTATTGGATATTGAAAGTGAACGGGCGGCTTCACTATGTTTTCATTGCTAACGATGTAAAATTGCCTTTTTTAGGTATGTGGTATGGTTCACTTTCTGCCAACGTATACTTATTTTCTGCGAACGGAAGGAATCTACATGCAAAAGGCCAATATCGGTCGGAACGCTAAAGCGACCTGAACGATATTGGCCTTTTTTGCCAGAATAATCTAAATATACATTTCCAACATCTGAGAGCGGTTCAATAGAATAGCGTTCAGGCCGCTCCAGCGTCCCGACCGCTATTCTATCGGCTTATAATCTTTAAACAATTTAACCGGTGCAGCTTCTGCCAATGCACGGTATTGTTTCCATTGGCCATCAAAGAAAGCATTGGCTTTTTTCAATACTCCTGCTACCATATTTTCAGCATCGGTCATTAAACGTTCTTCCTGTGCGCCGGGTGCTACTTTCTTTCCCAGAATATAAGACCTGGCTTCACCCATTACACTGTTTACAGTAACCTGCGGGATATTTCCATAACCTTGTTTATCCTGTGTTTTACCGTTCAATTGTTCGCGGATCGATTTGATGCTATCCTGCACAGCTTTTCCTGTTTTGCGAATAGTGTCAACCTGTTTTGGATCCATGCCGCTGAAATTGGCTTCTATTTTTTTGATGATATCATCTGCTTCTGTTAAACGATCTGTCAGATCAACCAGTTTTAAAGAACTCTTATCTAATCTGGCACTGGCACTACGAATGGCATCGCGAACCGATTTTGAAACCGGCGCATTCGGATCATCATTTACTGTTACCATCATACTATCACTAAGGTCTCTGCCTAAACTTACTACAACTTTGTACGTGCCGGGGTCTACGGGTAAACCACCGGGTTCATCAGCACCACGTCCGCCGCCGCCAAATCTTCCACCACCGCCGCCGCCGCGTCCACCACCGCCTGCCTGGCGAATACCTTTTCCTTCCATGCCCCAATAAAAACGGTTAAATCCGGTATCGGCTTTTGTACGAAGCATTCTGACCTGTGTATTGTTCGCATCAAAAATTCTGATCGATGCAGTATCTGATATTTTATTCTTGCCGGTATCTGCAGAAGTTTTGTTTACAAAGAAACTGAGCGCGGCACCGTTTCTGCGGTTTTCTCCTTCATAACTTCCCCAAATACTATATTCAATGCCGGCAGCATTTTTAATATTGGCCTGGTATGCCTGTGGTGCATCAAACGCTGTTAATTTTTTGGCAAAGACCTGTCCTTTGTTTGCAGCCAGTTTTCTCAGTGGGCGAATATCATCTAATATCCATAAGGCTCTTCCAAAAGTGGCGATTACCAGATCGGCTTCTCTTTCCTGAATCGCAAAATCATAAGTGGAAACAGAAGGGTAACCATTTTTAAATTGCTGATAGGTGCTGCCATTATCAAAACTGATCCATAAACCCTGTTCTGTTCCTACAAAGATCAGGTTGGGTTCTGTTGGATCCTGTATCATACACAAAGCATAGCCGGTTACTTTCTTTTCATCAACCATTCTTGTCCATGTTTTTCCAAAATCCGTTGTGCGGAAAATATACGGTTTGAAATCGCCGCGACGATAATCATTCGCAATCACAAATGCTTCACCCGCATTGTAACGTGATGCGCGTATTTGCGGAATCCATGCACCGAGTGGAAGCCCGGGAATTTTTCCGCGGAAACTGGTCCATGTTTTTCCACCATCAGTTGTGAGCTGAACGTTGCCATCATCGGTTCCTGCCCATATTACACCCTGTTGTTTGGCAGAGGGTTCAATACATAAAACAGTACAGTAATTTTCTGCACCGGTAATATCAATAGAGATCCCGCCATTGGTACTTTGATCGATCTTTGCACTATCGTTTGTGGTAAGGTCCGGAGAAATTACTTCCCACGATGCACCTTTATTGGTACTCTTATTTACAAACTGGCTTCCATAATAAATAGTGGCTTTATCAAAAGGATCCTGTGCAATGGCCGAGTTCCAGTTAAAACGTTGGCGTGTTTTCATATCGGGCCTTGGTGGGCGGATATTCCATTCCTCACCTGTTTTCATATTGTAGCGACTTACACTTCCACCCTGACTCATTGAATACACCCAGTTTGGATCTTCGGGGTCAGACATTACATCAAAACCATCACCACCATTCACGCCCTGCCAGTAAGCATTACGGATGCCGCTTCTTACCCACACATATGCGGGGCCATGCCAGCTGCCGTTATCCTGCAATCCACCCATTACATTATAAGGAATCTGATTATCTGTGTTGATATGATAGAATTGTCCTAGTGGTAATTTCTCATCAAACTGCCATGTCTTGCCACGATCACGTGTGATCGCAATACCACCATCATTTCCATCAATAATAAAATTGGGGTCATACGGGTGGATCCACCAAGCATGGTGATCGGGATGTATACCGCTATAAGGAATTACGGTTGTTCCAAAACTCTTTCCACCATCTTCACTCATGGTGATGGTTTGATTGATATTGTACAAACGGTTTTCATTCTTAGGATCGATGGCTATATCCTGAAAATAAAAAGCACGGTTGGTAACTACGGCAGCTTCACTGTTTACCAATTGCCATTTGGTACCGCCATCATCAGAACGGTACAAGCCATTTTTAGTGGCTTCTACCATTGCATAAATTCTGTTGGGATCGTTATGGCCAATGGCTATACCAATACGGCCATAATCGCCCGCAGGTAATCCATCTTCCTTGCCTAATTTTTTAAAATTTTTACCGCCATCATATGTAATGTACAAACCACTTCCGCTGCCACCACCTTTTAAACTCCAGGGTGTGCGTTTGTGTTGATACATGTTTACAATAAGCTTGTTGTGATTGGTTGGGTCCATCACCATATCACCAACGCCACTGGTATCGTTTGTATGTAAGATGAGTTTCCAGTTATCGCCACCATCAGTTGTTTTGTACACACCTCTTTCTGCATGTTCCGCAAAAGGGTTTCCCATTACACCGGCATATACCACATCCGGATTACTTGGGTCGATAATGATGCGGTGGATATTACGGGTCTTTTGAAGACCCATACATTTCCAGGTTTTACCGCCATCTAAACTTTTGTAAATACCTTCTCCCAGACTAACCGAGTTACGCGGATTACCTTCACCTGTTCCTGCCCAAACCACACTGGGGTTGCTTTGTGTGATGGCGATAGAACCGATGTTCTGAATAGGTTGTTCATCAAACATCGGTGTCCAGCTGGCACCACCATTTTCTGTTTTCCAAACACCGCCACTGGCTGTGCCCAGAAAAATATTCGTCGGATTATTCCATACCGCATCAATGGCCGTAACACGACCACTCATACCTGCCGGACCGATATTGCGGGGTTTCATGCTTTTGAACTGTTTGGAAAGATCGATCTGCTGACTAAATACGCTCAACGATAAAACAATCATCGCTGCTGACAATAAGATTCTTCTCATAGAATAAAGTTTGGGTGTTGGAAATTCTGAAATAAAAAGGCAATTACCAAAAGAGATTGCCTCCTGTCGATCTTCGCGGTCATTTCACCCCTCCGTTTCGGCAAAGCCGAAACGTCTCCCCTGCAAGGGGAGAAATGTTTTTTGCGCAGCAAAAAAATAAAAATCCCCTCCCCCTGCCAGGGGGAGGCCGGGAGGGGGTATATTTAGTTTAAACTGTATAACCTTGCCCACCCCCAAATACTTCAAAGGCACCCCCTTACAAACCGGCATCTATGCCGCAGTGGCTGCTTTTCTTACCTACACCATGATCTTCGGTTTCAGAAAATCATACACGGTGTGCACGTTTGATGGCCTGCGCTATTTCGGACTGAACTATAAAACCATACTGGTACTCAGTCAGATGATAGGTTATTTAATGGCGAAATTTTACGGGATTAAATTTATTTCAGAACTCAAACGCTTAGGGCGTTATAAGATCATTCTTTTATTAGTAGGGATTGCGTGGGCGGCATGGTTTTTCTTTGCGATTGTTCCTGCACCGTATAATGCAGTGTTTCTTTTTATCAATGGATTTCCGTTGGGAATGTTATGGGGTGTGGTGTTTTCTTATATTGAAGGAAGAAGAAGTACAGATTTTATCGGAGCCTCACTGGCAGTAAGTTTTATTTTTTCATCAGGGTTTGTAAAATCGGTTGGAGGATGGTTATTGCTCGAATTTCATTTGTCAGAATTCTGGGTGCCGTTTGCAACGGGATTGGTGTTTGCATTGCCTTTATTGTTCTTTATTTATTTGATCGAAAAAATTCCGCCGCCGGATGCAGAAGATATTGCAGCGCGGATGAACCGTACACCTATGTTGGCAGAAGACCGAAAAAAACTGATCCGCAGTTTGTTACCCGGCTTGGCGGCCTGTATTTTTATTTACGGTTTTGCCACCATCTTCCGCGATATACGCGATAATTTCAGCGCTGATATGTGGAAGGAGATGGGCTACCTCAATCAACCCGCTATCTTTTCAAAAACAGAAACGCCTATCACCTTAATCGTATTGGTATTGATCGGCAGTATGGTGTTGATCAAAAACAGTTATAAAGCCCTAATGCTGGCTCATCTTTTTATAGCTATCGGATTTGCTTTATCAGGTATCTGCACCTATTTTTTTGTAAACAAACAATTAGACCCCGTTTGGTGGATGACGGCAGTGGGATTAGGTTTATATATGGTATACATCCCCTTCAACTCCGTTTTCTTTGAACGATTAATTGCGGCATTCCGTTTTACAGGCAACGTAGGTTTTTTAATTTACCTCGCCGATTCATTCGGTTATCTGGGAAGTGTGAGTGTGTTGTTGAGCAAAGAAATTTTTAAAGTAAAACTGAACTGGGTTGATTTCTTTTCGAATAGTGTGATGGTGCTTTCGGTAGTAGGGGTTGTGATCACTGTTTTTTCTGCGTACTATTTTGCAAGAAAGAGAATGGTGAATGGTCAGTAGTGAGTAGTCAGTGGTGAGTAGGTTGGAAAAGTAACTAATTTTAGTACTCACTACTGACTACTCACCACTCACTTCTTTTCCGCATCATACTTCTTCTCCGCTTCTTTCGCTTTTTCAAAATCCAGCACAACGCCGTTAATGCAATAACGCAATCCTGTAGGTTTCGGGCCATCATCAAACACATGGCCTAAATGCGATTTGCATCGGCCGCATTCTACTTCTGTTCTCGTCATGCCATGCGAATTGTCGGGAATGTAAATGATCGAAGTTTTACTGATCGGTTCATAAAAACTGGGCCATCCGCAACCGCTTTCAAATTTTGTATCGCTTTTAAATAAAGCATTGCCGCATACTGCGCAATAATAAGTGCCCACATCTTTCAATGTTTCAAACTTGCTTGAATAGGGGCGCTCGGTTCCTTTTTGGCGGGCTACATAATATACATCGGGTGACAGAATTTCTTTCCAGTCATCTTCTTTCATCACTACTTTACTGCTGTCTGTACGCGAATACACCGGGTTCTTCTTTTCGTTACTCATTTTTTCTGTGTTGTTTTTATTGTTTTCACTATTGCAGGCCTGCGTTGCCATTAAAACCAAAAGGATTGCCAGAATATTTCTCACATTAATTATTTTTATATTCATTAAAATAACCTGAAATTCTTATTCAAATCCTTTGTTATTATGACGAACAACGTTCTTTTTCCTTACAATTCACCCTTTTCAAAGGTTTTCAGCAAGTGTTAAATGTTTTTTAAAGTCAAGGCCTTATCTTTGCCCTTCACTTAAGGTTAGCAAGTACATGTTTAATATTATTCTGTTTGGCCCCCCCGGAAGTGGGAAAGGTACGCAAAGCGAAAAACTGATTGCAACTTACGGATTAAAGCATTTATCTACAGGCGACCTTTTACGTAGTGAAATTTCCCAACAAACACCCTTAGGATTAGAAGCCAAAAGCATTATGGACCGCGGCCAGTTGGTACCGGATGAAGTAGTGGTAGGTATGATTAGTTCTGCACTGGAATCCAATCCGCAGGCAAAAGGATTTTTATTTGATGGATTTCCCAGAACCGTGGCACAGAGTGAAGCGCTGGATAAACTATTAAGCTTAAAGAACACAGAAATAGGTGTAGTATTGGCATTGGAAGTGGGTGAAGAAGAATTGGTTCACCGCCTATTGAACCGCGGCCTTACCAGTGGAAGAAGTGATGATACCAATGAATCTGTGATCCGTGCACGCATTACCGAATACAAAAACAAAACAACCGTTGTAGCTGATTATTATAGCCGCTTTAATAAAGTGGTGCATGTGGCTGGCGAAGGCACAGTAGATGAAATTTTTTCAGGCCTTTGCAGCGAAATCGATAAACGGATGTCTTTATAACAGAGAAGTTCTTACAACCAACAACCAACTGCGAATCCCGTCATACCAATGGCGGGATTTTTTTTCGGTCGGGACGCTCAAAGCGGCCTTAACGATAAAAAAAAATCAACGTCACAACTTCAACATTAAATATCCCCTGTTCAATATTCAATATTCCCACCTCCTTATCTTTATCAAATAATTACTTGCCATGATAGAGAAGAAACTGCAATTTTTTAAACAGGAATATATTCCGCTGTTACATAAACTTACTGCAAATCAAAAAGCGGTTTGGGGTAAAATGGATGGGCAGCAAATGGTAGAACACATGCGGGATGTATTTAAACTGGCTAACGGAAAAATTGTATTGCCCTTGATGAATACGGACCCTGATAAACTGGCTAAGGCAAGGGATTTTATGATGTCGAATGAGCATTTTAAAGAAAATACACGCGTACCCGTAATGCCTGAAGAACCGCGTGCGCATAAATACGCTAGTCTGGATGAGGCAATTGCCAAAACAGAAACAGAAATGCTTGATGTGTTTACGGCTTATGCAAACCAGCCCGGTAAAAAACTGATGCACCCCATGTTTGGCGAACTGGATTATGAACAGCAGATTCATTATCTATACAAACATGCCCAACACCATTTACGGCAGTTTGGGTTGATTGATTAAAATTTCCCCAATACATTTTTCAAACCTACCAATCGTTAGCTTTGTTGCACACTAAACGATTGCCATGGTTACTACCGAAAATTATATACTCGGCCGCTGGATAGCGGGTGATGGAGATGGACAGGCATTATACAATGCTGTTACAGGTGATGTTATTTCCAAAGCATCAACCAAAGGGTTGGATTTTGCTTCCATTCTTGATTATGCACGCAGCAAAGGAAATCCTGCTTTACGCAAAATGAGTTTTCATGAAAGAGGATCGATGCTTCGCGCATTGGCCATACATCTTCGTGAACATCTGGATGAATTTTATCGCGTAAGTTATCAAACAGGTGCTACCAAAGCGGATAGTTGGGTGGATATTGAAGGCGGTATTGGTAATTTATTTTCTTACGCATCGCTCCGCAGAAAATTTCCGGATACACCGTATTGTTTAGATGGTGAGAATCATCAACTGGGTAAGGCCAATACATTTATGGGCCATCATTTACTGATTCCGAAAGAAGGGGTGGCGGTACATATCAATGCATTTAATTTTCCGGTTTGGGGAATGCTCGAAAAAATTGCGGTGAATTTATTGGCAGGAATACCGGCTGTTGTAAAACCTGCAACGGTAACTTCTTACTTAACAGAAGCCGTAGTAAAACAAATTGCAGCGTCTGGTATTTTACCTGATGGCGCTTTGCAACTGATCTGCGGCAGCGCAGGCGATATGCTGAACCATGTTGGCTCGCAGGATGTGGTAACATTTACAGGTTCAGCATCAACAGGACTCATGCTTAAATCCGGCAAACGCATCCTGGAAGAAAATATTCCGTTTACCATGGAGGCAGATTCTTTGAATTGTATTGTTTTGGGTGAGGATGTAATACCGGGAATGCCGGAGTGGGATCTGTTTATTAAAGAAGTGAGAAAAGAAATGACCACCAAGTGCGGACAAAAATGCACTGCTATCAGAAGAATCTTTGTTCCTGAAAATAAAATAGAAGATATACAGATCGCATTAGGAAAAGCACTGGCACAAACTATTATCGGCAACCCATTAAATGAAAAAGTAAGAATGGGCTCGCTTGCAGGCGAAATACAAAGACGTGAGGTAAAAGAACAGGTACAGAAATTACTGGCTTCTTCGCAAATTATTTATGGCTCATTGGATAGTGTGGAACTGATAGATGCAGATGCAAACAAGGGAGCATTTATGAGTCCGCTGTTATTGTTGAACCAACATCCGCTAACCAGTAAAGAAGTACATGAAGTAGAAGCGTTTGGTCCGGTTTCAACATTGATGCCTTATGCATCGATGGATGAAGCAATTGAACTGGCAAAAATGGGAAAAGGCTCACTGGTAAGTTCGATTGTAACGGCTGATAAACAGATTGCCAAACAATATGTATTAGGTGCAGGAATGTATCATGGCCGGATCCTTATTCTGAATGAACAATGTGCGAAAGAAAATACAGGCCACGGTTCACCATTGCCTTTGCTGGTGCATGGCGGCCCCGGACGAGCCGGTGGTGGCGAAGAAATGGGCGGCATCAGAGGTGTAAAACATTATATGCAAAGAGTGGCTATTCAGGGTTCTCCGGATATGATTACTGCGGTAAGTAATGTTTACCAACCCGGAGCAACCGGAAATAAAAATACGATTCATCCCTTCAAAAAATATTTTGAAGAGCTGGAAATTGGTGATCAATTGATTACTGAAAAAAGACTGATCACTTCAGAAGATATCGATCGCTTTGCAGATCTGAGCGGTGATCATTTTTATGCGCATCTTACAAAAACAGATTTTAACGGAACCATGTTTGAAAAACAGGTGGCACATGGATATTTTATCATGAGTGCAGCTGCAGGATTGTTTGTAGACAGTTATGAAAAAAATCCGGTGTTATTAAATTACGGTATTGATGAACTTCGTTTTACAAAACCCGTTTACCCAGGTGCAGAAATACATATTCGCTTTACCTGTAAAGAAAAGATCAGTCAGGAGAAAAAAGAAGCAACTGATATTGATAAAGGAATTGTAAAGTGGCTGGTGGAGATGATTGATGAAACGGATGAGATAGTGGGCGTGGCAACGATCTTAACGATGGTGGCGAAGAAACATCAATAACCTCTGCGAAAACTCTCCGTTCTTTGTGTCTCTGCGGTGAATGCTTTTTTCACCGCAGAGACACAGAGTTACATGAGTTTGCGCGGAGATGGTTTACATTTAAGGATCAAATACAAATTATGTCAGAGGAGATCAAAGAAGCCTACGTAAAACTGGAACACGAAAATGGTGTGGCCACTATTGAATTTTTTCACCCGCAAAGTAATTCGTTGCCGGGTAAAATACTGGAAGCATTGGCAGAAGCCATTGAAATAGAAGGAAAAAATCTGGATACAAAACTCATCATCCTTCGCTCCGCAGGAGAAAAAATATTTTGTGCTGGTGCTTCTTTTGATGAACTCGCATCAATTACATCTGAAGAACAGGGTTTGCAATTTTTCTCAGGCTTTGCCAAAGTGATCAATGCGATGCGTAAAGCGCCAAAATTTATCATTGCACGTATACAGGGAAAATGTATTGGCGGTGGTGTAGGACTTGCTGCCGCAGCAGATTATGCAATAGCAGTGGAAGGATCTGAAATAAAACTAAGCGAACTGGCTGTGGGCATTGGCCCGTTTGTAGTTGGGCCTGCTGTAGAAAGAAAATTAGGATTATCTGCATTTTCCCAATTAACCATTGATGCTACTATGTGGCGCTCTGCAGACTGGGCCAGAAGAAAAGGGTTGTTTGCAGAATTACATCCCGATGTTGTGGGTATGGACACATCGATCAAACGCATGGCAAATACATTGGCCAACTCTTCTCCGGAAGCGATGAGTGAGATCAAAAAAGTATTGTGGAAAGGAACTGAGAACTGGGATGAATTATTAAAAGAACGCGCAGCCATCAGCGGCCGTTTAATATTGAGTGACCACAGTAAGACCTTCATCGAAAAATTCAAATCAACCAAACCAGGCTCAGGTAAATAAACTCTTTACAGGCCACTAAATAAAAAAGGTGATATGATAAGAACTGAACTATATAAATCTACTATTGTTGGGTTATGGTCGTTGTTATTCATTGGATTCATGCTGCTATTCTTTGGTGGGCTGGCTATATTGTTTCTTTCAGGAATTGAGTTTGTTAAGTTTACTAATGATTCGGCACTTTTAGTAGGAATAGTATATCCCGTTGTGGGGCTATTATTGTTTATAGTTTTACATCTTAATGCCAGAATCACCTTTGTTAATTTTGAGGATCAAACAATAAAAATCAAAAACTTTTTTAGCATGAAAACGGTTTTGTATGATTACACAAATCTGGACGGGTATGCAGATTTTTTTGTTAAGGGAATATATGGTTCTTACAGGGTGATTTACTTTGTGAAGGATAAAAAAATGATCAATAAAATATCAGGTAAATTTTTTTCAAATGTTGATCAAATCAAAGATGCTTTACATGATCTTAACTATTTAGGGAACTTGCAACTAACCCCGGGTACTCAATTGAAAATACTTCTTAATCAACCCGTTATTGAAGCGGGTTATCGCAAATGAATCATCCGGTTTCGTTTGATGAAAACAATTTTCATCAGCTCTGCGATCTGTTGGCTAAAAAAGATGCATCAATTAAACAGATCCTCCAGCAATATGGATATCCGCCATTATGGAGCCGTAAAGCCAGTTTTGAAACACTGATTCATATTATTTTAGAACAACAGGTTTCTTTGGCATCTGCAAAAGCTGCATTGGTAAAACTGAAAGAAAAGATCGGCGTTGTAACTCCTCAAAAATTACTGCAGTTATCCGATGCCGAATTAAAAGCCTGTTATTTCAGCCGGCAAAAAACGGTTTATGCAAAATGTTTGGCGGAAGTAATCATCAACAAACAAATTTCGATTAAGGATTTAGAAAAATTGGATGATGAATCAGTTCGCTCAAAACTCACTGCTATTAAAGGCATAGGGCATTGGACAACCGATGTGTTTTTAATGATGGTATTGCACCGAACAGACCTTTTCCCTACAGGAGATATTGCTTTGATGAACAGCGTGAAACATGTTAAACAATTACCCGCTCATACTTCAAAAGAACAAATATTGTTAATAGCAGATAATTGGCGACCAAACAGAACGATAGCTGCTTTTATATTTTGGCATGCTTATATCAAACGGAAGAATATCAAATTCTGATTTTAAAAATGATCAGATCCTAAAAAATAAAAGGCACAATTTGTATTGTACCTTTTATTTTTCTTATGTGTTAAAACCTAAAGATCGTCATATTCATATAACGGATCTATCGGTGTTCCTGCTCTCATTTCAAAAACGGGATTGATGATGCCGTCTTTTAATCCATACACCCATCCATGCAGATCGGGTCTTTGTTCATTTTTCCAGGCACGTTGAATGATGGAAGTTTTGGCCAGATGCGTTACCTGCTCCTGTACATTCAGTTCTACCAGGCGATCGAATTTTTTTTCTTCATCATGCAACCCTTCCAACTCATCGCGGTGTAAGCGATATACGTCTTTAATGTTTCGCAGCCACATATTCAATACCTGTTTGTAATCGGTATTGGTCATGGCTGCTTTAATACCACCGCAGCCGTAATGTCCGCAAACAATTACATGTTTTACTTTTAAATGTGTAACGGCATAATCCAATACACTCAATAAATTTACATCTGTATGAATCACCAGATTGGCCACATTGCGGTGTACAAAGATTTCGCCGGGTTGGGTATTGGTGATCTCATTGGCAGGTACGCGGCTGTCGCTGCAGCCAATCCATAAAAACTCCGGTGTTTGAATATGCGAAAGACGGTTAAAATAATCCGGGTCGTCTTCTACTTTTTCGTGTGCCCAGGCCTTGTTTTCCAGTAATAATTTTTCGTATGTTTTCATCTTATAATAATTTGTGGTTCGTTAATTAATCGGTGCATGGATTTGTGTGGATTCTTCTTGATCTCCACACGGATGTTTTTCAAATGGGCATGACAAAGAAAGTTATTTACTTCGTCAATCACATCTTTATCTATGAAGTCTGCCCTTGTGGCATCTATCAGAACAAAAGCGTTTTCGGTTACTTCTTCCAGCTTTTGTTTGATGATCGGTTTGTTAAGAAAGGATACATCTTTTCTCAAACGTATCAGAAAATTATTTTCGTCGTTTACTACCAAAACAGAAGAACGGAAATTGCTTCTTACCATAAAAAACAATCCCACAAAAATACCTACTACAATACCAATCAGCAAATCGGTAAGCAAGATAGCTAAAATGGTAACCACAAAAGGCACAAACTGATCCCATCCTTTGCGGTAAAATTCTTTGAATAAAGATATTTTAGCCAGTTTATATCCTGTAAAAATAAGGATGGCAGCTAAGGCACTTAAAGGAATTTTATTGAGCACAAACGGAATGAACATTACGCATAATAAAAGTAATAATCCGTGCATAATGGTGGATACTTTGGTTTTGGCGCCGGATGATACATTGGCAGAACTACGCACTACCACTGAGGTTAGCGGCAAACCACCGATCATTCCGGATACAATATTGCCAATACCCTGTGCTTTTAATTCGCGGTTGGTAGGCGTTACCCTTTTTAAGGGGTCGAGATTATCAACGGCTTCAATACCTAATAAGGTTTCTAAACTGGCAACGATAGCGAGCGTGGCAGCTGTGATCCATACATCCGGATTATTTAAAAATTTGATATCCGGAAATGTAAAAAAGGAAAAGAAAGAAGAAAGATCATTTGCCACGGGTAAAGTGACCAGCTGTTTGGTTTCGAGTGCCAAAGCAGGGTTACTGCTTTTGAAATATTCGCTGATGAACACACCGGCCAATACAACAATTAACGGGCCGGGAACCATTTTGAGGATCTTATTGGATTTGATGAGGTTGCTTTCCCAAAGAATCAATATCAATAAGGAAACCGTACCAATTATTACGGCAGCCGGTGTGATATATCCGATTGCCTGAAACATTTCCGAGAAAGTGTTTCTGGTATCGCCCTGGGCAAAGGTTTCATCTCCCACAAAATCTGCATCATACCCCACGAGGTGTGGAAATTGTTTTAGGATAAGAATTAAACCAATTGCCGCCAACATACCCTTAATTACAGAATTGGGAACATAATCGCCGATCACACCTGCTTTTATAAAACCCAATATGAGTTGCAATACACCGGCAATAACAACGGCCAATAAAAAGGCTTCATAAACCTGTAACTTAAGAATGCCTGCTGCTACAATAACGGTTAAACCGGCTGCCGGGCCACTCACACTTAACTGAGAGCCGCTTAAAATGCCGATAACCACACCGCCAACAACGCCGGCAATAATACCCGAAAACAAAGGTGCACCGGAACCAAGGGCAATGCCCAAACAAAGCGGTAGCGCCACCAGTAATACTACGATGGATGCAGGCAGGTCACTACCCGCATACTGAAAATATTTTTTCATGATAATGCGATAAACTTAAAATAAAGGAATAAGGTTGCTTACTTAAAAAGCCTGGCAATTGGGAGGGGGTACATGTATATCGCCCGCATGGTTTTGCGGAATGGCATCTGCCGTATGCAGGTGTTTGGGAGAAGAGATGGCGGATACAGAAGCGAAAATGAAATCCTGAGCGGATAAAAATTCACTTTTAAAAATGGCTTTACCTAAAAGGCCATCTGTTTCAAACGCATGCGGAATTTCTTCATTAAACTGGTTGCTGAACAGCATACGGCCCATTTGCTGCACAGGCAGTATTTGAATGGTTAACACCAGTAATAAAAAATATGTACAGATTTTTTTCCGCATGTATGCCTGCGAAAATAGGGCAGGGGAAATTGAAAAATTGTTAAAACTTTTTAACAGGTATTTCTCTGTACAACTCTGTGCTGCTCTGTGGCCTCTGTGTTGAAAAGACCATGAAACATCGGCTGGTTATTTTTCAACACAGAGGCCACGGAGGGAAGGAGTTTCACAGAGTTATATATTTAATCCACCACAGGTGCTTAATACCTGGCCGGTTATATAAGAACTCATATCACTTGCCAGAAATAAAGTTGCATCTGCAATCTCTTCTGCTTTTCCAAAACGGCCCAGTGGTATTTTTTTGAGGAACTCAGTTGCACCATCACCATCTTTTAGATAATGTGTCATATCTGTTTCAATAAAACCGGGCGCAATGGCATTACAACGGATGTTACGGCTACCCAATTCGAGCGCCACCGATTTTGTGAAACCGATAATGCCCGCTTTACTTGCCGCATAACTGCTCTGCCCCGCATTGCCGCGAACACCTACAATTGAACTCATATTAATAATGCTTCCGGCTTTGGCTTTCATCATCGGGCGGATCACCTGTTTGGTCATATTGAAAATGCTTTTCAGGTTTATGTCCATTACTTCATCCCATTGTTCGGGCGTCATGCGTAACAGCAGGTTATCTTTCGAGATACCGGCATTGTTTACACATATATCTATTTTGCCAAATTCTTTCAACACATCGTTTACAAAAGTTTCACATTGCTGGTAATCACCGGCATTACTTTTATAAGCTTTTGCTTTTACACCCAATGCAGTAATCTGGGCTTCGAGGGCCGCCGCTTTTTCTGCACTGCTGTCGCTTACGTACGTAAAAGCGATATCACTACCCTGCTCTGCTAATTTTAAAGCAATGGCTGCGCCAATTCCGCGGGCTGCGCCGGTTACAATAGATACTTTTCCTGCGAGTAATTTCATAAGAAGCGTTTTGTGGTTGACAAATGTAATACTTCTCCGCTTTATTGCTTACCGGTACCGTTTTTCAAAGGTATAATAATGAGAACTGAACAGTATTGCCGCAAGACCCGTAACTAAAAAAGATAAGATGATACCGGGATTATATAACAGCATAAAGAACAACATGGCCCCTGATATAAATACAATGCGGAAATAACCGTCCTGGTCAATATCATTCATTAATAAAAGACTGTGGTAAAAAACAAGAATGGACACACTCAATAATAATAATTGCACAAAACCCAATAGCGTAAAATGCAGCGGGTAGCCTTTCCATACAAACAATAATTCGGGCAATAACAAAACTGTATAGGTAAGCAGCAGGCCAAAAAATCTTTTGAATAATGATACAGGCAAACTTCTGCTGAAGGATAAATACATCTCTTCAAAAGCCCTGATGTTTGCAATTATGGTACAATGCGCCATCGCAACCAGCAGCATGATCAATAATACCGGCCTGATATCGGGAGAATCAGGCTCATAAAGATTAATGAATCCATACAAAAGTAAAAGTGAAAATGATTTGGTAACCAGTAACATCTGTTTTCGTTCTTTCCAGATAAACCAAAGTGGAATGGAGAAGAATGGTTTGGGAATATGGAAAAAGGATGTAGCCGGAAACAAACGGATGGTAAGCGATCTTTTTTGAAGAGCATACCTGTAAATAAAAACCGGTAGAATGATGAGTAAGAGATTTGCAATGATCACCGTAAACGCTGATGTATACCGGTTTTGACTGAATGCAATCTTTGCCACAATACAGGCATATACCAATACCGGCAAAAACATCTGTATATGCACAAACAGCATTAACCCGTATTGTTTTTTGTTAGAAAGATGATTGAGTACAAACAGAAAATGCTGGCGCGGTTCATTCAACTGTTTAATATTGTAGTTAATGCATTTGAGCGTATATAAAAACCAGATAAGAACAACACAGGCAAGAAATACGCCGCTTTGAATCATTCCATGAATAAGCGACATGTGAAAACTGATTACCTGTGCCGGCACACCAAACAATAAAAAGAACCAGAAAAAGAAAAAGCCCGCATTCACCCGGTAAAAGTGAAACACCAAAACACGTTGTAGTATATTGAGTGTTGCTTTATTCATTACTGAGTGAAATGGTTTGATGAGCAGCAAACATATTCTGCGTAACCGATAAACTGCCTGTTTGAAAAGGCTGGTGCGAAGTGATGATAAACGAAGTTCCGTTTTCAGTATACGAAGTGTTGATTAGTGAGCAGATCACCGCCACTGCATCTGCATCAACGGTTATCAATGGCTCATCCAATAAAATCCATTCAGGGTTGCCTATAAATGCAAGGGCCAGACTTAATTTTTTCAGCATTCCGCTCGAATAGGTGCCTAATGATTTTGTATAGGCATTGCTGATATGTAAATCATCTAATAAAGTCAATGCTTTCTGTTCATCTGTATTTTTGGTTTGGCAATACAACTGAACAAGATCGCGGGCACTTAAAAAATCCGGGTACAATGGTTCTGCTTCTGCGTAATTGATCTTTTGCAGGTAATGAACCCGGTTTTTTCTGATACTCTGGCCGGATAAAATAATATCTCCTTCAAACGGATGCAGACCTCCAATCATTTTCAGGAACGTGGTTTTGCCCGATCCGTTCTCGCCCTTTAGCCAGTAAATGCCTTTATCTATAACCAGATCGGGTATATCCAGTGCGAGAACACTTCCGTAATATTTTTTTACTGCGTTGAACTCTAGCATAAGCTAAGTAAAGATAATAGCCCGAAAATGCTTTACCGCCTAAAGTCTTTGTGATTTTTTTAACCGGGTATGCTTATGTTTGAATACCCTTGCGATAAACTTCGGTGGCTTTCTTATTTAATAAATAATTTAGCAGCACCATTATGGATACACCCAAAAAACTCTGGCAGATACTGATCACGGCCTTCCTGCTGGAAACAGCATGCGTTACCTATGGGCTGTATGTGCCTGCACTGATCGGTTTTTTGAGCGTGTTGCATACCATTTCGGGTTTGGTAGTTGCCTGGGCGTTGCTATGGACGAAACCTTCGCCCACCCATTTTACCCTGAAACTTTTTGCCATTAAACCTGCCAACCGTTTTCGCTGGTTGCTTACGGCAATGGTTTTGGTAATGATGATTCAGCAGTTTACCCGCTGGCAGGAAGATATTCCGCTGGATTTTCATGACGCAGATATGCTGCCGATCATTCAGAAAATGTGTACAAGGTTTCTTGCCGGACAAAGAGCACATGTATACGATCCTATTCCCGAAATATGGGGTGGCATACAACCCATTTACCTGCCTGCCATGTGGATGCCGTTCAGCATTCCCATCTGGCTGCATCTGGATATGCGCTGGATTACCGTACTCATGTTCTTTTTTGTATTCTGCTTTTTTATCTGGAAGATTGATCCCGTTAAAAAACATGCTGTGTCAATCATGTTTGCCACTTTCTTATTATTCTGGTGGTTGTTTGCAGATAATAAAGCCGGCCTTGTTCCTTATACAGAAGAAGGGGTGGTGATCTTTTTTTATGTGTTACTGGTAATGGCATTGCACAGACAAAATGCATGGTTAACAGGACTGGCCATTTCTATGTGTGTACTCAGCCGTTATGTTTTAATTGGCTGGATCCCTGCCTATCTGCTATTTCTGATATATCGAAAACAATACAAAGACCTTGGTAAAATTATTATTGTTGGAGCCACCTGTTTTACGCTACTGGTACTGCTTCCTTTTGGTTGGGGAATGATACAGCAGATATTAGCATTGCCCGCAAAGTATATTGATTTTACGAGAAGGATCTGGCACGATTCGCCGCATGTATTCAGTCAGAGCCTTGGCTGGGCAAAATTCTTCGGGCAACAGCGGATTGAAAAAATGCATTATTTACTAGAGATCCTTTCAATAGGGGTGCCTACAACCTTAATGCTGGTAGGACTGGAATTACATAAACGATATTCGGTACCTGTGCAAAATTTGCCACTGGTTATACTTAAAGTAACGATGGTGATCTTTTACAGTTTTATTGATGTGCCTTATCTCTATCTATATTATACTTCTTCTTATGTAAGCCTGATTGCCATTACCTATTTTATTATGCAGGAAGAAGAGCCGCTGGCAGAAGTGATGTAAGATCAATTACTAACGGAAACCGATTTGTTAGGCTTGTGTTTTTTTAGTTTTCTTCTGGCGATTACCACAAAAATAAATAAGCTAAAAAAAGAATACAAAACATAATCATAATTGTAATGGGTAATAACAGCAGTTACAAGCATTATAATAAAAGATGATCCAAAGGCAATGGAGATGTATTTGTTTTGTAAATAGATATAATTTTTTTCGATTGTATGTTCAGGGATGCTCAGGGAAGGATTCTTTTTATATATATAGTAAGCCAATAAAAAGTTTGAGAAAAACATCATAGTCAGATTGCCATTATAAATAAGATATGGAAGTACGAATCCTTCTTTAGGATGCGCCAGACCCGACGCTGTAAAAGGGAAAATAACAATAAACAGAAGGCTGAGCAGGTTTAAAATAATTACCCGATCATCATACGCTTTTAAATATCGGAACATTTTCAGATGCCTTGACCAGGATATGCCTATTAAAAAGAAACTTATAAAAAAACCGAAGAATTCTTTAAAAGTGGGTTTAAATAATTTGCCAAGATCAAGTGACTCTTTATAGTTCTCAGGCAATTCCGGAAACTTAATTTCAATAGCCAATAAGGTGATGGCTATCGCAAATACCGCATCACTGAAAAGAATCATTCTTTCCAGCTCAAATTCGCGGTGGATGGTTTTGTCGGTGTTTTCGCTCATGCGATGTGTTATGGGTTCATTAAGCGTTTGATCTCATCAATATATTTCCGGTCGTTACTCAGTCTGGGTATTTTATGTTGTCCGCCCAGCTTGCCTTTACTCTTTAACCATTCTCTGAATACGCCATTCTGCAACGAATGCACAACCGGAAGTGTAAGGGCCATATCTTTATAACGCTTTGCTTCGTAATCGCTGTTTACAGATTTGAGTGCGCAATCCAGTTCGTATGCAAACGCTTCTGTATGTTCAGGAGATTGTTCAAACTCAATCAGCCATTCATGTGCACCTTTATTTTCGTCACCAAAATAAACAGGGGCTGCTGTATAATCCAATACCACCAATCCTGTTTTTTGTGAGGCGAGGGCAATGGCTTTATCCGCATTATCGGCAATCACTTCTTCGCCAAAGGCATTGATATATTGTTTTAAACGACCACTTACCTTTATACGGAAAGGGTAGGTGGTGGTAAACTGAACTGTATCGCCAACCAGGTAACGCCATAGTCCGCCATTGGTGCTGATCACCAACGCATAATTCTCGCCGATCTTTACATCCTGAAGACCAATGGTCTTGGGATTTTCTTTTCCATATTCTTCAACCGGCATGAATTCATAAAAGATACCGTAATTCAAAAACAGTAACATGCCTTCTTCATCCGGATTATCCTGTGCAGCAAAAAAACCTTCGCTGGCATTGTACATTTCCAGATAGGTACATCCTTCACCGATCAGTTTTATAAACTGCTCACGATAAGGTAGAAATGAAACACCTCCATGAATATATAATTCGAGATTAGGCCAAACTTCTTTTAAAGTTTGTTTACCGGTAAGTTCTAAAATTCTTTTGATCAGGATCATCGTCCATGTAGGCACACCTGCAATAGACGTTACATCTTCCTGAATAGTTGATTGCGCCAGCATTTCAATTTTACCTTCCCATTCATCCATCAAGGCAATAGATAATTCCGGTGTACGGATCCAGTTGGCCCACATGGGTGTGTTCTGTAGCAGTACAGCACTCAGATCACCATATTGAATGTCTTCATTGATCTGGCTGATCTGGTGGCTGCCGCCAATTACCAATCCCTTACCGGTTAACAGATCGCTTTCAGTATTGTAATTATAATACAGCGTCAACACATCTTTGGCTGCCTGAAAATGACAGTCTTCCAGACTTTCCTGTGTGATGGGAATGAATTTACTCTTATCGCTTGTGGTACCGCTGCTTTTGGCAAACCAGTTTACGGGTGTATTCCAGAGCACATTTTCATCGCCCTTCATCAACTGATCGATATATGGTTTCAGATCATCATATTCATGAATAGGAATGCGCTCTTTAAAATCGCGGATGCTGAAAATTTCTTTCAGACTGAATTTGCGGCCAAATTCGGTGTATTGACCATGCGTTACCAGATCCTGCAATACCTCGCGCTGAGAAGCAATGGGATCGGTAATCCATTGTTCAATGCGCCAATGCCTGAAGCGGGCCAAACGGGATATTGCGGGACTAAGCAGTTTCATGTTGGGGATACACAGCAAAATAAGCAATGAAAATGAGATTTACGAAACCATCTCAAAACGAATGATAAGTACAAATAACCATGTTTACAATAAAGCGGGCTAAGAAAGCATTTAATCAAACTTTCAGCCACAAATATCCCCTAGGGATAACCGCTCTGTAAAAACGGAACGTTTTGATAAAGGATTTCGCCCCGTAGGGGCTACCCCCGGGTGACCGAATATTTTGATGATGGTAAAATTTGCGGTATACGTATTGCGATGCCGCTAAAGGTTAGCCCTTACAGGGCAATGATATTTTGTGCAAATTTGGATGCTACAAAGCTTAGGCCCCGATGTGGCTTGTTGTGTTTTGGTTTATAGTTGTAGACTTAAAATTTAAATGCTCAAACGGGAACAGCAATATTATTAACATAAATATTGCGGCAGAACTAAGGTGAGTAGAAACTATTTAATTAAAGATGGTTATGAATTTTAAATCTCGCCAATATCTTGCACTCCATCCATGATCTCAATTGATGCCGGGTTTCCTGCTTCCCTCCCCATCTCAATAATCCAATCTTTCCTTTTCAATTCAAAATTGGTTCCGAGGTAAAGCCTTCTTACCCTTTCATCTTCGGCTAATTCTTCGGCGGTGCCGTGCATGAAAATTTTTCCTTCAATCAACAGATAGGCACGGTCGCAAATAGAGAGGGTTTCGTTTACGTTGTGATCGGTAATGAGGATGCCGATATTTTTATATTTCAATCTTGCCACAACACCTTGTATATCTTCAACGGCAATGGGATCCACACCGGCAAAAGGTTCATCCAATAAAATAAATTTTGGGTCAACGGCAAGCGCACGGGCAATTTCGGTTCTTCTTCTTTCACCACCACTCAGGCTATCGCCATTGTTTTTGCGAACGTGTTGCAGGTTAAACTCATCCATTAATGAATCCAGTTTATGCATACGCTCCTGTTTGGTCAGGTTGGTCATTTCCAGCACAGCAAGAATATTATCTTCCACACTCAGCTTTCTGAAAACACTTGCTTCCTGCGGCAGATAGCCAATGCCCATTTGCGCTCGTTTGTACATGGGGAGCTTGGTTATATCCTGATCGTTCAAAAATACACGGCCTTCATCTGGCTTGATCAATCCTACCACCATATAAAACGTAGTGGTCTTACCCGCACCGTTAGGCCCGAGCAAACCCACGATCTCGCCCTGCTTTACATTTACCGATACGTTCTTTACAACCGTACGGCCCTTATAGCTTTTAACGAGGTTTTTGGTATGTATAGTGAGGTTCAAAGCGTCAATTTTCACAAAAATAGAGCTTATACGATAGATATGGTATATCAGACTCTATCTTAACACATGTTTTTCTATCCGATTCATCGCTGTATATTGCACCAATTTTCGATACATACGGGGTGCAAAATGGTGTTCCCCGCCCAAAAACACAGGCAAGCAGATGAAACTGACCGAACACATTCAACAGGCAACAGACACATTGGTATCTTTTGAAGTATTACCCCCTTTAAAAGGCAAGACCATTGCTACTTTATATGACCATCTGGATCCCTTGATGGAATTTAAACCCTCATGGATCAATGTTACCTACCATCGCAGCGAAACCATGTTTAAGAAAAAAGCAGATGGTACGTTTGAAAAGGTAGATGTGCGTAAGCGTCCGGGTACGGTAGGTATTTGTGCGGCGATCATGAATCATTACCAGGTGGATGCGGTTCCACACATCATCTGCGGCGGCTTTACCAAAAGAGAAACCGAAGATGCACTGATCGATCTGGATTTTTTGGGAATAGATAATGTATTGGTATTACGCGGCGATGCTGCCAAGAACGAAGCTGCTTTTGAAGCAGAAAAAGATGGTAACCATTATGCAATTGATTTGCTGCATCAGGTAAACAACATGAATAATGGCATTTACCTTGATGAAGACATTAAGAACGGTGGTAAAACCAAATTCTGCATGGGTGTTGCCGGTTACCCCGAAAAACATTTTGAAGCACCCAATTTGGAAATTGATCTGCTGAAATTAAAAGCAAAAGTGGATGCCGGTGCAGGATACATTATGACGCAGATGTTTTTCGATAACCAGAAATTTTACGATTTTGTAAAAGCCTGCAGAGATATGGGTATCAATGTTCCCATTATACCGGGATTAAAACCTATCACCAATAAAAAACAATTATCCGTTCTGCCAAGGATCTTTCATGTAGATATACCAACGGATCTTTCCAACGAGATCATGAAATGCAAAACCGATGCAGATTGTGAGTTGGTAGGAACCGAATGGCTTGTTCAACAAAGTAAAGATTTGAAAAAATTTGGTGTACCGGTGTTGCATTACTACACTTTGGGTAAACCGAAAGTGATTTGGAATGTGGTGAAACAAGTGAAGTAAGTCGATTTTGGAATTTTGGAATTGCCAATTTTGAAATTGAAAAATAAAAGCCGAAGAGTAGTTTACTACACTTCGGATTTCTTTATTTAGGTTAGATTCCAAAATTTCAAAATTTCAAAATTCCAAAATCATTCTTACTGCTTTTTCCGCTTTGTCTCAATCAAATCATCAAACTGCTCTAAACTTAATTGTTTGGCAATAATGTGTTTGTCTTTGTCTAAAAGATATACAGTTGGGGTTTTGTAGATATCGTATAGCTGACGGTAATTGGGCAGACCTGCTTTTTCGCCGGCGGCTTTGGCTTCTTTGGTTTCGTAAGCCTGCACCCAATCCGTTGAAAGATGCTTCTCAAACATAAACCGCTTCCATGCGGGAATTTCGTTCTCGTAAATATTTACTGAATAAATGGAAACACCATATTTTTTCCATTTAGCTCTGTAAATAGAATCGAGTTTGGGAATTTCTTCTTTGCAATGACTGCAGTTAGGATCCCAAAAAGTAACGATCGTAAATGGTCCGCTTAAATTGTAAAGGGGCACTGTCTTTCCGGTAGTGTCAGTTAAATTCAATGGTGGTGCCGCCTGGCCAATCTGGTTGGCCATTAAGCTGTAAGCCCTTTCGGTAATGGTTTTGCGCGATGCAGGGTTCAGCAACATCGTATCGCCCTTGGCATAAAAATTTTCGAACAGGTATATAAATACTTTATCCTGCCCCATAAACTCAGGGTTCATGTATTTGTTGGTGAACTTGGTAAGCATGTAAGCATAAATTTCTTTACCTGTTCTCGCCGACAACAAAATATATTTTACTTCATTGATGATCGAATCCGGATCCTGTGCTACCATGGTACGGAAATAATCATCTAATTTTTTTTCAAAAAAAGGCGTGCGTAATAAACGGTTGTCATTAAAACTCACATCATCCCAATAATGTTCTTTTACATAGCGGTAAGGATATAAAGAATCCGGTTTTCCATTTACAATAGGTACGGCTGGCGGCGTAGGTACCTGCATGGTATTGAACAAAGTGGCCAATAAACTTTTCGGATATTTTTTAGTGATATTGCTTTGATAATTTCTGATATCTGCATCTGTTTTAATGATCTCATTCCGCAAACGGATCGAATCCTCTTTCGATTTATTCGGATTATTAAAATCTCTCAGCAACTGCTGGCGTAAAGTTCCCTTAACAACAGAAAATTCAGAATAGGTCTTAAAAAGATCATTATCAAACGAACCGGTGATCACGGCTTTGTCTTTCTGCGCAGTATCGGCTACAATACTGAACTGTTGCTGATCATCCATCAATAATTCGAACTGGATGGTAAGTTGCGGGGTAACTACAAAATAAATACCACCGATTAATTTGGTGGAGCCTTTAAACACACCCTGACTTTTATCGTTCAACATAGTAGAATCTACCAATGCTTTGCCGTTACCGTAATGACTGCCCAGATACACTTTACAGTTCTTCAACGGGGTTAGGGTAATGCTGATATTTCTGCCTTGTGGGGTAGCCTGTTTAACAGCACCGGTAGATAATTTCTGTGTTTGGGCAGATAAACCTGCAACAAAAGCAATAAAAAAGCCGGTAAGTAATAAACGCCTCATATGATTCATATTGACGGTAAATTTAATTAAATACCCTTTCCGAGCCGTTAATCATCTGTAAAAACACAGAATGGGGCTTTCTCATCGCAATCCTGATTACATTTGCACCCGTGAGAAAGCAAAAAAAACAGGTTGTTTTAGAAAATATATTGGTGCAGGATTATGCTGCAGAAGGCAAATCGCTGGCAAGGGTTGATGGTAAAGTGATCTTTATTGAAGGCGCCGTACCCGGCGATGTAGTGGATGTTCAGCTATCCAAAAACAAAAACGACTGGGCCGAGGGCCGGGTGATAAAGACCCATACACTTTCGCCCGACCGTGTAAACCCGTTCTGTACTCATTTTGGGGTTTGTGGTGGCTGCCAGTGGCAGATGCTGCCCTACGAAAAACAGCTTTTCTACAAACAGAAGCAGGTAACAGATAATTTAACCAGAATCGGCAAAGTAGCGTTACCGGAAATATCGCCCATTATTGGTGCCGATCAAACCAGCCATTATCGTAATAAACTTGAGTTCACTTTTGCTACCGGCAAATATATTCCTTCAGAAGAATTCAGGAGGATGAAAGAAGCAGGTATTACTGAAGCTGATCAAAAAGGAGCTGCCGGTTTTCATGCCCGGGGCTTTTTTGATAAAGTGGTGGAGATAGATACCTGCTATTTGCAGGATGAACCCACCAACCTGATCCGTAAAGCCGTTGCAAAATTTGCCATCGATCACGAGATGTCATTTTATGATCATCGAAAACATGAAGGCTGGCTGCGCAATATGTTTGTACGCAATACCACCACAGGCGAATGGATGATCAATATTGTTTTTGGATTTGAAGAAGCGGATCTGAGAAAACAACTGCTGGATCAATTGCTGGAACAGTTTCCACAGATCACTACATTATTATATACGATCAACACAAAAACAAATGATAGTCTGTTTGCACTGGAGCCTAAAACCTATTCGGGCAAAGGATATATAACGGAAAAGCTGGAAGATTTTTCTTTTATGATCAGTCCAAAATCTTTTTTCCAAACCAATACCCGACAGGCTGAAAAACTATACCAGATAACCCGAGATTATGCAGAACTAACCGGCAAAGAAGTGGTATACGATCTTTACTGCGGAACAGGAAGCATTGGTATTTTTGTAAGTAAACAAGCCAAAAAAATTATCGGGGTAGAAGTGGTGGATGAAGCGATTGTGGATGCCAGAAAGAATGCAGCACTAAACAATATTGAAGACGCTCAGTTTTTTACCGGTGATGTGATCGATATCTGCGATGATGCATTTTTTGCCACCCATGGTCGTCCCGATGTTATCATTACCGATCCGCCAAGGGCAGGCATGCACGAAAAATTGGTTAAAAAGCTGCTGGATATAGCTGCACCTACCGTAGTTTATGTAAGTTGCAATCCGGCTACACAGGCCCGCGATCTTGCTTTGCTGGATGAGAAATACAGTGTAGAAAAAATTCAACCGGTAGATATGTTTCCGCATACATTGCATATTGAAAATGTGGTGCAGCTGAAACTAAGAACCCTTACCCACTAGCCCCCTGGGAGGGGGTTTGGAAGAAGTGATAGATAATTTGAAATCAAATATTATTATGAGTACACAACATATCTTTTACAACAATATTAATCTCCCCTCCCAGGGGAGGCAGGAGGGGTGCCATGACTGAATTCAGACCCAGCCGTTTTGAGATCTTACCGCCAATCATCAAAAACCTGTTGATCATTAACGGGTTGTTCTTTCTTGCGCAGAATACGATTACGGGGCCGTCCATTTCATTTTCGTTTGAAGATGTGTTTGCACTGCATGCATGGCAAAGCCCTTTGTTTAAACCCTGGCAACTGATTACGCATATGTTTTTGCATGGGGATATTGGACATATCATCGGTAATATGTTTGGGCTTTGGATGTTTGGTTCAGTATTGGAAAATCTTTGGGGTTCCAAACGCTTTCTTACTTTTTATATGATCTGTGGTTTGGGTGCGGCATTAATTCACCTGCTTTTTTTAAGTTGGGAGTTTGTGCCAATGATCAAAGAGTATGCAGTAATCCTTCAGGCCCATGCAGAAGGCTCAACGGCTCAGGCGGATGCAAT
Organism: Sediminibacterium sp.; assembly: GCA_965206685.1. Classification (GTDB taxonomy): domain Bacteria; phylum Bacteroidota; class Bacteroidia; order Chitinophagales; family Chitinophagaceae; genus Sediminibacterium. Next base: position 4,344,172 of record OZ242223.1, read on the forward strand.
GATCAATTTTATCTACAAGCATAACCTGCGTTATGAGGGTATGGATGAAATGACGAGCTATTTCAGAGCGCATCCCGATAATGCTGAATTGGCCAACCGAATCTATTTAGATATTACTGCTTACTATCGGAACAATATTGATACCGCCACCATCGGTGCCAGCGGCGCGGTGTTTGGGGTATTGGCAGCATTTGTTTATCTGTTCCCAAATACTTACCTCTATCTCTATTTCCTGATTCCGGTAAAAGCCAAATGGATCGGGCTTTTGTACTTTGGATATGAACTGTTTGAAGCCATCCGCAACTCAGCAGGCGATCATGTGGCACGTTGGGCACATGTGGGCGGAGCCATTGTTGGACTACTGATTGTTATTACCTGGAACAAAACCAACAAAAAAACGTTCTATTAAGTACAGTATCGTAAACAGCAGAAATTATGTCGTCACCATCATATAAAACCAATCGTAAGATCTTATTAGGGCAGGATAATAATGCACTTGTGTTTTTATTTGCCATAAATGCATTGGTTTTTGTGCTGATCAATTTTGTTCAGATCATTTATTATCTCTCAGATATTCCGCTGGAGTTCTTCTATAAGCAGATATTGAACTGGTTTACCTTACCTGCCTCTTTTGATATACTCGCCTCAAGGCCATGGACGGTTCTGGTATATATGTTTACGCACCATGGTATCTGGCACCTAATCAGCAGTATGTTATGGTTATGGTGTTTTGGATACATTATGCAGGATCTTACCGGTAATGATAAACTTATTCCGGTTTATCTCTACGGCGGTTTTGTGGGTGGGTTGGCTTTTGTGATCATCAATAATCTTTTCCCCGCATTACAATCTCATATAGACACAACAGCACCCTTACTTGGTGCAGGCCCCGCAATTATGGCGGTTGCTGTGGCCACCACAACACTGGCACCCGATTACAGAATGTTCCCCATGATCGGTGGTGGTATACCTTTATGGGTACTCACGTTAATCTTTGTAGCAATTGATTTTGCCACACTGGCAAGTGGTAACCCCGGAAACAGTGTTGGGCATTTGCTGGCGGGCTTAACAGGGTATCTTTTTATCAGACAATTGAGAAAGGGTAACGACTGGGGCGCTTGGATGATTAATCTGGTAAACTGGCTGGATGATCTGTTTAGTCCGGAGAAAAAACACCGGAAGAAATCAGCCAAAGACAAATTACATTACCAGGCCGACAGAAAGCCTTACGAAAAAATATCCAACGTAACACAGCAGCGCTTAGATGCCATATTGGATAAGATCAACCAGCAAGGCTATCAGTTTCTTACCGATGAGGAAAAAGCGTTCCTGAAAAGAGCAAGCTCCGAAGAATTATAAGTAATGCATCGTAGCGTTGCAATTATTCATTTGGTACATTTTCGGATGTTTTCATTGTTTCATTTTTATTTAGTGATTGAATAAGGGGTTTCCTCGCGACCATCGCGGTTCCTTGCGTACTTTGCGCTACTGCTTTAAACACACCATTAAGAGGAGTCAAAGCTATCATGGGTTAATCTGTTTCAACTTTTTTTAGAATTATATTTGTGGAGGCGAAAAGCTGTAACGCAAAGTGCGCAAAGAGAACCGCAAGGGAAGCAAAGAATTTGTGAAATTCGATTTCACCCATTTATTGCAGATAATACATAGGACACAATAGATAAGACCCATTTATGAAACAGTTCCCATCAGGTAAATTGAAAAAAACATTTTCCCTGCTGGCTATTGTTTACACCTGCGCTTATTTATTTTCCTGTTGTACACCGTACATGCTTCCTTGTAATTACGCATGGTCCACTTATGCAGCATTACTGTTCCCTTTTTTATTACTGGGTTTTATTTGCGGGGTGATACCGTTGGGTTTTTATTTCTTCAGAAAAAAAGCATGGCTAACTCTATTTTTTTTACTGCCTGCATGGTTCAATTTATCAACTGTTTTCAGTTTTCATCTGCCTAAAACATTTTTGGTTGAAAAGAAAAAAAACGAACTGCGTATTCTTTCCTGGAATGTGAACGCTTTTCTCTATCGGCCATACCAAAAACCAGAATTTCCGGAAAACCAACAGGCAATGGTTGATTTTATCCGCAAGATGAATGCTGATATACTTTGCTTACAGGATTTTGCACAGGCACCGCCTGAGTATGGTAAAGTAAATGTGCAATACATCGCAGATTCATTGGGCTATCCGTACCATTACTTCAGTCAGGATGGAGATAACTACGGAACCATTCTTTTCTCAAGACTACCCGTTGTAGACAGCGGCAGAACAAAATATATTGAACGGGTATATCCGGAGAGTATAGCCTACATGGATGTATTATTTCAAAAAGATACTATCCGTGTGTACAACACGCACCTGCGTTCCATGAACCTGCATCAGGATAATATCAATATCAATAATATCGGCTATCTCGAATTCGTAAAAGAAGATACTGCTATGCTTTTTCACTCAAACCGTTTACAACGATTGGAATATTTTGATTGCATACACGCCGGTCAGGCAGAAGTGGTGAAGAATACATTGGCCACTTCAAAATACCCCTATGTTTTTTGTGCCGACTTAAATTCTGTTCCTTCAAGTTATGTGTATCATTCTATACGAAAAGGATTAACCGATGCATTTATAAGCTCAGGATCAGGTTTTGGCCAAACCTATCATCGTTTTTCTCCCACATTACGGATTGATGTAGTGTTAATGAACAGCCATTTGAAACCCGTTCAATACTATTCTCCAAAGCTCGATCTGTCTGATCATTATCCGATTGTAACAGATATTCAGCTGCACAAATGATTTTTAGTAATTTAGGGCATGGCAAAAAGCGTTTTTCGCCGTGCAACCAAAACAGCAGTGATCTCTGTTAATGCGATCATATCGTTGCTGTTTTTAACTGCATGTCTTTCTCCTTACCTCAATCCCACCCATTGGTGGGTAATTGGTTTTGCCGGTTTGGGTGTTCCTTATCTGGTTTTGATACTGATCTTCTTTACGATTTTCTGGCTGATGGTAAAGCCATGGATCGCGATACTTCCTTTACTCACATTGGCCATCGGCTGGCAACAGTTAACTGTAATGTTTGCCTGGCACCCGGGTTCTGGTTTTAGTAAAAAAAGACATGATAATATTCTCCGGGTGGTTGACTGGAACATACAAAGCTTTAACGGCCTCAGTAAAAGCAAAGAAGTAAAAAAACTGATCCGTAACGATATTGCCGCAAGCATAATGAACCAGCATCCCGATGTGATCTGTTTGCAGGAGTTTAATAATGGTGCGGCAACGGATAATATTTCACTCTTTTCGAAAATTTACCGGTATCATTTTTTTTCGAAAGATTATCAGCGGTTAAATGGAACTTATCAATCGGGTTGTATCATCTTTTCTAAATTTCCGATCATCGATTCGGGTAAAGTAAATTATCCCGTAGCAGAAAGCCTGATCTATGCCGATATCGTGAAAGGCGGCGACACCATTCGTGTATACACAACCCATCTTCAATCCTTCAAATTCAAAAAAGAAGATTATAACGATATTGAAAAGATCCGCGAACAGGAGGATGAGGACCTTACTGCTTCAAAAAGTATTTTCCGTAAAATGAAACTGGCTTTTGGCAGAAGAGGTATTCAGGCCAATATTGTGCGGGAGGAGATGGATAAAAGTCCACACCCCTCCATCATCTGCGGAGATTTTAATGATGTACCCAATTCTTACGCCTATTTTCATATCAGGGGCGACCGGCGTGATGCTTTTCTCGAAAAAGGATTTGCCATTGGACGGAGCTTTATTACACTGGCGCCTACTTTACGGATCGATTATATTCTGCCAACTAGCCAATTTGCCATAAAACAGTTCGATATGGTAGATGAGGGCCTGAGCGACCATATTATGCTGGTATCTGATATTCTTTTACAAAAATGAAATATCTTCGCCATCCAATGAGATACCCGCTCACATATTGCTGTTGTTGCTGTTGCTGTTAAAACAGCCCCGTTCCGGCTTTACCGGTTTACCGCAACCTCCATTTCTAATCCGTAATCTCTTTATATCGCATGCCACTTAAAGTATACAATTCGCTAACCCGACAGAAAGAAACCTTTACACCCATTAATGCTCCGTACGTAGGCATGTATGTGTGCGGACCAACCGTAAGCGGCGAAAGTCATCTCGGCCATGCAAGGCCTTATGTTACGTTCGATATTCTCTATCGTTATTTGCAATACCACGGTTATAAAGTACGCTATGTGCGCAACCTTACCGATGCCGGCCATTTTGAAGAAGAAGGGCGGGAAGCAGAAGATAAGATCAGCAAAAAAGCCGTACTCGAAAAACTGGAACCGATGGAACTGGTGCAGAAATACACCAACCTCTATCATTGGGCCATGGGTTTATTAAATAACCTGCCGCCAAGTATTGAACCTACGGCTACCGGACATATTGTTGAACAGATTGAAATGATCAAAAAGATCATTGCCGATGGATATGCGTATGAAGTAAACGGTTCTGTATATTTTGATGTAGAAAAATACAATACCGATTACTCAAAGAAAAATCAGCCTTACGGAATTTTAAGCGGCCGCGTTCTGGAAGATCAGTTAGATTCTACACGCGATCTCGATAACCAGGATGAAAAACGCAACCGCAGTGATTTTGCTTTGTGGAAGAATGCACCACCTGAACACATCATGCGCTGGCAAAGTCCATGGGGCGAGGGTTTCCCGGGATGGCATATTGAGTGCTCTGCCATGAGTACAAAATATCTTGGCGACGAATTTGATATACATGGTGGCGGAATGGATCTGCAATTTCCGCACCACGAATGTGAAATTGCACAGAGCACCGTATGCAATCATAAAATGCCCGCACGTTACTGGATGCACAATAACATGATTACCATCAACGGAAGAAAGATGGGTAAGAGTTATAATAATGTGATCAAGTTAAGTGAACTGTTTAGTGGTGCACATCCGATATTGGAGCAGCCCTATCATCCAATGACGATTCGTTTCTTCATCCTGCAAAGTCATTACCGTGGCACATTGGATTTTAGTAATGAAGCATTACAGGGATCAGAAAAAGCATTCAAACGTTTATGGGAAGCCTTTGATTGGTTAAGTCAATGGGTAGTTGCCGAAAACCAAACTGCCTCCGACAAAGAACTCGATACCAAAGTTCAAAAACTGGTAAAAGAGTTTACTGAATTTATGGATGATGACCTGAGCACACCAAAAGTATTGGCCAATATGTTTGAATTGGTATCGGTAATCAATTCTATAAAAGACAAACATATAGCAGGCGATGCGTTAAGTGCCTCTACCGTTCAGTTATTGCTAACACAAATGCGTTTGTTTATCGAAGATATTTTTGGCCTCAAAGGCGATCATTCTGATAACAGCGGTAAACTGGATGGTGTTCTTCAACTCTTAATTGATATCCGCAAAGAAGCCAAAAAACGCAAAGACTTTGTAACCAGTGATAAGATCCGTAATGAATTGGCCGCCCTGGGTGTGCAGTTGAAAGATGAGAAAGATGGGGGAATGAGCTATACGATCGGGTAGGTAGGGAATATTGAATGTTGAACAGGGAATGTTGAATAATGAATGAAGTAATTACTTCAAAATTCAATATTCCTTGTTCAACATTCAATATTCTAATGATTACAATCATCCGCATGCGCATGATCATGCACCCTGCATAAACGGAAATTGATAAGGTGTGCAGTTACAATACAAACTACCGCAGGCAGTAAAAACCAGTTTCTCCATTCGTGCCAATGCATTTTGGCCAGTAAGCAGGCAAATCCAACAGAAAATAATAATAGGGGCAACCAGCTGTGGTGATGTTTTTTGTGGCCATGATACAGAGAATACGATCCTATCGCAAAAGCAATTCCGATCATCATGTACTCAAACCCTGTGTTCTCGATAATATTGATCCCGAATAAAGGAAGGCTTGTTAGAAACAAAGGCAATAAGGCACAGTGAATGGCACAGGCCAAAGAAGCCGTAACACCGAGTGCATCCCAATTGATCTTTATATTCATGAGTCTGCAAAAATATAACATTGCAACAATGTTGCAAAATATTTTGTTGCTATACTTTCCCTTGCCATCAAAAGCCAACGGAAACGTAACTTTGCCCTTCAATTTCTGATATGAGTAAGAAAATCTTAGGTTATCTGCTGTTTTTTGTGGTATTGGTGAGTGTATTCTATTATTTCCTGTTTCGCGGAACCGATAAATGGAAAACCAAACTGCCGGTAATCAGTTATGTAAAACCGTTTCATTTTACCACACAGGATGGCTTGTCTTACACAGACCGCGATATGCTGGGAAAAGTTTGTGTGGTTGAATATTTCTTTACCACCTGCAAAGGCATCTGCCCTAAGATGAATACCAATATGAAAACGATCTATGAAGCGTTTAAGGATGAACCCAATTTCATGATCGTATCACATACCTGTAACCCCGGTACCGATTCGGCAGCGCGGTTAAAAGTATATGCCGATTCGATGAAGATCGACACAAAGAAATGGGTATTGCTTACCGGACGTAAAGACAGTTTGTATCAGATCGCAAGAAGTGCTTATCTGTTAGACGATCCAAAGAACAGTGTTGAAAAAATAGAAGACCAGTTCATACACACACAATTTTTTGCATTGGTTGATAAAGATGGCAAAGTGCGCGGACAGGTTTACGACGGATTAAAACAAACAGAATTAGACAGGCTGAAAAAAGATATCAAATCACTGCTTGCAGAAAAAGCCGGTACCGGTAATTTTGTAAACGGGATCTTTAATAACAACCCACAATAATCAGTATGCTGTACGGTATTAACGAAACACTGAAAAAAAACCAGCTGAGCGTAACAGACAGCAGAAAAAAAATCCTCGAACTGTTTATGCGCTCCAATGGTGCATTGGCACATGCCGATATAGAACACCAGAGCGGTACTGAATTTGACCGGGTTACGATCTACAGAACCTTACAGACTTTTGTAGAAAAAGGCATTATTCATACCATACCCACGGCAGATAATTCTGTGCGATATGCTTTGTGTAAAGATGAATGCTACGAAGGCCATCACCACGATAACCATGTACATTTTATGTGCGATGATTGCGGCACTACTTATTGTCTGGATCATGTAACCGCACCGGAATTAAGTTTGCCTGCCGGCTTCAGCGCAACAAGAACGGATGTGGTGGTAAGTGGCAAGTGTAAAAACTGCGCGTAGAATACACGTATTTACCGCATTTGATCAATTTTGTATGAGACAGGTTCTGCCTGTCTTTTTTTGTACCGTATCTTCGTAAAAATCGATCACATGATCTTAGTAACGGGCGCTGCCGGTTTGGTAGGTTCTCATCTGCTGAAACAACTGGTTGCCGATGGCAAAAAAGTGAGGGCACTGTACCGTTCATCTGTTCCCACAATTGAAGGAATAAAAGGAGTGGATTGGGTTCGTGGCGATATACTCGATGTGATCTCTTTAGAAGAAGCCATGGTAGGCGTAAAACAGGTTTATCATTGTGCCGCTATGGTTAGCTTCAATCCCAAAAAGAAAGCATTACTTCATCAAACAAATATTGAGGGTACGGCCAATGTTGTGAATGCCTGTTTGAACGAGGGTGTAAACAAATTGCTGTTTGTGAGTTCGGTTGCTGCTTTGGGCAGGATACGTGAAGACAAACCGATCAACGAAACCATGAACTGGTCTGAAGAAACCAGTAACAGCGAATACGGTAAGAGCAAATATTTTTCTGAAATAGAAGTGTGGAGAGGGATTGGTGAAGGATTGAATGCGGTGATCGTAAACCCGGTGATCATTCTTGGTGCAGGAGATTGGACAAAAGGTTCTTCCGGATTATTTAAATCTGCCTACGATGAATTTCCCTGGTATACAGAAGGTACCGGTGGTTTTGTAGATGTGCTGGATGTGGTAAGGGCGATGATCCTGTTAATGGAAAGCAATGTATCAGCAGAGCGGTTTATATTGAGTGCCGACAATCTTTCTTACAAAGAAGTGTTTACACAGATCGCGAAGAATTTTGGTAAGAAACCACCACACAAAAAAGTAACGCCTTTATTATCTGCCATTGTCTGGAGATTAGAAGCAATCAAAGCGATGTTTACCGGTAAAGACCCTTTACTAACCAAGGAAACAGCCCGAACTGCTGCTGCCAAAGTGAATTTTGATAATCAGAAACTAAAACTGTTCTTTCTCAGTTTTCAATACACACCTGTTCATGTATCGTTAAAGAGGATCTGTGCGGAGTTAACAAAAAAACATAACTTGTAAGGGCAATTAAAGCCTTTGAAACAGGTAATCACTATTTTATTATCCATCTCACTGTATGCTCCGCATATTGCCAAACTATTGGCATATGCAGATTGTTCTATTATTCAGCTAACCAATGCCGATCCACGTTTTTGTGATTGTAACCGTATTATTGATTCAGATGCCATTCCCGTAGCACCTGATCAGCCCAATAAACAAAAAGAGATCTCTTTGAAAGCCGATTGGAAATATGTAAGTGTTACGGCTTTTCATTACACAAACCCATACTCTTTGATCGATAAGGCCAAAACGATCACTCCATTTGTATACATACCGCTTCAAAATCTGAAGTCTGTGTTCCGTCCTCCCAAATCCTGATCCCTTTTACATTTTATGTATTGCAATTCCTGTGTGTGTTTCTAAACAAACATGCCACGGGCTGTTGTCATTTATCCAAACATTAATAAATTAATCATGAAAAATATATTCATGGTTGCTGCCATACTGTGTATGGTATCAGCCTGTCATCGCACACTTGTGCCTGTAACAACACCTATTACCAATCTTGAGATCAAAAATGAATCCGGACAGTTAATACTTGCCGGACATGGTTCAATCTCTGTTTTACAACAACCCAATTATAAACCATGGTATGATAAATCGTATGATACTTATACAGTAGACACGTCTGTAACCGCCGAACTAAAACCTCTTCTCAATCAAAAAAGGATGGAAATTTTCCTGGGTTCGTGGTGCGGCGATAGTAAACGCGAAGTACCACGTATGTTGAAGCTGTTACAAAATACAGGAATGGATACAGCCAATGTGAACCTCATTTTTGTAGATAACAGTACAAGTGCGTACAAACAAAGTCCGCAACACGAAGAAAAAGGAAAGGGCATACACCATGTACCCACTTTTATTATGTATGAAAATAATAAAGAACTGGGCCGCATTGTAGAATCGCCAAAACAATCATTGGAAAAGGATCTGTTAGCCATTCTGAAACAGCAGCCTTATCAACCCAACTACGAAGCGGTTAATTACTGGCTCAAACAGGTAAAGAAAAGAGAAAGTGATTTGAGTGATGAAATCTTAAAAAATCTTGTGTCAGAATTAAAACCGTTATGCAAACATTACGGCGAATTCAATGCCTATGGATATGTATTGCTGGCCGCACATCAAAACACGGAAGCCTTAAATGTATTCCGGTTAAATACATTTATCTACCCTGATACACCGGGTGTGTTTGATAGTTTGGGCGAAGCGCTGGAAAAAACCGGTAACAAATCAGCAGCTATTAATGCTTACGAAAGAGTATTAACCCTCAAACCGGGGGATGATAATGCAAAGAAGAGGATTGCAATCTTAAAGAGCTAATAAATTGATCTAATAATAATAAAGCCGCAGATTCGCAGATTATGAGTGAAAAAATCTGCGAATCTGCGGCTTAAATATAAATTTCAAAATTTCCCAACCTGCCTGTCGGCAGACAGGTTCCAAAATTCCAAAATGCTTTTCTACCCTTCCATCACTTTCTTCCACAACTCCGGAATCCGCTTTATCCAAACCAATTCCCTTCTTTTGATAGAAGCATCTTCTGCAGGGTAACCAAAATAGGTTTTACCACCCGCCAGTGAGGAGGGAACACCGCTTTGTGCCAGAACAACGGCATTGGCACCAATGGTTAATGTTTTACTTACACCTACCTGTCCCCAAAGTGTAACCCCATCTTCAATAATGGTTCCGCCGGCAATACCCACCTGTGCGGCAAACAGACAATTTTTACCAACGGTTGTGTCGTGGCCAATATGTACCATATTATCCATTTTCGTCCCGCGGCCAATTCTTGTTTCGGCAGTAACGCCTCGATCGATGGTGCAACCTGCACCAATTTCTACATCATTTTCTATTACCACATTACCGCAACTCTGCATTCTTTTATACCATACATCGCGATTCTTTTTGGTGTTGTAATAAAATGCATCGCTGCCAATAATCGTTCCTGCCTGTATAATTACATTGTCACCAATCACTGTGTAATCAAGTAAAGAAACATTGGGATGGATCATACAGTTTTTTCCGATGGTTACATTTTGTCCGATAAAAACATTGGGCATAATTACAGAACCTTCACCCATGATCAGATCATTACTGATAGATTGTGTTGAAGGAACAAACGGACGAAAATGATTCACAATTTTCAGATATGCTTCAAAAGGTTCATCACAAACAAGGATCGCTTTTCCTTCAGGTATACTAACCTCTTTTGTGTTGATGATGATGAAGCTTGCATCACTTTTTAAACAGGTATCATAGTACTTTGGATGATCAACAAAAACAAGATCCCCTGTTTCAACTTTGTGTATTTCATTAATTCCGGATGCCTGCGCACTCGTATTACCTGCTGCTTCAGCATTGATCAATTCGGCTATCCATTGTACAGAAACGGGTGCTGGAAACTTCATATGGCTGTTTTTTAGAAAAATCAAAGGTAATATTAGTCTTTCAGGAGAAATTTTTTTTAACTGTTTTCAAGGCATTTTTCTTGCTTGCGGAGCTTCATTTTCTCTGCAATAAAATGATAAAAGATAAAAAAAATATTTTATAGCGATATGTTGAAATCCTTTATTCATCAATGTTTCAGTGAATTAAAAAAATTAAAAAACAAAATACGCATCAATAAAACAAAGAGAAACACGTGTATTACTGATGCATTTTTCATGCCCGCTATTCACATATATTCTTAAAATGTTAATAAAATTGTTTAAAAAATTTTTTGCATTAGTTAAAAGTCTTTTTAATATTGTGTAGGGAAATTTATTTCCCGGTACTTACTAACCCATCCATATACAAAGTCTCGCTTCTGCGGGACTTTTGTTTTTTATGAATGCTTACTTCCTAATTTACAAACCTTACCAGGTATTATCACAATTTTCTCCGCAGGAAGGAAAGCAAACGCTTGCCGATTTTTTTACGGTTCCCAAAGATGTTTATCCTGTTGGAAGACTGGATTATGACAGTGAAGGTTTGTTATTATTAACCAACGATACTTTATTAAATAACCGTTTACTCAATCCGAAGTTTGCACATGAACGGGAATATTGGGTACAGGTAGATGGTGCGATCAATAATCAGGCAATCGTTCAATTACAAAAAGGTGTTGCAATTAATATCGATGGAAAATTATATCAAACAAAACCCTGTAAAGTTTCCTTGTTTGAAAATGATCCGGTATTACCTGAAAGAAATCCACCCATCCGTTTCAGAAAAGAAATTGCTGCTCCGTGGATCAGTATGATTTTGACAGAAGGTAAAAACAGACAGGTGAGAAAAATGACAGCACAGGCAGGATTTCCTACTTTGCGTTTGGTTCGTTACCGGATAGAGGAATTGATATTAGGTAAAATGCAACCCGGTGAAATGGTCCAACTACCCCAAACAGAGATTTACCAAAAACTGTTTCATGGAAAATAATGCAGATTTTGAAAAACAAGGGTACCTGATCAGTGCCGATAAGGCTACACTGGATATTGCGGTAATCCATCAATATCTATCTGTAGAATCTTATTGGGCACAAAATATTCCATTGGAAATTGTACAACGTTCTGTTGACAATTCTCTCTGTTTCGGAGTATATCATCAAAACAAACAGATCGGTTTTGCCAGGTTGATCACAGATAAAGCCACATTTGCTTATCTGGCAGATGTATTTATTATAGAATCTTACCGTGGGAAAGGGCTATCTAAAAGGTTAATACAATTTATTCATGCTTATCCGGAAGTACAGGGATTGCGAAGGTGGATGTTAGGTACCAAAGATGCGCATGGCTTATACGCGCAGTTTGGCTGGAAGCCAATGCCCGAAGAACTCGCTCAACGTTTTATGCAGTTTCATAACCCGGATGTTTATAAGCCTAATGCTTAATGCCGAACGCTAAACGCTTAAAGCGGAACGCCCATAAAAAAGGCGTTTTGCGTTAAGCGTTTCGCATTTAGCGTATAAAGGCTAAATTTGCGCTCTATTCGAAAAATTATGAGTCAAACACATTTATCGGAGCAGGAACTGATCCGCCGTGAGAAATTAATTAAGCTGCAGGAAGCAGGCATAGATGCTTACCCGGCGCCTTTATATCCTGTTTCACATTTTTCTACAGATATTAAGGAACATTACACAGAAGAAACCAAAGAACAGTTTGCTTCGGTTTGTGTGGCAGGCCGTATCATGAGTATTAATGATAAGGGTAAGGTATTCTTTATAAAGATCCAGGATAGTAAGGGCATTATTCAGTTATATGTGAAGAGAGATGATTTGTGTCCGGATGAAGACAAATCTTTCTGGGATAATGTAGTTAAGCACGGACTGGATCTGGGCGACATTATTGGTGCAACCGGTTATGCGTTTATTACCAAAACAGGCGAAACCTCAATCCATACCCAAACATTGACCCTGCTTACCAAATCTTTAAAGCCTTTACCGGTGATCAAAAGAGATGAGGAAGGAAATGTATTTGATGCAGTAACTGATCCTGAGTTTCGTTATCGCCAGCGTTATGTAGACCTGATCATCAATCCTGAAGTAAAGGATACGTTTGTAAAAAGAACCAAACTCATCAATACCATTCGTGAGTTTTTAAATTCGCACGGAGCACTGGAAGTGGATACGCCCGTTTTACAGGCTATTCCCGGCGGTGCAGCGGCGCGCCCGTTTATTACGCACCACAATGCATTGGATGTTCCCTTCTACCTCCGTATTGCCAATGAGCTGTACTTAAAGCGTTTGATCGTTGGTGGATTTGATTGGGTGTACGAATTCAGCCGCAATTTCAGAAATGAAGGAATGGACAGAACACATAATCCTGAGTTTACCGTGCTTGAGTGGTATACGGCATACAAGGATTATTTCTGGATGATGGAAACCACCGAGCAGCTGTTTGAAAAAATTGCGATCGCTTTACATGGAACAACCGATGTTCCGCTGGGAGATAAGATCATCAATTTTAAAGCACCGTTCAAACGCATCAGTATTCTGGATGCGATCAAAGAAAATACAGGCATTGATGTAAGTGAAATGGATGAGGCAGGACTGCGTGAGGTTTGCAAGAAATTAAATATAGATGTACCCGGCAATATTGGTAAAGGCAAACTGATAGATGAATTGTTTGGCGCAACCAGTGAGCATACCTTTATACAACCCACTTTTATTATCGATTACCCGGTTGAGATGAGTCCGCTCACCAAAAAGCACCGTAACAAACCCGGATTGGTAGAACGTTTTGAACTGATGGTAAACGGAAAAGAGATCGCCAATGCTTATACAGAGCTGAACGATCCGATAGACCAACGCGAACGTTTTGAAGAACAATCCAAACTGATGGAGCGAGGCGATGATGAAGCCATGTTTATTGATCATGATTTTTTACGTGCCCTTGAATATGGAATGCCGCCAACTTCCGGTATCGGTATCGGTATCGATCGTTTGTGTATGATGATGACCAACCAGGTTTCCATACAGGATGTACTTCTCTTCCCTCAGATGCGGCCAGAGAAGATGGATTAGTCTTTCAGTAGATTTTTTTAGCCACAGATTCACAGAATAACACAGATTCTTTCTGTGAAAATCTGCGAATCTGTGGCTTTTTCTTTGCGTCACTGCGTCTATGCGTGAAATTGATTTTGTAGATTGCTACACCAAACTAACGCAGCCGCCAATGAAATATCTCAAAGTATTGTATGTACAGGTAATCATTGGGATTGCCCTTGGTGTTTTTACGGGCTGGATGTTTCCTGCTTTTGCTCCCACAGCCAAACTCATCAGCGAGTCGTTTATTAATATGATCAAAATGGTGATCACGCCGGTGATCTTTTTAACCATCGTGCTCGGTATTACTGGCGCAGGCAGTTTAAAAAAAGTGGGCAGGGTAGGCGGTAAAGGGCTGATCTATTTTGAAGTGGTAACCACTTTTGCATTGATCATTGGATTGGTGGTTGCCAATGTGATTAAACCGGGCGCAGGTATTGCAACTGATCATCTTCCCAAAGAGAATCTTGATAAATATACATCTGCGGCGAAAGAGATGAACTGGGGCGAATTTTTTTCGCATATCATTCCCACAAATATCATTGACTCTTTTGCCAAAGGTGATCTGTTACAGATCTTATTCTTTGGCGTGTTATTCAGTGTAGCTGTTTCTAAAATGGGGAATGCCGGCACCAAACTGATCACAACATTTGAAGCATTGAACAAAGCCTTTTTTAATGTGATTCATATTGTGATGAAGTTTAGTCCTATCGGTGCTTTTGGCGGTATGGCTTATACGATCGGCAAGTTTGGATTTGCGAGCCTGGCGGTGTTGGGAAAACTTTTACTTGCTTATTATATCACATCTCTCTTATTCATTTTTGTTGTGCTGAATCTGATCGGCAGGTATTATGGGTTTGATTTGTGGAAATTGTTGGTATATATCAAAGAGGAATTATTGATCGTTCTTGGCGCCAGCAGCAGCGAATCTGTTTTGCCCAATATTATGGAGAAGCTGGAAGCGGCGGGTTGTGAAAGAAGTGTTGTGGGATTGATCATTCCCACCGGTTATAGTTTCAACCTTGATGGAACCACCATCTATCTAAGCATGGCCACTATTTTTCTGGCACAGGTTTTTAATATTGACCTGTCACTTACACAACAACTAACAATCATTGGCATCCTGCTCATTACAAGTAAAGGAGCGGCAGGTGTTACGGGAAGTGGGTTTATTGTATTGACATCTACACTAACCATCTTAAAAGTAATTCCACTTGAAGGACTTGCTTTATTGATCGGCGTTGACAGATTTATGAGTGAAGGCCGTGCGCTTACCAATATGATCGGCAATACGATTGCTACAGTGATTATTGCTAAGAGTGAGAAAGCGATTGATATGGATGTGTATAGGAGAGTGGTCGAACACCGGTCGGGACGCTAAAGCGACCTGAACGGAGTCGTGATTCGTGAGTCGTGATTCGTGAGTCGTGATTCGTGAGTCGTGAGTCGTGAGTCGTGAGTCGTGAGTCGTGAGTCGTGAGTCGTGAGTCGTGAGTCGTGAGTCGTGAGTCGTGAGTCGTGAGTCGTGAATGAAGCTTGCATTTTGCAATTTACTCACGATTCACGTCTCACGCCTCACGCCTCACGATAGATCAATCTCTATAATTCAAAGCAGGCTTTCTATCTCCCAATAAAGCCTTGTACTGATAATCTCCTTTCGCTGATTTAAATTCCTCTTTCGCTTTTGTTACCAACTCGGGATCGGTAAACAGATCAATGGCGGTTAGTGCCATAGTTTTGGCTGCTACCATCATGCCTTTGGTGCCGATCTCCGTTCCACCGCAGGCAACGGCCTGCCAGCTGTGTGCAGGTGTGCCGGGGATCCATGTGGCAGCACTCATTTCAACGGTTGGAACCATATAGCTTACATCGCCCACATCAGATGAGCCACCACCGGCATCAGGTTTGGTTTTAAAAGGTTTAATGGTTGCAGCAGTTTCAATAGGTTGGGCTTTGTAAGTAAAACTTGCCTGTATCTTTTTCCCAAATTCAATTTCTTCTTTTGTATACGTTACGCCACCTACCAGATCCAGATTTTTTTGAGTGGCCATGGCCAAACTTACATTCATCAACATATCATGTGTGCCGCCGATGATCTCATAGTCAACCGTGGTTTCTGTTCCCAGTGCTGCACC
Organism: Sediminibacterium sp.; assembly: GCA_965206685.1. Taxonomy (GTDB): domain Bacteria; phylum Bacteroidota; class Bacteroidia; order Chitinophagales; family Chitinophagaceae; genus Sediminibacterium. The sequence goes on from OZ242223.1 coordinate 4,360,178, forward strand.
ATTCGCGGCTTTTACCACGCGTTCGAAAATGCTTTTTGACAGATCTCTTTTCGGATGGCGTACATAATAATACACTTCCGAAAAATCAGGTACCACATTGGGTGCTTTACCACCATTAGTAATTACATAGTGAATTCTTGTTTCCTGTGGAATATGTTCGCGCATCATATTTACCATATAGTCCATTGACTCTACTGCATCCAATGCAGATCTTCCTCTTTCAGGAAAAGCTGCTGCATGTGCAGCCAAACCATGAAAACGAAACTTAGCCGAAATATTGGAGAGATAACTTGTCATGGTAACCGCATTGGTATCAGAAGGATGCCAGGTAATGGCGGCATCAACATCATTAAACAACCCGGCACGAACCATATACACTTTACCGCTGCCACCTTCTTCTGCGGGACAACCATATACACGTATAGTGCCACTGAATTTCTTTTCTTCTATCAGTTTTTTGATCTCAATACCGGCGGCAACAGAAGCGGTTCCAAATAAATGATGGCCGCAGCCATGTCCGGCATCTCTTCCGGCAACGGCTTTCTTTTCTGGGTTGGCTTCCTGCGATAAACCGGGCAATGCATCAAACTCAGCCAGAATACCAATAACCGGTTTACCACTCCCATAAGAAGCTACAAATGCAGTAGGTATATCTGCCACACCTGATTGAACGGTGAAGCCATTATCTTTTAGTGTTTGTTGATGTAAGGCAGAGCTCTTCGCTTCTTTGTATCCCACTTCTGCATAATCCCAGATCTGTAAGGCGTTCTTTTTATAGAGATCATACTTTGCATCTATATCCTTTATTGCACCGGCTTTTAAATTGGTGTTTGCTTTTTGAGCATGTAAACAGAATGCAGCAGCAGAAAAAACTACTGTAGAAAAAATCTTTCTCATAAACGAATAATGTAAAACAATTAAACAAACAGATCCTTATACAATTCAGCACCCGGCACAACAGAATAGTGACTTAGATCAGTAATACCTTCTGCAGCCATCACTTCTTCATCAATAAATGTATTGCCTGTGCATTGAGCAGCAGGTTTGCTGAGAATATAATACACAGCATCGGCAATAATATCGGGTGTGCGGCTCATTTTAGCTAATGCTTCGCCTCCCAGTAAATTTCTTACAGCAGCGGTATCAATCGTAGTTCTTGGCCATAAGGCATTAGATGCAATACCGGCGCCCTTCAATTCTGCAGCCCAACCCAAAGCCAGCATACTCATGCTGTATTTGGTAATGGTGTAAGCAATATGTCCGCCCATCCATTTGGGATTGAGATTAATGGGTGGCGATAAAGTAATGATATGCGGATTCTTCCCTTTTCTCAAATGTGGTATACAATGCTTACCCATTAAAAAGGTTCCGCGAACATTGATGCTTTGCATCAGATCAAAACGTTTCGATTCTGTTTGTTCTGTTGGCGTAAGCTGAATGGCAGATGCATTATTGATCAATACATCAATGCCCCCAAATTTGTCAACCGCCTGTTGAACGGCAGCCTGGATCTGATCTTCATGACGAATATCTACCTGCACAGCCAACGCTTTACCACCGGCAGCTTCTACTTCCTGCGCGGCAGAAAAAATAGTACCGCCCAAACGGGGGTCTTCTTCAACGCTTTTGGCAGCGATCACAATATTGGCACCTTCTCTGGCCAAACGTAAAGCCATGGCTTTACCAATACCGCGACTGGCGCCGGTAATGAATACAGTTCTGTTCTGAAATGGCATATGCTGAATGTTAGATGATAAATTTCAGCAAAACAAACTTACCAACCTAAGAAATCTTTGATCACGGATTCTGTTTCTGCACAGGCTTTCTCCAGTTGATCATTAAGGATGGTTTTTGTGAAGTGATGGTTGAACGACATTTCGTAACTCGCTTTGTTAACCCTTGTTTCCAAACTTTCAGGTGTTTCGGTACCGCGGCTTTCGAGCCTGCGGCGGAGTTCTTCTACCGATGGCGGTTGAATAAAGATAGAAAGACAATCGCCCGCAAACTGCTGTTGTACATGAACGGCACCTTTTACATCAATATCCAGCATAGGAACTTTGCCTTCGTTCCAGATCCGGTCGAGCTCTGTTTTTAGTGTGCCATAATATTTTCCTTCATACACCATTTCCCATTCAATAAAATCATTGGCATCAATCCGGTTTCTGAAATCTTCCACACTCATAAAATAATATTCAATCCCATTTTGTTCAGTACCCCTTGGAGAACGGGTGGTGGCAGAAATAGAAAAGGACAGTTTTGGATATTTACTGATCAGAAAACGGGTAATAGATGTTTTACCTGAACCCGATGGAGCGGTAAGAATAATAAGTTTGCCGTGTGATGCTGACATGGGTGAGATTTAAACAAAGAAACAATTTTTATCGTGAATTCCGCCCACCGGTCGGGGCGCTGGAGCGACCTGAACGGTGGGCTCGTGAATCGTGAGACGTCAGTCGTGAGTATTTCTTCACTCACGTCTCACGATTGACGCCTCACGATTTCCAAACTATCTTTTCTTCCAACGGAATATTCCTTTTCCCTGTTGCAGCAGGTAAATCAGTATAGCCGAGAAATAAAAGCCCCATTACGATATCGTGTTCCCCAAGTCCTAAATAATTTTTTAATGCAGGATGATGAGCCATACCACCCGTGCTCCAAAAATTTGAAATATGTAAAGCTTCGGCACCCAATAAAATATTCTGTATGGCAGCAGAAACCGCAGCAACTTCTTCAATGGCTGGAATCGGATTGGTAACGGTTCTTTTCATATATACCAGTATGATATGCGAGGCGGCTTCTCCATTCTCAATGATCTTATCATATTTACCGGCGGTGAATTTTTCAGGATCCGTATTCGATTTATATAATTCAGCATGATCGGCACAGAATGTTTTTTTTGCACCGTCTTCAAACACAATAAAACGCCAGGGTTCGGTACGGGCATGAGTTGGTGCCCAGTTAGCCAGTTCCAGTAACTGATGAATAACCGTATTCTCTATTTTTTTACCATTCATATCCGTAGGCTTGGTGGTGCGCCTGCTGCGGATGATCTTACTTATATTTTCAAATGCATTCATGCTGCAAAGGTATTTGTTCAGATGTAAGAGAAATGTTTTATTCGTTTATTTTGGATAAATTGTTAACTCAACAGTGCCTAAGAAAATAATTTTAATGCCATGACGCATTCATTTGCACAGATACTGATTGTATTGCTTATCGGCATCAGCCTGATCGTTGTGTTAACGGCACGGTTACGGTTACATCCTTTTTTTGCATTGTTAATTGCCTCTTTTGTAGTGGGATTGGGTGTGCAAATACCGATATTGGAAGTAGTAACCACTATGAAAGATGGTTTTGGAAATATTTTAAAATCATTAGGCTTCATCATACTGCTCGGTACGGCATTGGGTGTGATCCTGGAACGTAATGGAAGCACGGGCGTAATGGCCAATTATATTCTGGCAAAGATTGGTAAGCGTTATCCGGCATTGGCTATGAGCGTAACCGGGTTTATTGTTGGACTTCCCATTTTTTGTGATTCAGGTTTTATTGTATTGAGCGGATTAAACAGTATGCTTGCCAAAAGAACAGGAACGCCGCTTGTGGTTATGGCTGTTTCAATGGCAACGGGTTTGTATTCGGTACATTGTTTAATTCCACCGCATCCGGGTGCTGCGGCAGCGGCCGGTATCATTGGTGTTTCATTTGGTAAATTAATTTTACTGGGTATCTGTGTAGCCATTCCTGCAATGATCGCTGCCTATTTCTATACAGGATATGCGGGAAGAAAAATGATCGCCTCAACCTCACATAAAAAACAAGAACTGATCAATGATGATATAACTCCACCCTCTGTTCTGAATTCTTTTCTACCTGTTATGCTTCCGATTATATTGATTGCCTTAAAATCAATGATCACAGCAGATGCATCTTTTTTAAGTAATTTTTTCATGGTAACCGGCGATCCTGTTATTGCTTTATCAATAGGAGTAGTGCTGGCACTTATGAGCAGTAAACGGGGCGTAAACAGAAACATCAATCATTGGTTACAGGAGTCTGCAGAAAAAGCAGGAGGGATACTTGTGATCATTGGCGGAGGTGGTGCATTTGGTGCAGTGTTGGCAGCAACAAAGATCGGGCAGCACATGGGCGAAGTTTTGCCTTTGGCAGGTATGGGTATTCTCTTTCCTTTTCTGCTCACCTTTGTTTTAAAAACAGCACAAGGTTCTTCTACAGTGGCAATCATCACAGCAGCATCTATTATTCAACCCTTGTTACCGGCATTGGGTTTTATCACACCTGATCAAAAACTGCTTTGTGTATTGGCGATGGGTGCAGGATCAATGATGATCTCCCATGCTAACGATGCGTACTTTTGGGTGATTGCCAAATTTGAAAAGATTGACATGCCTGCCATGTTAAAAGTATATTCCGTTGCAACCGTAATTATGGGCGTAACCTCTTTATTGATGATCTATCTTCTTTCATTCCTTTTATAATTCTATGCATATCCTGATTTGTCCCAATGCTTTTAAGAACAGTATCAATGCGGCTGCAGCAGCAAAAGCGATTGAAGAAGGATTACAACAAAGCCATTTACAATGCACCACTACCTGTATCCCTATTGGTGATGGTGGAGATGGAACCGGACAATTATTAACTGAGTTCTCAAACGGAGTTTATATTGATGAAATCGTCCACGACCCTTTGGGAAGAAAAATAAAAGCAAAATTTGGTTTGATCGATAGCGGAAAAACTGCTGTGATAGAAATGGCTGCTGCATCCGGGTTACGATTATTAAAAAAGGAAGAACTGAATCCTTTACAGGCTTCTTCTTTTGGAACAGGAGAATTGATGTTGAAAGCATTGGATAAAGGCATTAAAAAAATAATACTCTGTGTAGGCGGAAGCGCCACAGTAGATGGAGGTTGTGGCATTGCCCGGGCATTAGGGATCCGTTTTTTTGATGCGGGCAGAAATGAGTTAAAAAATATTCCCGAAAACCTGACAAAACTTTCTGTTATTGATATGAGCGGGTTAGATAAACGGGTCCGGGAAATTGAGATAATCATTCTTGCAGATGTAACCAACCCTTTACTGGGGAAAAAAGGAGCAGCGGAAATTTTTGGACCGCAAAAAGGAGCGTCAGAAAAACAGGTGGTACTGCTGGAAGATGCACTTACCCAACTTAGTCAGATTATTTTTCAAACGCTCAATATTAATATCTCGTCTAAAAAATACGGTGGCGCTGCCGGTGGAACGGCTGCGGGTTTATATGCTTTATTAAATGCCCAGATGGTAAATGGTATTGATCATTTTCTGGAGATCACTCATTTCGATGATGCCTTGGAGAAAGCGGATCTTGTTATTACCGGCGAAGGAAGCATTGATCTGCAAACGCTTGATGGAAAAGCGCCCTTTGGGGTAGCCGAAAGGGCAAAGAAAAAAAACATACCCGTAATCGGGCTTGCAGGAAAAATACCGGAAAAACTCTCTGCTGAGCTTGCACTTTATTTTGATGAACTGATAAATATCAACAGAGAAGAAACCGATATCGCTGCTGCCATGCTTTTAGCTAAAGACAATCTTATTCAAACAGCAAGGGCATTGGGAAACCGTCTTGCACGTAAACAAAATAAATTACGATAAGATTTGTAACGAACTATGGGTATACAATACCTTTGCATCCCCGACTCCGTAGCTCAGTTGGTAGAGCAGCTGACTCTTAATCATCGGGTCCAGGGTTCGAATCCCTGCGGGGTCACAAAAAAGTCAATGCAACCATTTGCATTGACTTTTTTGTTGTTTGACATTGCCATTGAAAAGATCATCATTGAAATGGTATCTAAAACAGTTCTTATATTTAGATTGGATAGAACAGTAAAATCATCTTATGAAAAAAATCCCGATTTTTTGCATCTTGCTCAGTCTCTTATCCTGGAAAAAAATTCAGGATACACGAACACAATATTTTCCGAAAAAGATTGAGTATGTGCAGAATATTCCTGCCAAAGAAAAAATCTGGGTATTTCTGATGGCCGGACAATCAAACATGGCAGGGCGCGGCATTGTGGAACCTCAGGATACGCTTTCTGATAAAAGAATACTTACTATTGATGCCCAGGGCAAACTCATTTATGCAAAAGAACCCTTACATTTTTACGAACCCACAAGAACAGGGCTTGATTGCGGATTGTCTTTTGCAAAAACACTACTAAAGAAAATTCCCTCCGATATAACCATACTATTATTGCCAACCGCTATCGGCGGAAGCGCCATCAGGCAATGGCTTGGCGATTCAAGTTACCGTGGCGTAAACCTGATGACCAATTTTAAAGAGAAAGTAGCCATAGCTAAACAATACGGAAAAATAAAAGCGATACTATGGCACCAGGGAGAAAGTGACGCAAATGCTGTAAGAATTCCATTGTATAAAGACAATCTTATAAAACTGTTTACCATGTTCAGAGATATTACAGGAGAAAAAAACCTTCCTGTTTTGATTGGCGAACTGGGTTCGTATTCAAATACAAAAGCTACATGGTTACAGATCAATGAGGTAATACATGAATATACAATGAAGGATAAACATGCTACTTACATAACCACAAACGACTTTGTGCATGTTGGCGATACAGTGCATTTTAATTCTGCCGGACAGAGGATGATGGGGGAAAGATTTGCGAATGCATTTTCGACAAAAAATTAATAAAGAGGTATTTTATAAGGTTCAGGGATAAGCTTTCCCATTGTTAATTGTTAAAATAAAATAAATCCCACCTGATAAGCAACCCTTTGTTTCATATCTGCATTTAACTTACAGAAACCGAATCTGCCGAATGGAGCTATTGCAATTGGTAAAAGAATGTAAGCGTAAGGGTGTAACTGCCCAGAAATGCCTGTACGACAGGTTTACCGTTTCTCTTTTTCTTTTATGCAGGCGGTACCTCAAAAACGATGCTGATGCCGAAGAGATTTTACATAACGGGTTTCTGAAAATTTTTCTAAACCTACAGCACCTTTCATTTACAACCGATGCCGCTTTTATAGCCTGGATGAGAAAGATTATGGTGAATGAATGTTTACAGGAATTAAGAAAAAGAAATAGTTTCTTAATAGTAGCTGATGAAGCTGCTAATGATATTCAGTCTGACGATGATATTTATAGTGTGTTATCAGCCAATGAAATCTATACATTGATCACGCAGATTCCATTAGGTTACCGAACAGTTTTCAATCTATATGTGATAGAAGGGTATACGCATCCCGAAATAGCGGCACTGCTGAATGTTTCTGAGGGAACCAGTAAAAGTCAGCTTAGTAAAGCCAAAAAGGCTTTGCAACAATTACTAACACAAAATCATTTGCTATATGCAGGAAAGAAAGCAAAATAATTCGATACAATCCGCTGTTAATGATTTAAAGGAGATACCTGATGGTTTTCAGTTTCGGCAGGATTTGTTGTGGGATAAACTGGAACTAAATTTGCCCACCCGACAAAAAAGAATTTTGTGGTATTATTCTGCCGCGGCAATTATTCTTATTTCAGTTAGCTGTGCAGTTTTCTTTCTTAATACAAATCATCATACTACTGTGGCCCGGCAGTCAGCGGCCAATTTTATGATCAAAGAAAAGACCCCTCAGGGAAGTAACCGTAAACAAAACAGTGAGCCCCCAAAGCTGACGGTTTTCGATACAAAACAATCTCCGGCAAACAAAACTGAAATAACAGCTGCGGTTATAAATCAAAAACAGGAGGCTTCGGTATTGTTGCCCGAAAAAAAAATAGAGCAACTGCCTGAGTTGGCAACTTCTGAAAATAGAGATGTTGCTGTTACAGATATACAAGACGAAAAGAAGCCGGGTGAACTACCCGTTACTATTGCTAAACCACCGATAAAAAAAATAAGGGTCATTCATTTGAATGATTTGAATAAAATAATGTTGCCTGAATTTAACGTTGGTAAGCATGACGCCAAACATCCGGGCTTTATACCATTTGAAGAAATTCAGATACCTGCCGAGCCCGGCAAACAAATACTTTATTTCAGAGTAAAGACATTACCCGCCACCACTATCGTAGAAAACTAAAAACTGTATGAAAAAAACAATCTTATTTTTCCTGCTGATGGCAGGAACAGCCAGCTTATTGCCTGCACAGAGTAATATTCCAGATGCATCAGAGATGCTTTTTAATACACCGCCATCCGGAAAAGCAAATGCGGTATTCAGCTTTTATCTGCCAAATAAAAGAAGGCTGATGGTAGAGTTTACCAATATTTCTCAAATAAATTTTTTGCCCGATGCAGATTCGCTGGTTCAGGCCGCTGCAAAATTACTCCTGCCATTAAAAGATTCTTTAAAAGCTGATGGTATGGTGCGGAGAGTAGATATGGTAATGACCAGTAATTTTCCCAGAATCAGGATTATAAACCATCCTGAGTTTTCAAACAGTTTTACGGTTAGAGAAAATGAATTGCTGCAGCTCAAAGTAAATCAGGATACAATACGTATTATCGGGTATGCAAAAACCGGTAAAATGGTTAATTTTTCAGTAGATGGTGAAATACAAAAAAGAGATTTTGGCGGACAGTTTGTTATTACTTTAATACTGGACAACGTAGAAGACATTAGTAGTTTACCGGCTAATACAGTTGAACAATGTCTGACACTTTTAAAACCCAAAATCAGTAGCTATGCTAATACCGGAAAAAGTTTTCTTGGCGGCTCATTGGAATTCAGGGCAGATTTTAATATGCGTACAGGCCAGATGTTTAGTCCCGCAAATGGACGTTTCATCAGGGTTCGGGAAAGAAGTTTTGAACCCTATATCGGATTTTCTTATCAATATGTACGGGGGGCTTTTGTTCCCGGTTTACAGTTAGGGTATCGTTATAATTATTCAAACGCTTATTCTAAAAACAGTTTTAGATTATATCAGGAACTAGAAACGTTCTTTTCAAGAGACAGTAATCAAAAATTACAGATTGATAAAAATGAGTTTGTGGTTTTTCAATTTTCACAGGTTGAGAAAAGTAAAACTAACCAGTTGTCGCTTGCGGGTAATTTTACACTTGGGTATTTATATCAAAGAAGAGGTGAATGGTATGAACCACATACTTTTAAACTTGGATTACCCATTTTAACAAGCAAACATATTTCAATAGAACCACAGTTTGTTTTTAATGGATGGTTTAAAAACATGAGCCCTGCTATAAAAATTGTTTTCCATTTTTAAATAAATCTATTTCCAGGAATAAATAGACGCAGCTATAGATATTAAAAAGCCACCTGTTCTTTAGCAGGTGGCTTTTGATTTATAAAACTATTTAATTATTATCCGATTCAAACTGCACTACTTCATAACCATCCCTGCCATCTATTTGTATGGGCTGATAGTATGTGCCATTGTATTGAAGATAAACGATGTCTCCTATCCTTACTTCGGCGGCGCCTTCCGGCAGATCATATACTATAGCGCCGGGAGGCGGTGCTATAACAGAATAACCGTGTTGTCCATTATCGTAGAAGGTTCCTGCAAAATAATAGTACGTATAATCTCCCAGATATATAGTTGAATAACCGGTGGGAAGATACCTGATAAAAATACCGGCCGGTGCAGGAATTACACGATAACCATTGTTATACGGTGAATAATAAATTCCCTGATCATATCGGTAATATTGATCGTTCAACATAATGGTAATGGCTGTTGCACTTAATGCCGCCATAAAAAAACCAAATGGATGAAAGAACGATCCATAATAATAAGGGCGATATGGATGATACGAATAATTATAATTACTATAAAACCGGTTTCCCTGCCAGATCACCGGCGGACGGCTATAATGCGGACGGTAATTATAGCTGTTGTTATAACCATATCCATAACGGTTCTGCTGTCTGTTATCATTATCACGTCTGTATTGTTGAGACCTGTTATTGTATGAATTATTCCTGTTGTCAAAATCACCTCTGTTTTGTTGTGGCCTGTTATTATAGGTATTGTTCCTGTTATCGTTCGATTGCTGACGAACATCCGGACGTCTTTGATCACTGTTTTGTGGCCTTTGTGAATAGATCTGACGCTGTTGTTCCGGGTATCTTTGTGGATTGGCCGGACGTGCCTGTTGTGGCGGCCTTTGTTGCGGTGGCAGCACTTGCGGACTAGCCGGTCTTTGATCCTGCGGTGTGCGTTGCGGATTACCGGGACGTTGCTGCTCAGGCGGACGTTGTGGATTCACAGGTCTTTCCTGATTAGGTGGTCTTTGCGGATTGGCCGGTCGTTGTTGTTCAGGTGGTCGCTGAGGGTTCGCAGGCCTCTGTTGCTCAGGCGGACGTTGCGGATTCACAGGTCTTTCCTGATTAGGCGGTCTCTGCGGATTAGTCGGTCTTTCCTGTTCGGGAGGCCTTTGTGCAAAAGCAAGTGTATTTGCGGTCAATAAAAGTAAAGCCATGCTTACTTTACAGGTATTGAATAGAGTAGAATACTTTTTCATAAATAATTGTTTGATGAATGTATATACCCTATAAGGCAATAGTCGTGCCTGTTAATGAACAGGATATCTGTTTACCGATAAAGAAGAACCGGTCACCGCCATTAACAAAGTTTTACAGCTGATTTGGAGCAGATGGATTTTTATGGGAAGATCATTTCTGTGAAAGATGTAAATACTCAGATTAAAGATGCAAACAGCTCTAAGTATAGTAATAAGTGACAAAAAGGGTAAGACACAGCAGGTTTTGTGTCCCCACAAAACCACAAGTAATCATGTTTTCGAGAGTTTGGAATTAAGATCCGGATAACAAAAGAAAAACATAAGCAGATTTTGTGTCCCCACAAAACCACAACCGATGATGCTTTCGGGGTTTTGCATTCAAAATCCGGATAACAAAATAAAAGCATAAGCAGATTTTGTATCCTCACAAAACCACAACCGATGATTCTTTTGAAGGCCTGTCATCAAAATCCATATAATGGTATAAAAAATCAAACTCTTTCATTCCCGTTTCATAAAATCTCGCAGAAGAATATTTGTATTCGGCAGGCAGGTCCGCTAATTTCCATTTCTGCTGTAAAGGGTTATAATGGATATAGTTTAATTTCTGCACTGTTGTTTTCTCTTTGTATAGCAGAAACCAATGTGGCTCCGGTTGCCAGAAATTATACTTTCTGCTTCGCCAATCAACACGGTAATTAACCAGATCATCAGCGTTTGTTAAAATAATCTGTTGCTGAAAATGATGCGCTGTAAATTTCATCAGACTTGCTGCGGGACTTTCTTTGCCATTGTATTTCAATAACTGCCAGATCAGATGAATATGATTGGGCATGATTACAAATCCATAAACCTTTATCACTCCTTTTTTATGTAAGAATGATAATGAATTTGTTATCGTTTCGTAAAAGTTATACTGATGTATCAGAGGCCTCCATTGATAAATGGTACTGGTATAAAAATAGAGTGCACCATATTCCATACTTTGCTTTTTAGACAGGCAAAGTATAAAGAAGGAGATTAAAATTATAGCGTATTAATACCCGTGAAAATTTCCGGATATTTATTCTTTTTTGATTGTTATGTGGTGTTTGTGAGGACACAAACACTGCCCCCGCGCAGGTCTTGTGCCCCCACAAGACCCCAACTAATTACCCATCAAAGCACTCGCTTAATATCCGCCCCCAAATTCCGCAATCGCTCATCAATAAACTGATAACCCCTGTCTATCTGTTCAATGTTCTGTATCACACTTTTTCCTTCGGCACTTAATGCAGCAATCAGCAATGCCTGTCCGGCACGGATATCCGGACTACTCATCGTAATCCCACGCAGATTATTTTTTCTTCCCAAACCAATTACTGTAGCACGATGCGGATCACATAAAATAATTTGCGCACCCATATCAATCAGCTTATCCGTAAAGAACAAACGGCTTTCAAACATTTTCTGGTGAATCAACACACTGCCTCTTGCCTGTGTGGCTACTACCAGAACAATACTTAACAGATCAGGCGTAAAACCCGGCCATGGATGATCATAAATGGTTAAAATGCCGCCATCCATAAACGTTTGTATCTCATAAACATCCTGTGCAGGAATATAAATATCATCGCCTTTGATCTGAAATTGAATACCCAGTTGCTGAAATTTTTCCGGTATCACGCCTAAATGTTCTACACCCGCATCTTTAATTGTGATCTCGCTTTGTGTCATCGCTGCCAAACCAATAAAACTGCCGATCTCAATCATATCAGGCAACATGCGGTGTGTGGTTCCACCCAAAACAGAAACTCCCTCAATGATCAAAAGATTACTGCCAATACCCGAGATCTTTGCACCCATCCGGTTCAGCATCTTGCATAATTGCTGCACATAAGGTTCACATGCTGCATTGTAAATAGTAGTTGTGCCTTCTGCAAGCACAGCGGCCATTACTATATTGGCTGTTCCTGTTACCGATGGTTCATCAAGCAACATAAAAACACCGGTTAATTGCGGCGATGATAATTTGAAACAACCCAACACATCATCGTATTCATATTTCGCTCCCAGTTTTTCAAAACCAATAATATGTGTATCCAATCTTCTCCGGCCAATCTTGTCACCACCGGGTTTTGGAATATAAGCTCGTTTAAACCTTGCCAGCATAGGCCCCGCAAACATTACACTGCCACGCAACCTTCCACCTTTTTTTCTGAAATCATCAGAAGCTAAATAATCTGCATCTATATTATCAGCCTGAAATGTACAGGTGTCTTTTGCCGTGCGTGTAACTTTCACACCAATATCCTGAAGCAGTTCTATCAATAGATTTACATCCAGTATATCCGGAATATTCGAAACCGTAACCGGTTCTGCCGTTAACAACACGGCCGACAATATTTGTAATGCCTCATTCTTCGCTCCCTGCGGAATGATCTCGCCTTTTAACTTATTACCACCGATTACTTCAAATGAACTCATCTTGTTTATGGGTTTATTATTTTATTGTTAGCAGCCTCGCATAAAGCGATCTGTCTTCATTTAACGCAAATAAAAAGGCATCAGAATTTTCTGATGCCTAAAAATATCTTATTACCCGTAAACTATTAAACAAATAAACCAGTAAACTAATAAACGGGTAGTAAACCAATCAACTAATACCGTTTCTTAAACTGCCCGCCTCTTCCTTCCTGGCGGCCTCCGGCATTTCTGTTATCGCCGTTACGGGCATTGCCATTTCCGCCACCATTATTGTTGCGGTTGTTTCTTCCATTGTTATTTCCACCGCCGCCACTTCTGTTATCTCTGCCTCCATTGGTTCTGCCGCCGCTGCGTCCGCCAAAATTCTGCTGCCAACGTCCGCCGCCATTACTGCGCGGATATTCATCACGCTCAAAATTCTGATTGCGGTGCTTAATGTATGGTGTGTTGCTGAATTCTAATTGTCCGCCGGTAATACTGTTCAACTCGGTACGAATAGTATCATCATGCACCAGTTCTTTATGCCAGTTGCTGTAAGCCAGCTTCATATAATACGCAATCGCATGTGCAAAGCCTGCTTTTTTCTCAGGATCTTCTTCTTTCAATGCTTTATCTATTACCACTTCCAGATTCTTACCCAGGTGCGCATATTTAGGATGGCGTTTAGGATAAGGTAATGGATCGGGTTTAAGTTTATACGTTTCCTTTTGTGGAATCGGGTACGGACTATCCACATCCAGTTTAAAATCACTGATAAAGAAAAGATGGTCCCAAAGCTTATGCCTGAAATCTTCTACGTTCTTTAAATGCGGGTTCACAAAACCCATTAATTCAATTACACAATGTGCCTGTTGCTGACGTTTTTCCTTGTCCTCAATGGTCAATAGATATTCCACCATCTTCTGTACATGGCGGCCATATTCTTTCATGCCCAGGTAATTTCGCTCTGTGTTGTACTCCATAAAATTGTTCATCTGCAAGAACAAATGTAAGTAATAAGCGCAGATTTGCAGGATTTAGGGTACGGCCAATCTGTTTTAAGCACTTATTAAGGGTGCTTTTAACAATCTGTAATCACACAATAGATCTGTTTAACCGGCATCAGAACAGATGGCATCTCCTGTTGTGTCACTCACTTCAAGGTCCCGAACATCGATGAACAACCCCCAAAACACAAGCAAAAATCATAGCCATCTTTACATCATATTCATCGAAGTTCTATCTTCGCCCCATGGAAGAGTTGGTACAAAAGATCGAAACTTACAGACAAGAAGTAGCTGCAGACGCGGTTCTGGCTGCCGCCTCACCCGAGTCAGCAGAAGAATTCCGCATCAAATACCTCGGTACCAAAGGCATCGTAAAAGCCATTATGGGCGAAATGCGCAATGTGCCCAACGACCGAAAAAAAGAATTCGGTCAGGTACTCAACGATTTTAAACTGTTCGTAGAAGCTAAATACGAAACCCTAAAAGAAAGCAACTCCAAACTCCAAACTCCAAACTCCAAACTGATAGATTGGAGTCTCCCCGGAGATCCCGTCCCCGTCGGCACACGCCATCCATTAAATATTGTACGCAATCAGATCGTATCTATTTTCAAACGCCTGGGTTTTGCCGTAGCCGAAGGACCGGAAATTGAAGACGACTGGCACAATTTCGGCGCGATGAATCTGCCCGAAGACCATCCTGCCCGCGATATGCAGGATACCTTTTATATCAATCAAAATCCATCATGGCTCTTGCGTACACACACAAGTAGTGTTCAGGCAAGAGTGATGGAAACACAAAAGCCGCCGATCAGAGTAATTTGTCCGGGGCGTGTTTACCGCAACGAAACCATCAGTGCCCGTGCACATTGCTTCTTCCACCAGGTAGAAGGATTATATATAGATGAGAATGTAAGTTTTGCCGATCTCAAACAAACTCTTTACTTTTTTGTACAGGAAATGTTTGGTAAAGAGGTAAAAGTGCGTTTTCGTCCAAGCTATTTCCCATTCACAGAACCCAGCGCCGAAATGGATATCAGCTGTTTGATCTGTGGTGGAACGGGTTGTAATATTTGTAAACATACCGGCTGGGTAGAGATCTTAGGTAGCGGAATGGTGCATCCAAACGTGCTTGAAAACTTCGGGATCGACTCAAATAAATACACCGGTTTTGCCTTTGGAATGGGTGTTGAACGCATTACCCAATTAAAATACCAGGTGAATGATCTTCGCCTCTATTCTCAGAATGATGTCCGTTTTCTCAAACAGTTTACAGGAGTTGTATAACCCTATAATACGTTAATTGTGAAAGCCCGCAACGCGGGCTTTTTTTGTGTAACGTTCATCAGTTCAGCACATGTGATGAATTAACGTATTGTATAACAGGCAGTTATTTATCTGTATTTATCGCAGATTTTGTGGGACGAATACATAATTCGCTTATCTTACCAACCTAACCCCTGCAATTTCTATATATGCTTGCTATTCTGTGTTTCTTTTTGGGACATTGGTTCCTGTCTTTGTTTTTTCATTCCTTTTTCCTGCATCGTTTCTGTTCCCACAAAATGTACACTATGAGTAAAAATTGGGAACGCACATTTTATTTAACAACCTGGTTTGTGCAGGGCTCCTCTTTTTTAATTCCTCGTGCTTATGGCGTAATGCACCGCATGCACCACACCTACAGCGATACCGAACAGGATCCGCATTCGCCACATTTTTTTAAAGATGTATACCAGATGATGCGCAGTACGGTTCTCATCTTCAGAAGTTTTGTAACCGGCAAACGTTTGCCGGATGAGCAGTTTACCAAAGAATATTTACCGGTGTGGGACAGGCTCGACAAGTTCGGTCACCACTGGTTTACCCGTTTGTGTTTTATGGCAGCATATACTGCATTCTATATTTACTTCGCACCCAATATCTGGTGGTTTATGTTATTACCCGTTCATTTTTTAATGGGACCTATTCAGGGAGCCGTTGTAAACTGGTGCGGACATAAATACGGATACAGCAATTACGATAATGGCGATCATTCAAAAAACTCTTCACCCTGGGGTATTTTTTTAATGGGCGAGTTGTTCCAAAACAATCACCATTTTGCAAAAGACGATGCCAACTTTGCCAAAAAATGGTTTGAGTTTGATCTAACGTATTTTATTATGCGGGGATTGAATCGTGTACGGATCATCAAATTAATTCCGGTGCCGGTTAGTCAGGATCAATAAGGCATCGAATATATTTTTTCAACACAGAGGCCACAGAGATTGGGAGTTACACAGAGAGATCTCTGTGAACCTCTTTCCCTCTGTGGCCTCTGTGTTGAAAAAACCAATGTACTTTTACACGCACTCATTTTTCACAACCATGGTTCACGCCACCAAAGGCATTGTATTAAGAACAGTAAAGTATGGTGATACCAGTATCATCACTACTGTTTATACCGAGCTGTTTGGCATACAGAGTTATCTGGTAAAAGGAGTGCGGCAGAGCAGTAAAACTTCTGCAGGTAAAGCGAGTTTCTTCCAACCCGCAGCCATGCTGGATATGGAAGTATATCACAACGAATTAAAACAATTACAGTTCATCAAAGAGTACCAATGGTCTTATTTGTATGAAAAGGTTTTGTTTGATGTGGTGAGAAATACGGTTGCGCAATTTGTTATCGAACTTCTCCAACACAGCCTCAAACAACCCGAAGCCAATCCCGAATTATTTTATCTGATTGAAGACACCTTAAAACAATTGGATAAAGGCAACGATACACTTACCGGAAATCTCCCTTTGTATTTCACGCTTCATCTTGGAAGCGAATTGGGATTTCAGTTCCACGGAAATTACAGCGAACAAACACCCATACTCGATCTGCAGGAAGGAATGTTTATTGCAGAAGCACCCACTCATCCCTATTATCTTGAAGGCAATCATGCAAGAATTACTTCGGAACTTTCCGGCCTGCAATTTTATAATGATCTGGAATCGATCTCACTAAACAGAACCCTCCGAAGAGAATTATTGCAGGCATACCAAACCTACCTATCACTTCATATCAGTGATTTTGGGGAGATGCGGAGCTTTGGAATTTTGCAGGAAATATTATCGTGAGGCGTGAGGCGTGAGACGTGAATCGTGAGTCAAAAGAACTTCACTCACGCCTGACGATTCACGTCTCACGAACAACTAAATCAAATGAGTGGATGATTGAATGAATGGATGAGTGAATGATAGCATGATAGAATGGAATACAACTCACGTCTCACGCCTGACGATTCACGAACCACTAAATCAAACGCTTACTAATGCTTAATTGTGTCAATTGATTATTCTCCAATCCACTGATTAAAACCACTCCCGGTTTTTTCCCTTTTTCAAAACTTCCCAACTCTTCATCCATTTGCAAAGTTTTGGCACCATTTGATGTTGCCCATTGTAATAATTCTGTTAAGGGAACGGAAGGAAAATGTTTTGTGATGGTTTTTAATTCATCAAGAATATTCAAACTCCAATTGCTTGCAAGACTGTCTGTGCCAACAACTATATTGCAATGATTCTTTCGCAATATATCAATCGGCGGTACTGCATTCTCAATGTATTGATTGGCATTAATACAAACACACCAACTCACGTCTGACGATTCACGACTCACGAACACCACATCATCTTCTTTTGTAAAAGTATTATGTACCAGCAACACACGCTTTGCATTGCTCATTTTAGAAAAGTAGGATTGCAAACTGCTTTTGCCGGTTGGTTTAAAGAAAGAAGTATCCATATTCATCATCCCGTACATCCTTGTAAAATCGCCTTCATTCTTTCGAAAGAGAAGATCTTCAAAATCGGTTTCCTGGTTATGAATAGTTACTGTTTTCTCTTTATAATAAGGCGCCATTAATTGCCACAACTCATTTGAAACAGAATACGGAGCATGCGGTGACAAACTATTTTGAATTTTGAATTTTGAATTTTGAATTAAGTTGAATGATTTGTAAAACGCCAATGATCTTTCAAACCTTGATTGCGCAACAGAAGGGATCCAGCCACTCACTTCAATAAAATTATAATAAGCCAGGTTTTGTTTTTGTTTCTGTTGAAGAGTGAGGGTGTTATTACAAATATCTCCCACTGCCACAATTCCGTTTTTTAGCATTTCATCTTCTGCTTTGTTGATGGCATCCAGTATTTCTTCTTCAGGAAAATGTCTTTCATTCACCACTTTAAAAACAAAATCTACCAATCCGGTTTGTTCAGGTATCAGCCCGCGCATATGGCTGAGTTCGAGATGGCAGTGGCAATTAATGAAGCCGGGACTTATTATACCATCTAAATGCTGAATATCATCTCCGGCATCTTTTGCTGAAATAATCTCTTCTACTTTTCCCTGTTCGTCTGTGATCAATACATGATCCGGTCCGAGTAATTCGGTGCCGGTGAAGAGTTGGGTGGGTTGAAATTTGCGGTAGCTCAAATCGGTCTGATTAATGGCAAATGTATTTAACGTAAAGGGTTTTGCCACAGATGGCACAGATTCACACAGAAAACAGCAAAAATCTGTGCAATCTGTAGCAAAAATGCCAGCCCAAACCCCTTGTTACAGCTGAAGTGTGCGACGCAACCGGAGCAAAATAGCAGTAAAATAGCTGGTTTCATGATCATAATTTAAAAATGATTCAAAATTATTATTGAAAATCAATAAGTTACAAAGGTGTGCTGCAAAATACTTTCTCAAATTCTTGGAAAATTGAATGGGGTAGGGCTACCTTCGCCGTCCATTTAAAACCGGCGGGATAGCGTCCGGGTCATTAAAACAATAATATTATGAGTAAACTTCATTTCACCACTAAGCATGCGAACGCGGCTACCGTACAGCACAACTGGTATGTGGTTGACGGT
The DNA here is from genome assembly GCA_965206685.1 of Sediminibacterium sp. Taxonomy (GTDB): domain Bacteria; phylum Bacteroidota; class Bacteroidia; order Chitinophagales; family Chitinophagaceae; genus Sediminibacterium. The sequence continues at coordinate 4,379,018 of OZ242223.1, forward strand.
ACTAATCAAACCGTAGGACGTATTGCATCGAAAATCGCTTCTGTTCTTCGCGGTAAGAACAAAGCCTATTACACCCCGCACGTAGATTGCGGTGATTATGTGATCCTGATCAACGCCGAAAAGGTTGTTTTTACAGGTAACAAATCTGAACAGAAAATTTATCTCAACTATTCCGGTTACCCAGGTGGTAAAAAAGAAGAAGTTGCAGAAGATCTGCTGAGACGCCGTCCGGAAGTAATTATGGAAAGAGCTGTAAAAGGCATGCTTCCTAAAAACCGCCTCGGCCGTAAAATGGTAAAGAAATTCTTTGTGTATGCCGGTGGAACACATCAGCACACTGCACAACAACCTAAAGAATTAAAATTCTAATTCTCAACCTCAACATTCAAATTCCAAATTAATATAAATGGAAAAGCAAAAAAATGCAGTTGGTCGCCGTAAAGAAGCCGTTACCCGCGTATTCGTGAGTAAAGGCGATGGTAAGATCACTGTTAACGACAAAGATTACAAAGCTTATTTTCCACTGGTGTATTTACAGAACCAGGTTGAAGCTCCTTTAAAAACTGCCGATATGATCGGAAAGCTTGATATTGTTATCAATGCTCAGGGTGGTGGTTTAAAAGGACAGGCAGAAGCAGCTAAACTGGGTATTGCACGTGCATTGCTCGAAGTAAATGCTGAATTCCGTCCTGCACTGAAAGCCGCCGGCCAACTGAAACGTGATCCGCGTGGTGTTGAACGTAAGAAATTCGGTCATAAGAAAGCACGTAGAAGCTTCCAGTTCAGCAAACGTTAATTGTTGGTCCATGGTCCATAGTCGATGGTCCATGGTATTACAAACACTATGGACCCTGGTCTATGCACTATCGACAGAAAATAAATAATAACAATTTATAATCATACAAATGGAAAATAGCACTTCATTACAACAACAACTCCTGGAGGCCGGCGTACATTTTGGTCACCTGAAAAAGAAGTGGAATCCGAAGATGTTACCTTACATCTTTGCGGAGAAAAAAGGTATCCACATCATCGACCTGAACAAAACAGTTGATCACCTGAAAGAATCAGCTGCTGCAATTAAGCAGATCGCCAAAAGCGGTAAGAAGATCATGTTTGTGGCTACTAAAAAGCAGGCAAAAGAGATCGTTAGCGAATGTGCTAAGCGTGTAAACATGCCATATGCTACTGAGCGTTGGTTAGGTGGTATGTTAACCAACTTCAACACCGTTCGTAAGAGCGTTAAAAAAATGCAGAGCATTGAAAAAATGCTGGCTGACGGAAGTGCAGAAAGCCTGACCAAAAAAGAGCGTCTGACTTTAACCCGCGATAAAGATAAAATGGAGAAAGTATTGGGCGGTATCGCTCAGCTGGGTCGTTTACCGGCAGCTTTGTTCCTGGTGGATATCGGTAACGAACACATCGCTTTGTCTGAAGCAAAACGTTTAGGCATCACTACTTTTGGTATGGTAGATACCAACTGCGATCCTAATAAAGTAGATTTCCCTATTCCTGCAAATGATGATGCAACCAAATCAATTGCTATCATCACTAACTATATCATTGCTGCTATCGCAGAAGGTTTGGCTGAGCGCCAGGCTTCTAAAGATGAAGATGAGTCTGATGACAGCAACAACGAGAACGAAGCAAAAGCGCGCCGTTTGGAAGCTGAAGCACAAGCTGAAGCTGCACGTGGCGGACGTTCACGCGGTGGTAATGCAGCCGGTGGCCCAGGTGCCGGTGGTCCTCCTAAGCGTCGCGTTCCAGGTAACCGTCGCCCAGCGGGTGGTGGTGGAACCGGCGGCGGAAGCAGGTAATCTCTAGTGTTGAATTCCTCTGATAGTTCAATTAAGAATTAATAATTAAAAATTAATAATGTAACAGTTATGATTTCTAATTATTAATTCTTAATTGCTAATTTTTAATTTTTAATTTCTCTATAATGTCTACTATAACAATAACGGCATCAGATATTAATAAGCTGCGCCAGGCAACAGGCGCCGGTATGATGGATTGCAGAAAAGCATTAACAGAATCTAACGGCGATTTTGAAGCGGCTATTGACTGGTTACGTAAACAAGGACAAAAAGTAGCTGCAAAACGCAGCGACCGTGAAGCAAAAGAAGGTGTGATCATTGCACAGACTTCTGCTGATAAAAAAACAGGTTTTGTGGTATGTATCAGTTGCGAAACAGATTTCGTATCAAAAAATGCTGACTTTGTTGCTTTTGCACAAAGCATAGCTGATGCAGCTGTTGCCAACAATGTAAAAAGTGCTGAAGAATTAAATGAAGTAGTGATCAACGGCGCGAAAGTGGCTGATATGATCAATGATAAACTGGCTTCTATCGGTGAAAAGATCGGTATTGCTAAATTTGTAAGAATTGAAGCACCTTATGTTGCTTCTTATATTCACGGTGCATACCGTATGGGTGTATTGGTCGGCTTAACAACAGCCGCTGAAGAAGCAGGTAAAGATGTGGCCATGCAGATCGCAGCTATGAATCCATTGGCAGTTGATGCAGCCAGCATTCCTGCTGAAACCATTGAAAGAGAAAGAGCGATCGTGGTAGATACCATGAAAGCAGATCCTAAAATGGCCGGTAAACCTGATGAAATGATCTCTAAGATCGCGGAAGGTAAACTGAATGCATTCTTTAAAGAAAACACTTTGCTGGCACAGGCATTTGTAAAAGACGGCGCTATTACCGTTGAAGCTTATTTGAAAGCTGCCGGTAATGTAACCGTTACAGAATTTAAACGCGTGGCTTTAGGATAATCCTAAACTGATGAATATTTGAAAAGGGTAGCCATGTGCTACCCTTTTTGTTTTTGAAACATGCTAACAACATTTATCAATCGTCCGTCCGATGAAACATTAATCTTCAATAATTGAATAGTTCTACCGAAGGGGTGTTCCTGACGGAACACAGTTGCAAAAAGGGTGAAAAAAAGGCGATTTTTTGCGGCAAATACGCTAATAATATTTAATCCCAAATCCTACTTTTAAAAAATAAGGCAAAGCCTTATCCAATGTTCCGCTAGGAACACCCCGTCGGTAGAAACACGATGATCAAATGATAATACGTTCCGGAGGAACGTTTGGTGCTAACGGATTAAAATTATAAGCAATGGCTAACACGTACACCCAAATACACATACAATTTGTATTTGCTGTAAAATGCAGGCGTGCGTTAATTGATCCGCAATGGAAAGAAAGGCTTCATCGATATATCACCGGCATCTTTCAGCGAAACAATCATAAGATGTTACAGATAAACAGTATGCCTGACCATATTCATATTTTTATAGGCATGAGACCAGATCAATCTGTTTCATCATTGATTCAGCTGGTAAAATCAGAGAGCAGTAAATGGGTTAATGAAAACAAATTCAGTAGTTCTAAATTTTCATGGCAGGAGGGATATGGTGCATTTTCATATGCAAAAAGTCAGGTATCGGATGTGGTTAGGTATATTCAGAATCAGGAAGCTCATCATAAAAAAGAAATGTTTCTGGATGAATACAGAAAATATCTGGAAGCCTTTGAAATAGACTGGGACGAAAAATATATTTTCAAAGACCCCGAATAGCCATAGTGGGAGCACCAAACTTTCAGATGGAATGATGCGTTATTTCAGCAAAATTTGTGATTTCCCGGTACATTAAAAGGCATTGCAAGCTTACTATACACATATTTGCCTTTCATTTTGGCTACTCATCAAAAAATCAGGTTATTTGCATAGAAATCAACCCACTGTGCCATGCTTCCTAAGTTCAAACGCATCCTTCTCAAATTATCAGGTGAAGCTTTACTCGGAGATCAAAGAAACGGTGATCCGTTTAACCCAAAGATCATTGAACAATATGCACACGACATTAAGCTGGTAACAGATCTTGGTGTTCAGGTAGCGATTGTGATTGGCGGGGGTAATATTTACCGTGGTATGAATGAGGCCGACAGCGGTATTGAACGTGCCCATGGGGATTATATGGGAATGCTGGCAACCGTGATCAATGCTATGGCCATGCAGGCGATGCTGGAAAGGATAGGTGTTTACACACGTTTACAAAGTGCCATTAATATGGAACAGGTGGCAGAACCCTATATCCGCAGAAAAGCATTACGCCACCTCGAAAAAGGAAGGGTGGTGATCTTTGGTGCAGGAACCGGAAACCCATATTTTACCACAGATACTGCCGGTTCACTCCGTGCCATTGAAATGAAAGCCGATGTGATCCTGAAAGGAACCCGGGTAGATGGTGTATACAGTGCCGATCCTGAAAAAGACCCAACGGCTGTGAAATATGATAAGATCAGTTTCCAGGAGTGCATTTCCAAAAACCTGAAAGTGATGGATATGACGGCTTTTACACTCTGTATGGAGAATAAGCTTCCCATCATTGTGTTTGATATGAACAAACCCGGTAATCTGATGCAGGTGGTAGAAGGCACCAATGTAGGGACACTGGTTAGCTGATCACCCACTCATATAAATTTTTAGATATCTTATAGCTGTGTTGGTAATTTCATCGAACATGAAAAAAATTGCATTACTCTTCCTCTGCTTTATTAGTGCAGCCGGCTTTGCCCAGCAAAAAATGAGTTTAACGGATGCCATCAACACGGCATTAAAGAACAGCTACGATATACAGCTGGCCAAGAATAGCCTCGAGATCAGCAGCATCAATAATAATATAGGTATTGCCGGCGGACTTCCGGTTGTTAGCGGAACAGCCAGCGATAATGAGCAGGTTACCAGCATTAACCAGAAATTTGCAGATGCTACCCGTGATACCAAACGCGACAATGTAGGTTCTAATAATCTGGCAGTTGGTATTACCGGTAGTTTTTTATTGTATAATGGTTTACGGGTGGTGGCTACCAAAAAAAGACTGGAAGAATTACAGGCACAAAACCAGCAACTGCTCAACGCACAGATACAGGCAACGATTGCAGGTGTGATGACCAAATACTACGATGTGGTTCGCCAGCAATCATATCAGAAAACCATTTATCAGTCGATAGATGTTTCTAAAAAAAGACTGGAGATCTTACAGGTAAGAAAAGATATCGGCTTATCTAATAATGCAGATATTCTGCAGGCACAGTTGGATCTAAATGCGCTGATACAATCGCAGCAAAGCCAGGATCTGATTATTGGGCAGGCAAAAACAGATCTGCTGAACCTGATCTTCATGAAACCTGATTCGAAAATTGTGATCAGCGATACCATTCTCGTAGATAAATCAGTAAACCTTGATTCCGTAAGAAACCGTGCAAGCACACATCCATTAATTATGGCAGCTAATCAGCAGGTACATATTAATGAACTGATCCAAAAAGAAACAGCAGCACTTCGATATCCTACAGTGCGTGCAACAACCGGTTATAATTTCACAAGCAGTAAAAGTGCTGCAGGCTTTAGTTTACTAAACCAAAGCTATGGCCCGTTTGTAGGCATTAACCTTTCTGTGCCTATTTATAACGGAAGTATCAGTAAACGCCAGCAACAGGTGGCAGCCATCAACACACGAAATGCGGTTATTCAGCGTGATAATCTTGCACTGGATTATGAAACGGGAGTGATCCGTACTTATCAATCTTATGAAAGTACATTGAGCCAGTTACAAACAGAGCAGAAGAACTATACCTTATCTACCCAGCTGCTCGATCTTGTTTTGCAGAAATTTCAACTGGGCCAGGCAACCATCATTGATGTAAAACAGGCACAACAAAGTTTTGAAAATGAAGGCTACCGTTTGGTAAATCTGAATTATGCTGCAAAAACAGCTGAGATAGAATTGAAACGGTTGGCAAGCCAGCTCACATTCTAGCATTCATTTAAAGTAAGCCATACTTCCCTTTATATATTTCATATGCAGGTTCCTTCCATTCAATCCAAACTACCCCATGTAGGTACAACCATTTTTACGGTAATGAGTCAGCTGGCATTGGAACAGGGCGCTGTAAACCTTGGCCAGGGCTTTCCTGATTTTATGATGAGTGATGAATTGACCTCATTGGTTAATGATGCGATGAAAAAAGGGTTTAACCAGTATGTGCACATGAACGGATTGATGTTACTGCGTGAAAGACTGGCGGAGAAATCAGAAAAATTATACAAGACAAAAATCAATCCCGATACACAGATCACAGTAACACCCGGCGGAACCTATGCAATCTATACTGCACTTACAACCGTATTACAACCGGGTGATGAAGTGATTGTGTTTGAGCCTGCGTACGATAGTTATATTCCCAACATAGAGGTGAATGGAGCAATACCTGTTCGCATCTCCTTACAGTTTCCGGATTATTCTATCCCATGGGATGAGGTGAGAGCGAAAGTAAATTCCAAAACAAGAATGATCATGATCAACACACCGCATAACCCAACGGGTGCTGTGCTGCGCGATCATGATATGCAGGAACTGCGAAAGATCGTTGCTGATACGAATATTATTATTCTTAGCGACGAAGTGTATGAACACTTGATCTATGATGAGATCCCTCACCAAAGTATTCTTCGTTACCCCGATCTGTTAGAGAGAAGTTTTGTTTGTTTCTCTTTCGGTAAAACCTATCACTGCACCGGTTGGAAACTAGGCTATTGCATCAGCTCATCAGAACTGATGAAGGAGTTCAGAAAAGTACACCAGTTCAATTGCTTCTGCTGCGATACACCAAAGCAGGTAGGCATTGCAGAATACATACAAAATGAAGAAGCCTATCTTTCATTAGGTGGTTTTCTGCAAAAGAAAAGAGATTTTTTCAGAGAACTGATGAAAGCCACACCGTTCAAATGCATTCCCTCACACGGCAGTTATTTTGAATGCTATAGCTACGGCCATTTTTCAAATGAAGTGGATAAGGATCTTGCTATACGGTTAACCAAAGAATATGGTATCGCAACCATTCCGGTTTCTGCTTTCTATAAGAACGGGGATGATAATAAAGTGCTTCGTTTTTGTTTTGCGAAGAAAGAAGAAACATTGGAGAAAGCGGTTGCCAAATTGGTGCATCTGCAATAGTGAAATTTGTTGTTGGTCAAAAGACCAACAACGGCATGACCAACAACGGAGTTATGGCGAAAAGGAATACTGAACGCTGAAACATCAACATTCAATATTCCTTGTTCAAAATTCATCGTTCCCTACCAACCATCACCATCCAGTAAATTGCCCAATCCGCCTAACACACTTCCTTCTTCCCTTCTGCTTGTGGTGGCATACTGTAAAATTCTTCCTGCTAAACGACTGATCGGTAAGGTTTGGATCCATACTGTGCCCGGCCCACGCAGGGTGGCAAAAAACAAACCCTCACCACCAAAAATGGTGTTCTTAATACCGCCTACAAATTGTATATCATAATCAACACCACCTGTAAAACCTACGATACAACCGGTATCGATCTTTAATAATTCACCGGGTTGCAGATCTCTTCTCAATACATGTCCGCCGGCATGTAAAAAAGCCATACCATCACCTTCCAGTTTTTCCATAATAAAACCTTCGCCACCAAATAGTCCGGTTCCGAGTTTGCGTTGAAATTCGATACCAACACTTACCCCTTTGGCTGCGCAGAGAAAAGCATCTTTCTGACAAATAATTCGGTTGCCCAACTGTTGGAGATTCAACGGAATGATTTTCCCCGGATATGGCGATGCAAAACTTACATGCTTTTTACCTTGACCAATATTGGTGAAAGCTGTCATGAATAAATTTTCACCCACCAATACTCTTTTACCCGCGTTTAATAATTTACCGAATAACCCGCCGCTGTTTTGTTGCTGGCTGCCATCGCCAAACATGGTTTCCATGGCTATGCCATCGTCCATCATCATAAAAGCGCCGGGTTCTGCAATGGCGGTTTCGTTTGGATCAAGTTCCACTTCTACATACTGCATCTCTTCACCAAAAATGCGATAGTCTATTTCGTGATTCTGTATCATGTGTTTTTTTTGAAAATTAATAAATAGAATGGAAGTACAATCATGGGTATTGGATAAACGGCAGGATTTTAATTGAATTGGGATATTTTTCTGCATATTCACATAAAAATTAATCTGTGTTAATCTGTGAATCTGTGGCGAAAATCTAAAGAACCACTCTTTTTATTTTTAAAGATCCCTCTCCAAAGTTTAAAATCAATCCTACTTTACAATCTGACACTTTCAAATAATTTAGTGTTTGTGAATAGTGAACATCAGCTATACCTTCTTTTGCTTTTATCTCAAGAATAATATTATTAAACACGATAAAATCTGCATAAAATTTATGCGGAAGTATTATTTCTTTATAAGTCACTATATACTCCTTTTCTCTTTCATAAAGAATTGATCTCTTTTGTAACTCATATTCCATAGCATCTTTATACACAATTTCAAGGAATCCTTTTCCAAGTATTGTATGTATATCAAATGCAATTCCAATTAATAGCTTTGTTTCATCTTGTAAGGGATAGACATTATTCATGATTTTTTCTTTTTCGCCACAGATTCACAGATTTACACAGATTTGATTTGGTGTACAAGCGTATTTATACCTGATTTTGAGAACAAAAAAGCCGCCCCAAATAGGAGCGGCTTGATTATTAAACCCAAAACCAACTTACATTTTAAATAGCCGGAGAATCTTTCATTTTCCCTAACCACACTTTTTTACCCTGTATTCTTCTCACTAGGAACATAATTCCTACAGTGATAAAGAAGAACGGTCCTAAGAAACCTAAGAGGGCTACGAATTTGGTTCCGTAGAATTTCTCCATCGGCCTTCTCAATCTTTCACTGATCAGGTACATACTTGGTACCATTACCAGTGTTAAGAAGAATGCGAAGATCAAACCGAAAATGATCGTCCAGCTTAATGGCCCCCAGAACACCACACTATCTCCACCAAAGAAAATATGCGGATTAAAATGGCGGAACAGCGAAACGAAATCAATATTAAACCCAACAGCCAGCGGCAATAATCCCAACATTGTAGCCAATGCAGTAAGCATTACCGGAATGATACGGATCTTACCTGCTTCAATAGCTGCTGCCCTTGTTTTGTAACCACGACCTCTTAACTCGTCTGTAAATTCGATCAACAGGATACCGTTCTTAATTACAATACCCGCCAAACCAATTACACCCACACCTACCATGATCGTAGCCATCGTCATACCCGTTACGGCATAACCGATAAATACACCAATGATGGAGAAGAAGATCTCTGTTAATACAATGAATGGTTTACTTAAACTGTTAAACTGCAATACAAGAATGAGGAAGATCAATAACAAAGCAGTTAACAAGGATGTTCCTAAGAAGCTCAATGTTTCAGCCTGTTGTTCGCTTTCACCGGTTTGTTTGATGGTTACATCAGCCGGGATCTTTGTTTTGTTTTTAAAGTCTTCGATCTTCTTAGCCAATTCTGCATTTACTGGGCCTGTTAAAGAAGGATCGGTCACATTCGATTGTATCTGAATCGTACGTTTTACATTCTTTCTTTTTACACCACCTGAAGTATTTGTGTAATCAACCGTTGCCACTGCATTTAATGGAACCTGCTTGATGCCCATGGTAGACATATCACGGAATGTGATCCGCATATTCATCAGATCGCTGATATTGTTACGCTGTAACATATTGTAACGGATCTGGATTTTATATTCATCTTCTCCGTCTTTCAGTTTGCTGGCTTCTTTTCCAAACACAGCGGCACGTATTTCCATACCAATCTGTGCGGTGCTGATGCCTTCACGCAAAGCCCTTTCACGGTCAATATTGATCGTAATCTCAGGGTTCTGCAGATCAACATCCATTTTCAGGTTATCAATACCAAAAATGCGGTTGGTATCAAGATGGTTTTGAAGATCATAGGCCACTTTGGAAATTTCTTCAAAATTATCGCCGCTGATCTCAATGTTTACCGGAGGATCTGTTGGCGGACCAGCATCTTCCTGCGATACTTCAATACTTGCACCCGGTATCCCTTTCATCTGTTCACGAATGGCTGCCATTATTGGAGCAGTAGATTTTCCATTACGCTCTTCATACTGTACAAAAGAAACCTGAATTCTTCCCAGATTACTTTGGGTGCTTCTGTTATTATCTCTTGGATTGTTTGCACTTACTGCAACATTTGTAATAATACTTTCTACAATAGAACCCGGAGTGCCTGGTTTTTCTTTCTCCAGTATTTTATGAACCCTGGCTTCCAATATTCTGGTTACAGAATCGGTGGTTGCGGTTTTAGTTCCAATCGGCATTTTTAAATATACATATACAAAATGCGGATCACCACTTGGGAAGAAAGGTTTCGGGTTATTACGTATCGTCAGCATGATCACTGAGATCGGGAACAAGAGGAATAACCACAATAACAATCTTGCAGGCCTTGCCCCTTTTAATACCCAATGCAATAGCTTTTCATAACGGTTCATCAGCCCGGGTAAAATTCTTTCCTGGAATACATGAATGATGCCGCGTAATACATAACGGTTAAGCACCATCATTACCGCCATTACCAGCAGAAAATTCCCAAACCCATGCCATCCGCCAAGATTGAGTAAAATACCAAACCCGATCACTGTCCAGAAAAAAGGCTTTTTGAAAATGGTATTCTTAGGTTCTTCATATTCCCTTCCTTCAGGGCGCATAAAGCTTACAGCAAATACAGGGTTAATGATAAAGGCAACAATCAATGATGCAGCCAATGTTAAGATCAACATGGTTGGCAGATAGATCATGAACTTACCGATCAATCCTTTCCATAACAACAACGGGAAGAACGGAGCAAGCGTAGTTAAGGTTCCTGCCAATACCGGAATAAATACTTCACCCGCTGCTTCTTTTGCGGCCCTGGCTACTTTTACTTTTCCGTTATTATAAATACGGTGCGTGTTCTCAATTACAACGATCGCATCATCCACAATAATTCCCAATCCGAATAATAATGCAAAGAGTACAATAAAGTTCAGTGTTACGTGTGTACCTACAATCGAATCTGCCAGCGGCAAAAACATAAAGGACACAAATACACTCAACGGTACACTCAACGCCACAAAGAAGGCATTGGTTACACCCATAAAGAACATCAAAACAATTAATACCAGGATGAATCCAATGATGATCGTATTTACCAGATCGTTAAACGATGTTTTGGTTTGTACACTCTGGTCACCTGTGATCACAATTTTCAGATCCGGCGGCAGTTCTTTTTTCTCTTTCATATCTGCCACAATACCCTGGATCTTTTCTGCCGCATTGATCAGGTTCTCACCACTTCTTTTGATGATATTCAGCGTAACCACATTCTTTCCATCCAAACGCGCATAACTCTCGGTTTCTTTTACGGTATCAATAATCTGTGCAACATCTTTCAGGTAGATAGGTGCTGCCTGCAGGTTTTTCACAATAATATTCTGCATATCCAGCGCACTCGTAAACTGTCCTTTTACACGGATGGTTCTTTTCATTTCACCCACTTCCACTAAACCACCGCTGATATCCTTGTTCTCATAACTGATAGCATTGGCAATATCTGTGAAAGATAATTTAGCCACCTGCATCTTAAATGGATCTACATTGATCTGAATTTCTCTTTCCGGCGCACCCACAATATCTGCACGGTTGATCTCAGTCAGCTCTTCAAACCTGTCCTGCATTTTGTCGGCATACTTCTTCAATGTCATCCCATCAAAATCACCACTTACGTTTACATACATAATGGGCTGCTCGCTAAAATCGAATTCCTGTACATTGGGTAATTGCGTAAGATCTGTTGGCAAATCTGTTTGCGCTTTGTCTAACGCATCTTTTACTTTCTGTTTGGCTATTTCTGGTTTTACATCGGTATCAAACTCAACAATAATCAGCGAAAAATCCTGTTGAGAAGTTGACTGGATCTTCTTCACTTTGGCACCGCTGATGCCTTTTAATTGTTTTTCAATGGGTCTGGTTACCAGGTTCTCCATGTCTTTTGGAGAAGTACCAAAGTACACAGTGCTCACACTGATGGTTGGCACCACAATATCCGGAAACTGCTCTCTCGGCAAGGTGTTGAACTTGTTCAACCCATATAACGAGATCAGTATGGTAATAATATAAACAGCCGTCCGGTTATCAACAGCCCAGCTCGTGGGTTTAAACTGTTTAAATTTTTTGGCTACACCTTCTATGAATGGATGCATAATATTTTTTTTAAGTAATCAGCTTTGGTTCTTTGTGCGGCTGCTGTTGCGTCGCGCGCTTGTACTGCAGGAACATTATTGGGCAATCGTCAGTCGTGAATCGTGAGACGTGAGTTTTGTTTTACTCACGATTCACGTCTCACGACTCACGAAATCACTTCTTCGTATCAATCTTCAACACCTGTCCGTCATAAATATTCTGAAAACCTTCTGTGATCAGTTGCTCGCCGGCAGTTAATCCGGTTTTTACTTCAACAAACTGGTTGTAGAGTTCACCAATGGTAATCACTTTTTTTCTGGCGATCTGTTTGCCACCTTCAGTTACAGATATGTATACATATTTTCCCTTCTCATCGGTACCAACTGTATTCACAGGAATCGCAATGGCATTAGGTGCAGCATAATCCTGAATTTTTACCATCGCAATCTGGTTAGGCCTGAGGGCATTATCTGCAGGCAATTTTGCTTCTATATGGAATGAGCGATTATTTGGGTCAATCGTTTTTCCGGATACAGAAATACTGGTATTGAAACTCTTATCAATATCGGGCATACTCACGTTTACCAGCGATCCGATTTTTACTTTACCGCTGTAATTCTCCGGTACTTCTGCCACCACTTTCAATGTTGATGTATTCACGATTTTTATCTGCGGTAAAGTGCCCGAAAAACCGGTGAACAATTCACCAACACGTACATTTACTTCGTCTGCAATACCATCCACATCACTGTAAATATTTGAGGTGCTCAGTTGCTCCTGAATCGTTTTTATATTTTCATCCGCAGCAGAAATTTGTTTCTCCAGTGTTTCTACATTTGTTTTAGCCGAGATCAGATCAATTTCAGAACCAATTCCCTGCTTCCACAAATTGTTTCTTCTGCTATAAACATCTTTTGCAAAACCTAACTGTGTTTTCAAGGTTTCTGTATTTTGTCTGGCTGCGTTGATCTGTTGTTTTACCACAGCGTCATCCAGTTTTACCAGCAACTGTCCTTTTTTTACATAATCTCCTTTCTTAACAAAAATGGCTCTTACCTGTCCGCCACCCATACGTGGAGAGATATAAGAAATATTATCCGCATCCACTTTTCCCTGCAGGTCTATATAATGGATAAAATTCTGTGTGGTAACAGGAGAGGTGCCCACCAGTTTTGCCACATCTTCCTTGGTGGCGGATGTATCTAATTTGGCGATCTCCGTTTCCAAGGCTTTGATTTTATCAGCAATACTGTTCTGATCTTTTTTCAGTTTTTCTACTTCAGCTTTTTTATCAGCCAGTGAACCACCGCCTTCATTTTTACCACCGCATGAAGCGATTGTGAGGGCAGCTGTCAGAAAAAATACGTTTACTATCTTTTGCATAAACTATGTTTTGTTTGGTGTGTTTGATTTATAATTTTCCGGTTGCTTTTAAGTAATCCACTTTGGCTATAATGGCGCTGTATAAAGCACTGATATAATTGGTTTGTGCTGTTACCAGGTCTGTTTGTGCTGCGGTAATCTCTGTATTGGATCCTGTGCCTGATTCAAATTTCTTTTTGGTTTGATTGTACACATTTTCAGCCAGCTTCATGTTCTCTTTCTGAAAGGTCATGGTTGCCAATGCCGATTTGAAATTGATTTTTGACTGTTCCACTTCACCGTCAATTGACAGTTTCAGGCTTTCTATCTGGTTCTCCGTTGTTTTCAAGTCAATTCGAGATCTCGAAATCCTTGCTGTTCTGGCAAAACCGTTAAAGATCGGTACAGATAAATTGAGGCCTACATAGGAAGTGGTAAACCAATCACCTTTACCAAAAAAGTTAAACTGGTTACGTTGTGCATTCTTACTGTAATTACCGGTTAAGGATAATGAAGGCAAACTGCTTAACTGATAACGTTTGATATTAAACTCATTCAGTTTTTTGGCCAACGATAAATATTGAAAATCTTTTCTGTCGGAATACTGATACACAGTATCGTTTGAAAAATCTTCTTTCACCTGATCTTCAGTAATCTGGTCTGTTAACACCAATGCATCTTTCACCGGCATACCAATCAGGGTTTTTAACCCCAGATAACCGATGGCAATGCTGTTCAATGCTTTTGTTTTTTCTGTTTGCAGGTTCGATAACTGTACAGATACTTTATCCAGATCGAGTTTCTCTGCAAAACCATTCTTATACAATTCATTGGCATCGTGTTTAAGTTTTTCTAAACGGCCAATATTTGCATCCAGCAAAGCGATCTGTGTTTTGCTTAATACCAATTGGTAATAGATCTTGTAAATATTGGTCTTAATGGCTTCTTCGGTTACTTCCATGTTTTTTGTCTGAAACTCAATAGAAGTGGCCCTTGCCTGTAAACCAACAAATACCTGTCCGTCAAACAGTGTTTGCTGTAACTGCAGACTGGCGGTAGAATTATACTTGGTACCGAACTTTACAGGCAAATAGGTTCCTGCGGGCTGACCAAAGATCTCTCCCGGTATCAGCGATGTAGGAATATCTATATAATCTGTAACGCCGATACTGCCACTGATGGTTGGCAATGCACCAGCTGTAATTTCGCGATTGGTTTGTTCCTGGCTGCGTATGTTCAATAATGCATTTTTTACCTGTGCATTATTTTTATGGGCATAGTCTACTACCTGCTGAATCGTAAATTCATGTGTAGTATTTTGTGCCGTAACGGTGCCTGTTATCAATACAAGGCATAGCAGCCATACCAATCTTTCGGATCCTCTGTTTTTCATGCGGTTATGGTTTTTAGTCTTTGTTGCTTATATTTTTGAATTAATTTCTGGCCTTTTGCGGTGGCCAGTCCGTATAAAAAGTTGTCTGTCATTTCTGTAATAATCGCCGGTATACTATGTTTTCCATGTGGGAAAAGCTCCGGGTTAAAAATGAGAAAAGTAGATGCCAGTCTAAATCTTGCCATGATCTCTGCATTAATATCTTCCCGATATAATCCTTCTTCTTTTCCCCAGTCGAGGTTTTGTCTGATGATGCTATACAGAAATTTATTCTTGAATTCGTTATGTTTTTTAAAGGCTTTTGGATGATATTTCTCCAGATCAAAGATCACATTGGGGTTAATATTGGTAAGCACTTCCAGCATCATATCCACCGCCATGAACATTTCGTGGATTGCATTCTCACTTTTCATTTTGTGCATAGTGCATTCCGACTGATTAGCGGTGATCTGCATTTCAATCACATCTTCTACCAACGCATCCTTATCTGTATAAAACTGATAAATGGTTTTCTTGCTCATTCCCAGGTGGTTAGCCACCTCGTCCATACTTACGCTGCGTATGCCATAACGCATAAACAGCTCATGGGCCTTGTTCACTATTCTTTCCTGTGGTTCCATATTTTTTATTAAAGGAGGACAAAACTATGGAAACTTTAATCGTAACCAAAGTTTCCGCAGGTTTATTTTCATTAATTTTGTGTTAAGCGGTTTTTAGAGTGGATGAATGAGGGGGGAGCGATGTTTACGCTTGTTAGTTTTCGGGAAGTTAGTGGGCAGTGGTGAGTAGTGAGTGGTGAGACGCATAACATGAGTGTTTTGTGAATGGTCAATAGGCCATCCATATTCACCATTCACTACTGACTACTCACTACTGACGACTCACTACTCACCACTCACCACTCACTACTCACAATTCAGCCTCACGAATAATCCCCTCATAACTGCTGTTTTCTTATTTACTTTGTATTCTAATTAATCACTGATGAGCCGCGAGCAACGAAAACTGACCTTTAGAGCCTATTTGCGGAAATTATTACAATATTTTTTCCAGGGGCTCATCGTGCTGGCACCTATTGGTATAACTATCTGGGTGGTACTGGGGCTCTTCAATTTTATAGATGATATCCTGCCGAATATTGTACACAATCTTGCACCGGATCTGATGCCGAGGGATGCTGCGGGGAACCTCACAAGAATTCCAGGACTCGGTTTCATTGTTGTAATCGCTTTGGTGTTACTGGTAGGATGGGTTTCCTCTTTATTCGTGGTTGGCCGATTGGTAGGTTTATTAGATACTGTATTGGAAAAAACACCCGGTATCAAATTTATCTACTCATCAGTAAAAGATTTTCTGGAAGCGTTTGCCGGCAATAAAAAGAAATTTGATAAACCCGTACTCGTAAACATAGATGCAGCCGATGTTTGGCGTATTGGTTTTATTACGCAACAGGATACGCATGAATTTGGCCTGCCAGAACATGTAACCGTTTATGTACCACATTCTTATGCCATCTCAGGCATTACCTATATTGTTCCCAAAGAGCGTGTTCGGCTTTTGCCAAATGTGAGTGCTGCCGATGCAATGAAGTATACCGTGTCGGGTGGGGTTACGGATGTGCATGAGTGATTTGCGTGAGACGTCAATCGTGAGAGGTGAGGCGTGAATCGTGAGTTTTTGTGAATGGTCAATTGTGAATGGTCAATAAAAAGCCACATTCACAATTGACCATTCACAATAACACTCACAACTGCCCACTCACTACTCACTATTCACGCCTCACGATTCACGAACATCTCTATTTCGATGAAATGATTTTACTTTGCCCTTCAAGCAATCGAAATGAAACTGCATAATTTTAATTCCGGCCCCTCTATTTTACCACAACCTGTTTTGGAACAGGCGTCTAAAGCCATTCTCAATTTTAATGATACCGGTTTGTCTGTACTCGAGATAGGCCACCGTACGCCCTGGTTCCAGGAAATATTGAATGAAGCAGTTTCATCGGTAAAACAATTGATGCAGCTGGATGATCAGTATGAAGTATTGTTTCTGCATGGTGGAGCCACCACGCAGTTTATGCAGGTGCCGATGAATTTATTGGATGAAGGAGAAACCGCCGCTTATTGCGATAACGGTATCTGGGGCAGCAAGGCAGCCAAAGAAGCGGCATTGTTCGGAAATGCAGTGGTAGTATCAGATACATCAGATAAAAAACATTCGTATATACAAAAGAGTTTTAGCGTACCAGACAATGCAAAATACCTGCATATTACCAGTAATAATACGGTTGAAGGAACACAATGGCATGAGTATCCTGATAAAAATGTTCCGTTGATTGCGGATATGAGCAGTGATATATTTAGCAGACCGGTTGATTTTAAAAAATTCTCTTTGATCTATGCCGGCGCACAAAAAAATATGGGTGCCGCAGGTGTTAATCTGGTGGTGATCAAAAAAGATATTCTGGGTAAGATCAAACGTAAGATCCCTACCATTATGAATTATCAGAAACATATCGAGGCCGGTTCTTTAATGAATACACCTCCTGTGTTTGCGGTATATGTAAGTATGCTTACGCTCCGCTGGATCCTTGCCGAAGGCGGGTTGGCAGAAATGGAAAAAAGAAGTACACAAAAAGCAGATCTCTTATATAATACATTGGATTCATTACCTGTTTTCACTTCCCCCATAGCCAAAGAAGACAGAAGTCAGATGAATGCCGTTTTCTTTTTAAGCAATCCTGAACTTGAAGCACCTTTTCTGGATCGTTGTAAAAAAGAAGGGATGATCGGCGTAAAAGGTTACCGCACCGTTGGCGGTGTTCGGGTTAGCATGTATAACGCCCTGCCATTGTCGAGTGTGGAAATTTTTTGTGATCTGATGAAAGATTTCGCTCAAAAGAACGGCTAATTTGATAAACGGTGTACCCTTAAAAGCATTTTCCCCTACTTTTGGACCAAAATACGATTTTGGTCGAAAAATGCTGATCACGAAAGACGATATTATTAAGGACGAGATCCTGAAAGAGGCTCAAAAACTTTTCCAGCAGTTTGGTGTAAAAAAAACCACCATGGAAGATATTGCCAAAGCCATGGGCAAAGGCAAGAGCACGCTCTATTATTATTATTGCAGCAAGGAAGACATATTTGATGCTGTGATCCAGAAAGAAATGGACGAGGTATTTCATTATGTAAAACACGCTGTAGAAAAAGCAGAAACCGCAGAAGAAAAATTAAAAGTCTTTACGCTTTCCAAGATCAAAGCCGTACAAAAAAGAGCGAATCTGTATAAGATTGTAAAAGGAGAGATGCAGGATACGATGCGTTGTATGAAACACCTGCATGCAGAATATGATATACAGGAAACCAATCTTGTGAAAGATATTTTGCTGTTTGGTATTCAAAACGGAGAGTTTGCAAAAGAAATAAAAAAAGACCTCGATATTCTGCCTTCTGTAATGGTAAGTTCATTGCGTGGGTTGGAAAGAGATCTGTTCTCAGATAATAAATATGCCAAACTCGAATCGCGGATGGAATCCATTATGGGGATTATGATGCGTGGTTTGAAAACGGTGCATTATCAGGCAGCACATTAAACAATCAGTCAATTTTTCTGAAAGCATAAAACAACAAACATGAAAGAAAACATTCAACCTGCAGATGGCAAACTGGGCATATTGCTTCCCGGTTTGGGTGCTGTTGCTACCACGATGATAGCGGGCGTAGTAGCGGTTAAAAAAGGCCTTTCGCAACCCATTGGCGCGCTTACACAAATGGGCAGTATCCGTTTGGGAAAACGTACAGAGAACCGTTATCCATTGATCAAAGATTTTGTGCCTTTGGCGGATCTGAACGATATTGTTTTTGGCGGATGGGATGTATACACAGATAATGTGTACGAAGCAGCCATGAATGCAAAAGTGCTCGAACCTTCTCTGCTGAATTCCATCAAACCCGAACTGGAAGCGATCGTGCCTATGAAAGCGGTGTTTGATACTGCATTTATCAAAAATCTGAACGGTACCAATATTAAAGAAGCGGCTACTAAATACGATCTGGCTCTGGCTGTAATGGATGATATTGAAAATTTCCGCGATGCAAATGATTGTTCACGCGTAGTAATTGTTTGGTGTGGATCTACAGAAAAATATATTGAAGAATCTGAAGTACATCAAACCATTGAATCGTTTGAAGAAGGATTGAGAAATAATGATCCTGCCATTGCACCCAGTATGATCTATGCCTATGCTGCATTAAAACTGGGTGTTCCGTTTGCAAATGGTGCCCCTAATCTTACCTGCGATATTCCGGCATTGATGCAATTGGCTAAAGAAACCGATACACCTATTGGCGGGAAAGATTTCAAGACCGGACAAACCCTGATGAAAACCATACTGGCACCGGGTTTAAGCGCACGTGCATTGGGTATCCGTGGATGGTTCTCTACCAATATACTGGGTAACCGTGATGGTTTGGTATTGGATGATCCGGATAATTTTAAAACAAAAGAAGTATCGAAGCTGAGTGTATTGGAAGATATTTTACAGCCCGATATCAATCCTGAATTGTACGGAGACCTGTACCATAAAGTGCGGATCAATTATTATCCACCGCATGGCGATAATAAAGAGAGTTGGGATAATATCGACATATTCGGTTGGTTGGGATATTCTATGCAGATCAAGATCAATTTCCTTTGTCGAGATTCTATTTTAGCAGCACCGATCGTTCTCGACCTTGCCCTGTTTATGGATCTTGCCAAGCGTGCAAACATGAGCGGTATACAGGAATGGTTATCATTCTATTTCAAATCGCCACAAACCGCACCGGGCCTACGTCCTGAGCATGATATTTTTAAACAGCTGATTAAGTTGCAGAATACATTAAGACATATTATGGGTGAAGACCTGATCACACACCTGGGATTGGATTATTACCAGGATTTGGTGGAAGCGCTGTAATGAAAATTTATAAAACGATAGCATCTGTTTTCGGCATTGGATTCATCAAAGGTGGTGGATCCATTGCTGCAGCAGTTACGGTTTTGGTTTGGTTTGGTTTTCAGTCAATCAGTAATATTCAAGTATACTTTTTACCGGTAACCATTTTGATCACAATATTGGGTATTTGGGTATCCAATAAAGTAGAAGCAGATTGGGGCAAAGACAGCAACAAAGTGGTGATTGATGAAGTAGCGGGAATGTGTATCAGCCTGTTGTTTATTACGCCAACGATCGTAAATCTGCTGATCGGATTTGTACTGTTTCGATTTTTCGATATCGCAAAACCCCTGCTGATCCGCAAGGCAGAAGCTTTACCGGGCGGCTGGGGTGTAATGGCAGATGATGTATTGGCCGGTTTGTATGCCAATATATTGTTACAGTTGATCGTTTATTTAAAATGGTTTTAGATACATGGCTACATTCATCAAAGCGCAGGCAGCATCTTTAACAGCAACCGCTGTTGATTTTGGTGTTACCATTATTTTAAAAGAGATGCTTGGGTGTTGGTATTTGCTGGCCAGTGTATTAGGAACGGTAAGCGGAGGTATTGTCAATTTTTCGATGAACCGTTCCTGGGTGTTTCAGGCAAAAGATAAAAAGATCCATTTCCAGGCAGTGAAGTATGTAATGGTATGGATCGGTAACCTGGTATTGGTATCCGGTGGTGTATTTATTTTAACGAATTATGGCGGGATCAGTTACCTGATTTCCAAAATTGCCGTATCTGTTATAGTGGGTGTGTTTTATAATTATACGCTTCAAAAGCGATTTGTGTTTAAATAAAGAATGATGAAAAGTAAAAAGATAGGTGGTGGATTGGTAGTACTGTTCCTTTTATTGGGTTTGGTTCAGGGCTTTGCGCAAACCGTTGTGCAGGGTGTGGTTACCGATATGATCAGCAAACAACCATTGCAATATGTAAGTGTGGTATTAAAAGGTGGAAGAGGAACGGTTACCGATAGTTTGGGAAGATTTACATTACGCTCTTCGGGCAATATTGCCATTGTGCAGGTAACGTATGTTGGGTATAAGACACAAATCAAAAACATTACTCCCGGTACAACACAAACGATCAATTTTGAACTGGAAACAGATCCCAAAGCAACAAACAATGTTACGGTAACCACTAATAAACGGGCACCGTATAAGAATAAAGGAAATCCGGCTGTTGAGTTGATTCGTCGTGTAATAGAAAATAAAGCGATCAACCGTACGGATCATTATGATTATGTGCAGTATGATCAGTATGAAAAAATGGAAGTATCGCTGAGTAATTTCAATGATAAACTAACAAATTCAAAACTGCTTAAGAATTACAAATTCCTTTTTGAGAATAGAGATACCACAAAAGTAGAAGGCAAATCTTTATTGCCTGTTTTTCTGGAAGAAACACTTTCTAAAAAATATTTCCGAAAAAAACCGGAGAAGACAAAAACCGTCATCACTGGTGAGAAACGTGTAAACTTTGGTGAATATATTGATAACGCCGGTGTAAGCAGTTACCTCAACCGTTTGATCATGGATATTGATATCTATGATAACGATATACCATTGTTTACGTATCAGTTTTTAAGTCCGATAGCAGATCTGGCCCCTACCTTCTACATGTATTATATAAGGGATACAACAGTGGATGCCAATGGACAAAAACTGATCAAGATCTATTTTACACCACGTAACACCAATGATCTTTTATTCAGGGGTAATATGTGGGTTACCTTGGATGGCAATTATTCTGTTCAGAAAATGAATATGTTTTTGAGCAAGAATGCGAATCTGAATTTTGTTCGTGAGTTACATATTGATCTTGATTTTGAAAAGAGCGAAGACAACCGTTATCACTTAAGCAAGAGCACCGTAATGGCCGATGCAAGTGTTACCAAAAATTCAGGTAGCGGATTTTTTGGGGAACGAACGGTATCGTTTAAGAATTTTCAGATCAACAAGCCATTGGCAGATACGGTATACGATGGACCTGCAACTGTCAAGCTTGATAAATCCGACGCACATCCTGATAGTTTCTGGCTCGCCAACCGTCATGACACCTTAACCAAAGTTGAATCTAAGGTTTACAGCAATATCGACAGTCTTGAAAAAATGCCTTCTTTCCGGAGAACGATGGCGTTTCTTACCTTTCTGTTAGCGGGCTATACTTCCTTTGGTGGTTTTGAGCTCGGGCCCGCAGCGGCTTTCTACAGCTTTAACCCGATTGAAGGGTTTAAATTAAGATTAGGCGGAAGAACCACGCCTAAATTAAGTAAGCGTATTTATTTTGAAGGATATGGTGCCTATGGTTTTAAAGATGAACGATGGAAATATTTTTTAAGTAGTACCTATTCGCTCAACAATAAATCGATCTATGAATATCCGTTGAATTTTATACGGGTAGGCTATCAGCACGACACAAAAATTCCCGGACAGGAATTGCAGTTTGTATCAGAAGATAATTTCCTCTTATCATTTAAGCGTGGTAAGAACGATCGCTGGTTGTACAACAGTAATTTTAAATTTGATTATGTACATGAGTTGCCCAATCATCTTTCTTACACATTAGGCTTTAAGAACTGGAAACAGGAACCCGCAGGGTCTATTGTGTACACCAAAGTGGTTAATGGTACTGATGTGAATATAAATAAACTGATTACCAGTGAATTCTCCGGGGAACTTCGTTGGGCCCCGCATGAGCAGTTCTATCAGGGTAAAGTTTATCGGATCCCGATCATCAATAAATATCCCATTTTTACTTTACGGTTTATTGCGGGTGTAAAAGGGATCATGAACAGTGAATACAATTACCAGAATATTACGGCCAGATTTGAGAAGAGGGCGTTTATGTCGCAGTTAGGTTACAGCGATCTGGTATTGGAAGGTGGTTATATATTTGGAAAACTTCCTTATCCTTTAATGACCATTCACCGCGCCAACCAAACCTATGCGTATCAGTTGAATTCGTATAACCTGATGAACTTTCAGGAATTTGTGAGTGATCATTTCTTTGCTGTAAATATTGATCATCATTTTAATGGATTATTTTTTAATCGTATCCCATTATTGAAAAAATTGAAATGGCGTGAAGTGATCTCTATGAAGATGTTGTATGGCGGAGTAAGAGATGAGAATAAACCATCCAATGATCCCTCATTAATTAAATACCCGATAATAGATGGTGGTCCGGCAACTTTTTCATTAGATAAAAAACCATACATAGAAGGAAGTGTAGGTATCACCAATATATTTAAGTTGATACGGGTTGACCTGGTAAAAAGGTTTAACTATCTTGAAAACCCTTATGTGGCCAGTTTGGGTATACGGGCAAGGTTTAAATTTGATTTTTAGTAGTTATTTTACGGTTGATAAAGCATGCTGTTAATGGAAAGAACTCCCCTTAGAATACAATTGCAGAAAGCGATATATGTTATAATAGATCCGTTTGTACGGTTATTGATCAAACTTGGATTAACCCCGAATGCCGTTACCACCATTGGGTTTATTTTAAACGTAGGGGTGGCCGTAATTTTTGTGGCCGGCGCAGAAGAAGGTAACCGGGGCGATCTTTCTTATGTAGGCTGGGCTGGTGCGCTGATATTGTTTGCAGGATTGTTTGATATGCTGGATGGCCAGGTGGCACGCATCGGAAAAATGGGTTCCTCTTTTGGTGCTTTATACGATTCTGTGTTGGACAGATATAGTGAACTGGTAATGTTTTTAGGTATTTGTTATTATCTGATTGGCCATCATTATTTCTTAAGTTCTTTGTTTGCTTTTATCGCATTGATCGGCTCCATGATGGTAAGTTATACAAGGGCAAGAGCGGAAGGGTTAGGCATTGAATGTAAAGACGGTTTAATGCAAAGGCCCGAACGTATTGTATTGATCGGCGTCTCGGCCATTGTCTGCGGCATTACCGGACATTATATTGGCGGCGATCATAAATGGTATGTACAGGGTATCTCATTTCATGTATTGGAAACCATGTCGATCTTTACCATTCCTATTACGGTAATGGCCGTATTAACCAATGTAACTGCGTTGAAAAGATTATTAGGTGCAAAAAAAACATTAGATGCAAGAGATGGAAAACAGGTTACTGAAAATACTTCTTCTAAAAAACTAATCATTGGGATTGGCCTGATTATGTTAACCGGGTTTGCTTTTACCAATAAGCATGTATCTGCTAAAACCACGCATGCAACAGTAATAAGTGTGAAAATGGAAGGAGATCCGCAGGATAGTTTCCCGGTTCCAAGTGGAAATCCCAATCAATTATTTTATCTGCAAAGAACGACCAATACAAATACCATTATTTGCGAATTGAATATTGACAGCAAAGGAAAACTGAATGAAGAATCGCCGGTTCATGTTTTCTGGATCCGTTATCCCGAAGGAGGTGTGCACAAAGAACTCAGTTATATTCAACGCGTGTTTGCCTATGGCATTAAATCGCAACCACAGGGCAATGGAACCTATAAACTGCATTTTGTTTCATATAAAAAGCAGTCCCTTACTTTAATGACATCACCCAAAGACAATAAGTATCATGTATATGCCACCATCAATCAAAAACAGGCGTTACTGAACAGGATTTTTGTAAAAGTAGATGGTGGTACATTCTGGTCGCCCAATGTGGTTTATATGGAAATGAAGGGCACCGACCCGGTTACCGGCAAAGAGCTGGTAGAAAGATTTAAACCCTGATATGCATAATCAGATTGCCAAAACAAAACTGCTTTACTCAGCTAATCATATCTGGGTTTGTGGCGCTGTTTCTGCAGGGTATCTTTTATTGTCTGCCTTTCTGATTGGTTTTAAAATAGAACAGGTATACCTGGTAGCATTGTTTAGTGCTATGTATTTTGCTTCGGGAATCACAAGAAAATTTATCACCGGGTTTTCAATCTTCATCATTTTCTGGGTGTTGTATGATTATATGAAGGCTTTTCCGAATTATCTGTATCAAACAGTACATATCGAAGATCTGTATCTCACTGAAAAAAAACTATTTGGAATTAATTATGCAGGAACTGTTGTTACACTTAACGAATATTTTCTTCAACACCATTCAGCGCTGTTAGATATTATTACCGGTGTAAGTTATTTATGCTGGGTACCGGTGCCATTGGCTTTTGCAGGATTTTTATTTTTTAAAGACAGGTCTGCTTTTCTGCAGTTCTCGTTAAGTTTTTTTCTGGTTAACCTGATCGGGTTTGTGATCTACTATATATATCCCGCAGCACCACCATGGTATGTACAACAACATGGGTTTGCTTTCATTGCATCAACACATGGTAATACGGCAGGACTTGAGAGATTTGATACGTATTTCAATTCGCATATTTTCAGATCATTATATACCAAAGGTTCAAATGTGTTTGCCGCAATGCCTTCGCTGCATGCTTCTTATCCGGTGATCGTTTTATATTATGGTAACAAATTCAAACTCGGTAAAATAAATATTTTATTTGCCTTATTGGTAGCGGGTATCTGGTTTTCCGCCATTTATAACAGTCATCATTATGTATTGGATATTCTTGCCGGAATTACCTGCGCTATAACCGGTATTGCCTTATTTCAATGGGCAATGAAGAAAAATAAAGCCTTCCAGAGTTTTTTACGAATGTTTGTTAGGGCGATAGAATAGGCTAAAATATGGTCGATAATTCATAGACCATGGTCCATGAAATATCGACTATCGACTATCATAACATTTCGTTTATAATTATTTACAGATATTTGCGCCATGGCAATCATCAAACCCTTCAAAGCCCTGCGACCACAGCCACAATTAGCTAAACAGGTGGCAAGCCGTCCATACGATGTTCTCAGCAGCGCCGAAGCAAAAATGGAAGCACAGGGCAACCATAGTTCTTTTCTGCATATTACAAAAAGTGAAATAGATCTTCCTGATACGGTAGATGTTCATGATGCATCTGTTTACGAACAGGCAAAAGAAAATCTTGCGGCATTTATACAACGTGATATTTTGTTTCGCGAATCAAAAGAGTGTTATTATATCTATCAACTGATCATGAATGGCAGAAGCCAAACCGGACTTGTGTGTGTAAGCAGTGTGGATGATTATGAGAACGATATTATTAAGAAACATGAATTTACACGTCCTGAAAAAGAGCAGGACAGGATCAACCATATCAAAACATCCGGAGCGCAAACGGGAAATGTATTTCTCGCTTATAGAAATCATGCTGCCATTGACGCATTGATCAATCAGTGGAAAGAAACCAAATCGCCGGTATATGATTTTACGGCAGATGATGGTATTCAACATACGATCTGGATCGTGAACAATGATAAGACGGCAGAACAAATCAGTTCGATATTTGAAAAGGAAATTCCCTGTACCTATATCGCTGATGGCCACCACCGTGCAGCTTCTGCAGCCAAAGTGCGTAAGGCATTGGGCACAGCGGCAAAAGAAGGGGCGGATTATTTTTTAACTACTTTGTTTCCTTCCAATCAGTTATATATTATGGATTATAACCGGGTAGTGAAAGACCTGAATGGTTTAACGCCAAAAACTTTCATCAAAGAATTGGGTAAGCAGTTTACAATAGAACTGGTAAATACCGGAGCGTACCGCCCTGAAAGTTTGCACACATTTGGTTTATATATAGATAAGAACTGGTATAAACTCAGCTCCAAACCCGGAACGTTTACAACCGATCCGATTGGTGTGTTGGATGTAACGATTCTGTCTAATAATATACTGGACAAATTATTAGGTATTAAAGACCAGCGCACTGATAAACGAATTGATTTTATTGGTGGTATACGCGGACTGCAAGAGCTGGAGAAAAGAGTAGACAGCGGAGAGATGGCAGCAGCCTTCAGTTTATATCCTGTAACCATTGATCAGCTTTTTGATATTGCCGACAGCGGCAATGTAATGCCACCCAAAAGCACCTGGTTTGAACCCAAGCTGAGAGATGGATTACTTACTCATTTGATCTACGAATAAATAACCTGCAGTTTACAAAGCCTGCACGTTACAATTTAGTATGAAATATATTATCCTTTTTTTATTGGCCACAATTGGTGTTTGTGATATACATGCACAGGAACAAACGGCTAAACTATTGCAGGAAACGGCACGCACATTGGTACAAAAAGGTGATTACGATAATGCAGTAGTAATTCTTGAACGTGCTAAACAACAGGAGCCGGATAATATTGAGATCTTACAGGATCTCTGTTTTGCGAATTACCTGAAAAGAGATTTTGCCAAAGCCATTGAAGTGGGCAAAGAAATGGTAGCCAAACCCAATGCAGAGCCACAGTCTTTTCAAACACTGGGATTGGCGTATAAAGCCATTGCTTCTTATAACGACTGCGGTAAACTGTACAGAACAGCATTAAGAAAATTTCCTAACAGTGGTGTGATCTATAATGAATATGCAGAACTGTTTGCATTACAGAATGAAATGGAAGAAGCAATAACCCAATGGGAGAAAGGAATTGAAGTCGATCCATCCTACAGCAGCAATTATTATAATGCAACGATGTATTATGCAAAAAAAAGCAACTGGATCCGCGCGGCATTGTATGGTGAATTATTTCTGAATCTTGAAAGCTATTCAACCCGAACAGAAGAGATCAAGGAAAAATTGTTTGATGCATATAAAGGATTAATTTCTTCCGCAGCCATTCAGCAATTAACAGAAGTAAAAACCAATTCAGCTTTTGAAAAAACAATACTTGAAATACTGGCTAAATTAAATGCCGATAATAAACAGCCTGCCGGTATTGACAGGGTTATCAGTATCCGAACAAGATTGGTGATAGAATGGTTTCAGGGCAAGCAAAAAAATTATCCGTTCCGCTTATTCGATCACCAGCAGTATTTACTGAATCAGGGCTTGTTTGAAGCGTATAATTACTGGCTGTTCAGTCCGGCCATTGGTGTAGATGCTGTTCAGGTTTGGCAAAAAGCACATACAAAGGAAACCGATGGTTACAAGGTATTTCAACAAAGCCGTGTATTTAAAATTCCGGTAGGCGAATATTATTTTGTACGTTAAAATACCTTTTTCAACAGGAAAGGCCGGTGCTTTAGTCGCCGGCCTTTTTTATTTGTGGTTATTTGCCTAAATTGACTGTCCTAAACCTCCCTACCATATGGAACCCACTAACGATGAAAGACTCTGGCGACTGGCCCGTCGCAGAGCGGCTTTTAAAAAGAGCCTGTACAGCTATTTGGTGATCAATGCTTTTTTATGGGCGATCTGGTGGTTTGTTAGCGGTCACCGCTCCGGCTTACATAGCTACCCCTGGCCTATATGGGTAATGTTGGGTTGGGGTGTAGGACTCGGTTTTCAATACTTTGATGCATACAGTGGCAATAAACAGGATATGGCCATAGAAGAATTTAAAAAACTGAAGAAAGAAGAAGAACAATAGCCATTCCATTTTTTGTTTGAACGATTAACGATTGCACATGACCATTAAGAGACTTTTTGATTGTATAGATCATCAATTGCAAAATTTTCCCCGGCCCGATATGCTGGCCGCGAAAGAGAACGGCCAATGGGTACAGTACAGCACAGAAAAAGTAGCGGATACCATAAACCGGTTGAGTGCCGGCCTCATGAAATTAGGTGTAAGCGGAAACGATATGACACCGGAAGGCAGTGATAAGATCGCCATCATCAGTAATAACCGGCCTGAGTGGGTGTTTACAGATATGGCCACACAGCAACTGGGTGCGATACTGGTTCCGGTTTATCCAACCACAAATCCGCTGGAGCTTGAATTTATTTTAAATGATGCTGCAGTAAAATTCATTTTTGTAAGTAATGAAGAGTTACTGCAAAAGATTCAGGCTATTCTTCCTAAAGTTACTTCCATAAAAAATGTCTATACGTTTGATAAAATACCAGGTGCTGCACATTGGAGCGAAGTAACGGGTTTGGCTGATGAAGAT
The DNA here is from genome assembly GCA_965206685.1 of Sediminibacterium sp. Taxonomy (GTDB): domain Bacteria; phylum Bacteroidota; class Bacteroidia; order Chitinophagales; family Chitinophagaceae; genus Sediminibacterium. The sequence goes on from OZ242223.1 coordinate 4,407,874, forward strand.
TCTTTGCAAAAAGTGACTGCTATTAAACAGGCCATTCCTCCTTCCCATCTGGCAACGATCATTTATACATCGGGTACAACCGGTACACCCAAAGGGGTAATGCTGAGCCATAAAAATATTTACTGCAATGTGCAGTTCTCAAAAGAAAGCTTTCCGTTTAATGATGCGCCGGGCACCAAGGTCTTGAGCTTTCTGCCATTGAACCATATTTTTGAAAAAACCTGTACCTATATCTATCTCTACAGCGGCATCAGTATTTATTATGCCGAAAGCCTGGAAACCATTGGCGATAATCTGCGTGAGGTTCAACCCAATGGCTTTACAACCGTACCAAGATTATTGGAAAAAGTATTTGAACGCATCATGGCCAAGGGCAATGAATTAACAGGCATCAAAAGAAAATTATTTTATTGGGCAGTAGATCTTGCCGAGAAATATGATAACAGAAAAAGTGGTGGCCCATGGTATAATATGCAATTAGCCATTGCCAATAAACTCATTTTCAGTAAATGGCGAGAGGCATTGGGTGGCAATGTATCTTTTATTGTAACGGGTGGTGCAGCCTGTCAGGTAAAACTGCTGCGTATTTTTAATGCTGCCAAAGTGCCTGTGTACGAAGGTTACGGCCCAACAGAGAACAGTCCGGTGATCAGCGTAAACCGCCAGGAAAAAGGCGGCACCAAATTTGGAACCGTAGGCCCGGTAATTAATGGCATACAGGTAAAACTCGAAGAAGATGGCGAGATCTGTGTTAGCGGCCCATGTGTAATGGAAGGCTATTTTAAACGCCCCGATATTACTGCCGAAACCGTGATCAACGGTTGGCTGCATACCGGAGATATTGGTGTGTTTGAAGACGGTAAATACTTAAAGATCACTGACCGTAAAAAAGAACTCTTTAAAACCAGTGGTGGTAAATATGTGGCACCACAACCCATCGAAAACAAATTAAAAGAGAGTCCATTTGTAGAACAGGTGATGGTGGTGGGGGCAGAAAAGAAATTTGTAGGTGCATTGATTGTGCCCTCGTTTTCAACACTGCGCGACTGGATGAATCAGAAAGGATATGCCTATACAACTAATGAAGATGTGGTAAACCATCCGCAGGTACTGGAACTGTATCGTGGACTGGTAGAAAGTTTCAATCAATATTTCAACCATGTGGAGCAGATCAAAAAATTTGAACTGTTACCAAGAGAATGGACCATTGAAACGGGTGAAATGACACCCAAGATGAGTTTGAAAAGAAAAGTAGTGATGGAGAAATTTAAGGATGCGGTGGAGCGGATATATGCATCATAAAACAAGTGGTCAGCGTACATTTAAAATCTTGTGATGAAAGTAAAATTTATTTTATTGACATTGCTTCTGCTCTTTTCCAGGGGCTGTGATTTCTATTCAACCAGCCTTTGGTTTTTTCAAAAAGATGGTATAAAAAATGAAAGTAACCCACTAACTCGTTTTTTTAGTGTAGGTTGGAATGGACTTATTATTGCTAATATTATTGTAGTTGGTCTCATCATTGTAATGCTTTACTGGTTTTATTTTCGGTATAAGAGGCCGATTAAGTTCCTGCAAGAGCCAAAGAATTACAAAGAATTTGCTTCATTACAGTTTTTTTGTGAGCCAAATAAGTTTTACCAGTCTTATTATAAAAAACCTAAACACTTAAAAGTAGCAATTGCCTATTTCGGATTCGTCTTTACTGTTTCTGTTATTGTAGCCAGCTTTCTGGCAACCTTTCATAATATCAGTCAATTTTATAATTTTGAATTTTACAACAAGTATAGAGAGATAGTTAAACGGCCTTTATTTGTTATTTACGCGTTATATGTATTAACCATTATTTTCACGTATCACGGATTGTTGATAAGTGAGTATAAAAAATATAAAACACAGGGTGATGTTACTTAATAGCAATTAAGCCTGGAAAGGATAAAAACAGAAAACTTTTCTTTTACATCTTTGTTCCCTTATTTTCCTAGCGGCCTTTTCGGTCCCCTGCATTCCTTGCGATACAGCTTTCCAATTCAACAATCAGCATCTCCGAATTTTTAATGACTCGTAATGAATGCGTTACTTCTGTAAATGCAGTCTTTAAAGCAGTAACGCAAAGAACGCAAGGGGCCGCAAGGTTCGCAAGGGATTACTCATATCAATATTTATCTATCCCATACAGATTTTAATAGCCCTATAAGTTATTTATTCCCATTTCGTTTTATATTGTGTAAGTCTTGCCCATCCTTCAGGGATCATAAGAAATAACCAAACCTATTTCTACACCAAAAAATTTCTATCATGCACAACCCTTTTATTTCAGGTAAGCGGAAAATGATCACGGGTTTCTTATCCTGCTTATCCCTTTTTGTATTTCTTTCATCAACCATCGCTCAAACAGCCAAAAAGTATGATGCTGCTTTTGTAGAAGGATTAAAGAAAGAAGCCCTCACCTCCGTTGCCTCAAAAGAAAAAGGCGTGCAGGAAATGGTAGATATGATCTTCAGTTTTGGCGAACTGGGTTTTCAGGAAATTGAAACATCTAAATACATCACAGGCATTCTTGAAAAAAACGGGTTCACAATTGAACGCGGTATCTCCGGCATTCCAACAGCATGGATGGCAAAATGGGGTAATGGCAGTCCGGTAATTGCTTTGGGTAGTGATATTGATTGTATTCCGAAAGCCTCACAAAAACCCGGTGTGGCTTATAAAGACCCGATTGTAGAAGGTGCACCCGGACATGGTGAAGGACATAACTCCGGTCAGGCAGTAATTGTATTTGCCGCACTCGCCGTAAAAGATCTGATGCAGAAAAACAATATCCCCGGCACATTGGTGATCTGGCCCGGCGTAGCTGAAGAACTCGTGGGCAGTAAAGCATGGTATATCCGCGACGGCTATTTTAAAAATGTTGATGCCTGTATTTTTACACATGTAAGCAGTGAGTTTAAATGTGATTATGGCGATCCGGGAATGAACGGATTGGTATCTGTTCAATTTGCATTTGATGGAGAAGCGGCACACGCGGCAGGTGCCCCATGGCGTGGCAGAAGCGCACTGGATGCAGTAGAACTGATGGATGTAGGCTGGAACTTTAAACGCGAACATTTAAAACCCACACAACGTTCGCACTATGTAATTACCGATGGTGGCGATCAGCCCAATGTGGTTCCGTCGAAAGCCAGTGTATGGTATTATTTCAGGGAAAGAACCTATGATGATATTCAAAGCATGTACGATGCCGGTATTAAAATTGCCAATGGTGCGGCTATGATGACCGATACCAAAATGAGTTATAAAATTGTAGGCACGGCATGGCCCGGCCATTTTAATAAAGTGCTGGCACAAACCATGACAAGCAATATTAAAAAAGTAGGATTTCCGGTATGGACCGATGCGGATAATGAAATGGCACGTGCTGTTCAGAAATTAGTGGAAGCGCCTAAAAAAGATCAGTCAGGAAAAGAGATCAATGGATTGAAAACAACACTTGATACCGCAAAAGGATCGGTGCCGTTTTCATGGGGTGGGGGTTCTGATGATATTGCCGATATCTCCTGGAACCTGCCAACCATTGTGTTGAATTACCCTGCTAATATTCCCGGTACTAAAGGCCACCACTGGGCCGATGCGATTGCTATGGCAACACCTATTGCACACAAAGGTTCATTGGCCGGGGCCAAAGCAGCAGCTTTAACCCTGATTGATCTGTTTACCGATCCGAAAGTATTGGCTGATGCAAAAGATTATTTTGTGAATGTGCAAACCAAAGATGTGAAGTATAAACCTTTCATTAAAGCAACCGATCCGCCGGCGATCTATCTTAACAAAGAGATTATGGGAACGTATCGTGAGCAGATGAAGAAGTTTTATTATGATCCTTCTAAATACAAAACCTATCTCGATCAGTTGGGTATCCATTATCCAACGGTAGAAAAAAAATAAAAAGCATCCCGCCCGGCTATCGAGGCGGGATTTTTTTTGCAGATATTCCATCCCTGAAAAGCTATGAATAAATAAAAATCGTTTATATATTTATCCATACTTTTTTAAATCCTTAAACAAAAATCCATGAAGAGACTTTTTAAAGCACTGCTTTTGATTGCAGCGGGTGTTATTGTTTTAGTGGGACTTGCTGCAGGGTATGTATATTTTTTCTTACCCAATGTGGGTAAGGCTCCTGAATTGAAAGTAGAACTTACTCCGCAGCGTATAGAAAGAGGTAAATATCTGGCAACCAGTGTGGCCGTTTGTATTGATTGTCATTCAACCCGCGACTGGTCTAAGTTTTCAGGCCCGATGATAGCAGGTACCGATGGAAGAGGCGGCGATAAATTTGCAAGGGAGTTTGGTTTTCCCGGAATTTTTTATGCAAGAAATATTACACCGTATGGGTTAAGCAGCTGGACGGATGGAGAGATCTTTCGTGCCATTACCAGTGGCGTTAATAAAGATGGAAGAGCTTTGTTTCCGTTAATGCCTTATTCGCATTATGGGAAGACTGATGAGGAAGATATTTACAGCATTATTGCATATATCAGAACACTGGCACCGATCAAGAATGATATACCGGCTTCTAAAGCAGATTTTCCGGTAAATATTCTCATGCATCTGGCTCCTGCTAAACCAGCGCTTGTAACAAAGCCGGCAGAATCGGATACCATTAAATACGGAGAGTATCTGGTAACCATGGCCAGTTGTGTTGAATGCCATTCAAAAGAAAGTAAAGGTGAAGTGATCAAAGGAACAGAATTTGGCGGCGGAAGAGAATTTGTGTTGGCAGGGGGCACTTTACGGGCACCCAATATTACTTCACACAGTACCGGTATTGCAGCTATGACCAGAACCGAGTTTATAGCCCGGTTTACACAATATAAAGACAGCAGTTACCAATCGCCAACGCTCAAACCCACTGATTTTAATTCGCTGATGCCCTGGACCATGTATGCGGGTATGAAAACATCAGATCTTTCTGCTATTTATTCTTTTTTACGTACCGTAAAACAGCAGGATAACAAAGTAGAAAAGTTTACAGCTAAAAAAGGATGACCTGATCCGATAATAATTTTACTATACAAAGGCCGGGTAATACATCCGGCCTTTGTATTTCAGGCTTTTTCGGAGCTTTAGAAACAAATCTTGGACAAAAGCCAAATCTTAACGAAATTGGGGCTGCTGAGCAAGAGTGGATTTAGTGGTTTTTAGATATCCGGGTTTGCCAGCCGATTTTCTGTTCAAATATCCACTGCTGCGTTATGGTTATTACTTCAGTTTATGAAAGCTTCTTCGAAACATCGCTAAATGCATTGATTCTTGCAAGGAGAGATGGGATCATCTTTGAGGTTAATAAAACCGCCTGCGATATTTTTGGTTATACAGAAGCAGAAATGATTGGGATGGAAAGAAAGGTGTACTTAGATACAAACGACCTTGTTTTTCAGGAAATGATGAAGGAGCGAAATGTTACCAATGCAAAACTAAGCGGGGTTATTACAGGGGTCAGAAAAAACGGAGAAAGATTTCCGCTTAAGATTTCGTCTGTTATTATAAAAGGAGAAGAAGGAGCGGAATTTATCGGGGCGATTGTTTATGATATTTCAGAAGAGATCCAGCGGGAACAGAAACTGAAACAGTTACTTGAACAAACAAAGAAACTGCACCAGCAGGAAGAAGACAGCCGGGTGCTGCTGGAAAGTGTATTAGACAGTATTACGGATGGTTTTTTTATCATAGACAGAAACTGGACCGTGCTGTTCTGGAATAAAGCCGCAGAGGATATTCTGCATAAAACAGAAGAAGAATTGATCGGTAAAAACTTTTGGGAAGCATTCCCCGATCTTTCGGTACTTCAACAGCATGTGGATTATCAAACATTGGTAGGCAAAAATAAATCCATCCGTTTTCGCGAATATTTTCCTAAATACAAAATATGGGCCGATGTAAGTGTATATCCTTCTGAAAAAAACATCTCTGTTTATTTTAAAGATGTTACAGAAGTAAGAACCTTACGTTCTCTGGAAAGACTGGAAAGGGAAGTGCTCGAAATGAATGCATTGCCGGATAGTAATCTGGAACGCACACTTGATTTTTTCTTATCCGAAATAGAACACATGCATAATGGAATGCTGTGTTCGGTACTCAGGTTAAAAGGAAACCGTTTGTATAACTGGGCAGGGCCAAGTCTTTCTAAAGAATACCAGGATGCGATCGAAGGGATTGAGATTGGTGAAAATGTGGGTTGCTGCGGAACGGCTGCTTTCAGAAAAGAAAAAGTGATTGTTGCTGATATTGAACAGGACCCGCTCTGGGCATCATTCAGAGATGTGGCGGAAAGAGAAGGGGTTAAAGCCTGCTGGTCATTTCCAATCATCGATTCGCACAATAATCTGCTGGGCACCTTTGCGATCTATTATAAAAAGCCCAAAGCCCCTTCAGCAGCAGAAGAAAGCACGCTTGAACGTGCCAAAAATCTGCTTACCGTAATTCTCGAAAACAAAATTTCAGTAGAAGCCGTAAAATCAAGCAACCAGAAATATGATGTAGTGGCATTGGCAACCAATGATGCTATCTGGGATTGGGATGTAGACACGAATGAAGTTACCCGCACCGGACAGGGGTTAAAAACATTATTTGGCTACGATCTGGAAGAAGCGGCTAATGAAAAAGATTTTTGGAATAAAAGGATACATGAAGATGATTTTAAAAGGGTAATGGAAAAGCAGGTACTGGTGATCAACGACCCGGAAAAAATGTATTGGGAGGATGAGTATAAATTTTTGAAGAAAGATGGCCAGTATGCCCATGTATTTGATAAAGGTTACATCATTAGAAATGAGCAGGGTAAAGCGATACGTGTGATAGGTGCCACAAGGGATATTACAGAAAGAAAAGAAAGCGAAGCCTTATTGCTTGAATTGAATAATCGTTTAAAACAAAGAGCCGATGAGCTTACTGCTTCCAATGTGGAGCTGGAGCGCTTCGCCTATATTGCTTCGCACGATATGCAGGAGCCGTTGCGGATGATCACAAGTTTTCTGCAACTGTTCAAGAAAAAATATGAGGACCAGATAGATGAAACAGCTGAACAGTATATCCACTTTGCAGTAGACGGTGCAGAAAGAATGAAGAAACTGATCATGGATCTGTTGGAATATTCAAGGGTGGGTTCTAATAAAGACGATTATGCATTTATTGAAAGCAATGCATTATTGCAGGAAGTGGTGAATGTGTTTTATAGCCGGATAGAAGAAATGAAAGCAACGGTTATTATTGAAACCCTGCCAGATGTTCGGGGCAACCGCACGCAATTATTTCAGTTATTTCAAAATCTGATTGGCAATGCCTTAAAATACCATAGCGGCGATTCACCCGAGATCCGTATCAGCGGAAGCGAAGAAGGGACCCAGTTTGTTTTTAATGTAAAAGACAACGGTATTGGTATTAAACCCGTATTCTTTGAAAAGATTTTTGTGCTTTTCCAACGGTTACACCACAAGAATGAATACAGTGGAACAGGTATAGGATTGGCGATCTGTAAAAAGATCGTAGAAAAACATGGCGGAAAAATCTGGGTGGCATCTGAGCCCGGTAAAGGAAGTTGTTTTTCTTTTTCAATCAGTAAAACGCCTGACGAATACAGGATGCATTAAAAAGCGAATCATTTTTGGATGAATGGGCTTTAGCTAATTCACATCCAGAAAGCAGATATATAAAACAATGGAGATACCAGAAAATACACCCGCTCTGTCAGTTTTGATTGTAGAGGATAACCCCGGCGATCTTTTTTTATTGCAGGAAACACTACGTCTTACCAAGCTCCCCTTTGAGCATATATATAAAGCCACGAGTGCTGCAGAAGCCATTACTGCACTGGCTGAATGTGAAGTAGACGTGGTATTACTGGATCTTTCTTTGCCTGATAGTTCGGGCTTCAATTCCTATTCAGAAGTTCATAAGCATTGTGCAGACATTCCGATCATCGTACTTACGGGTTTAGCCGATACAGAACTGGCGCTAGAAACCATGGCCAAAGGTGCACAGGATTATCTGGTAAAAGGTGAATATGATGAAAGGCTGCTGGCAAAATCGATACAATATAGTATTGAACGTAACCGGATCCGTTTAAGTCTGATAGAAAGCAATGAGAGTTACCGGAACCTGTTCTTTAATAATCCGTTACCTATTTTTATCTGGGACCTCAAAACGCTACAGGTATTGGAAGTGAACGATGTGGCACAGGAAGAATATGGATACACGCGCCAACAACTATTGCATATGAATGTGCTTGATCTGCGATCACCACAATTTCATGAAAAGGTAAAAACCTTTGCAAAAGAATTTCTGGAAAGTGATATCTCGAAACAATCCGGTATTTGGGAACACAAAAAAAAGAATGGGGATACGATGATACTAGATATCTCTTCACACAAAATCGATTACAAAGGAAGGGCCGCGATATTGGCGATACATAATAATATCACAGAAAAAATCAGGCTTGAAGAAAAACTGGAAGAAGAGCGTTTGCTGAAACAGAAAGAAATCAATGAAGCTATGATACAGGTGCAGGAAAAAGAGCGTTACGATATCAGCACCGAATTACACGACAATGTAAACCAGCAACTCACTGTTGCCATGATGTACATCGCTTCTGCAGAACAAAAAAGTCCGCAAGCAGCAGAACTGCTTAAGCAGTCTTCCACTTTTATCATGAATTGTATTGAAGAGATCAGAAAACTCTCTCAGATACTGGTAACCCCATTGATCAAACATTTTGGTTTAAGCAAGGCAATTGAAAGTTTAGTGGATGATATCGCATTTGTTAATACACTGCAGATAGACCTTGTGGCAGATGCTTTTTTTGAAGATGATATTAAATACGATTTTAAATTAAGTATGTTCCGGATTGTGCAGGAACAGATGAATAACATCATCAAACACGCAAAAGCTACGCAGGTAAATATTGAGCTGATGCGAAATAATCACATGGTTTACCTTAAGATCGCAGATAACGGTGTTGGGTTTGAGGTAAACCAGCAACGCAAAGGAATTGGTATCTATAATATCATCAGCAGGGCTAACCTGTATAATGGTATTGTAGATATTCAAAGCTCACCGGGTAATGGTTGTGGTATTTATATCACATTTCCAATCAGTCCGGAAATACTTGAATAAAAACTTACGTGCCCGGTTGCTTTAACTGCCAGCCCGTTTTCTTTTTCTCATCATCAACCATTTGTTTTACATCCGACAATAATTTTTTGGCGTCGTATACGATACCATCCTTAATCGTATATAAAACACCACCTGTGCGGATCACTTTATTTTCTTTGGTTAATTCTATAGCACCTGTTCCATAGAGCACCTGTAAATTTTTTAGTGGATTAGCGTTCACTATAATAATATCTGCCAGCTTACCCACTTCAACACTGCCCAGATCTTTTTCCATGCCCAATGCCTGTGCAGCATATAATGTAGCGGAGCGTATTACTTCCAAAGGATGAAACCCCGCCTCACGCAATAACTCTAACTCACGGATATAACCAAAACCATAAGTTTGATAAATAAATCCATTATCAGAACCTGCAGTAACCCTTCCGCCGCGGTTTTTATATTCATTGATAAAGGTCATCCATAAGCGATAATTGTTTTTCCATTCCACTTCCTGCTCAGTACCCCAGTTATGCCAATACGATCCATGTGATTGCAGACTGGGTTCATAAAATTTCCAAAGAGATGGTAGCGTGTAGGTTTCATGCCATTCTGCACGGCGCGCTCTTTGCAGATCGCGGTTGGCATCGTAAATATTGAAGGTAGGATCGAGGGTAAAATCAAGAGACAATAATTCATTCATCACTTTGTTCCAATGTTCGCTGTAAGGTGCTGCTGCCTGTTTCCAGAGTTTACCGGCTTCTTCAAAACGGTCCTGTTCATCACTGTAATTATAATCCAGCGGAAAATTCTGAATGGTCTTATCTGTGAATAGTGCTTCCGGTAAACCATACCAGTGTTCCATGCTGGTCATACCGGCACGTGCAGAGTTTAGTACATTCCATCTCGCAACATCTGTTTGTGCGTGATGACAACATGAACGTAATCCCAGCCGTTTGTTTTCTCTGATCGCTGCATCCATAACTTCTGGTGAGGCACCGAAAAATTTAATACCATCCGCACCGTTCTTTGCATTCTGTTGTACCCAGGCCCTTGCCTGCTCTGCATTTACGATGGGTGTTTTACTTCCCTGCCCAAAAGCGGTGTAAGCAAAAAGTCTCGGAGCGGTAATTTCATTAGCAGCACTTTTTTTCTTTTCATCCAATACCCAATCCAAACCATTATTCGCAGATGGATCGCGAACAGTAGTAATACCATGAGCCATCCATAATTTAAAAACATATTCTGCCGGGGTGCCTTGTGCCGTGCCGCCAATATGACCATGCATATCAATCAATCCCGGTAAAGCAAACATGCCTTCGCAATTCAATTCCTTGCCACCATCTTTCAGCTTGGGTCTTCTTGCAGGATCTATTTTTGCATCGGGATTACCTAAAACGGCTATTTGAACGATGCGGTTTTGCTCAACCACAATATCTACAGGACCTAATGGCGGTGCCCCTGTTCCGTTTACAAGTGTTACACCACGAATGATGAGTTGTGTGTAAGGCCCCATACCTTCTTTCTTTTCAGGCGCTTTGGGGATCTGTGCATTTGATAAAAAGCAGACAGACAGAAAACCGATCAATAAAAAAGCAGTTAGTCTTTTCATTCTGGATGATTGAGGATTGAATATAAAAAGAATAATGCGCATCAGAAAACCAAACCGTGCTTTTGTGCCTCTGTGTGCAAATTCATTCCCACACAGAGGCACAAAGGCACGGTTTGGAGAACTAAGTTTTTAAACCTCCTCACGTCTCTTAGCGTCAAGGTATTTTTTGCGGATGATGGTTTGTACCGGCTGGTAATGAATTTTACTTTCTAACCATGAAATAATATCGAGATACATAAAGGCACGGCTTTCTAAACGGCTTTTCTCTAATGGTTTTAATTCAGCGAGCAGCGATTCAAATTCCGGTTTCATTTCATTAGGCGTAAGACGGAATGAATTGCGTAAGAACTTAAATACTTTTTCTTCCACCGTACTCAGGTTCTGCATTTTGTACATGAAACGGTAAACAGACTTCAACAAATATTCCAGCAGATCAAAATTGCCGAGTTCATAATGGGCAATCAGATGAAGCAACCTTGCATAACATTGCAGATCAGTGCGAAGATCTACTTTCCAGTTAATGATCTTGTTTAAATAATCAATACTCTTATCACTATCACCGCTTCCAAAATACAGGGATGCAATTTTATAGTAGAACACTAACACGCGGTGGCGATCCAGATACAATTCATATTCCTGCAGCTTTTCTTCAATAAAAGGTACCAGTTCCAATCCCTCACTGAATGTGCCTTCCATAAAATGTTTATTCAGTTTGGAAATATTCAGATAAATAAAAGTCTGTATCAGGTTATTGCGGTTGCCCTGTATTACCGGGCTTTCCAGAAATTTTTCAAAAGCGAGAATTGTCTCATTAAATTTCTGGTAATTACGAAGATCAAAATGTGCACCCATCAAATTATGCATGCCTTTGATGTAATGCGCCGTTTCTATCTCAATCATTCTCGGGCATGAATCAAACAGATCAACCCATTTCTGGCAATAACGGTAATAGCCTAAAAAATTCTGACTGATAAATGCATGCCAGCAGTAACATTGATACAAATACAATCTTTCATAAAAACCTTTTGCATCCTGTGCTTTTTGAATCGCTTCTGTATTCAGAAATGCATCAACTGCAGCGGTATCTTCTTCATTTCTTGCATGGCCGTTCTTGATATACCAACTGTATAATAACAGCGAAAGATTGGATAAAGAACCGATCAGATCTAAACGATAATTCACCTCTAGTACTTCATCACTTAATTTTTCGGCACGGTCCTGCATGCTTCGGGTAATATGCAGGGCCTCGATCTTTTCTTCCAAAAAAAGAACCTGTAAAATATAAGTTACCTGATTATTGGCGCGGGCAAGATCCTTTACCCGGTCGAGTATTTTTAAACTCTGCAGATAAAGACCTTTGTTATATAAGATGCGGGCAAAATCGAGTTGCTCATGCAAAGTGAGGTCGATATTCTCCTCCTGATTTAACAGGCGCAAACTGGCCAGGATCTCACGGTATAAATGGGCTTTCAGATTAGAAAGCTGCTGTTTCTGGATAGCGGGGTTTTTTGCTAACAACTGTTCTTCATCGTACACCTTCATTTTATCCAATGCATCAAACAATTGAACCACTTTCAGGTCGCCGGAACCTGAGTTTCGGGTCATATAAAGCTTAAAATTCCGCTTTTCCGACCTTTCTAGGGACTGAACCAGTTGAAATAAGCTATCAGTTGAGCGGTTGGGCATCGTAATTTTTTTGCATCAGAATTCAATACAGATAAGGATTTCAGGCTGTTTTACCGCTGTTATAGACTGTAAAATACCATCAATTTTGATCATATTTCCGATATAGCCTGAACTATATTCGAAAATGGCAGGCTATCAGGTTTGTTATTAAAGGCAATCGATAACAAATGTAAATAGCCTGTCTTTTTATCTCATCTATTGTATAAAAATAATTATTAATGGATAAACAGGTGTTCATATTTGATACCACCCTTCGGGATGGCGAGCAGGTACCCGGTTGTAAACTCAATACCAAAGAGAAACTGGAACTGGCGCTAAAACTCGAGGCATTAGGGGTGGATATCATTGAAGCCGGTTTTCCTATCTCCAGTCCGGGCGATTTTGAATCTGTTGAACAGATCTCCAAAGCCATTAAAAATGCAACGGTTTGTGGATTAAGTCGTGCGGTGCAGAAAGATATTGAAGTGGCGGGTGCAGCATTGAAGTATGCAAAACGTCCGCGTATTCATACAGGTATCGGCACTTCCGATTTTCATATCAAATCAAAATTCAACGCAACAAGAGAAGAAATTCTGGAACGCGCTATCAAAGCCGTTAAATGGGCAAAGAATTTTGTAGATGATGTTGAATTTTATGCAGAAGATGCAGGCCGTACCGATAATGATTATCTCGCACGCGTAACAGAAGCCGTTATTAAAGCCGGTGCAACCGTTGTAAATATTCCGGATACAACGGGTTATTGTTTACCCGATCAGTATGGTGCTAAGATGGCTTACCTGATGAATAATGTGCCGAATATTGATAAAGCGATTCTTTCCTGTCATTGTCATAATGATCTGGGATTGGCAACTGCCAATTCAATTGCAGGTGTGATGGCAGGTGCAAGACAAATCGAATGTACCATTAACGGATTGGGCGAAAGAGCAGGTAATACTTCACTGGAAGAAGTGGTGATGGTTTTAAAACAACACAAACATTTGGGTTTATATACTAATATCAACACCAGAATGCTGAACCCGATGAGCCGCGAGGTTTCTGAAACCATGCGGGTTCCGGTTCAGGTAAACAAAGCGATTGTGGGTGCCAATGCATTTTCACATTCATCAGGAATCCATCAGGATGGGTTTCTGAAAGATTCATTAACGTATGAGATCATTAATCCGGAAGAAGTAGGTGCAGACGGAAGCAAGATCGTATTAACTGCAAGAAGCGGCAGAAGTGCATTGGCACACCGTTTTCATAAGTTAGGTTATGAGTTTAACCGCAACGATATAGATGTTCTGTATGATATGTTTCTGCAGGTAGCTGATAAGAAGAAAGAGATTGAGGCGGACGACCTGCACATGCTGGCAAAGGCTTATAAGCCGGAGCTGGCCATCGCTTAGGATTTTCTCATCAGTATAGTTTTAGTTTGAGTAGCGTGGTGTTTCTACACCACGCTTTAATTAACATTATATGGCAAAGACTTTATTTGATAAAATTTGGGACAAACACACAGTACAAAAAATTGAAGACGGACCGTCGGTTTTGTACATTGATAAACACTTCATACACGAAGTAACCAGTCCACAGGCATTTAACGGCATCGAAAAAAGAGGGTTGAAAGTATTTCGTCCGCAACAGGTAGTAGCTACAGCTGATCACAATGTACCAACGATCAATCAGCACCTGCCTATTAAGGATGAGCTGTCGAGGTTACAGGTGCAGCAACTCATCGAAAATTGTAAAAAACACAATATCGAATTGTACGGATTGGGCCATCCCTTTCAGGGGATCGTACATGTAATAGGGCCTGAGCTGGGTGTTACACAACCAGGGATGACGATTGTTTGCGGCGATAGCCATACTTCAACGCACGGCGCTTTTGGTGCCGTTGCGTTTGGTATCGGTACCAGTGAAGTGGAAATGGTTTTTGCTTCTCAATGTTTATTACAGACAAAACCCAAAGTAATGCGCATCAATATTGAAGGCGAATTACATAATGGCGTTTTGTCGAAAGATATTATTCTCTACATTATTGCACAGATCACGGCCAGTGGTGCAACGGGTTATTTTGTTGAGTATGCAGGATCTGCTATTCGTGCATTATCCATGGAAGCCAGAATGACGATCTGTAATATGAGTATTGAAATGGGTGCGAGAGGAGGAATGATCGCTCCTGATGAAACCACATTTGCTTATATAAAAGGCCGCCAGTTTGCACCCAGCAATGGCCAGTGGGAAAAGAAAATAGCGGAGTGGAAAGAATTGTATAGTGATGAAGATGCAGTGTTTGATCATGAGATCAACATTAACGCATCTGATATACAACCGATGATCACTTATGGAACCAATCCTGGATTGGGTATTGCGATCAACGGACATATTCCGGTAACCGATACCATTCCGGATGAAGGAGAAAGAAATAATATTATTAAGGCATTGAAATATATGGGACTGGAATCGGGCAAATCTTTAATCGGAATGCCTGTACAACATGTATTCATCGGCAGCTGCACCAATTCACGTATAGAAGATTTGCGTTTGGTAGCTGCTTTGGTGAAAGGAAGAAAAAAGAATGAGAATGTTCAGGTAATGATCGTCCCAGGCTCTCAACAGGTGGCCAGACAGGCAACCGCAGAAGGCCTCGACAGAATATTTAAAGAGGCAGGTTTTGAAATACGCCAGGCCGGATGCAGCGCTTGTTTGGGAATGAATGAAGATAAAATTCCTGCAGGCGAATATTGTATCAGCACAAGTAATCGGAATTTTGAAGGAAGACAGGGAGCAGGTGCGAGAACATTATTGGCAAGCCCGTTAACAGCAGCTGCAGCAGCGATTACGGGGGTTGTTACAGATGTAAGAGAATTAATTTAAAAAGCAAAACGCTTAATGCTGAACGCAAAACGCGTTAAGCATTAAGCGTTCCGCGTTAAGCATACTAAATGATACCACTACAAAAAATACACAGCCGATTTGTTCCACTTGAAATGGAAAATGTAGATACGGACCAGATCATTCCTGCGCGCTTTTTAAAAGCAACTACAAGGGATGGTTTTGGAAAAAATCTTTTTCGCGACTGGCGTTATGAGAATAATGATGAAACAAAACCCAAAGCAGATTTTGTTTTGAATCAACCACAATACAGTGGAGAAATTCTGGTGGCAGGAAAAAATTTCGGTTGCGGTTCGTCAAGAGAGCATGCAGCATGGGCCTTGCAGGATTATGGATTTAAAGCGGTGGTGTCAAGTTTTTTTGCTGATATTTTCAAGAACAACGCATTGAACAATGGCGTAGTTCCTGTAAAAGTAAGCGATGAGTTTCTGGTGGAAATCTTTGCTTTGGGTAATGATGCTACGATCAGTATTGATATTGATCAGCAATCCATCACCATTGATGCAACCGGCGCGCAGGAAACATTTGAGATCAACACGTATAAGAAAACCTGTCTGTTAAACGGCTACGACGATATTGATTATCTCATTGCCAATAAACAGGCCATAGAAGCCTACGAGGAGAAAAGGGTTTAAGCCTTCAGTAAGATTATGGAAACATTCCCCCTCTTATATGTAAAAGACCTCACGGTAAAGCTTTCTGGGAAAGCTGTGTTACAGGATGTGTCTTTCACCATCAATAAAGGGCAACAACTGGCAGTGATCGGGCCATCGGGCAGTGGTAAAACTACCTTGATCAAAACATTAACGGGCAACCATTTCAGTAAAGGAATGATTACTTTCCAATCTGAAAATGGTGTAAAGCCACATGTTGCAGTAATCTCTCAGCAACACCAGTTTAAGAATCTTTCCAATCTCAATTCCTTTTATTACCAGCAACGCTTTAATTCCAATGATTCGGAAGATGCGATCACTGTACAAGATGCATTGAATGAAACAGGTGCTGATCAATCCACAATTGAAGAAACACTTTCTCTTCTGGGAATAGCTCATATTCAAAACACCCGGTTGATTCAATTATCAAACGGTGAACATAAAAGATTTCAATTAGCCAAAGCTGTTTTGCAAAAAGCAGAATGGTTGCTGCTGGATAATCCGTACACCGGCCTTGATATTTCAGCCAGAAAAATGCTGAATACTATTTTAGATACACTGGCTGCAAAAGGGGTAAATCTTTTACTGGTTACTTCTGCAACGGATATTCCACAATGTATTACGCAGGTTGCTCTGTTAAACAATGGTAACCTTACTGCTGTGATGGAAAGAAAATTATTTGAAGCAGAAAAGCAAACATTACTATCGGTATCGGAAAAGAACATTCATTTTAACGGATCTCTTAAATCTGTAAAACCCGCATACACCTACCCTGATTTTTCGGTTGCGATAAAGATGGTGAATGTTAATGTGAATTACAATAACCGCAACATACTTGAGAATATTAATTGGGAAGTGAAGAAAGGAGAGTGCTGGAATGTATCGGGCCATAACGGTTCCGGAAAATCTACTTTGCTCAGTTTGGTAAATGGAGATAACCCGCAGGCATTTGCCAACGAGATCTATCTGTTCGACAGAAAAAAAGGATCCGGAGAAAGTATTTGGGACATCAAGCAAAAAATCGGTTACGTATCTCCTGAGCTGCATCATTATTTTGATTCGGCTGCTTCCTGCTATGAGGTAGTAGCATCGGGGTTATTTGATACCATCGGTTTGTTCAGACAATTATCAGTAGCGCAAAAAGAGATCATTGATCAATGGGTATCACTTTTGCAAATTGATATTCTTTCAAAAAAATTATTTGCACAAGTATCCAATGGCGAACAGCGATTGGTTTTATTGGCGAGGGCTTTAGTAAAGAATCCGCCAATGTTAATATTGGATGAACCCTGCCAGGGATTAGATACAGAAGTGGCGGCAAGGTTTATTTCACTCATTAATGAGATCTGCGTGCGGATGCAGAAAACATTGGTGTATGTAAGTCATTACGAGGAAGAAATCCCTTCCTGTGTTACAAGAACTTTAAAACTGAAACACGGAAAGGTTGCAGCATAACAAAAACGAAATAATTGATAAGTGATGGAAAAAAAGATCGCGGTTATATTAGGTGATGGAATTGGTCCGGAAGTGACACAACAATCCATTAAAGTATTGAATGCAATCGGAAAGCGTTTCGGGCATTCATTTGAATACAGTTATGGCCTGATGGGTGCAGATGCTATTGACAAAACCGGAAACCCTTTGCCTGATGAAACTATTGCCACCTGTTTGGCAAGTGATGCTATTTTATTTGGTGCTATCGGCCATCCGAAATATGATAATGATCCTACCGCCAAAGTAAGGCCGGAGCAGGGATTGCTGAAACTGCGAAAAGAATTGCAGTTGTTTGCCAATATCAGACCCATCAGCACGTATCATGCTTTACATCATTTATCTCCTTTAAAGAGCAAACAGTTAAAGCATGTAGATTTTGTGATCTTTCGTGAGTTAACCGGCGGTATTTATTTTGGGAAGAAAGAACTGAGTGAAGATCAATCCAGTGCTATTGATGAGTGCTCTTACACCAGAAGTGAAATTGAACGTGTATCACATCTGGCTTTTCAATATGCACAGAAAAGAAAAAAGAAATTGACTTTGGTTGATAAGGCCAATGTATTAGAAACCTCACGCTTATGGCGTAAAGTTGTACAGGAGATCACTACACAATACACAGATGTTATCGTTGATTACATGTTTGTAGATAATGCAGCCATGCAGATCATTCTTAACCCTGCACAATTTGATGTGGTGCTTACTGAAAATATGTTTGGCGATATCATCAGTGATGAAGCCAGTGTACTGAGCGGATCATTGGGCTTATTGCCTTCTGCATCTGTTGGAAATAAAACGGCATTGTTTGAACCGATCCATGGTTCTTATCCGCAGGCTGCAGGAAAAGACATTGCAAATCCATTGGGTTCTATTTTATCATCAGCCATGATGCTTGATCATTTTGGTTTAACAGCGGAAGCAAAAGCGGTACGTGATGCTGTGGCATGGACCTTATCGCACGGGTTTGTTACAAAAGATATTGACCCGATCAATAATTATGCAACCACAGCGGTGGGCGATCTGATCATTGATCATATTGAGCGTAATGCAGACGGAGAAAGGCGCAGTAATAATGCCAGCCTTAATCAGTCAACCATCATTTAACTAACAAACAGGTGTTTGTAAAACACTTGTTTTAGCAAATAGTAAGAATAGTTCTTTGTTTTTTGAGCAGGTGGGTGTATTTTCGTTTCAACAAATCATCCATGTTACAAAGCAGAATTAATAATGTAATTAAAAACGTCGCAGTCATTACGATTGTGATTGTCATTATTATTCCTGCACTGCATGGAGGATGAGTTTAGTATCTAAAAAAACAAATTAGCATATAAACCCCGCCTCCCAAAAAGGCGGGGTTTTCGTTTTTAACACCCGTAACAAAGAACTAAAACAAATATTATGGCAAGCTATTACAACGAAAACACAGTATTGTATCTGAACGGTGCTTTTGTAAAAGCATCGGAGGCGAAGATGGATCTGTACAGCCAATCGCTGCACTACGGCTATTCTGTGTTTGAAGGTATCCGTTCTTATAAAACGGTAAATGGAGAAACAAAGATCTTCAAACCTGTAGAACATTTTGAACGCTTGAAAGTATCTGCAGAATCATTGAATCTGCCTTATACATGGACAACACAGGAATTGATTGATGCCACTTATGAAGTATTAAAAAGAAATCAATTGCAGGATGCGTATATCCGCCCCGTGGTATATGCGCCTGCTAATATGAGTTTTAACCTGAATACAGAATCATTCATATTTATTGAAGTTTGGGAAATGGGTGCTTTTTTGGGAGATAAATTATTGCGTGTAATGAGTTCTTCTTTTGAAAGACCCAACCCGAAAGGATTTAAGATACATGCCAAAGCTGCCGGACATTACGTGAATTCAATTCTGGCAAGTCAGGAAGCAAAGAGCAAAGGCTATGATGAAGCCTTGCTGATGGATATGAACGGCAATGTGGCAGAAGGCCCGGGTGCCAATTTATTTTATGAGAAAGATGGAAAATTATTTACGCCATCATTAGGCAATATCCTTCCCGGTATTACCCGTGCAACGGTTTTGGAATTATGTGATGAATTGAATATACCGGTTGAAGAAAAAGCATTTAAGAAAGAAGAGATCTACGCAGCAGATGCCGCATTCTTTTGTGGTACAGCTGCAGAAGTGATCGGCTTTCAATCATTGGATAACCAGCCATTCAAATTACCATGGAATGATTCGCTGAGTAAACTGGTGCAGGATGCGTATAAGAATTTAATTGTTGAGAATAAAAGGGAATTGGTGAATGAGATTATTGGGGTGGAGTAGTGAATTGTGAATGGTCAATTGTGAATTGACGAGAAATATATTCACCATTGACAATTCACCATTCACAAAAAGCTGAATAGTGAACCGAACGCACAAGTGAGTGACACAACCAAAGTTGAATAAAGAGATAAAGCTGATAAAAAGAAAATGGCAAACGAAATAAACAAATACAGTAAAACACTAACACAGGACATCACACAACCTGCCGCACAGGCAATGTTGTACGGAATAGGTTTAACGGATGAGGATCTGAAAAAAGCACAGGTAGGTGTGGTTAGTATGGGTTACGATGGTAACACCTGTAACATGCACCTGAATGATCTGGCGCAATTAGTAAAAAAAGGTATTTGGGAAAATGATCTGGTAGGATTGATTTTTAATACCATAGGTGTAAGTGATGGGATGAGTAATGGAACCGATGGTATGCGTTATTCGTTGGTGAGCCGCGATATTATTGCCGATTCGATCGAAGCTGTTTGTGGTGCACAATATTATGATGCAGTAATTGCTTTACCGGGTTGCGATAAAAATATGCCCGGATCTGTAATGGCCATGGGACGCTTGAACAGACCTGCCATTATGGTATACGGCGGAACGATTGCACCGGGACATTATAATGGACAAGACCTGAATATTGTTTCTGCTTTTGAAGCACTGGGGCAAAAGCTTGCAGGACAATTAAGCGAAGCAGATTTTAAAGGCATTATACAGCATGCCTGTCCGGGTGCAGGTGCATGTGGCGGAATGTACACAGCCAACACCATGGCATCGGCGATTGAAGCATTGGGAATGAGTTTGCCGTATTCATCTTCCAACCCTGCTTTGAGTGATGAGAAGAAAATAGAATGTTTGGAAGCGGGTAAAGCGATCAGATTATTATTGGAGAAAGATATCAAGCCAAAAGATATCATGACGCGTAAAGCATTTGAGAATGCAATTACGATGGTGATGATCATGGGGGGAAGTACAAATGCTGTATTGCATTTGATTGCAATGGCGAAGAGTGTAGATGTTGAATTAACACAGGATGATTTTCAGGTGATCAGCGACAGGGTTCCTGTACTCGCTGATTTTAAACCCAGCGGAAAATATTTAATGCAGGATCTGCATCAATATGGTGGCGTGCCTGCAGTGATGAAATATTTATTGAGTAAAGGGTTGTTGCATGGCGATTGTTTAACGGTAACGGGTAAAACGGTTGCTGAGAATGTGGCTGGTTTCCCTGATCTGGATTTTGAGCAGCAAAAAATTATTTTACCAATAGAAACACCGGTAAAAGCAACGGGTCATTTACAGATCTTATACGGAAATCTTGCAGAAGGTGGAAGTGTTGCAAAGATCAGTGGTAAAGAAGGTGACAGATTTGAAGGCCCTGCAAGGGTATTTGATGGAGAACAGGAATTGATTGCCGGAATTAATTCGGGTAAAATAAAAAAAGGAGATGTGGTCGTCATCAGACAGGTAGGCCCGAAAGGCGCACCGGGTATGCCTGAAATGTTGAAACCTACTTCTGCCATTATTGGAGCAGGATTAGGAAAAACTGTTGCGCTGATTACCGATGGAAGATTTAGTGGCGGCACACATGGATTTGTGGTAGGGCATATTACACCGGAAGCTTATATAGGTGGTTTGATCGCTTTTGTAAAAGATGATGATATCATAGAACTAAGTGTAGATAAAAAAACGATGACGCTGAAAGTGTCTGAAGAAGAAATTGCCAAACGCAGAGCCAACTGGAAACAGCCGGCATTAAAAGCAACCAAAGGTATTTTGTTCAAATATGCGCAGCATGTAAAGGATGCTTCGCAGGGATGTGTAACGGATGAAGCGTAATTAAAAATTAATAATTAAGAATTAAAAATTGGGTTATGGAAACTATTGATCTGACTAAGGAAAAGGTAGCAGAAGCTGCGAAGGAGACAATTTCTCTTTCAGGTTCACAGGCCGTTCTCGAGGCATTGATAGCGGAAGGGGTAGAAACGGTATTTGGTTACCCCGGTGGTGCCATTATGCCCATCTATGATGCATTGTATGATTATAATGATAAACTGAAACATATATTGGTTCGTCATGAACAGGGTGGCATTCATGCGGCGCAGGGTTTTGCACGTACATCCGGAAGAGTGGGTGTTGTGTTTGCAACCAGTGGTCCGGGTGCAACCAATTTAGTTACAGGTCTTGCGGATGCAATGATCGACAGTACACCGCTGGTGGCCATTACCGGACAGGTGTTTGCACATTTATTAGGAACCGATGCGTTCCAGGAAACTGATGTGGTGAATATTACCACACCTGTTACCAAATGGAATTATCAGGTTACCGATGCAACAGAGATCCCCGCAGTATTGGCAAAAGCATTTTATATAGCTCGTACCGGAAGGCCGGGCCCTGTGTTAATTGATATCACTAAAAATGCACAAATCCAGAAATTCGATTACGAAGGTTATGTAAAATGTAACCATGTAAGAAGTTATCGCCCTAAACCGATTGTTCGTAAAGAATATATTGAAGAAGCAGCAAAACTGATCAATGAAGCCAAAAAACCATTTGTCATTTTTGGTCAGGGAGTGATCTTAGGAAAAGCAGAAAAAGAATTCACAACCTTTATTGAGAAATCAGGGATACCTGCAGCATGGACGGTGTTAGGATTAAGTGCCATGCCAACGGATCATCCGTTGAATGTAGGTATGCTGGGTATGCATGGAAATTATGCACCGAATGTAATGACCAATGAATGTGATGTGTTGATTGCAGTAGGCATGCGTTTTGATGATCGCGTTACCGGAAGATTAGATAAATATGCCAAGCAGGCAAAAGTGATCCATCTGGATATTGATCCCGCAGAAATCGATAAGAATGTAAAAGCAACGGTTGGTGTATGGGGCGATTGTAAAGAAACATTGCCAATACTTACCAAACTGGTTGATGCAAAAAAACATACGGAGTGGGTAGAGCAGTTCAGAGAGATGGATAAAGAAGAAGTGAAGGAAGTGATCTTCGAAGAATTGCATCCCT
Source organism: Sediminibacterium sp. (assembly GCA_965206685.1). Lineage (GTDB taxonomy): Bacteria > Bacteroidota > Bacteroidia > Chitinophagales > Chitinophagaceae > Sediminibacterium. The sequence goes on from OZ242223.1 coordinate 4,430,662, forward strand.
CAACAGATATTTTAACGATGGGTGAAGTGATCCGCAACCTGAATGAATTAACGAATGGTGATGCGGTGATTGTTACCGATGTGGGTCAGCACCAAATGGTGGCTTGCCGTTACGCAAAATTCAATCAATCAAAAAGCAATGTTACTTCCGGTGGATTGGGTACCATGGGTTTTGGTTTACCCGCAGCCATCGGTGCCAAATTCGGTGCACCTGAAAGAACGGTTGTTGCCATCATTGGCGATGGCGGTATTCAAATGACTATTCAGGAATTAGGAACGATTATGCAAACGGGTGTCAATGTAAAAATAATGATACTGAATAACCAGTTCCTCGGAATGGTACGTCAGTGGCAGCAATTATTCAATGATAAACGTTATTCTTTTGTAGACATCGCAAGTCCGGATTACGTAATGGTTGCCAAAGGTTATGGTATTGAAGGACAAAAAGTATCAGACCGTGCAAACCTAAAAGGCGCATTGAAAACCATGCTTGAACATGATGGCTCTTATTTACTGGAAGTAATGGTAGGCAAAGAGAACAATGTGTTTCCAATGGTGCCGCAGGGTTGTAGTGTGAGTGAAGTGAGATTGAAGTGATACCCCCCAACCCCCTAAAGGGGGAGTAAGTATGGGGATGAAACAAAAATATTTTTAAACAACTCAATTAATTCCCCCTTCAGGGGGTTAGGGGGTGAATATGAAAAAAGAATATACAATTACCGTTTACACAGAAAACCATATCGGTTTACTGGTACGTATTGCCACTATCTTTTCGAGAAGAAAGATCAATATTGAAAGCCTGAATACTTCACCATCTGAGGCGGAAGGGATTCACCGGTTTACGATTGTGATTGATGAAACGGAAGAGGTGGTTAGAAAAATTGCACGCCAGATAGAGAAGCAGGTGGAAGTATTGAAAGCTTACTACAATACCAATGATGAAATTGTATGGCAGGAACTGGCTTTGTATAAAGTGCCTACAGATGAGATCGCAGAAAAGGTACAGGTAGAAAGATTATTGCGTGAGCATGGTGCAAGAGCCGTAGTGATTCGTAAAGACTATACCATTTTTGAAACCAGCGGCCACCGCGAAGAAACGGATAAACTGGTTGAAGTATTAACGCCTTACGGACTGATCGAATTTGTACGCAGCGCCCGTGTTGCTATTATTAAAAACAGCAAGGGATTTCATGAAAAACTGAAAGAGTTTGATGAAGCAGAACCGGGGGAAGAACTGGTAGAGAATGAATTTCTGGATAAACAGGATGAGGTGTTTACGATGTAATAGCCCCAGCCCCCTAAAGGGGTAGCAATGAAAAAACCATTTTTTATAACATAGATAATTATTAATCAAAAACAAAACCCAATTCCCCCTTCAGGGGGTTAGGGGGTAAAACTAAAAAACATGGCAAAGTTAAATTTCGGTGGTGTTGAAGAAAATGTAGTGACTCGCGAAGAGTTTCCGCTTGCAAAAGCACAGGAAGTTTTGAAAAATGAAGTGGTAGCAGTAATCGGCTACGGTGTGCAGGGCCCTGGCCAGGCATTGAACCAGAAAGAAAATGGTATCAATGTGATTATTGGTCAACGTAAGAATTCTAAAAGCTGGGATAAAGCAGTTCGTGATGGTTTTGTACCGGGCGAAACTTTATTTGAAATAGAAGAAGCACTTGAAAAAGGAACCATTATTTGTTATCTGTTGAGCGATGCTGCACAGATCGCTATGTGGCCTACCGTAAAAAAACATTTAACACCGGGTAAGGCATTATATTTTTCTCATGGTTTTGGTATTACGTATAATGAACAAACTGGCATTATTCCACCGGCTGATGTAGATGTATTCTTAGTGGCACCAAAAGGGTCTGGTACTTCTTTGCGCAGAATGTTTTTGCAGGGCCGTGGACTGAACAGCAGCTATGCAATTTTTCAGGATGCAACCGGCCGTGCATTTGAGCGTGTGGTATCATTAGGTATTGCGATTGGTAGTGGTTATTTATTTGAAACCAATTTCAAAAAAGAAGTGTACAGTGATCTTACCGGTGAACGTGGAACCTTGATGGGCGCTATTCAGGGAATTTTTGCTGCACAATATGAAGTGTTGCGTTCTAAAGGGCATACACCTTCTGAAGCATTTAACGAAACAGTAGAAGAGTTAACACAATCCTTAATGCCGTTGGTTGCTGAAAATGGTATGGACTGGATGTATGCCAACTGTTCAACCACTGCACAACGTGGTGCATTGGATTGGTGGAAAAAATTCCGCGATGCTACTTTGCCTGTGTTCAATGATTTGTATGAAAGTGTCGCTGCCGGAAAAGAAGCCGCTAAATCAATCGAAAGCAACAGTAAAGCAGACTACCGCGAAAAACTGGATGCTGAATTAAAAGAATTACACGATAGCGAAATATGGCAGGCAGGTAGAACGGTGAGAAGTTTACGTCCGGAAAACCAGGCGCCTAAAGCTTAATATATTACTTACCTCGACGTTGCTTCGCTCGTCACCCCTCTCTACAAAGTAGAGAGGGGTCAACAAGCGAAGCGTGGTTGGGGGTGAGTCAAAAAGTTGACTATGCAGCAATCTATTATCACAACCCCCACACTCGATTTTCATTCTGCCAAAGAGCGTTTGAAAAAAGTAGTGAACAGAACACCACTTACGTACAATCATAATTTGTCGCGTAAGTACCAGTGCGATGTTTTTCTCAAAAGAGAAGACCTGCAGGTAGTTCGTTCCTATAAACTGCGCGGTGCGTATAATATGATGAGCAGTCTTCCGCATGAGCAATTACAAAAAGGTGTTGTATGTGCCAGTGCAGGTAATCATGCACAGGGATTTGCTTACAGCTGTAAAAAACTGAATGTAAAGGGTGTGGTTTTTATGCCGATTATTACACCCAATCAAAAAGTAAGTCAGACAAAAATGTTTGGCGATGGTTTTATTGAAGTGAGGTTAACTGGTGATACGTTTGATGACTGTGCAGTTGCTGCAAAGCAATACACAGAAGAAAATGGTATGACCTTTATTCCGCCGTTTGATGATATCCGTATCATTGAGGGACAGGCAACGGTAGGTATTGAAATACTGGAAGACCGTTCTGATATTGATTTTATTTTTATTCCGGTTGGTGGGGGTGGCTTGAGTGCAGGTGTGGGAGCCTGTTTCAAAACCTTTTCACCCAAAACAAAAGTTATTGGACTGGAACCGGAAGGCGCACCTTCTATGTTTGAAGCATTGAAGGCAGGGCATCCGGTTGTGTTGGATAATATTGAAAGATTTGTAGATGGCGCCGCTGTAAAAAGAGTAGGCGATATCACTTTCAGTATCTGTAAAGATGTGTTGGATGATATGCACCTTGTTTCAGAAGGTAAGATCTGTTCAACCATTTTGCAATTATATAATGAAGATGCGATTGTGGTAGAACCCGCAGGTGCATTATCCATTGCCGCATTGGATGATTATGCAGATGTGATCAAAGGCAAAACAGTTGTATGCATTGTAAGTGGAAGCAATAATGATATTGACCGTATGCAGGAGATCAAAGAAAGATCATTGCAGTATGAAGGTCTGAAACATTATTTCCTGGTCCGTTTTGCACAAAGGCCGGGCGCTTTGAAAGAATTTGTGAACCATGTACTGGGAGCGGGTGATGATATTACGCGGTTTGAATACATGCAGAAACATAATAAAGAAACGGGGCCGGCATTGGTGGGTATAGAACTTAAATCGAGAGAAGATTATGAAGTTTTGATTCAAAACATGGATCGTTACCATATTAATTACACAGAATTAAAACAGAACGATAATTTGTTCGGATACTTAGTATAATGAAAAGAATATTTCAGTATCTTCGACAACGTTCAGCAATTAATGAAACAACAGCAGTTACATATTACTCCTTCTGTACAAACAGCCACGCTGTTTGCAACTGCTATTACGATTATTACAACCCTGTAAGGGGTTATACATTTCCATATTACCATCGGGCATTTATACGCTGTTATCCAATAAAAGGAGCAGTGAATTCTATTTACAATATTTATTCAGGATTTAAGTTTTAATAATATGCAGGTATTAAAATTTGGCGGAAGCTCGGTTGCCAATGCCGCCAACATACAGAAAGTAATTGCGATCGTTCAGAAAGCCGTTGAGAAAGACCCCGTGATATTAGTGGTTTCTGCGCTGGGCGGTGTTACAGATAATTTATTGCAGGTTGGGCATCTGGCTTCAAAAGCAGATGAGGCTTACAAAACATTATTGCGCGAACTGGAAACGCGGCATTTGGAAACAGTGCGCGAATTATTGCCAATTCAGCAACAAAGTTCAACACTCAGTCTGGTAAAACAACATTTCAATGAACTGGATGGTATTTGTGATGGCGTATTTCTTTTAGGAGAATTATCTCCCAGAACCAAAGACAGGATTGTGAGTTATGGTGAATTGTTGTCTTCGATGATGATCTCTGCTGCTTTTCAATCTTTAAATACAAATCAACAATGGATCGATTCGCGTAAACTCATCATCACCAATTCTAATCATGGAAATGCAAATGTAGATTTTGCAGAAACAGATATTAAGATCCAGAATCATTTAGAAAAAAATGTATATCAACTATATGTAGCACCGGGTTTTATTTCAAGCGATGAGCAAGCCAATACCACCACCCTTGGCCGCGGTGGCTCTGATTATACAGCTGCCATTTATGCAGCTGCTACAGATGCTTCGGTATTGGAAATATGGACAGATGTAAGTGGAATGATGACGGCTGATCCGAGATTAGTGCAAAATGCAAAACCCATCAACCGTATTTCTTATCAGGAAGCGATGGAGCTTTCGCATTTTGGTGCAAAAATTATTTATCCGCCAACCATACAGCCGGTAATGAGCCGTAATATTCCGGTTTGGATTAAAAACACATTTGCGCCAGATGAATATGGAACATTGATAGAAAATGAATCTGCGGTTACCGATAGTTTTATCCGTGGTATCTCAAGCATTAATAAGATCAGTTTATTGAGTTTGGAAGGAAGCGGCATGGTAGGTATTCCCGGTTTCTCAAAACGTTTGTTTGAAGCATTAGCACATGAGAGTGTGAATGTGATATTGATCACACAAAGTTCTTCAGAACATTCGATTTGTGTGGGAATTAATGAAGTGGATAAAGACAAAGCCAAAAAATCAATCGATCATGCTTTTAGTTATGAAGTATTGAACGGAACGATCGAACCTTTAAAAATTGAATCCGGTTTATCTATTGTAGCATTGGTTGGGGAACAGATGAAGAGTCACCCGGGTGTAAGTGGTAAAATGTTTGGGGTACTGGGAAGAAACGGTATCAATGTAAGAGCGATTGCGCAAGGTTCTTCAGAAAAAAATATATCAGCAGTATTATCCGGAACAGATGTAAAGAAAGCGATCAACGTATTGCATGAAGAATTTTTTGAAACAACATACAAGCAATTAAACGTATTTATTGCCGGAACGGGAAATGTGGGTGGTAAGTTATTAGGACAGATCAAAAAACAATTTCAATACCTGCAGGATACATTGCGTTTACAGATACAGGTGATTGGGTTGGCAAACAGCAAAAAGATCCTGATCAATGAAGACGGAATTAATCTTGATGGCTGGAAAGATCAGTTGCAACATGCAGAAGCCGGAACGATTCATGATTTTGTAAAAAAGATCATCGATAAAAATTTGCGCAACAGTGTATTTGTAGATGTTACTGCCAATGCAGAAGTGGCAGGTGTGTATGGTGCATTACTTGGTAAAAGTGTATCAGTAGTGGCCTGTAATAAAATAGCCTGTTCATCAACTTATGCATCTTATCAAAAATTAAAATCGCTTGCGCGAGAATACAATGCGCAGTTTTTGTTCGAAACAAATGTTGGCGCAGGTTTGCCCGTTATCGGCACATTGAATGATCTATTACGCAGCGGCGATAAAGTAAATAAGATCCAGGCAGTTTTATCCGGCACACTCAATTTTGTTTTCAATAATTATGATGGAACCAAACCTTTTGCTGAAGTAGTAAAGCAGGCGCAGGATGAAGGGTACACAGAACCCGATCCACGTCTTGATCTTGGCGGTACCGATGTAATGCGTAAGATTATGATCCTCGCACGTGAAGCAGGACAGCAGATTGAAATGGATGATATAAGTAATCAATATTTTTTACCGATGTCTTGTTTTGAAGGAAGCGTGGATGATTTCTATAAAGAAATGGCTAAACAGGAAACCCATTTTAAAGCGATCTATGATGCAGCAGCAAAAGAAAATTGTAAACTGAAATTTGTGGCCAGCTATGAAAACGGAAAAGCAGCAGTAGGTTTAAGACATATTCCTGCCGAATCTGATTTCTATCATTTATATGGAAAGGATAACCTTGTATTATTTTATACTGACCGGTATCCTGAACAACCATTGGTAATTAAAGGAGCGGGTGCAGGTGCTGATGTTACGGCGAGTGGGGTGTTTGCGGATATAATAAGGGTAGCGAGATAAGACACCCCCCAGCCTCCTGAAGGGGGAGCTTATAAAGTTTATCTATATAAAATTTGTTTTTCATTCATGAGACTACTTTTCAATAATAATTTTTTTTACTCCCCCTTCAGGGGGCTGGGGGGTATTGTTCGTGTACACGCACCCGCTACAGTAGCCAATATGGTCTGCGGCTTCGATGTTTTGGGTTTTGCTGTGAATGATCCCTATGATGAAATGAGTATCTGTTTTACAGATGAACCGGGTATCACAATTATTAATGAAGATGAATATAATCTGCCCACTATTCCTGAATTAAATGTGGCCGGCGCAGCATTACTGGCTATGCAGGAAGAAATGCCGGAAGAGAAAAGAGGATTTGAATTACGGATTTGTAAACACATCAAACCCGGTAGTGGCGTGGGTTCCAGCGCAGCGAGTTCTGCGGGTGCAGTTGTGGCAGCCAATCGTTTACTCGGCGATCCATTTACCAAAGAAGATCTGGTTCGTTTTGCCATGAATGGAGAAAAAGTGGCTTCCGGAGTAAAACATGCTGATAATATTGCGCCATGTATTTATGGTGGCGTTACATTGATCCGTTCTATTTTTCCTTTGGATATTATTCCGCTAACTGCACCGCCTTTATTTGTAACAATCGTTCATCCGCAAATTGAAGTGCGAACATCTGATGCAAGAGGCATTTTAAAACAACAGGTCTTATTAAAAGATGCGATACGCCAATGGGGCAATATTGCGGGATTGGTTGCCGGATTATTACAAAGCAATTATGAACTAATCGGACGATCATTAGAAGATGTTTTGATAGAACCGGTAAGAAGCATTTTAATTCCCGGTTTTGATAAGATTAAACAACTTAGCAAAGATGCGGGCGCACTGGGCGGAGGCATTTCGGGTTCAGGCCCCTCCATTTTTATGGTGAGCAAAGATGAAACAACCGCAAAAGAAGTTGAAGTACAGATGCATTCCGTATATGAAAAACTTTCTTTGGATCATCATACTTATGTAACAACTATTAATCAGCAAGGTGTACGATTTGTAACGCCATAAAATTCACCATTGCCCATTCACTATTCACAATGAACTATTATAGTCTTAATAAAACAGCCCCCAATGTAAATTTTCGCGAAGCTACTATTAAAGGGCAGGCGCCGGATAAGGGTTTGTATTTTCCTGAAACCATTCCAACCGTTGACCCGTCAATTATTAAAAATATTGATGGGTATTCGAAAGAAGAACTCGCTTTTCTGATCATGGAGCCGTATGTGGGCGATACGATTGATAAAAAGAGTTTATATCGTATTGTTTCTGAAACCATCAACTTCCCATTTCCGTTAGTGAAAGTGAATGATCAGATCTCATCGCTTGAATTATTTCATGGCCCCACACTGGCTTTTAAAGATGTGGGTGCCAGATTTATGAGCCGTTGTCTCGGTCATTTTTCTCAACAACAAAAAGGAAAAGTAACGGTGCTGGTGGCAACCTCCGGTGACACCGGTGGTGCCGTTGCCAATGGTTTTTTGGGAGTGGATGGAGTAGAAGTAGTGATATTATATCCCTCAGGCAAAGTGAGTCCTGTGCAGGAACTGCAATTAACCACCTGCGGACAAAACATCAAAGCCCTTGAAGTAAACGGAAGTTTTGATGATTGTCAGGCAATGGTGAAAGATGCATTCATGGATGCAGACCTGAACAAAGCTTTAACGCTTACTTCTGCCAATTCAATTAATGTGGCCAGGTGGTTGCCGCAGCAGTTATATTATTTCTTTGCTTATCAGCAATGGCAAGACAAAGCTCATCCACCGGTAATAGCCGTGCCCAGTGGTAATTTTGGAAATATCTGTGCAGGATTACTGGCACATGTAAGTGGGTTGCCTGTTGCACATTTTATTGCTGCCTGTAATGTGAATGATGCAGTACCCGAATATCTGCGCAGTGGAAATTATCAATCAAAAATCGCAGTGCCGACTATTTCGAATGCAATGGATGTTGGCAGTCCGAGTAATTTTATCCGTGTAATAGAATTGTTTGGCAGTGATTATGAAACGATCAAGGAAAAAATAAGTGGATATACAGTAACCGATGAGATCACCCAGCAAACCATAGCTGATGTATACCAACAATTTGGTTACACGTTAGATCCACATGGTGCGGTGGCTTATGATGCATTGGAACAATATCTTTCTTTACATCACGAACAGAAAGGATTTTTTTTAGAAACGGCCCATCCCGTTAAATTTCCGGATACAGTAGAAGCTATGACAGAAAAGAAAATTGAGATACCTGAATCTGCCAAACACCTGTTCTCTAAAGAAAAGAAAAGTGTGCGGATGAACGCTTCTTATAATGATTTAAAAGAATGGTTATTGCAGAATTAATCTGCTGCTGTCATTTTTGGTCTTATGCACGATAATTAAGTAAACATTGCATGGAAAATAAAATTGCAGTTGGTTAGGCGACCAACTGCGGCGAAATATTCTGCCGTTGTTGGTCGCCTGACCAACAACAACTACAGTTTAATTAAACCACTACTCCTCATATTCTTCCCCTTCCGTTTCTGAATCTCATCACCCATATCATCTCTTGCCTGTTCAGCTAATTCCATTAATTCTTTAACCACATCGGGGTAGGTTTTTTGTACATCATATCTTTCCCCCGGATCTCTGCGCAAATCATATAATGCCATATCAAACTTCACATTTTCTGGTGCAATACCGGGAAACCCATTATTGCCAGGTTGTTGATTTTCGAAGGAACGGCCTTCATGCGGCAACACTAATTTCCACTCGCCCTTGCGAACGGCTTCTAAATTATTTCTTCTGTAATAATAATAGAACACATCTCTGGGGTTGGCATCTTTCTCATCTTTTAGTAAGGATAAAATATTTACACCATCAATTTTATGCTCAGGCAGTTTGCCATTTACAATTGCCGCCGCTGTGGGTAACAGATCAATCGTAGATGCCAGTTTATTACAAATCGTACCGGCAGGTATCACACCCGGCCAACGCATTATGCAAGGCTCTTTTTGTCCGCCTTCAAAACTGGTTCCTTTTCCTTCGCGTAAGCCACCTGTGGAACCGGCGTGGTTACCAAAGTTTAACCATGGGCCGTTATCGCTGGTAAAGATGAGCAGTGTATTGTCTTCGAGCCCGTCTTTTTTTAATTCTTTCATAATCTCTCCTACAGACCAATCTATCTCCATCACCACATCACCATACAAACCCTGTTTGCTTTTACCTTTAAATTTTGAGGAAACAGCCAATGGAACATGCGGCATAGAATGTGGTAAATAAAGGAAGAAAGGCTTTGTTTTATTTCTCCTGATAAAATCAACAGCATGCTCGGTATACAATGTGGTTAGTTTCGATTGATCATCGAGATTGCGGATCGTTTCTATCTTGTCATTATTTCTGATCAGAGGTAGTGGTGGATATTTACTTCGGTAAGTTGTGGTGTCTTTATAAGGTGTGCCATCATATTGCACCGGCCACATATCATTTGAATAAGGCAGGCCGAGGTATTCATCAAAACCATGTTGTAAGGGTAGAAATTCTTTGTAATGTCCCAAATGCCATTTGCCAAAAATAGCTGTGGCGTATCCTTTTTCTTTTACTACTTCGGCAATCGTTTTTTCATCTTTACTCAAACCGTTTTTACTATTATTATCCAAAGCGCCGGTAATACCAATCCTATTGGGATAACAACCGGTAAGTAATCCTGCTCTTGATGCAGAACATACCGCCTGTGCCGCATAAAATTCTGTAAAGCGCATGCCTTGTCCGGCGAGTTTATCCAAATTAGGTGTACTATATAACGAAGCACCGTACATGCCCAGATCGCCATAACCTAAATCATCGCAGAGAATGATGATGATATTGGGTGTTGATTTCCGATCGCCTAATTTCTTTTGAACAACCGGTGCCGTGGCTGCAGAGAAAAACAACAGACAAATCATCAACGAAAAAATATTTCTTACCGAAAGGAATAATAAAGGGAAATGTAGCGCGAACTTTTTTTTCATATGGCAGTTATATGTTTTTGAAATTTACTCATTTCTGCTATAATAAAAAATTCAGAAGATTACGTTAACTTCCAATAATTCTTTTATAATCCCCTTGTATGCGTATTACCTCTGTACATCCTAAATTTCTGTTTATTAGTTTTTTTTTACTGGGGTTGATAAACCTGTCTGCTCAAACAAAAATCAATTTATCTGTAAAAGGATTACAATCCTCAGTAGAAGTATTGCGCGATGAATGGGGCGTGAACCATATTTATGCGAATAATCAACATGATCTCTTTTTTGCACAGGGGTATTGTGCTGCCAAAGACAGGCTTTTTCAGTTTGAAGTATGGCGCAGACAGGCTACCGGAACCGTTGCAGAAATTTTAGGCGCAAAGGAATTGAAAAGAGATATCGGTACAAGGTTGTTTCAGTTCAGAGGGGATCTGAAAAAAGAACTCAATCATTATCACCCGCAGGGAGAAGCGATCATTACTGCTTATGTAGAAGGCGTTAACAGATATATTGATGAAGTTTTGCAACATCCCGAAAAATTACCGGTTGAATTCAGGATGCTGAAAATATTGCCGGGTAAATGGACTGCTGCAGTGGTGATCTCACGCCATCAGGGATTATTGAGCAATATTACAGAAGAGTTAAATACTGGCAGAGCGGTTGCGAGAGTGGGTGATGCGAAACTAAAAGAATTGTTATGGTACCATCCTAAAGATCCACAAATCAAATTAGATGCGGATATCAGAGGGGATCTTTTATTTAAAGACATCCTTGAATTATACAATGCTTATCGAAAAGATATCCTTTTTCAAAAAGGTGATATTGCGTTAGCAGACGAAGATGAGGATGCGGTAATGAATCAACTCAATGAACAGATGCCACATTCTTATAATCCAACTGAACATGGTGTGGAAGGAAGTAATAACTGGATCGTAAGCGGCAGCAGAACAGCAAGCGGTCATGCCATGCTGGCCAATGATCCGCATAGAAAAATTGCAGTTCCTTCTTTGCGTTATATGGTTCATTTGGTAGCACCGGGTTGGAATGTGATGGGTGGTGGTGAGCCGGAAATCCCCGGGGTATCTATCGGACATAATGAAGAAGGTGCATGGGGATTAACCATTTATGAAACAGATGGTGAAGACCTGTATGTATATGATCTCAATCCTGCCAATCTTTCTCAATACAAATACAAAGGCAATTGGGTTTCTATGAAAGAGATCCGCGAAACCATTAACGTAAAAAATGCAGGTTCAAAACAAATTGTTTTACGATACACACAACATGGCCCGGTAACTTTTATAGATACCCTTAATCGAAAAGCCTATGCAGTAAGATGCGCATGGCTTGAACCGGGTGGTGCACCTTATCTTGCTTCGCTGCGGATTGACCAGGCGAAAACATGGGAAGCTTTTCGCGAAGCCTGCAGTTACAGTCATATACCCGGTGAGAATATGATCTGGGCTGATAAAAAAGGAAATATCGGCTGGCAGGCTGTGGGTATTATTCCGGTAAGAAAAAATTATAGTGGACTGGTACCGGTACCGGGTGATGGAAGATATGAGTGGGCAGGTTTCTTGCCGATCAAAGAAAGGCCGCATCTGTTAAACCCGCCAAAAGGTTTTCTGGCAACAGCCAATCAGGATGTAACACCCTTAAGTTATGATCATTGGGATGCGGTGGGCTATACATGGGCAGATCCATTTAGAGGTAACCGGATCAACGAAGTGCTGGGGAAAGATGAAAAGATGACCATCGACAAAATGAAATCGTTGCAAACAGATTATTTTTCTATCCCTGCAAGAACGCTGCTGCCAATGCTTCAGCCTGTTGGTTTTGAAATGCCTTTATCGCAGGCCGCTAAAAAGAAATTACAGAATTGGAATTATGTATTGGATAAACAGTCAATACCCGCAGGCATCTATGCTATGTGGGAGCGACAATTAATGTTGCTCGCCACAAAACGTTTTGTTCCGGATCAGATCAAAGGAATGGTTACACTGCAAATGTCAAAACTCATTGGCTGGTTACAAAAGCCGGATGCAAAGTTTGGCATCAATCCATCAGCAGGCAGAGATGCATTTTTAAAAGAAGCTTTTGATATAGCCGTAAATGAGTTGAACTATAAACTCGGACCTGATATTGAAAAATGGGTATATGGACAGGATAAATATAAACATATAACCATGCTTCATCCGCTGAATAGTATAGTTTCCAATGCATGGAAACAAAAACTAACGGTTGGCCCTGCACCCCGTGGTGGCAGCGGTTATACACCCGGCGCATCGGGCAGTTCGGATAACCAGGTAAGTGGTGCCAGTTTTCGTTTGATCGTAGATACGGGTGATTGGGATAAGGCTGTTATGATCAATACACCCGGACAATCCGGTGATCCTTTAAGCCCGTATTATAAAAACCTTTTCAATCTTTGGTCCAGCGATCAATACTTTCCGGCTTATTATTCAAAGGGAAAGATCAATAAAGTAACGGCAGAGAGAATTTTCATGCAACCGTTGTTAAAATGATTCTTCTTTGTGGTTGCTTAGCACTCTACACAACCGCAGTGCCGCAATGAACGCGGCGTTTACGCTAAGGATATCGCAATTTAAAATGAGTAAATGGATCTTTTCTCAACTCATCAAAGGGAGGTTGTCTGAGAAATGTTTCTTGATAAGAACTTCAACAAAACAGATAACCCACGAATACGTTAAAGTCACAGCATCGGCTAAAAAGCAGCTGGGATATAAGTGGAATCAATCTTAATACGTTCTATAAAAAAATTTTCGCAGAAGTCGCATTCTGAAATTACTTCCTTATGCATGGGTTTAGCAAGAAGTTCATGTTTTAAGAATCCTCATCTATCTTTTACTTGGCTATCATCTACTTTATCAAAGACGTTATCGATTTGTAGTGAAGTTTAAATATTCACTATCTATATTCATCTACTATTCTTGAGAAAAAGATTTACAAATGCAGTTTATGCATGACTCCATCTTTTTTTATTGAATTTGGGAGCAAATGGGCAGCATTGTATTTTTTGCAATCTGTTTTCTTTCCCGGAATAAAAGAAGGCATTAAAACCTTCTGAAATAAATCCAATATCTAAAAGTTAGCCCAAAGTGGTTTTCTATTGTGATGTATATCGGTAGTCCCCTCTCCGGTAAGGCTAACACAATACCCAACAAGCATATTTTAATATAAGCCCTCAAAAGCTTATAGGCTTAGTATAAATATTTTACCAAAACTAAACTCGCTTTTATGTTAAGACGTTTACACTTCTTGCTCTTATTGATTTGTTTTGTATCAGTAGCCTCGGCAAATTATTACCACTCAGGTAAATCACAAGCCGCTGAAGCTGCGCCTACGCAGATCACATTTACTATTCTTAACACTTGCAGCTCGGGGGACTCATATAGTTTCTTCCTTAATGGTACATCCATAGGATCTACTGCTGGTAACACAGGTAACAGTTGTGCTTGTGACGCGGCGCTTCAAACTTTTACAGTGAATAATGCTGCGTTGCTCGCTGGCGCATGGAGTTCAAGTGGCTCAAATGCCCTAAGGGTAAAGAAAAACAGCAATGCGACATTATTTGCCTGGGTAAGTGCCAAAATCGATTTTCCTACGGGCTCCTCCAGAGCGTACTACGATTATAATGGTGGCGATGCAACTGAAACGAACCTGTGCAACGCCCAATATAGCGGTAATACATTTGACCAAGTGCTTACCTCTGCAGCTACCGTAGTATTTTTCAAGGATGCAGACGGAGATGGGTTTGGAGATCCAAACACTATTATCACTTCTAATACTAATAACAGTCTTTCACCAGTTTCTCCTCCTGCAGGATACGTCACAAATGATAAAGACTGTGACGATGCTAATCCTACGGTCCCAAGTCAGACACCATGTCTAGCTAAACCGTTCAATAAGACTGCCCCAGGATTGGGTTTCACCCAGGAGTTGGTATCTTCTTTACCAGATGGCAATCCGACAAGCGGTTATGGTTTTGACAGCCACGGAAATCCATATACCTATTCGTTTAATGGAAATCTTTATAAAATTGACCTGTCCACTACTAATCCCGCTCCTGGTGGAGTTGGGACAATCCATCCTTTGGTAAATCTGGGCCCTATAAAGTACCGCACCGGTAACAGAACCGGGCAGACAATTGGCACTGTTTACAACTTTACACAATACCCGGATGGAACCGTCTATGCAAATTGCGATCTTGGCGTGGTGCAGGTGGATCTGGAGACAGCCACTGCCACCAGTGAACCCCTTCCCGGCAATGCGTGGGGCATAGTGGTGGATCCGCAATTGAATGCACATGGCCATCATAATATCATTACGGCAGGTGGTCGTGTAGTTGATCCTGTAGATCATCGTGATCTTGGTAGTTGCGGTATTAGCGGCGACGGAATAGCGATTGACGCGACCGGAAACTTCATATTTGCGGCGAGTGGATTTCAGATTTACAAACGCATCTCCGCTCCGGGTACGGACTTACCAGTGTTCCAATCGATTGGAAATTATGGTGGAAGTCCCGATGGTATGGCATTTGGCGTAGTCGGCACCGACCAGGTCGTTGTCTCAAATGATGGGGGCGCAAAAACAGTCACGATGTGGAAATTTCCCGACAATGACTTCACTAAAGCCCCAACGCCTACGATCATTGCTTCCCAGCCTACCAGTAATGAATACGGCGACCAGGCTAACGTGGGACCTGATGGATATTTTTACATCACTTATTGGTCTGGAACCAGATTTCCGGATGGCTCAACCAATGGCAACACCAGCGTTGTTCGCTTCGGACCGGCGGGTCGTTTCTTGCCGCCTACTCACTCCGACAATATAAGCTTGACCCCGGCAACCGACACTAAGAATGTAAATACTAACATTGTTCTGACAGCAACTCAGGTTACTACAGATCTCTCAACTAATCAAACGGTGCCCGTAGCCAACACGACCGTGACATTCACTGTGGTTGGCGGACCAGACTTGGGACAGACATTTACCGGCACGACCGATGTAAACGGAAAAGTAACGTTCACTCTGGTGAACCAGGGTGGCATCGGTGATGACGTGGTACACGCGCAGTTCGTTGACGGCAACCACAACACACAAACTTCTAACAACTCGGTGATCACATTTGTAAAGCCAGCATGCACAGCACCTGCTTTCACCAGTTGTATAGGTAATCAAACTGCAAATACATTATCCAATTCATGTGATAATACGGTTACTTATTCTTCATCAGAATCAGTAACGGGTGGTCCCGCTCCAACAATTACCTATGCGTTTACAGGAGCAACAAGTGGCAATGGTAATGGCAATGGCAGCGGCAGCGTATTTAATAAAGGAACCACAACCGTTACACTTACTGCAACCAATAGTTGTGGAACAGCTACTTGTACGTTTACAGTAACCGTTACAGATAATCAGCCACCTGTAATAACAACCAATGGCGATCAGAATGTAAATGCAGAACAAGGCAAATGCGGAGCATCAGTATCAGTGACTGCAAGTGCAACAGATAATTGTTCTGTAGCCACGCCAACGGGAGTAAGAGGCGACGGACTTGCATTAAGCGATCCATATCCTGTAGGTATAACAACTATTACATGGAATGTAACAGACGCCAATGGCAATCCTTCTGCACCAGTAACTCAAACAGTAACGGTTACAGACAACGAATTACCAGTGATTACTTCTAATGGCAATAAATCAGTTAACAATGATGCCGGTAAATGTGGAGCTGTAGTTGCAGTAAGTGCAACAGCAACGGATAATTGTGGAGTAGGTGCAGCATCAGGTGTACGTGGTGATGGATTGGCATTAACAGATCCATATCCTGTAGGAAGTACAACGATTACCTGGACTGTTACGGATATGCATGGTAACAATGCGATACCGGTTACCCAAACGATCGTGGTAACAGATAACGAGTTACCGGTGATTACTTCTAATGGCAATATATCTGTGAACAATGATGCAGGTAAGTGCGGTGCTGTAGTTGCAGTAAGTGCAAGTGCAACGGATAATTGTGGAGTAGGAACACCATCAGGTGTACGTGGTGATGGATTAGCATTAACAGATCCATACCCTGTAGGAACTACAACGATTACCTGGACAGTTACCGATATTCATGGTAACAGCAATACATCAACACAAGTGATTGTGGTAACAGATAATGAAAAACCTGTGATCACTTCCAATGGTAATAAATCTGTAAATAACGATGCAGGTAAATGTGGCGCATTGGTAACCGTAAGTGCTACAGCAATGGATAATTGTGGAGTAGGCACACCATCAGGTGTAAGAGGTGATGGATTAGCCCTGACCGCCTTGTATCCTTTAGGTACCACAACGATCACATGGACAGTAACCGATAGTCATGGTAACAGCAATACATCGACCCAAACGGTAACCGTTACCGATACTGAAAAACCAGTAATTGTATCCAATGGTAATAAAACAGTAAATAACGATTTAGGTAAATGCGGTGCAACCGTATCAGTAAGTGCAATCACAACGGATAATTGTGGAGTAGTTGCAGCAACAGGAGTAAGAAGCGATGGCTTAGCGCTGACTGCTTTGTATCCTGTAGGCACAACGACGATCACATGGACAGTAACCGATACGCATACCAATACAGCGATACCGGTAACCCAAACAGTTGTGGTAACGGATAACGAAGCCCCTGTGATCACTTGTCCTGCAGACGCAGTATTCTGTGCTAACTATGGCGGAGTAACCAATTACACAATCGCTTCATTGATTGCAGCTGATAACTGTGGTATACAAAGCACAAGCTTTGCTGTAAGCGGAGCCACCACAAGAAGCGGTACAGGCACCAATGCCAGCGGAGTCTTTGCAGTAGGTGTATCAACGATCACCTGGACAGTAAAAGATACCCATGGTAATACAAGTGTATGCAGCACAAAAGTTACGATCAACCCATTACCGGTAGCTACGTATGTAACAACCAATGCGGATGCGTTCTGTAATAAAACAACGTTAACAGCTTCATCAAGTATCAATGCTGCCTCCTACAGCTGGACAACAGGAAGCACCCCGGGCAGTTTTGTAACTAACCCTGATCTGGTATTGGGATTAACCAATAACGACGGAACCTATAATGTATTTGTGAAAGTAAATGCAACAGGTTGTGTAAGTGAGTTCCCGGTAGGATACAACTTCCAGAAACAAAACCTGGCAAGTGCCTACACGATCCTTGCTTACAAAGAAGTGGAATTGGGTAAATACAATAAAGTACAGACAGGTAGTGTAGGTGTAATGACAGCCAAAGGAGAAGCAGAGTTTAACTCATACAGTGCGGTAAATGGTCCGGGCGCGTTTGTAAAAGCCCCTAAGATCGATAAAGATGGTTCAGGTATCCTGATCACCACCCCGATCATTGGTATTGCGAATGTAACCCTGCCAACCATGCAGTACAATACAGCCAGTACCAATACACTGCCTAATTACACCGCAACTGTAAACGGAGCTACCATTGCAGGTAACTACAAGAACTTTACGGTTAAGAAGGGCATGAGTGTTACGGTAACCGGTAACACCTTCAGCAGCATCAGACTGGAAGAAGGGGCAAGTATTAAGTTTACAGCAGCGGTACTGAATATAGATAACCTGTCGGCAGACAGAGGTTCTAAGAACATTAATTACAGCTATATCCGCTTTACATCAGCAAACACAGCAGTACGTGTGAGTGGTTATGTAAGCATCGGCAGCCAGGTATTGGTAAATCCGGAAGCGAACAAAGTAACCTTCTACATGGGCGACTTAAGGAATGATGAAGAGAAGTTCACGGTAAAAGGAGCGGATATTAAAGTGATCGCCAATGTGATTATGCCTGATGGCAAGATCCGTGTAACCTCTACTGACTCAGACAGAGATGATTATGACACTTGCGACCATAAAGCGCATGATGCGAGAAACTGTCCGCACAGAGGCCATGACCACAATGATTGTGACCACAAAGCGCACAGTGTTGCAAGTTGTAATGATGATGTGTACATGACAGGATTATACATAGGAGAAGAAGTGGAGAGCAAGGGTAACACAGTGTTCTGGAACAGCTATGATTGCAGTGCACCGGTACCTGTGTACACAACTACATCAGTAAATACAGCTACAAATGCAAAAGTAGAAAGCAAAGAAACAATTGCTACCACAGAAGAAGAGCTGAAAGTAACGGTAATGCCAAACCCAAGCACCACATTCTTTACATTGAAACTGGAAAGCAAGTATGCAACACCGGTAGATATGAGAGTGATGGATGGCAACGGCAGGGTAATAGATGCTAAGTCTAAGATCGGCTCAAACAGCACGATCCAGATAGGCAGCAATTACAGCAGTGGCACTTACTATGCAGAACTGATACAGGGCACACAACGTAAAGTGGTGCAGTTAATCAAAGCGAAGGGGTAGTATTGGCGTAATATTCTTAAGCTTAACTGCAACCACAAAAGGCCTGCTCAGAAATGAGTGGGCCTTTTGTATTACAGGATTTAGTGAGTATTTTTAACAACGGCAGAGAACAGGTTGTTTTCGCAGAGTGGATTTCCGAAATGCAAAAATGAGTAAATTAGGGTATGCTTTTACGACTTGCCATCCGTATATCTTTCATAATGCTTTTATGGATAGTTGCAGACAATTCCATCGCCCAACAGAAAACGTATTGTAACCCGATCAATATTGATTACGGTTATTGTCCCATTCCCAATTTTTCAGAACAAGGTAAACACCGAGCTACGGCTGATCCGGTGATCACGCTGTTTAAAGGCAATTATTATCTATTCTCAACCAATCAATGGGGGTATTGGTGGAGTTCAGACATGATCAAATGGAATTTTGTTTCCAGAAAGTTCTTAAAACCCTGGCATAAAGTTTTTGATGAGCTGTGCGCACCGGCTACATTGGTTTTGGGAGATACCTTGTTGGTGATTGGATCGACACACGATAAAAATTTTCCTTTATGGATGAGCACCAACCCGCAAAAAGATGAATGGAAAGAAGCGGTGGATTCCTTTCGCGTGGGTGCATGGGACCCCGGATTTTTTGTGGATGATGATAAACGCGTTTATCTCTATTGGGGCTCCAGTAATTTTTATCCGATGTATGCGCAGGAGATTGATCGAAAAACCTTGCAGCCGATTGGTGAGATCAAAGAAACACTCAAACTTCATGATGAGATCCACGGTTGGGAACGTTTTGGAGAGCATAACGACAATACTTTTCTCAAACCTTTTATGGAAGGTTCGTGGATGAATAAACACAATGGAAAATATTATTTACAATATGGTGCACCCGGTACTGAGTTTAGCGGTTATGGTGATGGGGTTTATGTTTCTGATAAACCCATGGGGCCGTTTACCTACCAATCGCATAATCCGTTTTCCTTTAAACCCGGTGGGTTTGCAAAGGGTGCGGGGCATGGCGCCACTTATCAGGATCTGTACAAACAATGGTGGCATGTATCTACCATTGTAATTGCGGTAAAAAATAATTTTGAAAGACGCATCGGTATCTGGCCAGCTGATTTTGATAAGGATGATATTCTTTACACCAATACAGCCTATGGCGATTATCCGCATTATCTTCCCCACACCGGAGCCGATCACAGCAATTCCCAGTTTACTGGATGGATGTTATTGAATTATCAGAAACCTGTAAAAGTATCTTCAACATTAGGTGGGTTTGCCGCTAATCTTGCTGTTGATGAGGATATTAAAACCTACTGGAGTGCTGCCACAGGTAATAAAGGAGAATGGATACAAACCGATCTGGGTGCGGTTTCTACGATTAATGCCGTTCAGATCAACTATGCAGATCAGGATGCAGAATTGATGGGTAAACAAACCAACAATTATCATCAATATAAATTATACAGTTCCAATGATGGAATTAACTGGAAGATATTAATTGATAAAAGCCACAACACAACAGATATTCCACATGAATATGTTGAACTCACAACGCCTGCCAAAGCCCGGTATCTGAAACTGGAAAACATGCATATGCCAACAGGCAAATTTGCCATCAGCGGTTTACGTGTGTTTGGAAAAGGCGTTGGCGCCATGCCGGACGAAGTACAGCATTTTGTGGTATTGCGCGGCGACAGTGAAAGAAGAAACAGCTGGCTGAAGTGGCAGGTAAATGATAAAGCAACCGGGTATACCATTTATACAGGCACTGCCCCCGATAAATTGTACACCAGTATTATGGTGTACGGTGCCAGCGAATATTATTTTACGGCCATGGAAAAAGACAGGCCTTATTATTTTCAGATAGAGGCATTTAATGAGAATGGCATCAGTAAAAGAACCGCTGTAATAAAGGCTGAGTAAGCCAAATCTCTTCAATAAAAATTTCTTTGAGAAAAAGCAACCCTGGAACAGGGTTCTTTTTTTAGGGTTTCATAGCATAATTCCGGTTTAATAAACCCTCGTCTATTTTTTTTCCGGTCCTCATCTACTTTATCGAAGAGGTTATCGATTTGATAGTGAAGTTTAAACCTTCACTATCTATATTCATTAACTATTTGTGATAAAATGGTTACAAATGCAGTTTAACCATAATTGCATTTGTATATTTTTTATTGCATTTGGGAACAAATAGGTAGAATTTGTGTTTTATGTAACCTGTTTTCGTTTCTCTGAAAAATGAAGGGATTAAAACCTTTAGAAATAAATCCAATATCAAAGTTAGCCGCAGCGGTTTTCTATTGCAATGTATATCGGTAGTCCCCTCTCCGATAAGGCTAACGCAATACCCTTAATGCATATTTTTTAATATAAGCCTTTAAAAGCTTATAGGGTCAGTAAGAATATATTACCAAAACTAAACCTGCTTTTATGTTAAGACGTTTACACTTCTTGCTCTTATTGGTTTGTATCGCAACCGGAGCTTCTGCGAATGAGTACCATTCTGGTAAATCGCAAATCGCTTACATCCCAGTTTCTTCAAGCAATTTTTTTAAAGCAACTGCAACCATTCCTCAAAAACAATCTTTGTTTTTGAATAAAATGGCTGTTGATACTGCTTTACATCTGATCTATGAAGATGCAAAAACCAAAGTGTATTATTCTGAAACAGACTGTGATAATTCTCCAGTTTTGAAATTAAAGATCGTTAACCTGTCAGATGCGGCATCAGTGATCTCCTATAAATTATGGGCAGATGCAGCTCCCAAAACGGTTTCTCTGTTTGCAGGCCAGGAGTTGGAGGGTATTTGTGCCGTTGAGTATAAAACTGTTTTGCTGGAAACTATTCCGGCCGGACTGACCATTAATGACATTAAAGTAACGGTTACTTATTAATTCCAGACTAATAAAGATTTTATGACAAATAATTTACTCCTAAAGAAAATTGTATTATTTCTTTCTCTGGTTTTTTGCTGTTTCCAGGGGATGGCACAAACGCCTTTATACTCAGCTGTTAAGGTGAGTGATGTTGGTACAACCAACAATATCGGACAGGCTAATACCAGCCGAAATGTGGCGGTAGATGCTTCCGGAAATATTGGTGTTGTATATATCGGTTCAGCCGGTTTGCGTTTTGCAAAAAGTGTGAACCGCGGCCAATCTTTTCTGCCAAGTGTTCAGTTAAATGCACTAACAACAGGTAATGCAGAAGTACAGGTTGCCGATAACGGAAACATTTATGTTATCTATTCAAACGGTTCAACACTTGTATTGTATATCAGTCTTGATGGAGGAGCAACTTTTTCTGCCGGTAATACATTAGGCAGTGGAAGTACCCCGCATATAGCCAGTTACGGTTCTAACGTATATGTGGTTACACAAAATGGTTCAGCCGTTTATCGTAATGCAAATAACGGTGTAGGCGCTTTTTCATCTGTATCGCTGGGTACATGGGCTTTTGCTGATATACGTGTAGATAAATCAAATGGCGATGTTTACATGATCGCTGATAATCCAACTTTATTCATGTTCCGCAGTACCAACTCAGGAGCATCATTTACCTCTGTGTCTATTACAGGATCTGTAAACTTTTCTTCTTACACCTTAACCAATGGCCCACTTGGGAAATTTATTTATGTAGCCGGATCAAATCCTACAGGCTTCAAAATTAATTTTGCAACCGGCACTTCCACCTCTTTTGCTGTAGGAACCAATGCCGTATCTCAAGGCCGGACACTGGAATCTGATGAGTTTGGAAATTTTGTTGATGGATATGCGGTTTCTTCTACTAGTATGGGATTTCATGTAAGCTATCAGGGCGGAGCATATGGCACATTAGTTAGTATCCCCAATTCAGTATCTCATAATTTAGTACGAAACAGTTCCACACAGGATATTGATGTTGTGTATCAGGGTTCTGATGGACAGATTTATCTGAATACTTATCCGGGCATGCTCCGTGGATTAACCACTTCTAATGTAAATGCATTTTATTGTCCGGGTGGTACAGGAACTGTAACTTATTCTGCAACAGGCGGAACCATCAATGCAGGTAATAATTTTATCGTTCAGTTAAGTGATGCCAACAGAAGTTTTGCCAATCCGGTAACTATCGGAACCTTGGCTTCAACTGCTACTTCCGGAACCATCAATTTTACAATACCGGCAAATACACCTTCTGGTTCTCAATACAGGATCAGGGTGATCAGTACAAATCAGGCTACAACCGGTGCCGATAATTTATTTGATATCTCTATCAATACACCACCGGTTGCTACTATTACAACCAGTGGAGCTACTACCATTTGCCAGGGCAATCCGGTATTATTGGCCAGCAGCACAGGTAGTTCTTATTTATGGAGCAATGGTGCCACCACCAGTTCTATCAGTGTGAATGATCCCGGTGCGTATACAGTAACAGTTGGAAATGGTTGCGGATCATTTGCTACATCTGCACCAACAACGGTTAATGTTACATTAAAACCAACCATCACTGCAAGCGGCCCGCTTACTTTCTGTACACCGGGAACGGTTACATTAACCGCTTCTGCAGGTACTACTTATTTATGGAGTAATAATGCAACCACATCATCCATTAATGTAAGTGCTTCCGGTACCTATACAGTTAAAGTTACCGGTGGCGGATGTGCCATTACTTCTGATCCGGTTACCGTGGTAGATCATGATAATGTGAAACCGGTTCCTAATGTAACCACATTACCAACCATTACGGGTACCTGTTCTGTAACACTAACCGCACCTACTGCAACAGATAATTGTTCAGGAACGATTACTGCAACAACGGTTAACCCGGTTAGTTATGCTACACCAGGTGTTTATACCGTAACATGGTCTTATGATGATAGCCATGGTAATATAGCAACGCAAACACAAAGAGTGGTTGTAAATGCTTCGGCACCGGTTATTAATTGTGTGCCTGATATTGCAGTATCTAACGGAACGCAGCCGGTATTATTTGCCAGCTACCCACTGTTAACAGATCTGCATGAAGCTACCGGACATTTTGGTGATTTTGCTTTGCAAGGCACCGGTTTTGCAGCCCCTAACGATGGTATGTGCCAAAACGGTATTTACTCATTTGGTGATCCGAATGGTCAGAATATGAAAACCGATTACCTGACCGGACTGAACACATCTAATTTTGAGATTGATGTTGATTTCAAATTGAGTGCATTGGGTAAAGACATGCCTGTAATCATTGGTGGCAGTGGATGGAGATGGATTGCTATCTATGTAAAATCCGATGGCACAATGGGTGTGAAGTATAATAACAACTTCTTCGAATATTCTACCACCCAGGTAACGACTGCTACATGGTACACAGGAAAACTGGTGTACACTAATGGAAAAGTAGAACTCTTCTTAAATGGCACTTCTATACTTTCAAAAAATATAGGTTCATTGATCACAGGTAATGATCTTAATTTCCATACTACCGACTTCAGTTCAGCAGGTGTATTGAACGGATGTATCCGTAACCTGAACATATTTAATATTGTTCCGGCTACCTGTAGTGTTGTGGTTAATTATGCAACACCAACTGCCAGCAGCCAATGCGGTACCGTTACAGTGGTTCAAACAGCCGGTTTACCTTCAGGATCTTCTTTCCCTGTGGGTATAACAACCAATACATTTAAAGCAACAGATGCTGCCGGTAATTTTACAACCTGTAGTTTCAATGTAACCGTAACTGATAATGAGTTACCGGTTATCGCCCAGCCTTCAGCTATTTCTGTAAACAACGATGCAACAGCTTGCGGCGCAACCATTGCCGTAACTGCACCGGCTGCTACAGATAATTGTCCGGGTGTTACCGTAACAGGTGTACGCAGCGATGCATTAGCATTGAATGCATTATACCCTGTTGGAACAACAACCATTACATGGACAGCTACCGATGCACATAATAACATAGTAACGGTTACACAAACCATTACCGTAACGGATAATGAGTTACCAAAAATTATTGTATCTGCAAACCAGACATTACCAACCACACCTGGTGATTGCGGTGCAATCGTAACCATTGCTCCACCGGTAGTTTCTGATAATTGTCAGGTACAATCTGTAACCAACAACTTTAACGGAACAGGTGATGCAAGCGGACATTTTAATCCGGGACCAACCACCATTACATGGACAGTAACAGATATCCATGGAAATATAAATACAGCAACACAAACGATCACTGTTATTGATAATGAATCACCGGTTGCCATTGGGCAGGATGTAACCGTTTATCTGGATGCAACCGGCCATGCAACGTTAACTGCAGATCAGGTAGATAACGGAAGCACTGATAATTGCAGTATTGCAACAAAAACATTGAGCAAAACAGATTTTGATTGTTCAAACACGATCAGGGTTACCCCTAATAAATCTGCATTGAATTTTGATGGTATAGATGATTGGGTTCAGATTGGCGGAACCATCCCGGCGGGTAACACATTTACCTTCAGCACATGGTTCTATCCTACCAATGGTAATAATGGAAAGATCATCTCAAGCAGTAGCCTGGAGATCTGCGTATGCAGCGGTGCCATTGAAGTGTATACACCAATCGGTAATTCATTTGGCGCATTCGGATTAGCAATGAATACATGGCATCATATTGCCGTAACATTCAACGGTTCACTTGCCAATGTATATATTGATGGTCAGGTATCCTTCTCTTTTGCTACAGCCGGAGCACTGGCTCCGTTAACAGGCGCAAGACTGGGTGCACATGCTTTTGTAAACTGTTGCAGATTCCCTGGAATGATGGATGAAGTGAGTACATGGAATGTAGCACTGTCTCAGTCAGACATTACCAAAATGCAAACCCAAACCCTTAGCGGTACTGAACCGGGTTTAACAGGCTATTGGAATTTCGATGAGAATACTGGAAACATTGCAGTTGATCATTCAGGTAATGGACATGACGGAACGCTTACCAATATGACAGGCAATCCATGGGTTAGCACAACCGCACCGGTTAGTGGTAATTCAGGTGGAGCAACTACTACATTATTTGTAACAGATGTGAATGGTAATCAATCAAGCGTTACTGTAAATGTTACAGTATTAGACCAGATCGCTCCGGTAATTACTTGTCCTGCAAATATTTCAGTGAATAATGATCCGAATACTTGTGGTGCAGTGGTAGTAATTACCAATGCAACCGCTACAGATAATTGTGTGGTAGCAGATATTACAGGTGTGAGAAGTGATGCATTGGCATTAACAAGTGCTTATCCAATCGGTTCAACAACAATTTTATGGACAGCAACGGATGCCAGTGGTAATCAGTCTACCTGCACACAAACGGTAACAGTTACAGATAACCAGCCTCCGGTAATTATCTGTCAGAATAATATCACAACAAATGCTGCAGGCCCTTCAGGCGCAGTAGTAAACTATACAGTGCCGGTTGGAACAGATAATTGTTCAGGTGTAACTACTGCAATGACAGGTGGTTTAGCCAGTGGTTCAACTTTCCCAATCGGAACTACAAAAGTTACTTATACAGCAACAGATGCAGCGGGCTTAAGCACCAGCTGTTCATTCAATGTGGTGATCACAGGATTAAGACCTGTAATTGTACCTCCACATAATATTTCGGTTAATGCAGATAATGGTCAGTGCGGTGCTGTTGTAAACTTTGCAGCTACAGAAACCACTGCTATCCCTGCTTCAACCATTACGTATTCAATACAACCGGGAAGTTTATTCCCAATCGGTACAACAACCGTTACCGCAACAGCAACAAACGCAGTAGGCAACTCGGTTGCTACGTTTACAGTAACCGTAATAGATAACCAACCACCGGTTATTGTTTGTGCAGCACCGGTTACAGTAAATAATATTGTAAATACCTGCGCAGCCAATGTAGTTATACCGGCTCCGGTAATTACCGATAACTGTAATATTGTTACACATACAGATGATCTGAATTCATACACGTTAGGTAACGTTAGTGGTCAATCACCACAATGGGCTCCATGGCCGGGTGGAAATTCAGCTGAAGTAAGTGCAGAGCAGTTCTTTAGTGCGCCGTACAGCTTGAAAGTTACCGGCGTTCCTGCAGGCGGACCTGTTGATCAGATCTTTAGATTAGGAAATCAAACAACAGGCGACTGGATAGTAACCTTCAAGATGTTTGTATCTCCGGGACATACTGCGTATTATAATCTCCAGAAAACAGAAGCGCTCAACGACTGGGCACATCAGGTTTCCTTCAGGTCTAATGGTACAGCTGTATTACAGGCGGCAGGTACAAGTGTTGTGGTTAATTATCCGCAAGGTCAATGGTTTGAAGTGAAGCAATTGATTAATCAGAATACAGATCAAACCAGTTTGTTTATAAACGGTGTTTTTGTTAAGACATGGCAGTATTCCAGAAATTTAAGCAATGTAGCCGGTGTGAATAAAATCGGAGGTTTCGATTTCTTCCCTGTAACCAATGGGTTGGTATCAGATCCAAATCCTGCAGCAACACCATTATTCTATGTAGATGATATTTCATTAACAGGAAATGTTGCACAGATAGGAACCTATATTTCAAGAAGATATAGTAAGAGTTATCCTGTTGGACAAACACTGGTTACGATTAAAGTGAATGATGTATCCGGCAATACAGTTTCTTGTGTACAGGAAATTAATGTGGTAGATGCACAGATACCAGTGATAGCGCCGGTGGCTAATATTTCAAGAAATAATGATGCGGGCAAATGTGGAGCAACTGTAGCCATTACCGCTCCGGCAACTTCAGATAATTGTGGAGTAGGTGCAGCAACTGGTGTACGTGGTGATGGGTTATCATTAACTGATTCATATCCTGTAGGAAGTACAACGATCACCTGGACCGTTACGGATATGCATGGTAACAATGCGATACCGGTAACTCAAACTATCGTGGTTACAGATAATGAATTACCAGTGATTACTTCTAATGGCAATAAATCAGTTAACAATGATGCCGGTAAATGTGGAGCTGTAGTTGCAGTAAGTGCAACAGCAACGGATAATTGTGGAGTAGGTGCAGCATCAGGTGTACGTGGTGATGGATTGGCATTAACAGATCCATATCCTGTAGGAAGTACAACGATTACCTGGACTGTTACGGATATGCATGGTAACAATGCGATACCGGTTACCCAAACGATCGTGGTAACAGATAACG
Source organism: Sediminibacterium sp. (assembly GCA_965206685.1). GTDB lineage: Bacteria > Bacteroidota > Bacteroidia > Chitinophagales > Chitinophagaceae > Sediminibacterium. Next base: position 4,458,803 of record OZ242223.1, read on the forward strand.
AGTTACCGGTGATTACTTCTAATGGCAATATATCTGTGAACAATGATGCAGGTAAGTGCGGTGCTGTAGTTGCAGTAAGTGCAAGTGCAACGGATAATTGTGGAGTAGGAACACCATCAGGTGTACGTGGTGATGGATTAGCATTAACAGATCCATACCCTGTAGGAACTACAACGATTACCTGGACAGTTACCGATATTCATGGTAACAGCAATACATCAACACAAGTGATTGTGGTAACAGATAATGAAAAACCTGTGATCACTTCCAATGGTAATAAATCTGTAAATAACGATGCAGGTAAATGTGGCGCATTGGTAACCGTAAGTGCTACAGCAATGGATAATTGTGGAGTAGGCACACCATCAGGTGTAAGAGGTGATGGATTAGCCCTGACCGCCTTGTATCCTTTAGGTACCACAACGATCACATGGACAGTAACCGATAGTCATGGTAACAGCAATACATCGACCCAAACGGTAACCGTTACCGATACTGAAAAACCAGTAATTGTATCCAATGGTAATAAAACAGTAAATAACGATTTAGGTAAATGCGGTGCAACCGTATCAGTAAGTGCAATCACAACGGATAATTGTGGAGTAGTTGCAGCAACAGGAGTAAGAAGCGATGGCTTAGCGCTGACTGCTTTGTATCCTGTAGGCACAACGACGATCACATGGACAGTAACCGATACGCATACCAATACAGCGATACCGGTAACCCAAACAGTTGTGGTAACGGATAACGAAGCCCCTGTGATCACTTGTCCTGCAGACGCAGTATTCTGTGCTAACTATGGCGGAGTAACCAATTACACAATCGCTTCATTGATTGCAGCTGATAACTGTGGTATACAAAGCACAAGCTTTGCTGTAAGCGGAGCCACCACAAGAAGCGGTACAGGCACCAATGCCAGCGGAGTCTTTGCAGTAGGTGTATCAACGATCACCTGGACAGTAAAAGATACCCATGGTAATACAAGTGTATGCAGCACAAAAGTTACGATCAACCCATTACCGGTAGCTACGTATGTAACAACCAATGCGGATGCGTTCTGTAATAAAACAACGTTAACAGCTTCATCAAGTATCAATGCTGCCTCCTACAGCTGGACAACAGGAAGCACCCCGGGCAGTTTTGTAACTAACCCTGATCTGGTATTGGGATTAACCAATAACGACGGAACCTATAATGTATTTGTGAAAGTAAATGCAACAGGTTGTGTAAGTGAGTTCCCGGTAGGATACAACTTCCAGAAACAAAACCTGGCAAGTGCCTACACGATCCTTGCTTACAAAGAAGTGGAATTGGGTAAATACAATAAAGTACAGACAGGTAGTGTAGGTGTAATGACAGCCAAAGGAGAAGCAGAGTTTAACTCATACAGTGCGGTAAATGGTCCGGGCGCGTTTGTAAAAGCCCCTAAGATCGATAAAGATGGTTCAGGCATCCTGATCACCACCCCGATTATCGGTATTGCGAATGTAACCCTGCCAACCATGCAGTACAATACAGCCAGTACCAATACACTGCCTAATTACACCGCAACTGTAAACGGAGCTACCATTGCAGGTAACTACAAGAACTTTACGGTTAAGAAGGGCATGAGTGTTACGGTAACCGGTAACACCTTCAGCAGCATCAGACTGGAAGAAGGGGCAAGTATTAAGTTTACAGCAGCGGTACTGAATATAGATAACCTGTCGGCAGACAGAGGTTCTAAGAACATTAATTACAGCTATATCCGCTTTACATCAGCGAACACAGCAGTACGTGTGAGTGGTTATGTAAGCATCGGCAGCCAGGTATTGGTAAATCCGGAAGCGAACAAAGTAACCTTCTACATGGGCGACTTAAGGAATGATGAAGAGAAGTTTACGGTAAAAGGAGCAGATATCAAAGTAATTGCCAATGTGATCATGCCTGATGGCAAGATCCGTGTAACATCAACTGACTCAGACAGAGATGATTATGACACTTGCGACCATAAAGCGCATGATGCGAGAAACTGTCCGCACAGAGGCCATGACCACAATGATTGTGACCACAAAGCGCACAGTGTTGCAAGTTGTAATGATGATGTGTACATGACAGGATTATACATAGGAGAAGAAGTGGAGAGCAAGGGTAACACAGTGTTCTGGAACAGCTATGATTGCAGTGCACCGGTACCTGTGTACACAACTACATCAGTAAATACAGCTACAAATGCAAAAGTAGAAAGCAAAGAAACAATTGCTACCACAGAAGAAGAACTGAAAGTAACGGTGATGCCAAATCCAAGCACCACGTTCTTTACCTTGAAACTGGAAAGCAAGTATGCAACACCGGTAGATATGAGAGTGATGGATGGTAACGGCAGGGTAATAGATGCTAAGTCTAAGATCGGCTCAAACAGCACGATCCAGATAGGCAGCAATTACAGCAGTGGCACTTACTATGCAGAACTGATACAGGGCACACAACGTAAAGTGGTGCAGTTAATCAAAGCGAAGGGGTAGTATTGGCGTAATATTCTTAAGCTTAACTGCAACCACAAAAGGCCTGCTCAGAAATGAGTGGGCCTTTTGTATTACAGGATTTAGTGAGTATTTTTAACAACGGCAGAGAAACAATCCGGAATGTTAAATGTTAAAGATATTCCAACAGCTTACGCAACCGTAAGGCAGATAAATTACGTACGTCTATTACCCAAAATATATTTACTATGAACCAATTACGAAAACATCCTTTTCTCTTACTGATAACAGTGGCTTTGTTAAGCCTGCATTGCGGCATGGCACAGTCTAAAAAATACCCCGACCCGCCAATGGCTGATGCCAAAACAACCTATCCGATACACTTATCCGAAGCAGAATGGAAAACCCGCTTAACAGCGGAACAATATTATATATTACGTGAAGAAGGAACGGAAAGAGCAGGAACCGGAAAGTATGATCATTTTTATCAGAAAGGAACCTATTATTCCGCAGCTACATTACAACCTTTATTCAGTTCAGAAGCCAAGTTTAATTCCGGAACCGGATGGCCAAGTTTTTATGCACCCATAACACCGGATGCTGTTCGGTTAGTGGTAGACAGAAGTTTTGGTGAAACCCGAATTGCAGTTGTGGATAGTAAAAGCGGATCTCATTTAGGCCATGTATTTGATGATGGCCCAGCACCAACCGGTAAAAGATATTGCATGAATTCTGCGGCACTCATTTTTGTTCCGGAAGGAGGGAAACCGCCAACCAGTTCTAAAAATTAAATAATCCTCTGCGGTACACTCTGCGGCTCTGCGGTGAATTGAATTTAATTTCACCGCAGAGCCGCAGAGAGCGGGAGGTTTCGCAGAGAAAAATGTAAAACATGAAATCAATCATAACTGTTCTCACAGGCATCATCTTATTTACTTCCTGCATACAATCGCAGTCGGTAAAAATTCCTTTGCCGGATAAACAAAAGCCCGCTGCCAACGAAGCCGTTGCCACATTTGCGGAAGGTTGTTTCTGGCATGCAGAAATTGTGTTTCAGAGTCTGGTAGGTGTGCGTGATGCCGTATCAGGCTATGCCGGTGGTAAAGTAAAAAACCCGGATTATGAAACCGTATGCTCAGGCTCTACCGGACATGCGGAAACCGTGCAGGTATATTACGACCCATCAAAAATCTCTTATGAAACATTGGTAACTGCATTCTTTGCCAGCATGGATCCAACGGAATTGAACCGGCAGGGTAACGATGAAGGAACCCAGTACCGTTCCGTTGCTTTTTATCGTAATGAAAATGAGAAAGCCATCATAGAATCTATAATAAAAAAGGAGCAGGCGAAATATAAAGAGAAGATCGTTACACAGGTTGTGCCATTTACACAATTTTATGCTGCAGAAGATTATCACCAGGAATATATTCATTACCATCCCGGTAATGGTTATGTGGCCAATGTTTCCATTCCTGATTTTCTGGAGTTTAAAAAGAAGTTTAAGGGTAGTTTTAAATATTAGATTTTCTCTGCGGTTAACTCTGCATCTCTGTGTCTCTGCGGTGAGATGGGAACTCCATTCACCGCAGAGACACAGAGAACAGGGAGTTTTCGCAGAGGTAGTTTAATTATTGCTGTAAAAAACAGCTGGTTTCATTAAACAGTTATTGTATAGTTTGGATAAAGAGAGTGGGTTTTCTCAAATCTTAATACATTTGGAAACACCAGATTCTTTCATCCAAATAACTATTTATGCGCCGGTATCCGTTTCTGATCTTTCTGCTTTTTTCTATCACCGTTTCAGCACAGCGTACTACCCTTATTAAATGTGGTAAATTATTAGATACCCGGCAGGGGAAGGTGTTGGAAAAACAAAATATCCTCATTAAAGGAAACCTTGTGGTTTCTGTGAGTAGTGCTGTTTCCAATGCTGATACCGTGATCGATCTCTCAGATTATTTTGTGATGCCGGGTATGATCGATTGCCATACCCATATTTTATTACAGGGAGATATTACGGCAGAAGATTATGATGTACAGTTGCTCAAATCATCTGTTGCGTACAGAACCATTCAGGCAACCAAAAGTGTGGAAAAAGCTTTGCAGAATGGTTTTACCACTTTGCGTGATCTGGGAACAGAAGGCGCAGGCTTTGCTGATGTAGATGTTAAGAAGGCGATCAACCGGGGCGTGATCGACGGGCCAAGAATGTTTGTATCTACCTTAGCCATTAATACTACCGGTCATTATCCAATCAAAACAGCAGATTATGCATGGGAACTGCATATGCCCAAAGGTGTTCAGGAAATAACCGGGGCCGATGAAGCCAGAAGAGCAACACGCCAGCAAATTGAACAGGGTGCGGACTGGATTAAAATTTATGCTGATCGCAGTTATTATAAAATAGCAGATGGATCTTACCGGGCATTACCCAATTTTACAACAGAAGAAATCAATGCGATTGGCGATGAAACCATACGAAGCAGAAAAAAATTAGCCGCACATGCCATGACACGCGATGGCATTATTGCGGCCATCAATGCAGGTGCAAGAAGTATTGAACATGGAAGTGGTATGGATGAAGAATGTATGAAACTGATGGCGGCTAAAGGAATCTTCTGGTGCCCCACCTTATTTGTAAATGCTTTTGTTGCAGAAGGAAGAGCAAAACTCGGCAGCCCGATAAATTTATATTTTCAGCAAACCATACCTGATATTTTTAAACGTGCCATTAAAGCCGGCGTAAAACTTACGTATGGAACAGATATCGGTGGTTACGACTGGAACCTGCCACAGGCGAAAGATTTTACTTATTTTGTTGAGTGGGGATTAACACCTATACAAGCCATACAAACCGCAACCACTACGGCAGCAGAATTATTAGAAATGGAAGGAAAAATTGGTGAGATCAAAACCAATTCATTTGCAGATATCATTGCTTTAAAGAAAGACCCTACCAAAAACATTGAAGCATTGCAGGATGTGAATTGGGTAATGAAAGATGGTAAAATTGTGAAACACTAAAAACCTATTTAAATAGAAAAACCCGGTTACAAGAACCGGGTTTTCTTTTTTGCGCCCTTCTACAATGTCAACTTCTTATTTAGGCATTACTACGCTGTCAATTACATGTATCACTCCGTTACCTGCTTTCAGGTCGGTAGCTGTAACCGTAGCGGTAGCACCAGTTTCATCTGTTAAAATCACTTTACCATTCTTTAAAGAAGCAGTAAGGCTTCCGCCGCTTACTGTTTTTACAACTGCTTTTCCTTTACCGTCTGTAATCGCTTTAATTACAGCAGCTGCATCCAGATTACCGGCTACTACGTGGTAAGTTAAAATTTTGGTGAGTGTTGCTTTGTTCTCCGGCTTTAATAAATTGTCTACAGTGCCTGCGGGTAATTTTGCAAAAGCTGCATTTGTGGGTGCAAATACTGTAAACGGACCAGCGCCTTGTAAAGTAGCTACCAGGCCTGCTGCTTTAACAGCTGCAACCAATGTGGTATGGTCTTTAGAACCTGCTGCTACATCAACAACTGTTTTTTGAGCAGATACAGAAAGTGTGCCGCCAATCAGCAGCATCAATAAAAATTTCAGTTTCATTTTTTTGTTTTTAGAACATTATTACACCTGCCTGTTCTAAAAAGTTTAGAATAAAAATAAAAAACTGTAATTGTTTAATTTTTTAAGAAAGATAATAAGCTGTTAGATAAACAGGAATTGTTATTTCGCTAAGAGAGAAACGAAGAAAAAAAGAGTGTTCAATTTTCGGAGAGTCTTTTTGTTCTTTGTTTTTCTTTTTTTTTAACCCATCTCTTAAACACTCTAAAATAGATATCAGATTTCGCTAAGAGAGAAACGAAGAAAAAAAGAGTGTTTGATTTTCGGAGAATCTTTTTGTTCTTTGTTTTTCTTTTTTTTTAACCCATCTCTTAAACACTCTAAAATAGATATCAGATTTCGCTAAGAGAGAAACGAAGAAAAAAAGAGTGTTTGATTTTCGGAGAATCTTTTTGTTCTTTGTTTTTCTTTTATTGAATCTTTTTCTTAAACACCCCAAAATAAATATCCGACCTGATCTCAAACCCTAAACGCTCATACATTTTTACTGCACGATCATTATCGCTTCTCACATGCAGGATTGGTGTTTTTCCTTGTTCAACAATCATCTGTGCAACTTTAGAAACCAGATATGCGGCATATCCTTTTCCTAAATGATCGGGATGGGTACAAACAGCACTCACTTCTGTAGATGCATCCAGATGTAATCGCTCACCCGTCATTGCTGCTAATTCATTATTCACAAAAATGCCATGATAGTTCCCAAACTCAATGGTGCGCTCACCAAAAGGGCCGGGTTTGGTAAGAGCTGTTAATGCAAGCATTTCCGGTACATGTGAAGTATTTAGTGAACGACAATCTGCATTCTTTATCGTTGCAGGAATCAGTTTATGACAGATCATTTGGTATAATGGCGTAGTAAACGTTAATTCCCATTGATCTGAAAGAACCACTTTCTCTTTTAACATGGCAGACCATGAACGTCCTGCAGGTAAACGATCGTAGAGAATGGATTGGTTCTCTTTGGTCCATTCAGGCAAAGCCGCAAACGGAGAAACTTCTGCGGGTAAGTAACCTACAAGATCATCTCCCAGATTAAAACGGCTGTCAGCACTATTCAATGCCTGCCATACGGGGTTATCTAAAATCTCTAACAAATTAATCGTGTGTTGGTAAATAAATAGTGTCTATAATGATCGCAAACCCAACCGTGCCTTTGTGCCTCCGTGTGAGATTTTATTTGCACACAAAGGCACAAAGGCACGGTTTAGAGAACAAAAATACCGATAAGCTTTTATTTACTTATCGGTATTTACACAAATGAAAGAGTTGCCTGCTCTAAGCCAGTGCTGCTGTTTCGGTTACGGTCTTTTCTAATGCCAGTTTTTCTGTAAGCGTGATTACCTTTTCTAATAACGCAGGCATTACTCTTTCAATAGGAGGGGTTAATTCGATTCCCTGTTGCTGTATCGTTTCAATACTTACCACAAACAAATAGATATGGGGCATTTTATCCATTAACTGAAGCGCATTCACCATATCGCGTAAGCCAATATCATGTGTACTCATGGCACGTGGAAAATCTTTGGCAAATTTGGGTTCAATGAGGCGGATGGTTCCTGGGGGATTGCCATCCAGGGTTGCATCGATCAGTATTACGGTATCATGTTCCTCAAAAAATTCGAGCAGGTGAAAACCTCCTGTGCCGCCGTCTACAATTTCTATGTCAGATGGCAGGTGCATGGTTTCTAATCTGCGCGCTGTGTGAACGCCTACGCCTTCATCGCCCATCAGGTAATTGCCAATGCCCAGTATCAATATGTTTGGGTATGTTTCCATTATTTTTTAGTATCAGTGGGTGTGTTAGGTGTATGATGTTCTTCGTTCTGAAATACTTCTTCTTCAATAAATTTCCATCCGCCGCCCATGCTGCTCATTTCGCCACGGCCTTCAACATAATCGTGGTAGAAAACAAGATATACATGTATTACAGCAAACAGGATAAAGAACCACATGGCCCAATGGTGTATCTGTCTTGTCATAATATCACCCCCAAACACAGCAGGTACCCAGGCAAATGCTTTTGGCAACCACCAGGTTGAAGTAGCTGCATATAAACCAAAGCCTGTTAAACATTGGATCAAAAATGCCCAGAAGGTGAGGAAATAAATAAATCCGGCCATCGCATTGTGACCGATGCTGATATGCTCTTTGCCTTTCATCATCAGGATATCAATTTTGAAAACATACCACATTTCTTTAAAGAATTTTTTTGAAGTGGGTATGAACTGTTTCCAGTTGGCATATTTATTTCCTGCAAAACCCCAATACAAACGGAACAGAAAATTGAAGAAGAAAATATAAGCTGCTACAAAATGGATAAAGCGGATCCATCCCTGCGTAAAACGCATGGTGGCTTCCTGCTTGCTTTGCAGGGCCAGGGGATCGGCAATTAAAAAACCGGTAATAATGAGTGCAATAATGGCCAGCGCATTGAGCCAGTGATAATAGCGTACGGGTAATTCCCATACATACACACGGCGTAAACGATGAACATGCAGGTATTTGGTTTTCATAATAGATGCTTAATAGTTAGGGCGTTGATTAATCTCCTACAACACTTACACGACTGATGGTTTTTCCTTCTTCATCATACAGGTGAACACTGCAGGCCATACATGGATCGAAGCTGTGTATGGTGCGGAGTATTTCCAATGGTTGATTTTCATTGGCCACCGGTGTATCGATCAAGGAAGATTCATAGGCAGATAATCCACCTTTACCATCTCTTGGCGATGCGTTCCATGTAGTAGGCACCACCAGTTGATAGTTGGCAATTTTTCCATCTTCAATATTGATCCAGTGTGCGAGTGCACCGCGTGGCGCTTCTGCATGTCCCACACCTACTGCCTGTTTAGGCCAGGTAGATGGATCGAACTTGCTGGTATCTGCCATTCGAGTATCGCCATTTTTGATATTCGCGATCAGTTTATCGAAGAATTCTAAACTCCATCCTGCTACCAATACACTTTCCAGGCCACGCGCTGCTGTTCTGCCTAATGTTGAGAAGAGTGCGGTTACCGGAATGTTCAGATCTTTCAATGCTTTATCTACCACAGCTTTGTATTCTTCTTTACCTCTTGCATAACCAATGAGTACGCGTGCCAGTGGACCTACTTCCATGGCATTGCCTTTCCAGCGTGGTGTTTTGAGGTAACTGTATTTTTGTGTGGTATCTAAATGTTCAAATGGAGGTTTAGGGCCGGTGTATTTGATCTTGCTTTCACCTTTCCATGGGTGTAAACCTACTTCATCACCGCCTTTGTACTCGTACCAGGAATGTTTTACAAATTCCTGTACCTCATCATCTTTTCTAAGATCTACTTCGTGAATATGGCTGATGTCTTTATTTAAAATAGCACCTGATGGGAATTTATAAGAAGCCTCATCGCGATAATTGGTTACAGGCAAATCACCATATGCCAGATAGTTTCCAAGTCCACCACCAATGGCACCCCAATCTTTATAGAAAGAAGCAATAGCCATCAGATCGGGAATGTATACCTGCTCAATAAATTCTTTTCCCTGATCCAACAATTGCTTTCTGAAGTTTTCTTTGGGTCTGCTTTTAATGCATCAACTACATCTACCCAGTCCATTGCATGCAGATGATAAAAGTGAACCACGTGATCGTGCATATACTGTGCGCAGTACATAATGTTACGCACCAGTTCTGCATTTGGCGGAACGGTAATGCCCAGTGCATCTTCCACACAACGTACAGAAGTAAGTGAGTGTACCGAAGTACATACGCCGCAAACGCGGCCAACAAAGGCCCAGGCATCACGCGGATCGCGGCCACGCAGGATTTCTTCCAGTAAGCGTACCATGGTACCACTGCTGAAAGCATCTTTAATTTTACCGTTTTCAATATCTGCTTCTATGCGCAGGTGGCCTTCTATCCGGGTAATGGGGTCTACAACTATTCTTTTGCTCATATAGTTAATTGTATAATTAGGTATTATGATTTCAATTCGTGTTCGCTTTGTTTGCCTTCTTCTTCTAACTCGTTAATGAGTTTGCTTTTGCGGACATTGGTCATTACAGCATGTCCCGGCCAACGCTACACCGGTTACACCCAATGCCACTTTACCAATGGTATCTGCATCTGCTTCAATACCAAAGCCAGCAAAAGAAGAACCTCTTTCATAGAACCTTCCGTTATCCCAGAAATTTTCTTCACTGCAACCGATACATGGGTGGCCTGATTGAATAGGGAAGCTGGTACCGTTGTTCCATTTGGTAACACCGCAGGCGTTGTAGGTAGATGGTCCTTTACAGCCCACTTTATATAAGCAATAACCTTTCTTGGCATTTTCATCATCAAAGCTTTCAACATATAAACCGGCATCGTAGAACGGACGGCGGTAGCAGGTATCGTGTACCCTTTTGCTGTAGAATGCTTTGGGTCTGCCTAAACGATCAAGTTCAGGAATACGATCGAATGTTACCAGGTGAACGATCACACCCGCCATTACTTCACCAATTGGGGGACAGCCCGGAACTTTAATTACGGGTTTGCCTTTGATGAGTTTGTGAATAGGCGTGGCTTGTGTGGGATTGGGTTTAGCCGATTGTACACAACCATTGCTGGCGCAACTGCCCCATGCAATAATGGCTTTCGCACCTTCTGCCGCTTCCTGTAAGATCTGCATCGAAGTTTTTCCTCCAATCATGCAATACACACCATCTGCGCCAACAGGAACACTTCCTTCAACACACAATATGTATTCGCCCTTGTATTTTTTCATGGTATTCTGCATGGCTTCTTCTGCCTGAAAACCGGATGCAGCCATTAAGGTTTCTGTATAGTCTAAGGAAATTTTATCGAGCAGGATATCCGCTACAATAGGGTGTGATGACCTGATAAAGCTTTCACTGCAACAGGTACATTCCTGAAAGTGAAGCCAGATAACAGGCACGCGGGGCTTGGTTTCCAGCGCTTTGGCCACCTGACCGATCGCTGTATTTTCAAGACCGATAAAGGCCGTCATCATACTTACAAACTGAAGAAAGTCGCGGCGGCTGTAGCCTTTTCGTTGTACTTCTTCATAGTATGTGGGTTGTTGGGTTGGGACAAGCTCGTTAGACATAGGGCGTTGTTTTAATTGTGTAAAAGCGAACACAAATTAGTTTTGTCCTATGCCGCGCCGAATGATGTTTATCACAGCCCTGTATGATTAATATCATGTTTCTCCGAATAGCCATTTTCTACTTTGCATCCTGAACGTCTCATTAAAACGTCAACGATATGAAAAAAATCTTCGCAGCAGCAGCCCTTGCCATGCCATTGGTAACCATGGCGCATCCCGGACATGGAGAATCAGATGGTTATGCCATCATCCATTATTTTACTGAGCCACAGCACGCCATCATTACCTATGGTATACTGGCGGCAGCCGGCATTTTTATTGCATGGGAGCGCAGACAAAAAAGCGAACAGAAATAAATTAGTATGCACGAATTATCTATTGCTATGAGTATTGTTGATTTGGCTGCCGGTCAGGCTGCAAAGCATGATGCTGTGGTAATAGAAGAAATAGAACTGGATATCGGCTGTTTAAGTGGTGTGGAAATGGAGTCGTTTGATTTTGCCTGGAAGCAGGCCATTAAAAGAACGATCCTCGAAACAGCTATCAGAAAAGTGAACCGGATTGAAGGTAAAGCGCATTGTTTAGAGTGTGGATGTTATTTTGATATGCACCATCTCTACGATAGTTGCCCTGATTGTAACAGTCATTTTTCGGAGATACTCAGCGGAAAAGAATTAAAGGTAAGATCATTGGTCTTGCCCGATTAAACCAAACAAAAACGAACCCTATGTGTGCTACCTGCGGATGCGGACCCACCTCACATGATCATGAGCATAGCTACGATCATACTCATCAACAAAGCAAAGGAAAGAAAGTGATTGATGTGGAACAGGATATTCTGCAGGAGAATAATCTGCTCGCACAACGCAACAGAGGTTTTTTTGAAGGAAGAAATATTTTATCGATCAATCTGGTAAGCTCGCCCGGCTCAGGCAAAACAAGTCTGCTGGAAAGAACCTTAACCGATCTGAAAGGCGAATTGGAATTTGCCGTAATAGAAGGCGATCAGCAAACCGCCAACGATGCAGACCGGATACATGCCACGGGTACCAAAGTAACACAGATCAATACCGGCAAAGGTTGCCATTTAGATGCACATATGGTATTACATGCCGTGCAGGGAATGAAGCTGAAAGCCGATTCTGTCTTGTTTATAGAGAATGTAGGTAATCTGGTTTGTCCGGCTATGTTTGATCTTGGCGAAAGCGAAAGAGCGGTTGTGATCAGTGTAACCGAAGGAGAAGACAAACCGTTGAAATACCCGGATATGTTTCATACTTCAACACTGTGTATCATTAATAAGACCGATCTGTTACCGTATGTAAAATTTGATGTAGAGAAAGCAAAAGAATATGCAAGGAAAGTGAATCCTTCGCTCGAGATCATCGAACTTAGCTGTACCAGCGGCGAAGGAATGGAACTTTGGTATGATTGGTTAAAAAGTAAAGTATTAACACCTGCCTGAAAACATGATGCCTGTTTATCACATACATATTAATGGAATGGTGCAGGGCGTTGGCTTCAGGCCCTACGTGCATAAGCTGGCAGTACAAATGGAGATCGATGGCTGGGTAAGCAATGGCTCTGATGGCGTGCATATTATCTGTAGCTGCGAAGAAGAACAGGTTCATCGTTTCTGTAAACACATCGTAGAACATCCTCCCACACTTGCTATCATTACAGAACATACCATCAGAGAAACACATGGCCCTGTAGAAAAAGGTTTCTTTATCAAACCCAGCGCCAGTAATAATATTGTACAGATGCTCATCACTCCTGATGTTGCTATCTGCGATGATTGCAAAAGAGAAATCCGCGATCCTGCTAACATTCGTTATCACTATCCATTTACAACCTGTGTTAATTGCGGCCCGCGTTATTCAATAACAACGGCATTGCCTTATGACAGGATGCATACTACCATGCGGCATCTCAAACAATGTAAGCATTGTATAGATGAATATATGGAAGTAACAGATGCAAGACATCACAGCCAAACCAATAGTTGTCCGGATTGCGCCATTGCTTTGCATTTATATGATAGTCTTGGAAGAGAGATACCGATTGATAAAGAAAATTATTTAGAGAAACTAAAAACAATATTACAGCGTGGTGAGATCATTGCTGTAAAAGGTGTTGGCGGTTATTTGTTATTATGCGATGCTACCAAAGAAAACTCCATTGCATTATTGCGTAAAAGAAAACAACGCCCGGCAAAACCATTCGCATTATTATATGCAGATCTTGAAATGTTATATGCCGATACGGATATACGACCGTTGGAAGTGGCAGCATTAAAAGATAAATCGGCACCTATTGTTTTATGCCGTTTAAAAAAACATCCTGAAAATAATATCTGTACACAACAGATTGCGCCTGGATTAGGCAGTGTGGGAGCGATGCTGCCATCATCTCCTTTATTACAATTGATTGCAGATCAGTTTGGTAAGCCTTTGATCGCAACCAGTGCCAATTTAAGCGGTTCGCCCATTATTTATGAAGATGAACAGGCCCGTTATTGGTTGAGTGATATTGCGGATTGTATTCTTACATACGACAGAGATATTGTTGCACCACAGGATGATAGTGTATTGCAGTTTACAAGCCGCGGACAAAAAATTATCCTCCGCAGAAGCCGTGGACTGGCGCCTAATTATTATCCGATGCCGTTTGCATCATTACCCAATCATACATTGGCAATGGGTGCCGAATTAAAAAGTGCGTTTGCTATTTCACATAATGATCATTTATTTATCAGCCAGTTTTTAGGCGATCAACAATCGGCAGAATCGCAGCAGAGTTATGAGGCTTCTTTGCATCATGTATCTTCTATGCTGGGTTTTAAAGCAAAACATATTATTGCAGATAAACATCCGCGTTACCATGTATCGCAACGTGGCAGAGAATTATCGGCAATGGATACCTGTTCATTTACACAGGTACAACACCACGAAGCACATTTTGCCGCAGTAATGGCAGAAAATAATTTACTGGAACAAAAAGAACCCGTGCTTGGAATTATATGGGATGGCGCAGGTTATGGCGATGATGGACAGGTATGGGGTGGTGAAGTATTTGTTTATGATCAGGATGAGATAAAACGCACAGCACATCTTGCCTATTTCCCACAATTATTGGGAGATAAAATGAGCAGAGAGCCCAGGTTGAGTGCATTCAGTCTGTTAAGTAATTATCCGTCTTCACAAAAACTATTGCAAAAACATTTTACAGATAAAGAGTGGATCTACTATCGTCAATTGATACAACAACCGCAAACGGTTATGACCAGCAGTATGGGTAGATTGATTGATGGTGTTGCCTGTTTACTCGGCCTTTCATCAGTAAGCAGTTACGAAGGCGAAGCTGCCATGCAATTGGAAGCATTGGCAAAAAAATGTACCTATCATTCTTACGATTATTATAACCTGCCATTAGTGGATGGAGTGATTGATTGGCGGCAACTGATCAGTGAGTTGATAGAAGACTGGTCACAGAAAGAATCAAATGAAGTAATTGCCTGGAAATTTTTCTATTCATTGGCCCGTGCCATCTCTCGCATCAGCGATCATTATTTTATTGATAAGATCGCATTTAGTGGTGGCGTGTTTCAGAATAGTTTACTGATGGATATGGTGATAGAAGTAATGCAGCAGAAAAGACACTTATTCTTTCACAAACAGATTAGCCCGAATGATGAATGTATCAGTCTTGGTCAGTTGGCCTGGTACAGCAAGTTTGGTGATAATGCTGAACATAACAGCAGCAGTCAAAAAAAAAGTCATAACCTGAGTTCTTCTGCCGGCTGGCAGGTGTTCTGATATCATTTATAAAAATTACGATCATGTGTTTAGCCATTCCCGGAAAGATTCTTTTGATTACAGAACAGCTGGATGAAACTTTTAGAAAAGGAAAAGTTTCTTTCGGCGGCATCACCAAAGAGATCAATCTCTTCATGGTTCCCGAAGCCAAAGTAGGCGATTATGTTCTCGTGCATGTAGGTGTTGCGATTAATGTAGTGGATGAGGAGGAAGCGAAGCAAACGTTTAATTATCTAAAGCAAATGGGAGAGGTAGAGGAATTGAATGAGTGAATGATAGGATGATAGCATGATAGAATGGATGCTACGTAGGGTATTTTCTAATATTAGAAATTAGCTTTTCGGAATAATGTGTGATAGATTAGTGGCAAAAGAAATGTATGGATGAGAAATCAATGTTCATTGAATCTTTCAAAAAAAGAACGATGCAGATGGCGATTAAAAGTGTTCATTTGTTTCGGTTGCTGCCTCACACAGAAGAAGCGCGAATAGCCGGAAAACAAATGCTGCGGAGCTCTTCATCAACTGCTGCAAATTATCGCGCAGCTTGCAGAGCCAGATCGCAGGCTGAGTTTTATTCAAAAATGAGTATTGTAATTGAAGAATGTGATGAAACATTATTTTGGCTTGAACTTATGGAAGAATCATTCATTTATAATAAACCGGAATTGCACAAACTTAAAACAGAAGTAACAGAAATATTAAAAGTAGTTTCAAAAGCACGCAAAACAATGTCTGCCTAAAAAAATATTCTATCATGCTATCATCCTATCATTCAATCATTTTCTTATGAAATTCTTATCAGAATATAGAGACCCGGAATTAGTTAAGGAATATGTTGAAGAATTACACCGCATCACAACTAAACCATGGACATTAATGGAGATCTGCGGAGGACAAACGCATAGTCTTGTTAAGAATGGTATTCTAGATATGCTTCCTGAAAAGATAACGATGGTCCATGGTCCCGGTTGCCCCGTATGTGTTACCAGTGTTAGTGTAATTGATGAAGCCGTATATCTTGCAGAGCAACCTAATACGATCTTATGTTCTTTCGGCGATATGCTGCGCGTGCCGGGCAGTAAAAAAAGTTTACTCGAAGCCAAAGCATCCGGCGCAGATGTTCGCATTTTATATTCTCCTTTGGAAGCCGTTGAACTGGCTAAACAAAATCCGGATAAACATGTAGTATTCTTTGCGGTGGGTTTTGAAACCACAGCACCGGCCAATGCATTAAGTGTAGTGCATGCAGCGCAGCAGAAAGTGATGAACTACAGTATTCTTGCATCGCATGTATTGGTGCCGCCTGCAATGGAAGCAATATTGAGTGATGAAGAAAATCAGATCGATGCCTTTCTTGCTGCGGGGCATGTTTGCACCATTATGGGTATGGAAGAATATTATCCGGTTGCAGAAAAATATCAGATCCCGATCGTAGTTACCGGTTTTGAACCGGTTGATTTGTTACAGGGAATTGTAATGGCTGTAAGACAATTGGAAAAAGGAGAATACAAAGTAGAAAATCAATATGTACGAAGTGTGCAACGTGAAGGAAACCGGATGGCGCAGGATACGATTCATAAAGTATTTGAAGTAAGCGACAGGGTTTGGCGCGGAATCGGCTCCATTCCGCAAAGTGGTTATGAAGTGAATACGGAATACAGACAATACAATGCACGCTGGCGTTTTGCGATAGATATTCCGTTTGCAGAAGAAAACAAAGAATGCATCAGCGGTGATATTATGAAGGGATTGAAGAAACCTAAGCAATGCCCCAATTTCGGAACCAAGTGTAAACCCGAACATCCGCTCGGAGCACCGATGGTGAGTAGCGAGGGGGCTTGTGCCGCTTATTATCACTATAGTTTTAATGCAGTTGAAGAGAACAGTATTGTTTGATGTAAAAAAGAAAACCTTGTCCGATAAATTATCTTTTCAATTATCCTGTCCCATGCCCAAATTCGATTTTGATGTAATTACCATGGGCCATGGAAGCGGTGGAATACTTACACACCGACTTTTACAAAGTGGTGTATTTGATGTGTTGAAAAATGATATGCTTGATCAACAGCATGATGGTGCATCTTTTGAACTCAATGGACGAACCGCTTTCAGCACGGATAGTTATGTGATCTCGCCCATCTTTTTCCCCGGAGGAAATATTGGTGAATTGGCCGTGAACGGAACCGTAAATGATCTGGCCATGTGCGGAGCAACTCCAAAATATTTATCGCTCAGTTTTATTATTGAAGAAGGCTTTACTATGGAAGCATTTTGGGAAGTATTGGTGGGTATTAAATCAGCCGTACAAAAATCAGGCGTAACCATTGTTACGGGGGATACAAAAGTTGTTGAGAAAGGAAAAGGCGATCAGATCTTTATCAATACATCGGGTATTGGTTCTATCCATCCTAAAGCACAGATCCATCATAACCACATTCAACCCGGCGATCAAATTATTCTCAGCGGTAACCTTGCACAACATGGTATTGCCATCATGAGCAAACGGCAGGGGTTAGAATTTGAAACCGATATTGTAAGTGATTCAACCAATCTCAATCATACTATCATCTCTTTGATTGATGCATTAGGTGATAAAGTAAAATTCCTCCGCGATCCCACACGCGGCGGATTGGCTTCTGTATTAAATGAGTTAGCCGAAATGCGCAAGCTCGGTTTTGTAATAGAACAAAGTCTCATCCCCATGGACGAACAGATTGAAGGTGCCTGCGAAATGCTGGGTCTCGATCCTTTATATGTAGCTAATGAAGGTTTATTTGTTGCCGTTGTTGCAAAAGACGCAGCTGAAAAAGCATTAGAACTCCTGCGCAACGATGAGAACGGTATAAATGCAGCCATCATTGGAGAAGTTACAGAAAGTCATCCCGGTAAAGTGATGATGAAGAGCCGGATAGGTGGGCATAGAGTGGTGGGTTATCTTACCGGCGAGCAATTGCCGCGGATCTGTTAGACCTTTTCATTGCCTTTACAGCAACCATAAACGAATCTCTCAAAGCCATATCCGCTTATCCCATCGGGATAACCGCTTTATAGAACCAATATAGCAAATTCGAAAACCATGCCACATAGTAGCTATCCATTAGCAATTAACCAAAACAGACAGTTACCCAATGTATAGCCCTTACAGGGCATGATATTATCATTTACATATAGTTTGTTACAGAGCGCTAGCACCGAAGGGGCAGGTACAAACGTATTTGTACCAAGTATCCCTCCCCTCCCAGGGGAGGCCAGGAGGGGTCAAAGCCGGGTAAATCAATTTTTTTTGAAAAAACCCAAGAAAAATTTGGAAACTTAACACTGTTAAGTATTTTTGCCCCGTCAAGCACAGCACATGGGAATCGCAGAAAGAAAAGAAAAACAAAAGACCGAGATCAAAAAAAGGATCCTCGATGCTTCAATGAAGCTCTTTGTAGAAGAGGGGTACGATCATGTAACCATACGCAAGATTGCTGAGCAGATAGAGTATAGTCCTACAACGGTTTACCTCTATTTTAAAGACAAAGACGAGATCTTTTTCCACCTGCATGAAATGGGTTTTGCCAAAATGCTCGAACTGAATCAGAACCTGGCAGATATTCCCAACCCGTTGATGCGTTTATACAAAATGGGAGAGAACTATATCCATTTTGGCCTTACCCATCCTGAGTTCTATGATGTAATGTTTATACAGCATGCACCGATGAATGTGTTGAAAGAAAGGGAAAATTGCGACTGGTCGTTGGGTGATACCGCAATCGGAGCCTTAAAAAACCTTTTGCAGGAATGTATGGATAAAGGATTGATCAAAGAAGCATCGGTAGAAGTGGTGGCCATGTCTATCTGGGGGCTTGTTCATGGACTGGTTTCATTGGCCATCCGTGATAGACTGGGGAAAATGGTGGCCGATCAGGATGTAAACCGTATGATGCACCAATCTTTGAACTGGTTATTGGGAACAATTGATAGATCTCTATAGGTCTATATTTTTTTCATGATTACTTAACATTGTTAATTTAATTGACCTAATTCATAAACACCACGCATGCAAACCAAAACTTTCTACCTACTGCTATTTGGCTTATTGCTAAGGCTTACGGCCGGTGCACAGCCTGCCCTGGATGCCTATATTAAAATGGGTATCGACTCAAACCTCGCATTACGGCAATACAATTTTGATATACGAACTGCGAGGTTGGAATTGGACAGAGCCAAAACACTGTTTCTGCCCCAACTCAATCTCAATGCACAATACACAGTGGCCACAGGTGGCCGTACACAGGATCTTCCGATTGGTGATCTGCTGAATGGCGTGTACAAAACATTGAACCAGTTAACGGCTTCCAATGCTTTTCCGCAGATCAGCAACCAGACGATCAATTTTTTACCGAATGATTTTCATGATACAAAAGCTGAAGTATTATACCCCGTTTTCAATTCCGATATCCGTTACAACAAACAACTGAAAGAAGAACAGATCAAAGAGAAGCAGGCTGATAAAGAAATTTACCGCCGCGAACTGGTAAAGCAAATTAAGCTGGCTTATTACCAATTATTACAAGCGGGTCGTGCAGCAGATATCTATAAAAACGCACAAGGTCTTGTACAGGAAAATTTGCGTGTGGCAGAAAAGTTAGTAGCGAATAATGTAGCCACCAAAGAAGTTACACTAAAAGCCAAAACACAGATCAGTCAGGTAAATGCATCCTTAACCGAAGCAGAACAAAACAGAAAGAATGCATTGGCTTATTTTAATTTTTTACTCAACCGCCCTTTTGAAACCGATGTTACCTTAGAATATGCTGCATTGGATGCCATACAACCACCTACACTTTCATCAGTAGAAGGAACGGTTAACCGAGAAGAATTAAGCAAGTTGAGAAGTGGCTCTCAACAATTACAGATCAGTCAGAAATTAAACGAAGGTGGACAATTACCAAAACTAAATGCATTTTACAACGCCGGTTTTCAGGGCTATGGTTATAAGTTTAATGATAAACAATTTTATCAGTTAGCGGGTTTGCAGTTACAGTGGAGTTTGTTTAAAGGCTATGAAAACAAGATCAAGATCAAAGAAACCCGTGTGGCTATGGATGCTTTGCAAAACAAACAGACAGAAGTACAAAATCAATTGAACTTACAGGCTACTGTTGCTTTTAACAGTTATAAAAGCGCCTGGGAATCTTTGCAAAGTAACCGCGATGAAATGCAGAGCACCACTGAAGTATACCGCATTGTAGAAAAACGCTGGCGCGAAGGACAGGCTTTACAGATTGAACTGATCGATGCCCGCACACAAATGACCAACGCCAGTATTAAATACTCACTTGCACAATTGAATGTATTAAACAAACAGGCCGAACTGGAAAGGGCCAATGCTTCTTATTCATTTAAATAAAACTGAAAACCTTTGTTATGAAAATAGTCAACTCATTACTCATGCTTTCGCTGCTGGTATTCACATCCTGCGGACAGAAAGAAAAGAAAACAGAAAACAATACGGCTGATGAAGTGATCTCTGTAAGCACTTCACCGGTTGTGTTAACGGATCATGTAGCCACATTTCAATATTCGGGATTGATGGCTTCTGCCACCGAATCGAGACCGTCGTTTAAGATCGGCGGAATTATCTCTAAGATCTATGTGAAGGAAGGCGATAAAGTGGTGAAAGGGCAACTGCTGGCTTCTTTGGATCTGACTGAGATCAATGCACAGATTGAACAGGCGGGTAAAGGTATTGATAAAATAAAACGTGATCTGGGTAGAGTGAAAAACTTATACGCCGATACTGCTGCTACGCTCGAGCAAATGCAGAATGTACAAACACAATTAGATGTTGCCAACGAAAATATGCGTATTGCGCAATTTAATAAACAGTATGCACAGATCAAAGCAGCTGAAAATGGAACCGTGATCAAAAAAATGATGAATGAAGGAGAACTGGCCGGTCTGGGTACACCTATATTTTTCATTACGGGAAATACCAATAATGATTGGGTAGTTCGTTTTGGTGCGTCTGATAAAGACTGGGCCGCTTTAAAACTTGGCGATATGGCTTCTGTATCTGTTGATGCCTATCCTGATAAGCCTTTTAAAGGGGTAATCACCAAAATGGCTGCAGCTGCAGACCCATACAGCAATACGTATGAAGTGGAAGTAAAAGTACTGCCGGGTGGAGAACGTTTTGCCGCAGGATTGTTTTCTAAAATAGAATTACACCCTGCTAAAAAACAAAAAGTAATCCTGGTACCTATTGAAGCGATCATTGAAGGTGATGGAAAACATGCATTTGTATATACACTGAATGCTGATGGAAAGAGTGTGCAAAAACATGCTGTTCAGATCGCGTTTATTGAAAATGAAAATGTGGGTGTGATTGGCGGATTAGATAATATTCAGGAAGTGATCACGGCTGGAGTAGGTTATCTCACAGAAAAATCAGTTGTAAAAAAAGTTACTAAACAAAACTAATCCGCTAACATGAAAAAGATACTATACCTGATGGCAATAGCCATTACCATAACCCTTAGTGCACAGTCGCAAACCAATGCAGATGCCATTACCGGTATCTGGTTCACAGCGCCTAAAGATGCCAAGATTGAAATCTATAAAGAATCCGGACACTATTTCGGAAAGATTGTTTGGGGTAAAGAAACGGGAAGAAAAGATGATAAAAATCCGGATGCTTCGCTTCGCAACCGCGATCTGATGGGTACAGTGATTCTCAGAAATTTTGAATTTAACGGAAAAGATAAATGGGAGAGTGGTAAAATCTATGACCCCAATAACGGAAAGACCTACTCATGCAATATTAAATTAAAAGATAAAAACACATTAGAAGTAAGAGGGTATATCGGTTTTTCTTTATTGGGAAGAACAGAAATATGGACCAGACCGTGAGAATATAGAATGACGAATATAGAATGACGAATGTTGAATGATGAATGTTGAATGAAATGCGGGTGTACAAGGGTGCGACGCAACAGGGATGCCATACCTACGAATGTTGGTAAACAAAAAATAATCAGCAGTAACTACTGCTTAAAACCACTGTTATGAAAATAACCGATTTCTCAGTAAAAAATTATCAGTTCACACTGATCGTATTTGTGATGCTGATTGCGATAGGCGTGAACTCATTACTGCACATGCCGCGGGGCGAGGATCCTGATTTTCAGGCACCGCAGTTTAATGTAACTGTTATTTATCCGGGTACCAGTCCAAAGGATATGGAAACCCTTGTGGTAGACCCCATGGAAAAGAAATTAAATGAGATGGATGATATCAAACGCATCATCACCCGTATTGATGATGGTTTGGCGAGTATAAGAATTGATTTTAAATATTCTTCCAATCCGGATAAAAAATACCAGGATCTGGTTCGTGAAATAGATGCGTTGCGTGGCACATTGCCTAAGGATATTCTGAGCATGAAAATCCTGAAGTTTTCTCCAAGCGATGTAAATATTGCACAGATCGCATTGATGAGTGAAACGGCTCCATACAAAGACCTGGAAGCATGGAGTAAAAAATTAAAAGAACAGTTAGAAAAAGTTAAAACGTTGAAGAACGTTGATAACTGGGCTTTTCCGCACCAACAGGTAAGGGTTTCTGTAAATCTTGAAAAAATGTCGCAGGCACGTATTCCGTTGAATCGTGTAATGCAGGCCATACAAGCAGAGAATGTAAATATTCCTGCAGGCAGTGTAGATCTGGGAACAAAACGGTTTAATGTAAAAACCAGTGGCGATTATAAATCAACAGATGAAATAAAGAATACCATTGTTAGCAGCATAAATGGAAAGATGGTATATGTAAAAGATATTGCCGATGTTAATTTTGATTATGAAGATGCGAGTTATATAGCCAGGCTGAATGGAAAGCGTGGTGTTTTTGTAACCGCCAGCCGAAAAATGGGCACCAATATTTTTGATGTAGAAAAACAGATCCAGCCGGTACTGGATAAATTTAAAGCCAGTCTGCCGCCATCTATTCAATACGAACAGAGTTTTAATAATGCAGAAAGTGTGCATCACAGATTAGGTGGTTTTACCAGAGATTTTGCAATCGCGATATTTCTGGTATTGTTAACCTTATTACCATTGGGTGTAAGAGCATCTATTGTGGTAATGGTGTCTATTCCGCTTTCATTGGCAATTGGTTTGTTTATGCTGGATATGTTTGGTTTTACCATTAACCAGTTAAGCATTGTAGGATTGGTGGTTGCTTTAGGACTGTTGGTGGATGACAGTATTGTGGTAGTAGAAAATATTGAACGCTACCTGCGTATGGGCTACAGCAAACGCGAAGCTTCCATGGCGGCTACCAAACAGATAGGGCTTGCTGTTTTGGGTTGCACAGCTACTTTAATATTTGCTTTTCTTCCTTTATTGTTTTTGCCAGAAGGTGCGGGAGACTTTATCCGTAGCTTACCGGCTGCAGTGGTTTGTACGGTATTGGCTTCGTTATTTGTATCGTTAACCATCGTTCCTTTTTTATCCAGCAGAATTTTAAGTGGGCATGAAAATGCGGAGGGGAATATATTTCTGCGGGGATTAAAAAAACTGATCAGCGGCTCTTACCGTCGTTTATTGCATAATGCCATTACAAGGCCTTATATTACTATATTGGTTGCTGTTGTAATCTTTGCCGGCAGTATTTCTTTGTTTCCGGTAGTGGGTTTCAGTTTATTTCCATCTTCGGAGAAGCCGATGTTCATGATCAATATTGAAACACCGCTGGGCAGCAGTTTTGAAACAACGGATAAGGTTACAAAATATGTAGAACAAGAGATCAAAACCATTCCGGATCTGCGGAACTATGCAAGCAATATAGGACATGGTAATCCACGTATCTATTACAATGTAATTCCTAAAAGCGAACAGGCCAATTATGCGCAGCTGTTTATTCAGTTAAAAGATACACCACCCATTGAAAAAAGAAAACTGATCGATTCGCTCAGAAAAAAATTCAGCGGTTATGCAGCAGCTAAAATTGAAGTAAAGGATTTTGAACAGGGTCCGCCTGTAGAAGCGCCTATTGCCATCCGTTTGTTTAGTGAAGACCTGGATACCTTGCGTGCATTGAGTTTTAGAATAGAAGCTTTACTGAAACAAACAGAAGGAACCATGTATGTGAACAATGAGCTTACCACACTGCGTACAGATATTAAAGTAAAAGTAAACAAAGAGAAGGCCGGTTTACTGGGCGTGCCCGTTGTGGATATTGACAGAGCCATACGAATGGCCGTAACGGGTTTAAACATAGGTACTTTTAGAAAAGATAATGGTGATGATTATAATATTACGGTAACACTGCCAAGGGAAGGCAAACAGAATTTTGATGTATTCAGAAAGATCTATGTGAGTTCTTATAATGGTGTGTCTGTTCCATTAAGTCAATTGGCTGATGTACAGTTTCAGGGTTCACCTACTTCTATCAATCACTATGATAAAGACAGATACACCGTGGTTACCGCATTTGTAAAGAACGGATATAACACGGCTAAACTTACTGCGGGAATCATTAAGCAATTAGATCAAATGAAGCTCCCGAAAGATGCCCGTTACAAAGCAGCGGGAGATGTAGAAGCCAGTGAAGAAAGTTTTGGTGGATTAGGCACCATCATACTCATCACTGTTTTCGGAATTCTGGGTATTCTGATCCTTGAGTTTAAAACCTTTAAAGGAACACTGATCGTTTTATCTGTTGTGCCTTTGGGAATAATTGGTGCCGTATTAATGTTATGGGCAACCGGCAATACACTTTCATTTGTAGCGATTATTGGTATTATTGCCTTAACAGGTATTGAGGTAAAGAATTCGATATTGCTAGTAGATTATACTGATCAATTGCGGAGAGAAGGCGCTTCATTAGATGATGCCATTCAGGAAGCCGGTGAAACAAGATTCATTCCCATCATTCTTACAACCCTTACGGCCATTGGTGGTTTAATACCCCTGGTAATGGAACATAATCCATTATACTCTCCGCTGGCATTGGTAATTATTGGTGGATTGATCAGCTCTACGTTATTAACCAGGGTAGTTACACCGGTATTGTATAAACTATTGGCCCCGAAAGTGGCGCATAGTTAGTTTGACGCGGGTTGCCTGTTAACTTGTCTTTCTAACTGATCCAATAGCAGGATTTGTTTCAGTTAGAAAGACATTTTTTATAGTGAGGGGGTGCACTGCTTTTTTATAAGCAAACGCCCTTAACTTAATTTCTGCGTTCATGTAATAATCCGGGCATTTACAGCGGCCATTTTTCAGAAATCAGGGCATATTTGTATTTTGCAAAACATGAATTCAAAACGCATATATTGGTTGTGCCAGCTCTCCGGGTGGCTGGGTATGGTAATTATAGAAACCATCAACTATACTTTCTTTATACTCGGCAAGTTCAGTAAGGAGTATTTCCTGAGTTTTTTGTCTTATGCTTTTATCGGGCTTGTATCTACACATATTTTCAGGCTCATATTGAGGCGTACCCATTTTTTCCAAAAAAAGAGAATCAGTATCTGGTTGGTTGCCATCCTGTCAACCTTTTTTATTGCCTGTATTTTGGTTTTGATCGGATTTATTCCGGATATCCTCAAAACGGGTAAAGCTGCTTTTACAGGTTTAACACCTATCTATCTTTTAGGGATGATCATGAACTGGATGCGGTATGTAGGCGTTTGGATAATTATTTACTTTATGTATAAAATTCTTCAGCAAAATAATATCATACATCAGGAGAAGATCGTGCTGGAGGTCTTGGCAAAAACAACAGAACTGGAATTGTTAAAAACACAACTCAATCCTCATTTTTTATTCAACGCGCTTAATAGTATTAAAGCCTTGGTTACCATTAATCCTGAACAAAGTCGCGATGCCATTGTTACGTTAAGTGAGTTATTGCGCTTTACGCTTCAATACGGGAAAGAAAAGGTAATACCGCTGAGTGATGAAATAGCTGAAGTAAAAAAATATCTTTCTCTGGAACAGTTGCGTTTTGGAAAAAGGCTATCGGTAGTCTATGAAGTGGATGAGAATACGCTGAGCCAGACACTGCCCCCTGCAGTAATTTTAACCTTAGCGGAAAATTCGATAAAACATGGTGTGGCAAAACAGATGGAAGAAAGTAGCATTGGTATCCGTTCATTCATTAACGGTAAATACCTGCATATAGAAGTGACCAATGCCGGGAAATATGAACCACTAAGCGAATCCGGTATCGGCATAAAACATATCAGAAAACGACTGGAAGAAGTATATCATAATCAGGCTGATCTGACAATCGCCGAAAAAAACGGATTGGTTACGGCAACTATTCAAACTCCTTTATCATGGCAATAACTGCACTCCTGGTCGATGATGAACCACTGGCATTGGCCGAATTACAGAATATGCTGTTAAAGTATCCGGATATTTCAGTAACGGATACAGCTAAGAATGCCGCGGATGCCATTCAAAAAATACAAACACAAAAACCGCAATTGGTTTTTCTGGATATCAACATGCCCGGAAAATCCGGTTTCGAACTGCTGGAAGAGCTCGACGAAAGTCCTTATGTAATTTTTGTAACAGCCTATGATCAGTTTGCGATCAAAGCATTTGAAGTAAATGCGCTGGATTATCTTTTAAAACCGGTTAACGCAAACCGCCTTGCCGAGGCCATTGATAAAGCTAAAAAACAGATTGGTGCTTCCAAAAATGAAGAGCTGAAAATGAGCATAGACAAACGCATCTTTATCAAAGACGGCGATCTTTGTTATTTTGTTCCGCTTTCGGAAATCTTTTTGATTGAAAGTGTGGGAAATTATGCCCGGATTTTTTACAGAGATAAAAAACCACTATTACACAAATCCTTGAATTATCTGGAAGAAAAACTACCCGATACCCATTTTTTCAGAACCGGAAGACAGCATATTATCAATGTGGAATTTATTAAAAATATCCACCCCTATTTCAATAATGCCTTGCAGGTAGAAATGCAGAATGGAGCCAAATTAGAAATCAGTCAAAGACAGTCTGTAAAATTCAAAGAGAAAATGGGCGTATAGTCAGGTATGAAAATCTGCGAAATGAATACGTTTTTATTTATGCGTTTTATTTATCTGTTAAATATCATCGTTGCCGGCTGGATCGGTATATCATCGCTGTTTTTTCCTGTGTATGCGGCTAAAAATATTTTTTCCAGTGCTTACCCGCAAACAGAAATCGTCAGATTGGTGGGCTGTTTATGGCTTGCCATTGCTGTTTTGTCTGTTGCCGGTATTGGCTACCCGGTTACTTTTTCGCCAATACTTTTATTGCAACTGATATATAAAAGCAGCTGGCTCTTATTTGTTGCCGTTCCGGCGATTCGAAATAAACAGCCTTTTCCGGAAGGCATGGCTTTGTTTTTTTTACTTTGGGTAATCATGCTTCCTTTCTTTATTCCGTGGAAAACCCTTTTTTAGGGTTCCTGAAGATTCCATCGGCACTCATCACTCCTTTTCTGCAATAGTGTAATATCCATTGACAGATTTATCGGTCATTTTCATCTTTGTACTGTAAAAATCAAACACGATGAAAATACTGATTGTTTCAATGGCAAGTATGGTTATGGTAATTTCCGGATTTTCGGTTTTAAGCGAACCTTCTAAAGACGTATTAGGTAAATGGAGAATCGACGAGTCGTATATACCGGCTGCCACCCGCAACGTTATCTCTTTAACCAGAAAATCCAATGCCGACCTGGCACAACAGATGGAAGATAATCTCCCTGCTATTGAAGATATGATGCGGAGTATGGAATATCATTTTAAAGATGATCATACGTATATTCTGCAAACGCCGCAAGGACCTCAGGAGGGTAAATGGTTTTTTAAAGATAACAATACCAGTTTTGTTTTTACCCGTGAGGGAAAACCAGACCGCACAGACAGTGTATTGGAAATTTCTTCTGCTCGTTTCAAATTGATTAATAGGGAAAGAAAGGATACCCTTTTATTTGTTCATCCATTATAATTTTTAAAAAATATGCAAAACGAAAAAGAAAACTACCGGACTTATATCACCAAAAGACTTTTATATGTGTCGTTGGTCATATTATTTCTGGGCTCCTCAAAAGATTTTAAAAAGGGCTATAGGGAAGGATATGGCAAAACCAAACAGTCATCTGTTGTTTCACCGAAACAGGTATCCGATAGAATACTGAGCCGGACTAACTTTTTTAAAGGAATACAATTAATGCTAAAAGTATTTTGAATGATATGCAAAACCTGAAATGGATAAACGAAGGAAACAGGTACATACTTAAAAACGGAGAAGAGGTAATGGTTGATCTATTGCATTCTCTATCAGGAAACGACACTTTTTTTATCAATAAAAAAAAATACAGCATTGTATGTAAAGGTTTTTGGAACCCCAGATATGAGATCAAACTGGAAGAAAAAACAATACTCCGTTTTTCATATGGTATCTGGAAAAATTCGGGGACGATTGTTTTTGCAGACGGATCTCAGTATCAATCCGATTATCGTTCAAAAAACGGACTGAAGATGCGTTTCCTCGATAATGACAGTGAGATTATGGTGTATAGTATCGAGCATAATCATCCGAAAAATGTTTCTATGGGTTTTTACGTGGGAATTGTGATGGAAGATGCAGAGAAATTATTGATTCTGGCAGCTTTAGGTATGTCTGTCTTTTCAAGTCAATTACGGGAAATGATCTCCGGAGAAGATCTGTTGCTGCTTATCTCATAAATATCAAATAAAAATAGACACATGAAACCTTTGGCATTGGTTATTCTGTTTTCAACAATTATGTTCTGGTGTTCGGGCCAATCGATGGGTGTTTGGCAAAAACAAAATACACAACCCTACCCGGGAAAGCAGGATGATATCTGCTTTATAGATGAAAATAAGGGATGGTACTGCAATGGACAGGGAAAAATATATCATACCGAAAACGGTGGTGCCGGCTGGAACCTGATCTTTGAAAAGCCGGGTACTTTTTTTCGTTGTATTGGTTTTATTGATTCATTGCATGGGTTTGCCGGTAATGTGGGTACTGATTATTTCCCCAATGTAAAAGATACCATTCCTGTTTATGAAACAAACGATGGGGGAAGATCGTGGCAACCTGTAACGTATACAGGGCCCTATGTAAAAGGGTTGTGTGCCATTGATATTGTAAAAGAACAGTTTATTAATCATGGAAATATTGATTATCGATACCATATTTATGCTGTAGGCAGGGTAGGCAGCCCGGCAAATATGATGGTTTCGCATGATGGAGGTAAAACCTTTACCTCATGGAGCATGAATGAAGATTGCAAAATGCTTTTTGATATAAAAATGTTTAATCCAAAAGAAGGCTTTGTATGTGCCGCTACCAATGAAGATGTTACACAATCCAATGCGTTGATACTATATACCCGAGACGGTGGTAAAACCTGGGAAAAAAAATACAGATCTGAAAGGCCTTTTGAAACAACCTGGAAAATCTCTTTTCCCGATAGAAAAAACGGGTATGTAACTATTCAGTCGTATAACCCAGACCCGTCGGTTAAACAGCAAAGAATTGCCAAAACAACCGATGGTGGCCAAACCTGGCAGGAGATACCTTTATGTGAAGATGCCCAGTCACGCGAATTCGGAATAGGTTTTATAGATGCAGAACATGGTTTTGTGGGCACAGTTAACAGTGGTTATGAAACAATCGATGGAGGAAGAAACTGGTTCAAAACAGATATGGGTCGTGCCGCCAATAAAATACGAATTTATCAAAATCCTTCGGGTTATAACCTCATTGCCATCGGTGTAAATATTTACCGGCTTTCTGTATTAAAACAAACGCTACAAAAATAATTCAAATCAAATCCTAAAATAAAAAAATGAAACAGATCCTTTTTGTATTGGCAATATTGATAGCCAATATAACAACCGCCCAGAATAATTGGGAAAAAATAGCACTTACAGAAAAAGTGAATATCTCTTTTCCGGGTAAACCTTTAAGTGCATCTCCGGCTGCGGGACAAAAATCTTTTATCCTGAAACAGGCAGACAGCACAGCTAACTATATAGTGGCTGTAACAGATCTGCAAATACTTATGGGTATAGATGCAGCCGCATTGGAAACAGAAATGGAAAAGGAGGAATCATGGGAACAGGCTAAAACAGCTTTTATGAATGGTATGGGGCCGGAAGCAAAATTGATAAAGAATGAGATGACTCAGGTACGAAATAACAAAGCCCTGAAATTAATTATAGAAAGAAAAAGTGATTCCGGTGGAATGAACACCCTTACTGTATTGATTTTTGTGAATGGAACAAACAGCATGAATGTGATGTTCAATAATCGCGGTGGTAAAGCAGACAGAAAAGCAGAACAACAGTTTTTTGATTCAATTGAAATCAAAGAATAATCGAACAATTCATCAGTAAACTGTATACTCCTGTAAAAATTAAAATATCATTTCGGTAAACCGGTGGCGAAAATTATATACCGGTTTACCGGAATGATATTCTGTTTTTTATAACGGTCTTCTTCCTTCAATCACACGAAGTATGATAGCGATAATAGCGATCACAAGTAATATGTGAATGATACCACCGGAATTATAACCAACAAATCCGATCAGCCAGCCAATGATGAGTATTACTGCAATTACGTATAAGATGTTTCCCATTTTTTTATTTTTAATGATGAATAGATAAACCGATAGTGGATATGCCGTCTGAGAGGTCAACAAAGGCCCCGAGTTTTTTATTGATATGGTATTCTGTGCCAACGCTTAAAACAAGGTACAAAGCACCCGGGCCGTAAATGGTATTTGCATCAGGCCCGAAACCGTTTTCCCAGCTGATATTTCTGATGGCTACGCCCAAACTGCCCGCCAGATAAAAATCCCATTTCGAATGGGCTTTCAAAATCCTGTCGAAGTAACAGGACGCTTTTAATCCGATAGGCGTAACCGTTTCGTGGTAACGGCCATTTCTGTATTGATAAAGCGTAACAAAAGGTGCAACAGTCAATGTTCTTGCAATATCTATCTCGTAATTAAGATGTAAAGCGGGTGTTCCATAAAACGCATATCCGTAATTGCCAATACCATAACCTGCCCCGATATTAAACGTATTACCATATTTTTCCTGCGACCCATTTTCCTGTGCACTGCTTTTATTTACAGATAACAGAAAAATAGATCCCAGAAAAAATAAAGTTAGTATTGGGTGTGTTACTTTGGGCATGATTGTGTTTTACTGACGTGCTTCTGCCAAATGCTTGATCATACGTATCAACCTCAAACTATAAAGACGCAATGATCTTATGGATCTCTTCTTTGGTCTTACCCAGTTTGATCTGGAGTTTACCCATCATCTCCTCCTGCTTACCTTCTACCAGTAATAAATCGTTATCGGTCAGCATCGCAAATTTTTGTTTCAGCTTTCCTTTGGTTTCATTCCAGTTACCTTTTAATTCTGTTAAGTTGCTCATGATTTATGTATTAGTGTGAAAGTATTATCACTTTGTAAAGATGAAATATTGTTATTGACTACACTTACACCATTCGGCAAATCATTTACATGATTCACACCCTTCCGGAAATTAAAAACCACTTTTATTTTCATAAAAGTGGTCTCTGTTTTCGGAGGGATATTGTTAGGTGATTTAGTCTTTGCCATTACCATGTCCACGGCGGCCATTGTCATGTCCATTATCTTTATCTTTTTTACCTCTGTTATCGTCTCTTCCCTTATTGCCTTTCCATTTATTATGTTCAGGATGGTCTCTGTTCTCAAAATATTTTTCTTCATGACTGTTACGGATCACCTGCTGGCTATGGTTATTTTTATAACCTGCATATTGTGTTCTGTAACGTTGTGCATAGCGGTAAGGCCTGTCTTCGTTTACCACTACTTTATATCCGCTATACAGATCGTAGTTGCGGTAACGTCCGGGTAATGATGCTGAAAAGATCCAGCGGCCACCTTCCTGGTAAGAATACTGACGGTTTGGGATATTGTAGAATACATCAATATCGGGTAGATAATAATTTTCTGCACGATCGTAACCTACAGGTCCCCAGATAGGCTGTAACCCGATGTTGAAATTAAGGCCCAAACGTATTTGTGCATTGGCTGGCTTAGCTGCAAAACTGCCAAGTATAACAGCAAGTAGTAAAAGGATCTTTTTCATTTAGTAATATTTTATGTTGATGGAATGGGAGTCATTATAATGGTTGAGCCCATGCAGTAACGGATTTGTTACGATGTAAAATTGGAACTATTCGGCAGGATAAGTGTTACAGGTGAAAGGGAATAACTTGCATATTTCACGGATAGAAATAGCGTGTAGTAGGAGTAGCCCAAAAATCAGTCTCTCCTCTGTGTAACTCCCTATCTCTGTGGCCTCTGTGTTAAAAAATAAATGCCGAAGTATCAGAAGCTACATTCCAACACAGAGGCCACAGAGGTAAGAAGGTCCACAGAGATTTTTATAATAGATTTACAGGGTCTGATAAAATATTTCAGATCACATCCTTTCCATATACCAGCTAAGTTGTTTTTCTGTTTTGGTATGTTCAACCATACGGGTAATGATCTTTTGTAATCGTAAAAAAGCGGTTTCACTTTTTACTACATAATCAAACGCTTTATGGTGCATACAATCAACAGCTACTTCAATTTTATCCTGTGATGACAGCATAACAACCGGGATGGCATTATTGATGGCTTTTATTTTATCCAGGGTCTGCATACCGTTCATGGCAGTTTTATCAATCCCGTCCAGTTGATAGTCGAGGATAACCATATCAGGCGCTGAAGACAAACCTTTTACACATAATTCCCCGGTTGCAAATGTTTGCACAGCAAATTCCGGGTACTGTTGAAATTCTATTTCCAGCAGTTTTAAAAATACTGCATCGTCATCAACAAGAAACAGATTGATCTTATTATCATTTTTCATTTGCTTGGTCTTTTATATGCATAAAAGCTTCCTGTAGTTCTAAACAGGCCTGTGTGCATACGGTTTCTAATTGTAATACCAGATCACTGATTGCCGGCTCATGTTGCTGTGTGGCGGCATATTCTTTTACCTGTACGGCCATCTTTTCAAAACTGTTGTTGATGCCCATAATAGAGAAAGACGGGATCATTTTATGAACGGTTGCCTGTAATACATTCCAGTTTTTTGACGCATAACTTTCTTTCATGCTGCTGATTAAAGGTGGAGTTTGTTCCAGATATACTGCAATCATTTCCATCATTAAAGCCGGGTTCGATTTTGTACGGCGTGTAAGATACGCCAGATCGGTACATTTTGCTTTTGTGTTAAAACTATCAGCCGTAACCTGAACGGATGCCGGTGTTGCCAGTGTTGACTTTTTTACCAGGCCGATGATTTTGCTGTATAATAATCTTTCATCAACCGGTTTGGCTATATAATCGTTCATGCCTACTGCTTTGCATTTGGCAAGATCAACGGTTGTTACATCAGCGGTTAAAGCTATGATAGGAATATCAGACTTCATGATGTTGCGGATATATTCTGTAGCCTCAAATCCATTCATCTCAGGCATCTGCAGATCCATCAGGATAATATCATACGATTGTGTTTCTAATTTTTCAATAGCGATCTTGCCATTGCCGGCAATATCTCTTTCAAAACCAAAATCGTCCAACAGCGTTTTCATCAGCAATTGATTCAGCGCCATATCTTCTACCACCAATACTTTAATATTCTTGGTGATCATATCCGGTTCAACTATTAATGTTTCCGTTTCTGCTTCTGCTTTTGTTTTTTGAAAACTGAGTACAAAACT
This sequence comes from Sediminibacterium sp., assembly GCA_965206685.1. Lineage (GTDB taxonomy): Bacteria > Bacteroidota > Bacteroidia > Chitinophagales > Chitinophagaceae > Sediminibacterium. Next base: position 4,492,603 of record OZ242223.1, read on the forward strand.
AAATGTGGACCCTTCGCCTTCTTTACTGGTAACGGTAATATGTCCACCCTGCGGTTCTACGAGTTGTTTTACGATGGCTAATCCTAAACCTGTTCCGCCATATATTCTTGAAGTGCCGCTGGATGCCTGTTGAAAATTTTCAAAGATCTTTTCTATTTTTACTTCGGGTATACCAATGCCTGTGTCTGTTACCGCAAATTCGATACTCACTTTTTCATCATCTTCTTCAAGCAGCTTTACACTTACTTTAATAGAACCCTTTGTAGTAAATTTTACCGCATTACTTACCAGGTTAAGGATGATCTGGTGTAAACGAACCGGATCACCCAACAATACTTCCGGTATACGGTTATCGTATTCTTTGATCAGTTCAAGATTCTTCTCCTGAATTTTGGTTTCAAACAAATGCAGCATGGCAGCAATAGACGATGCCATTTTGAATGGTGTTTGTTCAAAAGTCATTTTACCTGAATCCACTTTCGCAAGATCCAGTATATCATTGATCAGAACAATCAATGCATCGCCACTCATTTTAATGGCTGTGAGATATTCTTTTTGTTTTGCAGTTAATTCTGTTTTTAATACTACTTTGGTAAAACCGATAATGGCGTTCATGGGCGTACGAATTTCGTGGCTCATGTTTGAGAGAAACTGTTGTTTGGCTTTTACAGCATCTACAGCAATACGGGTTGCTGTTTCTGCTTTACCTTGCGCTTCTTCTGCAATGGCAGCGGCCATTTCGGCAAATACCTTGGCCTCTATAAATTCTTTTTCTATTCTTTTTTGCTCTGTAATATCCCTTGCTACCACAACCGCACCCAAAACATTTCCTGATTCATCTTTATAAATAGAGCCGTTAAACAATACATCGGTTAATTTATGATCGCGCATGGTAAGCGGGTAATCTGCCACAAAACCTTTTTCAAAAATATCCTGGTAAACTTCTCTGGCTTTTTGCGGCTCAGTAAAATATTCAAAGAAATTCGTTCCGATCAGGTCCTGCCGCTGCACACCGGTGATGGTTACGGTGGCTTCATTCATATCCATGATCTTTCCTTCTGTGCTGATGGTTACCAACGGGTCAAGACTTGCCTCAATAAGGCTTCTTGCATATTCTGATTGGTTTCTGCTGTTTGGCATTAATTCGGTTTTAATTCTCCTTCAATAATTCACTGTTGCCGATATCTTCAATCGGATTGCGTCTTTTCTGTTTCAGTTGCTTAAAATGTGTGGGCGATAAGCCCGTTATTTTTTTAAACTGATTTGATAAATGCGCAACACTGCTGTAGTTTAATTTCCAGGCTATTTCTGTGATATTCATTTCATCATAAATGATGAGCTCTTTGATCCGTTCTACCTTGTGTACAATAATAAACTGTTGAATCGTCATTCCCTTTACTTCCGAAAAAAGATTCGATAGATAAGTATAATCGTATTGAAGTTTTTCACTAATATGGTTTGAATAATTCATCATCGGCAATTCATCCGACCCATGTATCATTTCTGTGATGACATTGCTGATGCGTTCAATAAGGATGGCCCGTTTATCATCCATCAATTCCAGCCCTGAAATCAATAAGCCTTTTTTTAAAGCTTCTCTTTGTTCAGGTGCCAGTTCTTCCATGATCTCTACTTCGCCAAGGTCTACAACAATAAAATGAAGGCCGAGTTTTTTCAACTCTTCCTTCACCGCCATTTTGCACCGCAAACTCACCATGAATTTGATATATAATTTCATAAATATTGGATTAACCCCTTGTGAACAGGGTTAGGAATACATTGTTTTAAATTTGTATAACAGGAAAATTAAAGCTGATCCGTTTCTTAGGTAAACCGACTGTTTCAGTTTCTGGGTAAGCGGGACTTAAATGCGTTTTATTTGGTAAACAGTCTTTGTGAACTCTAAGGTAGTCTTTATACATGGTAGTGGGCCTTTTACTTTTATTCTTCAATACCTGAAATAACAAAAAGCCTGCAGTAAAATACTGCAGGCTTTTCAGTGTTATATTCTATTAATAGAGCGTAAATTCAACGCGTCTGTTTTTTTGTCTTCCGGCATCTGTTTTATTGGTAGCGATCGGCTGTGTTTCACCATAACCTACTGCTTCAATTTTTCCATTAGACGAACCTTGTGATACCAGATAGTTTTTAACTGATTCAGCTCTGTCTTTTGACAAACGCATATTGGCTTCATCAGAACCTACCCAGTCAGTGTGTCCGCCTAATTTAAGACTGAATCCTTTTTTCACTAACAGTTCAGCAACCCTGTTCAGGTAAGGAAGTGATCTTGGACGGATAGTAGCTTTACCAAATTCAAACTCCAGGTTATGAACGGCTTCGCTTACGATTTTTTTATCTTCTTCGGTAATTACATAAGTGTTGTTATACACTTTAATAACCGTATCCTTAACAGGTGGCGGTGGAACTGGTAATGCACAACCGGAACCATCTACTTTTACACCACGTGGTGTGTTCGGACATTTATCAAAATAGTCAGATACACCATCACCATCAGAATCCATTTTCATTTTGTTCAACTCATCACGTAAAGCATTGATTTCTGCGAGGCGTTGGTTATATCTCTCTTCGCTTGCACGAAGTGAAGCTGCCATTGCATCATCACCATCTCTCATGTTCTTATACAATTGTGCAGGAGGATTATGGCGGGCCAATTGTGGCTTGTTAGCCTTGCCCAGCATGAATTCAAGACCGATATGTGCGTATGAAAACTTATCACCGTTATAAGGAGATTTTTCATAACCATCTAAATTGTCGGCATCTACATAAGCCATGCTGTAACCCAGATCAAGATTTACACTCTGTGACAAATTGGCTTTGATGCCAAGTCCAATAGGAATGTAAAACTCGGTATTACTTCCATTAGGATTGTAACTTACAGTAGCTCCTGATGTGCTAACGGTAGTTGCATTAAAATTGGCAGCACCTGCACCCAGTGATAAATAAGGTTGGATAGAAGTATGTAACTGTGACCAGTTAATATTACCCAAGGTAACCACACCGCTCAAACTGGTAGCCCAATGCAACTCTGTTGAGAAAGAAGAGAATGGTCCGGGAGGTGGTAAACCAACCCAAAGTTTTTCGTTAGTGCCTTTTAATTTACCACGCATTACATCCAGCTGTAAGCCGAATACATGTGATGTTTGATATTTAATATAAGCACCATAACCAAGACTTGCGTCCCAATGTGAGAAGTCATTTCGGCCACCTGCAGCAGAAAAAGGAGCCATAGCACCGACAGAAACGCCGATTGACCATGTTTTAAATCCCTGATTGCCTTTAAAAAGTGGGGGTTGAACGATGGCAGCGCCTCGTGAATTGGTATCCTGTGCCATAGTTCCGGTAACACTGATCAGTGCCAGGGAAAGTGCGCATGCGATTTGTAAAATGTGTTTTTTCATAAACGATATTTGAATGATTGCTTTTGCCCTTTATTGGGTAAAAATTTGTCATACAAAAGTGCGTTCAACCGTTATGTTAATTGTTACAGCATGAGCCCTAAAACTTATATCATTCACACATTTGGGCTTTAAAAGAGAGATTTACATCATTGATAACACTTGTGATGTAATAAACAGGCTATATAATTGCGAAGGATAAGAAGATAATACTATTTTGTTGCAGAAATCCGGACAGGTTTTCTAACCAGTACATCAGATCCTCTGGCAAGAAAAACAGAATGAGGTACTTTATTGGATATAAATGGTACAAATTCAGCACCGTACAAATTTTTTATATCGCAATCCAGCATAAAATCTTTAACGGGATATACCTGCCAGCGGGGATGTTCAACCTCATATTCAATGGTTGTATGGCTGTTTAGTTGGTTGTATCCAAAATAATGTTCAAAAATAAATTCTTCCTCACTGTCTTTTATAATATCTGTAAGTGTGTTTTCAGCAGTGATCTGGAACCGGTTGCCGGATTCGTTTTTCCTTTTCCATTGATATTCGGCGATCAGTTGATTGTTTTCTGTTTTAACCGAATGGCTCATTTGTGCAGTACTGTAGTGTTCATTATATAAGAGGTTGGCTGTGAGGGTAATAATAGGTTTGGGTACAATCTCAGATACAAAGCCTACCCCGCGTTTCCATTTCTCTCCATCAAAATGTTTTATATAATAACGAAGATTTACTTCTTCAAAATGTTTGTGCCAGGGCCATTGCAGCCCAAACACTTTTGTGTTATTGAATAAAAAGCCAACAATACTTACCAATGCTTTTCCATTATAGAGATCAACTGCTGTATACGGTGGTAAATGTTTTTGTAAAACAGCGGTATCAACCTCGTAGTTGATCATGGCAAGATATTCCCAGGTGGCAGATAAGAATATTTTTTGTTTCATCGTTTTGAAATAAAGAGAGTATTGTTATAGCTAAAAAAACCGCAGATCTTTTTCTTAGATGATAAAACAGCATATTCTGAAAATTGTTCTGTAAATCAAAATGAAGTATTGTTAAATCATGTATCCAAACAGTTTATTTGGAGGTATGGCGTTGCTGGTTACCTGAGAACAGGTGTTCTAAAGTCCCAAAACAAATAAGTAAAGAACAAAATATATCCACGCCCTAAAGGACGCGGTATTTGAAAGAATTTATAGCATGTAAATCTCCCGATTCACGCCGTTGTTGGTCGGGAGACCAATAACTCCTACATCTCAATCTTAAACACCAAAGCCTGGTGCCGTTGTTGGTCGCCTGACCAACAACCATTACAATTTAAAATTCAACTTTAAATACCAATGCTTCTGTTTCTTTATTGATCTGATCTGTACTGAATTGAATTTTTACCTCTGTGCTACCGTTATTGGTCGCCCGACCAACAACTTTCAAACCAACTTTCTGTGCACTTCCTACTAAACTGATTTTCTTTACTGAACTAAATTGTGTTCCACTCAAAGATAATTCCCCCGTCAACTTTTCATTTTCACTTAATTGATAGATCGCATACACTACATTTCTTTTTTTAGTGAATACAAAATTTCCCTGTCTTGGCAGTTTAGGATCAGCATCAGTTTCGTAAACAGCTTCTCCATTTATATGCATCCATTTACCAATCTGCTGTAAACGTTCATAAGCAACCGGATCCCATTCTCCATCAGGCCCGGGCCCGATATTTAGTAAGAGGTTGCCATTCTTACTGATAATATCTGTAAGCATATGAATGATCTTGCGCGATGATTTGTATTTATCATTCGGCACATACGACCATGAGTTGCCCATGGTAATACAACTTTCCCAGGGATAAGGAAGATAGGCATCCGGTACACTCTGCTCAGGTGTTACATAATTTTCATACTCACCATGAACCGTTCTGTCAACCACCAATAAGCCCGGTTGATGTGACCGAGCCATCGCTGCAATTCTTGGCATATCAATATCCTGATTATATGGAATGGTGCGTTGCCATTCAACAGAAGTATCAATACTGCTGTAAGGGCGAACCCATCCGCCATCCAGCCAGAGAATATCCATCTTGCCGTAATCTTTCATCAGTTCTTCAATCTGGTTATAAGTAAACTGTTTAAAACCATTCCATCGCTCAGGATATTTTTTAGGATCATAAGAAACATTGCGGCTTTTAGGTGGGAAATATTTCCACCAGTAATGATCCGTATTCCAATCAGGCTTTGAAAAATAAGCACCTACTAAAAAATCTTCTTTTCTGAATGCAGCAAATACTTCTTTGGCCACATTGGCTTTTGGGTTGGATGCAAATGGAGATTTTGCTCCTGTTATTTTATAGTCTGTTTGCTTTGTATCAAACATACAGAACCCATCGTGATGTTTAGTGGTAAATACCACATACTTCATACCTGCATCTTTTGCAGCAGCGGCCCATCGTTCAGGATTAAATTTTGTTGGATTGAATGTTGTTTGCAGATTTTCATATGCTTTAAGATACGTGTACCAATCCGCTGCATACGGCCCGCGGCGTTTTGTCCAGTCTTCATCTTCCGGACAAATGCTCCAGCTCTCCACCACGCCCCATTGACTGTAAGTGCCCCAATGCATCAGTAAACCAAATTTTACTTTTTTCCAGTTGGCCAGTTTTTCCCTCACTAATGAATCAGACGGTTGCTGGTATTGATAACTGGCATTGTGTTGTTGGGCAGAAATATTTTCAAAAGAAATGAACAGAAAGAACCATAAACAATACTTCATGTAAGAATAGTTTATCAATTTATATTTTCTGCAGATAATGCAGAACAGAATGTAAACCTACTATAAAAGCTTCCCAGTACAAAGAGAAATAGCGCTTGAAAATTTGATCGGAATGCATGTATGTGAATACAATACGACAATATATTGTGGTAAACATTTCCTGACAAGAAAAGAGGAAAGTCGCAAAATTTTCATATCTATACGAAACCAAACCAACACTGCCATATATGAAAAGCTTTACTATACGGGAAGTTGCCGAAAAACTGCAAGGTGTATTAATCGGCGATACAACCGATACCATAACAGGTCCTGAACAAATTGAAGCTGCTACAGAAGGTCAGATCACGTTTATCGGTAATAAAAAATACAGTAAACTATGGGAAACTTCAAAAGCTTCTGCAGTAATTATTAATGAAGACATTGACATTGAGCCGGGTAACAACCGGGCAATTATTAAAGTAAAATCTGCAGATATTGCCATGGCAGAAGTATTGGAAATGTTTGCACAGGATACTCCAGTATTTGATTCCGATATTCATCCCACAGCAGTAATACACAATACAGCAACAATCGGAACCGGTTGTAAAATAGGCGCCGGAACCTATATTGGAAAAAACGTAGTCATTGGCAACAACACTTTACTTTATCCGAATGTTACCATAATGGATGAAACAAGAATAGGTAATAACAATTGCATCTGGCCCGGTGTAGTTATTCGTGAGAGAACGGTGATCGGCAGTTATTGTATTATTCACGCAAATGCAAGTATCGGTGCAGATGGTTTTGGATTCAGGCCTAGCCCCGATGGCAAGGGATTGATCAAGATCACACATATTGGTAATGTAGTTATCGGCAATGGTGTTGAAATTGGCGCCAATACCTGTATAGACAGAGGTAAATTCGGTTCAACAATCATTGGTGATGGTTGCAAGCTTGATAACCTTGTTCAGATAGGACACAACAGCAAAATGGGCCGTTGTTGTTTAATGGCAGGCAGCAGCGGATTGGCGGGTTCTGTAACATTAGGGGATGGTGTAATTGTAGGCGGCGGTGTTTGCATATCAGACCATGTAAATGTAGGAAGCGGTGTATTGGTAGGCGGAATGTCTGGTGTGATACAGGATGTTCCCGCCGGTAAAAAAGTATTGGGCTATCCCGCCGTTGAAGCAAGAGATGCCTTAAAACAATGGGCAGTTTTACGAAAACTGGCAAAGGATGGTAAGTAATTGTTTTAAATGATTGGTTGATGAAACATGCCTTCTAACTGTTATCAATCCTGCCTCTTTCGAGCCGTTGTAAGTCATATACCATAGATGCCCAAAGAAATGATGAACCAAAGTTCCTCATACTTGCCGCGCCCTTTAGGGCGTGGATAAAAATGTATATGCTTCCCTTTTTGGGACTTTAGTCCCGTGTGTGCATTATTCCGCCGTTGTTGGTCTAACGACCAACAACATCCCACATAACAAAAACATATTTGATTATCGCCCATTTAGTCGGAAATTCGCATCAACATATATTCACTCCAACGTAATCATTGTATATGTACGAACTGTTCTTCCGAAAACTCAAAGAAAAAATAGCAATCACTGCAGAAGAACAGGAGATCATTAAAGGCTATCTCACTCCTAAAAAAATCAGAAAAAAACAATACCTGCTTCAGGAAGGAGATGTTTGTAAAGCAGTAGCCTTTGTAGAAAAAGGAGCTCTGCGTGAATATACAGTTGATGAAAAAGGAAATGAACATATTCTACAGTTTGCCTTAGAAGGGTGGGTAATCTCAGATCTCTATAGTTTTCTTACCGGTGAACCTGCTACGTATAATATTGATGCGTTGGAAGATTCAGAACTGATCCTTATCACCAGGTCTGCAGAGGAGGAGATTATTAAAAAAATTCCCCAATATGAAACCTTTACCCGGATGCAGATAACCGGTGCGTATCTGGCTATGCAGAAAAGGGTTACTGCTTTTATCAGCCTGCCGGTTGAAGAACGATACTTATATTTTATCAAACTCTATCCGGATATAGCGCAACGTGTACCCCAACATATGATCGCTTCTTATATGGGACTTACGCCGGAAACCCTCAGCCGTATTCGTAAAAAGATCTCCACAGCCAAATAATCCCGTTCAGGTAAGTCTTGATTTAAATCAATGCTTTTTCTTGCTTTCACTCAATGGAAGCAGGCACTGTATGGATGTAGGTTTGCATTATCAAAATCGAAGTATATGCGAACCAAACAAACCATAGCCATTATCGGCGCAACAGGCAATATGGGTAAAGCCATTGCCAAATCGATCTCAAAAGGAAATTACCGATTACTGCTTTTATCCAATCACTTTAAAAAAACGCAGATCCTGGCAGAGGAGATTTGTTCAGTAAATCCTTTTGCAGATGTAGAAGCTGTGAACTGTTCTGTAACTGCAGGTTGGGAAGCCGACATCATTATTCTGGCTGTTCCTTATGCAGCAGAAAAAGAAATTGCCGAAAAGATCAAAGAAGTAGCCAATCAGAAAATTGTGATCAGTATCTCCAACCCATTGAATGAAACCTTTGATGGTCTGCTCACGAAACCCGGTAGCAGTGCCGCAGAAGAACTGCAGGTAATATTACCCAATGCAAAACTGGTGAAAGCGTTCAATACAAATTTTGCCGCAGATTTTGCAGAACCGGTGATCGATGGAACACTTACAGATACATTCATTGCCGGTAATGATACGGAAGCGTTAGCCTATGTAGAAGAACTGGTAAGTATTGCAGGCTTTAATCCCATATTAGCCGGAGACCTTTCTGTTAGCGGCACTTTGGAAAGTATGCAGTTGCTGTTGATCCGGTTGAATATAGAAAACAATTATCAATGGCATGCAGGCTGGAAAGTACTTCATCAATAAATAGTTAACCATTAGTGACGCTAATTTATCTGGTAATAACCGATTTTATAAAATGAAAATTGTTGCTGTAGACTTCTTGATGAATTATTTCTAATCAGTCCCTGTGGACGGGCCTCTTTTAGTTCAATGCCGGGCGAATGGCCCCGGCAAACAAAATGATGCGAAGCACATTTTGTTAGAGCTAAAAGCAGCCCGGTAACAGGGACGGGGCCTAGCGGCCGTGAGCGACCCGCGGTCTCAAATAATAGTGAGCTCGATTTTAAATACAAACCGTTTAAATAATTAATAAAAAATCAAAAAATAAAACAACCATGAAAAAGTTTATCATCTTACTCGCACTCGCCTTTGTTGGCTCAGGTTTATTTGCACAGTCAAATTCAGAAGCCTTAAAAAACGAATTAAAGAAGTACAAGCTGGATGCTGCAGTTACAGCCAAACAGCTTACCATTTTTGACACACTCGATTTTAAAGTGTTTACCGGACAACAATGGGAAAGATTGCATGAAAGCCATGCAAAAGATATTATTGTTTACTGGCCCGACGGACATTTTACCAAAGGACTGGAAAAACATATCGAAGACCTGAAATACATGTTTGTATATGCACCTGATACCGAGATCCATGAACACCCGGTTAAGTTTGGTGCAGGTGAATGGACTAGTGTGATTGGCGTAATGACAGGTACTTTCACTAAACCTATGCCGATAGGGGATGGGAAATTTATTCAGCCTACAGGTAAAAAATTCTCAATCAATATGTGTACCGTTGGTCACTGGACAAACGGTGTCATGGATAAAGAATACCTGTTCTGGGATAACCAGACCTATATGAATCAATTAGGATTAGGCAAATAAATCAAAAACATTATCAATCAACCATTATAAAACATAACCATGAAAAAAGTATTATCCCTGCTAGCGTTCCTCGTTTTAGGAAGTAGCGTATTTGCACAAACGAAATGGAACGCAGATCCTGCACACAGTTTTCTGAACTTTTCGGTAAAACATCTGGGTATTTCACTTGTAAACGGAAATTTTAAAAAATTTGAAGGAACGTATACAAGTGATAAAGCAGATCTGAGTGATATTAAGATCAATTTTACTGCTGATGCCTCCAGCATCAATACAGGAGTAGAACAACGCGATACACACCTGAAAACCGATGATTTCTTTAATGCAGAAAAATATCCTGTATTAAAATTTGAAAGCACTTCTTTCAAAAAAGGGAAAGGCAATGAGTATGTATTAACGGGTAAACTTACCATACGCGATATAACCAAAGAAGTAGTTTTTAATGTAGTATATGGCGGTGTTACCAAAGATCCATGGGGTAATAACAGAACCGGATTTGGCGCAACAACGGTTATCAATCGCTTTGATTACAATGTAAAATATGACCCAACAGGAACCGCTGTGGCTAAAGACGTAACTTTAACTTTGAACCTTGAATTTGTGCAGGCAAAATAATTCAATCAATCTTTGCAGTAGGTAATGCAACCCAAACAATTTATTAAAATCATTTCAGGAGGAGCAATCATGACCGGGATTAATACACTCAGCAGTTTTAAAAATTTTACAGATGCACTTGAGCCGCAGGAATATCTCATGCCTGTATTATTTGTTGGTCATGGTTCTCCTATGAATGGGATTGAAGACAATGATTTCAGCAGAAGATGGTCGTCTATTGCAAAAGAAATTCCTACACCAAAAGCCGTATTGGTGGTTTCAGCACACTGGTTTACAAAAGGCACACAGATCACCGAAATGGATGCGCCTCCAACCATTCATGATTTTGGCGGTTTTCCGAAAGCTTTATATGATGTGCAGTATCCTGCTCCCGGCAATCCCTGGCTGGCAAGAGAAACCAAAGCAATGATCCATTCAACGGATGTTGCATTGGCGCACGATTGGGGACTGGATCATGGCACATGGACGATTGTACGACATATGTATCCATTGGCCAATATTCCCGTTTTGCAATTGAGTATTGACTATACAAAAGATGCACAGTTTCATTATAACCTTGCCAAAGAAATTTATGCACTGCGTAAGAAAGGGGTTTTGATTATAGGTAGCGGCAACATGGTACATAATTTACGAATGGTAGCATGGGATAAATTAAATGAACCTGAATACGGATATGATTGGGCCGTCCAGATGAATGATTCATTCAAAAAAATGATTACCAATGGAAGCCATGATCAATTGATCCATTATCAAAAACTTGGTAAAGAAGCCATGCTCGCTATTCCCACACCGGAACATTATCTGCCTTTGATCTATACATTGGGATTACAGGGGAAAGATGAAGCCGTTTCTTTCTTTAATGATAAAGCCGTTGGCGGATCTTTAACCATGACTTCTGTAAAATTTGGATAATGGGGTTTCAATAGGATACATAAAATATATCAAAACCCCTTTGCGATCATTGCGGTTCTTTGCGATCATTGCGTTACATCTTTAGTTCCAACAATGAAAGAAACCGGGGTTTTGAAACAGATTCAACTGAAATAGCAGTTAGCTTTTCATGTTAGGTTTAAAGCAGTAACGCAATGATCGCAGGGGAACGCAAGGTGCGCAACAGGTTTGCAATATTTCATATAACATCTTGGTAATAGACGTTTACTAGTACAAGAAGATTTTTATCCAATCACCAGGTTTGCATATAGAATACCCTCAATACCATAAAAATTGAGGGTATTTTAATGCCCATAAGTAAAACTTATAAATTTTTTTGTATATTTTACTTTCTACGCCGCTTACCAAATACAACTGGTCTTTAGTTTTAATCAATCATGCATGAGAAAATATACAATGGTTCTTCTTGCGGTTATCATTTTTCGAGCCTTACCGGCACAAACCAACCCGCAAAAAGACATCTCTGCTATCCGCGCTGCCCGTAATGCATCTAATGTAGCCATCGCTAAACATGATCTAAAAGAAATTGGCAAATACTGGTTAAAAGAATTTGTAGTAACTGCAGGAAACGGTGGCGCAATGATGGGTAAAGATTCGGTACTGGCGGCGTTTCAAAAACAGTTCAATACAATACCCGATATCAGTTATGTACGAACCCCCGAAAAGATTACCATCAGCGATGCCGATACCCTTGCTTTTGAAACCGGCAAATGGGTTGCCCTGAAAATACAACAAAAGAAACCGGAATGGCTTGGCGGCAACTACTCTGCCATGTGGTGGAAACGCAATGGTGAATGGAAGCTGCGTTCTGAACTTTTTGTAACCCTGAAACACTATTAATACTTTTTCTTAAAATATTATTTTGATCAATTCAATTCTTATGCGAAAAATATTTTTCCTATCCTTACTTCTGATAGTTAATGCATCCACTTTTTTGCTGCATGCCCAGGTTAAAGCAATCCGCTTTGGTAGAGTAATTGATGGAAAGGGCAATGTAATTTCCGATGCAGTGGTGATTGTAAAAGCTGATCGAATTGTGAGCGTTGGACAGGAAAAACAAATTACCATTCCCAAAGAGGCCGAGATCATAAACCTGAAACAGTATACAGCTATCGCAGGATTAATTGATGTGCATACGCATATGACCTTTTACTGGGACAAAGCACCGGGCTCAAACCCATGGGGGCAGATAGGAACATTGGGTGCAGCTGTTACTGTTTTTCTGGCAAAAGAAAATGCATTAAAAACACTGGAAGCTGGTGTTACAACAGTAAGGGATCTGGGATCGGTTGATTATATGGATATCTCCATGCGCGATCTTATTAACCGAGGTGCTATGGTTGGCCCAAGAATGTTTGTAGCCGGCAATGGATTGCATATCAGTAATGCACCTTTCAGTGCCACATCGCATCCGGATGCAGGATTGGCAGATGGTGTGGATGAAGTAAAAAAAGTAGCCAGGCAAAATATTGCAGCCGGTGCGGATTGGATCAAAATGTACGCATCAACCGGTAGTGATAAAGATGTGACCGGTTTTCAAACCTACACTTACGATGAAATGAAAGCAGCTGCAGATGCGGCCCATATGGCAGGTAAAAGAATTGCCATACATACTTACGGTCCTGCTGCCGTAAATGATGCCATACGCGCAGGCACCAATAGTATTGAACATGCAACTGATGTAGATGATTCCTCTTTTATCAATATGGCAAAGCAGGGTATTACGTATGTACCCACTGTTGACCATAACCGCTATTATATTGCACACAAAGATGAATATGGATACGACTCTGTAGTTGTGGCCGGACTAAATAATTATATCAACAGAAATTTTGAATCACTCAAAAAAGCGATCAGGGCAAAAGTGAAAATAGCCATGGGTTCTGACGCGGTTTTTACAGGCTTTGGTGAGAACAGTTATGAACTGGGGTGGTTTGTAAAAGCCGGAATGACGCCTCTCGAAGCCATTACAGCCGGCACTGTTAACGGCGCTGCTTTATTGAGTAAGGAAAAAGAGCTCGGCGCGATTGCCGAAGGTTACTTTGCCGACATCATTGCAGTAGAAGGCGATCCGATAAAAGATATCAACGTAGTAATGCATCAGGTAAAATGGGTAATGAAAGGAGGACAGGTTATTATAGATAAAACAAAAAAATAAATGCTGAAAGCAGAAAGCAGAACGCTTAAAGCATATATATAAATTCCAAAACTTCAAAATCCCTTTAAATGGAAGTTCACCACCACCCACACGTAGAAAAGAAAAGCTTTAAAGAATATCTGCTCGAAGGATTGATGATTTTTCTGGCAGTGAGTATGGGGTTTATTGCTGAGAATATCCGGGAAAGTATCACTGCAAATGAAAAGAAAAAACAATATGTCGAATCATTTATACAAGATCTAAAAGAAGATACGGTTAAAATAAATGAAGGCATTGAAAGAAACCAAGCGAGAGCGTCGGGGCTAGACAGTTTATTAAACTATCTTAAAACTTTTCCATATACGGATAGTAGTTTAAATAAAATATATCAACTCAGAAATCATTTACGATACAGGGGTGAGGTATTTTTTACCAAAAGAACCTTGGTCCAACTTAAGAACTCAGGAGGGATGCAGTTAATAAAAAATATGGCAGTATCAGATAGTATCGTTAATTATGACGAACAGAATCAGTCTTGTGAAAGGCAATGGGAAGTATCATTTAACTCCATGTGGCAAGGAAGGTTGATTGAATTTAAAATATTCGATCCGAGACATGATCCGGCAATTCCTCAAAAAAATGGGCTTCTTTTAAACGATGAAAAGTTACTCATGGAATTTTACAATTGGGTTTTCAATACAAAATTCGCTTTTGGGAATTACCTGGTCCGTTTACAAATCCATAAAAAATCTGCAACTCAACTGATTCTATTTTTAAGGAAGGAATATCAAATAGAAGAATAACTCAACTCCAGACTACAAACTTATAACTCCAAACTGCTTATATGGAAGTCCACCACCACCCACAAGTAGAAAAGAAAAACTTCAAAGAATACCTTCTCGAAGGATTGATGATCTTTCTGGCAGTAACCATGGGTTTTTTTGCAGAGCAAATAAGAGAACACTTTGTGGATACAAAGAGAGAAAAAGAATACATCGTTTCCATGTTAAAAGAATTGCGGTCTGATTCTGTACAATTGGCCGAAGTATTTAAAGATACCCTCAGAATTAAAAAGATGGATTCACTTTCATTATTTCTGCTAAGCCAAAATGATTCGCAATCGGTTATAAAAAATATTTATCGGTTGGTTGGTAACATAACTTATTATAATTCTATGACCTTCAGTCGAAATACACTAACACAACTGAAAAACGGAGGTAATATGCGGTTTATAAAAAATACAGATATCGTGGATAGTTTAAATTACTTAGACAACATCATTACAGTAAATAATAACCAATTGGCGGGATATGAGAAAGTTACTATTGAAAACATTAGAGAAATGTATACAATCCTGGATTTTTCTCTTTTTGTGAAGAATGGCAAAAGGCTTGATGGGAATGAGGTTTTGGCTAATCAAAAACTATCTTTCTTAACTGACGACAAAAGAAAAATTATTGAGTTTGGGTCAAAAGTTGGTTTTCAAGAAAGTATATGTATGAATTATTTCAATCAGCTTAAAGATTACGCTCAATATTCCAATCGTTTGATTTCACTCATGCAAAAGGAATATCATTTAGAAGACGAATAGATCAATTTCAAAATTTCCCAATTCCAAAATTTCAAAATTGCACTCATGGAAGTTCACCACCACCCACACGTAGAAAAGAAAAGTTTCAAAGAATACCTGCTCGAAGGATTAATGATATTCTTAGCAGTAACCATGGGATTTATTGCAGAGAACATTAGAGAATATTTGGGTGATAAGACCAGAGAGAAAGAATATATAGAAAATATTAAAAAAGATCTGGTACGGGATACGGCTAATTTAAATGTGTGGACAGCTGCCTTATATAAAAGATCAGAGTCATTTGATTCATTAATAACCCTTCTTCAACAACCCGGTCCTACAGATAAGGGGCAAGACCTTTACTATTTTGCAAGGGTAGCTACCCGCAGCGGACGTTTTGAAACAAACCTGAATTCTTTTAATGAAATGAAGAACTCAGGAAGTACACGATTAATTAAGAGTCGGGAAGTATTAAATGGCATGTTAGACTACGAAAAAAATGTTTATAAATACGAGCAGTTGGGATTGCTGGAAGCAAAAGAAAATGAAATGGTTTATCCACTGATCGGTTTGTTATTTGATGCATCCATTTTTGATAAAATGTTCGTTCGCTCAAATATGATCCGGAATCAAATGACTGAGAAAGACTTTGCCACAGGCTCCCGGTTTTATATCACACGTCCCGAAGGAAATCCTCAATTGCGCAACAGAAACCCGGATCAGATTAATCAACTCATCTATTTTCTTCACCAACGAAAATCTACTTTTTTCGGGCAAATAACGATACTGCTTAACCAAAAGAAGATGGCTATTGACCTGATTGAATTACTTAATAACGAATATCATTTAGAAAAAGAGTAAGTAATCAAATTTCAAAATTTCCCAATTCCAAAATTTCAAAATCCCGCTAATGGAAGTCCACCACCACCCACACATTGAAAAGAAAAATTTTAAAGAATACCTGCTCGAAGGATTGATGATCTTTCTGGCGGTGAGTATGGGGTTTATTGCGGAGAATATTAGAGAAAGTATTTCAGACCGGGAAAAAGAAAGACAATATATCCAGTTGCTTTCAGACGATTTGAAAAAAGATACTGCTGCCTTAAATTATAGTATCAGCCGTTTGCAAACAGACAATACAAGAAATGATAGTCTGGTAGTTCTATTTGCCAAAAACCAATTGAAAACAATGGATGATGCTTATCTGGCAACGCTTACGCTGTTTTCGGGATTGAGTGTAGATATTGTTTTTAATGATCGGGCAGCATCTCAATTAAAAGGATCCGGTTCAATGCGCCTGATCAGACATTCCAATGTAGCAGATTCAATTTTACAATACTGGAATAACCAGATCTGGCTGAAAGAAATACACGATCGATTTGAAAACACAAGATTAGAGCATAGAAAAGCCGGGTATAGGATATTTAATTGGTATTTAGCCTATTATAAAAATTTGGGTGATAGAATAAAGGGAGGAAGAGATACATCAATATATCACCTGCCTGTTAAAGCTATTTATAATGATAATGCACTTGTTGAATTCATTAACATTTGTGCTAATCTTTATAATACAGGTAGTTCACAATACATGCCGCTACTTAGCAAACAATTATTACTGGCAACAGAATTGATTTCGCTACTTGAAAAAGAATATCACTTAGAAAAAGAATAATTAAATTTCAAAATCGCAAATTCCAAAATTTCAAAATCACCCTAATGGAAGTTCATCACCACCCACAAGTAGAAAAGAAAAGTTTCAAAGAATACCTGCTCGAAGGATTGATGATCTTTGTGGCGGTAACTATGGGTTTTTTTGCAGAGAATATACGGGAGCATTTTTCTGATAAAAAAAGTGAAAAACAAATCATTATAGCCTTAAAAGAAGATCTGGTAAAAGACACCATTCTTTTGCATGATCTGATCGACAATTATATTCCAACGTATCACTCATGGATTGATTCGTCTCATCTGTATGTTGATTCATTAGTATTAAAAGGTAATGAACGAAAATTCTGCAAAGCATTCTTCAATGCTACTTACTGGAGAATTTATACCCCACCGGCCATAGCATTAACGCTGTTGAAAAACCCCTCAACATTCAACCTGATTGAAAACGAAACGGTAAAAAAGGAGATTCTTAATTATAATATTACCATTGACCACTATATCAAATACAGTGAGTTTTTAACCAACCTGCAACATTATATAGACACAAGCTTTGTTGCTATCACGAGTAGAGTTACCTTCCGAAAATTATTAAATAGCCTATACATAAAAGATAATTTTCTGGATAATACGGATATTCCTGATCCTGTTCTTTTCAAGACTAATGATAAGGCTGATTTTAAAAACTATGTAAGCCATTTAGACCAGATTGATTTTAAAACACATGATATCGGAGGGTATTATCAGGACATATTAAAACAAGACATTAAATTGCTAAAATTATTTAACGAAGTATATCATATAGAAAGTGAATAAACAAATTTCAAAATTTCCCAATTCCAAAAGTTCAAAATTGCTATCATGGAAGTCCACCACCATCCGCATGTAGAAAAGAAAAACTTCAAAGAATACCTGCTCGAAGGGTTGATGATTTTTTTGGCAGTATCTATGGGTTTTATTGCTGAGAATATTCGGGAGAATATAACGGAAAACCACAATGCAAACGAACTGGCAAAAAGTTTATACCAGGAAGTAAAGGCTGATTCAATTGCTATACAACAGAGAATCGAATTACGTTTACGCAAAGAACAACAGATGGTTTATTTAAGAAACTTTCTCAGAGACAGCAGCTTAGAGAACCTGGGTTCTAAAGTGGGGATAGCTTTTTTTTGGTCTTATCAGGTGGTTGCCAGGGTTTTATTTGAACCTCAGGATGGTATTCTTTCTCAGCTGAAAAATTCGAATACACTTAAATTTTACAAGAGTATTGAACTGCAAAATGCAATTGGAAAATATTCCGTTTCCGTCGTTCGGGTTAGAATAAGAAATGAACAGGAATATAATTTAGTCGATAATTTTATTCGAAAAGAAAGCATCAAATTTTTTGATTACAAATGGTATGAAAAAATTAATAAAGACGGACAGCTATCTGTTTATCAAATGACTGAATTAAACCCCGTACCCGAGTTTTCATACACCATTCAAAATAAAAGTTCATTTAACCGATCTGAATCCGCAGGAATTTTGGCCCAGTATTTATTAACCTCAAGAGGTACAACGCAGGTAAATTATCTGGAATTTATGAATGCCAATCATCACTTATTAGAAACATTGCGTAAAAATTATCATTTAGAAAACGAGTGATTCGAAACCTCTATGGCAATTCTTACCACCATTCTCGGCATTCTTGTTTTGGTCTTTCTTATTTCTTACATAAGGCTAAACACCTTTGTTTCATTCTTGGTCGTAACACTCGGTATCGGCCTGGTTTTAGGTATGAAACCCGATCAATTAATGCTCTCTGTACAAAACGGCATCGGCAGCACACTTGGCTCATTGGTGGGAATTATTGCTTTTGGTTCCATGTTGGGAAAACTCATCGGCATCAGTGGTGCCGCCCAACAGATCTCTTCTAAAATGACGGAATGGTTCGGCATCAAACATATCCGCTGGGCATTTATGGTTACCGGGTTTATAGTTGGATTGCCATTGTTTTATTCTGTAGGATTTATGCTGCTCGTGCCAATTGCCATAACCGTTGCATTCCGAAATAATCTTTCTGCAGTGTATGTGAGCCTTCCATTACTCGCTTCACTTTCTGTAACACAAGGATATTTACCGCCACATCCTGCTCCTTTATTTTTGGTAAAACAGTTACATGCAGATATGGGACTGACTTTGTTTTATGGCATCATCATTTCTATTCCGGCTATCCTGCTTTCCGGTGCTTTGTTTGGATTAACTGCGAAGGGATATAAAACAAAACCCAATCTTTCTTTTGTAGCACCGGAGCTGAGCAAAGAAAAATTACCACCTGTTCATTTATGTTTTATTACCGTGCTGCTTCCCATTTTCTTAATTGGATCAAGTGCAGTATTAAATCCTTTTCTGGCTGAGGGTGTTCTGAAAAATGCACTGATCTTTCTGGGAGATGCAACCGTAAGTTTACTGATCACGGTTTTGTTTGCTTTATTCTCACTTGGCATTATTAAACAGTACAAAACAAAAGAGATCAATCAAAATCTGATCGACGCAGTAAAAGATGTTTCTTCCATCATACTGATCTTTGGCGGCGCAGGTGCATTAAAACAGATCTTAACCGATGGCGGGGTATCACAGATCATAGCGGGTCAGTTACAATCAACGCATCTTAATCCTTATGTTCTTGGCTGGACCATCGCTGCTATCATCCGTGTATGTGTTGGATCATCAACTGTTGCAGGCATTACCACTGCCGGTTTTATGATCCCAATGATGATCAATGCGCACATTAATCCCAACCTCATGGTATTAAGCATCGGCGCAGGTAGTATGATGTTCTCTCATGTAAACGATACCGGTTTCTGGCTCTTCAGAGAGTATTTTCAGCTTTCTTTAAAGGATACGATTAAAACATGGTCGGTGATGGATACTTTGGTTTCTATTACAGGACTACTGGGGGTATTGGCCTTATCACTCTTTCTATAAAGCACAGTTCCGCTTCATGGTGCTACTATCAATTTATTGTCATATATTTTGAAAAGGAAATTATCTGTGTGTTTGAGCGGTGGACTTTTCTATCATCAATTTTATCAGGTTGCCATGAAATTACTGCAAATACTATGTTTCCTCTTTTGCGCTTATGGTTTACAGGCTCAGGATCCGGTGCTGGTTTTACCGGTTGGACATAACGGAGATATTCATAACATCCACTTTTCGCATAATGGGAAAAAAATAGTTACCGCTTCAGATGATCAAACGGCTAAAATATGGGATGCCGCCACAGGTAAATTATTACACAACCTTTCCGGGCATACACATGATGTAATCGATGCAAAATTTTCTCCGAACGACAGTAAGCTGATCACCTGCTCAGACGACGAAACGGCAAAGATCTGGGATGCGGTAACCGGCAAACTGTTACTTACCATTGAAGGAAAACAGTACCATAATTTTGTTGTATTTAATGCTGAATTTTCTCCTGATAGTTCCAAAATACTTACCACCACCAATAATGACAGCAAGATCTGGGATGCCAGAACCGGTAAATTATTGTTTATCCTCAACGCACACAAAGAACTGGTTACATCGGGAACATTTTCTCCGGATGGGAGTAAAGTGATCACAACCGCCCATGATAAAACCTGCAAGATCTGGGATACAAAAAGCGGCCGGTTGTTAATATCATTCGATCATCAGGGTGATGTGATGGGGGCTGATGTTTCAAAAGATGGTACCCGTTTGCTTACTACCTCAGAATTGGGGGACGCTCACAATAGAGTTCACCGTGTGAGTTTATGGGATCTTACCAATAACAGGCAGTTACTTTCAAATAACGGAGCTGGCTCGGCTTCATTCTGTGCAGATGGCTCCCGTTTCTTAACCGTTTCGGGAAATGATTCTTTGAATATATGGGATGCGAAGACTGCACAAAATATAATCCTGCTTAGAGTCCAGGGAATAAAAAATGCAAAGTTCTATGCCAATTCCAATGATAAGGTAATCGCTTCATCAGACAATATCAAGACAATAGTATTCAGAATTAGCGACGGCTCAATTGTAAATCAACTAAAAGGGATAAACTATAGTTCCGTTTCGGAAGATTTTTTGAAACTCGCAGAAATAAAAGGCAATTATGCAAAGATCTGGGATCTGAAATCCGGCAAGGAAATGTATTCGCTTAACAGGCATTCAAGCGCAATAGCTGATGCCCGCTTCTCGCCCAACGGAACGAAAATAGCAACCGCTCTCTGGAACGATAAAACTGCAAAGATCTGGGATCTGAAATCCGGCCAATTATTACATACACTTTCAGGACATACCAATTTTGTTCGCAAAGTTTCATTTTCAACGGATAGTAAAAAAGTACTCACCATCGGGTGGGAGGGTGTGGTAATTGTTTGGGATGTTTTTTCCGGACAGATGATTCATATCTTGTCTGAAAAAAATAACGATATCTATGCTGCAGGATTCTCACATGATGGTAAATCCGTTGTTACGGTATCACAGTCTGCTTTGGAAATCTGGGATATTATCTCGGGTCATATCACACAAAAATTTTCAACCCTGGCTATTAACGATGCGCAGTTCTCTTCAAATGATTCTAAAATTGTGGCTGCAACTTATGATCATAAGGCAATCATTCTGGATGTAAAAACGGGTAATAGGTTAGTAAGTTTAAAAGGTCATATCGGTGAGATCAAATCTGTAAATTTTTCACCGGATGATACAAAAGCGGTAACCACTACAGGTGATAACTATACGATCAATACAAAAGATTTTACGGCAAGGATCTGGGATGCCGGAACAGGCACTTTACTCAGCACATTAAAACATCCTGAATCTGTATTCCAGGCAATATTTACTGCGGATGGCAGTAAACTGGTCACTTCATGTACCGATGGTATTGCCAGAATCTGGGATGTAAAAACAGGCAGGTTGATCAAAACCATGCCCAAGGGCAGCTCTGCGGGTGCGATTGATTTTACCGCCAATCAATTTATTACAATCAATAACAGTGAAGTAACCCTTTCTGATCTTACATCAGGTAAACCTAAACTTAGCTTCTCTTCAATAGACAGTACCGATTGGGCCGTGATCCATCCATCAGGTTTGTTTGATGCAAGCCCCGGTGCTATGGAAAAAATGTATTGGGTAAAAGGAGATGAGATCATAGACCTGAATCAATTAAAAAGCCGCTACTGGCAACCCGGCCTCTGGGCTAAGATCATGGATGGAAAACCTTTACGCAGTGTAGAAGGTATGGCGGTATTGAAACTGCAGCCGGAAGTTAGCTTTCGTAAGATCAATAACGATCAGATCATCATTACATTAAAGAAACGGGAAGGTGGCTATGGAAAGGTTGCCGTTTCGTTAAACAATAAAGAATTTATTGCAGATGCCAGGCCTGCTGATTTTGATAATACAAAACAGGTTCAAACCATCACACTCAATCTGAAGGATTATCCTGAACTCAAAGGGCATATATCCGAAGGAATACAGAATCAGCTTTCTGTTAAAGTACAAAGTGCAGATGGGTTTGTTTCCAGCCGCGATATTATACTTACCCTGAATGAAGATGTAAAAACAAACGCAACTAAAAAACCTGCCTTTTACGCTATCATTTGCGGTACCGGTGAATTCAGTAATCCGCTAATGAATTTGAAATACCCTGTGCAGGATGCAAACGCCATGGCCAAAGCCATTGCATTGGGTGCGGAAAATTTATTTGGAAAGGATAGTACCCATTTATACGTATTAAGCAGTCCCGGTAATAACGCAACCACCAAAAAAAATATACAGAAAGCATTTGCCGAAGTAAAGGCAAAAGCAAAACCCGATGATGTTGTTTTGGTATACCTGAGCGGCCATGGAATTTCTTATGGCGGAGAGAATGGAGAATTTTATTACCTCACTACCGATTTCAGTGGCAGCTCATCAGAAAGTTTTAAAGATCCTGCTATCAGAAATAATCAATCCATCAGTACAGATGAATTTACCAACTGGCTAAACGCCATACCCGCACTAAAACAGGTAATGATCATTGATGCCTGCGGCAGTGGTAAAATGGTAGATAACCTGATCGCTGGAAAAGGTATAGAAGAATCTCAATTCAAAGCGATCGACAGAATGAAAGATCGAACCGGACTATTCATTATCAGTGGCTGTACGGCCGATGCAGTAAGTTATGAGGCAAGCCGGTATGGACAAGGATTATTAACCTATTCCGTGCTCACTGCCATTAAAGGAGCGGCGCTCAGAGAAAACCGTTTTGTCGATATCTTTACACTCTTGAATTTCTCGCGGGATGAAGTACCAAAAATGGCAAAAGATATTGGTGGAATTCAAAAGCCACAGTTGCTTGTTCCCAAAGGTGGTAGTTTTGATATTGGTATTATCAGGGAAAATGACCGGTCACGTATTCCGGTAGCTGCCGTGAAACCTGTTTTTATCAGATCCACTTTGCTGGAAGAAACAAAGAAAAAAGATGTGCTTAAATTATCCATCGCCATTAATGACCGTCTTAGCGAATTATCAGGAAAACCGGAGGGCAACCCCATCGTGTTTATTGATACAGATGATTATCCAGATGCATGCAGTATCAGCGGTACGTATAAAATTAACGGCGGGTTACTTAGCTTTTCCGGACTCATCGCCTGTGGCATAAACGAAACGCCTATTCAGTTAAATAATATCAGCAAAGACGAACTTATCATACAATTATTAAACAAAGCCGGACTTGGTAAATAAAGAACAATATCATTCCAAAAATGATTGCTTATATGTTTGTTTATTTATCAATCAGGATTTTAAAAAATACAAAATCTGATTTGATGATCAGTTTACACAAAGCAGCAGGTCTTTTTTTAGGTGGTTGTTTCAGCCTTATCAGTTACCCTGTATTTGCACAATCCACAAACAAAATAAAAAATACCGTTATTTCCCAAACCGCTTCTGTATTAATTCTCGGCTCAAAAAAGGATAAAGCGCTGCAAAATTATCCGGGATTTAATTTCGGTTTAAATCTTTCCTATTTCAAAAAGATGCCCGAAGCAGAAAAAGCCATATTGGGATTGATTGCTACTTATGCAGGAACCGAGTGCGGTCTTGAATATAACACGATAAATACTGAACACCCCAGATACAGTTGCAAACTAACATTGGCAATGGGCATCGGTTATCAATGTTCTGATGAATACCTTGCCTTTGAAAGAAAATGGTTTAGAAATGATACAACTGTTTTAAATGAATTGAAAGAATGTAACATCCGTCCTTCAGGTGCCAATTTTGTTACAAACTTTGGCAGGATCATTTTAACCAGGTCTCCCGGCAGGGTTAAAATATATTTTCAGAAAAACACATTTAGTATGAGAAGGATGACAGGTTCAGAATGGACAGAAACATTATATTTCAAAGTAGATACCGATCAGGTACACCTGGTAAAACGGACACACACAAAAACCATCACTGAAAAATACGACGAGCCGGATTCTCTTTAAATCTTCACCGTTGTTGGTCGCCTTACGCCATTGTTGGTCGCCTGACCAACAACTTAACTAACTAATGTATTTTTTCTATTTAAACCAGCATTTCCAAAATAGTATCTATCTCAATAACCGATTCATTCAAAGGATTCAAATTCTTATCGGCTAATACCGTCCCCAATTTCCTAAAATCAAATTTTTCTTTAAAATTTGAAAACGCATTTCGGATCATTTTCAATAATTCTTTTTTATCAATTACCTCTTCCAGATCTATCACATAAGAATTCTCGCCAACACACTCCAGTACCATTTTCTCATCAATTTTAAAAATACAGGTAAACCGGCAGGCAATACCTTTTTTAGTGGATGCTCTTTTTTTCATTACATCAAACCCCGTAGAAGAAACGATCCTCGATTCATGGGTTACAGGCGCGGTGGGTGGATGATAATGCCAGGTGGTAATCACCATCTCAGTTTGTTCGATCATATGATTCTTTTAGTTACAACAATCTAAATATAGTTGCAAAAATACAAACCCCTCTTTGCGCAGCAGAGAGGGGTTGGAGTAAGTCAGGTGGTCCCGGCGAGAATCGAACTCACATCTAAAGTTTAGGAAACTTCTATTCTATCCATTGAACTACGGGACCGGAGATAATTAAAAATTAATAATTAGTAATTAATAATTGGAAGCCATTCCAGCTGTAATTTTTAATTACTAATTATTAATTTTTAATTAACCCAAGGGCTGCAAAAATAATAGTTTCTCTCATTCGCCCTGCAAGAGATTCATTTAAGCTGCTAATTCCCTATTCTTCAGTACTTTCAGTTCATAAACGCAACATATGAAACCCCTTCGATCCGCCTTTGCAACCGCTTTAACCATTTTTACCTTTTTAACCTTTCTAACCCCAAACCATTCCGCCGCTCAATCCAAATCCAAAGCCGTTCTTAACCATGTAGCCATATTTGTGGTTGACCTGGAGAAAACCCGTAGTTTTTACGATGCCTTGTTTGGATTCGACACCATCCCCGAACCCTTTCACGACGGCAAACATATCTGGTACTCCATTGCCCCCGGTGTGGCCATGCATGTGATACAGGGAGCCGATAAGCCCAAAGAGTACTTTCTTAACCAGCATACCTGCTTTAGTGTACCCAATACAGAAGCTTTTGTACAAAAAGTAAAGGCCAATAATGTTTCCTTCTATAATGCAAAAGGCGTAAAAGGCGAGATCACCAACCGTGTAGACGGTGTAAAACAGGTTTGGGTAACCGACCCGGACGGGTACTGGATCGAAGTGAATGATGCGAAGAACTAAAGTGCTGATAGCAGGCAGCTTAATTACTAATTATTAATTACTAATTATTAATTAACCCTTCGCCTTATCTTTGCCCCTCTCAAAAAAAACCTATGAAGTTTTATAATATAATTATCAAGTATCGGTTCTGGTTGGGTCTTTTAGCCATTGGGTTAGCTGTATTGGTTAATGTAATGAGTGGATTTTGGCCATCTTTTATCCTGTATTTTATAGGAGTGATTGCCATTGCCAGCCATTTTTTTATTGGCCCGATGCGCCTCATCCAGGAGCCGATGGAGGCAGGTAATATTGAAGAAGTTGAAAAAATTCTGAATACGATCTGGTATCCGGGATTGCTTTACAAGCCTGTTCGTTCAACTTATTATACCATCAAAGGCAATCTGGCCATGATGAAGCAGGATTTTGATTCTGCTGAAAAACACCTCAAAAAAAGTTCCGAATTGGGTTCACCTATGCCCGAAGCAGAAGGTGCCAATAAACTGCAACTCGGTATGATGGCCATGCAGCGTGGCGATCTGAAACAGGGCGAAAATTATATCCGGGCAGCCATCCGTGCAGGTATCTCCGATAAAGAAAGTGAAGCTGTGGCTTACCTCAGCATGTGCCAGATCTTTATGAACAAAAGAGAATTCCGTGCCGCCAAAGATTTTTTCAGAAAAGCCAAAGCCTGCAAACCCAAAACCAAACAGGTACTCGATCAGGTAAAGGAAATCGAGAAATATATCTCAAGAATGCCCGGCTAGCGGTCGGCTGGCGGTCGGGACGCTCAAAGCGACCTGAACGCTTTACACTAAAGTTTCCTGATCAAAATCACCCTTCCCACCTGATCCCCATCATAAAAAACAGATGGACACAAACCTATTTTTGTCCGATGAAACACAAATGGCAAAAAATGATGGTAGCCTGTCTGGCCTGTCTGCTGATCGTTTTCGTGGTCGTGCTGCTGTTAGAAGGGTTTAAAAGAAGCTAAACACCAACATATGAAAAAGAACATGGGTAACCTCGATCGCATTATCCGCATTATTGTCGCCATTATTTTTTCTGCCCTCTATTTCACCGGCACAGTAATTGGAACATTGGGAACGGTACTGGTTGTACTGGGTGCTGTTTTTATGGCAACATCGCTCATCAGTTTTTGTCCGCTATACACATTGTTTGGCATAAATACATGTTCAAAGAAGTAGTAATAAAATAAGTAGTAAGTAATAGGTTATAAGTTGTAAGTACAAGTGTTACATAAAAAAAGCTTCGGCATATTCATGCCGAAGCTTTTTTTATACATCATTCAATAATACTCACCACTCACCACTCACGATTCACTACTCACCACTCACGCCTCACGAAAACTATTTCAACGCCTGATACACAGCTACCTTAAACTTCTCCGCAATATCGCCATGACTAAACGGATATTGCTGCAAAACAAACTGCGCAACAATTTTTTCTTTAGGATCTATCCAGTAGGATGAGGCAAACATACCGCCCCAACTAAAACTTCCTGGAGAGGTTGTGCTTTTTGCAGCTTCTGCATCAGTAACGATCTGAAAACCTAGACCGAATTTAATGCCAAGGTCGTTGCCTGTTTGACTGGTAGTCATTAAGCGAATAGTATTTCTGCTTAAAATACGTTTGCTGTTATACTCGCCTCCATTTAAAAGCATTTGCATAAATGTTGCGTAGTCCAATGCAGTAGAAACCAATCCGCCACCGCCGGAATAAAAGCTACCGCCATCCAGTATCGGATAATCGCGATAAAATGTTCCGTTTACATTGATCACTTCTGCTGTGTTTACAACATGTTTTGTTTTATCATCCGAATGCAACATCGCCAAACGGTTTTGTTTTTCTTTGGGGATATAGAAATACGTATCCTTCATACCCAGAGGCTCAAAAATATTTTTTCGCAAGAATTGATCAAAACTCATCCCGCTCACCACTTCCACTAAATAACCAAGAATATCTGTGTTCAATCCGTACGTAAATTTTTCTCCGGGATTATGTGTTAAGGGAAGCGTCCCCAATTTTTTAATATTATCTGCAAGCAAACCGCCTTTCAGTCCAATACCCCCAACCACACCCGCTTTCGAATAAATCGCATTCATCGTTTCGCTGCCTATCTGCGCATAACCCACACCTGATGTATGTGTGAGCAGATCGCGAATGGTGATCTCTCTTTTGGCAGGAACAGTTGTGTAAGTTGTATCCGCTTTATTAAATTTATCAAGTACCACCGGCTTTTTAAATTCAGGAATATATTTTGAAATGGGCTCATCCAATAATATTTTTCCATCTTCAAACAACATCATCACAGCAACACTGGTAATCGCTTTTGTTTGCGATGCAATACGCCAGATCGCATCTTTCTGTAATAATTTATTTTTCTCTTTATCATCATACCCAATGGCTTTGTGATACACAATATTTCCATCATGCGCCACAATCGCAATCGCACCGGAAATCCAGTTACTGTCAATATACTGTTGAACCAGTTTATCAATCTTCTGTAAACGTTCCGTAGAAAAATGATTTTGCTCAGGCACTCCCGGTTTTAAAACCTGTGCATCCAAAAGCAAAACATTTAAAAAGAAAACAACAACAAGAAGGGAAAATATTTTTCTCATATGGGCATTATTAGCCCATCAAGTTCTAAAAGAATAAACAGAATACAAAATTTAGATTTTGCAGAAAACACATGCCTTTTCAGTTAGACAAGAATTACATACGGGTTTTCTGCACTAAACACATACCCCCCCCTCTCAGGGGGCAGGGGGTCACTCCCATATTTCGGAATGCTTCGCAAAATAAGGCAACGCAAAAGTGCCCATCAAGCCGGTAATAATTTCAAGCCCCACCGTTAAACCCCTTGCACTCGGAGGCATGGGCTGTCCGGTAGGCAACATATTAGGTCCCAGCGGAATGAATGCAACAACCGTTGTAAGAATCAGACATAGTACAACATATACAGTCAATCCATTTTTCAGGTATTGCAACAAAAGCGAATACACAATACCGCCAACAACTAAAGTAGGGATGCAGAAAAAGATGATGGAGTTGATATTAATATACTCTGCAAATTCATACCCCGTGATTTTACGATACGCAAAATCAAAACCAAGGCCAATCACAGCGGTGGCAATGCCCACCAATAAGCCACCCAGAATACCCCGGGTAGGAAGCGACTCTTTGAAAGAAAGGGAATACTGTTTCATAAATGTTTTTTTAGAAGGTGAGGGGTTACATACTAAAAACAACTTTCCGAAAAATTCTTTCTTATTATATATCCATAGATAAAGAACTGCAACTGTAAAATTTACACTTTTATTCCGATAATGCAATAGGAAGAATGAATTTGTGAGAGCAACAACAAACTAAATTATCCCCTCCCTTGCGCAGCAAGGAGGGGTGCTCAAGCGACCGAGCGAAGAGCGGGGTGGTTTATGCGGTGGGCACCTGTTAACTAGTAACCACCAACCACCCTCTCCACCACCTCTGGAAAATGTCTATGTTCCAGCTCATGTATCTTATTGGCCAGCGTTTCCGGCGTATCCCCGCCATCAATGGAACATTTTGCCTGAAAAATAGGCTCGCCCTCATCAAAATGCTCATTTACATAATGTATGGTAATACCACTTTCTTTCTCTCCCGCTGCAATCACCGCTTCGTGCACTTTCATCCCATACATCCCTTTGCCCCCATATTTGGGTAATAAAGCAGGGTGTATATTAATAATACGGTTAGGATATGCTTCAACCAATGCTTCCGGAACTTTCCATAAAAAACCCGCCAATACAATAAAATCGATCCCGGCAGCTGTTAATTCAGGTAAATAACTGTCTCCCCTGAAAAAACGGTCCTTTTCAATCATTAAAACAGTTACATTATTTTTTTGTGCAATATGAATAACGCCGGCCCCGGGTTTATTGCAAACCACAAGCGAAACTTTGATGGAAGAATGATTTTTCAGATAACCTATGATCTTTTCAGCATTCGACCCCGCCCCTGAAGCAAAAATGGCGATATGTTTAGTCTGAAGTTTGGCGTTTGGCGTTTGGAGTTTGTTTTCTGTTGTATGGTTTTGTGTTCTTTCAACTCCAGACTCCAAACTCCTAACTCCTAACTTCCGAAGCAGTTTCTTCTCATATTTCCAAAAAAACGCCCATTGCCCCAACAAAGCCCCATATCCTAATAAAATAAACTGGTATCCGAATACCAGCATGCCTACCCTTAATAATACCTTCCAAACCCAAAAACTGGCCGCATCCATACCCAGCCATGCC
The DNA here is from genome assembly GCA_965206685.1 of Sediminibacterium sp. Lineage (GTDB taxonomy): Bacteria > Bacteroidota > Bacteroidia > Chitinophagales > Chitinophagaceae > Sediminibacterium. Next base: position 4,522,526 of record OZ242223.1, read on the forward strand.
GTAATATAACGGGTAAGAACGGCCGTAGTACAACCGGTTAGGCCAAAAACAATAAAAAGGATCCAGAATTGTCGGGTGCTTACCCCCCATTTTTCCTGCAGGCGTTTAAACATGCTCCAAAAATGGGATAAATATTCGAGTAATCTTTTACGAAACAGGGAAGCGGTTTGTGCAATTTATCATCCAAAAGCATGACATGTTTTTAAACTATATCTTTCCAATCCGCTGAAACGCAAGCCAGATAAGGCTAAAAAAATTTTTTACATGTTGCGTTTTTGTCAGCACGGTGTCATATTTTTGCGCTCGTTCACGGATATTTTTCCACACCAAGAACCACAGTTTGTGAATATGATATCTTTTAGACGTTTAGCCAAAACCTGTATCACCGGAACCATCCTTTCCCTTAGTTTATTATTGGGTACTTCAGCAAATGCACAAGACGGGAAAACCCTGTTCCAGACCAATTGTGCTTCTTGCCATAACGTACTGAAAAAAACAACCGGCCCTGCCCTTGCCGGAGTGGAAGACCGTTGGTCTGACAGGAAGAAGATTTACCAATGGGTGCACAACCCGGCTGCTTTTGCTAAAACAGATGCCTACGCGGGTAATCTGGTAAAGGAATATAGCCCTACCATGATGACCGGCTTCCCTCAATTATCTGAAAAAGATATTGATGCGATCCTTGGTTACGTTAAAACCGCTGCAGCTGCTGCAACCGCAGGCCCTACCGCTGCTGCTAATCCAGCTGATGCAAAAGGCCAGGAAGGCGACAATACTTTATTATTCGGAATCCTTACACTCATACTTGCTGTTGTAGCACTTACCTTATTACAGGTAAATGCAAACCTGAAGAAATTGGCTGATGATCGCGAAGGACATCCTTCTGTTGAGCCGGTTCCTTTCTGGAAAAACAAAAGTTATATCGCGCTGATAACAGTGGTTTTATTTGTGATCGGTGGTTACCTTACCTCGAAAGGGGCTATGGGACTGGGCCGCAGCAAAGACTACCAACCCGAACAACCTATCTATTACTCTCATAAAGTTCACGCAGGCATCAACCAGATCAATTGTCAGTATTGCCATATTGGTGTTTACCAGGGCAAACAGGCTACCATCCCTTCTGTAAATATTTGTATGAACTGTCACATGGCGATCAACGAATACAAAGGAGAGAAGATCTACAACGAAGAAGGCCAGGAAGTGAATGCTACCGCAGAGATCAAGAAATTATACAAATACGCCGGTTTTGAAGAAGGCAAACCTTGGGATGCTTCTAAAGCCAAACCGGTTGAATGGGCACGTATCCATAACCTGCCAGATCACGTTTACTTCAATCACTCACAGCACGTAAAAGCCGGCCAGGTTGCCTGCCAGACTTGCCATGGTGAGATCCAGAAAATGGACGAAGTAAAACAGTTTACCGACCTGAGCATGGGCTGGTGTATCAACTGTCACCGCACAACACAGGTTCAGTTCAAAGACAATGGTTTCTACAGTATTTATGAGAAGTACCATCAGGACCTGAAAAGCGGCAAACTCGATAGCACCAAAGGCATTACAGTAGCAAAGATTGGCGGTACAGAGTGCCAGAAATGTCACTATTAAATTTGAAAATTTGAGGATTTGAAATTTGAAAATGATTCTTCAAACCTCCGTTTCAAATAATTTTTTCAAGTAGCAGTATATATTGTTGTATAAAGAAAGAGAGAATTTTAAATCAGCTGTTCCAGCATTTTCAAATTTTCAAATTCTCAAATTTTCAAATTAGTATATGGAGCAAAAAAAGCACTGGCAAAGTTTTGGAGAGCTGAATCAGTCTGAGGCCTACAACAAAGACGTTAAAGACGAATTCAAAGAAGAACTTCCTTTTGTGTCTGAAGAAAGCGCAAGCTTTTTAGGCACCAAAGCGCCACGCAGAGACTTTTTAAAATATCTCGGTTTCAGCACGGCAGCAGCAGCAGTTGCAGCAAGTTGTGAAATGCCTGTAAAAAAGGCAATACCGTTTGCCAATAAACCAGAAGATGTGGTTCCGGGTATCTCCAAATACTACGCAACTACTTATGTGCAGGATGGAGATGTGGTAAGCGTTTTAGCCAAAGTGCGTGATGGACGTCCGATCAAAATTGAAGGTAACGACCTGAGCCCGCTCACCAAAGGCGGTACTTCTGCCCGTGTTCAGGCTTCTGTATTGGATCTGTATGATACTGCCCGTTTACGTTTCCCAACCATTGATGGTAAAGAAGCAACCTTTGAAGCAATTGATAAAGCAGTAGCCTCTTCTTTAAGCGGTCCGGTGGTGATTCTTACCAGTACCATCACTTCTCCTTCTACCAAAGAAGCGATTAGCCAGTTCCTTGCAAAATATCCCGGCAGTCGCCACGTAACCTATGATGCTATTTCTTACAGCGGAATGTTACTGGCAAATGAAGCCGTTTATGGTAAAAAAGTAATTCCTTCTTATCATTTTGAAAATGCAAAAGCAATCGTAAGCATCGGAGCCGATTTCCTCGGTACCTGGTTGAGCCCGGTTGAATTTGCAAGACAATATGCAACAGGTAAAAAATTAGACGAGAAGAAACCTGAAATGAGCAAGCACATTCATTTTGAAAGTGTAGCAAGCTTAACAGGTTCTAACGCTGATGAAAAATATTTACACCGCCCTTCTGAAACAGGTGCACTCGTTACTGCATTGTTAGGTGCAGTAACAGGTCAGGGTACAGAAGGTATCAGCGATGCCAAACTGAAAGCCGGTATAGAAAAAGCTGCAAAATTACTCAACGACAATAAAGGTGCTGCATTAGTGGTAGCCGGCAGCAATGATGTAAATGTTCAGATTGTTGTAAACTCGATCAATGAAGCGATCGGTGCTAATGGTAAAACCATTGATTGGGCTGTAACTTCTAATATCCGCCAGGGTGTTGATGCAGATTTTGCTAAACTGGTAGAAGATATGAACGCAGGTTCTGTAAGTTCATTACTCATCCACGGAGCAAACCCTGCCTATAGCTGGTATGATGCTGATAAGTTTAAAGCAGCATTGAAAAAAGTAAAAACAACGGTTTCTTTTAATAGCAAGAATGATGAAACCACTGAGCTCTGCAAATTTGTGATCCCGGATCATAATTACCTCGAAAGCTGGGGTGATGCAGAAGCGGTAACCGGTCATTATTCTTTTATCCAGCCAACGATTTTCCCTTTATTCAAAACACGTCAGTGGCAGGATAGCCTTTTGAAATGGGCTGGTAATCCTTCTGACTACCTCGCTTTCCTGAAAACTTTCTGGAGTGCGAAATTAGGTGGCGAATCAGGATGGAATAAGGCTTTACAGGATGGGGTAGTAAATCCATCAGCTGCTGGTGCATTAGCGGGTGCTTCTTTTAATACTGCACCGGGTGCGAATGCGGTGGCTGCATTAAGAGCAGGAAAGAAAGGTGGTAAAATTGAATTGGTACTGTATGAAAAAATAGGCATCGGTGCCGGACAAGGTGCTGCTAACCCATGGTTGCAGGAATTACCGGATCCGGTTACACGTGCTACCTGGGATAACTACGTAATTGTTTCTCCTGCATTGGCTAAGACTTTATTAGATATTGATCTGAATAACGGCGGCCAGGCAGATTCTTACGAAGTAAATCCTCCAAAGAAAGTTGTAAAAGTTACCGTTAACGGAAAAAGTATAGAATTACCTGCTTTGATCATTCCGGGAACACATCCCGATACCATTGCGATCGCTGTTGGTTATGGCCGTAGCGAGAAACTGGGTAAATCAGTAGTCGGTACCGGTAAAAATGCATTTCCTTTTGCATCATTGAGCGGTGCTTCTGTAAGTTTTGTAAACTCAGATATTACGATTGTTTCAACCGGCGAAAAATATCCGGTTGCCTTAACACAAACACATAGCCGTTACGATACCGCTCAGGGTAACCGTACCGAGGTAATGAAAGAATTAACACTGGCTGCCTATAAAGAAAATCCAACCGAGATCCGTGATGAGCGTGAAGAAGAACTCAAACCTTACGGTGGATTGGAGAAATTTGAAAGCCAGGGAACGATCTATCCTGTTTACGACAGACCGGGTATCAAATGGGGTATGAGTGTTGATTTGAACACCTGTACCGGTTGTGCTGCCTGTGTTGTGGCTTGTAATGCAGAGAATAACGTTTCTGTAGTAGGTAAACCGGAAGTACTGCGCGGACATGAAATGCATTGGTTACGTATCGACCGCTATTTCAGTGGTGATATGGATAATCCAAACGTTGTGTTCCAACCATTGATGTGCCAGCATTGTGATAACGCTCCTTGTGAGAACGTTTGTCCGGTAGCTGCCACCAACCACAGTTCTGAAGGTTTGAACCAAATGACTTATAACCGTTGTATCGGTACAAGGTATTGTGCCAACAACTGTCCATATAAAGTACGTCGCTTTAACTGGGCTGATTATACAGGAGCAGACAGCTTCCCTGATAACCAGCGCGAAACTGCGAACGATGTGGTATTGGATATGAACGATGACCTCACACGTATGGTGTTGAACCCGGATGTTACCGTACGTTCACGTGGTGTGATCGAAAAATGTTCTTTTTGCGTACAGCGTTTACAGGAAGCGAAATTGAAAGCCAAAAAAGAAAGCAGACCAATGATTGACAGCGATCTGAAAGTAGCATGCCAGCAGGCTTGTCCTACCAACGCGATCAACTTTGGTAACGCCAACGATAAAGAAAGTTCTATCACCAAAACACGTAAAGAAAATCCTAACCGCCAGTTCTATGTGTTAGAGCAACTGCACGTGTTACCAAATGTTACTTACATGGCTAAAGTGCGTAATGCAGATGAAGCACATGAAGGTGGCAAGGAGAAAAAAGGTGCTGAGAAAAAAGAAGAAAAGAAAGAGCACGCATAGTGTGAATGGTGAATGGACAATGGTGAATAATGGAAATACATTCACAATTGACCATTGACAAAAAAGTTGAGTAGAGATTTAGCGTACAAGTGTGCGACGCAACAAAGCCGAATAAAGAACAAAAGTTGATTCAATAAAAAATACTATGGACCATTAACCATGGACCATGGACTAATAAACAAGACCAGATGCATTTAAAGTACGAATCACAGCTTAGGGAACCATTGGTGAGTGGGAATAAAACCTATCACCAGGTAACAGAAGATATCGTTCGCCCCATTGAAGCAAAACCCAGCCGTTTGTGGTACATCGGGTTCTACATTGCGGTGGCGTTATTGTTATTTGGTATTTACGCAATCTACCGGGATGTAACCTACGGTATCGGCCAGTGGAATCTGAATAAGACCGTTGGTTGGGGTTGGGATATCACCAACTTCGTATGGTGGGTAGGTATCGGTCACGCAGGTACACTGATCTCTGCGATCCTGTTACTGTTCCGTCAGGGATGGAGAACAGGTGTAAACCGTGCGGCTGAAGCGATGACCATCTTTGCGGTAATGTGTGCGGGACAGTTCCCGATCTGGCACATGGGTCGTGTGTGGATGGCGTTCTTCGTATTGCCTTATCCAAATACACGTGGTCCTTTATGGGTGAACTTTAACTCACCCTTGTTGTGGGATGTATTTGCGATCTCTACTTATTTTACCGTATCTCTTTTATTCTGGTATAGTGGTTTGTTACCCGACTTAGCTACTGTTCGTGACCGTGCATTCACCAAACTGCGTAAGCGTTTATATGGTGTGGCATCATTCGGATGGAACGGTTCTACCAAACACTGGCAGCGTCACGAGAGTCTTTCACTGGTATTGGCCGGTTTAAGTACACCACTGGTATTGTCTGTACACACAATTGTATCCTTTGACTTCGCCACCTCAGTAATTCCGGGTTGGCATACAACCATCTTCCCTCCTTACTTCGTTGCCGGTGCGATTTTCTCTGGTTTTGCCATGGTGCAAACCCTGATGGTGATCATCCGCAAAGTATTTGAAATGGAAGATTACATCACCCTCGGTCACATTGAGGCGATGAATAAAGTAATTGTATTAACCGGTTCTATCGTAGGTATCGCCTACTTAACAGAACTGTTCATGGGCTGGTATAGCCAGAACAAATTTGAAGGCTACACATTCTGGTACAGCCGTGCTTATCTCTTCAGTCCTTATGGATGGAGCTACTGGGGTATGATGGCTTGTAACGTATTAAGCCCGCAGATCTTCTGGTTCCGTAAAATGAGGAGGAATTTATTTGTAACCTTCTTCATGAGTATCATCGTAAACATCGGTATGTGGTTTGAGCGTTTTGTGATCATCGTTACTTCATTGTATCGTGATTATCTTCCATCAAGCTGGTCTGTTTACTATAGCCCAACCATTTGGGAGATCGGATTCTACGCCGGTACATTCGGATTATTCTTTACCTGCTTCTTCCTGTTCGCTAAATACTTCCCTGTTATTGCAATTGCAGAGATCAAGTATGTATTGAAAACAACCGGAGAAAGCTATAAAGACAATATGGGCAATATTGAAGAGCAGAAGCTCGAAGAGTTTGTTCATCAACACGCGCATTAACCCCCCAACCCCCTGAAGGGGGAGCCGGGACGAGTACTAAATATGAAGTTGATTGAAAAATATATTAATAACCTATAATCGATTCCCCCTTTAGGGGGGTAGGGGGTAAATATGGCAAAAAAGAAATTCGTAGTTGGCTGTTTTGATGATGAAGCAGTTCTGTTTCCTGCGGTGAAGAAAGTTCGCACTTCGGGTTATAAGATCCATGATGTGTATACGCCGTTTGCGGTACACGGGCTGGACCATGCACTGGGATTGAGAGAAACCAGTTTGCATACTGCCGGATTCATTTACGGTATTACAGGTACCTCTACTGCATTGGGTTGTATCAGCTGGATTCTTGCAAAAGACTGGCCGCTGAACTTTGGAGGTAAACCACACTTCGCATTACCGGCATGGATACCGATCACTTTCGAGTTAACGGTATTGTTTGCAGCGGTAGGTATGGTTTTGACTTTTTGTTATCTCTGCCAGATGGCACCATTTGTAAAGAAGCACCATTTTCATGCACGTGCTACAGATGATCTGTTTGTAATGGTAATTGAGTGTACAGAAAAAACCAATGCCGATGACCTGAAAGCATTCTTAGCAAGCAATGGCGCAATTGAAACCGATATACAGGTAGCAGAAGAAGGCTGGTGGTTAGGACGTTACGACCAGGATGAAGTACCTTTTGAAAACAAGCAAACCGTTGCCGCTTAATTATTATTAGAATAGACGTATGATGAATAAATTAGCAATCATAACTGTTTTATCCGCTGCCGCAGTAATCGTTAGCTGCAGCGATGTAAAACGTAGTCCGGGTAGTGTATACATGCCGGATATGGCTTATAGCCGTGCTTACGAAACCTATGCTGACCACAGCAACCTGAAAGAGGCCGGTATCAACTATACCAATATGCCTGTTCCCGGAACGATCTCCCGCGAAGAGGAAATGCCTTTTCCGATCGCTAAGGATAAAGCCGGTGACACCACAAACTATTTTGCATCCAGACAGGTAAAAAGCCCGATCGATTCTTTGTCAACAAAAGACGAGGCAGAAGCTGAGCGTTTATACCTGATCAATTGCGGAATCTGTCATGGTACTAAACTGGATGGTAATGGTCCATTGTATAATGATGGTAAAGGTCCATATCCTGTTGCTCCAAAGAATCTGATTGGCGATCCGGTTGTTTCTGTAATGCCTGAAGGACAGATTTTCTATTCAGTAGCCTACGGAAAGAACACGATGGGTTCTTATGCATCACAATTAAGCCGTAAACAGCGCTGGATGGTGATCCGTTACATCAAGAACAAACAATTAAAAGCAAAAGCAGCGGCAGCCGCAACACCGGCGGCTCCTGCAGCGAAGTAATCATAATTAATTTTTACCGTCGTTTGGCGGATAAGAGAGACAGTAATAACTGATATAAAAGAGATTAACAATGGCATCTATCAGAGAGCAATTTGAGATTCCCGGAAAGATGAAGACCTGGTCACTGGCCTTGATCGGCGTGGGTTTGGTTGCATTTGCAATTGGCCTTTTTACCAAGGGTTTCAGTTCGGATGAACATGAGCAGGCACATTTTTGGGGCACACTCATGTATAACACGATCTTCTGGACTCTGGTATGTAATGCCAGTATGTTCTTTATCTGTGTTACTACTTTGGCTATGGGTGGCTGGCAGCAATCGTTCCGCCGTATACCGGAAGCCATCTCTACCATGGTGCCTATTTTTGGTTCCATCACTTTTGTGGTTTTGATCTATGTAGTAGTTAGCGATAAACATTTTATCTATCATTGGTTAGATACAGAAGCGGTTGCAAAAGACCCAATCCTTTTAGGTAAATCAGGTTTCCTGAATGCTAAATTTTTCATCATCTGGACAACACTGGCTATTGGCCTGTGGAGTGTATTGGGATGGAGAATGCGTCAGATCAGCAAAGAAGCTGATGAGGAAATGGATCAGGAATCAGGAGCTAAATTCATTTTAAGAAACACCGTACGAGCCGCCTTATTCACTGTATGGTTTGGTTTAACCGTAGGTTCTACCATTCCTTGGTTGTGGATGATGAGTATTGATGCACACTGGTATTCTACCATGTACAGCTGGTACACATTTGCAAGTTCATTTGTATCAGGCATGTCGCTGATCGCATTATGGGTGATCTATCTGAAAAACAAAGGTTATCTTGAATACACCAACCAGGAACACTTACAGGATATCGGTAAATTCATGTTTGCCTTCTCTATCTTCTGGACCTATTTATGGTTCTCTCAGTACATGTTGATCTGGTATGCAAATATTCCTGAAGAAACCGTTTACTTCAAACACAGGGTACAGGGGCCATACAAAGGCATTTTCTTCCTGAACCTGATCATCAACTTTATTTGTCCTTTGCTGATCCTGATGAAACGTTCAGCCAAAAGAAATTATACGCTGGTTACTTTTATGGCAGTATTGATTCTCTTCGGACACTGGATCGATTTTTACCAGATGGTAATGGGCAGTTTGTCTAAAGACCATGTAACCTTAGGTTGGCTGGATTTTGGAATCCTGAGTTTGTTTGTAGGATTGATGATCCTGTTTGTAGGACGTTCATTGGCAAGTAAGCCACTGATCGTTAAACATCACCCGTTCCTGAAAGAAAGTATTATACACCAGGTGTAATCTTTTTGAAAGAATAATTGTTAGATATAAGATAATATTGATAGCGTTATGACAATGTTTTTAACCATAGCAGTAGTTGTACTGATCTTCTTGGTGATCTTCCAGATCGCTAAAGCCAGTGAATATGTATCCGTTCTGAAAGGAGAGGATGTAAGCCGCAGGCAGAATAATAAAGTGAACGGTTTCCTGATGGTGGCCTTCCTTGTGCTGGGAATGATCGGCGTTTGGTATTGCAATAAATTGTATTTCGGCAAAACATTGCTGGCGCATGATGCAGCAAGCGTAGAAGGTGCACGTGTGGATTCCATGTTATGGATCACCATTGCCGTAACCGGTTCTGTGTTTTTAGCTACACAGGCCATCCTTTTCTGGTTTGCTTATAAATATCAGGAAAAAGAAAACCGTAAAGTATTCTATTTCGCACACAGCAATAAACTGGAAGCTTTATGGACCATCGTTCCGGCCATAGTATTAACTGTATTGGTGATCGTTGGTTTACGTAACTGGTTTCTGTTTACAGGCGAACCGCCAAAAGATGCGATGGTTGTAGAAGTAACCGGTAAACAATTCGGATGGATCTTCCGTTATCCGGGTAAAGACGGCGCTTTTGGAAAAAAATATTATAAGAACATTGATCCTGCATCGAATGTATTGGGTTTATTATGGGATGATCAGTTGGGCCATGATGATGTAGTTGCAGAACAAACCATGTATCTGGTAAAAGGAAAGCCGGTAAAATTAATTATCGGTTCAAGAGATGTGATTCATGACGTGGGTCTTTCTCATTTCCGTTTAAAAATGGATGCAGTACCGGGTATCCCAACTACTATGTGGTTTACACCAAAGTACACTACTAAGGAAATGAAGGAGATCACCAATAACCCGAATTTCGTTTACGAGATCAGTTGTGATCAAATGTGTGGTAACGGTCACTACTCAATGAAAGGAATTATTGAAGTAGTAGAGCAGGAAGAATATGACCTTTGGATGGCAAAACAAAAACCAACTTATCTGGTAACGTTCCCGGATAAAGATCCGTCTAATGTAAAAGCAGACACCACAAAAGCCACTGTAAAAACAGTAGCCGTTGCTGAAACAAAACCGGTAGTAAAAATGTAATTAATATTTCTTCCGGATATTCCGGGAGATGATCAGAAGAAAAGAACTAATTAAAGAAACAGAGTATGAGTAACGAAGCTGTTTTGCACGCACATTCAGAAGCGGCAACGCATGAAGGACATGGTGATCATCATGAGCACCACCATCATGAAACATTCATCACCAAGTACGTGTTTAGCCAGGATCACAAAATGATCGCTAAACAGTTCCTGATCACAGGTATGTTTTGGGCTGTATTGGGTGGATTGATGAGCGTGTTTTTCCGTTTACAATTAGGCTATCCTGATTCCACTTTCCCATGGTTGGAAGACCTGTTGGGTAAATGGGCAAAAGGCGGTCATATTACCCCCGAAGCATATTATGCTTTGGTAACTACACACGGTACCGTATTGGTGTTCTTTGTATTAACTGCGGGCCTGAGTGGTACGTTTGCAAACTTCTTAATTCCATTACAGATCGGTGCACGCGATATGGCATCTCCTTTCCTGAATATGCTTAGCTACTGGTTCTTCTTTGCAGCCGGTGTGGTAATGTTATCTTCTATGTTTGTTGAAACCGGGCCATTCAGCGGCGGTTGGACAGCTTATCCTCCATTAAGCGCATTGGGTGATGCATCTCCGGGTTCTAAAACCGGTATGGATCTCTGGATCGTTTCTATGGCATTGTTCGTTGTATCTTCTTTATTGGGAGGTTTGAATTATATCGCAACCATCCTGAACATGCGTACCAAAGGTATGAGCATGACCCGTTTACCATTAACCATCTGGGCGTTGTTCTTTACCGCAGTATTGGGTGTATTGTCATTCCCTGTATTGTTCTCCGGATTTATCTTGTTGATCTTCGACAGAAATTTTGGAACAAGCTTCTATCTGTCAGATATATTTATCAATGGTGTAGGTGCTTTACCTAATGAAGGTGGTAGTGCGATTCTCTATCAACACTTATTCTGGTTCTTAGGTCACCCTGAGGTATATATCATTTTGTTGCCTGCCATGGGTATGGTATCAGAGATCTTATCAGTGAATTCGCGCAAGCCTATCTTCGGATATATGGCTATGATCGGTTCATTATTTGCAATTGCAATTCTGGCCTTCCTGGTATGGGCGCACCATATGTTTGTTACGGGATTGAATCCTTTCTTAGGTTCTATCTTCGTATTGTTAACCTTGCTGATCGCCGTACCATCTGCTATTAAAGTGTTTAACTGGTTAACCACTTTATGGAGAGGTAATATCCGCTTTACACCGGGTATGATGTTTGCGATCGGTTTTGTAAGCTTATTTATCTCGGGTGGATTAACCGGTATCTGGTTAGGAAACTCTGCATTGGATATTCACCTGCACGATACCTATTTCGTAATTGCGCACTTCCATATTGTAATGGGTGTGGCATCTATGTTTGGAATGTTTGCAGGGATCTACCACTGGTTCCCTAAAATGTATGGTAAGTATCTGAACAATACATTAGGATATATTCACTTCTGGGTAACCATTGCCGGTGCGTATATGATCTTCTGGCCAATGCACTACGAAGGTTTGGCAGGTATGCCGCGTAGGTATTACGATTACAGCATTTGGGAAAGCTTTAAACAGTTCGTTGAGTTGAACAGATTTATCAGCACCGTTGCGATGATCGTATTTGCTGTACAGTTATTGTTCCTGTTCAATTTCTTCTATTCTATTTTCAAAGGAAGAAAACTGACGTCATTAAATCCTTGGGGTGCAAATACTTTGGAGTGGACAACACCTATCCGTCCCGGACACGGAAACTGGCCTGGTGAGATCCCTGAAGTACACCGTTGGGCATATGATTATGGTAAGGATGGACATGAGTTTATTCCTCAAACCACACCGGTTGGAGCAGACGAGAGTCATCACTAGAATAGTTACGGGTAACGAGTATCTATTACCCGGTTATCAATAAATTATTCAATGCTCCCGATACATCGGGAGCATTGTTTTTACAATCGCAGATTAAAGAAATAAAAATGCAGATGATGTTCATCTGAGTTTTTAAGCGGAACCAGAAAATGACAAGCGAGATCAACACAACAGGGTCAACCACCTTTACCGTAGCATCCAAAGTGAAGGATTATTTTCAACTGATCAAGTTCACATTGAGCTTTACGGTTGTGTTCTCCTGTGTGATCTGTTATTTGCTGGCGCCGAATGTTGTAGGATATAATTGGTTAATGATCTTATTACTTTTTGTAGCCGGCATGCTGGTAACAGGAAGTGCGAATGCCATTAATCAGGCAGTAGAAAAAGATACGGATGCGGTAATGAAACGCACCAAAGGCAGGCCTGTAGCAGACGGAAGAATGAGTGCAGGAGAGGCTTACACATTTGCTGCCATCACCGGTATTCTGGGTGTGTGGATGATGGGCTGGTTCTTTAAAGGAGATGATAACGGGTTTAACTGGGATGCGGCATTGTTATCGGCATTCAGTTTATTTCTGTATGCATTTATTTATACGCCGTTAAAGAAGATCAATTCGATAGCGGTGTTGATAGGCGCATTTCCGGGAGCATTGCCTTGTTTGATAGGTTGGGTTGCAGCAACAAATATGATCAATCCGATAGGAACGATCGTGGTGGATGGCAAAGAATTTTCGAACTCGGGTGGATGGATCTTATTTGCGATACAGTTTCTCTGGCAGTTTCCGCATTTCTGGGCAATCGCCTGGGTGGCACATGGAGATTACAGTAAAGCAGGTTTTAAATTGTTGCCTGCAGATAAGGGCCCAACAAAGTTCACCGCCATTCAGGGCATTATGTATTCGGTGCTGATGATTCCGGTGGGCATATTGCCCTATTATTTTGGAATGGCCGGACAGGTAAGTATGTGGATCTTGGTTGCGGCCAATTTATTTATGGTTGTACAGAGTATTCGTTTATACAGAGAGATGGATGTGAAAGCAGCAAGGCGGGTAATGTTCAGCAGCTATATTTATCTGCCGATTGTTTTGTTGGCCTTGTTGGCAGACAAAATCAGATAATTAAAAATTAGAAATTAATAATTAATAATTATCTAGGCTGAGTAGCGAATTGACCGTACAAGTGAGTGACACAACGAAGTTGAAGAAAGGACTAAAAGTCCGGACACAAGAAATTATTAATTTCTAATTTTTAATTATTAATTAAAATGATGGCAACCGTGCAGACCAAGGAGCCCCAGAAAATTCACCCGCACAAGTTTACCTTGTGGGTGGCGATGGGCAGTATTTTGATGATGTTTGCTGCTTTTACAAGCGCATATATTGTAAAAAAGAACCAGAGCAGCTGGCTGGAGTTTGACCTGCCGAGGATCTTCTGGTATTCAACATTTGTATTGCTGGCAAGCAGTGTAACCATGCAATTGTCGATCAAATCTTTTAAAGCAAGGGATATGGGCAGATACCGTACATTGATTACGGTAACAACTGTATTGGGATTATTATTTATTGTAATGCAATTATTGGGTTTTCAGAGTCTGGAATTGAAGAATATAGCTTTAACAGGTGCTAAAAGCAATTCCGCGGCGTCTTTTCTGTTTGTGATCACGGGTTTGCATATGCTGCACGTATTGGGCGGTGTAATTGCCTTGCTCGTCATTTTTATCAAAGCGTACAGCGGAAAAGTGAAGAATTACAGCATTGTGCCATTAGAACTTGCGGGAACATATTGGCATTTTGTAGATGCGATCTGGATCTATTTATTCATCTTTTATAACTGGATAGGTTAGTTGAAGAAAAAGTTGAAGTTTATTCACTTTTTTTGAACGGTAGCCAATATTTTTGTAACGAAACTTTAGACTTAGAACATGTCAACATCAACAACGGTTACACCAACCAAACTGTGGAGCGGCGGAAAAAGCCCTTTCAACGTAGAATACGGCAAATTGATGATGTGGTATTTTTTGATGAGTGATGCTTTTACCTTTGGCGCATTCCTGATCTCTTATGGTACCATTCGTTTTTCAACCAATGGATGGCCTGACCCGAATGAAGTTTTCAGAAGCTTCCCATTTGCACCGGAAGGGGTACATGCACCGTTGGTTTTTGTGAGTATCATGACCTTTATCCTGATCATCAGTTCTGTAACGATGGTATTGGCAGTACATGCCGGACATAATATGGATAAGAAAGGGGTGGTTAAAAACCTGATCTGGACCATTATTGGCGGTATCGCATTCTTAAGCTGTCAGGCTTGGGAGTGGAACCATTTACATGCAGAAGGTGCATGGTGGGGTAGCAACCCTTTCCTGAACCATGACGGAACGGCTTCTTCTACCAACTTTACCAATTACTTCTTTACAATTACCGGTTTCCATGGTTTTCACGTGTTCTCAGGAGTGATCATTAATATCATTATGTTGATCATGACTTTACTGGATAAGTTTGAAAAACGCGGCCATTACCTGATGATTGAAAAAGCCGGTTTGTACTGGCACTTTGTAGATCTGGTTTGGGTATTTGTATTTACCTGTTTTTATCTGATCTAAACAAAACCATTACTCAACTCATTACTTAAGAAAGATATTTTATGGAACATACAGTAGCACACGAAGAACATAGCGGTGGCGGAGTTAAGGAGATCGTAAAAGTTACGGTTATCCTGTCTGTTTTAACCATTATAGAACTGGCTTTAGGTTTCTGGATGATGGGTATGCCGCTGGAAAGTGGTTTACGCCTGGCTGTAAAAGGAACCATTATTATTCTGATGTTGGCCAAAGCCTTTTACATTGTTGGATATTTTATGCACCTGAAACATGAGATCAAAAACCTGATCATGACGATCGTGGTTCCTTTGGCTTTGTTTGTATGGTTTATTATTGCATTCCTGTATGATGGAAATTCATTCCGTCATTTAAGAAATACATACGATCCGCACTTTAAAGAACAAAGCACCATTAAGGTAGAAAAGAAAGAAGAGAGCAAACACGAAGAGAAGAAAGAAGAAGTAAAGCCTGCGGCAGAAGAAAGAAAAGTGGTGGAATAAGCATCGTTTGTGAACTGAACTTTTTCAAATAATGAATGAACCATCGCTTTTATGGCGGTGGTTTTTTTATAGCAACCTGATATGAATAAAAAAGCATTGTTGGGCCTTTCAGTAGCTGTATTACTGCCTGTGTTCTGTTATCTGGTATTGAAATATGCCAGTGAAAGGGCGGTTGATATGCCAAGAAAATATTTCTACGATACGGTGGTGAACCGTATAGATAAGGGCAAGATGATCTCAGATACGATCTGGCATCAAACCGCCAATATCCATTTACAAAACCAATTGGGTGATACGGTTAGCCTGTATGATAAGCCGGGAAAGATCATAGTGGCCGATTTCTTTTTTACGAGGTGTGGTAGTATTTGTCCGAGGTTAACTACGAACATGTCTAAGCTGCAGCAATCTTTTATCCGTGGCGGCGATACCCGAAATAAGATTGATACTTCGATTGTACAATTCATTTCTTTTTCAATAGATCCGGAAAGGGATAGTGTATCTGTTTTAAAAAACTATGCAGACCGTTACCACGTAAATCATGATAACTGGTGGATGCTTACCGGAAGCAAAGATTCAATCTATAAATTTGCTTTTGAGGAAATGAAGGTTGATAAGTACAGCGATGAACCAATTAGTCCGGATTTTGTGCATACCAGCCGTTTTGTATTGATAGATAAAGCCTACAGGGTTCGTGGTTATTATAATGGATTGGATTCTGTTTCAATCCGCAAACTGGCACGCGATATAGGCTTGTTGATGCTCGAAAAAGACAAGACACAAAAAAGCGAAGTCTTCACTGAAATCCTTAACCTGAGCTGGTTATGGCTGATTATTATCTGCGCTGTGATCTTTTTTATGGTATATATGAAAGGTCGTAGAAAACTAAATGGGTAGATCTTTGTTTATTGGTTTATCCGTTTATTAGTAAACGAATAAACGGTAAACGATTAGACCAGTAAACCAATAAACCAATAAACAAACTATGTTAGAAGCATCAATTAGTAAAAATGATAAAAAAGCCGGCTGGCTGATCGGTATTTTTTCGGTAGTAGTATTTGCTGTAGTTGTGCTGCTTGGCCAATACAAATTGAATGTGAACCTTGGGTTTAACGTACATATTTTCGCTACTGTTAATGCAGTGATCAATTCGATCGTTGCTGTTTTGCTTGTTGCAGCATTGATTGTGGTAAAGAATGGTAAATATAAATTGCATAAGCAACTGATGATGTCAGCACTTGTTTTGTCGGTCCTCTTTTTACTATCTTATATAGCACACCGTTTATTTGCCGGCGAAGCCCGTTTTGGTGATAGTAATCTGGATGGCATTCTTTCTGAAGATGAAAAAGTTCAGGCAGGAGCTATGCGTTATGGTTATTATTTTATTTTGGGGACACATATATTTCTTGCGGCGATCATTTTGCCGTTTATTTTATTTACCGCGTATCGTGGGCTGACAGCTGAGTTTCCGCTTCACAGGAAGTTGGCAAAAATTACCTGGCCTTTGTGGTTTTATGTAGCGGTTACGGGACCGGTGGTGTATTTGTTAATCAGTCCATATTATAGGTAGTTGGTTAAAAAGGTTAAAATGGTTAAAGGGGTTAAAATAGTATGTTTTACTATTTTAACCCCTTTAACCATTTTAACTACCAACTATAATGAAAGCTCTACAGCCGGGTTCCAGAATTTCTTTTCAAAATCAACAATTGTATCGTCTACAACTTTGATTTTTTCTTTTTTTAAAAGTTCTTCCATACGTGTGGGTGTGCCAAAATGCATTTTTCCCGACAGCATTCCGTTGCGGTTAACTACACGGTGAGCGGGGATATCTTTCATTACACTTGCACCATTCATAGCCCAGCCAACCATACGGGCACTCATTTTGGTTCCGAGATATGCAGCAATAGCGCCATAGGACGTAACCCGACCTTTGGGGATCTGGCGCGCAACATCATATACCTGTTCAAAAAAAGAACTGTCTTTTTTTCCGCTGGGTAAAACGGTCTTTAATTTTTCTGAAGATTTTTTTGTTGCCACAGAAGATCATTTTGTTGCAGCAAATTAGTGTTTTCATTTCATTGTTATAGATACAATGTGACTGCGATGATATACCTGCTTTTAAGCTTAATGATGGTTGTGAGGACACAACTATTTCTATGCAACTGCTCAGATGTTTATTTATTGTTGTGAAGACACAACAATTGCGGCTGCCGCAGCTAATAACTCAGACCTGCGCGGCTCAGGAACGGATTCATACTGATAAGGGCAATGCCTACAGCCATGTCCACAACAATGTCCTTTACTGAGGTGATAATGTTCTGTAAAGACTACATATCCGTTTGCATCGTGATAAAAGTCAACTCCTTCAATCAATGTCTGGCTCACTTAATAATTGTTTTAATACTTCGTCTTTTTCTAATGGCAGTTCTTTGTTAATGCGAAAGCAGATATAGTGGATCGTATTACTTTGCGCAATATCCAGGCTTTCGTAATGCGTTTTGATCATTAACTCAGGCTTGATATATTCCTGTCTGTATACCTGATCAGTATGTTCTAACAACTCCAACTCAAATAAGTTGATAACGGTTAAAGTAAATTGATACAGATCGGGGCTATCGGTTTTCAGATGCACTAATCCATTGGTTTTTAAGATCTTCTGATATAATCTCAAAAAACGGGGATGCGTAAGTCTTTTTTTAGCACGTGAGCCGCGGAGTTGCGGATCGGGGAAAGTGATCCAGATCTCAGAAATTTCTTCTGAATTAAAATAATCTGTAATTTTATCTATATGCGAGCGGATAAAGGCAACATTTTGTAAGCCCTCATCCAACGCAGTTTTGGCCCCCCGCCATATCCGGTTACCTTTTATATCAATACCTATATAATTGTTATCCGGAAAAAGTTTACCAAGCCCAACGGCATATTCCCCCTTGCCACAGGCGAGCTCTAAAATAATACCCCCAGTATTGTTGAAAAAGTTATTCCATTTGCCTTGCATATCCACCGGATATTCAAGCACATTTTGAAAATGCTTTATGGCTTCGAAGCGGATGAGTTTTTTTTGTCCCATAAGGCTGCAAAAATAACCCCCTTAGTATCTGCATAAGTATATTTTAAAAAATAATTCAGCAATGAATTAAACTTTTTAACCATAACTGAATCCTATATAACCAAACTACGCCAATATGAAATCCTTTATCCATCTTCTTTACATTGATCCGGGGTCCGGAAGTTTGCTTTTTCAAATGATCTTATCGGGGTTGCTTACCGTTTTGGTATTCTTTAAAAGACTGAGCTTTTTCGTCAGAGCTTTCTTCTCAGCCAAAACAAGTCATCTCCCTTTTTCCAGAAGAGAAAAACAGCAGTAAATGCAACAGGCAATATCTTATCGTGATAATGCTGGTTTTGTTATTGTGAATGAGAAAGAGGTTAAACGATATGTGCATTTTTTATATGCAGATATGTATGATCATTTGATGACGTCCGGATTGTATCAACATCTTGTTGGCGAGGGTTTATTGATCCCGCACAAAGAAATTCAATCCACGGAAAATCAAAAAAATCATTTTTATAAAATTCTCTCACCTGAGAAAATTGGATTTATCAGCTTTCCCTATGAATGGTCTGCAAGTCAATGGAAAGAAGCAGTACTGTCTTTTTTGAAGATCAATACCATCTGTCTGGAATATGGTATGATCTTAAAAGATGCTACGCCTTTTAATTTTACTTTTTACCAAGGCCGGTGCGTATTTTTTGATTCACTTTCTTTTGCATTATATGAAGAAGGCAAACCCTGGATTGCCTACAGACAGTTTTGCGAATCTATGCTGGCCCCGCTTTCACTTATTTATTTTAATCACCCAAGCTGGGCAGGCATGTTTCAATCAAATATCAATGGCTGGCCATTATCGTTTGTTTCTTCAAATCTGCCTCTGCGAACATGGATAAATCTGCCGGTATTATTTCATATTCACTGGCATGCCGGATTTCAAAAAGAAGAAAATAAAAAAATAGAAAAATCAGGGTTTACAAAAGAAAAATTGTTGATGCTCTGGGGAATGATGGAAAAGTCTATTCGCAAATGGAAATTACATAAAACACAAAAAAACTGGATTAACTATTATGCTACTGATATTCAATCAAATGAATACCTGCAGAGTAAAACAAGGGCTATTACGCAGTGGCTGGAGGAGATCAAACCTGAAACAGTGATTGATCTTGGCGCCAATAACGGGATGTTTTCTGTGATTGCCTCCCGTTATGCAAAAGCAGTGATAGCCGTTGAAGCGGATTATGCATGTATAGAAAAGTTACGACATGATATCAGAACGCAGGGTATTCTAAACATAGAAACAGTAGTAGCAGATATTACGCAGCCGGCACCGGGTTTAGGCTGGAATAATGCTGAAAGAGAACCGTTGTTTCAAAGATTACGGGGTGATATGGTACTAGTCCTTGCCTTAATTCATCATTTATGTATTACAGCAAATATTCCGATGAAGTTTGTTGCAGAATTATTTTCAAATCTTACCACTAAATATTTACTGATTGAGTTTGTACCCCGTTCCGATAAAAAAGTAGTGCAAATGCTGTCTAACCGGGAAGATATTTTTGATGGGTACACTGAAACCCATTTCAGCAATTGTTTTTCCGTTCATTTCAGATTACAGCAGTATATGGAATGCAGCTCTTCTGAGCGTAAACTTTATTTATGGGTGAAAAAATAAACCGGCTGCTATCAAAACCGGTTTACCCATATGTGTATGGGTGTGTTTTTTTTATTTTTAAGTCCTCTGCTTATTTTGGCTCTTTCCGGCTCTTACCTGCGCTTTGCTCGCTTTTACTATTTTTTTTTGTAACCCGTTTTTTAATTCAGTTTTTACAAAAACTAACCGGAGCGCCAACGGCTGCATTCGTAACAACACTTATATGGGCCTCATTATTTCATGTGGTGGGGGTAGCGCAGTTGTTTCATTATCCTTATAGCTATATACCGCTCTCCTTTTATGTTGCGTTTTATTGCTTTGTACTGTTGATCTGCTCTATCATTTGCCGGTTTTCCAAAAAACTTTCTTTATTACTGAAGCCGGGCGTTTACCGGATCAGTAATGTATTCCTGATAATGTGCGGTGTGGTTTTTTTGATTACCGGCTTTAACAGAAGTTTTCAAACAAAACATGAGAACAGGGTGCATAATCATATTCCACCTGTATATCCTGATCTGGTTCGTCACACAGATATTGTATGGATTCTGATGGATGAATATGGTGCATCAACTTCTATTAAAGAACAATTTGATTTTGATAATCCACTTGATAGTTTTCTTGAAGAGCAGCACTACTGTATATTAAAAAAAATGCATAGCCGCGAAAACAGTACCCTGTTTTCTGTTAACAACATTTTTAATCTCGACGACAGCCTCCGGCCTTCGAGTTTTTATGAAGGGATAGAACTGCTTCGTCATGGGGCTTTGATCCCTTTATTTGAACACTCGGGTTATACATTTGTAAACCTTGGGTTCTTTGATATGGCAGAACATCCCATGCTTGCAGACAGAAGCGGATATCCTTATTCTTATCCGCAACAGCTGTTTTCAGGTACATTGTTTAACATGATCTATACGCATTGGAAAAATCTAATACCCAAGAGTGATCTATATAACAGCCGGATATTACAGAGTCTTACTGATCAACTTTCCATTGCCTCACCTCAGCCCAGGTTTATATGGGCACATATGACTATTCCGCATGAGCCTTTTTCAAGAAACCGTTTTGGAGCGATACAAAAGGATACGGCAGTAGGCGCGATGGATTCTGTGTTTATTAAAAGAAAGTATATCAACTATCTTTCTTATGGTAATTCCATTCTGATCTCTTTGATCAAACAACATCCCGATCTTTCAGATAAGATCGTGATTATTTCAGGAGACCACGGTCCGCGGTTTCCTTATCTTTCCAAAAAAGAATACCAGAAATGGCCTTTTGCAGCTATTCATTTCCCCGGAGCATATGACACGGCAGGCTTACAAAAACTGACGTACATTTCTCAATTGCCGGGGTTTCTTTTGCAGCATCTTTCCGGAAGAAAATAAAACAGGATTGGTTTTTGTGTAACTTTAACACATTAATCACCCGGCCGCTTCCGGCCCTGTATACAAAACGCTGCCATATGTTATGCAAACAAAATTGGGTTATCCTCGTTGCCCTGTTATTTATTCAAAACAGTATTGCACAAAGCACACAATTGCCAACGGTGCGTATGGAAAACATTCAGTTGAATGTTTCATTAAATGCAACAGGTATACCCTTATATTCTGTTTTGTATAAGAACAAATCTGTGATCGCTTCTTCGGAATTGGGTTTTGTTTTGACAGACGGGAAAAACCTGCATAGTGATTTTGTGTTAACAGCCAGCGAAACAAAATCAGCAGATGAAACATGGCAGCCGGTTTGGGGCGAGCAAAAAAATATCCGCAATTATTATCAGCAATTAACGGTACATCTTAAACAGAAAGTAACCAATCTGTTATTGGATATTGTTTTTAAAGTGTTTGCAGATGGTGTGGGTTTTCGGTATGAATTCCCCAATCAACCGGGATTGAAATATTTTATTGTGGCGGATGAGTTAACCCAGTTTAACCTTGCGGGCGATCATAAAACTTTCTGGATACCGGGCGATTATGACTCGAATGAATATCCTTATTCAACTACAAAGATCAGTGAGATAGATAATGCTTCGATGGTAGCCAAAAGCACATCTATCGCTGTTCGTATTGCACCCGATAACAAAGCGGTACAAACACCTTTGATGATGAAATCGGCAGATGGATTATATATCAATATCCACGAAGCGGCATTACTCAATTATCCGGCCATGCAATTGCATGTAAACAACAGCAATTATCATTTAACGGCAAGCCTTGTTCCGGATGCGTATGGAAATAAAGCTTACCTGCACGCACCATCACATACACCCTGGAGAACGATTTTAGTGAGTGATAAAGCAACGGAGATCCTTGCTTCAAAAATGATATTGAATCTGAATGATCCTGCAAAGACCAAAAACACATCCTGGATCAAACCCATGAAATTTGTTGGCGTTTGGTGGGAGATGCAGGTAGGGATGGGTGGCTGGAATTATTCTGATTTTCCGGATAGTGTGGGTAAAGACGGAAAATTGATACCTAACGGAAAACACAGTGCCAATACCGCCAACGTAAAAAAATATATTGATTTTGCTGCTGCCAATAATATCAAAGGTGTTTTGGTTGAAGGATGGAACACCGGATGGGAAGACTGGTTTGGTAACTGGAAAGAAAATGTTTTCGATTTTGTTACTCCTTATCCGGATTATGATGTAAAAGAAATTGTTCGTTATGCAAAATCAAAAGGTGTTTCTATGATCATGCATAATGAAACTTCCGGCTCTGCCACGAATTATGAACGGCAACTGGATACGGCATATAAATTCATGAATCAGTTTGGATTTCCTGCAGTAAAAACCGGTTATGTAGGAAAGATCATTCCCCGTGGGGAGCATCATGACGGGCAATGGATGGTAAACCATTATGAACGGGTGGCACAAAAAGCACTGGATCATAAAGTAATGATTGATATGCACGAACCCGTAAGGCCAACCGGTTTACAAAGAACTTTCCCTAACTGGATGGCCAATGAAGCCGCTAGGGGCAATGAATTCAATGCTTTCAGCGATGATGGCAACCCTGCAGAACACGAAACCATTTTACCTTTCACCCGCTTAATGGGAGGGCCAATGGATTATACGCCGGGCATTTTTAAATTAAAGGGATATGCTTCTTATGCACCGGAGAGACAATTACATACAACACTAGCCAAGCAATTAGCTTTGTATGTTACACTGTATAGTCCGGTACAGATGGCTGCCGATCTTCCCAAAAACTATTTAGCCAAAGCAGATGCTTTTCAATTTATTAAAGAGGTAGCCGTTGATTGGGACGATACAAAAATTCTTGAAGCCGAACCCGGCGATTATATAACCATTGCCAGAAAAGAAAAAGGGAAAGACAATTGGTTTCTTGGAGGTATTACAGATGAACATGGACGAACAACTGATATCAGTTTAAGTTTCCTTGCTAAAGGAAAAAAATACATGGCTACTATTTATGCAGATGCTGCTGATGCAGACTTTCAAAAAAATCCGGAAGCTTACAAAATCAGCAAACAAACGGTTGATGCTGGCAGCAGTTTGCATTTGGTATTGGCAAATGGGGGTGGGGTAGCGGTGAGTTTTATTCCTGTGAAATAATAGGGGAAAGATGAACGGAAAATAAAAAAGCCGCAACTGATTATTCAGTAGCGGCTTTTTGTTGCTGTAGGGGGAGGGATCGAACCTCCACGAGGCAGTTAGCTGTAGCACAAAGTTCAGTGGTCGACCCTGGTCGGCCTTGTATTGCTACACGGCCGGCTCTACACTACGTTTATCCTGTTATCCTCACCCCCGAGACAAGAGGGCATGTCTGCCAAAAGTTTCATCACCCCACAGTGTATAAGAACAGTGTCATTGTTACATTGACAACACAATATTAGTGTAAAATCCTCATTTGTTGTAAATATTTCAATAAAATATTTGATAATATAGATATTGTTCAATATATTTGATATTATACTGAAAATTATCTAAAAAATCAAACTAAAATGTCCGGTAAATTAAATCTTGACAAATTGGATCTTCAGATCATCCAGGAAATGATGGAGGATGCTGAGATCTCTTATGCTGACTTGGGCAAGAAACTCTTTGTTTCCGGTGGTACGATCCATGTAAGGATCAAGAAACTGGAAGAGCTGAAGGTAGTTAAAGGTAAAAAATTATCTGTAGATCTCAAATCTTTAGGCTACGATGTAATTGCTTTTATCGGGATCTATCTCGAAAAAAGTTCTATGTACGATAGCGTGGCCAAAGACCTGAAGCGGATTCCGCAGATCGTTCGCCTGAATTATACAACAGGCAATTACAGCATGTTTGCCGAGATTGTTTGTAAAGACATTCAGCAACTGCGTTTTGTATTGCATGATGAACTGCAAAAGATCAAGGGTATTGAACGTACCGAAACCTTTATTTCTCTCGAAGAAAGCCTTGTACGCAATGTGGTGGTGGCACCACAGGCGGGATAGGGAATAAATTGTATTTTCATTGTCTATGCCAAACGATTCTTTTAACCTGGTTGATACCGTAGCGGTTTTACAAAAACGCTGGAAAACGATCTTTCTTTTTGTGATCGTAACAGCAGCTGCTGCCGCTGTTACTGTATTCATCGTTCCCAAATACTATAAATCAGGTGCTTTACTGGTATCGGCTAATCCTGCCTTGGCTGATAAGGCACATTTGTTTAATAACCAGATCCAGGGATTGTATTCTTATTTCGGATCGGGTGATGATCTCGACAGGATGATGGGTGTGGCAGATATGGATACAACCTATAAACAATTAGTGGATGAGTTTGGGTTGATTGATTATTATGAATTGAAGAACGACAGTATGCCCTTGCTGAGAAGAAATGCAGTATCGCATTTACGTAAAGACCTGGCTCTTCAAAAAACAGAGCAGGCACAATTGAAAATTATCTGCTGGACCAAAGACAAAGAACTCTCCGCCAAATTGGTAAACCGTATGATTGCCATTATACAGGAAACGGAAACAGCCATCTGGCAAAAAAATTATGAACAATCACAGGAACAGTTACATCAATCCATTGCAACCGCAGAGCAGGAATATCAGACTTTGAGTGATAGTGTTGTGAGAACCAGTGGTGCCAAACGCGAACTGGGTATGGCAAAATTGCAAAGCTTACTGGAGCAGATCAAACAATACCGTAAAACAGCCGATGAATTTGCATTGGCTTCTGCAACCCATCCACCTGCATTTTATATTATGGAAACCGCAGTACCTGCAGCCAAAGCAGAGCGGCCCGATAAACTGGGGATCATCTTCGCATCCATGATTGTTGGCTTTATATTTAGCTGCTTTTTGGTATTGGTAAGCGACAGAAAAAACAGGGACTAAGATGCCTGCTGTGTTATTATATCAGCCCAACCGTTTTTTATCATTTGGCATTTTTCTCGCAAGTGGCGTTACAGCTATTGTATTCAATCAGCCGCTTCTGGTACTGATTCCTTTTGTATGGATATTGATCCCTGTGATCTTTCAATATTCCATAACCAAAACAGAGCATTTGTTTTGGTTACTGTTTATCATGCTCCCCTTATCAACAGAATTGAATATTACCCCGCAACTGGGTATGGATTTTCCAGATGAATTATTGTTGATGCTCTTAACCGGAATCTGTATAGTAAAGCTCATTCACCAACCACGTTGGTTTCCCATTTCGCTTGCAAAACATCCTTTATTTTTTTTGTTGGTATTGAATCTTTTCTGGATAGCAATCACCTGCGTATATGCTGTTGAACCTCTGCTGGCTGTGAAATATTTATTGGCAAAAACCTGGTACATCATTCCGTTTGTATTGCTCCCACAGATTATGTTGCATTCACGGGAGCGTATAGGTAAACTCGCTATCTGTTTATTGTTGCCGATGTTATTTGTGGTGATACAATCCTTGTTCCGGCATGCTTTGTATGGTTTTTCTTTTAAAGATGTACAGCAGGTGCTTGCTCCTTTCTTTCGCAACCATGTAAATTATTCTTCTATGCTGGTATGTTTATTACCGGTAGCATGGTGTATGTGGAAGTTAACGCCTGCAGACAATCCCAAAAGAAAATGGATCCTTTATGGCATTGTAATCGGACTCATTGGCTTACTATTCGCTTATTCAAGAGGTGCCTGGATTGCTTTACTGGCGGGTGTTTTAGCTGTATGGGTGATCCGAAAAAAAATGATGGGCGCATTTGTAATGATGGCCGTTTTAGCTGTGACGATTTCTACAGCATGGCTGGTAACCGATAAAAATTTTATGCGGTTTGCACCTGATCATGACAAAACTGTTTTTCATACAGACTTCAATGAACATATGCTGGCAACGGTTGAAATGAAAGATGTATCCACCGCCGAAAGATTTTACAGATGGATTGCCGGTGCAAGAATGCTGGCGGATAAACCCGTTACCGGATTTGGTCCTAATTCATTTTACCCGCATTACCGCCCTTACACCGTTAACCGTTTTGAAACCTGGGTGAGTGATAACAAAGAACATTCAACCGTACACAATTATTTTTTACTCATCGCATTAGAGCAGGGTATTATCGGGTTGCTTTTATTCTGTGTTTTATACTTTGGAATGTTACTCCATCTGCAAAGATTGTATCATCAGTTTCAAAGCCGGTTTTACAGATATGTTGCACTTACAACAGCCATGGTATTGATCATAATCGGTGTAATCAATAGTATGAGCGATATGATTGAAACAGATAAGATCGGAAGTTTATTCTGGTTGTGTTTGGGGATGGTGGTTTTGTTGGAAACGAAGTGTAAAGAAGAAGAGCAACTGCTTGCTTGAAACTTTGTTCACCACCCCGCCCTTCGCTAAGCCGCTTGGGCACCCCTCCTCGCAGAGCGATGAGGGGATATTTTTTATTGATCACTATTCACCTTTCACTACTCACCTCATCACTTCAATATTCAATATTCCTTGTTCAACATTTAATATTCCCTAGATTTTGCTGCGGACATTCAATGCATCTCTTAATCCATTTCCTAATAGATTAAAAGCAAGTACTAACAACATGATCGCAATGCCTGGAGCTAAGGCAAGCATGGGGTTATGGGTGATGATGAAATTGTAATTTTCTTTGATCATCAATCCCCAGCTGGGTTGTGGGGGTTGTACGCCTACACCGAGAAAACTTAAACCGGCTTCTATCACAATGGCCGATGCGAAATTTCCCGCAGCAATCACCATTACCGGTCCGAGTATGTTTGGAAGAATATGCCTGGTGATGATGCGTATATCCGGATAGCCTAAGGCCCTTGCTGCTTCTACATATTCGAGTTCACGAACAGCGAGTACCTGGCCCCTTACCAATCTTGCTACATTCACCCACATCGTTAATCCTACGGCAATAAATACCTGCCAGAAACCTTTGCCCAATGCGAGTCTGATCGCAAACACTAATAATAAGGTTGGGATACTCCATACCACATTAATAAACCACATGATCACATCATCTATCCATCCTCTGAAATAACCGGCTAATGCACCGAGTAAAATACCGATCGTGAGAGAAATTAATACAGCAATCAAGCCTACGCTTAAACTTACCCGTACACCAATGATCAATCTGCTTAAAATATCGCGGCCAAATTTATCTGTGCCTAACCAATAAGTCGTTTGTATGATGGCGGGGTCTCCAGTTAAAGAACTGTGAATGGATTTTCTTTCTGTAATACCATCATCAATATATTTTTGATAAATAATACTGTCTCCTTTTGTTTCGTGCGCAGTAATTGGAACATATTGAAATGATTCTTCTGTTCCCTTAAGTAAACGGCTGAAAACATTGACTTTCGGGATAATCTTATCTCTTTTAATACGGAGCAATAATGTTGAAAATCCCGGCTTACGGCTACCAATCTCCGGAATCATGCGGTTGGCATTTGGAGATGAATCGGGAGAAATTAAATAACATAACAATGCAAGCAGCAAACTCACAAAAATCAGTATCAATCCAAAGGAAGCGCCTTTGTTGGCTAATAAGCGTCGTGTAAATGCGGAAGAGTGTAGGGATTGTACCACGCCTGAAATTAAGAAATAATCGGGTTACCGATAAGAATCGATGATTTGCCGAAAAAGCATTTTTAAAATTAAACCCTGAACAGATTTTATTGTCTACTAACTAAATCCACCTTTTATGAAAAGGACATTCTTTTTTTTACTGTCACTCGCAGCGATGATCCCCCTCATCATTTACGCCTGGTGGCCCGGAACTGAGGACATTAGCTAACTCATTTATTAATTTACGTTTCTCCCCTTCCATTGGTAGGTTCCGAATTTACCCAGCCAGCCGGCAATTACTGTATAGAATATATGAAATGGCTGCATAAACGGAAACCAGATTAATACTGGTGTGTGCTGATAAAAGCGTGCAACGGGTATCATCAGGCTCAGTTCTATCAATGTTTTTGCAGCGATCAGGATCAGCCAGTTGCTGAATCCGTTTTCTATAAACGGACTGATCAATAATAATCCTAACAGCAAAAGATTAACGGCATATACAAGAAACAATGTCCAGAAAATACTTTTATCTCGGTATTTATCTGCCTTGCTTGCC
Organism: Sediminibacterium sp.; assembly: GCA_965206685.1. Lineage (GTDB taxonomy): Bacteria > Bacteroidota > Bacteroidia > Chitinophagales > Chitinophagaceae > Sediminibacterium. The sequence continues at coordinate 4,551,062 of OZ242223.1, forward strand.
CAACGGATGCGCTGGTTTATAAAACTTTTCCAATCAGGCATTGATGCTGTAGTAACAATCGATTCTTTGCTATTCAAATAGCCCATTCTATCCGGATATTTTTGTTTGATCTTATGCATCAGTAACATATCATCGCCGCTGGCAATCTGATCAATACCGCTAAAGCGCCCTACCTCATCAAACACATCTTTGCGGTAAGCCAGATTGGCTCCGTTGCACATGGTATGATAGCCTGCGGAAACGGCTGCGGCTGTTATGCCCTGGAGACTGATAAAATCAAGGAGTTGAAATACAGACAAGAAAGAATGATCATTCGTAAACATTACCGGTGCCGCGACAAAAACCGGCTGTTCTTTTTGTATATAAGCATCAAGTGTGTGTAACCATTGATCGGAAACCATGCAGTCTGCATCCGTAGTAACAATCCAGTTGCCTTTGCTTTGACTGATTGCGATCTCAATTGCTTTTTTCTTGTAAGCATTGATGCTATTTCCCTGTAAATAATCTTTGAGATTGAGTAATTGAAGATTACTGAATGATTGTTGCAATCGGCGAATAATATTTTCTGTTTGATCTGTAGAATGATCATTAATAACGATCACTTCAAACAATTGAGCAGGGTATTTTTGTTCCAGCACGGTGCGCAAACATTGCTCGATACTTTTTTCTTCATCTCTCGCAGGAATGATCACAGAAAAAAGTGTTTTGGGAGCCATTTGGTTTTGTATGCGGAATATTGGCAGTCGCAGAAACCATTGTCTGTATAATAAGATCAACAGGCAATACGCCGATAAAATCACAGCAGTAAACAGGATGGCTATCCAATACATAGTAAACAAAGAAAGCTAATATTCTTCAACTAAAAGCGAAGCGATAGTGTAGGTGTACTTTTCACGTAGTAATTGATGGCCGGCTTCTATTTCTTTGATCTTAACCAGACCGTTTGCATTTTTACTGAAATCAATTCCGTGTTTGGTCAATATCACATTATCATATTTACCAAATAACATGCTTACCGGAATCGTATGTTGTATAATAGCCTCCTTTAATAAAATAAGATCGGGCCTTAGTTTGCCGAGGGTTGTCCAGCGGCGGTATAAAGCTGCACGTTGTTCTTCTCCATTCAAATAATGCAATACAAATTTGAGCATACGTGCATCAATGATCCCCAGCTTTGCTCCTAAATAGATCAGTTGTAACATCCAAAAAGGGTGTTGCATACAATACGCAAAAAGCCGGTTACCCATTTTGGTTTGCGTAGAAAACCATTGCCATTTATTCTTGTGTAAACCATCGGGTGCCACTACCACTGTTCTTTTGATCTGTTGCGGAATTATCTGTGTAAGTTGAAGAGAAATCCGGCCGCCCATGCTGTAACCCAGCAGGCTAATGGGTTGATTGTTTGCTTTTATCAGGTCAATAATCTCAATCAACTCCTGAACACTGAACGAAAGCCCTTCTTTCCAATCTGTTTTGCCATGAAAAGGCATGTCCATGGCGATCAATGTATACCTGTCTTTTAAAAGCGGTTCAAATACTAAAAAAGAATCAGCGCTCTCTCCATACCCATGGAAACAGAACAGCCATTCGGCCCCATGGCCAAAGCGATAATAATGGATGGATGAACTGCGCCAGCTGATAAAATGCGATTCCACAGGCTATTCTTAAATTTTAAGGGTTTATTCTTGGTGATGTCAAAGAAACGAACTTATTTTGAAATTAGTTGCATAACTAACTATATGCCAAACAACCAATTTAGACGCGGAGAATTATACAGTGTGATCAATGGCATGGCTTCTACCGCTGTGGCAAGGAGATTGCAGAAGAATTTCAGACAGGCCGGACTGGAAATTACCATTGAACAATGGAGTGTTCTGTACCATTTATGGAAAGAGGATTGTTTGAGTCAGCAGGAACTCTGCAACCGCACTTTTCGAGACAAACCCAGTATTACCCGTTTAATAGATAATCTGGAGAAACAGAAATTGGTAAAGCGTATTCCATCCAAGACCGACAGGCGTATTAACCTGGTTTGTTTAACCGATGCTGCTAAGGAGTTACAGGAGTTAACGATAACACTGGCCAATCAAACAATGAATGAAGCTTTGATAGGGGTTAATAAAGAAGAGATTGAAACGGTGAAGCTGGTGTTTCAGAAAGTGTATGATAATTTGACGTGAGAAGGAAATCGTGAATCATGAGTGAAGACAGAGCATAAAGAATCCGCTAATCCGCAATCCGCTAATTCGCGAATTAATAAACCAATAAACTTTCCAAAAATGGAAACAACCAAACAAACCACAGCGCTGCAGGGCGGCGAATGGTTGATCAAAGAGAGCAATCCATACGATACGTTTATCCCCGAAGATTTTAACGAGGAGCAAACGATGGTGATGGAAATGTGTGCGCAGTTTCTGGATACAGAGATCCTGCCGGTGATTGATCGTATTGATAAAATGGAGCCGGGTTTAATGCCGTCGCTTTTACAGAAAGCAGGTGAGCAGGGACTGTTGTCTACTTCTTTTCCTGAACAATATGGTGGATTGGGAAAAGATTTTATTACCTCTTCTATTGTAAATGAAGGATTGGGTGGCGGTTATTCTTTTTCTGTTGCGGTTGCTGCACATACAGGTATTGGTTCTTTACCGATATTATATTTTGGCACGGATGCGCAGAAAGAAAAATACATTCCAAAACTGGCAAGCGGTGAATGGAAGGGCGCTTATGGCTTAACAGAACCCAACAGCGGCAGTGATGCATTAGGTGCCAAGAGTACAGCCAAGCTGAGTGATGATGGTAAATATTATATTCTTAACGGACAAAAATGTTGGATCACCAATGGTGGTTTTGCAGATGTATACACGGTGTTTGCCAAAGTAGATGGCGATAAGTTTACCGGCTTCATTCTTGAAAGAGGTTTTGAAGGATTTACACAAGGACCTGAAGAACATAAGATGGGAATCAAAGGATCATCTACTGTTCAATTGTATTTCCAGGATTGTAAAGTGCCTGTTGAAAATGTGTTGGGTGAGATTGGTAAAGGACATTTGATCGCTTTCAATATCCTGAATATTGGCCGTTTGAAATTATGTGCTGCGGCATTGGGTGGATCGAAAAGAGCGGCTACCACTTCTATTCAATATGCAAAAACAAGGGAGCAGTTTAAATTGCCGATCGCGAAGTTTGGGGCTATCCGTCATAAAATGGCAGAGATGGCTATTCGTATGTGGGTTTGCGAAACTGCATTGTATCGCACAGCCAAATGGGTAGATAATAAAGAACACGAATTGCTGGCAAACGGTAAATCCTTTGCCGAAGCACTTTTGGGTGGTGCAGAAGAATATGCCATTGAGTGTTCTATGTTGAAGGTTTTTGGTAGTGAAGTGTTGGATTTTGTGGTAGATGAAGGGGTACAGATACATGGCGGCAATGGATTTAGTGATGAATACCTGATCTCAAAAGGTTATCGCGACAGCCGTATCAACCGGATCTATGAAGGCACCAATGAGATCAACCGTTTACTTACTGTCGATATGATGCTGAAGCGTGCCATGAAGGGTAAACTGGATCTGATGAGTCCGGCAATGGCCGTTCAGAAAGAACTGATGAGCATTCCTGATTTTGGGGCTGAAGAGGAAGGGGCATTTGCAAAAGAGCTGAAATACATTGCCAACTTCAAAAAAGCCATTCTGATGGTAGCCGGTGCGGCCGTTCAGAAACTGATGATGCAGCTTGATAAAGAACAGGAGATTCTGATGAATATTGCTGATATGGCCATTGAGGTTTACCATGCCGAAAGTGCCTTGCTACGGGTGATGAAACTGGTGAATACCAAAGGCGAAACGGCTGTTACGGTGCAGGCCGATATGATGCGGACCTACCTGTATGACGCCGCTGACCGTATAAACAAGGCTGGAAAAGATGCCCTAAACAGTTTTTCAGAAGGAGATGAGCTAAGGATGATGCATATCGGGTTAAAACGGTTTACCAAAGTTGAGCCCTTTAATACCAAGGATGCCCGGAGAAGGATCTCCGACCGCCTGGTGGCCGATGATGGGTATCATTTATAAAAAAACTGAAAAAAATTATTAACTTTCACAAAGTTTTTTAATATTTGGTTTTTGTTTTACGGTTGCTTGCTAAAAACAAAGCCTCATTGCTGTAACAGGTAATGAGGTTTTTTTATGTTTTCAGGTTTCACAGTTCCTCTTCTTTTTTATGTCAATGAAACCTCTCCCTGAAAATGCTGCATAGAAAATTGTTAATCCTGTTAACGTTTCCCCCATTTACCGATTAATATATCCGATTCATGCGTTTTAACATTCGCTTAGTCGTTTTTCAGAAGAATTTGCGGTCTATTAAAAAACGGATTTACCGAACATTTCTACAACTGCAAAACATGAGAAAAGCGATTATCATCCATGATAATAGTAAAGAGGTAAGTCTATTGCAGGACTACCTCAAGATGGTTCCCGGTATTTTAATTGCCGGTGTTTTTTCTCAACTGGATGAGTCTGCACTGAATGCCATTGAAGAACTTGGCACCGATATGATCTTTTCGTCTCTCAGTGTTCTGATCAAACTGATCAACACACAATCATCAGATCTTCCTCTTCTGGTTTGTATGGGCCCTAATGAAGAAATGCTCTCGGCCGCCATCACAAAAAACATTTTTGCCTATCTCAATACACCCTTCAGTTATGAACGGGTTCTTTCTTTAATACAAACCGCCGAAACGTATATGCTACAATTATCCAGTACCGCTACCATTAAACGGGATTATGTTTTTGTGAAATCTGATTATAAACTGATCAAGATCAATTTATCAGATATCCTTTTTTTATCCGGCTTACGGGATTATACACAGATCTTTTTGAAAGGGAAAACATCACCCTTAACGACATTACAGAACCTGAAAGATTTTGAAAGTAAGTTGCCGGAGAGCGGTTTTATCAGGGTACATCGATCTTATATTATTTCTTTAAGTCAGGTAGATTCGATCAGCAGAAACGAGATCAGCATTGGCACGCATAATATTCCGATAGGCAATGCATACAGGCAATTGCTGGATGATATGATCACAAAAAATTCATAGCGAATTTTTTAGAATCAAATTAATTGCGCCTTAGCGTGAAATTTTCACGCTAAGGCGCAGTTTTTTTATCTTTTTATTTTGAGGCTGTCTATTTCTTCAACTGTGATTACCGGAAGCTTGCTGAATTTGAGTTTGGCGAGAGCGAGTTGTGAAATTTTCTCTGCATCTTCTTTGGTACTAAAACCTTTTCTGCCTTCTGCTGCGGGGATAAATTCCTGATGAATATAAAGTGTGTCGTTTGTGTAGATATCATACCCCCAGCCGTTATCACTTTTAAAAATTTTAGCAGTGATCTGTATTTCTTTACCAAGCGAATGCCCGTTGTTTCCGGTGAACCTGCTCACTGCAAACAGGATCACCGAAAAACCGAACAGGATATAGATCCAGTTTTTTCTAATCATTGGAATTATAGGTTACATCGGGTTGAAACTCATCAATGTCATCAAAGTAATACGTACTGTTTCTGCCGGTAGCTACAAAACCTCTTCCTTTAACGGTAAAAGCAACAGCACCGGTTCTTTCGGAACGTTCGTAAGTGGTTTTGCGGGTCCAGAGATCAGAAGCAAAATCATATTCCCATGTTTTCTTCACATAAGATCCGTTTTCTCCAACCGCCACATAACCTTTGCTGCCTATTACAAAACCAACGCCATTGTTTCGTACAATATCAGAATAATCATCATCATAAGAATCTGTGCTGGTATTGGCGATATCTCTTAATTGCGTCCATGTACCACCGGCGGTTGCCGGATCAAACATCCAGAAATCACTTACCGTAGTTCCGTTATTGATACCGGTTAAAATGTATGCTTTGTTATTATATACAAATGCAATCGCTGCCGAACGTTTGCTTCCGCCCAAACTGGTTTTTTGTGCCCAGGTACCACTGTTATTAGTGCCGCCTGTGGGTGTAAATTCCCATAGATCTTTTGTGTACCCTCCATCAAAACCGGTAGTTACATAGCCTTTGTCGTTAATGCCAAAACCAACCGCATCATAACGCGCTGTACCTGCAAAATCGGCTTTTTGTGTCCAGCTATTGGTTGCGGGATTGTACTCCCATGTATCGGCTAAACGGTTAAGTCCATCATATCCGGTTGTAATATATCCTTTGGTGCCAACTGTAAAACCAGTAGCAGAGTTTCTGGCTTTGCCGGGAAACTGCGCTCTTTGTAACCAGAAATTTTTCACAGGATCATACGCCCAGAAATCAACATAGCGATTGGTGCCGTCGAAACCGGTACCGATATATGCTGTATCACCTATGGTAAAAGACACGGCTTCAGTGCGGCTATTGCCTTCAAATTCGGAGCGTTTTACCCAGTTACCACTGCTGGTGGTAGGGTCGGTAGTGGAACTGCTTTTGGTGCAGGATGCAAGGATCAACACAATACTTGCCGGTAAAAAGAAATAGTACTTTAATCGATTCATGTGTAAAATTTTGACTGAAATTATCTTTCCACGCTTTCGCTAAATCGTTAAAATGGATTTTCGATAAGTATTCAAAGACGAATGATTGATTTTTATCTGCAAAAGTTTTGGGGGCAGTAGTGAGTAGTCATCACTCACGATTCACGTCTCATGATTCACGATACTCCTTCGCAGATAAATTCAATTCGCTCATCGTTATAAAGCGCTGATTAATCCATACTAACAATTCTGTAACAGGCTCCCTGTCTATTATTGTGGCCGTTCTGGAAAGAATGAATTGTTCAGAAGCACCTAATCGAATACTGATGCTGAAAAAAAGATATCCCTTGTTGATCCTGTTTTGTTCCTGTGTATTCTTTGCCTGCACAAAGGTGGATATACAGTTTGGTGATCAATTTCTTGATAACGGTTACACACAGGTGATAAAGGTGGACTCCTTTACTGTGGATGTTTCTACGGTATATGTAGATTCTTTTATCACTTCTTCAAAAGGAGTAACTCTGATCGGTTCTCACAACGATCCGGCATTTGGGAGAATCACAATTAATAATTTTCTGGAAGTAACACCGCCTGCTTATGTAGACTCATTTGCCGGAACAAGTTTTGACTCGTTAACACTGGTTTTAAAACCAACCAAATCATATTACGGCGATACCGGTAAGCCTGTACATCTTGATGTGAACCGGCTATCGGAGCCTATTGTGGGGTATGATGATGATCTGTTTAATATGTATAATACCAGACAGTTTGCGGTGTTTACTACTGCTATCGGTTCTGCAGATGTGATGGTAAGGCCTAATCAAACAGATTCTATTATCATCCGTTTGAATGATAATCTCGGAAAAGAATTATTAAAAAAATTACAGGACCCGAATGATGCAGATATGCAAACCACCGTTGCTTTTGTCCAATACTTTAACGGGTTGCGGATCAGTTCCGGAACGAATAGTTCTATGATCTTTGGTTGCAAGGATAGTGTGATCATGCGATTGCATTATAAACAACCGGGGTTGTATGTTCAGAATAAAACATGGGATTTTTATCTGACAAACAAGAACCATCATTTTAATAATATTAATGTAGACAGATCGGGCACACCCTTAAAAGATCTTGCTGCATTAAAGCAGATCAACAGTACGGCTACCAATAATACGGCTTATACAATGTACGCAGCAGGTGCTATGGCCAAACTCCGGTTTCCTACGATAAGGGATCTGTATAAACTTCCCAATTTTGCGAAGATTGTAAAAGCAACATTACTGGTAAGGCCCCTCAAGGGTTCGTATAGTCCGTTTTATTTTTTACCTCCTCAACTTCGTTTGGTTACCACTACCACATTAAATCAGATAGGTGCCGATATTGTTTCTGTTAACAGCACCGGTACTGCTGCTACAGAAACAGGCGACCTGACAGTAGATTATCTGTATGGTGAGAATACGAATTATGCATATGATCTAACCCGCTACCTGAAATCAATTATTACCGATGCCTCTTATAACGGAAATGGTTTGTTGTTAATACCCAGCAGTCCAGCCTTGGAAACAGAATTCGGAAGGTTGGTAATGGGCAATCGTTTAAATACCAATGGCCAAATGCAATTAATCATTGTGTATGCTTCTGTTCAATAAAATAAAGCGAATGAAAACTGTTTATATATTTCTGTTTTGTAGTACGGCTATTGTTTCGCAATTGAATGCGCAGAACAATACATCGCCTTATTCCATTATTGGTATTGGTGATATAGAGAAAAGCAGTTTTGACCGTACAACCGGAATGGGGCATGCAGGGCTTGCTTTATCATCCAATAAATATCTCTATGTTGCTAATCCTGCATCTTACAGCTGGCTGGATGAGCATTATTTTTATTTTGAAGTTGCCAGCCGTTATAAATCTGTAACCTATACCGGACTACCCGTTACTGATTTTACGCAGAACCAATCTTCTGATGTACAGTTTAAGAAAGTGGCGCTGGCAACCAAGATCAGGCTAAAATGGGCTATCAGTGTGGGATTGCTGCCTTACAGTACGGCTAACTATTCTTTTAATGCCAATAAAACTATTCAGGGAAGCAATGTAACTACCAATGCCTATTATGAAGGATCGGGCAGTACCAACCAGTTTTATGTAGCCAACAGCTATGCAATCAGTAAACATTTATCGGTAGGCCTACAGTTTACGTATTTGTTTGGCCAGCTGCAGGAAAAAGAAACGATCTCGGCAGATATTGCAGACAGTGTACTCACTACCACAAGAAATATTTTTCTGGGTAAACCTTTTCTCAAATTTGGTATCCAATATAAGACCCAGGTTAATAAACATTGGGGTGTTTCTATGGGAGCAACCATTTCTAATAAAACCAAACTTACTGCAGACTATAGTTTATTGGTAACCGATGGCAGTTCGGTAGTGATCAACAATGAATCTTACAAAACAAATTATTTTACCATACCGCTTACTTATACAGGTGGTATGGCAGCCACCTATGATAATGCTTACACGTTAGCCGCCGATTATCATTATGAAGGATGGAGTAACGCAAATTATAAAGGCATCAATTATTCTTTGGTAAACAGCCAACGCATCAGCGTAGGGGCTGAGTATTCTAAAAAACTGAATTATTATAATCAGGCATATGAAAAATATTTCTTCCAGACAGGTGTATACTACAGCGATTCTTATTTAAAAATAGCAGGGGAGCAACTCAAAGACTATGGAATAACTTTTGGAGCCGGTATGCAATTGGGCCGTAGTGATTTTAGGTTGGCAGGTGCAATGGAACTGGGTACGAGAGGCACAACAGATAACAGCCTGATCAAAGAGAATTACACACAATTCAATCTGAGTTTGAGCTACCGCGATTTCTGGATCTCACGCAAGATGAAAAAATATGATTGATCCTTACGGTAGTCAAAGATGGTTGGTTTGCTTAACGCGAACCGGCATTTTAGATTAACTAAGGGAGCGGGGGAGTATTCTTACTTCCCCAATTTTTTTTACAGACTGGTTCAGTATCGGTTTTATCTTTTTATCTTCAAGGAATGAAATCCCCCATTATTATTTGTCTGGTATTGATGGCTTGTATGGCCACTGCACAAAACACAAACCCGCATTATATACTGGCCCGGTCTGCCGGTAAACTGCCTGCGCTTTCTTACGGCCTTGGTGAAGACCGTTTGGGAGGTGCTAAAATGGGTTATATCGATACCAATATTTTATTGCGGTTGATCGATTCTACAAAAGACATGTACAGTGTGCAGTTATCTAAATACCACACTGCTTATATTGACAAGGCTTATATTAAACCGGATAGTTTACAAAAAGAGAAGCCTTTCTATTTAACCAACTCATACAGCGTAAAAGGCGATTCGGCTTTTGATTATGTGGGCATTAGCATGGAAGAACATTTGCCGTATAAAAGTTATATGGAAGTAAATCCATCCAAGATCATTGTTGAAATTTTCGGGGTACAGAGTAATACGAATTGGATTACGCAGTTAAAGTCGTTAAAGGAGGTTAAAAACGTTTATTATAACCAGATTGAAGATGATGTGGTTCGGGTTACGATAGAATTACAACATCGCCAGCATTGGGGTTACAGCATTGGGTATAAAGGAAAGAATCTGGTGATCAAAGTAAAAAGGCAACCCGAAAAATTAGATTTTAAATACCTCACCATTGCGGTTGATGCAGGCCATGGCGGAACCAATGCAGGTACCGGCGGTGTGCATGCCAAGTATGAAGAAAAATATTACACTTTGCTTTTTGCAAAAGCATTGGAAAAGGCTTTAAAGAAAAAAGGTGTGAAGAAAGTGATCATGACACGTACCATTGATACAACCTTTGATAATAAAGATCGTATTTTATTTCTCCAGCAACAAAACCCCGATTTTTTGATCAGCCTGCATTTAAATTCGAGCAATAATGCACAGGTAAAAGGAGTGAGTACTTACTATAAACATATTGGCTTCCGTCCGTTAACACAGGCTTTGCTTTCCCGTATGCTGGAACTGAAGCTGGAAGAATTTGGGAACGTAGGTAATTTCAATTTTGCCTTGAATGCACCAACAGATTTTCCGAACAGTTTATTGGAAATTGCTTTTTTGAGTAATGAAGACGATGAGAAAAAAATACTGAAAACTCAGTTTCAGGAAGATGTGGCGAAGAAAGTGGTGTTGGGGATTGGGGATTGGTTGAAACTGGTGAAATAGATTTTGAAATTTTGGAATTGCCAATTTTGAAATTGATGCTAAGTACAAATTCCAAAATTGGCAATTCCAAAATTTCAAAATGGCTACTAATGTTTAATAAATCTTTCAAAGAACTCGATCGTTCTCAACATCTGATCAATCCTTTGTCTGTTGTTTCCGCTTCTGGTCAATTCATGCGTTCCGCCTGGGTGACGAACATACTCAACCGTTCTACCCAATATTTTTAAACTGCGGTATAACATCTCGCCTTGTATCACACCGGTTCTTAAATCATTTTCTCCGTGGAAGATGATATAAGGTGTGTGAATATTATTTACATAAGTGATAGGCGATTCTCTTTCCAGAATAGCTTTTGTTGCCGTTTCCCATGGATAGCCACCGAAGTAGTTAGGAACTAAGCGCCATGCATTTCCTTCTCCAAAGAAAGTTCCTAAATCATACACACCACGTTGAGAGCAGGCAGCTTTAAAACGTTGATCGTGGCCTACTATCCAGGCAACTAAATAACCCGCATAAGAACCACCGGTAACTGCTAGTTTGGATGTGTCAATAAATCCATCAGCACCGGCTTTATCTAAATAGGTTAATACATCGGATGTTGGGCCTGTTCCCCAATCATTAATATTAGATCGTAAGAATTCGGCACCATAACCGCCGGAGCCACGTGGGTTTCCGTAAACCACTACATAGCCTTTGGCTGCATAATACTGAAACTCATGCCACATGGAAGTTTCGCCCGGTCCCCACATAGCTGTTGGCCCGCCATGAATATCTAAAATTGTTGGATATTTTTTACCCGCTTCAAAATTGGCCGGCTTCATGATCCAGTATTCGATCGTTAATCCTTTCTCATTTACAAAACTTCTTTTTTCAGGAAAGCTTAATTTTTTATTCTTTACCCAATCATAATTAAAACTACTGATGCGTTTTGCATTTTTTAATGAAGCATCACTTGCATATAATTCAAAAGGATTGGCTACTTCCGTTTTTACAAAAACAATTGTGTTGTTTCTCAGATCAAAACTGGTTACACCTGAGTTTACATCGCTCAATGCTTCTACCTGTTTGGTTTTCACATCGGCGCGGTACACGGGTTGTCCGCCATTACTTTGTGCAGAGAAGTAAATATATTTTTCGTCATTGCTCCAGGTGATATTTCCTTTTGCTCTGTCGAATGGAATGTTTACAATGTCTTTGCTACTGCCATTTAAAGGCATAATGGCAAGTGCAGGCACATCTACAAAAGATGTATTGCCATATTGAAATGCCAGCCATTTACCGGACGGAGAAAGTTTAGCGCTGTTGTAGGTTTTTCCTTCTGCTCCTAATACCATACGCATATTTCCGCCATCTGCATCGGCAATGTATATTTCACTTTCGAGAGAGCGGTCGGGATGTTGTTTATCATCTATATCTCCAGTAATGATCAATTGTTTTCCATCGGGTGTAAAATCAATTCCGTTAAAACGATAGAAGCCGTGGGTTAAAGCAACGGGCTGTGCGCCTTGTTCAACACCTGTAATAAAAAAATGATTGAATGAAATTTCAGAACTGGTGGTAGACTCTTCCTGAAAATTCAGTTTGTTGATCACTTTGGCTTTCTTGTCGTTGGCATTGTTTTCTAAATACGCACGTACCTCATCCCAGTTACCATCAGGATCGGCTTTGGCGGTATTTAATTTCAACTGACTGTTATCATCAAAGCCCGGTTTTTCATAGGGCCATTTGGGAACCTGTTTGCCGGGATTGAGTTCTGCATCTTTCAATAATTCTTTTAAAGTAATGCTTGAAGAGAAGATGATCTTTTTTCCATCCGGGCTCCATTTGGGTGCACCGGCACCGTATTTAAATTTGGTAAGTTGAACGGCTTCACCGCCATCTAATGATAACAGAAAGATCTGCGGTTTGCCATCTGCCACACGTACAAATGCCAATTGTTTACCATCCGGACTCCAGGCGGGTTGTGAAGAACCGTCTTTAGTGGTAAGCTGTTTAGGGGCTGATGATCCGTCTGTTGGAACCAGGTAGATCTGGTTACTGTATTTAAATTCCCATTTGGTGTCGCCATCGGGTTCAATATTATTCACCACAAAAGCGGCTTTGCTGCCATCCGGGCTGATAGCTACGCCACTAAGGGCTTTGATTTTAAGCATATCCGATACTTTGATCAGATCGGATTGGGCAAATAAGAACTGAACCGAGCAAATGGCCAGTAGCAGGAATAGTTTCTTCATAAGTAATTGTTTGGGCAGTTAAAATACAAAGAAATGCGCTGAACCCGGGGCTGCTTTGTACTTTTACCCCCTAAATTTTTCATATATGAGCCAATTAGTGAAAGAATTCAACGAATACCGCGAAAAAATGAATGAGGTAATCCTGAGCAAGGACAATCTGGTAATGAAACGCCTCTGGAATCTGGACACCAATACTTATGCAGAAGGAGCACTGGACATCAAGACCAAAGAAATGCTGGGATTGGTAGCCAGTATGGTTTTGCGCTGCGATGACTGTATCAAATACCATCTGGGTAAGAGTCATGAACTGGGGGTAAATACCGAAGAGATGTACGAAATCTTTGCAGTTGCCAATATTGTGGGTGGAACCATTGTGATACCTCATACCCGCAGGGCGGCCGAATATTGGGAAGAACTTATCGGGAATTCATAATTAGTCGTTAGTAATTAGTAATTAATTAGGATATTTGCTACCGATTTAGATAGCTCAATTATTAATTATTAACTATCAATTACTAATTTTTTAGCCTTTCGCCATGTCAGAAACACTAACACAAGCGGCACCTCTTTTAACTGCTAAAGATTTTGCAACAGATCAGGAAGTTCGCTGGTGCCCGGGTTGTGGGGATTATTCTATTCTTGCACAGGTTCAGAAAGTGATGCCGGGTATTGGTATCCCTAAAGAAAATATCGTGATCATCAGCGGTATCGGCTGCAGCAGCCGTTTCCCGTATTATATGAACACTTATGGTATGCACTCGATCCACGGCCGCGCAACAGCGATTGCCAGTGGTTTGAAGGCTGCACGTCCCGAACTGAGTGTCTGGATCGTTTCCGGTGATGGAGACAGTCTGAGCATCGGTGGTAACCATACCATCCATTTGCTGAGAAGAAATTTTGATGTGAATATGCTGGTGTTCAATAACCAGATCTATGGATTGACCAAAGGACAATATTCACCTACTTCTGAAGTACATAAAGTAACCAAGAGTACACCTTTCGGAAGTATCGATCATCCATTTAATCCATTGGCATTGGCTATGGGTGCAGATGCGAGTTTTATTGCACGCAGTATGGATCGTGATCCTAAACACCTGCAAAGCATGCTTACCCGTTCTTATCAGCATAAAGGTTCTTCTTTCCTTGAGATCTATCAGAACTGTAACATCTTTAATGATGGTGCATTTGAGATCTTTACTGAGAAAGGAACCAAAATGGAAGAAACCCTATTCCTTGAACAAGGCAAACCATTGATCTTTGGTGCACAGCAAAACAAGGGTATTAAAATTGACGGATTGAAACCCGTTGTGGTTGAACTGGGCAATGGCGTAAGTGCTGATGATCTTTGGATACACGATGAAAAAGATTTTTATAAAGCACAGATATTGATCCGCATGTTTGATGATCCTACTAAACCGGATGGACATTATCCGCGTCCGTTTGGTGTATTCTTTGAAACCGACAGACCATGTTATGAAGATATCATGAAGCTGCAGATCGAAGAAACGATTGCCAGCAAAGGCAAAGGCGATCTGGATAAACTGTTACGTGGTAAAGAAGTTTGGGAGATCATGTAATCAACGTATAAATAAATTGAAAAAGCCCTTGCATTTGCAGGGGCTTTTTTATGATCAGAGTTTGGCGATCTCATTTCTGATCGCAAATAAAACCAATCCGATCCGCGAAGCCACTTTCAGTTTCTCAAACAGCATATCGCGATAGCCATCAACCGTTCTCGGACTGAGGTACATTGCCGCAGCAATTTCTTTGTACGATTTGTCGGTACAAAGCCAGCGGAGAAACTCTTTTTCCTTTTCGCCTAGTTCATTCAGTATGCTTTGCTCTGTTTGTTCATTAGGCTGGTTACCCTGCAGAGAGCCTACAATATGTTTGTACAAAACGGTATTGATATAAATGCCTTTGTTCATCACATCATTTAAAGCCTGTCTGAAATCGAGGATCTCGGAATCTTTTAATAAATAACCCCTTGCTCCGTTGCGCAACATTTTAATGATGGAGCGTTCATCATTAAACATACTGATGGCCATGAACCGCAGATTGGGGTAATTGGTTGTTAACCACTGTGCGGTTTCATGTCCGTTCATTACGGGCATATTGATATCCATCAAAACCAGATCCGGCAGGTTATCCGGATCTAGCCATTCGGATAATTCCTTGCCGTTATTGCCTTCGTAAATAACCTGAAAACCAGGCGTGGCATTTACTACAGAAGCGAGGCTTTGCCTCATCAGAATATGATCATCGATCATGGCAACCCTATACATACGATACATTTTAGTTTGAGAGAATAATCGAATACACCTGCAGATACAGGGCAACTAATATCAGTCAAATCGGAACACCAAGATCGAGTGTTAATACGTAAAAAAATACCGTTAAAACACCCATTTTTTTGCGTAGAAGCTCTCTTGTGTGGGAGAATGGGGCCATTTACTTTTATGCCGGATGAGATCAGTTGTGACTAGCTGGTCTATCTATTCAGTTTTCACAGGGGGTTACAAACAAACAGAAGGCGGCACAAGGCCGCCTTTATGTTTTATCTCTGCGGTGAATAGAAGACTAAAAATGAAAATCTATTCACCTCTAAACTTCTTTTCACCGCAGAGTAGCAGAGAAGCGGAGTTAACCGCAGAGATTATGATTCCTGTAAAGCTTTTTCAGCCAGATCAAATAGGCGTTTTCTTTTCCAGTTATACCAGGGCTTGGGCGCCGTTTTTTTCATGAGTGTATCAATGCTTCTCATCCCGAATAAATTCCAGACGCCGGTTAATTTGCCACCAATAGTTGGCTGTAATGCGCGAAGACTCATGGCAAAGCCGCTATCCAGGTATTCCATATGGTGCCAGTAACCGGCTGGCATAAACAAGGTATCGCCATGCTCCAATATTACTTCATACCCATTGGCTTTGGTTAATGCCGGAAATTGATGGTAGTCCAGTTTGCTGTTTTGATCATCGTAATAATTACTGAAATCAGCAAGACTTAATACTTCAAAAGGTTTTCGGTAAAGTTTGTGCTGCTCCTCATGCGGAAACAGTAAGACCCGTTTTCTGCCCGCAAACTGTGTATGTAAAATATGGCTCACATCAATATCAAAATGCATGTGGGTGATGGAGGTTTGTCCGCCGGTAAACAGCATCGGATATTTTTTTACAAACCCTTTCATCAAATGTTCGGGCCAGGTAAAATCTTTGGTAAGCTCGGGTGCATGGTCGAAAATATTGAACAGAAAGATCCGCCAACCCGCGGGTCCTTTGCTGATCATGTCAATATACTCACCGAAAGTTTTATAATCATCAGCTGTATTAATCGGCGTATATGCATCGCTCTTTACATTATTGTATAAACCTACCTGCTGGTTACCGACTAAAGTTTTAAAATAATCCCAGTTCCATTTTTGATAGGCGGGCCAGGTTTTGGCCAGATTCTTAATAATGAGGGGCTTTTTAGGGTAGTAAAACTTTTCTCTGAAATCGAAAGCACTGATATCATCCACCACCGGTACGGGTTGAAGCTGCATGGTTGACTGATTTAGCTGCAAAAATACAATGAACCGTTTGTTATTCAAAAGCACAATGGTTAAAGGCTTCTTAAGGTATGCTGCCGCATTGTTCGTAAATTGCAGTATGTTATTAACTATCCACCCCGATAATCCCAATGCAAGGCATATTAAAACAGTGATCGAATGTTTGCTGGATGGGGGGGTGATCATTTACCCAACAGATACTATTTACGGATTAGGCTGCGATATTTTTCAACCCAAAGCCATTGAAAGAATTGCCAGGATCAAAAATATCGATCCTGCAAAAGCACAACTGAGTTTTGTATGTTATGATCTGAGTGATCTGAGTAAATACACCAAAAGCATTTCAACACCCCTGTACCGGTTATTAAAAAATTATCTGCCCGGTCCTTACACATTCATCTTACCTGCCAGTAAAGAAGTTCCTAAAATATTGCACAGTAAAAAAAATACGATTGGTCTGCGTGTGCCGGATAATAATATTGCGAGAACGATTGTGCATGAATTAAGTCACCCGTTATTATCTGCATCTCTTCCCGGAGAAATGGTAGAAGAATATACCGACCCCGAACTGATGCATGCCAATTTTGAAAAACTGGTAGACATTGTAATTGATGGTGGTATCGGCGGCATGGTGCCTTCTACGGTTGTAGATTGTACTAAGGATGAATATGAAGTGATTCGTGAAGGGTTGGGTGTATGGGAGGAATAAGATGAAATAGTTAAAGAGGTTAAAGTGGTTAAAATAGTTAGACGATAAGTGCTACTATTTTAACCACTTTAACCTCTTTAACTACTTTAACCAAACCCCAACTCAAACTGCTTCGGTAAAATATTATAACTCCTCCGATGATACTTACACAACCCAAATTCTTCAATCGCTTTCCTATGTTGTAAAGTTCCATAGCCTTTATTTTTATCCCATCCATACTGCGGAAATTCTTCGTGGATCTGTTTCATGTAGGCATCACGAAATGTTTTAGCAAGGATACTTGCGGCGGCAATACTGGCATATTTTCCATCGCCCTTAATAATGCAGTGATGCGGTATTTTTTTATATGGAATAAAACGGTTTCCGTCTATCAATAATAATTGTGGTTTGGGTTTTAGCTGATCAATAGACAGATGCATGGCCTTAAAAGAAGCTTTGAGAATATTGATCTGATCAATTTCTTCATTAGTAATACTGGCTACAGCCCAACTGATGGCGGAGGATTGGATAATGTCTTTTAAAAGTTCGCGGTCTTTTTCTGCCACCTGCTTACTATCGTTTAACAGGGGATGATAAAAATCGACCGGCAATATTACCGCTGCGGCAAAAACCGGTCCGGCATAGCAGCCCCTTCCGGCTTCATCGGCACCGGCTTCTCTTACTGTTGTTTGGTAATATGGGGCTAACACTTTGGTAAAGTTGAAACATCGCGGTTATATTTTCCAAATTGATTTATCAAAATTCAGAGGTGGAAGCAGATATCGGTAACTTTGTTGCCGTTCAGAAACAGATGTATATGCAAACAACAGAACGTTCTTCGAGGCTTGTAGCTACCTGGTTATTGATTGGGGTGGGTATGACCGTAGTGCAGATAGCCCTCGGTGGCATTACCCGTTTAACCGGAAGTGGACTTTCCATTACCCAATGGGATGTGATTACGGGTTCTCTGCCGCCATTAAATGAGCAACAGTGGATGGCCGAATTTGAGAAGTACCGCCAAACCCCGCAGTTTCATTTGCTCAATTTTGATTTTACTCTTTCCGATTTCAAATTCATTTTTTTCTGGGAATGGTTCCACCGCTTATGGGCAAGAACCATCGGGTTGGTATTTGCAGCAGGATTTGTTTATTTTCTGATCAAGAAACATTTTAAGAAAGAAATGGTGCAGCCTTTGCTGGCATTGTTCTTTCTGGGTGCTTTACAAGGCGCGATCGGCTGGATCATGGTTGCCAGCGGATTAACCGGCGATGCGATTTATGTACAACCCACCAAACTGGCTCTGCATTTTATTTTTGCATTGGGATTATTGAGCTACACTTTCTGGTTTGCCTTGCAATTACTGGTTCCGAAAGAACAGCGGATACACAACAGCTCGCTCAGAAACTGGAATATCGGCATCTTGGTTTTATTGGTTGTTCAATTATTATATGGTGCATTAATGGCCGGACATAAAGCCGCCACAGTAGCCGCAACATGGCCCTCCATCAACGGACAATGGATTCCTGATCATCTGATGCGTGAACAAAGTTTTGGATTGAATCTGGTTAATAATACCGTACTGATTCATTTTGTACACCGCGGGTTGGCATATATTTTATGTTTATTGATCTTGTTATGGTCGTTAAAATTATTCAAGACAAACGGATTAGCATTTTTTCAAAAAATACGCCGGTTGCCATTATGGATCGTATTACTGCAGATTGCATTGGGCATCGGTAGTGTGTTAACGAGTACTGGTATTATTCCCGGCCATTGGGGTGCATTTGAATGGATGGCACAACTGCACCAGTTAACCGGAATGCTTTTGTTGTTATCATTGGTGACAACCTTATTTATTATCAGGAGGGATTGATTTGCGGATTGGCGGATTAGCGAATTGTTAATCCGCTAATTCGCTAATCCGCTAATCGGTACTCCGTGCAGCAAAGATTTTGAAATGATACTCTTGTATATATGAAGCAATACCTGATCGGTTTCTGGCGGTCCTTGCCTGTGCAGCTTTTTCTGTTGCATTTTCGTCGTTACCAGGTATTCCTGATCCTTTGGTATATTCTTTTTGCAACGGTTGCCGGTAATTTCATGTTTGCTTTTGGCGCCAATTCGCTTTTTCTGGCACCGGAATATTTTGGTGATGTTACGGCCCTGAGTACGGCTATCGTTGGCTTTGCGATCGGGATCTTTTTTATGAGCTGGAACATTACTACATTCATCCTGCACAGTAAAAATGTATTGTTTCTGGCTACTACCGAACAGCCTTTTTTAAAATACTGTATCAATAACGCCATCCTGCCGCTTTCATTTCTAATATTTTATCTGATCAAAGCAGTAGACTATGCTATTTATCAGGAACTGTTTCATGGCATGGAAATACTCTGGTTGGTGGGTGGGTTTGCCGGGGGGATTATTCTTTCCGTTCTTATCTCCTTCATGTATTTTTTTGGAGCCGATAAAACGATCTTTTATACAATGGGTACTGTGATAAAACAGGCCAATACCGATTATGAAGTAGCTGTTCAAAAAACAAAACTCCCTGAACATAAAACAGAATTGAAGGTAGACTGGTTTTTAAGTGCCCGCTTACACTTACGTAAACCCAGAGATATCCGCCATTACAGTGATGAATTTTTAAATGCCATTTTTAAACGGCACCATGTAGCGGCAGTTATTGCCATTACCCTTTCTTTTATTTTTCTGATATTGGTTGGCTATTCATCAGACGATAAATTGTTTCAGCTTCCGGCTGCTGCCAGCATTACTATTTTATTTGCCATCTTAATGGCTGTTGCCGGGGCGGTTTCTTTGTTTCTGCGTACATGGAGTATCCCTGTGATCGTTGTGCTTTATGTTATTCTCAATATCCTTTATCAGAAAGAAATCATTGATCCACGTAGTAAAGCATTTGGATTGAATTATGTGAACAGAGACGAACGCCCCGAATACAGCCGGGAAAGTATTAATGCATTGGCCAACGCAAAAAATATCGAAGCGGATAAGAAATATTTTCTCGAAGTGTTGAATAAATGGAAAGCTAGACAGAAAGAAGAATTGCCGGTTCTCTATATTATCAATACCAGTGGTGGCGGATCGCGAAGCGCCGCATTTACTATGAATACACTGCAAAGATTAGACAGTATTTTTGACGGGCAACTGATGCAGAAAACCTTTCTGATCAATGGGGCATCCGGAGGTATGCTGGGAGCTGCTTATTTCAGAGAGCTGGCTTATCAAAAGCAGAAAGGCGCAAAGATCAATTTGCAGGATAAACAATATACCGCCAATATTTCACGAGATCTGCTCAGTCCATTGTTCTCTTCTTTTGTATCGCGCGATCTGATTGGCCCGGTGCAAAAATTTACGGTGAATGGTTTTCAATACGCAAAAGACAGGGGTTATGCTTTTGAACAAAAACTGAATGAGAATATTGACGGGGTTTTATCCAAATCATTAAAAGACTATGCTGCGCCTGAAGCCAATGCCGAGATCCCTACCATGTTATTCAATTCAGTGATTACGCGGGATGGAAGAAAAATGATCATTGGCACCCACCCCATGCGTTTTTTAATGCGTCCCGGTGCCGACAGCAGCAAGATCATGCAGGTAGATCCGGATGCAGTGGATTTTAATTCCTTCTTCAGCAAGCAGGATGCGATGAATGTTAATATATTGTCTGCCCTGCGTATGAACGCCACATTCCCTTATGTGTTGCCTAATGTATGGTTGCCCACCAATCCGATCATCGATGTGATGGATGCAGGGCTGCGTGATAATTTTGGACAGGAGGGTTGTTTGCGTTTTATCAATGTATTTAAAGAATGGCTTGAAATGAATACCAGTAAAGTGGTGTTATTACAGCTCAGAGACAGAAGTCTCGGCGATTGGGATAAACCTTACGAGAGCAAGAACCTGATCTCTTTATTTACAAAACCCTTTTTGCTGTTACAGAATAACTGGTTCAAATTTCAGGATTATTATCAGCACGATCAGCTCGAATTTTTATCTGATACTTACGGCCCTGATTTTTACCGCTTATGTTTTCAGTATGTACCTTCTAAAAATGATGCGGCAGCCAGTTTGAGTTTTCACTTAACCACATCAGAGAAGAGAGATATTGGGTTGGCTTTGGATAACGCTGCTAATCAGGAACAGTTTAAGCGGTTGAAGAAACTGATGCAATAGAAACAGGTAACGATGTTTTGTTTTCTGAAAAATCGCATTAACTTTATATTACCCTCCGGCAAGCTATATAAATGATTTCATATGAAACATTTTATAAAACCAATTATAGGTGGCTTTCTTCTTTTACTCTTTTCCTGCTCTAAATCAGCTGACAATAATATTATAGGGCCTTCACTTAATTCACCGTTAACAATACAGGATGGTCTTTCTTTTCCGTTATCTAAAAATTCATATTGGGAATATCAACGTATAGATAGTTTTACTCTTAATTATACTTCCTTAAACGGCATAAGCCTATATGTAAAGGCAGATACATCAAAAGAATTAATTACATTAACTGGTGATACATTGATCAGTTCGATTGATCCTGTAAAAAGGCTATTGGTTTTACAAGTTAAGAATCTTACCTATAATACAGTCGATACAACTTTTTTGTATTATACTTCAGATCGTTTTTCATCGTACACTCATCCAGTAACTGAAAACGATAACTTCTTTTACAGCCCAATCCCACCAGGTAGTCCTAATCTTATGATATCATATTCCAACTGGTCAAAGCAAATAACGCTCCCCCTGCCTGTTAAAAATGTTTATAGAGATACTTCTTCAAGGATCCTGACACCCAGTATAGACACTACTTATTCAACAAAAGATACAACCATTACTGTTTCTGCGATTGCATATAATAATTGTGTTTATGCTGAATACACTAAAATTGTCGCTTCATTTGCTGCTTCAGGCGTGGGTGGATTTTCTCACAAGTATTATTCGTTTACCAAGCCGGGTATAGGTATTGTTTTTGAATATTATACACCTGATATCAGTCAGGGTTCGGCTTTCGACCACTTCCATGGTACTCGATGGACAGTAAGAAGATTGGTTAACTACAAAATTCAATAATTAATTTTGGTCAGGCTTGTATCAACTCAAAACAATCCTTCAGAATTTCTATCTCAAATTCTTCAGCCGTTTCTCTTGGTTCACCATCAATATGCAGAGGTGCATATTTTAAATTCTTGATAGTAAGAGCAGTCGTTTGAAAATAGAGAATATTTTTTTCGCTCATCGATTCTACCAACTCCTGTAACTTGTTGTTACTGCGGATATGTTTCAACATCACAAAAGGCAGTTTTGCCTTATTCATTTTTTGTACAATCACAATATCCAATAAACCATCGTGCAGATTAGCCTGCGGGGCAATGGTGAAATTATTTCCGAACTGGTTACTGTTAGCAATACTGATAAAGAATGCATCGGTAAAAAAAGAAAACCCGTCAATGATCACTTCAAACTGATAGGGATGGGCCTTAAAAAAATTGATGATACTTTGCTGTGTATAGGTAAGCAAACCTCTTGAAGCCTTTGTTGCAAAATCATGCGCCACCTGTGCATCAAAACCAATACCACTAAGCATACAGGCATATTGGTTATTGATCAGAAATGCATCTATTTTTCTGGATTTACCGGCAAAGATCATTGCCAATGCTTCCTGTGGTTTGGTAGAAATACCCGCAGACCTTGCCAAACCATTACCCGAACCCATCGGGATAATGCCAAACCGAACATTCACCCCCCTTAATGCACCGGTAACCTGGTTAACTGTACCATCGCCACCGGTCATAACCACATCGGTAATTTTTTCGCGGATGATCTTGTCTTTCAACCAATCATAATCACCATCTGCATTGGTATGTGTTATTTCAAAAGGTATATCCTGCGCTTTCGTTTCCCTTTCAATCAGTTTTTTTATCGCTTCTTTTTTGGAAGTACCTGATATGGGGTTAACGAGATAAATTATTTTTCTGTCACTCATCACTTAAATTCTTAGATGTTACTATTTCAACAACATCATTTTGGGATTTTTTATTCTAATGCTGTTTGGTAATCCTGTTGCTGGTGATAACACCGGCAACGGCAGCGGGCAAGTTAGTGTTTTATCATTCATCAAAAATCATAAAACAGTCATACTGTGATCTATGTAAGTTGCGCTACCATTTGATCAAAGCACTGGCCCATGTAAACCCACTTCCAAAAGCCGCCAAACAAACCAGATCGCCCTGTTTGATCTTGCCTTTCTCCCAAGCTTCACACAAAGCTATGGGAACAGAAGCTGCGGTAGTGTTACCGTATTGTTGAATATTATTATACACCTGGTCATCCCTCAGTTTTAATTTGTGTTGCACAAACTGGCTGATACGAAGATTGGCCTGGTGCGGGATGAGCATATTAATATCAGAAGATTGATACCCATTCTTATCCAATGCCTCCATGATCACTTCTGGAAATTTAACCACGGCTTTTTTGAAAACAGATTGTCCGTCCATATATGGAAAGTTCTGTGCGCTATCGATCATTGCATGACTCATGAACATATTCCCGATCGAAGCATCATCAAAATCTGCATAATTATGTGTACCCCAATGATTGGCATGTGTGCCGGGATTATACATGGCTAAGATCTCAGCCGATTCGCCATCACTATGTAAATGGGTACTTAAGATTCCCTGATTTTCATCTTCTGTTGGTTGCAATACCACAGCACCGGATCCATCTCCAAAGATCACAGAAATGTTACGGCCTCTTGTGGTAAAATCCAAACCAAAAGAATGCTTCTCACTTCCTACCACCAGTATATTTTTATACATACCGGTTTTGATAAATTGATCGGCTACACTCAATGCATATAAAAAACCACTGCACTGGTTACGAATATCCAACGCACCCACTTCTTTCATTTGCAAGGCACGCTGAAGCATTACACCACATCCCGGAAAATAGTAATCGGGCGATAATGTTGCAAAAACAATAAAGTCAATATCCTGTGGAGTTGTTCCTGCCCGTTCAATGGCTATTTTGGCCGATTCAACCGCCATGGTAGTAGTGGTTTCTTCTGTGCGGTGTGCGTAGCGACGTTCTTTAATACCGGTTCGTTCCTGAATCCACTCATCATTTGTGTCCATGTATTGGGTAAGGTCCTGATTGGTTACCACGTTCTTGGGTACATACATCCCAATACCGGCAATTCTGCTGCGGAGCATAGGCAAGCGTTTTAGTGTTAGAGTGGGGTGAAGGTAAGGAAAGTTAGGAGTTAGGAGTTAGGAGTCTGAAATAGGACAAAAAATCAAATATCTTCTCACTCCAGACTCCTAACTTCTAACTCCTAACTTGTTTAATAGGTCCTCACATAACAGGAGTAATGCGAAGCGTTTCTTTCATAAACAACGCCGCATCTTTTTCAACCGAAATAATATCCTTCGATTGAATTGGTGAACCCAGCACATGGTTACCTGCTTCCGGAACAGGAATCATTTTCTTTAATGAATCTGGCGTGGCAATTTTGGCAAACATATCTTTCATGGCAGATACTTTTACCACTTTATCCTGATTGACCTCGTCTTTATAATAATACAAAACGAGTGTGGGTTGGGTTATTTTGGAGAAGTTAGCATCCGTCATCGAGGTTTCTAACAATTCTTCTAATTGCACGGTGGCTTCCAATCTGTATTTATCGTTCCAGTATTTTTTGTATTCGGGATTATCTTTTATGATGATGTTGAATTTAGATCCTTTCACCAATCTTGCGATCTGCAATCCCCATGGGTTATTCAATAACCATGCATTGCGGTCGTTGATGGCGATATTGGGGGATAGCAAAATTAATCCCGCAACTTCCGGATACGCAGCCGCAAGTTGGAGTGCTAAAGTGCCTCCGGTAGAGGTACCCATTAAGATTACTTTCTTACCCAATTGTTTTCCGATGGCATACGCTTCTTTGGCAGACTCCCATAAATTATCTGCCGTCATATTGGCTAAAGCATCTGTTGTATCAATGCCATGTTCTGATAATCTGGAGAGATACAAATTGCAGCCGAATTGTTTGGCAAGATTTCTGTGAACGGGGTTGCCTTCTTCCTGCGAGGCACTGAAACCATGCAGATACACAATGGCATATTCTGTTTTTTGTTTGCTTGAATCATTTGCCCAAACAATACGCGCCTCATTATCGGGTTTGAGTTTGTGTTTCGATTCCTGTTGCGATATATAGGTTTCAAGAGAAGCCGGTTCTGATGGAACGGATGGAACTGACTGATCATATACCGGTATGGCGGGGTGCGAACCAAACAGATAAACAACTACAATGATCAGTAGTACGGCAAGCAATCTTTTTAAAAAACGCATGGCTGAAGCTTTGTTTAAAACTACTGATTATTTTCAGGCATTGTTTGCCGTTCCTGTAAATGAATTTGTTTTTAAGGAGAGATTAAGGTTCAGGTAAACGTGTAAATTTATTTTCTGCAATACCATGCCCATGCAATTAATATGGGATGTATCACAATCAACCTAACCCAGCCCAACCACTGCGGAACACATAATCCGCCCGGAATACAACTGCCAATCTGTATAAAATAAATATGGGCCGGAACAAATGCAAGTAACATTAATATGATTCCCCATGCAGCCCATTTACGGGAAGCGGGAAAAAACAAACCGATTCCGAAAATAATCTCAGCAATACCGGCAATGGTATTCAGCAGATCATGCGCCGGTAGATAAGGCGGAATCAATCCATCATAAAAATGCGGGTTACGAAAATGATTGGTGCCGGCGAATACATAAAATGCAGCTTGCAGGTAGAGAAGAATTCTTTTCATGATTTAATATAGTTTTTTTGCCACAGAATACACAGATTTTCACAGACTCTTTCTGTGTTAATCTGTGCATTCTGTGGCTATTCATTCAATCCGCAAATCCGTCATCCGCAAATCCGCTAATTTATTTATATTCGGTATGCCCAAAACAACTGATATGACTGCCAACCAACGATTTCTTGCCCTGGATGTATTCCGCGGGCTCACCATCTGTTTAATGATCATTGTAAACACTCCCGGTGATGGCTCGTTAACCTTTGCACCGCTGCATCACGCACACTGGCATGGGTTTACTCCAACCGATCTTGTGTTTCCCTCTTTCTTATTTGCCGTAGGTAATGCCATGAGTTTTGTAATGCGCAAATGGGAGCAGAAAACAACCGCAGAAGTATTGGGCAAAATTTTTAAACGCACCGCACTCATTTTTTTATTGGGTTTTCTGATGTACTGGTTTCCGTTTGTGAATAATGATGACGGGCATTGGGCTTTATCACCCATCTCACACACAAGAATTTTGGGCGTGTTACAACGCATTGCACTTTGTTATTGCTTTGCATCGCTGCTTACTTATTTTCTGAAAAGAAAGGCAGTGATCGTGATCAGTGTTGGATTATTGTTATTGTATTGGGGTTTATGTTACTGGTATGGCGATCCGAGTGATCCGTTAAGTATGGTTGGCAATGCCGGATATAAATTGGATGTATGGCTAATGGGAGAGAATCATATGTATCATGGAGAAGGAGTAGCATTTGATCCTGAAGGATGGTTAAGTACTTTGCCTGCCATTGTAAATGTAACCGCAGGTTATCTGGTAGGCATGCATGTGCAGAAAAACGGAAAGAGTTATGAAGGTATCACCAAACTCATTCTCGCAGGTTTTGCATTGATCACCATTGCTTATTTCTGGAATTTTATTTTCCCCATCAACAAAAAATTATGGACCAGTTCTTTTGTGCTCCAAACCGTTGGACTGGATTGCATGATCATCGGTGCGGTAATTTATCTCATCGACATGCAACACAAAACCAAATGGGCCGGATTTTTTGAAGTGGTGGGAAAAAATCCGCTCAGCGTTTATCTTCTCTCAGAATTATTGGTAACGGTTTTAAATATGATACCGATCGGCAATGAAAGTTTATTCAGCTGGATCTATCAAAACATCTTTAACCATGTTGGAGATTACTGGAGTTCGCTACTCTTCGCCGTTTGCTATATGCTGCTTTGCTGGAGTGTGGGGTATTGGATGGATAAGAGGAAAATCTACTTAAGAGTTTAAAGTTTGGAGTCTGGAGTTTGGAGTTGTTGGGGATTAATTAGTTTTTTGTTGACCTAAATTCTTTATTAAATAGCGGCTTTGCCACTTTGCGTGAAAATTTGCCCGCAAAGGTGCAAAGGCGCAGTTTTTTGAGGGAAATCAACTCCAGACTCCAAACGCCAGACTCCAAACTGCTGTAAAACAGCCCCTTATGTCATATTTCTGTTAACTCTTTGCCCTCCGGCTGTAAAACCGTACCTTTGCAGCCTTAAAAAACTACATGGAAATAAGAAATATTGCCATTATCGCACACGTTGACCATGGCAAAACAACATTGGTAGACAGGATCTTACAAACTACCAAAGTATTCAGAGATAATCAGGATACCGGTGAATTGATTATGGATAGCAACGATCTTGAAAGAGAACGTGGTATTACCATCTTCAGTAAGAATGCAGCTGTTACTTACAATGGCGTAAAAATTAATGTTATCGATACACCGGGCCACAGTGATTTTGGCGGTGAAGTGGAACGCGTACTGAAAATGGCCGACGGGGTTATTTTGCTGGTAGATGCCTTTGAAGGGCCTATGCCACAAACCCGCTTTGTATTACAGAAGGCATTACACCTGAACCTTCACCCGATTGTGGTGATCAATAAAGTAGATAAACCTAACTGTCGCCCTGATGAAGTGCACGATGCGGTTTTCGAACTTTTCTTTAACCTTGATGCAACTGAAGAACAGCTCAACTTCCCTACCTATTATGGTAGCGGTAAGAATGGCTGGTTTAACGATAGCCTTACCCAAACAGAAGATATCCTTCCTTTGATGGATGGTATCATTAAACATGTTCCGCCTCCAAAAATTAATGAAGGACCTGTTCAGATGCAGATCACTTCTTTGGATTACTCCTCTTTCCTTGGCCGTATAGCCATTGGTAAAGTACACCGCGGTGTATTGAAAGAAGGCCAAACCATTGCATTGGTACAGGGTGATGGCACTTTCAAAAGAAGTAAGGTAAAAGAACTGTATGTGTTTGAAGGAATGGGCAAACGTAAAGTAGCCGAAGTAATTGCCGGCGACCTTTGCGCAGTAGTAGGATTGGATGATTTTAATATTGGTGATACCATTACAGATATTGAGAATCCTGAAGGATTACCGATCATCAGCGTGGATGAACCAACCATGAGTATGACCTTCAGCATTAATAACTCACCTTTCTTTGGTAAGGATGGTAAGTTTGTAACCTCACGTCACTTACGTGATCGTTTGATGAAGGAAACTGAAAAGAACCTTGCTTTACGTGTAGAAGATACAGACAGTGCGGATAGTTTCTTAGTATTCGGTCGTGGTATTCTCCACCTCGGTATCCTTGTTGAAACCATGCGCCGTGAAGGGTATGAGTTAACTGTAGGTAATCCGCAGGTATTGGTTAAAACGATTGATGGTAAGAAACACGAACCATATGAGAATCTGGTGGTAGACGTTCCTGCTGATTTCAGCGGAAAAGTGATCGACCTGGTTACCCAGCGTAAAGGTGAAATGCAGATCATGGAAAGCAAAGGAGAGATGCAGCATCTTGAATTTGAAATTCCTTCAAGAGGCTTGATCGGTTTGCGTTCGCAGATGTTAACGAATACGGCAGGTGAAGCTGTAATGGCACACCGCTTTATTGATTATAAACCATGGAAAGGCCCAATCCCCGGAAGAAGCAATGGTGTATTGATTGCCAAGTTTGGCGGTACTACAACGGCTTATTCTATTGATAAACTGCAGGACAGAGGAAGCTTCTTTGTTGATCCGGGTGATGAAGTATATGTAGGCCAGATTATTGCTGAGCACATTAAACCGGGTGATCTGTTGGTGAATGCCGTGGAAATGAAAAAACTGACCAACCACCGTGCAAGCGGAAGTGATGATGCCGTAAGGATCGTTCCTAAATTACAGTTCACACTGGAAGAATGTATGGAGTACATTCAACAGGATGAGTGTATTGAGGTAACGCCAAAAAATATCCGTATGCGTAAAGTGGTGTTGAATGAAGATGAGCGTAAGAAGAGCAGCAAGAGCATGCAGAGTGAAGCGGTTGGCGGATAAGCTTACATCTTTTCAAAATAAATCAAGAGCCATTCTGCTTAACCGCGGGATGGCTTTTTTCTTGCTCAGTATTTTGTAGCAGGTTGTTCGTACTGCAATTATCCCCATCACAACAAGGCAATGCATTGGTAAAACAAACCGGGCACTGGTAATGGCCATGTACATGCACCAGTTGAACAGTATATCCACAGAATAAACAGGGTTGGGGTTGCATGTATTGAAATTATCTTTCTTATCTCAAAAAATAAGATCCTCTTTTCAACACCCTGTGCATTTTGTAAATCCTGAATTTGTAAAACTGTCAAAACTATCAGCAACCAAACCGTGCCTTTGTGCCTCTTTGTAAGATTTTACTTGCTCACAGAGGCACAAAGGCACGGTTTGTCAAATACAAAAAAACACCGCCCCTTTTCAGGAGCGGTGCATCATCATAGTTTTAGTTTGAGCGAAAATTAGCCTTTGCTAACGATCACATCTTCGTAAGTACGTGTTTTGATGTTGATATCGAATTTCTCTTTCAGAGAATCTTTACCATCTTCAATCACGAATGTGAGTTTGCTTACTTCTGATTTTGGCAATTTGAAAGTTTTGTCAAATTGTTTGTCACCATAGTAACCTTTAAACAACTGCTCACCATTCTCGTCAAGAACAACCAGGTTGAAGGTATTACCTGCAGGGTTGCTGTATTTAACGTTAAAGGTTAACTGGTTGTACTTGTCAACACCGGTGTACTTAACTTCTACTTTGTTTGCATCCACAACAGAATAAGGTTTGTTATTGGAAGCTGGAGTAGCAGCGTTTGCAGACAGGAACATGGCCGCCACTAACAGATTACCAAAGAAGAATCTTTTAGCGATGGTTTGGATTGATTGCATTTTCATAAATAAATTGTTTTAACGATTA
Source organism: Sediminibacterium sp. (assembly GCA_965206685.1). GTDB lineage: Bacteria > Bacteroidota > Bacteroidia > Chitinophagales > Chitinophagaceae > Sediminibacterium. The sequence goes on from OZ242223.1 coordinate 4,581,367, forward strand.
AAAAATATGTTACAGAACTTAATGGACGTATTACGGCCTATAAGACTCGCAAAAGAAATTTTACATGGTAATAAGCAATCAGAAGAATAATACAGGTACCGTAGCGGTGAAATGAATATGAAAATTCAAATTTAGATGTACATCAAAAACCCGTATGTATACACTTAATACCCGGATTGAGGAAAGGTAACCCTGTGGCCAATGTTAAGCTAATGTTACTGAATTAATTAACGAACGTTAGTTTTTATTTCTCTGTAAGGCATAGCCGCATTGACTTTACGAAGACATAGGTCTCAGCAACATCAGTATATGTTTTCAACACAGAGGCACGGAGAACACAGAGTTACACAGAGATTATTTAGGCAACCGGCTTATTCAAAGTTTGCCAGAGCAGATCTTTTAACTCGGTTAATCCTTTATTTGTGAGGGATGAAAAAAATATGTGCGGAATATTTTTGGGTAATTCTTTACTAATAGCTTCTTTCAATTCATCATCGAGCATATCACTTTTACTTACTGCTATGATAAAATCTTTTTGCAGCATTTCAGGATTGTACTGCTCAAGTTCACTGCGAAGGATCTCGAACTCTTTTCCATGATCTGCACTGTCTGCAGGAATTAAAAACAGCAACACGGAATTTCTTTCAATATGCCGTAAAAAACGATGGCCTAAACCTTTGCCTTCTGCAGCACCTTCAATAATACCGGGAAGATCTGCAATACAGAATGATTTCTGGTCGCGATACTCAACCATACCCAATTGCGGTACAATGGTTGTAAATGCATAATTCGCGATCTTAGGTTTGGCAGCAGTGATCACCGATAACAAAGTAGATTTGCCTGCATTGGGAAATCCAACCAGACCTACATCGGCCAATACTTTTAATTCGAGATTCTTCCAGCCTTCTTTTCCTTCTTCACCGGGTTGTGAATGTTCGGGTACCTGATTGGTAGGTGTGGCAAAATTGCTGTTACCTAAACCACCACGACCGCCTTTTAACCAGATCACTTCCTGGCCTTCTTCCAATATTTCAACTTCTTTCTCACCGGTTTCTTCATCACGCGCTACCGTTCCCAACGGAACATCTATATAAATATCTTTTCCATCGCGGCCGGTGCAATTGTTCTTGCTGCCATTCTCACCATTTTCAGCTAATACATTTTTAAAATAACGAAGGTGTAATAAGGTCCAGAGATTGCTGTTGCCGCGAAGAATGATATGTCCGCCACGACCACCATCGCCACCATCGGGTCCGCCCATGGCTGTAAGTTTATTACGCATAAAATGGGTAACACCGGCACCGCCGTGACCACTGCGGGCAAAAATGCGGATATAATCTATAAAATTGTTTCTTTCTGACACGGCTTATGTATTATCGGATTGGCGAATTCGCAAATCTCTGCAAAGGTACGTTAATGTGATTTGTCAGTCATTATTTGGATTCTTTCCAGGTTTTATAATCTGATGACTGGCTGGTTCTATTGGTAGGAATTTCTTTTAGGGGTGCTGTTTCTTTCCAGTATGCTTTCATTTCGGCGGGTAGGGATTGATATAGTTTTGTGCCTTCTGTTTTCCATTCCATCATCTCATCACTCACATCTTTGATTTTTTTTGCGGGGTTGCCAACGACCAGACTTCTTTTTTCAAAGGTTTCATCTGCCTTAATAAAAGAGAGTGCGCCAACAATACATTCATCACCTAATTGTACATTGTCCATGATTACACTGTTCATTCCTATCAAACAATTCTTTCCAATCGTTGCGCCATGAATGATTGCGCCATGGCCAATATGTGCGCCAGCTTTTAAAATAACCGTAACACCGGGGAACATATGAATGGTGCAATTTTCCTGAACATTGCAACCATCTTCAATAATAATTCCACCCCAGTCGCCGCGGATGGCGGCACCGGGGCCAATGTAAACATCTTTGCCAATGATCACATTACCTGTAACGGCAGCTTGTGGATGAACAAAAGATGATTCATGTATGACGGGAATCCAGTCTTTAAATGAATAAATCATAAGGCAAGATGAATTTGTTTTTTCGCCACAGATTCACTGACTTTCATAGAGTTTTTCTGTGCTAATCTGTGAATCTGTGGCGTTTTTTTAATCATTTATCTAAAATCAAACCAAACACTACCACTTACATTTTCAATCGGTGCATTCTTCTGGCTTTGCGGTCCCATGGTTTGTGCGCCTTTAAATTTTGTACCGATTGGAGGTATGCCATTCATGAAACCAAGATTGCCTTCAGGAAAGGTTGGATTTACAAAAGGGTTGAATTTTGTTTTCTGTTTTTCAGGTTTGCCGATCTGTAAATACGTGCCGGGTTGTGAAAAATAAATGGTAAAAGGAGAAATCGTATTCTCAATTCTTGCCCAATACATATTGGCATGATAACCTTTAAATTCAGGATAGTCGAAGGTTTCGCCGGTGATGATGTTATTATATTTTTTATACCATACATCGGTTGCAGCTCCTTTTAAACGGTTCTTCCAAACACGATAGGGGCCATCGCCTAACCATTTCATGCCCGTTATTTTTGATTCATCAATATTAAACGTGATGCCATAAAAATCTGAGGAATCTTTTGAGAATAACTGTATTCTAATTTTACCAATGGAGTAGTACCAAAGATCCATTTTACTTTCAAATGATTTTTTCCTTTGTAAGATGCTTCCACTACATGTGTATTTCCGTCAACTCCTTTTTCGTCGCGATAAGTGAATTGTTCCAGACTCAGATTTTCGGTAGCAAACACCGGCCCGTTTCCAAAAGGAATTTTTTTCTCATCTTTTTCTACACTTTCCAATAATCCTGTAGTTGTATTGAAATGATAGGCAATATCATTCTGTAAAATGGAATAACGGCTGCCTTCTCTTTCTGTAATTCTATCTGTGTGTGCGGCACTCTTTTTTAATCCTGTCAACATATTTTTTGGAAATGTATTGACCGGTGTGATCAAAGGCCAGGTCCATTGATAGAGTAAATGACCATAAACATCTATAGCGCTAAACTGAAGCGCATCTGCCCTGATCCAGTCTGCGGGAAGATGTAAAGGCAATAATCCTTTTTCACCCGGAGCAAGATTGATAGAAGCTTTGCCTGAGGAAAGAATGGTATGTCCTGTTTTGTTTTCTACTGAAGAAGCATAATGAATCAGCTGCCAACTGAATTTGCAAGAAGATAAATTAGTGAAATGATAATTATTTTCAATAGCCAGATTGATATTTCCGGATTTGTCAAATGCCGGTTTGCTTACCTGTACCGGCGACCATAATTCTTTTATGGTATAAAAACTGCCTTCTTTCTCACGGTGCGGGCCTGTAATACCATCGGGTGCATTGTTTCCATACGTATCAATGCTGTCATGCTGGTCTTTTCTTACAATGCCTTCATCAGACAAAACCCATAAAAAACCGCCTGCATGCCGTGGGTTCTTCCGCATCAGGTTCCAGTAATCTTCCAACCCTGCACCGTGCCCACCATCGTATAAACCATGGATCATTTCTGTGTGAAGCAGGATATCATTTTTTTCTGCAGCTTTTTCGATATAACTGTAATCGGGATAATGTTTGGTATCTACATTATTGAAATTATTCCATGGATGCAAAACGGTTCTTTTCTGCGGATCGTACAGATCATATTGATCATCCAGATCTGTATTCCATCCGCCTTCGTTACCATTATCCCAAAAAATAATAGAAGGGTGGTTCACATCTCTTACTACCAGTTCCTTCACTAATTTTTTACCAACCGGTGTTGCATATTTTTTTTGCCAGCCGGTTAATTCATCCAATACAAATAAGCCTAGTGAATCACAGAGGTCAAGAAATTCAACATCAGGTGGGTAGTGCGACATGCGAACGGCATTCATGTTCATGTCCTTCATCAAGCCGATATCCATCAAATGTACGGCACGACTTAATGTTCTTCCGCTTTCGGGCCAGAAGCTGTGGCGGTCAACGCCTTTTAAAACCACTTTGGTGTTGTTTACATAAATGCCATCACCTTTTCTTACTTCAATGGTTCTGAATCCGAAGCGTTGTTGAATGGTGTGTAAAATTTTATCATTTCTTACAATGCTAACTTCTACCTTGTAAAGCCTTGGAAATTCGGGGTTCCATGTTTGTGGATTTGTAAATGAATTAGAAAGAGAAAATTTATCCGAAACCTTTTCCGCAGTAACTGAAAATGGCAAACCTATTTTTTCGCCATTCAGATTTTTTACCTGAGCAACAAATTTGTCTCCCTTTTCGAGGCCTTCAAAATATACATCCATATTGAATTTGCCATTGGCTTTTGCATCGATAGCTACTCTTTCAATAAATGTTTTGGGTAAGATCTTTAAATACACCGGACGATAAATGCCTCCAAACACCCAAAAATCACCTTCTCGTTCTGCACGGTTTACAGAGCTATCGGCACTCATTTTACTTACATCTACTTCCAGAATATTGTTGCCGGTTGATTTTAAAAAAGATGTGATGTTATACGAAAATTCATAAAAGCCTCCCTGATGAATAGGACCAACTTGCTTTCCGTTTATTTTTACTTCTGCATCCGTCATCACGCCTGCAAATACCAGTTCAATGTTTTTATTGCCCCATGTTTTATCTGTAGCAAATTGATATTTATACAAACCATGTTCATCATGTTTGTTCTTTTCATGTCCATAATTATATCCGCCAAAACCTTTGAACTCCCAATTGGAGGGAACGGGAATTTTTGTCCAGCTGCCGCTTTTGGCTCCTTTGGTACAAAAGAAATCCCAGTTAACGGTATGGTCCTTATCCGTACCCGATAAATATTTAATGATGGTTTGCTGCGCTGATATTTGCGTAACAAATGAAAATAATAGCAGAAAGATCTTGCAGGATTTCATGGCGGCAATTTGGAGATGGAATCTTTGTCTGCTAAATATACACAAATGATACCGGGTAATTAGTCGTTCAGGCTGCTTTAAGCGTTCAAATGGTCGGGACGCTCAAAGCGGCCTGAACGTTTGAACGATCTAATCAATCAGTTTCTTCCCGGTTCTAAAGCAATTGCCTTTGAAATGAGCAACAGTATCGTTATTTTGATTTGTAATAGTGATATGATAAAGCCCGGTGCTTCTGCCATTATGGATCTCTTTTGCTTCTGCAGTAAGGATATCGTCGGGATATGTAGGTTTTGTAAAGTTGATAGAAGTATCTAATGCTACGGATAAATTATTTCGATTGTTACAGGCAAATGCAAAGGCACTATCTGCCAATGAAAAAGCGATGCCCCCATGAACGATGCCAAAACCGTTGAGCATTTCCTCTCTTACTGTCATTTGAATTTTGCTGTAGCCTTCTTTGATTTCCAAAACAGAAATACCCAGCCATTGTGAGAATCTGTCTTGTTCCATCATATGGGCCACTACTTTTTGTGCAAACAGGTCTTTATCAGTCATGATCATTCTCCTTTAAAATTCGGTAATCTTTTTTCAAGAAAAGCCTGAACACCTTCTTTGAAATCTTTTGTATCTGCCGCTTTTTGCTGATAGATGTCTTCCAATAACAATTGTTCTTCGAGTGTGTTGGTGGCAGATTGGTTTAAAGCATGTTTGATATAAGCCAATGCTTTGGTAGGCATTTGTGCTAAAGTAGCAGCGATCTTTTTACTTTCTTCTGTAAATGTCTCATCGCTAAATACTTTGTAAAGCATACCCATTTGTGAGGCATCGGTAGCAGAAACCTTATCGCCCAGCATCATCAATGCACTGGCTCTTTGAAAACCGATCAGTTTGGGTAAATGAAAAGTGCCGCCACTATCGGGGATTAACCCGATTTTAGAAAATGCCTGAATAAAAGAAGAAGATTGTGCTGCCACTACAATATCACAAGCCAAAGCAAGATTAGCACCGGCTCCTGCTGCAACGCCATTCACAGCAGCAACAACAGGCTTTGGTATGTTTCTGATTCTTGTAATGATGGGATTGTAATGTTCGCTCAATATTTTTTGCATACCCGGCCCGTTGGGGTCAACTACTTCGGCAAGATCCTGCCCCGCACAAAAACCTTTGCCTGCACCAGTTAGATATATACAACGGATTTCAGGAACTGATGCACATTCATCAAGCCTGGATTGCAAAAGCAATGCCATCTCACGATTAAAAGAATTGAGTTTATCGGGACGGTTTAAAGTAATGAATGCAATCCCGTTTTGTATCTCAAATAAAATAGATGACATGTATGTTTTGTTTTAACGAATATAATCATTCCCCTTTAGGGGCAGGGGTTAATGGCATTTGAAATAATCAAACGGCTCTTTACAATCCAAACATTTATACAAAGCCTTACAGGCAGTACTTCCAAATTGAGAAACCAATTCTGTATGAAAAGAATTGCACATAGGACATTGAATCGCTTCTTCCTGTTGAAATGAATCAGGAGTGCAAACCGCTTGTCTGTATTGTGGTGGTGCAATGCCGTATGCTTTTAATTTTTCTTTTCCCGCATCACTCATCCAATCGGTTGTCCAGGCGGGAGATAAAACCTGTTCAATTGTAATATTGGTAAAACCCGCTTCAAGTAAAGCCATGCGCATACTCATGTTCATTACGTCAATGGCGGGGCAGCCAGTGTAGGTAGGTGTTACAAAAAGAGTAACCCCAACCCCCCTACCCACTGAAGTGGGAGTTATTGTAACCACTACTTCTGTTACAATTCCTAAATCAATAACAGACAGTACGGGTACTTCCGGATCAGAAACGGTTTCAAGAATTTCTAAAACTAATTTCTTAATCTGCTCCGGTGTTTGATCGGTAGTAGTATGTTTATTTATTATTTCCATATTAACTCCCCTTCAGGGGGCCGGGGGTGCGGGTTGGTCTACCAATTTGAATTTGGATACGCCCTTTGCAAAAATTGCATCTCAGCTAAAATAAATCCAAGGTTCTCAGTATGCCTTCCTTCTTTACCGCCGGATTGCATCCATTTATTTTCAGGGATAGTAAGTGTGGCTTCTTCAAAAACAGCTTTTACTTTTTTATCCCATTCATTTTTTATCACACCTAGATCAACACCATATCCCTCACTCACAGCTAACAGTTCATAGTTCGCAGCTAAAAAAAGTTCTCCGGTAAAACTCCAGATCTCATTAATGGCATGCAACACCCTGCGTTTGCTTTCTTCCGTTCCATCACCCAAACGAATCACCCATTCGCTGCTCCAGCGTAAATGGTAAGTGACTTCTTTTAAAGATTTTTCGGCAATAGCCGCCAATTGAGTGTCGGAACTGTTTTGTAATTGCTGATACAGAAAATATTGATAGGTGCTAAAAAAAAACTGACGTAAAACCGTTTGTGCCCAATCACCATTTGGCAGTTCAACCAATAAATTATTTTTAAAATCGATTGCGTCACGCAGATATGCCAACGAATCTTCCGTAGCACCATTACCACTTAACTGAGCTGCATACTGATAAAAATTTCTTGCCTGCCCTATCATATCCAATGCAATATTGGTGATCGCAATATCCTGCTCCAATATCGGCCCATGCCCGCACCACTCACTGTTGCGGTGCCCAATGATCAATGCATTGTCAGCAAGATGTAAAGTATAATCAATTAATATTTTTGTATCCATATTCATTCGGCCTTCAGGGGGCCAGGGGGTGGGGTTACATATGTTTTACTTCATCGGGCAGATCATAAAAAGTAGGATGTCTGTATGCTTTATCATTTGCCGGATCATACAATGAGGCAGCATCTGATGGATTACTTGCATGGATATATTTACTCTCCACCACCCAAATACTTACGCCTTCCATTCTTCTGGTATAAACATCTCTTGCATTTTCAATAGCCATTTGTGCATCCACTGCATGCAAACTGCCAACATGTTTATGATCAAGGCCTTGTTTACTGCGGATGAATACTTCCCATAGAGGCCATTCATTTTTTATATCTGTACTCATGTTCGTTTGCTGGTTTATTCGTTTATTGGTTTACTTGTTTATTGGTCTTTAGGTTCTGGCTTTACAAGTAAACTAATAAACCAGTAAACCAATAAACTATGCCGCGCTTAATGATTGCCTTTGTTTCCGCTTCTCAGCATAAGTACTCGCCGCTTCTCTTACCCAGGCGCCTTCTTCCCATGCTTTTTTTCTTGTTTCTAATCGTTCTTTATTGCATGGGCCATTGCCTTGTACTACCTGCCAGAATTCATCCCAGTTGATCTTGCCAAAATCATAATGGCCGGTGGCTTCATTCCATTTCAGGTCTTTATCAGGTATGGTTAATCCCAATACTTTTATCTGCTCTGCACAAACATCAATAAATTTCTGGCGGAGTTCATCGTTGGTAAAACGTTTGATCTTCCATTTCATACTTTGAATGGTGTTGGGACTCTCATCATCTTTTGGACCAAACATCATTACACTCGGCCACCACCATCTGTCAATTGCATCCTGCGCCATTCTTTTTTGCGCCGGTGTTCCTTTGCCTAGTGTGAGTAATATTTCAAACCCCTGGCGCTGGTGAAAACTTTCTTCTTTGCAAACACGCACCATCGCTCTTGCATATGGGCCAAAACTGTTTCTGCAAAGTGGTACCTGATTCATGATCGCAGCACCATCAACCAGCCAGCCAATGGCACCAATATCTGCCCAGCTTAAAGTTGGATAATTAAAGATGGAAGAATATTTGGCCTTTCCACTATGCAACTGCTCATACATTTCATCACGTGTAATGCCTAAGGTTTCTGCAGCGGAATATAAATACAAACCATGCCCTGCTTCATCCTGAACTTTGGCAAGCAAAATAGCTTTACGTCGCAGATTGGGTGCACGGGTTATCCAGTTGCCTTCGGGTAACATGCCTACGATCTCGCTATGGGCATGCTGACTGATTTGCCTGATCAATGTTTGCCGATATTTTTCCGGCATCCAGTCTTTCGGCTCAATGCGGATCTCTTTATCGATCTTATCCTGAAAAATCTCTTCAAAACCTTTTTCCATGAACTGATAGATTGAAAACCAAAAATACCAAAAGAAAACGTGTACTAACAAATGTTAGCATATAAATTAATCCGAAATTTGTATCGCGTTAGCTAATTTGATAAAAATGGTCAGTTAAAAAGCTGTATTTTATCCTTACCTGCCTAATAATTGTAAAATCGGCAAAAACTGTTTAATTAACCGGTGAAAAATGAAATTGACAGGTTTATCATTATTTACTAAATATTAGTTTCTATATTTCAGCCATGAAGAAAGTAGTATTACTTGCCTTTGTCTGTTTGATCTCTTTTTTTCTGATCAAAAAATGGCTTAGCCCACCTGCTTTCAAATCCGAAATAGAAGCTTTTATCAGGATGGATAAGATAAAAATGCCTCCTATGAATTGTATTGTTTTTGCCGGAAGCTCTTCATTTACCAAATGGAAGGGCATGAGCGACTCCTTTCCGGGTTACCCGGTTGTAAACAGGGGATTTGGAGGTTCAAGTATTCCGGATCTTATTCGTTATGCAGATGAGATCATTATAAAATATCATCCCAGGCAGGTAATCATTTATAGTGGTGATAATGATATTGCTTTTAATAACAACATAACTGCACAAATTCTCCTTTCCCGCTTTAGTGAATTATTTACGTTGATCCGCAATAAATTACCTGAAGTACAGATAACCATAATGTCTATTAAGCCAAGTCCTAAAAGATGGGAATATGACCCTTTGATGGTAGAAACAAACAGACTGATAAACAATTTTATTTCCCAGCAATCCAATGCATTATTTGTGAATGTTCACGACGCCATGCTAACTGCAGATGGAAATGTTAACAGCAGTCTCTTTGTAGAAGACAGTTTTCACATGAACCCGAAAGGGTATGCCATCTGGACAGAAAAATTAAAGCCCGTATTGCTACATTAAAAATTTCGTTGCATCATTTGCATGAATAAGGAAAATTTTTACGTTTAAAACACGTTTATTCTTTAACAACCAATCTGAATTGGGGTTATAGAAATTGATCTCATTCTTAAAAAGTAATTTTTTATCTGAATCGGCATGAAAAAAATTATTGTAATTGCTTTTTTACTGGGGACAGGCTTTTTAATTGTGAAGAAACTTTTAAAACCCGCCCCTTTTCAGGAGGAGGTAAACACCTTCATAGCAAAGGATCAATTACAAAAGCCTCCACAGAATGCTATTCTTTTTGTGGGCAGCTCATCTATTACTAATTGGAAAAATATTCACAAAGACTTTTCTGCCTACTCCATTATTCAAAGAGGAATTGGGAGTGCCAGTTTTCCGGATATCATCCGTTTTGCAGACGATATCATTTACCCGTATAAGCCAAAACAGGTATTAATCTATTGCGGTGATAATGACTTCGCCTATTATGAAAACATTACACCGCAAAAAGTGGCAGAGCGGTTTGAAAAATTATTTACCCTGATCCGTCGCGAGTTACCGGCAACCAATATCACCTATATCTCTATTAAACCCAGCCCGCATCGTTGGAAACTGGAACAATCATTTATAGAAGCAAACAGGTTAATTAAAATTTTTCTGGAAGCACAATCCAATACAGGATATGTGAATATTCATGATGCTATGCTGGGCAGCGATGGGAAACCGGAGGCAGCTTTTTTTGTATCGGATAGTCTGCATATGAATGAAAAAGGTTATCAGCTATGGGCAAACAGGATAGAACCTTATTTGATGAAGTAGGAAATGCAGAATACGCATCACCATTTATTTGCTATCAAAATCCACCATTACTTTTTCTGTTCGGGGATGTGATTGACAGGTTAAAATAAATCCCTGCTCAATTTCTTCGGGTTCCAATCCATAATTCACATCCATATCTACTTCACCTTCTATCAGTTTTGCGCGGCAGGTGCAGCATACACCGCCTTTGCAGGCATAAGGAAGATCAGCGCCGTTCTTTAATGCTGCGTCAAGAATAGCTTCGCCTTCAAAACCCAGATCAAAATCAAAACTGACTCCATCGAGCTTAATGGTTATTTTACTTTTTACTTCTGCTTTCACTAACGACTCACGATTCACGACTGACGATTGCCTGCTTCCCGAAGCAGTAAATAGTTCAAAATGTATCTTCTTCTTATCAATCCCCAACTTCTCCAGCTGATCTTTTACAGAGAAGATCATATTCTCCGGTCCGCATAAAAAGAAAGCATCTGTATTTTTTGCATCAATGGCTTTCTCGCAGAGTGCTCCGCATTTTTCTGCATCTATTCTTCCAAAATTGATAGCTGCATCTGTTTTTTCTCTTGATAAAATGTAGATCACCCGAAAGCGGTTCATATACAGGTTCTTCAATCCCTCCAGTTCTTCTTTAAAAATAATAGAGTGGCGGTTTCGGTTCCCGTACACTAAAGTGAATTCACTTTTTAATTCGGTACGAAGTGTGGTTTTGATAATCGAAAGTAAAGGCGTGATACCGCTGCCGGAGGCAAACCCGATATATTTTTTCGTTTGTTGCGGATCGAGTTCTGTAAAAAATTTTCCGAGTGGCGGCATTACTTCCAGCACATCGCCTTTCTGTAATTGTTCATTTGCATACGTTGAGAAAATACCGCCATCCACTTTTTTAATGGCCACACGCAGTTCATTATCCAAAGGACTGCTACAGATAGAATATGAGCGCCGCACATCTTCTCCATTAATGGTTGTACGAAGAGTGATGTACTGCCCCTGTTTATATTGAAATGTTTCTTTGAGATCCTGCGTCACAGCAAATGAAACAGAAACGCAATCCGCAGTTTCTTTTCTTGTATCGGCAACGGTTAACTTGTGAAAATGAATAGACATAGCAAACAATATAACTCCCCCTTTGCACCGACGCTGAAGCTTTAGCGCAAGAGTCAGGTGGCCGGGGGTTACTTATTGATCAATCCCCCCACTAAAATCGTGATCATATTAGCTTCCAGTTCCTCAGCACTGATCTTTTGTGTAGAGCGGTGCCAGCTTTCAATACCACTGATGGCATGAAGCATAATTAATACTGCTGTGGGTGCATCAATTTTTTTGATCTCTTTATTGCGGATGCCGTTTTCAATAATCGCAGCAAAACGTTTACGGTAAATACGACGCTGGTTTTGAAAATTGGATAAATAAGGGTCGGCGAGATGTTTCCATTCGCGGTCACTTACATACACTTCTTCATAATGATTGATGATCTCGTTGATATGAAAGCGCAGAAGCTTTTCTACTTTATCAATCGAGCTGATCTGTTCTGCTTCGATCTCATCTATCTTATGCATAAAACGGTTAGCCACACTAAAACAGATCTCGTGCAGTAATTCCGTTTTCGATTTAATATGGTTATAGAGGCTGGCAGCTTCTACACCTACAGATTCGGCAAGGTCGCGCATGCTGGCAGCTTTAAAACCTTTCTCGCGGAAAAGCGTGGCAGCTTTGGTAACAATTACGTCTTTGCGCGAAACGTTCTTGTCTGTTTTTATTCGAGCCATAAAGCGAAGATATTGAAGCTAACGTGTGTTAGCAAGTAATTTGCCTTAAAATTCTTGATTCGTTAGTATTTTAATTAGCGGATTGGCGAATTGCGGATTAGCGGATTAAAAATCAGTCAATAATCTGCTAATCCGCAACCCGCTAATTCGCCAATTATACCCTAATTTCGCCACCCGATAACAAAACCTATTATTATGTCTTTAGTTGTTGTAGGATCCATGGCTTTTGATGCCATTGAAACCCCATTTGGTAAAAGCGATAAGATCGTTGGCGGTGCCGGTACCTATATTGCCTGGTGCTCTACCAATTTTACCCCTGTTAAACAGATCTCTGTAGTAGGAGGCGATTTCCCGAAGGAAGAGCTGGATGCATTAACCAATCGTGGTGTGAACCTGGAAGGTGTACAGATCAAAAAAGACGAAAAAACATTTTTCTGGAGCGGCCGTTACCATATGGATATGAATACCCGCGATACATTGGAAACTCAGTTGAATGTATTGGGAGATTTTAATCCCGTTGTTCCGGATAGTTACCAGGATTGCGAATACCTGATGCTGGGTAATCTGGCACCGGCTGTTCAATCAAGTGTAATTACACAATTGAAAAAGCGCCCGAAACTGATCGTAATGGATACGATGAATTTCTGGATGGAAATAGCCATGGATGATCTGAAGAAGACCATTTCTATGGTAGATGTATTGATGGTAAATGACAGCGAAGCCCGCCAGTTAAGCGGTGATTTTTCGCTGGTACGCGCAGCAGCTACCATTATGAAAATGGGCCCTAAATTCCTGATCATTAAAAAAGGCGAACATGGTGCATTATTGTTCCATGATAATAAAGTATTCTTTGCACCGGCCTTGCCTTTGGAAGATGTATTTGATCCAACAGGGGCGGGTGATACTTTTGCAGGCGGATTTATCGGCCATATCGCCAGAACAGGAGATATCTCTTTCGAAAACATGAAAACAGCCATCATTGTAGGTAGTGCCATGGCTTCTTTCTGTGTTGAAAAATTTGGTACCGAGCGTTTACGCGGAATCGATAAAAAAGATATCAGCGGAAGACTGGATGAGTTTGTTCAACTGGTAAATTTTGATATTAAATTGGTTTAAATATTTACCAGTCTATTAGTTTATTGGTAAAAACATAGATAAAAAGTAAATAAACCGATAAATCAATAAACCAATAAACGAAAAATCCTTATTTTCGCACAGCAATGATGACGAGTAAACATACAAAACGTATTAAGAAACCTCTCTAACGGGAAGTGCTGATCGTTTGTGTATGATTGAATATACTTAGAAGCCTTCCCAAACCGGGGAGGCTTTTTTTTACCCCCCGGCCCCCTGAAAGGGGGATTGTAAGGAGTAATAAGTTTTGAATTGAGCAGTATTTATTATTAACCATAAACAAAACACTCCCTTTAGGGAGATGGAGGGTAAACCAAATGAAAGTAGCCGTAGTAGGTGCCACCGGACTGGTAGGTACTAAAATGTTGCAGGTATTAGCAGAACGCAATTTCCCGGTAACGGAATTGATTGCCGTAGCTTCTGAAAGATCAGTAGGTAAGGAAGTTGAATTCAAGGGAAAGAAATACAAAGTGGTTAGCATGGAAGATGGAATTGCTGCCAAACCTGCTGTGGCTATTTTTTCTGCTGGTGGCGGAACCTCATTGGAATGGGCGCCTAAGTTTGCAGAAGCGGGTATTCGTGTAATTGATAATTCTTCTGCATGGCGTATGGACCCTACTAAAAAATTAGTAGTGCCCGAAGTAAATGCATCTGTGTTAACCAAAGAAGATCTGATCATTGCCAACCCTAATTGTTCTACCATTCAGATGGTGGTGGCTTTGCAGCCTTTGCATACTAAATACAAAATTAAAAGGGTAGTGGTAAGCACTTACCAGAGTGTGACCGGTACCGGTAAAAAAGCGGTTGACCAGTTATTTAATGAAAGAAAAGGTATAGAAGGAGAGATGGCGTATAAATATGCGATTGATCTGAATGTAATTCCACAGATCGATGTATTTCTGGATAATGGTTATACCAAAGAAGAAATGAAAATGGTGAAAGAAACCAACAAGATCATGCAGGATGATTCGATTAAAGTAACAGCAACTACGGTTCGTATTCCGGTTGTGGGTGGACATAGTGAAAGTGTAAACGTTGAATTTGAAAACGATTTTGATCTGGCAGAAGTAAAAGAACTACTGAGCAAAGCGCCTGGTGTAATTGTTCAGGATGATCCTTCTCAGGCTCTATATCCGATGCCATTATGGGCACATGAAAAAGACGAAGTATTTGTTGGCCGTTTGCGCAGAGATGAAACCCAGCCCAACACTTTGAATATGTGGATCGTAAGCGATAACCTCCGCAAAGGTGCCGCCACCAATGCTGTTCAGATTGCAGAATACCTGATGGAGAAAGGAATTATATAAGCAAGTTGTTTTTGAGTGAGTATTAAGTGCCGGTGTCTTTTGATGCCGGCACTTTTCGTGAGGCGTGAATCGTGAGGCGTGAGTAGTCAGTGGTGAGTGGTAAAAGAATCATTAGGTTTATCACTCACTACTCACCACTGCCTACTCACAATTCACAAAAAAATACTCACGATTCACGCCTGACGGCTCACGATAGCGTACCTTTGTACTGCTCTTATGAAACTCCTCTCTCCCGATCAGCTCCATAAATGGGATGATTTCACTATCAAGTCTGAACCCATTGCTTCCATCAATTTAATGGAAAGGGCAGCTATAGCTTGTGTGGAATGGATCAATGCAAAAGGTTATGAAAGGCTTGCCATCAAAATATTCTGCGCGAAAGGAAATAATGGTGGTGATGGATTAGCCATAGCGAGGTTATTGATTCAGCAGGGCCTTCATCCAACCATTTACATTCTCGAATTTGGCAAAACCGGCAGTGAAGATTTTCAAACAAACCTGCAACGTCTTCATAAACTCACAACCGATATTCATTTTGTACAGGCCAAAGAATTCTTTCCAAAGATTGGCGAAAATGAATTGATCATAGATGCTTTATATGGTTTTGGTCTTAACCGCCCTTTAGATTCCTTGAGTGAAGAATTGGTAAAACATATCAATCAATCAAGTGCAACTGTTGTTTCTGTTGATGTGCCGAGCGGGATGTTTATAGATGAATCCAGCAAAGGCCATTCAGTGATTAATGCAGATCATACATTAACTTTTCAGCAATGGAAACGTTGTTTTCTGATGGCAGAGAATGCAGACTTGTTTGGAGAAATTACGGTGTTGGATATTGGCTTGAACAAAACATTTCCTGAAACACTGGATACGGTTTTTGAGGTCATTCCACAATCAACTATCAAATCCATCATACAACCCAGAAACCCTTTTTCGCATAAAGGAAACTATGGACATGCTTTGCTGCTGGCCGGCAACAAAGGAAAAGTAGGCGCTGCCATATTAGCTGCCAAAGCCTGTTTGCGCAGCGGGGTAGGTGTGCTCACAGTAAATGTTCCCAAAGCGGTTTCTTCTCTGTTATATGTATCGCTGCCGGAAGCCATGGTAATGGCGAGGGAAGAAAATGTTTCGTTTCTGAATGCGTATAAAAGTATTGGTATTGGTCCGGGTTTTGGTGTAGGTATCAGCTCAACAAAAATATTTTCGCATATACTTACTCATTATTCCAATCCTCTACTGATTGATGCAGATGCATTAACGATTCTTTCTGCTCATAAAGACTGGCTTGAACAAATTCCTGCAGGATCTGTATTAACACCACACCCCAAAGAGTTCGATCGATTATTTGGTGATTGTACAAATGATTTTGAAAGAGCAGATAAAGCCATTCGTTTATCAAAACAATATTCTTTTATTATTATTTTAAAAGGGCATTATACTTTAATAGCTGCTGAAGGGAAAGGCTGGTATAATACCAGCGGTAATGCAGGATTGGCTAAGGCTGGTTCCGGAGATACCTTGTCCGGAATAGTAACAGCTTTACTAGCGCAACAATATTCTTCTTTGCACGCGGCAATGATTGGTGTTCATATTCACGGGCTGGCTGCCGATCTGGCTTTGGGGGAACAAACAGAAGAAAGCTTACTGGCAACAGATGTGATCGATCATATCGGCGCCGCTTTTCGAGAACTGCGGTCGTGAATTGTGAGTGGTCAGTAGTGAGTGGTGAGTGAAAGAATCAGTAATAAAACTCACCACTCACTACTGACTACTCACTTAATGCCCTGTTCAAAAACACAATCAACGGTTGTATCGTTTCAAAGGCAGTAACAATTTTCTTAGCAAGGTCTTTGCTTAACAGATCTTCATCTGTAATAGGAGCAGTGGTTATCCAGCATTTCAGTTTTATATAATCAATAGCCGGATTATCTTTTTCATATCCTTTGGGTTCGCGGCTTAGTGATACGCCTTCACCTTTTTCAAGATCACCATAATAGGCTGCAAACTTTTTATTCTTTATGATCTTGCTGAATTCATTCCAGGAATAATCTATTTCCTGCCTGATCTTTTTCAGAATCTCAGGATCTGTTTGATATTTGCCGCCACCCACAAAACTGTTGCCACCGGGTTCAAAATGAAAATAATAACCGGCCAGATCTGATTTCTTTCCACCCTGCACCAAACTCGCACCCATATTACTTTTATAAGGCGCTTTGTTTTTACTGAACCGAACATCGCGGTTAATGCGGAAAAGGCAATCTTTGGAAGTAAGGGTTGCAATAGCCGGATCTTTCTTACCAAACTGTGCGATCACTGAATTTATTAAAGAAGCAAAATCTTCTTTTGCCAATTCATAGGATTTTCGGTTTTTATCAAACCATTCTTTAGTATTATTTTTCTTAAGGTCTTTTAAGAATTTGAGAGTGGAAGGTTGTAGCATGTTAAATATTTATTTGTTTTAACCGTGCCTTTGTGCCTCTGTGTGAGAAATAAATTTGCACACAGAGGCACGGTTTTATTCGCTGATTAATTGTAAGAATTCATCTTCCGAAATGATCTTTACCGTATTGATCTTTTTTGCTTTTTCCAATTTACTTCCGGCATCTTCTCCTACAACTAAATAATTCAGTTTCGCACTCACGCCGCTTACAATTACACCGCCTTGGGCTTCTGCCATAGCTTCAGCATCACTGCGTTTTAGTTTTGCCAATGTTCCCGTAAACAAAAAGGTTTGTCCGGTTAAAGCTCCTGCGGCTACCACATCCTTTTTCTCATTCCTTAATTGTAAACCATGCTTGCCCAATTGTTCAAGCATCTGAATATTCTGTTCGTTCTGAAAAAACTGGTGAATGCTTTTGGCAACTTTCACACCCACATCTTCCAGTGATAATAATTCTTCTTCTGTCTTTTTTGTAAAGTCTAAAATATTTTCAACTGAATTGGCTAATGTTTTGGCAGTTGTTTCTCCTACAAAACGGATCCCCAATCCGTAGATCAGTCTGTGTAAAGGTTGCTGTTTCGATGCTTCTATGGCAGCTTTCAAATTGTCTAAACTCTTTTTACCAAATCCTTCTAATTCGCCAATCCGCTCATACGCCAATTCGTAAATACCCGGAATATCTTTCAACAATCCCAGTTCATAAAACTTGCGAACATTGGCCTCTCCAAAACTTTTTATGTCCATCGCATCTTTACTTACAAAATGGATCATCTTTTCAACCACCTGTGCTTCACATTCAATATTAATACAGCGCCATACGGCTTCGGTTTCTTCTTTAAACAATTCACTCTTACATACCGGGCATTCTTTCGGAAAAAGAATATCCTGTTCGTTTCCATCGCGTAATTCGGGCAATGATTTTACGATCTGCGGTATTACATCTCCCGCACGTTCAATTAAAACACTATCGCCTATTTTCAGATCTTTTTCTTTAATGTACTCTTCATTATGTACAGAAATACTTGACACGGTTACACCACCAAGGTAAACCGGATCTAATTTAGCAACCGGTGTTACAGCTCCTGTTCTTCCTACCTGAAATTCTATGGCCCTTAATTTAGTGGTTGCCTGTCTTGCTTTAAATTTAAATGCAATGGCCCAGCGTGGATGGTGCGATGTCATGCCCAATTGATCCTGCAAAGCAATATCATTCACTTTTACTACCATGCCATCTATTTCATAGGGAAGGTTGTCTCTCCCCGCTTCAAAATCCAAACAATAATCTATTACCGGTTGAATACCTTTTACCACTCTTTTTTCTTTTTGCGGAGAACGGAAACCAAGGTTCCAGAGTAGTTCGAGGGAACCGGAATGTGTATTTAATAGTTTGGAGTTTGGAGTTTGGAGTTTGGAGTTGTTTTCTCTAATGAAATAGCTAACGTGGTATAGAAATGCATCCAGATTTCTTTGTGCCACATCCTTTGGGTCCTTCATACGCAAACTGCCTGATGCTGCGTTTCTGGGATTGGCCAATGGTGATAGACCCTGAGCAGTTAGTTGGGAATTATAATTTTCAAACGACTGCTTACTCATGATGATCTCGCCACGAATCTCAATTTGTTTAATGCCATACGATGAAAAAGCAGCCGTAAGGGGTATTGAACGGATCTGTTTAATATTGGTGGTGATGTCTTCACCTTCTACACCATCGCCTCGGGTAGTGGCGCGGGTAAGCAGATCATTTTCATATATGAGTGAAATACTGGCTCCGTCAAATTTCGGTTCAATACAGTATTCGATCTCTTCAATACCACTTAGTTCGCGGGCTTTTCTGTCAAAATCGGTAAGATCCTCTGCATTATAACTGTTATCAAGACTCAGCATGGGAACCAGGTGCTGAACCGTTATAAAATTCTGGTTCAGGCTGCTGCCTACCCGCTGCGTTGGTGAATCGGGTGTAACCAGAGAGGGGTGCGCCAGTTCTGTTCTTTGCAGGAGCTTGTATAGAATATCATATTCATAATCGGATACCAATGGCTCACTTAATACATAATAACGGTATTCATGAAAGCGCAGCACGTCTTTGAGGCCGTCGATATCAGCGGGAGCAAGAATGGAAGACAGGTCCCCGGCCTGTGATAAAAAACGGGTGCTCTGCTGTTGCAAAGCCTGTATCTGCGGATTAGTGTACATAAAAGAAAATTGCCGGATAAAGTTAAGTGCTTAGTTCATCATATAGAAACCACTCCAAAAATTATCCGCACAACTCCGAAACTTTGTATCTTGCCAGCAGCCCGGATACAGCCCAGTACCCGGGTATTTGCTCAAAAACTGCCAATGACTAAAAAGCAAAATGCCCCTGTTATACATGAGCCGCATCTGATAAAGGATGCGGTGGAGCTGGTAGGTGCTTATCCAAAAGTTCCATTGACCGTAGACTGTGCCATCTTTGGATTTGAAGAAAACAAACTGAAAATCTTACTCATCAAGAGTGATCTTGAAGTTTTTGAAGATAAACTTTCACTCCTGGGTGATATGGTGCGCGACAACGAAGAACTGGATGATGCCGCTTACCGCATTATGAAAGAAAGGACCGGTATGAATGATGTGTTTCTTGACCAGGTTCGTGCATTTGGCCACCCCAACCGCCACCCGGGGGGACGGGTTATTACGGTTGCTTATTGTTCTTTGCTGAATATTAATCACCACGAATTAAAGATTCACGATAATGATCTTCATTGGCATTCTGTGTCTACTTTAAAAGACATGGCTTTTGATCATATGGAGATCGTTGATTCCTGCTATGCCTGGTTGCAGAAACGGATACAGGAACATCCACTTGGTTTTAATTTATTGCCTGAAAAATTCTCTCTGCGTGAATTGCAGAATTTATATGAAGCCATCTTAGGTGTAACCCTCGACCGCCGTAATTTCCGTAAGAAATTTGCTTCCATGGATCTGTTGATTGATATTGATGAAATGGAGCAGGATGTACCTCACAGGCCTGGTAAACTGTACAAGTTTAATTTTGAGAAATACGAAAAGAGTAAACGCAAATGGGTAGGGATTGATTTTTAGCCTGTGCAGGTATTGTGTCTCATTGCAGGTATTGTGTCCCCACAATACCCCACTAAACAATCATAGAAACACTAAGTTGTAACGCAACCTCATAATACAAAGTAATTTACTGTGCAGGTATTGTGTCTCATTGCAGGTATTGTGTCCCCACAATACCCCACCAAATAATCATAGAAACAGTAAGTTATAACGCAACCTCATAATACAAAGTAATTTACTGTGCAGATATTGTTTCTCATTGCAGGTATTGTGTCCCCACAGTACCCCACCAAACAATCATAGAAACAGTGAGTTATAACGCAACCTCATAATACAAAGTAATTTACTGTGCAGGTATTGTGTCTCATTGCAGGTATTGTATCCTCACAATACCCTAACCAATTTTAGCAATTCTCCCTATCAACCACTACTTTTACCAAATAACGATTTTGATATGCTACACTCCATGACGGGTTACGGAAGGGCCGAACAAACACTAGCTGATAAAACCTATCTCATAGAAGTACGTTCGCTCAACGGAAAACAGTTCGACCTCCGCCTGAATATTCCTGCTTTGTTAAAACCATTCGAGTTTGAGGTAAGAAGCGCCTTGAACGAGGGACTTCAGCGCGGCAGTGTGGAATGTAATATCAATATCAAACAAAACGGTGCCAGTAAACCCGTATCTATCAATACTGATCTTGCCAAAGCGTATTTTGAACCCGTGGCCCAATTGGCGGCAGAATTAAATCTGCAAACCGGTGATATTTTAAGTACGATTCTGAAATTGCCGGATGTGATCACACCTTCAACAGAAATGTTAACGGATGATGAATGGAAATTTTTTGAGAAGGTATTGAAAGATGCCATCGCTCAATTAAACGATCACAGAATGGACGAAGGCAAATCCATCGAATCAGATCTGTTGCTTCGTATTAATAATATTGAATCGCAGCAAGACCAAGTTACTCAACTGGAACCACTGCGCAGAACAAAGATCAAAGAAGGCTTGGTAAAAGTATTGGAAGAAAATGTAGGCAAAGAAAATTACGATGCCAACCGCCTTGAGCAGGAATTGATCTATTATATTGAAAAGATCGATATCAGCGAAGAACAGGTACGTTTAAAGAACCACTGCAATTACTTCCGCTCAATACTGGCTGAAAAAGAGAACAGCAAAGGCAAGAAATTATCCTTTATTCTCCAGGAGCTGGGCCGTGAGATCAATACCACCGGTTCAAAAGCCTACGATTCTACCATACAAAAATGTGTGATCCTGATGAAAGATGAACTGGAAAAGGCAAAAGAGCAGATCCTTAATGTTTTGTAAAAGCAGGGCCAAATAGCTAACCGCTTTCTCTATCTTTACACAAAATTAGAAAGTGAAAAAGGCATTCCTATTTATCATTATTGCTGCAATATTCACCGCCTGCAGTACTTTAGATGTGTACGAAAAAACAGTATCCTTCCCCCAACATGAGTGGAAGAATACGGAAAAACCTTCTTTTACCTTTACGATCGATGATACTACATCAGCGTATAAAGTTTATCTGATACTTCGCCATGAAGATGCCTATCATTTCAATAATATCTGGCTCAACGTTTCCACACAGGCACCGAAAGATTCCGTAAAAACACAATTGATCAATGTTACCCTGGCCGATAACACCAAAGGCTGGCTCGGAACAGGAATGGATGATGTATTTGATCACCGTGCACTCATTACCCGCACACCCGTAAAACTACAAAAAGGAAATTACACTTTTACCCTTCAGCAGAATATGCGTGAAGAGCCGCTTCAGTATGTATTGAATGCAGGGATCCGTGTTGAAAAAGTTAAACCATGAGTGCTTTTAAAACACAAAAATTAGCCGTAGTAACTCTTGCGTACTGGGTATTATTCCTGTACATGGTTGCCGCATTGTGTTTATGGTTTATTGAACTCGAAAAACAGAATAATGATATTTCCAATATCAAGAAAAACGAACTAAAAAAAGACGATCCTTCTTATTATACAGCCACACTTACCATTGAAGATGCCCGAAAAAGAAAAACGGCTCAATATATAGGAGAAGGCACAACTTTTTTAGCATTGATTGTATTGGGAATGGTATTTGTATTCCGCGCCACCCGCAAACAATTGCGCCTATCACAACAGCAGCAGAATTTTATGATGGCCATTACGCACGAATTAAAAACACCCATCGCTATTGCACAGCTGAACCTCGAGACCCTGCAGAAGAGAAAATTAGATGAAGACAAACAGCAAAAACTCATCAGCAATACTTTACAGGAAGCTAACCGTTTAAATACACTTTGTAATAATGTTTTGTTTGCTTCTCAATTAGATGCGGGAGCCTATGCATCATCCAAACAGGAAATTCATTTAACTGATCTGGTAGAAGGCTGTATAGATGATTTTAAAACCCGCTTCCCGCACCGCGAACTCAAAGAGAAGATCACAGAAGGAATTTATTTTTACGGTGAACCGCTTTTATTACAGATGCTGGTGAATAACCTGATTGAGAATGCAGTAAAGTATTCACCCAAAGAATCCTCAATCACCATTTCACTGGAAGAAGCAAATAAAAAAGTGAGCCTAACGGTAACGGATGAAGGAGCCGGCATCGCCGACGAAGAAAAGAAGAAAATATTTGAAAAGTTCTATCGCAGTGGCAATGAGAACACCCGCAGGGCAAAAGGTACGGGACTGGGCTTATATCTCTGTAAGAAAATAGCCGAAAGTCATAATGGCTACATTTCTGTGACAGATAATCACCCCACCGGCAGTAATTTTACTGTGTTATTAAAATAAGTATGAAAGATTTCAAGGCAAGCATATTAGTGGTAGATGATGAAGAGAATCTGCATGAAGCGCTCAAACTCAACCTTGAGATGGAGGGCTATGAAGTAACTTCTGCCTACGATGGTAACGAAGCGTTGAAGAAGATCGGGAATGAATATTTTGACCTGATCATCATGGATATTATGATGCCTGAAGTGGATGGCATTAGTGTAACAGAAACTGTACGTGTAAATAATAACGATGTACCTATATTAATGCTCAGCGCCAGAAACAGCAGTGCAGACAGAGTATTGGGTTTAAAAAAAGGAGCCGACGATTATCTGGCCAAACCTTTTAACCTCGAAGAATTATTATTGCGGGTAGATAAACTCATTCAGAAAAGTAAGAAGATCCAGGTAAAGGAAACCATCGGTGATATTTTTGACTTTGGAAATAATAAAATTGATTTTAAAGCACAGGATGCGATTACCTGGAACGGACAAAGGGTAGAACTGAGCAAGAAAGAAGCTATGCTCTTAAAACTACTTATAGAGAACAAAGGAGAGGTAGTAACACGCGAAAGAATTTTGCAGGTGGTTTGGGGTTACAATGTATATCCTACAACAAGAACCATTGATAATTTTATCCTTAGCTTTCGAAAATATTTTGAAGAAGATAGCCGCAACCCTAAACATTTCCATTCTGTACGCGGGGTTGGGTATAAGTACACAGATTAACGAATTAAGATTCGGGTTTTAAATCCGATAATTGACAATATTTGTCTCTTATTTACGTTAGAAGTGTGCAAACTGGAACCACATGTCGCTACAAACATTGATCGATTTTCTTGAACCGGTAAATATTGCCCGGATCTCCAATGACGAAGGCTTTAAGGATACACAATTGGGTAAACATATTAATGTGTATGATGAAACGTTTCCGGATATAACAGATGCCGATATGGTGCTGGTTGGCTGCGGTGAAATGAGAGGTGCAGGCGTTCAATTTACCAATACAGGATCTCCGGATGCGATCAGGACCGAATTTTATAAACTCTTTCATTGGCATACCGAAGTAAACGTTGCCGATCTGGGCAATGTTAAATGCGGCGCCAGTTTGCAGGATAGTTATGCTGCGTTAAGAACGGTTGTAAGAGAGTTGATCGAACAAAAGAAAAAAGTGATCATTATTGGTGGCTCACATGATAATACGTTTGCTCAATACCAGGCTTATGGTGTAATGGATAAGATCATTGATGCAACCTGTGTGGATTCGCGCATTGATCTGGATATGGACAGTGTATTACCATCCGATAATTTTTTAGTGGAAATGTTTACAGGTGTACCCA
Organism: Sediminibacterium sp.; assembly: GCA_965206685.1. GTDB lineage: Bacteria > Bacteroidota > Bacteroidia > Chitinophagales > Chitinophagaceae > Sediminibacterium. The sequence continues at coordinate 4,605,909 of OZ242223.1, forward strand.
ATCACCTCAAACATTATACACATATTGGTTTCCAGAGTTATTTTATGCATCCGGATATGCTTGAAACCATTCACAAATTAGGTTTTGATTGTTTCCGCGTTGGCAAAGTAAAAGAAGCCATCGAAGAAATGGAACCCGCTATCCGTAACAGTGATCTGTTTAGTTTTGATATGGCAGCCATCCAATATGCGCACGCCCCCGCCAATCATATCACCCCAAATGGTTTTAATGGAGAAGAAGCCTGCACGCTGATGCAATATGCCGGTATGAGCGATCATTGCAGCAGCATTGGTATTTATGGATACATCCCCGAACAGGATCAACACAACCTTACTGCCAAACAGATTTCACACATGCTCTGGTATGTAATGGATGGCATTAACAAAGGAAAAAATGAAGCCACACTGGATAACCGCTCAGCATTTGATGAGTTTACCATCGTATTCGGAGAAGTAGAAACCGTGTTTCTCCGCAGCAAACGCACCGGCAGATGGTGGATGCAATTACACGACGGCAAATTTGCCGCCTGCAGTTATTACGATTACATAACAGCAAGTAAAAATGATATTCCTGAACGTTGGTTAAGAGCAGTAGAAAGAAGTTAACCCCCCAGCCCCCTGAAGGGGGAGTTAATATTGTTTCCTCAAAAAGAAAAGCAGTTCATTAATGAACTGCTTTTCTTTTTGAGAATTTCTTCCTTAGCTCCCCCTTCAGGGGGCTGGGGGGTATTGTTACCAGATTTTTGTTCTCTGATCTTTCGGTTTATACATTGCATCCCCTTCCTTCACGCCAAACGCTTCATACCACGCATCAATGTTTGTAACGGGTGCATTCGCACGGTGTTCGCCGGGTGAGTGTGGATCTGTTTTAATGAGGTTCTGTGCCGTTTCAGGCAAAGTGTTGTTTCTCCAGATCTGCGCCCAGCTTAGGAAGAACCTTTGCTGCGGCGTAAAACCATCTATCTTCTTGCCTTTTTTAAATTGCTCTGTTTTGGTAAAAGCTTCATATGCCATATTCAATCCACCCAGATCTGCAAGATTCTCGCCCAAAGTTAATTCGCCTTTTACATGCACTGTATCTAAAACCGTTAATGCATTGTATTGTGCAACCACTTCATTGGCTTTTGACTTGAACTTATCCGCATCAGGTTTTGTCCACCAGTCTTTCAAATTTCCAACCGCATCAAACTGTCTGCCCTGATCATCAAAACCATGCGTCATTTCATGGCCTATCACAGCGGCAATACCACCATAGTTCACTGCATCATCTGCACCAAAATCAAAGAACGGAAATTGTAAAATTCCCGCAGGAAATGTAATATCATTACTTGATGGATTGTACGAAGCATTGATGGTTGGGGGTGTCATACCCATCTCTTTTCTGTCAACAGGTTTGCCCATGCGGCTTACATTGTAATTGTAAAACCAGGTGCTGGCTTTGCGTACATTTCCAAAGAAATCATCTTTGGACGCAGTTACACCATCATAAGTTCTCCATTTATCCGGGTAAGCAATTTTTTTAGCGATCGCATTTAATTTTTCCAACGCTTTCGTTTTTGTTTCTGCACTCATCCAGTCAAGACGCTTAATACGCTCTGCAAAAGTTGCCTGCAGGTTATCTACCATCTTCACCATATATTCTTTTGCTTCAGGCTTAAAATATTTTCCTACATATAATTCGCCCACCAGATCGCCAAGCATTCTGTCGATCAGGCTGCTCATTCTTTGCCAGCGTGGTGTGGGTACTTTTTGCCCGCTTTGGATACTGGTAAATTCAAAATCAGCTTTTACAAAAGCATCGCTTAAATAAGGTGCGGCTGTTTTAATCAGATTCCAGCGCAGATAACTTTTCCATTCTGCCGCAGGCACAGTTTCCAGCATCTCATTTACTTTCTTTAAAAAAGAAGGATTGCTTACCAATATACTGTCTGCTCCAATAATTTTTGAATCAGTCAATATCGCCGCCCAATCCATATGCGATGTAGTAGCACCCAGGTCTTTTACAGCAAACTTGTTATAGGTAGCATTCGGATCACGCATTTGTATACGACTCATTTGCGCACCAGCTAAGGCTGTCTCAATTTTCAAAACAGCGGCAGCACTCGCTGAAGCAGTTGCAGCATCTTCACCTACCAATGAAAACATTTTCTGGAGATAAGTGGTATAGCCTTTTCTGATCGCAACACTTCTTGCTTCGTTGTTCAGATAATAATCCCTGTCGGGTAATGTGGTTCCACCCTGACTAACATTAGGCATATACTTCATCACATTCTTCCTATCTGGCCCAACACCCATCCCAAATAAAGGACTGCCTGCGCCACTTATACGTAGTGCAATAATTTCACGAATTACATCTGATGCATTGCTTACTTTACCCAACCTGTCAAGATCTGCTTTGATCGGCTGATAACCTTTGGCCTCAATAGCCGCACTATCCATCCCGCTGGCATAAAAATCGCCAATTACCTGAGTCTTACGGTCCCGGTTTGTTTTTTTGGCCGATTCTTCGAGTAAAGTTTGCAAACGTTTAGAACTTTCTTCACGCAGTTCATCAAAACTGCCCCAGCGTGTTTTGGAAGCAGGTATTGGATTATTCTTTACCCAGTTGCCATTGGCGTAATTGTAAAAATTGTTTCCGGGTTTTACTTTGAGGTCCATGTTGGACTTGTCAATGTATCTTCTGGTTTCTTTAGGCAGATTATTATCCGTACCTGCAAACGATGCGGCACTGATCAAAAATAACCCGCCTGCCAGTAATCGGGGAGAAATAAGAGTTTTCATCATAAGTTTTGTTTTGAGGAGGCTCAATTTACTGATTTGGTTAGAAAGATGCTTTGCTAAATGTATGAATGGATCAATACCCCCCAGCCCCATAAAGGGGGAGTGAAAATTGTTCATTTAGAAAGAAAAGCAACTAATTAATAAACTGCTTTTCTTTTGAGAATTTCTTATTTAGCTCCCCCTTCAGGGGGCTGGGGGGTATCTGTTTATGGATTAAATTACATCCACCAACCCCAATCAAATGAGAAAGAGCCCTGTTTCCTTGTTCCTTGTCCCTTGCCTTCTTGTGCTTCTCGCATCCTGCAGTATCCAGAAAAAAATAGCCAGAGAAGCTAAGCAGGATATCTTAACTAACGTAGATTTTATGCCAGCACATGTGGGCATTAGTTTATACGATCCGGCAACACAACAATATATTTATAATTATCAGGCCGATAAATTTTTTGTACCTGCCAGTAATACCAAATTATTCAGCTGTTATGCCGCTATGAAATATCTGGGTGATAGCCTGTTGGGTATCCGTTATGTTGATAAAGGAAACGGTACTGTAGAAGTAGAAGCCAATGGCGATCCCAGTTTTTTGCATCCAAATTTTAAAACCAATCCTGTTCTTGATTTTTTAAAAAAACAGAAAAAGATTTTATTGACCGATGAAAACTGGAGAGATAATGCGCTTGGCGGCGGCTGGGCATGGGATGATTATAACAGCGATTATATGGCCGAGAGAAGTATGATGCCCATCTATGGAAATGTTGTCAATTTTTCAAATAAAGCAAGCTTTAAAGCATATCCATCATTTTTTCAAAAACCTTTGGAAGATGCAGTTGCAAATGCCAAAGGAGGGTTTAACATCAGAAGAGATTATGGTTCCAATCAATTTTCACTCAGGTCCTCCACTAATAAACCTACCGCGATTGATATCCCTTTTTATACAACAGGAAATAAAGCCACCGTTCAGTTGTTGAACGATACACTTGGCAATAAGGTAGAACTGGCTCATTTTAAATTAGACCGTTTACCGGATGTTGTAAAAATATATTCTCAATCAACGGATTCTCTATTAAAAATAATGATGCACGTAAGCGATAATTTTTTTGCTGAACAATGTTTGATGATGGTTAGCAATGAACGCTTAGGATTCATGAATACTGCAAGAATCATTGACACACTGCTGAAATCAGATCTGGCCGATCTTCCGCAAAAACCAAAATGGGTTGATGGTAGTGGATTAAGCCGCTACAATCTTTTTTCCCCGCAGGATTTTATCAGCATCCTCACTAAAATGAAAAATGAATTCGGCTGGGCCCGCATCTCCAATATTCTTGAAACCGGCGGCACAGGCACCATCAGCAGTTATTATAAAAATTACGCAGGCCGTATCTACGCCAAAACCGGAAGCCTCAGTAACCATATCGCATTAAGCGGCTACATCACTACGAAATCAGGTAAACAACTTATTTTTTCTGTGCTGGTTAATGCTCATCAGGCACCGGTGGCTAATATCAGGAAAGGGGTGGAGAAGTTTTTAACTGCCATCATGGACAAGTACTGACCCCCTCTGCCTTCGGCATCTCCCCCTGGGAGGGGGAGAAAATTATGAGGTGAGTAATGCTTAAAATTATATGCAGTAATAACATCCAAACTTCCCTCCCCTCCAAAGGGAGGTCCCCGAAGGGGGGAGGGGTCAACGCCCGAACATTCTATCTAAATAATCTTCCTTAAACTCCAAATATGTTGGACTACCCGTAGGCGTTACATTCGGACTACCGCAGGTAAACAGGTCTTCAACCAAAACCAGCATTTCTTTTTGAGAAAGTGCTTGCCCGGCTTTAATGGCTTGTTGCCTTGCCATACACCTTATCAGTTTTTCGCGTTTACTGAATTTTATATCGCTGCTGAAATGTTTGAATTGTTCAATCAATAATTCAATGGAATGTTTTTCATTACCTGCCAATACATCAGCCGGTATCCCTTGTATCACAAAACTATTATTGCCAAAGGGTTCTACCTGATAGCCGATAGATTGCAACTCGGGTAACAGATCGGTAAGCAACGCTGCATCAGATCCTGCCACTTCCAGTGTTACCGGAAATAAACTTTTTTGTGTTGCCACATGCTGCCCATGCGCAGCAACACTATATCGCTCATACAAAATCCGCTCATGCGCCAATTGCTGATGCACCAACAAAAAACCGCTGTTGGTCGATGCAATGATATAGGTATTGTGTAATTGCAATAAAGTAGTATCCGGCAAAACGTGTAAACCAGTCTGGAGTTTGGAGTTAGAAGTCTGGAGTTGCTGTGGCAATTCGCGTTCAACGTTTAGCGTTGGGCTTTCAGCATCAGTTGGGGTATAAAATTCTTTCCAATGCTTCAACTCACTCTTCTCATTCTTATCATTACGCTCTATAAAATGTGCCTGATTCTTTTGGGTAAAGGTTTTAAACAGATTGGATGAGGATGCAAGATCTTTTTTATCGGTAGTAAAAGGTTTACTCACTGCATCCAATCCCTGGATCTCTGCATTCAATGTAAAATCTAAAGAAGGAGCAATACTGAATTGTGCCAATGCATGTTTAACCGCTGCCTGCACAAATGCATAAATGATCTTCTCATCTTCAAACTTAATTTCCTGTTTGGTGGGATGAACATTAATATCTACCTGTGATGGATCAAGATCGATATATAAAACATAACTCGGAAAACTATCTTTCGCAATCATCTCATCAAATGCACTATTCACTGCATGATTCAGGTAAGCACTTTTAATAAAACGATTGTTCACAAAAAAGTATTGATCACCTCTTGTCTTTCTCGCAGTTTCGGGCTTACCTACAAAACCATAAATGTTCATGTAATCGGTTTCTTCATTTACACTCACCAGTTTAGCATTGTATCCGTTACCCAATATCTGAACAATGCGTTGCTTCAAACTTCCTGCTTCCAGATGAAAAACTTCCTGTCCGTTACTTTTCATCGAAAAAAAGATTGCCGGAAAAGCCATCGCTACGCGAATAAACTCATCAACAATATGCCGCATCTCTGCCGCATTGCTTTTTAAGAAATTTCTTCTGGCAGGAACATTGAAGAAAAGATTCTTCATGCTGATGCTTGTTCCTGCAGCACAGGCACATGGCTCCTGTTTTACCACTTGACTATTCTCTATTTCAATATAAGTACCTAACTCATCCTCCGCACGTTTGGTCTTTAATTCAACCTGCGCAACTGCCGCAATCGATGCCAATGCCTCACCCCTGAACCCCATGGTTTTAATACGGAACAGGTCTTCAATATTCCGGATCTTACTGGTAGCATGCCGCTCAAATGCCATTCTCGCATCTGTTTCACTCATGCCCTTTCCGTTATCAATCACCTGTATCAATGCCTTGCCCGCATCTGTAATCACCAAATGAATTTCTGTTGCACCTGCATCAGCTGCATTTTCCAGTAACTCTTTCACAGCACTCGCCGGTCGCTGGATCACTTCTCCCGCCGCTATCTGGTTCGCTATATTATCCGGTAATAATTGTATGATATCCGCCACTCAATTCCGCTATTTAGTAAAGTGTGCAAAAATAACACATATCACCCACAACACCCCCCAGCCCCCTAAAGGGGGAGCAAATATTATTTTCTTTTGGAAAACAGATTAATAGGATAAACTTTTTTCCTATTGAAAATCAAGATTAACTCCCCCTTTAGGGGGCTGGGGGGTATATTTGCGCTCAAATTAATAGCAATGGAATTAAGTGCCGACATTCAAAAATTACCCCGTCATTTTGTACCTCAATCATTTACCGTAACCGATTGGGAATCTCTTGAACCTTTTTTTAAAGATCTTTCAGAAAGACCCCTTACCTCAGCTTCAGACCTGGAACAATGGCTGAAAGATATGAGCGAAATAGAAGCCGTAGTTAGTGAAGATGCCTGCTGGCGCCAGATCAAAATGACCTGCGATACAACTGATAAATCGCTGGAAGATGCGTTCACTTATTTCTGTATGGAGATCCAGCCAAAACTGCAACCGTATGCAGATCTGCTTAACCGCAAACTCGTCGATTGTTCTTTTACCAAAGAACTTGATCAGAAGAAATATTTCACCTATCTCCGCAGCGTTAAAAAGAATATTGACCTTTTTCGCGAAGCCAATATTCCGCTACAGGCAGAACTGAGCGTAATGCAGCAACAATATGGTGCCATTGCCGGTAAGATGACGGTAGAGGTTAACGGACAGGAATACACACTCCAGCAAGCTGCCAAATTCTTAGAAAGTCACGACCGCTCTTTACGCGAAGAAGTATATCGCAAGATACAGGACCGCCGCTTACAGGATCAACAACCCATGCACGATCTCTATTCTCAACTCATTCAAAAAAGAAATGAAGTAGCTAAAAATGCAGGCTTCGCAAATTATCGTGATTACAAATTTGTAGAACTCGGCCGTTTCGATTATACCAAAGAAGATTGTTATCAGTTTCATGAAGCCGTAAAACTGCATGTACTCCCTTTGATCGAAAAGATCTATCAAAAGAAAAAAGAAAAATTAGGGCTCGATACTTTACGCCCATGGGATACTGAAGCAGAACCCGAAGGCATTACCCCGTTAAAACCTTTTACAGACGGAAATGATCTCTACGAAAAATCTGTAAAATGTTTTGAAGAAATGAACCCATTCTTTGCAAATTGTTTGCGCAAGATGAACGAGTTAAAACATTTTGATCTTGAAAGCCGCAAAGGCAAAGCACCGGGTGGATATAACTGTCCGCTCACAGAAAGCGGTGCACCGTTTATTTTTATGAATGCTGCCGGACAAATGAGCGATGTTACCACCATGGTACACGAAGGTGGCCATGCCATTCATTCTTTTCTTGCACACAAATTAGAACTCAGTGCGTTCAAAGAATATCCGATGGAAATAGCAGAAGTAGCGAGCATGAGCATGGAACTCTTCAGCATGAACCATTGGGAAGCTTTTTTTGAAAATGCAGAAGATTTAAAACGTGCGAAAGAACATCAATTGGAAAGAACCATCACCATCTTCCCATGGATCGCGATCATTGATAAATTTCAACATTGGGTTTACGAACATCCACAACACACCATTGAAGAAAGAACCACCCGCTGGATGGAGATCTTAAAAGAATTTTCAACCAACAGTATTGATTATACAGGCCTGGATGCCTACCGCCAGATCGGCTGGCAGCGCCAGTTGCATTTGTTTGAAGTACCTTTTTATTATATCGAATACGGTATTGCTCAATTAGGTGCCATCGGTTTATGGATGCAGTATCAACAAAATCCACAACAGGCTTTACAGAATTATATCAATGCACTCAGCCTCGGCGGCACAAAAACATTGCCTGAATTATATGCAGCAGCCGGATTAAAATTCGACCTATCTCCTGAACATATTAAAACATTAATGGAGTTTACAGCAACAGAAATGGATAAGCTGAATTAACTGACCTATTGCTTTTTTAAAAATTGTATTGTAAATTTAAATGCCCCGTTTGTTTACAATTGCTTCAACCTTACATTGGGTTGCGAGTAATTGTTTAATAAACCAAAATGAAAAAATTATTTTATTTAACGATTAGTATAGCACTTTTACTGGGAGTTACAGGTTGCTCCAAAGACCCTGTTAATAACAGCAACAGCACAAGATTGGTACAGGTGAGAAGCGCAATGAAGGACTCCGTTGGTAATGAGTGCAGCTCTTGTTTTTCCTATCAACTTTTTTCTTATGACGCCAGTGGCAGGTTAATTAGTGTGAGAGACAGTATGGCCCCTATACATTCAAATAGGTATGTATATATAAATGGTCCTAATGCTTATAATACCATAGGAACATATGGATATTATAAGAAGATTGAATTTACTACTCAGGGTTATCCGTCTAAAGCAACAAGAGATTCATTTGTATACAATTCACGTAATTTACTTGTTCAGCGTTATAGAAGGGTTCAATGTCCGGAATGTCAATCCTATCTCATTGACAATTATACTTACGATAATAAAGACAGACTTATTGCCGATACATCTTATACAGGACAAACATTTCTCGTTCCTGTAATTGTTATCAATGATTATAAAACGTTTACCTACGATATAAATGATAATGTGATACAGTATGATTTATATCAGGTATGGGGCACACCCACGCATTACACAACTTTGGCTAATTACGATAACAAGGTAAGCCCATATAAGTCAAACAGAATTTTATTATACATGGCATATGGAAATCCACTCTTACTCAGTTCCAATAACCCCGTTTACCTAAATGATCAGTTCACCTATAATGCGAATGGACTTCCTGTTTCTTACATTTACCAAAAACTAAAACAGGATTTTTTTTACGAGTAGTAGCTTAGAAGCTTTTATAAAAAACGCCACCCAATCAGGTGGCGTTTATCTTTATATACATTAATTTTCTTTCGGTGCATCCGGCGCCGGCCCTTGCGGTGGCCTTGGTCCTTGTTCTCTTGGTGGCCCTTGTGGTCTTGGTCCTTGATTTCTCGGCCCCTGTTGCTGCGGTCCACGATTTTGTTGTGGAGGACGTTGCTGTCCTTGTCCACCTTCCGGTCTTGGTCCTTGTGGTCTTGGTCCTTGTTGCTGCGGCCCACGATTTTGTTGCGGTGGTCTTTGCTGCCCTTCCGGCCTCGGCCCTTGATCTCTTGGCCCTTGTGGTCTTGACCCTTGTTCCCTCGGCCCCTGATTTCTTGAACCTTGTCCGCCTTGTGGTCTTGGCCCCTGATTTCTTGCTCCTTGTTCTCTTGAACCTTGCCTATCCTGATCACGTCTTCTACGATCATTCTTCTCAAGTGTCTTCAAACTGATCTGTCCAACAAGATCCACAAATGCTGCCGGTTCATTTTCTTCTCTCTGCTTACTGCTTACAATTTCTACCGCCTGCAGTTCATCTACTTTTTGTCCCTGTTGGTTAATACGTTTAATCTCTTTAACCCTGGTGATCGTTAACGGATAATGCTTGGTATTATTCGGCAGTATATACCACATCAAATTCTTGAAAATATCTTTCTTGATCAACTGCGCCGTGCCCATCACCGTATCCAATGTTTCCGCATAATCCGGAAACTGCTGTAAAGCATCTAAATACGTATCCAGTTCATAATTCAAACAACATTTTAATCGGCCACACTGTCCGCTCAATTTGGTTTGATTAATAGAAAGGTTCTGATAACGTGCTGCTGTAGTATTCACACTCTTAAAATCATTCAGCCATGTACTGCAACACAATTCGCGACCGCAGCTGCCAATACCACCCACTTTCGCAGCTTCCTGACGTATACCTATCTGGCGCATTTCCACTTTTACTTTAAAATCGCCAGCATATATTTTAATCAGTTCACGAAAATCCACACGGTCATCAGCGGTATAAAAGAAAGTTCCTTTTTTACCATCTGCCTGTATCTCTACCTCACTCAGTTTCATTTGTACATTCAACTGACGGGCAATCGCACGGCTTCTGGCCAATATCTCTTTCTCACGGCTTTTACTGATCTGAAACGTTTCAATATCCCTGTCGGTACTGCGGCGTAAGATCTTTTTCATTTCAGATCCAAACTCATCAACGCCTTTCTTCTTCATTTGTAAACGAACCAGCTCGCCTGTAAGACTCACCTCGCCCACATCAAAACCACTCACACCTTCAACGGTTACATAATCGCCTTTCTCAAAATATTGTAAAGTAGTGTTGCGAAAAAAATCTTTACGGCTACCCTGTTTAAAGCTGATCTCAATCACCTTACAGTTGCTCTCAGGATCGCTGAACGGAAGGTTCAATAGCCAGTCATGAACATTCAAACGGTTACAGCCACCCGTGCTGCAACCACCGTTGCTTTTACATCCCCCCGGTTTGCCCCCGTCTTTCGACGAACTACATGATCCACATCCCATATCTTAATGCATAAGTAGGTTAATAATAAAAAAGCGGGAACGATTGGGCGGGCTATAGTACTGCTATGATGCTTCCGTTGTGTCACTCACTTCAAGGTTCCGGGCCATGATCGGCAATATCCGGTGTAGAAGCGGTTCAGCATCCTGCCTTCAAAATATATTGATAAGCGTATAACAGCGCAAAGTGTAGGTAATCGGTCATTTCATATAGCAACCCAGAACTTACACAAACCCACAAATCATTCTCCACGATAAAACATTCACTCAATCACTCATTCATTCATGCAATCATTGAGCTCCGCCTTACCCCATCAAAATTAGGGTTTTGTTCTGAATGATATGATACAGTTTAATGGTCAGCGCCTGAAACAGCATTTTGGCATTGGCATTCCTTTCTATGTAATAGGCGGCACGGTCTAACTCTTCAATTATGCCCTGTTGCTGACTAACCGAGGCTATTTTATTCAATCTAAGGGCAAAATCGCGCTCATTATCTGCCAAAACCAGCTGTTCTACCCCTAAAACCTTGATCCGGATGCTCTGTTCCAGCAAATGGTTAAAGTAGCGGAGAAACTGTTTTTGCTTCTCCCGGCCCAGTTTACTCACCTCTTCCACAAATTTTACCTGGGCTGCCGGGCCGCCTTTCAGGGTGGCATTCAGCCATTCTCTCAGCAAACTTTGCCAATCTTCATCCGCATGCTGCAACATCTGAAGTGCTTCCCGGTAATTGCCCTCACAAATCCCCGCAACCTGATGGGCCGTTTCGGGGCTGGCTTTGGCACGGTTAACAAGGGCGTCTTGCACCTCACTATCTTCCAGCATCGGCACTTTAATCAACTGGCAACGGCTTAAGATCGTTGGTAAGATCTGTTCGTCATTTTCTGCTACCAATATAAATAAGGTATTCGGTGGTGGCTCTTCAATCAGTTTTAAAAGCTTGTTGCCTTCTTTCCCCAAATACTCAGGCATCCATAATAATAAAACCTTGTATTCACTCTCAAAACTCTTCAGGCTTAGTTGACGGATAATATCATTGCACTCCTCAGCCGTAATATTTCCCTGTTTATTTTCAGCACCAATAAACTGCAGCCAGTCGTATACATTTCCGTATGGATATGATTTAATAAACTCTCTCCACTCAGCAATATAATCCGCACTCGTAGGTTTGTCACCCGGTTTTCTTGGAATAACCGGATAGCTGAAATGCAGGTCAGGATGTATCAATTGCTCCGCTCTCTGAAAAGCAGGTTGCGAATCAATTTTATCAGGATGAATAAAAGAAGGCACCGCTTCCAATGCCGTCATCCCCCCAAAAAGATCTTCCACCACCGGCGAAGGTTGTGGAAGCGAAACCACGTATTGCGCAAACGCCAAAGCCAATGGCAACACACCACTACCTTCCTTGCCCAGAAAAAGCAAAGCATGGCTAAGCCGGTTTTGTTCTACCATTTCGGCTAAGTGTTGTTTGGTGGCTTGCTGGCCTATTACGTCTTTGAAATGCATTGGCGGATTACGGATTAGCGGATTAACGGATTCGTTAATTCACAACCCCGCGGGCGTCAAATGTAAATGATATTGAAAACAAAAAAGGAGAATGTTTTTTCAAAAAACATTCTCCTTTTCCTCAAAAAAATCCGCCAATCCGTAATCCGCTAATTCGCGAATGCAATCACCGGATTATTTTAAGTATTTTAAAATCTCTTCGCTATCCGGTGTTACTTTACTTGGAAAATAAGCGATCATTTTACCGTTCTCATCCAATAAGAATTTATTGAAGTTCCAGGTAATGGTAGCATCCAATACACCATTCTCCATTTTGCTGGTAAGCCATTTGTAAATAGGCGCAGTATCATCTCCTTTTACACTGATCTTACTGGCCAAAGGAAATTTAACGCCAAATCTTGCTTTACAAAATTCCTGAATTTCTCCATCAGAACCGGGTTCCTGTGCACCAAAATTATTGGCCGGAAAACCTACGATCACCAATTTGTCTTTGTATTCTTCATACACTTTTTCAAGGGCCTCATACTGCGGGGTATAACCACATTTGGATGCGGTATTTACAACCAGTATTTTCTTTCCTTTAAACTTAGAAAAATCGATGGTCTTGCCTTCGATCGAAGTAACCTTAAAGCTGTGAATACTCGGATCGCCGGGTTTAAAAGCGCTGAGCATGGCAATAATAGCAATGGATAAAAAGTATTTCATATTGATTTGTTTGTACTAAAGAACAACATTTTTCTCAAAAGGTTGTATTAAAATTGATGAAAGGGCGAGGAGAGGAGATTAAAAGTTAAAGGTCAAAAGTCAAAAATCAAAATAGTACAGCGGCACGGCGGTGAACTTCGCACTATTCACTTTTAACTATCCACCATAACTAAATGGTATATGCAGCGGCCCCAATACTGAGCCTTACACCGGCTATTTCCAGTAAAACAGCCCCGCAGGCTTCCAGAGTGGCGCCCGTGGTAATTACATCGTCAATCAGTAATATATGTTTATTGATCAGGGCTTCCGATTGGGTTACGGCAAAAACGCCTTCCATATTTTGCCAGCGGCTCACCCTGTTTTGATGGGTTTGGGTCTCGGTAAAGCGGATCCGGGTAACGGCATCCGGGCAAACCGGGCGCTTCCAAACATCGCTGATTCCTTCACAAATCAGTGCGGCCTGGTTATATCCACGTATAAATTCTTTTTTTGGATTCAGCGGAAGTGGAACAAGCAGATCTACCTCATCAAATCTTTCTGCTTTGGATAATGTATAACCCATCATTCTTCCCAAAAAATATCCGGCTTCTTTATTCGTTCTGTATTTTAACTGAACCAATAAATGCTGCAGTAATGAATCTTTTGTAAAATAAAATGCCGCACCTGCCTGCGCAATATTCAATCTCCCGTAAAATAATTTCTCTACAGGATTATTTGGTGTGCCGAAGAATTTTGTTTCAGGTAAAGCATGAATACATCTCGCACACAAAAACTGATCATCAAATAAAATATCCGTACCACAACCTTCACAGTTATGCGGATAGAACAGATGAGAGAAATGATTGAGATATTTTTTTACCGGAAAATGCATTCACAAATTTCCTTAGAAGTATGGTTGTGAAATCAGGTATTTGTACTGCGTAGTATTCCTGGGTAAGTCCATAGTCGATGGTCCATGGACGATCAACTAAAACAGTTGCTGGTACACTTCATCCACCCTGCTTAAAGCCAGTACCTGAATTTTATACGCTTTGGGATCAAAACTTTTTTTATTGTAGCGCGATACGATGATCTTCTCGAAACCTAATTTTTCTGCTTCCGCAATGCGTTGTTCTATTCTGTTCACTGCGCGGATCTCTCCATTCAAACCTACTTCACCCGCAAAGCAAATATGTGCCGGTAGTGGAACATCTTCATATGAGGAAAGTAAAGCACAGATCACTGCAAGATCAATGGATGGATCTTCTACTTTTATGCCACCGGCAATATTGATGAACACATCTTTCATTCCAAATTGAAATCCTCCGCGTTTTTCCAGCACAGCTAATAACAATTGCAATCTTCTCAGATCAAAACCACTAACCGTTCTTTGTGGTGTACCGTAAACGCTTTGTGTTACCAATGCCTGTACTTCAATCAATAAAGGCCGCATGCCCTCTAATGTAGCAGCAATGGCGCTTCCGCTCAATTGCTCTTCTCTTTGTGCAATCAATATTTCAGAAGGATTTGATACAATGCGCATCCCTTCGCCCGTCATTTCATAAATACCTAATTCAGCGGTGCTGCCAAAACGGTTCTTTAAAGTTCTGAGTATACGGTATGCATAATGTCTGTCACCTTCAAACTGCAAAACCGTATCAACCATGTGTTCTAAAATTTTCGGTCCGGCAATGGCGCCATCTTTTGTAATATGACCGATCAGAAAAACAGGTGTATCCGTTTCTTTGGCAAACTTCTGAAACTCTGCGGCACATTCTCTGATTTGAGAAACACTTCCTGCAGATGAATCAATAATATTGGATTGCAGTGTTTGAATCGAATCAACGATCACCAGTTGCGGTTTCAGTTTTTTGATTTCCTGAAAAATAGTTTGCGTTGCCGTTTCTGTGAGCAGATAAAAATTTTCATTGGTGATCTTCAGGCGGTCGGCACGCATTTTTATCTGCTGTTCACTTTCTTCGCCACTGATATATAAAATGCGAAGCTGATCGATCAATAAACCATTTTGTAAAAACAAAGTACTCTTGCCGATTCCGGGTTCGCCTGCAACCAGCACAATACTACCCGGAACAATTCCGCCACCCAGTACACGATTTAATTCTGTGTCTTTGGTAATGATCCTTTTTTCTTTGTTACTCACCACGTCGCTTAGCGCAACTGTTTTGGTATTTCTTCTTTCGGGTGTATAGTTGTCCCAGTTTTCTTCTTTTGAATTTCCTTTATCTAAAACTTCTTCTGTAAATGTGTTCCATTCGTTACATGCCGGACATTTTCCGATCCATTTTGTACTTTCATAACCACAGTTGCTGCAAAAAAATGCTGTTTTGATCTTACTCATGACCTAAAGATACTGTTAGAAAAGAAAGTGAAAGGATCTGTGAAGTGTTCAATCAAAATCTGTTGAGCGGAATACAATTCGGAGAAGGTTTTTGCGTTTATCCGGGAGAAAAAATATTGATCAATTCCGCTGTAATGCAGCATTGATGGCATGTAAAAGGGTCAACATTGCTGTTGACCCTGTTTACTTACTAACCCATTAAATTCTACCTCTAAATTACAATAATGGGGCAGATTCCAAAATTAATTTTGGCTCCTGTGCATAATTTTTCGCCTTTCAAAACCCGGATTTCCGAAATCCCTGGCTGGGGCAAGCGTTCCTGAAAATTCTCCTATCTGCCGGCTAAAAAGGGAAAATCACTGATTTTTTATAGCGAAATCGGTTACGTTTATTTTTTTAATGAATTGATTATTAGCTAATTATAAAACTTTGATCATAATTTCCCAAAAGGTTCATTCAACACAGGTTGAACACTTTATTACGGGCTCCAGTTCCCAACAAATCAAGAAAATAGATACCAGGAACAGATATTATCACGTAAACAGATTAATATAATTTGAATATGTTTTTATAAAAAAATGTAATATGTTTTTTTGGAAAACTGACTGGAAATATGCACTTTCGCTATTCGCCGAATCAGAAACATATTACACCGATTGAGATATGTTACGACTGGTTTTTTGAGCACTTTGATTTTTAGAAAAAATGATTTTGATTAATCTTTTATCGATAAAAATTAAGTTTATTAAACAATAAGCTTAAAAACAGATTAAAAAAGAGCGATTAAAATGGATAACACGCAGCTTTTCTATTATTTAGGTGGTCAGGAAGCCTGATAAACGGCTCACTTTCACAAAAACCAACAACATGAGAAAAAAACTGCTAATGAGCGTTTGTGCTTATGTCATGGCCATATTGGTCGGCTTTGCACAAACTTCTACTGTAACCGGAAAGGTTGTAGATGACAAGGGGGCTCCTGTATCCGGAGCAACTGTACTTGAAAAAGGTACAAAAAATGGAGTTAGCGCCGGAAATGATGGTGCCTTCTCTATTAAAGTAAAAAAAGGTGCAACACTTATTATCTCAGCTCTGGGATTTGAAAATAAGCAGGTTGATGCCTCTTCTTCTAATTTACAGGTTCAACTGGTTACCGATGTAAAATCATTGAGTGAAGTAGTTGTTACCGGTGTGGGTGCTGCTACCAGTAAGAAAAAACTGGGTGTTGCGGCAGAATCTGTTAATCTGGCTAACCAGACAAAAGTATCAACAGGTGATGTTGGCCAACAATTGGTTGGACAGATCGCAGGTGCACAGATCTCAAGTACCAATGGTAGCCCGGGCCGTCCGTTGAATATCCTTTTGCGCGGTATCAATACCGTTCAGGGTGGTACCTCTCCTATGATCCTGATCGATGGAGTGGAAATGCGTGGAACTGACCTTACTTCTATCGACGTTAATATCATTGAAAAAGTTGAGGTGGTACAAGGTGCCGCAGCGGCTTCTTTATATGGTGCTCAGGGTGCAAATGGTGTTATCCAGTTATTTACCAAAAAAGCAAAATCAGGTAAGATCAGTGTTGATGTAAGCAGCAGTGCTACCACCAACTCTTTATTAAACATTGGTGGTGTTCACAAAGCCTATAACCATGCATTTACAACAGATGCAAGCGGTAATGTAATTCAGGCAAGTGGTGCTCCGCTGAATTTTGATCCGGTTCTGGGTGTATACGATGCAAACGTTCAGTACAATGCATTGTCTGTTACCAGCTTCCAGAACAAACCATATAATGCTAATCTGAAATATTACGACCATTACAAAATGTTCTTTCAGAACGGATATGCATTGAATAATTCAGTTACGCTTTCTGCTAACAAAGACAAGACCAGTTTCTTTCTTTCTGCATCAAGCAATGCGCAGAATTCAAACTTTAAAGACAATGGTGATTACCAGCGTTCAAATCTGACTTCAAAAATTGAAACAGAATTGTTCAAGAACCTGAAGTTTTCAAGTCTTACGCAGTTGATCTATACCAAGAATACATTAAATGATGCAACCGGTCGTGGTATTGTTTACAGCTTAAATAACTCACGTCCTTTTGCCAACTACGAATACAAAGATCCGGATGGTAACTATGGTGCGTTCCTTGGAGCGGCTGTGGGTGTAAACAGTGCCAATCCTAACTTTGTAAACCAATACTCAAGTTCATTGGTAAATACCGTTGATCTGTTACAAAACTTCAACTTAAACTACAAAGTGAATCATTTTGTGGAATTAGATGCCAAATATGGTTTGGATGTTAAAAACACCACTTCTAATTATCGTTATGAAGATCAGGAGTTTAACAAGAATGCGGTTTACAATCAATATTACATCAGCGGTGCAGGTAATCCAAACTCTGCAGCTAACGGAAGTACAACCGGAGAGATTGACAATTACCTGACACGTACCACTTTCCAAAACTTTATCGGAACAGCTACTTTGAGAACTGATTTTGATAAGGACTTTCATTTGAAAGTGCCTGTTAAAACCGTAACTACTGTAGCATTTGATTATAGAAAAACAGTTTCTAAAGTTTACCAATCGTATGCTTATGATGCACCTCCATACTCACCATGGAACTCAAGTCAGGCAGCTGTATTCAAAACATTCAATGATGTGGTTACACCATTTATCACTTATGGATTCTTAGCTAACCAGCGTTTTGAGTGGGCAGACTTAGCCGGTGTGGCAGTAGGTGTAAGAAGTGACTACTCTTCTGCTTTTGGAAGTGGTGCTAATTCACAAACATTCCCAAGAGGTGATGCTTACCTGAACATTTCTAAATTTAAATTCTGGGAAGGCGGTAAAATTTCTAACTTAATTACCGACTTCAAAATCAGAGCCGCTTATGGTGAAGCAGGTATTCAGCCAGGTGCTTTCCAGCGTTTCCCTGTATTAGGTGCTGCTAACCTCGGCCCTAACAGTGTATTTACTTTCCCAACCTCAACGCCAAATCCAAACCTGAATGTGGAATTGTCTAAAGAAACAGAGATCGGTACTGATATCGGTTTCAATCTTTTGAAAGGTTCTTGGTTAAGAAATGCACAATTATCTCTTACTTATTGGAAAAGAAATACAGACAATGCGATCTACAGTGTTGATGCTGCACCTTCTACCGGTGTAGGTAGCACATTGGATAATGCATTCGGTTTAGGTTCTCATGGTTTCCAGGCTTCATTGAACCTGAATATCCTTAACAAAAAGAACTTTAACTGGGATATGACCACCAATTTCTCTCAGCAAACTTCAGAGATTACCAGCATTAAAGGACCGGATGTAGTGGTTCTTTCAAATGCAGGAAGTACCGGTATTACTTTAAAAGCAGGCCAGAAGATCGGTCAGTTGTTCGGATACCTGTTACTGAGAAGTGTTGATCAGATAGAACCATCTACAGGCTTACCAGTTATCCCTAAAGCAAATCAGGGTAATTACGAAGTTGCCAGCAATGGTTATGTAGTAAACTCTACAACCAAACAGCCGATTGGTACTTCAGGTCTGTATTCATTTGGTGATCCTAACCCTAAGTTCAATATGAGCTTTATCAATAACTTCTCATACAAAGGATTCCTTTCATTGAGTGTTCAGTGGGATTGGGTTAACGGAAGCCACCTGTACAACCAAACCAAAGAGTGGATGTATCGTGATGGTATCAGCGGAGACTATGACAACCCGATCACTATCGCAGGTCAGTCACAGGCGTATACTGCATTCTACCGTGGTATCTATCAGGTAGGTGCTAACAACGGTACAAAAGATTATTTCTATGAAGATGCTTCTTTCTGGCGCTTAAGAAATGTTTCTGCTGCAGTTGATTTTGCAAAATTGTTTAAGCTGAAAGGTTTCACAAAATTACAATTGGTATTATCTGGTCGTAACCTGATCACAATCACCAAATACACAGGTATGGATCCTGAAATCAGTTCAGGTTCTTCTAACTCTGCATTTGACCGTGGTGTTGATCACAATACGATTCCTAATACAAAAGCCTATACTGTTGGTTTGAATATCGGCTTTTAATCTTAATCTTAAAACTCAGAAGAAATGAAGAATACTAAATTATTATTAGGAATATTAGGAGTGAGCTTAGGCATGACTGCCTGTAAAAAGCAACTGGATATTTCTAATACCAACCAGCCAACACCATCGAGCGCACAAAGCGAAGTGGGTGTGATTTCTTTGGCACAAGGTTCGATTTACAGGAATGGTTTTTATGATCTGAAATATTCAGATGGTGTATATGGACGTTTCTGGGCCGGTGCCACAGGGTTTCTTGAATTGATGGGAGATGAGATCGGTGCTGAAGCAGCCAATGCTTACATGAACCAGATCGGTTGCCCTAATAAAGTAACCCTAGACAATGGTACTGTAGTTGTAAACCCCAGTGGTGTAAATACACAATACGGAATATTACGTGCTGTAAACCAGAATGCACAGCAGGGAAGTAACCCTACTTTTTATGAGTGGGCCTATATGTATAACATGATCGCTGCTGCCAATACGGTTTTGGATATTGCTTCCAGCACCACTTTCACAGGATCAGGCGCTGCTACCAAAAAAGCAACTGTACAAGCATGGGCTTATTGGTGGAAAGGTTTTGCTTATGCACATATCGGTACGCTGTATTATGCCGGTTTGATTCAGAATGCAACAACACCTTCAGCTTCAACAAATGGTAACTATGTAACCAAAGAAGCCATCATCACAGAATCAAATGCAAATTTTGATAAGGCTGCTGCGGCTTTGGCTACTGCTACTTCTACTACTGATTACAATGCAGTGTTGGGTGCAATGGTGCCAACGTTCCTTCAGAAAGGCAAAGGCGGTATCTTAACACCTACTATGTGGCTTCACAATATCAATACGATGAAAGCGCGTAATATTGTTTTGAATACACCTAAAGCTTCCATGACGTCTACACAATGGCAGTCTGTTCTAACTTTGGTAAACAGTGGTATTACTGCTACCGACCTGATCTTTACAGGACGTACAGATGCCAATGGTGATTTCCTTGGAACTACTATTGCTGATAAAATTCAATCAACAGGTGCTGCTACCGGTACTTACAAATTGAGTGAGCGTCTGGTTCAGGATTTCAGAGCAGGCGATAAGCGTAAAGACAATAACGTGTTTACCTTAACTGCAGTAGGTATCTTTAATACAGACCGTGGTAATATCTTCAATACACGTTACAGTATTAAATCAGGCGGTAATGGTTTGGCAGGTGTTGTAACCTGGTCAAATACAAGTGCCGGCGCTAATGAAATTACCTTAGCAGGTACTTACGAAGAGAATGAACTGATGAAAGCCGAAGCTTTGATTCAGACAGGTTCTGTTGATCTGGGTGTTCAGTCCATCAATGCAGTAAGAACCTATCAGGGTGCAGGTTTAACTGCATTAGGAGCAGGTATGACACAGGCTGCTGCTTATGAAGAGCTGCGTTCAGAAAGAAGAATTGCTCTTGCCTGGAAAGGTCTTTCTTTCTTCGATGCCCGTCGTTGGGATATTATCGATCCAACCAAATCAAAAACAGGTTGTGTGGTATTATCTGCAACAGGTGTTGTTAACACAAATGCTACCATCAATTTCGGATACCTGGATTATTGGGATGTTCCGGATAATGAGCTGGCGTATAATCCGGCTGCATCAGGATCTGCACCGGTTAAAAATCCAAAACAATAATTGCTTAGGATAATTTATTAGTAACAAACAAAGCCCTTTTATGGGCTTTGTTTGTTTTAAGAAGGGTTGTAGTAACTTTAATATAAATCATTCATTGCTATGTATAAGTATTGCATTTGTTTTTTTCTGCTCCTGAGCTGCGCAGGTAATCTTGTTTATGCGCAAAATAACGGGGTAGTGATCGGTGGTAAATGGGCCGATCAGGTTTCTATAACCGATGTAAACGGAAGAGCCTTTGAAAGTAAGTATATTGATATTGCAGGCACACCCTATTTTACCGAACTCTTTAAAATAGCGGGTATTCAATTAAAAGAAGGCAAAAGATTTCCCAATGTGCGAACGCGTATAGACATGTTATCACAGGAAACTCACTTTCTGTCATCAAATGGTGTTGAAGGTTATATTTCAGCCGGCATGGTTAAAGAAGTAAGCTATGCAGACACAACCCCTGCTGGTATTGTATTCTATAAATTTCAAACGGGGTTTCCTGCTGTTGACAGACAAACCGAAAATAATTTCTACCAGATACTTTCGGAAGGGAAATGCGGGTTACTGAAATCGATCAGTAAAAGTATTTCAGAACGCAAAAACGAATTATCAGGTGAGGTGGTGAAAGAGTTTGAAACAACGGAGAATTATTATCTCTTCGCCAAAGGGATAATGAAGCGAATAAAAAAAGACAAAGATTTTTTTATTACTGAATTATCTGATAAACAGAATCAGGTCATTCAATTTATTCAATCTAACAAATTGAATTTTAAAAATAACGACCATGTGGTTAAATTATTGAATTATTATAATTCCTTATAAATAGGTAAGGATATAAAAAAACTCAGACTGTTTGGTCTGAGTTTTTTTTAGGCCCTTATCGCAAGGTTAAAATTTTATTTCTTCTTCATGTTCATTAAAGAACTTGAATTCGATTAAATGATAATTGGTGTTAGATATTGCCTTGAGGTTTGTTTTGTATTTCCTTTTCCATTTTTTGATGATGGAAGTAAAGAAACCTTTGGTAAGATAAGAGTATACGATCGGATGTACAGCCACCGTAAGATTCTTATGGCCATGTGTAACCAGATAGTATAAACGCTTTTCCATTTCATCTTCCAGCAACAAAGTAGAAGTGATCTTTCCGGTTCCGTTACAGGCAGGGCAGTTTTCAGAGGTATTGATATTTACTTCCGGGCGCATGCGCTGTCGGGTGATCTGTAATAAACCGAATTTAGAAACCGGTAAAACAGAATGTTTGGCACGGTCGGTTTTCATAAAACCTTCTACCGCTTCCTGCACTTTCCGTTTGTTGTCGGGAAGTTTCATATCAATGAAATCAACCACAATAATGCCACCCAGATCGCGCAGCCTTAATTGTCTTGAGATCTCTTCAGCCGCTTCCAGATTGGTTTGCAGGGCATTCTCTTCCTGGTTATTGCTTACGCTTTTATAGCCGCTGTTTACATCAATTACATGCAGTGCTTCTGTATGCTCAATGATCAGATAGGCACCACTTGGCAGGTTAACGGTTTTACCAAAAGAAGATTTTACCTGCTTGGTAACGCCAAACTGATCAAAAATGGGTAAGCCGCCACCCTGGTAAAGGGTAACGATATCCATTTTATCGGGCGCAATACGCTGAATATAACTCTGGGTAACCGTAAACAGGTTTTTATCGTTTACCACTACTTTATTAAAATCTGCACTTAACAGATCGCGTAATATGCTGGTGGTTTTATTCTCTTCACTCAGAATTCTGATAGGGGCTTGTGCACCTTTCAGGTTAGCTTGTATCAGTTTCCAGGTTTCAATCAACGCAAGAAGATCAGCATGCAGTTCAGCAGTGCTTTTGCCTTCAGCTGCCGTACGTACAATCACACCAAAATTTTTCGGGCGAATGGCTTCAACAATTTTATGGAGCCGTTTTCTTTCTTCTGAAGAATGGATCTTTTTAGAAACCGCAACAATTTCATTAAAAGGGGTAACCACTACAAACCTTCCGGGCAAAGAGATTTCGCAACTTAAACGCGGGCCTTTTGCAGCGATCGGTTCTTTTAAGATCTGAACGAGTACATTGGGTTTACCGTTGAGTACTTCATTGATCTTACCGGTTTTAATGATCTCAGGTTCTGACTGGAATTTTGCAAAATCAAATCCGCCCGGCTCTTTTGTGTTCATGGCCAGGTTGGTGAATTTAAGTATGGAGCGTACATAAGGGCTCAGGTCTGTATAGTGCAGAAAGGCATCTTTCTCAAACCCTACATCCACGAATGCAGCATTCAATCCCGGTATCAGTTTTTTTACTTTACCAAGATAGAGGTCGCCAACAGCAAAATTGGCATCAGTTTTTTCGTTATGCAGTTCTACCAGTTTCTTGTCTTCCAAAAAGGCGATCTCAACGCCGGTAGGGCCTGCATTAATTATAAGTTCTTTGTTCACAAAATGGCAACTTTTAGATACAAAATCACGGCCGGTATGCGGCTATCACATATACACACTTATATCCGGTACACTCGCCACCTGACAGGGAAGGAAAAGGATAAGTTGCAGCGTAGAAAGGTAGTAGTGGCGAAATTCAGGAAAGTGTTTAAAGCAGTTCAGGTTTAGCCTGAACTGCTTTAAGTATAATGGTCTTAATTAAGAATTATTTATTCTTTTTCTTATGACGGTTCTTTCTTAAACGTTTTTTACGTTTGTGAGTCGCAATTTTATGACGCTTTCTCTTCTTACCACAAGGCATACACTAAGTAATTTTAGTTAGGTTAATTAATAAATTTATTTTTTCAATTCGGTGATCCGTTTTGTCAGTTCTGTTTGTGCTTCCGGTACTTTTACCAGCTTCTTCACTTCTTCGTACCATTTAACCGCATTGGCTTTATCTCCTTTCTCTTCATAACATTCTGCCAGGTTAAACAGGGCTTCAATATTTCCGGGTTCCTTATTTACAACAATCTGAAACCTTTCAATAGCCTTATCAAACTGGCCGCTTTTCTTACCGCCTAAACCCAGTATCATTTGAGCGTACACATTTCCGGGATCGCGTGTGGCAATCTCTCTTACAGGTAAAATACCCTGCATGGGATTGTTGGAAATGTTTCCGAACAGATAACAGGCACCCAGGCCTATTTTACTGGAATCGTTAGCCGGGTTAATGGCCAAAGCTTTCTCAAAAAGAACTTTTGCATTTGTTGCCAACCAGGTTTGCATGGCCGGTTGCCCCTCTGTCATCAGGTTATCTAAGTACAGGCGGGCGGCAAAGGTGAGGCTTTTTTCAGAATTTTCCAACTTCGCGGCTTCTCCCGTATAATAGGCATAGGGTTCGAAGATATGCGCCGAGTCGGCCCAGAAGCGGGCAAGCTGGTGAAACAGGTGTAATTGCTGGTCTTTTACATCCCCCCGTTTTACAGAATTTTCCAGGCTTAGCAAGCGTTGCGCCTGAGACGGACTGATTTTTTGTTTGGCTTGTACAAGAAGTTGATCGAATGTAATTAGTTGACGTTCAGTTGCTTGTGGTGCTTGAGTCGCTTCGGCAGGCTTTGAGGGGGGAGTTGTTTTGCCGAAGGCATACAATAAAATAAAGGCTACTAAGGCACCGGAAACCAGAAATATTTGCTGTTTTTTCACTTGCGAACGCTTTCAGCAAAGTTAGCTTGACTGGCGTTTGCTTTTTACTTCGCTCACAAATTCTTTTGCAGGTTTAAAAGCCGGAATATAATGTTCAGGTATTTCTACCGCTACATTCTTCTTGATATTACGGCCAATTTTTGCGGCTCTTTTCTTGGTGATAAAACTGCCAAACCCACGTATATAGATGTTTTGGCCGTTCGACAGGCTTTCTTTCACTTCTTTAAACATGGTTTCCAAAGTAACCAAAACGTCTACTTTAGGGATACCTGTTTTATCAGAAATTTGATTGATGAGATCAGATTTTCTCATTGGTTGTTTTTTTTATAAGGCTAACTATACCTTAAAATAAGTTAAAAAGGTTGAATAATGCAAGAAAGATAGCGTAAATATTATAGACGTTACTTATTGATAGATAAATGGTTCAATCTCCTGTCGTTTTTTGAGACAGGACGCCTCAGAATGTATTTTTTGCGGAAAATTCTAAACTTTTTGCCCTAAACAGTCGTTCTTTTATTGAATATTTGTTTTCTATGATGGAAAAATTTTTCACCCAAAAGCTGATGCAATGGCATAAAAAGGAGAACCGGCGTGAAATGCCATGGAAGGGGGAGAAAGATCCGTATAAAATCTGGTTAAGTGAGGTGATCCTGCAACAAACCCGTGTGGCGCAGGGTTGGGCCTATTACGACAGGTTTATTACAAAATACCCAACTATCGTGGATCTGGCAGCTGCTAAAGACCAGGAAGTGTTTAAATTATGGGAAGGCTTGGGGTATTATAACCGTTGTAAGAATCTTTTATATACCGCCAGAGAAATCAGCGTGAATCGAAAAGGTCATTTTCCGGATACCTATGATGAAATCCTTGAATTGAAAGGAGTGGGCCCCTATACAGCGGCGGCTATTGCTTCCTTTGCCTATAATTTACCCTATGCAGTGGTTGACGGAAATGTGTTCCGTGTATTATCCCGCTATTTTGGTTTAGATACGCCGATAGATTCGTCCGAAGGCAAAAACCTGTTTACTGAACTGGCTGCTAAGGTGTTGGCAAAAAAGGAAGCCGGTTTATATAATCAGGCGATCATGGATTTTGGGGCTACGCTTTGTAAACCGTTTTCGCCATTATGCAGTAATTGCCCTTTACAAAAAAACTGCAAGGCTTATGGCGAAGGGAGTGTAAATCAGTTACCTGTTAAAGAAAAAACACTGCTCAGGAAAACCCGCTGGTTCTATTATTTCATTTTTGAGCATGAAGGAAAAATGCTGGTACACCAACGAAGCGGAAAAGATATCTGGCAAAACCTGCATGAATTTTATTTACTGGAAAGTGAAGAACAGGTAAAATGGGATGAAGAGCTTGTAAAAACATGGCTGAGAGATCAAATTGGTATTCATAAAGCGGCTGTTACCGAAATAACGGCCGTATCTGTTCAGCAGTTAACGCACCAGCAGATAAAAGGGCAGTTTATAAGAGTACAATTACAAAGTATTCCGGTTTTTTTGAAAAAGTATCAATGGTATCGTTCGAAAGCGTTACAAAAAATGGCTTTTCCGAAATTTATTACTCAATTCACCCTGCATTTTTCAGCCAAATCCCGCTTATCCTAAATTTATGTTAGCGCTTCTTTTGTTTCTTAAAAAAAGTTATTTTTAAGAGTGATTAAAACGGGACGAACTTAAAACCTAAAGTATGAGAGGAGTTAACAGAGTAATGCTAATCGGTAATTTGGGAAAAGACCCTGATGTGCAGCATCTGGAAGGAAATATCGGCGTAGCCAAATTTCCGCTGGCTACAACGGAAACCTATAAGGATCGCTCAGGTAAGCTGGTATCGCAAACAGAATGGCATACGGTGGTATTGTGGAGAGGACTGGCCGAGCTGGCTCAGAAGTATCTGCACAAAGGCAGCCTGATCTATGTGGAGGGAAGATTGCGAACACGCAGCTGGGAAGATAAGGAAGGCAATAAAAAATTTGCCACTGAAGTGGTGGGCGATAACCTGATCATGCTGGATAAACGTGGTGATGGTCATACAGGCCATCCCGGGGGCGATGCACCGGAAGGATTTGGAAGCGATGATATACCGCCATTGGGCGATCCTGGCGAAAGTTTACCATTCTGATTACAGAGAGGCAGAAACATTACTTTTGTAGTAACAGAAGAACGGCAATGTAGCAGGCAGTTGTTTCTGATTGTTTAATTAAATCACTTGCTTTGGATCATCACCCGGTTTTGCATTTTTTTTCAAACCTGACTTTATTATCAGCTATACAGGCACAGGGTACTACTGTATTGGTTATGATACTGATAGTGCTGCTGTTTCTTTCTTTTGTTTTGTCCGGATCTGAAGTGGCGTTCTTCTCGCTTACGTATAAAGACATCAACAATTTAAAATCAAAACAACTGCCGCCGTATAAGCGGATCGTTGATCTGCTGGAGGAGCCCAAGGTATTACTGGCATCCTTATTAATTGCGAATAGTTTTATTAATATTTCTATCATCATCATTTCTAATTTATTGATTGATGATATGTTCAATTTTGAACGCTTTGATGCAGTGTGGGTAGAGTTTGTGATTAAAGTAGTGGTGGTTTCTTTTATCCTGGTATTGTTTGGAGAAGTGATGCCGAAGGTATTGGCAACACAAAACAATATTCGTTTTGCCAAAGATTTTGGAGGCATTGTACAGGCGGTTTCTTATGCATGTGCGGGATTGAGCAAGCGATTGGTAAAATATTCTGATATTATTGAAAGACGTTTGGCCAACCGGCCCAATGGTGCATATAGTCTGGAAGAATTGGATCATGCGATTGATCTTACCACACAGAATACTGCTTCGGAAAATGAGAAAAATATTTTGAAGGGGATTGTGAAGTTTGGAAATATTACTGTGAAACAGATCATGAAAACGAGAGTAGATGTACATGGTGTTGATCATGAAATTTCTTTCGGGCAACTCATTCATACCGTAAGTGATCTGCATTATAGCCGTTTGCCGGTTTATAAAGAAGACCTGGATAATGTGGCTGGTATGATCCATACCAAAGACCTGATTCCTTTTTTAAATGAAGCAGATGATTTTGACTGGCGTGGACTGATGCGCCCGCCTTATTTTGTGCACGAACAGAAATTTATTGAAGACCTGTTAAAAGAGTTTCAATCCAAAAGAATACATTTTGCCGTTGTTGTAGATGAGTTTGGCGGGACCAGTGGCATTGTTACGCTGGAAGATATTCTGGAAGAAGTAATAGGAGAGATTAAAGATGAATTTGATGAGGAAGAAACCGGCTACCGTAAAATTGATGATTACAATTATATTTTTGAAGGAAGGATCATGATCAACGATGTATGTAAGATCATGGACCTGCCAACCGATACTTTTGACCAGGTAAAAGGAGAGAGTGATTCATTAGCCGGATTGGTATTGGAATTGGCAGGAGAGATACCTTTACCATTGAAAGTTGTGAGTTCGGGTGATTTTGAATTTACTGTTTTGGAAGTAACCAAAAACCGCATAGAAAAAATAAAGCTCACGATCAAGCCACAGTTAGCATGATAAAAGAAGGAAAGCGTCTATGGTCGATGGTCCATGGTCCATGGTTTGTTGGGAGTAGGATCACGAAAGTATTGACAATTCTTATTATGGTCTATGGACTATGGAGCATAGTCTCTTCCTGCAACAGCAGTTACACACCTAAGCCAACGGGTTATTACAAGATCCATTTTCCGGAGAAGAAATACAGGTTGTTTGAGCAGCCGGGTTATCCGTATTCGTTTGAGTATCCGGAATATGCGGTGGTGGTAAAGGACAGTACTTTTTTTGGAGAGGCAACAGAAAATCCCTGGTGGATCAATGTTGATTTTCCGCAGTTTCATGGAAGGATTTATGTGAGTTATAAAGAGATAGGGAAGAATAAGTTTGATACGCTGATTAAACACACTTTTGCCTTAACCGAAAAACATACTTCAAAAGCGTATTCTATAGAAGATACGACTTTGAGTACAGTGAATGGTGTACATGGCGTGTTCTTTACGGTGGGTGGAGATGTGGCAACGGCCAATCAGTTTTTTTTAACGGATACAACCAAACATTTTCTGCGCGGGGCTTTGTATTTTGATGCAACGCCCAATGCAGATTCGCTGGGGATTGTGAACCGGTTTTTGCTGGATGATATGAAGCATTTGATCAATACATTTAAATGGCGGAAGTAGCGCTATTCAAAAGTTGAATAAGGATAGAGATTGGTTTATCTTTGAACAGTAACGTAAGCAATGATATGATAGCAATAGATAATGTATTGATCAGTGATGAAATTGTTGAAGAGCAGTTTGTATGCGACCTGAATAAGTGCAAAGGTGGTTGTTGTGAAGATGGTGATGCCGGCGCACCTATGGAAAAATGGGAACTGGAAAAATTGAAAGAGTATTATAAAGTGATAGAACCTTATATGACGGCAGAAGGAATTGCAGAAGTAAAACGTCAGGGAAAATATTTGTACGATCAGGAATTTGGTTGGGTAACGCCAACGATTGATGGCGCTATTTGTGCGTATGGTTACAGAGATAAATGGGGAATTATTAAATGTTCGATTGAACAGGCGTATAATGACGGAAAATTGGATTGGAAGAAACCGTTGAGTTGTCATTTATTTCCGATAAGGATACAGAAGAGTAAGAAAGACCCGGATATTGAGTATGTGAATTATGAACCGCGGGAAGATCTTTGTTCTGCAGCCTGCAGTTTGGGTAAGAAGCTGAAAATGCCGGTATATGTTTTTTTGAAAGATTCGATCATAAGAAAATATGGTGAGGAGTTTTATGAAACATTGGAGGCAACGGCGAAGCATATGAAAGAGACGAAATGATTGATGATTTGTATGTGTTTGATTGATATGATTTTTATTAGTGAGTGGTGAGTAGTCAGTAGTGAGTCAAATTATTCACTACTGACTACTCACCACTCACTAATAACCCAACATTGATATGACGTACAAGTGTGCGACGCAACCGGGATGAGTAATGTTATAAAGCAGACTAAAAAATAATTACCACATGAAAGATACCGCAGCATCCTTCATTGCCAAGAGTACGATTAAAGCAGCCGATCTGGAGCACAGACGGAAGATCAATTTTAATATTGACCGGTATAATGCTGCGGTGCCGAAGGGTAAACAGCAGTTTGGCAATCAGGTAATGCTGGCGCGTGAGAAAGCGAAGAACCGGAAATGGGAAGCGATTGAACATCTTGACCGTTATTTAGAGGAGTTTGAAAGAAAAATTACTGCACGCGGTGCAAAAGTGATTTGGGCAGAAAACACAGAAGAAGCGCTGGAAGAAATCGGCAGGATCTGTAAAGCAAAGAATTGCAAAACATTAGTGAAGAGTAAGAGTATGGTTACAGAAGAAATTCATCTGAACCATTATTTAGAATCGATAGGGATTGAAAGTGTGGAAACGGATCTGGGAGAATATATTCAACAGTTGGATGGAGAAGCTCCTTATCATATTGTAACACCGGCCATGCATAAAAGCAAGGAAGATGTTGCCAGATTGTTTGCTGATAAATTAGGAACGCCTTCCGGTTTATCTCCCGAAGAGTTAACATTGGTTGCCAGAAAAATTTTGCGTGATAAATATGTAGAGGCAGAAGTAGGTGTTACCGGAGCCAATTTTATTATAGCAGATGTTGGTGGTATTGCAGTTACCGAAAATGAAGGCAATGCAAGATTAAGTTGTGCATGGCCCAAAACACATATTGTAATTGTGGGTATTGAAAAGATGATTCCATCCATCAATGATCTGGCACTTTTTTGGCCTTTGCTGGCAACGTTTGGAACGGGGCAGCAGGTTACTTCTTATAATACAATTATTTCCGGCCCGCGACAGGCGAATGAAACAGATGGTCCCGAAGAGATGTATGTAATACTACTTGACAATGGACGTACCAATTTATTGGCGCATCCAACATCCAGAGAAGCTTTGTATTGTATACGCTGTGGTGCTTGTTTAAATGCCTGTCCGGTGTATAAAAATATTGGTGGTCATGCGTATGAAACTACGTATAGCGGTCCGATCGGTAAAGTAATTACACCTTATCTCAGCGGTATGGATGAGTATAAGCATTTGAGTTATGCATCGTCATTGTGTGGTAATTGTACAGAGGTTTGTCCGGTAAGAATTAATCTTCATGAATTATTATTAGATAATCGTCATGAGGCGGTTGCACAAGGTTCGAGTTCACTTGCAGAACGGATTGCATGGAAAGTTTGGAAAACTGCCAGTCTAAACCGGAGTATGATGAACATGGGTAATGGCAAGATGAAGAACTGGGTGGTGAATAAAGTATTTAAAGGATGGACGACGCATAGGGCGGATCTGGATTTTAGCGGGAAGACGTTTAGTGAAATGTGGAAAGACAGGGTTAATTAATAATTAAAAATTAATAATTAAAAATTGGGAGAGGCAAAAGCTGATAAAATTTTGGTGTATGCTTCGCCTGTTAGTTTACGGCTTTCTTATATTGTAACGGTACTTTTTCCGGGCGCTTTTCTTACTGATTCGAAAGAGCAATTCACACAATTTAATGGAGCTAAGATCAATTACTCGTTTGAAAAGATGGGGGATGATTCTTTGTGGGTTTTTCCTTGTGGATTGTTGGAAGAGAATGGAATTAAACCGCAATTGACTGATTGTTTTGAATGGGATGGGTTGACGGTTTTTTTTAAGACATCGGGTAATATTCCTTTTGATATTTTTTCTGCCGCTTTTTATCTGCTTTCACGTTATGAAGAATACCTGCCGCATGAGTTGGATGAGTATGGACGGTATTCTCATATAAACAGCCTTGCATACAAAGCAGGCTTTTTGAAATTGCCTTTGGTGAATTTATGGATGCAGGCTTTTGAAAAGGAAATACATGAAAGACAATTTAATTCAAAATTCAAAATTCAAAATTCAAAATTCTCTTTCGTTCCCACTTACGATATTGACATTGCTTACAGTTATTTGCACAAACCACTTTGGAAAAATGTGTTAGGGTTTTATCGCGATCTGTTGCAGGGTAAATTCGAGCAGGTGATGGAAAGTGGTAATGTGTATAGTGGTAGAAAATCCGATCCGTTTGATGTGTTTGACTGGATGGATACATTGCATAATAAATACCATCTTTCGCCGGTTTATTTTTTTCTTACGATTATTAGGAGGGGTGAGTATGATAAAAATTTGTCGGCAAAATCTAATGCTCTGCAGAGACTATATAAACGATTGAGTGAAAGATATATTACAGGTATTCACCCTTCGTGGCAGAGCGGAACTGAAGAGTGGTTGTTGGGTAAGGAGATTGAAGCGTTGAAGAATATCATACACAAACCAATTATTCTTTCAAGAAATCATTATTTGCGATTTACGATACCAGATACGTATAGGCGATTGATTGATGCAGGGATTACTGATGATTATTCGATGGCCTATGGCGGGGTGAATGGATTCAGGGCTTCTTATGCTTTGCCTTATCGTTGGTATGATTTAGAGAAAGAAACGATAACTGATCTGACAATTCATCCATTCTGTTTTATGGAAGCGACTTCTTTTTTTAATCAGGGATTTACTGCAGCACAGGCAGGTGAGGAGATGCAATACTATTATGATATGGTAAAAAATGTGAATGGAGAATTTATTACTTTATTTCATAATCACTTTTTAACGGAGCAGACGGAATGGGTTGAGTGGAGGGGGATGTATGAAATGTTTTTGAAGCGTAATTTTGGTGAGTAGTGCTTTAACGTTCAGGCCGCTTCAGCGTCCCGACCGTTGTGGTCGCTTTAGCGTCCTGACCGTTACATGGCATCGGCATCAGAAAGTTGCGCGATCTTTTCTCTTTGTTTTTGAAGGCTTTGATTAACCAGATATACACCTGCCAGTGTAATGAGTGAGCCAATGATGATATTGGTTGTGATCTTTTCACTCATTACAAATGATCCTACAAATATGGCTACGATTGGGTTTATGTACGCATAAAGTGCTGCCACAGCGGGCTGCAGATGTTTCATTGTATAAATAAAAGCTGCAAAAGTGATAAGGTTACTGGCAATAACCAGATAGGTGATGGCGCCCCATGACTGCAAGGGAATCTCTGAAACAGGGATACTTTTTCCGGAGATAGTAAGCATGATCATTAAAATAAATGAACTGATAAGCATTTCCCAACCGGTGGCATTGTAGGCATTCATTTTCAATTTTGTTCTTGAGAGAACAATGGTACCAATACTCCAGCTGAGCATGGCAATTACAGAAAGTATGATGCCCCAGGCATATCCTTCTGTATTACTATGAAAAGCGTTATCGTAAAATACAAGTGCGATACCACCAATACCTAAGAGCAGACCAATAAATGTAATGGCTGTGATCTTTGTATTCTTAAAAAATAAACGTTCGATAACAACTACGCATAATGGATATAATGCAGAGATCAATGCTCCCATTCCGCTCGGAATACTTTTTAAAGCCAGTGTGGCTATGCCGTTTGCAGAAACAAAAAGCAATACAGCCATCATGGCCAGCCAGCCAAACTCTTTTTTGGTTGGAAGCTTTTCACCTTTGATCAAAAAGAAAGAAACCATCAGTACTCCCGCGATCAATTGGCGAATGGAGGCTACTTCCAGTCCGGGTACTTTTTGAACACCTATTTTACTGGCCACCCAACTGGTACCCCAAACCGTGCTGGTGAGAACTAGTGCGATATAGGCTTTTTGTTTGGTGGTCAAGTTATAATTTTTTACCCCCGTCTTTTCACCCCTCCGTCCCTGCTTCGCGGGACACCTCCCCTGAGAGGGGAGGGAGGCTTGGGTTGTTTTTTAGTTTTTAGTGTTTGAAATGTCGCATGCCTGTCATTACCATTGCGAGTTTGTTTTGTACACAGTATTCAACACTGTCTTTATCTCTTACAGAGCCGCCGGGTTGAATGAATACTTCTATGCCTGCAGTGTGTGCAATCTGAACGCAATCATTGAAAGGGAAGAATGCATCTGAAGCAAGTACAGCACCGTGCAGATCGAAATTGAATTGTTTTGATTTTTCGATAGCCTGACGGAGTGAATCGATACGGCTGGTTTGTCCGCAACCTTTTCCAACCAATTGTTTATTTTTTACCAATGCGATGGCGTTACTCTTTAAATGTTTGCAAACGAGATTAGCAAATACCAGGTCTTGTTTTTCAGCTTCTGTTGTTTCTCTTCCGCCAACTCCTTCCCATTTGGTGTAGTTGCCTTCATCAGCGCCTTGGTCTAATGTGCCATTTAGTATGGATCTGCTTGGGGTTTTGAGTTTTGTGTTTTGGGTTTTGAGCTGAAGCAGGATACGGTTCTTTTTGCTTTTCAAAACTTCTAAAGCATCAGCATCAAATACCGGAGCAATCAGTACTTCAAAAAATATTTCGTTGATAGCTTCGGCTGTTGCTTTGTCGATGGTTTTGTTGCAAACCAAAACGCCACCGAATGCGCTTTCTGGGTCGCCGGCTAAAGCGGCATCCCAGCTTTCTTTAACGGTGGGTCTGGAGGATATTCCGCAGACGTTGGTGTGTTTGATAATAGCAAATACCGCTTCTACCCCCTCTGCCTGCGGCATCTCCCCCTGGGAGGGGGAGAGAACTTGTGAAGCAGAAAATTCTTTGATGAGTTGTACTGCTGCATCAACATCTACGAGATTATTGTAAGAGAGTTCTTTTCCGTTTAGTTGGGTAAATAATTCTTCGAGGTTGCCGTAGAATACGGCGCTTTGGTGTGGGTTTTCGCCGTAGCGTAAACTTTGCTGATGGCCGGGGTTGAAATAATTGCTGATGGCAATATCGTAATGCATTACCACTTCAAAAGCTTTGGCAGCGAATGCTTTTCTTTGTTCGATGGTGGTTTCGCCTTTTTGATCGTTCAATAATTTTTCGAGGGCGGCGTAATCATCTTTAGCAGCAATTACAACCAGATCGCGGAAGTTTTTGGCTGCGGCACGGATCATGGATGGGCCGCCGATATCTATTTTTTCGATGATCAGTTTTTCTTCTGAAGTGGTGCGTAGAGTTTCTTCAAAGGGGTAGAGATCAACAATTACCAGATCAATCTCCGGAATATTGTATTGTTTCATTTCAACCAGATCCTGCGCTTCATATCTTCTGCCAAGAATCCCACCAAAAACAGCGGGGTGTAAAGTTTTTACCCTTCCTCCCAAAATAGATGGGTAAGTAGTTAAACTCTCAACAGGCACACAGACAACACCCAGATCTTCCAGAAACTTTTGTGTGCCACCTGTTGAATAGATAGTAATACCCAGTTCCTGTAATTTTTTGGCAATGGGTTCCAGTCCGTCTTTATAAAAAACGGAAATAAGTGCTGATTGAATTTTCTTTTGCATGATCTGTTGTTTAACCTGCCGGAGGTTGGTTGAAATAAGATGGAATGGCAATCTTCATCAGAGATCCGTTTCAAAAGCACCTTGCTCAGAAACGGTATGATGCCGCAAATGTAGGCTGTCGGCATCTTTTTTCCAGTACCGTATTTTCCACAATGGGTTGCTGCTGTCAAATACCCATTGTTTGCAGTCAAATACAGTGGCTAATTGACTCAGATAGATCTTTGGGTTACCGCTCAGGATAATGATATCCACCGGAATTTTCTGCGGTTGCGGGGTAAAATGGTATGGTTTATTGATAATCAGTATCGATTTTCTGCTTCCTGCGAAAACCGGAGTAAGAATAATGGTATCAGATAGTGAGTCGGTTTCGGTAACACCATACACTACCCGGGACGGTTTTAGATGGAAGCGGGAGAGAGAACTATTTCCGGTTAATGCCTGATCTCCCATGAAAACATATTTGTTTCGATCTATAATATCCATCGCTGTTTGTTTTGGAATATTATAAATGATCAGTTTGTGTTGCTGCTGTATTTGAATTTGATGGAGACCATATATTACAAAGACGAAAAATAGAAAAGACAATCCGGTGATGAATGCTTTTGTTTTCTTTGTTAATAGCCAAAAGGCAAAATAACAGATCGCTAAATATAACAAAACGGTTTGTGTAAGACCGATATGAATATTGTCGGTAACTGAATACGGAATTCTGTCTGTTCGTTCAATAACCCTATCCATTTGTGCTATGAGAAAGGAGATGATCTTTCCGGTCCATACATTGAAAAATGGAATTTTTGCAAAGACCAGCAACGCCAATTCTCCGTATAAAATAAAACCGGATAAGGGAACGGCTATAAAATTAGTGAACAGAAATAAATTCGGAAACTGGTGAAAATAATATAGAATGATTGGTAATGTGAGCACCTGTGCAGATAATGTAACGGCATTGAGTTGCCAAACGGTATTCAGAATTTTGTTAGTGAAATACAATTGCCGGTAGATGGGTTTCATGAATAAGATGATGCTAACCACAGCAGCATAGGATAATTGAAAACCCACATCCCAAAAGAAATAAGGATTATAAACAAGTAAACAAAAAGCAGAAGCAGCCAATGTGTTATAGATATTCGTTTTTCGTCCCAGACTTTCACCAATCACAATAAATGAGAACATAACGGCTGAGCGTAGAATGGAAGCAGCCGCACCTGCGAGTAAACTAAAGCCCCAGAGAACCAATAGTATAATGATTGGTTTGATAAAACGGATCGATTTTATTTTTCTGAAGGGTTTAAGAATCAGTACCATCAATCCATAGATCATTCCAAGGTGCAAGCCACTGATGGCAATAATATGCACCACACCGGTATTGCTGTAGGATTGTACCAGCTCTTTATCCAGATCATCTCGATAGCCGATCAGTAGGGCTTCTGCTACACCGGTTTCTTTTTGTCCGGGTACCCATTTGCGAAAGAGGGCGAGCACGTTATTTCGTGTATTGATCAGTAATTCGGTAAGCGCATTCTTTTTTAATCCATCTAAAACCCTGTATTCATTTGGCTGAAGATAGATCTGGTAATGGATGTCCTGTGATGCACAATAAGCTTTGTAATCAAATGAACCGGGGTTTCCTGAATTGGTAATAGGTTGTAGTGTTTTTGTAATAATGATCTGTGAACCATATTGCAATGCAGGTGGTATGCTGTCTTTTTTTACATAGATCAATATATTGCCTTTTACTTTTTGCCATTCTCTATTTTTTAAAACAGATTCAGCTTTGGCCAATACTTTAAAGGAATTAGGTTTTTGAGTCAACGGTTCCTGAAGCGTAAGCAGAATGGTTTCTTTTCCTTTTATAAAATGACCGATCCATTCGGGATCATTTTCGATATGCTGAAAAAAAAGTAATAACGATCCGAAACATACAATGATCAGATTGAGTGATGAACCTGTTAACCATCTAAGCCGATACTTAAAATCTGTAAGTAAATAATTCACAATACAAAAAACACAGATGAAAAAGAAGGCCGTAACGATAATGATTAAGAAAGAAAGATGAACGTATTGCTCAATAAGAATACCCGCGATCAATGGAATCAATAATCGCAGAAAAGGAACAGACCGCCAGAATTGTTTACCATAACGCCGCATAGTTAAACCTAAATAAAAAAGCCACTCATTTGTGAGCGGCTTTTGAAATCAGGTATTAATACTTGCGATAAATAACAAAGGAATAAGATTCAAGAAACAAGGTCCAAGATTCAAGTAACAAGTGATTAAATCCTGTGTCTTGAATCTTGGACCTTGATCCTTGAAATCTTCTTTATTTACTAAGATTCATACTTCTCTCCTTATACAAAGTACGGAAGTAAGGGTCTCTCAGGTCTTTGATAAAGCGGATGGCTTCGCCGGTACTCTTCATTTCGGGGCCGAGTTCTTTGTTTACACCGGGGAATTTATCGAAGCTGAATACGGGTTCTTTAATGGCGTATCCTTCTAATTTTTTCTCCATGGTAAAGTCGGTGAGTTTGGCTGCACCCAACATTACTTTTGTAGCGATATTCAAATATGGAATCTGATAAGCTTTGGCAATAAACGGTGTGGTACGTGATGCCCTTGGGTTGGCTTCGATCACAAATACTTTATCGTTCTTGATAGCGAACTGAATATTGATCAGTCCTTTGATCTTTAAAGCACGCGCTATCTTTTCAGAATAAAATTCCATGGTCTCTACAACCAATGGTGTAAGATTGAATGCAGGTAAAACCGCATTACTATCACCGCTATGGATACCGGCAGGTTCAATATGTTCCATTACGCCCATGATGTGAAAATTCTCTCCATCAAAAATGGCATCCACCTCTGCTTCCTGACAACGATCCAGAAAATGATCGATCAATATTTTATTACCCGGTAAATGTTTCAGCAAACTGATCACGGCTTTCTCTACATCTTCATCGTTGATTACGATACGCATTCTTTGTCCGCCAATTACATAACTCGGTCTTACCAATACAGGATAACCTACACGGTTGGCAACGGTTATGGCTTCATCTGCGTTTGTGGCAGTACCATATTCAGGATATGGAATACTCAGTTCTTTCAACAGATCACTAAAACGGCCGCGATCTTCTGCAATATCCATGTCTTCAAAAGCGGTACCGATAATTTTTACGCCATTCTCGTGTAAACGTTTGGCGAGTTTTAAAGCGGTTTGTCCGCCAAGCTGAACAACAACGCCTTCCGGTTTTTCCAGTTCAATGATCTCCCATAAATGTTCCCAATAAACCGGCTCGAAATACAATTTATCGGCCATATCAAAATCGGTTGATACGGTCTCCGGGTTACAGTTCACCATTATGGCTTCATAACCGCTTTCTTTAATAGCCAGTAAGCCGTGTACGCAACAATAGTCAAATTCAATTCCCTGGCCAATCCTGTTTGGGCCACTGCCTAAAACAATGATCTTTTTCTTGCCTGAGGGTACCGATTCGTTTGAGTTAAGTGTAGGGTTCATTTCTGCGAGGAATTGCGCAAAATTAGGGGTACGGAGGAATTTTGAGGGATTTTTTTTGAATGTCCTTTAAAATTCAATGCCAGCGAGGGTTAGGGGGATTTTTATTTGCCACAGATTGCACAGATTAGCACAGATTTTTATTGCAATTTAAAAACACTAACAACTGTTCGGTATTTGGGTAGGTCAATCCTGTAATTCCTCACAATAATAACCGGCTTTTTGGAGGGTATATTCTACAAAACGGGGTGAGAGCTGACGGGCTTCAATTCTCAATACATTATCACAATCCTGTATATCTACATTCCAACGGCTGATGCCTACCAGATTTTGGAGCAGGGGTTTGGCCCGGTTTACCAGATCGGGGTTTTCGAGATTGGTTTTGAATATGAGGATATCCATTGGTTTTGGTTTTATGGGTTACTCTGCGAAAACTCCGCCTCTCTGCGACTCTGCGGTGAATTTACAAGCCGTTCACCGCAGAGTCGCGGAGGAACGCTGAGTTTTCGCAGAGAAATATTATTCGGCGCCGGCGCCTTGCTCAGGAGAATTTCTCTTCCACATACTGCAACGATCTCTCCATTCTTTTTTGATCTTTTCGCGTTCTTCATCGCTCATGCCCTGCCATTTCTCTTTCATCTCATGTTTCCAGTGGCCGCCTCTATGGCCGCCCCATCCGCCTTTAAATCCGCCAAACAGGATCTTGCTTAAGATCAGCAATCCCAATGCCTGCCAGAATGTAATTACAGATACGCTGGTAACTACAGCGGTTAATACATTATTCCAGAGCAGCATTACTACATAGCCAAGGGCTGCGGTGATCACTATCGCTAATACGATAAAGCCCACAATTTTTTTCACCCAGAATTTCTTATTCATGGTTTTCTATTTTATCAATGATTTAATAACTCATCCCGCAGAACGCTTAACCGTTCTCTCAAATGCAGCACTGCATAGCGTTTGCGGCTGAGTAAAGTATTAATGGTTTCGCCGGTTTGTTCGGCGATGGTTTTAAAAGGCACACCTTCAATTTCGTTCAACACAAATACCTCTTTTTGTGCCGGTGGCAATTCGTTCAGTGCATCGTTCAATGCTTCCCAAAACAGGTTGCGCAGGTAATCTGTTTCGGGGTTGTTCGATTCGTCGAAGAACATTTCCGTCCAGTCAAAAGCCGATTCGCTGTCTGCATCCGTATACATATCCTCGAGCAGATCGGGTTTATGTTTACGCTGACGGTCGGTGATCTTGTTACGGGTTACGGTAAACAGCCATGCCGTAAGCTGTTCAATGGGTTTGGTGTTGCCGATAAACTGATAGAATACATCCTGCAGTATGTCTTCCGCATCGGCCTCATTGCTCACACGTTTGCGTATAAAGCCCATCAGCCTTTTGCTGTACGTGTTGATAACCTCAGTAATATTATTCTTACGGGTTTCGGCCATTTGGGTGTTTATCGTCAACGCCTCGTTCATTACAGAGGTTGACGGGTGAGGGAAGATAATATTTTATGGAGGAAAGATTTTTTTTCAGGCTGTGGAATAAGGATTGGGCTGGGGTTGTGTCACTCACTTGGGGGTTCTGAACAAAGCCGGCCTAACCACCCCGCCCTTCGCTCGGCCGCTTGGGCACCCCTCCTAGCTGCGCCAGGAGGGGATATTTTTACTTTTTGCTTTACTTCTTTCTTTACTTCATCATTCAATATTCCCTGTTCAATATTCGATATTCAATAGGGTGTAACTTTATACAGCAAAAAAACAACTACATGGAATTTGGCCGGGTACCTGAATCTGAATTGAATAGTATTGATTTTACTTTACCGAAAGAACCTGCTTTTAATAAAGCGGTTTTATCCGGCAAAAAAGTAACAGAACCTAAAGTATATCTTGGTTGCGCCAAATGGGGCAGAACAGAATGGGTGGGGAAGATCTATCCCTTAAAAACAAAAGAAAAAGATTTTCTGGATCATTATGTGAAGCATTATACCAGTATTGAATTAAATGCAACACATTATAAAGTATATGGCGCTACCGGTATTGCTAAATGGGCAGAGAAAGCAGGTAATAAAGATTTTAAGTTTTGCCCAAAAATGTACCAGGGTGTAACACACCGCGGAAGTTTATTGAATAAGGATTTTATTACGTCTGAGTTTCTGCGCGGTATTGTGGCTTTTGAAGAACATCTTGGTCCTGTGTTTGTACAGGTGAGTGATGCATTTACCACCAAACGAAAAGAAGAACTTTTTACTTTCCTCCGTTCATTGCCAACAGATATGCAGTTCTTTTTGGAAGTACGCCACCCTGATTGGTTTGGAAAAGAA
This sequence comes from Sediminibacterium sp., assembly GCA_965206685.1. Lineage (GTDB taxonomy): Bacteria > Bacteroidota > Bacteroidia > Chitinophagales > Chitinophagaceae > Sediminibacterium. The sequence goes on from OZ242223.1 coordinate 4,646,715, forward strand.
GATCTGCGAAATGAATTATTTGAATTTCTCCGTTCCATCAATATGGGTATTGTGATCACTGATACCAGTGGGAGAAGGGATTGTGCACACATGCATTTAACAGTTCCTAAAGCCTTTATCCGTTATGTAGGAAACAGCTTGCATCCCACAGATTATACAAGGGTGGGTGAATGGATCAGCCGCATGCAATACTGGATAGATAACGGAATGGAAGAACTGTATTTTTTCATGCATATGCATGATGAGGCTTTTTCTCCGGAGCTTACCGTGTATATGATTGATAAACTGAATGCTGCCTGTGGTTTACAATTAACCAAACCGGTATTTGTAAACCAGCAGCAGGGATTATTTTAAAATGAATCAAATAAAATAAACGATATGAAAAACTATCTTCTCACTATCCTTGCCATAGTATTTGTTGGATGCTCCGGCATACGGGTGGTAAATACCGATCTGGGCGACAATGTAGATTTTGCCAAATACAAAACATTTAATTTCTATAGAGTAAATGCTACAGGCGATACTAACAGCCATTTATTTAATGCGCGTGTTGAACTGTTGAAAGATGCGATCAGTCATGAACTGGTGAGCCGCGGTTTTACACAAAGCAGTAATAATCCGGATATGCTGGTAAATATCGGAATCAAAATAAAAGAGCAGATCCAAACCCGCGAAACCGATTGGCGTACCGATGGCGCACCTCAATATATTGGCCAAAGAAATTATACCTGGAAAAGCGAAGAGATTGAAGTGGGCCGCTACCGCGAAGGAACGGTTGCCATTCATTTGGTAGATCCTGCGCAGAAAAAACTTTTATGGAAAGGTGTGGTGCAGGGCATTGTGCCGGATGAACAATCCAATGTTCAGAAATCAGTACAGAAAGGCGTAAAACTGTTGATGGAAGGATTACCGGTTTCGGTAAAATAAGTATCATCAATTATCTCGCATATATTTTTGCATTGGCAGTAAACTGTGCATCGGTTGCTTTTGAATCGGCAAAGGTTTCTACTTTAATATGTGTATCGTCCATCATTTGCACGATCATTAATCCTCTTTGATTGGGATCAGCCGAAATACCACCTGCGCTGTATAACGGATACGCTACTTTACCATTGGCCACGCTAACCTGCGAAGGCAAAGGTGCGCCCGGTACAATGGTCCATTTACCAACCATGTTGATGGTACCGCCAATGGATACCAAAACAACCGATGGATGTTGTATATCAAAGGCAAATGATAATTCCTTATCCCAGCCGTCAGGGTTATTCATATAAAAAACAGAACCGTCTAAAAACCAGTTACCGGTTAGTTTTCCGGGGATATCAATATCTATACGGCCATCTTTATCGGTCCCCTCCCTGTCAACCAAAGGATAGAGTTGTGCTTTTAAAGCACTGGTAAAATATTGGAAAGGTTTTCCGCAATAGGTTTCTTCCCAACCATATCTCTTCGGGTTTGCATAGCCCGTTAAAGTGATATTTTCATCAATAGCGCCGAGGTCAATGCTGCTGCTCAGACCGGTGGTGCCTATGGTTTGTCCGGCAGTAATGCTACTGCCTTCTTTAATGGAAGGATCCAAAACAACATGGTCGAAATAATAACTGAATTTTTCATTTACACGAAACCATACTTTACATTCCTGAATACCCAGAACAGGTACTAATAATATTTTATCCACTTTACCGGATGTTAATGCATATACCGGGATTGATGTTGCACCGCTTGGAAGGTTATACCAAAAATACACATGGTCTGTTGGAATGGTATGTCCGGATGGTTGAATCCATCCCAATGATAAAAGATATCTGATCTTGGAAACATCAATGGGTGAGTAGAGAAAAGTGCTGGCTTCATTAGGGCCGGTATACACGTTACCGCCTGAGTTTCCACCGCTGTTTTTGTTACAGCTAAAGCTGGCAAACAGCACAATGCTGAATGCGATAGATATGGCAATCTTACTTTTCATTATTGTACAAGGTACAATTTTCAGGGATAGTGTTGCCTGTGGAGGATTTTTAAGACAAATTCAATATGATTCATTAACCGCGCCTTTGCGAGAAAATTTGCACGCAAAGGCGCAGAGGCGCAATTTTTATACTGATTATTTTATCTCGAACATCTCATCCCATCGGGTTGTGTAGCGCGGACTGCGGAGTTCCTGTCGCATCTTCCAATCGCGCGTTGTGCCGGAGGAGGCGAATTTTAATACATCGTCGCGCATCGCAAAATTTACATTATCGATCATGCTCATGAGCATTCGGTTCTTATTTTTTTCTGCAGGTGTAAAAAGATTGCCCTGGATAGAACTGTCGGGTACAATACCGCTAAGCATAACGCCGGCTTTTTTGTAGATCTTATCGCTTTCGTATAAACGATCAACCAATACCATCGCCGGTTTTATGAGTTCATTGGTGGAAGAAGTAGCCAATGGTAAAATAATATGGCTGCCCACTGTTGGCCCGTGACGGAAATGTGTGGTATGCGATTCTTCTTTGGGAACCACAAAAACACTTATTCTGTTGGCAGCACTGTGTTGCCTTCTTAATTTTTCTGCAGCGCGGGATGTGTAAGTGGCTACAGCTTCTTTAATATCTTTCAGATCCGTAACCGGTGAGCCGAACATGCGGGTGGTGGCGATCATTTTTTTGTTTACGAGTTCATCCAGCATCTGTATGCTTTCAATGCCTTTGAGTTCGCGCACCAGCCGCATGCCGGTTACCCCACCTAAATTTTTTTGTGCCCAGTGAATGTCTTTGATGCTGAGATCGTAAGCCGTATCAATGTACATGCGTCGCAGTTTATCTGAATATTGAAAACCCACGCCCCATACATCTTCAATGGGTGTTTTCTTTAATGCCTGTTCAGTTTTGCGGGGTGTATCCAATACCAATACACAGTTGGTGGCTTCTTTGTTTTTTTTAGATAAACGATTGGCTACTTTGCTCAATACTTTTGTTGCGGCTACACCGATGGATACTTTGATGCCGGTCCATTGCTCAACCGTTTCTCTCATGTATAGAGAAAATGATTGGAGATCTTCCGGTGCAATATGTGAGAGATCAACAAAGCATTCGTCTACGGAATATACTTCTACGCAGTGTGGTGGTAAGATTCTTCTCAATGTTTCCATTACCCGCCAACTCAGGTCGCCATATAAATTATAGTTTGATGAGAATGCGGCTACACCATGTTTTTCAATCAAAGGCTTTGCTTTAAAATACGGGCCGGCCATTTCTACACCCAATGCTTTGGCTTCATCGCTGCGGGAGATGATACAGCCGTCGTTGTTGCTTAATACCACTACGGGTTTGTCCCGCAACGAAGGCAAAAACAATCTTTCGCAAGAACAATAGAAACTGTTGCAGTCGACAATGGCGCGCATACCAAACCCCCTAGCCCCCTGAAGGGGGAACTAATTTAGTTGTTAGAATAATGTTTATCTGTTCTATTACGTATTCGGTATTTTTTAGGATGTTATGATTGGTAAAGCGGATTACATGAAGACCGGATTCTTCTAATGATTTTTGTCGTTCAATATCTGCAAGCTGCACATCTTCTTTGTTGTGAATACTTCCGTCAGCTTCAATAACCAGTTTGCATGCATGACAATAAAAATCTACAATATAAATACCTATCGGATGTTGCCTGCGAAATTTAAACCCCATCGGATTTGTACGCAGATAACCCCATAATTTCATTTCAGCATCCGTAAGATGATTCCGTAAATTCTTCGCCCTATCAAACAACAACGGATTTGCATCATAAAACATCTTCCTCTTCATGAAACAAAGTATAAATGAATAACAAAAACAAATTCCCCCTTCAGGGGGCTAGGGGGTATGAATTGAGTAAATTACTACTCCCCACGCTGCATAATTCGTAAATTCTTCTACCTGAATATTCCCATACTTTTTATTTTCTGCTACCAACGTAGCGCCTTTGATATGCGTTTGCAATCTGCGTACCAGCAGCTCTCCGTTAATGATGGCCACAATAATTTTTCCGTTTACGGCTTTGATGCTTCTGTCTACAATCAACACATCGCCGCTGAAGATGCCGGCATCGATCATGGCATCGCTGTTCATGCGGAAGAAGAAAGTGGCCGGTTTGTTGCGGATGAGTTGTTCGTTCAGATCAATGCCCCGTTCGGCATAATCATCGGCAGCGGCACCAAAGCCGGTGGCGTTGGCAGTGGGTACTTCCCACTGGTTAAATTTTTTGGAGCCTTTGTAGGCGGCTCCATACCATTGTTCCCCGTCCATATAAATTAAATTTTGTTATGCTAAATTATTTAGTAAATTTATACTAAAATCATTATCCACGTAAAAAATTTATTTATGGATACGGAAACCATAGCTAATAAAACATTTAACCCTGTACAGGTAAACGGGTTTTGGGAATACCTGCTGGTGGCAAGGCCTGATGCCACCGTTGATGCAAAGCTGATGGAGGAAAAACAATTTTTTTCTCAACAGTTTAAAACATCTGTTGCGTCAAAAACAAAAACACATATTACTGTGGCTAATTTTTTAGCAGGCGAGGCAATGGAAGAAACCATTATCCGCTGGATGCACAGAATTATCAGCAGTAAAAAAAGTTTTCGGGTTACGCTTGATCAGTATGGTGCTTTCAGACCGCATACTATTTACCTGCGTGTGCAGGATCATCTACCGTTTCAGCAATTGGCAAAGGAATTAAAAGTGGTGGATCAGTATATACGCGGGTATGGTTGTCCGGAAATGCATTTGAATACCAGTCCGCATGTAACCATTGCCGGTAAACTGGAACAAACTATTTACACTGAAGCGGTGAAACTGTATTCAGAAAAAATATTTCATGCATCATTTGAAGTGAAGGAATTGGTTTTGTTGAGAAGGATGAACCAGTTTGATAGTTGTAAGCAGGTGAATGTGTTTGGCCTGCAACCCTGACCCTCCCCTGTCCCTCCCTGGAAGGGAGGGGGATTTAGCAGTAAATAAATTTCGATCCCCCTATGAATACTGAAATACTTTCTGAATATGCAACGGCAGATTATTTGCTGGTGCTGGAACCGCATGAGGCTTTGCGTGAGGAGATCATGCAGGTGAAAAATTATTTTGGTAAAACCTATGATTGCGCAGCATCAGTTTCGGGTAAACCGAATATTACATTGGTTCGGTTTACACAATATGAGATGATAGAACAACGCATAGTAAGGCGTTTGCAGATGATCGCTACTGAGCATGCATCATTTGTGGTAGAGCTGAATGATTTTGGCAGTTTTCCATCGCACAGTATTTTTTTGAATGTAACTACGAAGAACCAGATTATTGAATTGGTAAAATCATTCCGCCCTATACAGCATTTGTTGAAAATTGATAAAGACCGAAAGCCGCATTTTATTACGGACCCATACATCAACATCGCCCGTAAACTTTTACCATGGCAATATGAGAAGGGTTGGTTGGAAATGAGTAATACACATTTTAGCGGCAAGTTTGTTGCAGACCAATTGTTGCTGTTGCGAAAGCGTGAGGGTGAGAAGAGATATGAGACGCTTAGAAAATTTAAGTTGATGAATGAAAAAATAATTACCAAACAAGGCGAACTCTTCGCTTAACTCTCCCCGACATCGCTTCGCTTGTCACCCCTCTCTAAAAGAGCGGGGGTAATCTTTCCCGGCATAGCCGGGAAAGCGCGTGAAAAAATACTTTCTCTTGCGAAGCAAGAGAAAAAGAATATCCCCTCCTTGCGAAGCAGGGAGGGGTGACGAGCGGAGCGACGTCGGGGTGGGTAAAAAATTTGCTATGGAAAACGAAACACCAAACGAAAACCAATACCTCAAAGGCCGCGGCGCCCAGTTCAATCCCAAAAACCGTTTTCTGAAAAATGAAAAAGTACGCGAGCAGATAGAAAGTATTGATGACTGGAGCGAACCCAATTCTGCCACGGTTTATCTGGAAGACCATGCCAAGAGTATTGTAAACAAAGTAGATAGTCCGGATGTGGGCATGTGGTACAGCATGAACCCTTACCAGGGCTGCGAGCATGGCTGTATTTATTGTTATGCCCGCAATGCCCATGAATACTGGGGTTACAGCGCAGGGTTAGATTTTGAAAGAAAGATCATTGTAAAAAAGAATGCACCCGAACTGCTGCGTAAATTTTTAATGCATAAGAACTGGGAATGTGTGCCCATCAGTTTAAGTGGCAACACCGATTGCTATCAACCTGCAGAAAAAAAGTTTGAGTTAACCAAGCAAATATTAGAAGTATGCAATGAGTTTAACCAACCCGTGGGAATGATCACAAAGAATGCAGGCATATTAAGAGATACCAAACTACTGCAGCAAATGGCGAAGAAAAAATTAGTGAGTGTATTGGTAAGCATCACATCTTTTAATGAAGACCTGCGCCGAGCCATGGAACCCCGCACCACAACAGCTAAGCAGCGCTTACGGGTAATTAAAGAATTAAGCGATTCTGGTGTAAGAACCGGTGTAATGCTCGGCCCCATGATACCCGGATTAAATGAACACGAAATGCAACGCATAATGGAAGCAGCGAGTGAGAATGGTGCCACATTCAGTGCCTATACTTTTATCCGTTTAAATGGAGCGATCAAACTCATTTTCCACGATTGGCTGTATAAAAATTTTCCCGACCGTGCAGATAAGGTTTGGCATATGATAGAACATGGCCATGGCGGAAAAGTGAACGACAGCCGATATGGTGTGCGCATGCGCGGCGAAGGCCCCATCTCAGACCTTGTGGGACAACAGTTTAAGAAGTACAATAAAATTTACAAACTGAATGCAGAAAGATGGGAACTGGATTGCACACAGTTTAGAAGGCCGGGGGAACAGGGGAGGTTGTTTTGAGATCACTACCTCTGCTCCACAAACCCTACTTGCTGCCGGTGTACAAATGCCACTTTCCGGTTATGCGAAACTGCAGGGATCCATTTAGGAGAGTTGCGCAGGGTTTTGATCACGATATCATTAAATGCGGGTTCAAAGGGTACGCTTAAATAAACATCTTTTACCGTGCCGGTTTCATCAACTGTAAATTCTACGCGGATAATAGCTTTGTCTCCATTTACCAATTGAAAACGTGGAGGCCAGTATAAATTTTTATCAAGATACTTCACCCATTTATCTACACCCCCCGGAAAGCTTGCTCGCGGATTATCAGTGCTTGTATCTGTTTGCGGGGCACCGGTTTCTGTATAATATTTTTTGCTTACCAGTTGCCCGTTATTATAAATTTCATCCGCGCTCAATTGCCCGTTTCTGTGAAAAAACTGCCATTTACCGTTATAGGCTCTCAACATATTTAAACGTCCGGCAGAAGACAACTCGCCATTATCAAACCAGGATACCGAAACGGCAGTGCCATCGGCATTATGCTTAACGGAGTCTTCTAAATAGCCATTATTATACCAATGCAATGCGGTGCCTGTTTCTTCACCTTCATCGTAATTAATAGAATCTTTCATATACCCATTGTCATGCCAGCTTATCCAGATGCCATCTTTCTTATTGTTACTGTAACGCCCGGTAGATGATAAAGCTTTATTGGGATGGAAAAAAAAGAAAGTACCATTTTTAATCTGTCCGGAACTGTCTTTAAACAATCCTACCATTTGTAAATTTCCTGCGGGCAGATAATAATCGCGTCTTACCCAACCGGAATCTTTCAGCTCCATTTGAGAATAAAAGCGTGCGCTTCCTGCCTCGCAGGGTCGCCATGCATAGTCGTAAAATTTCTCAACTGTTTGCGCATTAGTTGCACTATCCAAAAAAATGATCACCAGAAAAAATAGAACGACCTTCTTCATATTCCGAAAATAATAATATTTTCTTTTGAGTTGAAATAGATTGCATAAAAAAAGAGATGGACCGTTGAGTTCACCCCTTTTAAAAAATGGTGGATGTATTTATTTAAACTTCAAATTCAAAGAAACCACATCCGAATTCATTCCGATATTTTTTGTGTAATGTCCGTAACGGATCTCCAGCATATTTAAATGCTCCATGCCAAATACACCTTTCGGCGGTACTAATCTGATGCCGGCACCAAAATATTGACTGTTGAATTTTGAGAGATCATAGTTGCTGGTATAATATTGTTCTGCCGTTGTGTGTGCGCCATAGCCTGCAAAATATTTTACACCGGTTTGTGTATAATATCGATAGAACGGAGTTAACGAAACAAAAGGTGTGAACTTGATGGAGGTTTCTACATTAAATGTGTGTGCATCCAGTCCCCAATCATCATGATAGTAACGGTAGTAGCCTCTCAAGATCAAATTGTCTCCAATAAAATAATTGGCACGGAAACCAATTGGAATTTTCAACCTTGTTGTTGGAAGATTTTCCACCTGTTCAGATCCATTGTTAAAATACACGCGGTGAAAAGGTAATCCCAGATAACCTTGCTGATAAATTACATCCAACAAGAAGGCCAATTGCAGCCTTGTATTCACGATCTGCGAATACGATAAAGAAGTTCCAAATGTATTTCGCGAAGCGGTTGGATAATTTTCACCTCTGGGTACAAATGTTCCCGTTCGTAATTCAACCGGTAAGATCTTTTTCAGGTTATCGAGGTAGGCAAATAATTTACCACTGAACTCGCCGCTTCTGTTCTTTGTTTTTTGCGCAAAATTGATATTGCCGCCAAACGATAAATAATCAAACTCATAAGAGATTGATCCGCCCATACCAAAGGTTGAACCTTTCTTTTCATTCTCAACGGTCCAGTTGGCAGAAGGATACACACGTGTATCGGCATGCGATGCAGATGAATTGGCTTTAGAATCGATCATGTCTGAGGATGCGGATGTATAATGATCTACACCCAGTTCAAAATCGTAAGTATTCTTTCTGCTTTTTTTATCGTAGCGTAAAAATTTTACTTCAATGGAATTGGAGTAATCGGTTAATTTTTCAGAACCGATACCACCGGTTACGGCAGAATTGTTTCCATCCTGTTTATAATAACTCGATACAAAATTGGCTTCCTCAAAAGTTAATTTCTTGGGCTTATATACCGTGGAGTCTGCCGGTTTACTGCTCTGCGAAAATGCAGCAAGCAAACCGATATACAAACCGATTACGGTTAAGGTTAATTTTCTCATTCTTTGTTATTGGATCATGAATTAATTACAGCCGCAGCCGCCACCACTCTTACCTGCGTTGGCGCCGGAAGCACCTTCTCTGTAAGACTGGAAACTGAGTTCTGTTTTTTCTACTTTACGGTTGGCCAATGCCATCTCGCCATCGTTAAGTCTGCTCTTCTGGTATTCTTTTACCGAAGTACAGGAACTCATTACGGCGGCGGTTGCCAGGCCAAGCGCGGCAGTGCGCATGATCCTTGTGTGGGTTTTTGTTGAACGCATAACGGGGTTGGGGTTTATGAAAAGGGAAGGGCCATCATTTCAGATCGCCTGTTGTATTTTTTATTTCAGCAATAAATTCTTCTATCGTCATTTTAGGCACACCATCCCAGGCTTTTAAAACTTTGCCATCGGCATTGATCAATACCGTTAACGGAAAAGCACCATTGGCATTATATATATCTGCCAGATGATCGTTTTGTTTTTGAAGGTCTTTGGCTAACTGGTTTTTCTTTTGTCTGGGAAAATCTGCATTTACCAAAACCAGATTTTTATCTGCAAAAGATTTGAAAGCATCCGCGCCAAAATATTCGTTGTGGAGTTTGATACAGGGGCCGCACCAATCAGATCCTGAAAAATTCAATAACAAGTATTTGTGTTCTGTTTTAGCCGTTTGTTTGGCCTTGTCAAAATTGGTCTCCCAGGTGGTAAATGAGGAGAGCATTACAATCAATAGTAATGAACTGATCGTTTTCATGTGCATAGAATTTGCGTAAAGCTAAACTTGTGATGGTATTAATCGGCTGATAGTGGTCAGCCTTAACAAAGGTTTAGATACAAAACGCAGCCTGAGCGTGATTAAATAAGGCTTAAGATTATGCTAATAAAAAGGTAAAGCTCCTGAAATGGCATTTTCATGTCTGTTTTCAGCAAAATGAAAAGGTTCAGGGGCTTTCAATGCTAAGCTTTATTTTCGCCATAAACCAGCGCATATTATGGAGGCAGTGATTGAAGCCATCGGTAATTTATTTGTATCAACCGGTAACCCCAGGGCAGACAGAATAGAAAAACTGCCCCAAAGCGGTAGCGACCGGATCTATTTCCGCATCTATTCGGGCAATCAAACCTTTATTGCCACTTATAATCTTAACCAGCGCGAAACGCAGACTTTTATCTATTTCAGCCGGCATTTTATCAATGCAGGTTTGCCCGTTCCGGCCATACTGGCTGTAAATTCGGATGATACTATATATATACAACAGGATCTGGGTACAGAATCGCTCCTGAATAAACTGGAGCAAAATGGTCATGGCGATTATGTGTATGGCTTGTTTCAAAAAAGTTTAACTGAGTTGGCAAGGGTTCAGATTCTGGGTGATAAGGGTTTGAATTACGATTGGTGCCTTACCGCCAAAGAATTTGGTAAGCAGGCCATCATGAGCGATCTCTTGTATTTCAAATATTATTTCCTCGATACACTTCAACTGCCTTACGATAAACAGGCGATGCTGGATGATTTTGATGCATTGAGTACTTATCTCACCAGAACAGAAAATAAATACTTCATGTTCCGCGATTTTCAGAGCCGGAATATTATTGTGAAAGACGATAAGGTAAACTTTATCGATTACCAGGGCGGAATGAAAGGGGCGCTGCAATATGATGTGGCATCCATGTTATGGCAGGCAAAAGCAGAACTGAGTGAACAGTGGAAAGATTCTTTACTGGAATATTATATGGACCAGATAGATGGGTTGCTGGAGAAGCCTGTAGACCGGATCACTTTTGTAAGCCAATATAACGGATATGTATTGATTCGTTTATTACAGGTAATGGGTGCCTATGGTTTTAGAGGTTTGTTTGAAAGAAAAGCCCATTTTCTGGCCAGCATACCATTGGCATTGCGTAATCTGAAATTCTTTATCAATCATAAAAGAGTAGGAATTGTTACACCTGAGTTCGACAGGGTATTGCGGTTGGTGGTAACTGATGAAATGATCAAACGTTTTGAACCCACACAGGCGGATGAAAATACCCCACTTGTGATTGATGTAAACAGCTTCAGCTACAAAAAAGGAATTCCCGCCGATCCATCTGAAAACGGAGGTGGATTTGTGTTTGATATGCGTGCCATTTTTAACCCCGGCCGCTTTGATGAATACAAAACACAAACCGGCAAAGACAAACCCGTTCAGGATTTTCTGGAACAACGGACTAAAATGAATGAATTCCTGAACAGTGTTTGGGATCTGATTGATATTACCGTTGAAGAATATTTAAAAAGAGGTTTCAGTCATTTAATGATCAATTTCGGTTGCACCGGTGGCCAGCACAGAAGTGTATATGCTGCCGAACAAACCGCAAGGCATTTACGAAATAAGTATAAGGTAAAGGTGAAGCTGGAGCATACGAATAGTGAGAACTGGGTAACCCCCCAGCCCCCTGAAGGGGGAGCTAAGTAGTTCTACGAAAACAATTTTGTTAGCATTTCAAAATATGATGTCAAATAAAAGTATCCATTCATGCAACAAATAAATTCCCCCTTCAGGGGGTTAGGGGGTTTGCGGGCCATGATCTTCGCAGCAGGACTTGGTTCAAGACTAAAACCCTGGACCGATCATCACCCGAAAGCATTGGCAGTGGTGAACGGAAAATCTTTGCTGCAAAGGAATATTGAATATTTACAGAAACATGGAATTGAGGATGTGATTGTGAATGTGCATCATTTTGCAGACCAGATCATTGATGCAATAGAAAAAAATAAAGGATGGGGAACCAAGATTACTATTTCCGATGAAACAGATGCTGTATTGGAAACCGGTGGTGGATTAAAAAAAGCTGCCTGGTATTTTAATGATGGCAATGATTTTGTGGTGATGAACGTGGATATATTGATTGATATGGATCTTACGGCTATGATCCGTCAACACAAAGAACAAAAACCTCTGGCCACACTGGCAGTAAGTGAACGGGAAACATCGCGTTATTTTTTGTTTGATGAGAAGCATATTTTGTCGGGCTGGAGAAATGTGAAAACAGGCGAGGAGAAGATCGTGAGAAATGCGGAGAGCCTGATACAGAAAGCATTTAGTGGGATTCATGTGATCAGTCCGTTATTGCTTTCATCGATCAGGCAGGAAGGCAAATTTTCAATGGTGGATGTTTATTTGGATCTGGCAAAAGAACATATTATTTCTTCTTACGACCATACAGGCACCAATATGATCGACGTAGGCAAACCAGAAAGTATTGTAAAAGCCGAAGCTGTTTTTATCTAAACTCCAATTATGCATAAAATCCGTTTCGCAATTATTGGCTGTGGGAGAATTGCTGAGCGGCATGCTTTGCACATTAAAAATTACGGACAACTGGCAGCAGTGTGCGATGTGTTGGAAACAAAAGCCAGATCATTGGCAGAACAATATCAGGTTCCTTATTTTCTTTCTATAGAATTATTGTTGGCATATTCTGAATCCATTGATGTGATAGTGATCTGCACACCGAACGGACTGCATGCACAACATGCTATACAATCTTTACAAAAAGGGTTTCATGTATTGGTTGAAAAACCCATGGCTATTACTGCTATGGATTGTGAAAGAATGATAGCTGCTTCACAGGAATCAGGTAAGCAATTGTTTACTGTAATGCAGAATCGGTTTAATCCGCCGGTACAGGCAGTTAAAAATGCTTTGAATATGGGAATGTTTGGTAAGATCTCAAGCATACAGTTAACCTGTTTCTGGAACCGCAATGCAGATTATTATGTAAATTCATGGAAGGGAAGTCGTTTATTGGATGGAGGAACTTTGTTTACTCAATTCAGCCATTTTATAGATTTGCTGTATTGGTTCTTTGGCGACGTGAAAAACACTCGGTCAATTACCAAAAATGCGGCACATCAGAGCGTCATTGAATTTGAAGATAGTGGTGTTGCAATACTTGAATTTGAAAACGGCATTATCGGAACGATCAATTTTTCGGTAAATAGTTTTCAAAAAAACCGCGAAGGATCATTAACCATACTGGGCGACAAAGGAGTAGTAAAGATTGGCGGAGAATATCTGAATACGATTGAATACAGCGGTTTTGAAAATGGCAAACTGGAAAATATCGGTGTTTCCAATTCAGCCAATGATTACGGAACGTACAAAGGTTCTATGAGTAATCATGATAAAGTATATGAAAATATAATTGATACGTTACAAAATAATAAACCTTTCTACGCTACGCCGTTGGAAGGATTAAAAACGGTAGAGATCATTGAACGCATCTATCAATCAACAAAATAAATTGCGCGTTTGCGTGAAAATTTAAAAGCATTAATGGCATTTCAATCAACCATATCCTCCATCCGAGATGTCATATTTGGCACCAATGTAAAATTGGTAGAACCTTGCAATCTCTATGAATGTAAGATTGGCAACGATTGTTTTATCGGCCCTTTTGCCGAAATACAAAAAGGCGTTGTGATAGGTGATAGATGCAAAGTTCAATCACACAGTTTCATCTGCGAACTCGTTACTATCGGCAACGATTGTTTCATTGGCCATGGTGTAGTGTTTGTAAACGATACATTCGAAAACGGCAAACCCGCAGGCGATAAAAAATTATGGAAACCAACTAAGATCGGAAACCATGTTTCCATCGGAAGCAATGCTACCATACTCCCCGTTACTATCTGCGATTACGCAGTGATCGGTGCAGGAGCTGTGGTTACAAAAGATATTACAGAACCCGGAAAATATGCAGGTAACCCGGCGAGGTTAATTAATAATTAAAAATTAGAAATTAATAATTAATAATTGAGATTGCAGATAATAAAATTACTCCTAATTTTCACTACTCACTACTCACTACTCACGTCTCACGTCTCACGATCACACCTTCACATAGATCTTCTTCTTATCCAACAAATAAACGATCGACCAATAGAAAGCAATAATGCAAAGTGCATATACAAATGACCCCACTCTCAGATCTGCGGCAATATTCTTACAAACCGTATCATAAAACCAAGGGAAGAAAGAGGTATAAGCTTTTTTTCCTTCAGGTGTAATATGGTCTACCCATCTGAACATGGCGGAAACTCTTGGTAAGAAACCACTGAGTACAAAAATGAAAAGCGGATTTTTTCCAAACACATCGAAAAATTTACTCCATTTACCTTTGTTTTCTTTGAATTCTATCAGGTAAATCAATGTGCCGAGTATCATAACAGCCAGACCGGTTGTGTAAAGTACATAACTACTTGTCCATATTTTTTTGTTCACAGGGAATACCATATCCCAGCAATAGCCGGTAAAGAATAAGATCAGTCCGGCAATAAACAGGTTGGAAAGCATTTCATAATTCTTTCCTTTTTGCTGAATGTATTGTCCCACAAAAAAACCAAAGATCACCTGTACAATCGCAGCGGTTGTGCTTGGCAATCCTTCCGGGTCAAACGGAACGCCTTCGCCTTTATAAATATGAGTGAGTCCTAATAAATTAATATCCACCTGCGTACCAAACCAACCCGATAAACTATACGGATCGGCTGCATTGCCCAGCAACAAACAAATAAACCAGTAAACCAGCAACAAAACCCCGCTGATCACAAAAGCACCACGGGTTTTGGCATAAAACACAATAACCGACGCGAAAAAGTAACAGAGCGCGATTCTTTGCAGTACACCAAAAATGCGCACATTCTGCCAGGCTTTCCAGGCGATCTGTTCCCCATCCCAACGCACAAAAGGACTCCAGTTAAGAAATAAGCCAATAGCAAAGATCAATAAGGTTCTTTTGATCACTTTTTTCCAGAAAACAGCCGGTCCTGCCTGCTCAAACCTTGGCATTACAAAAGCCATGGCATTACCAACGGCAAACAGGAAAAATGGGAAAACAAGGTCGGTTGGCGTACAACCATGCCAATTGGCGTGCTCCAGCGGCGCAAAAATATGGGCCCAGCTGCCGGGGTTATTTACCAGTATCATCAGGGCAACTGTTGCACCCCGGAAAACATCTAAAGAGTAATAACGTTGGTTCATGGCAGGCGTTTCTGTGATGAAGATAAGAAAGATAGCTGTTTATCCCGCAGGTTCAAACGGGAGGGCCTAAATACTGACCATAATCATATTACGTTCCTTTTTTATTCTTAAATTTGCTGACAGCCTGCGGTTCTGATTATCTTGTCATTCAATTCATTCTAATAGTATCTAATATGAGTAGGAAAATTCTGATCACAGGCGGGGCCGGGTTTATAGGATCACATGTTGTTAGGTTATTTGTAAATAAATATCCCGAAGACACGATCGTTAATCTTGATGCCCTTACCTATGCCGGCAATCTTGAGAACCTTACCGATATCGATCAAAAACCCAATTACCGGTTTGCCAAAGTAAATATTCTGGATGCAGATCAGCTTGATAAAACCTTTGATGAATATGGGATCACTGATGTAATACATCTGGCTGCAGAATCGCATGTGGACCGCTCCATTGTTTCTCCGCTCGATTTCGTGTATACCAATATTATCGGCACCGTTAATCTTCTGAATACAGCAAGAAAAAAATGGAAGGATGATTATTCCAAACATCTGTTCTATCATATTTCAACCGACGAAGTATATGGAAGTTTGGGGGATACCGGATTTTTTACTGAAACCACTCCGTACGATCCCAATTCACCATACTCTGCGAGTAAAGCTTCATCAGATCATTTTGTAAGGGCTTACCGCGAAACCTATCATATGCACACCGTGGTTTCCAATTGTTCCAATAACTACGGGCCTTTTCATTTTCCTGAAAAACTGATACCGCTGTTCATCAATAATATCATTCATAATAAACCATTGCCTGTATACGGAGATGGTTTATACACCCGCGATTGGTTGTATGTAAAAGACCATGCCCTTGCGATTGATCTGATTTTTCATAAAGGGGTTGATGGAGAAACCTACAATATCGGCGGGTTTAATGAATGGAAAAATATTGATCTGGTAAAATTGCTTTGTACGAAAATGGATGAGAAACTGGGCCGTGCAAAAGGCGAGAGTGAGAAACTGATCACCTATATTAAAGACAGGCCCGGCCACGACAGGCGATATGCCATTGATGCCACCAAAATCAATAAAGAACTGGGCTGGAAACCAACCGTAACCTTTGAAGAAGGATTGAGCGAAACCATTGATTGGTTTTTGAGCAATACCCAATGGCTGAATAATGTAACCAGTGGTGCCTATCAGAATTACTATCAATCCATGTATACCAACAGATAAGTATGAAGGCTGAAAAAACAAGTTTGGAAGGATGTTACCTGATTCACGATACTTTTTTCGGAGATCACCGCGGTTATTTTTTCGAAAGCTTTAACCGCAAAACATTTCTCGATCAAACAGGACTGGATGTGAATTTTGTACAGGATAACCAATCCAGTTCTTCACGCGGTGTATTGCGTGGCTTACATTTTCAGCATGGCGAATTTGCACAGGCTAAGTTGGTAAGGGTTTTGAAAGGAAGGGTTTTAGATGTAGCCGTTGATCTGCGTCGTAACTCACCAACTTTTGGAAAACACCTCACCGTAGAATTATCTGAAGATAGTCATACGCAATTTTTTGTACCGCGTGGCTTTGCACATGGCTTTGTTGTGTTAAGCGAGCAGGCTGTATTCTTTTACAAGTGCGATAACTATTATCATAAAGCATCAGAAGGCGGTATCATTTATAACGATCCTGAACTGTCAATTGATTGGCAATTACCTACTTCCGATTTTTTATTATCTGAAAAAGATACCATCCTTCCCACTTTACAAGAAATTACGTCTACTTTAAAATTTTAGTATATGAAAGGCATTATTCTGGCAGGCGGTTCGGGCACAAGACTGTATCCGATCACAAAAGGGATCAGCAAACAATTGATGCCGGTGTATGATAAACCAATGATCTATTATCCATTATCTGTATTGATGTTGGCCGGGATCAATGAAGTGTTGATCATCACAACGCCGGAAGATTCCCCACAGTTTCAAAGATTATTGGGCGATGGAAGCGAACTGGGCTGCCGTTTTGAATATGCTGTTCAGGCTGTACCCAATGGGTTGGCTCAGGCATTTGTGATTGGCGAAAAATTTGTAGGGAACGATAAGGTTGCCTTGATCTTAGGAGATAATATTTTTTACGGTGCCGGTTTCAGTAAACTGGTCCAATCGTTCAATGATGTAGAAGGCGCAGCCGTATTTGCCTACGAAGTACACGACCCCGAAAGATATGGTGTGGTTGAGTTTGATGAGAAACAAACAGCCATTTCCATTGAAGAAAAACCAAAGCAGCCTAAATCAAATTATGCGGTACCGGGTTTATACTTTTATGATAACAGCGTAGTGGAGATCGCTAAAACCATGCAACCTTCTGCCCGTGGCGAATATGAGATCACAGACGTAAACAGGGTTTATCTTAATCAGGGAAAATTACAGGTGGGCATCATGAACCGCGGAACCGCCTGGTTAGATACCGGCACCTTCGATTCTTTTGCTGATGCCTGCGAGTTTGTACGGGTGATCGAAAAACGCCAGAGCCAGAAAGTAGGTTGTATTGAAGAAGTGGCTTACCGCATGGGATATATCAATAAAGCACAGCTACTTGAACTGGCAGATAAATATGCCAAAAGTGGCTATGGAGAATATTTAAGGCGTGTTAAATAAACCCGGGTTACGCTTATCATATAATTTGTTTATGTTTTTGCAACCAACAATGAACAAAATAATCGTTAAGCTGTTAGGCTTTGTATGAATGCTTTTACAATTAAAGATCTGGAGAACCTTTCGGGTATTAAGGCCCATACCATCCGTATTTGGGAGCAGCGTTATTCTTTTTTAAGCCCACAACGTACGGATACCAATATCCGCTACTACTCCAATAATGAATTACAGAAAATATTGAATATAGCCTTGCTGAATAAGTATGGCTATAAGATCTCGCATATCGACAGGATGACGCCTGTTGAAATGAATGATAAAATACTTTCGCTCTCGCAGATCGAAGCACAGCAGGAAAGACTGGTGAATGATCTGATCTATTTTATGGCAGATATGAAAATGGAAGAGTTTGAAGAAGTACTGGATAAATACATTGCTGTAAAAGGAATAGAGAAAACGATCATTCAGATCATATTCCCTTTTCTGGAAAGGATCGGGATCCTGTGGATGACCAACCATATCAATCCCGCACAGGAACATTTGGTTACCAATGTGATAAGACAAAAATTAATTGTTGGCATTGAAACCGTAAAACCACACATCAGGGCAAAAACAACCGTTTTGTTATTTCTGCCGGAAAATGAACATCATGAACTCGGACTTTTATTTGCGCACTATTTATTAAAAAACAGAGGGATCCGTGTTTTGTTTCTCGGCGCGAACGTTCCTTTAAAGGATGTAGAATATGTTGCAAAGCTTAAAAATCCGGATGTATTGTATGCACACCTTACCTCTGTAGCCAACAATTTTAATTTTGAAAAATTTCTGACCAATGCAAATAACCGTATGCCCGAAATGAAATTCATTATTTCCGGTGTACTTACGCAGTTATATAAAAAACGAATCCCGGAAAACTTCCATTTTAAACGGTCACTGGCCGAAGTAATGGAGTATATCGGAACACTTCCATAATTGACTATTTCCTCAATAATTATAAACCCGGCGTATAGATCTAGATGATTTTTTACCGGTATAAAAAAATTATATTCATTTTAATATTGATTTTCAATTAGTTACGTTTTTTGCAAATGTAAAATGAGATTTTGACGGCTCATTTTTTATGTTTAACTTTACATAGTCAATACTTAAACAAAATAATATGTCCACTTTAGAATTTAATCAGATGTTGCTCAGCAATACAGAGTTTCTGAAGCCTTTTGCGATCACCCTTACACGTGATAATGAAGCCGCAAAAGACCTTTTGCAGGAAACGATGTATCGTGCATTGGCCAATCAGGATAAATACAATGTGGGTACCAATATCAAAGCATGGTTGTACACCATCATGCGCAATATCTTCATCAATAATTACCGCAGAAAAGCAAAACAGGCAACGATACTTGATAGTACACCCAATGAGTTTCTGATCAATCAGTCACAAACAGCGGTTGCCAATGATGCCATTACCGGTATCAATTTAAAAGAAGTACAAAAAGCGATCTATGATCTTCCTGAGATCTTTCGTAATCCTTTCCTTCTGTATTTTGACGGTTATAAATACCATGAGATCGCCGATATGCTTGGCGAGCCTTTAGGTACTATCAAGAGCCGTATCCACTTCGCAAGAAAATTGTTAAAAACACAGATTCAACGTTATTAAATCATTTCAATTAACTTTCTGTTCCTAACTCCATTGAAAAAGAAAGTTATCATTATCGGAAGCGGTTTCGCGGGCCTTTCGGCTGCATCATTCATGGCTAAGGCTGGATGGAATGTAACCGTATTGGAAAAACACAATATGCCCGGTGGTCGCGCCAGACAAATGAAAGCCGAAGGTTTTGTTTTTGATATGGGCCCAAGCTGGTACTGGATGCCCGAAGTTTTTGAAAGATATTTTCAACAATTTGGCAAAAAAGTTTCTGATTATTATACACTCGAACGGCTTGATCCTTCTTATCGTGTTTATTGGGATGATGGCCCGGTTGATATTCCCGCTGATTTCACAGCATTACAAAACCTGTTCAATTCTATCGAACCCGGCAGTGGTGAAAAACTCGAAAAATTTCTTGCGGAAGCAAAATACAAATATGAAGTAGGGGTAAACAAATTGGTGTTTAAACCCGGACAATCCCTGACCGAATTTTTAGATTGGGATCTGGCCAAAGGATTATTAAAACTGGATGTATTCAATTCGATGCGTTCGCATGTGGCGAGGTATTTTACCAACCCACGTTTAAAAGAATTAATGGAATTTCCGGTGCTGTTCCTCGGCGCATTGCCACAGCAAACACCCGCTTTGTATAGTTTAATGAATTATGCCGATATCAAAGGCGGTACCTGGTTCCCCAAAGGCGGGATGTACCAAATTGTTCAGGCTATGTATGATCTGGCAGTTGAGCTGGGTGTTAACTTTTGTTTTGAACAGGATGTAAATGAAATTGTGATTGAAAAGGGAATTGCTAAAAAAGTAATTGCCAAATCAGGATCCGGTGAAGAAATAAGTTATGATGCGGATGCAGTTATTGGCGGTGCTGATTATCACCATGTAGAAACAAAATTATTACCTAAAGCTTTCAGAAGCTATTCCGATAAATATTGGGATACGCGTGTTATGGCACCCGGATGTATTTTATATTATGTAGGCCTGAATAAAAAACTGGATGGTATGCAACACCACACCCTTTTCTTTGATACCTCTTTTGAAGTACACGGAAAAGAGATCTATACTACAAAGGAATGGCCAACGGATCCTTTATTTTATGTAAGTGCTACATCCGTAACTGACGAAACAGCCGCTCCGGAAGGTTGCGAAAATCTGTTTTTGTTGATACCTGTGGCAGCCGGACTGGAAAATGATACAACAGAATTGAGGGATAAGTATTTTGATATGATTGTTTCCAGAATGGAAAAGCACCTCGGACAGTCGATAAAAGATTCGATCATATATAAGAAATCTTATGCCCATGCGGATTTCGTACATGATTACAATGCTTTTAAAGGAAATGCTTACGGTTTAGCGAACACTTTGGCACAAACTGCTGTTTTAAAGCCATCGTGCAGAAGTAAGAAAGTAAAGAATCTTTTTTATACCGGACAGCTTACCGTTCCGGGGCCGGGAGTGCCACCTAGTTTGATCAGTGGAGAAGTGGTGGCTGGGGTGGTGGTGAATGCGTTTTCGTGAATTGTGAGACGTGAATCGTGAGTCAAAGAAAAAACTCACGATTCACGACTGACGACTCACGATTGCTGAATAACGATAAGTTGTAAAAGTGTGCGACGCAACAAAAGCTGAACAAAAAATAAAAAGCAGATAACCCAAAAAATAAAACCCCATGATGAACCTGTTTCATGAAACGAGCCAGGAGTGCAGCAGGATAACCACCGAGAAATACAGTACCAGTTTTTCTTCGGCCATTAAACTATTGCATAAAGACCTGCGCGGGCCGGTTTTTAATATCTATGGATTTGTACGTTTTGCCGATGAGATCGTGGATACTTTTCATGAGTATGATAAAGAAGTATTATTTGAAGAGTTTAAACAGGCCACTTATGATGCTATAGACAGGAAGATCAGTTTAAACCCTATCCTGCATAGTTTTCAGTTAACTGTAAATGAATTTGCGATTGACAGAGAATTGATAGATGCTTTTTTATACAGCATGAAACTGGATCTGGATAAGCGCATATATGACAAAGCCGGTTACGAAGAATATATTTATGGAAGTGCAGAAGTTGTTGGATTGATGTGTCTGCATATTTTCTGTGATTCTGACAGAAAAATTTACGAAGCGCTGAAGCCCTATGCCAGAAGTCTGGGTGCCGCTTTTCAAAAAGTAAATTTTCTGCGCGATCTGAAGGCAGATTATGAAGGACTGGAGCGAGTATATTTTCCCGGGTGCGATTTTAGTAATTTTACATCATGCGATAAAGCTTCGATTGAAGCCGATATTCAGCGTGATTTTGATCATGCTTACGAAGGCCTTTTAAAACTGCCGGTAAAAGCAAGGTTTGGTGTGTATGTGGCTTATCAATATTACCTGACCTTATTTAAGAAGATCAAAAAAATGCCGGCACAGAACATTTTACAAAGCCGGGTCCGCATTCCGGATTATAGTAAAATTGTCATTTTAGCCAAAGCCGGCATACGCAGTCAATTAAACCTGATGTAAACCCGATAATACATTACATGGAAGAAGTGATCTTAGTGAATGAGCAGGATGTTTCTGTAGGTACTATGGAAAAAATAGAAGCGCATAAAAAAGCTGTGCTTCACAGGGCATTTAGTGTGTTTGTGTTTAATGATAACGGCGAAATGCTTTTGCAACAACGCGCTATAACCAAATACCATAGTGGTGGATTATGGACGAATAGCTGCTGCAGTCACCCAAGACCCGGCGAAGAAACACTGGAAGCGGCTTCAAGACGTTTACGGGAAGAAATGGGTTTTGTAACACCCTTGCATAAAGTATTTGATTTTATGTATAAAGCCGATTTTTCAAACGGGCTTACCGAATATGAATTTGACCATGTGTTTGTGGGTTATTATGATGGGGAGATAGAACCCAATCCCGAAGAAGTGAGCCATTATCAATACCGGTCAATGTCGGACATTGATGATATGATTAAAAATGAGCCTCAATTATTTACCGTATGGTTTCATATTGCCTTTCCGAAAGTGATGGACTGGTGGATCAAAAACAAAGCGGCTTAGCGATATAAATTTCGCGTATCTTCTGCTTATAAATTTATGAGCCATTCTCCAAAAGCAATCATTATTGGTGCAGGTATTGCAGGCCTTGCAAGTTCAATACGCCTAGCCGTGCAGGGTTTTGAAGTGAATGTATTTGAAAAAAATAATTACCCCGGTGGTAAACTCAGCGATTTTGAATTGAACGGTTACCGTTTTGATGCAGGCCCGAGCCTGTTTACCCAACCACAAAATATAGAAGAACTGTTTGCATTGGCCGGCGAGCCGGTGGAAGATTATTTTGCTTATCAAAAAATGCCTGTATCCTGCCATTATTTTTATGAAGATGGCACACTTGTACATGCTTATGCTGATGCCGGATTGTTTGCCAAAGAGTTAAAAGACAAAATGGGTGAAACAGAAGAAAGTCTTTTATCTTATTTAAAACGGTCCAAAAGAGTTTACAACGATATCGGTAATGTTTTTCTAAATCATTCCCTCCATAAAAAAAATACTTTATGGAAGGCGAAGATTTTAAAGGCGCTGAAAGCTACACGACTGCCTTATTTGTTTCGTACCATGCATCAAGTGAATCAGGCGCATTTTAAAAATTCCAAAACTGTTCAGTTATTTAACCGATACGCAACCTATAATGGCAGCAATCCTTATAAAGCACCGGGAATGCTTAGCCTGATACCGCACTTAGAACATAATGAGGGTTCTTTTTATCCCAAAGGCGGAATGATCAGTATTACAAATGCGGTATACCGACTGGCTTTAAAAAAAGGGGTACAATTTCATTTTAATACACCTGTTGAACGTATCATTCAAAAGGATAGAAAGGTATTGGGGGTAGTGGTAAACAATGAAAATTTGTATGCAGATATAGTAGTGAGTAATATGGATGTATACTTCACCTATAAAAACCTTTTGAATGATCCGCATAAATCGAAAAAAATCCTGAAACAGGAGCGGAGCAGCAGTGCGCTTATTTTTTATTGGGGTATCAACAAAGAATTCAAAGAATTGGGGTTACATAATATTTTCTTCGCCAAAGATTATCAGGCAGAATTTGATTATCTATTTCGGCTGAAGAAAATGTATGATGATCCTACTGTGTATATCAATATTACAAGCAAATGCGAGCCCGGCTTGCAGGCACCGGGTGGAAAAGAGAATTGGTTTGTTATGGTAAATGCCCCTGCGAATATTGGCCAGAATTGGGAATCTTACCGCATAAAATACCGTGCAGCCATTATTGCCAAACTGAACAGGCTATTGAAAACAGATATAGAACCTTTGATTGAAGCAGAAGAAATATTGGACCCGGTTTTGATCGAATCAAAAACGGCTTCTTATATGGGTTCTTTATATGGAACCAGTTCCAATTCTAAAATGGCTGCATTTCTGAGGCACCCCAATTTCAGTAAGGCTATTAAAGGATTATATTTCGTTGGCGGCAGTGTGCATCCCGGTGGTGGTATACCTTTGTGTTTGCAAAGTGCAAAAATCATGAGTGAAATCGTTTCTTCTCATCAAAAAAAATATTCTAAACACTGATATAGTTCTTCGCGTTTCCTCCCGCCCTTGCGTCTTAGCGGTTAAACCCACTTTACCGCAAAGTCACAAAGGAACAAGGTTTCGCGAGGGTAAGTAATATGAAATTCTCAAAACAACATATCGCCACATGTATCGCCATCCTTTTTCATGTAAGCGGATTTGTCGGTATTTTGTTTACACCTTACAAAGACTGGTTCATCCAAAATACCCCATTTACGCTTTGTTTGATGGCCATACTGTTAATCTGGAACCAGGAACAGAAAAACCTTTCTTTTCTTGCATTCATAGCTATCGCTTTTTTAACGGGTATGGGCACAGAAATGATCGGTGTTAATACGGGAAGACTATTTGGTGAATACAAATACGGAACAGTGATGGGTGCAAAACTGAATGGTGTTCCCTGGCTGATCGGCATTAACTGGTTTGTGGTTGTTTTTTGCAGCGGAGCTATCATGGTTAAGATGCATAAATGGTTCGAAAAAAAAATGGGTACCGATGGACGAACTCTTCCATCAAGTGTAGCCGCTTTATCACTCATTATTGACGGAGCCATGCTGGCCACTTTCTTCGACTGGATCATGGAACCCGTTGCCATGAAACTTGGTTTTTGGGAATGGAAGAACAGTGATGTGCCTTTATACAATTATACCTGCTGGTTTTTGATCAGCGCTCTGTTACTGGCCATTTACCGCTGGTTGTCATTCGATAAACACAACCATTTCGCTGTACATTTGTTTATTATACAGGCATTGTTTTTTCTGGCATTAAGAACGTATTTATAATATGATCTACTTACTCATCACACTGGCCACCTTCATTATTATGGAAGGTATTACCTGGCTCACACATCGTTTTGTGATGCATGGGTTTTTGTGGTACCTGCATAAAGACCATCATCGGAAAGGTCCCGGATTTTTTGAGAAGAACGATGCCTTCTTTGTGATCTTTGCGATACCCAGCTGGTTATGTATTATGCTTGGCAGTATGAACCAGGTATACTGGGTGGTAAGTATTGGCGCGGGTATTGCTTTGTATGGATTTGCTTATTTTTTGGTACACGAGATCATCATCCATCAACGGTTCAAATTATTCAGCCGCAGTAATAACCGCTACATCAAAGCCATCCGCTGGGCACATAAAATGCATCATAAGCATTTGGATAAGCAGGAGGGAGAAAGTTTTGGAATGTTGCTGGTTGCTAAGAAATACTGGGATAAAGTTCGAAAGGATGAAGCATTGAAGAATGAACCTTTAACAGAGTAAGTGTTGTTGGTCAGGCGACCAACAACGGCGATTATATTCACCATTCACCATTCACCATTGCCCAATCACTACAACTATATCATTACCGGTGCGGGTCTTGCTGGCTCAAGCCTTTTGAAGCGGATGATGAATGAACCATTCTTCAATGATAAAAAAATATTGATCATTGATCAATCCCCCAAAACAAAAAACGACCGCACCTGGTGTTTCTGGGAAAAGGAAAACGGCATTTTCGAATCCATTGTGCATCACAGGTGGAGCGATATAGATTTTCTTTCCAATCAGTATTCAGCCACACTTAATATCGCTCCCTATCAATACAAAATGATACAGGGAATAGACCTGTACACATTTGTAAAAAAAGAATCCGAAAAACACCCCAATATCGAATGGAGGTATGAAGAGATCAAATCAATAAAAAATACTGATCAAAAAGGCGAAGTAAATACAAGTACCCAAACGTTTATCGCAGATTATATCTTTAGCAGTATTCTGTTTAACAATATTTTAGCCCTCCTCCCAGGGGGGCAAGGGGGGTACCTTCTCCTACAGCATTTCAAAGGCTGGCTCATCCAAACACCAGAACCCTGCTTCAATCCAACAAAAGCCACCTTCATGGATTTCAGGGTAAACCAGAAACATGGAACTACTTTTATGTATGTAATGCCGACTTCTGCCACAACAGCATTGGTGGAGTACACTTTATTTACAGAAGAACTACTCCCTCAAGATGCATATGAAACAGCATTGAAAGAATATATTTCAACTACACTGGGCATTACTGATTACACGATCAGTCATGAAGAATTTGGTGTGATACCCATGACCAATCACCAATTTCCATTACAGGATGGACGAATCGTTTACACAGGTATTGCAGGCGGACAAGCCAAAGGCAGCAGCGGGTATGCCTTTCAGTTCATTCAAAAAAGAACAAAACAGATTGTAGACAGCCTTGTGAAAAATGGCTCGGTTTCTTTGCAAAAAACATTTACCGATAAGAAGTTTCATTTATTTGATAGTGTGTTACTGAATGTATTACATCATCAAAAAATGAATGGGGGCGAGATCTTCTCACTTATCTTCAAACATAATCCACCGCAAAGAGTTCTCCGTTTCTTGGATAATGAAACTAATTTTACAGAAGACCTGCAGATTATGCGAAGTGTACCAACAGGTATTTTTTTACCTGCCGCTATGCAGGAATTGCTTCGCTGATCGCTTTAAAATCATTTCATGAAAAAGATCGTTACCATAACGCTGAATCCGGCACTGGATAAAAGTATGGCTGTGCCGCAAATGGTACCGGAAAAGAAATTGCTTTGTACCGATGTGAAAACAGAGCCGGGTGGTGGTGGTATCAATGTATCCAGGGCCATTCACAAATTAGGCGGAGAGAGCGAAGCCATTTTTCTTTCAGGTGGCTATACAGGTAAACAGTTTGAAACATTACTGACTGCAGAAAATATTTCTTTTGTTGCTTTATCTGCTCAGAATGATATGCGTGAAAATTTTGTAGTGCTTGACACCTCTACACATCTTCAATATCGTTTTGGGATGCAAGGAGTATGGGTGACAGAGAACGAATGGCAACAGCTATTACAGCATATTCAAAATGAAACCGCCATTGATTATATTGTTGCGAGCGGAAGTTTACCGCCGGGTGTACCGGTAGATTTTTTTGGAAAATTAGCCGTGATTGCCAATCAAAAAAATGCAAAATTAGTTGTAGACACTTCGGGTGAGGCTTTGCGGCATGCAGTTAACACAGGTGTGTACCTGATCAAACCCAATCTGGGTGAATTGAGCAATTTATACGGCAAAGAAAGATTAGATGAAGATGAAATACTGATAGCTGCACGAAGTATTATTGAGAAAGGCGGTTGCGAAATAATGGTGGTATCCATGGGAGCAGATGGTGCTATGCTGATTACAAAAGACACAGATCTCAAAATAAAACCGCCACAGGTTACCATTAAGAGCACTGTGGGCGCGGGTGACAGTATGGTGGGCGCAATGGTTTATGCATTATCAAAAAACTGGCCTTTACCCGATGTATTGCGCTACGGAATTGCCGCAGGAACCGCCGCAACAATGAATGCAGGTACCGAATTATGTAAAAAAGAAGATACTGAACGAATATTTAAAGAATTGAAGCAGGAATAGACAGGTTCTGTTATTTTTGCAGCCTTATTTGTTTTTGGCCTTGTAGTACAATGGATAGTATAAGAGTTTCCGAAGCTCCAGATCCAGGTTCGATTCCCGGCGAGGCCACTGATATTGATCCCTCTTTATAAATGAAGAGGGATTTTTATTTTTGATATAACACCGGATTCAAAACGGTATCAATCACCTCTCCAACTTTCGCACCCGGGCACCATGCTTCCCAATCGGCTATTTGATTATCGTTTTTGGGTTGCAGTAAGGTCATGTCCTTATCCATATAAATAATGGTCATCACTTTTCGCATATGATCGGTGGTATTAGGTCCCGCACGATGGAATACCCAACCCATATGAAAACTGATCTCACCGATATCAAAAGGCTCAACCACTTTGGTAAAATCGTTCAACGTTAATTTTTTCTGGATCACCGCTTCACTATCATCACTGATCTTAAATGTGCGGCCTTCTTCCAATGTTTGACTTTGCGCACTGAATTCTAATGGCCCCAATTCGAGATCTGTTTTTTGCAGCGGGACCCATGCTGTAACCGTTTTATCGGTACTCACCGGCCAGTAATATTGGTCTGCATGCCAGGGAGTAAAACCACCACCGGGTTCTTTAAACAATGCCTGATCGTGATACATCCTCACACCATTTACTTTCATCAGTTCGGCAGCTATTTGTGCAAGACGTTTGCTGAAAACGATTTCTTTTACGCGTTCAGACTTTGTCCAGATATTCATGATCTGCAAAAAAGCTTTGCCATACGTATCACGCTCTTCAATAGCAATGGTTTGTATGTTCAGTTTGTCTACTTCTTCTGAAATGGTTTCATTCATGTAATGGATCAGATCCGGCGACAATACATTTTTGATCTTAATATATCCATTCAGCTGAAAAAAATCAATCTGCTCCTGTGTTACTGTAAACGGTTGATTGAGTTCTTCCAATAATTTTTGCGGGGCATGATTCATGATGAATGGATATTATTTTTTATACGCTGCTAAAAGCGCGTCAACAGAAATGCCATTAATCTTCATACCCGATACATTACAGTCGCATATATCTACTCCGCTCAGGTTACAATTGCTGATAGAACTGTTACTCAAATTACAATCTTCAAAACGCAAAGGCTTTTGTATTGCATTTGCCTCATAGAACGGATGCCCTTCAGGTGGCATGCCTACATTATGAATATACGCGCCACCCAATTGTGCCCCTTCAATTTCAAGATCGCTGAGGTTGGCATTGGTGATCTTTGTGCCACTCATATTAATATCCTCAAAATACAAACGTTGTAAACTACCGCAGATAAATTTTGAATCATCTACGCAGGAGTTGGTTACCAAAATTTGTTTTTGGGTATTATTGATCTCGATCTGTTCCATAAAATATTTTATTAGCGATAAGCATAGATCATTGCCATGCTTTCTCTTGCCATTTGCTGATTGAATTCAAAAGCGAGTCTCCGGTGATTGATAGTGTCAATAATAGTACCGATAAGACAAAACCCACCCGTAAAGAAAAAAAGAACCCCCATAACATTCTGTCTTACCATAAATCTTTGTACACCTGCAATGCATACAAATCCAAAAATACAACCGATCAATATTTGATCAGAGGTTCTTCGCTTGCCATTATAAGCAGCAATAAAACTCATCAGTTGCTGTTCATTCAGTTCCTGGGTAAGTTGTTGCAGATAAACCAGTTCTTCTCCTTCAATAGAAGGAATCATGTTAATGAGGTTGGGTTTCATAAACCGTTTTTTTTGGTTGGATCAATTGTTTGATCCTCATAAATATAACTATTACCGCTAAGATTCCCAATGGATGCTGCTGAAAAGAAAGGGTGAACTGCCCGTGCAAAACATAATGTATAGAATGGCCAATTCCACAGCCCGGGCAATGACCCAAACCCAAAAGAGTGAAAGGACATAATGATTTAGGTGCTTGGTTTTCAGGGAGAAAGAATAAAATGATGAATGCTGTTATCCAAAACAAACATTCGATATGAGAAAATAGCCAATGGTAGAACCTTGAAAAAAAATTTGCTTTTGGGTTCATTTTGTAAAATGTTTTCGCCATAGATTCACAGATTAGCGGAGAGAAAATCAGTGTAAATCTGAGAATCTGTGGCGTTAAAATAATCATTTGCCGAATGCTCCGATATTACTGCTGAATATTTTCACAGCAATCGCCAATAGGATCACACCAAAAAATTTACGTACCGCCAATAATCCCGCCGGCCCTAATAAATGCTCAATAAATTTCAATGATTTAAGTACAACATACACAACTACCAGATTAATAATAATTCCTGCCAATATATAAGTCTCTTCAAAATTCGCTTTTAACGACATGATGGTAGTTAACGTTCCGCTACCCGCAATAATAGGAAAGGCAATGGGAACAACCGTTCCGGATTGTGCATTTTTATCACCTTTGAAAATCTCATGCCCTAAAACCATTTCCAAACCCAATAAAAAGATCACAACAGAACCACCTACTGCAAATGAACGAACGTCTAATCCCAATACATTCAAGAAAGGTTTGCCCAGGTACAAAAACAAGATCATCAATGCGCCCGAAACAATCGTTGCCTGAAAAGAACGGATAGCCCCCATCTTATCTTTTAATGAAATAAGTAAAGGAATAGACCCCACAATATCAATCACCGCAAACAAGGTAAACGTTACCGTGAGCAGTTGGTCGAGATGAAAGTTCATGGTGTTGGGTTTTATTAAAGTTAGTATTTGTTTTCGTGAATCGTGAAGCGTGAATCGTGAGTGATCAATGGTGAATTGTCAATGCGTACAGTTTATTAACCATTCACAAAACACACTCACTACTGACTACTCACAACTCACGATTCACGTCTCACGATCCGGCCTATGCCATTCCTTCCCCGCTAAAGAAACATTATACAGCATCTCATGTTTATAAATGCCATTTTCCAAATACAGTTTCACCACACATCCATAATGACAACTAAAAACATCAAATGATTCTTTAAGCGGCGTATGGGTAATATGCGCAAGTATACTTCTCAAAACACCGCCATGTGCAACAATTACAGCGGGTTTGGATTGTTGGGCAATATGGTTGAATTGATTGATCACCCTTTCATGCATCTGTAGATAACTTTCTCCCTGCGGTACAATTACATTGATAAAATCATTGAGCCAGGGTTGCATTTCTTCTTTGGGAATCTCATTCCATACCTGCATTTCCCAGGTACCACAATTGAGCTCCATCAGATCTTTGTGAAGAGAAATATTTTTTTGCGGGAATAAAGCTTTCGCCAGTTTATGACAGCGTTGTAAAGGGCTGCTGTAAACAGCCTCAATATTTTCAGGAAGATTCGGACGGATACTGGCTACTTCATCTGAAAAACTTTCTGTTACATCCAGATCGGTTTGTCCGTAACAGATGCCTTTGGCTACATCGGGGGTAGTATGTCTGATGAGATAGATCTCCATACCACGAATTACACGAATTATTGTGAATTGTGGTTACGGATAGAGAAAATAATTGCCACAGATGGCACAGATTTTCACAGAACTATTCTGTGGTAATCTGTGCCATCTGTGGCAAAAAAATTAAAACCTGAATATATGATTGCGATGCAGCTTATACTGAAACTGCAATGTTTGCAGACATTCTGCACACAAACAATCGGTGTACTTCGCTTCAATAAATACACGCTCTTCGTAACTGAGTGTTACAGAGCTGCATTGGCATTCTGCAATATTGCCAACTTTGCATTCAAAGGCTTTGTTACACCGCGGACAAGGTTTGCTTTCATGAGTAGGCATGGCTGTTACCAATTAAAAGTTACCCCTGCATTAAACAGGAAGGGGATACTGTTAAACCCTCTCACTTCAAAGAATTTCTTATTACCAATGTTCTGAGCATCGGCAAAAAATTTCACATGTTCATTTAAAGTGTAATCAGCATATGCTCCCAGAATAAAATAACTGTCTAACGATACATCTGCTTTTTTATATCCACCCACATCATATCGTTTGCTCGCATATTTTCCACTTACAGATACATATAAACCCTTTGCCACATCTACACCCGCCGTAAGATTGATGCTGTGTTTGGGTCTTCTTAAAAGATAATCATAGCTTATGGTATCTTTTACCGTAACACGGTTCTGTGTTATTTCTTCGCTTGCGAGATAAGTATAATTAGCAGTGATATTGAACTTCTCAACCGGTGTAACCGTTGCTTCCAGTTCAATACCGTTTACCACCTGTTTGATGTAATTAAAATATTTGAACGTGATATAATTATAATCGATACCGTTGTTTATACGGCGGTTAAAATAAACCAGTCTTGTGCTGAAACCTTTTTGTTGTAAACTGATCCCACCTTCATAATTCACAGATTTTTCTGCATCCAGTTTATCATTGATACTTAACTGATATAAAGATGGCGCTTTAAAACCACTGGAAACACTCGCAAAAACTCTCAGATCTTTATTAATCGAATAAGAGGGGTTGAACGTATAAGTACTGTTATTCCCATATCTCGAATGATCATTGTACCTGCCACCCAATTCAATATTCAGTTTTTTATCAGGACTATTGTAGATGATAGATGCATACACAGCTTTCTGGTTCATTGAGGTATCTCTGAACGTGCTGCTGAATGGCCCGAATGAA
The DNA here is from genome assembly GCA_965206685.1 of Sediminibacterium sp. Classification (GTDB taxonomy): domain Bacteria; phylum Bacteroidota; class Bacteroidia; order Chitinophagales; family Chitinophagaceae; genus Sediminibacterium. The sequence goes on from OZ242223.1 coordinate 4,678,835, forward strand.
CTTACAGAATAATAACCCTGATTATAAGAATTATAACGGTAATCCAAGCCGGTTAATAATGTAAAACCATTACCAAGACGGATTCCCGCATACAATTCTACAAACTGCGATTTACCAAAGTAAGTATTGTCTTCAAAAATAGTGCTGGTTTTATCAAGACTATCATTGCGATAATTTCTGGTTAGCTCACTATATTGATAGGTTCCATTCAGCGTAACTGCACCTTTCTTATACATAAAACCAGTACCGGTAATAAAAGATTTATTATGGATATTATAATCCTTGTCATCCGTAAATACACCGGCATCAATACCTGCATCATACTTACTATACATGGCAAATGCTTTTAACGATAAAGCAGGCGTTAACTGATATACCAATTGCGCATTGGTAACCGTACCGTCATATTTATCATTATCAAAATTCTTTTTACCTGTACTGTCGTATGCAGATGAAAAACCATTGGTAATAAGCCTTGCATAACGTGCTGTATACGTAAGTTTATCTTTCTTTCCATATACCTGAACATTATTGCGCGATGTGCCCAATGTTCCCTGGCTTAATGTGCTTTTGATATTGAATGCTTTCTGCACATCTTTTTTTACGGTAATGATATTGATCACACCCGCAATGGCATCACTTCCGTATAAAGTTGATTGGGCGCCTTTGCATACTTCAATTCTTTCCACATCATTGATGGAAAAAAGATTCAGATCAAAATCGGTAGTAATGGTTGATGGATCATTTAAGGGAATACCATCCATCAAAATCAATGTCCTGCCTGCCGATGCGCCACGCATATAAACGGTTTGAACAGAACCCGCATTATTCAATGCACCATTGATCGTAATGCCTGCCTGTTCATTCAATAACTGTGCAACGGTTTTGCCATTGCTTTTTTCAATCTGTGCTTTCGTAATTACAGTGATCACTTTACCTGTGGAACTTTGTTTTTGTTCCAGTTTGTTGGCGGTAACCACCACTTCATCCAGTGTTTTGGTTGGTAAGCTGTCCTTTTGTGCCAGGACCGTACTGCCCGTAAGCAGTGTAGCGAGGAGCGTTAATGTTTTGCTCATTGTCTGTTTTGTTTTTAATTGAACAATGAGCTTTCAGGAAAATAAAAAAACGGAGAAACATAAACGGCACTGCAGATGCCCTTTACATTCCATGCTTTTCACCCGAAAGCCGTGAATGATTCGAATGCACCTGGCAGGTCTTCTGGCTTGCTCTCGGTTGATCACCTTCCCATCACGCAAAACGCAACAGTGGTTTGAAGATTCAACAGAGGTGGAAATGAAAGTGGTGTGATGTTTACTCACGACTCACGATTCACGTCTCACGAACAGCTTACAGCTACGGGGATAGCGCCGGAATCACACCGGACTTCCCTTTTAATTCCGCATAAAGCGAAAACCAAATACGCAGCAAATGTAATAGTGGGTTCTATAAATAAATAATTCGTACCCTTTTAGTTGTTCACGCCGCGTTGAAAACTTGTTTATTCAAAAGCTAAATGCTTAACGCTTAATGGAGAACGTAAGAGATATTTCGTGTTAAGCATTTCGCTTTTTGCGTTCAGCGTTCAGCGTTTTTCCCTACATTTAATGTCACACTCTAACGCTATGAACGGAAAACAAAAGTTGAATCTCTTCAGTTTCACGATGATCGTGGTGGGTTTGGTAATTGGTATGGGTATTTTTCGTTCAGCCGCCACCAGTGCCAAAAATGCCATTGAGCCTTCTGTTTATTTTACTGCCTGGTTATTAGGTGGATTTTTTGCGTTGTGCGGTGCACTTACCTATGCAGAGATCGGAAGCAGGTATCCTGTAACCGGTGGGTATTATAAAATCTTTTCTTATGCTTATCACCCCAGTATTGCCTTTGCGATCAATTGTATCATTCTCATCAGCAATGCAGCCAGTTTAAGTGGCGTGGCGTTGATAGGTAGTGGGTATATCACAAAACTATTTCCGCAGTTTGCCTGGACGGATATCGATAAAGCGCTCATCAGTTGTGGAGCAATTATTATTTTTTACTTTATCAACCTCCGGGGTCTGCGCATGAGTTCAAGGGCGCAGAATATTCTTATGATCATCAAGATCAGCATGATCATTGTGCTGATACTGGCATTGTTTTTTCCGCATCATGAGGTAGCACAAACTGTTTCAGTGGTAACCCCTCCCGCAGCACCTGCAATGAGCTGGATCCAAAGTCTGGGTATTAGTCTTATCGCTGTTTCTTTTACCTATGGTGGCTATCAGCAAACCATCAACTTTGGTAACGAAGTAGATCAACCCGCAAAAAATATTCCCCGTGGTATTTTTATCGGCATCGCCATTATTATCGGTTTATATCTTTTGGTTAACCTCAGCTACTATACCATTGTTGGATTTGAAAACATGAAAGACGAACATGAGATCGCTTATGTATTGATGAATAAAACTTTCGGTAAAACCGGGGCTGATGTATTTTCCTTTTTTCTCTTCTTTGGTGTACTGGCTTATGTAAATGCTTTGTTAATGAGCAACCCGAGGGTGATGTATGCGATGAGTGGAGAGGGGGTGTTGCCTAAAATATTTTCAAAACAAAATCCGAAGAACGAAGTACTCACTACTTCCTTAACTGTGTTTGCAGCCATGTGTATTGTGATCCTTTTCTTCGCGCAAACTTTTGAGAAGATTCTCAACTTTACCATTTTTCTGGATTGCTTCGGGATGGTTGCCTCCAGCGCCACCATTTTTGTACTACGCAAAAAAACCAAACACCTGGATGGTACAGGTATCTATAAAATGAAACTCTACCCTGTGCTGCCCATCATTTTTATGGGCGCCTATCTTTTTGTGGGTATCAGCATCGCCATTCAAACACCGGTAACCGCATTAATCGGGTTAGCCGTTTTGGCGGCATTTATGCTGATCTATTTCATCGTAAAAAGAAAACCGGCAGCTGAAACAGAAAATATCCATTGACCTGCGCTGCGCCTTGAAAAAACTGTCAAGACAGCGGGGGAACTACCTCCCAAAGAACTGAATTTCGGGTAGTTAGATAGAATTTCTATAATGCGTCTGATTAGACTTCAGCCTAAAACAGCCGCTCAAACCGGGTCATCAAAAGCCTTTCATAACAGTTTTTTAACGTTTTACTGCAATTCCTTTCCGTCTGTCTAAAATTTAGGCAACTGGGTAGGAAACCGTTATTTTTGTTATATATGAAGAAGTTTCTGACCCTGATCTGTTGCACAATCATGTTGCAGGCCTTTTCGCAAAAGCCTTCCGACAACTGGGATCTCCGTCATTGTATTGAACGTGCGCTTCAATACAATATTTCAATTACACAGGCTGATATTCAGGCAAGGATCTCTGCCTTGCAGGCAAAACAGGCTAAATACAATATCTATCCAAATGTTAGCGGTAGTACGTCTACCGGTGTTCGTTTTGGCCGTTCTATTGATCCTACTACCAATGCGTTCTCCACTTCGCAATTTCTTTATCAGAATTTTGGGGTTACAGCTGGCATACAGGTATATAATTATGGCCGTTTAAAAAACACTGAAAAAGTAGCCGGCTTTAATGCCCAGGCTGCATTGGCAGACGTTGATAAAGCCAAAAGCGATATCTCTTTTAATGTAGCTACCTACTATCTTCAGGTATTGGCAGCTAAAGAACAGGTGAATATTAGCGAACTGCAGATCCAACAAACTAATAACCAGTTTGATATTACCAAGAAAAGAGTAGACGCGGGTGTATTGCCGGAGTTGAACCTAGCCGAAATTGAGGCTCAGCTTGCCTCAGATAGCAGTAACTATTATACTGCCAAAGGAAATTATGAGTCAACCCTGCTAAGCCTTCGCGCTTTGCTGAACCTGGATACAGATGTGCTTTTCGGTATAGAAACACCCGCAGTTGATCAGATTCCAATCGAATCTTTTGCCGAACTGCAACCCGAAATAGTATTTGAACAGGCAATGAATTATCAGCCTCAGCAAAAAGCAGATGCTTTCCGTATTCAATCGGCAAAAAACAATATTCTGGTTTCAAAAGCACAGTTTTATCCAACCATTAATCTGGGAGCTAACCTGTCTACCAACTTTTCCAACTCATTTAAACAAACTACCGGGGGCACCTTCCTTGGTTATACCCCTATAACCGGTACTGAGCCCATCGTAAACCTAAGCAATGTTAATTACTATGTTCAGAATCCACTGTTCAAGATCACGCAAAGCAACAGAAGCTTTGGACAATTATGGAGCGGATGGGGCAAACAGATGGATAACAACTTCGGTCAGAACATAGGTGTCAGTATCAGTATTCCTATTTATAGTAATCACCAGGCCCGAACTTCCGTAAAAATTGCCCAGCTCAATCTTGAATCTGCACAGGCACAGAAAAAACAAAGCGATCTTACCCTTCGTCAGAATATCTATACTGCCTACAGCAATGCCATTACTGCCCTGCAAAAATTCAATGCCGGCAAACGCACTGTACAGAGTTCTCAAAAAGCCTACGATTTTGCTGTAAAAAGATATGAAGTAGGTTTATTAAGTTCGTTGGATCTTATTACCAATCAAAATAACCTGCTAAGAGCTAAATTGCAGCAGCTCACCAATCAATATGACTATATTTTCAAGATGAAACTGCTTGAATTCTATAAAGGGAAAGGGCTTAAATTATAAATTATCCAAAACGATCGCTAACCAGCGGAATTGAGAAACCAAGAAAAACTGTATTATGAATAAGAAACTTATCTGGATCATCGTAGCGCTTGTAGTGCTTATTGGCGCATTAATCGGCTTAAAAAAAGCCGGCATGATCGGAAAAGAAGAAGGGATAAAAGTGTCTTCTGAAAAAGTGATCAGCAGAACCATCACCGAAACAGTAAACGCCAGCGGTAAAGTATACCCTGAAATTGAAGTAAAGATCAGCCCGGATATCAGCGGTGAGATCGTTGAACTGAATGTAAATGAAGGCGACAGTGTACGCCGCGGACAAATCCTTGCACGCATTTATGCAGATATCTACCTCACACAACGCGATCAGGTGGTGGCAGGAGTTAACCAAACCAAAGCGCAATTATCCAATTCAGCTGCCAGTATCGTTGGATTGAAAGCGGTAATGGATAATTATAAAAACACCTACGATCGCCAGAAAAAATTATTGAACGATAAAGTGATCTCCCGTTCAGAGTTTGAACAGTCTGAGCAGGCTTATCTTACCGCACAAGCCAATTATACGGCAGCTAAAGAAGGATTGAAAAGTACAGAAGCGTCTATTAAAAGTGCCGAAGCACAATTATCAAAAGCAGATAAAGATCTTTCCAGAACCGTGATCACATCACCCATGGATGGAATGATCAGTTTGATGAATGTGAAAAAAGGCGAACGCGTGGCCGGTAACAGTTTTAACGTAGGTACAGAAATGATGCGCGTAGCCGATATGCGAAGTATTGAAGTAAGAGTAGATGTTGGTGAGAATGATATCCCTAAAGTTAAATTAGGCGATACAGCGATTGTAGAAGTAGATGCTTACGGAAACCGAAAATTTAAAGGATTGGTGTATAAGATTGCCAATCCAAATACAACCGGAACTGCTTCCAGCAGCACTGATGTTACCAATTATAAAGTACATATCCGTTTACTTACCGATAGCTATAAAGATCTGGTAGCAACAGGTAAAGGATTCCCTTTCCGCCCGGGTATGACTGCCAGCGCCGATATACAAACCCGCACCCGTCAGAATGTGATTGCGGTTCCTTTAAATGCAGTAACCACAAGGGATAAGAAAAGCGATAAAGCACCGGGTGATGATAAAAAAGACGATAAAAAACCGGAGCAAACAACCACAACCACTGCTAAAGCTACCAGTGCAGATGATGATATAGAAGAAGTGGTTTTTGTATTGCTGAAAGATAATACAGTGAAAAAAGTAAAAGTGAAAACAGCCATACAGGATCTGAATTATATTGAAGTGTTGGATGGATTAAAGGGCGGTGAAGAAGTGATTACCGGACCATATTCAACAGTAAGTAAAATATTAAAAGAGGGCTCTAAGGTTACCGTTGTTGCTAAAGACAAATTGTTCGACGATAAGAAACCGGCAAACTAAACTTCATCTTATAAACGATTCCGAACGGCAGGTATATCCTGCCGTTTGTTTTTTAAAGAAGACAGCTTTCGTATGTTTGCAGTAACCTAAACAGGATAGCGATGCAGTTTGGTATTATCGGAAGCGGAAGCTGGGCCACGGCGCTGGCAAAGATTCTTACAGACAATGGCAATACCATTCAATGGTGGGTGCGTAATGAAGATACCATCCGTTACATCAGTAAACGCCGGCATAACCCGCATTACCTCAACAGTGCTTACTTTGATCTTAACCAGTTATCGCTCAATGCCGATATTGCAGAAGTTGTGTCAAAGTCAGATGCATTGGTTATCGCCGTACCTTCTGCTTATGTTGAGGATGCGATCAAACAATTACCCGCAGATGCTTTAAAAAATAAAAAAATCATCTCGGCAGTGAAAGGAATTCTTCCTTCTTCCAATCAATTATTAAATGAATACCTTTTAGCAAACAGTCATCTTGCGATTGAAGATTATTTTACGGTGCTTGGCCCTTGCCATGCCGAAGAAGTGGCTGCAGAAAAATTATCATACCTCACATTCTCTGGAGTGGATGAAGTAACAGCAGAAACCATTGCCGGTTATTTTAAAACAGAATACCTGAACACACTGGTTAATCATGATGTGTGGGGTGTACAATATGCAGCAGTATTAAAAAATATTTATGCACTTGGGGCAGGTATTGCACACGGACTTGAGTATGGAGATAATTTTCAAAGTGTTTATATAGCCAACAGCGCGAATGAAATGGTTGGTTTTTTGCGAAAGCTGAATGAAGGAAGCCAGGCAGAAATTCCCAATTATGCATCCTCGGTTTATCTCGGAGATCTGTTAGTTACCTGCTATTCACTTTACAGCCGCAACCGTACTTTCGGAAATATGATCGGGAAAGGATATTCGGTAAAATCTGCCCAACTGGAACTGAATATGGTGGCCGAAGGTTATAATGCCAGCAAATGTATCCGTACCTTAAATGAGTCGGTAAAAGCGATAATGCCCATTGCCTCAACCATTTACGAGATCCTTTGGGAGCACCTGCCCGCAGCGGAAGGATTTAAGAAAATAGAAACATTTTTGGTATAGAAACTTCGTAACTTTAGGTATGCCATTCTCATTCACCTTATTAAGCCCTGATGTTATGCTGATCATGATCACAGCCATCACCGCTGTTTTTCTGATGCGCAGGATTTTCAGGCATCATAACAGTCATTGATCGGCTATTCATTGGTAAACAGATCGGCGGCAATGCCGTCTGCTAAAAATTTCCCCTCAGCTGTAAGTTGTAAAGAATCATTCGTGAAAACGATCTGCCCAAGACTGATATATTTTTGAGCCGATAAAAGGAGTTCTTCCATTTTCCCCTCCCCCCATTTTTCGCTAACACGGCTCATCGAAATGCCTTCTATTGTTCGTAGCCTTGTCATAATAAATTCATTCAACTGCTGTGTTTCATTTAACACTTCTATTTCCAAAGGAACATCACCGGCTTCCAATGCTTTCAGGTAAAGCGCATTGTTGGCAATATTCCATTGCCGGGTCTTGCCGTTGAACGAGTGAGCAGAAGGCCCTAATCCTAAATAATCTTTTCCTTCCCAATAACTGCTGTTATGCCTGCTTCTGAAGCCGGGTAGTGCAAAATTCGAAATCTCATAATGCTCAAAGCCTGCTGCTGCCAGCCATTGCGTAAGTAACGTAAAATGTCTTGCCTGTTTATCTGCATCAACATCTGCCAACTGATGTGTGGCAATCAGTTTTGCCAAAGCCGTTTTGGGTTCAACCGTTAATGCATAGCAGGAGAGATGCGGGATCTTGAGTGATAAAGCCATCTGCACATTCGCTTCCCACTGTTCATCAGTTAAAGAAGGGGTACCATAGATCAGATCTATCGAAATATTGTTGATGCCTGCTTTTTGTGCAAGCAGGATACAATTCTTTGCCTGATCTGCATTATGTGCGCGGTTCATCCATTGCAGATCGTCTTCAAAAAAAGATTGTATCCCGATGCTCAAACGGTTAATGCCTGCTTCTTTCCATCCTGCAAGATTTTCTTCTGTAATATCATCGGGATTAGCTTCCAAAGTAATTTCTGCATCTGCATCCACAACAAACAAAAATCGTAATGCTTCAATCGTACTTCGTACCTCCCTCATTGTAATTAAAGAAGGCGTTCCCCCGCCAAAATAAATGGTCTCAATTTTTTCAGAAAGATATTCTTTCCGGATGGCTGCTTCTTTCCTGATCGCCTCCATCATCTCCGGCATCCGCTGCTGAGAAGTAGAGAAATGAAAATTACAATAATGACAGGCTTTCCTGCAAAAAGGGATATGTATATAAATGCCCGCCATGAATGAATATTAAAATGAATGAAAGCAAAAGTAACCTTTTTGATAAGCTGCTTTCGTTGCATAAAAATTGGACAAACCGGATTTTAAAATTAGTGTGAATGCTATTAACTTTTCTATTCAGTTCCTGTGGACGGGCCTCTTTGGGTTCGGTACCAAGCGAAGCTATGGTAGATCAGATCATGCGAAGCAGATCTGATCAGAGGCCAAAGCAGCCCGGTAACAGGAACGAGGCCTAGCGGCCATGAGCGACCCGGGTCTGCAAAGCAACGACGACTAACATTTACATTGCAACGACCATTTTGTATAAAATGAAATAAATCTTAAAAAACAAGAATCACATTTAATGCTCCCACCTCCATATTTTTGCCACAAATCTTTGGCTTGAAGCGTTTTCCTCTGATATATATATTTATTGTTTGTGCAACCACAGCTTTTGCCCAAAAAGATTCCACCAATCTGCCGGAATCGACAGGGAAAGCTCAGGTAAAATCACCGGTTAAGCAAAAACCCGCCGATACCAGTGAGCCTGGCAAAGAATGGGAAGAAGCTTTTTTAAAAGATAGTCTGCGGCAGGTTGCCCTTCATGATAGTATTATTGCCGATTCGGTACACAAAGCCTCCCTTGCTAAAACACCGGTGGTGGTGTACGATACTTCAACCTACCGCAAATACGAAGTTTCGGCTTACCTGCCTTTAAACAAGGCCCCAATTTTCATGATCATCGATTACCGCAAAGAAGAATCAAAAGATGATCTTTTCTATCTGCTGGCGGGCGTAATTTTTTTACTGGCTTTTATCAGGGTAGCATTTTCAAAATATTTCCGGAACCTGTTTCTGCTTTTCTTCCAGACCTCTTTACGGCAAAAGCAAACCCGCGACCAGCTGTTGCAGGATAACCTAGCTTCCCTTTTGTCTAATATGCTTTTTATTGTAAGCGCCGGTTTATATATCACTTTACTCATTCGCTATAAACACTGGATCCAGGCCCCCTTTTGGTGGCTGGCTGCAGGTTCGGCTTCGGTATTACTGTTAACTTATCTGGTAAAATACCTGTTCCTGCTTTTCTCCGGCTGGGTGTTCAATACAAAGGAAGCTGCGGGTTCTTATGTGTTTGTGGTTTTTCTTGTAAACAAGGTGCTTGGGGTAATGCTGATCCCCTTTTTGTTGGTACTGGCCTTTTCTGATACACTAATAATAGAAGTGTCAACCACCCTTTGTGCGGGGCTGGTAGGGGTATTATTACTTTACCGTTACTGGGTATCGTATATGGCGGTATTGAATAAACTGAAAGTAAACCCATTGCATTTTTTCCTATACCTTTGCGCAGTCGAATTGCTTCCGCTGATATTGATTTACAAAGTCTTGATCAATTATCTAGACGGAAGTTTTTAATTTTGTACCATCATAGAACCGCAGTATGCTAAAGAACGGGTCAAAAAATTCAGTTACTGCCAAAGCGGCAAAAAAAATTCTGATTTCCCAACCCAGGCCGGAAAGCGAGAAATCCCCTTATTTTGACCTGGAACGGAAGTATAATGTAGAACTGGTTTTCCATCCCTTTATTAAACTGGAAGGCATTCCGGCAAGAGAGTTCCGGAAGCAGAAGATCGACATCATGTATTATTCAGCGGTTATGTTCACCAGCCGCAATGCTATCGACCATTTCTTCCGTATGTGCGATGAAATGAAAGTGACCATCGGACAGGACACCAAATATTTCTGCATCACCGAAGCGGTGGCTCTTTATCTCCAGAAATTTATTCTCTATCGCAAAAGAAAAGTGTTTTATGGCGCGGATGGCACCAATAAAAGCATGTTCGATGTGATCAATAAACACAAGGAAAACGAAAAATTCCTTTATGTGTGCAGCGAGAACCAACAGGATAATGAGATCGTAAACTGGCTTAAAACCAATAAATGCGAATACATTCTGGGCTTTATGTACCGCAGTATCAGCAATGATATTAAAGAGATCGTAACTTCTAAAGAATATGATGTGATCTGTTTCTTTACCCCAAGCGGTGTAAAAAGCCTCTACGATAATTTCCCCGGCTTTAAACAAAACGGAACCGTTATTGGTGCTTTTGGAAGCAATACTTCTAAAGCGGTTGAAGATGCCGGCTTAAAACTGGAGATCAAAGTTCCTTCACCACAAAAACCAAGCATGGTGGCAGCACTGGATCAATTCCTTTGCAGTACACTCGTAACCAAAAAATAATTTCGCAAACCGAAAGATAAAATTGAATGCCCCTTTAACGAGGGGCTTTTAATTTTGTAATATCGCCTCGCATGCCGTTCACCGCGGTTGTTGGTCTTTCATCGCCGTTGTTGGTCTTATGACCAACAACTAAACTATAGAATATGCCCCATACCCATACCAATTATCTCATCAACGAAACCAGTCCTTATTTACTCCAGCATGCCCATAACCCGGTAAACTGGTATCCATGGGGGGAAGAAGCTTTGCAAAAAGCTAAGACAGAAGACAAACCCATCCTGGTAAGCATCGGTTATGCCGCCTGTCACTGGTGCCATGTAATGGAGCGCGAGAGTTTTGAAGATGAAACTACGGCGGCCATTATGAACCAATATTTCATCAATATAAAAATAGACAGAGAAGAGCGTCCCGACCTGGATCATATTTATATGGATGCGGTTCAGGCCATGACCGGCAGCGGCGGCTGGCCATTGAATGTATTTCTTACCCCCGATACCAAACCGTTTTATGGCGGCACCTATTTTCCTCCGCAACGCGCCTATAACCGCGCCAGCTGGAAAGAAATTCTGGAAGGCGTTTACAAAGGGTTTACAGAAAAAAGAGAAGAGATCATGGCACAGGCAGAAAACCTTACCGGCCATTTGCTCAGTTCCAACAGTTTTGGCATTGGACAAAAAGGAATGGTGGATGATCTTTTTTCCGATACACAATTACAAACCATCGCCACTAATTTATTAACTAATGCCGATACGGAATGGGGTGGCTTTGGTAAAGCGCCTAAATTCCCGCAAACTTTTTCTATTCAATATTTGCTCAGGCATTATCATTTTACAAAAGATGAATCCTCAATTCAACAGGCTGTATTGAGTTTGGATAAAATGATTGATGGCGGTATTTATGATCAGTTAGGCGGAGGCTTTGCCCGTTACAGTACCGATAATGAATGGCTGGCACCGCATTTTGAAAAGATGTTGTACGACAATGCGCTTTTGATCAATGTACTTGCCGAAGCGTATCAACTCAATGGTAACAAACGCTACGCAACCATCATCCGCCAAACGCTCGCTTTTGTTGAGCGCGAATTGCTGAGTAATGAAAATGGTTTTTACAGTGCACTCGATGCCGACAGCGAAGGTGTGGAAGGAAAATTCTATACATGGAGTAAATCAGAAATAGATACTTTATTAGGAGAAGATGCCTCTCTATTTTGCGCATTTTACAATATAAAAGAAAACGGCAATTGGGAGCATACCAATATTCTCCGCATCCTAAAACCTGTTGAACAATTTGCAGATGAAAACGGAATGCAGGTTGATGAACTGGAAGACAAACTGGAATCATGTCGTCAGATCTTATTTGCCCAACGAGGCACAAGAATCCGACCGCAACTGGATGATAAGATCTTACTCGGATGGAATGCCCTGATGAATACCGCTTATTCCAAAGCTTTTGCCGCCCTCGGTGAAGAAGCTTACCGGCAAATGGCTATACGTAATATGCAGTTTCTGGAAGACAAACTTTCCGGCGATGCTGAACATTGGCAACACACGTATAAAAACGGCAAGGCCAGAATTGATGCTTTTTTGGATGATTATGCCTATCTCATACAGGCGTATATCCATTTGCAGGAAATCACGGGCCAATCCGCTTATCTCCTTAAAGCAAAGGCCTTAACCGAATGGGTGATCGAAAATTTTGAGGAAACAGATACCGGCTTTTTCTTTTACACCCATCAGTTCCAAACCGATGTGATCGTTCGCAAAAAAGAGGTTTACGACGGGGCCGTACCCAGTGGAAATGCGATTATGGCCCAAAACCTGATCTATCTTTCCATCGTTTTTGATCAAAAAGAATGGTCAGAAAGGGCCCATTCGCTGCTTCGCTCCCTTGGTAAAGCTATCACTCAATACCCGGGTTCTTTTGGGGTTTGGGCTATGGCATTGCAGGGCCTTACCCAGGGAATCTGGGAAATAGCCATTATCGGGCAGCAGGCAAAGGAGTTTTTGTGTCCTGTACTTCAGAAGTTTGTACCGAATAAAATAATACAGGCCGAGGAAACTAAATCTGATCTTTTTCCGTTATTAGCGGGAAAAGATGGGGTGGAGGGATGTAGTGTAACGTTCTATCTCTGTAGAGATTATACGTGCAAAAAACCTTTTTTAACGGTAAATGAGCTTTTAGCAAATATGTAACAAAGAAATGCATTAATTTGCTTTAATGACAGCGGCCTCAAGCCCACTTTCTGAGATCTAAACTATTTGTCTACTGACTTGATTTTTTACCCAACGGATCAAAAATTTATTGGTAAGAAAAACGCAAAATCGGTTAAACTGCCGATTGAAAACTTATATTTGTCACTGTCATAAATCAGTTTCATACAATGAGAGGTTATCTGAGTAACATTATCTTGGTCGCTTTTTGTCTAAGCCTGGGATCCTGCTTTCTGAAAAAGAGTGGAAAGTCAAAAGGTTTGCCTGATGACGGGCAGCTGCACGGTGTGGCCCCAACGGCTAATAAAAGCATGAATCCCCCGCGTAATATGGTGTACGTTCCACCGGGAACTTTTCATATGGGCCCCAGTGATGAGGATATCAGCTACAACTATACCACACGTAACCGTCAGGTTTCTATACCGGGTTTCTGGATGGATGCAACCGAAATTACCAATGACGAATACCGCCAGTTTGTAACCTGGACAAGAGATTCTCTCGCATTTAAGATCCTGTTTGGTCAGGGTATTAATAAGACAGATGATACCATGGCTGTTGATCCCAAAAAAGTGGCTACTATTAAATGGGATAGAAATACCATCGAAAAACTGAACGAATTAAATCTTGCCCCGGATAACCGTATCTATGGCAAGCCTGAAATTGATCCTGATAAGATCGTTTACCGTATTGAATATTTTGACCTTGCAGCAGCAGCCAAGAGAGAGAATGCAGGTATTCCAAGAAATAATTTTATCCGCAGAGGCGATCAGAAAGTATACCCCGATACATTGGTTTGGATGAGAGATTTCTCTTATTCTTATAACGAGCCAATGACCAAACGCTATTTTTCACATCCTTCTTATGGTAAATACCCTGTGGTAGGTGTTAACTGGAAACAGGCAATGGCTTTCTGTCATTGGAGAACACATATCCAGAATTCATTCCTCGAAAGAAAGAAAATGGCAATTGATGGCGACTACCGTTTGCCAAGTGAAGCCGAGTGGGAGTATGCCGCTCGCGGAGGCCTTACCAATTCTATGTTCCCATGGGGTAGCCCTTACCTGAGAAACAAGAAAGGCTGTTTACTTGCCAACTTTAAACCCGGCCGCGGTAATTATGCTGAAGACGGAGGTTTTTATACCGTACCTGCCAACGCATACTGGCCTAACCAGTATGGCTTATATAATATGGCCGGAAACGTATCTGAGTGGACAGGTTCTTATTTCTACGAAGGTGCTTACAACTTTATGGCAGATATGAGTCCGGATATCAGATATGAAGCCAAGGATTCAGACAGGCCAAGAGAAAAAAGAAAAGTAGTAAGAGGCGGTAGCTGGAAAGACATCGCTTATTTCCTTCAGGTAAGTACACGCAACTACGAATACCAGGATACAGCAAAATCTTACATCGGTTTCCGTTGTGTGATTGACCTTGCTCCAAAAATGAAAAAATAATTTTAATCAACTTTTTATTTAGAAATAAAGCCGGTACTGTTCTGTAATAAGAAACGGTGATCGGGTATAAGATTTAAAAACCTATAAAAAACGATAGAAAATGGCAGCTGCAATTCCCCCTAAAGTCTCTAAATGGTTTGATGTATTTGTATCCATAGCTGCTGCGGTAGTTATCTTCGGTGCATTACAGAAATTATTACACACGTCTATAGCGGATACAATGCTGAAGATTGGTCTTACAGTAGAGGCCATAATCTTTTTGGGTTATGGTATCCTTTACCTGATTTATCCGGCTATTGATGATCATGAGGTGCATATGGCGGGTGCAAAAGCGGCTGATACAGGTAACCCCGCTTTAAAAACACTCGAAGGAATGTTGCAGGATGCAAACATCACGCCGGGTAATCTTACCAAACTGGGTGAGAGTTTTCAGAAATTAAATTCAACCGTACAAAATATTGGTGAGGTTGGCGATATCGTAAAATCAACTACTGATTTCTCCAGCAAAACCAAAGAAGCTACCATCGCTTTAACAGGTATTAAAGATGCGGTTAACAACGCTTCTCATTCACTCGCAGGTTTTCATGGCGCATCTGAAACGTCTAAACAGTTTCATATACAGATGCAGTCGTTGAATAAAAACCTCGCTTCCCTCAACACCATTTACGAACTGGAATTACAGGAAGGCAATAACCACCTGAAAGCATTGAACCAGTTCTATGGTAAACTGACTCAGGCTTCTACTGCCATGGCCAGCACGGCTGATGATGCGTTAAAAGCAAAAGAGCAGATTGCTGCATTGGCTAATAATTTAGGCAAGCTGAACCAGTTATATGGTAATATGCTTACTGCTATGCAGGGAAGATAATTGTGAGAGAGAAGAAATCAAATTGAAAACCGATCTATCAAAAATAAGTAAGAATGTCATTACCTAAGGAGCCGCGGCAGAAGATGATCAACATCATGTACCTGGTGCTTACTGCACTGCTGGCACTGAATGTATCGTCTGAGATCCTGAACGCGTTCAAAACCGTAGACCGAAGCTTAACCACTGCAACCAGTATTGCTGAGCAAAAGAATGTTGATATATTCAAATCATTCGCCAGAAAAATAGAAGACCCAAAGACCAAAGAAAAAGCTGAGATCTGGCTTCCCAAAGCAGAAAAAGCAAAAGCATTGGCTGATGAAGTGTATAAATATATTGAGGACCTGAAACTGGAGCTGAAAAAAGAAGCGAAATTAAAAATTGTAGAAGGCAAGGAAGAGTTCATGGAAGATAACCTGGATGCAGGTACCCGCTTATTTGTAGAATCAGCACCGGAAGGAAAAGGAAAAGGCAAGGAACTATATACCAAATTGAAAAATTTTAAAGATCAGTTATTAGCCATTGATGAAACACTGGCTAAAGAGATCGGACCAACATTACCATTGGATCTTCATATTCCTAAAACCAATGAAGAGCCTAAGGATGAAAAAGGAAAAGAAGACTGGGCATATGGATATTTTCATATGACGCCTACTGTTGCGGGTTTAACCATGCTGAGTAAGTTTCAGAATGATATCAAAAACAGTGAAGCACAGGCTGTTGAATATTGCCACAAAGAAATTGGTGAAGTAGAAATTATCTACGATGCATTCCAGGCCTTTGCACAGTCGAGCACACAATACGCAATGCCCGGTGAGCAACTGGTAATCACTGCTGGTATCGGTGCATTTAGTAAAGCGGCAAAGCCAACGGTTTCCATTGACGGAGCGGTAGTGCCTATTAAAGAAGATGGTTCTGCAGAATATAAAATGAATGTAAGCACGCCCGGTGCTTATGCTAAAAAAGTAAAAATCTCTTTCTTGAAACCGGATGGTACTACTTCTACCGTTGAAAAAGAAGTTAAGTACACAGTGGGTGTTCCTTCAGGTTTGGTGGTGTCTACTGATAAAACAAGGGTTTTCTATCAGGGACTTGATAATCCATTGAGCATTACCGGTGGTGGTGGTGATGAAAAAGTGAGTGTTACTATTGAAGGTAATGGTGTTACCAGTCGTAAAGCCGGGCCCGGACAATACATAATCAATTGCGCAAATACAGGTATTGCTACTGTAACTGCCAGCGATGGAAAAAATAATCAGAAAATATCAATACCTATTAAACGGGTTCCTAGTCCGTTGGCAAGAGTAGGTGGAAAGGGCGGTGGCCCCATTGCGGCTAACGTATTCAGGGTGCAAAAAGGCGTTGCTGCAGAATTGGTTGACTTCGTTTTTGAGGGTGTTAAATACGATGTACTTTCTTTCACATTGTATTGTACAGGTAAAGGTTTTGAAGACAATCCGGGTATTGCAGAAGTAACGGGTCCTTATTTTAGTGCAGAAGCGCAGGCATTGATCAAAAAATGTCAGCCAGGAACAACAGTGGTTATCGATGAAATTAAAGTAGTAGGCCCGGGTGGAACCAGGGTATTGGATCAAAACATTTCATTTACTCTTCAATAATTGTGTGTATGAAAAAGAATTTTTTTATTGGAACTGTATTTCTGATTGCATTTTCTTCACTGAATGTAGATGCACAGACAGGTTACCGTAATAAAACAACACCAGCTAATAAACCTGCTGCCGGTAAGGATACTACGAAGCCTGCACCTAACAATGGTGTTCCAAAAGCCAACAATAACAATCCTGCTTCAACGCCGGCCAATACAAACGCTAATGGTTCGGGTGCAGTATCTATCAAATTTGATACAACCAATCCGGGTGGTTTTGATGCCAAACCGGAGATTGCATTGCGTAACAACTTTGCTGTTGACAGAAGTCAGGTAAAAGATAGAAAACCTTTGGAATACGAGAACCTGCGCGATGATGATAATATGTGGAGTGAATTTATCTGGAGAGAAATTGATGCAAGAGAGAAATTCAACCAGTCGTTCATGTATCCCGGTAAAGATGATAATGGGGATCAGCGTTTTTTCTCAATCATGTTGAATGCGATCAAGAACGACAGCGTAACGGCTTTCTCACCTGATAACGACAGATTCACAATTCCTTTAACTACTGATCAGGTTTTTAATCTTACTTCCGGAGCCTATGATACAGTAGATGTAGCTGACCCTGTTACCGGTGCTATTGAAAAAACAATTACCAAGAGGCCAAAATTCAGCTCTGATTCTGTATATACTTTCCGTATCAAAGAACAAATGATCTTTGATAAAGAAGCCAGCCGTTTGTTTACACGAATCATTGGTATCGCCCCCATAGCTAAACAAGTAATTGGTGGAAAATCTGTGCCACGTATCTTATTCTGGATCTATTATCCGGATCTGCGCAGAACATTGGCTAAACAGGATGTGTACAATCCAAAGAATTTTTCTAGTCGCATGACATGGGAAGAATTATTTGAAAGCCGTTTCTTTAACAGCTATATCGTAAAATCCAGCGCCAATAATCCCGGCGATAAATTCCTGAATGGAATTATTAAAGATCCATTGTTCCGTTTACTGGAAGGCGAGAATATTAAAACACGCATTTTTAACTACGAGCAGGATCTCTGGCAGTATTAAAAACAAATTAAAATATTCCTGATAAAACCGAAAAAGGGGCCAAACGGCCCCTTTTTCTATAAAATAACTACAAGGATCAGGAATTTATTTACACGAACACTTGGATAATCCATTACAAACCGTAAATTTGTTACGGTTTTTCATAGGATATTGGATTTTAAAACGGGGCTGGATTTTTATCCTGGCCCCTTTTTTATTTTCAGGAAGAGGCCTTCATAAAATAATCCAGTAATAACTTCGCTTTTGCACTGCCGATCAGTTTTACCAATTCTGCTTCCGGTGTTTCTTTGATCCTTTTTACCGACTTAAATTCTTTCAATAATCTCTGTGCAGTTTGCTCGCCGATTCCGGCGATTTCTTCAAGCTCATTTTTAAACGTTCCTTTTGATCTTTTATTGCGATGAAACGTAATTCCAAAGCGGTGAACTTCATCGCGGATTCGGCGTACCAGTTTTAAGCTGTCGCTGTCCCATGGCAATTTGAACGATTCTGAATCACCGGGAAAGAATAATTCTTCTTCATTTTTTGCGAGGCCGGTAACTGTCATTCTTCCAACCAAGCCTAATTCGCGTATACTTTCAATAGCGGCACTTAACTGGCCTTTACCGCCATCAATGATTACCAATTTGGGTAACGGCTCATCTTCTGCCAGCAATCGTTTATAGCGCCTGTAAACCACTTCTTTCATCGTTGCAAAATCGTTGATGCCTTCAACCGTTTCTACATTATAATGTCGGTAATCATTTTTGCTGGGCATACCATCTTTAAAACAAACCATGGCAGAAACCGGGTACGATCCCTGAAAGTTTGAGTTATCAAAGCATTCGATATGATCCGGCACTTCGGGTAACTGTAAGTAAGCCTGTAACTCGTACAGAACTTTCTTTTTCTCCATGTCTGTTTTGCCTTCCAGGTGCAGGATCTTTTTCTTTTTCAGTTCTTCTTTAAAATAAGAGACGTTTTTAACAGAAAGATCCAGCAGTTTTTTCTTATCGCCGGCTTTGGGTATAGTAATCGTGATGCTTTCATCAGGATATTCAATGGCAAACGGAACAATGATCTCGTTGGCGAGGCTGTTAAATGAAGTTCTCAAATTCAATATGGCAAAACCCAATACTTCTTCTTCTGTTTCTTCCAGTTTGGTTTCGAGCGGAACGGTATGGGTTTGTACAATGGTTCCGTTCTGTACCATTAAATAATTTACATAGGCTTTATCATCATCCTTCAAAATAGAAAATACATCTATATTGGAAAGGTGGCTGCTCACAATTACCGATTTAGCGCGATAGCTTTCCAGGTGTTCTATTTTTTTACGTGTTTCATCTGCTTTTTCAAAGGCAAGGTTTTTTGCCTGTTCCTGCATATCGGCTTTAAAATGATTGATCACTGAGCCGAGATTTCCTTTTAATATATTACGAACCTGTTGCAGGCCTTCTGCATAATCTGTATCGGTCTGCAAACCTTCGCATGGGCCTTTGCAATTGCCCAGATGATATTCCAGACAAACTTTAAATTTTCCTTTTTGAATATTTTGTTCTGTAAGATTGAGTTTACAGGTTCTTAACGGAACATATTGTTTGATAAAACTGATCAGATCACGCACTTTACCCGCAGAGGTAAACGGTCCTAAATATTCAGACCCGTCGTTGATCTTTTTTCGTGTCAGAAAAATTCTCGGAAAAGGTTCTTTTTTGATCACGATATAAGGATAGGTCTTATCATCTTTCAGGTTAATATTATACCGCGGTTGATATTCTTTGATCAAAGAATTTTCCAGTAAAAAAGCATCCTGTTCAGAATCCACGATCGTGAACTCGATCCGATGAATGCGTTGAACCAGTTCGTGTGTTTTGAAAGTGGTAAATGTTTTTGAAAAATAAGAACCCACACGCTTTCTTAATTCCTTTGCCTTGCCTACATACAATAGTTTGCCATCCACATCATAATATTTATAAATGCCGGGTTGGTGTGGTATGGTATGGGCGATCTGTTGAAATTCTTTTGCCGTCATGCTAAGGCTTATCGTTCCAGTTTATCAAATTCAGTTCTGTTTTATGATAGCCGGATTTTGTTGTGTAGGATCTGTTTACCTGAAAACTTTTATCTGCTTTCCAGCTGCAGGATTCGGTTACCAATGTATCGCCCCGATTATAGACAGATCTGATCAGGATCCTTTTTACCTGATTGGTTTCCTGTGCCAGTAACACGTCTATATTCTGAATATTGGCTTCTCCGTTGATGGGAGAATAATTCAATGTAATACTTCCTGTGCTCAGATCATTAAAAACAGATTCTTTATAACCTGCGGCTGTTTGTGGTACAGAAATATCTTTATCCAGAAAAATACCGGCCCATTTAATAAATTCTTCTTTGCTGATTGCGGTTGAATCTTTTTTGCCATCAATAACAGTAATGCGGTAAATAGGAAAATTTCGCAGGTCTACATACTCAATCTGCTGTTTAAAGAAAGGGGTAGTGGCAAAGATTTTAGCGGTATCTGTTTTGATATTTTCTTTCCCGGTGTTACCGTTGCGTGAGGTACATGCGGTTACACCGGCAAGTAGAAAAAGAAAAGCTATCAATTGTTTCATCGAACAAAATTATTCAATCAAAACCAAATAGAAAGCCGCTGAAAGGTTAATTCAGCGGCTTTTCAAAAAAAGGTTATGTGTTTGTTATTTGATCTGACGGGTGAGTCCGATGCGTACACCGTAATCCATCAGGTATTCTTTAATAGGATACAAATTAGAATAGGTTGGCAAATGCTGATAACGCAATTGCGGCCCTAACTGCCAGGTAGTATTTCCTGCTTTATATGAAATGTTCAGGCCCATGCTTGTGTTCACATTCCATTTGCGGATGAAATCATTACCATCTGCGTAATGTTTGTAATCGGTAGACATAACAAACGTACTGTTGTTAAGCGTCATGGTTGGTTGAACAGAAGCTTCTGCACTGATACCGAGGTGTTTGCCCTGTATCATATCCCACTGGATACCGATAGGAACAGATACCTGATACACTTTATTATCTAATTGTGTTTGTTTGTAGCCGGTATTATTGTTATACGGTGTGTAGAAATTAATGGTTTCTATACCACGGTAATTGATGAGTGAAATAGAAGCCAGATCGTTTGTGAACGACTGATAGGTTTCAATATAGTACTGTCTTACATTGAGCTGAACACCTGTTTTAAATTTCAAACGGCTGCTCATATTATAGAGAACAGCAAAACCCAATTCAAGGCCTATGGCAGGTTTATGTCTTACAACGTTATTAATATCTGCGCTATAGCTTGGGCTGAGCGGAACATTGCGAACAGAAGTAGCTGCGGCAGCAGCGGCAGGCTGGATGATCTCTTTTACTTTATCATCAGACAATCTGCGGTAGCTGGTAGAGGGTGTGATATAGAACTGGAAACCAATCTTTGAATTTCTTTTCTTTGGTGAAACACTGGCAACCGGCATAAAGTCTTTTAAGAACTCATCAGCAGAGCCATGTGATTCTGTTTTGTTAACCTGTGTACCGGCAGCAGTTGTAGTTTGTGAAGCTTCTTCAGTTTCAGCTGCTGTATAAAGAATATTATCTTCTTTTTCAAGTGAAGACGGAGTGATCAATGTATTCTGTATTTCCGGTTGTTCTGTTACCGGTAATTGTTTGGTGATGATTCTCTCTGTAATATTATTTTGCCTGTTGGCAGAAGGTTCGGTTTTTACAGTAGCTACGCCATGTTCACGAACCGGGGTAACAACCATGGCTATTTCCTGATCCGGATTTAATTCACTTAATCCTGCAAAGGTTTCTGCAGTGATCTGTTCGGGTGCCATTTGCTGCAGGTAATCATTTTCTGTTGAAACAGGCTCTGCTACAGCAACACCACTATGAAACAATTTGGCAGCGGCCGGTTTGGGAACAGATGCAATAACCCTGTTCTTCGGAATCTGTTTATCAGGATGATTAATTAGTAAAGTAGAAATGGTAAGTGCCGTAATAATGAAAAGAGAAATAAAAGTAAGTGCGGGCCATGCGGTATAACCGTGTACTTCGGTACGTATATTCTTCCAGATATGGTCGGAAGGATACATCCGGTGCTGTTTTACCTCATCCTGTAAAAACTGCTCGAACTCGTCCTGGTAGAATTGGTTATCCATATGCAATCACAATCAAAACACTACTTATTTTTTAATGCGGCCAGCCAGTTGAATTCTTCTCTTGGCTTTTCGATGATCTTTTTTCTGATCAGTATGGCTTCCAGCATCGCTTTTGACCGGGTATACTGGCTTCTGCTCGTGCTCTCTTCAATATCCAGCATATCGCCAATTTCTTTATGACTATATCCTTCCAATGCATACAGGTTTAAAACGGTTCTGTAACCAACGGGTAATAACCTGATACATTCAATGATCTGACGGGCCTGCATGATTGAAGGAACCGTTTCCTCTTTCACCTGAATATAATTGGCATAAGCCAGATCCACACTTTCGCTGAACTTCTTATGCTTCTTTAAAAAATTGATACAGGTATGAACAATAATCCTTCGTATCCATCCTTCAAATGCACCTTTATTTTGAAAAGTGTGTATTTGGGTAAATACTTTGATAAAGCCTTCCTGTAACATATCTTCTGCATCTTCGCGGCTTTGCCCGAAACGATAACAAACACTAAGCATTTTAGGGCTATAGCGGTTGTACAATTCGCGCTGCGCTGCTGCATCGTTATGTAAACAGCCTGTAATGATGGATTGTTCCGTCATGAAGGGGAGATGTTTACCCTAAATATAGGACATTTTAAGCTTTCGAATGCTGCATTCTGACGGCAGATTTTTCTTTTATTTCTCAGTAAAACAGGCTTTCGGAGATATTTTCCCTCAAATCAAACTTATTCAGGCAACAATCGTCCAATATGCCGTGTCTTAACATAACCTTGCAATAAATGTATTATGGATAGCCCCGTTGATTTATCATCCAATACTTCCAGTGCTATTGGGGGATTGGTGAATGCAGCTGCATCACCTCCTCCTAATGGCGGTCTTGGCGCGTATACCGGTGCCTGGACCGAAAATGAAGTGATCCACCTGCTCAAACGCACCATGTTTGGTGCAAGAAAAGCGGATATTGACTACTTTAAAACAAGAACTTTCCGGCAATCTGTGGATGAGATCTTAAATCCGGTGGCTCCGCTTCCCGATCCTCCTGTAAAAGAATATACACCGGCTTCCAATGCACTTGTGCCGGATAATAATATTGCCCCGGGTGCTCCCTGGGTTTTAGACCCCTGCTCAGATGGAACCATTAACAGTCAGCGAAGAGCTTCTTTTAAAAAATGGTGGATGGGAGTAATGATCAATCAGGACAGAAGTATCCGCGAGAAGATGACGCTGTTCTGGCATAACCATTTTGCTACCGAAACCACAACGATTGATAATGCGCAGCTGGTGTATAAACATCATCTGTTATTACGAACGTATGCTTTGGGCAATTTTAAATCGCTTACAAAAGCTGTTACCATTGATCCGGGCATGCTCGTTTATTTGAACGGGGAAAGAAATACGAATAAAGCACCCGATGAAAATTATGGCCGTGAGTTACAGGAATTATTCTGTTGTGGTAAAGGGCCGGATTCGCAATACACAGAAGATGATGTAAAAGCTGCCGCACAGGTACTAACGGGCTGGAAGAATGATGTGCCCAATCTGATTTCTGTTTTTGATCCAAACAGACATCTTACCACCAATAAACAGTTTTCTGCATTTTATAATAACACGGTAATACAGGGCCAATCCGGAGCCGGTGCCGGTGATAAGGAGATTGATGCGATGCTGGATATGATCTTCAGCACACAGGAAGTAGCCAAATATTTATGCAGACGCATTTACCGTTGGTTTGTGTACTATGATATTGATGATACGGTAGAAGCCAATATTATTACGCCTTTGGCGAATATTATGCGGGCCAATAACTATGAGATTAAACCGGTTTTAGATACCTTATTGAAGAGTGAACATTTTTTTGATATTCTTGCGAAAGGCTGCCAGATCAAGAGTCCGGTTGATTTAGTAGTGGGTTTATGCAGAGAATTTGAAGTTCCTTTTCAACCGGCAACGGATTATGTGACCAATTATGGATTTTATAATTACCTCGTAAATGCTGCGGGTAATATGCTGCAGAGTATTGGCGATCCGCCGGATGTGAGTGGATGGAAAGCGTATTATCAGGCACCGCAGTTTTATGAGATCTGGATTACCAGTGATACATTACCCAAAAGAAATCAATTCACAGATTCGATCATAAACAACGGGTATACGTTTAATGGAAAAAAAATGCAGATAGATGTTACTGCGTTTGCAAAGATCTTACCAAACCCGGAAGACCCCAATCTGCTGATCAGTAATATGCTGAAGATCTTGTACCGAATTGATCTTTCATTGGCATCAAGAAACCAGTTAAAAACAGATATTTTATTGGGTGGACAATCCACAGATGCTTACTGGACGGTTGCCTGGAACGCATATCTGTTAAACCCTGCAGACACGGCCAATACAACTACTGTTACCAATCGTTTACGGGACCTGATCCGGTATTTTATGGATCTGTCTGAATATCAATTAGCATAAAAACCACTGCATGAAAAGAAGAGATTTTTTACGCAATACCTTACCGGCCGGCGTGTTGTTGCCTTCTTTAGTGGGAGGGTTTTCTTTCAGGGCATTTAGTGCGGAATCGAATATCATGAAATCGTTATTGATGCCTGTAACAGAAACCGATCATGTGTTTGTGATCATACAACTGAATGGTGGTAATGATGGATTGAATATGGTGGTGCCGATAGAAAATTTCAGCAATTATGTAAATGCCAGACAGAATATTTATATCCCCGAAACCAGCGCATTACAGTTGAATGGAAAAGCAGGATTGCATCCGGCTATGACGGGACTGCATGCCATGTATCAGAAAGGAATTTTAAAAGTGGTGCAGTCGGTAGGCTATCCGCAACCCAGTTATTCGCATTTCAGGGCAACGGATATCTGGATGAGTGCGAGCGACAGTAATCAAACAGTAGATACAGGTTGGGCGGGGCGATACCTGAATTATGAGTATCCGAATTTTCCGAATGGTTATCCCAATGCAACCATGAAAGATCCGCTGGCCATACAGATTGGTTCGGCTACTTCTTTAACCCTGCAGGGGCCAGCGGTGAATATGGGTATGAGTATCAGCAGTACCAGTAATTTTTATAATCTCATCAATGGCGTGCAGGATCCTGCACCTAATACACCGGCGGGTAAAGAATTAACTTATATCAGAACCATCGCGCAGCAAACACAACAGTATTCGAGTGTGATTAAGTCTGCGGCATTACAAACGGTGCAACAGGTAAGTTATCCAACCAATAATTCGCTTGCTGATCAGCTTAAAATTGTGGCAAGATTGATACGGGGCGGTTTAACCACCCGGATTTACATGGTAAATTATGGCGGATTTGATACGCATTCCAATCAGGTAAATACCACTGATTCAACAACGGGTAATCATGCAAAACTATTGGGCAATGTGAGCGATGCGATCAAAGCTTTTCAGGATGACCTGAAATTTTTAGGTGTTGATGACAGGGTGGTTGGTATGACTTTTTCTGAATTTGGCAGAAGGATCAAAAGTAATGGCAGCACCGGAACTGATCATGGCTCTGCTGCACCTTTATTTGTGTTTGGAAAAAATGTCATGGGTGGTGTGCTGGGTGATACACCTGCCATTCCAGCCAACGCATCGGTAAACGATAACCTTCCTTTTCAATATGATTTCAGAAGTATCTATTCCACCATTTTATCCAATTGGTTATGTGTGAAGGATACAGATCTGCAACAGATCATGCTTAAGAATTTTCAACTCTTGCCATTGGTAAATGCGGGTGGCTGTCAGAAACCGATCAATCTTTCAGGAGAATCATTGATAAGTAATTATCCTAACCCAT
This sequence comes from Sediminibacterium sp., assembly GCA_965206685.1. GTDB lineage: Bacteria > Bacteroidota > Bacteroidia > Chitinophagales > Chitinophagaceae > Sediminibacterium. Next base: position 4,704,693 of record OZ242223.1, read on the forward strand.
TTACCAGTTCTACGGTAATCACTTTTAAAACCGATGGCGGCCATACATTGGTACAGATCATGGATACCTCAGGCAAAGTGATCACCACACTTACTGATAAAGAATATACTGCCGGTACTTATTCTGTGGTGTTCGATAGTGGCCTGCTTCCTTCCGGGGTATATTATGCCAGGCTCCAAAATATGGCTACCCAACAGGTACGCACCATGCTTAAGGTGAAATAGGCTGATTTGATAAAGAATTCTTAAAATTTATTCTGCCAAGGCGATTGCATGAATAATTGTTAGGTTTGCAACACTGTAACAATTTTACGTGCGCCCCCAACTTACGATACGGAATGTGCTGGCAGGTTTTTTTCTGCTGTTGTTTGCATTTTGTATTACCCCTAAGCGAACGCTGCATAACCTTGTAGCCAACCACAAAGATGCAAGGGCCAATTCTCAGTCATCGGATTCTGATCAAACACAATTAAGCAAAGCAGGATTTAATTGTCAGGTAGATAACCCGATCATCGAATCTCCTTTTGTAGCAGATTCAAATACCTTATCATTTCATTTACATCCTGTTTTCTTTTTGTATGAAGAAAGCATGGATTCTGCCATACATTCAACAGCATTTTTCTGTTACGGATTAAGGGGCCCGCCTGCCTGTTAATAGCTGGTTTCATGAACGATGGTATCGTTCATAATTACTCACCTATTTATTAACAGAATTAATGATGAACTTCATTATTAAGTTCCCCAATCTTCTTTATGAAATTATTGATCACATATAAGGCAATCCTGCTCACTTTTCTTTCGGGTATGATTGTACAATCCTCTATGGCATTTGATGAAGCCGTAACTTCTGTTCTGAGCGGAAAAGTAACCGAAGCAAAAAGCGGAAAGCCATTGGCAGGTGCTGTTATTTATTTACACGAAGCCAAAACAGGTGCTATTGCCGATGCCAATGGACTATATAAAACACCTGCTGTACCTGCGGGTAAATATTTAGTAGAGATTTCTTTTCAGGGCTATGCATCCATTTTAGAAACCATAGATATCTCGAATAATCCTGTAAAGAATTACGTATTAAAAGAAAGCTTTGTTGAGAATGAAGCCGTAACCGTTACCGGTGTTGCTTCTGCTTCTAAAGCCAAACAATCTGTACAACCACTTTCTATTGTTAAACATGCTGATCTGTTACATACCAGTTCTATGAATGTGATAGATGCGTTGAGTAAACTGGTACCCGGTGTTTCCAGTTTATCTACCGGTCCGGCTGTTTCTAAACCGGTGATCCGTGGTTTGGGATATAACCGGGTAGTTACTGTGCATGATGGTGTAAGACAGGAGGGGCAACAATGGGGCGATGAACATGGAATTGAAATTGATGAATACAGTATTCAGAAAATAGAGGTTTTAAAAGGCCCGGCTTCTTTGTTTTATGGAAGCGATGCCATGGCAGGTGTTGTGCATTTGATTACGAATGTGCCTGTTGAAGAAGGAACGATCAAAGCTAATTTATTGGGAACCTTTGTTGACAATAACGGATTGTTTGGCGGAAGTGGAAATATTGCCGGTCATTTAAAGAATGGTTTTAACTGGAATGTTTACGGCACTTCTAAATCTGCAGCCGATTACAGCAATAAATACGACGGCAAAGTATTTAACAGCCGTTTCTTTGAAAAGAATTTTGGCGGATATATCGGTATTAATAAAACATGGGGATACAGTCATTTACTCATCAGCAGTTTTAATCAAAAGCTCGGTGTGGTAGAAGGTGCCCGTGATCCACTTACCGGAAAATTTCTTGTGTATGCTGATACACCTGATGAACATATCGCTACAACCGATGAATTGAACAGCAGAACGATGTTCAATCCTTATCAACATATTACGCATTTTAAAATTGCCAGTGATAATAATTTTTCACTGGGTAAGGATCGGTTAGCGGTTAACATTGGATACCAAAGAAACCAGCGCCGAGAATTGGGTGATCATGATCAACCGTACACACCGAGCTTGCATTTTGATCTGCAAACGGTAAATTATAATATCCAATATAACCTTGCAGAAAAAACAGGATGGAAAACATCGCTCGGTGCAACCGGCATGTACCAGCAAAACAGAAACCTGGCAAGCGAAGTATTGATACCTGAGTACAATCAGTTTGATGTGGGTGTATTTGTGTATTCTAAAAAAACGTTCAATAATAATTTAACGGTAAGTGGTGGATTCAGAGGAGATACCAGACAGGTGACCGGTAAACAACTGATGCAAAGCGGGGTTGTAAAATTTGGGGCGTTTGATAAATCATTCGGCAATTTCAGTGGCAGTGCAGGGTTGAGTTATGAAGCCAGTGAAGTGGTTACTTTTAAATTTAATCTTGCCCGCGGTTTTCGTGCACCCAGTGTGAGTGAACTGGCAAGCAATGGCGCGCATGAAGGAACTAACCGTTATGAGTATGGCGATAATAACCTGAAAACAGAAACCTCTTTTCAGGCAGATGCCGGTATGGAAGTGAATACGCAACATGTGAGTTTGATCCTGAATGCATTTTATAATAATATTCAGAATTATATCTTTTACAGCAAACTTGAATCAAAATTGGGTGGCGATTCTTTGGTGAATGTTGCCGGAACAAATATGACGGCTTTTAAATTCAGACAATCTTCAGCAACCCTTGTTGGTTTTGAAGTCAAGCTGGATCTGCATCCGCACCCGCTTGACTGGTTGCATTTTGAAAACAGTTTTTCTTATGTGGCAGGCCATTTTAATGAAAGCTTTGAGGGTTCTAATAAACTGCCTTTTATTCCTGCACCTAAACTGGAAAGTGAATTGCGTGGCGATTTTAAAAAGGCAGGTAAGGGTTTGAAGAATCTTTATTTTAAGATAGAAGCAGACATGGTTGCTGCACAAAACAGAGTGTTTACGGCCTATAATACAGAAACGGTAACAAACGGGTACACTTTATTAAATATCGGAACGGGTACAGACGTGACTGACAGAAACGGAAAAATACTTTTTGGCGTTAATCTCTCATTGAATAATCTTACGGATGTATCTTATCAAAATAATCTCAGCCGTTTAAAGTATACAGATATCAATTCTGCAACAGGAAGAATGGGTGTATTTAATATGGGCCGTAACCTGAGTTTGAAAGTGAATGTGCCGCTTGATTTTAAACTAAGATCATAAATTGAAGCTTGGTAGTTGTGTAACACAACTACCAGCTTACAATAGCTTTTATAGCAAGATTGGTACCCATATTATATATTCCGGAATGCCCGCTTGGAGCAGCTGTATAGTATTCGAAATATTTTAACCTGTTCTGATGCGATTGATAAGCAATATTGAAAAGGTTATTGGCATTGATGAATAACTGGCAGATGTTTTTCCCTTTTTTGTTCATCAGGCTGATACCTGCGCCCATATTTACAAGTGTATAACCTTCGGTGCGTGTTTCGGTATTATCAACTGCATAGAATTTATTTTGTGTGGCATAGGTTTCAATCTCCATTTGTACATAGGCATCTGAGAACAATTGTTTTTTTGAAGAAAGTGCAGCACGCAAACGGCTTACTGTTCTGAAAGGTGGAATTAACGGGAGATATTTTGCATCAGCACCTGATATTTTCAATGCCTCTTTATCCGTATTCATTCCTATGATCAGAGATACATTGTTCTGTAAATTCAACCACGGATAAGTAATTGGGTGAAGTGTAATATTGGCTTCTGCACCAAATAAGCGAGCACTTCCCTGTTTGTATTCATAAGTAAAATTCCCCGGAATGATCTCTAATGGCTGGCCGTTACTGTTATACAGTTTTTGAAGAAAAATATAATGATTGATCTGGTTATTGAAAAACTCAATATTGGCATCAGCATCAGGGTATGAAAAAAATAAACCGATATCGGTTTGCCAGTTAAACTCCGGTTTCATATTGCGGTTGCCTATATAATAAATATGTGCACCGGGATCAAGTCCGTCTGAACCGATCTCTGGAATAGACGGGCTTCTGTAACCGGTTGCAAAATTGGCTTTCAATATAAGGGTATTGGAAAGGGTATGCACCAATCCCATACTGCCCGAAACTCCTGTGAAATGCCGGTTAAAAGCAGGGAAGTTCAATGTAGCCGAAGAGGTATCAGGGAAACGCACCTGTTTCATAAACCCGGTGGAATTTTCTTTGCGGGTATAAAAATTTTGCCACCCAATATTGCGGGTATCAATTCGGATTCCACCGATGATTACGGTTTTGAGAAATTCTTTTTTAGCAACAACATAAGTGCCGATATCAAATAAATGATAATCCGGTATGGGAAAATCAGTCGCATCCCTGTTGCTGTTTTTCTGGTACATACCATTGATGCCGGATGTGAATCGGATGCCTGCCCATTCGGGGAAATTATATTTTACCTCATAATTTAAGGTGGTTAATGTTACATATAAGCCTGCCTGCCGTGGTGTAGTGGGATGATTGAATTCTCTTCTGATATTTTGCTGAAACCCAAATAAAGTAGACAGTTCTCCATTTCCAAGGGTATAGATCCCCTTTTGATACAAACGATAATGTTGTATGTGTTGATGCAGGTCGGCAATCCGGTAAGTGGCCGATCGATCAGCCGTTATCTGTGGCCTGTTTCTGATATCATCTTTGTCTGCCTCATTTACCTGAAATGTAAAAACTCTGGTTAGAGAATCTCTGCTTCCATCAGGTATTTCCTGCAGGTTATCGTAGATGTTCAGCTGAAGATAATTTTTATACTTTGTATGCTCCCAACCGGCCATCAACGAAAGATTTTTCTCCCTGTATCCGGTATTGTATACGCGGTGGTCTATTTTATTCTGATAATCCATGGCAGATTTCGCAGAACTGCGAATGCTCCACAAAAAACCATTCGTTTTATAATGTAATCCGATAGTTGCTCCGATCATTCCATTATTGGTATGATATTCTGTAACCGCATCTCCTTTTATTTGTCCACTACTTTCAATGGGTGATCCCGGAATGAGATTAATAACACCGGCTATTCCATCCGATCCATACATAAGACTTGCCGGTCCCTTTACCACTTCCGCTTTGGCAATGCCATAGGGGTCTATTTCTACCCCATGCTCGTCGCCCCATTGCTGTCCCTCCTGTCTGATCCCGTCATATAAAGTGAGCACACGATTATAGCCAAGACCGCGGATAAATGGTTTGCTGATATTGGGTCCGGTTGTAATGGCACTGACACCCGGCACCGATTTCAGTAGTGCATCAATTACATTATGACTGGTGCTTTTATTCATTTCTTTTTGCGAAACAATGGCAATGGATACAGGTGTTCTTTTTATTTTAGTGGCACCTGTTACTGCCGTAACCACTACCTGGTCAAGTTCCTGTTCAGTTTCCATCAACCTGATCACTTCTTTACCGGGAAAAGAAATCTGTTTAGTCACAGGGCTAAATCCCATACTGCTGATCCTGATCTGGTGTTTCCCTTTTTCAATATTGCTGATTTCAAAATGGCCTGTACTATCGCTTAAGATTTTTTTGCCTGTTCCGGCTAAAATGATTGTGGCAGAAGCCACAGGGCGGTTATCCCTGTTGGAAAGTAATTGTCCGGAAAAAACAAATCTGTCTGATGAATGAAGTTCCTGACCGGCCGCCGCAACTGAGATCAACCATAAAAGACCGATCCAATATTTTCTCATTTTCACAATTAAAATTTAGACAAATCTAAATTTTAATTTAAATAAACATAAAATATTTTTTATCATTCCTGAATTTCAATCATTTAGCGGTCAGTACCCATGCTTTTTACCTTACCGCAATGCCACTTAAATATTTTGTAATTTGCCTGTATGGATATCTCAATTAATACCCCGGCTTTATTATTCCCGGCTATCAGCCTGATCATGCTCGCTTATACCAACCGGTTTCTTGCATTAAGCAACCGTGTGCGTAGTTTGCATGACAAATACCAGAACCATGAACAAAAGCACATTATTCATGGCCAGATCAAAAACCTGCGTTACCGGTTAAAACTGATCAAGAATATGCAGGCTTTAGGGGTACTTACTTTTTTAAGCTGCATTCTGTGCATGTACCTGATTTATATTGAAGCAATGGCTGTAGCACATTTTGTATTTGCTTTCAGCCTGATCACATTCTCGGCTTCACTTGCCTTATCCTTATTGGAAATTCAACTCAGCACCAAAGCATTGGAATTGGAATTAAGTGATATGGAAGGTTTGGAAGACCCTTCGGTGATGGAGTATTTGAAGAAGAAGTTTGAAAAAGAGTAGGGAATGTTGAATGTTGAACAGGGAATGATCAATTTCGAAGTATTCAATATCATTCAAAATTCAACATTCCCTGTTCAACATTCAATATTCTCATGCTATTGCCATCGCTTTTCTTTCTCCGATCTGTTGTCTCCACATGGCGTAGTATAAACCTTTTTCGGCAAGTAACTCGTGGTGACTGCCGGTTTCTACTACCTGGCCTTTTTCAAGAACATAAATTTTATCGGCATGCATAATAGTGCTTAGCCTGTGTGCGATCATTACTGTGATCTGTTCTTTTTCGGCCGAAATTCTGCGGATGGTATTGGTGATTTCTTCTTCTGTGATACTGTCGAGTGCAGAAGTGGCTTCATCAAAGATCAATAAATGCGGGTGGCGTAATAATGCACGGGCAATTGACAAACGTTGTTTTTCACCACCACTTAATTTTAATCCGCCTTCGCCGATCATGGTATCCATTCCATTTTCTGCTCTTGCCAATAAATTATCGCAACTGGCTTTGTGTAAGGCTTCTCTTACATCTTCTTCTGTAGCATCGGGATAAACAAACAAAAGATTTTCACGGATAGTACCCGCAAACAGTTGTGTATCCTGCGTTACAAAGCCAATTTGATTTCTTAATTCATCAAACAGAATATTTTTACTGTCAATATCATTATAGAGAATGCTGCCATCCTGCGAATGATATAATCCCACTATCAATTTCATCAAGGTACTTTTCCCTGCACCACTTGGCCCTACAAACGCAATACTTTCTCCTCTTTTCACATCAAAGCTGATATCATCCAAAGCCTTATACTGCGCAGTTTGGTGTTTGAATGAAATGTTTTTGAAAGACAACTTTTTAATATCCCCCAAATGTTCCGGATACGTTGGTTTGGGTTCTGAGGGTTTTTCCATCAGGTTGTGAAAATTATTTAAAGAGGCTTCAGCTTCGCGATAAGATAAAATAATATTGCCTATTTCCTGCAATGGACCAAAGATGAAGAAAGAATAGAAAGTCAAAGTCATTACCTCACCTGCCGTTAATTCTCCTTTAAATACCAGCCACAATAAAGTGAACATGATCACCTGACGTAAAAAGTTTACAAAGGTTCCCTGAATAAAACTGAGTGTACGGATACTTTTTACTTTTCTTAATTCGAGGCCTAAAATTTTATAGGTGTTTTTATTCAGGCGGTTAATTTCCTGATCGGTGAGTCCCAGGCTTTTCACCAGTTCAATATTGCGGAGGCTTTCAGTGGTACTTCCGGCAAGCGTAGTCGTTTCTTTTACAATCGTTTTCTGGATCACTTTGATTTTACGGCTGAGAAAACTGGTAAGCAGTGATAACAATACAATACCTACCACATAAATAGGCATGATAGACCAATGCAATCTGAATGAATACACCGAAATGAAAACAATACCCACCAGGATGCTGAACAGTACATTGATAAAGGAAATGATAAACCGTTCCGTATCGGTTCTCACTTTGGTAAGAATGGAAAGAGTTTCGCCACTTCGTTGATCTTCAAATTCCTGATAAGGCAACTGCATGGAATGTTTTAATCCATCCGTAAAGATCTTTGCACCAAATTTTTGAACCACCACATTACTGAAATAATCCTGAAAAGCTTTGGCGATTCGTGATACCATAGCTACACTGATCAGAATGCCCAGAAAACCGATCACACCCCAGATAAACTCCGATTCTGTTCGGGTTGCCGTTACAATAAACTGTTTTTTGGCATTAAAATAACCTACCTGTAAAGGGTGGGTGGCATATTGATCGATCAGTTTTCCGAAGAAATAGGGATCAAGCATGGAAAATGACTGATTAATGGCCGCCAGTAAAAGCGCCAATAATACAAGCCATTTGTAAGGTTTAAGGTATTGTAAGAGTAGTTTCATCAATTAGTTGTTTGGTAAAGATGTTTATTAGTCAATTTCCGTACAATTTCTCAAAAACTGACAAAGTTTCTACTATCTGTTCAATCAACCCCTGATTTGAGGCTGTGGAAGCTTATTTTTACAGCCAAATCAGGCTCATGAAACAGGTATTGGTTGACATGCACCGGCTTAAATACAACCCATTCAATGGATTATACAGTGTTTGTATTAATCTGGGTAAGGCTTTGGCGGCAACTCATCCACAGGATATGGAACTGAACTATTACCTGCCAAAAAAGGATTTTGGCATTTTTGGCGCCGATGCAAAATATACAGAGCATAAATCAATCGATAAGTTTTACAAATTTGGTACGGGTAAATATGATCTCTGGCATGTAACCACACAACTATCCTGGTATAAGCCATTTAATAAACGAACCAAAGTTTTATACACTTTATACGATTTCAGTTATCTGATCGAAGACCCAACCAATGTGGACAGGAATAAACGATTGCTGAAACAAACGCAGGAAAGAATTGACCGGGCTGATTACATAACTGGCATTTCTCAATTTGCGATTGATGAAGCAACCAAACATTTAGACCTGGGTAATAAACCAACCAAAGCAATACAGTTAGGTTGCACAGTTTCAACCTTCCCCGGATTTGATTCACCAAAATACAGGCCTGCAAAACCTTTTTTATTTACCATTGGATTGGTACAGCCCAGAAAGAATTTTCATGTGTTGCCGCCATTATTGCTTGATAATGATTATGAATTAGTGATAGCAGGATTGAATGAATTTGAATATGGAAAAGAAGTAGAAGAAGCTGCGAAGAAATTTGGTGTCGCCGATAGAGTAAAACTCATTGGCCCTGCCAGCGAAGAAGAAAAAGACTGGTATTACAGACATTGCGAAGCTTTTTTGTTTCCCTCTTATGCAGAAGGATTTGGTTTGCCGGTGATAGAAGCGATGTATCACGGTAAGCCGGTATTTATTTCAGACAAAACCAGTTTGCCCGAAGTAGGTGGCGATGCGGCCTGGTATTTCCGCAGTTTTGAACCTGATGCCATGCGTAAGGTTTTTATAGAAGGAATGCAGGAATACACAAACACCAATCCTGTTGAAAAAATAAAACAACAGGCTGCCAAATTCAGTTGGGATGCCTGTGCCGCAGAATATATTGATGTATATAAACAGATGCTTTTATAAAACCGCTGATCTCAATTGTGCTTTGCACCTATAATGGTGAACGTTTTTTGAAAGCGCAGATCCAATCATTACTACAACAGACATGGCCCAATTTTGAGATTATTGTTTCGGATGATGGATCAACCGATGGAACGAAATCGATTCTGCAGAAGTATGAAACAGATTCGAGGTTTCGGATTACCTATCAGCTGGAAAACCTTGGGACTATTGAGAATTTTGCATTTGCTACAAAACAGGCAAGCGGAGAGTACCTTGCTTTTTGTGATCAGGATGATATCTGGTTGCCGGAGAAGATCGAAAAGTTATACCATGCCATTGGTGATAGCTTTTTGGTATATAGTGATAGTATTTTAATTGATGAAGCCGGACAAAGCCTGCAAAAAAATCTTTCCCAACTCAGGAAAATGGGAGAGGTAACAGATACACGTGGTTTTATTTTCAGTAATGTGGTTTGGGGGCATGCGATGTTGGTTAACAAAAATTTGTTGCCACATGTATTACCCATTCCTTCGGGCATTCCACATGATATCTGGTTTGCTGCAAAAGCCAGTTCCATTACAGGTATCAAATATGTGGATGAAGCGCTTACTTTATATCGTCAACATGCAGCAACGGTAACCACTACCATTGCTCAAAAAACAGAGGCGCGTGCAAGTACACAACGTTATAAAGATTTTGAAGATAAATTATATTGGATAACACTTTTAAAAGAAAACGAAACCGTATTCACCAGTTTCTACGATGAGTTATACAAGCTATTCTCTCAAAAAAATAAAGGTAGTTTTGTATGGCCGCTTTTCTTTTTTTTATTGAAAAATGAAAAGTTGTTGTTTCAGTTCACCAATAAAAATTTTCTCAGCCGTTTAATTGAAATCAGGAAAATAGCAAGAGGAGAATCTATGCATTAAGGCTTTCGCAAACAAATCACTGCAGTATCTCCATTTCCTTTTTCATTCTCTACTTTCATGGTTGCCCGAAAGCCCTTAATATCTTCTTTTGAAAACTGGCTACTGCCATCTTTATTAAACATATGGCTTTTGGGATCGTGCAATGGGATGCCCTGCTTGTATTGTTCACTGCTCCAGATCAGATAGTCGCTACTGTCGTAATACCATTTGTCAACCGTAAAACCGGCTTCTTCAGCCATTACCCGCATTTGTTTTTCGGATGGGATAAAAATATGTCGGGGTGCATCAATGCCGCACCAAAAAACACCATACTGCTGCCATCCATAATTACCCATAATGGGAATGCGAATCATTAACGCACCACCGGGTTTAATGATCTTCATTGCCTGTGCCAATACTTTTTGTGGCTCAAACATATGTTCAAGCGAATGGTGCATCATTACCACATCGTACTGCCCGGTAACCTGATAAATGTCTTTTTTGAGGATCTTGATGGAACCATGATCCTGGCTTTCGTTGATAAATGGATCAATACCGGTAAGATTTGTAAATCCGATCTGAAATAATCTTGCCAATAAACTTCCGTTGCCTGTGCCGATGTCTAAAATAGCATCATCATATTTAGCGCCAAGATCTTTCATCCACTGAAACTGTTCCGGCAATTTATAACCGATAGAGAGCAGGCTACCCAGAATTTTATTCTTTCCGAATAAAAGATAATCGGCTTTTATTTTGCGAAGTGTATCGGCTTTTTTGCGGATCTCGCGCCCGAGTTTGAAAGAATAGTAATCTTCGTTAGGATAATATTTGCCAAGGTTTTCGGGCGGGTTCTGTAATTGCATACTGCCACAGTTGCCACAAAGCTGGTAGGTGAAATCTTCACCTAAACCCAGTTGAAGTTCTTTAACAGTATACAAAACATTACCATCTGTGTTGCCACAGAGAATGCAGGGTGTGATCATTGTTTGCAAGGTTTTGATCGGACTAAAGATATTCATATTTGGCAAAGCAAAGCCGGCCAATCTTTATGATAACGCTATTTAAGTATTCTTTAATCCAGAGGGAAATGATCTCTGTTCAGCCGATTAGTATCAGGGAAGAAGTATGTAATTATTGAAATCGAATGGCCTCTTGCCGGTGAGTTTTTCAATCGTTCTTTTAAAACGTTCTTTTAAGGTCACTTTGTTATAAGAAAGGTCATAATCAAATGTCCAGTTCATGCGCTGAATTCTCTCACGCATAACATCGGGCTGTGTGCCTTTGAATTTTTCCAGCATATCAATTTGCGAATAATCAAAATCACCTGAATAGGTTTTGATAAATTCTTCTGTAATATTATCTCCGCCCCAATAATGCCCAAAATTTCTTGTTTTATCCATCATTGTTTTTGGCGGTCTTACCCAGCCATAATGATACATATAAGCATCCAACGCTTTCACCTTCAGTTTTTCATCATTTCCTTTTCGAAAGCCCTGTGCATCACGATAAGAATAAATATCCCGTCCCGGACGGATAATACGGATCTCATTCCGGTACCATCTTGAAGAAGTGGCCACATAATCGAACGAACCATAAAAATGTTTGTATTTAAACAGCAGGCCATCTACTTCTTCATGGTCCTTCCACTTCAACATTCCCTGCCTTACAGTTTCTATGTATTGCTCATGCATCACTTCATCACCCTGTATATAAAAACACCAATCAGGGTTGCTATTGATGGAGCGCAATGCTTTGTTTGTTTCATCAGCCAATACCGCACCATCGCGTAATAAGGTTTTATCCCAAACAGTATCAAGGATTTTGATCTTATCCGATGGAATAGACGCCACCAATTCACGTGTATTATCATCAGAATCACCAACGGCCACAATTACTTCATCGCATAATGGAAGAATAGAACGGATGGCTTCCGTAACCGGGTAATCGAATTGAACTGCATTTTTGATGAAGGTAAAACCGGATACTTTCATGGGTCAAAGATAGGAAGGATAGTCTGGAGTTAGGAGTCTGGAGTTGTTTGTTAGGCAGCGCTATGATTTCTTTCTTTTTTTATTCCAAACTTCTAACTCCAAACTCCAGACTCAATCTCTTGTTTTCCACGTGTGTTAATAATAAGTTCATCGTAAAACGTTATTCTGCTTGGGTTTAATCAGTAAATTACAAAAACATCAATCTTATGCGCTGGAGAAAATTTAACGGAGAGAACATTACGCTTCCCATTAAAGATGCAGTGGAAGATGCGATCAGAAAAGAAACGGCAGCGGGTACCAAATTAAAAGTTTGTATCGGTACCGACAGTCAGGTAAAAGGAGAAGACACAGAGTTTGCTACAGTGATCGTATTTCTGCGTGAACACAATGGTGGCTTTATGTACATTCACAATGAAAAGACAAAAACCAAGTACCACATTAAGGAAAGGATGCTGGTAGAAGTGGCCAAAAGCATTGAAGTGGCTTACGAACTCTGCAATCTTTTTATTGAACACCATGTAGAAATGGAGGTGCATGCCGACATTAACACCAACCCGCAATTTAAAAGCAATGATGCTTTACGCGAGGCAATGGGTTATATACTCGGTATGGGTTTTGCTTTTAAAGCCAAGCCGGAAGCCTTTGCCAGCAGCTGTTGTGCGGATAAGGCGGTGAACTAACGTTGTTCGTTTATTTGTTGATTGGTTTATTCGGAGTTTGTGCTCCGGACGGAAGGCTGACTCTCTTATTTTTCCGTTTTGTTTTCCGAAATGTCTTTGTTGCAATCTTCAATGAATTGCCTTAGCTCATCGCGGCCGGTTTTCTTTTCGGCGCTGGTTACAAAATGGCGGGGGAGGAACTGCCAGGTTTCTTTTAATTTTTCTAAGAAAGCTTTTACATTTCTTTCAACCACAGCAGGTTTTTCTTTATCTGCTTTTGTAAATACCAAACTGAAATTTACTTTCCAGTGATCTAATTGATTTACAAATTCGAGATCATTTTTTTGGGGTGTATGCCGTGCATCTATCAAAACAAAAACCTGAACTAAATTCTCTCTTTTACGCAAATAGCCGTTGATCATTTCTTCCCATCTTGCCCTGTCGCTTTGTGAGCGTTTGGCATAACCATAACCCGGAAGATCCACCAAGAACCATTTTTGTTTAGGCCCCTTATCGCCAATACTGCTCTCTATCTCAAAATGATTGATCAATTGTGTTTTTCCGGGTGTAGCCGATGTTTTGGCCAGTGATTTTTGATTGGTAACCATATTGATCAGCGAAGATTTGCCTACGTTACTGCGGCCGATAAAAGCATATTCAGGCCTGTCGGGCTTGGGGCATTGGGTTACTAATGCAGAAGAGATGAGGTATTTAGCTGAACGGATTTGCATATGGGTAAACTTAAAAGTTAGAAGTTTGGAGTTAGGAGTCTGAAGTTTTAACCAACTCCAGACTCCTAACTTCAAACTCCCGACTGTTCTATTATTTCTTCTTAATAACCAAACTATCCGCCGGATACTTTGCTTTGATGCTGTCTCTTACGATCTCGCACCAGTTGAATAAAGTTTGTTTTTCTGCATCAGTTAAGATGGCATCTTTATGAATAAGTGTGTATGAAGATAATGGCATACCACCTTCTTTTACTTCTTCAATACAATCTGCCAGTCTTTTATATTGACGGGCAATTCGATAGCCATCAAACTCATTAAAGTTCAAATGTCTTTTGCCATCGTTGATATGGCTATTTAACCACCAGGCTGCAGGTTGTATTTCTGCATACCATGGATACCTTGTGGTGTTGCTGTGGCAATCGTTACAGGCTTTGGCAAGAATGGCTTTTACATCTTCGGGTACAACATAAGACACAGAAATATCTTTTGTTTTATCACCCGAAATGTTTTTTGCCGGTCTGAAAGCCTGCATTACGACAAATATTATCAATAGTCCGATCAGGATCTTTTTTATCATTTTCATTTTGGCAACATTGTATAGTTAGATCAAAACATTTCCACTCATCTCTTTTGGAATCGGTAAACCCATTACGGTTAAAATGGTAGGAGCCAGATCACCCAGTTTTCCGTTTTTCACTGTGCCTTTCCATTCTTTGTCGATGATGAAAAAAGGTACCAGATTTAGAGTATGTGCTGTATTAGGCGTACCATCTTCATTTATCATATAATCAGCATTACCATGGTCGGCTGTAAGGAAAATAGTGTAGCCATGTTCCAAACCTGCAGTAACCACTCTGTTTACACAGGCATCAACGGTTTGTGCAGCAATAATGGCTGCGCTGAATATGCCGGTATGGCCCACCATATCTGTGTTGGCATAATTCAAACAGATAAAATCTGCAGATTCATTTACAATTTCAGGAATCAGTTTATCGGTTATTTCCACCGCACTCATTTCGGGTTGTAAATCATAGGTTGCCACTTTAGGAGAAGGAACCATAATGCGGCTTTCACCCGGAAATACTTCCTCCCTTCCGCCACTGAAAAAGAAAGTTACATGCGGATATTTTTCTGTTTCCGCTATGCGGATCTGTTTTTTGTTATTGGCTGCCAATACTTCTCCCAATGTATTAATGAGGTTATCATTCTCAAAGATCACATGTACATTCTTGAATTTGTGATCGTACATCGTCATCGTAGTATAATGCAGATCCAATTTCTTCATGTCAAATTCTGCATTATCAGTTTGTGTTAATACCTCCGTGATCTCTCTGCAACGATCTGTGCGGAAATTGAAACAGATGGCTACATCGCCATCTTTGATCAATGCCAATGGCTGCTGAGCTTCGTCAACCACAACAGTTGGCTTTATAAATTCATCTGTAATATTTGCTGCATACGCCTGTTCAATAGCAGCAATGGCATCGGTAGCTTTTGGCCCTTCGCCTTTTACCAAACAATCATAGGCAAGCTTTACACGCTCCCAACGTTTGTCGCGGTCCATGGCATAATATCGTCCACTAACACTTGCTATTTTTCCAACCGATTCATTCAAATGTTTTTGCAGATCGGTAATAAAACCCAAACCACTTTTCGGATCGGTATCCCTTCCGTCTGTAAATGCATGGATATATACTTCGGTAAGCCCTTCCGCTTTACATACATCGCAAAGGGCTTTGATATGCGTAAGGTGTGAATGAACACCACCATCACTTACCAAACCCAGCAGATGAAGTGGCTTGTTATTCGTTTTCGCAAAACGGATAGATTCGAGCAATACGGGATTGGCCGCGAACTCTCCGGTACGGATCGCCACATTAATTCTTTGTAATTCCTGATACACAATCCGGCCGGCACCCAGGTTCAAATGCCCCACTTCACTGTTACCCATCTGGCCCTCGGGTAGCCCAACGTCTTCGCCGCAGGTTACCAGGGTTGTATTAGGATATTTACTATATAAAGAACTTACAAAAGGGACATGTGCATTTTGAATAGCATCGGCAGATTTTACTTTTCCGAGGCCCCATCCGTCCATAATAACCAAAATAACTTTCTTGCTCATGAGATTGTACAATATTTAGATTCGTCAATTAACAGTAACTTTAGGCAAATACAGCGCCGGATTCAAAGTTGGCATGTTTTTCGCAATTTCAATGTAAGAATATCGGGCATTATGCCTTAAAACCTGTTTTTATGAAAAGATTATTAATATTAGCGCTGCTGGGTTTGACCACGATGTCATTCCGTTTTCAGGGCACCCCTGCCATTATAACCGCGCTGAAATCCGCAAATGCGGAAAGCGTGTCTGCTTATTTCGACAATTTTATTGACCTGAAATTGCCTGAAAAGGATGAAATTAAAAATATGGGCAAAACCCAATCCGGTTTGGCACTGCAGTCGTTTTACAGAGATAACAACATTAAAGGTTTTACACTTACTTCTCAAAGAGAAATGGGCGGAACCACTTATGTGGCAGGTAAATTGGATAATGGTGCTAAAGGATTTAATATCACCCTTCTGATTAAGAATAAAGATGGCGGCCAGCAAATCATTACTGTGCGGATCAATTAAAAATAAATTTTTATAAATAGTAAAACAAAGAATCCCGCTAACAGCGGGATTCTTTGTTTTACTATTAGTTTTGTGTTATGGCTTCATTTGATGAATCATTAACTGTTTTAATCACTAACGCTTTAGCGGAAGATATTGGCGAGGGAGATCATTCCACGCTTAGCTGTATTCCCCCCAACCAGAAAGGGAAAGCTGTTTTAAAAATCAAACAGGATGGGGTACTGGCAGGCGTTAGCGTTGCTGAAAAAATATTCCGTTTCGTTGAACCTGATAGTCAATTCACCGACTTTAAAAAAGATGGCGATGAAATGGTGTATGGTGAAAAGGCTTTTGAAGTATCGGCGACTGTACAAACTATTTTACAATGTGAGCGTCTGGTATTGAACTGCATGCAAAGAATGAGCGGTATTGCCACACTTACCAAACAATACACCGATAAGCTAAAAGGCTATCACACTAAATTATTAGACACGCGAAAGACCACACCTAATTTTCGTTTACTCGAAAAAGAAGCCGTGCGGATTGGTGGCGGTACCAATCACCGTTTTGGTTTGTTTGATATGATTATGCTGAAGGATAACCATATTGATTATTGTGGAGGAATAGAACCCGCAATAGAAGCAGCATACCGCTATATACAAACAAAAAATATTCACATAAAGATTGAAGTGGAAACGCGCAACCTTGATGATGTAAAGAAAGTTTGTGAAATTGGGAAAGGAAAAGTGTTCCGCGTTATGCTTGATAATTTTGAACCTTCTTTGATTACAGAAGCTTTACAGATCATTGATGGTGCATTTGAAACAGAATCGAGTGGTGGTATTAATCTGGATACCATTCAATCGTATGCAGCCACAGGTGTGGATTATGTAAGTGTTGGCGGATTGATACACCAGGCACAAAGCCTCGACCTGAGTTTAAAAGCAGTTATAATATAACTCTGCGTTTGCCTCTGCATCTCTGTGCCTCTGCGGTGAATAAACTTTTTCACCGCAGAGGCACAGAGGACAGGGAGTTTTCGCAGAGAAGAAATAAAATAACATGAGTAAAAAGAATAAACCAGACGCAAGGGGTTTTGTATTCAGTACAGACCCGTCTTTTCGTTTTGAAGAAGAGGACCAGACACCTGCAGACACACTTGCACCCAATCAACAAAAACTCCGCATTCGTTTAGACACCAAACAACGCGCAGGGAAAGCCGTAACCTTAATTACAGGATTTATCGGCAAAGAAGAAGACCTTGAAACCCTCGGCAAACAATTAAAAAATTTCTGCGGTACCGGCGGCAGCGTTAAAGACGGAGAAGCCATTGTTCAGGGAGATCAGCGCGATAAAGTGTTGCAGTGGTTGCTGAAGAATGGATATTCGGGAACCAAGAAAATTTAGTGGTTCGTGAATCGTGAGGCGTGAATCGTGAATCTTATTTTTTACTCACGCCTCACGAAAATCATTCTTCTATCTTCTGATCATTCATATAATAACTCAACGCCCCGCTTGGACATTTTTTTACCTGCTCTATAATTCTTTCCGTAGTGCCGCCTTCCATATTTATCCATGGGCGTTTAAAGGGGTCGAATACTTCTCTTAATTCTGTCCAGCAGATCTTGCTGTGAATGCAAACATCCGGTTTCCAAACAACCGTTACTTCACCATTGGTGTATTTTAAAGTGGATAGTGGCATAAATAAAGATTTGAATTCCTAAAATAAGACTTTATGAATAATTCGCAAACAAACTGTGCCTTTGTGCTTCTGTGTGAAATTTTTTGCTCACAAAGGCACAAAGGCACGGTTAAAAGCGCTTCAATAATATTTAGTAATCTATTTCCAGTTTTAATCTATCCTTCAACTCTTTTACCAGCGGATACTGTGCGGCAATATGCTCAAATTTCTGTTTACTGTTCAGGCGCATGTGAACGGGAATATCTTCCTGCTCGCCGGCTTCTACCAATACATCAAATGTAATGGTGCGGTTATTGAATTCTTTTTGAAGATGATCGAGTAACATCATTCTTTCCTGCTCAACAAATTTTTGAGAAGTTAATGCAGAAACCGTAACGGTAAAACGAATATCTGTTTCAATAGCCAGTCTGGCCGATTTAAAAGTTCCTGCCGATGAATGCTTGAGTTGTTTTTCAAGAACCGTTGCATAGGTGTCCCAACATTGTTTCAGCCTTTCCATAGTTAATGTCTCGGCTTCTTTTACTTCTTCAATGGCATATTGGTCGCCGTATTTGGCACGTAAAGTATCCAGTAAACTTGTCTTGTTTCCGTTACCTGCTGCGGCGGGCTTTGGCATGGCTCTGTTTGCTGCGGCTATGGGTACTGGTGCAGTTTGCGCAGGCTGCGGTTTAGCAGCAACAGGTTGCGCCACTGGTATTTGTTCAATGTATAGTTTTGATTCTGTAGCGGCAATAGCAGTTGCAGGCTTAAACTGTAAGGGTGTTAACGCTTTTGTTCTGAAGGCAACAGGTCCGTCAAGCCGTTTTTTTTTAACTACCGTTCCGTTATCGTTGGAAAGTTCAATGGCTTGCTGCAGAAAGTTCAGCTTGATCAGTGTGAGCTCTACATGCAATCTTTTATTGCGGGCCATTTTATAATTGATCTCGGCTTCGTTCAAAATATTCAAAGCACTTACGAGATATGACATACTTGTTTTAGCAGCAGTAGCAATGTATTTGCTTTGCATGCCTTCAACCACTTCCAGTAATCCTGCAGATTTTTCGTCTTTACAAACTAAAATGTTTCGTATGAATTCTGCAAAACCATTTAATACCAGATCACCTTCAAAACCTTTGCGGTTAATCTCATCAAACAATAACATGGCACCGGCCATTTCCTGCTGTTGCATATTATCGAGCATCTTAAAATAATAATCCTCGTCAAGGATATTTAAATGCTCTAAAGTGTTTTGATAGGTAACGGTACCGTTCGTAAAGCTTACGATCTTATCCAGAATACTCAACGAATCGCGCATACAACCTTCACTCTTCTGGGCAATCACCTGCAGTGCCGCTTTCTCAGCTTTGATCTCTTCCTTATCAACGATCTCCTGTAAATGCATTACCGTATCGTTGTTGGTGATGCGTTTAAAATCGAAAATCTGACAACGGCTTAAAATCGTTGGAAGGATCTTATGTTTTTCTGTAGTAGCTAAAATAAAAATAGCGTAAGGTGGTGGCTCTTCCAGTGTTTTCAGAAAAGCATTAAAGGCACTGGTACTTAGCATGTGTACCTCATCCACAATATACACTTTGTATTTTCCTGCCTGTGGTGCAAAGCGAACCTGTTCAACCAATGAACGGATATCATCTACTGAGTTATTACTCGCAGCATCCAGCTCATGAATATTTAAAGAAGTTCCAGCATCAAACGATACGCAGCTGTTACAGGTATTACAGGCTTCACCATCTGCTGTTTGATTGGTACAATTGATCGTTTTGGCAAGAATACGTGCGCAGGTTGTTTTACCCACACCTCTCGGGCCACAAAACAAAAATGCGTGCGCCAACTGGTTATTCCTGATCGCATTTTTTAATGTAGTAGTAATATGCGACTGCCCAACCACCGTATTAAAATTCTGTGGTCTGTATTTACGTGCCGAAACGATGAATTTGTTGTCCATATAGGAAGTGCAATATACTGAGAAGCATCAAGGTTCAGGGCGCAAATTCCAAGGCATTTTTGCACAATTTGAAATCTTGCGTCTTGAATCTTGTTTCTTGAACCTTGAAACTTAGCAACCTATTTATAATCCATTTCAGGATGCCTTTCAAACGGAATAGTCCTGTCAAACATATAACGGAAAGTAACCATTCTGCGGCTTTGTTTTCCGCCAAGGCTTTTGTAGATATTGATCATTTTCGGGTTCCAGTCGCCGGCCCAGCCCATTTCGTATTGGATATACCACCCTTTGTTCTGCACTAACAGACCACATTCGTAGATCATAAAACTATCTATGCCTAATGCCTGATATTTGGGCACTACACCAAATGCCAATCCTGTTAAACGTTTATTGGTTTGGCGAAACTTCATCCATAACAGTTGCAGCTTTTGTAGGATGCCAAATTTGCCGTTAAAATGTTTGAAGTATTGATTTAAGTCGGGAATATTGATAAACATAGCAATCGGCTCTTCTTTAAAATACGCAAACCAAACCATCCTCGGGTCCATCACCGGTTTCATTTTTTTAAAGAGTTTGATCACCTGCTCATGTGTGATCTCTTTTGCTTCTCCATGTTGTGCCCATGCTGCATTATACACAGTGGCAAAATCACCTGCATATTTTTCTAATTTATCAAATGTGATATGCCTTGCTTCATAACCCGCTTTGGCTTTGAATTTCGCATGTCTTTCCGGAAACCTTGCCGGCAAAGGATCATCCACCTGCATGGAATAATAGTATTGATTGTAATAATTTTCAAAACCATAATTATTAAACAGCGCTTCATAATAAGGCGGGTTGAACGACATGCCATACATGGGCTCACTGTCAAAACCTTCCACCAGAAGTCCCCACCATTTATCGCGGTCGCCAAAATTAATCGGGCCATCCATAGCAACCATGCCTTTGCTCTCTAACCATTCTTTAGCTGTATCAAATAACAGATTGGCAAGAGGTTGATCATCGATACAATCAAAAAAACCAACACCTCCAACCGGAAATTCTGTGCCTTTATTTACGTATTTAGAATTGGTAAAAGCAGCAATACGCCCAACCAGGTTGCCATTATCGTCAACGGCTATCCAACGTTTGGTTTCGCCGTATTTGTAATTTTTATTTTTTGCGGGATCAAATACCTCTTTCACCTCATTATCCAACGCACGGATATAATTGGGGTTGCTTTTATTCATCAACGCATTTACTTCCAGAAAATCTTTAACGGTATCTGCACTGTTTACTTCTATCATTTGCATAATGGAAAATTATTCAAAACGAATGTAAGAAATAAGAGGTGATGCGAAAAAAATCAGCGATTAACTAAAAGAGTGGCTGCTACCACACCCGCAGTCTCGGCCCGCAAACGGGTTTCGCCCAAACTTACCGGCAGGTAATGATTATCAATTGCGAGTTTGATCTCCTCCGGACTAAAATCACCTTCCGGCCCGATCAAAATCTGTGTATCGGTAGATAATGGAAGGTCTTTAATAAACTGCTTCTGATCCTCTTCACAATGCGCGATCAGTTTTTGAGTATGTTTTGATTTTTTGATCAGGTCCGCATACGAAACCGGCTCCTGCAAAACCGGCAACCAAGCCTGCTGACTCTGCAACATCGCCGCAATCAAAATCGCATTCATTCTGTCGTGACGAAAACGATGATGTTCGGTTCTTGCAGAAATAACGGGTTGAATTTCAGTAACACCAATCTCAGTAGCTTTCTCCAAAAACCATTCAAACCGGTTCGCTGTTTTTAATAAGGAAATCGCAATACTTATTTTTTTGGAAGGAGCCGGAATGGATCTTGCTTCTTCAATCAGTACAACGGTTTTCTTTTTGTCTTCACTTACAATCGCTGCCTTATATAAAATGCCTAATCCATTGGTAAGTTGTAAATACTCACCCGTTTTCATCCGCAATACCTGTATACAATGTTTGCTGGTTTCTTCACTTAAGGTAAAGTGAGAATCGAGTTGTGGTATTTCGGTTTCGTAGAAAAAAGGAACGGACATAGTAAGTTCGAAGTACGAGGTTAGAAGTACGATTTGGTTTGAAGTAAAAGCATCGAATCAATTCGTACTTCGTACCTCACCCATCCTACTTAAAATGGTGCGTCATTCTCAATTCCTTCATCAAAATCACCACTATTCATTTTGCTTCCTCTTTGTAAAAACAGTTTGCCACCATCGCCTGCATCACCGCCGCCGCCGGCCGGTGGGGTAGTTGGGCCGATGGGTTTCCAGTTGCTGCCTAAGCCCGGCAAACCACCATCGCCATCCCATTCTTCAAATTTCTGGATCTCTAATTTAGCACGGAGTTTAATGGTTTCGAGAGAACCGTTTCTGTGTTTGGCTATACGGATATGGGTTTCACCATGTGTGCTTTCGCCATGTTCATTGTTCATCACCTCGTAATATTCAGGGCGGTAAATGAACATAACCATATCGGCATCCTGCTCAATCGCACCCGATTCACGCAGATCGCTCAACTGCGGCATCTTGCTTTCTTTTCTGGTTTCCACCGCACGGCTTAACTGGCTTAATGCAATAATGGGAACATTCAATTCTTTCGCAAGTGCTTTTAAGTTTCTTGAGATATTGCTGATCTCCTGCTCACGGTTGCTGCCTTTATCGCCGGTACCACTCATCAACTGCAAATAGTCAATGATGATGATGCCTACATTGTGTTTATTAACCAATCTTCTTGCCTTGGCACGGAACTCGAAAATGTTCAATGCGGCAGTATCATCAATATAGATCGGTGCTACTTCTAATTTTTTAATACCCTTACTCAGCAATTGCTCGTACTCGTGGTTCTCTAATTTACCACGGCTGATCTTTTCCATCTTGATCTCACTCTCTGCACTTAAAATACGCTGCACCAATTGTGATGCACTCATCTCCAAAGAAAAGAAACCAACGGGAACGGGTTTGGTAGGATGCAAAGCAGAGTTTCTCGCCAGGTTCAATGCAAACGCCGTTTTACCTACTGAAGGACGGGCTGCGAGAATGATTAAATCCGTTGGCTGCCATCCATACGTAATGCGATCCAATGTGGGGAAACCACTCGGCACACCGGAAATATCTTCTGTTTTGGTTCTTAATTCATCAATCCGGTTAATGGTCTTGGCCAATACATTCTGAATATCTTCAAAATTCTTTTTCAGGTAATTGTTGGTGATGTTGAACATCTTGGTCTCACTCTCATCCAGCAGATCAAATACATCGGTGCTGTCTTCATATGCATCACCAATAATTTCTCCGCTGATGCGGATCAACTCACGCTGAATAAATTTCTGCAACACAATCCTAGCATGCGCTTCAATATTGGCTGTAGATACAACCGAGTTGGTAAGTTTGGTAACATAGTAAGGTCCGCCAACCGCATCTAATTGTTCACGCATTTTCAATTCTTCCACAACGGTCAAAATATCAATGGGCATACTTTTCTGCTGCAGGCCCTGCATGGCTTTATAGATCAGCTGGTTGGCTTCTACATAAAAACATTCGGGTTTAATGATTTCAGAAATGGTATCAAAAGCACTTTTCTCCAACATTACGGCACCCAATACAGCCTCTTCCAGTTCCTTCGCCTGTGGAGGAACTTTGCCATACATCATGGTGCTCATGTCTATCGATGTCTTTCTTCTTTTGCGGTCTTTGTTCAGGCTGGTCAGATCCATTTTTTCAATCAGTTCTTCGGGTTAGTAAACGGGGTTCTTCACTTTTCTGCGGGCAATTTTTCTATGTTACCGAATTGTTACCTGCGAGATAGGGGGAGCGAATATATGGGTTAGAGAGTGGGTGTAAAAAACTTTTTCTTTCATTTTTCATCCACAGGCAATCCATACGCTATCCACAGTAATTTACTCCCTATTCACACAATTTACTGCGCTTATCCACCAATTTCAAAAGTTTTCCAATGCTTTAACAGGCTAATCCACATATTCCTGTGCAGAAAGATTTTTTTGGGAAATGGGGCGATTTCTGTGGAAAAGCAGTAACTAATGCAGGCAAAAAAAGCCATCGTGAGTAGTGAGTAGTGAGTGGTCAGTGGCACTTCTACTCACTACTCACCACTCACCACTTACGATTCACAACTTTATCACCTATTTTTGCCCCCCGTAAAGGCAAGCAACTATGACGATCAGTTACAATTGGTTACACGATTATTTACCCGAAGCAATTGAGCCCGAAAAGCTCTCTAAGATTCTCACGTCTATTGGACTGGAAGTAGAAAGCCTTGAAAAATTCGAAAGTATCAAAGGCGGCCTGGCCGGATTGGTAATTGGTGAAGTATTGGAATGTGAACAACATCCCAACGCAGATAAATTAAAACTGACGAAAGTAAATGTTGGCGCTGCTGAACCTTTGCAGATCGTTTGTGGTGCCGCTAATGTGGCTGCCGGACAAAAAGTAGTGGTTGCCACTTCAGGAACAACCATTTATCCGATCAATGGAGAACCGCTTACCATGCGTGTGGCTAAAATCCGCAGCGTAGAAAGTCATGGAATGATCTGTGCAGAAGATGAGATTGGGATAGGAACTAGTCATGATGGAATTATTGTAATGCCTGCCGACGCAAAGCCCGGTACACCCGCGGCGGATTATTTCAAACCTTATTCAGATTGGATCTACGAAATAGGCCTCACTCCAAACCGAATGGATGCGATGAGCCATATGGGTGTGGCAAAAGATGTTTGTGCCTATCTCAGTTTTCATATCAAAGATGCAAAAGCGAAAAGCCCGTTTGTAAATGGCTTTAAAGCAGATAATAATAGTCTTCCTGTAAAAATCACGATTGAGAATGAAGAAGCTTGTCCGCGTTATGCAGGTGTAACTATTTCAGGTGTTACGGTTGCAGATTCACCACAATGGTTAAAGGATAGATTAACGGCTATCGGACTTCGTTCCATCAATAATATTGTAGACATCACCAATTTCATTCTGCACGAAACCGGACAGCCCTTGCATGCATATGATGCAGACCTTGTTGCCGGAAATGAAATCATTGTGAAGAATCTTGCCGAGGGCACAATATTTATTTCACTGGATGATAAAGAAAGAAAATTAAGCAGCCAGGACCTGATGGTTTGCAATGGTAAAGAAGAAGGTATGTGCATCGCCGGTGTTTTTGGCGGAGCAAAAAGCGGTGTAAAAGCAAGTACCACAAAAATATTTTTAGAAAGTGCCTGGTTTAGTCCTGTAAGTATTCGTAAAACTTCTGTGCATCATGATCTGCGTACAGATGCAGCAACCAGATTTGAAAAAGGCGTAGATATTTCCAACACAGTAAATGTGTTAAAACGTGCTGCATTATTGATCAAAGAAATTGCGGGTGGCGAGATCAGCAGCGATGTGGTGGATGTGTATCCAAATCCAAAACCCAAAACAGAAGTATCCCTCAAAAATCATTACCTCAAAAAATTAAGCGGTAAAAATTATCATTCCGATAAAGTAACCAAGATCCTTACCAGTCTTGGTTTTGAGATCGTTCGCGAAGGACAGGATGAATTGCGTGTAGCCGTTCCATACAGCAAACCGGATATTACCTTGCCTGCAGATATTGTTGAAGAAATTGTTCGTATTGACGGACTGGATAATATTGAAATTCCTTCTACCATCACCATCAGTCCGGCTGTTGAAAACCTGGGTATGAAAGAATCTTTGAAAGACAAGATCGCGAATTATCTGGTAGGACAGGGTTTTGTTGAAATCCTCACCAACTCCATCACCAACAGTAAACATTTTGATGAAGAAGTATTATCAACTACGGTGAAGATGTTGAATAATTTAAGTGAAGAATTGAATGTGCTTCGCCCGTCTATGTTAGAAACCGGACTGGAATCTATTGCATGGAATTTGAACCGCAGGAACAACGATCTGCAGTTATTTGAATTTGGAAAAACCTATCACCAGAAAGCGGTGGGTGAGTATTATGAAGAGGAACATCTTTGCCTGTACACAACCGGATCAAGCCATTCAGATGTTTGGCAGGACAAAGGAAAGCAGCAAAGTTTCTATCGCATCAAAGGTTTGGCAACAGCCGTTTTATCTTTGGCCGGATTGGATGGTATTCAATTTTCAACCTCAGAACAAACCGGTTGGGCATTGGATCTTTATCTCGGAAAAAAACAGATCGGTAAACTGGCAGAAGTAGCACAAAGTAAATTGCAGGTATTCGATATCAAACAACCCGTATTCGTTCTCGATATCCGTTTTGAAGCATTGTATGATGCCGTTGCCAAAAACAAGATCCGTTATAAAGAGGTAAATAAATTCCCGGTAATGCAGCGCGATCTGGCCATGGTGGTAAGCCGTTCAACAACGTTTGAATCTATTGAGGGTGTAGTTAAAAAAGTAAAACTTGGCAAGCTGAAGGATCTACGCTTATTCGACGTATTTGAAAGCGAAAAATTGGGCGCCGATAAAAAATCAATGGCCATCAGTTTCACTTTTTCCGACGACGAAAAAACCCTAACGGATAAAGAGGTTGACGGAATGGTTTCCAAACTCGTTCAGGGTTTTGAAACAGAACTGGCTGCCGAGATCAGAAAATAAGTTGCCAATGCGCAACCCCTTAATTATTAGCCAATCGTGAATAACAAGTGCAATAAAAATGCAGTTTTCTTCCGCTTTGCCTTTATCTTAGACCGATGGTTGATCTGGATCTTCAAATCAAAAACATACAGGATAAGCTTCAGCTCCTGCTGAGGCAGCAATCTGTATTGGCAAAAGAGAACCAGCGGCTCAAAAAAGAATTGGATAAAGTAGTTACCCTTGTAGAAGAAAAGGAACAGTTTATTCAAAATCTCCATCAAAAGCTGGATACCCTGAAACTGGGTTCCGGAAACCTGGATGCATCCGAAAAACAGGCATTGGGAAAACGGATCGATGTTTATCTCAAAGAAATTGATAAATGCCTGGCACTCCTAAACACCTAACCCATGTCTGAACTCATTCCCGTAAATATTCTGATCGCCGACCGCAGCTACCGCCTCAAAATTGAGTCAACGGACGAAGAAATGGTCCGCAAAACCGCCGCACTCATCAACGATAAGATCGGAGAATTTAAAACTCAATTTGCCGGGAAAGATATGCAGGACTACGTTTCGATGGTACTCCTCTGGTTTGCCACCGAACAAAAACAATCCGGTATCGAACTCATCAAACTGGAAGAAGCCGCCGAAAAACTCAATTCCCTCGAAAAAATGGTAGATAAGGCGTTGGCAGAAAGCCAATCCTGATAAAATACCCTCACATCCAGCCGCCAAAATCCAGTATCCAGCATCTGATACCCCCCTCTATTTCAACAACTTCCAAGTTCCCGCTCGAACTTCCTACTTATTAATTATCTTCGTTTCATATCATTTACTTATTACAGGAAAATGAGATGTGAACACAGACATATTGTGAACTATTTTAAAACTTGCCAAAACAATGGACCAAACTGTATTATCGATTATAATTGGTGTATCTGCACTAATTGTGGGGCTCATAGTGGGTAAACTGATTTTTGCCAGAAACACCAAAAAACAGGTAGAAGAAGCAGAACATCAGGCCCAAACCATCCTCAAAGAAGCCGAACTGAGGGCCGAGACCATTAAAAAAGAAAAACAACTTGAAGCAAAAGAGAAGTTTGTTCAGTTAAAATCCGATTACGACCGTGATGTATTGGAACGTAACCGTAAACTGGGTGAACAGGAAAACCGCATCAAGCAGAAAGAAGTTACCATTAACCAGAAAGAAGCTTCTTTAGACAAGCAGATCAAGGATAATGAAGTGATCAAAGACAATCTGAACCGCCAGATTGAAGTGGTAAATAACAAGCGCACAGAATTAGAGAAACACCAGGAAGAACATATCCGCAGACTGGAAAAGATTGCCGGATTAAGCGCAGAAGAAGCCAAATCTCAATTAATCGAAAGCCTGAAAGCCGAAGCGCATTCTCAAGCCCTTACCTTACAGCAGGAGATCATTGAAGATGCCAAGCTGAAAGCGAATAAAGAAGCCCGTAAAATTGTTATCCAATCCATACAGCGTACCGCTGCAGAAGTTACCATTGAGAATACAGTAACGGTATTTAATCTGGAAACAGATGAGATCAAAGGACAGATCATCGGCCGCGAAGGACGTAATATCCGCGCCATTGAAGCGGCAACAGGTGTTGACCTGATCGTTGATGATACGCCGGAAGCGATCATTCTTTCTTCATTCGATCCATTACGTAGAGAAATTGCCCGTTTGAGCCTGCAAAGACTGGTTTCCGACGGACGTATCCACCCTGCCCGTATTGAGGAAGTGGTAGAAAAAACCCGCCGCCAGCTGGAAGAGCAGATCATGGAAATTGGTGAAAGAACCGTGATCGAAATGGGGATCCATGGATTACATAAAGAATTGGTTAGACTGGTCGGAAAGATGCGTTTCCGCTCTTCATACGGTCAGAACTTATTGATGCACAGTAGGGAAACCGCCAATTTGTGCGCCATCATGGCCGCCGAACTGGGTATGAACCCGAAACTGGCCAAACGTGCAGGTCTGTTACACGATATAGGTAAGGTTCCTGATGAAGAAACCGAATTGACGCACGCACTGTTAGGCGCCAAATTAGCCGAGAAATATGGTGAAAATCCTGCCGTAGTAAACGCTATCGGTGCTCACCACGATGAAATGGAGATGCAATACGTGATTTCTCCAATCATTCAGGCCTGTGATGCCATCAGCGGTGCCCGTCCGGGTGCCCGCCGTGAGATCATGCAACAATATCTCCAGCGTATCAAAGACCTTGAAAATCTGGCTATGGCCTATCCGGGTGTAGAAAAAGCCTATGCCATCCAGGCTGGCCGTGAATTGAGGGTAATTGTTGAGGCTGATAAGGTTAGCGACGTAGACAGCGACAAATTAAGCTTCGAAATAGCCCAGAAAATACAGACAGAAATGACCTATCCGGGTCAGATCAAAGTAACCGTAATCCGTGAAAAAAGGGCCATCAACGTAGCGAGGTAAAAAAAATTACTAATTACTAACTATTAATTACTAATTATTTCCCTACCTTTGCCGTCCGCAAAAATTAAAAGTTATGAACGCAGCAGTTCAGTTTGTACACGACCAATTGACAACTAAAAAAACTCATCCGAGCTTTAAAGCCGGTGATAATATTACCGTTAACTACAAAATTGTAGAGGGTGGTAAAGAGCGTATCCAGAGTTTCCGTGGAGATGTGATCAAAACACAGGGAAATGGTGCTACTGCATCTTTTACTGTACGTAAGATCTCTGATGGTGTAGGTGTTGAACGTTTGTTCCCTATCCTTTCACCAAATATCGACTCTATCGTTTTTAACAAAGCCGGTAAAGTACGTCGCGCTAAATTGTACTACCTGCGTGATCGCAGCGGTAAGAGCGCACGTATCAAGGAAAAACGTTATTAATTACATTCGATTTCTTTCCATACCTAAGGCGGAAGTTTGGTTTACACTAAACTTCCGCTTTTTTGTGTGGTCTATCACTGGTAGTCAATATTTATTTTAGGACAAGACATTTGTTTTGCCTTAACTTTGACCCTCTTAAAACAATAATTATGGGCAACTTAGGATTTCAAGAAATTTTGCTGATCGCAGTAGTCGTTTTGGTATTATTCGGTGGAAGAAAAATCCCTGAATTTATGCGTGGCCTGGGTAAAGGTATCCGTGAGTTTAACGATGCTAAAAACAACGTGAAGAAAGAACTGGAAGAAGGCATGAAAGAAAAAGATCAGACCACTACTCCGCAACCGTAATTTCTCCTCTCAAAAGCAACTCTAGCCTTTGTTTCGCTTCAGCACAATCAAAGACTATCATATAGCATTACAGAACGGCCAAACCACCTGTGTGGAGGCCGTTCATTGTTATTTGGAGTCGATCCGTTCAAAGCAACACCTGAATGCATATTTGGAAGTGTATGAAGAAGATGCGCTGAAACAAGCTGCAGCACTGGATCTGCAAAGAACAACTGATAAAGCACTTTCTCCCTTACATGGTGTTGTGGTTGGATTAAAAGATGTGATCAGTTACAAAGGTCACCATCTTTCTGGCGGCTCAAAAATTCTCGAAAATTTTACTGCGATTTATAATGCAACTGCCGTTGAAAAATTATTGGCTGCTGGTGCAATTATTATCGGGAGGCAAAACTGCGATGAATTTGCGATGGGCAGCAGTAATGAGAATTCAGCTTTTGGTCCTGTAAAAAATGCACTTGACGAAACCCGCGTACCCGGTGGTTCATCAGGCGGATCGTCAGTTGCTGTTCAGGCAGGATTATGTATGATCAGTTTGGGAAGCGATACCGGCGGCTCCGTTCGCCAGCCCGCAGATTTTTGTGGTGTGGTTGGATTAAAACCCACTTACGGAAGAATTTCCCGATACGGATTGATCGCTTATGCATCTTCTTTTGACCAGATCGGTATTTTTTCTAATACTGTAGAAGATGCTGCATTGGTGTTGGAAGTAATTTCAGGAGAAGATGATTTTGACAGTACCGTATCACCCAAAGAAGTACCGGCTTATTCCGCTCAATTAAATGGGGATGAAAAAAAATATAAGCTGGCTTATTTTAAAGAATCTCTTGATCACCCCGGTTTGGATCCTGCTATTAAAGCGGAAATGGAGGCGTTTATCAAAAAATTAACAGCTTTTGGTCATTCGGTAAAAGCCGTTGATTTTGAATTACTTGAACATGTTGTTCCCACCTACTATGTTTTAACAACGGCAGAAGCTTCCAGTAATCTTTCACGCTTTGATGGGGTGAAATATGGTTACCGAACTAATCAAAAGAATATTGATCTCACAGAATTATATAAAGACTCCCGGAGCAAGGGTTTTGGCAAAGAAGTACAACGCCGGATCATGCTGGGAACTTTTGTATTAAGCGCCGGTTATTTCGATGCCTACTTTACTAAGGCTCAACAGGTTAGACGTTTATTGAGTGATAGAACAAAACAGATTTTTGCTGAATTTGATGCTATCATTTCTCCAACGGTCCCTTCCACAGCATTCAAGATAGGCGAGAAAAGCAGCGACCCGGTTGAAATGTTTCTCGCAGATATCTATACCGTATTTCCAAATCTTGTAGGAATACCCGCTATTTCCATCCCCTTATTCAAGCACCCCAACGGACTGCCCTTTGGCCTGCAGGTTATGACTTCTCATTTTGATGAGGTATCTTTGCTGCGTCTTTCAAAACAGCTGACGGCTATCGGCAGCTAACCCCGGAAAGGCATCAAAGGGTTTATTACAAACCGGACAATCCCGGCAGAGCGATATCAGCTCAATACCCAAAAAAAGGATCTGCGTATTATGCAATGGTTTGGTATTCATATTGGCACCCGTATATCTATCAGTAAAATAACACTGGCGGGTTTTGCTTTTGTGGCCGGTAGTATCGGAACCATGTCATTTAGAGATAAAGCAGAAAATTTTAATAAAGCGATTGACAGCACTATTTCTGATAAGAACGGATTTAAAAGCCTTTTCAGTAATGACAGATTTGATGCATCTAAGCCCTATGCTACGCAGTTAAACCCCCGTGCCGTTTCTTTTGTACAGGAATACGTACGTAAACAGGGTAAAGAGCTGGAAAAAATGAAAAGCTGGGGTAAACCCTATTTTGATCTGTACGATAATATTCTTGTATTATATGGTCTGCCCAAGGAGATGAAATACCTGAGCGTGATTGAAAGTCATTTGAGTTCCGGATTGGTTTCATGGGCAGGTGCAGTAGGCCCATGGCAATTGATGCCGGACGAAGCCAGAAGATTTGGCTTACGCACCGGAAATACAGACGACAGGATGGATTATTATAAAAGCACCCATGTAGCTGCCAAACTGATGAAAGAATTGTATGAGGAGTTTGGCGATTGGCTACTGGTAGTAGCAGCGTACAATGGTGGCTCCGGCAGAGTGCGACAGGCAATTAGAAAAGCGGGCAGCCGCGATTTCTGGAACCTGCAATATTATTTGCCGGAAGAAACAAGAAACCATGTTAAAAAATTTATCGGTACCCATTATGTGATGGAAGGAAGTGGCGGATGGACAACCTTAACTGCCGGTGAAACGCTTGTACAAAAAGCAAATGCTGCGAAACCTGAAGAGGTAGTGTTAAGTACAGATGAAATGGCCAGCACAATTGTTACAGAAATCAGCGGAAGGTATAATTCGGTAATCGTTACCAACAGTCTTGCCATGGATCTTTCGCAATTCAATAGATGGAACCCTGGTTTTGATAAAGCTTTATCTGCCGGAAAAAAATATCCGATGCGTTTACAAAAAGAGAAAGCCGTTATTTTCGAATCACGTAAAGAAACACTTTTGATGCAATCGGTAAGGGCACTGATTGAGGGAACCGTTGTTTCGAGATAATGATTCTACTGCAGCACCTGTTGCATTGCCTCTGCCTTTAATAAACATTCTTCATATTCTTTTTCCGGATCACTTTGCGAAGTAATGCCGCCGCCAACCAAGTAGGAGAGGTATTGGTTTGTTGCGTTGTAGAGAATACTTCTGATCACTACATTAAAATCAAAATTGTTTTCCGGACTGATATAACCTACGGCGCCTGAATAGATTCCCCTTTTTGTTTTTTCGTATTGCTCTATCAACTCCATAACTTTTCGTTTGGGGGCACCCGTCATGCTGCCCATGGGGAAAGTGGCTTTTAGTATATCTGTAAAATGGGTATCCTCCTTCAACTCACCACTGATGGTTGAGATCATCTGATGTACCTGTGGGAAAGTGTACACACCAAATAATTCATCCACTTTTACAGAACCCTCTTTACAGATCCGGCTGAGATCATTACGAACCAGATCAACGATCATTACATTCTCGCTGCGGTCTTTTTTGCTTTGTTGTAATTGTGTTTTTAATATATTGTCAGCCTCCGGGTTATTCAGATCTCTTTTAAATGTGCCTTTGATGGGTTGTGAAATGATATGATTTCCTTTGCGCTGTATATATCTTTCCGGACTGGCACAAAGCAGGTATTTATCATTGAGTTTATAAAAAGATGAGAATGGATTGGGTGATACAGAAGTTAAACGGTTGTACAAATTTAGCGGATCGATCTTTGCATCTTCTGCATAAAACTCCTGACAGAAATTGATCTCGTAACAATCGCCGCGGTGGATGTGATGCAGTAATTCCTGAACAGTATTGATATATTCCTGTTTGGTAATTCTATGTTGAATGGTGGTTGTTAATGGTCCATGGTCAATGGCCCATGGACAGGTTTGGATTTCTGCGAGTATGTTTTTTGGATCTTTTGTTAAGGAAGAGATGATGCATAGTTCCTCTTTTAACTGCAAAACCATTTCCGGTTGAAAGAAAAAAGTATCGGGGAAACCGATTTGATCGGGATGATTTGATTGCAATGGTTCTATTGCATTTTTCAGATCGTAGTTGAGATGGCCGAAAAGCCAATCGTTGTGTTGATTACAAAATGTATTGAGTTGATTAAGTGTATCATCACCTGCTGTAAATGTTTCTACTGCACCAACCGCTGCCAGGCATTCAACTGATTGAAAAGGGGAGGCATACTGATGATTATCCAGAAAGCAACAAATGTTGAACCGGTTGGCCCAGTTCAACATTTGCTGTTTGAATTGCTCAGTATTTTTTATCGGGAAAGATGCGGTAGTTCTATTCACCTTACAGGTAGTGGATGATCAGAAATCATCGTCTTCATCATCATCAAATCCGCCGCTTTTATCATTGAACAGATCGAATTCTTTAAAGTCTTCGTCTATTTTAAAATCATCCTCTTCGTCGCCTTTTTTCTTGGCGCCGCCGGCGGCTTTCTTTCCTTTGCTTTTAGGAATATCAAATTCATCGAAATCGGGATCCCAATCATCGTCCTCCTCTGGTTTTTCCCAATCGTCATCTACGTCGTCGACTTCGTCTTCCTCATCGTCGTCGTCTTTCGATTTTTTACCGGATGCTTTAGGCGCAGACTTTTTTGCAGAGGGTTTTACCTCTGCATCATCATCGTCGTCCAAATCATCATCATCCTCTTCCAGTTGCTTTTTGCTTTTGGAAGACGGTTTCGCATCGGTGTTCTTAGCCGATGAACTTTTTGGAGTGGTGGATTTAATATCCTTATCAGACTTTGGTGCCATATTTCTAATAAGATTGTTGCGTAAAATTTCAACGCAATTTATTATTAACCAAAAAAATTTTTCAAGTACAAATCAAATGCCAATTCTTACTATACATGAACAATTTGTTCGCGGCCCGGTCCGTTGGAAACATATTTCACCGGCGCGCCTATATAGCTATTGATAAAGTTAATATAAGTATTCATTACTTCGGGTAAATCTGCCGCTTCTTTAATGGCGGTGGTATCCATATTCCATCCCTTGAATGCTTTTAATACAGGCTCGATTTTTGCACGTGAAATCTGGAAAGGAACTTCTTCGGTCAATTTACCGTTTATGTTGTAAGCTGTACAAACGCTCAGTTCCTCAAATGCATCCAGTACATCGGCTTTTGTCATAATAACCTGTGTTACACCATTGAGCATGCAGGCATATTTTAATGCCACCAGATCAATCCAGCCGCAACGGCGTGGTCTTCCTGTAGTTGCACCAAATTCGTTACCAATTTTTCTGAGTTCTTCACCTGTTGCATCGTGCAGTTCGCTTGGGAATGGTCCGCCACCTACACGGGTACAATAAGCTTTGGTAACGCCCATCACCTCATTGATCTGTTTTGGAGAAACACCCAAACCGGTACAAACACCTGCAGAAATGGTATTGGAAGAAGTAACAAAAGGGAAAGTTCCGAAATCAATATCCAGCATGCTACCCTGTGCTCCCTCGGCCAATACTTTTTTACCGGCGCTGATCTGATTGTTGATGAAATATTCACAGTTGATCACATTCAGTGTTTTCATAAACTCCAGGGCCTCAAAAAATTCTTCTTCCCATGTTGAGATATCTTCGATGAAATGAAAATTATCCAGCAGTTTCTGGTGCTTTAAACGGAGTTTGATGTATTGGGAAGTGAAATTTTTATCTAAAAGATCACCCACACGCAAAGCATTTCTTCCGGTTTTATCCATATAAGCCGGTCCAATACCTTTTAAAGTAGAACCGATCTTGCTTTCTCCTTTAGATAATTCAGAAGCTTTATCCAGTGCGCGGTGTGTAGGAACAATAATATTGGTGCGTTCTGAAATAAACAGATTCTTTTTTACATCAATACCATAAGCGGCTACTGCATCACACTCTCTTTTCAATGTTACGGGGTCTAATACAACACCACCGCCAATCACATTGATCTTATCCTGATGAAAAATACCGGAAGGGATCTGGTGCAGTACCATTTTCTTTCCTTCCACATATAAAGTGTGGCCTGCATTTGGGCCGCCCTGAAAACGGGCTACAATATCATAATTGGGTGCGAAGTAGTCAACTATTTTGCCCTTACCCTCATCTCCCCACTGTAAACCTAAAATTACATCAACCATAAAATTTGTTTGAATCGCGACAAAAATAAGTCAAGCCATTCGTTAAAACCTAATCCTGTAAAATTTAATCTACGGGTTTGGTAAAGGTTGTGGGTAAATTAACGGTTAAGAAAGATTTTCGGTATCAAAACGATCAACTGTTTGTATTCCGTTTAGCGATTTCAGGCGCAGAA
This sequence comes from Sediminibacterium sp., assembly GCA_965206685.1. Classification (GTDB taxonomy): domain Bacteria; phylum Bacteroidota; class Bacteroidia; order Chitinophagales; family Chitinophagaceae; genus Sediminibacterium. The sequence continues at coordinate 4,740,284 of OZ242223.1, forward strand.
CCAGTTCTTCCAGTTCTTCTTTGTCGTGCACAAATACTTTGATGGTTCCCTGAAACAGGCCTTCTTTTGATTCGATGGTTAATCCGGAAATATTGATACGCAGGTCGCCGCTGATTACATTGGTAATTTTATTGATCACACCCACATCATCCAGCCCTACAATCTTTAATCCGGTAAGGAAGGAGATCTCCTTGTTTTTGGCCCATTTGGTCTTTACCACCCGATGGCCATAATTAGCCATTAACTGTGCTGCATTGGGGCAATTGGTTCTGTGAATGATCAATCCTTTACCCGTACTTACAAAACCGAATACATCATCTCCCGGAATGGGATTGCAGCACCGGGCAAGGTTATACATGATCTTGTCGCTGCTTTCGCCAAAAATGATAAGTTCAGAATCTTTGCCTTTGTTGTGTTTATGATGATGTGGATCTGAAGAAGGAATTTCTACCAGTACCGGTTTGGGTTTGGGTATTTCTATCTTATCGCCCAAAACCTGAAAATCTTTTAATTCTTTCAGGTCGATGGCTTTGGTTGCAATTTTATAATGCAGATCGAGCGGCGAGGGTAATTTATAGAACTGAACCAGCTCGTCAATATTATATTGACTGTAAGCCGCACCCATGGCTTCGAGTTTGCGCTGGAGTGTGTATTTGCCGTCTTCTGCTATTTTTCTTTTTTCCTCACGTAAAGCATCTTTGATCTTACTTTTTGCTTTGGCAGTAACCACCATGTTCAGCCAGTCTTCCGATGGCTTTTGTTTGTTACTGGTAATGATCTCCACCTGATCGCCGCTTCGCAGTTTATGGCTGATAGGAACCAGTTTATGGTGCACTTTGGCGCCGATACATTTAGTACCTATCGCAGAGTGAATAGAAAATGCAAAATCAAGTGCTGTACTTCCTGTGGGCAACATTTTCACTTCACCTTTTGGCGTGTACACATAAATTTCTTCTGCGAGAAAAGAGGTTTTAAAATCCTGTAAAAAATCTACACCATCTGTATCCTGTGTGGCCAGAACTTCGCGAATCTGTCCAAACCATTTATCAAAACGATCTTCATCATTACTACCTTCTTTGTATTTATAATGGGCGGCCAATCCTTTTTCTGCGATCTCATTCATCCGCTTGGTGCGAATCTGCACTTCTACCCATTTACCCTGTGGTCCCATCACGGTTGTATGCAGGGCTTCGTATCCGTTGTTCTTGGGATTGCTTAGCCAGTCGCGCAAACGTTCGGGCGAGGGTGTGTATTCATCCGTGATCATGGAATATACTTTCCAGCATTCTTCTTTTTCTTTTTCGGGAGCGGAATCGAGTATCACACGGATAGCGAATAGATCATACACTTCCTCAAAAGCCACCGCTTTCTTTTTGATCTTGTTCCAGATGGAGTGAATACTTTTTGGGCGGCCGTATATTTCAAAATGAAAACCGCCTGCCTGTAATTTATCTTTTAACGGGCGAATAAATTCATTGATATAACGGGTACGTTCTCTTTTGGTTTCAGCGAGTTTTCTGGCGATCTCACGATAGGCATCCGGCTCCATATACTTCATGGACAGATCTTCCAGCTCCGTTTTGATATTGTACAAACCCATGCGGTGCGCAAGTGGTGCATATACCCAAACGGTTTCTGATGCGATCTTCAATTGTTTCTCGCGCTTCATGTGATCGAGTGTGCGCATATTGTGCAACCTGTCGGCCAGCTTGATCAATATCACTCTTGGATCATCTGTAAGCGTTAATAAGATCTTTTTAAAATTTTCTGCCTGCTGACTGGTATTGGTATCCATCACGCTGGAGATCTTGGTAAGACCATCAACTATCTTGGAAATCTCGTGGCCAAACTCGCGGTCAACATCTTCGAGTGTGATATCAGTATCTTCTACGGTATCGTGTAATAATGCGCAAATAGTGCTTCGTACACCCAAACCAATTTCTTCTACACAGATCATTGCCACAGCAATCGGGTGAATAATATAAGGCTCGCCGCTTTTACGGCGCATGGTTTTATGTGCTTCTGCTGCCATTTCAAAAGCCTGACGAACCAATTCCTTATCGCCTTTTTTCAGTTTGGGCCTGAGGCTGCGCAGCAGGGCACGGTAATGCCTGATGATCTCGTTACGTTCCTGTTCTTCGTTAAGATTATATTTTGGTAAAACAGGGTCTGTGATACTTTCCGGTGCTTGCTCCATAATTGTATACGAATATACGAAGGATGGGGGTTTGTGAATCGTGAATCGTGAGGCGTGAGACGTGAATCGTGAGTAGTCAGTGGTGAGTTGAGAGTGGTGAAATGTAAGGTGGGTTTTGACTATGGTTCATGAGCCAAACCACTCACGACTGAAGATTCACGTCTCACGAGCAGCGTTTTTCGTTCAGGTCGCTCCAGCGCCCCGACCGAAAAGAGAATTTTCCATAATCGGCAAACCCGCTCATCCCAACCTCCTTACCTTTGAACACTATCATGAGTGAATCGCCCAAGAAAAAAGTCTTTAATGTTTCGTTGCTGGGAAGGGTTTTCCTTTTTGTAAAGCCGTATCGCGCCACATTTTACCTCAGCCTGTTGCTGGCCGTTTTGATGGCAGCTTTTGCACCTATCCGTCCCTATCTGATCCAGCTTACTTTGGATAAAGCTACCGGAAAGGCATTCTTAATTCCGCAATGGCTCAAAACGGTTCTGATCACAACGGACTTATCGGATGCTACGAAGTTTATTATTGCGGTCAGTATTTTTCAGGTAATCTTTTTGTTTATTGAAACAACTGTACGTTTTCTGTTCACATTTATCACGGCCAAAATGGGACAAAGTGTTGTGAAGGATATGCGGAATGCTGTATATAAAAAGGTCCTTGGGCTTAATCTGAGCCAGTTTGATAAAACACCGATTGGTACTTTAACCACCAGAACCATCAATGATATTGAAAGTATCAATGATATTTTTTCGGATGGATTGATTCCGATCATTGCCGATCTGCTTACCATCATTATTACATTAGCAACGATGTTCTGGATTGATTGGCGCTTAACGCTGATCAGCCTTGTACCTTTTCCGATCATGATCATCGCTACTTATTATTTTAAAGAGAGTGTAAACAAAAGTTTTATCCGTGTAAGGAATGCCGTTGCGGCACTCAATGCTTTTGTGCAGGAACATATTACCGGAATGCAGGTGGTGCAGGCTTTTGCAGCAGAAGAAAGGGAGATGAAAAAATTCAGCAAGATCAATGCAGAACACCGTAATGCCAATATCAATGCCATCTTTGCGTATTCTATTTTTTTTCCTGTGGTAGAAGTGGTACTTGCCATTAGCACCGGATTATTGGTATGGTGGGTGGCAGGGCGAACGCTCAATGCCGGATTATTGGTGGCATTTATTTTATACCTCAACCAGATCTTCCGTCCGTTACGGGTAATTGCAGATAAGTTCAACGTTTTACAAATGGGAATGATCGCTGCAGAGCGTGTATTTAAAGTATTGGATAACGAAGACATAACTCCGCCCTCTGCTGCAAACGCATACAATCCTGAACATATGGAAGGGCGGATTGATTTTAAAAATGTATCATTTGCTTATATAGAATCCAATTATGTATTGAAGGATATCAATTTTAGTGTTAAGGCAGGAGAAACGGTGGCATTAGTTGGGCATACGGGTAGCGGTAAAACCTCCATCATCAGTTTGCTTAACCGCCTGTATCATATTCAGAAAGGAGAGATACTGATCGATGGAGTGAATGTAGAAGATTTTGAACTGGATACTTTGCGTAAAGGAATAGGGGTGGTTTTACAGGATGTATTTCTGTTCTCCGGCTCTGTGATGGATAATATTACCCTCCGCAACCCCGAGATTAGCCGTGAACAGGTAATTGCTGCTGCCAAAATGATTGGTGTGGATGAATTTATTATGCAATTACCCGGTGGGTATGACTATGATGTAATGGAAAGAGGCAGTACCCTTAGCCTTGGCCAGCGCCAGTTACTATCGTTTATCCGTGCATTACTATATAACCCGGCTATTCTGATCCTTGATGAAGCCACCTCTTCTATCGACACAGAAAGCGAAATGCTGATTGAAAAGGCAACGGATACCCTGATCTCCGGCCGTACCTCAATCGTAATCGCCCACAGACTCTCCACCATCCGCAAAGCCACCAAGATTATTGTGCTGGATAAAGGCGAGATCAAAGAAATGGGTACCCACGAAGAGCTATTGTCATTGGGCGGATTTTATGCTAAATTGCATGAGATGCAGTTTGAAAAAAAGAAAGCTGTATTGGTATAAGGTATAAAAGCATGCATTATCCCGATAAACATATCGAACCCGTTAACACCGTGAATGAAGAATCTCCGGAATATGGTTTTGTATCTATATCTGAAGAAGAAAAATTAAAACAGGATATTTTTCGTCCTGATATAGAAAAATTACAGCTTTTTACCCGGATGCTCCGCCGAAATACCACTCTGAATAAGGCAATTATTACCCACACCAAGTAACTGATCATTAATGGACGTTCTGGACGAAGAGTTTATTCGCTTTTGGCATGTGCTTAACAACCACAGTGTGAAATATATTATGGTTGGGGGATTAGCTACCCGATTTCACGGATTTAACAGAAATACCGATGATGTGGATATCTGGATCGAAGACACTCTTGCCAATAGACAAAACCTGCGAAAAGCCTTCGCAGAACTTGGCTATGGAGATTATGCTTCTCTCGAAACCATGCAATTTGTTCCCGGCTGGACGAGTTTTTATGCCGCAGGTGTGGAAATTGATATCATGACTGAAATGAAAGGCCTTGAGAATGAATCATTTGCAGACTGTTTTGCCAAAGCATCCCGGGCTGATCTGGCGGGTGTTATGGTACCTTTTTTGCATATAAACCATCTCATTTCTAATAAAAAAGCGGTTAACAGACCTAAGGATCAACTGGATATTATTCAGTTGGAAAAGATCAAAAAAATACGGGAGGATAATCCTTAATATATCGGTAAGATTTTCTCTGGATTCATGTAGGCTTTTCACCCCCTTACCCCTATCTTTGCCGCAAATTTAGAAACAGGTATGGCCCTTAGAACTGTGAAATTATTGCTGGTAGCGACTCTTAGCCTTTTTGTAATCAGTTTTTCTACCCCTTTGCTTGCTCAGGATACCGCGCATGCCGAGGCCAAAGAAGGTGAAGCCCATAAAGAAGCTAAAAAAGAGGGATTTGATGCCGCAGAAGTGATCTTTGGTCACATTCTGGATAACCATGAATATCATTTTACTTCCTGGAAAGATGAAGCCGGAAAGGAGCACCATGTTTCCCTGCCCTTACCTATCATTTTATATTCTAAAGAAAGAGGCTTAACCGCATTCATGTCTTCTAATTTTGAACATGGTGAAGCTGCTTACAAAGGATACAAAATAGAAGAAGAAAAAATTGTAGCGGTAAAAGAAGACGGATCTGTTGAAGAAAGCATTAAAGTATATGATCTCTCCTTAACCCGTAACGTGGTTCAGATGATGCTTGCTTTGATCGTTCTTACCTGGTTAATGATTTCCATCGCCAATTCATATAAAAGAGGAGAAGGTGTTACCTCTGCTCCTAAAGGCAAACAGAATTTACTTGAGCCGGTAATTACTTTCGTTCGTGATGAAGTTGCTAGACCCAACCTTGGGCACAAATACGAAAAGTATTTGCCATACCTGCTCACTACTTTCTTTTTTATCCTGATCAACAATATTTTTGGATTGATACCGGGTACAGCTAATGTTACCGGTAATATCGCGTTCACGGTTGTGCTGGGTCTGATCTCTTTTGTGGTGATCATTTTCAGCACCAACAAACATTTCTGGGGGCATATTTTTAACCCGCCGGGCGTTCCCGGTTTTGTAAAACCGATTTTGATATTGGTTGAGTTTTTAGGTGTGTTCATCAAACCTTTCGCATTGATCATTCGTTTGTTCGCGAATATGGTTGCGGGTCACATCATTATTATCTGTTTAATTTCTTTGATCTTCATATTTGGACAAATGAATGCCTATGCCGGATGGGGCACAACGCCAGTGGCAATTGGTTTCACCGTGTTCATTTATATGATTGAGGTATTGGTTGCATTCTTACAGGCATTCATCTTCACTAATCTTACCGCCGTATTTATCGGCGCAGCGTTTGAAGGTGAGCCACATGGAGAAGATGTACATATTTAAACAAGTTTTTTTTTAATTGTAAATACAACGATCATGAGTTTGATGACAATTTTACTGGATGGTACTGCTAACGCGGGTGGTGCAATCGGTGCAGGTTTAGCTGCAATCGGTGCAGGTTTAGGTATTGGTCAGATTGGTAAAGGTGCTGTAGAAAGCATCGCACGCCAGCCTGAAGCGATGAACGACATCCGTGCTAACATGATCCTGGCTGCAGCCCTTGTAGAAGGTGCCGCATTGTTCGGAATCATCGTAGGCTTCCTGGCAATGGTTTTGAAATAAGCCACTGCAACAAAATTAAAACTGCACCTGAAGTAAAGGACGGAGGGTGCAGTTTTACCCCTTTTTCGGTCGGGACGCTCAAAGCGGCCTGAACGATGAAAGCTAAGTTCTTTACGAAGTGATTATTTAACCGGCACCTGTTTTTCATAGCATCGCCGCTTGCGTCGCACACTTCAACAGTTAGAAATCGAATCGAAAAACAATCCTGCCTAACAGCGGGAAACATAGGAGAATAAACTTATGAAATTACTTACACCGGATCCGGGGCTATTATTTTGGACCCTCTTATCATTTTTAGTGGTTTTCTTTATCCTGGCTAAAATGGCATGGCCTGCCATTATCAAAGGATTGAAAGACCGTGAACAAAGTATCAGTGATGCCATTGCTACTGCTGAGAAAGTAAAAGCTGAAATGGCTGCCCTGAAAAATGAGAACGAAGCCCTGATGCAACAGGCACGTGAAGAACGCAGCGTAATGATCAAAGAAGCGAAAGAACAAACGCTTAAAATGATCAGCGAAGCAAAAGACAAAGCGAAGAGTGAATACGATCGTATCGTTGCAGATGCACAGGTTGCCATCTCACAACAAAAAAATGCTGCTTTAACAGAAGTGAAGAATCAGGTAGGTGCATTGGTAATTGAAGTGAGTGAAAAAATCCTGCGTCGTGAACTGAGCAATAAAGCAGAACAGGAAAAATATATTAATCAGTTAGCAGAAGAAGTGAAACTGAATTAATTTGAAAATTTGAAAATTTGAAAATGAGTAATTAAAGACAATTTTCAAATTTTCAAATTGATCATTTTCAAATTGAAATAAATGCCGAATCCACGTTTAGCCAACCGATATGCAAAAAGCTTAATTGACCTTGCCACAGAAAAAGGTCAATTAGAAGCTGTGTATGCCGACATGAAATATTTACAGGCGGTTTGTAAAGCCAGCAGAGAATTTGTTGCGCTGCTCAAAAGCCCGATCATTAAGAACGATCAAAAGAACACTATCGTTTCTGCGGTTACCAAAGGGAAGGTGAGTGATCTTACGGCCGCTTTCAATACTTTACTGGTAAAGAAAGGCCGTGAAAGCGACCTGCCTGAAATTGCTTTTGCATTTATTGATTTGTATAATGAACTCAAAGGCATTCACAGGGTTAAATTAACTACTGCGGTTGCTGTGAGTGATGAACTGAAAAAATCAATTGAAGCCAAAGTAAAAGGTGGTCAGGGTTTTGGTTCGATCGAACTGGAAACCGTTACCAATGAAAAACTGATCGGTGGTTTCGTACTGGAGTTTAATAATAAACTGGTTGATGCAAGTATCCTCCGCGATCTGAAGGATATTAAGAAACAATTCTCTGAGAATTTGTTTGTGCAGCAAATGAGATAATATAATAACAGCATATTCATAACGATAACTTTAAAAGTAGATAGATCATGGTAGACATTAAACCTGATGAAATATCAGCGATACTGAGGCAGCAGCTCAGCAATTTCAATGCAACCGCTGACCTGGAAGAAGTGGGTACCGTATTACAGGTGGGTGATGGTATTGCCCGTGTGTATGGCCTGAACGGTGTACGCAGTGGTGAGCTGGTAGAATTTGAGAATGGCGTAAAAGCCATTGCCCTTAACCTGGAAGAAGATAATGTGGGTGTGGTATTAATGGGAGAGAGCGGTGGAATTAAAGAAGGTGCCACAGTAAAAAGAACCGGACAGATCGCTTCCATCAAAGTTGGTGAAGGTGTGGTTGGCCGTGTAATTAATACATTGGGCGAACCGATTGATGGTAAAGGTCCGTTGGTTGGCGAATTGTATGAAATGCCTTTGGAGCGTAAAGCACCGGGTGTTATCTACCGTGAGCCGGTTAAAGAACCACTGCAAACAGGTATCAAAGCGATCGATGCGATGATCCCCGTTGGACGTGGACAACGTGAGCTGGTAATTGGTGACCGTCAGACAGGTAAAACTGCGATCTGCGTAGATACCATCATCAACCAAAAAGAATTCTTTGATGCAGGAAATCCTGTATACTGTATATATGTAGCGGTTGGACAAAAAGCCTCTACTGTTGCGGGTGTAATGAAAACATTGACTGATAACGGTGCGATGTCTTACACAACGATTGTGTGTGCATCTGCATCTGATCCGGCTCCATTACAGTTCTACGCTCCATTTGCGGGTGCTGCGATTGGTGAGTTCTTCCGTGATACAGGACGTCCGGCTTTGATCATTTATGATGATCTGTCTAAACAGGCGGTGGCTTACCGTGAGGTGTCTTTGTTGTTGAGAAGACCACCGGGACGTGAAGCGTATCCTGGTGACGTATTCTATCTTCACAGCCGTTTGCTGGAAAGAGCTGCGAAAGTTATCGCGAATGATGATGTAGCTAAGAATATGAATGATCTTCCTGCTTCTATCAAACACCTTGTAAAAGGTGGTGGATCATTGACTGCTTTGCCGATCATTGAAACACAGGCGGGTGACGTATCTGCATACATTCCTACCAACGTAATTTCGATTACCGATGGACAGATCTTCCTTGAGGGTAACCTGTTTAACGCAGGTATCCGTCCGGCGATCAACGTGGGTATTTCTGTAAGTCGTGTGGGTGGTAATGCGCAGATCAAATCCATGAAAAAAGTGGCAGGTACTTTAAAACTTGACCAGGCTTTATACCGTGAGTTGGAAGCCTTCTCAAAATTTGGTGGAGATCTGGATGCTGCAACCAAGAATGTAATTGATAAAGGTGCCCGTAACGTGGAAATATTGAAACAGTTACAATACTCACCTATGTCTGTTGAAAAACAGGTAGCAATCATTTACCTCGGTACACAAGGTTTACTGAAAGATGTGGCGGTAAGAAAAGTGAAAGAATTTGAATCACACTTCTTAACTGAAATGGAAAACAAATTACCTGATGTACTGGCCGAGTTTAAAAAAGGACAATTGAATGATGCAAGCATTGAGAAAATGGTAACATTAGCGAAAGGATTGATGCCATCATATAAATAGAACTACGATTTTTTGGATGTAATGATCCATAAGATTTGAACAAAACGCCCCGAATTTTCGGGGCGTTTTGTTGTATAAATGATCAATGACAGAAGAAATAAAATAAATGAAAGGTTAAACAACCTTTCAGGATCTTTTTTGTAATGGAAAAAACTCTTGCACAGATCATGTTAGCCCAATTAGAGCAGCATATTAAAGAAAGGCTTGGCAACGATATCGCCGGCCTGGATGAAGTACTATCGCATTTTAAACCTACCCAATGGAAGCGTAATGAATACCTGCTTCGAGAAGGGGAGATCTGCCGGTATTGTTATTTTGTAGCTGCCGGAGCTGTGCAGGTTTTTACGATTGATGATAATGGAAATGAAACCACCCGTGATTTTGTAATAGAAAATAATTGGGTGATGGAGATTCAAAGTTTTATGAGTCAACAACCCGGTAAAGAAAATTTAAGAGCGATAGAACCTTCTGATATACTGGCTATCAGCAGAGATAGTTTTATGTTGCTCTCTGCCAAAATTCCACAGTTTGAAAAAGTGTACAGACAGATCTTAGAGCTCTCTTACACCAATTCTGTTTACCGGCTAAATACATTTGTTTCGATGGATGCTTTGCAAAGATTGAAATGGATAAGCGATAACCAGCCGCATCTGCTCACAAGATTATCCAGTAAAATGATCGCATCCTATCTTGGTATTTCTGCAGAAACACTTACCCGTTTGAAGGGTAAATTATAAATCCTTGACAAATATCAATGGTGGTGAATGATGGCTTTGACAATTTTGGTGTGTCAATAATTGTCAAACCAAAATCATCATCACATGAAAGAGTACTTGCTTCTTTTCTACAACCAAACAGGTAACGGCGCTTATATTACCACGCCGGCTGATATGCTTGAAGACATGCCTAAATGGCAACAATGGATCGGTAACATTGCATTGCAGGGTAAGCTGGTTTCGAGCCAGCCGATTGAGTACAATGGGCTCATTGTAAATAACAGCACAACTACTGAAGGGCCGTTTGTTCAGAATGAGATATTGTTGACCGGATTTATGATCTGTAAAGCGGAAAGCCAGGAGGAAGTCATTGCCTGGAGTAAAACCTGCCCTATTCTTAAGTATCCTAAAGGAAGCGTTGAGATCCGCCCTTTAATTACCTTCTCATTATAATCAAATCTTTAAAATCAGTAACATGAAAAAAATAATCAATGCCGGTAAATGGATCTTTGTTTTACCTTTTCTGATGTATGTAGGATTACATTTTGGGAAAGCAGAAATGGGGGCATCTTTTGTACCTTCTTTTATTCCTTATCCTTTGTTCTGGGATTATTTTACAGGTGTATGCATCCTGTGTTTTATTACCAGTTGTTTGATTGGCAAGTTTGATCAACTGGCTGCTTTGCTGATGGCGCTGTATGTGTTTTTAATGGTCTTTCTGGTTCATATACCAAGGGCTTCAACGTCAGATAATGATATGTTGAATATTTTCAGAAACCTGATGGTGGTTGGTGGATTATTAATGTATGCAGGGGCTTATGCAAAAGATAAAAGGGGTGTGAATCTCAAATAGAAGATATATATGCTGAGTTATTTTAGCCGCAGATTCGCAGATGTACACTATTACAATCTGCGAATCTGCGGCTTTTCTTTTTCGCATTCTATTTATCAGATTTAATAATTAGTTCCTGAACTATCAGATCTAAATTGCTTTTTACATCACCATAATAGGTACCCTCAATCATAATGTGTAATTCTCCGGATTGAAATTGTAATCCAAGTTTTTGCATCTGTTCAGGATCGGGTTTTATGGTAAATGATCCGGGTGCAAGACCGAGATAACTATAATAGCCATCTATTTCGGATAAAGTTTGAGCAATGCGCTCTCCGCTTTTATTGTAAATATTTATGAGTATCCGTTCAAGTTGTTTCCTGCCATTTATCGTTTGTATATAAATGGTTCCGGATACTTCTCCCAAAACAGTGATCGGTATTTCCAGTTGTCTGAATTGGTTGGGGCCGATCTCCACTTTAACTACACCTAGTTTTATCTTCCAGGCAATTTCATCGAAACTGTTTTTGTCAATGGTTACCAAAAAACTGTTATACGCCTCAAGATTTCGAACAACGGTGCTGGTATCTTTCTTATTCTCTTCTCTGTAACCCCCACCAATGGCAAATCTGAGTCCGCTTACTTTGGGTTCACCCTTATCTTTTTTACCGTTATTGTTCAGATCTACGAATGAAGAAATAATAAGTCCGCCCCGCCCTACGCCTGGAATATTGGTAAACTTAGTGTAACCAGAACGACTATCATGCAGGGTACTTCCTGAAAAAGAACTGATCAGCGCCATTTCACTACCGGTGCTTTTTCGCATTGATAACCCTGCTATGGTATGCATAAATTCATAACGGATGCCTAGGTTGATACTTTTGAAGTCGCTTTTAAAATTTCTTTCATAATACCCGTTTATGTAGCCCCGTGTAGTAATTTTTTTTTCAAGCTCTGCTCTTACAGAAATAAAACGGTTATGATTATACTCATACTGTGCCTGCGGCATGATCAGTATTTTTCCGGGTAAGCGTATGGCTAAGGAAAGATTACTATATATATATGGGTTGTTATTATCAGTAAACAGGGCATAGGTTGTAAAGTTGGTACTGGTGCCTAATATTAATCCTGAGAAAAGTGCTTCTGCTGTAGTGTATTTAGATCCCGGAAGAACGATCTGATAAAAACTAACCCTGGAGTAGGCGTTAAAATTTTTTAACCGCAACGGAAAGGAAACTGCCGCCCTTCTTTCTTCAAGATAGGTATTGTAAATAGCCTGCTGACCCTTTGTATATCGGATATAATTTACTTCGAACAACATACTGGAGGGCAGACGATAAGTGCCGGTAATATTAGATCGAACACCCTGCATATATTCTGATGTGAACAACATATTACGGCTTACCCTGAAATCTGCTTTTAAAAAGGGCATAGGTTTTGGGTTGAGAATGGAAGAAAGATATTCCACACCCGTTCCCAGTGTGACTCGATTGAGAAGACCATAGTTAAATTGTACGCGATAAAACTTACTTGATGCATCATCCTCCACAACACCTGCACTAATATTATATTCGAGTTTACCCACAGGCAAAAAAGTGTAGGGCATAATGATATTTCCTTCACCCATTCTTTGTTCTCCGTTAGGGCCATAATATTTTACCTGTATCTGTGTGTTACCGTAAACAACAGGAACATCAAACCCATAATAGCCCGATGCATCGGCTTTTGTATAATCTACCAACACATTGTTTACATATAATTCTGCCAGCCATCCGGGTTGTGTATACCGGTTAAGCCGGTAGGTTCCGAAACTCCTGCGAAAGATAGTGGGACTATTACTGAATTGCACACCAATAACCGAAGCAAAAATGGAAGACGTGGCATTTGTATTGATTTTACCAACCGAAATCTGGCGCAGTAAATGATTATCATTATCAATGTGCCGCCATAAATAATACTGCTGCCGTGGTGAAAAAATGTTTTTACTGTTGTATTGAAGCGCAACAGTTGTTTCACCGCCGGCTATCACTCCACCAAAAGCTATATTGGCTTGTGTTTCACTGATATTTTTAAAATCCTGAATGGTATTTACAGACCAATCGATCATTCCAACACGCAAAAGGGCATAATCAGGCCCCATTATTGTATCAGCCTTCAACTCATTTCTGAGTTTCCCGATATTGTTACGCATCATTTCCTGTTTTTTTTCTTTGATCACAGGTAATTCAAGTGTAGTAAATAAGCTTACCGAAAGACTTCGGTAATCAAACCGGCAATCGAGTTTGAATAAGGTGTTAAACAGATCAGAACGCAGGTAAAGTGTATTGTTTTTTTTTATCAGAGATGATGGAAGAAGAATTATTTTGTTTGCACCTATATAAAATTGGTTATGCTTTGCATCCAGCAGATAATTATTATCTGTATTAATAAAAAAACCAGCGAGGGTATCTCCCCCAAGAGAATAAACATGATTGATCCTTAGAAAATCAAAAATGTCAGGAATGGATAACCAGGCCTTTTCGCTTCTGATAATTGTTGAGATGCTTGCTACGCCGATATCTCTTACATATAGGTCTACCGATATTTCATCATCTGCAACAGCCATTTTTGTTTGCGTAAAGGCGGTCTGCATACAAAGACAAAACAGCAGGCAATAACAGAGCCTTGCTATTTTACAGATTTTCCATTTGTACAGGCATTTATAATATGGGATACGCTTACCTGTCAAATGAAATGATTTTATTGTTGGATGAACGTAACGTAAAAATTTCCGCTGTATGAACCGGAGGGACTAGCGAGCGGACCACTAACCGTTAATGTTCCCCCTATTCTGATGGTAGTTCGGCCGGGTAGCGGCACAGAAGTAATAAAAGGTGATCCTGTATTTGCATTCCCGATATGCAATGAAATAGTTCCACCATTCGTTCCGTTAAGAATTGTGTTGGGACCGTTTAATATAGTAACAATGGTTCCCTGGTTTGCTTCCAGTTCAAATATCGCAGGTGAGAAGGGTACGCCAATATTGGATTGTACAATATCACCTGTTACCGAGCGTGAGCCATCGGCATAAACAATCACGGTACCTCCGGTATTACCGCGGAAGAATGTTCCAAAAATCAATCCCTGCTCAGGATTTGCAAATATGGCAATGGGCCTTGGCGGCAAAGGTGGTTGTGATTCTGCTGCTATATTTATTATGAGCAGCCCTAAGATCAAAATTAATTTTCTCATTGGTTGCCGATAAATATTTGTTTTGTAATAATAGAATCGGATGTATAACATACAACCTGATAGATACCGTTAGGTAAATGCAGACTCAATGGGTAGTTTCCACTTTGGGTATATGTTTTGGTAATCAATACCTGTCCGGCCATATTGATAAAGCGGATGTCTGCTTTATCGCCGACCGGGATATTAAGTATGACTTGTAAATTTTTCCCTGTACCAAATACCTGAAGGCTAGTAGCTGAAGGTTCTGCTGACACTTGCACTGAAAGAATTTCTTTTCGGCTAAAGACCAATGAAAACCTGGTTTCATAAATGCCTGTAGCCAGATCAAATGTATAACGGCTGTTTTGTTTCAGTTCATGATAGTTGCCTGTTGTTTTATCCAGCAGATAACAGAAAAGATAAGTGGGTAATGCATTGATGTCTGTAATAAAAAATGCAAGTTCACCATCCTGCATCATTTGAACACCCAAAGGAATTTGTAAACTGCTATCAGGTATGGACAAGGCATTGATGGATAAATTTTGTTGATCAGAACTGATGGTATAGATACTGGGAATTCCGGCATTTGTGTTCATTATCTTTAATGCATCTAAATCACCGTCAAATTTTTGAGAGGCTGTATTTTGAAAATAAATAACCGTTGGATCTGATTCTGTATTTCCGGATAAATTTGCTCTCAATCTCAGCAACGATATAGAATCCATTCCGTTCAAATGCCTGTAAGTTTGCGGCATAAAAGTGATTCTTGTTGGGTTACTGATACCCAGTAATCCGTTTACAGGAAAAGTACCTGCTGATACATGAACAAAGAATGCCTGCATGGCAGGAATGATATGATTAGCCTTTCCATCGCTGGATACGTTATTAATATAACTGCTGTAAGTTCCTGCATATTGATCGGTAGTGCCGGCATCGAAAAAATACAAGGCATTATCTATATTGGTTTTGGTCCAACCTGCTGCTGCATTCCAGTTGATAGGGGATGGATATGGATTACTTACCAGATTAAAACCTTTGGTAAAAGTTTGATTATGATTACTGAGAGAAAGAGAAAGATTTTTGTTGTTAATAACGCCATTCATATCAATAGTCTTGGCACCAATACTATTACCCAGTTGAAAAGCATAACCCCGTAATGGCACTAATGTATTGGTGGCAGTAGTATAAGAGACCCATCCGTTGGATGTTTGGTTTTCATCATGCCTGTATACAGAAGGGAAGGTAGCTGCCAAATTTACTTCGCCCGACATTTCATTTACGGTAGCCAATTGAAATGGTGACCCCAGGTATTTATAACCAAAACCATTTGGGAGATAACCCTGCATCGTAAGGTTTCCTAAAATATCACCGATGCCGGTTCCATCAACTAATGCAGCTTGTGCAGCATTGGCTAATAATGTAAAGTTGTTATTAGCATTCAATATTCCATCACATTTAATAATGTTTTTTAGAGAATGACCTGATGTGGTAATGGATGTATTACTTCCTGACGAAATCAGAAGGTTATTAAAAGAGCTGACACTTGTACCGCCTATTTGCTGTGTAACACCTGCAAATACAATAGTTCCGGCGTTGTGTGTAAATTTCCCGTTATTGATCCAGTTGTTTTTTGTTACAATATTTCCCTGGTTGGCAATGATATATGCACCGGCAGGAATACGGATACCCTGAGCCATTAATAACAGCGGCCATATAAGAAGTGATATGCAAAAGAGTTTGATATGTTTGGTTGGCAGCATACATTTATTTTGTTTCTGTTAACCATTGAATATCCTGGAAGTTTACAACATCATTATTACTGGCCGATCTGCTCCAAACTTCGAAATAATCATTCTTATTAATGTTTTGCAGGTATATTACCGTTGAGAACTGGAATGGTTGATTGCTGGTTGTTATCCGTAAGGAAGTTTCACCGATAGGCGAAGCAACAACGCCATTCTTTATTAATGCAATTGAAATCGTTTTGTTACTCGTTGCTATCGAGAGATTGCCGGTAATCATTACCAATCCATCCCGCTTGTTTACTGATAGAAAGGTAATACGATTGTTTGCGATGGCCCATTTGCTGGTAATGCTAAATGTATTGGTCCAGTTTGCTTTGTACCAGGTATTTGCGTTAGTAAGATTTGTAGTGGAAGGGTTATTAACTACATCTATCTTGCAAGAAGGGTTATGTTTTACATCACCAGCATTATTCTCTACAAACGCATTAGCATCTCTGCCGTCTGAACGGCTAAAATCAAATCCCTGAATAAAAATGCCCATAATATTCCAGGTATTGTTTGAGATAAATAAGGACAGATACGAAGCAAATGTGGCGGGTACATAATTGATACATATATCTGTTGGTGCAAACAGCAAAAAATTGCAGCTGCTTAAACCCATTATTCCGTAGAGGCCGGATAAGAGATTAACGCCTTTGGCACAATTAACAAAATTTGATTCAGAAATGGTGAGGCTTACACCAAGGGATACACCTGCTGCTACTTCTATACCGGCACTTGCCGCATTAATCATTGTATTGGCAAATATTGAACAAGTCACATTGTTCTTCAATACAATTGCTTTATTAAAACCGGTAAATATATTGTCCTTTATTTCATGGGGTGAATTGGCGCCTGTAAGCCAAATTGCATCTTCATTTGCAGCAGATCCATAATTAGAAAGTGTAGAGGCATCAAATTTCAACAATCTGAAATGGGTCTCAGTGGCACAACTGAACATGGGAGTACCCGCTAATCCTATGGCTGCTACAATTGAACTCTCCCTAAAGTTAAGTCCGGTAAAAGTTAGTGAAAATGGTAGGTTTATAGTTTGCGTAGATGCGATCAGGTGTACACCACTGCCTAACCTGATTACTGATGATGCACTCATATGTAAGGCCAGATAGGCAAGCACTTCCGGTATGGTAGTCCAGCTTCCTTGCGGAGATACTTCATACTCGGTAGTGGTACGTCCATTCACTTTTTCTTTCAATAACCAGTTTCCTTCATACGCTACATACGTTCTGGAATGCCAGCGGGTATGGTTAGAAAGAACTGTTGTACCATCAATGGTTGCTGTACCATTGCCTTTTACCTGCACAAGATTAGTATAAGAGCCAACATTCTTAACGGAGATACTTAATCCGTTATCGGCTGATACAATAACCGGTAATGTGAGAATGATATCGTTTGAGGCGAGTACAAATGTTTCTGTTTTAAGTAATGTTGTTGCCGTCGTTTTAATTACCGGTGTACCATTGCCCCCCAAACCACTTACCAATGGATCCCAACGGGTTCCGGTCCAGAGATAATAACCCGCTGTTGCATCTGTTTGATAAACCAGCAATCCCGTTGCCGGAGAAACGATCGCTGATTTTTGTGCAGCCGTTACACGAGGTGGCAAAAATCCTTTTGTTGTAGATTTCAATTCTAATACTGCCGAAGACTGTCCGGTTATATAGGTTGAATCATCTGTAACAACTACTGTTTGCGAACGAAGTATCGTAACCGACAGAAAGAATAAACATCCATATAAGAGAATACTTTTTCGCATTGTTATTAGCGATTAATACAATGCCAGTTCAGATTCAGCCATTTTTTTATCCTTGCCATCTACAGAATTCATAAACTGTGTTACCAGTTTACCGCTATGATAATTAATATTCAGATTTTTATTAAGCGGAAGTGCTACGTAACGGATGGTATTAGGAGCATATACTGCTAAACCTTTCACAACTGCAACAACCGTTGATTTTCCATCAGCTGCAATGTGCTTTACAAATATATCACCGTATATTGACATATTACCTGAGCGGTTTAACATCAGATTCAGCTGTGAAGGATCATTGGTGGTGGTGATGCTTAGTCCGGTAATGCTGGCTGCTGTTCTCGATTCACCAATCCTTATGATTACAGGAATGGATACTCCAAAAACAGGCACTAATTTTACGCCGATGGTTGAAGACCGCTCCGCTTCTTTTTCACCCATAGGTGTTGGTTTGGGTACCGCTCTTACATAAAGGTGTGAACGATATTCTCCCGAAGCCATTTGTCCCGGTTTTTTATTCAGCTGCATACGTATTACCTGCGCTTCATTAGGTGCCAGTGTAACTGTGCGTGGAAAGAAGCGGATATAAGGCACCGCTGAAAACTGACCGGCTTCTTTCTGTGTGATTTCTTCAAAGCCCCCATCTTCTTTCATTCTGTATTCAACCAGCGAAATCACATATCTCGCTGTGTCTTTACCCAGGTTTGCTAAATTGATACTTTCACTGCTCTTGGTTCCTTCAAATACTACTCTTTTGGGAGTGAGCAACAGGCTGCCTTGTGCAAACAGTGTGTGATCAGTAATCAAAAGTGAAAGCACAAACAGTAATAAGATCAAACCAATGGGTTTATACATTAGTATAGACGAATCTGCGATAGTTGAATGATTGTTTTTCATAATCTATGATCAGTTAATGGATTAATTGTAATTCACGGTAACATTAAATCCGGTTTCAGAAATGTATAAACCATTGGCTTGCGCTGCAGTAACATTTAAAGTAGCGCCAACGGTAAGTGTTTGTGTACCGGCGGTAAGTGTGCCAATTGTGGCGGGGTTACTCAGAAATGCGGTAACCGTCATGCTATTGGCCCCGCTTGAAATGGTATGGGCTGTAACCGGTAACGTGATTGAATACGTGTATGCTCCTTCTCCACCAACTGTAAAAGCAGCAGCAGTAACGGTACCCCCGGTAGCGGGTAAGGTTACCCCTCCGGTAGTAGAACGAACGCCGGCTGTTGAAAGAATTACGGTACCACCCGTTGCAGCCTGAACAGAAATATTGCCAAAGTTCATATCTACTGTTTTGGTAATACTGATAGCTGTAAGGATTGTAGCCGAAGCGGTTGCATTAGCTGTTGATTGAGCAGAGACTTCTGCGCTGATTACCATTAGTGCTGCTGAAGCAAGTAATAGTCTTTTTATTTTTTTCATGATCATCATTTATTGGTTAGATGTAAGGTGAGGGTAAACAAATCAATATAGACTGTGATTCGTCATAGAATAAGAGAAATAGAGTGTATATCTTTTAGAGGCGACGACGGGCATTTCGACTTCAGGTTATTTACAAAACCCGTTATTATACTTCTAAAGAGGATGAGCTAAAAGAATAAAGTTGAAATTTTTCACATGATTTAGTGTTACATGTTGATGCGGGAATATTACACATATCACTTGTCAGAAGGATTATTGCCAATAGATGGCCGCTTTCAATTAAGTTTTATCTGAGGGAAACCAAAACTTGAACCCTTTTCGGGTGATGTAATACCATTATGCTTCTGTCTTTGAAATATTTTCATGTCTTTTTTTAAAAATTTCTCTGTATTTGAAGGAAACGATTTCAACCATTCTAATTGAAATTCAACCAATTAGCTTTATCCAAGGAAATACTTATTTCATAAATAATTGATAATCAATCTATTGAAATTTTAAATAATATTTAGTAAATAATTTGGTTTATAAAATAAACTATTCTACGTTTGTTCTACCAAATCGAAATGAAGATGAAAAATATATTGATCCTGCTGATTACACTTGTGAGTGCAGGAATGGCAAATGCCCAAACCAAATTAACCGGAACCGTAAAAGATAATCGTGGACGCATCATCATTGGCGCCAGTATTGCGGTAAAAGGTTCTTATGATGGCGGTGTAAGCGATTCAACCGGCCACTTTTCTTTTAAAACCTTTGAAAAAGGCGAACAAGTAATTGTTGCAGGTAATATCGGTTACAAATCTGTAGAACAAACCATCACGCTTGATAAAGAAGTGATTGATCTTCAGTTTAACCTGAAAGAAGAAATCAATGAACTGAAAGCCGTAACCGTAACCGCAGGAAGTTTTGAAGCCGGCGATAAAAAAAGAGCGGCTACTGTTTTGAGTTCTTTAGATGTGGTTACAACAGGAGGAGCGAACGCAGATATTACCGCGGTAGTAAAAACATTACCCGGTGCGCAACAGGTGGGCGAACAGGAAGGTTTGTTTGTGCGCGGTGGAGCGGGTTATGAAACGAAACAGTTTATTGATGGTACGATGGTAAACAACCCTTACTTCAGTAGTGTGCCCGATCTTGCACAACGTGGACGTTTTTCTCCCTTCTTATTTAAAGGAACCGTTTTTAGTACCGGTGGTTATTCTGCATTGTATGGCCAGGCTTTATCTTCTGCATTGATTCTGGAAAGTGTAGATGTTCCTGAACGTTCTGAAGCAAGTGCTTCTATCTCGCCAATCTTTTTGGGCGCAGGTTTGCAGGAAGTAGCGAAAGATAAAAAATCATCATGGGGTATGCAATATAATTATACCAATGTGGCTGCCTATTTTGCATTGGTACCACAATCGGTTGATTATTTTAAAGTTCCCGAATACCATGCAGCTGATGCAAACTTTCGTATCAAAACAAAGAAAGGAGGTATCATAAAATATTACACAACTTTTTCAGCCAACCAATTAGGTATTCGCAGACCCAATATTGATGATCCTTCTTTGAAAAATGCATTTGCGTTAAAAAATACCAACTGGTATCAAAATCTCAGCTGGAGAGAAAATCTGGGTAATGGCTGGAAAATGAATCTGGGCCTGAGTTACAGCACAGATCATAATACCATCAGCAATGACATTCAAAACCAGAATAACCAACATGCTTCTACAGGATTGGTTTGGATAGACAGCACCAATTTTGGTTTAAAAACACGCGGTGATCTTAGTCAGATCAAAGCTGTGTTTGATAAAAGGTTAAGCGGTATTAGTGTAATCCGTTTTGGTGGCGAATACCAGTATAGCTATAACAGAAGTCAGTACAATAGCTACAATGCTTTGTTACCCGATCATTTTAAAGCCTTATTCAGTGAAGCAGATCTGTACATAACCAATGATCTTGCCGCTAAAGCAGGTGTAAGGTTTGAACAATCATCATTGATCAGCAAAACAAATATTGCACCGAGATTATCGCTTGCGTATAAAACCGGTCAGGGCGGGCAAATGAGTATTGCCTTTGGAACATTCTATCAAAAACCAGAGAATACTTATCTGTATGCAACCACAAATTTTGGTTACACAAAAGCAACGCATTATATCATCAACTATATTAAGAATACAACACTGCAAACTTTTCGTGTAGAAGCGTTTTATAAAAAGTATGATGATCTGGTAAAAACCTATCCATCGTATAATAACAGCGGATCTGGTTATGCAAAAGGAATTGAATTATACTGGCGTGATAAAAAATCGATCAAAAATCTGGATTACTGGATCAGTTATTCTTATCTCGATACCAAACGTGATTACCTGAATTATCCAAACCAGTTGCAGCCCAATTTTGCTGCAGACCATACAGCCTCATTGGTTATGAAACGTTTTGTAACTGAATGGAATACAGGTTTCAACTTTACATACACCTATGCAACCGGAAGACCTTATTACAATATTATGAACAAAGGTGCCGGCTATACAATAGCAGATCAGGGCAAGACCATTGATTACAATTCACTTGGGTTTAGTATGAATTATCTGGCTTCACTGGGTAAGGCCTATGCAGTGTTTGTGGCTTCTGTAACCAATGTGTTTAACAGTAATCAAATATTCGGCTATAACTATTCGCATGATGGATTACGCAAAGAAGCGGTTACTCCGGCAGCACCAAGGTTTATTTTTCTTGGCGTGTTTTTGAGTTGGGGTGTGGATAGGAGGCAGGATGCGATTAATAATAATTTATAACCCCCGGACCCCCAACCCCCTGGTAGGGGGATTAGAAACAAGTAAACATGTAAACAAGTAAACAAGTAAACCAATAAACGAATAAACCAAATAATCATGAACACCGAACAACAAAAAGACGAGCAACTTTGGCAAATTGCACAGGCTCGTGCATCATTTCGTAAAAGTCTTTTTACTTATGTAATTGTAAATGCATTTTTAACAGGGATCTGGTTGTTTACTTCTCCCGGTGCCCATTTCTGGCCGATTTGGGGAATGCTGGGTTGGGGTATTGGACTTGCCTTTCAATATAATCATGCCTATAACAGTCAGGGAGACCTTGGCGTTCAGCAGGAATATGAAAAATTAAAAAATAAACAATCATAATCACACAAAACCTTTTTTATGAAACAGTTATTGATCATCATCAGTATGTTCTTCTGCGGAATGTTAGCCGCACAATCCAAATATGAAGCAGCTATGTCACGCGGAATGGAACAGTTTAAAGCAGCAAAAACTGCAGACGACATGAGTGCGGCTTCAGCCTTTTTTGAAAGAGTGGGGGATGCCGAAAAAGACAAATGGCTGCCGTATTATTATGCAGCCCAGACTTATTATCTGACAGGCTGGATGAATCCCAAAGCGGATAAAGATAAAGTAGCAGAAAAATGTAAAGACCTTATTACCAAAGCAGAAGTGATAGAGCATAATAATTCAGAGATCTTTTGTCTTCGCCAGATGGTAGCCGTACAACAAATGACCGTTGATCCGATGACACGCTATCAAACTTACGGAGCAGAAGCAACCCGCGCATTGGAGAGTGCTACAAAAGCGGATCCTAATAATCCACGTATCTATTATCTGAGCGGTCAAACTTTAATGAATACACCGGAAGCATTTGGTGGTGGTAAAGCGGTGGCAAAGAAATTATTTGAGAAATCACTTGAGTTGTATAAAACTTTTCAACCTGCTTCTCCCTTACATCCAAACTGGGGTAAAGAAGATGCGGAGAAATTATTGGCTCAATGCCAGTAAGATTGGGTATTTAGTAACGGTAGCATTATCTTTAGTTGCACATGAATCTTTTATTCTCTTTTCTTTTAGGAATGCATATTGCAGGCGGTACTGCCGGATTAATTTCCGGCAGTATTGCTGCTTCTGTTAAAAAAGGAAATGCGGTACACCGCATCTCCGGTAAGGTTTTTTTCATAGGCATGCTGGCAGCGTCTGTTAGTGCACTAATCATTAGTTGGCTCCCCGATCACCATAATATTTTCCTGTTTGCGGTGGGAGGCTTTACTTTTTATATGATCACTACCGGGTACCGGATCGTTTTTTTGAAAAGAGCCGTTAAGGAGAATACCAGGCCTTTTAAAGCGATTGATTATTTACTTTCTTTATTTGGCCTCTGCTTTGGTATTGTTCTGTTGGTAATGGGTATCAACTCTGTGATTGGTGGAAATACATTTGGTATAGTGCCGGCGGTATTCGGACTGATATGTATCAATTATGCCAGAATGGATTATCTGCTGATCTCAGGAAAAGAAGCTGTAAAGTCTGCCTGGATGACCAATCATATAACCCGTATGATGGGCGCCATGATTGCTTCTTACACAGCATTTTTAGTAGTCAATGTTCATATACAACAACAATGGATCTTATGGTTATTGCCAACAGTCGTTGGTTCAATACTCATTTCAAAGTTTTTAAAAAAGTACGCGCCACGTAAAAAGAACCTCATACAATAAACTGATCTTATGGAAAACGAAACCGAATTTTCTCCGGAAGAAAGTCTGAAGGTCATTCAAACAATGATCAATAAAACCAAAGATGCTGTTGCAGACGACAGCTTCTATTTTTTATTGTGGGGATGGCTGGTATTTGGTTGCTGTATAGGCCAGTATATTTTGAAGATCTTTCTTAATTATCCAAATCATTCAATAGTATGGTTCCTGATGCCTGTTGGAGGAGTAATCTCATGGATCTATGGCGCTAAGCAATCAAAAACACAAAAGGTAAAATCATTTGTAAACGATGCCCTCGAATATCTTTGGCTTGCACTAGCCATTTCTTTTATTGTTCTGGTGATCATTAATGTTGGAAGTGGCAGCGGTGCCTGGCAAACGGCATTTACTTATTATATTCTTCTCTATGCTATCGGTACTTTTGTGAGCGGAAGCCTGATACGCTTTAAGCCATTGGTATATGGAGGGTTGATCAATTTTGTACTGGCAGCAGTTTCTATGCGTTTCAGTTTCGATAATCAGCTATTGATCGGTGCATTGGCCATTCTGATCAGTTATATTATACCGGGTCATTTGTTACGGATGAGGTACCAAAAACAAAAAAAATAATTTATGCCGGAAGAAAAACAATTAACCGAAAAAGAAAGTCTCGAATTGATCGCATCCATGATCAGTAAGGCTAAGAATTCTTATATAGAATCCGGTGTAGGGCCCTTATGCTGGGGGATACTAATTACCTTTTGCAGTTTGATCTCATATGCTCAGTTTACCTTATCATTCAGTATTGGATTTGACGTATGGCTATTAGCCCTTTTCGCATTAATTCCCCAGATTATTTATGCTGTTCGGTCAAAAAAAGAAAAAAAATTTACAGCTCATGAGGAAGCCATCATTGACTATGTATGGTCTACTTTTGCGATCTGTATGTTTTTGCTGTCATTTTATAATGGTGTGGCAAAGCCCTCACACGCAACAGCTCTGTACATGATGGTATATGGGATACCTACTTTTATAACCGGAGGAATCCGCAAGTTTACACCAATGATCGTGGGTGGCATTATTTGTTGGATATGCAGTCTCACAAGTTTATACACTTCTTTTCCAAACACAATGTTATTGATGGCTGTGTCATCCGGTTCTGCCTGGTTGATCCCTGGGATAATTTTACGCAGACGATACCTGAAACTGAAGCATGTTTAAAGAACTGGATCCCATATTGCATTCCCAGCTTCGCCTTGCGGTGATGAGCCTGCTGATTGGTGTGAAGGAGGCAGAGTTTACCTATATCCGCGAAAAGACCAACTCCACCGCTGGCAATCTAAGCGTTCAGGTACAGAAACTGAAAGAAGTAGGTTATATCGACGTAGTAAAACAATTCAAAGACAATTACCCCCAAACCACCTGCAAGATCACAGCAAAAGGCATTGAAGCTTTTGAAGCGTATGTGAAAGCGTTGCAGCAGTATTTACAGGCGGGGCGTGAATCGTGAGGCGTGAATCGTGAATTGTGAGACGTGAAACGTGAGTGGTGAGTTGATTTTCTGGTTCTCACTAACGACTGACGCATAACGATTCACGAAGATTCCAGCATTCTCAACTCACGCCTCACGAAAATTCCAGCATTTCTAAACCTCTTGCGTACATTTGTGTTATACACTTACATGCAAGCGATCGTTAACGTACAAGGGCTTACCAAACAATTCAAAAACCTTACGGCTGTTCAGGATCTTTCATTTTCTGTGAATGAGGGAGATGTGTATGGTTTTCTGGGGCAGAATGGGGCAGGTAAGAGTACCACTATCCGTATGCTGGCCACATTGATCTCACCTACGGCCGGAAGTATTGAAATTTTCGGAAAGAAATTAGGATCACATAGAAATGAGATCCTGCGTGAAGTAGGAGCAGTGATTGAAAAACCGGATGTCTACAAATATTTATCAGCCTACGAAAACCTGAAATTATTTGCAAGGTTGAGTGGTGTGAAAATTACTCATGAAAAATTAATGAAGCAATTAGATCAGGTAGGATTGGCTTCGAGGGCAACCGATACGGTAAAAACATTTTCTCAGGGAATGAAACAAAGGCTGGGTATTGCTATTGCTTTGGTTCATGATCCCAGACTGATCATACTGGACGAACCTACTAATGGGTTGGATCCACAAGGGATTGCAGATATCAGAAACCTGATCCTCCATTTAAGCCGCGATCTGAATAAAACGTTGATTGTTTCGTCACATTTATTAAGTGAGATAGAACAGGTAGCCACACGTGTTTTAATTATTGATAAAGGCAAAAAGATCATTGAAGGAAATGCGGAAGAATTATTTGACCCCGCACAAACGATTGTTGAGTTGCAAACTTTTGATAACGAGTATGCATTGCAGCAATTACAATTAAGTGCATGGGGTGCACATTTGCAAAGACAACGGGATACAGCAATATTGATCAAACTCGATAGGAAACAGATCTCACAATTGCATCGGGATCTGGTGGATATGGATATACAGGTTCTTTCATTACAGCCAAGACATTCATTAGAAGATTATTTTTTACAGGTAACATCCGGAAACCAACATGTGGACACTTATTCAAATTGAATTATTTAAGATCTTCCGCAGACCGCGAACCTATATTGCTTTTGCTGCAATTACGGGGTTGATCGGTATCATTCAATTCGGTTTAAAACTGGATGGAGATTCGTATGTGGAGTTTATGATGAGGGATATTACTTCTTCCATTACCGTTGAAGGAAAGATCCTGAATGGCTACCAGGTTTGCTATATTGTTTTGCAGGTATTGCTGGTACATGTTCCCTTATTGATCGCATTGGTAGCTGCCGATATGATTTCGGGTGAAGCCAATATGGGCACGCTTCGCATTATGCTAACCCGCCCCATCAGCCGCACAAAATTTTTACTGGCAAAATTTATGGCAACGGTTGCCTATACATTAATGCTGTTAATCTGGCTGGCCATACTGGCATTGTTTGTAAACATGATCTTATTTGGAACCGATGATCTGTTTCTGCTCAAATCGCAATATGTGGTTCTCTTAAAGAAAGATGATATTTTCTGGCGCTATGTATGGGCATTTGGCTTTGCGGCATTGGCCATGACTACGGTAGCCTCTTTAGGATTTCTGTTTTCACTGTTTGCAGAAAACTCTATCGGGCCTATTGTAGCTACCATGAGTGTGATTATCTTCTTTACGATTCTAAGTACCTTAAATATTCCTGTTTTCAATAAGATCAAACCATTTCTTTTCACCACACATATGATCGGCTGGAAAGAATTTTTTGATATAAAAGTAAACGATGCCAATGAAGCCATTGTAGGCAGTATACAAAACCCGCAGAAGATTATTAATTCTGCATTGGTACTTGTGATACATATTGTTGGTTTTGTAATGGCATCGGTTTTGATATTTAGAAAAAAAGATATTTTAAGTTAATTCGATACGCTTAAGGCTAAATGCTGAACGCATAAAGCTAAATTCAAAATTCCAAATAATATATTGAATGCGCAAGATCATACTGTTACTATTCACCATTCACCTTTCACTATTCACCATTGCTCAGGATATGACGGCTTTGGTGATGAAAGTAAAAGCCAAGCTCGATCAGGTGAACGATTATGAGGCAGACGGAAAAATGAAAACAGATGTTTCCTTTATCAAAGCACCGATTGGTAAAGTGAAAGTGTTTTTTAAGAAACCCAATAAATTCCGTTTACGGAAAGATGGCGGGATTTCGCTTTTGCCAAAAGGGGGCGTATCGGTAAATATGAATACGGTTTTTGCCACTTCTGATTTTGTAGCACTCGCTGCGGGCGAAGCTGTGATTGGCGGAACCAAAACAAAGATCGTGAAACTGCTTCCTACTAACGAGAATAACGATATCGTTCTTACTACTATGTTTATTGATGAACCCAGTTTGTTGGTAAAGAAAATGATCACCACCACAAAAGAAAATGGGACCTATGAAATCGAAATGACCTACGGCCAGTTTGCACAATACGGACTGCCCGATAAAGTGATCTTCGGTTTCAACACCAAAGATTATAAACTACCCAAAGGCATTACACTCGAGTTTGATGATAACGAGAAGCAATTAACCGATGCCGAAAAATTAAAGAATAAAAAAGGTAAGGTAGAGATCACTTACACAAACTATGTGATTAACAAAGGGCTTAGTGATTCAGTATTTAAGTAGGGGTTATGGTATACAGAAACTAAACCGTGCCTTTGTGCCTCCGTGTGAAATTTTCTCTCACACGGAGGCACAAAGGCACGGTTGGTTGCGGAATATCTTTGATGAAATAAAAGATCAAAATACCTCAACACCCCAGCTTCTGATAAAAGATTCATTGGGAGATAAAGAATTGATTCCTTCTTTCTCAGTAAGATCTCCCGATGCATCTACACTGTCAGCAATACCGCACCAGGGTTCAATACAAACAAAATCTGCGTTCTTGCTGCTCCAGATTCCCATGAAAGGAAAATTGTCGTAACTCAAATGCAAGCCATGTTTTGTTTTCTCACTCAAAATAGAAATGCTGTCAGAAACAAGATCTTTAAAAACCAGGGCGTCTCCGTAGAACAATTCTTTGGTTAGTGGTAAGCGTTTGGTATTGATGAGAAAAGTATCCGGTAATTTTTTGATCAAGCCGTCTGGAGATAACGGCCACTTTCCGGAAGTTTCTAAATGATTAAAAGCAAGATAATAATCTGTATACTCAGTTCCATCCACCAAAGGCACCACAAATGCAGGATGAGCGCCTACTGAAAAATACATTGATTCCGTTCCTTTGTTTTCTACCAGATAAGTAACGGTTAATTTACTTTTTTCTAAAGTATAGATAACAGAAAATCGAAAATCAAAAGGGTATACTTCTAAACTTTTTGCATCCGTTTCTAAAGTAAACTGAATGCTGTTTGCGGTCTGATTCGTTACCGTAAAATCTCTTTCCCTCGCAAAACCATGTCTCCCTAACGAATACGATTTCCCTTTATATTGATAAGTATTGTCTTTTAACCCGCCTACAATCGGAAACAGTACCGGACTTTTCTTACCCCAAAAAGCAGAATCGCCACTCCACATATAATCAAGCCCGGAGCGGGTATGAATCAGATTCTGCAACTCAGCACCTTTGGGTGAAAGTGTAACGACGAGGAAATCGTTGGATAGTGTATGCATCTATCTATTTGTAAAATTATTCAGCTTCTTTAATCTCTTCATCAACAGCATTGGCAATTAAACGTGCACTGATCTTCTTTAAAGGATTACGGCGCATTTCTGCATAACCAAAACGTTTACGGATGATCTCAATACATTCAAAGGTGGCTTCAATAAAAGAACTGGTATCTGCTTTGTTCTTTCCGGCAATATCAAAGGCTGTTCCGTGATCAGGACTGGTTCTGATTACCGGTAAGCCCGCTGTATAATTCATGCCTTCGCCCAATGCCAGCGATTTGAAAGGGATTAGCCCCTGATCGTGGTACATGGCGAGCACTGCATCAAAACGTTCAAACTGTCCACGGGCAAAGAATGCATCCGCACTGTATGGCCCAAATACCATGATATTGTGTTTGGCTTCTTTGATGGCGGGTTTAATAATGGTTTCTTCTTCATTACCAATCAATCCCTCATCTCCGGCATGCGGATTTAATCCTAAAACGGCAATACGCGGTTTATCTACACCAAAATCTTTTTGCAAACTGCTGTTAATGATCTTCAGTTTGGCAATAATGTTTTCTTTGGTAATGTGTTTGGCAATTTCATTTACCGGCACATGTTCTGTAACCAGACCCACACGCATATTTTCTGCCACCATCAACATGACTACATCCGGCACATTAAAAAATGCTTTGAAATAAGGGGTATGTCCGCTATAATTAAATTCTTCTGATTGAATATTTTTCTTGTGAATAGGCGCCGTAACCAAACCCTGAATATGCCCATCCTTTAAAGCTTGTGTAGCCTGTTGTAAGGAAATGAGTGCGTATTTTCCGCCGATATCGGTTAACTGTCCGGGTGTTATGGCCACTTCTTCTTCCCAGCAATTCACCACATTTACCTGTTTTGGGTTTAGTCTGTTTAGCTCGCGGGTATTGGCGTAATTGAAATTATAATCCGCCAATCCTTTTCTGTAAAAATTGATGCTTTTGTTGCTGGCAAAAACAACGGGTGTACAAAAATCGAGGAGACGGTGATCAGATAATGTTTTTATGATCAGTTCTATTCCTATTCCATTCAGGTCGCCACAGGTAAAACCGATAACAGGCTTTTGCAATTCGTTACTCATTTGGGGTATTTAGGGAGTAAAAATAAGAAGAATAGTGCAGGAAATGGCGTTCTCCTGCGTGAATCGTGAGACGTGAGTCGTGAGTTTGGCCTCTATACATCCACTCACGCCTCACGATTCACGTCTCACGATCGAAATGCCCTATTTTTGCCCCGATGCAGTACACCCTCAAAAAATCACTCGGCCAGCATTTTTTAAAAGACGAATCTATCTGTAAACAGATTGTGGTTGCCTTGCAGGAAGATGATTTTACCCGTTTGATAGAAGTGGGCCCCGGTGGCGGTGCTTTAACCAAATACCTGTTGCCTTTGAGCGGAATTGATTTTAAAGCGGTGGAGCTGGATGATGAGAAAGTGGTGTATCTGGAAAACACCTATCCATCCATCAAAGGAAAGATCATTCACCAAAGTATTTTGGATATAGATGCACCGTTTGGGGAAGACTTTACGGTGGTGGGTAATTTCCCGTACAATATCTCTTCTCAAATATTGTTCAAAGTGTTGGAATGGAGAGAACATGTGCCGGTAATGATCGGGATGTTTCAGAAAGAAGTGGCAGAGCGGATTGTTTCAAAACCCGGCAGTAAAGTGTATGGAATTTTAAGTGTGCTGGTGCAGGTTTTTTATGAAGTGGAATATTTGTTTAATGTACCGCCGGAAAGTTTTAACCCGCCCCCGAAAGTAATGAGCGGCGTAATCCGGTTGAGAAGAAAAGAAAACCCTGTGCCGATTAAAAGCGAACGCGATCTGTTTGTGTTGGTAAAAGCCGCATTTAACCAACGAAGAAAAATGCTGCGTAATGCTGTAAAAGCACAATTTGATGAATCTGTTTTGACAGATGAAATATTTAATAAAAGAGCAGAACAGTTAAGCATAGAACAGTTTGCCGCACTCACATTTCAGATGCGGTAAAAATCTGTATTAATCTGTGGCGAAAAAAAATAGCGTGAACCCCAAAGTCATCATCACCTCCAAAGTAAACGAATACCTTTTGCAAACACTGGATGCAAAAGGATTTGACGTAGTACATCAACCCAATATCACAAATGAAGAATTGGCGGGAATAATTGGTGAAGCCACCGGACTGATCATAACCACAAGACCCATTGATAAAGCTATGCTGGATAAGGCCACACAACTAAAATGGATCGGCCGTTTGGGAAGTGGTATGGAATTGATTGATGTTGCCTATGCAGAAAGTAAAGGGATTAGATGTGTAAGCAGTCCGGAAGGTAACCGTAATGCGGTGGCCGAACATGCTTTGGGTATGTTGCTGAATCTGATGAACCGCATTAACAGCAGTAATCTCGAGATCAAAGAAGGCAAGTGGCTGCGTGATGCCAACAGAGGAGAGGAACTAACCGGTAAAACAGTAGGTATTATCGGATATGGAAATACAGGGTGTGCTTTTGCCAAACTGCTGGGTTCTTTTACTGTAACGGTTTTGGCAAATGATCTTTATAAAGACGGTTTTGCCAAAGGCTATATTCGCGAAGCCGGTGTTGAACAGATTGCACGATATGCAGATGTTGTGAGTTTGCATTTACCACTTACAGATCTCACGCATCATTTGGCGAATGATACATTTTTTAACAGTCTGGAAAGACAACCTTATTTCATCAACACCTGCAGAGGAAAAGTAACAGATACCAAAGCTTTGATCAGCGCACTGCAAAACGGAAAGATCAAAGCGGCAGCTCTGGATGTTTTGGAAAACGAAAAATTAGATACATATACTGCTGATGAAAAATCAGACCTCGATTGGTTATTGTCGCAACCCAATGTGATCATCACCCCGCATATAGCCGGCTATAGCCGCGAAGCCTTTTATCAAATGGCGAAAGTGGTGTTGGATAAACTTGAGCTTAGTTAATGATCATTTCATCAGTGTTCTTTTTATACCAAAGCTTTCGACGGAAGTACCCGAAAAACTTACTGATGATGCATCACTCATTTTTAAGTCTTTGTTTAAAAAGACGGTATTCCTGGCGTTGAAGTTTGCGAAATTGCGTAAAAGTATATTCGCGGAATAAACTGAGTCTGATTGATAAACTTTCACCTGTGTATCATCAGAAGCTTCAATAGTCAACTTTTTGAAATGACCCCGGTTGCAACTTATTAATGCAATATTCTCTGCCCTGATTGTAAGGCTATCTGTTCTACAGTCTGAAAGAAAAATATTCGAATTCGCACCTTGTAATGACTTGAGTTCTTTATAATAAATGACGAGATCATAGCCATTATCTTTTTCAGTTGGATCCGGTTCAATAAAGAGCGTATCATGTAAAACAGAAAATAATACACCTGTGTTTTTATAATAGTTATGCAGAATGGCAGTTGAATCAGCATGCTGTTGTAAGGTTATACGTCGAGCCCATATGCCTTCGTTATCCTTAGCACGAATTTCTTTTATATGATGAAATGGTTTTAACGATTGAGCAGCCATACTGCTGATAATATGACCCTTTTTATATTCTGCACGTAACGTAAAATTGGCAATGGTTAATAAAGCAATAATTGAAGCTATGCCCGCTGTTATTGCCCAGTTACTTTTTTTCATAAATTATTTTTTATGGCTTCCTGCTGTTGTTCAAATTGTGTTTTCAGTTCGTCGAAGCTGATATTGAGTAATACCGCTGTTTTAAAGATCTGCGGCAGTTCGTTTTGAATAAATTCTGTTTTTCTAAATTCTGTAGCCTTTACAATGCCATCATCCGCAACAAAATAACCGATGCCTCTTTTGTTAATAATGATGCTTAATCCCTGTAAAAAGTCATAGGTATGCATTACGGTATTGGGGTTTACCTCCAGTTGTACAGCTAATTCGCGTACAGAAGGGATCCTTTCCTCCTGCTTTAGTATATTTAACAGAATCTTTTCGCAAAGCATATCTGCTATCTGTAAGTAAATGGCCTGTTTAGCATTAAATTCCATAGTCAAATTTCTTCTTTAGATCTGTTTTTCCTTCAGTTTAAAATAGCTGCCGGTCCAGAATGAAACATAGATCAGTACAGGCATGCATATTGAAATATACCACGACCATTGTTCCGGTAAGGTAACCAGGCCGATCGTTTTTTTATCAACATCTATCCTGAATGAATCATTAAAGAACATACCATGCGGTACAATTTCAATGGGAACAAGGCCAAACATGGAATATTGATTATACGTTGCAATGACAATCCAGGAAAGCACAAATGCAATAGCCGTTTTTACAAATGCATGTTTGGTGAATGCCAGTGATCCGAAATGTGCAATACTGCTCATCAGAAAAAACACAAGCACGGACAATTGATTTTTAGGATCAGCAAAGTCAATTCTGTAAGCAACGAACAAAGGCTTTTGCATTTCACTTGCCCAGGATGGAATAGCAACGAACCGGTTGTAAAAAGAACATAACATCCAGTCGGTTCCCAAAAAAATCAACATAAAGGAAATAAAGAAAACCAATTGGGTAAATACGTAGCTCAACAGAAGTTTTTCACTATTAGATACCGGTAACTGCAGAAACTGAATACCTTTTGAAGTCTTGCCAAAAAATGAATAAAATGAAGCACTAAACAAACTGCCGCCAAACAGCAACCCGACAACAAAAAAAACCCGTTGAATATCACTTGGAAACATATTGTGCAGGGATGTAATTACAAATAAACCATAGGTTAGTAGTAATATCCCCAATAAGCCTGCCAGGTAAAGCAAATAGGCTTTGCGATTTTCTCTGATGAATTTCCGGAGTAATAATGTAAACCGGCTTATTTTAAAATCGATTATCATGAAATATTATTTGGTATGGAATAATTGTTGGATCAATGTTTTATTGGCAACCGCTGCATTGAAGAACAGTTCAATATCCATTTTCCCGCCTTCTTCATTTTCTTCATTGGGAACAACAGCATAGGTTCCGGCTAATGTACTTTCTGCATAAATGGAATTCCATGCTTCAGCCTCTTTTTCAAATTGCTTAAAGCATAGCTTTTGTGTAATGGTTTCTATATTGGCATTTACTACAATATCACCATCATCTACTATAATGATCTGATCGATCAGGCTGTCAAGGTCGCGTACCTGGTGGGTACTGATGATTACACAACGGTCCTCGTTAATGCTAGCTGCCATCATTTTCCGGAACTGCCTTTTGGAAGGAATATCCAATCCGTTGGTAGGTTCATCCAATATCAAGAGATCTGTGTTAGCTGCAATTCCCAGAGCGATCCATGTTTTCTTTTTCTGGCCATAGCTCATCGCATTGAGGTTTGCCAATGGCACTTCGAGTTCTTTCAGCAGGTTGAGAAATTGTGTTTTATTAAAAAGCGGGTAGAAGCAGGCATAATCATCTGCAAACGCAATCACATCAATATCAGGAGTATCAATCTCTTCAGGTATGAAAAATATTTTTTCAAGAAAAACAGGCCTGCGTTTACAAGGTTCATGGCCCATTACATCAATTCTACCTGTTACCGGGAATACCAATCCGGAAATCATTTTCAATAAAGTGGATTTTCCGGCGCCGTTTTTTCCGAGCAGACCATATATATACCCTTTTTGAACGGCTAATTCAAGTTGCTCATATAAGGGCTTCCTTTTCTTATACCCAAAATTGACATCTGAAAACTGAATCATAAACAAGTGTATTAGTGTAGTAGTACACTGTAAATGTAATAATCATTTTCATTTCACCAAATTATTTTCTCCCGAAAAAGCTAATATGTGTTCATTCGGAAAGATTTTTTTACTTTTGATGCCATGCAACGCTGCAGTCAACTGTGGCGTTGTATTTTTTTTGACCCTTTTAATAGCCAGATTATGAGTGATGCTAATATGTATGTGACAAAAGAGACGTTTGATAAGATGCGCGAAGAGTTGCACCGTATGAAGTCGATTGACCGACCTGCTTCATCCAGAGCCATTGCAGAAGCGCGCGAAAAAGGCGATCTGAAAGAAAATGCTGAATATGATTCTGCTAAAGAGGCCCAGGGTATGCTCGAAGCCAAAATTAAACAACTGGAAGGCGTGATTGCCAATGCCAAGATTGTAGATACCAGCACCATCGATACCAGTAAGGTTACTATTTTAACCAAAGTAACCATTACCAATATGGCCACAAAAAAAACGGTTACTTACCAACTGGTAGGCGAAAAAGAAGCCGACCTGAAACTGGGTAAAATATCCGCCGGCTCACCCATTGGTAAAGGATTAATGGGCAAGAAAAGAGGCGAAATTGCAGAAATACAGGCACCGAACGGGGTGATGAAGTTTAGGGTGGAGGAGATCACTGTTTAGGATTTTGGAAAGTGCAATTTTGGAATTTTGAAATTTATTAGGGCGTCAACAAATTGTTGACGCTTTATTTTTGCACTATCTTTTCTGTTGTATGTAAATTTCAAAATTTCCCAGTTCCAAAATTCCAAAATTGCCATGACTATATTTTCCAAAATCATCGCCGGCCAAATTCCTTCTTACAAAATTCTGGAGAACGATAAATTCTTTGCTTTTCTGGATATATTTCCATTGGTGAAGGGACATGTGTTGGTGGTGCCTAAAACAGAAACGGATAAACTCTTTGATCTTTCGGATGATTATCTGAAAGAAATACTGGTATTTTCAAAACCGATTGCCCATGCCATTGAAAGATCATTCCCCTGTAACCGTTGCGGCATCAGTGTTGTAGGACTTGAAGTTCCGCATGCACATATACACCTCATACCCATCAACAGTGCGGATGATCTGAATTTTAACCGTGCTAAATTGAAATTGTCTCCGGAAGAATTGAAAGAAGTACAGGAGAAGATCTTAGCTGCGCTAAGTTAGAAGTTAGAAGTCAGGAGTTAGGAGTATATTAAGAACTCCAGACTCCTAACTCCTAACTTATTTCTTCACCCTCTCCGGATTTTTTGCAATAAAATCATCCCAGCCTTTTAATCCTTTAACGGCTTTACCAAGAACGGATGAGGTTTGGTAATGATGGCATAAAGCAACTGCGAGCGCATCGGTGGCATCAAAATATTGTGGTTTTTCTTCAATGTTCAGCGTGCGTTGTAACATTTTCCAAACCTGGTCTTTATCTGCATTGCCATTTCCGGTAGTAGATTGTTTTACTTTTTTGGGTGAATATTCGGTTACCGCAATTTTTGCCTGCATGGCGGCTGCAATCGCCACACCCTGCGCCCTGCCGAGTTTGAGCATACTCTGCACATTCTTCCCAAAAAAAGGTGCTTCAATGGCAAAGGTGGAAGGCTGGTATAGTTTTATGAGTTCGCAAACTTTAGTGTGGATCATTTCCAGACGGGCATAAATATCTTTCTCTTTGGTGAGCTTCAGAACATCCATCAATATTACCTGTGGCTGGCCATTATTGATGCGTAATAATGCATAACCCATTAGCTGTGTACCCGGGTCAATGCCTAATATAATCTCTGGCTTTTTCATTGTTCGGTGAAAATACGGGGGAATCGTGAATCGTGAGGCGTGAATCGTGAGGCGTGAGGTGTGAGTAGTCAGTAGTGAAATAGTGCTCGATAGCATACGTCCATAGACCATAGTCCATGGACCATGGTCTTTGGTCCAGACCACTCACCACTCACCACTCACGTCTCACGATTCCCGTTTCACCATTCCCAATTAATCCCCGTTCTTTGTATTGCCTTAAAACACTGATCCTGAATAAGAACCTGAAAATATTCCTAAACTATTTTGTTGGCCCCATCCTTTTTGTGTGGCTATCTTATTCTATTTACCGTCAGATTCAAAAGCAGGCAGATGTTACACAATCATGGAACCTGATCATGGGTGCATTTACCGGCCCTCAGTCCTGGAAATTTGGTTTGGTGATCTTTTTAATGATGGTGAACTGGGGCATTGAGTCGCGCAAATGGCA
Organism: Sediminibacterium sp.; assembly: GCA_965206685.1. Lineage (GTDB taxonomy): Bacteria > Bacteroidota > Bacteroidia > Chitinophagales > Chitinophagaceae > Sediminibacterium. The sequence continues at coordinate 4,777,182 of OZ242223.1, forward strand.
GGTATTGGTAGGGGGCATACAAAAAGTTTCTTTCTGGACGGCTTATAAAGCGGTGTTTGCCGGGCAGGCACTTGCCTTTAACACACTTAACCGTTTAGGAGAATCTGCCGGTCGCTCAGTATATCTGGAAGACGGCAACCGTTTGCGCGGAATTGTGTTATCTGTAGTGGGAAGCATGAGCCAGATCATCGTTACTTTTTTCATTGGGTTATTAAGTCTGATATATCTGCGTTATGGTATTTTGGATAACACGCGTCACCTTGAAGGATTGTCAGGCTTTTGGTTGGATCTTTTGATCTGGGCCATTACGGTAGGAATTGTTTTATTTATCCTGCTTTACTTCCGCTTATCATGGCTCATCCAATTACTGGAAAAAATTCCGTTTATTGGGAAGCATAAATTCTTTGTTCAGAAGCTGGAAGACTTTCATTGGAAAGAATTAACAGGAATTTTAATCCTTTCTTTCAGCCGATACGTTGTATTTGTGCTGCAGTATATTTTATTGCTGCAGGTATTTGAAGTAAATGTAAGCTGGATAGATGCGGCTTGTATGGTTTGTGTAATGTTTCTGGTACTGGCCATTGTACCAACGATTGCTTTAGCCGAACTGGGGTTTAGAGGAAAAGTAAGTATCCAGTTATTTGGATTGTTAAGTTCCAATACGGTAGGCATCGTTGCAACCGCTGCAGGTATCTGGATCATTAACCTGATTGTTCCGGCTATTGCAGGCAGTTTGTTTATTTTAGGGATCAGATTGTTCAGAAATAAATAGTGTTTGAGTGAAAAAAACGGGGTTAGTATTATTAATGATATTGTGTTGGCGTTCATTGTCTGCGGGTGATGAGTTTTGCGGTATCCGCAATCATGCTTTTCAGGAAGGTGAGAATATTACATTCAATGTGTTTTATGCTGTTGTGGGTATTTACATCAACGCCGGCTCCGCCAATTTTACGGTTACGCAGGAACAATTGAATAACCGGCCGGTTTATCATGTAGTGGGCTCAGGCAGTTCTAACCCCAGCTACGATTGGATCTTTAAAGTACGCGATCGTTATGAATCTTTTATAGATACTGCTTCACTTCAGCCATTAAAATTTATCCGTGATATCAGCGAAGGCGGGTTTAAAAAAACCGAGAATGTAACCTTCAATAAACAAACAGCCACCGCAGTAACCACAGATGGTGTGTTTAAAGTACCAGCCTGTATACAGGATGTATTGAGTTCCATTTATTATGCAAGGAATATCGATTTCAGTAAATATCAATCAGGTGATAAGATCCCTTTCTCCATGTTCCTGGATAATGAGGTGTTCAATCTTTACATAAAATACCTCGGTAAGGAAGATGTAAAGACCAAATACGGAAAATTTCATGCCATCAAGTTTAAACCCTTACTGGTAAAAGGAACATTGTTTGAAGGCGGTGAAAAAATGACGGTTTGGGTAAGCGATGATGCAAACCATATCCCATTACGGATTGAGAGCCCGATAGTGGTGGGCAGTGTAAAAGTAGACATGATGCAATACCGTAACCTGCGGCATCCGCTGAGTTCCATGATCAGTTTCAGGTAAAGTTCATCTATGGCTTACAAATTCTGTTCAATCTTGAATGTCGGTAAGTGTAAGTACATAGGCCGGCTATAAATAAGGCGGCTAAACAGATCCCGAAAAAAATTCCTCCAAAAAGCGACTGGTATTTCTCTTCACCAAAATAGGCGCAGAATACAATGGCTACCGCCGACATGAACCCGGAAATTCCGGCCATAACGGCATTGGTGGTTCGGTTGGAGATTTCAATTCGGGTATTACAGGTACTGCAATTGGTAGCTGAAAAATTGTTCAACTGCACGAATTGCTTAAAGGGGATGCGTCCGCCACAGTCCGGACAGGACGCAATTTGGCTCTTGTGCATGGATATTGGATTTAGGTACAAATAGCAGGCTCAAAATACTTGATATATTGGTACCTGTACTCCCGAAATCACCGTTTTTTGCAGGGTGTAATAACGGAAATTGCACATGAGATACCACTACGGGCTGTAGGGATAATTGCGGTTATATGTCGCTGAGCAGAAAGATCTCTTTCTGCCTGATGCCTTTTTCGGTTGGGTGTAAAGTGCAGCATTCGTTAACCGGATCGTGTTCAAAATAGAGGACATAGTTATTGTCGACAGCTTCCTGTAAGAATGTTTTTTTCTCGTGAAGCGTAGTTAACGGAAACATATCATAAGCCATTACATAAGGCAGGGGAATATGCCCAACAGAAGGTAGCAGATCGGCCATATACACAATAGTTCTGCCTTTGTATTGGATCTGAGGAAGCATCATTTTATCGGTATGACCATTTACAAAACGAACAGAGATGTTTTCTGCAAAAGGAGTACTGCTTAATTTTCCATCCGGCGCAAGTCCTTTATCAGGTACATGTAAAAATCGTAATTGCCCGCTTTCCTGAATCGGTAATATATTTTCTTTGAGAAAAGAGGCTTTCTCACGATCGTTCGGAACGGTGGCCCATTGCCAGTGATCTTCATTGCTGTGGTAAACCGCATTCTTAAAAGCAGGTATCAGTTTATCGCCATCACGCACAATACTTCCGCCACAATGATCAAAATGTAAATGGGTAAGAAATACATCTGTGATATCGTCTTTATGAAAACCCAGTTTTTGTAAAGAAGTTTCTAATGTATCGCCATGCAGATAATAATGACCGAAAAATTTAGCATCCTGTTTATTACCACAACCGTTATCAATTAAGATCAAACGGTTACCGTCTTCAATGAGTAAACAACGGAGCGCCCAATCACAAAGATTGTTTTCATCGGCAGGGTTCAGTTTGTTCCACATGCTTTTGGGAACAACGCCGTACATGGCACCGCCATCTAATTTAAAATATCCGCTGGTAACTGTGTGGAGTTTCATGTTAGATTACTTCAGTTTGTTTGTTCTGGACTTTGGATGCAAAACCCAAAAGGATCAATCCGATCACAAAGAAAACAACCAATGCCAAAACAGAGTTTCTTTGAGAGCCGGTGTATTCATTAATATATCCAAAACTAAACATGCCAATTACAATTGCAATCTTTTCTGTAACATCATAAAAGCTGAAGAACGAAGTAGTATCCTTGGTTTCAGGCATCAGTTTGGCATAGGTGCTTCTGCTGAGCGATTGAATGCCACCCATTACAAAACCAACCAATACCGCTAATCCGTAAAACTCATTAATGCCGTTTCTCGGTAAGAAATATCCGATCACACATAAAATGATCCAAATGGAAACGGTGATCATCAAGGCTCTGAAATTGCCTATCTTATCTGAAAGTTTCGCAATTAAATACGCACCCGGTATAGCAACTAACTGTATGATGAGGATGGCAATGATCAGATTGGTGGTGGGAATATTCAATTCACTCTTTCCATATAAAGTAGCAGCCAGCATTACCGTTTGAACACCCATATTGTAAAAGAAGAAAGCGCCTAAATATCTTTTTAACACAGGAAGATGTGTTAACTGATTCCATACCTTATTTAACTCTTTGTAACCATGTGTAAATACACTGCCTCTTTCACCCGCCTGTTCAATAGGTGTGCCTTTGGGTAAGCGGGCAAGGGAAAATTGTCCAAAGCCCCACCACCAAACACCTACCAATAAGAAGGAGATCTGCGAAGCTTTCCCTGTTGTAATGCCAAACAGATCAGGCTTCAGCACAAATACAAAACAAATGATCTGCAAGATCACACTGCCAATATAACCCATGGCAAAACCTTTGGCACTTACACGGTCCTGGTCTTCCGGCGCAGCTATCTCAGGTAAATACGAATTATAAAAAACCAGACTGCTCCAGAAACCTACACAGGCAATGATTAAACAGAGTAATCCGTAAGCCAGATTGGTTTTATCATAAAAGAACATCGCACTGCAGGCAATACTACCCATGGTGCAGAAAAAGAACAGAAAACTTTTTTTATTGCCTTTATAATCTGCAATGGAAGAAAGCAATGGCGACATAATGGCCACAATTAAAAAAGCAATACCCAATGCATAATTGTAGAGGGAAGTGTTTACAAATTCTCTCCCAAACAAACGCACTGTATCGTTAGAGGTAGCATCGTTTCCATCACCCGTAACCGCTTCGTAATACGCGGGGAAGATGGTGGAAGTGATTACCAGATTGTATACACTGTTGGCCCAATCGTACATGGCCCAGCCGTTGATTACTTTCTTTGAGGCAGTCTTCATGAGGAATCAATTAATAATTAAAAATTAATAATTAAGAATTACTTGAGGTAGCCGGTAAGTACTAAAGCTAATAGAACGGCACCAACGATTACTCTGTACCAACCGAATAGCTTGAAGCCGTGTTTTTGTAAGAAGCTGATAAAGAATTTGATGGCTAGTAAGGCCACGATAAAAGCAATCACATTTCCTAAACCGAGGGCGATCAGGTTGTCTTTGTTTTTTAATAATTCCGGATTCTCTTTCCAGGCTTTCAATAATTTATAACCTGTGGCTGCAGCCATGGTGGGTACGGCTAAGAAGAAAGAAAATTCTGCAGCGAGGTTACGTGTTAATTTTTGCTGCATACCGCCTATGATGCTGGCAGCACTTCTGCTGGTGCCGGGTATCATAGCAAGGCATTGCCAAACACCGATGGTAAAGGCTTTGGCGAGACTGATATTTTCTTCTTTTTCAACAGTAGGCTGTTGGAATAATTTATCAATGAACAAAAGAATAAAACCACCCACCAGCATGGTTACAGAAACGGTTAACGGGCTTTCCAGTAATGCATCAATTTTTTTAGAAAAGATAGCACCCAATACGAGTGCAGGTATAACAGCAACGATCAGTTTGATATAGAAATTGATATGGTTAAGCGGGAAGAATTTTTTCCAATACAAAACCACCACCGATAAAATGGCGCCCAGCTGAATGGCTACTTCGAATAATTTGGTAAAAGGGTCGGAAGCAATATGGAGTATAGAACTCGCAATAATCATGTGACCGGTAGAAGAGATAGGAAGGAACTCGGTTAATCCTTCTATAACAGCAATCACAATGGTTTCGAAAATCGTCATATTAGTTTGGTTTGAGTTTACCCAACCTAAGCCTTATTCAGGCATCAATAAGTGGGGTTAATAAAGATAGTGGTAAAGATTGAATTTGGCTTTCTTTGAATACTTAGTTTACCCACCCCTTGCCCCTCCCGGGAGGGGATAAACTTTGCGGGGCTATATTATTTAGAAAGCAAATTTGAAATCAGTACATAAAAAAAGCGGTGCAAAGCACCGCTCAATAACTTTAAACTCCAGACTCCAAACTCCAGACTTTCCTACGCCGCTTTCGGTTTTTTAAAGATCGCATACACTTCAATGATCAACCCTGCAATAAACAGAATAGGGGCAATGGTAATACGGGTTGTACTGTATACTTCTTTGGTATCAAATACGGAAGGGTCAGTGCTTTTGCCGCCACTCATTAAGAACATAGCTAAGGCAATTACTACACCACCAATCAGCATCCAGGTATAATTTTCTTTGGTAAATAAAGTAGAATCTACATTTTGTTGTTTACGCTCGCTCATATGTTGTTTTTAAAGTTGTAAGATAGTTTTTTTAGTCTGGAGTCTGGAGTTAGGAGTCTGGAATTTTTACTAACTCCAGACTCCTAACTCCAGACTTTTAACTTTAATACAGTTCATCCAGTTTCATTTTCAAATATTTCATCACACTTCTATGGGTACTATATACCGAAATACCTACGCCCAGCAGGATCAATCCGCCAAAAAGGGTGATGGTAAGCTTGGTATCGCGTATTACTTTTAATTGCGGGAACTGGCTCTCGGCCCAGCTGATAATGGTGAACAGCAAAACAATGGCAATACCCGAACTGATCAATCCGTTGATCAGCGCACGAACACCCAATGGCCGCGCAATAAAACTCCTTGTAGCGCCCACCATTTGCATGGTTTTGATCAGAAAACGGTTACTAAACATGGCCAATCGGATGGTATTATCAATACTAAATGTAACGATCAGACAAAGAATGATCGCGATCACCAAAAAGATCAAGCCTATTTTAGAAGCCCTTTCATTTAAACTGCTTACCAGACTTTTCGGGTATTGTAAGTCTGTGATCTGGTCACCATAAGCCGCCATCAGGTTAGCCGAAATTTTAGCCAGACTGTCGCTGTTCACATAATCGGCCTTAGCATAAAAATCAATACTCTCAGGTAAAGGGTTTACATCAAGGATCTTGGCCCAGTCTTCATTGTTTTCTTTGTTCCAGATCTGTTTGGCGGTGTTCTTGTCTACGTAGGTTACATTCTTAGCAAACGGCTGTTTGGCAATATAGAGTTGGATCTGGCCAATGGTATCCTTGTTCAGGGTACGCAGGTAGGCACTCATGCGGATATCTTCCTTAAAAGTATTACCCACCGAATTGATGTTCAGAAAGAACCAGCCCATAATACCCATGATCAGTAAAACCAGCGCTACACCCACAATACTGTAAATGTAATTGGGCTTGCTGCGTTTTAATGATGCTTTGCCGATAATCGCCATTCTAATTTTTTTAATATGTTTAAACCGGTTCACACTCCTTTCCATGTGCGAAGAGGTAAGCAAATGTACGGTTTTGAAGCCTAAACACTTACATTTGCAGCCATTCTAACGTTCATTTTGCAATTGAAAAATAGATGTTTCGGGGCTTATTTGGGTTAAAGAATTGTTAGTATTGTTTTTTGCCCGGCTTTGGTACATCTATGCGGCTGTTGTTGCGTCGCACACTTGTACTTCCGGAACAGCGGGGAAAATTGAATATTGAACAAAGAATATCGAATGTTTAAGTTTTAAAACAGGAAGGTATTTCCAAATTTCAGAGACGCTTCTTTTCTTCTGTCCCTCTCTTAGCGAAACCCTTTGATTTCAATAAGAGAAGAACGAAGAAAAAAAGAAGAAAAAGGGGCTCTGAGATTTTAAAAAAAGTAAACTCTGGGAATAAGTTAGTGGGTCCGTATTTCCGAGACGCTTCTTTTCTTCTGTTCCTCTCTTAGCGAAACCCTTTGATTTCAATAATAGAAGAACGAAGAAAAAAAGAAGAAAAGAGACTCACTTCAAAATTCAAAATTCCTTGTTCAATATTCGATATTCAAAATATTAATCAACAATAATTAAAGCCTCTCCCGGGGCATGGGTTTATGGAGTATAATTTCAGAGACATAGAGAAAAAATGGCAGGCGCAGTGGAAAGCATCCGGTGCTTATAAGGTTAGCAATGAAAGCAGCAAACCCAAATTTTATGTATTAGACATGTTCCCTTACCCAAGTGGTGTGGGTTTGCATGTGGGGCATCCGCTGGGTTTTATTGCTTCAGATATTTACAGCCGTTTTAAAAGATTAAAAGGCTTTAATGTATTGCACCCTATGGGCTATGATGCATTTGGTTTGCCTGCAGAACAGTTTGCCATTGAACATGGCGTGCATCCCGCAAAAAGTACCGCACAGAATATTAATAATTTTCGCGGCCAGTTAGATAATATCGGTTTCAGTTTTGATTGGGACCGCGAGGTTCGTACCTGCGAACCCGATTATTATAAGTGGACTCAGTGGATCTTCTTACAACTTTTTAACAGCTTTTATAATCGCTTAACGCAGAAGGCAGAAAGCTTAACGCTGTTGGTAGAAGAGTTTGAGAAGAACGGAAACGCGAAACATGAATGTCCGGGTGATGCTTCTATCAAGTTTACAGCAGAACAGTGGAAAGCTTTTTCTGAAAAAGAGCAGCATGATATTTTAATGAACTACCGCCTCGCATTCTGCGGTTATGGCGAAGTAAACTGGTGCGAAGCATTAGGAACTGTTCTGGCAAATGATGAAGTAGTAAATGGTGTAAGTGAACGTGGCGGACATCCCGTAGTGAAAAAGAAATTGCGTCAATGGTATCTACGTATTACAGAATATGCGGATCGTTTATTGTCTGGACTGGAAACAATTGAGTTCAGCGAGGCAATGAAAGAAATGCAGACCAACTGGATCGGTAAATCCTATGGTGCTGAGATTGATTTTGATGTTGTCCATGGACCATCGACCATGGACCATGGACTTACGGTTTACACTACGCGCCCCGACACCATCTTCGGTGTAGATTTCATGGTAGTAGCCCCCGAACATGAATTGATCGATAAAATTACAACACCTGATCAAAAGCAAGCAGTAGAAGAATACATCACTTACGTAAAAAGCAGAAGCGATCGTGAAAGACAGGCAGAAAAAAAGATCAGCGGTTGTTTTACTGGCGCATATGCTGTAAATCCATTCAACCAAAAACAAATACCGATCTGGATTTCCGAGTATGTTCTTGCAGGTTACGGAACCGGCGCCATTATGGGCGTGCCTTGCGGCGATGAACGTGATCATAAATTTGCGAAACATTTTAATATTCCCATCAGTAATATTATTGGTGAAAACTATAATGGTACTGATGCTAATCCCACGAAAGATGCCAAACTGGAGAACAGCGAATTTTTGAATGGTGTGGTCATGCGCGATGCCATTGGTATTGTGAATGATAAGCTGGAAGAAATGGGTATCGGCAAAAAGAAAGTAAATTACAAAATGCGCGATGCCGCATTCAGTCGCCAAAGATATTGGGGCGAGCCATTCCCCATTGTTTGGAAAGACGGGATTGCGTATCCCTTAGATGAAAAAGAATTACCCCTCTTATTACCCGAAGTAGAAAGCTACAGCCCCGGCCCCGACGGCGAAGGCCCGTTAGCGAATATATCGGAATGGAAAAATAAGTATAAAAATTTTGCCGAAGGCAAAACCTCCCTTCCCCTCCCAGGGGAAGGCCAGGATGGGGTAAAAGACGCGGTGCTCGAAACCAACACCATGCCCGGCTACGCCGGCAGCAGCTGGTACTTCCTCCGCTACATGGACCCACACAATAACGAAACATTTTGCGATAGAAAAGTTAGTGATTACTGGAACCAGGTAGACCTCTACATTGGCGGAACGGAACATGCCGTGGGCCATTTATTATACAGCCGTATGTGGACCAAAGTGTTGCACGATCTTGGCCATATTGGTTTTGATGAGCCATTTAGAAAACTGTTGAATCAGGGGATGATTCAGGGGAGTTCGAGGTTTGTGTATCGCGTTAATATTGATAGCAAACAGACTTCTACGAGCTTTGAATCAACAATCTTTTTACCATACTCTTTCTATAAAAAATATATTGATGAAGGTTATATATCTGGTGAAATAATCAATGAAATGTTGAGTAATGACTATAATGGTTCATGGCCGAAACCTAATGATTCTAGAACAAGTGAAATAACATTATCACCAATTCGTGTTGATGTGAATTATGTAGATGGTCTTGAATTAGATATTTCAAAAATTCGAGAATGGCGGAATGGGGAATACGCGACTGCTATTTTCATATCTGATGATGGTAAAAACATTAATGATCAGTTTACAAAATTCACATGCGGTTCCGAAGTAGAAAAAATGTCCAAATCCAAATTCAATACCGTTAATCCGGATGAATTGGTAAACAAATTTGGCGCTGATACTTTCCGGATGTACGAGATGTTCCTCGGTCCGGTAGACCAAAGTAAACCCTGGGATACCAAGGGAATTGAAGGCGTACACCGCTTTCTTAAAAAACTCTGGCGTTTATTTTTTGATGATCTGAAAGGCAAAGTGTGGAACGAAGAAAAAGCCACAGCCGATGAACTGAAAGTATTACACAGATGCATCAAAAAAATTGAAGACGATACCGAGCGTTACAGTTTCAATACTGCCGTAAGTACTTTCATGATCTGCATAAACGATCTGGCCGATCTGAAATGTAATAAGCGAGAAGTTTTGCAATCATTGCTCATCATGCTCACCCCTTATGCACCACATATCAGCGAAGAACTCTGGAGCGCATTGGGTAATAGCGGTTCTGTATTGGATGCGGCTTATCCAACCTTTGAAGAGAAATACGTAATTGAATCATCTAAAGAATATCCGGTTAGTATTAATGGTAAAGTGCGTACCAATCTTACCTTACCATTGGATATTAATCAAACGGAAGTTGAACCCATTGTATTGGCCAACGAAGTAGTGCAAAAATGGTTAGAAGGCAAAGCGCCAAAGAAGATCATTTTTGTGAAGGGGAAGATGATTAATGTGGTGATATAATTTGTTGCCACAGATTCACAGATTTTCACAGATTTTCTCTGTGCTAATCTGTGAATCTGTGGCAATTTACTTCTTCGCTCACCGAATACAAACCACTCTCACCACGTTCATGTAAAAAATACCCATCCCGTCGGTATTTCATCCCCACTTCCTTATCTTCACTACCCTAAAACGTAACGCATGAGAACCTCAAGATGGTTGCTGCTATTGGTTGCATCTGCAGCAATAACAACTGTTTCTGCTCAAAAAAAGCAGTTTGATAATAATGATCTGCTGGCAAATAAACTGCCCAAGAACTTTTACAACACATTACCTTCTGTCATTAAATGGATAGATGATGAGCATGTGATCATCAATCAAAAAATCCATCCGGATTCTTCGGCAAAAAATTATATCCTCGATATTAAAGCCGGCACGTTTACTGAAACCAAAGAAGGCGGCAGCGGTGGTGGATTCGGTGGCCGTGGTGGTGGCGGAAGAGGTGGATTTGGTGCTGGCGAATCAACTACCGGCAAATCAGTTTCCGTTCGTGATAACGATCTGTATTATCGCAGTAACGGTGCAGAAAAACGTTTGACCAATGATAAGGATGAAGAAAAAAATCCAACTTTTTCACCCGACAGTAATTATGTTGGCTACACAAAAAATAATAACCTCTACACATACAATCTTACCACAAACAAAGAAACCCAGTTAACAACCGATGGTACAGCCACAACTTTAAACGGTTATGCCAGCTGGGTTTATTATGAAGAGATCTTTGGTCGTGCTACACGCTACCGCGCTTTTTGGTGGAGCCCGGATAGTAAACAGATTGCCTTTATGCATTTTGATGAAAGCATGATACCCATGTTTCCGATCTATGTAAGTGAAGGACAACATGGATACATAGAACAAACCCGTTATCCTTTACCCGGAGATAAAAACCCGGAAGTAAAGATCGGATTGATCAATCCGGATGGTGGCTCAACCACATGGGCAGATTTTAATGATAAAGACGATCAGTATTTTGGATGGCCCACCTGGCACCCACTTACCCATCAGTTAATGGTGTATTGGATGAACCGGGATCAGAATACATTAAAGATCTACGAAGTAAACAGAACCAACGGAAGCAAAAAAGAATGGTATGTTGAAAATCAAAAAACATGGATCGATCTAGAAGACCGTATCGGCGGACGTTTGAATTTTCTGACAAGTGGTAAAGGCGCCATCATTCAAAGTGATAAAACCGGCTGGAACCATTTATATATGTACAATATGGATGGCACGTTTAAAAATGCGATCACAACCGGAAAATTCACTGTTACCAATATTCGTTTTATTGATGAGAAAAATGAGACCATATATTTTACAGGACGTAGTCGTGAGAATACTGCACGCACAGATCTGTACAGTGTAAAATTCAACGGTTCTGCATTAACCCGTTTAACTTTTGGCGATTATAATCATACACAAACCAATCTTTCTCCCAACGCAAAATATTTTGTTACCTCTTACAGCAATGTAAACACACCAACCAAAATGACATTGGTTGATAACAAAGGAAAAATTGTAAAAGAGTTGGGTGATATGAGATCACCCGAGATCGACAATTACGATCTTGCCAAAACAGAATTGATCCGCATTAAAAGCGATGATGGTTTATATGAGCTTCCGGCGCTGGTAACCTGGCCCGCACATATGGATCCGAATAAAAAATATCCGATGCTCATCAGCATCTATGGCGGTCCTAATGCAGGAACCGTTATGGATGGATGGTCGTGGAGTGCCAACCGTCAGTTTTACGCCAATGAAGGCATGATACAGGTGGCCTTCGATCACCGCGCCAGCGGGCATTTTGGAAAAGAAGGTGTAAACTATATGTATCATAACCTTGGCTTTTGGGAAATGGCCGATTATAAAACCATGGCCAAATGGTTTATTGCGAACGGACATGCAGATGCTTCTAAAATCTGTATCACCGGATTTAGTTATGGTGGCTATATGAGTGCGTATGCATTAACCTATGGTGCAGATGTATTTACACACGGCATGGCAGGTGGAACTGTTGCTGACTGGAGTTTATACGATACTCATTACACAGAAAGATATATGGGTACACCACAAAATAATCCTGATGGTTATAAAAGCAGTAGTGTATTGACGCATGTAGATAAATACAAAGGCATGCTCCAGATCGTTCATGGAACCAGTGATGATAATGTGCATATGCAGAACAGCATTCAGATCATCAGTGCTTTGGAGGATAAAGGAAAGGATTTTGAATTTATGCTTTACCCGGGCGGCCGCCATGGATGGGGTGGTGCCAAAGGCACGCACTTTGCCAATCTGAAAACGAAATTTATTTATAAGTATTTATTGGAGAAGCCAATACCGAAAGGCTTGCTAAGATAAAATCTTTGAGAAACCTATCGAAAGAGGTCACGCAACAACGTGACCTCTTTTTTTATCAAATATGTTCCGTAGGAACATCTCATCGGTAGAAAAAATGATTTTATAAGAAATATAAATGTTCCGTAGGAACGATGGGTGCTTGATGGTTGAGATGAATATAAAAACCAAACAATAGAAGAATGTAACACCCTAAAGCACCGTTCGTTCCTCCGGAACGAAACATATTTCCCCTAATTTTCTACCGATGGGGTGTTCGTGACGGAACAATCATGTGGCATATTTATTACTTACCGCACATCTAATTTCCTTTTCCGCGGATTTCTGAATGCCTTATATTGTATTTCCAACCAAAATTTTACGAAATGAGAAAGCTGCTTATCCTTTCATTGGCATGTATTGCCTGTATGGGCGCCGGTGCACAAACGGCCGATGCTTATTTTTTATCTTATCCCTGTTTAACACCTGATGGACAAACCGTTGTGTTCAGTTATGAAGGCGATCTTTGGAAAGCCTCTGTAAAAAATGGCGAGGCGGTACGTTTAACGGCCATGCAGGGTTATGAAACCAATGCAAAAATTTCACCCGATGGTAAATGGGTTGCGTTTACCGGCAGGCAATTAGGTAACGGAGATATTTATGTAATGCCTTTAGCAGGTGGTGAGATCAAACAACTTACTTACCATAGTGCCAATGACGAAGTGAACAGCTGGGGCTGGGATAACAAGACGATTTATTTTACATCTAACCGTGCCGGACAACCATCCGGATATACTGTAAGCATTAATGGCGGTACACCACAACGATTATTTGGAGACCATTTTTTTCAGTATGATCATGGTTTATTTGAACATCCTTCTACCGGAGAAATATTTTTTAACGATACTTGGGAAAGCAGTAGCCAGGTAGCACGTAAAAGATATAAAGGGCCGTTCAATCCGGATATTCAATCGTACAATATCAAAACCAAACAGTATAAAAAATATACCGATTGGGAAGGAAAGGATTTTGGGGTAAGTATTGATAAAAGCGGAAACGTATATTTTATTTCAGATGAAGCTAATGGCGAATACAATCTCTATACTTTTGAAAAAGGAAAGAAAACAGAACTTACAAAATTTGCAAGCTCTATCAAAACACCGATCGTGAATGCCAATGGCGGCAAGATCGTTTTTGAGAAAGATTATCAGTTGTGGTTGTATGATGTGACTGCTAAGAAAACTGAGAAATTAGATATAAAAGTATTGCGCAACAATATTCTTCCGGCAGAGAAGGATTATGAAGTAACCAGGAATATTACCAATTTTGATGTTTCTCCGGATGGTAAAAAATTAGCGTTCACATCCCGCGGCGAATTATTTGTAAGTGATGTGGAAGGAAAATTTGTGCAGCATATCAATAAAAAAAATGCAGAACGTGCGAGAGAAGTAAAATGGATGAGTGATAATAAAACATTGTTGTTCAATCAAACCAATGGCGGTTATCTCAATTTCTACACCGTTGCAGCAGATGGCAGTTCGCCAATCAAACAAATCACTACAGATAAAAAAGATAACCGTTCTATTGTATTGAACAAGTCAAAATCAAAAGCCGTTTATTTAAGTGGAAGGGATGAGGTTCGTTTACTTGATCTGAAAACATGGGAAAACAAAACACTTGTGAAAGATGAGATCTGGGCTTTCCAGAATTCTGATCCGGGTTTCTCTCCAAATGAAGAATATGTTTTGTTTACTGCGGTGAGAAATTTTGAGCAGGATATCCTTATTCATAATATCAAAGAAAATAAAACCACCAACCTTACCAATAGCGGTGTAACAGAATCAAACCCTGTTTGGTCACCGGATAGTAAATACATTTATTTCAATTCATCCCGTACCAAACCATCGTATCCGTTTGGTATGCAGAATCCGCGTATTTACCGGATGCCGCTGGAGAGAGTAGATGACCCATACCGCAGCGATAAGTATAATGATCTGTTTAAGTCGCCGGAGAAAAAAGAAAAAGATACTACCAAAAAGGAACCCGCAGTAATGTCGATCATTGTTGATGCAGAAAACATCATGGAAAGATTGGAACAGGTTGGCCCAAGCTTTGGTTCGCAATATTTACAAACAGTGGTTCAGAAAGGAGAGAAGACCCTTGTTCTTTTTGCCAGCGATCATGCAGAAGGCAGGCCTGCATTATGGAAAACAACGCTGGAACCTTTTGAAAATCCTAAAACAGAAAGAATAGCCGGTGCGGATGCTTTCGGGTTTGATTATGCAGAAGCCGGTGATAAAAGTTTTGTATCCTTTAACGGAGGTATTTACAAATTGAACCTGGATGCCAATAAAGTAGATCCAATCGCTATCAGCAATACCTTCCGCAGAAACCTGGCAGAAGAGTTTGCACAGATCTTTGAAGAAGCATGGGCACAGGTAGAAGAAAATTATTATGATGAAAAATTTCATGGATTAGATTGGCAGGCAACAAAGAAAAAGTATGAGGCCTTTATCCCAAAACTCAATAACCGCGCAGATCTGAGAACTTTATTGAGTGATATGCTTGGTGAACTGAACTCATCACACCAAGGCTTTACTTCGCGTGGGGATGAAGAAAACATCACCTTATCCAACAGAACCATGGAAACGGGAATCATGTTTGAAAATACAGATCCGTACAAAGTGAAATACATCATTAAAAAAACAAACGCCGATAAAAAATCAATTGATGTACAACCCGGAGATATTTTAACCAAAGTAGATGATGAAGCGGTTGATAAGAATATGGACAGGAGTTTCTACTTCAGTAAACCCTCACTCGACAGAGAGATCAAACTCAGCTTTGACAGAAACGGAAAAAACATCGATGTAAAAATTCATCCGCAACCTACTATTGCCGGTAATTTATACGATGAATGGATTGATAATAACCAGAAACGCGTAGATGATAAAAGCAAGAACCGAATTGCATATCATTGTATGAAAGATATGGGTACCGGTGAACTCGAAAAATTCCTGATCGATATGACACAGGATTTTTATAAGAAAGATGCCATGATTCTTGATCTGCGTTACAATACCGGTGGTAATGTGCACGATGAGGTTTTGAAATTTTTAAGTCAGCGTGCTTATTTAAAATGGAAATACCGCGAAGGCAAACTGGCGCCACAATCCAATTTTGCACCATCAGACAAACCGATCATCCTCCTCACAAATGAACAATCATTGAGTGATGCCGAAATGACCTCACAAGGTTTTAAAGCTTTAAAACTCGGTAAAATCGTAGGAACAGGAACATATCGCTGGATCATCTTTACCAGTGGTGCAGGATTGGTAGATGGATCTTTTGTGCGTTTGCCAAGCTGGGGTTGTTATTCACTGGATGGAAAGGATATCGAGAAAACAGGTGTTGAACCCGATATTTATGTTGGGATGAATTTTGAAGACCGAATTAACCATCGCGATCCGCAATTGGACAGAGCGATTGAGGAAATACTTAAACAACTGAAATAAAAGCTATAAAAAAGCCGCTGAATTTTCAGCGGCTTTTTTCTTCTCTGCGGCTGCCTCTGCCCCTCTGCTTCTCTGCGGTGATTTTTTTTCACCGCAGAGAACAGGAGAAGCGGAGGAAACCGCGGAGTTATTTTTTAATGGTCTTCAACATTTCTTCCACGGCTCTCTCTAACTGAGCATCTTTTCCAAAGAGAACATCATTGTAAAGATTGTCAACATCAATATCCGGCCATACCTGTAAATTTTCAGTTGGCCTGTTTTCTTTACCAATGGTTGCAATCATCGGAATACCAAATACAATGGTTGGATCTATTTGTGTTTCCCACCAAACAGCTGTTCCTGTGCCGGGTACCGGTTTGCCGATCAGTTTACCAATACCTATTTGCTTATAGGCATAAGGAAAGATGAATGCATCGCTGTAATTGCTCTCACTCATCAATACACAACTGGGTTTAGTCCATTTATTCTGCGGCTCCTGGCCTTTTGCTGTAAATCCATAAGGTGCAAAGCTGAGATAAGATTTTCCATTAAGGAAAGTTACCAGGTCATCATGCAGCCAACCGCCTCCGTTAAAACGGCTGTCAACAATTAAAGCTTCTTTATCTGCATTCTTACCCATTACATTCTCATACATTTCGCGGAAACTGCCGTCGTTCATGGCTTGTACGTGCACATACCCAACTTTGCCGCCACTTAATTTATCAACCATATTGGCCATGGTGGTGGTCCAGCGTTTATAGAGTAATGCGTTTTCCTGGGCAGTGGTAATCGGTTTTACAATTTCTTCAAAACGTTCTTTGGTTTCAGGATTGTAAGCACTCAGCAATACATTCTTATTTACTTTCCGGTTAAGTAATGGCGCCCAGTCTGCTTTGGCCGTAATGACCTCGCCATCTATCTTTTCAATAATGGTTCCTGCTTTGATTTTGCTTTTGGCATTATCTATCGGGCCTCCTGCAATTACTTCGGTTACTTTCAATCCATCCGTTAAGGCTGCTTCATCATAGAATAATCCCAATGAAGCGGTAATATCCCCGTTTGGATTTTGTGGTGAATATCTTCCGCCTGTATGCGATGCATTCAGCTCGCCCAATAATTCACTCAGCAATTCCTGAAAATCATAATTGTTGTTGATGTGCGGGAGAAATCTTTCATAATTCTTTTTCAATCCTTCCCAGTTTACACCATGCAGTTTGGGGTCGTAAAATTTCTTTTTTACCTGTCTCCATGCGTGTTCCATGATATATTCTCTTTCGCCAGCTGTATTCAATACCATTTCGCTGTTAATGTTGATAGGACTCACTTTACCTGCATCAGCATCTACTTTCATTAATCTCCCATCTGCTAATACAAATAGGCTTTTACCATCTTTACTCATTTCAAGGCTGCTATTGCCGGCACCCAGTTTTGCCAATGACTTTAATTCGCGGGTTCTGGTATCAATCACCCAGAGATCATTGTTCTGTTCATAACGTGCCATATAAAACAGTTTGCTGCCATCTGGTGAAATAGCGTAGGCGCTGATGTTTGCAGCTCCATTGGTAAGCCTGATCTTTCTGTTCTCCAGATCAGAAAGATCGGGGATCAAGATTTCTTTTCTCTTACTGCTATCTTTTTTGTCTTTGTCCTCTTTCTCTTTTACTAACGCATAATCATCCTTATTTAAACGAAAGCGATCATAAGCTTCTTTATCAAAGAACAATGCATAAATATCTACATCTCTCGGACCCTGGTAGGCCAGTGGGCCTTTTCCTTCTTTACCGGAAGTCCATAAAATCGCTTTACCACCTAAGGCCCATTCGATATTGCCTTCACCAAAACCACTTTGGGTAAGATCAAGTCCTTTGTTGTCTGTGCCATCTGCTTTGTACACCACTACTTCGCTTGCGCCATAACGGCCTTTATTGCTGCGGGCTGCGATCCATTTGCCATCAGGACTCCAGATATATTCCTGATCACCATCACGATAAGAAAAATTTTCGCCGGCCGGAATGATCACACGCGAAGTTTTTTTCTCTATGTTATATACTTTCAGAATATTTCTTTCTTCCAGGTACGCGATGTCTTTTCCGTCAGGCGAAAGCATGGGTTGGAACTCTTCTTTCTCTGTGGCAATCACGGGTTCTTCCGTTAAAACAGTTGATGCATAGAAATAGGGTTCTTCTTTTCTGCTGATGCTGGTCTTCATAATATCCCAGCTATCACCACGTTCTGCTGAATAATAAAGGCTTCTTCCATCAGCACCAAAAGCTACCATACGTTCCTGTTGCGGTGTATTGGTAATGCGTTTGGTAATGCCGCCTTCCACTGAGGTAACAAATACTTCACCACGAAAAATAAAAGCGATCTCTTTTCCATTAGGAGATACTGACATTTCTGTTGCGCCGCCGTTAATGGGCACAATCTTTTCTGCATTGCTTCTGATATCTGCATTTACATTGATAGACACTTTTTTAGGTTGTGCACCATCTTTCATGGTGTAGATCTCACCATTCCAGGTAAAGCAAAGCATGTTGTCTTTTGCACGGCTCAAATGTCTTACAGGATTTTCTTTAAACTCTGTCAATTGTTTCTCATCGGTTCCGGTGAGAGATTTTTTAAAAATATTCTGGTTCCCTTTTTTCTCACTCAGGTAATAAACGGATTTATCATCTGCAGAAAAAACCGGTTCCCTGTCTTCTCCTTCAAACGTGCTGATCTTTTTATAACTTTTTGTTGCAATATCATAGATCCAGATATCACGGGTTACCGAAGAAGTATGATGTTTACGCCACGGATCTTCCGTTCCTTTTCTATCCTGAAAAACCACTTGTGTGGTATTGCTGTTATAATGTACATTCTCCATACCCGCACTCAGCAACATAATATTCCTGCCGCCTGTAACCGGCACACCGTATAATTTTGAAAACAGTCTTGCATTTGGAAAACGTACAGAAGTATTTACATCATTTCTGTTACTGCCAAACATCACAAACTTATCATCTACTGAAAAATCCCATGGATAATCGTTGGCAGAATTATAGGTAAGCCTTGTTGGCTCACCACCGGATGCCGGCATCACAAACACATCAAAATTTCCATAGCGGTCTGAGGCAAAGGCGATGGATTTTCCGTCATGACTCCAAACGGGCATATAGTCATGTGCCTCGTGCATGGTTAGTGCAACCGCAGTGCCACCGGCGGCAGGAACTTTGTAGAGATCGCCTTTGTAGCTGAATACGATGGTTTGTCCATCAGGCGAAATAGCCGGATAGCGCATCCATAGAGGGTTGGTTTGTGTAAAGCCTGTGATCGCCATGCAAAAAGCCAAAACAGGCAAAATGATTTTCTTCATAATCTATGATTTAGTTTTGGAGAGTATTCTAAAAATACAAATAGTACCGGATGGAAAGAACAAATCTTTATAAATGGCTGGCAAGGATTGATACGGCGGCTGTAGTTCCATATAACCGCATGACAGATAAACTGTTGCTGCTCGATTTTACAGCTGCAAACCAGGGGCTAACTGCTGAAATTGTGGAAGATATTGACTTGTTTTCTGCTTATGTATTTAAACAATTAAACGACGCCGGTGCTACTTATGGGATTGGAGGTTATAATGAACACCGTACCGTTTATAGTCGCAGTAAGGTATTTGATGCACCGGAACCCGGCGAAGAACCGCGCCGGTTACATTTAGGGATTGATATATGGGGAGAAGCAGGTACCGGCGTATTTGCTCCTTTAGACGGAACGGTACATAGTTTTGCTTTTAATGATCAGTATGGCGATTATGGTGCAACGATCATTTTGCATCATGAATGGAGCGATATTTCCTTTCATAGTTTATATGGACATTTATCTTTGAAAGATTTAGATGGATTAACCGAAGGAAAGAAAATAAAAGCCGGTGAATTGATCGCTCATTTTGGAAAACCCGAAGAGAACGGCCATTGGCCTCCGCACCTGCATTTTCAGCTGGTCATGGATATGGAAGGCAAGAACGGCGACTATCCCGGTGTTTGTAAATTCAGTGAAAGAGAAAAGTATTTGCGCAATTGCCCTGACCCGGATATGATCCTGGGAATGATGAAATTTGCATCAACTGTTTAATAAAGTCTTTGTTATTTCCTCCCATTCTTCTTTCAGGGATAAAGCAGATGGTTGCTTACCTGCTCTTCTGTACCAATATCCCGCATTACCTATATCACCTTCTTTGCGATGGAGATAGGCATGAACCCAGGCAGAGGTTTTATCTTCCAGATCATTGATCAGATCATGCGCCGCATGCCAATCGCGTTTGGCATCATACCATAATGACTGTAAAGGCAGAGCTAAATTAACCGGTGGTTCAGTTTTTGAAAGGCTTTCGTTAAATGAGCTGAAATTCATATCAGTAAAATAGAAAAATATTGAATATTGAACAAGGAATAATGAATTATGAAGTTTTTTATTTCTTTGCTATACTCTTCTTCTCTTATGGCCTTCTCTTATTGAAACCATAGATATTCAAAGTTCGAACCACTTTGTTTCAATAAGAGAAAAACGAAGAAAAAGAACTTACACATTACCTCATCATTCAAAATTCCCTGTTCAACATTCAAAATTCCCTACCAAGGCAATTCATTACCTAAGTGAATATACTTTCCGGTAGGTCCGTCTGCATTTAATAATGCTAAGGCAACAGAAGTTTTAGCACCATCTGCAATTTCCATAGGGGCTGCATCTGTACCCATATCGGTTTTAACCCAACCCGGATGCGCAGAATTTACTTTGATCTTTGTATCGGCCAAAGCTGCTGCCAGGTGGATTGTGTATGAGTTCAACGCTGTTTTAGATGTATCGTATGCAAACAGTTTGGATGAATAGATAGGGGAGTTAGGATCTGCATGCAATGCCAGTGAACCTAAAATACTGCTCAGGTTTACAATACGGCCCGCTTCGCTTTTTTTGATCAATGGAAGTAAAGCATTGGTCAATTTTACTACGTTGAAGAAATTAGTATCCAGTGTTTGGCGTAAAGCTGTTTCGCTGATCTCAGCTGTATTATTGGTTCCCCAGTTCTCACTTTCAACCTGAATACCTGCATTGTTTATAAGGATATCGAGTTTGCCGTATTTAGAACCAATGTGATCAACCGCCGCTTTAATATCAGCATCATTATCTACATCCAGTTTCAGGAATTCAATATCGATACCTTCTTTTTGTAAAGCTTCTACAGCATAGTTTCCTTTTTCTGCGTTACGTGCCGCTGCGATGATGGTTACGCCTTCATTGCCCAATTGACGGGCTGTTTCAAAACCGATTCCTTTATTGGCACCGGTAATCAGTGCAATTTTCTTTGACATTTTTTTTGATTTTATTTGTGTTATTTAAATTTTATGCGTTGTAAACCGCTGCAAATGTTTTGGCGAATTCTTCGATTTTTACTTTTTCGAAATTGGTTGGGCGGTTTTTAAAATAATCTGCAAACATCTCGCCTGTTTGAATCGAATGATTCATCTCTACATAATTCTTTGCGATTTCTTCCGGTAAACCTGCCTGTATCATTCCACCTAAAGCCTGCTCATCTGTAAAAGCAACCCATTTCAGATCGGGTTTGCCAATAGCTGCACCTAATACAGATGCGATCTTATCAGTTGACACCTCGTCACTTGCGAAATAGCGAACACTATGTCCGGTGAAAGAAAGACTCAATAATTCTTCAGCAGCAACGGTAGCAATATCAACCGGCGCAACAATTGGAAATTGTCCTTCCGCTACAGAAAAATTCGCACCGATGATGCCCATGCCTTTGATCATGCCTACATTGGCCAACAGGTTATTGTAGAAATACGGCGGACGAAGATGTTTGATGTTTACATCTGTTAATGTATTCAATGCTTTTTCTACACGATATAAGCCACTTACCGGGCCCACACCATCTGGCAAATGCGCACCAATGCTGCTTAGGTTTACTACATATTTTACTCCGGCAGCTTTAATAGCTGCAGCATAATTTTCTCCGATCTTACCAATATATCCTTTCCAGTCTGTAACAGCATGAACCGGAGGAACCATTGTGTACACTGCATCTGCATCTGTGAAACTTGCTGTTAAAAAAGCAACATCTTCTACCGAACCAATAGCTGCTTTAGCACCTGCATTGGTTAATTCTGTAAGGTTTGCCGCATTACGTCCGATAACAGTTACAGTATGTCCTGCTTTTAATAATTGTAAAGCCAAAGGCTTCGAAATGTTTCCGGCTCCGCCGGTGATTACGTATTTCATCGTTTACTGTTTAGGTTATTAATATTTGTATATACAAATGATTTAACAAAAAAAATTATATTTCTAATTTATCGGCCATGATATTCATGTTACGGATAAAATTTTTGCTTTCTTCCTTGCCAAGGATCTTTACATATTTGTCATAAAACTCCTCAACACACTGTTTTAACTGTGGCTTCAGGTCCTTGGCTTTTTGAGTAGGATAAACATTCGTCAATTTTCCTTCAGTGGCACGGATTACTAATTTTCTTTCTTCCAGTTTTTCAATCAAACGGGTAATGGTACTGGGAGTTAGCTGTAATTGCTCAGCAATCTGTCCGGCTTGCATACCCGGCTCCTCCAGTACGAGTAAAAGCAGGTAAGCATAACTGGGAGCCATATCAACCCGCTTCCAGCTTTCTGTAGCCAGTTTCTCAATTTTACGCGCAAGGGCATTGGCGGTAAAATAAAGACAGTTGCAATATTTACTTTCCGATGATTTCATTGACCGCACAAAGATAAAGACATTTCATTTGTATGTACAAATATTTTTTAAAAATTATTTTTTCGACTTTAAGCCATTGATAACCCAATCTTAATTTTCCGCAACCCAAACCGTGCCTTTGTGCCTTCGTGTGAGAAAAATTTGCACATGGAGGCACAAAGGCACAGTTAAGAAAGGAGGATGGATAGTATTTTGTAGTTTTGAGCAGTATGTCAAATGCAAACCTCAACAGCGAGCCTTCAAACCTAACCCCTGCCGATAAGGAGTTTGAAAATACCATACGTCCTAAAGAGATCGACGATTTTTCGGGCCAGCCGCAGCTGATCGAGAACCTGGGTATTTTTATCAAAGCTGCCAAATTAAGAGGCGAAGCTTTGGATCATATTTTATTTCACGGTCCGCCCGGATTGGGCAAAACAACCCTCAGCAGAATTGTTGCCAACGAACTGGGTGTAAATATTAAGGAAACTTCGGGCCCGGTAATTGAAAAGCCGGGTGACCTGGCAGGATTGCTTACCAATCTCCAACCCAATGATGTTTTATTTATAGATGAGATCCATCGTTTAAGTACGGTAGTAGAAGAATATCTCTACGCTGCCATGGAGGATTTCAGGATTGATATTATGATTGATACCGGCCCCAATGCAAGAAGTATCCAGATCAATCTGAATCCGTTTACATTGGTGGGTGCCACTACAAGAAGTGGTTTATTAACCGCCCCTTTATTATCGCGTTTTGGCATCAAATCAAGACTGGAATATTATAATGCCGATGTATTAAAAAAGATCATCGAAAGAAGTGCCGCCATTCTGCAAACCAATATTACTTCAGAAGCTGCATTTGAAATTGCCAGGAGAAGCAGGGGCACACCGCGTATTGCCAATAGTTTATTACGAAGGGTTAGGGATTTTGCACAGGTTTTAAATGATGGAAAAATTGATATCGGCATTACACAACATTCACTCAAAGCATTAAATGTAGATGCACATGGTCTGGATGAAATGGATAATCGTATTCTCACATCCATTATTGATAAGTTTAAGGGCGGCCCTGTAGGCCTTACCACCATTGCTACTGCAGTAGGTGAAGAAGCCGGTACGATTGAAGAAGTATATGAACCGTTTTTGATTCAGGAAGGATTTTTACAGCGTACGCCCCGTGGAAGAGAGGTAACTGCTAAAGCATATGAACATCTCAAACGAACTCCGATGCGGGGTGGTTCAAATCCGGAATTGTTCAGGTAATTCTTAAACTACTTAAAGTAGCACTCGGGATAAAAAGATGGGCTATGATTATTTTTATAATCATAGCCCATCTTTTTATTCGTTCTATCGAAGTAATGCTCGAAACTGAAAAATATAAACACTCACCCTTAACCCGATCAATTATCGGCTGTGCGATGAGTGTGCATAACCAACTGGGAAATGGCTTTCAGGAGTTGATTTATCACAGAGCATTGGCTATTGAAATGAAAAAGCAAGGACTTGTATTTCTTGATGAGATTGAAGTAAGTATTTTCTATGATAATATTGAAATAGGGAAAAGGCGGGTTGATTTTTTAGTTGAAAAGATTATACCTGTAGAGATAAAAGCAGTAAAACAATTAGAAAATATTCACTTAGCACAGGCCATTAATTATCTTGAAGCTTACAAAATGGAAGTTGGCTTACTGATTAATTTTGGTTTCATGCGCCTCGATTTCCACCGCATAGGAATCCCTAATAAAGCCAAATAAAAATGCCCTGCAAAGCAGGGCATTAAAAATCATAGTCCATCAAAACAATCTGTTATATCGAAGTTATGGCGCTACCAATCTGAATCCATTTCCATGAATATTCACGATCTCAATATTCGTATCATCTTTCAAATATTTACGCAGTTTGGCAATGTACACATCCATACTACGACCGTTGAAATAGGTATCACTGCCCCAGATCTTTTTTAATGCTCTTTCGCGTGGTAACAGATCGTTCTTATGTTCTGCCAGCATTTTTAATAACTCATTCTCTTTGGGAGAAAGGGTTTGGGTAAGATCATCATGCTTCAGCTCACGCAATTTTGGATTGAAGTGGTAGCGGCCCAGATCGAATTCAATATTATCACTGATGCGGTTTTCTTCTTCGTTGCGTTTCAGTATAGCTTTGATCTTTAACAGCAATACTTCGCTGTCGAATGGTTTGGTGATATAATCATCTGCACCCAGCTTGTATCCCTGGATAATATCATCCTTCATGGTTTTGGCACTCAGGAAGAACAGGGGTATATCCGGATCTACATCACGGATCTCTTCGGCAAGTGTAAAGCCGTCCATATTAGGCATCATCACATCCAGTAAACAGATATCAAATTTTTCGCGCTGAAAAGCAGCTAAGCCGAGGCGTCCATCTCTTTCAAGCGTTACATCGTATTCGTTTAACTCTAAATAATTTTTCAGTACCATTCCGAGATTCGTATCATCTTCGCAAAGGAGTATTTTACTTTTTTTGTCTTCCATGTGTTCGTTATTTAACGTGAAATAAAGATAAAAGAATGCCAATTCACAGTTGCCCGCCGAAATCTTTTGTTAAAACGGATGATCCGGGCCAATGTGACGGTGAAAGTTAAATATTTCTAAAAGGAATTCATAATAATCCTTTGCACATTATTACATAAAAACAGTGTATTGTTACACATCTTACAGAATCGTTTATTTTTACCGTACTAACTATCTTTTATGCTGTTGACTTCGGATAACAAACTGAAAAAACTGATCGTGATTGGCGACAGGGTATTGATCCGCCCATCCAAGCCGGATGAACAAACTTCGAGTGGTTTATACCTGCCACCGGGTGTAGGTGAAAAAGAAAAAGTGCAGCAGGGTTATATTATTAAAACCGGCCCCGGTTATGCCATTCCTATGCCTGTAGATGATGAGCCTTGGAAATCGGATGAAGAGAATGTAAAGTATGTACCGCTTCAGGCACGCGAAGGCGATCTGGCTATTTTTTTGGTGAGTGGCGCTACTGAGGTGATGTACGAAAAAGAAAAATATTTCATTGTTCCGCAGGGAGCGATCTTATTATTAGAGAGGGAAGAAGAATTATAAATCTCTGCGGTTATCTCTGCTTCTCTGTGCCTCTGCGGTGATTTTTTTCACCGCAGAGGCACAGAGAACAGGGAGGTTTCCGCAGAGATTTATCAGGCTAATTTTTGAATTAATCCCTGTTCATCAATCATTAATACATGCTCAGCCTGTAAAAAATCAAGCACGGCCCAGATCTTTTCTTTGCTGATAGTTTTGAAGGATAAAAGTAACTGATCAATGGTTAGCTTCTTTGCAGATAATTCAATGATCTGTTTTTCAATAGCACTGAATTCTTCGGGCGAAATGGCTTTTCTTTTTTTCGCCAGACAATTATCACAAATACCGCAATCCTTAATAGCGGCATCTCCAAAATAATTGGCAATGTAACTGCTGCGACACAGCTCTTTCAACTCAATATAACGGATCATATTTTCTACCCGTTCGGCATATTGTTTTTTGCGTAACAGATATTGATCCTGGTTGATCTGTAGATATTGTGCTGATGCTCGATTTAATAAGAAGTGTATCTGCGGTGTATCTTTTTGCGGCATGTACTCAATAGTTCCAAACGATCGTAGTTGCTGTAATTGATCCTGCACGGTTTCAATAGGTAACCGGCTTAACCATGCCAACTGTTTTTCATGAATGGAAACCCGGTTATCAAAAATGCCTTCATAGGTTCTTAGTAAGCATTTGATTAATGGCTCCAGTTGTTCATGACTTCTTTCAAATTCAATTAAATTCTCTTTTTCAACCGTAAACTGGATCTGTGTTGGCAGAAAAATATTTTCAGAGAAAGTTATATGGCCTTCCTGTTCCAATACTCTCAAGGTATTTACAACAAGTAAGCTATCCAGTTTAAAATTCTTTACAAAACTGAGCAGGTCAAAATCATAATATAGTCCCTCCCCATTACCTACAGGAATCTGTAAATAATCAGCCAGTGATTGATAGATCTTTTTGATCTCGGGTATGGGTGGGAAACGCCTGTCCGGCAAGGCTCTCAGCGCTTCAATATTTTCTTTTTGATAAACCAGAACCGCATACGATTTCTTTCCATCCCTTCCTGCCCGACCGGCTTCCTGGTAATAATTCTCCAAACAATCCGGCGCATCAAAATGGATAACGGTTCTCACATCGGGTTTATCAATCCCCATTCCAAAAGCATTGGTGCAAACCATTACCCTGATCTCATTATTGATCCATGCCTGCTGTTTTTCATCACGGTCTTTCTGTTGCAATCCTGCATGGTAAAAATCTGCCGGTATACTCTGCAACGATAATAAATGCGCCAGTTCTTTGGTTTGCTTACGGCTGCTACAATACACAATACTGCTGCCATTTACATTTTTCAGGATCTCGGTTATTTTATTCACTTTGCTATCCACACAAAAACTACTGTACGATACATTAGGCCTTTCAAACGATTGCCGAAAAATATTACCATTGTCGAAAAGTAATTTCTCTGTAATATCTTTTTGAACCACAGGCGTAGCCGATGCCGTTAGGGCAATCACAGAAATACCCGGAAGCTCCTCACGTAAATTGGCAATACGTAAATAAGGCGGACGAAAATCATAACCCCATTGCGATACACAATGCGCTTCATCCACAACAATCAGGCTTACGTTTAAAGCCGGTAAATATTCTTTGAAAAGATTGGTCTCTAATCTTTCAGGAGACAGGTACAGAAATTTATAATCCCCATGTGTTGCCTGTTGCAGAATGGTTTTTACTTCATAAAAATTCAAACCGCTGTGTAGGGCAACTGAAGGGATTTCTTTTTGATTAAGAGAGTCAACTTGGTCTCTCATCAAAGCAATGAGCGGACTGATCACTAAACACAGACCTTCTTTTAAAATAGCCGGTACCTGAAAACAAATGGATTTTCCACCACCGGTAGGAAGTAAAGCAAGTGCATCCTTTCCATCCAATACAGACTGAATGATCTCTTCCTGCATAGGGCGGAAATGATCATGTTTCCAGTAGTGGGTTAGAACCTCGAGTGGTGTAGTCATGTTTTCGTGAGTCGTGAGGCGTCAGTCGTGAGTTTTATGTAGTTATCATTTTTGATAATAGTTGAAAACAACGAATGATGGTTTCTCCCAATATTTTTGTTTCTTCTTTATTTATAAAATGCAGTTCGATAGCGATGTCAATAGCGGTGTCAATTTCAATTACAGATCCTCTGGAAATTTCAAAAAAACGTTTCCGTTCAGGCATTGACCTTCTTGAACACCCTTCGGCTATGTTCAAATGTACAGAAAGAGCGGCTCTTCTGATTTGTTGAGTTAGTGCATATTTCTCTTCTTTTGGAAATTTTTCTGTAATCTGGTAACTGAGAAGTATCAGTGTTTTGGAGACTTTGCTAATATCTAAATTCGTGTGTGATAATAAAAGAAACATAAAAAATATTTATGTTCTAAATTATCATATCAAGTAATAGCTAAATCAGGTATTAATACGCAGTTTTATACTCACAACTGACGATTCACGACTCACGAATCCATGATCACACTACTTTCTTAAAGTTTAATCGGACTGAATTAATCGCTAAAACCACATCACTAAGCCCCATTGCCAAAGCGCTGAATGTTGGACTTAAAAAACCCAGTGCAGCAATTGGAATGGCTACAACATTATATATAAATGCCCAGAAAAGATTTTCCTGAATAGTTCTGTAAGTATGTTTCCCTAAACCCAGCGATAAGGGTAGATTTTTTATTCCGTGATTCATCAATACAACCTGCGCACTCTGCATGGCAATATGTGACGCATCACTTAAAGAAATACCAACCGTAGCTTTTGCCAGTGCGGGTGCATCATTAATACCATCACCCACCATAGCGGTTGGGGCCTGCAGGTTATAGGCGGCAATTCTTTCTAATTTCTGTTCAGGGGTTTGTTCGGCAACTACTTCATCAATACCCAGTTCTTTGGCAACCTGTTCACATTTTTCTTTTCTGTCGCCACTTAGTAAAATGGTTTTAATGCCTTTCAGTTTTAACTGCTGAACTACCTCTTTCGCTTCGGGTCTGATCTCATCAACCACATCTATCGTACCTAATAAAGTGTTGTTTTTGATCAAATAAATATTATGTGCATTGTCTTTTGTAAATGTTTCTGCCACTTTATAAGAACCGGCAATATATTCGTTGCCTTCTTTATCAGTTGCTTTCATTCCCAAACCTTTCATCTCTTCAATCTTAGCCCATCGGATATCATCTTTTACTTTCCATTCTTTAGCAATGGCTTTGGCTATGGGGTGATTGGAATATTTTTCGAGAGAGAAAGCGATACGTTTGAATTCGTCAGTGGTGAGTGGTGAGTGGTGAGTATTTCCACTCACTACTGACAACTCACTACTCACTCGAAAACCTGCAATCTGAAACTGCCCTGTAGTGAGCGTTCCTGTTTTATCAAATACAACTTGTGTAATGCTTTTAAAGAGTTCGAGGCTTTTTGCATTCTTAAAGAGCACGCCATTTCTGGCAGCACGTCCTAAGCCTACTGCAATCGCGGCTGGTGTGGCTAATCCCATAGCGCAAGGGCATGAGATCACCAATACAGCGATAGCTCTTAATAAACTGGTGCTGAAAATTTGATGTCCGAAAAAATAATTGATCAAAAAAGTAACCAAGGCAATACTGATCACGGCAGGAACAAAAATGGCGCTGATCTTATCTGCGAGTTGCTGAATGGGTGGTTTTTCAGTTTGTGCGGCTTTTACTAATTTCAGGATATTGGCCAATACGGTGTCTTCGCCTACAGCGGTTACCATTGTTTTTACGGTTCCTGATTCCAACACACTTCCGCCGATGAGTTTATCGTTCATCTTTTTTTCAACGGGTGCACTTTCACCGCTGATGATGGCTTCGTTCACACTCGCATCACCCCAAAGTATTTTGCAATCCATCGGTACAGGCTCACCGCTTTTGATCAATAACAGATCGCCTACTTTTAAATGGGTACTTTCTACAGGAAATACATGTTCCTGATGTTGGTCATCATACGCGATCATATTCGCCATTACTTTCTGGCTAACGGCTAATTTCTTTAAAGCAGATTGGGTGGTTTCAACAGATTTATCTTCCATCCAGTTGCCAAGAAAAACCAATGTGATAATGGTGGCAGCCGTTTCATAAAACAGATATTGTTGTGCCTCGCCAATAAGGGTTCCATATAAACTATACCCAAAAGCTGCAACGGCTCCCACTGCAATCAACACATTCATATTGGGAATGCCTTTGAAAATACTTTTGATGGCACTGCGTCCAAAAAAATCCATTCCCACAATAAACACGGGAATGGTTAAGGCGAGCTGTACATATGGATCCATTAAAAAATGAATATGTACACCCGGTATCATATGCAGCATTAACGGCAATGTGAATATGATACAGAAACGAAAACGCTGTAAATGGTTTTTGAAAATCCGTTTGTCTTTTTTGGTATCAGAAGCTTCGCCGGTTACTACATGGTAACCGAGTCCTTCAATGCCTTTGGCAATTTCCTGTTTGGGGGTTTGGGCGGGCATTTCAAAACTTACATCGCCACCCATAAAATTCACTTTCACTTCCTGCATGCCTTTGCCCTGAAGATATTTGTCTACGGTAAGCGCACAATTGGTACAGCTCATGCCTTCCACTTTCCAGTTCACTTTTTCTAATACGGGGGAATCATTCATACTGCAAAGATACGACCGGCTAAAAAGAAGGATTATCGAAATACGAATTATAAATACATCATGGTTTCAAATCCTTTCTGCCCGGCGCTATATCTTTGCTCCATGGATGCAATTTTTACGCTACCCCAGATCCGCCAGGTGGCAGCTTCTGTTTGGAAAGAAGGGGTTAAGAAAAAAGTATGGGCTTTTTATGCCACAATGGGAACAGGAAAGACCACTTTTATTCATGCTTTATGCGAGGAATTGGGGGTGCAATCCGCCATCAGCAGCCCTACATTCGCCATTATTAACGAATACCAGAGTCCGGTAGCGGGTACTATTTACCATATGGACTGGTACCGCCTGAAAGACGAAGAAGAAGCCATTAATGCAGGGGTAGAAGATAGTGTGAACAGTGGTAAACTCTGCCTGGTAGAATGGCCCGAAAAAGCAGAAGGCCTATTGCCGGAGGATACATTTTATGTACATATTGAGGTTTTGGATGAGCATACGAGGAGGCTATATACCGGAAGGGTTCCGGAGTCCGAAGTTGTAAGTTAGAAGTCTGAAGTAATATATTATTATAAAAGATACTCCTGACTCCCAACTTCCAACTGCAGACTACAAATTCCCGTCTTTCCCTTTGCGCTAAATGGTTTAATTTTAACATTATTTCAAAACCTTTCACAATTTCAACCGCACATGGCCACCAAACCTTCCATCAGTCCATCCTTTACTTACGAAACGCTGGAAGAAACCCTGGATATAAAACCACAGGGGGCCAAACTGCATATTGGGATACCTAAGGAGATCGCTTTTCAGGAAAACCGGATTGCGCTTACACCGGATGCGGTGGGTGTACTTGTTGCCAATGGCAATCATGTAACCGTTGAACATAAAGCGGGAGAAGCCAGTCATTTTTCTGATAAAGATTATGCAGAGGCCGGTGCGCATATTACCTACGAACGTAAAGAAGTGTTTAATTGCCCGATACTGGTTAAGAGTGCACCACCGGTTGAAGAAGATATGCCGTTGCTGCAACTCAATCAAACCATTATCTCTCCCATACATCTTTCTGCCTTGAAGAAAGAATATATAGAGAAGATGATGGAGAAAAGAATTACGGCATTAAGTTTTGAAAACTTTAAAGATGATAGCGGCACGTACCCGATCGTAAGAAGTATGAGCGAGATAGCGGGTAGCGCAGTAATGCTGATTGCCGGTCAATACCTGAGCAGTTTTAATAATGGTAAAGGTGTTTTGCTTGGCGGTATCAGTGGTATTCCGCCAACAAAGGTTGTGATCATCGGTGCCGGTATTGTTGGCGAATTTGCTACGCGTAATGCTTTGGCATTAGGCGCATCGGTAAAGGTGTTCGACAGTAATGTGTATCGTTTAAAACAATTGCAGAATAATCTTGGCCAGCGTATATGGACAAGTGTTTTGGAACCTAAGATCCTGGCCAAGCAATTAAAAACCTGTGAAGTAGCCGTAGGTGCATTAAGTAATGAATATGGCCGTGCACCGGTTGTGGTTACTGAAGAGATGGTTGAAGCCATGCGCCCTGGAAGTATTATTATAGATGTGGCCATTGACCGTGGTGGTTGTTTTGAAACAAGTGAACTAACCACTTACGATCACCCTACATTTCTAAAGCATGATGTGATCCATTACTGTGTGCCTAATATACCAAGCGGTTTTGCACGCACGGCAAGTCAGGCAATCAGTAATGTATTGATGCCGTTGATCCTTGAGATCAGTGATGAAGGGGGTATTGAAGAAATGGTATGGCATAAATTCAATCTTCGTGAAGGCATTTATATGTTTAAGGGTGCCTTAACTGATTTTTATATCAGCCAAAGATTTGATCTTAAATACACAGATCTCAATTTATTGATCGCCAGCAGGCGATAGAATATCAATACCTTTAGTGTATAGCATTAAATGGTTTGGTATGTGGTTGAAATATCTATATGTTTTTTTGGCATCGGTAGCTGTTGATATTGTTCCGTTCCCGCTTCCTCCTGCATTTGTATTGATGGTGTTTTTACAGATCTATTTTAAACTGGATGTGTGGGTGGTGATCATTGTGGGTGTGGCCGGATCTATTCTCGGACGATATATTCTCACATTATACATCCCCAAAGTAGCCCACAGACTATTCAAGCCTTCTAAAAATGAAGACGTTCATTTTCTGGGAAGAAAATTAAAAGAAAAAGGCTGGAAGAGTCAACTGGCTATTCTTACTTACTCTTTATTACCCTTACCCACAACCCCTTTGTTTATTGCAGGCGGTATGGCGGGTATGAAACCCAGACTGATCATTCCTGCATTCTTTGTAGGTAAATTCATCAGCGATTCGATTGCGGTGTTTATGGGGAAATATGCTGCAGAGAACAGTGCGGGTTTATTGGAAGGCGTATTCTCATGGAAATCATTATTGGGATTGATCTTTGGAGTCATGTTACTGTTCGGCATCCTCTTCATCAATTGGCGTTCATTACTGCAGGAAAAGAAATTCAGGTTGAATTATAAGATCTGGAAATGATTAATGAGCTAAGAATTTCTACGGGATCTTTTTCTCCATTTTACGATCTCAAACCAGATCACAAATACAAAGCCTATTCCAATACTTATCAATAGCTGTTCAATATTGATGGCTTCAAAATTGAAAAAACTTGCCAATGGCTTTACAAAGATCAATAAGCCAAAAATCGCGATTGTGATTCCAATGATGAGTACTACCAGGTTATTCTTATACCGGATGGTTGCCAGAATGGAATAGTAGAATGAACGGTTAACCAGTGTTAGGAAAATATTAGCGGAGATCAAAACGGTAAATACCATCGTTCTGGTAACAGCCTCATCATATCCTTTACTTACTGCATATTGATAGGCTACTAAAGTGCCTGCTGTAATGGCTAAACCCTGCAGAATACTGGTTGCGAGTTCTTTCCAGTTAAAGAAAGTGGTACTGATAGGTCTTGGTTTCATCAACATGGTATTCTTTTCCATCGGCTCATTTTCATAAATGATGGAGCAGGTTGGCCCCATGATGAGCTCCAGAAAAATAATATGAACTGGCGAGAAGATATTAGGATAGATCCAACCCAGCGCCAATGGAATAAATACTGTTAGCACAATCGGGATATGTATTGAAATAATATACTGTATGGCTTTTTTCAGATTGGTATAAATTCTTCTGCCCATGGCAACCGCATCAACCATTTTAGAAAGATCATCTTCCAGCAGGATCAATGATGCAGCCTGTTTGGCAATCTCAGTTCCTTTCTTACCCATGGCTATACCAATATGAGCAGCTTTCAATGCAGGACCATCGTTTACACCATCACCCGTCATGGCAACAATCTCGTTATTTGATTTTAAGGCGTTGATGATCTTCAGCTTTGCATCCGGGAACATTCTGGTGAATACGTTTGTGCGTTGAACCGTTTCTTTCAATTCTGTATCAGATAATTTCATCAGTTCTTCTCCGCTGATACTTTTTTCATGTCCGTTAAAGCCGATCTGTTTGGCAATGGCATTGGTAGTTGCGGCATTATCTCCCGTAACAATTTTTACCGAAATACCGGCCAGATAAAATTTTTCAAGAACAGACTGAATATTTTTTTTCGGCGGATCATAAAAAGCAATCAGTCCTTTAAAAACAAACCGGATCTTTTGCTGTTCATCCGGGAAATCTGTTCCTGCAAAATCAGCTTCACCAACTGCCAGCACGCGATAACCATCTTTTGCCAGAAGGTTAATTGAGTTTTCGATATTTTCTTTTTCAACTGCCGTCAACTCAGAAACATTCATGATCGCTTCCGGTGCACCTTTGGCAGCAACAATGCGGATAGATTGCTTGTTTTCGAAAATATGTGTCATCATCGGAGGTTTGCCCCCTAATGGATATTCGTGTATTATCTTAAAATCCGGCCGCTCATCATCCATGGGTAATAATGCATAAGCATCATGCAGCGCTGTTTCCATCGGATCAAAAGGAATGGGTTCACTCGCCCACATAGCCAGGCGGATCAATCCTTTTGCTTCCTCATCAATCAATAATGAATAATCAACGATCTTTCCTGAATTGAATACAAATAATTTGGCCAGTTCCATTTTGTTCTCGGTAATGGTTCCGGTTTTATCAGTGCAGATCACCGTTGCACTGCCCAGTGTTTCTACGGTTTTCATTTGTTTTACCACAATCCCCATGTTCATTAACCGCCATGCACCGAGTGCCATAAATGTGGTAAAGGCTACAGGAATTTCTTCCGGCAAAATACTCATGGCTAATGTAAGCGCCTTCAGTAAACTGTCTAATACATTGTAAGAATGAAAATAATTGATACCCCAAACAACCAGAAAAACAATTGCACCCACAATCACCATTTTCTTTACAAAATTGTTTATCTGTAATTCCAATGGTGTTTTTTCTTCCTGAATATTTTCCAGGCTTTCACCAATCTTACCCAGTTTGGTTTGGTTGCCGATAGCTGTAATAGTTGCAATAGCCAATCCGCTGGCTACAGTTGTGCCGCGATAAATAAATGGGTCTTCTTTATTGGCATCTTTGTAAACTGATAAGGACTCGCCGGTAAGAATTGATTCGTTCACAGAAAAATCATTCGAGTGAACGATCTTTCCATCCGCTGCAATGGATGTGCCTTCTTCTATCATCAAAAAATCGCCCACCACCAATTCTTCGCTCAATATTTCAACTACTTCTCCATTGCGTATCACTTTGCAATAAGGCTGCGTAAAGTTCTTTAATTTTTCAAGCGCATTGCGGCTTCTTGAATCCTGGTATAGAGAAATTGTGGCCACAAGTACAATGGCAGATGCCAGAAAAATGCCATCACCCGTTTTTCCGCTGATAAAATAGATTACAGAAGCAACCAATAACAAAGCTACCATGGGTTCTTTGGCAAGACTTTTTACAGCATCAATAAAACCATTTTCTTTTTTATAATCTAACGCGTTTGTTCCAAAAGATTCGCGTGCCTTTATTACCTCTGAATTGGTTAGTCCTTTGATATTGAAATTATTTGCCGGCATATGTAATGGGTTTTGGCAGCGTTATATTTTATTGAATATTATAGATTATCTCTTTTAGGTAAAACTTTCCATATACAAATTTCCCTTCGGGATAATGCCAGATGGCTTCTCCGTAAGTTGGTAAATTATACCCATTGATATTTTTATAATCACCAACAGGAGTTGAAAACCGGTAACGTTTCTTTTCAGGCATTGCATAG
Source organism: Sediminibacterium sp. (assembly GCA_965206685.1). GTDB lineage: Bacteria > Bacteroidota > Bacteroidia > Chitinophagales > Chitinophagaceae > Sediminibacterium. The sequence continues at coordinate 4,812,982 of OZ242223.1, forward strand.
CGGTCGTCTGAAATAAAATTTACTAACTGCCCTGTTTCATTGAACTGAAGTGTTGCAGAAATACTTATTCCATGATAAAAAAATACTGCTTTTGCCGATAAGCTGTCTGCATCTTCCCATTGAATTCTTTTATCAGCCAGAAAGGATGGAACAAAAATACACAGATCATTAAAAATGGTAACGGTTTCGGCCTTGTTCAGCTCTTCTCCTTTCAGATCAACCATCGGATAAAGGCCGAATAGTTTTACCTGCATAGAAGCAACTCCCTCTTTATAAGCGTGATAGATCGGGACCTTTATTCCAAACATTTTGGCTTTCATAAAAAACAACCTGGTGGGCTCAGGCGTGAAATTGTATTGCTCTGAGCGGAAGGGGAACCAATCTTTTCCTTTTTCTCTCATCTCTCCGTCAAATACAATTTTTACATTCGTAACAACGGGTTTATTCACTACACCTGTATATAAAAGATATTTCCGGATTACTACCGGGAGAGGTTGAAGATCCTTTTCTGTTAGAACAGCAGTTTTACTTCTAACATTATCTTTCAGTTCTGTAACAAGATCTTCTCTGAATACTTTTTCAAATCTTTGATTTCCCCAGGCAGCTATTATGCTTAAAAAAATGATCACATTGGCAATGCTTCCGAAACGGGCATCTTTCCATACAGTAAACAGTAAGATCTGTGAAAGAACTACAGCTATCAATCCTGCTAACCACCAATATTCTTTTTTGAACAACAACAGAGATGCAGCAATGACGAAGATTGCCATCGTAAATAACCAAAGTATACCTAATGGTTTAGATATGGGCTCTGATAATGCAGCTATTTTACCTAAACCAAAAGCTTTTGCAAAACCAATGGCATGAATAAAACCGTGGACGAGGATAAGAAATATGAGAACGAATGGTAACATGATTACGCTTAAGTGGTGAAAACTACACTTAGATCACCATGTAATCAATGATAATTGTCAGAAACGACAGTTTACAGGTTATTTAACCGGTGCCAGCATCCCATTTTTATCTTCTATATGCATAAAACGGGTATCCAACCCATCCAATATGATCACATTATGCAGTGATGAAAATTTTGTTGCATCCTGTTGCCAGCTCCAAACCAGTTTGCCGGAGGGGGTAAATTCGAGTAATTGTGTTCCGCTCGCACCAAAATTGGGGCCATGGCCCTGCCAGTTGATCACTGCATAGTTACCATTGGGGAGAACCTGAAGTCCCGCAAAAAAATTAGGCTTCACTTCTGCGGGGCCGGTGATAGTAGATGCCGGTGAACCATCTGCATTAAAAATCTGCAGATTTGCTGAATAACCGCAACTCACAAGGGTCTGTCCATTTGCTAATCGTAAAGCCTGCCATACATGCGGTTTATCTTTTCCGGCAACTTTTACTTTCCAGATAATTTCTCCGGCAGCATTGACTTCCAGAACATAATCATCTGCCGTGATCATAAAATTACCCGATGCTGTTTCGCGCACCAATCTTGGATAACCATATTCAGAGAAATTGTAGATGTGTTTAACAACGGCATCCTTATCAATCTCTAATAAAATAATTCCCTGTTTTCCCTGCCAGTTTAATCCGGTTAATAGGGTATTTCCATTCCGTAATCTGTGCGCAGTAACGGTACCGGGGAAAGTTGTAAGTTCAAATACTTTTTTGCCTGTGGCTATTTCATATTCTTCATAACCATTTCCTGTACCAACCAATACACGTCGATTACCCACCAATTGCATATCGCGGCCGGTGGGTATAGGTGTGTACCAATTGTTGGCAGGATTCGCTTCATCTATATAGGCCAGCTGCGAAATACCTTCATCGCGCAATAAAAAATGACGTTTTGTGGGTTGGCCAAATGCGGCTATTGTTGAAAGAAAACAAATCAGTATAAATAAGTATTTTTTCATCTGGCATATCATTATGCTTTGAAGATAATATTTTAATGGCTTATCTCAAATGAAAATACAACCTGTTATTCCAGTTCTGCGCATTCAAAACCATGACTGTTTAGTGTTTGAATGACAACCATTGTAATGTCTTCAGGACTATCCACGCGTAATACTTTATCGCAATCAGTCAGGTCAAAATTCCATTTGCTGTTTGGCAGGGTTTGATCAAGATACGGTTTCAGTTTTCTGGCTTTGGTTCCAGAACTGACGTTGGTTTTAAAAACCAGGATCATATTGTTGGATTGAAAGGGGAAAAATGAGTGAATGATAGCATGATAGGATGATAGAATGAGTAATTGGTGAATCTTGTTTTAAATCATTCTATCATGCTATCATTCACTCATTCTATCATTAACTTCAGAAACTCATATCATCCGCACTCGGCCCATAGCTTCCCGGAATAGGTACATCCAGTAAACGGAGAAATACACCAAGCTGCGCGCGGTGGTGGATGATCTGGCTAAAGGTGATCCGAATTACATCAGCTTTGGTTTTTGTAAAAAAGATCTCTTCACCATTGCGCATGGTCCATGGCTCGCCAAGGGTTTCTTCTTTGCCGATAGCCAGTTGCGCTCGCCCGTCTTTTGCATTTTCTTCAAAGTACTCAACCAATGATTTGGTGTCGTTGATCTCTTTGGGTTTATACTCGGATACGGCAAAATCGAGTTCGTTCGTGTTAAATGTCAATCCGATCCAGCTCGGCAGCTCAGCTATATGCGTTGCCAGCTGACGGATACTCATACTTTTTGGGTGGGGCTTCCAGTCATACCTATCGTTAGGCACAATCGAGAGTATTTTGCGTGTGGTAACCAGTTCTTCTTCGAATTCTTTTTGAAACTGTTGCATCTGTGACATAGTGTTTGTTTTTGTTTAGAAAACAAAGAAACACCGGGGTAGTGACAGCCCTATGTCAACAGTAAAAAGATTTATTTTAATTTTTCGGAAAGTTTTTCCAGATTCTTCAGGATAAGGGCGGGAAGTTCTTTGGGCGACAAAATCTCTGCCCATTCTCCAAAAAGCATATACCAGCGGGCAAAACCGTCCAGTGCAGCGGTTAAAAAAGTCATTTCTATTTTATCAGCCACTTCTTTCTGTGAAACAAAGCCATTATAGAATTTTTGCTCGCCAAGAAACTTGACGATCTCTTTTTCAACCCGTATAACAATAGTGTACAGTTCTTTTTCCTTAGACACTTTTGTAAGAAAGGATTTGAGGGATGGATGTTCTTTCTCAAAATGAATGGCGGTAACAGAAAGATATTTGATATGGTCTACCCGAAAGGTTCGGTAATCATTTCTCAGCGTACACCACGCAATGAGATACCAATACCGGCTCATAAAAAAAATGCCAATGGGTTCTATACTGCGGTTGCTTTTCTGTTGTGAATGTTCCGCAAAATAATCAATATTCAAAACGGCTTTTTCGCCTATGGCTCTGAGAATATGCTGCAGATAAGCTGTTTCGTTTTTATGGTTGGATAAATAGGGGTTTTCTATCACTTCAATATACTGGTCCATATTTTCCATATGATCGCGTTCGGTTAACCGCAGCACCGATTTGATCTTGAACATGGCAGCAGCATAAGTTTCTTTTGTTGAATTGTCAGTAAGCTTCTCTACCAATTTTTCTGCCGTAAGAAAAGCGGTGGCTTCTTCCTTGCTGAACATAACGGGAGGTAAACGATACCCTTCCATAATCGAATAACCGATACCCGCTTCGCCGATGATGGGGATGCCTGCTTCTTCCAGCGTTTTAATATCGCGGTAAACGGTGCGTAAGCTGATGGTAAACCTGTCTGCGATCTCCTGCGCTTTTACCACGCGTTTGGATTGCAGCTGAATTAAAATGGCCGTAACCCTGTCTATGCGGTTCAATGGGTAATGATTATAAGATGGAAGATATTTTATGCGTCTTTATTCAAAAAGAATAATTCGCTGATGGTATTATTTTTTTCGATGGTTGCCTGATCGGCAATCTGTTTACACAATTCATTACATTCTTTCACAGCTTTCTCACGATCAACTGTACCTGTTTTGATCAGTTGTTCCAGCTCCAGCTGTCTGCGCAATATTTCGGAAGACAAAAAAGAATTGGCAATGGTTCTCGCCATCAGAAACTCCATCACATGGGCCATATTCAGGGTATAGCCTTTGCCATCTTTTAGCAATTGTTCTATATCTGGATCGTTCATGTAGTTGAATTAATGATAAACAGGTATAAAGTTATGTTTATTAAAGCCCAAGTTTCTTCTTGTCTTTTTTGCTCAGTTCTACACCTATCAACTCTTTTGGATAACCTACTTTAAAAGTTTGATTCACCACAGATAAATTACTGGTATGCCCGTCCTCGCCCACACAAAAAACCGGTGAAACATAATGGTAATAAACAGGTGTGATCGCCCCGGCGTTTTGGGTATTTACCAAAACAGCTTTTTCATCAAGATAACTTACACTAAATAACACTTCGTAATGTTCACTCTGGGAGGTAAATACGGCAAGGGGTTGTCCGGGTATTACATTATCACCCGCGGCAACCAATAATTTGATAGGGGCCCTTACAGCATAATTGGCAAGGGTTCCGTCTTTTTGCTGAATATTAATATGATTGCGTTTGCTTGTATACACAAGGGCACCTTTTTCATCTTTTACCACATCATCCGCGCAGGAATAAACCGTTCCGGCACGTGCTGCACAAATCGTATCACCGGCAGCGTATACAAAACCAATACCTGCATATTCATTGGGATTCTTAAGTTTCAGCATATCGCCAATATTGGATACTCTGGAAATTCTGATCACATTATCTTTTGTACCGGGTAACAGATATTGAAAATTACTGTCGGCAGGAGCCCTTCTTTGTGCAATTCCCGGAAAATACATATGCTGGTAAAAAAAAGAGTAGCTGGGCGATAATTTGTCGGGTACCAGTTTAACGACTTCTCTTTTTCCACGGGTTATGGTTACTACAGCAATATCATTATAAACATTATTTCCTTTATAGCCTGTTAAGGTGGGAAAAGTAATTTTTAAAGTATAATCTCCATTGATCCTGCTGTCTGCATAAATACTTACCGAATTATCTGTATTCCTTTCAGACGTTATGGTTACCAGACTTTCCTGCGCGGTTGCTGAAATGATAAATGAAAAACAAAAAATCAATAAAGAATAAAGGATTTTCATGTGGTTGATATAAGGTTGCTAAAAAGATTCATCAGCAAAATAAGAAAAATAAAATCCCGCCGGTGTCAGTGGCAGGATTTTATAGGATACATTTTAATAACCTATTGCTTATCAATGATCTTTTTTACATACCTAATAAGAACAGATTGATATGCTGTTTTTCGGGTGAGGTTAGTACAATGTTGGCGCCGCCTTTTTCTGCATAATCGGTAATGCCATTGTTTTTGAGCTTTTCAATTTTGTCTTTCATGTCCTTTGCAAAAAATGTAATGGTTGGATTTGTGAAAGAGGTGGTTTGATGAAGCCCTACAATACTTAAACCATCAGAAATAATGGCCCAGGGATAGGGCGAAGTTCTTCTTGATAAAACAACAAAACCCAGTTTACTCCAGAATTCCATGGATGCATCGATATCGGCTACCGGACAGGCAAATTCTCCAAAAATACCACAAGCAGCGTTTGGATATTTTTCAGGATTCGAATAATCCGAAGGAGCCATGGTAAGCAGCGTAGGGCCTGCCGGTTGAAAAAAACCTTCAACCATATTTACCAGACTCACATTCATTCCATCCGGAGATTTCATTAAACATCGTTTGATCATATCGCCGGGGTTGGGTTTTGTAACAAACGAAACACCGGCATTACTGAGGTCTGCAACAGTTTTATCAATGTCTGTAACATAATAGGTCAATGCGATATAGGGTTGATTGTCTTTGCGCAGCATGATCAATAAAGCGCCATCTGTAATCTGGATCCATGGAAAAGGCATATCTGCCCGATATAATTCTTTAAACCCGATCTTTTGGTAAAAAGCCAATGAGGTTTCCAGATCTGGTGTAGTAATTGTGATGGCACTGATATTACCCAGCATCGGTTTTGGAAGATTTAGCATACAATCGTTTTATACTTGTATAAGAAAATTAGTATCGTATTTATTATGCAGCAAAACTGTTCTCCGCTTTCTTTTTTCGTTTCAATATCAACGCACTGATCAGCGAAACGATCAATCCAACAGGAAGAATTTCTGTATAGGTGAGCAATGCATTAAAGAGAGGGTTTTTATACATGACACTGAATTTAGCCATATCTGCCGTTTGTTTGGCTATCTCAGTTGCACTTGCACCGGATGCTTTCAATTTTCCAATTACATGTGCACTGTATTTTTCTGCAAAATCGGGTACAAAACAATAATAATCGATCAGCCAAACGATCACATAAATGGTTGAAGCGATCAGCGTAATATATAATCCTACCCGAAAAGCTTTTCCAAAAGAGATCTCTCCTCCATTGTGTTTATCGCGGGTAATTTTTGTGGCTACAAAGATCATTGAAAAACCGAGGATCATCAGGGTGTATCCATAGATCATCCCGTTTTCAAAATCATGCTCTCCGGCTTTTCCTAAAAGCATCAGGCCAATAAATAAGGAAGTGCTGATAAACCCGGCAATCAATCCGCAGATAAGTACAATCTTTTTCATTTGTTTGGTTTTGGTGAATGATGAACGTAAAATTCAAGTCTTACAACCAAATCGGCCTCATACTTTCGGGTGATTTTTTGTTTCAACAGCTGTTTTCACACAAAAGAATGAGTTCTTCAGGCCAAAATACCGAGTCTTTTCCCTTTCTCTATCGCTTGCGTTCTCCGCTTAACGGCTAATTTTTCAAACAGGTTGGAAGAATGTGTTTTGATTGTGTTTAATGAAACAAATAAGCGTTCAGCAATTTCCTGGTTACTCAGCCCTTCCGACATCAATGCCAGTACTTCCCATTCTCTTTTGCTGATATTGAATTGGGATAAACATTTTTCATCCGGCACAAATCCCTCAGCAGCCCTGTTGATGTAAACGGGCTTCTCAATAATAATGGTTTCTTTTTTGGGTTTAGCAAGTTTGAGCGCGAGCCAGATACCGAGACCGGTGAAGATAAGCGCAATGGCCCCGATATACACTTCAAATGCATGGTCCATGATCACAAACCGGAATTCAAGCCATTTTAATAGCAACAGAATACCGGCAAGCGATACGCCATACAAAATGACTAATTTATTTTTCGCAAATACATTTGCCATCGGCCTGTTTCGTATTTACCGAAAAGATAAATAAAATTCAGCAATAGGGAAGGAGTAGGGGTAACGGATTATTTATAGTCGATAATATTCAACCGCTCAGTACAGAAATCCATTTCATGCTCATCATTGCTGCTAACGATAATGAGTTTTTGTTTGCAGTAAGTATCAATTAAAGAATGATATAAACCATAACCGCTTTTGTCAAGATTGGTGCAGGGTTCATCCAGTAAAAGAACAGGTACATCAGAAAAAACAGCTTGTGCCAGTTTTACTCTTTGTTTCATACCACTACTGTAATACCGGATCTGTTTATCGGCAGCCTTCTCAAGGCCAATGATTGAAAGAATTTCATCAATGCTTACAGCCTCCGCAAAAGGCTTGAACTGTTCATGAAAATGAAGAAATTCTTTGGCTGTCATTTCTTCAATCAGTTCAACATAAGGTGCCGCAATAGAAAGATGACGATAAAAATTATCAGGTGCAACAGTTGTTAAAGCAGCTTCCTTCAACATTCCCTGTTCAGTATTCGATATTCGATATTCAACAACCCCTGCACTTAATTGAATGCTTCCTGCAATACTTTGTAATAAGGTACTTTTTCCACTTCCGTTAGGCCCGGTGATCGCGTAAGATTTTCCTGTTTCAAACGTATGCGTAACACGGCGAAAGATCCAATCGCGGTTATACCGTTTACCTGCATCAGTTAAAGAAACACCCCCTAACCCCCTAAAGGGGGAATCGGAAAACGGTGCATTTTGTAAAGCAGTACTCATAATAAGAATAGAATATTAGCTCCCCCTTCAGGGGGCTGGGGGGTGAGATCAGTCTTCTTCCGTAGCTCCCTTCACAAATCGTTTAATAATACCTCTTCCACTCTCTCTGATAAAGGTTACGATCTCATCTCTCTCATCAGTGGCCGGTAATTCTTCTTCAATAAATTCCAAAGCCTGCGATGTGTTGAAGCCTTTATTATAAATAGTACGGTATACGTCGAGAATATGATTGATCTGTTGTAATGGAAAGCCTCTGCGTTTTAAACCCACGCTGTTCACACCACCATAACTTAACGGGTTACGAACGGCTTTGATATAAGGAGGAACATCTTTGCTCACCAAACTACCACCTGCAATAAAAGTATGTTGGCCAATATTTACAAACTGATGCACGGCACTTACACCACCGATAACTGCCCAGTCGCCCATGGTTACGTGTCCTGCTACCTGCACACTGTTACTCATGATGCAATGGTTGCCAATATTGCAATCGTGTGCTATATGACTATAAGCCATGATCAAACAGTTGTTGCCCACTTTGGTTTTACCACGGTCTTCGGTTCCTCTGTTAATGGTAACAAATTCGCGAATGGTGGTATTGTCGCCAATCTCAGCAGTTGTTTTCTCACCACTGAATTTCAGATCCTGCGGAATAGCTCCTAAAACGGCGCCGGGAAAAATCCGGCAGTTCTTTCCAATCCGTGTTCCATCCATAATGGTAACATTACTTCCTATCCAGGTGCCTTCGCCTATCTGAACGTCGCCATGAATAACCGTGAACGGATCGATCTTCACGTTTGGCGCTACACGTGCATTGGGATCAATATAAGTATAGGGATGCGTCATCGCTGTTATTTAGATTGTACTAATTTTTATTTAAAATTCTTCACTCACGATTCACGCCTCACGATTCACGAACTCACTGCCTCTTCACCACCTGCGCCACCAGATCCGCTTCGGTTGCCACTTTGCCACCAACATATACGGTTCCTCTCATCTCACAAATACCGCGTCTGATTGGTCCGGTAAATTCCATTTTCAACACCATCGTATCACCCGGCCTTACCATTTGTTTGAATTTGCAATTATCAATTTTCAAAAAGTAAGTATCGTAAGTGCCTTCCGGCATTGAGTTGATACAAAGGATACCTCCGGTTTGTGCAAGGGCTTCGATCTGCAGAACGCCCGGCATTACGGGGTTTCCGGGAAAATGCCCGGGGAAGAACCATTCATTGAATGTTACATTCTTGATACCCACAATATGCGTATCGGTCAATTCAATGATCTTATCTACAAACAAAAAAGGATGTCTGTGCGGTAATGTTTTCTCTATTTTCTCTAAACTAAACACAGGCGGCATAGATGGATCATACACCGGTACATCTTTTACATGCCTGTTCTTTTTAATGTATTGTTTGATCTTTTTTGCAAACTCAACATTAGTGCTGTGTCCGGGCCTGTTGGCAATGATCCGGGCTTTAATTGGATAACCGATCAAAGCGAGATCACCGATCACATCCAGTAATTTATGTCTGGCAGGCTCATTAGGAAAACGCAGTTCCAGATTGTTCAGATACCCTTCACTTTTCACTTCAATCTTATCACGTTTAAACACTTTGGCCAACCGCGTCATTTCTGCATCTGTAACGGGTTTATCAACAACAACAATTGCGTTATTGATATCACCACCTTTAATCAGGTCGTTATCCAATAATGCTTCCAGTTCGTGTAAAAAACAAAAAGTGCGGCAAGGGGCAATTTCAGATTTAAACTCTTTGATCGTTTTTAAACCGGCATGCTGAGTGCCCAACACCGGACTGTTAAAATCGATCAAGGTAGTTATCTGGTAATCCATTGCCGGTAATGCCACCATTTCTACCCGTTTACCTTCATCGTAATGATAAATATTTTCATCAATGCTGTACCAGGCTTTGGTAGCTTCCTGTTCCAGAACACCGGTTTCTTCTATCAATGAAATAAATGGTGATGAACTTCCATCCATGATGGGGATCTCAGGTCCATTCACTTCAATCAAAACATTATCTACACCCATACCCACCAATGCAGCCAATACATGTTCTACAGTACTCACTTTGGCATCACCAATCTGCAAAGTGGTACCACGGCTGGTATCGGTAACCAGATCGCAATCGGCTTTAATAATGGGTTGTTGCGGGAGGTCTATTCTTTGAAACTGGATTCCAAAACCGGGATTTGCGGGTCTCAGGGTCATATCAACCAAAACACCGGTATGTAAGCCGGTGCCGCTGATACTGATAGGGCTGTTAAGTGTATGTTGTTTGTCGGGGTTAAAGTTCGTATCCATTCTTTCAGTCTGTTTGTGAGTAACTGGTTATCAGTGGATTAGACGGACTTTAGGTTCCACAGAAAGCCAAAATCACTCAAAACCTGCCGATATTTCCCATCAGACAGGCATTGTTAGCGAAAATATATTCGGCAAAAATAAGATTTCGGGGCGGTTAAATGGGTTTTCTTAGGCATTAACCCTTTCGGCGAGAAGCTGTTCTACCAATTTTTCCAATTCTTTAACCCTTTTTTCCAGTTCGGGCAGGGTTCGGGTCATGGCCTGTACCCGTAAATAACTTGATAAATCCATGGCCGGGGTGCCATTCCATGAGCGGTTGGGTTCCCGCAATGATTTTGTGATGCCACTCTGGCCGGCAATTTTAGACCCATCTGCAATGGTAATATGTCCGGCGGTACCCACCTGGCCACCCACCATAACATTCTTGCCAACCTTGGTACTGCCGCTGATACCTGTTTGGGCAGCCACAACTGTATTGGTACCTACTTCTACATTATGGGCGATCTGTATCAGGTTATCCAGCTTTACACCGGTTCTGATAATGGTAGAACCCATAGTAGCCCGATCGATGGTGGTATTGGCACCTACTTCTACAAAATCTTCAATGATCACATTCCCTATCTGGGGTATTTTATGATAAGATCCATCAGCCTGAGGAGCAAAACCAAAACCATCACTGCCTACAACTGTGCCCGAATGGATGGTTACATGGTTACCCAAAACACAATCATGGTAGATCTTAACACCGGCATGTAAAATACAGTTGTCGCCAATTTTTACATGGTTACCCAATACCACACCGGGAAACAGTTTTACGTTTTTACCAATGGATACTTTCTCACCTATATAAACAAAGGCAGCCACAAAAACATTCTCGCCCATGGTTGCAGATGCATCAATATAACTGGGTTGTTGAATACCGCTAAGCTGCTGGGTTACCAACTGCTGATATTTGGTAAGCAATGTAGCAAAAGCTGAATAGGCATCCGGCACACGGATCAATGTAGCCGACACGGGTTGTTTTAATTCCAGTGAATCGTTTACGATTACAACCGATGCTTTGGTATTATATAAATATTCTTCGTATTTAGGATTCGCAAGAAAGGATAACTGCCCCTCACTGGCTTCTTCAATTTTGCCGAAAGAGCCTACGCTTGCATCAGCATTTCCTTCCAGCCTGCCACTGATCATCAGGGCTATTTGTGTTGCGGTAAATTGCATAGGGAGGGGTTTGGTCCATGGCCCATAGTCGATGATCCATGGTTAAAAAAGGTATTGCCATGGACTAAGGACTATCGACTATCAAACTAAGTTAACAAACAAATGTAAAATTTTTTAACCGGCGAGGAAAGGTTTTGGTTAATAAGTGCATTGTCTATCCTCGATATATCAGTAACCGTGCCATCTTTAAACAGAATATTGATTCGCTCATCCTTGGTTTGGTACATGGTATTACTGGCTTCGCCTGTAAAACACAGGTATTCAATATCGACGGGGTCAATACCAAATTGCTGTATGGCCTGTGCTTCTTTTTCTTTCAGATAAGCGGGTTCAAACGGGTCGGCCTGTATTCTTGATTTATATAATTGACGGTTTAGCAGTCGGGTACAAAGCAGCGATAAGATTTTATCCGGATGATGGCTCCATCTTTTTACGGCATGCATCATATCATGATCATCCAGTGAACAGAATTTTTCTATTGCCGCGGTATCCATTTTTCCGGAAAATTCACCCAGAAAAAAATCAAGTGCAGAAAAGGTTTGTAAAGCGGCATCTTCTTTTGTATAAATACTGCGTACCCTTTCCAATATTTTCACCAGCATTTTTTCTGCGGCCAATGCGGTTTTATGCAGATACACCTGCCAGTACATCTGCCGGCGTGCCACTAAAAATTTCTCGACACTGTAAATACCTTTTTCTTCTACCATCAATTGGCCTTCATGTACCACCAGCATTTTCAAAATGCGGTCATACCCAATCACACCTTCACTTACACCTGAGAAAAAACTATCGCGACTTAAGTAATCCATTCTGTCTACATCCAATTGTCCGCTGATGAGTTGGTGTAAAAAAGGTTTGTGGTATTGATCCGTGAAGATCTGTATGGCTAATGTTAGTTTGCCTCCCATCTCTTCATTCATCAAATGCATGATCTGTAAAGAAAGCTGTTCATGATGTGCACCTGTAACCAATGTATGTTCCAATGCATGGGAGAAAGGTCCGTGGCCAATATCGTGCAATAAGATCGCAGCTTTAACAGCAGTATCTTCTTCTTCAGAAATCTCAACACCCTTAGCCCTCAATTCTGCAACGGCATTATGCATTAAATGATAGGCTCCCAGTGAATGATGCAGCCTGGTATGCACCGCTCCCGGATATACCATATGCGCCATAGCCATCTGTTGTATACGGCGCAAACGTTGGTAATAAGGGTGGGCAATAATGGCAAAGATCAGCGGGTGATTAATGGTGATAAAACCATATACCGGGTCGTTAATGATCTTTCTTTTAATAGCTGTCATCCTGTTGTTGAATTGTTAAATCACTGGTTTTTGCAGCCAGCAAAAGTACAAATAAGAATCTCATTAGGCAGAATGAAATAGATTTACTTTGTTATTTTAACAACCACCCCGGTTAAACCACAGTCTATCGCAGCCAGTTCTACTTTCTGATTTTATTTTTTTATTCATTCTTTGTTGTTTGTATTTTGGGAAGAATCATTGAACCCCAAACTCCAAACCCCAAACTTCAAACCGGAACTATGGCTGTAGCAAAAATTTTATGGGTTGATGATGAGATCGAAAGCCTGCAATCGCAGAAACTATTTCTCGAACACAAAGGTTATGAGGTACAAACCTTAACCAATGGTTTTGATGCCATAGAATATGTAAAAGAAAACATGGTGGATGTGGTATTGATGGATGAAACCATGCCAGGCATTACCGGCCTTGAAACATTGGCACGGATTAAAGAGATCAATAGCCATATTCCCGTAGTGCTCATTACCAAAAATGAAACAGAGAATCTGATGGATGATGCGATCGGCAGTCAGATCACCGATTATCTCATCAAACCGGTCAATCCCAATCAGGTTCTGCTTACACTAAAAAAAATCATCGATAATAAACGCCTCGTTGCAGAAAAAACAACTACTTCCTATCAACAACAGTTTCGTGAATTGTTTATGGCACTCAGTAATAATCCGGATTATAATGAGTGGATGGAGATCTATAAAAAATTAGTGTACTGGGAACTGGAAATGGAAAAGAGTGATAGCCCCGAAATGCGTGAAATATTTCAATCACAAAAACAGGAAGCCAATACAGAGTTCTTCAAATTTGTGAGCAGGAATTATACTTCCTGGCTCGATCCCAAAAGTTTTTCTGCACCGATCATGAGCAATCACTTGTTCCAATTTAAAGTATTGCCGCATGTAGAAAAAGGAACGCCTTTGTTTTTTATACTGATCGATAATCTGCGTTATGATCAATGGAAAGCCATCCAACCCATATTTGCAGAAAGCTTTCGGGTATTGGAAGAAGAAACGTTTTATTCCATCCTTCCTACCGCTACACAATATTGCCGTAATGCAATCTTTGCAGGTTTATTACCCATCGATATCGAAAAACAATTTCCCCAACAATGGAAGAACGATGATGATGAAGGCGGAAAAAATATGTTTGAAGAAGAATTCTTTAAAGCACAGTTAAAGCGCCTGAAGAAAGACGATATCCGTTTCAGCTACAATAAAATTACCAACCACCATGATGGTCAGCAACTGGTAAGCAATATCCACAACCTCTTACAAAACGATCTGAATATTATCGTCTATAATTTTGTAGATATGCTCAGTCATGCCAGAACAGAAATGGAAGTGCTGAAAGAACTGGCCAGTGATGAAGTGAGTTACCGAAGCATTACCAAAAGCTGGTTTGAACACAGTCCGCTAAACCAGGCATTAAAAAAGATCGCCGATAAAAACATGAAGATTGTTTTGGCAACCGATCACGGAAGTGTACGGGTAAATACACCGCATAAAGTAATTGGCGATAAACAAACCACGGCCAATCTCCGTTACAAACATGGCCGTAATTTAAATTATGAGAACCGCGATGTATTGGCATTCAAAGATCCCAAAGAAGCGGGCCTGCCGGTACCCAATGTAAATTCATCCTTCATTTTTGCCAAGGAAGATGGATTCTTATGCTACCCCAATAATTATAATCATTATGTGAATTATTATAAGAATACCTTTCAGCACGGGGGGATCAGTCTGGAAGAGATGATTGTACCAATAATTAAAATGGTAAGCAAAAATTCCTGAATCCTGAGACGTGAATCGTGAGAAAGTATGTGAATAACTCCTTTCTTTCAGCGTTCAACACTGTCTGCCAACTCGTTACCTTTGAGCCGATTTAACTCACGACTGACGATTCACGACTCACGTTATGAAATACACACAATCCACTTTAGATAAATTAGCAGATATACTGGGCGAATCAGGCTATGTGGTTCGCTATGAGCGTGGCACTTTTCAGAGCGGCTGGTGTCTGCTGGAGGCAAGAAAGATCGTTGTTTTGAATAAGTTCCTCAATGTAGAGGGCCGGATCAATACCCTGATGGAAATTGTTCCGCAACTGGCCATCGATTTTGATAAACTTACCCACGAGTCGCAAAAACTTTACGAAGAAGTGGTAAAACAATATGCCGCTGAAGCATAATTCTGCGGTTAATACCTAATGGGTTTGATGCTATTTGAAGTAGATTTGACCTGTGATCGCTCCACCTCTTACCATAACATTTCTTGGCACCGGTACCAGTTCAGGTGTGCCCATGATCGGTTGTTCCTGTGAAGTATGCACTTCTACAGACCCGCACGATAACCGTTTACGAAGTAGTATCCTTGTTCAATCCGATACCACAACATTGGTGGTAGATACCACACCCGATTTTCGTTACCAGATGTTGCGTACACATACCAATCATCTGGATGCAGTTGTATATACACATCCGCATAAAGATCATATGGCAGGGTTGGACGATATCCGCGCCTATAATTTCACCTCTAAAAAAGCGATGAATATTTATGCGAATTCTTTAACGGAAGAAGCTGTTCGCCGCGATTTTTATTATGCTTTCACAGATACAAAATATCCCGGTGTTCCGGAACTGAACCTGATAACGATTGATGAAAATCCTTTTTATGTAGGCGATATTCCCGTGCAACCTATACAGGTATTACATCATAAGATGCCGGTGTATGGATACCGGTTTGGCGATTTTACCTATATCACGGATGCAAACCGGATTGAAGAATCTGAAAAAGAAAAAATCCGCGGATCAAAAGTATTGGTGTTAAATGCGCTGAGAAGAGAAACCCATATCTCACATTTCACACTTACCGAAGCGGTTTCCATGGCTTTGGAACTGGAAGTGCCTGAAGTATATTTTACCCATATTAGTCACCAATTGGGAAAACATGAAGACGTGAACCGCGAACTGCCCCCGCATATCCGCCTCGCGTTTGATGGACAGGTTGTTCGTTTGTAACCTCCTTTGAATACATAAACACCAAACTGTTTTGTATGAAAAGGTTATTGAAAGATTATTTCACCTTCAGTAAGAAGGAACGTATCGCAGTGATCATTCTGTTACTGCTGATTATTGTATTTATTGTTGCGCCTGTTTTTTATCGGCCCAAAACGGAAAAGCCTCAGATCAATAAAGCGCTCGCCGATTTTATTGCGCAAAGCAATGAAACGATACCGCGTGCAGATAACATTAATGAGTCACCATTGGAATTAACAGGGGCGACTGCAACCATGCCCCGTTCTTTGTTTGCATTCGATCCCAATACCATTTCATCCGAAGGCTGGAAAAAATTGGGTGTAACCGATCGAACCATCAAAACGATTTTTAACTACCTGAGTAAAGGCGGCCGTTTCCGCTCACCGGAAGACATCAGAAAGATCTGGGGCATTCAAAAAGAATTGGCCGAACAATTGATTCCCTATGTTCAGATAGCAGAAACTCAGGTACAAAGTTTTTCTTTCGGCAAAAAGGAGAATAAACCGATCGAGAAACATCCTGTGATGATAGATATCAATACAGCATCCCCTGAAGATTGGCAATCATTACCCGGTATTAATCAATACGTGGCAGACAGGATTGTAAAATACCGAGAAAGAACAGGAGGGTTTGCAGCACCTGATCAGGTTAAGAAAACATATGGCATTACTGATTCAGTTTTTTCACTCATCAGTCCGTACCTGAAAACAGATCCATCCACTACGCCAAAGATCGATCTAAACACAGCCGGTTTTTATGATCTGAAAACAAAAGCCAATATTCCTGAACCCGTGGCACGCGCCATTATTGTTTACCGTCAGCAATATGGTCCATTCACCTCTGTATCGGATTTAAAAAAGATCGTTTTTATTAAAGATTCTTTATTCCAGATCATTTCTAAAAATGTAAAAATTAATTAAAGGGGAAATCGGGATTTTTAGTAATAGCCAAAACAGCGATACAAATACAACATCAACAAAACTTTTATATAAAAAAGAAAATAAGTAAAGTGAAAATATTATCGAGGATTTCCAGGATTTCAATTTTCGACTGTTTTGGAGCATTTGGTTTAGACGATTCCATAAATGTTAAATTAACGAATTCATTCTGTTTTATACTGTCAAAAAGTGAATTTAACAGTCCAATTAGTAACAAGTAAAATGGCTTAGCTACTGTAGCTAATGTACCGACACCAAAAATCATCCGTTAAGAAAAACATATAGTCTAAAAATCAAATTTTGTCATTTAGATAAATCCTATACATTTGCGTCACAAACTAACAAACAGTCGTTTGTTTTTAGAAGGCCGCCAGATAACGATTGCTTGTTTTGGGCGGCCTTCGCCTATTTTAACCAACGCCATTATGAACTTTGCCCAATCAGAATTAACCCAACAGGTTGCCCAAACAGCCAGAGATTTTGCCCGTCAGCATATCAAACCATTTGTAATGGAATGGGATGAAAGCCAGCATTTTCCCGTAGAGCTGTTTAAAGAACTTGGCAAACAGGGTATGATGGGCGTTCTGGTTCCCGAAGAATACGGTGGAGCCGGTTTGGGTTATTTTGAATACAATGCCATTATTCAGGAGATTGCAAAAGTTTGTGGTTCAATTGGTTTAAGTGTGGCGGCACATAATTCACTCTGCACAAATCATATTCTATCATTTGGTACAGAGGCTCAAAAAAAACAATGGTTGCCTAAACTGGCTACTGCTGAGTGGATCGGTGCCTGGGGACTAACCGAACCCAATACCGGCAGCGATGCGGGCAATATGAAAACCACTGCCGTAAAAACCAATGATGGCTGGGTATTGAACGGAACCAAAAGTTGGATCACACATGGTAAAAGCGGTGATATAGCCGTGGTTATCTGTCGTACCGGCGAACCCCGCACACCTGGAAATGCCACAGCGTTTGTGGTAGAAAGAGGTACGCCCGGTTTTGCAGCCGGTAAAAAAGAAAACAAACTCGGTATGCGCGCCAGCGAAACCGCAGAAATGATATTTGATAACTGCCATATACCCGATGCTAATCGTTTGGGAGAAGTTGGACAGGGTTTCCACCAGGCCATGAAAATTCTGGATGGTGGCAGGATCTCTATCGCCGCTCTTTCCATTGGCATTGCCAAAGGGGCTTATGAGGCCGCATTGCAGTACGCTCAGGAAAGACATCAATTTGATCAGCCTATCTCTAATTTTCAGGGGATCAGCTTTAAACTGGCTGATATGGCAACCGAGATCATGGCTTCCGATCTGCTGGTTTGGCAATCATGCGATCTAAAGAACCGGGGCGAAAAAGTAACCAAACAAGGCGCGATGGCTAAGTATTATGCCAGTGAAACAGCCGTAAAAACAGCGAATGATGCCGTTCAGATCTTTGGCGGGTATGGCTATACAAAAGATTTTCCTGTAGAGAAGTACTATCGTGACGCAAAATTGTGTACTATTGGTGAAGGAACTTCAGAAATACAGAAACTGGTGATCTCGCGGGAAGTACTCCACAACTAAGTTTTCGATTGCTTGCTTATAATAAAAGCCCTCTTTTCAGGGGGCTTTTATAATGTGGTTTTTAAAATATTATAATTAACTTTCTTCATCATTCGAAGTATTACGTGACCAGAACTAAGCCCTTATACATATCTCTTCTGCTGCTATGTGCCGTCTTCCTTTTTGAAAATGTCCAAGCGGCCGACCCTATCTCTCAGGATGATATCAAAAAAACAGATTCTTTAAATGAGTTGGCAAAAAAGCAAAAACGTTCTCAGGTAGCTTTTGCCCTGCAAAATCTTTTTCTGGCTGAGAATACAGCCACCACTGCTAAATACCCAAAAGGGTTGGCTACCAGCTATCAGTATCAGGCAGGGATCTTTCACCAGATGGGATATGATAAAAAAGCTTTGTCAACCTACTACAAATCCTTGCAGATTTTTAAAGCCCTTAAAGACACTTTTAATATTGCTTTTACCGGACAGCAGATAGCGTTGGCCCTTTCTGCCGACGGGAAAATTGATGAAGCCATTGCCCAGTATAACGAAGCACTGCTTGTATATACACGGTTGAACAGGCCTCAGGATATCATCAATATAAAAAACAGTTTGGGTGTGGTTGAACTGGACCTGAATCATATCCCCAGAGCGCTGCAATATTTTCAGGATGCATTAGCCAACAGCTTATCCATTGAATATCCGTATGGAGAGAAGAAAGCCAATTATAATCTTGGGCTGCTCGAAGAAAAACGAAATAATTTCAGAGCCGCAGAAGCTTATTATTTACAATCCTTGGCAAAAGATCAAGATCAGGCACTGCCGGATAAATATGGTGCGGCATTAAATGAGCTACAGCTGGCATCTTTGAATAGTAAACAGAATATGCCCGATGCTGCGGTGAACATGGCAAGGGAAGCTTACCAGAATGCACTTGCAGTTTCGGCCTATAACCTGATGAAAGAAGCGGCTTCCAAACTGATCACTATTTACAGATCAAAAGGGGATATTCAAAAAACAGGGCAATGGCAGGATTCGCTTGTGAAAGTGCTGCTTACACAGATCGATAATGAAAGAGAGTATGCACTCAATTTTATAGAGGTAATTAATAGTCAGGATAAACAAAAAATAACTGCGGAAAATGAAGTGCAAAATGCCCGCCGGGTGCAGCGTGAGCAGTTATTGGTAATTACGGTAGGAACTTTTATCCTGATTATTGTGGCGGTATTGGCCGTGTTGGCATTGGTAAACTATCAACGCCAGCGTTTCTTCGGTAAAGAGCTTAAGCAGAAAAATGAGATCATCGAAAAAAATTCTGCATCGCTAGATCAGCTCAACAAAGAAATTTCTCAGCAGAATATTTTACTCGAAGCAGATAATAAGACCAAGAATAAATTGCTCTCGATCATTTCACACGATCTGCGTACCCCTCTGGTAAATACAAAAGGTGTGTTGAACCTAGTTAACCAGGGAATGGTTCCGCAGGATGAAGCAGAACGTTTACTACAATTACTGGAGACACAATATATTGGTACAACTTCTTTGCTGGATAATCTTTTGTTCTGGATCAAAGGGCAGATGAACGGGCAGGGAGATGATAAAGTGAAAGTGGGCCTTTTTCATCTGATAAGAACACTGGAGGATGAACAGCGCCTTCCCTTATTGAAGAAAAAAATTGAACTCAAAAATCTGATCGACAGAAATATTTCGATCATGATCGAAAAAGAAATGATCCGCATTGTTTGCCGTAACCTCATCAGCAACGCGATCAAATTCACTAACGATAATGGTTTTATAGAAGTTTCTTCAAGGATAGATAACCATATCTTATACATCACTGTAAAAGATTCTGGTATTGGTATGACCAAAGAAGCGATCGAAAAAGTAAATGCAAAACAGTATTACAACACCACAGGTACCTCTTATGAAAAAGGAAGCGGTTTCGGATTAATGCTCTGCCGAGATCTGATTGCCAAAAACGGCGGCGAATTAATTATTGAAAGTGAACCCGGTAAAGGCAGCAGCTTTACCATCAGCATTCCCTACATTCCCAGCTGATGAATATTGAATGTTGAAGTAACTGCTCACATTCAACATTCAACATTCCTTGTTCAACATTCAACATTCCCTAGTCTTCTTTATTGCCCGCAGAAAAGATCTGATCTACCGCGCCACCCAGCATTGGGAATTTTTCTTTTACAAAACCGGCTATCGTTTCAATGGCTTTACGGGCCTGTTCCTGATCCAGTTTGGCTTCTTTCATCAGGCGTTCAAGTAATTCGTTCATATGTTACAGTTTGGGAGTGAAGGGATGTAATAACCATGCAATATTAACGGCTGCCAATAAAAAAGCGATAAGAAGTTATTCCCATCGCTTGTTTCTGATCACACAGCTAATTTATTATTTGTAATACTAGGCCACTTTTAAAATGCTCAACTTGCTCTTGCTGAACATCTGCTCTGCATAATCCAATGTAATATGCAGGTGCTTGGTTTCTGTACCGGGCAATTCAAACATGGCATCGGTAAGAATGCTTTCGCAGATACTGCGTAAACCTCTTGCCCCCAGCTTATATTCCAGTGCTTTCTTCACCATAAAGTCGAGTACAGCATCATCTATAACCAGTTCAATTCCTTCCAGTTCAAACAAACGGGTAAACTGCTTAATCAATGAATTTCTGGGTTCTGTTAATATACTTCTCAGTGTTTCGCTGTCTAACGGATTCAGGTGGGTGATCACCGGTAAACGGCCAAGCAGTTCAGGTATCAATCCAAAACTTTTCAGGTCCTGCGCATTAATGAACTGTAATAAATTTTTACGCTGGTGTTCCTGTTCTTCTTTATTTACGCTAAAACCGATCGCATTGGTATTTACCCTGCGGGCAATTACTTTATCAATACCATCAAATGCTCCGCCGCAGATAAAGAGAATATTCTTGGTATCTACTTTGATCATTTTCTGTTCAGGATGTTTGCGGCCGCCCTGTGGTGGAACCAATACTTCCGTTCCTTCCAGCATTTTTAATAAACCCTGCTGTACACCTTCACCGCTTACATCGCGGGTAATCGATGGGTTATCTCCTTTGCGGGCAATCTTATCCAGCTCATCTACATATACAATACCTCTTTCTGCAGCCGTAACATCATAATTACAATTCTGCAGTAAACGGGTAAGCATGCTTTCTACATCTTCACCCACATAACCCGCTTCAGTAAATACGGTAGCATCTACAATCGCAAAAGGCACATTCAGTAAACGGGCAATGGTTTTGGCCAGTAAGGTTTTACCCGTACCGGTTTCTCCTACCATGATGATATTGCTTTTTTCTATCTCAACATCATCTTCTTTCTGCTGTTTGTTATTTACTCTTTTGTAATGATTGTATACAGCTACTGATAAAACTTTCTTTGCATCATCCTGTCCGATCACATATTCATCCAAGAATTTCTTGATCTCTGCCGGGCGGCGAACGTTCAGTTTAAAATTATTAGAATTGTTAGAGCCTTCCTGTTTACTGGTAAGTTCCTGGGCAATGATCTCCTGGGCATGCTCCACACAATTCTCGCAGATATGTCCATCCTGACCGGCAATAAGGATCTTAACCTCATCGCGGTTGCGGCCACAGAATGAACAATGTAATTGAGATGCTTTTGCCATTGTAATTAATTATTTCGTTGCCTTTGGGCGTGCATATATAGACAAGCCAGTGCAACGAATTGTTGCAAAGCTACCGCAGTTAAGGCTTCAAAGGGTGTTTTTAGGTATAAATACGGGTTAAAAACAGTGTTTAAACGGTGGTTTTGCCTAGATTTTAGCCAAAATACCGTCTACAATACCATAATTAACAGCTTCCTGAGCGTCCATCCAGTAGTCGCGGTCAAAATCCAGCATGATCTGCTCGATCGTTTTTCCGCAATTTTCTGCCAGAATTTTAGCCCCCAGTTCCTTGGTTTTACGAATCTGGTTTGCCTGAATTTCGATATCGGCACTGGTTGCCTGAAAATATCCGCCAAGACTTGGCTGATGTATCATGATCTCGCCGCTGGGATATACAAATCGTTTGCCCTTGGTTCCGGCACTTAATAAAATAGATCCCATACTCGCAGCCAGACCCATACAAATGGTACTTACCGGACTCTGGATCAGTTTCATGGTATCATAAATAACCATACCACTGGTTACCACGCCACCCGGACTGTTAATATAAAATTTGATCTCTTCACCCGGTTTATCGGCATCGAGCAATAATAATTTGGTTACTACATCTTTGGCAGATTTATCATCTACCACACCCCATAAATAAACAGCCCTTTTTTCGAAGAATAATTTTTCCATCTTCTTCATCATAAAGCTGCCCATGGGTTCCTGCTTTTCTTCTTTTGGTTCGTTCTCTTCTTCGTCTTCCATTAAGTAGGGGTTGACGATGTATTTTGAATTGATCATGTCTTTACTATTTTAAAGTCTTAATATTTTAGTGAGTAGTCAGTAGTGAGTGGTCAGTGTTACTCACTACTGACTACTCACTACTCACGAATTAGCTTTTCTTCTCCTTCCTCGGATTCATAAACAACACTTCATCTATCAATCCATATTCTTTAGCATCAGTTGCCGTCATCCAAAAATCGCGGTCGCTGTCTTTGGCAATGGTTTCAACATCTTTACCGGTATGATGTGCAGTGATGGCATACAATTCGCCTTTCAGTTTTTTGATCTCACGTGCGGTGATCTCAATATCTGTGGCTTGTCCGCCAATCGCACCACTCGGTTGGTGCATCATTACGCGACTGTGTTTTAAGGCTGTACGTTTTCCCTGTATACCTGCGCATAGTAAGATCTGTCCCATACTTGCTGCAATACCGGTACAGATGGTTGCAACATCCGGACTGATAAACTGCATGGTATCATAAATACCTAATCCTGCATATACACTTCCGCCGGGGCTGTTGATGTACATCTGTATATCACGGGTTCTGTCGGTGCTTTCCAGAAACAATAACTGGGCAGTTACAATATTGGCCACATAGTCGTTAATGCCTTCTCCCAAAAAAATGATCCTGTCCATCATCAAACGGCTGAATACATCCATGCTGGCTACATTCAATGGCCTTTCTTCAATGATATAAGGAGTGAGATTGGTAAAACCATTCTGCTGATAATTATGCAAAGTAGCACTGCTGATGCCACGGTGTTTTACAGCATATTGTTCAAATTCTTTTCCAAGGTTCATATTATCTGATTTTCGCTTTGAAGATAAGTGATTTGCTATTTCAAGAATGATTCTAATGGCAAATACTGTGCAAATCGATTTTTCAGACAAGTAGTCAGGAGGGAAGTTTGGAGTTTGGGGGTATAAAGTCTGGAGTTATGACAAAAAAAAGCCGGACACATGGTCCGGCAATTATATTTATAACCTATTAGGGTTGAATTAATGGTGGTGGTGGTGCAGTTTTTTGGCAAAATCTTCTGCACTGATCGATTCTTCTTTGGCGGTTACCTGGCCTTCCAATGTGTTGAACAGTTTGTCTGCGCTGATGCGGTGATAGCTGTCTTCAACAAATTTCCTGTCCTGCATCATACGGTTGGCATAATCGTCAACCCATTGCTGGTTATCGCCTAAAGCGCCCAATTGGCCGCCCATATAGCTGAACAATTGTTGTTTGGCAAAATCGCGGATATCATCAGGTAAAACCTCAATTTTATTTTGTTCTATCAATTTGCTGCTTACGAGTGTCCATTTTAACTGATTGCTGAAGCTTGGGTAGTCAGCTTCTGCCTCTTCGGCAGTTTTGGGTTGTTCACCGCCGGTCTGAAGCCAACGTTTCAAAAAGGCTTCAGGGAAATCCATTTTGGTATGGTCAGTGAGGTGATGATAGATCTGATCGAAGATCTGGTTGCGTGATTGATTGGCAAAATGCCCTTCGATCTCTGCTTTTACTTCTTTACGAAAATCTTCTTCTGTTTTAATTTCTTTATTAGGATATACACTCAGAAAGAATTCTTCATTCAGTTCTGCTTTTTCAACCAAACCCACTTTGGTAATCAGCAGTTTGAAATATTTATCAGCATCTTCTTTGGTTAAACCCAGATCAGCTAAAACCGCTTCGTTCTCTTTTTCATCAAAGGCTTTGCTCAACTGGATCTGAACAGTATCATCGTTTTTCTTTCCGATGAAATTCTTGCGGAATTTTTCAGAAAAATATTTTACGAGTAATGAATTGTCTTTACTGATACCGCCTTCAACTTCATTTCCTTTTTCATCTGTTTCGATGAATTTTACATTCAATACATTATCATCGCCGGTTACAGCCTCAGGTTCGGTCATTTTACCATTGCGGATCTGCAGGCGTTCTACTTCTTCCTGAACCATTGCATCGGTAACGGTAATATTATAACGGGTAACTTTTATGGTTTTAGGATCAACTGTAAAATCCGGTTTCAGTCCCACTTCAAAAGCAAAAGAATAATCCACAGGGTTATTCATGTCAAGCGTTCTTGCATCATTTTCCAATGGCAAAGGCTGCGCAAAAATTTCTAATTTTTCCTGGTTCAGGTAAGCATTTAACTCAGCTTCCACTTTACGGAGGACCTCATCGCTGAAAACGCCTTGTCCGTACATTTTTTTTACCAATCCTGCCGGAACCATTCCTTTTCGGAAGCCCGCGATATTAGCTGTTTTGGCATATTTCTTTAAACTCTGTTCAAAACCGCTATAATAATCTTCCTTGCTCAACTGAACGGTTAGTTTATCATTCAGTAATCCAATATTCTCTCTGGTAACAGATGCCATGATGGTAATGTTTTAATCTTAAAATTTGGGCTGCAAAGGTAAGGGATTGTAGCAAATGACGGTGGAGTAAATGAAATTTCATTCATACTGTAGCTATAAACCTTTTTTGAATTGATCCCCGTTGATTTACCCGCTAAAAAAACGGTGTTTCTCACATTGTTCTGATGAATACCTTTAGCTCTGCTGTTAAATAATATATAATAAAATCGTTGTATGATTAAAAATTGTTTAAATAATATGCTTTTAATTTGATGGCATCATTCTTGTAATACCTTTGAATCAATGAAAAAGCCGATCCTCATATCGCTGTTATTGCTTCATTTAATGGGTAATACAGAATTATGTCAGTTGATCAGTGTGCCCAAATTAATTGAGCATTATAAAACACACAGGCTTTGGAACCCGCATGCTTCATTTGCTTCTTTTGTGTACGCTCATTATCTCGGCACCGATGGTATTGATGGTGATGCCAAGCAGGATAGTGAATTACCTTTTTTGCATGTGTATCATCCAACTTCTCTCGTATCTACAGCCCCCCCAAATGTTTGTTCCGCCGAACCGGTGCGTACCGCCGCGGATTCGAAAACATTTAAAATCAGAGATCATGCTCATCTCCCACCTGCCTATGTAGGCTCACTGCTTCGCCCCCCGCGAATGGTTGCTTAGACTTTGCACATTTCACCAAATCAACATTGAATCAGACCGATGTCTGATAGTCGCCTGCTGTTGCGTATGAAACATACGTGCTGATGCAAATGGTTTGCCCTAAGTCTTTGTTAACCTAAAATAAACCCTGATGCAAAAAACAATGCGTAAAGCATGCTTTATTATCGTGTCTGCAACGGTAATATTATATGCATGTAAACATGAAATTCCTTTTCCGGCAGGTGTAGTACCTGTTGCAGAAGTAGCTAACCCCGGCAGTTCCGGAAAAACCTGTAGTGCAGATACAGTATATTTTGCCAATGAGATCCAGCCGCTTTTAAATTCCAGTTGTGCAATGGCGGGTTGTCATGATGCCGCCACACATAAAGAAGGAATCAACCTGAGTACCTATCTCGGTACACTGAAGATCGTATCTCCGGGCAAGCCTTCTAACAGCAGTCTCTACAGTGTGATCAATAAAAGCGGGAGCAGCCGAATGCCTCCGCCACCTGCACCTGCCATGACCTCTGCACAGATCGCGAAAATTCAAAAATGGATCAGCCAGGGGGCTGTAAATAACGTTTGCGATCAATGCGATACCAGCAATTTCAAATTCAGCACGGCCATCAAGCCGTTGATGGATAACAAATGTGTGGGTTGTCATAACAGTGCTTCACTGGGCGGCAATATTGATCTCTCTTCCTATGCCGGAATAAAATCTGCCGCGGTAAGTGGCAAACTGTATGGCTCTGTTACCTGGAGCAACGGAATTTCTGCGATGCCAAAAGGAGGGGTTAAAATGCCCGACTGCGAGATTAAACAAATCAAAAAATGGATTGATGCCGGAATGCCTAACAATTAAAAAACATTGTAATGAAAAAAATAATCTTCTTTCTGTTTTTGGGTTTTCTGACTGTATCCATTCATTCGTGCTATTATGATAAATCTGATCTGTTATACCCAATCGGTGTATCCGGTCCATGTGCAGATACGGCGGGAACGGTTTCGTATGCATTAAAAGTGGCACCACTTCTCAGAAGTCAGTGTTATGGCTGTCATACAACGTCAGGTGGTTCCGGTAATGTAAATATGGGTACTTATACATTAGATAAAGTATTAGCCGCTAACGGTAAACTATATGGTTCCATCAGCCATGCTTCCGGATTTTTTGCGATGCCGCAAGGCGGTGCGAAGATGACAGCCTGCCAACAGGCAATGATCAAAAAATGGATCAATTCAGGAATCCTTAATAATTAATGATTAAAAGAAAAACTATGTCAGTAAGGAAAAAATACAGCTATCTCCTGCTTGCATTTGTGTTGTTTGCGGCAGCAGGATATTATATGTATCACGAATACAACCGGAAACCCATAAGTGTTTCTGAATTATTACCGGTGTATGAACTAACAACACCTGCATTGATCGGCAGTTTTCAAAAAACAGAATCACTCGCCAATCAGCAATACCTCGGTAAAGTATTGTCGGTATCCGGCAGGATCAAATCGCTTGATACAGACCCGAATGGTTTTTACACAGTGATATTGGGTGATACGGCTTCCATGTCTTCGGTAAGATGCAGTATGGCAGTAAAGATCGCCGACGATTCGATGCGGTACAAACCCGGGTTGGAAGTGGTTATCAAAGGTATTTGTACCGGATATACTCCCGATAATATGGGACTTGGCTCCGATGTAATTCTTAACCGTTGTGTATTAATTAAATCTCTTAACCTCTAAATGATTCAAGATGAAAAAAATAATGTTTAGCCTCATGTTTTTACTTGTGTTCTCATCCGTTTTTGCACAGGATAAATTTTTTACCAAAAGTGGTAAAATCGTTTTTGATGCTACCTCGCCAAAATCTCCTGAAAATATCATTGGTGTAAATAAAACAACTACCTGTGTGGTAGACACCAAAACAGGAGCCCTTCAATTTGCTGTTTTGATGAAAGGATTTGAATTTGAAAAAGCATTAATGCAGGAGCATTTTAATGAAAACTATGTGGAAAGTAATAAATTTCCAAAGGCAGAATTTCGCGGGGCATTGGCAGATCCCGGTTCTGTAAGCTATTCCAAAGAAGGAGTATACAGTGTAAAAGTAAAAGGGAAACTTACCATTCATGGTGAAACAAAAGATGTTGAGTCTGATGGAAAAATTTCTGTTAAAGGAGGCAAAGTTCAGGCAACAGCAACTTTCCCGGTAATACTATCGGATTATGGTGTTAACGTTCCACAACTTGTTGCAGATAAAGTTGCCAAAATTGCAAAAATCAGTATTGATTGTTTGCTGGATCCATTGAAATAATTTTTAGTAACCAAGAATTTCCTTACATGAAAAAATATTCATTTTGGGTCCTCATAACTTTTGCTTTTTTTCAAATAAATAATGCAAAGGCACAGGATGTTGACCTGTTAAAACTGGTTGGCGATGATAAGCCAAAGAAAGAATTTGTAAAATATGCCTTTAAATCGCCCAGAGTGATTAATGGGCAATCAATGGAATTTCTGGCACCCGGCACCATGGACTTCCGGATCCTTCACCGATTTGGACTGTTTAGTCAGGGGTATGATAATTTCTTTGGCTTAGATCAGGCAAGTATGCGAATGGGTTTTGATTTTGGTGTTAGCCGTAACCTTATGTTTGGATTTGGCAGAAGCACTTACAAAAAAGAATTGGATGGCTATATCAAGTTTGCCCCGTTAATGCAATCAACCGGCCATCATAGTTTTCCGTTTACGGTAGCCATGGTTGCGGGTATAACAATGAACACAATGCCATGGGCCGATCCAACGATCAAGAATTATTTCAGTTCACGGTTGGCTTATTATTTTCAAACCATTATCGGGCGAAAATTCAGTGAAGGAATTACCCTTCAGTTTTCACCAACCATGGTGCATAATAATCTTGCTCCGGTGCAAACCCAGGAGAATGATATTTATGCAGTTGGATTTGGCGGAAGGGCCAAATTCTCTAAACGGATGGCATTTACCTGGGATTACTTTTATGTGCTGAACGGAATACAGCCTGGAGTAACCTTTCACCCGCTTTCGGTAGGAGTGGATATTGAAACTGGTGGACATGTATTTCAGCTGCACGTATCTAATTCATCCGGTATGAACGAAAGGGCGTTTATTACAGAAACCACAAATGACTGGTCTAAAGGAGAAATAAGATTTGGATTTAACCTGTCAAGGGTTTTTCAGTTAAAGAAGAATAAAAAACTGGATATGTAAACGGGTTGTTACCGGGTTTATTATTTATAAAACTGTTTCAAAATTCCGCATGCATTCATGCGGAATTTTTTGTTATCGGGCAGGAATTGATTTTTTGACTAAATTTAACAATGCACCATTCAACTTCAAATAGTGTAAATGACGCTTTTCGGTTTCAGGCGTTATTCAATCATGCTTCTATGGGTATTGTGGTGGTGAACGCGAAAGGCACCATACAATCTGTAAATCCATTTGCACTTAAACTTTTTGGGTATGATACAGAAGAACTGATCGGCAAGCCCATTGAATTGCTGATCCCCAAACGGTATCATCATAACCATGGTGAACATAGAGACTCTTATATGCATAACCCCAAGAGCCGGCCTATGGGTGTGGGTATGGATTTGTTTGCGATAAAAAAAGACGGAACAGAATTTCCCGTAGAAGTGAGCCTTGGTAATTATCAGAATGATGGTGAGATGAATGCCATTGCATTTATCAGTGATATCTCCATCCGGAAAAAAGCGGAAGATGATATTGAAAAACTGAACAGCGATCTGGAAGCTACGGTTGAACAACGCACGAAAGACCTGAAAGAAACGCTCCGTCAACTGGAAATATCAAGAGATGTTCTGGAAGATGTATTATCCTACCAAAAAGCATTGCTGGATAATGCGGGGGTGATGATCATTGCCACCGATGAGAAGGGCATAATCAAACTCTTTAACCCGGAAGCTGCATTGAATATGCAATACCAGGATACAGAAGTGATAGATAAACATACACTGGTTGTGTTACTTGATAAACAGGAAATTGAAAGGAAGCGGACAATATTACATGATGAACTTGGGATTGATATAGCGGATGATTTTGCTGTGCTGGTTGAAAAATCGAAACGTAATATTTATGAGGAGGAAGAATTTATTTATATCAGAAAAGACGGAACCTCATTTATTGCATCGCAAACGATCACTGCAGTTAAAGATAGTGTTGGTGAAATCACCGGATTTTTGAGTATTGCGCATGATATCTCAGAAAGAAAAAAAGCAGAAGAAGACCTGCGTAAAGCCCTTGAAAAAGAAAAGGAACTGAGCGAATTAAAATCAAGATTTGTGTCGATGGCATCGCATGAATTCCGTACGCCATTGAGTACGGTGCTTTCTTCAGCTTACCTGATCGAAAAATATACCTCAACAGACGACCAGCCGAAACGTACCAAACACCTGCAGCGTATTTTTTCTTCTGTAAATATGCTTACAGATATTCTTAACGATTTTCTGAGTGTGGGCCGGATTGAGGAAGGAAAGATTCAGATAAGGATTACGCAGTTTAATATTGAGGAACTGATCAAAGCGATCACTGAAGAAATAAAAAATAACCTGAAAAAAGATCAGAAGATCCTTTATGACCATGAGGGCGACAGGGATGTATTGCTGGATGGTTCGCTGGTAAAACATATTATTATGAACCTGATCTCTAACGCCAGTAAGTTTTCGCCGGAAGGGGGTTCTATTATTATTAAAACCACTGCTGATAAGGACCATATCACACTTTCTGTAAAAGATCAGGGTATTGGTATTTCCAAAGAAGACCAGAAACACCTGATGGAACGGTTTTTCCGTGCAACCAATGCCGGTAATGTGCAGGGTACCGGTTTGGGTTTACATATCGTTTCCAAATATGCAGAATTACTGAACGGAACCGTTGCGTGTAAAAGTGTATTGGATAATGGTACCGAGTTTATTATTACTTTTATCACTAAACATTTAGATGATGCAGAAAATTTTGCTGATTGAAGACAATGATGATATCCGGAATAATACTGCCGAGATACTCGAATTGTCTAATTATGAAGTGATTACAGCAGAGAACGGAAAAATTGGTGTAGAGAAAGCACTCGAACACCAACCCGACCTGATCATCTGTGATATCATGATGCCTGTGCTCGATGGATATGGTGTATTACATGCCATACATAAGAATGATACCATTAAAAACACACCGTTTATTTTTCTGACCGCCAAAACTGAAAGGAGTGATTTTAGAAAAGGAATGGAATTAGGCGCAGATGACTATATCACTAAACCATTTGACGGCACAGAATTATTAAATGCGGTAGACAGCCGTTTAAGGAAACTGGCTTTGCTTAAAAAAGACCTGGCACCGGGTTTGGAAGGGCTTGATTCTTTACTGGAAGCATCATTTGGGAAAAATGTATTGCAAACATTCACAGAAGGACGAAATACCAACCTGCTGAAGAAAAAACAAACCGTTTATTCTGAAGGAAACCATCCGGTAAGATTATATTATATTTTAAAAGGGAAAGTAAAAACCTATCGAACCAATGATGATGGCAAAGAACTGGCAACTGATATTTATGTTCCCGGAGATTTTATCGGGTATGTAGCTTTGCTGGAAGGAGGCGTATATAAAGATACGGCTGAAGCCCTGGAAGATACCGAGATCGCGATCATTCCGAAAGAAGATTTTGAAGAGCTGGTAAATAATAACAAAGAAGTATCCCAAAAATTTATCCGGTTACTTGCCAAGAATATTTCTGAAAAAGAAAATCAGTTATTGGGGCTTGCTTATAATTCACTTCGCAAGAAGGTAGCAGAAGCGATTGTAAAACTGCAACAGAAGTACCAGTCGGGCGATGAAGCTTTTGTTATTGATATCAGCCGCGAAAGCCTTGCTACGATTGCAGGTACGGCCACTGAATCATTAATCAGAACTTTGAGCGATTTTAAAAGCGAGAAGATGATCGATATACAGAACGGATCTATTAAGATACTGGATGCGAAAAAATTAGCCAGTTTGCTGAACTAGCCCTTACATATTTTTTGAAAGATAATTATTGAATGAAAGCTTTAATCCGGAGAATTGTTTTTCGGCTTCAATAATATTGGTCCGTACTTTTTTTAATTTTTTCTCTATTGCTTCATTGTTTTCTTGCTTGGGCGTATCTGAGAGAAGTAAATTTTCAAGGCCTGCAACATCGTCTCTTAACAGACTCATCCGGGTATCTTCATCAACAAATTTATTCTGAAAGCTTTCAATATTTTCCAGAAGGCCGTTATCAAAATTGTCTTTCAGTATTTCAGCGATACGGTTCTTCAAACGGATATTCTCTTCCATCATGAAGCTCAGCGACCGTTTCCAGGTTGCGCACTCGTATTGTAATTGTTTTAATTTTAATTCAGGCATATAATCTTGGCCCAAGGCCTTTAATAATTTCCACTGCTTGGCATGTTTTAAAGTTTGTTTAGCAGTTCTCTGAAACTAAAACAAATGTATAGGGGCGTAGAAAGGGTATAAATGACCGTCATCAGCCAAATTACTGACTCTTATCATTTTAGACGGGTTATTCACAGAAATAGATCAGAATTGGGGATTTCTTTGCCTTAAGTGTGGAACGAATCTCGAATAATGATTTCAAATAATTGAACATCAGTTATTTAGAGACATATTAAATGTTAAATGGCTGTCGGTAAAACCGACTGTTTTGACCAGGTATTCCGGATCAATTAACCGTAATCATTATTTCTTTTGTAGTAGTGGTCCCATTTTTATCTTTCGCTTCTACCTCTACCTGAAAGGAGGATTTTGTGTTAGTGGGAATTTTATACTTGAAATCATAACTCAAGCTGAGTTGATTATTGGCACTGAAATGATTGTGGTAAAATTCATCTTTGGTAGCAATATCTGTCATATGCACCGCTGCTTCTGTCATTTCTATACTATGTGCAATGGTGCCTGAAATACGTATTGTATCGCCTACTACAAAATGCTGGTTACTGGTTGGGGTGTTAATGATAATAACGGGTACCGGAGATACATCTTCTCCCTTCTTACAACCTATAATAAAAAAAAGAAGGGCAATAGTTAGTATTCTGTTCATAATGAAAGCTTTATAGCCTGAATACGTCTTATTGATATTCGAGGTTGCTTTGGCAATTTTAGCATATATCGCTTTTCAACATAATTTGAAGAACTATTGATCTTGCAGAATCGCAAAAGCCCCTTTCAGTTGTATCATCTGTAAAAATACAAAACCCGCCAAAGCGGGTCCTGTATATTGATTTGCAATCAATTAGTGCGGATGACAGGGGTCGAACCTGCATGCCTCACGGCGCCAGATCCTAAGTCTGGTACGTCTGCCAATTTCGCCACATCCGCATTTTAGGCTGCAACCGTTGGCGAAACGGTTACACAAGGCGGCAAAAATAGGGGATTTTGAAAAATCCTGCCATTTTTCCTTTTTCTTCTTAACCAAAGCTGGTTTTGAGGATCTTTATCATCAATGCGTAATAAAGAGTGGAGAAGTTGCCTTTCCACTCTTTCCTTTCATTTATCGCTGATTCGGATCAATCAAAACAGTTAATTATTTCTACTGGTAGAATTATTTCCTGCATAACGCCTGCTGTCTCCGCCACGGAAAGAACGTCTTTCTGTGTGTTGACGATGTCTTTGTACAGGTTTCTGTGGTAAAGATTTATACGTACTGAGTGATGTATCGCTCATGGCATACGGATGATCTGTTACAATCGGTACAGAAACGCTGATCAGTTTCTGAATATCGCGCAGAAATTCTTTTTCTTCCATATCGCAGAAAGAGAAAGCAATACCACTTGCCCCTGCACGGCCGGTACGGCCAATACGGTGAACATAGGTTTCTGGCACATTAGGCAATTCAAAATTGATCACATGCGAAAGATTGTCAACATCAATACCCCTTGCGGCAATATCGGTTGCAACCAATACCCTTGTGCTTCCGTTTTTAAAATTGGTTAAAGCCCTTTGTCTTGCATTCTGCGATTTGTTTCCGTGAATTGCTTCTGCGCCGATACCTGCACGCACAAGGTCTTTCACCACTTTATCTGCGCCATGTTTTGTGCGGGTAAATACCAGCGCACTTTGTATGGCTTTGTCTTTCAGAATATGCAATAACAAATGTTTCTTGTTTTCTTTCTCAACAAAATACATGGCCTGCTGAATGGTTTCTGCTGTTGAAGAAACCGGAGTTACTTCTACTTTAGCAGGATTGGTTAAGATAGTGCTTGACAATTTTGCAATTTCTGTTGGCATGGTAGCTGAGAAGAAAAGGGTTTGTCTTTTAGCTGGCACTTTGGTGATGATCTTTTTTACATCGTGTATAAAGCCCATATCCAGCATACGGTCTGCTTCATCCAGAACCAATATTTCTAATTGAGAAAGATTGATATAACGTTGATCAACCAGATCGAGTAAACGGCCCGGTGTGGCAATTAAAATATCTATACCATTGCGTAATGCATTGGTTTGCGGCTGTTGAGAAACACCACCAAAAATTACCAGGTGTTTTAAATTAAGATGACGGCCATAGGCTGCAAAACTTTCGTCTATCTGTATCGCCAGTTCCCTGGTAGGTGTTAAGATGAGTGCTTTGATGCCACGATTGGTGCTGCCTGCCAATTTTCTTTCATGTAATAATTGCAGGATAGGAATGGCAAATGCTGCGGTTTTTCCGGTACCGGTTTGTGCACAGCCTAAAAGGTCTCTTCCTTCTAACAATGTAGGAATAGATTGTTCCTGAATAGGTGTGGGTGTTGTGTAACCCTCTGTGTTGAGCGCTCGCAAAATAGGCTCAATGAGGTTTAAGTCTTTGAATAACAAAATGATATTATTTAAAATAAATGAACATCTGAATTAGCTCAGATGGTATATAGCCTGCCCGTAATTGACTTGATAAACTTTGTCACGGAAGAGTGATCAGTCTGTAGAGAGAGTATATGAATGGTGCAAAGATACAGGAAAAAAGCATATGTATTGCAAATGTATTCTTAATGTGGTATGGACTATGATAGAGCAATCATATCATTTGCCGCATATAAAATGAATGAAACCATGAACCTGAATAATTTTCTGCAACTTTGAATGAGTAAACGTTTTATGGACAACAGTTTTTTTATTTATCTGCAGCAGTTGGAAATTCTTGTTTTTTTTTCAGGGTATCCACTGATCTACTTGCTGGTGCAGAGTATTGTTTCAATACCATCTTTTAATGAGAATGTGAAGAAACGTTTATGGCTTTTATTGCCTTATGCATATGCACTTGCGGGAATTCTTTTTCTTGGGTTTGAGTTAAAAAACATGTTTCCTGATTTCTCTGCTGAAAATATTGCACAGCGGATCCGGAATCCGTTCTTGTTTTGTTGGGGATTACTATCGATTGCTTTCTGGATTCCTGCTCTGCGAAGAATTCCTGTGCTTGCTTTTATACATAGCCTTGTTTTTTTCTATCCATTGGTAATCATGCTGTTTCAGGCCAAGGGAGTATCTTTTTCTGAGAATGACAGCTTGAAAAACTTTATGCGTATTTATACAATCAGTATACTCTTATATAGTGTGATACTTGCTGTTTTGTATGCGATTTCATTTTTGCTGAAACAAAAAAAATCAAATCCTTCTTCTTTTTGATTCTTACAGAAATTTTGCTAATGCTTTTAGATGCGTAAAGAGCTGATTCTCACCTTCTGATTTCTATTTCTGTTGAAGCCTTCTTGTGTTTTGTGATAAAAATCATAAAACAGTCTGACTAACGTCATATCTCACCAAAAATCCGCCTTCTACTTTTACAGTGTCAAAACATTAATGTTTAACTGATGACGAAAAGTTGAACCATCAATGTTTAAACGATTTGACAGAGTAGTACCGGACATTCTTTTTTCATTATAAACTATTAGACATGAAACTTTTTAAAAATCACAGCTTTCTGATTATCCTGGTTCTCTTGAGCGGGGTTGGCTATATTGCCAGTTGCACACACGATGCAGTATCACCGCTTCCTGCAGCCGCTTCCAACACTGTGTTGATTACACGTGGTACCAATATTCACCTTCCCGGTTCTATGGTTGTAGGTGATACCACACAGTGGAAACTGGATAAAGCACACTGCAGTGTATTATGGTCAACCAACTATGTAGGCGCCGCAGGTTTGCTTACCGGACGGTTTAACCAATTTGGTATGCATGATGTAACAGATGCGAAAATGATCAACTATGTTACAGCAGCTCAACCATTATTAGATACTTCATGGGCTTTTTATGAGAACGAACCTGCGAAAACCTATTTTAACGGTTATGTTCAGATCAATCAGTCAAATACAGGTGAGCCCGGAAGAGATGGTGGATGTAATATTACCACATTAGGTACAGTGCCAATTGTTGCAGGTACACAAAACCTTACCGTAACCAATCTTGCGAAGATTAAAACCACAGATGTAAAATTTGACCCTTCAAGTAATGATTATATAGTAACGATTAATCTTACATGGAAAGGAGGTTTAGCATCACCACTTACCAAATCAATTGTGGGCCGTTTAAAATATATCTCTAAAACAAAAGTACAGTTTGGAACAGGAGCGGCTTATTCAGTTTTTGGATTACAACTTAAGTTTCAGTTGAACTGCCGTGACTTTGGTATCACCAGTACCAATGTATCAGACAAAATAGATATTGAGTGTAACATGAACTTTAATAACAAGTAATAACAGAAATCATGATAAAGAAACTAATTATATACTCAGGGATTCTTTTGGTAATGGTTTCCGGTTTAACGGGCTGTTATCGGGATGTGATCCTGCCGGATGCTGCAATCGACCCTGATGGTCCGCCACAGGCGATCAGTTTCAAAACAGATATTGCTCCGATGGTAAATACCAAATGTGCACTGGCCGGATGCCATGTTTCAGGAGGACATAAACCGAATATGACAATCGGAGGTTCATATCAGGAGATTGTGAATGGCGGTTTTGTGAATACAATCATTCCTAAAGAAAGTACCATTTATAAAATGATGAATGGTGAAATGCAGCAATACATCCCTTCAGCAGTAGACAGACAAAAAATCTACGACTGGATCCGAAACGGGGCACCGAACAATTAATTATTTTAAAAACAAAGAAATGAAACCAATCATACAATTGCCGAAAAAATGGATCATGCTGAGTGCATCCGTTATTTTGAGCCAGTTTCTTTTAATAGCGGTAAGTTTTGGGCAGGATAGTGCTGTAGCTGCTCCGTCTATTGAAGCAAAGCCCAAAGTAAAACCGGTTAAAAATACGTTCAAAAGTACCTGGATCATAGATAACCAAACCGTAATGGTTTCTCAGAAAGGAACTTTTGAGATGGATATTCAACACAGGTTTGGAACGGTTGATAAAGGCTATGATGATTTTTGGGGATTCTTTGCCCCTTCTAATATCAGACTGGGAGCCATCTATGCACCGATCAAGAATTTGAATGTCGGATTCGGTATCACCAAGAGTAATATGCTTTGGGATGTAAATGCCAAGTATGCGCTTATCAGACAAACACCCGGGCTTTACCCAGTGAGTGTTACCTATTATGGTGATGTTGCTTATGACTCACGCAAAGATGCCGATGGAAGTCTTTTTAAATATCAGACACAACGGATCTCTACCTTTAACCAGATCATTGTTGCCAGAAAATTAAGCGAGAAATTTTCTTTGCAGGTTGCTGCCAGCATTTCTCACCAGAATTCTGTAGACGGATATTATACAAAGAACGACAGTACCGGACAGGCGATATTCAAGTACATGAATTTTGATCACCTGGCTATTTCTGTGGCAGGAAGGGTTAAGCTTACAGAAGTTACCTCACTGATCTTTAATGTAGATCAGCCCTTGACAAAACACAATACGCATAATCCAAGCCCGAATGTTTCATTTGGTTTTGAATTCAATACAAGTAACCACTCTTTCCAATTGTTTGCAGGCAATTACTCACTGTTGAACCCACAGAGAAACAATCTGTATAATACCAACAGTCCGTTTAATTACACAGCAGCGGATGGTACCAAAGTACCCGGTGGAAAATTTGTAATAGGCTTTAATATTACCCGTTTATGGAATTGGTAATCAGAAAGGATATTCCATAGACGAAGTTTAATAGTGGACAGTTTATTTACAAAAAAAGCCTCTTTACAAAGGGGCTTTTTTAATACATTTATGAAAACGCTTACATCAAAAAATAATCACATGAAATACAGGATGTGTTTATGGGTAATGACGGTTTCTGTATATCTGTCGTGCACACAGGTAAATAAGCAGGAAACTCTGCATGAACCCGTAAAAAGAGATTCAGCAGTTGAAAGAGTTAAGCCTGGCTCATCCTTTTCAGATACATTACTCATTCAAGGGAAGGCTGCGGTATTTTATTACCCGGATTCGCTTCAGGATCTTAAAATAAAAGCGGTTACAGATTCTTCTATATACAAAAGTTCTGTGCATGAGATGTTCTACCAGATGCGCAATTCGAAAATTGTTTTAGCAAAATATTACCCCACCTTACCTATAAAAGAGGCCAGAAATGTGCGGTATCTTTTGTTTCATAAAACAGGAGCGGAAGCCCGGCTTATTGATTTGAATCAGAAAAACGATGCGAGGGGATTATTTATTTTTGATGGGAAAAAAGATCCCGAATTGGTTGATATGACCAATATTGAAACCGCTCTGGATTTCTATTTTAAAAAATAATTAGAAACAGATCAGGCTTATGATCTCTTCCAGGAATTTTTTATCCGTTTCATCAAACTGATCTAAGCATTCGCTGTCAACATCCAATACGCCCCAAACATGTCCGGCTTTTATTAAAGGCACAACGATCTCTGATTTTGATAAACTGCTGCAGGCAATATGGCCCGGAAATTTTTCTACATCGGGTACGATCAGTGTTTCTGCTTTTGCCCAACTGGTGCCGCATACACCGCGGCCTTTGTTAATACGTGTACAGGCAACCGGTCCCTGAAAAGGCCCGAGAACCAATTGCTCTCCTTTCACTAAATAAAATCCAACCCAGAACCAACCAAATTGTTCTTTTAATGCACCGGCTATGTTTGCAAGATTGGCAACCAGATCGGGTTCGCCTTCGATCAATGCTTTGATCTGCGGGATCAACGATTGGTATTGGGTTTGCTTATCGCCTTTGCTGATTGAGAGGTCTTCTGCCATAATTTATTTTCAATTCACAAAACTATTCATTCCCGGCCTTATTGCCAATCATTCCCAGATGGGTATGTTTAAAATCATCTGTGTATTTTAAGCCATAACCAAAAACACGATCAAAACAGCTGTGTGCAAAAAGTAAAATGCCGATAAACTGTGATATATCATTGTGGAACAGATATCCTGCCAAAAAAACGATCACTGCTGTTAGCTTGTGATGAAACAGGTTGTAGGCATAAGCACCAATCTTTGTATTAAGGAGATACCCCAGCATGCTGATATCGGGTGAGAGGAAGAGGAGAATCCATAACCACCAGCTGAAATGTAAGGGCTGGAGATATAAACCTAAAATTCCGATAGTTAATTGTGCGGCTTCCTCTGCCTGTAAGATCTTTTTCATTTTGTTTGATTTAGGATACAAATCTCGGAAGCAGTAAAGCCCCGATCCGTTAACATAAGATAAGAAAACGGAAAACTTATTTTTTAGCTGCGCGGTTGCGGATACGGCTTAAACTTACCGGCGTAATGCCGAGGTAATTGGCAATATGGTGTTGCGGAACACGTTCAATGATCTTTTGTTTGTTACTGCTGAGTAGTTGATGGTAAAGTTCTTCGGGACTTAACATTAATAACCCCACCATTCTTTCTTCCAACCCGATGGCAAGGTACTCGGCAATAAGCCTGCCAAATTTTTCCCAGGCATGACTTTGTTGATACAGATCCTGCAGCGTTGCATAAGAGAAAACAATGAGTTGGGTTTGCGTCATCGCTTCAATACTGATGGATCCGGGTTTGCAGGTGATGCAACTGATATAATCGGTTACAAAACTATTCTCAAAATAAAAATAGGTGGTCTTTTCTTCTCCGTCTTTGGTATAGTAATGCCGCATATTACCTTCTATTACAAAGCCAATCTCTTTACAAACTTTTCCTTCTTTGGCAAACAGTGAATTTTTTTTCAAAGTGCGTTGTGTAAGATGTGGCAGTAATAATTGCCAGTCAGCATCTGACAGTTTGGTGAATTTTTCAATATAATTTCTGAGCAGGTCAAACATTACTAATGAATGTATTTGCCGATAACCGGAAGTTTTTGAAATTCTTTTTTCTCAACGAGGAGGATGAACCAGGTATAGACTCCCAACAATATCGCTCCCAAACCTATACTGAAATATACATTCGGTAAAAAATAAATAATGCCTTTGTGCACGAAAAAGAGCATTACAACGATCACCAGATAAGCGATCATTTTTTTTGTGAGATAGGGAACGGGGTACACTTTCTGTCCCCATTTATAACTTAATACCATCATGGTTCCGTAGCAGAAGAAAGTGGCCCATGCGCCTGCCATGTAACCGACAAGGGGAATGAAAAAATAGTTAATACCAACAGTTATTGCGGCGCCGATCAATGTGATATAGGTTCCTGCTATTGTTTTGTTACTGATCTTATACCAGATGCTCAGGTTATAATATACGCCGATAAAAATATTAGCCAGTAAAAGTATAGGTACAATATTTAGACCAACCCTATATCTTTCGTCTATTAAACGAGACCAGATGGGTAAGAAAAGACTCACTGCCAAAAACATAGTGGTTACTACTATCACAAAAAACTTCATTACACGGGCATATGTTTTCTGTGCATTCTGACCTTCAGCCTGCTTGAAGAAAAAAGGCTCTGCCCCCATTTTAAAAGCCTGTACAAACAAAGTGATGAGCATGGATAGTTTATAACAGGCTGAATAAATACCCAGCTGTGTAAACTTTTCATCAGGTGTACCCGGAAGCCAAATGGATAGAAAGATCCTGTCGAAAGTTTCATTAATGATCCCGCCTAAGCCAACAATGATTAATGGCAATGCATAAACCATCATTTCTTTCCAAAGTTTTGTATTGAAATTGAGCCGAACGAATGTGATCTCTTTACTTAACAACAGTAAGGTGAGCAGGCTTTGTACCACATTTGCAAACGTTACGTAAACTATCGGGTTCTTATTATTGTCGTAAAAATTACCTACCCAGCTCTGCGGATCTTTTTTAATCTGTGCCGGACAATACCTCACAAAAAACCATACAAGCGCAAACATCACTACAACGCCAAAAATATTTACAAAAGCAAATTTAAGCGGACGTT
This sequence comes from Sediminibacterium sp., assembly GCA_965206685.1. GTDB lineage: Bacteria > Bacteroidota > Bacteroidia > Chitinophagales > Chitinophagaceae > Sediminibacterium. Next base: position 4,854,122 of record OZ242223.1, read on the forward strand.
CTTCCTGTCTTAGTTTAACCAGCGGAATTTTATTTAACGTATCAAGTGCAATGATCAGGATAGTGAACTGTGCTATTACAGGAACATCAGCATATCCCAAAAGGCCTGCAAGAGTTCCCCGGCACGCCCACAAGAGCAGAGAAAAAATGATCGTTGAAAACAAAATGGAAAGAAAAGCAGTGCTGTATATTGAACTTTTATGTTCCTCTTTTGACGAAAAACGAAAATAAGCCGTTTCAAAACCATAGGTAAAAACAATACTCAGCACAGGAATCGTAGAATACAATAAACTCTGTTTGCCATAATCCTCCATACTAACATGTCTGGAATAAGTAAGCAGAGGCGCCAATAAGAATCCAATAGACCTCACAACAATAGAGCTCACTCCATACCACATCGTTTGTCCTGCTAATTTCTTAATGCCGCTCAAGAGTTTGGTTTATTGGTTTATTCGTTTATCGGTACAGCGTTTTGCTTTCTGCGTTTAGCATTCAGCATTGAAAGATAAAAGTAACAAATGTGCAGCTTACTGATGAATATCTGCAGGCGGTTTACCTGTGTTTTCGCTGCCGGATGGCCCAAAACGTGGGTCTTTCAGGAAACTGGAGTCTGTTAAAGTATATAAAAAAGCCGTTAACTGGCCTATTTCGAAGTTGGATAAAGGCATTTTGTTCTTTAATAGCGGATCGGTTGTAGCGCTTACCACCATATTCTTTCGGTAATGTTCAAATACACTCATCAGAGAAAATAACCTTCCGTCGTGTCCATAAGGGAAGGTCATGGCCACATTACGCAGACTGGGTACTTTAAATTTTAAAGAATCATTGGCATCACCGGTGATCTTCATCCTGCCCAGGTCTTTCAGATAAGAATCTAGGGGCATACCGGTATTACGGTAAGTATAATCTGTGAACATCGGTTCTGTATGACAGGAAATACATTTCTTTTTAAAAATATCATAGCCCAATTGTTCCGGCAGAATAAAAGTTGCTTCCCCGCGCATTACTTTATCGTATTTACTGTTACTGCTCACCAATTGCAGTTCAAACTGACTGATGGCTTTCCCGAGACGTTGGGTATTGATGGTTTCATCGCCAAAAGCGGCTTTGAATAATTGTTTGTATTCTTTATCGGCTTTTAATTTATTGATCACATTCTCGATGATTTCTGCCATCTCATTTTCAGCGGTAATAGGAGCTAGGGGTTGCAGATCGAGATGATTAATGCCACCATCCCACATAAACTCTTTCTGCCAGGCAAGATTGAATAAACCCGGTGCATTGCGTGTAGTTAGTGAATTATTAAAGCCATGACTAAGGTTGTGATCATAGGTATTAAAGGCACCAAACTGTTGGTGACAGCTGGCACAGGAAATACTTCCGTCCTTACTCAACCTTTCATCGTAAAATAGTTTTTTGCCGAGAGCGATACCTTCTTCTGTAAGTGGATTTTTTGAAAAATCATATACCGGTTGCGGCCATCCTTTGGGAACAATGAAACGAACGGGTTTAGGTTTGCCATAAAATTTTTCAATGCTGATCCAGCTGATGCAGGCAACAATCATACAAATGACCACAAATATTTTTTTCATTCCCTTCATATCAACGAACCCCGTTTATAGAAAACATAGCACTGTAATTATCTGCAATTTTTTTAGCCAATGACCCGGGCATATGACAAACAGGGGTTTCAGCTGTTTTGATATCTGATTTGTTTCTGAACCATGTATTTATATCTGCTGTGATATGAATTTCCTGAACGGTTTCTTTTGTTTCAGGAATGGAAAGCGAGATCGTTTTGAGAGTATTGTTTTCTCCCTTAAACCCACCAATATGATAAGTAAAATAATGTCCGCCAATGGTTGATGATTCAGAAGTGCCTTCCAGCTTGGCCATGATATAGCCGCTATTCCATGTCCAGAACATACCTTTCATCGGATCAAGAGCGCCGGTTTGGATACCGGATACATTCCGGATACTATCCACGCCCAGTAAGAATTGTATGGAACTGATATTAGCGGAAGGCAAAGAAAGAGTTATGATTTTTGAAAGTGAATCAGCTTCATCCACCAAAAAATACTCAACCGGAAGTATGATTTGTTTTCCTTTTGCATCTGTTACAGCAATATTGGAAACATAATACCTGAATTTCTGAACGCTGATCTTTTCACCCAACGGTGTTGTATAAGTATTGCCTAAGATCAATTCTTCATTTCCTGCGTTATGATGAAAGATGAGCGATACTTTTTTTTGCGCATGGATCGTCACGGGTATTGCCATCAATACCCAAACAAACGATATGAGAATATATTTAGTGATTGATCTTTTCATCAGTAGTCATTCCTGTTAACCCTTCTGCGTTGTTCTTTGGTAAATGTATTTCGTTTCTTGCTTTCTATTCTTTTTTCCTTTGAGGCTTTTGTGGGTTTGGTTGGGCGCCGTATCTTTTGTTTGATCAATGCATTTCCAACCAATTGATTCATTTTTTTGATCACCTGTTGCTTATTGCCCAATTGTGATCTTTCGGACTGTGATTTTACCAGTAAAAAACCATCATCTGTAATTTTATTCTGTAATTTTTCCTTGATCCGTATTTTCTGTTCTTCTGAAACCAATACCGAATCAGATACCTGCCAACGGCCTTCTACCATGGTTTCTACCTTGTTCACATTCTGTCCGCCTTTGCCGCCGCTACGTGCGGTTTGGAACAGAATTTCGGGTGTAATGTCTATCTTCATCTTGTTAAAGTTCGTAAAAAAACGGGTAAGGGATTATGAGAATTCTGATACAAAGGGTAAAAGAAGCATCGGTAACGGTTGAGGATGCCATCAGTGGTGTGATAGAAACCGGCTTACTGGTATTGATGGGAATAGAAGATGCCGATACAGATGAAGATATCAGCTGGCTCAGTAACAAGATCGTTAACCTGCGTATTTTTAACGATGAGAACGGGGTGATGAACCTTGGGTTGAAAGATGTGAATGGCGATATTTTACTGGTAAGCCAGTTTACCCTTCATGCGTACACAAAAAAAGGAAACCGCCCATCTTATATCAAAGCATCAAAGCCTGATTTTGCCATACCGATGTATGAGAAAATGATCAAACAACTGGAGCAGGATCTTGGTAAAAAAATTCAAATCGGCGTTTTTGGAGCCGATATGAAAGTAGCTTTGCTGAACGATGGGCCGGTAACCATCTGGATAGATTCAAAAAACAGAGAATAAGCAATTAGCGGATTGAGGATTGGCGAATTCGCGAATTGAAAAAATATAAATCCTTTAATCCGCCAATCCGCAATCCGCTAATTCATGAAAAAGGATATCGAAAACAGACAGGATCTGGAAGCATTGATGGTTTCATTTTACAGTATTGCTATTGCTGATGATGTGATAGGGCATTACTTCACTAAAATTGTTCCGCTTGATCTGGATAAGCATATTCCCGTGATCGTTAATTTTTGGGAAACGGTCATTTTTGATAAGGCTGCCTACCGCGGAAATGTATTTGGAGTGCATGAGCATATACATACATTATCCATTTTTGAGGATAAGCATTTTGAGAGATGGGTTATACTGTTTAAGCAATGTGTAGATGAACTGTTTGCCGGCGAAAATGCAGAAAAGATTAAACAGCGTGCAGAATCCATTGCTACCGTTATGCGGATAAAACTTGTTCACTCAGGAATAGAATTAAAATAATTTGTATGACTATTGAAGAGGCTCAAACACAGGTTGATTTGTGGATCAAAACCGTTGGTGTTCGTTATTTTAACGAATTAACTAATCTCGGTATTTTAATGGAAGAAGTGGGTGAACTCAGCCGGTTGATGGTGCGTACTTATGGCGAACAGTCTTTTAAAGAATCCGATAAAGGCAAAGAGATAGCCGATGAAATGGCGGACGTTTTATGGGTACTGATCTGTTTGGCCAATCAAACCGGCATAAATCTTACCGATGCTTTGCAGAAGAATTTTGAGAAGAAAAATATCCGCGATGCCAACCGGCATAAGGATAATGAGAAACTGCACTAAATACAAATAGCGTATCTTACTGCAGATGAAATGGCATCTGATGAATTTATTTCCTATCCTGAAAGAATCCCTTTTTGATTTTGTGAATAATAAATCATTCCGCATGAGTGCGGCATTGGCTTACTATACCATTTTCTCAATAGCGCCAATGCTTATTGTCATTATAAGCCTCCTTGATTTTTTTTACGGAAGAAATGCGATTGAAGGAACCATCTTTGAGCATATACAAGGGTTTATCGGTGTTGATGCGGCATTGCAGATCCAGCAGGTGATCAAGAATGCGGCTATTTCAAAAGATATCAGCTGGGCTTCTGTTCTGGGGATTAGTCTTTTGATTTTTGCAGCAACAAGTGTATTTGCAGAAATACAGGATTCGATCAATTATATCTGGCGTTTAAAAGCCAAACCTAAAAAAGGCTGGTTAAAACTGGTATTAAACCGTGTGCTCAGTTTTTCTATGGTGGTAAGTATCGGATTTATTTTATTGGTTTCATTAGTGGTTAATTCTGTGTTGGATATGTTAGGGCAACAGTTACTGAAACTCTTTCCGGAAATTGCTGTGTATGTTGCGTATTCAATCAATCTGCTCATTACTTTTATCACCATCAGTTTTTTATTTGCGGTTATTTTTAAAGTATTGCCCGATGCCCGTATTCACTGGCGCGATGTGTTTACAGGCGCCGTTACCACTGCATTCTTATTTATGATCGGAAAATTCGGCATTGGTTATTATCTGGGTAAAACACAGATCAGTTCAACATATGGTGCCGCCGGATCGGTGGTGATCATTCTTTTATGGGTGTATTATTCGTCGTGTATATTATACTTTGGGGCATGTTTTACAAGGGCATATGCCATCAGAATCGGACGAAATATTTTTCCAAACGATTATGCAGTATGGGTTCAGGAAATAGAGGTTGAAAACAAATCATCCATACTGGTACAGAAAGATCCGGTGATTGTTAATCCGGAAGGCACATTGGAAAAGACCCTCCCCAAAGCAGATGATACCAAAGGGCCTCTTTGAAAATACCTCCTTAATAACCTAAATAGTATTGAATTTGACTGATTGAGGCTTTGTTTCGCAGAGCAAAGGTAATTGCATATTTTTGCGCCGTTATGAGTATACAGCAAGACAATCAGTTTCAGGCAATTATTTCGCACGCCAAAGAATATGGCTTTGTGTTTCCGAGTAGTGAGATCTATGATGGCCTTAGCGCCGTGTATGATTATGGCCCTTATGGAAGTGAGTTAAAAAAGAATATCCGCGATTATTGGTGGAAAAGCATGACCCAGTTGCACGAGAATATTGTGGGCATTGATGCGGCAATTTTTATGCACCCTACTACCTGGAAAGCAAGCGGCCACGTTGATAATTTCAGCGACCCGATGATCGATAACCGCGATAGCAACAAACGTTACCGGGTAGACCATTTGCTGGAAGCCAAAGCCGATGCATTGAGAGAGAAAGGAGAAGCTGCAGCAGCGGATGCATTAATTGCTGCAATGGATGGTTTACTGGCATTGGAAGATTTTGCAGCGTTAAAACAACTGATCATTGATCAGAAAATAGTTTGTTCTGTTAGTGGTACAGCTAACTGGACCGATATCCGTCAATTCAATCTGATGTTCTCAACCCAATTGGGTTCTGTAGCGGAAGATGCAGATACGATCTATCTACGCCCCGAAACAGCGCAGGGTATTTTTGTGAACTTTCTAAATGTGCAAAAAACTGCGAGAATGAAAATTCCGTTTGGTATTGCACAAACCGGTAAGGCTTTCCGTAACGAGATTGTAGCCCGCCAGTTCATTTTCCGCATGCGTGAATTTGAGCAGATGGAAATGCAGTTCTTTGTGCGTCCCGGCACAGAAGGCGAGTGGTACCAATACTGGAAAGAAGCCCGTTTACAATGGCATTTAAGTTTAGGCATTGCTCCGGAAAAATACCGTTACCACGATCACGTAAAACTGGCACACTACGCAAAAGAAGCCTGTGATATTGAATATGAATTTCCTTTTGGATTTAAAGAAGTGGAAGGCATCCATTCAAGAAGTGATTTTGATCTGACACAGCATCAGAAATTCAGTAAAAAGAAGATGCAGTATTTTGATACGGAGATCAATCAGAATTATGTACCGTATGTGGTAGAAACTTCTATTGGCCTCGACAGGATGTTCCTGCTGATCATGGCTAATGCATATGAAGAAGAAACCATCACAAAAGAAGACGGATCTACTGATAACCGCGTGGTAATGCATATTCCCGCTAAGATCGCTCCTATGAAACTGGCGATACTTCCCCTTACTAAAAAAGATGGTTTACCTGAAATAGCCCGCGATCTGATGAATGAGTGCAAACCTTATTTCAAATGTTTCTACGAAGAAAAAGATGCGATCGGTAAACGTTACAGACGGCAGGATGCCATTGGTACCCCTTTCTGTGTAACCATCGACCACCAAACCAAAGAAGACCAAACCGTTACTATCCGATACCGCGACAGTATGGTGCAGGAGAGGGTATTGATGAGTAAAATCAAAGACCTTGTATTAGAACAGATCATGTAAGCGTTTGAAAATATATTTTTTTTGAAAATGAGGAATTGCCGTTAAACTATTCCTCATTTTCAAATTTTCAAATTGCCATATTTTCAAATTAACTCTCTTTCTTTTTAAGTACCATCCCCCCCATTACCAGCTCACTTACTTTACCCAGGGTATTCAACCGGAAGGAAATGATGTCTTTCCCGTTCCATTCTTTATCGTATAAGATTCTGAAACTGTCGTAGTTCCAATGTTCTATTTTACCAGTTAGTTTTTGATTGATCCGAATAAAAAGGCTTCCGTTTTTTATCGTTACTTCTGCCGTACCATATAATGGGTCCTCAAATTTTCCGGTATAAGATTCCAATGGCAGAGAAGGGTTGGTATGTAAAACCCGTTTGGCTTCATTTTCTTTATTTTTCTTTTCGGCTTCTTTGTGAAGATTGGTATAAAGGGTTAAAAACTCAGCACTCCAATCTCTGTTACCACCCAATGCAAACTGATCCAATGCTTTAAACATCAAAGCATGGCGGATCTCAGCATGATCCAGATTGGCAAAAATATACACGCCGGTTTTTTCTTCTGGCATTTGTGCATGTATGGCAACAGCTCCTGCTAAACTGCCGGTATGAAAGTTCAGTTTTCTTCCTTTATAATCCTGCTGAAACCAACCCATCGCGTAGGTTTTGAAATTTGGCAGTGTAATGGTTTGTGTAGGATAAAATTGCTCATCGGTAACCAATGTTTGCGGTTTCAGTAATTCCTTCCAGGTATTGGGTTGCACCAATCGGCCGCCGGAATATTTACTGCTGTCGAGCATACATTTGAGCCATAATGAAATATCATCGATACTGGACCATACAGATCCTGCCGGACCGATCACATCCGCAGTATCATGTTCAATTACGCGAATGACACTGTCTATACGAAAATGCGGTTTGGTCATGTTGGCATCTGTGATCTGTTTTAACTCTGCCTTGGTTCGGTTCATTCCCAGTGGTTGAAAAATATGTTGGGTGATGAATGCAGACCATGGCATACCACTTACCTTCTCAATCACTTTGCCCGCAACTAAATAAAACACATTCTGATAAATAAAACCCGAACGAAGAGAATAAGAAGGTTTTACCAGCTGCATATGATCCAATACTTCATTGGAGGATAAAATATTATCTGCCCATAAATAATCAGTATTGCCCACACCGGTATTATGCAAAAAAAGATCACGCACCCTTAATTCGCGGGTAACCCATGGATCATATAAACGAAAATCCGGCAGATATTTGATAACAGGATCATCCCATTTTATTTTTCCCTCATCCACCAGTATGCCCATGCAGGTTGCCGTCATTGCTTTGGTGGTAGAAGCACATACAAACAGCGTTTGATTATCAACGGCATGATCGGTTCCCAACTCCGTTGTACCATAGGCTTTCTTAAAAACAACTTCATTGTTTTTTACAACCACAATGGCCAGTCCGGGTACTTCCCATTCTTTGATCGACTTCTGTACATAAGCATCAAACACAGCAGTGGTATCTGTGTTAGCCGCTTTTTTTTGTGCAGCAGTTTGCAGTATCAGCAATAACTGTGCACAGGCTAATAAACCCATGATTTTTTTCATAAGCATGATTTAGCAATCCGTCAATAAAGGGGTTGGAAAATTTCGGGAAGTTATCCGCTTCCCGAAATTTATATCGTTTATCCGTATAATTCGAGGTGGATCGCTTTCTTATCGTAGCCCATGGCAACAATACGTTGCTTGGCTTCATCGATCATATTCTTCCATCCGCATAAAAAGAATTTTGCGGGTTTCTTGCCGTTATCTGTTAATGCTTCGTACACTGGGTGTACATAGCCTTTTTGCGAACCTTCGGGTACATTTTCTTCCCTTGAGTAACATGGGTGAAAATGAAAACCGGGTTCCTGTTTTTCCAGTTCTTTTAATTCATCTATATAAAGTCCGTCGGCAAATTTGCGGCAGCCAAAGATCAGGTGTACTGATTGGTGCGGCAATTTTACATTATGAATATAATGCGACATAGCGCGGAACGGTGCGATACCTGTGCCTGTGCAGATAAAATAAATATCTTCTGCAATGGGTTCCGGCAAAGTAAATTTACCCTGTGGCCCGCGGAGCGTTAATTCACTTCCTACAGAAACTTCATTAAACAGGTAAGTGGTACCTAAACCCCCTTCCAGAAAAACAATCACCAGTTCAAATACATTGGTGCCATCCGGTGCAGAGGCAATGGAATAACTTCTCCAGCGTTTATTTTTTTGTTCGTGAATGGGTAAGTCGAGCGTTACAAACTGTCCGGCTTTAAAATCGAATGATTCAACTTCGGGTACCTGTATCCAGAATCTTCTTGTTAAGGCGGTAGCATTTTCAATTTTGATCACTTTACCGGTTCTCCAGGGTTCTAACATGGGGCATTTTTTTCTTTGTGCTTAAATAGTTGTTGTCCAAAAACGGATTAAAGGTACATACGCAATCAATAAGAATCAATAAAAAAGGCATCCTGCTTATTTGCGGGATGCCTTTTTTTGTTGACTGATCCTTTATTTACCGCTGAATCAGGATCTTTTGTACATAATTTTTTTTGTTATGCTGAATTTGTAAAATATAAAACTCCGAACTCAAACCATCCACTGTAATCTGTTTAGAGAATTTACCGGTAAAATTGGGGTACGTGCTGTTGTACACTTTTTGGCCGGTTTCGCTTAAGATATCTATCGACAGATCAGCCTTATCGGTTACTTCGAATGAAAGGTTGAATGAGCCTCTGTTTGGATTAGGGAAAACATTCAATTTGATCTCGGTAGCCGATACATTATTTATGGCAGTCGGTACAAACGAAATGGTATTGGATGTTTGCTGACAACCAAATGCATCTGTTACAATTACTTTATACTTGCCCGATTTGGTAGGTTTATAGCTCTTTCCGGTAGCACCACTTATAGCTGTTGTATCATTCAGATACCATTGATTACCGCTGCTGATACTGCTTACCAGTGAATCTGCAGATTGTGTAATAACCGGTACCGGAGCTGTTGTAGCTACTACCGCCACACGATCGCTTACACAGGCACCTGTATTAACCTTCATATCATAAAAGAAATAATAAAACTGATTGTCTGATGCACCTGCAGTATTGTGAGCACTATTACCTGTAATAGACATGATGCTTGGAACCGCTATTGGGTAGGTAGTACCTGTAATACCATTATTTCTGAAAATGGTTGCACCCAGATTTGTAACCGTATCCAAAACGCCCTTCTTATCAAGACATTCTATAATGATAATATGATCGCCAACAGTAGACACCGGTAAATTAAGATTAAAGATCGCTCCGGTATCACTTGTATTGTTGCCTGTTACGGCGCCGGATGCAGGGGTTGGCGTGGTTGGGTAAACATCAACCGTTGTTGTTGCCAATGGCTGATAATTGAATGAAGCTGATGATTCAGAAATCAGATTGGCAAGGGTAAATCTTACTTTGCCCGGGTAGCCAATATACATACGGGCCGTTTCCAATACAACCGGAACCGTATTATTGATCTTTACATAGTTGTACACAAACATATTATATCCTCCCGCAGTGAATGCTGCTTTGTTGGCGGCACCCACACTCACTTTGGCTTCTTTGGCAACATAGTAAGTTTTATCTGTCGGGATTGTGGTAGTGGTTACAGTTGAACCGAGGCCAAATGGCGATGTAGCGGTTGCAGTTGAATACCAATAATAATTGGAAGCATCCGGACTTGCCACTTTTAAGGTAACGGTGGTTCCGCAAATATTACCGGCCGCACTTACCGCTGCGGGTTTGGCTCTGGAAAGGAATGTAGAAACCAATGTGTTATTTGCGGAATTCTGGTCTGCAGTAAGGGCAGTAGTGGCGGTAAGCGTATAAGTTGTACCCCCAGTGGTAGTTATGGGCGTTTGAAAAGTATAATTAAAAGTTGAACCCGCACTAAGAGGGCCGGGAAATGTAAAGGCAAGATTGGCAACCACCGTTGAGCCAGTTGCAATAGAAGCCGTGATTGGAATATTGCTTTGATCTACTGAACCGTTATTTTTTAAAGTTACCGTCACATATTGTGCACTGGTTCCGCAATCTGTAGTAGATGGAGAAATAATATCACTGATAGAAACATCGTTCGACGGATTTACAACCCTTACTCTGTAATCCTGCGTTTCTCCTTTACCATAGGTTCCGCAGGCCGCAATATCGGTTGCGGTAGAAGTTTCCTGAACAATGATACGCATCAAACAGATATTGCCAACTGTAAGGTTTGCAGGTGTGGTAATATTAGCATTGAATACGGTTGAAGTAGAAGCCAATACACCACTGGTGGCAACCAGTTCTGAAGTTTCAAATGTGCCGTTATTGTTGTAATCAATAAATACTTTTACGATCCTTGGATTGGTCGTGGCATCTGAAGTACTGGTTCTGATAGAGATCGGAATGGTTTGAGATGCTTCAATATCCGCTACATTATTCGTATTGTTTGTATAGGTTTTAGCTCCGGCTGAGTTGAGCACATGAATGGTTTTGAAATTCACACTATCAATTCTCGCTCCGCCACCGCCTGATGCTGATGTACAATAAGCAACCCCACCCACCCCACTCACTAATAATGAGTATGCCTGCGAACCTCTTGCCAATGTTCCTTTATGCGTTACGGTAATGGTATAGATCTGACCGGGAATCGTACTGTCTACATCAATTCGTTCTACATTGTCGGTGCTGTTATCTCCGGGTGCTGCGGCAAAGCTTGGGTTATTTACATCCAATGTCCATGGGAAAAATGTTTTGGTTCCTCTGGTGATGCGGATATCCAGATCATTCACCAGGTTTTTTGTACGATTGTTCAGAACGTTTTGTACATCTACGTTTCCTTTTACATCTGTCCAGCTGATCGTTGCAGATAAAGGCCCTTTACCTGTGGCAATCACCGTTTTGGTAAATGTTGCACCCTGTGCCAATGTGTTTTCATACATAAGCGTTGGCGAAGTGGTATCGTTGTTTTTAGCTGCAAAATTGGTAATGAACTCAGATGCTTTCAACACATTCAGCAATCCCCATCCATACTGGTAGTCCGGCCCTGGTGATGTACCTGCTTCATCGGCAGTATGTATGGCAATACCTTTTAAAGTGGCAGAACGTAAAAAAGAGGTAGCCCCTTTCAATTTGGAATAATATTCCTGCAATAGAAATACAGAACCAGCAGCATTAGGCGATGCCATGGATGTACCGCTAAAGCTTGCATAGGCAGTATTAGAAGTATTGATAGAAGATAAAACATTTACACCGTCTGCTACCACATCCGGTTTGATACGGCCATCATCTGTTGGTCCCCAACTGCTGAAATCAGACATTACCACATCTTCTTTTCTGCTGTATCCGCCGGGTAATCCACTAACGGCGCCGATGGTCAGAATGTTCTTGGCACCGCAATCCCAGGAAATTCCATCATAACTATCATTGCTGCTGATACCTGCCGGACGGTTACCCGCAGAAGCCATTTGCCCACTGGAATTATATCGAAAATATGGTTGCCCAACTGCAGGGCCTGTTTCAGTGCGGGTATTACCGGCTGATTTTACAATGAGATAGAAAGGAGCATTATAGGCAATGGAATCCAAAGCCTGTGAATCCGAACTGTAATAGCCAAATTTATAATCTTCATTATCGGTAGAACGTCCGTTAAACTCCCAACGGCTTTGTGAAGTATTGTAATTCCAACCTGAAATAATGGAATAGGAATGATTAGACACAACTAAATTGGGTGCTTCTGCAGCTATTTCAGTAAGGTCGCTGTTAAAGTCGTACGCAACAATTCCCTGAACACCAAAAGCCATTCCTTTTGCACTTGGATTAACACCGGAAGCCATCATAGTACCTGCAACGTGCGTGCTATGATCGCTTGTTGCAGATGGATTATCTTTTTGGGTAACCCTGCCTGTAAGTTCCTGATGTGTTCCTAAAACAGAACCTCCGTCCCAGATCCCCAGTTTGTTTTTCATATTAGCCGAACTTCCGGAAAGATTCAAGCCTGATGAACCGCCTGGCCAAAGTTGATTGGCACGGGTAGTGGCAGCGGCAATGGTGTTGTTGTTAGTAGTCACATATTTCGGGTGGCCAAAATCATCTACACCTGTAAGAACAGCCACTCTTCCTTCGCGTGATGTGAAAGAAAGTGCCCAGCCCTTGGCTCTGGCCATAGACAATGCTTTTGCATAGTTCTCATCGCCGGAGATCTTAAAACCAACAGATGCCTGTTTCAGGATTCGGGTATTGGTAAATTCCTGTGCTGAGGTTATCCCGGCAAATACGCAAATACATGCTAAGACCAGTGCTGTTTTCTTCATCATAATCATAAAAATTTTCAGGCAGCCCCTTTTTTTAAAAATCGGGCAGAATATTCACTAAATTAGATACTTTCAGGGTTCAAAGTGATGTATGAAACATAATCTTTTTATTCTTTTTTTATTCAGTTTAACGATTTGGGCCTGTTCATCGGTAAAAAAGGCAAATTCATCGACCATATCGCAAGGCTTTACGGGCAGTATAACTGAACTGACCGGCAATCAAATGCCGATGAAAGGTGCTCCACCCGCAGTTCCTAAAGGAATCCTTACTACTGTACTCATTTATGAACCCACCAATCTCAGTCAGGTACGCCGTTTGGGTACCGCACCAAGCTATACGGCTATTGCATCAAAGCTGGTTGCTTCTGTGGATACGGATAGTACCGGTAAATTCGCTATCGCTCTTCCGGTTGGGTCTTATTCTGTATTTATTAAGCAGGGAAGCCAGTTTTATGCCAATCTGTTCGACACAAACAATAATATCGCCCTGTTTACGGTGGAGGAAGGTAAGCTTACTACGGTTAATCTCTCGGTAAGTTCAAGAGCCAGCTTCTAGCCATTCGCTTTTAGCTGCGAGCTTTTTTAATTCCCCAATATCTTTTTTAGGGCTAAAAGCTAACAGCTATCTTTGCTCCCCTTTTCGGGAAAAGGATATTGATACGCGGATATGAACCTGAATGTGTTGCTTGAGCAGTACCAAAGTTCCCCCCGGCTTTTTCAGCTGGCGGACAGGCTTCTATTTGCCGATCCGCAAAAAATCTTCCTCAAAAATTTACAGGGCAGCAGTTCGGAATTTGTAGTGAGTTCGGTGTTTATGCATCCGAATTGTCAGCAATTAAATCATTTGGTGGTGTTGAATGATGCGGAAGAAGCCGCGTATTTTCATAACACACTGGAGAATCTGACCAACGCCCTGGATCTTTTTTATTTTCCATCATCGTATAAGAACCGGAAAAATTTCAGGTTACTGAACAGTTCACATGTGATGCTTCGCACAGAAGCACTTACAAAACTTTCTGCAGGTGGCAACAGAAAAATTATTGTTACCTATCCCGAAGCCTTGTTTGAGAAAGTAGTGTTGCGCGATACACTCAGCAGCAATATCATCAGTATCAAAGCCAATGATACCATTAACCTGAACAGTTTGATGGAACTGTTTGTGATGTATGGTTTTGAAAGAACCGATTTTGTGTACGAGCCCGGCCAGTTTGCGTTACGTGGCGGGATCCTTGATATTTATTCTTTTGGAAATGAGAAACCTTACCGTGTTGAATTATTTGGTAATGAAGTAGACAGTATCCGCATCTTCGATCCCGAAACGCAATTGAGTGAACGGAAATTATTGCAGGTAAATATTATTCCCAATGTAGAAACACAATTTGAGAGTGATGAAAAAATTTCATTACTCGAATTTATTTCAGACAACACAATCGTTTGGTTAAAGGATTGGGATGTGATCAAAGAAAAGATCACCAATCAGGAAGACGACCTGCAGGGTTTTATCGGAATGATCGACAGCGGTTTCCGCATGAACAATACGGATGAAGATGATGATACCAAAATTGTAAAAAATGTTACCTGGAACGATTTTGTAAAAGCGTCTGTTATTGAAGAGCAGTTAACACCCAAACATATTGTTGAATTTGGCTACAAGCCGCATCTGTCAAGCTTTGAAATCGAATTCAAAACCAAAACACAACCTTCTTTCAATCGCCGTTTTGATCTGTTGATAAGCGATTTGAAATCGCATGAAGCCAATGGTTATGGCATATATATTTTCGCCGAACAGGCAAAACAACTGGAAAGATTGAACAGCATTTTTGCTGATCTGCAAACAGAGATCCAATTTGTTCCTGTTGCTACCGGTATACACGAAGGATTTATTGATGAAGACCTGAAAGCGGTTTGTTATACCGATCACCAGATCTTTCAGCGTTATCATAAATACAAAGTAAAACAGGCTTATAACAAGAACAAGGCACTAACGCTGAAAACCCTGCGTGATCTGCAGCCCGGAGATTACGTAACGCATATCGATCATGGTGTGGGAACCTATAGCGGCTTACAAAAAATTGAGGCCAATGGTAAAGTGCAGGAAGCGGTACGAATCATTTATAAAGACAGCGACATTTTGTATGTGAATATTAATTCGCTGCATAAAATTTCAAAATATACCGGCAAAGAAGGAACCGTTCCCAAGATCAATAAACTGGGTTCTGATGTTTGGAATAAACTGAAAGAAAAAACAAAAGCGAAAGTAAAAGAGATTGCTTTTGACCTCATTAAATTATACGCGCAGCGAAAGGCACAACAGGGCTTTGCACACACCCCGGATAACTATATGCAAACCGAGCTGGAAGCTTCTTTTATTTATGAGGATACACCCGATCAAAGCAAAGCAACTGCCGACGTAAAAAAAGATATGGAGAGCGAAAGCCCTATGGACAGGCTGGTTTGCGGCGATGTAGGTTTTGGAAAAACAGAAGTGGCTGTTCGCGCTGCATTCAAAACCTGTCTGGATGGTAAACAGGCTGCAGTATTGGTTCCAACAACCATTTTGGCATTTCAGCACTACAAAACTTTTCAGGAAAGGTTGAAAGAATTTCCGGTTACGGTGGATTATATCAATCGTTTCAAATCATCCAAAGAAAAAAAGGAAACACTGAAAAGATTAGAAGAAGGTAAGATCGATATCATCATTGGTACACATGGTATTCTGGGTAAAGAAGTGAAATTCAAAAACCTTGGATTAATGGTGATTGATGAGGAACAGAAATTTGGTGTTGGGCATAAAGAAAAACTAAAAACATTAAAAACAAATGTGGATTGCTTAACGCTTACAGCCACGCCTATTCCGAGAACATTACAGTTTAGTTTGATGGGCGCGCGTGACTTAAGTATCATCAACACACCACCACCTAATCGCCAGCCGATACAAACAGAGGTACAGATTTTTAATGATGATTTTATCCGCGATGCGATCTATTATGAAACAGAACGCGGCGGACAGGTTTTCTTTATTCATAACCGCGTGCATGGATTGGCAGAGATGAGTGCTTTAATACAGGGGCTTTGCCCGGATTTAAGTATTGGCTTTGCCCACGGCCAATTAGAGGGACATGAACTGGAAGAAAGAATCCTCGATTTTATTGATAAGAAATATGATGTACTGGTTTGTACCAATATTGTAGAAAGCGGTGTGGATATTCCGAATGTGAATACCATCATCGTTAATAATGCACATCATTTTGGATTGAGTGATCTGCACCAGTTGCGTGGAAGGGTAGGGCGCAGTAATAAAAAAGCATTCTGTTATTTGCTCGCACCGCCAATGAGTACATTGCCAACCGATTCAAGAAAACGTTTACAAACGCTTGAGCAGTTCAGTGAATTGGGAAGTGGTTTTCAGATTGCCATGCGCGATCTGGATATACGTGGTGCCGGAAATTTATTGGGTGGTGAACAAACCGGGTTTATGGCCGAGATCGGTTTTGAAATGTACCAGAAAATACTGGAAGAAGCGATCAGGGAACTGAAGCGGAATTCGTTTCAGGATCTGTTTAAAGAAGAGATCAGCAAGCAGGATGATTTTGTTAGCGATTGTACCATTGATACCGATCTGGAAGTAATGATACCCGATAGTTATGTAGAAAGTATTGCTGAACGCTTATCTCTTTACACACGCCTGGATAATTGTGAAACAGAAGCGGAACTGATGGAATTTCATGCCGAGATGATCGATCGTTTTGGGCCTATTCCGCCACAGGTTGAAGATCTTTTCACTACGGTCCGTTGCCGCTGGATGGGCGTGGATATTGGGTTTGAGAAGATGACCTTGAAGGAAGATACACTCCGTTGTTACTTCATCAACCGCCCCGATTCGCCTTATTTCGAATCAGAACTTTTCAAAAAAGTGTTGAAATATTTACAGATCGGAACCAACAAAGCCCGCCTCAAACAAACAGGCCGTATGTTCCTCTTAATTGTAGATAATGTAAAAGATATGGAAGCCATGCATCGTTTCCTCAAGCATATGCATGAAGATGTAGCGGGTAAAAAATAATCTCTGCGGCAAACTCTGCTACTCCATTCCTCTGCGGTTGGGCGGAGCATCGAAAAATCGCAATTTCTTTTTAGTGAAATATTTTCCAATCGCGGAGTTGCAGAGAGGCAGAGGTTTCCGCAGAGGAATGTGTATTGAATGATTAGTCTTTTTTGATCAGATTAATCAGGATGAGTTTAGCCACTCTCGGATCTACAATTACATTATCATTTTCAAAATCCAGTTTTAAACGCCATTTTTGCATGGTGGCTGCACCAATAATCACTTCTTCACTAACTCCCGGTACCACCAGAAACTCATCACTTAATCTCACATCTTCATGATAAAAATCCAGGCGACAAGTATTTGTGATCTCCATATATGTTGAACTGCTGGCCGTTGCCAATTTCATGGGTGTATGAAGTGATTCCGGATTTGTTAGCTCTTCTGCCAGATCTTCTGCAATACATGAATAAGTTGCACCACTATCAAATAAGGCATACAAATGCTTTTCTCCCTTGCTTCCTTCAAACCTTAATGGCAGGCGGATAATCATATTGTTCTCTTTACCCAAATTTATACAATATTGATTTCCTGGCAGTTTTATCGATCTTGAATTAATCACCCGTATTTATACCTGATACGAGACATAAAAAATCCGGCCCCAATGATGGAGCCGGATACAATTTTTTGTTCTTTCGTATGGCTTAGAATCCTTTTTTGGCAACGCCGTCTGCAATCGCTTGTAAAGCTTTGGCTTCGCTTAAAATAGCGGCCATTTTATTTCCTTTACCGTCGTGGCCACCGGCCATATAGCCACCTTTTGCTGTTTTAGTAACTACTGCATCCTGCATAGGAACGTTTTTTTCCTTTGTCTTGAGGCAATATGCTTTGATCATTTTTGAAGTGTCCATGTGCTTAGAATTTAAAAGTTAGTAGATAAACAATGGGTTGTTATAAGGCACAAGCTACCAATTTTTTCGTGGAAAGTGAAATTTCTGGGCTGCGGCGGCTTGGCCGTGTCCATGGTCAATGGTCCATAGTCCATGGCAAGAAATGATTAAAATGAAAAAGCCGGCGTTAAAAACCGGCTTTTTCTATGGACTATCGACCATGGTCTATGGTCAAAACCTACACATCAATCTTTGCATATTTCGCATGACTCTCAATGAATTCGCGGCGTGGGGCCACATCATCACCCATGAGCATACTGAAGATACGGTCTGCTTCGGCAGCGCTTTCAATGGTTACCTGTTTCAGGGTTCTGCGGGCGGGATCCATGGTGGTTTCCCAGAGCTGGTCTGCATTCATTTCACCCAAACCTTTGTATCGCTGCGTGGTAACACTCTCGTCTTTTCCGCCACCCAGTTTGGTGATCCATAACCTTCTTTGTTCTTCGCTGTAAGCATATTCCTGGTCCTTTCCTTTTTTAACAAGGTATAAAGGCGGTTGGGCAATGTATACATATCCCTGCTCCACCATCTCTTTCATATAACGGAAAATAAAGGTCAATATCAGGGTAGCGATATGCGAACCATCCACATCGGCATCGGTCATGATGATGAGTTTATGGTAACGCAACTTAACCATGTTTAATGCTTTAGGATCGTCAGGTGTACCAACAGTAACCCCCAGAGCTGTATACATATTGCGAATCTCTTCGTTTTCGTAGATCTTGTGCTCCATGGCTTTTTCTACGTTCAGGATCTTACCACGTAATGGCAGAATGGCCTGATAACTTCTGTCACGGCCCTGTTTGGCAGTACCACCGGCCGAATCTCCTTCCACAAGGTAGAGTTCGCATTTTTCAGGGTCCCTTTCGCTGCAATCTGCCAGTTTACCGGGCAGGCCACCACCGCTTAATACGGTTTTACGCTGAACCATGTCGCGGGCTTTTTTGGCAGCAACACGGGCCTGGGCGGCTAAAATGATCTTGGAGATCACATTCTTGGCTTCTTTAGGATTTTCTTCCAGAAAAGCCTCTAATGCACGGGCAACGGTGGTTTGAACGATACCGCTAACCTCACTGTTACCCAGTTTGGTCTTGG
The DNA here is from genome assembly GCA_965206685.1 of Sediminibacterium sp. GTDB lineage: Bacteria > Bacteroidota > Bacteroidia > Chitinophagales > Chitinophagaceae > Sediminibacterium. The sequence continues at coordinate 4,873,160 of OZ242223.1, forward strand.
TTTGCCCTTCAAACTGCGGTTCAGGAACCTTTACAGAAATGATGGCACTCAATCCTTCACGGAAATCATCACCCTCAATGGTAACCTTGGCTTTTTCAAACAGACCCTGTTTATCACCATAGGTTTTAAACACCCTGGTAAGTGCCTGACGGAAACCGGTAACGTGTGTACCACCTTCAATGGTATTGATATTATTTACGTAAGAGAAGATATGCTCTTTAAAATCATCGTTATAAGTAAGGGCTACTTCAACAGCAATATTAGAGGCTTCATCATGCCCATCCACATACAATGGATTTGGAATAAGCGGGTTACGGTTACCGTTCCTGTCGAGCATTTCAACAAACTCAACGATACCGCCTTCACTATAGAAATTCTTTGTGTAAGTTGTCCCATCTTCATTTTTCTCACGCAGATCATTCAGCGTAATGCTGATGCGTTTGTTCAGATAAGAGAGTTCACGTAAACGGCCTTCCAGAATCTCTTTACGATAAACCGTTTCCTGAAAAATAGTATGGTCGGGCCAGAAGTGTACCAGGGTACCGGTTTTGGTGCTCTCGCCAATTTCTCTCACCGCATATTGCGGGATCCCGATCTTATATTCCTGTTCAAATATTTTTCCTTCGCGGTGAACGGTAGCCTGCAAGGTGGTACTCAATGCATTTACACAACTCACACCCACACCATGCAAACCACCAGACACTTTATAGGTGTCTTTATCAAACTTACCACCGGCATGCAGAACGGTCATTACAATTTCCAAAGCGCTTTTTTGCTCTTTGGTATTGATACCGGTAGGAATACCCCGGCCATCATCCTGAACACTAATGGAATTATCTTCGTGAATGGTTACCTCAATGTTCTTACAATACCCGGCAAGGGCCTCATCAATGGAGTTGTCTACTACCTCATATACCAGGTGGTGAAGGCCTTTTATGCCAATATCACCAATGTACATGGCGGGCCTTTTTCGCACCGCTTCCAAACCTTCTAATACCTGTATACTGTCGGCGCCGTAATTCTTATTCTGGGCGTCGTTACTTTTTTGTTGTTCTTCGCTCATAAATGCTTGTCAGTCCTGTGTTTTAAGTAAAAATCAGAAGTGGGCAAAGCTAATGAAAATAAAGCGTTTTTTTGGTCAAAAACAAAGCTATTTTTCCCCATTTTCAGGGCTAATGTGGATGCAGAAAATGACCCGCTCATGACACGTTATGAAAGCCTTAACTTGCAAATTAGATGTTTATACATTAATTTTGTGTTTCGATGGTACAGGTAATGGACATATTAAAAGTTTCGCACCGTGGTGGTATTGATCCCAGCATGGATCTGTTGTATGAAAAAGGCCAGAATATTCCCGGCTCTATTCAATACAATATCAAGCGATACTATGCCCAGCATCCATGGGTGGCAGAAGATACGGGTATGATGGTTTACCATTATAATACCAAAAAGCCTACTGAGAATTATCTGGAACTGCGGTATTGCACAACAGGTAACCGTTATTGTGAAGAGAAAAGTTGTGCACAATGCGGACAACTGCCTACCGAAAACTGCAGTGGCAAACACCAAACGGTGGATGTATTTACGTTTCATTTTACTTCTACATTTCTGCACCAGTTTGTGCACAATGTAAAACTGAATACACGTAAGGATGAGGTATTGGCATTTAAACACCCCAATGCCTTTACCAAGGTTTTCCCGGTTTGTTTAAAGAAAAGAAATGTGCTGGACGGATTACTGAACCACAGTTATTCCGGTGCGCTGGAAAATATTTTCGTGAATGCTAAAATTCATGAACTGTTATTGTACAGTCTGGAATGTTTGGTTGAAGAAAAAGAAGAAGGGTTCAGCTGCAAATTTCTTGCAGATGAAAGTGGAAGGGAAAGGATTTATCAATCAAGAGAAATTTTACTGCAACATATTGGTGATCCGATCACCATTAAAGAACTGAGCCGTAAAGTGGCGATGAACGAATGTTACCTGAAAAAAGGGTTCAAAGAAGTTTTCGGAACCACGATATTTGATTTTTACCAGCAACAAAGAATGGAGCACGCGAAATATCTTTTGTATGAAAAAGGATTGAGTGTTACTGATGTTTCTGCTTTGTTAGGTTATTCCTCTATTTCGCATTTTTCTGCGGCGTTTAAGAAACATACGGGGCTTAAGCCTTGTGAACTCCTTAAATAGGTTTCCGTTTCTATTAAAAATATTGAATATTGAACAAGGAATTTTGAATGTTGAAGTGTTTTGATGTACTTCATGATTCGATATTCCTTGTTTAATATTCAATATTCCTCTACGCACTGTAACTTTATTCGATCAAACTAACTATATGAGAAAATATCTTTCTATTGCTTTATTGATCATCCTAACCTCTTGTGGTAAAAACAAGGTGGATACCATTATTCATCATGCCACTATTTATACAGTTGATTCTTCTTTTTCTGTTGCAGAAGCGATAGCTGTAAAAGACGGATTGATTGTGGCGGTGGGTAAGAATGATGAAATTCTTACGAAATATTCTTCTGTTGAAAGTATTGATGCGAAAGGGGCAACTGTGTATCCAGGGTTTATTGATGCACATGCACATTTTGTAGGTTACGGCAGTTCTCTTTTTCAGGTAGATCTGTTTGGAACCACATCATGGGAAGAAGCATTGGAAAGGGTAAAAGCCTTTGCAGAAAAACATCCTGATCTTACATGGATACAGGGGCGTGGCTGGGATCAAAATAAATGGCCGGGGAAAACCTATCCAACCAATGAAAAACTCAATCAACTTTTTCCAGATAAACCGGTGATTTTGAAAAGGGTTGACGGACATGCATCCATTGCCAATCAAAAAGCAATGGACCTTGCAGGAATTAAAGCCGGACAAACCATTGTTGGCGGCGCTATTGAAGTAAAGGATGGAAAGTTAACTGGCGTATTGATCGATAACGGAGATGATAAAGTATATGATCAGATTCCTGCACCCACAAAAGAGTTATATACACAGTGGTTACAGGCCGCACAGAAAAATTGTTTTGAACAGGGATTAACAACGATCACTGATTGCGGATTAAGCTATCATGATGTGGATGGGATTGATACCTTGCAAAAAACAGGTAAACTGGATATACGTTTGTTTGTAATGCTGAGTGATAATGATGAGAACCTGAATCTCTATCTCAAAAAAGGTCCTTATAAAACAGATAAACTATTCGTACATGGATTTAAAGTGTATGCGGATGGGGCATTGGGTAGTCGTGGTGCATGTTTGTTGCAACCGTATAATGATAAAGCAGGTTGGCAGGGGTTTTTATTGAGAAATAAATCGCATTACGATTCATTGGCGAAGGTGTTGGCAGCAACCGATTTTCAAATGTGTACACATGCGATAGGTGATAGTGCCAACCGTGAGATCTTAAACGTTTACAATAAATATTTGAAAGGAAAGAACGATAAACGTTGGCGGATTGAGCATGCTCAGATCATCAATCAAAATGATTTTGATCTGTTTGGTTCCGCAAGTATTGTTCCTTCTGTGCAACCCACGCATGCCACCAGCGATATGTATTGGGCCGAAGAAAGATTAGGTAAAGAAAGATTGAAAGGTGGTTATGCGTACAAACAATTATTACAACAAAACGGATGGATGCCATTGGGAACTGATTTTCCGGTAGAAGATATTTCTCCGTTCAAAACATTTTTAGCAGCGGTGGCACGTAAAGATGCGAAAGGTTTTCCGGCGGATGGGTTTCAGAAAGAAAATGCATTGACGCGTGAGGAAACGATTAAAGGAATGACCATTTGGGCAGCGAAAGCCAGTTTTTTGGAGAAAGAAGTAGGTAGTTTAGAAGCGGGTAAAAAAGCAGATTTTATTATTTTGGATAAAGACCTGATGAAAATTGCAGAAACAGAGATCCTCAACGTAAAGGTTAGCGCCACATATCTTGGCGGTAAAAAAGTTCATTAAGCGCGATATTTTTTTCGCCACAGATTCGCAGATTTGCACAGATTTTTTCTGTGATAATCTGTGAATCTGTGGCATTTTTATTTTTATTCCATATACTGGAACAACACCAAACTTGTTTTCTATAGATGCCAAAAAAGTATAACTTTAAAACGATAAACTTTTCTGCATGCGATTGCCCCGGTTGAATAAGATCTCGTGGATCATCCTCATCATTGTAACAGGTGCAGTCGGTTTTGCATTTATTACTGCCGGACACACCGTTGATTACAATACAGAAGTAAAACCCATCTTTAATAAAAAATGTATCACCTGTCATGGTGGTGTAAAAAGACAGAGTGGTTTTAGTTTATTATTTCGTGCGGATGCCTTGGCAGTTAATAAATCCGGCAAGCCCGCTATCATTCCCGGAGATCCTTCGCATAGTGAAATGATCCGGCGTTTAACATTGAAAGATCCCGAAGAAAGAATGCCTTATAAACATCCGCCACTTACGGATGATGAAATTGCTACCTTAAAAAAATGGATCAAACAAGGCGCCAAATGGGGCGATCATTGGGCCTATGTTCCTGTACAGCCAACAGAAATTCCGAAAGTTAATAACTGGTTTTTTGGAACAACGGGCGGCGGCTCATGGGTAAAGAATGATGTGGATCATTTTACTTATCAGAAAATGCGTGAAGAAGGTCTGAAGCCTTCTATAGAAGCAGATAAAGCTACTTTGTTGAGAAGGGTCAGTCTGGATATTACCGGTTTGCCTGCATCCGCATCATTGGCAGAACATTTTCTGAAAGATACCAGAACAGATGCGTATGAAAAATTAGTAGATACTTTATTGTCATCACCACATTACGGAGAACGCTGGGCTGCTATGTGGATGGATCTTGCGCGGTATGCAGATACCAAAGGTTACGAGCGTGATGACTGGCGCTCAATCTGGCGCTATCGCGATTGGCTGATCCATTCGTTTAATGAGAATAAACCGTATAATGAATTTCTTACAGAACAGTTAGCGGGAGATCTTCTTCCCAATCCAACAGATGCACAATACATTGCCACAGCCTTTCATCGCAACACAATGACGAATGATGAAGGCGGCACGGATAATGAAGAATTTAGAACGGCTGCAGTGATAGACCGCGTTAATACAACCTGGGAAACTGTGATGGGTACTACGTTTGCCTGTGTACAATGTCATAGCCATCCCTATGATCCATTTAAACATGACGAGTATTATAAATTCATGGCATTCTTTAATAACACACGTGATGAGGATACGTATGATGATTATCCATTGCTGAAAGAATTTCATAAAGAAGATAGTGTAAAGTTTGTTCAGCTCAAAGATTGGTTGCATCAAAATTCAGGTACACGTGAAAAAGAATTGATTGGGTTTGTAAAAACAGGCGAGCCGGCTATCAATTCCATTGCAGCAGATCATCTCATCAACAGTGCCTTAACGGATACAAAATGGCTGGTGCTTCGTAACAATGGCTCTGCAAGATTGCCGCAGGTAGATTTTGCAAATCACTCACAATTATCTTATCGCTACAAAAGCTGGAAACCCGGCGGTAAATGGGTGATACATCTTGATCAGCCTGATGGAACGATTGTGAATACGATCAATGTAGAAGATTCAAAAGGCGCGTGGAAGATTGCTTCATTCACTTTGCCTCTAATGAAAGGCCCGCATGATCTTTATTTCTCTTATCAAAATAAAAACCTCGCAACACCGGAAGAAACGGGTATGCAGTTCGATTGGTTTTTTATTACCGATCCTTTTCCCGGAAAAGGTTTAAAAGGATATGATAGTGCCTATAAATATTTTAATGATCTGCTTGTTTCTAAACAGGTAACGATTACTCCTGTTATGGTAGAAAATACCAAGGAATTATTCAGACCCACACATGTTTTTGAAAGAGGTAACTGGTTAGTAAAAGGCAAGGTGGTTGAAGCAGATGTGCCACAATCATTGGGTTCTTTACCATCTAATGCACCACGCAACCGAATGGGATTGGCTATGTGGGTAACGGATAAAAAAAATCCTCTCAGTTCACGTGCCATTGTTAATCGAATCTGGGAACAGTTCTTTGGACAAGGGATTGCGGAAACACTGGAAGACCTTGGTACACAGGGCATACAACCCACCCACAAAGAATTGCTTGATCATCTTGCGTGGAAGTTGATGAATGAGTATAACTGGGATCTGAAAAAACTGATGAAGGAAATTGTGCTGTCTGCAACGTATCGTCAGGATACTAAGATGAGTAAGGAAGGATTGGAGAAAGATCCCTTCAATAAATATTATGCAAGAGGGCCACGTGTAAGATTATCTGCAGAACAAATTCGTGATCAGGCTTTATCGGTAAGTGGATTGTTGTGTGAGAAAATGTATGGTCCCGGTGTATTTCCTTATCAGCCGGAAGGCATCTGGATGTCGCCATGGAATGGAGCTTCCTGGAAGAAAAGCGATAGTTGTGATCAATACCGGCGTGCATTGTACACCTATTGGAAGCGTTCGGCACCTTATCCATCTATGATCACATTTGATGGTACTTCTCGTGAAGTATGCACGGCAAGGAGGATCAGAACGAATACACCTTTACAATCATTAACTACCTTAAATGATTCGGCTTATATTGAAATGGCAAGATTCTTTGCGTATCGTATGATGGCTTTAGGAGGAGAAGATCTGAAACAACAGATCAGTAAGGGATATGAACTGGCTTTGTTCAAACCCATCACGCCTGAAAAAGAAATGGTATTTGAAAAACTGTACATGAATGCATACAAGCGGTTTCGTGCAGATGAAGAAAAAATGAAACAAATGGCCGGCAATAATAAAGAGAAACAAACACCCTCTACTGCCGCAATGGTTGTAGTAGCAGGAGCGATGATGAATATGGACGAATTCATCACCAAAAATTAGAAAATGAGTAAACATAACCAACGCATCATTGAAGAAGCCCGGATAAAAAATCTGGAACTGAATACCCGAAGGGTTTTTCTGAAAGATTGTTTTTTGGGTATGGGCAGTATGGCATTGGGTTCTTTTTTAAGTGGGTGTAACTTTTCATCAGGAACAAATGGAACCGGAATTTTTAACAGCGATAATCCTTTATTGCCGCATGCACCCCATTTTGCACCCAAAGCAAAATCGGTGATCTATTTACATATGGCCGGTGCACCTTCTCAATTGGAATTATTTGATTACAAACCCGACCTGATGAAATTAGACGGACAGGATTGTCCGCAATCATTACTGGAAGGCAAAAAATTCGCATTCATTCGCGGTGTACCCAAAATGCTGGGGCCGCAGGCAAACTTTAAACAACGCGGACAAAGCGGTGCATGGGTATCGGATCATCTTCCTCATTTTGCAACGGTGGCAGATGAAGTAAGTTTTTTAAAAGCGGTGCAAACAGATCAGTTCAATCATGGTCCTGCACAATTGTTGATGCATACAGGAACACCCAGACTTGGCAGGCCAAGCATTGGTGCATGGGCAACTTATGGATTGGGAAGTGAGAACAGTAATCTTCCGGGGTTTGTGGTATTAACTTCCGGCGGAAAATTTCCGGATGCGGGTAAAAGTGTTTGGGGTAGCGGCTTTCTGCCATCGGTATATCAAGGCGTACAATGCAGAAGTGAAGGTGATCCGGTTTTATTTATTAAAGATCCTGCGGGTATGGATCGAGATCTTCGTAAAGCGTCTATCGATGCGATCAATGAAGCTAACCGGATGAGTTACGAAGAATTTAAAGACCCGGAGATCTTGTCACGCATCTCTCAATATGAAATGGCTTATCGTATGCAGATCTCTGTGCCGGATGTAATGAACATAAATGATGAACCGGATTATATTCATGAAATGTATGGAACCCAACCGGGCAAAGCCTGTTTGGCAAACAATATTTTATTGGCAAGAAAATTAGTGGAGAAAGGTGTTCGTTTTGTGCAGTTATTTGATTGGGGATGGGATAGTCATGGAACAGATGAGAGTCTGGCAATTGATTATGGATTTGTAAACAAATGCAGAACCATGGACAAACCCGTAACTGCCTTATTATTGGATCTGAAACAAAGAGGATTATTAGATGAAACATTGGTTGTATGGGGCGGAGAATTTGGCCGTACGCCGATGCAGGAAAACAGGGATGGAAAGAAAATGCCTTTTAAAGGACGCGATCATCATACCGAAGCATTTACGATCTGGATGGCGGGTGGCGGAATAAAAAAAGGAATGAGTTATGGCGAAACAGATGAAATAGGATATAGTGCCATCAGTGGTAAAACAACTGCATTTGATATTCAGGCAACGATCTTGAACCAGTTGGGTTTTGATCATGAGAAGTTAACATATCAGTTTCAGGGAAGGCCGTTCAGGTTAACGGATGTACATGGGAGGGTGATCAATGAGATTATTGCGTGAGTTGTTGTTCGCCTGATTTGTTGTTGGTCATAAGACCAACAACGGCTTCGACGGGTGATGACATGAATTTGTAAGATTAACTACGCCGCTGTTGGTCTCCAATTGCCGCTGTTGGTCTTATGACCAACAGCAATCATGAACAAATAGATCAGTACACATGCAAACAAACATATCATGGCTCTCGACAGAAGAAAATTTTTATCTATGACAGCAACACTCGGCACACTGGCTTTAACGCCTTTTGAAGAATTAATGGCATCCAAACCTGCATTTAAAATGCCGGCAGGGTTTACGTTAAAAGTAATGGGTACCGGCTGGGGTTTTAATGGAACGGTAGATGAGTTCTGTGCCAAAGCCAAAAAATCGGGATACGATGGAATTGAAATGTGGTGGCCCGGAACACCTGATGCACAAAAAGAATTGTTTGATGCATTAAAAAAACATCAATTAGAGATCGGGTTTTTAACCGGGGGTTCTGATAATGACCCTGCCAAACATTTTCAGCAATTTAAAGTAATGGTAGAGGCTGCAACCGGACAGAAAATTCAAAAGCCATTATATATTAATTGTCATTCTGGAAGGGATTTTTTTCCGGAAGAGGAGAACAATCCATTTATTGAATACACTTTAAAGGTTGCTAAAGAAACGGGGATTAAAATCTGTCATGAATCACATCGCAGCCGTATTTTATTTGCGGCGCATATTGCTAAAAAATATTTATTACGTTATCCTGATCTGCGGATGACTCTGGATATTTCGCATTGGTGCAATGTACACGAATCATTATTGCATGATCAGGAAGAAACCGTTCAATTGGCTTTATCAAGAGTAGATCATATTCACGCGAGAGTGGGCCACCCTGAAGGTCCGCAGGTAAATGATCCGCGAGCACCGGAATGGGATGCTGCCGTTAAGCGACATTTGGAATGGTGGGATACAGTGATTGAAAGAAAAATTAAAGAAGGCGCTAAACAAATGACCATCCTCACAGAATTTGGTCCGCCGGATTATATGCCTACGCTGCCTTACACGCGCCAGCCGCTCGCAGACCAATGGGCCATCAATGAACACATGATGCATTTGCTCCGTAAAAGATACCAGCCAGCTTAATGATGGATACACTGTTTGCATTGATCGGAAATTTCCACCCTGTATTGGTACACCTGCCAATCGGTTTTTTGTTGCTCGCTGTTTTATTTCAATGGCTGATTGAGAAAGAAAAATATGCAGGTATTTTACCGGCGGTGAAGATTGCTTTTTTATTAGGACTGATCAGTGCCATTCTTTCCTGTATCACAGGTTGGAGTTTATCGTTGGGTGGAGAATATGATGAGGACACATTGGATTATCATAAATGGATGGGGATTTCGGTAGCAGTGATTTCTTTGATTGGCTATCTGTTGATCAATAACTCCAATCAAATCTTAAAAAGATCAGTTTCGATACTCACATTATTGTTGATCATTATTACCGGCCATTTGGGAGGAACTTTAACGCATGGGGAAGGATTTCTCACAAAAGCATTCACCGTTAAATCAGACAGCAGTAAATCCGCCAGAAAAAATATTGTGAATGTGCAGGAGGCTCAGGTGTTTGCAGATATTATTCAACCCATCTTGCAGGATAAATGTGGAGGATGCCATAGTGCCACCAAACAAAAAGGTGGGTTAAGGCTTGATGGCAAAGACTGGATTTTAAAAGGCGGTAAAGACGGAAAGATATTTGAATCCGGCAACGCCGATGCAAGCGAATTATACAAACGAGCCACACTCGATCCGCTCGAAGAAAAACACATGCCGCCCAAAGGCAAGCCCCAGTTAACAGAACAGGAAATGGTTTTGATCAACTGGTGGATTAGTAGCAATGCAGGCTTTGATAAAAAAGTAAAAGAAGTTGCACAAACACCAAAAGTATTGCCTGCCTTGCTGGCCATGCAATCTGCAGCAGTATTCGTTAAAAAGCCAGCTATTCCGGAAGGTAGAGTAGATGCTGCACCTGAAGCTGCGCTGGATGCATTAAGAAAAGCAGGCGTGATTGTATTACCTGTTGCCGCTAAAAGTAATTGGTTAACGGCAAATTTTATCAGTATTCAAAAAGTAAGCAATGAAACGATTGCTTTACTGGCACCCATTAGTAAGCAATTAGTATGGTTGAAATTGGGTTATGCAGAATTGTCTGATCATTCATGGAAGCTAATCGGTCAATGTACCAATCTTACCAAACTGAGTATTGAGCATACTAATCTAACAGATGCATCAATCAAAAATCTGTCTGCACTCAATAATCTCTTATACTTAAATCTGGTGGGAACAAAGATTTCCGTTAAAGGCATAGAACAATTAAAATCACTAACTAAGCTGGAAGAATTATACATAGGACAAACGGTCATCAATGGAAATGACGTCGCAGTGATACAAAAACAATTTCGTAAAACAGTAATCGACTCGGGAAATTATCGTGTAGAAAATCTATCAACAGATACACAATTATTAAAAGCACCGATGGTTAAAAAATAAAAGCCACAGATTCGCAGATTAGCACAGATTTTTTCTCAGTGCTAATCTGTGAATCTGTGGCAAAAAAAAAGAGAAGCCACCAATCAGCAGCTTCTCAATTATTAATTTCTAATTTTTAATTATTAATTACCCCTTAATCTCCCCCACCATCTCCGCCGGAATCACCCATGCATCAAACTCTTCAGGCGTTACATAGCCCAATTTCACTGCCATTGCTTTTAGTGTGGTCCCTTCTTTATGCGCTGTTTGTGCGATCTCTGCTGCTTTGTAATAACCGATCTTGGTATTGAGTGCAGTAACCAGCATCAAACTGTTGTCAACGTGCTTTTTAATATTGGCTTCAATAGGAGCGAGGCCAATGGCGCATTTATCATTAAAGCTTACACATCCATCACCAATTAATCGGGCACTGTGTAAGAAATTGAAGATCATTACGGGTTTAAAAACGTTCAGTTCAAAATGTCCTGTAGCGCCGCCGATATTGATGGCAACATCATTTCCCATAACCTGAGCAGCGATCATCGTTAATGCTTCGCACTGCGTTGGGTTTACTTTGCCGGGCATGATAGAAGAGCCGGGTTCATTATCCGGAATAAATAATTCGCCGATGCCGCTTCTTGGTCCGGATGATAGCATACGAACATCATTTGCGATCTTCATTAAACTTACCGCAACGGTTTTTAATGCACCATGTGCTTCAACAATGGCATCGTGTGCTGCTAATGCTTCAAATTTATTTTCTGCTGTAACAAATGGTAAGCCGGTAAGGTTGGCAATATGTTTGGCAACATTTACATCGTAACCTTTGGGTGTGTTAATGCCGGTACCTACAGCAGTTCCACCTAAAGCGAGCTCACTTAAATGTGACAAAGTATTTTTAATCGCTTTCAATCCATGATTCAATTGCGATACATAACCACTGATCTCCTGTCCTAAAGTAAGCGGCGTTGCATCCATAAAGTGTGTGCGGCCGATCTTTACCACATGCATAAACTCTTTGCTCTTCTGTGCAAGTGTATCTCTCAGCTTCTCAATTCCGGGTATGGTGGTTTCCAATAAGATCTTGTATGCAGCAATGTGCATGGCAGTTGGAAACGTATCGTTTGAAGACTGTGATTTATTTACGTCATCATTCGGGTGTAAAAATTTATCCTTATCTGTTAACGCTCCGCCTTTGATCACATGTGCTCGGTAGGCAACCACTTCATTCACATTCATATTACTTTGTGTGCCGCTGCCGGTTTGCCAAACAACGAGTGGAAACTGATCATCTAATTTTCCTTCAAGGATCTCATCACATACCTGTCCGATCAATTTTGCTTTTTCTTCCGGTAAAACACCTGCATCCAGATTGGTTAATGCCGCCGCTTTTTTCAAATAGGCAAAAGCTTTAATAATTTCTTTCGGCATCTTATTAATATCCTGCGCAATTTTAAAATTGTCGATACTGCGCTGGGTTTGTGCGCCCCAATAAACATTGGCAGGTACTTTTACCTCGCCCATGGTGTCTTTCTCAATACGGTAGTCCATGAATCTGATTTTTATAGGTAAGCTATCTTTTTGCTCCGCAAAGGTAACGTATCGTGAGACGTGAGTCGTCAGTCGTGAGTGAAATTTCCAAAACTCACGACTGACGACTCACGATTCACGAACCGCCCATTCTCAATCCGGAGATTTTTGTTATTTTTCACCTACATCCCGTCAATATGAGAAAAACGATCCTGCTTGGCCTGCTGGCAACCGCATTGGTTTCCTCGGCGCAAACCTATCAACCCACCTGGGAATCCTTAGACAAACGACCCGTTCCGCAATGGTTTAACGATGGTAAATTCGGCATTTTCATACACTGGGGAGTGTATGCAGTTCCGGCTTATACCACCAAAGGCGGTTATGCAGAATGGTACCAGAATGGTTTGCAGGGTGGCGATAGTGCCAAGAAAGCGTATCACGCTGCCAAGTTTGGTAACCAAACCTATTATCAGTTAGCCGATCAGTTTAAAGCCGAATTATTTAATCCCGATGAGTGGGCCAAAGTATTTGAACAATCCGGTGCAAAATATATTGTACTCACTTCCAAACACCATGATGGCTTTGCACTTTGGCCGAGTAAAGATGCCAGCCGTACATGGGGCTTTCCCTGGAATGCAAAAGAAGTGGGGCCCAAGCGCGATCTGTTAGGTGATCTGTTTACTGCCGTTCGCAAAACTTCTGTTCGTGCCGGTATGTATTATTCTTTGTATGAATGGTTTAATCCGTTATGGAAAACAGATCATAAAAAATATGCTACCGAACATATGTGGCCACAGATGAAAGAACTCATTAACACTTATCAGCCGGATGTTTTCTGGACGGATGGAGATTGGGATGAAAGCGATGAAACCTGGAAATCAAAAGAATTTCTTAGCTGGATGTATAATGAAAGCCCGGTAAAAGATAAAGTGGTTACCTACGACCGTTGGGGAAGAGGACTGCGATTTAAACATGGATCTGTTTATACACCTGAATACCAACCCGATCTGGACTTTGAAAACCATGCATGGGAAGAGAGTCGCGGCATGGGGTATTCATACGGATATAACCGTGAAGAAGACGCATGGGATTATAATTCCGCTCAATCATTGGTGTATCATTTACTGGATAAAGTTAGTAGGGGTGGAAATTTCTTATTGGATATCGGCCCTGATGAACATGGGAAAATTCCACCCATTATGCAGGAACGTTTATTGCAGATTGGCGAATGGCTTAAAATTAACGGAGAAGCGATTTACGGCACCACCCGCTGGAAAAAAGTATCTCAATGGAGCGAAGGCAAAAAAGATTATGTGGCAAAAAAGGATGAAGATATTATGATGAAACTAACCGTGGATCCTTCACCCGGTTATGCAACGAAAGAAGTTTTCTATACATACAATTCAAATACCAATTCATTGTATGCCATCTTTCCAAAATATCCTTCTAACAGAAAACTGGTATTAAAAGATCTGCCTGCAAACGGATCTTTAAACGAAGTAAGTTTTTTGTCTACCAAAGAAAAATTAACGACAGCAAGAGAAGGAAATGATGTTGTGATCAATTTACCGGAATATGATCCCAATAAAATAAAATCGCCGTATGCTTATGCAGTGAAAATCAGTAACTATGGTGCTTTTCTGCATAAACCAAAGATGGAGCTGAATTATCTGCAGGATATGTCGGGCGCAACGGTAAATATTTCTTCAAATGATCCCGGTGTAACGATTTCTTATGTGATAGATAACGGGCAACCCATTGTTTATTCGCAGCCTTTTGTAGTAAAAGGTGATGCAGTGATCAAATCTTTTGCTGTAAAGGATAACAACAGTGTGCCCAGTGATCTGGCTGAATTAAAAATAACAGGACTCAGTTTACTGAAATCTGTAAAAACCAATTCTTTACAAAAGGGCCTTGCCTATAGTTACTTTGAAGCCGACAAAATGAATATGTCTGTTCTGAAAGAAACCTCACCTGTTAAACAAGGCGTTGCAGAATTAGCAAACACCACCGTAAAACAACGAAAAGAAAAATACGGATTGGTATATGAAGGATATATTAAAATTGAAAAAACAGGAGGCTATACTTTTTTCACCACCAGTGATGATGGAAGTATTCTGGAAGTTGACGGGCAATTGATTGTAAACAATGATGGCAACCACGGATTTGAAGAAAAAGAAGGAAGATGTTTTCTGGAGAAAGGGTATCATAAAATTAAACTTTCTTATTTTGACAGCGGCGGAGGTAATAATCTTTTGTTTAGCTATCAACCTTTGGGACAACCAAAAACAGAAGTGCCGGCAACCATTCTGTTTCACTAGTATCATTCAAAAATTCGTTTCATGAAAAAAATTGTTTTTATATTTTGTCTGAGCATTCTTGTTTCGTTTGTAAAAGCACAGCAATCGGAGAACCTCATCATTATTACAACAGATGGCTTTCGCTGGCAGGAAGTGTTTGGCGGTATGGATAAGGAACTGGCTAACGATAAACGGTATAATCAGGGAGATAGCTTAGATCTTTTTAAAAGATTCTGGTCTGAAGATGCCACAGAGCGCAGAAAAAAACTGATGCCTTTTTTCTGGAACACTCTCGCTGCAAAAGGACAGGTATATGGCAACCGTTGGGAGAAGAATAAACTGGATGTATTTAACCCTTATTGGTTTTCATACCCGGGTTACAGCGAGATCTTTTGCGGATATGTGGATACGGCTGTAAATAAAAATGAGTATAAAGCCAATCCTAACTCTAATTTGCTTGAATTTTTTAATAAACAGGAAAAGTTTAAAGGAAAGATCGCGGCTTTCGCAGCATGGGGCGCGTTCGACAGGATTCTGAATAAAGAAAGAAGCGGGCTACCTATCGTAACCGCTTACAATCATATTGGGGGAAGCAATCCATCAAACAATGAAAAACTGATCAATACCATGCTGGATAATGCACACAAAGAATGGAGCGAAGAATGTTTTGATGTATTTACTCATTATGGTGCGATGGAATACCTGAAAACAAAAAAGCCTAAAATTTTATATATCTCTTACGGAGAAACGGATGAATGGGCACATGCCAGACAATACCGTTCTTATTTGGATGCCGCAAAACAGGTGGATACCTGGATCAAAGAGATCTGGGAATTTGTACAATCTGATCCGCAATACAAAAACAAAACCACCTTATTATTTACAACAGATCATGGCCGCGGCAATATAGAAAAATCCAAATGGACAAGCCACGGTGCATCAATAGAAGATGCACATGAGATCTGGATGGCGATTATGGGTCCGGGTACACCTGCTACAGGTGAGATGAAAGGCGAGATGCAATTATACCAAAGACAATTTGCACAAACCCTTGCTAAGCTAATGGGCTATACTTACAAAGCCGAACATCCTGTTGCAGACGAAATCAAAACAGCTATAAAATAATCCTCTGCGCAAACTCATCTAACTCCGCTACTCTGCGGTGAAAAGATGTATATCGATATAACTGGAGTTTCATTTCAAACTTTTATTCACTGCAGACAAAGAGAGAAGCTGAGTTAGGCGCAGAGAATTATTTCCCTGTAAACACAGCTTTTCTTTTTTCAAGAAAGGCGGTTGTTCCTTCTTTCATATCAGCTGTGTCAAAGCAGTCGCCAAAACCATTTACTTCAACTGCAAATCCATTTTTGGTTTCATCAAACACTGCATTGGCGGCTTCAATACATTTGCCAACAGCTATCGGAGCTTTTGTATTAATTACATCTAAAATAAATTTTGCTTTCACCAGTAATTCCGCTTGTGGCACAACATAGTTTACTAATCCGTATTGTAATGCAGCGTTAGCATCAATCATACCGGCACTCATTAATAATTCGAGTGCTCTACCTTTACCAATTAATTGTACCAAACGTTGTGTGCCGCCATAACCGGGTATCAAACCCAGATTTACTTCGGGTTGGCCAAACTTTGCATTTTCAGAAGCTATCCTGAAATGACAACTCATAGCCAGTTCGCAACCACCGCCTAAAGCAAAACCATTGATACAACCAATAATGGGTTTTGGTGAATTTTCTATGCGAAAGAAAGTATCCTGTCCGGCCTTGGCCAAAGCCATACTTTGTTCTTTATTTAATGTGCTGAACTCACTGATATCAGCTCCCGCCACAAATGCTTTTGATCCTGAACCTGTGATAATCACAGATTTGATTTCAGCATTGGTATAGATCTCATCCAGCACTGAATTCAGGTCTGTAAAAACCTGTTTATTCAACGCATTTAATTTATCGGGACGGTTAATGGTTACAACGAGTATTCCGTTTTCGAGCGAGCTGAGAATAGTTGCGTACATATACAATTGATTTGTAACAAAGGTAAGCGCTAATCGGTTTAAACCGGATTTTCTACGGTTCAGCAGGTAATCGGTGTGTTTTGGGTGAATAAGTTTGAATAAGGCTTTCACGGATACGAAATTTGCATCATCAATAACAATAAAACACATAATGATATGGAACACAGAATTCAATTGTCTACTGCTCTGCTCATAGCAGTAAAGGCAGAAAAGAAACAAACCCTAAATACTAAGCTGAGGCCGGCAGGTATAAAAATGAATCCAGGCAGGTTAGCAGTGACAGATAAAAGCATGCATTCCGTTGATGTGGAGGGCAGAATTATCATGACAAGCCTGCAGGAAGATTTTGCAGCCTGAGCGTACACATCGTTTCACATTGATCAGTTGGTTTTGGTGAGCCCGTTTTGAACGGGCTTTTTTGTGCTGTTATGTGTGGAAATTTTTGCAGAACTAAACCTGCTTTGTTTGTACTTTGAGGTATGAATCTGATTCAGGCTATTATGTACACGGGTATTTTTATTTTCGCCGTAACCGGTGCATTAAAAGCCCGTACACACCATATGGATGTTTTTGGCGGGGCTGTAATTGCTTTTGCTACAGCCTATGGCGGTGGTACAATACGCGATCTGCTGATTGGTGTACGGCCCGTAAATTGGGTAAACGATTATCTCGCTTTGGGATTGGTGATCGGTGCCGTTATCCTTGTATCTTTTTTTAATACCAACCAGATCCGTTTTAAGAAAACCATTTTTTTTACAGATGCCATTGGCCTGGGAATGTTTACGGCTGCGGGTATTGAAAGAAGTATTGCCTATAATATTAATGATGGTTATGCGATTATTATGGGTGTGATTACGGCAACGTTTGGTGGTTTACTGGCCGATGTATTGTGTGGAGAAAAACCTGATCTTTTAAAACGCGGAGAGCTATATGCAACCGTTTGTGCCATTGGCGGCCTTATTTATATTCTGTTAAAGAAAGCAGGAATAGAGAATAATACCGGATTGTTTATTTGTGTACTGGTTGTGGTTTTTATCAGGATCTTCTCCAAACGAAAAAGGCTTCGATTGCCTGAAATATAAATGCAAAAGCCCCGGTATGATCCGGGGCTTTTTGTTGTAGGGGCTTGTTTAGAAAAGATATTGTTTCAAAAATGCAATGCTTCTTGCCCTTGCTAATTTAGAAGCATCTCCATCAGCACCGGCAGCCGTTTCTCCATCAAAACTATGTGCGGCACCTGCATATTCATATTTGATTATACTGGCAGATGCAGGGTTTAAAGCTGCTTTCTGTATCAATCCATCATAAGCGCTTACCTGCGTATTGTTATCGCTGTTGGTATAAGTAGTTGTATATAATGGATCAATGCCGGCAGCATGTATCATAATGGGTGCATAAGGAACATATTTGCCGTTGCTTGGCGTTCCCGGTTTTCCATAATAACCAAACATAGCAGCACCGGGGTAAAAAGAAACAGCTGCAACAAACCCACCGGTTAAAGGTTTAGTGGCAGGGGATAATACACCATTGGTATACGTAATACCATCATTGATCACCGACCATGGTGTTGATTTAGCTACGGCGTCTGCATCAACCATCGTACTCAGCACACTTGTGCCCCCATGCGAAAAACCTAATAATGCGATCCTGTTGGGTATGATTCGTGTATTGAGTGTGCGCAGATATTCCAATCCTGCATACGCATCTCTTGGCCTTACAAACTCTGCAGCAATCGGCAGGTTATCCGGTGGTGCCACATTATGAAAGGTCTTTACACCTCTGGGTGTATAACTGTCTACAAACAAAGCTGCGATCTTATTAATCCTGAAAGAATCGATCCAGCCTTTAAACTGAGAGGTCATTTTAGTATTGGTAGAATCTGTACTGATCCATAAACCACCACTTCCATGCTGCACAACTACAGCAGGTACAGGTACAGTGGATGCAGGCAGGTATAAAACCGCTTTCAATAAATTTCCACCGGTTGGGTTGGGCAGGTAAACGATTTGTGTGGTTTCAGGTGTGCCTGCATTATTACCTGTTAATAATGGCGTAGATGCATTACTGTTATCGTCCGTTACAGCAGATTTACTGCAGGAGAAGATCATTACAGATATAGTCAGTTTTACAGCACCTGCAAGTAAGAGTTTTTTCATTCCGATTTGTGTTAACTTTTTCATTTTGTATTTGATTATTATTTTTTTTACTGACACAAAATTTGAATGTTCCAGGTCACCTACAAAACTTACTCATGCCAAACAGCTGTTTTTTGAAATGAATAACACCTGGATTCAAACGAACCGCATTTTTGATTCTATTCTTTGGTCATGAGAAAATTATTTCAACAAAACCCTTTACAGTAAAGCATTCTGGAATAATAAGGACTAAACGGTTCAACGCAAAAAAGCTACACTTCAATGGAATTCTAATGCCATTGGATTGCATATATTTTTCTACCCCCGTGGTTCTTTCCAGATTTGTGTTATCAATCTTAAACACAATGCTCAGAAACAATGACAACGCAATGCAACAATTTATGGTGCTGGTTTATTTTACCGCTGCACTTGCCATTTGCGGTATAATGGCTAACCGGTCAAATACCCCGGAGATGTCTTCAGTGAAGCAGAATAGGTTGCTGTATAACGGTTATACTGATAGAGACACGATCATCTACAATCATTTTACTCAATAATATATACACATAACAATGACAACACAACAAATTCAACATGTTAAATCTACCTGGGCCATGGTTGCCACTTTAGATCCGGAAACCGTAGGCGGTTTATTTTATAATCGTTTATTTGAGATCGCGCCGGAGATCCGGCCCATGTTTCGTGCACCCATTACTGAGCAATCCAGAAAACTATTAAGTATGATCGCCTATGTGATCAGCAAACTGGATAAGCTGGATGATATTCTTGAAGAAGTTGGCAAACTCGCCCAACGCCATGTGCAATACGGTGTAGAACCCGCACATTATGCAATTGTAGCCGATGCATTATTATGGACTCTGGAAAAAGGCCTTGGCGAACACTGGACGGCAGATGTAAAAGAAGCCTGGGTGGTGTGTTATACGAATCTTGCGCAAGCCATGATTGTTGCTGCAGATCAATCTAAGGCTGCTTAAAATACAAATCCTCTGAAAAACCCGGTTTGTCCTGTTTTTATAACAGGGCAAACCTTTTTGATCGGGCTATTTGATATGGAAATAAGTAAATAAGCATTATGACTACACTTATTCTTGCCTATGGAATTCTGATTTGTTTTTTTGCAATGGATTTTGTTATCCGAAAAGATAAAAACGCCAGATCCGTAGAGAATTCGAATGACGATAAGAAAAGTACTGTATTGATACTGCTTACTTTTTTTGTTGTATTGTTTTTGTCTGTCATTTTAAATCTGATGCATATCGGAAATTTTGAAGATGAAAAAACAGCCGTATGGGCTATTTCACTGATGTTGCTGGGAATGCTCATCCGTATTCATTCCATGCTTACACTTAGTTTGTATTATACCCGTACACTGGTAACAGCCGCAGAACAGTCTGTTGTGAAAAAAGGACTATATCGGATCATTCGACATCCCGGATATTTAGGAACCATACTTGTTTGGGGCGCTGCAGGATTGGCCATGCAGAATATAATCATCTTTGTACTCGCTTTTATATTGGTATGCATTGCATACTTATATCGGATATATCATGAAGAAAAAATGCTGGTAGAGGCATTTGGAGACACATACAGATCCTATCAAAAAAATACCTGGCGTTTATTGCCTTTTATCTGGTAATGATTTTTATTTGGATGTAAACACTTTATTAGAATGATTTAGTTTCTTTACAAACAGAAAGGCAAAATTCAATCCCCCATGAATGAGAAGCAGATCAAATTGGTAAAGAGCAGCTGGAGTTTATTCAGAAAAATAGATCCGCAGATCATCGGCGATGTGTTTTACAGCCGCCTTTTTCAACAAATGCCTTCATTGAAAGCGATGTTCAGATCGCCAATGAACGATCAGTACACAAAAATTGTTGATACACTCAGTATGATTGTATCACGTCTGGATAATCTTGAACAGATTACGGAAGAGATCACCCAACTCGCTATCCGCCACACCGGTTATGGTGTAAGGCCCGCGCATTATAAATTAGTTGGGGATGCGCTGTTATGGACCCTTGAAAAAGGGCTTGGAAACGACTGGAATGAAGAAACTGCCGGTGCCTGGTCTCTATGCTACAAATTGCTTTCCGATACCATGATCCAAGCTGCGGATTCTGCGCCAAAAAAATAAAACTGGCTACGCTTTATTTGCATTTTACCACGCTTTATACTTTTTTTACTACAGTTGATGAATGCTTTTTTCCAAAACCTCAGAGATTATGTATTTTGGTTATAGATTATTTAGAACCATTCTCCCATCATGCATATCCGTCCTTCAGTTTTCTGGAAATACCTTATCATCAGCCTGTTGCTCTGGATAGGCTTATCATTTGTTGTATCCGCACAACTTCCCGAAGACCTTAAGATTACCAATTTTGATGGAACGAGTGGTTTTTATAGCCGGGTGGTTCGTTCATTCATTAAAGACAGAAAAGGATTTGTTTGGATTGGCACTTCCGATGGTTTATATCGGTATGACGGTTATACATTTCGCAATTACCGTAAACTGGCAAACGACAGCAATAGCCTTTCCGAGAATTCTGTATTCAGGATGGCACTTGGAAAAGATGATAAGATCTGGATGGGATTGACCAAAGGCGGCGTAAGCAGTTTTGATCCATCTACCGGCATCTTTAAAAATTATCCGGTACGGGTAAAAGGGAAACCAATAACCGGTGCGGTAAACATGATATTGGTTGATGCAAATAACCAGGTTTGGCTGGGCATTGCGCAAAAAGGGCTTTGGCATCTTGATCCCCATACAGGCTTGTATACTTCTTATGATGTAGTAACAGATAAAAACACAGAAGTAGCCAAAGAAAGACGGGTTGAGTATAATACGATCAGCGCTGCTATTGAAACAAACCCCGGACGTTTATGGATCGCCACGCATAATGGCCTGTATCAGTTTGATATCCAAACCAAACAAATGCTGGCAATAGGCGAGAAACCAAAACAAACTAATGTTTTCAGGGACGATGATTTTATTTCCATTGTAGCGGATAAAGATCTTCTCTGGTTAGGATCATGGGCAGGCGGCTTAACACGCTATAACACCCGAACACATGAATGGAAAAACTTCAAGATCAATTTACAGGAAACAAAAAAGTATACCACCAATATTATTTCAGGTGTTCGTGTAAAATCTGAGAACGAACTCTGGATCTCCAGTAATGATAAAGGGCTTGGGATCTTTGATAAAGAAAAAGAACAGTTTCATTTCTATTCAGATGATCCGCTCCATCGTTCGGATATTCCCTCCAAACTCTGTTTTGCCATTGAAACAGATGAATATGAAAATGTATGGCTTGTACATGAATGGGGTTTAACAAGAATTCAGCCGCGGGAGAACAAATTTGTATTTACCAAAGTGCCTGTTTCTAAATCAGACAATCAGGAATTTTATTATTTACGTGATCTGATTGAAGACGATACCAACCGGTATATTGCCGTTACATTGGCAGATGGTTTACAGGTGATCAATAAAAAAACCGGCGTGGCCCGTCATTTTCCGGTAAAGACCATGCCGGATGAAGAACCTTTTCAAACTGTGTTTAAATTATTGAAAGACAGCAAGGGAAATATCTGGGTGGTATCCAGAGATTATATTTATCAATTCGATACAAAACGCCAGCAACTTGTTTTAACGCAACAACCGCCACCCGATCCGAAACGAAACAGCAGCAATGCCTTCAATAATATTGCTGAAGATCAAAAAGGACATATCTGGATCACCAGTTTACGCAATGGTGTTTTTGAATACCTGCCGGAAAGCCGATCCTACCGGCATTATTTCCATAATTCAGCAGACAAAAACAGTCTGGCCTCTAATGCACTTACCGCTTTAGCGGTGGATAAAAAAGGAAGAATATGGACAGGTGGCCCGGCTGGTTGTTTTGCTTACTTCGATCACGCAACGGGAAAATTTCAGAACTATAGTTTTTTTACAAAGAATAATATAGAAGTAGCCAATACAGTAAGGGTAATATTTGCAGACAGTAAAGGAAATATCTGGGCAGGAGCCGATGCAGGATTGATTCAGATTGATGCAAACAAAGCAGAACCTGAGATAAAAAAAATGTACACCGCACAGGATGGTTTAAGAGGCGATATGGCATATTCTGTTCAGGAAGATAAGAACGGAAATATCTGGTGTACCACTCCATCTGCGTTATGTATGATCAACAGTCAAACACAACGGATAAACAGTATTGTGCTGCAGAATGATGTGATGAAAAGTATAACATCAGAAGTTTACCTTACTTCAACAGCAAGCGGGTTGCAGGCATTGTCTTATGGCGGGTATTATAGTTTTGATCCTGTACTGTTTATCAAAAAACAAACAGATCCCAAACCAACCATTACTTCATTCAGGGTTAGAGACAAAGAATATTATTTTGAAGAATCACTGAAGAAGAACGGTAAGATTTATTTAAGCGCTGCAGAAAATCTGTTTTCATTTGAATTTGCCGTGCTGGATTATAAACAATCAGATGATCACCGGTATGCTTATATGCTGGAAGGTTTTGATAAGAACTGGATTAGCACCGATAACCGACGTTATGCAGGATACACCAATATACCGGGCGGAAATTACACCTTCAAGGTAAAAGTATTGAATACAAATGGCGATGGCAGCGGTACCATTATCAGCATTCCTGTAAAAGTGAACAGTCCGTTTTACAAAACATGGTGGTTCCTTTTATTTTGTGCTATCGACATAACTGCTGTATTATATGCTTTCTATCGCTTTCGCTTACGACAGCAAAGTGAAATTCTTCAACTGCAGTCTAAGGCCTATGTACTGGAAAAAGAAAAAACACAGGTACAGTACGAAAATCTGAAGCAGCATCTTAACCCGCATTTTCTTTTTAATTCACTTACCTCTCTGGCAAGTTTGATCAGATTTGATCAAAAACTGGCAGGTGAATTTCTTGATGGTATGAGCAGGATCTATCGTTATATTTTACAAAGTAAGGATAGTGAACTGGTATCATTAAAAGATGAGATCAAATTCATACAAACCTTTATTGCACTGCAAAAAACAAGGTTTCGCGAGGGGTTACAGGTACACCTGAATATAGATGAAGAATATGATCATCAAAAAATTGTACCGGTTACCCTTCAAAACCTGGTAGAGAATGCGATCAAACACAATATTGTTGATGAAGATTCTCCGCTGGTGATCAATCTTTTTGTTGAAAATGGTTACCTGATGGTAAGAAATAATCTCCAGAAAAAATTATTTGTAGATACGAGTAATAAACAGGGTCTGGACAATCTGTTATCCCTATACAAGTATCTCTCCAACAGGCCCATGCTGATTGAAGAGAATGAACAATTCTTTACTGTAAAAATCCCGCTTTTATGATCAAAGCCGTAATTATTGAAGATGAACACCTGATTGCAAAAGAACTGGCCAACAAAATTGAAACAGTTGCTCCGGATGTAAATATTATTGAAATATTACCCAGTCTAAAAACAGCCAAAAAATGGTTCATGAATAATGCCGAGCCGGATCTCTTATTTATGGATATTCAGTTGAGTGATGGGGTTAGTTTTGAATTATTCGATCATTTTAAATTATCCTGTCCGGTAATTTTTACAACCGCTTATGATGAATATGCGATCCGTGCTTTTAAAGTAAATGGAATCGATTATCTCTTAAAGCCGATTGATGAGAACGATCTCGGAAAAGCCATCCAAAAATGCAGGGAGCTCACAAATGGGAAATCTTCATTGCCGGTTGATATGAAACAGTTAATGGCAAGCCTTGCTTTACCACAGCAAAATCTGTATAAAGAAAAATTTATTGTAAGTGTTCGCAACAACTGGATTCCGGTGGATACAAAAGATATCGCCTGTTTTGTGAGAGATAACCTGAATTATCTGTACACCTTCAATGGCGATAAGTATATTCTTGATTACACAACGCTAGAGGATATTGAAGAACTGCTTGATCCGAAAATGTTTTACCGCTCCAACCGTCAGAGCATCATTCATATTAATGCCATACAAAATGTAAAACCGCACGAAAACCAGAAACTGTCTGTTTTTTTGAAAGCCCCGTTAAAAATGGAGATTGATATCAGCCGCGAAAAGGCACCGGCATTTAAGAAATGGTTTGATAGGTAAGGGCAGTTAAAAACTTCTGTTTAGTTTTACCCAATCAGTAATATAAACTGCAATATCTGCTGTAGCAGCACCGGGTGCAAAGAGTTTGCCCACACCCAGTTCGTGCAATGTTTTCATATCCTCTTCGGGAATAATGCCACCGCCGGTAACCAATACATCATTCATTCCTTTTTCTTTCAGTAGAGCCATCACTTTCGGGAAAACGGTCATATGCGCACCACTTAAAATACTGATGCCGATTGCATCCACATCTTCCTGTAACGCAGCATTTACAACCATTTCGGGGGTTTGGCGTAAGCCGGTGTAGATCACTTCCATGCCTGCATCACGCAAAGCGGTGGCAATTACTTTGGCACCGCGGTCGTGACCATCTAATCCTACCTTGGCAACCAATACACGAACAGGTCTTTTCATGATGAATGAATTAATTGAGATCGATGTTACAAAAATAGTTCAAATGTGCTTAGGTTTACCTTATTAACCACAAAGGAAATACGATGCAATACAGGAAGTTTGGGAATACAGATATGAATGTTAGTGAGATCGGTTTTGGCACATGGGCAATTGGTGGTGTTGCTTCTGTAGGTAATCTGGCTATTGGCTGGGGGCCATCAGATGATAATGTTTCTATAGCGGCTATTCATAAAGCACTGGATGCAGGTATTAACTTTTTTGATACCGCAGATTTCTACGGTCTTGGACATTCAGAAACCTTACTTGGTAATACCATTGGTAACCGGAAAGATGTTTTGATCGCCTCCAAAGTAGGACAGAAAGCCGGCGACGACGGCAAAGTACAACTCGATTACACAAAGGATTACATGATCAATGCCTGTGAACAGAGTTTACAAAGATTGAAACGCGACCATATCGATTTTCATCACCTCCATGTTGCAAGAATGCACCATCTGGAAAATGGTGAGTGTATTGAAGCCATGCAGCAATTACAGAAAGAAGGGAAGATCCGTTACTGGGGAATCTCTTTAATTACATTCAATCCTTTTCCGGAAGCGGATTTCTTTTTTAAAAATGATTTGGGAAATGGATTTCAATTGGTGTTCAACCTGATCAATCAGAAAGCACTACCTATTTTATCACAGGCAGCAGCAAAAGGTTATGGCGTAATTGCAAGGATGCCATTGCAGTTTGGTTTATTATCAGGAAAGATAAAACCGGATACTACTTTTTCTAAAGACGATCACAGAAGTTACCGTGTAGTGCCGCCGATCACAGAAGCAGTATTGAAAATTTTGAAAGAAGAAGTTTGGCCCTTGTGCGAAAAATACCAAACCACTGAATCGGGCCTTGCACTCAGTTATATTTTAAGTTATCCCGAAATTTCAACAGTCATTCCCGGCATCCGCACACCGGAGCATGTTTCTTTAAATACAGATCATTTGGTAGTACTGGAAGAAAAAGACAAACAACATCTCCAAAACCTCTACCAATCACATTGGCTGCCGGTAATGGATCTGATGGAAAAGCAGGGATAGAGACGCCGGGAGTTAAAAGTTAATAACCTTTTTACATCTTAAAAATAATTATCTCTCTGCGAAACCTCTGCTTCTCATGTTCTCTGCGGTGAAAAAAAGTATAAAACTGTTTACTTACTATTACCAGGAGCCCAATTCACCGCAGAGAATAGGAGAGCGGAGAGTTTTCGCAGAGATTTTTAATAGTATTTTGGTTCGTTACTATTGTAAAGTTTATTTAAGATGAAATTGCTTCTGCGATGCAAGAATATGCTGATCGGCAATAATGTGAACCGAATCATCAGGTTGAGAATATAAAATAATTTTAGCCCGGTACTCCCTTGCATATTTCTGCGTAACAGAATCTATGATCTCACGCTTACCCCAGTGATTAAAGAAACTATCATCATCATCCGGTAAATAATGTGTTACAAACAAAAAATATTTTGCCGTAAAATGATCGGGTAACCAGAATACATAGCTCGCATTATCACTAAAAATCTCGGGCAGCCCCAATTTTTTTCTGTAAAAACTTAAAGCACCTGCCTCACCGTAATTGTCACCATACACCATGGTTTGTGCTTTTACAGAATCGGGCAGGGCACGGTAAACTTTTGCTGTTTTCTCCGCCATTTCTTTCCAACCCAACATATCCGAAAAATCCTGTGGTAGCGGGTGCTGCAAATGATCCTCCCATTTAAGAACAGAGCTTTTTTCAAAATGAATGGCTTTATAGTAACCCTCTAGCTTCTCGGGCGACATATACGGGAGGATCATGGGCAATGCAATAATGGCGACGCCTAATATAAATACAGAAGCAAACCAGGTAAGAAATATTTTAAATCTTCCAACTGCGATTTTTGAAAACCAAATACCGCCAAATGCCATTAAACTCGGGTAAATAGCGGCAGCATAATATCCCTTACCATTAAAATAAAGAAGTATGGCAATAATGCAGAAATAGATCAGGGCAATGGAAATATGTTTTCTGCCATCATTCTTCATCAACAGATACCAAAGTCCGCCCAGCCAGATAAAGAAAGAAGGCAACGAAATCAATAACTGATTCGTTAAAAAATCAACTCTGCTGTTATATCGCAATTGCTCTGATGTTAACAGATCCATATGATGCATTACGGGAAAATGATGCTGGTATTGCCAGATCAGATT
Organism: Sediminibacterium sp.; assembly: GCA_965206685.1. Lineage (GTDB taxonomy): Bacteria > Bacteroidota > Bacteroidia > Chitinophagales > Chitinophagaceae > Sediminibacterium. The sequence goes on from OZ242223.1 coordinate 4,900,837, forward strand.
GGGCGAACAAATAAGCAAACCCAAAAACATGGCATAAGAAAAATGTGGGTTGATGATCCATTTTCTTTTATCGGTTAATACCACCGAAACAAAAAAAGCGATGATATAAAATGCAGTGGTGTATTTGCCCAATATGCCAAAACCAAAACAGATGCCGAGATAGTAGAGATACTTTTTATCATCCGTATCCGTCCAGCAAATGATCAGATAACTGGCCAGCGTCCAGAAGAATACATCCAGAAAATTGGGTTGAAATAAAATATTCATTCGTAAAAAACCGGAGCATAAAAATGCGAGACAGGCAATAAATACAGCCGTGGTATTTCCTTTTAACTGAACAACGATCTTGCCCACAACGATTACCGTTAACGCCCCAAACAAACTTCCCCATACATAAACCGATTGTACGCTGCCGCCCATTAATTTACTTAACCAACCCATCACTGCCAGCATAGGTGGCATTTCTATAAAACCCCATGCAAGATGATCTGCATCTGCTAGGTATAAATATTCATCCCGGTGTAATTCAAACTGCGGGTGGATCAATAAAAACGGAACCAAAAATTTGATCACCGCAAATGCAGCAATAATATAAGTTGACTTTGATACAGTTCGCATCAGAAAGAATTTGTTTACAAGGTATAAAAAAGGGACAGCTTTTTAAAAACTGTCCCGCTCAAACGTTTATACAACTGAATAGTTACAATAAACTTAGCGTATGTTTAATACGTTTCACCGTTTCTGCTTTTCCAATCAATGCAGCAATATCAAACACACCCGGACCAAATTTTCCACCCACCAGCATTACACGGAAGGGAAGCATCAGATCGCCCGGTTTTAATTGATTGGCAGCTGCCAGTTCTTTAAATTCTTTTTCAAGATCATGTACTTCCCAAATGGAACTCAATTCATATGCCCTGATCAATTCGGTAAAGAACATATTTTTCTTATCATCCCATTTCGGTTTTATCGCATCAATATCAATGGTTACGGGTGATTGAAAAAAGAAAGAACCCTGTTGCACAAAATCAGGCAGCAAAGTGCAACGGTCTTTCACCAGCTCAATTACTTTTTCAAATAAAACCGAATCAGAAATAATGATCCCTTTTTTCTCAAACTCACTCCTAACTCCCAACTCCAAACTCCTAACTCCTAACTGCTTTATCCATTCGTGGTTGTACCATTTTGCTTTTTCGTAATCAAACTTAGCACCGCCTTTGTGTACGCGCTCCATTGAAAATTTCTCAACCAGTTCTGGTAATGAAAAAATTTCTCTGTCGGTTCCATCGTTCCAGCCCAACATGGCAAGGAGGTTTACAAAGGCTTCGGGTAAGAATCCTCTTTCTTTAAAACCGATCGTAGTTTCATTGGTTTTGGGATCTGACCAGTCCATCGCAAATACCGGAAACCCTAAACGGTCTCCATCGCGTTTACTGAGTTTGCCATTGCCATCGGGTTTTAAGATCAGGGGTAAATGTGCCCATTGCGGCATATCGGCTTCCCATCCTAAATATTTCCATAATAAAATATGTACGGGAGCAGAAGGCAACCATTCTTCGCCACGAAATGCGTGACTGATCTTCATCAGATAATCGTCCACCACAACAGCCAGGTGATAGGTTGGCATGCCATCTGCTTTCAACAATACCTTATCATCAACCTGCGAAGTATTGAAAGAAACTTCACCACGTATCATATCTGTAAATACAACCGTTTCATCTTCCACCATTTTTATACGAACAACATAAGGAGTGCTCGCTAATTTTTCTTTTACTTCATCTGCAGAAAGTGTAAGCGAATTATTCATTCCCGCACGGGTAAACTGGTTGTATTGAAAATTGGGAACTTCTTTTCTTTTCGCTTCCAGTTCTTCTGAAGTATCAAATGCATAATACGCGTAACCATTGTTTACTAACTGCTCTGCATATTGTTTGTAATTGGCTTTGCGTTCGCTTTGACGATAAGGTGCATACGGGCCCCCATGTAAAGGACTTTCATCCGGCTCCAGTCCGCACCATTTCAACGTATTTAAAATGTATTCTTCCGCACCAGCCACAAAACGGCCCTGGTCGGTATCTTCTATCCGCACAATAAAATCACCCCCGTTCTGTTTGGCAAACAGGTAATTAAACAAAACCGTTCTCACCCCACCCAAATGCAATCCCCCGGTAGGCGAGGGGGCAAAACGTACGCGTACTTTCTTACTCATGGGGCAAAGATAGAATTTGAAAATTTGAAAATTTGAAAATTTGACGATGGCAATGCAACCCTTAATTTTCAAATCAGCACATTTTCAAATTTTCAAATTCTATCTTCGTACCATGTACCTCGTAAAAACCCCATGGTGGTTGCGTTCTTTATACCTCGATCTTGTTTGGCGCATCAAAGAGCCGGGTAAAACCGTGTACCTCACATTTGATGATGGCCCGCACAAAACCGCCACGCCATTTGTACTGGACGAACTGAAGAAATACAATGCCAAAGCCAGTTTCTTTTGCATTGGAAAAAACGTGGCAGAACATGGAGATATTTACAACCGCATTTTACAGGAAGGCCACAGCGTTGGCAACCATACCTATAACCATGTAAACGGCTGGAAAGTAAGTGATGAAGTATATGTAAAAGAAGTAGCCGAAGCCACAACACTGATTAAATCCAATCTATTCCGCCCACCCTACGGAAAGATCAAACGCTCCCAACAAAAAAAACTCCAGACTGCTAACTCCCAACTCCAGACTATCATGTGGGATGTGCTAAGCGGAGATTTCGACACAACGCTTACGCCCGAAGCCTGCACCGGTTATGTTCTCTACCACACCCGCCCCGGCTCCATCATCGTTTTCCACGACAGTACCAAAGCATTTGACCGCATGAAATATGCATTACCCAAAGTGCTTGAACATTTTACAAAAGAAGGCTACGAATTCAAAGCCTTACCACAAAACAAATAATCTTTCTATAGTACTAAATCCTCCTCCCCTCCCAGGGGAGGTGTCCGAAGGACGGAGGGGTGTAAGACCTCCGCAGTGCTTAAAATTCTAAGCATTTTGGTAGAGTAGACATAAAAAAACCGAGGTAGAAACCCCGGTTCTATATTCCGTATCCAAAAAAAATAAAACTGTCGCCCGGGCAATAGCCGCGGGCCCAAAAGGAAAGCAATCGAGCGGCGGTTGGCCGCTTATACAAAACGAAGGCTTTTTGTTTTTATTTTCTGCAACCAATAAAAACAGGAATTTTGCCGCATGATATTGATTGATACCCATTGCCACCTTTACGGCGAGGAGTTTACCGCAGATATAGACGCTGTAATAGAAAGGGCCCAGCAGCAGGGCGTTAACCGCTTTTATTTACCGGGGATAGACAGTGAAGCTATTCCTTCCATGATCGCATTGGAAGAAAAATTTCCGGGTGTATGTATTGCCATGATGGGTCTGCACCCCTGCTATGTAAAGGAGAATTTCAGGGATGAGCTGGTAATTGTGGGCGATTGGCTGAAAAAACGCCCATTTGTAGCCATAGGAGAGATCGGTTTGGATTTTTATTGGGATAAGACCTTTGTTGAGCAGCAATACGAAGCCTTTCACCTGCAAATGCAATGGGCGTTGAATATGAATTTGCCCATCGTAATACATACCAGAAATGCCATGCCCGAAACCATTGAAACCGTAAAACCCTATGCAGATAAAGGCCTTCGCGGCATTTTCCATTGTTTTAGCGGTAATGCTGCCGAAGCCAAACAGGTAATTGAAATGGGGTTTCATTTGGGTATTGGTGGTGTAATTACCTATAAGAACAGTGGATTATCAGAAGCCCTTACAGATATTGCCCCCGAATGGCTGGTTTTGGAAACCGATGCACCCTATTTAACCCCGGTGCCATTCCGCGGCAAACGTAATGAGAGCAGCTGTTTGGAGTACATTATCCAGAAATTGGCAGAAGTAAAAAACATGCCTGTTGAGGAACTTGCCGCCATCACCACAGCCAATGCCCAAAAAATATTCGGTGACTAACTGTGAAAAGCTATTTTTGCAGTCCTTTAAAAATACAGAGAGGTGTCCGAGTGGTTGAAGGAGCACGCCTGGAAAGTGTGTATACGGCAACGTATCGAGGGTTCGAATCCCTTCCTCTCTGCAAAGCCGGCTAATCAATAGCCGGCTTTTTTATTTAGGGAGAATCGATTCGGGTTTTACCGAGTTCAATCGAATCTTACCCCAATTTATCCTATATTAATCCCCTCAAATCAACATCCCAAAACCAATGAGAAAATATTTACTATCTGCCATGGCGATCGCTTTTGCATTTTCATCCAATGCACAGCAATTAACCGCCAAAGATTATGAACACGCCGAAAAGTTCATGAGCTACAATACCGATCCTTTTATTGATGCGGTAACGGTTCGCCCTAACTGGTTACCCGGCGATCAGTTCTGGTACCTGAGTGCTACTGCTGCTAAGTCAGAATTTATTCTGGTAGACCCTGTTAAGAAAACCCGCAGCGCTGCTTTCGATCATCAGAAACTGGCTGCTTTACTTTCTGCGGCAGGCGGTAAAACTTATGAAGCAAACAAACTACCTTTTCAAACCATCAGTTTTTCTGAAGATGGTAAATCCATATTCTTTTCTGCCGACAGTAAAAAATGGAAATACAATCTACAGGCAAATACCATCGCTCCTGATGAATCTGCCTCTGCTGCAACCGCCAACCCCGGCCGCTTTGGAAGAGGTGGCGGCGGAGGAGGTGGACGTGGTGCCGGCGGTGGTAACGAAGTATTATCTCCCGATGGTAAAAGAGCCGTTTTTATCAAAGATTATAATTTATGGCTTCGCGATATCGCAACTGATAAACAAACACAACTTACAACCGATGGCATCAAAGACTTTGGTTATGCCACCGATAATGCCGGATGGAAATCGAGCGACAGGGCCATTGTTCGTTGGTCGCCCGATTCAAAAAAATTAGCCACGTTTAAACAGGACCAGCGTAATGTGAGCGATATGTATCTCGTAACCACCAATGTTGGAAAACCAACTTTACGTGCATGGAAATATCCTTTACCCGGAGATAAAGAGATCCCGATGATCCACCGTGTGATCATTGATGTGGATGCGGTAAAAGTGATCAACATACAGGTTCCACCAGATCCGCACAGGGCATCATTAGGTGATGATATTTCGAGCGGTGGCAGTCTGGACGATATTGACTGGAAAGAAGACGGAACCCAAATGGCATTTCTCTCCACTTCACGCGATCACAAACAGGAAAAATTTAGAATTGCGGATGCAGCCACGGGTGCGGTACGGGAAGTGTTTGAAGAAGTATCGCCAACACAATACGAATCAGGAAGAGGCGCCATCAACTGGAGATATCTTGCTAACAGCAACGAGATCATCTGGTATTCTGAGCGCGATGATTGGGGACATTTATATTTATACGATGCCACAACGGGAAAACTGAAAAATCAGATCACAAAAGGAGATTGGGTGGTAAGCCGTTTACTGAAAGTGGATGATAAAAACAGGGTACTATATTTTATGGCCAATGGCCGCGAACCGGGTAATCCTTATTTCGGTCATTTTTATAAAATCGGGTTTGATGGTAAAAACCTTACTTCACTTACACCGGAAGAAGGCACACACCAGATTACATTTTCTCCTTCGGGAAATTATTTTACCGATACCTATTCAAAACCCGATGTGCCGCCTGTTACCGTTATGCGCGATATCAACGGAAAACTGATCACACAATTGGAGAAAACAGATATCTTCAGATTGATCGCAAGCGGATGGAAAGCACCCACGCCGGTTTCAGTAAAAGCACATGATGGTAAAACAGATATTTATGGATTGGTGTACACACCGGTGAATATGGATCCTAAGAAAAAATATCCGGTAATTGATTATATCTATCCCGGTCCGCAAGGCGGAAGTATCGGAGGTAACTGGGGTTTTGTTGCCTCAAGAGGCGATCATCAGTCGTTGGCAGAATTGGGTTTTATTGTTGTACTCATCGAAGGAACGAGTAACCCTTTCCGTTCAAAAAGTTTTCATGATATGAGTTATGGAAATATGGCAGAGAATACATTGCCCGATCAGATCACGGCTATCAGACAATTATCACAGAAATATCCGATGGATACCACACGTGTAGGTATCTGGGGACATTCAGGCGGTGGCTTTGCAACAGCCTGCGCCATGTTCCGCTTTCCCGACTTTTTTAAAGTAGGTATTTCAGAATCGGGTAATCATGATAACAGAAATTATGAAGACGATTGGGGTGAGCGTTATGATGGATTGGCAGAAAATGTAAATTATGATGCACAGGCCAATCAGAACTATGCAAAAAATCTGAAAGGAAAATTAATGCTTGCACATGGATTGATGGATAATAATGTACCACCTTCTAATACGATGCTCGTTGTTGAAGCCTTGGAAAAAGCCAATAAGAGTTTTGATCTGGTTGTATTTCCGAACAGCGCACATGGCTATGGAACCTATGGGCCCTATATGATGCGCCGTCGTTGGGATTATTTTGTAAAGAATCTTTTAGGTGCAGAACCGCCGGTAGATTATCAGTTAAGAACAGTGAATGCGCCGCGTAATTAAATAGCGGATTAGATTTTTTGCCACAGATCACACAGATTACCACAGATTTTTTCTGTGTAAATCTGTGCAATCTGTGGCTATTTTTTTCTCGCACTGGAAGACTCTCTCACAACCAATTCCACCGGCAAAACCCGCTTCTCAAATTTGGCAGGTTGCCTTTTGGCTTCAATCAGTTTGATTAAGAGTTCGGCTGCTACCCGCCCTATTTCAAATGCGGGTTGGCGTATGGTGGTGAGCTCAGGGTTAAAAATTTCAGGGGCGTAAAAATTACTATAGCCTACCAATGCAATTTGTTTGGGAATGCTGATCTTTTTCTTTTTTAAAATAGCCATGGCACCGATCGTAATTCTGTCGGAGGCAGTGATGATCGCATCTGGCCGTTGCTTCATGGCGAGTAACTCATCAATCGCGATTTCTATTTCATCAAGGTCTTTACCGCCGTGGTTGCAGTATTTGATATAATCTGTGTTTATGGGAATGCCCTGCTCTTTCAATGCTTTCTCATAACCCAGTAACCGTTCTTTGGTAATAGATAATTCTCTGGAGCTGGTGATCTGTGCAATTCGGGTATAACCGTTTTTGATCAGGTGCATGGTTCCTTTATGGCTTCCGTCAATATTATCTGCAACTACCTGATGTGTTTGAATTTCATCGGTTACACGATCGTAAAAAACAATGGGTATGCCTGATTCGTGTACTTCTTTAAAATGGTCCACCGATTTGGTTTCGGCAGAAAGTGATACCAATAAACCATCCACTGCCCGCCACGTTAAATGCTCAAGATTTTTTTGTTCCCGTACCGCAGATTCCAGACTTTGGGTGATGATGATATGGTAATCTTTCTGGTGGGTAACCGATTCCATTCCGTTCAATACATCACTAAAAAAATTATTGGGAATAGCGCCGATGATCACACCAATACTTCTTCCGTTCTTATGCCGTAACATCTGCGCCATCAGATTGGGTCGGTAATTATGGCTATCAGCATATTCCTTTACCAGTTTCTTGGTAGCATCGCTGATCTCATGACTATCCCTTACTGCTTTAGACACAGTTGCCACAGACAGGTTCAGTGCCTTTGCAATATCCTTAAGGGTAAGGGTTTCTGATTTGGGTTTCATGGCAGTGTAACTAAGCGTAACTTTTCTTACACTTGACAAGCAAAGCAGCTAAAATGATGCGTGAGATTCTTCGCCACAGATTCTAAGATATCTCTGTGCTAATCTGTGAATCTGTGGCGATATAATTTATCCCTCAATCAATTTCGCAATACTAAATGCACAACCCGCTGCAATCGCACCAATAATGGCTACTTTAAACGCACCATTCCATGGATTGGTGCCGGTAAGTTTGCTTTTAAAATAGCCGAATACAAATAAACAGGCCAGGGTTACAATCGCTGATATTTTTAAACCCGTAATACCATCACTAACAAAAAAATAAGGGCTCAGCGGTATTAATCCGCCTACTATATAAGAGGCACCAATATTAAACGCACTTTTTCTGGCCCGTTTAGGATCCGGTTTTTCCAATCCCAATTCATGCTTCATCATAAAATCGGCCCAGCGGTCTTTGTCTTTGATCAGTTCCGCCGTAGCTTTATTTTGTACTTCTTCACTCAATCCCAATCCTTCAAAAAATACACGTACTTCTTCTGTTTCAACGTCAGGCAATCTTTCTATCTCATCATATTCTCTTCTCAGTTCACTGGCATAATGGTCCTGCTCGGTTTTACCGGCAAGGTATCCGCCCAGACCCATCGCTATAGAACCCGCAGCAATTTCTGCAATACCCGCAATCACAATCAGGTGTACATCTTTTACCGCACCACTTAAACCTGCAGCTAATGCAAACGGAACGGTAAGCCCGTCAGACATACCAATTACAATGTCTGTAAGTATCTCCGAACTGGTTAAATGCTCTTCTTTATGGTTATGATAGTCGTGGTGCAGATGCGTATCCATTGGGTTAAGTTGGGTATTTAATGGGCTGAAATTAAGTCATTTGTAAATAAGATGATAGGGATTTGCCATCAATAGAGTCATTTTTTAAAAGGTTTGTTAACACGCAGGTAACCTTGAGTTAACATTGCGGTAACATTGCAGAAGCAATTTTGCAGCATCAAACAAAACAGAATTCTATGTTACAAAAGATGCTTGCAGTGTTTACCATGATGGCCATTTTATTGGCTCCTGCAACAATTTTCGCCCAGGAAACGACTTCTACCCTTGGCGGACAGATCACAGATGCGAAAGGTGTTTTTGTTAGCGGTGTAACCGTTACCGTTAAATACGAACCTACTAATTACACAACCAGTACACAAACCAACAGTAAAGGGATCTTTTATATTACCAACCTGAAACCGGGTGGCCCTTACACGATCAAATTTTCTTTTGTTGGATTTAAAGACCAGGAATTTCATGATGTAAATCTTAGTCTGGGTACTAACCCCGATGTAAAAGTTGCGATGAAAGAAGCTTCTGCACAGTTAACAGAAGTAACGGTAACTTCTGCCGGACGTAAAACCGTTCCGGGTGGAACTACTATCGGAAGCCGTCAGTTAACGACTATGCCAACTTTGGGTAGAAGCTTATCAGATTTTACGCGTTTAACACCACAGTCAAACAATAACTCATTTGCCGGAAGCAATTTCCGTTACAATAATTTAACCATCGACGGTGCGATTAATAATGATGCATTTGGTTTTAGTAACTCAGCCGGTGGCACCAGTGGTGGTGGACAGGCAGGTGCTGCGGGTGCAGGTACACGTACCAATCCGTACAGCCTTGATGTAATTCAGGAAGTACAAGTACAATTATCTCCCTACGATGTTAAGATCGGAAATTTTACCGGCGGTAGTGTGAATGCGGTAACCAAAAGCGGAAGCAATGATTTTCATGGTTCGGTTTATTCTTATGGAAGAAACCAGACTTTGGTAGGTAAAAGTGTTGATGGAACAAAATCTAAAATCGGTTCTGATTTTTACGATTATCAATATGGTGCAACCATCAGCGGACCAATTGCAAAGAATAAAGCCTTCTTTATCCTGAACTATGAACATACCGACAGACAGGAGCCAACCACTTACAACATAGGAGATCCCGGTGCTGCTCTTACATTAGCAGAAGCAACGCAGATCGTTAATCAGTTGCAAACCAAATATGGTTATGATCCCGGAAGTTATTTAGGCGCATACAAAGTGTTCACCAAGAGTGATAAAATATTCGGAAGACTGGATTTTAATCTTGACAAGAAAAATACATTAACCGTTCGCGGTATCTATACCAACGGATCAGGAAATAACCTGGAAAGATCATCTTCCAATTTTCAGTTTGGATCAACAGATTTTACACAGTATACAAAGAACCTGAACCTTACAGCAGAACTGAAAACGAAATTCAGCAATAATGTGAGTAATCAGTTTAATGTTAGCTATATCAATGTACATGAGTACAGAGATTTTCCAAGACCATTGGCGCCGTATATTGATATTGATAACGGCCGTATCACTTTGGGAACATGGAGAGAAGCTTCTATCTACAACCTGAAGCAGCAGACTTTTGAGATCAGCGATAATGTTACCGTAACCAAAGGCATTAACAAATTTACTTTTGGCACACACAATGAGTTTTATAAATTGACTTACGGATTTATCAACTCATATAATGGAAGATGGGAATATTCACGTGGCTTAGCCAGTTTCTTAGCTGATAATCCAAGCCGTATCCGCGGTGCCTTTATCACCGATCCTAAATTGTCAGGAACAAGAGATGATATCTATAACAATCCGCCAAACCCTTTCACAGTAGGTTTGTCAAGTGTATATGCACAGGATGAAATCACCGTGAGCAAGAATTTTAAATTGTCTCCGGGTATCCGTTTTGATTATTCTTTTGTAGGTGCACAACCAACGTTGGATGCTGCTTTGAATACAACAAACGCTGCGGGTTATGTATCAGCAAATCCAACCTATACCAATACAGCTTTTAAAGATCTTACCGGTAAACTACCTTCACGCGTAACCGTTTCTCCACGTTTAGGATTTAATTATGATGTAAAAGGTGATCAGAGTGTTGTAGTAAGAGGCGGTACAGGTATTTTCACAGGGCGTGTTCCATTTGCATGGTATGGTTATGCATATACTTTAAGTGGCAGTACCTATGGCAATATAGACTGGAATGGACCTGCTGCAGGACAAACTGTTCCATTGGCGATCAATCCGGCAGGATTAAAAGATACCGTAACCAAATATGGTGGTACATCACGCAGTGCAACCAGAGAGATCGATGTGTTTGATAATAATTTCAAATTACCAACCGTTTGGAGAAGCAATATCGCCGTTGATTTCAAATTTGGAAAAGGATATAAATTCACTGCCGACTTCTTATACACCAAAACAGTGTATGATGTAAAGTATGAGCAGATCAACCTGAAAGATTCAGTTGCTTACTTCAGCACCGGCCCAACACAAACACCGGTGTATGTGGGTGGAAAATATAACTCAGCGTATTCTAACGTTTATTACTTAACCAATACAAGCGAAGGTTACCGTTATAATATCACTGCACAATTATCTAAAACCACAGCTAATCTGGCAATCGGAAAACATCAGTTTAATATGAACTGGAGTGCAGCGTATACATATGGTGTAAGTAAAGATATCACCAACGGTATCCGTAACTCATGGGAGAGCAGCTATAACGTAAACCCATCTATTACCCCAAGTAATTCACAACTCGCTTATTCAAACTTTGATCTGCGTAGCCGTATTGTAGCCACATGGAGTGGTAACCTGATCTGGAATTCAACCAATTCAACATCCTTATCATTCTTCTATTCAGGTGTTTCAGGAAGCCCTTACAGTTTGATCTATCAATCCGGGCCATTTGGGTCAGGTTCAAATGCACCTTTGCCTTATGTTCCAAAGAGTCAGGCAGATGCTAACCTGAAAGATAATGGTGCATATACAGCAGCACAACAATGGTCAGACCTGGATGCTTTCATCAGTGGAGATAAATACCTGAGCACACGCCGCGGACAATACGCAGAACGTAACGGTATGCGCACACCTTGGAACCATGAACTGGATCTGAAGATCATGCATGAATTCAAGCTGAGCAAAACAAATGCTAAACAAACTTTACAGATCAGTCTCGATATATTCAATGTGTTGAACCTGATCGATAACAGCCTGGGCCATGTTACTTTTGTAACCAACCTGAACAACTACACAGTTAACTTCCTGAAATTTGTAGCAGATGCAAACGGTAAAGCACCGGGCGCACCTTCAACAGGATATGTTCCAACATTTAACTTTGTAAAACCAACGGGTTTAAATGGCAACTACTACACAGTAGATCCTATCAACTCACGCTGGCAGGGACAGTTTGGTGTGAAGTATAATTTCTAATTCAGTTTTTTAAAATAGAAGAAAAGGTTTGCAGAGATGCGAACCTTTTCTTTTTTGTATACTCACGATTCACGCTATTTCCGTTCAGGTCGCTTCAGCGTCTCCCGACCGGAAACGATTCAGGAATTTTCTTCCAAAACCCAATTCCCCATCGTAATATTGCCAACGCTGTTATAAAAAACAGTATAGTCCTGAACACTAAAATTGCCTACCATGAGAAAAATTCTTTACCTGCTGGTACTTGTTGTAACCATGCAAACCGTAAACGCACAGATTGATGTACCTGCACCCAGTCCGGGCGCAAGCTTTTCACAAAAATTTGGTTTAACCGAGATCAAAATGGAATACAGCCGCCCGAGTGTAAACGGCCGTGTGATTTTTGGCGGTCTTCTGCCTTTTGACAGCCTTTGGCGCACAGGTGCTAATGGCCCAACTACTTTTACAACGGCTGATTCATTAACTATTAACGGGAAAGGGTTACCAAAAGGAACCTATATCGTATTATCTAAGCCCGGCAAGAACAGTTGGGAGATAATGTTCAATAAAAATCCATTGGTGAGTTATACCAATTATAAACCAGAGGATGATGTGATCAGGGTTATGGTTCCCGTTACTAAAACAAACAGCAAAACAGAAAGCTTCACCATCAGCGCAACAGATGTAAAAAGCAATAACTGTAAACTGGTATTTGCCTGGGATAACACCAGTGTTGAACTGCAGTTGGTGCATGATGTAAGAACGAAGGTGATGAACCAGATCAAACAAAAAAATGCCGGCCCAACACAGGCAGAGTACAATGCAATGGCGAGGTATTATTTTGATAATAATGAAAGCACAGCTGATGCGTTAACCTTCATCAACAAAGCCGTATCTATGGGCGAAACCATGGCTAATCTGCGTTTACAATCACAGATCCTCGCCAAATCAGGCGATAAAAAGCAAGCCATAGCAGCCGCGAAAAAATCCCTTGAAAAAGCCATCGCCGCTAACAACGCAGACTATATTAAAATGAACAAAGATTCGATAGCAGAGTGGGAGAAATAAATCCTCGATAAAAAAGCAAGAAGAAATAAAACAAAAAGGTTCGCAACACGCGAACCTTTTTGTTTATAAAAAGTTGTTTTACTCACGACTCACGACTCACGACTCACGACTCACGACTCACGACTCACGACTCACGACTCACGACTCACGACTCACGATTCCGTTCAGGTCGCTTTAGCGCCCCGACCGGAATCGACTCACCAATTATTCATCTGCTCCGGTACAATTCTTTCCGGTTGCTCTATCGGATGTTCTTTCCATTTCGGATCATAACTCACAAACCAGCTTAACCACAATACTCTCGACATCCGCATCAAAACCGGTTGCAGTGCAAATAAGAGTGTAAAAGCACAACCCATCCAGTAAAATATTCTGTTATCATCAATAGAAAAAGTAACACCTATCAAAACTTTCCATGCAACAAAACTGGCTGAAAGCAATGCAATACTTAATGCATAACTCACATAACCGGTTCCGTAATAAAATCCTACTTCAATTTCTGTTGGCTGGCCGCAAACCGGGCATTTCTCATGCATCTCCGTGCTGTTCTTTGAATAGGCATTATTTTTTACAAAAACCTTACCCTCTCTGCACCTTGGGCAACAATTGGTAAAAATGGCACCGAGGTAATATCTTTTCTTCGAATCCGGCATGATAGAATGATTGTTGGAGTGCAAAGGTACTTAATCCCTCTTGAAGGATTTTGGAATTTTGAAATTGGGAAATTTTGGGATTTCAGATTACACGTCATTTCGACGAGGAGGAACGACGAGGAGAAATCTTTTTATCGATGAAAAGATTTCTCATTTTGCTTCGCTTTATTCGAAATGACGGATTATCCAAGAATTTTTTCCATCTGCATACTGCGAGAACCTTTGATAAGTATATGCGTATTTTCAAAACCATGCTGATCAAACCAGGTTTTGGCTTCAGTAGAATTGGAGAAGAAGGTAAACCCATGATCGATCTTTGCAAAATCGCCGCCAACCAATACTACCTGATCCCAATGATATTGTTTGATGAGGTTACTGATGCCGATATGTTCTTCAATACTTTCAGCCCCCAATTCCATCATGCCGCCGAGCATCAAAATTTTTTTTGGCGCAGACAAATGCGCAAAATTTTCAATGGCCGCTTTCATGCTGGTTGGATTGGCATTGTATGCATCCAGTATAATGGAATTGGTACCGCGATGTATCAATTGCGAGCGGCTGTTGGAAGGCGTATAGTTTTCGATAGAAGCTTTGATCTTTTCTTCAGGAACCGAAAAATATTTTCCTATTGTTGCGGCACATAAAATATTGGGTAAATTATAATCACCCACTAATTGTGTTTTGATAGAGGAAACATTTTCCAATCCTGCTGTGATCTTTACTTCTAAAAAAGGTTCATTCGCCAATATATTTCCCTGCACCAATCCTTCAGTAATGCCATACTTTATAATATGCTGTATGCCTTTACTCATCGGTTGCAGATAATCATAATCGGCATACACAAAAGCGATTCCATCATGCGCACGCAGAAAATCATATAACTCACCCTTACCTTTTCTAACCCCTTCAATCCCGCCAAACCCTTCCAGATGTGCTTTTCCGCAGTTGGTAATAATGCCATGCGTAGGTTCTGTGTATCGGCAATAACTTTCGATTTCTTTCTGATGATTGGCGCCCATTTCTATCACCGCCATTTCTGCGTCAACCTTTACACTCAGTATGGTTAAGGGCACACCAATATGATTATTCAAATTGCCTTGTGTAGTGTATGTTTTATAATGAGAAGAAAGAACAGAATAGATCAATTCCTTACTCGTTGTTTTTCCATTGCTGCCGGTAATGCCAATAAACGGAATGGTAAATTGTTCGCGATGATATCTGGCTAATTCTTGCAAAGCCGTTAAAACATCTTCCACCAAAATCACACGCTCATCATCGGTATGAATATCCTCATCCACCACTGCATACGCTGCACCATTTTCCAAAGCCTGCAATGCAAAAGTATTTGCATTAAAATTCGGCCCCTTCAAAGCAAAGAAAATATCTCCACTCTTCAGTTTCCTCGTATCTGTCTGCACAGAAGGATACTGCTTAAATATTGTATACAATTCAGAAGTAGTCACAATTAAATATTTACTCAAACTTATTCAATCCATTCCAAAAAAATACTCTCTGTTCTTAACATTCACTCATCCACTCATGCTATCATTCACTCATTAAATCCTCTACTCATTAAAATAAAAAACCACCCTCAATTGAGGATGGCTTTTTGCTGTAATCTACCTTTTCCTTATCTCTTGTTACGGCGTGCAGGGAAGAAAGTTCCTGTTTGCGATTTCTTGGAAGTTGATTCCGGTGCGCCATAATGGTTCATCGCACAACGGAAACCCAATGTCATCGTACTCAGGTCCTCATCCAGAAAACGACGTGCGCCAGGTGCTAACCAATAGGCCCTGTCGTTCCAGCTTCCACCCTTATACACTTTTGATTTGTCGTTGATCAAAGTAGTAATGCCGTAGTTGTATAATACATTGCTTGTAGAATCACCATCCAGGTAATTCGTTGCGTAAGATTTCTGATAGTTTCTTCTGTTACGTAAAGCAGAATCTGCTTCAGGCACATATTTGATACGGCCTTTTTCATCCCTCAGATTACCTGCACCACCTGTCATATCCACTTTCTTAAATTCGTTACCACGGAACGGGTTAAAATCATCTTCACCGGCATTGGTAATCGGACGGTAAACATCCATTACCCACTCATTCACATTTCCGCTCATATTATAAATTCCAAAACCATTCGGTACAAAAGAAGTTACTTCTGCAGGAATAGCAGCGTTATCATTCAATCCACCTGCAACCCCCATGTTATCACCTGCACCACGTTTAAAGTTAGCTAAGAAAGCACCCTGAAAAGCACTTTTCTTGGTGTAACGGATATTATCAAAACCATCATTCTTCCAGGAATAAATCTGTTTGTTAGAAACCACTTCTTCACCACGGGTACCTTTCTTGGTTTTCTTTTGCGGGTTCTGCATAATAAAGCCGTAGGCAGCATATTCCCACTCGGCTTCTGTTGGCAGGCGGTAATCGCCAAATAAAATACCATCTTCAAACTTAACCGTGGTTCTTGGCCTTCCCTGAGCATCTTTTAAAGGATTGCTTTTAGAAGTAGCTTCTTTACCCGGGGTAGCCTGGTATTCGCCCATGATATAGGCCTTGCTGTTAAAGTTATCCTGTCCGGCTCCGTTTAACTCTTTTTTGATCTGGCTTCTTTTATCCAGAAAGCCTTTGTTCATTAAAGTGAGTTCATTCACACGGTCAGTACGCCAGATACAATATTCAGTAGCCTGTTTCCAGCTTACACCCACCACAGGGTAATAGTTATAAGAAGGATGGCGGAAATAATATTCTACATAAGGCTCATTAAATGCGAGTTCGCTTCTCCAAACCAATGTATCCGGTTTTGCCTGATCAACCACAGAATCCATACCTGCCTGTCCAAATACATTCTCCAGCCAATACAGGTATTCGCGGTAGTGTACATTGGCAACCTCAGTCTTATCTATAAAGAAGGAGTTAACCGTAACTCTGCGGGGTATATTGTTCCAGTCGCCCATCACATCTTCCTGAGCGGCACCCATGGTAAACGTACCACCCTGTACAAACACCAGACCGGGTGCTGTTTTAATATCCTGGGGCTTGGCAACTGTAAAATTGCCCTGATCTTTATCGTTGTAATTCCATCCCGTGGCGGTAGACTTTTCTTTCTTCTTTTTCAACATACTGCAAGAAGCTACAGAACCAGCTACGGCGATAAGTAAAACAAGATTCCTGGTCGTTTTCAATAACTGCATTTTCAAAAAATTAAATTTGAAATAGGTTTTGTTAGGATAAATCGGAAATACGTGTATGCGAATATATAAGATTTCTACTAATGATGTAAAATGCTGCCGCCCTTTGATGTTAGCAAAAGCCTAATTTTAAATATGATTCGATACAGGCAGCAACTGCTGCCTCATATTATACGATCTTATGATTATATGGTTGCCGGGCGATTACTGATAACGTTTTTTTTAACAGTCTTATTATCCGGGCAGGTAGCTGCCCAAAGGGTATATGCGCCCAATTCTGTACTATCCTCTGGAAATTGGTACAAGATAGGTTTGAAACAGGAGGGGATGTACAAAGTAGATGTGGCCATGCTGAATGCAATGGGAATAAGCAGTTCAGGACTTTCCTCTTCCTCCATCCGCTTATATGGTAATGGCGGATCTATGCTGCCGGAAAGCAATACAACACCCCGTATTGATGATCTGTTTGAGAATAGTATTGAGATGGTGGATGGAGGCGACGGACTGTTTAACGGAACCGATTATTTTGTTTTTTATGCCCCGGGGCCGAATATTTGGGAGAAAGACAGCACAAACCAATGCTTTCATCACAGAAAGAACCTATACAGCGATACCGCATTCTACTACATAAATATTGGAGGAACAGGTAAACGGATACTTCAACAATTACCACAAGGCCAGCCAACAGTTACGGTTAATACTTACAACGAACGGTATTTTTATGAGAACGATTTCGTGAACCTGATCAACAGCGGAAAAGAATGGTATGGAGAAGAATTCAATAATAATCCCGGAGGATCTTTAACCAGATCCTTTACGGTTGATTGGCCGGGTTTGCTAACCGGGCAGCCGGTAAACCTGATAACTGCCCTTGCCGGAAGGAGTGTTGGAACCGGAACTGCTTTTACGGTAAAACTAAACGGACAAACCGCACAAACCGTAAATGTGCGTGCTGTTTCCGGAAATTTTCTGGATGAGTATGCTACCGAATCTGTTCAGCAAACGCCATTAACGGTTTCGCAAAGCAGCCTTGCCGTTTCCTTTACGTTGGGTGCTTCCGTTTCCGGTGCGCAGGGTTGGTTAAACTGGTTTGAATTATTGGGGAGAAGAAATCTTTCTATCAATGGAACGAATGCTTTGTTCTTTCGCGATTGGGTATCCGTAGCCAATAATTCAACAGCCAATTTTCTGATCGGAAATGCAGGTGCGGGTGTGGCCGTTTGGGACATTACAGATGCGTTACAGCCTGTAAAAATGAATGTGTTGATTAACGGTTCTCAAACATCTTTTATTAATAATACATCCCGTTTAAGAGAGTATGTGGCTTTTGGAAATGCCAATCTTTCAGCACCCATTGCAGTTGGAAAGATCAATAATCAAAATCTGCATAATGCTTCCACAGCAGACATGCTTATCATCACCCATAATTCATTGCTTTCAGAAGCGCAAAGACTTGCTGCCTTTCATTTACAGCATGATGGATTAAAAACGGTGATTGCTCCTGTTGATCAGATTTTTCTTGAGTTCGGAGGAGGTAATTCAGACCCTGCTGCCATTCGTGATTTTGTAAAAATGTATTTTGATAAAGCGGGGTCAGACCCAACTAAGAAGCCAAAATATGTTTTGTTATTTGGCAGCGCTTCTTATGATTATAAATCAAGGATCACCGGTAACAGTAATCTTGTGCCGGGTTTTGAAAGTATAAATTCTTTAGATCCGCTGAACACTTATACCAGTGATGATTTTTTTGGATTTTTAGATGACTCGGATAATATCAACCTGAATAATCCATTAGCCAATATTGATATCGGTATTGGACGCATACCTGCCCGAAATACAACAGAAGCAAAACTGATGGTTGATAAGATCATACATTATTATGATGCAAAATCATTGGGAGCCTGGCGTAATGAAACGGTTTATGTGGCAGATGATCAGGATCAGGATCTTCACCTGCAGGATGCAGAAACGGTTTCGGCAGATGCCAGATCATCCAATCTTACCCTCAATCAATCGAAAATTTATCTGGATGCCTACCCTTTGGTAAGCAGCAGTGGAGGCGCAAGATATCCCTCAGTAAATGATGCGATCGTTAACCGCATCTTTAACGGCACATTGATCTTTAATTACAGCGGACATGGAAATTATCAGCGATTGGCCGAGGAAGCCATACTTACACAGGATGAATTAAACCGCTTTAATAACCCCGATAAACTTCCGCTGTTCATAACGGCCAGTTGCGATTTTGCCCCGCATGATGATCCGGCTAAAAACTCATTAGGCTCAGGCATTCTAACCGGTAATGCCAATGGAGCCATTGCCTTACTAACCACTACCCGTCTGGTGTTTGCTTACAGTAACCGGGTCATTAATGATAATTATCTCCAGATCGCTTTAAAACCGGAGCCCAACGGGCAGTATTTAACTCTGGGTGAATCCGTAAAACGTGCCAAGAATTTCACTGCTACCAGTACAGGCGATGTACTCAATAACCGAAAATTTACTTTGTTGGGCGATCCAGCCATGCAACTTGCGTTTCCTCAATTACGTATGCAACTTACCTCTGTAAACGGGAACACTATCACCGGATCAGATACGCTGCGGGCTTTGGGAAAATATACATTCGACGGCCAGGTTACAGATGCTTTCGGCAATCCAATAACCAATTTTAACGGCATCGTGCAGCCAACGGTATACGATAAGGCTCAAACCGTAAAAACACTGGGTAATGATCCCTCAAGTCCGGTTACAGGCTTTAGCCAGCAAACCAGTATTCTATACAAAGGCAAGGCAACGGTTACCAATGGAAAATTCCGCTTTACGTTCATCGTACCAAAGGATATCAATTTTCAGGCAGGTAAAAGCCGGATCAGTTTGTATGCCGATGATGGAAAGCAGGATGCAAACGGTGTAAATACCTCATTTTATGTTGGCGGAACGGGTAATATTTCATCAGACAATACCGGCCCGGTGATCTTGCCTTTTTTGAATGATGATAAGTTCCGGAACGGAGGACTAACCAATGAAAATCCTGTTTTATTGGTAAAACTGTACGATTCCTCCGGCATCAGTACCTCCGGTAACGGAATTGGTCATGATATTACCGCCATTTTAGATGGGAATGAACGTAATGTACTGATCCTCAATAACTTTTACACTTCTGTGCAGGATAGTTATCAGGAGGGAAAAGTGTTGTTTCAACTTCCTGCTTTAACCGAAGGAAAGCATACCCTACGCATTAAGGCTTGGGATGTTGCCAATAATTCAAGCGAAGTTACCCTCGACTTTATCGTTGTAAAACAGGTGATTTTACAGATAGGAAATGTTCGTAATTACCCCAATCCTTTTACCAATTCCACAACCATTGCCTTTGAGCACAATCAGCCCAATACAGACCTTGATGTTACTGTGAATATTTATACCGAAACCGGTGCCTGGGTTAAGCAGATCCATCGGGTCTTAAACACAGGTGGCACGCGGAATTGTGAGATAAATTGGCCGGGAGACGACCAGTCGGGTGCAAAACTCAAAAAAGGTGTATATATTTACAAAGTAATTGTTGTTGCCGGTGGAAGCCAGGTGCAAAACACCCAACAGTTGATTATCCTCTAAACATGTCTGAATGGTTTGATCTCTACTTTTGATTTTTTAAGGTTCTTTTAGTTTTATTTTTTAATTAATATCATTGGATGTCGTATTGTTGATCTTGAAAAAGATGAGCAATAGTGAAGGCATGATAAAAGGGTATAAACAACTATCTTTTTATTACCGGAAAGCGATAAAGGTGAATTAATGCTCTTTAGTTTATCAAATTCTAAATCAAATCCATTTTGATGAGTCACATAGTGAAAAAAATCTTTACCGGGCTGATGCTCACTGTTTTAGGGGTTAGTTCTTTACAGGCGCAGACCGATTCGATCAACATTGTATCAACCGCGGTACCCTTTTTGCGCATTTCACCCGACGCCCGTGCAGGCGGTATGGGTGATCTGGCAATTGCTACTTCTCCGGATGCAAATGCACCTTTCTGGAACCTGGCCAAAGTGCCTTTTGCCAAAAAGAATACAGCCATTGCAGTTAACTATACTCCCTGGTTAAAAGATCTTGGTTTGACTGATGTATTTCTTGCCAGTATGGCTTTTTATCATAAGCTCGATGATCAGCAGGCTATTTCCAGTTCGCTCAGGTATTTTAGTTTGGGTAATATTCAGTTAACAGATTATTCAGGTAATATTCTGAATACCGTAAAACCCAGCGAATTTTCCATTGATGCAGGGTACTCGAGAATCTTGAATGAGCGCTTGAGTATTGGTGTAGCATTGCGTTATATCAATTCAAGATTGGTAACAGGCGATGTAGGAACCGGTGTGGTGTACAAGGCCGGAAATGCTGTGGCAGGAGATGTTTCACTGTATTACCATGGTATGGATGAGGGTGGAGAAGGATTGAATTGGGGGGTGGTTTTAAGTAACCTCGGCAGTAAGATCGGTTACACCAACGACTCCCGTAATAAAGATTATATACCCGCCAATCTGGGTATTGGTGTTTCGTATACCAAAGTGATTAATGAAAGCAATAAAGTAACCTTTGGTTTAGATGTAAATAAACTATTGGTTCCGTCAGCGCCGGTGGCTACCGGTAATTATGTGATTGATTCAGCTAAGCTGGCAGATTATAGAAGTACAAGTGTGGTTTCCAGCTGGATGAAATCATTTAGTGATGGATCCAATCAGTTAAAATCTTTTCAGGCTTCTTTGGGGGCAGAATATGGTTATAACGACCAGTTCTTTGTTCGTGCAGGTTATTTCTACGAAGATAAAAACAGGGGAAACCGTAAGTTTTTCTCAGTAGGAGCAGGTTTTACGCTTGATCAGATGAGTATTAACTTTTCATACCTGGTACCTTCCGGAAGCGGTGTAACCCGTAACCCATTATCCAATACTTTGCGTTTCGGTATTATCTTTAATCTTGATGGCGGCGGACAGTAACGCATGGATTTGTATTTTTAAATCAACTCTAAACAGATGGGGCTAAGAATTGGGTATGGCGTGGACTTTCATCAATTGGTAAGCGGGCGTGACCTGTTTATCGGCGGTGTAAAAATACCCCACGATAAAGGGGCACTGGGCCATAGTGATGCAGATGTATTACTGCATGCCATTTGCGATGCTTTACTGGGTGCTGCCTGTTTGGGGGATATTGGTGTACACTTTCCGGATACATCCGCTGAATTTAAAAATATCGATAGTAAAATACTACTGCAAAGAACCTATGAATTGATACAGAAAGAAGGCTATTCTATCATCAATATCGATTCTACACTTTGTCTGGAAGCCCCTAAAATAAAGCCTTATGTGCCATTGATGCAACAGGTAATCGCAGATATTCTGCAACTCACAATCAGGGATGTATCTATTAAGGCTACCACTACCGAAACCATGGGTTTTGTAGGAAGAAAAGAAGGCCTGATTGCTTATGCCAGTTGCCTGATCCAGTCCTGAGATCAAAGGCACGCACTATTAAAACTTCTCTCTCAAAAAATATGTCTGTTCTAAAAAAGAAGGAGATATTGATTGTTTACGTAACCACATAACAAAGCCATTTTTTTATCGTTTCTATCAAGGTAAACATTGATAAAACAAGACATGAGCAAACTGCTTTACTATCAATCTTTTCCGTTCACATTGGTTGAATAAATATTACCTTACTTACACATATTACAGTTAAATTTGTGTAATAAGTTGTAGTCATATTGTGACTCAGACTGGCATAGCCATGTCCGGCTGGATAAATCAATTTTTTCCTTCAAATTTTCAAACGCTTACACAGGAATAAACAAGCATTTAATGAACAGGGATGCAATAAAAAAATTACTGGCAATACTCGACGCATCTTTCAAAAGAAGGGCATTGGTATTGCAGGGTTACCTGATAATAGGAGTGCTTTTTGAATCAATTGGTTTGGGTATGGTTATTCCGTTGGTTGCTGTGATAACCAATGACGGAGATTCTGATAAAAATATTTTCATTAGACTGATAAAAAATGTTACGGGAGAGGTAAGTAATACCCAACTGATTTTGATTGTTTTGATCAGCTTTATTTTGTTTTACGTAATAAAAACCATTTTTCTTTCTTTTCTTGTTTCAAAACAATCCGGTTTTACACAAGGTTTATCAAGAAGCATATCAACACGTTTATACAAGGGTTATCTTTTCCAACCCTATTCTTTTTTCATGGATAAGAATTCGGGTGTGTTAATGAAGAATGTAATTTCTGAGATCAGCTCTTTTACGGCTTATGTGCAGGCGGTTATGTTTTTGCAAACGGAACTATCTGTACTGGCAGGTATTGTGGTAACACTATTTATTCTTGAACCCGTTGGGGCCATCATTGTATTTTGTTTTGTAGGCGGGGTTAGTTATATACTTTTTAGCGTTTCTAAAAAACGAATCGGCACATGGGGAAAGAACCGACAGGTGTTTGACGGATTGCGATCGAAAAGTCTGTTACAGGGACTTAGTGGGATATCTGAATTAAAACTGTTTCATAAAGAGAACTATTTTTTGAATAAGTATGATGGATTCAATAAATCATTTTACGAGTCGCAAAGAAAGGTTCAGTTTGTGCAACAGGTGCAGCGTTATTACATAGAACTGGTACTGATCATCAGTATTGCATTGCTTGCTTTAGTGGTGATGGAACAGGGAAAGTCGATGAATCTCATTCTTCCATCACTGAGTGTTTTTCTTTTTGCATCATTGCGGTTATTGCCATCGGCAAACCGGATTATTGCCAATCTGCAAACCATGCGGTTTACAAAGCCGGGTATTGACCTTGTGTATGCTGAATTCAACTCGTTCCGTTCCGAAAAAGAAAATAGTAATCCGGCTTTGTCTAAAATAGAAAAAATACATTCTGCGATTCATCTCGATAATATTGATTTCACTTATCCATCAGCTTCTCAAAAAGCATTAGATGCAATCAGTCTGGATATACGTTTGGGTTCAGTGGTAGGAATTATCGGCCAAAGCGGATCGGGTAAAACAACACTGGTAAATATTCTTACGGGATTATTGAAACCCGATTCGGGAAAGGTACTGATTGATGATACCGATATCACAGATTCGATTTTTGAACTACAGAAATTTATCGGTTATGTGCCGCAACACATTTTTCTGATTGATGATACATTGAAAAGAAATATCGCTTTCGGTATTCCTGATGAAGAAATCAATGATGAGAAATTGAGGTCAGTTATTGAAGCCGCACAACTTAGTGAAGTGGTAGATCAATTACCGGAAGGAGCAGACGCGATTGTTGGAGAGAGAGGCATTAAACTTTCCGGTGGCCAAAGACAAAGGATCGGTATTGCGAGAGCATTATACAACAATCCGGAAATATTGATACTTGATGAAGGTACCAGTGCGTTAGATACAGAAACAGAAAACTATATCATGGAATCTGTTGGTCTGCTAAAAGGTAAACTTACGATCATACTGGTGGCGCATCGTTATTCAACCTTGCATTTTTGTGATATCGTGTATAAAATGCAAAGCGGCATCATTGTAAGCAAAGGAAAGCTGGAAGAATTGGTTTAATGAAAAGTATGCCGAAAAAGAAAAAAATTTTACTCACAGGAGGATCTGGTTTATTGGCATTGAATTGGGCAGCTCGAATAAAAGACGACTGTGAGGTTGTTTTGGGCATACATACCAAAATGATTTCTTTCAGTAATATTTCATCATACAGGATCAATATAGAAACGATGGAATCCTTTTCATCAGATCTTGAGAAGATACAGCCGGATATTGTAATTCATTGTGCGGGCCTGGCAAATGTAGAAGTTTGTGAAGCAGATCCTCTGATGGCTTATCATGTAAATGTGGAACTTTCTGAAAATGTTGCCATATGCTGTAAAGAAAGGCATATCCCATTTGTGTATATATCAACTGATCACCTCTTTACAGGAAATAAACCACTGGTTACTGAAGATGAAATACCCTTGCCCGTTAATGAATATGGTAAAACAAAACTGGGGGGCGAACAGAAAATATTAACTGTTTCTGATACAAGTCTTGTGATACGTACCAATTTCTATGGATGGGGTACTTCATACAGACAATCTTTCAGTGATTTTATTATCGGGAATATCCGCAATGGGAAAACGGTTTCTTTATTTAATGATTTTTTTTATACACCTATCTTAATTGCTGATCTGGCTGAGGCTGTAATGGAATTAATTAAAAATGGTGCTTCCGGTATTTTTAATGTAACAGGAGAAGAGCGTATTTCAAAATACGCATTTGGTATACTAGTTGCTGAAAAATTTAAACTGAACAGCAGTTTAATTAAGGTGTCTAAATTTACTGACCGGACAGACCTTGTTCAAAGACCGGGTGATCTTAGTTTGTCTAATAAAAAACTGGTATCCTTTTTGCAAAAACCTATTGGCAATATCAAAGCGGGTATTGAAAAACTATATGAGCAGGAGCAAAACGGATTTTCCAAAATAATCAGAAGTATATGATCCCTTACGGAAGGCAGGATATTTCGGAAGATGATATCCAGGCAGTAGTAGACGTTTTAAAATCAGATTGGTTAACTCAGGGTCCATTGGTGCCCAGGTTTGAAAAAGCTGTTGCTGCCTATTGCGGCGCAAAATATGGTGTGGCCGTAAATAGTGCCACTTCTGCATTGCATATTGCGTGTCTGGCATTGGGTGTGGGTAAAGGAGATCTTGTATGGACAAGCCCTATCACATTTGTAGCTTCAGCCAATTGTGCTTTGTATTGCGGGGCTGATGTAGATTTTGTAGATATTGATAACCGCACTTACAATATGTCTGTTTTGGCATTACAGCTGAAACTGGAAAAAGCGAAAGCAGAAAACAGATTACCCAAAGTAGTGATACCAGTTCATCTCTCCGGACAGTCATGCGAAATGGAAGCGATTCATACACTAGGCCAGCAATATGGTTTCAAAATTATTGAAGATGCTTCGCATTGTATTGGCGGGAGATATAAAGGCAAACACATTGGTGGATGTGAATACAGTGATATAGCTGTTTTTAGTTTTCATCCGGTAAAGATCATCACTACAGGAGAGGGGGGAATGGCGATGAGTAATGATTATTCGCTTGTAAAAAAAATGACTGAATTCCGAAGCCATGGTATTGTACGGTATGCAAATGAAATGACTAAACCACCGGATGGCCCATGGTATTATCAACAGATCAATCTGGGGTTCAATTACCGTATGACTGATATACAGGCTGCTCTTGGCATAAGCCAGCTAAAACGGATTGATGAGTTTATTGAAAAACGCCATGCAATAGCTGCAAAATACAATGAGATCTTAACAGCTGATGGGATAAGGCTTCCATGGCAACATCCCGACACTTATTCGGCTTTGCACCTGTACATTATACGGATACAAAAAAAAGAGGCTCAATTCTCACATCTTGAAATGTTTACACGTTTGCGTAATTCAGGTATTCTTGTAAACCTTCATTATATTCCTGTTTACCAACAACCCTATTATCAAAAAATGGGTTTTAACGCGGCCGATTTTCCGGAAGCAGAATTGTATTATGCAGAAGCGATCAGTATTCCGATATTTCCTGCATTAACAGAAGACGAACAGAATACGGTTGCAGAAATCATTAATCAAAAAAGGATTATTGATAAATCTGATGATGAACCCAAAGGCTTCCAGAATATTTTTTAAAAGATACTTTAGTAACTGTAAATGATATCCCCGCTGCTCAAAACATTTTCTGTGCTGAAAAAAAACCTGAAGAAAGACTACTCAGGTTTTCAAGACGTAAGGCTTGCGGTATTGGGTGATACGGCTACACAATTCCTTTGTCAGGCATTGCGCGGGGAAGGATTTGATCAGCAGCTTAATCTTATTATTTGGGAAGCAGATTTTGATCAGATTGAAACACTGGTGTTTGATAGTGCTTCAGAATTAAATCAATTCAAGCCGGAATGGGTTCTTGTTTTTTTGAGTACACATAAATTACTCGCAAAATATCATAAACAAAAAAACTCGCATGATGTTTTTGCTGATTCTGAACTGACTTTTATCAAAAATATTTACCAATCTGTTACGGAAAAGCTTGGAGCAAAACTGATTGTATATAATTATCCGGAGATCGATGATGCAGTTTTTGGCAATTATGCTAATAAAGTAAGCGCTTCTTTTCTGTTCCAGTTACGCAAATTGAATTATGAATTGATGCTGCTGGCCGAAGGCAATTCCGGATTGTATATCTGTGACCTCTCATCTGTTCAAAATAAATATGGCAGAGATCTTTTATTTAATGCGCCGGTATATGTGAACACAGAAATGGTATTGAATATTGACTTGCTGCCTGTAGTTGCTTCCAGAACCGTTGGGCTAATGGGTGCTATGCAGGGCCGCTTAAAAAAATGTTTGATACTTGATCTGGATAATACACTTTGGGGAGGAATCATAGGTGATGATGGAATTGAAAATATTCAGATAGGGAATTTAGGAATCGGTAAAGCTTTTACAGAGTTTCAATATTGGATCAAAAAACTAAAGGAACGCGGTATTATATTGGCTGTTTGCAGTAAGAATTCAGAATCAGTAGCAAAAGAAGTTTTTGAAAAACATCCCGATATGGTTCTGAAGCTTGAAGATATTGCGGTATTTATTGCCAATTGGGAAAACAAAGCCGATAATATCCGGCAGATACAAAGCATTTTAAATATCGGTTTTGACGCAATGGTTTTTTTAGACGATAGTGCTTTTGAAAGAAATATGGTTAAAGTAAATATTCCTGAAATTACCGTACCTGATATGCCCGAAGATCCGGCTGATTATCTTGAATATCTATATTCATTGCAGCTTTTTGAAACCGTTTCGTTTTCTGCAGAAGATGTAACGCGTAACGAACAATATCAAATTGCGGCGCAACGCGCCAATGATCAAAAGAGTTTTACCAATGAAGAAGATTTTTTAGAAAGTCTAGAAATGGTTTCTTTGGTAGAACCTTTTACGAAATTCAATACACCAAGGGCAGCACAATTATCTCAGCGTTCTAATCAATTCAATCTTCGGACAATACGGTATACAGAAGCAGATATTGAGCAGATGCTTACAGCAAAAGAATTTTTCCCTTTTACATTTACACTGGAAGACAGGTTTGGTGATAACGGACTGATTTGTTTAGTGGTTCTTTCTGCCAAAGAAAGCGGTAGCCTGTTTATAGATAACTGGCTGATGAGCTGCCGTGTTTTAAAAAGAGGTATGGAGCAGTTTGTGTTGAATACGATTGTTGCATTTGCACGAGATAAGGGTTTTCTTCAGTTAAAAGGAGAGTATATCCCAACAACCAAAAATGCAATGGTAAAAGATCATTATAAAAATCTGGGGTTTGTATCCGAACAGGATCAATGGGTACTTGATGTTACTGAATACAGAGAGAAACCCTGTTATATAAAAAATAAGCAAATGGTTCATGGATAGGAATGATGTACTGAAACAGATTAACCTGATTTTCAGGGATATTTTAGATAATGAATCTATCGTTATCACAGAAACTACAAAGGCCGATGATGTGGAAGAATGGGATTCACTTACCCATATACAATTGGTTGTGGCTATAGAAAAGCAGTTTACAGTACGCTTTACCTCAAGGGAAATTCAAGGCTGGAAAAATGTTGGGGAAATGATTGAATGCATCTTAACCAAATAATATGTTTTGTAAAGAAGGCGACAGGTTTGAACATTCCTTTCAAATAACAGATGCTGTTTATGAGGGTTTTATTCAGGTATTCAACGACAGGAACCCACTGCACACAAACGAAGTATTTGCTAAAGAGAAAGGTTTCAGGGGAAAAGTGATGCATGGAAATATTATGAATGGCTTTCTTTCTTACTTTATTGGGGAATGTCTTTCTGTAAAAAATGTATTGATTCAGTCTCAGGAGATCTCTTTTCATAAACCGGTTTATCTGCATGATGTTGTGCGGTTTGAAGCAACTGTGTCGGATATTCACGAATCAGTAAATGCGGTTTCTTTTTCTTTTCGTTTTACTGATGAGCAGGGCAAATTGCTCTCAAAAGGTAAAATACAGATAGGTATGCTATCATGAAAATTTTAATCACAGGCGGAGCATCGGGTTTGGGGGAAGCCATTACACACCGGTTAGCGGCTGATCCTGAGAATCATGTATATTTTACTTTCCATCTTTCAAAAAAGAATGCGGCAAAAATTGAAAGTGAATGTAAAAACACAACAGCTGTGCATTGTAATTTTCTGGAACAGTCAGATATTATATTATTGCAGGGTAAAATCGCTGAGCTGGATATTGACGTGCTCATCAATAATGCCTATACAGGTGATTTTATTCAATCTCATTTTCATAAAACAGCTGTTGGCGATTTTCTGGCTTCCTACGAAGCCAATATTTTACCGGTAATTTCCATTACACAATCAGCGATCGATCATTTCAGAAAGAAAAGATCAGGGAAAATTATTACAGTACTCACCGCATTGCTTGCAGTTACTGCAACTGCACCAATTGGCAGTTCTGTATATGCTGCTAATAAAGCCTATCTGGCAGAACTCTGTAAGGCATGGGCAAATGAGAATAAAAAGTTTAACATCAGTTCCAATGCCATTTCTCCTTCAATGATGTTAACGGGCATGACGGGTAAACTCGATGAGCGCTTAGTTGAACAAATGGCAGGGCAAGAACCCGGCAATAAATTATTAACTGTAGAAGAAACAGCCAATGCGGTAGCTTGGTTTGTAAACGCGCCACAGGAAATAACAGGAATGGATACATTGGTAAAACCCGGGACACATGTTGTTTAGCAGTTTGCCATTTATAATTTTCTTTGCTATTCTATTCTTAGCTTATTATTTGTTTGCGGGAGAGAAGCAATGGTGGCTCATTATTTTGTCGGGGTTATTTTTTTATTGTTGGAATGATCTTTCACATTGCTGGTTGCCTTTATTGTTAATCGGGATTACTTGGTATACCGGAAAGCAAATCGAAAAATCAAATACCGAAAAAAGCCGAAACAGGTATCTGTTTTTTGGGGTAGCGATCAATATTGTTTTATTAATTGGATTTAAATACACGTATTTTCTTTTTTCTGCAACAGGAATTACAGATAATACATCAGGCATAGCTTCTTCTTTAAGAGAAATCGCAGTGCCGTTGGGAATATCGTATATCAGTTTTCAGTCCATTGGCTATCTGGTTGATATAAACAGAGGAAGTATACAGGCTGAAAATAGTATCAGCCGCATTGCAGGGTATCTTTTATTTTTTCCAAAAATGATATCGGGTCCGGTTGAATCTGCTGCACATTTTCTGCCTCGGATCAAAACGAAAATCGAATTTGATTATGATAGGGTAAGTTCGGGCATCAGACAGTTTGGCTGGGGACTGTTTAAGAAAATAGTGATCGCCGACAGGCTTGGACTTTTTGTAGATAGTGTTTACGCCGATATTCCACATAACTACGGAATATCAATATGGCTGTCAGCTTTCTTTTTTCCTGTTCAATTATATACAGACTTCTCGGGATATACAGATATGGCGATAGGGCTCGCGCGTATATTAGGTTACGAGCTTACACCTAATTTTAATAATCCATTCTCTGCAAAATCAATGGTAGAATTCTGGAGAAGATGGCATATGAGTTTGTCTGTATGGTTCAACGAATATATTTATACTCCTCTCGCTATTCAAAAAAGAAACTGGGGAAGATGGAGTGTTGTATATGCATCAGCCATAACATTTTTAATACTCGGACTCTGGCACGGCCCTAACTGGACCTATGTTATATTCGGTGGTATTCAGGGTTGTATCATTGCTGTTGAACTGTTTACAGTCAAGCAACGGAAACAATTAAGGAAAAATATACCTGTAAGACTGAATGCAGTTGCAGGTATTGCTTATGTGTTTATCGTTTTTGCTTTTTCCTGCATTTTTTTCAGATCAGTAAGTGTAAATGAAGCTGAAACTTTTTTATCACACCTTTTCTTGGGGCCATTGAATGTTGGAGCGATTAAAGAAGCATTACAAAATCACTCGCTTACCGTTACCGATTGTGTAATTATTTTAATAACTATTCCTTTCATGTTTTTTATTGAAATAAAACAGTTAACAGACAATCTTACCAATGCATCTAAATGGATAAGATGGGTTATATATTATCTGTTTTTGATTGTGTTGGTTGTGTATAGCATTAATCATTCAGGGTTTATCTATAAACAATTTTAGTAAACGGCTAACAATGCAATCCGATTATCAATCAGTTAAACCATTTGGATGCGGAAACTGATACTCAGTGTGATTGTTTTTGGTTTAGGATTTCTGATATTGGTTGGTCTTATCGGGCACTATGATAATATTGACAGAGATAAAAGCATCAATCCCAATATCGTAAGAATACAGCAGGCGCATTTGTTCGACAGTCTGGATATTTTATTTGTGGGAAGTTCTGCTTCTTACAGTGGCATTAATCCGGTTTATTTTGATAGCGTTGGTTTACGAACATACAATCTCGGCCTTGCTGCTGCCGGCCCATTTTTTTATGAATTATTGGTTGATGATTATCTTTATTCGGCAAAACAAAAACCAAAAACTGTTTTTTTTCTGATCATGCCCAGTACTTTCATGAACAGGATAGATCAGTTTGAAGAGGTTGGTATCCATCGTTATCTTTTTCAGGCTGTTTCCAATGAGGTATTGGTAAAGAAGTTCAACTTATGGGGTATCTATCCCTCTTTACTTCTGAAAAGTTTTCAAAAAGGGGTACGAAATCTGATCCATATTTACAAAGCAGAAAATCAGGTTTTAGAACAGGCTCTTAAGAATAAAGGTTTTTACCCTTCTGATGAGATGAGTTCGGTAGAAAAAGAAAAAGCTGAGGCCTTATCTTATAGTGGATGGAAGAAAGATAGTTTTCCTGTTGCTAAATATAAATATCTTTTGAGCTATGCAACCTCTCTGCAGAACCAGGGAATAAAAGTGGTTTTCTTTTCTTTACCTGGAAACCGGGCTTCTGCTTTCTTTAATGATACGTTTGTTGATCAGTATAAGAAGCGGGTTGATCAATTAAAAACCCGGTTTACTTTATATGACCTTTCAGCGTTACCATTAGATAGTTCCTGTTTCCGTAATTCAGACCATCTGAACAGTATCGGTGCAGAAAAAGTTTCAAAAGAATTGATTAACAGAATGAGGAAAACAGATAGTACAATAAACAACGGTATTCAAAAAAGGATCATTGAGCAGTAAGCATCATAAATTAGCAGTCGGTACGGCACAGTTTGGAATGTCTTACGGGATAGCCAATACAAGCGGACAAATTCAATTAGAAGAAGGAAAAAAAATAATCCACACTGCAAAGATCAACGGTATCAATACCCTTGATACAGCGATTGGTTATGGGGATAGTGAAACACAATTGGGAAAGATCGGGGTACAGGATTGGAAGATCATCACCAAAGTGCTTCCGTTGCCGGATGAAAATACAGAGGCAGTTAAATGGATAAACGAAGGTGTACATAATTCTTTGAAGCGGTTGCAGGTTGAGTCATTATATGCTGTTCTTTTTCACGTACCCGATCAATTATTAAGTAATAATGGAGCTTCTTTATACAAGGCTTTACACGCATTAAAAGAGCAGGGACTCATAAAAAAAATCGGAGTTTCTGTTTATACACCCGAACAACTAGGCCATTTATTTTCAACATTTGATTTTGATATTGTTCAGGCTCCTTATAACATTCTTGATAGACGAATAGAAACATCTGGCTGGCTGGCAAAACTTGCGGCACGGAAAGTAGAGGTCCATATCCGTTCTGTTTTTCTACAGGGATTGTTGCTGATGCCTGCTTTAAAAAGGCCGGAAAAATTTAACAGGTGGAACAGAATCTGGGATGAATTTGATCAATGGTTATTTGAAAATGAACTTACC
Organism: Sediminibacterium sp.; assembly: GCA_965206685.1. Taxonomy (GTDB): domain Bacteria; phylum Bacteroidota; class Bacteroidia; order Chitinophagales; family Chitinophagaceae; genus Sediminibacterium. The sequence goes on from OZ242223.1 coordinate 4,933,712, forward strand.
CCGTTGCAGGCATGTCTGAACTTTGTTTTAAATAATCCGCTTGTTGATAAGGCAGTGGTTGGGGTAGACGGTGTTGAAAATATTCTCGATATTATTGAAAATGCAAATAAGGAAACTCCCTTATTGCCGGAAACTATCAGCAGCATGGATTTAAACCTGATCAATCCGGCACTTTGGTAATCAATATCTGTAATGCTTTTACCGATTACTTGAAAGTGATTAGAAAGTTGAGTAAAATGAGGTGACTTCTTGGTTTTTTAATAGCAGCAACCGCAGATAAATTTTTGTATAGAATTAAAATCATTTGATATGTTAAGGTCGATACACAATTTTACCAATTCAGATATATACCGAGCAACCATACATGATCTGATACCTGGGGGTGCCCATACCTATTCAAAAGGAGATGATCAGTTTCCTGAACGGGCACCGGCTGCAATTACACATGGAGAAGGTTCACATGTCTGGGATGTAGACGGTAATGAATTTCTGGATTGTTCGATGGGTTTAACCAGCGTTAGTCTGGGCCATGCATACGAGCCGGTATTGGATGTTGTTCGAAAAGAGCTTTTGAATGGTGTTAACTTTCAACGTCCATCTATTCTTGAAAAAGAAATGGCTGAAAAATTTCTTTCGCTGATACCGGGTCATGATATGATCAAATTTGCAAAGAACGGTTCTATTGTAACAACTGCTGCAGTAAAACTGGCAAGGGCGCATACAGGGCGAAAACTCGTAGCCTTCCCGGGTGATCATCCTTTTTATTCTTATGATGACTGGTTTATAGGAACAACTGCCTGTAATAAAGGCGTGCCTGAAGAGTTTGGTAATTTGTCTGTTACTTTTCAATCATGCAATATTGAATCCTTAAAAGCATTGTTTGAAAAATACCCAAACCAGATCGCCTGTGTAATAACAGAGCCGGAAAAAAGCACTTGTGGTAATAGTTGCAACTGCGCACAAAGCCCGAAAGAATTTTTACGCCAGGCAATCGAACTGGCACATCAGCATGGTGCTTTATTTATTGTAGATGAGATGGTAACAGGTTTCAAAACAGATCTGCCGGGTTCAATTACAAAATATGGCCTTGAGCCCGATATGGCAACATGGGGAAAAGGAATTGCCAACGGTTTTTCATTTTGTGCCTTAACAGGCAAAAAAGAAGTGATGGAACTTGGCGGGATACGCAGAAAAGGTGAAGAGAAAGTTTTTCTGATCTCAACAACCCATGGTGCCGAAACACATGCGATAGCTGCTGCAATGGCAACTATTGATGAGTTTATCAAACATAATGTGATAAGTCATGTGTATGAAACAGGAAATAAGCTTCATACATTATGCAGTGAGGTGGTTGTAAAACATAACCTGCAGTCGAATATTCAGGTGATACCATGCGATTGGCAACCGGCATTTATGTTTAAAGATGCTGATGGTAAAGTATCTCCCTCATTCAGAACTTTACTGATGCAGGAAATGATACGGAGAGGTGTTTTGTTTCAGGGTTTTTTTGTACCCAGTTTGTCGCATAGCGATGAGGATATTAATTATTTTGTTGCTGCATTCGATGCTTCACTTGAGGTATATAAAGCAGCCCTTGCAGAAGGCGTTGATAAATATCTCGTAGGTGAACCTGCTAAACCTGTATTCAGAAAATACCTTTGAGAAAGATTATTATCAGGGTTGATGCATCAACCGAAATGGGTTTCGGTCATATGGTAAGGTGTATTGACCTGGCGCAATATTTCGCTCAGAAAAGTATCGAATCCTTATTTGTTCTGAAAAAAAGTGATGAGCAGGTAGGAAAAATGGTCAATGACGCCGGATTCAGGTATCAAATAATAGCAAATGAAAAAGAGATAATTGAACTGATAAACTTCAGTAAAATAATAATGGCGGATTGTAATAACCGGATTCTTTTCAACAATCAGATAGAATACAACAGATACCTTTCTTTACTGAAAGAAAATGATTTTTTTGTGGTTTCATTTGATGAATTTACTTCCGATATTTATCCGGCTAACGTTGTCATCATACCTTATGTGGGCGCAGAAAAATTGGAGTTGCTGCCTTCTGAAAATACCCGTTATCTGTTAGGCCAGGAGTATTTTATTTTTAGAAAGGAATTTTTACATTCACCAAAAGTGGTTGTAAATGATGTTGTAAGAACTGTATTTATTTCGATGGGTGGAACAGATCCTGACTTTCTTACAGAAAAATTCATTTCTTATTTACTTACATACCCACTTTCTTTTCAACTGAAAATTGTTTTTGCACAGATCAATGATGAGAGAAAAGAAAAACTACTTCAACTTTTACATACATATAAAGGCCAATATGAGTTATTAATTCAACCTCCTGCCATCAGCGCTGTTATGGCTTCAGCAGATATGGGTATTATTAACAGCGGCTTATCAAAATATGAAACAGGGATACTTGGTTTGCCATGTATTACGGTTTCAAATAACGAGTCACATGATATAGTAATGAAACTTTTTGAAACAAAGGGTTCGGTTTTTCATCTGGGTATTGCCTCATCCGTTACAGAAACTGCTTTTACGCAGGCGATGAATGATATGGTAATAAATAAAAACAAAAGAAAAGAATTGTCGGAAAAAGGAATTGCGTCTTTTTCAGGAAACGGTTGTGAGAATATCTATCAGGCAGTTTTTGAAAATAATGTAAAGATTGGATCATGAAAATATTTACAGTTTCAGGTAATTTCTCTAAAGAACAGGTTATTGTAGACGCATCATTTACCGATCTATATGATGAAGCAGTAAATAAACGGAATATTCTGATTATAAAAAATGCATTTCCGGAGAGATTATTGCTTGATCTGAGGAATGAAGTTTTTGAATGGGGTAAAGATCCTTCTTGCCATAGCCTTATCTATCCGGGCAAAAGTTATCACCGGATCGATCATCTGAATGAACAATCCATGACAAAGCACATTTTTCATTCGTATAATTTTAATCTGCCGGATGAAACAATATCCGGTAAACTTCAAAATGCATTGCAGCTTGTTTTTTCTCCTTTCAGGAAATTACAGGAACAATTGTCTTTTCGGCCACTACCATATCCTATGAGTGATATATCAAGTGGCCTTCGCTTAAGACCGCAGGTAATTCAGTATCCTAGAGGCGGCGGTTTTTTCGATTACCATATCCATCCATTTGAACCACAGCGTGTAGGGCTAATTCTTAATCTGTCTAAGAAAGGATCTGATTATACATCCGGAGGTACAATATTCAGGTATCGGGATGAGGTTATTTCTATTTTTGATGAGCATGATATGGGAGATATTGCAGTTTTTCGCTACGACCTTCTGCATGCCGCCGACACTGTAAATCCTGAAATTCAGAAAGTTGATTTTACGGAAAATGCCGGAAGATGGTCGGCAGTATTACCCCTGTATTAAAGTAGTATTTCTTTATAAACAATCTGTATCATGAAAAAGCCTATCATTATTTTTGGAACCGGTGAAATTGCGGAACTGGCTCATTACTATATGACGCAGGATAGTGATTTTGAAGTTGTAGCTTTTACCGCCGATAAGAATTTTATTGGGGATGATTTTTTCCTGGGAAAACCACTGGTTGCCTTTGAGGAAATAACTTCTGTTTATCCACCTGCACAATTTGATATGCATGTTGCATTAAGTTATAGCAAACTGAATCTTATCCGCGAACAAAAATACCATGAAGCAAAAGCGAAAGGGTACACACTGGTAAGTTATGTATGTTCCAAATCTGTTTTCTGGAATGATCTTTCCATCGGTGATAATTGTTTTATACTTGAGAACCAAACAATACAACCTACAGTAAAAATTGGCAATAATGTTATGATCTGGAGTGGAAATCATCTGGGGCATGGGTGTGAAATTAAAGACCATACTTATTTGAGCAGCCATATCTGCATCAGCGGACATACCGTTATTGGGGAGCGTTGTTTTATTGGAGTGAATTCAACTTTCAAAGATTTTATTACGATAGGTAACAGGGTTTTTGTTGCTATGGGCGCATTGGTAACAAGAGATGTAGCTGATGATTCAGTGATATTGGCACCAAAGTCAAGCATCCTTTCGGGAGATGACCCTGTTTCTCAAAAACTTAAAAAGATCTATTTTAATTTATAAAATGAACGCTGCAGTAAATGTGCTGCCCTTGTAAATCAAACCATCACTAATTTTATCAATCACATGGAAGCTTCAAATTTCAATTACACAGAAGAAACCAAATCGTCTCCTGAACAGGTTAAACATCGCGAAGAGCTGTATCGTTTATTCAGAGAAAGACCCATGCCGGATTCGCAATTACTAACTGTGCTGGGTTTATATATGAGAAGTTCTGCTTTGGCCAAAGTGTTGTTTATTAATGAACTTTATGAACTGATCCTTGATAAACCCGGAAGTATCGTTGAATTCGGAACATGGTGGGGGCAGAACCTGATCTTATTTGAGAACCTCCGTGCTATTTATGAACCGTTTAATCAGGCAAGGAGAGTAATTGGATTTGATACCTTTAAAGGCTATCCTGCCATATCTGAAAATGATAAAAAAAGTGAAACGATAAAAGTTGGCGGATATACAGTTAGTGAAAATTATAAAGAATATCTCGACAGTATTCTCGATTATCATGAAAAAAACAATGTACTGGCTGCGATCAAAAAACATAAAACCATTGAAGGAGATGTAACGATTACAGCACCGGCTTATTTTAAAGAACATCCCGAAGAATCTATTGCACTGGCTTATTTTGATATGGCTTTATATGAACCTACCAAAGCCTGTCTTCAGGCAATATTGCCTAACCTTCATCCCGGTTCTGTAATTATGCTGGATGAATTTAATTCTGCAGATTATCCGGGCGAAACGATTGCTTTTAAAGAAGTGTTCAAAAATATCAAATACACGATACACAGATCTAAGTATATGACCGACAGATCTTATGTAATCATTTCATAGTTTATGAACAGAGAAGAGAAAAAACAGATTTGGGATAAAAAAGGACTGATCATAGAACCCGATACTTCTTTATGGTGGATGCAAAGCTTTGCAATGGTGCCCGCGGCTGAGCATATTGAAGGAGATATTTTTCGCATTTATTTTTCCGGGCGTGACGCAAAAAACCGGTCACAAATTGGTTATGCCACAGCTACTGTATCAAAAGGTAGTATTGCCGTTCAGTCGATAACAAAAGAACCGGTACTTACCATTGGCGAATTAGGAACTTTTGATGATAATGGAGTAACACCATCATGGATTGTTAGCAGGGACGGCAAAACCTATTTATATTATATTGGCTGGAACGCAGGTTCAACTACCCGGATGTCATTAATAGCAGGATTGGCTATTAGTAAAGACGGAGGTAAAACTTTTCAGAGAAATTCCCGTGCGCCTTTGCTGCATCGTACCGATAGAGAGCCTTTTTCAATTCTAACAGGTCCCTGTGTAGTAGTGGATAATGATAAGTGGAAAATGTGGTACGTATCGGGAGAGGGTTGGATAGATAGGGATCTTCCCAGATATAATATCAAGTATGCTGAATCAGACGATGGAATTCATTGGCAAAGAAACGGCCATGTATGTCTTGAATTAAATGAAAATGAAACAGCTCTTGCAAGGCCATGCGTGCTGATCGAGAATGATATTTATAAAATGTGGTTCTCTTACAAAGATCCCGGTAAAGGATATCGAATCGGTTATGCAGAGTCTACAGATGGAAAAAAATGGATACGATTTGATGATGAATCAGGCATTGATCCTTCATCAGACGGATGGGATTCTGAAATGATTGAATATTCTTATGTTTTCAACCATAAGAACATTACATATATGCTTTATAACGGTAATGGATATGGCAAACAAGGCGCAGGCTATGCTGTATGTACACACAAATAATCTTGAATTTACTTTATGAACCTGATCGCTATTATGCAGCCCACTTTTTTACCATGGCTGGGTTATTTTGACATGATCGACCAGGTTGATGCATTTGTTTTTTATGATGACGTGCAATTGGCAAAAAGAAGCTGGCAGGTTCGCAACAGGATTAAATCTGCTAATGGAGAACTCTATCTTACTGTGCCAATAATGAAAACAAAAAGCCGTGATGATCTTTTGATTAATGAATCCTGTATATCTTATGAGGATGACTGGCAGGTTAAGCATTTGAAATCAATGGAATCTGCTTATAAAAAAACCCGGTACTTTTCACAGGTCTTTCCATTCATTAAAGATCAATATGAAAAAAAACATACGTATCTGTCTTCTTTTAATTGTGACATGATTTCCGGAATAGCGCAAGCGATAGGGATTGAAACCGATTTTATCAGATCGTCATCGCTTGAAGGAATTCAAGGAAACAAAGACGAAAGATTGGCATCAATATGTTTACAATTGGGAGCTGGCGAATATCTCTCTGCAAAAGGTTCTGCCGATTACATAGAATCTGCCGAACCGGGTGGTGAAATTGTAAAAAAAGGGGTCTCTCTATATTATCATTTTTATGAACATCCTGTATACACCCAATTATATGGGCCATTTGTACCTTATATGGGTATTATTGATCTTTTGTTTAACGAAGGTTTTGACAATACGCTCACAATTATACGTAAAGGCAGAAAGGAGAAAATGGCGTATGACACATACAGGCAACTATTTCTAAATCATGTGTGATCATGTTTACTATTGATAATAAACAAATTGGCGGTGGGTTGCCTGCTTATATTATTGCAGAATTATCCGGCAACCATAACGGTAAAATTCAAAATGCCATTGACGCAATTATTGCCGCCAAAAAAACAGGTGCAGATGCCATTAAACTGCAAACTTATACGGCTGATACAATTACTCTAGACAGTGATAAAGAATTCTTTCAGATCAAACATGGTACGATCTGGGATGGAACTACTTTACACAAACTATATCAACAGGCATATACACCATGGGATTGGCATGCAGAATTATTCCGGATAGCAAGAGAAGAAGGGATTACCTGTTTTTCTTCACCCTTTGATCCATCAGCCATAGCGCTTTTGGAATCTCTGCATTCACCTGCTTATAAAATTGCTTCGCCTGAAATATTAGATGTTGGACTTATTGCAAAAGCGGCAGCAACCGGGAAGCCTGTTATTATTTCTACAGGCATTGCCACACTATCTGATATTTCACTGGCAGTAGACACCTGCCGAAAAGCTTCAAACGAACAGATAGCCTTACTAAAATGCACAGTTGAATATCCGGCACCATTGGCTTCTTCAGATTTGAGAACGATACCTGATATGGCAAAACGGTTTGGGGTAGTTACCGGCTTGTCTGACCATACGCTGGGTTTTATTGCACCAACAGTAGCTGTTTCTTTAGGTGCTTCTATTATTGAGAAACATTTTATTGTAGACCGCTCTATTGGTGGGCCTGATTCGTCTTTTTCATTAAACCTGGAAGAATTTACGGCCATGGTGCAAAGTGTAAGACAGGCAGAGGAATGTTTTGGAGAAGTAAAATACCGTTCTGAAGAATCTATCAAAAACGGCAGGGGTATTACGGGCCGCTCATTGTTTTTTGTTACAGATATGGATTCAGGCCAAATGATAACTGAAAAAAATATACGATCAATACGTCCGGGGTATGGCCTGCATCCCAAACATCTGACAGAACTGATTGGGAAAAAAGTTTCTTCTGATATTGAAAAAGGAACTCCTGTTTCCTGGGACAATATTGTACACTGAGTTTTAATACAGCATATGAAAACAGAAATAATAGCCGAAATAGCACAAGGGTACGAAGGCAAACCGCTGCAAGCTGAATTATTGGTTAAAGGAGCTATTCTGGCAGGGGCAGATGCTGTAAAAATTCAATTGATATACGCAGATGAACTTTGCGTTCCGGATTATCCTTATTTTGGTTTATTCCGGTCACTGGAAATGAAAGAATCTGTTTGGCAAAATCTGGTAAAAACAATTCATGCAGCAAAAAGAAAAGCATACTTCGATATTTATGGAGAGAAAAGCCTGCGGATGGCAAAAAAACTGAAAGCAGACGGTGTAAAAATTTCAGCAACAGATTTCTATAATACAGACCTGGTGAACGATGCGGTTAAAATATTTCCTAAAATCTTTATTTCAGCCAGCGGGGTTCCTTATGAAGATCTTCTTTCTTTAATAACTAATATAAAGGATACACGAAAAATCACCTTAATGCACGGCTTTCAGGCAGAACCTACAGAAACGCCTGACAATAATTTATTACGGATAGGCAAACTGAAAACTGCTTTCCCGCAAGTATCTATTGGATTTATGGATCACTCGGCGGGATCAGGGGATGAAGCTTTTTATCTTCCGCTAATGGCGCTTGGCCAGGGTGTTAGTTGTATTGAGAAACATATCACACTCGACTACAGTTTACAGATAGAAGATTATATTTCTGCATTAAGTGTAGACAGGTTTAAAGACTTTGTATCGGTTGTAAGAAAGATGGAGCCTGCCTTAGGTAATCCTGAATTTGAATTGATAGACAAAGAAGTGTTATACAAAAAGCGGGCAGGTAAAGTGGTGGTAGCCGCTCGCAATCTTGCAAAAGGAAAGCAGCTGCAAAAAGCTGATATTATTTTAAAAAGAGTGAGTGTAACGCCTTCTGATCTGACATTCACCCGTAAGGAAGATGTAATGGGAAAAACGATTCTAAAATCTGTTACAAAAAATAAACCGATAGAAAATATCAATATAAAATGAGAAAATTAGTTGCCTGCCTTGCCTGCCGGAACAATGGCAGCCGTTTATATGGTAAGCCCATGCAAAACCTGGATATACATGCCGGAGTAAGTGTGTTGGATTATATTATTGCATCAACTAAAAAATATCCAGGTGTAGAAGAAACCGTTTTGGGAATCAGTGAAGGGCCCGATAATCTTTGCTTTATGGATGTTGCCAAAAAACATCAGATCAAATATATAATAGGAGATGAAACAGATGTATTAAGCCGCCTGATACAGTGTTGTGAAGCGGCTGGCGGAACGGATATCTTCCGGATCACTACCGAATCACCGTTCATGTATTTTGAAGCGATCGAAGCCGCCTGGCAAAAACACATAGAAGGTAACTACGACTTCAGTATGCTGGATTTTATGCCTGATGGGTCGGGTATTGAGATTATTAAACTGGATGCATACAAATACAGTTGGGCAAATGGGGAAGCTAAACACAGAACTGAACTATGCTCTTTATACATCCGCGAGAACAAGAATAAGTTTAAGATTCAGGCTATTGATGCGCCGGCACATGTAAAAAGAACGGATATACGTCTTACCATTGATTATCCGGAAGATCTTATACTTTGCCGGGCAGTGTATCAGCAGTTTAAAGAAAAAGCTCCATTGATACCACTGGACGATATTATTTTGTTTCTGGACGCACATCCCGAACTCACTAATCTTGTGCAACCATTTGTAGAGGATGGCCTTAAGACTATGTACCTCTAAGATTAGAAGCGCATTATCAAGAACCACTATCGTCTTAATTGATTTTTATTTTTTAATTAATGAATTGGATTGCTAATCTGCCCTTTATCTGCAAACTTCTCCGACAAAGACATGTGCGGAAACTGCATAAAGAAATGAAGGCATACGAGCAGTTAAAGGAAACAGGCCAATCCGGCCGGATACGGGAGACGAAAAGATCAGTTACGCAGAGAGCATGTACCGATCACACAAAATTTTCTGCATCTGTGTTCGGCTCGGCCTCAACGAATGCAGAAATCATTATCCGTCAATTTCTGATAAGAAGTGTTATTGAAAACAGAATTAATCGCCCCCTGATTTGTGTGATAGGAGAGGCAAAAACACGGCTTCATTATCCTTTGCCAGCAAACTGGCGGAAGGTATTGCGAAACAATGGAGTGAACATATCAGAGCTTCGTTCGCAATGTTTATTTGTATGTTATGTTTTTGCAAGGTTTATAGATGGACTATTTGCTGTTATTAGTGTTCTTTACAGAGTTATCAAAAATGAATATTCGCCTGTTATAAACAAATATGAGAACTATGTATATTTTGATTCTATACATACATCAAACCTGCCGGTAGTAAAACCTGAACACGGCACCAGTTATGATATTATTACCTGGTACATTAATTGGAAAGACAGAGTACAGCCATTAGATGCTATAACTCATTCTGCAAATCAAACTGACCATCTTTCTGTAAAAAATATTCCCGTGGTTCCTGTTAAGGATGCCTTTCAATGGGTTGATACAAAAAGTAAAACCATACAATTTATTTATTGGGCTTTTACATCGGTAATGATTGCATTCGCCGGAATGTTTAGCGGCAGGTGGTGGAACGCTCTTATGTTGCGTGAAGCAAGCAATGCTGCATTTGTTAGAATAGCCAATAAAAATTCCCTGGCAAAAGAGTATCTTTTCCACAATTCATATTGGATTTACCGGCCATTATGGACGTATGATGCAGAAAATGCCGGTGCAAGGATTACTTCCTATTTTTATTCAACCAATATTGAGCCGCTACAGTTTACTGGCAAAAAAATAGGCCCGATGATTGGCTGGCAAACAGCAACCTGGCCACACTATCTGGTATGGGATGAATATCAGAAAAAATATCTTGATGAAACTGTAAACCAAAAGCCAAGAATTTCAGTAGTTGGTTCTATCGGCTTTAATGCAGGTAATGGTATTTTGCCTCAGAATTTAAAAGAATCAGTTGCTGTATTTGATGTGCAACCCATGCGTGAATCTATCTATTATACATTAGGCATAGACTTTGATTATTATACCGCATCTACTTCTAATAATTTTGTAGAGGATGTTTTTACAGCCAGCCAAAAAAACGGGCTTTGCCTATTTTATAAGCAGAAAAGAGAAGTTGGTAAAAAAGCACATCCAGCGTATCGTAATTTAATGCGCAGATTACAAAAAAGTGATGATTTTGTAACGATTGATCCGAATATTGCTGCACAGGAAGTAATTGCGCACTCAGTAGCAGTTATTTCAATGCCTTATACTTCTACCGCTTTACTGGGCAGAGAAATGGGTAAACCATCAGCTTATTATGATCCGAACGGGGTATTGGACAAAAATGATCCGGGGGCACACGAAATACCTGTTTTATCCGGCCGTAAGGAATTGGAGACATGGTTAGCAGGGTTGTTGACAGACTCAAAAAAACGAATGGTCACAAGTGATGAAAAATAAAATAATATTAACCACAGAAAGACTGCTTTTAACAAGTGTAAGTCCGGATGACTGCACCGATACATATCTTTCATGGTTGAATGATTATGAAACTGTACAATATACAGACTCTGTTTTTTCGACACATACAATGGAGGATTTACAAAATTTTGTAAAAGTAACTTCCGAAAGACTGAATTCAGTATTTCTGGCTATCCGGATAAAAGATACGAATAAGCATATCGGTAACATCAAAGTTGATCAGATACATCCCGTTAATAAATATGGTGAGTACGGTATTTTAATTGGCGACAAATCTGAAACCGGAAAAGGATATGCGAAAGAGGCTTCACTGGAAATTATCAGATACTGCTTTGATGAACTTTTGTTACACAGAATTAACCTGGGTGTGTTGGAAGATAATATTGCTGCCGTACAGTTGTATAAAAAAATCGGATTCAAAGAAGAAGGACTGCTTCGTGAATGCTTTTACCACGTGAAAAGTGGTAAGTTTTTGAACGGAATAAAAATGGGTCTGTTAAGAACCGATCCAATATGTTATTTATAAAAAGAGTACAATGAAAACAGAAGATCTGTCTGTAAAAATTTATGCCGATGGCGCAGAGCTAAACGGTATTGTTGAAATGGCAAAGAACCCGATTATTAAAGGATTTACGACCAATCCAACATTGATGCGTAAAGCAGGTATCAGCGATTATAAAGCTTTCGCTTTGGAAGTGATCAAGGCTGTCCCCGACCGTCCTATCTCCTTCGAGGTATTCTCTGATGATTTTGACGAGATGTATGAGCAAGGAATGGAAATTGCCTCCTGGGGCAGCAATGTAAATATTAAAGTACCTGTAACCAATACACAAAAACAGTTTGCCGGAGAGTTGATCTCCCGTCTTTCGGAAAATGGGGTATTTGTAAATGTTACCGCATTAATGACGCTTCAACAGGTGAAAGATGTAATGAATTGTTTAAAAGGCAATGCGCCTGCATACATTTCTGTTTTTGCAGGAAGAATTGCAGATACGGGCAGGGATCCGATGCCTGTTATGAAAGAAGCCGCGGCCATTTCGCGCCAAAGAGCCGATACAGAAATCATCTGGGCGAGTCCGAGGGAATTGTTTAATATTTTTCAGGCTAACGAAGCTGGTGTTCAGATCATAACTGTTGCGAACGATATTTTAAATAAACTTTCCAATGTTGGGAAAGACCTTGATGAATACTCATTAGAAACAGTAAAGATGTTTCGGAACGATGCAGTGAAGGCCGGATTCACTATCGGTAAATAATAATCGTAAATTATTCATCATCCCATGTTTCATAAACTGCTTTTAGAGATCTACGCATACCTTGAATGGATCGTATTTGCATGGCCAGGGTATATCGGAAATAAATTGCGTGCATTGTTACTAAACTCAGGCATAAGGTCAATGGGATCGGAATGTTATATAGAGAAGAACACACATTTTCGCGGATTAAAAAATATCAACTTTGGTTCGCAGGTAAGTGTTGGTATGGGCAGTTATTTTTTTTCTGATAAAGGAACAATTACGGTTGGCAATAAAACGTCTTTCAATATCAATTGCAATCTCAATGCCTCAATAGGCGGTAACTTAACTATTGGCAATAATTGTCTCATAGGACCCAATGTTGTAATGCATACAGCTAATCATAAATTTGAGAATAAAGAAGTACCTATTCGTGAACAGGGGCATGCTATCGGAGATATACATATAGCCAACAATGTATGGATAGGAGCCGGTGTGATCATACTCGCCGGTGTAAATATTGGGGAAGGTGCTGTTATTGCTGCCGGCTCAGTAGTTAATAAAAATGTTGAAAAAGACACCGTTGTGGCAGGAATTCCGGCAAGGTTCATTAAAAACAGATAATTATCAATCAGAATCATATTGCGACTTGCCCTGTGTGTTCTATGAACAGAACTTCTTTTGTTCAATCGTACACGTACAGTCATCCGCTCTTCTCAGGACTTTCCATTGTTCAATGCGATCAATGTCATATGGTCTTTGCAGACCCTATGCCAGACGAAGCATCACTCGGCCAATACAATGCAGGCTATTTTGATAACGCACATGGGGGTATGCAAACACATCCGCTTACTGTTGCCTTTCATTCGGCTATTAATCTTTTACGGGTGTTGTATGTTGAACAATTTCTCAGTATAGAAAACAAAAAAGTGGATAGTGTATTGGAGATAGGGCCAGGTGGAGGCCATTTTGCAAGGCACTGGATGAAAAGGAATGCCCAAACGCTTAAGTATACCGGTGTTGAATCGGATCAGAGTTGCCACCAAAATCTTGTGCAATCAGGGATGGATGTTTATTCTGCTATTGACGAATTACCATCTGAAAAACAATTTGATCTGGTAGTGATATCACATGTTTTGGAACATACAGATAATCCAATAGGGTTTATCAGCACTTGCACAAAACAGCTGAAAAGCGGGGGTATCCTTTTTATAGAAGTTCCCTGCAATGATTATCAACATAAAAAATTGACTGAACCACATTTGCTTTTCTTTGATAAGGATCCGATGCAACTATTCTTGCAGAATTTGGGTTTTGAACATATCCGGGTTACCTATCATGGGAATACAATTGCTTCACTGCAAAATGGAAATTCGGTATTGGATAAGATCCAAATGCGCATAAGAAATCTGTTTTTACATAAAGGCATTATTTTCCCGTTCTCACAAAAGGAAAAAGGACTTGAAGATGTAGATAATGCATTGGAACGTGCAGTAATCAAACCCTTCAAAGCGCATATTGAACAAAACAACCCCGCCTGGTGGTTAAGGGCGATTTCATCAAAAAAATAGCATACTTATATGAAGAGTTATTTGGAAACTTTATTTAATGTGGAAGGGAAAGTGGTGTTGCTTACCGGGGCTGGTGGGCATCTTGTTGGAGAAATGTCTCGCAGCCTCGCCAAAGCAGGAATGAAAGTGGTTTGCTGTGATTTTGATTTAGCAGCTGCAGAAAAAGTAGTTTCAGAAATCAAAACCAATGGTGGTGATGCGATAGCTGTTCAGGTAGATGTAAGATTGCCAGAAGATCATAAACGTGCATTGAAAACAACACTTGATCATTATGGAAATCTTGATTGTGTTTTAAACGGAGCTGGCAGTAATGCATCTACACCTTTCTTTGAAATACCTTTAGAGGAATGGAACAACATCATTGCTGTTCAATTAACAGGAACCATGTTGTCATGCCAGATCTTTGGAAAATATATGGTTGACCGGGGAAGTGGATCCATCATTAATATCAGCTCTGCATCATCCGGCCCGCCTTTATCAAAAGCATTTACTTATTCAGTAGCAAAGTGTGGTGTAAAAAATCTTACCCAGAATCTGGCACGTGAATGGGGTACATTAGGTGTACGTGTAAACGCATTGCGTCCGGGATTTTTCCCAACAGAGTGGTCAATGAAACATTTTATCACTCCCGAACGGGAAGCAGCCATACTTGGCCATACAGGTATGCATCGTTATGGTAAACCATCTGAACTGGTAGGTGCTGTGCTTTGGATGTTTTCGGATGCTGCCAGCTTTGTAACCGGGGCTGAAATAGAAGTTGACGGCGGATTCACAGCTATGACGATCTGATCAATATTAAAAATATTCTGATGAACAGAACAGTAATAATAACGGGTGGATCTAAAGGGTTGGGGGCAACCATCGCCAGATCTTTTTACGATGCGGGTGATCATGTTGCCTTACTATCGCGCAGTGATAATGGGTTTGCCACAAGTTTGGGTGAACGGGCGCGTTTTTTTCAGGCAGATATCAGTAAGCCCGAAGAAATCAAAAAAACATTTGAAAAAATCATTGGCTGGAGAAATACAATTGATATACTCATAAATAATGCCGGCTATTCTGCCTGGCAACCGCTGGAAAAAATTGAAGAAGATTTTTGGGATCAGATGATCAACACTAATCTGAAAAGTGTGCTCTTTGCATCACAGGCTGCAGTAGCTTCTATGAAAGCAGGTGCCGCTATCATCAATATATCAAGCCTTGCGGGTAAAAGAGGTAGTGCCAATAACGCGGTTTACTGTGCAAGCAAATTTGGTGTAAACGGAATAACACAATCACTTGCCAAAGAATTGGGTGTAAAAGGGATTCGTGTCAATGCCATATGTCCTGTTTATTTACGAACACCCGGATTGGAAGAAGCATTACAGGAAAATGATTCACCCACAAAAGGGGCTGATCTAACAGCTTATCTGAACGAATTTGCGAAAACACAAACAGCCCTTGGTGTTTTACCAACGGAACAACAGGTTGCAGATACCTGTGTATTTTTGGCATCAAAAGCAGCCGGAGCAATAACCGGCCAATGTATTAATGTAGACTGTGGGGTTTTACCTCAATAAAAAATAAGTATGACAGATAATATTACCATTGTTATTCCCGCAAGAATGGCTTCCTCACGTTACCCCGGTAAACCATTGATATCAATCATGGGACTGCCATTGATAGAACATGTAAGAAGAAGAGCGATCTTATCAAAAGGATCGGGACTTGTTGTAGTAGCTACCTGTGATCAGGAAATTAAGGAAGCCGTTGAAAAAGCAGGTGGGCAGGCAGTGATGACGAAAGATACACATGAACGTTGTACCGACAGGATTGATGAAGCCATGCAGCATTTACCCGGCGATATTGTTGTAATGGTACAAGGCGATGAACCCTTATTAATGCCTGAAGCAGTAGCGGCAGTATCTGCACCTTTGTTGGCCGATCCTTCATTGCCGATCGTAAATCTTTTATCACCTCTGCAATCAGAAGATGATTACCTCAACCCCAATATTGTAAAAGCCGTTTGTAACCTGAATGGCGATGTGGTGTTTTTTTCACGCGCACCCATTCCTTATTTCCGTGTGCAGGTAGATGTGCCTGTTTACCGGCAAACCGGTATCATGGCTTTCCGTAAAGAGGCTTTGCGTAAGTTTAGTGATCTTTCACCTACTGCATTGGAAAAAGCAGAATCGGTAGATATGCTGCGTGCCATTGAACATGGTATGCGGATTGCGGGTGTGGTAGCCAATTATCCAACCATTGGTGTTGACAGACCTTCAGATGTAACACTGGTTGAAACGGCTCTTGCTCAGGATCCTGTGCAGCAAAATTTATTTCAATTAATTACCGCCTAAGATACATGAGCGCAAAAATTAAAACAGGCATAGTTGGTTTTGGATATATGGGAGAGATCCGGTTACGAAATGTAACCGAGCATCCTGATATGGAGTTGATAGGCATCTGTGACCCCAATCGCGAAGATGCGATCATTAGCAAAGGAGTTCCTGTATTTAAAACCTGGCAGGAATTAATTCATGCAGATGTTGATGCCATAATTGTTTGTACACCCAATTTTGCCATACCGGAGGTTGCCGTGTATGCAATGAATCAAGGTAAACATGTTTTCTGCGAAAAACCGCCGGGAAGAAACTATGCAGATATTCAAGCCATCCGCAATGCAGAAATTGCCAACCCGGGTGTGAAACTGATCTTCGGATTTAATCACAGACATCATCCCGGTATCACTGATGCAAAAGCCATTATTGATTCTGGATCATTAGGTCGTATACTAACATTAAGGGGTGTGTATGGAAAAGGCGGAGGCTATGATTACCATACATCCTGGCGTAATGATGAGGCTGTATCCGGAGGTGGCATTTTACTGGATCAGGGTATTCACATGCTTGATCTCTTCCGCTATTTTGTTGGCGATTTTACAGAAGTGCACGGTATGCGCGCCATTACGGCTTTTGATATTGCCGTGGAAGATAATGCTGTAGTGATATTAAGAACTGCAGAAGGACAACTCGCACAGCTGCATTCATCTGCCACTTCATGGAAACATACTTTCCGTTTGGAAATTGGTTGTGAAAAAGGTTACGCAGTAATCTCAGGCCTTTTATCCAAAACCGGAAGTTATGGCCGCGAAACCTTATTGATTGGAAGAAGGCCATCACAAAATGAAAAGATTGCGGTGGGTAATCCGAGAGAAGAAACCATTTACTACGATCACGATCCTTCCTGGAATATTGAAGTGGGCCATTTCGCAGAATGTATACTCGAAAATAAACCTATTGAAAAAGGCACATCTACCGATGCATTAAAAGTGATGGAGATCATCGACAAAGTATATCAATTGCCTATTATTCCTATGGATAAAAGAAATAACCAGATATGAAAACAGTTGTATCGGTAAACGAGATCTCGGAATTTGAGATCAAACCCAAAGCAGAACTGGCGCAATGGAAACAATCTGTGCAGGATGAGATCCAAAGCCGCTGGGCAAAACAGGATCAATGGGAAAAAGTATCCTGCCCGGTTTGTTCATCCAAACAATTTACACCAGCCTTTATCAAATCAGGTTTTGCTTATGCTGAATGTAACGATTGTAAAACACTCTATGCACAATCAAGACCCTCCGCTGCTGAATTGAATTGGTGGTACACTGCATCAGCTTCTACAGATTTCTGGAAGAAAACATTATTGCCATTAAGTGCTGCATCGCGAGATGCAAAAATTATTGAACCAAGAGCCAACTGGATCCTGGATGGTTTGTCGGAATATCTTTCTCATACACAGATTGCCCATATTAAGTACACAGATATTTCTTTTTTTGGAAAAGCATTGGTTGAAAAAATAGCTGATTATGCAAAGCAAATGCAGATATTGGCTGCCGGACTTACAGAAATTAATGTAAACTATACGCCTCAGAATATTTCATCCAAACCATTGGCATCGATTGATGATTTTTCATCATTGCCTGAATCAAATGTAGTTGTTGCAATAGATGTTCTGGAAAGGATTCCATCTATCACAGCATTTCTTAAAAAAATGGAATCGGTAGTGAGCGCAGGCGGTTTACTTTTTGCAACCTGCCCCGTATCCAGTGGTTTTGAGATCCAATCATTATGGGAACAATCGCCTTCTGTAATTCCTCCCGATAAACTAAACCTGCCTTCTGTAAAAGGTCTGATTGATCTGTTCTCTGCATCAGGCAAATGGAAAATACTGGAACTGAGCACACCCGGTATGTTTGACGTGGAAGTAGTAAAACAAACCATGAGATCATCAACCGATAAAGTATGGCCACGTTCATTACATGCTTTACTCGATAATATCGATCATCAGGGAATGGGTATGTTTACTGAATATCTTCAATCACAAAGGCTTTCTTCCTTCGCACGGATCGTATTGCGGAGGGAACAAAATAAAATTTTATAGATCATGCTTGCACAAAAGATCAAAGAAAAACTACAGAATAAAAAACCTTCAATCGGCACATGGATGTCGATGGCGCATTCTTCTATTGCAGAAATATTTGCCATGGCAGGCTATGATTGGGTGGTCATAGAAACCGAGCATACCGCCATTGATGTATCTGAAGTGTTGCGAATGGTAATCGCTATTGAGCAACGCGGTTCCATACCCTTGGTTCGTCTTGCTTCTGTAGATCCGGTGCAGGCAAAAGCGGTACTCGATTCAGGTGCGGCGGGTGTGATTGTACCCATGGTCAATACCAAAGCAGAAGCTGAACGGGTTGTGGCCATGACCAAATATCCGCCAATGGGTACACGTGGTGTTGGTCTTGCAAGGGCACAGGGGTATGGGGTTGATTTTGATGCCTATGTTAAAAATGCAAATCGCGATACATTGGTGATCGTTCAGATCGAACATATTGATGCAGTAAATAATATTGATGAGATCCTTTCCGTTCCGGGTATTGACGGAACCTTTATCGGTCCGTATGATCTGTCTATGTCGCTGGGCATACCCGGACAACTCACGCATCCCAAAGTTGTGGAAGCCAAAGAAAAAGTATTAAAAGCTGTTTTGAAAAAAGGATTGGCCGCAGGTATTCATTTTGTACAACCCAATACAGCTGTTAGCGATTGTGAAGAAGCAGTAAAGGCAGGCTATACATTTATAGCAGTGGGAACAGATATTCTTTTTCTGGGCGATAGTGCAAGAAGCATGCAGACTGCTTTAAAAAAATCAATCGGGTAACCGTTGTCGTCGTTGGTTGGCTTACCAACAACAAGATGTACTCAAAACTTTATGAAGATAAAACTTGTGATCCTTGATTTTGACGGGGTAATTGTTGAATCGAATGATATCAAGGATCAGGTGTTTCAACAAATATTCAGTCGTTATCCGGATCATTATGATACATTGCTGAACTATCATCGAACATATGTTTCTCTTTCACGTTACGCCAAGTTTGATTTTTTAGTGCAAACGATAAAGGCGAACAACGGAGAAGAATTAAAGAATGAACTTCTGACAGATTTTTCTGCAATCACGCTGGAGTTAATGAAAACAGTACCCTTTGTAAAAGGTGCAAAAATATTTTTAGAAGAGATGTATCAGCAATTGCCTTTATATCTCGCTTCAGTTACACCTATTCAGGATCTGGAGATTATTCTTGAAAACTTACAGATTAGCCATTTTTTTAAAGGGGTCTATGGTTGTCCGCCATGGAATAAACCGGATGCAATAAAGGATATTCTGAATAAAGAAAAAATTTCTTCACAGGAAACAGTTTTGGTTGGCGATTCCTATGGAGATCAACGTGCAGCAATAGAAAATAAAATTCATTTCATTGGTAGGGATAGTGGATTAGGTTTTGAAAATCCACAGCCGGATATGATTATACCTGATCTGACGGGGCTATATTCATTTTTACAAAAAATAGATTTTAAATAGTATGGGTAATATATACGTAGCCTTGTCAACTTTTGCAGAATTTGGTACCGCACCGATTGATCTTCTCAATTCATCGGGTATTCCCTATCAAATGCATACATCAGGTAAGCGCATAACGAAGGCCGAATTATTTACCAATGGATCCGATGCAGAAGTGATTATTGCAGGTGTTGAACCTTATGACGAAGAGGTATTTGCCGCTTTGCCCAAATTGAAATGTATTTCAAGATGTGGTGTTGGCGTTGATGCGATTGATCTTGCTTCTGCCAAAAAAAGAAATATCACGATATTAAATACACCGGATATTCCAACAGTGGCTGTTGCAGAACTGGCCATGTCTTTCTATTTTTCTTTATGCAGAAATTTACGTGCACAGGCAAATAGCATGGGTAACAAACACTGGGTAAGACTGGAAGCCCATTTGCTGAATGGCAAAACTATTGGTATTATCGGCTTTGGCAGGATCGGTAGAAAAATTGCAGAATATTGTAAACCATTTGGTGTAAACCTTTTGGTTTGTGATCCGTTTGTAGACATTGCAACTATTGCGCAATATGGGGCTAAACAGGTTGATAAAGAAACGCTGTTAAAAGGATCGGATATTGTATCTATCCATGCATCCAAATCTGCCGGCAATAGTTTGCTCATTGCTAAAAATGATTATGGATTGATGAAAAAAGGATCGATGCTTGTAAACCTTTCAAGAGGTGGGATGATTGATGAAGAAAGTTTGATCGAAGCGTTGCAATCCAAACATCTTGCAGGAGCAGGATTGGATGTATTTGCAGAAGAACCCTATCATGGTCCTTTGTGTGAGATGGAAAATGTGATCCTTACCCCACATTCAGCCACACAAACCATCGAAACACGCGTGGCTATGGAAGTAGAGTGTGTTGATAAAGCCCTTCGCTTTTTATCTAATCGTATTGAACCCAACGAGAAAGTAATCTAAGTGGATCAAAAAGAGTTTAACCGGCTTACAGAACTTTGTGATAGTGTGCTGAAACAGTTTGCTCATGAGCCTTCTGTTATAGCAATACCCTGGCTGCATCTTTTGAATGGACATCCCAACAGTACGGGTCAATATATCTATGCATTCAAAAAACGCAGCGTCTTATCGGTTACAGGAATATTTATTTATGCTGTTCTGTATAAAATATATAAAACAGTTACTTCGATTATACGCTTCAATCCAAAACTGATTGCTATAAATGAAAATGCAGACGTGTTGTTCATCTCTCATCTGGTAAGTTTAGAGGAAAGTAAAGCGGATAAGGATTTTTACTATGGAACATTACCTGTATTTCTTGAAAAAGAAAAAGGATTGCATACAATTACGGGGTTGATCGATCACACCCCTTCAGATAAATCGTTTACCCAAAAAAAATCAATTGAAGAAAAAG
This sequence comes from Sediminibacterium sp., assembly GCA_965206685.1. Taxonomy (GTDB): domain Bacteria; phylum Bacteroidota; class Bacteroidia; order Chitinophagales; family Chitinophagaceae; genus Sediminibacterium. Next base: position 4,955,049 of record OZ242223.1, read on the forward strand.
GACTGAACAGATTTTTGTTTCCCAAAACACTTTCGGTTTCAAAAGAAATCGGTTTTGGAATACAGTCTTTTCGTTCTTTCAGAAAATTGAGTATTGCCGGTTCCCGGGAAAAAGATCCGGAAAGAAAAAAAATTCTTCGCGAAGCTGCATTACATGCTCTTTCACCCGAAACAGCTAATGCATTGAGGATACAGGCACTCACTAAGTATGCATTAGAAAAAACAGGAGCCAGGAATTTAGTGATTACATGGGAGGGCAGATCATGGGAAAGACTAACTATTCAGGCGGCAAGGTTTGTTAATACATCCATTAAATGTATTGGATATCAACATACGGTTTTGTTAGCGTCATCACATGCTTTAAAAAGGTCATTAGGCAAAGAATATGACCCCGATATTATATGCACACTGGGAGAAGCAACGGCAGAATTAATCAGCGCTTCGAATACATTCGCGGATACCAAAATTCTTCCTTTTGGATCTTACAGAATGGGCGGAAATATTGGTGGAGAAAAACCGGTTACTCAAAATAGTAAATGCCTTGTGGCACCGGAAGGCATAGAGTCTGAATCTTATTTATTATTTGGCTTTGCAATAGAACTGGCTAAACAATTACCTGAGACTCAATTTATTTTCAGAACACACCCGGTATTGCCTTACCAATGGATCGCAGGTAAATATCCATCATTAAAAGATTTGCCTGCTAATTGCCACCTTTCGGAACTGGCCAATATTAACGATGATTTTTTGCGCTGTGATCTTTTGCTTTACCGCGGTTCGTCTGTTGCGATATATGCTGTGTTGAATGGGTTAAAGCCTTGCTATTATTCAATCCCTGGAGAAATATCCATAGATCCCTTATATATGCTTGGCAACTGGCGGGCGATTGTTGAAGATGTTGATCAGTTTACAGCAATACTTGCAGCAGGCAAAAAAATATCTGCAAATGAAAGAACGTTGCAATTTGATGCCGCTTTCTCCATTTGCAAAAAATATGTGCAAATACCCGATGAAGAATTGTTCAACGGGGTGATTTTCTCAATTCAATCCCTTTAAAGTAAAAAATACATATGACAGATCTTTTTGCAAGCCGATACTTACTGGAGGCTAAACAGGTAATAGACCAACTGGATGTTGCCTCCATCGAAAAAATGACACAATTATTGGTAGAACTGCGCAATAACCGCGGTCGTTTATTTTTGGTAGGTGTAGGTGGCGGTGCGGGCCATGCCAGTCATGCAGTAAACGATTTCAGAAAAATAGCAGGCATTGAATCGTATTCGCCAAGTGATAATGTGAGCGAACTCACAGCACGTACCAATGATGAAGGTTGGGATACAACCTATGCAGCCTGGTTAAAAGTGAGCAATCTTTCTGAAAAGGATATGCTTTTTGTTTTCTCAGTAGGAGGTGGAGATGCGGAAAGAAATATCAGCGCCAATATTGTAAATGCTTTAAAACTTGCCAAAGAAACCGGCAGTAAGATCATTGGTGTGGTGGGGAGAGATGGCGGCTACACAGCCAAAGTTGCTGATGCATGCGTAATTGTACCAACGGTTAATAAAGATTATATCACACCGCATACAGAATCTTTTCAGGCATTGGTTTGGCATTTGCTGGTATCAGACCCGCGTTTGCAGCAAATGACCAACAAGTGGGAATCGCAGAAATGATCCAGATTAACGAATGAAGAATAAACTTGCATCTCCTGTTCTTTTGCTAACAGCCTGGGGTATTCTGCTCAGGGTAGCTGTATATCTGCTATTGCCGCCTGCAAAAGAATTAGCACAATTTGGAGAAGGCGACAGGCTTTTCTATTCAGCGCTTTCAGAACATTTTTCAGAATACATCCGGTTTACCTCACAGATACCACCGGCAACGTTTTTGATAAATAGTGCAGTGATATTTGTTTGCGGAATTAAAACTGCCCTGCATATCCGGGCTTTTCTCTTACTGATTTTTGTTCTGGATATTTTTGCCGTGAACCTTTTATACCGGTCGGCAAAAAAAATTGGATCCAATGAAGGTTTATCTTTTGTGATAATGCTGCTGTTCTCAACAGCATTGGTTCCGTTTGAATTGTGGCGAACAGGGATGCATTATGATCATTACACGATATTCTTTACGGCATTCTTTGCATGGTCGTTGGTTAAGCTTATCAAAGAAGAAACAAAATGGCAAAACAGTTTACTGGTTTCGATAACAGGGGCATTGTTGGTTTCTCAATCTGCGGCAAATTCTGTTGTGGTTCCTGCTTCTTTACTGCTGATTTTATTTTTCATTTATATACCAAAAAAACAATACAGTAAATTTTTCTCTGCGGGGTTTATATCGCTTTTGTTTCCTGTATTAACGCTGATTATGATCAGTAAAAAAAATCAGTCAACGGGCAACGAGTCTCTAACAAGTAATAAAGGTGGCCCTGCTATGATGATGGTTGTTCAGAAAGCTTATCAATACGATGTTGCAAAAGTTCGTTCAGCAATAAAAAGCAGCGGGGCAACTGAGTGGTATCTATGGACATATGATCATGCTACCATTCCCATAAACCCGCTTACAGGTAAGGGTTATGAAGGATGGTTAAATTTATCTCAGGCTTTTGGGATCTGTTTTATTGATACACCTTCGGTTAAAAATGCACCCTGGTCTTTTAACTTTCACCCATTACTGAATCATTTGCGTGAAAACCATTTAGATGCACTGGTAAGATCTGTTGAAGCAGATTCTGTTATTGCCGTATCAAAACCCTGGTTATTTGCCGGCTATTCTCCCGAACTGGCACCCGGATGGATTGGCATATATGGTGATATTTCAAAAAAAGTATTCTTTCATACGATGCAGCAAAATCCTTTGGGTATGCTAAAGGCTTTTCTTGAACAACATGCCGTGTTTGCATTATACGGGCCTTTGTTCCCATATAATACTACACAGGTTAACCGGTCATTGTTGGCACATGCAGGCTTGCGTACCGTTCCTGAAATGCCCTTGCCGGTTTTATTTCTGATCGCTACAATATTGTTTGCTTTAACAGCCTTGGTTACTTTTCTTGTTACTCTCTTTAATGTGCCTTTATATATGTATCGTTGGCTTATATCTATAAAAAGAAACAGTAAAACACCGTCCATAAATAACTTTACTTTATTATCCATTCCGGTATTCGGTATTGCTCTGGTTTTTTCCTGTTTGGTGGGTGGCGAAAACGACCGCTACTTTATGCAGGCAACGCCCTATATTATGATCTTAATGAGTTGTTTACCTGCATGGTTTTCAGCTAAACCAGCCACCAACTGATTTTACTTAATTTTGTCCCAATCTATCAAATGAATATCATCCCAAGCAACCCTAATAACCCCAACTGCCGAATAGGTATTTTTGTCATTGCCTATAATGCAGAAAGCCATATTGAGAAAACACTGAGCCGTATACCCGACGCAGTGTGGAAAATGATCACAGTGGTTTATATTGTTGATGATTGCAGTTCTGATGAAACTACTTTAAAAGCACTCAGTTTTAACCATGAATATTCTGCTAAGATTGTTGTGATCAGAAACCGTGTTAACCTGCGCTATGGCGGTAATCAAAAACTCGGATACCAATGGGCAATTGATCAGCAACTCGATATTGTGGTTATGCTACATGCAGATGGACAATACGCTCCGGAATTTCTTGAACAGATGTACACACCTATCATGAACGATGAAGCAGATGTGGTGATCGGTTCAAGAATGATGACAAAACAAACCGCGCTGCAGGGTGGAATGCCAAAGTATAAATATTACGGCAATATCATTCTTACCAAAATACAGATCGCATTAACGGGTCTGAAATTATCCGAATACCATTCCGGCTACAGGGCATACAGTGTGAAGTATTTACAAAGTATTCCATTTTGGGAAAATTCTAATGAATGGCATTTTGATACACAGATTTTATTACAGAACTATCAGGTTAAAGCAAGGATCAAAGAATTGCCTATTCCAACGTATTACGGCGATGAGATCTGCCATGTAAACGGCATTAGTTATGGACTGAACTGTATCGTTACTTCTTTCGGTTTTCTTTTATACAGGCGTAATATTTATTACAGCCGTAAATATGATGTAAATCTGAAAGGACAGCGTTATTTTGATAAGTTTGATGATCCATATTCAAGTCATTCATTGATCTATAAACACCTGCTTGATTATGGTGTGCAGGGGAAGAAAATATTGGAGCTGGGAGTTGGCGATGCCTCGCTTACAAAAAGATTAAAAGCGAATGGAGCATTGATAGATGGAGTAGAGTCAGATCAAATTTATATTGATCTTGCAAAACCTTATTGCCAGAATATCTTCAGTGGCGATCTGAATAGAATAGAAACCCTTAACCTTGATTCAGATTATGATATTATAGTTGCTGCCGATATTCTCGAACACCTCATTGATCCGGAATATGTGCTGTCTAAACTTAAGACACATTTAAAGAAAGATGGCTTGCTGGTAGTATCGCTTCCTAATGTGGCAAATATATATGTTCGTTTAAGTTTATTGTTTGGCCGCTTCAATTATCATTCAAAGGGATTACTCGATAAAACGCATCTTCATTTTTATACGATCAGTACAGCCTCCTCTATGTTGGCAAAAACCGGCTGGAAGATCACAGGTAAAAATGTAACAGCCATTCCATTGGCAATCGTGTTTCCTTTTTTACGATCAGTTATTTTTCGCTGGATATTGCAGCTATTCTATGGTTTAACAAGATTATTCAAAGGCTTATTTGCTTACCAGAGCCTTTTTTTCTGTACTAATCCAAATACAACAAGGCTTCTGTAAACCATATCAGCTCATTTTGTTTTAATATTTATCCGTTACATACCGGCATGCTTTTTAACTCTTTTGGATTCCTGATTTTTTTACCGATCGTATTTATCCTCTATTGGTCAGTTGCTGCAAAACGTTTGGAATCGCAGAATGGTCTCCTGCTTCTGAGTAGCTATTTTTTTTATGCCTGTTGGGATTATCGCTTTTTGTTTCTCCTGATGTTTTCAACGTTGCTTGATTATTTTACAGGACTAAAAATGGGGCAAGCAGATAACACCCGGAAAAAGAAACTCTGGTTCTGGATAAGCATTACGGTAAATCTGGGATTACTGCTGTGGTTTAAATATTATAATTTCTTTGCAGACTCATTTGCCAGCTTTCTATCAGGGTTTGGTTTTAAGGTAAACCTCTGGACCTTAAAGATCATTTTACCTGTCGGGATTTCCTTTTATACTTTTCATGGTCTTTCATATGTGATCGATATTTACCGTGATAGAATTAAACCAGAAAAGAATTTTTTTCATTATGCCTTATTTGTTAGTTTTTTTCCATTGCTGGTAGCCGGCCCTATCGAAAGGGCAACACATCTGCTTCCGCAATTATTAAAAAAAAGAACGTTTAATTTAAGTTTAGCAACAGATGGGTTGAGGCAGATAATGTGGGGATTTTTTAAAAAGATCGTGATCGCAGATTCCTGTGCATTGTATTCGAATCTGGTATTTAATCATTCCAATAACTATTCAGGCAGTTCGCATGTTCTCGCAGCTATTGCATTTTCTTTTCAGATCTACTGTGATTTTTCCGGATATTCAGATATCGCTATAGGAACTGCAAAGCTTTTTAATATTAATCTTTTGCGGAATTTTTCTTTCCCCTATTTTTCACGGGATATTGCAGAATTCTGGCGTAGATGGCATATCTCGTTAACTACCTGGTTCAGGGATTACCTCTATATTCCTCTTGGAGGGAGTAAAGGAAGTCTCAGTAATAAAATCAGAAACACATTTATTGTTTTTCTTGTAAGCGGTTTCTGGCATGGTGCTAACTGGACTTTTTTGGCCTGGGGTTTTTTGAACGCAGTTTATTTTCTTCCGTTATTGATCTTACAAAAAAACCGGATAAACCTCGATACCATTGAAACTGGCTTACCCACGATGAAACAATTTATGGGTATCGTAATCACTTTCAGTATTACGGCTTTTGCATGGATATTTTTTCGCTCAGCTACCATAACGGATGCATTGAATTTTATCAGAATAATATTTTCCTCATCACTGTTTTCTATACCACAGGCATTTCCTTATACAGTTATAATATGGATAGGATTTTTATTGCTGATTGAATGGAAAGGAAGAAAAGATGAATACGCCATTCAATCCTTTGCTTTGCAATGGCCTGCGGTTTATCGTTGGTCTTTTTATTATATTCTTATTTTCTTTGTACATAAATACTTTGATACAGGGAAAGACTTTATTTATTTCCAATTTTAAGCAGGCATGAATCGATTTGTAAAACGCTTGCTGATATTTCTGATTTTGCCGTGTGTATTTATACTTATAGATCTATTGTCTGCCCCCAATGCATTTACCTTCAGACAATGGGAAGCATTACAGTTTAGTTATCCATATTTTACCTATGGCGCATTCTATCCCAATGCAGATATTACAATGGATGAAGTTGGCGACCTGGGCCGGCATACCCAATACCAGATTCTTAAACATACAAACTGGAAAACGGATGAACTGGGCTATCGAAATAACCAGTACATAAAGGCACCGGATATTTTATTGATTGGAGATAGTTTTTTTGCAGGTTCTACACTTACACAGGATGATATGATCAGTTCCTCGCTTCAAAAAAACATTGATTCGGTATATGGGAAACATAAATTATCCGTTTATAACCTTTCGCCTGCCGATTTTGAAAGCTTCGATCTATTATTGAAAACACATCATTTAGAAAAACCAAAGATGATCATTTTTTCAGTAGTAGAAAGGTCACTCAATTCGTTAAGAGCGTTTACACCAAAAGAAAATATCAGCTTTGGGCAAAGGATTATTGAGAGTTTTATCAATGTGATTCCCTCTGCTTTTTTTGTTTACGCTGATAGGCTAGTGAAATTTAATCTGTTGAGATACCTCAGTGCTAAAATCAATCCAGTAGAATTGGTTGATAAATTTAAAATACAAAAAAACGGCAAGACTTCAGAGATTCAGAAAAAACCAAAAATGCTTTTTTACAATGAGTCGCCTGATTTATCAAGGAAGGATACTTTATCAAGTCAAACAATTACCGCATTAGCCTCATATCAGAATTACTGTAACAAAATGGGTATACAATTGATCTTTGTTCCTGTGCCCGATAAAGAGTCGGTATATGGAGCCAGAAGTTCATCAGGTAATCAGTCAATTTTTTCTGCATTAAACCAACTGGATACTTTGAAAAGTAAAAACGGGATCAGAACAATTAATGTTTTGCATCTTTACAATCAATCTAAAATCAAAGAACCAGAGAGGCTTTTGTATCAATATGATGATACTCACTGGAATGCATATGGCGTAAAAATGGTAGCGGATGATCTGTTTAGACAAATACAGGAATTGATTCCGGTGTACCAATAATGTAATTAATAAATGATCGATATAAAATTATCCGTTGTAATAGCCACTTTAGGTGGTGATTGTTTAAAACAAACCATTCAGTCATTGCTCAGTGGATCTGTAACCCCAGATGAAATTCTTATCTGTATTCCGGATACGCATGCACATAATGCAATGGCTTTATCTTCTGATATCGTAAAAGTGATTGCCACAGAAGTAAAAGGACAGGTTAAGCAACGAGCGTATGGCTTTACGAAAACCAGTTTTCCATTGGTTTTGCAATTGGATGATGATATACTGCTTGAAAAAGATACATTGAAAGAAATGATTGGGTATCTAATGGGTTTAGGAAAGGGTAATGTGGTTGCACCTGTATATTATGGACAGAACTCAGGTATTTGTATTCACGCTTTGCAACATGGACTTTTTAAAAATTTATTTGATTTCTTTATTTGTGATGCACCGTGGGACGTAAAGAAAATGGGAGTGGTTTCAACAATCGGCCTCAATTATGGTGTTGATGATAAGTTTTCTACAGAAAGGTTAAAAAATTGCGATTGGGTACCCGGCGGCTGTGTGCTTTCTTTTAGAGAAGATTTGGTAATGCAGGATTTTTTTCCTTTTACGGGGAAAGCTTATTGTGAAGATATTTATCATTCCTTTTACCGAAAGCAGGCTGGTACTAAATTATGGGTTGTGCCTTCTATAAAAGTTTTTATAGAAGAACCGGAACCTGAATTCAGTCCGGCTGCTGTTGAAAAAGTTATCGCTATCAGAAGATCTTTTATCAAACTGATCAATGGCCCTCAATGGCGTTTATCCATATATGAGATCTTCTGCAGAATGCGCAGTAAACGGTATGCTAAAAAAACAGCCAATCAATAATGCCGGAAGAAATAATCGATTTTACTGTTGTCATACCGGTTTATAATGGCGCAGTATTTATTGCTGATGCGGTTAACAGTTGTTTGCAGCAATCCCTTTTGCCAAAGCAGATCATTATAATTGATGATGCAAGTACTGATCATACCGCAACAATTATAAATAATTTATTAAGCGACAGAGTAGTATATCATCGAAATGAACAGAACAGGGGGCCGTCTTATTCGCGTAATATGGGAATGCAAAAGGTTACTTCTTCCTGGATCGCTTTTTTAGATGCTGATGATGTATTTCATCCGCAAAAACTGGAAATTATACAATATTGTATTGCCCAGAATCCAAACATCCGTGCTATCGGCCATGCATTTGATTTGCAGGGAATAAATAGTTTTGTTGTTGATAAAGAATGGAAAAATAAGTTACAGTATATTAAGTATCTAACTACGCGAGATGTTGTCTGGAAGAACCCATTGGTAACACCATCATTAGCGGTTGCTGCAGACAACGGAATTTTATTTGATGAAGCGATGGTCTATGCGGAAGACCATGATTTTATTTTGAGAACAGCAGAAATGTTTGGAGTGTGTTATGTTAACCTCCCTCTTTGCTCATTAAAACGCAGACCATTAACTCCCGGCGGCATCAGCAGTAATAAATGGAAAATGCGGGTAGGGGAAATAAGAATGTATATCAGTTATGCAAAACGACATAATAATTACCTTTTAATTCCTGTGCTGATATTATTCTCATTACTAAAACACCTGAAGAATATCCTGTTATATCGCTAACAATGGATTTGGCACAATAATGAAAACAGAAAGCCCCGATATTCCTGAAGTAGCTGTGTTGATGGCTACATATAATGGAGAAAAATTTTTGGCACAACAGATAGATTCAATTCTTGTGCAGCAAGGTGTGAAAGTTTTATTGTTTGTACGTGACGATGGCTCAACCGACGGAACACTAGCTCTACTGCAAAAGTATGCTGATGAAAATGAACATATATTCCTTCTGAATAAAATTCCTTACCAACTCAAGGCAGCTAAAAACTTTATGAGTATGGTAAGAGATACTGACTTTTCTCAGGTTGATTTTATGGCGTATTGCGATCAGGATGATATCTGGCTGCCCAATAAATTATCCGCCGCTGTTCAGGCGATAAACCAGCACAGAGCCGACTGTTATGCATCTAATTTATTAATGGGTGATGCGGAAGCAAAGCTGGAAATAAATAAACCGATACTCAAACGTATTGTATCTTACATATTCAACTATAAATCCAATACACAAAAGCTTTACGACTTTTATTTAGAGGCAGCATCTGCCGGTTGTACTTTGGTATTAAATAAATCTGCAGCACAATATCTGCAGAAAATGCTCACTGAATTGTTTGATCAGATTCCGGAAAGAGCTTCGCATGACTGGTCAACTTACGCCATTACCCGTTTACATGGATTCAAATGGTATATCCACAATCATTCTTATATTATATACCGCCAGCACGCTGAAAATGCCTACGGAGGAAATAATGGATGGGCGGCTGTAAAAAAATTGCTTGAATTGTTTACCTCGGGATGGTACCGAAAACATATCATCATGATTGATGAATTGTATAACAGAACCGGAACGCATCCGCCGTTTATTAATGCAGTTAAAAATTATCAGCATACATCGATTGTCTCCCGTTTTAAAATGGCATTTGCTATAAGTGGTTACAGGCGAAAAAGAATACATCGGGTGATGTTATTCCTTTTGATCATTTTCGGATATTGTAAATAAGATTCATCTTACTAGTTTAGATGTATAAATCATTCTTTAAACGTTTTTTAGATTTTTTTGTCGCATTGATCCTGTTGATAATACTATCTCCGGTATTATTGATCATCTGTATTCTGTTACCCATTACTACCGGAGAAAAACCTTTATTTTTTCAGAGCCGTCCCGGAAAGAACGGGAGACTTTTTAAGTTGGTGAAATTCAAAACCATGAACGAAAAGAAGGATGCCTCCGGAGAATTGCTACCAGATGCTGAAAGATTTACCGCTACAGGCTTATTTCTCCGTAAAACTTCACTGGATGAGTTGCCTCAATTGATTAATGTATTGTTAGGAGAGATGAGTTTGGTTGGGCCACGCCCGCTTTTGGTTGAATATCTTCCATTATATAGTAATTTTCAGTCACGGAGACATGAAGTGCTGCCGGGTATTACCGGCTGGGCGCAGGTAAATGGAAGAAATGCCATTGGCTGGAAAGAAAAATTTGCCTTAGATGTCTGGTATGTAGATCATTTGAGTTTTGTAACTGATCTTAAAATAATAATATTAACGATCAAAAAAGTATTGCGTAAAGAAGGCATCAATGCCAACACAGAAGTAACTATGGAGAAATTTACGGGCAACGAATCTTAATTTATGAATAAACCATTTTATATTATAGGAGCCGGCGGACACGCAAAAGTGATTATTGAGATCATTGAAGAAATGGGGGAAAAGGTTTTGGCGATCAATGATAATGATCCCGGTAAAAAGGAATTACTCAACTATCTCGTTTCAGATGTATTGCCTCCAAAAGAATCAAACGTAGTAATTGCGATTGGCAATAATCGATTGCGAAAAAAAATAGCTGCAGAGAGTAATGTTCAATTCGGTACTGCTATCCATCCAAAAGCCAATCTCTCTTCCCGTTGTGTAATTGGTAATGGAACGGTTGTAATGGCAGGAGCTACCATCAATTCAGAAACAGTTATCGGTGAACACTGTATTATCAATACTAATGCTTCTGTTGATCATGATTGTATTTTGGGAGATTTTGTACATGTTTCCCCAGGTGCGTCAATTGCAGGGAGTGTTGCCATAGGAGATGGAAGTCACATCGGTATTGGCAGCAGCATCATTCCGGGAATAAAGATTGGTAAATGGGTAACAATCGGAGCAGGTGCAGCTATTATTGAAGATGTACCCGATCATGCAGTAGTAGTGGGTGTTCCGGGTAAGATCATTAAATACAATAAAGACTAATGAGTAAAGGCAAAAAGATCTGGTTATCATCCCCGCATATGGGACACGCAGAGAAAGGATTTGTTGAAGATGCTTTCACTACCAATTGGGTTGCACCATTAGGGCCTAACGTTGATGGATTTGAAGAAGACCTCAGTTCATATACTACGGTTCCACATGCAGCAGCATTAAGTTCCGGTACGGCTGCTTTGCATCTTGCATTAATGATCCTGGGTGTTGGAAAAGAGGATATTGTTCTTTGTCAGAGCTTCACTTTTTCTGCTTCTGCCAATCCGGTTGTTTATCTTGGCGCAACACCGGTTTTTATCGACTCAGAAACGGATACCTGGAATATGGATCCTGTATTTCTTGAGAAGGCAATCAAACACTATTTATCAATCGGCAAGAAACCCAAAGCCATCATACCGGTACATTTGTACGGCATGCCAGCAAAGCTCAATGCAATCATGCAATTAGCCAAAGAGTATGATATTCCTGTAATTGAAGATGCTGCAGAAGCATTGGGCTCTATGTATCAAAATAAACCCTGCGGCTCTTTTGGGGATTTTGGTATACTTAGTTTTAATGGTAATAAGATCATTACAACCTCAGGCGGTGGCGCTTTGTTATCTGCAAACAAAAACTGGATTGATAAAGCAAGATTTCTTGCCACACAGGCACGCGATCCGGCACCACATTACCAGCATAGCCATATTGGTTACAATTACCGAATGAGTAATGTACTGGCCGGAATAGGTCGCGGACAAATGCTGGTATTAAATGAAAGGATACAACAAAGAAGAAATAATTATGAATTCTATGTTCAGTCATTGAAGGACATACCCGGCATATCTTTTCAACCGGAAGTTCCCGGAAGTTTCAGTAACAGATGGCTTACCTGTATACTGGTAGATCCTGCAAAAACAACAGGGATCAACAGAGAAGATATCAGAATACATTTAGAGAAAGACAATATCGAATCAAGGCCACTCTGGAAACCGATGCACCTGCAACCCGTATTTTCAGATGCACCTTTTGTTGGAACAAATATTTCGCAGGAACTTTTCAATCAAGGGCTTTGTCTTCCTTCAGGATCCAATCTTTCAGAATTCGATCTGGAAAGGGTGGTGAGTAAGATCAAAGAGCTTCTGTAATCAATGTAATGTTATCCTCTGTCAAATTCAATTAACTTTGAATCCAATCATTTTTTCAGAAAAGTGATTTGTTAAAATCAAAAAATGTTTAAACGGGTCAATATTTTACCGGAATGGGCCATCTTCTTCATCGATATTATTATATCGGTGATCTCACTATGGATATCCTATTTTGTAAAAAATGAATTTAATATTAATTCTATTGACAGATCCATCTTCTTTAAGAATGCTGTTATACTGCTGGCGATCAGTACACCCGTATTTATTTTTTTGAAAACCTACGCTGGTATTATTCGTTTTACAACCATTCAGGATACTTTTAAAATGCTTGTGGCAGTAGCCATGATCAATTCGGGCTTTATTGTTGTTTACCTGGTTGCGTCAACTTTTTTTCATAAATCATTTATCTCTATCTCAATTCTGGTAATCAATGGCTTTGTTGGATTTGTACTGCTGATTATTTACCGGATTGCCATTAAACATTTTTTTGCTTATTTCAAGAATCTCAAAGTAGACAGTAAATATGTACTCATCTATGGTGCTACCGAAGAAGGCATCTCTACCAAACGTACTTTGGAACAACATCATAAACTTAATTATAAGATCGTGGCATTTATTGATGATGACATCAATAAAAAGAACAAAGTGGTAGATGGGGTTAAAGTATATAATTCATCATCATTAAAAGATATCATCATCAGCGAAAAACCGGAAGAGCTGATTATCGCTACGGAAAATCTTTCTTCTGAAAAGAAAAATGAGATCGTGGATATCTGCCTGGATAAAAATGTAAAAGTTTTATTAACACCACCGGTAAGAGAATGGCTTAACGGGCAATTATCTACCCGCCAGATCCATAATATTAAAATTGAAGAATTACTCGAAAGGGCACCCATTCGTATTGATAATGAGTTGATCGAAAATCAACTGAAGAATAAACGGGTATTGGTTACCGGTGCTGCAGGTTCGATAGGGAGTGAGATTGTCAGACAACTGGCCCGTTTTCACCCTGCGGCTATTATTCTCGTGGATATAGCCGAATCTGCATTATATGAGTCAGAGCTGAATTTGGGTGAGTCAAATGATCAGCAGGTGTTCAAATATTTTATTGCAGATGTTCGCAATTATAGCCGGATGGAATACATTTTTCAGGAATTCAAACCACATTATGTTTACCATGCCGCAGCTTATAAGCATGTGCCGATGATGGAATTACACCCATACGAAGCCGTTGCCACTAATGTGATCGGCACCAAAAATATCGCAGATCTGGCTTTACAATATGCTGTTCAGAAATTTGTAATGATTTCGTCAGATAAATCTGTGAACCCAACCAATGTAATGGGAGCCACCAAACGTATGGCAGAGATCTATGTGCAGTCATTGTACCATTATAAATTGCAGGAAATAAATAATGCTGTTTATACAAATGAAGAGGCAAAATCAGAAAAACTAAACGGCTTAACACGTTTTATTACAACAAGGTTTGGAAATGTATTGGGTTCGAATGGCTCTGTTATACCAAGGTTTACGCAACAGATCAATCATGGTGGCCCTGTTACAGTTACGCATCCGGATATCAGCCGTTATTTTATGACCATCCCCGAAGCCTGTCAACTGGTTCTTGAAGCGGGAAGTATGGGTAAAGGCGGGGAGATCTTTGTATTCAATATGGGTAAAATGGTAAAGATCATCGACCTCGCACATAAAATGATCCGCCTTTCCGGCTTAACACCCGGCGTAGATATTGATATCAAATACACAGGCCTACGCCCGGGAGAAAAACTGCACGAAGAATTATTGAATACAGAAGAAAACACAATGCCAACGTATCATAATCAGATTCTCATCGCAAAGGTTAGGGAATATGATTACCAGGAAGTAAAAGAAAATATTGACCATCTGATTACATTGGTGCAGTCCGGACAACACGAAACAGATATCGTTAAACTGATGAAGAAGATGATACCGGAGTATAGGAGTAATAATTCGGTTTATGAAAGCCTGGACCATCAGAATCATGCAGATTAAATGCAATAGCAAACACACAGTCTTTTCAAACAAACACGAAAGTCCTTACTCTTTAACTGTGTAACTTAGCGGTCTTTCAAAACAAATAAATAATCATTGGATACTATTAAAATTGGAGTTATTGGATTGGGGTATGTTGGGCTTCCTGTAGCAATGGTATTTGCAGAAAAGTATCGTGTGTTAGGCTTTGATCTTAGTAAAAAAAGAATTCTCGAATTACAAAAAGGCAATGATCATACAGGTGAAGCCGATGGTAATCAATTACAGTTGCTCTCACAAGCATATCATAAGGGAACTTCGTCTGGAGGTCTTTGGTTTACAAGCAATCCTCGGGAATTGGCCGATTGCAGTGTCTATATTGTAGCAGTTCCCACACCGGTTGATAAAGAAAATAAACCTGACCTTTTTCTTCTGGAAGAAGCTTCGAGAACAGTTGGGTTAAATCTGAAGAAAAATGATTTGGTTATTTATGAGTCAACTGTTTATCCGGGCTGTACAGAAGAAATAGCAGTACCTATTCTTGAAAAAGCAAGCAGTCTTGTATTTAATGAAGATTTCTTTTGCGGTTATTCCCCAGAACGGATAAATCCGGGTGATAAAACAAGAATGATCTCTCAAATCCTCAAAATCACCTCGGGCTCAACACCAGAAGCAGCTCAGAAAGTAAATGATCTTTATGCCTCAGTCATCACTGCAGGCACCTATCTGGCACCATCAATTAAGGTAGCTGAAGCTGCCAAAATAATTGAAAATACACAGCGTGATGTAAACATTGCATTTGTAAATGAGCTGTCAAAGATTTTCAACCGGCTAAACATAGATACACAGGAAGTATTAAAAGCCGCAGGAACCAAATGGAATTTTCTTCCATTTCAACCCGGTTTGGTAGGTGGCCATTGTATCGGAATAGATCCATACTATCTGGCGCATAAAGCCATGTCTGTAGGCTATCAACCCGAGATAATTCTGGCAGCCAGGAAGATCAATGATAGTATGGGTAGCTATGTAGCCGATCAGGTAATTAAACTGATGGCCCAAAAAAAGGTACTCAAACCCGGAGCTGAAGTATTGGTTATGGGCATCACTTTTAAAGAAAATTTTTCGGATGTGAGGAATAGCAAGGTGGTGGATATTATTCATGCGCTAAATTCATATCACCTCAAAGCAACTGTTTTTGATCCATTGGCTTCTCCCGAAGCGGTAAAAGACATCTATGAATTGGAGAGTGTTACCTCTATACAGTCATCAAAAAAGTTTTCGGCTATCATTATAGCAGTGGATCATTCGGATTTTAGAGAAATTGAATATGAAGATTTACTGGAAACAAATGGAGTTCTTTTTACTGTAAAGGGAACAGCACTTAACATGATGCCAGATGGTAAATTGTAAAATGCTTGCTTAATGCATATCCGGATAAATGCGGGATTTAGCTGCACAAAAGAGCACTTTCATAAAAATCTTTAATTTTACCAACTCTCATATATACTAATTAAAACTCATGAAAAAAGCCCTAATCACAGGAGTTACCGGTCAGGATGGAGCCTATTTAGCAGAACTCCTGCTAAAAAAAGGCTATGAAGTGCATGGTATTAAAAGGCGTAGCTCTTTATTCAATACAGGAAGAATTGACCATTTTTATGAGGATCCCCATATACCAGACAGGCATTTCATACTTCATTTCGGAGACCTTACCGATTCAACAAACCTGATCAGAATTATTCAGGAAGTACAACCGGATGAGATTTATAATCTGGCTGCCATGAGCCATGTTCATGTGAGTTTTGAAACACCTGAATATACAGCCAATGCTGATGGAATAGGTACGTTGAGAATTTTAGAAGCGGTACGTTTATTAGGACTGGTAAAACAAACAAAAATATATCAGGCATCTACTTCAGAATTGTATGGAATGGTTCAGGAAATTCCGCAAACTGAAAAGACCCCTTTCTACCCCCGATCTCCTTATGCAGTTGCAAAACTTTATGCTTACTGGATTACCGTAAACTATCGCGAAGCATATAATATGTTTGCCTGTAATGGTATTTTATTTAATCATGAATCTCCTTTGCGTGGTGAAACCTTTGTTACAAGAAAAATTACAAGAGCAGTAGCCAAAATTGCTCTGGGCCTGCAGAGCACATTATATGTGGGCAATCTTGATGCAAAACGAGACTGGGGCCATGCAAAAGATTATGTGGAAGGTATGTGGCGCATTTTACAACACGATACACCGGAGGATTTTGTATTGGCAACAGGCATCACAACAGAAGTAAGGGATTTTATAAGAATGGCTTTTGATGAAGTCGCAATTGAACTGGCATTTGAAGGTAAAGAAGAAAATGAAATAGCGAAAGTAGTTAGGTGTAATGGTGAATATCAGATACCCATTGGTCAGGTAGTTGTTAAGGTAGACCCGCGTTATTATCGTCCTACTGAAGTTAACCTGCTAATTGGTGATGCAACAAAAGCAAAAGAGAAATTAGGCTGGACACCAAAATACACACTTACAGAAATGGTGCATGAAATGATGGCGTATGATATAATGCTTAATAAAAAAGAACAATTTTTACAAAAAAATGGGTTTGATGTAAAAAATGAGTTTGAATAACTGTAAGTAACTTTCTGATTTTATAATAAGGATGCGAGGATTTCAAAATGGAACAAAACGCTAAGATTTATATAGCTGGTCATCGAGGAATGGTGGGAAGTGCAATTGCCCGCCGTCTTCAAAAAGATGGGTACAATAACCTTTTGGTTCGCACCTCAAATGAACTTGATCTACGGAAACAAAGTGCAGTAAATGATTTTTTCGAGAATGAAAAACCAGACTATGTTTTTTTGGCTGCTGCCAAAGTTGGCGGAATCGTCGCTAATAATATTTATCGTGCAGATTTTATTTATGAGAACCTGATGATTCAAAATAATGTTATTCATGCATCGTATTTGAACAAAGTAAAAAAACTTCTCTTTTTAGGTTCTTCATGTATATATCCAAAACTTGCACCTCAGCCTTTAAAAGAAGAATATATTTTATCCGGTTATCTAGAAAGTACTAACCAGCCATATGCCGTCGCAAAGCTCGCAGGAATTGAAATGTGCGATGCTTACAGGGCTCAATTTGGCTGCAATTTTATTTCTGCAATGCCTGCCAATCTCTATGGCCCCAATGATAATTATGATCTCGAAAAATCACATGTACTTCCGGCTTTATTAAGAAAATTCATGTCAGCAAAAAAAAGAGGCGATACAACAGTTGAAATATGGGGATCAGGTTCTCCATTAAGAGAATTTCTTCATGTAAATGACCTTGCTGGAGCTTGCCTTTTCTTAATGAATACTTATCATCAGGCAGGGTTGATAAACGTTGGGTCAGGTAAAGAATTGACCATTCTGCAACTGGCAAATTTGGTAAAAAAAATTGTAGGGTTTGAAGGTCAGATTATTCTCGATCAAACCAAACCAGATGGCACTCCCCGTAAGTTAATGGACATTTCCAAAATCAATTCGTTGGGTTGGACTGCAAGAATTGAATTAGAAAAAGGACTCAGCGAATTGTATTCAGAAATTAAAGATAAAATTTGGGATTAGTATTCTCGGTTTTGTAAGCTCAGTACGATAGTAAGAGTTAATCTATATATCTTTTAAATACTTATGTATAATAATTTATATGTAAATGTTTAATAGATTATTTTTTTAGTGTATAATTGATAGATGACTTTTGAAAAATAAGATAATTTCAAAGTAGGGTTCTTCGGTTTTCTTTTTAATTGCTCAGATTATTCCCCTTTAAAAATTGTAACACTAATCCATCCCTGAAATATCACATTGTATTGATTACATTGATGTTATATAAGTTAATTTTTTAATTGTATATTATGTTTATTTGTTGGCAGAAATATAAATTCAGTTTTATATACGCCGATATACATAATAAAATAATTTATCCGCAAACTAAAATCTGATTTAAAATTTTCATAGTTTCGCTACTCAATATTGTATCACTTTGACTTTCCGGATCTGTGAGTCAGGGTGGCGAAGCCGTTCTTTACTAAACCATTTTAAATAGGATAGTTGTTATTAGAACATCTTTTTACGGGTAAAATCCGTATTCGTTTGTTAACTAAATTATTACTTAATCCTGCAGCTAAAGTTTATTTACGAGGATTGGAGCGAGAATTGGGTGTTAGCAGCAATACGGTAAGGTTGGAGCTTAATAAACTCTCCGAAATGCATCTAATAGAAATGGCAGAAGAAGACGTTAATGCCAAAGTAAAACATTATGCCGTAAATACCAATCACCCGCTTTTTGGTTCTTTAAGAAACATTATTCTTAAACATGTTGGACTGGATCAGATTTTAGAACAGATAATTGCTAAGTTGGGTGATTTGGATAAAGTATATCTCACGGGCGACCTCGCCCAAGGAAAAAATTCAAGTTTTGTAGATTTGGTTCTGGTTGGCAATATAGATAAGCCTTATTTGTATAATCTTATAGACAAAGTAGAGCCCCTGATCGAAAAAAAGATCCGGGTAGGTTTGTTTACATCTGGGCAATTCAACGAAGAACACTTGAAAGATCTCGGGGTTGTGATCAATTTAATTGAAGCCTAATTTATTTTATTCCCCCATTATTCGAAAGAAGAAAAAATCAATAAAGTAAGCAGAAGTTGATCTTAAGTAATTTCAATAATCAGTAACCTTACTAATAAATTATTCTACTTTAATATATGCGTAAATTTCATTTCTTCAAAGCCATGTTTCTGACTTTTTGTTTGTTCTTAAGTAGCCAGGCTCTTCAGGCGCAGGATATCTTAAAAGGCAAAGATTTAAGTCAGATTAGAGTTGATCAACTAAGTGATGCAGATATCACTAAATTAAAGACCCAGTTGGTAAGTGCTGGTATGAGTATAGATCAAGCTGAACAGATGGCAATCGCAAAAGGCATGTCTGCAACTGAATTTGCCAAATTAAAGAAACGGTTGGAATCGTCAGGGAATGATAATAAAGATGGAATCGGAAAATTGAAATCAAAAACAGATAATAATAAACAATCGGCGGAGAAAATAGATAATAGTTCAGATTCCTTGGATACTGAAAAATACAAAGAAAAACTACCAAAACCTTTGATCGATCCTCTGATCTTTGGTTCGGAATTGTATAGTTCCGTTTCGCCAAATTTTGAGCCAAATATGAAATTGGCTACCCCTCTTAATTATGTTTTAGGCCCGGATGACCAAATTCTTGTAACAGTTTACGGGGTGCAGGAATATAATGGCGACTTATTAGTGTCTGCGGAAGGAAATGTAACCATACCCAATGTAGGACAAGTAAAGATTGCGGGCTTAACTATCGAGGCTGCTACGCAAAAACTGAAAACGATTATGGGTAACTCTGTGTATTCTTACTTGAAATCGGGTGGATCGAAGCTTTCAGTCACATTAAGTAAAATACGAAGTATTAAAGTGCTAATAATTGGTGCGAATCGGCCTGCTACTTACACACTTTCTTCATTATCTACTGTTTTTAATGCGTTATATATTGCGGGAGGACCAACAGCTTTTGGTAGTTTTCGCGAAATCGAATTGGTTCGTAACAATGTTGTTGTAAAGAAAATTGACTTGTACAGATTATTATTGCATGGGGATCAGTCTGATAATGTTGGATTAAAAGATAATGATGTGATCCGAATTCCAACTTATAAAAAGAGGGTAGAATTGCAAGGCCAGATAAAGCGACCCGGATATTTTGAAGTATTACCTAATGAAAAGTTTAGCGATATCCTTGAATTTGCATCAGGGTTTACAGATACTGCTTATCAGGCTTCTGTTAAAATATTTCAGCGAAGTGATAAAGAACGGAAAGTACAAGATCTCGGATCAATTGATTATAAAACTTACCAACCTGAAAGTGGGGATGTATTTGTGACATCTAAAATTTTAAACCGTTTTGAAAATAGGGTCCGTATTTCCGGTGCAGTTTTCAGGCCTAGTGTTTACCAACTCATACCAGGTATGCGAGTTGTTGACCTTATACGCAAGGCTGATGGTTTGAAAGAAGATGCATTTACAGGAAGGGCACAGATCATCCGGTTACAGGAGGATCTTACAAGATCTATAATTTCATTTGATGTTAAACGTGCCTTGAATGGAGATATAGAGAATAATGAGCTTTTGAAAAAAGAAGATGAAGTCTTTATCAGTTCTGTATTGGATTTGCGTGACTCCTTTAAAGTAACTATACAGGGTGAAGTTCGTTTACCCGGCGAATATGAATATATTAGTAATCTCTCTTTAAAAGACCTTATTATGCAGGCGGGCGGATTTACAGATGCAGCCTACAAACAGATTGAGATCGCAAGGCTAATTAAAAGAGATTCTATTTCTTCTGC
Organism: Sediminibacterium sp.; assembly: GCA_965206685.1. Lineage (GTDB taxonomy): Bacteria > Bacteroidota > Bacteroidia > Chitinophagales > Chitinophagaceae > Sediminibacterium. Next base: position 4,975,898 of record OZ242223.1, read on the forward strand.
TGACAATCGTGCCAGCACAATCATAAATACCATAATTGATGGAGATATAGCTTCTTCTGCATCAAATATTATTCTTCAACCTTTTGATGTAATTACTATTCGCCGAAAAGCAGGTTATACGATTCCTGAATCAGTTATAGTTTCTGGGCAGGTTCAATACCCTGGCCCTTATGCCTTAAGTAAACGTAATGAAAGAGTAAGCGAAATATTGCAGAGGGCCGGCGGTTACACACCTGATGCATACGCTGAGGGGGCATTTTTAAAGCGTTTCAAAACGGATGCTGAAAAACAGAAAGCAGATGATGTTGTAAAAAAATTGCAGAAAAATATTAAAGACAAAGACACATCTTCTAATATAAACTCAGTTAAAGAAGAAATTACAAGAGAATATGACAAGATCCCTTTAAACTTACCCTTAATATTAGCCAGCCCAGGCTCTCTTGAAGACTTGGTAGTTCGATCTAAAGATGAAATATATATCCCTAAGTTTGATGGTCAGGTAAAAATAAGCGGAGCTGTATTATTGGCTACACAGGTTCCTTATCAGAAAAAAAATAATCTTAAAAATTATATAAATGAAGCTGGGGGATTTAGCGGGGATGCTTGGAGGAAAAAAGCATATGTGGTTTATGCTAATGGTAAAGCAGCTACCACAACCCACTTCCTATTCCTTAAATTTTACCCAAAATTGATGCCGGGAAGCGAACTGGTTGTACCTAAAAAACCTGAGAAGAAAGGAGCTAATACCGGAGAAATGATTGGTATTGCGAGTGCTTTGGCAAGTTTAGCAGGGGTAGTAATTGCTATAATTAAATTATAAATTCTTTAAAGAATGTCTGAGTATCAAGACCAAAATGAGCAATCTGAAGAAATGACTTTCAAGGTGATTATAGTGAAAATAAAAAATCACCTAAAATATCTTTCCCAAAAAAAGAGAATTGTTTTATATGTAATGATTTTAGGTTGTACGCTTGGTTTTGTTTATGCCTATTTTCAAAAACCTACATATACTGCAACCTTAACCTTTGCATTGGAAGATGAAAAAGGAGGAGGCAGTAGTGGTCTGAGTGGCGCTTTGGGGCTTGCAAGCTCTTTTGGATTTGATGTAGGCTCCAGTGGCGGCGGGGCATTTACTGGCGCAAATCTTGTTGAATTAATGAAATCCAGAAGGTTGGTAGAGAAAACCTTGTTAAATCCCGTGATTTTTGAGGGAAAACAAATCAGTTTAGCGGAGATGTATATCCAAACTAATCAATGGCGAGAATCCTGGGAAAAAAATAATAAAGAATTAAGCCTGAAACTTCAATTTCCTCCGAATGCAAATCGGGTTGGATTTTCTGTAGGACAGGATAGTATCTTGGGAATTATTTTTGATCGGTTAATAAAAAAGAACCTGACCGTAGCTCAACGGGATAAAAAAATTTCCATCATAAGCATTGACATTAATACTGAAAACGAATTGTTTTCGAAATTTTTTGCTGAAAGCCTGGCTAAAGAAGTATCCGATTTTTATATTGAAACAAAGAGCAGAAAGGCAAAATTAAATGTTGATATTCTGGAATTTCAGGCCGATTCTATTCGAAAAGAACTTAATGATGCTATAAATGGTGTGGCCATTGCTAATGATAATACTTATAATTTAAATCCAGCTTTAAATACACACAGGGTACCCTCTTCAAAAAAACAAGTAGATGTTCAGGCCAATACAGCTATACTTACACAATTGGTAACAAATCTTGAACTGGCAAAAGTTACACTCAGAAAAGAAACTCCGTTAATTCAGATAATTGATACCCCTATTTTGCCGCTTAAAAAAGCAGAAACAGGTAAACTTAAATCTATTATTATCGGAGGAATCATTTCTGTGATTTTAGCGATCTTTTATTTGTCTGGAAGTTATTATTTCAGAAAAGCTATGGAATGAAATGAGGAATCATGATCGTGCTCTGACAGATAAACCAAGCAATAGGAATATCAGTTTTTTTTAAAATGCGCAAAATACACCACTCAATAAAGCATTCAGTTTAGATAGATTTTTTCAAATAGTAAGTATAACCGCTTCTGTTTTTTGAAGAGAGATTAATCATGATTATATAAATGGAGTTATCTATCAAATCAAAACTGAGTCAGCTGCTTAATCATGGTTTTATATATGGGCTGACTTCATCATTACAAAATATTTTAAGTTTTCTATTACTCCCGTTTTTTACTGTATACTTTACACCTGCTGAATTCGGAGTTTACAGTATTATTTTATTAGCCAATACTCTTGCAAGTGCTTTATTCAATTTTGGTGCGCCATCAGCCCTCGGTCGATATTATTTTGAAGAAGATACCGAAGATTACCGAAGGAAAATTATTTCTGCAGCCTTACTGATTTCTGTATTTGGTGCAATTCTGCTGATAGGCGTTTCCATTGTCTTTGGAAATAGCATCTCGATCTGGCTTTTTGGCAAAGCTGAATACAAGTTGCACATAATTGTTTCACTTTCTGCCGGAGCGTTGTTTTTTTTATTTAGCCTGATGACCTTGATACTCAGGTACGAGAAGCACTCCTGGTTATTTATGGGTACAATTATCGCGAGTGTTGTATTGAATTTCATTATTACCTATTTATTGCTTACAAAATATCATTATGGTATTTTAGCACCTTTATATGGAATACTTTGGAGTAATGGTGCGGGTTTCCTTTTTCTATTAGTTAAATATTTAAAAAGCCTCACTTCAGACATATATATAACACATATCCGGAATTTACTGGTATTTGGATTACAGGCTTCCGTAACAGGGCTTCTGTTTTATTTGGTAGATTGGGTAGATCGTTTGATAATTAAGGATTTGCTTCCAATGTCAGACGTAGGAATTTACTCTTTAGGATATAGATTGGGCTCAGTAATGAATGTGCTGTTAATCACTCCCTTTAGTATGATCTGGGCGCCGATCAGAATGCAGTATGTAAATAATAAAAATAACCGGGAATTCATTAGTAAGGTTAGTTCATATTTTGCAATGGTTGGGTTTATCTTCATCCTGATTGCGATCTTATTCGGAAAACAATTAATGAACCTCTTTTTTACGAATAAGGAATATGCAAATGCAGTAAGAATTTTCCCGATAATAATGCTGTCTACACTATTTTTTGGTTTTCAAAATATTTTGGATCTAGGTATATATCTGCATCGTAAAGTTCATTTTTATATCATCATTTCCATTATCGGATTGATATTTAATATACTGATGAATTACTGGCTTATCAGGATCTTCGGTTATATAGCGGCAGCATATGTATCTTTATTAACGTATGCCCTTACTACAGGTCTGATATTTTTAGTTTCGTCTAAATATTACAAACTGGAATTGGAATGGGGTAGAATTGTTTGGCCATTAATTGTACTGATTTTAATTTATTATGTAGACTATTATGGGCTACTGAATACCCCTCTTGAGCTTTTATATAAATTAATAGTATTATTGGTAACCATATTTTTGTTTTTGAAATTCTGGATAACCAAAACCGAACTGGATAGTTTAAAATTGATACTCAGTAATTACAAATCAAAAATCACCTGACATCATATGTAATAGTGAAATATATGCCTATTCACATTTTAGAATAAAACGGGCAAATACAATAGTTAGTAATATCAGTTCATGTTGATCAACAATTATTTAATATAAAAAAAAGGTAATGGCAAAAAAAACTCTAACATTAATAAAAATAGGAAATCGGATTAAATGGTTATTTTATTCTGCAGTTCCTTTTTTTATCTCTAAAATAAGAGTGGGAAAGAAATCAGACAGCCCATTTTTAATTACAATTAAAACCTCACATGAATATAATCGGGCTGTGACTTTCTATGATAAAGAACCCGAAATGCTTGAGTGGATTAATAGTTTGCCATCCTATGGTTTAGATAAATTCGTGTTTTGGGATATTGGTGCTAACATAGGAATATATTCGTTGTATACAGCCAAGCGTTACCCAGATTCGAAAATTTATTGTTTTGAGCCAGAAGCAAATAATTTTTGTTCGTTGTGTAACAATATTTACATTAATAAATTTTCGAATGTTTATCCCTACCAGATAGGCATGTCCGATAAATCAGTCTTTACAGACCTGAATATTTCAGTGATGGCTGCAGGGGCCGGAGCAGCTTCCGTAGGGTCTGCTTATAAATTTGTTACCGCCGCTCCGCTTTTCCGTCAAGGTGTGTATTCAACCTCTTTGAACGACATTTTTTTAAATAATCTTTTGCCAACTCCTAACTTTATTAAGATTGACGTTGATGGGCATGAAAAGCAAATATTAAAAGCTTCAGACAAATTTCTTAAGTCAAACGATGTATTAGCCATAATGATTGAAATGGAATACTCGAGTCAGGAAGAACTGAAATCAGTGATTGAATATTTTGAATCATTTGACTTTAAACTTGCAAAAGTTAGTGAATGGAAAGATTGTGTTGATGAATTAACGGTACAGAATTTTCTCTTTGAAAAGAAAAAGATTTGAATATGAAGACGCCAATTATTGGTTCCTGGATTACCTTAAACCATCCTTCCATTGCAGAAATCATGGCCGACGCCGGATTTGATTGGTTATGTGTGGATATGGAACATTCAGTTACGGATTACTTTGAAGCACAGCAATTGATAATGGCAATTCAAAGCAAAGGGCTGAAAGCTTTTGTTCGTGTAGGTGAAAATAATACCAGAATTATTAAACGGGTATTGGATGCGGGTGCCGATGGTATCATTGTTCCATCTGTTAACTCAGCTGCTGAAGCACGAAAGGCTGTAAATGCCGTTAAATACCCGCCTTTCGGCACAAGGGGTGTTGGATTATCAAGAGCACAATCTTATGGATTTGGCTTTGAAAATTATAGAGATACAAAGGCAAAAGAGATCAAATTGATTGTTCAGATAGAGCATTATAATGCAGTTAAAGAACTCGATGAGATATTACAGTTAGATGGGGTAGATGGAACATTTATCGGTCCTTATGACCTTTCAGGGTCGATGGGCAAACCTGGACAATGGGACGATCCCGAAGTTGTGGCTGTACTGGATACGTATGAAAAAACAGTTAAGAAGTATGATAAATTCGTCGGTTTTCATGTGATTCAGCCAGATTATCATCTGATGAATGAAAAAATCGCAAAAGGATATAATTTTATAGCATTCAGTTTGGATACGCTATTTCTTGGAACCAACGTAAGAAAACAAATGTTTGAACTTAAGAACTCAATGAATTTTAAATGAAAATAATTGGAATTATTCCGGCCCGACTCGCTTCAAGCAGGTTACCGAACAAGCCAATGGCAGATATTCTTGGTATGCCTATGATCGGACACGTGTATTTCAGATCAAAAATGAGTAGTGTATTAAACGAAGTTTATGTAGCTACCTGTGATGTTGAAATCGCTGACTATATAAACAGTATTGGGGGAAAGGCGATCATGACTGCAGATACGCATGAACGTGCTTCGGACCGCGCTGCAGAAGCTCTCTTAAAGATCGAGAAAGAAACAAATGAAAAAGTAGATATTGTGGTTATGATCCAGGGAGATGAGCCGATGATAACCCCAGGTATGATCAGCGCTGCGGTTGAGCCGTTATTCACAGAAAATGACCTTAATATTACTAACCTGATGGCGGAAATGAAAACTCGGGAGGAACATGAGGATCCGGCTGAAGTAAAAGTAGTAGTTGATAAAAGAAATTATGCTTTGTATTTTTCAAGAGAAGCAATTCCCTCAAGAAAAAAAGGCGTTGATAAAGTACCCATGTTAAAACAGGTTTGTGTAATCCCTTTCCGCAGAGACTTTCTGCTGGAATATAATAATATGGAACAAACGCCGCTCGAAATCATTGAATCGGTAGATATGAACCGCCTTTTAGAGAACGGTATAAAAATAAAAATGGTGATGCGTAGTGAAGAAACCTATTCTGTTGATACACCCGCAGATCTTGAAAATGTTAATAATAAAATGCAGAACGACCCACTGCTTGTTCAATACTTAAAATAAAAATGAAAAAAATATTATTGACCTCCACTTCTTTTCAGGATACACCGGGTGAACATCAGGCGTTATTGGAAAAACAGGGGTTCTCTATAGACAAATTAAGAGGCCCCTTAAAAGAGAACGTGATGCTTGAGGTAATAGCAGAGTATGATGGTATTATTTGCGGTGACGATGAAATTACCCGAAATGTGATTAAGAAAGGGGCAGAGGGTAAATTACAGATCATCTCCAAATATGGCATCGGTCTTGATAAGATAGATCTCACCGCTGCTAAAGAATTCAACATGCCGGTTACTAATTGCCCCGGTGTTAACCAGGTTACAGTAGCCGAACACGTGTTTGCTTTATTACTTAGCTATTCTAAGAATATTATTCCCGAGAATGCGTTTATACAAAGCCAAAAATGGGTAAGACTGATAGGTACAGAATTGTCTGGTAAGACCATCGGAATTATTGGCCTTGGAAATGTTGGTAAAGAAGTAGCCAAAAGAGCGCTTGCATTTGGAATGAAAATACTGGCATATGATAAATTCAAGGATCTGGATTTTGCGCAAAAATATCAGGTTGCCTATTCTGATGCACTAACCGATCTTCTTAAGAATAGTGATATTATCAGTTTGAACATATCGCTTAATGCCGAATCAGCAAACATGATCAGTATTCCTAATCTTGGGATCTTAAAACCCGGAGTGATCATTGTAAATACTGCAAGGGCGGGCCTTGTAGAACAAGATGCCATCATACAGGGTATTGATACACAAATTATCAAGGCATATCTTACAGACGTTCTTGAGGAAGAACCAATGATAAAAGATCATCCTTTTTTGAAATACGAGAATATTATTATTACTCCACATATAGGGTCAAGAACCTATGAAAATGTAGTGAAACAGGGAATCATGTCTGTAGAAAATTTATTAAAGTACATTCAGGCATAAATACACTCATGGATAAAGTTATCGTTTTTGGAGGAGCCGGTTTTCTTGGCAGTCATGTTGCCGATGAGTTAACTAAGCGAGGTTATTCTGTAACTATTTTTGATAGAAATGCAACTCCGTATCTCCAGGTGAATCAAAAAATGATCATAGGAGATATATTGAATAGAGATCAGGTAAGAGCAGCAGTAAAAGACGCCAATATTGTTTATCATTTTGCAGCAATGGCCGACATTCAAGAAGCAAGAGATAACCCTGTTGATGCTGCAAATTTTAACATTATAGGAACTATGCATATTCTTGATGCCTGCAGAGAATATAGCATAAAACGGTTTATATACTCAAGTACGATTTATGTGTACAGTGATCATGGCTCTTTTTACAGGAGCTCCAAACAGGCATGCGAGTTATTTATCGAGAACTATCACAAAGAATACAATCTTGATTTTTGTATCCTGAGATACGGTTCGTTATATGGGGCGAGAGCAAATAATTTTAATTTTATCAGAAACTGTATTCGCCAGGCCTTACTCGAGGGGAAAATTGTGAGGAAAGGCGATGGAGAGGAGATTCGTGACTATGTTAATATTTTAGATGCAGCCAAAGCCAGTGTAGATGCCCTTGAAGAAAAATACATAAACAGTTATTTAATGATAACTGGACCTCAGACAATGAAGGTAAGAGAGTTGCTTTCAATGATTAAAGAAATCATGAATGACCAGATAGAGATTGATTACAGTCTTGAACATTTTGCAGGACATTATAAGATAACCCCTTATTCTTTTAAACCAAAAGTAGCGGTCAAGATAACCCCCAAAGACTTTCATGATCTTGGTCAAGGCATACTTGATTCTATTTACGATATTTATCAGGAGCTGATAGAAGAAGGATTGCAACCTAAAACTTTTTCTCCCCAAAAATAATTTGAATACACCCACTTATACCTATCTGTCCTACTTCATGGATGAGAATACACCATTATATGGTGGAAGTAAGGGTGTATCTTTAAAGGACGATCGATCTATTCTTAAAGGTGACAGTGCAAATACAAAACACCTGGCTCTTCATAATCATTCAGGAACACATATTGATTTCCCCAATCATTTTTTTACTGAGGGATTAACGGCTGAGTTTTACCCTGCTGAACATTGGATATTTACTTCTCCGGCATTGATTTGTGTTGATGCTAAAGAAGATGAACTCATTATATTTTCAAATGATCAATTGGAGTCAATACCTGCAGATACTGATTTTCTCATCCTGAAAACAGGATTTGGACAATTTAGATCGGAGGAAAAATACTGGAAAAACAATCCGGGGCTTTCTCCTCAGATGGCAGATCAACTAAGAGAAAGAACGCCTTTATTAAAAGTGATCGGGATGGATCTGATCTCCATCACATCATTTCAAAACAGAGAACTGGGGCGTGTAGCACACAAAAAATTTTTAGGAGGAGAAAACCCTGTTCTTTTGGTAGAGGATATGGATCTTTCAATGTTAGAAAAAAGTCCGGATATGATCATGTGCTTTCCATTAATGATCAAAGGTCTTGATGGAGCACCTGTTAACATAATTGCGATGAATAAATGAATCTAAAAGCAATAATATATGATTTTGATGGAGTGATATGTGACTCCGTTAATGTAAAAACAGAGGCATTTGCTGAATTGTACAATGCATATGGAGAAGATGTTCAGCAACAAGTGGTTCAATATCATCTGGCACATGGAGGGGTCTCAAGATTTGAAAAGATCCGGTATTATCATACTAATATCCTTAAGATGCCAATTACGGATGCGGAAGTAAACAAATGGGCAGATCAATTTGCCTTACTGGTAAAAGATAAGGTAATAAGGTCGTTATATATAAAGGGGGCAGACAATTTTATAGAGAAGTATAGTAACCAATATCCTCAATTTATCTGCACAGGCACTCCTGAAAACGAAATTACTGAGATACTTAAGAGGCGCGAAATAGAACAATATTTTAAAGGAGTTTACGGATCACCTAAAGACAAAAAGACGATCATTGGAATGATATGTAAACAGCACAATCTTGAAACAAATGAATTGATCTATTTTGGAGATGCCTTAACAGACTACCATGCTGCCAATGCGTATGGGATTCGCTTTATTGGTGTTAAAAGCCCGGACACGATATTCCCTCCTGAAGTAACCATTATTAATAATTTTGAAAATTTGCAAATAGAAACCCTAGTTAAATGAGAGTAACTGAAAACGAAATCAGGCCTGAACATATTTTCGATGAATATTTAAGGCTTTGCGCAGAAGACACTATTACATATTTTAAAGATGTAGAACGCATCGAAATCAACTGCCCCGTATGTGGCACCAAAGGCAGTCATCTTTTCAACAAAAAAGGATTTGATTACGATGAGTGCCCTTCATGTATTAGTATATATGTTAATCCTCGTCCTATAAAAAAATCATTTGATGCTTATTACACAGATTCACCTTCAACTGAATATTGGGCTACCACTTTTTATAAGGTAACTGAAGCGGCTAGAAGAGAAAAATTGTGGAAACCCAAAGCTAAGTTAGTTAAACGTCTGATTGAAAAATTCGCGAATGATAAATCCATAGAATATATTGTGGATATTGGCGGTGGTTATGGAGTTTTTGATGAGGAGATTAAGAACATAATGGATATTAAAGCGATCGTGATTGAACCCTCTGTTCACCTTGCCCAAATCGCTAGAGAAAAGGGGCTTGAAGTAGTGGAAAAATTCATGGAAGATATCTTGTCTGGTGATCTTCCTGAAGGACGTAAATGTTATGTCAGTTTCGAGTTGTTTGAACATTTGCATGAGCCTTCTGTATTCTTACAAACGGTACTTGACAATATGCATAAAGATGACTTATTCATATTTACAACACTAAGCAGTATGGGGGTTGATATTCAGGTATTGCGTGAGAATTCAAAGTCTGTCTCCCCTCCACATCACCTTAATTTCATGAATCCGAAATCCATTTCTACACTGCTCAAAAATATCGGATTTGATGTATTGGAAGTGGCAACGCCAGGTAAACTAGATGTAGATATACTAAAAAGCAACCAGCGTTTCATAAATGATCCATTCTGGATAAATCTGTTTAAATATGCATCAGATGAAGAACTGGGAAATATGCAGGATTTCTTCGCGAAGGAAGGATTAAGTTCTCATATGATGATTTCCTGCCGAAAACCATAAATATGAAGTTTGTAGATATTTCAGGTTTTGGGCATTCTGGAAAAGGAGTAATTACGGATCTGCTGAAAGAATTTGAAGGGTATCAGGTGCCACATTACAATTTTGAATTCAACCTCATCAGAATACAGGGAGGATTGATCAATCTTATGCAGGACCTTGTAGAGAATTGGTCTCCGATAAGGTCCAATGCGGCCATATACAGATTCAGAAATGTTATCGAACGTATTGGTACAACCGCAAGTATAAAAAAACCGTCTTCATGGTTCATATCTAATGGGATGAATTATGAAGGATATTTCCAGAATCATTTTTTTGAAGAAAGCAATAAGTTTATTGAGCAACTGATACATTTCGGATATGAAGGAGAATGGCCATATCCCATGATCGACGAACCGGGATATAAACAGTTTTGGCAACGTTTATTACTTAAATCCAAATTCAAAACAAGCTTTAAAAGAGATATTTTGGTATCAGTACCGTGGAATTTTGTTGAATTATGTAATACATACCTCAATAATCTTTTTAGATATGTACTTGAGCCGGGCAAAAGTGTGATGATTCTTCATAACGCTCTGGAGCCATTTAATCCTTCCGATGGAATCAAATTGCTTGGTGATGCGAAAGTAATTGTTGTTCAAAGGGATCCCCGTGACATTTTCGCCAGCACGTTGTCGGTAGAAAGTTCTTATGTTCCGGAATATGAAACGTCTAGGCACTGGCAGATAAAAAGAGATTTTTTACTTTCTTCAAGGATAGAGGATTTTATTTTCAGACAAAAAACATTATACAATCAAATTACCAATAAAGAAGATAAAAACGTTCTACGGGTCTCTTATGAAGATATGATATTGAACTACGAAGAGAGCCTTACTCGTGTATATTCCTTTCTTGGTGAGGATAGCAATATACATGTTCATAAAGGAAAGCATTTCAAACCTGAAATGTCTAAAAATAATATTGGCTTATGGAAAAAAATCAACCAATCTGACGAGATCAGAAAAATCGAAAATGAATTGAATCAATTCTGCTATCACGGGTAGAATATTATTTGTTTATAAATGAAAAAGAAATGGTAAGAGTAGGATTAATTGGTTATGGTTACTGGGGGCCAAACCTTGTCAGGAATTTTGCATCAGCAGAAAATTGTGAGGTTAAAATTGTAGCAGATTCTAAAGTTGAACGAATTGCCGTTGTTGCGAAAATGTACCCTGGCATTCAGATAACAGCTGATCCCATGGATATCATTAATAACCCTGATATTGATGCTGTGATAATCGCTACTCCTGTATTTACCCACTTTGCACTTGCAGAAGCTGCTTTAAAGAATGGGAAACACGTTTTAGTAGAAAAACCAATGACCAGCACTACTGCTGAAGCAGAAATATTATTGAACCTGGCAGCACAAAAAGGTTTGACAATAATGGTTGATCATACTTTTCTTTATACGGGAGCTGTCGACAAGATGCGGGAACTCATTAATGGAGGCAGTATTGGTAAAATAAAATATTTCGACTCTACGCGTATCAATCTTGGGCTATTCCAGCCGGATGTAAATGTTTTATGGGATCTCGCTCCTCATGATCTATCCATTTTGTTTCATTTGGTTTCAGAAGAACCGGTAAGTATTAATGCGACTGGCATTTCGCATACTGGTAACCAGATAGAAAACATTGCATATATGACGATCAATTATGAAAGTGATTTTATCGCGCATTTTAATTGTTCATGGACATCTCCTGTAAAAGTAAGATCTACTTTGATTGGTGGTGATAAAAAGATGATTGTTTATAATGATCTGGAACCTTCTGAAAAAATCAGAATATATGATACCGGATTCAGTCATCAGAATGACGAAGAAAAAAACAGAATCATGGTTGATTACAGGACCGGAGATGTGCAAATTCCAAAAGTGTCAACCAAGGAAGCGCTTGCAAGTGTAGCAAAGGATTTTATTCAATCTATTCTTAATAAAACAGAGCCTATAGCAAGCGGGCGGTTGGGATTTGAAGTTGTTAAAGTATTGGAAGCAGCCCAGATCTCAATTAAAAATATGGGTAAACAAGTTAAAATATAAATATGGATGCATTAACTGTAAGTAATACTTATCAGACGCTGAACAATGTTCAGGTAGGAAAAAATGTAAAGATTTTCAATTTTGTTAATGCGTATGGTTGTTCTATTGATGACAATTCGAAAATTGGTGCATTTGTAGAGATACAAAAAGGAGCATCAATCGGAAAAAATTGTAAGATTTCGAGCCATACATTTATTTGTGAAGGTGTTCATATTGAAGATAATGTATTTATTGGTCATGGAGTGATGTTTACCAATGACCTGTTTCCACGTGCAACCAATCCTGATGGATCTCAACAAACAGATGCAGACTGGAAAGTAATTGAGACCATAGTTAAGAAAGGTGCATCTATCGGAAGTAATGCTACTATATTATGTGGTATAAGTATTGGTGCAAATGCATTGATAGGCGCAGGTGCCGTAGTTGTAAAGGATGTGCCGGATAATGCTATTGTAGTGGGTAACCCCGGAAGGATCGTTAAAACAATTGAATGATAAATATGATTCTGATTGCTTAGTTTACAAAGACTTCAAAGGGTTACCACACAAAATATAATATTGAAGGAAATTGATGGCCTTCGGTTCATTGCTATTTTTTTTGTGGTATTTTCCCATATTCGAACCGTTTTTTTCTCTGAAACAGGTTTTAATGTTTCAGTGCCATTATTGCATGGGATAACTGATATTATTTCAGGTGATAATGGAATAAATGGGGTGAGGATATTTTTTGGTGTTTCAGGATTTATACTCGCCTATCCTTTTTTTATACAAGGTGTTACTTTTAATTTCAAAGATTATTTTGCAAGAAGGATATCAAGATTAGAACCTCCTTATATTATTTCACTGATCATTTATTTTTTTGCAATGGTTGCAATAAAAGGTAAACTGTTGTTTATAAGTTTAGCTTTTAGTGTTTTTTACCTCCATAGTTTTGTTTTTCAGAAACCATCGGAGATCAATCCGATAACGTGGTCCCTGGAAGTAGAGGTGCAATATTATCTATTGTTTCCTCTATTACTTTATTCTTTTAAACAATTGAATAAGCGGTCACGCTTTCTTTCGTATGGTTTGATTATTCTGGTTATTTGTTTTGGAGTTTATAACCAGAATATTTCAATATTACCTTATAAATCACTGTTGAGTGAAATACAATATTTTTTAACCGGATTTCTGGCAGCCAATTTAATTCAGAAGAGGGGTATGAGTTTAGAGAAAGCAAGCCCTGCTTTGGTTTCACTTTTACTAATTGCAATAGTAATTTTACTTTATGTTATTAGAGTAAGCGACAATTCTGTGTTTAATCAAGTTGTTTTTGTCTTATTGAATTTCGCACTCTTTAGACTGGTATTAATACCATCTTCTTTATTCAGGAAACTACTTTCTCGGAACTTTTTTTATTTGACGGGAGGTATGTGTTATACCATCTATCTGTATCATATCGCCTCGTTAGTTTTGATAACACCGTATATTGGGAATGTGTTTAAGCCGGATTTTGCCGGGTTCTTTTTCTTTACACTAACCGGTTTCGTATTGATCTGGCTTTCTTCTTATGTGCTTTATATATTTTTTGAAAAACCATTTATGATAAAGAAGTGGTACAACGATTCTTTTTTTGCATTAAAAAATTATTACAAAGAACTGTTTTCAAAAAAGTATGTAATCAATCAATAGAAAGCATGCACATGTCTGTTTAAATAAATACTGAAATTTTAGAAAGACAAATTGTTAATTTTAATTACTATAAATGGAAAATGTAATGGGAAAGATACCTTGCCTTGATTTGAGCAAGCAACATGCACAGGTAAAAGACGAAATATTTCAGGCATTTGAGAAAGTGTATGCGAAGACAGCTTTTTCAGGAGGCCCGTTTGTTGAGGAATTCGAAAAAAGTTTTGCTGCATTTTGCGGAACTGAATATGCAGTAGGTGTAAATAACGGAACCTCTGCCTTACACTTGGCTATGTTAGCCATCGGTATTGAAGCAGGTGACGAAGTGATTATCCCGGCTAATACTTTCATTGCTACCGCATGGGGCATCTCTTATGTTGGTGGTATCCCGGTATTTGTAGATTGCACAACTGATACATGGCAAATTGATATTTCGAAGATCGAAGAAAAAATTACACCCAAAACAAAAGCAATTATTGGAGTTCACTTATACGGCCAGCCATTTGACATAGACGGAGTTAAAGCGATCTGTAAAAAACACAACCTGCATTTTATTGAAGATGCAGCACAGGCGCAAGGCGCAAAATATAAAGGTAAGGAGGTAGGTGGCTTTGGTGATCTGGCCTGTTTCAGTTTTTATCCCGGAAAAAACCTTGGCGCATGTGGAGAAGCCGGTGGGATAACTACAAATACAAATGAATATTATGATCACTTACTCAGTCTTCGTAATCATGGATCGATAGTACGCTATTATCATGATGAAGTAGGGTTCAATATGAGAATGGGCGGACTGGAAGGAGCTTCGCTAAATATTAAACTTAAATATTTACCGGATTGGAATGCCAAAAGGAAAGAAATCGCAAAGAGATATTTTAATGAGATAACTAATCCTAAAATCCAGATGCAGAAACAGCCAGACTGGTCTGATTCAATTTTTCACCTCTTTGTGATTACAACCGAAAAAAGAGCTGAATTAATCAGCTACCTTAATGAAAAGAATATTTTCCCGGGACTGCATTACCCAGTCCCATGTCACCTGCAAAAAGCTTATGCTCATCTTAATTATAAAGAAGGAGATATGCCTAACTCAGAATATCTTGCCAACCATTGTATCTCGCTTCCGATGTATGCAGAGTTGCTGCCGGAAGAGCAGAGTTTTGTAATTTCAGTTTTAAATAATTACTGAGTTTGAAAATTCTGGTTACAGGTATAAATGGCACAGTTGGAGGAAATATATTCCGTCAATTATTACTTGCAGAAGGCTATGATGTATGGGGCGTTTCTAAGAAGCCATATGAATTTTCAGATGTTCTTCCTGAAAAAAATCGGAATCAGGTATTGTCTATAGACCTGAAAAAAGATAATTTAGAAGATTTGGCTTCCCGGGAATTTGATGTAGTAGTGCATGCCGCTGCAATAACACCCAAAGCAATTAATGCAGGTGTTTATTTCACCGATAATAGAGAAATTGCTGATAATATCTGTACTTATTTTAAGAACAAAAATGGCAAATTTTTCTTTCTTTCCACTGGTTCTGTTTATGCTAATACAAATAAGATAAGCAGTGAAGATTCAACATTAACATCTACGGATGTGTACGGACTTTCAATGATCGATGCAGAAAATAGCATGTTGAAACAGTTGAAGAATATTACCATTTTACGGCTGTTTTATCCCTATTCATTTGATAAGTATACCACGGAGAATAATTTAATCAGTAAAATGAGTGAAAGAATCAAGAAAAATGAAGAAATCACAGTTAGTAAAACTTGGGATACTGCAATAATTAATCCTGTTTTTTTTAAGGATATTCTTCCTGTTATCAATGCATTGATTTTTTCAAATAGAAATCCCGGAATCGTAAATGTAGCTAGCAAACCTGTATTTACTTTCCGTAAAGTGTTGGAGTACATTGCCGCAAATGAAAACAAAAAAATGCCTCAGATTCAGTTGAAAGAAACAATAGGTAATCCTGCTTGTGCAGACATCAAAAAACTCGAAGAATATTTTGATATAAATAAGCTTACCGGGTTTGATAGCGGTATTAAATTTATCAGTAAAAATAAATCAGTTATTCATGAATAGTATTAAAGGTTCGAAAATTCTTATCACAGGCGGAGCTGGTTTTATTGGCTCATATGTTGTGGAGGAATTACTTCCATTAGCGCCAGCAAAGATTGTTATCATCGATAACCTTATACGAGGGTCGAGAGAGAATATGAAAAGTTTTATAGATGATCCTTTAGTGGAATTTGTGGAAGGGGATATACGCGACTTGGCACTATTTGAAAAATGCTTTAGTGGCTGCGATTATGTATTTCATATGGCTGCCTTGCGCATTAATGCCTGTGCTGCAAATCCGGCTGAAGGTTTTGAAGTAATGCTTAAATCCACTTTTGAGGTGGCTCAGTTGTGTATAAAATATAAAGTGAAAAAAATAATTTACAGTTCTAGCGCATCTGTTTATGGATTGGCACAACATTTTCCCACTCCGGAAACAGATTCTCCATATGATAATCAAACGTTTTATGGGAGTGCTAAAATGTGGGGTGAACAATTATTCCGAAGCTATAAATTTATGTATGGCCTAGACTATGTTGCCTTGCGTTATTTTAATGCATACGGACCAAGAATGGATACAGACGGGAAATATACAGAGGTAATGATTAAATGGCTCGATTGTATAAAAGAGGGCAAGAATCCGCTTATTTACGGTGATGGGTCTACTACTATGGACTTTGTTTATGTGAGGGATATTGCAAAAGCTAATGTTGCTGCATTAATCGCCGATGTGACTGATGAGGCATTTAATATTGGAAACTGTGTAGAAACATCTTTAAAACAATTGCTCGAAGTACTCTTAAAGGTAAATAATGCAACGGTAACACCGGAATTTCGTGAAGAAAATTCTATTAATCCGGTAAGTCGCAGACTCGCAGATATAACCAAAGCGGAAAAGTTATTGGCATTTAGACCGCAGGTATCGTTAGAA
Source organism: Sediminibacterium sp. (assembly GCA_965206685.1). Classification (GTDB taxonomy): domain Bacteria; phylum Bacteroidota; class Bacteroidia; order Chitinophagales; family Chitinophagaceae; genus Sediminibacterium. The sequence continues at coordinate 4,992,800 of OZ242223.1, forward strand.
GTTGGGTTGAAAGAACTAAGTGATTGGTATTTTCAAAAAAAAGGATAGCAAGAGTTTGAAGCGTTTTTAATTTGTAAAGCTGATGCACAATAATATTACTTTTTTCTTTCCATACCCAGATATAAGTGGTGTGCCGATTTTATTTGCCAACATGGCAAACTACCTGTTGAAACATACAGATATAAAGATCCATATCATTGACTACAAAAACGGGGCCCTTATTCGAACCTGTGACCAGCATCCTAATCTTAATTTCATAGAATTTACAGATTTTCAGGATTGTGTGCTCGATATCGAAACATATCTTGTTATACAGGCAGGCGTTCCATCCCAAATACGGAATGAACTGAAGATTGGTGAACAGGTGAAGATCATCCAATGGGCTGCTTTTGAATATAATCTCGTGCCTTATCTCTATGGCCCTTTGGGTATCCATACACTGCAGAAAAAATATTTTAATCTCTACCTTGTTTCCTGGTATCTCGATTTCAAAAAAGCAAAATTGCTTTCTGCATGGGTACAGAAAATGATCGCAAGAGGGGCCATTGCTTTTATGAGTAAGAAAATGTATGATGTTACAGAAAAATATCTACAGTTCAATGAACCGGTTTCTATTACTTATTTACCGCTTATCAGCGGAGGGCATACAGATTATTCAAGTGAGCATATTCAAAATAAAGCAAAATCTATCTCTCAATGCCTGGAGTTAGCCTGGCTAGGACGACTGGGAGATTTCAAGATCCACATCCTCAATTATTCCATAAAACTTCTTTCTAAGATTGCTTTCGAAAATAAGATAGTGATCAATTTTCATATTATTGGTGAAGGAGAGTTGTATAGCCTGCTTGAGTTGAATCATAACAACGAGTTTTTTAATATTATATATGTTGGTGGTCTTGAAAAAGATAATTCTGATGCCTACATACATGAAAAAATTCATGCACTTTTTGCAATGGGAACTTCATCAATCGACGGAGCAAGAGTTGGATTGCCTGTAGTGTTGCTTGATTATTGTTATCATGCCGTAGAAAAAGATTACATATTCAGGTATCTGCACCACACAAGAGATTATGATCTCGGCCATCCTATGGTGGAAGAAGATTTTGCTGTCAATAATGATTCGCTTAAAAGAATGGTATTGGAATTAGTTAACAATTATATTTCTTTATCAAACCAAAGCTTCGGATACTATACAAACAATCATTCAACTGAAAGAACGGCCGGCCTCTTGTTAGATCTGTTAGCTAATAATAGCTACTGCATGAGCGAAGTGCCTATGGAACTCAGATCGGAAAGCATTGTGCGCAAAACGTATAAATGGTATTTGAAGAATATTAAAAAAAGATATTACTGATGTCTGTAAAACGGTTGTCAAAGTCAATTATAAGCAAAACTGAAGCAGAAGCCGTAACAAGAATCTTGTTAGAGGATGGATATCTGGGTATGGGCGCAGAAGTGGGCAGGTTTGAATCAGACATTGCTGCGTATATTGGAGTACCCGAAACAAATGTGGTATGTGTTAATACCGGTACTTCAGCACTTCATCTTGCTGTGGCCGCCATCGTTACTTCCCCGGCCGATGAAATACTGGTCCCTTCATTTACTTTCCTATCTTCTTTTCAGGCCATATCTGCGGCTGGTGCTATTCCTGTAGCATGTGAGGCGTATAGAGATACCTTGACAATAGATCTGGAAGATGCAGAAAAAAAGATCACGCATAATACCCGGGCTATCATGCCGGTCCATTATGCAAGTAATCCGGGTGATCTTGATAAGGTATATAAGCTGGCAAACAAATATAGCTTACGTGTGATTGAAGATGCAGCGCATGCATTCGGGTGCTCATATACCGGCAAGAAGATCGGAAGCTTTGGTGATATCATTTGTTTCTCTTTCGATGGGATCAAGAATATTACTTCAGGAGAAGGAGGTGCTATCATTACTTCAGATAAGGATGTACTGTCAATTACTAAGGATGCAAGATTATTGGCAATAGAGAAAGATTCAGAAAAAAGATATGCTGGCCAGCGCAGCTGGGATTTTGATGTAAAAAGACAGGGGTATCGATATCATATGAGTAATCTTTTTGCAGCGATAGGCCGGATACAATTAACGAGGCTTGATATTGAATTCGGGCCGAAACGAAAAACCCTATTAGATCGTTATCGGTACAATCTGAAAGATCAGAATGGTATTAGATTTCAGCAATTGCCGAAAAATGCAGATGTGATACCCCACATATTTCCTGTGTGTATCAGTGATGGAAAAAGAGATGGATTGCGTTTGATGCTTGAACAGAACAATGTACAAACGGGTATTCATTATAAACCCAATCATTTACTTAGCTTTTATGGCGGTGGAAAAAAATCATTGCCGGTTACAGAAACAATTTACCAAGAGATCATTAGTTTACCATTGCACCCGGAACTGGGGCTTGAAGATGTGGACTTCATTTGTTCTCTCATCGTTAACTATCTTTCTTAAAAACAGGGCTTCCTGAGTAAGCAATCATAACATATAAAAAAATGAAAACAATTATTTTAGCAGGAGGGCTTGGTACCAGATTAAGCGAAGAAACATCTGTACGACCCAAACCTATGGTAGAAATTGGGAACATGCCTATACTCTGGCATATAATGAAAACATATTCATCATATGGGTATAATGATTTTGTAATAGCACTTGGTTATAAAGGTGAGGTTATTAAAGAGTTCTTCCTGAATTATAAACTCCATAAAAGCGATATGGTCATCGATCTTCTTTCAGGAAATGCAAAATTTGAAAATGACCTGTCTGAGAACTGGAATGTTCGGTTGAATGATACAGGTGCTTTAAGCATGACCGGTGGGAGGCTTTTCAAATTAAAGCAACTTTTTAAACCGGGTGATACCTTTATGGTAACCTATGGCGATGGCGTAGCGGATATTGATATATCGAAATTAGTGGCTTTTCATAAAGCGCACGGAAAATTGGCAACTCTTTCAGCTGTGCGTCCACCCGCAAGATTTGGATCAATTCTCACAGATGAAAAAGGTAATATACTAGAATTCAAAGAAAAACCGCAAATTGGAGAAGGCTGGATTAATGGTGGTTATTTTGTATTTAATTATGAAGTGTTTAATTATCTGGATGGAGAGCAAACCATTCTAGAGCGAGAACCTTTGGAAAAACTTGCCGCAGATAATCAATTAGTGGCTTATGAACACGAAGGATTCTGGCATTGTATGGATACAATTAGAGATAAAGATAATTTAAATGAAATCTGGGCTAGCGGAAAAGCACCCTGGAAAAAATGGTAATCAATTATGTTTAACAACATCTACAGAAACAAGAAAGTATTGGTAACCGGTCATACCGGTTTTAAAGGTTCATGGCTAATCACCTGGTTACAATATCTAGGTGCTGAAATTGCAGGTTATTCAAATGGAATACCTACTACACCATCTCATTTTGAAGAACTGAAGATCGAAGGCGATATCAAACACTATGTTGGTGATATCCGGTCTTATGATACATTATTTGCAGCATGTAAAGAGTTTGAACCGGAATTCATTTTTCATTTGGCGGCACAGCCTTTAGTTCGTGAATCTTATAATAATCCCCGTGAAACCTTTGAGGTAAACATGACAGGCACGCTAAATGTGCTGGAAGTTATCAGGAACTTAAACTCTATTGTTAAAGTAGGTGTGATGATAACAAGTGATAAGTGTTATGATAATGTTGAATGGATTTATGGTTATAGGGAAAACGACCGATTGGGCGGAGAAGACCCTTACAGCGGCTCAAAAGGGGCTGCAGAACTTATCGCTAAATCTTATATACATTCCTTCTTTAGGGAGGGATTTCCGAATATTGTAACCACGCGCGCCGGTAATGTAATAGGAGGCGGGGATTGGGCAAAAGACAGGATCGTTCCAGATATTGTAAGACAGTGGTCAGATAATAAATCAGTAGATATCCGGAGTCCGAATAGCACACGCCCCTGGCAGCATGTATTGGAACCGTTGAGTGGCTATTTATGCCTGGGTGCTGAACTATACACAGAAGATTCGGAGCACAGGAGTCAGGCTTTTAATTTTGGGCCAGATGCGAAAATTAATAAGAGTGTAGGTGAATTAATTGATGAACTTAAGAAGAATTGGCTATCTGCACCCGGATGGAACAATACACAAACTAACGACCAAAAACGAGAATCGGTTCTATTGAAACTTTCTTGTGAAAAAGCCAACATACAATTAGGCTGGTTCCCCGTTATGTCTTTTGAGGAAACAGTTCGGTTTACTTCTGAATGGTACCAGAATTATTACGAAAATAAAGAAGAAACTAAGGCTTTTACAGTAAAGCAAATTAAGGAGTATTGCAGCAAAGCTGAGAATCTGAATATACGCTGGACTTTATAAGCTTTACTCATCATGCAAGACACAAAAAATATGCAACCAAGAATTGACGGATTGATTTTGGATAAATTAAAACAAATTGGAGATGAACGCGGGGCTGTTTATCATTATTTAAATAAAGAATCCCGTTTATTCAATGGATTTGGAGAGGTCTATTTTTCCAGAATCAACGAGAAGGTTGTAAAAGGTTGGAAATACCACAAATCGGTATTTCAGAATTTCTGTGTACCGTTTGGTGCCGTAAAGATTGTGATTTTTGATGATCGTATGAATTCACCAACACGTGGGATTATAGATGAAATAATTCTTGATGATAGTACTCATTATTGCTTATTAAATATGCCACCTGAATTGTGGTATTCTTTCCAGTGTGTGTCAGATAACTATGCTCTACTTGCAAATGTTATCAATGAAGTACACCAGCCTTCCGAATCCATTACACTTCCTTTAGATTCAAAAGAGATTCCTTATGAATGGAGTTAACGATTTTATACAGAAGCCTTTGGTGAGCGTAATTCTTAATTGCTATAACGGTGCTGAATTTTTACGCGAAGCGATTGATTCTGTATATGCTCAAACATATCCCAATTGGGAAATAATTTTTTGGGATAACTGTTCAGTTGATAAGAGCAAAGAAATTGCACTGAGCTACGATGATCGCGTCAAATACCATCTTGCTGATACCAATACTTCACTGGGGGCTGCAAGAAACCTTGCTATCTCCAAAGCAAAAGGTGATTACATTGCCATTATTGATTGTGATGATATTTGGTCTAACCCTGATAAATTGAGTATACAAGTCGACTTTCTTGAAAAAAATAATGATTATATATTGTGCTATGGCGATTATGAAGAAATATTTGTTGACGGAACCCATTTCAGTTTAATTAAGACCCTTTATGATAGCGGAAATATTTTCGAAAAACTACTCTTTCAGTTTGATATAAGCATCATCACAACTATGTTGCGAAGTAGCTTGTTAAAAGAGTCTGGACTTCAGTTTGATTCTAATATAAAAGCTTCGGAAGAATATTGTTTGTTCATGCAACTCGCCAGTAGATACAAGATCGGAGTGATAAAAGAGGTACTGGCAAAATACAGGGTACATTCGGCTTCACTAACTACAGCTTCACTTTCGATATTGGGGTATGAAAGAAGGTACACACTAAACAAAATAATAGCCAATAAGCCTTTATTGAAAGATCAGTATAGTGATGCATTTAAAGAAGCCTATGCACGTGCCGATTATTATGATTCAAGGTGGTTTATGTCACAAAGAAAACACTTGGAAGCGTTTAAAAAATTATCCAAAGTTGCTTTTGTAAGCAAAAGATATTTCATCCTTTTATTTCTTACTCTTTTTCCATCGGCTGTTTGGGATTCGATCCATTTAAAAAAGAGAAACCGGACATGATCTCGAAACGAAAGAAATCTGCAGGAGGTATTAGTATTGATTTTTCTAATCCGTTCCTTATATATGCAACGATTTGGTTAATAACTGTATTTTTGTATTCACTGGAATTCACAAACAATATTCTCGGCCTGAATAACAGTTTTCGGATTTTGATCTCTTCTACCATAATCAGTTTCATGCTGATTTTCTTTTTTGTTTATCTTTTCAGGATCCATTTTCAAAACTATAAAGTTGGAATAACCCATTCAATAAAAGATAACTCCGAATACCACATCCAGCGGTTTGGAAAAATACTTCGACTGATTCTGAATTTTTGGCTATGCTTCACTTTCATTGAAGTTATTCTGTTTGGTGGTGTGCCTTTAACCACAGCTGTCGTATTTGGAAATTATGATCTTGATTATAAAGCATTTGGAATCCCTACACTGCACGGACTTTTAAATTCCTGTTACTATACTATAGTTGCAGGGTATTTTCTTCATTACCGGTTAACAAAAAATAAGGCAAGTCTCAGGAAGGTTTTGTTATTACTGGTATGGCCTTTATTAGTTATGTCCCGGGCAGTTCTTCTTTGGGCTATTGTTGAAATTTTATGTGTATACTTCTTACTTAATAGAATCAATTTGAAAAAAGTGATGTCCATAACAGTTTTTGTTGTGGCATTTATTATACTTTTTGGAATAATAGGGGATAATAGGGCAAACAAGGGTGACAATCCATTCAGTACAGATAATTTTATTAATGAGAAATATACAGGTATAGGGGAAAAATTGCCAACAGGATTTGTATGGGTATATTTATATATTACCACACCTATAAACAATATCGTTCTGAATATTGACCACCTTGAGCCTAAATATGATTTCAGATATTCAACTGTAGCTCTTTTTCCAACGATTCTAAGAGACCAGATTTTTTCACAAGATGATAAGTATTCGGTTGAACTGGAGAACGAAGCATTTAACGGATCAAGCTATTTTGCGAATTATCTTCATGATTTTGGAGTTGCCGGAACGATTGTTTTTGTTGCTTTTCTTCAGTTCATTTCTGTATGTGTATTCTTCTCTGCCAAATCAGGCAAAATAGGAGGTGCAATCGCTTATTCAGCCGTTTTTTACTCGATAATGACGAGTGTGGCATTTGACAATTTTATCAGCTTAATTACCGTATTTCAGATTTTTTTAGGTTTATATATTAATTCATACATTTACCGAAAACCGAAAAACAGTTATGTTCAAGGATAAAATTTTGCTAATTACTGGGGGTACAGGTTCGTTTGGGAATGCTGTATTGAAAGGTGTTTTGAATACAGATATTAAAGAAATTCGCATATTCAGTAGGGATGAAAAAAAACAGGAGGATATGCGGATCAATTTTAAAGATGCGAAAATAAAGTTCATCATAGGAGATGTAAGGGATTTTAAAAGTGTTAATCAGGCAGTTGTTGGTGTTGATTATATCTTTCATGCCGCTGCACTAAAGCAGGTGCCTTCTTGTGAATTTTATCCTATGGAAGCTGTTAAAACCAATATTCTGGGAGCTGAAAATGTACTTGAAGCCGCATTTCAAAATCATGTAAAAAAAACAATTGTACTCAGTACAGATAAAGCAGTATATCCCATAAATGCGATGGGAGTTTCAAAAGCTATGATGGAAAAATTAATGATCGCTAAGTCACGGCTTCTTGATTCTGAAAAACAGGTATTCTGCGCAACCAGATATGGTAATGTTATGGCAAGCAGAGGAAGTGTAATTCCATTATTTGTCAGTCAGATTAAAAACGGAATGCCGATTACCGTGACAGACCCGAATATGACAAGGTTTATGATGTCGTTAGATGATTCTGTTGAACTGGTTAAATTTGCTTTTACAAATGCGAAGCCTGGTGATATTTTTGTACAAAAGGCACCCGCTTCCACAATCTATGATACTGCTTTAGCATTGAAAGAACTATTCAATGCTGATAATGAGATTCAGATAATGGGAACAAGACATGGAGAAAAATTATATGAAACATTATTAACTAGAGAGGAAATGGTAAAAGCCACTGATATGGGTAAATTTTATAGTATACCTTCTGATGATCGGGATTTAAATTATACTAAATTTTTCACACAGGGAGAAGTGAGGACTTCTACAGCACATGATTATAATTCGCATAATACAAGGCGTCTAAATATTGCTGAAACAAAAGAGATGTTACTGAATCTGGAGTTTATTCAAGATGAACTTAAAAGTTATAAAACAAGATAATTATGATAAAAGTGATGACTATTGTTGGCACCAGACCTGAAATTATAAAATTAAGCAGGGTTGTTGCTGAATTGGAGCAGAATACAAATCATATATTGGTTCATACTGGGCAGAATTATGATTACGAATTAAATGAAATATTCTTTAAAGAACTTAATGTTAGAAGGCCTGATTATTTTCTCGAAGCTGCCATGGATAGCCCAGCGGCAACTATCGCCAAAGTAATTGAAAAGTCAGACATTGTAATGGAGAAGGAAAAACCGGATGCTTTATTGATATACGGTGATACGAATAGTTGTTTGTCAGTAATCTCAGCTAAAAGAAGAAAAATCCCCATATTTCATATGGAAGCTGGTAACAGGTGTTTCGATCAAAGAGTTCCTGAAGAAATTAACAGGAAGATTGTTGATCATTTAAGTGATATCAACATGCCATTATCTGAGCATGCCAGAAAATACCTGATTGCAGAAGGCATACGTCCGGAAACTATTATCAAAACCGGGTCATGTATGAAAGAGGTTTTGAATTATCACGCTGCTGAAATTAATAATAGTGATATCCTTCAAAAAGAGAATCTTACTCCCGGAAAATATTTTGTAATGAGTATTCACAGAGAAGAGAATGTAGATTATGAGATCAATTTCAAGAATCTGCTTGAATCAATTCAGGCTCTAGCAGAAAAATTTGATATGCCAATTATCGTGTCGACTCATCCACGTACAAAGAAAAAATTAAGTAGTATAGGTTATATTAATAACGATCCCAGAATCATTTTCGCAAAACCTTTTGGATTTTTTGAATATATAAGGTTACAAAAAGATGCGTTTTGTGTAGTATCAGATAGTGGTACAATTACAGAAGAGGCGTCTATTCTTAATTTTCCCGCAATTACGATACGTCAGGCCCATGAGAGACCGGAAGGTATGGATGAAACTACAGTAATTATGTCTGGTCTTGATAAAGAAAATGTAATTAACTCGGTAGATATTGTTACTTCTCATTTCGCCCAAGATCGGAATTCAATAAAGCTTATACAGGATTACGATGTTGATAATGTTTCAAAAAAAGTATTACGAATCATTGTCTCTTACATTGGATACATTAATAGAACTGTTTGGCATAAATAATTATTAGCATTATGAATAAAAAGAAAATTTTATTATTTGGTTCTGGAGGGATGATAGGACATATGGTGTTGAATTATTTGATTGGAACGAAGCAATATGAGATCATTGATGTAACACGTACCAATAAGATTTCTGATAACACTCGCATTTTAGATATCATGGATAAAAATGCAACGGAAAAACTGGTTCATGATGTATCACCAGATTATATAATTAATTGTGCCGGAGTGCTGATTACAGGGGCTAATAAGAAACCTGAGAATGCCATTTACCTGAATTCCTATTTCCCCCACCAGTTATCCGGGTTAGCCCGTTTAATAAATGCAAAACTGATACATATCAGTACAGACTGTGTTTTTTCCGGTGAAAAAGGAAATTATACAGAATCTGATTATAAAGATGGAAAGGATATGTATGCCAAAAGTAAGGGTTTGGGCGAGATTGTAAATGATATAGACCTAACACTCCGTTCTTCGAATATCGGACCAGAGCTTGATGAAGCAGGTGAAGGACTTTTTAATTGGTTCATGCACCAAAAAGGCGAGATCAAAGGATTTACTAATGCATATTGGTCTGGTGTAACCACTCTGGTTTTGGCAAAAGCTGTACATGCTGCAATCGATCAAAATATAACCGGACTTTATAATCTTGTGAATAATGATAAGATCAGTAAGTATGATCTGTTATTACTGTTAAAAGAAGTATTTGATCGTAATGATCTGATTATTCAACCCTACGATAATTATAAGTCTGATAAATCATTGGTTAATTCACGTACTGATTTTGACTATACAATACCAAGTTATCATGAAATGGTAGTTGACATGAAAGAATCGCTAGACAAGAATAAAGAATCTTACCCTTTTTATTTTGTATAACTCTATAGCTCTTAATGAATACGTGGATTGTTACTGAATTGTTTTATCCTGAAGAAGTATCTACAGGATACATACTAACCAAGATAGCCGAAAAACTTAATACAGAAGTTGATGTAAATGTCATATGCGGTCCTTCAGTAAATAAATCGGATGTTTTCAAAGCCTCTTATGCGATCAGTAGTTCAATCCGTATATTCAGAGTAAATATCCCTAAACTTGATATGAACAAGATCGTATCAAGAATAGCCAGAATGCTTATTCTGACATGTAAGATGGGGTTTAAAGTGCTCATGAAAGTAAAAAAAGGTGATCGTGTCATTATCGTTACTAACCCGCCATCGTTACTTGTTTTTATCAGTCTGATCCGAATTTTCAGAAAGTTTGAATACATAATATTAGTGCACGACGTCTTTCCTGAAAATCTTATACCTGCTGGCATACTGAAAGAAAATGCTTTCTTTTATAAGTTACTTTTAAAAGTATTTAATTTCTCGTACAATAAAGCCACAAAAGTAATTACCCCTGGTAGTGATATGAGAGAACTTATAGCAGGTAAAATCTCCCCGAATATTAAAACTGAGACTATCGCTAACTGGGCCGATGTAGAAGACATTTATCCTATTTACAATTTTGACATGAGTTCATATTACGAACTTGATTTAAACGAAAAAATAATCCTGCAGTTTGCAGGTAATATCGGAAGGGTACAGGGTTTAGAAGATTTTTTTGAATTAATGACTAAAGTTGAAAATAATAATATTGTTATTATTATTATTGGAGAAGGAGCATTAAAAGATACTTTGATCCGTTTGAAAAAAACAAAGGAACTTAACAATATTTTCTTCTTTAAAGCAAAGGCTCGTTCTGAACAACTGTATTTTCTGAACGCATGTCATATAGGTCTTATTACTTTAAGCGAAGGCATGTACGGGTTAGGTGCGCCATCAAAGACGTTCAATATCCTTGCTGCCGGTAAACCCATACTTTTCATTGGCGATAAGGGTGCGGAGGTCTGTAATTATATTGTTGAGGGGAATTTGGGTTGGTCATTTACTTGGGATCAGAAAAATGAAATAATTGACTTTCTGAAAGACCTTTCTATAGATAAGCTTAATATTTTACAACTCAAAGGTGAAAATGCCCGTAAACTTGTTGAAACAAAATATACGCGGGATAATATACTTGAGAAGTATAAAAAAGAATTACTATAATTGAGTAAATATCTAAGGATTTATATATCTATAATAATATTTTAAATAAAAATGGGATCATTATTACGGGGTTTAAAACAAATTTCATTTTCGATTAAAAAATTAATGGGCATAAAAGACAATTTTTATGAAAAGGAATTTGATTATTTGTTTGAGAATACATTGAAAGATGTAATACAAAAAAATAATAATGTTAAGAGAATCCTTGAGGTAGGGGGGATTGACCGGCCGCGAATTAAGCGTAATGAGGAAAATAAAAATTATCTAACAATAGATGGACTTGATATTGATTATCGGGAAGGATGTGATGACATCTATTCTAATTTCTATCATTTTGGAGTTGAAAATTTAAACTTTGATAAATCATATGATTTCATCTATTCCTTTACGGTACTCGAGCATATAGAAGATAATGAAATCGCTGTTTCGAATATATATAAATCTTTAAAAGAAGACGGCATAACTATTCATTACATGCCATCTAAACTTCATCCATTCACGCTTATTAATAGAATGCTACCTAATAATATTGCCAAACTGGTACTAAAATATCTAAGGCCTGAAATTGCCAGCGTTACAGGATATAAATCGTATTATGATTTCTGTACCCCTTCTCAGATGAAAAAACTTTTTTTAAAAAATGGATTTAAGGAAGTTTCAACAATTTGTTATTATGATGCATCTGACTATTTCGCATTCTTCCCTCCAATTTATTTTCTGGTTCTTTGTTATGAATCCATAATTAAAAAACTTGCTTTAAAAAACTTGTGCGCCGGTTTTATTTTGGTAGCAAAAAAATAAATATTTAAGTATGGATCAGATTTCTATAGTAGGTGGTTCCGGATTTATTGGTTCTGAATTAATTGGAATGTTAAAAGGCGGCAACTTTTCGATTTTTAATATAGACAAAAAGAATGCCCAGAATGACCGGCCCGAAACGATAATATGTGATATTACAGATAAAGACTCTTTAGTTTCTGCAATTCCAGAAAATTCTGATTGGATAATTTTGCTGGCAGCAGAACATAAAGATGATATTTCACGTTCATTATATTATGATGTAAACGTAGAGGGTACAAAAAATGTACTTCAGGTAATGCGAAAAAAGGGAATAAATAAATTGATATTTACCAGCAGTGTAGCTGTATATGGATTAAATAAACCTGACCCAGACGAATCATTCGAAACTGACCCTTTTAATGATTATGGAAAATCTAAATTTATAGCTGAAGAAGAATTACGTAATTGGTATTTGGAAAATCCTGAAGAGAGGTCGCTTGTGATCATAAGACCAACGGTTGTATTTGGTCCGGGTAATCGCGGTAATGTCTATAATTTGTTAAAACAGATATCTAGCGGAAAGTTTTTAATGATTGGCAGCGGTGAAAATAAAAAATCAATGGCATATGTTGAGAATATTGCTGGTTTCATAAGATTCATTTTAGAGAAAAAAATCACAGGGTATCACCTTTTTAATTATTCAGATAAACCTGATTTAAGCACTAAAGAATTGGTCAGAATAGCAGAAAAAACCCTTAATAAGAAATTACCTTCTATTCGGATACCTTATTTTGTAGGATATATGATAGGCTTATCTTTTGACGTTATTTCAAAAATATCAGGAAAAAAATTCCCTATAAGTTCTGTGCGTATTAAAAAATTCTGTGCAACTACACAGTTCAATTCTGATAAAGTAAAGAACATGGGTTATTTACCACCTTATTCATTAGAGAACGGCTTAGCTAAAACATTAGAAAATGAGTTTTCGAAATCGAATACTCAATAAATTAGGATTGAATTGAGTTTACCTGATCGGCCGTAAAATATAGAATATTTTGATTCATATAGAAATGGAGAACATTGAAGGTCCGGAAGTTAAGAGGATTTGCACAGTAAGAAAATAAAAGGTCTAAAAATTTAATTTCCTAAAAGAATTTTGAAACTTATAGAAACAAAACAACAAAAAGTAATCTGACAATAAATGATAGTAAGTGAGAAAGGAAGCGAATAGGTAGTATCTCTCAAATAAAATCAAGACCAAGACACTATAGTAGTTAAATGGAAATAAAAATGAATAGTTTAATTTTTATTTAAGTTGCTCCCGGTTGAATTCTCATCTACTGCTTTACATTCGTAAATGATTTTACGATGAACTGAGTTTATCTCTCTTTTCTCTACCCAATTCAATTTTATCTTCAATAGGTAGAATATCTGCTTGTTTCCTCTCTTTTTTTGACAAATTCCAGAACAAAAAATTAATCATTATCGCCAAAAATATCAAAAAACTGATCAATTGGCCATTGCCAATGCTTTGTAATAAAAATGCAGCTGCAATAAATAAAAGGCTTGCCAATGATAAAATTGACGTGGTTTGCATATGTGTAAAACCCATATTAATAAACCTATGGTGCAGGTGATTACTATCCGCCACAAAAGGTGATCGTCCGCGGATAATCCGGAAAATAAAAATTCGTAATGTATCTACTACAGGTATGATCATGATTGATAGAGCAACAGCAGGAGCTGCAGTAAAAATACCAGTAGTATTAGATTTATTTAATTCAACAAAACGAACACAGAAAAAAGATAACATAAATCCTATAAATAAGGATCCGGTATCACCCATAAAAGTTTTTGCAGGAGAAATATTGTAATATAAAAAACCTATCAATGTCCCGGCAAACCCTACTGCTAATAGACACTCTCCCAAATTTCCTGTTAGATAAAAACAAAACGCATAGGCAATGCTTGCTATAAGTCCGAGGCAACCGGCTAAACCATCAATGCCATCAATAAGATTAATGGCATTATAAATGAAGATGTTAATTAGAATAGTAATCAGTATACTTAATGGGTAACTGATATCACCTATTCCAAAAAGACCATGAAAACTGGTAAATCTAACATCACCCAAAAATGCAATAATACCGGCAGCTGCGATCTGAGCCAGGAATTTTTTTGTCGGCCCTAAGCCAACCAGATCATCTTTCAACCCAATGGCAAAAATGATCAGACTTGCAGCAACAAAACTATTAAAGTAAGGTAAGATGCTTGTAGGAATAACAAGTGCCACAGAAAAGAGAAATGCACAATAGATACCAACTCCACCTAGATTTGGTGTTTTATAGATATGTATTTTTCTTTCCTCAGAAGGTTCGTCAAATAAATGCTTAGCTCTAGCTACCGAAATTACCGAGCGTATACAAATCATGGTTCCCAACAATGCGGTGAGGAATAAGATAATTGCAGTAATCAGCATAACGAGTAATATTAAGGTCTATCTTATACAGCACAATTGGGGGGAGTGATGTGAGGTTCAAATGTATTGAAAATCCCTTAACATTTTATTTTATGGGGTATTATTGTTTTAATATTTTATTCATAGTTAATTTAATTGTTACTCATATTATCAATTTTTATAGATTTTTATAAAATGTAATAATATTTAATGTGTAAATGGCTACAAGCAACAGTGAATTACTTGACATGGGCTAAATCATTCTAATAATCATATATTAAACGTCAAATTGTTAAATGCTTTATGGTAATTGATCTATTTTTATGTTTAAATCTGTTTTCTTGGCAAATCTTCATGGCTCAAGGCATATAATTCGCTCATTGTATATTGTATTTACAACGTTTTTAGTAAATAGCACTTGTTTCTCTCAATCAATATTGATAGGCTCTTATGCTGATGAAACTGCCAGATCTCTCCAATTATTAAACAGGGTAGATTCATCTATTTCATTTACGGTAAGGCCATTGTCATATATTCAACATGGTAATGCCGCCAAAATCTATTCTCTTATTGATCCGAAATTATCAGCTGAATTTAAGAAGCCGATGCGATTTGCAGGAAATAAAGTTTTTTTTCAGATTTTACCGGTTTCTGTTATTCAACAATTCAACTCACACCACCCATATGGCTGGAATGATGGTGCCATGATTGCGGCCAAAGGGTACCAATCATTCATAAGTGCAGGGTTTAGTGCCTCATTTGGCCCCTTAGAGGTTCAATGTAAACCTGAATGGGTTTTTGCATCCAACCCTTCCTATGAGAATAACAGCAGTTATGGTAATGCTGCAGCAAAATCGTATAACAAATTTTTCCCGGGTCAATCAAGTATAAGATTATCTGTCGGCGGCGTTTCTATGGGGTTGTCTTCCGAAAACCTTTGGTGGGGGCCGGGCAGAAACAGTTCTTTATTAATGAGTAATAATGCCCCTGGTTTTATACATGGATTTCTTTCCAGTAAAAAACCACTCCATACGGGAATAGGCAGTTTTGAATGGCAATTGATTGGAGCCAGGCTTACTTCGAATAACGCTTATGTGTATGAGAACTACAATTTAAAAAATGCTGCTCCGCCTTTAGACTCGCGCTACTTAAGTGCGTATGTAATCAGCTATCAACCTAAATGGGTACCCGGCTTATTTCTTGGAATGACAAGGGCTCTGCAACGTTATAAAAAAGACATTCAGCTTTCCGCCGGCTCTTTTCTTAATCAATACATACCTGTTCTGACTAAGCCTTTCCAAAAACAAAACGCGCTGGGTGATGATACACTGAAAACGGATCAACTGGCTTCTTTTTTTGTGAGATGGGTATTACCAAAATCACATGCGGAATTTTATTTTGAATATGGATTTAATGATTACAACTATAATGTGCGTGATTACCTGATGACACCCACCCATTCCGCAGCTTATATAGCCGGATTTAAAAAAATAATTCCGCTTAGAGATGATAAGTATGTTGATTTTGGCTTTGAAATAACTCAAATGAGTCAAACTCCTGATATGCTGGTAAGGGATGCTGGTAATTGGTATACCCATGGACAGATAACTCAGGGATATACACACGATAATCAAATTTTAGGAGCGGGAGCAGGTTTAGGTTGTAATGTTCAAAGCCTGAATACTTCCTTGGTAAGTGGATGGAAGAAACTGGGGGTTTTGTTGGAACGGGTTGAAAGGGATCCGCTAAACCATACTGATAAATGGACAGATTTGAGTATTGGCTTTATGCCACAAATAAAATATAAGCAAATGGTTCTTTCCGGAATCCTACAGTTTATCAATAGCAGTAACTATGCATGGGAAAAAAATCAGAACCGTTTAAATGTTCATTGTAAAATAGGGATGCAGTATTTTTTATAAAAGATACATAAATAGAAAGACCGGAAAACACCAACGAAAAAATAACATGATGCGAAGAGGATGGTTATATATTTTATTTTTATTAATAGTGTTGAGTTGTGTGCCATTGCGTGAAGTTTATGCGCAATCTTCTTCATTGCTGGCGGATGGTGTGCAGGATTTTATCAGGCGGGAACAATTGTTTGGAAAAGTTGGTATACATAACAGTTTGCTGAATGAATCTTTTGCTACCGGATATAAAGCGGTTGATTCTTTACTGAAAAAAAATACAGGAAATATATGGAGTCCATCTAAAAGAAAACCAATACTTGGTCAATTAGAATGGCTGCCCGTTTCTGCTGCACTTCAATATAACAGTCAGCATCCGTATGGATGGAGTGATGGTGCGATGATTCCGTCAAGAGGTATTCAAACGCTGGTTTCGGCCGGATTTTCTTTAACATCAGGAAATTTTACGCTTCAGGTAAAACCTGAATTTGTGTATGCACAAAACACCGCTTTTCAAACTTTTCCTGAAGACCTTAATGATGTCTATTGGGCTACCTATTATCAGTTACTCAACAAATCAGATATACCTGAACGTTTTGGTGAAAAAGCGTATAAGAAAGTATTTGCCGGACAATCAAGCATCCGGTTTACAAAAGGGGCATTATCTGCAGGAATCTCTACAGAAAATATGTGGTGGGGGCCAGGAAGGTATAATGCATTAGTGATGAGCAATAATGCGCCGGGTTTTCTTCATGCAACTTTAAATACGGTAAAGCCCATTGAAACAGCCGTTGGTTCTTTTGAAGGACAATTGATTGCAGGTTCTTTATCATCATCTGATATAGCACCACCTGATACGAATCGGTATTACAATGGTATCAGGCTTTATCAACAGAAACAAGACAAATCACGTTATATAGCCGGGTTTATGATGAGCTGGCAGCCTAAATGGGTTAAGGGCCTGTTTGTGGGCTTCACTAAAGCGTCTTATCTCTATCGTTCAGATATTTCGGGTATTGCAGATATTTTTCCATTAGAGGGTATAATTAAATCAGGTAGTGAGAAGGCAGGTAAAAAAGCAAGCCTGGGTTCATTATTTGCGCGCTATGTAATGCCCGAAGAACATGCAGAACTCTATTTTGAGTTTGGCAGAAATGATAAATCTCCTTCTTTGATTAATATAGCCACGGATAATGGTTATCCGAGGGCATACGTTGCGGGATTTCGAAAATTATTTACTTCCAATAAACGTAAAAGTTATATCGAATTTGCCTCTGAGTTTACCCAAATGGAATTACCTAATGCTGAATTAATTCAACAATCTGCAAGCTGGTACACCAATCCATTTGTAAGACAGGGATATACAAATTACGGACAGGTATTAGGTGCCGGTATTGGGCCGGGAACCAACAGCCAGTTAATAGATATCAGTTGGGTAAAAGGGTTTACAAAAGTGGGTCTGAAATTTGAGCGTATCGTTCGTAACAGCGATTTTTACTATAATGCTTTTGTGATCACTCAGGATTTTACAAGGCATTGGGTAGATATTTCCACTACACTTCATGCAAACTGGCAATTTGACCGCTTTCTTCTTTCCTCTGAAATGGGTTTGATACGATCTCTGAATTATCAATGGTATATACTACCGGGACTTAGCTATTTCAAAAACGGATATGACGTGTTGAATTTTCACGGTAACCTTTCTTTCGCTTACCGCTTATAGTCACTACTTTATTTTTCGGAGTGCTAATAATAGTAATACGGAGAAGAAACCTGCGATTAGTCCTACAAATCCTCCAAAAAGATAACCTGTTTTATTTTCTTTCAATGGCAACTCCGGATAGTCTACGATCTGTACAGTTGGTGTTTCCTGCATTAAAGAGGTTCTGCTTACTTCCAGATTTTTAATGATCTCTGCGTATACCGTGCTTTGTATATATTTATTTCTGGTAATGATCTCAGCATCTACGGTTGGAGAAGAATACGCAGGATTGCCATCTAATAAAACCTGATTGGCTTCAGCTGCGGAATAGGTTCTTTTGTCTAATAACATTCCAAGACTGTCGGCTCTTTTTTGTAAACGTGCAACATTATTGCTTTGCCGTTTTGTTTTGGTATCTATATAAAAATCAGTTGTGACTTTTAATAATTGTTCACAAAATAATTGACTGATCCTCTCGCTGCGACTGGTTAGCTGCAATACAAAGAGCCCGAGTTTTTTATCGGGTTTTGAAATAGACATTTCGCTCTCTTCAATTCGGGTGATGATGGTATGGATCAAACTGTCTTCCAATCTGGTGAACTGCGTTTTACCGGCAGGAAAGTTAATATCTATGCCTACTTTAGGGCTGTTCTTCCATTTTTCTTTCCAGTTATAAACTTCTGCATATTTATCTGCAATTGAAAGCCCTGAAGAATCATAGCGGGTTAACAATGCTTTCTTGATGAGTGCATGACTTTTTAAAAGCTCGAGCACATTATCACCTGCTAAAACTCCGTTTGATCCGGATAAACTACCGATATCGAAACCAAACTGCCCGGCAAGAGCCGATGCAACAGAACCTCCGGAGCCTTTCGATTCTTCTACAACAAAAGTTAATTTAGCCGTATAGGTTGAATGCTTGATCCATGCATATCCCAAACCCATCAAACAGCCGGTAATAGCTGCAGCAGCAAGAAGTTTTCTGAACGTTAAGGCATACAAAATACTTTCCTGCCAGTTTCTTAGCAAGCCACGAAAAGAAAAATTTTCCTCTTCGTTGTCCAGATTTGTATTCACAGTGTTTTGTTGCATGCTGATTAGTGTGTGTTGCTCGATTTATTTTTTCAATACCGCTATCAAACTGATAAGTGTTGCAAGTGAGCCCATAATAGCCGATATTTCAACAATGGAAAGCCCTTTCTTACCCATATCTGTTCTTTCCGGTACAATGATCTTGCTCCCGGGTAACACTTTAGGATAAGATCTGAAAAACAGGAAATGATGAATCTTTCTGTTTATGCCATTGCTATATTGTATGTATGCTCTTTTCAGGTTTGCTTTATCGGTAACACCCCCTACATCGGATATGTAAGACATAAAACTTTCTGATTGATAACTCAGGATCTGCTGGTTAAAAACGGCACCCTGTACTTCTACAAAAGGTTCGTTTTTGGGAACATAAATACTATCTTCCGGCAGCAATAAAAATTTCCCCTGTTGTTTAGAATCATCGGATAATAAATTAGTTCCCACACGTAAACCGTTTCTGAAAACCTGCACATCATTCATAGAAGCAAATGGAGAAATACCGCCGGATCTTTTGATCACATCCTGAATGGTTTCATTTCTTTTTTCCAAAGCATAATCACCTGCATATAAAACCTCGCCTCTTACTTTAACCGTTCCAAGGTTACGATAATTCAACAGTCTGGGAACAAACACATAATCCAGCGGTTGAAGAAGTGTTTTACTCCCTTGGTTTGTGAGGCTCGAATCTACATCCAGCGTAATCAGGTCAATCAGTTTATTGGCTAATGTATCGGCACGGTTCTTTTCCAGACGGGATATTTCTACTTTATGTGTAGCTGCATCATTGGTAAAGCCACCGGCCATTAAGATCACATCTTCCAACGACATTCCTTCACGATACTGGAATGTATTGGGCATTCGCACATTACCGCCTACTGTAATGGTAGGTACATCTACCAGACTGTCTTTTGAGAGGATGAATACAGAATCATCTTTTGAAAGAACAATATCTGCCTGCTTTCCGCTTAAAATATCTTTTGGACTGAAAGGGATCAATTCTCTTTCAGCATCTTTTTTTCTTCTTTTGATATAACCTCTGTTTAAGAATGCATCTTCTTTAACACCATCAGCTTTTTTGATCAGTTTGGTTAGCGTGAACTGATCGGTGATCTCATAATTTCCTGGTCGGAATACAGCACCGGTAAGTACAACGCGGTTTTCATAACGAGGCAATACCCTTTCGAAAAAAACGGAGTCGCCGTTTCTCGGAATAAAATAATTGAAATCTGCAAAAGGAACATCCCTTACCCTGAGCTCTTTTTCTCCGTTTTGAACAACTTTTGCTACATCTTTCAATGCTGCATCATCCAGTCCGCCGCCATACTGAATTAACTCAGCCATGGTTTCTTTTTCCAGTAACTCATAAACGGCTGGGCGTTTGATCTCTCCCGAAAGGGCCACCCTTTTTTTATACAACGGAAAACGGATCACATCCTGATCCTGCACACGGATATCTTTTCCGAAGATGCCTTTTTGAAGGAAGGAATAAAAGTCTATAACATCGATCACTTTATTATTTCTTATCAGCTCAATATTTCTTAGTGATCCGTTATCTGAAGGCCCTCCCGATTGGTAGAGCACATTAAAAAAACTTGCCAAAGAGGATACAAAATAAATTCCAGGGCGTTCTGCTTCCCCGATAACAGATACACCGATCGTTTTAAAATTGGTTAGTGTAAGAAAAACCTGTGTTTTGCCTGAGGATATTGCAGGGTAGGCTACTTTCATTTTGTTCTTTACCTTCTCTGTTGCCTGCTCAATTGTTAAACCATTTACATTCAGTAATCCGGCATAAGGCAATTTTATATTTCCGTCGGAACCTACCGTTGCATCAGCACTGCTTTCATTTATTCCGGTGTAATTAATGGTTATCTGATCGTCTGGCCCCAATACATAACTTTTAGGGGTAGTAAGTCTCAGATTGGGTTCGAAATTGGGATTAGGGTTACTAAAAAAATCAAACCCATAATAGTTGGTTTTTCGTCTGATCGCCGGTATTTCTTTTACCCAGCTTGAATCATTGGCAAAACTGGCCGAATCTTTAATCAATTTTTGTGTGCCGCCTGATTTCGTTTTACTCTCTAACTGAAGTATTCTCTTCTTAAAAACATTCACTTCTGATGCAGGAAGCCCTCTTTTAACCAATAAGCTCATTGCATCATTTTCCGACATTCCTGATTTTTGAGCCTGCTGCCATAACTGCATGATCTGCTGGTCAGACATTTGCCCCACTTTCATAGAGGGTAATCCGGAAGTACTTGAGCTATTCTGTGCATAGGTTTTTTGCGTTATTTGTAATAAAGCAAAGCAGAGAAGTATGGCAGATATATTTTTTAATAAACGGTAGTTCATTTCAAATCGTTGGTTATCGCAAATATCGAATTTTTTTGCTATCTATAAGATATATAAAGGCTTTCCTGTCATAGTATTAACAGATTTGCTTCCAAATAAACTTTTATTATAATCCGTAGTTAAATCCGATACTAAAAGTGTTTTGACGGGTGGTTTGAAGTGTAACCCGGTTATCCAGATTTATTGAGCTGTAAAATGCATTCAGATTAAGGTTATTGATAAACTCATATGAAACGCGGGCCGAGATCTCTTTTTGCTTATTCTGGAGATTAAACAGAAAATCCGGCTGCGGTTGTTGGAAATACTGTTGATCAACGGTACCTGGCCCGCCTTTTCTGCTTGTTTGATAGCTCAGAAGACATTTAAAGCGGGGGAAAGGCGTGTACTTAGCTGTGTATGTAAGCCTGTCGAAATTATTGCCCATCCAATCGCCTAAAGAATAATTATAGCTGGTATAGTTTTGTGCGGGAATGAGGTTATTGTAAACAAATGGATTCACCCGGGTATATTCAAGGCCAAGCGTCAGATAAGGAATAAATGCATCTGTTACAGACCCACCCAACGTAAAGCCAAATTGGTTTCGGCTTTTATTTTTATCGAAAATGGAAGATACCCTGATCTCATCTATAAATACGGTTGAATACAAATGGGTTTTGGGAAGTTGATTACGTGAGCTTAGTTGAAAAAATAATTGTCCGTTAGAGCCTGTAAGAATATTGCTTTTGTTCACAATATTATCATAGATCTTGAAGAACATAAGTGGAAAAAGATAGCCAACATCCAGGCGATCACTGTAAACGATCGATTCGCCCAATGACAGGTCAAGCCCTTTTGAGGCTTTGATATGGATACTATGTGTAGCCATAAATTTGGGTATATAGAACTGCCGCTGCCCACCGTAAACAGTATTGCCTGTAGGATAACTTCTGCTAGTATCCAGAATAGCAGAGTTGAGCCATACATGCGTATAATTAAAACTCAGCCAGGAAAACAATTTATAATCCAATCTGATAAATGGAAAGGCCGGTGCTTTATCGGACAAAACAATTTTACCATTTTGTCCATACCCCCATAATAAATGGTCCTGTCCAAAACTGAGTGAACCATTTTTAAAACTATATGAAATGCTTCCACGAAATTGAGAATAGTTCTGACTTGTGTGTAATCCTGTGTCTTTTCTGATGATTCCGGTTTCGGGTGTGTTTTGTCTGGTGGTATCAAATCCTTTGCCGGATTCGGTTATATCGTTATAGAAAAACTGAAATCCCCAATGCTTGCCCGCATACCCCCAAAAACTGAGTCCCGAACTGGATTGTGTTACACTCTTGCCGGAACCACGGATGGTGGCAGCTGTAAAAACAGGGTCTGCCTGGAAGAGAACATCTTTACCTGTAGCAGAAAAGCCACGCCATCTTTTGTAAGGGTCTATTTTCAGAAAATGTAATTCTTCAGAATTGTTGGTTGGCGTGGTTACCAATTCATTTCCATATTCATTTCTGTAAAAAGAAAGTTCTTTTTTTTCAGTGGCAGATAATTGTTCTTTTTTTGAGGATAATGAATCGAGGCAATCTGCGATATATTTTCTGCTGATTGGTTTGATATTATCATCAAAACGGATGGTTCCTTTCTGGGCCATTCGTGAGAGATAGTTGTATACTTCTTTGGTATGGGTTTCCCAAACGGTTTGTGCGGTAAGTATTTGAGGAACGCATTGCATGAATACGATCACAATAGCCAAACCTCTCAGGCTCTTTTTAATATGCATTTTGATCACCTCTGATAACATTAATAACGGTTTGAAGAATGATCTGTCCATCCAGCCAGAACGTCCAGCGATGGATATAATAGAGGTCGAAATTAACCCTTCTCTGCATAGAACCCGGTACACGCGTTTCGCCGCGGCAACCGTTTACCTGTGCCCAACCGGAGATCCCTGGTTTTACCACATGGCGAAGCATATAGTTTTCAACCGTATGCATAGATTCGAGGTTAAGTGGCGTAGGGTGTGGCCTGGGGCCTACAACCGACATATTACCCAGTAACACATTCCAGAACTGGGGTAATTCATCCATATTCGTTCTCCGCAAAAGAGAACCCAACCCCGAAGCAATTCTCGGATCGTCTTTGCTTGCCTGGTTATAATATCCATCCTGGTCTATGTCTGTACTTTCGGCAACCATTGTTCGAAACTTGTAGCACACAATTTTTTCATTGTTAAGTCCCCATCTTTCCTGTTTAAAGATAACCGGCCCTTTGGAAGTAAGTTTAATGGCTAACCCAATCAATGGTAATACCCACCATCCCAAAATCAAAAAAAACAATGCTGAAAAGATGATATCGAAAGCTCTTTTGAGAATGCGGTTCTCAGCTTTGTCTAATGGCAATGAACGAATACTGATCACCGGCATTAACCCGATATTGTTTACCTGAATGGTTGAAGATGCATATTGGTAAAGATCCGGAATGATTCTTGCTTTAGTTGTATAGTAATCACAAACTTCAATGCAACTTTGAATTTCTTCGTTTTGGGTATTGGGTAAGGCGATCACCACTTCGTCTATGGCCTTTTGTTTTAACAGGTTTCCCAGATCGCTGATCTTTCCCTGATAGGCACAGCCATTCATTTTCGAGTTGTTATTGTCTATAAACCCTACACATTTATAACCATAGTAATAGTACTTATTAATGGTTTCATAAAAATCAAGTGCGGAAGGAGTGGAACCTACAATCAGAATATTGTCAAACAATTTTCCCTGATAGATAGCCGAATGCAGGTATTTTCTGATCACATATTTTGTGAGTGTGAGCAGCACAAACAGGATAGCCACAAAGAAGCTGAAAAAATTGGGATTGAACTGAAATATATTCCTCAGGAAAAATGATACGGAACTCAACAGGATTGTGAAGAGCATGATCGTATAAATGATGAATACGATCTCTTCAGAATATTTATTAGATCTTCTGTCGGCATACAATCTTGAAAAAGAGGCAGCAATATACCAAACGATCAATGCGATCATGGTAAAGAGGTAAGTAAAGAGTTTGCTGTTGCCATCAATTCCTGTGGAGGTGATACTTAACGCAACAAAGTAAGAGATGCCCACGATGGGGGCATCAATAATATATCTTAGTGTTGTGTAACGATTGTAAGCTTTAGCCATAAATTCAGAACATCTTAGTTCCCGGCAACCAATTCCTTTAAAAGCGCAAGATAAGCATCCGTTATATGATCCCAATCGTATTTGGCGGTGAGGCCATTACGGGAAATCTTTCTCAGATCTTCTAAAAGACTCTCATGTTGCTCAACTTGTTGCATCAAAGCAGCTATGGAAGCCGTGTTTTTTTCAAAAAACAGCCCATAACTACCTTCGGACAGCATTTCGCGGTTAAAAGGGGTGTTTAATGCGAGAATGCCGGTTCCATATGCCATTGCTTTTAACATGGTAGGGTTGGTGCCGCCAAACTCATGTCCATGTAAATACGCAAAACATTGGTGGTAAAGTTCGGCTAATATTTCACTATTTGTTATATATCCCAAAAAGATAATATTTTCGGCTGC
This sequence comes from Sediminibacterium sp., assembly GCA_965206685.1. Taxonomy (GTDB): domain Bacteria; phylum Bacteroidota; class Bacteroidia; order Chitinophagales; family Chitinophagaceae; genus Sediminibacterium. The sequence goes on from OZ242223.1 coordinate 5,017,930, forward strand.
TTTTGATTTGATCGCATCCGCATAACTGTCTTTATAAGGTACATCACCCACAATAACCAGTTTTTTGGATGATTTGGCTGCGATGAAACCATCCACAAGCAGATCTGCATTATTATCGGGTATCAAACGGCCAACAATCAGGTAATATTCATCCGGTTTCAGGCCGAAAGAGCTGATCCGGGAGGCATCCTGTGAATACCGGATATTGGCTCCGTAAGCTATTACGGTAGAATCTGCTTTAAATTCCCGCAGGTACACTTTCCGCATCTCTTCAGCGTCGGTAATAACCCTGTCATAAAGTTTGGTGGATAATCTGGCAGAGAAGCGAAAGTATTTTGCACCAAGCCCTTTCCATTTAGGACGGAGCCATTCCAACCCATCAACATTGATACAGGTGGGTTTACCAAAAATGCGTGAAATGATACCCCATGGCCCATTGGCAGCATTCACTGCCAAAATCACGTCTGCTTTGCCAATCGTACAGGCATGCAGCATGGATAAAAAAGAATGAATGAGTTGGCTAAGGCTCTTGGTTTCAATGGTGGGAATGTACACAAGTTCGATGCCGTTGACCTGGTGAGGAAAGGATTGAAAAAGGTTTTTATGGCAGTACACTTTTACCCGCACACCCTTTTGTACCAGTCTTTCTGATAGTTCCTTAACAAAAGTCTCATACCCGCTGTATACATATGGGTATCCCCTTGATCCGATGATGGCAACTGTCATTCCAATACGTTTAACATCTTGTTTTCGAAAGCTTCGGATGAATATTGTTCCAGCACTTTTTTTCTGGCTGCTTCGCCCATCTGTATTCTAAGTGTTTTATTGCCAACCAGATTACCGATTACGGAAGCTGCTTTTGAAACATCATTCACCGGAATCCATGATCCCGTAATAGTATCATCAACCATTTCCAAAGCGCCGCCATGTGCAGTGGCAGCAACGGGTTTAGCCGAAGCCATCGCTTCGAGTACAACCGTTGGAAAGGGGTCAGGAAGGGTGGAAGGTAAAACTAAGATATCAAAACCCTGAAGTAATTCGGCAACATCTGTTCTATATCCCAGATCAGAAACCAAATGGCCAATACTTTCCTGATGAATCAGTGTTGACAATTGTTCATATAAATACTCGTATCCTGGAAACGCGTCGCCGATCATTACAAAATGAACCTTTGGGTAATGTTTGGCAATGACTGCTGCTATTTGTAAAAAATATTCCTGTCCCTTCCAGTAATGTACCCTGCCGATCATGCCAATAATTACGGTATCATGATCGATGGATAATTCTTTTCTCAATTTATCAGAAGGTAGCAGATAAGGGTTATAATTAATGCCGTTATAAATAAGTTCAATTTTTTCGGGCAATACATATTTGCTCCAGCTTTTTTGTACAGCTGCAGAAACTACAATCACTTTGTAACTGTAGCGGTTAAGCATATGGCCCAGAAAACGATACATCCATTTGGGTTGTTCAATGATCTCATGTACATGCCACACATGTTTAACACCCATGGATCTTGCTGCAAACGCACCGGCCAGCACTGCAGTTGTGTTGGAGTAAACCAGTTGTATATTCCTATTTACAATCAGTTGTTTGATCTCGGCATAAGCCTGTTTAATAACCTGTAAACGGTTAATAATGCCGGGGATGCTTTTATATTTTCTTCTGAGAATGCCTAAGCGGATAAACATAACCTCTGCGCCCAAATCCAGTAAACAATCTGCGAGTGGTCCATTCTCGGTAAGTACGATCAATGGCTTATGTCCTTTTTTGATAAGTGTACGAACAGTTACCAGTAATATTTTACTGGCACCATACAAATCAGAAGAGCCATGCAGGATCAGGATATTCATGATGGCTGAATACGCTGTTTAATAATTCGGGCAGGCACACCAGCCACAACACTGTAAGGAGGCACATCTGAGGAAACCACACTGCCTGCAGCCACTACCGATCCTTTACCAATGGTTACACCGGCAAGAATAATACTATTGGCAGCTATCCAGCAATCATCTTCAATTTTTACAAACTGTTTTTTTACACCCTGTTCTTTCATTGGAATATCGGTGCGGTCGAATAGATGATTCTCTGCATAAATACTTACCCTTGGTGAGATCATAACATTATCACCAATTTCAATGTAACCCGAGCAGCCGATATAAGAGTAGGGACCGATATTTGAGTTGTTACCAATTTTCAATCCTTCACCGATCTCTCCGCCATAACTATTGGACGGACGAATGATGGCAAACTTGCCAATACTTACCCGGTTGCCTAAAATGATTTTCTGTTTTGATAAGCAGTTGATTTCTGCGTAATCTTCAATGATCAGATCTCTTCCCGTTTCCAGATATTTTGCATAGCGGATAGACACTCCTTTGCCTATCAATACGAGACGGGATGATTTGGTGAAAAACATTCGCTCATAACACCCCCTTACAAAATAAACTGCAAGCCTTGCCAGCGTCATTATCCTGTCGCCGCCGCGCCATTCACCTTTAAAACGGGATCGTATGTGCTTTACCGGTTCTATTACGTTATTTTTTGAGGGTGTATTCTTTTTAGAAAGTATCTGCAAATATTCTACTTTGAGCGTAACAAGCAATAGGAAATCTGATAAAACTTAGATTTAAGCAGGATATAGATTGATGAAATATTGTGGCCTTGACAGATATAGGTTGTGCATTGCCTGATTTATATTAAAATTGTAAGATGAAAAGAGCGTTAATCTGTGGTGTTTCGGGTCAGGACGGAACCTATTTAACCAAACTTCTGCTTGAAAAAGGGTATGAGGTGTTTGGTGGTTCGAGAGATGCTACCACCAATACCTTTCATAATCTGGCAAAGTTTGGCTTAAAGGAGAAGATACAACTGGTGTCTATCAATATCTGTGATTTCAGAAGCACTTTGCAAACCATCATTAAGATCAAGCCTGATGAGATTTATAACCTTTCCGGTCAAAGTTCTGTGGGACTGTCTTTTGAACAGCCGGTTGAAACTTTTGAGAGTATCAGTATCGGTACATTGAATCTGCTTGAAGCCATCCGTTTCAGCAATTTACCCGTTAAGCTTTACAATTCAGGTTCCAGCGAATGTTTTGGTGAAACAGGCGATCATCCGGCGGATGAGGATACGCCATTTAAGCCCAGAAGCCCCTACGCTATTGCCAAAGCTACCGCTCATTGGCAAGTGGCTAATTACAGGGAGGCGTATAATATTTATGCCTGTACCGGTATTCTTTTTAATCATGAATCACCCTTGAGGCCTAATCGATTTGTAACCAAAAAAATTATTGCAACTGCCTGCAGGATCGCAAAAGGAAGCACTGAAAAACTACATTTAGGCAACATTAATATTCAGCGCGACTGGGGTTGGGCAGCCGATTATGTAGAAGCGATGTGGTTAATGCTGCAACAGGATAAGCCGGATGATTTTGTAATTGCTACCGGTGTTACCCATTCCTTAGAATACTACATTGAACTTGTGTTTAAGCAATTGAAGCTTGATTGGAAAAAATATGTAGACAGCGATCCGACACTTTTACGTCCTACAGACCTGATGGTTGGAAAGGCAAATCCGGCGAAAGCAGCAAAAATACTGGGATGGAAAGCAACGCATACTATAGAAGAAGCCATAAAAAATATGGTTGCGGATGAACTATCGGCTTATAAAAGCTAAAGGCTTTTGAATACACTAAGCAACTCTTCTGCCGTTCTTTGCCAGGAGAAAAGTGTTAGTCTTTCGTTTCCTTTTTCAATTAATTCTTTTTGTAAAGATGGGTTAAGAAGGATAGATTTTATTTTTTCTTTAATATCCTTTTCATCAAAAGGGTTGCAGGTAATCACCGCATCGCCTCCTACTTCCGGAAGGCAACTGTTATCCGAAATAAGGGTAGGTAACTGATTTTGAAATGCTTCTAAGACCGGCAGTCCAAAACCTTCATTAAAAGAAACAAAAGTATACAGACTGGCATTTTTATAATAATGCGCAAGTTGTTCATCTGAAATGAAACCAGGTAATATCACTTTATCCTGAAGCCCTAACTCATGTATCAGGCTATGAATATTTTCACTGTCGTCGATCTTTGTCTTCTGTACTTTGTTACCCACAAGAACCAGATAGTATTCTTCAAACCCGTCCTGTAATAAAAGATTAAAGGCTTTGATCAGGTTTGGCAGGTTTTTTCTTTTTTCAAGAACACCGATATGCAGTATATATTTTCTTTTCTTCTCTGATTCAAATGGTTGTGCTGTTTCACGTAATTCCGCAAATGAGCCGGTGGATGATTTAGGAGCGAGATGTATTGCATGGATCTTTGTAGATTCTACTCCAACGAATTTTACGATTTGTTTTTTTGAATATTCTGTAATGGTGATCACCGCATCTGCTTTTTTAGCAGCGGTAACGCCAAGTGTTTTTAAAAGGGTAAGCCATAGGCGGTTATATTGATCAGGATATTCCCAAAAAAAAGCATCGTAAAAAACAACTGCAGTCTTGAAATTGAGTTTCAATAAGGGGAGAAAATAATCTGTGCAGTATAAAATATCACATCCTTTAAATAAACAGATGACCGGTAATGCCATTTGCTTCCAGAAAAAAAATCGGAGATGCTCCAGCGCCTTTCCAATTTTGTTATTGCCTCTGTATACAGGGAGCCATGTGTCTATAAAATAGAAAGTAAAACCGGGATGTCCTTTTTTTAATTCTCTGCAGATTTCTTCCAGATAGGTTTTAGCGCCAGTTTTTGCAATGCGAAGGTCACGTATATCTATGGCTACTTTTATATTTTTCGACATTCTTTATTTGTATTTTCTCGCTCAAAATAATAGTGATCAGGCGCCTTGTCACTATTGTTCATCCTATAATGCAAAAATGTATCGGGCAATATTCGAAGAATTTGTAACGTTAATCTTCCGTAACTTTCTCGAAATATGATAAAGTTATATCAATTTTTTTTATGAGAAAACTATCAGGTAATCCCTTTCTCTTTTTTCTTCCTTTTCTGCTGATTTATGTTGTAGTGGTTTTACTTGAGCACAAAAATATATTACAGGGAGACGAAGGCAGATACATGGCGTATGCGAATAATCTGATACATGGATTTTATTCGCCGCCTGGCGAAGTGTATTTGTGGAATGGCCCCGGTTATCCTCTGATGCTTATGCCTTTTGTAGCATTGAATCTGCCAACTATTTTGATAACAATGTGCAACGCATTATTTCATTATCTCTCCGTTGTTTTTTTATATAAAACCCTTGTTTTGTATTGCAGTAAAAAGAAGGCCCTTGTTTTTAGTCTTTTCTGGGCCTGCTATTATATTGCGTTTAAAGAAATGGGCATCATTTATACTGAGTCTTTTACCATTTTACTGATAACACTGTTTCAATATTTTACAGTTAAGGCATTTAAACAAAATGCTTCGTGGAAACCGGTTATTTTATCCGGATTGGTATTGGGATATATTATTCTAACCAAAGTAATTTTCAGTTATGTTGTCATTGCAGTGTTACTTTTTGCACTTGTCATCTTCCTTTTTATCAGAAAGAAGTTTTTACAAAAAACCATTTTCATACTATCAATTGCCATGATGGCAAATCTCCCGTATCTGTGGTATACGCACAGCCTTACGGGAAAATGGTTGTATTGGGCCAATAGTGGAGGCTCTTCCTTATACTGGGCGAGTTCTCCGTTTGAAGGAGAGTTTGGCGACTGGAACAATGATACTTTTACTACCTATTGCGATATTGATACACTGATACCCTGTAACTCGGCGATGATTGCAAAGAACCATGAGGCCGATTTTCAGGTCTTCAGAAAATATACCGGTGTTGAGCTGGATCAGAAGTTTAAAGAAAAAGCCATCGAAAATATCAAAGCCCATCCGGGTAAGTATATAAAAAATTATATAACGAATCTCGGACGAATGTTTTTTGGTGTACCGCAATCGTTCTTTTATCAAAGGTTTCAAAACCTGTTGCGGATTCCGCCTAATGCCATTGTATTTACGATGATGCTTTTTAGTTTGGCATTATCTCTGTTTCGTTTTCGGCAGATAAAATTTGAAATAGGATTTCTTACGGTGATCATGTTTATCTATCTCGCAGGTTCTGCTGCATTAAGTGCCGATCAGCGCCAATTTTATGTAATTATTCCGATTATTCTTTTATGGTCTGCATTTGTGGCTGAACAGTTTATTGTTATCAATCTCAAAAGGAAAAATCAAGACCTTAACTAGCAGGAATAGCAGGTGGTTCTGCTGTGGTTATACTATTTGCAGCATTAGCAGTTGATTCATACATGATCATATTGATCATTAGTCCGCTTAAGAAGTAAGACAGATAGGTAATGTAATTGAAAGTGTCTATGTAGGATGTAAACAAAGGAATAACCAGCCCGATTTTTAAGAGCACTACGCACATGATCAGTTTTTTCTTTTTACCGATAGCAGTTTTTAAAGACTTTAGTCCGGTTCTTATTAGTTCGATATAGATCCATAGATATACGATCAATGCTGCAATACCCACCTGCACACCAATGATCAATAATTGATTTTCGCCACCAACATGGTCTTCAGAATCCATTGAAACCCTTCCGGAAGTACCCAGTCCCAGGCCTAAGGGATGAGAGATCATAGCATTAAATCCATTGATCCATTCAAGCAGATGTCCCAGACTGGATGCGTTTTCAAAACGAAGTGTGGAAACGATAAATTCAAAAAGGGTTCCTTCCAGAAAAAAAGCAATATATATAATCGCACAGGCAACGATGAGATGCGAGTATATTACCAGTTTTCTATTTCTTGAAATATGCGCATAGAAATAGATCAGTATAAAATAGTTAATAAATGAGGCCCTTGATACAGCAAATACTACACAAAAAAGGGTAGCGATAAAACTGATTACATAGAAGTTTGAGAGATCAATTTTATAATGCTTATTGGTAGCCAGTGCCAGAAGAACTGAAAGCGCTACGATAGATGCCGCAGAAAGTTCTAACGGACTGCTGAAAATACTTCCAAAACGCTTGAACCCGGTTTCTGTTTCAAATGTCCAGATCAGTCCGTAGTTACCTGATGGCTCTGCATTAAAATAGCGGCTGCTGAATTCCATAAAACCCGTGCGGGTATGCAGATGTTGATAGAAAAAGACTTCAAAAAATAATACGATAGCGGCAACGATGGATATAAGGCAGATATAAGAATAGATCTGGTTAATATTTACAGAACGGAAACGACATAGCCTTCCGGTAAAATAAATGATGGGAAAGATACTAAGGGCTTTAAACCCGATCAGCCGGTTATAAAAATCCTGACCTCCGATAGGTAAAAACAGATAAAGTAAGGTACTGCAGAAAAAAACAATGATCAGCTTATCAACAATATGAAACTTCGGCCTTTTTTTTAGATCCAGGATAACCATGCCAAAAGCAAGGAATACACAAACCTCTTTAAATGACTGCATAAATGGTATAGCTTTTTCAAAACCATACATATAAGTAACCGACAAAGCATTGATGTAAATGGGTAAGCCGGCAATAATAAAGATCAGCAGCCCTTTGATTTCTTTTTTGAATAAAAGCCCGACCGCGTATAAGAAAGAAGCAATATAAACTACCGGGAATAAGAACATCAGTTACAACTTTTTTTCAAATTACAATATTTACACGACACACTACCGTTAGTCTAATGAACTGATATTTAATAAGGGCTGTGAGTATGAGTGATCGAAACAGAAAAGGATTTATTTCCAAAATCCGTACATGCCTTTATCCAGCTCATACTTATCCCATTCCATTCTTTTTCTTGCCGGTTGTTTCTTTGCCCAATCCCACATTACAGTTAGTCCTTCTTTGAGAGAGGTTTTGTCCGCATAGTCGAGCAAGATCATTGATTTTTTGTGGCCGGGAAGTGCATCTTTAACCTCATGTCTTTGTTCCAGATAGGTAATTTCTGCACCACCCACTATTTCACTTAAAATGCCCGCAGCTTCTTTAATAGTGGTATGTATGGTACTACCCAGATTAATGATTTCTTTTGAGCAGTTTTCCTGTGTGGCGGCTTTCCAAAAAGGTAATAAACAATCATCTACATAAGTAAACTCTCTTTTTTGAGAGCCATCTCCAAAAATAGTAAATGGCTGATTATTTAGTTTTTGATACATCCAGATTCCGAGTACGTTTCTGTATTTGTCCCATATATTCTGGTTATAGCCATAAACATTATGGGGTCTGATGATACACCAGTCGAGTTTATGTTGTTCACCCGCGATCTGAATATCCATTTCACAGGTATATTTAGCTACGCCATAAGGGTCGATAGGCGTTGGGATATGTGCTTCATCAAAAGGTGGTGTGCCAATGCCATACACAGCCATACTGGAAGTAAACACCAAACGTTTTATATCGTATTGGATACATTTATTTACAACAGCAACAGTGGCAACAACGTTATTGGTATAATTAAATTTTCTTATGAAAGGGCTTAACCCTTCTGCTGCATAAGCGGCAAAATGAAATACATAATCAAACTGATTATTTGCAAAAATGGGATCAAGGTCGTCGGTGCTCAAATCTGCATTATAAAAAACAACTTCCTTCGGAACATTTTCAATATAGCCACCGCTAAGATTATCAATACCAATTACTCTGTATTCAGGATGATGCTGAATGATCCATTCTGCCATTCTTGATCCGATCAGTCCGGCTACACCTGTAATTAAAACGTTTTGCATAATGATCCCTAATATTTAATACTGCCATTGAGGCCGTCTTTCACGGCCTTTATCACCGTTTTTAGCTTGGTAAAGCGAAAACGAGTCACAAAATAGGCCATAACCGCAATTATGTAAAAAAAATTAAATAATCCAACGGTGATGGCTTTGAGCGGAGATGTATATTTTTTTAATAACCAGATCCGGTTACGAAAATTCAGGTAATGCACTATCGGGTTTACAAAACCTTCTTTGCCTTTTACCCTGTTTTTATTAGACATGCCGGCAATATGATAGATCACAGATTCAGGATGATATATCAATTTATATCCTGCTTTTTTAATTCTGAAGGAAAGATCTACATCCTCGAAATAAATGAATAAGTTTTCGGCTAAAAAACCCGTTTCTCTCAGTATTGCCGTTCTGGTAAAAAAAGCACAGCCGGTTACCCAATCAACTTCTTTAATTATGCGGCTTTCCGGTAATAATGGTTTGTTGAAATTAGTAGTATAGGCGTAGCCCAACCATGTATTATAATACGAACCTCCATTCCACACCAACGAGCGGTTATGGTTAAAATAGATCAACGGTTGTATTATTCCCGCTTCAGGATGTAAATCCATATAGTTAACCAGCACTTCAAGAAACCCGGGTTCTACAAATGTGTCATTATTTAAGAGTAGTGCATATGTATAACCCTGTTCAACAGCATACTGCATTCCAAGATTATTGCCGCCGGTAAAACCAAGATTTTTTGATGACTCAATAAGAATGATGTGATCGTATGTTTCTTTCAGTAATTGCCCCGAGCGGTCTACAGAGCCATTATCTACCACAATGATACTGTAATCTGAATATGGCATAGCGCCAAGAGATGCAATACAGTCTGCCGTGAGTTGAAAACTATTCCAGTTAACAAGTATAACAGCCACTTTTTTAGTCATGGCTGCAAAATAAATCTAAACAGTCATTTTTCAGTAAGATAGATGGATAATTACTGCGGAAATATCTGTTATCTGGAACGTAAGCCTTATCTGCGGATCCAGTTATTTTTAAAAGCTTTCTCAAAAGCAATTTTTTTTCTCAGATAGGATGCATTTTCCAATGAAGTGAAGTTTGCAAAAAGAGCCCGTTGTTCAGGGTTCAGTTCCGGTTCATATTTCTCTAGGAACGATTTTGCCAAAATGATCTGTTTCTCCAGAAAATCCTGATTGGTTAAGATGGATTTGAGGTGATTCCAGATCCTTCCTGTCCTGCTTTTTCTGTATTCCTGATCAGTAAAGGAGATATTTGCATCATGCTTCCGGTAATGGATAAATGCTTCCGGCATACAGGCTGTTTTGCCAAAACTAAAACCGATCAGACTTAACCATGAATCATGGTTAAAAGGAGTATTGTCTGGAATATCTTTGAAAAACTGTTTCATTTTTTCATTCATAACAACAGTGCAACCCAAAACAAAATTCCCAAAAAGCAATGTAGAAAGGCAGTGTACGTATTTATCATGTGCCAGTACATTATTGACCGAAGTGTTCAATATATTTTCATCACCATCGATCATGATGAGATCAGAATAGACAAGAGCCGGTGTAATTTGATTATCGATGTTTACTAATGCCTGAACAGATCGTTCCAGTTTTTGCGGCAACCAGATATCATCCTGGTCAGATAAAGCAATATAATTTCCGGGTGTGGTTAGTGAAACTGCTTTTTTAAAGTTTGCCGTTACACCCATCTGTGTTTCATTTTGGTGATAGGTGAAATCTACCGGTGCATTCCGGCTGAATGCTTTTAATATTTCAATCGTGTTGTCTGTAGAGCAGTCATCACAAATAACAATTTCTTTCGGTAGCAGTGTTTGTGAAAAAATGGAATCAAGTTGACGGGCCAAAAATTTCTCTCCGTTAAAAGTTGTCATTGCTACGGAAACGGAAGGAGTTGCTGGTGTATGCGTGTGTTGTGACTCATCCATTTTCCTTTTGTTTATTGGGCCAGAGTTTATTTCTGAGAGGCGTAATAAAATTAATCAAAAAAACATTTTTAAATACAAGCAAATGAAATGCTGTATAAATTGCTGCACATGCCGCAACCGATATACACAAAGTTATCAATGAACTCATGTTAGCCTGTCTTACCAGCATAATAACCGGAAGAAAAAGCAGTGAGCTGAGAAAAGATTGAAAAACAAATTTCCAGTTATAGTTATGCGTATAGTGCCTTCTCAGATATAAAAAATAAGAGAGAGTAACAACCAGTTCGGTAAACACATTGGCAATGGATGCACCGATTTCCTGGAAAAAGGGAACAAGTGTAAAATTGAGTATCAGGCAGGTAAATACACCGGCCAGCATAGAGAAAAAAATCTCTTTATTTCTTCCAAAAGGCATTAAGATCTGAAAGCAGAAAAAATGACCAAACCCAATTAATAAGGGAAGGAATGAAAGAATCTGCATGCTGGTAGTGCCTTTCATAAACTTAATACCTGAAAAAACATAAATAAACTCAGGGGCAAGAATGGCAAGGCCAAAACAAACCGGAACAGAAAGAAAAACAGTAAAGTTGAAAGACTTTTCCAGCAGTTGCCTGATCTCGCTTAATTGATTTTGCGCAAAATTCTTTGAGATAGCAGGGATGAGGATAACCCCCATGGATGTAATAATGGGAATGGTAATCTTGATCAGTTTTACCGAAGCCGTATATAATCCTACAGCCTGATCGTTTGATAAAAAACCCAATAATACGGTATCCAATACGGTATAAATACTGGCGGCAAGTGTTGCGCCGAATATATAAAACAGTGGTTTTAAATGTTTTTTCAGATCAAGATCAGTAAAGCAGGGCCTGGTTTTTTGAAAGACCATGATAAAACTCAGCAACTGATTACCCAATACGGAAAAGATGGTAATGAAAAGATAGTAAGTATAATCAGCTTCTGTTTTAACAGCAGTGTATAACAATATCAGAGATATGGATTTGATCAATACAGAACGAAGGGTGATACCTCTGAACTCCTCTATTCCCGCATAGAACCAGTCGGTAAAAGAAAAATTCAAAAGAATCAACAACCCTGCATAGATATATAATGATCGATCCCCCGTAAAAAAAGGAAAACTGAAAAGTACAATTAAATAAATAACAGATAATACAAGGCTGGCAATAAAAAAAATAGAGGTCAGTTCTGTAAATAGGATTGCCAGTTTTTTAGGATCATCTCGGTTACTTGCTGTTTCTTTAATTCCGTAAATAGGGATGCCCAATGCGGCAAACAAAGCAAAATATTGTGCAAATGAAATAATGAACTGCACTTTTCCAATACCCACAGGCCCTAAAATATGAGCGGCATAAGGAAAACTTATTATCGGAAATAAGATATTGACAACAGAAAGTAATATGGTATAAAAGAGGTTCTTAGTCATTGATTATTTCAAATCCAATACAGTGGTTTTATGCAAATGTTTACAAAAGCTTATGGAAACTGAATGTAATGATTGCCTTAGTCAATTCCTTAGTACACTTACTTTAAGATTATCAATCGACCAGCTTCTTGTGCAGGTATCATTGGCTGTTCCGCCTGCATCACTGCAATAAAGAGTGAATTTTTCTTTGCTGTGTTCAACAGTAGCCAGAATCTTATAAAGTGAGGTGCCATTGGGCAGATTGGTTAGTGAGCAAACACCCGGTAACTGTGTATTTTGAGAATTGGCTCCTGCCGGAGAAAGGCTCGAGCCGTTACCATACCAGTTGGGATAAGATTGTTTAAAAGTCGGATCATTTGAAAATCCTGTCAACAGATAATCTGATCCATCAAAAGTGATCTTCCAGATATCATTTTTCCATTTATTGTGCAGATACAGATCGAGTTCCACACGAAGGGCAGTATGCTGGGGCAAATTATTTAAAGTAAGCTCAACCAGATTATTATTAAATTTCCCCAATACATTATTGCCATTGTAGTTTACAATCCTTTTATCGGTAACAGGCCCAAAACCGGCACTTCCCCATCCGGATACATTGATTGTATTCGCATCATATGCCTCAAAATTGTTTTCATACACAATATTGGTAACCGTAAGACTTTTAAAACAGGAAACAGGCAGCAGGGCTATCAGTATAAAAAGAAAGCTGTAAATATATTTTTCCTTTTGAAGGGTCATAGCCGGAGTGTGAGTTGAGACGGTTAAATTCATCCAAAACTAATAAATCTACCCTTCAAAGCTGATATTTTCGGATAGCGGGGTTCAAACTTACTAACCTGAGCATAAAACCGGGCCTTTTGTAGGGCTGTTCTTATTACTTCCCTAAATTTGCTGCTATGGCAGCAGCTGCTTTTGGTGTAAGGATCATTAATCAGTCAAATAACCCCCTCCCGGCATATGCAACTGCAGGGTCGTCGGGTATGGATATCAGGGCTTTTCTGGAAAAAGATATCAATCTCCAACCTATGGAGCGAACATTGGTGCCAACCGGATTATTTATAGAGTTGCCACAGGGATACGAAGTGCAGATCAGACCTCGTAGCGGTTTGGCCATAAAGCAGGGGCTAACCTGTTTAAACACCCCCGGAACAATTGATGCCGATTACAGGGGAGAGATAAAAGTGATTCTGATCAATTTATCCAATGAGGCACAAACCATCCAATCGGGCGACAGGATTGCGCAAATGGTAATGCAAAAAGTAGAAACCATCCATTGGCTACCGGATTCCGTAATTAATGAAACCGAAAGAGGCGCCGGAGGTTTTGGCCATACCGGAAAACAATAATTAAAAGACTATGAAGTATACCTTCTCATTTTTTCTTGCCATTACCGTGTTTGTGTTTTCGTGCAAAACCGTTCAGAAAACACAGGTGATACAGGAAGCGATTTCTAAAAAAGACACTACACCAACTATCGTTATTTCCGAAGCTCCGAAAGTAGATTCTGCAGCGATTGTAAAAGATATTCTAAGCAAGGTGGTAAAGAGTAAGATCGATTTCAACACATTTAATGCCAAAATAAAAGTGTCTTATGAAAGTGCCGAGAACAGCAATAACTATACGGCATACCTGAGTATGAAGAAGGATAGTATCATTATTATTAAAATATCCGGTACATTTTTAGGTATACCCGGGTTAGGTATGGAGGCCAAAATAAAAAAAGACAGTGTAGTAGTTGTGCAGCTGGTTGGCGATAAATCTGTGATGAACAGGCCTATCAGTTATTTACAGGATGTGATAGAGATTCCTTTTGATTTTACAACGCTTCAGGATCTGTTGATCGGCAACCCTATTTTTATCGACAGCAATGTGGTTTCTTATAAAGCCGGAGCCAATCAGCTAACAGTAATGATGGTGGGAGAGGTATTTAAACACCTGGTAACCTTAAGTAACGGCGATTATAAAGTGATGCACAGTAAGCTGGATGATGTGGATATTCAGCGAAACCGCACAGGCGATATTATTTTCGGAAGCTATTTGCCGATGGGGCCTTATCAGTTTGCCACTTACCGCAGTATCTCCATTGCAGAGAAGTCGAAACTCAATATTTACCTTGAATTCAAGGAATTTGGCCTAAATGAACCGTTAAAATACAATTTTGACGTGCCTAAAAAATATAAGCGTAAGTAATTTACCCTCATCTTAGCCGTTCTAATATTGGCACAACCTAAATTCTATACCATGTTCAAAAGGATTTTTTCTGTTTTCATACTTTTCTTCACCCTCTGTTTTTGTGCCTCTGCACAAAATACCAGGGAAGAATTGCAGAAACAGGAAAAGGATATCCAGAAAGAACTGGCCGATCTGAACCGTTTGTATAATGAAACACAGAACAATAAAAAACTATCGCTTAAGCAGCTGGCTATCATCAAGAAAAAGATCAATGCAAGGGAAGCGTTGGTAAACAGTATCAATAAACAGGTACGCCAGCTGGATGAAACGATCTTTACCAATGAGCGTGATATCTACCGTCTCCGCAAAGAACTGGATACACTGAAAATGAAATATGCCAAAAGCATTGTATTCGCTTACCGCAACCGCAGCAGTTACGAGTATCTCAACTTCTTATTTTCAGCCAGTAATTTTAATGATGCCATTAAACGCATTACTTATCTGAAGAGCTATCGCCAGAACAGGGAAACACAGGCGAATACAATTATAAAATCTGACCAGTTATTGCAGGAGAAGATCACATCACTCAGCAGTAACAAAAAAGAAAGATTGGTTACCCTTCAATCGCAAAGCGAACAGTTAAAAGTATTACAGGCCGATAAAAAAGAACAGGATCAGGTGGTTGAACAACTGAAAGGGAAAGAAAAAGAACTTGGGGCTCAGGTCCGTGAAAAAGATAAACAACGTCAGAAAGTACAGGCCGCATTAAATGCCATCATCAGACGTGCTATTGAAGATGCAAAACGCAATGCTGAAAAAGCCAAAGCAGATGAACAGAAAAAAGCCCAGGCATTGGCTGATAACAGTAATAAAGCAAACACTCCTGCAACAAAACCTGTAGCACCTAAAAGTAGCATTACTTCTAATGAACCGATAACAGGTGTAGGCGCGCCGGTGAGAGACAGGGCATATACACCTTTGGAATCAACTCCTGAAGGAAGAGAAATGTCAATCAGTTTTGAAAATAACCGTGGCCGTTTGCCATGGCCGGTATCAACCGGTGTAATCGTGGCACATTTTGGGCTTGAAAAAATTCCCGGTACAAAACTTACCCGCAAAACAGATGGAATTGAATTATCACTCCCCATTGGCTCAACCGTTAAATCGGTTGCTGATGGTAAAGTAGTCTATGCGGGTGAAGTAGACGGTGAGCAAATGCTGGTTGTACAACATGGTAAATATTTCTCCGCATATAATCACCTGGCTACCGTAAATGTAACTAAAGAGCAGGAAGTGAAAGCCGGATCGGTACTTGGTAAATCCGGAACATCTATTGATGGTGAGGGCATTCTTCTTTTCATGATCATGAATGATAAAAACGTTTATCAAAATCCTGAGTCCTGGCTTAAACCTCAGAAGTAAGGTCTAGTTAAAATAGTTAAAGCTGTTAAAAGGGTTAAAGAGGTAACAATAAATTTACTTCTTTAACCCTTTTAACTTTTTTAACCAATCCCAAAATCAGTTATCTTCAATCAAACGCTTGCCAAATGAACCAATATATTTTATCCTTCGACCAGGGAACCACCAGCAGCAGGGCTATTGTATTTGATCAGAAAGGGGAAATCATTTCTGTTGCACAAAAAGAATTTGAACAGATCTTTCCCAAACCGGGTTGGGTTGAACATGATGCCAATGAGATCTGGAGTACACAACTGGGTGTAGCTGCTGAAGCTATTACCAAAGCAGGATTGACTGTAAAAAATATTGCTGCTATCGGTATCACCAATCAAAGAGAAACCACGGTTGTTTGGGACAAAAGTACCGGACAGCCAATACACAATGCTATTGTTTGGCAAGACAGACGCACTGCAGAATTTTGCGATACGTTAAAAGCAAACGGTTTAGATAAAACCATTCAGCAAAAAACAGGATTGGTGGTAGATGCCTATTTCTCAGGAACAAAAGTGAAATGGATACTGGATAATGTAGCAGGAGCCAGGGACAGGGCCAATAAAGGTGAACTATGTTTTGGTACCATCGACAGTTGGCTTTTATGGAAGCTCACAAATGGCAAAGTGCATGCAACAGATGTATCCAATGCATCACGTACCATGTTGTTCAATATTCATTCTTTACAGTGGGATGAGGAGTTGTTAAAAATACTCGATGTACCTGCATCTGTTTTACCCGAAGTAAGAAGCAGCAGCGAAGTATATGGCCACACACAAAATATTTTAACAGCACACAATATTCCGATAGCCGGTATTGCTGGCGATCAGCAGGCAGCCTTGTTCGGACAAATGTGTACACAACCGGGAATGGTAAAAAACACGTACGGTACCGGTTGTTTTATGTTGATGAATACAGGAGAAAAAGCCGTGCCATCAACCAATAATTTATTAACCACGGTTGCCTGGAAAGTAAATGGCGTTACCCATTATGCTTTGGAAGGAAGTGTGTTTATTGCAGGTGCGGTTGTACAATGGCTGCGCGATGGATTAAAGATCATTCGCAGTTCGGCAGAAGTAGAAACACTGGCAGCAGAAGTAAATGGAACGGACGGTGTTTATGTTGTTCCTGCATTTGCTGGCTTAGGCGCCCCTTACTGGAACCAGCATGCACGCGGTACCATTGTAGGTATCACCCGCGGTACAACCGGTGCGCATTTTGCACGTGCTGCATTAGATAGTATTGCATATCAAACCATGGATGTTTTAAAAGCCATGGAAGCAGATTCCGGAATTGCCATTAAAGAATTGCGTGTAGACGGTGGAGCAACGGCTAATAATTTACTCATGCAGTTTCAAAGTGATCTGCTGAACACAAAAGTGATCCGCCCAACGGTAATTGAAACCACGGCATTGGGTGCAGCTTATCTTGCAGGATTGGCCGTAGGTTACTGGAGCAGTATGGAAGATATTCAACAACAATGGCTGATGGAAAAAACATTCACTCCATCCATGACCGAAGAAAAAAGAACCGAATTATCAGAAGGCTGGAAACGCGCCATCAACACCACGATGAGCTGGAGCGTATAAAAAATATTCTATCATCCTATCATGCTATCATTCAATCATTAAGCATTCACTTATTACTTCATGACCCGCGACCTCTCACTCCAGCAAATAACCGATACAGCCATCTGGGATATTATTATTATCGGAGGAGGGGCAACAGGACTGGGTTCTGCCGTAGATGCAGCATCCCGCGGATATAAAACTTTATTGATTGAACAATATGATTTTGCCAAAGGCACATCAAGCCGTTCAACAAAACTGGTACACGGAGGCGTTCGATATTTACAGCAAGGTAATATCAAACTGGTAAAAGAAGCATTACGTGAGAGAGCCTATCTTTTGAATAACGCACCGCACCTTACTTCTGTACAACCCTTTGTAGTTCCCGTATACAGCTGGTGGGAGAAAATGTATTATGCCATCGGTTTAAAAATGTACGATCTTTTATCGGGCAAATTATCTCTCGGTAAAACAAAAATCTTATCAAAAAAAGAAACGATAGCACATCTGCCTGCCATCAATCCCCAAAAACTCTCTGGGGGTATTTTATATTACGACGGACAGTTTGATGACAGCCGCTTATGTGCAGAGTTGGCAATTACGGCAACTAAGCATGGAGCAAGTATTCTTAATTATTGTAAGGCATCAGGTTTTCTAAAAGATAACAGCAAGATCCCAAAGATCAATGCTGTGGTATTTACCGATACAATGAGCGGACAGGAATACACCGTTAAAACAAAAGCAGTGATCAATGCCACAGGTGTATTTACAGATGCGGTAATGCAGATGGATGATAAAGCAAAGCATGATATCGTTTCTCCATCTCAGGGAATTCATCTCGTGATAAACCATTCTTTCTTTCCCGGCACCAGTGCCATGATGATTCCGAAAACAGACGACGGGAGGGTTTTGTTTGCAGTGCCCTGGCACGATCATATTATATTGGGAACAACCGATACGCCGGTAGATAAAATTGAAACAGAACCCAAACCACTGGAAGAAGAAATTGAATTTATCATCAAACATATCAATCGTTACGGCACATCATTGATCGAAAGAAAAGATGTGAAGAGTGTATATGTTGGTTTACGCCCATTAGTAAAAACACAGGAAGGTAAAAGCACAGCATTACTCTCCCGCGATCATACATTGGTTGTAGCACCGAGTGGATTGGTAACCGTTACCGGCGGTAAATGGACCACTTACAGAAAGATGGCAGAAGATGCAGTAGAAAATGCTGTTTTTGTTTCAAAACAGGAGAAGAGAGAATGCATAACCAGAACATTGCCCGTTGGCGATCCGGAAAGAAATAATATTATTGAAGAAATGACCAAAACAGATCCTTCTTTAGCTGCTGTTTTATACGAAGGATATCCTTATACAAAAGCAGATGTGGTGTATGCTGTAAGAGTTGAGATGGCTGTTACGGTAGAAGATATTCTTGCGAGAAGAACCCGCTTATTATTTCTTGATGCAAAAGCAGCCATAGAAGTTGCACCGGTTGTGGCATCATTAATGGCAAAAGACCTTGATAAAGACGGAGAATGGGAAAGAGAGCAGATAGCTGCTTTTGCAAAACTTGCCCAACAATATTTGCTTTCTTAATTTCCATATCTTACAACCACAAAACGATTGCTTTATGACCCCATTCATTGCTGAACTCACCGGCACAGCCATGTTGATCATTCTCGGAGATGGCGTTGTTGCCAATGTTATCTTACAAAAAACAAAAGGAAATAGCGGCGGCCTTATCGCCATTACGTTTGGCTGGGCCATGGCGGTTTTTGTGGCAGTATATGCTACAGCTTCTGTTAGTGGTGCGCACCTGAATCCTGCCGTTACCATTGCCCTAGCGGTGCTCGGTAAATTTGAATGGGCATTGGTACCCTCTTATCTCGCAGCCCAAATGCTTGGGGCTATGCTTGGTGCATTAATTGTTTGGATAGCCTACCGTCAACATTTTAACGAAACAGATGATGCTGCTACCAAATTGGGTGTATTCTGTACATCTCCATCTATCAGCAGTCCAATGGATAATGTTTTGTCCGAAGTGATCGGAACCTTTGTGTTTATTCTCGCTATATTATTTATTACCAAATCACAATCTTCACTCGGTTCTCTTGATGCATTGCCGGTAGCATTACTTGTTCTGGCAATTGGTTTAAGCTTAGGTGGTCCTACAGGCTATGCCATTAATCCGGCACGAGATCTTGGCCCAAGAATTATGCATGCACTACTACCTATTAAAAACAAAGGCGGCAGCGACTGGGGCTATAGTTGGGTGCCTGTTGTTGGCCCGATTTTAGGTGCCGTTCTCGCCGCATTAGTTTGGCAACAGTTGGCATAATTGCGTAACTTTAGGGTACAAAACAGGCATATGAGCAACAACCAAAAATTCATTGCCGGATTAGTACTGGGTGCCGTGGCGGGAGCCGCATTAATACTTTACCTCAACGGTGAGAAAGGAAAGGAATTGCTTGCCGATATCAAAGAAGGTGCAGGCAAAGCAGAAGACGAACTCAAAGCCACTTTCAGCGAATTTGATGATGCGATCAATAACCTTTTTGAAAAAGGTAAATCGCTGCTGCAGGATCTGGAACAAAAAGCCGGATAAAAACAAACCTTATGGAAACGGAGGGCAAAGATTTTTTCAGCGAAACAAAAACACAACTCGAACAATACGTTCAGGACAGGATCTGGTTACTCAGGCTGCAGATTAGTGAAAAGGTGGCAAGAATGGTAGCCGTTTTGTTTACGATCCTGATGATAGGTCTTCTTGGCTTTTTTGTGATTCTCTTTTTAAGTATGATGGCCGGTTTCTATTTCGCCTCTGTTACCGGCAGCTTCTTTTTTGGTTTTGGAATTGTGGCCGCATTTTATTTACTGGTTCTCATCTTACTCATAGTATCCCGCAAATGGATTCAGAAAAAGATCATGGATAAAGTGATCGCCGTTTTCTTCGCCAAAACTGATACCGATGAAAAGCCCTGAATATAGAACGATCAATTCACTGGCAGATCTCCATGCAGAAATGCAGACGGTGAAGGCACGTGTGGGCAAACACGAAACAGAACTGGCTCAAAAATGGAAAAAAGTTCCTGGCGAGGCGCTCAAATCAGTGGTAGGCGGGATCATTCCATTATTCATTGGCGGAGAGATCGGCTCCGGTGCTTTTAAACTTTTAAAAGGGCTGTTTGAACTGATCAAAAGCAAAAAAGGAGCCGATGGCTCAGAAAGCCATTGGAAATCAGACCTAACCGGCGGGGCAGCCAAACTGGGTATTTTTACAGGCCTTAAACTCCTTCTTAACCTCTGGAAAGGCAAATAAACTAACAGAAATACAGCTATCTGTGCCTGATTTATCGGAAAGGCTTTCTGTATTCCCTTTTCTCCACATTTTTTCCAATTAACTTGGTAGTTTTTCTCGTTTTTAGGGTGCATCCCCTTACCTTTGCCGCCAAGTCGGAAAATGCTGTTTCCGACCCTCAAAAAAGTACATTTTTAAACCTAATATATCTCCTGATATGGCTACAAAAGGTAAGATCAAACAGATTATCGGTGCGGTAGTTGACGTACACTTCCCCGACGATAATACATTGCCTGAAATTTACAACGCCCTGGAAATCACCCGCGACAATGGCGATAAACTGGTTCTTGAAGTGCAACAGCACCTCGGAGAAGACAGTGTTCGTACTATTGCGATGGACGGAACTGAGGGCCTGGTTCGTGGTATGACCGTTATTGATACCGGCATCCCTATTGCTATGCCGGTTGGTGAAGGCATTAATGGCCGTCTGTTCAATGTAACAGGTGATGCAATTGATGGTTTGCCACAGGTAAGTAAAGTGAATGGTCGCCCTATTCACAACAAACCACCATTGTTTGAAAACTTAAGTACTACTTCAGAAATATTATTCACCGGTATCAAAGTAATTGACCTGATCGAGCCTTATGCAAAAGGTGGTAAGATCGGTTTGTTTGGTGGTGCGGGTGTAGGTAAAACCGTATTGATCCAGGAACTGATCAACAATATCGCAAAAGGATATGGTGGTCTGTCTGTATTCGCCGGCGTAGGTGAGCGTACCCGTGAGGGAAACGATCTGTTGCGTGAAATGATCGAAGCAGGTATCATGCAATATGGTGATGCTTTCAAACACAGCATGGAAGAAGGTGGATGGGATTTGAGTAAAGTGGATATGGAAGGATTGAAAGAGTCTAAAGCCACTTTCGTATTCGGACAGATGAACGAACCACCGGGAGCACGTGCGCGTGTGGCTTTGAGCGGTTTGACCGTTGCCGAATATTTCCGTGATGGAGATGGTACCGGTAAAGGAAAAGACATTCTGTTCTTTGTAGATAATATCTTCCGTTTCACACAGGCAGGTTCTGAGGTATCGGCGCTGTTAGGTCGTATGCCATCAGCGGTAGGTTACCAACCAACCCTTGCAACGGAAATGGGATTGATGCAGGAACGTATCACTTCAACCAAAAATGGTTCTATTACTTCTGTACAGGCGGTATATGTACCTGCGGATGACTTGACCGATCCGGCTCCGGCAACAACTTTCGCTCACCTGGATGCCACTACGGTATTGAGCCGTAAGATTGCGGATTTGGGTATCTATCCTGCGGTAGATCCATTGGATTCTACTTCAAGGATTTTGACACCAGCTATCGTAGGTGATGCGCATTACGATTGTGCCAACCGTGTTAAGTTGATCTTACAACGATATAAAGAATTACAGGACATCATCGCGATCCTCGGTATGGATGAGTTGAGCGACGAAGATAAAATGACCGTACAGCGTGCCCGTAAAGTACAGCGTTTCCTGAGTCAGCCTTTCCACGTGGCTGAACAGTTTACCGGCTTGAAAGGTGTGTTTGTAGACATCAACGATACCATCCGTGCATTTAATTCAATCATGGACGGAGAAGTAGATGAATACCCTGAAGCAGCATTCAACCTGGTAGGTTCTCTGGAAGATGCGATTGAGAAGGGTAAGAAAATGATGGAAGCAGCGAAAGGATAAGGTAATTTGAAAATTTGAAGATTTGAAAATGTGCTAATGAAAGATCATTCCGATTTATCACATGTTTTTAATTTTCAAATTTTCAAATTTTCAAATTTTCAAATTTTCAAATTAACATATGAAGTTAGAAATATTAACTCCCGAAAAAAAGCTCTACAGCGGAGATGTATACGGTGTTATGCTGCCGGGTATTTCAGGTTTATTTGAGATACTTGATAAGCACGCACCCATGGTAAGTGCATTGGGAAAAGGCACACTCAAGATTTTAAAGGATAAGAAAGATGTTGAACTCTATTCTATCCAAAGCGGATTTGTAGAAGTGTTGAATAACAAAGCAACGGTGCTGGTTGAAGGAGCTACTGCTTTGTAGAAATATATTTTTAATATATCTTACTATAGGCCCTCCGAATTTTCGGGGGGCTTTTTTATACCGTTAAAAAACGTCAAAAATTGAGTATTAATACTCTTGCTGGATAGCTTTTCATTTTAGTACTTCGAATTGTTTAAACAGAACCTTATTGCAATAAGTCGGAGTACCCCGATGCCGTAATTGTGTTTGGGGATTAAAAATACAAAGACATGAAAACAATTTTTAAAACGCTCTTTATAGGAGCACTGGCATTCTTGTGTTCAACTTCCTGCAAAAAGCAAGATAATGAACCTAAATTAACTAATGTGGTATTGGAAAACAATGAAGTTTTCAGAAATTACGTAGCTACTGATCTTTTAAGCAGAGTTAGGATCTCTCTCTTATCCGTAAAACAATTAAAAGGTACTGGATATGTAAACTTCAAAAAAGAATTACAGGCTTCTGATGAATCTGCAATTTCGGGTGTTTTCCAGACTCACGGTATGGATTATTCTCTTTTTCAAAAACATGTTTTTTCAAGGGTAGTCCGAAGGGCAAGAATAATACAAAAATTTATGCCCTTATTCGAGAGATTACCAGATGATGTTGTTGATACCCGCATCAATGAGGCTTATAACAAGGTATCAAATGATATATTGGAGAGGGCACATGATCAATTTCTACAAAGGGCTAAGGCCGAAAAGCAGCTGAATCCAATTTTAACAATTGCTAGTACTTCAGTCAATCCATTGATTAGTCAAAAAAAATCTGTCAATTCTATTGACGAATTACTCGATGATTATTATCTTTTGTATGATTTTGAAACAGATTTGCCAACAAACCTTGTTGTTGATGATATTTCTGTTGAATTGGATAAGGCTAATTCAGATGGTTTAACCATATCGGAGACCTGGAATTGTTTTAAGAACGCATTGGGGTTTGGTGGATTAGGCATGAGTGGTATTGCCGGTTGGGCACGTCTTTCAGCAGGGTTACAAATACAGGAATTGATTACGGTAGCTTCAAAATGGGCTTTGAAACATATAGGGTGGATCGGAGCCGCAATAGCTATTGCTGATTTCAGTATTTGTATTTATGATTCAATTTGAAATCTGATATATGAAAAAGTTGATTCTAAATTTATTGGTCCTTCATGGGATTGGTATTAATTTAATTGCCGCAGCCGTTGGGTTCATCTATTTTCAGCCGGTTAATAAATGGTTTTGGTTTCTGATTTGGCTGGCTTCGCTGCAAATAAATGCTTATTGCATTTATAAGTATAAAAGAAAGTACCCGGATATGACAATCCCTGAAAAAGACGAACAAAAATCTCCGTGGTTAACGGATTTATTTAAGTAAAAAACATATTGGATTTGATACAATTAAGCCCTTGTAATCAAGGGCTTAATTAAATTAGTATTGATGCGGTTTACGAATCCACTAATTAGCGAATTGATTTAGGATTAATTGAGTTGGGGATCAATCGGATAATTCACCATCTGACTATACTCTCCCCCCAGATCCTTCAAAGCGGCTTTCCAGATCTGTTGGGCATTCATATTGAAAACAAGTTGATTATTGGCTTTTCGCGTGATCCAGCTTTTTTCTTCAAGTTCCCCTTCTAATTGCCCTTGGTCCCAGCCACTGTAGCCTACAAAAAATCGGATCTCGTTTTTACTGAGCTTGTTTTCTCTGAGCAGGGTTATTACCACATCAAAATCACCACCCCAGAAAATACCTTCTGCCACTTCGGCTCCGCCACTGATGAGATCGGGGCGTTGATGAATAAAGTGTAAGGTCTCTTTTTGAACAGGGCCACCCTCATAAACCGGGAAGTGGATACCCTCGGCAACCTCAACCAGATCGCCAAGCTCCGGCTCGATGGATTTATTTAATACAAACCCGAAACAGCCTTCTTTCTCCTGGTACTCACATAAGAGCACAACCGTACGCATAAAGTTGGGGTCCTTTAAGAACGGGTCGGAAATAAGTAATGTGCCGGGTACCAGATCTGCCATATTGAAAAGATAAGCCAAAGAATTTATTTATAAAAATGGGGCTACGGGTGGCTCTCGTTAAAATCCTGATAAAGCTGTACCCCTGTATGGGGCATTTGCCAGTTCCCGCTATATTTGTGAGAATGAAGAGAACTTTCCCCGTCATTGTCATACTGATTTCACTCTCACTATTTGGCCTGATCATTCTCCAGGTCTCATGGTTACAAAATCTATTGGAAGTAACCAAGAACCAGTTTGATAATAACCTTTTGGAAGTGGGATCTAATGTAAGTAAGACGCTTAGTAAGAGTGTGTACACCGGGCAGGTACTTCGTTTACCCAGACGTGGTGGTTTAACGTTCAGTTCAGACTTTCATATGCATCTGCTGAAGCCGCCAACTGTAGAAGAAAAATTTACGCCTCAGGAAATCAGAAATAAGATCAGTGCAGAGTTTGACAGGGTTAAACTACATGGTGTAAATTTTGAATTTGCTGTTACCAATACTACGGACGATTATGAAATGTATACCAGCGATTTTGGTAAAGCATTGTATGATACTGCCAATAACCGTCGGGCTTATATAGCCATTGTTCCTGAAAATAATGCAGAGATAGAAGGGGCCAGTTCTTTTGAACACCTGATTATTGTTGTGCCCGATTTTAAGAAACAGATCTGGTCGCGTTTAAAATGGGTCATTTTTGGTGCCATTGCATTTATGCTTGTGATCATTGCTGCATTCTATGTAACGCTTAAATCGCTGTTGAATCAGAAAAAGCTCAGCGAGATCAAGAGTGATTTTATCAATAACATGACGCATGAATTTAAAACGCCATTGGCAACTATATCACTTGCCGTAGATGCGTTACGGAATGAGAAAGTGCAGGCAGATAAGGAGAAGACCAAATACTTCAGCAATATCATCAAGGAAGAGAATGTGCGGATGAACAAACATGTAGAAACCATTCTGCAGGCCGCATTGATGGAAAAGCAGGAATTACAATTGACCCTCGTACCGGTACATGTGCATGATTTTATTCAATACACATTGGATAATTACCGTTTACAATTACAGGAAAGACAGGGTGAGATTGAATTATTGTTAAACGCGAAGAACGATCTGATCAGTGCCGATGAAGTACATTTCTCAAATTTACTTTCGAACCTGATTGATAATGCGATCAAATATTCAAATGAAAAGATCAAAATCACTATTTCTACGCACAGTACAAAGAACCATGTAGTGATCCGTGTGGAGGATAATGGTATTGGTATGAGTAAAGAAACGGTAAAACGGATATTTGAAAAATTCTATCGTGCGCATACCGGTAACCTGCATAATGTGAAAGGCTTTGGATTAGGTATGAGTTATGTGAAGACGGTGATAGATGCGCATAAAGGGAAGATTAAAGTAGATAGTACATTGGGCAAAGGAAGTATTTTTACGATTGAGCTTCCGATTCTGCAGGGAAACGTTTAATTATAAAATAATAGATATTGCGACTTAGCGCCTTTGCGAGAAAATTTTGCACGCAAAGGCGCTAAGGCGCAGTTTTTAGAGCCATAGAAGGCTGCCATCTCCATAACTCAGAAAACGGAAATCATTTTCTAAAGCGTAATGGTATATTTTTTTCCAATCATTTCCGGTAATGGCTGATACCAATAGCAATAGCGTAGACTGAGGTTGATGAAAATTAGTGATCAATGCTTTTATAATACGAAACGAATATCCCGGTGCAATAATGATCTGTGTTTTCGTGATCAGCCGCTGCATATTATTTTTCCCTAACCATTCTGAAACCGTCTGCAGCGCTTTATTTGGAGTTATGTTTGTTGAATCCAATTCATAAGGATCCCATTGGGATACAGTGAGTTCTTCGGGTTGTAATAAGGGATTCAGTATCAGTTTAACCCCAAGCCAATATAAACTTTCAATCGTGCGGAGAGAAGTGGTGCCAACCGGGATGATATTTTGATCAAGATGATTTAATAAATTATCGATGAATGTTTTACTCACATCAATAAACTCCGAATGCATTTCGTGTTCATTCATTGTGGCAGATTTTACAGGCTTAAATGTACCCGCGCCAACATGCAGCGTTACAAAATCATGATGAATATTTTTTTGTTTTAGTTTTTTAAAAAGTGCATCAGTAAAATGCAGGCCTGCTGTAGGGGCGGCCACAGAACCGTCGTGTTTCGCATAGATGGTTTGGTATCTTTTATTATCATCCTCCTCAGCTGCACGGTTAAGATACGGTGGCAGTGGAATTACACCTGCTATATGTAATACTTCTGCAAAACTCAATTCCGGGTTATTCCAGCTTAATTCAATTAAGTAAGAATCACTAAGCTGTTCAATTTTTGTAGCAGTTAAGATAACATCATACAAATCATACTTCTTAATCTGCGAAATCAGCGATCCTTCTTTCCATTTTTTAGCACCACCCACCAAACATTTCCACCAGACTTTTCCTTTTTGCAGCATTGCAGTTGTAATATCGGGATATTGCTCATCAGGCTCCAGACAAAATATTTCAATCTTACCGCCATTCGGTTTTTCAAACAATAATCTTGCTTCAACAACTTTGGTGTTATTAAAAATGAGTAAAGAATCTGCAGGCAAATGATCTGTAAGATTTGAGTAGATGTCTTCTGTTAATATTCGGTCTTTCCAGATGAGTAATTTACTTTGGTCCCTTTCGGTCAAAGGATATTTGGCAATACGCTCATCAGGTAATGCATATACAAACTCAGTGATGGATAAATTTCCCGGATGTTTCTCTTTCATCTGACTGTAAAGATAATTGAATGTTACCACGTTATTAAATAACTGTGAATATTACGACATCTATTTAAACAGAAATCATTACTTCAATATTATGTCGTTAAAAAATTATGGTTATGGTTTTATAAAGAAATGATTAAATAAGACCTGAGACAGAAATATTTAACGCTTTAAAAACAACTTTTGCGGCTTAAAGAATCAGCCATGAAACCTTTTCTTGCAGCACTAATCATTTTCTCTTATTGCTGCGTATTCTCAGTTGAAGCACAAAATGTAAACCCTGATACAAAATATGCACTCATCAAAGGGGCAAGCTATGTTCAGTCAAAAAATTATTACCTGCTCACATTATTACAAGAGTTGCCCGAAGTGAAAAAAATGCTGGCTTCTGATTCTGTTTTGGCAATAATGGCAAGAGAGAAAAAAGGGGCATTAATTAATGCGTTAGCCGATTGCAAAAGAGATGCATTATGTTATACAGATAAAATGAAATTCAGTGACGAAGAAATTAAAACTATAAGCAATCGTCTCGGACAGTTATATCAATCCAATAACGCTTTGGGAAAACTGGTTTCTGCTCATTTAATTCCATCAGGAACATATGTTTTATTTCAAAACCTGAAGCCGGCAGAAATGCTGCAAAAAGCATGGGAGCAGGATGCAATGGGAATCAATTTTACTATCGGTGTATATGCAGAAGGAAAAAAAGCAAATTACCCATTGATCGATTCGGTGAGTTATGATACAAGAGATGGTAGACAATCAGGACTACTTTATAATATGACTTCTCTGATTACGCAGGAGTATTCTGGCAAAGCCTCTTTTTTTGATATCCCTTTAACATCGGCCCTTCATTTACTGGAGATCAATGAGCGTGAACAGGCGGGTGATTTTGAACCGATGGCTGCTACTGAAAATAAGGCTGCATTTAACCGCGTGAAAACCATTAAATGGGAAGCGTATAAATACTCTGTGATTGTTGTACCCGGAGCCGGCCCCGATATACCAACGGTTGCTTTGAGTGCGGAAGGAATGCTTCGTTGCAGACTGGCTGCTATTCAATATGCAAAAGGACTGGCGCCATTTATTATTGTTTCCGGAGGTAAAGTACATCCGTATAAGACAAAATTTTGTGAAGCAACAGAAATGAAAAAATTTCTGATTGAGAAATTAAAGATCCCGGAAAGCGCTGTTATTATCGATCCACATGCAAGACATACCACCACCAATATGCGCAATGCCGCAAGGTTAATCTATCGTTATGGAATTCCATTTAATAAACCCGGGATCAGTTGTACAACCCGTGGGCAAAGTTTGATGATCAGTAATACATTGATCGATCGTTGTATGAAAGAACTTCATGAAGCGCCTTACCGTAATGGGTTGCGTCTTAGTGAAACGGAAATTGAATTTTATCCATTGATAGAAGCTTTACATATTAACCCAACTGAACCGATTGATCCTTAATTGAATTTTTACCTATCAATATTCGAGATGAAAAAAATATTACCTGCTTTTACTGTGTTGGTTTTAACGCTGCTCTCTTTCAATTCAGATCTGCGTATGAAAATCAATCAGTCTTATACGGTGGACTCGCTTGGAGCCTGTCAGGGAATTTCTTACCAACAGGGGAAATTTTTTGTTTATGGCGACAGGGAAGTAGGGATGATCAGGGAATATAAATTACAGTCGGATAGTCTGGAATACCTCGGTAAAGAGATCAAGCTGACAGTTGATGGAAAAGATGTGATCAATCATCCAACCGGAATTGCTTATAACGGAAAAGGACCTGTGTTTATCGGTAACAGTATCCGCTTAAATACGGAAGGTACTTTATGGAAAGCCGTGATCTATTATGTGAATTGGGAAGGCCTGCAAAGAACCGGAACATTGGATGGCAATCTCTTAAATACAATAGAAGATGATACCTGTATACAGGGAACACGGCCAGAGTATGTGCAGTACAAAAAGAAATGGTATGTAGCTACAGCAGATTATGGTGAGAAAACAAATGAAGTAAGGTTATATGATCCTGCACTATTACAGAAGGCAAAAAAAACATCAGAGAAAGGGGTGTTGTATAAAAAATTCAGTTGTACAGCCTGGGTACAAAATTTAAACTGGATCCCTGAAAAAGGGTTGCTGTTATTAATTCAAAATCAAATAGAAGGAAGAAGATGGCGGTTCACTTATGTAGATCTGGAAAAATCTGTTGAATCGGGTAAACAGGAAGTAGTGAAAGTGATTGATATAGACAAAGCAGATGAACTGGAAGGATTCACTTTTCTTTCTTCGTTGCAAAAAGGCATTGCAGTAAGTTCTTCGCGAAGGAATAATGTAAACACCATGGATATTGACTGGTAGCATTTACAAAAACATTTTATTAAAGATATCACCCCAACAACTAATCATTATGAAACTGAAAATCAAAAAACAAATGTGTGATCCTTTCACACATTCTTTACAGAAAGTGCAACGGATGTTGCTGATGGCAGTATGCCTGTTTACAGGTATCGTACTTCAGGCGCAAACGATCAGTAAAGTATCCGGTACGGTAACGGATGAAACCAGTAAACCCTTGCAAGGTGTAAGTGTTTCAATAAAAGCATCAGGCAAAGCTGCATTAACGGATGCAAATGGCCGATATACCATTGCTGCAACAAAAGGGTCGGTACTTATCTTTTCATACACAGGAATGGCTTTACAGGAAGTAACTGTAAACGAAGAAACAGCAAATGTGAAAATGAAAGAAGATGTAAAAGTGTTGGATGAAGTATTTATCGGTTATCAGCGCTTGCGTAAGAGCGATGTTACAGGAGCCGTATCGAGTGTTAAATCAAAAGAATTAAATCTGAGTGCACCAACGCTTAGTCAGGCTTTGGTTGGTAAAGTTGCCGGTGTGCAGGTATCACAGGTAAGTGGTGCGCCTTATGCGGGTACAAAGATCAGGGTTCGTGGTGTTGGTTCTATCAATGCGAGCTCAGAACCATTGTATGTGATCGATGGTTATCCGATTGGTGGAAACGTAAGTTCAGGTCCGGGTAACACTACCAACCAAACTTCAGGGTATAATCCTGCCACTGCCGGTAATGATATTTTTATCAATCCCGATGATATTGAATCTATTGAAATATTAAAAGATGCTGCATCTGCGGCCATCTATGGTTCAAGGGCTTCAGCGGGTGTGGTACTCATCACTACCAAACGCGGAAGAGCCGGCAAAGGAAAATTTGAATACGATTATCAGGTAGGTAATAATCAACTCGCACATAAAGTCAAAATGCTGGATGCAGATGGTTTTGCTTCCTTATTTGTTGACGGAAGAAACAACGCATATAAAGATATCCTGATCGCAAAAGGGATCACCTGGAATGATGCTTTCTTTTCAGATGATAACGCAACGCGAACTGCTAAAGCCGGTAGTGCCAATACCGGTTCTATTTCTATCCTGAAATATTTATATGATTTTCCTACACAAACGGTTTTAAAATCACCTTATAATACTGATTGGCAGGATGCATTATATCAAAATGCATTGGTGCAAAGGCATAACCTTTCTTTCTCAGGTGGTAATAATGGTACACGATATTTGATCAGTGCGGGTTATCAGGATCAGGATGGAATTATTACTAGCACTTTTCAACGCAGACTGAATCTCCGCGCAAATATTGACGCGGATGTTTCTAAGAAATTAAAAGTAGGCGCGAGCATGTTTGTAACCAATACAAGTAACCGCGAAGTAGAAGAAGGCCGTTTTAACCAGGGGCCAATATTGGGTGCTTTGGTGTACATGCCTTTCTTTCCTTTGTATAATACAGATGGAACACTGGCTTTAGGACAGGCCGCGCAACAAACAGATGGTTTTTCTTATGCCTTTCAGGGAATTGAAAATCCGGTTGCCTTGGCACAACGCGTAAACATTACACGCAAAGGAACCCGTGCTACTTATAATGTGAATGGTGTTTATGAGATCATACCTAATCTGAATGCCAAATTGAATATTGGTGCACAAATCTATACAGAGAAGTATGAGTATTATTATCCAACCAATTTAAGCAGTGGCATAAACCCTCCGGGTTCGGCACAGGCTATTGCAGCGTCAAATGCATCGGCGCAATTCTTAACCAATCAGGATGCATTGGCAGAATTTACTTTGAATTATAAAAAGATCATGGGTAAACATAGTATTGATGTTTTAGCCGGATATACCGCGCAGGAAACCAATACAGATGTAGTAAGCGTGGGTGCCAACGGTTTCTCAAATGATTTTGTGCCTGAAATTTCTGCAAGAGGTGCTGCAGCCGCTAATTTTTATTATCTCTCTAATACAGGTAAATCAACCACTACTTTACTTTCTTATCTGGCAAGAGCTATTTACAGTTATAACCAGAAATATTATCTAACGGGTTCTTTCCGTACAGATGCCTCTTCCCGTTTTGGGCCGGATAACCGTTGGGGACAATTCCCTTCTGTTTCTGCAGGGTGGACCTTGTCGAATGAAAATTTTTATCATGATTGGTTGGGAAAAAAATCAACCGTTAAACTCCGTGCAAGCTGGGGTTTAACAGGTAATAACAATATTGGTAATTACCGTTACGAGCAGGCATTATCCGGAACAGGTGGTGAAGTATTGGGAAGCACAGTGTATACCGCGAACTGGGCCGGTAATATCACCGACAGTAAATTAGGATGGGAATCTACATCACAATTCAATTACGGGCTTGATCTGGGATTGCTGAATAATCGTTTGCAGGTATTGTTTAACTATTATGTAAGTAAATCGTATAACCTGTTGTTTAACCAGAGCATTTCATCTTTATCGGGATCAACATCTATTCTTACCAATCTCCGCAATTCAAATATTCAGAACAAAGGATTTGATCTTCAGGTGGATGCAAAAATTATTCAGTCAAAAAATTTCAACCTGAATTTTGGCGGAAACATTACAGCTAACCGTAACAAAGTGATAAGCCTTGGTGGTGCGAGTGAAATTTATGTTGCCGGTGCAGAAAGAAGCTACACAACGCATGTAACCCGCGAAGGCGATCCGGTTGGTATGTTTTATGGTATCAGGGTAAAAGGCATGGTAAGACAAAGTGATATGGCAAATATTGCAGCAGACAATGCAGCCTTATTGCCCAACAATACATTCCCGGCAGGTTATAAATTAAAAGGGCCTCCGCGTTCTACTTATTCAAGCACGCCATTGCAACCGGGTGATCTTTATTTTGAAGATGTGAATGGAGATGGTTTAGTAAATGAATCTGATAAACAAATCATCGGCACACCTTATCCAAAATATACTTATGGTTTTAACCTGAGTATGAATTTTAAACAATTAGACCTTAGTGCATCGTTTAACGGATCGCAGGGTAATCAGGTAATTGACGGTCAGGATTACTATATCCGAAATTTTGAAGGATCGGGTAATAACTATGCAACCGTTGCCAACCGTTACCGTTCAGAAGCACAACCGGGGGATGGACATGAGTATCGTGCATCACGCGGTGGTACGCAAAGTAACAGTACACGTTTATCTGATTTTTATATTCAGGATGGTTCGTTTTTCCGTTGTACCAATATCACTTTGGGATATACATTCAACTCATTGGCCTTTATTAAAAAACTGGGCATAAGCAGTATGAGATGGTATACCAGTGTTGACAATGTATTCACCATCACCAAATATCTCGGATACAACCCTGAGGTAGATTATAACAACGGCGTTAACCTGGCACCGGGCGTTGATTATGGAAAATACCCATTGGTACGTTCTTTCTCAACCGGTATCAAACTCCAGTTCTAATCTTAATGAAAACCAATAAAACATTTTATATGCGCAAAATATTTTATACTTCAATCGGCATACTTCTTACAGTATGCATAACCGGGTGCAGTAAATCTTTTCTTGAACAAACCAATCCCAATTCAGTTTCAGTTGACAGATCTTTTCAAACAGAAACCGATATTGCCAATGGTGTGTATGGTGTTTATCAGGCATTAAGAAGCGGAAACTGTATTGGAGAAGGCGCTACCACATGGACAGATGACCGTTCTGATGACGTGAATACAACCGATAACCAATCAAACAATGGAGAACCTTTTCAATTCACAGCTTTTTCATTGGTGCCAAGTAATACGTATCTGCAAAGTCACTGGACTGCTTTATACACACCAATCTCAAGAGCCAATCTGATTCTTTCGGTGATCGGAAAAGTTTCGTTTTCTTCGGAAGCAACCCGTGCTCAATATATTGCTGAGTTAAAATTTGTAAGGGCGCTTATGTATTTTAATCTGGTAAGTGAGTTTGGTGATGTGCCGTTGGTAACAGAAAGATTAACCTCAACAGAACAGGTAACGGCACTTACTTTCAGAGAAAAACAGGAAAATGTATATACGCAGATCATCGCCGATTTAAAGGATGCAGCAGCAGGTAACCTGCCGGTTACACAGCCCGCATCCGGAAAGGGAAGAGCTTCATTGCAGGCTGTGAACGGTTTACTCGGACAGGTTTATCTGCGAATGGGTGCCACATTGGGCGGTGCTAATGCTACGGCTTATTTTAATAATGCAAAAACTTATTTATTGGCATGTTATAATCAAAAAACATTTACAACATTATCTTCTATTCCTTATTCTGATGTGTTTGATGTAACCAAGAAAACAACCAACCCTGAGATCATTTTTCAGATTGTTTATTTACAGGGGGATGTGAATTACAGTTCAAGAATTGCAGCCAATAACCAGGCAAAAGGAGAAACCATTAACTCACAAATAGTATCAACAGGCTCAGGTGGAACCTTAACCAATGATCTTCAGAAAGAATTTGAAGTGGGAGATGCAAGAACTAATTTTTCAATAAAGTTTGCTGCCAACCCGGCTGTGAATGGATATTTTATTACCAAGTTCAGAGATGTTAGTTCAGCCGCCGGAGTACTGGGTTATGGAGGAAATGATTATATCGTGATGCGTTATGCAGATATCATTTTAAATCTTGCAGAAGTATATATGTATCTTAATGATAACACAAATGCCATTCTTTATTTGGATATGGTTCGTGCAAGAGCAGGAGTTCCGTTGTATGCAGCTATGCTTACCAATCCTGCTTATACTGCAAAGTATCCCTCACTCAAAATGGCAATCCTTCATGAAAGAAGAGTGGAACTTGCATTTGAACATCATCGCTGGCATGACCTTACCCGTTTCTTTAATGCGGCAGATCTCGTAACCTATATCCGTGCAAAGAGTCAGGCAGATTATAATAATTCTCCATTAACCAATTGTACTACCAAAGATTATTATTTTCCTATCCCTTTAAATGAAGTAAAACTGAATCCTGAGAAGATGTATCAGAATCCGGGTTATTAATTTTTAAGATACTATAGTTTTCTAAGCGCTCTGTTATGCAGGGCGCTTTTTGTTTTTTGGATGAGGAGAAATAACCGCAGCGTTATTTATTACTGTTGCGCAGAACTATTTTTAATCCACTCCACAATTCGCTAACGGCACACACTTTTACATCCACCCAACCTGTTGGCAAAACAATTTCCCGAATGGTATCTTCTGTTATATCAGTGGGGATTTTAGCAGATTTTTTATACCATGAGATCCATATAATAGCATCCGGTGGTAATTTTTTGATGAGTTGGAGAAAACTTTTCTCCAGGTCCGCCTTCTTCACAACAAAAAGGTGTACAAAATCGGCAGGGGCCGCTTTTACCAGCTGTTTTTGAATATTCGACTCCAGCAGATCAAAGTAGTTCTCAGGGGGATTCAACAATAAAACCTTCATTTCGGGCTTGGTCCCCAGCTTTTTCAACAAAGGGGTACCTGAATAACCTGCAGTAGCCATCTGATTGATTTTTAGGCTACTAAATTCAGTAAAAAGTCTTGAATTCACAGTTTTAAGGCCTCTATTCACCTGTTATCCACAGAAATTCACAGATAATTAGCCCTTTTTGAAGAAAAATCAGTTCAAATCCTTACCTGTATTGCATTACAGGTCAACCATTTGTGTGGATAAATAGAAATACACTAATTCGGGATTAAAAGTGGGAAAAAGTGTTATTTTGTGTCAACAAGTGGTAATCTTGAAAATATTTATACCCAAATGAACGGATTTCACGGCGAATATGAGGCTACGGTAGATGCGAAAGGGCGCTTCCTGATTCCGGGCGGACTGAAAAAACAGTTGCCTGAAGGGGAGAGTCGTTTCATACTCAGCCGTGGTTTTGAAAAATGCCTCACGTTGTATCCGATCAAAAGTTGGGAATTAATTATCGCAAAGATCAGCCAGTTGAATGATTTCGACCCTAAGGTACGTCAATTTCGCCGCCAGTTTTTAGGCGGAGCAACAGAAATAGAGCTGGATAGTGCCGGCCGTATGTTGCTTCCCCAAACACTGAAAGAATTTGCCGGGCTGAGCAAGGACATTGTTCTTGCCGCCGCACTCGACCGTTTCGAGATCTGGGATGCTAGTAAGTACAAACAGCTCTTTGAGGATTTTTCACCCGAGGCTTTCAGCAGCCTGGCGCAGGAAGTGATGACTGAAAAAATTTGAAAATGTGGCAATTTGAAAATTTGAAAATTCAAGAACCAACGAATTCAAATTTCAACGGAATACTCGTCCTCAATTTTCAAATTTTCAAATTTTCAAATTCATGAGTTATCACGTACCTGTTTTATTTCAAGAGTCCTTAAATGGTCTCGCTATTAAACCCGATGGTGTGTATGTGGATTGCACATTTGGTGGTGGCGGACATAGTAAAGGCATTCTTGAACAGTTAGGCGCTGAAGGAAAACTCATTGCATTTGATCAGGATGCTGATGCTCAACAGAATTTACCCGAAGATGGGCGTGTAATTTTTGTAGCTCAGAATTTCCGTCATCTGCAGCGCATGCTTCGTTTGCACAAAATAACTGAGGTGGATGGCATACTCGCCGATCTGGGCGTGAGCAGTCACCAGTTTGATGAAGGCGATCGCGGTTTCTCAATCCGTTTTTCCGGTCCGCTGGATATGCGGATGGACAGAAGACAGGGATCAACCGCCGCAGATATCATCAGAAGTTATAGTGAGCAACAGTTGCACAAATTGTTTGAACAGTATGGAGAAGTAACGAACTCTATTACATTGGCAAAACATATTGTACATCAACGAAAACATCTGCAGTTTGAAACGATTGAACAGTTTAAAGCAATGATCAGCCCGGTGGTGAAAGGAAATCCTAACAAGTACTTAGCCCAGGTATTCCAGGCTTTGCGGATCGAGGTGAATGACGAAATGGGTGCTTTGAAAGACATGCTGCAGCAGGTTCCTGCTGTGCTGAAACCGGGTGGCCGTGTAGCCATCATCACCTTCCATTCCATAGAAGACAGGGTAGTGAAGAATTTCTTCCGCCAGGGCAGTTTCGACGAAACTCCTGATAACCCCTTTATGTCTGTTGTGAAAGAAGAAGTGTTCAGGATCATTACAAAGAAACCGATAACGGCAACGCAGGAAGAGATGAAGAGGAATACGAGAAGCAGGAGCGCGAAGTTGAGACTGGCGGAGAGATCGTGAGGCGTGAGACGTGAATCGTGAGTGGTGAGTAGTGAGTAGTGAATTGAAATGCGAAGCATTTCGATTATCCCCTCCGGGGAGGGGTAAGGGGTGGGTTGATGAACAAAGTTCAAAAAGCACAAGTGTGCGACGCAACAAAAGCAAAATTGAAATACAAAAGCTGGTAACAAAATAAATGGCCGAACAAACACCCGATAAACCCAACAAGAATCCACTGAAAGGATTATTCAACTATCAGTGGATCGTTAAGAATATTCCGTTCTTTTTGTTTTTGTCGGTACTAACGGTTTTATATATCGCAAACGGACACCGGGCAGATAAAACAATCAGAAAGATCAACAGTACAACCAATGATCTGAAGGAATTACAGTTTGAATATAAAACGCTGAAAAGCGAAGTGATGTTTAAAAGTGAAGAAAGGCAAATTGTAAAAGCTACGGAACCGATAGGATTAAAAGTGAGTAAAGAAACACCGCAACGATTACAGGCAGAGAAGAAATAAAAATTACTAATTACTAACTACGAATTACTAATTAACCCTTGGATGTAAAACGCGACATATTATGGAGAGTCTACCTCAGTTATATACTGGTGGTTCTCGCGTGTGCAGCCATATTTGGTAAAGCGATCTATATACAACAGGTGCAGGGTACGCATTGGAGAAGTATGAGTGATAGCCTTCATCAGAAACTGGATGAGATTGAAGCAGAGAGGGGAACGATTTATAGTGAAGACGGACAGATGCTGAGCACAAGTATTCCACAGTTTGATATTTATCTCGATTTCAGGGTGGCGGCTTTGCATGAAAAGAACGGACAACGCTTTCGTGAAAATATTGATTCGTTGAGTGAGGATTTGGCAGGTTTGTTTAAGGATCAATCTACCGGTGACTACAAATCCATGCTGCAGAAAGCCTATGATGATGAGGATGGATATTTTTTATTGAAGAAGAAAATTTCTTTCAGGGAATATGAGCAGTTGAGAAGGTTTCCATTGTTCCGCATGGGCAGATATAAAAGCGGCATGATTGCACAGGAGAAAACGATCCGCTTAAACCCTTACCAGATGCTGGCTTTCAGAACCATTGGTTTGGCACGTGATTCCAATAAAGTGGGATTGGAAATGACCTATGACAGTTTATTGAAAGGAAGAAACGGCAAACAATTGGTAAGAACCATTGCAGGTGGTGTAAGTGTACCCGTAGATGATACATGGGAAATTGAACCGGAAACCGGAAAAGATATTGTAAGTACGATCGATGTTTTTATACAGGATGTTGCAGAGAATGCATTAATGAAGATGATGGTGAAGAATGAAGCACAAACCGGTTGTGCCATTGTACTGGAAACAAAAACAGGTAAAATAAAAGCCATTGCCAATCTGGGCAAAAGAACTGATGGCAGTTATTGGGAAGATTTTAATTATGCGATCACGGCTACAGAACCCGGTTCAACATTTAAGTTGGCAACATTGATGTCTTTATTGGAAGACAAAAAAGTAAGGCTAACGGACATGGTAAATCTGGAAGGTGGTACCTGGCATATTAACGGTCAAACAGTTTATGATGCTGAACAACATGGAATGTATGATGCTACTGTAAAGCAGGCATTTGAACATAGTTCTAATGTGGGTATGGCAAAATTGGTCTGGTCCAATTATGGGAATAATCCGAATCAGTTTTTAAAGCATTTATCAAAAATGCGGATTGATACAGCAACTGGTATCGATCTGGTGGGTGAAGGAAAACCAACTGTGTATAAACCGGGAAACAGAATCTGGGGCCCAACTACTTTGCCATGGATGGCTTTTGGTTATAATCTTACCATCACACCCATGCGCACCGCCACTTTATATAATGCAATTGCGAACAATGGTAAAATGATGCGGCCTTATCTGGTAAGTGCTGTTCAAGATGAAGGGGTTTTATTAAAACAGTTTCAACCACATGTGATAGATGATCAGGTATGCAGTGCACAAACATTGTCTCAATTGAAAGAATGTCTGGAGGGTGTTTGTATAGAAGGTACCGGCGCAAAATTATTTAAAGGAAGTGCTTATAAAGTTGCCGGCAAAACAGGAACGGCGTTGGTGGCAAATGGAAACAGAGGGTATGCTGATCAGATTTATCAATCTGCATTTGCAGGCTATTTTCCGGCAGATAATCCGCAATACACTTGTGTAGTTGTGATCAAAAACAAAGCACATGCTTTAATGCACCATGGTGCAGATGTAGCCGGACCGGTGTTTAAAGAAATCGCTGATAGATTATACAGTACTTATATCAGACAAACCATGGTGGCCGGAACACAACAAAAGAAAATAGATAGTTCAGCTTTTGGTTATGTCGGTATGAAAAAGGATATGGCTTTGGTTACTTCCAGAATAAAAATGAAATATGAGGATTCATCTGCTACAACAGATCAGTGGATCAGTATAAATGGAAAAGACGCCATTGTAGTAGCAAGTAAAAAAGCGCTGGATGTAAACACTATGCCGCAATTAATCGGAATGGGATTGAAGGATGTTGTTTATATGTGTGAGAATATAGGATTAAAGGTGAATGCAAAGGGTAAAGGAAAAGTAGCAGCACAATCCATTACTCCGGGGCAGCCGATAGCGAGAGGACAGTTGATAAATGTTGAATTGAATTAAATAGGATTAATAATTATTAATAATCATAAATCGTTCAGGCCGCTTTGAGCGTCCCGACCGATAGGGGAATATGGCAAAACTGCAAGATATATTATACAAAGTACACCTGAAGCAGGTACAGGGCTCTACATCAGTTGATGTGGCCGGTATTGAGATCGATTCACGCAAAGTGGCGGCAGGATTTGTCTTTGTAGCCATTCGTGGTGAGCAGTCGGATGGACATCAGTTTATTGATAAAGCCATTTCGCTCGGTGCTGTTGCTATTGTTTGTGAAAAAATGCCCGCAACATTTGTAGAAGGCATTACTTATCTGGAAGTGAATAATACACATGAAGCGGTTGCTTATATGGCACACCAGTTTTATGGTGAACCTTCAACCAGATTTAAGCTGGTCGGTGTTACCGGAACGAATGGTAAGACAACTATTGCAACCGTACTCTTTAAATTATTTACACAATTAGGATATACATGCGGATTGGTTAGTACGGTACAGAACCAGATTGCAGATAAGATCATTCCTGCAACCCATACCACACCCGATGCCGTTCGACTAAATGCTTTACTCAAACAAATGGCTGATGAAGGATGCTCGTATGTGTTTATGGAATGCAG
The DNA here is from genome assembly GCA_965206685.1 of Sediminibacterium sp. GTDB lineage: Bacteria > Bacteroidota > Bacteroidia > Chitinophagales > Chitinophagaceae > Sediminibacterium. Next base: position 5,058,229 of record OZ242223.1, read on the forward strand.
CAGTCATGCGATTCATCAACACCGAATTACCGGTTTGGTATTTACGGGTGCATTATTCAGCAATATCACACATGATCACCTTGACTATCATAAAACATTTGATGAATACATCCGTGTAAAGAAGAGTTTCTTCGATCATTTACCCTCGTCTGCTTTTGCGATTTCCAACGCAGATGATAAACGTGGTGAAGTGATGCTGCAGAATACGCATGCCAAAAAATATCTCTATAGTTTAAAGACCGTTGCCGCCTTTAAAGGAAAGATTCTTGAAAATGCATTAACCGGTTTAGTAATGACCGTTAACGATAAAGAAGTTCATTTCAGATTGATTGGTGAGTTCAATGCGTACAATCTGTTGGCGGTGTATGGTGCAGCAGTTTGTTTGGGAGAAGAAAGCGAAACCGTACTCACTGCATTAAGTATGCTTAGTGGGGCAGAAGGAAGATTTGATTATATGATCAGTGCCGGACTGATCATCGGTATTGTTGACTACGCGCATACACCGGATGCATTAGAGAATGTGTTGATGACGATCAAAAAGTTGCGAAAAGGGCATGAGCAAATTATTACAGTAGTTGGATGTGGCGGCGATAGGGATAAAACCAAACGCCCCATCATGGCACAAGCCGCTTGTGATTTGAGCGATAAAGTGATCTTAACAAGCGATAACCCAAGAACTGAAGATCCTGCAAAGATACTGGTTGATATGGAAACAGGGTTAACCAGTTCTGCAAAAAGAAAATATATCTCGATCGTTGACAGAAAAGAAGCGATCAAAACGGCAGTTAGTCTTGCCAACAAAGAAGATATTATTCTGGTGGCAGGAAAAGGACATGAAAAGTATCAGGATGTCAATGGGGTGAAACATCCGTTTGATGATAAGGAGGTGTTGAGGGAGATGTTTGCATTATTAGGAAAATAAAATAGATGACAGATGAAAGTTGGCAGATGTCAGAAAAAACTGACATCTATCATCTAACAACTAACAACTGAACCTATGCTATACTATTTATTTAACTGGCTAAACAAAGAGTTTCATATACCGGGAGCAGGATTGTTCCAGTATCAGACTTTCCGTATTGCAATGGCGGTGATCCTGTCGTTGTTAATAGCTACTGTATATGGTAAGCGCATTATTCTTTTATTGAAGAAAAAACAAATAGGCGAAAGTGTTCGTGATCTGGGCCTTGAAGGCCAGGCACAGAAAAAAGGAACACCTACAATGGGTGGAATCATCATTCTGTTAAGTATTATCATTCCTACTTTATTATTTGCCAATCTTGATAAAGTTTATGTGAGGTTAATGCTGCTCTGTACAGTATGGTTAGGAGTGATCGGTTTTCTGGATGATCTTTTTAAAATACGTGCAAGAAAAGCAGCACAGGAAAAAGGAGAAGCGTATAAAAAGAAAGATAGCGATGGCCTGGCAGGGATCTCAAAAATTATCGGGCAAGTTGGATTGGGTGTGATCATTGGTCTGACATTATACTTCAGTAATGCAGTAACGGTTGAAAGAGAAGTGGTGACAACTCCACAGGCACAATTGCAAAAAGGTGAAAGACTTACCAAAGACACCAATACTGTAGTAAGAAAGCTGAACGGAATAGAGAAGCGTTTTGTAAAAGTGAAAACTCCGATTACGACCATTCCATTTGTAAAAAACCACCAATTTAATTATAGCAGGCTGATCAGCTGGATAGGTCCTGATGCAGAAAAATACACATGGATCGTTTATGTGCTGGTGGTGATATTTATTGTAACAGCTGTTTCTAACGGAGCCAATTTAACCGATGGTTTGGATGGACTTGCTGCAGGTGTAAGCGCAATCATTGGTGCAGGTATTGGTGTATTTGTTTATGTAAGTGGGAACTACGTTCTCGCCGATTATTTTGATGTGATGTATATCCCCAACCTTGGTGAACTTTCCATTTTTGTTGGTGCATTTGTGGGTGGATGTATCGGGTTCCTCTGGTACAATGCATATCCGGCACAGGTATTCATGGGTGATACGGGTAGCCTTGCTTTAGGTGGAATCATTGCTTCACTTGCATTTATTGTTAGAAAAGAATTATTGGTGCCGATCTTCTGTCTTGTATTCTTTATCGAAAGTTTAAGCGTGATCATACAGGTTTCCTATTTCAAATACACAAAGAAAAAATTTGGTGAAGGAAGAAGAGTGTTTTTAATGAGCCCATTGCACCATCACTATCAGAAAAAAGGATTTCACGAAAATAAAATTGCGATCAGGTTTTGGATACTTACCATTATTTGTGTGGTGATGTCGATTGTAACGTTGAAGATCAGGTGAGATCGTGAAACGTGAGTGGTCAGTAGTGAGTGGTGAGTTTGTAGATTGAAATGCTCAGCATTTCTCTTATCCCCTCCGGGGAGGGGTTAGGGGTGGGTTGATGACCAAAGAACAAAATGCACAAGTGTGCGACGCAACAGAAGATGAATAAAGTGATAAAGCTGATAACAAAATAAATCGTGAGGCGTGAGACGTGAATCGTGAGTCAATGAAATCATACTCATGACAGACGAAAACGAAGTAAAAATGAAACACAGATTAGTCATACTGGGCGGAGGAGAAAGCGGCGTTGGCGCTGCACTGCTCGGAAAGAAAGTTGGCTATGATGTATTTGTAAGTGATGGCGGTCCATTAAAGCCTGCATACAAACAAGAGCTCTTTGATAACGGAATTGAATTTGAAGAAGGCATTCATACTGCAGATAAAATTTTAAATGCAGATGAAGTGATGAAAAGTCCGGGTATACCTGAAAAAAATGAGATGGTAAAAACCATCCGTAAAAAGGGAATCCCTGTGATCAGTGAGATAGAACTGGCGTATCGTTTTAAAGGTGATAGTAAAATTGTAGGCATCACCGGAAGTAACGGTAAAAGCACTACCACTGCATTAACCTATCATATCTGCGAAACAGCGGGATTGAGTTGTGCGATGGTCGGCAATATCGGGCTCTCGTTTGCCAAACAGGTGGCAGTGGATCCCAAAGAAATTTATGTGGTGGAAGTGAGTTCTTTTCAATTGGATGATATCAAAGAATTCCGTGCAGATATAGCGATGCTGCTGAATATTACTGAAGACCATCTCGACAGGTATGATTACAAGTTTGAGAATTATATCAACAGTAAGTTCAGGATCATCGAGAACCAGACAGACAAGGATTATTTCATCTACTGTTTAGATGATGAAGTGATCATGCAAAAACTCCCATTACTAACCATTCATACTAACCCATTACCATTCTCTATGAAACAAGAAGTTAAAAAAGGCGGCTACATCAAGGGCGACCAGATGATGCTGAGAATCCAGGAAGAAAGAGTAAGCATGAGTATCTATGACTTTGCTCTTAAGGGTAAACACAATAACTACAACACTATGGCAGCAGGAATCGCAGCCGCTACGCTCGGCATCCGCAAAGAAAAAATCCGTGAAGCTGTAAAAGACTTTCACAGTCTTGAACACAGGATGGAATTTGTTGCGATGGTGCGCGGTGTTGAGTTCATCAACGACAGTAAGGCAACTAATGTAAATAGTACATGGTTTGCGCTGGAGAGTATGAACAAGCCAACCGTATTGGTATTGGGTGGAACGGATAAGGGTAATGACTATGGTTTGATCGCAGAACTCGTAAAAGAGAAAGTAAAAGCGATCGTATGTATGGGAGTGGATAATAAAAAGATCATAGAGGCTTTTAAAGATATCGCCCCCGTAATTGTAGAAACCGATTCTGCAAAAAAAGCTGTGAATGCTTCTTTTAAACTGGCAGCTAAAGGTGATGTGGTATTGTTAAGTCCTGCCTGTGCAAGTTTTGATCTCTTCAAGAATTATGAAGACAGGGGCAGACAGTTTAAAGATGCGGTGAAAGAATTATAACTACGATAGAAAGGATGTTGAAGATGAACGGGATAATATATTAACCATTTGATAAACGCCCCTTTAGGGGTTGGGGGTATGAGTGAAATAAAAGATACACTGTTCTCACAAATGCCAAGCATCGGCGGTATGCGTGGGCAGTTGGTAGACAGAACACGGGGGGATAAATATATCTGGGGGATCGTGGTATTGTTATCATTGATCTCTATCCTTGTTGTGTATAGTGCCACCGGATCATTGGCGTATAAAATGTATAAGGGTAATACCAATGTGTATCTGTTCAAGCAGGTATCTTTTTCATTGGTTGGGTTGTTATTGATATACTTTTTACACAGGATCAATTATACCATTTTTTCAAAAGTGGCTACTATCTTATTTCTGATCTCTATTCCATTATTATTATATACACTTCTATTTGGCGCCAAGATCAATGATGGAAGCAGATGGATCAAACTGCCTATCATCAACATGACCATTCAAACCAGTGATCTGGCAAAATTGGCTTTGTTCATGTATATCTCCCGTTTACTGAGTAAGAAACAGGAAGTGATCAAAGATTTTAAGAAAGGGTTTATTCCGGTGGTAGCGCCTGTACTGATCATTTGTGCATTGATTATGCCGGCAAACTTATCAAATGCATTGTTAACCGGTGCAACCGCTTTGTTGTTGATGTTTATCGGAAGGGTTAGTATCAAACATATCTTAATGACCATTGGTGTTGCATTGATACCGGTAGCGATAATTATTTCTGTAGCAATGATCACCTACGATGGTAAACAAACAACCGAAGTAAAGAAAACAGGTGTTGCAGAAAAAGTAAAATCCTTTGGCCGTTTTGGAACATGGGTAAGACGTGTGCAGGACTTTATGTATGCGAAAGACAATGAAACACCTTATCAGGTACAACAGGCAAAAATTGCCATTGCAAATGGAAGTGTATTGGTTGGTCTTGGTCCGGGTAACAGCCGGCAAAGAAATTTTCTGCCACAGGCTTATAATGATTTTATCTATTCGATTATAATAGAAGAATATGGATTGCTGGGTGGGGCGTTTATGATATTTATTTATCTGGTATTTCTGTTTCGATGTATCCGGATCTTCAGAAAATGTCCTTATGCATTCGGAGCATTTTTAGCATTGGGGTTAAGTTTTACATTGGTGATACAGGCAGTAGCAAATATGGCAGTAAATGTAAATCTGGTTCCGGTAACCGGAGTAACACTTCCCTTGGTAAGTATGGGTGGAAGTTCATTCCTGTTTACCTGCGGTGCCATTGGTATTATATTAAGTGTTGCAAGAAACGTAGAACAGTTGGAAGGGAAAGCTCCGTTAGAACCGGTAATTAATAGTGCAGGTGCAACACCAAACACAGTAACAAAATAACATTGGCAAGGAAAATAATTATAGCAGGCGGAGGTACCGGGGGACATATTTTCCCTGCGATCGCTATTGCCAATGCATTAAAGAAGGAAGACCCTGATATTGAAATTTTATTTGTAGGTGCAAAGGGAAAAATGGAGATGGAGAAAGTGCCGCAGGCAGGGTATGAGATCAAAGGATTGGATATTGCAGGATTTAACCGGCAATCATTATTAAAGAATATTTCATTGCCATACAAACTGATAAAAAGTTTCTGGCAGGTTCGAAAGATTATGAATGATTTTAAACCGGAGGCAGTGATTGGGGTAGGCGGATATTCAACGTTTCCGGTTTTACGTTTTGCACAAACAAAGGGGATACCCACGTTTATCCACGAGAGTAATTCGTTTGCAGGGAAAGCAAATATAATGTTGGGAAAGAAAGCCGATAAGATCTTTGTTGCTTCAGAAGGAATGGAACAATTTTTTCAAAAGCCAAAACTGATTATCTCAGGTAATCCGGTCAGAAGATCAATTGTGGATGCGAAAATTTCAAGAGAAGAGGCCATTCGTTTTTTCGGATTGGATCCATCAAAGAAAACGGTTTTGTCTGTTGGCGGCAGTTTAGGTGCAAAAAGTATTAACGAAGCCTTAGATGCCCATTTGAAAATGTTTGAAGAAAATGAGTTGCAACTTATCTGGCAAACAGGTAAAGCTACTGCTGCCCGTTTTAAACAATCAGGCGCGGCAAAGGAAGATATATGGGTGAATGATTTTATCAAAGAAATGGAAATGGCCTATGCTGCTGCCGATATCGTGATCAGCAGGGCAGGGGCCATGGCAGTTACAGAATTGTGCGTAGCAGGCAAACCTTCTGTTTTTGTTCCGTTTCCATTTGCTGCAGAAGATCATCAAACAGCTAATGCAATGGCATTGGTAAATAAACAGGCAGCGCTGATCGTAAAAGATGATCGGGCAAAAGACCTGCTTGTTGATACAGTGATCAGTCTTTCAAAAGATGAAAAACTGCAGGAGCAATTAAAAACAAATATCCATGCATTGGCTATTACCAATGCAGATGAGATCATTGCAAAAGAAATTTTAAAAACGATCAGTGAGTAAGTTGAACGAAATAAAGAAGATCTATTTTATCGGTATCGGCGGCATTGGAATGAGTGCGCTGGCCAGATATTTTAAATCAAGAGGTGTTGATGTAAGTGGATACGATAAAACTTCCACACCCCTGACCCGTGAACTGGAAGCCAGCGGCATTGCTATTCATTATGAAGAAAGAATTGATCTCGCACCAAAAGATACAGATGCAGTAGTGTATACACCCGCTATTCCTGCACAACATGCAGAGCTGGTGTATTATCGCGAGCACAATTATACCGTAGTTAAACGCAGCGATGTTTTGCAATGGATCACAGAAGGTTCATTTAATATTTGTGTGGGTGGAACGCATGGCAAAACAACCGTAACCACAATGATCGCGCATCTGCTGCGTCATTCCGGTTATGGATGTAATGCTTTTTTGGGAGGAATTTCTGCCAACTATCAAACCAATTTCTGGAGCAGTGAAAGAAATGTGGTGGTGGTAGAAGCAGACGAATACGATAGAAGTTTTCTGAAACTGGTTCCTGATGTGGCGGTGATCACAGCGATGGATCCGGATCATCTGGATATTTATGGTACTCCCGAAGAAGTAGAAAAAGCATTTATTCAGTTTTCGCAAAAAGTAAAACCGGGTGGTTGCTTAATTACCAAATATGGATTAAGCCGAGCGTCTGAATTAAAAGCCGAACACCAATACTCATACAGTTTTGAAGATACAGAAGCATCGGTCCATGCTACCAATCTAAAAGTAGAAAATGGCAGTTATTGTTTTGATGTGGTGAATATAGATTGGGTCATCAAAGATGTAGTGCTGCATATGGGCGGCTTACACAATATCGAAAACTGTATTGCTGCCATAACGGTTGCCAAATATTTGGGTATTGATGATGAAAAGATCATCGCTGCTGTAGTCGATTTCAAAGGTGTTCGAAGAAGATTTGAATATGCATTAAAGAATGAACAACATGTGTTGATAGATGATTACGCCCATCACCCGGAAGAACTACGGGCATTGATTAGTGGTGTAAAAAGCATTTTCGATAAAGACAAACTGGTACTCGTATTTCAACCACACCTGTTCAGCAGAACCAAAGACCAGGCCGATGGCTTTGCCCATAGTCTGGATATGGCCGATGAAGTGATCATCCTCCCCATCTATCCCGCAAGGGAATTACCGATGGAAGGTGTTACCAGCGAACTGTTATTAAACAAAATGACGATCGCAAACAAACAGGTTTTGTCGAAAGAAGAAATGAAAACATGGGTGTCGCAACATCAACCCAAATTATTGGTAATGGCCGGTGCGGGAGATATTGATGCACTGGTACAACCCGTTAAAGAATTATTGAAGAACTCATAAACATGCGCAGGTACAATTGGAAAAAAATACTTACCCGTACCCTATGGCTGCTCGCAGGCATAGGCACGATCGTATTGTTGGGTGCCGCCATGCAGAAAAAAGCAGGAAAGCCTTGTGCCGATATTAAGATTGAGATCAACGGTGCCACCAAGCATATGTTCATTGATGAAAAGGATGTTCGCGACATCATCAATTCAATAGGAACTGTAACCGGTAATGCCATTTCTACTATCGACCTGCGGGCAATGGAATCGATCGTTGAAAAGAATCCGTGGGTAAGCAATGCAGAAATGTTTATTGATAATAACCAGGTACTGCAGGTAAGGATAGATGAACGACAGCCGGTTGCCAGGGTTTTTACTTTAAACGGAGAATCTTTTTATGTTGATAGCGGTTCACTTCGTTTGCCTTTGAGTGATAAACTGTCTGCCAGAGTGCCCGTGTTCACAGGCTTTCCGTCAGACAAGCTGAAATTGGCAAAGCCGGACAGTGTGCTTTTACAGAATGTGGTTAAAATGGGTAAATATATTCTGGCCGATTCTTTCTGGATGGCACAGGTGGCACAGATCGATATCACACCACAATCCAATTTTGAAATGGTGCCCGTTATCGGGGATCAGATTGTCGCTTTAGGTAATGCTGACGATATTGATAAGAAGTTTAACCGCTTATATACCTTCTATCAGAAAGCATGGTTACAGAATGGAATCAATACGTATGAGAAACTGGATGTGCAATACGATAAACAGGTTGTTGCCATCAGAAAAGGTGCAACCAAAGCATGGGTAGATTCTGCAAGGGCCAGAGAAGCAATGAAGAATTTACTCGAAAATGCACAAGGAGCAATAATAGATAGTGCATCTGCACCGGTAAAACCGGCACCTGTAATTCTCAAACCCCTAAAGGATTCTGTAAAAACAAAAACACCGGTTGTAACAAACAATATAACAAACAAAAAACCGTTATCGAAGGGGAAGAAATTACCGGTGAAGAAAGCAAAGGCAACGAAAGCAAAAGCAGTAATGGAAAAGAAGGAATGATCGTGAGGAGTGAGGTGTGAATCGTGAGTGAAGAAATAAATAAAACTCACGACTGACGATTGACGACTCACGGTCAACGCAAACAACGACAACTAAAACACAAGTATATGAATCACAATGAATCACCAATCATTGTTGGTCTGGACATCGGAACCACTAAAATTGCTGCCATTGCGGGCAGAAAGAATGAGTACGGCAAGCTGGAGATCCTCGGTTTTGGCCGGGCAAACAGCAACGGCGTACAACATGGTCAGGTACTGAACATCGACCAAACCATCAAAGCCATTCAACAGGCATTAGAAAATTGCTATGAGAGCAACCCCGACCTTGAGATCAGCGAAGTATACGTTGGTATTGCGGGACACCATATCAAAAGTTTGCAAACCCGTGGCGATATTGTTCGTCAGGATGCAGATACAGAGATCAAACGCCCCGAGATCGAGCAACTGATCAATAACCAGCGAAAGACCTTTATTCCTGCCGGCGACCAGATCATTGATGTGATCCCGCAGGATTTTCATGTAGATAATATTCAGAACATTAAGGATCCGATCGGTTATAACGGTGTGAAAGTGGGAGCCAATTTCCATATCATCACCGGCGACAGAAACGCGATCCGTAACATCAACCGTTCGGTAGAAAGAAGCGGCCTTACCACAAAAGACCTTGTTCTGCAACCTTTGGCATCAGCCAGTGCAGTAATGAGTGATATTGATATGGAAGCAGGTGTAGCCATCCTCGATATCGGTGGTGGAACAAGCGACCTTGCTGTTTTTTATGAAGGTATCTTAAAACATACCGCTGTAATTCCTTTTGGTGGAGAGAACATTACCAATGATATCCGTATGGGATTGGGTGTGCTGAAAAGTCAGGCAGAAGCCATGAAAGTTCAGTTCGGCAGTGCTTTGGCTGATGAAGCAAAAGCCAATGCCTATATCACTATCCCGGGATTGAAAGGAATGCCTGCAAAGGAAATCAGTGTAAAAAATCTTGCAGCCATCATCCAGGCAAGAATGAGTGAGATCCTTGATTTCGTTACCTATCACCTGAAACAAGTTGGATTGGATAGCCGTGCATTAAATGGCGGTATCATCCTTACCGGTGGTGGATCTCAGTTAAAACATCTTATTCAGTTAACAGAATATACTACAGGCTTAAATGCACGTATCGGTTTGCCAAACGAGCATCTGGCACCTAACCATATTGATGAACTGAAAAAACCGATGTACTCAACCTGTATCGGTCTGATCTTAAAAGGATACAGCGATTACGACTTCAAATACAAAGAATTTACAGAGAAATTCAAGAAAGTGGAAGTGCCGCGGAAACTCACGGTAGATCAACCGGTTACTACTGCTGAAATGCCTGCTGCTGTTAGCTCTGTAGATGTATCAGCAAGAAAAGGAAAGTTCTGGGATAAGTTCAAGAACAACCTGATTGACATGTTTAAGGAAGAAGAAGACCAGGTAATAAAATAAATTGGCACGAATGCTCGTTAGTAAGTATAGCATTCGATTTGTACTAACCCGTTATATCACTAAAAAAGTAAGTTATGATTCATTTCGATCTTCCCAAACAGAAGTCTTCCATCATTAAAGTATTAGGTGTTGGAGGAGGAGGAAGCAATGCAGTAAACTTCATGTTTGAACAGAATATCGAAGGTGTTGATTTTATTATCTGTAATACCGATGCGAAAGCAATAGAACAGAGCAACATCCCGAATAAGATCCAGCTCGGGCCGCACCTTACACAAGGTTTGGGTGCCGGTGCTAACCCTGAAGTGGGTAAAAAAGCAACAGAGGAATCTCTTGAAGAGATCAAACGGATACTGGAAGTAAATACCAAAATGGCTTTTATCACCGTAGGTATGGGTGGTGGAACCGGTACCGGTGGCGCACCTATCATTGCACAGATCTGTAAAGACCTGGGTATTTTAACCGTAGGTATTGTTACTACTCCATTTGGTTTTGAAGGTCCACGCCGTCATCAACAGGCAGAAGAAGGTATCATGGCATTAAAGCCATATGTTGATACACTGCTGGTGATCAGCAACGATAAATTAAGGATGCAGTATGGCAACCTGAAAATGAAAGAAGCTTTTGGTAAAGCCGATAATGTTTTGGCTACTGCCGCCAAATGTATCACCGATATCATCAACAGCCGCGGACACATTATAGTGGATTTTGCGGATGTATGTACAGTGATGAAAAATGGTGGTGTGGCAATCTTAGGTAAAGCAGAAATGGAAGGTGAAGACAGGGCACAACGTGCGATCGAAGAAGCATTGGCTTCTCCGTTACTGAACGATAACGATATCCGCGGCGCCAAGTGGATTCTGATTAATATCAACAGTGCTGAAGGTGAACATGAGTGTACAATGGATGAACTGGAAATTATCAATAACCACCTCCGTATGCAGGCCGGCGAAGCCACTGATGTGATCGTGGGTATGGGTTATGACAGTACCTTAGATAAGAAGATCGGTATTACTTTAATTGCAACCGGCTTTGAACACAAAGATCCTTTTGCAAAACCGGTAGAAGTAAAGAAAGTAGAACCGCAACCTGAAAAAGTGGTAATGGTTTTGGGAATGGATACAGAAGAAGTAAAACCAGCAGCACAACCACAACCGCAGCCACAGCCTGTTCAGGAAGTAGTGCTTTCAGTGTTGGAAGAAAAAGATCCGTTTGCGCCAAGTATGCATGAGAACCTGCCGATTGAGCAGATGTTGACCGTTTTCAGCAAACATGATTTTAGTTCTACCCCGGTTCATTTATACGAAGAAGAAAAAGAAACCAGTGTATTGCAGTTTGAACTGAATCCTGAAATTACACAGGAAGTAAAAGTGGAAGAGCCTGTTGAAGAAGTACATGTTCCCAAATCAGCGATTGAAGAACTGATGGATTTTCAGGTGAACGACAAACCAACACAACCACAATCGGTTTCTATATTAAGCGGCATGCTCAGCAAACCTGCCAATATTTATGCAGAACCTGAAATGGAAGTGCAGGCACCTGTTGTTGAAATGAAACAACCGGAGCCAATAGCTACACCACAACCTGCTCCTCAGCCCGTAGCTAAAATGGAAGAACCTGAAATGGATTTTCATTTTGACATGAAGGAAAGAGAAGAAGTACCGGCCCCCGCACCTGTGGCTAAAATAGAAACACCGGCTCCGTCTTTCCACGAAGATAGTCCGATGGATGAAGTAGAAGAACAAAAGAAACGCGCAGCAGAAAGGATACAGAAACTCCGTAACCTTTCTTACAATATGAACACAGCGGATAATAACCATGAATTTGATGCAGTACCCGCTTATGTTCGCCGCAATATGGAACTGTTTGGAAACACCCTTACTTCTGTAGAAAATTTCTACAGTAAGTACACGGTTGGTAAAGATGAAAATGATCAAACACAGATCTCAACCATCAATACCTTCCTCGATGGTAAGAAACCCGACTAACCCTTGCTTGCTATAATGTGTTTTACTTTTTGGTGATTTTAGTTGTGACCCCCGATGGTGAATCGGGGGTTTTTGTTTGTGCCAACCGTGCCTTTGTGCCTTTGTGTGCAAATTTGTTTCTCACACAGAGGCACAAAGGCACGGTTAAAGGAGAACAATTTCAGGTAAAATAGTGTTTACATTTTTAGAACTACCTTTAATAGCACAACTTATTAAATAACTGTTTTGGATAATCTCTTACAAAAATTTCAATCAGATGGCTATCTGGTTCTGGAAGGATTCAATACGCCGGAAGAATGTGATCAACTGATGCAAAGGGCAGAAGAACTGGCCAATGGATTTAATTATGATGGCCATCCATCCGTATTTCAAACGGCTGAACAAGCAAGAACCAGCGACGATTATTTTCTGGATTCCGGCGATAAAATCTCTTTCTTTTTTGAGAAAGATGCATTTGATCCTTCCGGTAATTTGAAAAAAGACCTGTTTCACTCACTAAATAAAATCGGCCATGCCTTGCATGATCTCGATTCGGTATTTAATCAATTCTCACGCTCACCTCAAATGCAGCAACTGGCAACAGATCTGGCATTGAATGATTTTTTAATGATCCAAAGCATGATGATCTTCAAACATGCGAGAATCGGTGGCGAAGTCGATATACACCAGGATAGCAGCTTTCTTTACACAGAACCCGAATCCTGCATCGGTTTCTGGTTTGCATTGGAAGATGCTAAACAGGAGAATGGTTGTTTATGGGCCATGCCCGGCGGTCATCAAACACCACTCCGCTCATGGTTTCGCAGGAAAGAAGGTGGTGGAACAGAATTTGTTCAATTCAGTAATGAACCTTATTCAATGGAAGGAATGATTCCTTTGGAAGTAAAAAAAGGAACCTGTATTGTTTTACATGGGTTATTACCGCATTATAGTTTGCCCAATACTTCAGGCAAGTCAAGACAGGCATATGCCATTCATACCATTAATAAAAATGCACATTACCCGGAAACCAATTGGCTAAAGCGTGATATGAAAGAAGTAAAAGGTTTTCAGAATTGAGAAATAACAGACGAAAATAAACCAATAGACATGCCAACAGTATTGATCACAGGTGGAACAGGAATGATTGGAAAAAGGTTAACACAGTTATTGATTGGGAAAGGATATGAAGTGATCATTCTCAGTCGTGAATCGTCAGGCGTGAGGTGTGAGCAAAAAGGAGTTAGTTATGCAAATTGGGATATCAGTAAACAAACAATTGATAAAGAGGCTATCGGCAAGGCAGATCATATTATCCATTTGGCCGGTGCGGGTGTTGCAGATAAACGCTGGACAAAACAAAGAAAAGAAGAGATCGTAAATAGCCGTACACAAAGCAGTGCATTGATCGTAAAAGTACTGGCAGAAAATACAAATCATATAAAAACAGTGGTAAGTTCATCAGCCATCGGTTGGTATGGTGCGGATACGGAAATGAGTTTGCAAAATGGTTTTTCGGAAGAAGCCGAAGCCGATACAGCATATCTCGGAGAAACATGCCGTTTATGGGAAGCAAGTATAGAGCCCGTAACGCAATTTGGTAAACGACTGGTGAAACTGAGAACCGGAATTGTATTAAGTAATGAAGGCGGCGCTTTTGTTGAATTTAAAAAGCCATTGAAAGCAGGTCTTGCCACCATACTCGGCAGCGGTAAACAGGTAATCAGCTGGATTCATGTAGACGATCTTTGCCGAATGTTCATTGCCGCTATTGAAAACGAAACGATGAATGGCGCTTATAACGCGGTAGCACCGCATCCTGTTACCAATCAATATTTAACCATCACCCTCGCCAAACAAATGCGCGGCAGGTTCTATATACCTGTAAATGTTCCGGCCTTTGTATTAAAAATAATGCTGGGAGAAATGAGCATCGAAGTGCTCAAAAGCGCGAATGTAAGTAGTAAAAAAATACAATTGAGCGGCTTCGATTTTGCTTATCCAACCGTAGAGAATGCCATTGCACAGTTGATTGGGTAATTGTACATAGTCGATGGTCGATAGTCCATAGATATTTGCAATAAGTAAACTTTTGCTATGGACTATCGACCATCGACTATGCACCAAAATCACAAATCCCTTCTTTTATGCACCGCATAACAGATCAGCCAGATACCGGCAGTTAACAAGATTGTATATATAATGTGTTCAGGAATGATGCTGATTGAATGGTCATAACTGGCTTTGGCATCTTTACCCCATCTTGAGAAAAAAGCGGGAGCAGGAATCAATCTGTCTGAGATCTCAAAAGGCAGGAACCTGCCTACATCATTCATTTTAAACCTTGCATATTGAACTGCAATGTTTTCAATAATAAGATAATAGAACAGAAAAATACCCAATGCAATAAATGCCTTCTTAATCAGGTACCCCAATAAAAAAGCAATGGATAACTGTGCAAATGTTTGCAACAAGAATAAGGGTATGTATTGCAATTGCAGGTTCCATTGGAATGTTGTGCTGCTGTCTGCATAAAAACCAAAGAACAATGCCACCGCCAGGTATACCAAAGTTGCGATCACAGAAACGATCAACACATCAAACAATTTACTGGTAATAAATTGCCCTCTGCTCCAGCCATCAATAATATTCTGACGATGCGTTTTAAAAGTATATTCATTGGTAACCAGCATGATCACCAATATCGATGGCAGAAGAATAAAGAAAGAAGAAAAATAGGCAACCGAATGCCAGGTTTCAGGAAATGCAAAGGGATTGCCCAATAATAATTTGGCAATATTATTTGTCATTTCTTTACCGCTGGTAGCTTTCAGATAGCCGTAATAAGTCATTGCATTAATGCCCGGATACGTTAATGCCACAATACCCAGCATCCACCAAAAAGCAGGATACTTTTTTATTTTAAGCCATTCTATTTTTATTAATGAGTTCATATCGGGTTGGATTAGTCGTTGGTTAATTCAAAGAATTTGGTTTCAAGGCTTTTCTTCTTAACGTTTAACAGGTTAAGCGTGATGCCTTTTTCAAAACAAAAACGATTCACAGCTTCCAGACTGGCAGTGCCGATAGGAAAGAATAACTGCACCAGTCTTCCATCCTGTTTAATAGTGGTATATCCCGGAAAACTGTTCAATAAAGAAAGCAATTGGGCTGGATCATTTGAAGAAACTTCTACAATGTCTTCATTAGATAAAACTTCATCAACATGTCCTGCAGTGATCAATGTACCTCTCTTCAGTATCGCCACATGCGTACAAACTTTTTCTACTTCATCCAGTAAATGGCTGGCCATAATAATGGTTTTTCCACGCTTAGCCAGTTCTTTGATCAATTCCCTGATCTCTGCAATACCCACCGGATCTAATCCATTGGTAGGTTCATCAAATACCAATACCTGTGGATCGCCCAATAATGCGGCACCAATGGCAAGTCTTTGTTTCATTCCCAAACTATACGAACTGAATTTGCTTTTTTTGCGCTCACTTAGTTTTACGATTTCCAAAACACGGTCAATATCAGCAACATCGCCACGGCCACTGATGGCATGTGTGATATTCAAATTATCAACGGCAGATAAATAGTGATAGAAATTAGGCGTTTCCAATAAAGAACCAATCTTCTTTCTGGTTTCTGGTGAGCCCGGTTTACCAAACCAGGCAAAACTTCCCGTATCAGCTTTTAAAATATCAAGAATAATACTCAACATCGTGGTCTTGCCGCTGCCATTAGGCCCCAGAATGCCAAATACAGCGCCTTCAGGCACATCAAAGGAAACTCCTTTTAATGCTTTGATCGGGCCATATGCTTTTGCAATGCCATTGATAGAAAGAATCGGTTCCATAGCGTTTGTTTAAAGATGGAAAATCTTTGTTCTTCCGAAGATAAACAGATATTCAGGATTTATACAGAATATTGATAAGCCCCGTTTGCATAAGGTTTAACGGTAAAAATATAAGCAGATATTGTCATTTCAGTATTATACACCTGCATCCAAAATCTGTATATTTAGTTTCAATAGTTGGTTTATCAATTTTTCAGGCTATTGATTTTAAACATCCATATATGCGTCTTGTCATTTTGTCTTTTGCATTTGTATCCTCCATTTTCCTGTTAAGCTGTGGTAAAGGAAGTTCCAATGCTTCCGGTACAACAACTCCCACTTCGCCTACAACTCCAAGTACGCCGGTAAATTTAACTTATCAATTGGTTTGGTCAGATGAATTTAATGCAGATGGCATGCCCGATACAACCAAATGGAGCTACGACGTGGGTGGTAATGGCTGGGGTAATAATGAACTGGAATATTATACCAATGCAAGACAGGAAAATGCAAGAGTAGTGGGCGGTAATCTTGTTATTGAAGCAAGAAAAGAAAGTGTGGGTGGAAGAAATTACACTTCTGCAAGACTGCTTTCTAAAAACAAAGCGCAATGGACCTACGGCAAATTTGAGATCCGTGCCAAATTGCCCAAAGGCCGCGGAACCTGGCCTGCTATCTGGATGCTGGCTGCCACCAATCCCTTAAACTGGCCCGACGATGGCGAACTTGATATAATGGAAGAAGTTGGTTTTGATGCCAATAATATTGTTGGAACGGCTCATAATAAATTATACAACGGCGCTAATGGCAAACAGAAAAGCGGTAATGTACTGATCAAAGATGCGCAGGACTCTTTTCATGTGTACAGTATTGAATGGACAGGCAGCCAGGTTACCTGGTATGTAGACGGTAATTTTTATTTTACGTATAATAATCCCGGCACAGGAGCAGATTCCTGGCCATATCTCAAAGATTTTTTTATGATTCTGAACCTTGCCATTGGCGGAAACTGGGGAGGACAACAGGGTGTAGATGATTCGGTATTTCCGCAAAGTATGCTGATAGATTATGTAAGGGTGTACCAAAAGAAGTAAATTGAGGAAGAAAAAGATCTCTTATCTCCATGCCTCAATTATTTAACAGAGCTGCTTTAACCATTATCATCAATAGCATGAAGGGCAGCTCCAATACACGCCTGGGATATCTTGAAAAAAAAATAACAACATTAGAACAATCTGTTTCAGTTACACTTGAATATAGTTCCGATCAATTTGATATAATACCTGAAGTAGAGAATACGGTAATAGATATGATTGGCAAAGCCGATCATATTGTGCCTAATATACAGTTTCATATTGCCCATTCACCTTCAGTAGTTACTGCTGATAAGGCATTCACTGATTTTATACTGAGCACTATATTCTCTCAATTATTTCTTTCAATACAACAAGGCATTCTGATAACCTTACATATTACAAAAACAGATGAAGCCTGTATTATTGAGATCCAGGAATCCATTCAGTCAAAAAAGAATACCTCTTCTTTCGATAATTCAATGGTGAATACAGATCAGCCGCTTGTGATTTGCCGGCAGTTAATGGAAGATATGGGAGGGGAGATGGCGTATGGCTTACAGAATAACGGTAGGTATTATAGATTGAAATTTCAGCTGGGATGAGGAATAGTGAGTGGTTAGTAGTGAGTGGTTAGTAGTGAGTAGTCAGTAGAGTAATAGAACCACCACTCACTACTCACCACTCACTCTCTAATTCCTTATCGGCCTTCCACTCTTCAACACACTCTGAATTCTTTCCAGCGTTTTCTTTTCACCACAAAGACTTAAGAATGCTTCTCTTTCCAGATCCAATAAATATTGTTCGCTAACCAGGCTTTGCTCACTCAAGTCACCACCGCACATTACATAGGCTAATTTCCTTGCTACCAGTGCATCGTGGTCGGTTGCGTAATTGCCGCGCCACATACCGTTAATGCCGGCAAGCATGGCACCCAATCCCAGACGGCCCATCACTTTTACATCTTTGCGGGGCTGTGGAATGGTATATCCTTCGTCAGACATTTCAATCACACTTCTTTTTGCTTCGGCAATTCTTCTTCCGATATTCATCACCACTTCATCATGTCCTTTGCGGAGTATGCCCATATCAAATGCTTCCTGAGCAGAAGTCGCAACTTTAGCAGTGGCAATAGAGAAGAAACGGTTTTTTAACGTAACAGTTTCCGGTTCGTCTTCATGCAGATCATCACCGGCACGTAACGCAAACTCCTTGGTGCCACCACCACCCGGTATTAATCCCACGCCTAATTCAACAAGGCCTATATAAGTTTCTGCAGCTGCGCAAACTTTGTCAGCATGTAAATTCATTTCACAACCTCCACCCAGTGTTAAACCATGTGGCGCCGTTACAACGGGTATGGATGAATAACGAACCCGCATCATACTGTTCTGGAACATGCGGATGGCCATATCCAGTTCGTCATATTCCTGTTCAATCGCCAGCATAAAAATCATACCCACATTGGCGCCGGCGCTGAAGTTGGCGCTCTCATTGGCTATCACTAATCCCTTAAATTTTTCTTCTGCAGTAGAGATCGCTTTATTTAATCCTTCCAAAACTTCACCACCAATACTGTTCATTTTACTGCTCCACTCAAAACCGGCAACACCATCACCAATATCATATAAACGGCAGGCACTGTTCTTCCATACCAATTTGTCTGCATGATTGTTCAATATCAAAAATGCTTCACCACCCGGTTTGACTTTGTATGATTTTGAAGGCACATCATAATATAAACGTTTGCCGGCTTCTACTTTATAAAAACTGGTTGCCCCGGATGCAATCATTTCATCAACCCATGGCGCTACTTTGTATCCGGCAGCTTTCATGCCTTCAACAGTTTTGGCAACACCTACCACATCCCAACTTTCAAACGCACCTATTTCCCAGCCAAAACCCGCCATCATAGCATCATCCACACGATAGATCTCATCACTGATCTCCGGAATGCGATGTGAAATATAAGAGAACAACGAGTAATGGAATAATTTATAAAACTCACCCGCTTTATCTGTGGCACTGCTCAGCATTTTAATACGCTGCTTCAGATCATCTACCGGTTTGGCCGCTTCAATACTGCCAAATTTTGGTTTTACCCTTGCACCATATTCCATGGTTTGCAGGTTCAGTGTTAAGATCTCTTTGCCTGCGGCTGATTTTGTTTTCTTGAAAAAACCTTGTCCTGTTTTATCTCCCAACCAATTGTTGGCTACAATTTTTTCTAACCAATCAGGGATGGTGAATATTTCTTTTGCTTCATCATCCGGACAATTATCTGCCACACCTTTTGCCACCTTTACCAATGTGTCAATCCCCACTACATCTGCTGTTCTAAATGTTGCAGATTTCGGGCGGCCAATGATCGGGCCTGTTAAGGCATCCACTTCATCAACACTCAATCCCAACTTATTCATGATATGAAAAATACTCATGATGCTGAAAACCCCGATACGGTTAGCGATAAAAGCAGGCGTGTCTTTACAGAGAACCGTTGTTTTTCCTAAATAGAGATCACCATAGTTCATTAAAAAATCAACCACTTCCGGATCGGTATGCGGTGTTGGAATAATTTCCAGTAAACGCAGATAACGTGGTGGATTAAAAAAGTGTGATCCGCAGAAATTCTTTTTAAAATCATCCGATCTTCCTTCGGCCATCATATGAATTGGTATACCCGATGTGTTGGAAGTAATGAGTGTACCAGGCTTACGGAATTTTTCTACTTTCTCATAGATCATCTGTTTGATGTCTAATCTCTCCACCACCACTTCAATGATCCAGTCGCAACCCGCAATATCTTTTAAGTTATCATCAAAATTTCCGGTACTGATCTTCTTAACCACGTCTTTAGTAAAAACAGGAGAGGGATTGCTTTTGATCGCTGCCTGCAAAGCATCATTCACCAATTTATTTCTTTCGGCGGGCTTGGTACTTTCTTCGGCACCTTTGGGAACCATATCCAGCAATAACACTTGTACACCAATGCCCGCAAAATGACAGGCAATTCGTGAACCCATTACACCACTACCCAAAACAGCAACTTTTTTAATGGAACGTTTCATATGGCTTACAGCTTTTTGTAAAATTAGTTAGTTATGCAACTAATTATATCGAAGATAGGATAATTTATTTTTCAGCCACAGTCATCGCAGATTAAATTCAGGCCATTTTTCAGGGAAAAAAGCGCTGCAAACGGTTCAAAAACAGTCATATTACCGTTGTTTCAGTCTAATAACCATTTAAAAATATCCGCATGGTTTTGCGGGGCTTTCTGTTATTTTTGTTGAATATGAAGATAGATGCTCATATGGTAGATGATCTGGCCCACCTGGCCCGGCTCCGTTTTGATGATTCTGAAAAGGAGTCTATCCGAACAGATCTGGAAAGTATGGTGGCTTTTGTAGAAAAACTGCAAACCATTAATACAGATGGGGTAGAGCCATTGCTGCATATCAGTGATGCGGCCAATGTACTTCGCGAAGATGTGGTGCAGGGTTCTGTGTCGAGAGAAGAAGCTTTATTAAATTCACCCGTAAGTGATGAAACCTTTTTTAAAGTACCTAAAGTAATCAGGAAATAATTCTTAAAAGAAAACCGGTAACTATGAGTGAAGCGATCATCCGTTTGGAAGACATACAAAAAAGCTATTTCATGGGTAACCAGGCTATACCTGTATTAAAAGGTATTACACTGGATATTTTTAAGAATGAATATGTGGCACTGATGGGCCCATCTGGTAGCGGAAAAAGTACCCTGATGAATATTCTCGGCTGTCTGGATTCACCCACCGGCGGAAAATATATCCTCAACAGCAAGGATGTTAGTAAGATGCAGGATGATGATCTTGCCGAAGTAAGAAATACCGAAATCGGTTTTGTATTCCAGCAGTTTAACCTCTTACCGCGTTTATCAGCTGCAGAAAATGTAGCATTACCCCTGATTTATGCAGGTATCAGCAAAAAAGAAAGAACCGAAAGGGCTATGGAAGCCCTGAAAAAAGTAGGCCTCGAAGAAAGAAGCCATCATAAATCAAATGAATTAAGTGGTGGACAGATTCAGCGTGTGGCCATTGCCCGTGCGCTGGTGAATAACCCTTCTCTTTTATTGGCAGATGAACCCACAGGTAACCTCGATTCCAAAACCTCAGTAGAAGTAATGGAAATCTTTGGTAAGATACAGGAAGCCGGAAATACCGTTGTACTCGTAACCCACGAAGAAGATATTGCCCGCTACGCCCACCGCGTAGTTCGTTTAAGAGATGGTTTGATCGAAAGCGATAATACCAAGGAACTGTCGATGGTGCATCACTAATCGGTAGTCCATAATCGATAGTCGATGGACAATGGTCTATGGACTATTTTTTTGAACCTTTCCATTTTAAATTTGTTGGTGAGGAGGGTGATTGTGAGGACACAATCACTGCACAAAAGATGATTGATCAAAACAGACTCTCAGGAAATGGCAATGAAAATTTATACCAAAACAGGCGACTTAGGCAAAACCTCATTAATAGGCGGAACCAAAGTGCCCAAAAGCCATATCCGTATTGATACCTATGGAACGGTGGATGAACTCAATTCTTATATCGGTTTGGTAAGTGACCACTTGACGGATATTCACACAAAGATTTTATTAAAGGAAATTCAGGATAGGCTTTTTACAGTTGGCTCATCACTTGCATGTGATCCGGATAAAGAACCTCTAATGAAGATTCCTGATCTCAAAGAAACGGATATCAACCTACTGGAAAAAGAAATTGATGTAATGAATGATGTATTGCCCGCAATGAAATCCTTTGTATTACCCGGCGGACATGTTGCCGTTTCTACCACCCATATTGCCCGTTGCGTTTGCAGAAGAGCTGAGCGTTGCTGTGTAAATATGCAGGAACAGGAAATGTTTGTAGACCCACTCGTGATTAAATACCTGAACCGTTTAAGTGATTATTTATTTGTGCTCTCAAGATATATTGGCCATATGCTTCAGATTTCAGAAATCCCCTGGAAACCACGTGTTTAATTTGAAAATTTGAAAATATGCTAATTTGAAAATGGAATTTTGATGTTAATGAATAACCTCATTTTCAAATTGCCACATTTTCAAATTATCCTCCCATCTTTCATATGCAAAACCCGATCACTCATAGCAGCGAGTTCTTCATTATGGGTTACAATTAAAAAAGTTTGTTGAAAATCATTTCTGAGTTGTACAAATAATTCATGTAATTCTTTTGCATGAATACTGTCGAGGTTGCCGGTTGGCTCATCTGCAAAAACGATCGAAGGATTATTGATCAATGCTCTCGCCACCGCCACACGCTGCTGTTCACCACCCGATAATTGTTGTGGTTTATTATCCATCCTGTCTGACAAGCCTAAATTGGTCAGTAATTCTATAGCTTTTGCCGTGGTTTCTTTTTTCTTTTTCCCTGCGATCCATGCGGGCACACAAACATTTTCCAGTGCAGTAAACTCAGGTAACAAATGATGAAACTGAAATACAAAACCGATATGCTCATTTCTGAATGCGGCTAATTTCTTACCTGAAAGTTGGTCAACCTGCTCCCCATTGATCCAGATATGCCCTTCATCCGGGGTGTCTAAAGTGCCCAGAATATGAAGTAAAGTACTTTTTCCGGCACCCGAAGAGCCCACGATACTTACGATCTCTCCCTTGTTAATTTGAATATCAACCCCTTTCAGTACCTCTAAACTGCCGTATTTTTTTCTAATATTTTCTGCTTTCAGCATGGCTAACGGTTAAATTATGGCTCTAAACCTGCAAAATACCCACAAAATGGCCTGTTTTGAACATTTCTGTAAAGAACGGGAAAAACTCGCGTTTGGTAGTTTCGTTTATACGGCTACATTTGCAAAAAATTAAAAGGTAAAATATGTTCTGGACATTAGAATTAGCAAGTTACCTGGAAGAAGCTCCCTGGCCCGCCACCAAGGATGAGCTCATCGATTATTCTATCCGTAGCGGTGCGCCGCTCGAAGTGGTCGAGAACCTGCAGGAACTGGACGACGAGGGAGAAGTGTACGAGAGCATCGAAGATATCTGGCCTGATTATCCAAGTCAGGAAGACTTCATGTTTAATGAAGACGAGTACTAACCCACGTACCCCCAGGAAGGAGGTGTAAAATTATAGACGAAAAAAAGCCATTCATTTTTGTGAATGGCTTTTTTTGTTTTATCGACTGTAGAATCTTTTTTAAGCTCCGGTTGTGTCACTCACTTGTACAACAGTAAGTGCTTCAGCTTTTATGGTTTCTTAAAAGTGTATTTGAAATACAATAATACCAATGTGAGCAAAAGAACAACGGTATTAGCTACGATCACCGGCCCGCTTTTAATGGCGAATGCATAAATAAGCCAAACGATGGTACTCGTTACAACAATCAATATCATCCAGATACTAAGATCACCAACACTTTTTGTTTGCCAGGATTTATATACCTGTGGAAAAAAAGTGATTGCAGATAAGAAAGATCCGAAATAACCAATGTATTCCACAAGGTCAGCCGGTATTTCTAATAAGGTTAACATGTTAATGGTTTTAAAGTTGAGACACAATGTTCAGAAACTATTGTAAGACAATCATCATGCCAACGTCATATCTCTGATCTCACAGATTATTATTCGCCCCCAATACCCAGTTTCGCCATCACTTCATTACTCACACCGGTATTTGAATAACCTCCATCATGAAATAAATTCTGCATGGTAACCATTCTGGTAAGATCTGAGAAAAGCGTGATGCAATAGTTTGCACAATCTTCTGCACTGGCATTACCCAAGGGCGCAATGGCTTCTGCATAATCAAAGAAATCACCAAAACCTTTGATACCTGTTCCGGCTGTAGTTTTGGTTGGTGATTGTGAAACGGTATTGATACGAACTTTTTTATCTACTCCGTAATGATAACCAAAAGTGCGTGCAATAGATTCGAGCATGGCTTTAATATCGGCCATATCTGTATAAAAAGGGAAAACCCTTTGTGCAGCCATATACGTTAAGGCAACCACACTTCCCCACTCGTTAATCGCATCCAATTTCTTTGCAACAGCGAGCATTTTATGTAACGATAGGGCCGATACATCAATCCCTTTCATAAAATAATCATAATTGGATTCTGTATACGGGATCTTTTTACGGATGTTAACACTCATGCCAATGGAATGCAAAACAAAATCTATTTTACCACCCAACACTTCCTGTGATTCAGTAAATAGTTTGGTAAGGTCCTCAACACTGGTAGCATCTGCAGGAATGATCTTTGAACCTGTTTTTTCAGCCAGTTTATTGATCTCGCCCATGCGCATGGCAATGGGTGCATTGGTTAAAACAAAAGTTGCGCCTTCTTCATGTGCTTTCTCCGCTACCTTCCATGCAATGGAATTCTCATCTAATGCGCCGGTAATGATACCACGTTTTCCTTTTAGCAAGTTGTACGACATAGTCTCGTTAGTTTTAATGTTTAGAGGTGGTAAAAGTATAGAATATCTGGAACAAATAGCGGATTGCGAATTAGCGGATTGACGGATTATATATGCTCAATTCGCTAACCCGAAATTCGTTAATCCGCAAATCAAATCAGTTCATCATTTCGCGGGCATTTTCCAATGCGGCAGCTGTAGGTTTTTCACCGCTAAGCATTCGGGCAATAGCGGTAATACGTTCGTCTTCGTTGAGTAAGCGTATATTGGTTTTTACGGCTTCGCCCTTGATCTCTTTATATACAAAGAAATGGGCGTTGGCCTTGCCGGCAATTTGCGGTTGGTGCGTAATACAGATGATCTGTCGGTTAGAAGCCAGTCCTTTCATGATTAACCCAACCTGTTTGGCAGCTTCTCCTGAAATGCCTGTATCAATTTCATCAAAGATCATGGTTGGCAGATCGATGGATTGTGCCACCAATGATTTAATGCACAACATTAGCCTGCTCAACTCACCTCCACTGGCTACTTTTCGTATAGGCTCGAAACGATTGCTTTTATTGGCATCAAACAAAAAATCTATCTGATCTTTTCCTGAAATATTCAAGAGGCTATCTTTCAACGTTACTTTTAACCTTGCATTCGGCATTCCAACCTGTGCCAATAACTCATTTACTTTTTCTTCCAAAGGTTTAGCCTGTTTATGCCTTGCTTTAGAGAGTGTTTCTGCCAATGTATTGGCTTCTGCAAATAATGCAGCTACTTGTTTTTCTTTAGTCCCAATGGTTTCATCCATATTCAAAACGGCCTGCAATTTTTCTTCCAGATTATTTTGAATAACCAGTAATTCCTGTGTGGTTTGTACGCCGTGTTTTTTGCTCAGTTTATAACCATCCATCAATCGCTGGTTGATCCATTCGATTCTTTTCTCATCAAAATTTACGGAATCATTAATTCTATCAATCTCTTCTGAAATATCCTGTAACTCAATCTGCGTACTTTGCAAACGTTCGATCACAGTATTAAGGTCCGGATGAAAAGAAGCGAAGCCGTGCAGTTGATTAACCAACTGCTTTAACTGCTGAACAACCGGTTGCTCACTTTCTTTCAGGTCAAAATATACTTTGGTAAGTGTGGTTTTAATGCCTTCTGCATTACTCAATAATTTGAGTTCGTTATCGAGATCCTCCAGTTCATTTTCTTTCAGTCCCAGTTCGCTCAATTCATTAAAAAGAAACTGATGATAATCCAGTTCTTTATGAAAGGCAGCTTTCTGTTCCTGTAATTGAGCCAACTCTTTACCGGCAGTTTGCCAATGCTGATAAACTTTTCGATAAGAGGAAAGTGTAGATTCATTATTGGATAAAGCGTCCAATACTTCTCTCTGAAAATCGCTGTCGCCAAGTTCCAATGTATCAAACTGCTGATGCAGATCAACCAATAAAGAAGCCAAAGCTTTTAGTTGCTGCAAGGTTGCCGGTGTATCATTAATAAAAGCCCTGGATTTACCATTGGTGGCAATCTCTCTTCTTAATACAAGTTCTTCATCAGCATCCAGATCATTTTCTTCTAAAAAATTCAGAACGGCTTTTTTCCCTTCAATAGAAAAACTTCCTTCAATAAAACATTTCTTTTGTGTGTTCACCAATACAGAACTGTCTGCCCTTTCTCCCAATATCAAACTCAATGCACCCATCAATATACTTTTACCCGCACCCGTTTCACCGGTGATCATATTCAGCTTCGACGAAAAATCGATCCCGATCTCATCGATGATGGCGTAGTTCTGTATGAATAATTTTTTAAGCATAATCTGTGGTTATCGTGAGTCGTGAATCGTCAGTCGTGAGTGAAATGAATACTCACGACTGACGATTCACGACTCACGTAAAAGATCCTACGCAAGTTATACAAGCAAACCCTGTTCTACAAATCTCTGTGACAAATACCCCGTACAAACAACTCCAAACTTTAAACTCCAGACTCCAAACTGACTCACTCCCCCTTACACCTCGCTATGCCCGATTTCGCTCTCTGATCCAGGGAGTCTTTGTATTCATGGTCGTCCATATCCAAACAACGTTGGTACCAGGTGATAGCGATTGCTTTTTGTCCGCGTTTTTCATAGATCTGGCCAATTTGTAAAGCAGCCCTTGCAGCAAAATATTCTTTGCGTGTTTCCCCAAGTCTGATCGCGATCTGGTAATTGCGAATAGCATCATCTTCCCGGCCAAGATCATCATAAATACGACCTACGCGATAAGCAAATTCCAGTTTATCTTCTTCTTTTGC
Organism: Sediminibacterium sp.; assembly: GCA_965206685.1. GTDB lineage: Bacteria > Bacteroidota > Bacteroidia > Chitinophagales > Chitinophagaceae > Sediminibacterium. The sequence continues at coordinate 5,085,091 of OZ242223.1, forward strand.
AAAATCATCCTCTGTTTTGCTCTGCAATAAACCTGCGGCTTCGGAGCTGTAACCTCCATCACTTAATAATCTTGCTTTTAGTAACAATACATTAGGCCATTTGCCGGATTTGGCATCTTTCAAAGCCTGTTTATCTGCATCAGTATCTATTGCCCCTTTTTTTAATATATTTTTTCTTACTTCCTCTGCTTTAGCCTGATTGCCCTGCAGATAATAACACCAGCTAAGTTTTTGATAAGCATCTTTTACATAAAATCTGCCCTTGAAATTGGTTAAAAATACTTCCAGACTTTTTGCGGCTTCGGCTGTTTCCAAATGGTAGAGTTTGGTAAAACCCAATTCAAAATCCCAGAAACTGATCTTCACGTATTCATCAGATTTGTTGCGGTTGAGAATAATATTCTTTGAGTATTCGGATTGTTTGTTATTGATGCCCAGATTGCAAGCCATAAAAGCATGAAGATGGTTGTTTACCAGATCCAGTTTGCGTTGTTGGGTAAATACAAGTGCTTCTTCTTTTTTATTCTCAATATAGAACATGAGATAAGGGTACATGAAGGCGGCTTCATTAAAGAACAGTTTAGCCCATGGATCATTGCTGTTGATAAATCCCCTCACTGTTTTCATTCCTTCCGATAAAGAGCCCCTTAATCCGAATAAACTAGCGATCCATTTATACCCTTTGGGAATCGTTCCTACAACTGCCTGCAATGATCCATACATCAGATCATTGGGCGTAAAATTCGGGAACTGTTTTTTATTGTCTTTGATCAGTACATAAGCTTTCCTGAAATCCCAGCCAGCATCCCATAACTTTCCAAATTTTATAGCCGAGGCTGCACGGTGAACACGAACGGTACTTAAACAGTAATTATAAAAAGGTGAATTCTTTGGCCCCTTTTCCAAAAGATCTATCCGGTCTGAAAATTTTGGATAACGGGTTTGATAATCTTTAGGGTCTTCGTTGAGAAAGAGGATATAAAAATCAACGTAACTCTCTAATAAAACAGGGATTAAATTATCTGGATTTTGCTGCTTAGCTTTTTCTATCAAAGCCAACCCGCTGTTGATCTTTAATTTAGTGATCTCTAAATATGCCTGCTGACAGGTTGCATTGAAGTCATATACTTTTTGTGCAGTAACAAATATGGTACTGAATGCTAAAAGAGAAAATAATATGAACCGCCTGATCATACACCGAAAATAAGAACTACGAAGGACTATGAATGTAATAAGATGGATATATTAACAAGGAATATATTAAATCAATAAGGGTTGCCATCGGCAACCCTTATCATATCAAAATCTTAGTTAATCGTAGTTTATTTAGCTTCTACACTATCATTCAGATCAGCATCCACCAGAATACGTCCGCAGTTCTCACAAACAATGATTTTTTTGTGTAAACGGATCTCACTCTGGCGCTGAGGCGGGATTGAGTTAAAGCAACCACCACAGGCATCTCTTTCTACCGGTACAACGGCCAGGCCATTGCGGTAGCTTTTACGGATACGGTCGTAGCTATATAACAAACGGTCGTCGGTATGCGTACGCGCATCAGCGCTTTGTTTGTTAAAATGGGTTTCTTCTTTTTCAGTATCGGTAATAATCTTCTGGAGTTCGCCTTTTTTGTGGTTCAACACACCTTCTTTAACCGCTACTTGTTTTTTAGCAACATCCAATACCTTGATCTTTTCACCCAATTCTTCGTTTGCATCGCGGATATGCTTTTCAGCCAGTTTAATTTCCAGCTGCTGCATTTCTATTTCTTTGTTGATCGCTTCAAACTCACGGTTGTTCTTTACGTTCTCACTCTGCTTCTCGTATTTCGCAATTAAAGCTTCGCTTTCTTTAATTGCTGCTTTTTTCTCTTCAATAAATTCGGTGATACCGTTGATCTCTTCTTCCACACGCGTTTGGCGGGCGGTTAATCCCTGGATCTCATCTTCCAGGTCGCTAACCTCCATCGGAAGTTCACCTTTCAGGATCTGGATCTCATCCAGTTTGCTGTCGATCTTCTGCAATCTCAAAAGAGACACTAATTTTTCTTCAACGGAGAAATCTTTAACTGATGCCATAAATGGTTTGTTGTTTGTAGTTTGTTGTTTGAAGTTTTTTTGCACCGGCTTCATACCTTTAAGCATCGCCTGTTGTGTCACTCACTTCGGGGTTCCGTCCCATCCTCAACCCAAAAAATAGTTAACCGGATTGGTTTTTATTCCTGATTTGAGGACGGCAAAGGTAGGGAATTTAGCCTGTAAAATCTCAATCAAAAGCTCGGTGGTAAATTGTTCGCTCTCCCAATGGCCAATATCTGCCAGCAGGATCCGATCATTGGCATCAAAAAACTCGTGATATTTGATATCGGCGGTAACATAGGCATCTGCTCCCGCAGCAATCGCTTTTCCGGTTAAAAAGCTGCCGGAACCGCCACAAATGGCTATTTTTTTGAGTTTTTTACCCAAAAATGGGGTATGACGGACGATTTCGAGCTCAAAACCGGTCTTTAACATATGAAGAAAGCCGGTTTCATCTATGGGCTCTGGCAATTCTCCCATCAAACCTGATCCAATCAATTGATTATCATTGGATAAGCTAACAATATCATAAGCAACCTCTTCATAAGGATGGGCCTCACAAAGTGCATTTACCGCGGCCGACTGTAAATGGGCAGGCAGGATCACCTCTATTTTTATTTCTTTTTCTTCCTGCAGTTTCCCGGGTATGCCGGCAAAAGGATTCGTGTTTTCAGACCCCTTAAACATGCCGGTACCCTCGGCATTAAAACTAACCTCACTGTATTCGCCAATATGTCCGGCCCCGGCTTTGTGCAGCGCTTCGCGAACCTGATTGGCTTGAGCAATGGGTACAAATGTGTATAGTTTCATTAACTGGTCTGCCTTGGGTGCCAAAATTTGGCGGTTGATCAGTCCAAGCCGGTCCGCAATTTTATTGTTTACCCCATGGATCACATTATCCAGATTGGTATGAATAGCATAAATGGCAATATCGTCTTTGATGGCAGCGATCACTGTTTTCTCAACATAATTCTTGCCATTGATCTTTTTTAATCCGCTAAAAATAATGGGGTGATGGGCAACTACCAGATTACAACCCCTGCTTTTGGCTTCCAATATAACGGCTTCTGTAGTATCAAGTGTGCAAAGAATGCCTTTGCATTCCCAACCCGCATCGCCGGTAAGCAAGCCTGCATTATCATAGGATTCCTGCAGGCTGGGATGAGCCTGTGCTTCGAGTACCCGGATAATATCTGTGATCTGCATGGAAGAAAATTTAACAATGGTAAATCAATTAAAAATAACACAAAACCCTAAACACGAAACCCAAAACTTACAATGCAGGCTATCTTTGTGCAATGGAGCAAGCCAATTTCCTTTTCTATAACGGTAAGATCAGCAAAACGGGTAAACCCTTGCTTTCGCCCGATAACCGTTCTTTTCGCTATGGGGATGGTTTTTTTGAAACAATGAAAATGGTGAACGGAAAAATTCAATTATCCGATTACCATTTCGAACGATTGTTTGTTTCTCTGGAATTATTACAATTTCAAAAGCCGGTTTATTTTACCAGAGAATATCTGGAAGAGCATTTGATCACGCTGGCTAAAAAAAATTATCATCACAAACTCGCAAGAATCAGGGTTACAATTTTTAGAGGCGATGGTGGCCTGTATGATATAGACAACCATTTCCCCCATCACCTGATACAAACCTGGGATCTGAACCCCGCTAATAACCATTTTAATGAAAACGGATTGGTGATCGATGTTTATAAAGATGCACGAAAAGTATGCGATCGTTACTCAGCCATAAAAAGCAATAACTACCTCCCTTATGTAATGGCCGCATTATGGGCCAAAGAGCATAAACTGAATGATGCGATCCTGCTGAATCCATGCGATCGAATTGCAGATGCCACCATTGCCAATGTATTTATTGTAAAAGATGGATTGATCAAAACCCCTGCCTTAACAGAAGGCGCGGTAAATGGTGTTATGAGAAGACATCTTTTGCATTCTTTACGCAAAGAAAATATGCCCGTAGAAGAAACTACATTAACCATTGAAGATCTGACGGAAGCGTCTGAAATCTTTCTCAGCAATTCCATTTATGGCATTAAGTGGGTGAAACAGTTGGGTGAGAATGGATATACACATCAATTAAGTTCTTTGTTGCATAAGAAAATGGTGCAGTCTTTATTGTGATCGTTTTCGCCACAGATTCACAGATTAGCACTGAGAAAATCAGTGGAAATCTGTGAATCTGTGGCGAAAACTTAAACAATTTGATGTAAATCTTGTTCTTTTCTACAAACAAATCATTCATGAAACCCAGGGTTAATATTATTTGGTTCCGGAGAGACCTCAGATTGAAGGATAATGCGGCCTTATATCACGCACTCAAATGCAATAACCCTGTTCTTCCCATATTTATTTTTGATACAAATATTTTAGATAAACTGGATGATAAGTCGGACAAAAGAGTTGAATTCATACATGCGGCCCTGGAAGAAATGCAGGCACAATTGGTAAAATTGGGCAGCAGTTTGGAAGTGTACTATGGGCTCCCTGAAACGGTTTACAAAGATTTATTAGATCGATACCAGATTGAAAAAGTATTCACCAATCATGATTATGAACCCTATGCTTTAGAGAGAGAAGCAAAGATTGAGAACTTATTAAAAGATACCGGTGCATCGCTGCATACTTTTAAAGATCAGGTGATATTTGAAAAAGATGAAGTAACCAAAGATGATGGCCTGCCTTATACAGTGTTTACGCCTTATTCAAGAAAATGGAAAGCGAAACTGACAGCGTTTTATCTGAAGCCATATCCTACAGAAAAATATTTTAATCATTTTTATCAGCAATCGCCTAAAGAGATTCCTTCTTTGGAAAGTATGGGTTTTCAAAAAGTGGATAGCCCTTTTCCATCCAGAGAATTAAATGATGAAATAGTTAAACGTTATGCAGAGAACAGAAATTTTCCGGCATTGGAAAATGGCACATCAAAAATGGGTGTGCATCTGCGTTTTGGAACAGTGAGTATACGGGCACTTGCGCAAAGAGCATTGCAACTGAATGAAACTTATTTGAATGAACTGATCTGGCGGGATTTTTATCATATGATTTTATGGCATTTTCCGCAGGTGGGCAAGGGCAAAAGTTTTAAACCTGCATACGAAATGATCGAGTGGCGGAATAATGAAACCGAATTTCAACAATGGTGCGATGGGATGACGGGCTACCCGATTGTAGATGCAGGTATGCGCGAATTAAATGCAACCGGCTTTATGCATAATCGTGTAAGGATGATCACGGCTTCTTTTTTAACCAAACATCTGCTGATAGACTGGCGCTGGGGTGAAGCCTATTTTGCGCAAAAATTATTAGACTTTGATCTGGCTGCCAACAACGGCGGTTGGCAATGGGCCAGCAGCAGTGGTTGTGATGCAGCGCCTTATTTCCGTGTGTTTAATCCGGCATTGCAAACTGAAAAATTTGATAAGGACCTGAAGTATATTAAAAAATGGGTGCCTGAGTTTCAGGAGTTCAGTTATCCTAAACCGATTGTGCAGCATGAGTTGGCGAGGAAACGGGTTTTAGATACTTATGCAAAAGCGTTAAAGCCTAATTAGCGGATTGCGGATTGGCGAATTACCGGATTAGGGGAGAAAAATAGTTGAAGTTGCTGTTACGGTTGCAGGATTTAATTGCTCGTATACATCCAGTAATTTTTGTACTGCTTTTTTTCCATCTTCTCCTAATTGGAGAGAATAATTATTTACATAAAGATCGATATGCTGTTTCATTACAGATTCTTCCATTTCCTGTGAGTGTTGGCGAACGTAGTCTGTTATGGAAGGATAATTTTCAAAAGCATACTCCAGACTTTTCCGGATCAAGCGATCAACTTTTGTTTGGATCTCTGTATCGAAAGATCTTTTCATCACAATCCCACCCAATGGTATCGGCACTTTAATGGTTTCTTCCCAATAAGCTCCCAGATCCACTACTTTATGTAATCCTTTTTGCTGATAAGTAAAACGGTTTTCATGAATGATCACACCTGCATCTGCTTTGCCGGTTAATACGGCATCTTCAATTTCATGAAAAACTAAAAAGATTTTATTCTTTGCTTCAGGATAAGCCAATGAAAAAAGCATATGCGCGGTTGTATTCACACCAGGAATAGCAATATGCATGTTATTGATCTCATTTGTATTTCGTACTTCATCCTTCGTAATTAATAAAGGTCCTACACCTTTGCCCAATGCGCCGCCGCTATTTAAAACAATATATTCTTCCAGCACCAAAGCCAAAACGCCGTAACTGATCTTTGAAATATCCAGTTTACCCGCTCTGGCCCATTCGTTAAGTGTTTGCACATCTTCGAGCACCACCTCAAATTCGAAGCCTTCGGTATCAATTTTATGGTTCACCAATGCATCAAAGATGAAAGTATCATTTGGGCAGGGGGAGAAGCCGAGGGAGAAACGCATGTTGATGATAGAATGATGAGTGAATGATAGGATGATAGAATGATAGAATGAGATTACTTGATCTTGTATAGCTTATCAATATACTTTAACAATGTTTGATTGAGGTTATCAATAGATTCTTTGAGTTTCCAATTGGCTTTGTTTCTTTCTCCTATATGATTTGATATGGATCTGATTTGTATGAAGGGAATATTAGCCTGTCTGCAAACAAAATGCAAAGCAGCGCCTTCCATACTTTCGATTGTGGGATTATATTTTTTATAGAGTTGTTGAATTCTTTCCTGATTCGTAGTGATCTCATTTACGGTAATCGCATTTACTTCCGGCAACTTCAATAAATTATATTTTGTTAACCATGGGTTGGGTAGCTTTCTTCTTTCGAACGGATGGTAACTGCTTTTCTCCAGTTTAAGATCAAAAATATCTTTCCATTTGCCATCTTCTTCCACACCCAGATCGCCAAGCGATTCTTCATTGATCACCACTACTTTCCCTAAACTCATGGTTGGGTCAAAAGTTCCGGCAATACCTGCCTGAATGATCAGATCGGGTTTTTCATCCAGCACCAATTTGGTTAACGAAACAGCCGTAGATAACATACCCACACCGGTTTGATGAAACTGCACTTTAAACCGATGGCTCTCACTCGTATACAGGTTATTCATTTCCATAAAGGAAGGCATCCATTCGGCTACTGTGGCGGCTGTTATGATCACTCGCATGGGACAAAGGTGGGTAAAAAACGTGAATCGTGAGGCGTGAGTGGTGAGTAGTCAGTAGTGAGTGTTGAAAATGAGCCCGCACTCACTACTGACTACTCACCACTCACGATTTCCCCGCATTTCTTACCTTTGCCGAAATTTTTGAGGAGAATGGTGTATTTAACGCGACTGGAACATTTTAACGCTGCGCATAAGTTGTTCAATCCTAAATGGAGTGTGGAGCAGAATGAGGCGGTTTTTGGGGTTTGTGCCAATGAGAACTGGCATGGGCATAATTATGACCTTTATGTGACAATTAAGGGAGAGCCCAATCCGGATACCGGGTTTTTGTATGATGTGAAGAAACTGAGTAAGCTGATCAAAGAGCATGTTGTAAATAAGCTGGATCATAAGAACCTGAATCTGGACGTGGATTTTATGAAAGACACGATGTGCAGCACAGAGAACCTTGCGATAGCCATCTGGAAGCAACTGGCTCCGCATTTACCTGCTGAGGTAAAACTGCATTGCATCAAACTATACGAGACACAAAGGATCTTCGTGGAATATTTTGGGGATTAATGCCTGGTTAGTCTTGAACAACCCATCTTTTTTTGTGCTTTGGCAAACAAAATAAACTCATTGGGGTTATTAATATCCTGTGTAACTTTATGTGAGAGATAAGAGAGGATATTCAAGCTCAGTTATCAAATTTTTGGCTCCGTTAATGTCAGGCCACTTGATCAGCACACTTCTGAAACAGTGCCCGGCAGTTGATAATCGATTTACTTGAAAGTTTCATTTTAGATGATCATCCGGTTACAGGTGTATAAGTGTGCGACGCAACAAAAGCTGCACAAAGAACTTTGGCCGGTAACATAATTGTTTTACAATTTACCCATGAGTAACAAGACAGCAGTTTTTAGAAAAGAACATTTTAATTCGGCGCACAGGTTGCATAATCCGGCGTGGTCGGAAGAGAAGAATGATAAAATATTCGGGTTGTGCAATAACCCCAATTATCATGGCCATAATTATGACCTGATCGTAAAATTGGTTGGCGAGCCTGATCCTGAAACGGGTTACGTGATTGATCTGAAAATATTAAGTGATCTGATCAAAGCAGAAGTGTTGGAGAGATTTGATCATAAAAATCTGAATCTGGATACGGTTGAATTTAAGAATCTGAATCCAACAGCAGAAAATATTGCCAGAGTGATCTATGAATTGCTGAGGCCAAAGATTGATGCAAAATTGGAATTGAGTTTACGGTTATATGAAACAGAAAGAAATTTTGTAGAATACCCGGCATAAAAATTAAAAATACAAACAAGCGATATGGCTTATTCAAAAATTGAGAAGTACGATGAGGATGTGACAGCGGGATTAATAAAAAATTATCACGATGCGCTGACATTATTAGGAGAAGATCCTGAAAGAGAAGGTTTAGTCAAAACACCGGAGCGTGTGGCAAAAGCAATGCAGTTTTTAACGCAGGGTTATAGTCAGGATCCGAAAGCGATCATTCAATCTGCACGATTTAAAGAAGAGGGTAGTGAAATGATCATTGTGAAGGATATTGAATTGTACTCGATGTGTGAGCATCATATGTTGCCATTCTTTGGGAAGGCTCACATAGCTTATATTCCAAACGGATGGATCACAGGATTAAGTAAGCTGGCAAGAGTGGTTGATGTTTACTCGCGCAGATTACAGGTGCAGGAAAGATTGACTACACAAATATTGGAAGCGATCAAAGAATCGTTGAATCCGGTAGGTGTTGCGGTTGTAGTTGAAGCGAAGCATTTGTGTATGATGATGCGTGGAGTAGGTAAGCAAAATTCTGTTACCACTACTTCTGCTTTTGATGGAGAGTTTTTGAAGAATACTACTCGCAGTGAATTTTTGAAATTGATCAGTAAAGATCTGGGTTAGAAAATTGTTTTTTCGCCACAGATTCACAGATTTGCACAGATTTTTTCTGTGATAATCTGTGAATCTGTGGCAATTTTATTTCTAGAATATTCTGCCATAATTGATACTTTTACTGCATAAACTTCTTCGATATGAAACATGCCTATATATTTCCCGGCCAGGGTTCTCAATTCAGCGGAATGGGTAAGAACCTGTATGAGTCTAATGCTTTTGTAAAAGTGCTTTTTGAAAATGCAAATGATATACTTGGTTTCCGTATCAGTGATACAATGTTTACGGGAACTGACGAAGAATTAAAACAAACCAATATTACACAACCTGCTATTTTTCTACATTCGGTAGCGGCTTTCAGAACAATTGAAAATGCGAGACCCGCAATGGTTGCCGGACATTCTTTAGGAGAATTTTCAGCATTGGTTGTGAATGGTGTGTTGGATTTTGAAGATGCTTTGAAACTGGTGAGTATCCGTGCAAAAGCGATGCAGAAAGCCTGTGAATTGAATCCATCTACCATGGCAGCAGTATTGGCATTGGCAGATGATAAAGTGGAAGAAATTTGTGCAGCCGTTACTGCCGAAACCGGTGAAGTTGTGGTTGCAGCAAATTATAATTGTCCGGGCCAATTAGTGATCAGTGGCTCCATCAAAGGAATTGAGATTGCCTGTGAAAGAATGAAAGCAGCGGGAGCCAAGCGTGCATTGGTATTGCCGGTTGGTGGTGCATTTCACTCACCATTAATGGCACCTGCCAAAGAAGAACTGGCAGCAGCGATTGCAGCTACTTCGTTTCATACAGCCTCTTGTCCTGTTTACCAGAACGTAGTTGCCAAAGCCGTTTCTGAACCGGATGAAATTAAAAATAACCTGATAGACCAATTAACCGGTGCCGTTCGCTGGACACAAAGTGTACAGGCGATGGTGGCTGATGGGGGAACAGAGTTTACAGAGTGTGGTCCGGGTAAAGTTTTACAAGGATTAGTGCAGAAAATATTTAAAGAAGCAGTAGTTGCGGGAGTGAACTAATTAGCGGATTGGCGAATTACGGATTAGCGGATTATTTTTTTTCAAATCCGTAAATCCGTAATCCGCTAATTCGATAATCAAAAATCTAAAATCCCATTGATCCATTCCGGATCCAAAGTAGCATTGTATTTTTTGTAAAAATTGATCGCAGGTTCATTCCATTCAAGCACCTGCCATACCATTCTGGTGAAACCTTTTTCTTTGGCTTCTTCAATTATGCGATCGAATAATAATTTGCCAGCACCATGGCCACGAAGTTTTTCGGTTACTAAGAAATCTTCGAGGTAGAGGCATTGTCCTTTCCAGGTGCTGTAGCGGATATAGTAAAGTGCAAAGCCTTCCACTCTTCCATTGATTTCGGCTACAAATGCCCACCATACAGGGTTTTGGCCGAAACCACTTTCTTCAAAATGATTTAATGTAACCGTAACTTCCTGCGGCGCTTTTTCGTAATCGGCGAGTTCCTGTATCAATTCTAATAAACGAATACAGTCTTTTTTTTCGGCTCTTCTGATAGTAATATCCATTGTGTAATGTAAATATTTTTATGATTGTTAACACTCACGATTGACGATTCACGCCTCACGATTTAGCTCCCGCACCTTTCACAAACCTTCCTGGTTTCGCATTGGTATGTTCCCCGTCCTTCAGCACCTGTATGCCATTTACCCAAACATGGATCATTCCGGTTGAGTATTGATGAGGTTTTTCATACGTTGCTTTGTCATCTACTTTGGCCGGATCGAAAACAAGGATATCTGCATAGTTACCCACTTTCAGTTCACCTCTTTTTTGAATGCCTAAACTGGTAGCAGCAACCTTAGCTAATTTATGAATGGCTGTCTCTAATGAAATGACTTTTTCATCTCTACTATAATGACCAATTACTCTTGTAAAATTTCCATAAGCGCGTGGGTGAGCACTTTGTTTTAAGAAATTTCCTTCAGGGGCCATTGAGCCAGCATCTGATCCAAAACTAACCCAGGGTAAAGCGATCTGTTTTTTTACATTGTCTTCACTCATTAAAAAATAAGCTACTTCTACACGACTGCTGTCTTGTATGATCAGGTCAATCGCTGCATCTTCCGGTGTTGTGTTGCGCATCTTTGCTACTTCTGCTAAACTTTTGCCTGCATATTTAAATAATGAATCTCTTCTGAAACCGAGTAATAAAATTTTTTCTGCTGAGCCTGCACCATAATAAAGATTCTCCCAATCGGTTGCATTAGTGGTCATGGCTTTTTTCATTTCTGCACGGATCTTGGGATCCTGTAAGCGTTGCCAAAGTTTACCAAATCCGCCATCCTGCAATGATGGTGGGAAAGCTGCTGTCATGCCGGTTGCACCTGCCGTATACGTGTACATATTGGCTGCAATATCAATCCCCTCTTTTCTGGCACGTTCCACTCTTTTGATTACGCTATCCATTTTACTCCAGTTAGCAATGCCCGCAGCTTTCAAGTGATAAATTTCTCCATGTATTTTGGCCTCTTTGGCAATGGTGATCAGTTCTTCAACTGCTTCATTCAGTTTATTGCCTTCGCTGCGCATGTGAGAAATATAACCGCCGCCATAAGGAGCTGCTGCTTTGCATAATTCGATCAGCTCATTTGTTTTTGCAAAGAATGCCGGAGGATAGATAAGTGAAGTGCCTACGCCCAATGCACCTTCTTCCATTGCCTGTTTTACCAATGCTTTCATTTTATCCAGTTCCACAGGTGTGGGATCGCGGTTGTCTTCACCGATCACATTTGTGCGGATAGTTGTTGCACCAACATAAGAAGCAATATTGCAACTGATGCCTCTTTTTTCCATTGAATGCATGTATTCGCCAAGGGTGGTCCAATCAACATTGAATTTATAGATGGGTTGATCAACCTGCATTTCTTTTTTCATTTTGGCGTTCAGCGGTCCCATACTTTCTCCTTCGCCAAATACTTCAAGCGTAACACCTTCACGGAGCTCGCCTTGTGATCTGCTGTCTTCAATTAAGGTTACAGGCGACCAGCTGAGCATATTGATAAAACCCGGTGCAACCGCCATACCTTTTGCATCAATATTATTTTTCGCATCTTCTTTAGAAAGATCACCGATAAAAGCGATTGTATCATTCTTAATGGCGATATCGGCTTTGATTGGTGCCCCCCCGTTTCCATTATACACTAATCCGTTATGGATAATGGTATCGTACTTGTCGTTTTTACAGGATAGAAATACAAATCCGATGATGAGAAGAAAACTTAGCTTACGCATAGTATTTATTTAAGGTGATCAATATTATTTTTTCTTCGCTTTAAAATTTCCATTGGGCTGAACAAATGTGCAACCGGTGGATTCGCCATTCTCATTTACGTCGAATACCAATGAAAAGGTGCTCATTATCTTGAAAGAAAATTTATGTTTATCAACCGGCACCAATTCATAATCTGGCTGCCCTGGTACCAGTACATACAGTGTTTTATTGTCTTTAATATAGACTTTGGCAACAGCTCCGCCTAATTCATAATCGCCTGTATATTTTTGCAATTCTTCTTTAGTGATCTCTTTTGGCTTGGGTGCTCTGCTGAATTTTAAAGGTGCAAGAGTTGCTTCCAAACCGAGGGTCACTGCAATGATATCTCCTGCCTCGTTCATCTGAAACTGAAAGCGCTGGGGGCTTTTATCGGTTGTGTCAATGCCATCAACGGGATCTTTATCATATGGTTCAAAAATATCATAGTGGTATTGATTCAGCCACAAAATATCTTTTCCCACTTTGGCAAATAAGGAATCGTTGGCCGCCCACACTTCAAAAGTTCCATATCCGGGATGATTATATAAGCCTTCATAATCTTTTAATGGATGAGAAAGTTTTGTTCCTGTTTTTCTATTACTGCTTTTTGTTTTTTCTGCCTCTTTTGCAGTTGCTTTTGCTTTATCGGCTGATCTTTTTAAATCGGTTGCCCAATCAAAGTAAGGAAGCTTCAACATCCTGTCTGCAATCAGGTTTCTAACAATGGATGGAACCGCTGAACCGTTCTGATTACTTAACACAACAATCCCGATGCTGTCACTTGGAAAGAAACAGGTGCTTGCAGAGAACCCGTCAATATTTCCGCCATGTTCCACACGGTAATGCCCTTTATAAGATGCCATTATCCAGCCAAATCCATATGTTGAAAATTGTACATCCGGTTTTTCTTTGGTAGGTAAAGCGGGAGCAACTACCATTTGCGAACTCATTGCTTCCGTAACATAAGAAGCAGGCAAAATTTCCTTGCCTTTAAATTTTCCTCCATTGATCCAGGTGGTTACCCAGTTTGCCATTTCTAGTACACTGCTGTTGATGCTTCCTGCTGGCCCCATCGCATCTATATTGTAGTAATCTAATTTTTTAAGGATGCTGTCTTTTTTCAAACCATAACCCAGTGAGGCATCATCGCTTTTTGCCAGATCAGAAACAGAAAACATGGTACGGTTCATTCCAAGAGGTTTGAAAATATTTTCGCGGATATTGTCTTCCCATTTTTTGCCCGTTAATTTTTCGGCGATCATTCCCTGTAAAAAGAACATGAAATTATTATACTGCCATTTTTCACGCACACCGGCGCTGGGTTCCATGTATTGTATTCGTTTCAATAAACTGTCTCTGGAAGTGGTGGGGAATCCATACCATGAATAATCATGTCTGGGCAAACCCGTTCTATGGCTCATCAGATCGCGAACAAGAATGGTATTATTCATCTCGTCGTTATAAAATTTCAGATCTGGTAAATAGTTTCGTGCCGGTTTATCCAGTGAAACCTTTCCTTCTTTCTGCAACAAGCCGATCATAGATGCGGTGAACGCTTTGGTACAACTGCCAATAGCAAATAATGTGTTAGGAGTTACGGGTACTTTCTTTTCATAGTCTTTATAACCAAAACCTTTTGCATACACTACTTTATCTTTCTCAACAACAGCAACAGCAAAGCCTGCCGCATACCATTCTTTTAATACTCTTTCAAATGCGGTATCTAATCCGGCAAAGCGGTCAACTTCAGCTGCCGGCTTCGATTTTTTTTGTGCAAAAGAAAAAACGGTAACAGCCATACAAACGATGGCAAGAAAGATTTTTTTCATGTTAGCTGGTTTTGGAATGAAAAAGCCCGTTAAATGTAAACACTTAACGGGCTAAAAACAATTTAGTATGGTGAATAAATCAGGCTTTTTTTAATGCCTGATCAAGATCATTCAGAATATCTGCAATATTTTCAATACCCACACTCATTCGGATCAATCCATCGGTGATGCCGTATTTAATGCGGTCTTCCCTTTTCAAACCCGCATGACTCATACTGGCCGGATGAGAAACCAATGTATCTACCGTGCCTAAAGAAACGGCTCGTACACACATTTGTAAAGCATCTGTAAAACGTTTACCGGCTTCTAATCCACCCTTTAAATCATAACTCATTAATGCTCCGGGATAACGCATTTGTTTTAATGATACGAGGTAATCATGATGTGACGGTAACCCATTATAATTTACCAATGATATAGCAGGATGGCTCTGTAAAAATTCTGCCACTTCCATTGCATTGTGGCAATGCCGTTCCATGCGGAGTTCCAGTGTTTTCATTCCCTGTGTTAAAAGAAAAGCGTCAAAAGGATTACTGTTCCCCCCTAATAAAACATGCCATTTCCAGATCTGTGTACGCATCAGGTCAAGATCTTTTCCCAATAACACACCACCAATGGAAGTACCGTGGCCGTTTAAAAATTTTGTAGTTGAATGAAAGACAAAATCAACACCATATTTAAAAGGCTGTTGCAGATAAGGTGTGGCAAATGTATTATCAACTGAAACGATCAGGTTTCTTTGTTTGGATAATTTAGTTACGGCTTCAATATCCACACATTGAATGGTAGGATTAGCCGGGGTTTCAATATGAACCATTTTGATAGTTGGATCATTCTTCAGCGCTTCTTCCACCAGATTCAGATCACGCATATCAATAATGGTTGTCTTGATACCCGTTTCGGCCAATACTTTCAACATCAATTCATGCGTGCCGCCATACAATGAAAAATGCGATAAGATGGTATCACCCGTTTTTAATGTTCCGAGAAAAAGTGTGGCCATCGCTGCCTGTCCACTCGCATGCAATAAGGCTTTTAACTGAAGCGGTTTCCCATCATCCCCTTTTAACCCAAAAGCTTCCAACGCTGCGATGGTTTCTTCTGCAGTTGTAAAAGTAGGGTTGCCCCAACGACTGTAAATTCTTGTTTTATCAGCTCCGGCAAAACGGTCAGAGCCCTGTTGTGCCGTATCAAACGTAAAAGTAGACGTTGCATAAATAGGCGTAAGATGTGAGTACTCAGCATTCTCATGACCAGATGCGTGTATAGCTACGGAACTGATTCCCGTTAATGGAAAAGTATCGCTCATTATTATGGATTGATAGTATTTTTAATTATTGAATAACCAACAATGGATATTCATCATTGTTCATCAAAAGTAGGATTAAACATGAAGCAATTATTAACCGCTTATGCCAATTATGAACTTTGGGCAAATGAGCAAATGTTAGCTGTGGTTTTAAGTTTAACTGAAGACCAGCAAAAACAGGAGATCCCAAGCAGTTTTCCTTCTATCCACAAAACCTGTTCGCATATGTGGGATGCCTCCCGAATCTGGTGGCAGCGCCTGCAGCATGATGAAAATATTATGGGGCCTACCATTAACAGTAATTACCCGATCATCGAAGTAGTTGAAAATATTTTAAAGCAAAATAAACTATGGGCAGATTGGGTAAGCAAGGCTTCAGAGGCAGATATTAATGCAATCATGGATTATAAGAACATGAAAGGTGACCCGTTTAGTCAGCCGGTTAGAGAGATACTATTGCATCTTACCAATCATGGAACGTATCATCGGGGGCAATTGGTTACTATGTTAAGACAAGTGGGGGTGGAGAAGATTCCGCAGACGGATTATATACTTTACTCAAGAATATAACCTCCCTTTTACCTCCCCGTTTTTATGCATCACTTCGTGGATGCATAAAAAATCCCCTCCTGTGAGGAGGGGAGAGTATTTGTTTTATTAAAATGTTCAGCAATAAACCATCCCCTCCTCCCAGGAGGGGACGAATAAAATCAAAACGCAGTTTGATTTTATTCGGGGGAGGTGTAGGACCATTTAACCCATGTAGCCCCCCAGGTAAACCCACCACCAAATGCAGCCAATACAATATTATCACCTTTCTTCAACTGGCTTTCCCATTCCCATAAACAAAGCGGAATGGTTGCTGCTGTTGTGTTTCCGTATTTCTGAATATTGATCATTACCTTATCGGTTGATAAACCCATACGGTTAGCCGTGGCATCAATAATACGCAGATTGGCCTGGTGTGGTACCAGCCATGAAATATCATCACCCGTTAATTGATTGCGTTCTAATAATTCTGCACTAACATCTGCCATGCCTTTCACCGCAAATTTGAAAACGGGTTGTCCTTCCTGGTAAGCAAAATGCTCTTTGGCAAGAACGGTTTCTACTGAAGCCGGTTTTACAGATCCACCCGCTTTCATGTGTAAATATTGACGTCCGCTTCCATCAGATCGTAAAATGCTGTCTTTGATACCTGTATCATCTGTTGAAGGTTCCAGTAAAACAGCACCGGCACCATCCCCAAAAATAATACAGGTGGCACGGTCGGTATAGTCAACAATGGCGCTCATTTTATCAACGCCAACAACCACTACTTTTTTATATCGGCCACTCTCAATGTACATGGCTCCTGTAGATAAGGCAAAAAGAAAACCACTGCAAGCTGCACTCATATCAAAACCCCAGGCATTGGTGGCGCCAATTTTATCGCAAATAATATTGGCGGTTGCGGGGAAGACCATATCGGGGGTTACCGTAGCACAGATCAAACAATCGATCTCTTTAGGGTCCATATTTTTTTTACGAAGCAGCTCCAGAACGGCCGGTGCTGCCATATCACTGCTGCCTTTGCCGGGCTCCTTTAAAATTCTTCTTTCTGAAATGCCGGTTCTTGTGCGGATCCATTCATCATTGGTATCCACCATCTTTTCCAGGTCAAAATTGGTGAGTTTGGTTTCGGGTACATATCCTCCCACACCGGTAATCGCTGCGCTGATTTTTGTCATATCGTTTTTACTATGATTGCCGCAAATATCAATAAGATTTTTTTAATGAACTTATAAGGTTGTGGGCAATTAGGCTTTTGTTGATCAATTACATTGATTATCAATGGGTAATATGGAGTTAAGGGGACAAAAAACGAACTAATTTTCTATTTTTCCACAGTCTGTTAGGTATTGGTTGGTTTTATTTAACTACCCGTCAATAAAGTTGCCCTACTTCAACCTTTTTTAACATATTTTTGAAAACGCTATGATCGCTTTTGTTAGAGGACATTTTGCTGTAAAAACGCCGGGACGGGTTGTGGTAGATGTGAATGGGGTGGGATATGACCTTCAGATCAGCCTGAATACCTATTCGGCCATCAGCAATAAAGATAGCGGGCAGCTCTTTACTTATCTGCATATCACTGAAAATGCGCAAACCCTTTTTGGTTTTGCAGAACTGGCAGAGAAGGAGATTTTTCTTCAATTGATCAGTGTTTCGGGAGTTGGTGCATCAACAGCAAGGATGATGTTGTCAGGTATGCGTCCGGATGAAATTGCCCGGGCCATTGTTCAGGGCAACACACGTCAGTTGGAAAGTATCAAAGGAATTGGCAAGAAATCGGCAGAGAGATTGATCGTGGAGTTGAGGGATAAACTGGGTAAGCAAACAATCGAGAGTTCTTTTGCAGTAGCCGGTGTTCAAACAGTGGATGCTGATGCGGTAAATGCTTTGATCGCTTTGGGTATTTCAAGGCCGATGGCAGAGCAGGCAGTAAAGAAAACCATGGCAGCTGTAACGGGCGAAGCAAGTTTGGAAGATATCATTAAACAGGCACTTAAAAATTTATAACCTATCGCTTCTATTTCTACGTAACCAAGTTGTTGTTATTATCGTATCTACGTCTACTTAACCAAGCGTAACTGTTTGAAGCCAATTCGTTTATTTATCAGTATCAGTCTTTTGCTGTTGTCTGCTCTGCAGGCATCTGCCCAGCAGAAAGATTCCAGCCTTCGCTATCCTATCAGCGACAGGAGAGGAGATCCTTTGTCGACACAAAGCAAGAATCCATTTGATTATCGCGATACATCACTCATTAAGAGAGATATTGAATACGATCCCAAAACCAGACAGTATTATATCATTGAAAAAATCGGTGGCAAGAATTATCGTGTGCCTACCATGCTTACCTATGATGAATTCTGGAAACTGGAATCCAAAAAAGCAGAAGCAGATTATTTTAAAAGAAGAGCTGATGCATTAACCGCGCTAAACTTAAAAACGCCGCGCCCTAAAATGCGTGTATATGATAAACTCTTTGATCGCATTTTTGGTACCACTGCTAATGGATTAAAAGTAGATATCAGACCAACCGGCGAAGTAAATATTATGGCAGGATATCAGGGCCAGAATATTGAGAATCCTACTTTACCTGAAAGAGCCAGAAAGAATGGCGGCTTTGATTTTAATATGGATGCCAAGCTGAATGTAAACGCTAATATCGGCGATAAGCTTAAGTTTCCTATCAACTATAATACACTTTCCAATCTCGGTTTTGATAATCAACTAAAACTGGATTATAAAGGAATGGATGATGAGATCATCAAAAGCCTTGAAGCAGGTAATATTTCTTTTCAGTCGAGAAGTACCTTAATGCCCAGTGCACAAAACCTGTTTGGTATAAAATCGCAATTACAATTTGGTAAAGTGTTTGTTACAGCCGCACTTGCCAATCAGCGTTCTACCCGTCAGTCCGTTGGTTTACAGGGAGGAACGGCCACTACCAATTTCAAAAAAACATTAGACGATTACGAAGAGAACAGGCACTTTTTACTGGCGCAATATTTCCATGATAATTATAATAAAACAATGTCTAACCTGCCGGTTGTAAACTCGCAGGTTCAGATTGCGAAAATGGAAGTATGGGTTACCAACCGTACCGGTACCACTATAGATGCAAGGGATATTGTGGGTTTAATGGATTTGGGAGAACCCAAACCGCATAACCCTTCTGTGCGTTCACTTACTACCAATCCGCTTCCTGCCAACGGCGCCAACGATCTGTTTAATTCATTGAACGGAAATGCAACAGCACGTAACCCTTCAGTGATCAACTCCTTTTTATTATCAAAAGGATTACGGCCGGTAGAAGATTTTGAAAAAACTTTTGCCCGTAAACTGAGTCCTTCGGAATATTATTTTAATCCGCAGGTAGGTTTTGTATCGTTGAATATTCAGTTGCAATCCGATGAGGTTTTGGCCGTTGCTTATCAATACACCTATAACGGAAGAGTGTATCAGGTAGGAGATTTTTCGCAGGATGTGGCATTGGATTCTACCAAAGGCGTTCAAAAAGTATTGTTCCTGAAATTATTGAAAGCCACTTCACAAAGAATTGACTTGCCTATCTGGGGTTGGATGATGAAGAACGTGTATTCGCTTGATGTATTTGGTGGTATTCAGCGAGATGGTTTTCAGTTGAATGTTATGTATGAACAACCCAGCGGTGGTTTGAAAAGATATTTGCCGGAAAGCTCACCCGCAGTAGATGGAAAATCTTTACTTCGTATTTTAAATCTTGACCGACTCAATAACCGCAATGATCCGCAACCCGATGGTATATTCGATTATGTAGATGGCTTTACCATATTGCCGCAGATGGGCCGTGTAGTATTTCCGGTATTGGAACCGTTTGGTAAAGATCTGGATACATTGGCCTTTGCAGGTATGCCTGCGGCCATGAAGAAAAAATATGTGTACTATGCATTGTACGATTCGATAAAAGCTATTGCGCAAACCTATGCCAACCTGAATCGTTTTGTAATGCAGGGGCAGGTAAAAGGAAGTGCCGGAGGTTCGGAAATTAATCTGAATGCGTATAATATTCCACCGGGTTCGGTAACGGTAACTGCCGGTGGCCAGATTTTAAAAGAAGGTGTTGATTATTCGATTGATTATAATCTCGGAACCGTTAAGATTCTGAATGCAGGCATTCTCAGTTCCAATATTCCGGTAAAAGTTTCTTTTGAGAACAATGCAGGGTTTGGCATACAGCAAAGGAATTTTACGGGGTTACGGGTAGATTATCTCGCCAATAAAAAACTAACGTTAGGCGCAACGTATATGAGTTTATCGGAGCGGCCTTTCTTTACCAAGATGGGTTATGGCGAAGATCCGATTGCCAACAAAATGTATGGATTGGATTTTAGTTATCGCTCAGAACTGCCGGGCTTAACAAGGTTCCTTGATAAATTACCTTTCTATTCAACAAAAGCTAAATCTTCCATCACAGCATATGGAGAAGCGGCTGTATTAAAACCCGGCCACCCATCGCAAATTGGTAGTGGCGATCAGGGACTGATCTTTATTGATGATTTTGAAGGTACCCGATCCAGTATTGATCTGCGTTTTCCGCTGGTAGCATGGGCATTGGCATCCACACCACAAGGCAATCCTAAATTTCCTGAAGCGGTGTTAACGGATTCCATTGATTACAATTTCAATCGCGCTAAACTTGCCTGGTATAATATTGAACCCAATCTGCAGGATAAGAACAGTGTGAACAATCCTTTACGGAGAGATCTGAATGAATTGAGTGATCCGCGTGTTAGACAAGTTTATACAAATGAATTGTTCCCACAAAGAACAACGAATATCACAGATGTACAAACAGCTACATTCGACATCGCTTATTATCCAACAGAAAAAGGCCCGTACAATTTCGAAACACGCAAAACAGAAATTGATGCGAATGGAAAACTCACAAGACCGGCTGCACGTTGGGGTGGTTTGATGCGTGCCATTGATCAGACAGATCTGGAAACAGCTAACGTAGAATATCAGGAAATATGGATACAGGATCCTTTTATCAAAAACCCGAACAGTAAGGGTGGTAAATTGATGATCAACCTGGGTAATGTAAGTGAGGATATCTTAAAAGACGGTAAACGTTTTTATGAAAATGGAATGAATACCCCTACCATCCCCACATCGGTGGATAGTTCCAATACATGGGGTAAAACACCGGTGAATCCTGTTCAGATCACACAGGCTTTCAGTAACAACCCTGATGACAGGCCTTATCAGGATGTGGGTTTTGATGGGTTGGACGATGCTGCCGAAAGAAGAAAAAAAGGATACGTGCTAGACAGGATTGCCAATAATTTCGGAACGGGCTCCTCGCTGTATCAAAAAACATTGATAGATCCTTCCAACGATAACTATAAATGGTATCGCGATCCAAGTTTTGATGCAACCGGTACAGGTATTCTTGGACGTTACAAGAACTTTAATAATCCGCAGGGCAACTCTCCTTTGGCTACCACCAACAGTCAGTTTACTTCTGCGGCTACTTTATATCCGGATAATGAAGATCTAAACAGAGATAATACACTGAATGAAACAGAGTCTTATTATGAATATGAGATCAATCTGCAACCGGGAATGGATGTAGGTATCACACCCTATATCACAGACAAAAGAGTGATCAATGTGAATTCTGCAGATGGTGTAAGAAGAACAGAAAACTGGTTCCTCTTCAGAATACCCATTAAAGGTTATGCAAGAACAGTGGGTGGCATTCAGGGTTTTAAATCCATTCGTTTTGCAAGGGTATATTTAACCGATTTTGAAGATTCGGTTGTTTTGCGTTTGGCGAGATATGATCTTGTTAGAAATGTGTGGAGACAGTTTACCTACAATATTGATACAACCGGCTCTTACACTCCGGTAAATAATACTTTCGGAACGGTGTTGAATACATTGGCGGTAAGTCTTGAAGAAAACAGCAGCAGACAACCGGTTAATTATATTATGCCTCCGGGTGTTGCACGTGTTCAGCTGTTAAGTAACAATGGTGTTAACCTGCAACAGAATGAGCAGGCCATGAGTTTAAAGATCAATAACCTGATCAGTGGCGATGCTCGTGGTGTTTTCAAAACATTGAATCTGGATATGAGACAATATGGAAAACTATCCATGTATCTCCATGCAGAATCTATGCCTGGTCAACGTCCGTTAAAAGATAACGAGATGAATGCGATCGTAAGAATCGGACAGGATTTCCTGAACAATTATTACGAGATCAAAATTCCGCTTAAGATCACACCCGCGGGTTCTTATGTAGTAGGGCAGGAAGATAAAGTATGGCCAACTGCTAATAATTTAGATATCAGTTTACGTTCGCTTATCGATCTTAAATTATTACGTAATAATTCCGGTGCCTCCAATACACAGATCTTCCGTACCAAACTGGATAATAAAACGGTCTCCATAATGGGTAATCCGAATTTGGGAGAAGTACGGGGTATTATGGTGGCGATAGAAAATCCGTTAAAAGCTGACGGATCAATTGTAAATACAGAAGTGTGGGTGAACGAGTTACGTTTATCAGAACTGGATGAACATGGTGGATGGGCGGCATTAGGAAGAGTAGATTTGAATCTTGCGGACCTCGGAAAAATTTCCGTATCAGCCAATACCCATACACAAGGCTTTGGAACCATTGAGCAACGGGTAAATGAACGTTATAAAGACAACCTGATGCAGTTTGATGCAGCAGCGTCTATTGATGCCGGTAAGCTTGTGCCAAAAGGAGCAAGACTTTCATTACCTGTATATGCAAGTATCAACCGCACTATTCTTACCCCACAATATGATCCTTACGATCTCGATATTTTATATAAAGAAAAACTGGGTAATGCTGCTTCCAAATTTGCAAGAGATTCGATTAAGAATGCTGCATTGGATCAGACAACGATCAAGACACTCAATTTTACGAATGTGCGTTTTTCACCGGGCAGAGGTAAACCCAATCTTTTCCGCCTGAGCAATTTTGATTTTAATTATTCCTATTCACAAACTTCACAAACCAGTCCGCTGGTGCTCGAAAATAAAGTAACCAAACAGCGCGGAGGTTTTGGTTATACGTTTGTTGGTCAAACCAAATACATTGAACCGTTTAAGAGTTTTATAAAAACAAGAACACCATGGCTTGCGTTGATCAGAGATTTTAATTTTAACCTGAAACCCAGCTACCTTATGTTCAGGGCGGATATTAACCGCCAGTTTGGTGAATTCATCCCAAGGATTGTGAATACGGCCGACAGTAAAGTAGAAAGGGTAGATACGACTTACGATAAATATTTCACTTTCGACAGGTTATATGGTATGCGCTGGGATCTGGCCCGCTCACTCAATCTCGATTTTAATGCAAACAATAATGCAAGAATAGATGAGCCTTATGGAAAACTGGATACAAAAGAAAAAAGAGACACAGTAAGGAATAATTTTTTCAAAGGCGGTCGAAATACTTTGTACCAACAGAAAGCAACACTCAATTACTCATTGCCGTTTAATAAATTCCCGTTAACGGATTGGATCAATGCAAGATATAGCTACGGTGCTTCTTATAACTGGATCGGTGCCAGCCGCCTCGCCATCAGTTTGGGTAACACCATTGAAAATTCACAGGAAAACAACCTGAATGCTCAATTCAATTTTGCGAGCCTGTATAACAAATCCAAATTCTTAAGGGCTTTGGATAATGTGCCGCAACCCAAACCTAAAAATAATAATCCGGTAAGGCCACCTGATGTAAGAGATGCAAACAGAAATGCATTAGGAGCACCTATTCCAACCAAAGAAGAAGTAGTAAAAGGTTTGAAAGGAAAGAAAAAAAGAGAGGCCCTCAAAAAGTGGCGGCAGCTAAAACGTGATGCCCGAAATGCACAGCGTTTGCAACAATCCAATCAACCGGTTGAACTGGGCGGATTTACCAAAGCCATTGGTAAAGTTCTTACTATGGTTAGAAATGTGGGTGTTCAATATTCAGAAACCTACAGCAGTCGTGTACCTGGTTATATGGATAGTACGCGTTACCTCGGTCAGGATTGGAACTCAATGGCTCCCGGACTGGACTATGTATTTGGAAAACAACCCGATGCAAACTGGTTAGACAAAAATGGTGCAAAGGGATTGATCACGCGCGACAGTACTTTCAACTTCCTGTACAGACAAACCTATCAGCAACGGTTTAGCATTACTGCGCAATTGGAACCTATACAGGAATTCAGGATTGACCTGAATCTGGATAAAACATTCTCAAAAGAATATACTGAGTTGTTTAAAGATACCACGGGGCATTCAGGATTGAGTCATTTGAATCCTTTGGCAAGTGGAGGTTTCAGCGTTTCATATATTGCATTCAATACTTTGTTTGGAGCACATAATCCTAACGAGATCTCAGCAACTTTCCAAACATTTGAAAATAACCGACTGATCGTTTCCAAACGTGTGGCAGAGCAAAACCCTTATTGGCAGGGGCTTGGTGCCGGACAGAAATTTACTGCGGATGGATTTGCCCGTGGTTACGGCCGTTATGCGCAGGATGTATTGGTGCCGGCATTTTTGGCAGCGTACACAGGAAAAGATGCGAATACGGTTCCATTGATCAAACAATCAAATACCAAAATCAATTCAAATCCATTCTCAGGTATTCTTCCCAAACCCAACTGGAAACTTACGTATACGGGATTGAGTAAATATCCGGCATTGGCAAAAGTGTTCAGTAATATCATCATCACACATGGCTATAACGGAACATTAAGTATGAACAGTTTCAACAGTGCATTATTGTACCAGGATCCGTTCAGGTTTAGTGCACCCGGCTTCATTGATACGGTAAGCGGAAACTATATTCCTTATTTCCTTGTACCGAATATCACGATTAAAGAAGGATTTGAACCTTTGATAGGAATAGATGTAACCACAGTTGATCAACTGAATCTTAAATTTGAATATCGAAAAAGCAGATTGCTAAGTTTAAGTTTGATCGACTATCAATTGAGTGAAAGCAATAGCACAGACTGGGTATTTGGTATAGGATTTAAGAAGAAAGGTGTAAAACTTCCATTCACATTGCCCGGAGGGAAAGGCAAGAAACTGGAAAATGATCTTACGATGAAATTAGACGTAACGGTTAGAGATGTATCCAATAGTAACAGCCGACTTGATCAAACCAATGCTTATGGAACCGGTGGGGCAAAAGATATCTCCATCCAACCTTCAATTGATTATGTGATCAATAAACGGATCAATATCAAGTTCTTCTTTGATCAACGAAAGTCGATACCGTATATATCAACTTCCGCACCGATTACTAATACAAGAGCAGGTATAAATATCAGAATCTCATTAGCACAATAACCCACAACCAAATTCCCTCCCCTCCCAGGGGAGGTGTCCGCAGGACGGAGGGGTTCATGACGAGAGCAGAAAATAATATTATTGCTCACAATAAAATGAAGAAGCCCTCCTCACAAAAGAGAAGGGCTTCTTCATTAAATAATTCTATTAAAAGAATAAAATCAACTCTTCCTAAACGCCCACTTAAACATCGTTTTCCAGGTAGCTTTCTTACCATACATCAAAATACCGGTCCTGTAAATTTTACCACTTAACCAGGTAGTGAATAAAAATCCACCGATCAGTGAAAGCATACTTGCCGCTAATTGCCAGTAAGGAACCGTTCCCGGAATACCATAGGCAACCCTTGCCATCATTACCATTGGCGAGCTGAAAGGAATAATACTTGCCCAAACAGCAATCGGGGTGCTTGGATCCTGAACTGCATTGCTCATAATGATAAAAGAAAAAATGATCGGCATCGTAATCGGTAACATCAGACTCTGCGCATCTTGTGGATCTTCATTAACTACGCTACCCACAGCTGCAAACAAAGCTGCATAAAATAAATATCCGCCAAGGAAATAAAAGATAAAACAACCAATGATCACCGGCCAGTTGGCAGTGCTGAAAGTGTGTTGCATCTCATATATTCTTTGAGCGCCTTCGTTTGCTTTGGCAAGATTTCCTCCGGGCATCATTCCGCCATTTTGTTGCATTAATCTTACCTGTTCCATTGTGTCATGTGAAATAAATGCCTGGGCAGCAGTGGATAGTCCTATTATCAATATTATCCATAATAAAAACTGTGTTAAGCCTACCGCACCAATACCAATAATTTTTCCTGCCATCAACTGAAATGGTTTTACACTGCTTACCATTACTTCGGCAATCCGATTTGTTTTTTCTTCCATAACCCCTCTCATTACCATAGCGCCATAAATGAACATGGTGATATAGATGAGCATACCACTGCCAAAACCAATGGCATAAGATAAGCCTGCATTACTTTCTTTTACATTACCACTTTTATCTTCTTCTACTGCTTTTAATTCTGCGAATTGTGATTGTTTATGAATCGAATCCAATTGCAGTTTATTAATACCTGCAGATTGTAACATATTATCTTCAATAGCGGCATTAATACTTTTTTCAATGGATTCCTGTGTTGTAATACTGATTCTTTTCTGTGAACGAATAATATAATTCGCTTTATTAGTGTTCTCGAATTTCGGAATTAAAAGAATATCTGTAAATCCTTTGGTTATATAATTTGTAGTGTCTACGCCTTCCGGAAAAGAATAGAAGATCTCTTTAGTATTCTTGATATTGTTTTTAAAGAATCCATTATTATCCACAACAGCTATATTGTGATTTTCTTTTCCTTTAATGGAAAAATAGGTTGTGCCGGCGATCAGAACAACAATCAGTAGCGGCATTAAAAAAGTAGTTAACAGAAACCGTCTGTTTTTTACTCTTGTTAAATATTCTCTTTGTATTATAAGAAAGGTCTTATTCATAAAATCAGTTTGAAGTTGGTTTGTGGTAATTAATCATTAACGGGCTGAAATGCTCTGGTAGTGGCTTTTGTGCCTTCCACCAGATTAATAAAGATCTCATTTAGTGATGGTAATATCTCATTAAATGATTCGATGGTAAGATTCTGCTGTAAAAAATACTGCAATACATCATTGCTCCTGAATCCTTCTTTGATCTTAACCGTTAATTCATTGGCTTTTTGATTCGCTACCTCAAAAGCATGACTGTTGATATTTGCAGGAAGTTCACCCAGTTTAATACTGAATTTATTTTCTTTGAATTGTTGTTTGATATCAGAAACTGTTCCGTCCAAAACTTTCTGCCCAAGGTTTACCAAAACAATATGATCACAGATTTCTTCAACCTGCTCCATTCTGTGCGTACTGAAAATAACAGTGCTGCCTCTTTGTGCCAATCCATAAATCTCATCTTTGATCAAACTTGCATTTAAAGGGTCTAATCCGCTGAAAGGTTCATCAAGGATGATCAGCTTGGGCTCGTGTAAAACCGTAATTACAAATTGCAGTTTCTGACTCATACCCTTACTCAAATCCTCTACTTTTTTATTCCACCAGCTTTCCATTTCCAAGCGCTTAAACCAGAATTTAATCTTTTCCATGGCCTCGGATTTACTAAGCCCTTTCAACTGGGCAAGGTATAAAGCCTGATCGCCGATCTTCATCTTTTTATATAAACCCCTTTCTTCAGGCATATATCCGATCTTGATAATATCGTTTAACGGATCAAAAGTTTTTCCGTCAAATTGTATATTTCCGCTGTCGGGGTAAAAAATCCCGGTGATCATCCGGAGCAGTGTGGTTTTACCGGCACCGTTAGGTCCCAATAAACCAAAAATGCTGCCTTTGTTAATGGAGAAACTGATATCATCTACCGCTTTCTGGGTAGCATAATATTTCTTCAGGTTGTGGAGTTCGAGAATATTACTCATAAGTGTTAGGTTGTTATCAAATGTAAGTTTTGGTTAGGTTTTATTTCATTTTTGTTTTCAACGTGCATTCGTCAGCAGATTAGTAGGCGGATTCACCTAATTATTACAGTATGCTACCCCGAAAATGATACATTTGTCACTATTCTAAAAAAATAACAGATATGATGATTCGTTTTCGATTTTCAGTAGTATTAGTAATTGTTTTAATGGTTACGGCAAGCTGGGGGTTTTTGGTTCATAAAACAGTACATCAATTGGCTGTATATGAATTACCGGAAGAAATGACTCCCTTCTTTTACCAGAATATGGAAAACCTGGTAACCAATGCCCCAAGACCCGATATGCGCCGGAACACAGACAGTACAGAAGCCACCAAACACTTTATAGACCTTGAAATGTATGGAAAGGATGCGGTTACCAAAATGCCTGAAGACTGGGCATCAGCCGTAAAAAAATATTCGAAAGACAGTTTATTGAAATATGGTTATGTGCCATACCATGTGGTATATATTAAAGGAAAACTTACCGAGGCTTTTAAAACCGGTAATAAAGACAGTATTCTTTTTTATGCTGCAGATCTGGGCCATTATATCGGCGATGCCAATGTGCCGTTACACACCACCGTAAATTACGATGGACAGTTAACCGATCAAAAAGGTTTACATAGTTTATGGGAATCAACCATTCCTGAAATTGAGATTGCTAATTACACACTGTATTCGGCACACAAAGCCACCTATCTTAAAAATCCGCAGGCAGCTATCTGGTCTGCGGTAAGAAGAGCAGCTGGTTTGGTTCCCATTATGTTAGAAACAGAAAAAGCGGTGAGCAGGAATTTTACCGATGCACAAAAATTCCGTGTACAGATCCGCCGAGGAAGAGAATCAAAAAGTTATACAACTGAATTTGCTAAAGCATATGCCGGTGCTTTAAAAACAAGTATCAATGACCAGTTGCTGAACTCCGCAAACCTGATCGCCGATTTCTGGTACACCAGCTGGGTAGATGCCGGAAAACCCTCTCTAAAAGGGCTAACCCCTAACTGGTCAAATGCTGATCAAATACGGTTAACCAACGAACTGAACATCTTTAAAGAGAATAAACTGCTGGAAAACAAGCTGTTACTATCTAAAAAGGATGCAGCAAAGGAAGAATAAAGAAATTTTACATTTTCCCAAAATTGGGTGTTTTAACGGTTGCCAGAAGGCAGCCGTTTTTTATTTTCGGAATGGCAAACTATTATTAATATTCTAAATCTCCTTGTTTTAATTCTAAAACCTAATTCATTCTTGATTAAATGCAATTTCAATTAAATACTTTCTGTGAGTTAATCACTTTGATAGTTGCTATTACGAATTTTTCGTACTTGAAAAATTCATATATGAAATGGTTTTTGCCCTTTATGTTTTTTATTTTTACTTCTGAGCTTTGTACGAATTATCAAACAAATGTTCTTAAAGAACATGCAGTAAGAATGAATTACATTATAGCTATTGTTGAATCAATTTTTTATGGCTATATATTTTATAAATTAAATCGAGAAACTTTTTTTAGCAAAATATCCCTTTTATTTATCCCTATTAGTGTATCAGCTTATATTATAACATATTTTTTGTGTGATAATCCAATCGAATATATTTTTTTCAATATAATTATTTCAGGATTTTTCATTGCGATGTTGGCTTTATTTTATTTATACTTACAATTTAAAAATGACGAGGAGACCATATTAATAGCAAGCCCTGGTTTTTGGATAGCATTAGGCGTCTCCTTATTTTATTCTGGCATTAGCATCTCTTTTTCATTACACAATGTGATAAGAAGCAATAATATCTCCTTGTTTGGAGAAAGTATTTTGAATATAATCCCACGAATACTTAGTGTTATTTTGTACTTGAGCATATCAATCGCCATCATATTATGCAAACACCAAAAGAAGACTTCATTATCGCAATCCTGACAGGAAGCTTTTTTATCATGCTTTTTGGTATTATCAGCTTTATGGTGATATTGAATTTCCTGCGTAAGAAGCGAAAAATCATTGCCGAGAAAAATGAACGAGAAGCTCAGTTCCAGCAGGAAGTATTGCAGGCGCAATTGGAAATGCAGGAACACACCCTTAAAACCATAAGCCAGGAAATTCATGATAATGTTGGCCAAATACTCAGCATTATGAAGGTTAACCTGAATATCCTTACCTATGAAAATGCAGGCAACCAAAAACTGGAAGATGTAAAATCAATGCTCACAGATGCCATTAAAGAACTGCGGGATCTTAGTGCAGGGTATTACGCAGACCGTTTGGTGGAAGAGGGATTTCTGGTAGCTATTCAACACCAATTAGGCCAGCTTTCCAAAACAGGCTTGTTTACAACCTCATTTCACACAGAATTAGAATCTTTGTCGATCGATAAAAGTAAAGTCATCTTCCTTCACAGAATGGTACAGGAAATATTACACAATGTTGTAAAACATTCCGGTGGCGATCATGTGGAAGCCCGTCTCTCAAATGAAAATGGAGAAATTCATGTAAGCGTTGCCGATAATGGAAAAGGATTTGATACCCAAAGCGAAGGTTTTAAGGCAGGTATCGGTCTTAGCAGTATCCGGCAAAGGGCATCTATGATCGGTGCCAATGTAGAAATTCTTAGTAAACTCGGTTCCGGCACAATTGTTAAACTTGCATTCAAACCCCATGACTAAGATCCGAATTGCTTTGGTGGATGATCATGTGATATTGCGCAGGAGTCTGACAGTATTGATTGAATTATTAGAAGATTTTGAAATCGTACTTGAAGCAAATAATGGACAGGAGTTGATTGATGCACTTAAGATAAAACAGGTTCCGGATATTGTTTTACTTGATATCAATATGCCGGTTATGAATGGGGTTGAAACGGCCAGATGGCTGAAACAAAATTATCCCAAAGTAAAAATACTGGCTCTGAGCATGATCAAAAATGATTTTGTTATCGTACGAATGCTTAGAAACGGAGCCAAAGGCTATATTTTGAAAGACTGTGAACCCGGTGAACTAAAGGCTGCTCTCCACCAGATTTATGAAAAAGGTTTCTATTATAATGAATTGATTATTCCGAAAATGAAACCTAAAGATGAAGAGCCCGATGATCCACGAATCATGTTCAGTGAACAGGAACTTAATTTTATGAACCTGGCCTGTACCGAAAAAAATCATAAGCAAATTGCAGAAGAAATGCACATCAGCCCCAGAACCGTTGATGGTTATAGAGATTCTCTCTTTAAAAAGCTCAATGTGAACACCCGTTTGGGAATTGCTTTATATGCGATTAAAAACGGATTAGTGGAGGTATAACCGTTTTTTGTACTTTTTCAAAAAAACGGGGTTTTTCCCGTATGCCACCATTTTCAACCTCCCTAATTTTAACCTGTTAAAGAGAATGATGCCGGCAGGCCGTTAAACGCCCCCCGGTTTTGCAGAAGTAGCGGTCAGATACCGGGGGGATATCAGATCCGCTATTTCTGCCTCTTTTACATCTCTTAATTCTCATGTTATAGTTTGCGATTTCTCAGTTTAGCAAGTAACTGATAAATTGTTTTTTGGGGGAGGAGGGGTTTCTTACCTCTCCTTTTTTATGATCATATCTGCCACCCGTTCACCATCCATGGCAGCACTTACAATTCCACCGGCATAACCGGCACCTTCTCCACAGGGGTAAAGATTCATGATTTGGGGATGGGCAAGCGTATCGTAATCTCTCGGTATCCGAACCGGGGATGAGGTTCTGCTTTCTGTTGCCACAATCATCGCTTCATTTGTATAATAACCACGCATCTTTTTCCCAAAAGCCATAAAACCCTTTTGCAGACTTTTGTAAATAAAATCCGGTAGCACTTCTCTTGTGTCTACTGCATTTACGCCGGGTAAATAGCTGCAATCAGGCAGATCTGTTGAAATCTTATTACTACAAAAATCCACCATCCTTTGTGCGGGTGCTACTAAATTTCCTCCCCCTGCCCTAAAAGCCTTTTTTTCTATTGCCTGCTGAAAATGCATGAGAAGAAGTGGCGAGGAAGCAATTTTGGAATTTTCTTTTTGGAAATAGTTGATCGCATCTGCTATTTCTACCTGAACTACCATGCCGCTGTTTGCGTATGGGTTGTTTCGTTTGCTTGGGCTCCAGCCGTTTACTACCAACTCCTCCCTATCAGTTGCCGCAGGCGCAATAATACCGCCGGGGCACATACAGAAACTGAATACACCTTTCTCATCTACCTGCTCAACAAGTCCGTAAGAAGCCGGCGGCAGATTTGTATCTCTTATGTCAGAATGATATTGTATCGAATCTATCAAACTTTGTGGATGTTCTATGCGAACGCCCAATGCGAAAGGCTTGGCTTCTATCAATATTTTTTTTTCATTCAAAAGCTCAAAAATATCGCGGGCAGAATGTCCGGTGGCGAGAATGGCTGCGTCTGCTTTTATCGTATCACCATCAGCGGTTTTTACAGCTTTTAGCACATCGCCCTCTATAATAAAATCGGTAACTTTTTTCTCAAAAACAAAGATCCCGCCACTATCTAAAATCTGTTGGCGGATTGCTGTAATGATTTGTGGTAATTTATTTGTGCCAATATGCGGATGTGCTTCGTACAAAACCCTTTCATCTGCACCAAATTGAAAAAACAAATTCAGTATGCGGTTAATATCCCCTCTTTTACTGCTTCTGGTGTATAATTTGCCATCACTATATGTTCCGGCACCGCCTTCGCCAAAACAATAATTACTTTCTGGATTTACAATGCCTTCACGGTTAAGTTGCGCAAGATCACGCCTGCGCGATTTTACATCTTTACCCCTTTCTAATACAATGGGCTGTATACCCGCCTCAATTAATTTTAATGCAGCAAACAAACCCGCAGGCCCCGCGCCAATAATGATCACACGGGTATTCGCTTTGCTTACATCTTTAAATTGTATAGGGGAAATATCTCTTTGATGAAAAGGTTCATCAACAAATGCTTTAACAGCCAGATTAATCCATACCTGTCTGCCGCGTGCATCAATGGATTGTTTTTGTCTATAGAAACCGTTAATCTCAGTTTCTTTTTTGCCAAGAGACCGGGCAATATATTGTTTGATGGCTGCATCGTCAGCAGCCTCACCGGGTGTGAGTTTAAGAGAAATATCTTTTTGCATACTGTTAGGGATTTATCCTAAAAAGCAGTGAGGAGTCTGGAGTTCGAAGTTAGAAGTAATGTTAACTCCAGACTTCTAACTTCTAACTCCCTACTAAAACGGTAAATCATCCACCACATCAGCTGCTGGCGGCATATCGCTATAATTGGTTGTATCGCCATTTCCGGTTTGTCCCATTTTCACTGTTTCCATTCTCCAGGCATCCAGATTGGTAATATAATTCTCTCTGCCATCTTTCACCCACTTGGTTCCTTTGATGTTAAACTGCACTTTTACTTCATCACCCATGGCAAAACGATCGGGCATTGCTGTTTTATCCTGTACACATTGAAACTTTACATAATTGGTAATGACTCTGCCACCAATATCTTCTGATTTTTCAATCACAAATTCCCTTGTTTTAAAAGTCTCTGTTCGCTGAACGATATCAAATACAGCTACCAGTTTACCAACAATTTCGTAAGACATATCTTATTTTTTTTAAGTGTTCAAAAGTAGCATTAAAATTCAGTAGGGAATCAAAAAAATGCTTTTACAGCCTGATTTAAATTGTATCTTACCATTTACAACGAAACTAACTATGCGCAGGCGTTTTCCTTTCTTTTCTTTAGTGATTCTTTTGACTGTATCCTGCAGCAGCAGTCAGCAAACCACCACTCTTTCTTATCAGGATTACCGGATTGAAAAAAGGCAGACTGTTGATTCTTCGTTGGTGAAGATGTTACAACCCTATTCCAAAACACTGGACGAATCGATGAATAAAGTGATCGGTTTTTCCAACAGCAATCTGCAGGTGAAGCAACCCGAAAGTGGTATAGGAAATTTTATGGCAGATGCGGTGAAGCTGATGGCTGAAAAAAAGTTTAATAAAAAAGTAGATGCAGGTTTTATGAACCATGGAGGCATCCGTTCTTATATCCCAAAGGGAAATATCACTACCGGAAAAATATTTGAACTGATGCCATTTGATAACCTGATTGTTTTGCAGGAAGTAAAAGGTTCTGTATTGCAGCAGTTTTTGGATAAAACAGCGGCAGATGGAGGCTGGCCGGTTTCGGCAGGACTTACCATGGGCATCAAAGAAAAAAAAGCAGTACAGGTGATGATCAATGGAAAGCCGTTGGATAATGATGCCGTTTATATAATTGCGAACTCAGATTATGTGGCCAATGGCGGAAGTGATTGCGAAATGTTGAAGAAAATTCCAAAACAGGATAAAGGGTATTTAATGCGTGATGCATTGATCGAATATATACAAATGATCACACAGCAGGGAAAACCGCTGGATTATCAAATTGAAAACCGTGTTGTGAATGTTGCCAATTAACCGTAGAAAATTTGTAAAGGAAACCGCTTTTGTCGGTGGGGCACTGGCATTGGCTTCTCTATTGCCTGAAGAAGCGGAAGCAGCAGCTGTGAGAAAGATCACGATCCTGCATACCAACGATGTACATAGCCGCCTGGACCCTTTTCCAATGGATGGAAGCCGTAACCAGGGATTAGGCGGGGTGGCCGCCCGTGCAGCATTAATCAGTGAGATCCGCGGCGAAGGAGGAGAAGTGCTACTGCTGGATGCCGGAGATATTTTTCAGGGAACACCCTATTTTAATATTTATAAAGGAGAACCTGAAATGAAAGCCATGAGTATGATGGGCTACGATGCTGCCACAATGGGTAACCATGATTTTGATGGCGGCTTAGAAAATTTTGCCACCCAGTTGCAACACGCAAATTTCCCGATATTAATCTGTAACTACGATTTTACCGGTACAGCCATGGAATCGAAGTTCCAACCTTATCTTATTTTTCAGAAAGGAGGGTTAAAAATTGGCGTGCTGGGAGTAGGGATAGAATTGAAAGGATTGGTGCCTGAAAACCTATATGGAAAAACCATCTACTTAAACCCCATAGAATCAGCCAATCGAACGGCAGATCTTTTGCGGAAAAAAGGTTGTGATATGGTGATCTGCTTATCACACCTGGGAGATAAATATGATGATGATAAGCTCAGCGATGAGATATTGGCGAAGGAAAGCTATGATATAGACCTGATCATAGGCGGACATACCCATCGTTTCTTTGAGGAGCCGCGAAAATATAAGAACCGGAAAGGTGGTGATACCGTTGTAAATCAGGTAGGTTGGGCAGGTATTCAACTGGGGCGGCTCGACTATAGTTTTTCGGGTGGCGGGAAGAAAAATCTCGCAAATGCCCATACTGTAGTTATAGGGAAAAAAACAAGGGAATAAAAAATTTTTTTTTCAACATAAAGTCTACATATTCGCACCCCCAATTTATTTTTTTTCAACATTTCCACAAATGGAGAAAATAAGATAACTTGAAGGTTTAAGCGAATATTCTAACTCATTATAATATCTTTTTTTTCGTATGGCCAAGAACGCTGAATTAGTCTGGAGCAATTGTTTGAAAATTATCAAGGACATTGTGGAGTGGCAACATTTTAAAACCTGGTTCGAACCAATCAATCCTGTTGAATTAAAAGGCAACGTTTTATTGATTCAGGTTCCGAGCCAATTCTTCTATGAATATCTCGAAGAGCATTACGTAAATCTTTTAGCCAAGACTTTAAAACGTGAATTAGGAAAAGAGGCAAGACTGGAATACCGTATTATGGTAGACAGTGGTAACTCTAACAGCCGCAATGGTTCAATGGATATTCCTGCAAGCAATATGAAGACCTATAATAATAATGAAATGAATTTTCCACTGGTGATTGATAATCCCGTGAAGAATCCATTCGTTATTCCCGGTTTGAAAAAAATGCAGATTGATCCGCAGCTGAACCACATGTACATCTTTGATTCTTTTATAGAAGGAGATTGTAACCGTGTAGCCCGCCGCGCCGGTAAAACGGTTGCAGAAAAACCCGGTGCCAATTCTTTTAATCCGCTGGTAATCTATGGTGGCGTGGGTTTGGGTAAAACACACCTTGCACAGGCCATCGGAAATGAAGTAAAAAGATTGCATCCCGGGAAAGTGGTATTATATGTAAGCAGTGAAAAATTTATTAACCAGTTTCAGGATCATAGCCGTAATAATGCGATCAATGATTTTATTCATTTCTATCAATTGATCGATGTATTGATCATTGATGATGTTCAGTTCTTCAGCAGAGCCGAAAAAAGTCAGGACGCATTCTTTGCCATCTTTAACCATCTTCACCAAAGCGGAAAACAATTGGTATTAACTTCTGATAAACCGCCAAAAGATCTGGATGGTATGCAGGAAAGATTGCTCAGCCGTTTCCGTTGGGGATTGAGTGCAGATCTTCAGATACCCGATTATGAAACACGAATCGAGATCCTGGAGAAGAAAATGAAGAACGATGGTTTGGATATGCCGAAAGAAGTGGTAAAGTATGTGGCGTATAATATCAACACCAATGTTCGTGAACTGGAAGGTGCATTGATCTCTTTACTGGCTCAGTCTTCTTTGAATAAGAAAGATATTGATGTGGAACTGGCCAAAAAAGTGCTCCGCAATTTTGTAAAAACCAGCAGCAAAGAGATCACTATCGATGCTATTCAGAAAATGGTTTGTGAATACTTTGACGTGTCTTACGATAAATTATTACAGAAAACCCGTAAACGGGAGATTGTTCAGGCAAGACAGATCACTATGTATCTGGCAAAAGCCTTTACTAAAAACTCTTTAAAAACCATTGGTGAGCATTTTGGCGGCCGCGACCATACCACCGTTATCCATTCCTGCCAAACCGTAAAGGATCTGATGGATACAGACTCTATTTTCCGTGAGAATGTGATGGAGCTGACACAGAAAGTACAGCTTGCGGCGATGTAGTTTTGAGTTACAATGAAAATATTTTTATAAAATGAAAGTGCCGGTTACCTAGTAATCGGCACTTTTTTTATAGATAACTCCAAACTTCAAACGCCAAACGCCAAACTTTTCTCTTACATTTTTGGCAGTTAGCATAACTGCCCCTATTTTTGCAGCCCTCTCCGAGAGGAGCAGGAACGGTGAGGTGGGAGAGTGGCTCAATCCAGTAGTTTGCTAAACTGCCGTACGGGTTAAACTGTACCGAGGGTTCGAATCCCTCCCTCACCGCGGGTTTTATAAGTTCGGGAAGTAGCGCAGGCCGGTAGCGCACCTGGTTTGGGACCAGGGGGTCGCAGGTTCGAATCCTGTCTTCCCGACTAAAGAGAAGATCAATCGAAAGATTGGTCTTTTTTTATTTCATGAAGTCATTGATTCTTTCATGTGCTGGAACCCTTATCCAGCGTATGTTTCAGCCAATTCGTCTTGTCTTTTACCTGCGACAAATTGGCTTTCTCCTCTTACAAAATGTTAATATCAACTTGATTTTTCTGCATAAGAATAGCAGAAAATATCAAAAAATATCAGGCTTGATTTGAGCAAATCCTTGAGCCGTTTCAGGCACACAACTTGAACTCAAGGATTTTTCGATAACAGATAGGTTTGCAATTAATTAAGTCGATTTTATTTGACTTGATTAGGCGTAATCCGACTTGCATTCGAACCTGCGGGACACGTAGAAAATGTGCAGAAAGCATCAAATCATTTCAAAACGAAACTCAAAAAAGCCTGTCATGACAACAACACACACTTTTGCGGTTGATATTATCATCCGCCGCAACAAAACCGACAAAGAAAAAGCGCTTATTTATGCCCGGATTACAGTAGATGGCGAAGCCAAGGAAATTTCATTAAAAGAAAGCATTGCTGTGGCCGAATGGGACAGCAAAACGGAAACCGTTACCGGTAAATCTATACGAGCAAAATCGATCAATAACGCGATTGCAGAAACCCGCGATGGAATCAAGCAAAAATACCGTTGGATGCGTTCGGAAGAAATCGACATCACAGCAGAATCTGTTAAGCAATATTACCTTGGTGAAGCAATTCCACAGAAAGGCAAACAATTGTTAGAGCTCCTGGATTACTTCTCGAAAATCTTTGAAGACAAATTAAAACATGGCGGGTTCAAAAACTATAAGACTACTGTCGCATATATCAAAGCTTTTGCTAACCAGCAATTCAATAATCAACCTGTTTACTTAAAGCAGATTGATATGCAATTTGCAACGGATCTTGAATTTTATATCCGTAACCAACCTTTAAAAGAGTTTGATCCCTGCCTTGGCAATGGTGTTGCCAAACATATCCAGCGTTTCAAAAGAATCATGAATTGGGCCGCAGAAATCAAATGGATCAAGATCAATGAAATTTATCATTATAAATGCCCTGTTAAAAAAAAGCATCGCAAAAAACTCACCATGCAGGAAGTGTTGCAACTGGAAAGCAAACATTTCCAGGACGAAAACCTCAATTATGTGCGTGATCTTTTCATTTTCTCCTGCTATACCAGCTTCGCTTATATCGATGTAATGACGTTGACAGAGGAAGATTTTGAATTTACCATGGACGGCAAAATATGGTGCCTGAAATACCGAGTAAAGTCAGACGAATTACAAAGGGTTTTGATGCTGAAAACCGCCACCCGGATTCTGCACAAATACCGTAACAAGGAAACGTCCCAGGAACGGAATACCATCTTCCCTTTTCTCAGCAATCAATATGTCAACCGGTGCCTGCATATTATTCAAAACGCCTGCGAAATCACCACGCCCATGACTTTCCATGTGGCGCGTCACACATTTGCGAAAACAGTAGCATTGAAAAACGGCGTACCGATGGAAACTATTCAGAAGATCATGGGACATACAAAAATCACTACTACGCAGATCTATGCGGATGTTGACGAAGAAAAGATCATTGATGACTTCAGTAAGCTAGAAGAAAGACTCGATCAAAAACGCGATCAATTTCGCGCGAAACAATTACGTGCGGTTTAGTTCATTCATTATTTCAAAAACTTCAACAATGGAAAACAGTTATATCAATTTTATAAAGGACATCAAACAACAAATCATTCAAAGCCGCTACAATGCAGCTAAACTGGTTAACAAAGAACAGTTGTTGTTGTATTTCAACACCGGCAAGTCATTATCGCAAAAGGTCAGGTCGGAAAACTGGGGAGAAAGCGTATTACAAAGAATTGCAGATGATCTTCAAAAACAATTGCCAGGATTGAAAGGCTTTTCTTATGGAAGTATGAGAAAAATGCGGCTGTTTTATGAGATTTACCATGACTTGCCAATTTGCTCCCCAGTGGGGAACAAATTAAAGGGAGCCAATAACTTCATAATTGGGCCGTCAGTGGCGGCCCAATTACAAGAAATTAATAATCAAGACTTTGAACTGTTTTTTGCTATAAGTTTCACCCACCACTATGTTATCATTACGGCAGCAAAAACAAGTGATGAACGCTGGTTTTATATAAAAAATGCGGCGGCTAATGGATGGTCAAAACGGAACCTTGAACATCATATAGCAGCCAGTTTATTTCAACAGCGAGGACAATTACCCAACAATTTCAACCAATCTTTAGAGGGCAATAACAAATTGAATGCACTCGAAGTTTTCCAGGACAACTACCTTTTTGATTTTATTCAAATGGATGAATCAGATTCAGAGCGTTTATTTGAAGGTAAACTGGTTTCGCAGATCCGTGATACGATCATGGCACTGGGAAAAGGTTTTTGTTTTATTGGCAATCAATACAGGCTGGAACTGGCTGGTGAAGAATTTTTTATTGACCTGTTGTTTTTCAATCGTGTTTTAAACGCACTCGTTGTATTTGAACTAAAGACAGGGCGGTTCAGACCGGAGCACGCAGGGCAGATGAATTTCTATTTGAATGTACTGGATGAAAAAGAAAAGAAACCGCACGAAAATCCAAGCATTGGTGTGATCCTTTGCAAAGAAAAAAACAATACTGTAGTTGAATATGCTTTCAGGAATGTAGAAAAAGGGATGGGTGCTGCAACGTTCAGTACTTCGAAGAAGATGCCAGATCAATTAAAGGGGATTTTACCCGATCAAAACACGTTATCCAATTTATTATAAGGCTGATTACTTCGACAAGCCCCAAATTAGCAGTCCTGCTATGATAAAACCTGCAGCAGTTTGATTCGATCGTCGCTTTCGTGATCTTTCAAACTGTTGCCTTATAGTCATTTGATGACGGTATTGCACGACTGCATCTTTGCGGATAAATTCGGGAGAGGCAAGTCCCAAAGGAACCTGTAAATTTCCCTCCACGTTCACCAGTTCCGGGATTTGCTTTTCTCTTTTCTCCAGTAAAATTCCTTTTGCATCTGCCAATGCGGTGTCTGGGAAAATGGCTTTGTAACCGCTGCTTACCTTACAATCGTAAATCCCCTTCAACAAGGCCAATGTAAATTCACCTCCATGACCATCACGGTTGTCCATTGCCACTTGTCCCGGAGAAGCTGCATACATTTTCATTTTACCGGGTGGAGAATTTAAAATATAACGGTCAAACATTTCACGCGCTGCCGAATAACCATCTGCATACGCCCAACGCTCCATTTCTTTCGGGAAGCCGCTGATCGTATGATAATACTTCCTGCAGGAATCCAGTAATAGAAATTGCCGTGGGTCGTGCGCATTGAAAAGGTAATCGTCCTGCAAATCATTACCGTCAAGGCAAATGAAATCTTTGCCAGAAATGTCCTGGTTGCCGTGTCCTGAATAATACACAAACCGGTAATCGGAGTAACTGCTATGAATCGCAGATAACACTTCATCAAGTGTCGGATCAGCCAGTTCAATGATCTCATTTTCTCTCCATACGCCACCACGCGGAGACAGTAGAAACTGGTATATATTATCAAGATCATTTTCTACGCCATGCAACCTGTCATCACCATAACCGGGCGAGCCAATCAAAACCGCTTTGCGAATAGGTGGTATGTAAGTAGGCTGCGTCACAATTTCAAGTTACAAAATATCCGGGTGATTCAACAGGAAGGTTGTCTTGCATGTTTGCAAGGCAGTACCCGAAGCAACATGCCGCAGTTACGGTGTCCCTTTATGCGATCCTACCCCCTTGTTTTTTCCTTGGCAACCACCCGTAAAAACCCCTAGGGTGTTTGACAAGGAAAAAT
This sequence comes from Sediminibacterium sp., assembly GCA_965206685.1. Taxonomy (GTDB): domain Bacteria; phylum Bacteroidota; class Bacteroidia; order Chitinophagales; family Chitinophagaceae; genus Sediminibacterium. The sequence goes on from OZ242223.1 coordinate 5,126,278, forward strand.
ACATCCTCCGGCGATCTATTGCATCATTCTTTGTGCATCCCTTTCGGCCATTAAACGGTTCACTTCATTCTCTACGAGGTTTTTAATGTCCAGCTTGATCTGGAAATAATTATCGAGCACATCCTGGTTAGACAAATCATACACTTTTGGAATGGGCTTAAACTCCTTCATTTCTGCATTTATCTGATCGGTATCCTGAACAAATTCTGAATTAAACATTTTCAGTTTAATTTTTTCATTCGGATCGTCTGCCACCATTCCAACAAATTCACCGGAAGAAAGCGCAGCAATTTTTGAAGCAGGCATGGCATGTTCCAACTGCCATGATTTACTAGTCGAGGTGTCCGTTCGATTGATCGACATACTTTCTTTTTGCTGCACAATCTTTCCGAAACGTTCCGATAGCATTTTGGCTGTATCACCAGTCACCTGCCCACTGATAATATTTCCGCAGATATTGGTGATCACGTCTGCCTGCTCTTTACCGTAATCTTTGCGAAGCTGACTGAAGTCCTGCATGGCAAGTGTTGTAGCCACTCTGTTACTTCGCGCCGTTGCAATGAGTCCATCCATGTTGTTGAAGAAGATGGTCGGGAACTCATCAAATACCAGCGAGCATTTCTGTTTTCCTTTCTTGTTCACGATCTTAATCAGCCTCGAAATGTACAAGGACAATACTGCACCGTAAGTACTTTGTTTTTCGGGATTGTTTCCGACACAAATTACTTTCGGCTTGAATGGGTCATTGATGTCGAGCGTAAAATCATTCCCGGATAAGACCCAATACATCTGTGGTGACGCGAGCCGCGCCATTCCAATTTTGGCGCTTGCGATCTGGCCTTCGAGTTGTTCCATCGCATCGTTCTGGAAGGCGGTTATAAAAGGGTTCACTAAAACTTCAATTTCAGGAATGGTATTCAGCACGGGAAAAAGATCATCATACTGCGCCTGCATGAGTTCGATTACATGAGGAAGTGTACAATACCTGCCGTCTTCAAATTTGCGCAGGAACCAGATTACCGCAGTCACAAAATTGATTGGTGATTCGACAAAGAAATCGCCCTGCTTTTTGATCCATTCGCGGTTCAACCCTAAGAGGATGGTTCGTGCTGATTCAGTAGCATCTGTAATGTCATACATTGATTCAGGGTCGAGCGGGTTGCAGCGGTGCGAGCAAAGCAGGTTATCAAAATTGATGGCGTAAAACGTTGGCGCATGTGCATAAGAGGATTTATTTGATTGCAGCCAGTTATATGCAGCCCTGGAAAGATCATCGTACTTGAAATCATAAATGAACATACCGAATCCCTTTTCGATCTGTTGTTTGATGAGTGGCAGGATCACGAACCAGCTTTTACCGGCACCTGGGCTTCCTGTGACCAGCAAACCACGAAATGGATTGATGATATTGATGCAGCTTTTGCGTGTTGCCTGTTGCAAGCGATAACTTCCAGAAAAGTTGATCGAGTATTCATTGGTCAGCAATCGCTCTTCCTGAGGAAACGTCTCGTTCATCTCGTTGAAGACATCTTTCTTTAACTGTTGCTGAATCAGCCGCGATGCGCGTGTTCCACCTGCAAGAACAAGTGTATAACCGAGCGTAGCTGTGAACATATAAGCCGAACCAATGGTTGTCTTTTGCGCGTCCATTTTTAGAATGAAACTGCTCATGAAATAAAGGAGGAGCCCGGAACCTAACATTACAAAAAGTAATTTAATACTACTGTCTTCATCTTTTCTTCCTTGCGCACCTAACAAGGAAACAAAAAGTAAAAGCAGTGAAATGATCTTTGCGTTTTGGAGGTCAGCAAACAATCCAGTCCGCGCAACACCAAGCAGCAGATTATCGGAAAATTCTGAATAGAGTCTCCAGTGCACGAATGCACCATAACAGAAGTAATAAAAATGCAGCAGCAATACAGCAATGCTGAGCCACCTGGTCATGTCAAGTATTTTTCGCAAATCCTGTTCGTTTTCTCCGGTTGACATAATGATTGATTTTAAAGGTTATAATTTTCTTTTCTTTCGTTTGTTCAATAATTCTTTCGGTGTATTGGTGAGTTCGTTTTCGATTGAGACCATTTGCTCCAGCAATGAAGGATGGTTGGATAGTTGGTGTGCGTTTGTCGCGATGTGCAGATCCTTTGCGTGTTCTGTTAGTTGCTTGTACAATCCAGCTATGCTGTATGCTTTGCCGATTTCGGAACCATTGAAAACGCTGCGGTTGCGGTGGTCCACAAACGTGATACCGTAAATACGGCCTTCCGCATTTTGACGAAGTACGGTGGTGATGTTTTCTCGTTCGAGTGCAGCCGTCAATGCGTTGAGTGTGGGCGGATGCGTGATGAGTATTTTGTCAAGGGTCACCTGCAATGATAAACGGGGCAGTTCGCGATCTGATTTATTTTCTTCGAATCGTTTTTCCAGGCAGGTAAGCGTTGGTTTACCGGCGATGGTGCTCGCTTTGATGGGAACCCCGGCGGGTGCTCCGTCCCGGTCGAGAAGGCGGTACAACAGGCCGCCTTTGCGATACGTAAAACTGTCCTTGTTTCCTCTGTCTGCCACCACACCGAAACCTTTCAGCACGGCATTAAGTTCGGCAAGGGAAGTGTAATTGTAGACATTTAAGACCTGCTTCAGCACATTGGAGATCGTACGCTTGGTATCGCTTTTTCCATACACTGCCTTAATAAGTGGAGGATGTGAAACTTCATTCATAAGTTTTTTATTTTCTGCGCGAACGAGATTGTATTTTTCTTCGATTGCTTTTCTGACAGGTTCGGAACGATCGCGGGCAATGTTGTGCGTGTCGATGCGTGAACCGTCTTCGCGTATCAGCGTGGCAAGAATATGAACATGCGGGTGACCGGCGTCTTCGTGCCTGTAAACGAGATAAGGCTGATCCGCAAAACCCATTCGCTGCATGTAGTCATTTGCGATCTCTGTCAGACGTTCATTGGAGAGTGTTTCGGAGGGATCGAAATTGAGTGATACATGTAGTGTCTTTGTCGTGGCCCTGCTGTTGAGTTCATTGCGTTCCTGCAACCAATTTAGTTTATCATAGAAATTCAGTTGGTTAACGGCTTTCGGGAAATGATTTTCTGCAATACACGAAGCAACACCACGTTTCACTTTGTGTTCGTTGTAACTGAGCGTTTCCCGCATACTCGCAGGTGTGGTAATACGAGCAACCATCAGGCGTTGTTTTTTGGAATTGTTGTGCAGATGATTTCGGCAGTTGCTGCGATCTGTTTGCGCGTTTGTTCGTATTCGGTAATCCAATTACGAAACTCGGGGATCATTTTTAATGTGTGCAGTTTGCGAACGGCCTGGTTTAAATTCTGACCAACTGCATTGAGTTCTTTGCGCAGGCGGATGATCTCGTTGGTGAGCGCATCCTGCGAAGCGTCACGCGTGAGGATCTTTACGGGTTGATTGATAGCGATCTTACGGATGTAGTCGCTGTTGTTTCGCTCCGTTGTTTTCTTGCGGTTGGTTTCGAGTTTGTCGAACTCTTCCTGGTTCATGCGCACGTTCACCCAACGGTCACGCACTTTTCTCGTTTTTTCCATCTTCACAGTTTTTGTCTTTCTTAAAGCACGAACGAGTTCCGAGTGAGTGCCAATGAACCCAAACGTGTAACGTTTGTACATCTTGCAGCCGGCGCCAAGACGGCTGAGTTGAACGAGGTTCAGCCAGCTTTTTAAAGGCTCACTGGAATTGATACAATAAAATTATCGAGGATAGGAAGCCGTGGCGCAAGCTGCCTGAATTTCGGGCAGGTGGGATAAATATTAACGGAGGGAGAAGACAAATAAAAGTAGAGAAGGTTGTTAAAAGGATAGCACAAAACCATCCTGGCAATCGGCTGCTTCGGAGGCTGCTTCAAGGTAGGTGTCAAAGCATTTAATTTCGCCGTTTTCGTCCAAAACAAAAGCAGGTTCATGGAACTTTTCAATGACGTAAAACGGACCATCATCAGGTGGATCGTTTGGATCAATTTCCATGAGCATAAACAAGAGATTTTTCATGACTTTATTTTCAAGGTTAAACAATTGGAATCGGGTTGGTGGAAAAGGTTTTCAGGTTCAGGAAAAATCCGCGATAAGATGTCATTCCTTCACGGAATAAAGACCACAATAAAGATCCGCCTATTGAGGCCAGGATGCTGTTGATGAAAAGGTCCTGCCTGTTTAATGCTTCCGCCAGCGAACAACTGGGTTCATTACGGTCGTCTGCTTCCTTAAGTAATTCCTTGTATTCATCCGTAATAAACGGCAGGTTGCAAACCGTTTTGAACTTCCGGGATTTCGGCTGTTCAATTTTTGATACACTGGCGAGAACGACCTGACCTGTGAACCTGCTGTTGCCAAAGTCCATCCAGTACAATGAACGGTCGCGATGGTTGTAATTTTTACATTTGGAAAGCATTGCGGCGATCTCAAAACGGGCTTTAGCTGTATCAACGCAGGTAATGATAATGTTGCCCCAATTATGGTGATCGTTCGCAGAAACTTTGTGCTGGAAAGCTTTCCAGTTTGTACCATAAAAACGGTTGATCCTGTTGATCATCGCTACGGCTTTCGGCAAACCGACTTCTGACTGCGCAAAATTCTGCCTGCCGCGGTTCGCATTGGTAATGATATCATCGTCGTAGACTTTTACAAAAAGGCCGGGATGACCCAGTTCGTTGAGCGAATAGTTAATCCGACCCAATTCGGTCAATACCTTGCTTCCCGTGCCGCCTGCACCTATCAGCGTTACCGACACCGGGTTAGTTGGTGCGAGCAGGTATTTATCTGTAAAATGGACTGAATACTTATTGGTTTTCATTGATGGTATTTTTAACGGTTTCATTGAATGGAAGAAGTTCATTGACAGGAAAGATAGTTCCGGGCTTACCAAGCGTATAGTAGAGTTGAAGGATATTGCCTTTAACCGGTGAAACCTCGCCAATCAGATGCGAGAAGTGACTATTGAAAAAATAATTTTCCCAGATGTCGATTAGGGCCTGTAAATTATCTACATCTTCTAAAGCAATATCAACTGTCCCCATGCATACCTGACCTGATTCATGAATATTGAAAAAAGGTGCTTTGAAAAGTTGTGTTTTATCAGTCGGACGCTTATTTGATTTCAAAGCAAAGACATATAAATGATCTTTTGTGGCTTTCCAAAGCAGCGCAGGTAAATGATAAGCCTGAGAAGGAATGCCAAGTGACTCACGAAAAAGCAGCTCGCGTTTCCCCGCCTGCGTGTACCAAACTACCGTGCCGCCTCCTTTTGAATTCAGATAAAGAACATTGGTTGGAAGGATTCCAATGGGCTCGAAACATTGGGTTTCCTTTTGGAGACCGGAGACCAGAATCTTGCCTAGCTGCTGGCTTTCCCGCAGGCTCAATGGATGTGCATTTATCATCCTATTTTCAGGTGAGAAATCATAGGCTTCGACGAAGCTTTCTTTCTTTCGCCCAGAGGATTGGTAGATGACGAGTGATTTGAAAGGAAGATATTCTTTTGTAAAACGCGTTGAAATATTTTTCATGTTAATTGATTTAAGGTTTCTGCAAGTGAACAGATCGCTTCCTGTAATGCTTCTTCAAAAGAAAAGTCATGTAAGGCTTTTTCCTGCTGCCTGTCAAACAATTGTAACGCCATAGGTTGATCCATTGCTTCGCGCTCCTGCAGGTCGGAGTTCACATATTCTGTGTACTGGTCGATCAGGATACCTTCAGTGGACCAGCAGAAAGTAAAATACTGGTACAGGTAACCCATTTCTTCGATCTCTGTGTGGAGAAATTTTCCGCTGCTATTTTCTGTAAATGAACGGTCAGGATATTTCGTATACAAATCAAACAGCGCTTGAGCAGAAGCGAGCAATTGTTTATCAAATTCACTGACCGGTTCAAAGGAGAAAATCCGGTGTGAAAAATGATCTAAATGAACCTTATTTTTGACCTCCCGGTTAAGGACTTTTAATGAGCGTCTCATATAGGCGAACAGCAGGTAATATCCCTTGAACTCTTCCTCTTCCATGAAGGATTCTTCATTCTCAATCCACTCCTGGTTTGTTTCATAGCAACCAAAGACATAACTGCCTTGATCGCAAAGTTTCATACCTGCTTTTTGGTACAGGTAAGCATAACACGACAAGAGCAACTTAAAGGATCGAAAATTCCTAACGCTATGTAGGTTGGCAAGAGCGTCCATCGGCATCATTAATAAAGTCAAGTTGGTGTCGTACTCTCGGGCAGTAGCAAGGCATACTGATCCATCGTCTTTAGAGACGATTACCAATTCAAGTAAGTTATCCTTTTTTGCCAGTCGCTGTTTTGCATGTTCATACGAATTGACAATATTGAAAGGGTAAGAAAGATGCTTATATAACCTTGGTCTAAAGTGGTAGAGCCTTGACAAATGATCAAGGCTCCTGTAATAATGTTTTTCGATTTCAGCGATGGTCTGCGCATTGTTAAGGGCAAGATCTGTAACAGGAGTAAACACCTGTTTTAAAAAAGCATTGCAAGCATCGATGGCGGAAGGCTTTGCCGTTTTGTTTTTCTGATGGTTGCGGCATCGCCTAAGTAATCCAGTCTTTCTGCCCAGTCTGCGATCTGTCTGTATTGTTTCCATAGCTCTTTCTTTTTATCCTTAATCAAGGTTCTCTGTTTTCGTTTTTTCATCTTTATCCTTTTGTGCCAAGAGTGGTTACAAATTTGTATTCTATACGGTCATTGGCGATTTCCGGCCCTTCAATTTTAGCGGTAGTGAGAATGGGATATGCGCCTGAAAAAAAGTTTAAAACCGACTCTGGTGAAAAGCTTGGTTCGGGGTCCGGCAGTTCAACTTCGCTACCCTTATTGTCGAACCTGAATATTCTTGGTAATTGCGTTGCTAATAGCATAAACTGTCTTTTTAAGTTTTAGTAATTAGTTGTTATCCTCATCTTCTTCAGTATCATTATCGAAATTCTCGTTGTCATTATCTACATGGTCGTCTTCAATGATTTCTTCCTGATCATCTTCATTGTCAGAACCGTTATTTTCATCGGTTTCAAAAAGAGAAAGGGAACCATGTTTGCTTTTCAGTTCCTGCATCTTTTTTGTGATCTCAGCAGCGTACTCAGGGTACTCTTTTTCCTTTGGTAATTGCGCGATTGCCTGACCGTATTTTTGTTGTTTCTCCAGTTCGGTAGCTTTCTTCATTTGGTCATCGAACTTTCTCCGTTTGCCGCTTGAATTAGATGGGGTGCCGGTATTCCTGGTTTCACTGTCCTTCTTTGTTTTGTCTAATGCTTTTTCATGAGCTGAAAGGTTGCGAAGCAGTGTGTTCTTTGTTTGGACCGGTTGCACAATAGAATCAAAAAAACCATTGTCCAGATCATCGGTAAAACCTGCGAGTACAAGCGCAGGAATCTGCTTAACGGACTTATCTTTAATATCATCATGTACAAGTAACACCGAGACAAGCATTTTATTATCCGGCTGGCGCTGGATATTCAATCGAAAATTGCCGTCCAGGTTTAGTGACGCAAGCGTAGAAAAGAAATTTGTTTGCATACAATTGAGTTTAGTCGTTTACAATTTGTTGTTCAGTTGGTGGCGGTAGTAATTGCTTTGCGATATATATCGCATAATTGGTGATGTGCCGTTGCCATGCACCTTGTGAAGGCGACCACCGGAAGCCGTTTGATTTGAGTTTTTTACGCATCTCTTCTGCCGGGATTGCATCGAACAATATCTGCACCCGGTTGGCCTCTACATTAATGACGATACGGGCATCACCCATGCGGATATCTTTGGTTTCAAGGGACTGAATTTTCTCCAGGTGCGTAATGCGATCCTTCACCCTCCTGATCTCAGCCGAATTATTGGAGAATTTGTAATGTGCGAAACCGAAATCGTTAGGCTGGTGCAATTCTTCCCACATAGCTTCCGTACCCATATCAAGCAGGAGAAATGCTGCTTTATCTTTTTTACGTAGGCACTGGTTGGCCGCTTTCATGAATAATTGATTTTTTTCAAGGCTGGCCAGTTTTTCTTTCAGCTTTTTGACTGCTTCAGGATCATCGGACGAGATCGCATCATTGGACTCAATGGTTTCCGCTTTGTCCTGATAATATTTTGCCTTGTCTTCTGCCTCAAATGCTTTGCCGAAAGTGTTGTGAATTTTGTTGCGGTAATTGCGATCTGATTTCTCACTGTGGTGACCTACCAGTATCGGCTGACCAAACGGGATAACAGAAGACATCTGTTTGGCTTTATCGAAAAGTTCACCTGACAACTTCTCGTTTTTATCCGACTGTTTTTTTGCGTTTTCGATGCGTTTACGTTTTCTTTCTTCATAGTCGTGTTTCATCATTATTCTTTTTAGAATTAAATAATTGGTTAATTGAGTTTCGCCAACTCCTGGAGCTTTTCGAGAATGTCAATCCAATAGGCTTTCTGAACCTCTTCGAAATCACGGAACCGTTCATCTGTTTCGAAATAACCGACGAACACATTCGCCTGATCGATGGCTGCGTGCAGGTTCGTAATAGTCATTTTTTAACCGTTGATATCTATGATGTGCATAAAGAAATATTTAAGGGCGGCGATCAACATCGCCGCCTGAATGATCAATTGAGGTTTAATTCACCTGTGGCGAAACTGTTACAGAGATCGAAGGCTGCCTGGCCGCGTTGTTGTGCAAGACCGCCATACAATACCGATTTCATTTTGGCGGTGTCATCTTTGTATTTGCGGACATTCTGGAAATAGCCGGTGATGCCATTGTACGCACCAAAGAGGGTTCCGCTCGTGGTTTCCAGTTGTTGTGTGTCATTCACTATCGCATAGGTAAAAGCGCTTTCACACATGTTCTGGTAATAGGTCGAACACTCGTCGGTTTTTCCAGCCTGCAATGCTGCCAATGCTTCTTTGTTGGGTACAAGCGTTTGTTGGATCAAACTCTTCACCTGCTTATCGGGTACCGGTACTTTGGACCAATGGTTGAAGATCTCTTCCATCTCAGCCGAAAGCCTGTTGCTGATACCCATGAGTTTATGCGCCTGTTCCAGCCGCTCTTTGGCATTCGCGGTGTGCCTGATTTTGATCGCACCTGTATTGTTCCGCAATGCGGCGTTGAGTGGTTAGGGTGAGGATATGAGTTGCCCCATATCCTTCCCCACAGATCTGGACGTGCCACTTTCATGGCATCCAGCTCCCAGATTTAAATCTATCCGGTTATGTTCCATCCGGTGACAGCGCTTGTGAACTAATTGAATATTTGATAAAGTGTTGTCATTTCTGTCAAGGTTCTTATGATGCCTTTCCCATGATTGATACCATTGAAGTTTACAGTCACAAAGTGGACATACTCCTTTCTGCGATTTGTAAAGTTTCTCTGACACGATACCGGATAATACAGAGTTTCGATTACTCCAGTATTCGATATCTCCATCGAAGGGACTTCTTGCACCCTGAACCTTTTTCCAACTGACATTTGCACTAACGTCAAAGATTCCAAACACCACATTCCCGAGTTTATATTTATCTACCATTCTGCCTCTTCTCATTGCCTTCGTAATAAATAGTTTTTCGAACTGGTGTCGTGTGCTACGGTGTTTGTGAACATCTTCATAAGCCTTATAGAGAATTGTATCCAATTCTTTTCTAAGTTTCATAAATCCGTGACTGGCATCCATAGCCCATTTGTAATAGTTCAACCATCCGTTAATCATCATTTTCAGATGACTGGCTTTACCGCTAAGTTGTTCGAGATTACTGTTTTCAAAGAGATGGATATTCTTACTCCATTCTCTGATTTTCTTACTGAACGAATACACTTTGTCTGGATCGGCATAAAACGTGACTTTATGTGTTTTGTCATGCTTGCCACTTCTCCATTTGTCGAATACAAAGCCGAGGAATTTGAAGCTATCACCTTTGTGAAATTCAACAGCTTTGGTTTTCTCAGGATTTAATTTCAAGCCGCGTTTTTCTAAGATTGCTGGTAACACTTCCATAACTCTTTCGTAGTAGTCTCTGTTCTCACAGATAACAACAAAGTCATCCGCATATTGAACAAATCCTACAGATGGACTGTGGTCCCTGCATTTCTTTTTAACGCTGCAAACAAATCCATAAAATGGCTTTAGGTTTCTATCAGAAGGTTTCCTCGTTGCTATCAGGTGGTCATAGATTTCGAAGTCTATTCCCCATAGTCCAATATTGCATAAAAGAGGACTAATGACACCACCTTGTGGTGTTCCTGATTCTGTTGCGAAGAACATGTCTGATTCAATATAGCCGCATTCAAACCATTGCTTGATGGCACGAAGCATATTACTGCTGCAACCTTCCAAACGATTCAAGATAAAATCATGGTTTAGATTGTCGAAACATCCTTCGATGTCTGCATCTAATACGATAACCTCACCTTTTCTTGCTTTTAGGTTGTGCCAGATTGCCATTGTTGCATCGTGGGTGCTGCGTCCTGGTCTAAACCCGTAAGAGTTTTCACTGAACTTTGCTTCCCATTCAGGTTCTAATGCGATTTTAACTAAAGCCTGGTAAGCTCTGTCTTCTATGGTAGGAATACCTAAGGGTCTTTGCTTACCATTTGACTTCGGGATATAGATTCTTTTCAAGGGCTTTGCACTATAGTATTTATCAAGGTTCAGCTTTGAAGCAAGCTCTAAACGCTCTTCATTACTCTTAATGATTTCCCTGTCTATTCCCGGTGTGTTTCGTCCTGTGTTTTCAGAAGTAACCCTTCGAACACTCAGCAGCTTTGCATACGGATCTTTCAGTAAATCCCTTTGTAATCTTCTTACTTCAGGAATATTACTGGCAAGCGCTGCCCGATACATTTGATTTTGCTTCAGGAAAACACCATTCTCGACCTTAGTCCAGTCAATGTTTTCCCATCTGTTTACTTTCAGCATTGTTGTTACTTTCATAATGTATCTTTTAATTTAAATCCACGGCGAATTTGGCATATCCGGTTGACCGTAGCCATCCGGCTTTCGCTTGGTCGCCATTCCTACCCGGTAGATCACATTCGTCCAAGAGAACTTATTACTTGATGTAAAGTGATAAACCGGTTTCCTTGTTCCTCTGATTAATGTTTGCTTGAACTTAGACTCCTCTCTATACCGCCAGCCTGAAAAGCTTATGAAGTGAACCACAACAGAGGTACTTCTTTCTTTTGCTGGGAAACTGCACGTATCAGTGATAAAATTTCGTACAGCGTAACTGCTCTCGATACCTAATAACGAGGTTATCATATTCAATTCGTTCCATCTTACTTTCGACATCACTTTCGAGTTTTAGACTTTGTTCCGAGCTTTCCATTCCCTGTTCTCTTGGCAGGTTAAGGATCGGATGAACTTTACTGGATAAGCTGCCAGTATCAGCATTTCACTGAATTAATCAGAAGTTAAATCCACTCTTTCGAGTGAGACTCGGATGAATTATTAGTTCATCCAACAAGTCGCACTGTTGTTACAGCAAATACGGATCGGTGTAAAGGCTGCCATGATGCTTCCGAAACCATCGTGCGATGTTGTCAGGAATAAATATTTCTCCAGGCAATCATCGTTCCCTACCCGGATATAACCGGGCAGTTTTGCTGTAATAAAAATGCGCTCACCTTTTCCGAGCGCTCCTGCCGTTTCATACATGATACCGTCACCATCGACGATCGAATCGAAAAAGGAGAAAGCGTCCACATTCTGCACGACTTCGTAATCTTTGCCGACTACCCCGAGGACCGTTTCGTTGTCGGTGCGGATGGTTGCGAAATAATCCGGAACCAGTACTTCGGGAATTTTGATGCCTATTTCTTCGTCTGTGTTTTGATTCTCATTATCGTAAGTGAAAAGCGCGCGCTTTTCAACAGTGTAATCAAGACCTGCAAATTGTAAGGCCTCCCGGCTGCTCGGATATTGGTCTACGATCGTACCGAGTCCATGCCATGCTTTTTCTTTGACCGAGAAGAAGCTGTGTTTGCCAGTGGCGTCGTTGAAATGGAGTTGATGTGCCATTGCCATAATTTTTTAATGAAATAATATTTTGTCTAAAATCAGAACGGGAGATCTTCTACCGGTTCAGTGATCTCTGCGGCAGCAGTTGTAGCTGCGGCTTCCATTTTTTTCGAGTGAACGAGTTTGATCTCACTGGCGTGGCAGTTGATGCTTGCTTTTGCATTTCCTTGCAAATCGTTGTAGGCATTGGCGTACACGCGACCGGAAACCGTTACGATGGCTCCTTTGCGTAAGATCTTGGTGATGCCTGTCCCCATCCACCATGCTACGTTGATGTAGGTAACAAACTCTTTTGTTTCTGTTGATCCTTTAGGACGGTAGCGATCATTGATGGCTACTGAAAAGTTGACAACTTCCTTGTCTCCTTTTACTGTGTTTACTTTTGCGTCTGCTGTGATCCTTCCTGTGAATTCCATAACATTTGTTTTTATTGTTGAATAATTTGCAATCGGGGTTTTCTTATCAATCCCCGCGCACAGTGAAACAGCGGGGTTGATATGAAACCGCCGATTTGCTATCTGTTTTTGTTCCTGTAGAAATTGACGCACGTATACCTACCAGTGCGGATATTTTGAAAATATTTTTTGTATGCTCGATGATGTTGCTCATACAAATATTATTTGGTGAATGATGGACGCGAGGAGGCTTATCAATCCCCTCGCGCCAGTGAAGCGGAGGGGTTGATAAGCATCCGGCTGTGATCGTATTTAATGGGTTGCCGGTAACAGGGAACAGGAAGTACAAGAGTGCGACGCAACGATGCCGGTCCGAGGAACAGCAGCTGGTAACCAACCATCCGTAACATACCTTGTGTACTCATCGTTTGTCAAGGGTGTATTGTTAGGGTGAGTACTACCAAACCAGGTCTGCGCATAAGCGTGGCAGATGTCGCGGTATTTTTGTTGTTGCTCAGCTGTCAAAGAGATGTTCCGCTCATAGATAATTTTGAACTGCCAGTCATAGCCGAATTGCTCAATGTATTTTTCAGCGACTTCGTGACGTTTGCGGTTGGCCCATTTATCATTGTAGTGATCGGGCTTGATTTCGACCAAGGTGGCCGTGCCGGTTTTCCAGTTGCGAACCAGTATGTCTGGTGTATATTTTTGCAAACTCTCTTCGCTCGATAATCCGTGATCATCCATGTTGTAGTAGATCTGGAGACCATCGCGGATCCAGGCATGCGTCTGCTCAATACTCAAAATGAATTTCAGTTCGAGTAATGAATCAAGCGACTGCCCATGATAGATGATGCTTCGGCTGCGCTTCGTGTAATAAAATGTTTTCATACTTATTTGATTTGCCGTGTGAAGAGATTGGGTGGCGCGGTTTCCCAGCCGCGCATGACAAAATCAATATGGGCCGCTGACCTGTCCGTCAATCGTGGCGTAGCGCAACTCATTTTTTTGAGATACTGTTCGTACCAACCGAAACGTAAATCCGGGCGTAAACGCATGCATTCTTCGAAATCGGTTAACTGTTGTTCGTTCAGGATGATCTGGTCGTCGTACACCACCTTATAGACCCAGTCGAATTTCAGTGCGCGGATATAGTTAGCCGCGACCTTTTCATGGTGATCGAGTTGCGGGTTGCCCTGGAACGCACGCGGTTTGATTTCGACCAGGAATGCCTGCTTTGTCTGGAAATTGCGGATCAGGAAATCGGGCGTATAGCGCAGGTGGAACAGCCGCGGGTGCGCTGCCAATTCAAAACTGGCGGGATGGAAATACATGGAAACCGGGGAGCGGATAAAAGCATATTCCTCCAATATGGATATGGCGAATTTCACTTCAGTCATCGAATCGAAACGGTAGCCCCAGCCGGCCAGCGGTCTTGCTTTTCGGTATTGAAATTTCTCTTTCATGGTTTGCGGTTTTATCTGTCCAGATTCATCAGCGTGAGGGCTTTTATTTCTGTTACGTAGCGTGTGTGGCCTGTTTTGTCTTCGTAGGTACGGTAGCAGATCTTGCCTTCGATCAATATGTGACTTCCCTTAATGAAATTGCCATTGACGGTCGCTGCCATACTCTCCCAGGCGGTTACATTGTGCCAGGTGGTAATTTTGTGCCGGTTACCTTCGGCATCTTTGAAAAACTCATCTGTCGCCATGCGGATGCGCGCATAAGGGGTTCCACCAGGGGTTATACCCACAACCGGATCCTCACCGAGATAACCGATCAATTGTACTTTGTTTTGCGTTTTCATTGTTTTGACATTTGGTTGATGGTGCAAAGCTCAAAACGGGTAGCAATCCAAAGCGTGTAAAGCGGAATTCATTCCGTTTGTAAACCGAATTAATCCGGTTTATAAGTTTGGTATCTTTGCCAGGTAACCAACCAAACCGCTATGAAAAACCAGGTGAGTGGCCAGATCCAGCATCCCTGTGCCTATTGCGAAGAAGAGATTACGCACTACAGGAGTAATAAGAAGTATTGCGATGAGGATTGCAAATCCAAACACTTTAACCAGTTACAAAAAGAGGCCAATCTTGAAATGGGGAGAGTGAACAGGATCTTGAAGAAGAATTTCCAGATCATGAAAGACCTTCTCGATGAGGAGAAGTATGTTAAACTGAAGAAGATAAAAATGGAAAAGAAGGGGTTTAATTTCCGGTTCCATACTTCTGTTATCAAGTTTGCAGGGGTGACTTATACCAATGTGTACCTTCTATCTGGCGAGATATTGAGAACGAGTATGTGATTATTTCACGCGCGCCGGAGACGATTTTGGAAGAGCGATGACCTTGCACAATATCCTAACGTTTCCGGCGTTGTTAGTCTCGCCTACTAACCCTTACACATAGTTATCCCTGCCACTAGGCGGGGATTTTTGCCAATATTTTACAAAAAATCATCGTCGTCATCACTAAAAATAGTCGCCTCAGTCCCAATAACCATAATATTATCAATTCTGCTTTTGGGACTTCTCTCGTCATCTTCGATTGTTTCTAATTCATCCAGTACCTGCCTGTCACCGTGATAAGAAAACATACTTTGCAAGTATTGCTGCACTGACAATTGACCAAACTCTACTGGTTCCATTTGATTGATTAACCGGCTCACGCCACTATCTTCCATTTTTTTATACAGGTATAAAAAAACTTCACGTTGCATACGGCGCTCAGCGATAAAATCATACTCTTGCGCAATAAATATTTTGAATCCTTTTGACCCAGAAACAATCTCGTAAGTGTACATGTTTAATCTATGAGCCTCGGCGGTAATAAGCTTGTAAAAGGAAACGGCCAACTTGCTTATTACTTTCCCAAGAAAATTTCGCATTCTGTCATCTATTGGTGTCGTGAATAAACCTTCGTTGTTTATTTTAATTTTAAGCCCTGTTGATACAAATTTTACAAGATCTTCCTGATACTTGATCGGTTTGTAAACTGATGATAAATTGTAACTGTCGTACCGCGCCGAATTATAAAAATGTTGCAGTTGTTCAAGTAAAAGATTGCCTTGCTTGTTTACTAAAAAGCCCCTGGCTTTCTTCTTTACTCTTTGAATCAGATCCTGATGGCTATGTGTTATGAGTGATTTCTCGAAAGCTGCCTGGTCAACTGAGTCGTTATGTTCCAGCATTATAATAGATATCTTTTCAAGCCGTTCAATGCCAACGGAAAGATTATATAAGAATTCAAAGCATTCGTGTTCCCAATAAAAACTCTGCATGTTCTCAAGGCAAAACAATGCATTATAAATAAATGAACCTGCGGCCTGTAACTCTGTCCCCAATTTAAAATTCTTCCAGTAGTAATGAGCATTGTTTTTCATGATCTGAAAGTTTACGCTATTTGATGTGTTTTACCTTTATCCTGCGTGAGCTAATAAATAAATTGGCCGGTATGGGTCGCCGCCGCCAAATGAAAATCGGGAAAAATACGGGCTAGTTCTTCGAAATTCGTCAAGTTTTTCTATAATAGATTTCCATTGTAGTTTTGGTGATTCGTCAATCAGTCCTGCAATTTGTTCAGGCCCCAGTAAAGGCAAACTGGAATTTTCAATACGTTTATCTTCGACGGAAATATCAAATTCTATTTCGAAGCTATGAGGATCAATTTTTACCCATGCACATTCAGTTGCAAAATGTATATCCTCTAACTTATTAGCCATAGGAAATCCGGCTATTACAGGAATGCCTTGTTGCGTAAAATAGGTTGCGCGTGTAAAAAGCATCTGGTTCAACTTAATGTGAACCAGTGGGTCACCAGGAAAAGAAACTTTCGGTCTTCGCGCATATACTACAAGCAATTTGATATCGCACCATTGAAAAGAACCTTTTGATATTGTTGCACCTTCGCGTGTAGCCCAATAAAAAAGAGGGGTAATTTTGGGATGGTATGGGTGCAGGTCAGCGAGAAGCCGAGGTATTATAGTCAACTCCGCTGTTCGTTCACTGATAAAACTTGTAGCATCGTTTTTCAATCATTAAACTTTTTGGTACTGAAATTCAACTTTTGTAATCTCATAAACGTCCAAATTTCTAGCTTCCAGTTTGTCATCATTGAATACCGCCAGATTAATTCCTCCGTCCAACAATGAACTTCCGTACTCAATTGCATCGTAGCCGAGTGATTTTACATATTCACATAAATATTGTGAAGGCAGGTAATCCAGCTCCTTGTCGTACCTGCGTATCGGCCGTGATAGTTCTTTTTCAAGCCGGATGAGGTATTTCTGGTTCGCGAGGTGTTTAGGAAGCTGGTCTGCAAAAACGAAAGGGCTGATAAGTTCAATCCCTCTCAAGCTGATAACATTTAGTGGTGCAGTTGACCTGAATTCAGCAATTGTGATATAATCAAGAAACGACGACCTACTTTCATAAATCGTTGTCTCAATTTTTGTAGAAACATAAAGATAAGGTATGCCTTTAGGGTTGGCCCTTCCTGGTGTACTAATATCCGCCGGGGGCTTTCCCATTTCATCCAGAATAATGCCCGATTTGTCTGATACTCTTCCGCGATAGAATATTTTACCCGCATCATATGTGCGCGAAAAGTTCGCAAGCAATTCCTTTAATAAATCGAGATCAATTACTTCTGTTAGGAAAAACCGGTTGTTATTTTTTATTTCATTGGCGAAGCTGTCCCATTTCTGTTCGTGTATTGCTCCTGCAGGTGTTGGGTTTACCATCACTTCCAATTCCACAGGCTGCGTCAACAATGGATCATTATCAGGAAAACTGTCGGATAAAATTGCTGCCAAGAGCAGTTGGTGCCGGTCTTCTGGCAGCCTGAAAATATTCCAGGTGTCTTGTAATTTTTGACGTAGCAATTTTTCTTCGGGAACCGTAATGCCCAGTTCAGCAATTGTTTTGAATACAGAAATAACTGGTAAGAATTGCTCACCCAATTCTCGTGGGTCAATCAGATTTACGTTTGTGGTACCACAAAAATCACACTGCCCCGTCTCAGTCGAGTTAGAAAGGATAAATCCGATAATTTCCTTATCGTCAAAGCAGTTAGTACAACAGTTCATGGAACGCTATTTCAAGAAATCGTAAACGAGTTCAATATGGTGCATGATTGACAACTTTTTAATGCTTCCCAATCCGGGATAATGTCCCTTGTTGTGGAGGTCGCGAAACTCTTCCGCAGCTTTAGTGTGTATATCTTCATCATCAATGAACTCTATCAGTTTTTCCAAAGCCTCACCAAATTTGCCGGCTACGTCCGTTGTGTCGCTATTTGAATCTGAAACAAAATGCCGTATCCAGATTTCATCATTGTCTTTTTTATAAGTGAGGTGTATTGCTATTGCGTATGGCAACCAACCGGATTCACTGTAGTCATCGCCGATTGTAAGGAAATCACCGAACCCTTTGTAGCCATCGTCTTCAAAATATAAATGATCATCAGTGAAAAATTCATCCGGTACTTTTTGGTAGTCCGCGTTCTTTATCTGTGGTTTGAATTTGTCTTCAAGCAGCACCTTTGTGTCAGGCACAATTATGCCCCTATAACGGCGGACCGGAAAATTTTCACCATGCAAATTGTATTTTATCGTATGATCGTCACACCAGGTACGTAACGCATCTATATCGTTGATCCTTCCATGATGTATCAAGGTAATTTCACGCTTGAATTTTACTTTGCCGATCAAGTCGGTCACTTCGTCCAGGTCAGTAAACTGATTCATGATCACGCCCAACTGAAAATTTTGATAGTTTGAAAGACGATTGTTGATCATCGAAGAAATGCTGGAAGGATCACGGCTAAAATCGCCGTGTGCAGGATTTAGTGTAATTGTAAAATTGATGTTTTTTAAAACCAATATATCAAGCGTTCTTTCGAAGGCACCAGTAGATTTTTTAACCGGTTCCAAAACAGGGGAAACCACCGGTTTGCCGATGTGGGGTGCAATTTCTTTTAGCGCAAGCAGTTCGAACTGCTTACACCTAAGGTAAGGAAAGTACATAAGCTATAGGTTTTGGTCCAGGAACGCAAACAAATTGTTATACCCTTGTTTCGACGGGTTTATGCAGAGGCAAATATGTTTTAATTCTTTTGGCAATTCTTTTGATTCCAACAGGTTCGTTTCATCTGGTACACGTTTGCGCAGGAGTGTCAGCATTTGATGGTGAACCTCTTCCGCTGAAAATCGGTTGATTACTTTTGCGCATTCTGTAAAGAACCGAATGTTAGGAACAACAGGTACTGTCCCCGCTAACGCTCTAACAACAGCTGAATATTCCTCTTTGCGCAGCATTTTCAGCATGGTTTCGTTATTCAATGATGACTGATCAATTACCGCTTCCTTCTCTTCAGTCAAATTAAACCTACCCGAAAGCGACAATACTCCAACAGAAGTTCCTTCTAAAAGTGATGCATATTTATGGGAAAGGCTGTGATGCGTTACAATATAAATCTTGGAAAAAGCCTTTTTGTAATCGTCAAGCTGCTTAAATAGTTTGTCTGGCGTATCCAGCTCCGTTTTTATTTCGTAAACCGTAGACGTTCCGTTAATAATCACAATATCTGCGATCGAATTACCAATTTTAAGTTCATTGAGTAAGGTTGCGGTACGTACGCTGTGGCGGCCTAAGAGTACATTGTTAAGGATCGTGTTTTTATACAGGTATTCGTTTCGGTAATTTTTTCCAAGATAACCGTAGGCATTCTCAATAAGGTTTTTCACCCGCATTCCCGGCTCGATGGAAAGTTGCTGGTTATATTTTTTGAGTTTTTCAATGACATAACTGCTCTGACCACTTCGGGCGATGTCTTTAAAGACAGGGTTTGAGAAAATTCCCGAAAGAGACCGGTTAAAATCACTCGCAATAGCCATAGGGATAACTTATATCACAAAATTAGTAATAATCAGGGAGTTACCGTGTTAAAGACACTTCTGATTACGAGGACTTATTGCCTGCTTACTATACAAACAGATTACTTCCGGGAGGGGTACAACAATATATGATGCAAAATTAATATTTGCAAGTATCAAACCTTCTTTTTCGTAAATATTACAATAGCCTGTTGAATACCCCTAGTTTATCCCAAGTCTTTCTTCCCTGATCTGCGGCCCGCGGCCTCTTGTGGGGGAGCCAAGAGGGAATGAATGTACGCCGACGCTACTTGAAATCAAGGCCAAACTGGACGCAGTGCGGCGTGATCTCTGACCGTGTGCCCCTCAATTATTACCGGGACGAAACTATTCTGTGGCTCGGCACTAGATAAAAAGCGCAGGACATGGCGCTACTGGAAGCGGGTATTATTGGAGGGCGAATTACAACTCAGTATCAGCGATCGAGTTCTTCTGGTGAATAATATTTTCCAGCTTCTTTTTCCATTTGTGAAAACCGTTCAGCGGTTGTTGGTAATCGTGCTCGATGAAATAATAATCCTTTTCTTTTTTATTACGGTATAGCATTCTTTTTCCTTTTCTCATGGCTTGAATCAATCCATATTTCTTCTGGATATCTTCCGTGCCAGCTATTTTCCAGATGTACGTCGCTTCCGGTGTATTGTATGTTTCCCATACCAGGAACAGGTTGGCCGCTTCACGGATCACGAAAACAAATGAAAATGGTTTGCTACTGATGGAAAGTTTTTGTACGTCAATTGCCTGTCTCGCTGACAGGAAACGAAGGTGATGGTAATGTTTTGTTTTGCTTTCCTGCACCAAATTATTCAACATTGTCTCCGTTGTTGTCGTTTCATCCTTAACAGGCTCCACCAAAACGTCCAATGGCAGAATGTCGTCCCTGTCTCCGGAAAGAATTACTTCGTGAACCCATTGGTTGTGTATCTGCTGGAGGATGGATCCGTCAAGGTGCAAAAGATCACAACTATCGACGGAGATGACTACACATTTTCGATCCACCATTTCAAAGGTGATCGTGCAGGGTGTTTTTTTACTGCCGAACAATTTCCATATGTAATTTTTTATCGCATCGAAATATTTTCTAACTGCAGGATTTTGCAAAGTCACCTGCACTTGCAGAAAGGCCGCTTTCACCTTTACAGTAAACTTAATGGTTCCTTCATCGAACTCCGCCTCGCGTATATCAAAGGTTAGCAATTCCGTAAACCGGTTACTTGGCGGCTTTGGCGGCTCAACGGGCCGAGTTGGCGGTTGTGGAAATCGAGGAGGCGGTGGGGCTGGCGGTTGCTGGTACCGAACACTGATTGGCTGGGTATATCCCGAAGCGGTTGTGATCTGTTTTATTCCTGGCGTACGCGGTTGGTCTATTACTATCCGCGCCACCTGCATTGATTCAAACATACGGCCGTAATTGTCGAAAGTATGCCTGAAACCGTTTTCAGGTGCCTTGCCGTCCGGTTTTAAATAGAGAACGCGGTCACGTTCATTGTAATCAATAATCCGGAGTAACTGGCCGGCTGTATAGCCGTAGACCGCCTCAACAGGAATGCCATATTCCCAGCTTAAGAAGACCTGGCCGTTTTGGCTTAACAGCACAATTGTTTTATCAGTTAGTTCCGGTGGTAACATATCCCTATAAAGATATACATCCCCGCAAAAAAAAGTTACATTGAGGCTATGGAATAGGTAATTGAGTTAGAGGGGTTTACCATTACACCCCATTTTATGGAAAGAGACATGAACTTCCTCGTCAGCGACCGTGAGGGCTATTTATTCCGGTTGGTGCCAGACCTCAGGGGTTTTGGTGTTTCACCGCTTGACTGAATTCCGATTTTATTGAAGCCTGCGCAATCATAGTAGCCTTAAATTACCAAAACACCCATTGTTGAAAGCTCCTGCGGTATCATTTGAATAGTAGGAGATGTTTTGTCTGAGGACCTGAAATCTTCCAATATTTTATTCGCATAGAAATGCATCAGATGCGCATGATCCGGGAAGCGTGGTTTGAGTTCTTCGATCTGCCTGTAAATAAATTGCAGCACTATAATCATGTCACTTTCGGATTTTGCAGCAAACTTATTGAGCCATTCCAGGATGATGTTGCGTGGTTAATCATATATTTTTATATTATTGTAAATTCAATCTTACGAAAACACCGTAAAGCAAAAATAAATACCCAAGGCAAAATGACGCTTCAACAGAAAATTATAGCTGCCAGGAAAAATAAGGGTCTTACTCAGGAAGAATTAGCAGACTTGACAAAGATTACTCCCCGGACCATTCAAAGAATTGAAAGTGGCGAAAGCGTTCCTCGGAATTTTACATTAAAAGCTATTGCAGTTGCATTAGACATACCATTTGAAAATTTGATATCAACGGAAGTTGAATCAAAAGACAATGTAGCTGAATTATCGAACGACTTAATATCTGAAAAAGATAACGTAGAGCATTTTCTAAGAATGCTTTGCCTTTCTTGTTTTTCATATATCATATTACCCTATGTCCATTTTCTTATACCGGCATACTTTGTTAAAAAGAATGATAAATTAAGTCCAAACAGTCTCCTTTTTTCTCAAAGACTTATCCGAACCCAAGTTTATTGGATGGTAACAACCATTTTTGTATTCTTAATCGTACTTGCGTATAATCTATATTTTGTAAGGAAATTGGGGTTCTCGTCTCCGGTAAATTATCTAGTGCCCTTTTTTATAATGTACTTTATAAATGCAGTAATCATCCTTATAAATTTAAAACAGGTTCAGTCTGTTTCACACACATAGTCGGCCTGACACCGGGTGAATTATGGATAATGTCGGGCAAATGACGGGTAAATGTCGTAACTGCAAAATGCATTCGCCTTCTACTTTCGTGTTTAAAAAAATATTATGCTCAATTCACTCAAAATTTCTAACAGGTTATTACTTGTCTTAATTCTCCTGTTTTGCTTTCATTTTAACTATTCTGCGGCACAAATAGGCCAAACACAATTGCCCAAAAATGAATTGCAACTTCCCGTTGATGACCATGAGATGAAATTGAAGTGGCAGGGAGATTCTATTAACAATAATTGGGAGCCTCACTCCGCTCTTCTCATTCCTGTAAAACTTGCAAACTGCCCTAAACAGTTTTACATGCAGTTTGACCTAGGGTCATCCATCACACTATTCTATTCAAACAAGCTAAAAACAATCCAATCAAAGTATCCGGATATTATTCAATTGAACGATTCCGCTACCCATCTTATCAATCTGAATTTTGAAGTGGGCAATAAGAAAATTATAGCCCAAAAAATCTTTGTAAAGAAATTTGGCAAGCCTGAAATAGCCTGGCAGAATGAAAACAGTATTGATATCATCGGGACGATTGGCGTGGATTTTATAGAGAACAGGGTAGCAATTATTGATTATCCCGGTCAAAAACTACTCATCACCAATAGCATTCCGGCATCATTAGGTCCCCGGCTTTCTTTGAGCGATTTTATGTTTGTCAAAAGCAGCATCTTGCTGCCTGCAGTTATCAAAGGAAAGAAAACCCTGTTGTACTTTGACACCGGATCAAGTGCCTATGAACTGCTGACAAACAAAGAAACCGTAACGACACTTGCGGAACCCAATCCCACAAGTGTTCAATACCAGGTAAAATCATGGGACCGGTTTCTTACAGCTTACACGCTTAGCACTAGAGACAGTGTGGAAATCGCATTCAACAAAATCCCACTTAACAAAACCACTTATATTGAAGGTGCGAGCAATTCGCAAATAGAACAGATGATGAAACTGGGCATGGGTGGAATGACAGGGAATAAATTGTTTTCAAGATATATTTTAGTACTCGACACCAAGAACAAAAAATTTGGGCTATCAACGCACTAGAAATTTTCAACAATGCTCAAATCTGTAACATTCTTCAATCCCATCCGTTTTTTGCATCTGAATTAGATAAATTTTGGCAATTATAAAACATGGTTTAATGAAAAATGCACTTGTTTTCACATTTCTACTGGTATCAATAACTGGCTTTTCGCAAAGCACTGTTCAGCTCGATTCCTTGAGAAAAGAATATTACGCCAGCCGAAAGAATATAGGCAACCAATTTGCCATTGATTATTACCCCAACAGTCCACAGCTTTATTCGCTCGACGAAAAAAGATTCTTAAGGAAGGTTGACTCACTGAAAACCCCTTTTCTTAAAGGGTTGAATAATTATAAAAAACTGTATCAAAAGTCTGACGCTAAATTCATTGCTGCAGAACGCAGGGATATAGAGTACTTTTTTGATAAAATGATAATTGATTATCCATATTTCCACGAAAACTATACTGGCAATAAAATAAGGTTATCAAAGTCAGTCCAGAATAAATTAGATATTCATTCAAAGGATTTTAATACCACCTCCCTTTTATCAAGCAAAGATTTTAAAGACTATTTAGAAGCTTTTTTAAGACATCGGACCACCGTTGAATTAGAAAAAGAAAAGTATAAAAAATCTGATAATAAAAGGCTTGAGGCTTACTTAAACATCATTCCAAAATATTTTACAGATAGGGAATGTAAAGAATTTTGGCAATATCATTATCTGTTTACTCATCTCGACAATTTTGGAAGTAAGAATACTGAACATATTGTAAAGCCTTTTTTAGCTACTTGCAAAAACACTAATTACACCAAAGTCATTGACAGTATTTATACAGTAAGTACAAGCTCTTATAAAGGTCATATAATTAAAACATATAAAACTGTAAATGGCTATAATCTTGACCTACACATTTTTCTTCCCGATTCTTTAAGCCAGAAAACTGAAAGACCTGTTATCGTTTATTTCCATGGTGGTAGTTGGACAGAAGGCACACCTGAATGGGATTTTTACAATTGCTCTAATTATGCCAAGAAAGGTTGGGTTGCCATAGCAGTTGAATATAGAATTGCAGATAGGTATGAAACAACGCCTTTTGAAGCAGTGAAAGATGCGAGAAGTGCGATTCGTTGGTTAAGGATGAATGCACAACAGTATAATATTGATACAACAAGAATAGTGGCTTCTGGTAATTCTGCTGGTGGGCATTTGGTTCTAACAACAGCTATGGCTGATGAAATAAATGAAAAAACGGATAATATGAATCATAGTGCTTCCCCAAATATATTATTGATAAATTCAGGTGTTTTTAATATAACAGCAGACGCTGGTACTGCTTGGATAAGCAAAAATTTGACTGACAAAAGTTTCATTCAAAAAATTTCTCCACAGCATCTATTAAGAAAAGGTCTGCCACCAATGTTAATTATTCACGGAACCGATGACCATAGTGTGGACTATGCCTCAGCAAAATCATTCACAGATGAAATGAAAAAATTAGGTAACGATTTTGAATTTCAGACATTAGATGGTGCTACACATTATATCTGGTATGATAGGCGCTTTTCTGGAAAAGTAGCTGAATTCAGGAAAGTATTTTTAAAAAAATACGGTTTCGAGTAGCGAAATGCCGCTGCTAACGTAACCAGTCAACTTTTTTCATTACGGGTCAAGCCTTTTTCGTTGGAGGTAATTTTACAGACCTTACTTCAATGACAATAAATATGCTTAAGACAACTTTTTTAACTTTTATACTATTTACCTGTTTGACAGCTTTCGGACAGGGGGATGAAGAAATTAGAACTCAACAAAGAATTTAGGGACATTGAATTAAAAAAAACTGACAAATTAACTTTTTCAATGACTATAGAAAAAGATGGAATTTATCAATTTTCAATAGAACAAAACAGAATAGCCTGCAAAATCCGATCGTACAGACCCAGTAAGTCCTGTTTTGTTGTACGAGCATGACGAGGAACGATTTGAAGCTTTATCAACAAGAGTAAAAGGCGATTTAGTCATTTAAAATGCTAACTAATAAAAGGTGACAGTAATAAAAATGTAGACAGAGTTATAAAAGCATTGCTACCACCGAAGTATTAATCAGTTTGATTGTTTAGAATTTGCATATTTATAATAATATCTCGAAACGTATTTGAATTATTCTAATGATAATAATTAGAACGGTTGATGTCTTTATTTGCGTTGTAATAGTGATTGGGAAAAATGATTATCCATCAATCAGGTGGTTCTTTTCAGGATAATAAAGCGTTCAATCGATTGCGCAAATCAGTGTATTGCCATGAAACAAATGTAATTTTCATTCCCGGATGATCCTCGATAGCTATTGAGCCGTTGTTTTTTGCCATTTGCAGTCATATTAAATTGATTTCAAATAGCTTGGAAAGTTTAGGCAAAGAATCTAAGCCCCTGGCCAATCAAACTTTTGGCTGATGTAGTTTCTGTAATTGATGGTCGGGGAATCACGGATTATTAAGGTAATTAAAGATTGTTCTCATGCTTGCTGACGCTGTTTTATGGAATGGCTTAAAAAAGGGTGATAGGGAGAAGTTCCTTACACTTTATCAAAGATATTACCATAGGCTATTGTTTATTGGTATACGCGAGATAAAAGACCCTCAACTTGTAAAAGACGTAATACAACAGCAGTTTTTATACTTATGGGAAAAAAGGGAAACGCTGCGTGAAGCAAAGAATGTTCAGGCATACCTGGTCTCCTCTTTCATGCGGAGGCTGTCGACAGATTGGAAAGAAGCTGGTAGCAACAAACTAAGTGTGATATCCGAAATAGAAAATTGCATTTGTGAACAAGACACGCCGGAAGAGCGTTTGATACAGAAGGAACAGGATTTACAGTTGACTACTTTACTATTGCGGCATATTGGTGCCTTACCGCCCCGCCAGCGAGAATTAATGATATTTAAATTTTATAACGGATTTAGCTATGAAGAAATTGTAAAGAAAACCGGATTGTCTCACCGCACCGTTTATAACAAAATCCACGAAGGCTTAAAAAAAATCCGCATGGACTTTGAGTCTGAAAAAAGCCAAACAGGCATCCTGGCTTATCTTTCTGCCCTGCTGCTTATCGCTGGGCATTATTCATTTTTATAAACAAGGCACTATACCTAAGCTCGTAAAATTACCTATTTCTAGTTGAAAATTAACCGGCTTGAATTATTTGCCGGATTATCGGGTAAAAATCTTGCACGAAACTCTCTTATTATGCAAAGTACCCACGGAGGAGTTTCATGACTGAATATTTTGAAGACTTATTAGCAGACGAATCTTTTGTCAACTATTGCAGGCAATCTTCCGCAGCAGATATTGCTAAATGGGAACATTTTATTCAGACCAACCATGAACAGGAAGAGAACATAGCGAACGCAAAATCTAAATTTCTGGAAATTATTAATGCGCTTTCTGTTGAGGATCTGCAGGAGCAGGAGCGCCTTTTGATAAAAGAACTTGAAAAGCTTGAAGCAGTTTCCATTCCAATGGCGAATAGCAGTGGGAGGGGGAGAAAAATATATCGGTTATGGCCCCAATTTGCCGCAGCTGTGGTTATCATTTTTTTTGCGGGGTATATATTGCTCGGAACTAATATTCAAAGACCAGTACCGGAAACATTTAAGCATTTCATTACAGGTTATGGGGAAAAGAAAAGTTTTCAGTTACCCGACGGATCGCAGGTAATGCTTAACGCAGGAAGTGATGTTAAAATCACCCAGGATTTCGGTATTTCCAGTCGGGATATCTATCTCGAAGGCGAGGCCTTTTTTGACGTTAAGCATAACCAATCCTTACCGTTTATTGTTCATACAAAAGCCATGGAAGTTCTGGCTATTGGAACGGCTTTTAATGTTAAAGCGTATGAAGGGGATAGACGAACAGAAGCATCCCTGATCAGGGGAGTGGTGGAGGTTACCTTACATGATCCAAACAGAAGAAAGGTAATCCTGAAACCTAATGAGAAAGTTGCATGGGAAATACTACCTGAAAACAATACAAAGTCTCAAGCCATTGTGGAAAAAACAAGTAACCAGACAATTTCAGTTCCCGAGTCAATGAACCAGATAGTTGAGCAGCTTACTAAAACTGAAAATGGTGATATTGAAGAAGTGGCCTGGAAAGACAACAAGCTCGTTTTTACCGACGAGCCATTCGAAACGATAGCGGTTTTGTTAGAGAGGTGGTATGGTGTTAAGGTTGTTTTTGATAACGAGAGCATCAGGCACTTTCGATTTACCGGCACTTTTGAAAAAGAGCAATTAAGAATGGTTTTAGAAATCCTTAGCGAATCAAAACCTTTTAAATACAAGTTGTCAGATAGCGAGGGAGTACCTAAAGTAACCTGTTATTAACTGAAAAAAGGCGGCGCTGAAACACCGCCCTTTTTAAATAAAAATGCTCGAAACAGCGATTAGGTGTGGAAACCGGAACTGTTTCTATTTTTTAATTAAACCAAAACTAAGGTATGAAAAAAAATCACGCCGATGGGTGGGAATCCAGTAATCCACCACTAACCAAACTGCTTAAAATTATGAAACTGACCACAGTCCTTTTGTTTGCGGCCGCACTGAGTGTAAGTGCCGCAGGTCATTCACAAAACAAGAAGGTTTCATTCAGCCTGAGCAATGCAAAGTTTGCACGGTTGTTTACACTACTGGAGCGAGAAACAGGGTATCGCTTTGTGTTCAGTAACGATATTTTGCCTAAAGACAAGTTGTTAACGGTAACGGTACATGAAAAAACCGTTGCTAACATATTACCTGAAATATTGGGCAAGGAAGGTCTAAAGTATAGATTTATAGAGGAAGCAGGTATTATCGTGATCTCGACAAAGGAGGAAGTAAATACGGGAGCTGACAGGACAGTGACCGGTCTGGTTACCAATGAAAAAGGCGAGCCACTGTCCGGCGTTACTGTACAACCCAAGGGAGGAACTGGTATAGCAGTTACCAATTCTGCAGGTTTTTTCAGTATTAGTGTTGGAGAAAATGCTAAAATTCTGGTATTTTCTTTCATAGGCATGGACAATCGGGAGATTGGCATTGATGGAAAATCATCCGTACAAGTTGCAATGATTCCTTCTGAAAGGGCATTGGATGAGGTTGTAGTAGTAGGATATGGGACGGAAGTAAAAAGAAAGCTGACCAGTGCCGTCTCATCTGTTAAAACCAAAGATTTACAGGGAATTCCCGCAACATCCCTTAGTAATCTTATTGGCGGACGTGCACCCGGTGTTGCCGTTTCAACGGTGGGCGGTCGTCCCGGTACCACATCTTCTATCCGTATCCGCGGTGCCAGTATAGGGCCCTTCGCTGGCACTACTGAGCCGTTATATGTAATTGATAATATAATTGCCACAAAAGAGTTATTTGATTTACTTGATGTGAACGAGGTTGATGAATTATCCTTTCTGAAAGATGCAGCAGCAACCGCCGTATATGGTGCCAGGGCATCTAACGGAGTTGTATTGGTAACGACCAAAGTAGGAACTAAAGGCAAGCCTGTTCTGCAGTTTACGGGTACTTATGGCACTTCATCAGAAGTACGGAAACCAGTATACACTACTACCTATGAGCATGCTCTGCTTATTAATCAGGCAATTAAAGCCGCACTTGACCCGTTGATACCCAACTCTAATCAGGGAACCACTCCTATCCCAGACAATCAATTACAATATCTTCGTGATAACCCTAACCCGAATTTTCAAGATGCGGTAAGGGTAACCCCAGAATTCAAGCGTTATGCCTTGAATGCTTCTGGTGCAACCGATGTGGTTGATTATTTTATTGGCGGCAGTTATGTAGACGAAGGTGGTACGCAACCCAATCTTAATTATAAGAAATACGGGTTGAGGGCCAATGTTGGTGTAAAGCTTACCGATAACCTGAAAGCGACAATGAATGCTAACATTGGTAATGATAAGGACTACCAGTATTATTGGCCGTTTGACCCTGAAAGCATTTCTGACTCCTATCGCCAGGCAGGCCGCAGGGGTAACTGGGTGCCTGCGTTCATCAATGGATTGCCAGTTGCCAACTTTAACGCGTTTAATCCAGCCGATTTTGCATTAAACAATGGCAATGGTAATAGAACCCGCACTACTGGTTTAACCAATTATATCCTTTCCCTGGATTATAAGGCCCCTTTTGTAAAAGGATTAAGTGCAGGGCTCACTTATAATAGCAGGGTACTGATCAATAATAACACAACCTGGCAAAAGCCTAACGTATCTTATACTTTCGAGGCGGATCCCAGCAACCCGTTCAAGCTTACAAATAAAATTGTAGGCACAAGAACTCGTGTTGAAACAGCGGATGGAAACTCACTTACCAAATCAACACAAACGGATAGATCATATCAGTTGAACGCACGACTGAATTATGATCGAACTTTTGGTAAACATTCTTTGAAAGCAACGTTTATATATGAGCAGGCAGAAGCTAATAGGGATTTTTTTAGCGGCACAAGAAGAAACCTGCTTTCTCCCGATGTGCAACAGTTATTCGCTACCTCACCGAGGGTAGAAGACAGAAACTTTACTGGCTCGGCCCAGGAAGTTGGTAGATTGTCTTATATCAGTTCTGCCTCCTATTCCTATAATGACCGCTACTATCTTAATGCCTCATTAAGGGTTGACGCTTCGGTTGCTTTTAGCCCTGGAAAACGGTATGGCACTTTCCCATCAATATCTGGAGGCTGGATCGTTAGTGAAGAAAACTTCTTTAAGAAACAACACATTATTGACTTTATGAAGCTAAAGGCATCTTACGGTAAAACAGGAATCGACAATATTACCGGAGGCTCTGAATATCCCGCTTACTCCTATCTTGCAGGCTATTCGGTACAGGCACCCGGTAGTTCATTTGTTTTTGGTGATGGAAATACCAGCGCCAATGTAATTAGTGTGGGTGGATTTCCTTCTGTAAATGCTACATGGGACAAAACAACAAGTTACAACTTAGGCGCAGATTTCGGGTTTCTAAGAAACAAATTGATGGCATCGGTTGAGATATTCAAGAACCACAGATACGATCTTTTTGCACAAAGAATATCAGTAGTTCCTGTTGAACTGGGTGCAGCCCCTCCTCGCGTAAACTATGGAATTATTGATGTTAAAGGAGTTGAATTATCCCTAAACTACAAAGGGAGCGGAAGGAATTTTACCTATAATGTAGGGTTCAATTTAGGATATGCTCAAGATAAAATCCTACAATATGATGAAAATCCGGTGAGGGAATTTAATAAGGCAACAGGCTATAATTCTGATCGCGTTTTTGGATATATTGCCGATGACATAGTACGTACACAAAAGCAATTGGATGACCTCATTGCCAAAGGTTATAAATTTAACAACCAAAGCCCTTTTCTAGGAATGGTTTTGATAAGGGATATACGTGGTAACTCCACTGTTGATCCTGACGGAAACAAACCTGATGGTGTGGTGGATGATAATGACAGGACATGGATTGCATCGCATAGCTCACCGCCCCTTAACTATGGGCTTTCACTTGGGTTCAATTATAAAGGGTTTAGTGTGCAGGCTTTTATACAGGGGCTGGAAGGATTTAAGAAAATGGTCCCAGCAACCGGAAGGTTTTATTTTGATGTTGTCGGTGAAGGTGCTTGGGCCACCTGGAACGATGCATTTGAACCTGATGTTAATCCTAACGGAAAAATGCCAAGGTTTGTTCCTTTTGGCACAAATGGTGACCCCTCTTTTGAGGAATCTACTTTCTGGTTAAAAAATGCCGGCTTCGCTAGGTTAAAAAACCTGAATGTCTCTTACCAGTTGCCTGCGGGTTTGGTAAAAAAAGCAGGCATTAAAGGTGCATCTATTTTCTATAACGGCACTAACCTTTTCTTTATCTACAGCCATATCAAAGAGTTTGATCCGGAACTGCAGGGCGAAGGTATTCCTATCAACCGTACACACAGTATCGGTATTCAATTGTCATTCTAAAAAGAGAAAAATGAAAAAAGCAGCAATAAAAAAATACCTCTTATACGCTTTGTTGCCACTAATGTCGGTACAATGCACCAAGGTCTTGGATAAAACTAATTTATCTAACATCACAAGTGATAAAGTGTTGAACGACCCTTTATTGGCAACCGCCAACCTCAACCGCCTTTACCGAAATAGTTCCCCGGGATGGCCTGTGGGGGCTTCCTCAAATTCAGACGAAGGTGCCGGAAGAAATGGGTTGATGTATGGTCAGTTATCAGATTTTTCCCAAACTGCATACGCGGGAGCCTATTCTCAAATCCGTGAGGTAAATATTTTTTTGGAATCGGTAAAAGCAGGAAAAATAGACAAGGCTTTGGTAGACCCTATGATTGGACAGGCGTTGTTTTTTAGGTCGCAGATCTATTGGCAACTGGCAACTACTTATGGCGGCGTGCCGCTAGTAACTAGCACTGTTGAACTTCAGGACGAATATAACCTGCCAAGAAATTCAACAACCGAAACGGTTACCCAGGTTATTAAAGACCTTGATGATGCGATCGCCTTATTGCCCAATAGTTACCCTTCTGAAGAGTTCGGGCGGATAACCAAAGGCGCGGCAATGGCGGTAAAAGGAAGAGTGCTAATGCATTATGCCAGCGAACAATTTGATCCCACCCAAATCAAAAACCGTTGGCAGGCTGCATATGATGCATTGACTGCAGCCAAAACCAACCTAGATGCAAATGGAAAAGGTCTTAATACAAGTTTCACCAATTTGTGGTTCGACGATGGATCGGGTAACAAGGAAATTATTTGGGTGAGGTTGTATAATACAGATATATTCCACAGCAGGGATGCATCTGTTCGCCCTTTTCAACCGGGCTTCGGCGGCGGACGTATTGATAATGCCACCAAGAGCCTGGCGGATGCATTTCCAATGAAAGATGGTAAAAAGATTACAGATGTTACATCTTCCTATGTTTACAGTCCAGTTGTTTTATGGAATAACAGGGACCCCAGGTTTGCGGCTACCCTTGCATGGAATGGGGCTAATTATGCTATTAAAGACCCAGAACCTTTTAAAACTAGTGCTATATACTGGTCGTTTCAAAAAAATGCTACCAATGGCGAAGCTGATAATGCGATCACTTATACCAGTTTTCAATGCAGAAAAGCAGTAAAACTTGATTATGACCAAAATCAGGCAAGGCAAAGCACCGTTCCCTGGATAGAAATGCGTTATGCAGAATTGCTCTTGAACTTAGCAGAAGTTGCCAACGAAATTGGTAAAGGAAACGAATCGCTTACCTATTTGATGGCTATCCGCCAAAGGGCAGGACTAGACAACGGTAATGGGCGATATGGGTTAGATGCCGGTATTGAAGCCAGTAAAGCTGCTATGCGAGATGCAGTTCTGCTGGAAAAAAGAATTGAATTGGCATTTGAAAATAAGCGCCCTGTAGATATGCGTAGACGCAGATTGTACAACACAATCAATGGCACAGAACGACAAGGGTATTACATTTCCAAAACCCCTGCCTTTGACAATCTCGTTACAAGCGATGGAACTATTTTAAGTGATCGTAAAGCACTCGAAAACCTTGTTCTTGCGGGAACAGTTGATTTGAATAATGCATCTGTATATCAAAATTATTTTACAACCCAGATTTACAGTGTAGAAACCGGCTCCGATTTGCCTGGCCAAATAGGAACCAAAATCAATTATCTGGATAAATATTATTTCTTTGATATTCCTCAATCCGTATTAACTAGGAATTTAAAATTAAAACAGACCAGTGGATGGCCTGGTGGTACGTTCGACCCACTTCAATAGTATTGTACACTTCATTCCAAACGGGGGTGGCAAAGCTGCCCCCGTTTATAACTTACAGCCGGAGGAAAGGCTGGTCTTTATTATTTTAAATCTTTAATGAATATGTTATCGAGAATTCTTTGCTTACTACTAGTAGGATGTACATCATGTCTGCTCGTAAAGGCACAGGTTGTACTTACTTCCGGTGAACTGAAAATATCTGTAAACGGAACAGGTAGCGTTACTGAATTTACCAATACGAGAACAGGGCTGAATTATCTAAGCAAAGACACATCTGCCGCATTGTTAACGGTCGTTAGCGGCAGCAAGAGCTACATTCCTTCATCACTTGATTTTTCCAAAAAAGAAAATAAAATAACGCTCGGTTACAAAGAGGCTGGGGTGAAAATAACTATCGCTGTTCGGCAAAAAAATACACATCTGGTATTGGAAATTAGTACCGCCGAGCCCATCGGCAAAATTGACGCCGTAATATGGGGGCCTTATCCCATCGTCATCAGCAAAACAATCGGTGAAATAATCGGCGTGGTACGTGACGGAAGTACATCAGTTGGCATGCAGGTATTAAACATTAAAACACTGGGAGGTAATTATCCCAACAAGGAAGGCAGTACATGGAAAAGAGGGATCGCTGCGGAGAAACGTAACTGGGGGAGCGTAATACAGGCTTATTCCATTAACCGCGACAAGGATCGGTTTGTTGATGCATGGGGTGGTATTTATAAAAATATGCCGGTTGCCGCCATGAAAGGTGAGTCAGTGGTTGGAAGTAAAATAGCCTTGTTTACCTGTGATGAAGCGAAAACATTAGACAGGCTCGAACAGATTGAATTATCCGAAAACCTCCCACATCCCACCATTAACGGGGTCTGGTTCAAAAAATCAAATTTATATGGGAAATCCTATCTTATTTCATCATTTAATGAAAGCAATGTTGATGAAATGATTGCTTACACAAAAAAGGCCGGGCTTATATCTCTTTATCATGAAGGCCCTTTCAAGAGTTGGGGGCATTTTATATTAAACCCCTCACAATTTCCGAGCGGAAAAGCCGGTTTGAAAACATGTGTAGATAAAGCACATGCCGCCGGATTATTAATGGGTGTACACACCCTCACGAATTTTACCAACACCAACGACCCTTATATAACTCCCATTCCTGATGAACGATTAAGCGTTACGGGAGCCTCTCTACTCGAAAAGCCGATCGATGATTCTGAAAAAGAAATTGAAATAGCCTCGCCGGAATATTTTAACCAGAAAAATGGCAATCATTTACACGCTGTAAAAATCGGTAGTGAAATTATACGATACAAATCGGTAACCGCATCAGCGCCATACAAGTTGCTCGACTGCCAGCGCGGTGCCTACGGTACCCGTGCCGCTGCACACGCAAAAGGATCAGTAGTGGGAAAGCTGTTCGACCATTCATACAATGTTTTTTTTCCAAATATTGAATTACAAAGGGAAGAGGCCAGGAATATAGCAGCACTAATGAATGAGACCGGGGTTGACCACCTTGATTTTGACGGGCATGAAGGTGGGCTTGCAACTGGCCAGGGAGATTATGCAGTAGACCTTTTCGCAAAAGATGTATATGATAACGTAAAACATGACTTCATCTGCGGTACAAGTATCAGTAAAACATTTTTCTGGCATATCGGCTCTTACTACAACTGGGGTGAGCCATGGTATGGAGGGTTTAAGGAAAGTATGCAGCAGTACAGGATAGACAACCAGGGATTATTTGACAGAAATTATATGCCCCATATGCTCGGCTGGTACCTGCTGGCCGAAAATACTACGCTACCAGAAATGGAATGGATGCTGGCAAGAGCGGCCGGCTATAACGCCGGTTTCGCGATGGTGGCCAACCCGAAGTCTTTAAAAAATAATCCCCATACGGGCGAATTACTGGATGCTATACGTGAATGGGAGGAAGCCCGTAATACAAAGGTATTTACAACGGAACAGCGGGAAAGGCTAAAAGACCCTTCAAACGAGTTTCACCTGGAAAAGAATACAGGTGGCGGATGGAACCTTTCTCAATATGCCTCATCAAAGCCACTGACCAGGGAGCGTTTTATACGCCAGCCTGGTGAGCCTGTTTTTACTACCTGGAATTATGTTCAGGAATGGGACGGGCAACCTATCCAGTTTAAGTTAACGGCGGTTGGAAAAGAAGGCAAGCTTTCAAATATTAAACTTCAGATCGATAGTTATGTAGAACTGATCATTCCTGTTGAACTGAACGCGGGTGAGACAATCATTTGCGATGGTACCATTGACGTTAAGTTATATAGTAAAAACGGGAAATTAAAAAGCGTTCATAAACTGGGCTCAATACCCCCGCTACTGCAAAAAGGCGCGCATATCATTTTGGCAGATTGTAGTTTCAGCGGAGACGAGCCACCAAAAATCGAATTGCAGTTTAAAGGCGTTGTGAGAACGGAAACCTGTAAAAGCAGTAAATAGTTTTTTTCATACGCAAGCAATGGGGTGGGGCGCAGCCGACATCACTGACCTCACCCTTATTTTTTAGCCCGGATTCACTTATTAAACACGACTGAAAAATAGCTTTTGCTTGAAGAAAAGACTTATCAATCAATACCCCCATGAATGAAATAAACAAACCGGCATGAAAAAAATAAGATCAGGCACCTTGATTCTTACTGTTATTTTTTTTTGCAAACAGGTAGTAGGCCAACTATCCACAACGATTGATTTTTCAGCGTATACTAAAAACTGTGGTGTAACTGCTGGTATTGTACCGAAGGGGTTGAGGATAGAATGGTCTACGCGGGATAATAAGAGAAACAGGCTTGTATTGAACGCAGAGCAACAAAAAAACATTATCAGGGAGTTCAGTCTTCAAAACAAAAAGGGCGGCCCGTTCGAAGCGATCACAAAAGATGCAACGCCGGTTTTCATTGTTTCTGTTGGCAAAAGGGATATGACCTATGGTTGGAATATCTTCTTCGACAACGTATATCGGAAACCCTATGAAACCTACCGTCTTCAATGGCACATCACCCGAATCAAGGTCAGCAGTGAAGGAAATCGCTGTTATATCACTATTGACTCGGTTTTTGCCGGCCCTTTTACCGGGGCACTGAAATTTACTGTGTATAATAACAGCAACCTGGTATATGTGGAAGCCGTTTTGTCTTCAGCAAAAAATGCGCAGGCAATTGTTTATGATGCCGGTTTAACCAGTTCAAACCCCGGCTGGAAAAATATAAGCTGGCTGGATAATACGGAAAACTGGCAGCAGCAAGTATTTAATGAAAATGCCGACGCATCCCCTATTGCAGTAAAATACAGAACTGTAATGGCAGGCGGAAACTCGGGAACGATGGCCATTTTTCCTTCCCCGCACCAATATTTTTATCCGCTTGACTTTACTGAAAATTATAAATTCAACTGGTTCGGGAAAAATTACCGAGACCATATCAACCAGTATGGCATAGGTATCCGTTTGCCATTAAATGGAGACGAACGCTATGTGCCTTGGTTTAATGCGCCGCCTGATACAAAACAGCATTTGGATTTTTTTATATTGATAAGCGATACCAATGCCCAGGCAACGCTGGAGGAGGTAAAACGCTACACCCGCAACGACCATTATGAAAAACTGGAAGGGTATACAACATTCTCCAGCCATTACCATATTGAACATACGATGGATGTGGTTAATAGCCGGGTACAGCCTAAAGGAACAGATGATGAAAACATAAAGCAAAAGGAAGCGTTACTTAGCCCAGGCTTTGTAAAAACCTTTAAGGAACTGGGAATTGACATAGTACATCTTGGGGAGTTTCATCTGGGAGAAACGCCGGGGCTTACTGCTAAGGACAGGTTGCCTTTACTTCAGCTTTTACATAAAGAGTGCGAGCGTTTATCAGATAATGATTTTTTATTGCTTCCCGGGGAAGAACCCAATGTTTACTTCGGCGGACACTGGCTTAGCTTTTTTCCGAAACCTGTTTATTGGATTTTAAACAGAACTGGGAATTTGCCCTTTGTACAGGACGATCCCGTTTACGGAAAAGTTTACCACATTGGAAGTAAAGAAGATATGCTCGAACTATTGAAAAGGGAAAATGGTTTGGCATGGACGGCCCATCCCCGCATCAAATCATCTTTTGGTTTCCCTGACAGATACAATAAAGAACCTTTTTATTTGTCGGACCGGTTCCTGGGAGGCGCCTGGAAAAATATGCCGGGTGATTTATCATTAGACAGGTTGGGAACCCGGGTGCTTGACCTTGCAAACGATATGGCCAACTGGGGCCAAAGGAAATATGTGTTTGGGGAAGTGGATGTTTTTAAAGTTCAACCTTCACATGAGCAATACGGCCATTCCAATGTCAACTACCTGCGACTCGGGAAAAAAATAAATTTCAGGGATGGCTGGCAACCCGTATTGGACGCACTCCAAACGGGCAGTTTTTTTACAACTACTGGCGAAGTACTGATAAAGGAATTTACGTTGAATGGAAAAAGAAGCGGAGAGGAATTAAAGTTGGATGCCCCTTTTCTTGTAACGGCTGATATTGATATAGCGTGGACATTCCCATTGTCTTTTGCTGAGATCGTATATGGTGATGGAGAAAAAACCTACCGTAAAAGAGTAGAACTGTCAAACACAAATTCATTTGGCAGCAAACACCTGCAATACAGCATAAATCTAAAGGGCCAGAAGTGGGCCAGGGTAGAAGTATGGGATGTAGCAAAGAATGGTGCTTTTACACCACCGGTTTGGTTAGAGTAATAACTATAACGAATCAAATTAATTTAAAAAATTTGTTAGTTATCCATTTGACTGGATGCATCGATTTAAAAAATAAGTCAGAAAATGAAAAGGCATTTAATCATTTTATTTTTACTGGTTTCAAGGTTTAGCATTTCACAGCAAAAAAACATAGTACCATCGAAGCAACAATTGCAATGGTCGGATATGGAAATAGGTGTACTTATCCATTTCGATATGCCTGTGTTTAAACCCGATTATGTTTGGAACCGCGATTTTGGAAAGCATCCCGATGCATCGGTATTTAATCCCACACAATTAGACACTGACCAATGGATACTGGCGGCAAGGGCATCAGGGGCAAAATATGCGGTATTGGTTGCCAAACATTGTTCCGGCTTTAGTTTATGGCCAACCCAGGCGCATGAATACAGCATAAAAAACAGTCCATGGAAAAATGGTAAGGGGGATATCGTAAGGGATTTTATCGCATCCTGCAAAAAATACGGGTTGAAATCAGGTATTTACGCCAGCACCGGTGCGAATGGTTATTTACAGGTAAATAACCCTGTAGTAACATTGACTAAAGACACTGCCAAAAGAAATTTTTATAACAACATCGTAAAAAAGCAATTAACAGAACTGTATTCCCAATACGGGCCTTTGTTCGAAATATGGTTTGATGGTGGCGTTGTTCCTGTAAAAAATGGAGGACCAGATGTACTTTCCCTTCTAAAAAAATACCAGTCCGGTGCTATCGCTTTCCAGGGTCCGGCAGACTATGACAACAACATACGCTGGGTAGGTAACGAAGAAGGTGTGGCTCCTTATCCCTGCTGGGCTAGAACAGACACAACGATAAGTGCTAATGGAATGGTAGAGATCAAAAAATTGAACGGAAGTCCCGATGGTTTGTTCTGGTGCCCGGGGGAAGCAGACTTTCCATTGAGAAGAACCAACACTTTTCAGGGAGGCTGGTTTTGGCACGAGGGAGATGACGATAAATTATATTCCATGGGAGAACTCATGGATAAATACACCAAAAGTGTTGGCCGCAACACAAACATCTTGTTGGGGATGGTAGTAGACAACAGGGGGTTGGTACCTGAGGCCGATGTAAAACGGCTGAGAGATTTTGGTAATGAAATCAAAAAAAAATACGGGAAACCCCTGGCTAAGACTTCAGGAACTGGAAGGACCTACATTATAAAACCCGGCCATTCAGCCAGGCCGCATGCAATAGTAATCATGGAGGATATCAGCCTGGGTGAAAAAGTCCTGTCCTATGAAATCTCCGGATTAAAAGACGGAGAATGGGAAAAACTGGCTACAGGAACAAGCATAGGGCACAAAAGAATAGAATTAATCAGCGGCGACTATGCCTCTTTTAAATTGGGAATAACGAATTCAGCGGGTATCCCTCATATTAAAGAGTTTGCCTGCTACTAAAACACCAGCGATTCAAGGAAACCAGGACCCTGTCATGTCGGTTGACTATGACAAATTCCCTCGGCGATTTTGGGTTGCCTAGTTTATTTTTTAACGACCAGATCAATTTCTAACAAAACCAGGCCATGAAAAAAACAGCACTCACCTTCTTTGTCCTATTCACCTTTTTGCGCACCGGGCAAAGCCAAACGGTAACTATTGCATCTTTACTCAAGGAAATGGCTGACCGCAACTCCCTGGCAAAATTTCCTCAACTGCATTATCAATCCCTGCAGGCAAGCAGTTATAACCGTGCCTCCAAATCAAGGGATGCTGCGGGATGGTTCGCTGATAGTGATGGGGTGGGTTTTATACGGGAAGAAAATAATAATGGCAGAAAAGAATGGGTAGTGATGGAACATGACGGCCCCGGCGTGATTACTAAAATGTGGGCACCTTATTTTTATTATGGCGGACTTGATGATCTGGTCGGCCCAGATATCAATATTTATTTTGACGGAGCAACTGCCCCTGCTATCAGTGAAAATTATTTTAAGCTCATTACCGGTATGGGATCAGTGCCTCCCCCTTTTGCGCAAAAAACCGCCAGGGCCGGAGACTGTTATTTTCCCATACCCTTTGCTAAAAAATGTAAAATAACATTTAACAAAAAACCTTTCTACAATATCATCAATTACCGCGGTTATGAAAAAGGTACTACTGTAAAAACGTTTACAAAGCAGGACCTGAAAGCATCATTTCCGTTAATGAACAAAGCCGCAGGGTCATTGCTATCCACTTATAGCAATATTTCCGGAACCGGCATTGTTAAGAAAGGTATGATTCTTCCCGGGAAGGAGCTGGAAATAACCAGTGGTAGCGGAGGTGCTGTGGCACAACTGGAAATTTGGGTTGACCCAAAAGAGATAGAACAACATCCCGAGTTGTTACGCTCCGTTGTATTAACGGGAAAGTTTGATGATGAACAAACCATATGGGTACCACTTGGAGATTTTTTTGGCAGTGGCAATGAAATCAATCCATTTCAAACATTTACCCGAACAGTAAATGCTGCGGGTCAATTATTATGTACCTGGGTGATGCCTTATAAAAAAACTGCTTCAATCGCATTAAAAAATCTAAGCAAAACACCACTCAGTATCGAAAAATTTTCGGTTACAAAGACCAGTTTCAAATGGGATGCAAACACCATGTATTTTCATGCCAACTGGCGCAGCGATGACCTTGTACAAGGATCTACTTTCAGCGACTGGAATTTCATCGACATAAAAGGAAAAGGTGTTATAGTGGGGGATCAATGGACCACGCTAAATCCTGATTATGGCTGGTGGGGAGAGGGGGATGAGAAAATTTATGTGGATGATGCATGGGATAAAAAGTTCCCAACGCATTTCGGCACTGGCACTGAGGATTATTATGGCTGGGCAGGAGGGGAAAACCCCTCCAAGGACGATCACTTTTCGCATCCTTTTTTATCTAACATAGAAGTCGGGTCAGCCACCAAAACCAGGAGAAACGTAAGGGGCTTTAACATATGCACCAGGGTAAGGGCCCTGGATGCCATTCCTTTCAATAACCGTTTGGTATTTGACATGGAAGCTTCCCCCGGCGTAGATATCCGAAATCCATGGGACTACCTCGCGTACTCGTCCGTTGTGTTTTGGTATGCATATCCCGGGGCCGAACACAACCGCCAGGCGTTACCTCAGCAGGCGGCTAAACCTATTGTAACATTGAAGGAAATTGACGACCTGGAAGCGAGCATCAAAAAAGATAAAAACGCCGTACCTGGTGCAATAGAAGCCCAGAGCATTAAAATGATGTTTTCGTCAGATAAAATAAAAGCTGCAGAAGAAAACCCGGTAGAAGGCTCCAATGCAAAATACTGGAACAGGGGCAACCATTTACTGGTGACATCCGCCAATATTGGAGAGTCCGTCAGTTTTATAATCACCGAACAATTTCGGCCGGCTGCTATAAAACTACAGTTAACAAAACAACCAACTTACGCCATGGTTCAATTCTATGTTAACGGAGTTAAGGTGGGTGGTCCACAGGATTTGTCCGGCACAGAAAAAATAACAACTGCTTTAATGGAATTGGGAACGCATGGCCCGCTTAATAACGAAATGGTTATCAAAATGGAATTTGTGGGCAAAAATGAGAAAATAAAAACAGGCGGATTTTTTGCCGGACTGGATTATATAAAAATTATTGCAGACTAGAAACTGCAAATTTAACAGTAAACTATTGCGTTATGAAAAAGCATTTTTCCATTTTGTTATTTGTTTTTTTTATGAATAAAGCCAGCATACAGGCACAAACACTTTTCCAGTCGCCTTCTTCCACGACTCATACAAGATGGATAAGCCCGGAGAATCCAAAAGGAGAAAAAGGTGCCGCGGCCAAATTAAACAAGGGAGCCAAAGGCGCCGCTTTTGTAAATGTATTGGCTGGTGATAAATTGGTGATGATGGACGTTAAAGGTGCCGGTATCATACACCGGATGTGGATCAGCGGTACTATACCCCGAAGTGAGGAGCAGCGCAGGATGATCAAGATCGAAATGTTTTGGGACGGCTCATCTAAGCCAGCCGTCTCGGTACCAATTGGTGATTTTTTTGGAATGGGCCTGGGACTGGCAACCCCTTTTGAGAATGCCTTGTTTTCAAACCCCGAAGGAAAGTCCTTCAATTTTACCATACCGATGCCCTACCGGAAAGCTGCAAAAATTGTGATCACAAATGAATCCTCTTCTCATGCATTGGTATGGTTTGATATCAATTATTCGGTAATGGATAAGTTGCCGGAAGATGCCATGTATTTTCATGCCTATTGGAACCGGATTACCGCTACAGAATTGGGCAAAGACTATGTGAT
Source organism: Sediminibacterium sp. (assembly GCA_965206685.1). Classification (GTDB taxonomy): domain Bacteria; phylum Bacteroidota; class Bacteroidia; order Chitinophagales; family Chitinophagaceae; genus Sediminibacterium. The sequence goes on from OZ242223.1 coordinate 5,168,377, forward strand.
ACTTCCTACAGTAAAAGGTAAAGGCCGTTTCCTGGGAACGAACGTGGGAGTAATTGGTGACAGTGCCTACCGCGGTACCTGGTTTGGCGAAGGGGAAGTGAAAATATTTTTGGATGGAGATGATTTACTACCGACCCTGGCAGGAACAGGTACAGAAGATTATATTGGCAGCGGATGGGGACAGGGACAATATCATAACCGCTACCAGGGGTCACTAATTTCCGATAACAGAAATGATATTTACGCATTCTATCGCTATCACATTCCTGACCCTGTTTATTTTCATACAGACTGTAAAGTAACGTTGCAGCAAATAGGAAATACATCAGTGGAAAGGATCCGGGAAATGCTGGCAAAGAACGTGAAATTGATACCGACCTGGTATTTGAAACAGGGCACCAGCAGCGATATCTTCAATTTAAAAGGGGAAGCCCCGGAACAGATGTTATTGCTCGATAAGAAAGGAGATGAAGGTATTTATGATAAAAATCTTCCGGCAGTGATGTCGGCAAGTTTTTACCGCAGCGACGATGTATCAGCCACGGCCTATTTTTATTTAGACAAACCTTATAGTAAACTACCTGCTCTGGGAAGCAAAGAACTGCGGGTAGTAAATATGAAAGAAAAAGTGTGGGTCAATACAATTAAAAAATGAGAATCCAGATATAACATGAAAAGATTATTGATATCATTATTGTTTGTCATCCCATTGATGAAGGTAGATGCGCAGCAACGCAATACAATACAGGTGGGCGACTGGTTGGTACAGCCGGTTACGGCTAAAGCTTCCATAACAGAAAAGGAGAATAAAATAATACTGGACAATAGCCTGGTAAGGCGGGTGTTTGTAAAAGCAGCAAACCTTGCCTGTATCGACTATACCAATCTTTCCAATAACCAGCAGTTGCTCCGTTCTGTAAAGCCCGAAGCGAAAATTACCATTAATGGCAAAGAGTATAATGTGGGGGGGCTGACCGGGCAAAAAGAAAATGCCTATTTCCTAACAGGCTGGCTGGATAAGATGCAGGCTGGTAAAGAAGATTTTGTAATGGTAAAATATACAGTGGAACCACTAAAGCCCTTTATTAACTGGAAAAACAATACATGGGCCATGAATAAAAAACAAGCCACAGGCAAGGTCATCAGTTTTGAATATGCTTCGCCACTGCCCATATTAAAAGGCATCATTGTAAACGTAAATTATGAATTGTACGATGGTATCCCATTAATCGTGAAATGGGTTTCATTACGAAACACATCCGGCTCATCTTTTACATTAACCAGGGTGATAAACGAAGTGCTTGGATTAGTGGAAGAAGAGAGCGCAGTAGTGGGTAAGCCGGAGGAGATGAAAAAACAGCATGGCATTTATGTCGAAACCAACTACGCGTTTAATAATGCCATGCGTTATGATATCAGCGATCAAACAACCCATTGGAAGATCGATAAGGAATACACTTCGCAGGTGAATTATGACTTTCAAACTCCCTGTCTTTTAGAAATTTATCCTGAGAAAGCCCCTGGTATAGAATTGCAGCCGGGTGAAGTTTTTAAGTCAGTACGCACACATGAATTATTAATGGACGGTTATGATAGGCAGCGCAGGGGACTGATGATAAAAAAAATGTACAGCACCGTTGCGCCGTGGACAACACAGAACCCCATTTTTATGCACCTTGTTAGCAGAAATGATGAGCAGGTGCGCAATGCAATTGACCAATGCGCGGCCACTGGGTATGAAGCGGTGATATTAAGTTTCGGCAGCCATTTGAATATGGAAGACAGCAGTGCAAGGAATATTCAGCGGTGGAAAATGCTGACTGATTATGCGCACGGCAAAAAAATATTGCTGGGTGGTTATTCCTTATTCAGCAGCCGCCGTATAAGCGACGAACATGATGTGGTGGATCCTAAAACAGGAAAACCAGGCGGAGCTTTTTTTGGCAACGCCCCTTGTTTTGGCAGTAAATGGGGCATTGCCTACCGTGATAAAATAAAATACTTTTTTACGCAGACAGGATTTGATATTTGGGAAAATGACGGCCCATACCCGGGCGATGTATGTGCATCCACTACCCATCCCGGTCACAAAGGATATGATGACTCGCAGTGGAAACAAATGGAAATTCAAAAAGAACTGTATCATTGGCTAAACGAAAGAGGGGTTTATATTAATGCCCCTGACTGGTATTTTTTTGACGGCACCCATAAAATAGGTATTGGATACAGGGAAGTGAATTTTTCATTGTCCCGTGACCAGCAGAAAATTTTAAACAGGCAGAATATTCACGATGGCACGATGGAAAAAACAGGTTCTATGAGTTGGGGATTTGTTCCATTAACCAAATACCAGGGAGGCGATGAATCAGCTGTTTTGGAGCCACTGAGCGAACACCTGCAAGATTATGAGCAACTGATGGTGCAGTATTATGGTGCCGGTGTACAAGCCTGCTACCGCGGACCAAGATTGTATGATACGGAACTAACAAAACAAACCGTAAAGAAAACAACAGACTGGTATAAGAAATACAGGAATATATTGAATTCGGATATGATACAGTTGCGCCGGGCGGATGGCCGGGATTGGGATGGATATATTCATGTAAACCCCTCATTGCAGCAAAAGGGGTTTGTCATGTTATACAATCCAACTAAAGAAAAAATCACCCGCACAATTAAACTGCCATTGTACTATACGGGATTAACCACATCCGCGACCGTAATAGATATGAGCGGAGCGGTAAAAAAATATACGATAAACCGCAATTATGAAATTGATTTCACTTTCAGCATAGCCCCGGATACTTATACATGGTTTGTAATAGAATAGCATTAACAGGATTAGATAGAAAATGCACGTAGTTTTTACACCTGGCACGGGTGAGGCATTTGCTGCATCGTTTTGTCAATTACCTTTTGAATAATATTTGTAAAAGGCAGGAGGTGTTGAAAGAGAAAGTCCGGGATAAAAATTTAAGAAGCAATAACAGACCATGCTGTATTCAGAAAGGTACCGCATGATGAATACAATTAAGTAACCATAAAATTAACAAAAACAGATATGAAGAAAAAAGGATTGCTATTATTACTGTTAACCGTTCCACTGATCAGCCTGTTTTCTCAAACATCAGGCAGGTGGCCGGTGGAAAAAGCTAATACATGGTACGCACAGCAGCCCTGGCTGGTCGGCGCTAATTTTGTTCCCAGTGATGCGATTAACCAAATCGAAATGTGGCAGGCAGATAGTTTTAATCCTGCATTAATAGACAAAGAACTTGGCTACGCTGAAGCAATTGGAATGAATTGCATGAGGGTATTTTTACACGATTTGGTATTTCAGCAAGACCCCAAAGGCTATTTAAAACGCATTGAACAATTTTTGCAGATCGCTGACAAACACCATATTAAAATTATGCTGGTTTTTTTTTGATTCTGTCTGGGATCCTTATCCATATTTGGGTAAACAAAGAGATCCGCGTCCGGGTGTGCATAACAGCGGATGGGTTCAGGGGCCCGGTGTACATGCATTACGTGATAGCTCGCAGGATGCCCGTTTGGAGAAATACGTAAAAACCATTGTGAAGAAATATGCTAATGATAAAAGAGTTTTTTGCTGGGATATCTGGAATGAGCCAGATAATATGAATGGGAAAATTTATAATGATTATGAACCTGCAAATAAAGTAGATTATGTGTTGCGTATTATTAGAAAAGCATTTCAATGGGTTCGTTCACAAAACCCGACTCAGCCTTTAACTACTTATGTATGCGGCAGTGGTTGGGCAGATGTTGAAGTTGCTCCCATTCCTAATGTAGCTGAATTGGTTCATTTTGTTCTTGATAATTCAGATATCATCAGTTTTCATAATTACAGTGGCACAGGTGCATGGGAAGCAATGGCAAAACGATTTTTAAAACACCAGCGGCCTGTATTGTGTACTGAATTTATGGCCCGTAACGGATGTACTTTTCAATCTACCCTGCCTTCGGCCAAAAAAATGAATATCGGCGTTATGTGCTGGGGGCTTGTTGCAGGTAAAAGCAATACGATTCATGGCTGGCATACATGGGATAACCCCGATAAAGGAGAACCCAAAGTATGGCACCATGATGTGTTCAGAAAAGACGGAACGCCTTACTCGCAGGCAGAGATTGACCTCATAAAAAAAATGACAGGTAAGAACTAATTATGTATCAAAAGATTGCTAACCATGCAGACTAAAAACATTTTTGTATTTGTATTTGTGCTGTTTTCTCAAACCATCTCGGCACAAAGTAAAACAGCAGTCACCACAAAGGGTTTGCGGAAGGATAGCGGTAATAAAATGAAATTTAATATTGCCCAGGCTCCCGCACCCTTATTCAGAGACCCGGTTTTTGATGGAGCCGCAGATCCCACCGTAATTTGGAATGAGCAGACAAAAGAATGGCTTGTTTATTATACTGCAAGAAGGGCCTCGCTTGAATTAAAAAATGTCGCATATTGTTATGGTACAGCCATCGGAATTGCAGCATCAGCCGATTTTGGTAAAACCTGGTACTACAAAGGCACGGCTCAATTGGCACAACCTGATACAGGTTTGAATTCTTTTTGGGCGCCACAGGTGTTTCAAAACCCCGGTGATAAAATGTATCACATGATGGTTACCTACATAAAAGGGGTATATGAAAACTGGGGTGGGCAATCACAGGTGTTTCATTATATAAGCAGGGATTTGGTGAACTGGAAATGGCTTAATCCAACAGGCCTTTCAGGATTTATTGATGCTTCTGTTTTCCGCATGCCAGATAATACCTGGAAACTATGGTATAGTAAAGGGGTTACCTATTCTGCCACCAGTAAAGATTTAATTACATGGAAAGCAAATGATGTGGCAGAAGTAAAAAACCGGGGACATGAAGGGCCGGTTGTATTTTATTTTGATAAATCGTACTGGATGATTACCGACCCCACTTACGATGACTATACAGGGCTCGATGTATTCCGTTCCTCCGATGCCACACACTGGGAATACAACAATACCATTTTGAATACGCCCGGAGTGCGCCCGGATGATATTGACCAGGGGCGTCATGCTGATGTAAAAGTGGTGAATGGTAAAATGTATATATTCTATTTTACACACCCCGGCAGGGTTTACCCCAATGAAAAGGCAGAAGACCCGGATAAAAACCGCTGGCGTTACCGCCGTTCATCATTGCAGGTGGCGGAGTTGGAATTGAAAAATGGAAAGATGATATGTGACCGGAACAAATATGCATTATTACAACGTGCTGTGCCGTTGAAAATTCCGCAATGATCAGTTGATTGCCGATCAAATGATGCGTTTTAATCATTGCTACAGCTGAAGTTTTGATAATAAATGGGTATCTGTTATGAAATCCGTATGGCGCTCAATTCTTGTGCGATGTTACCGCCCGGTAAGCATACCTATAGTTGCCGTTATAAAATATAGTATCAGTGTTAAAAAGAATGATGTTCCGGCTGAACCGTAAGGTTGCCCCGGTGGTTTTATCATTTACTGCAACAGCTTGTTTATATACACCATCCTCCCCTCGCTATTCATACCCTGTATAATGACCCGCAAAGAATGGCTGATATCGTTATTATAAAAACTAAATCTCACTTTCCTGTTCAAGCTGTCGGTAACAATATAAGGTTTCCAGAAAATTGTCGTACGAAGGTCGGTTGTAAATGCAGCCTGCTGCTCTGCATAATTGGGGGAGTAAAATTGTTTAACAGGTGAATATCCCGGCAATAACAGGTACGATAATCCTTCTACAGAACCACTATCATCACCACCCTTCTTTGTGTACACCGCAATAGCACCACCGGAACCACCACCGGGTCCTAAAAACGGTGGACGGAACACTTTCATATACGCCACATCTGACATGTACACAGAAGCCATATTTATGCCATCACTGGGTACTTCATCAATAAACAACGATACACCAACTCCATGGAATGTGGCCTTTGGCTTCGACGGGTTGATGTCTACCTCTAAACCCGGTACCCTGCCAAGTAAATAACCTAACACGCTCTGCTCCGCTCCCGGGTCTGTTTTGCCTAACGGGCCAAACTGGTAACTCTCTCCTTTTGAAAACAGGCCGAAGGTATATTTTTCATCCAGGATCTGCAATTTACTTTTTGGCCTGGAATAAACGGTTACTTCCTTTAGCGTTGCTTTTTTTACCTGCTCTTCGGCCCTTAGTTGTTCTTCTGTAATAAATGTAATCCGCGCCGAACCGGAACTGTCAACCATGGCTGTCGGCCTTAGCGTTTTTCCCGTAACAGGCGTAACAAAATTATTGTGTATGGATAGCGAACTTCTTCCGGGCATAAATTTCATACCGTTGATCTTGTAAAATATTTTGGTGGTATCAAATAATATAAGGTTCGATTGACTGAAGCTGCCATCGGGGCGCAAAGGCAAAAACATAAACTGCCTGCTTGAATCTTTGGCCTGTAAAATCAGGTTGATGACTTCAGCTTTTTTAAGTTTGGCATCGGCGATTTTTTCAATTTTACCGGTAATGGATAAATAAGAAGTATCTTTTTCAAAATGAATAGCGGGGATTTTTTTCTGCAATACATCTTCCCATTTAAAGCGTCGCCATCCATTGGTCATCATCACCAGATCGAGATGTTCGGCAACGGAATCATTGTCTTTTGAAAAATAATAGGCAGGGTTATGTACATGTCCTTTTATATCACCCGCTAATAACAATTGTGATATGATGTGATTGGAAGAATCCTGTGCAAGCCCGCCATCAGTCACAGCTACAGATAAATTGGATGGGATGGAATCATCCACTTCAATTTCAAATACATTTTTACCTCTTTTGCCAAGGTTTAGTGTATCTAAATTCAGGTTAGTGTTTAAAAGATATTCTTCTTTATTAATAAATAACAAACGTTCTGCTACAGGTTGCCAGTTTACATCAAATAATGTAACCTGCAATATGCCGGAAGAAATGCCGTTAACAGGGATCTTACTGGTAATTTTTTCTTTCACGCTCAAATTAGCTATGGCTGTAAATACAACCTGCTGGTTAATCTGTGCTACAATATTTATTTTCTTTAATGATTCCGGCACATTGGCTGACCGTTCTATATGAAATACCCTGTTGAGTGTGCCCGATTCAAAATGCAATGTAATACCGGAGGCTTTGGCGGCTGGTAAAGAAGTATTATGTACAACACCTGTTGCATCTTTCCATTCTGCCGTGTACAGTTCACCAGGTACCGGTGTAAACTGCAGTTTACCCATACCATCATGCACGTTTACGAATGTTGTTACAGAATTGCCGGTTTTGTTTTTAATCACCCCATTTACTTCAACCGGCAAACCGGCCTGGTTAACGGCTTTGAAGGCGAATACAGCGGGAATGTTTTCTACCGCATCACCACCCTCAGGTAGGAACTGGATGGTGGTTACGCTACCTACTTTAGCATCATGCAATCTTTTTTGATTTTGCACAACATTCAGTTGTTTCCGGTAAAAAAAAGCCGAATCAAAATTGAGCATCCATTTGGTATAGGCAACTACCTGCACCTGTTCGCCGCTATAGCCGGCCGGTATATCAAAATTGCCGGATGCGGAAGAATATAGAATGGGCCATACCTGGTGGTTAATTAATTTGCCATTTGCATCATACCAATCCAGATAGAAATTCTTACTCAGGTATAATATGTCCACAGTAGCACTGATATATGCTTTAAACCAAATGGTTTGTCCCGGCGTATAGGCATTGTTATCAAACTGGATATAAATTTTTTCCTGTGGTGCCTGCTCGTCGTAACGGGCAAGTAAAGTATCTATCGACTGACTTAGGATGTTGCTGACAAATCGGAGCAACAATAAAGTTAAAAGCATTACCCGTTTGAAGAGCATAGGAATGCAGTTTTTTAATTTCTATGGCAATTGAAATTTAATTCACTGTTGTAAAACTAAAATAGATTAATAGAATTTAAAAGAATAAGTTCTGTAAAATTGCGCAACCGTTTGCCCAACATGTAATGCATTTTATAACGGAAAACATTTTTATATTGTTATTCCCCCTCGAATAGTATGTCAGGTTTACTCATTGATAAAATGAAGAACTGATGGCACCAATAACGATTGTCCGTTTATTTTAACTGTCTATCTTTAGAGGTATGCAGGAACTTTTTATGTGCATACTCTATCTTTTATTGCCTTGTGTTTATGATGGGAGCCTGGCTGAATCCGCTGAAACATCCAAAACTTTTTTTCTTTTATTTTGGCTACTTCTACTGTTTGTACTAAATAGTTGTTCAAGATTGGCGAATACTAGCCGTTTCAAGTTTAGCATATCCCGAATCGACATATGCTTACTGGTATTGTTAGGATATACTTTGTGCAACCGCTATCTTATTGACGACCACAACGGTTTTTCAATCAGGTTCATTGAACTGGTTGGGCTCAGCTTTTTATATATTTTTTTGCGTTTTACAACTCTCAAAATGTTTCTCTTTATCTTCATTAGTATTATTTTATCAGGGGTTGTCCTATCGGTTTACGGCATTCTGCAATTATATGGATTTCTGCCCTCACGCTCCTTTTTCAAAGTAACCGGTGGGTTTGGTAATCCGGGTCCCTATGCAGGTTATTTAGCTATCACAATATGCCTTTCTTTGGCACTGTACTTATATAAGGAACGTATTGTAGTCACATTTTGTGATGGCTTGTCTAAAAATCATTCTCGTGTTTCAAGGACTATTTCGAATGTAATTTTTTTTACTTCAACAATCGCAATCGCCTTGGGCATCATAGTATTGCCGGTTACATTATCGGTTGCTGCCTGGTTCTCGGTAATTGCGGGGGGCTCTTACTTAATCATACAGAAAAACAAGACGGGCATTCTTCATTTCATGCACAAAAGAAGCAAGCGGGTAAGAAGCCTGATAAAGCTTTCACTAGTTTTTTTTGGGGGGATGATGATTTTCGCCGGTTTTGTAGGGTATCGTCTTAAAGAAGGATCATACGGTGGAAGGCAGTTAATTTGGAAGGTTACGGGAACCATGATAAAGGATAACCCGGTATTCGGAGTGGGCTATGATCGTTTTAAAACGTATTATATGAACGCCCAGGCAAAATATTTTGAATACAACGAAAATAAACAAAGGGAAGCGTTACTGGCTGATAATACCTGCTATGCATTCAATGAGTTACTGCAACTGCTGGCCGAGAATGGCATTGTATCGCTTGTTATCTGCGTCATCCTTTTATTTGTATGTACCAATGTTTATGTTAGGGCTGACAAAGCCTACGTAAGGAACCTGGTGATTGGAGCAGGGTTACCCATTTTTATTTTTTCAATGGTATCCTATCCTATGCAGGTACTTCCCATTAAATTAGTATTGGTGACTCTTGTGGCTTTATTATCCAGGCTTGATATCAAGAAACGGATATTTACTGCAGTGCCCGAAAATATACCTTACAAAAAATTAGTTACTGGCGTTAAGTCCGTTGTTTTTTTCATTTGCATTCTTCTGGCAGGTATTCTGTTTAACCAGACACACAGATTGAAACTTGCTTATAAAGACTGGCAGCAAGCCTTGAATATGTATGAAAAAGGGGTGTATAAAGAAAGTGTGTTAATATTTGAAATACCGTATGCGGCTTTAAAAGAAAATGGTGAATTTCTTATGACCTATGGAAAGGCCCTTGCTATGACTGGGGAAAATGGGAAGGCAAAAGATATCCTGGAAAACGCGAAAGTTTATCTTAATAACACGGTTATTGAAACAACATTAGGAAATGTATACGAAAATTTAAAGGAGTACCCCAAGGCAGAATGGGCTTATCTGCAAGCATCCAGAATGGTTCCTAACCGTTTCTACCCTGAATACCTGTTGGCTAAACTTTATTACGCAACGGGGCGAGAAGAGAAAGGAGATGCCAAGGCGAAAGAGATACTGGAAAAGCAGGTTAAACTTCCTTCCATCGCTATTACAGAAATGCAATTGGAAATGCGACGGAAACTGAATAGCAAAAATATACCACCTTAGCCCTGTACAAACTTTACAAAGCAAAACTGAGTTTTTGAGAATAACCAAACCGAATTGCCTATGACATAAAAAAAATAATTCAAGGGTTCTCGATCAGAATAATAGTTGTTTATGGGACATAAGCAGGTATAGTGCTTTACGCACGGCACTCCTACGGTGGTTGCGTTATCAAAAATTCAACTTTAAATCATGTAATATGAAAAAAGTATTTGGGATTTTAGCAATAACAATTGTTGCTGTAGTAGTATTTTTTACTACCAATACGGCAGACCAAACAACGGCTCTGGATATTAAAAGTGTAATGTCTTTGAATTCCGCCAATGCTGAATGCCGTAAAGGTCCGATTGAATTTAATAATGATGGACGATGTTCTGGTTTTCTTCCTTCATCACATTGCTTTTATACTCCTTATCCGGAGGAACGCAATTGTGATCCTTCTCTAGGGTGGGATTGAAGTTGATAAAAGAGTAATCTCTTAAATATATTATGAGATTGCTCCCTTTGTGTTGACAATGGGACAGGCTTACGTTAAAAATAAGCTTGTCCATTTATTCCTAAAATTCCCCTTCATGAAAAAACAGTTGATAAGTATTATATACCCAGCTATATTATTTCTGATGGCCTGCTCAAACAATAATAAAATGGCCAGCATCGAAAATCCGAGAAAAGGCAAATTGAAACAAATGGTAAGATTGGTTGAAACTGCCGAAAAGAAATTTTTGTTAGACAGTACTACGGCTCCAAAGATCCAGTATTCTCAAATGTATACAGAAACTGGTGGCAGGCGTTACTTAACATTCCTGAACAGGTATAATAAATCTATTTATTTCTATGACTATGAAACCTTGCGATTTATTAAAAAATGGGTTCTTAACGAGGGAAATGAAATCATAAAACTGGCAGGATACCATATTATATCCGAGGATTCAGTATACGCGTATAACAGGCAAATGCTGGAGCTGCTGTTGGTAAATGGAAAGGGAGATATATTGAGCAGGTCATCATTGATTGATAATAAAAACATCAGAAATGATCCCTGGACCCATAAATACCCGCAATATATTCCCCAAACTGCTATTCCCTTTCTGGAAACCTCATCAGGCATAGTACTGGCTGGCCAAAGGATTGGTTCAATACAAGACTCTATAATTGGTAAATTCAAATTTGTTGCACGGTTCGATCATGGATTGAAAAAAATAAATTTCAATCATTTATATCCATACTCCTTATACGGTTTCGGCTATAAATGGGAAGGGGAAATTTATACTGAAGTGTATACTGATCTCTTGCCGGGTGGAAATGAACTCGTTTTCAGTTTCCCGGTATCTCATGATCTGTACCTGGCAAAAGTGGGAGCAAATGAGTATGAAAAAATCGTATATGGAGGAAGCAACCAAGCCGGCACAATTTCATCCATGAACGCCGGCTCGAATGCTATTAAGCAGGCAGCTTTGAGATCTCATTTTTTAAGGAACGATGAGTATGGGGCCATTAAGTACGATAAATACCGGAAACTGTATTACCGTTTTCTGCGAAAAGCCATACCCAATACCATGGAAAAAACGGATTGGAAGGATAAGCCCATTGTGGTTATCGTTATGGATGAAAATTTCAACTACCTGGGAGAAACTGTTATTGGGAACTGGGGCAAATGGTATTTGCAAAACGTATTTGTAACAAAAGAAGGGCTAAACATTGAATACATTGAGGATAAGCTAGATGAAAGCTTTCTTACTTTGAAAATTTTTAACAGTAAACCAATAAAATGAAAAGAAAATCTATTTATTTATATGTTTTCCTGGTCATAGCGCTTTGTTTTTCCTGTGCTAAGAAAACCGAAAAGGAAATTGAAACGGATTATATCAGTTCTCTAGCTAAGACCCTGCCTCTTAATAACAATATTGAGTGGCTTGTAATCCTTCCAGGTCTGGGGTGCCACGGTTGTATTCAAGAAGGAGAGGGTTTTATGAAAAACAATATCAGGAATAAAAAAATATTGTTTGCCCTTACCCGTATTGAATCATTGAAAATACTGCAACAAAAACTAGGAATAGCAATAAAAAATTTTTCAAATGTTTATACGGATAAAGATAACCGGATAAAGATCCCAACCAACAACAGCATTTATCCCTGCATTGTTAAAATTACAAATGGCGAAGTAAAGGAGCATGAATTTCAGGCTCCCTACAATGGCGACGCCTTTAATAAATTAAAGTCTCTTATTACCCGTGGAAGAAGCTAAACATATCATCATCTACAAAATCAATGAATAACAAAATGCGTTTTACAATTTTGCTGCTGCTTTTTTTAGTATGCTCATTATCTGCCATTTCGCAATTCAGCGACAATGAGCGGAGCAAACTCATAGACAGTCTTCAGAACAGGGCAGAACGCAATAATAAAGCAATGTGTTATATTCAAAGCAGTAAAGGCATATATGAAACAGGGGAAGAGCTTTGGTTTAAAGCGTACTTGTTGGATAACCAGTTGCTGCTTCCTGATACAACAAACAAAATATTGTATGTACAGCTTTTACGCGCTGGCACCGGTGCGCCGGTTTGGCAGGAAATATACCCAATAGAGAATGGCGTTTCTAAAGGGCGTATTTACCTGTATGATAGCTTACCCGAAGGTGATTATACATTGGAAGCGTATAGCAGCCATTCTTTTTTCAATGATTCCTCAGATTTTCATGCTGTACGTAAAATTAAAATCAAAAAGAACATTATTCCGCAAATAAAAATGGATGCGGTGTTCGGGAAACCGCAGTACAAAGCTGGGGATTCTGTACGGCTGCAGGTAAGGCTACCACAAGCCCAATTAGATAAGCAATTTTATGCTCTTACGGCAGAATACTTGCAGGGGAATAAGGTGGTGGAAAGTATAGACAACAATGTTGCTGTAGGGTTTGAAACCATCTTTTCCTTTACACCAAAAGACACCGTTGCCGGAGCCATTATCAGGTTAAAATGTCTTGAGAAAAAGAGTAAAAAAGAAGCGATGATTGTTTTGCCTGTACCCTATACTGTTAAGGGAAAAATCCAGTTCAGCCTATTTCCCGAAGGAGGATACCTAGTTGCCGGTCTCCGGAATTCGCTTGCCTTCAAAGCTGTTGATGAAGCGGGCAACCCTGTTAGTGTTTCCGGAACCTTGTATGAAAATGGTACAGCCTTATTTCCATTCAAAAGCGAACATGCGGGTATGGGAAGTTTTTATTTTAACCCGGCAAGCGGAAAAAAATATACGATCCGCATTCAGGATCCGTTGATTGACAGTACTTACGAAATAAGGGACATAAAAAATACCGGCATATTGCTTCATCTCGTTAAAACCGATAAGGACAGTATTTTATGTAAGGTTACAAAAAGCACCTCTCTGCCTACACAAAGAATATATCTCCGTAGCCAGGTACGCGGCAGCATATCTGCCCTGGCAAAAGCCGTGTTGCGGGATAGCCTGCTTGTAAAACTGCCAGCGGATTCCATGCAGGGGGTAGCGGAACTTACTTTATTCGATAGTGCGATTGACCCCATAGCCGAACGGCTGGTATATGTAAACGCTGCCCAAAAAATATATCTGCAAACCCAGGTTCTGGATTCCAATTACCAACCCGGAGGGAAAGTGGTTATAAAACTAAAAGCAACAGACGAACAAGGGTTGCCTGTTAAGGCAAACCTGGGTTTGAGCGTATACGATTATTTATACAGCAATACAGAAGACGCGAAAAATATTTTTACCGATTGTTACCTGTCTACGGTATTAAAAGGAAGGATTTACGACCCCCTGTATTATTTTAAAGAGGAGAACAGCAACCGTGCGAGGGCTTTGGATTTGTTACTGTTAACACAGGGCTGGAGGCGGTATGTGTGGAATGAAGAACAGCTTAATACGAGGAAGAACCAGCCGGTTATTTTTGATGAGATCTCCGGCGCTATTAAATACCCAAGGCAGCATAAGCGAAACGCAAAAGATAATCGCGCCTTGCTTTTTACGCCTTCTAACGATCAGTATAAAAAGCTTATAACAACGGATTCGTCAGGAGTTTTTATTGTTAAGCCTGAAGATTTTTTCATGGCCAGTGGCGGGTATGTATATGTTAAGGCGCTTGCAGGCGAGAATACAAAGGTACTACTCAGTATGAATAGCCCATTTACAAGTATTGCACATATAAGAAAACAGCAACGGGATGTCTATCCTATAGCCAAGTATGTACAAACCAATCAGTACCGGAACATCCCAGATTCCGTTGCTTTTAACAGGGGAGCAACGCTTCCGGATATTGTGGTTAAAACGGTAACACGCAGCCAGTTTAGGGATAAATACATAGCGTTGCTCGATAGTTTGGAGAAATACAATTCAGCTACTCCCGATTTTATTAATGTTCCCGACTCCGATTCTGCAACGTATAAGACTAATGATAGACATTATTTTCTGAACGACTTCCTTGCTCCGTTAAGTAACAGGCGAAAGCCGATTGAAGGGAAAACCTACAGAGTTCTCATGAGAAAGGGCCAATTGCTATCTCACGGTGATATGATCAGGGAGAAGAGTGGCAAACTTGCTTTTCCTTTTGATAAAGAGGAACTTGTGGTTTATCACTATCCCAAGTATACCGAAGAAGAGCTGATGGAAAAAAATCATCTGGCAAGGGTGAGAGGGTATTACCGGTCTAAGGAGTTTTACCAGCCTGATTACGATAAGTCGGGTTCGCAAACGGATTTGTCATCAGATTATCGGAACACATTGTTGTGGGAGCCTTCATTGATAACCGATGAGAAGGGGGAGGCAACAGTGAGTTTCTTTTGTTCCAGCATTATTTCCAGGTTTTTGGTTTGTTTTGAAGGAGAGAACGGTAAGGGGTTATTGGGTGCAGGAAATTTTGAATTTGAAGTTGCCAGGAAAAAGGAAAGCAGATGAAATGATTATAGGTATGAATAAAAGAATTTCCTTTTTTAAGAAGCGTCCTGGCATTTGTTTTATTGTCGTACTAATCATTGCCATTGCTATCACTGGCCTGTTTTGGCTGTCGACGATCATTTTTTTGCTTACGATAATTTATAGGATAGTAAGGTATGGATGTGATCATATAAAAAGCAATTGGGTAAAAAATACGGTAAAGAATATTATCCTGCTAGTTTATGTTGTTGTGATAAGTGCAGGCGTGAAGCTTTTCCTGATCGATATCTATAGGATCAATAGGGGATCTATGGAAGAAACTTTTTTCTCAGGGGATGTGATAATGATTAATAAATTGACATACGGGCCGGTTATTTCTTCAAGCCCTTTCGGAATTTCCTGGATAAAGCGGTTGTTTACTGGAAACCTCAACGGGCTGAAAATATCAAATGAAAGCTACATAAAGTTGAAGGGGCTATCTGCAATACAACAAGGGGATCTTCTGGTTTACGAATTAAAGGACACTTTTTTTGTGGTAAAAAGATGTGTTGCTATTGCCGGAGATACCCTGGCTATCGTTAATGGAGAAATATATACCAATGGGAAAAAATACATTTCTCCGCAAACGATTAAAAACATGTATCAACTTACTACAACAAATGCCAGTTTACTTATCCAGACAATTGACTCAATGAAAGGAAATAACAAAGATTATTTGCATAATGCGGGATTTGATACCTTCTGGGGTTCATTCACCCGCCAGGAAATCGAAAACCTTACTAACTGCCCAGGCCTAAAAGCAAAGCGGATAAGCGATATGTTCAATGAATCGAGAAATGTATTTATTAGACCCAATATATTCAATTGGACAATGGATAGTATGGGGCCTTTGGTAGTTCCCAAAAAAGGCATGAGCATACAGCTAACCGATGAAAATTTGGCTATTTATGAAAAGGCATTAGAGATTTTTGAAGAGGTTGCCGTTTCCCGCAAAAACGGCAACTTTTATATAGAAGGGGAAATGGCACAAATATATACATTCAAAAAAAACTATTATTTCATGATGGGTGATAACAGGCCGGAATCGCTGGATTCAAGAGTTACTGGTTTTATACCGGAAGAAAGAATAATCGGAAAGTATCAACTCATACTATTTTCTAATCACAATAAGTAGCCTATTAACATGAAAAAAAAACAATCTTTGGTTACGCTATTAGCCTATCCAATTACTTCTGTAAATTTTGCCATCGGTTTGTTTTTTTTCTTTTCTGTCTGTGGCTGTAATCAAATGAATTTGCCGCTTGATATTCAAAACATAATCAAAAATTCGAAAAATAAATCCAACTTATATGCAACGATCGATTTTTTTAAAAGCGACAAGGATTCATTAAAACTTAAAGCAGTTTATTTCCTCATAAGGCATATGAAAGACAGGCGTTACGCGGAATGGGAATTCGATATAAACACTTCAGCGGATAAAGAGCAATTTGATGTATACCGGTATTTTGCTCAGGCTGGGGACAACAGGGAAATAATTTCAGAGCTGAAAGCAGAGCTACTCAAGAAATACCCGCAAGCCCGTTTTGTACCTATAGCCATAAAGAATGATCTGGAATCTGTAACTGCTCAAGAACTGACGGAAAATGTCGAATACGCATTTAAAGCATGGCGAAAGAAATGGGCACGCGGTTTAACATTCGAACAGTTCTGTGAATACATTTTACCGAACAGAATTGATGCCGAACCCCTGCGGAATTGGCGAAAAGAGACATATGAATCAAAAATCAACTGGATAGAATCGCTGGGAAAAGAAAGCAGGTTTGACCTGGTAACATTGGTCAACGATAGCTTAAAAAAAGTATATGGATACAGGCATATCAGATCTTCCTATATGCCCAATGTTTTAAGTATTGATCAGGTTGATAGACTTCAAGGAGGGGTCTGTAATGATCTCAGCACAGCTGGGGCGTACTGGATGCGGGCGGTGGGTATACCTGTTGTAAATGAGTTTACACCCTGCTGGGGAAGCATATACGGTAAGGGACATGCCTGGTTAAGCTTTTTAAACGAAGATAATGTGTTCCAGGCTTTTTCGCCAGCTTTTGCAAACCCCGTAAAAGGCAGTAAAATGCCGCCTCCCAAAGGCAGGTTGGCAAAAATATATAGAACTACTTTCAGTAATCATCCGGAGTCGTCGCCCATCTTGCCTGATACAGTTTATGAAACCATACCCGGTTTTTTACAAACCAATAATTTTATTGACGTAACTAATGAATACCTGGAAACCACGGACATTAAAGTGAAACTAAGCGGGGAAAGAAAAAAATACAAGTATGCATATATCGCGGTGCCTTCAGAAAACCAATGGTCGGTAGTGGCCTGGACCAGGATCGGAAAAGATGAGAATGCAGTATTTAAAAGTATGGGGACCGGTATCTTATATCTGATCGTTTACAGTACAAAAGATGGGTTAATGCCAGCTTCTGACCCTTTTTATCAAGTGAATAATAACGATCAAATTGTTTTTAACAACGAAAGCAGATCTGATGAGTTGTTAAGAGCAACGCTGCAAAAACGGCTAACCAGTAGTTTCGACGAGTTCAAATCGGGGACATCTTACAACCTGTATGCATGGGAAAACGGTAACTGGAAAATGGTTACTCAAGTCAGAACCGATTCCGACAGTACACTAAGCTATGATTTTAAAAGAAAAAAATTGTACCATCTTGAAAATGCCGGATCTGTGATAAATAGAATCAGGCCATTTATGGTGGTTGGCAAAGACAGTGTGAAGATTTTATAGTAGCCCGTTACATACATTCACATTAATGGTTCCCGGTTTATTGGGTTTTCATTATTTAGAGCTTGCTCATAAATCCTAACCCTTGCCAAATTCGATTTATTGTAATCTTTGTCCATGATTCGAAGCTCCCTAAATTATTTTAGCGGGGCGGTTGAAAGGCTCATTTTCCATTCACAGGGCATAAGATCGTACGATTACACGGTGATTCACGAGGCCTGTTATTTTCGTATATTCAATGTCCTGATGTGTTAAATTTCTTACATGTTACTTTTTCTATTTCTTACAGAACGACTATATATGAAAAACCTTCTGAAATACTGTTTTTTGTCTTTTTTTTGTCTATCTCAGGCAACCGCCTGGGCGCAGCAGCAGCAATCCTTAAGATTATTGTATAAACAACCGGCGGTTGAATGGGAAGATGCCCTTCCGGTAGGAAATGGCCGTATTGGCGCCATGATATTTGGAAACAGCAATACTGAGCGAATACAAATAAACGAAGAAAGCCTCTGGGGCGGCACCGCCAGAAATACCAATAACCCGAAGGCGGGAAAATATCTCGATACCGTAAGACAGTTGGTATTTGCAGGTAGAATGGAAGAAGCCTATAAGCTGGCTCAGGATAACCTGCTCGGCACACCTGCAACGGTAAGGCCATATCAGCATTTTATGAACCTTTTTATTCGGTATGGCGATTCGGATGTGATAAGCGACTATAAAAGAGAACTGAACATTGTTAACGGTGTCGCTACCACATCGTATAAAAGAAACGGAAGTGTGCTTATCGAAAAAGTTTTTTCATCCGTTAAAACAAACCTTCTAATTGTAAGAATTGAAACCACTGATATAAAGGGAATTCATTGCAGATTACAGCTGGAGCGGTCACAGGATGCAGTGGTTTCCGCCAGCGGTAACCTTATTGCTCTAAAAGGACAAATCAGAGATACCGCAAAGGAAACAATGGGCCCTGGGGGCGATCACATGAAATTTTGTGGCATGCTGAATGCTATAAATACGGGTGGAAGAATAGCAGTACAGGGAAATGAGCTGGTCGTCAGTGGTGCAAAGGCTCTTACACTATATATAAACGCAGTAACAGATTATGATGCGGGGATGATGATGCTAAACCGGCAAATTAACGTTGGGAATAAATGTGCAAAGGGGTTACGCTCAGTCGGACAAAAAGTATATCCCACTATATTAGCAGACCATATCGCTGAGCATAGCGCAGTGATGAACCGCATGAGTTTATTTTTTGGCGATGGAGAAAAAAATAATCAACCAACTGATGAAAGACTGGAAGCTGTTAAAAAAGGCATCCAGGATAGGGCACTAGATGTTTTGTTTTTTCAGTATGGGAGGTATTTGCTAAAAAATTCCGGCGGCGGACGTGCCATCCTTCCTCCCAATTTGCAGGGCATCTGGTGCTACCAGTTTGATCCCAAATGGCGAAGTGATTTTCATACGAATATCAATTTGCAAATGAATTACTGGCCAGCTGAAGTTTGTAATCTGACTGAAACAACAAAATCACTTTTTCACTTTCTGGAAGGGCTGAAAAGGAACGGAAAGGTAACCGCCAGGGAAATGTATGGTGTCGATGGATGGGTGGTTCATCATAATACCAGTGCGTTTGGGGAAACTTCTGTCAGGGATGGTGCTTTCGCTGGCATGTATCCCATAGCAACGGGATGGATGTGTTTGCATGAATGGGAACATTATCTATTTACAGGCGATAAAAAATTCCTCGAACACACAGCATATCCCATCATGAAGGAGGCAGCTGTGTTTTTAAAAAACATACTGGTAAAATCACCTGAAGGGTATCTGGTGATTGCACCGTCGTATTCGCCTGAAAATTCTTTTATTCATCCTGTAACCGGAAAGCCAACGAGAATGAGTTACGGCGTTACGATGGATGTGCAAATATTGGAGGAGTTTTTTAACGCTTGTATCAAAGCCGCTGAAATCTTAAAAACAGACAAGGCATTTGTTGACCAATTGAAAAGTGTATTGCAACAGATGCCTCCGGTAAAGGTCAATAACTACGGTGGCATCCAGGAGTGGATAGATGATTACCAGGAATATGAAGCCGGGCATCGACATATTTCACATTTGTTTGGTTTGTATCCCGGTACTACCATTAATCCCCAAATACCCGTTTTATTTGAAGCTGCTAAAAAAACATTGGCTCATCGCCTAGCCAGCGGCGGGGGGCATACAGGATGGAGCCGTGCCTGGATCATTAACTTTTATGCGCGCCTGATGGATGGTGAAGAAGCCTATAAGCATTTACAATTATTGTTTAGAAAATCAACCCTTAAAAATTTATTCGACGATCATCCTCCTTTTCAAATTGATGGCAACTTTGGCGGTACGGCGGGTATAGCAGAAATGTTGCTGCAGTCGCATTCCGGTACCCTACAGCTATTGCCTGCATTACCCGACGCGTGGAAAGATGGTAATGTAAAAGGCATTTGTGCAAGAGGGGGATTTGTGGTAGATATGCAATGGAAAGATGGTAAACTGACGTTATGTAACGTGTTTTCCAAGAAAGGCGGGCCTTGTAGAATTTTATACAGGAAAAAGTCAATTATCGTGAAAACCTCGCCCGGTCATAGCTATTCAATAACTAAACGATTAATGGGATTGTTGTAACATGTTGAACCATTATAGGGTGGTAATGACAGATTGATCAAGTTGTTCTTCTATTTAATGATCAATGTCCTAAAAACCGCAATGTTGGCAATCAACTTTGAACATTTGCAGCACCTTTCAAACAGAATACTGCGCTTTTAATATCTGATTAAATAAGATAAAATTCGCAATGATGAAAATATCAAGAACATTTAATCAAAATGGAAATAATACCTATAAAGATTCCAAAAATAGACCAATCCCATCCGGAACTGGGGCATGATACTGAGTCAGTTCTTAACTATTAGAAAACAGAGTTAGGATATAGGTAACATCAATTCCGGTGTTGGAGGGTCAATGAGATCAGATTCTGCATACTACTACTACTACTACTACTACTACTACTACCATTTTTTACGTTTGATATTTTTTCTTTCAATAATCAAGATTGGTTTTGTCATGATGCAAATCTCGCTACCAAAAAAGAATCTATTAAGGTGGGGTTGCGACAATCATGGTAGGTGAAAACGACAAGTAATAACTTACGCCGAGGGGGAAGTTTGTTGTCAGTCTGAATAGATAGGCAAAGTTACCGATGCCTGGTACTTTCTAGAAAATAACTACTGTATTATTTCTAAATCGCGATAAAATCAAGCTTGGATATATAAGCCGGTCAACTTAATTCTCCATCTCAAGTATGCCTTACAATCGTTGGGTCATTTCATTTTTGATAAGATTTCCATTTTTTAAGATCTTACCTGTTAGACGAGACCGTGTCACAGGATATTTTTGTGCGGGTTGCGGCTGTGAATCTGTGATTAGGGTCACCGTTTTTGAAATCTAATTTTAAAAAAAAGATTAAAATTGGTACTGCTTATCTATTAAGGGTAAATGGAAACTACCTCGATTTTGCCTTTTTTTTGTTTTTTCTTACCATTCGAATTTTTGAAAGCAATTATTTGCAGATGTTTAGTGACTAGGAAAGTATAGCCGTGCTAAACCAGGTCTCTCAGGAGTAGCATGGAATAATTTTCTGAAAAACGGAGCGGTGCGGGTTTGGTTCGAAATCGATTGATAAAAATTGCAGGCCATATGAGTCAGGAGCAACTAATTGCCTATTACAAAAATGAATACGAAACCCTAATGGCTATCGGCTTGCAGTATGGGTGTGAGCGCGAGCAAACAAAGGATACCATTCAACAACTTTTTCTTCAGTTTGCAGAAAAACATACCGATCTCGACGCGCTTTCCAACCCCAAAGCCTACATTATTACGAGTTTTAAAAGAAAACTGATTGACCAAAAAAGACATACGACAAGGCTCCTAAAAAATACGCTTCCGATTGTCAGAGATATATCAGACGACAGAATTGATCTATTGATAATAGAGAAGGAGGAGTCCGCGCAAAGGTTAAAAATACTAGCGACCTCTTACCATCAATTGCCGATGCGTTGCCAGAGAATTATCTATTTAAAATATATGGCTGGTTTAACCAATGAGCAAATCGCAGAGCAAACCGGCCTGACTATTAGAAGTATCTACAACAATCTGTCTGAAGGAATCAAATTGCTTCGAACCGGTATTTCCCCAAAAATTAATGTCGACAAGATGAAGAAAACGGCATTGGGTATCGTATTGGTTATTTCGGGCGGATGGAACTTATTTTAAAAAATTGTTGGTAAAAAAAAACGGTTCTGACGTCTTTATTGCAATAACCATTAAGACATGTCAAATCTGTATTCCACAGAGGAGCTAATAATAAACGATTCCTTCATCAGTTATTGCCTCAATGAGTCGTCTGAAGAGATAGTCTTTTGGGAAAAATACATCATTCAATACCCTTCCGAAAAAGAAACGCTTGAGGCGGCCAAAGTCGTCGTACTTGATCTCCGGGCGCTGATGCGTCGGATTGATAAGGAGAACGCTATCCAGGATTTTACGGCAGCTTTGGAAAAAAAATGTATTGATCAAAATTTCATCGATACCGATCGTTCTGCATTCACCCTTGTAAAATTGCCTTGGCTTCCTACAAACCTGAGGAAATGGGTTGCCTGGACGGTGGCAGCCTGTTTTGTGTGCCTTGTGGGGCTGGGAGTTGTTTTGATTTATTCGAATAAACTACGCAAAAAAAATACAACCAAACAGACACTTGCTCAAACTCCTGGGAAGATTACAGTTCCCGAAATGTTGACAATCGGAGGAAACGGTCAAACCGGTAAAAAGGAAAAGAAAATGTATCTTCTGCCGGATGGTACAAAAGTATCTCTCAATGCGGAAAGTACGATTGCACTTGACAGGGACTTCGGAACCAATAACAGGCAGATATACATTACAGGAGAAGCGTTTTTTGATGTTACACATAATGCTGCAAAACCGTTCCTGGTTCATCTGAAAGATTTTGATATTAGAGTATTGGGTACCATGTTTAATGTTCGTTCCTACTCAACGGATAGGAGCAGCGAGACCTCGCTTGTTAGAGGTAAGGTTGAGATCAAGATCCATAATAGCCCCGGCAAATCTTTGTTTCTTAAACCTAACCAAAAGTTGATTTTGGCGAAGCTACATCCAGATTCAAATCGTCTCACCGTGCAAGGCAACCTGTCACCAACAACGGAAATTTTTTCTACTGTTTTTAAACCACTGACAATCTCGTCCGACGGGAATTCAATTGTGGAAACCGCGTGGGTATATAACCGGTTAGAGATAAATGATGAATTTTTTGAAAACCTGAAGCCAAAACTCGAGAGGTGGTTTGGAGTAAAAATTGTATTTGTAGGCGATGAAGTTAAAGAATACCGATTCACTGCAACTTTTGAAAACGAAACACTTGATCAGGTATTGAAGGCATTGCAGATATCCTACAATTTTAACTATGAGATACAAAATGATAAGATACTGATCCGAAAATAATGAGGGGGGAGGTCATGCCCCCCTCTTTTTTGTAAAACATACAGTCCGAAATTCAATTGCGTTGGCTTCGGCGCTGTACCAAAACCTAACGAAAGTATGAAAAAAACAAACCTCCTTCACCGCATCTTTCTTGAGAGGAAGGTGCTCAAAACGATGCTTCTTATGAAACTAAGTTTTGTAATCCTGCTGGCAACTTCGCTTCAGGTTGCCGCTAAGACCTATTCCCAGGAACGGGTAAGCGTAGAGTTCAAAAACACCACAGTAGAAAAAGCATTAAAAGAACTTAAACAGAAAAGTAATTACAGGTTTGTCTATAGCAGTTTGAAACTGCCCGCAGACATGCTGATAACCTATAAAGCAATTGATGCCCCTGTTAAGGATATTTTGGATGTCATATTCACAAACTCTGGGCTCAGCTACCAGGTGCTTGATAATAATCTTGTTGTAATTACAAGCCTGGAAGCGCCTGTGCCGCCACGAACGGTAACGGGCAAGATTACAAATGAAAAAGGTGAGCCGGTAGCCGGCGCAACTATCCAGGTAAAAGGTGGCAATGCGTTGTCTACTTCAGCAAGTGATGGTTCATTTTCATTGACTGTCGATGATAAGGTAAAGACGCTTGTTATTTCGTTTGTAGGAATGGAAACAATGGAGGTAAACATTCAAAACAAATCAAACCTCTCCATTCTAATGCGTTCCCTCGAAACAGCGCTTGATGATGTAGTCGTAGTTGGGTACGGCAACAAAACAAAAACAACTGTAACCGGTGCCGTTTCTGTAGTAAATGCCTCTCAATTGGCAAACAGGCCAGCCGCAAATGTCGTAAACTCGCTTCAAGGCCTGGTGCCCGGACTTGTCATCACAAGGGGT
This sequence comes from Sediminibacterium sp., assembly GCA_965206685.1. Taxonomy (GTDB): domain Bacteria; phylum Bacteroidota; class Bacteroidia; order Chitinophagales; family Chitinophagaceae; genus Sediminibacterium. Next base: position 5,192,526 of record OZ242223.1, read on the forward strand.
AACGTAGGGCGCGTAGGGAGAGAGGCAGATAATTTGGGAGTCGAGATACGCGGGATTGCTTCCCGTTCCAACCCAGGTACTTTATTTGTTGTGGATGGAATACCCCAGCAATCCGGGGGCGCCTTTTCTCTTAATAATGTAAATCCGGAAGACATTGAGAATATTACTGTATTAAAAGATGCGCAGGCAGCTATTTATGGTTCAAGAGCCGCTGGCGGTGTAATTTTGATTACAACGAAATCGGGAAAATCAATCACACCTGTCATTGCCATTAATAGCAATTTCAGTATCAATACCCCGGGAATTGTTCGTAAACAGGCAAACATTATCCAGGCTATAGATATGTGGACTGAATCTTACGAAAACGATGGGGTGGCAAATAATTATTATTCTCACCTCAAACCTTTTTTAACATCACCTCCGGATCTAAATACCATAACGGTTGCCAAGGGGCCTTTTCCGGATACTAAGGATATTACCTTGAGCAACAATGACTGGATGAAGATCATGTGGGGATCTGCCTTACAACAACAGCATTCGGTATCCGTTTCGGGCAAAACTGCCAGATCTGCCTACTGGTTTTCATTAGGTGTCTTGGACCAGCAATCGATGATTCAATATGGTACCAATTACAACAGGAAGTATAATGTCAGAATGAAGTATGATTTTGATGTTACAAACTACCTGAAAATAAAAACCAATTTCTCTATTCAAACACAAAAATTGGTCGAGCCTACGGATTATGATAACATCGAAAACATTACAGCGTTCAGTTTTGCCGGTAAAGCTAAATACACCCAATCGGGCAAATATTATGGTTTTGGTGGATATTTAAGTACCATTGGCTGGGCTGAGCAGGGAGGAAACAGGGAAGCCAAAAATACGCAGATCCGCGGTCAGGTTGAAGCCATACTTACTCCAATAAAAAACCTTGAAATTACTGGCCAACTTGCCATTAACAGGGATCAGTTTGACGAATTCGCTTTGAGAACTGGTTTTCTAAGCTACACCTATGACGATGATGTGATTTTTAATTCCAATGCTTATTGGGGAGGTAGAGATCAAGTAACTGCTGGCTATTCAAAAAACGACCAATTGGTCGGTAACCTCTATGCCAATTATAGATACTACTGGAAGGATCATCATTTTAACTTACTTGCAGGCTTATCACATGAAGAGGTGGAAACAAGGGCATTTAGTGCATATCGCAATGGCAACCCATACCTGTTAAATAACAACCTGTCATTCTTAGGGAACGGTGCTTTGACTGAGCAATTTAACAGTGAGACGCGTGGACAATATGCGCTTAATTCTGACTTCGCAAGGCTTAGCTATGATTTCAAACAGAAATATTTTTTTGAAGGGAACTTCAGGTACGATGCTTCATCAAAATTTGCGCCTGGACACCAGGGGACTGCCTTTTTTGGCGCTTCTGCAGGATGGGTGCTTACGGGAGAGAAATTCATGCAACCCCTGCATAAAGTATTGGATTTTGCAAAAATCCGAGTGTCTTACGGCGAATTAGGAAACCAGTCAGGAATTGGACTATATGATTATATACAGGAGATCGCTTTTGGCGGGCAATATCCTTTTGGTCCACAGAATTCACCGCTTCGTTCGCTTAGTACTGTTGTTCCTTCGCTGGCAAGCCCAGACAGATCATGGGAAAAACTGGCAATACAAAACATCGGACTCGATATGCGGTTTTTATCAAACAGACTCTCTGCCAGCATAGATGTGTTTTCAAAAACGAACAAGAATCTTTTCTATTCTAAAGAATTCCCGGCAATCCTCGGGATTACACCTCCTCAGATTAATGGAGCTAGTCTAAGAACCAAAGGATGGGAGCTATCGCTTATGTGGAAAGACAAAGTCGGTAAAAATTTCGAATACTTTACCAACTTAGTTGTAAGCGACAATACGAACAAAGTGTTAAGTCTTGCCGATTCCCGTATTCCAGGATACGGATTTAATGGTTTTGTAGAAGGATATTCTTATGGCACCTATTTTACCTATCAGTATGATGGACTTATTCAGACCAATGCTGAACTGGCTGCTTATAAGTCTGCTGTTAAAAGCGGAATTCCAACCAACATTCGAACAGGTGATGTGAAATTTAAAGATCTTAACGGTGATGGTAAATTAACTCCGCAACTGTATAACCCTGCAGATCCAAGTAAGGGAGGCGATATACTACCGATAGGTAATAGCAACATTCGTTATAGTTACAGTGTTAACCTGGGTGCAAATTACAAGGGGTTCTATTTTAGCGCCATATTCCAGGGAGTTGGCAAATGGCAGGTCATGGATGGTAATGTAGCCGCAGTCGAATTCTTCAGAAATCCGTTGGCTTATCACTATGGGAATACTTGGAAAACAACGAATACCGGGGCATTGTACCCTAAAACATCTCAAGACGGAGGCATTTACGGCTACAACTATCTGCCCTCAGATGCGCCCTTCAAAAACAGAAGTGCGGCTTACCTGAGGTTGAAAAATGTACAGGTAGGTTACAATCTATCGGCTTCATTGTTAAAGAAGGTTCATGTAAAAGCAGCACAAATCTTTTTAAGTGGAACTGATTTAGCCGAGTGGAGCGCAATACCTGTGGGCTTCGATCCCGAAAAGCCTTTTAGTATCGTAAATACACCCTACCCAAGAACGTTTTCATTTGGTCTCAATGTTTCACTTTAAAATAATTTTTATGAGAAATAAGTATATATATATAATTGTATTGCTGACGTTTTTCGCATCCTGCGAGAAAACATTAGATCTGTCTCCCCTTGACTCACTGAGTGAAGCCACCTATTTCAAAACCGCTGATGATTTTCAAACATTTGCCAACCAGTTTTATTCAGGCCTACCCGATCTGACCAGTGGCGATGACAATTCTGATATTTCTGTTGCTACCGGATTTTCATCCATTAGCAATAGTTCGTACGCGCCTGCCGAAGCCAGCAGCACATGGAACAATAACTATGCAAGAATCTGGCAGGCGTCTTATCTGATACAAAAAATCACAGACGCACCTGCCAGTCTTAAACCAGGTATCGCAGTTTATGAAGGTGAAGCACGCTTTTTCAGGGCTTTGGCACATTATAACCTGCTAAAGGATTTTGGAGGCATACCAATTGTTGACAAAGCACTGGGTGTTAGCTCCGATGATATATTGTACGGCGCACGTAACACCAGGGCAGAAGTAGCCAATTTTATCATTTCAGAATTAGATAAAGCAATTGCTGTTTTGCCCAACGCCGGGCCGGCTGATGATAACGGACGGGTAACCAAATGGGGTGCGCTTGCGCTCAAAGCACGAGTGTCATTATTTGAAGGTACCTGGCGAAAATTCCAGGAGGGAGGTACTAATGCAAATGAAATGCTTGATAAGGCGATTGATGCTTCCACTCAAATAATGAATAGTGGTAAATTCAATCTTTTCGACAGAAAGGATGTGTTGGGTGATACCAGTTACCGCTTTTATTTCTTGCTGGAAGGGGGCCGTCAAACGAATCCGGCCGGGCTCACCAAAGGCAATCAAACCGAAACTATTCTTGCAAGAAGGCACGACAAGGATATTTCTCCCTCGGCAACCGTTAATATCGGACAGAGCGTACTGTCTCCTACGCGTAAACTGGTTGATATGTTCCTTTGCAAGGATGGACTGCCTATTGACAAATCCCCTTTGTTTCAGGGCTATGCAAAAATCACGGATGAATACCAGAATCGTGATCAAAGGATGAAGAATTTTCTGTTAACGCCATTCCAGCGTTACTGGTTGTTTACACAGCCAGCCTATACGCGCAACTGGGCAAGCCCGAATGCAGGCGGTCTTATTTTTGATATTGCTTTTGGCATCCTTACCCAAACCGGTTATTCTACCCAAAAACTTCAACAGGAGTTGGCGAATCCGCAAGGAAACGATTACCCGGCATTCCGATTTGCAGAGACTTTATTGATTTATGCGGAAGCCGTATTTGAAAAGACTGGTGCTATTTCAGATGCTGATCTTAATAAATCTATCAATCTCCTAAGAGCGAGATCGGCTATGCCGAACCTTACAAATGGGTTTGTTGGAGCCAATGGGCTGGATATGCGGACGGAGATCAGACGTGAAAGAACAATAGAGCTTTTTGTTGAGAATTTCCGTTACGATGACCTCAGACGATGGAAAACAGCTGAAGTGGAAATGTCTCAAGCTGTCAGGGGCATCAAATGGAAAGGAACGGAATTTGAAACCAAAGCTCCATGGAAAGATTTGGTTTTCAATCTTGATGCAAATGGTTTTATTGTTTTGGAAAGTGCTGCCAAAAGGATTTTTCTTGCAAAACATTACTTACGCCCCTTACCATTACGCCAATTGTTGCTTAACCCAAAACTTACGCAAAATCCGGGCTGGTAAATAATAAGGCATGTGGCTTAACACTCATTTTCACAGTGCCTGTTGCGCCAAGCAGCGGGCACTGTTGTTTCACCCGGATTCCGAGCTGTTAAGTCAGCGCCTTATCGTATTTGTTGAATAAAAAGGCCCCGAGTGAATCGGTATATATTAAAGCTCACATAAAAGCGTTAAAAAATACACAACAGATTGCTGACTACTTAACTGATTTACAAAACCAAATTAAATAGACGACATATATTATGTACACAATTCCACTAAATGAAGTTGGTATTAATGATATTGATACTGTGGGTGGCAAAAACGCGTCACTCGGCGAAATGTTGCAACACCTGACTTCTATAGGAATAAAGATTCCTAATGGCTTTGTTATTACGGTTGCCGCATACAAAACTTTCATCAACTACAATAACCTGGAGAGTACAATCCGGCATATAGTAAACACCATAGAATATGATAATCTCGAATCGCTGCGGCGGGGAGGATCGCAGGTGAGACTGCTGGTGAAGAACGGTCGTTTCCCAAAAGAAATGAGTGAGTTAATTATTGCTGAGTATGAGAAATTGTCTAAAATCTATGACCAGGATTATACGGATGTTGCCGTTCGTTCCTCTGCCACCGCTGAAGATTTACCGGATGCATCATTTGCAGGCCAACAGGAAACATTTCTTAATGTAAGGGGCCCAGCAGCAATAATGGATGCTGTGCGTAACTGCTTCTCCTCTTTGTTTACTGATAGGGCAATCAGTTACCGGCAAACATTTGGGTATGATCATTTTAATGTAGGTCTTAGTATCTGTGTACAAAAAATGGTTCGAAGCGACCTGGGTGCCTCTGGTGTGGCTTTTAGTTTAGACACAGAAAGTGGTTTTAAAGATGTGGTGATAGTAAATGGCTCTTATGGCCTGGGAGAAATGGTGGTTCAGGGATCTGTCTCTCCTGATGAATTTATTGTATTTAAACCCAGTTTGCAAAAAGGGTTTAAATCAATCATCGAAAAAAAATTGGGGAATAAAGATAAGATGATGGTGTATGGAGACAGGGCCGACGAAAGAGTAAAAATTATCCCAACTGAAAAAGGTTTCCAACAACGTTTTTGTTTAGATGATGAACAGGTGCTGAAACTGGCTACCTGGGTTACAAATATTGAAACCTATTATACAAGCATGAAAAAAACATGGACACCCATGGATGTGGAATGGGCGGTGGATGGGCTAAGCAAAGAATTATACATCGTACAGGCAAGACCAGAAACTATTCATTCCAGAAAAAATCATGATAAAATTATAGAATACAACTTACAGGATGGTGATACTGAAAAGGAATTGCTTGTAAAAGGTATTGCCGTTGGTGATAAAATAGGTTCGGGAAAAGTGAACATCCTTTTCTCGTTAGATAAACGCGTAATAGAAGGCCACGAATTTAAGGCAGGTGATGTGCTGGTAACTGATATGACCGATCCCGATTGGGAACCTATTATGAAAAAGGCATCCGCAATTATTACGAATAAGGGAGGCCGAACCTGCCATGCAGCTATTGTAGCACGCGAATTGGGTGTACCCGCTATTGTTGGCTGCGGTGATGCAACAGAAGTTTTACAGGAAGGGGCAGAAGTAACTGCCAGTTGTGCCGAAGGAGAAACAGGTTTTGTATATGCCCGGTTAATACCTTTCTCAAAAAACGAATACGATGTAAGCGGGTTGCCACAAATAAAAACTCCGCTAATGCTTAATGTTGCATCCCCCTCCATGAGTTTCCAGTTTTCACATTTGCCCAATAAAGGAGTTGGACTGGCAAGGGAGGAGTTTATTATCAATAATTATATACAGGTACATCCGATGGCTTTATTAAAACATAAAGAGGTAAATGATGTACCCCTTTCAAAGGAAATACAGAAACGAATTTGTGGATATGAAAACGAAGAGGATTTTTTTATTAAACGCCTGTCGTATGGTATTGCTAAAATAGCTGCAGCCTTTTATCCAAATAGAGTAATTGTACGGTTTAGTGATTTTAAGAGCAATGAATATTTTAATTTATTGGGGGGTAACCATTTTGAGCCGCACGAAGAAAACCCAATGATTGGCTGGCGTGGTGCATCCAGGTACTATTCAGAAGCATATAAACCTGCCTTCGGAATGGAGTGCAAATCCATCATATCGGTAAGGGAGGAAATGGGTTTGCACAATGTCGCAGTAATGATCCCTTTCTGCCGCACTGTTGGAGAATTAATTAAAGTAAAAGAAGTGATGAAGGAATTTGGACTGGAACGCGGTAAAAATGGGTTGGAACTTTATCTAATGGCCGAGCTCCCATCCAATATTATTTTAGCTGATGAATTTGCCAAACATATAGATGGTTTCTCCATTGGTTCAAATGATTTGACACAGTTAACACTAGGGTTAGACAGGGACTCTTCCCTGGTGGCCCATTTGTATGATGAAAGAAACGAGGCAGTAAAAAAAATGATTTCGCAGTTGATTGGATCAGCAAAAAGAAACAAAGTTAAAGTGGGCATTTGTGGACAGGGGCCATCAGACTTTCCCGACTTTGCACAATTTTTAGTGGAAGAGGGAATCGACAGTATATCAGTAACCCCTGATTCAATCATTAAAACGGTTAAGGCAATCGCTTCTATTGAAAGCGAAGTAAAAGGAAATACTTCTGTATTGTGAATTTTTAATTACAATAACTAACAATGAAAAACAAAAACCTGACACTCGTAATGCTGATCATTTTATCAAATAGTCTGAATGCACAGACACTTAATAAGACCTGGCCGGTATTAAAAAAGTACAAAGGCGATCAGTTAACAGAAGTGGCTATGCCATTAGGTGGTATTGGCACCGGTACTATATCTATTGGTGGACGTGGAGATTTGAAAGATTGGGAAATGGCCAATCGGGGGGCGTTAGGGTGGGTACCTGCTGTAAAATTAGTGGAACCAACTATTGCCAATGGTCCATTCTTTGCCATGTATTACAAACCGCAAGGCCAGAATAAAGGAGAACTGCGCTTGCTTGAAGGCCCCATAGCTGCAAAAAATTCTTATGGCGATTGGGGCAGTGATGTGTTAAATGCAGGGTTTCCCAGATTTGATGAAACAGAATTTAATGCGGCCTATCCATTAGCACAAGTGCAATTCAAAAAGAACAATATTCCTTTATCAGTAAGGCTCGAAACCTTTAACCCTATGATTCCGGGCGATGTAAACAATAGCAGCTTGCCTGTCGCCGTGTTAAGGTATGTCGTAAAAAATACTTCCAATAAAACAATGGAGGTATCTGTTTGCGGTATGATACCCAATTTTATTGGTATGGACGGATGGACATCCAAACTGAAAAGCAACAAAAACGAATTTAAACAAAATAAGAACTTGCAGGGTCTGTTTATGTATTCCGACAGTTTGGATAAATCAGATGTAAACTGGGGCACTTTGGCACTTACCACTACATCGCATGGTAAAGTAACCTATCGCCGCACATGGGCCAAACTGGGTTGGAACTGGACGTTTCGTGAATTTATTGACGATTTTACTAATGATGGTGAATTGTCAGAGGCGTTTGCCGAAAAAAACAAAAAGAACCAGGTCTCCGGTACCATCGAAGATTTAATGGGCGCGACCAAAAGAGATGATTTAGCTACTCCACCAGCTACATTAGCCGTAAAAGAAACATTAGCGCCGGGCGAAGAAAAAGCCATAACTTTTTTTATAACCTGGCATTTCCCCAATCGACGTGGATGGGACTCAGGTAACGGCGCGTACTCATGGGGCTATGGCACAAAAGAAATTGTCGGGAATTATTACACCAATAATTTTATAGATGCATGGGATGTAGCTGTAAAAGTGACGCCAGAGATGCCATTACTGGAAAGAAGAACAGTAGATTACGTAAGTGCTTTTTGCAAAAGTAATATACCGGAAGTGATTAAGGAAGCCGCGTTGTTTAATTCCGTAAATATGCGCTGCCAAACTTTGTTCCGAACCAAAGATGGATATCCTTTTGGTTTTGAAGGTACAGGAAGCGTAAATGGAACATTGCTTGGTGGCGAAAAAAGTTCAGGATGGGGCTTTGGCACCTGCTCCCATGTATGGAATTATGAATCCGCAATTCCCTTTTTGTTTGGCGACCTGTCGATGAAGTTTCGTGAAGTAGAGTTTTTATATACTGTAAATGACAATGGAGGGCAAAGCCATCGGGTAGGTTTACCACTGGCTACAAACTCAAAAAAATTCAATCACTGGGCAGCCGACGGCCAAATGGGAACCATCGTAAAAATATACAGAGACTGGCAGCTGTCGGGCAAAGACGATGAGTTAAGCAAGATGTGGCCAAATATAAAAAAATCAATGGCCTTTGCATGGACTGGGCATTGGGACACTAATAAGGATGGCGTAATGGAAGGTCCGCAACATAATACGATGGATATTGAATACTATGGTCCTAATCCACAGATGTCTGCATGGTATTTAGCGGCACTAAAGGCAGCAAAAGAAATGGGACTGTATATGAGAGACGAAAGTTTTGCAAACGAATGTGCCGGGCTCTATGAAAAAGGAAGGGCATGGGTTGATAAAAATTTATTTAATGGAGAATATTATGAACAGATAATCCCTAAAGACAATAACCGTATTGCACAGATAGGTAAAGGTTGTTTGGTGGATCAGCTAGTGGGACAATATTTAGCACACACAGCAGGGCTCGGTTATGTACTGGATAAAGGCCATCAACAAAAAACTCTGCAAAGTATAATGAAGTATAATTGGGTAAGTGATTTTAATAACCATACCAATACTTTCAGAAGTTTTGCATTGGGAAAAGAACAGGGGTTGATTATGGCTTCCTATCCACATGGTGAATTACTTGATTTCCCCTTCCCATACTATACTGAGTTAATGACTGGGTTTGAATACAGTACAGGTGTACACATGATATATGAGGGACAAAAAAGAGAGGGGTTAAAAATATTTGAAGCCATACGCAATAGGTATGATGGGAGAAAACGAAACCCTTTTAATGAAGGTGAATACGGCCACAGATATGCAAGGGCAATGGCTTCATGGGCAGGCGTATTGGCGTGGACGGGTTTTCAGTATTCTGCTGTAACAAAAACAATGAAATTTAACGATATCCCAGGAACATTTTTCTGGTCCAATGGATATGCATTTGGCACAGTTAATATCAAAAAAAACAATCGCGTTACAGATGTAACATTAAGCGTAATTGAAGGAAAAGTTGAACTTACACAATTTGATTTAGTTAACAAAGGTTCGCATCAATTTCTAATGAATACAACGGTGTTAGGAGGTAATTCAGTGAAGTTTACTATGTAACAGAATCGAGAATGCCTTCGATTACTTCGTTGAGTATTAGTTGTGTCTTATTAATGACGTTGAGCCGTATGGATGCCACACAGTATTAAATGTAATTGTTAATGAATAAGTCTGAGTAAAAAACCTATGAAAACTATTTTACCTTGTATCCTCTTTCTCTTGTTTTCCTTTAATAGCCGGTCGCAATCCATCGAGCTTCGTCAATTAGGTGCTACGGTGATAGAAATGAATAACGGTTTGGTGAAAGCGAAATTCACCTCATCGGCAAAAAACATAAGGCAGGAATATTTTGCCAAAGAAGGAAATGGATGGCGATTAATCGTTTCATCGTTTTCAAGCCCCGAAATATACCCGCTAAATGCTGTTCAGTTATTTAACACCCGGTTAGATGAATCGCATCGTTTTTTAACTGGAAATATTGTACGGGATATCACCATTGTGAAAAAACAAAGTGACAGCATAATCATTAAGCTCAGCGGCAGAAGCGTTAACAGTTCTTTTGCGGAATACATTACACTAAAAAAAAGCGAGGATCATTTTCATTTCGCAATCGAAGGCACGCTCGCCGGAAAACCGGTACAATTGGATTACCTGATATCTAGTTTTGTATTTAAGCTAGATAAGGTACCTGAATTTGTGCATACGCCGGGATTGAAATACGATAATGATGATTCGAAACAAAACAGGTTTAAACTTTTGCCTGGGCAAGACCAGGTAATAGGCGACAGGGCTTTTCATTCACCTGCCATCATTTTGCAGGAGGATAAAATGTTTGCCGCACTGGTGCCGGATCTGAATGCGATCAATCAATATGCAGTTATTTCACCCGATGCCCGCCGAACAAGTGATATTGCCAGAAATATGTTTTCTATTCCAATTGTCGAAGATTGGTATACCATGCCCACCGGGCTCGATCTTAATGTAAAAAGTGGCCTGGGCGGCAATCCGATCTTTACGTTTGGCTTCATGGATAATATCATCGCTCATCATATGCATTATCAAAGAACCAATGACAAGAGAATGATCCGTACACTGGCATCGAATAAATTGAGATATGAATTTGACTTGTTTGTAAGTGCCTCAGAAAAAAGAAACCTCGGTTATCAAAAAATAGCGGCTTTTCAATGGGAAAAATACGGTCATGACGTTTTTTTAAAACAGCCTCATTTAGTGATGCCTTTTGAAGAATATTTGCGAATCGTTGATTCCATAACCCTTCACCCAAGCAACTACAAAGACATTGACATACCACTCAAAGGGTATGAAGATCATGGCTCCTGGCTCCAGTTTGAAATGAACGGTTTACCCGTTGGTGGGTATCGGTCTGCTATTAACTGGTGGAATGATGTAATTCATAATTCCACTTTTTGGAATAATGCCAGAGATGCCTCGGGCTTTTGGTTTTGGGGCAAACAATCCGGAAAAACCGAAATGATTGACAAAGCCAGGCGAATCATCAATTTTTGTCTTCAGGCGCCTAGAAATCAACAAGGATTGTTTGCTACGTTATACAATGCAAATACAAAAACATGGGGATTACAGTTTTCCGACCCACAACACGGGAAGAATCAGTTTTTTTTACGGGAAAGTGAATCGTATGAAATTCCTGCGATGAGTAAAACCGGTGCTCATTTACTTGACTACTACTCACGGTGTGAAAAAGATGAAAGAATTATTAATTACTTAACTCCCTATGCCAACTGGTTAATTCGCGCGATTGATCAAAGAGGCGCAGTTCCATCTTACGTATCTGTGGAGATGGAGGCAGCATCGCAACTGCGGTACAGCGCGCAATCGGCCGCAAGCATGTGGTTTTTGGCGAAGATGTATACTACCACCCTGAAAATTAAATACAGGGTTGCTGCTGAAAAAATTGCGCGCTTCATAGAGAAGGAAATTTTACCTGAACAAGCGTGGACCGATATGGAACAATATTACTCCTGTGGGGCAAAGCCATTGGCATTCAACCGCGATATCTGGCAACATCAAGTTGCAAGAGGCAACTTGACCACCATCTGGGCAAGCGAAGGTTATGCTCAACTTTACGTTGCTACCGGGAACAAAAAATATTTGAAACAGGGAGAATCATGTATCGATTATTTGAGTTTCTCACAATGTTCATGGAACCCGCATTATATCTATACTGCATTCCCGTTTGGAGGATTTACTGCTGATAATTCGGACAACGCCACCTATTTAGATGCACGGCAAGCAGAAACAGTGAAACCGTTTATTTGGTACGGAAAAATTTTAGGAAGACAGGATCTGTTGGAACGGGGAGTGGCTGCAGCACGGGCTTCCTGTGTTTTACTTAATCTTCCAGAACATCACGAAAATGGTATCTATTCATATACAAATATTTACCCGTATGGGCTTGGGCCTGAAAACATTGACCATGAAGGTCACCCTCAGTCTGCCATGAGAACAAGCCCCAGTTGGGGAGAGGGATCTGGTGTTTTTACAGGACTTGCGGAAGCATATCGTGAATTGAATGGGGGCTTTATTGATTTTAAAAAACGAACCAAAATTGGCGTAAATGGAATTCGAATAGATAAAGCAATGGTATTGGGTAACCACATTTATGTAACGGTGAACAGTTTATTTGACAAACTTAAATTGAAATGGCCCAACGAATTCGATTTGGCATTAACCTTACAAGGATTAAATAAATGCAATTATAAACTTTCAATAAACGATGGGCCTTTAGTTCATGTTAAAAACGAAGAATGTATAAGGGTGCTGTTACACGTATATCCAGATGGCCGAATAACCCAATAGTGAATTGTGTACCAGTTTATCCGTGAAGTGATTCGATTCCAGGATTATTTAGACTTGTATAATTTCGCCGCAAGAATCAAACATAAAGGAGGTCTTGAATGCCAAGACCTCCACACCAACTTGTATCAAGCGTCTGCCATTGACGACTTTTTTCAAAGGTCTGTAGTATAAATTCAATACACTGCCTGAAAATTACCTAAAAACAGAATAAAATTCTCAACACGGTCCCGACGATCTTAGTTCCCGCGTTTCATAGCCGAACGGAAAAGTTTGGGGTTTTTGTGATTGATCTCTTTAAACAGTTTATTAAAATTCGAAACGGTCTTAAAGCCACATTGGTAGGCAATCTCGGAAATACTATGATCGGACTCAATAAGAAGTTTGCATGCGTTGTCAATTCTTAACTGGGTCAAATAGTCAATGAAATTTTTGCCCGTTCTCTGTTTAAAAACCCTGCAGAAAGATTGCGGCGTAAAATTGGCAATAGAGGCAATTTTATTTAAACTAATGTCTTCTTTGAAATTTTCTCTAAGGTATTTATAAACATCAGCCAGTCTGTCGGATTCCGAGCGGAATGAAGAGGTTGCATTAACCTCTGATAGAATGTACTGATAATCTGAACTCTGGGCTAAAATGTGCAAGATCTGGAATAAAAGGATGATTTTTTCAAAATCATTCGTCGTTATAAGTATTTCTAATTTATCAGCAATTAATTTTTGTGTTTTGCCATTTATCTGAATGCCCCTTTCTGAACGCTTAATAAAATCAATCACCTGTTGGGCCTCTCTTAAATCGTAAAACGCTTTACCGAAAACATCTTTGTTAAAATAAACCACGATCGATTTAGCTCGAAGTGGCGAATCTTTTTTATAATAGGCCTCATCATTTAGCCACACATGCGCAAGGTTAGACCCAATGAAGACCATGTCACCTGCTTCAAAAGAATCGATCTTATTGCCGATGATTCTGCGGCCACAACTCTCTTTAATGTATACCAGTTCAAGTTCGGGATGATCATGAAACGGGGATTTAAAAAATGATTCATTCCTTTCGATAACAGTAATATGACTGTTCAGGCTGTTGGTTATGTCGGTATGAATTGCTTTCATAGCATTTAGTCAGGTAAAAATCAAATATAAACAGGTAATTCCTGCCAAGAAAGTTAAGTGTTCCGGTTCGATCTTGCAAGTGCTTATTTGGTTTCATTACTATATAGGATTAAATAACAGCTGCTGCCATGATTAAAACAGAAAAAGTTAACGGTGACAACAAATCAGGAAAACTTGTCATTTCCCTGTTTTTTCTTTGGGCATTAACGGCAAACCTGCTGCCCGTATTAATACCCCATTTAAAGAAGGCAGCAAATGTGAGTATTTTGCAGGCATCACTGGTAGATTCTGCCTATTGGATAGCCTATTTTCTATTGGCAATTCCTGCAGGATTGGTGATGCGGAGGTTCGGCTATAAAACGGCCATCATTTCGGGATTATTGATGGCGTCGGTCGGTGCATTTTTGTTCCCGTTTGCCGCGGATGCGAGATCATTTTATTTTTTCCTTTTAGCTCTCTTTATCGTTGCGTCCGGCATGACTTTTCTCGAAACTTCGGCTAATCCCTATATCAGGGAATTGGGAACCATTGAGTCCTATCCCAGAAGACTCAATTTTGCGCAGGCTTTTAATGGTATGGGAGCGGTTGTGGCAACCAATATATTAAACCAATTGATCCTGCCATCAAAATTGGTAAAATCAAAAGAAGAACTAAATGTGATGGGTCCAGGCGAATTAGACCATTACTATGGGGCTCTTTTTGGAAGTATCAAATTGCCATATATAATTATCGGAATTGTCTTAGTCGTTTTTGCATTCTTTTTTTTATTCGACAAAACAAATGTCAGAACTGTTAAAAATAGTCATGGCAGATCGTTGTTCAACCCTTTTGTATTACCCGGATTGCGTCAAAGCATGATAGCTCAATTTTTCTATGTAGGGGCGCAAGTATGTATTTCCAGTTTTTTTATCCTGTATGCTGAAAATAATGCAGGACTGTCCCTGGCTAAGGCGAACCTTTTTCTCGGTTTTTTACTGGTTTGTTTTATGCTAGGAAGGTATTTGGGTAGTTTTCTCATGAGACGGATAGAAGTGACCACGCTGTTTTTTTGGTTCTCTGTTTCTGCTGTTTTGTGTTGCTTAATTATAACATGTGTAGGAGGTATGGCAGGTGTTATCTCATTTCTGCTGATAGAGTTCTTTATGTCTATCATGTTCCCAACCATTTTTTCAATGGGTGTGAAAGATTTAGGTGAGAAAACAAATATAGCCTCATCTTATATGGTTATGATGATTGTTGGTGGCGCCTTTTTACCACCGGTACTGGGCATCATCGCAGATAGGTCAAATATTGCGACTGCTTTTATTGTACCTCTTTTCTGTTTCCTGGTTGTGCTGAGGTATGCGTGGATCCAACGAAAAAAATTTGTTATACAAAACACAGCAGATAAATGGAAAATGTAATTAGGATTCATCCTGACGATAATGTGCTCGTTGCCTTGCGTGATTTGAACGAACTGGAAACGATTGTCAAAGATGGGAATGCTTACCAGCTTTTCGAGAGAATACCTGCAAAGCATAAGTTTTTTTCCTGCGACCTTCAAAAAGGCGAAAGGGTGATTATGTATGGGGTAACCATTGGCATTGTTAAATCAGACGTCAGGGTTGGATACCGAGTTAGTATAGAAAATACAAAACATGACGCCGAACCATTCTCATATCGCGCCGAGCAGTATAATTGGACTCCCCCAGATATTTCAGATTTTGCCGATCGTACTTTTTTGGGTTATTTGAGGGATGATGGCAAAGTTGGAACAGCGAACTACTGGTTATTTGTGCCAACTGTTTTTTGTGAGAACCGTAACCTTGATGTAATCAAAGATGCTTTGCAAAAAGAACTTGGCTATGACACCAGTCAAAAATACAGGGCATATGCAAAATCCTTGGTAAATGCATATAAAAACGGGGTTGATTTGCAAACAACTACATTAGATGCACTTGAGAAGGACCCGATGTTTGAACGTGTTTTTCAGAATGTTGACGGCGTTAAATTTCTGAATCATCAAGGAGGATGTGGGGGAACAAGGCAAGACGCTGACACACTGGCAAACTTACTCGCTGCATACGCCGACCATCCAAATGTTGCAGGGGTTACTGTATTAAGCCTGGGCTGTCAGCACTTGCAAATGTCTATATTTGAAGAAGCGTTGTATGCGAAAAGTCCAGGGTTTTCAAAGCCGATTATCTTGTTTGAACAACAACAGTCCTTGAGTGAGGAAGAGATGATCAGCAAAGCGATTCGCCAGACATTTGAAGGATTGATAAAGGTAAATAAGCAATATAGACAACCTGTATCTTTAAGTAAGTTGTGCATCGGCGTTAAATGTGGGGGAAGCGATGGCTTCAGCGGACTGTCTGCAAATCCTGCAGTGGGTTACGCTGCTGACCTTGTTGTGGCGCTCGGGGGGAGTATTCTGCTGGCAGAATTTCCGGAATTGTGTGGCGTTGAACAAAACCTGATTGATCGGTGTGTTTCAAAGGAAGTAGCCGAGAAATTTATCCAACTAATGAATGATTACAACAAACAGGCCCATGCTGTTGGTTCAGGGTTTCATATGAATCCGTCGCCTGGTAATATACGCGACGGACTAATCACAGATGCCATGAAATCTGCCGGGGCTGCACAGAAAGGCGGGACAGCCCCTGTGGTCGATGTTTTAGACTATACCGAAATAGTCCAAAAGCCAGGACTCAGCCTTGTATGTACGCCAGGTAATGATGTAGAAGCGACAACAGGTAAGGCTGCAGCAGGAGCTAACCTGATTTTATTTACTACAGGATTGGGTACACCGACAGGGAATGTTATCTGTCCGACTATTAAACTCTCAACGAATTCAAATCTTGCAAGAAAAATGAGAGACATCATTGACATTGATTGCGGACCGGTAATTGATGGCAACAAATCCATTGAAGAAATGGGCAAGGCGATACTTGAATATTGCATTAAAGTTGCCAGTGGAATTATACAGCCGAAAGCGGTTTTGCTTAACCAGGATGATTTCATTCCCTGGAAGAGGGGCGTGAGTTTGTAATTCATCCTCATGATGATTAGTGTAGGTATCAATCATTTATTCATTTTAATATAAATCCATGTTTTCTTTATCGAGAAAAAAAGCAGTGATTACCGGAGGCGGAAGTGGTATTGGTCGATGCATAGCAAAGCTATTTGCAAGAAAGGGTGCAGAAGTATGTGTTCTAGATATGGATATTGCACAGGCTCAGGCCGTCGTGGATGAGATAAGATTGGCAGGTCTGTATGCGCATGCCTATGCTTGCGATATTACCCGATTCGCACAGGTATCGGAGGTGATGGAACAGATAGGTA
This sequence comes from Sediminibacterium sp., assembly GCA_965206685.1. Taxonomy (GTDB): domain Bacteria; phylum Bacteroidota; class Bacteroidia; order Chitinophagales; family Chitinophagaceae; genus Sediminibacterium. The sequence continues at coordinate 5,209,468 of OZ242223.1, forward strand.
GTTTTCATATACTGGTCAATAATGCCGGTATTGCACATGTCGGCACAGCATGTGATACAAGTGAGGCAGATTTTAATCGAATTATGAATGTAAATGTAAATGGATTATACAACTGCCTTCATGCCGGGATACCACAAATAAGAAGCGCTGGTGGGGGTGTTATACTGAATATGGCTTCTATTGCAGCGTGGGTAGGTATTGCGGAAAGGTTTGCATATTCAGCGACAAAAGGTGCTGTGGTTGCGATGAGCCTTAGTGTGGCAAAGGACTATTTGCATCAAAACATACGTTGCAATACCATTTCACCCGCCCGGGTCCATACTCCGTTTGTAGATGGTTTTATTGAAAAAAATTATCCTGATAAACGTACAGAAATGTTTCAAAAATTATCTGAATCACAACCGATCGGAAGGATGGCGACGCCTGATGAGGTAGCTGCATTGGCTTTGTATCTCTGCAGTGATGAAGCCTCGTTCATCACTGGTTGCGATTACCCCATTGATGGCGGATTTATTAAACTGAACAACTGACCATGATAGTAGCGTTATTTATCCCTTGTTATATCGATCAGTTTTATCCGCAGGTTGCTGTATCAACAATTCAATTGTTAGAAAAAGTTGGTGTAACAGTAGTATATCCGCTGGAGCAGACCTGCTGCGGGCAACCGCTCGCCAATTCAGGGTTTCAATCATTCGAAGGCGGATGCAGCAATAATTTTATTAATAATTTTATTGGCTTTGATTTTATCGTTTGCCCTTCAGGAAGCTGCGTATTGCATATCAAGGAACATCTGGTTCAATCAGGAGACAAAGCTGCCAAACGAATCAGTCAAACAATCTATGAGTTGACTGAGTTCCTTGTCGACATTATCAATGTTAACAATCTCTGTGCTTATTTCCCCTATTCAGTCGGTTTTCATACTAGCTGCCACGGACAAAGAGGCCTTGGCCTTTCGTCTATGTCAGAAATCGTAGGAGTGCCATTTTCAAAGCCTGGCCAACTGCTGTCAATGGTGGAAGGCATTAAAATACGAGAAACTGAGCGCATGGATGAATGTTGTGGTTTCGGGGGCACTTTCTGCATTTTTGAAGAGGCCGTCTCTGTGCAGATGGGCAAGGATAGAATTACAGAACATGAAATGGCGGGAGTTGACTTTATTACAGGGGTAGATATGAGCTGCCTGATGCACCTGGAGGGTATCCTGAAAAGAAACAAAAGCAAAATAAAAGTGATTCATATTTCAGAGATCTTAAATGCTTCAAATGTTTAAGTCAACACATGCCGCGGCGGCAGATGTTTTCCTGCAAGACAAAGAACGGGCTGGCTGGCACGACGATACATTATGGTTTATCCGGCAGAAAAGAGATCGGGCTGCCAAATCAATTCCTGAATGGGAAACATTGCGCACTTACGCTTCTCAGATCAAAAAGCATACATTATCTAACCTTGCTTTTTACCTGGAAGAATTTGAAAAAAAAGCCAAGGGAAACGGTGTTGTTGTTCATTGGGCCGCAGACGCTACTCAACACAATTCCATTGTGCTTGATATTATCAAAAAATCAGGCACCAGGTCGGTTGTGAAGAGCAAGAGTATGTTAACAGAAGAGTGTCATCTAAATACATTCTTGTCGCAACGGGGAATAGATGTAGTTGATACTGACCTAGGAGAAAGAATTATCCAATTACGGGAAGAAACTCCAAGCCATATAGTATTACCAGCTATTCATCTAAAAAAAGAGGAAGTAGGCCAGACTTTTGAACAACACCTGGGAACTGAACCTGGTAACCAGGATCCATTCTATTTAACAGCGTCGGCCCGATCAGATCTTAGAAATCATTTTATCAAAGCAAGCGTGGCAATAACAGGTGTAAATTTCGCGATAGCGGAAACTGGCGGCTTTGTCGTTTGCACCAATGAGGGAAATGCAGACCTTGGCGTTAACTGCGCGGATATACATATTGCCTGTATGGGTATTGAAAAAATCATACCTGCCTCAGTTCATCTGGCGGTTTTTTTGCGCTTGCTTGCAAGAAGTGCTACGGGCCAACCGATTACTACTTATTCCAGTCATTTTATTCGGCCTGCACATGGCAAGCAAATGCATGTTATTATTGTCGATAACGGACGCAGCAGGCAACTGGCAAGACCTGAGTACCGGTCTGCATTACAATGTATCCGTTGTGCGGCATGTTTTAATACCTGCCCTGTATATAGAAGAAGCGGCGGGCAAAGTTACAATGCCGTTATAGCAGGGCCTATCGGGTCTGTGCTTTCTCCTAACGCTGACCTGGAATCTCATAAAGACCTGCCATTTGCATCCACGCTATGCGGTTCCTGTTCCAATGTCTGCCCTGTCAAAATCAATATACATGAACAACTATGGCAGCTTCGGCAAGATGTTGTTTTGGCTGGCAAAGGCGGTTGGGCAAAAACGATAGCTATGCGGACGGCAGGATTTATACTGTCGCGTGCCGCACTATACAGGTTCGCTGGCCGTGCAGGGCGTATGCTATTGCGAACAGCGCCTTTTATCGTAAGGTCAAAAAAAATCAATCCATGGTTTAAACAGCGCGAAATGCCAGATGCTCCAAGACAGAGTTTCAGGGAGTGGTATCTAAAAAACAGGAAATGAAAGCAAGAGAAAACATATTACAATCCATTCATTCGGCGCAGGTTGATAAACAGGAATTGCCGGAAATGAACTTTGATCATGATAGAATAACCGATAAAACGACATTATTCAAAGCAATGGCTGAAAGTGTGGGTGCTGAAGTGAATATCATAACTGCTGCCACTTTAAAAAATGAACTGGCGAATTCGGTTACCCCTAACAAAAAGGTGATAAACAGGATTGCCGAACTAGGCTATGTTCACCCTGAAATTCATAGGCATTGCAGCTATGAATTGGAGGACACCGATCTGTGTTTGATCAGAGGACAGACCGCGGTTGCAGAGAACGGTGCAATCTGGGTAACTGAGGAGCATATGGGCAACAGAATGCTACCATTTATATGTAAAAGCCTGGTGTTGGTCATAACAGAAAAAGATATTGTCTGGGATATGCACCAGGCATATGGAGTGATTGACCTGGCAAACTGCGGCTATGGTGTATTTATTTCAGGTCCCTCCAAAACAGCTGATATCGAACAGGTACTGGTAATCGGTGCGCACGGGGCTTTGAAAACTACAATTTACATCGTTGAAGGCTGGGAATAGTCACAACAATACTATGCTAAGATAACAACATCAAATAACGCGCATATGAAGTTAATAAGGTTTGGAATAAAGGGAAAAGAGAAGCCAGGTGTATTAGTCCATGGTGAAATTATTGATCTCAGTGGCTTTATCCAGGATTATGACCAAGCTTTCTTTGAGTCTGGTGGATTGGATCAGATCAATGTTCTTTTAACGGAACAACCCGATCTACCAAGAGTAGCACAAGGAACAAGACTTGGATGTCCAATTGCCCATCCTTCCAAAATACTTTGCATTGGTTTAAATTATGCTAAACATGCCCGGGAAACCAATGCCCCAATACCGTTGGAACCCATTCTTTTCATGAAATCTACTACGGCCATTACCGGCCCGAATGATCATATCATGATTCCGAGGAACTCTTTTAAAACAGATTGGGAAGTGGAACTGGCCTTTGTGATCGGCAAAAGAGCAAGTTATGTTTCTGAAGAAGAAGCCATGGACTATGTGGCCGGATATTGTTTGCATAATGATGTAAGTGAACGCGAATTTCAATTAGAACGCGGAGGTACATGGGACAAAGGTAAAGGCTGCGATACTTTCGCACCACTTGGCCCATGGATGGTAACAAAAGATGAGATCCCTGATCCACATAAACTTCGGTTGTGGTTAAAAGTAAATGACAATATGATGCAGGATGGAAATACGGATGACCTTATTTTCAATATCCCGCATCTGGTTTCTTACCTGAGTCAATTCATGACCTTATTGCCTGGTGATATTATTTCTACAGGAACGCCGGCAGGTGTGGGGCTGGGTTTTAATCCAGCTGTATATTTAAAACCAGGAGATATTGTTGAGTTAGGGATTGACGGATTGGGAAGTTCGAGACAAAACGTTGTTGCCTATGCGCGTTATTGATTCGCACCAACATTTCTGTAAGGTCTAGCCGGACCTTCTTATGAGAAAGCGATAGATATTGTAAAAAATTCCTTCTTTCAGCGATACGGAATAGGGTATAATAGCGGCTTGGAACGCACCTTGGTTATAGGGATTGCAATTTTGGCGAATATTGGATAGCTTAAAATAAAACATACTATGAATCTGCAACTTAAAGATAAAGTAGTGATCGTAACCGGCGGTGCGCGCGGGATCGGCGAAGGAATTGTAAGGGCACTTGCAGCTGAAGGAGGAATTCCGGTTATCGTTGGAAAGAGTGAGACCGATAACATGAAATTGCTACACGAGTTGGAGAGTTTGGGTGTTCCTGCCATGCAGGTAACTGCAGAACTTACCAACCCCCGTGTTATTTTGCCCATCGTAGAATCCGTCTTACGAAGATTTGGGAGGATAGAAGGATTGGTTAATAACGCCGGAATCAATGATGGGGTGGGTCTGGAAAGCGGCAGTTATGATACTTTTATGGAAAGCCTTCACAGAAATGTTGTTCATTATTACCTGATGGCCCAGGCCGTACTACCTGAATTGATAAAGACACAAGGCTCTATTGTTAATATCACGTCTAAGACATCACTAACAGGACAGGGAGGTACCTCTGCTTATGCTGCTGCAAATGGTGCTAGAAATGCACTGACAAGGGAATGGGCAGTCGAATTGCTGAAATACCAGATTCGGGTAAATGCGGTCATGGTAGCAGAGTGTTATACGCCGCTCTATGAAAACTGGATCAACACTTTTACAAACCCGGTGGAAAAATTAAAATCCATTACTAATAAAATACCATTGGGAAAACGTATGACTACAACAAGGGAAATAGCTGATATGGTCATTTTCCTGTTATCTGAAAAATCCTCACATACCACCGGGCAGATTATGCATGTAGATGGGGGTTATGTACACCTGGACCGGTCTTTAAGTGACGAGATTCAATAGCAAACAAGATATTTACCATTCTCCTGGTTGATCAAGCATACATTAAATATTGCGCAAACGATTGAACGAAATGCCGTGTACAGAAACCGGTATCTTATAGGGTAAGAGAGTACAATCACTGAGATCAAAATAATAATTATGGAAAGAAGATTCTTTTTGAAAGCCAGCGGGATATTTACGGCGGGTTTTTATGTATCTAGGTACAAAGCCATTGCAGGCCCCTTTGCCCCTGGTGAATTGGGATATCAGATACCTTTTGATAAGAAGCTTGATCCCAAATGGGTAAAATCTTTATACGAAAGAGGGAATATTACAAGATATCTTAAGTCGAAAAATGAATTAAACTTTATAGGCATGCCGGTAGGCGGAATTTTTACAGGCACGTTATATGTTGGCGGTGATGGCAGATTATGGTTATGGGATATTTTCAATTCTAATCAGGAGGGAATAGAACCTAAAACTGTGAACTGGGGGACTGAACTACATGTTGGGAAGAAGGTTAGATCGCGCGATGGCTCGGCCTATGTGGCACCTGCAAAACAAAATGATCTGCGACTTGTTGAACAAGGTTTTGCATTTAGATTTAAAACAAAAGGCGAAACAATCGTAAAAAAAATGGAGGCCTTTGATTGGGACGAGATAGTTTTTGAAGCCGGCTATCCCCTTGCTAAAATTCATTATATTGATAAAAGCCTACAGGTAAGTGTTACTGCCGAAGTATATTCTCCTTTTATCCCTCTTGATGAAAATGATTCGGGTCTGCCGGCAACTGTTTACCAATTTCAATTCATCAATAATACAAAGTCTGATATTTCGGTTTCTGTAATAGGCTGGCTTGAAAACAAGGTTTGTTTACGTAAGGGTGCGGCAACTGATTACCGTATGAATCGTACGATCTACAAGCCAACACAGCACATAGTTGAATGTTCCATGAAAACTCCTGTTGATGAAAAACTACAAACAGCAGCAGATTTTGGCACAATGGCGATCACTTTGCTCAATGAAACTAAAGCCGCAAACATACAAACGGATTTCAGCCTACCACTTACCCACGATACTTTTGAAAAAGGAGCGAACGGCGGCACAGAAAAACCAATTGGGCAAACATTAATAGGGGCTATTGCCCACACGATTAACCTCGCGCCTGGAAAAACAGGCAATTTTGATTTTGCAATTGCCTGGTATTTCCCCAACCTCCGTCTACATAAAAACATCCAGGATTCGGGAAGGTTCTATACTACCAGGTTTTCCTCTGCGTCCGATGTGCTGAGTTATCTAAATAAAAATTTTGATAAACTCTCAACGCTAACAAAACGATGGCATGAGACTTGGTTCGACTCAACCTTACCTTCCTGGTTCCTTGAACGGACCTTTCAAAATATTTCCACACTGGCTACGACTACGGCGCACCGTTTTACATCCGGCCGGTTTTATGCGTGGGAGGGTGTAGGGTGTTGCGAGGGGACCTGCACGCACGTCTGGCAATATGCACAGGCGATGGGACGGATATTTCCCGCTGTCGAAAAGGATACCAGGAGCAGGGTAGATCTTGGTCTTTCTTTACAGGAAAACGGGATGATCTGGTACCGAGGCGAAGTGGTGAAAACGCCTGCTATCGATGGGCAGGCAGGAACGATACTTCGCATATACAGGGAACACCAGATGAGCAAGGATAAGTCGTTCCTGCAAAATAATTGGGAAAAAATTAAACGCGCTATCCAGTTTGTAATAAAGCAGGACAAAAACAAAGACGGGATGGAAGATACCCCGATGGAAAACACTCTGGATGCAGTATGGGATGGTGAAATAGCCTGGTTGGTAGGATTGTGTATAGCTGCGGTAAAAGCCGGAGAACTGATGGCAAAGGAAATGAATGATACGGCTTTTGCCCAAGCCTGCGCAGATTACGTAGAGAAAGGGAAAATGAACATGGAAGAGAAATTATTTAATGGAGAGTATTTCATTCACAAGCCAGATGAACAAAAAGGGAGAAGTAAACTCGGGTCGTACAATACCTGTCATATAGACCAGGTGTACGGCCAGTCATGGGCCTGGCAGGTAGGCCTGGGTAGGATCTTGGATCGGGAGAAAACACTGTCTGCACTCCGTGCATTGTGGAAATACAATTTCACACCAGATGTCGGCCCATACATTAAAGAACACACAGGCGGGAGGCCGTACGCGCTGGAAGGGGATGGTGGGATGATAATGAATACCAATCCCAAAAATGAATCCAAGCCCTATGGGGATAATGTTACCTGGCAACTCGGTTATTTTCACGAATGTATGAGTGGTTTCGAACACCAGGTAGCGGCTCACATGATGGCTGAGGGTATGATTGATGAAGCATTGGTGTTGACGCGGATGATCCATGACAGGTACCATGCAGTCAAAAGAAACCCATTTAACGAAATTGAATGCAGCGATCATTACGCGCGTGCGATGGCAAGTTATGGGACGTTTATATCAGCCTGCGGTTTTGAATCGAATGGACCATCAGGGTATATCCGATTCGCGCCAAAGATCGGGGCGGATAATTTCAAGGCGCCTTTCACTGCTGCAGGATGCTGGGGAAGTTATTCACAAAAGAGGACGACTACCTCCTTAAATGCAATTATTAAAGTTAAATATGGAGTATGCCGTATCAGGACCTTCGGTTTAATGCCCATGCATAAAATCCGGAAGGTAACTGTTATAGCCGATGGAAAGAAAATAAACGCTGAATTCAAACAGGAAGAAAATAACTGTACCGTTACACTACAAAATGAAATTACCATCATAGCTAACAAAGAAATGCAAATTTATGTTGAGTAAACCCCATGTATTCCTGGTTGGAGGTTTTCTGGGAGCCGGCAAAACCACTGCAATAATCGAGGCTTGCGCGTACCTGGAAAAACAGAAAATTAACGTGGCGGTTATTACCAACGATCAGGGACACCAATTGGTTGACACAGCATTCATCCGTTCCCATAATATCCTTGCTTCTGAGGTAACCGGCGGATGTTTTTGCTGCAACTATGCAGAGTTAGCCGAGGGTATTGACCTGTTCGAACTTTCCGGCGCGGAGGTCATTTTCGCTGAAAGTGTCGGATCGTGCGCCGATATTGTTGCTACTGTAGTCAAGCCGCTTCTGCGTGCGAGGCCAGACATCCATATTTCCTTCGCTGTTTTTGCAGAAGCTACAGTATTGTATTCTCAATGGCATTCCCGGCAGTTTCTTTTTCAAAAAAATGTTCATTACATCTATGATAAACAGCTGGAAGAAGCGGATATGATTGTGATCAGCAAAGCCGACCTGCTGGATGCTGAAAAGATTGATAAAGTGTTTAAACTTGCCCAGCTAAAATATCCTGGTAAACCGATACGTTTCCAAAACAATCTCCTTGAAAGCGATATTTCCGATTGGATCTCCTCGATGGCAGGCCAGTCCCTCACTCCCCGAAAATCACTGGACATCGATTACCTGATTTATGGAGATGGTGAAGCACAATTATCATGGCTCGATGCAACATTGCAGTTAAAAGGTGTGCGGGCTTTCTATGCCTGTGATGAACTGGTTAGTGGGTTATGCAACCAGGTGACCGTGTCGCAATGGCCCATCGGGCATTTGAAATTTTTTATTGATGATGGAGGGCATCAGGTAAAAATCAGCTATTTTACCGGTGGCAATTTACCGGTTTTGACTGGCATCCCGGAAGAGGGACAAACCATGATAAGTATCATGATCAATGCCCGTATTCAATGCACGCCTGATGAAATCCAGGGTGAAATTCTTTCATGCATTGACATGGTTGGGCAAAAGTTTGAAACAGCGGTAACTATAACTACTTTGGAATGCTTCACGCCCGGTTTCCCTAGGCCAACCCACAGAATTTTCGAATGATGATACAACGCGGAAAAATCGGTGCCATTACATTTACCTTATGGGACGAATCAGGTGAAGAAATTGATTCCAACGAGGGATATGATCCACTTGAATATTTACATGGGGCGGGAAATATACTGCCTGCTCTTGAGAAGGAAATTGAAAAATTGCATGCAGGGGACTCATTTGAAAAACATCTGGCGCCTGATGAGGCCTATGGAATAAGAAATGAAGAGCTTATCTATATCTTACCACCCAATTCAACAATCTCCGAAAGCAGTATTGGGGACCCCTATCAATTATCTACTGGGGAAGAAGGACTAATTACTCGTGTTTCGGCAGACAGTATTACCATAGATGCCAATCATCCTCTGTCAGGCATGCGGTTACATTACAGGGTCACACTTCATTCAGTTCGGGATGCAATCCCCGAAGAAATGGAACAAGGTTATCCGCTCTTGCAGCGTATCAGATATTGTAATGGAGAACCAGGTTGTTGTTGATCGGTTTATGAGATTTCCGCTGGATTTATTAAATTGATTAACAAAATAGAAAAAAATGCGGAACGAAAAGAAGACCGGTGTCATCTATAAATAGTGTACAGAGCATTTTGTTCAATTCAAGCGCTTTATAACTTTCACTCTGATCAATTTAAGTAGTCAGTTAGGGTTGCGGCCTGTCCACTACAGACTCAATTAGTTGAACGAAAAATTACGGAAAGTAGCCCAGAGTTTCTACAGTTGATAGAAAAAAAATTGTCTGTTTAATAATAGGCAAGCTTTTGTTGGCCGTTTCTTTATTTTTCTGCAAAATCCGATTGCAATGATCCATTAAATCCGGTTCAAGCTGAACCACCCATTCTGATCGAAACTGAACCATCTTATCCGCTTCAAATTGATCCATCTTTTTCTTTCTGCAGCAATTGATTAATACGCTTCAAAATTGAATGACCTCGGTCATTCAATCCACTCCCTTCATCAACGATCACAGCAATCAACACAGCAACGCACAACAAAACCATTGATCAGTAAAGCTATTACGCTTGTACGATCAAAGAGTTGTAAGATGAAGATTGTGTGGTAACTTTAAGAGAACCGCTCCTGGTTCATTGTAATAGATGCTATGCAGCTAAGAGATATAAGAGTGAAGTGTTGTTATGCAATTTTGCGCCAGCAAAAATGTGGATCAGTTTGCTTCGGAAAAGCCGGCTCAGTTTGATTGGATTTTGCAGCTAATTGACTCGTCCTGAAAAAACCTTACACGGTTAAGAGATAATCCTGGTTTTCACTTTACATCAAATTTACATTTCAATTGCTTCGGTTGATTTAGTTCTGCCATATTTCTTCCAGCGCTTTTGGATCTGTCCTGTGACTTCATAAGCTGCCTCTGGTGTCAGATAGTTTAAGCTGGCATGTGGCCGTTGCTGATTATACGTTGCTATGATTCCGTCAATGGCTTTTTTAGCTTCGTTATGATCACGGTAACATCTTCTTGGGATGAACTCTGATTTAATAATTCCGTTCATTCGTTCTGCCAATGCATTTTCGTAGGGGCTTCCGTTTTGCGTCATGCTAATTGCAACATCGTTAGCCATAAGGATGTCAACATAGTTACCTGAACAGTACTGAACTCCTCGATCAGAATGATGCACCAGCGTTCTTTCAAGAAACAATCGATTAGACAAAGCCATGTTCAATGCTTCAATACATCCTGCGCTCCCCAGACTTGGATACAAACAATGGCCAACAATTTTTCGCGAGTAAGCATCGGTGATTAATGATAGGTAGCTATAACCTTCAATCGTTTTAATATAAGTGATATCAGACACCCATACCTGTTCCGATGCACACACTGATATATCTTCGACAAGGTTCGGATATTTTTTCAACCAATGAAAAGAATCTGTTGTTACAATGCTCCGCTTCCTTCGCCGGACAAGCATTCCATGGAATCGCAATAAATCAAAAAGTTGATCGCGTCCCATCTTTATGCCGTGATCTTTCAGCATCGGTTCAATCTTAAAAAGGATTTTGCGTGTACCTAGCATAGGCATAGCATCCCTTAAATCTTGTACCAGTCGCAGCACGATCATGTGTGCGATGCTAGTTTTCTTTTCATAATTATATGCTTCGTAATAAGCCTGCCGGGTTACACCAAACAGTCCGCAAAGCTTCTCCAGGCTAATAGAGGGGTAAGCTTGCTTTATTTTTTTGACCGTTTGGTACCAGGCTTTTTTTTGATCTTGATTTGAAGATCTTCTTCAGTTACTTTGATCATCGTCTCTAAACCAAGAATCTTGAGATTAGCATACTCAAGGGCCTTCTCAAGTTGCTTGATCTGGTGTTTGTAATCCTGAGCATTCTTGTCTTCTTCCTTACTGGATAACACAGTGGTGTTGATTTTGTCCGTCAAACTTCCGACTCTTAAACGAGTCATCCAAAGTTTTAAAGTGTTCCGGTTAAGGCCATGTTTTTTACAGGCGGCCCAAATGGATATCGATCCAGAGCGGATCTCACTGACGACAATTTCCATTTCTTGTTTGCTTCGTCGTTTCCATGGTACCCTGCTTAAAGGGCTGCTTTTTTGCTTTTTCTTTTCAGTCATCCTGATTGGATTGCTGTAAAGCTATTTCAGGACAAGACAAATCAAATGTAAATACCCGGGTCTGCTTTCAACTGTTATTAGATTGGGGTTTCTGCTTGCAAAACCTCTGGCGGCCAGAAAATACCAGTTATTGATTTCAGGACAAGACACAGTTTATGCCGGTATTAGGGGGGCAATTTGCGTGGATTTTCCAGCCAGACAGCAAAAAAGGACGAAGCCTTGTTGAAATTCTGATAATTAGAAAAAATTGCGCAAACGTTTGTTCGAGACTTCCGGAGGGATCATTGCTTTCATTATTTGTCGCATTTTGTGGCAGTTGAACTCAATGTTTTGCCTAAGAGAGTTCTTTTTTTGTGGCGTTAAATAAAATGATTTTTTTTCTTGTAAACGGTTGAGATTTAATTTGTAATCACCGGACCCCGCTCTGGTAATGACTTTCAGGATTTTTAGATTTCCTCGGAAGAGGCGTTCTATTTTATTTTTTTAGATAAGATTTACCCAACAAAAGTATTGAATCTGTAATACAAAGGGAATTTTCTTTTTCGTTTTTTTTAGCAGGTAGAAAAACACCAGACGGAATGCTAGTGCAGCGCGTTAATGAACACAATTGTCTTTCTGCTAGGTTTTGATTTATCTTGATAAAGATTGCATTGTGTTTCAGTTTGCCAGCCGGTATAACTGGGCATCATTACCTTTATAACAATTGATTAGCCATTATGAAAAGTTTGCCCCCCAAAGAGACTTACGATGAAAACGTTCATATATGGGGCCGCATACGGGAAGGGCAGCCTGATGCATTACGTGACCTATATGTTAGCAATTACATTCCCTTGATGAATTATGGTATCAAGTTGTCAGGTAGTAGGGATCTCGCACGAGATGCTGTGGTGCAGGTGCTCCTCTATTTGTGGGACAGATGCTATCAATTACCAGAGGTGCAAAATGTACGATCCTATCTGATTACCTGTATTCACAGAGAAATACTGGATCAACTTGAAAAAAACAAAAAAAGACGGATGCATGATCATCTGTTTCAGTATGAAATATTTGAAACCGAGCATTCGTATGAAGATCTGCTTATACAACAAGAAGTTGACGAAGAATTAAATCAAGAGCTTGTCAATGCTTTGTTGACATTAACAGAAAGAGAGAGGCAACTGATCAGATTGCGTTTCTTTGATGGACTCTCATACGATGAGATTGCGGATGTGTGTAATATCACTCGTCGAACTGCTTACAATATCATATGCCACTCCTTGGTGAAGCTAAGACAGGCTATGATAAGAAAAAAAAGTGCTCCATTGCTGAATGCTCAGCGTCTCTCCCTTCTCATAGTGTCTGTTTTACACCTTATCCCGCCATCTGGCAGATAAAATAAAATCAAAATTTTCATAGTAAATCCGCAGGTCGTTGTCCTCTATAGTATGACAAAGTTGATATTATGGAAATATTGCCCATGAGCGTGGAAGAATTGTTGTTAAATGACTCGTTCGTGAATTATTGCATGCGGCAGAATGAAGAGGATATAATTTTCTGGGAAAGATGGATGGCGGCAAATCCAGTCAGGGAAAGAAATGTAGCTGAAGCCCAGGTTTTATTTCATCTATTGAATGGAGGGCATTCTGCGGAAAATCTGCAAAAAGATCTGGCCTTTTTTACCGAAGCTTTTGAAAAGCACCGTTCAACTGGCGATTCGGAGGCAGAGATGCGAGAACTGGCCTGTGAGGAGGATCTGAATATTGAGGAACTGAATGTTGGAGCTAGGCCAACATTGAAAAAAGCGTGGGTATCGACAGCTTCGATTGCTGTTGGTCTGATAGTAATTTTCCTGGTATACATGGGCGATTTTAGGGCTGCAAAAAGGATGCCCATTGCCTCGGAGAACAAACTTCAAAAAAGTTTACCGGCTGAACGTAAGTCGTTTCAACTACCGGATGGTAGCACTGTGATGCTCAATTCTGGTTCCACGTTAGAGATCCTTGATGGTTTCAATACCCTTACCCGGGAAGTTAAGCTAAATGGAGAAGCATTTTTTGACGTAACCCACAATGCAAATGTTCCTTTTGTGATTCATACTTCATCAATGAAAGTTAAGGTTTTAGGAACAGTATTCAATATAAAGGCTTTCCCTGGGGAAACACTGTCAGAGACAACCCTCATAAAAGGTTCGGTTGAAGTAACACTCCTGAATAAATCCGGCAAGAAAGTAATTCTTCACCCCAATCAGAAAATAATAGTACCTAATAGACCCGTCGGCGAACTTGTATCAGAAAAAGCATTGTCAATTCTGAAGGGGGGCGATTACATGATCAAAGGTCTTTCCCATAGGGAGGCGGATAGTTCGATGGTGGAGACAGAATGGACCGATAACAAATTGGCTTTTGACGACAAGTCGCTGGAAGAGATAGCTTCTCAACTGGAAAGATGGTATGATGTTAAAATTACAATTGAAAATGATGCCGTTAAGTTGTTGCATTTTTCAGGAATGTTTCACCAGAAAACCCTTACCCAGGTGCTAAATTATTTACAGTTAACCAGTAGGTCTTTTCAATACAAAATAACAGAGGATAGGCGAGTTATTATCAGTAAATAAAAAAAGAGAGATGCGCTAACATCTCTCCATCAAAATAATGAAACAGGCGATACTGTTTCTATTGTTGAATTAAACCAAAACAAAGGTATGAAAAAAAGGAACCCATGCCGGGAGCCGCTAACTCCCAGGCGCACACCCAAATTGTTGCTTATGAAACTGACAATTGCAATCGGGTTATCTGTTTGCCTGAATGTGGCAATGGCAAGCGGATACTCGCAGGATGCCAAGATTAGTCTCAGTCTGAAAGAGTCCAGTATTTCTAAAGTACTGAAAGCCATTCAGAAAAAGACGCACTACAAGTTTGTTTATGCAAATAATGTACTTGACGCGGTACCTAATGTTTCGGTCGACGTGATTGAAAAGCCCGTCGCCGACTTACTAAACTCACTTTTTAATCATACCGGGTTAACGTTCAAGCGCGTGGATGAGGACCTGATCATTATTACACCTTCGGAGGCAGAGATGACTCCACAAAGCAGGAAAATCACAGGTAAAGTCACCAACGAAAATGGTGAACCACTAGCTGGAGTTACAGTCCAGGGCAAGGGAACTTCAACGATCACGGCAACTGCCAATGATGGTACTTTTTCAATTAACCTGGATGATAAGGTCAAAACCCTGGTATTTTCTTATGTGGGAATGGAATCACAGGAAATCGCTGTTGCAGGTAATAACACTGTAAACGTTCAGATGATCTCAACGGAAAAGGCACTCGGAGAAGTGGTTGTGGTGGGTTATGGAACCTTAAAAAAGAAGACGGTGGTGGGGTCGATCTCATCTGTTAAGAGCGAAGACCTGGTAAAGAATACTGTGCCCACCCTGTCTGGTGCTTTGGTAGGGCGAGTTTCTGGTTTAATCGCTCGTCAGTCCGATGCACGCCCCGGTGCTTCCACTACGATCCAGATCCGGAATTTCGGAACGCCGGTTTATGTGATAGATGGCGTGCCTAAGGACGAAGGCCAGTTTAACAATCTGGATGTTAATGATGTAGAAGATATTCAAATACTAAAAGATGGCGCCGCAGCAGGTGTATATGGTATTGGTTCTGCCAATGGCGTGGTATTAGTAACCACAAAACGTGGAAGAAGAAACGAAAAGAATAAGGTGGATTTTAGATTTTACAAATCCTACAAGGACTGGACCCGCTATCCCAAAGTAGCAAATGCCGCCCAGTACTATGAAGCGCAGGTGGAATCAGATATCAACCGTTTTGGTACTACCACACGCACCAAAGCGGAATTGGACAAATGGGCTGCCGGAACCGAAGAAGGCTTCAGGGGTTTTGACTGGGCCTCATTTGGCATTACCAGATGGTTCCCTATGATCAATGGGAGTTTAAGTACTTCCGGCGGTTCTGATAAGATCAACTATTATATCGGCATTAGCCATACTAATGAGGATGCTGCTATCAAAGATTTTAACTTTAGGCGAACAAACCTCCAGGCCAATGTGGATGCTACAGTATCAAGTTCCCTTAAAATTGGCTCACAGATCAACGGAAGGGTAGAACGCAGGCAAAACCCCGGATTACCGGGTGGTGATGACCTGGGTAATCCTTTGCTTGGAATTTTCAGGAACATTCCAACGGTCCGCCCCTTTGCCAACGACAATCCGAATTATCCAAAGAATAACGGTATCTATACTCAGTTCAACCCTGCTTTATACACTTATGACAAAACCGGGTACCTGGACCAAACATGGCGGGTACTGCAGACCAACCTGAGTGCGGATTACACCTCACCTATCAAAGGCTTGAAAGCCAGGGCTACTTATAATTATTATATGGCAAATTACCTGGGTGATGTTCAGGAGTTTACCTATTACTCGTATGATTATGACAAGGCCACGGATAAATACATTCCTGTATTCAGTAATCCTAACCCTTATAAGGAAAAGCAATACAACCTGATTACCGAAAGTATCGTGCAGGCGCAGGTTAACTACGACCGTACGTTTAACAAACATAATATTAGTGCTGTGGTTGGATACGAACAGCAACAGCGGACAGAAAAAGGGACCTTCAATCGCACTTCGCCCACTACAGACTTTATTACGCTGCTGGTGTTGGCAGACTCACGTGATATTGTCGACACCCGAGTGGAAACAGGCAAACTGGGTTATTTCGGGCGTATTAACTATAGCTATGCCGGAAAATATACCGCTGAAGTTTCTGGGAGGTACGATGGGAACAGCGCGTTCAACAGCTTTGTGAAATATAAATTTTTCCCAACTTTTGCGGTGGGGTATCGCATTTCAGACGAGCCTTTCTTTACCCCTTCTCTCAAAAGAATAGTATCTGATTTAAAATTCCGCGTTTCTTATGCCCATCTCGGAGATGCAAGTGGTATAAATGCCGCCAGCTATATAACAGGATACAATTTTGGAGCAGGTAATTCTATTTTCAATGGAGCAAATAGTATCGGCCTGACCATCCGGCAGACACCAAGTATTAATTTATCTTGGATTGATGTTATTTCCAAGAACCTTGCATTGGATTTTTCATTGTTTAATAATAAGCTATCTGGAACTTTTGAAGTATTTGAAAGACAGCGTGATGGGATACCGGGTGTGCGTGCCGGGGTATTACTGCCGGCAGAACTCGGTGTCGGACTTCCTGCTGAAAACCTGAATAGTGAATTACAGAGAGGCTTTGAAGTTCAATTAAATCACAGCGGGAAGATTGGACAACTTAAATATACTGTTGGCGGAAATATGAGTTTTTCAAGAAGAAAGCAGTTGTCTAACTTGAATATCATCTCTACCAGCCAGGTAGACCAATACTTTGGTTTAATCAATGGCCGTGATAACACAAATCGATTCACTGATTTCACCTTCGGCTATGTTGCCTTAGGTCAGTTTCAAAGCATGAAAGAAATTGCAGAATGGAAGGTTGACCAGGATGGACAAGGTAACCGGACCCTGCTTCCTGGAGATATAAAATACCAGGATTTAAACGGCGATGGCGTTATCACAGCATATGATCAACAGGCTATCGGTTGGGGTACCGGATTGCCACTCACCACTTTCGGTCTTAACGTAAGCGCTTCCTGGAAAGGGTTTGATTTTTCTATGCTGGCACAAGGGGCTACACAATATCGCGTCAACCTGAACGGGGTTTTAACCCAACCATTTGTTGGAAATGGCAACATTCCCACTTTCTTGCTGGATCGTTGGCATAGGGTGGATCCTTTCGATAAAAACAGTGCCTGGGTGCCTGGTAAATATCCATCTATTCGCCAGGATGGTCTCGCAAGTAATAACCTCAATAGCAACGTATCGACCTTTTGGAATTATAACGTGAACTACCTACGGATTAAGTCTCTAGAAATTGGTTATACGCTTCCAGATAAATTAACGAAAAGATTTGGTATACAAAGGCTAAGGGTATACGCAAATGGTTATAACCTGTTTACATTCGACAATGTGAAGATCATCGATCCGGAAGTAAATGCAGGTTCAGGACGCCAGTATCCACAGCAAAAAATACTCACTTTCGGGGTTAATGTAACCTTATAACAAAACCGAAAATGAATAATTAATCTATAAATTTCTTACAATGAAAAAATATATTTTCCTTTTATTTGCCTTAACCTTTACCCTTGCGGGATGTAACAAGGTATTGGATAAGCAGGCCTCGTTCAGTATTATACAAGATGCCGATGTTTATAAATCAGAATTGCTCTCAACCGGGATTCTGGCCAACCTTTACAATAGGCTGCCACATAATGAGTTTACCAACAATTCAAGCACGTTTGAATATGCTGATGAAGTAATGTGGAGCGGATCTGGCGACGGATTAAATAAGCAAAGAAACATCCCGGTTGCGCAGCAGACCTATTGGGATTATGGTTTCCTTCGTGAGATTCACCTGTTTATGAAAAATATACAGGCCTCCGGTTTATCTGATGCATTTAAGGCCAAGGTTATTGCCGAAGCCAGGTTTATCAGGGCATTTTTTTATTTTGAAGAAGTAAAACGCATGGGCGGTGTGCCATTGGTGACCGATGTTTTAACCTATTCCGATCCAAAAGATTTGGCAGCCTTACAGGTTCCCAGGGCAAAAGAGTCAGACGTATACGATTTTATTAAAAATGAACTCGATGAAATTGCCAAAGTTTTACCTGTGGCACCGACTGCAGACAATCCCATACTGGGTTTTCAAACAAGGGCAAACAAATGGACCGCGTTGTCACTTAAAGCAAGGGCCATGCTGCATGGGGCGTCAGTTGCAAAATATAACAATGCATCCTCCAAACCTATCACCCTTCCAGGTGGAGAGGTGGGAATGTCTTCGTCAAAAGCAACAGAATATTACACGGCGGCTTTGGATGCTGCACAGCAGATCATTGCGAGCGGACAATATTCACTGATGTCTAATTATTACGCAGTGTTCAATACGAAAGGGTCTTCCAATACGGAAGTGATCTTTGCCAAAGATTTCAAGCGCCCGGAAAAAGTAAATACATTCACCTATTTTAACTCGTCACCTTCAGCCAAGGAAGACAATGACCAGGGTGGCAACTCTGTACCGGTTTTGGATATCGTTGAGGCTTTTCCCTATAAAGACGGCAGCGACGGCGCGCTGAAATACACAAGCGGCGGTAACCCTGTCTATTATAATTTTCCGGAAGACATCATGAACAACAAGGATAACCGTTTGGCTGCTTCCGTTTTATATCCTTCGGTAAATGCACCTGTTTTCAGGGGCAAAACAACCAGCGTACAAACAGGACTGATCAAATGGAACGGTACAAAGTATGACACGCTTACCAGTGGAGCCCCTGGAACTAAAGATCCGGCGACTGGTCAATTCATCTCAGGCATAGATGGTCCATCAAACGTTACCTTTATATCCAATACAGGATTTTATTTCAAGAAGTTCATGTCAGATTTTACAGGAGCGGGTTCGCGTTCCACTCATGGCGATAATTGGTGGCCGGTTTTCCGCTACGCAGAAATACTGCTGATTGCATCTGAAGCTGCATTTGAATTGGGCAATAGCGGTGTGGCACTGCCCCTCATTAACCAAGTGAGGTCTACACACGGAGGAATCACGGTACCTCTGACTACATTATCCTTAAACGATTTTGTAAAGGAAAGAAGGGTGGAACTTGCCTTTGAGGGCGGCGGTGGCTTTAGGTATTATGACCTAATAAGATGGAGAATGGCAGACCAGGTATTTAATGGTATCAAATTACTCTCGGCGCTTAACCCTTACCTCGTTTATAATCCCAGCGATCCTTCGGTTCACCTGAAATGGGTTTTTGTAAAGAAGATAGCGACCCGACTTGTAGATCCAAGATTCTTTAATGCAAACAGTAATTATTATTCAGAAATACCTGCTTCTGTGCTGTCGGCCAACCCTAAGCTTATCAAAAACCCAGGTCAGTAATATAAAAGAAACAACCATGAAAAAAAATAAATATTTTAATAAAGTATGGCTGTTTATATTAACAGTCATAGTTTTCGGAGCCTGTAAAAAAGACAATTATGCCCCACCTTCGTCCTATGTAACTGGTAAACTCACTTACAACGGAAAGCCTGTACCCTTTAAATTGGCTGACGTTCAGATTGATTTTTTTCAGTACGGATATAAAGGGGGATTGGGTGCCATCAATACCCGCGTACTGCAGGATGGTTCCTATTCCAACGCGTTATTTGACGGGGATTATAAACTTGCCTTCAGGCAGGGGGTGGCACCTTTTGTTGACAGACCGGATACCGTTTCAGTAAGTGTTAAAGGCAATACAACCCAGGATTTGGCCGTTACGCCCTTTTTCTGGATCGATGAACCGACTTACTCCATTTCAGGGTCTAATGTGACAGCCACCGTAAATGTAACCAAAGTAGTTACCTCCAAAAACCTGGAAAGTGTAAGTGTTCTTGTTAGCAGTACGCAGTTTGTAGATTTTACCAACAACATCAGCAAAACAACTTACTCTGCGGCGTCAATTACCAATCTGGCAGCAATCCCTGTCTCAGCAAGCCTGACAGCACTGGGAACGCAGAAATTCTTCTATGTAAGGATCAGTGCAAAAACAACGGGCCTTACCGCCCAAAACTATTCCCAGGTAGTTACAATGACCCTACCATAAGGAACTTTTTTAATAGACGTTAACATGCAGTCATGATTTCCCGTTATCCAGCAAGATAACGGGAGATCATAAACAATTGGTCACGCCAAAGACCCTTAACTGAAAGTATGAGGTTTCGATATAACTTGATATTGGAATTGTTGGATAGGTTCGTTGGCAGTGACTGGAGCTAAAGATTTGTCTGCCTGTTTTTTGTTTAATCCGAGTTGTCCTTGTAAAGATGAATTGTTCAAAACATGGTAAATAAACAACGGTATTTCGTTATTTCATTAACTGATAATAATTCTTTGGCATGGCTTTCAAAAACTTATGGGTAAGCGTTGTTTTCTTAATTTCATTAACAGGTACCTGCTATTCGCAAGAAGGCAAGGTATGGAGTTTGGAAAGAGCAAAAACCTGGTATGCAAAGCAGCCATGGTATGTGGGTTGTAATTTCATTCCGAGCACTGCGATTAACCAACTGGAGATGTGGCAGGCAGAAAGTTTCGATACCGCGACCATCAGCAGGGAACTTGGATGGGCTTCAGCGGCAGGAATGAATTGCGCAAGGGTATTTCTTCACGACCTTTTGTACCAACAGGATTCTGCCGGTTTTCTAAAACGAATGGATCTTTGCTTGCGAATCGCTGACAGGCACGGTATCAAAATCATGTTTGTATTTTTTGATTCTGTCTGGGATCCTTACCCATATTCAGGGAAGCAGCGCGACCCTAAACCAGGTGTACACAACAGCGGGTGGGTGCAGTCTCCCGGGCTCCATGCTTTAAGGGACTCAGGACAGGATAAAAGATTGGAGACGTATATAAGATCGGTTGTGAGACGTTTTGCCATGGACAACCGGATATTTTGCTGGGACGTGTGGAATGAGCCCGATAATATGAATAGTGAACCTTATCGAAGTTATGAACCTATCAATAAGCCTGATCTGGTAACCCGCCTCATGGAAAAAGTATTTGCGTGGATACGGGCTGAAAAACCATCACAACCATTAACTTCCTGTATCTGGGACACAGAAAACTCTACCAATGAAGCGGTAAGGCGAATGCAGAAAGTACAGATAGACAACTCTGATATAATCACGTTTCATTCATATTCTCCACCGGACGGATTTAACAAACTCGCAGATAAATTATCGCTGTTGAACCGGCCCTTGATCTGCACAGAATTCATGGCAAGAGGAAGTGGATCAACCATACTTGCTATTTTACCGGAGGCAAAAAAAAGAAATATTGGTATCATGTGCTGGGGCCTTGTTGACGGCAAGACAAATACCATACATGACTGGGGAACCTGGCGAAAACCCGACAAAGGTGAACCTACGGTTTGGCATCATGATATATTCAGAAAGGATGGGAACCCTTATTCCGATGACGAAATTTCCGTAATGAAAAAGCTGACTGGAAGGCTATAAGAATTGAATGATTATTAGCAAATCAAATTTAATATAAAACCATTTAATGAAAAACGTAACCTGTCTTGCTTTATCCGTCCTGCTATTAAGCATCAGCGCATGTAACAATCACGAAACACAAACCGCTCCTGGCAAACCCATAAAGGGCAGCTTCGGATATGATCTCGCTTTTCTAAAAGAGCATCACAAGGACCTGATCGTGTTGGGTGAAGACAGTTTGGGTGCCCAACTGATTGTGTTGCCAGCTTACCAGGGCCGTGTAATGACCAGCACGGCCGAAGGTTGCAAGGGCAGTAGTTTTGGTTGGGTGAACCACGAGTTGATCGCATCGGGCAAACCACAGGAACATATCAATGTATTTGGAGGGGAAGAAAGATTCTGGCTGGGTCCGGAAGGCGGGCAGTTCTCCCTGTTTTTCAAAAAAGGAACCAGCTTCGACTTTGACCATTGGAACGTGCCTAAAGAACTGGATACCGAACCTTTTAGTGTTGTGTCTTTCACTAAAAAGGAAGCGAAGTTTGAAAAAGAAATGCATCTTATAAATTATTCCGGAAACAAGTTCGATTTACTGGTAAACCGTACCATCCGCCTTTTAGGAAGGTCCGCTGTTGACAGTGTCCTGGGCTTGGCTATTCCCTCCGCCATACGTTCAGTCGCATTTGAGTCTGAAAACAGGGTAACCAATAAGGGGAAAATGGCATGGGATAAAAAAACGGGGATGCTTTCCATCTGGGTGTTGA
This sequence comes from Sediminibacterium sp., assembly GCA_965206685.1. GTDB lineage: Bacteria > Bacteroidota > Bacteroidia > Chitinophagales > Chitinophagaceae > Sediminibacterium. The sequence goes on from OZ242223.1 coordinate 5,231,865, forward strand.
GTATGCTGAATGCAACTGAGAAAACTACCGTTGCTGTACCCTACAAGCAAGGGGATTCTGTCAGATTGGGAAAGATTGTAACAGATGATTATTTCGGCAAGGTTCCCGGCAACAGATTGCAAGTAAAAAATGGGATAATGCTGTTTAAAGCTGATGCAAACTACAGAAGTAAAATCGGGATATCACCTGCCCGGGCTATACCAATGGTACTCAGTTACGACGATGTGAATGGTGTTTTAACTATCGCGCAATTTGATTTACCCACAGGAGCTACGGATTATGTAAATTCTTTATGGAAGATGCAGGAAAAGCCTTTTGCGGGTGATGCGGTAAACTCATACAACGATGGCCCGGTCAGTGGCAAACAACTGGGTAAGTTTTATGAACTGGAAAGTTCATCACCTGCCGCGGCCCTGCTCCCCGGGAAAACCATAGAACATCTGCACCGTACGATACATCTGAAAGGTTCTAAAGTTGATTTAAACAAAATTTCCATGAAATTGGCAGGGGTAACTGTTGATAAGATTGCGCTTTAAGTAAGACATTTTTTGTCTGAGTAAAAATGACAAGTAATATGAGAAAAAAAATCGAAGTCGGTATGTTACTCTTGACAGTGGTTCTGTTTTCCTTTATTTCCACAACTGAGAAAGACTTTACAACCGTTACTGTTGTGGAGAAGCCCGGTAACCAGTCAAAAAATAAATTTTACATAGGCAATAGGTCGCCACTTGTACAGGAGGCGTTTATCAAATTGCCTGTTACCGCCATTAAACCAAAAGGTTGGCTCAGGGAATACCTGATCAGGCAAAAAAACGGACTTACAGGTAATTTGGGAACGATAAGTGCCTGGCTGCAAAAGAATAATAACGCATGGCTTTCAAAAGACGGAAAGGGTGAATACGGTTGGGAAGAAGTCCCATACTGGTTAAAAGGATACGCCAATATCGGGTATATTTTAAATGATACCCAAATCATTAATGAATCAAAGGTCTGGATCGAGGGTGTTATAAATAGCCAGCGGCCGGATGGCAATTTTGGACCTACCACGCTGGATAAAAATGGCGCAGAAGATTTCTGGCCCAAAATGCTGATGATGTATTGCCTGCAATCGTATTATGAGTACAGCAATGACAAAAGAGTTATCGGTTTTATGCAAAATTTTTTCCGCTACCAGTTGAACTACCCTGAAGAAAAATTTATTAAACAATATCATTATTGGCAGGGGCTTCGTACAGGCGATAACCTGTATAGTGTGCTATGGCTATACAATATTACAGGTAATGAATGGCTGTTGGACCTTGCTAAAAAAATACATACACACTCCACACTTTGGACTAAAAGAGACAAGGACTGGTCGCGCGGATACTATGGCATTAAGCAAGTTCCCGAATGGATGTCATTGCTGCCCGACTGGCATAATGTAAACGTGGCACAAGGTTTTCGTGAACCAGCCACATACTATCAGTTATCCGGCGATAAAAAAGACCTACAGGCCAGTTACGAAGTATTTGATATTGTACGAAAGTATTTCGGACAAGTACCGGGTGGTTTGTATGGCAGTGATGAAGTGGCTCGCCCAGGTTACTCGGATCCGCACCAGGCAATGGAAACCTGCGGCATGGTGGAGGAAATGAATTCTGATGAACATATGCTGCGTATCAGTGGCGATATCAGCTGGGCTGACCAGGCCGAAAATGTAGCATTTAATTCCTATCCAGCGGCGGTTATGCCCGACTTCAGATCACTCCGTTATTTAACGGCGCCTAATATGGTAATGAGTGACGCCAAAAATCATAGCCCGGGTATTTACAACAAAGGACCATTCTTAATGATGAACCCTTTCAGTTCACGTTGCTGCCAGCATAACCATGCACAGGGCTGGCCTTATTTTGCTGAAAACCTTTGGATGGCTACGCCGGATAATGGTGCGGCTGCCGTTATCTATTCAGCCAGTACTGTAACCCTCAAAGTAGGAGATGGAACAGAAGTGAGGTTTGATGAAAAAGGTAATTACCCCTTTGACGATAAACTGAGTTTTGCGTTTCACAGTAGTAAAGCAGTAAGCTTTCCCTTCTATCTTAGAATTCCTGCATGGGCTAATGAGGCAACGGTTCTGGTAAACGGTAAGAAATCAGCACTTACTCCAAAGGCGGGAAAATATGTAAAGATCCACAGGAACTGGAGAGACGGTGATGTAGTTGTACTTCAGCTTCCTATGAAAGTTTCAGTAAAGGAATGGAAGGAAAATAAAAACAGCATTAGCGTTAATTATGGACCGTTGATTTTTTCACTTAAGATCAAGGAAGATTATCTGCGCAAGGAAAGTGACCAAACGGCTATCGGCGACTCAAGATGGCAGCAAGGGGCAGATACCAAATCATGGCCATCCTTTGAAATACTTGCCGGCTCTCCATGGAATTATGGGCTTGTACTGAATGAAAATAATCCAGTCGCTTCATTCACAGTTGAGAAAAAAAACTGGCCGGTTGATAATTTTCCTTTTACAAGCGAATCGGTACCAATTGTGATAAAGACGAAAGGAAAACAAATACCTGCATGGCAGATAGACAAAGACGGACTGTGCGGTGCATTGCAAAACAGCCCCGTTCGCACCGATGAGCCAGAACAGGTAATCAGCCTGATACCAATGGGTGCTGCGAGGCTCCGTATCAGTGCATTTCCAGTTATAGGTACTGGAACAAGCGCTATTGAATGGCATTAATAAAACTGATCTGAACCTTACCATTTAACAAAGTGATCAATCATATGAATAAAATAAAAACAGCCACACTTACTCTCTGTTTTTGGGTTCTGTTACAGGGGTTGCATGCGCAACAACTTTCTTTCCCAAAAACAGATACTACATATAGTGTAAATCTTAGCAACAATAATAAAATATTGCTTACATCGCCCATGGAAGGTCTTTGGTCGATAGCCATTGGCTGGGATAATAATTGGCCTTCCGATTGGAAACATACAAAAGCAACCAATATCAGCCAGGTAGATGATTGGACTGTTGTTACAGGTAAACTCGTTCTACCGGAAGGGGAATGGTTACTAAAGGATTACTACCGTGAAGAATCTGGTAAAGTAAAATGTATCCGTCGTTTTGAATGGCGTGGTAAGCAGGTATTGGAAAAAGTTACTTTGTCGGTAAGGTGGCAGGTGCCTTCTACAGCTGCCAAGCCTTTTTTGCCAGGCATACTTTATTATGGGAATCCCTCAGGCGAAAAGCATGGTAAAAATAATGTAGCCTGGTACCATGGAGAAACAGGTGAGGAAGTTTTGTTTGAAGAACACCGTTTCCCCATGCCTTTTTCCAGTGTGGAATGGAAGGGAAAAGAGGGTGCTTATTATGGCGCGGCACTTCATAGTATACCCAGCCCGGTATATAGGGCCAATCATTTTGACCAATGGTGGTCGCTGGGTTTAAAAACAAATGCGGATAATACCGAATTGGAAATGCTCTCCGGTCCGATCGCTTATAATAACCAGAAAAATATAGCCAAAGCCCTTCAATCAAGGGCCATGCCCTATGGTGATACCTACATTAAAGTAACACCCGGTACAGTAATTGAGAAAACGTATTACCTCGAAGCTTATCCTGTTTCTGCAGAGGGAGCAGGTTTTCAAAAACCAATCTACACTTCTATAGATCTTTTAAAACCTTTTTATACTGATGATCTTCCTTCTTACAAGGAAATCATCGCCTTAAAATACCGGTTCACAAAATCAAGATGGATGGAGGGAAAAGAATACGCTGGATTTAACATGTACCCCAATGGCCGCAGAAACCAGGTTGTGATAGGCTGGGCCGGCCAGTGCGAAGCACCAGGGTATGCGCTACAGGTACTCGCTAAAGAATTAAACGACCCCACTGTCTGGGATAAAATTCAGCGTTCTGTGGATCATATCTGCACTTCACCAGTTGACGCTGATGGCTTTTCAGTGATCTATGATGTTAACACGAATAAATGGTCACGAAAAGACCCCGTATCACAAGGGCAGGCCATGAACAGTATAGCGCTTGCCATTAGGGAAGGAAGAAAAAATAAGAAAGTAAATACCGCCACTTGGGAAGTTTTTCTGAAAAAAGCGGCAGATGTGTTTGCGACGAGAATTGCAGACCCGGGATGGAAACCTATAAACACAGCGGAAGCATTTTTTGTTGCCCCGCTTTTGCTAGCATCAGAACTTCTCAAGAACAAAACATATAAAAGTGCCGCCCTCAAGGCAGTTGATTACTATGGTGCCAGGCACCTTAGCATGCAGGAGCCTTATTGGGGTGGAACACTGGATGCTACATGCGAAGACAAGGAAGGAGCATGGGGCGCTTTTCAGGCCTTCCTTGCTGCCTATGAAAATACAAAAGATGCCAGGTACCTGCAATGGGCTAAACATGCATGCGATGTTACCATTAGCTATACAGCGGTATGGGATATCCCAATGCCTGCGGGTAGGCTGGCTGACCACAGTTTCAAGAGCAGGGGCTGGACTGGTGTGTCGGCACAAAATCAACATCTTGATGTTTATGGAGTATTGATTGCCCCGTCTGTTTATAAAATGGGAACCTATCTTAAAAATGAATCCTTGCAGAAACTGGCAAAAACCATGTTCCTCAGTTGCGGGCAGTTAACTGACCCTACTGGGTCGCAGGGTGAACAGGTACAGGAAACCAATTTCGCGCAGCAGGGAGATATGAATGATGTTTTCAAATTGAGAGGTGGTTATTCGGAAAGCTGGACGGTGTATTGGATCACAGCACATTTTCTTCACGCGGCGGCGCAATTCCGTGAAATGGGCGTTGACTTGTCAAGATAATAACAGTTTTACTTTTTTGTAAGCGGTTTCACGAAGTCGATGATGTAATAAAAGTATTGAATTGAGTAAAAAAATAAAAACTACTATAATGAGGTTAATGCTGTTAGGAGCTTTGATTGTTTCCTTTATTACCTGTGGCGCCCAGGCACCAATATCAATAATACCATTGCCTGTGAATTTGCAGAAAGCTGCTGGATACTTTTCTTTGGATTCACAAACGGCCATCCAAATCGCTTCAGTGGATAGAACTTCACTTGAAACCATCCATTTTTTCGCTGGTTCAATCCAAAAGATTACCGGTATAAAATTACCCATAAATAAAAAATCCAAAAAGCAAATCCGTTTCGCGATCGAAAAAACTGAAGGGATCGGGAACGAGGGCTATTTATTGTCTGTAACACCCGATCATATTCTTGTTAAGGCAAACACAAGTGCCGGATGGTTTTATGCTATTCAATCAATTCTGCAAACAATGCCTGCAATACGCACTAATCAGTCAGCACAGATTCCCTGTATGGAAATCATTGATTATCCTAGATTTCCCTGGCGCGGATTGATGCTTGACGTAAGCCGTCACTTTTTTGCTCCTGAATTGGTAAAAGAATTTATCGATCTGCTGGCAGCTTACAAAATGAACGTATTCCACTGGCATCTTGTTGATGGTGCGGGTTGGCGTATCGAAATCAAAAAGTATCCGCGACTTACCCAATTGGCAGCCTGGCGCGTGAATGAGGGTAAACCCTGGAACTGGGGTGAAATGCAATTCAATTCAGATCCTGAACAAGCGAACTATGGTGGTTATTATACGCAGACGCAAATAAAAGACATTGTATCTTATGCGCAAACCCGGCATATTACCGTTGTACCGGAAATCGAAATGCCAGGCCATTCTGAAATAGCCATGGCTGCTTATCCAGAATTGTCTTGTAATCCAAAAGGTCATTTCGGGAAACCCGGAAACTTTTTTGCCAAGGATGTAGCAAGCAATTATTGCGCGGGCAATGATAGTGCATTTATTTTTTTACAAAATGTATTAACTGAAGTAATGGGGCTTTTCCCATCTACCTATATACATGTTGGAGGCGATGAGGTGGACAAGTCAGATTGGAGAAAATGCCCGAAATGTCAGGCAAGGATAAAAACAGAAGGATTGAATAACGAGAACGAATTGCAAAGCTACTTTATTCGAAGAATTGAAAAATTCCTTGTGTCTAAAAAGAGGAAGTTGATAGGGTGGGACGAAATTCTGGAAGGGGGGCTGGCACCGGAAGCTACCGTGATGAGCTGGCGTGGAGAGACAGGAGGAATTGCTGCCGCCAGAATGAATCATGATGTGATAATGACACCGGAGTCGCCGTGTTATTTTGATCATTACCAGGGAGATCCTCTTACAGAACCGCCTGCAATTGGAGGGTTTAATACCCTTCAAAAAGTGTATAATTACGAGCCGGTTCCAGCGGTATTAACCAGCGAGGAAGGGAAACATGTTTTGGGATCACAGGCAAACCTTTGGACAGAATATATACCATCCTATGAACAGGCTGAATACATGGTCCTGCCGCGTCTACCCGCTTTAGCTGAAGTTCTATGGACTCCAAAAAATCAACGTAGCTGGAAAAGCTTTACGGTACGTCTGCAACCACATCTCTTTGGTTTTGAGCAAAGAGGTTTGCATTATTCTAAGGGTAATTTTAAAGTGGATATCAAACCTGAAACCAAAGAAGGAAAATTGTTTGTTTCGCTGGAAACAGAAAACCCTGATGCAACTATTTTTTATACTATTGATGGGGGCACTCCGACTACCGGAAGTGAAAGGTATGCAGGTCCTATATCAATAAATAGTTCGTTAACGTTAAAGGCTGTGATGGTATTGGATAATGTCGTAGTTAGTCCCAGGTATGCCGAACGCATGTTTTCATTGAATAAGGCGACCGGGAAAAATGTAAAATATAGTACGCCCAATAGCCGTTACTACCCGGCCAGCGGTCCAAATGCTTTAACAGACGGCATACGTGGTACTAGCGACATCGGCTCGAATTGGCATGGGTTTAATGGAAGGGATATGACTGCCACTATAGATTTGGAAAATGCAGTTCTTGCAAGTAGTATTGGACTAGGCTGTCTCCAGAATTGGGCACGCTGGATATTTTTCCCGCAGTCGGTGATGTTTGAAATATCAGAAGATGGAGCCAATTTTAAAGAAGCGGGTTCCAACCTTAACTCCGTGTTAATGGCAGACCGTAATGCGCAAACAAAAGAATTTGCTGTCAGCTTCCCACAGCAAAAAGTAAAGGCTATCCGAATTACAGCTAAAAACGCAGGACCTTGTCCGGCAGGACACCCTGGTGCCAATCAACCCAGCTGGATCTTTGCAGATGAGATTATATTGAAATGAAATGATCGTTAGTGATTAGTGAAATACATGACGTGTGAGATCAAAAATGGAATTACTATTATGATATTATTATAAAACCACAGTTATACATTTTTAGCCGATACTGGCAAGTTGGTGCTGAATCCTTATCCCTCTCTCCTATATCAGGAGAGAGAAGGATAACGGATGAATAGTGGTTGACCTGGATATCCATTGCCGTATTTTGTTCGATGAAAACCGGATTAAGGCACCACTTTATCTTGAGAGTTGCAGCGAGCATCACCATAATAAACTGCGCAATCGTTTGATTACGTACTAAGCAATTATTCATGTTAAATTGTTAAACTAAAATGCAAATACAGTTTTTATCGCAAGCTTGTATATAATTAATTACATACATACCTGTAAAAAAATAAACTCGCCGAAATAAATCAATATTTATGAAAACATTTTCTGAAACTGTGTCAAGGCACTGCATTTGGTTTGTTGCATTAATTCCGGTCCTGCTTTTCTTTTCAACTGCTTCTGCCTCACAAAAAAAAGCTGGTGTGCAGTTGCCATTTCATGATGGTCAACAGGTAGTCGGTGTTAAAAAAATAGATGCTACCTCGGTTGAGTTATCCCTTGCGGGTAATCAAAAAATCATATTTGATTTTTATGCTGACAATATATTCCGGCTTTTTCAAGACAATTCAGGCGGACTGATCCGGGATCCTGAAGCTAAGCCATTGGCCAAAATATTGACCGAGAACCCGAGAAAGGCAGTGGTATTGAGTTTTACCAATGCAAAAGACATAGTTACCCTGTCTACCGGAAAAATAAAGGTCCTGATCGATAGAATTAATGGGTTATTAAAAGTAATTAATGCGGTCGACAATGCTATTATCCTGCAACAGGCTGCTCCTATCCGTTTTGGGAAAGATGTGGTTGCGCTTACACTAAAGGAAAGTTCTGGTGAATATTTTTATGGCGGAGGTTTACAGAACGGGCGTTTCTCACACAAGGGAAAAGCAATTGCTATTGAAAATCAAAATCGTTGGACTGATGGAGGTGTTGCATCTCCAACGCCATTCTATTGGTCCACTAATGGCTACGCGTTTATGTGGCACACTTTCAAGAAAGGGAAATATGATTTTGGGTCCAAAGAGAAAGGGCTGGTAAAACTCACACATGAAACTGATTATCTGGACGTTTTTTTTATGGTAGGGAATGGTGCATCAGCATTGTTGAATTGTTATTATCAACTAACAGGTAATCCCATTTTGCTTCCCAAATTTGGTTTTTATGAAGGACACCTAAACGCCTATAACAGGGATTTCTGGAAGGAAGATACAACCGGTATATTATTTGAAGACGGCAAACGTTACAAAGAAAGTCAGCGCGACAGCACGGGAATAAAAGAATCGCTTAACGGTGAGAAAAATAATTACCAGTTTTCCGCCCGGGCCGTGATTGACCGGTATAAGACAAATGATATGCCATTGGGCTGGCTGCTCCCCAATGACGGTTATGGAGCCGGGTATGGACAAACAAGTTCGCTGGACGGTAATATAGAGAATTTGAAAAATTTAGGCGATTACGCCCGAAAGAACGGGGTACAGATTGGGCTATGGACTCAATCGGATCTTCATCCCAAGCCCGAAATCAGCGCTCTGTTGCAAAGAGATATTTTAAAGGAAGTAAAGGACGCGGGGGTACGGGTATTAAAAACCGATGTTGCCTGGGTAGGTGCGGGGTACTCATTTGGACTCAACGGGGTGAGTGATGTGGCACAAATCATGTCGAATCATGGCGATAATGCAAGACCCTTCATCATATCTTTGGACGGGTGGGCAGGAACGCAGCGGTACGCGTCCGTCTGGTCAGGAGACCAGACGGGTGGGGTATGGGAGTATATACGTTTTCATATTCCGACCTATATAGGTTCAGGATTATCAGGGCTCCCCAGTATCACTTCCGATATGGACGGTATTTTTGGCGGCAAGAACCCGGTGGTAAACACGAGGGATTTTCAATGGAAAACCTTTACACCGATGCAATTGAATATGGATGGCTGGGGAACCAATCCAAAATACCCGCATATCTTAGGAGAACCAGCCGCTTCTATGAACCGGAATTATCTAAAACTGAAATCTGAATTAATACCATATACCTATAGTATTGCCAGGGAAGCTATAAATGGCCTTCCAATAATGCGTGCAATGTTTTTGGAATACCCGAACGAATATACACATGGCACGGCCACCCAATACCAGTTTCTGTATGGACCTAATTTCTTAATTGCTCCGATTTACCAGGGAACCCGGCTGGATGAAAAAGGAAATGATATCCGGAACGGAATATACCTGCCAAAGGGAACCTGGATCGATTATTTTACAGGTGAAAAATATACGGGAAACTGTATACTGAATAATTTTGACGCACCGTTATGGAAACTGCCCGTATTTGTAAAAAGTGGTGCCATTATCCCTATGGCCAATCCGAATAACAACGTAGGGGAAATTAATCGTAGTGTACGCATATATGAGATTTACCCAGCTCAGAAAAGTTCCTTTACCGAATACGATGATGATGGTGTAACGGAGCAATACAAGGTAAATAAAGGTGCTGTCACCATAATTGAATCTGCAGTAAATGAAAAGAATACTGCACTTATAACTGTGCATCCCACAAAAGGTGATTTCTATGGCATAATGAAAGAAAAAAGTACCGAGTTCAGAATAAATGTAACCGCTAAACCCAAAACTGCAACAGTCAAAATTGGAACACGAGATATTTTATTAAAAGAAGTAAATAGTTACGAGGCCTTTTTGAAAAACGAAAATGTGTATTTCTACAATGTTGCTCCCAACATAAACAGGTTCGCTACCAATGGAAGTGATTTTGAAAAAATACCGATCACCAAAAATCCCCAATTTTTGGTGAAAGTAGAACCAACGGATATCATGGCAAACCCTGTTATACTCAGCATTGAAGGGTTCAGATTTACACCTGCTGATAAAAGACGTGTTACGAAGGGAACATTACTGCCCCCGGCAAACGCCGTAGTTACTGATAAATATACGGAAGCCTATAGCCTGAAACCAGGCTGGAATAAAGTTGATCATGCAGACTTCTATGAAATTGATTTCAATGGGATGCATTACACAACAATCACAGACACGGCTCTATTATTTGACGGATTGACGCCCGAGACTTTTTATACTTTTAAATTACGGGCCGCTAATAAAGATGGGTATTCCAACTGGGTAGAAATTAAAGCGACTACCAAAGCAAATCCGCTGAAATTCGCCATCCAGGGAATAGTTGCTGAAACAAAAGCTGAAAGTCAACGTGGCTCAGGGCTCGATCGGTTGTTTGACTTCGATGAGGCGAACCTATGGCAAACAAGGCGCGGCACAAAATCAGTTCCCTTTGATTTGGTACTTGATCTGAAATCTTATAATCAACTGGATAAATTTCATTACCTGCCCCCACGTATCGGGAGAGGGATAACCAATGGTATTTTTCTAAAAGGAAAGGTATTTTATGGAAACAATAAGGATAAATGGACAGAGGCAGGCTCATTTGATTGGGCGGGCAATGATGAAATCAAGGTATTTAATTTTAGCAGCCAACCCTTAGCCCGCTACTTAAAGATCACTGTGACTGAATCATCGGGTGATGCAGGTTCAGCACGTGAACTGTATGTCTTTAAAGCCCCGGGAACTGAAAGCTATCTTCCTGGCGACATCAACCACGATCGTGTAATTGACAAGAACGACTTGATATCTTATATGAATTATACAGGCTTGCGAAAAGGTGATGCAGATTTCGATGGATATATCAGTAAAGGTGATATCAACCAAAACAACCTGATTGATGCCTACGATATTTCTGTGGTGGCAACGCAACTCGGCGGCGGAGTAGATGCCAGCCAAGCTGATACGCTTGCCGGAAAACTTGAGATCGGCGCAGCGAAACAGACATACAATAAAGATGACATTATTGAAGTAATGGTAAAGGGAACTGGTTTAAGATTTGTAAACGCTTTAAGTATTGCTTTGCCATATGATGCGAGTGAATATGAATTTATTGACGTACGACCTCTCAATATGAGACAAATGGAGAACCTGAGTAACGACAGGCTGCACACAAACGGAAGTAAAGCATTGTACTTGAATTTTGTAAACATTGGCATAAAGGAAACGCTTTCAGGAAACATGGACCTGTTTTTGGTGCGTTTTAAGGCAAGGAAAAAACTGAACTTTGATCTTAAGCCGATTGACGGTTTATTAGTGAACAAGAACCTGCAAAGTATTTTGCTGGATAAGTAGGATTTCCTGGTAAAGCTTTGAACGTATAGTGGTCTAACCGTTATAGGCGCGTCGTATATGGTTAAAAATAAAATTCAGGAAAGCGCGGTGATAAAAACTGACCGTTGACGGGCATTCACTATTCATTCTCAATCTTATGGAACCTAAAAAAGGCAAAACAATATTGGTAACGGGCGGACTGGGTTATATCGGATCCCATACTACCGTGGAACTGATCAAGGCAGGATTTGATGTTGTGATCATTGATAATCTTAGTAATTCAGAAAAAAAAATGTTGAACAGGATTGAAGCAATTACTTCAATAAAGCCAAAGTTTTACGATGCGGATGTTTGCGACAGGGCAGCCCTTCAATTAGTTTTTTTATTATGCAAACCTGAATTGGTGATTCATTTTGCCGCATTTAAATCGGTTGCCGAGGCTGCACGTTATCCAGTAAAATATTTTCAAAATAATCTCGGCGCACTATTGACGCTTCTTCAGGTAATGGAAGAACATCATATCGGTAAACTTATATTTTCTTCCTCAGCTACTGTTTACGGCCAAACGGGAAACTCGCCTGTCAGAGAAGATGCCACATTTCAAAAAGCAACGACAGCCTATGGGGCCTCTAAACAGATGGGGGAAGAGATTTTGGAAATGGTTGCATCGCAGGGACGTCTGCAAAATATCTCTTTACGGTATTTTAACCCGGTTGGAGCCCATTCTTCCGGGCTTTTAGGGGAACTTCCCAAAGGAGTTCCCAATAATCTTTTCCCTTATGTTTTACAAACGATCGCCGGAATACTTCCCCAACTTACAGTTTATGGCGCCGACTACGACACGCCAGACGGTAGTTGTGTACGGGACTATATCCATGTTGTTGATCTTGCGCTGGCGCATGTTGCAGCTTGTCGCCGCCTGATAGAAAAAACTAATCGTTCGAATTTTGAAGTGTTTAATTTGGGAACAGGAACAGGGAGGTCGGTATTAGAAGTGATCAGCAGGTTTGAGCAAATTACAGGGCAAAAGATCAACTACAGGATCGGGCCAAGACGCGAAGGCGACCTGCCCGCTATTTGGTCTGACCCTACAAAAGCCAATCATATTTTAGGATGGCATGCCACCTCTGATCTGGATACAATGATTCAAACCGGCCTGCGCTGGCAATCCTTGTTTCTGCATAGCTAAGGGTATTACCTAAAAAATTACATTAAAACTCAAGATAACCGAAATAAATCGGCAAATGAAAATCAGGTTCTTGTGAGAATATGTTTGTCCAGGAAATATAATGCGGTTCAGGCAGTCCATCCCCGCATTTGAAAAAATTAGCCCGGCAGGAGTTACCCTTAATAGAAAGAAGATCATGATGAAAAAAAATGCCAATTGGTATTTTTACTGTTATCTCCCAATAAATTTCCGGTCCATTATTTTTGATAACCGATTGGAACGTTATCGCTTTGACAATGTCTTGCGGTAATAATTCCCTTGATTCCCTATTCTTTCCATAGCCTACCAAAGCGGTACCGATACAGTTGAATTCAAGGTTATAATAGTTTTCATCAAAAGCCAGAAAAAATTCAACACAACTATCTTCCCATACCTTCCCATTGATGCTGCCTGAAGATGCCTTGACAAATTTTTCGGCTACATAGTATTTCAGAAAAACAGCATCGCTACAGCAGGCTATCGCAAAATCAACCACTGGATGGTAGAGATATTGTGTCCACGGTACATAGGTAAGCCGGTGCCGCGACAGTTTGTCCATTTGGAGGGATAACGTTTCGATAGGCATTACTGAAAAATTGTCTTCGAAACATGGAACTTGTATTTTTTTCATTCTGCTAATTTGATAAGAGGACAGGAATGTTTGGCTTTTCCATCAGAGATTTGTATTAACGCCACCGGACAAAAGCCTCTATGGCTTCATATTCGGCCAGGCCAAGTTTATTATAAAGATCTGCTGTTTTTCTATTACGTATTTCTGCCCGTTGCCAGAACTCACGATTATCCATTCCCTGAAACATAGCCCCGTCTTTTTGTGATTGATGCTTAAAGATGCCGTTTCTTTTTTTCAATACTTGATCCGGACTCATCGGAACCGCCATTTCGATCTGGTGTATGTCCCATTCGGCCCATGCGCCTTTGTATAGCCAGATCCAGCAATCTTTCATATAAGAATGGGCGTTAAGGCTTTCAACTGATTTTATAATGGCATCGAGGCATACCTTATGTGTTCCATGTGGGTCCGCAAGATCACCTGCTGCATACATTTGATGAGGCTGTATGGACTCAATCAGACTGGTGATTCGTGCAATGTCAACTGTGCCGAGGGGATTTTTCACTACAGTTCCGGTGTCATAAAACGGAAGATTTAAAAAATGTACCCTATGCATAGGTATGCCCACAAATCGGCATGTATTGATCGCTTCGCTCCTCCTGATAAGCCCTTTCACCGTTCTGAGGTCAATGCAGTCCGCCTCGCCATCTTTTTTCTTCGCCAGGAATTCCGATATACCCTGATAAATATTCGCTGACTCCGATATCCCGATTTTAAAATGGCTATTGAAATCATTAGCAAATTCTATGAATCTAAGCGCTTCATCGTCTGCAACGGCGATATTCCCAGAGGTTTGGTACGCTACATGCACTTCATGACCCTGATCAACAAGCCGTTGAAATGTACCACCCATAGAAATGATGTCATCATCGGGATGGGGACTAAAGATTAAAACCCTTTTTTTTGCAGGCAATGAGCGCTCCGGACGATTGGAATCATCCGCATCGTGCTTGCCTCCCGGCCAACCTGTAATAGTATGTTGCAACCTGTTGAATACATCAATATTGATGTCATAAGGTTGTCCAAACAACGCGAGTAAGTCGCTTAAACCGTTCTCGTTGTAATCATTACCCGTTAATTTTAAAATCGGTTTATTAACAGTCAATGCTAAGTGGATCACAGCTTTTTTAACCATTTGCTCGTTCCAGTTGACCTCTTCGGTAAGCCAAGGTGCTTTTCTTCTGGTTAATTCAGCTGCTGCGGCTTCGTCAATAATACATTCAACGTTTTTATGGCCCTGTAGGTAAGATGCCGGCACAAATTCTGTTGAAGGGCCCTCAATTGTTTGTTTAATAATGCCGGCTTTATTTTCTCCAAAGGCCAGCAAGATAATCCGTTTCGCATTTAATATTGTTCCAACACCCATGGTGATGGCTTTCCTCGGTACGCCGGCCAAACCGTCGAAGGCAAATTGTGCATCTGACCGGGTATTTTGATCAAGGGTAATCAACCGGGTTATAGAATTGATATTAGATCCAGGTTCATTAAATCCGATATGACCATTCCTGCCGATACCCAGGATTTGTAAGTCTATACCGCCATAGTCGGCAATCTTTTTTTCGAATGCCTCACAATGTCTTTTTATCAATTCTCCGGGTATATTACCATGCGGAATAAAACAGTTGTCCCTATCGATGTCTATATGGTTAAAAAGGTTTTCCTCCATAAAGCGCGCGAAACTCTGCAATGATTCAGTATTTATCGGGTAATATTCATCAAGATTAAAAGCAATAACATTTTTAAAGCTCAAATTTTCTTCCCGGTGCAGCCGCACCAGTTCCGTATATATTTTCTTTGGCGTTGAACCCGTTGCGAACCCTATTACCGCTTGTTGATTCGTTAATAATTTTTCCCTTACGAGTTGTGCAATTTCATAGGCAACTTTTTTGCAGGCATCGTCCTGTAAACTGTAAATCGTTGTTGGGATCTTTTCGTAAGAAAGCGCATGCAGAGGCATTACTATTTCAGTTGTCATAGCAGTTACTTTTATTTCAAACTTATTAAAATGCAGATGTAACAATCAGGACAATCGATTGCCCATTTTGTATAACAAAAGCGAATGATTTTACATAGGCTGGAATTAATGAGCATTCAATTCGGTCAATCTATTGCACAAATGATGCACAGAAAGTCTTTGTAAGTTTAAAGTCATCCTTTTTTGCCGACGATTTTTTTTTGATTCTGTATAATCGGCATAGTTTAAAGGTTATTAAGCAATGACTCGTCCTGAAAAACTTTACCCTGTAAAGCTATAGTCGTATAAGACCCCAATGGACTTCCAGCCATTTTGTGGGAACTGAAGGGACTTATTTTGCAGACGTAAATGGAGATGGAAAAGCAGATGCGATTGCCATCAACGATGATGCCATAAATAAGTATATGGTGCTTGGATGGGACAAGGTTTGTTAATAATGTCTTTCCTTATGCGTTTCCAAGTGGAGCTTTTTATGGTTCGAAGGCTACTTTTTTTCAGGATATCAGTGGGGATGGAAATGATGACTTGATAATGGTAAATAATAATGGTGTTAGAGATAGTACTAACCTGTCTCAATATGGATTTCTACCTGTTGCAACTTCAACAGGTTTATTTTCACCTTCCGAATTATGTGGCGCTTCATTTGACAATACTCCTAATTATATGTCAGATGTCAACGGAGATGGAAAATCAGATTTTATTATCGGCACCAGTAATGCGCGTTTGTCAGCCTTTCGAGAAGCAGCAATAGTTCTACACCTTCAAGAATGGGTAATTTTTCAATGATTTTATCTTCAGTTCCTCAATGGCCCTGGGTTGAACTGCAATCTTATCATGATGATGCAGAGAGATACAGTATCTCAACAAGCCTGAATCAAAAGCAGGTTAGCGTGATGAATTATTTGTATGATTCATGCCAGGATATAAAAGGCGCCATAAACAATGGAGATCTCACGACTTATGGTGATCAAAATAATGATTTATCAGAATTTACGGATATCTATGCCAATTCTAAACCCACAATGTTTGTTGGCCTTGGGAACCATGATTATTCAAATTATCTGAGAAATTCCAGCAGGGCATTAGTAATATGTAATTGCGATGGACGTTATAATAATACCTGTGCATCTGGAATGATAAGGTATGTGGTAGGAAAAATTAATCAATACACAAATGACGGCCTATTGAATGGGTATACCCAGGATCTAAATGAACAGACTAAATTTTTTACCGATTATGTGGAAGGAAGTCTGGCTTATTCATGGATTTACTTAGAGTGCATTTTGTTCAGTTGCAAAATTATCCTATTTATAAGACTGATTGGAAATCAGAAGCCCTGATAGGCGGTTGGAATCACCCAAGGCTGCAAGTGGATATCAATAGTTCGATGGATTGGCTCGAAGATGATTTAAAGAAAGCCTATAATGCTGGACAAAATATAATATTGAATTTTCATGATGCATTTCAACACTGGGGAATTGAAAGTTGGGGTGAGCTATATCCGCAAGATAGTATTGTCAAGTTAAAAGCCAGATTTAAAAACATGCTTGCGAAATATAAAGTTTCGGCTGTGTTTGTAGGCCATTTTCACAATGAATGTGGGGTGCCCTCACCGAATTATATACCACCCTCAGATATTTACGGAAATACACCTGTTTATTATTGCGGATCATCAGCTTACAGCAAATTCTTACTGGTTGAATTTATTCGAAACCAAATGCGAATAAGTATAGTGAACAGCACGACTGGATTGCCGGTGATTACTTTCAATGACATGAAAAATTTGAAGATTCCTTCTGGCGTGATACAGTGATTTTAGCATAGAGTGTCTTGTAGGGGTCTCCTAATGTAGCATTTAGATTAGCGGCCGATAATTTATGACTATGTAACACAATCACAACTTTTTGTTTTCTTTTTTACCATTAATTACACAAATTTATGTACAATCAAGAAAGGAATTGTGAACTATAACGAAACCATACGAGGTATACATTCCGATGAAGACCGGTTCTTTTTGATGTAACATGTTTCAGGCAGAAATCAAAATCAAGGCCATTAGGCCTATTACTAGGGCTTCAAAGAAGCTTAATTGCAGATGATAAACCCTAAATAAAGAAAACAACTATTTTTTTGATGTGACTGTTTCAAAAAGAACCATTGATATTTCATTTCTATTGAAGAGACAATGATATATCGAAAATTGGATAATCATCGAGATAGAATATAACTGATTTTAATCGGGCTTGCTAAACTAAAGATTGAACCTGAAAAGAGACACTTTTCAGGTTGGAATCAATCGGACTGTATAGCATTAACCTTCCCCGAATAATCCCTCACGCAGGTCTCGGTTAAAAGTGATTGTACAAAAGTGTTAGATTTTATTTCATATTATATTTAATTAAAATACAACACTTTCAACCTGTTAGCTTTCGCCACAGAATTGGTTTTTAATCGCATTATTTTAAAGGCATAGCATCAGATATTAAGTCTAATTATGGCTGATTATATCAAAATTTAATTTATAATTAACTGAAAATAAATGTATTGTAAAAAAATACAATGTAATTAACATTTAGACAATCTGTTTTTTGTGACAATTCTTTCTAGACATAGCTTACATTATATTTTTGTTTTAGATTCATATATCCTTTGAATTATTCTCCTGAAATGCTCGATGAATTCGAGCATTTCTTTTTTGGAAAAAAGATTAATTAACCAGTTAACAACTTTTGAGAGTTAATCATTTTTGTATTGTGCCTATACAAGATGTTGGTTGGTATTGTCTTTTGTAAGAAGTGGTGTTTAGATCTATCAATGAACTTTCTAATAAAGTCACTGCATTGTCAACTGTATTCTTTTCGATTTTACCTGATGATATGTTTTTCGCCCTCAATTTTTCGAAAAGCCCGTTTTAAATTTCAATTACTCAAAAAAGGTTGTCCAACATTAGCGCTGGAATAAGTAAAATCAACGTCATTTCTGCTGGGTTTAAGTCCTTTGATTAAAGTGAGGCGGGCTTAAAATTGTATTAAGACATTTCAAAATAAAATTATTTTATATTTATTATATCTTGTAAAACAATGTAATATTTTGTTTTACAACGTAATCCGCTGTTTTACACCTTCTTAAATTTCAAGATGTAGTTATTTGTCGTATTTCGTGTAGTGTTTATTCTAGTTTATGGTTTGAATTGCAGAATCCTATCCCAATCTAGAATAAAAAAATCAATACTCTGTGGATTAGATCGGTTCCTCAAAAAGCTTTCAAAAAAGTTGTTTTAGTATGTATGTACTTTCTAAAAATAAAATCAACACATTAGTATTAATAGTACTATTTAATTTAGTATTTACCTATACGTTGTTCTCGCAACTAACAGTACCATATCAATTCTCTAGTATTGGGGTATTAAGTTCTACTGCTGTTTCTTCTACGCCAATAGCCTTAAATTATAACTCTGGATGTATTTATGTTACTGCAGGTTATCCTCTAATTATATATAATAAGGATTTTGTTCTAAATTTTTCTTGTCCAGTAAATTCATCCCAATTACCAGTATTACCGTTATTTCCACAGATAACCGGAACTCCTATAGATATTTCAACATATCCGAATCCCGCAACTCATTTTGTTACTATTCGATCGCAGCTAAATAGCAACATTTTTTCGAATGGCAAGTATTTATTAAGGATAATGACAATAGATGGTGGTGCATTTTATTTTAAAACAATTAACGGGTTAGACTTAATGACAGGAATTAGAGTTGAGATTTCACGTATGCCCAAGGGGACATACTATGTTGCGGTTGAGGGTGAAAATAGTTTAGGCAGTTGTAAAATAATCAAACAATAAGATCATTTTTCAAATTTATGCCATGAATATTATCAGGTACAATAAACTTTTTAAGAGGCATGCCAAAATTATAAACTGTTTGAATAAGTCTATCATTGCTATATTGCTAATAATAATTGCTAATGATTCCTTCTCCCAATCAGGTGCCCCATTAGGAATTCAATTTCAGGCAATTGCAAAAGATGCTTCCGGCAACTTCGCAAAATCAAAAACACTTTATGTTCAAGTATCTATTATAAACAAAACACCATCTGGCAGGGTAGACATGACAGAGTTGTTTAATACGAAATCTGATGAAAATGGCTTATTTAGTGTATTAATAGGAAGTGTTGGGGGAATGCTTAATAGAATAGATTGGTCAAATGGACCTTATTTTTTGAATGTGAAAATTGCAATTGCCCCGACTTTACCGGATCCGAGTTGGAATTATGCAAGTAATTTTATTGATTTAGGTACAACTCAGTTTTGGTCTGTTCCTTATGCTCTTTTTTCTGGCACGGCAAGTAATGCAAATACGAAATTAGATGTTATCGATACTTCTAATATGCTAAGCTCGTATGTGAGGAGGCTGAATTTAAATTCAGAATTGCAGCAAAAAATTTCTATTTCTGATACCTTTAATCTTTTAAAACCGTATGCGCGCATTTCTGTGGTGTTGGATTCCATTTCAAAAATACGAAATGATATGGTTCCCATTAATGATAGCGGGGTTGTTTATGTTACGCCTTCACAGTTTAAATCAATAGCTTCCGATTTAAATGACTTGTCTAAATTACTTGCTGGAAAATTAAATTCTGTTGACACGGTTTCTCTTAGTAAAAGAATAGACGACAGACTAAAAATTAGTGATACGACTGCTATGTTGAAGCCGTATTTTCAGAAGCTTTCGGAAATCAATTTGAATAATATTGGGTCATTAAATAATATTACAGTAACAGGCACGATCAGCGGAGTGAACTTGAGTGCGACTAATGTGAGTGGAACCTTAACAACGGGTTCACAGCCCAATATCACCAGTGTAGGGCAGTTGGGTAATTTGAGTGTAAGCGGAGTAATAGAGGGGGGTACGTTCAGTGGGACGTTAGGATCAAGTGTATTATCAAATATCACGAGTGTCGGAAATCTGACGGGCTTAACGGTATTGGGAAGCATAACCTCAAATGGCACGCTCAGTGCATTATCGGGTTCTATCACCAATGGATTAACAGCGGGCACGTTGAGTACGGGTAACATTACCTCAACGGGAACAATCAGTGCGCCATCGTTAGCGGTTACCAATGGGATCAGCGGAGGAAACATTACCTCAACAGGCACGCTCAGTGCAGCGGGCGCGAATATAACAGGAAGTATCAATGCTGGGGGCTTAACGACAACGGGTAATGTAAGTGTGGGAGGTAACCTTACGGTAACGGGTAGCCTTGGTATCAGTAATCTGAACTTATCAGGAAATATCACGACAACGGGAACGATAACGGGTCAATCGTTGGTGTCAACGGGTGGGGCAACGATAGGTGCAGGCTTAACGACAACGGGAACGATCAGTGCGCCATCGTTAGCGGTTACTAATGGGATCAGTGGAGGAAACATAACATCAAGTGGCACGCTCAGTGCATTATCGGGTTCTATCACCAATGGATTAACAGCGGGAACGTTGAGTACGGGTAACATTACCTCAACGGGTAATGTAAGTGTGGGAGGTAACCTTACGGTAACGGGTAGCCTTGGTATCAGTAATCTGAACTTATCAGGAAATATCACGACAACGGGAACGATAACGGGTCAATCGTTGGTGTCAACGGGCGGAGCAACGATAGGTGCCGGCTTAACGACAGCGGGAACGATCAGTGCGCCATCGTTAGTGGTTACCAATGGAATCAGTGGAGGAAACATAACCTCGAGTGGCACACTCAGTGCATTATCGGGTTCTATCACCAATGGATTAACAGCGGGAACGTTGAGTACGGGTAACATTACCTCAACGGGTAATGTAAGTGTGGGAGGTAACCTTACGGTAACGGGTAGCCTTGGTATCAGTAATCTGAATTTATCAGGAAATATCACGACAACGGGAACGATAACGGGTCAATCGTTGGTGTCAACGGGTGGGGCAACGATAGGTGCAGGCTTAACGACAACGGGAACGATCAGTGCGCCATCGTTAGTGGTTACTAATGGGATCAGTGGAGGAAACATAACATCGAGTGGCACGCTCAGTGCGTTATCGGGTTCTATCACCAATGGATTAACAGCGGGAACGTTGAGTACGGGTAACATTACCTCAACGGGTAATGTAAGTGTGGGAGGTAACCTTACGGTAACGGGTAGCCTTGGTATCAGTAATCTGAATTTATCAGGAAATATCACGACAACGGGAACGATAACGGGTCAATCGTTGGTGTCAACGGGTGGGGCAACGATAGGTGCAGGCTTAACGACAGCGGGAACGATCAGTGCGCCATCGTTAGCGGTTACTAATGGGATCAGTGGAGGAAACATAACATCAAGTGGCACGCTCAGTGCATTATCGGGTTCTATCACCAATGGATTAACAGCGGGAACGTTGAGTACGGGTAACATTACCTCAACGGGTAATGTAAGTGTGGGAGGTAACCTTACGGTAACGGGTAGCCTTGGTATCAGTAATCTGAACTTATCAGGAAATATCACGACAACGGGAACGATAACGGGTCAATCGTTGGTGTCAACGGGCGGAGCAACGATAGGTGCCGGCTTAACGACAACGGGAACGATCAGTGCGCCATCGTTAGCGGTTACTAATGGGATCAGTGGAGGAAACATAACATCAAGTGGCACGCTCAGTGCATTATCGGGTTCTATCACCAATGGATTAACAGCGGGAACGTTGAGTACGGGTAACATTACCTCAACGGGTAATGTAAGTGTGGGAGGTAACCTTACGGTAACGGGTAGCCTTGGTATCAGTAATCTGAACTTATCAGGAAATATCACGACAACGGGAACGATAACGGGTCAATCGTTGGTGTCAACGGGCGGAGCAACGATAGGTGCAGGCTTAACGACAGCGGGCACGATCAGTGCGCCATCGTTAGTGGTTACTAATGGGATCAGTGGAGGAAACATAACATCGAGTGGCACGCTCAGTGCATTATCGGGTTCTATCACGAATGGATTAACAGCCGGGACAGTAAGTTCAGGAAATATCACATCAACGGGCACGATCAGTGCGCCATCGTTAGTGGTTACTAATGGGATCAGTGGAGGAAACATAACCTCGAGTGGCACGCTCAGTGCGTTATCGGGTTCTATCACCAATGGATTAACAGCGGGAACGTTGAGTACGGGTAACATTACCTCAACGGGAACAATCAGTGCGCCATCGTTAGCGGTTACCAATGGGATCAGCGGAGGAAACATTACCTCAACAGGCACGCTCAGTGCAGCGGGCGCGAATATAACAGGAAGTATCAATGCTGGGGGCTTAACGACAACGGGTAATGTAAGTGTGGGAGGTAACCTTACGGTAACGGGTAGCCTTGGTATCAGTAATCTGAATTTATCAGGAAATATCACGACAACGGGAACGATAACGGGTCAATCGTTGGTGTCAACGGGCGGGGCAACGATAGGTGCAGGCTTAACGACAACGGGAACGATCAGTGCGCCATCGTTAGTGGTTACCAATGGAATCAGTGGAGGAAACATAACCTCGAGTGGCACGCTCAGTGCGTTATCGGGTTCTATCACCAATGGATTAACAGCGGGAACGTTGAGTACGGGTAACATTACCTCAACGGGAACAATCAGTGCGCCATCGTTAGCGGTTACCAATGGGATCAGCGGAGGAAACATTACCTCAACAGGCACGCTCAGTGCAGCGGGCGCGAATATAACAGGAAGTATCAATGCTGGGGGCTTAACGACAACGGGTAATGTAAGTGTGGGAGGTAACCTTACGGTAACGGGTAGCCTGGGTATCAGTAATCTGAACTTATCAGGAAATATCACGACAACGGGAACGATAACGGGTCAATCGTTGGTGTCAACGGGCGGGGCAACGATAGGTGCAGGCTTAACGACAGCGGGCACGATCAGTGCGCCATCGTTAGTGGTTACTAATGGGATCGGTGGAGGAAACATAACCTCGAGTGGCACGCTCAGTGCGTTATCGGGTTCTATCACCAATGGATTAACAGCGGGAACGTTGAGTACGGGTAACATTACCTCAACGGGTAATGTAAGTGTGGGAGGTAACCTTACGGTAACGGGTAGCCTTGGTATCAGTAATCTGAATTTATCAGGAAATATCACGACAACGGGAACGATAACGGGTCAATCGTTGGTGTCAACGGGTGGGGCAACGATAGGTGCAGGCTTAACGACAACGGGCACGATCAGTGCGCCATCGTTAGTGGTTACCAATGGAATCAGTAGCGGTAACCATACTTCAACAGGCACCCTAAGTGCGTTGTCTGCAGCGGTTACCAATGGATTAACAGCAGGAACAGTAAGTTCAGGTAACATTACATCAACGGGAACGATCAGTGCGCCATCGTTAGCGGTTACTAATGGGATCAGTGGAGGAAACATAACATCAAGTGGCACGCTCAGTGCATTATCGGGTTCTATCACCAATGGATTAACAGCGGGAACGTTGAGTACGGGTAACATTACCTCAACGGGTAATGTAAGTGTGGGAGGTAACCTTACGGTAACGGGTAGCCTTGGTATCAGTAATCTGAACTTATCAGGAAATATCACGACAACGGGAACGATAACGGGTCAATCGTTGGTGTCAACGGGCGGAGCAACGATAGGTGCAGGCTTAACGACAGCGGGAACGATCAGTGCGCCATCGTTAGTGGTTACCAATGGAATCAGTGGAGGAAACATAACCTCGAGTGGCACACTCAGTGCATTATCGGGTTCTATCACCAATGGATTAACAGCGGGAACGTTGAGTACGGGTAACATTACCTCAACGGGTAATGTAAGTGTGGGAGGTAACCTTACGGTAACGGGTAGCCTTGGTATCAGTAATCTGAACTTATCAGGAAATATCACGACAACGGGAACGATAACGGGTCAATCGTTGGTGTCAACGGGCGGGGCAACGATAGGTGCAGGCTTAACGACAACGGGAACGATCAGTGCGCCATCGTTAGTGGTTACCAATGGAATCAGTGGAGGAAACATAACCTCGAATGGCACGCTCAGTGCATTATCGGGTTCTATCACCAATGGATTAACAGCGGGAACGTTGAGTACGGGTAACATTACCTCAACGGGTAATGTAAGTGTGGGAGGTAACCTTACGGTAACGGGTAGCCTGGGTATCAGTAATCTGAATTTATCAGGAAATATCACGACAACGGGAACGATAACGGGTCAATCGTTGGTGTCAACGGGCGGGGCAACGATAGGTGCAGGCTTAACGACAACGGGAACGATCAGTGCGCCATCGTTAGTGGTTACCAATGGAATCAGTGGAGGAAACATAACCTCGAATGGCACGCTCAGTGCATTATCGGGTTCTATCACCAATGGATTAACAGCGGGAACGTTGAGTACGGGTAACATTACCTCAACGGGTAATGTAAGTGTGGGAGGTAACCTTACGGTAACGGGTAGCCTTGGTATCAGTAATCTGAATTTATCAGGAAATATCACGACAACGGGAACGATAACGGGTCAATCGTTGGTGTCAACGGGTGGGGCAACGATAGGTGCAGGCTTAACGACAGCGGGCACGATCAGTGCGCCATCGTTAGTGGTTACTAATGGGATCAGTGGAGGAAACATAACATCGAGTGGCACGCTCAGTGCATTATCGGGTTCTATCACGAATGGATTAACAGCCGGGACAGTAAGTTCAGGAAATATCACATCAACGGGCACGATCAGTGCGCCATCGTTAGTGGTTACTAATGGGATCAGTGGAGGAAACATAACCTCGAGTGGCACGCTCAGTGCGTTATCGGGTTCTATCACCAATGGATTAACAGCGGGAACGTTGAGTACGGGTAACATTACCTCAACGGGTAATGTAAGTGTGGGAGGTAACCTTACGGTAACGGGTAGCCTTGGTATCAGTAATCTGAATTTATCAGGAAATATCACGACAACGGGAACGATAACGGGTCAATCGTTGGTGTCAACGGGTGGGGCAACGATAGGTGCAGGCTTAACGACAACGGGCACGATCAGTGCGCCATCGTTAGTGGTTACCAATGGAATCAGTAGCGGTAACCATACTTCAACAGGCACCCTAAGTGCGTTGTCTGCAGCGGTTACCAATGGATTAACAGCAGGAACAGTAAGTTCAGGTAACATTACATCAACGGGAACGATCAGTGCGCCATCGTTAGCGGTTACTAATGGGATCAGTGGAGGAAACATAACATCAAGTGGCACGCTCAGTGCATTATCGGGTTCTATCACCAATGGATTAACAGCGGGAACGTTGAGTACGGGTAACATTACCTCAACGGGTAATGTAAGTGTGGGAGGTAACCTTACGGTAACGGGTAGCCTTGGTATCAGTAATCTGAACTTATCAGGAAATATCACGACAACGGGAACGATAACGGGTCAATCGTTGGTGTCAACGGGCGGGGCAACGATAGGTGCAGGCTTAACGACAGCGGGCACGATCAGTGCGCCATCGTTAGTGGTTACTAATGGGATCAGTGGAGGAAACATAACATCGAGTGGCACGCTCAGTGCATTATCGGGTTCTATCACGAATGGATTAACAGCCGGGACAGTAAGTTCAGGAAATATCACATCAACGGGCACGATCAGTGCGCCATCGTTAGTGGTTACTAATGGGATCAGTGGAGGAAACATAACCTCGAGTGGCACGCTCAGTGCGTTATCGGGTTCTATCACCAATGGATTAACAGCGGGAACGTTGAGTACGGGTAACATTACCTCAACGGGAACAATCAGTGCGCCATCGTTAGCGGTTACCAATGGGATCAGCGGAGGAAACATTACCTCAACAGGCACGCTCAGTGCAGCGGGCGCGAATATAACAGGAAGTATCAATGCTGGGGGCTTAACGACAACGGGTAATGTAAGTGTGGGAGGTAACCTTACGGTAACGGGTAGCCTTGGTATCAGTAATCTGAATTTATCAGGAAATATCACGACAACGGGAACGATAACGGGTCAATCGTTGGTGTCAACGGGCGGGGCAACGATAGGTGCAGGCTTAACGACAACGGGAACGATCAGTGCGCCATCGTTAGTGGTTACCAATGGAATCAGTGGAGGAAACATAACCTCGAGTGGCACGCTCAGTGCGTTATCGGGTTCTATCACCAATGGATTAACAGCGGGAACGTTGAGTACGGGTAACATTACCTCAACGGGAACAATCAGTGCGCCATCGTTAGCGGTTACCAATGGGATCAGCGGAGGAAACATTACCTCAACAGGCACGCTCAGTGCAGCGGGCGCGAATATAACAGGAAGTATCAATGCTGGGGGCTTAACGACAACGGGTAATGTAAGTGTGGGAGGTAACCTTACGGTAACGGGTAGCCTGGGTATCAGTAATCTGAACTTATCAGGAAATATCACGACAACGGGAACGATAACGGGTCAATCGTTGGTGTCAACGGGCGGGGCAACGATAGGTGCAGGCTTAACGACAGCGGGCACGATCAGTGCGCCATCGTTAGTGGTTACTAATGGGATCAGTGGAGGAAACATAACCTCGAGTGGCACGCTCAGTGCATTATCGGGTTCTATCACCAATGGATTAACAGCGGGAACGTTGAGTACGGGTAACATTACCTCAACGGGTAATGTAAGTGTGGGAGGTAACCTTACGGTAACGGGTAGCCTTGGTATCAGTAATCTGAATTTATCAGGAAATATCACGACAACGGGAACGATAACGGGTCAATCGTTGGTGTCAACGGGTGGGGCAACGATAGGTGCAGGCTTAACGACAACGGGCACGATCAGTGCGCCATCGTTAGTGGTTACCAATGGAATCAGTAGCGGTAACCATACTTCAACAGGCACCCTAAGTGCGTTGTCTGCAGCGGTTACCAATGGATTAACAGCAGGAACAGTAAGTTCAGGTAACATTACATCAACGGGAACGATCAGTGCGCCATCGTTAGCGGTTACTAATGGGATCAGTGGAGGAAACATAACATCAAGTGGCACGCTCAGTGCATTATCGGGTTCTATCACCAATGGATTAACAGCGGGAACGTTGAGTACGGGTAACATTACCTCAACGGGTAATGTAAGTGTGGGAGGTAACCTTACGGTAACGGGTAGCCTTGGTATCAGTAATCTGAACTTATCAGGAAATATCACGACAACGGGAACGATAACGGGTCAATCGTTGGTGTCAACGGGCGGGGCAACGATAGGTGCAGGCTTAACGACAGCGGGCACGATCAGTGCGCCATCGTTAGTGGTTACCAATGGAATCAGTGGAGGAAACATAACCTCGAGTGGCACACTCAGTGCATTATCGGGTTCTATCACCAATGGATTAACAGCGGGAACGTTGAGTACGGGTAACATTACCTCAACGGGTAATGTAAGTGTGGGAGGTAACCTTACGGTAACGGGTAGCCTTGGTATCAGTAATCTGAACTTATCAGGAAATATCACGACAACGGGAACGATAACGGGTCAATCGTTGGTGTCAACGGGCGGGGCAACGATAGGTGCAGGCTTAACGACAACGGGAACGATCAGTGCGCCATCGTTAGTGGTTACCAATGGAATCAGTGGAGGAAACATAACCTCGAATGGCACGCTCAGTGCATTATCGGGTTCTATCACCAATGGATTAACAGCGGGAACGTTGAGTACGGGGGCATTACCTCAACGGGTAATGTAAGTGTGGGAGGTAACCTTACGGTAACGGGTAGCCTGGGTATCAGTAATCTGAATTTATCAGGAAATATCACGACAACGGGAACGATAACGGGTCAATCGTTGGTGTCAACGGGCGGGGCAACGATAGGTGCAGGCTTAACGACAACGGGAACGATCAGTGCGCCATCGTTAGTGGTTACCAATGGAATCAGTGGAGGAAACATAACCTCGAATGGCACGCTCAGTGCATTATCGGGTTCTATCACCAATGGATTAACAGCGGGAACGTTGAGTACGGGTAACATTACCTCAACGGGAACAATCAGTGCGCCATCGTTAGCGGTTACCAATGGGATCAGCGGAGGAAACATTACCTCAACAGGCACGCTCAGTGCAGCGGGCGCGAATATAACAGGAAGTATCAATGCTGGGGGCTTAACGACAACGGGTAATGTAAGTGTGGGAGGTAACCTTACGGTAACGGGTAGCCTGGGTATCAGTAATCTGAACTTATCAGGAAATATCACGACAACGGGAACGATAACGGGTCAATCGTTGGTGTCAACGGGCGGGGCAACGATAGGTGCAGGCTTAACGACAGCGGGCACGATCAGTGCGCCATCGTTAGTGGTTACCAATGGAATCAGTGGAGGAAACATAACCTCGAATGGCACGCTCAGTGCATTATCGGGTTCTATCACCAATGGATTAACAGCGGGAACGTTGAGTACGGGTAACATTACCTCAACGGGTAATGTAAGTGTGGGAGGTAACCTTACGGTAACGGGTAGCCTTGGTATCAGTAATCTGAATTTATCAGGAAATATCACGACAACGGGAACGATAACGGGTCAATCGTTGGTGTCAACGGGTGGGGCAACGATAGGTGCAGGCTTAACGACAACGGGCACGATCAGTGCGCCATCGTTAGTGGTTACCAATGGAATCAGTAGCGGTAACCATACTTCAACAGGCACCCTAAGTGCGTTGTCTGCAGCGGTTACCAATGGATTAACAGCAGGAACAGTAAGTTCAGGTAACATTACATCAACGGGAACGATCAGTGCGCCATCGTTAGCGGTTACTAATGGGATCAGTGGAGGAAACATAACATCAAGTGGCACGCTCAGTGCATTATCGGGTTCTATCACCAATGGATTAACAGCGGGAACGTTGAGTACGGGTAACATTACCTCAACGGGTAATGTAAGTGTGGGAGGTAACCTTACGGTAACGGGTAGCCTTGGTATCAGTAATCTGAACTTATCAGGAAATATCACGACAACGGGAACGATAACGGGTCAATCGTTGGTGTCAACGGGTGGGGCAACGATAGGTGCAGGCTTAACGACAGCGGGCACGATCAGTGCGCCATCGTTAGTGGTTACTAATGGGATCAGTGGAGGAAACATAACATCGAGTGGCACGCTCAGTGCATTATCGGGTTCTATCACGAATGGATTAACAGCCGGGACAGTAAGTTCAGGAAATATCACATCAACGGGCACGATCAGTGCGCCATCGTTAGTGGTTACTAATGGGATCAGTGGAGGAAACATAACCTCGAGTGGCACGCTCAGTGCGTTATCGGGTTCTATCACCAATGGATTAACAGCGGGAACGTTGAGTACGGGTAACATTACCTCAACGGGAACAATCAGTGCGCCATCGTTAGCGGTTACCAATGGGATCAGCGGAGGAAACATTACCTCAACAGGCACGCTCAGTGCAGCGGGCGCGAATATAACAGGAAGTATCAATGCTGGGGGCTTAACGACAACGGGTAATGTAAGTGTGGGAGGTAACCTTACGGTAACGGGTAGCCTTGGTATCAGTAATCTGAATTTATCAGGAAATATCACGACAACGGGAACGATAACGGGTCAATCGTTGGTGTCAACGGGCGGGGCAACGATAGGTGCAGGCTTAACGACAACGGGAACGATCAGTGCGCCATCGTTAGTGGTTACCAATGGAATCAGTGGAGGAAACATAACCTCGAGTGGCACGCTCAGTGCGTTATCGGGTTCTATCACCAATGGATTAACAGCGGGAACGTTGAGTACGGGTAACATTACCTCAACGGGAACAATCAGTGCGCCATCGTTAGCGGTTACCAATGGGATCAGCGGAGGAAACATTACCTCAACAGGCACGCTCAGTGCAGCGGGCGCGAATATAACAGGAAGTATCAATGCTGGGGGCTTAACGACAACGGGTAATGTAAGTGTGGGAGGTAACCTTACGGTAACGGGTAGCCTGGGTATCAGTAATCTGAACTTATCAGGAAATATCACGACAACGGGAACGATAACGGGTCAATCGTTGGTGTCAACGGGCGGGGCAACGATAGGTGCAGGCTTAACGACAACGGGCACGATCAGTGCGCCATCGTTAGTGGTTACCAATGGAATCAGTGGAGGAAACATAACCTCGAATGGCACGCTCAGTGCATTATCGGGTTCTATCACCAATGGATTAACAGCGGGAACGTTGAGTACGGGTAACATTACCTCAACGGGTAACGATCAGTGCGCCAGGTAACCTTACGGTAACGGGTAGCCTTGGTATCAGTGGAGGAATTTATCAGGAAATATCACGACAACGGGAACGATAACGGGTCAATCGTTGGTGTCAACGGGTGGGGCAACGATAGGTGCAGGCTTAACGACAACGGGTAACGATCAGTGCGCCATCGTTAGTGGTTACCAATGGAATCAGTAGCGGTAACCATACTTCAACAGGCACCCTAAGTGCGTTGTCTGCAGCGGTTACCAATGGATTAACAGCCGGGACAGTAAGTTCAGGTAACATTCACATCAACGGGAACGATCAGTGCGCCATCGTTAGTGGTTACTAATGGGATCAGTGGAGGAAACATAACCTCGAGTGGCACGCTCAGTGCATTATCGGGTTCTATCACCAATGGATTAACAGCGGGAACGTTGAGTACGGGTAACATTACCTCAACGGGTAATGTAAGTGTGGGAGGTAACCTTACGGTAACGGGTAGCCTTGGTATCAGTAATCTGAATTTATCAGGAAATATCACGACAACGGGAACGATAACGGGTCAATCGTTGGTGTCAACGGGCGGGGCAACGATAGGTGCAGGCTTAACGACAGCGGGCACGATCAGTGCGCCATCGTTAGTG